>NZ_WEGK01000023.1 GCF_009604405.1 Nocardia macrotermitis
AGGGCTAATCGGAAGAATTAACCAGAGTCCGAAAACCATGGCAAAAAATCAAACACCAGCAAAAGTATTTGCTGACTAAATGTCCGACACTCCCACACGGGGGTGCAAGAGGCCGGAACCAATAAAATAATTGGCACTGACATTCATCGACACACTATTGAGTTCTCAAAGAACACACGCACACACCATCTCGCGGGAATTTATCCCGGTCGATCGGTGAGGCAACTTTTCAAGCTTAGCGCAACCCTCGATCCCGATCCAAATCGGGGTCTCGGTCGAGCTAGTGTGAGAGCCAGGCGCTCCTCGTCCTACCTCGTTTCCCTGGCCGCTGGGGCCCGGGTCGGTGTCCGTGTCGCTCTGACCTGGAATAAGTTACGCGGCAGGCTGTTTCAATGTCAAATCGCCTGGTCATCCGGCCTAACCGCGCGAATACGCTTCGTGAACGGACGGCATCGGCGACCGCATTGTCGCGAGGATTGTCGGACGGATTCTCGGCGACGCCCCCACAAAACACCGGTAGCCGGCCCGCTCGTGAGAGCGGACCGGCTACCGGTGCGAAATGGGTTGCCGAGAGGCAGGACTCAGAAGTCCATGCCACCCATGCCACCGGTCGGGTCGCCCGCGGGAGCGGCGGCCTTCTCCGGCTTGTCGGCCACGACGGCCTCGGTGGTGAGGAACAGGGCCGCGATCGAGGCCGCGTTCTGCAGCGCCGAACGAGTCACCTTGACCGGGTCGGCAACGCCGGCCGCCAGCAGGTCCTCGTAGACGCCGGAGTCGGCGTTGAGGCCCTGGCCGGTGGGCAGGTTGGAGACCTTCTCGGCCACCACGCCGGGCTCCAGGCCCGCGTTGAACGCGATCTGCTTCAGCGGCGCGCCCAGCGCGACGCGAACGATGTTCGCGCCGGTGGCCTCGTCACCCTCGAGCTTCAGGTCGTCCAGGGCGGGAGCGGACTGCAGCAGGGCCACACCACCACCGGGGACGATGCCCTCCTCGACGGCGGCCTTGGCGTTGCGCACGGCATCTTCGATGCGGTGCTTGCGCTCCTTGAGCTCCACCTCGGTGGCGGCGCCGGCCTTGATCACCGCAACACCGCCGGCCAGCTTGGCCAGGCGCTCCTGCAGCTTCTCGCGGTCGTAGTCCGAATCCGAGTTCTCGATCTCGGTGCGGATCTGCGCGACGCGGCCCTGGATGGCGTCGGCATCGCCGGCACCGTCCACGATCGTGGTCTCGTCCTTGGTGATGACGACCTTGCGGGCGGTGCCCAGCAGGTCGACGGTCGCGGTCTCGAGCGAGAGGCCGACCTCTTCGCTGATGACCTCGCCACCGGTGAGGATGGCGATGTCGGCCAGCTGCGCCTTGCGACGGTCACCGAAGCCCGGGGCCTTGACGGCGACGGACTTGAAGGTGCCGCGGATCTTGTTCACGACCAGGGTCGAAAGCGCTTCGCCCTCGACGTCTTCCGCGATGATCAGCAGCGGCTTGCCGGCCTGGATGACCTTCTCCAGCAGCGGCAGCAGGTCCTTGACGGTCGAGATCTTCGAGCCGACCAGCAGGATGTACGGGTCCTCGAGGACCGCTTCCTGACGCTCCGGGTCGGTGACGAAGTAGCCCGAGATGTAGCCCTTGTCGAAGCGCATACCCTCGGTCAGCTCCAGCTGGAGCCCGAAGGTGTTGCTCTCCTCGACGGTGATGACGCCTTCCTTGCCGACCTTGTCCATGGCCTCGGCGATCAGCTCACCGATGGACGCGTCGCCGGCGGAGATGGCGGCGGTGGCAGCGATCTGCTCCTTGGTCTCGACCTCCTTGGCCGAAGCCAGGAGACGACCGGTGACAGCCTCGACGGCCTTCTCGATGCCGCGCTTGAGGCCCAGCGGGTTCGCGCCGGCCGCGACGTTGCGCAGACCCTCGCGCACCAGCGCCTGCGCCAGCACGGTCGCGGTGGTGGTGCCGTCGCCCGCGACGTCGTCGGTCTTCTTGGCGACTTCCTTGACCAGCTCGGCGCCGATCTTCTCGTACGGGTCCTCGAGCTCGATCTCCTTGGCGATGGACACACCATCGTTGGTGATCGTGGGGGCGCCCCACTTCTTCTCCAGGACGACGTTGCGACCCTTGGGGCCCAGCGTCACCTTGACGGCGTCGGCGAGGCTGTTCAGGCCGCGCTCGAGGCCGCGGCGGGCCTCTTCGTCGTAAGCAATTGTCTTGGCCATGGCGTTGTTGAAATCCTCCAGATCAGGGATTGACACGATCTGGCCAGGTTCGGTGCCCGCGACGGACGACCGAGTGTCTCGGCCTCACCATCCCGACCTGGCACTCATTGGTTAGGAGTGCCAGATCCCTTTTTAGCACTCGTAGGTACCGAGTGCAAGGTTGGCGAGGGCGGTTCGGGAGGGCGGAATCAGGTGTCCGTGACGCGCAGCGCCAGGGCCAGGAAGGCGTCGGCGCGACGCTCCTCGGGGGTGCGCGGTTCGCCGCGGTCGACGGTGACCTGACGGGCGTCGTGCAGCAGGAGTTCAGCCTCGATGCGCATGATGGCGCGGATGAAAGGGGGCGCCACCTCGGGCGGGAGATCCCCGTTGACGATGTAACTGCCGTCCGGACCCGACTCGGTCTCCACATAGGAGAGCGCTCGCAGCAGGTCAACCCGTAGTTCCCCGGCGATCAGGTCGGAATCGGTGTCATCCGCCATGGGCACATCCTATCCGGACACCTGTTGCGCAAGCGCACTTCGGCTTATAAAGTACGGACGTACGGTTTGGTTAAGCGATATCATTGCCGATAACAGCGACGTCAGGAGCCGCCCATGTGGGATCCCCAGCAGTATCTGGCCTTCGACGACCACCGCTCCCGTCCCTTCTACGAACTGCTCGCCCGGATCGGCGCCGAACAGCCCCGGCGCGTCACCGATCTGGGCTGCGGTCCCGGACATCTGACCTCGGTGCTGTCGCAGCGCTGGCCCGAGGCGATCGTCGAGGCGTCGGACTCCTCGCCCGAGATGGTCGCCGCCGCGCGGGCGCGCGGCGTGCACGCGACCCTGCTCGATGTGCGGGACTGGGCTCCCGAACCCGATACCGACGTGGTGGTGTCCAACGCGGTGTTGCAGTGGGTGCCCGGACATCCGGCGCTGCTCGACGAGTGGGCCCGCAAACTGCCGCCCAGCGCGTGGCTGGCGATCCAGGTGCCCGGTAATTTCGACGCGCCCTCGCATCGGTCCATCCGGGAGCTCGCCGCCCGCGACGAGTGGCGCGAGCAGCTCGAACCCGCGGGGCTGCTGCAACCGCGCAACGTGCTGGATCCGACCGGGTACGCGACCGTGCTGGCCGCGGCCGGATGCGCCGTAGATGCTTGGGAGACAACGTATTTGCAGCGTCTCACCGGGGAGGATCCGGTGTTGAAGTGGGTTTCGGGGACGGCGTTGCGGCCGGTGCGGGATGTGCTCGACGACAGTGGGTGGGATCGGTTCGTCGGGGAGTTGGCGCCTTTGTTGCGGGAGGCTTATCCGCGGCAGGCCGACGGGACGACGTGGTTGCCGTTCCGGCGTGTATTCGCTGTCGCTCGCACGCCCAGCTGAGTCCCGAGCGCGAGGAAGGGCCCGTTCGAGTGAACGGGCCCTTCTCGTATTCATCGGTATTCAAGCTTGCGGCGGAACCGGGGGTTGCGGGGGCGCGGGCGGCTGCGGAGGCATGGACTGGCCGGGGGTCCGGGGCAGTCCGGGGGTCCGGGGCAGTCCGGGCGGGGGCGGCGGCTGATGTCCGGGTGGCGCGAAGTGCGCGGGCGGGATCTGACCGCCGGGCGGAACCGGCGGGACCTGACCACCGGGCGGCGGGGGCTGGTGTGCGGGCGGCGGCTCGTGGCCGGGTGGGGGTGCGAACTGGGCGAGTTGCGCGGAGATGTCCTTCTCCACCTCTGCCTTGCCCAGGCCCAGGCCGGACAGCAGGCCGCTGCCGTCCTCGAGTTCGAGCAGGGCCAGCAGGATATGTTCGGTGCCGATGTAGTTGTGCCCCAGGCGAAGTGCTTCGCGGTAGGTCAGTTCCAGGGCCTTGCGAGCCTGGGCGTTGAAGGGGATGAGGGCGGGGACATCCTCGGGCCGCCCCGCGGGCAGGGCGGCCTCGGCGACCCGGCGCACCGCGTCCAGGGTGACGCCGTTCGCGACGATCGCGTGCGCGGCGAAGGATTCCGGCAGGGCGATCAGGCCGAGCACGAGGTGTTCGAGTTGGATCTCGACGCTGGCGGCGCGGCGGGCCTCCTCCTGCGAGACGACCACGACCTTGCGCGCGCGTTCGGTGAAGCGCGCGAAACCGGCGTTGGGGTCCATGGCGGCCGCATCGGCGGGTTTGGGGACGAAACGTTTCTGCGCGGCCTGCTTGGTGACGCCCATGCTGCGGCCGATGTCGGTCCACGAGGCGCCGGAGCGGCGGGCCTGATCCACGAAGTGCCCGATCAGGTGGTCGGCCACATCGCTCAGGTGTCCGGCGGTGACGACCGCGTCGGACAGTTGTTCCAGGACGTCGTCGGGACGGGCGCGTTTGATGCCTTCGATCAGATCGTCGAGGCGTATCTTCTCGGTCATGCGTCAACTTTAGGTTGACCAACGCGATATCGTCAACCAAAAGTTGACGACGCATTCGCGACAACCGGCCGCCGATGGGTGTGATTCCCAGGAACGGCCAATACCCTGCAGAAGGCAGAAGCAACAATGAACCTCGTCGACAGGTAGATATGTCCGCATTTCGACGCTCGGCCGCCGTCGCCACGGCCGTGGTGGCAACATTCGCGCTGCACATGCCGACGACGTCGGCCCAGGCGCCGGCCCTCGATCCCGCGCTGGTGACCCGCGCGACCGCCGCCGACGCCTACGCCAAGACCCGGCCCGGGACCACCGGAATCGTCGTGTTCGACCGGCAGACCGGTGCGATCTGGCAGAACGGCAACGCGAACCGCCTGGTGTGGGCCGAGTCGACCGAGAAGCTGGAGATGGTCGCGAGTCTGTTGCTACGCAACGAATCCGGGGCCATCACACTGTCCGCGTCGGACCGCGATCTGATGCATCGCATGCTGAACGTCAGCGACGACGACGCAGCCGACGCGCTGTGGAAGCGTTACGGCGGTGCGAGTTTCGCGCGGGATCTGGGACGTTTCGGCATGACGGCGTCGAAATTCCGTGACGCGCAACCGTATTGGGGCTGGATGCGGACCACCGCCGCGGATCTGGATCGGTTGATGAATGCCGCACTGGCGCAACTGAATCCGGCCGACCGGGCGTATCTGGTGCGCGAGATGCGATCGGTGGGCGCGGTGCAGCAGTGGGGTGTGTGGGGTGCGGGACCGGCCGCGCAGCCCGGCAACAAGGACGGCTGGTCACCCGATAATCCGGACGGTTCGTGGCTGGACAACTCCGTCGGGTTCGTCGGGCCGAACGAGCGTTTCACCGTGGCGATCACCGGGGATACCGCGACGGTGAAGAACGGTGATCAGGTCGGGCGGGAGACGGCCACGCATGTCGCGAGCATTCTGTTCCAGGGGTATTTCCGCTGATCACGGACGTCGGTTGAGCGCGGATGAGGGGAGTCAGATCTTCCCATCACCGCGTGTACTTCCATCACCGCGCGCGAGATAGGTGAGTTTGTCCGGGGTGGTCATGATTCGGACGGCTGATACCTGGTCGCGGATGATCTCCGGTACCGCGACCAGCAGCACGGTTCGGCCGGATCGTGCGACGGCGGCGGGGACGCCGTTGATCTCCTCCAGGGAGATCGATGTGCCGGGGCGGCGCTTGGTTAGTAGCTCGAGTAGGTAGGGCTCGACCTGGTCACGCCCCGCCGAATGTGCGGTGGCATCGTCCGATATCGCGATCGCGTCGGCGCTGAGCAACTGGTGCACGGTGGTGTGGTCGCCTGCGCGGGCCGCCAGCAGGAATCGCTCGGATACCGGGCCGATCTCGGTCGCGGGGCGCGGGCGAATCCGATTGTCGTGCAAGCACTTCCGCGCGATTCGGTACAGCTGTTGCGATTCGGCTTCGGGGATGTCGAGGATGTCCGCGATCTCGCGGTGCGCGTATTCGAATGCCTCACGCAGGACGAAGACCGCGCGTTCGGATGGTGAAAGTTGTTCCAGCAGAGTCAAAGTCGACAGGGAGATCAAATCGCGCTGTGCTGCCGAATCCAGTGGGCCCAGTTCGCCGTGGGCGGTCGGCACCGGTTCGGGTAGCCAGGTTTCGCCGCGACGCGCCCGTTCGACGTCCAGGCGGGTCCGGCACAGGTTGACCACCTCGGCGGTCAGCCGGGCCTCGACGGTGGCGGCGGTGAGCGGATCGGTGAACGCACAACGCTCGACGGCCTCGCGCACCGTGTCCTCGGCCGCGCTCGCCGCTCCGAGCAGGCGATAGGCGAGGGCGAACAGGCGCGGACGATGCACCGCTCGATCCGGGTCCGGGTGATGGCGCGGAATCGGCGATCGCGCACCCCACCAGCGTCGCCCGGCAGCGATGCGCGCACCGCGAGCGGGGCGACGTCGCGCTGCGGCGCTGGTGTACGGCCGCACACTCCCGCAGACGTCCCGCAGTGGCATCACCATCATCGGATCACTCCGATCACGGTGCTCCACAAGGGGTCTCGTGCCGATCGGGTGCCGCCGCTGTCGCCGTCCATGCGATCACGATGCGGCGCGGCGCTTATCGAACCCTGAACGAACGGTTACCGCCGAGCTCCACCGGTCACTGCTGGGCGACGCCGATGGCGACCGCGATGGGCTTGTTCTGCTCACTCGACGCCAGACAGACCAGCTTCGCGGTGCCCAGTGCGACGTTCGGGCTGCCCTGCAACCGCGAACCCGGATTCTCCGCGAGCACCTTCTTCACCAAGGACGTCTCGTCCTCGATGCTCATGTTCTTGAAGGTGGCGCACGTGGTGCGGGAGGCCGGGCCCAGCTTCGAGTCGACCGCCGCGCTCGACGCGGCCGCACTGCTGGTCGCGGCGCTGCTGGGAGCCGCCGCGGCACTGCTCGCGACCGCCGCGGCGGTGGCACTCGTCGCCGACGCCGACGCCGAACCGGCCGAATTGTCCTGGTGCCCACCGCATGCGGCGAGTCCCGTCGTCAACGCACCGAGGGCCACGACCGCCGCCCCACGAGCAACGATCACCGAAAGTCGTTTCATCTACACGTAATCCCAGATGGTCGGTAACGCCGGTCCCCGGCGCGCCCGCAACTGTATCTTCTGCCTCCGCTCCGCTCCGGCGGGACTGTGTCTTTGGCCTCCGCTCCGCTCCGGCGGGGTCGGGGCCCGGCGAAGGCTCGATTCTTCCCTCCTCCGCTCCTCCGCTTCGCTCCCCCGCTCCGTCAGTCCAGAATCGAGCCGGGCCCCGACCCTTGCAGTCGGCGTTATTCGGAGCTGGCGGAACTCGGTGGGCCTGGAGCTGGCGATTTCGGAGACTGACGCTGCGTGTTCCGGAAACCGATCAGTGGACGTGGTTCTGCCAGTCGGTGGGGACTCGGTCACGGGGGCCCGGGACGGTTTGGCTGGTGGGGTGGTGGGACGGCGGGGTGAGGGTGGGGCCCTCGGAGAACATTTCGTCGGTGCGGAAATCCCAGAACCAGTCCTCGCCGGGTTCGAAGCTCTGGATGTAGGGGTGGCCGGTGGCGGCGAAGTGCTTGCTGGCGTGCTGGGCGGGGGAACTGTCGCAACAGCCGACGTGGCCGCAGGCGGCGCAGCGGCGCAGATGGACCCACCAGCCCTGGGCCGCTTCGCATTCCACGCAGCCGGGGCCGCTGGGCGGTACGGACGCGTCGATACCCTCGATGGATTCGGCCATCACTCACCTCCGAGATTCGATTGCGCGACAGGGTCTCCCGACGATTCGAGAATATCGGCGGGGCGGTTCGGCGGATCCAGCGGCAGCCGGACGATGAAGCGGGTGTCGCCCGGCACCGACTCCACCCGAATGTCGCCGCCGTGCTTCTTGGCCACGATGCGGAACGAGATGTCCAGTCCCAGACCGGTTCCCTCGCCGACGGGCTTGGTGGTGAAGAACGGTTCGAAGATCCGGTGCCGCAGTTCGGCGGGCACGCCCGGGCCGGTGTCGCCGATTTCCACCACCGCACAGTCGTTCTCGCGGTAGGTGCGGACGGTCAGGGTGCCGCGGCCCTGCATCGCGCCGACCGCGTTGTCGATCAGGTTCGTCCACACCTGATTCAATTCCGCTGCGTAACAAGGGACCTGCGGCAGGGTGCGGTCGAAGTCCTTGACCACGGTGATGTCGTCGCCGATCTTGCGGGCCAGCATCACCAGCGTGCTCTTGAGCAGTTCGTGGATGTCGACCACCTGGAACGGCGCGCGATCCATCTGCGAATACTGTTTGGCCGCGTTCACCAGCGAGGACACCCGCGTGGTCGAATCGGTGATCTCGTTCATCAGCAGTTCGGTCTCGACCGTGTAGTTCAGCCAGCGGATCGCGCCCTCGAAAACGTTTGTGCCGCAACCCTCCAACGTTCCGGCCACCCGTTCGAGCCAGTCGACGTCGAAACCCGCCTGCACGAACGTCGGGGCGATGTCCCAGCCGTTGGCGATGCCGTGCTCGTCGAGCCAGTCGCCGAGTTCGTCCTCGCGGTCGGCGGTCTCGAGCGGGGTCAGCGTGGGGGCCTTGGCGACCTGGGTGGCGGCCTCCTCCTGCAACTGGACCAGGGCCTCCAGCGTTTCGGTGGAGAACTTGCCGTGCGCCATCATCTTCAGCTTGTGCCGCATCCCCGCGACCCGATCACGCAGCGCCGAGGTGGCCCGCACGGCCGCGGACGCGGGATTGTTCAGCTCGTGCGTCAGGCCCGCCGACAGCGAACCCAACGCGAGCAGCCGCTCCCGCTGGCCGATGATCTCGTTGCTGTTCCGGTTGCCGAAGAACACGCCCTCGAGCAGGTGCAGGGCCATCGGGAACCATTCCTGCATCATCCGCGCGAAGACCGCCGCCTCGAGCACGTAGAAGCGCGAGGGCTCGGTGACGTAGAACGACCCGGAGTAGTTCTGATCGATCTTGTCCTGCATGTAGGCGGTCCACGCCCCGGCGTACGAACCGCGGTGGCGGGTGCGCACCAGCTCGATCTCCTCGCCGCCGGACTGCTTGGTCAGCACGACCTCGCCCTCCATCAGCACATAGAAGCAGGTCGCGGGCTCACCCTCGCGGAAGACCAGGCCGGGTTCGAAGTTCTCCATCCGGCCGTCGCGGCACAGCCAGGCCAGCTGGTCGTCGTCGAGCTTCTCGAACAGGAACAGGGTCCGCAATTCGTGTGGATCGCAGATCAATTCGGTGCTCTCGGCATTGTCGGACACGACGCACACCTCTCCTTACTGCTTCGGCCGTTACTGCTTGGCGATGTATCGGTGGACCAGCATGACCGCCATCGCGCCCTCACCCACGGCCGACGCGACGCGTTTGGCCGATTCGGAACGCACGTCACCGGCCACGAACACGCCGGGCACGCTGGTCTCGAGATGATGCGGCGGGCGCGGCAGCTCCCAGCCGGACGGGCGGTTGCCGTCCACCATCAGATCCGGCCCGGCCAGCACGTATCCGGCGGCGTCCCGGGTGACGATCGCGTCCAGCCAGTCGGTCTCCGGCGCGGCCCCGATGAACAGGAACAACCGCTCGGCGTCCACCTTGTCCTCCGTGCCGGTCGCATTGTTGCGCAACACGAGTCGTTCCAGGTGACCGTCACCGTCGGCCGCGACGACCTCGGTGCAGGGGTGCACGACGATATTGCCGATCTGCTCGATCTGCTGAATCAGATAGTGCGACATGGATTTCTCCAGCGAATCCGCACGAATCAGGATGTGCACGGTGCAGGCGTGCCGGGACAGGAATACCGCGGCCTGTCCGGCCGAATTCGCCCCGCCCACGATGTAGACATCGCGGTCGGCGCAGTCCGCGGCCTCGGTCATCGCGGAACCGTAATAGACTCCGCGCCCGGTGAATTCGTCCACGCCCGGCGCGGGATGATGCCGGTAGTTGACGCCCGTCGCGATCAGTACCGAATGCGCGGAAATGGAACTGCCGTCGTCGAAATTCACCACCCGCGCCGAACCGCACACCTCCAGGCCGACCACTTCGCGGGCGGTGATGAGTTCGGCCCCGAATTTGACGGCCTGCCGCCGGGCGCGGTCGGCCAATTGCGCGCCGGACAGCCCGTCCGGGAATCCGAGATAGTTCTCGATGCGCGAACTCTGCCCCGCCTGACCACCGGTCGCGGTGCGTTCGACCAGCACCGTGCGCAATCCCTCGGACGCGCCGTAGACCGCGGCGCCGAGTCCGGCCGGACCGCCGCCGATCACGATCAGATCGTAGAATTCGCCGGTCGGATCGGTATTGAGCCCGACGCTCGCGGCCAATTCACTGTCCGAGGGGGCCAGCAGCGCCTTCCCGGCCGCATCGATGACGACCGGGCAGTTGTCCGCGGACGCGCCCGCCGCCTGCAACAGCCGCGAACCCTCCGGCTCGTCGGCCAGATACCAGCGGTACGGAAGTTGATTGCGGGCCAGGAATTCCCGCACCTGGGAACTGCGCGCGGACCAGCGGTGCCCGACCACCTTCGTCTCGTGCACCGGCCGATGTGCATCGCTGCGCCACGCCTCGAGCAGCGCGTCGATCACCGGATACAGTTTCTCCTCCGGCGGATCCCACGGCTTGAGCAGATAGTGGTCCAGATCCACCACATTGATCGCCTCGATGGCGGCATTGGTGTCGGCATACGCGGTCAGCAGCACGCGCCGGGCGTACGGGTGCAGGTCCATGGCCTGCTCCAGGAATTCGATGCCGTCCATCCCCGGCATCCGGTAGTCGGCGATCAGCACCGCGACAGGCTGGCCGCGCAGCTTCAGCTCGCGCAGCGCCTCCAGGGCCGACGCACCCGATTCGGCGCGCAGAATCCGGTAGTCCGCGCCGTACCGCCGCCGCAGATCACGCACGACCGAGCGGGAGACGCCCGGATCGTCGTCGACGCTGAGGATCGCGGGTTTCGCCGAAGCTGGTGAAGTCACCTGACAAGTATGGGCGGTATACGCAAGTACCGCGTATCGCGTTCGCTGACGGCAGTACGCGCCCGGAAACCGGTCCGGGCGAGGGTGGGGTATGCGGCGGCTCCGGTTCGTCCAGGGCCGGGAATGGTCACGATCCGTGCGGCTCGCGGTGTTCGACGATATCCCGCTCGGTCGGGGTGAGCAGTCGCTCGAGGCGTTCCTCGGCCGCGGCGCGCGCCCGTTTACCGTGCAGTCGGGGAAGGGGGATGTGTTCGGTCTCGGAAACCGGAAGCAGCGGAACCGAATCCGCCTGCCGGTGCAGCAGCGTACGCAAATTCACGGCCGATCACCTCACATGGGACGGGACGTACTCCAGTCGGTTGCTTCGTTGCCTGCCGTTATCTCTATCTGCCATTGTGCGTCCGTTATTACAGGTTGGGACAGTCTTCACATCGGAATGTGATCCAGTTGATCTTCAACCCGAGAGTGACCCGGCTCACCGGATGTGCGCGACGACACGCTGGATAAGATTGTGAAGTACCAACCGTCACACACACCGGAGGCGACGTTGCCGAACCCCCTGGAAGCCACCATCGAGATCGCCGCGCCGCCGGAGCGGGTCTGGGCGGTGCTGAGTGATCTGAAGCGGATGCCGGAATTCAGTCCGGACACCATCCGAATGGTCCCGCTGGGCACCGTACGCGCGGGCACCTGGACGGTGAACCTCAACCACAACAAGTACTACTACCCCACCTCCTCGCGGATCCTGCGTTTCGAACCCGATCGCGTTTTCTCGTTCCGGATGAACGAGAACCGCACGATCTGGAGCTACACCCTCGAACCCACCGCGTCGGGCACCCGCGTGACCGAGCGTCGCGAGGTCCCCGACGGTGTCGCCAAACCCGTCCGGGTCATGATCAACGCCCTGCTCGGCGGCGAGCAGGAGTTCGAGAGCGGCTTGGTCGCGGGGATGAACGAGACGCTGAGCAAGATCAAGACCGCCGTCGAGAGCTGAGTTCGCCGCCGCCACACCGGGGCGAAGCGACTGTGCGGCAAACCGATTCCGCGTACGTTCTGTTGATGCGACGAATCACAGGCTCTGTTGCCGCCCTCGCCGGAACCGTTGCCCTGCTGTCGGGGTGCGGGAGTTCGGATTCGGCTCCCGCACCCGCTCGGGAAGTCACCGTGATCGGTTCGGGCGAGGTGCAGGGGACGCCGGACACGTTGAACGCCGATCTCGGCGTCGAGGTGACCGCACCGGACGTTTCCTCGGCCATCTCGACCGCGAGCACCAGGGCCAAGTCGGTCATCGACGCCATGGTTACCGCGGGAGCCAAGCGGGAGGACATCCGCACCACCGACGTGTCGGTGCAACCGCAGTACGGCGCCGATCAGGTCATCACCGGGTATCGCTCCAGCAACACCGTGCACGTCGCGGTGCACGATCTGACCAAGGCCTCGGCCATCCTCACCGCGGCGACGCAGGCCGGAGGTAACGACACCCGGGTCGATTCGGTGTCGTTCGCGCTGGACGACAACGCCAAGCTGCTCACCGACGCCCGCGCCCGCGCCTTCGCCGACGCGAAATCCCGTGCCGAGCAGTACGCGGTGCTGTCCGGGTCGAAGCTGGGGACAGTACGGACCATTCACGAGACCAGCAGTGGCGACACCACGCCCGCGCCCACGTTGCACAAGCAGTCCGCGATGTCGAGCATTCCGCTGGAGCCGGGGACGCAGACGGTCACCTTCACCGTCACGGTCACCTGGAATCTGAGCTGAGCAATACCGACCACCGTGCAACGCCGACAGCTGAGCCGCTCGGTTCCGCCGACCCCGTTGAACGCCGACAGCAATGTTCGCGGCCCGGCTCGCCGGTCGGACGCGTGGCGGGTGCGAGGAACGAGTGCCCGACACGGGGCCGACCGGTGAGCCTCAGGGGGCCGCGAACCGCCGGAGCGGAGCGGAGGCCAAAGTTACTGCCAGTTGGGTAGTTTCACGACTTGGGCGGCGTAGGAGAGACCGGCTCCGAAGGCTACGAGCAGCGCGTCGGTACCGGGCTTGGTCTCCCCCGACCGCAGCAGCGCCTCCATGGCCAGCGGGATCGAGGCCGCCGAGGTGTTCCCGGTGTGCTCGATGTCGTTGGCCAGCGCGGTGTCCTGCGGCAGTTTCAGTTCGCGGGCCATGATCTCGATGATGCGGCCGTTGGCCTGATGCGGGACCATCGCGTCGATATCGCCCGGGGTGAGTCCGGCGCTGGCGATCGCGTCCAGGCAGACGGTCTTCAAAGAGTGTGCGGCCCAACGGAATACCGCAGTGCCCTCCATCGCGAGATAGGGCCGCACCGCGTCGGCGCCCTTGGCGTCGATCTCGTTGAAGAACTCCATCCAGTCCTTGTCCTGGCGGATCGCGCGATGCTGGGTGCCGTCCGAACCCCAGACCGTCGGGCCGATACCGGGCTCGTCGGACGGGCCGATCACCACCGCGCCCGCGCCGTCGGCGAACAGGAAGGCCGTGCCGCGATCGGTCGGATTCACCGCGTCGGTCAGCCGCTCGACGCCGACCACCAGCGCATATTTCGCGGTACCCCCCTTGACCAGGTCCGAGGCCACCGCGATGGCGTGACAGAAGCCCGCGCAACCGGCGGAGATGTCGAAGGCCGCGGGATGATTCATGCCCAGCTGGGTCGCGACCTGCGGGGCGGCGGCCGGGGTCAGCAGCAACCAGGTGGACGTCGCCACGATGACACAGTTCACCTGATCCGCGGTGATCCCCGCGGCGGCCAGCGCATCCCGGCCCGCGGCGGCGCTCATCTCGACGATGGTCTCCGCGTCCGAGGCGAATCGCCTGGTCTTGATGCCTGAACGGGTGCGGATCCACTCGTCGCTGGAATCGATCGGACCGGCGACCTCGTCATTGGTGACGACCCGAGCTGGGCGGTACACGCCGAGCCCGAGCATCGCGGTGTGCTCTGCCCCTTCGACCTGGGCGAGTCGAGCAGCCATCGTGCTTCTCCTCTGCGTACCTGCGCGGCTTCCTTCATCGGACCTCGAACAACCGGTGCAAAACGGTAGACATGAGGCCCCCTCATATTATCCCGAACTGTAGCGTCAGGTTGAGGAAAGTCACAATCGATTCCACTATGTCCCGTTCGCCGCCGGTTTGCGGCCTGCCCTGGAAGGGACCTGTTCCCGTAAGGTGTGAGCGCGGTCCGGGACCGAATACGTCACCGGCACCCGCGACACCCCTGCCCATGCACGAAAGAGGAGCCCGTGGCCCGCCGCCCCACCCCGCCCGGCACGCCCGAACAATCCGGACTCGGCCACATCGCCGACCTGGTTCGCGCTGCGATCCCACCGCTGCACCCCGCCGGTCTGCCCTTCGTGGCGACGCCGCTGGCGGTGGCGCTGGTGGCACGGCGACGCAAGTGGGTACGCCGGGTGAGCATCGGCGCGGCCGTGGCCTCGGCCGCGTTCTTCCGGCATCCGAACCGGGTGCCGCCGAACCGGCCCGGCATCGTGGTCGCGCCCGCCGACGGCGAGGTCGCGCTGGTCGACACCGCCGTCCCGCCCGCCGAACTGCATCTGGGCGAGGGCGAGGTGCCGCGCGTGAGCATCTTCCTGTCGGTGCTGGATGTACACGTGCAGCGCATGCCCGTCTCCGGCATCGTGCGCGAGATCGCTTATCGGCGTGGACAATTCCGCTCGGCCGACCTGCCCGAGGCCAGTTCGGTGAACGAGCGCAACACCATGGTCGTGGAGACCGCGAACGGGCAGCTGATCACCGTCGTGCAGATCGCGGGCCTGCTGGCCCGGCGCATCATCTGCGACGCCAAGGCCGGCGACAAACTCAGCATCGGCGAGACCTACGGGCTGATCCGCTTCGGCTCGCGCGTGGACACCTACTTCCCGGCCGGAACCCAGCTGCTCGTCGAGCCGGGACAGCGCACGATCGGCGGGGAGACGGTGCTGGCAGAACTGGCGTCATGATCGAGAAGGCCGCGATCGTCCAGGGACGACGCAGAACGGTTCGACTGCTGCCCAGCGTCGTGACGATCCTGGCGCTGTGCGCGGGACTCTCGGCGGTGAAATTCGCGCTGGACGGCTCCCGCGAGGTCGCGCTCGCGATGATCGGGGCCGCCGCGGTCCTGGACACCCTCGACGGGCGGCTCGCGCGGCTGCTCGACGCCACCAGCAAGATGGGCGCCGAACTCGACTCGCTGGCCGACGCGATCTCCTTCGGCGTCGCGCCCGCGCTGGTGCTGTACGTGTCGTTCCTGCAGCGGAACAGCGTCGGATGGATCATCGCGCTGATCTACACGGTCAGCCTGGTGCTGCGGCTGGCCCGGTTCAACACGCTGCTGGACGACGACACCCGGCCGGACTGGCAGCGCGAATACTTCACCGGCGTACCCGCGCCCGCGGCCGCGTTGACCGCGCTGCTGCCGGTCGCGGTGCATGAGCAGTTCGGCAACGGCTGGTGGAATACGCTGCCCGCGATCGCGGTGTGGACGGTGTTCACCGCGCTGCTGGCGGTGAGTACGGTGCCCACGTTGGCGATGAAGTCGGTGTCGGTGGCGCCGCAGGCCGCGGCGATGCTGCTGGTGCTGGTCGCGTTGATCGCGGCGGCGTTGGTGACGTATCCGCTGATTCTGTTGATCGTGCTGGTCGTGGTGTATCTGGTGCACATACCGTTCGCATGGCGGTCGGCCCGGTGGGTGGCCGCGCGGCCGGAGACCTGGCATCACAAACCGGCCGAACGGCGGGCGCAGCGTCGGGCTACTCGGCGGCGTCCGGCGTTGCCGCCGCTGCGGGTGTCGACCGCGCGGCTGCGGCTGCGTCGGCCGGGTGGGCGGAATTTCCCGGAGGACACTCCGCCGCGCTGAGGGTTCGGGTCGGTGCACGCTTGGATCAGTCGCGGCCGAATCTGATTCGGGGACAAACGAATTCGACTGCGCTAGGTCCGGCCCCAATCGCGCCGACGCGGCTCGACGTCAGGAGTCGGTGTCCTCGTCGCCGAGTTCGTTGATCAGCAGCAGGCCGTCGCGGCCGCGTTGTTCGCGGTAGGCGGTGCGGCCGATCAGGTGGGCGACGGCGGGGGCGGTGAGCAGGGTGAACAGGCCGACCAGGACGAGCATCCAGACGTTGCCGTGGCCGCGGAGCTGCACCGCGGCACCGGTCAGGATCAGGATCAGGCCGACGACCTGCGGTTTCGTCGCGGCATGCATGCGCGAGAGGGTATCCGGGAAACGGACGATGCCCAGGGCCGCGGTCAGGGCGAAGACCGAACCGAGCAGGATCAGCACGCAGGAGAACCAGCGCAGGGCGGTGTCGAACCAGCTCATCGGTCATCCCGGACGCGGAAGCGGGAGACCGCGGCCGAACCGAGGAAGCCGACCAGGGCCAGCGCCACGATGCCGGGCAGCACGGTGGCGTCGTTGCTGTACGCCGCCCAGACCGCCAGGCCCGAGGCGGTGATGCCGACCAGCGAGTCGACCCCGACGACGCGGTCCAGCGTGCTGGGTCCGGCCAGCACGCGGTATCCGGTGAGTACGGCCGCGCTCGCCAGCAGTACGGCCGCCACGATCGCGACGATCGTCATAACTCCTCCTGTGTGCGGTGCATTCAGCGCTCCTCGGGGGGCAGGGGTTCGGGGCGCAGCGTCTCGTGCCATTCGCCGGGACGTTCGAAGGAACGGATCAGCAACTGTTCGAGCCGCCGGGTGGTGAAGTAGAAGCGCTCCACGGCCTCGTCGCTGCCGACGTCGAGCACGTGCACCCAGATGGTGTGCGTGGCGCGGTCGATCTCCAGGACCATGGTGCCGGGGATCAGATTCAGCACGTCGGCGCACAGCACCATCACCAGCGGGGAGCGGATCGTCATCCGCAGTCGCAGCACACCCGAGACCGGTGCGCCCGAGGGCCGCAGCGCGAACCAGGCGATCTGCACACTGGATTCGAGCGCATAGTAGACGCTCAGGAGAACCAGTTCGAGCAGCGAGAACGGGTGCAGACGTCCCGAGACCGGCACCCGGGGCAGCGGCAGCAGGAACATGATCAGCGTGCCGATCACCAGTCCGGCCACGATATTGCCGACGCTGAAATCACCCCACAGCGCGGTGTACACGATCGCCAGCCAGACCAGACCTCCCAGGCGGACCAGCCGGTCGCGGCTCAGCAACGTCGCCAGGCTCATCGCGCACCGCCCGCCCGGGTGGGCTCCGGGGAATGCAGAACCGTTGTGAGATAAGTGTTCCGGTTCATCAGATCACCGGCCGTGCGGGTCGCGATGTTCAGGATCGGGCCCGCGAACACGGTCAGCGCGAGGCCGACGGCGATCAGCGCGACCGTCGGCATCAGCATCAGCCGCGGCATCCGGCCGGGATCGGGACGTTCGTCGAAGAGCATGTCGACCGATTCGTCGATCAGTGCCGAGGGGGCGGCGTCGGCCAGTTCGCCCTGGGGCGCCTGGGCGCGCGGCCGCCAGAACGCCTTGCTCCACACCCGCGCCATCGCGTACAGGGTCAGCAGGCTGGTCAGCACGGATCCGGCGACCAGGACCCAGGACAGCGCACTGCCGTCGGCGGCGCCGGCCTCGAGCAGCGTCACCTTGCCCAGGAAACCCGAAAACGGTGGAATACCACCGAGATTCAGCGCCGGAATACCGAACAGCACGGCCAGCGCCGGGCTCGCCGCGAGCAGCCCGCCCAGGCGTTCGAGCGAGGCGGATCCGGCCTGTCGCTCGATCAGGCCGACCACCAGGAACAACGTGGTCTGCACCAGAATGTGGTGCGCCACATAGTAAACCGTGCCCGCCATACCCAGCGACGTGTTCAACCCGATGCCGAACATCAGATATCCGATATGGCTGACCAGCGTGAACGACAGCAGCCGCTTGATATCGCTCTGCGCGATCGCGCCCAGGATGCCGAACACCATGGTAAACAGGCCGCAGATCAGCAGGATCCGGTCGAAATGCGCGGCCGGGAACAGCAGCGTGTGCAGCCGGATTATCGCGTACACACCGACTTTCGTCAGCAAACCGGCGAAGACGGCGGTCACCGGCGCGGGCGCGGTCGGATACGAATCGGGCAGCCAGTTCGACAGCGGGAACACCGCGGCCTTGATCCCGAACGCCACCAGCAGCACCGCGTAGATCGCACCCCGCACCCCGCTGGGCACCGACCCCATCCGCTCGGCCATCTGCGCCAGATTCAGCGTTCCGGTGGCGGCGTAGGCCAGGGCGATGCCGGTCAGGAAAACCAGCGAGGAGACCATCGAGACCATCACGTACGACACACCCGCGCGCACGCGTTCGGCGCTCGCGCCGAGGGTCAGCAATACGAACGACGCGGCCAGCAGCACCTCGAATCCGACGAACAGATTGAACAGATCGCCCGCCAGGAACGCGATCGAAACCCCCGCGCTCAGAATGAGATACGTCGGTTGGAAGATCGAGGTCGGCTGCCGCTCGGTGCCGTCGCTGATACCCTGCCCGACCGCGAACACGAGCACCGCGAGCAACACGATCGAGGACACCAGCAGCATCGCCGCGGACAACCGATCCACCACCAGCGTGATCCCGATCGGCGTATGCCAGTTCCCCACCTGCAGAGCGGCCATCCCGTTGCGATCGGCCAGGTACAGCAGCATCCCCGCGACGGCCACCACCGCACTCAGGCCGATCACCGAGATGGCCTGCTGGACGCGGGGGCGTCGTCCGGTGATCAGCGAAACGGCCGCGGTGAGCATCGGGATCAGCACCGGCAGCGGTGCCAGCCGCAGGATCAGATCGTGAGGCAGCGTCATAGTCGCACCTCGCCGAGGTTCCACGCGTCCGCGGTGCCGACGATCCGTTGCGTCGCGACTCCGAAGCTCGGCACGGTCGCGGCCCCCGAGCGCAGCACAGCGGTGACGCCGACGTCCGGGACGGCCACGGCGCCGCAGTTCGATTCAGCCGTACCGCCGGAACGCACGGCAACTGCGGTCCCCGGGGCCTGCACAGCCAGAATGCCCGAGCCCGGCGCGGTGATGACGTCGAAGTGCAAGGCGGCGAAGGAGTTCCGCACAGCAGCGACGCCGACGCCGGGCACGGCCGCGAGGTTCGGCGGGGTCGCGGCAGCGGGAATCAGGGTGCTCACTGTTCGGGGTCCTCTCCCTCGCGGCGCTGGGCGACCTTGACGTCCTCGGGGTCGTCCTGGACCTGTTCGGTGGTGGTGAGGGCGTAGGAGCGGTAGGCCAGGGCGAGGACGAAGGCGGCCAGGCCCATGGTGATGACGATCGAGGTCAGGACCATGGCCTGGGCCAGAGGGTCGGAGGTGCCGTGGTGGACCCGGTCGGTCTCGCCGAGGATCGGGGGCAGGCCGTCGGGGCCGCCGACGGTGAGCAGCAGCAGGTTCACCGCGTTGCCGAACAGGATCATGCCGAGCAGCATCTTCGAGACCGCGCGCTCGAGCAGCATGTACACCGCGCACGCGACGGTGACGCCGATCAGGACGAGCAGGGTGATGTTCGCGGTCATCGGACCTCCGGTGCCGGGTCGGGCGGGAGCACCGCGGCGGTGTCGTCGACGTGCGGCGTGGTGGCCGTGACGGCGGGTTCCTCGGTGTCCAGTCGCGCGCCGAGACTGCGCAGCACATCCAGCACCAGGCCGACCACGATGAGGTAGACGCCCAGGTCGAACAGCATGGCGGTGACCAGTTTGACGTGTCCGAACAGCGGCAACGTGATCTGGATGATCGCCGAGGACAGCGGCGGCGCGCCCAGCAGCAGCGAGCCGGTCGCGGTGCCGGCGGCCAGCGCCAGGCCCGCGCCCAGCAGATGTCCGGCGTCCACCGGCAGCGCCTCGGCCAACTCGTAGCGGCCGCCCGCGAGATAGCGCAGGACCAGGGCCAGCCCGGCGGTCAGACCACCGGCGAAACCGCCGCCGGGTGCGTTGTGACCGGCGAAGAAGAAGTACGCCGACAGGATCATGATCGTCGGGAACAGTAGGCGGGTGGTCATGGCCAGCACCATCGAGCGATGACGTCGCGCGACGAGCGGGGAGGCGGTCAGCCAGTAGCTGCGGTTGGGGTCGGGGGTGTAGCCGGGTGCGTCGGCGACGCGCGGCAATGTCCCGAATCGCCTGCTGCGGAACATGAGTGAGGCCACACCCGTCGCGGCGACCAGCAGCACCGAGATCTCACCGAGGGTGTCCCAGGCACGGGTGTCCACCAGCAGCACGTTCACCGCGTTCTTGCCGCCACCGAATTCGTATGCGTACGAAGGAATCTGGTGCCAGATCGGATCGGTGTCGCGAGCCGCGACGGCGAAGGCGGCCAAGACCGCGACCGTGGTGCCGACCAGCGCTGCCAGAATAGCCCGGCGCACTTTGAATTTCGCGATACTGTCCGGCTGCACCTCGGCGGGGAACTTGCGCAGCACCAGCACGAACGTCACCAAAGTCAGTGTCTCGACCAGGAATTGGGTCAACGCGAGATCCGGCGCGCCGTGCAGCGCGAAGATGCAGCCGCAGCCGTAGCCGGTCACCCCGACCAGCAGCACCGCAGCCAGGCGATTGCGCATCACCGTCGCACCCAGCGCCATCATGATCACGATCGCGCCGATCACCAGCTGCCACGGCGAATCCCACAGGCGCAGTGAGACTTTCGAGCGGGCACCGGCCAGCAGCAGCGCGACGGGCAGGATGATCAGAGTGATCAGGATCAGCGCCTGATTCAGCGGCAGCGAACCGCGTTGGGTCGCGCCGGTCATGCGCAGCGAGAGCTGATCCATCGCGCGCAGGGTCGCGTCGTAGACGCGGTCGGCGTTACCCAGCCGGGGCGTCGCGGATTCGCCGATGTGGTCGCGGATCTCGAACAGCAGCAGACCGCACGCGATGGCGATCATGGACAGGGCCAGCGGTTGTCCCCAGCCGTGCCACAGCGCCAGGTGGGTGGGCTCGGGTCCGGGCAGGGTCAGCGCGTAGGGGCGCAGCAGCCGATCGAGCCAGGGTGCGCCGATCGCGGCGGCCAGGCTGCACAGCGCCAGCAGGCCCGCGGGCGCGACGAAGGCGAAACTCGGTCGGTGCCAGGAGATTTCGGGTACATCCTCGTCGGGAACGTCGTCCGAATCACGCGACCTCGATTTGGCTCCGAACGCGCCCCACAGGAATCGGATGCTGTAGCCGACGGTGAACATCGACCCGATCACCACGCCCAGGGTCTCCGCGATCTTCACCGGCCCGGACAGATCGCCCGCGCCCATGATCGCGGCCAGCGCACTCTCCTTGCCGACGAAGCCGAACAGCGGCGGAATGCCCGCCATGCTCAGTGCGGCCAGGACCGCGGTCCCGCACAGCAGCGGCGCGCGCCGGCCGAGCCCGGACAGCCTGCGCATATCGCGGGTTCCGGCGCTGTGATCGATGACGCCGACCACCATGAACAGGCACGCCTTGAACATCGCGTGCGCCACGATCATCGTCGCCCCGGCCAGCGCCGCGTCGGGTGTGCCGATGCCGACCAGCACCATCATGAAACCCAGCTGGCTGACCGTGCCGAACGCCAGCACCAGTTTCAGGTCGTACACCTGGAGTGAGCGCAGCCCGGCCAGGATCATCGAGAGCAACCCGAGCACGAGCAGGATCGGATGCCACGGCCCGGACACCGCGAACACCGGCGCGAGCCGCGCGACCAGGTACACACCGGCCTTCACCATGGCCGCGGCGTGCAGGTAGGCGCTGACCGGCGTCGGCGCGGCCATCGCGCCGGGCAGCCAGAAGTGCAGCGGCACGATCGCGGACTTGCTCAACGCGCCGATCAGGATGAGCACCACCGCGACCCCGGTCGACCAGGAGTGCGGATCGGCGCGGTGCACGACCTCCGACAGCCGGTAACTGCCGCACCCCTCGCCGACCATGATGATGCCGACCAGCATCGTCAGCCCGCCCGCACCGGTCACCAACAGCGCCTGCAGGGCCGCGCGACGGCCCGCGGTCTGTTCGGCGTGATGGCCGACCAGCAGGAAGGACAGGACCGTGGTCACCTCCCAGAAGGTGAACATCAGGATCATGTTGTCGCTGGTGACGAGGCCGAACATGGCTCCGGAGAAGGCGACCATGTAGCCGGCGAAGATGCCCAGGCGCTGGTGGTCGTCGTCGTCGAAATAGCTTGCGCAGTATGCCAGGATCAGCGTTCCGACGCCCAGGACCAGCAACGACAGGATGCAGGCCAGCGAATCCAGGCGCAGGTCCAGATCCATGCGGATGCTGGGGGCCCATTCGATCTGCACGACCTGGTCGTCGTTCCAGTGCGCGAGGACCCAGAACAGGCTGCCCAGGGGGGCGAGGGCGAGGAGGTAGAAGCCGCGTCTGCCGAGCATCCGAACGCACGGCGGCGCGATCAGAGCGGCGGCGGCGTGGACGAGCAGAATGGCGAGCAAACAGCACTCCGTCGGTCGGGGGCGGGGTGGAGTGGGCCCGAGTTTACTTGGCGGGATCGGCGGACCTGCGCCACGACCGGCGGGGAACGAATCTGCTATGCCATTTAGCTATCTTCAGGCAATTCTTCGGCGTCGGTCGGCTGCGGCGCGAACCGGACGGGTTTGCGCCAGCGCCGCAGGACCAGTAGCGACAGCGCACAGCAGACCGTGATGGCCAGCGCCATCCAGTACGCGACGGCGGACTGTCCGATCGACCCGGGCGTCGCGTTGTAGTGCGAACCGCCGATGACCACGGTGCTGAACTCCCCGCGGCCGCGCAACGCCAGCACCACCGAGGAACCCAGGATGATCGCGACGCCGAGCACCCGGGTCGGGTTGTATCGCGGTGCGGCGCAGCCGAAGGCGTATCCGGCCGTGAGCGACATGACCGCGCCGATCGTCGCGATGTGCATGCGGTCCTGCACGCCGGCGGTCAACGCGCCCACCAACGCCAGGATCAGCAGCACGGACATCGCGAGCATCGGGGCCGGACGCCGGAAGCCCAGCAGGATCCCGACCGCGAGCAGCGCCACCAGCACCCACACCGACCAGCCCGGCAGCCGCGTCGGGACGATCGCGCTGCCGACCGAGGAGACCGCGACCGCGAGCAGCACCAGGGTGCCGTCCCGACGCGGCAGCAACATGGCCGCGATCATGGCCGTGACGGCGGTCAACGCGACGGCCAGCACGATGTCCAGCACGCTCGCGGTCCGCGCGGCCAGCCAGCGCGCGCCGAGCATGGCCGCGCCGATGTACAACACCCCGGCCACGATCGGCGCCATCGGCAGTTCGAACGAGCGGCGCTCGATCTCGGTGCGGCGCCGGTTGACCAGGGTGCCGATGGCGACCAGCACGAGGGTCACCTCGATCAGCCACAGCGGCGGGTAGTCCACCGAGGGCCGATGCGCGGGAGCGGGTGCGAACGGATTCGGGGTGTGCGCCACCGGAAGTGCGTCGGCGAGAACGATGCTGGTCAGCGCGCCGAGCGTCCACCCGAACACCTGCATGCGCCCGCGCAGCACCGCGGCCGCCATCCCGCCCAGCAGCATGCCGCCCGCGATCGAATCCACGAAGTTCAGCGTCGACAGCGGCGCGACCGGGGTGGCGTCGTGCCCCGCGAGATGGTTGATCAACATGATCACCACACCGATCAGCGCCGTCCCCCAGGCCGCGAGCGCGTGGTTGACCGTGGTGGCGAACACCGCGACCAGCACCGCGATGATCGCACCCATCGCGATCGCCTGCGGCACGCTGAACGCGAGCATATCCAGTTGCAGCGGCGTCGATTCCGACGACCACGCGAAGTCGATCGGCAGTAACAGCGACATCCCGGCAACCAGCGTGGACACGTAGGCCGTGACCATCTCCGCCGCTGCATGAGGAGTGCGCACCAGGCAAAACTACCTGTGATGCGAAACACGTCCACGGGTGACGTGCCGGTTACGCGTGGTTCGTGCGGCTCACGTCGGCATCGCCCGCCCCCACCCGGGTGTCGTCGCCATCGACTTCGCTCACGCGCGGAAATCGGACCGGGCCCCACGGGCACGCATGCCGAAGCCGAGTGGTCGATGCCGGTGTTCGAAGGCGTCGGCACGACTGTTCGCGTGGGGCCGCTGTCGACAGTGGTGGGTCAGGTGCCGGTGTCGAAGGCGTTGGCACGGCCGTTCGCGTCGGGCCGCTGTTGTGGTGGGTCAGGTTCCGAAGACGTCGGCACGACTGTCGCGTGAGGCCGCTATCGAGAGTCGCGGGTCAGATGTCGAAGACATCGGCACGACTGTTCGCGTGAGGCCGCTATCGAGAGTCGCGGGTCAGGTGCCGAAGACATCGGCACAGCTGTTCGCGTGAGGCCGCTGTCGACAGTGGTGGGGTCAGGTGTCGGTGGTGCGGCGTTCGGCGTAGGCGCGGAGGGATTCGACCTGGGTGGGGTCGAGGGAGGGGCGGACGGATTTTCGGGCGGTGGTGACGTCGGCTGCGGTGACGTCGGCGGCGTCCACGTCGCGGCGCATGGCGGCGAGGGCGGCCTCGCGCAGGAGGGCCGAGCAGTCGGCGGCGGAGTAGCCGTCGAGGGTGGTGGCCAGGGCGGTGAGGTCGACGTCGGGGGCCAGGGGGACCGCGCGGGCGGCGGTGCGCAGGATGTCGGCGCGGCCCGCGGCGTCGGGGGGCGGGACGAAGACGAGGCGTTCGAGGCGGCCGGGGCGCATCAGGGCCGGGTCGATCAGTTCGGGGCGGTTGGTCGCGCCGACCACGACGACCTCGCGCAGGGGTTCCACGCCGTCCAGTTCGGTGAGCAGTGCGGCGACGACGCGGTCGCCGACGCCGGAGTCGCTGCTCTGCCCGCGACGTGGCGCAAGCGCGTCGACCTCGTCCAGGAAGATCAGCGAGGGGGCGGAATCGCGTGCGCGCTGGAACAATTCGCGGACCGCGCGTTCGGAGGAGCCGACCCATTTGTCCATCAGC
This sequence comes from Nocardia macrotermitis, assembly GCF_009604405.1. Classification (GTDB taxonomy): domain Bacteria; phylum Actinomycetota; class Actinomycetes; order Mycobacteriales; family Mycobacteriaceae; genus Nocardia; species Nocardia macrotermitis. Next base: position 24,906 of record NZ_WEGK01000023.1, read on the forward strand.
TCCGCGCCCTTGACCGCGTGCACACTGAGCTGCCCGCTGCCTGCCAGCGCGCGGACCAGGAACGTCTTACCGCAGCCGGGCGGGCCGTAGAGCAGCACACCGCGTGGCGGATCGATGCCCAGGCGAGCGAAGGAGTCGGGGTGGCGCAGCGGCCACAGCACCGATTCGGTGAGCGCCTGTTTGGTTTCGGTCATATCGCCGACGTCGTCCAGGCTCAGGCTGCCGATCGCCAATTCCTCTGCGCCCGAACGGGACAGCGGGCGGATCACCTCGAGCGCGCCGACCAGATCGGGCTGGGTGAGCACCGGATCGGCGTGTTCCCGGCTCGCGCGCGAGGCCGCCCGCAACGCCGCCTCCCGGCACAGCGCCGCCAGGTCGGATACCACGAAACCCGGTGTGCGCGAGGCAATCTCATCGAGTATGAGATCTTCGGTGGGCACCTTGCGCAGCAGTTGCGCCAGCAGATCCTTGCGCACCGCCGCGGTCGGCAGGGTCAGCGCGACCTCACGATCGCACAATTCCGGTGCGCGCAAACGGGAATCGATGCCCGCGGGATGGGAGGTGGTGGCCAGGAAGGCGACTCCGGGCGTGGCGACGGTCGCGCGCAGCTGATCCAGGATCAGCGTCGCCACCGGTTCGCGATCGGCCGGGAGCAGCGCGTCGATATCGGTGATCAGCAGCACACCGCCTGCGCCGGAACCGATTTCGGACACCGCGAGGGCGACCTCCCGCAGCCGGGTGCCACTCTCGGTCGCGCCGACCGAGGGCCCGTCGAGTTCCACGATGCGACGTGGTGTGGAGACCGCGCGGGCCAACGTCGCCTTCCCCGCTCCGGCCGGTCCCGTGATCAGCACGCCCAGATGCGGTGGGGCGCCGAGGGTTTTGAGCAGTTCGGGCTCGTCCAGGGCGAGGTCGAGCCATTCGGTCAGCTTCGCGGCCTGCGCGCGCACGCCCGCGAGTTCGGCCACCGGAACCGCGGAAGGCCGCTCCCGCACCGTCATTCGCGTCCCCGGCGCGGCGGACGTCTCGTGCGCACCGCCGGGATCGTGTGACGCCTCCACCGCCGGAGCGCCCGCACCCCACACCACGGCACTGTTGGGCTGCACGCTGACCGGTCCGTCGGCCGGATCGGTCGCGGTGACGGTCAGCAGTTCCGAGGTCCACGCGATGCCGAAGGTCCGCGACAGCGCCTGCGACGCCGCCGCGGTGCTGGTCCCCGGCCCCAGATCACGCGGTAGCAGCGAGACGGTGTCGCCCACCGTGACCACCTTGCCCAGCAGCGCCTGCCGCAACGTCGCCTCCGGCACCGACCGCATCGCCTGCGCCCCGCCGGTCACCGAGATCCGCCGCGCCCCGAAAACCGTTGCGGGAGAGACGACCACGGTCGCATCCTCCCGCACCCCCGCATTCGACAGCGTCACATCGTCCAGCAGCACCGCCCCGGCCGGAGTCCCCGCCGGGGCCACCCCCGCCACCGCCGCGGTCCGCCGCGACCCGATCACCGTGATCCCGTCCCACTCCCGCAACCCCAGCGCCGCCAACGCCTCCGGATGCACCCGCACCACCCCCCGCCGCGCATCCGCGGCCGAGCGGTTCAGTCGGGCAGCCAAAGCAAGCTCAGGAAGTTCGGACACTGTGCCATCTTGCCTCCGCTTCGCTCCGGCGGGGTCGGGGCCCGGCGAAGGCTCGATTCTTCCCTCCTCCGCTGTGTCTTCTGCCTCCGCTCCGCTCCGGCGGGGTCGGGGCCCGGCGAAGGCTCGATTCTTCCCTCCTCCGCTCCTCCGCTTCGCTCCCCCGCTCCGTCAGTCCAGAATCGAGCCGGGCCCCGACCCTTGCTGTCGGCGTTATTCGGAGCTAGCGGAACTGGGTGACCTCGGAGTTGGCGTTATCGATGGTTGACGGAACTGGGTGACCCTGGAACTGGCCTTCTCGGAGGCTGGCGGAACTCGGTAACCCTGATGCCGGCGCTATTCAGGGCTGACGGACTCGGTGGCCCTGGTGTCTGCGTTATCCGGAGTCGGCGAAACTGGGTGAGTCCAGAGCTGGCGTTATCGAAGGTCGGCGCGCAGGCACAAGCGTCCGCCGGGCGACACAGTCCTACCGCGCGAGGGCGTCGTCCATCGTGTCGGTCGTGTCGGCGGTCGATGTGGGGGCGAACCAGGTGTTGTAGAAGGCGCGGGCGTAGGCGGCCACGAGTAGGAGTAGGACCAGGCCGGAGGGGACGGGGTGTTGGGCCATCCAGAGGGCGAGGTAGCGGAAGGACAGTAGGAGGGCGGCGAAGAGGATCGCGCCCGCGGTGACGAGTTGGATGCGGGGGCGGTGCCAGCCTTGTTCGGGGGCGCGCAGGACCGATTCGACGGTCAGGCACAGGATGATTCCGGCGATCAGATCCGAGCCGTAGTGGTAGCCGAAGCCCAGGGTGGCGGTCAGGGTGGCCAGCACCCAGAACGCGCCGCCCCAGCGCAGCCAGCGGGGTGCGGGCGTGCCGTCGACATCGCGGCGGGAGTGCAGGAAGATAGACGTCGACCAGGCGGCGTGCATGGAGGGCATGCAGTTGCGCGGGGTGAAGGCGTCGAAACGCAGCGCGGCGGGCCGGTGGTCGAACGGCGGCACGTGATGCGGCCAGAAATTGCCGATCTGCAGGCCGTGCCCGTCGGACGCGAACGCGAACATCGGCCCCACCACCGGGAACAGCACGTAGAACAGCGGCCCGACCAACCCGAGCAGCAGGAACGTCCGCACCAGATAGTGACTCGGCCACACCCCCGCCGACGCCACCCGCCGCAACTGCCACACCGCGATCACCATCGCCGCGACAGGCAGTTCGATATAGACCCAGTGCAGGATCGCGGGCGGCACGGGACCGAGCGAATCCAGCACCCGCGCCACCGTCCACGCGGGTTCACCCAACGCCCGATCCGCCAGCGCCACATACCGATCCAGCACATTCGGCCCGGCCATCACCGTGACGTGCAGCCACACGTCACCCACCTTGGTGGCCAGGATCAGCAGCGCGCCCAGCGCGGCCGCGTGCAGGGCGTTGCGCTTGTCGCGGCTCTCCCAGCCCAGCCACGCCACCAGCGCCACCCCGGTCAACGTGATCACCGCACCGTTGCCGAACGTGAACGGACCGCCCAGCGCCACCCGGATTCCACTGATCACCGCGTCCAGCGCGAGCGCGACCCCCAGCGCGGCGAACCGCCGCCGCCAGGACAGTCCGACCAGCGCCAACGCCAGTCCCGCCCACGGCATCGACATCGACTTGGGCGTCCCGAAGTAGTCGTGCCACACACTCTGCAGCGGACCTTCGAAACCGTTGCGGGAGGCCACGATCTGCAACACGATCAGCAGCAGCGGCACCGCCGCGAGCGCGACCGCCGTCCGGGTCGGGCTCGACGGCCATCGAAACCGGCCACGGCGCGAATCGCCGTCGTAACCGGCGCGAGGATCGTCGAGAAGCACTGACTCATAGTAAACACACGATGAACGCCAGCCCCCTGGGTGGCTGAATCATCGGCGTCGAACAGGCGAAAACCGGGACGGCGCTCAGCGACCGAGTTCGTGCACGAGCGCGTCCACCACGGCCACCAGATCCCCCTGCGCGGCCGCGGCCGCCCGACGCTGCCGCTGATACGACGCCCCCCGCGCGGGTATCTCGGCGACCGCGGCGAGTTCGTCCGAACACCCCAGCTGCTTCGCGGTCGGCTCGAGCCGGTTCAACATCTCGGACAGGTCGTCGGTGACCAACCGCTCATTGCTGTCCGCGTCGGTGATGATGATCGCGTCGAGCCCGTAACGTGCTGCGCGCCACTTGTTCTCCTGCACATGCCAGGGCGGCAGCACCGGCATCTCCTCCCCCGCCTCGACCCGTCGATCGATATCCACGATCAGGCAGTGGATGAGCGCCACGATCGCGGAAAGCTCTGCGCGACTGGGTATTCCGTCGCAGACCCGGACCTCGATGGTGCCCCACTTGGGCGCGGGCCGGATATCCCAGTGCATGCCGCCGAGCTGTTCGAACACCCCGGTCTTGGTCTGATCGCGCACGAAAGCCTCGAACTGCGACCAGGTTTCGAACTGGAACGGCAATCCGGCGGTGGGCAGCTGCTGGAACATCATCGCCCGATTGCTGGCATATCCGGTGTCCACGCCCGCCCACATCGGCGAGGAGGCCGACAACGCCAGCAGATGCGGATACGACAGCAGCAGCGTGTTCAGGATCGGAAATACCTTCTCCGGGTGGGAGATTCCCACGTGCACGTGCACGCCCCAGATCAGCATCTGCCGGCCCCACCACTGGGTGCGATCGATCAACTCGTCGTAATGCTCCGTGCGAGTGAGCAATTGGGCGGACCACTGCGCGAACGGATGGGTTCCGGCGCAGAACAGATCCACGCCGAGCGGATCCGCGGCCCGCCGCAGCACGTCCATGGTGCCGTGCAGATCGTCCATGACCTCGTCGACGGTGTCGTGCACACCGCTGACGATCTCGACGGTGTTGCGCAGCAACTCCTTCGACAATCGCGCCTGCCCGTCCGACGCGTGCAGATCACCGACCGTGTCGAAGACGGCGGCGGCGGTATTGGACAGATCGCGGGTCTGCTTGTCGACCAGGGCGATCTCCCACTCGACACCGAGCGTCGGGCGGGGCGAACCGTTCCAGGGAACCGAACCGATGCCTGCCCCGCCCATGGCGTACCTACCTACCCGATGACACCGCAGGCGATACGGGCGCCCGCATCACCGGTCGCCTGGGATTCGGCGTCCGGGCCGGGGGTTCCGTTGGCCTGGGTGTAGCGATTCGGAATATTGGCGAAGTTGTCCTCACCGGCGTGGATGATCAGGGCCTTGCCCGAGATCTGGTCCAGGGTGACCGCGTCGGTGGTGGTGACCAGGTGCGCCGAACCGTCCTTGCGGACCTCGAGCGAGGTCAGATCACCGCTGGCGGGCATCGCGTGCGCGTCGCCGACCTGGAGATGGCCGCCCGCGGACAGGAAGTTGCCGGGGTTGCCGCCCGCGGGGGCGACCGAATTCGGCTCGCACTTGCCGACCTGGTGGATGTGCAGGCCGTGGAAGCCGGGCTGGAGGCCGTGCACGTCGACGGTCAGCTCGAGGTGATCGTCGGACTTCGCGAAGGTGGCCTTGCCGACCTCCTGACCGGAGGGGTCCTTCAGCGGCACCGAGACCGAATCGCCCGCGGGCGCGGCGCTCTCGCTGGGGTTCGCGGCTCCGGACGGGCCCGCCGTACCGGTCCACACCGGCGGCGTCGTCCCCTTGACGTCGCTGGACTCCTGACTGTTGGTGCAGGCTGCGAGACCGAAGACCGCGACCGCCAGCACCGGGGTCACAATCCGCCAGGACGGGCGACGTGTCGTGAACGGGGCCATCGGAGAACTCCTTTACGAGTACCGAGTTTACGAGTAGAGCTGGTGGACAAATTCGTTACCGGTCAAGATGATGCCAGAGCCGTTACGCAGGGCAGGCGCGGGGCTACTACGCACTGTAGGCGCGAGCCCGTGACCACCGGATCAGTCGCCGGTGACGATGACGATGATGCCCGCGGCCTGTCCGGACAACGCGCTGGTGCGGGGTGCGGCGATGCCGCCGAGCTGACTCGCGATGGCCTGCGCGGTCGCCTGCTGATGTGGCGAATTCTCGTAGAAGACAGTGGTTTTCGACAACACGCTGGTGGCGTAGTTACCCGTCGAGGTGACGTTCCAGCCGTTGGCGGTGAGCTTGGCCCCGGTCTTGGCGGCCAGGCCCGCGACGGTGCTGTTGTTGAGCACCCGCACCGGAATCGACTTGTCCACACCCGCGGCGGCGGTCGTGGTGGGCGCGGCCGTGGTGGTCGTCTCGGCCGCCGTGGACGACGCGCCGGCCGTGGTGGTGGCGGCCTGCGCCGAGGTGGCCGCGGCCTGCGCGGTCGTCGAGACGGCCGAATCCGCGGATGCCGCACCGTCGCCCTGCGAGCTCGACAGCGACATCGCGCCCAGACCCGCGAAGACGATGGCCACCGCGATCAACACCATGGCGAGCGCACGCAGCGGCAGTCCACCCGGGGACGGATTCTGGTTGCTCACGACTGCAACCCTAACGGTCCGCGCAGCCGAACGCGCGGATCACACCTGAAAGCCCAGTCGCCGTGCCGCCCTGGCCTTCTGACGGCTCGCCCGCAACCGGCGCAGGCGTTTGACCAGCATCGGGTCGGCGACCAGCGCCTCGGGCTTGTCGACCACGGCGTTGAGCACCTGGTAGTAGCGGGTGGCGGACATGCCGAACAGTTCGCGGATGGCCTCTTCCTTGGCGCCCGCGTACTTCCACCACTTGCGTTCGAAGTCGAGGATGTCGAGTTCGCGTCGATCGAGTCCGTCGACGAGCCGTTCGGTTTCCGGGGCTTCGATGTTCGGGATTTCGGTATCCGGGGTGCCGAGGACCTCGCTCGCGGAAGAGCTGTCCTCGCTTGCGGAAAGGTTCCGGGCCGCTGCGCTGTCCATAATGCTCCCTCGCCGAGTGACCACCAGACGATACGTCGTGGGGCAATTCAACCATGAATGCCGGAGATACAAGATGTGTCACACGGCGTGTCGGGACCTGCCGGGACGCCGCGTAAAGTATGCGTCCATGGCGATTCTCCCCATTCGCATCGTCGGCGATCCGGTGCTGCACAACCCGACCGAACCGGTCACCCAGTCACCGGACGAGCTCGCCGAGTTGATCGCGGACATGTACGAGACGCTCGACGCGGCCAATGGTGTTGGCCTGGCGGCGAATCAGGTCGGTGTGGGCCTGCGCCTGTTCGTCTACGACTGCCCCGATCTGGGTGCGGACGGTGCGATGCAGCGGCGGCGCGGCGCGGTGGTCAATCCGGTGCTGGAGACCTCGGAGATTCCCGAGACGATGCCGGACCCCGATGACGACGAGGAGGGGTGCCTGTCGGTGCCCGGGGAGCAGTTCCCCACCGGTCGCGCGGGCTGGGCGCGGGTGACCGGCACCGACGAGAAGGGCGAACCGGTCGACATCGAGGGCAAGGGTTTCTTCGCCCGGATGTTGCAGCACGAGGTGGGGCATCTGGACGGCTTCCTCTACGTCGACGTGCTGATCGGCCGCAACGCCCGCGCGGCGAAGAAGGCGATCAAGCGGAACGGTTGGGGCACACCCGATTTGAGCTGGATTCCCGGGACCGTGCCGGATCCCTTCGGACATGACGACTGAGCCCGACGGCCTGGTTCCGGGGCGGCGGGTGGTGGTCCGCTATCGCCTGCTCGCCGACGAGACGCACGAGTTCAGCGATGTCATCGGCGAATTGGTGACGCTGGATCCGCTGACCGTGCGGGTCCCGGACGGCGCCCTGATCACCATTCCCGCCGAACGCGTGGTGGCGGCGAGAACGTTGTCCCCCAGGCCGATTCGCACGCGCGAGATCCGGGCGCTGGAGTCCGCGGCGGCCGACGGCTGGCCCGGGACCGAACGCGCCTGGATCGACGGCTGGCTGGTGCGCGCCGGGAACGGCTATACGCGACGGGCGAATTCGGCGCTCCCCTTGGGCACGGTCGACGGTCCGGTGCAGTTGACGCCGGGCGCGTTGACCCGGATCGCCGAGTGGTACGCCGAGCGTGGCCTGCCGATGCAGTTGGCGCTGCCGGATCGGCTGGTGCCGGAGCTGCCCGGTTTCCATACCTGGGCCGAGGTGGTGGTGCTCGGCATCGATATCGACAATTTCGTACTGCCGCAAGGGCCTTCGATGGTTCGGGTGGATCCCGAGCCGACCGCGGCGTGGCTGGAACTGCATCGGTTCCGGGGTGAGGACCTCACGCCGGTGGCGCCGGTGGAACCGGATCGGGAGGTGCTCACCGCGGTGCATCAGGGCGAAGTCGGTTTCGCCGCACTGGGAATCCCGAGCACGCTGGCGATCGGGCGGGGCGCGGTCACCGTCGCACCGGACGGCCGGAACTGGGTCGGGCTGAGCGGTATCGCGGTCGCCGCGCCGCATCGACGGCACGGTCTGGGCACGCTGGTCTGCGCGGAACTGATCCGCTGGGGTCATCGGCGCGGTGCCACGCACGCGTATCTCCAAGTGGAGGTGGAGAATACGGGGGCGTTGGCCTTGTATCGGCAGATGGGGTTCGTCGAGCATCATCGGTACCGGTACGCCGCGCCCGAGTGATGCGCGCCGCCAGCGGCATCGGCGGGACTCGAGGCGAAAACCGCTGGGGCCGAGGCGATATCGATGGTAGCGGCAGCAATTATCGACGGGGCAGAGCAATCTCGACAGGGTCGAGGCGAAAGAGGTGAGCCGGCGGTGCGTCTGGCGACATGGAACGTGAATTCGATTCGGTCCCGGGTGGATCGGGTGATCGCCTGGCTCGACCGCGCCGACGTCGACGTGCTGGCGATCCAGGAGACCAAGTGCCGGGACGACCAATTCCCTTTCGAGCGTTTCGAAGAGGCCGGTTACGAGGTCGCGCACGTGGGCTTCAACCAGTGGAACGGGGTCGCGATCGCCTCGCGCGTCGGGCTGGACGAGGTGGAGATCGGCTTCCCGAATCAGCCGGGTTTCGACAAGGACGCCGAGGCGTCGCTGCTGTCCGCACCGGTGATCGAGGCCCGCGCGATCGGCGCGACCTGCGGCGGCATCCGGGTGTGGAGCCTGTACGTGCCCAACGGCCGCACACTGGACGATCCGCACTACACCTACAAGCTGGAATGGCTTGCCGCCCTGCGCGATTCGGGCACCCGCTGGTTGACCGAACACCCCGACGCGCCGATCGCCCTGGTCGGCGACTGGAATATCGCCCCCACCGACGACGACGTCTGGTCGACGGCCTTCTTCGAGGGCAAAACCCATGTTTCCCAACCGGAACGCGACGCCTTCACAGCCATGAACGAGGCCGGTTTCACCGACGTCATGCGCCCCTTCGCCCCCGGCCCCGGCGTCTACACCTATTGGGACTACACACAATTGCGCTTCCCCCGCAAGGAAGGGATGCGCATAGATTTCATCCTCGCCTCCCCCGCTCTCGCGGCCCGCGTCACCGACGCGTCCGTGGACCGCGAGGAACGCAAGGGCAAGGGCGCGTCCGACCATGCTCCGGTCGTCGCGGAGATTCCCGAGTGACCGGCCTCGCCGTCGTCACACCGCGATGACGTCGAGGAAGGGCCGAGCCCCGTGAAATCATCCGGGTTGCGGTACAGGGGAAGCCGTTCGCGACCGCTCGGCACCGACAGGTTCAGTCATGGTGGGGATCCTGGTCGATCATGGCGTTCAGGTCGGCCCGGAACTTGCTGTAATCGACCGGCGGCAGATGCTCGGCCGTCCGCCGCAGCTCCGCGACAGGCACAAATGTGCGCCGCCCCACCGGCCGGAGTTCACCGACAGGCTTGCCGTTGCGACTGATGGTGTAGCTCTCCCCCGCCTCCACGGCGTCGAGGATCTTGCCGCTGTCATTACGCAGATCGCGCTGGCCTTGCCTCACCTGCACTGACTCCTCGAGTAAGCGATGCACGTGCCGTGCCGTATCGACAGCGAGGACCACAGCCGCCGATCGCCTGCCCTCAGTAGGCTGATCCAGGTGAGCGAAGCATACGATTGGTCCTGGCTGCGGCAGTCACTGGCCGCTCCAGAGATCACCCTCGAGGTGTACGCAAGCATTCCTGAGGAGCTCGGCCGTCAGATCGAGGTCGTGGACGGACGAATCATTCGATGCGAATCCCCGACCCCGGAACACCAGACCATCCAGCACAACCTGGTGTCCGCGCTACGTGATGCGGCGAAGTACATGGATGCTCGGGAACAGACCTGCCACAAGGTGATCGGTGACGTCGACATGCTCCTCACCGAGGCCCCCCGGCTGCATTATCGGCGTCCGGATGTCGTCGTCTACCGCTGCATCGAATCGGATCGTGGGCGATGGCGTCGCAAGCCTTACGCGTCGGATTCCTTGCTGGTCATCGAGATCGTGTCACCGGGCACAGTTGTCACCGATACCCGAGACAAGCTGGCCGAGTACGCACAAGCGAGGATCCCGCACTACTGGGTCGTACAGATGGCAGGCAACGACGGACCGGTGGTGTCGATCGAGCGATTCCGTCTGACCATCTCCGGCAAATACATCTCGGATGGCATTTCCGTGCGCGGAACCGACCTGGTCGCCGTCGACGTCATCGATCCGTTCGCGACACGCATCACCTGGGAGTATCTCGACGACGGCATCTAGGTTGCCGCAACAGCCACTCGACCCGATCGACGTAAGCATCACCTGGGCCGAACTGGACTGATCCACCCAGCGGATAGGGACGCCCGGTCCGGACGCTCGCGTCAGTCGGCCGGACGGGTTTTGATGGCGTCCTGGGAGATGTAGACGTCGTAGGCGCCGGTGCCGGCGATGACGGCGTTGCCGTAGGCGGAGCGGACGAAGGGGTTGGTGTACCAGGTGTGGTTCTGCATGTCGGAGAAGAAGTCTCGGTCGCTGCCGTTGAGGAAGATCTGGTTCTGTTTCACCGCGGTGCCGTCCTGGCGTTCGCCGAACAGGCGGGTGAGTTTGTAGCCGGAGTGGAAGCCCAGGGCGTTGATCCAGGGCTCGAGTTCGACGATATCGGCTTGCAGGGCCCACATATCGCCCTCGACCAGGTAGGTCTCGTGGGTGTCGGCGTGGTCGTGGTCGCCGTAGACGGTGACTTCGACATCGAGGGTATGTGGGCTGTTGGCAATGGTTTTCGCGACGACGTGGGCCGCCTTCACCTCCCCGGTGAGACCGAGATAAGCCTGTAGCAGGGTGGTAACCCAGAGGATCAGCGCGGCGATCAGCACCAGCACCAGCGCGCTACTTCCCCTGCGGGCCAATACCTTCCACCCGGCCCTGCGCGCCTTGAGCAGCGCCGTGACCAGCAACACCAGCGCGACTGCGAACAGCAGTCCCAGCAGCACCTGAATCCAGCCGAAATCCACCGGGAAAACCATGGCGCTAGTTGTACCTGTTCCGCCTCCCCGCGATTTCAGCGGGCCGTCGAGCGCGGGGAGACATTCGCGTCGGGCTAACAGTAACTCACCGGGGCGCCTCATGGACGTCCCCGGTGAGTTACCCATGTCCTTACGAAATCAGTTGTCCCGCTTCTGCGTCGTTCCGACGAAGAGCATCAGAACGCGGCCTCTTCCAGTTCCATGATGTCGTTGTCGAGGTTCTCGATCACCGTGCGCACGCTGGACAGCAGCGGCAACTGGTTCTTCGCGAACCACGAAGCGACAGCGGCCTTTCCGGTGTAGAACAGCCGATCCTTCTCGGTCGGGCTGCCCTCCAGCGCGACCAGCGAGATCTTCGCCGCCTCCAGCAGCCGCCACCCGATGACCAGATCGCCGACCGCGTGCAGGAACCGCACCGAACCCAGGCCGACCTTGTAGATCTCGGCCGAATCCTGCTGGGAGGCTACCAGATACCCGGTCAGCGCCGCGGCCATCGCCTGCACGTCGGCCAGGGCCGCGCCGAGCAGTTCGCGCTCGGCCTTCAGCTCGGATCCCTCGGACTCGACGAACTTGCCGATCAGCCCGGCCACATGCCCCAGCGCGACGCCCTTGTCCCGAATGATCTTGCGGAAGAAGAAGTCCTGCGCCTGGATCGCGGTGGTGCCCTCGTACAGCGAGTCGATCTTCACATCGCGGATGTACTGCTCGATCGGGTAATCCTGCAGATAGCCGGAGCCGCCGAAGGTTTGCAGCGATTCGGTGAGCGTCTCGTACGCGCGCTCGGAGCCGACACCCTTGACGATCGGCAGCAGCAGATCGTTCACCCGCGCGGCCACATCGGCGTCCGCGCCGAAATTCGCCTGTGCCACATCGGCATCCTGATACGCCGAGCAGTACAGGTAGAGCGCGCGCAGCCCCTCCGAGTACGCCTTCTGCAACGCCAGGCTGCGGCGCACGTCCGGGTGGTGGGTGATGGTGACGCGCGGTGCGGCCTTGTCGCTGTTCCGTGTCAGATCCGCGCCCTGGACGCGAGTCTTGGCGTACTCCAACGCATTCAGGTATCCGGTCGACAGCGTGCCCGCCGACAGCACGCCCACCATCATGCGGGCGTGCTCGATCACCTTGAACATCTGCGCGATGCCGTTGTGCGCGTCGCCGACCAGATAGCCGATCGCGGGATGGTCACCGCCGAAGGTCAATTCGCAGGTGGGCGAGGATTTGATGCCCATCTTGTGCTCGAGGTTGGTGACGTACACCCCGTTGCGCTCGCCCAATTCCATTGTCTGCGAATCGAACAGGAATTTCGGGACGACGAACAGCGACAGGCCCTTGGTGCCTGGACCCGCGCCCTCGGGACGCGCCAGGGTCAGGTGGATGATGTTGTCCGCGGTATCGCCGACGTCACCACCGGAGATGAAACGCTTGACGCCCTCGATGTGCCAGCTGCCGTCGGGCTGCTGGATCGCCTTGGTACGGCCCATGCCCACATCCGACCCGGCGTCGGGCTCGGTGAGCACCATCGTTCCGCCCCAACGGTTCTCCCACGCGTGCGCGGCCCAGCGCTGCTGTTCCTCGGTGCCCTCGCGGTACAGCACCTCGTGCATCAACGGGCCCATGTTGAAGAAGCTCGCCGAATTGTGTGCCGCCACAAGCATTTCCTGCGTGGCCCAGATCAGCGGCGAGGGCGAGGGCACCCCGCCCATCCCCTCGGGCATGCCCAGGCCGGACCAGCCCGCCTCGTTCACCGCGGCCACGGTCTTGCGCATCGAATCGGGGACGATGGCCGAATGGGTGGCCGGATCGAAGACGACCGGATTGCGGTCGGCGTCGACGAACGACTCCGCGACCGGCCCCTCCGCCAGGCGCAGCACCTCCCCCAGCATGCCTCGCGCGGTGTCGGCGTCCAGATCGCCGTAGGCGCCGGCGTCCAGCAGCGCCCCGATTCCCAGCACCTCGAACAAGTTGAACTCGATATCCCGAAGGTTCGCCTTGTAGTGCGACACGGACCGTCCTCCTCGGCGGAATTGCAGCGTGCGAGGACGAGATCCCACTCGGCGAATCCGGCCGCGCACAACTGGTCGACAGTTACATCTGGAGGTTGCCGTACAACCGTCAGGCTACGCAACCGTAGGCTCGCGGTCGGCCGAATCGTTAACACGACCGCCTGTCGAACAGGCTGTTGCGGCCGGTACGCGAGCGTTCCGGGCTTCACATCCGATAATTTGCCAGAAGTTGTCCAACGGTGACCGCGGGTTCATCCGCCGGATACCGGGGACCGGCGGGGCGGGTCACAGCGCGGCGGCCCGACCCGCGGCGACGGCGGTGAGGTAGCGGTCGAGATCCTCGATCAGGGATTCCATGGTGTCCGGGTCGGCGCCGTCGTCGTGATGACACAGCCAATCGGTGACCAGTTCGAACAGCCCGCCGATCGCGCCGAGCGCCAGGGCGAGGCGGCGGCGTTGGCGATCGGGATCCGGGTCCGGATCGCCGGACCACTGCGCGTCCAGGAAGGCCGCGGCCCAGCGGCGGATGCGGCGACGCTTGCGCTCCACGGTCGGCGAGATACCCCCGGCATGTCCGAAACTGACCGCCGCGACGCGCGGATCATCCGCGATGGCGTGCACGAAGGCGGCGACCACCACCGGCGACCGCTGCGACCAGGGCAGTTCCGCCACCGCGGCGGCCCGTTCGGCCACTTGTTGCTGAGTATGTGCTGTGAGCTGCTCCAGCAATGCGGTGTAACAGGCTTCCTTACTCTCGAAATGTTCGTAGAACGCCTTGGTGCCGACATAGGCGGATTGGCAGATCTGTTCGATCGAGGTACCCCAGAATCCGTGCGCGGCAAATAAATCCATCGATGCTTCCAGAATCTTGCGACGGCGTCGCACGCTGCGCTGCTCCGCGTCCAGACCGCGGATCCGATGGTTCACCGATCCGGATTCATCCGGTGCGGAATATTTGCTGCGGGTCATCAGACGACCATAATCCGTGTCCCGGCGGCGGGTGGGCAGACCGTCCGGACCCGAAAATTCCCGCCCAGGTCCGCTGACGCGCGCCGCCGCGGGCATGTACTCTCGGCCAGGTACCACAACCGAACATGCGGGGGCTCGCACCAGCGGGCTGAGAGGACGGCTAGCCCATTCGGGCGGAGCAGGGCCGTCGACCGTTCGAACCTGACCGGGTAATGCCGGCGTAGGGAGGCTTCACATGTCGTCGAATCATGTCCAGGGCACGGTGGAAACCGTGACCATCGGCCCCATCCAGGGCAGCGTCAAGCACTATCAGCAGGTCGATGACCTGCGCATTCCGGTTCGCCGGGTCAATCTGACCAATGGTGAGCACTTCGACGTGTACGACACCTCGGGTCCGTACACCGACGATGCCGCGACGATCGATCTCGACAACGGCCTGCCGAAGCTGCGCGACGGCTGGACCAAACCCGAGATCGCCGGTCCGCCAACACAATTGGCCTGGGCCCGGCAGGGCATCGTGACCAGCGAGATGCGGTATATCGCTGCGCGCGAAGGGGTTTCACCCGAACTCGTACGCGAGGAGGTCGCCGCCGGACGCGCGGTGATCCCGGCCAACCACAACCATCCCGAATCCGAGCCGATGATCATCGGCAAGAAGTTCGCGGTGAAAATCAATGCGAACATCGGCAATTCGGCCGTGAGCTCCTCGATCGCCGAGGAGGTCGAGAAGATGGTGTGGGCGACGCGCTGGGGCGCGGACACCATCATGGACCTGTCCACGGGCAAGAACATCCACGAGACCCGCGAATGGATCCTGCGCAATTCACCGGTGCCGGTCGGCACCGTGCCGATCTATCAGGCGCTGGAGAAGGTGAACGGCGATCCGACGCTGTTGACCTGGGAGATGTACCGCGACACCGTGATCGAGCAGGCCGAGCAGGGCGTGGACTACATGACCGTGCACGCCGGGGTGCTGCTGCGGTACGTGCCGCTGACGGCCAAGCGGGTCACCGGAATCGTCTCGCGCGGCGGGTCGATCATGGCCGCGTGGTGCCTGGCGCATCATCAGGAATCGTTCCTGTACACGCACTTCGAGGAATTGTGCGAGATCCTGGCGAAGTACGACATCACCTTCTCCCTGGGTGACGGTCTGCGTCCGGGCTCGATCGCCGACGCCAACGACGAGGCCCAGTTCGCCGAGCTGCGCACCCTGGGCGAGTTGACGAAGATCGCGAAATCCCATGGCGTGCAGGTGATGATCGAGGGTCCCGGCCACGTGCCGATGCACAAGATCGTGGAAAACGTTCGGCTGGAAGAGGAATGGTGCGAGGAAGCGCCGTTCTACACCCTCGGCCCGCTGGCCACCGATATCGCGCCCGCCTACGACCACATCACCTCCGGCATCGGCGCGGCGATCATCGCCCAGGCCGGGACCGCGATGCTGTGCTACGTCACGCCCAAGGAGCATCTGGGCCTGCCCAACCGGGACGATGTGAAGGTCGGCGTCATCACCTACAAGATCGCCGCGCACGCGGCCGATCTGGCCAAGGGCCTGCCGCACGCGCAGGACCGGGACGACGCACTGTCCAAGGCGCGCTTCGAATTCCGCTGGCACGACCAGTTCGCGCTGTCGCTGGATCCGGACACCGCCCGCGAATACCACGACGAGACCATGCCCGCGGAACCCGCGAAAACCGCGCACTTCTGCTCCATGTGCGGCCCGAAGTTCTGCTCCATGCGGATCTCCGCCGACGTTCGCGAGTACGCCGAATCCCACGGCCTCACCGATATCGACGCGATCGAGGCGGGAATGGCCGCCAAGTCCGCCGAATTCACCGAGTCGGGGAACCAGGTCTACCTCCCGGTCGTCTCGTAACACCTTCTCCCGCAACCGATCCCGGTTCCGTCCTCCCGGCGGAGGTCAGGGTCCCGCCTGACCCGACCTCCTCCGGGACGACGGACCCGGGTCGAGTTCTCACGCCGGAAGCACGGTTTTCCGGCCAGATCGATACCCGTCGCGAACGCCGACGGTCCGTCCCCGATCGACAACGGGGACGGACCGTGGTGACGCCCGGTCAGCGACCGGGATCTAGGCGGTGAAATGCGTGAACATGCCCCTCATGCGTGTTCGTGCATCTCACCCCAGGACGGGAACGGATCGGCGTAGTGCGCCCAGCTGCGCGGTCCGGCGGCGAGCTCGGCGTCGGTGAGCAGGGCGGCGTTGAGCAGGTCGCGGATGTGCGGGCGGTTCAGCCGGACGCCGATGAAGACGAGTTCCTGACCGGGCGGCATATCGAGTGCGGTCCAGTACGCGGCGGCCTCGAAGGTGAGGTTCGGGCCCGCCTGCGACCAGAGGGCGGCGACTTCGGGGCGGCTCGCCAGCCAGAAGAAACCTTTACTGCGCAGCAGCCTGTTCAGTTGTGCGAGAACGGCTTCCAGGCGTTCGGGGTGGAACGGGCGGTCGGCGGTGAAGGTCAGACTGCTGATGCCGTACTCCTCGGTCTCCGGAGTGTGTCCACCGGCGAGTTCGTCCTCCCAGCCGTCGAACTGGGCGGCGATATCGGGGTTGTAGCGGCCGGTGCCGAGCACCTCGCTCAACTCGACGACGCCGTGCGCCGAACGCACCACGCGCGCGGCCGGATTGAGCCGCTTGATCGTCGCCTCCACGGTGCCCACCGCGTTCGCGCTGACCAGATCGGTCTTGTTGAGCACCAACACATTCGCGAATTCGACCTGATCGATGAGCAGGTCGGCGATGGTGCGTTCGTCGCCCTGCGCGGCCTGCATGTCCCGGTCCGCGAGGGCCTGGCCCTTCACCACCTCGGCCAGGAAGGTGGACGCGTCCACCACGGTCACCATGGTGTCCAGCCGCGCGATGTCGCCGAGCCGGAAACCGTCCTCGAACTCCCACTCGAAGGTGGCCGCGACCGGCATCGGTTCGGAGATTCCGGTCGACTCGATCACCAGCTGATCGAAACGCCCCTCGCGGGCCAGCGCGCCGACCGATTCGATCAGATCCTCGCGCAACGTGCAGCAGATGCAGCCGTTGGTGAGTTCGACCAGTTTCTCCTGCGTCCGATCCAGGCTCGCCTGGCCCGCGACCAGGGCCGCGTCGATGTTCACCTCGCTCATATCGTTCACGATCACCGCGACGCGGCGGCCCTCGCGATTGGCCAGGATGTGGTTGAGCAGGGTCGTCTTGCCCGCGCCGAGGAATCCGGAGAGCACGGTCACGGGCAGCGGAACGTTCGTCGATGCGGTCACAAGCTAATGATAATCGTTTTCATTAGATCGGTGCGCGGCGGGGTCCGAACCGCCGCGACGTACTGTGCAGATGTGGAACTCCTGCCGCTGACACCCGACGGCCGCACGCCGGTGCGTGCGCTGACCATCGCCGGCACCGATTCCGGTGGCGGCGCGGGCATTCAGGCCGATTCGCGCACGATGGCCCTGCTGGGCGTGCACGCCTGCGTCGCCGTCGCGGCGGTGACGGTGCAGAATTCGGTGGGCGTCAGCGGATTTCACGAGATCCCGGCCGAGACGGTCGCCGCCCAGGTGCGCGCGGTGGTGAGCGATATCGGCATCGGCGCGGCCAAGACCGGCATGCTCGCCTCGACCGCCATCATCGAGGCCGTCGCGGGCGTGTGCCGAGAGTTGGGCATCGGGCGGGACGGGCACATCCCGCTGGTGGTCGATCCGGTCGCGGCCTCCATGCACGGCGATCCGCTGCTGCACGCCGAGGCGCTGGATGCGTTGCGGCACACGCTGATTCCGTGCGCGACGCTGGTCACCCCGAATCTGGACGAGGTGCGGCTGCTCACCGGAATCGACGTCGTCGACGACCGCACGGCGCGCAAGGCCGCCGAGGCGCTGCACGGGCTGGGGCCGCGCTGGGCGATCGTCAAGGGCGGCCATCTGCGGTCCTCGGCGACCAGCACCGATCTGCTGTACGACGGCGACACCTTCACCGAGCTGTCCGCCCCGCGCATCGCCACCGGTAACGACCACGGCGGCGGCGACACCCTGGCCGCGGCCACCGCCTGCGCGCTCGCGCACGGGTACACCGTGCCCGAGGCGGTGGAATTCGCGAAGGAGTGGACCCGGCGCTGCCTGGCCGCCTCCTACGATCTGGGCGCGGGCCACGGCCCGGTCTCACCGCTGTGGCGGCTGCATTCCCAGGATTGAGGAGACCGAATATTCTTTGTTGGAAACCTCGATCGCGCAACCCCGGCGGCCACTCTCCCAGCAATCTCCCAGCTCTGCCGCAGCGATAACCAAGGCTGGTCCTCAACCGTTGACCCCATGACCGACACCGCGACGGCCGCGCACGAGTGCGATCCGGACGACGCCGTAGTGACCCCCGTCCTGGATGTGGTGATCCCGGTCTACAACGAGGAGCGTGATCTGGGCATCTGTGTGCGTCGGCTGCGCGCGTTCCTCGATGACGGTTTCCCGTTCAGCGCGCGGATCACCATCGCGGACAACGCGTCCACCGACAGTACGCTGGCCGTCGCGCACGCGCTGGCCGACGAACTCGACGACGTGCAGGTGGTGCATCTGGACCGCAAGGGTCGCGGGCGCGCGCTGCGGGCGGTCTGGGAGGCGTCCGACGCGCAGGTCGTCGCGTACATGGATGTGGATCTGTCCACCGATCTCAACGCGCTGCTGCCGCTGGTCGCGCCGCTGGTGTCCGGGCATTCGGATCTGGCGATCGGCACCCGGCTGGCGAAATCCTCGCGGGTGGTGCGCGGGCCCAAACGCGAATTCATCTCCCGCTCGTACAACCTGATCCTGAAAGCCTCACTGCAAGCACGGTTTTCGGACGCGCAGTGCGGTTTCAAGGCGATGCGCACCGACGTCGGGCAGCTGGTGCTGCCGCTGGTGCAGGACGGTGAGTGGTTCTTCGACACCGAACTGCTCGTCATCGCCGAACGCGCCGGGCTGCGGATCCACGAGGTGCCGGTCGACTGGATCGATGATCCGAATTCGAGCGTGCACATCATCGATACCGCGCGCAAGGATCTGCGCGGGATCTGGCGGCTCGGGCGAGCCCTGGCGACCGGGCGGCTGCCGATCAACGAGCTGCGGGCCGCGATCGGGCGGGAGCCGCTGGTGGAGGGGGTGCCGCTGGGGATGGTCGGGCAGCTGGTGCGGTTCGGGATCGTCGGGGTGGTCTCGACGCTCGCGTACATGGTGCTGTATCTGCTGTTGCAGCCGCTGACGGGCGCGCAGGCGGCGAATTTCCTGGCGTTGCTGATCACGGCGGTCGGTAATACGACGGCGAATCGGGCGTTCACGTTCGGGGTGCGCGGGTCGAGCAAGGCCGTGTCGCATCAGGTGCAGGGGCTGTTGATCTTCATCTTCACCTGGTGCCTGACCAGCGGGTCGCTGTTCGCGCTGCATCACTGGGCACCCGGGGCGGCGGTGCATCTGCAACTGTTCGTGCTGGTCGTGGCGAATCTGGTGGCGACGTTGATCCGGTTCATCGGGTTGCGCTGGGTGTTCCGGAATGCGGTCGGCGGTTCGCAGCCCGCGGAGAGCATTACGTAACACTCGGATTCGCCTGCGCGCCAAGGTGATTCGTGGGGAATGAGAAAGCCGCGCACGTAGCGCGGCTTCTCGACGTAGCCCCGACGGGATTTGAACCCGCGCTACCGCCTTGAGAGGGCGGCGTCCTAGGCCGCTAGACGACGGGGCCAGGAACTTCGAATCCGGTGAACCGGAACCTGAGCAGTTTATCCACCCCGCGCGTTCTCGCCAAATCCGGTGCTCAGGCTCACACGCGCGGATGGGTCGCGGCAGCTCAGCGCGGGGCGTGCAGGGCCATGTGCAGGGTGGCCGCCCACTGGTGGACGATCTGTTTGCGGCGGGCCGAGTCGTCGGTGAGGACGTCGGCGAGGCCGAGGCCGCGGGCCATGTCGAGGGTGGCCTGGACCAGGTGGTGGGCGACGGGGTCGGCGTCGTCGACGCCGAGGGCCTCGACCGCCAGCCGGTGCGAGACGCGGCCGAAGCGGGCCTCGAGCGGGACGATGCGTTCGCGCAGCGCCGGATCGGCGGCGGCGTGGGTCCACACCTGCAGGGCCGCCTTGAACAGCGCGGTCGTATAGGACTCGACCAACTGCGCCACCACTGCCTCGGTGCGGGCCGGATCCTGCGCGGCGGTGTGCGCCGAGGCCGAGCGGAACGCCGCCGCCTCGGCCTTGGAATGCTCCATCCGAATGTCGAACATGTACTCGAGCGCGGCGGTGATCAGATCCTCGCGGGTCGGGAAATGATGTTGGGCCGCACCGCGGGACACCCCGGCACGCTCGGCCACCACGGCGACGGTGGCTGCCGCCCAACCGGTTTCGGCCAGCGTGTCGATGGTCGATTCGAGCAGCCGCAGCCGGGTGGCCCGGCTGCGGTCCTGCTTGGGTTCGTGCGGGGTAGCCATGACTGGCTATTCTGCCCAGTTGGGCGGGCGGCGCTCGAAGAAGGCCGTCATACCCTCGATGACCTCGGGCGTTCCGAAATAGGACGCCGAGCGTTTCGCCAACTCCTCGGCGGAACGGTCGAATTCGGCGAGCAGGGCGGCGTTCACCAGGCGCTTGCCCTCGGCGAGGCCCTGCGGGGAGCTCTTGCGGAGTTCGGCGCGGAGGCGGTTCACCTCTGTCGCAGCGTCTTCCGCCGCGACGGTGATCAGGCCGATGCGTTCGGCTTCCGCGGCATCGAAGGTTTCGCCGGTCTGGTAGTAGCGCGCGGCCGAGCGGGAGGTCGTGCGGGGCAGCAGGGTCAGCGAAATCATGAAGGGGGCCAAGCCGATTCGTGCCTCGGTCAGGGCGAAGGTGCTGGACGGTCCGGCCACCGCGATGTCGCAGGCGGCCAGAATGCCCATGCCGCCCGCGCGGACGTTGCCGTTCACCTGTGCCACAACGGGTTTCGGGAGCACGAGAATGTCGCGCAGGACACGGATCATCCAGCGGGTTCGGATGTCCGCCGCCGCGGCGGGGTCGGCGTCCAGGGCTTCCTTGAGATCCGCACCGGCGCAGAAGGTATTGCCGGTGTGGGTCAGGACGACGCCGCGCGCGGAATCGTCGGCGGCGGCGCGTTCCAGGCCCGCCAGGAGTTCCTGGACCAGGCGGGCGGACAGCGCGTTGCGGTTGCGCGGGGAGTCCAGGGTGAGGACGGCGAATCCGTCGCTCACCTCGTAGTGCACGAAAGGCGCATCGGCACTTGGAGTTTCGGTCATGCGAACCCCTCAGTAGGACCTGGGCAGGCCCAGCGAATGCTGGGAGACGAAGTTCAGGATCATCTCGCGGCTGACCGGCGCGACGCGCGCGATACGGGCCGCGGCCAGCATGCCGGCCAGGCCGACGTCGCGGGTCAGACCCGAACCGCCGTGCGTCTGGATGGCCTGGTCCAACGCCTTGATACTCGCCTCCGCCGCAGCGTATTTCGCCATGTTCGCCGCCTCGGCCGCACCGAAGTCGTCGCCCGAGTCGTACAGCACCGCGGCCTTCTGCATCATCAGCTTGGCCAGTTCGAGTTCGATCTTCACCTGGGCGAGCGGATGCGAAAGTCCTTGGTGCGCACCGATCGGCACGCCCTTCCACACCGCGCGTTCCTTGGCGTACTCGATCGCGCGATCGATGGCGTAGCGGCCCATGCCCACCGCCATGGCCGCGCCCATGATGCGCTCGGGATTCAGGCCCGCAAACAGCTGCGCGATGGCCGCGTCCTCCTGGCCGACCAGGGCACTGGCGGGCAGCCGCACATCGTCCAGGAACAGCGTGAACTGGTTGTCCGGCTCGATGATGTCCATCTCCTGCGCCGTCTTGACCAGGCCGGGAGCGTCGGTCGGGACGATGAACAGGGCGGGCTGGAGGTTACCGGTCTTGGCGTTCTCGGTGCGGGCCACGATCAGCACCGCCTCGGCCTGATCCACCCCGGAGATGAAGATCTTGCGGCCGTTGAGGATCCAGTCCTCGCCGTCGCGGCGGGCGGTGGTGGTGATCTTGTGCGAGTTCGATCCGGCGTCGGGTTCGGTGATGCCGAAGACCATCTTGGACGTGCCGTCGGCGAGGCGGGTGAGCCAGTACTTCTTCTGGTCCTCGGTGCCGTACTTGGTGATGATCGTGCCGCAGATGGCCGGGGAGACCACCATCAGCAGCAGGCCGCAGCCGCGCGCGGAGAGTTCCTCCTGCACCAGGGCCAGTTCGTAGATGCCCGCGCCGCCACCGCCATACTGCTCGGGCAGGTTCACCCCGAGGAAGCCGAGTTTGCCTGCCTCGGACCACAATTCGTCGTACGGCTCGTTGCGGCGGGCCTTGGGTCCGGCGTAGTCGCGGAAGTTGTACTTCTCGGCCAGGGCGGCCACCGCGGCGCGCAGCGCCTTCTGCTCCTCGGATTCGATGAAACTCATTCGGCTACTCCTTCGCTGGGGGTGGCATCCGCGCTGCGGACGACGGCGAGTACCGCGCCGACCTCTACCTGTTGGCCTGCAACGACATTCAGTTCGGCGAGCACGCCCGCGGCGGGGGCGGCGATGGTGTGTTCCATCTTCATCGCCTCCAGCCACAGGATCGGCTGACCCTTCTCGACCCGGTCGCCCGCCTGTGCGCCGAGGCGGATGACCGCGCCGGGCATGGGGGCCAGCAGGGAGCCCTCTGCCACGTGATCGGCCGGGTCCTCGAAGCGTGGGAGGCGTTTCACCGCTACCGGGCCCAGTGCGGAGTCGATCGCGACGAGGTCGTCGTAGCGGGCGATGTCGAAACGTCGGCGGACCCGGCCGCGCTCGCCGGGGACGGACAGGGTGACCGAATCCGGTGTGGCCTCGATCAATTCGAGTCCCTCGAAACCGTCGACCGCGAGGCCCGTGCGGGTGAGGCGGTAGCGGATCTCGTGTTTGCCGGTGATGCGGGACTCGTAGGATTTGGACTGGGGTTGGGAGGGAAGATTGCGCCAGCCGCTGGGCAGGCCCGCGCCGATGCGGACCTTCGCACGATTCGCCGCCGCGTCGGACAGGGCCGCCGCCACGATCGAGAGCTTCTCGTCCGACTCGGAAACCAGAGGGGCGGAAAGCTTTTCGATGTCGTGTGTGGCGAAGAACGCGGTGTCGGTATCGCCCGCGAGGAAGGCCGGGTGGCGCAGCACACGGACCAGCAGATCGCGGTTGGTGACCAGGCCGTGGATCTTCGCGCGTTGCAGTGCCGAGGCGAGCAGATGTGCTGCCTCGTCACGGGTTTCGGCGTAGGAGATCACCTTGGACAGCATCGGGTCGTAGTGCACGCCGACCACCGAGCCGTCGACCACGCCGGTGTCCAGGCGGACGCCGGGCTCGGTCAGGACCGTGAATTCGCCTGTGGTGCCGGGGATGTCGAGCTTGTGGACCGGGCCGCTCTGGGGCTGCCAATCCTGTGCCGGATCCTCCGCGTAGAGGCGCACCTCGATGGAGTGGCCGCGCAGGCCGGGCTGCCGAGCGGGCAGCGGACGGCCCGCCGCCACCTGCAACTGCAATCGGACCAGGTCCAGGCCGGTGACCTGCTCGGTGACCGGATGTTCCACTTGCAGACGGGTATTCATCTCCAGGAAGAAGAAATCACCCCGCTCGTCGGCGAGGAATTCGACCGTGCCCGCACCCTCGTAACCGATCGCCTCCGAGGCCAGTCGCGCGGCGGTGAACAACCGCTCGCGCATGCCGTCCATCTTCTCCACCAGCGGTGAGGGCGCTTCCTCGACGACCTTCTGGTGCCGTCGCTGGATGGAACATTCGCGCTCACCCACCGCCCACACCGTACCGTGCGTATCCGCCATGACCTGCACTTCGATGTGCCGTCCGGTCTCGAGATAGCGCTCGCAGAACACGGTCGGATCGCCGAAGGCGGATTCGGCCTCGCGGCGCGCGGCCTCGAGTTGCGGGGCCAGATCGGCCACCTCGCGCACTACCCGCATGCCACGACCGCCGCCGCCCGCGGAGGCTTTGATCAGCACGGGCAGCAGGTCGGGAGTGACCTCGGCCGGATCGAGCTGCTTCAGCACCGGAACTCCGGCCGCGTCCATCATCTTCTTGGACTCCACCTTGGAGCCCATCTGCTCGATGGCCGCGACGGGCGGGCCGATCCAGGTCAGCCCCGCCTCCTGCACGGCGCGCGCGAATCCGGCGTTCTCGGAAAGGAATCCGTAGCCGGGATGGATCGCGTCGGCACCGGCGGCCAGGGCGGCCTCGATGATCAGTTCACCGCGCAGGTAGGTCTCGGCCGGGGTGTTGCCAGGTAGCCGGACGGCCGAATCTGCCTCCGCCACATGGGGAGAGTGCGCGTCGGCATCGGAATACACTGCCGTGGTGGCGATTCCCATCCGGCGGCAGGTCGCGAAGACGCGCCGGGCGATCTCCCCGCGATTGGCGACCAGGACGTTCGCTAGCCCACCCGTCGCCCGACCACCACCCCTCACCGAATCACTGCGTGATGCTGTCATAATTCGCCTCACATCCGGAAGACGCCGAACCCAGCGGCGCCTTCGATCGGGGCATTGTGGATGGCGGACAACGCCATTCCCAGTACCGTGCGGGTGTCGCGGGGGTCGATGACGCCGTCGTCGTACAGGCGTCCCGACATGAACATGGGCAGTGATTCGGCCTCGATCTGCGCCTCGATCATCGCGCGCATCCCCTTGTCGGCCTCCTCGTCGAAGGGCATGCCCCGGGACTCGGCGGCCGCGCGGCCCACGATCGAGATGACGCCCGCCAATTGCGCACCGCCCATGACGGCGGATTTCGCACTGGGCCAGGCGAATACGAAACGCGGGTCGTAGGCCCGGCCGCACATGCCGTAGTGGCCCGCGCCGTAGGACGCGCCCATCAGCACCGAGATGTGCGGCACCTTCGAATTGGAGACCGCGTTGATCATCATCGCGCCGTGCTTGATGATGCCCTTCTGCTCGTACTCCTTGCCGACCATGTAGCCGGTTGTGTTGTGCAGGAACAACAGTGGCGTATCGGACTGGTTCGCCAGCTGGATGAACTGCGCGGCCTTCTGCGCCTCCTCGGAGAACAGCACGCCACGCGCGTTGGCGAGAATGCCGATCGGATAGCCGTGCAGCTCGGCCCATCCGGTCACCAGGCTCGACCCGTAGAGCGGTTTGAACTCGTCGAAATCCGAACCGTCGACCACGCGGGCGATGACCTCGCGCGGATCGAACGGGATCTTCAGATCGGTCGGCACGATGCCGAGCAGTTCGTCCTGGTCGTACCGCGGTTCGACGACCTCGGCCCGGGGCGCGGGGCCGCGCTTGGTCCAGTTGAGCCGCTTGACGATCGAGCGGCCCAGGCGGATCGCGTCCTGTTCGTCGGTGGCCAGATAGTCGGCCAGACCCGAGACGCGCGCGTGCATTTCCGCGCCGCCGAGGGATTCGTCGTCGGACTCCTCACCGGTGGCCATCTTCACCAGCGGCGGGCCACCGAGGAACACCTTGGAGCGTTCCTTGATCATGACCGTGTAGTCCGACATGCCGGGGATGTACGCGCCACCGGCGGTGGAGTTGCCGAAAACCAGTGCGATGGTGGGGATTCCGGCCGCCGACAGCCGGGTCAGGTCGCGGAACATGCGACCGCCGGGGACGAAGACCTCCTTCTGCGTCGGCAGATCCGCGCCGCCGGATTCGACCAGGCCGATGACCGGGAGGCGGTTCTCCAGCGCGATATCGTTCATGCGCAGGTTCTTTCGCAACGTCCACGGGTTCGAGGTGCCGCCGCGCACGGTCGGATCGGGGGCGACGATCATGCATTCGACGCCCTCCACGATCCCGATGCCCGCGATAACGCTTGCGCCCACGTGGAATTCGCTGCCCCAGGCCGCGAGGGGGGCCAGTTCCAGGAACGGCGAATCCTCGTCGATGAGCAGTTCGATGCGTTCGCGCGCGGTCAGCTTGCCGCGCTTGCGATGCCGGGCCAGCTTGTCCGGGCCGCCACCGGCGATGTTCTTCGCGTATTCGGCCTCGACCTCGGCCAGTTTCGTCGTCATGGCCTCGGCGGCGGCCACGTAATCCGCCGACGCCGCATCCAGTGTGCTACGCAGAATGCTCAAGACTGGAACCCCAATCGCTTGGCCGCGAGGCTGGTCAGGATCTCGTTCGTGCCACCGCCGATGCCGAGGATGCGCACGTCCCGATAATGCCGCTCGACCTCGGACTCGCGCATGTAGCCGAGTCCACCGAACAGCTGAACCGCCTGGTGCGCAACCCATTCCGCGGTTTCCACGGCGGTGTTCTTGGCGAAGCACACCTCCGCGATCAGATCGGTGTCGCCCGCCGCCGCCCGCTCGACCACGTGGTGGGTGTACACCCGCGCGATGTCGATCCGGCGTGCCATCTCCGACAACGTGTTCTGCACCGCCTGGCGGCTGATCAGCGGGCGACCGAAGGTCTCCCGATCCCGGCACCATTGCAGGGTCAGATCCAGGCAGCGCTGCGCATGTCCGTACGCCTGCGCGGACAGCCCCACCCGCTCACTCACGAATGCCTGTGCGATCTGGGCGAATCCGCTGTTCTCGACGCCGACCAGATTCGACACCGGTACGCGCGCATCGACATACGAGAGTTCGGCGGTGTCCGAGGCCAGCCAGCCCATCTTCTCCAGCTTGCGGCTGACGGTGAAACCTGGCGTGCCCTTCTCCACCACGAGCAGCGAAACACCCGCCGCGCCAGCGCCTCCCGTGCGCACGGCGGTGACCACATAGTCCGCGCGCACGCCGGAGGTGATGAACGTCTTCGAGCCGTTCACCACGTAGTCGTCGCCGTCGCGCACGGCGGTGGTGCGCAGATGTCCGACGTCCGAGCCGCCGCTGGGTTCGGTGATGGCCAGTGAGCCGATCTTCTCCCCCGCCAGTGTCGGTTTCACCCAGCGGTCGATCTGCTCGGTGTTCCCGGCCGCGATGAGGTGCGGGACAGCGATTCCGCAGGTGAACAGCGAAGCGAAGACGCCGCCCGAACTGCCCGCGTAATGCATTTCCTCGCAGACGATCGCGGCGTCGAGGCCGTCACCGCCGGAGCCGCCGACGGACTCGGGGAACTGGATGCCCAGCAGGCCCAGCGCGCCCGCCTTCTTGTGCAACTCGCGCGGGATCTCACCGGCGCGTTCCCACTCGTCCAGATTGGGCAGTACCTCGCGTTCGGCGAAACCTCTTACGGTGGAACGTAGTTCGCGCCGCTCAGGTGTTTCCCAAGGGTTCACATAGGTCATCGTTGCGTCCTCCCGGGCCTGCACCAGCGCCCTCCTCGGTGACACCCCGCCGCTTCCCGCGGGCGTCGACTGTTCATGACTGATGTCCCCTCGGCTGCGCGATTGCTCATGGCAGCAGTTCCACGGGGATATCGATGTGCCGGGCCCGGAGCCATTCCCCGAGCCCCTTGGCCTGCGGATCGAAGCGGGCCTGATAGGCCACGCCCTCGCCGAGCAGGTCCTCGACGATGAAGTTCAATGCCCGCAGATTCGGCAGCACGTGCCGGGTGACGGTCAGTTTCGCGGTTTCGGGGAGTAGCTCGCGCAAGGTGTCGACGGTCAAAGTCTGTGCCAGCCAGGCGAATTGGTCGTCGGTGCGGACCCAGACGCCGATATTGGCGTTGCCGCCCTTGTCGCCGGAGCGGGCCATGGCGATGGTTCCCAGCGGTTTGCGTTCGGTCTCACCGGATGAAATGAACCGGGGCACAGCGGGTTCGGGGACATCCGCGAGTTCCAGGGTCTCGGCAGCGGGCAGGATGGCGACCTCGTCGCCGTCGGGCAGCACCGCGACGTGCGGCACCTGCCCGGCATCCACATAGCCCGCCGTGAACACCCCGTACGGGCCGCCGTTTCCCGGCGGCGCGGTCAGCGTGAATCCCGGATAGCTCGCCAACGCCAATTCCACTGCCACACTGGAGAATGCGCGACCGACCTTGTTCGGATCCGGATCGCGGACCACGCAGCGCAGCAGCGCGCTACCCTGCTCCTCGGTCTCCGGGTCGGGCCGGTCCAGGCGGCTCAGGGTCCAGTCGAGTTCGGCCGGACGCACCGCCAGCCACGATTCCAGCTGACGTCGCGCGAGTGCGGCCTTGGCCTCGATGTCCAAACCGGTGAGGATGAAGGTCATCTCGTTGCGGAAGCCGCCGATGGTGTTGAGCGAGACCTTGGTTCGCGGCGGCGGGGCCTCGCCGGTCACGGCATCGATCAACACTCGGTCCGGACTCTGTTGGCTCAGCCGGATACTGTCCAGCCGAGTAGTCACATCCGGTCCCGCGTAACGCGCGCTCTGGATCTCGTACATCAGTTGCGCGGCAACGGTATCCACGGTGACCGCGCCGTCGGTCCCGTCGTGTTTGGTGATGACGCTGCTGCCGTCCCGCCGCACCTCCGCGATCGGGAATCCCGGACGCCCCAGATCGCCGAGTTCGGTGAAGAACGCGAAATTGCCGCCGGTGGCCTGGGTTCCGCATTCGATCACGTGTCCCGCCACCACCGCACCGGCCAGCGCGTCGTAATCCGTACGCCCCCAACCGAAATGGGCCGCCGCCGGTCCGACCACCAGCGAGGCGTCGGTGACCCGCCCGGTCACCACCACATCCGCGCCCGCGTGCAATGCCTCCGCGATACCCCACGCCCCGAGATACGCGTTGGCGGTCAGCGGCGATCCGAGTTCGAGTTCGCTCGCCCGCGGCAGCAGATCGTCCCCGGCCACGTACGCGACTTTCGTTGCCAGCCCGAGCTTTTCGGACAACTCCCGAACCCGCAGCGCCAACCCCGCCGGATTCAGCCCGCCCGCGTTGGCGACGATCCGCACCCCGCGCTCGAGCGCCGTCCCGAGACTGTCCTGCAACTGCCGCAGAAAGGTCTTGGCGTACCCCAGCGCGGGATCCTTCATCCGATCCCGCCCCAGGATCAACATGGTCAACTCGGCCAGATAATCCCCGGTCAGCACGTCGAGCTGCCCACCGTCGAGCATCTCTCGCATCGCCCCGGCCCGATCCCCGTAAAACCCGGAACAGTTCCCGATCCGGATGACCTCCGCATCGCGCGCCAATCCGCCCATCAGCCTGCCGCCTCCCAACCTGAGCCGCGCCTACGGCGTCCTCGCCGCACCGCCTACAGCGTCACATCTCCCCGAGAAAAAATCAAGCATGAGTGCTTGTTATGTGCACTCCCCCCCGCCACCGACCTGGTCAGCGGACCCCGAGGCCGATTCTTCTCCTCCGCGACACCATTCAGCCGGGAATTGCCCACCTCGCGGACATCGGGCGATCGCACGGATACGGGGCTCTTCGGGGGGGCCGCGGCCCTGCACGACACAGCGGAGGCCAAGATGGCAGGGTGTCGCACTCCCTGATCGTGGTCGTCCTGTTGGCCCTCGCCGGTTTCCTGATCGGCGGGGCCTTCACCACCTGGCGCAACGGCGGTCGGTTCGTCGGCGCCATCCTCGGCGTCTGCGCGGTGTTGGCGGTGGTCGGGGCGGTGTTGTGGTGGCGATGAAGGTCAGATGCCGTCGAGGCGGAAGATCTTCAGGTCCTCCGGGACGCCGCTGAGGGGTGCGGCGAACAGGCCGCGGCGGTAGGGCTTGACGGTGCAGCCCAGGTCGTCGAGGGTTTCCGGGCGCAGGGCGTCCAGGGTGGTCTGGGAGATCATGGTGTTGCCGTTGCCGCCGGCCTCCATCACGCGCGCGGCGATGGTGACGTCGACGCCCAGCCAGTCGCCGCCGATCTCGCGTGGTGAGCCGGTGTGCAGGCCGATCCGCATCTGCGGCCGGTAATTCGGCACATCCAACGCCGTCAACTGCCGTTTCGCGGCGATCGCGGCGCGCACGGCGGCATCGGGACTCAGGAAGACCGCCATCACGCCGTCACCCATGCGCTTGATCACCCGGCCGCCGCGATCCACGATCGGCGGTTCGATCGCCGTCGCGACCCGGCGCAGGAAATCCAGCGTCGCCTCGTCCCCGGCCGTAAGCGACCAGCGGGAGAACGACACCAGATCGGTGAACATCACAGTTATCGGCTCGCTACCTTTTCCGCGGCCGACCCGTTCCAACATCGCCTGCCAGACCTGCAGGGCGCCGAGGCCGATCTCCTTGGCCGCGCTGGGCGAATCGCCGACGAGTTTGTCCGCCGCGCGCGCCACCGCCTGCGGTCCGCCGGGACCCGACACCGACAGCGGATCGCCGAAAGCCGGGTCACCGGGCAGGTTTTCGCGCGCCTTGCGAATCACGCCGATCAGATCCCTGCGCTGATTCGCCGCGGACATCAGCGCGGACAGCTGTCCGGCACGCAGCCGCGCGCCCGATCGGCGGCCGTTCGGCTCGGCATCCACCGGTTCCAACGGAATCACCACGTCCGGGCCATTTTCCGCCGCTTGCCCGTCCGGCGATCGTCCGGCATCCACGGGTTCCTCACTCTCGCCGCCATCGCGCGCGGACTGCGGCTCGCCGGCACCGGCGGAATTTCCGGTATCGCCAGTGCGACGCGCTTTTTCGCCGTCGGCGGAGGAGGATTCACTCACGCCCAGAGCGTATCTCAGACGCCCTCCGGTGGGCAGATCGTCGATTATCGCCACCCCTTCACCTCTCTATCGGACGGAGCGAACACGGCACTGGGTCCGCCGATGGATAGGTTTGCTGCCACGATGCTACGCACCGGTATTTCACTCCGAAAGAGCTGTAAGGAACAGTTAACCGAGGATTTCCATCCGTCGAACGCACATCGGCCCGATGCGCGTAGGGGCGCATCGGGCCGATGAGGTCACGCCGAACGGGCAGTGCGCGACGTGACCGGGGTGCGGCGATCGCCCGACGCGATCGCCTCCCGCCCCGGGCAGCGAGGGAAGGCTCCCGGGGAGTTCAGGCGTCGCGCTTGTTCACCACGAACAGCGCCCCGCCGAAGATGATCGCCACGATGACCGCGAAGTAGACCAGCCCACCCCACGGCCCCCAGTGCCAGGGCAGATCGCCGCCACCGGCGGTCCCCAGGAAACGCCCGGCGTTCTGGAACGGCAGGAACACCTCGATATTGCGGCCGAGCTTGCCGAACGCGCCCACGATCGGCTCGATCAGCACCGGCCACACGATCAGCAGCGAGATCGCCCCGGCGGACTGCCGGATCAGCGCACCCACGCCGACCGACAGGAACACCACCAGCGCCACGAAGATCGGCACCGAATAGAACACGTGCGCGTCGCCGTGCGTCAGGCTCATGTTCCGGCCCGCGGCCTGCGACAGCATCAGCTTGAAGATGAAGAAGCTCAGGAAGGTCAGCACCACCGAGAGCACCGCCGCGGCCACCGCGATCAGCCCGGCCTTGGACAGCAGCACCAGGCTGCGGTTCGGCGCGGCCAGGAACGTCGCGCGGATGGTGCCGAAGCGGTACTCACTGGTGATCGCGAGCGCGGCCAGGATCATGATCATGATGTAGCCGAATCCGGGCATCCCCTGCGAGGCGCCGGTAATGCCCAGTCCCGCAATGGAATTCCCGGGCGCCGGATCCTCGGTGAGCATCGGATGCCCGGCCGCGGCCTGCCGGTGGTACTCGGTCACGCTGACGTTCACCAGCAGGCTGAACAGCGCCGCCATGCCGAGTGCGAACACGACCGTCAGCGCCGTGCACCACATGGGTGAGCGCGTCGAGGTGAGTTTGATCCGTTCCGCCGTCAATACGCCCATCAGAGCGCACCTCCCATCGCCTGATCGACGCCGCCGCCGTGGTACTGCACCGCACCACCGGTCAGCCGCATGAACGCCTCCTCGAGCGAAGCACGTTGCGGGGCAAGCTCATACAGCGTGATGCCGTTCGCGCCCGCCAATTCGCCCACGGCATCGCTGGTTTCGCCGAGCACCGTCAGCGCCGGGACCGGATCGACCGGACGACCGTCGGGGGTGAGGCGTTCGCTGCCGTCCTCGCGCACCGTCATCCCCTTCGAGGTGAGCAGGCTGCGCAGCTGATCCAACTGCGGACTGCGAACGCGCACAGTCGATTCCGAGGCACGTTCGATGAAATCGGCGGTGCTGGTGTCGGCGATGAGTTTGCCGCGGCCGATCACGATCAGATGATCGGCGGTCTGCGCCATCTCCGAGAGCAGGTGGCTGGAGACCAGCACGGTGCGGCCCTCCGCGGCCAGCCGCTGCATGAACCGGCGGATCCACAGGATGCCCTCCGGGTCCAGGCCGTTCACCGGCTCGTCGAACAGCAGGATTTCCGGATCGCCGAGCAGCGCCGCGGCCAGCCCCAGCCGCTGCGACATGCCGAGGGAGAAGCCGCCGGCCTTCTTGTCCGCCGTCTCGGCCAGCCCGACCAGCCGCAGCACCTCCTCCACCCGCGAGTCGGGCAGATCGTTCGAGGCCGCGAGCCAGCGCAGATGCGACCGCGCCGACCGATTCGGATGCACCCACTTCGCGTCGAGCAGCGCGCCGACGATGTGCAGCGGACGTTCCAGCTGCTGATACGGCTTCCCGTCGACCAGCGCCACACCGGCGGTCGGCCGGTCCAGCCCCAGGATCATCCGCATCGTGGTCGACTTCCCCGCACCGTTCGGGCCGAGGAATCCGGTCACCTGACCGGGCTCGACCTTGAAGGACAGATCGTCGACCGCGACGGTCGCGCCGAACCGTTTGGTCAAGCCCTTGACTTCGATCATGCGACCAGTCTCGCCGACGATCGCCGTGACAACCATCGCCCCCAGGTCGCGAGTCGGTCATCCTCGAGGATGACCGACCCCTGAGCGACCTAGACGACGGCCGGGGAGGATGCCTGGGCCCAGAAGCGTTTGGGGATGCGGCCTGCTTCGCGAGCGAGGTAGCCCGCGCGGACGGCGTCGGCCATGGCGGCGGCCATCAGGGCGGGGCGGCGGGCGCGGGTGACAGCGGTGGCGAGCAGGACGGCGGAGCAGCCGAGTTCCATGGCCAGGGCGGCGTCGCTGGCGGTGCCGATGCCCGCGTCGAGGATGACCGGGACGCCCACGTCGGCGACGATCATCTCGATATTGTGCGGATTGCCGATGCCCAGGCCGGTGCCGATGGGTGCGCCCAGCGGCATGATGGCCGCGCATCCGGCGTCCTCGAGGCGGCGGGCCAGGATCGGATCGTCGGTGGTGTAGGGCAGCACGGTGAAGCCGTCGTCGACCAATTGTTCTGCGGCGCTGACCAATTCGATGGCGTCGGGCAGCAGGGTGCGTTCGTCGGCGACGACCTCGAGTTTGACCCAGTCGGTGCCCAGCGCCTCGCGCCCCAGTTGTGCGGTGAGCACGGCCTCGGCGGCGGTACGGCAGCCTGCGGTATTGGGCAGCGGGGCGATGTCCAGGCTGCGCAGCAGGTCCAGGACGCCGGTGCCGCCCGCGGCGTCCACCCGGCGCATCGCGACGGTGGTGAGTTCGGTGCCCGAGGCCACCAGCGCCTCGGACAGCACGGCCAGGCTCTCCGCGCCGCCGGTGCCCATGATCAGGCGCGAACCGAACTCCCGGTCGGCGATCCGCAGGGGTGCGATCGGCTCAGCCACCCTGCACCGCCGTGAGCACCTCGATGTTCCAGCCGCGGCCGACCGGGCTGTCCCACTGCGACTTCGGGAACACCGCGCCGTCGACCGCGATCGCGACGCCCTGACAGGGCAGGTCCAGCCTGGCCAGTAGTTCGCGCACGGTGAGCGCGTCGGCGAATTCGTGATCCTCGCCGTTGACGGTCACGCCGATCGGGATCGTGGTCATCGATTACCTCCTGCCGGGGATGCCGCGTGGGTTCCGGCATCGGGATGTGCGTGCTGTGTCGAAAAGCGTTGCGGGTCGGCTGCTTTCGCTTCCGGGAGAATGTCGTCGGACAGGAGCGCCAGCACGGCGTCGACGGTGAGCGGGATGCCCAGGACGCCGTTGCGGCCGTGTCCGGCGGCCACGATGACGTGCTCGCTCAACCGGCCGATCAGCGGCAGGTTGTCCGGGGTGGCGGGCCGGGATCCGGCGCCGGCCTCGGCCAGTTCGTATTCGCCGATCGCGGGCAGTACGGCCTCGGCGTCGGCGATCAGGTCGCGCACACCGGCCACGGTGACCGCGGTGTCGAAACCGGCCTCGTACTGGGTCGCGCCGACGACGATGCCGTCCGCTCGGGGGACCAGATAGATCGGGCGGCCGTGCACGCGGGCGCGGATGACGCGGCGCGGGGGCGGGGGCGCGCCGGGTCGATGACGTAGCCGCAGGATTTCGCCCTTCAACGGACGCACCGGAAGTCCGGGCCACAGCCGAGCGGCCGCGGCTCCGGTGGCGAGGACGATGCGGTCGAATTCGAGGTCGTCCAGGTTGTCCACAGCCTGCACCATCATGTGAACACCTTGTTGTTCACAACCTTGGCGGAGGGCGTCGAGCACGAGCCGGTTGTCCACAGCCGGTTCGGTGGCGGCGAGCAGTCCCGCGCGGACCGTGCGCGCCAGACCGGGTTCGGCCGCACGCACCCCGGACCGGTCCAGCAGTTCGAGCCGATGGCCGTACTCGCCGCCGAAATCTGCGATGGTGCGCAGGTCAGCGGCGTCGGCGGCATCCGAGGCGACGGTCAGCGTCTGGTCGGCGACGAACACCGGAACACCCGTCACCGCCGCGAGCCGCGCCCCGAACTCGGGCCAGCGCGCCAGCGAAGCCGCACCGAATTCCAGCGGGGCCGACTCCCCCGGCCAACCCTCCGACAGCGGGGCCAGCATGCCCCCGGCCACCCAGGACGCACCCGATCCTGGGGACGGATCGAAGATCGTGACCTCCCACCCGGCCGCGGCGGCGCCCCATGCCACCGCCGACCCGATCACACCCCCACCCACGACGGCCAACGTTCGCATACCTCACACCTGCCTCGGTCCCGCCACGCGGAATCCGTACGCTGCGGGAACACCCGCATCCGATCGGCAACCCCCTGCGGCCGCCTTCGCAGTGGAGATGCCGGACTCATTTCGTCTCCCAACGGTAGCGCGGCTACGGTCGGAGGTGTGCAACCGTCCCACCCGCCCCGGCCCGTAACCCCTCGTGAACGTCTCGCCACCGCGCGGCTGTACCTGTGCACGGACGCCCGGCGCGACAAGGGCGACCTGGCGGCATTCGCGGAGGCGGCGCTGGCTGGCGGCGTGGACATCATCCAGTTACGCGACAAGGGTTCCGCGGGTGAGCAGCGGTTCGGACCGCTCGAGGCGCGCGCGGAACTCGGCGCGCTGGCCGCGTTGAAGGCCGCGGCCCGGCGGCACGGCGCGCTGGTCGCGGTGAACGACCGCGCCGACGTCGCGTTCGCCGCGGGCGCGGATGTGCTGCACCTGGGCCAGGACGATCTGCCGCCCTGGTACGCCCGCCGCATCCTGGGCCCCGACGTGGTGATCGGCCGCTCCACCCACGATCCCGCGCAGGCCGCGAACGCCGCCACCGAGGAACACATCGACTACTTCTGCACCGGCCCGGTCTGGACCACCCCCACCAAACCCGGCCGCAGCGCCGCCGGTCTGGACCTGGTCCGCGGCACCGCCGAGGCCGACCCGGCCCGCCCCTGGTTCGCCATCGGCGGCATCGACGAGGCCCGCCTGTCCGAAGTCCTCGACGCCGGCGCCACCCGCATCGTCGTCGTCCGCGCCATCACCGAGGCCGACGACCCCGAATCCGCCGCCCGCATCCTCAAATCCCGCCTACAAGAACCCAACCCCACCTGAGCGGCCCCACATCCCCTGCCACAGAGGATGATTGCCGCACCCCGCGTCCGATCATCATGCGTCGGAACGCAATACACACCCCGGCGCGCTCATCAGGCACGGTTCAAACCGATCGCCCTGTGCCGAACCCTGATTCGCCCACCGGTGATCAGCGCACCACCCCGTTCTCGGAAAACACGATCCGAACAGTGCGGCTCGGACCCGAGCGTATCGCTCCGATCCGATTGTCTTGCGCCGAGCAGCTATTCGACCGGTCGGCAGAACGTCGACGATGAGCCGGAATGCACCGGCCGATTTCCGGATGTCGTGTTCGGGCTGCGGCGGCCGTTAGCCGAGTGTGCGGATGAGAGACGACTCTCGGCAACCGGGTCCCAGCGCGGCCGCATGTTCGGATCAGGCAGCGACGCAACGAGCTCGGTCAGGACAGGATCTGACTCGGAGTGAGATATAACACATCTTCGGGTGAATCCTCGTCCGGCTCCGGGGATTCGGTGACGCGGACGCTGCGGCCCGCGCAATCGCCGGTGTGCAGCCAGAGGAAACCCTGGTCTGCCAGGTCGAGGGTGCGGGGGAGGGCGGCGGCCAGTTCGGGGGCTTCGGGCAGGTCATCGAGGCCGACGCGGGCGGGGAGGGCGCGCAGCTGCGGCCAGGCGGCGGCGAATCCGGGGTGCAGGGGGCGGGCGTCGACCTCCCGTTCGGGGACCCAGGCCAGTTCGGCGCTCTCCTGATTCGCGGTGGTGGCCACGGGTTCGGCGATATCGGCGACGACGGTGGTGTAGATCCAGCCACTCGGCGCGGTCGCGGTGACCCGGCTGCCGCGCACCCGCACCGTCGCCGGGGCGATCCCGGCCTCCTCGTAAGCCTCACGCACAGCGGCACTTTCGCTGGTCTCGTGCGAATCGCGGGCCCCGCCGGGCAACGCCCAGGTGCCGCCCTGATGACTCCACGGCGCGCGATGCTGCATCAACACCACCGCACCGCCACCCGGCGCGGGCGCGCGCAGCAGCAGTCCCGCGGCCCCGAACAAACCCCACTGCCGCGTCCCGTCCGGACTGTGCAGAAAGCCGTCCCCGTCACCACGCATACTCGCCACGTCCCATCCTCAACCCGCGCCGATCGCCCGGAGACCCGCGCGAGTTCGCCACGACCACAATAAGCTCTACCGGCACGGCCCTCGTCGGCGATGGAACGGAGGTGACCATGACCCGGACCGCGCAGCCTCGACTGGACGAGCTGACCCCGCGTGCCGCGGCCGCCGCCGTACGCCGCCAGTTCGACGCCACCGACATGCGTTCCTTCGCCCGCTCCTCGCCTGCGAAACTCATCGTGATCGGTCTGGTCCTGCTCGGATTGTGCCTGGTCGCCGGCGCGGTGACCGCGTCGGAAGTGAGCAACCGCCAGCAGGCGCTGCAATATCTGCTCGACAACGCCGAGCCGGACGCGAATTCGGCTCAGCGCCTGTACACCTCGCTGTCGGTAGCCGACGCCGAGGCCGGTACCGCGTTCATCTTCGGCGGGCTCGAACCGCAGGACGTGCTGGACTCCTACAACCAGGCGATCGGTGACGCGT
Source organism: Nocardia macrotermitis (assembly GCF_009604405.1). Classification (GTDB taxonomy): domain Bacteria; phylum Actinomycetota; class Actinomycetes; order Mycobacteriales; family Mycobacteriaceae; genus Nocardia; species Nocardia macrotermitis. Next base: position 62,053 of record NZ_WEGK01000023.1, read on the forward strand.
CGGCGGAACTGGTCGCCCAGTCGGGTCACGCCTCGGCGAGTGCGAACGATCCGGATGCCGCGCTGCGCACCGGTATCGCCACCGAGCTACCGGTCTACACCGAGCTGATCCAGACCGCGCGCACCAACAACCGGCTCGGACATCCGGTGGGCGCGGCCTATCTGAGTGAAGCGTCGAATCTGATGCAGACCCGGATGCTGCGGATGGCCCAGGAACTCCAGGAACATCGTTCGACCGCGATCTCGGACACCCAGCGGCGGCATGTGCGGCCGCCGTGGCTGGCCATCATCCTGCCGATTCTCGCGTTGGCCGCGCTGGTGGTCGGGCAGTTGTATCTGGCCCGGCGCTGGCATCGGCTGCTCAATCCGGGGCTGCTGGTGGCCTCGGGCCTGCTGGTGGTGCTGCTGGCGTGGACGGTGACGGCCGGGTCGCTCTCGGCGCTGTCCACCACCGACGGCCGTGACGACGGCGCGGTGCCGACATCGGAGCTGACCGACAGCCGCATCCTCACCCAGCAGGCGCGCGCCGCGGAAACGCTGAAACTGGTGCGTCGCGACGACAGCGGCGATTACGACCGCATCTACGACAACGCCACCAAGAAGCTCGCGGATCTGCTGACCCACTACCCGCACGGCGCGCCCGCCTCGGACGATGTCGCGGCCGCCCGCACGGCGCTGGATCGCTGGTTGCAGGCGCATCGCCGGATGACCGACGCCCTGGGCCGCGGTGATTTCCCCGGCGCGGCCACCGTCGCGATCGGCACCGGACCCACCGAGGCCACCGCCAGCGTGCAGGCCCTGGACCACGCCCTCGCCGATGGAATCGGCAAGGCCCGCAACACTTTACGTAGCGATATCTCCGATGCCGCGCGCTCCCTGGACATCCTGTCCCCGGGCGCGCTGATCCTCGCGATACTGTCGGCCCTGTTCGTGGTGGCCGGATTGTGGCCGCGGTTGCGGGAGTACCGATGAGCGAGTTCGTAATACGTCGGCGCGCGCTGGCCGGGTTGCTGGCGGCCGGGGTGTTGCTGGTGGCGGGGTGTGCGCAGGGGAACACTGCGCCGCATTCGGCGGTGGGGAGCTATACCGAACCACCGTTGCCCGCGAATGCCACTGTGGCGCAGACGAATACGGCCATTCCGGCGGCGCCCGGGGTGGGGTGCGGGGATCTGACGGCGAGCCTGGGGCCGAACGGGACGGCGCACGGGACGAACCTGGATGCGATCCGGGCGCGGGGGCGGCTGATCGTCGGGCTCGATCCGGGGAGCAATCTGTTCAGCTTCCGTGATCCGGTGAGCGGCACGCTGGAGGGGTTCGACGTCGATATCGCCGGGGAGATCGCGCGGGATCTGTTCGGCGATCCGCAGCGCGTGGAGTACCGGATCCTCGGGTCGGCCGATCGGGAACGCGCGCTCGAGGATCACACCGTCGACGTCGTGGTGAAGACGATGACGATCACCTGCGCGCGCAAACAGCAGGTGGCGTTCTCGGCCCCGTATTTCATGGCGCACCAACGGATTCTGGCGATCAAGAACTCCGGCATCCGCAGTCTGGCCGATCTGGCGAACAAGCGGGTGTGCATCGTCACCGGCACCACCTCGCTGGACCAGATCCGCCGCGGCCAGCCCGCCGCCTCGATCCTGACCGTGCCCACCTGGGCGGACTGCCTGGTGGTGCTGCAACAGCGTCAGGTCGACGCCGTCAGCACCGACAACACGATCCTGGCGGGCCTGTCGGTGCAGGACCCGTACTACGCCGAGATGGTCGGCCCCGACATCAGCGACGAACCGTACGGCGTCGGCATCCCCAAGGGCCAGGACGACGTCGTCCGCTTCGTCAACGGCACCCTCGACCGCATCCGCACCGACGGCACCTGGACCCGCCTCTACCAACGCTGGCTCCAAGCCGCCCTGGGCCCCTCCCCCGGCCCACCCCAACCGGACTACCAGGGCTGACCCATGCCCCACCCCGACGACCCGACAGCGGAACCACCGAATCTCAACGGCCCCAACACATCCGACCCCGAGTCGGACCTCCTGGCCTCCCAAGCAGTCGCCGCCACCACAGCAGCCGAACTGCCGGACAGCCACACCGCCAACGAATCAGGCATCGAGCAGCCAGCCACCCAGGCGGTGAACGTTGCCCCTCCCGATACGGCGGCCGAGTCCAGCGGTTCCGATGCTCGGCCGGAACCTCCAGCCACACAAGCAATCACCACCACAGCGGCCGAACCACCGGATGACCACGAGCCGGATGTCGAGCAGCCGCCCACCCAGGCGGTGAACGTTGCCCGACCGGAAGCAATTGCCGGATCGGGTACTGCCCGTGATCGGGAGGATCCACCTGCTACCCAGGCAATCACCGTTGCCCACGGGAAGGCATCACCGGATAGCAACGGCCCCAACAGTTCCGAGACCGAACAACCACCCACGCAGGCGGTGATCACTGCCTCGGCTGATACGGCAGGCGAATCCAGCTGCTCCGACGCCGGGGCGGAATCTCCAGCGACGCACGCGATCGCCACTGCGGCGGTCGTGCTCTCGGGCAGCCACGACGTCAGCGGGTCGGGTGATGAACAACCGCCTACGCGGGCGGTGGGTGCCGGGGCGAATGCGGAAAGTGGAGGCGAGGTTCAGGCGGAACCTCCGGCGACGCAAGCCGTCGCTCCTACCGCGGCAGGGGGTGAGCAGACGCGGGCGGTGGGTGCTGCTGCTGGTACGGCAGGCGAATCCATCGGCTCCGACGCCGGGGCGGAATCTCCAGCGACGCACGCGATCGCCACTGCGGCGGTCGTGCTCTCGGGCAGCCACGACGTCAGCGGGTCGGGTGATGAACAACCGCCTACGCAGGCGGTGGGTGTCGGCGCAGCGGCAGGGAGTGGAGACGAGGTTCAGTCGGAACCATTGGCGACGCAGGCTGTAACTGCTACTGCGGCGGGTGGGGAGCAGACGCGGGCGGTGGGTGCCGGGGCGGATGCGGAAAGTGGAGGCGAGGTTCAAGTGGAACCTCCGGCGACGCAAGCCGTCGTTGCTACTGCGGCAGGGGGTGAACAGACCCAGGCAATCGGTGCTGGGGCGAATGCGGAAAGTAGGGCCGAGGTTCAGGCGGAACCTCCAGCTACGCAAGCCGTCACCGCTACTGCGGCAGAGGGTGAACAGACGCAGGCAGTCGGTGCTGGGGCGGATGCGGAAAGTGGGGCGGAGGTTCAGGCGGGACCTCCGGCTACGCAAGCAGTCGCTGCTACCGCGGCAGGGGGTGAGCAGACGCGGGCGGTGGGTGCTGCTGCTGGTTCGGGGGCTTCGGATGCAGCCGGGCGGGTTGGGGCTGAGGGGGTGGGTCCGGAGACGCGGGCTGTGGCCGGTGGGGAGCAGACTCGGGCTGTCGTTGTCGGGGGCGGGGTGGGTGCGGGGGCGCGGGCCGAGGCGGATACGTTGGGGCGGTCGGGGGAGCGGGAGGGGACTTCGGGGCTGGTGGGTGGGCGCGGGAGTGGGCGGACGGTGCGGAGTCGGCCTACCGTGCGGCGGTTGGGGGCCGGGCTGGTGGAGATTCCGGTGGTGCCGCCGATGGATCCGCGAGCGGTGGTGCTGGCCGATCCGGTGGTCGCCGAGGGGCGGCGGTTCTGCTGGCGGTGCGGTAAGCCGGTCGGGCGGGCGACGCCGGAGCATGCGGCGCGGGCGGCGGGGACGTGTGAAATCTGCGGTGCGCCTTATGATTTCCGGCCGTTCCTGCAATCGGGCGATATGGTCGTGGCGCAGTACGAGATCCAGGGGTGTATCGCGCACGGCGGGCTGGGGTGGATCTACCTGGCCGTCGACCGCAATGTGAACGACCGGTGGGTGGTGCTCAAGGGCCTGCTGCACGGCGGTGATGCCGAGGCGCAGGCGGTCGCGGTCACCGAGCGGCGCTACCTGGCCGAACTCGCCCATCCGAGCATCGTCAAGATCCACAACTTCGTCGAATACCCCGGACCGGGCGGAAACCCGATCGGCTACATCGTCATGGAATACGTGGGCGGCCGATCGCTGCGGGACATGCTCGACACGTACACCCGGCCCGAACGCATGGCGGTCACCGAGGGCATCGCCTATCTGCTGGAAATCCTTCCGGCACTGGAATATCTGCATTCGCAGGACCTGGCCTACAACGATCTCAAGCCCGACAACATCATGGTCACCGAGGATCAGGTGAAACTGATCGACCTGGGCGCGGTCGCGGCCTTCGAATCGTACGGAAACCTGTACGGCACCAGGGGTTTCCAGGCCCCCGAGATCGGCCGCACCGGCCCCACCGCGGCCTCGGACATCTACACCGTCGGCCGCACCCTGGCTGTGCTGACCCTCAACATGCCCACCGACAAGGGCCGCTACGTCGACGGAATCCCCAGTCCGGCAAGCGAACCCACGCTGGCACGCTACGAATTCCTGCACCGCCTGCTGCTGCGGGCCACCGACCCGGATCCGGCCCGGCGCTTCACCTCCGCCCGCCTGATGGCCTCCCAGCTCGCGGGCGTGCTGCGCGAAATCCTCTCGGCCGACAGCGGAACCGAACATCCGCAGCTGTCCACCCTGTTCAGCGCGCCGCGCACCAGTTTCGGCACCCAGGAACTGCTCGCCCAGACCGACGCCTACACCGACGGTCGCGAGCGCTCCAAGAATTTCCCCTCCCGCGATGTCGTTGCGGCACTGCCGGTTCCGCTGATCGATCCGGCCGACCCGTCCGCGGCGCTGCTGGCCGGAACGGTCCATCCCGAACCACTGCCCGCTCTGGAGGCCGTCCGCATCGCCCGCGCCCGCGCCGAGGCCGAAGCGTTCGAGATACCGGACACCTTCGAGGTCGAATGCACCCTCGCCGAGGTCCGCATCCAGTTGGCGCTGGAACACGCGGAAACGGCCCGGGAGTTGTTGAGCCGCTTGGCCGAATCCGATTGGCGCGTCCAGTGGTATCAGGGCCTGGCCGCACTGCTCGAACTCGAATACGAGCGCGCGTTCGACCGATTCGACGCGGTCCTGCAAGCACTGCCCGGCGAGATCGCCCCCAAACTGGCTCTCGCCGCGACGGCGGAACTCATTCTGCAACAGTGGGATTCACCCGACCCCGAACAGTGGCGCAGCTACGCCGAGAAGTTCTACGCGACCGTCTGGCGCACCGACCGCAGCGTGGTCAGCGCGGCCTTCGGCCTGGCCCGCCAGCTCACCGCCGACGACCGCGTACAGGAGGCGGTGGACGCCCTGGATCAGGTCCCCGCCGCCTCCCGCCACCACGACGTCGCCCGACTGACCGCCGTCCTGCTGCTCATCACCGCCGCCCCGGTCGCCGAATTGTCCGAGGACGCACTGCATCTCGCCGCCTACCGGGTCGAACAGGTACCGGCGGGCGAACATCGCGCAAACCAGATCCGGGTGCTCGTCGTCGGCACCGCACTGGCCTGGTTGCAGGCCGGGAACAAGCCCAGGAATCCCGACGCCACCCTCTTCGGAGCCCCCTTCACCGAACGCGATCTGCGCGACGGCGCCGAAACCGGTCTGCGCGGACTGGCCCGCACCGCCCCCGCCCGCACCCACCGATATGCCCTGGTGGACCTCGCCAACGCGCTGCGCGCCAAGACCTGGTTCTAGTCACTCGCCAGGAAAGATCAACGCGCGCAAGGATTTTCCGCTAACCTACAGCATTGTCCGGGTGTTCCCACGGCGACTCATCGAAAGGCAGGCCCACGATGACAACGACCTCCGAAGACTCCACACCCCAGACGGAATCCACACCCCCGACCCGCGAGATCGACGCGGTGGTCGTCGGAGCCGGATTCGCCGGACTCCACATGCTGTACCGGCTGCGCAAGCTCGGCCTCTCGGTGCGCGTGTACGAGGCCGGCGACGGTATCGGCGGCACCTGGTATTCGAACCGCTATCCGGGCGCGCGCGTCGACGTGAAGAGCATGTACTACAACTATTCCTTCGATCCCGAGCTCGAGCAGGAGTGGGAGTGGTCGGAGAAGCTGCCGCCGCAGCCGGAGCTGCTCCGCTACATCGAGCACGTCGCGGACCGGTTCGACCTGCGCAAGGACGTGCAACTGCGGACCCGGATCACCGCCGCGGTCTACGACGAATCCACCGCGCGCTGGCAGCTCACGACCGATGCGGGCGAGGTCGTCTCGGCACGTTTCGCGATCATGGCCACCGGCTGCCTGTCGGCGGCGAAACTGGTGGAGGTTCCCGGCATCGAGACGTTCCGGGGCCGCAGCTTCCACACCGGTAGCTGGCCCGCGGAGAAGGTGGACTTCACCGGCCGCCGGGTCGCGGTGATCGGCACCGGATCCTCAGGGGTGCAGGTGATTCCGCTGGTCGCCGAGCAGGCCGAGCAGCTCACCGTATTCCAGCGGACCGCGAATTACGTTCTCCCCGCGGGCAATCACCCGATGGACCCCGACTATCAACGCGAGATCAAGTCCCGCTATCGCGAGGTGCGCAAGGCCAATCGGGAATCGGGATTCGGCATCGCACAACCCGAGGCCACCAAAGGCGCGCTCGAGGTGAGCGAGGACGAGCGAAATGCCTTCTACCACAGGGTGTGGACGGACAAGAACAGCGAACTGGTAAGCATGCTGGTCGGCTTCACCGACACCCTCGCCGACGAGGCGTCCAATGAGACCGCCGCACAGTTCATCCGCGATCGGATCGGCGAGATCGTCACCGATCCCGCTGTCGCCCAACTACTCCAGCCCGACGGCTTCTTCGGCGTCAAACGCCCCTGCCTGGGCACGAACTACTACGAGACCTTCAATCGTCCCAACGTCCGGCTCGTGGATGTCGCCGCGGCCCCGCTCACCGCGATCACCGAATCCGGAATCGCCACGGCGGACGAGAGTTTCGAGTTCGACGACATCATCTACGCCACCGGATACGACGCGGTGACCGGCGCGCTGGACGCGATCGACATCCGCGGCCGGGACGGCGCGTCACTGCGGGAGAAGTGGGCCGACGGGCCCGTCACCTACCTCGGCCTGGCCGTGGCGGGCTTCCCGAACCTCTTCACGATCACCGGACCGGGCAGTCCCTCGGTGCTGTCGAACATGATGGTGTCCATCGAACAGCACGTCGACTGGGTCGCCGACGCGATCGACGCGCTGCGATCCAAGGGCGTCACCACCATGGAGGCCGAGACCGACGCGGAGCGGGAGTGGACCCGGCACGTCGACGAGGTCGGCGATATGACGCTGTACCCGAAGGTGGACTCCTGGTACGTGGGCTCGAACGTGCCCGGCAAACCTCGGGTTATGTACGCGTACATCGGCGGCGTCGGGCCGTATCGCGAGAAGTGCGATCAGGTCGCCGCCGACGATTACGAGGGTTTCACGCTGACGCCGTGACCAGGGCCGCGGCCGCGCGTGCGATGGCCAGTTCCTCGTTCGTGGGCACGACGAGTACCGGGATCTCGGCGTCGGGCGGCGAGATATACCGGGCCGCACGGCTTTTCGCGGTATTGAGGTCCGCGTCGACGCCGATGCCGAACCGGGACAGCCCGGCCGAGGCATCGGCGCGGACCTGCGGACTGTTCTCCCCGACACCGGCGGTGAAGGTGATCGCGTGCACCTCACCCAGATCGATCAGGTACGCGCCGATGTAGTGGCGCAGCCGGTGGATGTACACCTCGTAGGCCAGCCGCGCGGCCTGATCACCGGTGTCGATGAGGCGTTGCAGTTCCCGGAAGTCGTTCACCCCGGACAACCCCTTGAGCCCCGAATTCCGGTTCAGCAGTAGATCTATCGCGTCGATGTCGAAATCGGCGGTGCGCATCAGATGCCCGATGATGCCGGGATCGAGATCGCCCGAGCGGGTGCCCATCACCAGCCCTTCCAGCGGGGTCAGCCCCATACTGGTATCCACCGCGCGACCGCCCCGGATCGCCGAGGCCGACGCGCCGTTACCCAGGTGCAGCACAATCTGATTCACCGCCGCGGCATCCCGCCCGAGCAGTTCGGCGACCTGCCCGGAGACGTACTCGTGCGAGGTACCGTGGAACCCGTAACGTCGGATACCGTGCGCCGCAGCGACTTTCGCATCTATCGCATAGGTCTTCGCGGCATCGGGCAGCCCGTGGAAGAACGCCGTGTCGAACACCGCGACCTGCGGCACCGCAGGCAGCAGCCGCCGCGCGGATTCGATACCGATCACATTGGCCGGATTGTGCAGCGGCGCAAGGGCGGACAGCTCGTCGATCGAGGTCAGCACGGCGTCGGTGACGAGTGTCGGCCGGTAGAACACCTCGCCGCCGTGCACCACCCGATGCCCGACCGCGTACAGCCCCTCACCGGTCAGATCGTGCCCGCTGCGCGCGAAGAGTTCGAACACCACCCGCAGTCCGGTCGCGTGCTCGGGAATCGGCCCGTCGTGCGCGAGCGTCCGCCCGTCGGCCTCGTGCTCGACCGTCGGCGACCCGGGCTCCACCGGCTCGCCGATCCGCGACACCATGCCCGAGGCCGCGACCGCACCCGAAACTGGTTCCAGCAGTTGATATTTGATCGACGACGACCCGGAATTGATCACCAGGACCCGCATCATGCCTCCTGTTTCCGCACCCACGCCGCTCACTCGGTTCCGGTCTGCGCCTGAATGGCGGTGATCGCGACGGTGTTGACGATATCGGCGACCAGCGCGCCCCGGGACAGGTCGTTCACCGGTTTGCGCAGGCCCTGCAACACCGGTCCGATCGCGACCGCGCCCGCACTGCGCTGCACCGCCTTGTAGGTGTTGTTCCCGGTGTTCAGATCCGGGAAGACGAAAACCGTTGCGCGCCCGGCGACTTCGGAATTCGGCAGTTTGGTGCTGGCGACCGTCGGCTCGATCGCGGCGTCGTACTGGATCGGCCCCTCCACCAGCAGTTGCGGCGCGCGCTCGTGCACCAGCGCGGTCGCGGTGCGCACCTTGTCCACATCCACGCCGCTGCCGGACTCCCCCGTCGAATAGGACAGCATCGCCACCCGCGGCGCGATACCGAACTGCTGCGCGGTGCGGGCCGAGGAGATCGCGATATCGGCGAGCTGTTCGGCGGTCGGATCGGGCACCACCGCGCAATCACCGTAGGCCAGCACCCGATCCGCCAGGCACATCAGGAACACGCTCGACACCGTCGACACCCCGGGCTCGGTCTTGATGATCTCGAACGAGGGCCGGATGGTGTGCGCGGTGGTGTGCGCCGCACCGGACACCATCCCGTCGGCGATGCCCTCGTAGACCATCATCGTCCCGAAATACGAGATGTCGCTGAGGTATTCGCGCGCCCGATCCTCGGTCATCCCCCTGTGTGCCCGCAGCACGGTGTATTCCTTGGCGAATTCGTCACGCAGACTGGATGTTTCGGGGTTCAACACCTCGGCCTCGGCGATATCCACCCCGAGTTCGGCGGCCCGGCCCCGTACCGCGGCCTCGTCGCCGAGGATGGTCAGCTCGGCGATCTTGCGTTGCAGCACCCGCCCGGCCGCGCGCAGGATGCGATCGTCACTCCCCTCGGGCAACACGATGCGCCGCCGATCCGCGCGGGCCCGCTCGATCAGCTGATATTCGAACATCTGCGGCGTCACCACCGAGGGAATCGGAACCTCGATGCGCCGCAACAACTGTCGCGCGTCGACCCGCTGTTCCATGAGCGCGAGCGCGGTGTCGACCTTGCGGATGCTCGACAGCGACACCCGGCCGCGGGTGCGCGCGGCGACCGCGGTGTCGAAGGTGCCCAGCTCGGTGGTGAGGATCGGCAGTTTCGGTTTCAGGCCCGCGATCAGCCGCGCGATCGAGGGGTGCGGCAGCATGCCGCCGTTCATGATGATGCCCGCCAGCGACGGAAAGCCTTCCGCCTCATGGGCGTTCACCAGACTCAGCAGCGCGTCGGAGCGGTCGCCCGGGACGATCACCGCGTCACCGTCGGACAGCCGTTCGAGGATGTGCTCCGCGGTCATCCCGCCGACCATCACGTGCAACGCCTCGCGCTGCATCAATTCCGGGTCGCCGGAATAGATTTCGCCGTCGATGGCCTCGCACAGCTCGGCGATGGTGGGCGCGCTCAGCAGCGGCACCTCCGGCAACGTCCAGGACGGCACGTCCACCACCCGCAGCGCGTCCGCGATCTCGTCGAGTGCGTCGGGATCGCAGCGATTGGCGATGATCGCGACCAGTTGGGCGTGTTCGGCGCCGAGTTCGCCCACGCACAGTTCGGCCAGTTCGGCGACCTGCGCGGGCGTCCGGTCGGAGCCGCGCAACGCCAGCACCACGGGCGCGCCCAGATTGGCGGCGATGCGCGCGTTGTACCGGAGTTCGCTGGGGCCGGCCACGTCGGTGTAGTCGCTGCCGACGATCACCACCGCGTCGCACACCTTGGCGACCTCGTGGAAACGCATCACGATATCGCTGATCGCGGCGTCCGGATCGGCGTGCACCTGCTCGTAGCCGACGCCGATCGCCTGGTCGTAATCGATATCGGCGGTGCTGTGCTCGAGCAGCAGTTCGAGAATGTAGTCGCGCTGCGTGGTCGAGCGGCTGATCGGCCGGAACACCCCCACCCGCGGCGTGGTCGCGCACAGCATCTGCAACACCCCGAGCGCGACGGTCGATTTCCCGGTGTCCCCCTCCGGAGAGGCGATGTACACGGTGGACGGTGCGATATCGGCCATGCTCGCGAGCTTAACCAGCGTCCGCGCCGGATTCCCCCACCGCACGGCGAACTGCTGGAAAATCACATTCGCACACAGTGGAGAACTGCTTGTTCACATGAATTCGGCCCGGCACACCGCGAAGCAGTCGCCACCCGGGAATGCAAGGAGATCAGCGTGGCTGCCGCCCGACAGACGGCAGCCACGCAATGAGTTACAGCGCGCGCAAGCGGGGTGCGATATCGCGCTGGAACAGATCCAGGAACCGCCGCTGATCATGCCCGGGCGCGTGGAACACCAGGTGGTTCAAGCCCGCATCGATGTACGGCTTGATCAGCTCCACCGTCTCGTCCGGATCACTCGCCACGATCCACCGCTTGGCGATCTGCTCGATGGGCAGCGCGTCGGCGGCGGCCTCCATCTCGATCGGATCGGTGATGTCGTGCTTCTGCTCCGCGGTCAGCGACAGTGGCGCCCAGAAACGCGTGTTCTGTAGTGCCAGTTCGGGATCGGTGTCGTAGGAGATCTTGATCTCGATCATCCGATCGATATCGTCGGTGCTGCGCCCGGCCTTGGCCGCACCCTCGCCGAGCGCGGGCATCAACTTCTCGGTGTAGAGGTCCATCCCCTTGCCCGAGGTGCAGATGAAACCGTCACCCGCGCGCCCGGCGTACCGCGCCACCAGCGGCCCGCCCGCGGCGATGTACACCGGGATGCCGCCCTTGGGCACGTCGTAGATCGAGGCCCCGACGGTGTGGTAGTACTCGCCCTCGAAGGTGACCCGGTCACCGGTCCACAGCGCGCGCATCAGATCGACCGACTCGCGCAGCCGCGCGAAACGCTCCTTGAATTCCGGCCAGTCGCCCTTGTATCCGGTGGCGATCTCGTTCAGCGCCTCACCCGAGCCGACGCCGAGCATGATGCGGTCCGGGTACAGGCAGCCCATGGTGGCGAAGGCCTGCGCGACCACCGCCGGGTTGTAGCGGAAGGTCGGGGTGAGCACCGAGGTGCCCAGCTGGATCCGGGTGGTGCGCTCACCGACCGCGGTCATCCACGCCAGGGAGAACGGCGCGTGACCGCCCTCGTGCCGCCACGGCTGGAAGTGATCGCTCACCGTCGCGCTGTCCAGGCCGTGCTCCTCGGCCGCGACCGCGAGCTCCACCAGCTCCCGGGGACCGAACTGTTCTGCCGACGCCTTGTATCCCAGCTTGAGATCACTCACGACTGCACCTCGCTGGCGCTCGGCTCCGTCGTGCGCGATGCACGCTGTGTCCTTGGTTCGCTCGCAAGCTCGCTCACTGCGCCCACTCCTGTTCACGTTGCCGACAATCCCGTCGACCCTGTTCAGCGCCGAGGGGCTGTGCCGCATTCCACAGCGCCCCGTGATGTGGGGCCCGTTTCGACCATAGTTCAGCTCCGCACGAACCCCCGCGAACGGTCGTATCCGGACACAACCGGCCCGATCGAAACCTTCATGGACGACAATGTGCGGGTGACTGCCGACGACGAACCGATCCTGTCCTACCTGACCGATATGGACGGGGTCCTGGTGCACGAGGACCACCCGATCCCCGGCGCCGACAAGTTCCTGCAGGAACTCCAGGCCAACGACGTGCCCTTCCTCGTGCTGACCAACAATTCGATCCGCACCCCGCGCGATCTCGCGGCCCGGCTGCGGCACAGCGGCCTGGACATTCCCGAAGAGGCGATCTGGACCTCCGCGCTGGCCACCGCGACGTTCCTGAACGATCAGCGTCCCGGCGGAACCGCCTACGTCGTCGGCGAATCCGGCCTCACCACCGCCCTGCACGAGATCGGCTACGTGCTGACCGAGAGCGATCCGGACTACGTCGTGCTGGGCGAGACCCGCACCTATTCGTTCGAGGCGATCACCACCGCGATCCGCCTGGTCGAACGCGGCGCACGCTTCATCGCGACCAATCCGGACGCCACCGGCCCGTCCCGCGAGGGCCTGCTGCCCGCCACCGGTTCGGTCGCCGCGCTGATCACCCGCGCCACCGGACGCGACCCGTACTACGTCGGCAAACCGAATCCGCTGATGATGCGTTCGGCCCTGCGCCGCATCGGCGCGCACTCCCAATCCACGGTGATGATCGGCGATCGGATGGACACCGACGTCATCGCGGGCCTGGAAGCCGGTATGCGCACCATCCTGGTCACCTCCGGCATCTCCACCCGCCAGTCGGTGGAGCAATACCCTTACCGCCCAACGGTTGTCGTCGATTCGGTCGCCGATCTGGTGGGCCGTACCTCGAACCCGTTCGAGGGCTGAGCGGGAACGCTCAGTCGCGCTGCGAAGCCGGAGCCCAGCCTGCCCGGGCCGCCTCGCTCACACCGCCGCCGGCAGCCACCCGGTAGACGATCTCGACCGCTCCGGCGTCCAAGGTGCGCGAACTCTCCAGCTCCAGACCGGTCTCGACGCTCAGCGCATCGGTCAGTCGCAGACCGTTGCCGAGCAGGAACGGCAGCACCACCAGTTCGAGCTTGTCCAGAGCGCCGAGTTCGCGGAAGGTCTCGATCGTGCGCGGGCCGCCGATCAGATGCACATCGCCGCCGCGGTTGGCCGCTCGCAGCGCCGACAGGAGCCGAGCCGGATCACTGTCCACCGTCACGTGATCGGGCGTCCCGGCCGGACGCTCGGAAGCCAGTACGAAGACTCGCAGATCGGGCCACGGCCAGAAATCGTTGGTCAGCGCGGGCTCGAAGGTGGTGCGGCCCATCAGCGCGGCCTCACAGGTCTCCAGGAATTCGGCGATGCCGTGGCTGCCCGGTCCGTGCGCCGGATCCACCACCTGCGGCGGCCATCCGTTGGGCGTGCTGACATAGCCGTCGGCGCTCATACACAAACGGGCCAGAATCTGCATGCGATCCACCTTCCATGCGGTATCGGTTGCAGGTAGGACGGTGCGGGACAGCGGAATTCATCGCCGGGCCGGGGATCGCTCCCCGGCCCGCGACGACTCAGCCCAGGGCCTGATCCAGATCGCCGAGCAGATCCTCGACGTCCTCCAGGCCGATGGAGATGCGCAGGACGCCGTCCGTGATGCCAACGGCCGCACGGCCTTCCGCGCCCATCGCGCGGTGCGTGGTGGTGGCCGGGTGGGTGATCAGCGTCTTGGCATCGCCCAGGTTGTTGGAGATGTCGACGATGCGCAACCGGTTCAGCACCTCGAACGCGCGCTTCTTCGCCTCGGCCGGGCTCGCGGCCAGCTCGAACGTGACGACCGTGCCGCCGCCGCCCATCTGCTGCCGCGCCAGCTCGTACTGCGGATGTGATTGCAGGAACGGGTATTTCACCCACGACACCGCAGGCTGCTGCTCCAGGAACTCGGCGATCTCGAGCGCCGACTGCACCGAGTGACGCACCCGTAACGGCATGGTCTCGAGCCCCTTGAGCAACGTCCACGCATTGAACGGACTCAACGCCGGACCCGTGTGCCGCATCAGATTCTTCACCGGACCGTCGATGTACTCGGCACTTCCGAGGATCGCGCCGCCCAGCACCCGGCCCTGACCGTCGATGTGCTTGGTGCCCGAATACACGACCACATCCGCACCCAGCGGCAGGCTCTGCTGTAGCAGCGGCGTGGCGAAGACGTTGTCCAACACCACTTTCGCGCCCGCCGCATGCGCCAGCTCGGACACCCGGCGCACATCCACCAGCGTCTGCATCGGATTCGACGGCGTCTCGAAGAACACCGCCCGGGTCGGCACCGACAGCGCCTGCTCCCACTGGCTCAGGTCCTCGCCGTCGACGAAGACCGTCTCCACGCCCCAGCGCGGCAGGATCTCGTTGCACACCACGAAACAGGACCCGAACAGGCTGCGCGCGGCGACCAGCCGATCACCGTTGCCCAGCAGCGCGGCCAGCGCGGTGAACACTGCGGACATCCCGCTCGCGGTCGCGAAACACGCCTCGGCCCCCTCGAGCAGCCGCATCCGCTCCTCGAACATGGCCACGGTCGGATTCCCGTAACGCGAGTACACGAAATGCTCGACGTCGCCGGTGAACGACGCCTCGGCCGCCTCGGCACTCGGGAACACGAACCCCGAGGACAGGTACAGCGCCTCGGAGGTCTCCTCGAATCCGGAACGCCGCAGGCCACCGCGCACACCCAGGGTGGCCGGGCCGACGCCCTCGGGCAGTGGTTTGTCGAATGCGCCGCCGCTGATCACGACTGCCTCCACGGCAGGCCCTCGGCCCGCCAGCCCGCGCCGCCGCGATGTCCGTCGGCGTCCAGCGGGCCCTCGAAACCGGCCAGCACGTTGTAGGAGGGCGCGTATCCGGCCGCGGTCGAGGCGGTCGCCGCGCCGATGGACCGCTGGCCCGACCGGCACAGGAAGATCACCGGCGCCTCGGCGTCCTTGCGAGCGGACAGCGCGACCTGCAGTTGATCGACGAACTCACTGTTGTGCGTCCCGGTCCCGTCCACCCATTCGATCAGGGCCGTCGGCCGGTCGATCGCGCTGGTGTCGGGCACCCCGACGAACCGCCACTCGGCCTCCGTGCGCACATCCACCAGCACCGCATCGGGATTGTCGCGCAACAGATCCCACGCCTGTCGGACAGTGATGTCACCCGCGTAACTCACTTGCTGAACCTCCTCGAAGAATCCGCACTTGCCGCGCCTTTTCGACGCGGCCGGGTCGTCACCCGGAGCACCCCACCGCGGAGGAGGGTTGCCGACCAGCGAGCCGGGGCCTGTGCGCTGGTACTCATGACCTGAGTCGAGATTGCCTGGCCACACATCCCCCTGTCAAACCTCATCGCACGACGACAACCAGACTATTTCCAAAACACCAGCCTGTCCGCAGTGCGCGAAATGCCGGAACTCGAGCACCGGCACGCCGACACCGGAGTTCGCGGCCCGGCTCGCCGATGAGACGCGTGGCGGGTGCGAGGAACGAGTGCCCGACACGGGGCTCAGCGGTGAGCCTCAAGGGGCCGCGAACCGCCGGAGCGGAGCGGAGGCCAAAGACACTGTCGCGGCCCGGCTCGCCGATGAGACGTGGCGGGTGCGAGGAACGAGTGCCCGACACGGGGCTCATCGGTGAGACTCAGGGGGCCGCGAACCCGCCGGAGCGGAGCGGAGGCCATCAGACACTGCAGACGAACCAGTCGTTGGCGGTTTGCCGCAGGTTCCACACCGATGTGCTCTCGCGGCCGTTCACCGAGCTGGTCACGGTGACTTTCGCGCGCTTGCCGTCGATGGTCGGATCTGTGGTGCGGACGATGACGACCTTCTTTCCGGCGGCGTCCGGACCCAGCGGGGAGTGCGCCGGATCGAATCCGGGGCATGCGGTGGCCGCGCGACGGGCGGTGTCGGTGCCGCTCTGGGCAGCGCCGAAATTCTGGATCGCGATGACCAGACGGTCGTAATTTGTGACATTCTTCTCAGCGGGTCGCAGCATCGCGGCAATCAGCACGCCGCCGATCACCAGCACCGCGATCACCGCGGCGGCGATGAAGGGCACCGGCGAGCGGACCGCCTCGCGCTGATCGATCGGGGTCGCGGCGGCGGTTTCCGGGTCACTCATCTCTCGATCATCCCTGGTAGGGCGTGAGGTCCCCGCGCGAACCCCGCATCGACCACCCGGACCGGCGGCAACAGCGATAGCAGTCACCGATAGAATCGCGGCGAGCCCCGGCCGCGGTCGGCGCGAACGGATCCCCGAGCGGCAACGACGCAGCATCGATCGGTAAGAAGGATCGGCCGGACCCACGTCAACTTAGCCTAAGCTAAGAACGACCGCTGAGAATATGACGACACAGATTTCGACCAAAGGGTGCGCAGAAGAATGACCGAAACCAGTGCAGAGTCGAAGGGCGAGGTGAGCCCCGCCGCTGACGCGCGCCCGCTTCGCATCGCGATCGTCGGCGCGGGACCGGCCGGAATCTACGCCGCCGACGCCCTGATGAAGTCCGACGCCGAGGTGAGCATCGACCTGTACGAGCGCATGCCCGCGCCGTTCGGCCTGATCCGCTACGGTGTCGCACCCGATCATCCGCGCATCAAGGGCATCGTCACCGCGCTGCACAAGGTGCTGGACAAGCCGCAGGTGCGGCTGCTGGGCAATATCGACTACGGCACCGACATCACCCTGGCCGATCTGCGCCGCTTCTACGACGCGGTGATCTTCTCCACCGGCGCGAATGCCGATCGCGCACTGGGTGTTCCGGGCATCGAACTGGACGGCAGCTACGGCGCGGCGGACTTCGTGTCCTGGTACGACGGGCATCCGGACGTGCCGCGCAGCTGGCCGCTGGAGGCCGAGAAGGTCGCCGTGCTCGGTGTGGGAAATGTCGCACTGGACGTCGCGCGGGTGCTGGCCAAGACCGGTGACGAACTGCTGCCGACCGAGATCCCGCCGAACGTGTACGAGGGGCTGAAGGCCAACAAGGCCCTCGAGGTGCACGTGTTCGGGCGACGCGGCCCCGCGCAGGCCAAGTTCACCCCGCTCGAGCTGCGCGAACTCGACCACTCGCCGAATATCGAGGTCATCGTCGACCCCGAGGACATCGACTACGACGAGGGTTCCGAGGCCGCGCGCCGCCACTCCAAGCAGGTCGACATGGTCTGCAACACCATCGAGCAGTGGGCCATCCGCGACGTCGGGCAGCGGCCGCACAAGCTGTTCCTGCACTTCTTCGAATCCCCCGCCGAACTCGTCGGCGCGGACGGCAGGGTCACCGGCCTGCGCACCGAGCGCACCCAGCTGGACGGCACCGGAAATGTCAAGGGCACCGGCGTCTTTCGCGATTGGGACGTGCAAGCGGTGTACCGCGCGGTGGGCTACCTGTCGCAGAACATCCCGCAGCTGCCGTTCGACGATCAGGCCGGAACCGTGCCCAACGAGGCCGGACGCGTACTGGCCGACGAGAACTCCGACGACGACGCCCGCTACGTCCCCGCGACGTACGTCACCGGCTGGATCAAGCGCGGCCCCGTCGGCCTGATCGGCCACACCAAGGGCGACGCCAACGAAACCATCGCCTGCCTGCTGGACGACGCCGCCGGCTTCACCCCCGCCCCCGAACCCGCCCTCGACGCGGTCACCGATTTCCTGGAGAGCCGCGGCATCCCCTTCACCACCTGGGCCGGTTGGTACCGCCTCGACGCCCACGAACGCGCCCTCGGCGAACCCCAGGGCCGCGAACGCGTCAAGGTCGTCGAACGCGAAGACATGCTCCGCGCCAGCGAGCCCGACAAAGCTTGAGTTTTGTTTCCCGCCTCCGCATAGCGGACGTACCTGCGGCGAAGCGTCTCTGTACGCCGGAACCGTCAGGCAAGTAACGTCACCTTCGAGGTTTTCGGCGCGGCTCGTCGTTCGGGTGCCGCTGCGATGCGACGAAGGAGCAAGCAGCGGTGCCCGAACGACGAGCCACATCTGCGCCGAAAACCCGCCGTAGCGAAGCGGAGGCAAGAAAATACAGTGTTCGACGCCCATGTCCATTTGATCGATCCGCGGTTTCCGCTGATCGAGAACGAAGGCTTCATCCCGCCGCCCTTCACTGTCGCCGATTATCGAAAGCGCATGTCGCGCTTCGATATCGACGGCGGTGCGGTGGTGAGCGGGTCGTTCCAGGGGACCGATCAGGGGTTTCTGCGGGCCGCGCTGGCCGAGCTCGGGGACAGCTGGGTCGGGGTCACCAATCTGCATCCGGAGATCTCCGATGCCGAGATCGTCGAGCTGAGCCGGGTCGGGGTGCGGGCGCTGCGGTTCAATCTGAAGCGGGCCGCAGGGGATATCGCCGAGCTGACCATGTTGGCGTTGCGGGTGTACGAGCTGGCGCGCTGGCATGTGGAGCTGTACATCGACGGGTCGATGCTGGGGTCGCTCGAGCCGGTGATCAGCAAGCTGCCGCTGCTGTCCATCGACCATATGGGCATGTCCGACGAGTGTCTGCCGTATCTGCTGAACCTCGTCGATCGCGGGGCGAAGGTGAAGGCGTCCGGGTTCGGGCGGGTGTCGATGGATGTGCGTACCGCGTTGCGCCGCATCCACACCGTCAATCCCGGCGCGCTGATGTTCGGCTCGGATCTGCCCGGGACACGCGCGGGCCGACCGTTCCGGGATACCGACGTCGAGGTCATCGGCGAGGTCATCGGGCCCGATGTGCATCTGGTGCTGGAAGACAACGCGCGGGCGTTCTACGGGCTGCCGATCAAGGCGAAGCCTGCCGAGGCCGCGCCGCCGACCCGGCCGCTTCCGGCGATCGGACAGCCGACACTTCGTCTGGGCCGCACCGATCTGCCTTAGCCGCAAGGGTTTTCCCGGCATCGGGCTGCCGTGACCGCGGCGGTCCGTCTCACTCGGACACGCTGTGCCGGTCGGGTCGAGCTGTCACTATTGCGCCGACACTCCCTGGTGCATCGCCGCGTTTCATCGCGTCGGCACGTCCTGGTACGGCGATCTCGCCCGTCACCTCGGGTTGCGCCTGATTCGACCGGTCAACCTCCGATTTCGCTCGGGCTGCCGCAGTCGTATGACGCCGCGTTGGTCGGATCTCTGTCCTGATTGCGCCAGTCCGCACCGAACCCGATCAGGTCAGATCGGGATGCTGAATCAGATAATTCGCCGCAGCCAGGCCGACTCGATAGGCGTTCTCCAACGAGATCGCGAAACCGGTATACGTGGCGTTCAACAGCGCGGTCACCGAACCACCCGCGGGCGGCTGATCGAAGTCACTGGCCGTCCGCAGGTCCGCGTACCGGTTCAACTTCCCCGCCCGAGCCAGCGCACCCGCGGTGGAGTTGTCCTCCATCTGCGTCGTGCAGTAGTGGGCCTTCCCGCCGGATTGCAGATCGACGATGTACGCGGCCTGCGCCGAGGACGCGGCCCCGGAGAAGAAGTTGTCGCCGGTGGCACTGTCACACACCGCGACGTACGGCTTGTCGCGTCCGGCCTGCGCCGGATACGCGTTGCGGATCGCGGCCAATCCGGGATCGTCGGCCAGCGCGACGTCCTTGGTGTTGCGGTACACCGCGTCCACGAGTTTGCCGTCCAGCTGATACGCCTGGGTCACCGGCTTGTCCGAATCACCCAGGGAGAGATAACCATTCGGCACGCTCGGATCGTCCTGCACGAGAATGTGATGCCCCAGATCCACGTCCACGACCCAGTTCGCCCACGCGGCGAACCCCAGCGTCCCGGCCGTGGGCGGCGTCCCGCCGATGCCCGCGGTGATGAAATATGCCTTGTCCAGGTTCAGTTCCGGGCTCGCGAGCATGGTCGAGACCGACAGCGCGGCGTTCACCTTGCCCTCCCCGGTCATCATCATGCAGAGTCCGGAATCGTTGCAGCGCACCGGAGTTCGAATACCGGACAGCGCGACCTCGTGGGTCCAGTGCTGCCGTTCGATCCAGGGCTTGGCCTCCGGGTCGAACATGGTGATGACCATGGCCCGCACCGTGATCGGCTGGTCGGAATGCGAGGCGCAACCCACCGCGGCGAGCGTGAGCGCGACTATCGATATCAGCGTGCCGAGCGTTCTGGTGACCACCGGGACTCCCCTCGTCGAACGAGCATCGAGACAACGGATCGCGCACTCACCGCGAGTGCGCGAATTACCAGTGCAACACGTGTTGAACCAGGCCGCGCGCCGAATGCCCACCACCCGCGTGACGCGCCCCACCCCCAGGTCTTATTGTCGGTATGTCAACACCGGCGGATCACGTCGGTGCGAGGAACGACGAACCGAGGTCATACGTGAGCACTTCATCCCCCGCACAGGGCCCACTCGCGGGCATCCGGGTTGTCGAACTGGCCGGTATCGGCCCCGGTCCGCACGCGGCGCTACTGCTGGCCGACCTGGGCGCGGACGTCGTGCGTGTACAGCGCCCCGGCATGCTGCCCGGATTCATGGAACGCCCGCAGTGGCGCGGCCGCACCATCGTCGAGGCCAACCTCAAGGACCCCGCCGACATCGAGAAGGTGCTCGGCCTGATCGAGAAGGCCGACGTGCTGCTCGAGGGCTTCCGCCCCGGCGTCACCGAACGCATGGGCCTGGGCCCGGACGTCACGCTCGAGCGCAACCCGCGCCTGATCTACGGCCGCATGACCGGCTGGGGCCAGTACGGCCCGATGGCCGACCGCGCCGGACACGACATCAACTACATCTCGCTGACCGGCGTCCTGCACGCCATCGGCCACAAGGGCGAACGCCCGGTGCCGCCGCTGAACATGGTCGGCGACTTCGGCGGCGGTTCGATGTTCCTGGTGTTCGGCGTGCTCGCCGCGCTGGTGGAACGGCAGAACTCCGGCAAGGGCCAGGTCATCGACGCCGCGATGGTCGACGGCGCACTGGCCCTGTCGCACATGATCTGGGGCATGAAGGGCGTGGGCCTGTGGTCCGACGAGCGCGGCTCCAACCTGCTCGACACCGGCATGGCCTTCTACGACACCTACGAGACCTCCGACGGTAAGTACATGGCCGTCGGCTGCATCGAACCGCAGTTCTACGCCGAATTCCTGCGGGGCCTCGAGATCGACCCCGAGGGCCTGCCCCAGCAGCTCGACCCGAACGGGCAGGACCAGCTGCGCAAGCTGTTCGCCGAGAAGTTCAAGACCCGCACCCGCGACGACTGGGCCGCGGTCTTCACCGGGACCGACGCCTGCTGCACCCCCGTGCTGACCATGACCGAGGCCGAACAGAACGAACACATCGTCGCGCGCACCGGCCTGGTCGAGATCGACGGCGTCGTCCAGCACGCGCCCGCGCCGCGCTTCTCCCGCACCCAGGGCGGCGTGCCGACCCCGCCGCCGTCCGAGGGCACCCCGATCGACCAGGTCTGGGCCAGCTGATCCACCGGGCTTGATCCATCGGCGCGGGCGAACCGAATTCGTTTCCCGGCGAGGGCGTCCGGACCGGACATCCTCGCCGGGGAACCTCGTGCGAGATCCCCGCTGAACTCGTAACATGTGAACAAGGTTCGATCCGCTTGCCGCCGTACGGGGTTCACCCTCCACGCGCGGAATCATGAGGCACTAGAGTAAGTTCCATGGCTCGGAACTGGCCGATGATCGAGCGCGGCAGCGAACTGGACGTGCTGCGCGCCGCCCTCACCGGCACCGAATTCGTCGGGGCGGTGCTCTTCGGCGATGCGGGGGTCGGCAAGACCACCCTGGCCAGGCAGGCCGCCACCTCGCTCGGTGGCAATATCCGCTGGGTCGCGGGCACCGAATCCGCGCGCAGCATTCCGCTCGGCGTCTTCGCGCACATGGTCGGGGTGTACACCGCGCACGATCCGGTGACGTTCATGGCCGCGGCGCGCGAGGCGCTGCTGGCCGACGGGCACACCATCATCGGCGTCGACGACGCGCATCTGCTCGATCAACTCTCCGCGACGTTGCTGTTGCAGCTGGCCATCGACAAGGCCGCGCGCATCGTGTGCACCGTCCGCAGCGGCGTCACCGTGCCCGACGCGGTCACCTCGCTGTGGAAGGACGGGCATCTGCTGCGGATCGACCTGTCCCCCTTCACCGAACGCCAGAGCGTCGAGCTGGTGGAGTCCATGCTCGGCGGGCAGCTCGAGGGTTTCACCGCGAACCTGATGTGGGAGTCCTCGGGCGGCAACGCACTGTTCCTGCGGCATCTGGTCGAGGGCGCGCTGGAGGCGGGCACGCTGCGGCAGGTCAACGGGGTGTGGCAGTTGCGCGGGCGCGCGGCGGTCACCTCGGAACTGGCCGCGCTGCTGGAGGATCGGGTCGAGCAGCTGCCCGACGAGGTGCTGCGGGTGCTGGAACTGCTGACCTTCTGCGAGCCGATCGACCTGGACGTGATGGCCGAGCTGACCGGCGAGGAGGCGGTGGAGAACGCCGAATCGCGCGGGGTGATCCGGATCGTCGAGAACGGGCATCAGCTGCTGGTGCGGTACAACCATCCGCTGTTCGGGGAGGTCATCCGGCGGCGGCTGGGGATCGCGTCGGCGCGGCGATTACGCGGCCGGTTGTATTCGTCGCTGAAGGAGCGTCCGGTCAAATCGGCGTCCGATCGCATCCGGTTGGCCGAATTGGCTTTGGACAGTGACCGTTCCGCGGATCTGGAACTGTTCGAGGCCGCCGCCGAGGATGCCATCGGCCTGGCCAACATTCCGCTCGGTGAGCGGTTCGCGCGCGCGGCGGTGGAACGTCGCGGCGGGGTCGAGGCGGCGGATCTGCTCGCCCGCGCGCTGCTGTGGCAGGGGCATCGGATCGAGGCCGAACGCACGCTGGCCAGTTTCGACGCAGATCAACTCGACGAGGTGCAGCTCGCGCGCTGGGGTAGTACGCGGGTGGCGAATCTGTTGTGGGCCATGGGCGATGCCGATCGCGCCGACGAGGTGCTGGCGCTGGTGCGCGGCAAGGTGCGGCATCCCAAGATCCAATTGACGTTGCAGGGCTTGGCTTCCGCGTGCGCGGTGAACGAAAACCGTTTGCAGGACGCGTTTCTCGACGCGGAGGGGGTCATGTCGACGCCGCGCGCACCCGCCTGGGCGGTGTGGTGGTCGGCGTTCGGCGGCGGGTTGTCGCTGGCGTTGATGGGGCGCGGCGACGCGGCGCGGGCCTATGCCGCGCGCGGGCACGAGGTGGAGTCGGAGATCGATGGGCTGAACCGGTTCATGTCCACCCACGCCGAGGTGCTCGCGCTCACCTTGACCGGTGATCTGCCCAGCGCACGACTTTGTGCCACAGCGTATTTCGGCTATTCCGCGCCCGGGCAGTATCTGGCCTGGGGGCTGTCGAAGATCTTGCAGGGCACCGTGGACGTCGCGCAGGGCCGGTTCCTGGACGGTGTGGAGAATCTGGAACAGGCGTTGGCCGCGTTGACCGCCGAGGGGGCCGCGGCGTGGATGTTCCCTGCGAGAATCCGTCTGGCGGAAGCGTATTCGGCGTTGGGGCGGGCCGGTGAGGCCGCCGACAGCATCGCCGAGGCGATCGCGCGGGGCGGGCGGCACAGCGCGGTGTACGAGCCGCAGCTGGAGATCGCGCGGGCCTGGCAGGCGGCCGCCGAGGGCACGGTGACGCCCGCGGTGCGGCTGGCGATCGGTGCGGCCGATTCCGCGGCGCGGTCGAATCAGCACGCGATCGAGGCGATGGCGTTGCACACCGCGGCGCGGTTCGGCGATACCAGCGTCGCGGGGCGGCTGGCGGATCTGGCGGCGCGGATCGACGGGCGGATGGTGCAGGTGCAGGCCCGGCACGCGGTCGCGGTCGCCTCGCACGACGGACCCGGATTGGACGCTGCCGCAACGGAATTCGAGGAGATCGGCGCGTTGCTGTCGGCGGCCGACGCCGCCGCGCAGGCCGCGTCGGCACACGAGCGTTCCGGGGATCGGCGGCGGCTGCTGGAGTCGGCCGCGACGGCGAACCGGCTCGCGGCGGCCTGCGGCGGTGCGGGCACCCCGGCGCTGCGGCAGTCCGCGCAGCCGTTGCCGCTGACCGCGCGCGAGCGGGAGATCGCGAATCTGGTCGCGGCCGGGCTCAGCAATCGGCAGATCGCGGATCGGCTCACGGTGTCGGTGCGGACCGTCGAGGGGCATCTGTACCGGGCCTGCATCAAGTTGGATGTGACCGACCGGGAGGCTCTCGCCGATCTGATGCGCGGTGAGCCACCCAGCGGCAAACAGCGCAATTAACTGTTCGCACCACAAACACCACCTAATAGGTGGATTTTCTCGGGGAATGGCCCGATTTCGTGTGCGGCTGTTCACATCGATTTGCCATCGTTAGTTATTGAACAGTTATCATCGCCGGACGTGCGGCGCCGCAGGTAGCCGCCGGATCCGAGCCCGATTCCGGGGGATCCGTCACATATCCGAGATTTCCGAAGGTGGTGTGTTCGACGTGGCTCGTCGTTTCGCGGTGAATTCCGGTGCGCGGCGGCGCGCGCTCGTCCTGGGGGCGATTCCGTTGGCGCTGGCGGTGGGGTGTTCGTCGGGTGGGCAGGTGAGCAGTGCGCCGAATTCGGCTCCGGCGGCCGGGCCCGCGGCGTCGAGTGGGCCGTCCACTCCCGAGCTGCCGGGCACCGCGACGCCGCCACCCGCCGGTGTGCCCGAGGAACTGCGGAATCCGGCCACGAGCAGTCCGTCGCAGCCCGGCGTGATCAGCCTCGGGGCGTCGAACACGCCGACCGGGCCGGTGCAGCCCGGCGTCACCGCGGTTCCCGCACCCGTTCCGCTGCCCGCCCTGATCGGTCCCGTGGCGCCCCGATACGTGGTGCCGCCGGACTTCCGCCCGATCCCCGACACCGGGGCGGCCCCGGCGATCGAACTCGATCATCTGCACGCGCCGACCCCCGTGGCCCCGGTCGCGCCGATCGCGCCGCCGCCGCGCACCCTGCGGCTGGGCGCGTTCAGCACCCCGGTGCCGGACGACGTGCCCGATACCGTGCTGAACCCCGCGAACACCGCCGCCGCCGATACCGAGGCGGCCATCGCGACGGGTCTGAACTCGGTCGGCATCAACGCCAGTCGCTCGGACAAGATCGCCGGTCTGACCATCGCCGGAGCCGCCGGCGGCGCGGCCCTGGGCGCGACCGCCCTCGGCGTGCCCGGCGCGGTCGTCGGCGCGATCCCCGGCGCGGTCATCGGCACCGGCATCGGCGCTGTCGCGGGCGGCCTGATCGGCGGCGTCGCCGGAACCGCGGCCCCCGGCGTCGGCAATGCCGCCGGTGCCACCGCCGGTGCGGTCATCGGCGCGGGTGTCGGCGCGGCCGCGGGGGCGGCCGCCGGTGCCGCCGTCGTCGGCATCCCCGCCGCGGTGGTCGGCGGCGTCGCGGGCGGAATCGTCGGCGGCGCAATCGGATCCGCCTTCGGCGCGGCAGTCTGATCGCAAGCTGTTTCACGCGCTGTTCGAAGGCGCACATGAGACACATCCGGACAGGGTGTGTCCATGTGCGGACAAACGGAATGTACAGGGCCACAACGCTGATGCGGGTCGGCGGCGAGGGTATGGCTCCTGGGCGGATCGCGGATTACGATGCTGCTCGGGCGACTCGACGGCGTGTCACCCTTTCAGCAGGTCATCGTGAAGGTGGAGTCGTGGCTCGTCGTCGCAAGGTATCGCCCGGTCTCGCGGCCGGATTGGCCGCACTCGCCAGTGCCGTCGTGGTGATGGGGGCCGGTATCGCACTGGCCGACCCCGCGTCGGTGCAACCCGGCGTCACCGCCGTCACCCCGACGACCCAGCACCCGCCCGCCAACGACCAACCGGCCCAACTACACCCGGCCGCCCCCCAGAACGATTCCCCCGCACCCCGCCGCCACTACACCCCCAAACCCTCCAAAACCCCCGCCGCACCCCCACCCCACGAGGTCCACGTCGGCGACCTGACCGCCCCGGTCCCCAGCATCGTCCCCGACGCAGTGGTGGACGGCGTCAACCGCACCAACCAGGACCTCGAGAACCTCATCAAACCCACCCCGACTCCCACCCCTCAACCGCACCGGTAACCCGCTTCCAGCAACCGACGGCCACGGCGAAGGCAGGCCGTGGCAGAAGTCGTGATCACCAGTGACAAGCATGTGATTCATTCCGACATTCGGCATGTCGGCGCTGGCCGAGCTTCTCGGCATGACGATCGAAATACCTTGCGGGACAATCGTTCAGAAGAGGGTGGGTTCGCCGAAGCCGGGGGTGCGTTCTATTTCCAGGAGGTGGGATTTGGTGGTGGCGCCGCCGGGGGCGGAGAAGCCGTGGAGGGCGTGGTCGGCGGCGAGGACTCGGTGGCAGGGGATTATCAGGGGGATGGCGTTCTGGCCCAGGGCCTGGCCTACGGCCTGGGCTGCGCCGGGGGTGCCTATGCGTTGGGCGACCTGGCCGTAGGTGAGGGTGTGGCCGGGGTCGATGGCCCTGGTGACGGCGTAGACCGCGCGGTGGAAATCGGGGAGGTCGGTGTGGTCGAGGCGGATCCAGCGCAGGTCGTCCAGAGCGCCGTCGAGATGGGCGCGGGTGGCGGTGATGACCTCGGACGCGGCGGTATCCGGTTCGGACTCGCGGGCGCCGCCGTGCAGCATGCGGGTGCGGGTGGCCGCGACGGTGGCCTCGGGCAGGTGGAAGCGCAGCACGCCGATGTCTGTCCAGACGAGGGCGCACACACCTATCGCGGTGTCGAAGAGCGCTGCCGAGGGCGAGCTGTCCGAGGCGGGCATGAGGTCAGTCTGCCCGATACCACCGACAAGTTCCGGCTTGCCAGTCCAGTTGTCAGAACTGGACTGCCCGATGGAAGACGCGACGACGACCGGTGACAGCGGGTTCCGCGACGGACGACTCCGCGACCGCCGCGGACCGCGCACCGGACTCCCGAAACGACTCGGCCGCAACGAGATCCGCGTATTGCCGCTGATCATCCCGGAACGACGCCGACCAGTCCGCCATCGGCGCATGCGGCCGATAACGCTCCAGCAGTCCGGCGGCCCGCTCCCCTTCACGAGGCGCGAACAGATACACGATCACCGCGAACGCCGCGACGACCAGCACAGAGGCGATAAAAGTGACCATATGAGCAATGGTCCGCCCAGCTGGACTTGAATCAAATATCCAGAAGCCCGATACTGGACTGTATGGCAATTCGTGTGATCAGCGCCGCCACCCTCACCCGCGATCTGGGCCGCTGGCGGCACGACGAGAACGGCGACAAACGCGCGGCCCGTCCGGCGTATCTCGCTCTCGCGGAAAGCATTCGGCTGCTGATCCACGACGGCCGGGCCCCGCTCGGCGTTGCCCTGCCCAGTGAGCGGGATCTCGCCACCACCCTGAGCGTGAGTCGCACCACGGTCACCTCCGCCTACGCCCTGCTGCGCGAGCACGGCTACCTGATCAGCCGCCAGGGTTCGCGCAGTACGGTCGCCCTGCCGCCGAGCGTCGCGCACGACGGCGCGAAACCCGCCCGCAGCATCCTGGCCCTGATGTCCCCGAACCAGGTGCCCACCATCGATCTGACCTACGCCGCGATGTCTGCGCCCCCGGAGATGAACGAGGCGTATTCCACCGCGCTGCAAGGCATTCCGCTCTACCTCGGCACGCACGGCATGGACCCGGTCGGCGTCCCGCCGCTGCGCGAGGCCCTGGCCCGCCGCTACACCGAACGCGGCCTGCCCACCGAACCCGATCAGATCCTGGTCACCCTCGGCGCCCAGCACGGCCTGCGCCTGCTGCTGAACGTGCTCACCGCCCCCGCCGAACGCGTGCTGATCGATCACCCGACCTACCCCAACGCGATCGAGGCGATCCGCGACGTCGGCGCGCGCCCGGTCCCGGTCCCGCTGCTGCCCGAGCACCCCGAGGCCGGTTGGGATCTGGACGGAATCCGCAGTGCCGCAAGGCAAACCGCCGCCAGCGCGGCCTACCTGCTACCCGACTTCAACAACCCCACCGGCCTGCTGATGAGCGAACGCGACCGCGCCGAACTCGCCGCCATCGCCCGCGACACCCGGATGACGGTGATCGTCGACGAATCCATGGTCGATCTCCAGCTCGACGGCGAAAACCCGCCTCCCGCAGCGGCATTCGCCCGCGGTTCGGAGATCGTGACGATCGGTTCGGCGTCGAAGTCGTTCTGGGGCGGCCTGCGCGTGGGCTGGATCCGCGCCACCCCGACGCTGATCACCAAACTGCTCGGCATCCGTTCGACGGTCGATCTGGGCACCCCCGTGATGGATCAGCTCGCCACCGTCCACCTGCTCGAGCACGCCGATCCCATCCTCGAACACCGCCGCGACCAGCTCCGCAGCCGCCGCGCCACCCTGCTGGACGCGCTGGCCGAGGAACTCCCCGACTGGCACGCGGTCACCGGCGCCGGCGGCATGTCGCTGTGGGTCCAACTACCCACCCCGGTCTCCTCCGCCCTGGCCGCGGTCGCCCCCAACCACGGTGTCCTGCTCGCCGCCGGCCCCCGCTTCGGCGTCCAGGGCGCCTTCGAACGCTTCCTCCGAATCCCTTTCACCCGAAACGAATCCGACCTCCGCCTCGCGGTGAAATCCCTCGCCGACGCCTACGCCACCCTCACCCCGCACGCCGCCGAACCCTTGGCCCCCATAACCTACTACTGACCGCGAGCGACACTGTCCCGCAAATGCTTCCACGACCACACCGATAACCCGGCGCGCCTACCGGAAGCGCAGCCCGACAATCACACCCACGCACGAGAAGTCGACTCAAGAGCAACGACTGCTATCGACCACACGAGACACACTGTTCCGCAAGCACTTCGGCATCAGCTCGCGCGAATCCAGACATCGCATCGTACTTCCTGCCCGAAACCCGTGCCCCGCAACCACTCCCGGTCGGCAACAACGAAAAACCGCACACCGCCCGATATTTCGGGCACTGTGCGGTTCGACGTACGGGACCGTTCAGGACTCGCCGTTCGAGTCCTCTTCCGCGGGCTCGGGCGCGGCATGATCGGGCACACCGGGCGTGGGGTCCCGGGTCAGGTCGATCAGGGGGTGACGCTGCGCGCCCTCGGGGGCCGCGTGCCGCCCGTGGCTCTGCTGCTCCTGGCTCATGGTGTGCTCTCCCTCCAGTTTTCGGACATCAGCACCTTATCCCGGGCGATTCCGGATAGGCGGAGCGCCCAATCGTCATAGCCCGGAATGTCCCCGGACTAGCCCAGGATGTCGTGCCGCACGATCGTCTCATCGCGCCCCGGGCCCACTCCGATGCACGAGATCCGTGCCCCCGACAACTCCTCGAGCCGCTCGACGTAGGCGCGCGCGTTGGCGGGCAGATCCTCGAAGGTGCGCGCGTGCGAGATGTCCTCCCACCAGCCGGGCATCTGCTCGTAGATCGGCTTGGCGTGGTGGAATTCGGTCTGCGTGGTCGGCATCTGCTCGACGCGCTCGCCGTCGATCTCGTACGCGACGCAGATCGGCACCTGATCCAGACTGGACAGCACGTCGAGTTTGGTGAGGAAGTAGTCGGTGATGCCGTTGACCCGGGTCGCGTAACGCCCGATCACCGCGTCGAACCAGCCGGTGCGCCGGGCGCGTCCGGTGGTCACGCCGACCTCGCCGCCGGTCTTGGCCAGATACTCACCGGACTGGTCGAACAGCTCGGTCGGGAACGGCCCCGAGCCCACGCGCGTGGTGTACGCCTTGAGAATGCCCAGCACCGTGGTGATCTTGTTGGGCCCGATGCCCGAACCGACCGCCGCACCGCCCGCGGTCGGATTCGACGAGGTCACGTACGGATACGTGCCGTGATCGACGTCCAGCAGCGTGCCCTGCGACCCCTCCAGCAGCACGGTCTGCCCGCCCTCGAGCGCCTCGTTCAGCAGCAGCCGGGTATCGCTGATCCGATGCCTGAACCCCTCGGCCTGCCCCAGCACCTCCTCGACCACCTGCTGCGGATCCAGCGCGCGGCGGTTGTAGATCTTCACCAGCACCTGGTTCTTGAATTCCAGGGCGGCCTCGACCTTCTGGGTGAGGATCTTCTCGTCCAGCACGTCGGCCACCCGCACGCCCACGCGCGCGACCTTGTCCTGGTAGCACGGGCCGATGCCGCGGCCGGTGGTGCCGATCTTCTTGTTCCCCAGGAAACGTTCGGTGACCTTATCGATCGCCACGTGGTACGGCATGATCAGGTGCGCGTCGGCCGAGAGCAGCAGGCGGGAGGTGTCCACGCCGCGCTTCTCGATTCCGGCGAGTTCGTCCAGCAGCACGCCCGGGTCGACGACGACGCCGTTGCCGATGACGTTGGTGACGCCCGGAGTCAGGATTCCCGACGGGATCAGGTGCAACGCGAAGTTGTCCCCGTTGGGCAGCACCACGGTGTGACCGGCGTTGTTGCCGCCCTGGTACCGCACCACCCAGTCGACCCGCCCACCCAGCAGGTCGGTGGCTTTGCCCTTACCCTCGTCGCCCCATTGGGCACCGATCAGGACGATTGCCGGCATGTGGAGTCTCCTACGGTTTCGACGCGCAGCCCAACGCTGCATCTCCATCGGGCGGCGTGAGCAGGCCCTCCGTAGTTACGCTCCGGGCCCGACGAACACATCGCCAGAAGCTACCTGCCGTTTGTCGAGGCGGTTGCCGGGAGGACAGTCTAATGGATGGGCGTTCGATCGCTCCGCACGCGCGGCGCCGACCGACCAGCACAGCAGACGCCGGCCGCCCGATACACCGGACGCCGACCGCCCGGACATAGGACGCCGCCCCTTCCCGGAGCGCGACGCCGACTGGCGCACCGGACACCGACCGGGACTATCGTTGCTCGGGAGGCGGGCTTCGGTGGTTCGCCCGAGCGCAACGAGGTCGAACATGATGTCGGTTCCGAGGAGGGTGTTCCGCAGTTGAGTACCCACGTTCTCCGCTGCAACGGCGCACCTGTTCCGATTGCGCTCGCATCCCTCCCGATGACGCAGACCGCGGCGATTCCCGATCCGGCGCGCATCGATGAACTGCTGCCGGTGCTGGCCGCGGACAGTCTGCCCCGGCTGATCGTGCTGGGCGAGGACGCCGGTCTGGCCGCGGTGCTGACCCATCTGCTGCGCACCGAACGGCTGCACGTGGAGATCGGCTACGTGCCGGTGGACCGCACCTACGGTTCGCGCGCCTATCAGACCGGCTCCGGTTCCGCGGCGGCCGAGCGGGCGCTCGAGGGTAGACCGCAGGAGACGCCGCTGATCCGCGACGACACCGGCAAGGTGTTGGTCGGCCGCGCCACCGTGACCGGACCGGACGGAGCCCGGCTGGAGGGCGAAGCGTACGCCGACGAGGTGCCGTTGTTCTCGGGATCCGTTGCGGCACTGAATATCTCACCGACCCTGGAGATGCCGGGCGCCCGCGCGACGGCGGTCCGCAGATTCCGTCGACGCCGCTGGGTGGCCGGACGCGCGATCCAGCTCGGCACCCCGGGCGCGGTGGTGACCCGCGACGGCATCGCCGACGACCGGACCGTGCCGCGGGCGAGTTTCTACCGGCACGACGAGCCCTGGCTGCTGGTCCGATGAGCCGCCCGTTCGACACCCGGCGCGCGGCCGGGGCGGTCCGGCCGAGCCCGGTCTTCCTGCTGATCGTGCTGCTCACCGTCGTCGGCGGCGTGGTGGCGTGGGAGGCCGAGCTGACCTCCTGGCAGGCGAAACTCGGCGTCTTCGTGTTCGTGGTGGCGGGCTGGATCGTGAGCCTGTCGCTGCACGAGTTCGGGCACGCGTATTCGGCCTGGCGGGCGGGTGATCGCGAGGTGGAGCTGCGCGGATATCTGACCCTCAATCCGCTGAAATACGCGCATCCGATGCTCTCGATCGGGCTGCCGATGCTGTTCATCGCGCTGGGCGGGTTCGCGCTGCCGGGCGGCGCGGTCTACGTGCACGCGCACAATTTCTCGCCGCGGGTGCAGCGGACGATCAGCGCGGCCGGTCCGGCGGTGAATCTGGGGTGCGCGGTGCTGCTGCTGGCGGTGGTGCGGTTCGCCGGGTCCGAGCGGGAGCATCCGGCGTTCTGGTTCGGCATGAGTTTCCTGGCGTTCCTGCAGATCACCGCGACCGTGTTGAATCTGCTGCCGATTCCGGGGACCGACGGGTACGGGATCCTGGAGCCGTCGCTGAGTTATCGGACGCGGCGGTCGATGGAGCAGTTCAAGGCGTACGGGCTGCTGTTGTTGCTGGCGATTCTGTGGGTGCCCGCGTTGAACCGGGTGTTCTTCACCGTCGTGAACCATCTGTTCGAACTCTCGGGCGTGTCGTCGGATTGGGCCGCATACGGGAGTTATCTGACGCGCTTCTGGAATTCCTTCTGAGACAACGCTTTTCCCCGTGAAATGGGGTGGGCCGCCCGATCCGGTTCATCGGGCGGCCCGTCTTCGTACGGGCGGTCGCGCAGTCCACCCCCTCGACCGGCGGCACCTCCGGATGGTTGTTCGCGACGTCCTCCCCGGGTCGCACCCACCGACGTGCCCACCCCGTCGCTCCGGCCGCGGGACGCGCACCGCCCGTACGAAGTTCCAACCGCGTCACCCCTCGTGCACGCGGTTCGACAATGAAGTTATCGGTGGTGGGAAGACCTCTCACGAGTAGTGCACTACCCGAACCTCGATCATCTTCGCGCTCGGATCGGCCGGTGAACCCGCAGTCGCGCAGGGGATTACGCGCGGGCGAATTGGTCCGGACCGAGCGGCATCCGCGCAGCTAACGGCACGGATTCCGGTGCGACGCCGGGTCGGTCGCGGGATTCAGTCCTGTGGTTCGACATAGGGGCGTTCGACGGTCGGCGGCAGCAACGCCATGGCCGACAGCCGCTTGACCCCGCACACCTGCATCAGATCGACCACGATGGAACGAAGTTGGGCGAACACCACGTGCGCGGACAGGCCCGCGCCGTCCACCAGATCGACCGTCGCGCGCTTGGCGACCCGGCGCAGCACGCGGGTGGCCTCGGCGGCGTCGGGCTGCTGGCCCGGGTCGGCGAGCATGTACTGCCGCACCACCTCCACGGCCTTGCCGAGATCCTCGACCTCCTCGACGATGCCGGGATCGAGGATCTCGTCGTCGCGGACCAGGGTCAGCGCGCGCCGCAGCAGCACGCGGATATTGCGCACGGCGTTGTCCAGCGGGTCCGCCGCCGCGCGGATCAGATCCAGGCGCGGGCGGGCGTTCCAGTACAGCGGGGAGATCCGGCTGACCTCGCGGCCGCCCTCCACCGCACTGCGCAGCGCGTCGATCTGCGCTTGCGTGCCGCGCGCGGATTGCAGTGCGGTGCGGATCTTTTCGGGGTCCTGCTCGTGCAGGCCGTCGGCGCAGTCGGTGAGGGCGCGGCCCATCACCGCGAGGATGTCGGCGGCCTGCTGCCGGGCGCGTCGCACCGGATGCAGCGGGAAGATCGCCACCACCGCGACCCCGACCAGGCCGCCGATCAGCGAATCCACCACGCGCAGTTCGGCTCCCCCACTGTGCGGCGGATACAGCGTCGCCACCAGCACCGCGGAACTGGCGGCCTGCATCGGGATGACGGCGCCGCGATCGAGGAACACCGCGGACCCCATCGCGACCGCGACGACCAGCGCCAGCTGCCACGGCCCGGTCCCCACCCAGGAGATGAACAGATCACCGATCCCGATGCCGACGCTGACCCCCGCGACCAGTTCCACCGACCGCCGGATCCGCGCCCCGAACGCCACCCCGATCGAGATGACCGCCGCGATCGGCGCGAAGAACGGTGACGCGTGCCCGATGAGGCGATGCGCGATGAACCACGCGATCCCCGCGCCCACCGCACATTGCAGGATCGGCAACGCGGATTTGCGCAGCCGTTGCCAACCGCTCAGCAGCCGCTCGGTACCGCTCTCCCGAACCGCACTGACGCTGAATGAATCCACGTTCAATGTTCTTGGCCTCCGCTCACTCCGGCGAGCCGCAACCCCGCCGACGGGCCGACTCTTCCCTCCTCGCGCCGATAGCCGGTATTGCTCCGGGGCGCGGCCCGCTGTTCGGCGTTTGTCGAAGGTCGACGAAACCGGATGGCTGCCGGTCGTCTTCTGCGGCACTACCTGCCCCGGCGATCCGGAATCGGCCCGGGAGCCGATGTCGATCCGAAGTCGATGAAACCGGGAACGCGGTTATCGGTCCGCGCCGTTCCAGAAGGTTCTCGGAGAGTAGTGCACATTCGCTGCGAATGTGCTCCCAGCGGCGGCGGTGCTCAGTCCAGGCCGAGTTCGGCGGCGGCGCGGGGGTCGCAGTCCTCGAGCAGGTCCAGGCAGCGGGCGTACTCGTCGGCCTCGCCGATGGTGCGGGCGGCGCGGGCCAGAGCGCCGACGCTGCGCAGGAAGCCGCGGTTGGGTTCGTGGCTCCACGGCACCGGGCCGAAACCCTTCCAGCCGTTGCGGCGCAACAGGTCCAGGCCGCGGTGGTAGCCGGTGCGGGCGAAGGCGTAGGCGGCGACCACGTCGGCGTCGATCGTGTCGGAACCGGTGGCCTCGAAACGGGTGAGCGCGGCCTCGGCCAGATGGGCCCAGGCGATGGAGGCCGTCGGGTGCGCGGCGGCGACCTGAACCGGATCCTGTTTCTCGAGCAGTGCCGATTCCGCATCCACATTCTCGGGCAGAAGTACCGGCTGCGGTCCGAGCAGATCACCGAAGGACGTCATGGCTCATCATCCTATGGCAGCCACAATCTGCACCGGTGTCCGAAATGCTCGTTAGGCTTGCCGGGACCGAACCGGATCCACCGAACGAAGGGTAGCGCGTGTCCGACCCGACCGACGATAAGAAGCCGCAGCCGGACTCCCCCGGCGCCGAGCGACGTCCGTCGTCCGGGTCCCCCGGATCCGCCCCCAACCAACTCCCCCGCCGCACCGCACCCAGCCTCCGCGACCAGATCCGCCGCGCCCCCGCTGACCGAAGCGACGCGGCCGGTGGTGATCGGGTGCCCGGCGACCAACGCAATCCAGCCGGAGGTCGAAGCCCCGGCAGCCGTGCACCCGGCGGTTCAGCGGATCAGCGTGATGCGGCCGACCAACGCAACCCGGTCGGCGGGCAGAACCCGGGCAGTCGTGCACCCGGCAGCCCGGTGCCTCCACCGAGTGCGGAGCCTCAGCTTTCCGGCTCTCCTCTGAACTCGAAAGCTGTTGCAGGCCAATCAGATTCACCATCGGCGGGTCCGATTCCGGCGAATCCGGGCCAGCGGCCGGGCAGCGGTCCCGCCGCTCCCCAACGCCCGGGCAATGCGCAGAAACCACCAGCTCCCGGCCGCCCCGGCGACGACCCGACATCACGTCAGGGTGGCGGGCCCGCCTCGCCCCGCCCGTCCGGACCACCCGCGGGCAATTCCCGTCCAGGCGACGGACCGACCACCGAATTCGCAGGCGGCCCAACCAGATCCACACCGGGCGCGACACGTCCCGGCAGCAGTCCGGCGATGAACACACCGAGCGGACCGACCCCGGGAACCAGTGCAGCACGGTCCGGCAACAGCCCGACGATGAACACACCCAGCGGACCGACCCCAGGAACCAGTACGGCACGTCCCGGCAGCGGTCCAGCGGCAAATGCACCGAGCGGACCGATCTCCGGGACCGGTGCGGCGCGACCGGTCGGCGGGTCCGCCCCCAACACTCCCGGCGATGGACCGACCGCGAAATTCGGGGGCGGCCCAGCCGGATCGACGCCGGGCAACCGGTCCGCCGCGAACTCGCCCACACCGCCCGGACCTGGCAACGGACCTACGCGGGTTCCAGGGGCAGGAAATCCGGGGAACGGCCGCGCGGTCGCGCCTGGCAATGAGCGGACTGCCAAGTCCGGGGGTAGGGCGGCGACTCCGGACGGCGGGCCGAACGCACCCGGCGGGCCGACGTCGCAGCGGTCCGGCGACGAGTCCACGACCAAATTCGCCGGATGGCCGAGCAGGACGGAACGTCCCGGTCAGATGCCTGGCTCGAATCCACCGCGCGTACCCGGCTCGCAGCGACCAGCGGACGAGTCGACAACGAAGTTCGCCGGATGGCCGAGCAGAGCGGACCGTCCACGCGACACACCGCCCTCGAATCCCCCCGGCGGTCCCGGATCGTCGCGCCCCGGCAGCGCAGCAGCAGGGGCCCCACGCCCCAGCGGCCCAGCCGATCGTTCGGGCAATCCAACCGACCGACCCGGTGGTACAGACAGCCGGTCCGGCGGCACACCCGACCGGCTTGGCAGCATCGGCAATCAGCCCGGTGGTCCGGTCGGTCAGCCCCGCAGCACCAACAATCGGCCCGATGGTCAGGCCGATCAGCCCAGCAGTGCCGACAACCGGCCCGGTGGCACGGTCGATCAGTCCGGCAGTACTGCCGATCGGCCCAGTGGTAGGGCTGATCAGCCGGGTGGTGGCGCCAACAGGCCCGGCGGATCGGCCAATCGTTCGGGCAATCCGGCCGACCGGTTCAGCGGTACAACCGATCAGTCCGGCAGCGTCGGCGGTCGGCCCGGTGGTCCGGGCGATCGGTCAGGCAGTGCGGGTGATCGGTCCGGGGATGGGCCGACTGCGAAGTTCGGGGGTGGCCCGGGCGGGGCGGGGCGGCCTGGTGGGATGCCGCCGAATTCGCCTGCGGGGCAGGGGAGCGGCGATGCGCAGACGGCGAAGTTCGTTGGTGGGGCGGTGCCTCCGGGTGGTCGCGATCCGCGATCGGTCAGCGGACCGCCGGGCAATCGGCGACCGGGTGACGGACCGGCCGGGGCACGGCCGGGAACGGGACCGAACCGGGGTGGACCCACGTCGGGCGACCCGGCTCGGCCAGGAACTCCGGATGCTCGCAGCGGCGGCCCCGGACAGGGTCCGACGCCGCCGAGTCAGCGCACACCGCACCCGACCAATCCAGCCCGCCCCGGCCCCGGACTCTTCGGCGCACTCCGAGCCTCCCGCGACCTGGTCAACCCACCGGGTCGATCCGGACCGCCCAGGCCGGGAGACGCACCAGCGACTCCGCCCGGACGCGCCGGCTCCGACCCATCCGGGCCCGCGAGGCTCGGCGGACCGGCACAGCGACCACCGGCGTCAGCGGGATCGACGTCCCGGTACAGCCCGGGCCAGGGCACACCTGCCGATCCGACGGCCCGACTCGGTGCGAACGCATCGAACGATCAGCGGCTCGGCGGACCGGCGAATCAGCCACCGGCATCAGCGGATTCGACGGCGCGAACCAGCAGCGACTCATCTGCCGGATCACGCCCGGCCCAAGGTGGTGCGGCCGAATCAACCTCACGGCGCAGCACGGACCCTACGGCCGCGCAGCCCGGCGAACCGGCGAATCGACCACCAGCATCGGCAGATTCGGCATCACGGTCCGGTATGCCTGCCAAAGGCCTTCCGGGGCAAGGGGATTCGGGCGAATCCGCGGCGCGGACCGAGGCGGGTGCGGCGGATACGGCGCGGTTCGGCAATGGTTCGGGGCGTGCGGCGGCCGGGAATATGCGGGCCGGTGACGGGCCGGGACGACAGCCTGCTTCGGCCGATTCGGCGGAGCGGGGGGTACAGACAGCTACGGGATCGCGGTTCGGCGGGATCGGTGAGGGGAAAATGGTGAATTCGAGTGGACAGGCCGGGGATTCGGCGAGCGGGAAGCGGCAGGTCGGCGGGACGGACTCGACTCCGTCCGGTGGTGGGACGTCGGCGGGAGCAGGTAGTGGGGCCGAGCAGGGCGCGAATCCGGGTGGGCGGCCCGGGGTCGGGTCGGCGGGTGCGGGCGGTGGTGCAGCTGCCGAATCCGGTGACCGGTCGGGGAACAGCACGTCCGCAGCGGACCAGGGTGACGGGCCGACTCGGGTGATGCCTGTGTCCGGGAAGCCGATCTCGGGGCGGGACACGGCGAGTTCGGCAGCCGGTCGCGGAACGTCCACCGAGTCAGCCGCCGGGCCCGGCACGGAAACATCGACCGGCTCAACAGCGCGGCAAGGCAAGGAAGTATCCACCGGCTCGACAGCGCAGCCTGCGACAGACAGCTCCAGCAGTTCGGCACCCCAGCCCGGGACCGTAGGCTCGGGCGGCTCAGCGCCCCAGCCCGGAACCGTGAACTCGGGCGGCTCAGCAGTCCGACCCGGAACCGTGAACTCGGGCGGCGCGGCACCCCAGCCCGGAACCGTCAGCTCGGGCGGCCCGGCGGTCCAACTCGGAACCGTGAACTCGGGCGGCGCGGCACCTCAGCCCGGAACCGTGAACTCCGGCGGCCCGGCAGTCCGACCCGGAACCGAGACAGCGGCACGGCCCGGGACATCTACCGGCGCAGCGGCACGGTCAGGGACGGGAGCAGCCGGTTCAGCGGAGGCTGGTTCGACGGCGGCTGGTTCAGCAGCGGCTGGTGCGGGGGCACCGGTGAACCCGGCAGGACGGCCGGGGGACTCCGAGACTTCGGCACAGCCGGGGTCAGGGCCGGGAGCGACTCGGCCAGGGACCGGAGCAGCCAGTTCAGCGACGGCGGCCGGTTCCACAGCAGCGGCGGGGTCGGGGGCACCGGCGAATCCGGCAGGGCGGCCGGGGGAGTCCGGGACCTCGGCACGGCCGGGAGCGACTCGGCCGGGGACCGGATCGGCCGCGAACCCCGCGGTGCGGCCGGGTGGTGGACCGGCGGCGGTGCCGCGGCCCGGTAGCGTGCCGCCTCCGAAGCCGACGGGCGGGCCGGGATCGTCGACACCGGCGGTGTCGATGCCGGGTGGTGCGCCCACTGCGGCTGGGGCAGCGAAGGATTCGGCGGGGGCGGCCGAGGCCGTCACCCAGGCGATAGGCAAGGGGGGAGCCGCGAAGCCGGGAACGTCCGACGACCCCGATCGCACTGTGCGGGAAGGGAAGTCGGAGCGGCCGGGCGCGGACGGTAAGACCGCGTTCATCCCCAAGTCGGCGCTGCCGGGCGGAAAGCCTTCCGGTGCGACGAAATCCGGGTCGACAGCCGAGCCGGACGACGAGCCGCCGATCGATCCGAAAACCGTTGCGCTCCCGATGGTCTCGGCCACCTCCGACGCGAAGACGACCATTCTCCCGGTGCAGCGCGCAGGCGAGCAGGCCACCGAGAAGATGCGGATCGACGGCAAACCCGGTGCGGCACAGGCTCCTTCGCGTCCGGCCAACTCGCCCGGAACCAAGGCCCCGTCACCGGCGGACGCACCCACCATCGCCGAACAGCAGCGCCCCCCGGCAGCCCCAAGCGGAGGGCAAGCCCTCAGCGGCCAACAAACCCCCGGCGGCCAGCAAGCTCTCGGTGGCCAACAGGCCCTCGGCAGCCAACAAGCCCCCAGCGGACAACAGACCGCGGGCGGCCAACAAGCCCCTGGCGGCCAACAAGCTCTGGGCGGCCAACAGACCCTCGGCGGACAGCAAGCCCCCGGCACCTCGCAACCCTTCGCAACACCGGCCCCGGCGGAACAACGCCCCATGGCCACCCCGCAACGCATCCCCGGAGCCCCCGAGGAACCCAAGCGCCGCCGACGACGCGGCCTGCTCATCGCGGGTGCGGCGATCATCCTGATCGTGGTGGTGATCGGCGTGATCATCGCCCTGGTCAGCGGTGGCGACGACTCCCCGGAGGCGAAGGTGAAGGCGGCCATCACCACCTACGCCAAGGCCCTGGACACCGGCAGCCTGCCCGACCTGCAGGCCGCCACCTGCGGCGCGCAGAACGATTTCTACAAGAGCATGGCGAAATCGCCCGACCAGTACGCGAGCGTGCACAAGCTCGCGGTCGATCAGCGCAAGATTCCCAAGGTCGACGCCGTGAACTCGGTCGAGATCACCGGCGACAAGGCGGTCGCGGAGGCCAGCACCTACACCGAGGCCGACCCCACCCGCGTCGCACGCACCTTCGACCTGCAGAACACCGCCGACGGCTGGAAGGTGTGTGATCTACCGAACGCCGCACAGTGAGTGTTCCCGCAGCCCCGTCGGCCGACGCTGTGACGTAGCGATCGGCCGTGCCCTGTGACGCTTTTGCGTCGTCGCGCGATAACCCTCACAGACACCTGGTCATCAGACCTACTCATCGGTAGAGTGGCCGAGTTGTCCGGCCGCGCCCACAGCCCGGGTGCGGCCCGCGCGATTTCAGCGCCGTTATTGCGTTTTACAGAGTAAGAGACAAGCAGGGGAGCACAGGGATATGCCGCAGCTGGCACCCGAAGCGTCGGCAACCAGGGAACTGATCGGTCAGCACTTCCGGATCCGCGATCACTACGACGTCGGCCGGGAGAAGGTCCGGGAATTCGCCCGCGCGGTCCAGAACAGCCATCCGGCACACGATTTCGAGGACGAGGCGGCCAAACTCGGCTACCAGCACATCGTCGCGCCGCCGACCTTCGCGGCCGTCATCGGCATGACCACCACGCAGGCGCTGCTGGATTCGGTGATGACCGACTACGACCTGTCCCAGGTCCTGCAGACCGATCAGCTCTTCGAGATCCACCGCCCGATCCAGGTCGGCGCCCGCGTCACCAGCGAGGTGAAGATCGAGTCGATCCGCCAGGTGCGCGGCAACGACTTCGTCACCGTGCGGGTCGCGATGCTCGACGCGGACGGCGAGGTCGCGGTCGTCGCGACGGTGACGATCGTGGCGCGCGTGGGCCAGGAGGTCGATCCCGATATCGCGCGGCTGGTCGAGGGCCTGGTGATGCAGCGCCGCGAGGTCGCCGAATCCGCGCCCGAGGTGCTCATCCCGATGGCCGAGACGCAGGCCCGCCCGCTGCCGTCGCTGGCGGAGTCCCGCGCGGACACCGAGGTGCACACGATCCCGCGCTTCGAGGAACTGTCGGTCGGCGATCAGCTGCCGATCGCCCGAATGCGGCTCACCCGTGGGGATCTGGTGAACTACGCCGGTGTCGCCTCGGACCCGAATCCGATCCACTTCAGCGACCGCGCCGCCGAACTGGCCGGTCTGCCGACCGTGGTGGCACACGGCCTGCTCACCATGGGCCTGGGCGCGGACTACCTGAGCTCCTGGCTCGGCGACCCGACCGCGATCGAGTCCTACAGCGTCCGCTTCGCCGGCCTGGTCCCGGTCGAGGCCGCCGCACCCGCCGAGATCGAATTCAGCGCAAAGGTCAAATCCCTTGACCCCGAACGCAATACGGCGACGCTACTGATCTCGGGAACATCGGCTGGGAAGAAGCTCTTCGGCCGAGCCATCGCGATGGTTCAACTGAGCTGAGATCCTCATCAATGGGCATCAAGCCGATGCGGGAGATTGAGCACGAGGCTGAGGCGTTGAGATTCCGGGTTGGCAGGGCTGTGCTCATAGAGGCGCTCTGGCCGTTACACGTGATCAAACTCGGATAGTGCAGGCTATTTCGGGTGGGATGTTGGCGATGGAGTGGCCTGAATGAATGGTTCAGGCGCAAATTTATCGCACTGATTGACGGCGTCCCGCTTGTCGATGTATCCGAATGCAACAATCAGCATTCGGGGTGTTTTTGTATAGCTGGAGTTCGTGCCTGATGGCTGCGTTGTCTCTTCGACAGTCACTGTACTGGCTCCAATTACGCGAGCGTTCGGCATCTCTGGCTCCGTTTTCAAATGCCCGTCGACAACGGAAAACTCTCCGGGAGTATTGAACTCGCAGAGCGTTATCTCCTGCCCATTAGCAGCGGGCGTGGAGCTGGTAGCACGAACCAATTCGCCACCGGTAGATGGTATGCCGACATGCCAACCTGCCCAATCGTATTTAGTGACTTTATGGGCGGCAATGACACGCTCGTTGTAACTGTTCAACAGATCGGTAGAGAAGTCGTTTGCGGCCAGGAATCGCAGACGTTTGGCTTCCGTTTCCGCTGCGAACTGCGCTGATTCCTTCGCGCTCCCTGTCAGCGATCCCGCGACGTCCCAGTCGGTTGTTTCGGGTGGATACGAAGCAGGGGTGCCGGGCGTTGCTGGTGTTGTCGACAACTTTGGTGATGCGGGGCTTTTGGGTTCGTCTCCGCAAGAGGTGACCAGGGCTGCCATGGTAGCCAGTAGTACCAGCCCGACGGCGGGCAACCTGCTCGACTCTTTTCTGGGCTTCATTATTTTGAACCGGGATCGGTAGTTTGCAACAATTCTCCGCCTCCATTGAGAAATTTCTTCAATTTACCCTGAGTGTCATCCAGTCCGATCAGTGCGTTGATATCCGCGTTGGATTTGTATGAATTGCTGTACGAATCCAGGTTATGATTGCTCATATACTGTGTGATCGCGTTGCGGGTCGCTTTGTCGGTTGAATCGCTCAGCTGGAGCGGGCCACTGTGATCGCTATTCGTCAGGTTGGGTGGCAGCTGCCCGTTATTATAGGCGGAATTAAGCAGCTGATTGGATACCTCGTTGTGGAGGATTGAATCCACCTGCGTTTGACTCGGAGTCTGGATGCTCGGAGTTTCGGGCTTCGGGTTCCATTTTTCAATGGCCGCGTCCATCCATTTGTCCGGCAGCCCGCTGGTGTATTGTTTGGCCGGGTCTTGGAGGCCGTTGGGCAGGAGTTCCGTCATCGGTTTGATGACTTTGTCAGCAGGGTTCACGGCATCGACCAGGCTCTTGGCTGTCTCGGCGGCCTGCTGGTGACTTTCGTACACCTTCATCGCCGCGTTGTGGGCGGCGTCAGCTCCGCTTTGGTCTTGATAGAAGAGCGCATTGTATTGCTGGGCGGTCATGCGCGAGTTCAGTGACTGGATATTGTTCTGATCATCGAGGAGGGCAAGATTTTTCCCGATATCGCCACCTTGTTTCATCGCCTCGTCGTAGAAGGTGTTCTCCCGCAAGGTTCTGGCGGTGTCCAGGAGGTGGCGGCCGTCTTCGGATTGATTGCTCAGGAACAGGAGCCGGTCACCTTCGTCACGGCCGATAATAACGTCGGTGGAAGTTGGTTTCGGGTAAGTGTTGGCGTCAGTGACCGGGAATGTGACGGTCTTGTGCTGGTCGCCGTAGGAGAGCATGTCCAAGTTCGGGGCGAGGACTTTCGACAACCCGGTGGCGAGTTCGGGGTTCTTCTTGAACAGCTCGGCGTTGTTCTCGAACGTGGTGTGCCCGCCGGTGCCCATCGTCAAGCCCGACTTGCCGTCTTCAGTGTGGGTCGGGGAGAACACTTCAGGCAGGGCGGCGAGGGTCTTGCGGGACAGGTCGCCGTCGGGGGTTTGGTCGTGGGTGTGTTCGCCCGCCCAGTCGTAGAGCTGGGAGGCGAGTTTGCCTTTGTCGCCCCAGTCGTGGTTGAAGATTTCGTTGCGGAAGGTTTTCGGGTCGGCGTAGATGTCGCCGGGGGTGTGGACTTGTTCGGTGGGGTTGCTCAGGAGTTGGTAGTCGGTTTGGTGGTTGCGGGTGGCCAGGTCGAGGTAGGACTTGGCGGCGTCGCTGATTCCGGGTTTGTCGATGTCGAAGTATTTGTCGCCGATGTCGAACGCGCCTTCGTGTTTGAATCCGTCGACCATGGAGGTGACGGCGGGGTTGTGGCCGTCGAGGTAGCTGGCCATGCTTGCCGAGGTTGCGGCCATCTGGCCGGACATGGCGGTGCCGGGCACGAAGCCGGGGTTCGCCTCGCCGAGGAGTTTCGCGAACTTGGTTTGGTCTTCGAGCCGGGTCTTCATCTCCAGCGCG
Source organism: Nocardia macrotermitis (assembly GCF_009604405.1). GTDB lineage: Bacteria > Actinomycetota > Actinomycetes > Mycobacteriales > Mycobacteriaceae > Nocardia > Nocardia macrotermitis. Next base: position 105,686 of record NZ_WEGK01000023.1, read on the forward strand.
GTTTTGGGTGGGTTGGCTTCGAGCCGGTCACCGACCAGGTGCTGCATGTAGGAGGGGAGCTGGTTGATTCCGCCGGGATGGAATGTTCCGTCCGCGCTGGTGCTGCCGACCTTCTCGTTGGAGGTCATGAGGATCGCGTTGGCGAGGTTGTCGCGTTGCATCCCGGCGATGTTGGTTTTGATGCCGGAGTTCGCGGCGGTCGTCTCTTCCTGGCTGAGTTGGTCCGAGAGCGCGAACAGGCCGTCCTTGCCGGAGTTCTTGAAGAATTCGCGGTAGTAGTCCTGCACGTCGGTGGGGATGTCGGTGACCTGTTTGCCAGCGGCGAGGTCTTGCAGATCCTGTGGGGTGAGCTGGTATTGGGGCATGCCGGCCGCGATGGCGTCGATCGCGGCGCGGTCGTGGTTACGGGCAGCGTCGGCCAGGCGGGTGCCGTCCTCGCCGCCGAGCCGTGCACCGGCGTTGGGTGCCTCGTCGACCTCGATGGACGATCCGAACAGGTCTCCCGCGGCGCGGATGAGTTCACCGCGGCTGGTCAGCAGTCGGCCGAGTTCGGCTTCGGCTTGGGCGAGTTCGCGGTAGGCGGTGTTGATCGCGTCCTGATGCGCGTGGACGTCGGTGGCGTTGGTGCCCGAACACACCCAGTTGTCGGCGACCTTCAGGTTCGCGCCTACGGCATCAGCGGCCTTGGCGCGCAACACATCCCGATGCGAGGACACGTTCGCGACCGACGTCCCGAACGCGGTCAGAAAATCACCGATGTCGTAATAAACCTTGCGCGCCTCGTCGTGATCCTGCCCCACACGGTCGTAGGCGGCGTAGAAGGCCGTGCCCATCCAGTTGTCACCCTGATCGGTGAAGAACTTGCGTGCCTTGTCGATCTGCTCGAGCATCGTCTCATTGCTGTCGTGCACCGCGACGGCCCAGTCTCTGAGCGCCTGCAGATTCCAGCGGTCCAGCTCTGAACGTAGTGCCATTGTCCGATCCCCCTATTTGTGAAAGTCGAGTTCGCGCATCTTCTGGGCGAACTGGACGTCGGTCATGTGCAGATCCTTGGCGCACGTGGTGACTTTCGTGGCCAGATCCTTCATGCGCTGTCCGACCCGCAGGAACGCTCCGTCGATTTCCGTGCTGACTTGGCTGAACTCGGTCGGCACCGTCGAGCCCGGCATGGCACCGACGACACCATTCACCTTCTCATCAGCAACCTTGAGCCCGACGATCGCACCACCGATCGTCGTCAACGATCCGGCCAGCCGCTCCAGCTCATTGATATCGGCCTTGAGCACAACACCACCCCCTGCTGTCATCATCTATGGTCGAGCTCGTTACGACCGACCATCCCATATCGGACATAAACGTATCAGTCGCGCAGAAACCTGTGAACCCGAAGCGTTTTCGGCCGAACCTGGCCTCGATGGACGGCTTTATCGAACCTGTGCGAGCGCGCACAGGTGCCTGATCAGCTTGTCGTCACCGACGGGAGCGAGAGTCAGATCGTGCCCGTCAGCCAGGAGATACCGGCCATCTCCACTGAAATCGAGCCAGGTGCGATGGACAGGCGGCGGCGACATCGGGTTGTTCGGAAGTACCGTGACCGTGAGGTACCCGCGTGCATCGATCGGCCGCGATAGTGCTTGTCGCAGCCGCTTCGCACGGCGGCTGTCAGCTGTCTCCTGCCATTGGCCAGGATCGGGATACAGCACCGGCTCTCGTGGTTCCTGCATTCTGTCGAGTCGTCCCGCGGGCACAGACCCCATCACGATCAGCAAATTTTTCGCGACGCTGCCGGCCGTGCAGGAGAGCACGGTGATCTTCTCGGATGTTGCCAGCACTGCCGCGCCCCATGTTTCGAAGACCACTCCGAGCCCCAGAATCGGGTCCGGCTGCCGTCGGCCGTCGGTGAACTTGTCGCCGAACGCCGTGATTCTGGTGACGTCGGGACGAGCGATGAACCGCAGCGTACTCGTCAGTTCGGGGTCAGCATTGACCGGAAACCGTTCGGGTAAGCGCAGTGCCGCCTGTTCACTTTCGGTTGCCGCCGCGCCTGCCGGTGCGAGGTTGACCGGATACGGACGCCGATCCCCACCTGTTTCGGTCGCCCAGACGTAGGTGAACTCATCGTGGGTGAACGACCAGATCACAGGGCGTCTCCCATTGGCCCCTTGCCGACGATTATCGGCTGTTCCCCATCCACCGGACCTTTCCCCGCAACGGTCTTCGGCTCAGCATCCATCGGCCCCTTGCCGACGGCAATCTGCGGCGTGACATCCGTCGATGCATTGCCGACTGCGGTCTTCGGCACGCCCATCGGTCCATTACCGATATGAGGCTCGGGCTTGGCCGGGGTAGTCCCAGTGGTCTGAGGTACGGACGGTGCCGGAGATTGATCATGGTCAGGATTGATGCCGATCACACCCGCACCCGCCTCGGCGAATTCGGCCAGCTCCGAATACCTGCGCCGCAAGTACTCGGGGCTGGTTTTGGAGCGCTCGTCCGATTCCTGACGCCCGTGCCCCTGACCGGCATGCGGCATTCCGCTCGACGCTTGCCGCTGCGACGCCGGTTGCGTCTGGGGCGATCGCTCCGACGAATTCGATTGTGCCGTAGCCGGAGTCGGCTCGCCAGGCTTCGCGATGCCTGGGCCACCACCTGATGGTGACTTCGCCCCATCCGGCGTGCTCGGAGTCATCGGGCCGACTCCGAGTGCGTTGGAACCCGGGGCATTACCAGTAGCCGCGGTGGAATTCATCGTTGACGGAGTCGAGGTCGCCGCAGCCGGGCTGGTGCTTGTCGACAGGCCGGAGTTCGATGCAGCAGCTGTGGTCGACGGCGAACTGGCCGAAGCCGAATGAGTTTGATCAGAGGGTGAATTCGACTGAGGCCCAACGTTTTGCGTCTGATCCTTAGGCTTTCCATCCCCAGAGTTGCCGTTCTTGTTTTCAGCATCATGAGTGCTCTGGGGGCCAGATTGTTCCGCTTGTAGCGCAGGTTTACTGGTTGCAGCAGGTGCAGGTGTTCCCGGATTCGCAGGTACCTCGGGCTGCTGCTGAGGTGCAACGAACCGGGGTACCGAATCCCCAGATGCGGGCATCGTGGGGTTGTACACGAAGTTCATCGTGTCTCGCACGCCAGCCTCGGCCTCGGCCGCCGCCGTGTTGTACGCCGTGCGCTGAGCAGCACCTTCTGCGGCTTCCTTGGCTGGATTCGAGTCTTCCTGATAAGGAGCAGCGGGAGGCGGGATCGCCGCCTTGACAGTCTGCGCGGCAGAGGAATTCAAATCCATCAACCGCTGCACGGTCGTCGCCGTGCTATGCGTTTCCTCACTCGCCGACAGCAACGTGCTGATCGCCTTCTGTGCCGACTCGGCTGCTTCCCCGGACCATTCGGCCAACTCGCGTTTCACTACCCGCGAGTACTCATCGAACAAGTCGTGCAGCTTCTGAGCCCGATCGCTCCAGTGAGACGCCGTCTGACCGAGCGCATCCGGGCTCAGCTTCTCGTGAACCAGATCCCAAATCTGCTGATGCGTATAGGAATTGAACTGCTCACGATCAGCGACGTATGCCCCGTCAACTCCCGCTGCTCCGAATCCGCTGATATGAGCCAACTCCGACTCTTGCAGCCGGATGTCGTCTGCGATCTCGTTCTTCGTCCGTCTACCCATATCGCCCCCGGTGACTCAGTTGTTCCCAACGCGCGGCAGGATTCCCTGCACGAGATCGGTCATGCCCGAACATCTTTCAGGCGTCGGGCCGTTGATGTGATCGGCGAAGATTCTCCGCAGGAAGTTGATGTACCCCGCTTTGGTCTGGACCAGCACAGTGCATGTACCCGGATCTGTCTCCCGCGCAATCATCGCCTGGCGACCAGCGATGGTCGTATCCTGGATCTGGGCACCGAGGCTCGTTTCGTTGGATCTGCCCTCGTCCATAGTTCGATTGCCCGACAAGATATTCAGCGAGTAGGCCCTGTCCGGCGATCGGACCGAACAGCTCAAGAATGTGTACTCGGCGTTGATATCCGCAGGCCGCTTTCGCGTCGCGGGGTCATATCCGAGACGGGTCAGCGTCGCATCATCGATCCATGTGCACGGGTCGAACACGACATCGGGGCGACCGCCTTGATTGTGCTGCGCCGGAGGCTGCAAGCTCGGCACTGTCAAAGTCGGAAATGGTGCAGTACCAATCGATTTCGATACAGTGGTCTCACTGGCTGTCGATGTCGCAGTCGTTGAACCGTGCTGAGAAGTGCTGCACCCCAGGGTAATCAATGCCACTGCAACGAGGCCAGCAGCACTTGACGCTCGACGGCGGCTGACGCAAAGCCTCCGCAACAAGTTCATGCGTTCCCCTCGAGCGCCTGGGCTGAGAATTTGAGCGCGGCCGCATTCGCAGCATCCGCTTCGACAAGCTTCCCAGCTGCCAACCACGCCGCCTTGTTCTGCATCGTCACCAGCTTCAATGCCTTCAGCGTGGTGATGTATTCCTGCCCCTTGGCCCCGAACCCTTGCGCTAGTGCGCGACCGGAAGGTAGGTCCGGGAAGCCGGTCACATGGATGAGCGGATCGGAAGCATCGATCTCGTCCTCCAAACCGGCAATGAGCTTATCGCTCGCTGCGGCAAGCCGCTTCGCGCTGTCCACCGGCATCACGAAGTGCCCGGCCTTCGCTGCCGCATAGGCGGCCTGGGCATCCTTCTGTCCCTTGTCCGGTAGGTCTGCCACGGTGCTCTGCCCCCTCGATATCACCAGCTGGGCTCATCTCGGCAAGCCCCGTCCAGCACGCAGTTTATCAGCGGGCCTGAGTCAGCGGGCGGCCGATGAGCAACGGCACGGCCCATCGCAGCCGCTGACCAGGTCATTCCGGTAACACACGGACCAACACCCGAGACACTCTGATCGCCCGGTCCGTGGGCGAGACAAGGCTTTCCGGACTGATCCTGAGGACATCGATGGTGCATGAGCCCTGCGAAGTGGGAAAGAGTAGACAGCAACGGTCTCCGCTGTGGTCGGAGCCCGGCTGGTATCGATAGGCGGTGCGTTCGGCAATACTGGTGGGGTAGAACTCGATTCGGCGCTCTTTGCGACGGAAGTCATCGACCGTACGGCTCTGGGACCATACGTTGATCGCGTAGGTTCGCCACCGGTCGATCCCGCCGCATCGCTTGAAGCCCGACACATCCGGGCGACCGGCAATACTCGTGGTCAGGGCGGCGGGCACGACGCCGATCTCCTCCCACATCTCAGGAGGGATCCGACGTGGATCCCACAGTGGTGCAGTAGATTCCATTCGATTCTCCGGTCATTCGATTCGGTTGGTGCGAGATGAACTCGGGCTCGATCCCGGATCGGGGCTCGGCCGAGAAGCGGACTGCCATTGGTCCATGGCTGCGGCGAAACGTTCCAACGTCTCCAGGTCGAGCCGATCCACGGGCGGCATCTTCGGGTATCGATGCCTACCTGGAACACGTTGGGGCAGTGTCCGATCAGGTGAGAAGTTCGTAGCATCCACGGATGTAGGCCGCTTCGGGGATCAGGGTGATGACGTCGCAGAATCGCATCACCTCGGCGAGTTGGATATGCGCTTCGGTCGCTACCATCACGGCATCAGGCCGCCAATTGACCACCAGCGCAGTGATATTCGGCATCAGCTCAGTATCGACAGCTGCTAGCCTGGATCTTGCGCCGGGCCTGCGGCCCGGCGTGATCGGGTTCGGATTGGTTGTTTGCCGCTGATCAGCGGCTTTCGGGCAATCTTGGGTGGCCCGGTCGGCGGGTTGGCCGCCGGGCTCCACGGGC
>NZ_WEGK01000024.1 GCF_009604405.1 Nocardia macrotermitis
CCGGTCGGGGCGGTGGCGGGGGTGGCGGGGTTCTGTTGGGTGGGGGCGGGTTGGCCGGTGCCGTTCTGGGCGGCTTGGGCGGCCTTTTCCTTTTCTTCTTTTTCTTTTTCCTGGTTCTGCTGCATCATCTGCATCACCGTGGGGGCCAGTGCCATCAGGCCGACGGGGATCATCATGGCCAGGGGGGCTACGGCGGAGAGGAGGCCGCTGAGGCCGTCGCCGCTGGAGGTGCCGGTGGTGGAGGTGCTGCCCGATGAGCTGCCGGAGCCGGAGCCGCTGCCGGAGGCGCCGTTGTCGGAGCCGTTTCCGGAGGAGCCGCCGGCCAGGTTCTCGTTGTAAGCGTAGACGGCTTCGACCTTCTTGTAGACCGCGTCGACGCCACTGGCGACGTACTTCATCACCGTGGGTTCGTGGCCTTTCAGCGCGCCCGCGGGGACGGAAGCCAGTGCGGTGTTGAGCTTTTCGACGATGTCCTTGATCTCGGCGAGGGTTTCGCTGTGGCCGTCCGCGACGTCGAGTACCGTCGCCGCGACCTTGTGGTCGTATTCCAGCAGGGAGGTGCGGGCGTTCTGCACCTTGGTCAGGGCCTGTTTGTAGGAGGTGGTGCCCTCACCCTTGCCGAGGTCGGTGTACACCACCGGTTGCATCAGCGAGTCCACCGACGGCGGCAGTTCGGGCATATCGCGGCCGAGTAGATCCACTGCGGTCTGAATGGCCTCGTGCGCCATCAGCAGGAAGGTTTTCAGGGCGGTCGAGGCGCCGGGCGGAACCGTCAGCGGCGGCACGGTCCAATAGTGGCCGACCTTGCCTTCCATATTGTGGGCCATGCGCTCGCACTGCCTCCCTCCGGATCTCCCTCATTGTCCGGCCTTCCCCGGAATGGGAAGCGGAGTTGTTTCGCGTCCCGGACCGCGGTGTCGCATAGTCGTCGACAACCCCGGGACAGTGGAACGGGGGAACATCCGTGGGTTCGTGAACGGCGGCCCGATTCGAGAGGCGGTCACCGATGAGCGCTGGGGAGTCGGCCGAATGTCGCCGCAATTGACCGACAGTGTGGACGCGGTGATGCGTTCGCTGCTCGGACTCTACGGCACCGGTCAGCCGGTCGCGGGAAATACTCCGGCGGCGGTCAAGGCGGTTGTGGCGGGTCTGGACGCACACAGAGGCGCCGTGATCACCAATTACGCCGATACCCACAGCATGCAGTCGTCGGTGTCGGAGGCGCACGCCGGAAAGGATTCGGCGGTCGGCACCACCGTCGCGGCATCCGGTGACGGTACCGTGCACGGCCGCAATCAACTGACCAATCAGATCGCCGATCTGCGCGCCCGGATCCAGGCGATCGCCGCGGTCGGCGACACCCGGTTCAGCCGGTCCGCGCTGCTGTCCGTCGCGCACGCCACCATCACCGATGCGACGAAACAGGTCGACGCCGACGTCGCGGCCGCGCGCCGGCACGCGGCCCAGATCGGTCCGCCGGTGATCAAACCGGTGTCGTCCCGGCGCACCGCGCTGCCGAACCGCCGCCGTCGCCGCTCACGGGTGCGTTCGGCCGGACGATCCGGATACCGGCCGCGCCGCCCGGTGGCCTCGGACGGCACCGCGGGCGGCAAGGCGGTCAGCGCGGCCAGCTGCTGGATCGGGACGCCGTACATCTGGGGCGGTGGCGGCGCGGGCGGGCCGAGCGGCGGCGGTTTCGACTGCTCCGGACTCACCCAGTACGCGATCGCGCAGGCCACCGACGGCCGAGTTGTATTGCCGCGCACCACTTATGAACAGATCTACAGCGGCGTACGGGTGTCGCCGCAGGACGTACGGCCGGGCGACCTGGTGTTCCCGGCGAGTTCGTTCAGCGAGCGCGGACCCGAACACGTCCAACTGGCGGCCGGTAACGGCCTGGTCATCGAGGCCCCGCACTCGGGCGCGACGGTCCAGGTATCGGCGATGCCACCCCGGGCCGTAGTCGTCCGGGTGATGTGAGCCGCCCGGGGACGACGCGTCACTCGTGCAGACAGAGCGCAATCAATACGACGGAACGGCGGTGAGCTGTCCGGACTCACCGCCGCCGCCGGTGGGAGGAGTCGTCGGATGAGGGGGCCGGCGACTCGGGCCGGGAGTGGAATCTCCCGTGGCACCCGGCGATCGGATCGCGATCGCCGGGCACTGTCCCAAGGTTCGGGTCTCCAGGATGAGGGACTGTCGACCCGAGGACCAATGTACCGTTAAATGACGGCACGATCAATAGTGAGACGATAAATAAAGTCGAAAAGCCAGCTCGTGGCCGTCGTCGGCGGCAGTCGCGCTCTTCCCAGGAATGGGAATCGCGAGCGCCTGCCTCCCGCCGCCGAGTGTCTATCGTTCGGGCAGGCGAGAGCGGCGAAAGGGAGATCCAGGTGTCTGCGGCCGAGGACGCGTTCTACACGGGTGTCCAATCGTTGGGATTGGTCGCCGGGGGTATACGCAACGAACAGCATGCGTTGGCGGCGTTCAGCGCCGCCACCGATCTGGATCCGGACATGTGCGATGCCTGGCTGGGCCGCGCGATGGCCGGTGAGGTCACCTCCGAGGTGATCTACGGGGCCTACCGCTCCGCGCACAACCTCTACCGGGATCAGCAGCGCGCCGGTCTGGCCGACCGCGCACTCTGGTGTCAGGTCGAGATCGGCGTCTACGGATTGCGCGTCGCGATGGCCGACCGCGACCAGATCGCGATCGCGCAGGCGTGCTCCTACGCCGAGGGCGGCGAATGGCAGGAGGCCACCGCGATCCTCGACCAGGTGCCCAGCGACGACGTCTCCGATTTCGTCCGCATGTCCCTGTACTTCCGCACGAACCGCTGGCCGGACGTGATCGACATCCGCAAGACCAAACCCATCCTCGAGGACGGTCTGCTGGACATCGGCGCGGAGTTGATGGCCGCCACCTCGCTCGCCCACCTGGGCCGATTCGGCGAGGCGATGCCCCGGGCGCAGCGCATCGTCGAGGACAGCTCCTCGGGCAACCTGTCCTACATCTGGGCCGACGCGCACTATCTGCTCGGCATGTTGCACCGGCAGAACGGCGATCACGAGACCGCCGACCGGATCCTGGGCGGATTGCAGGGTTCGGGCCTGTGGTCCGAACGCGAGGAATGGCAGCGCGCGGTCCGCGACAAGACCTTCAAACTCGAGGTCACCACGCCGGACCTGCTGGCCTCCCGCACCGACCAGTGGGATCCGACCTCGGGTGCGGATCCGCGCGAGGCCGCCGCGTCCGCGGCCCGCGAGGAACGCGAATCCCTGCTGGCCGAAGCCTCGGAACTGCTGATGGCGCAGATCGGTATGGACTCGGTGAAGGAACAGATCGACCGCACGAAATCGATCATCGTGATGGATCAGGTCCGGGCCCAGCGCGGTCTCGCCGTGGAATCCAAATCCCAGCACATGATCTTCTCCGGCCCGCCCGGCACCGGTAAGACCACCATCGCCCGCGTCATCGCCAAAATCCTGGCCGGGCTCGGCGTCGTGCAGAACTCCGAGGTCATCGAGGTCTCCCGCAACGACATGGTCGGCACCCACCTGGGCCACACCGCGCCCAAGACCAACGCGCTGATCGATTCGGCGCTGGGCGGTGTGCTGTTCATCGACGAGGCGTACACCCTGATCCAGGAGGGCCTGTCCGGCGGTGACGCCTTCGGTAAGGAGGCCGTCGACACGCTGCTGGCCCGGATGGAGAACGACCGCGACAAACTGGTCGTGGTGATCGCCGGATACGAGGATCAGATCAGCCGGTTCCTGGCGTCCAACGACGGGCTGGAATCCCGGTTCACCAAGCACATCAAGTTCTCCAGCTACGGCGCCGACGAACTCGTGCAGATCGCGGATGTCATTGCGCGCAAAAAGGATTCGATGCTCTCCACGCAGGCGCGGGAGGTGCTGCGCGAACGCTGCGTGGAGCTGGCCACCGAATCCCGGAACGGTCGGCGCCTGATCGACCTCGCGGGTAACGGCCGATTCGTGCGCAACGTGGTGGAGGCCGCCGAAGCCGAACGCGACTATCGCTTCACCAAGGACAACGTCAACGTGGCCGCGCTCACCGACGAGGAACTGATGACGATCGACGCGGCCGACATCACCGCCGCGCTGGCTGGTTTGGCGCCGACCACCACGAGCTGACCCGGTGGCACGCTTCCGGGTGGTGACCAAACACCAGATTTCGGGGTGGCGGTTCCTGCTGCATCGGATCGAGCACGCCCTGGTGCGCCGCGACGCGTCCATGGTCGACGATCCGCAGCGCGGGCGGTCCACGGCGTTGTCGATCGGGATCGCGCTGGCGTGCGTGTTCGTCGCGGGCGCGGCGGTGCTGGCGTTCTTCAAACCGGCGAAACAGGTCGCCGAGGCGAACATCGTGTCGGACAAGGATTCCGGCGCGCTGTACGTGCGGTTGGACGGGCGGTTGTATCCCGCGCTGAACCTGACCTCGGCCCGGCTGATCACCGGCGCCGCGGAGAATCCGACGCCGGTCTCCAGCGAGGAGATCGCGAAATATCCGCGCGGGCCGTGGGTGGGTATTCCCGGCGCGCCCGGCACCATCATCGACGACGGGAGCCGGGATTCGTCCTGGGCGGTCTGCGATACCGCGCGGATCGGGGCCGCCGCGCCGATCGATCCGTCCACCGGACTGCCGACCACCGCGTGGTCGCCCATGCAGACCACCGTCATCTCCGGCGCGCTCACCGTCGACGGCGCCACCGCGCGCACCCTCCCCGACGGCGCGGCCCGGCTGCTGCGCAACGGTTCCACCACCTGGCTGGTCTACGACGACCGGGACAAGGGCGTGGTGCGGGCGGCGATCGATCTCGGCGATTCGGCGGTGACGCTGGCCCTGGGGATCGATCCGACCGTGCCGGTGATCACCGCGTCGCAGGGCCTGGTCGACGCGATCGCCGAGGTGCCGCCGCTGCGCGTGCCCGACGTTCCCGGCGCGGGCACCGTCGCCACGCTCAGTTCGGGCCTGACCATCGCGGTCGGTTCGGTGCTGACCATGTCCACACCCGATCGCGGCGCGTCCTACTATCTGGCCTCGCAGACCGGATTGGTGCGGATCAGCGCGGTGCTGGCGTCGATGATCCGCAACGCGGACTCGCACGGCACGGTGACCACCATGTCGGTCGGACCCGACGTGGTCGCGGCGAATCTGCGTCCCGGTGCCTGGCCGGGCACCGACACCTTCCCGTCCCGTCCGGTCACGATCGTGGATCCGCGCTCGACGGTGACCTGCTACCACTGGTCGCGCGGTAACGGCGATCCGAACGCGGCGACCGAACTGATCGTCGGTCGGCAACTGCCGCTCTCGCCCGAAAAGCGAAGTCGCGCAGTGAGTCTGGTGACCGGACCGGTCTCGCACGGCGGCACCGCCGACGCGGCGTTCGTGGACGCGACCGTCGGCCGGTTCGTCCAGGTGACCGGCACCAATCCTGGCTCACCGCTGCACGAGGGCCTGTTCTGGATCTCCGACAGCGGCGTGCGCTACGGCCTGGACGTCCCGCCCGCCAGCAACAGCGATCAGACCCTGTCCGCGCTCGGCCTGCGTTCGCCGATACCAGCGCCGTGGAGCATCGTGTCGCTGTTCGCGGTCGGGCCCGCGCTGTCCCAGAAGGACGCGCGCATCCAGCACGACGGCGTCACGGTCGACAAGGCCGCCATCGGGCTGCCCACCCAGAACGGAGGCTGACCGCATGACCGCCACCCGACGTTTCGTGCGTCCGGCCCGTGCGGTGCGCGGGCCCAAGGCGCCCGCGGTCACCGAACTGCGCCTGCAACCGCCCACCGAACTGCCCAGGCCGGTCCCGGCGTCCCGACTGCGGATGATCATGCCCGTCGTGATGATGGCCGGCATGGGCGGAATGATGGTGATGATGTTCCGCGGCGGCGGCGCCATGTCACCGACCTCGCTGATGTTCCCGGCCATGATGCTGGTGTCCATGTTCGGGATGATGGGCGGCGCGCTCGGCGGGAACGGCCCGGCGGGTGCGGCCGGGCTCAACGAGGAACGCAAGGACTATCTGCGGTCGATCGCGGACAATCGCCGCACGGTGCACGCGGCCGAGGCCGAGCTGTACACGTTCCTGCGGTACACCCATCCCGGCCCGGCCGAGGTGTCGCGGCTGGTCGGCGGCACCCGGATGTGGGAGGTGCAGGTCGCGAGCCCGCAGTTCCTGCGGGTGCGGGTGGGCCGGGGCCGGATCGCGAACCAGGTGCGGGTGATCGTGCCCGAGGCCGCGCCGACCTCCGATCTGGATCCGGTCGGCGTGGTCGAGGTGACGCGCTTCGCGAAGGCGTATTCGACCGTGGGCGGGATGCCCGTGGCGATCAATCTGCTGTCGTCACCGCAGGTCGGTTTCGAAGGCGACGCGGCCGCTGCGGCGGGTCTGGTGCGTGCGATCATCGCCGAGGTCGCGGTGCTGCACGGGCCGGATCAGGTGGCGGTGGCCGCGGTGCTGTCCAGCCCCGACGCGCCGGAATGGGCGTGGCTGAAATGGCTTCCGCACACCCAGCATCCGAGTGACACCGACGCGATCGGGTCGAGCCGGATGGTCTACCGCAGCGTCGCCGAACTGCGCTCGAAGGTGCTGGCCGGACTCAATCGCGGCCCGTTCTCGGCCAACACCCAGCCCACCCTGGACCGCACCCACTTCCTGCTGCTGGTCGACGTCGGTGGCGCGGTCACCGAACGGGACATCTCCGGTATCGACGGCTGCACCTGGATCCGCCTGGGCAGTGTGGAACAGAATCTGCCCCGCGCGATGACGTTCGAGGTCGCCGAGGATCTGCGCCTGCACGAGGTGACCTCGCGGGGCCCGCGCCGGGTCGGCACCGCCGACACCATGTCGGTGACCGGGATGACCGCGCTGGCTCGCAGCATCTCCCCGTACCGCCTGTCCACGGTGGTCGAGGCCGTGGCCGCGGAACAGGCCAGTGGCGGCACCTCGTGGGAGGACCTGGTCGGCATCCCCGATCCCGGCAGCATCCGCACCGAACGGCAGTGGCCGCGGCGGCGCGACAGCGACCGCGCGCGCCTGACCATCCCGTTCGGGCACGATCCCACGGGACAGGTCGTCCACCTGGACATCAAGGAATCGGCCGAGGAGGGCATGGGCCCGCACGGCATGTGCATCGGCGCGACCGGTTCGGGCAAGTCGGAATTCCTTCGCACACTGGTACTTTCGGCCGTCGCGACGCATTCGCCGGACGTGCTGAACCTGCTGCTGGTCGACTTCAAGGGCGGCGCGACCTTCCTCGGCTTCGACCGGTTGCACCACGTCACCGCCGTGGTCACCAATATGGAGGAGGAGGCCGATCTCGTCACCCGTATGGAAGACGTGATCAACGGCGAAATGGCGCGCCGCCAACGGATTCTGCGCGACGCGGGCAATTTCGCGAGCGTCGCGGACTACGAGCGGGCCCGCGAACAGGGCGCGCAACTGCCGCCGTTGCCGACCCTGCTGATCATCCTCGACGAGTTCGCCGAACTGCTCGAACAGCATCCGACGTTCTCGAAACTGTTCGTCGCGATCGGGCGGCTGGGCCGGTCGCTGCGCATCCACCTGCTGCTGTCCTCGCAGAAGGTGCCCGCCAACCGGATGGGTGAGCTCGAGGCCCACCTGTCGTATCGAGTTGCGTTGCGCACCAACCAGACCGCCGATTCGCGCGACGCGATCGGCACCGCCGACGCCTACCACCTGCCCAAGAAACCGGGTTCGGGATATCTGCGCGCGGGCGCGGGGGATCTGCAACGTTTCCAGGCCGCGTACGTCGGGTCCGGATACACCGCGCCGGCGCAGGCGTCCGCGGCCAGCGCGCAACGCGCCCGCCGCGTCGGCGGCGGCTACCGGCCGCCGCAGCGGTTCACCGCCGCGCACATCGCGAACGCCCGGCCCGAACCGATCGCGCGGCCCGAACCGATCGTGCCCGAGACGCCCGAGACCGAACCGGTGACGGTGATGGAGACGGTGTTGCAGCAGCTGGCCGGGCACGGTCGTCCGGCGCACAAGATGTGGCTGCCGCCCCTGGGCGTGCCGTCCACGCTGGAACGGCTGGTCGGCGGCGTGCAGGCCGGGTCGTTGCGGATACCGCTGGCGATCATGGACCAGCCGCGCCAGCAGCGTCAGGACGTGTGGTCGGTGGATCTGTCCGCGGCGGGCGGGCACGCGGCGATCGTGGGCGGCCCGCAGTCCGGCAAGTCGACGGCGATGCAGACGCTCATCCTGTCCGCCGCGCTCACCCACACCCCGGAACAGGTGCAGTTCTACTGTCTCGATTTCGCCGGCGGGTTGTCGGGGCTGCGGAATCTGCCGCACGTCGGCGTGGTCGCCGCCGCCCGCGACGGCGACCGGATCCGCCGGACGTTCGCGCTGATCACGAACCTGCTGGCGAGCCGCCAGGCGATGTTCGCGGATCTGGGCATCGACTCCATGCGCGAATTCCGGCGGCGGCGCGCGTCGCCGGGGGACTCGGCCGAGATCACCGCGCGCGGGGACATCCACGGTGACGTCTTCTTCGCCATCGACGGCTGGGACATCGGCTTCTCACCCAACGGGCCGTACTACGAGGAGTACCAGCCCGTCATGGAACTGCTCGCGCTGCAGGGCCTCAACTACGGAATTCACCTGCTGGTCAGCAGTTCTCGCTGGGCCGCGATCCGCCCGGCGGTCAAGGATCTGTTGCAGACCCGGCTGGAGATGCGGCTCGGCGATCTGACCGACACCGTCTTCGGCCCGCACCGGGCGATCGTCGCGGCCATTCCGCCGGACCGGCCCGGACGCTGCATCTCCAACGAGGCGCTGCACATGATGACCGCGCTGCCGCGCATCGACGGCGTAGGCGATGCCGACTCCGCGGCGGCCGGGTTGGCGGCCGCGATCCAGCATCTGAACGAGCGTTATCCGGGGCGGCGGGCCCCGGAGGTCAGGCTGCTGCCGACCGCGATCGGCCTGGACGAGGTCCGCGCGGGCCGGCCCGAACCCACCACGCTCGCACAGCGTCTGGTCATCCCGTTCGGGCTGCGGGAGTCCGATCTGAGCGCCGCGACGGTCGATTTCGGGATGTCGCCGCACTTCATCGTGGTCGGCTCGCCGAGTTGCGGTAAGTCGACCGTGCTGGCCGCGTTCCTGGAATCCATCACCCGGCAGTTCACCCCGGATCAGGCGCGGGTGCTGCTGATCGACTACCGCCGTCAGCACATGGACGCGGTGCCGCAGGAGTATCTGATCGGCTACCTGAACGGTGAACGCGACCTGATCGAGGGGCTGCCGCCGTTCGCCGCGAAGATGCGCACCCGCCGCCCGCCCGACAACGTCACCGCCCAGCAACTCAAGGAACGGTCCTGGTGGACCGGGCCGGAGATCTTCGTGGTCATCGACGACTACCACATGGTCGCGCAGCGCGGGCAGATGAATCCGCTGGACCCGTTGAAGGACATCATCGTCGACGGCCGCGACACCGGTCTGCACCTGATCACCGCCCGCAATATCGCGCAGGCCGACATGGCCCTCTACGACAACGTGATGGGCCAGATGAAGAACCTGAACTCGTCGGGCCTGGTCATGGACGGGTCGCGACTGGACGGTGTGCTGCTGGGCGATGTGAAGGCGACCAAACAGCCCGTGGGCCGCGGAATCCTGGTCGAACCGCTGCGTTCGCGCAAGGATCTGGTCCAGGCCGCCTGGACCCCGCCGGAGGGTTGAACCGCAGGTGGGAAGCCATTTGCGCGATATCCCCAAGGTTGGGAATGCCTTAACTTTCTTGATGTACGACTCCTCCCGAGTCGGCAGCCGTTGTTAGGAGAATTCCATGTCTCTCGAGATCACTCCGGAACATCTCCCGGTCATCAGTGGGCAACTGGGCGCGGTCCAGACCACCGCCATGCAAACCATTGCCGCGGGCGCGCCGATCTCCGTTGCGGCGCCTCCCGGATCGGACGTGGTGAGCGCGCAGATACCGCTGGCGACCTTCACGCACGCGATGGCCTTCTTTCCCAGCGCGCTGGAGATGGTCGGCTGCGGTGTGGAAGCCTCCGCGGTACTACCGGTTATCGCGATGGATTACATCGTCACCGATCTGTTCGGCGGCGCCACGGTCACGGCGTCGTCGAATTTCTCGGATCCGATAACGCCCATCTGCGGACGCTGATCCCATGCTGCCCTTCGATTTCTTCGCGATTACCGCGCAGGCGATTATCGGGCAGTTGCTGATCGGGCCGGGAACCGCATCGATCCACGCGACGGCCGAGGCCTATGCGGCGATCGCGGCGCAATTGCACGCCGCCGCGGCCGGAACCGACGGCTCGATGACCCAGATGGGGGAGACCTGGCGCGGACCGTCCTCCGACACCGCGCAGACGGCCTTCCGGATCAACGCGAACACGTTGCGTGAGCAGGCCGACGTCGCGCTGACGACCTCGTCGCTGCTGATACAGGCCGAGGTCACGTACGACGCGGCGTGCCAGGCGATGGCGGTCGTGCAGGCCGAACTCATCGAATTCGAGGCCAGGCAGACGGCGGTGGCGCTGGCCGGATGTTCCGGCATTCCGACCGCGCCGCTGCTGCTGTTGATGGAGACCGAGAGCATCGCGATCCTCGCCGCGGCCGTGGGCGTCATGGTCGGCTACGCCGGGGCGCTCGAGCCGGTGCTGGCCGGTCTGCCGACGCCCGTGGTCGGGCAGCCGGTCGTCACCAATCCGGCCGGGCCCGAGCTGACCTCCATGACGACCGTCGAATACCTGAACTCCTCGACCGTCGGGGATGTGGTGACGCGCTCGCTGCGGTCGGTCACCCCGGGCTCGTCGTCGCTGCGCACTCTCGGCGACGGTTCCAGCAGCACCCACGAGTCCACGACCAGCACTCCCACCAACACCGAGGCGACGGACCCGAACAACCTCACCAACGACCCCTCGTCCCCGACCGACACCTCGCAGCCGACGAACTCCCCGGTCGATCCGAGCCGGTACACCGATTCGACGAACGGATACGACGGCAACTCGGCGAACCACTCGGGCCTGCACGGCACGACCCGCACCTCACCCACGCTGTCCGCGCTGCACGGCGGCGTCGGCAGCAGCGTCGCCCTCGGGATGACGCGCGGCGGACTGGGTTCGCTGGCCGGGGCCTCGACCGGATACCGGATGCCTGCCAACTGGAAGTCCGGCGGACGGGCCTTCGGAGCGTCGCTGGCCGAGGCCGAGACACCGGTGAGTCGGCCGCTGGCGCCGCGCGGCGCGACCGCACCCGAGGCGCGGATGCGGCGGCGTCGCCGGGACGAAGAGGAAACGCGGGCGTCCCGGGTGATCACGCCCGGGGAGGAGCAGGAGGTGCCGGTCCTGGAATCGGTGCCGCTGGTCGGCGTCATCGAATATCGCGACGACGACCACCACGACGAATACCACGAATGAAATCCACCAGACTTCCGCGGTGATCCAGCCGGGGTTGACAAGAAATCCGCGAAAGGAATGAGGAAATGGCAGGGGCGCTTACTCTCACCACACCCGACCATCTGATCAACGGTGCCAAGCAGACCGCGACGTGCCACGGTGAACTGATGGGCCACATCAGTAAATTGCAGACCAACCAGACCACCTGGAATCAGGCACTCGGCGGGCAGACCGGCGCTGCCACCGACACCGCCATCCAGAATGCGATCTCCTCGGCCCAGAAACTGGCCAATTACCTGGAGAACGGAATTCTCGACCCGCTGCGGGCCGCGCACGTGAAATTCAGTGAGGCCGCGCAGCATTCGGCCGACCTGGTCGGTCAGGCCGCCGCGGCGGCCGACGACGCCGGTCAGTACACCTCCGAGAACACCAATTTCTCGAAGGTGAGCACGAATTTCTGATCGCTCGCCGATCACCACCCCACTATTTTCCATCGGAAGGACCGATACCAGATGGCTGGAGCACAGACGGGTGTGATCAGTGCCAATTACGCACTGGTCGAACACGCCGCGGTCGAAACGTCGGGCATCGTCGGCGGTATGAACACCACCAACGGTGACCTCGGCAAGATGTGGACCGCGTTGCAGGACGGGTTCAAGGGTCAGGGTGGCGATGCCGCCCAGACGATTCTGACCAACCTGCAGAAGCTGATCAACGACTACGAGACCAACCTGCAGAACCTGAACAAGAAGGTGCAGCAGGCGGTCGAGATCATCCGGGAGACCGACCACGGCGTCAGCGCCACCTTCAACCTCGGCCAGATCTGACGGCCGCGCCGGGGATCAGCGAAGGAGTGGACGAGGATCCGATCGCCGTCGACCTGAACGTCGATGCGGCGCTGCTGCTGAAACATCTGGTCGGCATCGATTCCTATCCGCCGGTACTGGCGTTGCTGCCGAACATCTTTCGGCTCGCGGACCGGGATCGGGTGCACGAGGTCGTCGCGGAGCAACTCACCGAGGTGGGCGTGCTCCGCGACGGCACCGTTCATCCGCTGGTCGAGCACTGGGTGCGGTGCCTGTACCGGCCGGATGTGGAATTGGCGGCCCGGATCATGGCATTCGAGCCGGACGGCGAGCCGGGGGATGTGCTGCGGCTGTCGCTGGTGCGTACCGGTGACAGCCACGTCCTCGCGATCCGCTGCGACGACCACGTCGTCATCCAGCCGGTGTTCCGGCCGGACCGCCAGCTCGACACGGTGACCGCCGCGCTGACCACGGCCCTGGGCCCCGGTCCGGCGCTGCGTTTCGAACCGCTGACCGCACCGGCCGACCAACTCGGCGAGGTGCTGTCCGAACCGTCCGAGCAACGTCGCGGACTGCTGGAACTGGGCGCGACGCCGCACACCGCCGGGGTGCTGGGCCGGGTCTTCGGCGAGGTGTGGCGGCGGGCGGAAGTGGTGATGGTCGAGCATCACGACGGCAGCGCCGCGCAGCCCGAGGTGTGTATGAGCGTGTTCGACACCCCGTCCGGCCGATTCGTCGCCTCGCCGAGTGTGGCGATGGACGGGCAGGCGTGGGTGAACTACGCGCCGGGGGACGACGCGGCCCTGCACGCGGGAGTCAGGGCCCTGGTCGAGTTACTGCCCGGCCGCAGCTGGTTCGACACCAGCAGAAGCGGCTGAGGTTGTCCCGCTGGGCTTTTCGAGAGGATGAGGGAAATGAACGGAGCACCGAGTACGAACGGTCACGCGACCGAGTCCGTCCGGGCCCGGGGCGGATACGACGCCTTCTTCGCGCCGATCCCCGAACAGACGGGATCGGGTGTGATCGAAGGGCCGAGCGCCCCGCTGCCGGAGGCCGCGTCGACCGGTGGCGCGCCGCATTTCTCCACCGGCCGCCCCGAGGCGCCCACCCCGCCGCGCGCGCCGGAACCGCCCGCGCGCGCCGAGGGCTCCGGAGCGGTGACCGCCGCGCCGGGGCAGGCGTTCCCGGCGGCGTCGGCCGATGCCACCGGCCGTGCCTGGACCGGGCCGGAATCGGCGAGTGTTCCCCCGGCGACGAGCAGCACGCCACCGGCGGCCGAACCGACCGTGAGCTATCAGAACACCGGCGCGCACTACGGTGTCGCGGCCGAGAACGTCAGCAGGCCATGGCAATCCGCGGATTCCGCCGAGACCGCCCGGCCCGCGGCGCAACCCACCACGTCCCTGCCCGCGACCCGTCCGCCCGAGCGCACCGCCCGGGACGCCTCCGGCCGCATCGAGGTGATGCCCGCCGCGCTGACCTCCGCCGATCTGCTCGCCGATATCGCCGCCGCCCGCCGCGCGCAGTTGAAGTCGCAGAGCGGTATGCGCGGCGCGTTGAACAAGGTCGGCTTCAATTTGGGGTTGTCCCCGGCCGAGCAGCGCACCGAGGAGCGTCGCGGCCGCATCCGTCGTCAGCTGACCTCGACCTATCAGATCGCGGTGATCAGCGTGAAGGGCGGCGTCGGCCGCACCACCGTCACCGCCGCGCTGGGTTCGACCTTCGCCGATCTGCGCCCGGACCGGGTGGTCGCGATCGACGGGAATCCCGACTTCGGCGACCTGCCCACCCGCACCCGGCGTCATCCCTACGGCCTGACCCTGCGGGACCTCGCGCGGGCCGGGAATCTGGAGGCGTTCTCGGCGGTGCACTCGTTCACCTCGGTCAACGAGTCCGATCTGGCGGTGATCGGGTCGCCGTGGAATACCGAGGCCACCGAGGCGCTCTCGGGGCAGGAGTACAGCGCGGCGGTCGAGATCCTGCGGCGGCACTACAACCTGTTGCTCGTCGACTGTGGTACGGGTGTACTGGATTCGGTGACCAACACGGTGCTGCGGACCAGTGACGCGGTGCTGGTGGTCACCCCGGCCACCGTGGGCGGGGTCAAGGGTGCGGTCGCGACCCTGAACTGGCTCAATTCCCAAGGGATGCAACATCTCATCGCGAAATCGATCATCGCGATCACCCATCATCAGGCGGCCCGGCCGACCGTCGAGGTGGGCCATATCGAGAAGCTGTTCGCCTCCGCGCAGCGGCCCACCCGCATCCTGCCCTACGACCCGCACCTGGGCGAGGGGGCCGAGATCGATCTGCGCCTGCTCGACGCCGACACCGCGTTGGCGTTCGAGGAACTCGCCGCGGCGCTGGCCGACGGCTTCCCGAGTTATCCGGCCGCCCCGGACGATCGCGGCGGGTGGCGATGAGCACGGCGTTCGCCCCGGCGTCGGCTCCGACGCAACCCTCCGCGGAGGTCGCGCGCGCCCGCGTCGCGGTCATGGTCGCGACCTACCAGGTCGACGTGGTGGTGCCGACCAAGTTCACCATCGAGACCTTCATCGATGATCTGCTGACCGTGCTGGCCCGTTCGATCGACGACGACACCGTCGACTTCACCCCGCCGACCGGCCAGTGGAGCCTCGGGCGTCCCGGCGAACCGCCGATGCCCCGCTGGCGCAGCCTCGCCGATCACGACATCGTGGACGGCGCGGTGCTGATGCTGTCGGTGGTGGAATCGGCGGAGATGTTCACCCCGGTGGTCGAGGACATCACCGACGCGCTGGCCCAGATCAACGAACGCGAATTCGCCGAATTCGACGCCGCGACAACGAGAATCGCCGGACTCGCCGCCTTGGGCGCGGGGTCGATCGCGACGGCGGCGATGCTGTCGGTGTCCTGGACGCGTGCGGGTTCGCTGCTGTGGTGCGGGCTGCCCGCGCTGCTGCTCGGCGCGATCTGCTGGGGTGCGGCGCTGCTGGCCGGACGCCGCCGCGCCGCGCCCGCGATCTGCCTGGGATTGTCGCTGGCCGCGTTGCCGCTGCTGTTCGCCGGTGGCGCGATGCTGGTGCCCCCGGCCTACGGGCATGTCGGCGGATTCGCCGCGGCCAATGTGGCGGCGGGGGCGGTGGTGGCCGCGGTCGCCGCCGCGACCATGTTGCGGCTGACCCGACAGGGCATCGCGACCCTGATGGCGGTGACGGTGACCGGCGCGATGGTGACCGTGCTGGCGTTGCCGCTGGCCTATTTCGACGTGTCGGTGGGGCAGATCTCCGGCGCCGCCGCCTTCGTCGGACTGGTCGGCCTCACCATGGCCCCGCGTCTGGCGGTACTGGCCGCCCGGATCCGGCCGCCGGACCTGCCCGACCCGGGTAACGAGGTCGCGCCCGCCACCCTGGCCGATATCTTCGACGCCGAATCGGCCCGCGAGGTCGACCCCGACGATCCCGCCGACGATCCCGAACTCCGGTATCAGCACAGCGAATCCGGTATCGAGGGCCGCGCCCGGCTGGCGGTGACCAGCCTGCGCGGCCTGATCGCCGCGATGTCGGCGGTGCTGGCGGTCTCCTGTGTGCTGACCGCCGCCGCGAGTCCGGGCGGTATCCGCGAGATCGTGCTGGCCGCCGCCGTCGCCGGGATCCTCGTGCTGCGGGTGCGCTGGTATCCCGATCGCGCGCAAGCACTTTCGCTGCTCACCGCGGCGGTCGTCACCGTGACGGGTGTGGGTTTCGTGCTGATCGATGCCTACGGCAGCGCCGCGGCCCGGCTGTTGGTCGCGCTGTTGGTCGTCGCCGCGTCCTGCGCGGGATGTGTTGCGGCGCTGAAACTTCCGAGTAAGCGGCTGTCGCCGGTCACCCGACGGGTGATCGATCTGATCGAGTACGCGCTGGTGTTGCTCGTCCCCGTGATCGCGTTCTGGATCATGGGCGTCTACACGGCGATGCGGGCGATCTGATGAAGCTCGCGCTACCCGCGGCCGCGCTGGTCGCGCTGGTGCTGGCCGGTGTCGCGGCGCCGGCCCAGGCGTTGGATCCGCCGGAGGTGGTGCTCGGGGCGACGCCCGCCGACGGAAATCCGGGGCCGGAGATCCCGACCAAACAGGACAAGGGCTGTGTGGCCGCGGGCGTGCTGCGCGACAGCGATCTGTCCCAGGTACCGCCGCCGGAACAGGCGTTGGATCTGAAGCGGGCGCGCGCGTTGAGCACCGGAACCGGTGTGACCGTCGCCGTGCTCGACACCGGGGTGTCGCCGAGTTCGCGGCTGCCGCATCTGACCGCGGGCGGGGATTACCTCGTGGCGGGCGGCAACGGCCTGTCCGACTGCGATGCGCACGGCACGCTGATCGCCGGAATCATCGGTGGCGCAGCCGATTCCGCCGACGGGTTCACCGGCGTCGCGCCGGACGCCCGGCTCATCTCGATCCGCTCCCAGTCCGGCGCGTTCGAGACCGATATGGCCGGGACCTCCGACGAGAACGTGCGCCTGACACTTCAAGTGCGAACCCTGGCCCGCGCCATCACGCACGCGGCGAATCTCGGGGCGAAGGTCATCTCGGTGTCGCTGCCGATCTGCCTGCCCTCCGACGCGCGCGTCGATCAGTCGACGCTGATGGCGGCGGTCGCGTACGCGGTGCACGTGCGGGGCGCGCTGATCGTGGCCGGGGCCGGGAACACCGGAAGTTCGGGCTGCGAACAGAATCCGGCCATCGATCCGGGACGTCCCGGCGACTCCCGGAACTGGCGCGATGTCAAGACCATCTCGACGCCGGGCTGGTATTCCCCCGACGTGCTGACCGTCGGGTTCACCACCGCCAACGGTGTGCCGATGGAGGATTCGCTGACCGGGCCGTGGGTGTCGGTCGCCGCGCCGGGCACCGGAATCGAATCGCTGGGTCCGGGCGGCCGGTTGATCAACGGCGTCGGGGAGCCCGGCAAACTGGTCGCGGTCGGCGGTGCGTCGTTCGCCGCGGCCTACGTCAGTGGCGTTGCGGCGCTGCTGCGTTCGCGATTCCCGAACGAGACGCCGCGCGAGATCACCGCGCGGTTGACGGCCTCGGCGCACGCGCCCGCGCGCGGTATCGACAATTCGGTCGGGGCCGGGGTCATCGATCCGCTGGCCGCGCTGAGCTATCGCACGCCGCCGCAGCCGCCGACCGGGCTGTTCCGCTGGTCCGCGCTGCCCATGCCGAAACCGGTGCGCCCCAAGGACTATCGGCCCGCGGTGATCGCGTCGATCGTGGTGCTGCTGGCCGTACTGCTGGGCGTGGGCGCGAACTACGCCGGTTCCGCGCTCGGGAGAAGGCGATGAGCGGGGCGGTCGGGGTCGTCGGAATCTTCGGGGTCGCCCGGCTCGAGCGCGGTCCGGTGGCCACGGTGGTGGTCGGCGGCAGTTTCGTGCTGGCCGGGGCCTGGGGACGGCTGCCGTGGTGGATCGCGCCGACGGTGGTCACGGTGCTGCTGACCACGGTGATCGTCCGGGTGAACGGGCGCACCGCGGCCCGCTGGCTGCTGGACTGGGCCGGGTATCGCACCGGGCGTACGGCCCGCGCCCGCGATCGCGTCGATCCGCTGTCGGTGCAGGACGTCACGGTCGCGGCCGGTGTCTGCGGTATCCACGACGCGGGCGCCACCCTGGTCGCGATGATCCAGCTCGCGCCGAATCTGGACCTGCCCACGGTGATCAGCGAGAGTTCGCTCTACACCGAGGACACCGTGCCGGTCGACGCGCTGCTGCCGATGCTCCACCAGTACGGCCTGGAAATAGATATCGACATCGTCACCACCGCGCAGCGGGTCCGGTCGGCCAGCAGCTACAGCATGCTGTACGACCAGCTGATCGGCCCGCATCCGGTGGTGGGGGACCGGCGCACCTGGCTGGTGGTCCGGCTCGATCAGGAACGCAATCTCGACGCCCTGACCCGGCGCGGCCCGGTCGCGGTGTCCGGGCCCCGGGCACTGGCCACCGCAGCCCACCGGATCGCCGGTCGACTGCGCGAGCGTGGCACCGCGGCCCACGCGCTCCCGGCCGAGGCCGTGCGCGAGGCGACCAGACTGCTGCACGCCGGAGTCGAACTGACCGATCTGCGCGAGCGGTGGGGACATCTGGAATCCTCGGTGCCGGGCCGGTTCGTCTCGAGCTATCTGATCGACTGGACCAGGCTCGACGGCGCGGGTCTGGACGACTGCTGGACCTGGAACCGGGGCCGCACCACGCTGGTGGTGAGTCTGGCCGGGGGCGCGCTGGGTTCGCGCGGTCTGGTGCGCTGCGTCGGGCCCGCGCCGACGATGTCCCCGCCGGGTTATCTGCGTCCGCTCGGTGGCCGCCAGTCGGTCGCGATGCTGGCGACGCTGCCGACCGGGACCTCCACCCGCGACGTGCCCGGCGACGATTCGGGCGACGACCTGGCCCCCGCGGAACTGCTCGCCGAACTGCCCATCGCCATCGGCCCCAACGGCCAGATCCTCGGCGCGATCAGCGGACAACCTCGGCACACGTTGGCGCTGCCGCTGTTCGATCCGGCGCACTACAACCCGCAGCGCCGCACCATCGACGTGCACGCGGAACTGCCGGTGGCCCAGCAGATCGTGCTGCGCGCGATGGTCGTGGGCGCGGATGTCGAGGTGTATTCGGCTCGGCCGCAACGCTGGTCGCAGCTGGTGTCGGTGGTCGGGGATCCGATGTCGCTGCGGCTGGCCGATCCGGCGGAGACGGGGAACGATCCGGCTCCCGACGACGGCGCGCCCGCCACGATCGCGGTGTTCGATCAGATGCCGCCGCGGGTGTCCGCGGCGCACACCACGGTCACCATCAGCGAGCCCGGTACACCGCATCGGCGGTCGGCGGACCTGTCGATCGATCAGGTCAGCGCGACCTCGGTCGACGTCGGTATCCCGATGCGCACCGTGCGGGTGGAACTGATCGAACCGCGTGGCGAGAGCCGCTATTTCGAGGGTCCGCCCGCCTCCTCCGCGATGTCCCCGCCGGACGCCGCGCTCGAGGTATCCACAACGGTTCCGCTACCCGATAAATCTCGAGTGCGGTGAATGGAGGGAACGGTAATGTCTATCAATGTGGTAATGGATTCTCAGGCGGATGCCGTCGATGTGCAGGGAGGTGCGGTTCTTCCCGAGGGCACGACGCTCCAGGAGCAGGACGGTGACGACGCGCTGAGCCCGAGGCAGGCCGCGGCGGTCATTTTCTCCGCCCGGTTGTCGGATTTGATTTCCGAATCCGTCGTCTCGACCGAGGACGGAACGACCAGGTCACTGACGCTGTACGCGCTGGCACAACATTTGGAGCTGGCCTATCCGGATGTGCCGGTCTCGCAATCGGGGCTGTATCGGCTGATGCACGGCGAGGCGATTCCGCGGCTCGATCTGATTATCGCGCTGGCGCGGGTGTTCGATGTGCCGCCCGAATATTTCGTCACCGGCGGCGGGAAATCCTGACCGTCGCGGCGGGATATTCCCGCCAGCGGGAACAATCGTCCATTCCTGGTGTGGGCCCGGCCGGATAACATTCGAGGATGTCCGAGTCGGACCCGGGAGATGTATTCATTCGCCATCGCGGCGCGGTTCTGGAAGCGTTGCTTTCCGGGCCCGGTTCGGGGCAGGCCGCGGCCCCCGCGGTAGGTGTGTCGGCCCCGGCGACGGGTGTGTCGTCGAGTGTGAGTGCCGCGGTCGGTGTGCCGTCGGCGAGCTCGGGTGAGACCGCCGGTCGTCCGGTGGCGTCGCAGTTGCTGCCCGACCCCGAACCCGAGAGCACCGCGCCGAATCCGCGTCGCGCGTCGGGTGGGCCGCGGGCCTCCGATCGGATCATGGCGCTGCTGAACGGCGAATCGCCGAGCGGCGCGAGTGGGCCGGAATACACCTCGGACTTCGGTCGGGTGGCGAACAGATCGAGTGCGCCGCCGGAGAGTCCGAGCGAGCCGCCGCCCGAAAGTCCGCGACCTCCCTCTCCGCCGACCGCGTCGAACGCCTCTCCGGCTGCCGGATTCGGCCGGGACGTGCTGGTTCAGCTGCGCAAACCCAAGGTGGCGCTCACCGTGGCCGCGGTGCTGGCGGTGCTGTTGATCATCGTGCTGGTCACCACGACCGGCGGGGACGACAAGCAGACGAATCAGCTGGCCGTCATCACGCCTGTCGCGGCCGCGCCGCAGACCTCCTCGGCCAAACCGACGCCGACCCAGGCCGCGTCCGCGACGATCCAGGTGCGCTCGGCGCGGGCGCACTGCCCGTCGGGCAGCACCGATGCGATGGACGCCTTCAGCGGGCAGCCCGGGAAAGCCTGGTCGTGCGCGCGGGCCTACAAGGTCGACGGGCAGGTGCTGACCATCGATCTCGGCAAGACCTACGAGGTGGATTCGATCGGCATCGTGCCCGGCTGGGACGGCGTCAGCGCGGACGGCGCGGACGAGTGGAGCAAGTTCCGCACGGTCAGCCGGGTGTCGTACCAGTTCAACGATTCCAATCTGACCACCTACACCCAGCAGACCCTCGACCAGCGCACGCTCGTGGTCACCACGCTCTCGCCGCCGGTGCGGGCCTCCAAGGTGACGCTGACGATCCTGGAATCCAAGGGCGACCCCTCGGTCAACATCACCGCCATCTCCTCGATTGTGATCACCGGAAATTGAGCCTCTCCCATCTGGTCTGCCAGTACTGCGCGCACCGTAACCACGCCGCGGAGGCGCAGTGCGCGCACTGCGGTGCGCCCCTGACCACTCCGGCCACGAATTCACCTGCCGCGAATTCTCCTGCCGCCGAAGGGCATTCGATGCTCACCGAGGCGGCCAAGGGGGCGACGGTCGCCGAACACGCGCTCGCCGACACCGCGCGGGTCGCGACCGACACGATGCAGTCGGTGAAGGGCGCGGCGACGGTCGCCAACAATGTGCAGCGTTTGTTCGACACCATGCTGCCGAAGCTGAGCTGGCAGGCCGTCGCGGTGATCCTCGCGGCGATGGGGCTCGGGGCCTTCCTGCTCATCCGGTCGTGTTCGGGTGGGCTGCCGTCGATGCCCGGGACGAATCCGGTGGACGCGCTGCCGCAGGTGGTGCGGTCGGCCGCGTCGTGCCCGGCCGCCGGGGTCGGCAACTGCGTCATCACCGGGACCGATTCGCTGCTGTCGGGAGGTCTCACCGGCGGTCGCGATCTGCCGCTGTCGGTGCAGGTCGACAGCGTCGATCAGGTGAGTGACGTGGTGCGGCGCTGGCATGCGGCGGGTGCGACGGTGCTGGCCGACGGCGCGGTCTTCGTCGGGGTCGGCCCGTCGAACACCGTGTGGTATGCCGACACCCGCACCGGGCTGCGCATCGAAACGGGGACCTTCGCGAGTCGGATGGCCGCCCAGACCTTCCTGGTGCGCGCCGGTCTGATCCGGTGATATCGCACAGGTTGCGCGACACCACTTCCCAACCGCGGGGATAGACCTGTATCGACTACGTCCCATTAATTTATGTACCGTTATTTAGCGGCGTATAGATGCCGCCGACGAGTCTCGTAATTGAGGGAAGGCCCGGGCCGATGTCGGCAGTCACCCAGCAGACGATTCCACTGAAGCGCTTCCGCGACGCTCCCACCGATCTGGAGGCGGTGTACTTCCGCTGGATCCAACGCGGCGCCGCCGCCCCCACCATCACCGATCGCGCCGAACGGATCTTCCGGCATCACCTCGAACTCGCGGTCGTGCGGCAGCCCGGCGTCGCGATCACCCGGGTGTACCGGCCCGACGACGGCAGCGGGCTGGGCCCGGCGATCCAGGTCGTCAACGACGATATGCCGCTGCTGGTCGACACGCTGACCTCGGCGTTGCGCCGCCTGGGCGCCGAGATCGCCGAGGTCGTGCATCCGGTGTTCGACGTCGCCCGCGACACCGTCGGCCGGTTGCAGGGGCTGGCGCCGCGCGCGAGCGACGCCCGGCCCGGTCCGGCGGCCGCCGAGTCGTGGATCCACGTCCAGTTGCACACTTCGGCGGATCCGGAACTGCTGGACCGCATCGAACGGGCGCTCGGGCCGCTGCTGGAGGAACTGCGTCGGGTGAACGACGACACCACCCCGATGACCAGGACCATGGCCGCGCTGGCCGACCGCCTGGACCGGATGGTGCGGGTGGCCGGCGACGTCGAGATCGACGACAGCGCAAGGCTTTTGCGCTGGATGGCCGACGGCCACTGCACGGTGCTGGGCTACGGCTTCTACCCGATCGCCCGGACCGATCCGGCCACCGAGGCCGACCTGCGGCAGGCCACCGGAACCGGACTCGGGGTGCTGCGCCACGGCGTCGGCGTGCCCGCGGCCGGTCGGCTCGCCGGTGCCCCGGTGCTGCGGCTGACCAGCGGATCCATCGACTCGATGCTGCCGGGCGCGGCGGACCTGTGCTTCGTGCGCGTCGCGGATCCGGGCCGGGAACTGCCGGTCGCCGAGGTGCCCGAGACCATGCCGGGCGAGCACGTCTTCGTCGGCACCTTCACCGTCACCGGATCGCACGAGGACATCCTCGACATCCCGCTGATCTCGCGGCGCATCCACCGGGTCATCGAATGGGCCGGGCTGGACCTGAACTCCTTCTCCGGGCAGGCGATGCTCGAAGTGCTGCAAACCTTTCCGCGCGTGGAGCTGTTCTCCACCGACGTGCGGCGACTGTTCGAAACCGTCTCCTCGGTCATGAATCTCGGTCTGCGCCGCCAGGTTCGGCTGTTCCTGCGCCGCGACGACCGCGGCGGGACCGTGCACTGCCTGGTCTACCTGCCGCGCGACCGCTACTCCGGTGAGGTGCGCGGCGCCATGCAGGACGTGCTGGCCGCCGAGTTCGCCGCCACCCGGATCACCTATTCGGTGCGCGTCACCGAATCCGACCTGGCCGTAACGTATTTCACGGTGCATCGGGACCCGGCGGCCGAGCCGGTGGACATCTCCGAATCCAATCGCGACCGCATCCAGGAGGCGCTGTTCGAGGCCACCCGCACCTGGTCCGATCGGCTGGTCGCGGCGTCCGCGAGTGCTCCGGCGATCAGCGCGGCTCTCGCCCGGGAGTACGCGGACGCGTTCCCGGCCGGTTATCAACAGGAGTACGAACCCGATCGGGCGCTCGCGGATCTGCGGCGGCTCGAGGCGCTGGCCGACGGCGAGGTCGAGTCGGATCTGTACCGCGATCCCGAATCACCCTCGGGGGAATGGCGTTTCACGCTACTGGTGGTCGGGGCCGAGGTCTCGCTGAGCCGGGTGCTGCCGCTGCTGCACAGCCTCGGGGTCGAGGTGGTCGACGAGCGGCCGTACCGGATCGAACTGCCCGGCCGCAGCACCCGGTGGATCTACGATTTCGGGCTGCGCGCCCCGGCGGGCATGCTGCGCGGCGCGGTCGACGAGGATCTGGAGGCCGAGCTGGCGCGTGCCGCCGAGCATGAGGCCGGACCGGAAAACGGTGTGCGGCAACGCTTCGCGGACGCCGTCGCCGCCATGTGGTCGGGGCGCGCGGAGGTGGACGGCCTCAACGAACTCGTACTGCGGGCCGGACTGCGCTGGCGGGAGATCGCCGTGCTGCGCGCGTACGCGAAATATCTGCGGCAGGCCGGTTTCACCTACACGCTGGGCAATATCACCCGGGTGCTGTCCACCCATCCGGTGGCCGCGCGCTGGTTCACCGAATTGTTCGACGCCTACTTCGATCCCGAGGGCGTGCCCGCGGTGGCGTCGGCGCGGGCGGCGGCCGTCGCGGGGCGGTTGCAGGACGACATCGATGCCGTGGTCAGTTTGGACACCGATCGGATTCTGCGAGCGTTCCTCGGGCTGATCACCGCGACGTTGCGCACCAACTACTACCGTCGCGACGAGAACGGCGCGGCGCGGGATCAGCTGTCGTTCAAGCTCGCTCCGCATGCCATTGCCGAATTGCCCAGGCCCAGGCCACAATTCGAGATCTTCGTGTATTCGCCTCGGGTGGAGGGTGTGCATCTGCGGTTCGGGTCGGTGGCTCGTGGCGGGTTGCGGTGGTCCGATCGGCTGGAGGACTTCCGGACCGAGGTGCTGGGGCTGGTGAAGGCTCAGGCCGTGAAGAACGCCGTGATCGTGCCGGTGGGGGCCAAGGGTGGTTTCGTGGTGAAGCAGCCGCCTGCCGCGACGGGTGATCCGGTGGTGGATCGGCAGGCTGCCCAGGCCGAGGGGATCGCCTGCTATCGGACGTTCATCTCGGGGCTGCTGGATGTGACCGATAACGTGGATCATGTTTCGGGACAGGTGATTCCGCCCGAGCGGGTGGTACGGCGTGACGGTGATGACACCTATCTGGTGGTGGCCGCTGACAAGGGGACGGCGACGTTCTCCGATATCGCCAACGAGGTCGCGCAGTCGTACGGGTTCTGGCTGGGTGACGCGTTCGCTTCGGGTGGTTCGGCGGGTTATGACCACAAGGCCATGGGGATTACGGCCAAGGGGGCGTGGGAGAGTGTGAAACGGCACTTCGCCGAGCTCGATATCGATACGCAGGCAACGGATTTCACTGTCGTCGGTGTCGGTGACATGTCGGGTGATGTGTTCGGCAACGGCATGCTGTTGTCGCGGCACATCCGCTTGGTGGCCGCCTTCGATCATCGGCATATCTTCCTGGATCCGAATCCCGATGCGGCGTCGTCGTTTTCGGAGCGGGAGCGGATGTTCGCGCTGCCGCGGTCGTCGTGGGCGGACTACGACGAGTCGCTGATCAGTGCCGGTGGCGGCGTCTACGATCGGTCGGCCAAGGCGATTCCGGTCAGTTCGCAGGTGCGTGCGGCGCTCAGGATCGCTCCCGGGGTGAGTTCGCTGTCGCCCGCCGAGATGATTCGGGCGATTCTGCTCGCGCCGGTGGATCTGCTGTGGAACGGCGGTATCGGCACCTATGTGAAGGCGTCCGGCGAGTCCAATGCGGACGCCGGTGACAAGACCAACGATCCGGTCCGCGTCGACGCGAATCGCTTGCGGGCCAGGGTGATCGGCGAGGGCGGCAATCTGGGGCTCACCCCGCACGGGCGCATCGAGTTCTGCCGCCAGGGCGGTAAGTGCAATACCGACGCGCTGGACAATTCCGCCGGTGTGGACTGCTCGGATCACGAGGTCAACATCAAGGTGCTGCTCGACAGTCTGGTGACCGCCGGTGAACTGCCCGCCGACGAACGCGATCCGCTGTTGGCCTCGATGACCGACGAGGTCGCCGAACTCGTACTGCGGGACAATATTTCGCAGAACTTCTGCATGGGGCTGTCCCGCAGCGACGCCCGCTCGATGCTGGAAGTGCACCGCAGGCTGATCGCCGACCTCGAGGTCCGGCACGGTCTGGACCGCGCGCTCGAGGCGCTGCCCGCGGAGGCCGAACTCGGCGAACGCGCGGTACTCGGCGAGGGACTCAGCTCCCCGGAGATCGCGAATCTGCTTGCCCACGTGAAACTCTCGCTCAAACAGGAATTGCTGGCCGGTGATCTGCCGGACAGTCAGGCGTTCGCCGCGCGGCTGCCCGGCTACTTCCCCGAACCGTTGAGCGCGCGGTTCGGCGCCGCGATCCGCAAGCATCCGCTGCGTCGGGAGATCGTCGCGACCACGGTGGTCAACGAGATGGTCGACTACGGCGGCATCACCTTCGCGTTCCGGCTGGCCGAGGAGGCCGGGGCCGATGCCGCCGATGCCGTGCGCGCCTTCACCGCGGCGGTGGAGATCTTCGATCTGCACTCGCTGTGGGAGCGCATCCGCACCACACCGATGCCCGCCGCGGTCCGTGACGAACTGGAGCTGGAGACCGAGCGCACCCTCGATCGCGCCTGCCGCTGGCTGCTGGCCCACCGCCCGCAACCGATCGCGATCGGCGCGGATATCGCCCGCTATTGGGAAGGGGTGCGCACCCTTTCGGTGCCCGCGTGGCAGCCCGGCCCGCTCGCCAAGGATCTGCTGCGGCGTTCGCGCGGGCCGATCGATCGCGGCGCACCCCGCGATCTGGCCGAGGAGGTGTACCTGCTCATCCACCGGTTCTCCCTGCTGGACGTGCTCGACATCGCCGAGATCACCCACCGCGACGCCCCGGAGGTGGTGGCCCTCTACTACGCCCTGGATGAACGCTTCGAGATCCAACGCCTGCTCACCGAGGTAGCGGGCTTGGATCGCGGCGACCGCTGGCAGGCCCTGGCCCGCCTGGCCGTCCGCGACGACCTCTACGGCGCCCTGCGCTCCCTCACCATCGACGTCCTCACCATCACCGAACCCACCGAGACCCCCACCGAGAAGATCACCTACTGGGAGTCCACCAACCGCCCCCGCCTCGCTCGCGCCCGCGCGGCCCTGACCGACATCTTCGCCAGCGACAGCAAGGATCTCGCGACGCTGTCGGTAGCGGCCCGGCAGTTCCGGAGCCTGGTCGGCACCGGCGAGGCCGGCGCGGTAATCCTGGACTGACAGCGCCCTACGATCGGGTCGCGCCTCGCACACCGAGCGCGGCCCGATCGGTATGTTGCGCAGTCTGATTGGTCAGGTGCGGGTTTACTCGGAGAGTGTGTCAGCGTCCGGTGGCGATGCCGCAGGCGCTACAGAATTTGGCGAGTGCGGCGAGTTGGTGTCCGCAGGCCGTACAGTGTTGCGGCTCATGGGATTCGAGGTTCTCGCCGCAGTGTGAGCAGAACCGTCCGCCTTCGGGGTTGGCGGTGCGGCAGGACGGGCAGGTGGGTGTGGCGGCGGGTTGCGTGGGAACCGGGGGAGCGGCGGTGTGCTGCTGAATCGCGTTGAGGCCCAAGGCGGCACCGAGGAATCCGCCACCGCCGCCGGTGCCGTTGGCGAGTCCGTGGCCCGCGTCGAGCGCCAATTCTCCTGCGGCGTAACGCTGGAAGTCGCCGGTGAGGCGGATGTAGGTCTTGTCCTTGGCGAGTCGTTTGAGGCGGTCCGCGTCCTCGGGGGCCAGGGTGATGTCGAAATTGCCCATGCGCGGTATG
The DNA here is from genome assembly GCF_009604405.1 of Nocardia macrotermitis. GTDB lineage: Bacteria > Actinomycetota > Actinomycetes > Mycobacteriales > Mycobacteriaceae > Nocardia > Nocardia macrotermitis. The sequence continues at coordinate 27,148 of NZ_WEGK01000024.1, forward strand.
CGCAGACCGTATTCGTAGAGGGTGGTGTTGGTCTGGCGCAGCACCGCCGACTCGATGACGTGCAGGTGCGCGGGCAACCCCAGCACCGGCCATTCGCCACCGGAAATCCCCTGTGTGATGGTCACTTTCATGGATTTCAGGAGTAGTTCCGAACACCAGTTTCGCACCGCGGCGGGGTCGGTGAGGTCGGTGGTTCCGGCCAGCGCGGTGATCAGCTGTTCGGGTTCGCGCACCGACAGCGCGAATTCGCCGAACGCCCGCAACGTCACCACCTGCTCACTGGCCGGGTCGACGATATCGGCAAGTCTCCCACCGAATTTGACGCCCGGGAACTCCCGGGTGGAGACGAAGTACAGTTCGGCGCGATAGAAGTTGCCGCCGGTGACCGAGTCGACCAGCGCGCCCAGCACCGGCAGTTCGTCGGCGTCGACCCGGTGCCGCCCCGGGCCCATGGTGGCCACCACCCGCCCGGTCTTGACGAACAACGCCATCTCGTCGGCATTGACCACCGCCCGCGAGTACCGGCGGATGTTCACATCCGGCCACTTGTACACCAGCTGATTCTTGCGGGCCTCGGGGACGGCGATGAACTCCCGGTCGAACCACGCCATATCGGTACTCCCTCGGCGAATCAGGCGGCCCGGCGCGCGACAATGCCTCGCACACCGAGGATTACGATCGGTGCGACCGGAATGGTCAACAGCCACAACCAATTTCCCGCCATCGCGCTCATCCCGATCGCGGCCAGCACCACGAGCGCCGACAGCGTGGCGACCGCCGCCAGCGGGCGCGGCGGCGGTTCGGTCGAGGGCCTGGGCGCCTGCCCCGGCAACTCGGCGAGCAACTCGGCCAACTCGGCCCGGCTGGTCGCGGCCGCTGCGCGCATCGTCAGATCCTCGAACTCGGCCGGATGCAACCGCCCGACACTCAGATGATGGGCGAGTTCGTACAGCGCACGCTCACGCTCAGCGGTGCTGAGTCGGGCGTACGGCACATCATCCACACCGAGCAGAATATGTCCGCGACCGGGGCTTTCTCCGGCCGCGAATCACCACTGCTGGGAAGCTTCGGTGCTGATGGCCTAGAGCGTCGCCTCGAACGCCTCCGCGACAACGCCCCGCACCGAATCCATGGTCCCCACACCGGATTCCCGCCGCACCGAGGTCATATCCACCTCCGGCAGCCCACACGCCACCGCCCACTGCCAGGGTTCCAGATCCCCATCCACATTGACCGCGAACCCATGACTGGTGACCCCACGACTCTGTCGCATCCCGATCGACACGATCTTCCGCCCCGTCGCCTTGGTCCACACCCCCGTCAACAGCTCCGCGCCCGGCGGCGTATCCCGCCGCTCGGCCACAACCCCCACCCGCCCCAACGCCTCGATCAACCGGAACTCCACCTCCCGGATGTAATCCACCACCCCTTCCCCCTGCCCCAACTTCACGATCAGATACCCCACGAGCTGCCCCGGCCCGTGATACGTCAGCTGCCCCCCGCGCGTGGTCTCCACCACCGGAATCCGATGCCCCGGATCCGGCAGATGCTCATCGGGCGTCCGCCGCCCCACCGTGTAGACCTGCGGATGACTCAACAACCACAACGTATCCGCCCGCTCGTCCCGCTGCCGCTGCTCGACCAACTCCACCATCCGAGCCATCGCCTTCTCGTACTCGACGAGATCATCCTGAACGAGCGTCAACGGCCGGGATTTCATACGGCCGAGTTTAATCCCCGCCGCCCACACCTCCGGCCGACGCTCTCAAGGCAATGCATCATGATGTTATGATGTAAAGATGCGAACCACGATCGATCTTCCCGAAGATCTGCACCGACAGGCGACTGCGATCGCCCGCGACACTCATCGTTCTCTGAGTGAGACGGTCAGTGTCCTCATCAGGCGTGGCCTGCGTCAGCAGGGTGGTGGTGACTCTGTTCGCAGCCCGAAGACAGGGTTGCGAACAGTTACGCTCGGCAGGGTGATCACCTCGGAGGATGTTCGGTCGCTGGAGGACGAGTGACTGTTCTTCTGGACGCCAACGTCCTGATCGCGCTGGTTGTCACCAATCATGTGCATCATGATGCGGCTGAGATGTGGTTCGGCGAATTGGACGACAACTTCGCCACGTGCCCGATCACGCAGGGGAGTCTGTTGCGGATATTGCTCCGGGAGGGGCGAGAGACGCGTACTGCGCTGGAAGTCCTGGCCGATGTCACAGACCACGAACGGCATGAGTTCTGGCCTGACACCATCGCGTTCGATGGGGTGAGAATGGACCTGGTGATCGGGCATCGTCAGGTCACAGACGCTTATCTTGCGCAGCTCGCCCGGATGCGACAGGGAAAGATCGCCACGTTCGATCAAGGTTTGGCCGCAGTGCATCCCGACGTTGCAGATCTGTTGCGGTAGGCCCTCTCGTCCACGGCGGGGTGGGCGGTCGAGGCGGTAGGCGTTCCTCTGTGGGGCAAGGGGGTCGGGGGAACCGCGAGTGTCGAGGTTCTGATCGGCGGGTGCGGGAGGGGTCGTGCACGGGGCGGTGGAGGGTTCCTCTGTGGGGCGAGGAGTTCGGGGGTGGCCCCGGGTGTCGAGGTTCTCGTCGGCGGGTGCGAGCGGGAGCGGGAGATCGTGTACGAGGTGGTGGAGGGTTCCTCTGTGGGGCAAAGAGTTCGGGGGAGCCACGGGTGTCGTGGTTCTCATCGATGGGTTCGGGCGGGTGCGGAGGGTGTGCACGGGGCGGTGGAGGGGCTCGGGAGGCGCGTTGAACTTCGGGGTTGGTTCGGGTGCGGATTTTGATTGTCCGGCTCGTGTGGCATCCGACTCGGGTGCGGGACGATCACATTGCTGATCTATTGGGGCGGGGCCAGTCGATGATCGTAATCGTATGTTGTGGAACGACTTTCGATCACAGAGATTCGCATCCATATAAGAGGCTCATGCAAAACTCGGCGATCCGACACCCTGACCTGCAATGATGCCTCGCGCGACGGGACTTTTGCATAAGCCTCCAAATATCCAATTAGATTGTCGCCGAAAGGCTTTCGTCGTAGGGCTCGCAACCTATCAGTCGCTTGTTTGGACCATCTCGGTGAAAAGTGTTGTGTGCAGCGGTGATTGGGTCGGTTGTCCAGGGTGAAGATTTTGATTTCACATTGGGTCGACGGGTGTTTCGGGGCGCGTTTCGAGGTAGAATTCGAACATGGATTCGATAGGGGTGGAGATCGGGAGGCCGAGTGCGGAGGCGCTGCTGAGCGATGTCGGGGAGCTGGTCGAGTGCTCGTTGACGCCGTTGGCCGATGGCGAGTTGGTGGATTTGTTGCGTGGGGTGGAGCGCGCGGTGCGGATGTTGGCCGCGGTGCAGCATCGGGCGTTGATCGAGGTGGATTCCCGATCGATCCCGGCAGATTCGGACGCGAAGACGATCAAACGGTTCCTGATGGAAACCCTGCGCCTGTCGCACGCGGAAGCCGGCGCGCGAGTGCGTGCGGCCGCGAAGGTGGGCGTCTTCTCCAACATGGCCGGTGACGAACGGGAGCCCGAGTTACCGTGCACCGCAGCAGCTTTGCGGCAGGGAGATGTCTCGGTCGAACATGTGCGGGGCGTCGCCGGGGTGATGACCCGAATCCCCCGTGGAGCCGACGCGGATGATCGCGCGGCCGCGGAGCAGATTCTGGCCGAGTTCGCGCGATCGGGTTCGCCCGATGATGTGTCCAAGGTCGGGGACCGCATCCTCGCGCATCTGGATCCGGACGGCACGATCACCGACGAGACCGATCGTGCCCGGATGCGCGGGGTACGCGTGGGTCGGCAACGCCCGGATGGAATGTCCCCGATCAGCGGAGACATCGATCCGGTCCTGCGGGCGCTGCTGGATCCGGTCCTGGCCAAGTACGCCCGCCCTGGTGTCGGCAACCCCGATGATGCGGCGAGTCCGGGCGCGGAGGTCGATCATGTGGATCCGGACCTGATCGCCGAGGCCGCCGGACGCGACACACGCACCCCGGCCCAACGAACCCACGATGCGTTGACCCTGCTGCTCGGGTCGCTGGTCGACACCGGCGCACTCGGTTCGCATCGCGGGATGCCGGTCACGACCGTGTTGACGATGCGCCTCGAGGATGTCGAACGCGAGTCCGGGGTCGCGACCACCGCGACCGGCGGCACGGTGCCGATCACCGAGGCGTTGCGATTGGCCGAGCGGTCGCGCCCGTACCTGGCGGTGTTCGATCATGCCGGTCTGCCGTTGCACCTGGGTCGAATGCGGCGCTTGGCCTCACCTGCACAACGATTGTCGCTGGTCGCGGCATTGGGTGGGTGTTCGCGTCCGGGATGCGATGCCCCCGCATCCCTGTGCGCGGTGCATCATGTGCGGGACTACAGCAAGAACGGACCGACCGATATCGAGAACCTGGTATTGGCGTGCGATCACTGCCACGGCTTGATCAACGACACCCATACCGGATGGAAAACCGTTGTCCTGGACGAGAATTCACAATTCCCAGGCAGAACCGCATGGATCGCGCCACCACATATCGACCCGACCGCAACCCCACGAGTGAACCACCGCCATCGCGCAGGAGATCTACTGGCCCAGGTCGTAGCACAGATCCACACGCGCCGCGAACGCGACCGCGCCGCACACCAACGCTGGCTGCGCGAACGAAGACCCGGCGATATCGCAGCCTGACCCGGAGAGAGCCTGCTCCTCCGGGGCACAGGCACGCGCAGAAGCCGACACGCCGCCCGCGCATCAGGCTGCGGTGAACTCCGAGGCGCGAATTCCGGAGTCTCATGCCGTGGCGGTCGTCTCCAGTCTCAAAGCGATGGCATTTCTTCAGTTCGGTCCGTGTGCCAGGCCTGTTGAAGGTCGGCCAGGGTCAGGCCGGCGAGAGGGGTGATCCCAGCCGGTGACAGCGTGTCGGCGAGCCCGGGGCTCCAACTGAGTCCGACGGCTGCCGCCGATGACTCCGTCCTTGATCAGGACGGCGCGGCTTGCGGAACATGTTCCAGATTTGCCGCGCTGTCCGATCATGGTGGCGGCCGGAACATTCCATAGTGCCGAGTTGAGTGAACGCCCCAGAACTAGAGCGGTACCTCGTCCTGCGTGAAATGTACGGCGAGCCGCTCGCACAGCGTGGCCAACGTAGGTTCATCGACATGCGGCCCGTCGCTCCAGGAGGCGAACCAGCTCACAGTGTCGGGAGTGCCTTCGGGGCGTACGAACACATGCTGATGGAAGTGCGCGACGCTACGCCCCGTGATCGCTGAGAACACGTAATCAGGGGACAGTTCAGTACGTAGCGCGTATGCCGCACGGCGAACCGCCCAGCCAACGGCCACACCCTCGGCATCGCTCAGATCAGCCAAGGTCGGTGCGTGACGGACGGTTTCGACGAACAGGTAGCCGGGCATCGGCACACCCTCGGAGAGTGGACGGTGCGTCACGACAACCAAATCATCGGCGTAGATTACCGGGCCGACCAAACGGCCTATGCCACCATGCTTTTCGCAGATAAGACACTCATTCCCCACCACGCGACTGTATCTACAAACGCACCGTCATGCCGCGTATCGGTCGTTCAGGAACGCGGTATCCGCTTGCGCGATAACCTGTTGCACTTCTGCGCAGCTGTCGCTGGTCCCACGACGCCCGCGCGTCAGGCCGTGGTGAACTCCGAGGCGCGGATTCCGGCGGTGAACGCTTGCCATTCGCGGGCGGTGTAGGCCAGTTCCGTGCCGACGGCGTCGCGCAGGATGACGGTGCCGGTGTGGTCGTTGTGTTCGGTGCTCGGGACGCCGAATGTGTTGGACGCCTTGGAGTTGTCGAGTGCAGCGTCGAGAAATTCCGCCCAGTGTGCGGCGGGGACGGCGATGATCGGTTGATCCGCTGCGGGCCCGGTGTACTTGCTGTCGCGGACCAGGACCATGTCGTCGGCGAAACACACTTCGACGCAGGACGCCGCCTCTTTGGAGAAACTCGACTTGTACCAGCCGTTCTTGCGCGGATCCGTGTTCGTGACGCTCATGTCTGCGATGCTAGTCGAGTCTCGGTGGCCTCGATGAGGGCGAAAGATTGCTCTCGGCTCGGTGCGGCTGCGAGCACATTGTCGAAGACATATCCGAGGTTCCGGACCTGGGTGGGGTCATCCACCACCTGCCCGAACAGCGCGTTGTCGTACCACGCGACCGTGGGCAGGCGAGAGCTGGCGAAGTCGATCAGGAAGACCGTCCCACCCAGAGCTACGCATTCGGGTGATCCGAGCGGTGCCACACGGACGTCGATGGTTGCCGGATGCTCCTCGATCAGGGAACGAATATGGCGTAGCTGCGCGATTTGAGTACGTGCACCCCAAGGATGCTGCAGGAGAAGGGCTTCGGTGAGAATCGCGGTGAAGTGCAGTGGATCGGACCCGGTGAGTCTTTCCTGGCGCATGAGGCGTGCTTCGGTGTACTGGTCGGCTTCGACCGTTGAACGCACCCCGTACGGCGAGGTCATCAGGCCTCGGATGTAGTCCGGGGTCTGGAGCATCGCGGGTATGAGTGCGGATTCGTGTCCACGGATGCTGTGTGCCCCCTGCTCGAGGCCGAACAGGCGCATCAGCTCATCGCCGAACAGTGCCGAGAAGCGGGACCAGCGCCCAGCTTCCTTTGCGGCCGTGCGCAACTCGAACATATCGGGGTACTCGTCGGCCGGGAACTCGAGCTGATCGAGGACCTGACGCAACTTGTCCTCGGTCGGCACGCTGCGGCCGGTCATCATGTGCGACCAGTACGCCGGCGTGAACCCGACCTCCTTGCAGAGCGCGGGGACTTTGACGCCCATCAATTCGAGTCGCTGTCGCAGGCGTATGGCCAGCTCCCACCTGGCAACTGTGGGCGAGTTGGAACTCACGATCAACCCCTCCTTCACGCGATGGCGCTTTACGACGCTATCAGGTTCCCGCTAACCAATCCCATTTATCGCAACCAGTATTCAATCCTGGTATACGATACCAACTTGTCAGTGGCGGCCGTCACAGGCGAGGAACTGCTCGGACCGGGGGCTACCCGGCGGGGATCGAGGAGCGATGGCAGTGCAGGTGGTAGACAGTCGGCGGATCGTCAGTGATCGAAGCGATCATCATGCGAGATCGGTGGGGTGTGGCGGGTGGGTGGTGTCGTTTCTGCCGGGGCGCACGCTCACGTTCGAGCAGGCTGTGGCTGCGATGCGGGTTGCCGAGGCGGTCGGGGAGATGGTGCCGCTGTCGTGCTTGCTCGGGTTGACGGCGGTCGAGGCGGTTGGGCATGTGGTGTGGCCGGTGCGGTTCGAGGATGGTGGTCGGTGCACTGTCGATCAAACGGGTCGTCCTGCCTGGGATCTGCTGTGTGAGAACGGTTTTCGGGGGTGAGCGCGGGTGGCTGAGAAGTTGCCGTCGAAGGACATGTTGCTCGAAGCGTGTGCGGGGAGTGTGGTGGTTCCGCATCCGGTTCTCCGGGCGGCGCAGAAGTTGGGCGCTCTGCATCGTGCCCGGGTGGGTGCGGAAGGGGCTGTGCGGGATGAGATCGACAGTGCGCGAGCATGTTCGGTGCGGGAGATCGATTGCTGGGTGGCCGCTCGGATGCCGATCGCGCACGGGGCGGCGAGCCTGCATACCGAGACCGTCGGGATGGTGGTCGATCGCATCGCGCAGTTGTCGGTGGATGCCCATGCCGCACTCCGGCGAGACGCGGGTGAGTACGAGTTGCGGTATTCGTGGCGTCGACTGGCCGAATTATCGGTTGCCTATGGGGATTTGGCGTTCGACGTGGCGGCATGCCGACGCCGGTTGCCTGATCTGCTTCCCCCGCTCCGGTGATCCCGGTATTACTCCTTCGCTGGCGGCGGCGACCTGTGTCGGCGCGGGGGTCCGTCCCGGCGAATTTGTCGGTGGGGCTGAGTACGGTCGCGGGTAGTGGAAGATTCCTACGTGGGGCAAGGAGTTCGAGGGTGACGACGAGTGCCGAGGTTCTCATCGATGGGTTCGAGCGGGTGCGGGAGGTCGTGCACGAGGCGGTGGACGGGCTCGCGGAGGCGGCGTTGAACTTCCGGGTCGATCCGGGGGCGAATTCGATCGCCTGGCTCGTCTGGCATCTGACTCGGGTGCAGGACGATCACATTGCCGATGTGGCGGGGGTGGAGCAGGTGTGGACGGCGGACGGGTGGTTCGAGCGGTTCGGGTTGCCGATCGATCCGAGTGCTACCGGATACGGGGATTCCGCCGACGACGTGGCGGTGCTACAGGCCCCGGCCGAGTTGCTGACGGGGTATTACGACGCGGTGCACGAGCAGACGCTGCGTTATGTGCGCGGGCTGACCGATGCGGATCTGTCGCGGGTGGTGGATACCCGGTGGGATCCGCCGGTCACGCTCGGGGTGCGGCTGGTCAGCGTGATATCCGATGATCTCCAGCACGCCGGGCAGGCCGCGTATCTGCGCGGGGTTATTGCGCGGACGAATTAGGCAGCGCCTCGCGCGGCAGGCCGAATCCGTTGGCGGAGGACGGGTTCGGCACCTTCTGGCGCAGTTCGGGGCCGTGCAGGTGCAGGGCCGCGTCGTCGCCCTCGTAGTTCTGTTCGGTGGCGGTCTGCTCCGCGATCGTCGGCTCGGCGGCGCGGGCTGGGTCGTCCTCCTCGGAGTCGCGCCCGGTGCCCTGCGGATGTGAGTCCTGCCCGCGATGCCTGCGGGTGTACACCCAGCTGCACAGCACCGCCAGGAAGATGATCGCGACGCCGATCAGGCCCGTGGTCACCTCGTCGATGGTGTGCCCGGTGGACCACAGCAGGATCACCGCCAGCGCGCCGATGGCCCAGTGCGCACCATGCTCGAGGTACACGTAATCGGCCAGAGTGCCCTTGCGCACCAGATACACGGTGATCGAGCGGACGAACATGGCGCCGATCAGACCCAGCCCCAACGCGATGATGATCGGATCCGCGGTGATGGCGAACGCGCCGATCACACCGTCGAAGGAGAACGACGCGTCCAGCACCTCCAGATAGAGGAAGCCGAAGAAGGCCGCCCGCCCGGTGGCGACCACCGCTCGCGACGGCCCGGCGTGTTCGGTGTCGAACTGCGCGCCCAGCCCGTCGACCAGCAGATAGGTGACGATGCCCAGCACACCCGCGACCATCACCACGGTCGCCTGACCGTCGGGCACGACCATGCCCGCGACCAGCACCAGCGCGATCAGGGAGACCACCACGGGGAACATCGCGAACCGGCCCAGCTGGGCCAGCGGCCGCTCGAGCCAGGTCAGCCAGGTGATCTCGCGCTTCTGGCAGACGAAGTTGAGGAACAGCATCAGCAGGAACATCCCGCCGAACGTCGCGATCTTGGGATTGGCCTGGTTCAACAGGGTTTCGTAGCTCGGCGTCCCGTCGGGGAAGTAGTGCGCGCCGCCCGCCGGCGGATGCAGCGCCAGATTCAGCGCCTGGATCGGGTCCAGGTGCGCCCCGATCCCGACCACCACGAGCGGGAACAGCAGCCGCATCCCGACCACGGCGATCAAAATGCCGACGGTCAGGAACATTCGCTGCCAGAACACGCTCATCCGTTGCAGCACACCGGCATTCACGACGGCGTTGTCGAAGGACAGCGATACCTCGAGTACCCCCAGCACCGCCGCGGCCACGAGAGCCTGTGGGCCACCGTAGATCAGCGCGACAACCAGCGCTGCGATAGCGACGATGAACGAGGGAGCGAACACTCGCAAAAACATGACGACGCGCCTTTCGTCAGCCCTGGCCTGAGCCCGCGGCGTGCTCATTCGATGGATGACGCGCGCCGCTGCGGCGATCGTTACCCTGCACACGATTGTGACAGGACTTGCGCGGGTACGACAATCGGTCCGGCCACAGAATTCGATCTTCCCAGCTGCAAGGGGTGCGAAAGCCCTGCCCAGCGGGGGTGTCGCCGATCGTCCGGATTGTCCGGATCCACTGGGTGGGAGAGGCATCTCACCCGCCGCGCACCCGTCGCGGGGCCCTCAGGTGGGGGTCAGCAGCGCCGCCAGATGCCGCGGCGACGGCGATCCGTGCGCCAGCATCGCGTCGTGCCAATCCCGCAGCGTGGTACCCGCCGGACGGGCCGCCGCGATCGCGGAAACCTCGCTGTAGCCGACGAAGTAGGTCGACAGCTGCGCCGCGCTGAGCTGCGCGCGCCGCCACTTGCCCGCTGCCTCGCCCTCCTCCTGGAATCCGCGCCGCCGCATCAGATCCATCGCCTCGGCCTCGGACATGTCCGCGCAGTGCACGCCGTGATCCAGGATCGCGTTGATGGTCATCCGCAGATGGGACTTGAGCCGTTGCAGCCGCACCGGCAGACCGCCGAATCCGTGCTCGGACATCAACTCCTCGGCGTAGACGGCCCAGCCCTCGATGAAAGTGCCACTGGCACACAGCCCGCGCGTCGCGGTGGAGCCGCGGAACCGGCGCGCGTGGGCCAGTTGCAGGAAGTGCCCCGGCATCGCCTCGTGCACAGTGAGATTGCGCAACATGTGGTCGTTGTATTCGCGATAGAACGATGCCACCCGCTCGGCCGGCCAATTGCTCGGCGTCGGCGAGATGGCGAAAAACGTTGGTGCGCCGTCGGTTTCGAGAGCGCCGGGTGAATCGCAGTACGCCACGGCCACGCCGCGGGCGAATTCCGGCATCTCCTGCACCACCAGTGGATCGCCGATCAAGGTCACCAGATCCTGTGCGGCGGTGAAGGTTTCGGCGTCCCGCAGCGCGGTCTCGGCGGTGCCCAGCACGGTCTCGTCGGTGGGGTGTTCGGCGGCCAGCCGTGCCAGCGCGGTGCGCACGGTCTCGTCGGTGGGAGCCTCGACGCCCAGCAGTTCCCCTGCGGCACTGCGGATCTCATCCTGCACGTGGTCCAGGTGCCGATGCGCCCGCTCGAGCAGTTGCGCGGCGCTCAGCTCGGTGTCCAGGGTGTGCCACAGCGTGGCCTCCCAGAGCCGGCGGCCCAGGCGCGGATCGCGTTCGGAGCGTTCGAGCCGGTCGGTGAGCCAGCCGGTGAATTCGGTGAGTGCGGTGGTCGCGGTATCGGCCGCGGCGGTGATGCGCGCGCCGGGCACCTGGGCGGCCAGCGCCGGGGCCTGGTCGCGGATCAGCGCCGACACCCCGGCGAACTGCGCGATCGCGGTCTCGACGTGGATGCGCGGGCAGTCCCGCAGCACCGCGCGGGCGGTGGCCAGGGCGTCGGGCAGCGTGGTGAGGCGGGCGGCGAGCAGTTCCAGGCGCTGTTCCGGCGGGGCGAACGGCCGCGCCAGCAATCCGTGCAGCAGCGGACCCGGGTTGTGCGCCAAGGGATTCCACTCGTGTTCGCGCAATTCCGTGAGCAGGAAGACGCGCCGGTCCACCTCCTGCTGGAGCAGCGCGTGATCGACGCGGTCCTGCGCGCCGAGATCCTCGGCGTCGACCTCCGCCAGCACGTGCGAGGCCTCCCGCAGCAGCGCGGTGTGCGCCCGCACCGCCTCGGGTGACAGGTCGGGTAGTCGGTCGTCGGCCCGGTGGTCGCCGACGTAGAGCGCGGTCATCGGATCGGCCCGGAGTATCGCGTCGATGATCCGCCCGGCCCGTGCTACGAAGCTCTCGGTCATGTGGCTACGTTACCGGTGATTCAGTACCAGTGATGGACCTGCCAGAACGCCCACGCGCCGTCCGGACTGCCGTAACGCTCGCACATGTAGGCGTAGGCCCAGCGAATCTGGGTCGCCGGGTTGAACATCCAGTCCGCGCCCGCCGCGGCCATCTTCTGCGCCGGTAGCGCCTGCCCGAGACCGTAGGCCCCCGAACTCGGGTTGATGGCGAAGACGTTCCAGGAACTCTCGTTGCTGATGACGTTGTTGAACGACGGAAACTGGTTGGGCGGCACCAGGATCCGGGCCAGTGCGCGTGGCGCGAGCGCCGCGGAGCCGAGCGCGGATCCGGATGCCGAACCCGACAGCAGTCCGACCGGAGCAGCGGGGTTGTCGCAGATCGTGTGGCAGTCCGCACGAGCGGGCGGCGCCTCCCAGCATCCCGCGAGACCGACCGAAGCGGTTGCGGCGCAGAGCAGTTCGGCGAGGATCGTGGCGAGTCGAGACGTTCGCGGTATCGACATTTCGGAGCCCTCCACATCGACCGGCTGTGCTGGCACGTGCGGTTGCGAAAGGAGCAGGCTCAGCAAAGCACGAGTTCAGAGCGGTTTAGAGGAAGGCCGACGCGCTGTATCCACACCGTTACAAGATCGTTCACGAAGCGGTGGTGTGTCTGTGCCGGATCATCCGGGAAGTCGTGGCGTGGCAGGTGACGGAGATCGAGCTGTGTGGTGAAGATCGAGCCGGTGCGGGAGAGGTAGGTGGTGCGGGAGAAGTCGGGCCGGTCGGCTCAGGACAGGTAGCGCGCCAGGTGCGGCATCGCCTCGCGGGGATGGTCCGCGGTGATGCCCTGGCCGATCTCGGTGTAGTGCCAGCCGTCGTGGGCGCGCAGCAGAATGCCCATGATCATGCCGGTGTGCGGGCCGCGCAGCACCGTCTGCCAGGTGAACTGGGTGCCGGACTCGCGGTCGTACAGGCGGCAGAAACCGTTGCGGATCTTGTCGAATGTCTGTCCGGTGTAACAGGTTACGATCAGGGCGATGCCGTTGATCCGGGACGGCAGCCGGTCCAGGTCGATGGAGATGATCTCGTCGTCGCCTTTACCGTCGCCGGTGAGGTTGTCGCCGTGCAGGCGGACCGCGCCGTCGCTGGAGTTGAGCCGCTCGTGAAAGACCGCCTCCGCCATCTGGTCTCCGCTGAACAGCAGCGCCGCGGCATTCAGGTCGATATCGGCGGGACGGGAGCCGAACAGCCGCCATTTCGCCGCGTCCCAGCCCAGCCCCATCGCGATGTTGTCCAGCGGTGCGCCGTTCTCGGCGCGCAATGGGATCGGCACGACCCGCCCCTTCTGCGGGAACCTCCCGCGTTCGAACCAATGATGGTGTCCCACTGTAAGGGTCGTGCGCCGCAGCGGCCACAGCGGTGAGGTTGGCCACGGTTACCGGCCCGGAAATATATCTCTGGAGATGTAATTGCCGTCATGGGTGACAAGGGTGGCGGAGTGCGATCCGGCCGGTGACAGCGTTCCGGGGATGGATCCGCCGACGCGCCGTTGCAATGAAAGTTACTGCGGCACCGGGGATCAGCGCCCGGCGGCGCGGCGGGGAAGAACGATCACCCGCTGGTCACCCCGGGTGACGGCGACACCCGCTGGAGATCTCGCACGGCGGAATTCCCAGCTGCGAGAGCAGGTTATCTTCCGCCGCTCGCCGCCCGGCGTTGGTTTCGTGTTTCCGCTCCGGCAATTCGGGTAGTGCAAATCGCCACATAAATCTATTGTGATGTAATTCGCGGGTGAACCGGCGGCTCGGCAGGGCGGTCGGTGCGCTCGAAGCAGAGAGCGTATGAGCGTAGGAGTGATGTACGCCGGATGACAGCGATCGAACCCCTGGAGCAGGCCGCCGACCGCCTCGTCGGCCGCCGCACGGAGATCGAAGCGATCGGCGTGCTGATCGACCGGGTCGCCTCCGGGCGCGGCGGCGCGTTCCTGCTGATCGAGGGCGAACCCGGGATCGGGAAGACCGCGCTGCTGCATCGCGCGGTCGGCATGGCGGCCGGGGCCGGGATGCGGATCCTGCTCGGCGCGGCGACCGAAGCCGAACGGTCGACGCCGGGCGCGGCGGTCAATTCCTGTGTGGCGCAAGGTGATCCCGGTGGCGGGGTGCCCGGACACCAGCCGGGTTCCACCGCCGCCTTCTCGGATCTGCTGGGCCGGTGGTGTGCGGACGGACCGGTGGCGGTGCTGATGGACGACATCCACTGGGCCGACGCCGCGAGCCTGTCGGTGCTGCGCTGGCTGAGCGTCGCGGTGGACACCATGCCGCTGCTGGTCGTGGTGACCATGCGGCCCTATCCGCTGGGACCGGGCCTGCCCCGGCTGCTCTCGGAGTTCGACGCGGTCGGTGCGCGGCGAATGTCGTTGGGCCCGTTGGCCGATGCCGAGGTCGCCCGGTTGGTCGAACGGTCGCTCGGCGCGCCCCCCGAACCGCAGCTGCACGAGCTGATCGCCGGTGCCGCCGGAAATCCGTTGTACCTCAACGATCTACTGGACGGACCCGCTCCCGCCGCGCCGGAGGCCGGACTCCCGGACGCGCTGTCGGCCCGGATCGCGCGGCGGCTGGAGTTCCTGCCCGAATCGGCCCGGCACATCCTGGAGGCGGCCGCCGCGCTGGCCCCGCGCGTCGATCCGGTGAAACTGGCCGGGATCCTGGGTGTTTCGCTGATCGATGTGTGGCACGAGATCCGCACCGCCGTCGAGGCGCGGGTGCTGGTGTACGACGGTGACGAACTGGTCTTCCGGCACGATCTGATCCGACGCGTGCTGGCCGATCAGGTGTCCCCCTCGATCCGGGCCACCCTGCGCCGCCACGTCGAGGTGGCCGGGCGGCATCTGATGCGGATCGCCGAACCCGCCGCGGATCCCGGCGCGCCCACCCGGAATCCGTCGACGGCCGCACTGGATCGGGTGGCCGAACTCATCGAGGGCACGGTCGCCGCCGCGACCGCGGAGTCGCTGGTGGCGAGCCTGCCCACGCCGAGCGATCCGACCACCGTGCTGCTGTTCCGCGGCCTCGCCGACGGCGATGTGGACCTGGTCGCCGCGGCCGTATCGGAATTCGAGCGTTCCGAACGTCCCCGGTTCGCCGCGCTGGCGGGGGAGAACCTCGCGGAGATGCTGGTGCGCAACGGCCGCACCGCCGAGGCGCGCGCCGCACTCGACGCGGCGGCGACGCGGTACGAGACCCTGGGCGCGGGACCGGAGACCGCCCGGGTGCGGGCGCGACTGCGCGAACTGGGAGTGCGACGCGGCGTGCGGGGCACGCGCCGACGACCCGAAACCGGCTGGGAGGCCCTGACCGCGACCGAGCGAAAGGTCGCCGTGCAGGTCGCACAGGGCTGCTCCAATGCCGAAATCGCCGAGAAGATGTTCCTGTCCCGGCGCACCGTGCAAACCCACGTGTCGAACATCCTGGGCAAACTCGGCCTGCGGTCGCGCGTGCAGGTCGCGGTCGCCTACGCGCAACGTGGGTGAGGTGCGGGCTGCGTGGGTGGGGTGTGTGCTGCGTGGGTGGGGTGTGTGCGGCGCGGGTGAGGTGCGGGCGTGGGTGGGGTGTGTGCGGCGCGGGTGAGGTGCGGGCGTGGGTGGGGTGTGTGCGCCGTGGGTGAGGTGCGGGCGTGGGTGGGGTGTGTGCGCCGTGGGTGAGGTGCGGGCGTGGGTGAGATGTGTGCGGCGCGGGTGAGGTGCGGGCGTGGGTGAGATGTGTGCGGCGCGGGTGAGGTGCGGGCGTGGGTGAGGTGTGCGCGGCGCGAGTGGGGTGTGCGCGACGTGGGCGAGGTGTGTGCAGCGTGGGTGAGGTGGGGCGCTACCGGTTGACCCGCCGGGCGAAGGTTTGATCCAAGAGGTCGGCCAGGGCGCGGGTTACCGCGAGACGTGCTGTCTCGCTGGTGGATTCGAATCCGGTGCGGGCGGCGGTGAGGCGTCCGGCCGAGCCGCGGCGTTGTCCGGCCAGGCGGTGGAACAGTTCGCCGACGTGTTGTGCGGCGATTCGGTCGTAGTCCGCGCGTAATCGTTCGATCAGGGCTAGTGCCTCGGCGGAACTGAGTCCGGCGTCGACGAGACGGCCGGCGGGGTCGGTGTGGTACGGCGTGGGTGGCGGCTCGGGGTAGTACGGATCGGTCTGTTGCGTAGGTGCCTGGGTGAGCGCGTGCGTCTGCGTCTCGTCCGGCGGGGCTGTCGCGTCCTGATCCGTGTGTTGATCCGTGTGTTGTGGCCGAGTGAGCGCGACCGTGGCTCGCCAGGTGACATCCGCAGAATGCCCCGGTACGCGGGGGGACTGCTGCCCCGGGACGCCCGGGGATTGCGGCCCTGGAACGCCCGGGGATTGCGGCCCTGGAACGCCCGGGGGCTGGTGCCCTGGAACGTTCGGGGGCTGTTGCACGACGACGCTCGGGGCTTGCTGTCCTGGAACGTTCGCGGCTTGCTGCGCGGGGACGCCCAGCACCTCGGCGAGCCCCTCACCGCGATCCCACGCCTCGAGCAGTTCCCGGATGCCGTTGAGTTTCATGCCGCGGCTGAGTAGCCGGCTGATGGTCTGCAATCGGTGCAGATGTTCGGTTCCGTAGTAGCCGATGCGACCGCGCAGCGCGGGGGACGGCAGCAGACCACGTTCGTGATACACCCGCACACTGCGCACGGTGATCTCCGCGGCCCGCGCGAGCTCATCGATCGTGTATTCCGCCTGCACAGCCAGACCCCCTGGAAGGCCAACTCATCCTGAATATATGTACCGCGATCCAACGGTGCCATGGTCAACGGTATGTCTCTGGAGACCGTAGGTCAATGTACCGTTATTTGACGGCACAATCTATTGCTCTTCGCGCCGTCGTGCGTTAGCGTTCGAGTGCGGCGTTGTTACGCCGCTTCCGGGGACCGTTGATCGGCCCCGATGACGTCCCTCCCATGGACACGCCTGCCTCGGGCGTGCCCTCGGCATCCCTCGGAGACGGCTGTGACCACTTTCCAGAACCCTGTGACCACGTTCCAGAACCCCGCGCCCATCGCGGGATCGCGGCGACCCTCCTGCGCCGACGGCCCCAACGACTGGGACCTCGACGTCGGCACCCCCGATTCCTGGCGGGCCGCGGTGCGGATCTGCCAGGAGTGCCCGCTGCTCAACGACTGCGCGGAATCTGTTCGCACACTGACGGATCGGGGCATGGGCCCGCGCTCGATGATCTGGGCGGGCGTGGCCTACGACGCCACCGGCCGCGTGCTCGAGAACCTCGACCGCCACCGGATCACCCCCCTGGATCACAAACCCCCGCTGCGCATCATCCGGCACAGCGAACGTCCGCGCGGCACCGAGAACGCCCCCGCCGCGCCCCGGCGGCATCTCATCCTGGGGCGGGGTCTGCGACCCACCGGCACTGCGGGCTGACCCGCCGCGGCCGATCCGCTGTTCCGCTTACGGCGGACCCACTACATTGGCACCGCGAGCCTGCCCGGATCCACCGGATCATCGCTCGCGACAGCCGAATCCGTCCGTTCACATCGAGGTGACAGCACAGTGTCGACACCGAGCACCATCATCCGGAGTCTGGTCCCGGCACGCATGGACCGGTTGCCGTGGGCCAGATTCCACTGGCTGATCGTGGTGGGCCTCGGGGTGTCGTGGATCCTGGACGGGCTGGAGATCCAGATCGTCTCCAGCATGGGTTCGCTGCTCCAGAACCAGCACACGCTGCACCTGACCGCGGGTCAGGTCGGCGCGATGGGTTCGTGGTATCTGGCCGGGCAGGTGGTGGGCGCGCTGTTCTTCGGCCGGATCACCGACAAACTCGGCCGCAAGAAGCTGTTCATCCTGACCCTCGCGATCTATCTGATCGGCAGCGGCCTGGCCGGATTCTCCTGGGATGCCTGGTCGCTGTTCCTGTTCCGGTTCATCGCGGGCACCGGCATCGGCGGCGAGTACACCGCGATCAACTCCGCGATCGACGAGATCATGCCGTCGCGGTATCGCGGCCGGGTGGATATCGCGATCAACGGAACCTATTGGGGCGGTGCGGCTCTGGGCGCGGCGGCCAGTCTGCTGCTGTACAACGAGCACTACGTGCCGGTCGAATGGGGTTGGCGCATAGGCTTCTTCATCGGTCCGGTGCTCGGGCTGATCATCATCTTCCTGCGCCGCCAGATCCCGGAGAGCCCGCGCTGGCTGCTGACCCACGGCCGCGCCGCCGAGGCCGAACGCACGGTCACCGAGATCGAGGAACACGTGCGCAGCCGGGGCGTGGAGTTGCCGCCGGTGGACGAGCGCCAGGCGCTCGAGATCGTCGAGCGGGACCGGGTGTCCTATCTCCAGATGGCGCGAATCTTCTTCGGGCGCTACCCATCCCGGTCGTTCCTCGGCTTCACGATGATGGTGACCCAGGCATTCCTCTACAACGCCATCTTCTTCACCGAGGCGCAGGTGCTGACGCACTTCTATCATGTGCCCGACGATCACACCGGCTACTACTTCTTCCCGTTCGCGGTCGGCAATCTGATCGGTCCGCTGGTGCTGGGCCCGCTGTTCGACAGCATCGGGCGGCGCAAGATGATCTGCGGGACGTATGTGCTCTCGGGCGGGCTACTCGCCTTGTCCGCGTGGGCATTTCACGCCGGGATCCTGAACGCCGCGACGCAGACGGCCTTCTGGTGCGTCATCTTCTTCTTCGCCTCCGCGGGCGCCTCCTCGGCCTATCTCACGGTGAGCGAGATCTTCCCGCTGGAGCTGCGCGGGCAGGCGATCTCGTTCTTCTTCGCGATCTCCCAGGGGGCGGGCGGTGTGCTGGCCCCCTACCTGTTCAGTCTGCTGGTGGGCGGCGCGGACAATCCGAGCCTGGATCGGCTGCCGCTGGCGATCGGCTATCTGATCGGGGCCGCGGCGATGATCGGCGGCGGTCTGGTCGCCTGGTTCTTCGGGGTGGACGCGGAGGGGAAGTCGTTGGAGGACATCGCCGATCCGCTGTCCAAGGCGACCGCGGACGACCTCGAGGATCCCGGGCGAACACGGGTCTGAGCTGCGCTTTTACTCCACGGTTTCCCATCGGTGGGATTGATGTGCCGATATCCAGCGGTACATTGAGTGACGATATGATATTCGTCACCTGAAAGGCCGTGTCATGACAGCCGTCCACCCACCCAGGTCGACCGCGTCGTCCGCAGGTCTGCACCACGAGGACACCGGTTACCGAAAGTCGTTGCGGCCCCGGCAGTTGCAGATGATCGCCATCGGCGGCGCCATCGGCACCGGGCTGTTCCTGGGATCGGCGGACCGGCTCGCGCACGCCGGACCCGGACTGTTCCTGGTGTACGCGGTCTGCGGCGTGTTCGTGTTCTTCGTGCTGCGGGCTCTGGGGGAGCTGGTCTCGCACCGGCCGTCCTCGGGCTCGTTCGTGTCCTACGCGCGCGAGTTCTACGGGGAGAAACTGGCTTTCGGCGTCGGCTGGATGTACTTCTTCCACTGGTGCATGACCGGCATCGTCGATATCACCGCCATCGCCACCTACGTGCACTACTGGGGCCCGACCCGGATCCTGCCGCAGTGGGCGATCGCGCTGGTGGCCCTGGTGATCGTGGTCGCGTTCAATCTGATCTCGGTGCGCTGGTTCGGTGAACTGGAGTTCTGGGTCGCGCTGATCAAGGTCGTCGCGCTGGTCGGCTTCCTGATCGTCGGGTCGATCATCCTCGGCGGCCGGTTCACCATCGACGGGCAGCCGACCGGATTCGGGCTGCTGGCCGAGAACGGCGGGCTGTTCCCGGTCGGTGTGCTGCCCCTGGTCACCGTCACCACCGGGGTGGTATTCGCTTATGCCGCAGTCGAACTGGTCGGGACCGCGGCGGGGGAGACCGAACATCCGGAGCGGGTCATGCCCCGGGCGATCAACACCGTGATCGCCCGCATCGCGCTGTTCTACGTCGGTTCCCTGGTGCTGCTGGGCCTGCTGCTGCCCTTCGGCGAATTCGTGGGCGGACAGAGCCCGTTCGTGACGTTCTTCGCCGGGCTGGGCGTGCACGGCGCGGGCACCATCATGAATCTGGTCGTGCTGACCGCGGCCTTCTCCAGCCTGAACGCCGGGTTGTATTCGACCGGCCGCATCCTGCGGTCGATGTCGGTGAACGGCAGCGCGCCGGCGCTGGGTGCGCGGATGTCCGATTCGGGGGTGCCCTACGTCGGCATCCTGGCCACCGGCGCGATCGCGCTGATCGGAGTCGGACTCAACGCCGTGGTCCCGGGCCAGGCGTTCGAGATCGTGCTGAACATGTCGGCGCTGGGCACCATCACCGCCTGGTCGGTGATCGTGGTGTGCCAGCTGCGGCTGTGGTGGTGGAGCCGCAAGGGCCTGGCGCAGCGGCCGGCGTTCCGGCTGCCGGGCGCGCCCTGGAGTGGCGTGCTGACGCTGGCGTTCCTGTTCGGCGTGGTGGTGCTGATGGCGGTCAGCGACGACATCGTGCAGCGCGGCGCGGTGATCGCGGTCGTGGTGGTGATGCTGCCGGTGCTGACGGTCGGCTGGCTGCTGGCGCGCCGCCGGGCCGCCGATGTCGCGGCGAGTTGGCGGGCGGTGAGTGCGCAGTCGCCGCACATGCCCGAACTGCCTGTGGCCGAACCGGATTCGGTGGCGTCGGCGGTGGCCGTGGTGGTCGAACCCGACGGTCGAACATATTCCCAGGGGCGGGAACAACGTGTGCACGACGATATCGGCGGCGGACCAGAATGAGAGCCCGACTCACCAATGGGTACGAAAGGTTCCCATGCCCGAGCACTCCGAGGCTCCCGACCAGCCGCTGCCACACCCGTGGGCGGATCGGCGCATGCGCGGCAGCGAACTTCCGCGTCGCTCGACCACCCATCCGTGGGCCACGCGCGGGCCGGTCCCACCCGAGGGGCGGATCCCGAATCAGGTGCTGTCCCAGCGGTTCTCGGCGCAGCGCGCGCGTCCGGTGGCGCGGCGGCGCGACGAGGACGAGTTCGAACTCGAACTGCTGGCCGAATCCGATTCCGGCGCGGTCGAATCCGAGGTGGACGCCGGGCGCGGCTCGGGCCGGGGCGGTCGATCCCGCCCGAGCGTGCGCAAACTGGGCGGCGGGCTGATGGAGATGCCCAAGGTGACCCCGCTCGATCCGCGCGCCGCAGTACTCACCGATCCCGAAGTGCACGAGGTCAAACGATTCTGCTGGAAATGCGATGCGCCCGTGGGCCGTCGCGGCGCCGACGGGCCCGGCGCGATCAGCGGCACCTGCGCGGCCTGCGGCTCGCCGTTCAACTTCCGGCCCACCCTGGTGCCGGGCGAACTGGTCGCCGGGCAGTACGAGGTGCAGGGCTGCCTGGCGCACGGCGGTCTGGGCTGGGTGTATCTGGCCGTGGACCGCAATGTCAGCGATCGCTGGGTGGTACTCAAGGGATTGCAGAATCCGCTCGATTTCGAGGCGCACGTGGTGGCGCTGGCCGAACGGCAGTTCCTGTCCGAGATGGCGTATCCGGGCATCGTCAAGATCCACAACTTCGTCAAGCACGCCTCGGCGGGCCGCGATATCGCCGCCGGGTACATCGTGATGGAGTACGTGGGCGGGCGTTCGCTCAAGAAGATGCTCGATGTGATTGCGCCGCAGCGACTTCCGGTGGCCGAGGCGATCGCGTATCTGATGGAGGTGCTGCCCGCGCTGGACTACCTGCACTCGTTCGGGCTGGCCTACAACGATCTCAAACCCGACAACATCATGATCAGCGAGGACGAGGTCAAACTCATCGACCTCGGCGCGGTCGCCGCCCTGGATTCCTACGGAAGTATCTACGGCACACCGGGATACCAGGCGCCGGAGATCACCGAGACCGGGCCCACGGTGGCCTCGGACCTGTATTCGGTCGGCCGCACGCTGGCCGCGCTGATGCTGGTGCTGCCGCTCGAACCGGACGGCAATCCGGCCCTGGTCATCCCGTCGCCGGAGCGGGAACCGCTGCTGCGGCGGTATCCGGGACTACACCGATTGCTCTGCCGGGCAACCGATCCCGATCCGCAGCGACGTTTCCCGTCGGCGTATGCGATGTACTGCCAGCTGGTCGGCGTGCTGCGGATGGTGCTGGCCGTGGACAGTGGCCGCGAACATCCCCAGGCTTCGGTCGAATTCGCGTCCATACTGGGCGATTTCGGCATCGACACGCTGATCGGCCAGACCGATCGGGTGATCGACGGCACGCAGCGCATGCCGACCGTCGAGGTGGCCGATGTGGTTGCCGCGCTGCCGGTTCCGCTGATCGACACCGAGGATCCCAGCGCCGAGTTGCTGCTGCCGCTGTTGCGCGGTGATCCGCATCAGGTCCTGGACGCGTTGCGGCGCACCAGTTCCCGCATCGCGGCCGGGGTCGTGGCCGAACCGGAGACCTTCGAACTCGAGGGGGCGCTGGCCGCGGCGCAGGCGCACCTCGAACTCGGCGATGTGCCTTCGGCCCGAGCACTGCTGGACGAACTCACCCCCCGCCACGCCGGTGACTGGCGCATCGAATGGCATCGGGGGGTGGCCGCGCTGCTGGACGGCGATTTCGAGCTGGGCTACCGGCATTTCGACACCGTGCACTCGATGGTGCCGGGTGAGATCGCCCCGCCGCTGGCACTGGCCGCCGCCGCCGAGCTGATGTTGCAGCAGCTCGACGAACCCGGTGATCCGGACCGGCTGCACGACGCCGCGATGGAGCACTACCGCACGGTCTGGCGTACCAACCACGGCGTGGTCAGTGCGGCGTTCGGGCTGGCCAGGCGGCTGGCCGCGGACGGTGAGCTACTCGCGGCGGTCGCGGTGCTGGACGAGGTGCCCGCGGCCTCGCGCCATCACGCGGTCGCGCAGATGACCGGTTCGCTGCTGCTGGTTTCGCGGCCGACCGCCGAGATCACCGAGCGCGATCTGGAGACCGCGGCCGCCCGCCTGAGCGCGCTGCCGGACGATCCGCGCACCCTGCAATTGAAGGTGATCGTGGTGGGTGCGGCGGTGGAGTGGCTGCGCGCCGGGGCCCAGCCCGCGGGGCTGAGCGATATGCTCGGCTTCCCGGTCACGCCGAACGGCCTGCGGCAGGGGCTGGAGTCGAGTCTGCGGGCGCTGGCCCAGATCGCGCCCGACCGCTGGCACCGGTATCGGCTCATCGACCTGGCCAACCAGGTGCGTCCGCGCAGCTGGTGGTGACTGTCGTTCGACAGTGATACCCACCCGCGACGATACCAACGGGTATTTCGGTGTGGTTTCCTTTATGTATGGCGAGTGCGGAATACACCATCGATGAGCTCGCGCGGGCGGCGGGGACGACGGTCCGCAGTCTTCGCGTGTATCACGAACGGGGTGTGCTGCCCTCACCGGAAGTCCGTGGCAGAACGGGCTTCTACGGGCCCGAACATCTGAATCGGGTGGCCACCATCAGCCGGTTGCTCGATCGCGGGATCAAGCTCAACGGCATTCGCGAGCTGCTCGAGGCGTGGGATCGCGGGGACGATCTGGGTGACATCCTGGGCGTCATCGAGCCGGACGCGTCACCGGAGATCGAACCGTCGTCCGATGACACGATCGCCGCGACCGAACTCGCCGAGCGCTACAGCAACGTCCCGCACGGGCTGGCCCGCGTGGTCGGCCTGGGCCTGTACGAGCCCGTGGACGCCGCGACCTACCGCGTGGTCGACGCGAAACTGGTGCGCGTGGTCGAGCAGTTGACCGGCGTCGGGCTGCCCGCCGAGGAGATCCTCGCCGATCTGGAGAAGATGCGCACCGACTGCGACCGCATCGCACGGCGCGTGGTGGAGCTGTTCCAACGCACCGCCTGGACCCGGTACTCGGATTCCGAGCGCACCCCGGATGACCTGGCCCACTTGACCGATCAGCTCACCGCGACCCGTTCGATCGCCGTACAGACCGCCACCGAACTGGTCGAGCGTTCCATCGGGAAATACCTGGAAGGCGACACCGAACTGACCGAGGCGCTCGCCCAGGGCTGAGCGGGCTGCTGGCTGAGCCGAACTGGACCTCGAGGCCGAGGTGGCTGGCTGCGCGAGCGACGATGCCGGGCTGATCGGGTTGCTCGCGCCGGGCCGGGCTGGCAAGGGTAACTCGTGCCAGGCCGAGTTGACCAGGCTGCTCGCTCCAGCCGAGTTGATCGGCTGCGCTGTGGGCTGAGCCGACCCGATTCGCTTACGTGCAGTCGAGTTGATCGGCCGTTCATGCAGGTCTGAGGCTGGTGCGTGCCCGATTGCGGATCGTGCCCGCGCGCCCGGATGCGCGCGTATCTCACATCTGCGCGGAGTTCCCAACGCTGGCAACATATCCCATTTAATGTGCCGTTGAATAGCGGTACATTAAACGAGTGATAAGCACTGCTCGTGAGATCGACGTCGCCGGGCAGCCCTTCTTATAAGACGTCGATGGACGGTACGAAGATGAATGTCTCGAAGATGAACGGTGTTCAGCGAAATCCCTTCGGTTCCCGGCTGTTGACCTGCGTCGCGGTGGCGGTCGCGGTGTCGATCGGATCGGCGGGCCTGGCCGGCGCGGCTCCCGGATCGGGCGGCGGCGGGCACAGCAACGGTGGCGGGCATTCGGGTCCGGGTACCTCGAACTCCGGTACCTCGAACTCGGGCGTCAACTCCTCCACCTCACACAACAGCGGGACGTCCAACCACAGCTCGGGTCCGTCCTACTCCGGCCCGTCCTATTCGGCGCCCTCGTATTCGGGTCCCTCCCAGTCGTCCCCGTCGCTGTCCCGGCCCCAACTCTCCGGGCCCGCGCAATCGGCTCCCTCGCATACGGTTCCGCGCGCGACCGCGCCCTCGCAGTCCGCGCCCTCCTACGCACTCCCGAACATCACGGTGCCGCACCAGTCGAACCCGAACTCCGCGACGAGCCCGAACGAGAATTCCGTGCAGCGCAATCTGCCGGTGCCAGCGCCGGGAAATACGGCGTTCAACCAGTGGCTGCGGGACGGTGCGATGCTCTGGAACATCCTGGCCCCGCCGGTCGCGGTCGATCCGCAGCACAACGTGGCCCCGAACGGTCATCAGAACGGCTGCGACGCGACCCGTCCGCAGTGCGGCTGACCCGGAAGTGTTTCCCGGAGCTGGGAATCGGCTGTGCATTCGCCGACGGTGATTGACGGTACGGTGTCCGCAACTTAGTTTCGATTTCAACAGTCGTGGCCGAGGCGCGGACATTTCCGGCCGGTAACTTTTCCCCGTCTACGTATCTTGGCGGATGTTTCCGTGTGCGGCGCGGGGTTGCATGCTTGGCATGGGGTCGTTCGGAACGCCGCGCATCAACCCGTGGCTGACGGTGGAGATGCTGGCGCCCGAAGGTATGTCGGCAGCATCGGTCGGTGGTGAGCCGCGTGATTTCGCAGGCTGGCAGCGGGTCGTGCAGCGGTTGCTGGCCAAGCTGCCCCCGGCGTACGGGTTGTCCACCAGCAGTGCCTGCCAGGCCATTCTCACCGCGTCCCGCGAGGCGATCGATGTGGATCTGCGGGTCGACACCGACGCCGGTCCGCACCGGATGCTCGCCCGCCCGGTGCTCGGACCCGCCGGTGACGTGCACGCGGTGCGGCTGTGGCTCGGACCGGCCGGTGCGCGGGTGCCGCGCCCGACGCCCGCGGTCGGCGGCATCTGGGATCTGGCCTCGCAGACGATCCGGTTGCCCGCCGGGGTGACCGAACTGGCCGGGATGTCGCCGGAGGATTACGCGCCCGCCATGTCGATCGCGGAGCTGTTCCACCGCTGGACCGGATTCGACCGGCACGCCGAGGTACTGGATCTGCTCTACGACCCGAATCCCGGCGCGAGCCTGCAATTCGATGTGACAGTGGGCATTTCGGCCCGCTGGCTGATCTCCATGCGGGCCCGCGACGATCTGCGCACCGAGGGCGCGTGGCTGCTGATCGAGGACGCCGGACCGGTCGATCCGGCCGCTCAGGTCACCGCGCTGGAGCGGGTGGCCCTGCGCGAGGCGCATCGCCGGGCCGGGACGCATCTGGGCGTCCTGCAGGTGGAGCACGCGAGCATCTCGCACTGGCTCACCGATCCCGCGCCCTGGGTGCGCTGGGACAATCTGCCCTCCCCGGTCGAGGTGTTCCATCCGGACGACCGCGCCCGGCTGGCGGAGGTGGCCGAGCGGCTGCGTTCGGGGGTCGCCGCGACGGTGACGCTGCGGGTGCTGAACCACAGCGGCGGTTACGGTCCCGCCTCGCTGTCGCTGTATCCGTATCCCGGCTATTCGGCCAAACATCTGGCGATCGCCGAATTCGTGCGCGTCTCGGCGCCCGAGGAATCGGGGCCGGTCAATGTCAACTCCGGTCGGATGGTGATGGAGCGGTCGCGATGCCGCGCGCCGCTGGCCGAGGAGGTCGTGACCGCGCCGTTCCATGCCCTGGGAAATCGGCTGCCCGCCTGTGGTGATGGATTGTCGCGGCAGGTCAGAGGCACCAAGTCGTAGATGTATCATCGGCGACTATGAATGTCGCCGAGTTGCACCGGCTGGTCCGCGTGCTGCGTGAGATCGCGGCGAGTGCGACGGTGTGCTCCGGTGATCAGCAGATGTCCGCCGGAATGGTGACCATCGTGCAGGATGTCACCGCCCATCCCGGCTCGGCCATCGGCGATATCGCCGAGCGGACCGGTCTGGCGCAGAGCTTCGTCTCGAAAACCGTTGTGCGGCTGCGGGAACGAGGTGTGTTCGAGGTGTCCCAGGATCTGCGCGACGGTCGCCGCACGCTGGTGTCGGTCCGGCCCGGCAGTGTGGCGCGCAAGCAGGTGCCCGACACCTCGCTGCCGATCGAGGACGGTGTGCGCGCGGTCATCCCGGGTCTCACCGATGCGCAGATGAACCGGATCATGTTGGGGCTGAGCGTACTTGCCGACGAGGTCCTCGGCGATCGCACCCCCGAACCGCAGGTCCCGGTCCGTCGATCCCGGCAGTGATCTCCGGAGCTACTGCGGAACCTCTTGCGGCCGAGCATCATTGGCCCGCCCGATCGCGATCTGCACCCGCGAGGTGAAGTCCAGTTTCGCCAGAATGCTCGACACGTGCGTCTGCACGGTGCGCCGGGACAGCAGCATCTGCGCGGCGATCTGGGAATTCGACAGCCCCTCGGTGACGTAGTCCGCGACCCGTCGTTCGGTGGGAGTCAGTGCGGCCCAACCGGATTTGGGCCGATTGCGCGGACCGCGCCGACCGTGCCGCAACCCCAGACCGCGCAGCCGGGCCTCGGCGCGGGCGACGGCCCACTGGGCATCCATCCCCGCGTACAACTCGACCGCCGCGTCCGAGGCCGATCGCGCGGCCTCGGTCCGGTCCGCCAGCGCGTGCACCGCGGCCAGATTCTCGTAGGCGTGCGCGGTGTAGAACGGTCGCCCGGCGGCGGTGAACAGTTCGGCCGATTCGGCGATGGGATCCGGATCCTGCTGTGCCAGACCGGAACACAGCAGTGCGGTGGCATGCCGCGAGTTGGTCGCGATGCGCTCGTCCGCCGCCTGCGCGTCCCGCGCGATGGTCCGCAGCTCGTCGGCGCGTTCGGTGATCGCCGCGAGCCGGGCCATCTCCGGATAGATGTGGTAGAGCGTGATCTCGGTCCACGGCGATTCGACCTTCGCGCAGGTGGACAGCAGCAGATCCAGCGCCTCGCCGGGCTGCCGGTCCCGTTCGAGGGCCATCGCCTGGGCCCACGCGCGCACGTGCAGTCCGGTGCGTCCGGCGATGTCGTCGATCAGCGGCGGTATGGAATCCGGTGTGCCGGTGAAGTTTCCGCGATAGATGTCGATCAGCGCGATCAGGCTCGGTGCGACGCGCGCGTAGCCGAACACGTCGGGGGTGTCCCGGCAGCGGGCGAGCGCGAGCAGCGCGTCGTCCCAGCGGCCGCTGGTGAAGTGCAGTTTGCCCACGGCAAGCACATTCGCGGTCTGCATCGCGCCGCCGCTGCGTTCCTCGTAATCGACTGTCGCGGTGAGGATTTCCTCGGCCCGCTCGGGCTGATCGAGTTCCATCAGGCACTGGCCGCTGACCAGGTAGGGATTGAAGTGCGCGAAGGTGCTGCGGCCCTGGCTCAGGAGCTCGTACTGCCGGATCAGGTTGTCGCCCAGCTCGATACACTCCGCCAGTCGACCCTGGTAATAGCGGACCAGCCCGAGCGAGAACTGTGCCATCCCGATCGAGACCGGGTCGGCGAGTTCGAATCCCAGGGTCCGGGCGCGATCGGCGGCTCGCTCGGCATCGTCGAGCCGGTCCAGCAGATGGGAGACCACGGCCAGCACGCCCTGATGCCGCGCCTCGCGCACCGGTGGTGCGCCCTCGCGCACGGCAGTGGTCGAAACCTCGTGTGCGGCAGCGACTTTGCCCTGTGCCAGACAGGCCTGGGACAGCAGCCACAGGAAGTCCCCGCGCTGACGTTGCCCGGGTTCGGGCAGCCGTTCCAGCGCTTCGCGGGCCGCGCGTTCGGCCTCACCGGCCCGCCCGCCCCACAGCAGCGCGCGCACCAGCAGCAGTCGCGGACGGTTCGCGGCCTGATCCTGCGCCACGGCCGCGCCCAGCAGCAACACCGCGCTCTCGGGCGCGCAGATCATCAGCCGGTTGGCCGAGGCGAGCAGCCAATCGATGGTCGGCGGATCCAATTGCATTCCGGCCGAAAGCAGGTATCCCGCAATGCGTTCGATCGGTCCGGACGCGGCGATCAGGGTCTGCGCGGCATGCCATTGCAGACTCGACCGGGTGGCCCCGGGCACCTGGTCGGCGAACACCCGGCGGATCAGATCGTGCCGGAAGACCAGGCCGGTGCGTCCGGAGATCAGCACCCCGACATCGGTTGCCAGGGCGACGATCTCGTCGATCTCCGCGGCCTCGGCCCCCAGCACGCTGGCCAGCTCGCCCGCCTCGACGCCCGCGCCCAGGGCGGCGGTGAGGGACAGCACCCGCTGCGCGTTGGTCGGCAGATAGTCCAGGCGGCGCAGGATGGCCTCGGTCAGCGAGACCGGCAGGCGCGGATCGGTGCGTCCGCCGGGCGCGCCCGCGGCCAGCTCCACCGTGCCGTCGTCGGCGAGGGTGAGCTGTCCGGCCTGCCGCAGCCCGGCCACCAATTCCGTGATGAACAAGGGATTTCCGGCCGCCCAGGTCAGTGCGCGGGCCAGGCCGGGGCCCACCGGCGCGCCCAGGACGGCGGCGGCGAGTTCCGCGCCGTCCGGATCGTCGAGGGGCTCGAGGACCACCCGCGCCGCGCCCGCCGCCAGCACCCGCTCGACCACCTCGGTCACCAGGCCCTCGCGCGGGAGCGGGCGCAGGGCGAGCACGAGCAGCAGCGGCAGCTCGTCGATCAGCTCCGCGAGCCGTTCGATCGCGCGCAGGGTGGCCGGATCCGCCCAGTGCGCGTCGTCCACGACGACCACGAGCGGACCCGTGGCGCAGAGCTTTTCGATGATCTCGAGGAAGCCGTCGATGACCGAGTTCGCCCAGCCGATCGCATCGCCCGCGGCGACGGTCTCACCGCGCAGCAGCGCGCGCGAGCGGTCGATCAGTTCGGCCGGGACCTCCCGGTCGAACCAGTCGGCGGCCGACCAGGTGCGGGTCGCGCCGAATGGCGCGCGCATCTCCAGTTCGCTGGCGGCGCAGGTCAATACCCGCAGGTGCACCCGTTCCGCGGAGCGGACGATCCGCTCCAGCACCGAGGTCTTGCCGACCCCGGGCGCACCGTCGATGATCACCACGCCGCCGTGTCCGGCGACCGTGCGCGCGAGTCGTTCGGCGACGACGATCAGCTCGCGCTCGCGACCGATCAGGCGACGATCCTGCCCGTTGTCCTCGCTGTCACCATGGGAAACGTCCGACATACCAACTCCAGCTCCTGCCAGGCGGTCGATACTACCCACCGGCGATCCGCGTGCCGAATATTCGGGCACTGTGCACGGTTCGCGCACGTAGTGTCGCATTTGTCCGAATCGACACACCTTTGCGGGGTGGCTGACTCTTCTCAACCGTGAGAATTTCTCAAACGATGTGCCGTTAGTCAACGGTACATTATCCCCGTGATGAATCTCGGGCGCACCGGCCCCGAGATCCACATCCGGGCGGCGGCCCGCACACGGAAGAGACGGCAATGAGCAGAATCAACGGACCTGTGTCACAACGGTTCCGGGCGGGGATGCGGACGGCGATGCTGTGCGCCCTGGCCGCGATCACCGCGACCGGACTCGGCGCGACGGGCGCCCCGGCGGCGCACGCGGACGCGACCGGAACGCCGTGCCTGTGGGCGGGTAACAGCCACCGGCAGGGGCAGGTGGTGTACGCGGGCGGTTACGCGTTCAGCTGCCACATGGACGCGTTCGGCAACGCCCGCTGGAACAAGAACGGGGCCACCGCGCACCACAGCACGGTGTCCAACCCGGGCGCGATCGGCAACCCGGCCGGCAGCTTCAGTCCCGGAGCCTGGCAGCCCGGCACCTCCTACAACGACTACTGCTCCGGCAACCAGCTGGTCGACGGCAGCGCGGACATCTTCAGCGCGGTCACCGACGACACCGGTATGTTCCTGTTCTGGCGCTCGGTCGGGCCGATCTCCTGGTGGGACTTCGAATCCGGCGCGCGGCCGCCCGCCACGTGGCGCTCATCGAGCCTGTGTCGGGACGGTGCACTGACCTGAGCCGCGATGTCCTTGGATGTCCTCACAGTCTTGGCACAGGTAGTGCACAGTGCGCTGATAACGCATCATCGTTAACTGGACCGGTCACCGGTACGGTTCTCCGGTGGCCTCGACAGGTGCACGACTTCACGACATGACAAGGGAAAGGCTCCGCATATGGCCCGGGATCTGACGCAGCTGGAAATTCTCAACGAACTCGAGCCCGTCGCCGAGCAGAACCTCAACAGACACCTGTCGATCGCCAAGGAGTGGCATCCGCACGACTACGTGCCGTGGGACGCGGGGCGCAACTTCGCGGCGATGGGCGGGTTCGACTGGGATCCGGAGCAGTCCCGGCTCGGTGAGGTCGCGAAGGCGGCGATGATCACCAATCTGCTCACCGAGGACAACCTGCCGTCGTATCACCGCGAGATCGCCGAGAACTTCTCGATGGACGGCGCGTGGGGTACCTGGGTGGGACGGTGGACCGCGGAGGAGAACCGGCACGGCATCGTGATCCGGGACTATCTGGTGGTCACCCGCGCGGTGGATCCCGTTGCGCTGGAACGCGATCGGATGGTCCACATGACCAACGGCGCGCAGTCCCCCGACGACTGGGGCGGGTTCCTGCAGAACGTCGCGTACGTGACGTTCCAGGAGCTGGCGACCCGGGTCTCGCACCGCAACACCGGCCGGGCCTGCGACGAGCCGATCGCCGACCGCATGTTGCAGCGCATCGCCACCGACGAGAACCTGCACATGATCTTCTACCGCAACCTGTGCGCGGCCGGGCTGGACCTGGTGCCCGATCAGCAGATCGAGGCGATCACCCGGATCGTGACGAATTTCGTGATGCCCGGCTACGGGATGCCCAACTTCCGCCGCAACGGCGTGTTGATGGCCAAGCACGGCATCTACGACCTGCGCCAGCACCTCGAGGAAGTGGTGCGGCCGGTGCTGAAGATCTGGAACGTCTTCGGCCGCGACGATTTCGGCCCGCGCGGCGAACGCGCCCGGGACGAGCTCGCCGAATTCCTGGAGAAGCTGGATCGCGACGCGACCAAGTTCGAGGAGCAGCGCGACCGGCTGCTGGCCCGCGAGGCCGCCCGCGCGAACCGTGAGAAGGCCGCTACCGCTTAGGAATTCGCGTTGTCGGGCGTGTCGTTCGGCGGATGCTGTGCGCCGCCCGGCAGTTGCACGGTGAACACCGTGTCGCCGGGTTCGCTGGTCACCGTGATCTCGCCGCCGTGCGCCCGCACGACGGCGCTCGCGATGGCCAGCCCGAGCCCGGTGCTGCCGGTGTGGCGGGAGCGCGAGGAGTCGCCGCGCGCGAAACGCTCGAAGATCTCCGGCAGCAGTTCGGGCGGGATGCCCGGACCGGTGTCCCGCACTCGCCACCGCACCCCGCCCGCGCCGTCGGATTCCAGCGAGGTGGTCACGACGGTGCCCGGACCGGTGTGCACGCGGGCGTTGGTCAGCAGATTCGCCAGTACCTGATGCAGGCGCGCGGCGTCGCCGGTGATCTCGACCGGCTCGTCGGGCAGATTCATCTCCCACTGGTGATCGGCGCCCGCGATATGGGCGTCGGTGACCGCGTCGGCGGTGATGCGGGTCAGATCGACCGGGGCGTGTTCGAGCGGACGGCCCGAGTCCAGGCGCGCCAGTAGCAGCAGATCCTCCACCAGGCCCGACATCCGGATGGCGGCGGCGTCGACGCGGCTCATCGCGTCGGCCACCGCCGGGGGGACCGCGTCGCTGTTGCGTTGTGCCAGTTCGGTATAGCCGCGGATGGCGGCGAGCGGGGTGCGCAGTTCGTGACTCGCGTCGGCGACGAACCGGCGCACCCGGGTCTCGCTGTCGTAGCGGGCCGACAGCGCGCCGGTGATGTTGTCCAGCATGCGATTCACCGCCGCACCGAGCTGTCCCACCTCGGTCCGCGGATCGGCGTCGTCGGCCGGAACCCGCACGGGCAGTTCGACTTCGCCGTGATCCAGCGGCAGATCCGCCACCCGGTACGCCGTCGCCGCGACCCGATCCAGCGGCGCCAGCGCCCGCCGAATCAGCGTGATCCCCACCGTTATCGCGATCACCAGCACGATCGCGGCCACCACCACGAGCACCAGCAGCACCCGCAGCAACGTCGCGTCGACCGGCCCCATCGACAACCCCGTCAACACGGTCTGCCCGTCCTCGCCCCCCGGCTCGGCCACCACCCGATACCGCCCCAGCCCATCCAGCCGCACCGTCCGCGGCCGCCCATCCGCCGCCACCCCCGCCAGCTGCCGCTCGGCCACGTCACTCAACGCCACCCGATCCCCATCCACCCCCAACTTCCCGACCGCGGTCATGGTGCGACCCTGAATGATCGCCCCGATCTCATCCGGCGGCACCCCCGGCCGAGACAGAAACTCCGGCCCGGGATCAGCGGTCGTCGTCGGCGTCGTGGTCGCGGACGCCTGCGCACTCGCGGTCGTACTCGGGCCCTTCGCGACAGTCGGACTTGAAGTCTGCGCCGCGGTCGGCGATTGCGTACCGGGCTGCGGCACGGTAGTCCCCGAAGGTGCTTGTGCCGCAAAGGGTTCCCGCGCGAGGTGGGGTTGCTGCGTGGTCTGGGGACTCGCTGCGGTAGGAGGTTGTGTGGTTGGGGCCGGTGGTGCGGCGGCGGGTGCTTGTGTGGCCGAGGGGTTCTGCGCGAGTTGAGGTTGCTGCGTGGTCTGGGGATTTGCTGCGGCGGGGGGTTGTGTGGTTGGGGCTGGTGGTGCGGCGGCGGGTGCTTGTGTGGCTGAGGGGTTCTGCGCGAGGTGGGGTTGCTGCGTGGTCTGGGGATTTGCTGCGGCGGGGGGTTGTGTGGTTGGGGCTGGTGGTGCGGCGGCGGGTGCTTGTGCGGCTGAGGGGTGCTGCGCGAGGTGGGGTTGCTGCGTGGTCTGGGGATTTGCTGCGGCGGGAGGTTGTGTGGTTGGGGCTGGTGGTGCGGCGGCGGGTGCTTGTGCGGCTGAGGGGTGCTGCGCGAGGTGGGGTTGCTGCGTGGTCTGGGGACTCGCTGCGGCGGGAGGTTGTGTGGTTGGGGCCGGTGGTGCGGCGGCGGGTGCTTGTGTGGCCGAGGGGTGCTGCGCGAGGTGGGGTTGCTGCGTGGTCTGGGGTTGTGCGCTGGGGGTGGACTGTGCGGTAGCAGTCGGCTGTGTGGCTGAAGGTGCTTGGGCGGCAGCAGGATTCCGCGCGAGGGGATATTGCGGTGCGGCTGGGGGAGGTGCGGTGGGGAATGGCAGTGCGATGGTCGGGGCTTGCGTGACCGTAGGTGGCTGCGCTGCGGGGGAGGGTTCGGTGACGCCTGGTTGGGTGGGGCGTGGTTGTGAGGGGTGGTGGCCCGGAAATATCGGGCGCATGCCGTGTGGCCTCGGGTGGGAGGACGGGTGGGGGGTGTGCGGGTTCGGGGGTGGTGAACCGGCGTCGGAGGGGGGTGGGCCGAAGGGGGGTGGGCCGGCGACGGCCATTTGGGCGCGGTTCTGGGCGCCTGCTAGTTGGGCGTCGAGTTGGTCCACCAGGAATTGTTGCAATGCCAGTTCGGTGGCTACGCCGATGCCTATCACGACCGTCACCAGCAGCAGCAATTGTCCGGCCAGGAGCCGGGCCCGCAGCGACCAGCGGCGCGGACCGGCCTGGCGTCCCGAGGGGGCGGCGGTGATCACCGCACGGATTCTCGCATCAGCCGGGCGGTTGGTGGTGCGCTGGGCAACTGTGTCACATACACGACGTGTGGGTTGTGCACAGAACTCACCGTCTCGAGCGGCCGTGCCGATACGCACGTGCCGGAACAGCTGGGACCCCGTTATCGGACCGGCCGAGACTCTGAGATCCAGTCGACGTGCTGTGGATGCGGCTTCGTGCAGTGTGCGACCTCCCCGGACGTGTCGGGAGAGGCACGGGCCCTGGTGTCCACGGTCGCACAGAGCCGCACTCAGTCGCGCAGGGTCGTGGTGGCCGCGGCGAGGGCTCGGATGCGGGACCAGTCGTCGGCGGCCAGGGCGGCGGCGGGGGTGAGCCACGAGCCGCCGACGCAGCCGACGTTGGGCAGGGACAGGTAATCGGGGGCGGTGGCGGGGGTGATGCCGCCGGTGGGGCAGAAGCGGACCTGCGGGAGGGGACCGGCGAACGCGCGCAGAGCCGTTGTGCCGCCGGAGGATTCGGCGGGGAAGAACTTCATCTCGGTGACGCCGCGATCCAGCACGGTGAGCACCTCCGAGATCGTCGCGACGCCGGGCAGATACGGCAGACCGGTATCGGCCAGCGCGTCCAGCAGTTGCGGCGTGGCGCCGGGGCTCACCAGGAACTGCGCGCCCGCGGCCGCCGCGGCCTCGATCTGCAACGCCGTGATCAGCGTGCCCGCGCCGACGACCATCTCCGGCACCTCGCTCGCGATGGCGTCGATGGCCGGGAGCGCGGCATTCGTGCGCAGGGTGATCTCGATGACGCCGACGCCGCCGTCCAGCAGCGCGCGGGCCAGGGGGACGGCGCGATCCGGGTCGTCCAGTACGACCACGGGGACGACCGGTGCGATATCGAGGATGTTCATGCGGGCTCCGGAGTGAGTCGGTGCTGCTCGAGCGCCACGGCGGCGCCGCGCAGCGCGGGTGTGGCGGCCACGATGAGTTCGGTGGCCACGTTGTCGAGATATCCTGCGAGGGAACGGTTTCCGATGAAACGTTCGCGAAAGTCACTGTCGGCGAGGAAATCCACGATGCCGGGCAGAATGCCGCCGCCGAGCAGCACCCCGCCGCGCGCGCCGAGCGTCAGCGCGACGTTCCCGGCGAATGCGCCGAGCATCCCGCAGAACATCGAGAGTGCTTCGCGCGCAACATCATCGGTGCCGCGACGTCCGGCGGTGCACACCTGCTCGGGCTGCCCGGCCGCGGGCCGCACCCCGTGCACCACGCACAGTGCCCGGTACAGCCGTCCGAGTCCGGGCCCGGACAGCGCGGTCTCGGCGTCCACCACCGGATGCTGTTCCCGCAACACCCGCGCCACCTGCATCTCCCGCTCGGTCTCCACCGGCAGCCCCGCGTGCCCGCCCTCCCCGGGAATCGCGATCCACTGCCGCCGCACCCGCATCAGCCCGCTCACGCCCAGCCCGGTCCCGGGTCCGATCACCGCCATCGGCTCCGCGGCCCACCGCACGCCGTTGCCGATCCGCACGAACGCCGTATCCGGCAGCTCGGGCACGGCCAGCGCCAGCGCGGTGAAATCGTTGATCAGCTCGAGCCGTTCGAGCCCCAGCCGCATCCGGCTCTCGGAGATCGAGAAATCCCAGTGCGCGTTGGTGAGCCGGAACCGATCGCCGCGCACCGGCCCGGCGACGGCGGCACAGGCCATCGCCGGGCGGGTTCCGGACGTCAGACGATCGAGGTAGTTCTCCACCGCCGCAACGAGATCCGGGAATTCCGCACACCGCAGGATACGGACCTCGTACGGTTCGCCGCCGAGTTCGCCGACCAGCCCGAACCGCGCGTGGGTGCCACCGATATCGGCGACCAGCCAGGGGTCGTCGGGGTGGGGCGAGTGGTCTCCGGGCACGTGCCGCGACGTCGTCGCGTCTCGGTCACCCGGTACTTCCGGCCGCCGGGTCGCGGACGCGGCGATCCTCATGCCGCCCCGAACACGGCCGACCCGAACACGCTCGCGCCCCGATCGGCCGGGCCGACCGCGGTGCGGAAGCAGTCGAACAGTTCGCGGCCGGTGCCGATCGGCGTCGCCGTCACCCGGGCGCACGGCCGCGCGGCGAGTTCCGCCGGATCCACCAGAATACCGAGTTCGCCTGTCTCGGCGTCCAATTCGATGATGTCGCCGTCCACGATGCGCGCGATCGGCCCGTCCGCCGCGGCCTCGGGCGTCAGATGCATCGCCGTGGGCACCTTGCCCGACGCGCCCGACATCCGCCCGTCGGTGACCAGCGCGACCGCGTACCCGCGATCCTGGAGCACGCCCAGAGCCGGTGTGAGCTTGTGCAATTCGGGCATCCCGTTGGCGCGCGGACCCTGGAATCGCACCACCGCGATCATGTCCCGATTCAGCTGCCCGTCCCGGAACGCGGCGAGAAACTCTTCCTGATCCTCGAAAACCCTTGCGGGAGCGCGCACCACCCGATGTTCGGGCGCGACCGCCGACACCTTGATCACCGCGCGACCCAGCGATCCGTCGAGCATGCGCAGCCCGCCGTCGGGCGCGAACGGATCGGCCGCCGACCGCAGCACCGATTTGTCGCCACTGTCGGAAGGCCCACGGTGCCAAGCGATCTCACCGTCCGCCTCGAGCACCGGAACCTCGCGGTAGTGGCTGCTGAGACCGTGTCCGGCGACGGTGGTGACATCGTCGTGCAGCAGTCCGGCCCCGAGCAGTTCGCCGATCAGCTGCGGCATACCGCCCGCCCGCTGATAGGCGTTGATGTCGGCGACACCGTTGGGATAGATGCGCGTCAGGGTGGGCACCACGGCCGAGAGTTCCGCGAAATCGTCCCAGCGCACGTCGATTCCGGCCGCGGCGGCCATCGCCACCAGATGCATGGTGTGATTGGTGGACCCGCCGGTGGCCAGCAGCGCGACGATGCCGTTGACGACGGCGTGCTCGTCGATCACCTCACCGATCGGGGCCGCCCCGCCGCGCAACGCGGTCAACTCCACGATGCGCCGCCCGGCCGCGACGGTCAGCGCCCGGCGCAGCGGGGTGTTGGGCGCGACGAAGCTCGCGCCCGGCAGATGCAGCCCCATCACCTCCATCAGCAGCTGATTGGAATTCGCGGTGCCGTAGAAGGTGCAGGTCCCGGGCCCGTGATAACTGGCGGATTCGGCGGCGAGCAGATCCGCGCGGCTCGCCGCACCCTCGGCGTAGCGCTGCCGGATCCGGCTCTTGTCGGCATTGGCCAGGCCCGAGGGCATCGGCCCGGCGGGCACGAACAGCATCGGCAGATGCCCGAACGACAGCGCACCGATCACCAGCCCCGGCACGATCTTGTCGCAGACGCCGAGCAGCAGCGCGCCGTCGAACATGTCGTGGGACAGCGCGATCGCGGTCGACATCGCGATGACGTCCCGGCTGAACAGCGACAACTCCATACCCGCCCGGCCCTGGGTGATGCCGTCGCACATGGCGGGCACCCCGCCGGCCACCTGCGCGACCCCGCGCGCCCCGGTGATGGCCTCGCGCAACACATCCGGATAGTCCCGGTACGGCTGATGCGCCGAGAGCATGTCGTTGTAGGCGGTGACGATCGCGATATTGGGCCGCGTCTCGCCGTGCAGGGCGAGCTTGTCCGCCGGTGCGCAGGCCGCGACGCCGTGCGCGATATTGCTGCACGCCAACGACATTCGTGCCGGGCCGCGGGAGGCGGCGGCCCGGATGCGAGTCAGATACGCCTGCCGGGCGCCCGCGCTGCGCTCGGAGATGCGGGCGGTGACGGCGGCCAGGACGGGATGGACGGGGTGGGCGGGCGAATCCAGGTGGACCGGCATCGCGGACTCCTTCGGGTGTGATCGGCCACACATCACGCTAGAGATACTTAGGTTTATTTGCAAGCAAACTTTGGTTTGAAAAGATCAAAACAAACGGTACTTGCTACCGAGCTGGACAGATACTGTGGTCCCGAAGAACTCGAGAACTCGGCTCGAGGATGCGGCGAGGAGGTGCGGTGACCGGTCGACCGATGGCGACGCCCGGCGTGTCGGCGGGTGACGTGCTGGCGCTGATCCGCAGTAACGAGGTGGTCACCCGCGCGGACATCCGGCGCTTGACCGGCCTGTCCCGCACGGCGGTGACGCTGCGTGTCGAGCAACTGCTCGAACGCGGTCTGGTCGTCGAGCGCGCCGACGGCGGTTCCACCGGCGGCCGTCCGCCGACGCGGCTGATGTTCAACCCCGAATCCGGTCTGGTGCTGGCGGCCTCGACCGGCGCCAGTCGCGCCCAGGTCGCCGTCTGCGATCTCGCCGGACGCGTGCTCGCCGAGGCCGAATTCCCGGTTCCGGCAACGGGAGTCACCGAATCGGTACTGGTCGACGCGGCCGAGCGGATGGACGCGCTACTGGCGAAGGTGGAGAGCGAGGCCGGTGCGCGGCGGCGGGTGCACGGGGTCGGGGTGAGTGTGCCCAGCGCGGTCGACGTGGCCACCGGGCACAGCGTCGGCACCGGGCCCGCGCTGGGTGAGGTGGCCGTCGCGGAGTACTTCACCGGACGTTTCGGCGCGCCGGTCCGGGTGGACAGCGATGTGAACGCGCTGGCGCTGGCCGAGCACGCCCGGCATCCGGAGGTCTGTGATCTGTTGCTGCTCAAGGCATCCACGGGGATCGGCGCGGGCATCATCGCCGGTGGCCGGTTGCAGCGCGGGGCCTGGGGCGGGGCGGGGGAGATCGGGCACATCAAGGTTGCCGGTGCGCCGGATCGGGCCTGCCGCTGCGGGGACAACTACTGCCTGGAGACCGTGGCCGGTGGCTGGGCACTGCTGGAACAGCTTGCCGCACAGGGAAAGTCGGTATCCGGTCTACCCGAACTGGTCGAACTCGTGCATGCCGGTGACGCCGACGCGCTGCGGGTGGTGCGCGAGGCCGGACGCCGGATCGGCGAGGTGCTGGCCGCGGCGGTGAATCTGCTCAATCCCGCGCTCATCATCGTGCGCGGGGATCTGTCGCACGCCTACGAACCGCTGGCCGCCGGGATGCGCGAGCTGATCTATCAGCGTTCCTCGGCGCTGGCCACCCGCGCGCTGCGGGTGGAACCGGGCGCGCCCGACGCGCCCACCGGAGTCGCCGCCTGTGCCGCGATGATCTTGGATCAGGTGCTCGCACCCGCCGCCGTCAACGCCCTGCTGGACACCTGAATCAGGTAATTTCGACGCACCCTGTCCGATATCCCATGAGATCTTCGTCACAGTTCTACGATCGGACGCATGCCAGCCCTGCGGAACGGATCGACGATGATCGAGGGGCGGGTGGCGTGCGAAACGCCGGGGGGAGCGACGATCGCATTCCGGGGTGGGCCCGGTGTCCCCGTCGCGGTTGCCGCGCGCGGTGAGGCGCGCGGGGCGAGATCGGCAATGCTGTTGGGGCGCAAGAGTATCAGCTTCCGGATCGGCTACGCCGACGGGTCGGTGGTGCGGGTGGAACCGCTGGACGAGGTGAGTATCGCGCTGCGTCGCGGTGACGGCGCGGCGATCGGGACGATTCTGCGCGGGGAAACCGTCACCGCCGTCGCGGCCACCGGTGGCACGGTGTTCCATGTCGTGCCCGATGCGGGTGAGTCGTGCACTCCCGAGCTGTTCCGGCTCGTCCTGCTGGATCGGTCAGGTGGTGAATTCGGGCGGTTGGACGTCATCCGCACGGTCGGCGGCTGGGCCTCGCACCGTCTCGCGGATCCGCTGGGCGACACCTATCTGTGGTGGGATCGCGGCGGCGAATCGCTGCCGGTGCCGATTCTGGGGACCCGCCTGGCCGTGCCGTATCCGCTCGATCGGGTCGAACGCGATATGGCCCTGGCCGCCTGCGCCGACATCGCATTGGGGTTGCGGCCGTACATTCCGGCGATGCGATCGGGCTGTGCGGTCGGGCCTTGATCCGATTGTGCTGCCGCGCACGGGAACTCAGGAATTTCACAGGCTTCCGAAACCGATCGTGTCTGGTGCCGGTGAATTGCCCGGTGGCTCAGCTTTTCGCCGGGACCGACGCCGATCGAACGTTCGGCAGGCCCAGGTTGTCGCGCAGGGTGACGCCGGTGTACTCGGCGCGCAGTACGCCGCGGTCCTGGAGTAGCGGCACCACCTGGTCGACGAATTCGTCCAGGCCCCAGGGGACCAGGTGGGAGCCGAGGATGAAGCCGTCCGAGCCGTCGTCGGCGACGAATTCGGTTATCTGATCGGCGATTCGGGCCGGGGTGCCGACCAGCGGGCCGCGTTCGAACTGGTCGATGACGGCCTCGCGGAGGGTGAGTTTCTTGGCCTCGGCGACCTGGCGGAGGCGGGCGGCGGTGGCGAAGCGGTCCTGGTGCAGGAAGGCGCGGCCCTGGATGATCGGCGGGGCGTCGGGGTCGGGATCGATGGCCGGGACCGGGCCCTCGGGGTCGTAGCCGGACAGGTCGCGGTTCCAGATCTGTTCCAGCAGGATCAGCGCGGTCTGGCCGGTGACCTGCTCGTTGCGGATGGTGTGGTACTTCTCGATCGCCTCGGCCTGGGTGTCGCCCAGGACGAAACTCGCCGAGGGCAGGATCTTGATGTCGTCGGCCGCGCGTCCGGCCGCGATCGCGCGAGATTTGATGTCCCGGTAGAACTCCGCGGCCTCGGGCAGTTTGCCGTAGGGGGAGAAGATGGCGTCGGCATTGGCCGCGGCGAAGGCCCGCCCCTGCGGGGAGACACCGGCCTGGAGCACCACCGGCCGGCCCTGCGGGCTGCGCGGGACGGTGAATCGGCCGGAGATGTCGAATTGGCTTCCGCGGAAGGCGAATTCACCGGCGTCGGGGCGGGCCAGGAAGCGGCCCGCCGCACGATCCGCCACGATGTCCTCGGCATCCCACGAATCCCATAGGGCGCGAACGGCATTCAGCGTCTCCTCGGCGCGGGTGTAGCGGTCCGCCGGATCCAGGAAGCCGCCGCGCCGGAAGTTCTGCCCGGTGAAGGCGTCGAACGAGGTGACCACATTCCAGGCGGCGCGGCCCCCGGACAGATGGTCCAGGCTCGCGAATTGCCTTGCCAGTTCATAGGGTTCGTTGAAGGTGGTGTTGATCGTCCCGGCGAGTCCGAGATGTTCGGTGACCGCGGCGAGCGAGGCCAGCACGGTGAAGGTGTCCGGGCGGCCGATGACGTCCTGGTCGAAGATGCGACCCGCGCGCTCGCGCAGGATCAACCCCTCGGCGAGGAAGAAGAAGTCGAACCGGCCGCGTTCGGCGGTGCGCGCGGTGTGTTCGAAACTGCTGAAATCGATCTGGCTGCCGGCCCGGGGATCCCACCACGCGGTGTGGTGGTTGACCCCACCGAGGTAGGCGCCCAGGATGACCTGCTTACGGGGAGAACTCATAATCGGCCTCGGTTCAGGCGTTCGCGTAACGGTTGGGGACGGTGGTGGGCAGCCCGAGCAGCCCGCGCAGCGAGCCGTCCGGGTAGCCGGTGCGAAACAGGTTGCGGTGCTGGAGAATCGGGACGAGCCGATCGGCGATGATCGCCAGATCATCCACCGCGACTCCCGGGCGCAGACGGAATCCGTCCAGCCCCGATGCGTGCCACTCGGTGAGCAGATCGGCGAGCTCCTCGGCACTTCCAGCGAAAACCACAGCGTCGGAGGTGAATTCGGTGCCCGCGTAATCATCGAGCCGGGCCAGCCGGGCCGCGCCGCTTTCTGTCTGGGTATCGAGGAATACGACGAGATCGGCATAGACCCGCAGCGGTTCACCGGTGCGATCGGCCTGCGCGGCGGTGACCTGTTCGAGAACCGGCCCCGGCCCGTCGGCGCGATCGGGCGTGACGAACACCAGATCAGCTGTGCGGGCGGCGAATTCGTAGATCAGCGGCGCATGGGCGAGCGCCGCCACCACGGGCTGCCCCTGCGGCGGACGCGGCGTGATGGACGGACCCCGCACCGCGAAGTGCTCGCCCCGAAAGTCGATGTAGTGCAACTTGTCCCGATCGATGAACCGCCGGGCGTCCACATCGCGGATCTCCGCGTCGTCCTCCCAGCTGTCCCACAGTCGCCGCACCACCTCGACCGCATCGGCTGCCTCGTCGAACAATTCGCGCACCGGACCGGTCGCTCCCGCCGCCACCGCTTCGGCGAGTTCGCCGGGGGTGAGCTCGGGCACCGTACGACGCCCGAAATGCGCTGCCTCCGCGGCCGTTCCGGATACCCGTACCTGCCAGCCTGCCCGTCCACGGGAGGTGAAGTCCAGTGTGGCAAGGGCTTTCGACACATGGAACGGTTCGGTGTGGGTGGTGGTCACTACCGGGATGAGCCCGATGTGCCGGGTGACCGGCGCGACCCGCGCGGCGATCAGCTGCGCGTCGATCCGGGCACGCACGCGATCGACCGCATCGGCCGGAACCCCGCGCACCTCCGGCGCGGTGAGGCTGTCCTCGATGCTCACGAAGTCGAGCAGCCCGCGCTGCGCAGTGCTCACCAGATCGACCCAGTAGCCGGGGGAGAACAGCTCGGTGGGCCGGGAGCCGGGTTCGCGCCACGCGGCGGGATGCCAGCCCGCCCCGTCCAGCGCGACGCCCAGATGCAATGGGTCCGGATGCCGTGGATTCGATGCCATCGTCTCGGTGATCCTGTCCGTGCGGCGAATGGGCGACACTGGTCACGATGCTGTCCGGGGCGTGCGGCGTCAACGATTGGAATCAGCTCGAGCCGAGGGAAATATATTGCGGGCGAGGTGAATTGAACATCGCGTGACGATCGATACCACCGTGGCGGCGCCGACCGCGCTGCACCCTCTCGACGATCCGGTGCGCACCGCACTGCTCGGCGCGCACCACCGCTTCGCCGACTGGTCCGGCCGGATCGGCCGCTACGATCCGCAGGTCGCCCGCTTCGTCGGCCATCCGCCGGTCCTGGACGCGCGCGACTGGAGCGATCTGGCCGCGCTGCTGGGTCCGGGCGGTTCGGCCGGACTGCGCGGCTACCACGTGCCGCCGCCGGGCTGGACGGTGCTGGACGAGATCGGCTCGGTGCAGATGGACGGCACCGCACTGGCTGTCGCCCACGATCCCGATCTCGAAATACTCACCGCCGCAGACGTTCCCGAGATCCTGGAACTGATCGATCGCACCAAACCCGGCCCGTACGCGGAGCGAACCATCGAGATGGGCGTCTATCTGGGGCTGCGGGTCGACGGCCGACTGGTCGCCATGGCCGGGGAGCGCATGCATCCGCCCGGCTGGACCGAGATCAGCGCGGTGTGCACCGACGCCGAGTTCCGCGGCCGCGGCATCGCCACTCGCCTGATCCGCGCGGTCGGCGCCGGTATCCGCGCCCGCGGCGACCTCCCGTTCCTGCACGCCCTCGCGGCCAACACCACCGCGATCGACCTCTACCGCACCCTCGGTTTCACCGTGCGGAAGCGTTCGGTGCTGACCGTCGTCCAGGCTCCCGACGCGCCCTGATCCGGGGTCCGCACCGACGCCACCGAGTCGGCAGCAGGACATCCCGGCCCACGCTCCCCACATCAGGCGCAG
Organism: Nocardia macrotermitis; assembly: GCF_009604405.1. Taxonomy (GTDB): domain Bacteria; phylum Actinomycetota; class Actinomycetes; order Mycobacteriales; family Mycobacteriaceae; genus Nocardia; species Nocardia macrotermitis. The sequence continues at coordinate 70,597 of NZ_WEGK01000024.1, forward strand.
ATGTGAACTTTGCGCTATTGCGCCGAAATCGATTCCGGCGCACGGGTGGCGATGAATCATGGACGGATGGATGCCGCTCGGGCAGAGCCCGGAGGATCAGCGGAGCGCAATCGCGAAAGTTGGGACACGCCAACAGAAATGCCCGTGTTTCGGGATGATTCCGACGTTCCGTACCCACCGCAGACCGATCCCGGTCGCCTGGCGCTGGGGCGCGTGGTGGACGACCGCTATCTGATCATCGCCAAGCTGGGCCAGGGCGGGATGGGCACGGTGTGGAAGGCCCGCGACAGCCGCATCGCCCGTGACGTCGCGATCAAGGAACCGCACCTACCGCGACTACTGTCCGAGGCCGACCGGGCCGTTGTCGCGCTACGCCTGGAACGGGAGGCCCGCGCCGCGGCGCAGATCGATCATCCGGCGGTGGTCACCATCCACGACGTGCTGACCGGACACGAGCAGCCGTTGATCGTGATGGAGTTCATCGACGGGCAATCCCTGGCCGATCTGCTGGCCGAGGGCACCCTCACCCCCGACCGGGCCGCCCGGATCGCGCTGCCGATCGTGGGCGCGCTGGTCGCCGCGCACGCCTGCGATGTGCTGCACCGCGACGTCAAACCGTCCAACATCATGATCGGGCGCGGCGGCCGGGTGGTCCTCACCGATTTCGGCGTCGCCTCGGTCCAGGGCGAGGCGTCCACGACATACACCGGGGCCGTGGCCGGTTCGGACGACTACACCGCCCCCGAACGCATCCGCGGCGTGGCCCCGGGACCGGAATCGGATCTGTTCTCGCTGGGCGCGGTGCTCTACACCGCGACCGAGGGGTTCTCCCCGTTCGCGCGGCTGTCCCGGCAGGCGACGTTCGAGGCGGTGCAGTTCAGCGAACCGCCGCCGCCCCGGCGCGCGGGCGATCTCACGGATCTCGTGCTCGGCTTGTTGCGCAAGGATCCGGCGGCCCGGCCGGGGATCGCGGAGATCACGGCGATTCTCGAGCATGTCGCCGCGACGCCCCCGGGACCGAACTCGGAGCGGGAAGAACCGGTCGAACCCTCCGCACCGGACCTTGCCGAGCCTGCCCGTCCGAAGTGGGTCCTGCTCGCGTTGACCGCTCTGTGCGCGGCGGTGATCGCGGGATTGGTTGTCGCACTGGTGATGTGGTTCGGCGGCATCGCGCGGCATCCGATGGACGAACCCCGTGCCACCGCCGCCGAGAAGCCCGTGGTTCCACCGGGCTGGACCGCGGTGCACAAGATCGGCGCGACGATCGCGGTCCCGTCCGGATACCAGGCCGTGGACCTGTACGACCACGGCGGCGGTGTGGCCTTCCAGACCACCCGGGGGCAGGTCGATCGGGAATTGTTGTTGTTGCGCTGGGACATTCCGGGCGGCACCCCCGAGGAACGCGCCCACTACTGGTACTGGCAGAACCTCCAGAACACCGCGATCGCCGACCAGCAGGTGACGCTGTCCCGGATGCGGGTGAACGGCCGCACCGGCATCGTGCTGACCATGACCTTCCGCGGCGACGGCGGGCAGCTGTGGCGGAAGCGGGAGCTGTACTACGACTCCGGTCATCAGCCGTGGAAGATCGTCGTGGACTGGGCGGTCGACGGTGCGCAGAACACCGACGGTGACGATCTCTTCGAAGGTGCGGTGCGTTCGTTCAGCACCGGGTAGGTGTGCGGTGATGCGAGGCGGTTCCCCTGCCTCGCAACAGTATCCGCATCGCGCTGTCGTCGGCTCAGTGGCCCTCCGGCTCCTCGATCAGCGCGAGATCCGCGGGCGAGAGCGTGCCCGACCGCATCAATTCCTGAATCAGGTTGTGGTTCAGGATATTTCCGATCGGCTGCGGCATGTTCTCCGGATCCAGGCCGTCCACACCCCAGGCGGACAGGCGATGCCGGACGTCGGTGACCACGGTGTCCACCCGCCGCCGTTTCCAGTCCGCGTCCGGCTGCAAGTCGATCAGCTGCTCGGCGGTGGCGTCCCGGGTCAGCGGTTGCGGATGGTGTTCCTGACGCAGATAGCGCTGTCCGAGCACCACCAGAACCAGGCGCTCGCGATCGGTGAGATGGTGCGGCACACCGGGATCGGTGTCGTCGCGATGCTTGGGGATCGGATCGTGCCGCTGCGGACCGGTCACGAAGATCTCCAGCAGATGTTCGCGCTGTTCGGACCCTCGGATATACACCGGCGTGTATCCGGTGGCGAGCGGAATCGGCTCCGCGTCCTGATACAGCAGATACGAATCCGCTATCCGGATCGGTTGTCCACCAAGGTTTTTGATGATCCACCTGGTGCCGGAACGCAGGATGGTGCCGTGATGGCGGCTGACCCTTAGATCGTCCTCGCCGACGCACAGATCCATCACCGGCCGATTGCGGCCGAAGAGGACTTCGCGCCCCGGGTCGGGGGTGAAGATCGCCCCGTCGCCGAGCGATAGTAGCGAGATGGTGCCCGCGACGGGCCGTCCACCCTTCAGCAGGTTGTGATGTGTTCGCGGAAATCGTTGTACACCAGGTGAATTCAGTGTCAGAGTCATCGGTCTCACTCGCTCTGTCGAGTCGTGGAATTGATGTTGCGGGACCATCTTGGCAGCACCGTCCCGGCCTGTCCGGCGAATCGGCTCGAAGACGGTGTCGATCGGTCCGTTCGGCGTGTCGAGGTCAGATCGGCCGAACAGTCACGGTCACAGTGCGATTCAGCGCTGGGCCGGTGCTCGTGTCGGCCGGGTAGGGCGGATTCGCGGCACCCGCGCTGGCCAGCAGGAACACCGGCAGCGGCAGACCGCTGACCCCCGACAGCCGCACCGCCGCGATCCGGGCCCGCGCGAGACCCAGTTCGACGGTGTCGGTGTAACCGAGCGTCGGCGAGGGTGTCGCGTCCTCGGTGTGGCCGGTCACGGTCACCGCGACCCGCGCGCCGAAGCGGGGGAGCAGGTGGCCGAGGCGATCCAGGGCGGCGGTTCCCGTCGGCGCGAAAGTCGTTCCCACACTGAATAACCCGTGCGGGAAGGTGACGGTGAGCGCATCGCCGTCGGAATACGATCGCAGGGCCGGTTCGGCGGTCACCGCGGTCGTGAGATCACGCAGTAGCGCCCGACGTGTCGCGGTGGGGCCCTCGGATTGTTCGGCGACCGTGGCAAGCCGCGCCGCCTGATCCCGCTGAGCACGCTGGACATCATCCAACTGGGCCGCGACCGCCGGACGCTGCTGGCTCAATGCCACACCCGCCGCCACCCCACCCGCGCCGAGCGCCCCGGCCACCACCAGCGCGAGCGCGATCCGGCCCGGCCGCCGCCGCACACGGCCCGACTGAAGTGCGGCGATGCGTCTGCGGCCCCCTCGTGCCGCGGACGCATCGCCACCTGCCCGCTGGGCTGCCGCCCAGCACTCGTCGGCATCGGCGAGTTCCCCGCGCTGGGCGTGCACGCGGGCGAGCAGATCCAGGACGTCCGGATCGGTGCTGTCGTGGCCGCCCAGGTCGGTCAGCACCTGTGCGGCGTCGTCGTAGCGGCCCGCGCCGGCGAGTGCGGCGGCGTGCGCGGTGGTGGCGTTCACCAGCGCCTCCCCACGGTGCTGCCGAAGCCGCCGGGGGTGCGGTCCACGTCGAAGTCGTCGGGGGCGAGCTTGTCGAGCTGCATGAGGACCTGTTGCAGTTCGATGTTGTCGCCGCTCTCCAGCGCGATCCGGCCCTTGCGCAGCAGCCGCTGGATCGCCGGGTCGGGACTACCGCTCAACGCCTCCTCGCGTCCGGCGAAGACCACCGCCTCCAGCCGCCCCGAATCGCGCAGCACCTCGCGGAAGATCTCGCGCACGACGTCGATCTGACGACGCAGCACCGTCTCGTCCCCGGCGGTGATGGCGTTCTCGATGGCGCGTTCGGCATCGCGCAGGGTGGCGCGACGAGTCGCGTTGCCCCAGCGTTGAATCGGCTCGCGCACCGATTCGAGCATGTCGGTCGCCTCGGCGGCCAGCTCCGGAAGTACCAGGGCCGCTTCGATATCGGCGAGTGCGGCCTGCGCGTCGTGCAGGCGGTTCTCGCATTCGCGGGCCGCGTCCGGATCGACCGCCGCGGCCTCGGCACGGTTGCGGACCTGTTCGACCGCGCCGTCCCGGGCGAAGGCGGTGATCATCGTGGACACCGATGCGCCCGCGGAGCCCAGCTGCCGGGCGCGGTCGGACAGATCCTGCGCACGGGTGTCCAGATCCTGTGCCGCGCCGCGCAATTCGTCGGCATCGGTGGAGGTGTTGCGGCCGAGGTCGACGGTGATGGGGAACTCCTCGTCGAGGATCGGCACGTAGGCGTTGGCATGCACCTGGAAGCTGGTATCGATCCGCAGTTCGACCTCCACCTCGCTACCCGCGGGCACGTCGCGGGCGACCGCACTCGGCACGATGTCCAAGGCCCCGATCAAGGTGTTGAGATCCGCTTTCGAACGTTCCCCCGAGACGAACGGGACCCGGATCAGCCCCGAGTTCGAGTTGCGTCGCACGGCCACGGTCGAACGCAGCACCTCGCGCGTCTTGGCTTCCAGCTCGGATCCCTTGCGTACCAACCACAACACCTCGTTGTCGTCCAGCCCGATACCGACCGAATGACTCAGCGTCGGCGGGGTGCCGACCAGGCTCGCGTGCCGGTAGCTGATCCGGCCCGGTTCGCAGTCCACCGGGTTACCTTGTGCGTCATGGATTTCCACCAGATAGCGGTTGGTGGTCTCCGCCTCGGCGTGCACCCTGGTGGTGAAGGCGCCGTTCGCGGTGAGCGGGACCTTGCCGCTGCGCCACGGCGGTTCGCCGTCGGGGTTGACGAATTCGACGGTGGCCCCGGTCCAATCCCGGTCCTGGGCCGCGCGGATACGCCCGCCGATCAACGGGTCCGGATCGGAGCCGACCGGTTCGTGCGACATCTCGATGATCACCCGGCCGCTCTCGGTCGGCCGCGCCCGCGCGGGCAACCGCTGGGTGCTCGCGAACATCGCCGCGCCGCGTGCCACCACGGTCACCGGGTCCAGGCTGTGATCGAGCGCGATGCCCAGGCCCTCGTCGGGATCGGCCAGCAGCTTCCGCAGCCCTGGGGCGAGGGTCGCGCCGCCGACCAGCAGCACTCGATCGATATCACCGGGACCCAGTTTGGATTCGGCAAGTGCCTTGCGGCACAACTCGATCGACTGCCGATAGCGCGGCATCGCCAGGCGTTCCAGCTCGGCTCGGGTGATCGAATAGGCGAAGTCGACGTCGCTTTTGCCTGGGCCCGGAAGTTCTATCTCACCGCTGGTCCGCTCGGTGCGGGAGAGTTCGATCTTCGCGTTCTCGGCCGCGGCCTTCAACTTCGCGATGGCCTTCGCGTAACGTGCATTTCCCCGGGCCAATTCGGTGAATCCGGGTTCCTTGCGGGCCTCCGGAATGAGCAATTGCTCCACGATGGCCCAGTCGATCAACTTGCCACCGAGAAAATTGTCACCGGCGTGATTGATCGTGCTGAACTCGCCGTCGGCGACCCGGATGACGGCCGCGTCGAAGGTGCCGCCGCCGAAGTCGTAAACCAGCCAGAAGCCGCGCTCGACCGACTTGCCCGCGCTGTATGCCCAGGCGGCCGCGCTCGGTTCCTGGATCAGCGGCGCGAATTCCAGGCCCGCCGCCGCGGCGGCATTGCGCGTCGCATCGCACTGATCGAGTTCGAAGGCGGCCGGTACGGTGATCACCGCCGCGCCGATATTCTCCTCCTCCGACGACCGGACATCCTCCCGCAGCGATTTCAACACCTCGGCGGACAATTCCTCCGGGCTCATGTTGATATCGGCCGCGGCGAAATGCTTGTGTGTGCCGCGCATTCCCATCTGTAGTTTGAATTCGGCGCAGGCGTTGTCCGGATCGGATTCCACCCGTTCCTTCGCGCGCATGCCGACGAATTTGCTCTTCATACGGTTCACGTACACCGCGGACGGCGTGAAATCGGACTGGTCGTTGTTCCGGATCACTCGCGCGCCGCTGCCGTCGACAACGGCGATCGCACTGTTGGTGGTACCGAGATCGATACCGAAATCGATGGTCTCGCGTGTCATGGTGCTCGTCCTAATCGGTTGCGGGCACGGGGATTTCGTGCCCGGGGTGGTCTCGGTACTCGGGCTCGGCAGCGTCGGTCTGCGCGGGTATGCCGACGATCACCTGACCGATCTGAATGCGTCGCCCGGACCGGTAGATCGACGGCAGGACCGTTTCCACGACGATCTCGCGGTCGAATCCCGGCTGCGGTTCATAGGCCATCACGTCCAGGGAGAACCCCGGATCGAAGACGGCTCCGTCGTGATCCTGGATCCGAATTCGTCCTTGCTCCAGGCGTTCTCGTACGGCGGTCAGATTTCTGGTGGCCAGCCGCTGCGCCCTGGGCGCCTCGCCGTCCTCGGACGCGAATCTGCGCAGTACCCGCCAGACGCCGGTGGCCACGTCGGCGACCACGGCGTCGTCGAGATCGTCCAGCTCCCGGTCGGCGGGCACGATCGGATCCGGTTCATCGGTGATCGGGGCCGCGGTGGCCGGATCGGCGAGATATCGCGTGGGCTCGGGAATCCGGAATTCCGGCGGGAACCGGTACTGCCGTATGCGCCGGTGCACGGCTGCCAACGATGCCATTGTCGCCTCTCATTCGGCCCGGTGTGCGGTGGGCCGGGTGGTGGTGGAAACGAGGAGCCAGACGATGCGCGCGGCGTTCAGCAGCGCGAGCGCCCCGACCGCGATCAGGAAGACGGTCCGCCCGGTACCGCCGTCGTACGGCCGGATGAATGCGACGAGGAAGCCGAGCAGCACGATCGCCCGCCAGATTCGCGCCCCGATCGTCAACGGCACCTTGCCGTAGAAGAACCGCTCGTCGCGCAGATAGGAGGCCAGCGGGATCGGGATGAGCAGCGGCGCCATGTAGTGCGTGGCGATGTAGGTGCCGTCCTTGCCCGGTGCCCGGTGGCCCGCCAGGAACGAGAATCCGACCAACCAGAAGCCGACGAACGGCGCACCGCGCATCGCCCCGACGATCCCGCGCCGATCCGCCAGTAGCTGCGTGATCTGTTGCCGCAGTACGGGATTGCCGATCCGCGAACGCCAGACCCGGAGCCGGTCGGCGGCGGTGTTCACCCAGCCGCGCCCGACCAGGCTCGCGACGGCGCCGACGACGGTTTCGGCCCCGACCACCTCCTCGTTGTTGTCGATCAGCTCGATCGTGGTGGGCAGCCGCGCCAGCGTGCGGGCCTGGGCCAGCATGTCCAGGGCCGCCGCGTCGTTCTTCGGATCGGCCCGGTGATGTGTTGTGGCACAGAGGTTCACGGCGCGGGCCGCCTGGTCGTAGGCCGCGTCGGTGACCGGGTCGTCGGGGCCCAGCAGGGCGGCGATCATGCGCAGCGCGGGGCGTACCCGATCGAGCAGGACGCGTCCGGCGGCGGCAGAATCCGCCGATGCGGTGGTGGCGTCCTGTTCGGCCGTCTCGCAGGCCGTGCGGACCCGGGTTTCGGCCGGTCGGGTCGCCTGGCGCAGCGCGATATCGATGACGTCGTCGTCGAACGTCGATTCGTCCAGCAACCGCAGATGCCAGTCGGCGGCGTCGGGGCCGAACTTCTCCACCCGCTGCACCGCGAGCGCGATACCCACATCGATCATGTGGCGCGGCAGGCGATCTCGCAGTCTGCGGACTACACCGGTGGTGAGCCGGGGGTCGTCGATCTCGGTGACGCGGGTGCGGGCCCGCTCCCAGATCCGATCGTCGTCCAGCACCCGCGCCCACTGTCCCAGTGCGGCGGCCCAGCGTTGCGCGCGGGGATCGTCCTCGAAGTCGGTGTCGTCGAGCTCGACGATCGAATCATCTTCCAGCACAGCGCAATGCGCGCGGATCGCGGCATCGTGCTCGGCATCCCCGGACAACCAGAGCAGTTCGTGCACCAGCCGCGCCACCGGATCGCGCAGGGTCTCGAACGCGGCCCGCACCGCATCCCCGTCCGGCGCGGGCGTCGGCGGCAGGTCCCCGGCGGGCTGATACGGCACGCCCAGACGTTCGGACAACGCCAATTCCTCACGCCGCCGCCGGATCACCGTCGGGGAGGCGTCCGGCGGCACACCGGTGATTCGGAATGCGTTGTCGCGGTACATGTTCGCGCCGACCAGCGGTCGCAGGATCCGGTCCAGCTCCTCGGCCCGACCGAGCGAACCCGTCGCGTGATCGCGATCGGATGCAGTGGTGTTCATGTCACAACTCCCTTGCGCCACAGTCGAAGCCGGCTCTCGTGGACGTCGCGCAACCGCGGCAACCGGCCGAATGCCTCTTCCATCACATCCGCCGCCTCCGGCAGCGTCGCGGCCTGCCGCGCCAAGCGCAGCGCGCGTTCGGCCAACGTCTCGGCGGCCTGTTCGTCGCCCGGAGATCGGTTGCCCAGCACGGTTTTCGAGGTGTGCTGGGTGAGATCGGTGCGGACGTGTTCGAACGGTTCGCTGCTGGTGCGGGCCCGCCAGCGGCCGAACTGCGCGGCCAGTACGCCCGCGTCGGGGGTGCGCGCGGCCGGATCGGGATCCAGGGCGGCCAGCACGATCCGGTCGAGTTCGCGGTCGACCTCGGCGTTCAATTCGTGTGGCGGGCGCGGGGGTTCGCGGCGCTGGGTGCCGAAGAACTCCACCGCGAGGCCGGCCTCGCGAAAGTCTTCCGGGTAGGGCAGCGTATCGGTGAGCAGCAGATAGGCGATGGTGCCGATGGCCCACACATCGCCCGCGCGGGAGTCGCCGTTCGGATTCAGCAGGGACTCGGGCGATTTGAACGCCAGCGTGCCGCGCGTGCTGGCCAGCTGGGTCAGCGGATTGATGTGCTTGGCCAGGCCGAAATCGCTGATCCGGGCGCGCAGTCCGGCCGGGTCGTAGCCGACCAGAATGTTCTGCGGGGTGATGTCGCGGTGGATGATCGGCGGCTGCGCGGTGTGCGCGACGGCCAGGCCCTCGGAAATCTGATGCAGGATCCGCGCCGAATCGCTCAGCGGTACGAACCGGTCGCGGTGCGAGGTCCAGAAGTTCTGGAGGTTGCCCCCGGCGATGTATTCCATTGTGAAATAGGCACGTTCGCCCTGCGGGGTGCTGACGGTGTTCGCGTCGAACACCCGGATGATGTTCGGATGCCCCATCTGGGACAGCAGGATCGCCTCGCCCAGCATGGCATCGTTCTCCCGGGCGGTGCCGGTCCGCCGGAACACCTTCATCGCCTGGCGGCCCAGGATGCGGTGCCGCACCCGGTACACCTCGGCGAACGCGCCCTCACCCAGGAACCGTTCGACCTCGTAGGTCTCGCCGATGCGCTGTCCCTCCCGCAGCAGTCGCGCGAACATCACAGATCGATCCGCTCGAGGTCGCAGGGGACCAGCGTCCCGGACCGCATGAGCTCCTGAATCAGGTTGTGGTTCAACATGTTCCCGATCGGCTGCGGCATCTCCTCGGCGGTGAGCCCGGCGAAGCCGGCGCGCGAGAGGCGATGCCGCACACCCGCGACCAGTTCCTCCACCCGCCGCGGTTTCCAGCCGAAGTCCGGCTGCATCTCGCCGAGCAGCTCCGCGGTGGCCTTCCACGTCCACGGCTGCGGATTGCGCTCGTGCCGTAGATACCGCTGCCCGAGCACAGTCAGGGCCAGTTTTTCCACCTCGTCGAGGCGGTGCGGGGTGGCGGGCAGGGTGCCGTGCTCGTGCAGCGGGCCCTGCTGACCGCGATCGATATCGGCCACGAAGATCTCCAGCACATGTTCGCGCCGCTGGGAGCCGCGAATGAACATCGGCGTGTACCCGGCGTCCAGCGGGATCGGCTGTTCGTCCTGAAAGAGCATGTGCGACTCGGCGATCCGGATCGGCTGCGCGCCCGCGTTGCTGACCCACCAGCGGTTGCCGTCGCAGATCAGGGTGCCGTGCCGGCGGCTGATCCGCAGATCGTTCTCGCCCACGCACACGTGCACCAGCGGCCGATTGCGGCCGAAGATGATCTCGCGCCCCTTCTTGGGCCGCACGCTCACCCCACCGGCCAGCGACAGCACCGAGACCGTCCCCGGCGTGGTGGCCCGCATGCCCCGGACGAGGCTGTTCTGCTCCGCCGGAATCCGCTCCCCGTCCTCGGGTTCCAATGTCCCGCACACAGTTTCACCCGTCCTGACCAGCCGAATCCGATGTCGAGCCCGACTGTGCCACCGATCCCCGGGACCGGTCCCGGACTCGGGGTAACACTGAAATTCGGATCGGGCGCTGCGGCTGTTCCGGTGGTGTGATCGCGTCCGGTGACCCGGTTGGATTACGTCCGTGCGGTTTGTTCCCGGGAAGGAGCCGATGCGTCGGGGGTGAAGGAGGCTGGGGGAACAGGCATTCCGGTGTCGCCATTACCGAATCGGTATCCGGGACGGCTGCGGTCGGGGTACAAGATCAGGAATGATGGGGTTGCGCTGGTTGTTCACCGGGGTGGTTCGCGGCCGGTTCGAAACGGGTGCGATGCAGATTGCTAAACGATAGCTATCTGCTCTCAGTCTGATCTCGCAGATTTGGTCGAGTGCTCGAAATGGTAACGCAAAGCTCGTCTTTCGCGATGGTGCCTGTCGGTTTCGGGGCTTGTGTCTGATGTTAGCTGCGACACGCAAAGTCGACTCCACCCAGATGTCCGGGAAGTAGCTGCGATGGCTCTAGAGTGGTGCGTGCTGCGGTACACGAACGCTCCCGGGGTGGAGCCGTCGGAGCGGTTCGAGTATGTGGCGCTGGAGTGGGTGAGGTGGTTTCCGGTGACCTGTGGGCGACTTGCACCGGAAGCCCCTCGCCCGCGTGGCGTGACACGGGCGGCGCTGAAATCTATGAGGGGAGAACGACAATGGGTTCACGGTCCGAGGTGTTGCGTCTCGTCGGCGAGGTCACCGATCGCTACGGTTCGCTCGATGCGTTCTTCGCTCGACTACGCGCCGAATTCGATGATCAGCCGACCGTGCAACTGCCCGTGCTCGATCCGGCCGCGGGTGAGCCGAAGGCGTGGTCGCAGACGTCGGTGGACGAGATTCCCACGGCCGCTGTGGAAGTCGAAGCGGCGGTGGAGGATTCGGCGGACGAGTACGACGATGCGGACGACGAGCCCGAATACGCGGTCGCGCCGCAGCGGTCCGGGATGTGGGGCAGGCTGACCGGTCTGATGCGGTGAGCATCGTGTACCCGCGCGGATCGGTCTGATGCGGTGAGCATCGTGTACCCGCGCGGATCGGTTGTGCGCCTTCATGGATCGGCTGTCATAGATCGGCGGTCTCCGGAAACAGCTTCTCCGCACGGCGCAGGGCGGCGGCGAAGTTGGTCAGGATGATCAGCGACGAATCGGACAGGCCGTCGGCATTGCGTGCCAGCCGACGTATCGCACCCTGGTTGAACGCATTGATCAGTTCACTGTCCGCACGCTGAATCCCGATCTCCGACACGCGATCCTCCCTTTCAACCAGACCGCGTCCCCGAAATTGTCCCGCCGATCACGATCCATCCCTGCTGTAGGCCCATCGTAAGCGGACATCGTGCCGTTCATGGGAACATCCCGGTCCGAGAGTCGCGAGGACGGTTCGCGCGGACAAGCAGACCGGTCGGCTCGGATGGGGATTTCGGACGGCGACGATCCCGCCGGACTGGTATGCCTGTATGGGCCGCGGCTCACAGCCGCGCGGCAGACGCAGGGTGAGGAGTCCGGGATGTCCCTCGAGGACAACGAGTTCGATACGCGGCAGGCGCATTCGGCGCGCATGTACGACTACTACCTCGGGGGCAAGGACAACTATCCGGCCGACCGCGAGGCCGCCTCGCAGGTGATGAACATCTTCCCGGAGGTCGGGCAGGCCGCGCGCGCCAATCGCGAGTTCATGCTGCGCGCGGTGACCGCGGCCGCGGAGTCCGGGATCGATCAATTCCTGGACGTCGGCACCGGCATCCCGACCACCCCGAATCTGCATCACGCCGCCCAGGCGGTGAACCGCGCGGCGCGAGTTGTCTACGCGGACAACGATCCACTGGTCCTCACCCACGCCCGCGCGCTGATGACGGGTTCGGACGAGGGACGGACCGCTTTCGTACTGGCCGATGTGCACGAGGCCCAACAGATCTTCGGTTCCGCCGAATTCGCCGACATCATCGACCTGTCCCGGCCGGTCGCGGTGAGCCTGGTCGCGCTGCTGCACTTCGTCGTCGAGAATCCGGCCGGGGTGGTGAAACAGCTGATGGACGCGGTGCCCTCGGGTTCCTGGCTGATCGTCTCGCACGGCGCGGCCGATCTGGACCCGGAGCGTTTCGCGGAGCTGAAACGGATCTACGACTCCTCGGGCGTGCCGATCATGTGGCGGACACGCGACGAAGTCACCGCGCTGTTCGAGGGTTTCGACCTGCTCGAGCCCGGAGTTGTGCCGCCGCACCGGTGGCGGCCGTCGGATCGGTTCTTCCTGCGCGAGGAGGTGCTGGCGGAGATGGATCGGGTGTACGGGCAGTACGCGGCGGTCGCGATCAAACCCTGAGCCAGCGGCCGTTCCCAACACCGCTGGCGGCTGCACCCTGTTCCTGTTCTATCCGGCCGGGTAGGTGCCCTTGATGACGAAGTAGGAGCCGCGGATGGTGCCGGCCAGCTTCGACTTCTGCCGCGCGAATTTGAAGGCGGACAGTTCGGCGGGGATCTCCATGCCGTCGGAGAGTTTGAAGCCGACCGCGCGTTTGCCGCCGTCGTCGAGCGTGTACATCACGTTGATCGAGAGCCCGCTCTCGTAGAACACGTACGCGATGTAGATGTTCTCGACCTGAAAAGCGGTGGCCTCCAATGGTTTCGACTCGATGACCAGTCCCCGCTCGTCCGCGAGGATCCGGCTCACCCACTCGACGGCCGGCGCGGCCTCCTGCGCCGGCTCGACCACGAAGACGTGGTCGTACTTGTTCTTGAAGTACCGCGCCTCGTTCGCCCGCAACCCGGCCAGCGCCGCCGCCACCGGCGACGACTCCAGTCCCACGGTCGAAACATCGGTGAAGTCCACTGTGTAGGGCATGACGAACTCCTCAGCTCTCAGCCGCAAGGTCTCGGCCGGACTCTACCGCCTCGCGTGCAAGCTCTCGGCAACTTGCGCGGTCATTTCAGCACGTTGACCGCGCGGGCGATGACCAGGATCCCGGTCACGAAGGAGATCCCGGCCTGCACGGCCATCATCATCTTGGCCCAGCGGGACAGCGGCATCACATCGGTCGGACTGAACGCGGTCGCGTTGGTGAAGGCCAGATAGAGGTAGTCGACGAATTCCGGCTCCCAGTTCCGATCCGCGAGCTTGCCCAACTGCATCTGCGGAAACAGCAGATCGGGATGTTTCTTACGCCCGTGCGCCCGGGCCGCCGGCCCACCCCGATCGAACTCCCAGTACCACAGCGCGAACACCAGCACATTCGTCAACCAGACCTCGGCCCCCGACGACAGCAACACCCCCGGACTGTCACTGAGCTTCCCATCGATCAACCCCTCCACCAGCCGATAAGCCGACCACACCGTGGTCACGCTCAACAACCCCGACAACGTCAACCCCGCCCACCGCAACCACCGCGCCTCCCGATCGATCCGCACCGGATTCGCCACGATCAACACCACCAACAACACCAACGCCAACCCCGGAATCAACACCCCTGGCCGCATCGTCAACCGATCCGGCAAAACCCACTGCAACCCGATAACCACCAGCACCGCCACACTGGCCGCCACCCGAGATTCCCCCGCACTACGCCGAGCCCAAGCCGGCACCACCTCGTTCTCATCACCCATCGCGCCAGTATTCCCGCCACCCCGCCCCCACACCCGAACTTCCACCCGACCCGCCCGGCGCCGTTCTCGAGTCGGACTGCCGTGCGCCCGGCAATCTGCCTGGCGCTGGCTCGGCCGCCAGCGAGAACCTGCCCGGCCGGTCTCATCACCCGAATCAGCGAATGGTCACGAAACTTGTTTCACCTCAACTTATCCCGACGGAACCGGCACTCTGAGACGTGGCTGCCTCGACTGTTCACGCTGACCGGGTCGACGTCGTTCTGCTTGACAATCTGCCGACAGGTTGCTTGATAATCTGCCGAGGGTTCCGGTGATAATCTGCCGACGTAGTGCTTGATAATCTGCCGACCGTTGGCGCTGCGGACAACGGGACAGTGGACCGCGCGGGCGATGGCCGAGATCCCGGTTACGAAGGTACTTGCCCGCGGTGAACTACATGGCCTCGAATCGAGCGATGAACGTCAGGCCGAGAGCCTCGGCGAGCCGATCCAATGTCGCGATCGTAGGCGTACCTCCACCGCCCTCGATCCGCGACAACGACGGCTGCGGGATGCCCGCCCGACGCGCAACCTCCGTCTGGGTCAGACCCAGTTCGAGACGACGTGCCCGAACCGCTTCGGCAAGCTCGTACGCGCGGCGTGCATCCTCGTATGCGCGCCGCATCTCCGGGCTGAGTCCGTCGGTATTTCCCTGACGCATCTTCCAGCGCCGATGCGCGGCCATCAGATCCTCCTGTCGTAGACGGCGCATGGTCGTGGTCGGGGCCTCCGGTGAGGCACCGCCTCATTGCGAGCCGAGCACGCTCAACCTCGGTCGTCTCCCGCTGACGGGACTTCGTGAACACCGTGAGCAATACGATCCGCTCCTGCGGTGCGAGCCGGTTCCCGTTTCGCTTCGAGATCATCGATTTCGGTTGCCGGTCGGTGGGGTGGGGAGCGGGCTCGAGCGTGCCGGGAGCTATCGGATTCTGTCCTGGATTTCGGAGCCGAGCCTGCGGACCAATGCGCGGAGGCGGTCGGGGGTGGCGGATTCGGGTTCGGTGAGGCGGAGTTGTAGGAGTTCTCGGCCTGCCGCGTGTAGGACGTAGGCGGTGTAGTCGGGGTCTTCGAGGGTTGGATTCGCTTGCAGGAGTTGGTGGATGAAGTATTTGCGGACCGCGGATTGGGAGCGGGCGAGGCGTTCGTAGAGTTCGGGTGGGGCGCCTTCGGGTGGGAAGAGGAACAGGCGCCAGGTGTCGGGGTGGGCGTCGACGGCTTGCAGGATGGCGTCGAAGACGTGCAGGGCGTCGGTGTCGCCGTCGGGGCCGACGGCCTCGTGGAACTGGGCTGCGGCGCGGGCCACCTCGCGGTCGATCAGGGCCACGAACAGGCCCGCGAGATCGCCGAACTGCTGGTAGAGCAGGGAGCGGTTGACGCCGGCCGCGTCGGCGATGCGGTTCGGGGTGGCGGCGTGGAAACCT
Source organism: Nocardia macrotermitis (assembly GCF_009604405.1). Taxonomy (GTDB): domain Bacteria; phylum Actinomycetota; class Actinomycetes; order Mycobacteriales; family Mycobacteriaceae; genus Nocardia; species Nocardia macrotermitis. The sequence goes on from NZ_WEGK01000024.1 coordinate 85,852, forward strand.
TCGGCGTTGATGATCTTGTGCGCGACGTCGAGGATCTGCTCCCGTCGTTCCTCGGCGGTCATTCGTCGTCGCTGCGGGTTCACCCTTGACAGGGTAACTAACACTTCGTGAGTATGGTTACTAACATCTTGTTAGTTTCTGCTGGAGGCCTCGATGACGACGCACTATCCCGAGCTGGCGCGGCGCGTGCGCAGTCAGCGTGAGTTACAGCCGGAGCTCTACGGCGGGATCGATTTCGACGCCGCGCCCTACCGCCTCACCATCGATCCGGACGACGCCTCGGCGCTGCCGAAATGGGTCGCCGAACGCACCCCGATCCTGACCGATGAGCGTGTGGTGGAACTGATTTCGACCGCCACCATGCTGGGCGACACGGTCGCGGATCCGTTCGCCGCGCTGATGTCGCGGCACAGCGTGACCAGTCTGGTCGGCATGGTCCGGCAGGCTTGCCGCGAGGGCGTCGACGCGGTGCCGGACGCGCCGCCGGAACTGGTCGCGTTCATCGCCGATATGGAGGCCGCGCCCGAGTGGCTCGATATGGACATGGTGCGCAAGGGCGCTCGCCAGGCCCGGATCGAGTCGGCGCTGCTGTCGCCGTTCATCACGCGCGGTGCGTTCATCGCGACGTTCACCAATACCTATGCGGCGCTGCCGATGGCGCTGACCGGGGCGTTGTCGGGGCGGCGCGCGGCCAGGCGGGTCAACGAGACGGCCAACTTCTTCGCGGTCACCACGCTGCCGGACGCGCTGGACCGCCACGGTCCGGGTTTCGAGGCCGCGGCCATGGTGCGGCTGATGCATTCGATGGTCCGCTACAACGCGCTCGAACGTTCGGATCGCTGGGATCCGGAGGTGTACGGGGTGCCGGTGCCGCAGGTCGACCAGATGCCCGCCGGGATGATCGGGCTGTATCTCCTTGCGCAACAGATACATCGGAAGGGACGCACCGAATTCACTTCCGGTGAGCGTGCGGTGGTCGAATTCGCACGGTACCGCTGTTTTCTGCTCGGGCTGCCGGAGGAACTGCTGCCGACCACGGCCGAGGGGATCATCCAGGTCTTCCATGCCCGCGCGGCGCTGCTGCGTGACGGGTTCGACGATGCGACCTGCGGCGGGTTGATTCGCTCGACGATGGCGGCCTATCTGCGTTCGGGGGAGACGCGGTTCGACCGGATCGCCGACTCGGTCGAGAAGAGTTACAGCACAGCGGGTTTCGTGATCGCGTTCTGTCACGGGAATCGGCATGTCGCGCGGCGCATGGGGGTGTCGATCGGGGTGGGCGATCTGGCGCGCATCGCTGTGACCGCGCCCTTCATCATCGGGCGATTATTGGTTGTGACTGCGGCTAATCGGGTTCCGGTGTTGCGTCCGGCCATCGATCGGTACATCGTGCGGTTGGTGAAGCGTCGTCTTGCTGCCTATGGGAATCCTGAATTCGTCAGCGACGCAAAGAATTACACGCCTATCGCGCATTGAGTGTGCGGCGCGTTGAGTGGGCGGCGCATTGAGTGGGCGTTGAGTGGGCGGCGCGCTGAGTGGGCGGCGCGTTGAGTGGGCGGCGCGTTGAGTGGGCGGCGCGTTGAGTGGGCGGCGCGCTGAGTGGGCGGCGCGCTGAGTGGGCCGCGTATTGAGTGGGCGGCGCGTTGAGTGGGCGGCGCGTTGAGTCGGCGGCGCGTTGAGTCGGCGGCGCGTTGAGTCGGCGGCGCGTTGAGTGGGCCGCGCAGTGAGTGGGCAGCGCGTTGAGTCGGCGCGCGTTGAGTTGGCCGGGCGCTGGATCCGACTCGCTGTGCTGACACGATCGGCCCGGTCGCGGTCACCGTGGGGGCGGCGGGCAGCGCCGGGTGCGGCGGCTCCACCGGGACCGGCAGTGCGGATTCGATCCCGGTGCTCGGCAACCTGCTCAGCGCGCTCGGGCTCTGAACCCGAACCTCTTCTTGCTCAGGGGTTTTCGTAGGTCCCGTCCAGACGCGCGCGTCCGATGACGTGGCCCGTGATCGCCGCGATCGTCTGGTCGAGGGTGAAACTCGCCGGTAGATCCGGGGCATGGTCGAGGGCGAAGAGCTGGAAGACGTACGAGTGCGGTCCGTGCGAGCGGATCGGCATCGGGCCTGCCCAGCCGCGTCGGCCGAGCGGGCCTTTGCCATGCCGTAGGTGCGGGATCGGGCTCGGGTCGGCGAGGGCGTTGTCCGGGAGTGCGCGCAGTTCCGGATCGATGCCGACGGTCAGGGCATGTGTGGCCGGTTTGCCCATGGGAACATCGGGATCCTGCGCGACGAGCACGAGTTCGACTGTGCCGGAAGGGGGTTCGGTCCAGGCCAGCGCCGGGGAGACATTCGCGCCGAACATCCGACCGCGATATTCGATCGGTATGGGCGTCTCGTGGGCGAAGGCGGGACTGGTCAGGGTGAAGTTCTCCGGAGCCTGAAGTTCGGGGTGGGCCCACACCAGGGTGTGGTGACCGGCACGCCGATTGCGCAGGGCAACGCCGAGGGGATTCGCGGGCATGAAGCGATACTCCTCCTTCACGTCGACACGCGCACACCGGCTCCCTGTGCTATCGGCAACCCATACTGCTTGCTGGTTCCCGCCGCGCACCGGTTCACACTCGCGACCCAGCGCACCTCGTCGGTTCGTTTGCTCACCGACTCGCGCAGTTCGCACGTTCAGCCGCTCACCGGCTGACGCTGTTCGCCGCCTGCGGTTCCGGCGATGTGCCGCGGCCGTGCTCGCTGGCCGCGAAGGCTCGCGCTATCAGCGGGCGCGCGAGCCGCGATTGCAGGGCGCGCATTATCCAGGCGTTGACGCGGATGCCGAGGGCCGAGTTGGGTGCCGCTGCGGCGATGCGGCCGGGTGGGAGTTGTTGTGCGGCAGACACTCTGGGACGCATGGACGATTCGAATGCGGCCAGCGCGGCGGGCAGGCGGCCGAGGTCGTGGACGACGTTGGAGGTTCGCAGTGCCGCCGCCAGTTCGTCCGCGCCACGCAGGGCCAGGGCGGTGCCGAGGCCGCTGAGCGGGCTGGCGCACCATGCGCTGTCGCCGAGCAGGACCACGCGGCCGTCGCGCCAGGTGGGCATGTGGATCTGGTCGAGGGTGTCCAGCGCGAAGTCGGGGGCTTCGCGGGCGGCGGTCAGAAATTCGGCGGTGCGCCAGCCGACATCGGCGAAAGTGCTTTCCAGCAAGGCGAATTGGGCTTCGCGGTCGCGATGTGCGGGCAGGGTTTCAGCGGCGAAGGTGAGGCCGATCTCCTGCTGCCCGGGGTGGCCGGGGCGCGCCACCACCGCGCGTCGGCCGGGGGAGTTGTGGATGAGCATCCAGCCGTCGAGCGTGGGCGTGCCGGGCCGTTCGGTGAGGGTGAACCAGGCGTGCGCCAGGCCGAGCGGTTCGCGGTAGTTCTCCTCGGGCCCGAAACGCAGTGCGCGAACCTGCGAATGCGTGCCGTCGGCACCGACGACCAGGTCGAATTCCTCCGGCTCGGCAGTGCGGAACCGCGCCCGGACGCCGCGCTCGGTGTCCTCCAGAGCCGTCACCGTCTCGCCGAAGAGGTGTCGCACGCCGGGCCCCGCCGCTTCGTGGATGATCCGCGCGAGGTCGCTGCGCAACAGTTCCTCCCGGGATACCAGCCCCCTGCCGTCGAACGCCTCCACCGGCATCGCCGCCAGCCGTCGCTCGTCGGCGTCGATCCACGCCGCGCCACGCTGCGGGACCAGGCATTCCAGGGCCTGTTCCAGTAATCCGTTTCGCCCCAACACTTCCCGGCAATCGCCGCGCAGGTCGACGGTCTGTCCGCCGGTGCGCGGAGCCGGGGCGATCTCCGCGACGGTCACCGCCCAGCCGTCGCGTTCGAGCAGCAGGGCAAGGGTGTCACCCGCGATTCCCCCGCCGACGATGAGTGCTCGTGCCATGGTCGTACCTCCCGCGCCACTGATGCGAACTTTTCGCATTTACGGTAACCTCGGCCCGCAACTAACGCAAATGCTTCGCGTTAATATGAGTCCATGCCCCAAGCAACCGGAGTGACCCGACCCGGCGGCCGCACCGCCCGCACCAGGGCGGCCGTCCACGCGGCCACCCGCGAGCTGCTCGCCGAATCCGCCGACGGCACCGTCGAAATCGCCGCCGTGGCAGCACGTTCGGGGGTGCACGTCGCCACCATCTACCGCCGGTGGCGCTCGGCCGAGGGGCTGATCATCGATACGATCGTCGCCGAATTGTCCACGCGCGCACCGCTTCCCGCGACCGGCGACCTGCGCGCGGACCTCCTGGTCTGGACCACGAATCTGCTGCGCGACGTCCGCGGCCCCAACTCCCTGGCCTTCCTGCGCGCCCTCACCCGCGCCGGAGGCACCGGCGAAACCGAACTGATCGACGCCGCGAAATTCCTCGAGCCGCGCGCCCGCGAAATCCAGGCCACCCTCGACGCCAGCGGCGCCACCGTCCTGGACGGCACCGACATCGTCGAACTCATCCTGTCCCCGACCTACATCCGCGCCCTGGTCTCCGCCCCCCTGGATCCGGATACCGACGCCCCGCGCCTGGTCGACAACGTCATCGCCGTCCGCGATCATCGGGCGCGCGCAGCTGAGCGCGGACCCATGCTGCGCCCGAACGCGATCACCAGCATGATGGGGGCATGTCTGAACGGGTAGGTGTATGCGCGGATTCCTGATTTTCCTGGTTGTGGTGGTGATTGCGCTGGTCGCCGGTGATCGGGTGGCGGTTGTGCTGGCGCAGAACGAGATCGGGGACAAGATCGCCGCCGAGTACGGGATGGCGAGTCGGCCGAGTGTGCGGATCGGCGGGTTTCCCTTCCTGACGCAGGCGGTGGCCGGGAAGTATCACGCCATCGAGGTGCACGCCGGGGATTGGACGGGCGAGAAGATCGCCGTGCACGACCTGGACGTCACGCTGACCGATCTGGCCGCGCCGCTGAGCGATGTGCTGCACGGCAATACCGCGAACATGGTGGCGGATTCGGCGTCGGCGACCGCCCGGGTGCCCTACGAGACGGTGCAGGGTTATGCCCCGTCGGGGGTGAAGTCGATTTCGTACGGCACGGACGGGATGCACGTCACCGGGACGTTCACGGTGGAGGGGCTGTCGGTGCCGGGCACGGTCGTGGTCACCGTCTCGCCGACCGCGAACGGTATCTCGGTCACCCCGATCTCGGTGCAGTCCGCGGTGGGCGGGCCCTCGCTGTCGCTGTCGCTGCTGCGCCGGACGCTGACCTTCGTGGTTCCCCTCCAGAAGTTGCCGCTGGGCGCGCGACTCACCGCGATCCAACCCGAGGCCGACGGTCTGCACGTCACCGCGGTCGCGCACAACGTGCACCTGTCCGAGGCGTCGGACAAGTAACCGGCTGGTTCCGTGCACCGGACGAGCCCTGATGTCCGGTCAGCGGGACTCTGTCGCCGAACTGCTGGACGAGTGTCTAAACAGCTGTATCATGCAGATGTCTCCATGGCACGCCGGGCGGGACGCGGGATTCGCGCGGTCCGCGCGTGCGATGGACCCTCGATCCGAGTTCGTCCCGATCGTCGCGTCCAGCCGCGCGTCGATCCCGATCGTGAAAGCAGTGTGACGATGAAGACACAAGGCGCTCTCCTCTGGGAATTCAACCAGCCCTGGTCGATCGAGGAGATCGAGATCGGCGAGCCGCGCCGCCGCGAGGTGAAGGTGCGGATGGAGGCGGCCGGCATGTGCCACTCCGACCATCACCTGGTCACCGGCGGTATTCCGATGGCAGGTTTCCCGGTGCTGGGCGGGCACGAGGGTGCCGGTGTGATCGAAGAGGTCGGGCCGGACGTGGAGGATCTCGCGGTCGGCGACCACGTCGTGCTGTCGTTCATCCCGTCGTGCGGTAAGTGCCCGTCGTGTCAGGCCGGTCTGCGCAACCTGTGCGATCTGGGTGCGCTGCTGCTGGCCGGTACCTCGGTCAGCGACGGCACGCACCGGGTCACCGCGCGCGGTAAGGACGTCTTCCCGATGACGCTGCTGGGCACGTTCGCGCCGTATGCGGTGGTGCATCAGAGCTCGGTGGTGAAGATCGATCCGTCGGTCCCGTTCGAGGTCGCCTGCCTGGTCGGCTGCGGTGTCACCACCGGCTACGGCTCGGCCACCCGCGCCGCGGACATCCGTCCCGGTGAGGACGTCGCGGTCATCGGCATCGGCGGCCTGGGCATCGCGGCCCTGCAGGGCGCGGTGCACTGCGGCGCGCGCTACATCTTCGCGGTCGACCCGGTCGAGTGGAAACGCGAGCAGGCGTTGAAGTTCGGCGCCACCCACGCCTACGCCACCATCGAGGAAGCCACCGCCGCCTGCGCCGAGATCACCGCGGGCGGAATGGCCAAGAAGGTCGTCGTCACCGTCGGCGAGGCACACGGCCGCGACATCGACACCTGGCTCGGCATCACCGCCAAGGCCGGCACCTGCGTCGTCACCGCCATGGGCAACCTCGTGGAGAACGAGGCCACCCTGAACCTCGCCATGCTCTCCCTACTCCAGAAACGCTTGCAGGGCACCATCTTCGGCGGCGGCAACCCCCACTACGACATCCCGCAACTGCTCTCGATGTACAAAGCGGGCAAGCTGAACCTCGACGACATGGTCACCCGCCAGTACCGCCTCGACCAGATCAACGAGGGCTACCAGGACATGTTGGACGGCAAGAACATCCGCGGCGTCATCCGCTTCACCGACGCGGATCGCTGACCGGGACAGGGGTTTCCGCCTGCGTCGCGGCGTATGCGGAAACCTCTCGGGCGGGTTCGGATGATGGATCGAGCCGTCTCGGCTGTCGCCGGGTCGCCCATCGCGGCCGACATGCTCGGAAGATCGTTGCTACCGGATATCGGGACGGCTATCGGCAAGGATTTCTGTACGTTGCTTCCGGTAAATATTTCGACCATTCGGGGGGAGTCAGAGTCGAGGCTGAGTCGCGGCAGAGTGCGCTGGTGATTTTGTCGATATCTACGGAACTGGCCGGTGCCGACATGTTGCCGGACTCGCCTTGAGACGACCCCAGCGGGTCCGCCCATTCCAGCACCGTGCCATCCGAGCTGATGGTGATCGCAGATGCGATTCCGGCGCGCCGCACAACCTGAATCGATATGACGGGCCCAGTCCCGGCCATGCGAGTTGCCCCGGACGACCCGGCTGTGCCAGCTGCCGGAATGATGCTGTACGAATCGCCTAATTCTTCCGACAATCCACCGTTCCGATAACCGGACAGCATCCATTGAGCCGCCAGCGAATCACCGCTGTCGAATAACCGCAAGGCAGTGGTGGCAACACGAATCTCGCCCCCCGCTGTTTCACCACCGTTCGAATAATCGATGTCGATATTCAGCTTCGTTTTGTTCCGTGTATCATAACCGGCATATCGCAACTTTCTCGTTGCGGCATCGACAACCAGAACATCCACCCCCGCGAGTATTGCCAGATCGTTCCGCACCGTGAATTGAATCGTGCGGATGACCGGCCCATCGGGAACAACTCCCACGACCCCGAGGTCGCGCTGGGTGCGTTGACCGAGCCACACCTCGCCGACCGCGTCACCGGCCGCGATATACGCGCCATCGGCACTGTATTCGACTGCTGTCACCCTCCCCCGCAGTGCGACGGAGGAAGACTGGCCCCGTACTTCGCCCGCGGCGGTGATCGGCAACCGCACGACACCGCTGTCGGTCGCGGCCGCCAGCTCCGCACCATCGGGCGACCATGCCAGCGAATTCACCACGCGGGCACCCGGCAGGGACGCGATGCGCATCGGAATGCGATCGGCATGCCCGACATCCCACAATGTGACTCCATTACGAGTACCGACAGCAAGCCGGGTAGTTCCGGGCTCGAACGCCAGGGCCGTCACTTCCTCCGGAATCGTGGTCGCCGGATATGACCCTGTGCGCGGCTGGGCGCTGTCGAGCACGACAATCGTGCCGTTGCGGTAGGCAACGGCCAGAATCGCGCCGTCGGTGGTGAGCGAAGACATCGCCGGATCCGGTGCGAGCAGGGTGCGCCGCGGTGCGCCCGCGCTCTGTGCCAACGCTTGGCGCGCTTCGTCGGTCGCCGCGATTCGGTAGCCCGCGAAGGCCAGCTGCTGACTCAGCGCGGGCTGGGTTTCACGCAACTGGGTGGCGCGGAACGCCGCGAGCCGCGAGGCCGCCACATCACGTTGATGGTTCGCTTGGTTTCGTGCCCACAGGGCAACGCCGGTGACGGCGGTCAATGCGACTACCAGTACGAGCAGAGTGCCGACGAAGGCGCGCCGCTGGAGTGTCCGGCGGTTTTCGGATCGGGTTGCGGCGGTGAGGAATTCGGTGGCGGTGGGGTCGGCTTCGATGGGGTCTCGGTCGGCGGGGATGGCGCGGTCTCGGATGGCGGCCAGTTGGGTGCCGCGATAGAGGAAGGCGGGGTCGGAGCCGGATTGCCGCCAGATTCGGCTGTCGGCGATGAAACGTTGACTGCGATGCAGCCACTCTCGGTCGGTGTCTATCCACTCTCGCAGGCGGGGCCATTCCCGCAGGAGGGCCTCGTGCGAGAGGCGAATGGTGTCGCGGTCGACGGTGATCAGGCGGGCTTCGACCAAGCAGGACACCATGTTCCGGGCGGTGTCGGGGTCGATGCCGTGAGTGAGGGTGGCGTGATCGGCGGGTTGGGCGGTGTCGGCGTCGCCGTCCACGCCGACGCGGATCAGGCGGGGCAGCATCATGCGCAGGGCGTGTCGGCCTGCGGTGTCGGCATCGGTGTAGACGGCTTCGGCGGACTGCCTGATGGCGGAGGCGATTCCGCCGGTGTCGCGGTAGCCGGCGACCGTGAGCCGGTTGCCGTCGCGGCGAGTCCACGTGGACAGCATGGCGTGCGAGAGCAGGGGCAGAGCTGCGGCTGCCGCGGTGGAGTCCTGGCCGAGGTCGTTGAGGATGACGTCGGTGAGGCCGTCGGTGAGGGTCCAGCCGTTGCCGCTGGCGGGCTTCTCGATCGCCTCGCGCAGTTCGGCCCGGGTCATGGGATCGATGAGGATCTGGTGATTGCGCAGTGCCGCAACGAGTTCGGGGTGGGTGGCCGCGTGACCGTAGAAGTCGGCACGTAACGCGGTCAGCACGAGTACACGTGATGCGGCGTGGGCACGTGGCGCGGCGTCAGCACCTGACGCAACATCAGTACGCGGCCCACCATCAGCACGCGGCGCAGTATCGACGCGCGGCGCGGCGAGGGCGTTCAACGCGGTGAGGAAGGCGGTGCGATCGGCGCGGGAAGCGCCGAGGGTGAACAGTTCCTCGAGCTGGTCGACGATCAGGACCAGCGTGCTCTCGGGACGATCTGCGAGGAGTCGATCGGCAAATTCGACGATCTGCTCGGGGTCATGCTCGATCATGTCGCGCGCGTCGGGTGCGTCGAGGGCGTTGGCCAGACGTTGCAGCGGATCGGCGCCGGGCGTGCATCGACGGATCGGTGAACCCGCCGACTCCGCGAGCCCCGGCAGGCCTCGATCACGCACTGCTGCAATGAATCCCGCATTCAGCAGCGAGGTTTTGCCCGAGCCGGAGGCGCCGACGAGCACCCGCGGAGCGCCGTCGCGGACCGCCGCCGACATCTCGGTGAGCAGTACCTCTAGCATCGCGTCACGGCCGAAGAACATGCCCGCGTCCTCGGGACCGAACGACGCCAGCCCGGGATACGGGGAACGCCCCGGAACCGGTTCTCGTGCAGGCTCTTCCGACGTCGCGGCGGCCGGGTTCGGAGCGATGACGAGTTCTCCGGAGCGGTCGCCGACATTGATGCGCGGCAGCGGGCCCTTCTGGGTTTCGCGGAGCAGACGGTGTAATCCGGAGGCGAGTGTGTTCAAGGTCAGCCAGGCCGGTTCCCGGGGATCACCTTGTTCGAGCAGTCGCAGCAGGGCTCCGGTGAAGGCGGTGTGGCGTTGGCCGGCCGGCGCCGAGGCCAGGTGTTCCGCGGAAGCGATCAAGGAGCGGCCGTGCGCGCCGCTGGCGAACTCCCGGATCGAGGCGGTGTCGGCATCCAATGTGGCGATCCCGGAGAAACAGCAGTCCAGGATCACCGCCACCGCCGGTGCCCGGCATCGCTGCACCGCCTGGGCGAGCGCACCGAACGACAGTGCTTGGTGCGCGGCCAAACCCGGTACCAGTTCACCGGTTTCGACCGCGGCCAAGAACAGTTCACCGCCCGGCCCCCGCAGACCGTGACCGATGAAATAGACCACAAGCACCGATCGCGCGCGGGCGGCCTCCTCGGCGATCGCCGCGGCCATCGTGCGCGCATCCGGCGGATTCAGGACCCCGACCACGTTTTCCGGTGCGGCACCGCATCGTTCGACGAACGCCGCCCGCAGATCGTCGTATGTCCGTGCCACGGTCGGCAGCGGCGGCAGCGCCGCATCGGTGTGAGTTGCGGTGGCCAACACCAGGATTCGGACGCCGTCGCCCGACAGGTCGGTCATCGGTCGAGTGGTGGCCGCTGCTCCGGATCGAGGGTGTGCAGCAGCGTGGTGGTCAGTTCCTGCAAACCTTCGGAGTCCAGGGAACTGACCCCGCGCGCATCCAGATCCACGGTCTTTCCGTCCTCGCCCCGCACCGAGATCCGCACGCTCGCACGCCGACTCCGCAACCAGGCGATGATCATGCTCGCGGTCACTGCCGCCGCACCGCCGGGCGCGAGCACGATCTGCAGCGCCTCGAGCGTGGGCCCCATCGCCTCGGGGCCCGGCGGTCTCGATTGCGGGTGCACACAACCACGCAGCTCATCGGTATCGGAGAGATACTCGTCCAGGTCGCGCAGTTCCTCGGGATCGTCGCCAAGGATGAACACCCTCAACCCCCACTTATGATCGGGCACCGACAGAGCACGGTGCGGCACACCATTTTTCGCATACGTTACCTCGGCAGAGTTTCGTGCACGCGGAATCCGCCACCCGAGCTCGGCGGAGTACACGGCTGAGCGCCATTCGTGTGCGGATCGTCGGCGTGCCCACGACCCCGTGGCTGTGTCATGGGCACCGCTCGCTCGATGACGCGTCACCCAGGGGCTCGACGAACGGGCGAGCGGGACCGTGAACCCGATCCTGCTGCCGACCGCTACGACGCGACAGTTGTCGGGGCCGAGGGGATTCGGGGGATGGTGAAGGGGAGGGATTCCCAGCCTCGGACTGTGGAGGTGGGGGAGAGGGTGAGGGTGGTGGGGTCGACTTCCCAGGTGGGGAAGTGGGTGAGGAGTTCTTCGAGGGCGATTCTGGTTTCGAGGCGGGCCAGGGCCGCGCCGAGGCAGAAGTGGGTGCCGAAGCCGAAGGTGCGGAGGTTGGTCATCTTGCGGTGGATGTCGAAGCGGTCGGGTTCGGACCAGCGGGCCTCGTCGCGGTTGGCGGAGGCGACCAGGAGGGTGATGGCGCTGCCCGAAGGGATTGTGGTGCCGCGGATTTCGACGTCGGTGGTGACGTAGCGGGCGATCGAGTGGCCGGTGGGTTCGAAGCGCAGGGTTTCTTCGATGGCGTTCGGGATCAGGCGGGGGTCGGCGACGAGTTCGGCGCGCTGCTCGGGGAAACGGGCAAGTAGCGAGCCCAGCCAGCCGATCAGACGAGCGGTGGTCTCGTTGCCCGCGCCCGCGACGACCGAGATGTAGGTCAGGATTTCCTCGCGGGTGAGGGTTCGCCGAATCCCTTGCGTGTCTTCGAATTCCGCGTGCAGCAACTCGGTCATCAGATCGTCCGAGGGATGTTCCGCGCGCCAGTCGATGTACTCCGCGAAGTGGTCGGTATGCGGAATCGCGCGGTCGACCTGCATCTGCTGACCGGGTTCGGTACGCAGGTCGGCGTCGGCGCGGTCGCGCACGGCCTGCTGATCGGTCTCCGGAATGCCGAGCAACATGCCGATCACCCGCATCGGCACCTCGTTCGCGAACTCCGTCATCAGATCGAAGTGGTCCAGACCCGCCAGCCGCTCCAGCGACCGCACGCACATCTGCCGGATCTGTGGTTCCAGCGACAACACCCGACGCGGCGTGAACACCCGCACCAGCAGCGACCGGTGAATGTCGTGCGCGGGCGGATCCTCCATCAGCAGCGTCCCCGGCGGAATCTCCACCCCCGCCTTGATGATCTCCAGGATCGGGCCGCGTGAGGAGGAGAACGTCTGCCAGTCCAGGAGCGCCTGATCGATATCGTCATGCCTGCTCAACGCATAGAAATCATGCTTGTCGTTGTAGTAGACCGGCGCCTCGGCCCGCAGCCGCCGATAGACCGGATACGGATCGGCGGCGATGTCACGATCCCAGGGATCCCAGTAGACCGGCGCTGTACCCACGTGACACTCCTCTGCTTCTCCGGAGAGGCATTCACTGCTCTCTTCGTCGAGTAACTAAGTTACCATCACTGAAAAGTCGTAGATGCAGATTTGAGAGTCATATTCTCACTCGCGCGGGCCCTCCGGCTCACTCGGCCGGTGCGGTCGTGATCAGTCGTCTGGTGGAGCGGCGGAACGCCCAGATGATCACCAGGACGGTCAATGCCGTCAGTGGAGTGCCCATGGCGATCTTCGCGACGGCCAGGGGGCCGGTCGCGTCGGCGAGATAGAGCCATTGCATCACCGCGAAACGGGCCGCGAAGACGAATGTCGCTGCGAGAGTGGCGATATCGTGCGCGAGCAGGGTTGGGCGGTCCGCGCGCCACGGATGCTTGCCGCCGTGTACGGCGTTCCAGGCGATCCCGGTCAGTGGGCGACGCGCCAGCAGGGAGATCAGTGTGACGATGCCGCAGAGCAGCGCCGCCCAGATCCCGATCACGAAGAAATCGCTCGCCGACCCGGTCCAAGCCGCGATACCACCGGCGACCGCGACACCCGCCAGACCGCCGACCGCCGAGGACAAACGTTCGCCGCGCTTGATCCGCCATCCAGTGAGCACCAGGCCGACTCCGAGCGCGACGCCGATCGCGATCGGCAACGCGCAGAAGGCATTTGCGGTGACGAAGGCGATCACCGGCAGCGCGGTGTACACCATCCCCGAGATCCCGCCCACCCCCTCGAGCAGTGCGGTGTTGAGGTCGACGGCGCGGCCGGGTTCGGCCGGAGCGTGGTCGTCGGTGTTGTTGCGATCGGTCCTGTTCATCACGTTCTCCCCGGATCTGTGCGAGCGACGCCTCCAGGAAAAGCCGTGCCGCTGCGGCATACTCAAGCCCGGCGGCGAATGATCCGGATCACGTCCGCCACTGTCCCGTGCGGGAGCACTTCACTGTGCCGCGACGGCATGGTTTCTACTGAGGTCCTCGGCGCGACCGCGTCGATACGAGTCGCTGTCGGAACGAGGTTGCGCGTCATGGCCTGGAGCACCCGGGAGATCGCCGAACTCGCCGGCACCAGCCTGCGAGCGGTCCGGCACTATCACGAGGTCGGCCTGCTCGACGAGCCCGAACGTCGCGCCAATGGTTACAAGCAGTACGGCGTCGCGCACCTGGTTCGGCTGCTGCGCATCAAACGCCTTGTGGACCTGGGTTTCTCGCTGTCGCAGATCGCCGCGATGGGCGATGACGACGATCATCCCGAGCAGGCGTTGCGCACCCTCGACGCCGAACTGGCCGCGACGATCGAACGCCTGCAACGGGTTCGGGTCGAACTCGGCCTCATCCTGAGCCGCTCCACGCCCACGGATCTGCCGCCCGACTTCGCCCCGGCGGCCGCGGGAGCCGAGATGTCCGAGGCGGATCGATCGTTCACGGTGGTCATGACCAGGGTGCTGGGCCCGGAGGGGATGCGGACCTACGCGGATATGTTGCAGCACAACTCCGTCCCCGCTGCCGCGGCCGAGGAGTTCGGTGCGTTGCCCGCAGACGCCGACGAACGAACCCGCGCCGAACTGGCGCAGCGGTTACTGCCCATGGTCAGCGCGCTGTTCGCCGAACATCCGGGCCTGAACACGCTGGCGTCGGATGCGCCGCGCGGTGCGCGGTTCGCCGAGCAGACGGTCGCCAAGGCCCTGGTCGACGTCTACAACCGCGCCCAACTCGATGTGCTGTACCGCACCCACATCCTGCTCAACACGCCGCCGGACCCCGAGGACTGATACGACCGCTACGCCGGATCCTCGACGCCCGGCCGGGGCGGCAGCATCGCGCGGGTCCACGGCTTGCCCTCGAACAGCCGCACGAAATCCTCGGCGAATTCGGCCAATTCGCGGTGGCCGAGGGTGATGCCCAGGCTGGATTCGTTGACCAGGGTCGCGCCGAGGCTGCTGATGGCGACCGACATCATCGCGGGGGACAGGGCGTCGATATCGAAGCCGCGGGCGCGCAGGATGACGGTCAGCGCGGTGAGCTGACTCTCCCGGTAGCGCTCGGCGTACGCGGCGATCTCGGTGCGAATCTCCTTGCGGTGGTTGGCCAATGCCATGAATTCCATCAGCAGTGCGGTGCCGCGCGCGTCGGTCGCGGTCTCCCACAGTGCGCGCATCGGATTCTCCGACGCCAGGGCCTTGCGCTGTCGTTCCAGGTTGGCCTCGGCGCCCTTGCGGAAGACGGCCAGGAACAGATCGTCCAGGGAGGGGAAGTAATAGTAGACCAGGGCGGGATTCACGCCGACCTTCGCCGCCACGCGCCGGGTGGTGGCCCCGGCGTAACCCTCTTCCAGCATGAGTTCGGCGGTCGCCTCGATCAGCTGATCGCGGGTGTCGGAATCCTCGCCGCGACGACGTTTGCGTGGTGCGCTCATCGAGCCTCCTCCAGGCAGGGGCCCGCTACCGCATACCGCTCGCTCATGTTGACGACTGTTCCGCCTTCGATCTGGGAGGTATGTGCTGCGGCGGCGCACCGTGCTGATTCATGGTCCAGCTGTCGCGCGAGCATGCTCACGGTCGTACTTCGTTGCCATTCGCGCCCGTTGTCCACGGCTCGGGCTATGTCGAGGGCACACTCGTGACCTTGCCTCGCCGATGTTCGGCTCCGTCGTGCGCGGATGCGTGGTGGCATTGCTATCTCGCCGACGCTCGCTACCGGTACCTGCGGCGTGCGCGGGGTTGACGGGGCATTCGCGGGCTCGCTCACATGACCGAATCTATCAACAGGTGGCTGCTCGGTTGTCCGGCGACGGGGGCCGAGAGTGCTAAGCGATCGTTTAAAAGTTGGGGATGTGGCGCGCTCTGTCTGTCGATGCTGGTGGGTGAACTTGCAGGTAGATCGTATGCAAAGCGCGAGATGGTGGCGCTGGCGATTGACATGATTCGACGATAAGTGTTAAACAGTTGTGGAGCAAGCGGCACCTGGAAGGCCGGTCGCGCAACCCCGCGACGGACTGTGACCGGATCCGCTCGGAGGTGCTCCAAAACTGTTGGAGTGCACAGTATTTCATCGCCATGGAGGTCGATGTGGTGGTTTCCGTCGAATGTCTCGAAGGTTCTGTGGGGAACCGAATATTGATCGACCGATTAACAAACGTGATGCCCCTCAATGTGTGCGCGGGGGCTGCTTCGCCGCAATCGGCCGGGAGCCTGATCGGGGTGGTTTCGAAATGACAAGTGCCGCAACAAAAACAGCGCGCACACGGCGCTCGGAGCTGGCAACCCCGGCCAGCAACGAGTCCATGTGTGCGGCGGCCGCCCGGTCGGACGCCGATCTGGTGTTCCTGGACCTCGAGGACGCCTGCGCACCGTCGGCGAAGGCGGACGCGCGGTCGATCGCGGTACGCGCGTTCACCGAACTGGACTGGGGCCGCACCACCCGCGCGATCCGCATCAACGGCCTGGACACGCCCTGGTGCCACGACGACCTGGTCGAGGTGGTCACCGGCGCGCGCGACCGCCTCGACGTGGTGATCGTCCCGAAGGCGCGCACCGCCCGCGACGTGTGGTGGGTGGATGTGCTGCTCACCCAGCTGGAACTCAAACTCGGCCTGTCCCACCGGATCGGGCTCGAGGTGCTGATCGAGGAGGCCGAGGGCCTGCTCAACGCCGCCGAGATCGCCACGGCCAGTCCACGTTTGGAGGCGATCATCTTCGGCGTCGGCGACCTGTCCGCATCCCTGCACGCCCGGGTCGGCGGCAATTTCCGCCCCGCCCCGGGGCAGTATCCGGGCGATTTCTGGCATGCCGAGCGGGTGCAGGTGCTCGCGGCGGGCCGCGCGGCCGGAATCGACGTGATCGACTCGCCGTATCCGGACTACGCCGACACCGACGGCTACCGCGCCGACGCCGCCCACGCCGCGGCCCTGGGCTTCGACGGGAAATGGGCCATCCACCCGAGTCAGGTGCCCCTCGCCAACGCGGTGTTCACCCCGACCGCCGCCGAAATCGACCATGCCCGAACGCTTGTCGACGGATATCGCAAGGCGCAGCGGGACGGCGTCGGCGCGATCGGACAGTCCGGTCAGCTCGTGGACGCCGGTCACCTCCGCCTCGCCGAGAACGTCCTGGCCAAGGCCGAACTCGCCCGGATCGACAGTGAGGCAGCGCGATGAGACCAGTCCTCACCGGGACGACACCTTCCGAGACGACATGCCTCCGGCACAGGCCCCCGGGGACGCCGTCTCATTTCAGTCCTCGAAGGACAAGCGACAAAAGCGTTCCCCGGAGGTCCCGGCCATGAAAGAAGGTAGTGCTATCAGCGATACGCGATACGCCGGACGCCTGGCGGGGAAGGTAGCGGTGATCACCGGGGCCGGATCCGGCATCGGCCGGGCCAGTGCGCTGCTGTTCGCCCGTGAGGGCGCGAAGGTGGTCTGCGCGGATATCAGTGGCCGACAGGACAAGACGGCCGCGGACATCGGCGAGGCTGCCGTGGCGGTGTCGGCGGATGTTTCGAAATCCGTTGAGGTGCAACGGATGATCGCCGCCGCGGTGGACTCGTTCGGCCGCCTGGACGTGCTGTTCAACAACGCCGGAATGAGCGGAAAGCGCGGCCCGCTAGCGGATTTGGACGAGGAGTCCTTCGACACCGTGGTCGCGGTGAACCTCAAGGGCGCGTATCTCGGCATGAAGTACGCGATCCCGGCCATGCTCGCCTCCGGCGGCGGCTCGGTGATCAATACCGCCTCGGCCTCGGCGCTGGTCGGCTGGCAGGGCATCGCGGCCTACGCCGCCGCGAAGGGCGGCATCGTGCAGCTCACCAAATCCGTTGCGCTGGACTACGCGACGCAGAACATCCGGGTGAACGCGATCTGCCCCGGCATGACCTGGACCGGACTGGCCGGCGCTCCCGAGGACGGCGAGCCGCCCACCGACGTGGTGCCGCCGCAGCCGATGAAGCGCTGGGGCAAGCCCATCGAATTGGCCTCGGCCGCACTGTTTCTCGCCAGCGACGAGGCGTCGTTCATCACCGGCGCCGCGATCCCGGTCGACGGCGGATACGTGGCCCGGTGAATGCGATGAGCAGACCCTTCCGCTTCGCGGTCCAGGCCACCAAGGCGACCTCGGCCGCCCAATGGCGCGCTGTGGCAACGCGTGTCGAGGACGCCGGATATTCCACGCTCTTCCTGGCAGACCACTATCTCGGCAAGGGTCCGGCCGCCCAGGCCGCGCGCTGGCCGGCGCAACATCTGGCCCCGATCGCGGCCATGGCCGTCGCGGCGGCGGTGACCAGCACGTTGCGGGTCGGCTGCCGGGTCTTCTGCGCCGACTACCACGTCCCGGGTGTGCTGATGAAGGAGGCGACCACCCTGGACCTGCTGTCCGACGGCCGCCTGGAATTCGGCATCGGCGGCGGCTGGAGCGAATCCGAATACCGGGCCATGGGTGTACCGTTCAACCCCGCGCCGCAACGTATTTCGAAGCTCGAAGAGGTCGTCGCACTGTTCAAGGCGCACTGTGCGGGCGAACAGCTGGACCTGGACGGCGAGTACGTCACCGCGCGCGACTACGCGGGACTGCCGCTGCCGGTACAGAAACCGCATCCGCCGATCATGATCGGCGGCGGCCGCAAACGCGTACTGTCCCTGGCCGGACGCGAGGCGGACATCGTCAGCATCAACAACGTCCCGTTCGACCCGGTCGACGGCGCGGGTCGCACCCCCCGACAGGAAGCCGTGCGGCGGTTGGGATTCGTGCGTGCCGGTGCAGGAGATCGCCTCGCGCACTTGGATATCGAGAGCTCGCCGTTCTTCACCGCGGTCACCGACGACCCGGCCGCGGCACTGGAGCGGATCGCCTCCATCCTGCGCGTCCCGGTCGGCGGACTCGGCGACCATCCCAACGTCCTGGTCGGCACGGTCGAACAGATCGCCGACCGGTTGCGCGAACGGCGAGAGCTGTTCGGGGCCAACTACATCAGCGTGCAGCAAGGCGAATTCGAGGCGTTCGCGCCCGTCGTCGCCGCCCTGGCGGGCACCTAGCGAGAGAAGGATCGACATGGTCAAACGTTCGCGCTACAGCGAATACAAGGATCGCTACCGGAACTACCGTTTCGAA
>NZ_WEGK01000025.1 GCF_009604405.1 Nocardia macrotermitis
CCCCACCCCCACAACCCCCCTCAACACCGACCGAGCCCCCGACTCCACCACCCCCATCACCGACCCCACCCACCTCCCCGAAGGCCGCCGCGAATACCACAACAACCTCCTAACCCGAAACGGCCGCACCCGCTACCACTACGACCAAGCCGGCCGCCTAATCCGCAAAGAAATCACCCGCCTCTCCCGAAAACCCGACATCTGGCACTACCGATACAACGCCTTCGACCAACTAACCGACATCCAAACCCCCGACCACCAATGGTGGCACTACACCTACGACGCCCTGGGCCGCCGCACCACCAAACAACACCTCACCCCAGACGGCCACGTCATCGAACGCATCGACTTCACCTGGGATGAGAACCATCTCGTCGAACAAACCGCAAGTACGGCGAATACTCGTTGGGCGTACCACCCCGGTACCTACACTCCCCTAACTCAAACCACCTATCAACTAGACCATCGAGAATTTCTCGCGATCATCAGCGATCTCGTCGGCACTCCAACAGAGCTCTTCGAACCTGAATCCGGGCGGTCGATAGCGGCCACGAAACGCAGCCTGTGGGGTAAGTCAAATTGGAATGGCGCGGCCAGCACCCCACTCCAATTTCCCGGCCAGATCTACGACACCGAATCGGGTCTTCACTACAACCACCAACGGTACTACGACCCCGGTTCCGCACGATTTTTAACCCAAGACCCACTTGGGCTTGAACCATCACCTAATCAAATAGCATATCCACACAATCCGATAAATTGGATTGACCCTTTAGGATTAGCCTGTAAGCAATTCAATACCAACGGCAAAAATCTCTCGGATCCAAACCCGGTCCCTAAAGCGATAAAAGAGCAATACGAGAAAATAAGATCCGGGCAGGGTACGCCGCGAGTGGAGCCCGGAACCGGTCATCAGAAAGTATTTCAGGGGCGGGAGCTACCCAACGGAAAGCGTGCACAGTGGCAGGGCTCCTTGGAGTGGGACGTACCCGGAACCGATCACAGAATCCTCGAGCGCCCCGATGGACACTTAGGGTACGTGATAAATCACGATTACAGCTCGCCATTCTTGTTTCCGGGGCCATGGTACCCTGAAGGCGGGAAAATACCGAAACGCCTCGGCGGGTAATCACCAGGTCATACTTATCGAGAGGGGAATCGTGGGATTGAGCAATGCCCATTTCGCGGTCTACATGGAGAATACCGAGACCCTTGCTTGTTACGCCGAGCACTGCACCGGATTCTTTACACAGAAGTATCTACCGGATGGCAGATTTCATTTTACACTCATACGCACATATCCTCAAAGCAGCGAGTCTTGGCAATTAATTTCCAAGCAGAGCGGATCATCGACCATCGGCAACTGCGATCTATGGATCCTGGACAGCAATCAAAATAAGATTGGCAGCTACTTCATAGCCGATCTGCAAACCGGATCTAAGAAGGTCGATTCAGCGGGTGACATGGAACTGACTCTGTCCGGCTGGATGTGGAGTCCGCCCAACCCTGCTGCGGAGTCGGTATGGAGAAGCCGATACGAAGGTCCTCCGAAAGACCTCGGCGAATGGAAAGACCTATCCGAACTTTTGAAAGAAGCGTGGCTGGAAGTAGCAAGGATCCAGAATTCTCCCCAGGTAAACGTAGAAACGAAACAAGATGCGTCGCCGCATACACAATACATGATCGATGCAAATTCGATCGGCTCCAGCGTGGACTTCTTTTGCGCGTTAGGCGAATCTATAAACGGCCCCGGCGGATACTTCGGCGACAACCTGGATTCACTTTCAGACTGTTTATGCGGCGGTTTCGGTGCCAGCGTACCATTCACAATCAATGTTCGGCACGGAAAGAAGCTCACCGACCGGCTACCACCGCAGTTCTTATCCGATCTGATCGAAGTTATGTCCCACGCGAAAGTAACACTGAACCTCGAATACAAATAGAAAATCCAGGCGCATACTCTAGCCGCGATCAGCGGCCCAGCAGTAAGGACACGAATCCCGCAGTGGTCCAGTGGACTGGATGGCGTGGATGTTCCTGGCGAACCGATAACTACTTCACCGGAGTGCTCAGCTCGTCACACACGATGAACGAGGTTCGAAGTAATTCCTACCTGACGAACTTTCAGGATGCAGACATCCCAGGCCGTCAGGCGATCACCGATGTGGAGAAGAGAAGCGGCACCACAGACAACTGTGGAGTATCCTTCGCCACCTCGAAGGGCACTATCGAGATAATCGTGCGACAGGCAATCGGTGCACAGTCGGCTGGCAACTACTGCACCGTCGCAGTACAGGCTGCGACATCGCTGAACGATTCGATACCCGCGTAAGTCGGGTTCGTATTCGAGCCTCCCGATCGTGAACACCGAAACCGCAACCAGGACAATGGTATTCGAAGCAGATGCCGATGTGAGACGCTACCGAGCTCCACGAGGCGATCTGGATGCGGAACCCCACAGCGCCGGGCACCATGCGCAACGACCGACGGTCAACGGCCACTTTGGGCACGTTCCATCCGGTTCGGTCCGGTCTGGACAGATTCTGTCCGGTTCCCCCCACTCTGGAACACTCCACGGTTGATACAGTGAGCGCAACTCATCTCGATGAACGGGGGTCCGCATGCGTTCGCTGGCATTGGCAGTCGGCGTTGGTGTGTGTGCATTGCAGCTGGCAGTGACCGGATGCGGCACGACACAGACCGATGCAACATCAGCCAGCCCGACCAAGCTGAGCGATGCTCAGCTATGGGACCCGTGCACCGTATCGGACGATGCCATCTCAGCTATCGGGCTGCGGCCAGGCAGCAAGGACACGAATCCTGCCGTCGTCCAATGGAGCGGCTGGCGTGGATGTGGCTGGCGAACCGATAACTACTTCCTCACGATATTGAATTCGAATCACACAATGACCGAGGTCCGAAAGAATAGCTATCTCACCAATTTTCAGGATGTAAGCATTCCTGGACGGCAAGCGATCACCGATGCAGAGAAGAGCAGCACCTCAGATAACTGCATTGTAACTTTACCCACCTCGAAGGGGACCGTCGAAATAATAATTCGACAGGCAGTCGGCGCACCGTCTGCCGGGAATTATTGCAGCATAGCGATATCGGCCACGAAGTCGTTGAACAGCTTGATTCCGCAGTAGGCAATACTAGTCGATGGACGGAGGTGCCGAAGTGAGCGACACCACTGACATGAAAAGCACATTTGCAACCTTGGCCTCGGGAGCAGAGCAGGGGAAACTCCTAATCGAAGATGGCGTAGCAAAGAAGTGCGCTGCCCGATGCAACGCTTATATCGAAGATCTTCAGGAACTTATCCTGAAGACCCGCAACACAGTGCACGTGAATTCGTTTGGCGATCTTGATTCCGCTCAAAAATTCGCCAATAAGATCAATTCCTTGGGGCAAGACACCACAGGAGGGGCTGGCTCATACGCCGCCGCCCTCACCGAACACATCGCCGCCTTGCAAAGCATGGCAGACATGTTCACAAAGGCAGGTCAAGCCTTCACCAATTCGGACGAGGCAACCAAGGACAAGATCCGCCAAGCTATGAACAGTATCGACAGTAGTAAGTAGCGAGACCAAGGGGGAACTATGGGCTTCAGTTTCAGCGACTTCATGAGCGACCTGACGAGTCAGTTCAGCACCAGCGTCGGCCCGACGCAGAGCGCGAAGAATGCTGGGACCGCAGGCAAGAATGCCAGGGATGCGGCGAGCACGAAGAACACAACTTTGTCGCAGAATTTCCATGGTGACTACACGCCGGAAGTCGTGTCGACCGCGATGGAGAACTTCGAAGGGATGTCTCACGATCGGATCATTCAGTACCGGAATTCAGTAGTCCCGACTGATATGAACTCCAGTGTGGCAGCGTGGGAAACGCTCGCAGACATCACCAACAAGAAGGCCGAGTCCTTCCGCACCGACATCGAGAAGCTCATCAATAATGGCTGGTCAGGGGCGTCAGCCGAGAGCGCGAAGACCAGCGTACGCAAGTACGCCGATGACGTCCACAGTCTCCAGAACGCCGCAAACATGGTGGCCAACAAGCTTTCCGACGCCAGCGCCACCCTCACACAGGTGAAGGCGCAGATCCCTGATAAGGCCAAGCGTAAGTCCACTTCGATTGCGGGCATTGTGACCGATGTCGTCGCTGGTCCCGTTGGAATAGCTACTCTCGGCGGCCAGCTAATGGCCGATCATGGTCGGGCCAGTAACACGCAGGCAGAAGCCCGGGCCGTGATGCAGCAGGTCTACGCTAAATATCTGCCTGAAGCAGATAAAGGCGTTCCCAAAATGCCCGGAGTAACCACGGCCGACAACTCAGGCGGCGCATCGGGACCCTCGAATCCGGCCAGTACGGCGCAAAGTTACAGCCCCACATACAACTCCAACGCGTCGAGTTACGGCCCCTCGTCGAGTTCGGGCGCTTCGACCAGCAGTGGGACCAGTACGAATCCCAGCAGCTACAACAGCGGGTCGACTGCGTACTCGTCGAGTCTCAATCTGCCCGATGCGACGACGGGGAACTCGTCCGGCGCAACCTCGATGAATTCGCTGAACAACACCAGTACCGCGGGATACAGCCCGTCGGGTAGCGGTACGGCGGGGACCACCGGTGGTGGCGGTTTCAATTCCAGCGCGACCGGCGGCGGTTTGGGGTCCAGTATTCCGGGGACCAATTCGGGGACGAATTCGGCTGCCACCGCCGCGAATGCGGCCAATGCGGCGAAATCGACCAATGGGCTCAACAGTATGATGCCGCACGGTCAATCGAAGAAAGAGGGCGACGACGCCGAACACAAGTCGGCGGACTATTTGCGCGGAATTCAGGAAGAATTGCTCGGGCCCGAACAGAAATTCCTGCCGGGCGGCGTGATCGGCGGAGAATACGGCGATGAGTGAGGCGTGGCTGCTCTCGCAGCTCGAATTCCATCTGGTGTGGCAGGCGATCGATCGGGATCGGATGCCGTTTCCGATCGAATTCCGGAACGATGCCGAGGTGCTGCTCGATTTCGAGCGTGAATGTGCCGCTGCGCGAACGAAACTCGTCGCGCTGCTGAAGGACGAGCCGGATCTGCACCGGGCGCTGCAGGCGCTCGCGCGGCCGAAGGTGCGGGTGGAGATGTTCGGTATCCGGCGCGACGGACGCGATCGGATGGTGCGGATGCACACCGGTATCGATGACGGTGTCGGTGCGGTGTTGGTCCAAGAGCCCGGTGCCGCAACGGATCTCGATGCCGCCGGGGATATCCGGGTGTACCTGCACACCCCGGCCGAGGCGCTCAGACGCATGGTCTCGCTGCTGCCTGCCGTCCGGCCGGGCACCGCGCACGGCGTCTCGATCAACCGCCTCGACATGGTCGCGCCGGAAACCTGGAGCGCCGCGGACGCTCGCAGCCCTCGCGAACAGGTCAACCGCTTCCTGCGCCGCCCCTACCGCACCTATCTGGAAATCAAGGTCGACCAGGGCCCCGCGCTCGACGGCTGGCAGCAGACCGGCCGCCACCTGCACGTGGTCGACTTCGAGGAGGAGGGCCGCTATCTGCTGTCCCTCGGCAACCGCATTGAGGCCAAACCCCTCACCGCGGCCGAACTCCTCGCCCGCATCCAGCGCGCCATCGACCGCACTCTCGATCAGGAACGCACGTCGGCCTGGAGCTGACCGCACCCCGGGCTCGGCCGCAGCCCAGGTTTCCGGCTCGAACCCGCCCTGGGAGGCAGACGAAATCGCCAGCTGCACTGCAGATTACATCGCGACTACGGAGTATCGGCGGCTGTGAATCGCGCGAGAATACGT
Source organism: Nocardia macrotermitis (assembly GCF_009604405.1). Taxonomy (GTDB): domain Bacteria; phylum Actinomycetota; class Actinomycetes; order Mycobacteriales; family Mycobacteriaceae; genus Nocardia; species Nocardia macrotermitis. Next base: position 5,810 of record NZ_WEGK01000025.1, read on the forward strand.
GAGGTCCGCGCGGTCTGATACGACGTATTCCCCAGCGCCGCCATCCCCGCCAACACGACCAACAACAAGGTCCAGCCCCACGGCCACTCCATGGCCTCCACGAATTCCCAGGTCTCCTTGATCGCGATGCAGGTCGCGCCACCAGCGACCAGCAGCCAGCCGAGCGCGGTGTTGGAGAACGTCAGGATCCGCTGCACATCCTCCGCCGACAATGATTGCAGCACAGCACTTTTCACTCGCTCACGTTCCTGCCGGTATTTCCAGTAGGCGACCGGCGGCAGCAACCACCACCACGGTGAGATCCGCTGCGGCGGCACCACCCCCTCGGGCAACTCCCGCCGCTCACTCGCCCCTTGATCCCGCAACTCCATCGCCGCCTGATACAACGGCCCCGCCACCAACAACCAGGCCCCGAACGCCCCCAACGCCGCGATCACCGGATTATGCGTCACGCTCTCGCCTCCATTCGGGGAGTTCCGACCTGCGTAGCGTACGTGCCACCGGCACACCCCCGCCCTCGGCCGCTGGGGCCGCGGAACGAGCCCACCCATCCGTTCCCCGATTGATGCCATGATCGGGACATGCGTTTCCTCGATGCCAGTGCATTCACCGCCGACCGCCCCTGGGGCGCACTCGACATCACCGAGATCGACACCGCCACGATCCGCCTGCACTGGACCGACCAGCCCTACATCTGGCACGTCAACGACGGCCCTGAGGTCTTCGTCGTCCTGGACGGCGCGGTAGACATGCACTACCGCGACAACGGCGAGGAACACATCGAACACCTGATCCCGGGCCGAATCTGCTACGCCGAGCCCGGCGACGAACACGTCGCCAACCCAGCGCCAGAGGCCCGAATCCTCGTAGTCGAACGCAAGGGAAGCGTCTGAGCGCGGGTCGGCGCAGTCGGCCCCTTCGATCGCGTCGCCTCGAAAGGGCGCAGACGTCGAGACACCCCATTCCTCTTCCAGAGCACGCAGTTCGTCGAACGCCTGGCTCTGCCGTTCAAGTTGCGCCCGCCGGAACGCGAGTACATCCTTGCTGTACAGGCGGGTGCGCGATCCGACCTCGTGCGCTGGAATCCGTTCTCGGCGAATGATTTTCATCAGTGAGGGTCGCGATATACCCGACATTCCCGCAGTAACCGTGGTGGTGATCTCGTTCGGGACGCTGCCTGGCGTCACTGTGCGGCCTCGGCCGAGGAGATCGATCATCTCGAGAACGAGGGCACTCAACTCGGGCGGTACGGTCAGGCCGCGTTCGACCGCCAACGCCCCGGAGCGCCACACCCCCCTCCGGCCTTCGACTCCCGGCATCCCTCGCCGATCAGGCAGCGTCGGCGTCAGCCAAGGCCAGTCGAAGCCGACCACCACCGGCTCAACGCCGACCACCACCGCTCAACACTGACCGCCACCGCTCAACGCCGCTCAACGCCGCTCAACGCCGCTCAACGCCGCTCAACGCCGCTCAACGCCGCTCAACGCCGCTCAACGCCGCTCAACGCCGCTCAACGCCGGGGCGATGTTGACGTAACCGTCTATGCCGGAGGCGAATTCGGTGCCGATCGGCTGTAGGAGGGTGACGTGGTCGGCTCCGGCGGCGAGGTGTTCGCGGATCTTTCCGGCGATCGAATCCGGGGTGCCGTGTGCGACGAGTGCGTCGACGACGTGGTCGTCCGGTGTGGCGTCTTCCGTTGTCTCATAACCGAATTCGGCTATCGTGGTGCGGAAGGGCGGGCGGGCGGACCAGGTCGCGAAGACCTGGCGGGCGGTGTCGCGGGCGCGGTCGAGATCGTCATCGATCACGGCGGACAGGCCCACCACGAGGAGTTTGTCGGGGCCGAGGGTTTTTCTGGCCCGGGCGGTGTGCTCGGGTGGGAGTCCGGCGGGGAGTGCGCCGTCGGAGATCTCCCCGGCCAGCGCGAGCATGTTCGGGCCGTTGGCAGCGAGGATCCGGGGGTAGCTGGAATCCGGTGCGGGAGGCGATGTTTCGGCGTCCATTCCGGTGATGTAGTCGCGCATGGTGGCCAGTGGGCTGCCGAACGGGCGGCCCACGCTCTCGGCCTGTTGCGGGTAGCCGACGCCGAGGCCGAGCACGAAACGGTCCGGATACGCCTGAGCGAGGTAGGCCGCCGCGCCGTGTGCGGTCTGCGGTGGGCGTGCCCAGATATTGGCGACGCAGGTGCCCACCGTGAGACGTTCGGTGGCGGCGAGCAGCACCGACAGGTGCGCGAAGGCGTCCTTGCCGATCACCTCGTTGGTCCACAGGGCGCGGTAACCGGCCTGTTCGAGGCGGCGGCCCGCATCGCGTTGCGCGGTCGCCGACGGCGTACTGGTGAAGCTGACGGGCAGGCTCACGCCGACCGGTCCCAGCATTCGGCGTGCGGCGTTCACGAGATCGATCGTCATGGGCGTTCCTCCAGGTGAAATCGCTGTGCGTGGATGTGTCCACTGTGCTGTCGGAGGCGGCACGCGAGCCAATGAATCTTCCGCATCAGGTATTGCGATTCACGTATCACCACAGGTCGTCGACACTGGTGCGACAACAGTCCGGATCGGCGAGGCTAGTCTGGTCGCATGACCGACACACCGCCCGCAGTGGATCTCGATCTGCTGCTGGTGCATTCCTTCACGCTCGTCGCCGAGCACGGGCATTTCGGTCGCGCCGCCGAGGCCCTGCACGTCACGCAACCCTCGCTGAGCCGGCAGATCAACCGGCTGGAGAAGCAACTCGGTGCGCGGTTGCTGGATCGCGGACCGCGCGGCACCCGGCTCACCGAGGCGGGTGCGGTGTTCCTTCCGCAGGCAAAAGCGTTGCTGCGCAATGCCGCCCGAGCCGTCGCGCAGACCCGCGCCGCGGCCAGCCCCGGTCATGTCACGATCGGCTACACCGGCGATCTGATCATCACCCCCGTCGTCCGTGAGATGCGCCGCCGCCATCCCGACGCCGAGATACGCGCGCAGCACATACAACTCACCGACGTCCCCGCCGCGCTGCTCGATCACCGGGTGGACGCGCTGGTCACCCGACTACCCTTCGTCACCACGGACCTACACGTCACCATCCTCTACGCCGAGCCGCGCGTCGTGCTCATGCCCATCGATCATCGCTTGGCGCACAAGGACTTTCTTACCCTCGACGACATCGCCGACGAACCCGTCCCGCGCCTGCGGCACTCCGATCCGGCCTGGAGCGCCTACTGGAACATCGACCCGCGCCCCGACGGCCGCCCCGCACCGGAGGGCCCCATCATCGAGGCCCTCGAAGACAAACTCGAGGTGATCGCCGCCGGAGAAGCGGTCGCCATCACCGCGGGCGGTCAATTCCCCACCCTGCGCCCCGACGTCATCGCCATCCCGCTGCACGGCGTCGACCCGGCCCACGTCGTCCTGGCCACCCGCCGCGACACCCACAACCGCCTGGTCACCGCCTTCGCGAAATACGCACTCGAACAACTCGCGCCTGCGACCCCACCGACCGAGCGCTGAACCCCGATTACACCAATATCGTTGCAGCCGAACGTAATCGGATCTGCCACGATTCACGCCGAGCCCAAAACCTCTCGCACATCGATAGATTGCAGATGCACACGGACACGTTCCGCGAACCCCGGCGTTCCCGAGTCGCGAAGGGCACCGGGAAGAGCCTTACCGCTCCGACGAACCCAGTACGCCATCTGTTCCTCCGTCACCTGCCGTACCAAGCGAGGGTTGGAGTCATCGATCAGTTGGAAGAACTCATCGGGGCTGTAGACCTCGTAACTCAGCTCATCGGCGTCGGCAAAATCGAAGTCGGCCGAATTCGCGGTCAGGACCATGTCGATGGTCCCGTGCACCGCGGCGCAATGTACGTGGGCATCGAAAACATCTCGGTAAGATAGGCTTTCGTCGATCGTGTAGCCGGTGATCACGCTGTCGTCGCCGAAGATCCGGATCAGTCGGCGGCGTATGCCACCGACCTGTTCCTCATTCAAGAGCGGATTGTTCTTCCGCAGCCAGTAGAGCGTCTCGGTCAGGATGTCCTCGGTCAGGTAGACCTGGAACATTCCACCGCAGGCCGACCGGATTCCGTCGCTCACGGCGTGTCAGTCGACGACACCCCATTCTTCTTCCAAGGCACGCAATTCGTCGAATGCCTTCCCCTGTTCTTCGAGTCGGGCTCGCCGGAAGGCGAGTACGTCCCTGCTGTGCAGGCGCGTGTGCGATCCGACCTTGTAGGCTGGAATCCGTTCCTGGCGAATCAGTTTCATCAAGGACGGGCGCGAGATGCCCAGCATGGCCGCGGCGACCGTGGTCGTGACCTCATCGGGGATGGTGCCGAGTGTCACCGTGCGGCCACGGCCGACCAGGTCGATCAGTCGGAGAACGAGTGCGCTCAACTCGGGTGGCAGGGTCAGGCTCTGCTGCGAACCTGCGCCGACGGTGACAGCGACATTCGGGGAGTGGTGATCGACGAGGAAGGAGCCGACCGTGCGGGCTTGTTCGGCCTGTCGCGGAGTGACGGCCACGGTGGCGCGATCCTCGCTCTGCTGCGTCGCCACAGTCGCCTCCTTTCGGGCTGCTTCTGTCGAGTATCGGCTGGTAGCAGTACCGAAGTCTACGCAAGTTTCACTTATAAGTGCAACTAAATTCGATTGCAGATGAAATGCAGTCGCGAATCGAGTGGGTGGACAGGGCTCGTGGCCGGATCCGCGATGTGGGCGGATCCGGCCCGGAGATTGTTCGAATACTGTTGCGGGACTACGCGATTCCCGCGACGGACTCGGGGTTGAACTCGTCGCGCCAGCGGATGGCTTCCTCGAGGACGCTCAGGTCGTAGTCGGGGCCGCCGGTTCCGACGGTGAACAGGGTGGCGCCGGCGGCGACCAGGGTGGGGGCGGCGTCGGCGCCGGGCCAGTTCACCGAGCGTTCGATGGCGGCCGGATCGGAGCCGACCTCGGCGCAGTGGTCGGCGAGGATCTTCGACTTGCGTTCCAGCACATCGAGTTCGGCGAAGGTGTGCCAGATGTCGGCGTACTCGGCGACCAGGCGCAGAGTCTTCTTCTCGCCACCACCGCCGATCAGGATCGGGATGTCGCGCAGGGGCTGCGGGTTCAGCTTGCCCAGGCGGGCGGTCAGGCGTTCCATGTACTCCTTCAGCAGCGCCAAACGTGAACCGGCGGTACCGAATTCGTAGCCGTACTCGTCGTAGTCCTTCTCGAACCAACCCGCGCCGATGCCCAGGATCAGGCGGCCGCCGGAGATGTGGTCGACGGTGCGGGCCATATCGGCGAGCAGATCCGGATTGCGGTAGCCGCCGCCGGTGACCAGCGCCCCGAGCTGCACGCGTTCGGTCTGCTCGGCGATCGCGCCCAACATGGTCCAGCACTCGTAATGGGCGCCGTCGGGGTCACCGTAGAGCGGGTAGAAGTGATCCCAGTTGAACACCACGTCCACCCCGGCGTCCTCGGCGCGGCGCACGGCATCGCGGATGAGGTTGTACTCGGGTGCGTGCTGCGGCTGTAGCTGGACTCCGATGCGAACCGGTCGGGTCATGGATGCTCTCCTCGGTAAGAGTACGAGATTGTCAGCACTGCTGATGCCCTCCCGACGCTACTGCGAAGGAGCCGGGGATGGCCGGGTGAGCGCCTTCGCTGTGAGCGAACCCCGACGTGGTGGGCACTCGCCCAGTAGGATTCGGGCAGTACCACCCTCTACTCGGATCGTCCGGCACGTTCCTGCCGGTGAAGGGATGTTTTCTCATGGCTACGGTCACTTTCGACCGCGCGACCCGGGTGTATCCGGGCGCCGCCACACCCGCCGTCGACGCGCTGAATCTGGAGATCGCGGACGGGGAATTCCTGGTCCTCGTCGGCCCGTCCGGCTGCGGTAAATCGACCTCGCTGCGGATGCTCGCCGGACTCGAGGACGTCGACGGCGGACGCATCCTGATCGGCGAGAAGGATGTCACCAACGCCGAACCCAAGCAGCGCGATATCGCGATGGTGTTCCAGAACTACGCGCTGTACCCGCACATGACCGTCGCGGAGAACATGGGATTCGCGTTGAAGATGGCCAAGGTCGCCAAGGCGGAGAAGGACAAGCGGGTGCTCGAGGCCGCGAAACTTCTCGACCTGGAACAGTTCCTGGACCGCAAGCCCAAGGCGTTGTCCGGCGGCCAGCGCCAGCGCGTCGCGATGGGGCGGGCGATCGTGCGGCAGCCGCAGGTGTTCCTGATGGACGAGCCGCTCTCGAACCTGGACGCCAAACTGCGCGTGCAGACCCGCACCCAGATCGCGCAGTTGCAGCGGCGCCTGGGCACCACCACGGTGTACGTGACGCACGACCAGGTCGAGGCGATGACGATGGGCGACCGCGTCGCGGTGCTCAAGGACGGGCTGTTACAGCAGTGCGCGACGCCGCGCGATCTGTACCGTGACCCGGCGAATCTGTTCGTCGCCGGATTCATGGGTTCGCCCGCGATGAACCTGTTCACGCTGCCGCTCACCGACGGTGGCGTGCAGTTGGGCGGGCACGCGCTGCCGGTGCCGCGCACGGTGACCGACGCGGTGGACGGTGAGGTGGTGGTCGGGATCCGGCCCGAGCACTTCGAGTTCACCGAGGCGGGCAAGGGGATCGCGGTGGAGGTGGACGTGGTCGAGGAGCTCGGCTCGGACGCCTACGTCTACGGGCGCGCGCAGGACGAAAGCGATTCCGGCGCAGGGGAATCGGTCGTCGCGCGGGTCGACTGGCGCAAGCCGCCCACCAAGGGCGACAAGCTCTCGCTCACCACCGATCCCGAGCACATCTACTTCTTCGCGCCCGCGGATGGTAAGCGGCTCAACTGATTTCGAGTATTTTTCGCAGCGGCCGGGCCCGCGTCAGTCGCGGGTCCGGTTGCGGCGCCACGCCTTGTTGAGGCGGATGCGCAGATTGTCCAGGGGGACTTCGTTTCCGGCCGCGCTGCGGATCTGCACGCGGACCGGTTCGCTCGTATCGTTCTCGACCCGCTCCAGCGGCGGGGTGCCGCCCTGTAGGTACTGATCGCCCCACTGCCACAGGGCCAGCACGACCGGGATCGCGTCGCGGCCCATCTCGGTGAGTACGTATTCGTTGCGGGTGCGTTTGCCCTCCTCGCGGTAGGGCTGTTTGCGCAGCAGGCCCGCGTCGGTGAGTTTGCGCAGGGCCGCGGCCGCGGCGGCGTCGGTGATGCCGACGCGTTCGGCGAATCCGTCGAATCGTGTTGTGCCGTAGAGAGATTCGCGCAGGATCAGGATCGCCGAGCGGGTACCGATGAGGTCCAGCGCCTTGACGATCGAACATCCCTCCGGTTTCCAGGAACGGAGATCACGTAGCGGTCCTTCGAGCACAGCGGGCATGACGCACATCATACAACTCTGACTTGTGGAGAGTATGGCCAGCTCCTACTCTGACTATAGTAAGACTTAGTTGGACCGCAGTGTCGCGGCACGTCTGTCGCGGCAGGCCGGAAGGACAGAGCCATGAGAGACGCAGTGATCGTCGAGGCCGTACGCACCCCGATCGGCAAGGGGAAGGCGACCGGCGCGTTGCACGGGGTGCATCCGGTGGACCTGCTCGCGCACAGCCTGCGCGAGGTGGTCGGGCGCAGCGGCATCGATCCGGTGCTGATCGACGACGTCATCGGCGGGGTGGTCACCCAGGTCGGCGAGCAGTCCGTCAACATCACCCGGCGGGCCGCGCTGGCCGCCGGATATCCCGAATCGGTGCCCGCCACGACCGTGGACCGGCAGTGCGGGAGCAGCCAGCAGGCCATCCACTTCGCCGCGCAGGGCGTGATCTCCGGCGCGTACGACGTGGTGGTGGCGGCCGGGCTGGAATCGATGAGCCGGGTGCCGATGGGGGCGAGCGTGGTCGGGGCCACCGATATCGGCGGGGTCGCGTTCAACGAGCGTTATCCGGAAGGGCTTGTGCCGCAGGGGATCAGCGCGGAGTTGATCGCGTCACGATGGCAGATCGGGCGGACGGCGATGGACGAGTTCTCGCTCGCCAGTCACGAGAAGGCCGCCGCGGCAACCAAGAACGGGTCCTTCGCCTCGGAACTCGTTCCGCTGGAAGGATTGTCGGCCGATGAGGGGATTCGACTCGGCAGCACGGTCGAGACGCTCGGCGCGCTGCGTCCGGCGTTCCACAGCCCCGACCACGCCGCCCGATTCCCGGAGATCGGCTGGAACATCACCGCCGCCAACGCAAGTCAGATCAACGACGGCAGCGCCGCGGTACTCATCATGACCAGTGAGAAGGCCGCCCAACTCGGCCTGACCCCGCTGGCCCGTCTGCACAGCTTCGCCGTCGCGGGCGACGATCCGCTGCTGATGCTCACGGCCGTCATCCCGGCGACGCGGAAGGTATTGCAGCGCAGCGGCTTACAGCTCTCCGACATCGACCTGTTCGAAGTCAACGAAGCCTTCGCCGCAGTGGTCCTGGCCTGGGCCGCCGACACCGGCGCGGACCTGGGCCGCGTCAACGTCAACGGCGGCGCGATCGCCCTCGGCCACCCCCTCGGCGCGTCCGGAGCCCGCCTGGCCACGACCCTCGTCCACGCCCTCCGCGAACGCGGAGCCCGCTTCGGCCTGCAAACCATGTGCGAGGCAGGCGGCCTGGCCAACGCCATGATCCTGGAAGCACTCTGAGTAAATAACGCTCCCGGCCTGGACATACCGGGCCGGGAGCGATCTACTCGGCCTGATCCTGAGCTTCACCGACATGGTCCTCGATGATCAGGTTCGCCCGATCCAGATCGTCGTCACCGAGATCGAGCTCGGCAAACAGCTCACGGACTTCTTCATACGACGGCCAATCGTGGTGGCCGAAGTCATCCGCCATTGTTACCCTTTCCCCGTCATCTCACCGAAGCGAGCGACGGCGCGCTGGCCGATCTCGCGCAATGCGGCGTTGACGGTGTCGGATGATGTTGTGGTGCCGAGGATTTCGGCTGCGGCGGCCAGTGCCTGTTCGTCGATGTCGATGATGGTTTCAACCATCGCCATCGCATGATCTTCGCAGGATTAGGCTGTGCCGGGTGAACCTGAGCAGCGGGGCGGATCGAAGGGCAGTGGACTGTGGGTGAGTTGATCGATCCGGAGGCCGCGTATGTGTATGCGATTCCGATGCGGAATCGGTTTCGGGGGATCACGGTGCGGGAGGGGATGGTGTTCGAGGGGGCGTTGGGGTGGGGGGAGTTCTGTGCGTTTCCCGAGTACGGGGATCGGGAAGCGGCGGGGTGGTTGGCGACTGCTGTCGAGCAGGTGACGGTGGGGTGGCCGGAGCCGGTGCGGGATCGGATCGCGGTAAATTGCACAGTGCCGGCGGTGGATTCGGAGCGGGCGTATGCGTTGGTGGCGAAGTCCGGGTGTCGGACGGCGAAGGTGAAGGTGGCCGATCATCCCGGGTCGCTGGGTGAGGATCTGGAGCGGGTGGCGGCCGTGCGGGACGCGCTCGGGCCGGAAGGAGCGATCCGGGTCGATGCCAACGCGCTGTGGGACGTCGACACCGCGGTCGATCACCTCACGCGAATCGACAGGGCCGCAGGCGGTTTGGAGTACGCCGAGCAGCCGTGCCGGACCATCGAGGAGTTGGCGGAGGTGCGGCGGCGGGTGGACGTCCGGATCGCCGCGGACGAATCCATCCGCCGGGCCGAGGATCCGCTGCGCGTCGCGGTGGCGGGGGCCGCGGATATCGCCGTGCTGAAATGCACCCCGCTGGGCGGGGTTCGGCGCGCGATGCGGGTGGCCGCGGCGGCGGGACTGCGGTGCGTGGTCTCCTCTGCACTGGAGACCAGCGTCGGCCTGGCCGCGCAACTGGCCCTCGCTGGCGCCCTGCCCGACCTCGAATTCGCCTGCGGCCTGGGCACAGTGACCCTCTTCGACGGTGACACGGTCACCGATTCACTGCGCCCGGTCGACGGATATCTGCCCGTCCCGCGCACCCCGCCGACCCCGGATCCCGAACTGCTGCAACGCTTCCGGCATCCGGACCCCGAACGCGCCCGCTGGTGGCGCGAGCGGCTGGCCCGGGTGCAGCGGCTGCTCCCCGTCGACTGAGCCGTAATCCGGACGCGCCGCTCGATCTCAGGTGAAAACACCCGTGGCCGTGGGCAACCTACGCCTGGATGACCTCGATCTTCGACAGCGCGTTCAGCGAATCGCAGCTGGCCCAGGACTGGTTCTGCCCGTACTGCGCCGGACCGTACTTCCAGTAGACGAACGGCACCGGCCACGCGATGCAGGTGAGCTTCACCTGATGCCAGGTCGGCAGCTCACAGTTGGACATCCCGCCGGTGTTGAACACGTTGTACAGATGACAGTTGGCCTGCCACACCGGTACATCGGCCTGTGCCGTGCCACCACCGACCAGGGCAGTGGCCGCGGCCGCGGTGGCAACGACGGCACCGGCAGCGAATCGCCTCACAGAAAACATTCCGAACCTCCCGAATAGGTGATACCCGACACATCGTTCAGAGGTAGCCGCAATGTTACTGATCGTCGAACATCACGGTTCAACACCGACCCGAATTCGATCATCAATAATGGTCACACCGATTTCGCCACACGCTCCCGACAACGAATCGAAGCGATCCGATCAGTTGCGAGCAATGTCTTCCGGAACGTTTCGCCGCTTTCGTATTCCGCAGGAAGACCTTCAGCCGAACCGCACCCCGCAGTCCAGCAGCGTGGTGCGCAGCAGTAGCGCGGCCTCGGGGCCGATGACGCCGTCGACCAGTTCGAGATACCGCGAGCAGAACTCCGGCCCGTGCGCCGCGACCTCGGCCTCCGGCTCACCGAGATGATGCGCGATCTCGTGCAGGATTACGAATTCCCGTAGCGCCCAATCACTTCCGGCATTGTGCAGCGGAATCGCCAGCACCGCGCCCGCCGCCTCGTAATGCGCGGCCCCCGCACCCGCCCGGGCCCGCACCCGCACCGGCTCCCCCGACCGAACCCATTGCGCGCGCACCCAATTCAGCCCAAGCACTCGATCCACATAGCTCTGCACCGACTCGACCGACGCGAACCGCCGCTCCACCGGCAACGTCAGCTGCGATCCGTACAACTCCACGGTCCGCCCGCCACCCGCATCGGCCCGATCGAACATCCGCCGCACCAGCCCCTCGGCGTCGTACACCCGCCCCCGCTGCCCATCCCGCACACTCACCGCGACACCTCCGCGCCCACCCACCACATCCGCGCGCCAGGCAACGCATCGCCACACAGCGAATCCGGCGGCCGGACCGCCGTATCCGGAGCCCGCCCCGTCACGAATTCCTCGCAGGCATCGCCATCACGCGACAGCGCCGGGATCCGGGCCGCCGACCGCGCACCGCGCCTTCGCTCGGCCGACAACAGCCGACGCCGCGACCACGCCCATCCACGGCGAGATCCGCGACGAACATCGGCACATGTGGGCCGCGCCCCACTACTCGACGGCTCACGAGTCGAGTTGTCCACGGGCCGCACCGAGTTCGGGGGAGGAACCCAGGCGGGCGGCCCGGCCCGCGCGGTCACCGGCTCGGCGGGCTCCCGGGGAATAGCCGGCGGAAGCCTGAGGGCCTCGCCAGGTGCCGCGGGCTTCGGAGTTCCGGGTGTAGTAGCTGGTCAGTTCGAGTTCCTTGTCGCGCAGGGCGATCGCGGTGCCGGGGGTCGCGGCGGCATCGGCCTGTATCTCGGCTTCCACGTCGGCCTTCACCGCGGCCAGGCGGCGACCGACGCGGGCGGCGAAGGCCATCTGGAAATTCAGGCGGGCGGTCACGGCGGCGACGGGGGCGCGGACCTGGCGCTGCACCTTGCGGCCATAGCGTTTCTCGATGACGATCTTCTCCACCGTCGCCGAGCGGTACTGCCCGGACTTGATGTACGAATCCGACGCCCGCACCATCTGCACCAGCAGGCTCGCGTACAGCGCCTCGCACGCGGCGATATCGGAATCGAACCCGTACGCGTACACCTGCGTCGAAGTCCGAGCGACATCGCAGCGCACATCGTTCGCGGCGGCGATCGCGACGAACAACTGCACATACGTGCGCAATCCGCGTTTACCCGCCTCGCCGATCGCGATGACCCGCTGCACCGGCGTCGACCGGCGCTCGCGGCCCGTCACGTGCGCACGCGCCACCGCCAGATCGATCGACGAACGCGTCGCCAGGCGCTGTGCGGCGGCGAGGAAGGCTTCGGCCTCGTGCTCGTTGTCGGTGGACTCCGCCTGACGCAGCAGTCCGCCGATACGTGTGAGCAACTTGTCCTGAGTCGGCTGAGTCGGCATCGCAGCCCAGAATATCCAGAACCGACCGACACGACCGGCCGCCGACGATGTATCTTGCCTTGTGCAACAGGCTGAGTGTGCCGGCGCTCACGGTTACGCGTCGCTACCGCTCGGCTCCCCGTGCACGCCAAGGCGGCTGTGACTCGTCTCGACCCTGGAGTATCGATGGCATTGAACAAGGTGAGGTCACGACGCTCGTCCCGGACCTCCCGCGCCGCACTGGCCGCCGCCTCGGCGGCGCTGCTCACCGCGACCCTCGCGACCGGATGTTCGAGCAGCACCGGCACCAACCCGGCCACACAGGACCTCGACGGTCGCGGCCCGATCACCTTCGTCGAAGGTAAGGACACCTCCGAGACCGGTGCGGTGAAACAGCTCATCGACCGCTGGAACGCCGCGCACCCGACCGAGAAGGTCACCTTCAAGGAGCAGTCCAACGACGCCTCCCAGCAGCACGACGACATGGCCCAACACCTGCAGGCCAAACAGTCGGACTACGACGTGATGGCGCTGGACGTCACCTGGACCGCGGAATTCGCGGCCAAGGGCTGGTTGCAGCCGCTGAAGGACACCTTCGCGCTGGACACCTCCACGCTGCTGTCCCCGACCGTCGCCAGCGCCACCTACAAGGGCAACCTGTACGCCGCGCCGCTGAACACCAACGGTGGCCTGCTGTACTACCGCAAGGACCTGGTGCCCAACGCGCCCAAGACCTGGACCGAGATGCTCGGTGACTGCGCCGTCGCCAAACAGCACAATCTCGGTTGCTACGCAGGGCAATTCGCGCCCTACGAGGGTCTGACCGTGAACACCGCCGAGGTGATCAACGCGTACGGCGGCACCTTCGTCGGCCCGGACGGCAAGACCCCGACCATCGACTCCCCGCAGGCCCGCGCCGGTCTGCAGGTGCTCACCGACGCCTACCAGAAGGGCGACATCCCCAAGGAGGCCATCTCCTTCGAGGAGCCCGAGAGCCAGAATGCCTTCGCCCAGGGCAAACTGCTGTTCCTGCGCACCTGGCCGAACTTCTACGGTGTGGCACAGGCGGATTCGTCCGCGGTGAAGGGTGAGGTCGGCGTCGCCGCACTGCCCGGCAAGGACGGCATCGGCGCGTCCACGCTCGGTGGTTACAACGCCGGTATCAGCGCGTACTCCAAGCACAAGGCCACCGCGCTGGACTTCCTGCGCTTCCTGATCAGCGAGGACGCCCAGCACATCGTCGCCGAGGGCGCGTACCCGCCGGTGCGGGCCTCGCTGTACGACGATCCGGCGCTGATCGCGAAGTTCCCGTACCTGCCGACGCTGAAGGATTCCATCGCCAGCGCCGTGCCGCGGCCGGTGACCCCGTTCTATCCGGCGGTGTCCAAGGCCATCCAGGACAACGCCTATGCTGCGATCACCGGCAAGAAGACGGTCGACGCCGCGATCACCGGTATGCAGAAGGGTATCGAGGCCGCCGGTTCCTGACCGCGAAAGCGCCTGTGCCGAGCCGAGTCCCGTAGGAGAGAAGTAACGTGTCGGATCCTTCGGGAACGTCGGAGTACCCGCCTGTGGATGAGCCGGTCGACGAGGTCGTGGACGGACCGGTCGACGAGATCGTCGGCGATGCGGCGGGCGGTGTCGCGACCGTGGTCACCGCCCGGCCCCCGCGCCGGAAGTCCTCGATCGCCCGCGCCCTGCCCGACACCGGGCGCGCCTGGATATTCGTGGCCCCGGTGCTGGTGGCCCTGGCCGTGGTCATCGGGTATCCGGTGGTGCGGGCGGTGAGCATGTCCTTCCAGAAGGACTCCGGGCTCGATCCCGCGACGGGCATGTTCGTCAACGGCGGCAGCGCCGGATTCAGCAACTACACGCACTGGCTGTTGCAGCAGTGCGCATTGCCCGCGGGCGGGACCGAAGCCTGCCCGACCGGCAACCTCGGCTCGCAGTTCTGGGCCGCGATCCTGGTGACCCTGCTGTTCACCGTCATCACCGTGACGCTCGAGGCGGTCATCGGGCTCGGGATGGCGACGGTGATGGGCAAGACCTTCAAGGGACGGGCACTGCTGCGGGCGGCGGTGCTGATCCCCTGGGCCATCCCGACCGCGGTCACCGCGCGGCTGTGGGAATTCATGTTCCAGTACGACGGCGTGGTGAATCGTGTTCTCGGAACACACATTCTGTGGCAGACCGACCCGCTGTGGTCACGGTTCGCGGTGATCATCGCCGACGTGTGGAAGACGACGCCGTTCATGGCGTTGCTGATTCTCGCCGGGCTGCAAGTGATTCCGGCCGACGTGTACGAGGCGGCGCGAGTGGATGGGGCGTCGGCGTGGCAGCGGTTCACGCACATCACGCTGCCGCTGCTCAAACCCGCTCTGCTGGTGGCGATCCTGTTCCGCACCATGGACGCGCTGCGGCTCTACGATCTGCCCGCGATCATGACGCAGGGCAACGCCAACACCCGGACGCTGTCGATCCTGGTGGTCGATCAGGTGCGGCAGGGGGCCAACAGCGCCTCGGCACTGTCGGTGATCACCTTCCTGCTGATCTTCGCGGTCGCGTTCGTGCTGGTGAAGGTGTTGGGCGCGAACGCGGTCGCGACACAGGAAGAACAGCGGAGGGCGCACTGATGAGCGACACCGGATTCGCCGATGCCGTCGCCGTGCCGGAAACCTCCGGCACGGTTCGGGCACGGATGCCGTTGAGCCGCCGATTGCGTTCCGCGAGTACGTATATCGGCGCGCTGATCATTCTGGTGTGGGGGCTGGGGCCGTTCTACTGGATGGCCGTCACCGCGTTCCGCGATCCGGCGTACACGTTCGACAACACGCCGTGGCCGTCGCATCTGACGACGCAGAACTTCAAGAACGCCTTCGACACCAGTCGCGGCAACAACTTCGGGCGGGCGCTGACCAACAGCGTCGTCATCGGCGCGGCCACCACGGTGATCGCGCTGCTGATCGGCATGATGGCCGCATACGCGTTGGCGCGCATCACTTTCCGGGGTAAGACGCTGGTCGCCGGGCTGGTGCTGAGCGCGTCGATGTTCCCGGTGGTGGTGCTGGTGACGCCGCTGTTCCAGCTGTTCACCGATATCGGCTGGCTCGGCCACTACCAGGCGATGATCATCCCGAACATCTCCTTCGTCCTGCCGATGACGGTGTACGTGCTGGCGTCGTTCTTCGCCGAATTGCCCTGGGAGCTCGAAGAAGCCGCGCGCATCGACGGCGCGTCCCGCCTCCAGGCGTTCCGCCTCGTGATGCTCCCCCTGGCGGCCCCCGCCGTCTTCACCACCGCCATCCTGGCCTTCATCGCCGCCGTCAACGAATACCTGCTGTCCAGCCTGCTGTCCTCGGACGCCACCGAACCGGTCACCGTCGCCATCGCCCGCTTCTCCGGCAACGACCCCCTGGTCCAGCCCTACACGGCGATCATGGCCGCGGGCATCATCGTCACCGTCCCGCTGGTGATCATGGTCCTGCTCTTCCAGCGCCGCATCATCTCCGGCCTGACCGCGGGTGGCGTCAAGAGCTAGGACGCGCGTTCGGCGGAATCGGATACGTTCTCGGGCTACCCCGGGGTCGGTGAAGTGAACGCCGGTTCGGCGTCGATCAGAGTTCCACGTCCGCCGTCGCGACGCCGTTGACGGTCGGGCTGTCGCACGACCGCCTCGGCCGCTGTGGATCGGGATTCCGCACACGCAGTGAAGCACGCACGGTGTCGCGCGGGCTGTCGGTGTCGGGGATCGGGGCGCGGGTCTTAGGCTGGTAGGCGAATTCTGTCGTGCGGTTGTTCGATCACCTTGTTCTGGTAGGCCGAGGAGTTGATCGTGGGATCGATCCGTGTGTGGGGGCGGGGTCGGGGGCGCAGGGCCGCGCCCTATGCGTCGTTGGCAGGGTGGAACGAACTGCCGGGGCGGGTTCGGCGGCAGCATGCGGCACCGCAGCGCAGGAGCAGGCCGGAGGGGAACGAGCCCGCGCACGAGCGGCCGCGGCGGACTCGGGGGCAGCGGATCAGGCGGTTGTTGCTGGCGTTGTTCGTGATCTTCTTCGTGATTCCGGTGTTGCTGTTGGGGTTGGCGTACTGGAGTGCGCAGGTGCCCGCGCCGGATGCGGTGCAGTCCAATCAGATCGCGACGATCACGGCCGACGACGGGAACACCGTTTTGGCGAGAATCGTTCCGCCGGAAGGGAATCGGACTCCCGTGCCATTGGCGCAGGTGCCGGTCGCGGTGCGGGACGCGGTGCTCTCGGCGGAGGATCGGAACTTCTACACCAATCCCGGCTACTCGACCTCGGCGTTCGTGCGCGCGGCGCGGGACAACCTGCTCGGGCGCGACGACGCGGGCGGCGGGTCGACGATCACCCAGCAGTACGTGAAGAACGCGTTCCTGAGCTCGGAGCGCACCCTCACGCGCAAGGTGCGGGAGCTGATCATCTCGGCGAAGATGGCGCGGCAGTGGAGCAAGGACGACATCCTCGCGGCCTATCTGAACACCATCTACTACGGTCGCGGGGCGTACGGGATCGCGGCGGCGGCGCGCGCCTACTTCAACGAACCGGTGCCGGAACTGACCGTGGCGCAGGGCGCGGTGCTGGCCTCGGTGATCCGCACTCCCGCACTGCTGGATCCGGAAACGCATCTGCCGCAGCTGACCGAACGCTGGAACTACGTCCTCGACGGCATGGTCGGCATGGGCAAGTTGAGCGCGAAAGACCGTGCGGCGACGCAGTTTCCGCAGATCGCGCCGATCAGCGCGTTCACCGACGAGGCCGCGCACAATGCCAACGGGCTGATCCGCACCCAGGTGCTGGCCGAACTGCGCAATGCCGGAATCAGCCAGCAGGAGATCGACACCGGGGCGTTGCGCATCACCACCACCATCGATCCGCGTGCCCAGCAGGCGGCGTTGCGCGCGGTGCACGACACACTGGCCACGCAACCGGACCAGCTGCGCAGCGCGGTGGTGTCGGTCGACCCGCGTTCGGGTGCGGTGCGCGCCTACTACGGCGGGGACGACGGCGTCGGCTTCGACTTCGCGCAGGCGCCGTTGCAGACCGGGTCCTCGTTCAAGACGTTCGCGGTGCTGGCGGCGTTGCAGCAGGGGATCACGCTGTCGTATCCGATCAACAGCGCGCCAGTGACGGTGAACGGCGTCGCGGTGACCAATGTCGAAGGGGAATCCTGCGGAACCTGTTCGCTGGCCGAGGCTTTCAAACGGTCGCTGAACACGAGTTTCTACCGGCTCGCCGAGACGATCGGGCCGCAGGCCATCGCGGATGCCGCACATCAGGCCGGGATTCCGGAGCAGATTCCGGGCATCGCGGGACGCACCCTCAGCGAGAACGGCGGGCCGCCCGCGCTGGCGATCGTGCTGGGCGCGTATTCGGTGCGGCCGCTGGACATGGCGGTGGCGTATGCGACGGTCGCGGATTCGGGGATGTATCACACGCCGTTCATCGTGCAGCGCGTCGTGCGGGGGGACGGGCAGGTACTGCTGGACCGCGGGGTGCCCGGTAAGGATCAACTGCCCGCGCAGCAACGTTTCTCGGCGCAGGTCACCAACACCACGATCTCCGCGATGCTGCCGATCGCGGCGTATTCCAACGGTCACGCGCTGTCCGGCCGCCCGGCCGCCGCCAAGACCGGCACCACCCAGCTCGGCGACACCGGAGCCAACAAGGACGCCTGGATGGTCGGATTCACCCCGTCGCTGTCGACGGCGGTATGGGTCGGCACCGCCCGACCCCAGGCCATCCGCACCTCCGGCGGCGCGCCCATCTACGGCGCGGGCCTGCCCTCGGACATCTGGAAGCGAACCATGGACGGCGCGCTGAGCGGTACCCCGGCCGAACGTTTCCCGACCACCGCACCCAGCGAGACCGAGGGCCCGTTCATCGCCACGCCGCCGTCCACCCAGCAGTCGCACGGCCCGTTCGACATCCTCGCGCCGCCGACCACCACCGCGCCACGCCGCCGCACCCCGGTGCCCGCACCCGCTCCGGCCCCGGTCCCCGCACCGCCCGCACCGCCCCGGCAGGTCGAGATCTTCCCCGGTCTGAGCGTCCCGGTCCCCCGCTGAACACGGATGTCGCGGCACCGGAAACGTTGCCGCGACCGACTCCGTCTCACTGATCGCGACCAGGTCGAGATCATCTTCCACCGCCATGTCACAGCCCCCGACTAAGCTCGGGGAACGGAGTACGCGACGGCAACACCGCCGTCGACCGGCCCGATGTGGGTCGATCAGCCGACACGCATAGGATCACCTGAAGCAGGGACAGAACAACCCCAGGTCACCCGATTTCCCGCCCACCCCACGACACTCCGACACCCGGCAGGGGCCCGCCCGGGCCCGAGCGAGTGGAGCTTGCCGGAGCGGGAACGGAAGACCGGGTTGACAGGGCCCCACCCGCCGCAGCGGAGCGGAGGCCGGAGATACGAGATAGGGGCGACACCGGTGGATTTCAATATCGTCGAGCGCCACGAGACGCTGGTCGCGGGCACCGTCCTGCGCAGCCCGGCGCTGGCGGTCGAAGGCCCGCGCCGGCTGAAGGTGGAGGAGGCCTGGCGGCACAACCTCAAACGCGAGCTGCCGGGCCCCCCGGCGAGCGCGTACGTCGACCACGCGCCGGAGATCGGTTCGTATCTGACGCACATCGTCGGCTACCGCTGCGCGAGCCTCGACGAACTGTTACCCGGTGATGTGCTGGCACGCGTGCCGGGCGGCCGGTTCGCCCGATTCATCCGCAGCGGCGACAACCTGGGCGACACCATCGTCTCGGTGTGGCGGGCGGTGTGGGATCTGGAGACCGCGGGTGCGCTGGTGCGCGCCTACACCGGCGATTTCGAGCACTATCCGGACCAGCGCACGGTCGAGGTCTTCGTTGCGCTGGCCGACGACGACACGGGCGAGAAGTAGGGCGCGGACATGGATTTCGAGATAGTCACCCTGGGTGAGAGCCTCGTCGGCGGGCTCACCGTTCCGCTGGTCGGTCGCGAGGTGGCCGCCCGCGATCTGGACCTGGTCAATTTCACCTGGGACAGATACCTGTCCCGGGAGAAGGACGCCCAGCGCGTGGCCGCCTACGTCGGGCAGAACGATCACGCCGTCGCGGTCCTGGGCTACGAACTCACCGCCCTGGACGAACTCGACACCGGCGACGTCCTGACCCGCATCCCGGCCGGGCGCTACGCCAAATTCGTGGTCTCCGACAAACCGTACGACCTGCTGCGCACCGCCTGGGCCAAGGTCGCCAAGGCCGAGGCCGCGGGCACCATCACCCGCTCCCACAGCGCGGAGATCGAGCGTTACACGGGGCCTGCCTCGGTGGAGGTCTTCGTCTCCCTGGACTGAATCGATCCGGGGTCGGCCGAGCCGAATATTCGGCTCGGAGTCCGGTTCACAGCGCGGTGACATCTGATCCAGAGGAATGCGAACGACCCGAGCGCTGGGGTTCAGGTCCTGCCCGAAATACAGCCTCGGCGAACGAGATACACAGTCTCAGTGGTATGTGTTCGCGGCGGCTACCAGGGCGCGGCGGTTGGTGACGACGATGCGGCCGCGGCGTAGTTCGAGGATGCTGCGGTCCTCCAGTTCGCGCAGAATCTTGTTCGCGGTGACGCGGGTGGTGCCTGCCATCGAGGCTAGATCGTCCTGGGTGAGGCGGATTTCGGCGATGGGGGCGGGGCCGCCGTAGATGCGGGCGAGGTTGACCAGGCGGCGGACGACGCGGGCCTCGACGGGCAGGTAGAGGGCCTCCAGCACCATGCCCGACAGGCGGCGGACCTGTTCGACGAGGGTGTCGGTGAGCATGCGTTCGATATCGGGATAGGTCGTGCGCAACGCGGTCAGCTGGGCGCGGCTGATGCTCAGGGTTTCCGCGTTCTCGGCGGCCTCGACGGTGGCGGTGCGTTTGGCGTCGGGGCTCAGCAGGGCCAGTTCGCCGAAGGCGTCGCCGGGGCCGATGACGCTCAATGTCGCGGTGTAACCGAGCGGGGTGGCCACCCGGATCAGCAGCAGCCCGGATTTCACCAGGTGCAGGGTGTCGCCGGGATCGCCCTCGTGACACAGGATTTCGCGACGCTTGAACCTGCGGGGCGTGCACGAGGCGAGCAGCTGCCGCCGCTCACCGTCCGAAAGCCCACGCAGCAGCGCGAATTCGGTCGTCATCGCAGACCCTCCAACACGTAGCAGGTGACCGGCTCGCGCCGGCCCTTGACGCTGATCCCGCCCAGTTCCCGCACCGCCGCGCGCGGACCGAGCTGCGCGTACGTCGCGCCGCCGATCACCACCGTGCCGGGTTCGGCCACCCCCTCCAACCGGGCCGCGGTATTGGTGGTGTCACCGATCGCGGTGTAGTTGCGCATCTGCGCCGCACCGACATTGCCGACCAGCGCGGGCCCGGTGTTCACCCCGACCCGGAAGCGCGGCCAGTCCGGATGTCCCGCCGCGATCTGCCAGACCGCGTACTGCAACCCCAGCCCCGCCCGAGCCGCCCGCCACGCGTGATCCGGTTGCGCGTTGGGCGCGTTGAACACCGCCATCACCGCATCCCCGACGAACTGCACCACCGTGCCACCCTCCGCCAGGATGACCGGCACGATCGCGCCGTAATAGGTGTTCAGCATCTGCACCACCGCCGCCGGATCGGTGCGCTCGGCGAACGGCGTGAACCCCGCCAGATCCGCCATCAACACACTCACCTCCGCGATCCGCCCGCCGAGATCGGCCTGCGCGGGATCGGCGAGCAGTTCGGTCGCCACCGCCGGGGACATGTAGGAGCGGAACAGCTCGTCCAACTGCCCGTACAGCCGCGCGTTCTGCGCGAGCACCGCCAATTGCCGTTCGGTGAGCCCGAATCGACGCGACAGCCGCACCCCGACCGGTCCCAGCGGCTCCTGCGCGGACACCCCGCTCGCGGCCCGCTCCCGCAGAATGCCGACCATCTCGGTCAGCGCCCGCTCGTAATCACGCTCCAGCGAGGCCATCGTCTGTTGCAGCGTGACGCTGTCGAACAATCCGAGAGCCGAACCCTCCCTGCGGAATTGCAGATGCGTACTGACCGCGATCAGCGCGAACGCCACCACCATCAGCACATGCCATTCCCACCACGAGGTCCGCCAGCTGCGCCCGAATCCGACCGCGAGCAGCGCCTCGATCAACAGGACGAAGGTGGTGCAGATGGTGAGCAGCAGCAGCGCGCGACGTTGCACGAACCGCCACGCGTACCTGATCGCCGCACCCAGATAGCACAGCGCGCCCACCGCCGCGATGCCGACCAGCGGGCCGGAAGACTCTGTGGCGCTGGGTGTTCCGTTCAGCGGAGGCAGCCGGGTCAGCGAGATCGCCGACCACACCACGAAACTCAGCGCCGGTAGCGTCGAGAGCAGCCAGGTCTGCCGGTGCAGCCGCGCGACGGTCTCCGGCCCGTACTCGAACGCCGAGGCCAGCGCGGCGATCCCGCCGAGCGTCAATCCGATCGGCACCGCGTACACGAATCCGGCGTTCGGCGAATCCAGGATCACCCCGGGCGTCGCGACCGCGTGCAGCGCGAGGAAACCCGCGGAGAACTGGAACGTCAACGAGACCAGCATCAACCGCAGATCGCGCCGGGCCCGCGCGGCCCGGAACAGGACGATGCCCAACCCCGTCGCCAGCACCGCCGCGGCCAGCACCAGCCAGAAGTGCTGCACATGATGTTCGTAGTGGGCGTCCAGCATCGGCTGGGCGATGAGCAACCACAGCCCCAGCGCGGGCAACGACAGGGCCGTCAGCCACGTGAGCGCTCGCACTTTGAACACCCGTCGAACCTACTCATCGATCCCGCGCACGGCATCCCGCCGAGCGATCCCGCGCCTATCTGCCCAGCGGAAGCTGCTGCCACTGTTCGATCAGCTGATCGATGGTGTGGTGCTGCCAGCTCATCACGATCACGAACCGGGAGTAGGCCGAGTCGGGGAAGAACGTCCACACCGGCGGATGGGTGGTGTCGTGGCTGTAGTCGCTGCCGGTGCAGGTGACGACCAGCGGCGGCCGGGCCTGTTCGGCGTGGGGCAGCGACTGCGGACGCGGATCGCAGGCGTTGAACAACTTCGCGACCAGCCCGTTCAGTCCGAGCCTGGCATGGGCCGACCCGGCACGATCCATGATGTCGATGACCAGCGGACTCCCGTCGTCCACCTGGACCACACACGAGATGCGGGCGTAGTCGTGATCGGCGGGCTCCTCGGTGGAACCCGGATCGTTCTGCCGGCACAGCGCCCCGCGCCAGCCGGTATTGGCGTTCATCCCGCCGATGAGCCCCGGAAACGCCTGTGCCGCAGGGGCATGCCGGGTGTCCCAGCCCGACGACGCACCCGCCGGAACGACCGTGGACGCCGCGGAATCACGCGCGCCGCCGAACACGTCGGTGCCCAGGATCAGGTAGCCGAGCACCGCGAGCATCACCACCGCGGCGCCGGCCACCGGCAGCGCCCAGCGCGGCAGCTTCCGGTCCCGTCGCGAATCACGTTGCGGCTTCGGCTTTTCCACCGGTTTCGACAGCGCCGTGGTATCGCTGATCCCGGCCCGCACCCGCGCCACCTCGGCGACGAACTCACCGCAGGTGTCGAAACGATCCGCCGGATCCTTGGCCAGCGCTTTGGCGAAAACCGGGTCCAGCGTGGCCAATTCGGGCATCAGCTCACCCGGCAGCAGCGGCGGGGTGTAGACGTGCGCGTGCATCAGCGCGATCGAATTGGTCACCGGGAACGGCGGCCGCCCGGTCAGCAGCACGAACAGGCTGCACGCCAGGGAGTACTGATCGGACCGGTGATCGACCGGATCACCCGAAACCTGTTCCGGCGACACGTAAGCCGCGGTACCTGTCACCGAACCGGTCCTGGTCAGACCGGTGGTGACCTCGCGCAGCCGGGCGATACCGAAATCGGTGAGCAGCGCGCGTTCGCGGCGACCGGGTTCGGGGGCGGCGATCAGGAAGTTCGAGGGTTTCACGTCCCGGTGCAGCACACCGGCCCGATGCGCGTAGTCGAGCGCGTCGGCGATCTGCGCACCGATCCGCAACGCACGTTCCACTTCGACGTCGGCGAGTTTCCCGGCATCGGTCCCGTGCACGAATTGCATTGCGATCCAGTGGATGTCATCGGTGACACCACGATCGAAGATGGTCACGATATTGGGATGGTCCAGGGCGGCAGTGAAATCCGCCTCCCGCTCGAACCGCTGCCGGGCCTCGGGATCGGCCTTCGCCGGATCGAGCAGTTTCAGGGCCACAGCCCTGGGCAGCCGGGGATCCTGCGCCAGATAGACGATGCCCCAGCCGCCGGAACCGAGTTTGCGGTCGATGATGTAACCGGCGAACGAATCGCCGGAGTCGAGCTCGATCACCGTTACCCTCCGGTCGCGGTACCGCGCAAATATCGCGGTGATGGTTCTTTCCGACACCCACACTACGCATGCCCCGCTCGATCGGCGCGGGCGCACAAAAGGCTGGGGCGGTGGGGTTTACGACTGCCCGGGGTGGTGCCCGGCGCGGTGGCCGGGGCACTCGCCGTCCGAGCGGTACTCGTGGTGCTCGAGGTTCAGCGGCCGCGGAACCAGTCGAAGTCGAAGCCGCGGTGGTGGTTGCGGTAGTCGTCCCAGTCGCGGTGGTGGCTGCCGTGCCACACGTTGCGGTCGCAGAAGTTGTAGTAGTGCCAGTTGAAGTTGTTGCCCCAACCGCAGTAGCCCTCACCCCACCAGGTGTGCATCGAGTGACCGACCGAGGCGTGCGCCGGTTCGGCGGCAACCGGTGTGGCAGAGGCCATTCCGGCTCCCGCACCGGCCAGGGCGGCGGCGGTGGCGGCGACGGCGGCGATGCGGCGGATCTTGCTGATCATGTTGTGCTCCAAGGTGTTTCGCTCTGGTTGGCAAGGTGATCACTATCTTGCCGACCCGCGAGCGAAAGTACTGCCAGCGTGACGACGCTCGGTGTGTAAACCTCGATACACAACGCGGAAACGCGAATCGCGGAAAAAGCGATGCGCCCCCGGGAATCCCGGGGGCGCATCGATTCACCACATCCGACTACGCGGTTCAGGCGTTGATGATGAACGCCTCGAGCTCGGCGCGGGCCACGTCGTCGGCCAGCTGCTTCGGCGGGGACTTCATCAGGTAGGCCGAGGCCGGGATGACCGGTCCGCCGATGCCGCGGTCCTTGGCGATCTTGGCCGCGCGCACCGCGTCGATGATGATGCCCGCCGAGTTCGGCGAATCCCACACCTCGAGCTTGTACTCCAGGTTCAGCGGCACGTCACCGAAGGCGCGGCCCTCCAGGCGCACGTACGCCCACTTGCGGTCGTCCAGCCAGCCGACGTGGTCCGACGGGCCGATGTGCACGTCGTTCGCGCCCAGTTCCTTCTTCAGGTTACTGGTCACGGCCTGGGTCTTGGAGATCTTCTTGGACTCCAGGCGCTCGCGCTCGAGCATGTTCTTGAAGTCCATGTTGCCGCCGACGTTGAGCTGCATGGTGCGGTCCAGCTGCACGCCGCGGTCCTCGAACAGCTTGGCCATGACGCGGTGCGTGATGGTCGCGCCGACCTGGGACTTGATGTCGTCACCGACGATCGGGACGCCGGCGTCGGCGAACTTCTTCGCCCAGACCGGGTCCGAGGCGATGAAGACCGGCAGCGCGTTCACGAATGCGACATTGGCGTCGATGGCACATTGCGCGTAGAACTTGTCGGCCTCTTCCGAACCGACCGGCAGGTAGGAGACCAGGACGTCGACGTTCGCGTCCTTCAGCGCCTGCACCATGTTCACCGGCTCGGCCTCGGACAGCTCGATGGTCTCGGCGTAGTACTTGCCGATGCCGTCGAGGGTCGGGCCGCGCTGCACGGTGATCCCGGTGGGCGGCACGTCGGAGATCTTGATGGTGTTGTTCTCGCTGGCGAAGATCGCGTCGGACAGGTCGAAGCCGACCTTCTTGGCGTCCACGTCGAACGCGGCGACGAACTTCACATCGCGCACGTGGTACGGGCCGAACTTGACGTGCATCAGGCCGGGCACGGTCGCGGTCTCGTCCGCGTCCTGGTAGTACTGCACGCCCTGGACCAGCGAAGAGGCGCAGTTACCCACACCCACGATGGCCACGCGAATCTCGGACCCGGCGCTCGCACCGGTGGCCTGTGCAGCCGTGTTGACATCACTCATGGCCGGTATTTCCCTCTTTCTGTGGTGCCGCTTTCATCGATCGCGCCTTCCGTCGATTGCTCCGCGGCGATCAATTCGTTGAGCCAGCGCACTTCGCGCTCGCTTGATTCGAGGCCGAGCTGGTGCAGCTGCCGGGTGTAGCGATCCAGGGTCCCGCTGGCCCGCTTGATCGCCTCCCGCAGCCCCTCCCGGCGCTCCTCGACCTGCCGGCGCCGGCCCTCCAGGATCCGCATCCGCGCCTCGGCGGGGGTGCGGCCGAAGAAGGCCAGGTGAACGCCGAATCCGTCGTCGGTGTAGTTCTGCGGCCCGGTGTCGGCGAGCAGCTCGCTGAACCGCTCCCGGCCGGGTTCGGTCAGCTGATAAACCCGCCGTGCCCGCCGAGTCACCGCGCCGGCCGGGGACTCCTCGGCGATCAACCCGTCGGCCTGCATGCGGCGCAGGGTCGGGTAGAGCGAGCCGTAGGAGAACGCCCGGAACGGCCCGAGCAACCCGGTCAGGCGTTTGCGCAGCTCGTAGCCGTGCATGGGCGCTTCCAGGAGCAGCCCGAGAATCGCGAGTTCGAGCATCGGGCCTCACCTCCTGCCGAGTCGTATGCGAACCGCACCTGTGGATGCAATGACCAACTATATCGCGCCGATATAGTAGCCGACACGTCGGTGCGACACATCGAGTTGCGCCGGACGGATCGAGGGCGCGGACCCGGCGGCGTGTGTCGGTGTGCACCGCTACTCTGGTGAGCGTGCGAATTCAGCGGCAGGTAGTGGACTATGCGCTTCGGCGTCGGTCGCTGCTGGCCGATGTCTATGCGGGTCGCGTCGCCGTCAGCGAGGTCTGCGATGCGAATCCTTATCTGTTGCGCGCGGCGAAGTTCCACGGACGAGGCAGTGAGGTCACCTGCCCCATCTGCCGGAAAGAGCAGCTCACTCTCGTATCGTGGGTCTACGGCGATGGACTCGGCCCGGTCGCGGGCTCGGCCCGCACGCCCGAGGAGCTGATCCGGCTGGCGGAGACCCGCGAGGAGTTCTCGGTGCACGTGGTCGAGGTGTGCCGTAGCTGTAGCTGGAACCACCTGGTGCAGTCCTATGTGCTGGGGCACGTACCGACGCCCACGCGTCGGCGCACCGGCACCCGTCGGACCGCCGCCGAGTGATGTGTATCGCGCTTGCGGGCCGCCCCGGCAGGCCCGCGGCGGTTGTTGTGATCGGCCGCCACCCGGACCGTTTCGAGTTATGGAGATCCGAGCTGTGACTTCGCCCTACGACGATGGACCGTCCGGCGGCCGCGCCAACCGCGGTCCGCAATCCGGCCCCGGCGGATATCCCCCGCCGCGTCCGGGGGGCCCGCCGCAGGGCGGACGGCCGATGCCGCCGGCGCGTCCGGGCGGACAGGCGCCCGGCCCGCGCCGCAGCGGCCCGCCCTCGGGCGATATGCGTGCGCCGCAGGGCGATACACGCGCACCGCAGAGCCAGCCGCCCCGCGGTCCGGGCGGACAGGCCCCGCGCGGCCCCGGCGGCCAGCCACCGCGACGGCCCGGCCCCGCGGCCCGGCCCGGCCCGCCCAGCGGCGCGACGCAGAAGATCGCCAACCCGGCCTCCGGAGCCACCCGGAAGATTCCGCCCGGCACCCTCGGCGAGGCCATGTCGAGTCGAAATCAACGCTCCGGCACGGGAACTCGCCCGCGGCCCGGTGACAACACCCGGCCGCGCACCGGCGCCAACCGCGCGGTCGGCGGCGGCACCCCGCCGTCCGGTCCGCCCCCGCGCCGCAACGGCTCGGGTTCCGGCGGCGGCAAAGGTCCCAAGGGCCGCAAGCAGAAATCCCCCTGGAGGATCGTGCGTCGCGTCCTGTACGTGCTGGTGGCGCTGGCCGTCGTGGTGCCCAGCGCGGTCTTCCTGATCGCGTACTCGACTGTCTCGGTACCCAAACCCGGCGACCTCAAAACCGCTCAGGTCGCCACCATCCTCGCCGACGACGGCACCACGACCATCGGCAAAATCGTTCCGCCGCAAGGTAACCGCACCGACGTCACGATCGATCAGATCCCGCCGCACGTGCGCAACGCGGTGATCGCCGCGGAGGACCGGTCCTTCTACACCAACCCCGGCTTCTCCATCTCCGGCTTCGCCCGCGCTGTGCGCGACAACCTGATGGGCAAGTCCACCGCCGGTGGTGGTTCCACGATCACCCAGCAGTACGTCAAGAACGCCATGGTCGGCAACCAGCACTCGCTGACCCGAAAGCTGCACGAGCTGGTCATCTCCGCGAAGATGGCGCGGCAGTGGAGCAAGGACGACATCCTCACCGCGTACCTGAACACCATCCCGTTC
This sequence comes from Nocardia macrotermitis, assembly GCF_009604405.1. Taxonomy (GTDB): domain Bacteria; phylum Actinomycetota; class Actinomycetes; order Mycobacteriales; family Mycobacteriaceae; genus Nocardia; species Nocardia macrotermitis. The sequence goes on from NZ_WEGK01000025.1 coordinate 33,589, forward strand.
GGCCGCGGCACCTTCGGTATCAACGCCGCCGCACAGGCGTACTTCGGCAAGAAGGTGCAGAACCTGACCGTCGAAGAGGGCGCGATGCTGGCCGCCACCATCAACCAGCCCTACGGTCTGGACCCGGAGAACAACCGCGCGGGCGCGGTCCAGCGCTGGAACTACGTACTCGACGGCATGGTCTCGATGGGCAATCTGCCCAAGGCGCAGCGCGAGCCGATGAAGTACCCGAACGTGCTGTCCTCCAGCGCGAGCTCGGGCAACAAGAACGATCCCGATTCCGGTCCCAACGGTCTGATCAAGCGTCAGGTGGTCAGCGAACTGTCCGAGGCCGGGATCAGCGACAGCCAGATCAACACCGAGGGCCTGCAGATCACCACCACCATCAACGCCAAGGCCCAGCAGGCCGCGGTCGATTCGGTGACCAAGAACATGAAGGGTGAACGTCCCGAGGACCGCACGGCCGTGGTGTCGGTCGATCCGAAGGACGGCGCGGTCAAGGCGTACTACGGCGGTTCCAACGGCCAGGGCTACGACTTCGCCAACGCCGGTCTGATGACCGGTTCGACGTTCAAGGTCTTCGGTCTGGCGGAGAACCTCGAGATGGGTAAACCGCTGTCCACCATGTACTCCAGTGCCGATCTGGACGTGCACGGCATCAAGATCACCAACGCCGAGGGTGAGACCTGTGGGGTCTGCACCATCGCCGAGGCGCTGAAGCGATCGCTGAACACCAGCTTCTACCGCATGGAGCTGGACATGGGCGGCAACGGCCCGGAGAAGATCGCCGAGATGGCGCACAAGCTCGGTATCCCGGACACCATTCCGGGCGTCGGCAAGACCCTCACCGAGCCGGACGGGTCGGGCCCCAACGACGGCATCATCCTGGGCCAGTACCAGGTTCGCGCCCTCGACATGGCCTCCGCGTACGGCACTCTCGGCGCCGAGGGCATCTACCACAAACCGCACTTCGTGCAGAAGGTCGTCACCGCCGACGGTCAGGTGCTGCTGGATCGCGGACAGTCCGCCGGTGAGCGCAAGGTGTCCAAGGCCGTGGCGGACAACGTGGTCGCGGCGATGGCGCCGATCGCGCACTCCTCGTTCAAGCACGATCTGGCGGGCGGGCGCGTCTCGGCGGCCAAGACCGGTACCGTCCAGCTCGGTGACACCGGCCAGAACCGCGACGCCTGGATGATCGGCCTGACGCCCTCGCTCTCGACCGCCGTCTGGGTCGGTACCGAGAAGGGTGTCGCGCTGAAGAACGCCAACGGCGGCATCATGTACGGCTCGACCCTGCCGTCGGACATCTGGAAGGACACCATGGACGGCGCGCTCGACGGCACGCCGAAGGAGACCTTCCCGAAGCCCGCCGAGATCGGTGGCCAGGCCGGTGTGCCGTCGTACTCCGCGCCGTACACCCCGCCGTCCTCGACGACCGAACAGTTCGTCCCGCCGGTGGAGATCACCCCGTCGCAGGTGGAGATCCTGCCGGGCGTCACCATCCCGATTCCGGGATTCCACCAGAACCAGAGTCGCCCGCAGCAACAACAGCAACAGCAGCCGAACGACGCCGGACCGATGTCGGGTCAGCCCGTCGCACCGGACGGAACCTGGCCGAGCACACCGGCTCCCGGGGAGAGCACCAACAGCAACGGCGGCGGCAACTAGAGCCGACGGCGACCGGGACAGTCGACACGCCAACCGGTAGCGTCGGTTGGCGTGTTCGAGGAGCGAGTGGCGAAGGCGGGGAACCGGGGCGAGATGCGGGAATCTCCAGACACATACCCGGCCGCCGACGCCGAGCCCCGCTCGGCGACCTGGCGTGATCGTCCCAGCCGTACCGATCCGCTGACCGCACAGCTGTCCACCGCGATCGGCGGCCCGGTCGGCGATCACGCCCTGATCGGCCGGGCCCGATTCTGGACGCCGGTGCGGGTGATGCTGGCCTTCGCGGTGGTCATGCTGGCCCTGAGCTGGGGCGGTAAGGCCGCGTGCATCCAGCAGACCACCACCGACGACGGCCGGTTGACCCTGGACTGGAACAACGGCCGCCAGTACGTCGCGATGTGCTACTCCGACACCGTGCCGCTGTACGGCGCGGAACGTCTGGACGAGGGCGCGTTCCCGTACAAGAAGAGCTGGACCGAATACGGTTCGGACGGGAAACCGCACACCCGGTACATGGAATATCCCGTGCTTTCCGGTCTCTACCAGTACATTTCGATGGAACTGGCCAATGTGTGGGAGTCGCTGCCGCTGCCCGGGGGGCTGCCGGTGGTGGTGTATTTCGATGTCGCGGTGATCGGTCTGGCGATGGCCTGGCTGGTGACGGTCTGGGCGTCGACGCAGTTGGCGGGGCGACGGATCTGGGATGCCGCGCTGGTGGCGATCTCACCGCTGGTGCTGGTGCACGCGTTCACCAATTTCGACGCGCTGGCAACGGCTTTCGCCGCGACCGGCATGCTCGCCTGGGCCCGCCGACGTTCGGTACTGGCGGGCGTCCTGCTCGGCCTGGGCGGCGCGGCGAAGCTGTATCCGCTGCTGCTGCTCGGTCCGATCGTGGTGCTGTGTCTGCGCACCGCCGACCGTCAGCGCATCCCCGGAATGCGAGAGTTGTTGCGCCGCAGCGGAACCGGTTTCGGTGACGCGGTGCGCGAATATCTCGCGGGCGCCCGGCACAGTCCGCTGCGCGCCGCGGGGGTCGCGGTCGGGGCCGCGGCGGTGAGCTGGATCGTGGTGAATCTGCCGATCGCCGTGCCGTTCACGAACGGCTGGTGGGAGTTCTTCCGGCTGAACACGCAGCGCCAGGCCGATCCGGATTCGATCTACAACGTGATCACCTCGTTCACCGGTTGGACGGGTTTCGACGGCACCCTCGCCCCCGAGCAGACGCCCTCGGCGCTGAACACGGTCTCGCTGCTGCTGTTCGTGCTGGCCTGTGCCGCAATCGCTTACATCGCGCTGACCGCGTCGCGGCGGCCACGGCTGGCGCAGTTGATCTTCCTGGTGGTCGCGGCGTTCCTGCTGACCAACAAGGTGTGGAGTCCGCAGTACTCGCTGTGGCTGGTGCCGCTGGCCGTGCTGGCCCTGCCGAATCGCCGAATCCTGTTGACCTGGATGACGATCGACGCGCTGGTCTGGTTCCCGCGGATGTATTACTACCTGGGCACCGACCGCAAGGGGGTGCCCGAGCAGTGGTTCACCGGCACCGTCTTCCTGCGCGATCTGGCCGTGATCGCGTTGTGCGCCTTGATCGTTCGGCAGATCTACCGGCCGTCCGAGGATCTGGTGCGGCTCGAGGGTGTGGACGATCCGGTCGGCGGAATCCTGGATCGCGCGCCGGATCCGCTGCTGCCGTGGTTGCCCGCGTTCCTGCGGCCGCAGGTGTCGCACGTCAGCGCGCAGCCGGTACGGTAACTCGCGCAGAGGGTTTCAGGACGACGCCGGGATGAGTTCGTCATCGGAGTATCTCGACCGGGCGGGCTCGGCACGCCGCTGCCCGCGCACCGGCAGATACACGAACGCGAAGAACAGGTACACCAGCAGCAGCGCCCGGCCCCACACGCCGAACAGCACGAGATGTTTCTCGAAGTCCGCACTCGATCCCGCGCCCAGGGCATGGAAGTAGCGGAAGATGCCGATCCCGAGCGACGCGTCGGCCAGCAGATACGCCACCACCACCGACCACGGGATCTCCAGCAGCACCAGGAACGGGATCAGCCACAGCGTGTACTGCGGCGAATGCACCTTGTGCAGCAACAGGAATCCGCACAGCATCGCGCCGCTCACCCCGACCCACGGGAACATCCCGCCGACCCGATAACGCCGCCAGCCCAACCACATCGCCAGCCCGAACGCGCACACCACCAGCATCGGCGAGGCCGTCGCCACGACGTCCTGATAGGACCGTTCACCGCCGGGCGTATCCCCGAACAGCGGCCGCAGGCCCCAGAACCAGATCGAATTACTGGTGATATCGGCCTGCCGCAACTCCTGGAAGGTGATCGACGCCCGCCAGCCCTGATATCCGATCAGCGCGAACGGCAGGTTGATCAGCACCGCAGTCGCGACCGCCGTGGCGGCGACCATGACCGCGCCGCGCACGTCGTACCTGCGCGTATGCCGGGTCGGCGCATCGTCCTCGTCCGGCACGCCGCCGTCCGGATCGACCGCGCGCCACAGCGCGCTGCGGTGGCGTAGCGCGTCCAGACCGTCGCTCCCGCCGACCAGCACGTGAATCATCAAGGGCAGCACGAAGATTCCCGGATACAGCTTCAGACAGAAACCGACACCCAGCAGGATCGCCGCGAGCACACCCCGGGTGCGCACCGAATATCGGGTCAGCGTGGTGACCACGTACACCGCGCCGACCGACGTGCACACCACCGGCAGCTCCCAGTTGTGGAACGCGTACAGCACCAGCGGCGGTCCGGCCGCCCACAGCAGCGCCGCCATTCCCGACAACCGCCCCAGCATCCACGCGGTGAGCAGCGCGAACGGGGCCAGCAACAGCGCCGAGTGCAGCAGGAACGTCGCGTCGGTGTGCGCGCCGATCGCGCCGAGCCACATCAGCAGCCCACTGAGCACCGGATACTCCACCGCGCCGCCGGTCAGCGCGCCGTGCGTGGTGATGCCGCCGGTGAGGTACGGGAAGACGTGCTCGTTGATATCGCGCCCGAGCCACAGGAACTGGATGTCCGAGTAGCAGACCCGGCCGTCCTTGATGTGGTCGAAGGCCGCGCTGCGGCCGTTCGATTCGAAGGGCGCTCCCGCGCAGCGGGCCTTGTTCAGATATGCGAACAGCAGCGTCACCCCGCACAGCAGCAACGCCGTCATCGCGGCGATCCGGCCCGGCCGCGCGGGGTTCGCCCGCGCGCGGAGACGGTTCGACATGGCACCCACGATAGGGGGGTGTACCCATATTTCGCGCGGACTGTTCGGCGCGAAGATCGATTTCGCGACCGAATACCCGCTCATGTAGCCTTGTCGGGTTGCTGACGCAACGACCCTCCTGCCACGGAACGTCCGTGGCCGCACCTAGACCACAGGAGGTGATGGGTTCCCGTGCGTCATTACGAAGTGATGGTCATCCTCGATCCGAGCCTGGACGAGCGAACCGTCGGTCCGAATCTGGACACCATGCTGAACGTCGTCAAGACCGAAGGCGGCAAGGTCGACAAGGTCGACATCTGGGGCCGCCGGCGGCTGGCCTACGAGATCTCGAAGCAGAGCGAAGGCATCTACGCGGTCGTCGATCTGACCGCCGAGCCCGCCACCGTGAGCGAGCTCGACCGCCAGCTGGGGCTGAACGAGTCGGTGCTGCGCACCAAGGTGCTGCGCGCCGACAAGAAGTAGTCCCCTCCCCCGCGGTTTCACTCGCGCCGGTGCCTGTCACCGGATTGTCGGTGCCTGTCTCTAGGCTCTGACACAACAACGCGAGTACCGCGACTGCACCGGAGAGCAGGAGGAACCATGGCAGGCGACACGGTCATCACCGTCATCGGCAATTTGACGGCGGACCCCGAGCTTCGATTCACCCCCGCGGGCGCCGCGGTGGCGAATTTCACCGTCGCGTCCACACCCCGCGTGTTCGATCGCAATTCGAACGAGTGGAAGGACGGCGAGGCGCTGTTCCTGCGCTGCAACATCTGGCGCGAGGCCGCGGAGAACGTGGCCGAATCGCTGACCAGGGGTTCGCGCGTGATCGTGAGCGGCCGGCTCAAGCAGCGGTCCTTCGAAACCCGCGAGGGTGAGAAGCGCACGGTCGTGGAGCTCGAGGTCGACGAGATCGGTCCCTCGCTGCGGTACGCCACCGCGAAGGTCAACCGGACCACGCGCGGCGGTGGTGGCGGCGGTGGCGGTGGCTACTCCAATTCCAATGCCAATTCCGGTGGTGGTGGGGGCTTCGGCGGCTCCAACGGTGGCGGTGGCCGCGGCGGCTCGAATGCCGGTGGCGGCGACGACCCGTGGGGTAGCGCCCCCGCAGCCGGCTCCTTCGGGGGCGGCGCAATGGACGACGAACCGCCGTTCTGAGAACGGCTTTCATACGGGGTCACGGATGTGACTCCCAGGCAAGACGGAGAACGAGACCATGGCCAAAGCACCGGCACGCGAAAAGGTGCTGAAGAAGAAGGCCTGCGCCTTCTGCAAGGAAACCAAGGCTGCTGCCAAGGACGGCAAGAAGTTTGCGGCCATCGACTACAAGGACACGACGCTGCTGCGCAAGTACGTGAGCGACCGCGGCAAGATCCGCGCCCGCCGCGTCACCGGCAACTGCGTGCAGCACCAGCGCGATATCGCCATTGCGGTGAAGAACTCGCGCGAAGTGGCGCTGCTGCCGTACGTGTCCACGGCTCGCTGAGAACGGGAGGCACAACACCATGAAGCTGATCCTCACTGCTGATGTGGACAACCTCGGTGCTCCCGGCGACACCGTGGAGGTCAAGGACGGTTACGGCCGTAACTTCCTGCTCCCCCGCGGCCTGGCGATCGTCGCCACCCGGGGCGCGGAGAAGCAGGTCGCGGGCATCCGTCGGGCGCAGGACGCCCGCAAGGTGCGCGATCTGGACCACGCCAACGAGTTGAAGCAGGCCATCGAGGGCCTGGAGTCGGTCTCGCTGTCGGTGAAGACCGCGGGTACCGGCAAGCTGTTCGGTTCGGTCACCACCGCCGATGTCGCGAGCGCGATCAAGTCGGCCGGTGGCCCGGTGCTGGACAAGCGCAGCATCGAGTTGCCCAAGGCGCACATCAAGAGCACCGGTAAGCACGGTGTCGTGGTGCATCTGCACCCGGATGTGGCCGCCAAGTTCACCCTGCTGGTCGACGCCGCGGAGTGATCTCGCGCACGAGCGCATGACGTTCGGAGGCCGCCCTCGTACCCGGTGTACGGGGGTGGTCTTCGGGCGTGTTTCTGCGTGTCCGCGTACTTGTTAACCGGTCATTAGCCGTATTTGTTCGGCGAGTTTCGGCCGGTCATGGATCTTCCGGTGATCGATCTTCGGTCCCACCTCGGGGTATTCGGGACAAGATGGGGATAACCGAACGGACCGACCGATCGTATTGTGACCCGCGCCATATCGCGTGTGGGCTTCGTTAACCTGACACGCCCGGCTGTTCATCTTGGACGACACGCCGCCGCTTTATTAATCCACATGTGCGTAACTGCGAGAACGGCTCTTCACCTTGCGGTTGTAGCGAACCCGTATCGTTTATCCCCAAGTAATCCACATGGGGTGCACAACAGCAGGTGAACTATCCCCAGTTTGTCCACAGCGGTGTGCACAGTGCGGTTTGGTACTCCCCAGCTCGGTCCCATAGGTTCGATCCGACGTCGTGATCCGGTGTCCGGACCCGCACGATTCCCTCGGCCGTACAGCATGCACCATCGGTTTGCTCCGAGCCGCCCCGCAGTGTCCCGCGATTCGTCGTGGTGCGCCGTGCGGGTCGATACGCCACGCTGTCGGCGAGCGGAAGTTGTCGGTGCCCGGGGGTAGAACGGGAGATCGATGGGTGCTGTGGCCGGGGCGAGTTCGTGGTCGTTCCGCAGTGCGCAAAGTTGACGATGCACGCGAGGGCGTGCGAGAGGACGGTCGAGTCTCGTGGCAGTCGTCGACGATCGCGGCACCCCGGAGTACTCGGAGAATCCGGGCGAGGATTTCGGTCGGCAGCCCCCGAACGACATGGCCGCGGAGCAGTCCGTACTGGGCGGCATGATGCTGAGCAAGGACGCCATCGCCGACGTCGTGGAGGTCATCCGCCCCGGCGATTTCTACCGTCCGGCCCATCAGGCCGTCTACGACGCCATCCTGGATCTGTACGGCCGCGGCGAACCGGCCGACCCGGTCACGGTGTCCGCGGCCCTGGACCGCCGCGGTGAACTCAAACGCATCGGCGGCCCCCCGTACCTGGTCACCCTGACCCAGACCGTCCCCACCGCCGCCAACGCCTCCTTCTACGCGGAAATCGTCGCGGAGAAGGCGATCCTGCGGCGTCTGGTCGAGGCGGGCACCCGCATCGTCCAGTTCGGCTACGCCGGCGCCGACGGCCAGGACGTCGCGGAGGTCGTCGACCGCGCCCAGGCCGAAATCTACGAGGTCACCGAACGCCGCTCCACCGAGGACTTCCTACCCCTGGAAGAACTCCTGCAACCCACGATGGACGAAATCGACTCCATCGCCAGCCGCGGCGGCATGTCCCTCGGCGTCCCCACCGGCTTCACCGAACTCGACGAGGTAACCAACGGCCTCCACCCCGGCCAGATGATCATCGTCGCCGCCCGCCCCGGTGTCGGCAAGGCCCTGGCCCTGGACACCCCCCTCCCCACTCCCTCCGGCTGGACAACCATGGGCGAGGTAGCGGTAGGCGACCATCTCCTCGACGCCCAGGGCCACCCCACCCGAGTCACCGCCGCCACCGAAATCCTGACCACCCGTCCCTGCTACGAGGTCGAATTCTCCGACGGCACAGTCATCGTCGCCGACGAAGAGCATCAATGGCCGACCTCGGCCACGCCCAGCGAGCAGACCGCACACATCCTCACCACCGGTGTCATCTCGCATACCTTCCGGGACGAAACCGGGCGGCTCACCCACTGGGTTCCGGCGACCGGACGAGGCGCGCCGCGACAGATCGTCGACGTCCGCAAGATCGACCCGGTGCCGGTGCGATGCGTCGAGGTCGACAACACGGACCATCTGTATCTGGCGGGCCGCTCCATGATTCCGACGCACAATTCCACGCTCGGTTTGGATTTCATGCGGAGTTGTTCGGTGAAGCACGGTTTGGCGAGTGTTATTTTTTCGCTGGAAATGAGTAAGACCGAGATTGTTATGCGTCTGTTGTCGGCGGAGGCTCGGATCAAGTTGGGGGATATGCGGTCGGGGCGGATGAGTGATGATGATTGGACGAAGCTGGCGCGGCGGATGAGTGAGATCAGTGAGGCGCCGTTGTTCGTGGATGATTCGCCGAACCTGACGATGATGGAGATTCGCGCGAAGGCGCGGCGGCTGAAACAGCGTCATGATCTACGGCTGGTCGTGGTCGACTACCTCCAGCTGATGACCTCGGGTAAGAAGGTCGAATCACGTCAGCAGGAAGTCTCGGAATTCTCCCGAAGCCTGAAACTGCTGGCGAAGGAACTCGAAGTCCCGGTCGTCGCGATCTCCCAGCTGAACCGTGGTCCCGAACAGCGCACGGATAAACGTCCGATGGTCTCCGACCTTCGTGAGTCGGGTTGTATGCCCGCTTCGACCCGAATTCTGCGGGCGGACAACGGAGGTGAGACCACTCTCGGCGAGCTTTTGAGCAGCGGCGAACAGCCCTTGGTCTGGTCCCTCGACGAACGCATGCGAATGGTTGCCCGGCCGATGGTGAAGGTGTTTCCCAGCGGCCGCAAGGAGGTCTTCCGGCTACGGCTGTCCTCCGGCCGCGAGGTCGAGGCCACCGGTAACCACCCCTTCCTGACCGTGGATGGCTGGGTCCCACTGGAGAAACTCACCACCGGCGACCGGTTGGCCACACCACGCACAGTTCCCGAACCTGTGCACACCGAGCGGCTGCCCGACGACGAGGTAATCCTGCTGGCACACATGATCGGTGACGGATCGTGCGTCAAACGGCAGCCGATTCGTTACGCCAGTGTGGACGAGGAGAATCTCGCGGTAGTCACCAGTGCCGCACAGCATTTCGGCATCACTGCGGTGCGGGATGAATACGCTGCGGCGCGAGTCACTTCCTTGCGTCTTCCGGCACCGTATCGGCTGGCCCGCGGCAAGCGGAACCCGATCGCATCCTGGCTCGACGAACTGGGTCTGTTCGGTCTGCGAAGCTACGAGAAGTTCGTTCCCCAGCGGATTTTCGCGCTGCCGAACGATCAGATCGCGCTGTTCCTGCGGCATCTGTGGGCGACCGACGGGTCCGTACGGTGGGACGAGAAGGGACATCAGGCCCGTATCTATTACGCGTCGACCAGCCGCAGACTTGTCGACGATGTCGCGCAACTTCTCCTGCGTGCGGGCGTGCACGCCCGCATCCGGCGGATCACGAAGTCCGGATATCGCGATTGCTGGCATCTGACGATCGATGGTGCGGACAACCAGATGATCTTCGCGCGCGACATCGGCGTGCACGGCGCGCGAGGTGTTTCCGCGCAACAGGTTCTCCAGGAAATCGAACCGTTGGCACGCAACACGAACGTGGATACGGTCCCGAAGGAAGTGTGGTGCAAGGTCCGGAACCTCCTGGCCACCAAGCACATCACCCACCGTGAGTTCTCCACGGCCATCGGCTCTCACTTCTGTGGCTCGGCCATGTGGAAACACTCCCCGAGCCGCTCCCGTCTGGCCCGCGTCGCCGCCGTCCTCGACGACGCCGAGATCGAAATGCTCGCTACCAATGACGTTTTCTGGGACCGCATCGTCGAAGTCACCAGTCTGGGCGAGCAGGACGTGTACGACGGAACCGTTCCCGGCACGAACAACTTTGTGGCACAAGGTATTTCGGCTCACAATAGTTTGGAACAGGATGCGGATATGGTTATTCTTCTGCATCGGCCCGATGCGTTCGAGCGGGATGATCCTCGGGGTGGGGAGGCGGATCTTATTCTGGGTAAGCATCGTAATGGGCCTACGGCGACCATTACTGTGGCGCATCAGTTGCATTTGAGTCGGTTCGTGGATATGGCTCGGGGGTAGTCGGGGGGATTCGGGGGCGGAGGCCGTCTACGAGGAGGTCGAGTAGGCGGGCGGTTTGGTCTTTGCGGCCGTTGGTGACGGTGAAGGTGCCGATGATGGCCGCGGCTATGTCCTCGGCGGTGATGTCGGGGCGCAGATCGCCTGTGGCGCTGCCGGTTTCGAGGATTCTGGCGATGGCCGCGAGGAGTTCGTCGCGGGTTTCGGTGTGGGGGATCTCGCCCGCGTCGATCATGGTGCGCAAGGTGTCGATCATGCCGTGTTTGGTGGAGAGCCAGGTGCCGAACAGGTCCATCCACGCGCGTAGCGCCTCGATCGGGGGGACCTGGCGCAAGAGTGTGTCGGCGCCCTGGGTGAGGCGTTGCACCTGGTCGCGGTAGACGGCGTCGACCAGGGATTCCCGGGTGGGGAAATGGCGGTAGAGGGTGGCGATGCCGACGCCGGCTTCGCGCGCGACGGCTCGCATGGACGGTTCGGTGTCCGATGCGGCGAACGTCCGGGTGGCCGCCGCCAGCAGGGCGTCCCGGTTGCGGGCGGCGTCGGATCGCAGCTCGGCCGACTCGGCATTCGCCAAAACGGATCACGCTCCACTTCGTGTTACGCTGAATCTGGTAAACGGAACATGATCCACTTTATCGGATCATGTGCAGATACGTGATCGCCAGGAGATCCGATGACCGATCAGACGACCGCCACGATGCGCGCGGTGCGATTCCACGAGTACGGCGAGGCCGACACGGTGCTGCGGTGCGAGACCGTGCCGGTACCCGAGCCCGGACCGGGGCGGATCCGGGTGGCCGTGCACGCATGCGGACTCGCACCGGCCGATTGGGCGCTGTGCGGCGGCCTGTTCGCGGGCGCACTGCCCCGGGGGATCGGGATAGACGTGTCCGGCACGGTCGATGCCGTCGGCGCGGAGGTGACCGGGGTCGAAATCGGTGACCTGGTGGTCGGGAACGCGGACTGGCGCGAGGCATCGTCCGCCGGAGCCGCGGATTACGCGATCATGGACCGCTGGACGCCGGTTCCCGCGGGCCTGGACCCGGTGCGGGCGGCGGCGTTGCCGATGGCGGTCGACACGGCCAACCTGCATCTCACGCTGCTCGGCATCGACCCGGACAAGACGATTCTGATCCACGGCGCGGGCAGCACGATCGGATACGCGGCCACGCAGATCGCACTCGTGCGCGGCATGCGGGTGATCGCGACGGCCGGACCGACGCACGCTCAGGGGCTGCGCGGCCTGGGCGCTGAAGTCACCTCCTACGGCGACGGAATGGTCGAACGCGTCCGCGACATCGCCGACGGGACAGTCGATCTGGTGTTGGACACCTCGCCGGTCGGTGGCGCGCTGCCGGATCTGATTCGGATCGCGGGCGATCCGACGCACGTGCTGACCTGCGGTGGCTCACTGCCCGAAGCCGCGGAACTCGGGGCGCGGGACAGTTTCCGCGAGCCTCGGCTCGAGCGCGTCGATGTGCTGCCCGAGTTCGCCCAACTCGCTGCGGCCGGTCGATTCGGCATCCCGATCGCCGGTACGTTCCCGCTCGCGGAGTTCGGGAAGGCGCTCGAGATCAGTCGGGGCGGTAGTGCACGGGGCAAACTGCTGCTGATCCCCGAGGAGAACGGCAACAACTGAGGGCCGACTGGGTCAGTCCGTGCTCGGCGCTGTTGCCTGCCGGGCGATCATGGCTACCAGGGTCGCGACGAGTTCCTCGGCGGTGACCTGCCATTTTTCCTTGGTCAGGTGGCCGGTGAGTTCCATGGCGGTGATGCCGTGAACACTCGCGAGCAGGAGGGCGGCGAAGTGGGGGGCGCGGTCGGGGCCGACCAGATCCGTTATGAGAGTGAAGAATTCGGCTTCGGCCCGTTCGCCCGCCAGGGTTGCGTCGGCGACCACGGTCGGGTCGCCGACGGGGTATTCGAACATCAGGCGGTAGAGGTGCGGCTGGTCGCGGCCGATCGCCATCAACTCGGCCAGGGCTCGGCGCAGCATGTCGGGCGCGGGTAGCGCGGTCTGCGCGCGGACGGATCGCACCCGGTTCCCGAGGCGTTCGAGGGCTTCGGTGGCGACGGTGGTGAGCAGGCTGTCCTTGTCGGGGAAGTGGCGGTAGGGGGCGCCTCGGCTGACGCCCGCGCGCGCGGCGACCTCACGCAGGGTGACCGCGTCGGGGCCGCCGCTGTCCAGGAGTTCGGCGGCCGCGTCGAGGAGGGAACGGCGGGTGGCGGCGGCGGATTCCAGGCGGCTGACCATGGGATCCACATTACAGTTGACAGTGTCATCTGAAAAACCTACGGTCATTCAGGTGACAACGTCATCTGAAATTACGCCGAGTGCGCGAGAGTACGTCGTGGTGACCGGGGCCTCGACCGGGATCGGTGCGGCGACCGCGCGGGAGCTGGCGCGTCGGGGATTCCACGTCCTCGCCGGCGTGCGTCGCGACCGGGACGCCGACGCATTGCGCGCCGAACGCATCGAACCGGTCATCCTCGATGTCACCGAACCGGACCATATCGCGCGGCTGGCCACCCGCTTCGACGAGAACTCGCAGGCCGGGCCGCTGCGAGCGGTGGTGAACAATGCCGCCATCCAGCTCAACGCTCCCGTGGAGGCCCTGCCGCTGCCGCAGTGGCGACGGCAGTTCGAGGTCAACTTCTTCGGCCAGATCGCCGTCACCCAGGCCCTGCTGCCCGCGCTACTGCGCAGCTCCGGCCGGGTGATCAACATGAGTTCGATCGGCGGGCGGGTCGCCATGCCCACCTACGGCCCTTATGCCGGAACGAAATTCGCGCTCGAAGCGGTCAGCGACGCACTGCGTCGGGAGGTGTCGCGGTTGGGTGTGCGGGTCGTCGTCATCGAGCCCGGCGCGGTCCGCACGCAGATGTCGGAGCGCGTGGTCACCACCGCGAGAGAACTCGCCGCCGAGATGTCGCCGGAGCACCGCGACCGCTACGGCAGCCTGATTCACGCCACCAACGCCCATTCCGCGGCGCACACCGGAGGCGGGAAGTCCGCCGAGTACGCGGCCCGGATCATCGCCGACGCCATCACCACCCGCAAACCCCGCACCCGCTACACCATCGGCCGCGACGCCGCCCTGATCACTCGCATGCTGCGCGTGATGCCGGACCGAATGGTCGACCGCATCCTCGCTTCCAGTCTGCGGCCGTATTTCCCTACGGCAGTGGCGATTTCGTGATCCTCCGCAGACCCGGCCGGCCGGATACCTCGGCCGGGTGCGGCGGCGTTCAGCTCGGGCGGTAGCGGGCTCGGATGTGGAAGCGCTCGCCCTGCGGCCCGAGGATGCTGAGGAACTCGACGGGTTCGGGTTCCGCGTTGCCGAACCAATGCGGGAGGTGGGTGTCGAATTCGGCGACCTCGCCGGTGGACAGAATCAGATCCTGGTCACCGAGAACGACGCGGAGACGGCCGTTGAGGACGTAGAGCCAGTGGTAGCCCTCGTGCGATCGCGGATCGGGTTCGCGGTCGTAGCTTTCGGCGGGCAGGATCTGCTTGAACGCTTGCAGCCCACCGGGTTTGCGGGTGAGCGGGACGACGGTCATGCCGTGGCGGGTGAACGGCCTCGGATAGACCCGGGGATCGCCGGTTGCGGGTGCGCCGACGAGTTCGTCGAGCGGCACCCGATAGGCGCGGGCCAGCGGTAACAACAGTTCCAGGCCGGGCCTGCGCTGCCCCGATTCGAGCCGCGACAACGTACTGACCGGAATCCCGGTCCGCTCGGACAACGTCGTCAACGTGAACCCGCCCCGCCGCCGCAACTCCCGCAGCCGCGGCCCCACCGCGGCCAGCACGGTGTCGAACTCCTCGGTCATGGATTCACTGTCCCGCGATGGCCGGACGGGGTGATGGCCCGGGGTCGGATGAGGGTGTGCGAGGCGTATTCCTCCACGGCGTGCGCCAGCCAACCCGCGGTGGCGAAGAGGGTTTCGCCCGCGCCGGGGAGCAGGGTGCGGCCGACGGCCTGCGGTTCACGCTGGAAACGCAGCGGATCGCTGATCGCGAGCGCGGTGACCGCGACCTGGAGGCGGTCCAGCGGGAGCAGTCCGGCGGGCAGTCCGGTCTGTACCGTGCGGGCCGCCGCGACGGCGTCGGCCGGGCAGTGCCACGGGCCGCCGGGCGCGAATTCGCCACGCCAGAGCCACTCGGCGACCTCCTCGAAGCTGTGCTCGGCGGCCAGTTCCAGCGCGTCGCGGCCGCGATAGTACGGCCGGTCGCGGCCGAGGGTGGTGATCCGCGATTCGATCGCGATCTCGGTCGGTGCGGGTTTGCGCCGCGGGCGGCCGCGCCGGGCCAACTCCTCCACCTCGGCCGGATCGAACATGCTGCGCCGACGTTCCGGATCGTAGCGGCGGTGCAGCACGCCCCGGCTGACGTAGGAGTACAGCGTCGCGGGCTGCACCCCGAGTCGTTCCGCGGCCGATCGGGCATCGATCCAGTCCATGGAATCGACCATAATCACTGTTGATTCAGCACAATCGGTGGTTCATGGTCGATCCGGGATGATCGTTGCCATCGGTGCGGCACCGAGACCGCCGCACCTCGGGTGATCGCACGGCCCCTGCGGTCGTATCCCGACCGACGGACTCGGATCCGTTGCGCCGCAATCGAATCAATCGGTCGGCACGCCGGGGACGAACAGCAGTCGACGACGTAGTGCCGCTGCCGCCAGAGTTCGGGCCGGGGCATATTCGGGGGAGGCGTACCAGTCGTTCAGATGCTGCATGGAGGGGAATTCGGCTATTACGATTCGGGCCGCAGGTGGCGGATCACCCTCGGGGACTTGGGGTTCGGCTCCTCTGGCGAGATACTTGCCACCGTAGGCGACGATCGACTTCGAGGCGATCTCCCGATAGCGGGCGGCTATCTCCTCGTCCAGGACCTCGACCTCGGAAATTACGTAGGCTGTCACGAATTCTCCTGTTCCAGTGGGTGTTCCGCACAGTTCGGATGCCGTGTCCGCCCACCTCACATCGAGCGGCAGCGGGTCCCGCCTGCTTCGAAGGTCAAGGCGGGCATCGGCTTCCGTATTCCGGACTACGCGCCCCCGCCGGACGCCTCACCGGCGCGTTCGTGCAGCAGCAGGAACGAGTAGGCGGCGAGGGTCTGGGCGTCGGTGATCTCGCCGGTGCGGATCATGGTTTCGATGGTGTCGCGGGCGAACCAGGACATGCTCATGTCCTGTTCCTCGGGTTCGCGTTCGGGGTCGCCGTGGGTGAGGTCGGTGGCGAGGTAGACGCGGCCGCGTTGGGCGAGGGTGGCGGGGGCGGCGTCCAGGAGGCCCAGGTAGGTGAGGCGGGCGGCGCGCAGGCCGGTTTCCTCGCGGAGTTCGCGGTGAGCCAGGTCGACGGGGTCGGCGGCGGCGCGGTCGGGGAGAGTGCCCGCGGGGAATTCCCAGCGGCGCTGTCCCAGTGGATATCTGAACTGTTCCACCAGGAGCAGGCGGTCGTCCTCCCGCGGCACGATCATGGCGAAATCGGGGCGGGTGACCACGCCGTAGATGCCGGTGGATCCATCGGGGCGACGGATGTCGTCCTCCCGGACCTCCAGCCACGGATTGGTGTACACGGTGCGCGAACCGAGCGTCTCCATGCGGAAATTCTGCCCGAGGATCGCGCATGCCGCCGCGAGGGACGATCGTGGGCGGCCGACGAGCCGGGCCGATCGCTCCGGACCAGTCGCGACCCGATCAGGCCGGGGCGGGGACGTCGGCCGGGCGGGCGAGCAGATGGCCCCAGGCGCTGCGGGCTGCGGCGGCGGAGCCGTCGACGGCATCGACCGGCGGCTCCGCCCCGGCTAGCTCGACCAGGGCGCGGGCCAGGCTCAGCGCCGGAACGCGGTGCTGACGTGCGGTTTCCAGGATTTCGGCGAACGCATCGGCAGGGCTGTACCGGCGCAGGGCGACCAGCACACCCTCGGCGGTGTCGAGCATGCGGGCATCGTTGCGGTGGAAGGTTTCGATCGCGGGTTGCGTCATGCTGCTCAGTCTCCTGCGGCGTCGTTGCCGGTCGATGATGTGTATGTGACGAACGGTGCGCAGGGTGCCACCGGTTGTGAGCACAGAGGTGTGCCACCGCGAAATACGAAGGGGCCACCCACTCGACAGGGTTTCGACAACGCACGAGATGTTCCGGGTACGGACGGCCACCCGGGAGCCCACACGTGCCGCGGGTGACCCGGTCGACCCCGGTGCGTACGGAAACGACCGAGATCAGAAGCCTGTATTCATGCAGGAGCCTCACCCTACGAGGTGCTGACAATGCCATATTGAGGCCGGTCGCGCCGGAAGTCAAGCAAGATCATTTCCCGTGTCCGGGAGTTCGAGAGCCGTTGTGCATCAGTCGGTTTCGGCCCGGTGCGGGCGGGGCGGAGGTGTCGGTGCCCGTCGTTAGGCTGCGCGCGTGGACGAATCGAAGCTCGTGGAACATCCGGACATACCCACCACCAGGACGGGCTACGACGACGTGGCCGAGCTGTACGCGGACATGTTCGCCGACGCGCTGGCCGCACAGCCGTTCGACCGCGCCATACTGGGCGCGTTCGCGGATCGGGTACGGGCCGCCGGGGCCGGGCCGGTGCTCGATGTCGGCTGCGGTCCCGGGCGGATCACCACGTATCTGGACTCGCTGGGGCTGGACGTGTCGGGGATCGATCTGTCGCCGGAGATGATCCGGCTGGCCCGCGCCGACCGTCCGGATCTGCGCTACGAGATCGGCACAATGGAACAGTTGCCGCTCGATGATGCCGCGGTCGCCGGTCTGCTGAGCTGGTACAGCATCATCCACCTGCCGCCGGAACGGGTGCCCGGGGTGCTGGCCGAATTCGCGCGGGTGCTGCGGCCGGGCGGGCAGCTGGTGATGGGTTTCCAGGCCGCGGACGACGAATCGGTCGAGGTGCAGCCGTACGACCACCGGGTCACGACCTCCTACCGCTGGTCCGCCCGCGCGATGACGGAACTGCTACGCCCGCACAGATTTTCGGTGATCGCCCGGATGCACCGCGAACCCGATCCGGACGAACGCACCCCGCACTGGTACCTGATCGCAACCCGGGAATGACGCCGGGGCGAACCCCTGACGCATCGAAATCCAACCGGGCACTCACTCGGGAGACCGCCATCCGCATGGCGGCCGCGGCTACGACGACCGCAACGCGACCGGTCCGGGACTCTTCACAACAGCGGCCGCCCGAAACGACTCACTCGAGCAGCGGCGATCGCCACCGAATTCGTGATATCCAGGGCTATGCGAACCTCGTACGACGTGGTGATCGTCGGCGGCGGCCACAACGGGCTGGTCGCCGCGGCGTATCTGGCCCGGGCCGGACGTTCGGTGCTGCTGCTCGAACGCGGCCCGCACACCGGCGGCGCGGCGGTCTCCGAGCGAGTCTTCCCGGAATTCGACGCGCGGCTGTCCCGCTATTCGTATCTGGTGAGTCTGCTGCCGCGGCGGATCGTCGAGGATCTGGGGCTGCGGTTCGCCACTCGGCGGCGGCGGATCTCGTCGTACACACCGGTCGGGTCGGCGGGTCTGCTGGTGGATACGGGGGATTCGGCTCGGACGCGGGAGAGTTTCCGCCGGCTCACCGGTTCGGATGCCGATTTCCGGGCGTGGGAGCGGTTCTACGGCATGACCGGACGGTTGGCGGAGCGGGTGTTTCCGACGCTCACCGAACCGCTGCCCACGCGGGACGAATTACGAAGTGTCATAGCTGATTCCGAGACTTGGGAGGCAATCTTCGAGCGGCCGCTCGGTGAGACGATCGAGCGCGACTTCGCCGACGACACGGTGCGCGGGGTCGTGCTGACCGACGCGTTGATCGGGACGTTCACCCATGCGCACGATCCGTCGCTGCGACAGAACCGCTGCTTCCTCTATCACGTGATCGGCGGCGGGACCGGGGACTGGGACGTGCCGATCGGCGGGATGGGCGCGCTGACCGATGCGCTCGCCACGGCCGCGCGGGCCGCCGGGGCGGAGATCCTCGTGGACAGCGCGGTGCAGGCGATCGAAACCGACGGCCGCACAGCGGAAGTCCGGTTCGCAGGTGGCACGGTCGGCGCGCGACATGTGCTGGTGAACGCCGCGCCGCACGAAATGGCAAGGCTGCTCGGCGATTCCGCGCCGCCGAAGCCCGAGGGCGCGCAGCTCAAGGTGAACATGCTGCTGAATCGGCTGCCCCGACTGCGCGATGATGTCGATCCGCGGGCGGCGTTCGCGGGGACATTCCATATCGCAGAGTCGTATTCGCAGTTGGAGCGCGCTTATCGGGATGCCGAGGCCGGGAGCGCACCGGCCCTGCCGCCGTCGGAGATCTACTGCCACACCCTCACCGATCCCTCGATCCTGGGACCCGAGCTGACCGCGCGCGGTATGCACACCTTGACGTTGTTCGGGTTGCACACTCCGGCAAGGCTTTTCGCCGAGGATCACGATCGCGTGAAACGGGATGTTCTCGATGCGACGTTGGCTGCGCTGGATTCCGTTCTGGCCGAACCGATTCGGGACTGTCTGGCCACCGACTCCGCGGGCCGGAGCTGCCTCGAGGCCCGAAGCCCACTGGATCTCGAACAAGAGGTCGGTCTGCCCGGCGGACACATCTTCCACGGCGATCTGAGCTTCCCCTACCGCACCGACGACGATCCCGATCCCGCCGCCCGCTGGGGTGTGCGGACCGAGCATCGCAACGTCTTCCGCTGCGGCGCGGGCACGGTTCGAGGCGGCGGGGTCAGCGGTATCGGCGGACACAACGCGGCCCTGGCGGTACTCGAAAGCCGTTGAGCTGCAATCTGATTCCGAGTCGATTCGCAGCGCATGGCAGCACCGGTCACCCCGATCGCCGGCGCACCCCGCACCGCCAACGTCGCGATCGCCGGAGCACACGGGAATCTCGACGCGCATCGCCCCGGGCTCATCACGAATCTCAACGCAAGACGGAACGAATCACCAAGGTACGCAACGGCAGATCGAACTCACCCGCACCGAGCCCGGGGACGCCGCGCAGGTAGGTGGCGATCTTCTCCAGCAACGCGGCCCGCTCCCCCGCCGAGATCACCAACGTGTGCGAGTGCGTGCCGATCGTCGCGGTGAGGCTCTCGACGGTCCGGCGCTGCGTATGCGGGAAATCGGCCCGCACGAACTCCTCGAACAGCGGATGCGTCACGATCCCGCTGGAGGTGCGGGTCTGGAAGGAGACCGTCGAACGCGAGAGCCGATCCAGCTCGGCCACCCATTCGACCTCGACATCGTGCATGTTCCAGAACGCGGCGAACACCCCACCGGGCCGCAGCACCCGGGCGATCTCCGGAAACGCGCGTTCCTGATCGAACCAGTGCAGCGCCTGCCCGACGACGACCGCATCCACCGAATCATCGTGCAGCGGAATGGCTTCCGCCGTCCCCGACAACGCCGTCACCTCCCGACACCCCCGCCGGAACTCCGCGAGCATCGCCGCGTCCGGCTCCACTGCGGTGACCCGGGCCCCGGCCGCGAGCAACCCCGCGGTCAGTTTGCCGGTACCGGCGGCCAGATCGAGCACCTCGGGTTCGCGCGCACCGAGCGGTTCCAGCGCCCACCGGATGCCCGCGAGCGGATAGTCCGGGCGATGCTCCGCGTAGGCGATCGCCTCGGGCCCGAACGACGCCGCCCGCCGCGCCCGCAGCTCGGTATCGTCCGCACTCCATTCATCAGCAGTGGTCATCCCGATCCTTCCGGCTCGTCCCCGCGACCATCCCGGCAAGCCATGCTAGTGCTCGGCGGGATGCTCATCGCGGGGCGCGGCGGGCCGGTCCAGCACCGACATCCGCACCCGCCACATCCGCGGCGGCTCACCCCGCCCACTGCGCGCCCACGCCGCCGCCATCGACAACCGGATCAACCGGCGCGCGGCATAGAACAGCAGCGCGGCCAGCGGCAGTTCGCCGAGCCCGGCGCTCAGCAGGGAGATCGGCAGTTCGGGCGTGTTCCAGTCCAGCACGATGTCGAACCAGGCGTCGCAGCACAGCAGCGTCGCGGTGATGATCGCCCACGGAATCAGGATCGGCCGCCGCAACCACGCCCACAGCGCGGTCATCCCGATCGCCGCGACCAGGAAACAGTCGAACCCGACCCACGCGACGTCCCAGTGTGCGACCTCGCGATGTTCGGGCAGACTCGTCGCCAGATAGATGATCCACACCAGCAGGAACACGAAACTCCCGGTGATCACCGCCAGGAACAACCGCCGCAGATGCACCGCCGCGGGATGGTTGGGAGTCAATGTGAGCGACATGATCTACCTCCCGGCTGGACGAGCGATTCCTGCGGCCGATCAGAGTGCGAACCGATTATCCAGGTCAACCCGGACCCGGACCGCAATAATTCCGGTGCGCCGCCGAGCGCGGGTACGCCCGGGCCAGACCGCACCGCAAGACGACCGCAGGTTCCACCCAACCCCGCATCCGGCAGTCCGCGTATGCGGGGGCCACACGCACGCCGCCCACGCGCGAATCGAACCGTCGACTACCGGCGATCACCCACCGAACCGCACACGCCCTTCCGATCAGCGCCACAACTCCAGCGCCATAGCCGGGCTCCCTACCAGCGCGGGCCGAATATGCCAGTGCGCGACCGGCATCCATGCGCGAGCCTTGACCTCGAGCGGCCGACCAGCTCAGCGCACGACGGGCAGGGTCGACCCCGGTTCGGCCAGCCACAGCAGCCAGTACGGGACCATCAGGGCGGCGAACTCCTCGTAGCCCGCGGCGCTGGGGTGGTAGCCGTCGGCCTCGTTGACCGCGCGCATCCAGGTCTGGTTGTGCAGTAGCGGCTGGTGCACTCGGACGTACGGAACGTCTTGTGCGGCACAGATTTCCGAGTAGAAGGCGTCCAATTCGCCGATGCGCCTGTTGTGTTCGGCGTCGGCGTTGGGCGGTGGGGCGACGACGAGGGAGGTCCAGCCGCGTTCGGTCGCGCGGCGCAGGATCGCGGTCAGATTCGCCGCCGAGTCCGCGGCGGATACCCGCGGGCGGCCGTCGGCGAGCACCATGTCGTTGACGCCGAACGAGAACACCACGCGCGCATCGGATTCCGGGCTCAGGCGCGGTTCGCACTCGCGCTCCCAGCGGCTCGCGACATCCGCCGAGGTCTGCCCGCGCACACCGAGGTTGTACGAGGTGAGTGGCTGCCCGGCGCCGGCCGCGCGCATCGCGAGGCGACCCGTCCAGCCGAGGTACCGCTCATCCCCCACTCCTGCAACCAGTGAATCGCCGACGAAACAGATACGGACATCTCGAATCACCGAGTGATCGTTGCATGTGCGCGCGAACGACTTGCGGCAAAAGGCCGGAATCGGCGTCGCCGGACAGAGGGTCCGCCGGTGTCGGCTTGCGATACCCCATAAGATCGTGCTGGTTCGGTCCGGGAGGGAGCACGTATGCAATCCGAAACGCCGCTGCCGCGGTGGTTCACCGATCTACTGGCACATCGCCGCTGGGTCCGGCGCACCCGTCCCTTCGCGCACGTCTACGTGCGCGATGTGTTCGAGCCCCGGTTCTACGCCCGGCTGGCCGCCGAATACGAACAGGTACGCGCCGAACGCCCCCAGCTGTTCGGCAAGGTGGCGAACAACTACGGCGCGTCGGGGGTGAGCCTGAGCGAGTTGCGCGACGGTCCGCTGGAGGTTTTCGTCTCGCGCGCCTGGCACGATCTGATCGCCGGGGTGGTCGGTGTGACCGATGTCACCGGCGATGTGGAGGGTTCGGTCCACCATCATCCGCCGGACAGTCCACGCGGCTGGCCGCACAGCGATCTGGCCCCCGCCTGGTTCGGCAGCCGCGCGCCCGCCAAGGAGGCCATCGCCCTGCCCGATCCGGCCGTCGACCTGAAGAAGGGCACCCGCGCGGCCGGCGTCGAGGCGCGTGAGCTGGTCCGCGCGGTCGCGGTGCTGTTCTATTTCGGCAACCCCGACTGGCAGCCCGGCGACGGCGGCGAGACCGGGCTGTACTCCGCGATCGGCGGGCCGAACCCGGAACCCGCGATCTTCGTTCCGCCGCTGAACAATTCGATGATCGTCTTCGAATGCACGCCGCGGTCGTGGCATGCCTTCGCCGGTGGTAACACCGCCGTGCGCAACAGTGTGGTGATGTGGCTGCACCAGCCACGCGAGTTGGCGGTGCGCCGCTGGGGAGGTGCCGGAATTGCCGAATGGTGATCGGCGTCGGGTCGCCTTGGTGACCGGCGCGGGCGGTCTGCTGGGCCGGACGTTCTGCAGCGCGTACTACCGGGACTACGACATCGTCGCGGTCTGCCGCGATCGGATCCCGCCGGTGCCGTCGCAGGAGGAGTGGTTCATCGATCCGCTCGCGCCGCGAGAGGAGTTGCCCGAGAACGCATCCCGCGTCTTCGTGCTGCGCGCCGACCTGACCCGCGAGGGTGAGGTGGAACGGGTGGTGGATCTGGCGCTGGCGAAGTTCGGCGGGGTGGATCTGCTGGTGAACAATGCCGCGCGGATGGAGATGCAGCCCAACGGCCTGGCCGACGGGGACGGCGCACTGGACGAGTTCGAACCCATGTTCGCCACGAATGTCGGTGTGCCGCTGCGGCTTGCGACCCGGCTCGCGCAACGCTGCTGGATCGGCGCGGACGTGGAGAACCACGAACGCAACCGCAATATCGTCAACGTGTCGAGTCTGTCCGGATCGCAGGTGTATCCGGGCGGGCAGGCCGTCTACTCCGCGACCAAGGCCGCGCTGGACCACCTGACCCGGCATCAGGCATTCGAATTCTCCGAATTCGGGGTGCGAGTGAACGCCATCGCCCCGGACTCGTTCCCGTACCGGGTGCCGACCCAGAAGGTCGCCGGAGCCATCGCCGAACTGGACGCGAGCACGATGACCGGTCTGGTCTTCGGGGTGCTCGGACCGGAATCGGAGCAGACCGGCACCCCGATCACGACCCCGGAGGCCGCGGCGCAGCAGCCCGGCTGACCAGCGCCCGGCATCGGGGTGCGGCGTGTTGCCTCCGACGCCGATCCGGGCGTCCTGCATACTCACAGCTAGTCGACCGAGAGGACCGACGCAGCTCTCCCTCGATCCGAAAGTGCCGAAACGACATGCGAGTCGACGGGCGGGAGATACCGGTCTCCGGCAGCCTCCTGCAACCACACAACCGGCGCACCAGCGACATCCTCCGGGTGATCGGGTCCGCGCTGCTGGTGGTGGTGGTCATCGCGGGATCGCTGATCACCCGGTCGCGCTGGGAGGCCCTGGAACGCTCGGTCTCGGACATCCTGGGCATCCTGACTCCGGAACAGTCCAATCTGGTGTACCTGCTGTACGGCGTCGCGATCTTCGCGCTGCCGTTCGCGATCCTGGTGCGGCTGCTGTTCCGCTGGCAGTGGAAGCTGCTCGGCGGCTATCTGACGGCCGGGCTGATCGCGGTGCTGGCGTTGTCGATCACCGACACCGGGATCTCCGCGCCGCGCTGGCATCTGGCCGAACCGCAGCAGCTCAACACCTTCCTGTCGCAGTTCCTGGACGATCCGCGCTGGATCGCGATGCTGGCCGCGGTGCTCACCGTCGCCAGTCCGTGGCTGCCCGCGTCGTGGCGGCGCTGGTGGTGGGCCGCGCTGCTGGCCTTCGTGCCGCTGCATCTGTTCGTCAGTTTGACGGTGCCCTCGCGGGCGATGTTCGGGCTGGCGGTGGGCTGGTTCGTCGGCGCGGTGATCACGCTCGTGGTCGGCACGCCCGCGCTGGAGGTGCCGCTGGACGGCGCGGTGCGTGTGCTGGGGCGGCGCGGATACACGGTGACCTCGATTCGGGTGGTGCGTCCGGCGGGGCCGGGACCGCTGCTGCTGTCCGCGGATACCGGGCCGAATCATCGGCTGACCATCGAGATGTACGGGCAGAATCAGCGCAGCCGCGGCATGTTGCGGCAGTTGCGGCGGTTCGTGGCGTTCCGAAGTAGTGAGCGCACACCGGTTTTCGCGTCGATGCGGCGCAGTGTGGAACATCGCGCGCTGCTGGGTATCGCGATCGGGGATCTGGGGCTGGCCAGCAACAAGCCGCTCACCGTCGCGGCGCTCGAGCGCGGCTGGACGCTGTACGCGCACACCGTTCCGCGCGGTGAGATCCTGTCGATCTCCGCCGGTGAGGAGGTGCACACCCAGGTCTGGCAGGCGTTGCGGAACATGCATCGCGCCCAGATCTCGCACGGTGATCTGCGCGCCGAGGAGATCCGCATCTCGGAGGGGCGGGTGCTGTTCGGTGGGTTCTCCGCCGCCGAATTCGGCGCCTACGACACCCGTTTCGAATCCGACGTGGCGCAACTGCTGCTGACCACCGGCTCGCTGTTCGGCGCGGAATCCGCCGTGCGCACCGCGATCGAGGTGCTGGGCCGGCAGCTGGTGATCGATGCCTCGCGGCGGCTGACCAAGGCCGCGATCCCCCGGCTGGTGCGCAATTCGGTACACGATCCGGGTGCGGTGATGAAGGAGGTGCGCGAGCAGGTCCTGCATCAGACCGACGAGGATCGGATCGAGGCCGCGCACATCACGCGGTTCTCCCGCAACCAGTTCATCCAGCTGATCCTGCTGATCGGCCTGGTGTACGTGGCGTATCCGTACATCAGCCAGGTGCCGACGTTCTTCACCGAGCTGCGCTCGGCCAACTGGTGGTGGGCGCTGCTGGGGCTGACGGTCTCCGCGCTGACCTACGTGGGTGCGGCGATGGCGCTGTGGGGGTGCGCGGGCGAATCGGTGAATCCGCGCAATCTGCTGCTCATGCAGGTCGCGAACACCTTCGCCGCGACGACCACACCGGCGGGTGTGGGCGGTCTCGCGCTGAGTGTGCGGTTCCTGCAGCGCAGCGGGATGGGGGCGGTGAAGGCGACCGCGGCGGTGGCCTTGCAGCAGGCGGTGCAGGTGATCACGCACGTGGTGCTGCTGATCGTTTTCAGTGTGGCAGCGGGGGTTTCGGCGAATCTGTCGCATTTCGTGCCCAATGCGACGGTGCTGTACTTCGCGGCCGGCGCGCTGCTGGGGGCGCTGGGGATCACCATGTTCGTGCCGACGGTGCGACGCTGGCTGCGCACCGAGGTGCGGCCGCAGCTGGCCGAGGTGGTCAGCGAATTGCGCACGCTCGCACGCGAACCCAGGCGGCTGGCGATGATCGTGCTGGGCTGCGCGTCGATCACGCTCGGCGCCGCCGGGGCGCTGTGGGCCGCGATCGAGGCGTTCGGCGGGCACACCACGTTCGTGACCGTGACCGTGGTGACGATGATCGGCGGGACGCTGGCCTCGGCCGCGCCGACGCCGGGCGGGGTGGGCGCGGTGGAGGCCGCGCTGATCGGCGGGCTGGCGGCGTTCGGGGTGTCGGCGGGGATCGGGGTGCCCGCGGTGCTGTTGTATCGCGTGTTGACGTGCTGGTTGCCGGTGTTCTGCGGGTGGCCGATCATGCGGTGGTTGACGCAGCACGAGATGATCTGAGCGGCAAGCAGTCCCGCATCGCCGCCGGACTTCCGGGAAGCGTCCGCACGGGCGACGATTACTCCGGATGTCGCATCTCCGGAGAAGTCTGCGAACGCCCGGGATTGCACGGCGAGGGCATGATTGCTCCTGAACCGCAACGCGTCCCGTGCCTGGAGACACGAGACTCGTTGCGGTTGAAGCGATCAGCAGATGCCTGCTACGAGCTACGCCGAATAGTCCTTGCGCAGATCGACCTTCACGACCTTGCCGCTGGCGTTGCGGGGCAGTTCGGGGACGATGATCAGATCCTTGGGGTGCTTGTAGCGGGCCAGGTTCTCGTTCAGGAACGGGCCGAGTTCCTCGAGGGTGAGGGTGTCGTCCGGATTCAGCAGGGCGACAACGGCAACCGGCACCTCGCCCCACTTCTCGTGCGGACGTCCGACCACGGCGGCCTCGTGGATCTTGGGATGCGCGAACAGGACGTTCTCCACCTCGGCGCAGTAGATGTTCTCACCGCCGGAGATGATCATGTCCTTTTTGCGGTCCACCACGTAGACGAAGCCCTCCTCGTCCCGGCGGACCAGGTCGCCGGAGTGGAACCAGCCGCCCGCGAACGCCTCCGCGGTGGCCTCGGGCTTGTTCCAGTAGCCCTGCATGAGAGTCGGTCCGCGATAGACGATCTCGCCGATCTCGCCGGGGGCGACGTCGTTCATCTCGTCGTCCACGACGCGGGCCTGGATGGTCGGGATCGGCTGGCCGACCGAACCCAGTTTGCGGATCGCGTCGTCACCCTCGAGCACGCAGGTGATCGGCGACATCTCGGTCTGGCCGAACACCGCGACGTTGCGCGCGTTCGGGAAGCAGTCGTCCATCGCGCGCAGCACGGTGTCCGAGGCGGGCGCGGCGCCCCAGCACAGCATGCGCAGCGCCAGCTTGCGGGTCTTGACCGTCGGCTCCTCGCAGATCATCTGCCACTGCACCGGCACGCAGAACGCCGCGGTGGCCTGCTCCTGCTCGACCGCGTCCAGCCATTCGGTGGCGTTGAACGCGCCGAGCGGATGCAGCACGGTGGTGCCGCCGAGCATGAAATACGGTGTGAGACTGCCGAGTCCGGCGATGTGGAACAGCGGCGAGGTGCAGAAGCCGATCGAGCCCGCGTCCAATTCCATTGCGCGGATACAAGTCAGGGCCTGGGCGTTCATGTTCTCGTAGGACAGCACCGCGCCCTTGGGGCTGCCGGTGGTGCCCGAGGTGTACATGATCAGCGCCGGGGTGTCCTCCGGAATGTCCAGCGGCACATGGGGTTCGCCCTCCTCGACGAGCAGCTCGTCGTAGCCGAGCACGCCCTCGCCGCTCTGCCCGCCGATCACGACGCAGGTCTCCAGCGCGGGCGCCTGCCCCATCACGCCGGTGGCCAGCGGGACCAGCATGGTGTCGGTGACGATGGCCTTGGCGCCGGAATCGGCCACGATGTAGGCGACCTCGGGCGGGGTCAGCCGGAAGTTCACCGGCACCGCGATCGCGCCGAGCGCGTTGATGCCGAAGACGGCCTCGATGTACTCGGTGTAGTTCAACGCCAGCAGCAGCACCCGATCGCCGAACCCGACGCCGCGGCGGGACAGCGCGTCGGCGAAGCGCAGCGACCGCTCGTGGAACTGCCGCCACGTGGTGTCGTGCCCCTTGAACCGGAACGCGACCTGGTCGGGGCGCATCACCGCATGCGTGGCGACCTGATTGTTCCAGTGGTTGCGGCGCGATCGGATCGGCTCGGCGAGCGACTGGGCACCGGTGGTCATGCACGAACTCCCTTCGGAACCGCCGCACGCTCGCGCACCGGCTGCCCCGATGGCGTCCACGGCTGAACAACTGTGAGAATACCAGCTAACTTTTTGCCGTGACAAGGATTACAAAGAGGATCCTAAATCGGTCAGGTCGGTGCAGAACACAGCAGCTCAGATCATTTATTTACATCTGTCAGAAACCTCCG
Organism: Nocardia macrotermitis; assembly: GCF_009604405.1. Lineage (GTDB taxonomy): Bacteria > Actinomycetota > Actinomycetes > Mycobacteriales > Mycobacteriaceae > Nocardia > Nocardia macrotermitis. Next base: position 61,727 of record NZ_WEGK01000025.1, read on the forward strand.
GAATTTCTCCGGCACCCTGAGAGCGCGAGTTAACCGCGCAAACTTACGCTTACATCAAGGGTTGTCCCAGCCCGCTCGGGCATGCCACTATCGACGCATTCGGGCAGGGAGCCGCGGACGGCGCGAGCACCAGATCCGACGGCGGCGATCCCTGGAAAACTCCGCAGCGTCACCGGGGTCGTCGCCGATCGACTCGAGCAGGAGGACATCGATGTTGCGCACCAGGTTCACCGAGCGATTCGGCGTGGAACATCCGATCGTGCAGGGCGGGATGATGTGGGTCGGCCGGGCCGAACTCGTCGCCGCGGTGGCCAACGCCGGTGGTCTCGGCTTCATCACCGCACTCACCCAGCCCACCCCGGACGATCTGCGCCGCGAGATCGAGCGCACCCGCGAGCTGACCGACAAGCCGTTCGGCGTGAACGTCACCATCCTGCCCTCGATCAACCCGCCGCCGTACGAGGAGTACATGAAGGCGATCATCGAGTCGGGCGTGAAGATCGTCGAGACCGCGGGCAGCAACCCCGAACCGTTCCTGCCCTACTACAAGGACGCCGGAATCAAGGTGCTGCACAAGTGCACCAGCGTGCGGCACGCGCTCAAGGCCGAGCGGATCGGCGTGGACGGCGTGTCCATCGACGGTTTCGAATGCGCCGGACACCCGGGTGAGGACGATGTGCCCGGTCTGGTGCTGATCCCCGCGGCCGCCAAGGCGCTGGAGATCCCGATCATCGCCTCCGGCGGCATCGGCGACGCGCGCGGACTGGTCGCGGCGCTGGCGCTGGGCGCGGACGGGGTGAACATGGGCACCCGCTTCATGTGCACCCAGGAGTCGCCGGTGCATCAGAAGGTCAAGGAGCAGATCGTCGCGCAGGGCGAGCGCGACACCCAGCTCATCTTCCGCACCATGAACAACACCGCCCGCGTCGCGGACAACGAGATCAGCCGCAAGGTCGTCGAGATCGAGAAGGCCGGCGGCGTCTTCGAGGACGTGCGGGACCTGGTCGCCGGTGCGCGCGGACGCCGGGTATTCGAGGACGGCGATCTGAACGCGGGCATCTGGACCGCCGGACAGGTCCAGGGCCTCATCGATGACATCCCCACCTGCGACGAGCTGATCTCGCGCATGGTGAGCGAGGCGGAGGGCCTGATCACCGATCGACTGGCGTCGTTCGTGCGCTGAGACCGTCCGCGGTGCGGCCGGCCGAGGGGTAGGTCCCCGGTCGGCCGCACCCATGTCCGGGGTGAATATGCCTGTGGCTCAGGCGCGTTCGGATCAGGCGCGTTCGGCGACCGCGTTGAAGTCGTGGCTGGCGATGATCTCGATCCCCGGCGGTACGGCGTGCAGGCGCTGGACGGTTTCGAAGGCGCGGTCCCGGTCGGCGTCGGCGAGTTGTCCGGGCATGGGGGCCTTCTCGCGAATCAGCTTGATCTGCAAGGTGTTCCACACCGCGTCACCGGCCAGCAGCACGTGCGTGCCGTCGTTCACGGCCAGCAGCACGCCGATGCTGCCCGGGGTGTGCCCGGCCAGATCCAGCAGCACCACCGAACCGTCGCCGAACAGATCGTGACTGGCCGGGAAGGTCAGCACCGGCGGGCCCTCCAGGTGCAGCGGCTGCACCGCGCGGTCGCGCAGCGGGCCGCGCACCACGCCGTAGGGGGCGGTGCCGCCCGTCATCGCCCACTCGTATTCCACTGCCGGAACACGCAATTCGACCGATTCGGGAAGTTCCAGCAAACCGGACACGTGATCCCAGTGCAGATGGGTCGCGATGGTGAAGTCGATGTCCGAACCGGACAGATTCCGCCCGGCCAGCGCGTCCTCGAGTCCCAGCACCGGTTTACCCGGGGCAACGAACATTCCCATCGGGAAAGGCAATCCGGGCACCACCCGCTTGTGCACGTCCGCGCACATCGCCGGGTCGATCACGAACCGGGCGCGGGGATGTTCGACCAGGAACGCGCCCATGCCCATGGGGAGCGTGCCGAGGCTGCGCACGCCCTCGGCGACCAGCGCGGTCGGCGCGGAGGTGCGCGCCTGCAACAGCGCGGTGAGGCGAACCAGGTTGCGCGGGTGCGGGATTCGGGCGGGTTCGAGGCCGGCCAGGAACACCGGATCGGGACGCCGGGGACGCAGCAGACGTCGCGGGGTCGCCACGAGAGCCGCGCAGCACTGCGCGAGGGTGCCCAACGTGCCGGGTCTGCCGTCGGAGAAATCGGTCACATCACCACCTTTGCCGAACGTGCCGGATCCGGCGAAAACCGGCTCGGAGCTCGTGTGCTCAGTCACAGCGACACCGTAGCGATCCTGGTGCGCACAGCAAAGCCCTTCTCCGCGCGCCGACTGCCCGGCATAATCGTTCGAGGTACCTGACGGCCGGCGGACACCGCCGAATGCGGGGAGGAGAAGCCGTGCGGCAGCGTTCTTCGGTCGAAGGCCGGTGGTCGGATCCGACCTCGGCGGCAGTGACGGCCATCGCGGAACTACTCGGCGTCCCCGCGGACCAGGTGTCGGTCACTAGCCCGTTCAACGATCTGGGGCTCTCGTCGGTGCAGTTGGCGCGGCTCACGGCCGTGCTGGAGGACGCACTGGGCGTGTCGATCTCGCTCACCGATCTGTTCGACCATCCCGATATCGAGCGACTCGTCGAACACACAGCGACCCGATGACGGCCGACTCCGGCGGCACCCCACCCCCCGCACCCGTTCCGGGACAGCGGGATTCGACGACCACTGTGGAATCCGCGGCCGTGCCCCCGGTCGCGATCATCGGCATCGGCGCGCGCGTGCCCGGCGCGCACGGCGTCGACGAGTTCTGGCGGCTGCTGCGCGAGGGCCGGGACGGGACCGGCGCACCGCCGCGCGACCGTGCCGGGGCGCGGCACGGCGGGTACCTGGACGGGCTGGACGCGTTCGACAACGACTGGTTCGCGATCTCCGAACGTGAAGCGGCCGTGCTGGATCCGCAGCAGCGGCTCGCGTTGGAGGTTGCCGTCGAGGCCCTCGACGACGCCGGTGTCGGCTACCGGGTGCGCGGCTCGCACACCGCGGTGCTGTTCGGCGCGTGCGGCTACGACCACGGCTCGGTGGTGCTCGGCAGCGGCGGCCGGGACGCGCCGTACGCGGTCACCGGCTCGGCGCTGAGCATCATCGCCAACCGGCTGTCCTACGCCCTGGACCTGCACGGACCGAGTCTGGTGCTGGACAGCGCGTGCTCGTCCTCGCTGGCCGCGGTGGACCTGGCGCTGCGGCTGCTCGCCGACCGGACCGTCGACCTGGCGATCGTCGGCGGGGTGAATCTGACTCTGCTGCAACACACCTCGGACTATATGGACCAGGCCGGATTCCTCGCGCCGGACGGTCGGTGCAAACCCTTCGACGCGGCCGCGGACGGCTACGCCCGCAGCGACGGCTGCACGGTGCTGATCCTGCAACGCACCGCCGACGCCCGCCGCGAAGGCAACCGGATCTACGCCGAGATCATCGGTGCCGCAGTCGGTTCCGACGGCCGCTCGAACGGCCTCTACGCCCCCAACGGCCTCGCCCAGCAGCAGGTCATCCGCCGGGCGTGGGCCCGCGCCGGCACCGCGCCCACCGCCGCCGGATACATCGAATGTCACGGCACCGGAACACCATTGGGCGATGCGGTGGAGGTCGGCGCGCTGGCCGCGGTGCTCGCCGAGGGCGACCGCACCCACCGAGTCTGGATCGGTTCGGTGAAATCGAACATCGGCCACCTCGAGGCCGCCGCCGGAGTAACCGGCGTCGCCAAGGCCGCCCTGCACATCGCCCACGCCACCATCGCCCCCAACCTGCACTTCCACACCGAGAACCCCTTGCTCGACCTCGCCTCCCGCGGCCTGGCCGTCCCCACCGAACCGATCGGCTGGGCAGCGGAATCCGCATCGAGCAGATACGCCGGAGTAAGCTCCTTCGGCTTCGGCGGCACGAACGCACACGTGGTACTACGCGGCGTGGATACCGTTGCCCCCCAACGCAACACCGATCCCCCCATCCTGCTGACGATCACCGGCCGAGACGAAGCCGACATCCGCCAACAGGCCACCCGCTGGGCCGAAGCCCTCAACCGAAACCCCGCCTCCCTCCCCGAATTCGCCGCCGCCACAACACGATCCCTCCCCGAACAAATCCGAGCCGCCATCGTCGCCCGAAACCGCACCGACGCAATCGCACAATTGCTGGAACTCGCCGAGACACCCCCACCCGCGAATCCCACACCAACACCACCCGCCGACACCCTCCGGCCAGAGGGCACTGACTTCGGGCCAATCCCCGCGAAACCCGTTCGGGCAGCACACCCGCCAGGCCAGCACACCAACTCCACATCCGGCGCGACCCCCGCACAAAACACCCGAGCCGCACGTGCCGCATCGCCCGAGGACAGCTCCACAACCATGCTGGACACGACACGTGGCCGCACTTCGGCCACGGAGACCCCAGTCGACTCCGCGACCACCCCCGTCCCGACCGGTACGAATCGCACTGTCGCGATATCCGTGGAAAGTGCTGCGGCTGCGGCGGATTCCGCGATCACATCCGGAAGCGCGCCCACCCCGACCAGAGCGGGCGACGGCGACGCGACATCCAGGAACGAAGCCGCAGCTACAACCGACACCGCGATCACACCCGCGTATTCAGTCGGTCCGACCGGAATCGCGGGCACAGGGAACGAGACCACGGCAGCGACCGCCAAGTTCGCCATCACGCCCACGACTGCAGCCGGGCCGAACGGCACGGACACGACGGCCGACAGCGCGGCTGATTCCGCAGTCACATCCACTGATGCCACCGTCTCGACCGGTGTGGACGGCAACGACGCGCCGAACAACAGAGACACTGCGACTACCACCGACTCCGCGATCACATCCGCCGGTGTGGCGGTTCCGACCAGTGCGAACGGAATCGACGAGACGTCCGAGCAGGGAGTCGCGGCTCCGGCAGATCCCGCGGTCACATCCGGAAGCGCGTCCACCCCGACCAGAGCGGGCGACGGCGACGCGACATCCAGGAACGAGACCGCAGCCGACTCCGCGATCACACCCGCACATTCGGCCGGTTCAACCGGAATCGCGGGCACGGGGAACGAGACCACGGCAGCGACCGCCGACTTCGTCATCACGTCCACGAACGCGGCTGGGCCGAACGGCGCGGACGCGATGGCCGACGGCGCGGCTGCGGCAAGTTCCACGATCGCATCGGCGAGTGCGGCCGGGCCGAATAGAACCACGGACACCGGGAAGCGGACGGGGGCAACGGACGCCGACTCCACGATCACTTCTGGGAGTGTGGCTGGGCCGACCAGTACGAATGGGACCGGTGTTACGTCCGGGGAGGGGGCTACGGTCGGCTCCGCGATCGTGTCGGCGAATGCGGCCGGGCCAAGTGGAGCTGCGGACACCGGGGAAGGTGGCGGGAAGCGGTCGCAGTCGGCGGCATTTAGTCGCAATACGTTGGGACACAACGTGAGTGGAGACTTGGCCGGGGCTGTGTTGCCGCGGAGTGCGCGGGTTCATGGGCCGGTTGGGGGGCGGCGGCGTGGGCGAGTCTTGTTGGTGTTCTCGGGGCAGGGTGGGCAGCACGAGCGGATGGGGCGGGGGTTGGCGGCGCGGTATCCGGTGTTCGCGCGGGCGTTGGCGGAGGCCACCGATGCGGTGAGTGCGGCGGGCGGGCCTCGGGTGTGGACGCCGCGGCACGGGTTCGGGCACAGTCTCGAGACGACCGATATGGTGCAGCCCGCGCTGTTCGTGTTCCAGATCGCGCTGGCGGAACTGTTGGCGCACTGGGGAATTCGGGCCGATGCGGTGATCGGGCACAGTCTCGGCGAGATCGCGGCGGCCGTGGTGAGCGGTGCGCTCTCGCTGGGCGACGGTGCGCGAATCGCGGTGGCGCGCAGTGCGATTCTGGCGCATCTGGACGGGCGCGGGGCGATGGCGATGCTGGAGGCCACGCCCGAGGAGGCCGGGCGGCTGGTGGAGCCGGTGCGCGCGCATGTCGCGGTGGCGGCGGTGAACGGGCCGCGATCGGTGGTGGTGTCCGGGACGCCACGCTATGTGGACACGCTGATCCGCCGGGCCACCCGGCGCAGCTTCTACGCGCGGCGGATCGCGGTGGATTTCGCCGCGCACAGCCCGCAGGTCCGCGAACCCGCCGCCGAACTGCTCGCCCGGCTCGACGGAATCACCCCGCGCACACCGCGAATCCCGCTGTACTCCACCGCCCGCCGCGGCGCACGCATCACCTCCGCCGCCCTGGACGCGCGGTACTGGTCCGAAAATGCCGAGCACACAGTCGAACTCGCCACGGCTCTGGAATCCGCGGCGGCCGACGGCTGCACCACTGCGATCGAGATCTCACCGCATCCGATTCTGGCCCCGGCGATTCGGGAGTTCCCCGAGTTCCGCGAGGCCACCCACCCGATGGCCGATCGGGACGACGAATCCGCCGCCTTCCTGGACGGCATGGCCCACTGGTACCTCGAGGGCCGCCCCGCCGACTGGTCCGCGCTGGGCACGTTCACCGGACCGATACTCGAAAGACGTTGGCGGCATGCGATTTTCCCGCTGCTGACCGCCACCGGCCCCACCCCCGCACCCGAGGACCTGCGCGATCACGTCGTGCGCGGCGTGCCGGTGGTCCCCGCGATGTACTGGCTGCGCCGCATGCTCCGAACCGCAGGAGAACGAACCACCCGCCTGACGGATTTCACCGTCCGCGAGGCCACCGACCTCGCGGCCCTGCCCGACACCACCTGCCACGCCCGCGCCGACCAACTCACGGTAACCGGTCCGATCCCGCTGGCCACCGCCCGAATCGCCGCCGAACCCACCCCCGCGGAACTCGTCGCCTGGATGCGCACCATCGACGCCCACCGCATCGCCCAACCCGGTATGCGCCCCGTCGACCCCCGTGAGTTCTACGCGATGCTCCGCGCCCGCGGCCTCGAATACGGCCCCCGCTTCCGCACCCTGCGCGGCATAGTCGCCGAATCCTCCAGCGCCATCGGCCTTCTCGGCCACATCCCCCTCGACACCGCCGCCCTGGACGGCTGCCTCCAACTCATCGCCGCCGCCGCGGGCCCCCACCTCCCCGCCGACGTCCTCCCCCTTCCCACCCACCTGGATTCGGCCTGGCTGACCCCCTCCTCCGACGTCCTACTCGCCCAGGCCCACGCCTTCCTCCGCTCCACCACCCCCACCGGCCTGCGCTGCGACATCCTCGCCACCGACCAACACGGCGCACCCGCCGCCGCCCTCCTGGGCATCCACATCCACTACACCCCCCTCCCCACCACCCCGAATACTTCCCACTCCCCCAGCCCCACAACCCATCCGAACGCCACACCGCGCCCCACCAACCACCCTCCCACCAACCGACCGGCCGCGGAAGATTCCCTGGTACCGGACACAGAGGCAGGCTGGAACAATCCGAACGCATCCCCGTATTCGGTTGGCACACAACACACCATCAGCCGCAATCCCACTCGACCCGATCAACCGCACACGAACGGCCCCACCGACGCGGACAGACGGACAGACAACTCCGGCAGCGTTGAAGGCACGTATTCCGATGGCGCAGAACATTATCTGCACACCGCTGAGCAATCGAACACCACCGCAACACATCCGGGCGCAACGCCGCACACTATCGGCGAAGAACCCGATCAACCACATGCCGACGATCCCCTCGGCGCGGGCAGTCAAGCAGCTCGCCCCGGCGGACGTGAGACCACACTCTCTATCGGCGCGAACAACTATCGATGGCACACGGCCGAACACTTCTACGGACCCGCAATACATCCGGACGCCGCACAACACACTATCGGCGGCAATCCCACACGGCCGGACCGCCGAACGCTCGCCCCCGAAGAAGCTGAGGGCACATATTCCGGTGGCGCAGCGGGCTACCAGTGGCATGGAGCCGAATACTTCCATGCCCCCACAACAGATCCGGACACCACACAACACACCATCGGCAGCAATCCCGCTCCGCCCGATCGACCGGATCTCCGGACAGTCGGCTACGACGGCGCGGAGGGCCCGTATTCCGGTGGCGCAGAATATTATCAATGGCCTGCCGCCGGGAACCTCGACGGGCGTGCAGTAAATCCGGACACCACACAACACACCATCGGCGGCGATTCCACTCGGCCCGATTCCCGGGCGGTCGGCTCCGACGGAGGCGAAGGCACGTATTCCGGTGGCGCAGACGGTTATCAATGGCCTGCTGCCGGAAACTTCGATGGGCGTGCAGTACATACGGATGCGGCACAACGTCCTGTTGGTTACGACCGGGGTCGGGCCGATGCGCAGGGTGGCGGAGGTGCGGGGTGGGAGTTCGGGGAGTACACGCATTCCGGTGTGCGGCAATGGGATCGGGCTGGGGTGGATGAGGGTGGGCATCGGGTTGTTGGGCGGGGTGAGTGGGATCGGGGGGTGTTGGGGGCGCATGGGTTGGGGGCGGTGTTGCGGCGGGAGGCTTGGGTTCGGGTGGGGGCGCCGGAGGTGGGGCGGGAGGCGCGGGTTCGGCGGGTGTTGGTGATCGGGGAGTCGCGGCTGGCGGTGGGGTTGGCGCGGGATGTGGATCGGTGGGTGCCCGCGGAGCGGGTGGCGCGGGATCCGGGCGAGGCCGGTCCGATCGTGTCGGCGACGCTGACCGGGCGTACGGATCCGACCGCGGTGGTCGCGGTGTGGCCCGCGGCGCCGACGCCGGGATCGGTGGTGGCGGAGATCGGGCGGGGACTCGGACTGCTGCAACGGATTCAGGAATGCGATGCGATGGTGTCGCTGACTGTCGTACTACGGGATCGCGCGAGCGTGATTCAACAGGGGATCGCCGGATTGGTGCGGTCGCTGCAACTCGAGTCGGGTCGTCCGGTGCGGTTGGTGTGGGCGGGCCCCGAACGTGCCGAGCCGGGCCCGCTGACCGGGCTGACACTCACGATGGACGGGCCGGACGAGGTGCGCATCGGGCCCGGCGGTGTGCAGGCCAGGCAGTTCGAACCGGTGTCCTTCCTCGCGCGTCCGGTCGAAATCCAGCCTGCGGGAGCGTATGTCGTGACCGGCGGGCTCGGCGCCCTGGGCGCGGTGGCCGCCCGCTGGCTGCTGGATTCCGGTGCGGGGGATGTGGTCGTGCTGACCCGGCATCCGCGCCCGCTGCCACCGCTGCTCGAGGGTCTGGAGGACCGGATCGTGGTGTTGCGCTGCGACGTCACCGATCCGCGCGAACTGGCCAACGCGCTGCACGACATCCGCGAGTGCGGCGCACCCATCCGCGGCCTGATCCACGCCGCGGGCACCCTGCATGACGCCGAATTCAGTTCCGTCACAACCGATCTCATCGCGGAGATGTTCGAGCCGAAACTCGCCGCGACCGCCGACCTGCTCGACCTGACCGCCGCCGATCCCCTCGATTTCGTCCTGCTGTTCTCCTCGGCCACCGGCGCGCTGGGCGCACCCGGCCAGGCCGCCTACGCCGCCGCCAACGCCGCCCTCGACGCGCTCGCCGCAACCCGCGCGAACCGCAAGGTAATCAGTATTGGTTGGGGCAGTTGGGAATCCGGCCTCGCCGCCACCGCGGGCGGCGCCGAACACCTTCGTCGCGCGGGCATCACCCCCTTCACCACCACCCGCGGCACCGCGGTCCTGGACGCCCTGCGCGGCTACCCCGGCCCCCACGTCCTGGCCATGGATTACACCCCCACCACCGATGACTCCCCGATAGCCCACCGCCTCCGCACCGTCCTGCCGACCCAATCCGACTCGGCCCCAATACATCCCACACCTTCGAACCATCGGACGGACTTCACCCATCCGAGATATCCGAACCCGGCGCGATATCCCGACCACGCGATCGGTCCCGCAGACCTGTCACAGTCGGACCAGTTCTACTCGGCAACAGGGTTTCCCGCCCCCGCTCACCCGGCGAACGATTCCGCGTACCTCTACGGGCCGTCCAGCCGGTCCGGACAGGATCCTGCCGCAGATTCGCCGACAGACACCAGCATTTCCGAAGACAAGGCCGAGCGGCACTCGATTTCAGAATTCACGGATGCGTCCGCGAATACATCTGTGGTACAGGTGATTCGGTCGACGCTGGCCGCAACTCTGGGCATCGCGCCGGAAAGCATTGCGGCAGAGGTGGATTTCACCGGCCTCGGATTGTCCTCACTACTGGCGATCGAATTACGGCGGACGCTCGAAGCGCGACTCGGAATCCGGATCGCGACCGCAGAATTGTTCGAGCATCCCACGGTGGCAATGCTCGCCGCGGCATTGTCCGCGCGACTGTCCGACGATCGAGGAGGGAACCGGTGAACGGATCGGTCGATGCACTCGCGGCAGCAGTGGCGAAATGGGCCGCAGCACGCCCGGACGCACCCGCATTCACCGCCCTGTCGTATCCCGCCGGAGAATGCCGATCACATTCGCTGACCTTCGGCGGATTACACAGCGCCGCAGGTGTTCTCGCGGCGAAGATCAGCGCGGACACCGATCCCGACGATCGGGTCGCCATCCTGTGCGACCACGGCCTGAACTACGTGACAGCCTTCCTGGCCTGCCTCTACGCCGCCCGAGTGGCCGTACCGCTGTTCCCGGTACAGGGCAACCGCAATGCCGATCGCCTCGCGGCCGTACTCGACGACGCCCGCCCGACGCTGAGCCTTGTCGACCCCGGCAGCGAAATACGCACCGCAAGTGGCGAATTCGAGACCGGAAAGATCCTCCCGGTCTCCATCGCCCCCACCGACACCGCAATCCCCCCACAACCGGCCACCGACTGTCCGGCCTATCTGCAATACACCTCGGGTTCCACGAAAACCCCTGCCGGCGTGGAAGTCTCCCACGACAACCTCGCCGCGGCCCTCGACCAATTACGCACCGGAATGCCCGTGGTGAACCACAAACCCGTCGTCACCTGGCTACCGTTCTTCCACGATATGGGCCTGGTCTTCGCGCTGTCCCTACCGCTGTACACCGGCGTGCACGCGGTCACCCTCCCACCGGCCGAATTCGCCAAACGCCCGATCCGCTGGCTGCGAGCCTGCGGCGACTACCGCGCCGGAGCCACCGCGAGCCCCAATTTCGGTCTGGCACACGCCATTTCGTCCACCACACCCACCGAACGCGCCGAGCTGGACCTGTCCGAACTGGAACTCGTACTCAACGGCGCGGAACCGATCCGGCCCGAGGTCCTCACGACCTTCACGAATACCTTCTCCCCCTACGGTTTCCGACACACCGCCCACACCGCCGGCTACGGCTTGGCCGAAGCCACCCTGCCGGTCGCCTTCGGCACACCCGACCAACCGCCCGCGACCGCCGAATTCGACCGTACCGCCCTGGCCGACGGACGCGTACTCCGCACCGAACCCGGCACGGGAATCCGGCTGGTCGGCTGCGGAACCCCGGCGGGACAACACATCCGACTGGTCGACCACTCCGGAACGCCCGTGGCGGCGAACGAGGTCGGCGAGGTCTGGGTGCGCGGCCCGAACGTCTGCGCCGGATACTTCCGCAAGCCCCACGAAACTGTCGAAACCTTCGGGGCCAACTCCCCCGGCGAACACGAGAGCTGGCTGCGCACAGGCGATCTCGGCTTCCTGCACGAAGGCCAGCTCTACATCGCCGGACGCCGCACCGACATGATCGTGATCGCGGGCCGCAACCACTACCCGGCCGATATCGAATCCACCGCGGCCGATTCCGCGCCGGAGCTCCGCCCCGGCCACGTCACCGCGTTCGGTGTGGACGAGGGCACCCACGAGGCGCTGATCGTGATCGCCGAACTCGACGAGTCGCCCGGCGACACCACCGAACTGGCCCGCCGCATCCGCGCCGCCGTCGCCACCGCGCACGATATCGCGCCCGCCGAAGTGGTCCTGGTCGCACGCGGGCAGATCCCGAAAACCTCCAGCGGCAAACTGCGGCGTGGTGAATGCCGAATCCGCTACCGCCGGGACGAGTTGCTCCGCGTGGATGTCGTACCGAGGGTGTAGACCTTATCCACACCCATCCACAGATCGTCACGGAGGAGTTTCGATGGCTACGACCGATCCCGTGCACTGGCTGGACGAACCGGAGGAGCACGACTATCCGGCGGCGGCCGACTATCTCGAACTGCTCGCCGATCCGCATACCGTGACGAATCTCGTGCGGCGTCTACGCGCCGCGCCGATCGTGCACAAGAAGGCCAAGGACATCCTGCGCGCGGCCCAACTCAGCCTGCTGCCGCCGGACAATCCGCATGTCCGAGCCGATCTCGCCAAGATCCTGACCGGTAAGGCGCTGTCCCCGATCCTGCTGGTCCAGGGCGATCTGACCACCGGCACCCCCATCCAGATCGCCGACGGTTACCACCGCGTCTGCGCCTGTTATCACGCCGACGAGAACATCCCCATCCCCACCAAACTCGCCGCACTGCGCGATCCCGCACCATCTCCCGACGACGATCCGGCCGATCCCGAGTCCGCACAGCCCGATCCCGGAAAGCAGAAGAAGCGGAAGAAGTAGCGCGGTGAGCTTCTCCACCCTGGCGCTGGTGCTGGCGCTCGGTCTGGTCGGACCGCTGCTGTCCTGGCGCGCGAGCTGGCACATTCCGGTGATCGTCGGCGAACTGCTCGCCGGAGTCGTGTTCGGCGCGACCGGTTTCGGGGTGTTGCGGCCGGGTGACCCGATCTTCTCCTTCCTGGCCGATATGGGATTCGCGCTGGTCATGTTCGTCGCGGGCACCCATGTGCCGGTGCGGGATCCGGCGGTGCGGTCGGCGCTGGCGGTCGGGGCGTTGCGCGCGGTGCTGGTCGGCGCGTTCGCGGCGGCAGCCGGATTCACGCTGGCAAGCTGGTTCGATACCGGGCACGGCGCGATGTACGCGGTGCTGATCGCGTCCTCCTCGGCGGCGTTGGTGCTGCCGATCATCGATTCCCAAGGGCTGCAAGGTAAATCGGTGCTGGAGTTGACCGCGCAGGTGGCGATCGCCGATACCGCCTGCATCGTGGCGTTACCGCTGGTCATCGACATCTCGCAGGCCGGACGCGCGACGCTCGGCGCACTGGCCGTGGCAGCGGGTGCGGTCGCGCTGTTCCTCGTGCTGCGTTATCTCGAACGTTCCGGCCTGCGGCGGCGTGCGCACGAGGTCTCCGAGGAACGCAAGTTCGCGCTGGAACTGCGCGTCAGCCTGGCCCTGCTGTTCGCCCTGGCCGCCCTCGCGACCCGCACCCAGGTCTCGATCATGCTGGCGGGTTTCGCGGGCGGACTGGCGGTGGCCGGGGTGGGCGAACCGCGCCGGGTCGCGCGCCAGCTGTTCGCGATCACCGAGGGATTCCTGGGCCCGCTGTTCTTCGTCTGGCTCGGCGCGCGCCTGAACCTGCGCGAATTCGCCGACCAGCCACGACTGATCCTGCTCGGACTCGCCCTCGGCGTTGCCGCGGTGCTGGCCCATGCCCTGATGCGACTGCTGGGTCAGCCGATCGGCTTCGGCGCCTTGGCCGCCGCGCAGATCGGCGTCCCGGTCGCCGCGGTCACCGTCGGCACGCAGCTGCACGTCCTCGAACGCGGCGAGGCCGCGGCCCTGATGCTCGGCGCGCTGCTCACCATCGCCGTCGCCGCCCTCGCCGCGGCGGTCGCGGCCCGGTCCTCGCACCGCGGCAACTGAATTCCCCCGAACCGCTCGAATCCACCTGCGCCCGCCGCACTCTCGATCGGCAGGCAAACCTCGGGCAATACGGGGATTCGCCACCGCTGGGTCACGAGGCGAGCCGGAACGCCCGCGCCGGACACGCCCGCGCATCACTCGCACGCGGACCGAATTCGGTGTGCCAGCGCCCGATTCGACAATTCGATGTGATGAAGGTCACTTATAGATCGCAGGTCGAACCGCGAATCTCTGCGCCGCAGGGGAATATCCGAACGACACGATGCCGCCGACCGTGACCTTATCGACCGGCGAACAACATCGAGTCCGGCGCGACATCTCGGACTATCCGTCTGTTGCGCAAGTGGATGGCGACACCGAGCCGATCACTCAGTACCCGACAGTCGCCGCAGATCGTCTCGCGCAGCAAGGAAGTCGAACCGCAGAAGCAGTATTGATCGTCCACGAAACACGAATGATCGAAGCCGATCAGATGGCTGCGAACCGAAGATGTGCACCGGAAAGCACATGAAGAGGTAGGGCTTCATGGCAGAACGCGTGAAGCACGGAATTACTCCGGCGAGGCGGTGGGTCCCCGGCCGAGCAGTCGATCCGTCTCGCGCCGTTCACGTTTCGTGGGACGTCCGGCACCACGATCCCGGCGCGGCATGGTCGCCACGATTTCGGGTGCGGGTGGTGCCGGGCTGTTGTCGATCAGGCACTGGGCGGCGATGGCCGCTCCCACACGCTTGGTGATGACCTTCTCGACAACGACGATGCGGTCCAGCCCGTTGATCCGGGCACGCACCTCGTCACCGGGTTTAACCTGGTGAGCAGGTTTGACCGCAACGCCGTTCACCTTGACGTGCCCGCCGCGACACGCGGTCGCGGCGGCAGACCTGGTTTTGAACAGCCGGACAGCCCAGGTCCAGGAGTCGACCCGGGCTGTACTCGGTTGCGTCGGTGGCAGTTTCGCCTCCAGAGCGATACCGGCCGGAAATCAGGCGACGCGACGCGCGGTGACGATCGAGTTCGGATCGAGGTGCGCGTAGCTGACGGTCTCACCCGACTGCGGTGCCTGCAGGATCTTGCCGTCACCGGCGTACATCGCGACGTGACCGCCGCCCTCCTGGATGACCAGGTCGCCGGGCTGCAGGTCCTGGTAGGCGACCGGCTTGCCGATGTGCGACTGCTCGAAGCTGGTGCGCGGCAGGTTGACTCCGGCCTGCTTGTACGCCCACTGCACGAGGCCGGAGCAGTCGAAGTTCTGCGGGCCCGAGGCACCCCAGACGTAGTCCGAGCCGATCTTGCTCTTGGCCGCGGTCAACGCGATGTTCTGCGGGCCCTGGTGCTCGTTCACACCGGGCAGTGCCGCGGTCAGACCGGGGATGTTCGGCTGCTGCAGGCTCTGCGGCGCGAGCGCCTTCTGCGCGGCCTTGATCTGATCCGCGTGGTCCTTGATCAGGTCGGCGTGATCGGCGAGCGCCTGATTCACGGCCTTGACCTGCTGCGTGAACGAGGAATCGACCGGCACATCGAAGTCACCGACGCCGGGCACGTTGATGGTCTGGGCCATGGCCGAGACCGCAGGCATGGCACCGGTTGCCGAGGCAACCGCACCCATGACGAGCGCACCCTTGACGGAATTCGGGAGCCGAGATTCCCGTTGCAAACTGTGTTTACCCACCGAGCTGAGTCTCCTGTTTCTTCCACTCCACCCGCCTACCGAGTTAGCTGACGGGTTCGGGCCGGGAAGATCGGTCCTACCTCGACCGACCTCGTATAGCCGGGCGAGGATTCACCCCACTACATCTGGGTCCTCGGTTCGGCGAACGAGCTTGCGCCCGAACACCGATTTGGCGGTGACTCGACGAGCCGCTTCCCCTACGAAGCGGCACACTCCATCAAGTCACGAGAAGATTACGACCAGCACGTGATGTTGTCCACCCCACAGCACGGCGTGTTGCACCGGCATCGTCAAAGCCCCAGCACAGGGCGCGATTCGGCGTGTCGCCGCGGCGGGTAACGAGCTGATCTCGGGAAGGACACGGCCGTTGTCGACGCGGGTGGGAACGTTATGAACTCGACTCGTTCCGTTATCGACCGGCTAATCCCGGGCGTTAACAACCGATTCATCCCGAATCCGCACAGATCGCGGCCGCCGGTGTCGCACACCGGGCCTTCGCGCACACTGATCCACCCGGCCGAATGCGAACCCGATCCGACGGACGAACAAACAGCAGGGCTCAGCCCCGGCCACCATCGCGCTCGGCCAGCGTGCGTTCGAGATCCTCGATGCGGCGGTGCGCGTCGGCGAGCTCGACCTCGAGCCGGCCCAGCGCCATCACGAGCGGGCCGACCGCGAGATCGGCGACGAGTTGCGGATCGTCGTACCCCTGGCCGATGGCTTGCAGGATGTTCTCGCGAATACGTCCGGCGAGCACGGCTTTTCCGGGGACGTGCCACGATTCGACGACCGCGGCGGTACCGCCCTCGGGCACCTCGACCTCCGGCAGACCGGCATCGGGTTCCTCGCTCATGACTCTCCTGTGCCTCGACCCCCGCGGTGTCGCGAGGTCACAACTGCGCCAACAGCTACCAGGGTAGAGACCGGATTCCCGCGCCGCACATCCCTTACTAGTCGCGTCTACCGAACGCCGTAGATATCCGAAGATTCTCCGCGCGACGCACTACCGTGGAGCGGCATGGACCCCGTGCGCAATCCGTACGCCCCCGGCGCGGGACAGCGCCCACCCGAACTCGCCGGACGTGCGAAGCAGCTCGACGCCTTCGACGTGGTACTCGAACGCATCTCGCGCGGGCGACCCGAACGCAGCGTCATGCTCACGGGTCTGCGTGGCGTCGGAAAGACGGTGCTGCTCAACCAACTTCGCTCGGCCGCGCGTGCCCGCGATTGGGGCACCGGCAAATTGGAGGCCCGGCCCGATCAGGAGTTGCGCCGGCCGCTGGCCTCGGCGCTGCACATGGCGGTGCGGCAGATCGCGGTGGCGCATCGCAATCTGGAGATGGTGGACGACTTCCTGGGCATACTCAAGGCTTTCGCGTTGCGCGCGACCGTCGACAAGGGCATGCGCGAGCGCTGGCAGCCCGGTATCGACGTCCCGGCGGTGACCGGCCGCGCCGATTCCGGCGATATCGAGATCGATCTGGTCGAATTGCTGATGGAGGCCGCGCAGGTGGCCCGCGACATCGGTGTGGGCATCGCGATCTTCATCGACGAGATGCAGGATCTGGGTCCCGCGGACATCTCCGCGATCTGCGGCGCGTGTCACGAATTGAGCCAGGAGGCAGCGCCTTTGATCGTGGTGGGCGCGGGCCTGCCGCATCTGCCCGCGGTGTTGACCGCCTCCAAGAGCTACTCCGAACGGCTGTTCAGCTATCACCGCATCGATCGGCTGGATCGGGATTCAGCGGATCTGGCGCTGATCGCCCCGGCCGAGCGCGAGGAGGTGAAGTTCACCTCCGAGGCGCTGGATTCGTTGTACCTCAAGGCCGATGGCTATCCGTACTTCGTGCAGGCGTACGGCAAGGCGACGTGGGATCTGGCCGCGCAGAGCCCGATCACCGTCGAGGACGTGGAGTTGGCCGCGCCAGCCGCCGAGGAGGAACTGGCGGTCGGGTTCTTCGGGTCGCGGTACGAGCGGGCGACCCCGGCCGAGCGGGAGTACATGCGAGCGATGGCCGAACTGTCGGGGGACGACGGTCCGGTGGCGACCGCGGCCATCGCGAAGGAGTTGGGCCGCCGCCCGGCCTCGCTGTCCCCGGCACGGGACGGGTTGATCAAGAAGGGCCTGATCTATTCGGCCGAGCGGGGGACGATCGGGTTCACGGTGCCGCACTTCGGCAGGTATCTGCGCAGCGTCGCGTGAGGTCAGGGCTGTTCGAATGGAGAAGATCGCTTAATCTAGCCATATCTAGATGATTCTGTAGATATGGCTAGATCTTTCTGTTCGACAACCCTCTCACGGGAATCTATCCGAATCTTGCAAAGATCCAAGACAGCGCTAGATTTTCGATACAACGCAAACCGCTTCTCGCACTGAGCATTCCGGCCCGTAGCGGCACTCCCGCGATCCCATTGCTCTACACGCATCTTCATGGATCGCTAGATATACCTAGAAAGATCAACCGACCAGGTCACACAGCATTCCAGCCGAGAACGCCGCCACACCTCCCGGAATCACCGCCCCGCCCCCGATCGACGACCGGCCGCAATTCCACAACGTGTGCATAACACCAGGTTGAACCGGTTAACGCACTGGAAATCCAACCCGACAACCGGGCAAGAGCGGACTCGCACCAGGAGGACGTCATGTCCACGATCGCACTCCGCGCCGCCGATCCCGACGGCCGGAACGCCACCGTCAGCGCCGACGACGGCACTCCGCTCGCCGTGCGCGTCTTCGGGCCCGACGACGCCTCGTTGACGGTCGTCTTCGTGCACGGCCACTGCCTGCGCGCGGACTCCTGGTCCTTCCTGCGCGAACATCTACTGCCGCACTGGAATTCGAGCACCCGCATGGTGTTCTACGACCATCGCGGCCACGGCGATTCGGGCGCGGCCGATCCGGCCACCTACACCATCGACCAGCTCGGCCACGATCTGGATGCGGTGCTGCGCGCGGTCGCGCCGACGGGACCCGTTGTGCTGGTGGGACATTCGATGGGCGCGATGGTGGTACTGGCCTACGCTCGGCTGCATCCCGCGGCGATCGGAACCCGGGTGACCGGGATCGCCCTGCTGGCGTCGACGGCGGGCGGGGTGACCAGTGTCGGGCTGGCCCGGGTGCTGCATCGGCGCGCGGTGAGTTCGTTCCGGACCGCGGTGCGGCGCGCGCCGCGAATCATGCAGGCGTCCAAGCAGTTCGGCAGCCGGATCCTCGAACCGATCATGCGGGAGGCGAGTTGCGGCGCCCGCGCGGTGAGCCCGCGCATGGTCGCGGTCGCCACCGCCATGCTCAACGACACTCCCCTGCTGACCATGGCCAGTTTCCTGGACTCGCTGATCCGTTTCGACGAGACCGCGACCCTCGCGCTGCTGGCCGATCTGCCCGCGCTGGTGCTGGCCGGTTCGGCGGACGTCATGATCCCGTTCGCACATTCGGTGGTGCTGGCCTCACAGCTGTCCGCCGCCGAACTGGTGCGTCTGGACGGCGCGGGGCACAGCGTCATCCTGGAGCGCACCGAGGAGGTCGCGATCGCGCTGCTGGCGCTGGTGGACCGCGCCCGCGACGCCATCGGCCCGGCGGAATCGGATTACGCCGTCGCCGGATGATCTTGTCGGGCCGATGAGAAACACCAGGTCCACGCCGTATTCGAGCCGGAAATAAAAAGTTCGCGTACTGTGTTGTAGATCACGATGTGCGGTCGATCACAGTAAGATCATCATCGATCGCATACCGGGGCGGCACAGCGCCGAGTCGCCTCACACGGCTCGAGGAGGTTTCGATGACACGCAGCGATATCGCCGATCTGCATTTCGCCGTTGGGCAGCTCCAGCAGTGCATCGGCGCACTGCGCGGCCACTACGGCGACGCCCACTCGGTCCGTCGCCTGGAGAACGACCTCGAGCGGCTGCTCCTGGACACCGAGGATTTCGAGCAGACCCCGCCGCCGGAAATCGGTTCCCGCCGCCCCCAGGACGTCATCTACGTCCCGGACAGCAAGTCCGACGAGGCGGCCTGGATGGGCGCCCAGGACGAGGGTCTCGGCTTCCACTCCCGCCCCCGCACCAAGTAGTCGATCCCGTCTCCCCGCGACCTCGGCCTGCCGCCGGACGCGGGGAGACGCGGGCTCGGGTCGGAAGTTGAGAGCGGCGCATTTCCGGATGCGCGGGCAAGTTACCCGCTGCCCCTTCGCCTCTCCGCGACTTCAGCACTCCTGTCGAGCGCGTCGAGACCGCCAGTTCAGGACGCAGTCGAGATTCGGCCGTACCCGGTGATTCCGCTCGGTCCCGATCGTGCGCGCGGGTCGGCGACACAGTCACGTCGCTGGTCGGGTGCCCGGGGGACATTTCGTGAACGCTTCCCGGGTGGACCACGGAGTAGGTCCGGCCGACGATTCCTGATTGCGAAGTCGGGACGTTTCGGTTCGAGCGTGATGCGGGTGGATAACTTCGGCGACGACACGAACCCGCTCGCAGAGGACTCCGGGCAATCGGTTCGAGGGTGTGATCGGAGTGCGGTCCGCGGGGGCGGATCGCGAACGCGCCGGAGGTCTGCGCGGTGCACACCGATACGCGATCCGGTAATTCGATCTTGATATCAACCTCCGCACAGCCGTCCGCCGATCATGGTCGGCCGGATTGTTGCTGGTGCCAGGGGGTCCGGCAGTCGAACTCCGGGTAGCGAAAAGTGCGAATTTCGAGGGGTGGCCGAATTGTCTTGTTACTCAAGATAGTTCATGAATGTTGCTCAGTATTCGCCCGTGCGCACCCCTTCGGATGAAGATCAGAAAATGTGGCGCAAATCATATGAATGCAGGCGGTCCGATATTCCCGAAGCCCGTGACAGGTCATAGCAGGGGTGCCGTATGGTGCTCAGCATCACATTCGATGCCGGAGGTAACGATGACGTTCCGCGGGGCAGATAGGCGAGGCATCCTGCCGTGAGTGAGCTTGCGAGCAAACCAGTGACGACACAGCGCACAGTTTCCGAATCGGGCGCAGGGGTTTTCGGCCGGGGCCGCGCGAGCATCCCGGACCGCACCCTGCGCACCGACAATTGGTGGTTGCAACCGACCCTGACGGTGCTCGGCCTGGCCGCGTTCGTCATCTACGCGACGGTCCGCGCCTTCTGGCGCGGCGCCTACTGGGTTTCGGACTACCACTACCTGACGCCGTTCTACTCACCCTGCGTGAGCACCTCGTGCGCCGAGGGTTCCAGCCACTTCGGGCACTGGTTCGGCGCACTGCCGAGCTGGATCCCGCTGGGGTTCCTGGCCCTGCCGTTCCTGCTGCTGTTCCGGTTGACCTGCTATTACTACCGCAAGGCCTACTACCGGTCGGTCTGGTTCTCCCCGCCGGCCTGCGCGGTGGCCGAGCCGCACGCGAAATACACCGGCGAGACCCGACTTCCGCTGATCATCCAGAACGCACACCGCTACTTCTTCTACATCGCGGTGATCGTCTCGCTGATCAACACCTACGACGCGATCATGGCGTTCCACGGTAAGAACGGCGGATTCGGTTTCGGCCTGGGCAATATCATCCTGGTCGCCAACGTGGTGCTGCTGTGGGCGTACACGGTCTCGTGTCACTCCTGCCGCCACATCACCGGCGGCCGGCTCAAGCACTTCTCGGCGCATCCGGTGCGGTACTGGATCTGGACCCAGGTGTCCAAGCTGAACACCCGCCACATGCAACTGGCCTGGACCACCCTGGCCAGCCTCGCGATCACCGACTTCTACGTCATGTTGGTCGCCAGCGGCACCCTCACGGACCTCCGGTTCGTGCACTGATCTCGATGAATCCCCCAGTCTCTCAGGAGTATTCGGTCCATGCCTGAAGTCGAACGGCACAAGTACGACGTCGTGGTGATCGGCGCGGGCGGCGCTGGTCTGCGCGCGGTGATCGAGGCACGTGAACACGGTCTGTCGGTGGCGGTGGTATGTAAATCGCTGTTCGGCAAGGCACATACCGTGATGGCCGAGGGCGGCTGCGCGGCATCGATGGGTAATGCCAACGAGAAGGACAACTGGCAGACCCACTTCCGCGACACCATGCGCGGCGGCAAGTTCCTCAACAACTGGCGGATGGCCGAACTGCACGCGCAGGAGGCCCCCGACCGGGTATGGGAGCTGGAAACCTATGGGGCGCTGTTCGATCGGACCCCGGACGGGCGGATCAGCCAGCGCAACTTCGGCGGCCACACCTATCCGCGACTGGCGCACGTCGGCGACCGCACCGGTCTCGAACTCATCCGCACCATGCAGCAGAAGATCGTCTCGCTGCAGCAGGAGGATTTCGCGGCGACCGGCGATTACGAGGCGCGGATCAAGGTCTTCGCCGAATGCACGGTCTCGGATCTGATCAAGGACGGCGACCGGATCTCCGGCGCGTTCGGGTACTGGCGCGAATCGGGCAATTTCATCCTGTTCGAGACGCCCGCGGTGGTGCTGGCCACCGGCGGAATCGGCAAGTCCTACAAGGTGACCTCGAATTCCTGGGAGTACACCGGCGACGGCCACGCCCTAGCGCTGCGTGCCGGGGCGACGCTGATCAACATGGAGTTCCTGCAGTTCCACCCGACCGGCATGGTCTGGCCGCCGAGTGTGAAGGGCATCCTGGTCACCGAGGGTGTGCGCGGTGACGGCGGCGTCCTGAAGAACACCGAGGGCAAGCGGTTCATGTTCGACTACATCCCCGCGGTGTTCAAGGGGCAGTACGCCGAGACCGAGGAGGAGGCCGATCAGTGGTTGCGGGACAACGATTCCGCGCGCCGCACCCCGGACCTGCTGCCCCGCGACGAGGTGGCGCGGGCGATCAACGAGGAGGTCAAGGCCGGTCGCGGTACGCCGCACGGCGGGGTCTACCTCGATATCGCCTCGCGGCTGCCGCGGGAGGAGATCCTCAAGCGGCTGCCCTCGATGCATCATCAGTTCAAAGAGCTCGCGGACGTGGACATCACGTCCGAGCCGATGGAGGTCGGGCCGACCTGTCACTACGTGATGGGCGGGATCGAGGTCGATCCCGACACCGGCGCGGCGGTCGTGCCCGGATTGTTCGCCGCGGGTGAGTGTTCCGGCGGTATGCACGGCTCGAATCGGCTCGGCGGCAACTCGCTGTCGGATCTGCTGGTCTTCGGCCGGCGTGCCGGATTGGGCGCGTCCTCGTACGTCGAACAGCTCGCCGAACGTCCGCGGGTTACCGAGGACGATATCGCCGAGGCCACGAAAACCGCACTGGCGCCGTTCGATCCGCCCGCCGAGGGCGCCGCGGAGAATCCGTACACGCTGCATTCCGATATGCAGCAGACGATGAACGATCTGGTCGGCATCATCCGCAAGGAACACGAACTGGCCGAGGCCATCGAGAAACTCGGTGTGCTGCGCGAACGCTACGACCACGTCACCGTCGAGGGCAAACGGCCGTTCAACCCGGGCTGGCATCTGGCCCTGGATCTGCGAAACATGTTGCTGGTCAGTGAATGTGTGGCCCAGGCGGCGCTGATCCGGACCGAGAGCCGGGGCGGCCACACCCGCGACGATCATCCGAAGATGGACGCGGACTGGCGCAACAAGCTGCTGGTCTGCCGGGTCGATCCCGAGGACGACGCGCAGACGGTCCCGGGCGTCACCGTGACACCGGCCGACCAACTGCCCATGCGGGACGAGCTGCTCGCCCTGTTCGAACTGAGTGAACTCGAAAAGTATTACACCGCAGCGGAACTCGTGAAGCATCCGGCACAGGTCGCCGAGTCTTCCGCGAAAGGGGATGAGTAGCAATGGGTTACGACGCGCACTTCCGAGTATGGCGCGGCGACACCGACGGTGGCGGCCTGCAGGACTTCACCGTCGAGGTGAACGAGGGCGAGGTCGTACTCGACATCATCCACCGGTTGCAGGCCACCCAGGCTTCGGATCTGGCGGTGCGCTGGAACTGCAAGGCGGGTAAGTGCGGCTCCTGTTCGGCCGAGGTGAACGGCCGTCCGCGGCTGATGTGCATGACGCGGATGTCCACCTTCAGCCCGGAGGAGGTCGTCACGGTGACGCCGATGCGCACCTTCCCGGTCATCCGCGATCTCGTCACGGACGTCTCGTTCAACTACGAGAAGGCAAGGGAGATACCGTCTTTCACCCCGCCCGCCGATCTGAAGCCCGGTGACTACCGGATGCGGCAGGTGGACGTGGAACGTTCGCAGGAGTTCCGCAAGTGCATCGAATGCTTCCTGTGCCAGAACACCTGCCATGTGGTGCGTGATCACGACGAGAACAAGACCGCGTTCTCCGGTCCCCGTTATCTGATGCGGGTGGCCGAACTGGAAATGCATCCGCTGGATGTGGCCGATCGCAGTGATATGGCGCAGGACGAATTCGGCCTGGGTCTGTGCAATATCACCAAATGCTGCACCGACGTCTGCCCGGAGCACATCAAGATCACCGACAACGCCCTCATTCCGATGAAGGAACGGGTCGCGGATCGCAAATACGATCCGATCGTCTGGCTCGGGAACAAGCTGTTCCGGAGGTAGCCGAGCGACGTACGTCCGGGTCCCGGCGACAACCGGGACCCGGACGTACGGTTTCAGCTCTACAGGGGTGGGTTCGGTTGGGGGACAACGGAAATCGGCGACGCGCCATTGCGTGCGAACTTACAGTGATGCCCGTGTGAACACACGATGACGCCGGTGCGAACAGCTACAGCTGGGTGACCACACCAACGGCGACGAGTGCGACGAGCAGGCCGAACAGCACTGCGGGCAGCACCGATCCGGTCATTGCGTACACACCTCCCGCCGATACCGCGAACAGCATTCCGACGATCAGACGTTCGATCCAATCGCCCGGGAACAGCCTCCGGTACCGGGGAGTGTTTTTCAGCCCTCGGTCCATATATGAGCTTTACCCATAACCGACATGAGCAAACATACTTTCGTTGCACAACGGCCACCGATTCGTGATCATCACCCGCGCTGACCTGCGGCGAATTCCCGGCAGCCGATCACGAACCGGACGGCCCGCGCCGCTGCGGCCCGTCCGGCGCGCCGCGATCAGCGATCGTCGAAACGTCCGCGCTGGACCGCCGTGGTGAACGCGGCCCAGTCGGTGGCGCCGACGATCAGCGCCGGGCCGTCCGGATTCTTGCTGTCGCGCACACCCACCCGCCCGCTGCACAGGAAGGCGACCTCCACGCACTCCCTGGCGCCGCTGCGACTGCTCTTGAACCATCGAGCGCCCGATAGCTCGCTGCTCATCCTCATCTCCTAGTGTCCTTTTCGTCGCGAACCGCTCAGATCGCGTACTCCTTCGCGATCTGCCGCAACAGATTTCGACTGGCGTGAACATCCAACGCGCAGCGCAACAGAACCTCGTGCGCATGCCGATAGCGCCGCACGTCGGCTTTCCTCTCGAGATACAGATCTCCGGTGAACCCCTCCACATAGACCACGGGAGGTTCGACCGGCTGCCCCTTGCTGTCCGTTCCGAACTCGAGGATGACGAACGGGCCGGTCGAAAGGCCCAGGGGGACACCGGCTGCGAAGGGCAGGATGCGCAGCGTGACATTGTCCCGAGTACTGAGATCGGCCAAGTGCCGCAGCTGCGCCGCCATCACCCTTGCACTTCCGACGACGCGGCGCAAGACCGACTCGTCGAGCACCACGTCCACCATCGCGGGATGCGCGCGCCGAGTTATCAACGCCTGCCGCTGAAGTCGCAGCCCAACGCGTCGTTCGAGTTCGGCGTCGGTGTCCTCGGGATAGCCCAGGCGATTGAGCGCGCGGGCGTAGTCGGCGGTCTGCAACAGACCCGGCACCAACTCGGACTGATAGGACATCAGCCGCAGCGCCGAAGCCTCCAAACCCACGTAGACATCGAAGTTTTCGGGAATCAGATCGCCGTAGGCGTGCCACCAGCTCTTCACCGCGGCCTGCTGGGCCAGCCCCTTGAGGCCGTCGGCGATCTCGTCCGGAATGCCGTAGATCCGGCAAAGTTCCTGAATGTCTATGGTGCGTATGCGATCTGCCTGTCCCTTCTCCAACCGCTGTAGTGTGCTGGCGCCCCACTCCATCAGCCGCGCGGCCTCGGCGATGGTGAGGCCGCCCTGAGTTCGCCAGTCGCGCAGGTATCTTCCGAGTTGGCGCCGGGGCAACGTCGAGGACAGGGCGCTCTCGGAACTCTGGTTGTCGGAACTCGCGGACACAGCACACTCCGTTCTGATCGGATGCCGCCGGGCATCGAGTGCGGGTCGGAGATTTCGTGGGGCCCCCGCCGAACTACCACCACCCCGACCCGGACGTCACATCGGCGAGGGGGGCTCTCATCCACTATGGAGAATCTTCCTCCCCCAAGCGGATTCGCTGCTGGACATTCGCCTGAATTCGTTCTGGATATCCACACCGGGCCGATTTGGTTGCCGATTAGTGGATGCTGGAAGTGTGCTCGGGGATAGCATCTAGTCCGGAACAGGTCTGAAGAATCTCCGGGAAGCATCAGGATTCGCATGCAGGAACGAGGAGTCATGGCCGTACACGTCATCGGGTCGTCGTTGATGACCAGCGATTGCACGCCCCACCGGGCCCGCAGCGTCGGACAGGAGGGCTGGGTCGTTTCCTACCTGCCCGGCCGCACCCTGACCTGCGCGCAGGCGGTAGCTGCGTTGCAAGTAGCCGAAGCGGTGCCACCACTGCTGGACTCGGTCGGAGGGTTGGCCACCAAGGTGGGCCTCACCCTGTTGGAAGCACTGGGTATGGCCATCAACCAGCAGCCCTGGGACGAGCAGCCCGCACCCCGGCGGTCGGTTCGCCGGTACGGGGAGGTGGCGGCATGCAACTGACCAACCTCAACATGCCCGTCGCCGGTTTGCTGCGTTGCGCGAACGATCCGGGCATTCTGACCGTCGAACAGGCCCATGCCGCAATGCAACTGCACCTGGAATGCTCGGTCGACCTGTGCCGGGTGCGGCGTCGCGCCCGCGCGGTCCTGGTCGAAGAGGGCCGCTGCGTGCTGGACCAGCGGGCGCTACCGTGACCGCGCTGGAGCCGGTGGGCAGCCGGAAGGTGGTGCGGCTGCTCCCTCCGCCCAGCCGCACCACACCCCGGCACGCCGCGCCCGAGGGACGGCATGCGCCCGGGCCCGGACGTCAGGCGGCCGCGGCCTATCTGACCTCGGTAGCCGAGCGGCCGCGCGAGCTGGGACGGCATCGTGCGGCGTTGCCGCGCACGGCATTCGGCGCGGGGCCCGCACACGCCGGGATCAACAACTACGACCGCATGCTGTTCTGGTTCGCCGGGGCGCTGCTGAGTCTGCGGATCGCGTTCGTCGGCGAGAACACCATCGACGAGTACTGAGTCCGGCCGCGCGGGTGTCGGCGTGGGGCCGATGGCGCAAGTGTGCCGCGTTGCGTCACAGGACATTTCGGTGAGGTTCGCTCGATCGGAGCGGTAGGGTTGCTGACTACCTGCGCATATATGTGCTGCGGAAGGGTTGCCGGGGCCGATCCGGCGGATGCTCGGGGATGACATCCGGCGGATCGGGTGCACAGCGGCGCGCGAACCTCGGTGGATATCACCCGACCGGGGTTGCGGGCGCGGCCCGGGCCCTTATCCTCTTCGTTATCGGGGCGGGTCCGTTGGTCGAGGTTCCTGCTCGTGTGTGAGAGGAACCGTATGGCCCGACGCAAGCAGTCCGCCGACGCGCAGGGATCCACCGCGCGGGGCACCGGGCCCTGGCCGGTGGCCGAACCGGACGAGAACCGGTGGGGCACAGCGCAGAACCGGCGGTTGCCGCCCGAACCCGACGGGCAGCGCTGGGACAACGGGAGCACCGCGCGTCATCCGGCGCCGGCGCCCGCGCCGACCGCGCGCGCCGACACCGGGCAGAACCGGCGGTTGTCCGCGTCACCGGAGGGTGAGCGTTGGGAGGCGGCGCAGACGCGGCGGGCTCCCGCGGCCGAGGAGGACGGGTACGAGAGCACCCCACCCCGGCGGCGAACCCCGGCGGCCGAGCCCGACGAGGACTACGAGGAGCCCACCCCGAGCAGACGACGGGCCGGGCGACTACGGGTGCAGGTGCCGCCGATCGTCAATCCGTATTCGATCGTGGCGCTGGTCGCCGCGCTGCTGGGGTTGTTCCCGGTGGCGATCGTGTTCGGATTCATCTCCTTCACCCATCCGCGCGGTCGGATGATGGCGTTGTTCGCGCTGCTGATCGGGGCGGTGGAGGTGACGGCGCTGGTGGGGGTGCTGGCGATGTCCGGATATACGTTGCCGCACAATCCCTTTCGATTGCAGGCGGGATCGGCTCCGGCGAGTCAGAGCTCGAGCGCGCCGACGAATACGAACGAGACCGCGCCGCTGCAAGTCACCGTCAGCAGTGCCGCGCCGACCACGGCTGCGCAGACCGCGGTCGCGCAGGGGCAGGCGTGCACCGAGTCACAGGCCGCGCTCATCGGCAGCACCTCGGACGGCAACACCCTGCTGTGCCTGAAGGGCGCCAGCGGATATCGGTGGACCGGGCCCTACACCG
Organism: Nocardia macrotermitis; assembly: GCF_009604405.1. Classification (GTDB taxonomy): domain Bacteria; phylum Actinomycetota; class Actinomycetes; order Mycobacteriales; family Mycobacteriaceae; genus Nocardia; species Nocardia macrotermitis. The sequence goes on from NZ_WEGK01000025.1 coordinate 89,582, forward strand.
TCTCGACGGCGGTCTACGACAAGGGCTCGAAATGCGATGCGAGCGGGGACAAGTCCGCACGCACCGCAGACGGTCGCGCACTGGTCTGCGAGGGGCAGGGCCGCGCCGCCACCTGGACGCTCTGGGTCGAATAGGGCCGGATCCGAGTGGGGCCGGGCGGCAGACTCCCCGGTTCGTATGCTGCATGGTGCGGACAACCACCGCGTTCCACACCGATCGATGCAGACGGAGGATATTTTCATGGCCGAACGAGTTGCCGTAGTTTCCGGAGCCGCGCGGGGGATCGGCGCGGCCGTCGCCCAACGCCTCGCCGCGGACGGACTGGCCGTCGGTGTGCTGGATCTGGACGCCGCGCACTGCGCCGACACCGTGCGGGCCATCACCGAGGCCGGTGGGAAGGCCGTGGCGCTGGGTGCGGACGTGTCGAAGGAGGATTCGGTGGCCGCCGCGGTCGAGGAGCTGGCCGGATCGCTCGGCGCGCCGACCGTGCTGGTGAACAACGCCGGGATCCTGCGGGACAACCTGCTGTTCAAGATGTCGGTCGATGACTGGGATTCGGTGCTGGGCGTGCATCTGCGGGGCGCGTTCCTGATGACCCGCGCGGTGCAGAAGTACATGGTCGAGGCCAAGTGGGGTCGCGTGGTCAACCTCTCCAGCACCTCGGCGCTGGGCAACCGCGGCCAGGCCAACTACTCCGCGGCCAAGGCCGGTATGCAGGGCTTCACCAAGACGCTCGCCTTCGAACTGGGCAAATTCGGCGTCACGGCCAACGCCATCGCGCCCGGATTCATCGCCACCGATATGACCGCCGCCACCGCGGCCCGCGTCGGGGTGGACTTCGAGGACTTCCAGAAGGCCGCCGCCGCCCAGATCCCGGTGCAGCGCGTCGGCACCCCGGCCGATATCGCGCACACCGCGTCATTCCTGGTGAGCGAGGGCGCGGGATTCGTGTCGGGTCAGGTCATCTACGTCGCGGGCGGACCCACCAACTGACCTCCGGGCTGGACTCGAATCCCGCTGCACCTGAACATGTTTCATGTGGAACCGAGGCATGCGGAGTGATCGACATCACTCCACATGCCTCCCGGCAACACATTTCGTTGATCCGCTGCGTCGGTCGCATCACCTCACGCCCATGAGCGTGCGAAGCGTGAGCCGAACGTCGGCATGCACGGCCGGCAATCGGGATCGGCCGACTGACGTTGGCGCACAACGGATCAGGCAACGCATGCGCGTCGACGGTCCGAGCGGGTGAGAAGATGAGCCTTCGCCCCGGATCCGCATGCACAGAATGGTGCGTGCCGAAGCGTCATCGGAGCGCTCGAGTGCCGGGACCAGCCGACTCAGGGCCGGACCGTGGAGCATCAGAGATGAGAGTCCGGACATCGACCCGACCGCCGGTACTACGCCAGGCGCAGTGGGGGCGCACCCCAGGTCGGGAGACGGGGATCGAGATGCGGGGCCGCGTCGAGGGGCAAGGGCGGGCGACCCGGGTGGGGTGTTGCGGCGTCAGGGGTGGGAATCGATGAGGTCGGGTTGGTGGGTGGGGAGGGTAGGTTCGCGGTATGAGGCGGCGGGTGGTGCGGCGGGGGCTGGTGAGTTATGGGTTGTTGGGGCCCAGTTTGGTGGGGGTGGGGGGTTTTCTGGTGCTGCCGATCGTGGTGGTGGCCTGGTTGAGTGTGCACAGTTGGAATTTGTTGGGGCCCATGCGGTTCGTGGGGATGGCGAACTGGCGGGCGGTGTTGGGGGATCCGGCGTTCGGGCATTCGTTGCTGGTGACGTGCGGGCTCGCGGCGATCGTGGTGCCGGTGCAGACCGTGCTGGGGTTGCTGGTCGCGTTGCCGTTGGCGCGGCGGCGGGGTGGGACGGTGTTGCGGGTGGTGTTCGCGCTGCCGTGGATGTGTGCGCCGGTCGCGGTGGGGGTGGTGTGGCAGTGGATGTTCGCGCCGAGTGGCGGGGCGATCGATGCGGTGCTGGGGAGACGGATCGAGTGGCTGTCCGAACCCGCGCTGGCGCTGCCATCGGTTGCGGCGGTGAGTGTCTGGTCGAATTTCGGGTATGTGGCGCTGTTCTTCGTCGCGGGGATCCGGGCGATTCCGCCGGAGATCCTGGACGCGGGCGCGCTGGACGGGGCGAGCGGATGGCGGCGGACGCGCTGGCTGGTCTTGCCGCTGCTGCGGCCGACGATGTTCTTCGTGCTGGTCACCGGGGTGCTGACGGCGTTTCAGACCTTCGACACCGTGTACGCGCTGACCAAGGGCGGGCCTGGGCATCGCACGGATGTGGTGGCGATGCGGATCTTCGACGAGGCGTTCGTAGCCGCACGGCCGGGACGTGCCGCGGTGATGGCGCTGGTGGTGTTCGCGGTGATGTTCGTGATCACCGTCGTACAGCATCGCTACTTCCGGGATCGGACGGTTCATGAGTACTGAGTCGGTTGTCATCCCTTCTCGCACAGGGTCTTTCGTGACACAGGCCTGGCTGCGGAGTGGGGTGGTCTATCTGCTGCTGATCGCCGGAGCCCTGCTGACCGTCGCGCCGCTGGTACTCAGCGCGCTGACCGCCGTGAAGACTCCGGACCAGTTCGCGACCGGATCGGCACTGGCACTGCCGAATCCGGTGACCGGGGACAATTTCGGCACCGTCCTGAGCGGGGGCCTGGGCCGGGCCGTGCTGGTGACCGCGCTGATGACGGCCTTCATCACCGGCGGGCAACTGATCACCTCGATCCTGGCGGCATATGCGTTCGCGCGCACCGAATTTCCCGGGCGCGACATCCTGTTCTGGATCTACCTCGCGACCATGATGGTGCCCTCGATGGTCACCCTGATCCCGCTGTACCTGATGTTCGCGAAGCTCGGTTGGCTGAACACGTTCTGGGCGTTGATACTTCCGTTCGTCTTCGCCTCGCCGTACGCGATATTCCTACTGCGGCAATACTTCCGGTCCATCCCGGAGGAGCTGCTCGGCGCGGCGCGGCTGGACGGCGCGAACACCCTCGACATCCTGGTGCACGTGATGGTGCCGATGAGCCGGCCGATTCTGGCGACGTTGGCGCTGATCACCGTTGTCACACAGTGGAACAGCTTCATGTGGCCGCTGGTGGCCAGCAGCGGTGACACCTGGCAGGTGCTGACCGTCTCGACCGCGACGTTGCAGACCCGATACAGCGCGCAGTGGACACTGGTGATGGCCGCGACCACGTTGGCGATCGTGCCGCTGGTGCTGCTGTTCATCGTGTTCCAGCGTCAGGTCCTGCGATCGATCGCCACGACGGGGCTCAAATGATCAGCGCGGCAAGGATATCCCCGAAGTCCTCGACCCGGGTCGTGCTGGCCCTGGTACTCAGCGCGGTACTGCTGATCGCGGCGGCGCTGTGGCTCGGACATTCCGAGGGCAGTTCGGGACGCACCGTGGTGCGGATGCGGATCTGGGACGAGAGTTTCATCCCCGCCTATCGGGCCTCGCTCGACGCGTTCCAGCGCGCGAATCCGGATGTGGAAGTACGGATCACGGTGGTGCCGTGGGCTTCCTATCAGCAGAAACTGCGGCTGGATGTGGCCGGGGGTACCGCCGACGACGTGTTCTGGACCAATACTTTCGAGGATTACGCGGATTCTGGTCGGCTGCTGGATGTCGGCGCGCTACTCGGGGCCGATGCCGCGCGGGCCTGGGACACCTCCGCGGTCACGCAGTTCAGCCGAGACGGAAAGCTTTGGGCGGTACCGCAATTCGTGGACGGCGGGACGGCGGTGTATTACAACCGGACGCTGCTCGCGGCCGCGCACATCGATCCCGCCGCATTGTCCGGACTGCGCTGGGGTGGTGACGGGGATACGTTCGCGCCGATGCTGCGCCGGCTCGCGGCCGTCGCGCCGTGGGCGTACAACGCGGGCAACGACTTTCAATCCGTCGAACTGCCGTTCCTGGGGTCGGCCGGTGGGCGGCTGCAAGGGCCGGATGATCGGTTCGTCTTCGACGGTCCGCAGGGGCGACAGGCGTTCGGCTATCTGGTCCGGTTGATCGCCGGCAAGCTCGCACCCTCGGCGGCCGATACCGGCAACGACGCGGATTTCACCAGAAATGCCTTCCTGCAAGGGAAGATGGCGCTGTTCCAATCCGGCACCTACAACCTGGCGACGATCGCACAGCAGGCGAAATTCCCGTGGGGTATCGCGATGATTCCCGCCGGGCCCGCCGGACGGGTCAGTACCGACAACGCGATCGGCCTCGCGGGCAATGCGGCGACACGTCATCCGGACGCGGTGCGTCGCCTGCTGACCTGGCTCGGCAGCGCCGAGGGCAACCGCTACCTGGCCACCTCCGGCGCGACCATCCCGGCGGTCGTCGCCGATCAGCGGGTATATCGAGATTACTGGGCACACAAGGGGATCGACGTCTCGCCGTTCTTCGATGTGCTCGACGGCCCACGGATCGACGGGGGCAGCGGGGCCGGGTTCGCGGCGGCCTACGACCTCATCACGCCGATTCTGTCGGAGATGTATCTCGGCCGGACGCCGGTGCCCGAGGCGCTCGATAGTGCTGTCGCCGCGGGTAATTCCGCGATGAGTGATCGATAACGCTGCGACGGAACCTGGTGGGCTCCGCAACTCGGGCGAGTTGCTCACCGCCGATATTCGAGTGCTGCGACCTAACGGACGAAAGATGTTGCCGCTGTTCAGATTCGACTGATGTCGACCAGCGGCGTGCGTGGCCCGAATTTCGGCTTGCGGGCCTGGCCGGAGATCTCCAGCAGGCGGACCGCCCGATAGCGGTGTGGGCGAAGGGGTTCCAGGTATTCGACCATGGCGTCGTCGTCGATCGGGTGGCCGAGCAGGGTCCAGCCGATGATCGACGCGAGATGGAAGTCGCCGACCGACAACGCATCCGGGTCGCCCAGGGCGCGCTGGGCGATCTCCGCGGCGGTCCACACGCCGATGCCGGGGACCATGCGCAGCCGGTCGGCGGCGGCCGTGGGGTCGAGGTCGGCGGCCTGTTCGAGTTTGTCGACCATGCGCGCGGCCAGCACGATCGTCTTCGAACGCTGTGGATCGACGTTCGCGCGGTGATACTCCCAGGACGGGATGTGCCGCCAGGTGTGCGCGTCGGGCGGGATGCGCATGGGTATCGGCGTCGGGCCGGGGGCGCGATCGCCGAATTTGCCCACCAGCCGCCGCCAGGAGGCCCGCGCGGAGACCGTGTGCACCCGCTGCTCGAGAACCGCCGGGACCAGTGATTCGAAGATCAGCCCGGTACGCAGCATGCGCAGGCCCGGGAAGCGGCGGTGCGCCTCGGCGATCTTCGGATGCTCCGGGGCGAAATCGGTGAGGTCCTCGTCGAGGCACAGCATCCGCGGCAGCTGTTCGACGAATTCGGTCGCGCCGGGACCCCACGCCCGCGCCGCCACCGCGCGCGGCCCGGACTGCGCGAGCCGATAGGTGACCGGGCCGCTCGGCATGCGCGAGACGTGCCAGTGCGCGCCGTCCGCGGTGGTGGTGTGGCACGGATCGGAGCCGCCGCGACGCAGGGGCGCGAGCGTGGCCGCCAGATCGATCGGCAGCTCCGAGCTCACCGTGCGCTGCGCGTCGACCCTCGATTCCACCGGAACATTGTGCGCCATGCCCGGGACACGGGCGGATGCACCCGACTCGGAGGTAGTGACATGCATCACCCACCTATTCGGAAAAGGCGATTTCAGACCCGATCGATACGCCCCCGGAAGCGGCGGACTGTAACGCGACTGTCATAGGGTGCGATTTCTGAAAGGATTCATCAAGTCGCCGATTCATGATCCAGCAATCGGTCGGCACAATTGTGACGGAGGACGCGAATGCTCACGACAGTTCTGAATCAGCTGCTGAACATCTGGGGTGGAATCTTCGCCGGGAGCTCCGGCTACCAGATCGCACCGGGCACCCTGCCGTTCGGCAGCTGAGCCCGGATTCGTGCGCACCCGTGACCGAGGCCGGGTGCGCACTACCGCGAATCCGGCCGGTCGAGCAGGAACTGCGCGAGATGGGTGGCCGATCGGCCGGCCAGTTGGGCGGCCTGGGTGCGGCAGGAGAACCCGTCGGCGAGGAACTGCGCGGCGGTGTCCTTCCGCAATGCGGGCAGCAATCCGTTCTCGGCCACCGCGACCGAAATGTCGTAATGGCCGTGCTGCATACCGAAATTCCCAGCAAGTCCACAGCATCCGGAAACTTCGGTCACCGTGGCACCGGTTCCGCGGAGTATTTCGCGATCGGCGTCATATCGCATGACCGCGTACTGATGACAATGCGGTTGCACCACCACCCGATGTCCGGTGCGGTCCGGGGATTGCCAGCCGGGGTCCGCGGCGAGGAATTCCGCCAGGGTTCGCACCGCACGCGCGGTGGGCTCGGCGCGCGGGTCGTCGGGGAGTAGGGCGGGCAGGTCCGACCGCAGTGCGGCGGTGCAGGAGGGTTCGAGGCCGACCACGATGCCGCCCGCGCGGACGTGGGCGTCCAGGGCGTCCAGGGTGGCGCGCAGCCGGGTGCGTGCGCCGTCGAGTTGGCCGGTGCTGATCCAGGTGAGACCGCAGCAGACGCGGCGTTCGGGGAGGTGTACCCGATGGCCCAGTGATTCGATGAGTTCTACTGCTGCCCAAGCTATTTCGGGGTCGAAGGCGTCGGTGAAGCTGTCGATCCACAGCATCACGCCCGGTTCCGCGGGTGAGCGCTTGCCGCGGCGGGTGGTCCACATTCGGCGAAAGCTCTTGTCCGCCAACGCCGGAATCTCGCGTCGGGGATCGATACCGGCCGCTCGGAAACCGATCCGGCGCAACAGCGCGAAGCCGGCGACGGCATTGAACACCCGTGGCACACGCACGCCCAGACCCAGCCAGCGCGGTAGCCAGCCCAGCGCGTAGTGATCGATCGGGCGGAGTCTGCGCCGGTAGCGGCGGTACAGCGTTTCGGATTTGTAGGTGGCCATGTCGATTCCGGCCGGGCAGTCCGCGTCGCATGCCTTGCAGGACAGGCACAGGTCCAGTGATTGCGCGACCGCGTCCGAGCGCCAGTCCAGGTCGCCGCGCACGACCTCTTGGAGGACGCGGGCGCGGGCGCGGGTGCTGTCCTTCTCGTCGGCGGTCGCCAGGTAGGACGGGCACATGAAACCGCCCGTCGCACGAGAGTCCGCGCGGCACTTGCCGATTCCGACGCAGCGGTGCACGGCGGTGCCGATATCGCCGTCCGCGGGGAAGGCGAATCCGCCCGCGGAAGGTGTCGCGCGCAGGCCGGTGAGGCGCAGGTCCGCATCGATCGGGTTGGGGCGCACCAGGACTCCCGGATTGAGGATGTCGTCCGGGTCGAACAGCGTTTTGAATCCGGCGAAGGCGTCGAGTGCGGCCGGGGAGTACATGCGGGACAACAGTTCCGAGCGGGCGCGGCCGTCACCGTGTTCGCCCGACAGCGAGCCGCCGTGGCGGACGACCTGATCGGCGGCGTCGGTGAGAAAATCCCGGAAACGTTGCGGCGCATCGGTTATCGGCAGATCCAGCCGGACGTGGATGCAGCCGTCACCGAGGTGGCCGTAGAGCAGGCCGTCCACCTCGTGCGAACGCATCAACTCCTCGAAGTCGCGCAGGTAAGCGCCCAGATTCTCGGGCGGCACCGCGGCATCCTCCCAGCCCGGCCAGGCGGGGCGGCCGTCGGGAGTGCGTCCGGCCAGGCCCGCGCCGTCGGCCCGGATTCGCCACAGGCGTGCTGCCACAGCGGGATCGGTGACAATGCGGCTGTCGGTCGCGTGGGCGGTGCGGCAGAGCCTGGCCGCGAGGTCGCGGGCCTCGGCGGCGGTGTCGCCCGCGCATTCGACGAACAGCCAGCCCCGGCCGTCGGGCAGTTCGGGGACCGTGCCGCGATGGGCGCGCACGACGTCCACGAGCCGGGCGTCGATACCCTCCACCGCGATCGGGGCGACCGCGGTGATCGTCGCGACATCGTCTGCGGCCGTGGGCATGTCGGGATAGCCGAGTACCACCAGGACCGTCGCACGGGGTACCGGGACGAGCGTCACCGAGGCTTCCAGCAGCAGACCGCAGGTGCCCTCGGTGCCGACGAACGCGCGTGCGGCGGACGGATCACGTTCGGGCAGTAGATGTTCCAGGCCGTATCCCGATGCCTGCCGTTCGAATCGGCCCAGTTCGGTGCGGATCACCGCGAGCCGGGATCGGGTGAATTCATCGAGGCCCGGGATCGTGGAGAGGCCCGCGCCGAGTAGTCGCTCGGTACCGGTGCCGTCGAGTATGCGCAGCTCACGCACGGAATCCGAGGTCCGGCCCCACGCCATCGCGTGCGGGCCGCAGGCATTGTTGCCGATCATGCCGCCCAGGGTGCAACGATTCTGAGTGGACGGATCCGGGCCGAAACGCAAACCGGACTCGCCGGCGCGGCGCTGTAGCGTACTCAGGACCACACCGGGCTGCACTCGCGCGCAACGACTTTCGGTATCCACCTCGAGTATCTCGGACATATACCTGCTGAAGTCCAGGACCAGGCCGGTACCGATCGCATTGCCCGCCACCGACGTCCCCGCACCACGCGCGGTCACCGGCACCCCCTCCTCGCGCGCCGCGGCCACTACCGCCGCCACATCCGCGTCCCCACGCGGGAAGACCACCGCCGTCGGCGGCACCCGATAGTTCGAAGCATCCGAGGAGTACTCCGCCCGCCGCCGCGCCCCGGCGTCGACCTCGCCGTCGATCCTGCCCTCCAGCGCCCGCAGCCACGAATCGGTCATGAACCCAGCCTATGCGCGCTACCGGAAGATCCGCGCTCCCCTCGACCCACCTGCTCGAACGCATCGTCAACGTCGTCATCGAAGCCGCCCCCGATATCCGCTTGGCAACCCGCCCGTTGGCAACCGGCCCGCTGGATCCACAACCGCCGTCCCGCACCCTGAGCAATCTCACCAATGCACCCTGGACGCAGTCTCGACCAACGCGCCCTGGGTGCAACCTCGACCCAACACCCCAGGCGCAATCTCAACCAGCACACCCCGGGTGTCAATGGCCATATGGAAGTCGCCGTTGGTGGCCAAGTGAGGTATCCACTGGTGGCCAGGGAAAGTCCCCACCCTCTTGCGGGTGGGGGTCGTTATTTCAGGGGCGGTCACCTCGCTTGGTCCGGT
>NZ_WEGK01000026.1 GCF_009604405.1 Nocardia macrotermitis
ACTGACTCACCGAAAGGGTGCTCCTGCAACTGCCATATTCGAACCTAGACAACTCGAATTATCGCAGGTCAGAGCACCCTTTCCTCATACCGACACACGGTGTCGGAATTCCGGTGAATGCGCGAGGCTAGAACCAGATATCCGAGCCTGACAGCAAGTCTGTACAGCGCCCTCTCGTATAGGTGTTGCCGACCGCCGCACAGCGACGGGTTGATCGCCACGATCGCGGAGGGCTCCAGTGTCATGACTTCACCTGCGCCGCATTTTCCAGCGGCGGCGCGGCGTTCTCCGACGGGATCGACTCGATTCGGGGCGGCACTCGTAGGCGATGAATCCCGTCAACACGACGATGAGCAGACCCAGTAGAATCCACGTCGTCGACGTCGTGAACAACGGGCACATTCCTTTGCCCGAAAGACGTTGCAGCAGTGGATGATACATGCAGTCAGACATCCGCTCCCAACCTTCCGCAGGTCAGCGAGCAGGCCGCGAGTGTATTGCGGCCCGAATCGGTTATGCTGCAACGCTTGTCGTAGCTTCGAACCACGATCAGTCCGCGACTGGACAAGTTCGTAACCACCCGTCGAACTTCGAAGCGATGCAGACTCGTCGCACGTCGAATCTGCCAGTTCGTAAGTACCCCTCCACAGTTCAGAGCCCTGAGTACGCGGACCTGACCAACCGTGAGGTCTTCGGTTTGCTGTGTCATGACAACAGCGTGACTCTCACCACGGACTGTCGGGAAGTTTCTGTCAGGGATTCCCAAAATCTGCCGAATGCCCAGCTCGTCTCCTCCGGACTCCCTATAGTGTTTCCTGAAGAGGGAAACAGCATGTCAGAAACTGGGAAACGATCAGGAGGTGAGATGCCACCCAAGCCGGATCTGAGCGGGACAACTCTCGCGCGCCGCCAGCTCGGTAAGCAGCTCAAGGATCTGCGAATCGAGAACGGCCTGACCCTGGACCAACTCGCGGCCCGAACCGACTACAGCCGAACCGTACTCAGTCGAGTCGAGAACGGACAGCAGGAGAGCAAGCTCCGAGCCATTACCGATCATCTCTGCGCGTGGTATGGGCTGAAGGCGGCCCGCACGAAATATCTTCAGTCCCTCGCGCAGGACGGGAAGATGTCCATGTGGCTTCAGGAGCACAAGGACTTGATCGACCCGGGCTACAGCACCTACATCGAACTGGAATCCGTTGCGTCACAACTGATCGCCTATCAGTCACTTGCGGTTCCGGGACTGTTGCAGACTCCGGACTACGTACGGGCGATGCAACGGGACGTCGACGGCAGCACCGCGTCCGAAGCGGAGATCGAACGCCGCATCGGATTCCGGATCCAGCGAGCCGCTATCCTCACTCGTTCCCATGGTCCTGTCCGGGCGAGCTTCCTCCTGAGTGAAATCTTGTTCACGGCGCTCGGAGTCGGAACCGACCGGCAGATGGCCGCACAGTGTTATCACGTCGCGGACCTGAGTACGAGAGACAACATCTCGATACAGCTGCTGAAGCACAACGTCGGATTTCCGACTGGACTGATTGTTACTCCATACACCATGCTGGGTTTTCCCGACAGTGAGCCGACAGTGGTTTTCGCCGAAACCACGGTTGGCGCAGAGTTTTTCGAAGGAGAAGATCAGGTGAGGCACTTCCGCGCCGTCCACGAGACTCTGCAACGCTCTGCGCTGGGGGAACAAGAATCCCGAGACCGTCTCAGAAAGATCGCAAGGAGATACGACCAGTGAATATCGACCTGACTAACGCACGCTGGTTCAAGTCGTCGCGTTCCGGAGCGAAGACCGATTGTGTCGAAGTTGCCTGGTTGAAGGCCGGCCACGTGGGTTTGCGCGACTCGAAGAATCCGGCCGGACCTGCGCTGGTCTTCACTGCCGACGAGTGGACAGCGTTCACCGGGGTCGTGATGAACGGCAAACTCGACGGCTGAACACTTTCGCCTGAGAACTGATCGCCGTCGAGACCGCCGACGGCGTCAGCTCCCGGCCGAGGGGGCGTCGAAACTGGGTGCCCCGGTGTCAGCGCTGGCGGAACTGCGCGACCTTGGTGTCGGAGCTGGCGGAACTCAGTTGATTTGCGCGTGCATCAGATAGACGTTGTAGTCGCTCCAGGTGCTGATGGTGAAGTAGAGGTCCGAGCCGGTGGACCACGGGTGGATGAAGCCGCCGTAGAGTTCCGGATAGCGCGAGATGCTGACCGTCGGCGTGCTCTCGGACCAGACGCCCTGGGGTGAATTCGCTTCGCGCAGCACGATTGCGCCCTTGGCGGTGTCGAGGTAGCTCATCTGCCAGACCTGCCGCGCGGGGTCGTAACGCACCGACAGTTCACCGGCCGGGGCCTGCACCACGGGTGTGGCCGAGGCGGCCCCGCCGACCGGCGTCCACGCGCCCTCGTGCCAGTACTGATACGCGGAAGTGTTGAGCACCTGGTCTTTTCGCACCCGGGCCAGCCCGACCGCGCCCAGGCGGGTGTTGGGCGTGCCGAACATGTAGACGTAGTCACCCTGCGGAACCATCGCCGCCACTTGGAAATTCGCCAATCCGAAGATGTCGTCCCAGTGCGCGTAGGGGTCCTTGGTCCAGGTCCGGCCGTGATCGTCGGAGTAGGCGATACCGCCGTAGTTGGTGAAGAAGGTGCCCGGCGCGCTGTTCCAGGTGCGAATCGACATGTAGCTCAGGAACTGTCGCGATCCGAGCGCGAAACCGGAGGTCGGGATCGTGGTGATCTCGATGTTGTCCTTCTTGCGACTGTCCAGCACCTCGGCGGCGTGACACCGGTCGTCGGTGACCATCCGATCGAAGATCGCGCCGTGACTCAGATCGCGATTCCTGCTGAACGCCAACACATTACTGCGCCAGTCCTGCCCCATCCCGCCCGGCGGATGGAAGCCGACGCCCACGGTGTCGCCGAACGCCATCGCCACCTCACCGGGCGCGCTCTCCCACGAGATGCCCAGATCGGTGCCGTACACCTGCCAGCGTTTGTCGGTGCGATTGACCGAATTCGCGCCGGTCTCCTTGGCCACCTCCCGCACCTCGCCGACCCGCGGTGCGGGCCGGGCCGCGGTCTGCGCGCCCGGCTCGGTCGGCGGATGCTGCTGCGCGGGCGGCGGCGGGCCGGTGTGCGGTGACGGGCCCGGCGGCAGCGCGAAATAGAACGGTTTGGGGTTCACCAGCACATCGGGCAGGCCGAGGCGTTGCAGCAGGCTCGGCGACGGTGTGGGAGTGTCGGTCAGATCTGGGCACGGATCGGTGCAGGGGTTGGCGGGCAACGTCATATCGGTCCGCCTGACCGGCCCGGACGGCTGCGGCCCCGGATCCACGGTGACCACCGGATACGGCACCGGAACTTCCAGCGTCTTCGGCACCAGCGAGGCGTGTGTGGGCACCGGATCGGTTGCGCACGGCCCGATTCCGGCCACCGCGACCGGATCGGCGTGCACCACGGGCGGTATGCCCAACACCCCGACGACGACCGTCCCGACGACAGCGAACAGCCGCTTGGCCATACAGTCCAACCCCTCGCTCCCCCACTGGCACGTTTCTCCCGCGACCAGACCCTACTGGAGTTCCGGCGGAATTTTCGGCCGCCCGTTCGCCCCGGCCGTTCGCTCCGGCGAGGCAGAGGCGGCATCCTCCGCTCCCAGCGCGAAGCGGAATTTTCGGCCGCCCGTTCGGCCCGGCCGTTCGCTCCGGTGAGGCAGGCAGCATCCTCACGCTCCCAGCGCGAAGCGGACGCGGCCCACTGTCGATGGCACTCGTGCGGCACACGGCATGCGGGTCCCACGACCTCGCGGTACCGACTCGTTCTCAGGAACAGCGCCTAGAGTTGAGGCGAAATATTCGACCGATCGCAGTGTTCAGGATTGCCGCCGTGAAGATTCCAGCATTTCGCCGCATGATTCCCGTCGTCGCCGCAGCCGGGTTGCTCGGTCTCGTCGCACCCGCCGCGGCCCTGGCCGCACCCGGTTCGGGCGCCGGTACCGGCGGTTCGAGCGCGGGCGGCAGCGGATTCACCGTGAACAATCAGGGCACGATCAGCCCGTCGCAGAACACCTCCGACGACCAGAACACCCTGGTCTGGTATCCGAACTGCGCCGCTGTGCGCGCGGCGGGCAAGGCCCCGCTGTATCCCTCGCAGCCCGGCTACAGCACCGCGCTCGACCCGAAGGGCACCGGCGTGGCCTGCGCACCCGGCAGCCCGACGCCCTGACCCGTCGTAGAACCCCGAAAACTCTTACGTCGCAACAGGTGTCAACGCGGCGGTGGGCGGCGCGTCCGAGGATCCCTCGAACCGCAGGATCGTCGCCCCGATCCGCACCGCATCACCGTCGGCGAGCACCGAACCGCTGTCGATCGGCTCCTCGTTGATGTAGATGCCGTTGGCCGAATGCAGATCCTTGATCAGCAGCCCGGCCCGGCTCGGCAGGATGTGCGCGTGATACCGGCTGACCTTCGGGTCGTCGAGCACCAGATCGTTGTCGGTCATGCGGCCGATCTTCAAGCCGCCCTTGGGAATCGGGACCGCGCGTCCGTCGGGCAGCCGCAGCCGACCCGAACGCGCCGAACGCGGCGTCTCGGTGACCGTCTCGGTCATCGCCTGCGCCAGCCGCTCGACCTTGGCGAGATCGACGGTGTTCAACGGTTCCTGCCGCAGCACCCGCTGTTCGAGTTCGGCCAGCGCCGGACCCGGATCGATACCGAGCTCGTCGGCCAGCACCGCGCGCACCCGGCGGCACGCCTCCAACGCGTCGGCCTGCCGCCCGGACAGGTACAGCGCGGTGATCAGCTGCACCCACAGCGGCTCTCGCAGCGGATGCTCGCCGGTCATCGACACCAGTTCGCCGACCACGGAAGACGCACGCCCACAAGCGATTTCGGCATCGATCCGGGCCGAGGCGACGAGCAGCCGCTCCTCGTCCATCGCGGTCGCGAAACTCTCGGCGAAATGCAGGCCGGACAGATCGTCCAGCGCCTTACCGCTCCACTCGGCCAGCGCCGTGCCGAACAACTCCGACGCCCCGCGATGATCCCCCGCCGTCACGGCCTCCGCACCGGCCCGCCGCGCCGCGTCGAACCGCCCCAGATCGCATCCGGTGTCCGGGATCTCCAGCCGGTACCCCGCCGACTCGGTGCGCAACACCGTCGCCGGATCCAGACCCGAATTACGCAGCGTCTTACGGATATTCGAGACGAACACCTGCAAACTGGCCTGATACGAGTCCGGCGGATCCTCGTTCCAGACGATGTCGGCCAGCGCCTGCGAGGACACCGCCCGCCGCCGATTCACCGTCAACGCCGCCAGCAACGCCCGCGGCTTGGGCCCACCGACCGCGACGGGCGCACCGTCGATCATCAACCGCACGGGCCCGAGCACCCGCACATCCAAGCTGTGTGACACCTTTACCCCGCCTAGCCGCTAGGACACAGTCCCGCCGGGGTCACGAATACCGTGACCCCGGCGGACCCGCGCAATATCCGATCGCGCACGCCCATCGACGAGTTGCCGAGAACGCCCGAATCCGAGCGCACCCTACCGCCATCCGACAACGCAGGTCGCGCGACACCTACAAGCCCCGCTGCCCGCGCAACAACTGATCTCGCGAGAACATCGGTAACTCACCGGGTACGCCCAGAACCAAACAACATTGCCAACTGTCGGCCCGACACGCAACCCTTCCCGCACCCGACGACCCGCTGAGTCGCGGAGAGGCGGAGGAGCCAACTGTCGGCCCGACACGCAAGCCTCACCGCACCCCAGGACCCGCTGAGTCGCGGAGAGGCGGAGGAGCCAACTGCCAGCCCGACACGCCAAGCCTCGCCGCACCCGACGACCGGCTGAATCGCGGAGAGGCGGACGAGCCAGCTGTCGGCCCGTCCCGGCACCCGACGACCCGCCGAGTCGCGGAGGGCCAATCGTCGGCCCGACACACAAGCCTCCCGGAGACGACGACACGCCGAAATCTCGAAGAGGCGGGGAGCAGATCGTGTCTCGCGCTACTTCGCGCTGACCGACTTACCCGCCGACTTCAGGTCGTTGCACGCCTCGACAACGCGCTCGGCCATCGAGGTCTCGGCCTTCTTCAGGTAGCTGCGCGGGTCGTAGGTCTTCTTGTTGCCGACCTCGCCGTCGATCTTCAGCACACCGTCGTAGTTGGCGAACATGTGCCCGGCGATCGGGCGGGTGAACGCGTACTGGGTGTCGGTGTCGACGTTCATCTTCACCACGCCGTACTTCAGCGAGTCGTCGATCTCGGATTTCAGCGAGCCCGAACCGCCGTGGAAGACGAAGTCGAACGGCTTCGAACCCTCGCCCAGCCCCAGCTTGGCCGCGGCCACCCGCTGGCCCTCGGCGAGCACCTCGGGCTTGAGCACGACGTTGCCCGGCTTGTACACCCCGTGCACATTGCCGAAGGTCGCGGCGAGCAGGTACTTGCCGTTCTCCCCGGAACCCAGCGCGTCGATGGTCTTGCGGAAGTCCTCGGAGGAGGTGTAGAGCTTCTCGTTGATCTCCGCCTCGACACCGTCCTCCTCGCCGCCGACGACGCCGATCTCGACCTCGAGGATGATGTTCGCGGCGGCGGTCTGCTTCAGCAGTTCCTTGGCGATCTCCAGGTTCTCGTCGATCGGAATCGCCGAACCGTCCCACATGTGCGACTGGAACAGCGGGTGCTGCCCGGCCTTCACCCGCTCCTGGGAGATGGCGATCAGCGGGCGCACGAACGTGTCCAGCTTGTCCTTGGGGCAGTGGTCGGTGTGCAGCGCGATGGTGACGTCGTACCTCGCGGCGATCACGTGCGCGAACTCCGCCAGCGCGGTGGCGCCGACGACCATATCCTTCACGCCCTGCCCCGAACCGAATTCGGCTCCACCGGTGGAGAACTGGATGATGCCGTCACTACCGGCCTCGGCGAAACCGCGGATCGCCGCGTTGATCGTCTCCGAGGACGTGCAGTTGATCGCGGGGAATGCGAAGGAGTTCTCTTTGGCCCGACCGAGCATCTCGGCGTAGACCTCCGGAGTCGCAATGGGCACTAGGACCTCCGTGGTGGGAAGAAACATCTGTCCCCTCTCACCCTAAGGTGCCGGGCCCGCGCTCCGGAAGGTGGTACCGCCGTACCCGCACCCGGTCCACCACGGCAAATTCGGCACGGGTCGATGTGATAGCCCGGGGGCCGGTACTGTGGTTGCCGTGACCGCGCTGGCCATTACCGACGTTCTTGCGAGTAGCTCCGGAATCAAGGGGCTGCTCGATCCGATGCATCTGCTCACCGAGACCTGGTTGAGCAATGCGGTGCTGCCGGCGATCCTGGTCATCGTCTTCATCGAGACGGGGCTGCTGTTCCCGATCCTGCCGGGCGATTCGCTGCTGTTCACCGGCGGCATGCTCGCGGCGTACACGCACCCACCGGTCTCGATCTATGTGCTGCTGCCCGCCGCGGCCATCACGGCGATCCTCGGCGATCAGTGTGCGTACTGGATCGGGCGGGCCATCGGCCCCGCGCTGTTCCACAAACAGGACGGGCGCTTCTTCAAGCAGCGCTACATCACCGAAACGCACGCGTTCTTCGAGAAGCACGGGCCCAAGACCATCATCCTGGGTCGTTTCGTGCCGATCGTGCGCACCTTCATGCCGGTGTTGGCGGGCGTGTCCCAGATGGAGTACCGCAAGTTTCTGACCTTCGACATCGTCGGCGGTATCGCGTGGGGCGGCGGCATCACCATCCTGGGCTTCTGGCTGGGCAATGTGGAGTTCATCCGGAACCACGTCGAGGCGATCTTCATGCTGATCGTGCTCGTCTCGATCCTGCCGGGCATCATCTCGGTCGCGAAGAAGCTCCGTAACCACGAGCCCGTGCTCGAGACCGAATCCGACGTTGTTCCGACGAACGAATCCTTGCGCTGACACCTTGCCGAACACCCCTGTAACCCTCGCGCTCGGCGGTATGGAACCGCTGGAGTCCGCTGGGCCGATGCTGGTATGGACGATCGTCCTGATCTTCGTATTCCTGGAATGCGCCCTGATCATCGGCCTGTTCCTGCCCGGTGACTCGATGCTGCTCACCGCCGGGATCGTGCTGGCCTCGCACGAGACCGGCAGCACCCAGGTGTGGGCGCTGGCCGTGGCCACCATGATCGCCGCGATCGCGGGTAATCAGGTGGGGTACGTCATCGGGCATCGGACGGGGCACAAACTGGTGGCCCGGCGCGACGGGCGATATATCAACACCCGGAATCTGACCCGGGTCACTGAGATGCTGCATCGGCACGGGTTCCTGGCCGTGCTGGTGGCGCGCTGGATTCCGTGGATCCGCACGCTGTGCCCGCTGGTGGCCGGGGCCGCGCGGATGGATCACCGCCGCTACACCCTCGCCAGCACGATCGGCGCGATCATCTGGGCGCCGGTGCTGCTGCTGATCGGCTTCTACGCGGGCGGTTTCCTGGGCAAGGTGTCCTGGCTGATGCCGACCGTGATCGGCACGCTGGTGGCCTGCCTGATCATCGGAACCGCCCTGGGCATCCGGCAGTACCGCGTCGAAATGTCCCGTCCCGCCGAGGAATTCGACCTCGACCGCCCCGAGTCCATGTGCTCCGAGGGCGACGCCGCCTGAGCGGTCGGTGACCGCGCGCGGACCGAGCCGCGGACTCACCCCCGCGGCGGTCCACCCGCCAGGTGTTCAGAACCCGGCGGCGGTGACCGTGTACGCGGCCTCCATCAGCAGCCAGCCCGACAGCTGCACCGACAGGTCGCGCTCCGGGGTGCTGGAGGCGGTGACCGATCCGTTCGCGGTGAACTTCGCCGCGCCCGCGGTGCCGACGGGGAGTTTCGCCGATTCGGCCCAGACCGCGCCGAACAGTGGTTCGCCCTCCACCTCGAGGCGGTGGTCCCAGGCCGCGCGGGCCGAGGCGGTGACGATCGCGGCCGCCTGCCGCCGGATCTGGGCGCGGTCGGGGTCCTCACCGGGCAGCAGCAGGGCGACCAGGGCGAGGTAGCGCGCCAGGATTCCGTTGAAGAGACCGCCGTCGCCACCGCCGCCACCGGTGACGACGCCGCGGTCGGTCATATGTTCCGCAACGGCGGCGACCAACGCGCGCACCCGGTCCACATGCACGGATTCGCCTGTGTGCACGGCCAATTCGGTTTCCAGGCCCAGTACGACGCCCTGGCAGTAGGTGAAGACGTTGCGCTCCATCCGATCCGAGGGCAGATGCACCCCGTCCAGGATCAGGCCGGTCTCGCTGTCGCGCAGATTCTTGTCCAGCCAGTCGGCGATCTCGGCGGCGCGGGTGTAGCGGCCGAAGCGGGCCAGCGCGATCGCGGCCGGGCCGTTGGCCGGGGTGTTGTAGTAATCCGCACCCTTACGCCACGGGAGTGCGCCGATCTGCGGCTGCCAGCCGGTGGTCAACGCCTTCTCCAGCGCGACGAGTCCGCCGCGCACATCGGTGACGCCGCGAATGTGTTCGGCGCGCTGGAGGGCCAGCGCCAGCCAGGCCATGTCGTCGTAGTAGTTGTTGGTCCAGCCGGTGATGTTGCGCAGACGATGCCCGCGCGCCAGCGCCGCCACCCGACGCACCCGGGCCGCGGTGGGCTCCCGGTTGGCGGCATCGACCGCGCAATCGATCAGATGGGCCTGCCACCAGTAGTTCCAGGTGAGGAAGAGGCTCTCGCGCAGCACCGCGGGCCAGCCGACGACGCCCAGTTCGGTCCCCGGCAGACCCCACAACCTGCGCATATTGCGCGAGACGAGGGCGGATTCGGCCAAATCGGCCCGGCGCGACCACTCCGCGGCCGTCGGGTCGGCCGCGGCGCCTGCCGCGGACCGGGCACGCTGTGGTGCGGGTACATCGTCGCTGGACGCACTCATACCTTCCATAGTGCCAGCAGAAGCTCAGTTTTCGCGCCCGATTCGTTACGCAACCGTCTCGTATCCGCGATCGCCCCGGCCGGTCACGGCCCGTTTCACCAGGCCCGGGTGAGGTCCGCGTGCTGCGCGATCCAGGCGTGCATGGCGATACCCGCCGCGACCCCGGCGTTGATGCTGCGGGTGGAACCGAACTGCGCGATCGAGACCGTCATCACCGCCGCGGATTTGGCCTGCTCGGTCACCCCCGGCCCCTCCTGACCGAACAACAGCAGGCAGTTGCGCGGGAGTTGCGCGGTTTCCAGCGGGATCGCGCCGGGGACGTTGTCGACCGCGACCACGACCAGATCGGCGCGTTCGGCGAAGGCCAGCAGTTCCGCGAGATCGGCGTGATGTTCGAGGTGCTGATACCGGTCGGTCACCATCGCGCCGCGCCGATTCCAGCGCCGCCGCCCGACGATGTGCACCGCCGCCGCGGCGAACGCGTTGGCCGTGCGGACCACGGTTCCGATATTCGCGTCGTGCCCGAAATTCTCGATGGCGACATGGAATTCGTGTCGGCGCGCATCGATGTCGGCGACGATCGCCTCGCGCTTCCAGTACCGGTAGGCGTCCACGACATTGCGCCGATCCCCCTGCGCGAGCAACTCCGGATCCAGCCGCGCGTCGGGCGGCGGTTCGGTCCCGAACTCCTGCGCCCACGGACCCACCCCGTGCGGATGCTCACCCCATTCCGTCGGGCCGGGAAGTTCCTGCTCGTCCGAGGGCTCGTCCGCGCTCACGATATCTGCCGAATTCCGGTGCACAACACCGATGGATGATCACACAGTCGCGACCACGGCTGTCGCTCGCGTCCGCCACGCCGGACCGCGACCTCGGACTCTGCCCCGTCGGCACCGGGAACGTCCACTCGACCGCCCACGATCGGCACCGCACACAACACGACGAGAACCGCGTGATCAGGACATTTCGACAGTGTCGCGGATGGGCCGTTTCCCGCGCGGGACGCGATATCGCATCTACCCTGGACAGTGGTGGTGGAGGTGGGTCATGGACCACTCGCGGATACTTCGCACGGTGCTCGGTGTGACCGTCGGGTACATGATCCTGCTCGGCCTGTGGCTGGGGTGGGTGGTGCATCGGACGCCGCCGGGGACGGTGGTGTTCCAGATGGTCGGGCTGGTGGGGATGTTCGGGTCCTGCGTCGGGCTGGGGATGCTCTACGCGCAACGCCCCTCGCACAGCGACCGGAAACTGCTGCGGCACGGCCTGGAAGGGTGGGCCGTGATCGAGGGCGTACACCCGATCGGCCACACCGACCATCACACCGAACTCACCCGGCTGGATCTGGAACTGAACGTCCCGGGCTCCGAAACCTACCGCGGCACCATCGTTTTCGACGTCGCGCCGATCGACCGCCCCAGAATCGCGGTCGGCGAGACGATCTCCATCCGCGTCGACCCCTCCGACCGCGACCGAATCATCCTGTGCCTGTAGGGATTACCGCCGCTGCCCGCATCGGGACGTCGTTCGCGCAGATCCTGCCGACGAACACCGTCCGGCGCACCAGGACGGGTCGGCCGACGTTCCGGCACACACGAATCATCCGGCACCCGACCATCCGAGCGCACGGACACCTCGGCGGGGGAACGGCTACCGCTCGTGAACTCGGGGGTCGGTCAGTAAGTATTGCGCGGCGGCGTAGGTCCCCAGGATGACGCCCTCACTGATCCGCCGCGCACGCGTACTCCGCGCGAACAGGCGACGCACCACGATCAGCCCGTCCGAAAGGGTGAACAGCAGCGCGCCCAGGCCCAGGCGACTGCGCGGGTCGGCGGACGGAAGTGCCATGCCCGCAACAACTTCCGCACCGGGAGCCAGACCGGGATCCGAGGCCAGCACAGCGGCCGTGCCGAGCGTCGCACCGTACGCACTCAACGGCAACGCGATCCGGGGAGCCCGAACCCGCAGCAGCGCACCGGCTCCCAACCACGCCGCGATCCGAGGCGCAGCGACCGCCACCTGCGGCCGCGCACCCCGCCGCCACCACAGCGCCGAATATCCGCTCTGCATCACCGCGAACGCACTCGCACCCGCGACCAGGCGACGATCGTCATCCGGATCGATCAGCAGCACATCTCCCACAGTCGCGGCCGCCAGCGAACCGAGTAGCAGCCGCCGATCCGCCGACTCCAGCGCGGCACCGGACCGCACGACATCCGCGGCCAGCAGCGGCATCAACGCGGGCTTACCGATCCACTGCCAGCGCTCACGTCCGGTGAGCGCACCGGCCACGGTCACCGCCGCCGCGGCCAGATAGGCGACCCGCGGACCCCGCATCAGAAACTGGGCTCACGCGGCGCGGGTGGCAGCCGGACCACCTGACCCGCATAACTCAACCCGGCCCCGAACCCGAGCAGCAACGCCAGCTGACCGCCCTTGGCCCGCCCGCTGACCAGCATCTCCTCCATCGCCAGCGGAATCGACGCCGCCGAGGTGTTCCCGGTGTTCTCGATGTCGTTGGCCATCGGGATATCGTCGGAAAGGCCGAGATTCTTGCGCATCAGATCGTTGATCCGGGCGTTGGCCTGATGCGGGATGAAGATCTCGATCTCCTCCTTGGCCACCCCCGACAACTCCAGCGCCGAGGACAACGCCCGCGGCAACGTCACCGCGGCCCAGCGGAACACCCGGGGTCCGGCCATCCGCAACGTCATCCGGCCGACCGGATCGGTCTCCGGATCCGCACCCTGGAGACTCTGCGCCTTCTCCTGGTACTCCATGAAGTCGATGTTCTGCGCGATCGCCTCGGCGTTCTCGCCGTCACTGCCCCACACCGTCGGGGAGATGCCGTTCTCCTCGGCGGGCCCGACCACCACCGCGCCCGCGCCGTCACCGAAGATCATCGCGGTACCGCGATCGGTCGGATCGAGTCCGACGGTCATCGTCTCGGCCCCGATGACCAGGATGTAGTCGGCCGAACCGGACCGGATCATATCGGCGGCCACCCCGAGCCCGTAGCCGAAACCGCCGCAGCCCGAGGTCAGATCGAACGCCGGAATACCGTTCATGCCCAGGTCGAAGGCGATGGTCGGCGCACCGTGCGGGGTCAGTTTCAACCAACTCGAACTGGCCAGCACCAGTGCGCCGATCCGGGAACGCTCGACGCCGCTGTTGGCGATCGCACGCTCCCCCGCCGCGACCGCCATCGACCGCAGCGTCTCGTCGCCGCTGATCCACCGCCGATTGCGGATTCCGGTGCGCTCGAAGATCCACTCGGGAGTGGAATCGAGCACCTCACAGACCTCGGCGTTACTGACGACCCGGGTGGGCCGGTAAGCACCGATGCCGAGCATCGCGACATTCTCACGCCCCTTGTTCACCGCAATGCTCACCACAGGCGACTCACACGACCCTTCAACCACACTGTTCGACGGAAATCAGCGTCCAGGCTAACCCAGTACGAACAGCAGTGGACGTCCCCGTCACCCCAGGGCGAGATCCTTGAGCCCGAGAATCGATCGGTATTCCAGGCCCTCCGCGGCGATCACCTGATCCGCGCCGGTCTCCCGGTCCACCACGGTCGCCACGCCGACCACCGTCGCCCCGGCCTCGCGCAACGCGCGCACCGCGGTCAGCGGGGAG
This sequence comes from Nocardia macrotermitis, assembly GCF_009604405.1. GTDB lineage: Bacteria > Actinomycetota > Actinomycetes > Mycobacteriales > Mycobacteriaceae > Nocardia > Nocardia macrotermitis. The sequence goes on from NZ_WEGK01000026.1 coordinate 13,525, forward strand.
TTGCCGGTGGTGGTGGTGTCCTCGACCACCAGCACCCGCTTGCCGACGATGTCCGGGCCCTCGATCTGCCGCTGCATCCCGTGCGTCTTGGCGGCCTTGCGCACCACGAACGCGTCCACCGGACGCCCGGGCGCGTGCAGCATCGCACCGGCCACCGGGTCCGCGCCCATGGTCAACCCGCCGACCGCGTCGAACTCCCAGTCGGATACCAACTCGCGCAACAACTTTCCGATCAGCGGCGCGGCCTGGTGATGTAGTGTCGCGCGGCGCAGGTCGACGTAGTAGTCGGCCTCCTTGCCCGACGACAGGGTGACCCGGCCGTGTACGACGGCCAGTTCCCGTACCAACTCGGCCAGTCTGTCCCGGTCGGTGGTCGATTCGATCATGGTGTGTGCCGTGTCCTTTCTGGTCGACCGGCCACTGCGGGCCTGGCCGCTCTACGTCCTACCGCGTGCGTTGAACAGGGTCCGGTTGACGCGGACCAGCAGGGTGCGCGGGATCATCCCGGCCACCGTGGTGAGCACCTTGTACTGGGCTCCGGGCACGCTGACCACCTGGTTCGATTCCAGATCACGCAGTGAACCCGCCACTACCTGCTCGACATCGAGCCACATCGCCTTCGGTAGCGACGACATGTCGATACCGGCCCGATCGTGGAATTCGGTGTGGACGAATCCGGGGCACAGCGCCTGCACTCGAACTCCCGTACCCGCGAGTCCGCCCGCCAGCCCTTCGCACAAGGATACGACGTAGGCCTTCGACGCCGAATAGGTCGAGCCACGTCCAGGAACAAGGCCCGCGACGCTGGCAACATTCACAATCGAACCGTTGGCCGCGGCGATCATCGACGGCAGCGCGGCGCGGGTCAATTGCATGACCGCGGTGACGTTGACGTCCAGTTGCGCCTGCAGGCGTTCGGGGTCGTTGGTCCAGAACTCGCCGGAGATGCCCAGGCCCGCGTTGTTGACCAGGAATTCGACGCCCTCCGCGAGGCGCGCGGCGACCCGTTCGCGGTCGGCGGCGACGGCCAGATCCGCGGGCACGATCTCCGAATGGGTGTCGAAACGCCTGCTCAGCTCGTCGGCGAGAGCGGTGAGCCGCTGCTCGTCCCGGGCGACCAGCACCAGGTCGTAGCCGAGCGAGGCCAGCCGCGTCGCGTAGGCGTGCCCGATCCCCGAACTCGGGCCGGTGACCATGGCGACGGGCCGGTGCGCGCCGGGCAGGCGGGCGGCGGGTGTTCCGGTCATGCCCCAATCATCGCGCGGGTCCCTGGTAGGGGCGGAAGCCGGGGTGGAACGGGCCGCCGGGACGCTCGGACTGTTCGTCCTCGTGCAGGTCCTCGGCGAATTCGGGTTCGTCGAAATCGCCGGAATCGTGGGTTTCCCGGCCCCGGTCCTCCGGGCCCTTCTCCTCGGCCGGTGGCCAGTTGCGGCGCACGCGGCTGCGCGGATCGGGCACCACGGCCAGGGCCGGGCGACGTTGCGGCGGTTCGGATTCCCCGGCGATGTCCTGGACCAGCGGAGCGAATCCCTCGTCGGAGTCGTCGGCCGGGATCTCGAAATCACGTCGCTCGGAATCGAAGTCGCGACGATCCGGGTCGGGACCACGGCGTTCGGCGTCCGCACCACGACGGTCGGCGTCGAAACCGCGACGGTCCGGGTCGGTGGCCCGGCGGTCGGCGTCCGCACCACGGCGGTCGGCGTCGAAACCGCGACGCTCGGAATCGAATTCCGCGGACTTCGCGGGCGAGTACGCGCGGTCGTCCGGGTCGCCGGAGTCGCGGTCGTCGTAGCGGCGATCCGGCTCGGGACGTTCGGCATACCGCCGTTCGTCGTCGTAACCCCGTGCGCGCGAACGGTTCTCGTCGTATTCCGGATCGTCGTCCTCGGCGCGGGCCCGCGGACGTCCCGGATCGTGCGCGTCCAGCTCGCCGGACTCGCCACCGGCCACCGGCGGCAGCACGTGCAGCAGGCCGGACAGTCGCAGCACCGCGTCGACCGCGCCCTCCCACTCCCGAGAGGACAGGCCGACCGGCAGCACGCCGAGCGTCCAGTTGCCCTCGCTCCAGAGCTGTTGCACGCTGCCGGACAGGGTTTCGATGAACGCGACCATCCGCTGATCCACCGCGTGCCGGGCGATATCGGGATTCGTCGCGAACACCACCCGGTCGCCGATCGCGCCGAGCAACTCCAGATCCGCGTCCTTTGGTGGGGCGGCGGTCTTGAGGCGCAGGTCGATATCGATGTCCGAGCCGATCTGCCGGCGCACCGCGACCAGCGTCGCGGCGTCCTCCAGATCGAACAGCACGAACTTCTCGCCCTTGCGATTACCGGAGACCACATCGACCGCGGACAGGTACCCGAGCTTGGCCATCGCACCCCGGCGCCACGTGGACGCCAGGGCCGGTTCGACCGAAACATAGGTGTAGCCCTGGGCTTTCGCCCAGACCTGACGCACGTGACCGGTCCGCTGCCGCTGGAGCCGATCGAAATACAGCAGCACGATCGCACCCACCAGTGCGATCGCCGCGAGTCCGAACCACATTGCCGTCATCGCGGACAAGTCTAGTTCCCACGCGGACCGCGCGTGGTGTGTGCACTGCGTGTTGTGCGTGGCCGCCCGGTCCGCGGGCGGTGGATCAGCGGGTCGGGGTGGGGGTGGGGGTGCCCTGCGAGGGCAGTGCGGTGCCGATGACGATCTTGGCCTGGATCGAGCCGTCGGCGTTCTTGTCGCCCTGGACCACGACCATGTCGCCGGGGTGCAGATCCGCGATCGTGCTCGACCCCAACGCGATCACCTCGGTTTTCGCGTCGGTGTGCACGGTGATGGTGTTGCCGGACAGGGAATCGACGGTCAGGGTGGATCCGTCGTTGGCGCTGATGGTGCCCATCGTCGCGCCCAGGCTGTCGATGGTGCCGCCGAGGCCGGGCAGTTGCGGCGCGGTGGTCGTGCCGGTGCCGTGATTGTCGGGGGACTGCGGGAACATCGGCAGCTGGGTGGGCGCGGTGCGGTACGTGGTGCCCGCGGCGGTCGAGGACGTCGAGGAGTCGCCGCCCAGGAACAGTCCCACCGCGACCGCCCCGAGCACGACCACCGCGAAGGCGACCAGCGTCAGCCCGACCCACATCCCGCGCCGATTGCGATGCGGGGGTAGCTGATCCGGTTGATCCGGTGGCAGCTCGGTCGGGCCGACCAGTGTCGGGTTCGGACCGTGCTGGGTCGGCATCGTGCGAGCCGGACCGATCCACTGCGTGTCATAAGCCGCCTCGCCCGGACCGGGACCCTCGTAGACGCCCCACTGGCTCTGATACGGCGGCAGCGCCCGGGTCGGATTCGGCCCGGCCGCTTGATCGAAATACTTGTACGGCTCGGTCGAGCCGTACGCGTCCGAGTACTCCGTCGGCTCAGCGCCCGACCCACCGAGATACTCGGTCGGCGCGTCGGACGACGCCGGTCGCTCTGCCCACGGATCGCTCGGAGTGGTCATACATCCAGACTAGGGGAGGCAGTATTTTTTGCCTCCGCTTCGCTCCGGCGGGTTCGCGGCCCCCTGAGCCTCACCACTCGGCCCCGTGCCGGGCACTCGTTCCTCGCACCCGCCACGCGTCCGACCGGCGAGCCGGGCCGCGAACTTTGCTGTCGGCGTGCAACCCGAGAGCCCAGCGGACCAGCACGTTCGCCGCTGGGCCCGCCGACCGGTTACCTGCCCACGATGAGGCCGTCACCATCGGGCGAGACGTTGACCTTCACCAGATCGCCGTCGGTGACCTCGCCCGCCAGCAGTTCCTTGGCGAGTGAATCGCCGATGGCCTGCTGGATCAGCCGACGCAGCGGACGCGCGCCGTAGGCCGGGTCGTAGCCGCGCACGGCCAGCCAGAAGCGGGCCGAATCGCTGACGTCCAGGGTGAGCCGACGCTGGGCCAGCCGCTTCTGCAACTGGTTCAGCTGGATGTCGACGATCTCCTCGAGCTCCTCCTCGTTCAGCGCCTGGAACATCACCACATCGTCGAGGCGGTTCAGGAATTCCGGTTTGAAGGCGGCGCGCACCGAATTCATCACGAAGTCCTTGTCACCGCCCGCACCCAGGTTGGAGGTGAGGATGAGGATGGTGTTGCGGAAGTCGACCGTGCGGCCCTGGCCGTCGGTCAACCGGCCCTCGTCGAGCACCTGCAACAGGATGTCGAACACGTCCGGGTGCGCCTTCTCGATCTCGTCGAACAGCACCACCGTGTACGGCCGCCGTCGCACCGCCTCGGTCAGCTGACCGCCCTGGTCGTAGCCGACGTATCCGGGCGGCGCGCCGACCAGCCGAGCCACCGCGTGCTTCTCGGAGTACTCACTCATGTCGATCCGGATCATGGCGCGCTCGTCGTCGAACAGGAAGTCCGCCAACGCTTTCGCCAGTTCCGTCTTGCCGACACCGGTCGGGCCGACGAACAGGAACGAGCCCGTCGGACGGTTCGGATCCGCGACCCCGGCCCGCGCCCGGCGCACCGCGTCGGACACCGCGCGCACGGGTTCGGCCTGCCCGACCACGCGGCCGCGCAACTCCTCCTCCATCCGCAGCAACTTCTGCGTCTCGCCTTCGAGCATGCGGCCGACGGGGATTCCGGTCCACGACGACACCACCTCGGCGATATCGTCCGGGCCGACCTCCTCCTTCAGCATCAAGGAGCCATCAGAACCGCTGCCGCTGGGGCCGTCGGGGCCGCTGCCGCTGGTCCCGGCCTTCTCCTCGGCCTCGGCGAGCTGCTTCTCCAGCTGCGGGATGCGGCCGTAGCGCAGTTCGGCGGCCTTGCCCAGATCGCCGTCGCGTTCGGCGCGCTCGGATTCGCCGCGCAGCGACTCCAACTCCTCCTTGATCACGCGCACACCGTCGATGGCCTGCTTCTCGTTCTGCCAGCGGGCCATCAGCTGGTTGAGCTTCTCGCGGTCGTCGGCCAGTTCGCCACGCAACTTCTCCAAGCGCTGCTTGGAGGCCGCGTCGGTCTCCTTCGCCAGGGCGACCTCTTCGATCTCCAACCGTCGCACCGCGCGTTCGACCTCATCGATCTCCACCGGACGCGAGTCGATCTCCATGCGCAGCCGCGAGGCCGACTCGTCGACCAGGTCGATCGCCTTGTCCGGCAGGAACCGGGAGGTGATGTACCGATCGGACAGGGTGGCCGCGGCGACCAGCGCGGAGTCGGTGATGCGCACGCCGTGGTGCACCTCGTACCGCTCCTTGAGGCCGCGCAGGATGCCGACGGTGTCCTCCACCGACGGCTCGCCGACCAGCACCTGCTGGAAGCGGCGTTCCAGGGCCGCGTCCTTCTCGATGTGCTGGCGGTACTCGTCCAACGTGGTCGCGCCCACGAGACGCAGTTCACCGCGCGCGAGCATCGGCTTGATCATGTTGCCCGCGTCCATGGCCGACTCGCCGGTCGCGCCCGCGCCGACGATGGTGTGCAGCTCATCGATGAACGTGATGATCTGTCCCGCACTCTGTTTGATGTCCTCGAGCACGGCCTTGAGCCGCTCCTCGAATTCACCGCGGTACTTCGCGCCGGCGACCATCGCGCCCAGGTCGAGCGAGACCAATCGCTTGCCGCGCAACGACTCCGGCACGTCACCGGCGATGATGCGCTGGGCCAGACCCTCCACGATGGCGGTCTTGCCGACGCCGGGCTCGCCGATCAGCACCGGGTTGTTCTTGGTGCGCCGGCTCAAAACCTGTACCACGCGCCGGATCTCGGTGTCGCGGCCGATGACCGGATCGAGTTTGCCCTCGCGGGCGGCGGCGGTCAGATCGGTGGAGTACTTCTCCAGCGCCTGGTAGCTGCCCTCAGGATCCGGGGAGGTGACGCGGGCGTTGCCGCGCACGGCGGTGAACGCCTCGCGCAACGCGTCCGCGCTCGCGCCGTACTTCAGAAGTAGTTGAGACACATCGGAATCCCCGCGTGCCAGCCCGACCATCAGATGTTCGGTGGAGACGTACTCGTCGCCGAGTTCGGTGGCCAGTTGCTGGGCGGCGGTGATGGCCGCGAGCGCCTCGCGGCCGAGTTGCGGCGTGGTGGTCGCACCGGTCGCCTGCGGCAGCCGGTCCACGATGCCCTGGGCCTCGCGCCGGACCGTGGCCGGATCGACGGCGACGGCCTCGAGCAGCGGGGCGGCGATGCCGTCGGTCTGATCCAGCAACGCCACCAGCAAGTGCGCCGGACGGATCTCCGGATTGCCCGCGGCCGAGGCGGCCTGCAATGCGGCGGTCAGGGCCGCCTGGGTCTTGGTGGTGGGACTGAACGAGTCCACTCTGCACCTTCCTACTTGTCGTCTCTTCGCAGCCTCGTTCGACTGCTCTCGAATCATTCAACGCAGTAGAAGTTGAGTCTGTTCCGCTCAAGTTTGAAGCTTTCGAGTGGCGTACGCAACACCATCGGGGGCCCACTCCCCCACGCTAGCCCGACGCGGTGTCGACCACGACGTTTCCCCCTCGGCGAAGTTCGGTACCGTCAACGCCACATAACCGTGCGACCACGGTTTTTTCGGGGATACTGGAATACGAGCCGGTCCGGGCCACGGCCCGGACCGTTCTATGCAGAAAGGAAGCTCGAGTCGTGGATGCGCGTTCGGCTGCGCTGGTCCGCGCCAATTACCGGTCCGTCATCGATGCGCCGAACGGGCCCGAACGGCTGGTCAGCGCGTTCTACGCCCATATGTTCGGCGAGAACCCCCGGCTGCGGGAGTTGTTCCCGCCCGCCATGGACATGCAACCCAAACGGGTGATGACGGCCGTGCAGTTCGTGCTCGACCATCTCGAGGACTGGGACCGGGCCCAGCACTTTCTCGAACAGCTCGCCCGTGACCACCGCAAATACGGGGTCGAGGCGGCTCACTACGATATCGCCGGGCGCGCGCTGGTGGCCGCGTTCCGCACCTACTGCGGCATCGGCGGCTGGTCGGACGAGCTCGAGGCGGGCTGGCGCGACATCGGCATCCTCATCTCCGCCTCGATGGCCATCGGCGCGAATTCCGATACCTCCCAGCCGTTCTGGGAGGCCACCGTGGTCGGGCACCGGCAGGTGCTGGAGGATCTGGCGATCGTGCGGTTGCAGTCGCAGACGCCGATTCCGTATCAGGCCGGACAGTATGTTCCCGTGTCGGTGCCGCAGCGGCCCAAGATGTGGCGGTACCTCTCGCCCGCGATTCCGACGAATCCCTACGGGGAGATCGAATTCCACGTCCGCAAGGTGGAGAACGGCTGGGTGAGCCCGGCCATCGTGGCCGAGACCGAGGTCGGGGACGTCTGGCAGATCGCCGGGCCGCTCGGCGGGCTGCACGTGGACCGGGACACCGGCAGCGATGTGCTGATGATCGGTTCGGGCACCGGAATCGCCCCGCTGCGTGCGCAACTCATCGAAATGGGCCGGCGCGGGGACAATCCGCGCGTGCACTTCTTCATGGGCGGGCAGTATCCGTGCGACCTGTACGACGTGCAGAACATGTGGCAGCTCTCGCTCAGCAATCCCTGGCTGACCGTGATCCCGGTGTGCGAGAACGCATCCAACCCCTGGTGGTATCCGCATCCCCCGGCCGACCCGCCGTTCGGCATGCACCGCAGGTTGATCGGTAATCTGGGTGCGGTGGTGGCGAGTTTCGGCTCCTGGTCCGATCGGCAGATCCAGATCGCCGGATCGGCCCGGATGATCGCGGCCACCACCCGGGCGCTGGTGGCGGTCGGCACGCCGGAATGGTCCATCACCGCGGATCCGGTGTGATCCGCCGCCGATCTGTCCGCTTGTAGCACAAGGTATTTCGACATTTCGACGAACAAGGATGGTGTATGACCCTCGGCCCCGACGAGACCGGCGAGATCCACCTGGGCATGCCCACCGAATGGGCCGCGACGGTGGTCGGACATCACCGGTTGCGGCACGACATCGCGGTGGTGCGGCTGATCGGTGACTACGTGCCGTTCGTCGCCGGGCAGTCGGTCGAGGTGCAGATCCCGCAACATCCCGGCGTCCGGCGGCGACTCTCGCCCGCGCTGGCCCCCTCGCTGGACGGCAAGCTGGAATTCCACGTGCGGGCCGTGCCGGGCGGCTGGTGCAGCGGCACGATCGTCGCGGACACCCAGCCGGGCGACGAATGGCGGATCACCGATCCCGGCGGCTGGCTCGCCGTCGACAACGACGCGACCGACGTGGTGATGCTCGCCGGCGGCACCGGCCTGGCCCCCCTGCGCTCGATCCTGCTGGAGATCTCCCGCCGCCCCGAACCACCCCGCACCCACCTGTTCATCGGCGGCCGCTCCCCCCGCGACCTCTACGCCTCGGACATGCTCTACCTGCTCACCGGCGAATTGCCCTGGCTGACAGTGATTCCCGTGGTCGACACCCCCGAGGACCCGACCTGGGAAGACCCCTGGTACGAGGCGTCCCGCGTGGACGTGGGCTTCGACGTGGACGAAATGCTGGAAGGCACCCTCGCCGACGTCGTCGGCGAAATGGGCCCCCTGGAACACCACCAGATCCTGGTCTGCGGCTCCCCCGCCATGACCACCGCCACCGTGGACCGCCTCATCCAGACCGGCACCCCCGCCGAAGCCATTCGCTACGAAGGGGTTTGAGGCCGTTGCCGGTCAGCTCTCCGTCACCACGAAGTCACTGATCCAGCGGCGGATCACCGCCAGCGTACGGTCGTCCACCGCGCCGGAATCCTTGCCGATCCGGGCGAGACTCACCGTGCGCGGTTGTTCCGTCATGGCGAAGCAGACCTGCTCCAGCGCGAGTTCATCGCCCCGCAGCCGGACATGATGTGGCCAGCCCCGGTCCGTGGTGGTCACCGGCACCACCACGGCGAGATCCCGGACCGTTCGCAGATAGTCGGCGGTCGAGATGACCACCGCCGGTCGACGGCCCATCTGTTCACGACCCTGCGTGGGGGAGAAATCGATCCAGACGACCTGCCCCGGCCGGAGCGACGGTCGCGCAGCACTCACAGACCGTCACCCAAACCATCTTCGAGCGTCTCATCCCATTCCCGCACCTCGGCAACGTAATCCGAGTCCGCTTCCGCGTACGCCGCCGCCACGGCCGCGAACCGCAGCTTCCGATCGTGCTCGTCGAGCAATCGAGCAATCGTCTGCGAGACGGTGAGCCCCTCCAACTGCGCCAGCGAACTCACTCGCTCCCGAACCGACTGCTCGACCTTCATCGAAGACATGGTGGCCATGGGCGCACCTCCCTTCACATATCGCCGAATACGATCGAGTATACCTTGCAAGGATACCTTCCGGGATACCTCTATGGTCAGCCGGTGGGATCTAAGGTCGCGCCCTCGCCGGTCAGCTGGTTGTGCGGATGGTGCGGATCGGTGTGGTCAGGGCCGATGTGGTCGCTAGTGCGGACAGGATCAGTAGGGCTGCAAGTGATTTCGTTGCAGCGGGGAGGGAGGGGGCGGTGGTGGTGATGGTCGGCTGTAGGGCGGTGGTGGGGAGCCAGGGTTGTACCGAGGGGAGGGAGGCGGCGAAGAGGCTCAGTACGTACAGTCCTGCGGTTGTTGCGGCGGCGAGGCCTGCCGAGTGGGTTCGGGCTGCCAGGGATGCGGTGAAGATCGCGATCGTGATCAGTGCGAACCATTGCACGGCAAGCCAACTCGTGGCGGCGGCGAGGGGGAACGGGCCGAACAGTGCGTGGCATTCGTACAGTGCGAGGGCCGCGCCGAACAGTGCGGCCGCTGCGACCACGCCGCCTGCCACCAGTAGTCGCGGTAGGTACAGGCGCAGCGGTGAGGTTTCGCGGCTCAGGTAGTAGATGCCGATCGCGGTGTCGCCGCGGACCGCGCATGCCTGGGCGGCCAGCACCATCGAGACCGCGGCGAGCAGCAGGCCGGAGTTCTTCACGTACTGTTGCAGCCCGTCGTGCCAGTCCGGTGTGCGGAGCAGTCGGATCTCCGAGGATTGGCCGAGCAGGTCCGGCAGGTATTTCGCACCGAACAGGGACAGGCAGCCGAACAACGCGAAGGCCGCCACCAGTGCGACCAGGCGGCGGGTGCGCAACCAGCGATACCACTCGATGCGGAACACCATGCGGCTCATGACCTTTCCCCGATCGCGGTGAAGAACGCGTCGGCCAGCGAACCGCGCGAGATCTCGATGTCGTCGATGTCGGCGGCGTGCGCCGACACCTCGGCCAGCGTCGAACCCCATTGCGGCGCAGCGGCTTCGACGGTCCGGCCGCCGCGCAGCGCGATGCGCAGCGTCGGCGGGGTCGCGTGTTCGGCGCGGAATGTCGCGGTGTCGCCGGTGAACACGGTGTGCCCGCGATGCAGCACCAGCAGGCGGTCGGCGAGGTCCTCGACGTCGGCGAGCAGGTGACTGGAGAACACCACCGTCATCCGCTCGCCCAGCTCTCGGATCAGCGCGAGCACCGCCGCGCGACCCTCCGGATCCAGGGCGCTGGTCGGCTCGTCCAGTATCAGCACCTCCGGCTGCCTGACCAGCGCCGCGGCAATTCCCAAGCGCTGCAACATCCCTCGCGAGAAACCGCCCGCCCGCCGATGCGCGTGGCGGGCCAGGTCCACCGACTCCAGCGTCGCGTCGACCGACACCCGACCCGCACGCCGACCCGGGCCGATCGCCAGGGATTGTTCGAGCACCTCCCGCGCGGACAGCCACGGCTCGAAACCCGGTGTGTCCGGGCAGTATCCGATCGCGCCCAGTCCGATCGGCACCCGCACGACGCCCGCGCCGACCCGTTGCAGGCCCAGCACCGCGCGGATCAGCGTGGTCTTCCCCGCGCCGTTGAGTCCGATCAGGCCGATGACGCCCGGTCCCGCGACGGTCCAGTCGATGTGATCCAACGCCGTGAAGTCGCCGAACCGCACCGACACGTCCGACACCTCGAGTTGCGGATCAGCCACGTTCGACCCCGCCGTCCCGCCCGACGACCAGATACACGATCCCGCCGAGCGGAATGCTGATCAGGCAGACGATCGCCCACAGCCAGCGGGGCAGATACCGCACCCGCGAACGGGACAGGTCGTACCAGCAGAAACCGACGAAACACAGAGCCACCAGCACCAGCGGCGCCAGCGCGGCCATCGGGACATTCGACATCTCGTTCCCCTCCTCATGGGCGTGACGACCCATATTATTCACAGTTCCGCGAACATTATCAATAGCGATAACAATGCTACGATCGGAGCGTGGACTCGGTCGAACTACTGCTGCATCCGGTGCGATTGCGGATCGTGCAGACATTCCTGGGCGATCGGACGTTGACCACGAGCGAGCTGAGCGCCGAACTCGACGACATCCCGCCGGGCAGCCTCTACCGGCACGTCGCGCGCATGGTCGACGCCGAGGTCCTGGAGATCGTGGCCGAACGCCGGATCCGCGGCACGATCGAACGCACCTACCGGCTCCGGCTCACCGCCGCCCAGATCACCCCCGAGCAGCTGGCCACGATGAGCACCGAGGATCATCGGCGCGCGTTCACCGCCTTCGTCGCGGGGCTGCTGGCCGACTTCGACCGCTACCTCGAACGCGACGAGATCGATTACGTCCGCGACGGAGTCGGCTACCGGGTGGCCGGAATGTGGTTGGACGACGCCGAATTCATCGAATTCATCGAGGACCTGTCACGGGTCGTCGCACCGCGGCTGGCCAACGGGCCCGCGCCCGGACGCGTCCGGCGTACGGTGCGCACCTTCCACATCCCCGCCGGTCCGGACCCGACGCCCGAACCACCGGCTACGGATGAGCGGGAGTGAAATCGCCTGCGCATCAACAAGTTCCGTCGCGGTGATCCCGTAGTTCCGGCGAAGGCCGAGGACGGGCGACGACTGCGGCTCAACGGTCGCACCCGGCCCCGGACCCTCGCGGGAACGGCGGAATCACCTCTACCCCAATAACATCCGCACTCAGAACATCGGATCGTGGCGGATATTCGCGGCCGGAGTGCCCGCGGCCATCAGGCGGAACTTGGTGGTCTGCACCATCGACGGGGAACCCGAGATCTGGATGTCACGGTCCGCCCACGGGCCGTAACCCGCGACGACCGCGCCGATCCGGCCGGTGCGACACGGGTCCAGGCCCGGCAGGTCCAGCGACGTTTCGACGGAATCGAAGTGCCACCAAGGGTTTTCGTCACTCTCGACGATCGGGGTGACGGTCAGCCACTTGTTGGCCACGGCCAACTCGCTCAGAATCTCCAGGTCGTAGAGGTCGCACGGATGATGCCCGCCGACGAACAGGTGCACCCGCGGATTGGACCGACGACGGGCCATCGCCACGAGTTGCGCTCGGAGCGGGGCGATTCCGGTGCCGCAGCCGATCATGAGGAGTTTGCGCCGGGTGTTGCGCGGCACCCCGAGCCCGCCCATCGGCGCGCTCAGCAGCCACCGATCGCCGACGTCGGTGTGGCCGACCAGCGCCGGGCTGACCCAGCCGCCGGTGCGCCCGCGGACGTGGAATTCGAGCTCCCCCTCCGCATTCGGCGGCACGGCCGGGGACAGATACCGCCACATCCGCAGCCGCGCCGGGATCTGCACGCTCAGATACTGTCCGGCGGCGTACCGCATCGGCTGATCCAACCGCACCCGCACGACGGCCAGATCGTTCAGCACCCGGCGATGCTCGATCACCGTGCCGGACCACACCGCGGGCAGGTCCGAATCCTGCGCGCCGACCAGCATGGTCCGGGTGATCAGCTCGACGCACTCCTGCCAGGCGCGCTCGACCTCCTCGGTCCACAGCTCGGTCCGCGCATGCGTGCGCACCGCCGAAATCAGCGAATTCCCCACGGCCGGATAATGTTCCGGCCCGATGCCGTACTTGCGGTGGTCGCGCCCGAGCTGGGCCAGGAACGGCAGCAGCTCATCGGGTTCGTCGAGCCGATCCACCATGTGGGCGAGGGCCTTGACCAGCCGCTCGCGCTCGGTGTCGAGGGAGGCGGGAAAGTATTCGCGCAGCTGCGGTTGTGCGCTGAACAGGATCGCGTAAAACGATCCCGCCACCTTCCCGGGCCCCTCCTCATCCGCAGCAACCGCCTTGAACGTCGTCCGGACCATGGCGGTGGCACGCGAATCCATCTGTCTCACAACCCCATCTCACACTCGATTACGAGCCCGACCGCGATATCACACCGCCCAGAAACCCGGCAGCAGCCGACGCGCTCAGAGTCTATGCGAGGTTTGCCAGACCCGTACCGATCCACCCGAACAACCCACATGTAATTCCCCCCGAACCTGCCCGATGCAGGCCCAACCCCTCATAAACCAACCGTTTGCCCAGTAAATCCGGTCATTCCCCGCCAAGACTCCACCAAATCAACAACCTTCATTTTGAAAGACTCACTTTTCTAGCGATCTCTCTGCAATCAATCACCGGTCGATCAGGCCGACCATCCAACCCCGGTCAACCCACCCAGCAATCTTTCCGCCACCACAAGCGGCACTCCGCAGCAGGCACCCCTGGAGACAAATCGCCCAATCCACCCCTATGAACACAGCACACCACCCGCAACCACACCTGGGGCCGCGCACCGAGCGCCTCCCGGCCTCCATCCGATCCATGGCACGCGGCACCTCGCAACCCCACTCACCACCCGCATGCGCCCGGACAGTGCATGCACCCCCACCCCACGGTTGATATTGATCCGGAACTCTTCGGTTACGTTCTGCCGCAGATGAATCCACTGGTCAACCGGCCCGCTGATCCGCGACCGTTGAGTTTCCTCTCATTATTTCCCGAGTCGGTCCGTCGAGATCAGTGACCTCGTTCCAGATGCGCTGTACCGATCGATATCTCGCACCCCGCGACGAGGGCGCGATCGCCTCGACCGCAAGCATCAGAGCAGGCACAGACGAGAACAGCGCCTCTGCGAGCAGAGACGCTGTCCTGGTGGGGTTTTCGTGGCTAGCGGCGCTTGTTGCGGGGCTGCCAGACCACGAGGGCGGTGCTGCGTTGGGGCGGGGTCAGGTCGGGGCGGTAGGAGGAGCGTAGGTGGTCGACCTCTTCGGTGAGTTCGGCCACGCGCTGCTGCAGGGCCTCGACCTGGTTGGTCAGTTCGATGATCCGCTTGATACCGGCCAGGTTGACGCCCTCGTCCTGGGACAGGCGCTGCACCTCGCGGAGCAGTTCCACATCCCGGTTCGAGTAGCGACGGCCACCACCCGAGGTGCGGTGGGGGGTGACCAGGCCCAGCCGGTCGTAGGTGCGCAGGGTCTGCGCGTGCATACCGGCCAGCTGGGCTGCCACCGAGATCACGAAGTACTCGGCGCTCGAGCCACCCTGATTACCGAGGGGTGGATTCCCTGCCTGACCGGACATTACGCACCTGCCCATCCGGCTCGCGGATCGAATCCGCCGGCCTTCTCCGCCTCCGCGTAGTGACGCAGCGCCTCGGCGGCTTCCTCGTCCAGCTTCGGCGGCACCGCGACCTTCACGGTCACCAGCAGATCGCCCGCACCACCGGAGCGCTTGGGCACACCGCGCCCACGCACTCTCAGGGTACGTCCGTCGGCGGTGCCCGCGGGCACCTTCACCCCGACCCGGCCCTCCAGTGTGGGAACCGAAACCGTTGTGCCGAGCACCAATTCGCTGTAGCTGACCGGCAGCACCAACGTCAGGTCGTCGCCGTTGCGGCCGAAGACCTTGTCGTTGCTGACATGCACCGTGACGAACAGGTCACCCGCGGGAGCGCCGCGCAGACCCGCCTCGCCCTGACCCGCCAACCGGATCCGCTGCCCGTCCCGCACACCCGGCGGAATCCGCACGGTGATGGTGCGGGTCCGGTTCTGGATGCCGGTACCGCGGCAGTCCACGCACGGGTCGTCGATGATCGAGCCCGTACCGCGGCAGTCCTCGCACGGCTCGCTGAATCCGAACGCACCCTGGTTCCGGCTGATGACGCCGGTTCCGTTGCAGTGCGGGCAGACTCGCGGACTCGTGCCGGGCTTGGCGCCGCTGCCGTGACAGGTGGTACACGGCGACGGACTCGTCATCCGCAGCGGCACCGTCACACCCTGCGCGGCCTCGCGGAAGCCGAGATTGGTCTCGGTCTCCACATCGCTGCCCCGCCGTGGCCGCGTGGAGGTGCGTGTCGCACCGCCCGCACCGCGGTTGAACAGGCCGCCGAGGATATCGCCGAGCCCGCCGTCGGCGGTGGAACCCGCCGCGCCGCCGAAGATGTCGCCCAGGTTGAAATCGTTGAATCCACCCTGGCCGTAGCCACCGCCGGGCGAGAACCCGCCGCGGCCGAAACCGCCGTTGGCGAACAACTTGCGGGCCTCGTCGTACTCCGAGCGCTTCTCCGGATCGGACAGCACGGCATGCGCCTCGCTGACGGCCTTGAACCGCTCCTCGGCCGCGGCGTCACCCGGATTCTTGTCCGGATGCAGGTCGCGGGCCAGTTTGCGATACGCCTTCTTGATCTCGTCCTGGGTAGCGCCGGAGGAAATACCCAGCTCCTTGTAGAAGTCCTTCTCGAGCCACTCACGATTCACCAGGCATCTCCTCCTTCCTCAGCTCAGATGGACGCTCATTGGTCGTCGTCATCGGTGCCAGCATTTCCTGTCACCAGATCTGTTACCCCGTCGGTCACTCCGACAAGCGCGTGCCGCAGCACCCGATCGCCGAAGCGGTACCCCTTGCGCATCACCACACCGATCACCGGATCGTGGCCCTCGCCCTCGTGCTGCACGGCCTCGTGCACCGTCGGGTCGAACGCCTCGCCCTCCGTGCCGAACTCCTCGAGGCCCTGTTTCTGCAATGCCTCGGACAGCTTGTCGGCCACGGACTTCAGCGGGCCGGACTCCAGATCACCGTGTGCGCGAGCACGATCCAGATCGTCCAGCACGCCGAGCAGTTCGGTGACCACCGACGCCTTGGCGGTGTCGATCGCGGCCTTGCGGTCGCGTTCGGTGCGCCGCCGGTAGTTGGCGTATTCGGCGGTCAGGCGCTGCAGATCGGCGGTGCGCTCGGCCAGTTCGGCGTGCACCGGATCGGTGTGCGCCTCGTCGCCGGACACCGGGCCCGGTCCCCCCTCGGCCGCGGCGTCCTGCGACGCCGCGGCCGGGCGGACCTCACCAGTGACCGGATCGACCTTGCGGTTGTCCACGATCGTTACCGGTTCGGATTCCGAATTGTGTTCGGTCACTTCTTCTCCGGCTCTTCCACGACCTCCGCGTCGACGACCGTGTCATCGGAGTCGGGAGCAGCCGAACCGTTGCCCGAGGCAGCGGCGCCCTCGGCGGCGGACGCATCGTAGATCGCCTGGCCCAGGGCCTGCGACTCGGTGGCCAGCTTCTCCACCGCGGTCTTGATGGCCGCGATGTCGGTGCCCTTGAGCGCCTCGTTCGCGTCGGTGATGGCCGATTCGACCTTCCCCTTCACGTCCGCGGGCACCTTGTCCTCGTTGTCCTTGATGAACTTCTCGGTCTGGTGCACCAGCGACTCGGCCTGGTTGCGGGTCTCGGCCTCCTCGCGACGGGTCTTGTCCTCCGCGGCGTGCGCCTCGGCGTCCTTGACCATCCGGTCGATCTCCTCCTTGGACAGGCCGGAGCCGTCCTGGATCTTGATCGTGTTCTCCTTGCCGGTGCCCTTGTCCTTCGCGGTCACGTGCACGATGCCGTTGGCGTCGATGTCGAAGGTGACCTCGATCTGCGGCACGCCGCGCGGGGCCGGCGGGATGCCGGTCAGCTCGAACGAACCGAGCAGCTTGTTGTGCGAGGCGATCTCGCGCTCACCCTGGAAGACCTGGATCTGCACCGACGGCTGGTTGTCATCGGCGGTGGTGAAGGTCTCCGAACGCTTGGTCGGGATCGTGGTGTTGCGCTCGATGAGCTTGGTCATCACGCCGCCCTTGGTCTCGATACCCAGCGACAGCGGGGTCACATCGAGCAGCAGGACGTCCTTGACCTCACC
This sequence comes from Nocardia macrotermitis, assembly GCF_009604405.1. GTDB lineage: Bacteria > Actinomycetota > Actinomycetes > Mycobacteriales > Mycobacteriaceae > Nocardia > Nocardia macrotermitis. The sequence goes on from NZ_WEGK01000026.1 coordinate 30,431, forward strand.
CTTGAGCACACCGGCCTGCAGGGCGGCGCCGACGGCGACGACCTCGTCCGGGTTGACGCCCTTGTTGGGCTCCTTGCCACCGGTCAGTTCCTTGACCAGCTCGGAGACCGCGGGCATACGGGTCGAACCACCCACGAGGACAACGTGATCGATGTCCGAGACCGAGATTCCGGCGTCTTTGATGACGGACTGGAACGGCTGCCGGGTGCGGTCCAGCAGATCGGAGGTGATCTTCTGGAACTCCGAGCGGGTCAGCTGCTCGTCCAGGAACAGCGGGTTCTTGTCGGCGTCGACGGTGATGTAGGGCAGGTTGATCGAGGTGCTCTGGCTGGAGCTGAGTTCGATCTTGGCCTTCTCCGCGGCCTCACGCAGCCGCTGCATCGCCATCTTGTCCTTGGTCAGGTCGATGCCCGAGGAGCCCTTGAACTTGTCGACCAGCCACTGCACGACGCGCTCGTCCCAGTCGTCACCACCGAGGTGGTTGTCGCCGGAGGTGGCGCGGACCTCGACGACGCCCTCGCCGATTTCCAGCAGCGAGACGTCGAAGGTGCCGCCACCGAGGTCGAAGACCAGGATGGTCTGTTCCTTGTCGCCCTTGTCCAGGCCGTAGGCCAGGGCCGCGGCGGTGGGCTCGTTGACGATGCGCAGCACGTTCAGGCCGGCGATCTGGCCGGCTTCCTTGGTGGCCTGGCGCTGGGCGTCCTCGAAGTACGCCGGGACGGTGATGACCGCGTCGGCGATCTCCTCACCGAGGTAGGCCTCCGCGTCGCGCTTGAGCTTCATCAGCACGCGGGCGCTGATCTCCTGCGGCGTGTACTTCTTCCCGTCGATGTCCACGCTCCAGTCGGTGCCGATGTGGCGCTTGACCGAGCGGATGGTGCGATCGACGTTGGTGACGGCCTGGTTCTTCGCGGGCTGGCCGACGAGTACCTCGCCGTTCTTCGCGAACGCGACGATCGACGGACTGGTCCGCGATCCTTCCGAGTTGGCGACGACGACCGGTTCGCCGCCTTCGAGAACGGCGACGACAGAGTTCGTGGTCCCGAGGTCGATACCGACCGCACGAGCCATTGTGGTTCCTCCTGTATGACGTACCTGTATGTGGCGATGCAGGGCAGACGCCTGCCGCGGTTGCCGTTGCGACAACCACCGGACCTCACCCCGACACCGCCTGGAGCACGGTCCTCAGCAATACTGAGCGTGGTCGACTCAATCTTGCATCGACCCGGGGTCCGAGTCAACCGAGAACTTGAGTCCTGCACGCTCAACTTTGCGTCGATCTGGATAACGAGCGGCCCACCTCATCCATTCCCGCTCGGCGAAAATATTTTCCCGGACCGGGTCGACAACCGAAACCTCCTGGTAGACGAGGTGCGGCGTCGAAGCGCCGATGTCCTGCCGGTCGATGTCGGCGACCGGTGCTGCCCGGCGTCAGTCGCGTGATTCGTCCAGGAGCGGGAAGCGGCCCGAATTCAGCAGGCGCTGAATGCTTTCCGTGCGGGTGGCCGGGACGGCGTAGTCCGGGTGGGAGCGGAAGATCGCGGCGGCGTCGTGCAGGCGGGACATCTGCTGTTCGACCTCGAGCGCGGTGCGGGCGCCGGGGGTGGTCGGGTGGGTGGCGTAGGCGGGGCGGCGGGGGTCGACGCGGCCGATCTCGACGGCCTTGTCGACGCGGCGGGCGCAGTGGCAGGCGGCCTTCGGATTCGTGATGCCGCAGGTGGAGTTCAGGAAGTCGCCGAGGCGTTTCTTGGCTCGCTGCAAGCGTTTTCGGTAGGTGGCCGGGGTGATGCCGAGGACCCAGGCGGCCTCGGGGGAGCCCAGTTCGAAGACGTCGCCCAGGACGAAGGCGATCCGTTCGTCGCGACTCAGGCATTGCAGCATGGCCTGGCTACAGGTGAGGCGGACCTCGCGGGTGAGCAGGGTCGCCTCGGGGCCGCGGTAGTCCTGTTCGGCGAGGCCGTCGCGCAGATCGGTGGCGAAATCGTCCAGTGAGATCTGGGCGCGCTCCTGCGGGCTGCGGCGGCGCAGGTTCAGCAACTGGTTGACGCCGATGCGATACGCCCAGGTCAGCAAGCGGGCCTCGGCACGCCAGGTGGACAGGTTGCCCAGGACGCGCAGCAGGATCTCCTGGGTGGCGTCCTCGGCGTCGGGCGGGCTGCCGGTCATGCGCAGCGCCAGGCGGTAGAGCGGATCCTGGAGCAGCCGAACGACTTCCGTGATCGCGGCGGCGTCACCGGCGACGGCGCGCGCGACCAGATCCGCCTCGCCGATGGCGGGCTCCTGCGTGAACGGCGCGTCGGCCGATCCGATCTCCACCTCACCATGGTTCGGCGGATCGGCCGCGCACGCAAGCAGACCGGAAACTCCCACCACTGCACACCACATCGGATTCGCGCCGCCCTGATCGAACTCGCCCGTCACTCGATGGGTCTTCACCGAAGACTCATCGATCAGTGGACTCTTCGTTCAGCGCGAGACCTTCTCGATGGACGAAGACGGTCGGGACAGGTCGTGTTTGCCGAGCCACTGGGCGATGGCCTTGCCGATCGCGTCGGGCTGATCTTCGGGGGCGTGATGTCCCGCCGGGCCGATGCCTACCGTTTCAATGTTGGCGAATGTCGTTGTGGCCCAGTCGATTGTTTCGTTACCGCCCATGCCGATGCCGTTCTCGACCGCCATCAGCAGTTTGGGGATCTGCGGGGTGTCGGCCATCGCGCGGCCGTAGTCGGTCATGATCGCTGCGACGTCGGCGGGTTCGCCGTCGAACGGAATCTCCCTGGGCCACACCAGCATCGGGCGTCGGGACTCCGGCGTCGGGTAGGGCGCGCGGTAGACGTCCAGATCGGCGGGGGTCAGGCTCTTCGCACCGAAGGGCAGGTTGAATTCGATGAACATGTTCTCCTGCAAGATCATTCGCGCACCCTCCGGAGAACGGAAGCCGCGGAACAGGTCCGCGCCCTGCGGCGGCATCTCGGCCCAGCTCAGCGGGCGCAGGAAGGTTTCGAGGACGGCGATCCCGCGCACCCGTTCGGGATGCCGGGCCAGCCGGTGCATGGCCAGCGCGCCGCCCCAGTCGTGGCCGACGAGGACGGCCCGGTCCAGGTCGAGGGCGTCGAACCAGGCGTCCAGGTAGCGGGCGTGGTCGGCGAACCGGTAGCCGATATCGGGTTTGCCCGACTCGCCCATCCCGATCAGGTCCGGGGCCAGCGCGCGCACCTCGCCGCGCACGTGCGGAATCACGTTGCGCCACAGGTACGAAGAGGTGGGGTTGCCGTGCAGGAAGACGACCGGCACATCGCCCTCGCCGGTGTCGCTGTAGTGCATGAACGAGTCGAGAACGTCGATGACGGGCATCTCGGATCCTTCCGGTAGAAGTGCTTACACCGGGTTGGACACGTCATCGGGGAGGGCTGTGACGACCATTCGAAGTGATGTACATCACAGGCTGACTAACGGCTCGCCTTGGAGATGTACAGCGGCTCGCCGGTGAAGTCGACCATGAGATATCCGGACACGGCACCCCCGACGTAGATGCTCACCGCGGGCGGCGCGTCCCGGCTGATGCCGGAACGGTCGATGATGATGTGGCTGATCGGATTACCGGGCGCGCCGACCGACTGCGCCGCACCGGCCAGCAGGGCGGCCAGTTTCGCCAGGTCGAGTTTGCCGAGATCGAGCGGTTGCAGGTCCGGTTTCCGGGAGGTGGTGCTGCCGCTGCTGAATTTATCTCGGTACCAGGTTCTTTCGGACTTCGACGGGTCGCCCGCGGCAGGCCGTTCGATCGACGCGGTGTCCGGATGCAGGACCACCTCGTCGGCGAGCAGATCGCCGAAATGGGCGCGGTAGGTGGTCAGGAAGGATTCGAGACCGGCCGCGGTCGTCATATCCGGCGTCCTGTGGCTCGCGACCGGGCCGTCGTCGCTGGACACCCAGCCGCACAGCATGCCGATCAGCGCCACGGCCGCCACGAACGCGCCCGCCCGCAACCAGCGACGTGCCGGTCTGCGATGAGCCCGGCTGGTCGCCGGCCGGTCGACGAGATTCGCCGGGATCTGTAGATCGTCCAGGACGGCGTCCAATTGCGCGAAAGTGCCGGCGCGCATGGCGATCCGAGTGCGTTCGGCATGTTCGAGTTCGGTCAGCTGGCCGTCGCCGCAGGCCGCGTCCAGCACCGCGCACGCGTCCACCCGATCCGAATCACGAACGCGCAGTGCGCGATTCGCGGTGCGAGCGGGCGATCCGGGACGCCCGGACGGGGTGGGACCGGAGGTGTGCATCAGCCGCGCCTAATTGTCGAAGGGGTATGCGCGGACGAGCTGCCCGGCGGGCGTGGCCTCGAGGAATCCGCTCTCGTTGAACTTGTTGCCGACGAAGATCCTGATCATCGGCACGTCGTCGCTGCTGTCGATCTCCATGCCGAGGTGACTCACGGCGCCGCCCTCGACCTTCGTCAGCGCGGGCGCGCGGGTGAGCAGATCGCCGAGCGCGGCGACGTTCACCGCGGCCAGGTCGAAGAACGGTTTGGTGCGGTCGCGGGTGGTGACCGCGCCGCCGAGGGCGAAACCACCCCGGAAGGTGTAGTCGACGACCCGATTCGGCTGGTCGCGCCAGGTGCGCTGGACCGAGGCGTAGTCGGAGAACAGGGTCAGCTCGTCGACCACGGTATCGCCGAATTTCGTCCGGTAGAGGGTGCGGAACTTGTCGAATCCGGCGGCGGTGGTCAGGTCGGGTGTGTCGATCACCAAGGGCTGCACGGCCTTTGCCGCCGGAGCCGCGGTCGGGGTGGGTGGCGCCGAGTGGTGGGTCAGCTGGAATCCGCCGACCGCCGCGAGCACCGCGACGACGATCAGCGCGGCGGCGAACCAGGCTCCGCGCGGCCGGATGCGCTGTCGCGGATCGATCGGGGCGGGCGCGGGTTGCTGCAGATCGTCGGTCAGCCCGGCGAGGTCACCCAGGGTTTTCGCCTCGGCGGTCAGGGCGGTCAGGGTCTGATGTTCCTCAGACGAGAGTTGTCCGTCGGCCAGGGCCGCGTCCAACGCTCGGCAGGCCAGATCGCGATCCTCGTCGCGGGCGCGGATGTGGTGCGGATAGCGGCCGAGCCGATGCCGCGGGTTCGGCGCGGGCGGTTCGGACCAGGCCGCCACGCCCGCCGGGGCCTGTAGGTCCGCCACCAGTCCGCGCAGCTGACCGATCGTTTTCGCGGTTCCGGCGCGGTCGGAGCGGTCGTGGTACTCGTCGGCGCCGAGCTGGCCCTCCTCGTACGCCGCGTCGAGCAGCGTGCGGGCCCGGACCCGATCCATGTCGCGAGCCCGCATCCCTGCCTCGGCCACGTTCGGCGTACCAGGCATATCGGACGATCGGGGGCTCACCCTTGGATGGTAGAACGTCGGCGCGGCGTTGCGGCACCCTGTTGTTCGTCGCCGGGATGGTGACGGCTGCGGGCGAGTGGCTTCGAAGTCGGCCTGCGCGTGGGCGACTGCGCGGTACGGTTCGCAGCATGAAGGCTGTGGTGTGTTCCGAGGGTGTGCTCGAGGTCGCCGATGTGCCCGCGCCCGAGCCGGGGGCGGGGCAGGCGGTGATCGATGTGCGGCGGTGCGGGATCTGCGGGTCGGATCTGCATGCGCGGGTGCACTGTGACGAGCTCGCGGAGCTGGCCGTCGCGACCGGGTACGACGGGTTCATGCGATCCGATCAGCGGGTGGTGCTCGGGCACGAATTCTGCGGGGAGATAGTCGATTACGGGCGCGGCTGTCGCAAGCGGTGGCGGCCGGGCACCCGGGTGGTCGCGCTGCCGATCCTGCGCGGCGGGCGGCAGCCGCAGCTGACCGGACTGTCCGAGGCCGCGCCCGGCGGTTACGCCGAACAGGTGCTGGTGCAGGAATCGATGACGTTCCCGATCCCCAACGGCCTGTCCGACGAACTGGCCGCCCTCACCGAACCCATGGCGGTGGCCTGGCACGCGGTGCGCGCGAGCCGCATCGGACGCAAACAGACCGCCTTCGTGATCGGTTGCGGACCGATCGGTCTCGCGGTCATCTCGATGTTGAAGGCGGCGGGCGTGCACACCGTCGTGGCGAGCGAGAACTCCCCGCGCCGCCGCGAACTCGCCGCGCGCTGCGGCGCGGACGCGGTGGTCGATCCGGCCGTCGAGCAACCGTGGACCGCCGGGCCGCGCGGCAGCCGGATCGACGGCGTCACCGACATCCTGAACCTCGGCTTCGACGCCATGGAGAAACTGCGTCGCATCCCGAATCTGCCCTGGTGGTACCTGTTCCGGATGACGCACACCCTCGGCTTGGACCCCGCCGGACCGGTGGTGTTCGAGTGCGTCGGCGTGCCGGGCATGATCGAGCAGATCGTCACCGCCGCCCCGCCGCGCGCCCGCGTCATCGTCGTCGGCGTCTGCATGCAGACCGACCACTTCCGCCCCGCCATGGCCATCAACAAGGAACTCGACCTGCGTTCCGTCTTCGGTTACGACCCCGGCGAATTCCGCGACACCCTGCACATGATCGCCGAAGGGCGGGTCGATCCGACGCCGCTGATCACCGGGACCGTCGGATTGGACGGCGTGGCAGACGCGTTCACCGAACTGGCCAGCCCGGAGCAGCACGCGAAGATCCTCATCGATCCGACGGCGTGACCGGGGCGTCGGCGTCCTGGAGAAGGTCCAGGACGCCCTCGGCGCTGCGGGTGGCGGTGCGGCAGGCCGTGGCGGTGAACTGATCGGACAGGGGGTGGGCGGCGCGGGATCGCCACTTGCGGATGGCGGCGAGGGCTGCGGCGCGAAGTTGGGCGGGGGTGGCGTCGGGCGGGAGGCCGAGGCGGAGGTGGGGGGCGATGCCGGTGCCGCCGATGAGTCGGTGCAGTTCGGTGAGATCGTCTGGCGCGAAAGGTAATTCGTCGGTGCGGAGGTGGCCGAGCAGGCGGAGTTCGGCGAAGCCGTGGACGTCGGCCAAGAGGGTGCGGACGCGGGGCAGGAGTTGATCGGCGGCCGTGCCGGAGTGGGCGGTGAGGATTCGGGACAAGCCGGTCAGGGCGGAGTGAGCCTTCAATTGGTCTGCGCGCTGGGCGAATTGGACGTCCAGGACGGTGCGCAGTTCGTCCAGGCCGCTTCTGTTCGTCAATTCAGTTGCCAGCGTGGAGGAATCGCGTGCACCGAGGCGAATCAGGGTGACTGCCAAGCGGATTCCGAACAGGCCGAATCGGGCGGCCAGATGTGCGCGCAGCGCGGGCGGTACCGGCAGCGGCAGGTCGGGGCGGGCGAATCGGTCCGCGGACAGCAGGGCGAGGGCGAGATCATCGACCGGGACCGTGGCCAGCGCCTCGAAGGCGTCGAACTCGCGCTGACGCAGGGTGGCGGCGGCGAAGGCGAGCAGCCCGACGACCGGAATCACCTCCTGGCACAAGCCCGTTCGCTCCAGCTCACCGGCGAATCGGGACGCCACATCGCGGGCGGAATGCAGGGCGTCGATGCGGCCCGAACCGATCTCGTCGGCGCGCGAGACCACGCCGATCACGCCGAGCGGGCCCTGTTCGCCGGTGCCGATTCGTTCCAGGAAGTCGATATCCGCGTCGTCGAGGCGGCGCAGCAGGTAGACCACGGCGTCGGCGGCGGGCAGGGTGTCGCCGGTGTCCTCGGGGCTCTCGGCGAGCAGACGCTCGGTCCGGTGCGACACCGCGCGGGACAGCGAGGAGATGCCCGGCGTGTCGATGATCGTGGTGCGGGACAGCGTCGCGGCGGGCCACTCCACCGCGAGATGGTCGACCTCGCGGCGCTCACCGGCGGGCCAGCGCAGTGCGGACAGGTCGAAGGTCAGGCCGTGCGCGCCCGGTAGGCCGTCCGCGCCCGGCGACCTGCGCACCACGACGTCCGCGCGGACCCCGTCGGCCGACATCGCACCCACCCGGGGCGTGGCGCCGTGCCGATACCAGGTCACCATGCGGGTGCACTCGGTCGCATCGGTCGGCGCAATATCCTGTCCCACAAGGGCATTGAGCAACGTCGACTTCCCGGCCTTCAACTGCCCCGCCAACGCCACCCGCAACGGCTGCTCCAACCGCCCCGCACATTCCGCCAGCAACCCACCCACCCGCGGCTCCCCCTCGAACGCCCGCCGCGCCGCCGCCAACAACCCCCGCGCCTCCGGCACGATCCCCCGCCCCACACCCACGTCATTCACGACGTCACCGTATCCGCGACAACTGTGAATCCGCTGCGATCCGGACGTAATCCCCCGCGACCGAGCCATCCCGCCCGAGCCGGTGCACACGCAGGCCCTTCGGCGCACGGCCACGATTTCGCGGTCGGATCGCGGCGCGGCCGACGACCTGCCGACAAGGTGTGTCCGCATGCCGACCCCGACCGGGAACAGCCCGCCGCGATCGGACCGAAGCCGATGTCGTGCTCGGAGGCCGCGCGGGTTCGGCCGAGGGCATCCCGGTGACGACGCGGGACCGATGCGGTGACGCGGGACGGTCCAGCCTGCGACGCCACGATCGCCCGAGCAGATGCGATGGGAAGCGGCGCGCGGCGAGAGCCCCTGCGGGTGTGGCTGTGGTCATCCCGGTGGGAGTAGGGCGTCGGCGTGGCGGCGGAGTTGGGCGACGGTGTGGAGTTGGTGTTCGAGTTCGGTGCAGCGGGCGGTGCGGCGGGCCGTTTCCATGCCCGCGGCGTCCTGGGCGGCTTGCAGGGAGTCGTTGATGGAGCGGAGGCTGCGGTCGGCGATGCCGGTGAAATGGTCGCGGAGCAGGCGGTGGATGCGGTGCAGGCGGTCGCGGGACTGCTTGCCCGCCGCGAAGCTGACGTCGTCGAGGTAGCGGCGGACGGCGGTCTTGGCCTCGGCGCGGCGGCGGAGCAGACGTTCGCGTTTGTCGTCGCGGAATGCCTTGCCGCCCAACAGGACACCCGCGCCGAGCGAGAACGGGTTGATCAGCGCGAGACCGGCGACCGTGCTGGCGAGGCCGATCATCACCATGCCGCCGTAGGAGCCGCGCATGCCGACCAGGAGTTTGTGGCCCAGGCCGAGATCGGGTTCGAGATCGGCGAGCGTCACCGCACCGGCGGCGGGGTGCAGGCCGTGGCGCAGCGCGGGCAGTTCCACGCCGCCGAATTCGAGGAAGTGCTCGCCGACGCGTTCGGCCAGTTGCACCGCGCGGGCGTGCGTCCACAGCAGGTTGTCGCCGATGGCGGTGTCGGTGGTCGCGGTGAGCCACTCCTCGATGCGGTCCCAGTGCCGGGACGGGTCGTTGTCGTCGATCCAGTCCTCGGCGGTGCGGCCGATGTTGCGGAGCCGATCGCGCAGGTCGTGGTCGATATCGCCGGTCAGATCGGTGATGCCGTCGCCGAGGGTCTGCTGCCAGGTGGCGGTGCGGCGGTAGAGTTCCTCGGCTTCGGTTCTGGCGGTGCGCAATTCGCGGACGGCCAGTTCGCCGCGTTCGGGATCCCGCAGTGCGACCAGTTCACTGCTCAGGGCCAGCGCGAGATGTTCTGCGGCGGAGGAGATGTCGAGCGCCACCGCGCGTCGAGTGGCCTCCCGACCGCGCGCGACGACCTGTTCGCGCAGGAAGTCGTAGAGTTCGCCGAAGCCCGATTCACGGCCCAGTTGTTCGTCCTGCAAGCGCAGTGCATGGGTGCGCAGGAGTGCGGATATCGGGAGGATCGGGACATCGATTCTGTTGTGCCGCAGGTGTTCCCGGTCGGCATCGAGGACCTGACGCCAGTGCGGGTACAGATCGATCTTGCCGAGCAGCAGGGCCGTGGCCGGGCAGAGTTCGGCGATCTGCCGCAGCAGGTCGGCCTCGGGTTCGGTGAGTTCGGTGGACGCGTCCGAGATCACCAGTACCGCGTCGGCAGTCGGTACCATCGCGAGAACCGCTGCCGCACCGGAGTTTCCGTGGCCGCCGGTGGCCGGGGTGTCCACGAGCACGATACCCTCGGCGAGCAACGGATTCGGCACCCGGACCTCGAGTCGCGTCGCCCGGCCGTGCGAGTTCGGGGTGACGGTGTGAATCTCGCTCACCGGCACGGTAATTCGCTGTTCCTGCGCCGAATTCCCGTCCGGCCCGGCCAGTACGACCTCGGCCTGCGGCTCCGGCCCGGAGGCGAACACCAGCGGAACCGTGGTGGTGGCATCGTCGCCCACCGGACTGATCTCGAGATTCAGCAGGGCGTTGACGAACTGGCTCTTGCCCTGATTCCCCATGCCCGCCACCACGATTCGACGTCGAGGATCGCGCACCCGCTCGGCCAGCGTCTCCAGCCGCCCGACCAGATCCCCGCGATCCGCGACCCGCGCGGCTGCGATCGTCTCCGCCAGCAAGGTCGGCAAGGGCAATACCGTTGCCCCCGAAGCCGATTCATCCACAACCACGGTCCCCATATCCGCCGCCTCTCCTCACCTGGTCCCGCTCAGTGCAACAACCCGCCGGTGATATCCACACCCGGATGCGTCTCGGCGGTGGTCGCCGCACCGGCATCGCCGAACAACCCCGTCCCGGCATGCGTGGCACTGTCCAACCCACCACCGAGCGACCCGTGTCCCCCGGCACTCAACGTGCTGTCGACCGTACTGTGCGTCGCGGTGCCCACCGTCGAGTCGACACCATTCCCGAACGCATGCGAAACATCCACACTCGCCCAGGGATTCGCCGCAGCCGCCGTCGTCCCCCCGAGCGATCCCCCCAACTCGGTCCCGGTCCCCAACCCACTGTGCACCGTATTGTCGGTCACCCCACCCACACTCGTCCCCAACCCCGCCCCCACCTGCGCCGCATCCGACACCCCCAACCCACTGTGCACAGCCGCCCCACCCGCATCCGACACCGCTGTGGACAACCCCGCCCCAGCCGACGCCACCGTGGACAGATCCCCACCCACATGTGCCGCCGAATCCCCACCGGCCGAAAGCGTTGTGGACAACCCACTCCCGACATGAGCGGCAGAATCCACACCACTCGACACCGTCGTGGCAACCCCGTTCCCAGCATGCAGCGCCGAATCCGCCCCGTTCGACACCGCAGCCGAAAGCCCGTTCCCCACCTGCCCGGCGGACTCCACACCCGTCAACATCGTGGTCGACAACCCATTCCCCGCATGCACCGCCGAATCCGCACCCGCCGCCAACGTCGTCGAAAGCCCGTTCCCCACCTGCACCACCGAATCCCCACCAGTCGAAAGCGTTGTGGACAACCCACTCCCGACATGAGCCGCGGAAACCCCACTCCCCACCTGCAACCCCGAATCCCCGGCTGCCGACAGTGCACTGGAAAGCCCGTTCCCAACCTGCACAGCAGAATCGGCACCACCCGACAACGCCGTAGAAATCCCACCCCCAGCCTGGGTAGCCGACTCAGCAGCAGCCGACAGACTCGTGGACAACCCACTCCCCGCCGACAACCCCGAATCAGACTCTGCCACAACAGTTGTCGCCAGACCATCCGGCACCTGCACCGCCGCGTCCGCACCCGTCGCCAACGCGGTCGACAGCCCGTTACCGACCTGCGCCGCCGAATCCACACCGGTCGACAGGGTTGTGGACAAACCACTTCCCGCCTGCACCACCGAGTTTGCCGCACCCGACACACCTGTGGACAAATCGCCGGCAGCGTTCACAGCACCACCGATACCCGACGAGATCCCCGTACCGATCTGAGTGGCAGTCCCAGCCGTCCCCTGAAGGTCGCCGAGCACACCACCGGTTCCACCCACCGCATCGCCGAACGTCGCCGCACCATCGGCAAGAGCGCCGATTCCGCTGGTCAAACCACCTGTGAGAACTGTATTCGCAGCCGCCCCGGCACCGCCCGCCGCACCGAGGTCACCCGACAACTCCGAACCGAGCGCAGCCCCGGCTCCCAGACCTGCGGCGGACTCCACACCCGTCCCCAATTCGTCGGCCAGCTCGGTCCCCACCCCCGCAGCCGCCCCGAGACCAACACCCGACCCCAAACCAGCCCCCAGTTCAGTACTCAACCCAGTACCGAGATCCGCCGCCGCCCCAAGGCCGGTCCCCAACTCGGTCCCGACACCGGCAGCTGTACCAAGACCTGTCCCCAACTCAGTACCCAGATTCGCGGCAGCCCCGAGACCCGCACCCAACTCCGTCCCGAGCTCAGCCGCTCCCCCGAGGCCAGTGCCCAACTCCCCACCCGCATTGGTCACCGCACCCAAACCAGCGCCCAACTCGGTCCCGACACCGGCAGCTGTACCGAGGCCCGTCCCCAACTCGGTACCCAGATTCGCCGCAGCCCCCAGCTCCCCACCCAAGTTGGCGGCCGTACCCAGCCCTGCGCCGAGTTCGGTACCCAGGTTCGTGGTAGTCGCCAGGTTTGCGCCGAGATCGCCGACCGAGTTGGCGGCGGATTGGAGGCCGGTATTCAGTTCGGTGGTCGAGTTGGTGGCGGCTCCGAGGGTAGTGGTGAGTCCTGTGGCCAGGTTGGTCGCCGAAGTGAGATCGGCTGTGCTTTGGGTGCCGAGAGCCGTGCCCGCGCCCACGGCAGCGCCGAGACCTGCGGCCGCACCGAGGCCGGCATCCACAGCCGCTTCGACACCAGCGGCCGACTCCAGACCGGTGCCCAAATTCGCCGCCGCCCCCAACCCAGCGCCCAACTCCGTTCCGAGACCTGCCGCTCCCCCGAGGCCGGTAGCCAGCGCCCCACCCAAATTGGTCGCCGCACCCAAACCAGCACCCAGCTCAGTCCCAAGATCGGCGGCTGTTCCGAGGCCCGCATCCGCAGTCGCACCGAGACCCGCGCCGACACCAGCTGCCGCGTCAACGCCCGCACCAGCGGCTGCACCCAGCCCTGCGCCGACACCCGCAGCCGCACCAAGACCCGCATCCACTGCCGTACCGAGTTCAGCGCCGAGACCCGCACCGGCACCGGGACCTGCGCCGAGACCTGCTGCCGTACCGAGTTCAGCACCGAGACCTGCTGCGGTATCGAGGCCCGCGCCGACAGCTGCGCCGAGGCCCGCGCCGATATCGGTGCCGAGGTTGATGCCTGTTCCGAGGTTGGCGCCGGTGGCGATCGCGCCGCCCAGGGCGGTGCCGACTTCGAGGCCGCCGCCCAGGCCGGCTCCGGCACCGGCGCCTGCACCGAGGCCGCCGCCGAGACCGAGGCCGCCGCCGGCAGTCGCGCCGACGCCTGCACCGGCGGTGCCCTGGGCTCCGGAACCGGCGGCGATGATGGCGGCTAGTTGGTCGCCGCCGGTTACCAGGGCGGATTCGGCGACCATGGGGGCTACGGCGGCTATGTCTTCGGGGGTTACCGCGCCCAGGCCCGCGGCGGAGAGGGCTTCGGTGGGGTTGATGCAGTAGCCGGTGGCGGCCTCGTGGTCGCGGAGCAGGGCGAGGATGAATTCGAGAATGGCGTTGGGGGTCATCGTGTCTCCTGGGTCGGCGGACTCGATGATCCGCGGCGGGAATTGCCTTCGACGTTAGAAACCGCTCTGACAACGCGAAACGGGGTGCAACCCCCTCATATCGGGAGCGGTCGCGTTGGGGGTATGTCACGGATTAGGGGAAATTCCCCGCAATCCCCCGAACACCGGTAACGGGGGCACCCCGACGACCGACAGGCCCGTTAGCCAGACCGCAGAACTCGCCGATTCACCGCACCGCGCGTTCGCCAACGACAGGGGTTCGCATGACTCAGGACCTGACGCTCGGCATCACCGCCGGGTCGTCGCAGACGGTCGCCGTGACCGCGACGGACGCGGGCCGGACCGACCGGCTCACCGTCCGCACCGGCCCGACCGCACCCGGTCTGGACCCGGATCTGGCGCGCACCCTGCCCGCCCGGGTCGGCGATCCGGTGGACATCCGCACCGACGACGGACGCGCCCTGGCCCCGGCCGACCTGCTCGCCGAAGCCATCGCCGCCACGGTGCGCGACGTCGATCCCGCGAGCACCGTCGCCGCCTTCCCCGGCTGGTGGTCGACGCACGCGGTGCAGACCCAGCGCGACGCACTCGATCGCGCGGACCTGAGCGATGTGGTCCTGGTCCCCGAACCCGCCGCCGCCGTGCACTGGGCGGCGACCACCCACGACATCGCCGAGGGCACCACCGTGGTGGTGTACGACCTGGGCGCGACCGGCGTGACCGTGTCGCTGGCCGATACCGGCCGCGGCGGCGGACCGCGCGGAGAATCGCTGCGCTCCACCTCCGTCGCCGGTGACGAATTCGATCTGTTGATCATGCGCTACGTTCTGGCAAATGCCGTGGGTGATAACGATTTCGACCCGTTCGATCCGGCGGTCGAGCAGGAATTGGCCATTGTCCGGCAGCGCAGCAGAAATGCCAAAGAGATACTGTCCGCGAATACCGCCACCTCGGTTCCGGTCCGGTTGCCGGGTGTGAGCCGCGAGGTCCGCCTGGTTCGCGACGAGATCGAGGATCTGCTCCGCCTGCCGCTGCTGAGTTCGGTCGGGCTGATCGGCGAGGCGATGCGCCGGGCGGGGGTGGATCGCGACGCGGTCGGCCATATCCTGCTGACCGGTGGTGGCGCGTCGATTCCCCTGGTCACCGAGCTGATCTCGACCGAATTCGGCATCCCGGTACTCGCCGCCCAGGATCCGGCGCACACCAGCGCGTCGGGTGCGGCGCTGCTGGCGGCCGAGCTGCTCGCCGAGGCGGCGGTTCCCGAAACGGTGATGCCGAGCGGTGAGCTGCTCGTCGATTCGGCGGCAGCTCTGCCCGATGTCACGAAAACCCCTGTCCTACCGGAACTTCCGAAGGACACCGGCCCCGAACGCTCCAGTTCGCGACGCCGCGTGATCCTGATAGCCGCGGCGGCGATAGCGGCAGCGACACTGGCCACCGGGACGCTGGCACTGGGCACCACCACCCCGACGACGAGTTCGCCTGCGACCGTGAGTAATACGACCACCGCATCGAACAGCACAACCCCCAACCCGGCATCGGGCGGCGCGGTCGCATCGGCAGCACCGCGCGGCGCGGGCACATCGGGCGGCACGACCACCTCGGCGGTACCGGGCAGCACCATCGCCCCCGCAGCACCGGCGGCCAATTCCGCGACCACGCGCAACGGCATCACCCCCACCGCCGCGAACCCCGCCCCGACAGCAGGCGCTACCGCCCAGCAACAACCGCAATCCCCAGCCCCCCAAGGCAATTCGACCCAACCACCGAATTCCGCCGCACAACCACCGGTCACGGTTATCACCGCCCCGACCATCCCGGCCATTCCCACTGCCCCACTGGGCAATTCGTCCACCAACCCGCTGAACCAGACCGGCAACACCCTCGGCACGGTGCTCCAGGTACCGGGCAAGATCCTCCCGCAGACGGGCAAGTGAGGTGGTAATGGTGGCCGGAAGTCCGTCCGTCGCAGTCGAATCGCTGCCCGGGACCCGAGATATCCTGCGCGAACTGGAATCCGGTGACGGCGAGTCCGTCCACCTGATCCGAGGACGCGCGGCAACCGGCAAATCCGCCCTGCTCGGCGCGATCCGCACCCGCCTGCGCGCCCGCGGCATCCCCGTCTGCGACACCGTCGCCGAGGCCCTCGCCCCCGGCGCGCGCCCCGCGCTGATCCTGGACGACGCCCACACCCTCGACCCGGTCGAGCTGGAAAAACTCAGCGCCGCAATAGGTTCGGACTGCGGCACGATCGTCGTCGCGACCCGCCCGCGCCCGCACGACAACGCCCTGCGCGCCCTGGCCGACGCGGTGTCCCGGCGCGGCCGGGTGACCGATCTGCGCCCGCTCGGCGTGAGCGATATCGCCCCGTTCGCCCGTGAACTGGGCATGATGACCCCGCGCGCGATCGTCGAACACGTGCACCGCCGCACCGGCGGCATCCACGGCGGCGTGGTCGCCACCCTCTCCGCGGCCAGCGCGACCAGGCTCGATGCGGGCGTGGCCGCGGTGGACCGCGCGGTGGCCACCTGGGCGCGGGCGATGCTCGAGGACGCCGATCCGGATCTGCTGGACGTCTTCGTCGTCGCCACCACCGGCACCGGCCTGGACCCCGACGAACTCACCGAGATCCTGGGCACGAACTATTCCGCCGCAAGGGATCTCATCGATCGCGCGCGTGCGACGGCCCTGATCACCGACGCCGATCTGCTGCTGTCCGCGGCCGAGACCCCGCTGCGCACCCTGGTCGGCGACCGCCGCTTCCTGGCCGTGCAGCGCCGGCTGCTCCAGGCCCGCCTGGATGCCGGGCTGCTGCGCGATCACACCGCCCTGCTGCTCGCCGAATCCGGCGTCAACGATCCGCGCCTGTGCGAATTCCTCTGCGCCGCAGCGGAGAACGCGGGCGACGAGGCGGTCCGCTACTACGCCGCCGCCGCACGCGGCGGCGCGGACCGCGCCCGTATCGCGGTCCGCTGGTCCGAGGCCGCCGCCCGCATCGGCGACGGCGACACCGCCCTGCGCCTGGCCGAACCGATCCTCGCCGATCCGGCCGCGCCGCGCGCGGATCTGGCTGCGGCCGTACGGATCTGCGCGGGCGTGTGGACCCGCCGCGGCCTGACCGCCCGCGCCGCCCGCCTCTACACCTGGCTCGGCCCGGACCGCGTCGGCGCGGACTGGGCCCTGGGCGCGAGCGTGCTGTACCTGTCGGGAGATCCGGAGGCCGCCACCACCCTGTCGGCCTCCGCGGACCTGTGGCCGCCGACCGAGGCCACCACCCGCTCCGGCCTGATCGCCGACGCCCTGTCCCGCACGATCACCGAATCCACCCGCACCACAACACTTTCCGCCGCCTCCGCGCTGATCCAGGCCGCCCGCGCCGACGCCACCGACCGCTTCGTCCCCTGCACCGCGACCACCATCGCGACCCTGCTGTGCCTAGGCATGGGCGAACCCCACCGCGCCGCCGACGCGCTGGGCGCAGATTCCCCCTACTCAGTCCTGGCCGCGTGGACCGCGATGCTCGGCGGCGACGAGCAGACCGCCGCAGCCCTGATCACGGATCTGGACCTGGCCGCACTTACGCCACGTGACCGTCTGCTCGCGCACGGCGTCCGGGTCGGGCTGGCCCGGCGCGGCGGCGACCACACCGTGCTCATGCTGGCCTGGCAGGCCGCGCTCCCACTCTTCGACGACGTCGGCGCGGATCTGCTGACACTGCTGCCGATCGGTGAACTGTGGTTGGCCGGCATCCGCCTGAACGACGAGAGCCGCATCGCAACGCTCGTGGAGTCGGCTCGAGAACTGTTGTCCCGCTTGGGAAATCCGCCCGCCTGGGCGAACGCCTTCCACTGGTACGCGATCCAGGCGGCGATCGCCCGCGGCTGCCCCGACGAACTGCTGCCACCGGCCCACCAACTCAAGGCCGCCGCCGAAACCGGCGATCCGCACGCCGCCACCCTGGCCGATGCGGGCCGCACCTGGATCCTGGTGCTGCGCGGCGAGGTCGACCCGGACCGGGTGACCGCCGCGGTCCGCCGACTCGCCGAGATCGGCCTGCGCTGGGATGCGGCCCGGCTGGCCAGCGAGGCCGCGCTGGCGGGCACGGACCCCGCGGATTCGACCGCACTGCTCAAACTCGCCCGCAGCGTCCGCGCCGACGCCCGCCCACCGCAACGCCCGGCCGAACCGGTCCTCCCGCGACAGCCCGAACGCCCCACCCCCGCGCCCGCGTCGGCCTCGGTGCTGAGCGAACGCGAACGCGAGGTCGCCGAACTGGTCCTGCTGGGGATGACCTATCGCGAGATCGGCGCTCGGCTGTACATCTCGGCGAAGACGGTGGAGCATCATGTCGCGCGCATCCGACGTCGGATCGGGGCCGGGTCGCGTTCGGAGCTATTGTCGATGCTTCGCGCCATGGGACACGGTTCGCTGCTCGTGTAGGCGGCGCGAACACGAACCAGGATGGATCGAGGGCGAGGTAACGAGGATGGCCACAGGGGTGGGCCTGCGAATCGCCGACGACGAATGCCTGGCGGCGATCGTCACCGGCGGGGGCGGCGAACCCGGGGATGAGGCGTCCGAGCCGAATTTCGTGGTGCGCGAATCGGTTCTGCACATGGCCGAGGACGGCGACACCACCCTGGGCGGGGATCCCCCTGCCGGACCGTCGCATTCGATCACCGGATTCGCCGCGGCCGTCGGCGATCCGGCGGGCATCAGCGTCGACGAGGGTGAGGCGTACCGGGCCGAGGATCTGTTGGCCACGGCCCTGTTCTGTCTGATCGATCTGGCGGCGGCGCAGCTGAGCGGTCCCGCCGAGTTCTATGCCGTGCATCCCGCGGACTGGCCCGCCGCACAGGTGCTGGCCCTGCGTGACGCCCTGGACTATCTGGGCCTGCGCTCGGTGGTGTTGATCAGCGAGGCGATCCTGCCCGGCGCGCACACCGGCCGCGAGTACGCCGCCGCGGCCGCCCGGGACGCGCTGGCCGCGGTGCTGTCCACCCCGGCGGGCACGACCCCGCCGGACCCCAGTCACGCGGAGAACCCGCTCGAGGCCACCGATGTGCTGCCCGCGATCCGCGAACCGATGGCGCAGGCGTATTCCGCGGCCATCCCGGTGGACCGGTCCGCCGCGGCCGCCCCCGCGCCCGCACCCACCCCGGCCGCGGAGCCGACCGCGACCCGGGTGGCCCCGGCCGTGGCCGCCCTGCCCCCCAGCGGCCCGCGCCGCACCCCGATGCTGATCGCCGCGGCCGCCGCTGTCGGCCTGCTGCTCGGCGGTATCGCGGTGGCGCTGGTCCTGGGCAGTGGCGATTCCACTCCCGCGCCGACCGTTCCGGACGCTCGTTCCGACCTGACCCCGACGAGTCAGCCGACCACGACCACGCACCCGCCGACCACGATCCGGCACACCCCGGCCCCGGCCGTCCCGCAACCGCCGGTCCGCCGCACCGTCACCCCGCCCACGACCACAACCACTCCGCCGCCGACCACGACCCCGCGCACCACCACGCCGACCTATCCGACCGTGACCGCGCCCCCGAGCGATACGCCCTACCCGAGCAACCCCTGGGATGCCCCGCCGAGCCAATCGCCGTACTTTCCATACACTTTCGACCCCTACCCGACCTTTCCGACGGCCCCGACCTACGGTTTCCCCTCCTCGGGCTTCCCATGATCGGTTCGTAGGGAACTTCCCGCGTTTGTGCCTTAAAGTGGTGCGCTGACCGTAACAATTCGGCGCCCGGCCGGAGGGTGCGGTCGCAACAGAGCGAGGGTCGTTGTCGCGCAACGAAACACGGCACTCGGATCTACCGGCACAATCGGGTGCCCTACGAAGGGACTTCATGCGCAAGTTGACGGGCCGTCGCGCAACGGTCAAAGCTTCCACCGTCGCAATCGCCTCGACCCTGCTCCTGAGTCCCCTGCTCGGCACCGCGCCCGCCGCCGCCGCACCCGCTCCGGCGACCGCACAGCTGAAGGCCGATCAGTTACCGCCCGCCTTGGTCCAGGCCATCGCCCGGGATCTGAAGATGAGTCCGGCGCAGTATCTCGACCGTGCCGCCAAGGCCCAGCAGTTGCGCGACTACGCGCACAAGTTCCGGTCCGCGCACCCGGAGCAGTTCGCCGGTGCCTGGATGACGCGCGACGGTAAGCCGACGATGGCCGTCACCTCGCTCGAGGCCGCGCACACCGCGTCCTCGGCCGGATATCAGACCCGGCTGGCCCCGATCTCGGCGGACAAGCTGGAGAATTCGCTCGATCAGCTGACGCAGTGGATCAACGCGCTACCCCGGCAGGTCTCCGCGGCGATCAACTCGGTCGCGATCGACGTACTGAACAGCCAGCTGATCCTCACCGTCGCCAACACCCCGGCCGGCAAACTGCTGAACCTGCCGACGCTGATCGCCAACGTCAAGGTGATCCTGTCCCCCGACGGCGGCGGCCCGGTCGATCACCACCCGATGGGCGGCGACACCTACATCAGCGCGCCCACCTCGCTGCACGATTCCGCGCTCAAGACCGTGGATGTCTGCTCGTTCGGTTTCAACAGCGTCGACTCGCACGGCACCGCGTTGAATATCAGTGCGGGACACTGTGATCCGAATCTGGGCAAGGGCAACCAGCAGGCCGGGGTGTGGGTGCCCGATCCGCGCAACCTGAAGTCCAGCCCGCAGGCGGGTTCGTTCGTGAACGCCCAGCTCGGCGGCGCGAGCGGCCTGGACTACTCGGTCATCAAGCTGACCGACCGCGCGGTGAAGGCCGGAATGGACCGGCCCACGGTGCGCGGCGCGAACGGCACCACCCTGACGCTGACCGGCACCGCGGAGCCGGTGACCGGCGCACCGGTCTGCAAATCCGGCCAGTCCTCCACGTTCACCTGCGGTTACGTCGTCGCGGACCGGGTCGAGACGCAGCTGTACACCGCGGAGGGCGAGTCCAAGACGGTCCGCGGTTTCGCCAGTTCGGCCTGCACCCTGGGCGGGGACAGCGGCGGCGCGATCGTCACCGGTACGCTCGCACTCGGCATCACCAGCGGTTCCAACGCGGCCGACGCACCGGACTGCAAGGAGGCCAATATCGACCTCGCGCAGTACGGCGGTACGGCTTCGCTCGGTATTCCGATCCGGTCGATCCTGGCCGACATCGATGCCAAATCCGGTGGCGGGCTCGGCTCGGGGATCACGGTCCGCGTGCGGCCGAATGCCGGATGAGTGTGAATTGTCCTGAATTTCTCCCGAACGATTTCGGCATGTGCTCCAGCGCGGCCGATCACCCGACGTGATAAGTAGGCATCAGAGTGCGAAACCCATATAGTCGGCACATGCTCCTGCCACGCCATCTGCCTTCGCGCGCTGCCCGACGCGGCTCGCGCAACCGTTTCCGCGACGCAGCGGTCGCCGCCTCGGCGGCGATGCTGGTGCTGGGCCCGCTGGCGGCCACGGCATCGGCGGATCCGGCCAAGGCGCCCACGCCGAATCTGCCGGTCGATCTGGCCGCGGCGGTGCAGCGGGATCTGAAGATCTCCCCGCAGGAGTACCTGCACCGGGCCGACGTGGCCCAGCAGGTGAGCGATTTCTCGACCACCGCCGAGCGGCAGTACCCGCAGACCTTCGCCGGAGCCTGGCTGAACGACGCCGGTAAGGCCGTGGTCGCGCTGGCTCCCGGCGCGGGTCACGACGACGCCGCGAAGGCCGCGGCCAAGGCCGGTTACCAGGTCAAGCAGGTCGCCAAGACCGAGACCGCGTTGCGCAGCGAGAAGAACACCTTCCAGCAGTGGCTGTCCGGTCAGCCCAAGTCGGTGTCGGGGCAGGTGCGCGGCGCGGTGATCGACACCGTGAACAACGCGCTCGCGGTCCGCGTCGACAAGGCCGGACTGCCGATGCCCGGATTCATCGATCCGGCGCGGGTGATCGTGATGGCCGCCGCGCCGACCGGTCCGCAGCAGTCCGATATCGCGAAGGCGTCCGCCGTCGCGGGGCAGATGCGCACCAGCCAGATCGCCGCCGGTGACGCGTACGCCTCGGTCGCGGGCAAGATGCAGCTGATCTGCTCCTCGGGCTTCAACGGTGTCGATGGCCGCGGCAACGTCGTCAACATCACCGCCGGTCACTGCGATCCGAACATCCCCGCCGCGGGCACCGCGAACGCCCCGGCCATGTACGAGGTCGCGCCGGGCGAGCACCTGGGCGCGCAGCTGGGCACCTTCCAGAAGTCGGTGCTGGGCGCGCAGGACTACTCGATCGTCGCGATCAACAGCGCGTCGCGGAACCGCTTCAGCAACAACCTGGTTCGCGTTCCGGGGCGGGCCCCGCTGGCCATCACCGGCGTCGCGAATCCGGTCATCGGCGCGCCGGTCTGCAAGTCGGGTTCGCGCACCGGTTTCAGCTGCGGTGTGGTGAGCGCGGTCGACCAGGAGGTCCAGGTCGGCGATCACAACCTGGAGCACTCGTTCTCCGCGAGCATCTGCGCGCTGCCCGGTGATTCGGGCGGGCCGCTGGTGTCCGGGACGAAGGCGCTGGGCGTGTCCAGCGCGTCGTCGGTGGCCGACTACCCGATCTGCGCGATCCCCGACCTGATCGGCGCACTCACCGGTAACGCGCCCCAGCTGTTCGCCCAGCCCGTCAGCGCGATCCTGTCCGCCAACCCGGGTCTGCGCCTGCGCACCAACTGATTTCCCGTCGAAAGGGCCGACAGCACACCGCTGTCGGCCCTTTCGCATGTTCGCCGGTCGTTGTCCGGGCACACGATGTGGCAGTTCAACGGCGGTGCTGGGTGGTTACCCGGTCACGGCACATCCGGCATTCTGGTGATATGCATCCGATCGTGGCGCACCGCCCCGGCCCCGAGCCGCGGTCGGATATCCCACGACGTCACCGAATTCCGCCGCCCCGGGGAAACGACGGCCCGCTGCCGTTGCCCGGGCCGGACCTGGATCGACGCGGCGGATGCGGAGGATCCTGTCCGGAGTCGATACCGGCTGTCGGAGCGGGTGAGCGAAGCGGAGGCAAAGATAATGTGTCTGGTTCTGACTGCGTGGCGGGCGCACCCCGAGTACCGGTTGATCGTGGCGGCCAATCGGGACGAGTTCTATACCCGGCCGACCGATTCCATGCGATGGTGGCCCGAGGTGGACGGGTTGCTGGCGGGGCGGGATCTGGGGGCGGCGGGCGCGGTTCCCGGGACCTGGCTGGGGTTGATGGGCGCGGCGCATCGGTTCGCGGCGGTGACGAATGTGCGTGGGCCGGGCGAGGATCGCACCGAGACGCGTTCGCGCGGTGCGCTGCTGATGGATTTCCTGCGCGGTGAGCTCGCGCCGAAGAAGTTCCTCACCACGATCGGTCCGGACCGCTACAACGGCTACAACCTGATCGTCTCGGACCTCCAGACGCTGTGGTGGCACAGCAATCGCAGCGCGCACACCCCGCTGGAGCTGCCGCCGGGCCTGCACGGGCTGTCCAACGGCGCGCTGCTCGGTTCGGCGAACACCCTGCGCGACACCGTGATCCGCACCGACACCGACGCACCGGCCTGGCCGAAGGTGCGCGAGGGACTGCGAGCTCTGGGTGCCGCCGTCGCGCACGATCCCAGCGATGTGGACGGCTATTTCACCGTGCTGGCCGACCGCACGATCGCGCCCGACGACGAATTGCCTTCCACCGGACTGCCATTGGCCCGCGAGCGCATCGTCTCGGCACGTTTCATCCCCAGCACCGATCACGGAACCCGGTGCAGCACAGTGCTGCTGGTGCGTGAGGACGGCGAGTTCACGGTCGCCGAACGATCCTTCGCCATCCACGGCCGTCCGCTGGGCGAGGTGTCGTTCAGCGGGCGTCTGGCCCTACCGGACTGATCCGGAAAACGCGCTCAGCGACCGGGATTCGCCCACTGGGTGGTGCCGTCCTTGGCCTTCCAGGTGTTCTGGAGCTCGATGACGGACTGGTTCAGCGGCGGACCGCCCGCCATGATCGTGCCCAGCACACCACCGCCGATACCGCCCAGGATCAACCCGGGGATGCACACGATCCAGAAGGTGAGCACGCAACCGACCAGACCGCCGATCACCGCGCCGACCAGACCGCCGACCGCGAACGCCAGCCCCGCCTTGGTCGCGACGTCGTTGAACGCCCGCTGATTCTCGACCGCCGAGGCAACGGGCTTGGCCTGCAACGGTTTCCCGTCGACCGAGGCATCGACCAGCCGCGGCGCGATCGGCTTGCTCAGATCCACACCGGCGGGGCGGACCGGGGTCAGATCGAGTTCGCGGCCGTCGGCGCGCAGCACCGGGGTGACCGGGATCCGCACCCCGGACACGCGGAAGTCCAGCGGCAGTTCGAGGGCGATGGCGCCGGTGGAATCCTTGACGTTCACGACCCGCCGGGTCTGTCCGGGCGTCGCGCCCGGCTTGTCGACCAGCTGGAACGTACCGTTCTTCAGCTTGGTGACGACCGTCTTCCCGACCTGCGCGGCCGAGTACTCGAGCTGCGGCCGGGTGGGTGCAGGGGCGGCGTGCGCGGTACCCAGCCCGACGGTCATCGAGCCGATGACCACGGCCGCCGCCGCAGCGCTTCTGCGGAACGTCATTCGGTATTCCAATCCTTCATCAGTTTCGGGCGTGATCTTAGCCGAACCGGGCGGATCGGGCCGGGCTTCGCGGCGGGACCGACACCACGAGACCGGCCCGCCCTCACGAAACGCGAGAGCGGGCCGGTCTGCTGGAAATCGGGATTACTTGTGCGCCTTGTTCGCCGACGGTGCGGGGGTGACGCCGACGGCCTGCGCCCACTTGCTCTTACCGGCCGGGGTCTGCATGGTGTGGACCAGTTCCATACCCGCGGCGACCAGGGTCGGACCGCCGACGGCAATGGTGCCCAGCACGCCACCGAGGGTCGCGCCGACCGGAATGCCGGCGAGGCAGCCCACACCGAACAGCGGCAGACCGAAGATGCAGCCGACGACCGCGCCGATCGCCATGCCGACGAAGCTGCCGATACCGGTGGCCAGACCGAACTTCGTCGCGAAGTCGCTCATCGCGGCGTTGTCCTCCTGCGGGGAGGCGATGTCCTTGGCCTGCGGGACCACGCTCTGCTTCTTGACCGCGGTCTGCTGCGTCGAGGCGCTCTGCGCGGCCGCCTCGCTCAGCTTCGCCTGCGCCCGGGCGTCGGCCTTGGACTGCGGTACCGCGATCGGGGTGCCCTCGGTGGTGAACGGCTGCGCGATCACGGTGGCTTTCGAGATATCCGTACCGGTAGGTTTGGTCGGCGTCAGTTGCAGCACCTTACCGCCGTCTTTCACAACGGGAACGACCGGAATCCGGACACCGGAGATCCGGTAATCCAGCGGCATTTCCATCGCAATTCTGCCGGCCTTGTCTTTCACATTGACAATTTGCTGCGGCGCGGCCTGCGGGGTGGCGCCGGGCTTCGCGACCACCTGGAAGGTTCCCCCCTGCAAGGTGGCCACCACCGCCTTGTCGACCAGTTTGACCGAGTAGTCGATCGCATCCTTGGCCGGCTTGGGAGCAGGAGCGGCATGCGCGGTACCGACGGCTGCGGTCATTGCACCGATGACCAGTGCGGCACCCGCGGTAGCGGAGCGGAACTTCATTCAAGTTTCCAATCATCATCAGGTACTGCCGTGCGTCATCCCTCCGCGAGAGCCCGCGCATCCCTCGTGTCGCTGCCACATCGGCACAGCCGATGGGCGCGGCCTACGGAACCCTCCCCGAGCAGAGTGAAAGATTTACACAGCAAGCAGGACGCGCTGAGCCTAATCGAACGGGCAGCAGGAAGCGACATCCATTTCCCACGGATGGAGTAAGCGTGTCCTTGCCCCGGACCGGCAATTGCCGAGTTTTACCGTTATACCCATTCCGGCCACGGCAAACGCCCAGGACAATACGTGAGCCGACTCACAGAGCCGGGCCCACGAACCCCAGCACGCTGGGGCGTATCAGTTAGCGATCATAGAGTGGACAGCTAAGTTACCGGCGAGTAACTTACTGGCAGTTAGTATGCGAGACAACCCTGGCGGCAACAGCCCTGCCGCCGAATGCTCGTTGAACCGAAGGAAGGTCGCGACATGAATGCCCTGACGATCACGTTGGGCACGATCGGTGTCCTCGTCAGCATCCCCTGTTGGGCAGCGTTCGTCTGGGCCGTCTGGAAGATCGTCCGCACGATCCGACTCGGACAGCCCGCCCCGGACCGCTGGCATCCGTTCGTCCCGCGCCTGGCCACCATGATCAAGGAGTTCGCGGCCCACACCCGGATGGTCAAATTCCGGACCGTCGGCTGGGCGCACTGGCTCGTGATGGTCGGGTTCCTGCTCGGCTTCATTCTCGTCTTCCAGGCGTACGGGCAGATCTTCAGCCCGACCTTCACCTGGCCCTGGGTCGGCCACACCCTCGTCTATCACCTGATCGATGAACTGCTCGGAATCGCGACGATCATCGGCGGGCTCGTGCTGATGACCATCCGCCAGTTGAACCACCCGCGCGTGCCCGCGCGACTGTCGCGCTTCGGCGGCTCCAACTTCCTGGCCGCGTACTTCGTCGAGTGGGTCGTGCTCATCGAGGGCCTCGGCATGGTCGGTGTGAAGGCCGCGGTGATCAGCTACGACGGTGAGTCGAACGCGGTCAGCGACTTCCTGACCATGCAGATCGCGAAGATCCTGCCCGCCAGCGCCGCACTGGTCTCGATCCTGGCCTTCATCAAGCTGATGTCCGCGATGGTCTGGCTGGCCGTGGTGAGCCAGAACATCAACTGGGGTGTGGCGTGGCACCGGTTCGCGGCGTTCTTCAACATCTACTTCAAGCGTGAGGACGACGGCGGCGTCGCGCTGGGTGCGGCCAAGCCGATGACGTCCAAGGGCAAGGCCCTGCTGGACATGGAGGAGATCGATCCCGACAACGACACCCTGGGCGTCGGCAAGGTCGAGGATTTCTCCTGGAAGGGCTGGCTGGACTTCACCACCTGCACCGAATGTGGTCGGTGCCAGTCGCAGTGTCCGGCGTGGAACACGGGTAAACCGTTGTCGCCCAAGCTGTTGATCATGTCGCTGCGGGACCACGGGCAGGCCAAGGCTCCCTATCTGCTCGCCGGTGGAAAGAAGGATATGGGCGGCGACGAGATCGGTCTGGTCGACGCCGAGGGCAAGCCGAACGAGGCCGCGCTGGCGCAGATCTCGGAGGCGGCGCGGGCCGAGGCCGAGCGGCCGCTGGTCGGGGCCGAGGATGTCAGCGGCATCATCGATCCCGAGGTGCTGTGGAGCTGCACCACCTGTGGCGCCTGCGTCGAGCAGTGCCCGGTGGATATCGAGCACGTCGACCACATCATCGATATGCGGCGCTACCAGGTGCTGATCGAATCGGAGTTCCCGTCCGAGCTGGCGGGTCTGTTCAAGAACCTGGAGAACAAGGGCAACCCCTGGGGCCAGAACGCCAAGGACCGGCTCAACTGGATCTCCGAGCTGGACTTCGACATTCCGGTGTTCGGTCAGGACGCCGAGAGCTTCGACGGGTACGAGTACCTGTTCTGGGTCGGCTGCGCCGGTGCGTACGAGGACCGTGCGAAGAAGACCACCAAGGCCGTCGCCGAACTGCTGGCCACCGCGGGCGTGAAGTTCATGGTGCTCGGTCAGGAGGAGACCTGCACCGGTGACTCGGCGCGACGCGCGGGTAACGAATTCCTGTTCCAGCAGCTGGCCATGCAGAACATCGAGACGTTCAACTCGGTGTTCGAGGGCGTCGAGCAGGCCAAGCGCAAGATCGTGGTCACCTGCGCGCACTGCTTCAACGCGCTGAACAACGAATACCCGCAGGTGGGCGGCAATTACGAGGTCGTGCACCACACGCAACTGCTGAACCGCCTGGTGCGCGGCAAGCAGCTGGTGCAGGTCAAGCCGGTGTCGGAGAAGGTCACCTATCACGACCCGTGCTACCTGGGACGGCACAACAAGATCTACAACGCACCGCGTGAGCTGATGAGCGCGGCGGGCGCGAAGGTCACCGAAATGCCCCGGCACGGTGAGCGTTCCATGTGCTGTGGCGCCGGTGGCGCGCGCATGTGGATGGAGGAGCAGCTCGGTAAGCGGATCAACCTGGACCGGACCGACGAGGCGCTGGCCGCGTTGGACGGCGGCAATGCCCCGTCGATGATCGCCACCGGCTGCCCGTTCTGCCGCGTCATGCTCACCGATGGTGTCACCGCACGCAAGGATTCGGGCGAGGTCGGCCAGGGCGTCGAGGTGGTCGACGTCGCGCAGCTGATGTTGCAGTCCATCGATCGGGTCGAACCGGCGACGTTGTCGGAGAACCTGAAGGTGATCCAGCAGCCCAAGGCCGAGCCCGAACCGGTCGCACCCGTCGCCGAGGCGGCACCGGTCGCCGAGCCCGAAGCACCGGCGGAGGCGAAACCCGCTGCGGCCAACGGCCTCGCGATGAAGGGCGGCGGGAAAGCCCCCGGCGGACTGGCCATGAAGAGTGGCGGCAAGGCGCCCGGCGGCGGCCTGTCCATGAAGGGCGCGGCCAAGGCGCCCGGCGCGAAAGCCGCACCGGCCGAAGCGGATTCGGCGGCCGAGACCCCGGCAACCCCGGCACCCGCCAAGGGCCTGTCGATGAAGGGCGCGGCGAAAGCGCCCGGTGCCAAGGGACTCGCGATGAAGGGTGCCGCGAAGGCGCCCGGCGCGAAGGCGACTCCGGCCCCGGCCGAATCCGCGGAATCGGCTGAGGCTCCCGCCGCACCCGCGGCCAAGCCCGGCGGCCTCTCGATGAAGGGCGCAGCCAAGGCGCCCGGCGGCAAGGGCCTCGCCATGAAGGGCGGCATCAAGGCGCCTGGCGCGAAGGCAGCCGAAAGCGATTCGGCCGCAAGCGAATCCGCGACCGAGTCGAGCGCGGCAACGTCGAGCGCGGCAACCGAGCAGTCGGCGGCCACGACGGAATCGACTGCGTCGGAAGCCAAACCGACGGTCGCGGCCAAGGGCCTGGCAATGAAGTCCGGCTTCAAACGCCCCGGCCCGAAGGCACCCGGCGCACCGAAACCGGCCGCCGAGTCCACACCCGCCCCGACCGCCGAGGACGCTGCTCCGGCAACCGAGCAATCCGCTTCCGCCACAACCGAATCGGCTCCCGCCGCGACGACTGCATCGGAGTCGAAGCCGACAGTGGCCGCCAAGGGCCTGGCCATGAAGTCCGGCTTCAAGCGCCCTGGCCCGAAGGCCCCAGGTACGGCGAAGCCGGCAACGGAGCCCACCCCGGCCGCCGAGGCGTCGGCCGCTGCGGCAACTACTCCAGCGGGGACTGACATACCGGCATCGGGTGCTGACGTATCGAGCGAATCTGCTTCGACGGCAACGGCATCCGATACTCGTACCGCAGCGTCGGAGCCCGCCGCACCGACACCCGACTCCGTCGACGCAACGAGCGAATCCGACTCGGCGGCAACGGCATCCGAGACCACGTCATCCGGCAACGGCACACCGAAGCCGCCCACCGCCAAACCCGGCGGCCTCGGCTTCAAGTCAGGCGCAAAGGCCCCGGGCCGCAAGAACTGACCGATACCCCGAAACCCGAAGGGGCGTAGCCGATCCCGGCTACGCCCCTTCGGCATTCCGCAACAGTCTTCCTCGAGAGGTCAGCCGCGCACCGCCCCCTCCGGCCACACAACCGTCACCGGCACACCGCGCTCACGCGCCAGCGCGACAACACTGCCGGCACCGCCACGCTCCCCGACTCTCCATCCCAGACAGCGATCAACCGATCGCACAATCCGACCACGACCTCGTTCGCAGCCTCGTACGCTTCAGCGCCGGCGTCATCGAAGCCCATCACCTGAACGCGTTCCGCGCGCTCCATCAGCTGATCGAACAACGACGCGTGACTCGCCGCCGAAGACGCAACCGCGGTCGCCCTCCTCATCGACGGGCACGAGCACCGCGAGCCGATCGACGCCGAAGGACTGGCATTCGCGATCACACGGATACAGGCCGACGATGAGCCGACCGCGCTGGTGCATACCCGGGACGGCTGCGCGATCAAGGTGACTCACCAATACCCTTGTGCGAGTGCCAATTTGGCGGATGCCCGCAGGTAAGCCCCATTGCCGGGCCCGCCCCGTGGACTGCCGGGTGGATAGGGGGCGGGCCCGGCGCGGGGCGGCGAGGACCGGTCTGCGGTCAGTCCTCGCCGCCGCCCACCGCCAACGCTGTCGTGATGACGGCCGACAGGGGTGGGAGTGTGGTGTCGTCGCCGGTGGGTGGGACCACCCAGTGGCAGCCCTCCCTGGTCCAGCGGCCGAGGCCGGTCGGGAGCATGATGGCGCTGCCGATGGCCGGGATACCGATATCGATACGGTCGAGCAGGTCCACCATCGAATGTCCGGGACGGTCGTCCGGGGTGACCACGAAACTCCACCGGGTCTGCCGAGCCAGTACCGGTGCGGAAATGCCTTGATCGATCAGGGAATCGCTGACCCGTCCGGCGCGCGCGAGAGGTAGGTGCAGGACACCGATGCGACCGGTGATCGGCAACATGACGTAGCCGCCGCGCTCGATCACCGGCAGGGCGAACTCGTACCTGTACAACGCGACCCAATCCTCGGCGGTCCTGAGTTTCTCGACGTTCACGGCGAACTCCCTCGGTCCCTCCAAGGTTCCCGCGAACGTACCCCGCGAGGTAACGTCCCCTCACCAGCCTTGCACTGCCCTTCCACTGCCATTGACGGGCGACCTGCTGTTTCCGCGATACCAGCTCGATTTCGGCTGTGGCCGTGATCACTTCACGCTCGTACTCTGGAGTTCGAAGTTCGTGTGGAAAGGGTGACATCGTGGTCCGGCAGTGGTCTGGCAGGGAAGCCCGTGCCCTCCGCGATGCCAAGCGGATGAGTATCCGGGAGTTCGCTGCCCATTTGGGTGTACACGAACGACTGGTCTCGAAATGGGAGGCCGGGGGCACACGTGTCCACCCCCGGCCCGTCAACCAGGCCGCACTGGACACCTCCCTGGCCAGGTCCGACGAAGTTGTGCGGGCACGGTTCGCGGCCATGATCGATCAGCCCCTCATCGATCGGCCCGCACCGGAATTCGATACGCGGCCGGATGATTCGGCGCGCACCCAGTACTCGACCGACGCGGAACTGTTGACACTCGTCGACAGCGGTGCGATGAGAGGTGATGCGTCGGGCACGATTTCGGAGAGGGATCTGATCATGGCGGCCGCCCACGAAGCCAGCGAGCATGCCGGACGCGCGGAGTCCACCAATATCGGCGCGACCACGCTGGAACAGTTCGACGCCGATGTCACCCGTATCGCCAACGATTACGTGCACGCCGCGCCGGTCCCGATGATGGTCGAGATGTTGCGGGTGCGGCGGCGGGTGTACCGGTTCCTGGAGGGACATCAGAGTCCCGCCGACACCGGACATCTGTATCTGCTGGCGGGCACCCTGTCCGGGTTGCTCGCCAACGCCAGCACCGATCTGGGCTATCACGACGCCGCGGGCGAGCAGGCCCGCGCGGCCTGGGCCTACGCGGAACTGTGCGGGCACAACGGTTTACGCGCCTGGACCCGAGGCATGCAGGCGTTGATCGAGTACTGGTCCGAACGTCCGCGCCGCGCGGTGCAATTGGCGCAGAGCGGACAGCAGTACGCGGATTCGGTGACCGCCCGGGTGCGGCTGCTCAACATCGAGGCGCGCATCTGGTCCAAACTCGGTTCGATCAGCGATACCGAACGCTGTATCCGTGCCGCCGAACTGGCCCGTTCCGGATCCGGCACCGACGAGCTGCACGACGAGATGGGCGGCGTCTTCGGCTTCGACGAGCCCAAGAGCCACTACTACGCGGGCGCGACCTACATCCATCTCGGCCAGGCCGAACCCGCCCTGACCGCGACCGAACGCGCCATCGACCTGTACGCCAACGGCCCGCAGGACCAGCGCTCCTACGGCGCCGAGGCCCTGGCCCGGGTCGACAACGCGGCCGCGCACCTGATCAACGGCAGTATCGACGGCGCGGCCGATTCGGTGCAGCCGGTGCTCGAGCTGGCGGAGGACAAACGCATCGCCCAGCTCGAGGAACGCCTGACCGGGCTGCGACACCGCATCGCCGGTCCACGTTTCCGGGCCGCGGTGGAGGCGCGCACATTGGACGAACGGATCGAGGAGTTCTGCGGATCGAGTGCGGCTCGGGGGATGCTGCCCATCGATCCGGCACTATGACTTGCTCCACAGTTCGCGGCCCGGGCCAGCACCTCGGGCCGCCCAGTTCCACCAACCCCGTACCAGGCCGACAGCAATGTTCGCGGCCCGGCTTGCCGATGAGACGCGTGGCGGGTGCGAGGAACGAGTGCCCGACACGGGGCTCATCGGTGAGCCTCAAGGGGCCGCGAACCGCCGTAGCGGAGCGGAGGCCAAAGACACTGTCGCGGCCCGTCTCCTCGTTCGGACGCGTGGCGGGTGCGAGGAACGAGTGCCCGACACGGGGCCGAACGGCGAGACTCAGGGGGCCGCGAACACGCCGGGGCGGAGCGGAGGCCAAAATTACAGCGTGAGTCCTACGAGCCAGCCACCGCAGCGTCCGCGCCCGCTGGAGCAATCGCGCAAGCTCCAGAACGTTCTCTACGAGATCCGGGGTCCGGTACACGCACACGCGGCACGGCTGGAGTCGGAGGGTCACCGCATCCTCAAGCTCAATATCGGCAACCCCGCGCCGTTCGGATTCGACGCGCCCGATGTGATCATGCGGGACATGATCGCGGCGCTGCCGGTCGCGCAGGGGTACTCCGAGTCCAAGGGCATCCTGTCCGCGCGCCGGGCCATCGTGACCCGCTACGAGCTGGTCTCCGGATTCCCGGAATTCGACGTCGACGACGTCTACCTGGGCAACGGCGTGTCCGAGCTGATCACCATGACCATGCAGGCCCTGCTGGACAACGGTGACGAGGTGCTGATCCCGGCCCCGGACTATCCGCTGTGGACGGCGATGACCAGCCTCGCGGGCGGCACCCCGGTGCACTACCTGTGCGACGAGTCCAACGACTGGCAGCCCGATATCGCCGATATCGAATCCAAGATCACCGACCGCACCAAGGCGCTGCTGATCATCAACCCGAACAATCCGACGGGTGCGGTGTATTCGGCCGAGGTGTTGCAGCAGGTGGTCGACCTGGCCCGCAAGCACCAACTGCTGCTGCTGGCCGACGAGATCTACGACAAGATCCTGTACGACGACGCCAAGCACGTCTCGCTGGCGAGCCTCGCGCCGGATCTGCTGTGCCTGACGTTCAACGGGCTGTCCAAGGCGTACCGGGTGGCCGGGTACCGCTCGGGCTGGGTGGTGATCACCGGCCCGAAGGAGCATGCGAGCGGATTCCTGGAGGGCATCGATCTGCTGGCCTCGACCCGGTTGTGCCCGAATGTGCCTGCGCAGCATGCGATTCAGGTCGCGCTCGGCGGACATCAGAGCATCGAGGATCTGATCCTGCCGGGCGGGCGGCTGCTGGAACAGCGCGATGTGGCGTGGGAGAAGCTCAACACCATTCCGGGTGTGTCCTGTGTGCAGCCGAAGGGTGCGTTGTACGCGTTCCCGCGGCTGGATCCGGAGGTGCACGAGATCCGCGACGACGCGAAGCTCGTGCTGGATCTGCTGTTGCAGGAGAAGATCCTGATGGTGCAGGGCACCGGGTTCAACTGGCCGTGGCACGACCATCTGCGGATCGTGACGTTGCCGTGGGCGCGGGATCTCTCGGTCGCGATCGAGCGCTTCGGCAACTTCCTGGCGAGCTACCGGCAGTAGGGGTTCGCGCCCGATACAACGCCGACAAACCGACGGGCAGAAGCCTCGAAAACAGACCGGAAGTACGGGAAGTCTGGTTTTTGAAGACTTGACTGGCGAAAAGAACGCCGGTTTGTGTACAGTGGTTTTCGGCACCGAAAGTGCCCCCGGCCGAGCCGCCTACCCCCCTGGGCCGCTCGGCCCCGGGTCCAGCCGCCTACCCCCCTGGGCCGCTGAGACCCCGGGCGGCGGAGACATCCCCCTGCTCTCCGCCGCCCCTCCCAACTTCTCGTATCCCGCCGGATTCGGTTGGTACGTCCGGCTTTTCGAAACACCCCGCCCGGACCTCCCGACGCACTGCCGGTGCCGGGACAGGTCCCATCATTTACGCTCGCCCGGTGAGCGACCACCATCACCATCACGACCACTCCGGTCCGATCGCGATCGGGGCCACCGCGGCCCGCATCGTCGTCGGGCTGCTGACCGGCATCGGCGTGCTCGTGGTGATCGGCGCGGTGGTGCTGTGGCCGAGTCATCAGCACATCGATATTCCGCTGCCGATGCAGAACGGCGGTGGCGGCGCGGTGCAGACCGAGGCCGGTACGGTCACCATGCAGGCCGTCGGGCCGTGCGGCAGCCCGTCCAACGGCAAGGTGTTCGCGGACACCCCCGAACCGCCCCCGAACAACAGTTACACCTGCGCGCGCAGCCTGGTGTCCATCGAATCCGGGCCGGCCGCGGGCAAGCACACGCTGCTCGAGATCGCGCCCGGACCCGGCCAACCCGTGCTGCGGCAGGGCGACCACATCCGGATCCTGCGGCAGAACGATCCCAGTGGATCGCCCAACTACT
The DNA here is from genome assembly GCF_009604405.1 of Nocardia macrotermitis. GTDB lineage: Bacteria > Actinomycetota > Actinomycetes > Mycobacteriales > Mycobacteriaceae > Nocardia > Nocardia macrotermitis. The sequence continues at coordinate 64,437 of NZ_WEGK01000026.1, forward strand.
CCTTCGAGGACTACTCGCGCGGCTTCCCACTGACGGTGGTGGTGCTGCTGTTCGTGCTGGTGATCGTGGTGGTGGCGCGCTGGCGGGGTTTGCGCGCGGTGCTCGGGCTGGTGTTCGCGTTCGTGGTGCTGATCATGTTCATGCTGCCCGCGCTACTGGACGGCAAACCCGCGCTGCCGGTCGCGGTGGTGGCCGGGGCGATCATTCTGTACGCGGTGTTGTATCTGGCGCACGGGGTGAATCTGCGCACGAGTTCGGCGCTGCTGGGCACCTTGAGCGCGATGGTGCTGGCGACCGTATTGTCCTGGGGCGCACTGAAGATCACGCATGTGACCGGGTTGTCCCAGGAGGACAACACCAACGTCGCCACCTATGTGCAGCACGTGAGTATCACCGGATTGTTGTTGGCGGGCTTCATCATCGGCTCGCTCGGTGTGCTCAACGACGTCACCATCACGCAGGCGTCGGCCGCCTTCGAACTCGCCGCGATCGACGAGAAGGCCACGCGCCGTGAGGTTTTCGCCGCCGCCATGCGAGTGGGCCGGGACCACATCGCCAGTACCGTCTACACCCTGGTACTCGCCTACGCCGGCGGGGCGCTGCCGCTGCTGCTGATGTTCTCCGTCGCCGGGCGCTCGCTGAGCGATGTGATCACCGGTGATTCGGTGGCCATCGAGATCGTGCGATCGGCCGTCGGCGGTATCTGCCTGGCGTTGTCGGTGCCGCTGACCACGGTCATCGCGGTGCTGCTGGCCCGGCCGTTCTCGTTGAAGTCCGAGCCCGAACCGCCGCCGCGGCGACGTCCCGCGAAAGCCGTTGCGGGCGAACGGCCGACGCGTCGCTCGTCGGGGACCCGCGCGGAGGGCGCCCGGCCGCGACGTCGTCCCGCCGACGCCCAGCGCCGCGCCGAGCCCGACCCGAACCCGGACGACGCGGCCGACGAGGACTACCTGCACAGCCTCTCGCAGGAGGAGTACCGCCCCACCCAACCGGCCCGCCGACGTCCCGGCAGCCGCGGCGCCCCACCGGACCGGTCTCCGGACGAGCGCCCGAACCGCGCCGACGAGTCATACCGCCGCACCACCGGCTCGAATCAGCAACCCGCCGAACCGTATTCGGGCGAACAACCGGCCGCTCGCCAACGCCTGAGCCCGGAACCCCCGAACACCGGCGCGCAACCACGCGTCCGCCCCATCCCGTACGCGAAGCAGTGGCCGGACCAGGCCGACCCCGGTTACTCCACATCGGACCCGGCCACCGATCCCGGATCGCCCCGCGTGAACCGCCTCGCCGCCAACCCGTCACCGAACTACGACACCGGCACGACCCCCGCCGCCGACTGGTTCGCCGACGCCACCCCGAATCGCCACTCCGGCACCCCACCCCGACAACCCTGGCCCACCGACCCCTACGCCAGCGACACCTACTCGAACCAGTACCCCGACCCCCAACAACCCAGACCACGCCTGTCGGGCCGCCCCGACAACCCCGACACCTCCGGCCGTCACTACCGAAGAGACCGGTCCGCAAACGAATACGACGAATAACCACATCGCTCGGGCCGCGGCCGTTTTCGCACAGTCGACACGACGTCCGGCCCCGCGAGTCTTTTGGTCGGCAAGAAGCCTTACGCCGGGAAGCCGAGACAGGGACCGATCAACGACGACCTCCGCTGCCGTCATGCCGGGCAGCGAAAGCCGGGTACATCGGTAGCCCCTCTCGCAGAGCACATTCGGCGAGGTGCTGTGCGCGAGGTGCTGTGCCTCGATCAGCGATGCGGGGCCGGGGGGAGGAGGGGTGGGATGGTGGGGACGACGATGGCGGGGAGGCCCGGGACAACGATGATGGTGTTGGGGCCGGGATGGGTGGGGGTCGGGGTTTCGGTGTGGGGGCGGTAGACGGGGGCCGGGGCCACCGAGGCGTTGGTGGAGTCGGCGGGTGGGGTGGTGAGTGTGGTGGTGGGGGCCGAGGTGGGTGGGGTGCTGGTCGGGGCGGCGGTGGGGGTGGTCTTGGTGCTCTGTGAATCACCGCGCAGCACTTGGGAACCCCAGCTCAGGCCGAGGCCCAGGGCCGCGACCACGACGAGTGCGCCGACCGCGATCCCCGCGACGCTCAGATCCCGCTTCCCCCGGAACACACCGATATCGCCCGAGGCGAACCCGCGCCCCACGAACTGGGACCCGCGGCCGCCCACCATCATTCGCCGCTTCCGGCGCGAGCGGCCACCGAGCACCGACCGGTCCGGCCGCACCACCGGCAACACCTCGGTCTTCGCCTCCGCCTGCGTCGCGGCCCGCGACGGCCGGGCCAGCAGCGCGGCGCCGCGGGCGACGACCGTCTCCGGATCCGCCGGAGCCAGCACCGGCACCCCCAGCGACCGCTCCAACACCTTCGCCACCTGCGGAATCCGCGCGCAACCGCCGATCACGACGACGGCCTGCACCGATCGTTCGGAACGCACGATCACATCGCGGGTCATCCGTGCGGAGGATTCCACGGCCAGGATGGTCAGCGCGTCGAAGTTCTCCTGCGACAACAACACCAGGCCGTATTCGCACGGCAGCGCGACCGCGCTACTGCCGGTCAACTGCTCTTTGGCCGAGCGGCACAGCTGATCGAGCAGCTCCAAGCCCTCGGGGTCGGGCGGATGGGCGATGCGCCCGGACGCGATCTGCTGTTCGCGGATCAGCGAATCCAGGTAGTCGCCGCTGATATCGCTGGTGCGCTCGCTGTAGTGCACCTGCCGGGTGGCGATGTCGACGACGCTGATCGACAGGCCCGCGCCGCCCAGATCGTAGAGCGCGATCGTGGTCATCTTCGTCAGTGCGCCACTGGCCCGCAGGAATTCGACCGCTGCGGACACCTCGGGGACCAGGTCGTAATTGGTGAGCGAACACCGGGCCAGGGCCGCGCGCACCGACCGGGCGTGCGCCTCGTCGCGATACGCGATCGCGGTGGCGCCGATCTCGGAATCGAGTGCGGCGACGATGGCCTCGGCGGCGACATCGGCCACGGACTCCTCGCCGACCTCGGCGACGCTCACCTCGAAACCGTCGGGCGCGAAATGTTCGGCGGAATTACCGGATCGAGGACGCGCGATACGAATTGCGCTCGCCCCCACCGATATTCCCAATACCGAACTCATCTGCCGCCCATCTCGTCTCACAATCCACGACGTGCGCGCGGGCCGCTACGCAAGCTGGGTTCTACGCGAGCTCCAACGCCTGCCGCTCACGTCGCGCGGTACGGGCCACTGTACCTTGCCCGGAAAACAGACTACGGCGTGCCGAGCCCCGCGTACACCCATCCGGCCTCGCGCCACCTGGCGCGTTCGAGACAGTTGCGGCCGTCGATGATCGAGCGCGCACGCACCACCGGATTCAGATCCTCGGGACGCAGCGCGGTGAATTCCTGCCATTCGGTGAGGACCAGCACCACATCCGCGCGATCGCAGGCATCCGCGACCGACGTCGCGTAATTCAGTGTCGGAAATACCCGTCGCGAATTCTCCAGCGCCTTCGGGTCGTAGACGGTGACGACCGCGCCGTGCAACTGAATCATTCCCGCGACATTGAGTGCGGGCGAATCGCGCACATCGTCGGATTCGGGTTTGAACGCCGCGCCGAGAACGGCCACATTCGCGCCGAGCAGCGAACCGCCGCACGCCTTGGCCGCCATATCCACGACCTTGGTGCGGCGGCGCATGTTGATGTTGTCGACCTCACGCAGGAACGCGACCGCGTGATCCGCACCGAGCTCACCCGCGCGGGCCATGAACGCGCGGATGTCCTTGGGCAGGCAGCCGCCGCCGAATCCCAAGCCCGCGTTGAGGAATCGGCGTCCGATCCGGGCGTCGTAACCCAGCGCGTCGGCGAGCACGGTGACGTCCGCGCCGGTCGCGTCGCACACTTCGGAGACCGCGTTGATGAACGAGATCTTGGTCGCCAGAAAGGCATTCGCCGAGACCTTCACCAATTCGGCTGTGGCCAGATCTGTTTGCAGGAACGGCACCTCGGCCGCGAGCAGGTCCGCGTAGATCTCCCGGACCAGGTCGGCGACCCAGTCGGCGCGTTCGCGCGCGGAGTCCACGCCGAGCACCAGCCGGTCCGGACGCAACGTGTCCTGGACCGCGAAGCCCTCGCGCAGGAATTCCGGATTCCACGCGACCTCGACCTCGGTGTTCGCCAGGGCCCGCGCCCGCCTGCCGAGTTCGGCCGCGGTACCCACCGGAACCGTGGATTTGCCGATGATCACCGACGGCCGCTCGATCAGGGGTACGAGCGAATCGACCACGGCGTGAACGTATTTCAGATCCGCGGCGTACTCCCCCTTCTTCTGCGGGGTGCCCACACCGAGGAAGTGCACGTCGGCGTGCTCGGCCGCCTCGGGATACGAGGTGGTGAACCGCAGCCGCCCCGCGTCGAGGTTGCGACGCAGCACCTCCTCGAGCCCGGGCTCGTAGAAGGGTGTCACCCCGTCCGACAGCTTGGCGACCTTACCCGGGTCGACGTCGACACCGACCACATCGTGTCCGAGCTCGGCCATGCACGCGGCATGCGTGGCCCCCAGATAACCAGTCCCGAAAACCGTGAGACGCATATTCCATTGGTAAACGCCCGTCGTGGCCGTGCCGCATCGCTGAGGCAAGTGCCCGGGCAACATCAGATGTACAAGCGGAAACCCCGGCCACACCGGCGTCCGGCCCCGAGAACGGAGTACACCGAGCCGACATCGCACCGAAACATCGCACACCCGATTCGGGCCGCCCGATGCGCGGAGTCCCCCCAATCCGATGGTTCGGCAACCGAGCATCCGATGCCCGGCGGCCGAGCTCGAAGTCGCCCGGAGTGCCGGCCATCTCACGGTTCAGCGACCGGCACACATGCGCGAAGCCGCGGCCATCCGATCGTTCAGCCACCAGGCATCACATGCGCGAAACCAGCGACCATCGGATCGTTCAGCCACCAGACATCACACGCGCGAAACCAGCGACCATCGGATCGTTCAGCCACCAGACATCACACGCGCGAAACCAGCGACCATCGGATCGTTCAGCCACCAGGTGTCAGATGCGCGGAGTCCCAGGCCGCGGATGGTTCGACAAGCGGACGCCCGATGCGCGCAGACCGAACGCCCGATGCGCGCAGCGGGCATTCCGGCGGCGCACTAGCCTCGCGCATTCACCGGAATTCCGACACCGTGTGTCGGTATGAGGAAAGGGTGCTCTGACCTGCGATAATTCGAGTTGTCTAGGTTCGAATATGGCAGTTGCAGGAGCACCCTTTCGGTGAGTCAGT
>NZ_WEGK01000027.1 GCF_009604405.1 Nocardia macrotermitis
ACTGACTCACCGAAAGGGTGCTCCTGCAACTGCCATATTCGAACCTAGACAACTCGAATTATCGCAGGTCAGAGCACCCTTTCCTCATACCGACACACGGTGTCGGAATTCCGGTGAATGCGCGAGGTTAGTCTGTACCGATGTGGCGGTGGGGCTCGCCACTTTCCGCCAGCGGGAACAACCGCGGTCTCGCACCGCCAACAGTCCCTACTTGACCAGTACTTTCATGTTCGAGTAGGAGTCTGTCCGTGACCGAAGTGCGTCCTTCCGACGGTGTTGCCGTCGAAGCCGATACCACCGATCCGGGTCCGGGGTGGTTTCGTGAACACGGGATCGTATTGCTCGTCGTCGCGCTCGGCGGTGGGATCGGGGCCGAGGCTCGGTACGGGGTGGCGCGGTTGCTGCCGACGCGGCCCGGAGAGTTTCCGTGGGGGACCTTCGCGACCAATGTCGCGGGCTGTTTCGCCATCGGGGTGCTGATGGTACTGATCACCGAGGCGTGGACCGGGCATCGGCTGGTGCGGCCCTTTTTAGGCGTCGGATTCCTGGGTGGGTTCACCACCTTCTCCACCTATGCCGTGGAGACGCGCAATCTGCTCGCGCCCGGGACGGTGTACGTGGCGTTCGGGTATCTGGCGGGCACGTTGATCGCGGCCATGCTGGCCGTGCTGGCGGCCGTCACGCTGACGCGAAAAGTGTTGTTGCGCAAGCAGATTCCCAGCAAGGATTTCGACGAGGAAGAACAGGTCTGAACCGTGACACCGATCCTGATCTTCGTCGGCGCGATGCTGGGCGCACCGGCCCGCTACCTCACCGATCGCGCGCTCAACGCCCGGCACGACAGCCCGTTTCCGTGGGGGACCTTCGCGGTCAATCTGAGCGGATGCCTGATCCTGGGTGCGCTCACCGGAGCGGCGGCGGGCATTCCGGTGGTGGCGCTGCTGGGTACCGGGTTCTGCGGTGCGTTGACCACGTACAGCACGTTCAGCTTCGAGACGTTGCGGCTGCTCGAACAGCGCGCGTACTTCTACGCGACGATGAACGTCGTGGTCAGCGTGATCGCCGGGCTGGGCGCGGCGCTACTCGGATTCACCGTCGCGCACGCCCTGCTCGGCTGAACGCGGCCGGGCGGGCAGCCGCACCACACCGCCGTCGAGGTCGAATTCCAGACGCGGCCGGTGTGGCTGGCCGTCACCGGCCTCGCTGTCCTCGTCGGTCAGCTTCCTACCCGGGAACATTTCACCGATGACACCCATATCCCCACGATAGCCCCGTGTGGAGGGCTACGACGACGGCCGTCGGATACCCCCGTATGGGGAGAGCGTCAGCCGTTGGCCTGCCCGGTATCGGCGTTGGTGAGTTCGTCGGCGGCCTCGCGCTGACCGGAGGCGAAGGCGCCGAAGGTGGTGGCCAGATCGTTGACGCCGTCGAGCAGGTTCTTGCTGACCGAGATGTAGCCCTTGTCGCCCTCGGCGAACTTCTTGCCGAACGAATCGTTGCCCCAGGGCGTCTGGGTGCCGCTGGTCGCGGCCTTCAGGTTGTTCAGGACGTTCAGGACGGAGCTGTGGATGTTGTCGCAATCCGTTGCGGCCGTTCGCAACTGGCCGGGATTGATCTCGATACTGGTCATCGTCGGCGTCCTCAGTGGTCGGTGTCGGCGATCAGCGGGCGTTGTTCGTCGTCGTTCCCGACCCGGTCGCGCGGCTGCGGCGGCTCGGTGGACGGGGGCGGCGCGGGCGGCAGGATGTCCTCCAGATCCGGTGCGCCCTCGATGATCTCGGAGAGTTTCGGCAGTCGGGAGCGGCGTTCGATCAGCGGCTGCATGAGCTCGCGGCTGCGGTTCTGCACGCCCCGCATCGCCGCCTGCGCGGCCGCGGTCACGTATTCGGCGAGTTCCTCGTAGCTCAGGTCCGCGGCCTCGTGGCCGAATTTGGTCTGCACGACCATGCCGTCGGCGTTGACCGTCACCTGGACCCGGTCCTCCCCGACCGATGCCGTCGCCGTCAGCTCCGAACGGCGCTGCTGGAGTTCGGCGATACCGCGCATCTGGGCCTGGAGACCCTCGAGCATCGTGGCCGTATCGGCCGCCAACCGCTCGTTGACCATGACACCTCCACCGTTCGCTCTACGTATCCAGGACATCTCATGTCGGTTAATACGACATGTCGCACAAGGGAATCCGGCACTACGGCAATGCGATCTTCGGTTGTCGTGCGCGGCCGATCGTCACCACACGACCGACCATCACCCCGCGACCGATCATCGTCACCGCACAGCCGACCGCCACCACACGGTCGATCGTCACCACACGGCCGATCGTCACCACACGGCCGACCATCACCACACGGCCGATCGTCACCACACGGCCGACCATCACCACACGGCCGATCGTCACCACACGGCCGACCATCACCGCACGGTCGATCGTCACCACACGGCCGACCATCACCGCACGGTCGATCGTCACCACACGGCCGACCATCACCACACGGCCGACCATCACCACACGGCCGACCATCACCACACGGCCGACCATCACCACACAGCCGATCGTCACTTGAGGTTGAAGGCCACGTCCACGTTCGACGGGCCGGATGGGCCGCTCCCGCCGGGGTCGGTGCCCTCCGGGTTGGTGCCTTTCGGGTTGGTGCCCTCGGGGTTGGTGCCTTCCGGATTGGTGCCCTCGGGGTTCGTGCCTTCCGGGTTCGTGCCGCCGGGGTTGGTGCCAGCCGGATTGTCGCCGAAGGGACCACCGGTACCCGGTGTACCTGCGCCCGTCGCACCGTCCGCACCCGTCGCGCCGCTCGGACCCGCGGCTCCGCTCGCCCCGTCCAGCCAGGTCGCGGCGTCCGGGGCGGTCGGAGCCTCGTACGGACCGGGCAGCGGCAGGTACTCGAACTTGCGCTTCGGCCGGGTCTTGGCCTTCATATCCGTTGCCTTGCCGAGGAAGTCGTCGTCCCGCTGCTGCGGTCCCTTGGCAGCCGGGGCCGGAGCTGGGGCTGGGGCTGGGGCTGGGGCCGGCGGAGCGATACGTGCCGGGTTCCGCGGCGGAATCGGTGGCGGCGGAGCCGGACGATTCACACGGGGCGGTACAGGTGCCGGACGGTTCGGTGGCGGCGGAGGCGCGGGGCGATTCGGGGGTGGCGGAGCCGTCGTCGGGCCCTGCCGCGCCGGGTTGCGCGACGGAATCGGTGGCGGGCCGCCCGTGCCGTCGCTCCCGCGTCCGGACGGCGCGTGGTAGAGCGAGGAATCGTCGGAGGTGCCGCCGTGGCCGCGCATACTGCCTGAGCCGTAGAGCGAATAGTCGTCGCCGTGCGCACCCGGGCGAATGCGCGACGGACCCGCTTCGAAACCGCCGAAACTGTAGGAACGACCGGGCCGGTTGTTCATGAAGGTCCCGTGGTCGCCGTGACTGTCACCCGGGTGATAGACCAGGGCACCGTCGCGGTCGAAACTCAGAGTCCCGCCGCCGCGCTCCGGTGACACCCGAATCGCGCCACTCATGTGCTCGTCGTCGCTATACCACGACTGGCTGTCGTCGTCGCGGCGACCGCCGGAATTCGAGGGGCCGGGACGGAACTGGCCGCGCGGAGGTACCGGAGTCCGCTCGGAGCCCGTCTGGTTTCGTAGCGGCACCGGAGCCGGACGGTTCGGATTACGCGACGGCCTAGGTGGCGGTTCCGAACCAGTCTGATTCCGCGACGGACCAGCCTCCGACTGATCTCGCAGCACCACCGGAGCCGGACGATTCGGATTACGCGACGGCCTAGGTGGCGGTTCCGAACCAGTCTGATTCCGCGACGGACCAGCCTCCGACTGATCTCGCAGCACCACCGGAGCCGGACGATTCGGATTACGCGACGGCCGCGGCGGCGGTTCCGAACCAGTCTGATTCCGCGACGGACCAGCCTCCGACTGATCTCGCAGCGGCACCGGAGCCGGACGATTCGGATTACGCGACGGCCGCGGCGGCGGTTCCGAACCAGTCTGATTCCGCGACGGACCAGCCTCCGACTGATCTCGCAGCGGCACCGGAGCCGGGCGGTTCGGGTTGCGGGACGGCCGGGGTGGCGGTTCCGAGCCGGTCTGATCGCGCGGCGGCACCGGCGTCTGCCCCGGACGCTCGGTGCCGCTCCGGGGCGGCGGCGCGTACAGCGAATCCTCGTCGGAGCTGTAACCGCGCATACTGCCGTGCCCGCCCCGCGTATTCGGACCCAGCAGCACCTCGTAGTCGGACAGCTGGTCGGAGCTGCCCCGGCTGTTCGGCCGCAGCAGCACCTCGTAATCCGACAGTTGATCCGAATCGCCGCGGCTGTCGGGGCGCAGCAGCTTCTCGTAGTCGGAGATCTGATCGGAATCGCCGCGGCGCGAGATGGAGCCGCCGCCGGACAGGTTCGACTCGTCGGGTGCGGAACCGCCACGCGGCGGCGACGCCTTGAATCCGCCGTCCACCGAGGATTCCCACGAGGTCGGTGGCCGCCTCGTCGGCTGCGGCACCGGCGTCTGCCGCTCGTTCGGGCGGTACAGCTGATCCTCGCCGCCACGCATCGAACCGGGTGCGGAACCGCCGCGGAACAACCCGCCGCCGCGATAGCCGCCGTTGCCGATCGGGCTGATCACCTCGCTGTGGCTGTTGCCGCCCAGCGAGGCGGGCGCGGAGCCGCCGCCCGGGAAGATCGTCTCCTCGAAGTTCGGGCGGAAGCCGAAAGTATCTGTCTCGCTGATCGATTCGTCGGAGTTGCCGCGGATCGGCGACAGTGGTCGCCGACCGCCACCGGGTTGGAACAGCGCGTCGTCGCCGGGGCGGAACATGCCGCCGCGCGGACCGCGCTGGAATACGCCGATCTCGTGGTCGCCGGAGTTGGATCGGCTACTGCCCGAACCGTATTCGTGCTCCCCGAACGACCTGATCTGGTTGCCCTCGCGCGATGGTGTGGGTTCGAACAGCGATCGATCGTTGCCGCCGCCGAGTCCGCCCGGCCGGGTCCGGATGACCGTATTGTTCGTGGACCCATCGCCGAGTCCGCCGCCGTGCTGGCGCGAACGGCCGCCGACGATGTTCGACTCACCGAGCGCGTTCCCGCCGGACCGCCCGCCGACGAGCCCCGAACTCGGACCGGACCTGACACCGCCTGAGCTGGAAGGCATTTCGGATCTGCTGCCGCCGGCTCCGGGTGTCTGCTGCGACCGGCCACCGCCTCCCGGTGACGACTGGCCGTCCTGGGTCGACGTGATCGGGCGGAGCATCTCCGAGTTGTTGCGGCCACCACCGAGACCGGACGTCTCGTTGCCGCCGTCGAAGGCGAAACCGCGTTGACCGCTGCGGTTTCCACCCACGCCCGGAATCCCGCCGCGCTGCAAAGTGTTGCCGCCCTGATGGATCACCGTCGACGAATCGTGCTGCTGCGTCGACCCGCCGTGCAGATTCGAACTTCCGCCCTGCTGCGAGCTGTTGCCGCCCGGACGGAAGACGGTCGACGAATCATGTTGCGCCACACCGCTGTGCAGGTTCGAACTGCCACCCAGCTGCGAGCTGTTGCCGCCCGGACGGCTCACCGTGGACGTGCCGTCCTGGAGCCCACCGGTCCCGCGCGGGCCCGACGTCATCTGTTGCGCGCCACCGCCACCCCGACCGATGGGCTGCATCGCGATGGCGTTGCCATCCGAACCACCTTGCCGCACAGGACCAGCCGTGATCCGGCCGCCACCGTTCTGAGCACCGCCTCCGTTCAGCGCAGCGCCGCCGTTCCGACCGCCGCCCCCGTTGAGACCATTGCCCCCGTTCTGGCCTCCACCGCCATTCAGCCCATTGCCGCCGTTCAGGCCGTTACCCCCGTTCCCACCACCGTTCAGCCCGTCGCCGCCACCATTCCGACCGCCACCATTACCGCCGTTCAGGCCACCATTGCCACCGTTCTGACCAGCACCCCCACCATCTCCCGGATTGGTCGGAGCCGCCTTGCTCGGATGCGGATCCCGCTTGTTCTTGTTCGACGCCTCCTTACCCATCCACGCCGAATACCGCATATCGTCCATGGTCGGCGTGGTCCGCTTGATGAACGTGCCACGCGCCGCACCGACGATCGCACCACGCGAAATACCACCCACCCAGCCCTGGGGTGACCCGAACGCGGACGGCCCGTAGGCGGCCGCCGCGACCATATTGCCGAACAAGGTGCCGGTCGCACCCGATACCGCACCGATGCTCGCACCGCGCAGGACCGCGCCCGCCGGGTACGCGATGTTCTTGCCCAACGGGATGTTCATCTTGGCCAGCGAACTGCCCAGATGTTTATCGATCCCGAAACCCATGTAGCGAGCGACTTCGCGTCCGGGTATCGCACCGGCGGCCGAGGCGCCGATCGAGACGCCGAATTCCTTCCAGTCGAAACCGTGCCGCTTACCGGCCCAGATCTGACCGAGCTGCACCGCGCCGTCCATCGCCGCCGAGGTCGCCGCGCTCTCCAGGATCTTGACCGTGTAGACGCCGACGCCCTTGGCGCTGGGCAGCAGCAACTTGCCGCCGCTGAGCATCTCCTTGAAGTAGTAGCGCTCCTTGTACGCCGCCAGGTGCATCTTCTGCGCGAGCTTCTCGACGAAGTTCTGTACGTAGTCCTCGGCGATCTTCAGGAGCGAGCGGGTGGTGGCGATAGCGCCGGACTCCACGGCCGGGGCGGTCGGCGGGAACAACCACGCCCAGGCGATCTCGGCCGCCAGCCAGGCCAGCGACATGATGATGGTCAGCTTGGTCGCCTGCAACTGGGTGCCCATCTCGAAGGTCGAGTCGGACACCGCCTGCAACATCTCCGCCAACGTCTTCAGCGAGTGCTCACCGTTGATCAGATCGTCGAACTTCGCACCCATGCTGTCCGCACCCGCACCGGCGGGATACGCCTTCATGGTGTCGGCCTTCGCGTTCTGGACGTCCTTCTCCAGCGCGGTGATGGCGTCCGCGGCGGCCTTCCACTCGCGCGACAGAGCCCACATGGCGTCCTCGTCGCCGTCGGGCCAGGAGCTACCGGCGATCCAGCCGAGCCAGCGCAGTTCGGGCGGCAGATAGAGAGTCATGAAGTCACCTCCCCCACCCCCGCCGCCGAGTACTTCCTACCAGGACAGCGGATTTCGGTGAATAACCGGTGGCGCACAAGGAAATTCGGCAAGGCGATCGATCCACGCCCGCATCGGGCCCGCAACGCACCCGCGAACCGCCGGGAACCGTGTGCACCGGAACGCGCGCGATATCGCATGATGGGCAGGTGAATCGGAGTCCGGTCTGGCTGCGGCCCTCGCGCTGGGGTGTGCGGATCCGCTCGGCCGTGACGGCCGCGCTGGTGGTCGGCGTGGTGCTGCTGATCGCGGCCGGGGCGATGCTCGGGCTGCTGCGTCGCTCGCTGACCCACCAGTTGGACGTGTCGGCGGACACCCGCACCACGCAGATCGCCGAGGAGCTGCAACACAGCGACGGTCACCGCGTTCCGGAGGGACTGCTCGCCATCGAGGGCCAGGTGGTGGCGGTGCAGGTGATCGCCGCGGACGGACGGATCGCCTGGCGCTCGGCCGACAAACTGCGCACACCCCTCACCGACAGCGACGCGTTCGGTACCCAGGCCGTCGGACTGCCCGCGGCCGAGGGGTACGACGAGGATCTGCGCATCGCGGCCCGCATCGTGAACACCTCGACCGGGAACTACACGATCCTGGTCGCGGCGGACACCGAATCGGTGGAACATGCCATGACCGAGGTCGCGGTACTGCTGGCGATGGGCGGTCCGCTGGTCGTCATCGCGGCCGCAGCCGCGACATATCTGCTGGTCGGACGCTCACTGCGGTCTGTGGAGGCGATCCGGTCGCAGGTCGCGCGGATCGGGGCCACGGCCCTGTCGCAGCGGGTGCCGGTGCCCGTGGCGCGCGACGAGATCTCCCGGCTGGCCGAGACGATGAACGAGATGCTCGCCCGGGTCGAGGCCGGGCACAAGGCGCAGCAGCGTTTCGTCGGGGACGCCTCGCACGAGTTGCGCAGTCCGCTGGCGACGGTCACCGCGGCGCTCGAGCTGGCCCGCGATCGCCCCGAGGTGCTGGACCGCGACCTGATCGAGGGCGCGCTGCTGCCGGAGACCGAGCGGATGCGCCAACTGGTGGAGAACCTGCTGACCCTGGCCGCCGCCGACGAGCACGGCCTCGAATTGCGCACCGGCGATGTGGATCTGGACGATCTGGCCGCGGCCGAGGCGTCGACGTTGCGGCTGCGCGGGGACGTGTGGGTGCACACCGCGATCGTGCCGGTGCGGGTGATCGGCGATCGGCCGCGACTGGCTCGGGTGCTGCGCAATATCGCCGACAACGCCGCCGCACACGCGCGCGCCCGGGTCGCGATCACGCTGGAGAGCGACGAGAACCGCGCCCGGATCCTGGTCGACGACGACGGTCCCGGTATCGCGCCCGCGGACCGCGAGCGAGTGTTCGGACGTTTCGTGCGCCTGGACGACGACCGCGCCCGCAGCACCGGCGGCTCCGGACTCGGGCTGGCCATCGTCACGGAAATCGTTGCCGCGCACAATGGTTCGGTGACGATCGGCGAATCACCCTGGGGTGGCGCCCGTTTCGTGCTGGAGTTGCCCGTCGCCGGTCCCGTCGGGGTCGAGCATCCGGTAGCCGACTCCGCGTAAGGTCTCGATGCTGGTGCGGCCGAAGGGCGTATCGATCTTCTTGCGCAGATAACCCACGTAGACCTCGACCACGTTCTCGGGGCCGTCGTAGTGCACATCCCAGACGTTGCGCAGGATTTCGGCCTTGGTCAGCACATTTCCCTTGTGCCGCAACAGGAATTCCAGCAGTCCGAATTCGCGCGGGGTGAGGGTCAGTACGCTCTCGCCGCGATGCACCGAGCGCCGGGCCGGGTCGAGCACCAGATCGCCCGCACGCAACTGCGCGGGTTGCTGGGGTGCGCGACGCCGCAGCAGCGCGCGCAGGCGGGCGATCAGGATGACGAACGAGAACGGTTTGGTCAGATAGTCGTCCGCGCCCAGGTCCAGGGCGTCGACCTGGTCGTAGTCACCGTCCTTGGCGGTGAGCATCAGCACCGGGGTGCGCACGTCCTGTTCGCGCACCCGGCGCAGCACCTCGTAGCCGCTGAGCCCCGGCAGCATGATGTCCAGCACGATGACGTCGAAGTCGTGTTCGGTGGCCCACCACAGCCCGTCGGTGCCGGTCGCGGCCAACTGGACCAGGAAACCCTCCAGTTCGAGCCCACGACGCAACGTCTGCGCCAAGCGCGGTTCGTCCTCGACCACCAGCACCCGCATCGCCCCAGCATGCAGCATCCGCGGATCGAGCCCGGCGGCACACCCCGGTTCGGCGCGTCGCGGGGCGGTCAGGCGCTGCCGGAGTGGCGGGCCTCGTCGTACCAGCGGTTCGGGATCGACCAGTCCCAGTCGGGTTCCGGTTGCGTGGACCGATGCTGCTCGCGCAGGTATTCGCCGTAGACCTCGGCACCGCCGAGGGTGCCCCCGAGCATGATGAGTCCGGACATGATGTGGTGCCACACATCGGCTTTCGAGATGCGTCGTCGCATCGGTACCTCCTGTACGCCCGGCTCGCAACACTGCGAAAGCGCCATCGTGCCCGCGGATCGCGATCATCCGCCCGGCCCGTCTCGCCCACTAGATCCTGACCCGCGAACACCACCGGGCGGGGCGCTTTCACCGAATTACCCGCACGCGCGCCGCTCACACCTCCGGCGTGTCACGGGCCCGATCGATCTCCGCCATGTGGTCCTGCGCCCACCCGCGCAGCGCCGCCAGCGGCACCTCGAGCGACAACCCCAACTCGGTCAGCCGGTAGTGCACCCGCGGCGGCACGGTGGCTTCGACGCGGCGCGCGACCAGGCCGTCGCGGGTCAGATCGCGCAACGTCACCGACAGCATCTTCTGCGAGACGCCGGGCATCCGACGCCGCAATTCGGCGAACCGGATCTCCCCGGGCGCGGCCTCGGCGAGCAGTTTGACCACCATCGACACCCATTTGGTGCCCAGGCGATCCAGCAGCCGCCGGGTCGGGCAGCGGGGGTCGAACAGATCGCCGCGCGGGCCGGGCGGGGCAGTCACCTGGAGCTCACCACCTGTGTCGAAAGTGCCTTCTTGGCCGGACCTGCCATCCTACCTATGGTCACTTGGTAACCGTAAGTGACCAGGAGGTGCGGATGTCCGGGGAACGATCCGAAATCGAGGTTCGACAGGTCGCGGCCAATGGCATCGAGATCTCCGTGGCGCTGGCCGGCAGCGGGCCCGCGATCCTGCTGCTGCACGGATTTCCGCACACCTGGCAGCTGTGGCGCGCGGTGATCGGCCCACTGGCACAACGACATCGGGTGATCGCACCGGATCTGCGTGGCTTCGGCGCGAGCACCCGTGCCGCCGACGGGTACGACGCGCGCACCCTGGCCGACGACGCGGCCGCCCTGCTGACCGCGCTCGGCGAATCCCGCGCCACGGTGGTCGCGATCGACGCCGCCGTGCCCGCGGCATTCCTGCTCGCGCTGCGCCGACCCGGTCCGGTCGATCGGCTGGTGCTTATGGAATCACTGCTGGGCACCCTGCCGGGAGCCGAGACGTTCCTGCGCGCGGGCCCGCCCTGGTGGTTCGGCTTCCACGCGGTCCCCGGTCTGGCCGAACGGGTGCTCACCGGTCACGAACCCGAGTACATCGACTGGTTTCTGCACAATGGCACCCTCGGGCGCGGCATTCCCGCACCGATCCGGGACGCCTTCGTCGCGGCGTACACCGGGACCGAGGCGTTGCGCTGCGCGTTCTCCTACTATCGCGCGCTGCCCGAGACGGCCGGGCAACTCCGCGCGGCCGTCGCCGCGACCCGCCTGACCGTGCCGACCCTCGCGATCGGCGCACAGCCGGTCGGTGCGACGCTGGCCGACCAACTCCGGCCCGTCGCCGACGATCTGACCGCCCGCCTGATCCCGGAGTGCGGCCACATCATCCCGCTGCACCGGCCCGACGCGCTGCTGCCGATACTGGCCGAATTCCTCGAGCCGGTAGCGGCCGAGAGTGCCGGGCTCACTTGTTCCAGCGGCGAGTGAGGTTGTCGTCCAAGTACTTTCGGGTGGCGATCGTGAGCTGGTGGTCGGGTCCCAGGACGCGGGTGCGAACGGCGAGGGTCTGTTCGAGGATTTGGACGGCCTGTTCGTGGTCGCCGTACAGGTGGTAGGCGACGCCGAGGTTGTGCTGGGTGTTGAGGGTGCTGGGATGTTCCGCGCCCAGCACACGCCGACGCGCGGTCAGGGTCGTCGCGATCATGTCGATGCCCTCGGTGAAGCGCCGAGCACTGATCTGGACCGCGCCGAGATGATGCCGACTGATCAGCGTCTCGGGATGTTCGGGACCGCGCAACCGGGTGTGGATCTCGGTGTTGGCCGCGTGCAGCGCGATCGAATCCTCGTACCGGCGCACGCCGCTGTAGGCGATGGCGAGATTGCCGCGGCAGGCGATGGTGTCGGAGTGGTCGGGGCCGAGCACGCGTTCACGCGCGGACAACGCCTGTTCGAACAGCATGATCGCCAGATCCTTCTGGCCCGTCGACTGGTAGGCGTCGGCCAGGTTGTTGCGGGATACGAGCGTATCGGGATGGTCCGGGCCGAGGGTGCGTTCGCGGGCGGCCAGGATGCTCTCGTGCATCGTCACCGCCTCCCGCAACCGCCCGGCCCGCCCGAGCGCGAAGGCCAGGTTGTTGCGAACGGTGAGGGTCAGTTGGTGGTCCGGGCCCCAGGTCCGTTCCCGCCGGACGGCGAGAGTTTCGTTCAACGCCAGGGCATCGGCGTTGCGGCCGGACTCGCTGTAGGCGTTGGCGAGCATCTGCCCGGCGGTCATGGTGTCGGAATGGTCTGTGCCGTAACGACGTTCGCGCAGCGAGTAGAACCGCTGGAGCAGCGGAATCGATTCCTCGTGCCGTCCGGCCTGGCGATACGCGGAGCCCAGGAAGAGCCGGACGGTGTCGGCGTCGGCGTGGTCGGAGCCGAGGCGGGCCTCCCGATCGGCCAGTACCCGCGCCAGGACCGGAATCGCGTCGTTGTGCCGGTGAGCGCCGGTCAGGCTCGCGCCCAACAACATTCGGATCTCGTCGGTGTCGGCGTGTACCGTGCCGAACCGGGCCGCGCGGTCGGCGAGTGCGCGTTCGAGCAGCGGAATCGCGTCGAGGTAGCGCTGCTGGGCGCGATAGCTGCGCGCCAGGGACAGGCACACGTTGGCGATCTGGTCCTCGCGGTCGGGCACACACCGCTGATAGGTGGCCAGCAGCCGTTCGAGCAACGGGATCGCCGCGTCGTGCCGGTCCGCCTTCAGATGTGCGCCGACCAGGTCCCAGCGTAGCTTGGCCACCTCGAGATCGTCTGTGCTGTAATGGTTTTCCCGTTCCGCGAGGAGTTCGGTCAGCAGCGCGACGCCCTCGGCGGCACGATCGCCGACAGCAATGTACGCCTGTGCGAGCTGTTTTCGGGATGCGCGGGTCCGCTCGCTGTCCCCGGCGTGCCCGCGTTCGTTCGCCAGCAGGGCGCGTTCGTAGAGGGGCACCGCCGCGGCGGCCCGGTCCAGACCGGACAGCGCGGAGGCGAGCAGCGTGCAGGCGTCGGCGATGTCGCGATGGTCCGGCTCGGCGGCGCGTTCGGCCGCGTCCAGGGCCTGTTCCAGCAGCGGCAACGCCTCTTCGTAGCGCTGCGCCTCGTGGTACATCCGTCCGAGTTCCGCGCGGTGCAGCCGCAGGTCCCGGCTGTCGGGGTCGAGCAGGTTCTCCCACTCGACGCACAGTCCCTCCTGGAGCAGCAGGGCGGTGTCGTGGTCGCCGGTCTGGACGTGCGCCCGGACGAGGTGTTCGCACGCGTGCAGTGCCAGCGGATCCGTCGCGCCGAGCAGCCGCAGCCGGTCGTCGGCGACGCGCTCGAGCAGCGTCAGCGCCGGCTCGTGCTGTCCCGCTCGCAGGTAGCTGGTGGCGAGATACTCACGGGCGGTGAGTGTTTCGGGATCGTCGGGGCCCGCGAGCAGTTCCTGACCGGCGACCACGCGCTCGAGTTGAGCGATGGCTTCCAGGTGCCACCCGGCGCTGCGGTAGGCACGGGCCAGGCCCCGGCGCACGGACATCGTCCCGGTATGTTCCTCGCCCAGTTCACCTTCCGCGACGGCCAGCGCGCTCTCGTACAGCCGGACCACCGAATCATGGCTTCCGGCAAGGTGATACGCGACCGCAAGGTTGTTGCGGGCCGCGGCGGTGTCGGGGTGCAGTTCGCCGCGCATGGCCGTGCGTTCGGTGAGGATGCGCAGCAGCGCGGCGACGTCGGTGGCGGCCGGTTCGGGCGCGTCGTCCGAAGTCGCGAGCGCGCGGACCGTCTCGATGGCCGAATCCAACGCCCCGCTCGCGCCCAGCCGTCCCCGCAGCACCAGGGCCAGCCGGGGATGCATGAGGACCGTGCGGCGATCGGTCGAGTAGACCAGCAGCGCGCCGCGCAGGCAGTCGTCGATCGCCATCTCGACCAGTTCGCGGCCGGCGTCGTCGTCGGCGTCCTCGACCAGGCCGTACAGCGCGCTGAGCGGGGCCCGTTGGCCGGGCACCACGGCCACCGTCTCGAGCAGTCGCCGCAGCAGGCCGGACTCGTCGTCCAGCAGCAGGCTTTCCACCGCGATGGCCAGCGCGGCATCGAGGCCGCCGGACCCGAGCAGTTCGAGGTATCCGGGATAGTCCAGGCGGTGTGATGGATGACGGCGGCGCAGGCGAATCGCGCTGGCCGCCACCGCCAGACCGAGCGGCAGATCACCCAGCGCAGCGGCCACCGCATCGGCTCCGACGTCGTCGTGCACCTGTGCCCGGCGGCGCAGGTACGCCACCGACTCCGCGCGAGCGAACGGTTCGACCAGTATCGTTTCACCCAATTCCGCTGCGGCACCGGATGTTCCGATGATCAGCGCCCGCGCCGACGGCCCGGCCGGGAGATACGGCCGCACCGTCTCCGGATCGGCGACGGTATGGAAGATCAGCAGACTCGCGCCCGGCCGTTCGGCCAGGGCCGCGGCCAAGCGCCGCGCCGACCCGACCGCATCACCCGGAACCGCGACCCCGAGCCCCTCGGCGACCGCCAGCAGACCGGTGAGCAACTCGGATTCGGTGGCGGCGGACACCCACCCGACCACACCCTCACCCAGCGCGATCGCCGTCCGGGCACAGGCGGCCGCGACCTGCGTACGACCAACTCCCGCAGCGTCATCGGGCGCGCCCAGCACCACCACCGGACTGCGCCCGAGCGCCGCGCGCACCCGCCCGACGACCTCGCGCTCGACGAACCCCATCGGCTCGTCCGGTATCTCACCGATCGCCGGTACCTGAGCGATCGATTCCCCGATCGACATCGGCGGCCCCCGAAACTTCCACTTCGACCAGGAACAACAAGATTCCAGCGCCGGAACCGCCCGACGCCCCGGCCAAGTTAACACTGCCCCGCCCCCGGATGAACACCGTTCAGCACCGTACTTTCGGGGGCACGGCGATTCCGCAAAACCACCGCCCCGCAAGGAATCCGACATTCCCGATCAATCCGGCGACACCGGCGCCGCGTCTCCCGAGCGGTCAGGTCATGAGGTCGTTGCGGCGGCTGTGGTGGCGGTGAGTTCGACCGAGCGGATGCGGTCGGTGATGTCGGTGGCGTGGTGGGCGAGGATGAGTTCGTCCGCGCCGATGGAGGTGGCGAATTCGGTGAGGTAGGCGTGGACGTCCTCGGCGAGGCCGACGGCGGTGTACCTGGTCATTTCCGAGAGGTGGCGGCCGTTGGGGCTGGCCAGGAAGGCGTCGATCTCCTCGTCGGTGAACGACGCGTCGCCCGCGCCGCGGCGGACCATCATGCGGGCGCGGGCGCGGTAGGAGACCGCCCGCTGCTGCGCGGCGTCCTCGTAGGTGTCGGCGGCGAAGACGTTCACCCCGGCCATCACGTACGGTTCGGCCAGTTGCTCGGAGGGGAGGAAGTGTTCGCGGTAGACCTCGACCGCGCGGTGCAGCGCGTCGGGGGCGAAGTGCGAGGCGAACGCGTAGGGCAGTCCCAGTTGCGCGGCCAGCTGTGCGCCGAACAGCGAGGAGCCCAGAATGTACAGCGGCACAACGCCTTCCGCCCGCGGCACGGCCTGCACGCCGGGAATGCGCGAATCACCGGTCAGGTAGCCCTGCAATTCCAGGACGTCCTGCGGGAAGGTGTCGGCCGAGGCGTGGTCGCGGCGCAGCGCGTACATGGTCTTCTGATCACTGCCCGGCGCGCGCCCCAGCCCGAGATCGATCCGGCCCGGATACAGCGTCTCCAACGTGCCGAACTGCTCGGCGATCACCAGCGGCGAGTGGTTGGGCAGCATGATCCCGCCCGCCCCGAGCCGGATGCTCTCGGTCTGCCCCGCGACATGCCCGATCAACACGCTGGTGGCGCTCGACGCGATCGATCCCATGTTGTGGTGCTCGGCGTACCAGACCCGCCGGTATCCGCTGCGCTCGGCGGCCCGCGCCAGGGCGACGCTGTTGTCGAAGCTGTCCCGCGCACTGCGACCGGGAGCGATGGACGCGAGATCGAGGATGGACAGGGCGAGGGGCATACGTCGCCGCCTTTCGCGGATCGGGAACCGGTGACACTCTCCGGATGCAACGTCACCCGACCCGCCACGCATTCCACGACCGCGCGTTCCGACCGCGACTCACTCGGTGTGCGGATCCCATTCGCCGGGGTGACCGTCGACCGACGGGTCGTAGAGGACCACGAAGCGGAACTGTCGCGGGGCCGAGAGCGGGAACGGGCCGACGCTCAGCTCCTCGCAGGTGTAGCGGTCGCTGCTCATGGTGCGTACCCAGGTCGGCGGACCGCCCTGTTGATCGAGCCATTTCTGGAAGACCGACCGTGCCGGTTTGGCGGCCATGATGACCGACATCAACGGTAATGCGTCGAGTTCACCGGCAGTGGAGACGAACCGAAGACTCTCACTCATGCAGGGATCTTCTCACCTGGCGGCCGAAACGAGCGGCAGCCGCGACGGGATATTCCGATTCATCCCGATCGCACATCATTTCGCGCCGACGCCGTGAGCGCGCACCTATCATGGGAATACCGCCATGGTCACAGCGCAAGGGGAAAATCATGGCCGAGATGAGCATCGCCGAACTACTCGCGGTCTTCAAAGGTATGACGCTGCTGGAACTTTCGGAATTCACGAAGGCGTTCGAGGAGGAGTTCGGCGTCTCCGCAGCCCCGCAGATCCTGGCTCCCGTGGGCCCCGGCGCGGCCACCCCGGCGGAGGTGGCGGACGAGCCCGACGAGTTCGATGTGATCTTGGAATCCTTCGGGGACAAGAAGATTCAGGTGATCAAGGCCGTACGCGAGATCATCACCGGGCTGGGGTTGAAGGAGGCCAAGGATCTCGTGGAGTCCGCGCCGACGCCGATCGGCGAACGGTTGGATCGGGCTTCGGCCGAGGTGGCCAAGGGCAAGCTGGAGGCGGCGGGTGCGCGGGTCGCGCTGCGCTGAATGGTGCTGTGCCGCAAGGTAGTCCGACCGCAGTGTCCGCGTGGTCAGCCGACGGTGAAGCTCGCGCTGCGGCCGCGCGCATCCAATTTGCCGTCGCCCCAACTCGCCCCGGCATAGGCGTCGATCTCGATCGCGTACTCCCCCGGCGGCAGATCCGCGGGCAGCCGCACCGACGCCTGTGCGCGCCCGTCGACCAGATCCAGATACCGACGCGCGGAATCCGGCTCGATCAGGAACACCCGGGCGTACTCGAATATCTTGTGCGAGGCCGTTTCCGAGGCGGGCGACCAGCGCACGTCCAGCACGTCCGGATCGGCGGTATCGATGACGACCCTCAGCACCTCCCGCGTCCCGTCCCTCACGACATCCTCCTCACACCGCCGCGCGCGCCGATCAGGGCACCCCCTGCCACAGATGCGACATCATCACCGGATAACGCACCGGCCGGAAATCGGTGAAGGTCAGATCGCGCACATGGGTGAAGTCGCCCCACAGCAGCCGGCCGCCCCGCGACAGCAGCGCCGGGCGCACACTGCGCCGGACCTGCTCGAGTTCGGCGGGTTCGGCCGGACGTCGCGGCCCGGCCGTCCCGTACAACCGCACCCCGGGCCCCGCCGGAAAACGCCCCGTGACCAGCGCCCGCATCCAGAACATCCGACCGCTGTCCACCGCCATCAGGCACACCCGCGGATCGGCGTCCAGATTGTCCGCCAGCACGCGGGTGTACTGATCGAAGTAGAAACCGGTGCAGTCGTCCCGCAGATACACCGTCCCCACCGGCGTCACATGCGGCGCACCCGCCGAATCGACCGAGGCGATCGCGAAATGCCCCGTCGACCGCTTACCCCGCGACACCACGTCACGAATCCGATCCCACTGCTCCTCGAGCCCCATGCCATCCCTTCGCGCCGTCGACCGTCACCGACGACGGTAGTCACTCGAATGCGATCCGGTTGCCGCATCATTCGGCGGAACCGAGCCGATCGAGCCATTCGGTCAGCAGGTGTTGTTCGGCGGCGCTGAGTGAGGTGTGTTCGGGCAGCGCAGCACGCAGGGCGCGGGCCGTTCCGGAGACGGTCGAATCCCGAACCGCCGGTTGCTGATTCGTCACCGCGGTGACCATGGACTCGCGCAGTACGCGCAGCAGCTCCGGGTCGCGCCGATCCGGCGGCAGGGACAGCCAGGTGAAGACCGCGCCGAGGCCCGAGGCGTGGATGGTCATGACGGCGAGTTCCTCGTTCACCCGCAGCCACCCGCCCGCGGCGAGGCGGTGGACACGGGCCCGCAGCATCTCCATCCCGGCCCGACCGGCGGCGGATTCGCGCTGCGGTTCGCTGTACATGAGCGTGTAGAGGGCGGGATTGGCCACGCCGAATTCGACCGCCAGATCCCAGCCCGCGCGCAGATCCGCGATCGGGTCGGCGGGTTCGGGGTCCAGATGTTTGGCCGCGAGGAAGGTGGCGAAACCGTGTTCGGCCACCGCCTCGAGCAGCCCGTCCTTGTCGCCGAACAGCCGGTAGATGGCCGGGGCCTGCATTCCGGCGGCGACCGCGACCGCACGGGTGGTGACCGCGTCGCGGCCCTCGCGTTCGAGCAGATCGATCGCGGCCTCGATGACCCGCTGCCGGGATTGCTCCGGACCCGCGGCGCGCGGTTCGGCCGGGGCGTCCCCGGCGGCTGGACGTGACGACATATATCAACGATAGCGCGATGCCGATTCCATCGTTAATATCAATGATACCCTGATTCTGATATCAACGGAAACACAGGAGCGCATGATGATCATCGTGACCGGAGCCACCGGACAACTCGGCGGCCGCATCGTCGAACGACTGCTCACCCGGGTACCCGCCGAACGGATCGGGGTCACCGCCCGCGATCCCGGCCGGGCGCAGCACTTCGCGGATCGCGGAATTCGCGTCCGCCCAGCCGATTTCGCCGATCCCGCGAGCCTGCCGCATGCCTTCGAGGGTGCGGCGCAGGTGCTCGTCGTCTCGGTCGACGGACTGGGCGAACAAGCCGTGCGCGCCCATCGCACCGCCATCGACGGCGCGGTCGCCGCGGGGGCGCAACGCGTGCTCTACACCAGTCACGCGGGCGCGAACCCGGATTCACACTTCCAGCCCTGCCGCGATCACGCGGCCACCGAGGAGATCCTGCGCACCTGCGGCGTCCCCTACACCGCCCTGCGCAACGGCTTCTACATCACCAGCGCGCTGTACTGGTTCGCGCACGCCGCGTCATCGGGCAGCGTCGCCGTCCCCGCCGACGGACCCGTCGCCTGGACCGCCCACGACGACCTGGCCGAAGCCATCGCCGCCATCCTCGCCGGGGAAACCACCTTCGACGGTCCCACCCCACCCCTGACCGCCGCCCGCGCGGCGACCTTCACCGATCTCGCCGCCCACACCAGTTCCCTGCTGAACCGCGACATCGATCGAATCACCGTTCCCGACAACGAATTCCGCGATCAGCTGACGAGCTCCGGCCTCCCCGCCGAACTCGCCGACCTGTTCCTCGGCATGTTCACCGCCGCCCGCGCGGGCGAATTCGCCACGGTGGACCCGACTTTGGAGAAACTGATCGGCCGTGCACCCATGGATCTCGATGCCATGGTCCGCGACCAACTCGCGGCACAAGCCTGATCATCGCGTCGAAATCTGCTGTGCCGCACCATGAATCGGCCATCGAAAGCCCGGTCGGCATGCCGCACATCCGACCGGCTGGCATCTGCCCGGCCTGCGTGATCTCGGGCGATCAGAAGTACCTCGCCGGTCGGCGGTGAATTCGCTCGCGCCCGATCAGGTTTCCCGGTCGGCGACAGCGAGTTCGGTGCGCCGCACCTGTCGAAACGACTGCGGCTCGACGTGAACATCACGTCGAGCCGCGGTCCGGATGCCGAATGATCAGACGACGCCGCTGTCCTCGATGACGATCTTCTTCGACGTGCTGCCCGAGCGGCTGCCCAGCGCCTCGACCGCCTTGACGACCTCGGAGCCCTCGACGACCTCGCCGAAGACGACGTGCTTGCCGTCCAGCCACGGGGTGACGACGGTGGTGATGAAGAACTGCGAACCGTTGGTGCCGGGGCCCGCGTTGGCCATGCTCAGCAGGAACGGCTTGTCGTGCTTGAGCTGGAAGTTCTCGTCGGCGAACTTCTCGCCGAAGATGCTCTTGCCACCGGTGCCATTGCCGTTGGTGAAGTCACCGCCCTGGAGCATGAACTCCGGGATGACGCGATGGAACGGCGCGCCTTTGTAGCCGAAACCGTGCTGGCCGGTGGCCAGTTCGCGGAAGTTCTGGGCGGTCTTGGGCACCACGTCGTCGAACAGCCGGAACACGACCCGGCCGAGATCTTCGCCGTTGGCGGATATCTGGAAGTACACGTTGTCGCTCATGGGCAATATTCTTAACATCGGTCCCACGACACCGGTCCCGCCGGGTTCTGGGCGCCCGCCCGAAACGGTGTGCGATCGCGGCCGCACCGATGAATTTCGAGTGGATTCGACGTCGATCCCTCTGAACGCACCGCAGGCGATGTTCGCGGGCCGCACAGCACGGCCGGTGCCCTCGCCGCCCATCGAGAGGAATCCGGACATGCCGAAACCGTTTCGATTCGGGGTCGTCGCCCCACTCATGACCGATCTGCCCACGTGGCGGGATCAGGCGCGTCGCATCGCCGACAGCGGCTATTCGACCCTGCTGGTCCCCGATTTCCCGCTCACCCAACCCGCGCCCGCCCCGCTGCTGGCCACCGCCGCGGCCCTCACCGACCTGCGCGTGGGCACCTGGGTGTACGCCTCCCCGTTCCGCCCGGCCTGGCTGACCGCCTGGGAGGCGCACTCGCTGTCGCTGCTGACCGACGGCCGCTTCGAGATGGGCATCGGCACCGGACGTCCGGGCATCGACGACGAACTCCGCGCCAAGGGCGAACCGGGCGTCCCACCCGGCGAGCGACTGGCCCGAATCCGCGAAACCGTAAGCGCGCTGAGAGATTTCGATGGCCCCGACCGGCACACACCCGTGGCGATGGCCGTCGTCGGCCCGCAGGCCCGAGCACTGGCCGCCGAGGTCGCGGACACGGTCACCTTCGCCCTGGGCGATCAAACCCGCGCCGACGTCGAACGCCTCACCCGCGAGTTCCGCACCGACACCGACATCGAACTGGCCCTCGGTATCCCGGTCGTCGGCGACACCGTCGCACCGCACATGGCGCCGCCCGACACCGACACCGCCGCCCTGCACGCCATGGACGCCCTGACCGCCCTCCCGGACGACCCGTCGGCCGCCGCCGAGGAGATCCAACGCCGCCGCGAAGAACTCGGCTTCTCCTACTTCATCTTCGGCGCCCACGTCGCGGACCGCTTCGCCCCCATCGTCGCCGAACTCGCCGTCAGCTGAGATCCCACCCCGCCGCGCCCGCGTGGGCGTGAAACGCCTTCCACGCCTGCCAGGCTCGTGTGACACCGAACTGGGCGTCGAAGCGCAGTACGTCTCGAACGTCGTCGATGGTCGCGCCGCCACCGAACGCCCGTTGGATGTGGATCCGGAAGGTATCGCCGAGGGTTTGGTAGTAGATGTCGATACTCATTGTGGCGAAGGCTCTTTCGCGGACCGTGAGAGTATCGGGCCCCGACGGGAAGCGCATCCGGGACTGGAGCTCGAAGTGGTCCAGGAAGTGCGGATCCAGCCCGGTCAGGATGGCGCGCACCGAGTCCGGCAGTGGCGACGGCGCGGCATCGGACCCCGTGGCCAGCAATTCGGCGGGCAGTTCCGCGACCTCCGGCCGCGGCAGGCCCAGCGCCGTCTCGAGTTCGACGAGGCGATCGAGTGCGGCCAGCGCCGTGTGATAGCCGGTGTCGTAGGAGATCAGGCGCAGCAGCGCACGCACGTCCGCGGTGGTCACGCCGAGATCCAGGCCGGTGCGCAGGTGACGTTCGAAGGGCAGCCCGAGGGCCTGGGCACAGACGTCGGCGGTCAGGCGCAAGAACGTCTTCTCCCGGTCGTTCAGACCCGATACCTCGTTCGCGTGCCTGACCGTAGCCGCGCCCATCTGCGCGAACATCGCGTCCAGGGTGCCGACATCGATTCCGGAGGGCGGGGTGATTGCGGTCATGGTGACCACTCCTCAAATTGTGAACATCTGTTGCGCTACATCTGTAGCGCTATGAATGTAGCGCAATGCCTGTCCGATTACAATGCCGGTCATGGACGAGATCTCGACCCCGCGACGCCGCTCGAACGCTCGCGGGCACGGCGAGAAACTCCGGGAGGAGATCGTCGAGACCGCGATGCAGATGCTCGACGAACTCGCCGATGACGAGGCGCTGTCACTGCGGGCGGTCGCCCGCACCATCGGAATCGCGGCCACCTCGGTGTATCTGCACTTCCCCGACCGGGATTCACTGGTGCTCGCGGTGACCCAGCGATGCCACGAGGAACTGGTGGGCGTCGGGGACGCGGCCGACGCCGCCGCCGGAGATCCCGGCCGCGGCCTGCGCGCACGCATGCTGGCCCAGGCGGCCTGGGCCCAAGCACATCCCGGCCTGTACAAGGTCCTGCACGAGAGTTCGGTGCATCGCAAGCTCGGTATGCCCTTCAAACAGGTGATGGTCGAGCGCACCGTCGATGCCGTACAACGCTGCATGGACGCGGGAATCGCTCCCGCCGATGATGCGACCACGGTTGCCATCGACCTGCGTACCGCGGTGAACGGCATGCTCTCCCAGCGCATCAACGAACCCGATATGCGGTGGCCACCGGCCGCCGAACAGCTCGACCGCTTCCTCACCAAACTCGTCGGGCTCGATTGCTCCGGATCAGCTGGATAGTCGGGGACCGAACTTGTCGGACCCCTATGCGAACATATGTTCGTGTCGAGATCTGGAGTGTCAGAGGGGTCCGGGGGTGGTGCTGCGCGGGCGTCGATCCTGCATGCGGATCTGGATTCGTTCTATGCCTCGGTCGAGCAGCGGGATGATCCGCGGTTGCGCGGGAGGCCCGTGATCGTGGGGGGTGGGGTGGTGTTGGCGGCCAGTTACGAGGCGAAGGCGCGCGGGATACGGACGCCGATGAACGGTCGGCAGGCGTTGCGGTTGTGTCCGGATGCGATCGTGGTGTCGCCGCGGATGTCGGCTTACGCGCGGGCCAGTCGGGCGGTGTTCGAGATCTTTCGGGATACCACGCCGGAGGTGGAGGGGATTTCGATCGACGAGGCGTTCCTGGACGTCGGCGGGTTGCTGCGGCTGGTCGGGAGTCCGGTGCAGATCGCCCACACATTGCGGGAGCGGGTGCGCACGGAGGTGGGGCTGCCGATCTCGGTAGGGGTGGCGCGGACCAAATTTCTCGCGAAGGTGGCCAGCGCGGTCAGCAAGCCGGACGGGTTGTTGGAGGTGCCGCCCGACGGGGAGTTGGATTTCCTGCATCCGCTGCCGGTCGAAAGGCTCTGGGGCGTAGGCGAAGTCACCGCGCGCACGCTGCACGAGCACGGCATCACCCGGATCGGGCAACTCGCCGAACTGGGCGAGCAGGGCCTGTCCGGGCTGCTCGGTCCCGCGGCGGGCAGACATCTGCACGCGCTCTCGTGGGCCCGCGATCCCCGTCGCGTCGACACCGGCCATCGCCGCCGATCCATCGGCGCCCAACGCGCGCTGGGCCGCCGCACCCGAACCCCGGAGGAGATCGAGTCCTACCTCTCGGGACTGGCCGATCGCCTCGGCCACCGCCTGCGTGCCGCCGATCGAGTCTGCCGAACAGTGGTGCTGCGCTTGCGATTCGACGATTTCACCCGGGCCACCCGATCACATTCGCTGCCCGCCGCCACCGACCATGGGCGCGTCATCGACGAGGCCGCGCACACCCTGTTGCGCGCGGCCGTGCCCATGATCCGCGAACGCGGCCTCACCCTGATCGGCCTGTCCCTGACCAACCTCGACGACGCCCACACCATGCAACTCACCCTCCCCTTCGAACCCCGCCCCGACAGCACCCTGGACACCACCCTCGACCAACTCCGCGACCGCTTCGGCGCGGGCACGGTCACCCGGGCGGCCCTGCTGCACCGGGGCGAGGGACTCTCGGTGCCACTACTCCCGGACTGACCACACATGTCCACGGCGAGCAAAGCATTCCCGAAGACGAAGCAATTACCCAGCGCCACAAACATTCTCGCGGCGTTCCAGAGAACGACAAGCCCCGATCCCGGGACAGCTGGACGCCGCACGACCATGCTCGTGTCACGACACCGCGCAGCCGACAGCGGCGATCCGGCCGCACCCGTCGGCGATCCGCTCACAACTCCGAAGGGGGGCACGCGTCCATGACGGCGGTAATCGATTCGATGCCCGGCCGGGCGGGCACCACTCGCACGATCGCGGTGTCCAAACCCTTTGCGAGAGCGGAGAATCCGGCCGCCGCACCCGAGGCCGGTCCGTAGTAACCGACCTGCCGCGCGAGCTCCACCGGGAACGCCTCGATCAGCTCGTCCAGCGCGGCGCCGCGATCGCGACGTTCCTCGAGTTCGGTCAACGCGTCGTCGAAACCCATCCGCCCGAAGTGCCCGCGATACCCGAGCGACTTGTTCGCCCCGGGCGCGGCCAGCGCGTATCCGATCAGGGCCCGGACCAGACCGCGGCGCGCGAGATCCTCGTCCTCGTCGACGCAGATGCGGATGTACTCGATCATCGACACCTCGCCGGGATCACGACCGGCCGCCCGCGCACCCTCCGCCACGAGCTCCCGGTTGGCGGCGACCTGCTCGGCCGTGCACCAGTTCAGTGCCGCGCCGTCGGCGGCCTCCCCGGCCAGAGCGAGCATCTTCGGGCCCAGAGCCCCCAGTGCCACAGGCACTTTCGGCGGTGTCGACCCGAGCGCGACGCCGTGCAGATTCACCGCGCGCCCCTCGTGCTCGACGGTCTCACCGGCCAGCAGCGCACGCAACGTGACGAGCCATTCGCGCATCGTGCCCAGCGGCCGCAACTCGTCCCGCAGCCCCAGCGACCGCCGGAATTCCGGCGAATGCAACGCGCCCGACCCGATCCCGAGCACGAATCGCCCGCCGCTGATCTCACCGACCGTCGCCGCGCAGGAGGCCAGCGCGGGCACCGACCAGTAGCCGATCGGCACGACCGAGATCCCGGTGCCGATGCCGCCGGGCACCAGATCGGCGGTCGCGGCCGACCACTGCGCGCAGATGTGCGTCGCCTCGCGGCCGATCATGGCGTTGGTCCACACACTCCGATATCCCTGGCGGGCAGCATGTCTGCCCAGTTCACGGTACTGATCCCAGGACAATCCGAGGCCCCGATCCAGGCCGACCGCGATCTCCATGGCACACCTTCCGTCGTGTCGTGCTGCACCCACATCCCCCCTTCGGACGATAGCCTCGGGGATGTTCGAGGCGCGACGACAGGGCCCGGAAGTCCCGGCTCCTCCCCTCGGGCCCGTTTGAGGAGGCGGTGTGCGAGCGAGCCCGGAGGCGGTACGACACCGCGCGGGATCCCTCGTCGTGCCGCGAAGGAGGCATCGCATGACCGGACTACGACAGCGGCTCACCCGCGCACTGGATGCGCGCACCCGACGCGGCGTCGAACTGGGAACCCACGATATCGAGACCACCCGGGACCTGCGCGTGCCGATGCCGGACGGTGTCGAACTGCTCGGCGATCTGTACCGGCCCGTCGATGCCGACGGTTCGCTGCCGACGATCGTGATCCGCGGACCGTACGGACGCCGCGGTGTGCTCGGTGGCGCGGCCCGCGTCCTGGCGTACGAAGGTTTCACCGTTTTCTTCCAGAGTTGCCGTGGCACTTGGGGTTCGCAGGGAAAGTTCACCCCGCAGCACGACGAACAGCGCGACGGCACGGCCACCCATCGCTGGGTCCGCGCGCAGCCGTGGTTCACCGGACATCTCGCGACGTTCGGCGAAAGTTATATGGGTTATACACAGTGGGCCGTCGCGGGCCGGATGCAGCGCGAGGATCCGGACCACGCCCCCGAGGCCCTGGTACTACAGATCACCATGCCCGATTTCGGCGAAATCACCTGGGACAACGGTGCTTTCGCAATGCACAACGCACTGGGATGGAGTCGCATGATGGATTTCATGGATCGCGGCGGGCTGGCGCTGCTCGGCATCGCCCTGCCGGATCCCAAGTTGGACAAGGCATTCGACGTACTGCCGTTGAGTCGCGGGGACAGCGCCGCGACCGGGCACGCGATCGACTGGTATCAGGACTGGGTGCGGCACGAGCGGCTCACCGACGAGTACTGGACCTCACAGTCGCACACCGCCTCGGTGCCCGAGGTGACCGCGCCGGTGCTGATGGTGACCGGGTGGTACGACATCTTCCTGCCGTGGCAGCTGCGCAACTACCGGCAGCTGGTCGAGGCGGGCAATCCGCCGCGCCTGACGATCGGCCCGTGGAGTCACATGTCGCGCGGCAAAGCCGTTCCGGCACACCGGGATACGGTCGGCTTCCTGCGCGAGGTCTTCCAGGGTGAACCGGCCGGGCGGGCCCCGGTGCGCGCGTTCGAGACCGGTACGCGGATCTGGCACGACTTCCAGGAGTGGCCGCCGCGGGGCACCGCCGCGCAGGACTGGCTGCTGCACGCGGACGGCGGGCTCTCGACCGAGGCTCCGGCGGGCGGTGCGACCTGCTACACCTACGATCCGCAACAGCCGACTCCGGCGCTGGGCGGTCCGAGCCTGGGGCCCGCCAAGGGGCCCGAGGACAACACCGAGCACGAATCCCGCCCGGATGTGGTGGCCTTCCGTTCCGAACCGCTCGCGACCGCGCTGGAGATCGCCGGGGAGCCGCTCGCACACATCCGAATCCGTTCCAGCGCACCGAGTTACGACGTCTTCGTGCGGATCACCGATGTGCATCCCGACGGCCGAGCCATCACCGTGTGCGACGGTATCCGCCGGATCGGTTCGATCGGCACCGCTGCCACCGATCCCGAACCCAATGCCGACGGGTTCCGCGAGGTCGAGCTGCGATTGTGGCCGACGTTCCACAATTTCGCGGCCGGACATCGGGTCGGGATCCAGGTGAGTTCCGGGGCGCATCCGCGCTACGCGCGCAACCCCGGCACCGGCGAACCCGCCTTCGATGCCGCCTCGACAATCGTTGCGCACCAGGAGATCTCGCACTCGGGCCCGCACGCCTCGGGTATCTCGCTACCGGTGTGGACGCGATGAGCGCGCCGCCGGTTCCCGCCCTGGAGTGGGCGTTCGAGGTCGAGGCGGATCTGGGGCCGCTCGAGGATCACGGTCAGACCCGGGCCGGGCATCGGCGCGTGATCCCGATCATCGGCGGGGCGGTCCGCGGCGCGTTCGAGGGCCGGATCCTGCGCGGCGGCGCGGACTGGCAGCTGGTGCGTCCCGACGGCGCGATCGAGATCGACGGCCGCTACACCGCGCAGGCCGACGACGGCGACCTGCTGTATCTGCACGCCGTCGGCGTCCGCAGCGGCCCGCCCGAGGTGCTGGACGCGCTGTTGCGCGGCGATCCGGTCGATCCCGCGGACTACTACTTCCGCGCCACGGTGACCATCGAATCCGCCGCCCGCCCCGAATTCGAGCGATCCCTCTACGTCGCCTCCTACGTGCGCGAAGCCCACCGGGTCCGCTACGCCGCCTACCGCGTGACCTGACCCCCGCAGTTCGCGGCGGGGTCCCAGCCCGTACCTCGGCGACGCGTCCACTTCGCCGCCGGACCCGCTCAGCGCACCATCTCCTCGGCCTGCGCGAGCACCCTGAGCTTCGCCAGGGCGCGATGCTGGGCGACTCGCACCGCACCGGCCGTACTGCCCACGGTGGTCGCGGTCTCCTCCGCCGACAGGCCCACCACCAACCGCAAGATGAGGATCTCGCGGGCGCGTTCCGGCAGCGTGGCCAGCATGGCGTTCATCCGGCGGGTCTCCTCGGATTCCAGTGCCCGCTGCTCGGGACCCTGATCGAGGCAGGCAACCTCGGGGACCTCGTCGGTCGCGTACGACTTGTCGCGGGCGAGGTTGCGGCGCGCGTCGGCGACCTTGTGCGCGGCGATCCCGTAGACGAAGGCCATGAACGGCCGACCCTGATCCTGGTAGCGCGGCAGCGCGGTCACCACGGCCAGACAGACCTCCTGCGCGACGTCGTCGGCGGAGATCTGCCCGCGTTCGGCGTATCCGATCCGCGCCCGGCAGTAGCGCACCACCGGCTGCTGGACGATCTCCAGCACCCGCACCAGCGCCTGCCGATCGCCGCGCACCGCGGCGCCGACCACCGCGTCCAGTTCGGCGTCGAAGGCGGACGGCCGCGCCGTGACCTCGGGCCGCCGATCCCGTTCTCCCGCAACAACGATCAGTCCGGATGTCGCCGGAGCCGACTCCGGTAGCCGCCCGGAGCCCGGCTCGGTGACAGCCATCGCGGCGGCACCCGCACGATGTTCGCGCAATGCGTCAATCACAATCGACCCCAACTGTTTTCGAGCAGCTCGAACCAGGACGTGCGATATCCGGCCCCGAACCGGATCTCCGCCCCGGCGAAGCTGAAAGATCCCACGGCAGAACATGTTTCACATTCCGATCGCACGACTGCCAGGAATCAAGTATGCCCACCGTTCGCTGCCGCGAAAGGGGCCAGCGCGCATCTGATGGTCTTCGTCCCTGCAACAGAGGACTTTCGACCTTCCCAGCGCGGGTAAACGCCCCGTGCCCGAGCCGCCGCGGCGCTCGGGATGCGTCGAGCCGCGGCTTCCAATAGCGCAGTGCCCGTGCGGAAAACGTGTTCTACGTCCGGAGAGTCGCCCCGCGCGGCCACACCGGGCACTCGTCTGTTGCAGAATCTACACAGTATGAACGCGCCCGTGAACTACCCGATCCCGCTGGCCGTCGAGGACTTCGCGCCGGTGCTGCTCACCGCCGTCGGAGTGTTGCTGCTGCGACGCACGGTCCCCGACCGACGCACCACCGTCACCGTCGCGGCCGCGCTCATCGGCTGCGGCGGTCTCGCGAAAGCCACCGCCAAGCTGCTCGCCGCCCTGGACCTCGGCGATCACGCCTGGTTGCGGGGCGCACTGTTCCCGCTGCTCGCCGTGGGATTCGGGCTGCTGTGCCTGGCGTTGCCGCCGCGTCCGACGCCGACCTGGTTACGAATCCTGGTACCGCTGCTCATCGCCGCATGCGCGGTCGGCGGCGTTCTGAAAGGAGCGCCGAGCGTCTTCCTGGTCGGCACGATGATCTTCGCGACCGTGGCCGGTGTGCAGCTGATCAGCACCGCGCGCGCCCGCCGCGTCGCCCTGGCCGCGGTCCTGTTCGCCGTACAGCTGGCGGCTTTCTTCCTGCTGGGATTCCTGGCGTCCCGGGACGGCCAGACCATCCCGCTGCAATGGGTCGAACAACTCTCCAACACCGCGGCCCAGGTCGCCTTCGTCTATGCGGCCTGGCGACTCGGGTCGGCATCGGGACCCGCTGATACCGCGTAGGGCCCATGTCCCCTGATCCGTGCTCCCGCAGCGGATTACAGTGGACATGGGCCCCGAACAGCTTGGGCAGCAGCAGAATCGACGCACTCAGCGCGGTTGGAAACGCTGTGCGCCGTCGATGCGCACCACCTCACCGTTGATATACGGGTTCTCCAGCAGATGCTGTGCCAGTGAGGCGTATTCGTCGGGTGCGCCCAGGCGTTTCGGGAACGGCACTGCCGCAGCGAAATTCGAGAGTTTCTCCTCGCCGAGGAATTCCATGATCGGGGTGCGCATGGTGCCCGGGGCGATGGTGTTGAGACGGATGCCGACCGAGCTCAGGTCTCGGGCGCCGGCCAGAGTCAGCCCGATGACACCACCCTTGGCCGCGGCGTAGGCGGATTGGCCGACCTGCCCCTCGTATCCGGCGATCGAGCTGGTCATCACGATCGCACCGCGCTCCCCCTCGGCCTTGGGGTCGAGGGCCGCGATATGCGCTGCGGCCAAACGCAATACGTTGTAGGTGCCGCTGAGGTACAGCGCGATCGTATCGGTGAAACCCTTGAAGGTGTGCGGGCTCCCGTCCCGGTTCACCACCTTCTCCAGCACACCGAAACCACCGTGCGCGATCACCGCGTAACGCACCACACCGAGCTCCCCGGCCTTCGCCAGCGCGGTCTGGATGGTGTCCTCGTCCAGGACGTCGGTGTGCACGTAGGCCGCCTTGTTGCCGAGCTCGTCGGCCAGCGCATTTCCCTTCTCGTCGTTGACATCCGCGATGAGCACCGCGGCGCCCGCGCCGTGCAGCCGACGCACCGTCGCCGCACCCAATCCACCGGCACCGCCGGTCACCACTACGACTTCACCCTCGAAGGACACGGTCTTCTCCTGTCTGCACGATTGTTGTTACGCGCCGGTCCATTTCGGCTCGCGCTTCTCGGCGAACGCTCGCGCGCCCTCCTGCGCGTCCGCGGACTGAAACACCGGAATGACGAGTTCGAGCTGTTTGCGCCACATCTCCTCGGTGGACCAGTCGCTCGACTTGGCCAGTACCTCTTTGGTTTTGGCCACCGCCAGCGGACCGTTCGCGGTGATCCGCGCGGCCAGCGCGAGCGACTTCTCCAGTGCCGCACCGGGTTCGGTCAATTCGTTGACCAGGCCGTAGCCCGCGGCCTCTGCGGCGGTGAAGCTGTCACCGGTCAGCGCCAGCTCCATGGCTTTCTGATACGGGATGCGATGTTGCAGGCGCAGCAGCCCGCCACCGGCCGCGACCAGTCCTCGTTTCACCTCGGGGATACCGAATTTCGCAGTGCGGGAGGCCACGATCAGATCGGTCGCCAGCACCAGTTCGGTGCCACCGGCCAGCGCGTACCCCTCGACCGCCGCGATGATCGGTTTGACCGGTGGACGTTCGGTGAACCCGAGTCCGCGACCCGGAACGATCACCACCTCACCGGCCGTGAACGCCTTCAAATCCATTCCCGCACAGAAGTTCCCGCCCGCGCCGGTCAGCACGGCCACCGACAGTTCGAGACTCTCGTCGAGTTCGTCGATCGCGTCGGCCAGCCCCTGGCTGACCGCGGTGTTGATCGCGTTGCGCGCCTGCGGCCGGTTGATCGTGATCACCAGCGTGCGCCCGCGGCGTTCCCGCAGCACTTCATCGGACACCGGAAAACCCACCTATCTGTTCATATTTCGTCGGACAACGAGCGAGCTCAGACCTCGAGCACCAATGCACCCCCTTGGCCGCCGCCCGCGCACATCGCCGCCACACCGATACCGCCGCCGCGTCGCCGCAGCTCGTACAGCAGCGTGGTCACCATGCGCGCCCCCGAGGCCGAAATCGGATGCCCCAGACTGCATCCGCTGCCGGAGAAGTTCACCAGTTCCTCATCGATACCGTGTTCGCGACAGGCCGCGATCGGCACCGAGGCGAACGCCTCGTTGATCTCCCACAGCGCCACATCCGAGACCTTCAGGCCCGCACGATCCAGGACCTTGCCGATCACCTTGCCCGCCGCCAGGCCGTTGTCCGCCGGGGTCATCGCGGCATTGGCCCATGCCCGCACCGTGCCCAGCACCTCGAGCCCCTCCGCGGCCGCGAAGTCGTCACCGACCAGCGTCACCGCCGCGGCCGCGTCGTTGATGCCGCTGCTGTTGCCCGCCGTGATGGAGAATCCGTCGATCTCCGGATGCAATACGGGAAGGGCCGCCAACCGTTCCAGAGTCGTTCCGCGCCTGGGAAATTCGTCCACCGCGAAATCGACCACCGAACCGTCGAACTGCTGCGCCTCGAGCGGCACGATCTCGTCCACGAACTTGCCCGCATCGATCGCCGCGATCGCCCGCTGATGCGAGCGCAACGCCCACGCGTCCATCTCCGCGCGGCTGATGCCCGCCTTCTTCGCGGTGTTCCAGCCGACCGTGATCGACATGTCCATCGTCGGCGCGTCGGGCGTCTCGGGATGCGAGGGCGGCATCCACGGCTCCACGAATTCCAGCTCGGCCTTGCCCGGCACCCGCCACTTCATCAGCGGCGCGGTGGACAGCGACTGCACGCCGCCCGCGACGATCACCCGTTCCATCTCGGCCACGATGTGCGCCGCGCCGTTGGCGATCGCGGTCAGGCTGCCGGTGCAGTGCCGGTTCACCGCCTGCCCCGGCACGGTCTCCATACCGCACGCCACCGCGGCATAGCGGGCCAGATCGCCACCGCCGTAATTCAATTCGGCCAGAATGACATCGTCGACCACCGCCGGATCGATCCCGGCCCGGCGCACCGCCTCGGGCAGTACGGTGGTCGCCAACGTCTCCGAGGGCACATTCGCCAGAGCCCCCTTGAAGGATCGTCCGATCGCGGTCCGGACCGCGCTGACGATGACGGGTTTCGCCATACCTCTCAACCTCTGCACCACTCGGGCCGCACCACGTGGCACGGCGTCCGCTATGTTCTTACGTTATACAGTATGACCTACAGTATCTGTCGACAGCCGCCGCGTCCAGAGTTCGCAAGGCCGCATCCCACTCAGCGGACACCGGCATGGCTCTCGCGTAATCGCCTGTCGTGAAACGTAATCGGTCGTTCGAGGGCGCGAGGAACCCTCGGCCGCAGGCCCGACCGCAACGTTGTCGTCCGATTTCCGCAAGATCCAGCACCTTTCCGGTCAGCGCTGCCGCGGCGTGCGATGGGCGAGGGTTTTGGTTTCCAGATACTGGGCGAAGCCCTCCAGGCCGCATTGGCGGCCGATGCCGCTGTTCTTGTAGCCGCCGAAGGGGGCGTCCGCGCCGTAGAACATGCCGCCGTTGACGCCGATCGCGCCGGTTCGCACGCGTCGGGCGATCGCCGCGCCGCGCTCGGCCGAGCCCGACAGCACCGCACCGGCCAGGCCGTAGACGCTGTGGTTGGCGATGCGTACGGCGTCCTCGTCGTCGACGAACGGGATCATCACCAGGACCGGGCCGAAGATCTCCTCCTGCGCGATCGGCAGACTGGGGTCCTCGCAGGCGAATACCGTTGGGCTGAACCAGTTTCCGCCGGAGAGGTCGGGTGGCATATCGGGAATGCGACCGCCGGTGATCAGGCGCGCGCCGTCGGCGACCGCGCGCGTGCAGGCGTCCAGGACACGACGTTGCGCGGCCGGGCTGATCAGCGGGCCCACCAGCGTGTGCGGCAGTGCCGGATCACCGACAGGGATCGTCTCGAAGGCGGCCGCGACATTTCCGGCCATCTCCTCGAACACGCTGTGGTGCACCAGCATTCGCGTGGTCGCCGCGCACGCCTGGCCCGCGTGCACGCAGACGCCCGCCGCACTGCGCAGCGCCGCGACGGGATCAGCGTCCGGCAGCACGATCAGCGCCGATTTGCCGCCCAGTTCCAGGAACGTGCGTTTCATCGTGTCGGCCCCGAGCCGTACGAGTGTGCGGCCGACCGCGGTCGATCCGGTGAAGGAGATCATGTCGACTCGCGGATCGGTCGCCAGCAGGGCCGCGACCTCATTCGACGGAGTCGGCACGATATTCACCACACCCGGCGGAAACTCGGTGTGCTCGGCGATGATCCGGCCCAGGCGGGTGGCGTTCCACGGCGTGTGCGGATCCGGTTTGAGCACAACGGTATTGCCCGCCGCGAGTGCGGGGCCCAGCTTGTTGAGCATCACCTCGACCGGAAAGTTGGACGGGCAGATCGCGGCCACGACACCGACCGGTTCCTGAATCACGGTGCGTACGTTGCGATCTCCGAACAGGCCACCGCCGTCGAGGGTCCGTTCCCAGGCGAATTCCTCGATCAGCCGCATCGGATAGCGCAGCGATTCCGCCAACGGCCAATCCACCTGCGCGGTGCCCAGAGTCATCACCGGACATCCGGCCTCGGCGACGAGTTCGGTTCCTAGATCACCCTTTTCGGCTTCGAGCGCAGCCTGCAATTGCTCGAGGCAGCGTCGCCGCAACGCGCGGTCGGTCGGCCACACGGTCTCGTCGAAGGCGCGACGCGCGGCGGCGATCGCGCGCGACATGTCCTCGGAGCCGGCCGCGGCCGTCGCGCCGAGAACCATCCCGGTGGCCGGGGCGGCATTGTCGAATTCCGCGCCCGAGGCCGCGGGAACCAGCGCGCCGTCCACCAGCATGCGCGATTCGGCTCGCCGGCCCGCGTCCAGGCCCAATTCCACACTGGGAGAGGAGGTTTCTCCGACGATCTCGCTCACGTCCACTCCTGACTGCCAGCGGAAACACGGATATCGCGACCGGTCACGGCGCGTCACCTACCGGACCGGATCACGGCCCGATCACCCGGACAACTCTCATCCTGGATGATTAACTGTAATCCTTACCGTATAGTACTTCACCGTACCGGGCAATCGGTACCAGGCAACACAGCGGAAGGGAGCACCCATGTCGGGCCTGCTCAACGACATCCGGGTAGTCGAATTGGCGTCGTGGACCTATGTGCCCAGCGCCGGTGCCGCACTTGCCGATTGGGGCGCGGACGTCATCAAGATCGAGGACACCCGGGGCGGGGATCCGTGCCGCAATCTGGTGGTCGGGGGCCTGGATCCCGCGCACGCCCCGGTGCGCGCCAACTTCATGATGGAGCTGGGCAATCACGGGAAACGCAGCATCGGCGTCGACGTGAAATCCGAACGCGGCCACCAGATCGTCGGCAAGCTGATCGCGAAAGCCGATGTGTTCCTGACCAATTGGCTCCCCGCCCCACTCGAACGCGCCGGACTGACCGTCGAGCGGATCCGGGAGTTCAACCCCCGGGTGATCATCGCGCGCGGCAGCGGCCACGGCAGCCGCGGCCCCGAACGCGACCGCGGCGGATTCGACGCGGCCAGCTATCTGGCCCGCGCGGGCGTCGCCTACGCGCTCACCCCCACCGGCACCGAATACCCGGTCACCCAGGGACCCGCGTTCGGCGACCTACAGGGCGGGATCACGCTGGCCGGCGGCGTCACCGCCGCACTGTTCCACCGCGAACGCACCGGCCACGCCCCCATCGTGGACAATTCGCTACTGGCACAAGGCATGTGGGCGATCGCCCCCGACATCGCCGCGGCCGACTACTACGGCATCGACCGCATTCCGGCGGGCGAGGCGGGCACCGCGCTCAACCCGGCGGTGAACCGCTACAAGACCCGCGACGGCCGCTGGGTGCAGCTGATGCTGCTCCAGACAGATCGTTTCTGGAAGGGTTTCTGCGAACGCATCGGCAGACCCGACCTGGCCGTCGACGAACGATTCGTCCCCCTGGCCAATCTGGTCGCGAACCAGGAGGCCGCGACGGCCGAACTGCGCCGCACCTTCGCCGAACGCGATCTGGCCGAGTGGCAGAAGGTCCTGGCCGACGAACCCGCCGTCTGGTCCACCCTGGCCAGCCCGCAGGAAGTGCTGCACGACCCGCAGGTCGCCGCCAACGACTATCTGATGAAGGTCACCGACGACTCCGGCCGGGCCTATCGAACAGTAAGCGCCCCAGTGCAATTCGACGAGACTCCCCCGCGCCCGAGCCGCTCGCCGGAGTACGGCGAGCACACCGAGACGATCCTGCTGGAGCTGGGACTGGATTGGGACGATATCGCCGCGGCCAAGGACGCCGGGGCGATTCTCTGAACCGAGCACCTCCGACGAGGGCCGCCACGGTCTATATTGTAAGCCATACTGTAAACTCATACGAGGAGCGTGCTCGTGGACAAGAACGACATGATCCTGATCAGCGTCGACGACCACATCATCGAACCGCCGGACATGTTCCGAAATCATCTGCCCGCCAAGTACATTGCCGACGCACCGCGACTCGTCCACACCGACGACGGTGCGGACGTCTGGAAATTCCGTGAAGTCACGGTGCCGAACGTGGCGCTCAATGCCGTCGCCGGACGCCCCAAACACGAGTACGGCCTGGAACCCGAAGGGCTGGACGAGATTCGGCCCGGCTGCTTCGACGTGCACGAGCGCATCAAGGATATGAACGCCGGCGGCGTACTGGCCTCGATGAACTTCCCGTCCTTCCCCGGTTTCGCCGCGCGCCTGTTCGCCACCGAGGATCCGGACTTCTCCCTGGCCCTGGTCCGCGCCTACAACGACTGGCATATCGACGAATGGTGCGGCGCGTATCCGGGCCGCTTCATCCCGATGGCCCTGCCGGTGATCTGGGACGCGCGGGCGTGCGCGGACGAGGTGCGGCGCTGCGCCGACAAGGGCGTGCACTCGCTGACGTTCACGGAAAATCCTGCGGCACTGGGCTATCCGAGCTTCCACGACCCGTACTGGAATCCGCTGTGGCAGGCGCTGGTGGACACCGACACCGTGTGCAGCGTGCACATCGGATCCTCCGGACGCCTGTCGGTGCCCGCGGTCGACTCACCCCCGGACGTGATGATCACCCTGCAACCGATGAACATCGTGCAGGCCGCCGCCGACCTGCTGTGGTCCCGGCCGGTCAAGGACTATCCGGACCTCAAGATCGCGCTGTCCGAGGGCGGCACCGGCTGGATCCCGTACTTCCTCGAACGCGTGGACCGCACCTTCGAGATGCATTCCGCCTGGACCACACAGGATTTCGGCGGCAAGGTCCCCTCGGACATCTTCCGCGAACACTTCCTGACCTGTTTCATCAGCGATCCGATCGGCGTGCGGCTGCGCAACGAGATCGGCATCGACAACATCTCCTGGGAGATGGATTATCCGCACAGCGACTCGATGTGGCCGGACGCGCCCGAGGCATTGCACGAGGTGCTCACCCAGGAGCAGGTGCCCGACGACGAGATCGACAAGATGACACATCGAAATGCCATGCGCTGGTACAGCTTCGACCCCTTCGCGCACATCCCGCGCGAGCAGGCCACCGTCGGCGCGCTACGTGCCGCGGCGGCCGGGCACGATGTGAGCATCCAGGCCCGCAGCCACAAGGTGACCTCCGCGCAGGAGAAGCTCGGCGCGTACCAGAGCCAGATCAAGGCCGCCACCGCGCATACAGCGAGCTGATCCGCAGTACCGAAAATCGAGGCCCGCCTGCGATTGTCAGGCGGGCCTCGATTGCTGTTTCCTTGTGGGCGAACGAGTCACGGACTCACGCGGAGGTGTCCACCGGCGGCACATCGTAGAACTGCTGTGCCCATTTGCGCAGGGACAGATACGGTTTCACGTCCCGGGGCGAGAGCGGCGGATGCTCGACATACTTCTGATAACGCCAGATGCTCAGGTCCTCCCACACCGTGACCAGGAACTGCCGCTCCACCCGCTCGATGACTTCCGGTGGGGGAACATCGGATTCGGCATCCGGATTGCGCGGCCACCAGA
Source organism: Nocardia macrotermitis (assembly GCF_009604405.1). Taxonomy (GTDB): domain Bacteria; phylum Actinomycetota; class Actinomycetes; order Mycobacteriales; family Mycobacteriaceae; genus Nocardia; species Nocardia macrotermitis. The sequence continues at coordinate 36,793 of NZ_WEGK01000027.1, forward strand.
TCGAATAGAACATGTCGGAGCATTCGTCGTCCACGGGCGTGGTGGCGAAGATCAGCCGATGTTTCGCCGATCCCTCGAAGGCGCTGATGGATCCACCCAGGCCGAACATATGCGCGTGGATCTTCATCGCCATCTTGTCCGGATCCGCGCTGCGCGCGTCGGGCCAGCCGGTCAGGAAGGACCAGGTGTGCCCGTCCTCGCTCCAGTCCAGCATGCGCGGCGTCACCGTGGCGCCGTGGACATACTCGAAATGCAAACTGTCCGGGCCGTTTTCGAGGGCGACCTGTGGATGCACGGGCTCGCGTTCGGTCTTGCGGGAGAACTCCGGATAGGGCCGGTAATACCCGGTGGGCGCGGTGCCGACCGACGGGAAGAGATCGAAGATATCGGGCATATCCCATTGCGGCGGTGCGCCTTCGGGCTGATGCCACATGAACACGCAGCCGTTCTGCTCGTTCACCGGATACACCCGCAGCCGCAGGCCGCGATTGGTCCGGCTCTCCCCCGGGATCCGGCGGTTGGTGCCGTCCGGCCCCCACCGCCAGCCGTGGAACGGGCATTCCACACAGTCGCCGACCACCTTGCCGCCATGGCCGATGTGCGCGCCGAGATGCCGGCAGTGCCCGGTCAGGATGTGCAGCTCACCGTCCTCACCGCGATAGGCCACCAGATCCTCACCGAAATAGCGCAGCGGCCGCGCCTCGCCGAGCGGGAATTCGGCGGACCATCCGACCATGAACCATCCGGTCACCTTCCAGGTGAAGGGAACCTTCACGGGACACCTCCAGTTCTCCGAGGATGCTTCAGTTCAATACTGTTAGTATTACAGTAATATATTCAACACGGGTTGGCGAGCCTCGAACCGGCCGATCATCGGTCCGACCGGAGCAACAGCACGCCGCTGGGAGTCAGTCCCCCGCTCGTGACGACCGCGACCCGCGCGTCCGGAATCTGCCGTGCCCCACCGTCTCCGCGCAGCTGCGTGACGGCCTCGTGGACCAGGCCCATACCGTGCGTGCGGCCGTGCGAGAGCTGGCCGCCGTGCGTATTGAGCGGCAGCACACCGTCGCGGGCGATGGCGCGGCCCTGGTCGAGAAACGCCGCGCCCTCGCCGATTTCGCAGAATCCGAGGGCCTCGATCCAGGACAGGCAGTTGAAGGTGAAGCCGTCGTAGAGTTCGGCCACGTCGACGTCGGCCGGGCGCAGGTCGGTGCGCGTCCACAGGTGCGCGGCCTGGCCGAGTACCTGCGGCTCGTGGGTCAGAGTGCTCTGATCCCATTCCAGGCGTTCGACGATCTGGGTGCCGACCGCTTCGACCAGGACCGGGGGCCGGGCCAGATCCGCGGCGGTCTCGCGGGCGGAGACGATCACCGCGACCGAGGCATCGCACGGAACGTCGCAGTCGTACAGCCCGAACGGCGTGGTGATCATCCGCGCGGACAGGTAGTCGGCCATGGTGAGCGGATCACGGTAGATCGCAGCCGGATTCAGCGCGGCATTCGCGCGTTGGTTCAGTGCGATCCAGCCCAGCGTCTCGCGATCGGTGCCGTAGGTGTGGAAGTGCCGCTGCGCGGTCTGGGCGAGGGTGTGGGCCGCGGAGATCGCGCCGTAGGGTGCGAGCCAGCTGTCGGTGATCCCGGCCGACGGCGAAATGCGCCCGGCCCGAACCAGTTCCGCGTAGGTGGACTCCCAGACGGTCCGGAAGCACAGCACGTGCCGGGCGAATCCGGCCGCCACCGCGAGCATGGCCGCGATCACCGAACCGGCCGGACCGAACGTCTCGCCGCCGCCGTTGTACCAGGTCGGCCGGATGCCCAGGGCCGATTCCACCGCTGTCACACCACCTTCGGTGTACGGCCCCGGCGGCCCGGAACCGGGGAACGTGGCCAGCCCGTCGATATCCTCGAACCGCAGACCGGCATCGGCCACCGCCGCCCGGCACGCCTCGAGGGTCAGCGCCAGCGGGTCGGCCATGAGCCGCCGCCCGATCCGGGACATCCCGATGCCGGTGAGCGCTACCCGATCCTCGAACTTGTTGCGCGAGGCCATGGGCCGAATCTCACGGGAGATCTGCGCGGGGTTGATCTGGTCGATAGGTAAGGGCGACAATGCTTTTGGTTGGCCGACAGTATGGGGTGCCGACTGCGATTCCGCTGCGGCCCGCGCCGGCGGATCCGGCCGCTGCGGTTCCGGCGGCTGCGATGACGCCGGGCGGAACAACGGAAGCCACACGCCCCCCGCGCGGGACGATCCCGACCGCAGGTCCGCTGCCCCGGATTGTTCCGCATCGGCAGACCCGCTCATTCCGGGCCTGAGCTGTTCGAACACGACCTCCATGCGCATGCCGAGTACCAAATCCGCCGAATCACACTGCACCACATTGGTTGTCAGCCGAACCCGCGGATCGTCCTCGAGCGCGACCTGCGCGACGACGTACGGCGCGGGCAGTCCGGGCAGCTCGAACCGATGGTTGACGGTGAATCCGATGAGCGTGCCGTACCCGGACACCACCCGCACACCCAACCGCTCACCGCGACAGTACCGGCAGACCGGCTGCGGCGGGTGGATCAGCGCCGCGCAGGACAGGCACTCCCGAATCCGCAGGCGACCGTCGGCCCCGGAGGTCCAGAAGAACTCCGTCTCCGGTGTGATCGACGGCAGCGGACGTGAAACATCCTCGGCCACGAAACCTCCTTCGTCCGCCCGCGCCTCACTGCTTCTGCTGCGCGGCACGGCCTTTCATCTCGGTCAGCGCCATCAGCACCGGCTGCCCGGTCTCGGAGATCGCGTGCGCGTGGCCGAGCTGATGAATGTCGAATACGGCCTGCACCGCGGCGGTGAACCCCTGAATGTCCAGGGTCTGATTGACCGCGCGCTTGGCCGCCCGCAGCGCGAACGGGTGCTTCTCGGCGATCTGCGCAGCCAGTTCCCTTGTCGCGGAGTCCAGTTCGTCACGGGTGACGACCTTGTTGATCATTCCGGCCCGCAATGCCTCCTGCGCGTCGATCGCGCGACCGGTGAACAGGATCTCCTTGGCCAGCCGATGACCGAGTTCCCAAGTGTGCCCGTGATATTCGACCCCGCCGATGCCCATCGCCACGACCGGATCGGAGAACCGGGCGTTGTCGGCGGCCACGATCAGATCGCACGGCCACGCCAGCAGCAGCCCACCCGCGATGCACACACCCTGCACCGCCGCGATGGACGGTTTGGGAATATTGCGCCAGCGCAGCGAGTACCCCACATACCGGTGCGCCTCCCGCTCGTAGACCTCCGACACCAGCCACCTGTCCTGGTTGTCCCACGTCCGGCGATCGATGTCGTGCCCGGCGGAGAAGTGTTTCCCGTTGGCGCGCAACACGATCACCCGGACCTGCGGATCCAGCTCCGCCCGGCTCCACGCCGCGTCGAGCTGATCCAGCAATTCCATGTTCTGCGCGTTGTGCACTTCCGGACGGTTCAACGAGATCGTGGCGATCCCGTCCGCCGCGTCGTAGAGAACGAGTTCGGTACTCATACTTGGCCTTTCATCGTGACGACAGCCGCACTCAGCTCGCCTTGGCCGGGGCCGGAGAGTAGTGCGGACGTCCCAAGCCCAGAATGTGCTGAGCGATCATGTTGCGGAACACCTCCAGCGTGCCGCCGTAGATCCCGCACAGGGGAGCCCAGCGGTAGATGTATTCCGCGCCGCCCTGGTCGGCACACCCCTCGGCGTCGATGGGCAGGGCCGCGGCGGCGCCGAGCAGATCCATCAGATCCGGGGAGATATCACGCATGGCCTGCGCGATCGCGACGCGGCCGAACATGGTCGGCGCGGACAGCGACGCCTCCATCCGGGCGATGGCGCGCCCGAGGCGGTAGGCGACCGAACCGTCGTCGAGCAGGCGGCGGCCGTCCGGGCCGGTCGCGGCGACGAGTTCGGTGATGCGATCCACCGCGGTGGCCATCATCGTGCCCTGATGCACCAGGATCGAAACATCCTGTAGCCCATCGGCATCCGCGTCGACCACACCGTGTTCCACGCTCAGCGGCTGCATGAGCACCTGCCAGCCGCCGTTGACCTCGCCGAGCCGGTAGGTGTCGGCGATGCGGACGTCGGTGTAGTAGACGATATTGGTGCGATCCCCGTCGACGGTCCGGATGCCCTGGATCTCGATGCCGGGCGTGTCCAGCGGGACCAGAAACATGGTGAGGCTGTGATGTTTTCGCGCCCCGGGATCGGTATTGGTGATCAGGAAGACGTACTGGCAGTTGTGCGCGCCGGTGGTGAACATCTTGGAGCCGTTGATGATCCAGCCGTCCCCGTCCCGCACCGCGCGGGTCTTGCAGGTCGCCACGTCCGACCCGCCCTCCGGCTCGGTGTACCCCAGACACAGCCGCACCTCACCGCTGTCCACCCGGGGCAGCACCTCGCGCCGCAGTTCCTCGGATCCGAACTGCCGCACCGATTCCGCCACGATCGCGGTGGTGCCCCAGGTGACCCACGGGACGTGCACGCGGCGTCGCTCCAGATCCCACAGCCGCCGCTGCACCCGAGTCATCCCGTCGGCGCTGGTCTCGGCCGCCAGCCACCCGGCGGCGCCCATGGCCAGGTGCACACCCTCGTCGAAATTGTCACCGGTCTCGCGATCGCGTCGCCGGACCTCGTCGGTGACGTGGGTATTCAGGAATGCGCGTATCCGGTCGCGGTAGTCCGTCTCGTCCGGGGTCAGCTCCACGCGGGAAAAGTCCATCGATCTCTCCTTGTTCTCAGACCTGGTGTGCCGCAAACAGTTCCGCGACCCGCGCGGCGCTCGCACCGGAATCGCCCGCCGCCAGCGGCCAGCCCCGCGCGCGCAGCAGATACGCCGAAGAGGCCGATTCGGCACTCACACCCAGACCGCCCTGCACGTGCACGGCCATGGTCGCGGCCTTCGCCGCCTCCTCGGCCATGAAAACGAAGGCGGCACAGGCGAGTCCGTCCTGCACGCCCGGTTCGTTCTCCAGGAACCACGCCGCGCGCCTGGCCAGATTCCGTCCGCTCTGCACGACGATGGCGATATTGGCGAGTGGATGCGAGATCCCCTGCAACGTCGAGATCGGCACGCCCATGGTGTAGCGGGTCTTGGCGAATTCGGCTGCGACGGTGAGGGTTTCCTCCACCAAGCCGACGAGCGCGGCGGCCATGAGCACTCGCCACTCGTCCAGAGCGTGTTCGTACTGCGCGAGCGCCTCGGGACCACTGCCCACCACGGTCCGGCGGGCGGCGGCGGGATCGATCCACGCCATCGGCAGACGCCCGATATTGTCGACTTTCGCAGGGCGAGTGTCGAATTCGAGCCGAACGATATCCGCGCCGTCACGAACCAGCAGCTGATCGGCGACCGCGCCGGAGGGAATCAACCGCGCCCCGGCGACCGCGTCCAGCCGCACATCCAGCCCGGCCACCTGCCTGCCCGTGACGAGTTCATCCCCGGACGGCAGCGCACCCAACCGAGCCGAAAGCCTTGTCGCACAGACATGATCGATCCACGGCACCGGCGCGATCATCCGCCCGAACTCCTCCGCGACGAGCGCGAGATCCACCAGCGTCGCCCCGTCACCCCCCACGGATTCGGGCAACGCCATCGTGCTCGCCCCGGTCGCACACAGTTGCTCCCACAGATCCCGGTCGAATCCGGCGTCCTCGGCCCGCCGCACCACATCCAGCGGACTGCGGGTGCGGAAGAATTTCGCGTAGACGGCCTGCAATTCGGTCTGATCCTGCGACAGACTGTAATCCTGCCTGCGCAATTCGTAACGGTCCATCGTCATGACTCTCTGTTCCGATCGGCGAAGAAGAATTCCCGCGCGTTGTGGTGGAGGTAGTTGTCCAGGACGTCGGGCGGCAGATCCAGGGCGAGCGCCTCGGGTATCACCCGGCTCATCCGCAACACCGGCCAATCCGAGCCGAAGATCACTTTGTGCTTACCCCTGGTCCGCATGAAATGCACCAGACTTTCCGGCAGCCGTTTGGGCGACCACGCCGAGGTCATCAGCCGGAGGTTGTCGTATTTCATCAGCAGGCGAATCGCGATGTCCCACCACGGATCCGCGCCGTGGATCATGCACAGCCGCAATTCCGGGAAGCGATAGCAGACGCGATCGAGATAGATCGGATTCTGCACCTCACCGGGTATCGGCGGTCCCGGAATTCCGGTGTTCATGCACAGCGGCAGATCCATTTCCGCGCATTTGTAGTAGAGCGGATAGTAGGCCGCGTCGGTGGGCGGATACTGCCCGTCGCCCCAGAAGCTCGCTCCCGCAGTGGTATACACCACCGGCAGATCGCGGACGAGCGTCTCGAGTTCACGCAGCGAAGCGACCGGATGCAGCAGATCGACCCCGTTGATCGCCAGCGAGAACCGATCCGGACGTTTCTCCGCGAATGCCAGCGCGGTACTCGACGGTTTCGCCATCGAATACATCAGAATGGCGCGCTCGACCCCCTGCTCGTCCATCTCGTCCAGCAGTTCGGGCAGTTCCACCTGCGCGTAGAGCGAATCCGGGCCCTTGAAATAGTCGTCTCGGACCTTCAACATCCAGGGCGGTTGTTCCCGCTCCCCGAAATGCACGTTCACCAGGCAATCGATCACTGTGCGCATCTACGACCTCTCCTCCGCGACATCGTGCGTCACCTGCCGCACGGCCCAGCGGTAATCGGGTTTGCCATTGCCCAGCCGCCGGATCTCCGGGACGGGAATGATCGCCTTGGGCACCTTGAATCCGGCCAGCCGCGTCCGGCAGGACTGCCGCAGCACCGCCGCCGTGGGCGGATCCGCCGAATCGGTACACACCAGCGCGACCACCTCCTGACCCCACACCGGACTCGGCCGGCCGACGACGAGTGCGTCGCTGATCCCCGGATGCGCGCGCAACACCTCCTCGACCTCTTCCACGAAAACCTTTTCGCCGCCGGTGTTCACGACCAGCGCGTCACGCCCGAGCAGCCGCAGATTCCCGTCGGCATCGACGGTGGCGCGATCGCCGGGCACCGCCATCCGCACCCCGTCGATCACCGGGAAGGTGCGTTCGGTGGCCACACGATCGTGCAGATATCCCAGTGGCACCCGACCGGTCCGCGCCGCCCAGCCGACCTCGGTGTCACCAGGTCGCAAAACGCGGGTCCGGTCGTGCGACAGCACCACCCCGCCGGGCATCGGCGCGAACCCGTCGACCTCCGCACCGCGGGTGCTGCGCCCGAAACCCATCCCGCCGGTCTCCGACGAGCCGTACCCCTCCACCACGGAGACGTGCGGAATCAACTCCAGCAGCGCGTGCCGGTGCATCGGGTTGGTCGCCGCGCCCCCGGTGCCGATGGCGAGCAGGGCCGACAGCTCGTAGGGATGTTCGCGCAACGCCCGGACCAGCGGCCCGGCATAGGCATCGCCGACGATGGTCAGCAGTGCGGCCCGCTCCCGCTCGGCGATCCGCAACGCCAGATGCGGATCGAAGCTGCGCCGGTCGTCGTAGAGGACGATGCTCTGCCCGGCCAGCAGGCCCGCGAACGCCGTCCAGATCCCGGCCGCGTGCGACAGCGGCGACACCGCGAACCAGACGTGCCCGGTCATGCGCGCCAACTCACCCAGCGGAGTGGATGATTCGTGATCCGCGCCGTTCATCGAGGAGACGTACACATCACCCTGCCGCCACAGCACGCCCTTGGGACGCCCGGTCGTCCCGCCGGTGCAGAGCATGACCAGATCGTCCGGCGAGGTCGCGATGAGCGGATCGGGCGCACCTCGAGAGATGGCCTGCTCCAACGTGATCGAGCCCGGAAGCTCCGGAACGTCACTGTCGTCCTCGACCGAGATCAGCAGTTCGACCCCCTCCGGCGCGGCCTCGGCAACGATCGGCCCGAAGCTGCGGTGATACACCACCGCACGAGGTCCGATGTACGCGAGCAGGTCTCGGATCTCCCGCGCGGTGTAGTGCGGATTGACGTTGACCGGCACCGCGCGCGCCTTCAGGCAGCCGATCATCACATCGAGGTACTGATCGTTGTGCATGAGCAGCGCGACGCGATCCTGGCCGCATTCCCAGCGGGCGAGATCAGCACGCGCGGTATGCGCCCCGAATCCGTTGCCTGCCAGGAAATTTGCGAACCTGCGCGTGCGCTGTGCGACCTCACCGAAGTTCCGGCGACGGTCGCCGCAGACGGTCATCGTCCGATCCGGCACCGCCGCTGCCACCGCGTCGAACACCGCGCCGATACTCCACTCGCTCACCGGAGATCTCCGATCGTGTGCCGCATCTGCCCGCCGACCGGTCCGATCCCGTTCCCACAGCGGGCGATTGCGGTGGCCGGACGGTCGTACACCGGACGCTCGTACATCGGTTCCGTACCCGCTCGAACTACCGGGCGGACGCCGTGACCGGCGCACCCAGATATTCGAGTGCGTTGTCGCGCAGGATCTTCCGAACATCGGCCGCGTCGAAACCGGTGAGCTCGTCGGTGAACGCGACCGGCTCCTCGAGCCCCTCACCGTGCGGCCAATCCGATCCGAACAGGATCCGCTCCACCCCGATCGTCTCGGCCAGCCGCGGCAGATCGTCCTCGTAGTACGGCGCGACCCACACGTGCTCGCGCAGGGCGTCCACCGGATCGTTCGGGAAGGATTTCGGAGATTGGTTGGCCAGCTTGGTCATTCGCTTGCACAGCCGCCCGACGAAGTCCGATCCGTTCTCGATACTGGCCACCCGCAACGCCGGATGCCGGTCGAACACGCCGTGAATGATCAGCGAGGCCATGGTGTCGTGGATGGCGCGATCGTCCACCAGGATCTTGTCCAGCGCGTCACCCGGACCGCCGAACGGTTCGAAGGTGTCCTTACCGCCCCACATCGCGGCGATCTTCAGATATCCACTGTCCCCCAGGTGAAATGCCACCGGCACGTTCGCCTCGGCCAGCCGCGCCCACACCGGATCGTGCGCGCGATCACCGAGCGAGCGCGCCCTACCGACCCCGGGCACCGGCGCGGGCCGCACGTGCACCAGCCGCGCACCCCGCGCCAGCACGAACTCCACCTCCGCGACCGCGGCCTGCGGATCGGACAGCGAAATCATCGGCGCGGCAACGACTCTGCCGTCCGCGCGGTCGAAGCCCCAGTCCTCGTCGAGCCACAGGTTGAACGCGTGCAGCGAGGCCATCGTCGCCTCGATATCGCCCCGCAGCGCCTCCTCCACACCGCACCCGAAGGTCGGGAACAGGAAGATCGTCTCGATGCCCTGCTTGTCGACCACCGCGACGCGCGCGTCGCGCTCGCGGTACTCCGGTCGCAGTTCCAGGCTCTCGACCTTCATCAGCGTCGCCGGATCCACGCCCTCGGGCACCTGACCTCGGAAGATCAGGTCCAGGCAGCCCGGCACGATGATCGGATCGAAGGTCGGATTGGGGATGAACCGGTTCACCCGGTCGCCGATGATCGCGGTGTGGTACTTGCCGTCCCGCACGATCTGCACCCCGCGACGGCGGAATTTCCGGTCCAGATGCCGGGTGAACGCGTCCAGCGGCTCGTAGTAGTGGTTGTCGACATCGATCGCCTTGTAGTCCAGCGCGGTCATCACGGTCCTCTCGTTCGTCGAACGGCCCGGCGCGACAGCTGATCTCGGTGCTCCCAGCGTCGCCGGGCGATCTGCCGCAAGTCGAATAGATATTACTACTGTATACCTTTCAGTAGGGCTGTGTACATCGCTCAGGGCACGATGACCGAGCGGGTCACCGGCTCCGCGGCCGCCTGCCGGGCATAGATTCCGCGCTGTAGCGAGATCAGCAGCGCGTTGCGCGTCTCCGCGGGGCCGATGAGCTCGTCGAACCCCATGTGCTGCGCAGAGTGGTACGACGCCTGCAATTCCATCTCGCGCAGCGCCGCCGCCACATCCTGTTCGGCATTCGACGCATTGCTCAGCGCCGCGGCGCTCATCGCACCCATCGTCGCGCCCGGATAGGCGAAGGTGCCGAGCTGATTGTCGAAACTGATCAGCGACATCACCATCGAACCGAATCCGTACGCCTTGCGCAGCGTCAGATGCAGTTTGAGCGTCGTGGCCGCCGTCTGCGCCACGAACATCCTTGCCCCACTGCGCAATACACCGGCCTGCTCGGACTCGCTGCCCGGCAGCATGCCCGGATTGTCGGCCAGGAACACGATCGGCAGATGGAACGAGTCGGCGACGGTGATGAAGTGCGCGGCCTTGTCCGCGGCGTCGGCGTCGATCGATCCGGCCAGCACCTGCGGCTGATTGGCCACCACCGCGACCGGATGCCCGCCCAGATGCGCCAGCGCGCAGATGATCGCCTCGCCGAAATCGGGCTGCACCTCGAACCAGTCGGCATCGTCGAACACCACGTCCAGCACGGTGCGCATATCGTAGGTGCGGCGATTGTCGCGGGAGACGATCTCGAGCAGTTCCGGGGTGGCGCGCGGCCCGGTGTCGTCGCCGGGACGCATCGAGGGATAAGACCACGCGCTCGACGGGAAGTAGGACAGATAGCGGCGGATCTCGTCGAGTACCGCCTCGTCGGTCTCGGCCAGATTGTGGATCAGCCCGCTGGGCACCGCGACATCCGGGCCACCCAGGTCCTCCTTCGAAATGTCCTCTCCCGTGGACACTTTCACCACCGGCGGCCCGGCTGTGAAGATCGCGCCGTGTCGGCTCATGATCGCGAAGTCCGAGACCGGGGCGATCAGCGCACCGTGTCCGGCCGACGCGCCCAGCACCCCGGTCACCATCGGCACCCGGCCCGAGCACCGCGCCTGGGCCAGCAGATCCGTTGGGGTGCGGCCGTAATGGTCGCCGGTGGGCCGAAATCCCGCGCCCTCCAACAACATCACCAGCGGTACCCGATTGCGCACCGCGAGTTCGGCCAGCCGGTAGCGCTTCGAATTACTGCCCGGCGCAATGGTTCCCGCGAGCGTGGTGAAATCCTCCGCGCCGACCATCACCGGTGCGCCGTCGATGAGCCCTGACCCGGTGACGACCGCGTCGGCGGCCACCTCACCCCCGACCAGGGTGCCGAACTCCTGGAAGGTCCCCGGATCCAGCAGTCGCTCGATCCGCGCCCGCGCGTCCAGCTTGCCTTTGCCACGATGCTTCGCGACCCGCTCGGCCCCACCCATCTCCTGCACGCGCGCCCGGCGGTGATCCAGATCGGTGAGGGTCTCGTCCCATGTCCCGCCACTGTTCATTGCTGCATTCCGACCTTCCGTCCGCCGCTCGGGCGGTAGTTCGACCACGTGGCTGTTCGCCTGCGCCACATCGGATACCGTCATCGTGAGCTCAGATCAGGGAGTAGCGGATCGGCAGATGTTTGAGCCCGCCCACGAACGTCGTCGCACTCAACCGCGGCTCGCCGTTCAGCTCGATGGACTTCAGTCGCGGCAGCAGTTCGGCGAGGAATTTGCTGATCTCCATGCGCGCCAACCCCGCGCCGAGACAGAAGTGCACACCGAACCCGAACGCCACATGCTTGTTGGGTTCGCGCTCGATGTCGAAACGGAACGGATCGGTGAACGCCTCCTCGTCCCGATTCGCCGAAACATACGACAGCAGTAGCGAATCCCCCGCCGCGATCGGCACCCCACCCAGCGTGGTGTCCTCGGCAGCGGTGCGCATGAACGCCTTGACCGGGGTGACCCAGCGAATGATCTCCTCGGTGGCCAGCGGGATGAGATCCGGGTCGGCACTGAGCATTTCGCGCTGTTCGGGATGTTCGATCAGGGCGTGCAGGCCGCCCGCGATACTGCTGCTGGTGGTGTCGTGCCCGGCGGTGGCGATGATCGCGTAGTACGACATGGTGTCGATATCGGACAGCGGCTCGCCGTCGATGCGGGCGTTGGCGATGGTGGAACCCAGGTCGCCCGTGGGGGTTTCGCGCCAGGTGGCGGTCAGGTGCTGGAAGTACCCGAACATGTCCAGCAGCGCATTCATCGTCTCGTCCGAGGACGCACTGCGCCGCAGTTCGTCGTCGTCGTTCCCGACCAGCTCCTGGGTCAGCTTCAACATCCGCGGGAAGTCGCTCTCCGGCACCCCCAGCAGCGACATGATCACGTACAGCGGGAAATTCACCGCGACCTCGCTGACGAAATCGCATTCCCCACCGGCCTCGCGCATCCGATCGACGTACTGCTTCGCGAGCTGCTCGATCCGATCACCCATGGCCTTCATGGCTTTCGGGCTGAACCAGTCCGCGGCGATGGCGCGCACGACCCGGTGCTGCGGATCGTCCATGTGGATCAGCGTGCGGATTCCGGCCGCCGCGCCCATATCGTCCGAGGCGGCGGTCATCAGCACCGGGCGCGGCCAATTGGTGAACAGCCGGTTGGCGCGCTCGACCGCCAGGATGTCCGCGTGTTTGGTGACGGCCCAGAACGGCCGGTAATCCGGAACCTCGACCCGGGCGATCGGAGCCTTCGCCCGCAGCCGCGCCAGCGCGGCGTGCAGTCCCGTCTCGTCGGTGTAGGAGTTCGGATCGGCCAGTACCTTCGCGGCGTCGTCGATGGTCGGCATGCTCATGAGCGACTCTTTCGTTACGTGGCACTTCTCGCCCTGCATCGGGCCGCTACGCAGGCGCATCGGTCCGTTGTGGCGACCACTGTAGTGATTTATAGTGACCCTTACTGTCAAGCATTCTATAACGACCTGACGGGACGGAGCGGTGGTATTCATGGGATCCGGACAACGCAGGGTGGTCGTGGTCGGCGCGGGCTCGGGCATCGGGGCCGCAACCGCCGCACACTTCCATCGCAACGGCGATCACGTGCTGGCAATCGACCTGCGCCCCAACGACACTCCGGCCGCGCAGCACGAATTGTGCGATCTGCGCGACACTTCCGCTATCGCCGCGCTGCTGACGCGGATCGGGCCCGGTTGGGATCTGCTGGCCTATGTCGCGGGCGTGCCGGGGACCGCGCCGGCGACCGACGTGTTGAAGGTGAACTACCTCGGTATGCGGCTGCTGGCCGAGGGCATGCTGCCGCTGCTGCGCGAGGGCGGCGCGATCGTCACCGTGGCCTCGGTCGCGGCGCTGGGATGGACCGAGCGCATACCCGCGCTCGCGGGGCTGCTGGACACGACCGATCCCGACGAGGTCCAGCGGTGGCAGGCGGGCCAGGACCCGGCGTATCCGGTGTACAGCACGTCCAAACAGGCCGCGATCATCTTCGCCAAACGCCTGGCCCCGGCGGCCTGGCAGAAGTACGGGATCCGGGTGAACACGGTCAGTCCCGGCCCGACCGAGACCCCTATCCTGGCCGATTTCGAGACCTCGATGGGCAAGGACGTCCTGGACACGGTGAAGGCGACGGTCGGGCGGCACGCCGCGGTCGAGGACATCGTGCCGGTGATCGACTTCCTCGGTTCGCCGCAAGCCCGGTGGATCAACGGGCAGGACATCCACGTGGACGGCGGCTTCGTCGCACCGATGCTCGCCGGTCCGCCGATCCAGCTGTAGTGCGCCGATTCAGTTGTAGCCCAGCAGTATTCATGACGAACGTAGAGGTGAGCCGTGGACAGCCCGATCGCAGACCCAGCCGCGCAGACCGGGGACACCCTCGAATTGCGTGATCCCTACCCGTATTTCGCCGCCCGACGCCGCGAGGGCGGGGTATTCCACGGCACGGTCATGGACTACTCCCGCACCCCGGAATCGTTGCGCCCCAAGGACACCTACGCCGCGGTCTCCTATTCGGCGGTGAGTTCGGCGCTGCGCAACAATCGCGTATTCAGTTCCGCGCTCTACGATTCCACCATCGGCGTCTTCATGGGACCGACCATCCTGGCCATGCACGGCGCGCGGCACAAGGCGCATCGCGCGCTGGTCACCACGGCGTTCAAACCACAGTCGCTGATGCGCTGGGAACCGGAGATAGTGCGGTCGATCTGCGATGCGCTGATCGACGAATTCGCCGAACGCGGACGCGCTGATCTGATCCGGGAGTTCACCTTCGAGTTCCCGACCCGCGTCATCGCCCGGCTGCTCGGCCTGCCCGAGGCGGATCTGCCGTTCTTCCGCGAGGCCGCGGTGGCGATCATCAGTTACGCGGACAAGGTGCCGCGGGCGATGCGGGCCTCGGTGGATCTGAAGGACTACTTCGTGGAACAGATCGAGCAGCGGCGGCGGACGCCGACCGAGGACATCATCGGCGATCTGGTGGCCGCCGAGATCGATGGGGAGAAGCTGTCCGAGGAGGCGATCTATTCGTTCCTGCGGTTGCTGCTTCCGGCGGGTCTGGAGACAACCTATCGATCCTCGGGAAACCTGCTGTACCTGCTGCTTTCGCATCCCGAGCAGTTCGAGGCGGTGCGGCGGGACCGGGATCTGATCGGGCCCGCGGTCGAGGAGGGGTTGCGTTACGAGACGCCGCTGACATTGGTGCAGCGTTACGTCACCGAGGACACCGAACTCGAGGGGACGGCGATTCCGCGGGGGGCGGTGTTGGATGTGTGTCTCGGGTCGGCCAATCGCGACGAGAACCGTTGGGAGCGGCCGGAAGAGTTCGACATCTTCCGAAAACATGTGCCGCACATCAGTTTCACCGCCGGTGCGCACACTTGTCTCGGACTTCACCTGGCGCGCATGGAGACTCGTGTCGCGCTGCACTGTCTGCTGGATCGGCTGACCGATTTCACGCTGCTGGCCGAGGGGGATCCGCATATCTTCGGGCAGCCTTTCCGGTCTCCCAACAGCCTCCCGGTGACCTTCGATGTGCTCCGCTGAGTCCTGCCCCTTCTCTGAAATCTCCTCCGCCGCAACCGATCGGGGAACTGCCGTGATCATGTCGAATCGAGTAGTCCAGCGTCGAGGCGTGCGGTCATGAGTGTGTTGTCGACCGAACGTACCGGTGGCGTGCTGACGCTGACATTGAACCGCCCGCACCGTAAGAACGCGATCACCCGGGAACTGTGGTCGGCGCTGGGTGACGAATTCCGTGCCATCACATCGGATTCCGGGATTCGCGCGGTCGTACTGACCGGCGCGGACGGCAATTTCTGTTCGGGGGCCGATATCTCCGATACGGCCGGGATGGACGAATTTCCCGATCCCGCACAGGAGATGCGCGCGATCAACGCGGTGATCGAACAGCTGCACGGGCTTTCGGTGCCGACCGTCGCGAAGGTGCGCGGGGTGGCGGCGGGAGCGGGATGGAATCTGGCGCTGGGATGCGATCTGGTGGTGGCGACGCCCGAGGCTCGCTTCTGCCAGATCTTCACTCGCCGAGCGCTTTCGCCGGATTGCGGCGGCACCTGGCTGCTGCCGCGGCTGGTCGGGTTGCAGCAGGCCAAACGTCTCACGCTGCTCGCGGACATGATCAGCGCCGAGGAAGCTTATGCGCTCGGACTGGTCACCTGGATACGTCCCGAGGACGAGGTGGATGCCTTCACCGAGGTGCTCGCCGCACGTCTGGCGGCCGGTCCTCCGCTGGCGTTGGCGCAGACGAAAGCGTTGGTGGACAACAGCTTCCAACTGACACTGCCCGAGGCGCTGGAGGGCGAGGTGCGGGCGCAGACCGCGAATCTGTCCGGCGTCGACGTCCTCGAGGCGTTCGCGGCGTTCGCCGAGAAGCGGGATCCGGTGTTCACCGGGCCCCGCGGCACGGGAGGTTGATCATGTCCGGACGCGCGGCCGCCGACAAACGCCGACGGCGCGAACGCGGCTCCCTCAACCCCGAGGACATCATCGACGGCGCTTTCGAACTGGCGCAAACGGTTTCGATCGACGGCCTGAGCATGCCGCTGCTGGGCCGCCACCTCGACGTCGGCGTCACCAGCATCTACTGGTACTTCCGCCGCAAGGACGACCTGCTCAACGCGATGACCGACCGGGCCCTGCGCCAGTACGTCTACGCTGTCCCGTATCCCTATGTGGAAGCGGCGAATTGGCGCGAAACCCTCGCCACCCACGCCCGCACCCTGCGCCGCACCTTCCTGGACAACCCCATCCTGTGCGACCTCATCCTGATCCGCTCGGCCCTGAGCCAGCACGCCGGCCGCATCGGCGCCGACCAGGTCGAACGCACGGTATCCAGCCTCGTCAACGCGGGCCTCTCCGTCGACCAGGCCCTGGACACCTACTCGGCCCTCAACCTCCACATCCGCGGATCCGTTGTCCTGCAACGCCTCTACGACCGCAACCAGGACAGCCCCGCCCGCGCCTACTACGACAGCATCCTCATCAACCCCGACACCACCCCCCTACTGGCCCGAGCCATGGCCAAGGGCATGCGCTCCGGCGCCCCCGACGACCGCAACTTCGAATACGGCCTCCACTGCATCCTCGACCACACCGCCCACCTCATCGCCGACAACGCCGTAGGAATTTCACGCTCTCCGGGGTCGCTGCACGCCAATGATGAAGGCGCTGAGGGCTAGTGGAGGTAGGGACCACAGGGCTGTGGTGGCGTATCACTTGATATGAGACGTCGAGTGTCGGCGGCGTCTGATGGCGAGGAATGCCACAACTGCCGATACGAACGTCAAGATCCCCGCGACGATCGTCAGGATCGGCTGCGCCCACCAGGAGCGCGGTTGATCCAGGTGCGGTTGCGCGCACTGCGCAGCCGCGCGGTCGGGTGCGGCGTACGGCCACGCCTGCGTCCAGCCGATCGTCGAACCCGCACGGGCGGGATCAGCCACCAGATACCAGTCGTAGCGCGGAACTCTGGAGGTGTCGTAGGTGTAGTCCGCATCGACCCAGCACACCACCGCGATTCCCGTCCCGGGGGTGAACTGCGCAGTCTCGGTCAAATCAACCGCACGCCAACAGGGTTGAGCCCGCAGCTTCGCGTACCCGGCCAAATTTTTCCCGGCGTGCACATGAGACAGCACATCGGCCGCGGGCTGCGGCCAGGTCGTCGTCATGCATGCCTGCGGATCGACGTAGCGAGCGAGAGGCGGCTTCGGCGTCGTGTGCGGAAAGTATTGCGGCAGTAGCGCCAAGGTCGCCGTGATGATGCCGGTGATGACGGTCGCGATCGGCGCGAGATAAACCGGATCTCGATACCACGGCGGCTTTTCGGGGGCAGGAACCTGCGCTGGAGGTGGCAGTGGGTCGGTCCGCCCGCGATCGAGCCACCGGCCGATAACTCTCGCGAGCATGGATGACTCCGTCCACACGCATGATCACCTGGCAATTCACCGAACGAATCCATGCCAGTATGGCACTCACCCCACGAGTCTCGGACAACTTCACAATCGACGCAACCTGATCGAAAGATGCTGTACACCTTGAAGTCTCGCATCGCCGCACTGCGAGACCACAATTTTCGCAGGTCCAATGGCGAACGGCAGCATCGCGATCGAAGGTGCGTCGCCCGAATCGAGCCGTGCACGATGAATGGTGCGGATCCGACTCGAGACTCAGTAAGCGTCCGGCTCGGGAACCTCGAAATGCTTGTCGCGCAACCGAAATGCCTCCTTGGTCCCGTGCTCGGCTCGGGTTTTGACGAAGTTGAACTCGCCGGGGGCGAACTGGAGGTTGGTACCGAAGGCGTGGAACAGGTAGCTGGCCACCTCTTCGCCCTGGTACGCCTGGCTCTGTTCGACCAGGCGGAAGGCTTCCTTGGCGATGACGACGCCGTCGGCGGGCATCTTGGCAGCTTTTTCCGCCCAGTAATGCGCGCGGGCGGTCACCGCGGCGGGATCGCAAGTCTCGGTGAAGACTCCGAGATTCTCGACCACGCTCGCCTCGATGATGTCGCCGGTCAGCAGGAGGCGTCGGGCCAGGACGGGGCCGAGACGGTGGAAGAACATGTGCAGGCTGCCGAGGGCGGGGCCCAGGAAGCGGGTCGCGGGCATGCCGATGCGGGTGTCGCGGGCGATGACGGCGATATCGGTCATCAGCGCCATCTCGAAACCGCCGCCCAGGGCGTAGCCGCTGATCTCGCCGACGGTGACCTTCGGGTAGCCCAGCAGGTCGTGGTAGAAGCCGAATGTCTTGCGGTCCACGGTAAGTCGGCGACGTTGACTGGGGCGCGCCTTGCGCTCGCCCTCCCCGTACCAGCCGTACGCGTTGTTCATATCCGCGCCGGTGCTGAACACCCCCTCGGCCCCGCGCAGCAGCACGACCACGATGTCGTCGTCCTGCGCCGCGTCGTCGAGGTAGCGGGCCAGCCCGTCCCGCATGGCCGCGTCGTAGGAATTGCGTTGCCGCGGATTGTTCAGCGTGACGGTGGCGATCCGGCCGTCGGGGTCCACCTCGTAGCGGACTCGGCCGTCGGCGGTACTGGAACTGCTCATCGGATGCCTTCCTCGTCGATGCCGGAATCCCCGCTCGCGGGAGATCAACGGTACCTTATACTGTATCTATATCAGTATCGGTTCGCACGCGAAGGAAGACCATGCCGTTCGACACCATCGAATACCGCGTCGACGGGCATACGGCCACGATCACCCTGAACCGCCCGGATGCCCTGAATGCGTTGAGCCCCTTCATGATCACCGAACTTCGGGCCGCCTACGACGAGTCCGAGCGGGACGAGCGGGTCTGGACGATCGTCATCACCGGAAACGGCCGCGCCTTCTGCACCGGCGCGGACGTCAAGGCCATCCCCGGCGACGGCAAGGTGATCAACGAGCGGCCGTACCTGTCCACCTACGAGCAGTGGGAGGCCCCGCAGGAGGGCACCCCGCCGTTCCGGACGATGACCAAGCCGGTGCTGGCGGCGATCAACGGATTGTGTTGCGGCGCAGGGCTGGACTGGGTGACCACCGGCGACATCGTGATCGCCTCCGAACGCGCGCAGTTCTTCGACCCGCACGTGAGCATCGGCCTGGTCGCCGGGCGCGAGATGGTGCGCCTGGCACGGGTTCTGCCCCGCACGGTCGCACTGCGCGTCGCGCTGACCGGCAAACACGAGCGGATGAGCGCACAACGCGCCTACGAGCTGGGCATGATCACCGAGATCGTCGCACACGATCGGCTGCTCGAACGCGCACACGAGATCGCCGACATCGTGAATTCCAATGCGCCCCTGGCGGTTCGCGGCACCAGGCTGGCCATCCTCAAGGGCCTGGATGTCCCGCTGCACGAGGCCGAGATGCTCGCCGAATCGTTCCGCGAGCGCGTCACCCGTACCGAGGACGCGCTCGAGGGTCCGAAAGCCTTCGTGGAGAAGAGGTTGCCGAAATGGCAGTGCAGATGACTCCGCACGTCCTGAGTCGCCGAATCGCCGAAGCCCTTGCACTGCACCCCGACTCGCGAGCGATCGAGTTCGATGAGATGTGGTGCACCTGGGGTGAACTCGGCGAGCTCGCACACCGCATCCGACTGTTCGTCACCGCATATCCCGTGGGCCGCAGGCGAATCGGAATACTCCTGCGCAATCGCCCCGAACATGTCGCGGCACTACTGGGCGTACTGCTCGGCGGCGGCGCGGTCGCGGTGATCAACCCCGCACGTGGTGACGATCGCACCCGAGCGGATATCGCCGCACTGCGTCTGCCTCTGATCATCGGCGCGCCAACAGATTTGGACACCTTGGTCGCACCGGCACCGGGCGCGGCCACCTTGTCGATCTCGGGCGTGACGGAAGAGCCGATACTCGTCACCGTTCCCGGGGCCCGAACGCACACCGGCACAGCACAATCCGGTGTGGCGGTACACATGTTGACCAGCGGCACCACGGGGCCGCCCAAACGTGTCGACATCACCTATGACATGTTGGCCCGCAGCGTCATCGGGGCCGATCCGGAGAACGCGCCGGCCCCCGAACACCCTCGGGACGGCGTCGCGATCGTCAACGCGCCACTGGTCCACATCGGCGGCGTCTTCCGGGTCCTGCAATGCATCACCGCGGCCCGCCCGTTCGTCCTGCTCCCCCGCTTCGACCTGGAACGCTGGACCCGCGCGGTCCGCACCTACCGCCCCGCCGCGGTCTCCCTGGTCCCCGCCGCCGTACGCACCGTCCTGCATTCGAACCTCACCCGGGCCGACCTGGCCGGAGTCCGCGTCGTCACCTCCGGCACCGCCCCGCTCTCAGCCGACGATGCCGACGCCTTCACCGAACGTTTCGGCATCCCCGTCCTGACCTCCTATGCCGCCACGGAATTCGGCGGCGGCGTAGCAGGCTGGACCTTGCGCGACCACCAGCGCTACTGGCACACCAAACGCGGCAGCGTAGGCCGCCCCACCGGCGGCGCCCGCCTCCGCATCGTCACCGAGGACGGCACCCCAGTCCCCACCGACCACCCCGGCCTCCTCGAGGTATCCCCCGGCCAGCTCGGCCCCGACGCCCCCTGGCTCCGCACCACCGACACCGCCCGCCTCGACCCCGACGGCTTCCTCTGGATCCTCGGCCGCGCCGACCAGGCAATAATCCGCGGCGGCTTCAAAATCCTCCCCGACGACATCCGCACCGCCCTGGAATCCCACCCCGCAGTCCTCGGCGCCGCGGTAATCTCCCACCCTCACCCCCGCCTAGGCGAGGTCCCGGTAGCCATGATCGAACCCGTCGCCGACCACCGAATCACCGACACCGAACTGACCGAATACCTCCGAAACCGGTTGGCCCCCTATGAAATCCCAACCATCATCGCCACAGTACCCGTAATCCCCCGCACCCCCTCAGGCAAACCCGACCTCACAGCCGTGCGAGCCCACTTCCGAGAATCCACCCAGCACGAGTCGAGCTGAACAGAACCCGCGCCTCGACGGCCAATCTCTATCACAGGCACAGTGCTGCAACGACTTTCCCAGCGGAGACGCACACGATCCGCAATCACGGGACGACGCAACCGGTCCCGCGCGGACGTCGTGGATGGAGCAGTAGTCGACCGCCAAGTGCCGACTTCGCACCAACCGACCGCCTGCGGACGTCAATCGGACAACATACCTTGACATCAATAATGGTTGAGGTTTTACCGTCGAATCATGGAGTTGACCGATGGAGTGTGGCCCGACGTTCTGCCCGCAGTCGAAGTCCGGATTGCCCGGCCCACCGACAACCTGGCTGATGTCGTCGAATTCTATTGCGGAGCCTTGGGTTTGCCCGAGTTGTATCGGACGTCCGGAGACGGCTACGAGGTGGTGATGATCGGCCTGCCAGGCGACAGATACCACTTGGAATTCACTTCACACGAGTCAGGCAGCCCCGGCCGCGCACCGACCGACGAAAACCTCCTGGTCTTCTACTTCACCACCGCCGAGCAGATGTTCGACGTAGTCACCCGCCTCGGCGAACGCGGCCACAAACCCGTAGAACTGGACAACCCATGGTGGCGCGAACACGGTGCCCTAGCCTTCCCCGATCCCGACAACTGGCGAATAGTGCTGATGCCCAACCCAGTTCCGCTAGCCGGCTGACACAGACGACTGATCTCCACCATCAATTTTGCCGACACCCGCTCGCAAGCGACGAGAACAGGACTGTGCGCGTATGGACAAGGGGCGGTGGACAACGGTCACCGAGTCGAGTTTCGAGCACGAGCGCCGGGGATTGGAAGCGATCCGGGCGCAACTGCCGGATACCGCGCCCTGGCTGGCCTGCCGCGACGACGTTCTCGACGACCGCTGGCTGGTGCGCCTGGGAGATGCAGCGTCAAGCGATGGCGATGGCGATGGCGATCTACCTTGCCGAGCACGGGCTGACCGACGACGACCTGCGGGACTGACGGCCGCAGATTACCTGCGATCTAATACGAGCGTCCGGACAAAACAGATTCCAGATAATTTCGGTCCAACTCGATTGGTTCGTTCAGACGCCAGATATTTCCTCGCTTGCCAAGCTCACCGGTGACCATCAAGGGAACTCGAGCTCGCAATGCGGATATCGCGAGCTGCCAGTCATTGCCGCCCAGCGCGATGGCGACCCGGCGAGTGCGGTTGCCGACTTCCGCATGAATGATGACATCGCCACCCTGTTCATCCGGCAGGTCACCATCGTCTTCCAGCTTCAATTCCTTGACCAGCCCGACAAGCGTGAGCCGCTCCGGTTCGGACCTTCGCATCAAACGTCTTTCGATCTCCGGGAGTTCATCGATAACCCCACGGCCCAGATTTATACGACTGGGAACCGATGCGAGCTGAGGCTCGGCCGCCGCCCATTCGAAAGACAAGTCCAGACTGCGCAAACCGTCCGGCGCACTCATCTCCTGCAGAGCCTGCACCACCGGCAACCGCAAGCCTTGCTCCATGGCATCCTCGACATCGGCGAAGCCACGCGGCTCCGAAGCGAACTTCCGAGTGACATCCAGACTTGTTGCGAGAGAAGTCATCACGCGACGGGTGAAACTTGCAGGGGCATCCGGCAGCAACGAAGGCTGCTCGCGTCGATCACCCGTCTCCACGTCATCGATGCGGGCCGCCACCGTGATCACGAAACTCCCTTTCTTCGTGTGTCCCATACGAATACCATCGTTCAGAAATTCGTTGACATAGTCGGGGATACGGCCACGACCGCTCGTATGCGGATTATGGGCGGACAGTGCAGCGGCACGAATCATCTGGTCGATACCGTCGAGTAGAACACTCGCCTGACGGAGCGGGATTGTGCCGTCCTTCATACTTTGGTCAACTCGGACGAAGAACAGATCGGCATGGACCGAGGCGACCTTCTCCGCCAGTTCCGCCAACTCGATATCGTACGCTCGGGTTATCGCAGTCAGCGCTTCCCTGAGACATTTGTCGTAGTCGACGAAGCTCGGCTCCCGCGGCAGCAGGACCGATACCGGGCGATCCGCCCCCTCCCGCTCGAGCACCCACACCTGATCGAACTGCCGATCGAACCTCTTGGTCCAACTCCGCGTGGCGAGAAACTGCGCGATATTGGCCGGGGTCAGGATCTCGTCGTATTCGACGGGAGATCCGGGGGAGCCATAACCGGTTGCCATCTACTCGCCTCCTCCATCAACTCCAGCAACGATTTCGGTGTAAGCAGATTAGCCTGGATCCGTGGACGTGGGTTTTGGGCTGGTCAGCGGACCGGAGGTGCGCTGACCAGCAGATTTCGGGTGTGGGGTAGCCGCTGGTCTGTCCAGCTTTTCCACGTGAGTTCTCGGTTCGGGCCT
>NZ_WEGK01000028.1 GCF_009604405.1 Nocardia macrotermitis
CCGGTAAGAAACTCGCCGCCCGCGAGGCGCTGGACTGGGGCGCGGTCGCCGAGGTGCTGCCGAAAGATCAAGTGCTGGACCGGGCTTGGGAACTCGCCCGCGAACTCGTGAAGCGCCCGCCGCTGACACTGCGCTACACCCGCCAGCTGTTCACCCACGAACTCAAACGCGCCTTCCTGGACCAGATGGGCCAGGGCATCGGCTTCGAGACCTACGCCCAGCGTCGCTTCTTCCCGGCCGGCGGCCGGATGGAACCGCTGGACCGGGCCTGGGACGACAACCCCTGGTCCACCCCCGACCAGCCTGACGCGCAATAGATTCCGAGGTACATCATGCACGCGCTGGACGGGATCCGGGTCCTGGATCTGGGCACCTACATCGCCGGACCGTACTGCGCCACGGTGCTGGGTGAGTTCGGGGCCGAGGTCATCAAGGTCGAACGCCCCGGCACGGGCGATCACCTGCGCCGCTTCGGCACCGAAACCGACTGCGGCGACACCCTGGTCTGGCTCAGCGAGGCCCGCAACAAGCGGTCGATCACCCTGGATCTCGGCGATCCGCGCGGCCGGGAACTGTTGCGGGAGTTGATCATCGGCGCGGATGTGGTGATCGAGAACTTCCGCCCCGGGGTGATGGAACGGTGGGATCTGGGCTACGAGGATATCCGGCGGCTCAATCCGCGCGCGATCATGCTGCGGGTCTCGGCGTACGGGCAGTCCGGGCCGTTGGCCGACCAACCCGGGTTCGCCCGGGTCGCGCACGCCTACGCCGGGCTGTCGCTGCTGGCCGGTGAGCCGGACGGCACTCCGGTCACCCCCGGATCGACCTCGCTCGGCGACTATCTGACCGGCCTGTACGGTGTGATCGGCGTGCTGCTGGCGCTGCGGGCCCGGGAGGTGACCGGCCGCGGTCAGTGTGTGGATCTCGCGCTGTACGAGTCGATCTTCCGGGTGCTGGACGAAATCGCCCCCGCCTACCAGCAATTCGGCTTCGTGCGGGAGCGCATGGGCGCGGACACCGTGAATGTGGTGCCGCACAGTCATTATCGCACCGCGGACGATCGCTGGATCGCCATCGCGTGCTCCAACGACGAGATGTTCGCCCGATTGTCCAAGGCAATGGGCCGACCCGAACTGGCCGCTCCGGATCGATTCGGCCCCAAGGCATCTCGTCTCGCGGCCCGCGACGAGGTGAACGCGCTGGTCGCGGACTGGGTTGCTACCCTCACCCGGGACGAGGTCCTCGAACGCTGCCGCGACTCCGAAGTGCCTGCGGGCCCGTTGAATTCGATCGCCGACATCTTCGGGGACCCGCAGTTCACCCACCGCGGCACCATCACCCGGACCGATTCGCGCATCGGCCCGCTGTCGGTGCCGGACGTGTTACCCAAACTCTCCGAAACCCCGGGCGAAATCCGTTGGCTCGGACCCGAATTGGGTGCCGACACCGACGAGGTCCTCGGCACGCTGCTGCACCGCACCGCCGAACAGATCGCCCACCTGCGCGACGCGAAGGTCATCTGAACCACGACAACTCAGAAAGGTTGTGTCATGGCAATTCAGGAAAAACTCACCACCGGGCGCGGCAAGTTCACGCCCGAATATCCGGAGCTGGGCACCGGCCCGGTCGACTACGACGACGCGGTGTCCGAGGAGTTCTTCCACGCCGAGCGGGAGGCGGTGTTCAAGCGATCGTGGCTGAAAGTCGGTCGGATGGAACAACTTCCGCGCACCGGCAGCTATTTCACGCGGGAACTGCCCGGCCTCGGCTCGATCGTGATCGTGCGGCAGGCCGACGGCACCGCCAAGGCCCTGCACAATGTGTGCGCGCATCGCGGCAACAAGGTGGTGTGGCAGGAACATCCAGCCGAGGAGACCGCGGGTTCGTGCCGCGTGTTCACCTGCAAGTACCACGGTTGGCGCTACGGCCTGGACGGCAAGGTCGACCACGTCACCAACGAGGACCAGTTCTTCGATCTGGACAAGGGCGCGCTGGGCATGCCGGAGCTGCACTGCGACACCTGGGCCGGCTTCATCTTCGTGAACTTCGATCCGCACGCCCAGCCGCTGCGCACCTTCCTGGGACCGAAATTCACTGCGGTGGAAAGCTATCCGTTCGAGAAGATGACCGAGCGCTACGCCTACAAGACCCGGGTCAAGGGCAACTGGAAGCTGTCCATCGACACGATTCTGGAGTGGTACCACCCGCCGTACGTGCACGGCCGGTTCATCAACCCGGACGTGGCGAAGGCCGAGAAACTGGTCCCGCCGCCCGACGCGTACTACTACGACCTGTTCACCTCGCACATGCTGAACTCGGTGCCCGGCCCGCCGCAGCTGCCCCCGCGCGCGCCCGGTGAACTCGGCCCCGCCAAACGCGATCAGCGCTGGGTCTACAAACTGTTGCGCGCCGGGCTCTTCGGCCCCGACGACGTCGCCGACCTCGGCCCCCTGCCCGACGTGCTGAATCCGGGCCGGATCAAGTCCTGGGGCAACGACGCCTACTGGTTGTTCCCGAACTTCTCGGTGCAGATCTGGGCCCGCAATTTCTACATCACCTACCAGTACTGGCCCGAAGCGGTCGACTCGCACACCTACGAGCTGGACATCTACTTCACCCCGCCGCGCAATGCCGCGGAACGGCTGGCGCAGGAGATGACCGCGCAGACCACCATCGAATTCGCCATGCAGGATTCGAACACCGTCGAGGCCACCCATTCGGCGCTGGCGACCGGCGCGAACCGGCAGTTCCACCTGTCGGATCAGGAATTGATGATCCGCAATTTCCACAAGGTCATCCGGGACACCGTGACCGCCCACCAGACCCTCGACCAGAAATAGGAGCCCGACGATGACGACCGCCGTTCTCCCCGCAGCATTCAGCGAACTCGAGCCCTGGGTGGAGACCTGGGCCAAGGCGACCCGCCAGGAGCGTTACGACACCCGCCTGGCCAGCACCATCGAACAACTCGACGCCTTCTACGACGCCATCGCCCCGCGCGCCGAGGAAGCCATCGAGCACCTCAACACGTTCGATCTGAACGACCTGCCCGACCCCGAAACCCAGCTGCTGCGGCTGATGTATTCGCTGGTGATGGTCTCCTACCCGGTGAACGTGTTCAAACAGCCCCGCATCCCCGATTCCGGCGCGTCGTTCTTCGACACCGTCTCCGAGCCTGTGGTGTGAGAATGGTTATGGGACAACAGGTTTCCGAACTCAGGACCATGACCGGCGGGCGAGACGGTCGCATGCGTGAACGGACAGCCGATGCGTGCGTGCTCGAGCGGAATGTCGGTGAGGTTCGTGCGGTGCGATCGGACGATGCGGTCCCGCCGAGGTCGACGGTCAGTGCGGGTGCGGTATGAGCGAGCGGGACGGGCGGGTCGCCGTGGTGACCGGGGGTGGTTCCGGGATCGGCCGGGCGATCTCACATCGCTTGGCGGCCAACGGGTTTCAGGTAGCGATCCTGGACCTGAACGGAACATCCGCCAAGCTGGTCGCCGAGGAGATCCGGGCGGCGGGACATTCGGCGGCGGCATTCGGTGAGGTCGACATCTCTTCGCGTGCCCAGGTCGACGCCGCGTTCGAGCGGGTGCGGGCGGAATTCGGGCCGGTGCTGGTCCTGGTGAACAACGCGGGCCTGACCGGATTCAAGAAGTTCCAGCACATCACCGATGAGGTGTGGCGGCGGACCCTCGCGGTCAACCTGGACGGCACGTTCTACTGCTGCCAGGCGGCCGTGCCGGACATGCTGGCCGCGGGCTGGGGGCGGATCGTCAACATCTCCTCCTCGAGCGCGCACTCCGGCCAGCAGTTCATGAGCCACTATGTCGCGGCCAAGGCGGGCGTCATCGGATTCACGAAATCCCTTGCGCTGGAACTGGGTCCGTCGGGGATCACGGTGAACACGATTCCGCCCGGTTTCGTGGACACCCCGATGCTGCGCAATTCCGAGAGTCATGGATTGCTCGGCGGCACAGTGGATCACCACGCCGAACTGACGCCCGTGCGACGCGCGGGCAGACCCGAGGACATCGCCGCGGCCTGCGCATTCCTGGTCTCCGAGGAGGCCGGATACATCACCGGGCAGGTGCTGGGCGTCAACGGTGGCCGAAATACCTGAGTACCAACAGCTTTGGAGACAACCATGAGCACGAACCCGGCGGCTGTGGTCGAGGCGAAGGCCGATCGGCGCCTGCTGATCGGCGGCCGACTCGTCGACACCGAACGAACCTATCCGTCCTACAACCCCGCCACCGAGGCGCTGGTCGGCCACGCCCCCGACGCCACCGTCAACGACGCCCACCTCGCCATCGCCGCGGCGCGGGAGGCGTTCGACCACGGCCCCTGGGCCACCGATGTCGCCCTGCGCATCCGGTGCCTGGAACAACTGCACCGGGCGTTGACCGACCACGTCGAGGAACTGCGCGAACTCACCATCGCCGAGGTCGGCGCGACGCTGTCCCTCACGCGCGCAGCGCAATTGGAGGATCCGATCAAGATCGTGCGGTACTACGCCGATCTGCTGAAGACGTACTCCTTCACCGAGGATCTGGGCCCGGTCGAATATCTCGGCCAGCAGCACCGGCGCTGGGTGGAGAAGGAAGCCGCGGGCGTGGTGTCGGCGATCATCGCCTACAACTACCCGAATCAGCTGGCGCTGGCGAAGCTCGCGCCCGCCCTGGCCGCCGGATGCACGGTGGTGCTCAAGGCCGCCCCGGCGACCCCGCTGATCACCCTGGCCCTGGGCGAGCTCATCCAGAAGTACACCGACATCCCGCCGGGCGTGGTGAATATCCTTTCCTCCCAACAGGTTCCGGTCGGCGAGGCGCTGACCATCCACCCCGACGTGGACCTGGTGACCTTCACCGGCTCGACCGCGGTGGGCCGGGCGATCATGTCCGCCGCCGGAAACGGCCTCAAACGCGTCTTCCTGGAACTCGGCGGCAAATCCGCCGCGATCGCCCTCGACGACGCCGACTACCAGGGCGTCGGCCAGTACGCGGCCTTCGCGGCGACCCTCAACGCCGGACAGGCCTGCGCGCTCACCACCCGTCTGCTGGTGCCGCGCGCGGACCACGACACCGTCGTCGACCTGGTCGCCGCCAATATGGCCCGGGTGCGCTTCGGCGACCCGAACGACCGCAAAACCTATATGGGCCCGCTGATCAGCGAGGCCCAGCGCGACAAGGTCGACGGCCTGGTCAAGCGCGCGGTGGCCGGGGGCGCGACGCTGGTGACCGGCGGGGAGAAGGCCGGCCCCGGCTACTTCTACAAGCCGACCCTGCTCGCGAACGTCGACCCGAACAGCGAAATCGCCCAGGAGGAGGTCTTCGGTCCGGTGCTGTCGGTGATCGCCCACGACGGTGACGACGACGCCATCGACATCGCCAACAACTCCGCCTACGGCCTGTCCGGCGCGGTCTTCAGCGCCGACCACGACCGCGCCCTCGCGGTAGCCCGCCGCGTCCGCACCGGCACCTTCAGCATCAACGGCGGCAACTACTTCTTCCCCGACGCCCCCTTCGGTGGCTACAAACACTCCGGCATCGGCCGCGAAATGGGCGTCGCGGGCCTGGAGGAATTCCTGGAACGAAAGACCCTGGCGTCCATACTCGGCTGAGCTGTGCCGCCCGGAACCTGCGCGCGGGTTCTCCGGATTTCGTTGCGCGACAAACGGAATCCGGAGTACCGGCATGGTTTCGTGACCGAACGCCTACTTCTCGGCGAATCCGCGCGCGCAGAAGTCCCACACTTCCGCGCCCGTCACCGGATACTGCGTCTCGTTCTCCGGATCCTCGGCGGACTGCGCGCTGAACATCACCGTCTGCATGACCATGGCGGCCATGCGACGGGGGATGACGTCCTGGCGGAGTTGTCCGCCCTGGGCGGCCTCGTCCAGCAGTTCGGTGAACAGCATCAGCACGGGGGCGTGGGCGAGTTTCACCTGGGCGGGGTGGGTGAGCAGCAGTTGCGGCGCGAAGTCGGTGAACAACGGGCGGCGGGCGGTGGGGTCGGGACGACACAGCTCGAACAGGAGCTCGATGACGATGCGGAGGCGGTCTACGGGGTCCGTGGCGTTGGTGGCCGCGACGCGCAGCTGGTCGGCGGTGCGGACCAGGGAATCCTCGAACAACGCGAGCAGCAGTTCGTGTTTGCTGTCGAATTGGAGGTAGAAGCTACGCAGCGACTGTTTGGACCGGTCCACGACCTCTTGCACGGTGAAGTCGGTGCTGCCCTTCTCGGTGATCAGCGCCTGCGCCGCATCGAGGAAGCGCTGCACCCGCTGCTCGGCTCGCATCTTGGCGGTCCGCAGCGACCGCTCGACCGCCCGCTGTTTCCAGCCCGGCTCTTCGATGGGGCTTGTCACCGATGATCCTGTTCCTTGTCATATGTGCAGAACATTGTTGCACTGTACCGGAGAATGTGATGTCGCATTCTTGCTCCGTTTCCTCCGCGCACCATACCCGCGCGGCATCGGTCCATCACGAATCGGCATTTCCCTCCCGATGTCATCAGATTCGATGATGAAAGGGCGGACTCGTCGCGGGATCCGTGCTGGACGCTGCCGAGGGAGAGGATGCCGGAACGTGGACGAGCTGAACGAGGAGGAAACCGCGCTGGTCGCGGTCGTGCGGGATTTCGTGGATCAGCAGGTGCGGCCCGCGGTGCGCGAACTCGAACACGCGAACGCCTATCCCGAGAAGCTCATCGAACAGATGAAACGGATCGGCATCTACGGGCTGGCCGTCCCCGAACCTTGGGGCGACGGCCGCGTCTCCACGCCCTGCTACGCCGCGGTCACCGAGGAACTCGCGCGCGGCTGGATGTCCCTGGCCGGGGCCATGGGCGGGCACACGGTGGTGTCGAAACTGTTGGTGGACTTCGGAACTCGCGAACAGCAGGACCGCTATCTGCCGCGCATGGCGACCGGCGAACTGCGCGCCACGATGGCCCTGACCGAGCCCGGCGGCGGCTCGGATCTGCAGGCCCTGCGCACCACCGCGCGCGTCGAGGGCGAGGAATATGTGATCAACGGTTCCAAGACCTGGATCAGCAACGCGCGCCGCTCCGGCCTGGTGGCGCTGCTGTGCAAGACCGATCCGGCCGCGCAACCCGCGCACCGCGGCATCAGCATCCTGCTGGTCGAGCACGGTCCCGGCTTCAGCGTCTCGCGCGATCTGCCCAAACTCGGATACAAGGGCGTCGAGGCATGTGAACTGACATTCGACGATATGCGGGTCCCGGCGTCGGCGGTGCTCGGCGGCGAGACCGGACGTGGTTTCTCGCAGATGATGCGGGGCCTCGAGATCGGCCGCATCCAGGTCGCGTGCCGGGCGCTGGGGGTGGGCCGGGCCGCGCTCGAGGACGCGATCCAGTACGCGCAGCAGCGGGAGAGCTTCGGCAAACCCATCTGGCAGCATCAGGCGATCGGGCACTACCTGGCCGATATGGCCACCAAATTGACTGCCGCACGGCAACTTACGCACTACGCGGCCCGGCGCTACGACTCGGGCGAGCGCGCCGACATGGAGGCCGGGATGGCCAAACTCTTCGCCTCCGAGACGGCGATGGAGATCGCGTTGAACGCCGTGCGCATCCACGGCGGATACGGCTATTCCACCGAATTCGACGTCGAACGCTACTTCCGCGACGCCCCGCTGATGATCGTCGGCGAGGGCACCAACGAGATCCAGCGCAATGTCATCGCCCGGCAGCTGATCGAGCGGAACAAGGCCCGATAACCATGCCCGACAACCGAATTCCACCGCGCGGCCCGCTGGACGGGATCACCGTGGTGACCCTGGAACAGGCCGTGGCCGCGCCGCTGGCGACCCGGCAGCTCGCCGATCTGGGCGCGCGGGTGGTGAAGATCGAACGTCCCGGCGGCGATTTCGCCCGACGTTACGACAAGGCCGTCGACGGGGAGTCCAGTTACTTCGTCTGGCTCAATCGCGGCAAGGAGAGCGTCGAGCTGGATGTGAAGCAGCCCGGCGATCGACGCCTGCTGGATGCCATGCTGGCGGGCGCGGATGTGTTCGTGCAGAACCTGATTCCCGGTGCCGCCGAACGTCTCGGCCTGGACGCGGCGACCCTGCGCGCGAGCCGCCCCGAGCTGATCCACTGCTCGATCTCCGGCTACGGACCGGAGGGCCCCTATCGCGACAAGAAGGCGTACGACCTACTGCTGCAATGCGAAACCGGATTGGTGATGTCCACCGGAACTCCGGACGTCCCGGCGAAGGCGGGCGCTTCCTTCGCCGATATCGCCACCGGAATGTACGCCTACAGCGGTATTCTCACCGCGCTCTACGACCGCACGCACACCGGAACCGGTGCGAGCCTGCACGTGGCGATGATCGACGCGCTGGGGGAGTGGATGAGCCAGCCCGCCTACTTCTCCTACGGCGAACCGGCCCCGCGCCGCACCGCCGCCAAACACCCCTCGATCTCGCCGTACGGCCCCTATCGAACCGCGGATGGCACTGTGTTCCTGGGTATCCAGAACGAACGCGAATGGGCGTCGCTGTGCCGCGGGGTGCTGGGCCGCCCGGAACTCGAACACGATCCGCGTTTCGGCACCAACCCCGATCGCGTCGTCCACGACGCGGAGCTGACCGAACTGCTCGAGACGGAATTCGCCACCCGCGACACCGACGCGGTCCTGGAATTACTCGACCACGCCGGTATCGCCAACGCCCGCATGCGCACCCCCGCCGAATTCACCCGGCACCCTCAGCTGACCGCTCGCGATCGCTGGCGCACGGTCGACATCCCAGGCGGAAATATGCGCGCGCTGGTCCCACCGGTCGAATCCGACACCTGGCGGCCCGTGATGGGCGCGGTGCCCCGCCCCGGGCAGCACACCGCCGCTCTGTATGCGGAATTCCTCTCCCCGGCAAGCGAATCAGACTCTCTGACAGGCGAATCGGATGCGACGACAGCCGGGGCGGATGCGACGACAGCCGGGGCGGATGCGACGGCAGCCGGGGCGGATGCGACGGCAGCCGGGGCGGGTGCAACGGCAGTCGGATCGGGTGCGATGGCAGCTGGGTCGGGTGTGACGGCAGTCGAATCGGGTGCGATGGCAGACGAGCTGGATGCCACGACAGGCGGGTCGGGTGCGATGACAGCCGCGCCCGATGCCGCGACAGGCGACTCCGAACGGGTGCACGATGGCCGGCACTGACTCCCACGCGACGCTCCGGATCACATCCTCCCGCGCGACGCCAGGGCCGAACGTCACAGCCGCACTCGACCCTATCCGCGCTGGTCCAAGCGGTATTCAAAGATCTTGGTTGAGAGCCTTGTCACATCAGCGGTAGTCGTTCTATCGTAGTGACCAACCTACTTGAGAGTTAGTAGGTTTGCTTCGAGGAGGAATACGGTGCAGCCCGCCGTCAGGCTCCTCCCACCCGGCTCGACCGGGACCTGACGCCGACCGTCGAGGCGGCGAAGACTTGGCACTCATCAACCGGATGGAACACATATGGTTGCTCGAACCCTCGATACCGTCGAACCCGGTGTGCGCGCGATCCGCTCGGCCGCCGACGCCCGCGCCCACGCCTGTCGGCACCGGCTGCGGTACCGGGTGGCGATTTTCGCGTCGAACGTCATCGATGCCGTGCACTCGGTGGGCGGCTGGGTTTTCGATCGGACGATGGCGGGCTGGGAGGTCACCGTCATGGTGCCGGATCTGGTGAATCCGGCGCCGCTGCAACTCCTGGGTGCGATCGTGCTGAATCTGGAGGACGCGCTCGGTTCCCCGCCGAATCCCGCGCCCATCTGGCCGCACGAACTCGTCGTGGCCGCAACGGTATTCGACTCCGACGACCGGGTGCGCGCGGGCGTGACGGCCAATCTCGAGGCCCATGCCGAGGAGATCATGTTCTGGGGCCGGTGCGACGGACGCGCGCGCGGTATCGAGCACCGGTTGTCCGCGGCCGCGCGGGCGTTCAAGGCCAACGCGCTGACCCTGGCCGGGGAACCGTCCGAATCCTTCGCCGATGTCGAGACCTTCCACCGCCGCGGTCCGGCGCACGGCGTCACGGGCGATCTGGTGCAGCTGGGATCCCGGCCGCGCGGGCGGGACATCCCGGTCGATCCGATGAGCCTCGAAATCCGTCCTGAGCAGGACCGTGATGCCGTGGTCATCGACATCACCCGGCGCGCGCGGCGGCTCGCCGCCACCGAATCCGACCGATAGTTCTCCATTTCCTGTCGATTCGCTCTCGAGAACGAGAAGCACGTTCTACTCTCGATTAGAGTCCCACTCTCGGTTTGGGGCTTCGCCGGGACGAATGCCCGGCGTCTCGTATCACCTCGACGGCGCGGCGGATCGAGCCGCGGACCGTCGTGCAGGGCATTGGAGCTCGACTATGCGTGTCATTCCCCCGGATCTGGTCGCACGGTACGAACGCGAGGGGTGGTGGACCGCCGACACCATCGCGGATCTGCTCACCCGAGGACTGGCCGCCGCACCGGACACCGAGTTCCGCGTGCATTCCGCCGCCCGGCCGTGGACGGGCACCTTCGGCGACGTCGAGCTGGTGGCGCGGCGCCTGGCCGGTGGTCTGCGCGCCCGCGGCGTCAGCGCCGGGGACACCGTCGCGTTCCAGCTGCCGAACTGGATGGAGGCCGCGGCCGCGTTCTGGGCGGCCTCGCTGCTCGGTGCGGTGGTGGTGCCCATCGTGCACATCTACGGGCCCCGGGAGGTGCGCCACATTCTCGGCTCGGTCCGGCCGCAGGCATTCCTCACCACCGACCGATTCGGTTCGCGCACTTACGATCCCGAGGTGTATGCCGAGGTGCCGGTGGTGGGCGTCGTCGGCGGCAGTGATCCGGACACCGCCTTCGAAGCCCTGCTCGCCGACGAGCCGTGGCGGGAGCGGGCGGCGGTGGATCCGGCCGGCCCGGTGCTGATCGCCTTCACCTCCGGCACCACCAGCGCGCCCAAGGGCGTCGTCCACAGCCATCGCACCCTGCTGTTCGAAACCCGGCAGATGACCGCGCGTCGTCCCGCGGACCTGACCCCGCAACTCATCACCGCGCCCGTCGGCCATTTCATCGGCATGCTGAGCGCATTCCTGGTCCCGGTGCTCGAGGGCAGCACCATCGATATGGTCGACACCTGGAATCCGGCGCAGGTGCTGGACCTGATGACGACGTACGGCATCGCGGTCGGCGGCGGCGTGCCGTATTACATGACCAGCCTGATCGATCATCCGAACTTCACCCCCGAACATCTGGCGCTGATCAAATACGCCGGACTGGGCGGTGCGCCGGTGCCGGTCGCGGTCGTCGAGCGGCTCACGGCGCTGGGGATCGAGGTCGCGCGGTCCTACGGGAGCACCGAACATCCGTCGATGACGGTCTCGGAGTACACCGATTCACGCGACAAGCGGATCTACACCGACGGCTGCCCCGCGCACGGCGTGGAGGTGCGGGTCACCGAGGACGGCGAAATCCTCAGTCGCGGACCGGATCTGTGCCTGGGCTACACCGACGACGCGCTCACCACCGCGCGATTCGACGCCGAGGGCTGGTACCACACCGGCGATATCGCCGCACTCGACGCCGACGGCTACCTCACCATCACCGACCGCACCACCGACCTGATCATTCGCGGTGGTGAGAACATCAGCGCGCTCGAGGTCGAGGACGTCCTGATCACCATGTCCGGGGTGGCCGAGGCCGCCGCGGTGGCCGCGCCCGACACCCGGATGGGTGAGCACGTGGCCGCGATCCTGCGGCTGACCGAGGGCGCGTCCGCCCCCACCCTCGAGGATCTGCGCGCGCATTTCGCGCATGCCGGTCTGGCCAAACAGAAATGGCCCGAGGAGATGCACATCGTGACCGAATTCCCGCGCACCGCGAGCGGCAAGGTCCAGAAATTCCTGCTGCGCCGGAATCTGCATTCCGCGTAATTCCCGGCGTCCCTTCGCCGTTCGTTCCATTCCTTCCGGGAGACACCCATGTCCGCAATCGAGACCAGTCCTGTGCCGGACGACACCGGCGCACCGATCACCCACAGCGCGACCCGACTCGACGACGCCTCCAAATTCCGCATCGGCGTCATACTCACGGTGATCGTCCTCTACACCGAGATCTCACCGCTGCAATACACGATGGTCGCCGCCGCATTGCAGAAGATGACCAAGACGTTCCCCACCGTCGGCGGCAATATCAACTGGGCGGTGATCATCCTCGGGCTCGTAGGCGCCGCTGCCACACCGGTTCTCGGCAAGGCCAGCGATATCTGGGGTAAGAAACGCATGCTGCTGGTGTGCGGCGGGCTGTTCCTCATCGGATCGGTGATCTGCGCGCTGACCAGCAACTGGACCATATTCCTGATCGGGCGCGGACTGTCGGCGTTCGCCATTGCCACCCAGTTCATCTCCTACGGACTGGTGCGAGATCTGTTGCCGCGCAAGTATGTTCCGATCGGGCTCGGCTTCATCGGGACCGGTGTGGGCTTCTCCGGCGTGGCCGCACCGCTGATCGGCGGTGTGCTGGTCGATCACTTCGACTGGCGGTCGATGTTCTGGTTCCTGGCGATCTTCACCGTGGTGCTGACTCCGCTGGTGATCTGGCTGGTGCCGGAAACGACTGTGCGACTGCGGGATCGGATCGATCCGTTCGGCGCGATACTGCTGTCGGGTGGTGCGTTGCTGACGCTGCTGTATCTGGACAACGGGCAGAACTGGGGCTGGACCCGGGTGAGCAGTCTGCTGTGGCTGATCGTCGGGCTGCTCCTGCTGATGTCCTTCGTCGTGGTCGAACGCCGGGTGGCGCGGCCGATCATGGATATGCGGCTGCTGCTCAATCCCAAGGTCAGCATCGTGTTGCTGATGACGGTCATCGGGATCGGGATTACCGCGGTACAACCGCTGGCGCTGGGGTACATGACGCAGACGCCCGACAGCGCGACGTTGCGCGGGCAGATCGCCGAGGGCACCGCCGCGCACGCGGCGGCGGCGGGACATCCCATACCGCTCAACATGATTCGCGTGCTGCTGGATCCCGGGTACAGCTACGGCAACGGGTACGGCATGGTGCAGTACGCGGTGCACATCGGCATGTGGGCCGGGGCGATCGGGATGGTCGTGGGTCCCTTCGCCGGAGTGCTGATCCGCCGGATCGGTGGACGGCTACCGTCGATCATTGCCTTCGCGTTGTTGACGGTGTCGGCGATCGGGTTCGCTGTTTCGGATTACAGCGTGGTCACCTATCTGGTGTTGTACGGGCTGTCCGGTATCGCGTTCGGGTTCCTGTATGCCGCGTTGCCGTCGCTCATCGTCGAGGCGGTGCCGCCGGAGCAGCAGGGGATCAGCAGTGGAATGCTCGGTGTGACAATGAGTTTGGGTACCGGGGCGGCGATGGCGGTGACCACGGCGCTGTTGAACAACAATCCGGTTGTCGCGCATATCGACGTCGCGGGTCATACGACGACGCAGGTGATTCCGCAGGTGTTCGCCGATCGTGGGTATACCGACAGTTTCTGGGTGATGGTCGGGACTACCGCTGTTGCCCTGGTGATCGCGGTGTTGATGCGGCACGGGCGTAAACCGGCTACGGGCGGAGAGTGACGGAAAGAGCTGCCGTCCTCGGGCGGCAGCTCTACTGTATCGAATAGTGCTGTGCCCGTTCGTATTAGAACGGGCACAGCATTTTATACGCCGAGCAGATCCAGGCTGCGATGACGTTCGACCGCGCGGGCGAGACGGTCGGTGAGATGTTCGATGATCGGGCGGTCGACCGCGCGGGTGATCGCCCACATGAACAGGCCGTAGGGCAGGAGTGCGCGATACAGCCACCAGGCGCGGTCGCGGTCGGGCGGGGTGACGCCGTGGGCGGCCAGGCGGTCTCGGTAGCGGTCGACCAGTTCGCGTTCGTGTTCGGCGAGGTCGTCCGGGTGCAGGACGGTCGCCAGATGGTAGGCGACGTCCAGGGCCCAGACTCCGTGCTGCACGACCTGCCAGTCGATCAAACCCGGACTGCCGTCGGGGAATTGGTAGATATTGCCGGTGTGCAGATCGCCGTGCACGAGGCAGGTGCCTGCCTCCTGGGACAGTGCGCCGATCGTGCCCATCGCCGCGATGAGCCGGTCGGCGCTGTGCGTCTTCGTCGAGATCGCCTGTGCGCGGCCGTCATCGAGCTGGGATTGCAGTTGATCGACGGTCAGGTATTTTGACAGCGAGACCGGGCGAGGCGGGAAATTCCCTTCCAGCACAGGGAGTTTCCCATTCCAGGTTGCCGCGTGCAGGGCCGCGAGCTGATCGAGTGTGGCCGCGGCCTGCTCGGCTCCGTATCCGACGCGCGGATCCAGGAAATGGGCTCCGGCGGCGACCAGATCGTGCATCACCACCAGCGCGTGGCCGGTGTCTTCGTCTACGGCGGCATGGACGCACGGTGGGGTTCGAAGCGGGAGATGATGGGCGACAAGGGAATAGAAGTCGGCCTCGGTGCGGGTGCCGCGGCGGAGTGCGGGATTGAAATAGCCTTTCGCGCACAAGGCCGTGGGTGCGTCGGTCGGCTCGGCGTACTCGACCCGGAAACGTACCTTCGTGGCCACGGTTTCCAGCCGCTCGACGACCTCGGTACCGGTCACGACGGCCCCGGAATACTTCGCGCCCAACAGTTCGGTGAGCCATTGCGGTGAGAGCACCACCGCCTCGTCGTAAGGTGCGGTGTTCTTCATCGAATCACCTCGGGCACAACGAGATCAGCCAACTCACACGCGTGATGCAGATACGAGAAGTGCCGGGTACTGGTAGCCGCCATCGGCGGCAGCGAACGACGGCTGTGCAGGCTCAGCAGCCCGACCTTCAACCGGGCGAACACCTCGTGCCAATGCAGCTCATCCGTTGCGCGGCCGGTGGATTCGGCCCACAGCGCGATCGTCTCCTCGCGAGTGCCCAGACCCTCGAGACGCGGTATGCCCTGCCCCGCCGACAGCGATTCGTCGAACAGCAGCCACCAGGCCAGATCGGCCACGGGTCCGGCGAGTGAGACCTGCTCCCAGTCCATCACGCCGAGCACCCGGAAGTCGTTGTCGTACATGATGTTCCCGATCCGGGCATCACCCCAGGACAGTCCGGGCGCGCAGGTGCGCGGCCGATGCGCCTCGAGCCACTCGAACAACGCCACCGCCACCTCCGGGGTCTTCTCCCCGAAAGCCCAGTCCGCGTAGGCATGCCAGTACGACAGCTGCTGCTCGTCCCCCGACGCACCGTGCTCGGGCCGGTCCACGAACGCCACCTGCGCGACCGGCACCCGATGGATCGCGGCCAGCTGCCGCATCGAGTCCTCCCACAGCGTCCGGCGTTGCGCGACAGTGGCTTCGAACAGCCACCCCGAGGCGTTGTACACCGGCATACTCACCGGCACCCGCCCCCGCATGCGCCGCATCACATAGAACGGCCTGCCCAGGATCATGGGATCGGATTCGAACCAGAGTGGTTCGGGCACACGGACTTCGGAGCTTCCGAACAGCGCGTGCAGAATGTCGTATTGCAGCCGGAACCGGGGTTCGTAGTACATCTGATGTTCCGGACCGGGGGAGATCCGCACGGCGTAGTCCTCGGTGCGGCCACCGGCGTGCGCGCGGATCAGCAGGGTTTCGTTGGACGCGCCCGCACCCTTGGGATAACCGGGCGGATCGATCTCGACCCGCGCCACCTCGAGCCGCGCGGCCAGCCAGGGGCGCAGGGCTTCCAGGGCGGCGTCGAGATCACGGCCTTTGGAAAATACGGGTGCTTGCTCCATTGCGCGGCACCATTACCTCTCGGGGAGATGGCCGCCGAAGGCGGCCAGACAGAATGACCACAGCCGCTCGCCGATCTCGCCGGTATCGGCGGGCGTGGGCGCGAAGGCGTAGTGGTGGTACACCGACATGACGAGTTTGGTCGCCAGCCACGCGTCGGCGGCCGGATCGGCGGAGTGCAGCAGTTGCTGCTGCGTGGCGGTGCGCAGTTCCTGTTCGATCAGATCGGCGAAGGACTGATTGGCGCCGGCCATCTCGGTCGGGAACAGCTGATACAGCCGCCAGTGCTCGGCGGTGATGAATCGCGGTGCGGCGCGGTGGGTGCCGTCCAGCGAACGCAGCGTCGAGGAGATGTAGAAACGCAAGCGGGACACCGGATCCGGGATGTCCCGCGCGGCCTCGGCGAGCCGGGCCGACGCCTCGATCAGGAAGTCCTCGAACACCGCGAGCAGCAGTTGATCCTTGCTCGCGAAATGCCGGTAGAACGTCTGCAACGCGATACCGGCCTCCTTGGACAGCTGCTGGGTGGTGAAACCCGAACCCTCGGTCTCGAGCAGGCGGCGGGCCGCGGCGACGATGGTCTGCGCCTGTTCGATACTGCGGATGCGCGACCGTTGCACCGAACGGGACCGCGCCGCGGCGCGATCGGCCCATGCGGGGGTGTCGTGCGCGACCGAGGATTCCGAGTCGACCACTGCGGACCTGCCTTTCAGACGGGGCTGAGCGTGACCACCGGGATCACCCTGCGGGTGCGTTCCTGGTAGACGTCGTAGTTCGGCCAGTATGCCGTGACGAGGCGCCACAGCCGGTCGCGCTCGGCGTCGCTCGCGGTGGACGCGCGCACCCGCAGGTGTTCGGCCTTGACCTGGATCTCGGCCTCGGGCTGCTCGCACAGGTTGAGGTACCAGGCCGGATGCCGGGGCGCGCCGCCGGTGGAGGCGACGACGAGGTAGTCCGCGCCGTCGCGTCCGTAGATGAGTGCGGAGGTGCGCCGCGTGCCGGTCCTGCGGCCGGTGGTGGTCAGCAGCAGGATCGGCACGCCGTTCCAGGTGTAGCCGATCTCGCCGTCGGTCTCCCGGTATTTCTCGACGTGTTCGGTACCCCGCAGGGTGATATCGGGTGGTTGGTAGGGCACGGTGCCTCCAGGGGGTTGGTCAGCCGAACAGCACGGGGATTTCGGTCGCGCCGCGCTCGTACAGGCCGATGACGCGCGGCGGTGGGGCGTCGGGGTCCAGGCGCAGATTCGGCAGCCGGTCCAGTAGTGCGCCGATGCCGGTCGCCATTTCGGCCTTGGCCACGTGCATGCCCAGGCAGGCGTGTGCGCCGCTGCCGAATGCGAAGGAGGGGCGGGGTTTTCGGGTGATGTCGTAGACATCGGGGTCCGGCCAGCGCGCCGGATCGCGGTTCGCGGCGGCCACGCCCAGGTGCAGCACCGCGCCCTCGGGAAGGTGGACGCCGTGGA
This sequence comes from Nocardia macrotermitis, assembly GCF_009604405.1. Lineage (GTDB taxonomy): Bacteria > Actinomycetota > Actinomycetes > Mycobacteriales > Mycobacteriaceae > Nocardia > Nocardia macrotermitis. Next base: position 17,229 of record NZ_WEGK01000028.1, read on the forward strand.
AGTCGATGTCCCGCATGACATATCGCGAGAACATCGGATCGGTCGGCTGCCAGCGCAACGCCTCGTCGATGGCCGGGCGCAGCAGCGTGCGATCGGCCCGGATCGCTTCCAGGAGTTCGGGTCGCTGGAGTAACGCGGTCAGGGTGATGCCCATCTGCTTCCAGGTGGTGCCCGAGCCCGCGGTGAGCAGAAGCACTGCGAACGAATGGATTTCGGCATCGGTGAGCCGTTCCGGCGTGCCGTCCTCGCCTGGAAGTTCGGCTTGCGCCAGGACGCTGAGCAGATCGTCGCACGGGGATTCGCGTCGCGCGGCCACGAGCGGACCGATCAGTTCCACCACCCGGTCCGGCCGGTGCAGCGCCGCCCGGATCTCCAATGCCTGATCGACCGGAACACCGAAACTGCCGGTGATGGTCAGGACCGGGATGGCCGCGCAGAAATCGACGTTGAGTTCCGCGCGGCCCGCATCGATGAAGCCATCGATGAGTTCGTGGACGGTCCGCTCGATCCAGTGCGAGATCCACCACCCGGCGTTCGCGGGGGTGAACGACGGCTGTACCAGCGCTCGATATCGGCGGTGCTGGATGCCGTTCATCGCGAGCATGCTGTTGCTCGCGCCCACGGGACCCTGATTGGGGTCCACCGGATGCGGAGCGGAGACGAACACCTCCGGATTGCGATACGCGGAATCGCAAGCGGCGAAACCGAATGCGGAGAAATGTTCGCGATCCGGTTCGGGCAGCCCGTGGAAGACCGCCTGGCGCGGATATCCGGTCAACTCGTGCACCGTGCCCGGCTGCACCGGCGCCTGCGCGCGGAGCCGATGCCAGATCGGATACGGATCGTCCTCGTAGTCGCCGCCGGTCTGGATCAGATAGGAGCCGCGCAGGTCGAACAGTTCGCGAACCCGATCCCGGTCCAATTGTGTTGCAGGGGACATGATCTCACCTCGCCACATATCCGCCGTCGACCGGCAGCAGTACGCCGGTGATGTTCGCGGCGCGCTCGGAGGCCAGAAACACCGCGGCCTCGGCGCAGTCCTCGGCGGTGATCGGTTTGCCCAGTGGATGATTCGCGGCGGTGCGCTCGGCGACCGCGTCCGTATCTCCGGACAGACCACCGGCGGCCATGAACCCGGTGTACGGCATGCCCGCCGGGCAGATCGCGTTGGCGCGGATACCGAACGGCGCGCCCTCGATCGCGACGGCCTTGGTCAGCTGATGGACAGCGCCCTTGGTGGCGGCATACACCGCGCCACCCCAGGCCACGAGTCCCGCCACCGAGCCGGTGTTGATGATCACGCCGCCGTCGCCCTGTCGTTTGAACTGTGCCACAGCGTGTTTGGAGCCGAAGAACACCCCGCCCACGTTGATGGCGAACAGTCGTTGGAAGTCTTCGGCCGTATGGTCCTCGAGTTTCGAGCCCAGTCGCGGGGTCGGCACGCCGACGTTGTTGTAGATCACGTCCAGACGGCCGAACTGCTCGACCGCCGTGGCGATCATCGCGACCACCTCGTCCTCGTCGGCGACATCACGGGCGATGGGAACCGCTGTGCCACCGGCCTTCTCGATCGCCCGCGCGGTCTCCTCGGCCGCCTCGAGCCGGATGTCCGCGCACAGCACCCGGGCACCCTCGGCGGCGAACCGCAGGGCCGAGGCCGCACCCACCCCGGATCCGGCCCCGGTCACCACCGTGCCCTTACCTTCGAGCATCATTCGATATTCACTCTCGTCACTCGGCATTCGTGCCGCCGATCACCAATTCCAGTGCGCCCGTGGGACATGCGCCCACCGCCTCGCGGATCCGGTCCAGCTCGTCGCCGGGCGGTTCGCGCAGCACCGCCTGCCCGTCCTCGTCCTGCACGAAGCTGCGCGGCGCGTAGTCCAGGCAGACCCCGCAGCCCAGGCAGGCGAGGCGGTCCACCCGGACGGTCCAGTCCGTCACCTCAGACTCCGGCGAGAACCGGAGGTTCGGCGGGGGTGAAGCGGTACAGCCGTTCGGCATTGCCGCGCAGGATCTTGTACTGCGTCTGCTCGGGCAGATGCGCGATGATGCCCCGCACCGTCCGGATACAGTTCGGCCAGGTGGAATCCGAATGGGGATAATCGGTTTCGCACATGATGTTGTCCTCGCCGATCACATCGATACTGGCGATGCCGTGGGTGTCCTCGATGAAACAGCCGAAGACGTGCTCGCGGAACGTCTCCCGGATATCGAGCGTATCCAGGTCGATGTGGTGGCTCGCGGCGTGATCACCCCATTTCATCCCCTTCTTGACCCAGTGCCGCTGCTTGTCCAGCACCTGTTCGGCGCGTTCGAGGAAGTACGGCATCCAGCCGATCTCGCCCTCGGACAGCGCGATCTTGAGCTTCGGATACCGCTGGAACATGCCGCTGAACAGCCAGGACAGCATGGCCCCGGAGGTGCGGGTGGCGCCCCAGGCCAGATTCGCCAGGAACGGCGCGTCGGGGGCGATCTGCGGCACCGTCGAGGACGAGCCGACGTGCATCGACACGACCATGTCCAGATCGTTCGCGGCGGCCATCACCGGATCCCAGTAGCCGCCGGTGTCGTGGATCGTCGGAAGTCCCAGGGGCGCGGGGTTTTCCGAGAAGGCGAAGGTGGTCGCGCCCTTGGCGGCGCAGCGTTCGAGTTCGGCGGCGGCGAGTTTCGGATCCCACAGCGGGATCAGCACCAGCGGAATGTAGCGGCCGGGCGCAGCGCCGCACCACTCCTCGATCATCCAGTCGTTGTACGCCTTCAGACAGACCAGGCCGAAATCGCGATCGCTGGCCTCGGAGAAGAGCTGGCCGCAGAACCGGGTGACGGTCGGGAAGCACAGGGAGGCAAGGATTCCCGCGCGATTCATATCCTCGAGGCGGGCCGTCGCGTCGTAGCAGCCCGCGCGCATCTCGCTGTAGGGCAGGGGTTTCGGGCTGAACTCCTCCTTGGACTTCCCGGCGACAGCGCTCAGGCCCGAGCTGGGGAAGCGTTTGCCGTCGTAGACCCAGCAGTCGATGCCGTCCGCGCCCATCTCCAGATGCGGGGCGCGCTCGCGGTCCGCGCGCGGCACCCGATCGGTCCACAGGTTGCCGGGTTCGAGGATGTGGTCGTCGACCGAGATCAGCCAGTCGAGGGACAGTGCGGACATGGGTCCTCCTTCGGATGGGTTGGCGGTCACCGGAATTCGCCGATGGCCAGATGTTTGACTTCCTGGAAGGCGCGGATGCCGTCCGGGCCCCGCTCGCGGCCCAGGCCGCTGTGCTTGTAGCCGCCGCTGGGGGCGTAGGCGCTGAATACGGCGGTGTTGACGTTGACCGCGCCGGTGCGCAGGCGGCGGGCCACGGCGGTCGCGGCGGCAGGGTCGGCACTGTAGACCTGGGCGGACAGGCCGTAGCGGGAATCGTTGGCGATGGTGACGGCGTCGTCGAGGTCGCGGTAGCCGATCACCGACAGCACCGGGCCGAATATCTCTTGCTGCGCAGCGGGATTGGAGTTGTCGGGTAGGTCGAGAACGGTCGGTTGGAAGTAGTAGCCGCGCTCGAATTCCGGTGGGCGTCGGCCGCCTTGGCGTACGGTCGCGCCCGCCGCCACGGCTTCGGCGATGATGTGTTCGCAGCGGGCGCGTTGGGCGGCGCTGATCACCGGGCCCAGCGAGGTCGCCGGATCGGTCGGTGCGCCGACTTTCAGGCCAGCGTATACCTTTGAAACCTGTTCCAGTACTTGCTCTTTGGCTTCGTGTGGGACGAGCATCCGGGTGGCCGCGACACATGCCTGTCCCGCCATCCCGCCGACCACCGCAGCCGCCCCGGCGCCGGCCCTGGATACCGCGTCGGGCAGGTAGATCTGCGCCGATTTGCCGCCGAGTTCCAATGCCACCCGTTTGATCGTCGGCGCGGCCTGGGCGGCGATCACGGCACCGATGGCCGTCGACCCGGTGAACGAAACCATATCTACCGCAGGATGACTCGTCAGCAGCTCCGCGCCCGCGGATCCGGCTTCTACGACGACACCGAACACCCCGGGCGGCAGTCCGGCGGCCTCGGCTGCCGCGCCGAAGATCAGCGAGGAGACAGGAGTGAGCGGACTCGGCCGCAGGATCACCGAATTGCCGGTGAGCAGCGCCGGGACGATCTTCTGCAAGGCCATGATGAACGCCGCGTTGTAGGGCGTGATCGCGGTGACCACGCCGACGGGTTCGTAACGGCGGATACTCAGCGCGACCCGGCCGCGCGTCAACTCGTCCACCGGAACCGGATTGGCCTGTTCCTCGGGCATCGACAGATACAGGTCGATGGTGTTGCGAGCCAACATGATTCCGGACAGGAACTGGGATCGTTCGGCGAAGGCGAGCGGCTGCCCGGCCTCGGCGACCAGGGTGGCGACCAGCGCCTCACGGTCCTGTTCGAGCCGATCGAGAAACGTATGCAGCACGCGCGCACGGTCTTTCGGTGCGGTGGCGGCCCACGCGCCGCTGTCGAACGACCGCCGGGCCTCGAGCACCGCCCGTTCGATCTCGGCGATCGGCGTGCAGGGCAGTGCGGTGACCACGGACTCGTCCGCCGGATTCCACACCTCGAACGGAGTCTCACCCGTCACCCATCGACCGGCCACATACGATCGTCGCTCGGCCAGGATCTCCGCCATGTTCTGATCTCCTTTGTCGTTGCCGCACAAGGTCATAGCGGCTCACTGGTGTAGAGCACGGCACCGCCGTAATGCGGGGAGGACTGACAGGCCAGGCCGACCGTCGCGTGTTCGCGCTGCCGGGAGCCCGCGCGTCCGGACAGTTGCAGATAGCACTCGAGCAGTTGCGGAATGCCGTGCATCCGACCGGTTCCCAGCGCGCCGCCGCCGGACAGCACCGGCAGGCCCGTGGTCGAATCGATGCCGCCGTCCTGGACGAAGCGGTGCGCCTCGCCGACCGGGCACAGGCCCAGCGATTCGAGCCAGAAGTAGACGAAGGGGGAGAATCCGTCGTACAACTGCGGCAGGTCCACGTCGGCGGGGCTCAGGCCGGTCGCTTCCCAGAGGCGTCGCGCGGTGGCCGCGCCCCCGTCCATGATGTCGTCGAGCGGCCAATGTGATTGCAGGCGAGGTGGATTCGTTGCACTACTGGCGTAGCCCGCGACATACACCGGATGGTGCGGCAGATCGCGGGCGCGCTCGGCGGAGGTCAGCACGAACGCGGCCACGCCGTCGACCGGGATATCGCAGTCCAGGCGACGCACCGGATCGCTGATCATCGGCGCGGCCAGATACTCCGCGGTGGTGATCGGCCGCTGATACCAGTACGACCAGGGCAGTTCCGCGCCGTTGCGGCGGGCCTCCACGACGACGTTCGCCATGGCCGCCGGATCGGCCCGGTACCGCTGGAGATATTCGTTGTAGGGCAACCCGATCATCGACAGCGGGCCGCTGTACCCCTGCGGCGCGGTCCACTGCTGCGCACCGGAGATCGCGGTGACCGGGTCGTCGTGGTAACCGCCGGACGGATTGTGCAGAGCACGGTGCAGCACAACGTAATCCACGGCCCCGGCGGCGATCGCGTTGACCGCCATGGCGACCGAACCCGGCATCTGGCCGATGCCTTGGAATCCCGCGACATAGCGGGGTTCCGAGCCGATCCGCTGTGCCAGCCAGCCCGCCGTCACCGTGCTCACGCCGTCCTGAACCGCGTGCGCCCCGGCCGTGGGAAACAGTGCGGCAGCGACGAATCCGTCGATGTCGGCCGGTGTCAGTCCGGCATCGGCGATTGCCGCGCGTGCGATGTCGACGGTGACCGAGCCGAGGGGCCGGTCGAAGTGTCGTCGGACCTCGCTGTGCGCGAATCCGACCACGGCCACCGTGCCGCCCGCACGGAACCGGCCGGTCATCGTCGTTCCGTCGTGGCGAGGACGAATGCGGGGATCGCGGTGTCCTCGCCGACGTCCTCGAACGCTATCCGAACCGAATCACCCTGATGCACACCATTGTTCGGGCCATCCAGCAACCGCCCGATCATGCGCAGATCGGGTTGCTCGGCCAGTTCGACATCGACGAGCAGATACGGCACCTGGTCGGCGAACCCGGTCAGAGTCGCTCGATGCACCGTTGTCCACGACCGGATCACGCCGTCCCCGCTGACGCGGTCGAACCGGAATTCCGGCGATGTCGAACCGCAGTGTCGGCAGATCGCCTCGGGCGGAAGGGAATACGCGTCACATCGGGCGCAGCGGGGGATGACCGGTTCGTGCCGGGCGGCCGCGGCCCAGTACTCGGCGGAGGTCTCGTCCGGGACCGGCAGCGGGCGCGTCACGGGATGACCCCCGCATCCTTGAGTTCGATGATCTGGTCCCACGAATAGCCCAGGTCGAGTAGGCATTGTTCGGTGTGCTCACCGTGTTCGGGAGCCCGCCGCAACTGCGGGGGATGCTCGTCCAGTTGCACCGGCCCCGTCGGCAGCGAGTAGGTCCGCCCGTCCTCGAGTTCGACCTGCCCCACGTACTGATTGGCCCGCACCTGCGGATCGTCGAGCAACTCCTCCACGGCCTGCACCGGGGCCCACGGCGCATCCAGATCCGCGAGCAGATCCTTCCACTCCTGGAACGTCCGTTTGTCGAATTCGGCCTCGAGTTCGGCCACGCACTCCGCGAGATTCGTTCCGCGAGCGGCCAAGTCGACGAAACGTGGATCCTCGATGAGCTCCGTCCGTCCGATCAACCGGCAGAAATCGGCCCAGTACCGATCCGATTCGAGGAACACCAGCTGAATGTGCCGACCGTCTTTGGTGCGATAGCTACCCACCAGCGGGTTCACCGAACCACCCCGGCCCGACACCGCGCGCGGCCGAGTACCCGACAGCGCGGCCAGCACATCCGAGGACAGCATCCACATCGCACTCGCCAGCAGCGAGACGTCCACGATGCCGCCACTGCCGGTGCGTTCCCGCCGCAGCAGCGCGGCCGAAATACCGAATCCCAGTGCGAGAGCGCCGTTTCGGTCACCCATCGCCCCGCGCTGACTGATCGGATAATCCCGCTCGGGCGGCGTGAGCACATGCGCCACCCCACCCTGCGCCCAGAACGCCGACGAGTCGTACCCGGGTTTGTCCGCCCCCGGCCCCCGCACCCCGAACCCGTGCCCCCGCGCGTACACCAAACGCGGATACCGCGAGGTCAACCGCTCCGCATCGAGCCCGAGCCGCTCCAACGCCCCCGGCCGAAAGTTCGTCAGAAACACATCCGCCCCCGCGAGCAACTCGTGCAGCAACTCCCGCCCCCGCGCGGTCCCCAGATCGATCGACACCGACCGCTTCCCCCGATTGGCAAGCGCCACAGAAAGATTCACCCCATCGCTATCCGCCCCGATCCGCTGCGTCGCCAACTGCCGATAAGGATCCCCGGTAGGCCGCTCCACGCGAATCACCTCCGCCCCCCAGTCCGCCAGCAGCGCCCCCGCCACCGGAACGAACACCCACTGCGCGAGCTCGACCACCCGAACCCCCGTGAACGCCTCGGAGTCCACAACCACCTCCAGCAAGAATCAAATTCTCACTCAGAGTAGAACAATACTCTCGTTTTATGGAAGCGAAACTCTAAAGATGCAGGTCGGGAGCTGGAACGGGTCGGTATTCGCCGCCGAAACTCGGTCCGGTCCCGGTCGTACACGGGTCATGAACGTGAAAAACCCACGGGTTCAACAGAACCCGTGGGTTTGCGATGTTGTACATCATCGGCGTTCGGCCGGCTACATGTCGTGCTCCCAGCTCCCGCGCGTGTCCACCCCTGTGGCGTCTGCCAGCGCCTCGAGCTCCGCGATCTCCTCGTCCGCGAGTTCGACATCGCGAGCCCGCACCAACCCGTCGATGTAATCCGCCTTCGTGACCCCGATGATCGGAGTGGTCCCCTTGGCGATGGCCCACGCGGTGGCGACGTTGGCTGCGGACGTGCCTCGGTCCTGGCCGATCGCCGCCAACCTGTCCGTCAGCTTCTGCAACCGGGGCAGGATCGCGTTGTACACGTCCGCCCGGCTGCTGCCCTCCGGCAACGGATGAGCGGGGTTGTACCTGCCGGTCAGCGCCCCTTGTTCGAGCACCATGTAGGAGAAGAACCGCACGTCGTGTTCGCGGCAGTAATCGAGAATGCCCGCGCGCTCGGAACTCCGGTACAACAGGCTGTAGTGATTCTGGACCGCCTCCACCCGAAACCCGGCCTCGCCGAGAATCCGATCGGCGAGCGCGATCTCGTCCATATTGTGATTCGAGACGCCGACATGCTTGACCTTGCCGCTGCGCAACAGCGGAATCAGCCGCGGCGTCCAGCGGGCCACATCGGCGGGATTGTGGATCCAGTAGAGGTCCACGTAGTCGGTGCCCAGTCGGTCGAGGCTCTGCTCCAACATGTCCGCGACCGGATCATCGCCGCCGCCCGCGACCTGCGGAGTGAATTTCGTCGACAGCTGATACTCGTTGCGGGCGTAGCCTTTCAGCGCCTGAGCCAGGACCGTCTCCGAACGTCCCATCCCATACACCACCGCGGTATCCCACAATGTGAACCCGCTCGATTGCGCCTTCTCCACGACCTCCCGCGGCCCGGCCTCGGTCAGCTCACTACCGAAATAGCCATCACCCGCCTCACCTACACGGCCGAACCCGGCACCGCGTCCGAGGATCGGCTCAAACTCCTCGCCAGCTGGGCAGCCACGCAGGCTCGGGCGACTGAGTCGACCCAGCCCGGGTCGCCCTGATCCCTTGTGGCTCAAAATGATTGAGTAACCACTCGGATCTGGCCTCCCCGAACACGGCCCTAACGCCGCTTGCGGGCATACGTCATGCGCGTGATGACCACCGGCCCCTGCCAACCGCAGGGCTGCCCGCAGGTCGCGATGGTCTCCGAATCGCTGCTGCCGTCGGAGTATGTATGCGCGAGATGTGCTGCGGTGGCGTGATATCCGCACTGCGGGCACTTGCCGAAGTAGTCCAGGATCTCGGTGACCGTGGAGTGGATCGGCGAGCGCGGCGCGCTGGTGTGGCCGGTGCGGAGGCTGAGGCGCCGGGCCTGCGGGTTGAATTCGACGGTTGTCATGGTAACTCCAGGTGAATGAAAACTGCTGGTGTGTCAGGGATTTCGGGAACGATCCACCCAGCGGGCGATATCGGTCTGGTCGGCCGCCGGATCCAGTTCGGCGGCGGCGCGACTCCACAGTTCGACGGCCTGTTCGCCCAGCGTCGCGGGCACGCCGACCGAACGCGCCATCTCCGTCGCGATCCGCATGTCCTTGAGCATGAGCGCCAGGGCGAATCCGGAGTCGTAGGTCTCGGGCAGGATGTTCTGCGGAAACTTCAGTTCGGTTGCGGCACTGCGGCCGCTCGCGGCATTGATCGTCTCGACGATGACGCCCGGGTCGACACCGAACCGGCGGCCGGCGGCCACCCCTTCGGCCGCGGCCAGCAGATTCGTGGCCGCGAGCAGATTGTTGATCGCCTTCACCGCATGCCCGGCCCCGGTCTCGCCGACGTGCCGGACCTTACCCAGCGGCGCGAGGATCGGCCGCACCGCCGCGAGCGCGTCCTCGGGCCCACCGGCCATGATCGTCAACGTCCCCGCCTCGGCACCCTTCACGCCACCGGACACCGGCGCGTCCAGCAGCGGAATTCCGCGTTCGGCCAAGGCGGAGGCCAACTTTCGCGTCGATTCGGGTTCCGAGGAACTCATATCGATCACGGGGGTGCCCGGCTTCAGCGCGTCCAGTAGCGCCGCATCGCCGAGCACGGCCTCCACGACCCGGGAGCTGGGCAGCATGAGGATGACGTAACCGACGCCCGACACCGCCTCGGCCGCCGTGACGGCCGCGCGCCCGCCCGCCGCGACCAGTTCCGCCCGTGCCGCCTCGACCGGGTCGAAGCCGACGATCTCGAATCCGGCGGCGACCAACCGCCGGGACATGCGCGAGCCCATCGTGCCCAGGCCGATGAATGCGATACGGTCCATGGTCTGCTCACTCACGATCGACTCCTTCCCCGATACTTTGGTTCTATCATGCTGAGAATCAGATTCTCGCTAACAAGAGCTTAGCTTCTCGACGGCGATGGTGGGTGCGTCTTGTGACGTCGGTGCGATAGACCTACTGTTGAGTCGGTAAGTTCGCCGAGCTAAGGAGATCCGTGCCCGGTCGCGAGCCCTCCCGGCCTTATCAGGCGCTGCTCGCCAAGGGTGAGCAGCGACGTTCGCGGATCCTCGTGGTCGCGCAACGCCTGCTCACCCGCTACGGCTGGCGCAACACCACGCTCGCCCAGATCGCGGAGAAGGCGGGCGTGACCCGCGCCGGACTGCTGCACCACTTCGAATCCAAGGATCAACTGCTGCGCGCGGTGCTCGACGCGCGCGACGAGGACGACGAACAGCACGCCGACCTGGGCGGCGACGTCATCGCGGAGATCGAGAACGTGGTCGAGCGTTTCCGTCGCGCACCCGATCTGATCGGCATGTACACCGTGCTGCTGGCCGAGAATCTCGATCCGGACGCGCCGTTGCGGGATCGCCTGCTCGATCGGCACCGGGCCGGTCTGGACGTCATCGCCGAGGGTATCCGGCGAGGTCAGCGCACCGGCAGGTTCCGCGCGGACATCGATCCGGTGGTGAAGGCCATCGAGGTTTCCGCCTTCCTCAGCGGGATGGAAACGACCTGGCTGCTGGACCCCTCGGTGCCGCTGGACCGGGTGTTCCGCGACTACGCGCGGGCGCTCGCGCGCGAACTCATGCCCGCGGATCCGTGCTGAACGGCTCGATGAATCGGCTGTCCGGGTTACTTCCGCAGAATTTTGATGGGGTATAGAGAGAGGATGATTCTCGCCGGAGGTCCGGTCCGCGGCTAACATCAGGAAATCTGATGGTGTCGACGACCGGATGCCGGTTCGTGATCCCCTCGTCTCGACAACGCCCCGGCAGGAGCAGCGCATGGATCTCAAACAGCTCAAGGCGCTGGTCACCGTCGCCGAGGTGGGCAGCGTGACCCGCGCCGCGGAACTGCTGCACCTGGTCCAGCCCGCCGTGACCCGCCAGATCCGCACGCTGGAACACGAATTGGGCGTGGAACTGTTCGAACGCAGCCACACCGGCATGCGTCTGACCGACGCGGGCGCGGTGATGGTCGAGCGGGCCGGGCGCGCGCTGCGGGAGCTGGGCCGGGCGCGCGCGGAGATCACCCCGCCGCCGGGTGTGGTGGGCGGATCGGTGACTGTCGGGCTGCTGGAGAGTTCGGTCGATCTGATCGCCGGGCGGCTGACCACGGCGGTGCTGAACGGCTATCCCGGTATCGAATTGCGTATTCTCACAGCGTATTCCGGCCATCTGCAACGCTGGATGGACGACGGCGACCTGGATCTGAGCCTGCTGTACAACCTGTCCGATTCGCCGTCGCTGAATGTTGCGCCACTGGTCAGCGAGCAGCTGTGGGCCGTGGCCACCGCCGATGCCGGACTGTCCGCGGATCGCCCGGTCACGCTGGCCGAGTTGGCGGCGCATCCGGTGGTGATGCCGTCGTCCGGGCATGCGCTGCGGGTGCTGATCGATGCGGCCGCGGCGAAGGCCGACGTGGTCTTCGACATCGGCGTGCAGACCAATTCGATGCAGCTACAGAAGTTGCTCGTCCTGGACGGGCACGGCTGGACGATTCTGCCCGCGGCCGGGATCGTCGCGGATGTGGCTGCGGGGCGGTTGAGCGCAGCGCCGTTGCGGCAGCCCGAGATTCGGCGATCGATCGTGCTGGGGATGCCGCGCAACGGCCGGATGCCCGCCGCCGTGGACATCGTCGCGCAGGAGCTCGCGCGGGCGATGCGCACCGCCGTGTCCGAGGGCGGCTGGCTCTCGGCGCAATGGCACGGCGATCCGGACGCGATCGAGCCGATGCCTCCGCGCCGGACGTGAGGTGATCGCACCTGGTGATCGCGTGGGGGCGGGCATGCCGATCTCGTATGGGTGCATAGCAATTTTTCATTTTTCAAACGCACGGCTCATCGCTCATTATTCTCCGTGTCAGAGAATCTCATTTCCACCTTTGTTCGCACGCACGATGAGGACCTGCGACGATGTATCACATTTCTCGAGCCACCGCCATGGCCGCAATGATATTCGCGGCGACAGTGATCTCCGCGGGCGTTGCGAACGCCGACGCGGTGAATCCGGTGCAACCTGCGGCGGAACCCAATCCGGCGGCTCCCGCCGATAATTCACCACAGGCCGCGCCGGTTGATCCGGGCGCGGAATATCTCAAGGCATTCGACGGTATCGCGGGGACCTTCTCGAACGACTCCACCCTCGGGCGCGTCGTCGGGACCACCGCCGGTGTCCTGGTCGGATGCCCGGTCGGGGCGGTGACCGGCGGCACGCTGTTCATCCCCATCGCGCCGCTCACCCCGGTCGGAATCGTCGGCGGCTGCCTGATCGGCGCGGCCGCGCTGGGATTCGTCGGCGGCACGGTCGGCAGTATCATCTCCGGATCTCCCGCGACCATGAACGCATTGACACAGCAATATCAGTCGTTGCATTCCAAAGGTCTGATCGCCGCACCGGTTCCGGTCCAGAACAGCGCGCCGTGAATTTCGTTTTCCGTCCGATTTCCGAACTATCGATACTGTGAGTGAAAAGATGACATTCAAAAATCGCGGAGCGGCGGTAACCGCATTGACCGCCATGGCGGTGGTCGCGGCGGCGGGCGTCGCGAATGCCGAAACCGCCGTGCCGGCCGGTCCGGCGGCGTCACCCAGCATCGCCACCGAGGTCGCGCCCGGCGTGCGATACAGCGATGATCCGGCTACCGGTCTGGCCGTGCTGCGCACGCCGATCGGGACGGTGGCGATGCAGGGCGGGCAGTTCGGCTTCCAGGATCCGGCCGGGCACACCGTCGCGGGGACGGCCATCCCGGCGGCCGCACCTTCGGTGGAATCGACTGTGGCGCATACTGTTCCCGTTCAGGTCGCCGCGGCGCCGGTCGTCGCGCAGCCTGCCCAACCCGCGGCCGCTCCGGCTCCGCAGTCCGATGACGTGATGTCGGATCTGAATCAGGCTGTGGAAGCGGCGAATCCGCACATGGGTATGGCGATGGGCGTGGGCGCGCTGGCCGGTTCGGTGATCGGCGCGGCCATCGGCTGCCCGTTCGGCGTCGCGACCGGCGGAACGCTGATGGCGTTGGCGACCGCGGGCACCATGACGGTTCCGGCCTTCGCCGCCACCTGCCTGGTGGGTGCGGTCGCGGTCGGTGGTGTGGGTGCGATGGTAGGCGGTGTGGCACTTGCCATTCCGGTCGGCATCGCCGCGGGTGTGCAGACGTTCAACCAGTTGCAGGCCCAGCATCACGCGCCGCAAGCCGCGGCCCCGGCCGCTCCGGCAAAGGGCTGAGCCGAACCGTGACCGAGGTGCGGACCTATCCGATGTTCATCGACGGGAAGGACCATTCGCCCAGTGGCGGCGAATGGTTCCCCAGCGACAACCCGTTTCTGGGCAGTGCGTGGGCACGGATCGCGAAGGGCGGCGTCGAGGATGTCGACGCCGCCGTCCGCGCCGCGGATCGCGCGCTGACCTCGGGACCCTGGCCGGAATACACCGCCACCCAACGCGGTGCGCTGCTCCGGAAATTGGGTGACGTGCTCGCCGAACACGCCGAGGAACTCGCCCATCTCGAGGTGCGCGACAACGGCAAACTGTTCGCCGAGATGCACGCCCAGCTCAGCTATCTGCCGCAGTGGTTCTACTACTACGGCGGCCTGGCCGACAAGATCGAGGGCGCGGTCCTGCCGCTGGACAAGAAGGGCTACTTCGCCTACACCCGCAAGGAACCGATCGGCGTCGTCGGGATCATCACCCCGTGGAATTCGCCGCTGATGCTGCTGATCTGGAAACTTGCCCCGGCCCTGGCCGCGGGATGCACCGTCGTGGTGAAGCCCTCGGAGTTCACCTCGGCCTCCACGCTCGAGCTGATCCGCCTGTTCGACGCGGCCGGCCTGCCGCCGGGCGTCGTCAACGTGGTCACCGGATTCGGCGCGGACGTCGGATCGCCGCTGGTGGAACATCCGCTGGTGCGCAAGATCAGCTTCACCGGATCCGACGGCACCGGCCGGTTCATCGGCGAGGCCGCCGCGCGCGATTTCAAGCACGTCGGGCTGGAACTCGGTGGGAAATCACCGAACATCGTCTTCGCGGACGCGGATCTGGACGCGGCGGTCAACGGTGTGGTGTCCGGCATCTTCGCGGCCACCGGGCAGACCTGTCTGGCCGGTTCGCGGCTGCTGGTCCAGGAGAGTATCCACGACGAATTCGTTTCTCGCGTGGTCGAATTGGCGCGCACCGCCCGGATGGGTGATCCGATGCTGGAGACCACGCAGGTAGGGCCGGTGACTACCCCCGCGCAATACCGAAAGGTGTTGGAGTACATCGCGATCGCGAAAGCGGAAGGCGCGCGGGTGGTGTGCGGCGGTGGTCCGGCCGACGGGCCCGAATGCGGCACCGGCGGCTGGTTCGTGCAGCCGACGATCCTCACCGGCGTCGACAACCGGATGCGGATCGCGCAGGAGGAGGTGTTCGGGCCGGTCCTGGCGGTGATCCCGTTCCGCGACGAGGATCATGCGGTCGAACTCGCCAACGATGTCCGATACGGTCTGGCCGCCGGGGTGTGGACCAGCGACACCGGTCGCGGCTTCCGGATGGCCGATCGCGTCCGTTCGGGCACGGTGTGGGTGAATACTTATCGGGCAGTGAGTTTCATGGCTCCGTTCGGCGGATTCAAGGATTCGGGTATCGGGCGGGAGAACGGCAGCGCGGCCATCGAGGAATTCCTCGATACCAAGACCGTGTGGATCAATACCGGTGCGCCGGTGGGGAATCCGTTCGTCATACGGTGAGTCACGGTGGAGGGTGAGTGAGTTCGGATTCCGATACGCAGGTCGGCATCGCGGTCGGGCCGGTCGGACGGTGGCTGGCGGAGCGCGTGGAGCGGGCCGCGCCGCCGTTCGCCTACGCGCGGATCCTCGGCGGGCATTCGAATCTCACGTATCTGGTGACCGATCGCGACGGGCGGCGGTACGTGCTGCGCCGCCCGCCGGTCGGCCCGCTGCTCGCCACCGCGCACAATGTGATTCGCGAACACGATGTGATGCGGGCGGTGGCCGGTTCCGGCCTGCCGGTGCCGCGGATGCTCGGTGTGTGTGCCGACGAAAAGGTCACCGGCGCACCGTTTTACGTGATGGAGTACGTCGACGGCGTCGTGGTGGACTCGGCGGCCGACGCGGCGGAATTCCTGCCTTCGGCGCAGGCCCGTCAGCGAGCGGGGGAGGAGTTGATCGATGCCCTGGTGACCCTGCACGGCATCGATGTCGACCGAGCCGGACTCGGCGAATTGTCCCGTCGCGGTGGCTATCTCGGCCGTCAGCTGCGGCGCTGGTCCGAACAGTGGGCGGCGGCCGGGCTGGACGAACTGGCGGATATGACAGTCCTGCACGGCTGGCTCGTCGAACATCAGCCCGCCGAGACGACCCCGTGTCTGGTGCACGGTGATTTCCGGCTGGGCAATGCGCTGATCGAGCGCGACGGCCGCCTGCTGGCGGTGCTCGACTGGGAATTGTGCACTCTCGGTGAGGGATTGCTCGATCTGGCCTACTTCCTGCGGTCCTGGATGGTGCCGGATCTGCGGCCGGGATTCTCCCATCCACCCGGCCTGCTACCCGGGTTCGCCGATGGAGAGGATCTGATTCGGCGTTATGCCGAGCGTTCGGGGCGTTCGGTTGCCGATCTCGACTATTGGCGGGCGTTCACTGCCTGGCGATCCGCGGCGATCCTGGCGGGTGTGTACCGGCGTTATCTCGACGGGCAGCTGGGGGAGCGGCCCGAGAACTTGGAATCCTTTCGCGCCGAGGTGGTTTCGCGGATCCAGCAAGGGATCGACATCGCTCGTGCGATCGGGTGATCAGCGGGCTCGGGACGCGGCTCGACCGCCGGAACCCTTCACAGCCGCCCGTCGATCCGCAGATCCGGATGCACCCACTCCGGTGAGCGACGTTCCTTGAACGCCCGGAACCCTTCGGACGCTTCGGGTTTGCGCAGACTCGCCTGCATGCCGATCCGATCGTAGAGGCCGAGGTAGTTGTCCAGACTGGCCTTGATCGCCGCGCGCGCGTCCGGCGCGGTGCGGCAGCATTGCGCGAGCACCTCCCGGGCGGCCTCGCCCAGCTCCTCGTGTGGCACGACACGGGCGATCATGCCCCAGTCCAGCGCCTCCCGCGCGCTGAGGGTGCGTCCGGTGAACATCAGATCGCGCGTGCGCACCGGCCCGATCAGCCGCGCGAGCATCTGGCTGTAGTACGTATCGGCGATCCCGCGATACAGTTCGGGCACCCGGAAGGTCGCACGCTCGCTGACCACCGCCATATCGGCGCACAGCGCGATCTGCAACCCGCCACCCTGACACAGCCCGTTCACCGCCGCCACCACGGGTTTCGCCGACTGACGCAGTGTCTCGAACGGCAGCGCGTCCATGCCCAGCGCCGCACCGAACGTCATCCAGTTGTCACTGCCGCCGCCGCCCATATCCCCGCCGGGCGCGAACACATCACCCGTGCCGGTGATCAAGAGACCGGCCAGATCCGCATCGGCCCCAACGTGATTGACCGCGTACTTGATGCCGAAGTACATCGCCGGAGTCATCGCGTTGCGGGCCTCGGGCCGATCCAGCCTGCACACCCCGAACGGCCCCTCCCGGGTGAACCGCAGATACGGCGTGCCCAGCCAGTCGCCCTGGGGCGGCCGCGGATCCTGCTGTGCGGCTGAGGGTTTCGTCATCGGATGTCCTTTCCTCGCGGCGTCTTCCGGATGCGCGGATCGTCGCTGAAATTACGTTGCGGGCCGGGGGTTACATCCTGGCCAGGATGTCGTCGGCGAATCGTTCGATCTGCGGCCGGTAGCGCTGCTCGGCCGACCCGCCGGACGCCGGGGCCGTCCGGTCCCACGGACTGCACATCACCGCCGTCACACCGAGATCCTCGGCACGTTTGAACAGCTCGACCGACTGCACTTCGCGCAGCGCGAACATGATCTCGAAAGGTTCGCTCTCCCTGCCGTATTCGCGTCGTAACGCGGTGAGACGCGCGACCCTGCGCACCGCCTCGTCCCAGGTGTACGCACTGCCGACCCACCCGTCGCACAGCCGCGCCGCGCGCCGCAGCGCCGCCTCCGACTCGCCGCCGCACAGGATGGGGACGGGTTCGGGCGGATGCGGTTCGATCATCAATTCCGGTATGCGGTAATGCTTTCCGGTCCACGACACCCACCCGCCGCGCCAGAGCGCCGGTAGCGCCTCGATCATCTCGTCCAGGCGTTTGCCGCGAGTGCCGAAATCCTGTCCCAGCAGCTCGAATTCCTCGCGCATCCAGCCCGCGCCGACGCTGAGTGTCACCCGTCCCTCGGCGACGACCGCAGCGGTGGCCACCTGTTTCGCTACCTCCAGCAGTGGTCGCGCCGGTGCCACGTAGACGGCGTTGCTGAACAGGATCCGTTGTGTCACAGCGGACATCGCGCCGATGAGCACCCAGGAGTCGGGCCAGGCGGTATCGGGCGTCCACATCGGCTTGCCGGTGGGGGAGGGGTATGGCGAGTTCAGTTCGCGCGGATAGATCAGGTGGTCGGAGACCACGATCCCGTCGAAGCCGACCTCGTCGAGTATGCGCGCCAACACGATCGCGTCCGTGGTCGGCGTGAATGCGGTGCCGGTCCAGAATTTCACGTCGGCGCCGATCAGACCGGCATGCCGACGGTCTTGGATTCCAGATACTCCTTGAAACCCTCGTCGCCGTTGCGCCGCCCGAGCCCGGATTGTTTGATGCCGCCGAACGGGCTGCCGATGCCGAAGTGGCTCCTGCCGTTGATCGTGACGTTGCCGGTGCGCATGCGCCGCGCCACCGCCAGCGCGCGGTCGGTGTCCGCGCCGGACACCTCGCCGGACAGTCCGTAGATGGAATTGTTCGCGATCGCGACGGCCTCGTCCTCGGTGTCGTAGGGCGTCACGGTGAGCACCGGTCCGAAGATCTCTTCCTGTGCCACACGGGAATCCGGGTCCACATCGGCCAGCAGCGTGGGTTGCACGTAGTAGCCGACAGGCAGGTTCTCCGGCGTGCCGCCACCGGTGACAACCCTTGCGCCCGAGTCGATTCCGGCGCGGATCAGTCCCAGGACCTTCTCGCGCTGGGTCCGGCTGATCTGCGGCCCCTGCATGATCCCCGGCGTCCACGGATCGCCGACCGGGAAATTCGCCATACTCGCCGCGAGGATCCCCAGTCCTTCCTCATAGTGCTTGCGGGGCAACAGAATCCGCGACGGAAGAATGCACGACTGCCCGCTCATCACGCAGGCCATCAGGGCCGCCATCGGCAGCGCGGCGGACAGGTCGGCGTCATCGAGCACGATATGCGCCGACTTGCCGCCCAGTTCGAGCAACGTCTTCTTCACCGTCGCCGACGCGGCCGCCAGAATCGCCCGCCCGGTCGCCGTCGACCCGGTGAAGGTGATCATGTCCACCCGCGGATCCGCGCTCAGCGCCGCACCGACCTCGTTCGCGTCGGAGGTCACGACATTGAACACCCCGGCCGGAATATCGGTCTCCTCGGCGACGATGCGCCCCAACTCGGTGCCCGACCACGGCGTGAGCTGCGCGGGCTTGAGCACCACGGTATTGCCCGCCATCAGCGCGGGCACGGTCTCGGCGATATTCAGATAGAACGGCACATTCCACGGCGTGATCGCCCCCACCACCCCCGTGGGCTCGTAGTAGATCTTCCGCAACGCCGGCCCCATCGGCGTCTCGTGCACCCCGTTGTCGGCCACATACTCGAACCGCCGCCCGTACTCGGCCCAGTGCCGTACCTCATCGATCGGCTCATCGATCTGACTGCGCGTCACACTGACCGGACACCCCACCTCGGTCACCAGCACCCGCCGCAGCCACTCCTTCTGCCGCTCCAGCGCCTCCGCCAACTGAATCAGACAGTGATACCGAAACTCCACATCCCGCGCCCACCCTGTCTCATCGAACGCCCGCCGAGCCGCCCCCACCGCCCGCTTCGCATCCCCCACACCCCCATCACTGGCCCACCCCACAACCTCTTCACTCCCCGGATGAACCACCCCGAACGTCCCCCCACCAGCCGCCCCCCGCAACTCCCCATCGATGAGCATCAACCCATCTCCAGCCGCCAACCCCGTCTCGTTCTCCGCACCGGTCACTTCGGCCCACTCCTCGCCGCGACAATTAAGTTTCCAGTCTAAGAGAATACTGTTCTCGCATCGAGTCTCGCGGCGCTTCCGACCCGATTCCCGCAACGCACTCGGCGTCCCCTCACTCCCCGGTCCGCGTCAACCGATCGGAGTCCGCCGTGTCGAAAAAGGTGACGCCGCATCCAGATTCGCCGGTCGGGGACGTTCGCGATGCTGCCGAGTTCCTCATCCAGATGCCGCGACGGTGCTAGCATTGACACCAATGACAGCATCGAGGTGGACATGGCGACCCTGACGATTCGCGGATTCGACGACGAACTACACGCACGACTGCGGGTGCAGGCGGCGCGGCACGGGCGTTCCATGGAGGCGGAGGTCCGAGCGGTCCTGGCGGACTACCTGTCCTCGCCGCAGGCTCGGGCGTCGGGCGGGCTCGGCAGCCGAATCCACGCCAGATTCGCCGCACTCGAAGCCCCGGAACTCGAACTGCCCGCACGCGACGAGCCCCCTCGCGCGGCGGTGTTCGAGTGATCATCCTCGACACCAACGTCCTGTCCGAACTGGTGAAGTCCACCCCCGAGCAGCGAGTCCTGCACTGGATGGACTCCCTGGACTCCGGCGACGTCGCGACCACAGCGGTGACGGCCGCGGAACTCTGGTACGGCGTCCGAAGAATGCCCGACGGAAAGCGAAGGTCGCTACTGGCCGCAGGCATCGACGCGATGCTGTACGAGGACCTGCAGGGCCGCATCGAAGTCTTCGACGCGACCGCCGCAGGACGCTACGCCGACATCGTGCTCACCCGAGAACGACAAGGGCAGCCGATCAACACGGCGGACGCCCAGATCGCCGCGATCTGCGCGAGCCGACACGCGACACTCGCCACCCGAAACACCAAGGACTTCACCGACACCGGAATCGAACTCATCGACCCATGGAGTCACGCCCCGGGCGTATGACGCGATGTCGGTGGGGTGATGGCACGGGGCGCGCCCAGGACGTCTGTCTCGAATGTGGGGTCATCGTCCGGGTATCGCTCGTGCCAGCTGCTCAACGCGTCGCGGAGTTCACCTCCGTTGGCTGCCGGTGCCGGGCCGATCATGGCCAGTCTCCGGCCATCGCGGGTGATCACCACGGTCTCGCCGCGCTCGACGCGACTGAGCAGTTCGGCGAAGTTGCGAGACGCATCCGACGCGGACATCAGGTTCATATGTTCAGAATGTCAGCTGGGTCAGTTGTACTGCGTGCGTTGCGACCGGTTTTCGGCCCAGCAGGCCGCCGCGACGGGCCTCGTACAGACCTCCTCGGCTCTGCCCCGTATGAACGGGCTGCTCATTGTCCGCGGAGTGCTCCGGTGATCAGGCGACGTCCGGGCGCTCCAGGAAGGGGAGTAGGGCTGCCAGGAGGGCGTCGGGGGCTTCTTCGGCGGGGAAGTGGCCGCAGTGGGGGATTTGCAGGCCGGTGACCTCGGTGGCCGCGGCGCGCATGGTGGCGGCGACGCGGTCGCCGGAGCATTCGGCGCCGCCGATGGCCAGGACGGGGAGGGTCAGTTGGCGGGTTCGGCGGTGGGCGTTCTGGTGCATGGTGGCGTCGAGGGCTCGGTAGAAGTCGAAGCTGGCGCGGAGGGCGTCGGGGTCGGCGGCGAGGGTGTCGATGTAGTGGCGGACGGCGTGGTCGGGGAGGGCGGTGGGGGTGGCGGCTTTGTGGCGGAACTGGTAGCCGAAGAAGATGCCCTCGCGGCCGCGGACGAGCTCTTCGTTCACCGTCGACAATCTGTTGAATGCGAAGTGCCACAACAGATCATTGAAATGGTTCTCGCCCATCAGCGGCGGTGAGGGGAGCAGGCCGGGGAGGGCGGCCTCGAGCACGGCCAGCCGGTCGACGCGTTCGGGGTGATCGGCGGCCAGCGCGTAGCCGATCCACATGCCGACGTCGTGTCCGACGACCGCGAACCGGTCGTGCCCGAGCGCGCTCATCAACCGCACCAGGTCGGCGGCCAGCGTCCCGGTGTCGTATCCGCCGAATGGCTTGTCGGACAACCCGACTCCGCGCGGATCCACCGCGACGACCCGGTAGTTCCGCGCCAGCGTCGGCATGATCAGCCGCCAGGCGTACCAGGTCTGCGGCCACCCGCCGATCAGCAGCAGCGGAGTGCCCTCGCCACCCACGACGGCGTGCAGCCGCAACTCGCCGATATCGACGAAGCGACTGCCGAACACGTCCGCGAAACCGTCGGGGAGATGCGGTGAATCGGTCACAGACCCTGTGCCGGTGGGGATTTCGAAGATCTCGGCAGCGGTACTCATGGGGAATCCTCTCGCGATCCGTGCTCGGGTACGTACCCACGCTAAACCATGTTGGAACGATCAGTCAAAGATAGTTGGAATATTCATTCCAAGATGCGGGTAGGATCACATCGACCCTGTTCGAGCATTTGGAGGCGCCATGTCCGGCCGCAAACAGTTCGACGTCGACACCGCCCTCGACCAGGCGATGCGCACCTTCTGGGAATACGGCTACGCCCACACCAGCGTCGACCAGCTCGCCACCGCCACCGGCCTCGGCCGCGGCTCCCTGTACGGCACCTTCGGCGGCAAGGACGCCCTGTTCCTCCAGGCCCTGAACCACTACGCGACCACCTACGGCGACCGGCAACAACAAGCCCTCGACGCCCACCCCCACGACCCCGTATCCGCCCTCCGCGCCTTCTACGACGTAACCCTCACCCGCATCGCCGACCCCACCGTCCCCGACGGCTGCCTGATCACCGAATCAGCCTCCGCCGCAACCGCATTACCCCCCGAAACTCGGACCCGAGTGCACACCCTCCTGCAACTCCAACAAGCCCGAATCCATGAGGTATTAGCCGCAGCCGCCGCCCCGAATGCCGACAACCTGTCCCTCTTCCTGATCGCAGTGAACCAATCCCTCGCCGTAATGCACCGCGCCGGAACACCACCCCCCGACCTCCGCGCCATCACCGAAGCCGCCTGCGCCGCACTGGCTGACGCGCTCGCCGCCGAATGAGCGGCGGCCTGTCGCAAGTGATCCGTCTGCTCGCCATGGGTGATCGGGCTGCTCGCCATGGGTGATCGGGCTGCTCGCCGACGCATCGCCGTTTGCCGAGGGGGCGAGCCGTTTGCGTTGTGTCGGCTGACGCATTTCGCGACTGGGTAGGCCGCAGTCTCGTGTTCTGCCCACGGTGTCCATACGATCGGGGTGTGCACTGGGTGAGTCGCCGAATATGTTGTAGTGCAACATATCTTGGATACTTATTCCCGATTGTGGCCCGGACCATCGGTGATGGTCCGGGCCCTTGTGGGTGCTCTCGAAATCGGCCTTGCCTGCGGTGCGGGCCGCCCGATGTTCGGGGGTCCGTATCTCGGTGGCCGGAGATGCGACCACGGTGGGTGAACTATCGAATCCCTTCGAACTGGTTGCAGTACAACCAGTTTCGTGACAGCATGTCGGGTTCGTGCCGATATTTCGGCGGGACCGTGGGGATGGTCATGCGGACTGGTCCGGCGGATCGTCCGATGACTTCGGATCAGCGGTGCCGTCGCTGTTGTCGGATTGATCGTCGGAAGAGTTGTGCCCGTTGATCTTCCACGGTCGAATACGGACCGCGATGTCGATCGAGCGTATGGCGCGGAGTCGGGTGAGTATTCGTGCTATGGCGTCTTTCTCTGAGTTGACCAGCACAAACGCGGCGAGTTGCATGGTCGACCAGTGTGTGGCGTCATGGACCGCGTGCCATTGTGCGGTGTGCGCGGCCGCGAAATTCGCTGCCAGAGCCACGATGACGCTCACTGCCAGGCGGGTGGTCCATGGGGCGCGGTCCGCGAACAGTCTGCGGATCCAGTGGTGGAAGTTGTTCATGCGCTCACTCGCTCTCGGGTAGTGCGGCTGGACGGCCCGAGCGACTGCCAATGGGAAGGCAGGGTGTCGAGAGGTCGAGTGCGAGTGAAGCTGGCTGCGAGTGACGCGCAGAGCGCAGTCGTATTCATTTGAAATTCTTTCCAATCGAGATGATGTTGAGAAAAAGCTTGGGACGCAACAGATATGCGTGTCCCTACGTGCGCACGGAGCGGTTTCGGCGGTATCGATCCCGCACGTCGAGTGCGTGGGATCGTGGCGGGCTGCCGCTGCGGACACTTCCGCAGCGGCAGCCGTCAGCCACTGCTGCCAGGTGGGCAGCAGTTCGACTCCGTGTGTGGGTAGCCCCGAGTCGGGCTTGGACGAGCTTCTTCGATAACATCACCTCGCCTAGTGGATCATTCGGTGACACAGGGCAATGCGGCCTCACTTTCGTTTCCAGACTGGGTGAGGCCGTACCTGTATCTGTGGTTATTGCATCCCGCTATCGAGCGGGAAGTGGGTATTCGGCGATGCGGGAGTGCGTCGAGGGTGCCGCCCCGTACATTGCCAGGGATGTTGTCAGTGCTGCTGTAAGCGCCGAGGGGGCAGGTCTGTCGAAGTGTGGACCTCTGTGTAGTGCACCTCTTGAACGACCATGTGGATCATGTTGGGCCGCTTGTGTTGTGCGGCCCTCAGCCCGGTCGGCGCTTGCTGCATGGGGTCATCGTAGCCCCGGATCCAGTCTAGGCAAACCGCACCTCGGCTGGTTGCTGGATCTGAGCAAAGCATTGTGTCGGATACTGGTGAGTACAGGTTTGGGTATCGGCAGGTGACGTTCCATGGCAGGGCGTAAATTGCTCTGGATCAAGATGTTTCGCGATCGCTCGCTACGGCGATATCCAGACCGGATGTTGTCAATATAGAGGCATGAAGTGGCATAGTGCCACTATGGATACGGCTGGCGACTGGGCACGTTTGGCTGGTTACGTAGGGGCTCGCAGGATGCAGCTGGGCATGTCGACCCGCGAGGCCTTAGCGGAGTCCACGGGCCTGAGCATCCGAGTGCTAGGCGATGTGGAGCGAGCCGCGCGCAAGGTGAGCGATCGCACGCTGCATCGTCTCGAGCAAGGGCTGCTGTGGAAGTCGGGTTCGGCGCGAGCGATCCTCACCGGTGGTGAGCCGGTCTCGACGCTCGAACCCTCCTACGGCGAACAAGCGGTTCCCGCTGACGAGCAGTCGCTTCCCGCGTTGTGGATGCACGCGCTGAGTGACGCCTACGCGATCGCGGGAGAGCTTGCGAGGCCGGGCAGCATGGATCAGGGTAGCCGTCTTGCCCAGGCGCTCAACGAGATCGGCAAGGCGCTGATCGTGTACTCGACGGCGGGCGTCTCGCCGTCCGAGCCCGCCGCGACGCGTGTCGCGCAGCCGAAGGGTATGAATCCGACCGTGCTGAGGATCGCGCTCGGACGGTATATGCGGAAGCTGCGTGAAGAGCGACTGCTGACCCCCGAAGACGTCGCGGGCCGGCTCGGATGTACGAGTTCGGATATCAAGTCTTTCGAACTCGGCCGCACGGCTTTCGGCGAGGGGAGATTGCAGGGTTTGCTGATGCTCTACGGTGTGGATGATCCCGCTATTCGCCGTCAATGCCTCTCGCTGGCGCGTAAGGCGGGTTTTTCCGGCTGGTGGACCGGTTACGAAGACGTGCTGCCGGATTGGTTCCGGGACTATCTCCACTTCGAGCGAAACGCCGATGCCATCAGAACCTATGAGGCGCAGTTCATTCCGGGTCTGTTGCAGACCGAGGACTACGCTCGCGCGGTCATCGGCACCGTCCCCGGCGATGTCGGCAGCCTCGAGCGCAAGGTGCGGCTTCGCAAAGGTCGCCAGTACATTCTCACCGATCCGCTGGGGCCGAGATTGTGGGCGGTGATAGACGAGTTCGCTCTCGATCGTGGGCCCGCGGACCCGAAGATCATGCGCGATCAGATTGCGTATTTGATCGAGAAGAGCCGCCTGAGCAGCGTCACCATTCAGGTCCTCCCGCGATCCCAGTCGCGAATTATCCCGCCGGGGCCGTTCAGTCTCCTCAGATTCAGCGATAAGGACAAGCCGGATATCGTTTATCTGGAACAACATACGAGTGCGTTGTACATAGACAGTGAGAAGGATGTCGACGTCTATTCCGAACTCATGGAGATGATCTGTTTCACCGCACTGACTCCCGACGAATCGGTTGTGCGCCTGGAGCATTGGCTGGATATGTTGCCGCGCTGACGATCCCGGCCGCGCCTCACCTCGTGAATTCGGCGAGCACCCCGCTGTACTGCTTGGCCGGCGGCGCGGCGAACTCACCCCGGCCGGACTTACGCAGCCCCAACGTGACCAGCGCCTGCACCATGACGGTCCCCGCGGCCACACCATCGATCACCGGCACCCCGGTCTCGGCAGTCAGATATTCACAAAGGTCCGCCATGCCCGCGCACCCCAGCACGATCGCGTCGGACCCGTCGCGGGCCAGCGCGGCGTGGCACTCCTCGGCAATAACGTTGCGCGCCTTGGGATCATCCAGTTCCAGAACCGGGATGTCGGTGGCGTGGACGCCGCGGCAGGAGCGGCTCATGCCGTAGCGTTCGGCCAGGTCCAGGGCGTGCGGTGCGGTGCGTTCGAGGGTGGTGACGATGCTGAATCCGCGGCCGAGCAGGCTGGCGGTGTGCATGGCGGCCTCGGCGATACCGAGGACGGGGCCGCTCGCCAGTTCCCGCGCGGCGTAGAGGCCGGGGTCGCCGAAACACGCGATGACGTAGCCGTCGACCCCGTCGGCCTCGCCCTTGACGATCTCGGCCAGCAATCCGGGCACGGCCAGCGCGTCGTCGTAGTGACTCTCGATCGACGCGGGCCCCATGGTGTTGGTGACTGCCTCCACCACGGTGCCCGGACCGGCGACGGCCCGGGCGCACCGCTCGATCGCCGCGGTCATCGATGCCGTCGTATTCGGATTGATGACACGGATCTTCATCGTCTCAACTCTCTTGTGGCACAGCCACTTCCGAGGACCGCAGGGTCAGCAGCCGATAGATCAGCAGCCCCAGGGCGCATCCGATGAACCAGCTGTACTGAGCCGCGGTGTACATACCCGTGAGATGCCCGGCGGTCAGCACCGGAAACATCGCGGCCGCCGCGGCGATCACCGTCGCGATGATCGCGGCCGGGTGATACCCCTTGCGATACCAGTAGGTGCCTTCCGGCGACATCGTGAACAGATCGTCCACCACGATGCGCTGCTTGCGCACCAGGAAATAGTCCGCGATCAGCACGCCGAACAGCGGCCCGATGAACGCGCCCAGCGTCTCCAGCGTGTAATGGATCACGTCGGGGCTGTTGTACAGGTTCCACGGCGTGATCAGCAGCGATCCGACCGCGGCGATCATCCCGCCGGCCCGCCAGCTGATCCGGCTCGGCGCGACATTGGAGAAGTCGAAGGCCGGTGCCACGAAATTGGCGACGATATTGATGCCGATGGTGGCCACGGTGAAGGTCAGCGCGCCGAGCACGATGGCCGTGGTGCTGTCGATGCGGGCCACGGTCTGCACCGGATCGGTGATCAACTGCCCGAACACCGGCACCGTCAGCGACGCGGTCACCACCACCAGCAGCGAAAACACCAGGAAATTGACCGGCAGCCCGAGCAGATTGCCGCGCCGCACCGCGCCGAAACTCTTTGCGTAACGGGAGAAGTCGCCGAAGTTCAGCATCGGACCGGAGAAATACGAGACGACCAACGCGATCGCCCCCAGCATCACCGTGAACGCGGACCAACCGTGGTGGCTGACCGTGCCCAGATTCAGATCGATACGACTCCAACCGCCCTTGGCGATCAGATATCCGCACAGCACGAACATCACGAGATACACTGCGGGACCGCAGAAGTCGATGAATCTGCGGATCGCGTCCATACCCCGCCAGAACACGCACGCCTGCAACACCCACAGCACCAGATAACTCGCCCACCCCAATGCCGAGAGCCCCAGAAATCCGTAGTCCTTCACCTCGGCGTACGGCGCGAGTCCCGGAAACAGCTTGAGCAACACCACATCCAGCGCGGCCGAGGCGAGATAGGTCTGGATCCCGTACCACGCGACCGCGATCAACCCGCGAATGACGGCGGGCACATTCGCGCCGAACACCCCGAATGCGCTGCGGCACACCACCGGATACGGAACACCGGCGCGCTGACTGGGTTTGGCGATCAGATTGCACAGCAGATACACGATGCCGATTCCGACGACGAGCGCCACCAGCACCTGCCAACTCGCCAGCCCGAGCGCGAAAAGGCTACCGGCGGTGACATATCCGCCGACGCTGTGCACGTCGGACATCCAGAAGGCGAAGATATTGTAGGTGCTCCACGTCTGCTCGGACAGTGGAGTCAGATCCGCGTTGGCCAGGCGCGGACTGTAGCCCGGCTCGTCGTCGGCGGTCGTCGATATCTGTTGCGGCGGTACGGTTTCGGTCATCTCACGCGTCCGATCTAGCAAATCCCGGAAAGAGAACGGGATGGTGATCTGTGACGCTAGTGCGGCAGTATTGCCTGCGTGTTGCAGGAGGAATATATCTTTTCGTGCGGCTCCGCGGTTCGGACTCACGGCTCCGGATCGATGAACAGCCCCGCGTCGGTGGGTAGTTGCGCCACAACATGATTCAGTCTGGTGTGGTGGAGTTCGGCGGCCGCGAGCAGTGCTCGCGCGTCACCGGCGCGGAAGGCCGCCAGCATCCGGCCGTGATCGGCGTGCAACTCCACGCGGTGCCGGGCATCGACGTGCACCATCGACTGTACGGGCTCGGTGATGTTCCAGGCCGATTCCAGCATGTGGACCAGTCGCGCCATCCCCGACGGACGAGTCAGCGCCAGATGGAACGTGCGGCTCTCACGATGGAAGGCGCTCGAATCATCCTCGCGCACAGCCTGTTCCATGCGCGCATGGGCCGCGGCCGCCAGGTCGTGATCCTCGGGTGTGGCCACCGCGACCGCGGCGTCCAGCGCCACCCACTCCAGCCGTTCCCGCACGATGTACAGCTCGCGCAGTTCGGCGGCGGTCAACTGGGTCACCCGGTAACCCAGGTTGGCCCGATGCTCCACCAGTCCCTCGCCGATCAGCGTTTGCAGCGACTCCCGTAACGGGATCACACTGACCGCGAACCGGTCCGCCAACTCGCGCAGCGGCAACCCCGCGCCCGGCGGCACATTGCCGTCCAGGATCAGCCGCCGCAGTTCGTCCAGGATCTCCCGCTGCGAGTAACCGCGGCCGGGATCGTGCGGCGGGGTGAGCTCGGGAAGCCGAGGCAGGCGCGGACGCGAAGGCATCCGGCAACCGTAACCGGACGTCACCGATGTGGCACGGGTCCGGCCGCATCGGGCATCATGTGACCCAGAATTCGCTGATCGTATTTCCGGGAGGATTCGGATGTCCTCGGGCCGCCGCCTCGATCCCCGGCGCACGCCGCGGCAGGTGCGCGCGGAGTTGACCCGGGAACGCATTCTCGCCGCCGCGGTCGAGGTCTTCGGCGAGTACGGTTATGCCGCCGGGACCACGAACCGCATCGCCGAACGTGCCGAGATCTCGATCGGCTCGCTGTACCAGTACTTTCCGAACAAGGACTCGATCCTCGCCGAACTGCTGGTGCGGCACGTCGATCGCGGTGAGTGGGCCGCGGCCGAGCAGATGGATATGTTGCCCGGGAGTCTCGAGGCGCTGGTGCGGGCGCTGGTCCGCGACGCCGTCGACAGCCACCGCGACGACCCGCGCCTGCTGCGGATCATGATCGAGCAGGCCCCGATGTCGCGGCATCTGCTCGACACCATCGACCGGCACGGAACCGTGCGCGTCGGTCAGGTGCGCGATCTGCTGGCCCGGCATCCGGATGTGCACGTCCGCGACCTCGATATCGCCGCGGAGCTGATCGTGTTCACCGTGGAGATCAACACGCACAAGCTGATGGCCGATCCGCGCACCACCACGATCGAGGCGGTGGAGAACGAACTGGTCGATATGGTGACCCGGTATCTGCGCGGAGATCGCTAGCGGCGCAACGGTTTTCGTCAGCCGACGCGGATCGACACCTCGGTGCCGCCCTTGTAGGGCACCTGAACCGAGACGAACCCGTTGGCCGGATCCCGCACCCACGACACGTACTCGGCGTAATCGCCGCGCATCACCCCGACGTTGTCCGTGATCACCACCGCCCCCGTGCGCAGGCGGGGCGCGATGAGGCGCAAGACGTCCAGGGCCGCGTCCGGGAAGCCGTCATTGAGCATGAGATCCACAGGTTCTTCGAGGTCACGCAGCGTTTCCAACGCATCCCCGGTACGAATCTCGACCTGATCCGCCAACCCCGCCGCCCGCACATTCGCGCGCGCCCGTTCGGCCTTCGCGGCCACCATCTCGGTACCGATCACCGTCCCACCTCCGTTGTCCCGCACCGCCGCCGCCAACCAGATCGTCGAAACCCCGAACGACGTCCCGAACTCCACCACACGCCGCGCCCGCACCGCCCTGGCCTGCGCATAACAGAAAGCGGCCTGTTCCCGCCCCAACGCCAGATACGCATCCTCGAACCGCTCGGGCGCATCCGCATCCGCCCGCCGCGGCCGCCCGAGCACGAGCGCGGGCAGATCCCGCGCAAGCCGCCCCAACATCCGCGGCAACTGCCGGTCATTCCCCGAATGCAACCGCCGCACCACCCCCGCGGCCCGCCCGTCCAACAGCACAAAAGGATCACGTTTGCTCATGCCCTCAATTGTGAATAATTCTGCGCCCCAACGAAACTCGCTTTCCATCAGCCGCCGCGCCGAGTACCCCGCATCCGCAACGCATCGCCCAACCTGCAAAAACAACCTCGCCGGCCCGGCGTGCACTCTCCGTCCTGAGCCAGCTGCTCACATTTCACGAACGCTTCGGACCGCGTCCAAGCTCGAGACGACCCGCCAGCGGTCATCGACACCGCGACCCTCGCGCTACCTGCGAAATAGACCCGCCCGAGGAGCAGTTGCAGCGCTGCGGAGCGGATCGAGTTCGGTGCGACCAGCTGGTGACTCGGGTCGATGGGGAGTTCGGTGTCCACGAGGTGGAGCAGGGTGACGGCGTCGATCACGTAGCGAGCCATGGGGTTCAGCCTAAACGGCTCGAAGGTTCGCTCGGTCGACGCCGCTCTGCTCACAGGTCGAGTGCGCGGGTGCGGGTGGGCGGTGGGCCGACCACCACGACGTCCAGATTCGCGGCGTTGGCGGCCAGGCGCTGCTGGAACAGTTCGGGGCTGAGCAGGCCCTCGGTGTAGGTGTGCAGGTCGGTGCGGTCGCCGGTGACCTCGAAGAACGGTTCGAAGATGTCGCTGGTGAGCATGCCGAGCAGGCGGGTGCCGTGTTGTTCGATGGCGAAGGTGTGGATCGTTCCGGCGGGGGCGTGGACGAAGTCGCCGGGGGTCAGTAGGACCTCTTCTCCGTTGGCGTACAACCAGATTCGGCCGGACATACAGAAGAAGTTCTCGGTGTGGTGCTGGTGGAAGTGCCGGATGAAATACGGCTGGGGTGCGGCGGCGGACAGGACCGAGAAGTACCGGCCGCCGGTGTTGCGCCCGCGGACGTCGAACGACTGGATGGCGTCGGGCCAGTCCAATCGTTCGCCGCTCAGGGCTCGCAGGAAGTACGGTTCGACGCCGTCGGGGAGCGCGTCGTCCCAGTCGTCGGTCGCGGCGGCGAAGGGTTCGTCGGTGTGGCGGCGCGCGCCGCGGGGGAGCAGCAGTTGCTCGGCGGCCTGCGCGCGTTCGGTGTACATGTGGGCTTCGACGCGGGCCTGGGCCAGCGCGTCGTCGTCGAGCAGGACGTCGAGCGCACCACCGGGAGCCGAGAAGAACAGCATCCGGCTACCGTGCCCGAGGATGCGGTACGCGACCGGGACACCGGGCGGAACGTGAATCGAATCCCCTTGCGCCAGAACGTGACTCCGGCCGGGCAACCAGAACTGCACACTGCCGTCGAAGACGTAGTAGGTGCGCTGATGCGCGGCCAGGCTGTGGAACGGCGCGCCCGCCCCGCGTGGCCCCAGGATGAACGCGGCGTCGAACAGTCCGCCGGTGTCGGCCGGTCGCGCGATCACCGTCCAGAGCTGTCCGTCGATCTCGTAACGTTGCCCCTCGCCGCTGGCCAGATAGTAGGGCGCGGGCTCGCCCGGCAACGCGTTGAGCAGCGGGCGGGTGCGGTGCATCGCCTCGAGGTCGATGACCGTCATGGTGTGTGTCCTTCCGATAGGTGGCGCACGAAGAAGTCGCCGATGTCGTCGAAACCGAAGGTGGTGGGCTGATCGCGGAGGCCGGCGCGCCGGACCCGAGCCGCGGCCCGGCCCTCGCGTTGCAGCCGGCCGTCGTCCATCACGTCGGTGAGACCGGCCTCCATCCGCCCGCCCGGATTCAGGAATCCGTGCTTGTAGTCCTCGACCAGGTACAGGGTGCTCTCGACACCGGCGGCGATCAGCGCGGCGTGCAGCCGCTCGCTCTCCTCGTGTGCGATGACGGGATCGCTTGTGCCGTGCGAGATTTGGAACGGCGGCGCGGCGGCCGCGACCTGATGCAACGGGCTGGCGGCGAGTGCGATCGCCTGCCGCTGTTCGGGAGGTCCGCCGAGAAACGCGGCCTCGTGGCTGGGTCTGCCGTCGGGCAGCAGGGCCCGCGCCATGGTCAGATCGGTCGGACCGTACGACTCGGCGACCGCGGTGACCTGGGCGTCACCGGATTCGGCCTCACCGTCGAGCCGTTCGAGATGTCCGGTGAGCCCGGCCAGCGCGGCCAGATGCCCGCCCGCCGAGGACCCCCACAGCCCGATCCGATCGGACCGCAGATTCCAGGTGTCGGCCTGGGCGCGCAGATACCGGATCGCCGATCGCACGTCGTGCAGCTGCGCGGGAAATACGGCCTGACCGCTGAGCCGATACTCGATCGAGGCCATCGCGATACCGCGTGCGACGAAGAATCGGGCCGGGTCGGGCAGCAGCGTCCGATCGCCGGTGAACCACGCGCCGCCGTGCAACCAGATCACGACCGGCGTCGGCGCACTGGTTGCGGTCGGGGCGTAGAGGTCGAGAAGCAGTGTGCCGGTAGCCCTCTCGGCATACGGCAGATCCCGTGTGACGGATACCGAATTATTTTGCACACCTTCGATTTTCCGGACTTCCGGTACCGAGGACCAGCGGGAAGTTCCGAAGCATCATTCGGCAAAGCCGGATGATCGCGCGACCCGCACGGCCAACTTGGTGAAGCGCCGCAGCGCGGGCGTCGACTGCTGCACGCCGACGCACAGATGCGTCGGCCGCTCGTCCAGATCGGAGATGGGCACGAACCGCACGCCCGGCCGCTGATAGATGTGACTGCCGTGCGCCCCGGCGATATTCACCCCGATCCCCGCCGCGCACAGCTCCAGCACCTCGTCGAAGTTGTGCGCGATCGGCAGGGTGCGTGGGGCGTCCCGCAGCGCATCCCCGAGCCAGCGATCCGAGGTCCGCGCATCACTCACCGTGACGAAGGTCTGATCGACCAGCTCGGCGACCGTGACCGCCTCCCGCGAGGCCAGCGGATGCCCGTCCGCGACGATCAGCACACACGAATCGGTCCACAGCGGCGTCGCGCGGATCGCCTCCGGAACCGCGCCGTCGTCCGGAATCAGCGCACAGTCGACGGTCCGATCGAGCAACGCCCGGTATGGATCCGAAAACCCCAATTGCTTGACCTGCCACTGTATTTCGGGCATCTCCGCACGCGCCGCGGTCAATATGGCCCGAGACTGCGGACTGAAAACCGCCACCCCGACCCGCAATTCGGCCCCTTGATCCGACCGCGCCCACCCGACCACCTCGTCCACCGCACGAACCGCGTTCCGCGCCAACGGAATCAGCTGCTTCCCATCACCACTGAGACTCACACTCCGAGAGGTCCGCACGAACAACGTCCGCCCCAACCGCCGCTCCAACGTCGCCACATGCTCACTCAACGACGAAGGACTCACATTGAGCCGCTCCGCGGCCCGCCCGAAATGCAATTCCTCGGCAACGGCCAGAAAGCTGCGAAGATGCGCGACGGTCACGTCCACACCCCGAGCCTAATCCGTGTCTTTCGCGCCGAGTCAACGCCTCGAGGTCAACGCGGCGTGCAGGTCCGCTACTGCGGGTGTTCGGGGCGGATGCGTAGCTGCTTCAGTTCTGGGACGGCCCGGCCGATAGTGATGAAATCGGTGTCGTTGTGGACGACGATCGCGTTGTGCCGCATTGCGGTGGCGGCGATCTGGACATCCGTAGTCTGGGCTCCCCGGCCGGCGCCAATCGACCACAGGGCGGATCTGATATCGGCCACGATGGCCTCGACCTCGACTCCGGCCGTGAGCCAGCGGAACGATCTACCGTACAACTCGGTGACAACCGCTAGGTCGGCCTTGTTCCGCGCACTGTAGCGGGCTTCGTCCATGGTTACTGTGCAGGCGCACAGCGATCCGCTCACAGCCAACTGTCTGATCGCGTGCTTGATCGTCGAGCTGTTCCAGAAGTGCGACATCACCGAGTTGTCGAGCAGGTAGAGACTCGGCTGATCGTTCGGAGCGGTCACCGCTCGTTCGGCGCGATGTCAGCGAGCTCTTCCGGCGTCAGGAACGGATTGTGGTCCATCCGTTCCAGCCGGGAGAGAGCTTCGCGCTGACGGTAACCTTGCACGAGTTCCGACATGGCCAAGTTGATCACGGCCTTCTTCGTCCCGAGCCCAGTCAGCCGCATCGCCTCGGCCAGCACCTCTTCGGGAATCTCTACGGTTGTCGCCATCCCACCTCCTGTATTACGAATCTGTAATATTTATAATACGCTAGAAACGTAATATGTGGGGATGTGAGCCGGGGCTCGCGGGCCAGGGTGCTGGTCATGCCCGCCGCGGTGCTCGGCCGGCGTCGCTGGCCCGCGAACCGAACGTCTCGGTGCCGCACCCTGCATCGCGCATTCGCCCAGCTCGAGGAGTCGGTCGCGGCCTACATCCGCCGCCGACGTCTCGAACAGGCCCGCCTCGACCTGACCACATCCCGCGGCCGCCCGAACGTCGCGGAGGTCGGCGCGCGCTGGCATTTCGCGGACAGCAGCCACTTCATCCGTGCGTTCAAGAAACAATACGGTGAAACACCGGCCCAATTCGCGCGACGCAACTGACGCGACGAACGAGGAATCCGGTGATCATTTCCGGAGCATCCGACATTTCTGCCGGATTCCGGGCCGGAAACCTCGGAAAGCGTTGTGACCAGGCTGTTTATGTTCACATCCGGATATATCCGTTCTCTCGAACGGTATCCGTTTCTACCGTTGAACGCATGGGGAGACATATCTCGGGAGACGGAAAAATGATCACAAAATTCGGAATTCGGCCCATCACACGGATTCTCGGGGGAACCGCGATCGCCACGGCACTGCTCTTCGGCGCACTACCCGAAGCCGCCGCGGCCACCCCCGCCCCACCCGTGGTCCCCGCCCGCGCCGTCCACACACCGGTGCACGACGGCTACTGGTGGTGCAACTGGTACTACTCGAGCGGAGCCTGCGGCCACTGGCAATGGATCTGGCAGTACCAGTGGCGATGCACCCAGTACTACTGGGACGGCACCTGCCGCCTCTGGCGAGACGTCCCGTACTGAGCCGCCATCCACGGATACCCGGCGTGCACCGGCGCCGGGTATCCGTGCGCAATGTCCGGTATTCGAAAGTCGTTGTCCAGCAACCGATGCAGTTGCCGGAGCCGCGGAGATGTCAACGGGCGCGACGACACGCATCGATGATGACGCCGGTAGCCGCGTGCCCCTCGGGCGTGGGCATCAGCGCGTAGTTGTGCACCAAGCCGCGGCCTTCGTGGTAATCGACATCGACACCTTCCGTTCGCGCACGGGCGACCAACGTCCGCGCGTCGGCCAACGCCATCTCCCTGGTTCCGCAGAACACCGTCAATGGCGGTAGCCCGGCCACCAGCCCGAACAACGGGCTCACCCGCGGATCACGGGTATCCAACTCGTCGGCGTAGAGCCTGCCGATCTCGACCAATCCCGGACGCTGGTGGAACGGGTCCACCTCGGCCAACGCCCCCAACCCCGGATCCGACAGACTCAGATCCAGCCACGGCGAGATCAGCACGACCCGCGCCGGTAGCGGTTCGCCCCGCGACAGCAACGCCTGCGTCGCGGCCAGCGCCAGCCCCGCCCCGGCCGAATTACCCATGACGACGGTCTTCTCCGCACCACGCCGCTCGATCGTGCGGGCCAGCACCTCCGCTGCGGTAGCGACCATTTCGATCGCGTGCGCGTGCGGGACCAGCGGATACACCGGCATCACACATTCGGCCGGTACCGAGATGTTGAGCGTGCGAACGAAACTCCAATGCGGCCGCTTGACCTCACCGATGAAACCCCCACCGTGCATGAAAACCACCGTGGCATCCGCCGCCACGGCATTCGGGGTCACCCGATACACCGGCCACGAACCCACGTCCTCACACATCACCGACGCTGCCTTGTGGACGAAACCCGGAACCCTCACGGGCTTCGCCTTCCGATCTCGCTTCACCAGTGCGGCATGCACCCCCTCGGCGCTGCCGAGCATCCGCCGCTGACCGCCCGCCCGCAACAGCGCGACCACCGCTCGCATCCGAAGTCCGGGCCGGGCCCGGCGATCATCCGCAGTGTCCGGGCGGATCTCGGTCATGGTGCGTCCCTTCGTATTTCACCGCGAACCTGATGTCGCGTCCCGGTCTCAACCGTGCCCCGCGAACTCCGCCGGTTCCATCCACGCGGCGGTGTTCGCACGAATCCGATGTCCGCTATCGTCCGATCGGTGAATTCCGTTGAACTCGACGATCTGGACAGGAAGATCACCCACGCCCTCCAGATCGACGGGCGGGTGTCGTTCGCACTGGTCGCCGAGGTGCTCGGAGTCTCCGATCAGACCGTGGCCCGGCGATACCACCGCCTGCGATCCGCGGGCATCCTGCGGGTCGTCGGCCTGCCGGACACCGCGGGGCTGGTGCTGTGGTTGCTGCGCCTGCAATGTGTCCCCGAGGCTGCGGCGACGTTGGCGGCTGGGCTGGCACAGCGGCCCGACACCTCCTGGGTCAGCCTGACCTCGGCCGGCACCGAAATAGTGTGCTTCGCCAGGGCGTCGGGGCACCGGCGGCAGGATTCGGCCCTGCTGGGGCGCTTGCCCCGAGTGGCGCAGGTGAAGGCGGTGTCGGCCTACTGCGTGCTGCGCACCTACTTCGGCGGGGCCACCGGGTGGGGCCCGCGCGCCAGCGCACTCGACGCCACGCAGATCGGTCGATTGCGTCCCGACCGTCCAACCACCGCCGCATCGCACCCGCCACCCGACGATATCGACCGGGCGTTGTTCGCGGCGCTGGCGATCGATGGGCGCAGCAGCTTGCGGGTACTGGCCGAGGCCACCGGATTGTCGACCTCCGCGGTGCAGCGCCGCCTGGAGAATCTCCGCGCGGCGAAGGCACTGTATTTCGATGTCGACATCGACACGGCCGCACTCGGATACCCGACCCAGGCCATGCTGTGGCTATCGGTGCCGCCATCCGAGTTGGCAAGTGTGGGAACGGAATTGGCCGAACACGAGGAGGTCGCCTTCGCCGCGGCGACCACCGGCGCGACCAATCTCGCCGCGATCGTCGGCTG
Source organism: Nocardia macrotermitis (assembly GCF_009604405.1). Lineage (GTDB taxonomy): Bacteria > Actinomycetota > Actinomycetes > Mycobacteriales > Mycobacteriaceae > Nocardia > Nocardia macrotermitis. The sequence continues at coordinate 54,057 of NZ_WEGK01000028.1, forward strand.
CCGCGACATCGACGATCTCTACCATTACATCGAGGCGCGATTGGGTACCATCCCGGCCGTGCGGCATCTGGAGACCGCGCCGATCTTCCACCAGTACAAACGAGCGGGGAACGTGCCCGGCACTTCGCGTTAGCTGTCGGTCGTCTCGGCGAGGGCGGATTGCGCGCTCGCCGAGACGTACACCCAAGCCCGGCCGCCGGAACGCAACGGTGCCATGGTGCGGACGTAGTCGTCGACCTCGTAGTCGTCGGCGGCCCGCAGATCCGCGTCGTCGAGCGTGAAAACCGTTCCGGCAATGCCCTTTTCAACATCTGCGGGCAGTAGGACCGGATGGACGGCCGAACCGCTGGCCGCGAGAACCTCGGGGTCGGTGATGGTGACTTCGCCGAGTTCGTAGCCGGTGATCTCGTCGGGGCGGCCGTCGAGTTCGTGCCCGAAGACGCTGCGCTGCACTTCGGGCTGACGCAGGGTTCCGTAGGAGAACAACAGGTGCGTGGTCATGGGTTCATCCGATCACATCGTGAATCCGGCTGCGCGGCTCGGGGATTCGTGGGCGAGGGTCAGCGGCCGGTGGCGCCGTCGATGAGTTCGCGCAGGATGTCGGCGTGACCGGCGTGGCGGCCGGTCTCCTCGATCATGTGGGTGAGGGCCCAGCGGATGCTGGGAGCCGAATCTCCCGGTCGTGGAACCGGTGCGTCGAGGTCGGTGCATCGGTCGAGAACGTCGTTTGCGCGCTGGACTGTGTGCCGGTACCTGTGGACGACGTCGGCGACGCTGTCCTCGGGTGCGGCCCGGAACGTCGCCTGCCAGTCGATGACGTTGTCTCCCAGGAAGATTGCGCGTTCGACGAATGTGAGGTGATGCAGCAGTCCGAGCAGATTCGTCCCCGATGGCACCGCGGCTGTGCGGACCTGTGGCTCGGGCGCGCCGTCGACTTTCCCGGCGATCGAGGTCCGCAGGTAGTCGAGAAAACCGCGCAGGACCTCGGTTTCGCTGCTTCCGGTTCGTGGCGGTGGGGTGTCGCGACGGGCGGTCGTGGGCATCGGGGTCTCCTTCGAAATCGGTTCGGGCAGTGTCGGTTCAGGCCGCGCGGCGGATCAGCAGGATGTGATCGGTGACCTCGGCGGTCTGCCCGCCCGGACCGGTCGCGATGCGGCGCGGCGTATCGGCCCGCTCGACCGTCCACCGCGCCGGATCCAGTGCGAGACCGTCGGCGACCTCGCCCGGACTCGGATACCGGACGTCCGGATCCTGAATCCACGACCACGGCGCGGTCGAACCGTGGTCGACGATCAGCAGCCGCCCACCCGGCCGCAGCGCGTGCGCGGCCTCGCGCAGCACGATCGCCCGGTCCAGATCGAACGGTGTGTGCAGGTAGTGGGCGGAGATCAGATCGAACGCGCCCTGTGGGAAGGACTCGCGCAGATCGTGCTGCTCGGCGGTGATCCGGTCGCCCAGATCATGCGAAAGTGCAAGGGCCGCAAGCCGATCGACCGCCACCCTCGAAATATCTATGGCCGTGACCCGCCACCCCTGACGCGCCAGCCACAGCGTGTCACCGCCTTCACCGCAGCCGATGTCCAACGCGTCTCCGGGCGGCAGCGGGGTGACGATTTCGGTGAGACGGTCGTTCGGTCGCGGGGCGGTCGCCGTCGGCCGGTTCGCGTACACGTCGTTCCAGAACGTGACCGCATCGGTGGTGTTCATCCGGGCTCCTTCAAGTCGTGATGCGGCCAGTGTCACCACCCCCGCCACCGTCTGGCACGAAAATTTGCGGTTCTGGCAAGATGGTCGCGTGGATCGCGGAACCGAGGATGTGCTCGACGCGGTAGGCCCGCGGCTGCGTGCGCTGCGTCGCGACCGCGGCATCACGCTGGCGGATCTCGCTGCCACGACCGGGGTTTCGGAGAGCACCCTGTCCCGCCTCGAGAGCGGGCAGCGCCGGGCGACCCTGGAATTGCTGCTGCCGCTGGCCCGCACCTACAACGTGCCGCTGGACGATCTCGTCGGCGCGCCACGCACCGGCGACCCCCGAATCCATCTGAAACCGATCCGGCGATTCGGGATGACCTTCATCCCGCTGTCTCGGCGACCGGGCGGAATCCAAGCGTTCAAGATGATCATCCCCAACCGGCCGGAACCGCTCGAACCGACGCCGCAGACGCACGACGGTTTCGAATGGCTGTACGTGCTGAACGGTCGGCTACGGCTCGTACTCGGCGAGCGCGACCTGGTACTTCCGCCCGGTGAGGCCGCCGAATTCGACACCTCGCTGCCGCACTGGCTGGGTAGTGCCGACGGTGAGGCGGTCGAGTTGCTGATCCTGTTCGGCGTGCAGGGGATGCGCGCGCATGTGCGTGCCGAACCGCATCGGTAGCGAGTTGTGCTCGGCGTGCGTTCGCCGGACGGTTGATCTTAATCAATATTGATTACGGTGCGTCCGGGGCGCACGGTGTGTACATGGACCTCGTCTCGCAATTCGAACTCCAGGCGAAAGCCTGCGACAAACTCGGCTCCCCGCTCTACGGTTCGCTGCTGCGCGAGATCGCCCGCGATATCGCCGAACACGGGCCGTGCGCGGAAATCCTGGCGGGATACGAGGACATCGGCTTCGACGCCGCCCTGCCGCTGCGACTGCTGGCAGGCGTGCACGCGCTCGTATTATCCGGCGGCGCAACCGATCTCGCGCCTTTCTATCCGAGCTCCGGTGCTACTGTGCGTCCGAGCGATCCGGCGGAGGCATGGATTCCGTTCCGGCAGACCGTGATCGACAATCCGGGGTGGATTCGCGACTGGCTCACCCGACCCCCGCAGACCAACGAGGTCGGCCGAGCGGTACCACTGCTGGCCGGACTGCTCGCGGCGGTCGACGCCTACCCGCTGCCGGTGCGACTCCTCGAGCTCGGCGCCAGCGGGGGATTGAACCTGCGGGCCGACCATTTCCGTTGGGAGAGTGGAGATATCGGCTGGGGACCGCAGGATTCACCGGTCTGCCTCACCGACGCCTGGCGGGGCGAGGTGCCCGAGTGGCTGACCGGTGCGGTGCGACGAAATCCACACCTCACCGTCGTCGAACGCCGTGGTTGCGATCCGACACCGCTGGATCCGTTGTCGCCGCGCGATTCCCTCGCCCTGCGCTCCTACGTCTGGCCGGATCAGCTGGCGCGCGCGGCCCGGCTCGACGGCGCGCTGCGGTTGGCGGAGAAGATCCCCGTCGACATCACCGTGACCGGTGCCCGAAACTTCCTCGCCGACACCGAATTACAGCCCGGAAGCCTCACGGTCGTCTGGCATTCGGTGATGCGCCAATACGTCGATCCGGCCGAATGGCATTCCGTCACAACGGAATTGGATCGTCTCGCCGCAGCCTCGGGCCCGGATACCGGATTCGCCTGTGTCGCTTTCGAACCCCAGAACTCCTCCGATGATCGCCACGGTTTCCGCCTCACCGTCCGCATCGGCGCGAACGAGCCGGTCATCCTGGCTCGCGCCATGCCGCACGGCCTCCCGGCCTTCGAATGGGCCCCCGACCTGGAGCTACGGAATAGGTAGCTGTGCCCGACCCGCAACAAGCCTTACCGAACGGAAACATTCATTACAATGACGACCGCCCGTGCGGAGCGGTCGGCCATCCGCCCAGCTCTTCGCCACGGTGACCAGCGTCATTGCCTCATATCGTCAGCTCATCAGCAAGAGATAGGGGAACACCACACGATGAAACGCGTATTCCTGGGTGCAGTCGCCGCCGCATTGCTCGGTTCCGGCGTCGCCGTCGCAGCCCCCGCCAACGCCGATGCCGGTCCGTGCCTGCTCGGATCGTCCAACGTCGGCCCGCGGACCTGCAACAAGACGGACTTCAACCTCAGCCCCGTCCTGACCCTGGGCAACGGCATGTGCCCTGGCATGCTCGCAGCGGGCGGCAACTCCTTCGACGGCCCCCTCGCCAAATACACCGAAGCGGAAGGCGCCAGCCATTCGGTCCTGGTCCGCGTCTCCCAGGGCCTGTCGAGCGAATGGGGCCCCCAACTCCTGGCCTGCGACGTCACCGCGGTCCTGGACTGGCACAACCTCGACACCAACGCCTCCGGCACGGTAGCCCGCTTCGTCCCCGCCAGCCAACGCAACAGCGTGACGATCCTGGTAGCCAACACCGGCCGCGGCCGAGTCCACGCGACCCTCCGCACGGATCACCCGAACGTCCCGGCGTCGATCGACGTCGTCGTACCGTAGTTCGCGGCGAAGCGGCCGTGACGGGATTCCGTCACGGCCGCTTCGCTGTCGAAACTCGGTTGCCGTATCCGTTTGCCGAGGAAACCGCCACGACCCATGCAGTGATTCACGATTCGGGTGATGGTCGGGTAAGTGGTCATGCGCTCGAGTTCATCGGTGGTGAAAGGTGGTGTGTGCGTGTGTGATTCGGTCGGTTGTCCAGGGTGAAGATTCTGATTTCACATCGCTGTGGCGGTGTTCGGGGGGTGATTTTCGGGATAGAATTCGAACATGGATTCGA
>NZ_WEGK01000029.1 GCF_009604405.1 Nocardia macrotermitis
ACTGACTCACCGAAAGGGTGCTCCTGCAACTGCCATATTCGAACCTAGACAACTCGAATTATCGCAGGTCAGAGCACCCTTTCCTCATACCGACACACGGTGTCGGAATTCCGGTGAATGCGCGAGGCTAACTAGCGACGAACCGCTTCAGATCTCAATCAGTGGCCGGAGCGTCCAGACGGTGGGGCAGCCACTCCTGTTGAGCCACAACAGAGGCAGACTCTAATCAGCTACACCCCACCGACCTGGGCATCCGGGCGTCACCCGGACATCTCTGATCTTAGGGACTCTAATACCGACCGGTCTCATCCATTGGGGACGGGCCACCCCACGAGGCCCCCGTCGTGCGCACCATATTCCAGTTCTACACCCACGACCGGCTCGGCTCCACAACCATCGCCCGCGTGATCAACGAACGCGGACATCGCAACACCAACGGTGGAACCTGGTCCGCCTACCAAATCCTGCGGATACTGGCGAACCGCATCTACCTCGGCGAACTCACCTTCCGAGACATCACCACCACCGACTGCCACGATGCACTGATCGAGGCCGACACCTTCGCCGAAGCCGAACGCATCACCGCCGAACGCAACGCCGAACGCTCCCAGCTGCGCGCCAACAGCTCCGACTACGACCTGACCGGCAAGATGCGCTGCCCGACCTGCGGTGCCGCGATGGTCGGCTCACGCAACCACGGCCGCAGCAAGGTGTACCGCTACTACATCTGCTACAACCGCGACCGCTACGACAGCAGCAAATGCGACGGCTACCGCCTCGACGCGGACGCCGCCGAATCCGCCGTGCTCGAGAGCCTGGCAACGTTCTACCGCAACAACCACACACTCATCGCCGACGCGGTCGCTCGAGCCCGACGCCAACACCGCGCCGCGCACACCACCCAGCACGACGAACTGGCCGCCGTCCGCGCCGAGATCGCCGACGCCAACGCCAAGATCGACCGCTATCTCACCGCGTTCGAAAACCACACCATGGATTCGGACATGGTCGGCCCACGCCTGACCGCACTGCGGGACACCGTCCGCCAGCGCACCGGCCGCCGCGACGAACTCATCGCCGCCATCGAAAACGCCCCCACCCAACCCACCCCGGCCGCCCTGAACAACGTCGCCGACCACATCACCACACTCATCACCAACGGCAGCGACCAAACCCGCAAAGCCCTGATCGAAACGCTCGTCGCCGAAATCAAGATCACCGGCCCCGGCACCATCATCCCCATCTTCCGGATCCCCCAACCCACCCCCGGGCATGCCACCGCCACCACAGCCCGCACGAACGCCACGCGGGCCCACACGAACGCCACTGGGGGCGATCCCAACGCTACTAGGGCCCCGGCCAGCGGAAAACCGCTGGCCGGGGCCCTAGTGAAACCGGTTCGGATTGATACTAATTTGGTGGAGCTAAGGGGACTCGAACCCCTGACCCCCACACTGCCAGTGTGGTGCGCTACCAGCTGCGCCATAGCCCCGTGCTGTGCTTCCGGGGTGTTTCCCTTCGGCTTGAACGAAGTTACACCACGGGGGTAATTGCTACCAAATCGCCTGGATAGTGGGGTGGTGGAACGGGTGTTCGACGGGTAGAGTCGAACGCATGTTCGATAGCGGAGAGCTTCAGGGGATGACCGATGAGGGGCTGCTCGACGCGGTGCGGCGGGCGCATGGGGCGGCGGCGTTCGCGCAGGCTGCCGAGGTGCTGGCGGTGCGGGAGTTGTATCGGCGGCGGAGGGTGGAGCGGGCGGGGGTGGAGTTCGCGGCGGCGGAGGCTTCGGTGGCGGTGCAGATCTCCGAGGGGGTGGCGGCGGGGTTGATCGATATCGGGATCGGGCTCGATCGGCTGCCGCGGATTCGGGAGGCGTTCGTCTCGGGGCGGATCGATCTGGCGCGAACGCAGGTGCTGGTGGAGAACGTGCGGGAGTTGCCGGAGGAGTTGCTCGCGGATGTCGAGCCGACGCTGATCGACGTGGCGGAGCGGCTCACGCCCGCGCGGCTGCGGCAGACGGTGCGGCGCTGGGTCGCCAAGCTCGATCCCGAGGGTGAGCAGCGGCGGCGCGAGCGGCGCGAGGGTGATCGGGATGTGCGGATCAAGGCCGTGCAGGACGGTATGGCGGTGTTCGAGGGGTTGCTGCCCGCGGTCGGTGCGCAGACGGTCGCGATGCGTTTGCGGGAGATGAGTTCGCAGGTGTGCCGGGCCGATCCGCGCACGATGCCGCAGCGGCGGGCCGATGCGCTGGTCGCGCTGGCCGATGGTTCGAATCGGCTGCGTTGCGCTTGTGGGCGTGGAAAACGCTGCACCGCACCGGAATCCGAAGCGCCGCAGCGGCCGCTGATCCAGATCGGTGTCCCCGCCGAGACGCTGCTGGGTGAGCGGGATTCCCCGGCGCACCTGTCCGGATACGGTCCGATCGATGCCGCGCTCGTCCGCCGGATCGCGGAATACGCTCGGTTCCAAGCGATTCCGGAGCGCGCCGAGGATCCGGCCGGTGCGCGGGAGTCCGCGCGACCGGAGCCGACGCGGCGGCAGGAGCGGGATGTTCGCGCGCTCGATGGCGTGTGCCGTTTTCCGGGGTGCACGATGCCTGCCTCGGAATCGCTGGTGGACCATGGTGTTCCGGGCGACACCGCCCGGCGGGGTTCGGTACTGGCCGATCTCGCCGTGTTGTGTACACGTCATCATCGGCTGAAGGCGGCCGCGGACCGGGGCGAGACGTCGTGGCGGGTCCGCCGTGTCGATGCCGATCGGCTACGCTGGAAGAGTCCCACCGGCGATGAGCACATCACCTTCCGCGAGGGTGAGCGATATCTGTTCCCGCACACCGACATCGGGGCGTTCGATGCCCTGTGGCCCAGTCCTGCAAGCGTTCCCGCACCACCGCACCTGTCCACCGTCGACCTGACCTATCCGATCGAACACGGCGCGTTCGTCCATCCGGAGGCGGCAGCGATGCTGCCCGAGAACGAACCGCCCGGCCGTCTCGTTTTCGAAAACCGAAGTCGCTGAGGGGGATTCACTGATGCTCGTACTGCAACCGGATGTCCGTCCGGTAGCGATCCACAGGACACCGCACATGTCGTATCCGGACCGTCCACCGGCGCCGACCGTCATCGACGTCGCCGTGGAACGCGAACGAATCGCCGCGCTCGACAAGCTACGTCATCGTCTGGAAGCCGAACTCGACCGGACTCCAGCGGGTTCCGGCTATGCCGCGATGGCGGGGCAGTTGCGCGAGACCGTCAATGCCATCGCCGATGCGCGCAATCGCGTCTACGAGGCGCTGATCGACGAGGACCCCTGATCCGGAGCCGGGCCACGGGGCCGAACGGACACCGCCCGGACGGCTGGGGTTGCCGTCCGGGCGGTTCGGACCGAATGCGGTTGTCCCGCAAGCAGAGTGCGGTTATCCCGCGAGCTTGGTCACCCAGGTCGAATCTCCGGTGTCCACGTTCTTGTCGCCGTCCAGCACGGTCGGGGTCTGCACCTGCTTGATCGCGCTCGTCAGCGCCGACGTCGCCGACGTGGCGTGGTCGCGTGCCTCGTCGAGACGGTCGCCGCTGGTGATGCACTGCTGCACGTCCTGTGAGGCGCCCGCGTCCTTGGCGATCGCGGCCAACTGCTCGTTGCTGAGGCTGCCGCCCTCCTCGGCGGGCTGCTTCGTGGTGAACAGCGCCAGATGGAATTTCGAGAACATGGGGCCGTCACCGGCGGAGGCGACACAGTCTCCGGCGGCGATGGCGCGGGTCGAATAGTCCTTCGTGCCCGACTTCGGGTCCAGGAAGTTCACCAGTCGGTACCGCACGGCCAGTTTGCCCGCGTCGATCTCCTTGGCGATCTGCTGCCCGTAATAGTGTTCGAGCGATCCGCACTGCGGGCACAGCGGATCCTCGTACACGTCGATCGTCTTGGTGGGATTGGTTTTACCGAGCACGATCGCGCCATCCGAATCCAATAGCGCGCTCACAGCGGTGTCGTGGACCGCGCCGTACCCGTCTGCCTGGACCTTCGGACTGCTGCTACTGCTCGAGTGCATCACGTACGCCACGACGATCGCGATGACCACCACCGCGACACCGCCCAGCAGATAAGCGGTGCGGCTGGACATCGGTCGCGGCTGATACGTCGACCCGGGGGAGGAGTTCACGGCCCCCACTCTGCCAAAGCGGGCAGGTTCGGTGGTAGTGACCCGATACCGCGTCGGCGTCGCGGCGGAGGTGGCCGATCCGGTGCGGGTTCGCGCACGGGCAGATGCCGGGTAGATATCGGGTGCGGGCTGCGTAGTTCTACGCATACGCGCTGGTCCAGGGGTCGGGATGCTGGGAGGTATGACGCGACTCGAGTATTCCGCAGCGTGGACGGGCTATCCGCACGGCCATCTTCCCGCACCCGTTGCCGCTCGGAGCGGCAGTACCGCCGTGCCGATCCTCGCGCAGGTGGCGGTGGCGGTCGTCGCGATCGCGGTACGGTTCGCGGCTCCCGGCTGGCTGCTGCTGTTACTTCTGATGGGCGTCGGTCTGATCGGCCTCGCACCCTTTGTCGTCGCGACCGCGTTCGGGGTGACGATGTTGCGCCGTACCGCCGGACGATGGCGCGCGGCCCTGATGACGACGCTCGCCGCGCTGGATCTGGCGCTGCTGACCTTCGCGTTCACTCTGCCCGATATCACCGACGACGCGGGCACGAACTTCGTCCCGGTCGCCCGGTTGTTCCTGCACCAGGGCGCGGTATCCGAGCAGACGGCCACCACCTACGGCGCGATCGCGAACTGGGCCGCGCTCTGCTACGTCATCGCCGCGGCGGGCGTGGTCGCCGTAGCTGTGGCCCGGTGGTTGTCCGCCCGGTCTGGTCACCGGTACCCCGCGCGGAAGGTCTCGCACTGAGCCCAGATCACCGCGCGGTCTGCACCGACGATCTGCTCACCGGCGCGATCTACCGCTTCGACCCCGCCACCGGCCGCTCGTGCGCCATCGTCACGGGCCTGTCCGGCGGCTGGACCGGCCCGAGTTCGGTCCGAATCGCCCCGGACGGCAACCGCTGGGCGCTGTACGTCACCGGATTCGACGGCACACTACGTCGAGTCCGCCCACCGGCGGGCGTGAACCTCAAACCTGTTGTGGGAGTTCGGTAATCGGGGAATTCGCGGTTGCGGATCCCGTGCCGCCACCGGCGCGGATTACCGAGTCGATCCGTGACGAGCCGCCGATTCACACCTTGCGGGCCACCCCCGCGTAGAACTGGACCTGGCTGTCCATTTTGGCGGGTGGGGCGATGGTGGGACGCCAGTTGTGGGGGGTGGTGAGGGCTGGGGGGACCCATTCGAGGTTGGTGAAGAAGCGGGCGAATTCGGCTCGGGTGCGGATCTGGCCGGGCATGCCGGATTCGTGGTAGATGCGTTCGACTTCGGCCATTTCGGGGCCGAAATCCGGTGTGGCGTGGGTCATTACGAGGTAGGAACCGGGGGCCAGGGCGGACAGGAGATGGTCGACGATGTCGTAGGGGGAGTGTTCGTCCTCGACGAAATGCATCACCGCGATCAGGGACAGTGCGGTGGGGAGGGTCGGGTCCAGGGTGGCCAGGAGTTCGGGGGCGGTCAGGATCGAATCCGGTTGCCGGACATCGGCGTGCACGTAGGTGGTGCGGCCCTGCGGAGTGCCGGTCATCAGGGCGTGGGCCAGCACCATCGGGTCGTTGTCGACGTAGACCACGCGGGCGGTGGGGTCGATCCGCTGTACGGCCTGATGCAGATTCGGTTCGGTGGGGATGCCCGTGCCGATGTCCAGGAATTGCCGAATACCTTGCTCCGCACAGAATTCCGCGGCGCGCAGCATGAAATTGCGATTCTGTCGCGCGGTCACCCGCACATGCGGATGCACCTGTTCGGAACGTGCGCCGGCGCGACGATCGGCCTCGTAATTGTCGTGCCCGCCGAGCCAATAGTCGTAGACCCGTGCGGTGTGCGCGACCTGCGGGTTGAGTTCCGGGGACTCCACAGTCAGGCACTGTAGCCCGAAATCCGTTGGAACACAGCGAATATTTCGATCTCACGCGCGAAGGTGCTCCGCGCCGCCGACGCTCCGGCCTTGCGGAGGTCGAATCATCGTGGCGGGGAGCACCTTTCGCCGATCATCGGATCAGGCGGCAGCGGAATCCGCCCAGCCGGTGAACTTTCGGTAGGCGTCGATGTAGTCCTCGGAGAAGATGGGCGCGAAGGACAGGTCGGGCAGGGCGAATCCCTCGATCATGGCGGTCAGGTGATCGAGCAGTACCGTGCGGTGCGCACGCAGTTCCCCGGCCACCCGCGGCATCTGCTCGTGGGCGATGAACCAGGCGGCGTTCGAGTGGATGCACTGCAATGCGTATGCCGCAGCGGCGGATTCGGCCAGTCGCGCGGCGGTCGGATCGGTCGCGGCGACCGACTCCAGGTACAGGGCCGTGGCGGCGAGCCGCTGACTCGTCGCGTCGGCCATCTCGACCGCGGCCGATTCGGGGCCGAGCGCGCAGCTGGCGGGGTCGGGTGCACTGTCGCGCAGACTCGCCGCGATCCGGTGTTCCCGGTGGATCAGCATGTCCAGGTACCACGGTAGTTGCTCGGGAGTTCCTGGGAGACACAGGAATTCGAGTTCGGGACGGCCGACCTTGACCTGGAGGATGCGGTTCTCTCCCTCGGCGGTGATCGCCCCCTTGGTGCCGCCGATCCAGTCCGCGAACAGGTTCGAACGCAGCGTCCCCTGCGCGCCGGCCCGCTGTTCGCAGGTCGTCAGCACCTCGAGTCCGGTGTAGGTGAGCAGCGGTTTGGCGATCATCGACCACACCGCGTGCGGATGCTCGTCCGCGTCGGGTCCGCTGCGCAGGTCGCGGATGCGGCGGCCCAGCACGCTCGTGGCGTAGACCGCGGCGAGTGCGGAGACCACGTCCAGGCGCACGTTGTCCCGGTCGGCCATCAGCATGCCCTGGCCGGGGCGGCGTTGCAGCGAATAGTTGACCAGTCCGGCCAGTCCCGCGCGGGCCGCGGCGATGATGCAGTTGGCCAGGTCCAGCCGCCCGTCACCCAGTACGCCGATCGCGCGGTGGAACCGATGCCGCAGTGGCACAGCGCATTCGAAGCGTCCCTCCGGCGTCAGCACGGCCCAGTCGCCGCCGAGCAGCGCGTCGCGCGGTACCCACATCCGGGTGAATCGGAAGATGCCGTGATCCATCGCGGTCGTGGCTTTGTCCGGTAGTGCGACCACCTCGAGGCCGTCGGCCAGTCCCTCGGCCGTGCGCAACCGGAACAGGAACGGCAGCACGCCCTGGTCCTCGCCGTCCACGAGCAGGCGGGCGGTGACGACCGCGGTCTTGGGTACCGCCGAGGCCGCGTTCGGCATGAATTTCCAGGCCTCGGCGGTGGGGGAGGAGATCCAGAAACCGTCGGTGGTGGCATCCCATTCGGCGATGGTCCGATGGTCGTTGCCGTTGGTGCCGCCGAGTTCGGTCAGACACAGCAGACCGATCGCCTGCGCCGTGTCCAGTTCGGCCAGACAGTCCTGCTGATAGCGAGATCCGTTGCCCAAGCGGTTGATCGCGCTGGTGGACAGGGAGAAATGGCCGGTCAGGATGGGGGCCATATGGGGCGCGGTGACCAGGGCGTGACCGCACAGCGCGCCACGGAGCTGGTGGTCCGCGGCGATCTCCCGGGCGGAGTGGCCCAGCTGGGCCAGTGCCAGGCGCAGCAGTTCGGGGCCGATCACGGCTTCGTCCGCCTGGACGAGCCCGGTGCGCGGTCCGTCCTCGAGTCCGGCGATCACATCCCGGAATCGCTGCTGCAATGCCCACTGTTCGCCGAAGATCATCTGTCGTAACGCGGCGACGGTCGGCACGGGCTCGGAGGGTCCGGGGCCCAGGTCGGTTCCGTGGCCGGGGGGTGTTGCGTCGTCGGAAACTGCGGGACGGGGAAGATCTGCTGTCGTCATGACACATCCGCTCTGGTAACCGTAATTATCCGCGTCCGGACATGCGTGTATTACTCCGTAAAGTAGATCCGGCGCGGAATGTGCTGCATCCGGGAGGGGTACATTCGTGCCGCCCCGGAACTGTTTCGATCAGATATTCGTCGTCATCTCATAGATTTCGCTCCATGGAGTATCAAGAGGCGTTGCTCCTCTCAGCCCGAGTACTGAGAATTTTCCGACCGTCTCGTGGGCATCATCGGTGGAGTTCGTGGGAAAGTGACGGGTAGTGACAGCAAGCCGTGCGCGAATGGTCCCGGCCGCCACACCAGTGCCTCCTCGGGTACCGCGAGCTGGACATCCGGGAGAATGTCGAAAAGCCAATCGATGAGGCCCTCGACGATCTGCAACGAGGAACTCTTGGCATCTTTCGGGCATTCGTGCGGGCCGAATCCGAAACCGGCGTGCCAGCCGTCGCTGTGGTAATCACCGTTGTTGACCGTCGGATCGGTGCAGCACGCCATCAGGCTGACGATCACCGGTTCGTCGGCGGGCAACCACACGCCGTCGACCGCGATCGGTTGTTTCGGATAGGTGATCTGATAATTCGCCATCGGCGGGTCGGTGGCGAGCGTTTGATTCAGTGCGGTCTTGGTCATCGGCCGCTCGTGCAGGGGCGTGGTCAACAGCAGTTTTATCGTGCTGGCCGCGAGATCCGCGGGGCCCTGGGTACCGGCGGAAAGGCAGGTCACCAGCTGTTGGACGATTTCCGCGTCGGTCAGCTGGCTCTCGTGCGTGATCAGCCGGGTGGTGAGATCGTCGCCGGGTGCGGCCCGCCGGAGTGTGATCAGATCCAACAGCGCCGAATCGAATTGGGCATTGGTCTGCTCGGTGTCCTGTCCCTCGAACAGGTCGGCACTGGCCTTCGCGATTCGCATCATGATGTCCGGCGGGGAGCCGACCATGTAATTCAGAATAGTGAATGTCAGCGGTGCGATGTAATGCTGGATGAGATCGAGCGGTTGGTCCGGCGTGGCGCCCTCGGCGCAGAATGCGTTGATCAAATTGTGCGCCTGGATCTCGACCTCGTCCTGGAGCGCGAACTGGTTGACCTTCGAGAGCGCGTACTGGGTCGCCTCACGGTAGCGTTTGTGCTCCGGGCTGTCGCCATTGCTGCGCAGTGCGTTCGAACGCCATTCCACCATCGGCAGGAAATCCAGCCGGCGATCGCGTGGCAGTTTCCGCTGCCAATTGCGCGGGTCGGAGGGGAAATGAGTCGGATCGTGCAGGATTCGCCGTGCCGTCTCGTATTTGATCGCCAGCGTCGCCGGAATGCCCTCGGCTATCCAGACCGGTATGAGCGGTAGGTCGTTGTAGTGGCGCCGCATGAACTGGAAGTAGTCGTGCGGATTCTGTGCGAATTCCTGGGTGTACATCGGAACACGTTCCGTGACAGCGCCAATATCTATCGCCCGGGACGGTTCCGGTCGATGAATTTTGGTGGGCTGTGGGGAATTCACGGCTTGATACTCCTCGGATGACCTTCGGGTACGACGATGGGAACGGCAACTTGGTTGCGGTGCGGCCGGGCTGCGGTATGGTTCGCCACGAATTCGCCCGCGTGCTGCGGGGTGGTGGCGGGAGCCGGACGATCACTTGTCAGCGGCTCGATGCGTCACGCACCTTCGCGCGGTTCCTGTTTCCGCACCGCAGTTGCTCGAACTGCGCCGGGTGGCGGGTCGAATGGTCTGTCGCCGTTGGGTTCGTGACAACGCGTAGGTGTTGACGAGCCGAAATGCCCGAAGTGCGGGCATCGACCATTGTCGTTGCCGCAGAGTAGCTTTCGACCGAACGTGTCACGAATTGTATTGTGCCACAAATTCTCCGACTGCTCATGACGAACAGCATCAGGCGTTCGCCATCTTGCGAATCGTTCTCGGATTCGGTGGCTCGATGCAGGTCACTCCCGGTGTCCGAGCGGGCCGTCGCGGTGCGCGCGGTCGAGTGCCGTTGCGACAGTACGGGTTTCCGTGGCGAATGCGACCTGAGCGTCGGCGATTCGCGGTTCGATCGATGTCTGTCTGCTATCGATCGGCGTGGTGGTTGGTGGGGTAGGTGCGGAAAACGCCCGGATCCTTCGAGAGGGTCGACGCGGAAAGTGTGACGAGACGCTCGTTCGCGATCCGGGCTGGAATTCGGTTCCGGTGGTGAATTCTCAACGCTCCGTGCGGATCTGCTCGGTGGGTGTGTGGCGCAGGCCGCGGAGCACGACGTCGAGCAGGCCGTCGAGGTGGTCGGGGTCGATGGGCTGGCGGGACAGGGTGAGGAAGATCAGCGCGCCGATCAGTGCGTCGGCGGCGGCGAGGTGGTTCGCGTCGGGGCGCAGTTCGGTGTCGGCGGCCAATCGTTCGCGCAGATGGTCGCGGAGGGGGCCGGTGAAGTGGGTGTAGAGGCGGGTGGCGGCGGTGTCGTCGACCGCGGCCGCGCCGGTGAGTGCCTGGGAGAGGGTGCGTCCAGCGGGGGAGGCGATTTGTTCGCGAAATGCCAGCAACCAGTCGCGCAGTGCCTCGGCGATATCGGCCCCGGTCGGTTCGGGCATCGGCGGGGTCGGGATGAAACCGTCCAGGACCGCGTCGACCACGACCGCGGCCTTCGAGGACCACCAGCGGTAGATGGTCTGCTTGCCGACTCCGGCGCGTCGGGCGATGCCGTCCAGCGACAGGCGGTCGTAGCTGTCCGTTCGCAGGATGTCGCGGGTGGCTTCGAGGATTGCCCGGCGGGATGCCTCGTTGCGTTTGGGGCCGCGGCGGGACTGGGTCATGGCCGTCAGCGTACGAGGCGTGTAATGTCCGCCAATAGCGAGACGAATCGTATTGCTTTTGGAAAGGGAGTGCGATGAGCGAGGTTCTGGTCGTCATCGGGGCCGGTGGTATGGGTGAGGCCATCGCGCGTCGCCTCGGGGCGGGGCGGCAGGTGTTGCTGGCCGATTTCGATGCCGAGGTGCTGGATCGGGTCGGTACCGCGCTGGCGGCCGACGGGTATCTGGTCGACCTGCGGGAAGTTGATGTGTCACAGCGTGATTCGGTGTCGTCCCTGGCGGGCCGGGCCGCCGAGTTGGGTTCGGTGACGGCGGTGGCGCATACGGCGGGGCTGTCTCCGGCGCAGGCGTCGACCGCGGCGATTCTGGCGGTGGACATGGTCGGGGTGGCATTGGTGCTCGAGGAGTTCGGGCAGGTCGTCGCGCCGGGCGGGGCCGGTGTGGTGATCGCGAGTATGGCCGGGGCGCTGGTGACCGGGCGACTGCCCGCCGAGTGGGAAGCCGCGTTGGCGACGACCGCACCGGATGAGCTGCTGGACTTGCCGTTTCTCGCCGGGCCGGAGCTGGCGTCGCCCGGGGCCGCCTACAGCATCGCCAAACGCGCGAATCAGGTGCGGGTGCAGGTCGCGAGCCTGGCTTGGGGGCGGCGGGGCGCGCGGATCAACAGCATCAGTCCGGGCGTCATCAGTACCGCGATGAGCCGGCGGGAGCTGGCGGGCGAGTCCGGGCCCGGCATGCGCGCGATGGTCGAGGCGTCGGGGACCGGGCGGTTGGGGACCGCCGGGGATATCGCGGCGGCCGCGGCGTATCTGCTCGGGCCCGACGCGTCTTTCGTCACCGGGACCGATGTGCTCGTCGATGGTGGGGCGGTTGCCGCTTCTCGATACGCGGGCGCGTGAGTCTCGGATCTGTTGTCCGCGTGGCTGATCCGGATCTATCCCGGCGGGCCGTCGGGTCATTCGTCGAGGCCGCTCGGGCGTGACCCGGATACTGGATGCTCGATACTCGCCGACGAGTGCCGTCGCGGGGATATTCTGTGCCGGAGACTCGACATCCACTCTGTGTGCGAGGTGAACCGGTCCGATGCCGACATCTGCTGTGACTCAACGTCTTCGGGAAGATCTGCGGGAATACGCGCGGCTGGCCGAGGCATCGTACGAGCCCACGCGCGTGGAACCGGTGCTCGACGTACTGTCCGATATCGCGCCGGATGCGTTGATGGCGGTGCGCACCACGACCGAACCGGTCGGCGAGCGTGAAGTCAACGTGCGGTTCATGAACTTCACCGCCGATCCGACGGTCGCGTTGCGGGAGGCGGGGCTGCTCGAATTCGGCGGGCACCCGCTCGAACAGGTTTTGACCGCGGTCGCGGGGGCGGTGCCGGTGCAGTTCGGTGTCGACGTCGCGGTGGGTTCCGGTGTGCAGAAGGTGTGGCTGGCGCTCGGCGAAATGCTTGATGTGCAGCGGATTTCGGCGCTGCCCGGGATGCCCGAGGCGGTGCGGGCCAACGCCGAGCACCTGATCCGTTGGGGCGGAGGGAAATTCCTGCTGGTCGCGGTGGATTTCCAAGGGCGGACGATGAATCTGTACTCGCAGTTACTGTCGCCCGGTCAGCTGCCGCCGGAGGATATCGCCACGATTCTGCGGGAGCTCGACTTCGCCGCGGCGACCGACGCGGAGTTGGCCGCCCTCGATGCGCACGCCTATACGATCTATCGCACGTTCTCCTGGGATGATCCCGGTGTGCGGCGAATTTGCTTCCCGCGCAGGTTTTCTCGGGAAACCTTCCCGGTGCAGCTGGATCCGGTGCTCGAGCGGTTCGTGCGGGGTGCGCCGCTGATCGGTGACGGCGCGCACGCTTTCACCTTCTACGCCGCGTACCAACCCGACGGGCGGTATTACAAGGTGCAGGCCGATTACAACCCGCGCAGCAGTGAGCTGCGGCTGCCGGGCGACGTGGAGATTCCGCCGACGCACTGAATCGGAGCTCTGTCGATTCGCACCTCGAGAGCCGGGGGCGCGCTGTCGCGTGGACCGAGGTTGCGGGTACAGTCGCGGCGACCTTTTCGAATATGAATGTCGTTACAGTTATGGGAGGAGTGTGGCGGTGAAGATCGCCTTCGTCGGGAAGGGCGGTAGCGGGAAGACCACGCTGTCGTCGTTGTTCATTCGTCATCTGGCTGGGCAGGACGTGCCGGTGCTGGCGATCGATGCGGATATCAATCAGCATCTGGCGGCGGCGCTGGGGCTCGGGGAGCAGGAGTCGGCGGGGTTGCCGACGCTCGCCGCGCAACTGCCGTTGATCAAAGGGTATCTGCGCGGGGACAATTCGCGGATTCCCTCCGCCGAGGCGATGATCAAGACGACGCCGCCGGGCACCGGATCGCGGTTGTTGAGTGTGGTCGAGGAGAATCCGATCTATGCCGCGTGCGCGCGGGAGGTCGGTGGGGTGCGGTTGATGGTGACCGGGCCGTTCGCCGAGGAGGATCTCGGGGTGGCGTGCTACCACTCCAAGGTCGGTGCCGCCGAGATGCTGCTGAACCATATGGCCGACGGTCCCGGCGAGTACGTCGTGGTCGATATGACCGCGGGCGCGGACTCTTTCGCCTCGGGCCTGTTCACCCGATTCGACCTGACCGCACTGGTCTGCGAGCCGACCCTGCGCAGCGTCGGCGTCTATCGCCAATATCTCAGCTATGCAAGGGATTTCGGCATCAGGATCGCCGTGATCGGCAACAAGGTCTGCGACGGCGAGGACCTCGCCTTCCTTCGCGAACAGGTCGGCGACAACCTCCTGTGCTGGGTGGGCCGCTCGTCCCACGTCCGTGCCGCCGAACGCGGCGACATCCGCCCCATCGCCGACCTGGAACCGGAAAACCGCGAGGCCCTCGCCACCGTCCGCGCGGAACTGGACTCGATCGATCGTGACTGGGACTCCTATCAACGCCACGCCGTACAATTCCACATCCGCAATGCCGAAGCCTGGGCAGGCAAAGAGCTTGTCGCACAGGTAGATCCAGACTTCATCATGCGCCCCGCCGCGCTCGCGGCACGGTAACGCATCCCGGCTCCCGGGAGTCGCGAAATCACCCGCTGGGCGATGGATCACGTGCCGTCGAAAGGTTCGTCGTCCAGCGGGGGAGCTCGGCCCGTGCCGTGTGCGAGTCTCGCTCACCGGTACCGGGACGTGCTGGTGGCGGGGACTGGTGCCATCGTGTGGCTGGTAGGTACGGCGGGACGGAAGGGTCTTCACGATGGGTGGACGGGCAGAATCATCGGGGGACCCGAGTTCGGTGATTGCGGCGCTGGTGGGGGTTGGCGGGCCGTTCGAGCTCGTCGAGGAGTCGGTGCTCGGGGTGGTGATGCCGGTGATGCGGGATCGGCGGCGGGCCGTCGCCGAGTTGCTGGAGGCCTCGGTGCGGTGGGGGGAACGGGACTATCTTGTGACCGCCGATCGGCGGATTTCGTTTGCCGAGCATGCGAATTCGGTTGCGGCGCTGTCGGTTGCGCTGCGCGACGAGTTCGGTGTCGGGAAGGGCGATCGCGTCGCGATCTATGCGGCCAACACGCCGGAATGGGTCATCGCGTTCTGGGCGACGCAGGTGCTGGGTGCGATCACCGTGTGCATGAACGGCTGGTGGGTGGCGCGGGAGGCGGCGTTCGGTATCGAGCACAGCCGTCCGGCGGTGGTGATCGCCGACGCCGAACGCGCCGCCGTGCTCGCCGACGCCGGCACCGGTGTGCGCGTGCTCACGATGGCCGAGGACCTGCCCGCGATCTTCGCGCGCAACACCGGAGTTCGGTTGCCGCACACCGAGATCGACGAAGATGACCCGGCTGCCATCGTCTACGCCAGCGGCACCAGCGGCCGGCCCAAGGGCGCGCTGCACTCGCAGCGGAACATCCTGGCCGTCGCCGACTACCACCGGTTCAACGACGCCGCACTTGCCGCGTTCACCGGACAGCCCTACGATCCGGTCGCGCCGAGTCCCCTGCGGTACCTGCTCACCTCGCCGCTGTTCCACATCGCGAGCCTGCACAATCTGGTCGTGCCGCGACTGGTCACCGGCAGTGCGGTGGTGATGTATCAGGGCAAGTTCGGCGTGGCCCCGGTGCTGCGGCTGATCGAACGTGAGCGCGTGACGAACTGGGGCGCGGTGCCCGCGATGGCGGCCCGCCTGACCGAGTACGGCGACTTCGACGACTACGATCTGTCCTCGCTCAATGCCTTCGCGCTGGCCTCCGCGCCGTCCTCGATCCCCTTCAAAGAGCGTCTGCGCGAACGGGTTCCGTTCGCCCGCGCGGCGCTGGTGGACAGTTACGGGCTGACCGAATGCAGTACGGCGGTCGCGGTCGCGACTCCCGCCGAGCTGGAACAGTTTCCGGGCACCCTGGGCCGTCCGATCATCGGGGTGAGCCTGGAAATCCGTGACCCGGAAGGGAATCCGGTGCCCGACGGCGACGAGGGCGAGGTGTGTGTGCGGAGTCCCTATGTGATGCTGGGGTATTGGGACGACCAGGCGGCGACCGATGCCTCGATCACTCCCGAACGATGGCTTCGGACAGGGGATTTCGGCATTCTCGAGAACGGGATGCTGCGGTTGGTCGGGCGGCGTTCGGATCTGATCCTGCGCGGCGGCGAGAACGTCTACCCCACCGAGATCGAACAGTGCCTGGACGAACACCCCGATGTGCTGGAATGCGTCGTGATCGGCACTCCGCACGAGGATCTCGGCGAGGAGGTGTCCGCCGTGGTGGTCGTGCGGCCCGGCAGCGCGGTCACCGCGGAGCAGCTGCGCGATCACGTCTCCGAGCGGCTGTCGTACTTCAAGGTGCCGAGCCGTTGGCGATTCACCGAGGAACTGTTGCCGCGCAACGCAACCGGCAAACTGATCCGGCGCGGCATCACGGTCTGAGCGAGGACCTCACGAGGCCGGAGCGATGTCGTCCGCATCGCCCGGCCTATTCGTGCGCAGATCGACCAGGAGCAACTCGCAGGCCCGCCGGATATCCGATTCCGCCTGGGCCAGCGAGATCTGGTTGTTGAGGCAGGACTGCACCACGCCGAACCACAGCTGAATCAGCAGCCGCACCGAGGTCACCTCGACCTCGGTCGGCTCGGTGATCCCCGCCGCGTCCAGCAGCATCTGCCGGAACAGCCGGTCCACCCGGCCCGCGTCGGGCACGAGGTCGTGGTTGGCGGTGGAGGTCGACATGACCATCGCGGTGGACAGCGCGGGCTGGCGCAGCAGGCCCCGGGTGGCCCGGACCAGCACGCCGCGCATCGCGTCCTGCGGTGAGTCGTATGCGGGTCTGCGCGCGAATTTGCTCGCCAGCCGCTCGAGTTGATCGACCATGACCGCCGCGAACAGGTGCGTCTTGGACGGGAAATAGCGATACAGCGTGCCGATCGCGACCCCGGCGCGCTTGGCCACGTCGTGCATCTGCACGCGCGCCAACTCCTTCTCCGAGGCCAGTTCCGCAGCGGCGGTGAGCATTCGGACGTGCCGTGCGTGCTGCTCCTGCGAACTCGGCGCGGCGGCGTCGCGCGCTTCGGCGATTCTCGGCACTGTCATCCCTTCGGTCCTGCCACGGCGGCGAATCCGGGTGCCGCCGGCGCTGGGCCCGGTTGTCCTCGGCGGTCCGCCCGGGCACTGCGGACCGCCGGTTCGTCCAGGCTAGCAACGAATCGGGCGCGGGTGCCGGTGAGCGGGAGTCGACCGCCGAATGCGCTTCCGGGCTCGGGTGCCCGCTGCTAACATTTCAAGAATTAATTTCAGTTTTGTCAAGGTGTGGATCTTTGACCAGCGAATTTGGAGGTGTCTATGACGCTCGTCGATTCGTGTGACGCGCCGTCGGCGGTCGTCGGGAGCCATGCCCTGCCGCCGTCGATGGTGGAGCGGATGACCTTGATCCTGGACGTCATCGATGGGCCGGGCGCACGGCTGACGCTCCAGGAGGTCGCGCGGCGCACCCGCCTGCCGCGCTCCACGGTGCATCGGATACTCGATCAACTGGTCCGGCTCGGTTGGGTCGAACATCTCGATCTCGGGTACTGCCTGGGCGGGCGGGCCCGACGGCTCGGCGGTAGCGACAACCGGCACGGCCTGATTCGCGCCGCGGCCGCCCCGCTGCTGCACGAACTGCACATGCACACGGGATTGGTTGTGCACCTTGCGGTTCTGGAGCGCGGGGAAAGTCTGTATCTGGACAAGGTGGGCGGGCGCTTCGCCGCGACGTTGCCGTCACGGGTCGGTGGGCGAGTGCCCGCGCACACCACGGCGGGCGGTAAAGCGATGCTCGCGTGGCTCGATCCGGAGGAGGTGGATCGGCTGTGTGGCCGTTTCCCGACCCGCACCACCGATCGGACGATCACCGAACTGCCACTGCTGCACCAGGATCTGAATCGGATCAGGCAGCGGCACGGGATCGCGTACGAGCGCGGTGAGGCCGTGTCGGGGATCGGCTGCGTCGGGGTGGCGGTGCGCGGGCCCGATGGTCCGGTGGCCGCGGTGTCGCTGTGCGGGGAGGTGCGCAGCGTGCGGCTCGAACATGTTGCGCCGCTGGTGCTCACCGCGACCCGTGCGGTGAGTGATGCGCTGTATGCCGAATCTCGGTGAGCGGGAACATCATGCCGAACCGTCCGGTGCGTGGTCACTCTGGTCAGCGCCAGGACGGAATCCGAACCGCGGGAGACTATTTCATGAAATCAATCCACGCCGGAGTGTTGGCTCTCGCTGTCGTACTTGCGGTAACAGCCTGTAGCACAACGAAATCCGATGACAGCCGTGGACCGGCATCGCTGCGGCCCGGTGAGCTGTTGACCGCCCGGACCGTCGAGGGCAGTGTGGCGCTGCCGCACGCCGCGCGCACCGCGTTGATCACGTACGTCTCGCAGGACGCGACGGGCAAGCCGGTCGTGGTCTCGGGGACCGTGGCGATTCCGCGGACGCCGCCGCCATCGGGTGGATATCCGGTGATCAGCTGGGCACACGGGACGACCGGCGTCGCCGACGCGTGCGCTCCCTCGGCGGACTTCCCCGGCGGTCCGACCCACGGCTACATCGCCGAGATGGACACCTCGCTGGACGAGTGGGTGGCCAAGGGGTATGTCGTGGCCGCCACCGATTACGAGGGGCTGGGCACGCCCGGGGTTCATCCGTACGTCAACGGCGTCACCGAGGTGAACGCGGTCACCGATATCGTTCGCGCCGCCCGGCAATCGGACTCCTCGGTCGGCTCGACCTGGTTCGCGATCGGCCACAGCCAGGGTGGGCAGGCCGCGCTGTTCACCGCGGCCCAGGGACCTGCGCGCGCACCGGAACTGCATCTCGGCGGTGCGGTGGCCATCGCGCCGGGCAGCGGATTCGACCAGGTTGTTCGGTATTTCGCTGCGGCGAACCCGGGAGCCGAGGTCGCCGAACCGTTCCTGCCCCTGATCCTGCTCGGTGCCCAGGCCGCCGATTCGTCCCTCGATCCCTCCCGCTGGACTACCCCCGACGCGCAGCCGCTGCTGTCCGCGGCGAAGGTGGACTGCATCGATGCGCTGCGCAAGGTGACCCCGGTGCCCGCGAACCGGATATTCCGCGGCGATGCCGACCTATCCGCGCTCACCATGTATCTCGCGCAACAGGATCCGGGCAAATTGCACTTGAAGGTGCCCACGATGGTTGCGCAGAGTTCGGCCGATCAGGTGATCCCGAAGGCTTCGACCGATCTGATGGTGAAGACGTTGCGGGACAACGCCAATACGCTCGACTACCGCGAATATCAGGGTGCCGATCATCGGGGCACGGTCGGGGTGTCACTGTCGGATGCGGAGGCTTTCGTCGCACGTAACCTCGGGCACTGAGTCGGTCCGATCGAGATACGTCGGCTGCTCGGTCTGCTCGGTCGACCCCTCGCATTGCGAAATCTGCTGTATCGCAATGGAATTACGGTGTGACCTCCTGCGGCAGGTGCGGCGCGTGATGTCCGAGCTGCCCAGCGGATTTACGCCGCGAGAGTGTCATCTCTGCGCGACTGGACTCTCACTCGCCGATAGTGTTGTGGCCTAACATGATACGAGCATCAGTGCTGAGCCGCGGACAGCGTGTCCAGGCGGTCGAGTTCCGCGTCGGTCAGATGTAGGTTCATCGCCTCGCTGCTGGCTGTTGCCTGGGTGGGGCTGGATGCGCCCGGAATAGCGACCACGGTCTCGCTGTAGTGGGTGAGCAGCCAGGCGAGGGCGACCTGGGCGGGGACCGCGCCGTATGCGTCGGCGATGGCGCGCAGTTCGTCGATGAGAGGGGCGGTTCGGGTCAGGGTGCGCGCGCTGAAGCCGCCGAGTGTGCGGCGGATGGGGCGGACCGTGCGCATGAGTTCCGGTGTGGCGTGGAACTTTCCGGTCAGCAGGCCCGAGCGCAGGGGGGAGAAGGCGATCAGCGTGACGCCGAGTCGGCGGGCGGTCTCCAGGACTCCGTTGTGTTCGATGGCGCGGTGCAGCAGGCTGATCTGCACCTGGTTGGATGCCAGGCGCAGGCCGTGTGCGCGCAGGATCTCGTCGGCGAGTTCCATCTGTCGTGCGGAGAAGTTGCTGACCCCGACGGCCGCGATCTTGCCCGCGGTGCGCAGCTCGGCCATGGCTCGTACCTGGCGGGTGATCGAGGACAGTGATCCGTGCGGCTCGTGGATCTGGTACAGATCGATCGGAAAGCCTTGCAGCGCCGTGAGTCTGGCGTCGATGGTGCGGCCGATGTTGGCGGCGGTGCGGCCCAGCGGGGCCCATTTGGTGGAGACCCGCACCTGCCCGGGCGTGACGCCGATCGAGGTGAGCGCGCTGGTCAGGGCGCGTTCGGAGTGGCCGCGCCCGTACATCTCGGCGGTGTCGAACCAGTTGACGCCGCCCTGGTGGGCGGCCCGCACGATCGAGCCGATGGTGTCCTGGTCCAGCGGGCGATAGAACTGCGTCACGATGCCCTGTCCGGCGAACTGCATGCAGCCCAACCCGATCGGCGTGATCTCCAGGTCGGTGGATCCGAGCCTGCGCATGGTGATCATGAGTTTCCCCTATCTCTATTTGAGACACTACTATCTCAAATAGAGGCATGAGGGTCAATGATCGGTACTGAAATGTATGCTCCGAACATGGTGAAACGCGCGGATCACGTGGCGGCCGGGATCGTCGCGGCCGCGGCGAATGTGCTGGCCGAACAGGGACCCGCGGTGAGCATGGCCGAGATCGCGGAGGCCGCCGGGGTGGGTCGCGCGACGCTCTATCGCTATTTCCCGAGTCGCGATGCGCTGCTGGCGGGGTTGACCACCGCAGCTCTCGAGGATCTGCTCGGCAGGATCGCCGACGCCGATGTGGAGACCGCCTCCGTACCGACCGCGCTGGCCCGCCTGACGCGCGGATTCCTCACGGCTGGAAGTAAATACGCGGCGCTCCTGCAACCGGGCGTCGCACTGCCGGACAAGGACGAGCAGTTGCAGAACCGGCTCGCCCAGCCCGTGCTCGATCTGCTGAATCGCGGTGTGGCCGAGGGCATCCTGCGCGCGGACCCGCCGGTGGGCATGCTGTTCGAGATGTTCACCGGACTGCTGGAGAAGGCCCTGCACGTCGTGTTGCGAGGGGAGTCCGGGGTGGAGCAGGCCGCCGAGGCCGTGATCGCCGTATTCCTGGACGGGGCAAGGGTTTCCGGCTCGAACGGGCGTTGACCTCGGCGGGACGACCGCTCAGTCGCGCGGGGTGGCGCGGATCTTGATGACCTCCATCGTGGACCAGCACTGGACGGGCCGGGGTGCGCCCTCCTCCTGGACGTTGCCGTGCATCCAGGCGATCCCCATGGAGACCGCGGCCGCGGCGGCATTGTGCGTGGCCTCGAAGGAGAAGGTGTGTCCGCCGAATTCCAGTCTCGCGCGAACCGGCTGGCGGACATCGCCTTTCGATTCCCAGACGACCTTGGAGCCGACGTCGCGGTTGGTGGCGATGATCGGCGGCTCGCCCTGGCGGTGGAAGGTGGCGGTGGCGTAGTCGCCCGCGCCCAGCATGGCGTTGCCGGTCTCCCAGTGCCCGTCGTCGAACATCGCGCCCCAGACGAACCAATAGTGTTCCAGCTCGGCGATTTTGGAGACCTGCGCGCTCATGCCGGGTAGGCAGTACATGCGGTCGAGTCCGCCGTAGCCGCCGATGATCGGTGAGCCCGCGATGCTGCCGGACACCGCGCAACCCGAGCTGGTGTAGCCGACGTCGTCGGGCGGGCCGGGGACGTAGATGGTGGTGACGTTCTGCGGCAGCGGTGTGAGCACGATGTCGACGCCGTCGCGATGTTCCTTCCAGGCATACTTGCTGGGGCCCAAGGAAATTCGGATCGGGTGTTTGGCACGCATATCCATGTTCGCGGGGAAGAGGGTCTGCTCGCCTTCGCGTTCGATCCACAGGATCGGACCCCAGTAGAGGTCGTTCTCGCCCGGGAACCAGACGTTGCGCGGATCGGACCACAGGTCGGCCGAACACTCGTGCACGGTGAAATCGTATGTGGCGCTGGCGGATAGCGTGCGGACCAGCTCGTAACGCTTCCCGTCGGCGGTATCGGCCATCGCCCACAGGAACAGCAGATCGTTGTGCAGTCCGGGGAACTGCTTGTCGAGCGTGGAATGGTCGTGCACCGAGGCGTCCGCCATCGAGACGTACGGGATCACGGTGACCTTGGACATGTCGATACTGGCCATGGTTCCTCTTCTCGAATGGTCGCGGATTCAGCGGCGCAGGGAGGTGCGCACCGAGGACCACAACTGGGTCAGCGCGTAGCGGGCCATCGGTTTCAGGCCGCCGGATCTGATCACGGTGACCATCGCGCGCAGCTGCTGTGCGCGCGACATCGGCGGATTGTCGGCCGGGGTGTTCTCGGCGGTCATCGGCGGCGGTCCTCTCGGCGTGGCTGTGGTCGCTCCCCGATATGTTACCGCGAATATTACTGTTAATGCGACAGTATGTTGTTCCGGATTAGAAATGATCTCGGCGGCTGGGTGTTCGGATGGATCAGGTAGTCGGAGGAAGGTCGCCCGGGTGCGTCGCATGACGGACAGCCCGCGCGGCGAGGAAATCGTCCACGACGCGAGCGCAATCGGCGCGCGTGGTGCGACCCAGACTGGCCAGCCGCAGGAAGATCGCGGGCCCGATCAATTGCGCGACCGCCTGGTCGACCTCGCAGTCGCCGAGTATCGCGCGCGCCTCGGCCCCGGCGAACAACTCGTCGAACGGCCGCCGATAGTGCTCGACCAACCGCCGCCGCAACGCCGTCGCCTCCGTACCGCCCTCGGGCGCAGCGGGATTGGCGGTCGCCATCCAGGTCAGCGTCGCGATGTGCAGCGGGGCGTCATCGATGAGCGTGGCCTGTCGGCTCACCAGTTCCACGAGCCGATCCCGCAGTGTGCCAACGGATTCGGGAATCTCCGCCTGCGGCACCAGGAATCGTTCCAGGGTCGCGGCGCGCAACTGCATGAGCCCGCCGAACTGGCGGTACAGGGTCGTGCGCGCGACCTTGGATGCGCGCGTCACCGCCTCGATCGTCACCGCGTCGATACCGCCCGAGGTGAGCAGCGCGGCGGCGGCGTCGAGCAGCCTGCCGCGCGACCGCAGGACCCGGGGATCCGGCTCGACGGGGGTGTCGGGAGTGGTCGTCACAGGGGCGTCATATCACCGATGAGCCAGTGGCCGTCGTGTTTTTCGGCGGTTACGCTCACCCGGCTCGAACTGGTCGTCGGCGCGGGCACGGCGGTGCTGACCGTCACCTGGTCGATGTACATCAGCAGGGTCACCCGGTCGGGCGCGGCGGTGAGTACGCCGGTGGACACCACGCGCGCCCGCGTGCTGACGCCCTTGTCCTTCGCCACCGGGATGATCGTGCGGGTCACCAGGTCGTGGTAGGCGCTCTGGAACGAGCCGGTGAGGCCGGGGACGTTCGCGAGATCCTTGTCGGCGGAGGTGGCGGTGTAGCTGAGCATCCGGGACACGGTGTCGCGGGCGGCGGCCGGGGCGTCGCGGCGCGCGGCGTCGGTGGCGGCCTCGCGCTGATTGGCGCGCACGAGCAGTACGGCGGTCACCGCCAGTGCCACGATCAGCGCGGAGATCAGGGGAATGAGGCGCAGGCGCAATACTTTTCGCGTCACGGTACGAACTCCACATCGGAAACCTTCAGGACGCCGCCGACCTGCTTGACGGTCACGGTGAACCGGTACGAGCGGCGTTCCTGCTGATGGGTCTGGGTATTGGTGACCTGCGCGTCGGCGGCGACGATGACCGTGTCGGGGCCGTCGGCGGGAACGTCGGCGTCCGGTGCGGCCGGACCCGCCGCGATGACCTGTCCGGTGGATTGCACCGCGGCGTCGCGGACGGCCTGCACGTAATTTGTTGACTGGCTGTGCAACTCGTTGGCGAAGGGGGCGGTGGTCAGGTCGCTCAGTCTGGCGAAATCGGCGTCGGCTCGGTTGCCGCTGATATTGATCAGTGCGGTGATGCCGCGTCGGGCGGTGTCCACGACCGCGGCGCGGTGGGCGTCGGCGGCGCGGGCACGCTGGTGATCACGCAATGCCAGTCCGGCGACGACGGCCGCGGCGGCCAACGCGAGAACGGCCAGGACTGCGATGGCGGCACGAAAAGCCCTGCGCCGCAATCCTTCCCGGCGAGAGAACCGGCGTGGCCGCGCGGTAGCGAGGTCCTCGGAATCCGTTGTGCCGGAATCCCCTTCGGCATCGGGTGGATCCTCGGCGTCCGGCGGATCGGCCGCGCGGCTCGGCGGTCCGGTCGGCCGGGTCGCCTTGCGGCGGCGCGGTGGGGTCGCCAGGGCCGTGGTCGATGCCGCGGCGCGGGTCAGGGAATCGGGGCTGTCAACAGCTGTGTCCATGCCGGGTCCTGGTGGGCTGGTTGCGAATTCGGGGTTATCTCGATGTGCCGGTAGGCGGTGCCGTCCGGAGTGAGGTACATGGGTGTGCCGGGCAGCAAGCGGGCCGCGGCCGGTGCGGCGTTCGTGGACGGCGGATTCGGCGGTGCGGCAGCGGGTGTCGGTCCGGTTTCGTAGGGCCCGTTGTCGCCGCTGGGCGGCCGCGCGCCGTGCAGGCACTCCTGGGGACTGGCCGCGCGCGCCCCGGGATTGTTCAGGCACGGCAGGTTACGCATACCGCGCACCGCGAACGGCGAGTTCTGCGGCACATTGCAGTACAGATTGCTGGGTGTGACGGGCGAGCTGTCATCGGTGGGCAGCCGCCACTGACTCGCGGGCAGGTAGCCGGTGGTGCACGCCGCCGGGTCCTGAACCTCCACCGAGAAGATGACATTCACACCACCGTCGGGAACTCCGCGTTTACCGGCGGTGTTCTCCGCGGCGATCAACGGCGGCAACAGCACCAGGACCTGCTCGATCGCCGGGTTGTAGGTCAGCGCGACCTGTCCGGCCATGGTCAGATTGGTCAGCAGCAGCGGCAGCGTGGGGGACAGCTGCTCGAACAGCTGGTCGGCCTGATCGGCGACCGCCGGACTCTGCTGGAGGATATCGCGCACGGCCGGATCGGCGGTCCGGAGTTGTTCGGTGATATTCGCTAGATCCATTGTCCAGGAACGAATTTCGGCACTGCTCACCAGCTGGGTATTCAGCAGCGGGGTGAGCTGTCGCACCAGGGCGATCAGGGCGTCGCCGTTCGCGGCGAGGGCGTTCACGAAATTCGTGGTGGAGTCCAGCATGTTCGCCAGATCCGTTCCCTCCCCACCCATTCCGCGCGCGGCCTCGTCCAGGACCGAATGCAGGGTGTCCGGCGGGAGACTGGTCAGAATGGTGCGGGTGCGGTCCAGAATCGGCCCGATCTCGTCCGCGACCCGCACCCGATCGGCCCCGATGATCGATCCGTCGTGCAGATACGGGCCGTGATTCACCGCCGGTTGCAGATCGACGTACTGTTCACCGATCGCCGACATCGAGCGCACCCGGGCCACGAGATCGGTTGGCACTCTGGCGGAGTCGATGATCGACAACGTCGCGCTCACCCCGGACGGTCCCAGATCGACCGAGGCGACCCGGCCGATGGTGCGACCGTCGTAGGTGACATTGGCGTTGTGGTACAGCCCGCCCGCGCGCGGCAGATCGACGATCACCCGATACCGCCCGATGGACAGCGCCGCCGGAATCCGCAGGTAGTAGATGCCGGTGAAGGCCGTGGACACGACCGCGACGAGAGCGAAGATGATCAGTTGCGCGCGAACGGCTTTGGAGATCTTCATCGCTGTCCTCCCGGCGGCGGCGCGGGCGTGGGCGCGGCGTACGGCGTCCCGAACAGCAGCCCCTGCTGCAACCGCGGCAGCGTCAGATCCGCCTCGGCCCACAGGTTCATGTAGTCGCCGCGAATCCCGTTCCGAACGGCCACCGGCGGGAACGGGAAGGTGGCGAGCTGATGGACGTTGTCGACCAGATCGTCACCGGCCTCGGCGATCTTCTGTAGCAACGGCACCAGCCCGGCGAGGTTCTTGCTCAGGTCGCCCCGGGTCTGCTGGACCAGTGCGGTGCCGGCCGCGCCGAAGCGGGTCAGCGCGTCCAGGGCGGTGGTGAGGTTGCCGCGCTGCTGATTCAGCACGTCGACGGCGGGTGCGATGGCCGTGAGGGCCTTGCCTATCGTGTCGTTGTCCTTCGCCGCCGCGGTGGAGAAGCGGTCCAGGCCGTCCAGTGTGGAGGTGATGTCGTCGCGTTGCGAATTCAGCTCGCCCAGCAGCGAATTCATCTGGTCGATCACCTTGCCGATCGAATCC
This sequence comes from Nocardia macrotermitis, assembly GCF_009604405.1. Classification (GTDB taxonomy): domain Bacteria; phylum Actinomycetota; class Actinomycetes; order Mycobacteriales; family Mycobacteriaceae; genus Nocardia; species Nocardia macrotermitis. The sequence goes on from NZ_WEGK01000029.1 coordinate 25,532, forward strand.
TGATGTCCGGCAAGGGCTTTGTTCGCCTCGGACACGATGGTCTGTAGGTTGCCCAGGCCGCCGTCGTTGAGCACCAGGGACAGGGCCGCGAGGGTCTGCTCGGTGGTCGGGTAGTCGCCCGCGCGTCGCAGGGGGATCACGCTGCCTTCGGTCAGTCTGCCCTGCGGGTCGGGCGGTGCGGTGAGTTCGATGTGGGTCGCGCCGAGCAGGCTGGTCTGGCCGATCTTCGCGGTCGCGTTGGCCGGTAGCGCGGTGCCGGGGTCCAGGGTGACGGTCACTTTGGCGTGCCAGTCCTGTGTGGTGATCGCCGTGATCGAGCCGACCTCCACATCGCGCACCATGACCGGCGAGTTCGGGGTGATGGTGGTGACGTCGGGCATCTCGATGGTGACGTGAAAGCTGCCGGGTCCGTGGCCCTTGGCGCCGGGCAGCGGCAGTGAGTTCAAGCCGGTCCACTGACATCCGGAAAGCATGGCGCACAACGTGATTCCACACGCCAACGCGAGCGGCCGGCGATACCGCAGCAGCAGGTTCAGCCCGGTTGTCCCGGCAGCAGCAGGTGTTTCAGCGACGGCGGGCTGTACACGAGCTGACCGGGTCCCGCGCCGGTGCCGATGGTCGGATTGATCGAGACCTGAGGGTAATTCATCCGCAGCGTGTTCAGCAGCGGCCCGAGATACTGCGCGCACAGTTTGGCTCCTTCCGCGGAGGTGGCGTTCGCGACCGCGGCGATCGAGCCGCAGAGGAAGTTGATCGGGTTGCCGAAGTTCGGGAAGCCGGGCACGCCGGTGATCGCGCCCTGCCCCGGGTTGTAGGTGTTGTAGTAGTTGGACAGTGCGGTGGGTGCGCGATGCAGTACGGTTTCGAGTGCATCACGTTGGGAGACAAGGACTCCCGTCGCATCGGAGAGCTGCTTCAGCTGGGTGGTGATGCCGTCGCGGTGCGTGGTCACGAACGACTGGATATCGCCGATCGCCGCGTCCAGGCTGGTCAGCGCGGTCGAGAGTTCGTCGTGGTTGCCCGCGAGCACCTGGGCGACCGTGGCCAATCGTCCCTGGAACACCACGATCTGCTGATCGCTGGCCGCCAGCGCGGTGGTGAACGCCTGCAGGTTACGGATGGTGCCGAACAGGTCGGCGCTGCCCGCGGACAGGGTGTTCATCGTCGCGGAGAGCTGTTGCAGGCTGGCGCGCAACGTATCTCCGTTGCCGTGCAGTGCTGCGGCGGCGGATCCGAGCAGTCTGGCGCCGGGCCCGGTGGGGTCGGTCGAGGTGGGCGCGAGTGCGGTGGTGACCCGGTTCAACTGCTGTTCGACCTGATCCCATTCCACCGGGACCGCGGTGCGATCGGCCGGAATGTCGACCGCGTGCCCGGCGTCGGGACCACCGGTCCATGCCGGGGTCAGCTGGACGAAACGCGCCGCGACCAGGCTCTGAGCCATGATCACGGCCTGCACGCCGGTGGGTAGTTTCAGCGACTTCGGCACCCGCATCCGCACGGTCAGGCCGGTGCCGTCGGTCTCGATACTGCGCACGGTGCCGACCTTCACCCCGACCACCCGCACCTCGTCACCGGGATACAGGCCGTTGGTCGCGGGGAAATGCGCTGTGACGGTGTAGAACCGGGAGTCCTGCGCGAAGTGGTATCCGGTCGCGAGCAGCGCGATCGCCACCACTGCCGCGCCGATGCGAATAGTCCAGCGCCGGAATGGCTTCGAGGAATTCGAGTGCCGACCGAGCGCGGCCCCGATGCGGGTGATCATTTGACCTGCGGAATGGGCAGGGGTGCGGGCGGCAGGCCGAACACCGTATTGAGCAGGGGCTGAGTGTAATCCGCGGGCACCAGGTTCTGGATGTACGCGTAGAAGTACGGGCCGCTGGCCACCGCGTCGCCGAGGGTGCCGATGTAGGTGGACAGGCCCTGGATCGATTGGGATATGTTGTCGCGGTTCTTGTTCAGCAAGGTCAGCACCTGTCCGAGTTTGGTGAGCGCCGGGGTCAGCGCGGCGTTGTCCTCGTGCACCATCCCTGAGAGTTGTTGGGACAGTTGGGTTATCCCGGTGATCAGGCCGCCGAGCGCCTGGCTGCGGACCTGGAGTTCGCCGAGCAGCGAATTGCCGTCCAGCAGCAGCTTGTTCACCTGTGGCGCGCGACCGGCAAGCACCGAGGTCACCTGCTGTGCCCCGGCCAGCAGCGTGCGCAGCGCGGCATCGCGCTGGTTGACGGTCTCGGCCAGACGTTTCATTCCGTCCAGCGCGGGCCCTACCTGCGGCGCGGCGGCGGTGAGCACGTCCGAGGCGCTGTCCAGCGCCCGGGTCAGTTGTCCCAGATCGATGTCGCGCAGCGAGCTGGTGGCCTGGTTGAGAATATTCGGCAGCGTGTATCCGGATCGGGTGCGCTCCAACGGAATCACGCTGTGCGGGCGCAGCCTTCCGTTCCCCGACGGCGTGAGTTCGATCGCCCGCTTGCCCAGCAGCGAGGTGGTCTTGATCGCCGCGCCGGTCGAATCACCCAGGGCCACAGCGGGATCGGCGCTGAAGGTGATCCGGGCGTGGCCGCGGTCCACGGCGATGGCGGTCACCGAGCCGATCTTCACCCCGGCCGCCGCGACGTCGTCGCCCACGAGCAGCCCGCTGGCGTCGTCGAAGATCGCGGCATAACGCAGAGTGGGCGGGTTCAGCAGCGGTATGCGGTCGAATTGCAGGGATACCAGGCAGATCGCGACCGTGATCACGATGCCGACGAGCCCGACGCGGCCGGCGAGATGTGCGGAGAGTCGCTTCATGATCGGGGTGCGCACCTTCCGGTCTTCTGGTCGGTCATCTGCACGACCGTCGGTTTGCCGTCCGGGCCGGTGAGTTTGAACGACAGGCCGCACATGTAGAAGTTGAAGAACGAGCCGTAGGCGCCGGTGCGGGTCAGCTTGCGGTAGTCGTCGGGCAGCTGGTTCAGCACGCCGTCCAGGTCGTTGATGTGATTCACGCTGGGAGTCAGCGCCGTGTCCATCCCGTTGATGGTCGCCGCCAGGTCCGGGCGGACGTCGGTGAGCAGTCCGGCGAAGGTCTCGGTGGCCCGATCGAGGGTGCCGACCGCGCGCCCGATGAGTGCGCGATCGCTCGCCAGGCCCGACACCAGCTGTTGCAGATGGTCCAGCGTGCTGCCGAATTGATCACCGCGCGAGGAGATTTCACCCAGCACGGTGTTCAGGTTGGTGATCACCCGCCCGATCACCTGATCCCGGTCGGCCAGCGTGGTACTCACCGCGCCGACGCGCTCGAGCACCTCGGTGATGGTCCCCGCGCGGCCCTGGAAGATCTGGAGCAGGGCCATGGACAACTCGTTGACCTGCCGGGGATCCAGTGCCTGGAGCAGCGGGTGGAATCCGCCCAGCAGCGCGTCCAGATCCAGGGCGGGCGCGGTGTTCGGTGGCGCGATGGTCGCGCCCGGGGGCAGCGGTGTGGCGCTGGTTCCGCGTTGCAGTTCGAGATAGCGGTTCCCGACCAGGTCCTCGTAGCGGATCGCCGCCCGGGTGGTCGTGGTCGGCCGGTCGCCGCTATCGATCGTGAAATCGACGTGGGCGCGGTGATCCGCGCCGTAGCGGACCGCCCGGACCGAGCCGACCGGTACGCCCGCGATGCGCACCTTCGCACCCGGATGCATGCCGGACGCGTCGGCGAACACCGCGTGATAGGTGCGCGCGTTCCCGGAATCGACCTGGGTGAACACCAGCACCATGGCGCCGTTCACCGCCAGCATCACCAGCACGAAGATGCCGAGTTTCACTGCGAGAGAGGGGTTCTTCATCGTTTGCCGCCCAGGCCGAACAGGTAGGAGAGCGGATCGGTGACGCGCAGCCCGACCCCCTGCCGGGACGGATCGAACGGATTCACCCCGGTGTCGGTGACCACGTACGGGACGTTGACCACCGGATCGGTGTAGGGCAGACCGAGGCAGTGCGGTCCGCCGGTCGCGTTCACCTTGGGCAGATCCTTCGGGTACTGATACGGACTCACTCCCGGCACGAGCCCGGCGAACATCTTGATGCCCGGCTGTCCGGTGTAGGCGGCCGGATTGGTCTTGTTCTCGGCGGTGATGCCCTGGAACAGGCAGGGGATCTCGGGTGCGTAGAGGCCGAGCAGCGCGCTCGTCGGGGCGGTCAGGCGCAGGACGTTCGCCAGCGCGGAGCCGTTGTGCTGCAACAGATTCGATCCGGAGTTCGCCAGCGTCGTCGCGCTCGACAGGGTCTGGGTCAGTTGACGTTGTTGCTCGACGACGGAGTAGCTCGTGGTGGTCAGCGCGGTCAGGGTGCGCATGAGATCCGGTGTCACATCGCCGTACAGCCGGCTCGTCGGCGCGGCCGCGCGCAGCAACTCGCCGATGCCCGGATTCGCCGCGTTCAGTTCCGCCAGCACGCCCGACGCGCGATCCAGCGCGGTGCCGAGCCGGTCGCCGCGATCACGCAGCGCGGTGGACAGGGCGCCGAGGGTGGCGTCGAGTTGGGCGGGGTCCACCGCGCGCAGCAGCGTGGTCAGTTCTTCGAAGACCGTGTTCAATTCGACTGTGACACGGGTGATGTCGATGGTCGCGCCCGCGGTGAGCCGGGCCGGCGCGGGGTCGGCGGGGGCGGTGAGGCTGACGAATTTCGCGCCGAAGACGGTGTTGGAGGTGATGGCCGCGGTGACGTCGGCCGGGATCGAGTTCAGCGCCGCGCGGTGCAGCCGCAAGGTCAGCCGGGCGCGATCGGCGTGATAGTCGATCGCGGTCACCTCGCCGACCTCGACGCCGGTCATGGTGACGCGTGCGCCGCGATCCATGACCAGACCGGCGCGATCGGCGATCAGCGTCACCGTCGCCCAGTCCTGGAAACGCTGCTGATAACTGCCCAGCACGAACCACACGATCGCGATCGCCGCCAGAATCAACGCCAGCACAGCGGATTTCGGCTTCGCCCACCGCAGCATACGCATCGGGTCCCCCTAACCGGACAGGTGGAAATTGCCGTTGCCGCCGTACAGCGCCAGCGAAACCAGCAGGACGACCAGGACGACCATGATCAGCGACATCCGCACCGCGCGCCCGACCGCCGCGCCGACCCCGGCCGGGCCGCCCGACGCGGTGAATCCGTAATGCGTGTGGATCAGCATGACCAGCATCGCGATCAGCACGGCCTGCATGAATGACCACGCCACGTCGACGGGATTGAGGAAGGTCGAGAAGTAGTGGTCGTAGAGCCCGGACGATTGGCCGAAAAGCACTACGGTGGTGAACTTTCCGGCCAGGAACGAAGCCGCCAGCGCCAGCGAGTACAGCGGGATGATGGTGACCATTCCCGCCGCGACCCGGGTGCTCACCACATACGGAATCGGCCGGATGGCCATGGATTCCAGCGCGTCGATCTCCTCGGCGATCCGCATGGCTCCGATCTGCGCGGTCGCGCCGCCGCCGAGCGTGGCGGACAGGCCGATTCCGGCGATCACCGGGGCGGCGATGCGGACGTTGATGAAGGCGGACAGGAATCCCGACAGCGCCTCGATGCCGATACTGCCCAGCGAGCTGAAACCCTGGATGGCGATGGTGCTGCCGGTGGCCAGCGTCATGAATCCCACGATCGCGGCGGTGCCGCCGATCATCGCCAAAGCGCCACTGCCCATGCTGATTTCGGCGACCAGGCGCAGAGTTTCGGCCGGATGTCTGATGACCGCGCCGGGAATGTGGGCAATGGTCTTGCCGTAGAACAGGATTCGCAGGCCGACCGAATCGACGGCGTCGTTCCAGCGCTGTAGCCGCCGCCGGGTGGCGGTGAACTTTCCGGTCTCGGCGATATGCATCGGCGCTCACTTCCCCGAGATCCGGATGCCGACCGCGGTGACCACGGTATTGACCACGAACAACGCGATGAACGCGTAGACCACGGTCTCGTTCACCGCCTGGCCGACGCTCTTCGGGCCGCCGGTGACCGACAGGCCGCGATAGCACGCGACGAGCCCTGCGATCATGCCGAACAACAGTGCCTTGACCGCGGAGATGCCCAGTTCGGTCGCGCCGGTCAGCAGGGTGATGCCCGAGGCGAACGCGCCCGGGTTCACGCCCTGCAACTGCACGGAGAACGCGAAACCGCCCGCGATGCCGATCGCGCAGACCAGGCCGTTGAGTAGCACCGCGACCATGGTCGAGGCGACGACGCGCGGAATCACCAGGCGCACAATGGGATCGATACCCAGCACGCGCATGGCGTCGATCTCCTCGCGGATCACCCGCGAACCCAGATCCGCGCACATGGCCGTCGCGCCCGCGCCCGCGACGATCAGCACCGTGACCATCGGGCCGACCTGGGTGACCGCGCCGAATGCCGCGCCCGCGCCGCTCATGGTGGCCGCGCCGATCTCGCGCAGCAGGATATTGAGCGTGAAGCTGACCAGGACGGTGAACGGGACCGCGACCAGGACCGTCGGCAGCAGTGATACCCGCGCCAGCAGCCAGCCCTGTTCGACGAATTCGCTGAATCGGAACCGGGTGGTCACCAGGCCACGGCCGACATCGGCGACCATGGCGAAGAACTGGCCTACTTCTCGAACGGGAGCATTCAGTCGTTCCAGTGTCATCGAACCTCCAGCGGACTGCTCGGATGCTGCGTGCGACGCCGGTGCCGAGTTGACCGAATGGGTAACTATTGCAGTTACAGTGTGACCAACTATACATTTGATCGGGTCATCGGGAACCGGTTTCCAGAAGATTGCGGAGGCCGTGGATATCGACCTTGCCGGTGGTGCCGCGCGGGATGGCGTCATCGGTGTCGAGCAGTCGCCAGACCGTCGGTATCTTGAACGAGCTGAGGATCTCACGGGCGGCCGTGCGGAGTGCGTCGGCTGTCGTGCCGGTGTCGCACACCACGGCCGCGGCGACCCGATCACCTTGTGCGCCCGGGATATTGGTGACGAACGCGGCGGCGACGCCGGGCAGGGTGCGCAGGGCGCGTTCGACCTCGGTGGGGTAGACCGTTGCGCCGCTGACCTTGAACATGTCGTCGGATCTGCCGTGGTGGTGCAGGAATCCGCAGTCGTCGAGATGGCCCAGATCGCCGGTGGGGTAGAAGCCGTCGACGGTGAACAGGTCGGTGCGGCGGCGTCTGCACATGCCGCGCAACGTATTCGGGCCGCGCAACTGGATCATGCCCACCGAACCCGGCGGGACGGGGTGGCCGTCGACGGGGTCGGCGATGCGGACTTCCGTACCGTCGAAGGGGCGGCCGCAGCTGCCCCAGGCGGTGCGGGGCATATCGGTGTCGGCGCGGAAACCGCTGTACGGGCCGAAGGATTCGGTCATGCCGAAGAGGTTCGCGCGGGCTCCGGGGTGGGCGCGCAGGTGCTCGGGTAGGAGGGCCTCCAGGCTGCCCGGGCGTAGGGTCGGGACGCTGATGCCGAGTTCATTCGCCTGTCGGGCAAGGGATTCCGCTTGATCCGGCCAACCGCGGAACAGGGTGACCTTTTCGTCTCGCAGCAGTTTCAGGGTGGTTTTCGGATCGGGGATGGCCTCGGTGACGAGGGTGGCTCCGGCCAGCAGCGCGGACAGGATGCCGCCGCCGAAGCCGCCTACCCAGAAGAACGGCATCGGGAGGTACAGGCGTGTGGTGTGGTCGATGCAGCGGCTCTCGAGGCCCGAGCGGACTGCGCCGAAAGCGTTTCCGTGTGAATGGATTACGGCTTTGGGGAGGCCGCGGCTGCCGGAGGTGAACATGATGGCCAAGGGGTCTGCGGCGGTCACGGTTTCGGTGAGGGCGTCGACGGTGGCTGCGGCGTGCGGCGTCGGGGGTGTGGTTGTCAGGTGTCCGACGGTGTGTACGCGACGTAGGGCGGGGAGGTTCGGATCTGCTTGCTGGGCAGGGGTGTTCGCTGTCAGGCCGAGATCGGCCAGGTAGTGGCGGCCTCGGAACTCCTCGACGGTGATGAGGTGTTGTACCGAGGCGACACGGAGTTGGGTGCGCAGTTCCGGTAGGCGCAGCAGGGTGCTCAGGGGGACGAGGACCGCGCCGATTCTGGTGAGTGCCAGTGCGATTCGGACCCAGTCGGTGCTGTTCGGGGCCAGCAGGCCGACTCGGATGCCTTTGCCGATACCGACGTCTAGCAGGAGGGCGGCCAAGTCTCTTGTGGTGGTGTGTAATTCGCGATAGGTGAGCCGGGAGAGTGGGTCTATCACCATCGGTGTCTCGGGCCGTTCTGCTGCCTGCGCGCGGATGAGTTGATCCATGGTGGACGGTGCCCGCTCGGCGGTCTGTTCAGTCATCGAACACCTTACGTAATTGCCGCAGATCCACTTTGCCGCTGGACAGCAAGGGAATTTCCGCCGCGCGCACTGCGGCGAACCGGGTCGGGATCTTGTAGGCCGAGAGTTCCGCGCGGAGCTTTTCGCGCAGGGCCGACCCGTCGAATGTCGTCGGATCATCGAGTACGAGGACCGCGGCCACGGTCTGGCCGCGGGTGGGATGTGGCAGGCCGACGACATGTACTGCGGTGCCGGTGATTCCGTTGATCGCGCGTTCGACCTCGGCGGGGGCCACGTTCGCGCCCGCAGTTTTGATCATCGCGCCGCTGCGGCCCAGGAAGTAGACGAATCCGTCGGCGTCGACGCGGGCCAGATCGCCGGTGTGGAACCAGCCGTCGGGATCGAAGCACTCCTCGCGGGTGCGCTTGTAATAGCCCTCCATGAGGTAGGGGCCGCGTAGGCACAGTTCGCCGGTCTCGCCTGGGGGAAGGATTGTGCCGGTGTCTGTTTCGAGGATCATCGTCTCGAATCCGGGTGCGGGTCTGCCGTAGGAACCGCGTCGGTGCTCGGGTTGATCGGACTCGTCGCCGCTGAGAAGTACGACGCTTCCGGCCTCGGTCATGCCGAGCATGTTGTGGCGTAGTTCGGGATCGCCCGGGCGTAGTTCGGCGGGCATGATCGGGTAGAGATTGCCGCGTCGCATGCTGGACAGGTCGCGGTCCGCGAAGCTTGGGTGTTGGGCCAGGTGGGCGATGCCTGCGGCGAAACCATTGGTGACAGTGGGCTTTTCGGATTCGAGGAGATCGAGGGTTTTGCCCGGGTCGGTGGCGTTGGAGCAGACCAGGGTTGCGCCTGCGACGAGTGTCGCGAGGAGGCCGTAGGCGAAGCCGCCTATCCAGAAGAAGGGGGAGTTGCAGAACAGGACGTCGTCGGGGGTCAGGGCGCGGATCTCGTTGAGGTTGCGTTGGTGTTCGAGCAGGGCCGTGTGCGTGTGTACGACACCCTTTGGCGCGCTGGTGGATCCGGAGGTGTAGACGATGGTCAGGGGGTCGGAGCCGTCTACGTCGTCCTGGGTGGCGGCCAGTAGTTCTTCGGATACGTTGTGTGGTGCATCCTCGGCGGTCGTGCGGCCGTCGAGGATGATGTGCCGCAACTGTGGTACGGCCGGACAGAACAGGCGTCCGGAATCATCCAGTGTCGCAGCGGAAATGATTTCGCGGAGACGTTGCGCGTAGTCGTGCGAACGATAGGAGGATGTGCCCAGGAGTACTTCGATATCGCTGTGTATCAGCTGTTCTCGCATCTCACGGGTGGTCGAGAAGGTCGAGAACGGGACCACCACCGCGCCTATTCGGGCGGCGGCCAGCGCTGCTATCACGAATTCGACGCCATTCGGATACAGCAGCCCTACGTGTGTGCCCTTGCCGACGTCCAATGTGATCAGCGCGCGAGCCAGATGCGCCGAATATTGCTCTGCCTCAACGTAACTCAGACGTTCGGCATCGCAGACCAGCAAAGTCTTATCAGGCTGCCGTCGCGCCTGCTCGCTCACAACGGTGCCGAGCGTGAGGGGATTCGCCGCGGTGCTCGAATCGCTCGGAGTGAATTCCGGGATCTGTGCTGACATGTCGGTCTCCTCGGCGTGCCTACTCATCAGCGGATCCAGGGATCAGGGTGAGAGGGGCCACCGTCGGCGGCCAATTGTGCTGTGCCCAGGGGATTTCCGAGGCGGGTGTAGATCAGACCTTGGTCGAGGGCGGCACGATAGGGCTTGTCCAGGGATTCCCAGATCGCCTTGACGGTGCCCTGGGTGGCGGCGGGTGGTTTGGCCGCGATGGTGGCGGCGATCTGGTGGGCGCGGGTCCACAGTCGGTCGGGGGAGACGATCTCGGAGACCAGGCCGATGCGCAGGGCGGTGTCCGCGCTGACGCGTTCATCGTTGCCCAGCAACGCTATTCGCAGCGTCTCGCCGAGCCCGATGCGGCGACGCAGGCCGATCGGCTCGAGGGCCGAGACCAGGCCGACGGAGACGTGCGAGTCGAAGAAGGTGGCGTCCGAGGAGCAGATCACCACATCGGCCTCGTTGAGGAAGTAGAACCCGCCCGCGGTGCACATGCCCTGCACCGCGCACACCACCGGTTTCCACATCTTCTGCCATTTGGGGCTCAGCGCTTCGCCCGGATCCTCGTGGTGCCAGACGCTTTCGGGCTGTCCGTAGGGCTTGCTGACGTCCAGTCCGGCGCTGAAGGCGCGAGTGCCCGCCGCGCGCAACACCACCGCGTTGATCGAATCCGCTGCCTTCACGGTGTGCCAGGCGCGGACCATTTCCTCGCACATGGTTCGGTCGAAGGCGTTGAGGCGTTCGGCGCGGTTCAGGGTGATGGTCGCGACCCGGTCGGTGTGGTCCAGGTCGAGCCGGATCGTCCGGAACGTGCGGTCCGAAGTGGTGTGATGCGTTGTGTCGCTCGGTATTTCGGTGCTCATGGGCGATACCTGATCTCGGGTGGAGCGTATTCGCTAACGGCCGTGGAACTCCGGTGCGCGGCGTTCCCGGAACGCTCGCATACCCTCTTTGAAATCACTTGTGCGGCAGGACAGTTCGAGGTCGTACAGTTCCTGGTTGAGGGATTGGCCGAGGGTGGCGTGCTGGCCGAAGGCGATCGCCTGCTTGGCCAGGCCGATGGCCACGGTGGGGCCGGTGGCGAGTCGGTGCGCCAGGTCGTCGACGGTCTCCTCCAGCGCGTCGGCGGGAACGCAGCAGTCGATGAGCCCCCAGTCGGCGGCCTCGGTGGCGGTGACCCGTTCGCCGAGCAGCAGCATGCGTTTGGCGCGGGTGATGCCGATGAGCCTGGGTAGCAGCCAGGTCGAGCCGGAGTCGGGGCTGAAACCGCGGGCCACGAACGGTTCCCAGAACACCGCGTCGTCGGCGGCGACGGTGAAATCCGCGGCCAGGGCCAGATTGCAGCCCATCCCGGCCGCCCAGCCCCGCACGCCGCACACTACGGGCAGCTGGATGGTGTGCAGTAGCTCGATCACGCGATGCGCGGTGTGCGGGATGCGCCGCACCAGATCGCCGGTGCGCGGGCGCGGTGCGTCGGGATCGTTGCTCGCCATCCAGTCCACGCCCGAGCAGAAGTCGGCGCCCGCGCCGCGCAGCACGATCGCGCGCAGCGAGGAGTCCGACGCGGCGGTCGTCAGCGTATCGACGAGAGTGTCGATCATGTTGCTGCTCACGGAATTTCGCTGTTCCGGCCGATCGATCACCAGATGCAGGACGTCATCCTCGCGATCGACGGACACTGCCCCGGAACGGGTGGATTCACGATCATCGCGCACGGCGCCACCTGAGTCTCGGAGGGCTTACTATCAAACATACGGTATGTGCTACCGTTGTACCTCACACAATGTAGCAAGCAACCGTCGTGGACGAAAGAGGGGCCATGTCCGACGATTCCGCGACCCCGCCCGCGCGATTCGGTGCCGCACCGCTGGAAGAGACCAGGCAAGCGGCCGCGGCCCTGCGTCGTCTCACGGGATTACTGCTGTCCCAGGAACATTCGCATCCAGTGGTGCAGGAGATGCTTGCCCGGCTCCCGGAATGGGAGCGCGCGCTGACTGCCGCCGGCCCGCCGGACCCGACCCCGCGCATCGGCACGAACGCCACTCCCGACCAGCGGATCTACCTGGATCACGCCTTCGATGTCGGCGACTACAATCCGTGCTTCCCCGAATACCGCTTCGAACACATCGACCCGCACCATGCCTACGGTCGCGTGCACTTCCCCCTCGCCTATGAGGGCCCGCCCGGCCTGGTTCACGGCGGATTCCTCGCCCTGTTCTTCGATTGCGTTGTCCAACAACAGAACTGCGCCACCGACCGAGCCGGAAAGACCAGGACCTTGACCCTCACCTACCGCCGCCCCACACCCCTGCTCACCGATCTGCGCTTCGACGTGAAACGCACAGTGGGTCAGCGAGATATCGAGTCCACGGCCCGCCTGCTACTCGATGACGTAGTGCACTGCTCGGCTACGGTCAGCGCGGTGGCCGCTACCCCGACCGCTCTACCGGGGGCGCAGCATGCCGCGCGGAACGGCAACGCAACCTGATCGGCCGAAGCATTGCGCGCCGTCGTTGTGCACTCCTGGCGACGAACCATGTTGGAGCCGCCACAGGTTTTGACTCGGGCAGATGGCAGCCGCGGCTACTCGGCTGCCGCTGTCCGGGAAGTGCGTTGTGCAGCTGGTGAATTCGCCGAGTCGATCAGCCGGTCCGCGTGTTCGAGGATGCGGTCGAGGCCGTATTCGAAGTTGTGGTCGTCGGGAGCGCCGTTGTGGCGGCCCTCGGCGCTGGCGGCGGCGAGCAGGGGGGTGGTGTCGGGGGAGATGGTGAGGTGCTCGTAGTAGGCGCTGGCCTCGGCGTCGGATTCCTTGTTCTTGTCGTAGAGGCGTTGCAGCACAACGGTTCCCCGGACGTGCAGTTGGATCGCGGAGTAGGTGTCGACCGCGTCCTCGAGGGTCAGCCCGGCGGTCATCAGATTGGCGATGACCTGTTCGGTCTCCTGCGCGCCCAGCTGTGCGGCGGCGGGGCTGAGCGCGGATCGGATGAGGATCAGATCGCACAGGATCGGATTGCGCAGGAAGGTCTTTCGCATCGTGCGGGCGTGGCGACGCAGCGATGCACGCCAGTCCCCGGCCTCCACGAACGGGCTCGCGAATCTCGAATAGTGGTGCAGCGCACGATCGGTCATGGCATTGAGCAGGTCGTCCTTCTTGCGGAAGTACCAGTAGATGCTGGTCACTCCGACGTCGAGGTGCTTACCCAGCATCGGCATGCTCAGGTTGTCGAGCGAAACCTGTTCGGCCAGTTCGAAAGCGCCGTCGATGATGTCCTCGGGATTGAGCGACCCGCGCTCGCGTCGCGGCCGTTTCGGTGCGGCTGCCCGCTTCGCCATGGTCGCGACCACCTCCGTGAATCGATTGACGCCGTGTCGGCAAGTTCCGCCACGGGACGCGGCGGAACGTTCATAGTACACCTAACCGTAAATCATACAGCTGGCCATCCCGTCGGTGCGTCGCAGAAGCATCGCCGCTGGTTGAACCCCGATCCTCACAGTCGGTAATCGCGCAGCACCCCGTTGCCGATGATGCGTTTCTGGATCTCGCTGGTGCCCTCGCCGATCAGCATGAACGGCGCCTCGCGCATGAGCCGCTCGATCTCGTACTCGGTGGAATAACCGTAACCGCCGTGAATGCGGAAGCTGGCCTGGGTGACCTCGTTGCAGAACTCGCTGGCCAGGTATTTCGCCATCCCGGCCGCGACGTCGTTGCGTTCACCGGAATCCTTGAGCCGCGCGGCATTGACCATCATCAGATGTGCCGCTTCGACTTTCGTGGCCATCTCGGCGAGTGAGAAGCCGATGGCCTGGTGATCGACGATGGGTTTGCCGAAGGCCGAACGCTGTTGGGCGTAGCGCGCGCCGAGTTCGAAGGCGCGCAACGCGATTCCGCAGGCGCGGGCGGCCACGTTCACCCGGCCGACCTCGATGCCGTCCATCATCTGCTTGAACCCGCGACCGGACTGCCCGCCGAGAACCGAATCCGCCGGTGCGGCATAGTCGTCCAGCAGCAGCTCGGTGGTGTCGATGCCCTTGTACCCCATCTTGTGGATGCGGCCGGGGATGGTCAGGCCGGGAGCGATCTCGCCGAGGCCGGTGGGTTTCTCGATCAGGAACGCGGTGAGATTGTCGTGCGGACGTTCGCGACCCTCGTCCGTGCGGACCAGCACGGCAACGAGATTCGCGGTCGAACCGTTGGTCAGCCACATCTTGCGCCCGGTGATACGGTAGTCGCCCGCGGAGTCCCGCACCGCGCGCGTGCGGATGGCCGCCACATCCGAGCCGAGTTCGGGTTCGGACATCGAGAACGCGCCGCGTACCTCACCGGTTGCCATGCGCGGCAGGAACTTCCGCTTCTGCTCTGCGGTGCCGTGCTGATTGAGCAGGTAGGCGACGATGAAGTGGGTGTTGATAACCCCGGACACGCTCATCCACCCGCGCGCGAGCTCCTCCACGCACAGCGCGTAGGTGAGCAGCGATTCGCCGATGCCGCCGTACTCCTGCGGTATCGTCAGGCCGAACAACCCCATCTCCGCCATCTGATCCACGATGGCCTGCGGGTAGGTGTCGTTGCGTTCGAGTTCCGGCGCGGCCGGGATGATCTGCTTCTCGACGAAATCGTGGACGGCGGCGAGGATTTCGGTCTGCGTCTCGGTAAGTCCGTGCGTGCGGGCGAGTTTCATGGATATCCGTTCGGTGTTGTGGGTGGCGGCTCAGGCGACGCGTTCGAAGATCGCCGCGAGCCCCTGCCCGCCGCCGATGCACATGGTCTCGAGGCCGTATCGGACGTCGCGCCGGTGCATTTCGCGGGCGAGGGTGGCCAGCATCCGCACGCCGGTCGCGCCGACGGGATGGCCCAGCGAGATGCCCGAGCCGTGCACGTTGACGCGTTCGATATCGTCCTCGCCGAACTTCCATTCCCGCAGCACCGCGAGTGCCTGGGCGGCGAATGCCTCGTTCAGCTCGATCAGCCCCATGTCACTCAGAGTGAGATCTGCTGTGCGCAAAGCCTTCTCGGTTGCGGGCACCGGGCCGATACCCATCACATCGGGCCGTACACCCGCCACCGCCCACGACTTCAACGTGACCAGTGGTGTGAGGCCCAGACGTTCGGCAGTCTCCCGCGTGGTCACCAGACACATTGCGGCAGCGTCGTTCTGGCCGCTGGAGTTGCCCGCCGTCACAGTCGATTCCGGATCTATTTGCGCGCGAACGGGTTTCAGCGCGGCGAGCGTCTCGAGCGTGGTGTCCGCCCGGGGATGCTCATCGGTGTCGACCACGACGGGCGTCCCGCGCCGGACGGGCACCTCGGTCGGGATGATCTGCTCGGCGCTGGCCCCCGAACGCGCGGCCTCGACCGCGCGCCGATGCGAGCGCAGCGCGAGCAGATCCTGTTCCTCCCTGGGGATTTCGTAGGCGCGCCGCAGATTCTCGGCGGTCTCCAACATCCCGCCGGGCACCGGATGATGCCGTCCGCCCGCGGTTTCGCGGCCGCGCGCCAGTCCGTCGAACATCCGGATGCCGTCGCGCCCCGCGCCCCAGCGCATATCGGGGGAGTAGAACACGGCATTGCTCATGCTCTCCACCCCACCGGCCACGACGACCTCGCAGGCGCCGCTGGCGACCTGTAGTGCGGCCTGGATGACCGCTTGCAGGCCGGAGCCGCACCGCCTGTCGATCTGCATCCCGCCGACCGTGATCGGCAGTCCGGAGTTCAGCGCGACCACCCGGCCGATGGCAGGCGCCTCGCTGGTGGGATAGCAGTGACCGAGCACCACGTCATCGATCAGATCCGGATCGATGCCGGTGCGCTCGAGCAGCCCGCGCAGGGCGGTGACGCCGAGGTCGACCGCGCTGAGTGTGCGGAATACCCCGCCGTACCGTCCGACGGGTGTGCGGACCGGTTCGCAGATCACTGCTTCACGCATGGAATTATCTCCTGGACAAGGGAATTCGACTTCAGATCAGTACTGGGTGGACCCGAGATCGACCGCGACCTGTGCCGCGGTGACGAAGCGCGCGTCGTCGCTCACCAACCAGGCCACCGTCGCGGCGATATCCTCCGGATCGGCGATGCCCTCGGGTAGGAACGGCGAATTCATCTGCGCCAGTTGCGGTTGCGTCGCGAAGACGCGACCCAGCGCGTTGACCATGTCGCCGGTGCCCATGGGTGTGTTGACCGCCCCGGGATGCACGCTGTTGACGCGGATGGAGTGCTTGCCGAATTCGGCGGCCAACCCACGGGCCATGCCGACCAGCGCGTGCTTGCTGGCCGTGTAGTGAACCATGAAGGGCTGCAACTTGATTCCGGCCGCCGAGCTGATCAGCACGATGGATCCGCCGCGGCCGCCGTCGATGATCTGCTGCGCGCCCGCGAGCACGGTGTTCCACGTCCCGGTGACATTGATGTCCATCACGTCGCGGAAGGACTCCGGGGTGATCTCGTCCCACGTCTCGGGGACGCAGATGCCGGCATTGGCGACAATGGCGTCGAGCCTGCCGAAGGTCTCCACGCCCTCCTGCACCGCCTTGCGCAGGCCGTCCAGATCACGGGTGTCGACCTGCGCGGTGACGACGCGGCGGCCGGTCTGCTCGACCAGACGGGCGGTTTCGGCCAGATCGTCCGGCGTCGCGGAGTCGTACGGCACCGCCGGGGGCAGCGGACCGGCCAGGTCGACCGCGATGATGTCGGCGCCCTCGCTCGCCAGCCGCACCGCGTGCGCGCGTCCCTGTCCGCGCGCGGCTCCGGTGATGAAGGCAACCCTGTCGTTCAATCGGCCGGTCACATGTCCTCCTGCTGTTCTCTGGTCGCGACCTGGATCGGGACCCGTTTTGGCTCGGGCCGGAGCGCGCCGCCCACGTAATTGCGGATCGGAACGGTCCGGACCGGAATGCGGACGGTTTACAGCGTATGCGCGACGGTATTTGTTCGGTAGGGCGTCGACGGTCCACGGATTCGAGCGGATCTCCCCGCGGGACGGTCGTGTTCGATGTTACAGTTTGTCTTACTGGAAGATCCACTGTCAGGCTTCGCCGTCCGTGTCGCTCGCCGGACGAAGACCAGTGAGGAGTGCGCGGATGTCGCGGATCATCGGTTTCGTGGAGGTAGGCCCGATGGCGTCGCGCGGGGAGGCGCGACAGGTATGAACGGCGACACTCTCATGGCGAACCATGTTGCGGCGCAAGAAGTTCTGGAGCTGCAACGCGCGGAGTTCCTGCGGGACGGCCCACCCTCGGCGGCGGTGCGGCGGCATCGGATCGATCGGCTGCTGGCCATGGTCCTGGACAATCTCGACGACTATGTCGACGCGCTGGCAACGGATTTCGGCACGCGATCGCGCACCGGCATCCTGTTCGCCGAGATCATGGGCATGCTCACGACCATCGAGCACACCCGTTCGCACGTCGAGCGGTGGATGCGGCCGCGCAACCCGAAGCCGAGCGCGCGGCTGTACGGCATCCGGGCACAGGTGCGGCCGACGCCGCTGGGCGTGGTCGGGATCATCGGGCCGTGGAATTTTCCGTTGCAACTGGTGATCGTGCCCGCTGCCGCGGCCTTCGCGGCGGGTAACCGGGTGATGCTCAAGATGTCCGAGATCACCTCGCGCACAGCGGAACTCACGCGGTCGCTGGCTCCCTCCTACTTCTCACAGGGCGAGTTGGCGGTGATCACCGGCGGCCCGGATGTCGCGGCCGAATTCGCCGCACTGCCCTTCGATCACCTGTTCTTCACCGGATCGACCCGGGTGGGGCGGTTGGTGCAGCGCGCGGCGGCGGCGAATCTCGTTCCGGTGACATTGGAACTCGGCGGGAAGAACCCCGTCGTGGTGGCTCCGGATGCCGATATCGAGGTGGCGGCGGCGCGAATTGCGCGGGCGCGCATGGTCAATGGTGGGCAGGTATGTGTGAGCCCGGACTGTGTGTACGTGCCCGAAGACCGGATCGATGCGTTCGCCGACGCTGTGCGGGCTGCCTTCGGTGCGCTGTTTCCGGCGGTGGTCGGTTCGGAGGATTACACCGCGTGTGTGGATCGGGCCAACTACGAGCGAGTGGTCGGGCTGATCGAGGATGCGCGGGCGCGGGGTGCGCGAGTCGAGCAGGTCGTGCCGCCCGGTGAGATATTGCCGGATCCGTTGTCGCGCAAGGTTGCTCCGACCATCGTTCGTGATGTCACCGATGAGATGCCGATCGCGGTGGAGGAGATCTTCGGGCCGGTGCTGGTGCTGCGCCCGTATGCGCGCGTCGATGACGTCGTGAGCCGATTGCATGCCGTGCCGACGCCGTTGGTCGCCTACTGGTACGGGCCCGATGGGCGCGAGTTCCGGTCGTTCACGCGACGTGTCCGCAGTGGTGGTGTGTCACGAAACGACTTCGCGCTGAACATGTTTCCCGAGGACGCGCCCTTCGGCGGGGTGGGGAGCAGTGGTATGGGTGCCTACCGGGGTAAGGCCGGGTTCGACACCTTCACGCATTACCGGACGGTGGTCGGGACCGATCTGCCGTTCGTGGTCACCGCGCTGGCCGCGCCGCCGTTCGGGCGGCCGGTGCGCACGGTGGTCGATCTGGCCCTGCGCGTCGCGCGGGGGCGGACCCGGCGGCGTCTGGCCACGGCCCGTCGTCGGGAACGCAGTGTGCACTAGCGGTCCCGCGTCCGCTCGCGGTAGCCGATCGAAGGAGGCATCTTGTCCGGCTCCGATATCGAATCAACCACGCCGACAAGGCAACTCACCCTGGTCGCGGCCGCCGACGCCGCCGCGGCGACGCTCCCGGACCGGAAACTCGTGGTGCAGGGCGAGCGTCGCTTCTCCTACGCGCAGATCGCCGAGCGTTCGCGGCGGCTCGCGACGTATCTGCGCGGTCGCGGATTGGGTTGTCACACAGAGCGATCCGATCTCGCCGGTCACGAGGTCGGACAGGATCTGCTCGGTATCTACGCATACAACGGCAACGAGTTCGTCGAAGGGTTGATCGGCTCGTTCCGGGCGCGGGTGGCGCCGTTCAACGTGAACTATCGCTACGTCGAGAACGAATTGCACTATCTGCTCACCGATTCCGGCGCGACGGCCCTGATCTATCACGCGGCCTTCGCGCCCCGGCTCGCCGAAGTGCTCCCGGATCTGCCGCGACTGCGGGTGCTCATTCAGATCGCCGATCACTCCGGGCACGAATTGCTCGACGGTGCAGTCGATTACGAGACGATCATCGCCGAGACCCCGCCCGATCCACTGCTGCCCGACCCCTCACCCGACGACCTCTACGTGCTCTACACCGGCGGCACCACCGGAATGCCCAAGGGTGTGCTGTGGCGACAGCACGACATCTTCATGGCGGCCTGTGGCGGCCGGGACAACAACACCGGCTCGGTGGTGCAGTCGCCCGCCGAGGTCGCCGAGCGCGCCGCCGCGAATCCCGGTGCGACACTGATGATTCTGCCGCCGCTGATCCACGGCGCGGCGCAGTGGGCGGTGTTCACCGCGATGACCACCGGGCAGACCATCGTATTCGCGTCGATCACCGATCACATCGACGCCCGGGAGGTCGTGCGGACCATCGAACGCGAGCGGGTGTCGGTGGTGATCGTTGTCGGCGACGCGGTGGCGCGACCGCTGCTCACGGCCATCGAATCCGGTGCGGCCGACGTATCCTGCCTGGTCGCGCTGGCCAACGGCGGCGCGGTGCTGAGCCCCGCGCTCAAACAGCGCTGGATCGACGCCGTCCCCGGACTGGTCGTCTTCGACGCGGTCGGCGCCTCGGAAACCGGAGCCCAGATGCATCACGTCTCCGCGGCCGG
Organism: Nocardia macrotermitis; assembly: GCF_009604405.1. Classification (GTDB taxonomy): domain Bacteria; phylum Actinomycetota; class Actinomycetes; order Mycobacteriales; family Mycobacteriaceae; genus Nocardia; species Nocardia macrotermitis. The sequence continues at coordinate 45,198 of NZ_WEGK01000029.1, forward strand.
ATTCGTCTCCACCGGAACCTTCGCCGCCGGAGTCGACACCTGCGTCGTAGCAGCGGATTTCACCACCGTCCTGCCTCCGGGCCACACCGGCATCGGCTGGCTCGCCCAACGCCGCTTCACCCCCCTCGGCTACAAGGACGACCCCGCCAAAACCGCCACCACCTTCCCGATCATCGACGGCAAACGCTATGTCCTGCCGGGAGATCGAGCCCGCCACCTCCCCGACGGCACCATCGAGCTGCTCGGCCGCGACGCCGTCACGGTCAACTCCGGCGGCGAGAAGATCTTCGTGGAGGAAGTGGAAGTTGCCCTGTCCTCCCACCCCTCGGTCGCCGACGTCGTCGTGGTCGGGCGCCCCAGCGAACGCTGGGGCCAAGAGGTGGTCGCCGTGGTCGCCCCCGCCGAAGGCGCCACACCCACCCCCGAAGACCTGATCGCCCATGCCGCGAAATCCATTGCCAGATACAAACTCCCGAAACAATTCCGCTTCCGCCCCGAAATCACCCGCAGCCCAGCTGGAAAAGCGGACTACCGCTGGGCCCGCGAGCAGGCCCTCGCCGCGGAGTGACCGCACACCACACTTCGATCGAGGTCGTATCGCCAGGCCCGCACTGCAACCCGATCGGGCCGCTCCGCACGGTGATCATCGGCGATGCAGTTCGAGAAGGGGACGGCGTACCGGATAAAGGTCGGGAACGAGGTCCGTCAACATCGTGCCGAGCTCGCCGCGGCCGCGCTCGAGGACCGGCATCACCGACTGGGGCGATGTCGTCGGCGGGTAAGGGGTGTCGGCCAGGAGGTCGTCGACCGTGAACGGCGCGTCGATCCAGCGGATCAGATCACGCAGGTGTGAAGCGTTTTTGCGGCCCTGCTCGCTCATATCGGTGAGATCGATCGAGGAGAGGGTGTGCGCGTAGCCGGAGTCATCGTAACCGCCGAGTGCGGCATGCAGCCCGGAACGCCGGACCAGACACGGGAAGCAGATGCCGCAGTTGAAATAGGTGCGACCGCTGTCCCAGCGCGCCGTGGTCGGCCGACCACAGCTCACGGTTTGCAGCAATGTCTCGGGAGCGAGTCCCGAGTCGAGCGCGCACCGACAGACTTCGCCCTTGGTGGCCGACAGCAGTGGATTGCGCACCCTGACGGAACCGCCCACGTCGGCGATCAGGCGATTGACGGTGCCGATGATCCATGGGTGCACCGAGCGAGTGGAGCAGGCCGCGCGTCGACCGGGTGTCAGTGGTGGGTTGATGGCGAGTTGTCCGTTCTCCGGTACCACGACGTCGGACACATTTTCCCGGGCGGCGGTGCGGATCGCGGCGGCGATGTAGGTGAGGCTGCGAGAACGGTTGGTGGAGTCCAGGTTTCCGGTCGGCAGCAGTCGCGTCGGGGCCAGAACCATGCGCTCGCGCAGCGAGCGCTGCCTCGGCACGAGATGCGTGAGGCTCGTGAAAATGCTCTGCTGAGGTTTCTTGACCGTGGTATCGAAGGCCACGAACCGAATTCGCTCGGAGTCGCCCAGCCGCGCGGCACGGTATGCGGCGTATGCCGTCGAATCCAGTCCGCCGGAGAACAATACGACAGATGTCGGCGGGTGATCGACGAGGTTGGGAGTGATGGAAATCGAGGTGATTCCCCCGTGGATGAGGATCTCCCACCGATCTCCGGTCAACAGTTCCAGCAGGCTCTCGAGGCGGTCGGACTGCGCTTTCCAACGACAGGGCTCGTACACCTGGACCGACAGCCGGATTGTTCTGGTCCAGTTGTCGTCGGTCGAGTCCCGGGCCGATCGTCGATCGGCGAGGTATACCGCGCGGGCGATGCGCCAGAAATCCTGCGCCCAGATGTGCTCGTCGTCGACCCCGCTCTCGTCCGCCTGCCTTGTCGGATCATTCCGGAAATCCCTGTCCGACAGTCGAATCCAGCTGTCATCGGCATGGGGTGGGAACGCGGTGTTCATATCGGTGAAGTGATAACGGAACTCGCGCCGTGACATGGCATCCCCTTACGACTCGATCGGCAGGCCCAAAACCCTTCGCACGTTCTCCTCGAGCAGGTCGCGGCCCAGGTCGGCGAGTGAGATATCGTCCGAGTCGCCGCGCTCGGCGCATGGATCCAGGATGTGCTCGGTGACCCCGTCCGCGATCCACTCCGCGATCTTGCCGCCGGGATCGATGAGATACAGAAATGGCAGTGCGAGATTGAGTTTGGCCGCCGCGATTCCGGCGATGAACTCGGTGAGCATACTTTTCAGGAAGAGTTCGTAGATCGCGCAGAACAGGTCGTCGGGGAGAGGGACCTGCGCGCCGCGGTCGATCGCGGCGGCAACATTACTGTTCTGCAACAGCTTTCGGGCCGATCGGACGGCCGCTGCGCGTGCGACGGCATCCGCGGGTGCAGCGGCGACACCGACGACACGTTCGGTGAACACCTGGACGAACCGGGTACGGCGGTCGGCGTCGTCGGACGAGTCGGCGAGGAGATCCGTGCCCGTGGATATTTCCGTCAGCACGTCCAGCAGGTTGTTTCCGGTACGCACCATGGTCGGGATCAGATCGTAGGCGTCGGGATCGGCCTCGAGGAGATCGCGTAGTGCGGACAAGCATTGCAGAATCGCACGCCGCAGCCTGTCCTCGACGGCCGTCTCGGCCGCTGGAACCCGCACCGCAGGTTCGAAAGGCGCTGTCTCGCCACCTAATCCGGATGACAGCTTGCCCACCTTGCCGAAGGCGATATTGGGTCCGCGCCAGACACCGTTCTTCGGTCCCGGCCAGCGTGTCGAGGTCCCCACCGTGCCTCCCAATGCAGGATTTCGGCCCTGCCAGGTGCGGTCGGACCGAGCGACATCCCACTCGATGGTAGCGTGTCGGTGCTTCGGCCCGCATGTATTGGTCCGGAACTGAACGTTTGCGGGTGTGGGTCGTGTTCGTGTACGCCTGTCCGGTGGTCGATGATCTGAGGGTGGACATGCGCAGGCTCTCTCCCGGTCAGCAGGAAGCGTTGCGGATGCGTG
>NZ_WEGK01000003.1 GCF_009604405.1 Nocardia macrotermitis
GCCCGTGGAGCCCGGCGGCCAACCCGCCGACCGGGCCACCCAAGATTGCCCGAAAGCCGCTGATCAGCGGCAAACAACCAATCCGAACCCGATCACGCCGGGCCGCAGGCCCGGCGCAAGATCCAGGCTAGAACCTCGAGTGGCATTGAGGTCAAGATGGTGATTGGGTATTCCAGAAACGTCGAAGCGGATTGATAGGGTCGGTTTTGGTGGTAGTCGTTTGGGCGCTAGCCTGATTGGAACAGTGTCAATCTCTAGTCCATGTTGTAGGGGAGTCCAAACGATGGCCCGCATTTTGCGGATCGTTCCGAGTACGCAGGAGCGCATCCGGCCGCATAAGCTCGAAGAGGGTGTCACCTGCGAGTACAAGGTGCTCGAGACTCCGGACGGCGAGACTTTGGTGCACTTGTCGACTTTCGGGTCGGAAAATCGCGAGTCTCCTCCGAAGAGCAGCCAGTCGATGCAACTCGATCGTGAGCAGGCCGCTGACCTCATGCGCATCCTGCGTAGCACGTTCGGTCGCCAAAGCAGCGGTCCGGACGGCTCTCGATCTGAGACAAAACCGGTGTTCCCCGATGCTACAGAGGCTTTGGCTCGAAAGCTGCTTGTTTCGAAGGAATGGATTCAGCAGTGCGTCGAACTCCTCCGAGATCGTCCACAGCTCATATTTTATGGACCGCCCGGCACTGGGAAGACCTTCCTCGCCAAGGCTCTCGCGGAGTATTTTTCCGGCAAAGAAAACGTCAAAGTTGTACAGTTTCATCCTTCGTACTCGTACGAAGACTTCTTCGAAGGATTTCGGCCGAGTAAATCCGGCAACGGACAACTTCAGTACGAAGTACACCATGGTCCGCTGAAAGTTCTGTCCGATGAGGCCAGGATGAATTCGGACAAGATCTACACGCTCGTGATCGACGAGATAAATCGTGGAAATATCGCGAAGATTTTCGGTGAGTTGTATTTTTTGCTGGAGTATCGTGACAGTAATTTGAGTCTCATGTACTCCGATGAAGCGGATCCGACCTTCACTCTCCCTGATAATTTGGTCATCATCGGCACGATGAACACGGCCGATCGATCTATCGCGCTCTTGGATTCTGCCCTCCGTCGACGGTTCGCATTCGTTGCGCTCCATCCCTCTGAGCATCCGACCAAAGATGTGCTTCGCCAGTGGCTGGCAGATATGCGCTATGATGGCGAACCAGCGGATCTGATGGATGCGTTGAACTCGAAGATACCGGATGAAGATTTCAAGATCGGCCCGTCGTATTTCATGCGACCTTCGGCTGTATCCGACGATGGTATAGAACGTACCTGGCGCACATCCATACTTCCCCTACTGGAAGAATATCACTACGGTGATCCGAATTTTGTTGTGCGAGAAGAGTATTCGCTGGAAACTATCCGTAACCTCGCTCGTGATCGCAGATCGACACCGGGGGCGTCGACGTAATGAAGCGTCTCGATCTGGTCGAATGGGGTGACACTGGTTCGATTGACCTATCGCCTGAGGAGTACGAGGCATTGGTGGGCCTCAAAGTATCCAAGGTCACCAGGAGATCGCATGGGAAGTACTCCGTCAAGCCGCAGAAACATGTAGGATCTGTAAAGTTTGGCGATGTGCAGCTCAATATTCGGCCCAAAATAACCGAGATAAATCGGCTGCTGTTCTTCATCGGGTACTGTTCGAACCCGGCGATCTGGCGAGATGAGTTCGTTCGCTTGGAGAAAGCAGACGGATTGTTTCCCGCTGTTGCGGAATCATTCGTCAGGCTGGCGTCACATTCTATCGACCAGGGGCTTCTGCAAGGGTATGCAACGGTCGCGGACCGTCTGTCTGTTGTACGTGGCAGGGTTCGATTTCGTGATCAAATAACGAGAAATTTCGGAATGCCGCTTCCAGTGGCTGTGGAGTACGACGACTTTACTTGCGACGTGGCCGAAAACAAGATGATACTCCTTGCCACGCTCAGACTGCTGGGAATGACTGATATCGAAGGTGCGGCGCGACAACGTCTCAGCCGCATACGTGCGATGTTGGATGATATAACGTTGCCGCGCAAGTGGGAGGGGACGCCGAAATGGTCGGCCAATCGACTGAATGTGAGATACCATGACACCTTGCGTCTCGCTGAAGTGATTCTGGACAATAGTTCTTTCAACCAGGACAACGGGCCGCTCGCAGTATCCGGGTTCATGTTCGACATGTCCAAGATATACGAAGATTTCGTCACCGGATCGCTCGGCATGGCTATGCGCCAATTCGGCGGAAATCCGAAATTGCAGGAATCTCGATATCTGGATAAAGGCTCCCATGTGAAGATCCGGCCAGACCTTGTCTGGTACGGAGATAACGGGAATCCGATTGCCGTTGTAGATGCAAAGTATAAGTCCGAGCGACCGAAGGGATTTCCTGAAGTTGATCTGTATCAGATGCTCGCTTATTGTTCAGTGCTCGGTCTGCCTGAGGGGCATCTGATCTATGCGAAGGGTAACGGAGCGGCAAGAACACATGAAATCCATAACTGTGGAATTACAATCCATTGTCATACTCTGGATCTCGCCTCTCCGCCCGATACGTTGCTGAAAAACATTGAACTTCTAGCTCATGTGATCATGCGCCGGAAACCCTGACATGCAGTCTACCGAGTTCGTTCTATCGCCCCCGTCCTCCCAGGTCCACCCGGCCCCGGCGTCGACGGTGTACTCGGTGGTCGGATATTCGACCCCGTCGACGAAGACGGTGATCGCTACCGGGCCGTCCGGACCTCGGACTACGACCAGTTCGATGTTCAACTGGGGGACATAGACTTTGGGTTGCCTGCGTCGGTGGTGAAGGTGTCCCATTCGTCGGACGTGAAGATCAACGCAGGCCCATCCGGGTTCTTACTGTCTCGGACGCCGACGAAACCCCCTGGGAGCCAAGCGACCTCGACGCATTGAGAGTTGGACTCGCTGTAGCTGCTCTTGCGCCACTGTGCCCCGGATAGATCAACGATCACTGTCATACTCCCTAGCCACCTGCCGGAGCAGGCTTCTTGTGTCCACCTCGTCCAGTGCGGTGCGCCGGATCGCTTCGGTCAGTTCATGGTAGTGCTGTAGTTCTACGGGGTCTTCGGAGTAGATGTCGCTGCTCATGCCGCCGTCCCGGTAGACCACAGGGGGTTCGACGGGGTCTCCCTTGGCATCGCTGCCGAACTCCAGGATTACGAACTGGCCGGGCAGGATTCCCCAGGGGCAGCCCGCTCGGTAGGGGTGGACACGCAGGGTGATGTTCGGTTGTTTGCCGAGTTCAGCCAGCTGCCGGAGTTGGGCTGCCATGGTTCGCGGAGTGCCGACCATCCGGCGCAATGCTGATTCGTGGAGGAACACCTCGAGTTGGAGGGGAGTAACCCGCCTCGTGAGAATCTTCTGGCGTCGCAGCCGGATCTGTACGCGGCGCTCGACGTCTTCGTCTTTCAGCAATTCGGGGTTGGTGCAGAACAGAGCGTGGGCGTAAGCGGCCGTCTGAAGGAGGCCGGGAACCAGCTCTTGGTACGAAATTATGCTCCGCGCTGCGGCTTCCATGCCCACATACATGTTGAACGCGTTGCTGAACATCCCACCCATCGCGGTGACATCCGGATTGTCCGCAGCCTTCGCGGCCAGCTCGATCGCCTTCGCGGTCTCCGCGGCATCGACGTCGAACAGCTCGCACAACGCGCGCACGTCCTGCTTGCGCAGCTTCTGTGGACGCCCGGTCTCCATGCGCTGTAGTGCGGCCGGACTCAGCTGAACCTCCTGTGCCGCACGGGCGATCGTGAGTCCGACCTCCAGCCGCCGCTCGCGTAGGAACCGGCCGAGCTGCCGTCGCAACAGTGTCGGTGCTTGTTCTGTGGACATGTGAACCCCCTGGTCGTTGACGGAGATGCCGAACCATTCCGAGTGGATTCTCGCGCGAATCTGAGTACTCATGTGGAGTTTTGGTTAGATTGCCTTGAATATTCAATACCGAATATTCTGGTCGCGTGTCCAGTGGTGTGCTGGTGGCGCAGGTTCGAACCGCCTGCGTACCAGCAGTTTTCACGCATAGGAGGCAATGTGACCATGTTTCATGTCCCACCTGTAGACCACTCTGTCCCGCCAGGTCGGTTCAGCGTGGACGGCGCTCATGCCGTCATGCAGGAACACATCGGCTGCTCGATCGACACATGTCCGATCAAGCGGTGCGCCAAGGCTTTTCTTGTGGAGCGCGGTCGTCTGCAACCTGCGGAACGTCCGAAGTTCGGGTTCTGATGTCCGCCTACGACGACATCGCCGATGTCGAGATCCATGTCATCCAGGACGTCATCGATGCGGTCGAGGTGGCGTTGCGGAGATCCGAGAGGTGCGGGCATCGCTTGGTCGCGCCGCGGTCGAGGGTGTATGCCGTTGTCCTGCAAGTGGTTATCGCAGATGCCCGGCGGCATCACCTGCGGGCAACCCTGGATTGCGCCGACATACTCGACGTTGTCCTGGGAGATGATGCGATCCCGTCTTCTGGCGTGAATCCACTCGCCGATGCCATTGCGGCTCACACCATCTGCGCGAACTGAATCGGAGGCCGCCTGGTGGAGGCGTGGAGGCGGCATCGGGAGTCGAACGGAGACAAGCGGTTACGTGCACAGTATCGCGGCAACCGCTTTGTGCTGGGGGCTGTGTTTCCGCATTTCAAGATAGGGGTTGAATGAAATCTGATGTCAATCGGGCGGATCGGCCATTCCGTGTCGAGGTGGAGTGCGACGAGGGAGTGGCCGACGTTCGAGCCGAGATATATCGAATGGATCCAAATGGTGAACGTATAGCGACAGTACTGCGCGATACCTTGGATCAACTTTACGATGGGCGGCGAACGGGGCGCTGGGAACTCTCGCAGCTCTTCAAGGCTGAGAAAGAGAGTGTGGGGCCTCTGGTGGAGATAAATCTACAGCGGGAGTTTCGGTTCGAAGATGGTATTCGAACAGACTATAAGATCGCTGGTGTCGAAGTGGATTGCAAATACTCTGTTAGTTTCGGAGACTGGCAGCTGCTGCCGGAGGCGGTCAATCGGGTGGCTCTGGTTGTTCATGCTGATGAGAAGTCTGCGAAGTGGTGTGCCGGACTGATTCCGGTGAAGCCGGAATATGTGAACAATGGAATTGGGATGATTAATGCTTTAACGCTTTCGGGCTGCGGTGTCCGGCGTATTGAATGGCTTTGGGGAGGTTTTCAGAAGCTGGCTCCGAATCTATTTATCGAGCTGGATCAGGTGATCCGGGAAAGGATCTTGGGTGCGCGAGCAACTCGTGGCGAAAAGCATGGTCAAGCGAGAGTCAATGAGCTTTTTCGTCAGGTGCACGGCCGTATCATACGCCGAGCCGAACTGGCGACAGTTGCTCAGCAGGACGACTTCATGAAGCGTGCACGCGATAATGGTGGGGCTCGCACGCATTTGCGCCCGGAAGGGATTCTGATACTGGGGCATCAGCGCAAGGAGGTCGAGATAGCGCAGGCCTTGGGGCTGCCGATTCCTCGGTTGGGAGAGTTCGTCGCGGCTCGGGTGGTGCCGGAGCGACCAGGGAGGAGTGATCACGTCGCCGCGATAGCTGGCTCCCGGTGGATTGTCGCTGGGCCGGATGACCCTTACGGGGTCGCAGCGCCTGTCGTACCGAGGTGACCTGTAGCAACGCCGTGACGAGCAGGATCCTCCGGGCGGGCCGCGGCGGTCGCGCCCCAGCGGTCGGATGGGGGTGGTGGGACTGCGAATGCGGTTGTGGTCGGGGTGGCGGTGGTGGTTTCGGCCGCTGCAGTGGGTGTTGTTCGACGAGGAGAACTTTCGGGGTGGGCCGCGTCGTGAGATCGACGGTCTGTAGGACGGTGGCGCGCAGTTCTCGTTATGTGAGCCACAGGAACTCGTTAAGTCTGCGGGGTGAGGATCGGTTCGTGAACGACGACGCACAGCAACCTGGACATTCGCCGCAGCAGGACGGCGTGGTCGCGACGATCTCGAGCATGCTGGCCATCGGTTCGGCGGGGGCCGGGCTCGGCGGATTCGGTTACATCATCGATCCGCAGGACTATTACGCGTTTGCCATCGGTGATCTGCTGGTGTCGGCGCTTTTCGTCATCGGTGCGGTAATGCTGTTGCGGCGCAACGATACCGGCCGTGGGCTTCTTGTCGTGCTGTCGGGGATCGGGGTCTTCGGCGGTTCGATCTGTCTGGTGTCCAATCTTGTTTCGGGGACGGCGTTCGCGCAGGGCATCAGTGCGCTCGCGGTTGCGGTGATGGCGTTGATGCTGACGCTGAGTTTGTCCGGGGCCGCTGTTCGCTGGTGTCGCACGAGTGGATAGGGCGCGAACTCAGCCCTCGGCCGGCACGCCGGGGATGGGGAGGCTTGCGGTCAGATGGTCGAGAAGTGGTGTGAGGCGGCCTAATTCGGCGAGGTGGAGTTCGCTGAGGGCTTCGATGCGTTCCTCGCCCAGGGTGGTGGCTATCAGGCGGACGACTCGGGAGTCCTGGGTGTCGCGGGTGCGTTCTACCAGGCCGGCTTCTACGGCGCGGTCGATGAGGCCGACGGCGCTGTGGTGGCGGACGGTGAGGTAGTCGGCTACTTCGCCGATGGTGGGGCCCTGGGCGTGGGTGTGGCCGGTGATGGCCAGGAGGAGTTGGTGTTGGGCGGGGGTCAGGCCGACCTGTTTGGCGCGTTCCTCGCTCCAGCGTTCGAAGCGGCGTAGGGCCGTGCGGAAGTGTAGGAGCGTGCTGTAGTCACGCGACGTCAGTTTGGGCATGCCGGTTCCAAATCCTTGTATCGCGTACCGGGTATCGCGTACTGGTCGGTGCGATTGACTGATTGTTCACAGCCTACCGGTCTTGTATCGGGTCGCGACATATAAGTATCGTAGTACGATATTTGTAGAAGGAGTCGAGCCCATGACATTGGATATTCTGGCTTTCGTACTGCCGGTGATCGTCCTGATTCTGGTCATCGCCGGGCTGCTGATCGGCTGGTCCGAGCTGTCCGACCCGCCGACCTCCACGAACTGTGCCAACTGCGACCGATGGATGATCAACAAGCATCACCGGGCGCAGCCGATATGCCTGCGGTGCCGCGTGAAGTACCTGTTCGCCGAGCCCCAGCCCCATCCCCACCCGCGGCCCAGCGACCTGTCTCGAATCCACTGAGCCCAACCTGAATTCGCCGGACCTGCCCCGTGTTCGCCGAGCCCGCCCCACGTCTGCCGAGCCCGCGCAGCATTCGCCGAGCCCGCCCCGAATCCGCTGACCCCTGAATCCATTGCGCGAGATCAGGTCTCGCCGCTGAAATCCATCTGCTGCCGGTAGGCCTCGGTCAGCACATCGTTGGCCAGATCCTGATTGTGGTTGCGCGCGTAGCGGGAGATCCCGCGACGCATCATGCGGATGTTGAGACCGTAGGCGAGATCGAAGAAGTCGTAACCGCCGGTGACCGAGTCGACGTTGATGTCCTCCTCGATCAGGTCGTACAGCCCGAACACCCAGGACCAGACGCGCTGATTGCGATACGTGCCGGGTAGGGCGTGGAACAGGTCGCTCTCGATGGTCAGATCCTCGTCGCTCATCCCCTTCGGAATGTCGACGTTCATGCGGATCGTGGTGTAGAGACTGCCGTCGTCGAGTTCGCTCTCCGAGACGAACAGCGTCTCCAGCGCACCGCACCGCAACGTCATCAACCGCCGCCCGCCCCGCGACCGCGTCGGCAGCGCGGAGATGTTCCACAGATAACGCTGCGTATTCGCCGGATCGGGAATCGTCTCGTTGATGTACAGCGCGATGGCGGCGCGCAGCGCGGGATAGTCGTTGTGCCGGTGCAGTTCCCAGTAGCGGTGACGTTGCTCGCCCGCGGTTCCGGTGTCCACCGTGGTGCGCGAGCCGCGGTCCCAGGGCAGCACGATCGACCGCGCCTGCTCCACCGGCACGAACTCGTCGTCGTCGTCACCGGCGAGATAGACCCACTGCTTGTTGCGCAGCTCGGTGGTCTGCTCCAGCAACGTGACCAGATGACGTTCGGCGAAGTCGAGGTCCTCCACCGGCCACGGCGCGAAATCGATCGCCTCGATATCGCTCCACATGCGCGCGTGCGCGGAGAACCGGGCCGCGACGTTCACCGACCCGCCGACGTACGCCTCACCGTCCGCGAAGTGCAGGATGTACAGCCCGCACAGCGTCGTCTCGGCGACCAGCAGCGGCGTGATGGTACCCAGACCCGACACGTTGTAGCTCTTGAATCGGTACTCGGGTTCGAGAGCATCGTTCGCCATGGGGTCATCGATATCAGAATTGCCAGGCGGCGGGGTAATTATGCACACCTATCGATACCCATGAAACCCGGTGCGGCCCAGATGAACACCGATCGTTCACCGCCGACGTCCTGTCCGGATGCCGGGCGCGAGGCGGCATCGGTGTGAGATCGTGTTCGGCGAATGGTCGGATCCGGAATGAAGTCTCGCAACGCGCGGGCTGGTGAGGTCGGTGGGCGGCATGAGTGCCTCGTTTGAGCAAACCAGTTACACCCCTGAAGTTTTCGCTCGACCGTGGCTTGCCGCCGGTGCGCTGTTCGTCCGCGAGGAGTCGGTACTGCTGGTGCACAAGACCTACGGTGACGGCTGGGACATCCCGGGCGGCTTCGTGGACGTGAGCGAGGCCCCGGTCCAGGCGTGCCGACGGGAGATCGCCGAGGAACTCGGCATCGCGCGTCCGCCCCGGCGTCTGCTGGTCTGTGATTGGGCACCGCACGACGGTACCGACCGGCTGCTGTTCGTGTTCGACTGCGGTGAACTCGGCGACGAATCGGACATCGTGTTGCAGGCCAGCGAGCTGGATCGGTGGGAGTGGGTACCCATCGACGCGGTGGAGGATTACGCCGTTCCGCGACTGGCGATCCGGCTGCGGCAGGCGTACGCGGCCTATCACGAGGGTGGCCCGGTGTATCTGGAGCGCGGGGAGCCGTTCGCTGCGGTCTGAGGTGGTGGGCACCGGAATCCGGGCCGCGCGCAACGGTTGTCGCGTAAGCGGTCACGGAACCGGTTACGCGACCGCTTATTTCGATCTTGTGTCGTTCCGGGACGGGCGGCGGTGCGCGGGAACGCGGCTTGGCTACCATCGGTGCAATCCGCCGGAGCCGTCGGCGGAAGTAGGTGGTACGGGAGCGCATGAACCAGGTCCTCTTCGCGGCCGTGATCGCGCTCGCGGTCTCGATCACGTTGACGCCGTTGCTGATCCGGTGGTTCACCAAATCCGAGGTCGGACAGGAGATCCGGGCCGAGGGTCCGGCCAGCCACCAGGCCAAACGCGGTACGCCGACGATGGGCGGCATCGCCATCCTGATCGGTATGTGGGCGGGATACCTGGGTGCGCACCTGATCGGCGCGGCCTTCCATCCGCCCGGAATCTCGGCCTCGGGACTGCTCGTGCTCGGGCTGGCCACGGCGTTGGGCGGGGTCGGACTGGTCGACGATCTGCTCAAGGTCCGCCGCAGACGTAACCTCGGGCTGACCGCGACCGGGAAGTTCCTGGGGCAGATCGCCGCCGCGTTGATCTTCGCGGTGCTGGCGCTGCGTTTTCCGGGCAGCACCGGGCTGACCCCGGCCAGCATGCACGTGTCCTATGTGCGCGATATCAACACCGTGTCGTTCGGCCTGCTCGCCTTCCTGCTGCTGGTGGCGTTCCTGGTGGTGGCCTGGTCGAACGCGGTGAACATCACCGACGGCCTGGACGGGCTCGCGGCCGGGACGGTGGGCCTGGCGCTGGGCGCGTACGTGGTGGTGACGTCGTGGCAGTACATCAACGCGTGCGCCACCCGGCCGCAGATCGGCTGCTACGACGTGCGTGACCCGCTGGATCTGGCCGTGGTGTGCGCGGCCGGGGTGGCGGCCTGCGTCGGATTCCTGTGGTGGAACGCCGCCCCGGCGCGGATCTTCATGGGGGACACCGGATCGCTGGCGCTGGGCGGGTTGCTGGCCGGGCTGTCCATCACCACCCGCACCGAACTGCTGACCGTGGTGATCGGCGCACTGTTCGTCGCGGAGATTGCCTCGGTGTTGCTACAGATCGCGGTCTTCCGCACCACGCGCAGCCGGCTGTTCAAGATGGCGCCGTTCCATCACCATTTCGAACTGAGCAAATGGGCCGAGACGACGGTCATCATCCGGTTCTGGATTCTGGGCGGGGTCGCCTCGGCCATCGGGTTGATGCTGTTCTACGAGGAGTATCTGGATGTCGTGGGGTGAGCCGCGTCAGCGGACCTCGGCGAGCGCGACCGTGCGATTGTGCCTGCGGGACAACTCACATGCCTCGGCGATGTAGAACGCCTCGAGCGCATCGGTTGGGTCGCAGGGGTTTTCGGCGTTGCCGGTGGCCACGGCGGTGAAGACGGTCAGTTCCTCGATGTAGGCGCGGCGGAAACGTTCCATGAAGCCCGGATAGGCCGGGAACAGGGGCGCGGGATGGTCGGGTTCGACCGAGCGCAGCGGGGCCCGATCATCCAGGCCCGCAATGGCGTTCGCGCGGGAGCCCAGGACCTCGAGACGGACGTCGTAGCCCGCGCCGTTGTAGCGGCCGAGGGAGACCGTGGCCAGGGTGTCGTCGTCCAGGCGCAGTAGGATCGCGGCGGTGTCCACGTCACCGGCGTCGCGGAAGAACTGCTCACCGCGATTCGCGCCCAGCACCGACACCTCGGTGATCTCGCGGCCCGACACCCAGCGGATGATGTCGAAATCGTGGACGCCGCAGTCCCGGAACAGGCCGCCCGAGCGCGGAATGTATTCCGCCGGTGGGGGAGCCGGGTCCAGGGTGGTGGCGCGCAGGGTGTGCAGGCGGCCGAGTTCCCCGGAGGCGACTGCTGCACGCGCGGCCCGGTATCCGGCGTCGAAACGGCGCTGGAAGCCGATCTGCACTGGCACGCGGGAGTTTTCGAGGTGGGAGATCACCGCGAGGGTGCCCGCGATATCCGCCGCGACCGGCTTCTCGCAGAAGACCGGGACACCCAGATCGACTGCCGCGGTGATGAGTTCGGGATGCGAGTCGGTGGCGGTGGTGATCACGACGCCGGTGAGATCCGCGGCGAGCAGCGCGTCGACGTCGGGGGCGAATCCCACGCCCAGTTTCGTCGCGGTGGCGCGGGCGCGTTCGGGGTCGGCATCGGCCACGACGACCTCGTCCACCTCGGGCAGGTTGCGCAGGATCTCCGCGTGGGCGACGCCGATGCGGCCGGTTCCGGCCAGACCTATCCGGATTGTCATGGGTGCCTTCTCCTTTCGGGCGTTCCTGATCAGTCGGCGGGCGCGGCGGTGGTCGCGCGGACGATCAGTGCGGGCTGCACGCGCTGCCGCACCGGGTCGGTGCGGTCGGCGTGCAGACGTTGGGCGAGTGCCTCGATCGCGAGGCGGCCGATCTCGGTGCGTGGCTGGTCGATGGTGGTCAGTGCGACGTGCCGGAGTGCGGCCAGTGACGAGTTGTCGTAGCCGACGACCGAGACGTCCTGCGGCACACGCAATCCCGCGTCCTCGAGGGCCGACATCGCGCCGACGGCGTTGAAGTCGTTGCCGCACACCAGGGCGGTGGGAAAGTTGTTGGGGGAGAAGACCGTCAGGAGTTTGCGCACGGCCGCGACACCCGCCTCGTCGGTGTGCTCGCTCGGTACGACCAGGGGTTCCAGACCGTGCCGGCGCATGGCGGTGAGGTAGCCCTTGCGGCGGGGCGTGGCGCTGAAGGCCGCGCCGCCGTCGAAGTGCACGATGCGCCGATGTCCCAGGGCGACAAGGTGATCCACGGCCAGCGCGGATCCGGTCTCACCGTCGTCGTCGACGGTGTCCACGCCCGGCACCGAGGAACTGCGCGAGACCAGCACCACCGGGCACTGCGTGGACGCCTCGCGGATCGCCGCGGCCGCGAGAACCGGTGAGAGCAGGATGATTCCGCCCGGCCGGAAGGCCAGCAGGCTGCTCAGCGCGGTGCGTTCGCGGGTGGGGCTGCGGCGGCCGGTGTTGAGGATCAGTTCGAGTCCGGCCTGTTGCGCCGCGCCGTCCATGGCCTCCACGACGTCGGCGAAGAACGCGTTGTGCAGATCGGAGACCAGCACGCCGATGATATTGGACGTGCGGCTGGCCAGCGAGCGGGCCATGGTGTGCGGGCGGTAGCCGAGTTCGGCGGCCGCGGCCAGCACCGCGCGGCGGCGATGCTCGCTGACCTTCGGCGAATCGCGCATGACGAGCGAGACCAGCGCGCGCGACACGCCCGCCCGGGCGGCGACGTCCTGCATCGTCGGTCGCTGCATCGTGCCCTCTCCCGCCGGATAATAGAGCGCTCCAATCGGACATTCGCACCCTCGGAATTTTCCCGAATTCGCCTGGTTGGGGCCTGTTCTCCGAGGTAGATCCCGTGGAAACGCGGTGCGATGCCCTCTTGACACTATCGTGACACAGGTTACATTATTGGAGCGCTCCAATCACGCCGAGCGCACCCCGCGCACCGACAGGCCGGAGCACTCGAGATGAGCGAACAGATGCATCCGCTGCGGATCGCCGCCGCGCCGATCTCCTGGGGCGTGTGCGAGGTGCCCGGCTGGGGGCAGGTGCTGTCCGCCTCGACGGTGCTCTCGGAGATGAGCGCCCTGGGCGTGGTCGCGACCGAATTCGGGCCGCCGGGATATCTGCCCGCCGAGCCGGGGGAGCTTCGAGAACTGTTGGGCCCGTACGGGATCGCGGCGATCGGTGGATTCCTGGCGCTGGCGCTGCATCGAGATCCGGAGGCCGCCTGCGCGGCGGCTCGGGCGAGTGCGGAGCTGTTCGCCGCGGCCGGGGCCGAGGTGCTGGTACTCGCGGCGGCGACCGGTGAGCAGGGCTACGACACCCGCTCGCAGCTCGATGATCGCCAGTGGCGCACGCTGATCGGGACGGCCCTCGAGATCCGCGAGATCGCGGCGGGCCACGGGCTGCGCACCGTGGTGCATCCGCATGTGGGCACGCTGGTGCAGACCGGTCCGGAGGTCGAGCGGTTGCTCGCGGACTCGGACCTCGAATTGTGCGTGGACACCGGGCATCTGCTGATCGGCGGCGTCGATCCGGTCGAGTTGACGCGCCGGTACGCCGATCGGATCGGGCATATCCACCTCAAGGATGTGCGCGCCGATCTCGCGGACCGAGTGTGTTGCGGTGCAATCGAATACAGCGCCGCCGTGCGGCAGGGACTGTTCGTGCCGCTGGGGGACGGTGACGTGGACATCGAGACGCTGGTGCGGTCTGCCCACGCGGGCGGATATCGCGGTTGGTATGTGCTGGAACAGGATACGGCGCTGGCGGCGGGCGACACCGCGGCCGGGCCGAGCCGGGATGTCGAACGGAGTCTGCGCCGACTCGAAAGTATCGGCGCCGCACTGGTTTCCGCTGGAGCCGGGAATGAGCGGATCCGGGCCGTCGGAGCGTAGGCCCCCACCCGATCCGCGGCGATAGGAGAGAAGATGACAACGAAGTCGGCCCGCACCGTCCGGTCACGTTGGCGGCGGGTGCTGCCCTGGTTCGCCACGGCCGCGCTACTGGCCGCGTGCAGCGGACCGGCCGCGGAAACCACCACGACGACCCAGACGTCCGGCGCCACAGGCGCATTGACGTCGGTGTCGGTGGTCACGCACGGCAGCGCCGGTGACGCGTTCTGGAATGTGGTCAAGAACGGCGCCGACGCCGCGGGTAAGCAACTCGGCGTCAAGGTCGACTATCAGTCATCAGGTGATCCGACCCAGCAGGCCAAACTCATCGACAACGCCGTGGCCCAGGGCGTCGGCGGGCTCGTGGTCTCCATGGCCAACCCCGACGCGCTGCGGCCCTCGATCCAGAAGGCCGTTGCCGCAGGCATTCCCGTGGTCACGATCAATTCCGGTGAGGCGCAGAGCGTGAGCGTCGGGGCCATCGGCCACGTCGGGCAGAGCGAGGAATCCGCGGGTGAGGGGGCCGGCAAGCGGCTGGCCGCGGCCGGAAAACACAAGCTGCTCTGCGTCATTCACGAGGCCGGGAACATCGGCGACAACCAGCGGTGCGACGGTGCGACGAAGGGATTCGGCGGTAGTACGACCACCTTGCAGGTCGACATCAACAACCCGACCGACGCGCAGTCCCGGATCAAGGGCGCGCTCGAGGCCGATCATTCGATCGACGCCGTGCTGACGTTGAATTCGCAGGTGGCCGCGCGTGCGGTGGCTGCGATCGGGGAGTCCGGCTCGACCGCGCAGGTCGCGACGTTCGACCTGAACAGCGAGGTGGTGGACGCCATCAAAGCCGGCAAACTGCTGTTCGCCATCGATCAGCAGCAGTACGAGCAGGGTTATCTGCCGATCGTGATGTTGCAGCTGTACAAGTCCAATCGCAATACCGTCGGCGGCGGCGCGCCGGTGCAGACCGGCCCGGCCTTCGTGGACAAGGACAACGTCGCCGCGATCGCGACGCTGGTATCGCAGGGCACACGCTGAGAGGCGATGAATTGAGTACTGCCGCAACGTCATCGGACTCCGCTTCCACGGAGTCCGGTGCGCCGGAGCCGAACTCGGGTCCCACGCTGCTACAGCGCGCGATCGTGCGACCCGAGATCGGCGCACTGCTCGGCGCGCTGCTGGTGTTCGTGTTCTTCACCGTCATCACCGACAAGTTCCTGAGCCCGCTGGGCATCGCGAACTGGCTCGACGACTCCTCGACGCTGGGCATCATGGCGGTGGCGGTGGCGCTGTTGATGATCGGCGGGGAGTTCGATCTGTCGGCGGGCGTGATGACCGCGTCGACCTCGCTGGTCACGGCGCTGCTGGCGGTGCACGCGGGCTGGAACGTGTGGTTCGCGCTGCTGGCCTCGCTGGTGTTCGCGCTGGCGGTGGGCGCGTTCAACGGGTGGGTCGTGATGCGCACGGGGCTGCCGAGTTTCATCGTGACGCTCGGTACCTTCCTCGCCCTCCAGGGCCTGAATCTCGGTGTGACGCGGCTGGTCACCGACACCGTGCAGGTCGCCGGGATTCGCGGCGCGGCCGGATACCCCTCGGCCGGTGCGGTTTTCGCCTCCACCATCGATCTGGGCAGTACGCGGATCCAGGCGTCGGTGCTGTGGTGGATCGTGCTGACCGTGCTCGGGTCGATCCTGTTGCTGCGCACCAGGTTCGGGAACTGGACGTTCGCGGTGGGTGGTTCGCTGGCCAGTGCCCGCGCGGTCGGTGTGCCCGCGGTGCGGACCAAGATCCTGCTGTTCATGGGGACCGGATTCGCCGGATGGATCGTCGGATCGTGCAGCATTCTGCGGTTCGGCAGTGTGCAGGCCAACCAGGGGGTGGGCCTGGAGTTGCAGTTCATCATCGCGGCCGTGGTGGGCGGATGCCTGCTGACCGGCGGGTTCGGGTCGGTGATCGGTGCGGCGCTGGGTGCGCTGATCTTCGGAATGGCAAGGCAGGGCATCGTATTCGCGCGGTGGAACGACGACTGGTTCATGTTGTTCCTGGGCGTGCTGCTGCTGGCGGCGGTGCTGGTCAACAACGCGTTCGGCAAGCGCGCGGAGAGGATTCGGCGATGACCGCGACGTCCGCACTGATCGAAACCAGAGGCGTCACCAAGAGTTACGGCGGGGTGGTTGCGCTCGAGGACGTCTCGATGGTGGTGAATCCCGGTGAGGTGACCTGCGTCCTGGGTGACAACGGCGCGGGCAAGTCGACGCTGATCAAGATTCTGGCCGGGGTGCATCAGCACGATTCGGGTGAGCTGCTCATCGAGGGGGAGCCGACCCGATTCGCCTCGCCGCGGGCGGCCCTGGATCGCGGAATCGCCACGGTGTACCAGGATTTGGCGGTGGTTCCGCTGATGAGCGTGTGGCGCAACTTCGTGCTGGGGTCGGAACCGACCTACGGTGTCGGTCCGCTGCGGCTGCTCGATCGCGGGCGGAGTCGCGAGATCGCCCGGAACGCACTGTCGGACATGGGAATCGAGATCCGCGATCTGGAACAGCCGGTCGGCACGCTCTCGGGTGGCCAGCGACAGTGCGTGGCGATCGCCCGCGCGGTGCACTACGGCGCGAAGGTGCTCATCCTGGACGAACCGACCGCGGCACTGGGCGTGAAACAGGCCGGTGTGGTGCTGCGCTACGTGGTCCAGGCCCGCGATCGGGGACTGGGGGTTGTTCTGATCACCCACAATCCCCATCACGCCTACCCCGTCGGCGACCGCTTCCTGCTGCTCAAACGCGGCGCGACGCTGGGTTCGTACGAGAAGTCCGGGATCGACCTGTCCGAGCTGACCCGGCAGATGGCAGGTGGCGCGGAACTCGCTGCGCTGCAACACGAATTGGAGCGGGTGCAGGAATGAGCGGGCCGCAGTCGGAACGCAACGATCCGGCGGTCTCGCGGGATGCGCTCGAGGTGTTGATGATCGGCCGGGTGGGGGTGGATCTGTATCCGGAGCAGAGCGGAGTGCCGCTGGCTCAGGTGCGGACGTTCGCGAAGTCGTTGGGCGGCACCGCGACCAATGTGGCGGTGGCTGCGGCGCGGTTGGGGCGGCGCAGTGCGGTGCTGACGAAGGTCGGGGCGGACGGGTTCGGGGACTACGTACGAATGGCGTTGGGGGAGTTCGGGGTTTCGTCACGGTATGTGTCGACATCCGCCGAACTGCGCACGCCGGTGGTGTTCTGCGAGTTGAATCCGCCCGCCGATCCGCCGCTGCTGTTCTATCGTGCGCCGATCGCACCGGATCTGACCTTGACCGGGTACGACATCCCTTGGGATGTAATCGGATCCGTGCCGCTGCTGTGGGTGACCGGGACCGGCGTCAGCGCCGAGCCCGCGCGTGGTACCCAGCGGCGAGTGCTCGAATATCGTGCGCGACACGGGCATACGGTGCTCGATCTGGATTATCGGCCGATGTTCTGGCCCGATGAGCAGGCCGCTGGGCGGGCGATCGGCGAGCTGCTCGAGTACGTGAATGTGGTGGTGGGCAACAGAACCGAGGTACGGGTCGCGGTTGGCACCGACGATCCGGGCGCGGCGGCCGAGCGGCTGATCGAGCGCGGTGTCGGGTTGGCGGTGATCAAATGCGGTGCGGACGGAGTGTTCGTCGCCGATGCGCACGGAAACCGGTGGACCGTGCCGCCGTGCCGGGTCGAGGTGGTGTGCGGACTCGGTGCCGGAGACGGTTTCGGCGGCGCGCTGGTACACGGGCTGCTCGCGGGCTGGGAACCGCCGCGAATCGCGGAGTACGCCAATGCGGCCGGGGCCCTGGTGGCTTCGCGACTGGCCTGTGCCGACGCTATGCCCACCGCGACGGAAATCGAGGAACTACTTGGCGCACAGAGGAATTCGGATGAGGAGATGCGGTGTACCTGACCGACGAACGCTGGCGTGAGCTGCTGCGCGTGCGCGGCACCGAACCCGGGGCGGTCGCGCGTGCCTATGCCGCGCGACGTCGGCGCGAACGGCTGCTCTCCGGCCAGGGCACCCTGTTTCTGGTCGCGGCGGACCATCCGGCCCGCGGCGCGCTGGGCGTCGGTTCGGATCGCACCGCCATGGCCGATCGGCGCACCCTGCTCGAACGGCTGCTGATCGCGCTGGACAATCCGGCGGTCGACGGCGTGCTCGGCTCCCCGGACGTGGTCGAGGAACTGCTGCTGTTGGACGCGCTGCACGACAAGGTCGTCATCGGCTCGATGAATCGCGGCGGCCTGGCCGGTGCGGACTGGGAGATCGAGGACCGATTCACCGGATACGACGCCCGGTCCCTGGTCGATTTCGGCCTCGACGGCGGGAAAATGCTGCTGCGACTGGTGGATTCGGACCCGCGCACCATCCCGACCCTGCACGCGTGCGCCCGCGCGGTCTCCGAACTCGCCGCACACGGCCTGATGGCGATGGTCGAACCGCTGCCCTACCACCGCGACGACTCCGGATCCCTGGTGATGCACAAGGATTCGGCCTCCCTGCAGCGCGCGATCACCGTCGCCTCGGGCCTGGGCGTGACCTCCGCCCACACCTGGCTGAAAATCCCCGCACCGGAAGACATCTCGGTCCTGGACGCGACAACCCTGCCGGTACTCATGCTGGGCGGCGCACCCTCGGGCGATCCGGCGGCAGACCTCGCCGCCTGGGGAGGCGCACTGCGGCACGAGGTTTCGCGCGGCCTCGTCGTCGGCCGCAGCCTGCTCTATCCACCCGACGGCGACGTCGCGGGCGCGGTCGACGCCGCTGCCCGAATCCTCACGGAGGCACGATGAGCGTCCCGCACGACCTATCGGCCTGTGCCGCAGGCAACATCGTAACGCCGGGAGCGTTGGCCGAGGGGCCGGGCGGGGCCTCTGCCGGGCGGCATCGCGGGTTGCGCCTCGAGGTCCCGCGATGAGCCGATTACACCGTCCCGCAGGAACTCTCACCGACAACGGTGATCCGGTTCTCCTGACTGCCGAGGACGCGGGCTGGACCTACACCGGCCTGCGGGTACTGCGGCTGGAAGCGGGTGCGCCCCGGACGTTGCACACCGGCGAGTACGAGGCATTCGTGCTGCCACTCGCCGGTGGTTGCACCGTCCGGGTGGACGGCGAGACCTTCGAATTGACCGGCCGCGACTCGGTTTTCACGCGCGTCACCGATTTCGCCTATGTCCCGCGCGATGCCGAGGTGGAACTCACCGCCTCGGCCGGAGCCGAGATCGCACTGCCGATGGCACGCTGCGAACGCAGACTGTCCGCGAAATACGGTGCGGCCGAGAATGTTCCGGTGGAGGTCCGGGGTTCGGGCCGAGCCACGAGACAGGTCACGAATTTCGGCGCCCCCGGCGTATGGGAGCACGCGGACAAACTCAACGCCTGCGAACTCGTCACCCCCGACGGCAACTGGTCCTCCTACCCGCCGCACAAGCACGACCGGGCCAGCGAATGCGAGGTCGTGAACGAGGAGATCTACTACTTCCGCATCGCCGGACGGGACGCGATCACCCCGTCTCGCGAGGGCTTCGGCATGCACCGCACCTACACCGCCGACGGCGAACTCGACGAGAACGTCGCCGTGCGCGACGGAGACGTATTCCTCATCCCGCGTGGCTTTCACGGCCCGTGCGTGGCCGCCCCGGGCTACCCGATGTACTACCTGAACGTGCTCGCGGGCCCGGCCCCCGAACGATCCATGGCCTTCTGCGACGATCCCGCCCACGGCTGGGTCCGCGACACCTGGGCCACGATGACGCCCGATCCCCGCTGCCCGGTCACCGACCATCGAGGCCGCCGGTGACGTCCCGGTCGCCCGACAGCCGGAGACGATCCCGCACGGTCGACCAGACCGAAATGCCGCCCATGCGCGGCGCCGGGTCACCGATCATCGGGTCGGCACGCGTCCGCCCGGCCGCCGCGATGATCCGCCCCGAACTCGACCACAATCTCGTTGGTACACAGCGCGTCACGATGGGTACTCGCCGAAAGCGAGCCGGGGCACACCGGCGAGCGGGCAGCACGACCCGGATGCCCCGCACACCCCGGAGAACGAGGAGCGACCGATGCGACTGACGACCGCGCAAGCGCTGGTGGCCTGGCTGATCGCGCAGCGGTCACAGACCTTGGACGGCCGCGAGGTGCCGCTGTTCCCCGCGGTTTTCGCGATCTTCGGCCACGGGAATGTCCTGGGCCTGGGCACCGCCCTCGAGGAACGCCGCGACGTGATCCCGGTCTGGCGTGGACATTCCGAGCAGGGGATGGCCCTGGCCGCGGTCGGCCTGGCCAAGGCCGTGCACCGCCGACAGGTCGGCGTGGTGACCTCCTCGATCGGCCCCGGCGCGCTGAACATGGTGACCGCCGCAGGTGTCGCACACGCGAATCGCCTTCCGCTGCTGCTGCTTCCGGGTGACGTGTTCACCGGCCGCGGCCCCGACCCGGTACTGCAACAGATCGAGCACTTCGGTGATCCGACCGTCACGGCGAACGACGCGTTCCGCCCGGTGAGCCGCTATTTCGACCGCATCACCCGGCCCGAGCAACTGCTCGCCACGCTGCCGCAGGTCGCCCGGGTACTCACCGATCCCGCCGATGCCGGACCGGTGACACTCGCACTGCCACAGGATGTTCAGGCCGAAACCTTCGACTTCCCCGACGTGCTGTTCGAACCGGTCGTCCACACCGTCACCCGACCACGCCCCGATCGCAGCGCCCTCACCACCGCCGCCGAAGCCCTACGCACCGCGCAACGCCCCCTGCTGATCCTCGGCGGCGGCGTGCGCTATTCGGGCGCGGGACCCCGAGCCGTGGAACTCGCTGAACGACACGGCATTCCGATCACCGAAACCACCGCGGGCCGCACCCTGGTCGCGCACGACCACCCGCTCTACGCCGGACCACTCGGCATCACCGGATCGACCTCGGCCGATTCCCTTGCCGCAGAGGCAGATCTGATCCTCGCGGTGGGAACTCGCCTGCAGGACTTCACAACCTCCTCCTGGACCGGCTTCGCCCCCGAGGCCCGGATGGTCACCATCAACGCCGCCCGCTTCGACGCGGTCAAACACGGCGCCCTCGCCGTGGTCGCGGATGCCGCTGCGGCACTGGAGGATCTGCAACCCGAACTGTCTGGCTGGCGGGTCGCTCGCGGCTGGACGACCCGCGCGGCGGCGGTCCGCGCGGAGTGGGACGACTACATCGATACCCTGCGCGCCCCGACCGCCGAACTACCGACCTACGCCCAGATCGTCGGCGCGGTCAACGATCTCAGCGATGCGGGCGACTACGTGATGACCTCCTCGGGCGGTCTGCCCGGTGAGCTGATCGGCGGCTGGCGAGCCGAGGGCGGCGAACCGACCATGGACGTCGAGTACGGATTCTCCTGTATGGGTTACGAACTCGCGGGCGCGTGGGGTGCGGCCATGGCGCATCGGCACGGTCTGGTCAGCACGCTGCTCGGGGACGGCTCGTATCTGATGCTCAACTCCGAACTGTTCTCCGCGGCCTTCGCCGGTCACCCGTTCGTCGCTGTGGTCTGTGACAACGACGGGTACGCGGTCATCGCGCGGCTGCAGGAGGGCCAGGGCGGCAACGGTTTCAACAATATGTATCGCGACTGCCGCACCAACCATCCGGTGCCGCCACGGGTGAATTTCGCCGCGCACGCGCATGCGCTGGGATGCGTGGTGTTCACCGCCTCGACCGCGGACGAATTCCGCGAGGCATACGCCCACGCCAGGCAGGCCGCGGTGCGGCAGCCGCGGCCCGCGGTGGTCGTGGTGCGTACGCATCCCGCGGCGTGGACCGAATCCGGTGCGTTCTGGCAGGTCGGCGTCCCCGAGCAACTGCCCGGGTTCGAAGAGCAGGCGGCCGGACTGACCCGTCAGGTGCGCTATCTGCGCCCCTGAAACCGGGGGCATTGCGCGCGACGCGCCGAATCGGCCTGGACTGCCGCTGATTGCCTCGCTATGGTTCGGCAGGCTCGATGGCGAGAAGGTATGTGATATGGCACAGGGCACGGTCAAGTGGTTCGACACCAAGAAGGGGTTCGGGTTCATCCGTCAGGACGACGGCGGGCCCGATGTCTTCGTCGACTACACCGAGCTGGAGGGCACCGGTTTCCGCGCACTGGTGGAGGGGCAGCGGGTGGTGTTCGAAATCCGGCACACCAAGACCGGCCCGGAGGCCAGGAGCGTCCGGATCGTGCAGAACTGACCGTGTGTGTCTCGACACACAGTTTCGTAATAATGTGCGCTGGGTCACTTTCCCGCAATTCTGGCTAACGGGTGTTTCAAGTTGCTCGATATGCCTGTCGAAAGCCGGTTCGGCCGGACGAAGACAGTGAAAGGCAATTTCATGATCCCCGTTATCATCGACACCGGTTCCGCTGCTCTGCACGGGCTGATCAGCACCGGCAGCGCTGCGTTCCACGGTATCCTGAACACGCTGTGGACCGGGTCTTTCGGCGGCTGAGCTCGCACGGCGGCCGAGTAGATCGGCACGGCGGCCGGTCCGGCGCGGGCAGTGTCCGGGACCGGCCGCCACCAATCCCGATCGGATCACGAAGCCCGTCGGCATCGTGTTCGCGATAAGCGGAACGGCGAACTGATCCGCTTATATCGGCACAATCACGAACCCGGATAATGGGTTCATCAGGTTTGCTGGCATATCGGGTGCAAACGTGTGCGCCGCGGAAACGCGGTGGCGCGTTCACCCCCGGGCATGGCAGGCTGGAACATCGAGACCGGGTCGTGCGGACGTTGGCCGGCCTGGCTCGTCTACAGAAGGTATGAAATGGCGCAAGGCGTAGTGAAGTGGTTCAACAGCGAGAAGGGCTTCGGGTTCATCGCTCAAGACGACGGTGGTCCAGACGTGTTCGTGCACTACTCGGCTGTAACCGGTAGCGGCTTCCGGTCGCTCGACGAGGGTCAGCGCGTGGAGTTCGAGATCGGCCAGGGCCAGAAGGGTCCGCAGGCCCAGGGCGTGCGCGTTATCTGAGTCCCCTGACTTGGTAAGGCTCCGCACCGATCGTGGTGCGGGGCCTTTCGCGTCTCCGGGGCCGGTTCGCAGGCGGGTTCAGCTCGCGGCCAGCGCCTGCGCGCGGAAGAACTCCGCCGCCTTCACCTTGGCCGCATCGCGGTCACGGCCCCGCGAACTCGGGAACTCCTCGACCGCCAGCGCGAACTCCCGATCGATGAACCGCGCGATCAGCTCCGGCGCCGCGCCACGGCCCATCTCGCGGGTGCGGGACTTGCGCTCGGTCAACTCACCCACGGCCGCAACGAAATCCGCGGGCAGTTCGCACCCGGCCAGCAGCGTCGGCAGATGCATCGGTGCCACCGCGGCCCCGGATGCTCGCGCAACCAGCGCAGCGCCATCGCCGGCCGCAGCGAATAGAACACCTTCTTCAACGAGCCGTTGTCCCCGAACAGCCGCCACTGGCGCTCACCCAGATGCAGATAGTGCCGGGCGACGCGGTCGCGATCGGCGATCTCGTGGGCCAACTCGCGCAGCTGATCCCGGAACGTCGCGTCCCCGCGATACAGGATCGGCGACATCAGCCATTCGATCAGCACCGCGTTGCCGTTCACCAGCAGCCGCAACGCCTTGGCCAGATCCCAGCCGTTCACATCCAGCACCGCGGTCAGCGGGGTCTCGATGACATCGCGCGCGGACCACGGCGACAGATAGCGATCCAACTCGGCGACATAGACGAAGCGGCAGTCGTAATCGGAGTCCGGGGACGGGAAACCCCAGGCGCGACTACCACTTTCGATGGCCAGCCGGATCGAGACGCGGTGCTCGGCGCAGATCCGATCCAGCTCGGCATCGATCGCCGCCACCACCGTGGGGTCCATCGAATCCGGGATCGCGCGCAGGCTCATCCGACCGATGCTACGGAGCGAATCCCCGGCCCTCCAATGTATTTGCACGCCGCAACGGTCATCGTTCCGTGATTTCCGGCCGGACCGGAACCTGCTCGTGACGACCTGGTCGTTCACCGTTCAACCCCTGGTCAACGAGGCCACGCAGCATGGAATCAGTGGTGGTAGCTGACCAGCGGCTGCCCACGGGCAGCGGAAGGCCCGACCATGGATGAAGATGTGCAGTCCGATCACAAGTACACGATGCGGATCAGCCGCTTGGCCATCGACAAGTTGGGAATCCGCCTCTACGACCGGGTTTCGGCGGTGCTGGCCGAACTCATCGCCAACTCCTACGACGCCGACGCCAGTGAGGTGGCGGTGTGGTTGCCGTGGGGTGTGACCCTCGCGGGCACGGTGCGCGGCGCGCAGGAGCCGCCGTATCAGATCGTCGTGACCGACAACGGCCACGGCATGACCGCCGACGAGGTCAACGAGCACTATCTGATGGTGGGTTCGGACCGCCGAATCCGTACGGGCTCGGACCTTTCGCGCGAACGCAGCCGACCCGTCATGGGCCGCAAGGGAATCGGCAAACTGGCCGCGTTCGGGATCTGCCGGACCATCGAGGTGATCAGCGCGGGCAGCGGCGAGGAGGATCGCACCGAGGCGGGATGGCCTGTGTCCCATATCGTTCTGGATCTCGACGACATGGTGCACGACACCGAGAGCGACTACTATCCGTCGGTCGGCGAGTTGGACGGCACCGTCGCGGCGCAGCGCGGCACCACCGTCATCCTGCGCGACTTCTTCCGCAAGCGGGTCAATTCCGGTGCGGAACTGAATCGTCAGCTCGCCGCGCGCTTCGGCATCGAACGTCCGGACTGGCGGGTCGAGGTGCACAACAGCGCCGCGCGGGAGACCGAGAGTTTCATCCTCAGCGATCTGCCGATCGATGTGATGGAGGAGACGCGCATCGATGTGGCCTCGCGGCCGGTGCCCGTGGGGCAGGAGTATCTGCCCGTGACCGGCTGGATCGCCTACTCGCGGCATCCGTACCGCGACGAGGCGATGGCGGGGGTGCGGATCTACGCGCGCGGCAAGATCGTCGCGCAGACAAGGGATTTCGGTATCGCGGCCGGATTCACCGGTGAGTACAAACTGCGTTCCTACCTGGTCGGGGCCATCCACGTGGACTGGCTCGACGACGACGAGGATCTGGTGCGCTCGGATCGCCAGGACATCATCTGGAACTCCGGGCGCGGTGAGGCGCTGGCCGCGTGGGGACGTGAGCTCATCGCCGAGATCGGGCGGATGGGGGAGCGTTCGATCCGGCGGCGGGTGTGGGAGGAGTTCGTCGACCGGTCGCACATCTATCGGACGCTGGAGGCGATCGCGCCGGGCGACAGGATGTTTCGCGAATCGGTGGCCGCCGCCGCGCGAATTCTGGTGGCCAACAAGGACCGTGCCGCGCTTGACGATCCCAGTCATGTGGAAAGCATTGTGCGCCTTGCTCTTTCGCTTGGTCCGCAGCGCAGTCTGCTGGAGACGTTGCAGCAGATCGCCGAGGATTCCGATCCGCGCCTGGATGTCGTGGTGGCACTGTTCGAACGGGCTCGGGTCGCGGAGATCTACTCGCTCGGGCAGATCGCCGGGGAACGAGTCGCGGTGGTGGACAAGCTACATGCGCTCATCGACGATCGTCGTTCGCTCGAGCGTCCCTTCCAGGAACTCATCGAACGCGCGCCGTGGCTGCTCGCGCCGGAGTGGACTCCGCTGGGCATGAACGAATCGCTCACTCGCGTCCGCGCGGCCTTCGAGCGTTGGTACACACAGAAATTCGGCTCCACCCTGGTGACCTCGGCCATCGGCAGCGCCAAGCGCGAACCCGATTTCGTGCTGCTGCACGACGCCGGTGAACTCTGGATCGTGGAGATCAAGCGGATGGACTACCACCTCACCGACGAGGAGTACAACCGCGCGATCAACTACCTCTACGCGCTGGACACCTTCCTCACCGAGAACCCCCGCATCGGCGACCAGTTCCCCCGCCGCCGCCTCACCTTCATCGTCGACCACATCGACCGCCTCCGCCCCGCCTCCCTGTCCTCCCTCGACAGCGACTCCCGCATCGACCGCCGCACCTGGCGCGAACTCCTGGACTCCACCCTCCGCGCCCACCGCGACTTCCTCGAACGGGTCTACGCGATGCGCGGGCTGGAAGAGGAACGCGAGCAAGCGGGGTAGGCGGGACAGCGCCGCTGTCGGGATATCTGCGCGGGGGAGTCACTTTCGACGTGGCTGTCCCTGATTCGCGTTGTGCCGCTGAGCGCGACTTCCCCGAGCGGGTGTATGCGATGCGTGGGCTGGAGGTAGTGCACGGGCGTTCGGGGGTTGGAGGCAGACTTGGCCCGAACTGTCCGGCGCGCAGGTCGGGGATGTGTCATACATTTTCGCGCGCACGTGCCGCGTGGCGCGCGGGCGGGCTGTGCGGTCACCGCGACGTACTGTCATCGCGCCAATGAGACCGAGGTCACCCCTGGTGCGGGCGTGTGAGCGGATCCGACCACCCGCACTGGCGGCCGCAGACGAGCCGATTAAGCTTGGCCCCGGTAAATGCCGATCCCTCGCTTCCCAGGAGTGCCCCCAGTGAGCCAAAATGGCCGTCCTGTTGTTCTGATCGCCGACAAGCTCGCCCAGTCGACCGTCGATGCGCTCGGTGACGGTGTCGAGGTGCGCTGGGTCGACGGGCCCAACCGGCCCGAACTGCTGGCCGCCGTGCCCGAGGCCGACGCGCTGCTGGTCCGGTCCGCCACCACCGTCGACGCCGAGGTCCTCGACGCCGGGCGGAAGCTGAAGATCGTCGCCCGCGCTGGCGTCGGCCTGGACAACGTCGACGTGCCCGCCGCCACCGAGCGCGGCGTGATGGTCGTCAACGCGCCGACCTCCAACATCCACACCGCCGCCGAGCACGCGGTCACGCTGATGCTGTCCGCCGCGCGCCAGATTCCGGCCGCCGACGCCACCCTGCGCGAACACACCTGGAAGCGCAGCAAGTTCAACGGTGTGGAGATCTTCGGCAAGACCGTCGGCGTCATCGGCCTGGGCCGCATCGGGCAGCTGTTCGCCGCGCGTCTGGCCGCCTTCGAGACCAAGATCGTCGCCTACGACCCCTACGTGTCGCCCGCGCGCGCCGCGCAGCTGGGCATCGAGCTGCTCGAGCTGGACGAGGTGCTCTCGCGCGCCGACCTGATCTCGGTGCACCTGCCCAAGACTCCCGAGACCAAGGGCCTGCTGTCGGCGGAGAAGCTGGCGCTGACCAAGCCGGGCGTCATCATCGTCAACGCCGCGCGCGGCGGGCTGATCGACGAGGCCGCCCTCGCCGACGCGATCAAGTCGGGTCACGTGCGCGGCGCCGGTATCGACGTCTACGAGACCGAGCCCTGCACCGACAGCCCGCTGTTCGAACTGCCGCAGGTCGTGGTGACCCCGCACCTGGGCGCGTCCACCTCCGAGGCCCAGGATCGCGCGGGCACCGATGTGGCAAAGTCCGTATTGCTCGCTCTCGCAGGCGAATTCGTGCCCGGCGCGGTGAACGTGACCGGCGGCGCGGTGGACGAGTTCGTCGCGCCGTGGCTGGAGATCGTGCGCAAGCAGGGTGCGCTGCTGGGCGCCCTCGCCGACGAACTGCCGGTCAGCCTCGAGGTGCAGGTGCGCGGCGAGCTGAGCGCGCATGACGTTGCGGTACTGGAACTTTCGGCCCTGCGCGGCATCTTCTCCGCGCTGATCGAGGATTCGGTGACGTTCGTCAACGCCCCCTCGCTGGCCAAGGAGCGCGGCATCGAGGCGACCGTCTCGACCGCCACCGAGAGCCCCTCGCACCGCAGCCTGGTCGATGTGCGCGCGGTGTTCGGCGACGGCCGCACCCTGAACGTGTCCGGCGCGCTGACCGAGCCCGAGCTCGTGCAGAAGATCGTCAACGTCAACGGCCGCAACTACGATATGCGCGCCGAGGGCCTGAACCTGGCTGTGCTCAACTACGAGGATCGTCCCGGCGCGCTGGGCCGCATCGGCACCGCCCTCGGCGAGGCCGGAATCGACATCCAGGCCGCCCAGCTGAGCCAGGACGTCGACCAGGAGGGCGCGACCGTCATCCTGCGCGTGAACAGCGACGTCCCCGCCGACGTGCGCGCCGCCATCGCCGAGGTCGTCGGCGCTGCCAAGGTCACCCAGGTCGACCTCAGCTGATCCGCTCCCGCAACATGTTTCGCGCCCCTTCCCGCTTCGGCGAGAAGGGGCGCGGCGCGTTCCGCACCGGGTATGTGCACGGTGGTACTTCCCGGATACTCGCCTCGACTGCGGGAGTGCGGGAGTGCGGGAGTGCGGGAGTGCGGGAGTGCGGGAGTGCGGGAGTGCGGGAGTGCCGGAGTGCCGGAGTCCCCGAGTGCTCGGGTGTCCTTGTGCTCGAACACTGGGGGCGTCCGGATTCGGATTCGGCCGTCGGCGTCATGGTGCAGTCGATGTCGTGCTGTCGAGGTGTACGGGCGGGCGCGTGAATCGCGCCGAATCTCACGGATTGAGAGCTGCTTGCCCTGGTGGCGGGGGGAATCCGGGTACCGGATAGGGTGGCGATGCCTGCCGCGCGGACGGGTTGTCCGGCGGAAAAATACGGTTGATACGGCCGCGGTGGTCGATGCGAACGAACGGAGCCCTGCCCTGATGAAACTGGCTGTCATTCCCGGTGACGGTATCGGACCCGAGGTCATCGCCGAGGCGCTCAAGGTGCTCGACGTGGTGGTGCCGGGTGTCGAGAAGACCCATTACGACCTGGGCGCCAAGCGATATCACGCGACCGGTGAGGTGCTGCCGGATTCGGTACTGCCCGAGCTGAAGCAGCACGACGCGATCCTGCTCGGCGCGATCGGCGATCCGTCGGTGCCCAGCGGTCTGCTCGAGCGCGGACTGCTGCTGCACACCCGGTTCGCGCTGGATCATCACGTGAATCTGCGTCCGTCGCGGCTGTTTCCGGGCGTGACCAGCCCGCTGTCGGGGAACCCGGACATCGATTTCGTCGTCGTGCGCGAGGGCACCGAGGGCCCGTACACCGGCACCGGCGGCGCGATCCGCGTCAACACGCCGCACGAGGTCGCCACCGAGGTCAGCACGAACACCCGCTTCGGCATCGAGCGCGTGGTGCGGTACGCCTTCGCCGCCGCCCAGCAGCGTCGCAAGCACCTGACCCTGCTGCACAAGACCAATGTGCTGTCCTTCGCCGGTTCGCTGTGGCAGCGCACGGTGACCGAGGTCGGCGCCGAGTACCCGGACGTCGAGATCGCCTATCAGCACATCGACGCCGCGACCATCCACATGGTGACCGATCCGGGCCGCTTCGATGTGATCGTCACCGACAACCTGTTCGGCGACATCATCACCGATCTGGCCGCCGCGGTCTCGGGCGGTATCGGCCTGGCCGCGTCGGGTAATATCGATGCCTCGGGCGTCAACCCGAGCATGTTCGAGCCCGTGCACGGCAGCGCCCCCGATATCGCGGGTGAGTCCAAGGCCGATCCGACCGCCGCGATCCTGTCGGTCGCGCTGCTGCTGAACCACCTCGGCCGCACCGACGAGGCCGCGCGCATCGAGTCCGCCGTGGCGAAGGATCTGTCCTCGCGCTCCGGCGTCGCCTCCACCGTGGAGATCGGCGACCGCATCGCCGCCGCGGTCTGACCGTTCACGTCCAGGCTCCGCGTCCGAATCTCTTCGGGCGCGGGGCCTTTCGGTTGTAGCGTCAATATCGAGAACGTCGTCCGGCGTGCGCTCGATTGCGAATGTCGAGGCGGACAAGACATTTCGGATGGGCTATTCGATCTTGTTCGCGCGGAAGGGATTCCGAGCTTCAACCGTTCCGGATGGGATGAAACAGCGAGGGCGTCAGGGGCGGCGGCGGTCCCGCGGAACGAGCGGCACGGCGGCAATTGCGCAGGTCGCAGCCGCTAAATACGCGGCGGGGAAACCCCATGCGGTGATGAGCGCACCGAAGACGGGAGCCACCGTGGCGGTCGCGAGGTACTGCCCGGTGTTCTGGATACCCAGTCCGCGACCGCTCCAGAAGGGTCCGGCGATCTCGGCGACGGCGGTGAAGGACAGGCCGTTGTCGGCGACGGTGATGACCGACGCGATCACCAGTATCGGCAGTGCGGCCCACCACCAGTGCAGCCAAGCCGAAAAGCCAAGTGCCGCCATGGAAATCACTGCTGCGATCGCAATAGTGCGTAGCGGACGCAGGCGGCTGCCGAGGCGATCGGACCAGATTCCCGCGCCGATCCGTCCCGCCGCACCCAGGATCTGCGTCACTGTGACGAGAACGCCCGCGGCCGCAAGTGCCAGTCCGACAGCATGATTCAGCCACAACAGGGCGAACGTCCACACCGTCGCCTGCGGGATGACCAGCAGTACCGAGACGGCGTGAATGCGCCACAGCGTCGTATCGGAACGGTAGGGATTGTCCGAATTCACCTGTGTGGCAGTACGTTCGGGACGCGGCGGATCGATGATCCCGATCGCGCAGCCGATCACGGCGGCCGCGGCCATCAGCGCGGGAACCAGTATCGCGGTGGAAAACCCCTGTGCCGCCGCAATTGCCGGGATCGCCAGCGCCGCGATGCCGACGCCGATCGGCTGCGCGGTCTGCCGGATACCCATCGCCAGTCCGCGTTGATCGGGTGGGAACCAGCCCGCGATCACCCGTCCGCTAGCACCGTTGGTGCTCGCCGCGCCGATGCCCGCCAGCAGCAGCAATCCGCCCAGCACAAGGTAATTCGTGGTGGCGGCCGCGGCCACGCCCGCGCCGAACATCAGCAGCGGACCGACGATCAGCACCGTGCGTTCGCCGAACCGGTCCACCGCGTAACCCCATGCGATCAGGGTGCAGACCATGCCGACCATCGGCATCGCGACCAGCAGACCGGCTGTGGCCAAGGGCATTCCGCGTTCGGTGAGGGCGGGCAGCAGGAACGGCGCGCCGTTGCTCATCACCGCGCTGGCGGCCTGTGCGAACACGCCGAGCGCGAGCATCACCCACCGTCGAGTGGTGCTCAGCTGGGTAACGGCCACCATATCCTCACCTCATATCTCAAATATTGGGATAGATATCTTATATTCTGAACTCGCGTATCACCGTACACCCGGTCCGGGGCCGGGTGCGCGGCGGTGCTGTGCAGACCGGGTGGTCGGCCCCATACCACCTGGTGGATAGACTGCGAGCCATGCGTCTAGGTCGAGTTGCCAGCCCCGATGGGGTCGCGTTCGTGAGCATCGAAGGAACCACCTCCGATGGTGTTGCCAAGGAGATCGCCGAACATCCGTTCGGCACGCCGACCTTCACCGGCCGCAGTTGGCCGGTCGCCGATGTGCGGCTGCTCGCGCCGATCCTGGCCAGCAAGGTGGTGTGCATCGGCAAGAACTACGCCGCGCATGCCCGCGAGATGGGCGGCGAGGCGCCGCAGGATCCGGTGATCTTCCTCAAACCCAACACCTCGATCGCCGGACCGAACTCGGCAATCGTGTTGCCGCCCAGTTCCTCTCAGGTCGATTACGAGGGCGAGCTCGCGATCGTCATCGGACGTCCGTGCAAGGACGTGCCCGCCGCCCGCGCCCGCGAGGTGATCCTCGGCTACACCGTCGCCAACGACGTCACCGCCCGCGACCAGCAGCGCCACGACGGCCAGTGGACCCGCGGCAAGGGTTACGACACCTTCTGCCCGCTCGGCCCCTGGATCGAAACCGAGCTGGACCCAACGGATCTGGAGATCGTCACCGAACTCGACGGCGAGGTCCGCCAGCGCAGCCGGACATCACTTCTGCTGCACGATATTCCGAAGCTGATCGAGTGGATCACCACCGTGATGACGCTGCTGCCCGGCGATGTGATCCTCACCGGCACACCCGAAGGTGTGGGACCGATGCAGGATGGGCAAACCGTCTCCGTGACCGTCGAGGGCATCGGCACCCTCACCAATCCCGTTGCCGCCAAACGCTGATCGGAGAGTTGGAGATATGACGGACGTACGCGTACGTTTCTGCCCGTCGCCGACCGGCACCCCGCACGTCGGGCTGGTCCGCACGGCTCTGTTCAACTGGGCGTTCGCCCGACATCACGGTGGCGCCTTCGTCTTCCGCATCGAAGACACCGACGCCGCACGCGATTCCGACGAGTCGTACCACGCGCTGTTGGACGCGCTGCGCTGGCTCGGACTCACCTGGGACGAGGGGCCGGAGGTCGGCGGACCCTATGCGCCGTACCGGCAATCGCTGCGCCGGGATCTGCACCTGGACATCGTGCGAAGGTTGCTGGAGGCGGGAGAAGCGTACGAATCGTTCTCCACCCCAGAGGAAGTCGAGGCCCGGCATCGTGCCGCGGGACGCGATCCCAAGCTCGGTTACGACAACTTCGACCGCGACCTGACCGACGCGCAGATCGCCGAGTTCAAGGCTCAGGGCCGTGGTCCGGTGATCCGGTTGCGGATGCCGGACAAGGACATCGGCTGGCACGATCTGGTGCGCGGTGAGACCACCATCAAGGCCGGTGTGGTGCCCGACTTCGCGATCACCCGGGGCACCGGCGAACCGCTGTACACCCTGGTCAATCCGGTCGACGACGCATTGATGAAGATCACCCACGTACTGCGCGGCGAGGACATTCTGTCCTCCACCCCCCGGCAGATCGCGCTGTACGAGGCGCTGGCCCGGATCGGGGTCGCCGAGTTCACTCCGCAGTTCGGTCATCTGCCCTTCGTGATGGGGCAGGGCAACAAGAAGTTGTCCAAACGCGACCCCGAGTCGAATCTGTTCGTGCACCGGGACCGGGGATTCATTCCCGAGGGTTTGCTGAATTACCTGGCTTTGCTCGGGTGGAGTATCGGCGAGGACCGGGACATCTTCTCGATGCAGGAGATGGTCGAGGCATTCGACATATCGAAAGTAAATTCGAATCCGGCCCGGTTCGACCAGAAGAAGGCCGACGCCGTCAACGCCGAGCACATTCGTTTGCTGGAGCCCGCGGATTTCGCTCATCGACTCCGCAGCTACCTCACCGGGCAGGGCCACATCGGCGCGGAAGTCGACGACGCGCTTTTCGCGGCCGCCGCCGAGTTGGTGCAGACCCGGATCGTGGTTCTCGGGGACGCCTGGGACTTGTTGAAGTTCCTGTTCCTGCCGCCCGCGGAGTTCACCGTCGACGAGGCCGCAGCGCAAAAGAATCTGGGACCCGACGCGACACCGGTCCTACAGGCCGCCATCGCCGCGCTGGAGGGCATTTCGGACTGGTCGGCAATCGCACTCGAAGAGGCGCTGAAAACCGCTCTGGTGGACGATCTGGGCCTCAAACCGCGTAAGGCGTTCGCACCAGTGCGAGTGGCGGTCACCGGGTCGCACATCAGCCCGCCGCTGTACGAGTCGATGGAACTGCTCGGCCGGGAGTTGTCCATGCAGCGCCTGCGCGCCGCGCAAACCTCGAACTGACCGCCTCGCACCCAGGATGACCAGGCGATTTGTATAAAGCGGGTAGGGGGCTGGTAATCTTCTCCCCGGCCCGGAAACGAGCCTCCAGCCCACCGGGACGGAGGCAGAACGCCCAGGTCATTGGGGTATGGTGTAATTGGCAACACAGCTGATTCTGGTTCAGCCATTCTAGGTTCGAGTCCTGGTACCCCAGCAGAGTGCTGGCCGTGTCGTTCGATCCGGCCGATCACTCGTCCTGGCCCCGTCGTCTAGCGGCCTAGGACGCCGCCCTCTCAAGGCGGTAGCGCGGGTTCAAATCCCGTCGGGGCTACACACAGTGGACGGCTCATGCTCATGGAGAGCATGAGCCGTTCTGTGTTTCGCTATAACTGTGGGGCCCGGCCCCCACACCCCCACGCCGGAGGGGCTTCGCCCCCCGGACCCCCCAGTGCGGTGGTCACTTTGGTGGCAGGCGATGTTCCTGATGTTGGCGTGGATGGGCTGGCTTTGTCTCGCTCGGGTGCGGCCAGTGGTGTTCTGGTCTCGTTCGTCGAGGCTGGCGTCCCCGGTTTCGTGAGGGCGGAGACGTTCCCGGCCTCGTCGGGTGGGGGATGTGCCTGGTCCGACAAGGCGGGTGGTGGGAACGTTCGGTCAGTTGTTCAAGGGCCAGGTGGAGCCGGCTGGGGGCATTTCGGGCATGTTGAGTTTGCGGTGGTCCCAGCTGCGGGTGCGGTCCGGGACGAGGCGGACTGCTACTCGTTTGTTGAGCATGGCTTCGACCATGGGGCGGAGGTCTTCGGTGTAGGGGCCGGTGTAGCGCTCCCAGACGCTGATTCCTACTTTGAAGAGGGCTTCGGGGTCGTCGACGATCTCGGCGCGGCCTTCGATGGAGACGCCGCGGAGTTGGTCGTAGCTGTCGCCCGCTTCGATCAGGACGGTGACGCGGGGGTCGCGGCGGATGTTGACCGCCTTCTGCGATTTGCCCTTGGTTTCGAACCAGATCTCGCCGTCTACCAGGCCGTACCACATGGCGGTCAGGTGGGGCAGGCCCTTGGGGCCGAGGGTGCCCAGCGTGATGATGCGGCTGCGCTCGAGGAAGCCGGTGATCTCGTCGTCGGACATCACGATCTGTGCGCGTTGATTCACTCCCATGGGCCGACTGTAGTTTACGGCGTATGGTGCGCGTCACATGGCCGTCGTCACATACCTGGCGGGATCAGAGGCGTTTGTGCAGGGCGTCGGCGGCGGCGACCAGGTCGGCGGCCCAGCGTGCGCCCGGACGACGTCCCATCCGGTCGATCGGTCCGGATACCGACACCGCCGCGACGACCGCGCCCGCCGTATCGCGCACGGGCGCGGAAATGCTGGCCACCCCGGCCGCGCGTTCGGCCGCGCTCTGTGCCCAGCCGCGGCGGCGCACCTCGGCCAGCGCGCGTTCGCCGAAGACCGCCTCGGGCAGGACGCTGCGTTGCAGTTCCGGATCCGCCCAGGCCAGCAGGACCTTGGCCGCGGAACCGGCGGTCAGCGGCAGGCGCGCGCCGACGGGGACGGTGTCGCGCAGCCCGGAGGCCGGTTCGAGGGCGGCGATGGCGATGCGCGAATGGCCGTCCAGGCGATAGAGCTGCACACTTTCCCC
Source organism: Nocardia macrotermitis (assembly GCF_009604405.1). Taxonomy (GTDB): domain Bacteria; phylum Actinomycetota; class Actinomycetes; order Mycobacteriales; family Mycobacteriaceae; genus Nocardia; species Nocardia macrotermitis. The sequence continues at coordinate 34,457 of NZ_WEGK01000003.1, forward strand.
GGTGATCTCGCGCAGCCGGGGCAGGACGACCGCTGCGGCGTCGAGCATGGGATCCTGCGCGGTGCTGGCGAGTTCGGACAGCGCGGGGCCGGGCTGCCACAGGCCGTTGGCGTCGCGGGCCAGCATGCGGTGCGTTTCCAGGCCCACGGCGAGCCGGTGCGCGGTCGCCCGGGGCAGCCCGGTGCGCGCGCACAGCTCGTTGAGGCCACAGGGCTGCTCGGCCACCGCGTAGAGCACGGTCATGGCTTTGTCGAGCACCCCGATACCGCTATGCTGTCTCATAGGACGATATTTAAGTCTCAGATAATGAGATTTGCAAACTCGTCCGGAACTTCACCCAGCCCGGTGGAGAACCATTGGAACAACCACGCAATCTCCGCTCTCGACCAGCCCGCACGGAGCGAGCCGTGCGAGCGGCCGTTCGCGGTCGGCCCACCCGTTGCGCCCTCGGAACACAGGGCGCAGCCCGAGTCTCGAAGGCGCGACCACGAGTCTCGGGGCCGCGAACCCGCCGAGCGAAGCGGAGGCAATCGAAACACGGACAACAGAGGTGATAACGATGGCCGAACGGCCACGCACACTGGCGGAGAAGGTCTGGGACGAGCATGTCGTCGCCCGCGGCAAGGGTGAGGGCGAGGCGCGCGAACCGGACCTCATCTACATCGATCTGCACCTGGTGCACGAGGTGACCAGCCCGCAGGCGTTCGACGGGCTGCGGCAGGCGGGGCGGCCGGTGCGCCGGACCGACCTCACCATCGCCACCGAGGACCACAACGTCCCCACCGTCGACATCGATAAGCCGATCGCGGACCCGACCTCGCGCACCCAGGTCGAGACCCTGCGTCGCAACTGCGAGGAATTCGGCGTCCGGCTGTATCCGATGGGCGATATCGAACAGGGCATCGTGCACGTGGTCGGCCCGCAGCTGGGCCTGACCCAGCCGGGTACCACCGTGGTGTGCGGTGATTCGCACACTTCCACGCACGGCGCGTTCGGCGCGCTGGCGATGGGCATCGGCACCAGCGAGGTCGAGCACGTGCTGGCCACGCAGACGTTGTCGCTGCGGCCGTTCAAGACCATGGCGATCACCATCGACGGGCAGCTGCCGGCCGGGGTCACCAGCAAGGACGTCATCCTGGCGGTGATCGCGCAGATCGGCACCGGCGGCGGTCAGGGATACGTCCTGGAATATCGCGGCGAGGCCGTGCGGGCGATGTCGATGGAAGCCCGGATGACCATGTGCAACATGTCCATCGAGGCGGGTGCGCGCGCGGGCATGGTGGCTCCCGACGAGACCACCTACGAATTCCTGAAGGGCCGCCCGCACGCGCCGCAGGGTGCGGACTGGGATGCCGCGGTGGCGGCCTGGGACGCGCTGCGGACCGATCCCGGTGCGGAATTCGACGCCGAGGTGCATATCGACGCCGGCACGCTGACGCCCTTCGTGACCTGGGGTACCAATCCCGGACAGGGTGCTCCGCTGGGCGCGGCGGTGCCCGATCCGGCCGAAATGGTCGACGAGACCGAGCGCGAGACCGCCGAGAAGGCATTGCGCTATATGGATTTGGAGCCGGGTACTCCGCTTCGTGAGGTCGCGGTGGACACCGTATTCGTCGGTTCCTGCACCAATGGCCGGATCGAGGATCTGCGCGCGGTGGCGGAGGTGCTGCGGGGCCGCACGGTGGCCGACGGCGTGCGCATGCTGATCGTGCCCGGTTCGATGCGGGTGCGCGCGCAGGCCGAATCCGAGGGCCTGGGTGAGATTTTCACCGCGGCGGGCGCGGAATGGCGGCAGGCCGGCTGTTCGATGTGCCTGGGTATGAATCCCGATCAGCTTTCTCCGGGTCAGCGCTGCGCGTCGACCTCGAACCGCAATTTCGAGGGACGCCAGGGCAAAGGATCGCGCACACACCTGGTTTCGCCGCTGGTCGCGGCGGCCACCGCGGTGCGCGGCACGCTCTCGGCGCCCGCCGACCTGAACTGAATCACCCCACAACCCTCCAGGAGAACTCAATGGAACCGTTCAAGGTGCACAAGGGGATCGGGGTGCCGTTGCGCCGGTCCAATGTCGATACCGACCAGATCATCCCGGCGGTCTATCTGAAGCGCGTCACCCGTACGGGATTCGAGGACGGGCTGTTCGCGGCCTGGCGTTCGGACCCGACGTTCATTCTCAACGCCGAACCGTTCGACCGGGGCAGCGTGCTGGTCGCGGGGCCGGATTTCGGCACGGGATCCTCACGCGAACACGCCGTTTGGGCGTTGATGGATTACGGCTTCCGGGTGGTGATCTCGTCGCGCTTCGGTGACATCTTCCGCGGCAACGCCGGTAAGGGCGGTCTGGTGGCCGCGCGCATGTCACAACATGATGTCGAATTGCTCTGGAAGTTGCTCGAGGAACGACCCGGTCAGGAATTGATCGTCGACCTCGAGACGCGCACCGTGGCGACCGGAACGGTCGTGTTGCCCTTCGAAATTGACGACTACACGAGGTGGCGTCTGCTCGAGGGTCTGGACGACATCGGCCTGACTCTTCGTCAGGAAGAGGCGATCGACCGGTTCGAAAAGGCAAGGCCAGGTTGGAAACCCACGACCATTCCGACGCCTAATTAGCGGCCCTAATCCGGCCCGGGCGTTAGCTGAGAGCCACCAATCGCGGTAGCTGTGCGTGTGCCACACCACATGAAATTTGGCGTGGCACATAGACTCTTGCTCATTGAAGGTTTACCGTGGTACCTAGTCGGTCCGACGACGGGCCATTAGTCTGCGGAGGATTCAATGAACAAGGCGGAACTGATCGACGTTCTGACCGAAAAGTTGGGTACTGACAGGCGCACGGCCACTGCGGCAGTCGAGCAGATTGTCGACACGATCGTGCGCGCGGTGAACAAGGGCAACAGCGTCACCATCACCGGATTCGGTGTGTTCGAACAGCGCAAGCGCGCTGCGCGAGTGGCGCGTAACCCGCGTACCGGTGAAACCGTCAAGGTCAAGCCCACTTCGGTCCCTGCATTCCGGCCGGGTGCGCAGTTCAAGGCGATCATCGCCGGGAAGCAGAAGGTCGCGGCCCAGGGCCCGGCCGTGAAACGCGGTGTGGCAGCACCGGTATCGGGTGCGGCGAAGAAGACCGCAGCCAAGAAGGCGGCGGCCAAGAAGACCGCTGCCGCGAAGAAGACCACGGCCGCCAAGAAGGCCGTGGCCAAGAAGACGGCCAGCAAGGCTCCGGCCAAGAAGGCCACGGCCACCAAGGCGGCGGCCAAGAAGACTACCGCCAAGAAGACCGCGGCGGCCAAGGCTCCGGCCAAGAAGGTCACGGCCACCAAGGCGGCGGCCAAGAAGACCACCGCCAAGAAGGCTCCGGCGAAGAAGACCGCTGCCAAGCGGACCGCACGTCGCTGACGTCTCTGACGAAGATCGGCCCCGGCCTCCACAGGCCGGGGCCGATTTCGTCTGTCGGCGAGGGGATTTCGGTTGTGGGCACAAGCTGAGGCTCTACCTGAGCCTCAGGCCGGATGCCTGCCTCGATGCGTGTGCAATGCCTTGTCGAGATGGTCGGCGGCGACCAACCGTCCGTCGGCCACCGACAGCACCCAGGCGCTGCCCTTGCGGTTACGCGCGGGAGGCAGTGTGACACCGTCGATTTCGGCCCAGGCGGCCAGCAGCGGCGGAATCACCTTGCCCTGACTGGAGATAACGCGCACGGTGTCCCGCGACACCAGTTCCCGGATCCGTCGCAGGGCTGCGTCCGGCGCTGTGGCATAAGAGGTTTCGGACATCGTCGGCTCGATGCCGATCTCGACGCCGAGTTCGCGTGCCAGCGGTTCCACAGTCTGCACACAGCGAAGGGGTGGAGCCGAGTAGACCTCGGCGGGGCCGAAGGCCGCCAGATTCGGCGTCAGGACCCGCGTTTGGGCCACACCGTGTTTGTCCAGGGGGCGTTCGGAATCGGGGCCGGAGAAGCGATCTCGATGTCCGGCCTTGGCGTGCCGCACCAACAGCAGCGTCGCGGTGTCCGGCGGGTACCGCAGGAAATTGCGCACGATGGTGCGGTCCATCGGATACGAGAGCGCGTCCATGACCTCGTCCATGCCGAGCCACCGCAACCGGTCGACCTCGGAATTGACGACGAACTCACCCTCGTCGATGCGCGCGGACCAGTAGTCCACCCGCTTGAGTTTCCGGTGTCCGGGTATGGGATAGGTGACCTTGCCCAGATAACGGCCCAGGCGCGTGCTCAGGCCGGTTTCCTCGGCCACCTCGCGCACCGCCGCGAGCATCGCGGTCTCGCCCGGGTCGAGCTTTCCCTTCGGCAGGGACCAGTCGTCGTATTTCGGGCGGTGCACCACCGCCACCTCGATGGCACCGTCCCGCCGCCGACGCCACACCACGGCGCCGGCGGCGAGAATGTTGGCGGTGACCCGAGGGTCGGGATACCGGACGGAGCCGGAATCCTGTGTCGCCGAACGGCTCACTGCTGATCCGGGCGACGCAGCCGCATGAGGAATTCCTGATGGTCGCGCACCTGCTCGCCGAGCTCGGCGACCTCTTCCGGGGTCGGACGGGCCTGCCAGGTGCCGTCCGCGGACAGGGTCCAGCAGCGCGTGGTGGGGTACAGCGCCGAATCGAACATCACCGTCAGCTGCTCGCACAGCTTGGGATCCTTGACCTGCGCCATGACCTCCACGCGCCGGTCCAGATTGCGGTGCATCATGTCGGCGCTGCCGATCCAGAACTGATCCTGCGCCTGGAAATGCATGACACGCGAATGTTCCAGGTAGCGCCCGAGAATCGAACGCACCTCGATGTTCTCGCTCATCCCGGGCACACCCGGGCGCAGTCCGCAGATACCGCGCACCACGATCTGCACCGGCACCCCGGCCTGCGAGGCCCGGTACAGCGCGTCGATGACCTGCTCGTCGACGATCGCGTTGGCCTTCATACGAATTCGCGCGGGCTGACCCTGTGCGGCGAGTTCGACCTCGCGCTCGATGCGCTCGATGATCCCGGCCCGCACCCCGGTCGGGGCGACGAGCAGATTCCGGTAGGTGGCCTTGCGCGAGTATCCGGTCAGCGAGTTGAACAGGTCGGTCAGGTCCGCGCCGATTTCCGGTGCGGCGGTGAGTAATCCGACGTCCTCGTATAGTCGCGCGGTCTTCGGGTTGTAGTTGCCGGTGCCGATGTGGCAGTAGCGGCGGATGGTCGCGCCCTCGCGACGCACCACCAGGCAGGTCTTGCAGTGCGTCTTGAGGCCGATCAGGCCGTAGACCACGTGCACGCCCGCCTGTTCCAGCGCGCGGGCCCACTTGATGTTGGCCTGCTCGTCGAAGCGGGCCTTGATCTCGACCAGTGCCACGACCTGCTTACCGGCCTCGGCGGCGTCGATCAGCGCGTTGACGATCGGGGAGTCACCGGAGGTGCGGTACAGCGTCTGCTTGATCGCCAGCACCTGCGGATCCGCGGCGGCCTGTTCGATGAACCGCTGCACGCTGGTGGAGAACGAGTCATACGGGTGGTGCACCAGCACGTCGCCCTCGCGCAGGGCGGCGAAAACGTTTCGGGGCGTTTCCCTTTCACCGAAGGCCGGCGGCGTGGTCGGCACGTAGGGCGCGTCCTTGAGCGCGGGCCGGTCCACCCCGTACACCTGCCACAGGCAGGACAGATCCAGCAGGCCCGGCACCTGGATGACATCGCCCGGGTCCACGTCGAGTTCGCGCAGCAGCAGATCGAGCATGTGCTCGGTCATGTCGTCGGAAACCTCCAGGCGCACCGGGGATCCGAAGCGTCGGCGGGCGAGTTCGCGCTCGAGGGCCTGGAGCAGATCCTCGTCGCGGTCCTCGTCCACCTCGAAGTCCGCGTTGCGGGTGATCCGGAACGAATGGTGTTCCACCACATCCATTCCCGGGAACAGCTGATCGAGGTGCGCCGCGATCAGATCCTCCATCGGCAGGAACGCGGCCAGGTTCGTCACCGCCGGATCACCTTCGCGCACTGCGGCATTGCGGCTCGCGATGGCCGGGGTGCTGCGGCGCACGCGCACGAAGCGGTCCACGTTGTCGGGCACCTTGACCCGCGCGAAGTGCTCACCGCCGTTGTCGGAATCCTTCACCGTCACAGCGAGGTTCAGGCTCAGGCCGCTGATGTAGGGGAACGGGTGGGCGGGGTCCACGGCCAGCGGGGTCAGCACCGGGAAGACCTGATCCTGGAAGTAGCCCGAGAGGCGGCGGCGTTCGTCGTCGTCCAGATCGGACCAGCCGATGATCGCGATACCCTGTTCGACCAGGGCGGGCTGCACCTCGTCGAGGAAGACGCGGGCGTGCCGGGAGGCCAGCTCCTGGGTGGCCGCGGCGATCAGCTCCAGCTGTTCGGTGGGGGACAGGCCGTCGGCCGAACGCACCGAGAGTCCCGCTGTGGCACGACGTTTCAGCCCGGCGACCCGGACCATGTAGAACTCGTCGAGGTTGGAGGCGAAGATCGCCAGGAACTTCGCGCGCTCCAGCAACGGTTCGGAGTGGTCCTCGGCCAGGGCCAGCACCCGCGCGTTGAAGTCCAGCCAGCTCAGTTCTCGATTGAGATAGCGATCTGCTGGCAACTGTGATGCGGTAGCACTTCCCGGTGGTGGCGCGGCGGCCGGTGGGGCCGCCGGTAACCTCGGCTGTTGCTGCTGGACGATTTCTGTATCACTCACACCATCACCTCGCTGCGCTCGGTCGTAACCTGCTCGACGCAGGCTGTGCTGCTGGTTCGCCCGCAGGTTCGATCACACTCACGATCTTCCCTCAATATCTGAGCGGCACCGCGACCGGCACCGCTGGTTGCCGACCCTCGACGCAGGTCTGGCGATCATCTAGCACACATATGACCCGCGTCGCACCTCCGTATGAGATCCGTGTGAACAGGTTGCGGCCAGCCGATGTCGCGCAGGAGCGCGGTCGTGGCCGGGCCGAGGCCGACATCCGCCGCGGCCCGCAGATCCGCGGGTGTGTCCACGTCCAGGCGCAGGCCGGGCCAGTCGCCGTCGAGGTCCTTCGCGCCCGAGTCGGCATGGCGGCGAGCGGAATTCGGGCCGAACAGCGGTGTCAGCGGGGTGTGCGGATCGCAGACGAGCAGGGCGGCGGTGCCCTCCCCGGTGTGGTCGGCGATCAGGGCGCGTCCGGTCGTGGGTGCGGCGGCCAGCATATCGGTGAGTTCGGCCGGGCGCAGTGCGGGCAGATCCGCCTGCAACGCAAGCAGTTCCACCGCGCCGTGCCGCTCGCGCACCGCCGTGGCCGCGGCGGCGAGGGCGGCGTTGAGGGGGTCGGTGGCCGCGCCCGGATCGGGGTGGGTCGCCGCGCCCAGCGCGTGCACCGCCGCTGCCACGTCGGCGTCGGGGGTGACGACGGTGACCGAGCCGATACCCGCCGCCAGGGCCGCGTGCACGGTGTCCGACAGCATGGCCAGCACCAGACGCGACCGATCGGCGGGTGCCAGAATTTCGGCGAGTCGGCTCTTGGCGCGCTCGAGGTTCTTCACCGCGATCACGGCGTGGACGGCATCCGGACGCATGCGCCCATCGTTGCATGTCCGGCAATGTGGTGGGGGTCATGACCACCGGTATTGCGACGCGAATCCGCGAACGAATGGCAATATCGGTCTGGTGACTAGGGCGGCAGTGATGGGTGCGGGATCGTGGGGCACCGCATTCGCGAAGGTGTTGAACGACGCGGGTACCGAGGTGACGATGTGGGCCCGGCGGCCCGAGGTGGCCCGCGTACTGGCCACCGAGCATCGCAATCCGGATTATCTGCCCGACGCGCGTCTGGACGGGGTGCGGGCCACCGACGACTGTCTGGCGGCCCTGGACGGCGCGCAGATCGTGGTGCTGGCCGTCCCGTCGCAGTCGCTGCGCGGCAATCTCGAGAACTGGCTGCCCGCGATCGGGCCCGACGCCACGCTGCTGAGTCTGGCCAAGGGCATCGAGACCGGCACGCTGCTGCGGATGAGCGAGGTGATCGCGGAGGTCACCGGCGCGGATCCGGACCGGATCGCGGTGCTGTCCGGACCGAATCTGGCGCGCGAGATCGCCGCCGAGCAACCCGCCGCCTCGGTGATCGCCTGCGGGGACTACGCGCGGGCGGAGGCGGTGCAGAACTCGTGTGCCACCGGTTATTTCCGGCCCTACACCAACACCGATGTGGTCGGCTGCGAGATCGGCGGCGCCTGCAAGAACGTCATCGCGCTGGCCTGCGGTATCGCCTCGGGAATGGGTCTGGGCGACAACACCGTCGCGAGTCTGATCACCCGGGGGCTGGCCGAGATCATCCGGCTCGGCGTCGCGCTGGGGGCGAATCCGGTGACCCTGGCCGGACTCGCCGGGGTCGGCGATCTGGTCGCCACCTGCACCTCGCCGCTCTCGCGCAACCGGTCGTTCGGGCACGTGCTGGGTACGGGTGGATCCATGGAGGCCGCGCAGCAGGCGACTCACGGTCAGGTGGCCGAGGGCGTCAAGTCCTGCACCTCGATCCGGGCGCTGGCCGAACGACACGGGGTGGAGATGCCGCTGACGACCTCGGTGCATCAGGTGTGTCACGAGGGATTGTCGGTGGCCGACGCGGTCGGGCGGCTGCTCGGGCGGTCGATGAAGCCGGAATGATTGAAACCGCGCTGTCCGGGTAGGTTCGGGGCATGAATAACCGGATTCGGGTCGGTGTCGTCTTCGGCGGCCGCAGCAACGAGCACGCGGTGTCCTGTGTGTCGGCGGGTTTCGTGCTACGCAATCTGGACCCCGAACGGTACGAGGCGGTGCCGGTCGGGATCACCCACGACGGGACCTGGGTGCTGAGCGGTGACGAGGCTGCGACGTTCGCCATCGCCGATCGGCCCTCGATCGACCGGTCCGGTACCGAACTGGTGCTGGCCGCGGATCCGACCCGAGGTGGCAGTCTGCTGCCGCTGGACGGTTCGGCGAACGGCCCCGGCGCGCTCGAGGTGGTGTTCCCGGTGCTGCACGGCGCGTTCGGTGAGGACGGCACCGTGCAGGGGCTGCTGGAGATGGCGGGTCTGCCGTACGTCGGGCCCGGCGTGCTCGCCAGCGCCACCGGGATGGACAAGGAGTTCATGAAGAAACTCTTTGCCGCCGAAGGTATTCCGGTCGGCGATCACGTCGTCCTGCGGCCCGGGACGGCGACGTTGAGCGAGGCGGATCGCGCACGGCTCGGATTGCCCGCGTTCGTGAAGCCCGCGCGCGGCGGTTCCTCTATCGGCATCACCAAGGTGGACAGCTGGGATCGGCTGGACGAGGCGATCGCCACCGCGCGCCTGCACGATCCGAAGGTGATCATCGAGGCGGCGATCAGTGGACGCGAAGTCGAGTGCGGCGTACTGGAATTCCCGGACGGCCGGGTGGAAGCCAGTGTGCCGGCAGAGATTCGGATGCCGGAGCTGGCCTCGGACGCGCCGGACTTCTACGACTTCGACACCAAATACCTCGACGACGTGTGCGAGTTCGACATCCCGGCGAAGCTGAACGACGATGTGGCACTGGAGATCCGGGAGCTCGCGGTGCGGGCGTTCCGCGCGCTGGACTGCCAGGGCCTTTCCCGCGTGGATTTCTTCATCACCGACGACGGCCCGGTGATCAACGAGATCAACACCATGCCCGGAATGACCGCGATCTCGATGTACCCGCGGATGTGGGCGGCAACGGGGATAGACAACGGCGCGTTGGTCAGCACGCTGATCGAGACCGCCCTCGCCCGCGGTACCGGGCTGCGCTGAGTTCCCGGGGCGTCAGTTCGGGAGTGGTGCGGGATCGATCGGGCGGGACGGGAGCGCCTTGGCGACCACGTTCGAAAGATCTTGCAGCGGAGTCGGTCCGGCCTTGTCGGACATGGTGACCGCGATGTAGGTGCCGCGGTCCACGACGTACCAGGTGCCCGAGGTCACGCCGCTGGCCGGATCGCGGACCTCGAACCAGTTGACGCCGTTGATCACTTGCAACGCAGCGGATTTGACGAATTCCGCCGGACGATCCAGGCCGCAGCGCAACACGATGGGGTCACCGCCCTCGGGCAGTTGCCAGCCCACGGTCGCGGGCGGGGCGGGTTTGGCCAGCTCGGCTCGGGTGTAGTTGCCCAGGCTCGACGGCAGGGCCGGGAGCAGGGTGGTGCACGCCTGACCGGTGGCCTGCGGTTGCGGGACCGAGCCCAGCGCGAGCGGGTCGCGCGTCTGGTGGCCCCGGGTGAAAACCGCGATGGCCAGGACCGCGACGATCAGTGCGACCGGGAGGGCGACGGCGGTCGCGATCAGCGCCGGGGAGCGCCGGGTGTCCTCGGGCTCGTAGCTGTAGCGGTCGGCGCTCGTGGAGTCCGCGCTCGTGGAGTCGGATTTCGTGGAATCGGGCGCCGACGCGTCCGGCCGTTCCGTTTCGCTGCTCATCCCGGAGATCTGCTCCACTCGTCTCGGTGCCGGATCCTGGCTGGTGGTGGTTGGTTTCGGGTCCGAGGGTAGCGTCACGGGGGCCCGGCGCCTGCGGCGCGGTTCGGGAAAGGAGACGGCCATCACTGATACCAGCCCGCGAACGGTGCGTGAACTGGGCGAGTTCGGACTCATCGCGCGACTGAACGCCGGGCGCACCCAGGTTCCGGCCGTGCTGCTGGGTCCGGGTGACGATGCCGCGGTGCTCGCCGCGCCGGACGGGCGATTCGTGGTCAGCACCGACATGCTGGTGCAGGACCGGCACTTCCGGCTGGACTGGTCGAGTCCGTGCGATATCGGGGCCAAGGCGATCGCGCAGAACGCCGCCGACGTGGTGGCGATGGGTGCCGCGCCGACCGGTTTCGTGGTGTCCTTCGGCTGCCCGGCCGATACCCCGGTGGCGTTCGTGGACGGCTTCGCCGAGGGGATGTGGGCCGAGGCGGGCCGGGTGGGGGCCTCGATCGCAGGTGGTGACGTGGTGCGCGCGCCGCTGCTGATCGTCTCGGTGACCGCGTTCGGCGATCCGCGCCGGGCTCCGGTGCTGTTGTCGGGCGCGCGGCGGGGGAATGTGGTCGCGGTCGCCGGTCGGCTCGGCTGGTCCGCGGCGGGGCTGGCCGTTCTGGGCGCGGGCCTGGACCCGGGGAGTTTCCCCGGTGTGGTTGCCGCACACCGGGTTCCGCAGCCGCCGTATCGGGCCGTGCTGGACCTGCCGGAGGATCTCCCGATCACCTCGCTGACCGACGTCTCCGACGGACTGCTCGCCGACGTCGGGCATATCGCCGAATCCTCCTGCGTCGCTATCGATCTCGACACCGCCGCGGTGCGCGACACGGAACTGGATCCGGTCGCCCGCGAGCTCGGCGCGGATCCGCTGCACTGGATCCTCACCGGCGGGGAGGATCACGCCTTCGCGGCCACATTCGCTGCGGGACAGGAACTTCCGGACGGGTGGCGGCGCGTCGGCCGGGTCGACGAGGGGACCGGAATCACCGTCGACGGCGCGCGCTGGTCCGGACCGGGCGGTTGGGAATCCTTCGCCGAGGGTAGGTGACCTTTCGCGGTGAATCGGCCCACACTAAGTTGGTCCGACATGGGTGCGAAATCACTGCCGGAGATCATCGATTCGGGCTGGGCCGAGGCATTGGAGCCGGTGGCCGATCGGATAACGGCCATGGGCGAATTCCTGCGCGCGGAGAACGATGCCGGGCGCGGCTATCTGCCCAAGGGCGAGAACGTGCTACGCGCGTTCCAGCGTCCGTTCGACAAGGTGCGGGTGCTGATCGTCGGCCAGGATCCCTATCCGACGCCGGGACATGCGATGGGCCTGAGCTTTTCGGTCGCGCCCGAGGTCTCGCCGGTGCCGCGCAGTCTGGCGAACATCTTCTCCGAGTACTCGCGCGATCTGGGTTTTCCGACGCCGTCCTGCGGTGATCTGTCGCCGTGGTCGGATCAGGGTGTGCTGATGCTGAACAGGGTGCTCACCGTCTCGCCCGGGCAGCCCGCCTCGCATCGCGGCAAGGGCTGGGAAGCGGTGACCGAGCAGGCGATTCGCGCCCTCGTCGCGCGGAATCAGCCGCTGGTGGCGATCCTGTGGGGCCGCGACGCGTCCACCTTGAAGCCGATGCTGGGGTCGGTGCCGTCCATCGAATCGGCCCATCCCTCACCGCTGTCGGCCTCCCGTGGATTCTTCGGATCCCAGCCGTTCTCCCGCACCAACGAATTGCTGGGTACATTGGGTGCCGCCCCGGTCGACTGGCAGCTGCCGTGACCGGTGTTCGAACTCATCACAGTAGGAGCAGATGCATGCAGATCAAGTCCGTGCGCGGTGCCATCGTGACCGTCGCCGCCGGAGCGGCCATCATGGGGGCGCCGGTTGCGGCACAGGCCAAGACCATTCCGCTGGAACAGGTCCCGGCCGCACCCGCGAACACCGAGCAGGCCGCGCCGGTGCTGGCGCTGTACGACCCGCAGACAGGGTCGGCCTCGCTGTCGTCGAATGTCAACGCGTTCGGCCTGTGCGCCGTTCAGAGCATCAGTGCCAACGTCCAGTGCCTGGGCGGCGGTAAGTAGTCCGGTGGTGGCGCAGCGCCCGGCGGTGTGACCTGTCCTACCGGGCAGGGGCCGCATCGGCCGGGCGCAGCATCCGGACCTCGATGCTGGGGGAGAAGCGTTCGGCCCGCCGGGCGCCGTCGAGTTCGAAACCGTATTTGCGATAGAAGGCCCGGGCTCGGGGATTCTCCTCGAAGACCCAGAGGGTCGTGTTCCGGTGGACGTCCAGGAGTTCGCGCATCAGTTCGTGTGCCAGACCGGTGCCGTACCAGGCGGATCGGACGTACATCGCGTTCAGTTCCCGGTCCTCGGGCGCCTCGTCGAGCGCGCGGATGCCCGCGAAGCCGACGACGATGTCGTCGACGAGGGCGACGAGAATCACGGCCGGTTTTTGCACCGCGGCCTGGATGCGTTCCCACTGCTCGGCGCGGCGCTCGATGTCGAAGGCGTCCAGGACGTGGTCGGGGATCAGTCCGCGATATGCCTCACGCCAGCAGCCGATATGACATTCGGCGAGGCTGTGGCAGTGTTCGGCGCGCAGTTCGGTGATCTGCCAGGGGCGGTCGGTGGTCATGTCGGCACCTCGGGTAAACGACGACACCCCGGACCACCCTCATCGGGTGCCGGGGCGTCGACGAACGGTTCGTGCAGCTCAGCCGCGAACGACCTTGCCCGCCTTCAGGCAGGAGGTGCAGACGTTCATGCGGCGGGTGTTGCCGGGCGCAACCTGCGCGCGAACGGTCTGGATGTTCGGGTTCCAGCGACGGTTGGTGCGCCGGTGCGAGTGCGAAACCGACTTACCGAAGCCGGGGCCCTTGGCGCAGACGTCGCAGACGGCAGCCATAGTCGCGAGCTCCTTCATGTCATGTGCGGACCGCTGCCACGAAAGACAGCCGATCCGGAAACGTATCGTCCAATGCCTGCCGACGGAACCGTCGGCGACGCGGCCGACCGACGGCCGCGCGAGGCAACCGTGCAAGAGTAGCCGCCGACGCCGATCGATGTCCAATCGCCTCCGACCTGCGGTCGGTGCGTCGGCTGTCCAGGTGAACCGCCGGGTGGTAGGACGGCCGGGAGATTACTGCCGTGGGGATGTGTTGTCGGTGGGGGCGATTACCCTGGCGGGGGGATCTGGGTGGTCGCCGAGGTCGTGGTCGCAGCTGGGAGCGAAGGGATGGTGACGGTGCCCGGGGTCCGGGAGATGCTCGATGGGTCCGCGATGGTCGAGTGGGGACAGCTCTGTCTGACCGACCTGGAGCGCCACCGCGACGAGATCAACGCACTGAACGTCTTCCCGGTGGCCGACGCCGACACCGGCACCAATCTCCTGGCCACCATGCGCGCCGCCGTCACCGCCGCCGAGGATGCGCTGGATTCCGCCGCGCGGTCACGACGTGATGCCGATGCGGACGTCCGCGGTGAGGTTGCGGTCGGTGGCGAGATGCGTCACGACGATGCGGCACGAGGGTGCGGAGACGATGCCGCGATCGGAGATGATGCGCGGCAGGACGATTCGAGTGGGATCGCGAAGGGGAGTGTGGGACGTCGCGACGAACGGAGCGGCGATACGAGCAGACGCGCCGTGGGTGGTGATCGGTTCGGCGATGATGCGGATCACGTCGGGGTGTCCGGCGACGACATCGGCCATGGCGATGTGAGCAGTGGTGGTGCGCGGGTCGGGGATGTGAGTCCGCACGCTGAGCGGGACGTTGATGCGGACCGGGGCGGTCCGGCGGATGCGGGCACGGTGCTTGCCGCGATGGCGCGGGCCGGGACGGCGGGGGCGCGGGGGAATTCGGGGATTATCCTGTCGCAGGTTTTGCGCGGGTTGGCGGAGGCGGTGCGGGGTGGGGCGTTGACCGCCGAGAAGCTGCGGGGGGCATTGCGGCGGGCGGCGGTGTTGGTGCGGGCGGCGTTGAGCAGGCCGGTGGAGGGGACCATGCTCAGTGTGTTGGAGGCGGCGGCGGATCGGGCGGCGGAATGTCCGGAGACCGGGTTGGGGGAGGTGGCTCGGGCGGCGGCCGATGGGGCGTGTAAAGCGTTGGGGGACACACCTTCACAGTTGGGGGTGTTGCGGGCGGCGGGGGTTGTCGATGCCGGGGCGCGGGGGCTGCTGGTGGTGTTGGATGCGTTGGTTGTGGTGAGTACCGGGCAGGTTCCGGTGCGGCAGGTGTATCGGTCGAGTGGGGACTCCGGATCGTCTGCGTGGCGGGTGGGATGGTCCGGTGAGACCGTTGAATCAGCTGTACGGCAAGGGGATCGGTTGCACGATGGGCCCGAGTCCGCGGCGCGGTGGGGTCGCGACGCTGGCCCCGAGTCGGTTGGACGGCACGGGGAGTGGCTGGATAATGCTTCTGAATCGCTGGTGCGGCAAGAGTATCCGTCGATAGCTTCGGATAATTTCGCTGAATCCTCAGGGCGGCAGGAGCATTGGGCGGGGGATTCGGCTGGGGAGTCTGGAATCGTTGTGCGGCATGAGCATTCGGTGGTCGGTGATCCGGAGGTGCCGCAGTACGAGGTGATGTACGTGCTGACCGGGGCGACCGGGGCGCGTATCGACGAATTGCGGGAACAGCTTGCGCGGCTGGGGGATTCGGTGGTCGTGGTGGGGGATGGTGCGGACGGTTGGTCGGCGCATGTGCACTGTGCGGATGCGGGGGCGGCGGTGGAGGCGGGGTTGGCCGCGGGCACGTTGAGCCGGATTCGTATCGAGGGGTTGACGGTTGATCCGCTTGTGGCACAAGGTGCTCCGGATCGGGGGATCCTGGCTGTGGCGGCGGGCGCGGGGGCGGCACGGCTGTTCGAGGATTCGGGGGCGAGTGTGTTGGACGGTGAGGTCACCGCCGACGCGCTGTTGGCCGCGATCCGGCGTATGCCGCAACGCGAGGTGCTGGTGCTGCCCAACGGCGCACTCGCCGCGCACGAATTGGTCGCGGTCGGTATGGCCGCCCGCAACGGGGTCGTGCCGCGTGATGTGCTGATGTTGCCGAGCGGATCGATGGTGCAGGGGCTGGCGGCGCTGGCCGTGCACGATGGCGGCCGGATCGCCGTGGACGACGCGTTCGCCATGTCCGAGGCGGCCGCGGGCACCCGCTGGGGCGCGCTGCGGATCGCCCCCGAACGGGCGCTGACCATCGTGGGCACCTGTGATCGCGGTGACGGGCTCGGCCTGGTCGGCAACGATGTCGTGGTCATCGATCCCGATCCGCGCGTCGCGGCCCGCACCCTGTTGGACCGGATGCTCGGTCTCGGCGGCGAGTTGGTCACCCTGCTGCTGGGCGCTGCCGCACCCGACGACCTGGGCGGGGAGTTGGCCGACCACATCACAGCGACATTTCCCGGGGTCGAGGTGGTCGCCTACGCGGGCGGCCAGCCCGTCGACCTGGTGCAGATCGGGGTGGAGTAACCATGGCGACATTGCGGGACCGGCTCGATCACGTGCTCGGGGTGAAAGCGGCCGACTCCCTGGCCGACGCCTTCGACATGCAGACGGTCGAGGATCTGCTGCGGCACTACCCGCTGCGCTACGCCACCCAGGGGCAGCCGCTGAGCGAGGAGGCTCCGGAGGAGGGCGCGCACCTCACGCTCGTCGGCGTGGTGACGAAAACCGATCTGCGTCCGATGAAGAATCGCCGCGGCCGACTGCTGAAGGTCGAACTCGACGCCGGATCCGCGAAGCCGGTGGAGATCACCTTCTTCAACGGCGACAAGGTGAGCTATCTGGTGAAACAGGGTGTGCGAGCGATGATGTCGGGCACCGTGCACTACTGGCGGCCCGATCGCTGGAATCTGTCGCATCCCTCGTATCTGATCCTGCCCGAGGCCGGGGAGTCGGTGGAGAACCTGACCGCGGTGCGCGGCAGCGGCGATCTGCGCGGTCTGGCGCAGAGCGCGAAAGGCGCGGAGGGCGTTGACGTCTCGTTCTTCGAGCGGGAGTACATCCCGGTCTATCCGGCCACCGCGAAGGTGCAGAGCTGGGATGTGCTGGCCTGTGTGCGGCAGGTGCTCGATCAGCTCGATCCGATCGATGATCCACTGCCGCAGGACCTTCGGGCCGAACGCGAACTGCTCGCGGTCTCGGACGCGCTGCGCCTGATCCACCTGCCCGAACGCAAGTCCGATATCGAACAGGCCAGGGAGCGTTTGCGTTTCGACGAGGCGCTGGCGTTGCAACTGGTGCTGGCCGAACGTCGCCACGATGCCGCGGGCCGGGTCGCCAAATCCTGTCCGCCCCGAACCGGCGGTATCGCAACGGAATTCGACAAGCGGCTGCCGTTCGAGCTCACCGCGGGCCAGAAACAGGTGATCGCGGAGATCTCCGACGACCTGTCGGCCCCGCATCCGATGCACCGGCTGCTCCAGGGCGAGGTCGGTTCGGGGAAGACCATCGTCGCGCTGCACGCGATGTTGCAGGTGGTCGACGCCGGGCAGCAGTGCGCGCTGCTCGCACCCACCGAAGTCCTTGCCGCCCAGCACTATCGGTCGTTGCGCGGCATGCTCGGCGAACTCGGTACGGCCGGTGAGCTGGGCGCGGCCGACAATGCCACCAAGGTCGTGCTGATGACCGGATCGATGTCCACGAGCACGAAGAAGGCCGCACTGCTGGACGCGGTGACCGGCGAGGCCGGCATCGTGATCGGCACACACGCGCTGATCCAGGACAACGTCGAATTCCTCGACCTGGGCATGGTGATCGTCGACGAACAGCACCGCTTCGGCGTGGAGCAGCGGGATGCGTTGCGTGCCAAGGCGAAAGATGGTGTCAGCCCGCACCTGCTGGTGATGACCGCGACCCCGATCCCGCGCACCATCGCCATGACCACCCTCGGCGATCTGGAGACCTCGACCCTCACCGAACTGCCGCGCGGACGTTCGCCCATCACCACCCGCGTGGTGCCCGCCCGCATGCATCCGAAATGGGTGGACCGGGCCTGGGAGCGGATCCGCGAGGAGGTCGGCCAAGGGCGTCAGGCGTACGTGGTGTGCTCGCGTATCGGCGAGGAGGAGGACAAGCCGAAAGCCAAGGGGCGCAAGGCGAAACCCGAGGAGGAGAAGGAGGGGCCGACCACGCATGCCGCCCGCGACGTCTTCGAGACGCTCTCGGCCGGTGCCCTCGCCGGACTCCGGGTCGGACTGCTGCACGGACGGCTGCCCAGCGACGAGAAGGACGCGGTCATGCGCGCCTTCAACGACGGCGACACCGATGTGCTGATCTGCACCACCGTCGTCGAGGTCGGCGTCGACGTCCCCAATGCGACCGTCATGGTGATCGTGGACGCCGACCGCTTCGGCGTGAGCCAGCTGCATCAGCTGCGCGGCCGCGTCGGTCGAGGCAAACACCCCGGCCTCTGCCTGCTCATCACCGAAACCTCCCCCATGGGCACCGCCATGGCCCGCCTGGAGGCGGTCGCGGGCACCCTGGACGGATTCGAACTCTCGGTCCTGGACCTCAAACAACGCCGCGAGGGCGACGTCCTCGGCTCGGCCCAGTCCGGCACCGCCCGCTCCCTCCGCCTGCTGTCCCTCCTCGACGACCTCGAGGTGATCACCGCCGCCCAGGACCTCGCCCGCGAGATCGTCGAATCCGACCCCGGCCTGACCCGCCACCCCGGCCTGGCCACGATGATGCGCGCGGCAGTAGACGGCGAACGTCTGGAATACCTGGCCAAGTCCTAGCCGCCTGCGGAAGTCGACTCGGCCTCTACGTGATGCGGGTGCGCCGGACGAACCTCGCTCGGATTGGTGGTATGTCGGCTGCCCAGACGCGGCCCCTCGGCGTCACGTGGACGGGAGGCCACTGATGGTCGTGGGTTGGACGGTGTGTGGATGCCGGGCCGACGCCGGGTATGCGGGCGGATGTGGTCTCGCTCGTGAGATCGTCGAATCGGACTCCGGCCTGGATCATCTTCCCGGCCCTGGCCACGATGATGCGCGCGGCAGTAGACGGCGAACGTCTGGAATACCTGGCCAAGTCCTGACCGCTGCCCTGGCAGTCTGCTCGGCCGGTCCGTGATGCGGGTGCGCGGACGAACTCCGCCCGGATTGGTGGCATGTCGGCTGCCCAGACGCGGCCCTCGGCATCACGTGGACGGGAGGCCACCTGATGGTCGTGGGTTGGACGGTGTGTGGATGCCGGGCCGACGCCGGGTATGCGGGCGGATGTGGTCTCGCTCGTGAGATCGTCGAATCGGACCCGGGCCTGGATCATCCTCCCGGCCCTCGCCACAATGATGCGCGCGGCAGTAGACGGCGAACGTCTCGAGTACCTGGCCAAGTCCCAGCCGCCTGCGGCAGTCGACTCGGCCGGTCCGCTACGTGGGCGGGCCTGCGGAAACTGCGCGCGGATTGATGGCATGTCGGTCGCCTGGATATGGCTCCTCGGCATCGTGTGGAGGTGGGGACGTGGTCCAGGTGTGGGTGGAGTCCGGTGTCACTGCGGGTGATGTGGTGGTGGATATGGCCTTGGACGGGTCCGATCGATGGGAGCGTTGAGGACACTGTCGGTGGGGATCAGGTACTGGCCGCGTGAACGTTGGGCGGCTACCACTCGGGTACCGGGCTGGCGTTGCGCCGGAGTCGGATCGGGTGCTGTTGCGCTCCGGGTGGGTGCAGGACAAGGCGTCGGTGGATGCGGGCGCTGGATGAAAGGCGGGTTCGGTGGTCGCGATCGATTTCGAGCGGGTGCGCAGAGGGGCGGTGCCGCGGGTGTTCTCGCGGGTGCCGGTGTGGCAGGGGCTCGGTGGGGTGCCGCCGACGTTGCTGGTGTTGGCGGGGATCGTCAGTGTGCAGATCGGTGCGGCGCTGGCGACGGAGTTGTTCGCGGCGACCGGGCCTGCCGGTGCGGTGAGTCTGCGATTGTTCTTCGCCGGGGTTGTCCTGCTGGTGTTCTGGCGGTCGTCGCTGCGGATCGAACGCCGGGCGCTGCCGGTCGTGCTCGGGTACGGCGCGGTGCTGGCGTTGATGAATCTGTCCTTCTACGAGGCGATCGATCGGATTCCGCTGGGGATGGCCGTCACGCTGGAGTTCCTGGGCCCGCTGGTGGTGGCGCTGGCCGGATCGCGCCGCTGGATCGATCCGGTGTGGGCGGTACTGGCCGGGGCGGGGGTGGTGTTGCTGATGCGCGCGGGCGGCAAGGTGCCGTGGGTGGGCGTGCTGCTCGCGCTGGGCGCGGCGACCTGCTGGGCCGGATACATCCTGCTCGGCGCGAAACTTGGTGAGAAGACCAGTGGCGGTGGGGGATTGGCGTTGGCGATGGCGTTCGGCGGGATACTGATGGCGCCGGTCGGCATCGCGGGCGCGGGCAAGGCGCTGCTGCATCCGTCGGTGCTGGCGGCCGGTTTCGGTGTCGCGATGCTGTCCTCGGTACTGCCGTATTCGGTGGAACTCGAAGCGCTGCGCCGGATTCCACCGCGCGTGTTCGGTGTGCTGATGAGTTTGGAACCCGCCGTGGCCGCCGTCGCCGGACTGCTCGTCCTCGGCCAGCAGATGGATCTGCCGCAGTGGACCGGTATCGCGTGCGTCGTCGCGGCCTCGGCGGGCGCGACCAGGACCGGGCGGGGAGATCACGTCTGAGCGAAGGCGCTGGCCGTCGCAACAGCGCAGGTCAGGGTCTCGAATACCAGTAATACGGGGTCGTGATCGGTCGACGTCGCCGGGCGTGTGATCGCTGTATTCGGGCGTGCGTGGCCGGCGCGTTGTAGCCGTGAAACCGGTTCGGCGACGGAGAGCAGGGTCAGCGAATTGCGCGCGGATACGGGAGATCTACCGATGTCGTCTCGGTGACCGCCAACGGCCTGCCGATCTGCGGGAACGCACGTTGCGGGCAGGAGGAACGCTCGCACACCTTGCAGCCCGCGCCGATCGGCACCGCCGCCGACGGATCGTCCAGTTGCAACCCGTGCGAGTAGACCAACCGGTCGGCGTACTCGATATCGCATCCCAGCCCGATCGCGAACTCCTTTGTGGCCGTGCTGAATCCGCGCGGCGCGAGATTCGTGGTACGCGCGACCCACAGGTAGCGGCGGCCGTCGGGCATGGCGGCGACCTGGGTGAGCACTCGCCCCGGATTGGCGAACGCCTCGTGCACCACCCACAGCGGGCAGCTGCCGCCGACGCGGGAGAAGTGGAATGCGGTGGCGGACTGGCGTTTGGAGATGTTCCCGGCGCGATCGGTGCGCACGAAGAAGAACGGCACCCCGCGCTGTCCCTGCCGTTGCAGGGTGCTCAGGCGATGACAGACCGTTTCGAAGCCGACCTCGAAGCGCAGTCCGAGGAGATCGATGTCATACCGAAGTTCTTCGGCCGAACGCAGAAATTTCCCGTACGGCAGTACCAGAGCGCCCGCGAAGTAGTTGGCCAGCCCGACCCGGGCCAGCGCGCGTGACTCACCGGTCAGCGACGGCGTCCCGGCGATCACCTCGTCCAGCAGCGGCCCGTACAGCAGAAAGGCCAGCGTGGTGGCGATCTGGAAAGCCCGCTGCCCCGGACGCAACCGCCGCGCCAGCGTGAGGGTGCGGGTGTCGGGATCGTAATGCCGCTTGGGGATGGCCGGATCGGCCCCGTCCCCGCGCACCAGCACCGTCACCCGCGCCCGCTCCTCGGCGACGCGCGCCAGCTGACGATCCAGCGAGCCGATCGTCAGATTCGACTCGTCGAACAGCTGCTCGGCGGCCAGATCCAGCTGGGCGATGTGATTGTGGTGGTCGTAGAAGAAGTCCCGCACATCCTCGTACGGCATCGGCACCCCGGGCGCCCCGGTCGGCGTCGCGACCTTGGACGACAGCAGATCCAGCTGGTCGGTGGTGGCGCGCAGGCGGCGGTGCATGGCGACGATGGTCTTGGCGACCTCGGGTAGCCGGGTCGCCAGATCCTCCACCTCGGCGGCCGGGGGCGCGGTTCCACCCGCGGCCTCGACCAGCACCTCGTGCAGATCCGAGACCAGCCGCGCGTCGGAGTCTGCGGCGAAGAACTGCACATCCAGGTCGAATGTCGAATTCAGTTTCAGCAGAACGGGAATGGTGAGCGGCCGCTGATCGCGCTCGAGCTGGTTGAGATAGCTGGGCGAGAGCTCGAGGGACTTTGCCAGGGCGGCCTGCGTCATCCGCCGTTCCTCGCGCAAACGCCGTAGTCGGGCACCCGCATACATCTTGCGCACGTGCAAGATGGTACTCACGGACATTCGCAACCATTGCAATATCCCCGGCCAAGTCCGAAGACAATCCTTGGTACCCGCGAATTCGATCGATATTACTGATGCGTAGTGTGCGAATTGTCCGTGGTCGAACGCTCGCGAGCGGGCGAACGCACATGGGCGTTCGTCCCGGCCGCACGGCTCTCCCGTCGAAGGTAACCGATCGTGAGCCGCGCGCGGGCCATCTCGTCTCGACGCACACCGATATGTCGCCGCGATGTCGGTCCGCGCACCGGTCGCGGCGGCCTTCGGTGAGTGCCCGGTCGAACCCGTTACAGTTTGCGTAGGGCTGTATCCGGGCAGGTACCTTTATCGGATGTTCTCCAAAGTGCTCGTCGCCAACCGCGGGGAAATCGCCATTCGCGCGTTCCGTGCCGCCTACGAACTCGGCGTCGGGACCGTCGCGGTGTTCCCGTACGAGGATCGCAATTCGGTCCACCGGCTCAAGGCCGACGAGGCTTATCAGATCGGGGTGCCCGGCCATCCGGTCCGCGCGTACCTGTCGATCCCGGAAATCATCAAGGCCGCCAAGACCGCCGGGGCCGACGCGATCTATCCCGGATACGGATTCCTGTCGGAGAATCCCGATCTGGCCGCGGCCTGCGCGCGTGAGGGCATCACGTTCATCGGCCCGACGTCCGATGTGCTCGAACTGACCGGAAACAAGGCGCGCGCCATCGCCGCCGCCCGCGCCGCCGGGCTGCCGGTGCTGGCCTCGAGTGCGCCGTCGGCGGATGTGGCCGAACTGCTGACCGCCGCCGAGACGATGGAATTCCCGATCTTCGTCAAGGCCGTCGCCGGTGGTGGCGGTCGCGGTATGCGGCGGGTCGCGGACCGGGCACAGTTGCGCGAGGCGATCGAGGCCGCGGCGCGCGAGGCCGAATCGGCCTTCGGTGACGCGACGGTGTTCCTGGAGCAGGCGGTGATCAACCCCCGCCACATCGAGGTGCAGATCCTGGCCGACGGCAACGGCAATGTGATCCACCTGTACGAGCGCGACTGTTCGCTGCAACGCCGGCATCAGAAGGTCATCGAGCTGGCCCCCGCGCCGAATCTGGATCCCGCACTGCGCGAACGCATTTGCGCCGACGCCGTGGCCTTCGCGCGGCAGATCGGTTACAGCTGCGCGGGTACCGTGGAATTCCTGCTGGACGAGCGCGGCAACCACGTCTTCATCGAGATGAATCCCCGTATCCAGGTGGAACATACGGTGACCGAGGAGATCACCGATGTGGATCTGGTGCAGGCGCAGTTGCGCATCGCGGCCGGGGAGACGCTGGAATCCCTCGGTCTGAGCCAGGATTCGATCAGCATTCACGGCGCGGCGTTGCAGTGCCGGATCACTACGGAGGATCCGGCCAACGGATTCCGGCCCGACACCGGGCGGATCACTGCGTACCGCAGCCCGGGCGGCAGCGGTATCCGGCTGGACGGCGGGGCCAATCTGGGTGCCGAGGTGGCCGCGCACTTCGACTCGATGCTGGTCAAACTCACCTGTCGCGGCAGGGATTTCGCGACCGCAGTGGCGCGGGCGCGACGGGCGGTGGCCGAGTTCCGGATTCGCGGTGTGGCCACGAATATTCCGTTCCTGCAAGCGGTTCTGGACGATCCGGACTTCCGGGCCGGGCGGATCACCACCTCCTTCATCGACGAGCGCCCGCATCTGCTGACCCAGCGCGGTTCGGCCGATCGCGGCACCAAGATCCTGAACTATCTGGCCGACATCACCGTCAACAAGCCGCACGGCGAGCGGCCCACCGCGGTCTATCCGCAGGACAAGCTGCCCGCGCTGGATCTGACCGTGCCACCGCCGGACGGGTCGCGGCAGCGGCTGTTGCGTTTGGGCCCCGAGGGTTTCGCGCGGGCGCTGCGGGAGCAGCCCGGAATCGCGGTGACCGACACCACCTTCCGTGACGCGCACCAGTCGCTGCTGGCCACGCGCGTGCGCACCAACAGCCTGTTGCAGGTGGCCGGGCACGTGGCCCGGATGACGCCGGAGCTGCTGTCGATCGAATGTTGGGGCGGCGCAACGTATGACGTGGCGTTGCGATTCCTGCACGAGGATCCGTGGGAGCGGCTGGCGGCGTTGCGCGAGGCCGTGCCGAACATCAACCTGCAGATGCTGCTGCGGGGTCGCAATACTGTCGGGTACACGCCGTATCCCGAGAAGGTCACGCGCACATTCGTTTCCGAGGCCGCGTCGACCGGTATCGACATCTTCCGGATCTTCGACGCGTTGAACAACGTGGATCAGATGCGTCCGGCGATCGACGCGGTACGCGAGACCGGCACCACGATCGCGGAAGTCGCGCTGTCCTACACCGGTGATCTGTCGGATCCGAACGAGGATCTGTACACGCTGGACTACTACCTGAAACTCGCCGAGCAGATCGTCGCGGCGGGCGCGCACATCATCGCGATCAAGGATATGGCCGGACTGCTGCGCGCACCCGCCGCGCACACCCTGGTCACGGCGTTGCGGAGCAATTTCGATCTGCCGGTGCACGTGCACACGCACGACACCCCGGGCGGGCAGCTGGCGACGTATCTGGCCGCGTGGCAGGCCGGTGCGGATGCCGTGGACGGTGCGAGCGCGCCGATGGCCGGGACCACCTCCCAGCCCGCGCTGTCGGCGATCGTCGCGGCGGCGGCGAATTCGCCGTACGACAGCGGGATCAACCTGCAGCACGTGTGCGATCTGGAGCCGTACTGGGAGGCGTTGCGAAAGGGCTACGCGCCCTTCGAATCCGGGCTGCCGAGCCCGACCGGACGGGTCTACGAGCACGAGATCCCGGGCGGTCAGCTGTCGAATCTGCGGCAGCAGGCCATCGCGCTCGGACTGGGCGACCGGTTCGAGGAGGTGGAGGCGAAATACGCTGCGGCGGACCGGCTTCTGGGTCGTCTGGTGAAGGTGACGCCGTCCTCGAAGGTGGTCGGCGATCTGGCGCTGTCGCTGGTCGGATCCGGGGTCGCGGTCGACGACTTCGCCACCGATCCGGGGCGCTACGACATCCCCGATTCGGTGATCGGTTTCCTGCGTGGGGAACTCGGCACCCCGGCGGGCGGCTGGCCCGAACCGTTCCGCAGCCACGCGCTGGCCGGACGCGGACCCGCCAAACCCGAGACCGAGCTGACCGCCCAGGACGAGGACGGGCTCAACGGCGATTCGGGGCTGCGCCGAGGGACGTTGAACCGCTTGCTGTTTCCCGGTCCGACAACCGAATTCCTCGCGCACCGCGAGAAGTTCGGCGACACCTCCCGACTGTCCACGAACCAGTACTTCTACGGTCTGCGGCACGGTGAGGAACACCGGGTTCAGTTGGAGAAGGGCGTCACGCTGCTGATCGGCCTGGAGGCCATCTCCGAACCCGACGAGCGCGGCATGCGCACGGTGATGTGCATCCTGAACGGCCAGTTGCGCCCGATCACGGTGCGCGACCGCTCGATCGCCAGCGAGATCCCCGCCGCGGAGAAGGCCGACAAGTCCGATCCCGGCCACATCGCGGCCCCCTTCGCCGGTGCGGTCACCCTGGTCGTCTCCGAGGGCGACATCATCGCCGCGGGTGACACCATCGGCACCATCGAGGCGATGAAGATGGAAGCCGCCATCACCGCCCCCCGCGCGGGCACCGTGGCCCGCGTCGCCATCGGCCGCGTCCAGCAGGTGGAAGGCGGCGACCTGCTCGTCGACATCCGCCTGAACGAGACCGCCGCCGAGTGAACCTGCCGCACCGCACATCCCGCGCCGGCCGCCGTCCACCGGCGGTCGGCTCCGGGATGTCCCGGCCTGCATCTGCGTCGGTCCAGCAGCGGGCCCGCGCGGCGGTGCGATACTTCGGTTCCGGCCGGTCGGGCGGGAATTCGGTAGTGGCGCTCGGTGGCGAGCCGCGGGATATTCTCGGCCGCAACGGCATCGGGACGGGCGCGGTGGAACCTGCCGCAACGACGTCGAGCCGGGCGCGGAGAACGCATATCGGGCCGACCGGGATCGTCGCGGCATCCGACTGCCCGGGGAACCTACCCGGGCCGGGCGTGTATCGCGGCGGGATATCTTCGGCCGCAGCGAAATCGGCTCCGGTGTCTGGCGGAGTAGTGTCGCGGTGACCCGGATCGTGGCCGGGGTCGCGGGTGGGCGGCGGTTGCGGGTGCCGCCCGCCGGGACGCGGCCGACGTCGGATCGGGTGCGGGAGGCGTTGTTCAGCATGCTGTGCGCCCGAATGGATTTCGACGGTATCCGGGTGCTGGATCTGTATGCGGGGTCGGGTGCGCTCGGGCTGGAGGCGTTGTCCCGCGGCGCATCCCACGCGCTGCTGGTCGAATCCGATCGCAAGGCGGCGGCGGTGGTGCGCGGCAATATCGCCGATCTGGGGCTGCCGGGTGCCGAATTGCGGCCCGGCACAGTCTCTTCCGTGCTGTCCACTCCACCCGCCGAACCGTACGACCTGGTCCTGTCCGACCCGCCCTACGCGCTGGATGCCATTCAGATCACCGCCGACCTGACCGCGCTCACCACCAACAACTGGCTCTACCCGGACGCCTTGGTCGTGGTCGAACGCGCCACCCGTTCCCCCGAAACCACCTGGCCCCCAGGCTTTTCCCCGCAGCGCACCCGCCGCTACGGCGAAACTCGCATCGAATCGGCGGACTACGAACCCCGGTAACGCATGTTCTGTCCGGCGGCACGGGAGGTGAACGCCGGTGTGCAGGTTCGTTTCAGAGCAGGGATTCGGCGGCGGCGTCGGCGATGGCGGTGGCGACCGCGGTGAGGGCAGGGGAGTCCAGACGCCATTGTTGCCAGTAGAGGGCGACGTCGACGTGTAGGGAATCGTCCAGGGGGATCAGGGATTTCGCGTAGTCGCCGGTGCCGATCTGGAGGTCGGGGAGCAGGCCCCAGCCGAGGCCGAGGCGGACGGCCTCGGCGTAGCCGGAGGTGGCGGGGATGTAATGGCGCGGTGGGTCGACGGGACGACGGGTGCGGCGGCGGATCAGACGGTCCTGGAGGTCGTCGTTGCGGTCGAAGACGATCACCGGGGCCGTGGCGAAGGCGTGCCCGGTCGCGCCCTCGGGAAACCAGGTGCGGGCGAAGTCGCGAGTTGCCATGGGGCGGTACCGCATTGCGCCCAGCCGACGCACCCGGCAGCCCTGCACGGGCTGGGCGGTGGCGGTGATGGCGGCCATGACGGTGCCGTTGCGCAGCAACCGGGTGGTGTGTTCCTCGTCCTCGCGGTGGATTTCGAAGCAGACCCCGGGCGGTGCGCCGGACAGCGCGGGCAGCACCCAGGTCTCCAGCGAGTCGGCATTGATCGCGATCGGCAGTCGCACCCGCCGATCGGCCTCCGGGCTCGCGTCCTCGGATTCGCTTGCGGCGGCACCGAGTTCGCGGGCGGTATCACCGGTCAGCAGTTCGATCTGCCGGGCCAGCCGCAACACCGCGAGCCCGGATTCGGTGGGACGCACGGGTTTCGTCCGTTGCAGCAGGATGCGCCCGACCGCGCGTTCGAGCGCCTTGATGCGCTGACTGATCGCCGACGGCGTGACGCGCAGTCGCCGCGCGGCCGCCTCGAAGGTGCCCTCGGCGACGGCTGCGTCCAGGGCCCGGAGCTGGTCCAGCTGGAGATCCATATCAAGAAATTGTAATGATCGGTGAAAAACATTAGCTGGTCTGGCCGATATGTCGCACTTAGCGTGGAGCCGGTGGATACGTCGTCGGCCGTGCGGGCCGCCCTCTCGGGCCTGGGTTTCGGACTCTCGCTGATCGTGGTGATCGGTGCGCAGAACACCTTCGTGCTGCGTCAGGGCATCCGCCGCGAACACGTACTCGCCGTGGTGGCGGTCTGCGCGATCTCGGACGTGGTGTTGATCGCCGCGGGTGTGGCCGGACTCGGTGCGATCATCCGCTCGGCCCCCACGGTCCTGGTCGTGGCCAGGTACGCGGGCGCGGTGTTCGTGATCGGCTACGGGATCATGGCGGCGCGGCGGGCCCTGACGCCGGGGACGATCAGCGGCGAACCGTCCGGCGCGTCGGTGGCCCTGGGCGCGACGCTGCTCACCTGCCTCGGCATGACCTGGCTCAACCCCAACGTCTACCTGGACACCGTGGTCCTGCTCGGCTCGTTCGCCAGCACCTACGCGGGCGCGTACCGCTGGTTCCTGGCCGCCGGGGCGATGTTCGGCAGTATCGCCTGGTTCACCTGCCTCGGCTTCGGCGCGCGCCTGCTCGGCCCGCTGTTCGCCCGCCGAATCGCTTGGCGCGCACTGGATTCGGTGATCGCGCTGATCATGTTCACGCTGGGCGCGGTGCTGCTCCTACAGCACTGAGCGACTACGAAACCGTGAACGCCAGCAGCCGTTCGAGCGGCCAGGTATTGATGATCCGCTCCGGATCCACCTCGTTGGCCAGCGCCCGCGCGCACCCGTACCCCTGCCAGTCCAACTGCCCCGGCGCGTGGGCGTCGGTATCGATCGAGAAGTGACACCCCATCTCGACGGCCAGTTGAATCAGCCGTCCGGGCGGATCGCGACGTTCGGGTCGGCTGTTGATCTCCACGGCCGTCCCGAAGCGTCGGCACGCCTCGAACACCAACTCGGCGTCGAACTCCGACTCCGGCCGCAGCCCCCGCTCACCTGCCACCAGCCGCCCGGTGCAGTGTCCGAGCACGTCCACATCCGGATTCGCGACCGCGGTGACCATGCGCCGGGTCATGGTCTCGCTGTCCGCCCGCAGATTCGAATGCACACTGGCCACGACGATGTCGAGTTCGGCGAGCAGATCCGCGCGCTGATCGAGCGAACCGTCGTCGAGGATGTCGACCTCGATGGCGGTGAGGATCCGGAAGGGCGCGAGTCGCTCGTTCAACTCGGCGACCACGTCGAGCTGACGCCGCAGCCGATCGGCCGAGAGCCCGTTCGCGACCCGCAGCCGCGGCGAATGATCGGTCAGCGCACAGTATTCGTGCCCCAGCGCCATCGCCGTGCGCATCATCTCCTCGATCGGGCTGCCGCCGTCGGACCAGTCCGAATGCGTGTGCAGATCCCCGCGCAGCAGCCGACGCAACTCGGTCCCCTCGGGCGCGAGAACCCGTGCCTCCGAACGCAATTCGGTCAACCGTGCGGGCACCTGTCCGGCACATGCCTGCGCGATCGCCGCCGCTGTCTTCGGCCCGATCCCCGAAATATCCTGCCAGCCACCGCTTTTCCGAATCCGATCGAACTCCTCGTCCGACAACGCCGCCACCGCGTCGGCCGCCCGCCGATAGGCTTTCACCCGATGCGTCCGCGCTCGCTCACGCTCCATCCAGAACGCGATCTCCCGAAGTGCCGCAACGGGATCCGGCTCCGGCGTCGTCGGATCCGGTGTCATCTGATCCGCACGTATTTGAGGAAGGCCACGCCGTCCTCGAACACCCGGCTGGTCAGCACCCGGAACCGGTTCGGCTCGGGCAGCCGCGCCGCCGGACCGAACAGCGGCCGCCCGCTGCCCAGCACGATCGGATGCAACTTCAGGAAGACCTGATCGATCTCCGGCAGCAGCGCCTGCGCGAGCTCTCCACCGCCGCACAGCCAGATGCCAAGGCCCGGTTCACGTTTGAGCGCCCGCACCCGGGCGAGCGGGTCGGCGGCGATGAGTTCGACGTCCGGATCGGGATCCTCGGGCAACGTCGTGGACACCACGAACTGACGCAGGTGCGCGTACGGGCTGGAGGTGCCGGTGCGCACGCCGAAATCGTGCGTCCGGCGGCCCATCAGGACCGTGTCGAAGGTTTCCGCCGGTTTGTCCAGCCCCAGTGCCTCACGCACTTTCGTGGGCAGGGTTTCCGGATACTGCGCGTTGATCACCGGGACGTGATCACCGCCGACGGGGAAGAAATCCACCGAACCGTCGTCGGTGGCGATGAATCCGTCGATCGTCGAGGCAACGTAGTAGGTCAGTTTGCGCATCTGTCCTCCTCAACAGCCGGGACATGGGCCGTATGAAGACGGTAGCGCGAGCAAATCCCCAGCCGCCGGGTTTTTGCGCAGCCGAGGGCTATCCGCGCGGTCGCGGCTGGCAGCGCGGGCAGGAGTAGGACGACCGGTTCATGAACTTCTCCCGCCGGATCGGCGCACCGCACCGGCGGCACGGCTCGTCCTCGCGCCCGTAGGCGGCCAGCGACCGTTCGAAATATCCGGATTGCCCGTTCACGTTGACGTACAGCGCGTCGAAGGACGTCCCACCGGCCCGCAGCGCCTCGGACATCACCGCCTGCACCTCGCTCAGCAGTCCGTGCAGCGCGGGCCGGGTGAGTTTGCTCGCAATGCGCTCGCCGTGCAGCCGCGCCCGCCACAGCGCCTCGTCGGCATAGATGTTCCCGATGCCCGACACCACGGTCTGATCCAGCAGCACCCGTTTGATCTCGGAATGCTTGGCGCGGATCCTCCGCACCACGGCATCGGCGTCGAACAGCGGATCCAGCGGGTCGCGAGCGATATGCGCGACCGCCTCGGGCAACGCCGTACCGTCGACCTCGACCATCGGATGCAACGCCCACCCGCCGAACGTCCGCTGATCCACGAACCGCAACTGCGCACCCGTATCGAGCGTGGCGACGATGTGGGCGTGCTTCTCCAGGGGAGCGTCGGCGGGCTGGACCAGCATCTGCCCGCTCATCCCGAGGTGCACCACCAGCGCGGTATCGGGATCGTCGAAGGTCAGCCAGAGGAATTTGCCGCGCCGCTGGGCCGATTCGACCCGCAGACCGGACATCCGCGCCGACAGATCATCCCCGCCGAGCACATGTCTGCGCACCGAGCGGGGATGTTTCACCGTGACGGATTCGACGATATGACCGACCACATGATCGGCGAGGCCGCGCCGAACGACCTCGACCTCGGGAAGTTCGGGCATCTATCCCTCGTTGAGAGATTGCCAGGCTGCGCCGGCGGCCTTCTGTTCGGCTTCCTTCTTGGACCGGCCGATACCCGAGCCGTACGCCTGACCACCGATCACCGCTGTCGCGGTGAACTCCTTGTCGTGATCCGGGCCGGTCGAGGTGATCTCGTACGCGGGCACGCCGATACCGCGTTCGGCGGTCAGCTCCTGCAGGCTGGTCTTCCAGTCCAGGCCCGCGCCCATGCGCGGACCACGCTCGAGCAGGTCGGCGAACAACCGCAGCACGACCTCGCGCGCCACCTCGATACCGTGATCGAGATGGACCGCGCCGAGCAGCGACTCCATGCCGTCGGCGAGGATGGACGGCTTGTCGCGGCCGCCGGTCATCTCCTCGCCCTTGCCCAGCAGCAGGTGCGGGCCCAGGCCACCCTCGCCCAGGCCGCGCGCGACCTCGGCCAGTGCGTGCATGTTGACCACGCTGGCGCGCAACTTCGCGAGCTCGCCCTCGGACTTGTCCGGGTGCTCGAGATACAGCCGCTCGGTGATGCTCAGGCCCAGCACCGAATCGCCCAGGAATTCCAGGCGTTCGTTGGTGGGCAGCCCGCCGTTCTCGTAGGCATAGGAACGGTGGGTGAGGGCCAGGCGGAGCAGGTCCTCGCGCAGATCGACGCCGAGTGCCTGGAGCAGGCCCGCATGATCGGCGGACTCACCCACGGCGGGTGCGTCCGCGCGGTCTTTACTGGCTGTCACTGCTGTGCTGCCGGTGCGATCAAACCGCCGAGGCGACCTGGCGGCCCTTGTAGGTGCCGCAGTTCGGGCAGGCGATGTGCGGCAGGGTCTTCTCGCCGCAGGCCCGGTTCGGGCAGGTGATCAGGGTCGGCGCGGTGGCCTTCCACTGGCTGCGCCGGGAGCGGGTGTTGGAACGGGACATCCGGCGCTTCGGAACGGCCACGACTACTTCTCCTTAAGGTTCTCTCCCGGACCGGTTCCGGCCCACGGGAAATCCGTCTACGTCTAATTGAGTTCGGCGGCGGTGCCGCCGGTGCCGGGGGATTCGGCCGTGAATTTGGCGAGCCCCGCCCAGCGAGGATCCAGTATCTCATGCCCGTGGTCCGAACCCGCAATCGCCATCCGCACACCGCATTCGGGGCACAGTCCGGCGCAGTCCGGGGCGCACAGCGGTTGCAGCGGAAGTTCCAGGCCCACCATGTCGGTGACCACCGGTTCGAGGTCGATCATGTCGTCCACGAGGCGGTAGATCTCGTCCTCCTCGGTGGTCTGCTCGGTGGCGCTGTCCGGATAGGCGAACAGCTCGGTCACCTGGAGCACGATCTCGTCGGTGAACGATTCCAGGCAGCGCGAGCACTCCCCGGCGATCGGCGCGGTCACCGAACCGGTGACCAGCACGCCCTCCGACACCGATTGCAGTGCCAGATCCAGGTCCACCTCGGCCCCGGCCGGGATGGCGATCAGGTCCAGCCCGATGGCTTCGGGCACGGTCACCGCGCGCTGCAAGGTCTTCATCGTGCCCGGTTTGCGTCCGAGGCTGCGGGTGTCCAGCACGAAACCCGCGTCGGTCGGACGACGACGCGAACCGGGACCGGAGTCGGCGGGCATGACGAACTCACTTCACCTGTAGATATGGATGGGTAACCAGACCACGATACCGAATGCGCATGGTCGAATCGAAATCGGCCGGAAATCGCGGCCGTTCGCAGGTCAGCGGCGGAAGTCCCCGGCGTAGTCGGGGATACCCGTGCCGCTGCGCAACTGATGCCGTCCGCGATCCACGATGCGCATCGTGCCGTGCAGGATCTCCTCGAAATCGGCGAGCTTGCCGTCGACGTACTGATCGCATTCCCCGCGCAACCGGTCGGCCTCGGCCTGCGCGGAATCGATCAGCCGCGCGGATTCGCTGTGCGCGGCCCGCACCACCTCGGTCTGCTGGACCAGCCGATCCTGTTCGGACTGACCTTCCGCGACGGACCGTTCGTAGGAGGACTGACCGGCCGCGATCATCCGCTCGGACTCCGCCCGCGCGCGTCCGGTGACGGCCTCGAACTCGGCCTTGCCCTCGGTGACGACCCGATCGGCCTCGGCGGTGGCGGTGGCGACCATGTGATCCGCGTGCGCGCGGGCCTCGGCGACCATGCGGTCCGCGTGTGCCTTGGCGTCGGCGAGGATGCGGTCGGCCTCCTCACGGGCGGCGGACACGGTCTGATCGGCCTGGGCGTTGGCGCCGGTGACGGTGTTCTCGGCGGCGTCGGTGGCGTCGTTGACGATCCGGTCGCGGTGGTCGAGCACATCCTGTGCGTCGTCCAGTTCGCCCGGGATCGCCTCGCGCACGTCGTCCAGGAGTTCGAGTACGTCACCGCGGGGGATGATGCAGTTGCGCGTGGGAGGGATCCCGCGTGCCTCTTCGACGATCGCGACGAGTTCGTCGAGTGCCTCGAATACGCGGTACATCTGCTGACCCCACTCTCCTGCCGAACTTGCGATGGCGAACATCTCTGCCGTCGTAGCCCAGTGTGCCTTCCCGCGACGGCGCCAACCGGGTTCGACGGCGGTGTGTCGGCTGGGTGTTTGATATGCCACACAATCAAGTGGAGGAAATCTCTCCGTTTGGTGCTAGATTCTTACCGAGCGGTAGATCAGCCGGGCCCGGGTCCGGCGATGTCTCGATCGGAATGACGATGGCTGTCCTGCACCCAGCAGATCCGGGCATGGGGGTGAACCCCGAGCCCGAGTTCTCCGCATCCTCCGAACCCACGCGGTCCCGGCTGCCCAGTGCGTTGGGACTGCTCGGGAACTATCTGCGCAGCGACCGGTGGCTGGCTCAGCTGATCCGTTTCGCACTGGTCGGCGGATTCAGCAATATCGGCTACTTCCTGCTGTTCACCGCCTGCTACGGCGAGGGACCGCAGGTGGCCAATCTGATCGGCTCGGTCGTGAGCACCGCGATCGCCAACGAACTGCATCGTCGCCTGACCTTCCACGCCGCCGAACGCGTCGGCTGGCTGACCGCCCAGATAGAGGGGGGCGGTCTGGCCCTGGCCGGGTTGGCGATCACGTCGGCGGCGCTGGCCCTGCTGGACGTGGTGGCTCCCGGGATGGGTGATATCGCCGAGGCGATCGCCGTCATCGTGATCACCGCGGCAGTGGGGACCCTGCGTTTCCTGAGCCTGCGACTGTGGGTCTTCTGACGCTCATCCGGGCGTCGCGTCCTGTTAGCGTCTTCTCATGGCTGGAGCAATGTGCCCCGGATCGTTCGATCCGGTGACGAACGGACATCTGGACGTCTTCGCCCGCGCGGCAGCGCAATTCGACGAGATCGTCGTGACGGTGACGATCAACAAGAAGAAGCAGGGCATGTTCACCGTGGACGAGCGCGTGGAGATGTTGCGCGAGGTCACCGCGGAACTGCCGAACGTGCGGGTGGAATCCTGGTACGGCCTGACGGTCGACTTCGCCCGCGAACAGGGCCTCACCGCCATCGTGAAGGGGCTGCGCGACGCGACCGACTTCGGATACGAGTTGCAGATGGCGCAGATGAACAAGAAACTGTCCGGCGTCGACACCTTCTTCATCGCGACGAACCCGCTCTACGGTTTCCTGTCCAGCTCACTGGTGAAGGAGGTCGCCACCTTCGGGGGCGACGTCTCCGACATGCTGCCGGCCTCGGTGCACAAGCGACTGCTGGACCGGCTCGCCGAACGTCGCGGCTGAGTTCGCCCGGCCCCCTTCGGGGCCGTCTACTTCGCCGGAATCCGGTGCGGGACGAACGTCGAGGAGTCGTCGGTGATCAGGCCCGGGGTTTCGCGGATGCCCAGGCCCGCGGCCTCGTCGCCGACGATCCACGCGCCCAGTACCGGGCGCATGCCGTCGAAATCCGGTAGTGGATCGAGCAATTGGTAGACGTAGCCCTCTTCGCCGTAGACGCCGCCGGTGGAGGTTTCCATACCGCCGCCGACGATGGTCATGTTCGCGCCCTCGCGGCCGAGTTTGGGTTTGCGGATGTACTCGGTGAGTTCGTGCGGCTCATCGATGTACGCGGGCAACAGGTTCGGGTGGCCGGGGTACATCTCCCACAGCACCGCGAGCAGCGCCTTGTTGGACAGCAGCGCCTTCCACAGCGGCTCGACCCACATGGTCTCCGGCAGGGAGTCGACCACGCGCTTGCCGAAGTCGTCGTCCAGGGCCCATTCCCAGGGATACAGCTTGAAGATCGATTCGATCGGCGCCTCGGCCAGGTCCACGAAACGTTCCAGTTCGCTGTCCCAGCCGATCTCCTCGATCGGCAGCGCGACGGTGTCGAATCCGGCCTCGGCGGCGGTCTCCTGCATGTAGGCGGTGGTGACGTTGTCCTCACCGCTGCCGTCGGCGGAGGACCAGGTGAAATGCAGTGCGCCCTTGGGGAGTTGGGCGCGCAGTTCGGCCCAGCGCTCGACGAGCTTCTCGTGCAACGAATTCCACTGGTCGTCACCCTCGTGCACGTCGGTGAGCCAGTGCCACTGCACGATTCCCGCCTCCAGCAGCGAGGTCGGCGTATCGGCGTTGTACTCCAGCAGTTTCGCCGGACCGCGGCCGTCGTAGCGCAGATCGAAACGTCCGTAGACGAAAGGGTCGGAGCGACGCCAGGATTCGGCGATCGGGCCCCAACTCCATTCGGGCAGACCGAAATCCGCGAACCGTTCGGTCAGCACGACCTGTTCGGCGGCGTGCAGGCACATGGTGTGCAGCACCTCGACCTGGGCCTCCATCGCGAGGATCTCGTCCAGATCGAATTCGTAGTGCACCGACTCGTCCCAGTACGGGCGCGGCTGTCCGTTCGTGTCGCGACCGGGTGAACCGAATACCAGGCCCTGATCGGCGATGATCCGCTGCCAACTGGCCCGTGGCCGCTCGCGCACCCGGCGCATCTATGAACCTCCCGACTTTCCGCCGCTCGTGGAACCCAGGCCACCGCGAACCACGGTGCCGCTCTTGGTACTGACATGCGCATTGGACGGTGCGCTGAAACTGCCGCCGACCGGTGCGCGGCCGACGGTGTTGGCGCCGCCGTAGTAGTAGCGGTACTGGTGGCCGTTGAAGAAGAACACCGCGGGCAGTCCGCTGTGGTACGTACCGGTCGTGGTGGCGTAGTTCTGGGCCGCGACGCAGTCGTTGTCGTTGACGACGGTCTGCTGGCCGCTGTCGTCGGTGATGCAGTAGGCGGTGACGTCGGGTTCGGAGGGCTGGCAGGCCAGATAGCCCGCGCCGACCACCGCGGCGACGCCGACGATCGCCGCGCCGCCGATGAGCACCCGTTTGCGGTTGCGCTGCTTGGCCTCGAGGGCGAGCGCGGCCGCGCGTTCGGCCTCCTCGGCGCGTTTGCGCGCCTTGTCCCGTGCGCGCGACTCCGCGACTGTCGGCGGGCGGGGCTGCGTGACGCCCGCTTCCTGACGTTCGATCCGGCCGTGCGGCGCGTCGTCGGCGGATGTGTCGTCCGGCGGGGGATAGATCGCACCGCCGATATCGGGCGTCGCGGGTTGCGCGCTGACCTTCGTCGCGTCATCGGACAGGCCGAGTTGCGGTGTGGTCGCCGTCGCATCCGGATCGTCGCCGCCGGATGCGCTCGCCCGGGTGTCGCCGAGGACGGGCATGGGCAGCGTCGGATTCGGCATGCCCGGGATCGGATGCGTCGGCTCGGGTTCGGCGAAGCCGGGACCCTGCGGACTCACGCGTTCGGTGGGAGCGGGCTCCTGGGCGGGGTGTGAGCTGCCTGTCTCGCCGGGGTCGGGGTTGTAGCGTCCCATACCCGGATGTTCCGTTGCCACCGATCTACTCCCTGTTCCCCACCGATTACCGTTCCACGAAGCCCGAGAGCTCACCCTGGGCGGCACCCCAGTCTTCCACAACCGTATCCACCCGACCCGGGGTTGTGTCCGACCGGAGCAGGGCCAGCAGTTTCTCGCAGTGTTCCCGCGGGCCCTCCGCGATGACGTGCACGCGGCCGTCGGCGGTGTTGCGGGCGTAGCCGACCAGGCCCAGTTCCAGTGCGCGCGAACGGGTCCACCAGCGGAAACCGACGCCCTGGACGCGGCCGTGCACCCAGGCGACGAGGCGGACGTCGGCGCTGGTGTCCGGTTGCCGCGCGGCCTCGGCGGGCGTGTCCGGTCGTGCCGCCGGAGTGCTCACGAATCGACCTGGAAAGACAGGTTGACCTGGGAGCCCGCCTTGAGCGTGCGACCGACGGTGCACACCTTGTCGATGGCGCGCTGCACGGTGACCAGCAGACGTTCGCGTCCGGCCTCGTCCAGTTCGGACAGGTCGAGTTCGACGAGCTCGTTCAGCTCCGGGTACACCTCGCTCTCGCGGTCGGCGTCGCCGGAGACGCGGATGGTGACGTCGTAGTTCTCGCCCAGCCGATTCGACAGCGGGAAGTCCGAACTCATCCCCGTGCACGCGGCCAACGCGATCTTGAGCAGCTCACCGGGGGTGAACACACCCGGCACGCCGTCCGAGCCGATCAGCACCTCGGCCCCGCGCGAACTGCGTCCGGTGTACCGCCGCGTCCCGGTGCGCTCGACCCACAGCGAGGTCGGGGTCTTGCCCGCACCCGGGGTTGCCGCGGCAGTGCTCGAAGTCTGTTCAGCCATACCTCAATCGTGCCATCAGGTTCGTAGTGCCGGCATTCGACTCTGGAGTTAGCCGCACCACCCCGAAGCACCCGTTCCGCCAACCCTCGATAACGCCGACAGCAAGGTCACCCAGTTCCGTCAACCATCGACAACGCCAACTCCGAGGTCAGCCAGTTCCGCCAGCTCCGAATAACGCCGACTGCAAGGGTCGGGGCCCGGGTCGATTCTGGACTGACGGAGCGGGGGAGCGAAGCGGAGGAGCGGAGGAGGGAAGAATCGAGCCTCAGGGGGCCCCGACCCGCCGGAGCGGAGCGGAGGCCAAAAATACAGTCCCGCCGGAGCGGAGCGGAGGCAATCAGACACTGAAGCGGTAGCCCATGCCTGCTTCGGTCAGTAGGTGCTTGGGGTGGGACGGGTCGTCCTCGAGTTTGCGGCGGAGTTGGGCGAGATAGACACGGAGGTAATGGGTTTCGGTGGCGTAGGACGGGCCCCAGACCTCGCGCAGGAGTTCGCGGCGGCCGACGAGTTTGCCCTGGTTGCGGACGAGCATTTCCAGCACGCCCCATTCGGTGGGGGTCAGGTGGACGTCGCCACCGTGTTTGACGACCTTCTTCGCCGAGAGGTCCACGGTGAACGAGGACGTCTCCACGATCGGATCGATCCCCTCGGTGGCGGTCGCGCCGCGCCGGACCGCGGCCCGCAGCCGCGCCAGCAACTCGTCCATGCCGAAGGGTTTGGTGACGTAGTCGTCGGCGCCGGCGTCCAGCGCCTCGACCTTGTCCGCGGAGTCGGTGCGCGCGGACAGCACGATCACCGGGGCGGTACTCCAGCCGCGCAGACCGGCCAGCACGTCGATACCGTCCATATCGGGCAGGCCCAGGTCCAGCACCACCACGTCGGGGTGTTTCTCCGCCGCCGCCCGCAGCGCCGCGGCGCCGGTCGCGGCGGTGATCACCTCGTATCCGCGCACCGACAGGTTGATCCGCAGTGCGCGCAGGATCTGCGGTTCGTCGTCCACCACAAGGACTTTCGTCGATGCGGCGCCGGTCTGATCGCGGTCGCGGATTCCGCTCTGGGGGCGTGCGGGACGCTCCCCGTCGTTCGTGCTCGCCGGTATCGTCACCCGATCTCCTCCTCTTGTCGCACCGCCGGAACGGCCGGTAGGTCGATGACCACGGTCAGGCCGCCGCCGGGGGTCGGCTCGGCGTGCACGCTGCCGCCCATCGCCTCGACGAAGCCGCGCACCACCGACAGGCCCAGGCCGACGCCGGTGGAGTTGTCCCGGTCGCCGAGCCGCTGGAACGGTTCGAACAACTGATCCTCCAGCCCGGCCGGAATCCCGGGACCGTGGTCGACGACCGTCAGCGAGATCCGGTCCCGGGTCTGCTCGGCGGTGACCCGGATCGGAGTATCGGGCGGGGAGTAGCGCAGGGCGTTGTCGATCAGATTGGCCAGGACGCGATCGAGCAGACCGCTGTCGGTGAGCGCCTCGACGTCGCCGACCTCGACCTTCACCCGGTCGTGCACCGCGCGGCGCAAACCGCGCGTGCCCATGCCGACGCCGACGACCGCGCGGTTCACCACCTCTTCCAGATACACCGGTTTGAGCCGGGGCGTGACCACCCCGACGGCCAGCCGCGAGGAATCCAGCAGATTGCCGACCAACCCGGTGAGCTGATCGACCGATTCCTCGACGGTTTCCAGCAGTTCGGCGGTGTCCTCGGGGGAGAACTCCACGTCATCGCTGCGCAGACTGGACACCGCGGCCTTGGCGGCGGCCAGCGGGGTGCGCAGATCGTGACTCACCGCCGAGAGCAGTGCGCGACGCAACCGATCGGCCTCCATCACCCCGGCCGCGGCCTGCGCCTCCTGCGCGAGCCGGCGCTGGCGGACCAGCCCGGCGGCCTGATTGGCGACCGCGCCCAGCACCACGCGATCGGCGGGCGTGAGGGAGCGGCCGTTGAGCAGCAGCCAGTGCCGATCGTCACCGGCCTCGATGGCGGTGTCGGCGTCGGTCACCCGGCGCGCGGGATCGCTTCCGACACAGGCGATCACGTCGTCGTCGGTGACCAGCGCGACCGCGCTCTGCCCGTACGTCTCGCGGGCGTGCTCGAGCAGATCGGGCAGATCCGCGCCGTGCAGCACCGCGCCCGCGAACAGCGTCAGCAGTTCGGCCTGCCGCGAGGCTGTGCGTGCCTCGGCGGCCCGCCGTTTGGAGATGTCGACCAGCGCGGCCACCGCCACCGCGACGATCGCCATCACCACGATGTTGAGGATGTTGCTCAGCTCGGAGATGGTCAGGCTGTAGCGGGGGGAGACGAAGAACCAGTTCAGCAGCAGCCCGCCCAGCACCGCGGACAGCGAGGCCGGCGCCACGCCGCCCAGCAGCGACACCGCGATCACGCCGACGAAGAACAGCGCGCTCTGCCCGGCCAGATCCTGCGGCGAATCCAGTAGGTAGAAGCAGATCGCCGTGATCAGCGCGGGTACCAGCAGCGCCGCGAGCCAGGCGGACAGCGTGCGTTCCGGCGGCAGCATCGAGGACCAGCGAAATCCTCGATTGGACTCCTCGTGGGTGACCATGTGGACATCGATCTTGCCGGACAGTTGCACCACGGTCGAGCCGATGCCCTCGTCCAGCATCCGCGCCCAGCGCGAGCGTCGGGAGGTGCCCAGCACCAGCTGCGTCGCGTTGACTCCGCGCGCGAAATCCAGCAGGGCGCTGGGCACGTCCTCGCCGGTCACGGTGTGCAGGCTCGCGCCCAGGCCGGTGGCCAGCTCACGCAACCGGTTCAGCCGTTGGGTGGACACCCCGGCCAGCCCGTCGCCGCGCACCACGTGCACCACGATCAGATCGGCACTGGACTTGGTGGCGATGCGGCTCGCGCGGCGCACGATGGTCTCGGATTCGGGGCCGCCGGTCACCGCCACGATGACGCGCTCGCGGGCCTCCCAGGTGTCGGTGATGCTGTGGTCCTCGCGATATTTCGCCAGTGCCGCGTCGACCTGGTCGGCCAGCCACAGCAGCGCCAATTCCCTTAGCGCGGTGAGGTTTCCGGGACGGAAGTAGTTGCGCAGCGCCGCGTCGACCTTGTCGGCGGCGTAGACGTTGCCGTGGGAGAGCCTGCGCCGCAACGCTTCCGGGGTGATGTCGACCAGCTCGACCTGATCCGCGCCGCGAACCACCCAGTCCGGCACGGTTTCCCGCTGCACCACGCCGGTGATCTGTTCGACGACGTCGTTGAGGCTCTCCAGGTGTTGCACGTTGACCGTGGAGATCACATCGATGCCGGCGGCGAGCAATTCGTGCACGTCCTGCCAGCGTTTGCCGTTCTTCGAGCCGGGCACGTTGGTGTGCGCGAGTTCGTCGACCAGCACCACGGCGGGCGCGCGCCGCAGCACGGCATCGACGTCGAGTTCGGGCAGCGTCGCGCCGCGATACGACATCTCCTTGGTGGGAATGCGTTCGATGCCCTCGAGCAGTGCGGCGGTCTTGGCTCGCTGATGCGTCTCGACCACCGCGGCCACCACATCGCGGCCGCGATCCAGCCGCCGATGCGCCTCACCGAGCATGGCGAAGGTCTTGCCCACCCCGGGGGCGGCACCGAGGTAGATGCGCAGTCGACCGCGTCTCACGCGTCCATCATCTCGCGTGGAAACCATCGTGGCTGGTGGGGCGGCCGCGCGGCGTGGTCCGGCATGGAGGTCTCCTCGGGGATGTGAAGGGACGGCCGGGAGAAGGGTGCGGCCGGGCCCTCTCTGTCTACCGTCGCCACACCGGCCGACCCGCGCCTTGACGCTTTCTTTACGGCTCCGACCTGGACCTTTACGCCCTTCGACCGGCACCCCGAAACGCCCGTGTAAATGACCCGTCAAGGCCACCGTCGCGGGCGCTAAGAAGCCGTCAAGGACCTCGTGGAGGGGGTGTTCGCCGCGCTTGACTCGCATTCGGCGCACTCGTGTACGCCGCTGGTCCAAGAAAGGTTCGACCCATGTCTGTCGTGGTGTTCACGGTTGTGACCGTGGCGATCTTCGCCCTGCTCGGGCTCATCCAACGGGGAGTCGAACGGCTGTGACGGAGAACATCATCGGTCTCGTCCTGGCCGTCGGAATCGCGATCTACCTGGTCGCGTCGCTGCTGTACCCGGAAAGGTTCTAGGTGGACACCACAACCGCGGGGATCGTGTTCATCGCGGCCCTCGTCATCGCGCTCGCCGTGGTCCACGTACCACTCGGCGACTACATGTACCGAGTTTTCGCCCGGGACAAGCACTCTCGCGCCGAACGCGTCATCTACCGCCTCATCGGCGTACAACCCGGCGTCGAGCAGACCTGGGGGATCTACGCCCGCAGCGTGCTGGCCTTCTCGGCGGTCAGTGTGCTGTTCCTGTTCTTCCTGCAGCTGTCGCAGGGCCGCCTGCCGCTGCATCCGCACGATCCGGGCACGCCGATGACCGGAAGTCTGGCCTGGAACACCGCCATCAGCTTCGTGACCAACACCAACTGGCAGAACTATGCCGGCGAGTCCACGATGGGGCACGTCGTGCAGATGTGCGGGCTGGCGGTGCAGAACTTCGTCTCCGCCGCGGTGGGCATCGCGGTGGCGGTCGCGCTGGTGCGCGGGTTCGCCCGGCATCGCACCGGTGAGCTGGGGAATTTCTGGGTTGATCTCGTGCGGGGGACCATCCGGATTCTGCTGCCGCTCTCGTTCGTGTTCGCGATCGTGCTGATCTCCGGCGGTGTGATCGAGAACTTCCACCTGTTCTCGCAGACCGCGACCACCGTCGCCGACACCGGTGCGCAGACGCTGCCGGGCGGCCCGGTGGCCAGCCAGGAGGCCATCAAGCTGCTGGGTACCAACGGTGGCGGATTCTTCAACGTGAACTCCGCGCATCCGTTCGAGAACCCCACGGCCTGGA
Source organism: Nocardia macrotermitis (assembly GCF_009604405.1). GTDB lineage: Bacteria > Actinomycetota > Actinomycetes > Mycobacteriales > Mycobacteriaceae > Nocardia > Nocardia macrotermitis. The sequence goes on from NZ_WEGK01000003.1 coordinate 76,556, forward strand.
CGAATTTCGTGGAGATCTTCCTGCTGCTGGTGATCGGTTTCTCGCTGCCGCGCACCTTCGGGCGGATGGTCGGGAGCAAGAAGCAGGGGTTCGCGATCGTCTCGGTGATGGCGACGCTGGCGTTGTTCAGCACCATCCTGACCAACTTCTTCCAGCTGCATCACCACGGCACCGTGCCGACGGCGGTCGGGGCGGCCCTGGAAGGGGTCGAAACCCGTTTCGGCGTAGCGGATTCCGCGACGTTCGCCAGCGCGACGACGCTGACCTCGACCGGTGCGGTGGATTCCGCGCACGATTCGATGACCAGTACCGGCGGGCTGATGGCGATGTTCAACATGCAGCTGGGTGAGGTCGCGCCGGGTGGTACCGGTTCGGGTCTGTACGGCATGTTGATCCTGGCGGTGATCACCGTGTTCATCGCCGGGCTGATGGTCGGGCGCACCCCGGAATACCTCGGCAAGAAGATCACGCCGCGCGAAATCAAGCTTGCCGCAGCCTATTTCCTGGTCACCCCGCTGATCGTGCTGACCGGTACGGCCGCGGCGATGGCCCTGCCCGGGGAACGCGCCGCGATGGCCAACAGCGGACCGCACGGGCTCTCGGAAGTGTTGTACGCCTTCACCTCCGCGGCCAACAACAACGGTTCGGCCTTCGCGGGGCTGAGCGCGAACACCACGTGGTGGAACACCGCGTTGGGCCTGGCCATGGTGTTCGGCCGTTTCGTGCCGATCATCTTCGCCCTCGCGCTGGCCGGATCCCTTGCCGCGCAGGGCCGTACGCCCGAATCGGACGGCACGTTGCCCACCCATCGGCCGCTGTTCGTCGGCATGGTCGCCGGGGTGACGATCATCCTGGTCGCCCTCACCTTCCTGCCCGCGCTGGCGCTCGGGCCGCTCGCCGAAGGAATTCATTGATGACCACTCCCACCATCGATCAGAGTGCGGCCCCCGCGCCGCAGGAAACCGTGCAGGACAACAAGTCTCGGGTGTCGGCGGGCCTGTTCGACCCGAAGATGCTGCTGAAGTCGCTGCCGGACGCGGTGCGCAAACTGGATCCGCGCACGCTGTGGCGCAATCCGGTGATGTTGATCGTCGAGATCGGCGCGGTGTGGACCACCGTGCTGGCCCTGGCCCATCCGACGTTCTTCGCCTGGGCGATCGTCGTATGGCTCTGGCTCACAGTACTTTTCGCGAATCTCGCCGAGGCGGTCGCGGAGGGACGCGGTAAGGCGCAGGCCGATACGTTGCGAAAGGCCAAGACCGACACCGTCGCTCGGCGGCTGGTGGACTGGTCGCCGGGCGCGCGGGTGGTCGAGGAGAGCGTCCCGGCGCCGGAGTTGCAGCGCGGCGACGTGGTCGTGGTCGAGGCCGGACAGGTCATCCCCGGTGACGGCGATGTCGTGGAAGGCATTGCGTCCGTTGATGAATCGGCCATCACCGGGGAATCCGCGCCGGTGATCCGGGAGTCCGGCGGCGACCGTTCCGCGGTGACCGGCGGTACCACGGTGCTCTCGGACCGGATCGTCGTGCGCATCACCCAGGAGCCGGGCGGTTCGTTCATCGACAAGATGATCGCGCTGGTCGAGGGCGCGAGCCGGCAGAAGACGCCGAACGAGATCGCGCTGAACATCCTGCTGGCCGCGTTGACGATCATCTTCGTCTTCGCCGTCGCGACCCTGCAGCCGCTGGCGATCTTCGCCAAGGCGAACAACCCCGGCGTCGCGGACAATCAGACGCTCGACGTCAACGGCGTCACCGGAATCGTCATGGTGTCGCTGCTGGTCTGCCTGATCCCGACGACGATCGGCGCGCTGCTCTCGGCCATCGGCATCGCCGGGATGGACCGGCTCGTGCAACGCAACGTGCTGGCCATGTCCGGGCGCGCGGTCGAGGCCGCGGGCGATGTGAACACCCTGCTGCTGGACAAGACCGGCACCATCACCCTCGGCAATCGTCAGGCGTCGGACTTCGTGCCGATGCCGGGACTGTCGGCGGACGAATTGGCCGATGCCGCACAGCTTTCCAGCCTCGCCGACGAGACGCCGGAGGGCCGCTCGATCGTGGTGTACGCGAAGGAGGCGTTCGGTAAGCGCGAGCGCACGGCCGGGGAACTGACCGGCGCGACGTGGGTGGAGTTCACCGCGCAGACGCGCATGTCGGGCGTGGATCTGTCCGACGGGCATCAGCTGCGCAAGGGTGCGGCCAGCGCGGTCACCGAATGGGTGCGGTCGCAGGGCGGGCAGATTCCCGCCGAACTCGGCGAGACCGTCGACGGTATCTCCGCCTCGGGCGGTACGCCGCTGGTCGTCGGTGAGGTGCAGAACGGGACGGCCCGGCTGCTGGGCGTCATCCACCTCGAGGATGTCGTCAAGCAGGGCATGCGCGAACGTTTCGACGAGATGCGCCGGATGGGCATCCGCACGGTCATGATCACCGGCGACAATCCCTTGACCGCCAAGGCGATTGCCGATGAGGCCGGGGTGGACGACTTCCTCGCCGAAGCCACGCCCGAGGACAAGCTCGCGCTGATCCGCCGCGAACAGGAGGGCGGCCGGATGGTCGCCATGACCGGTGACGGCACCAACGACGCGCCCGCGCTCGCGCAGGCCGACGTCGGCGTCGCGATGAACACCGGCACCTCGGCGGCCAAGGAAGCCGGGAACATGGTCGATCTGGATTCGGATCCGACCAAACTGATCGAGATCGTGGAGATCGGTAAGCAGTTGCTGATCACGCGCGGCGCGCTCACCACGTTCTCGATCGCGAACGACGTCGCCAAGTACTTCGCGATCATCCCGGCGATGTTCGTCTCGCTGTTCCCGGGCCTGGACGTGCTGAACATCATGCGGCTGCACAGCCCGCAGTCCGCGATCCTGTCCGCGGTCATCTTCAACGCGCTGGTCATCGTCGCGCTGATCCCGCTGGCGTTGCGCGGGGTGGACTATCGGCCCTCGAGTGCGTCGAAGTTGTTGAGCCGCAACCTTTCCCTATACGGACTCGGCGGCATCGTCGCCCCGTTCATCGGTATCAAGGTGATCGATCTGATCATCCAATTCTTCCCCGGGATGTCCTGATGCCTATTTTCTCGACACGACAGTCGACCTGGATCCGACAGCATCTCGCGGCCCTGCGCGCGCTGCTGGTCATGACGGTGATCCTCGGAATCGCCTATCCGCTGGTGGTTTTCGTGGTCGCGCAGCTGCCCGGCCTGCACGACAAGGCCGAGGGTTCGCTGCTCGAGCAGCACGGAAAGGTGGTGGGCAGCAGTCTGATCGGGCAGGCGTTCACCGACGGCAAGGGCACGGCGAAGGCGCAGTACTTCCAGACCCGCCCGTCCAACGCGGCGCCCGCCGCCGACGCCGCGACCGGGGTCAGCGCGATCCCGGACGGTTACGATCCGGCGAGTTCCACGTTCGGCAACATGGGCCCGGAGAGCATCGTGGACACCCTGGACGCGAAGGATCCCAAGGCCGACAAGCTGTCGCTGCTGTCCACGGTGTGTGCGCGCAGTCTCGCGGTGGGTGCGCTGGAGGGCGTGGACGGTAGCCGGCCGTTCTGCACCTCGGGCGGCGTCGGCGCGGTGCTGGCGGTCGTGGGTCCGCGTGACTCACACGGAAACGTGATCAATCCGACCGCGGTGATCAGCGTGAACGAGGATTCGCGCACCACGAAGGTCCCGTTCCTGGCGTTCTACGAGGGCGTCGCGGTGCAACTGGCCAAGCCCGGCGAGGACTACTCGGCGGGGCAGATCATGCCGATCCGGGGTAACGCCTCGGTCGACACGCCCGTGCCCTCCGACGCGGTCACCGCCTCGGCCTCGGGGCTGGATCCGAACATCTCCCCGGCCTACGCGAATATCCAGGTGTCGCGGGTTGCCAAGGCGCGCGGCATCTCCCGGGATCAGGTGCGCGCGCTGGTCGCCGCGCACACGCAGGGGCGTGATCTCGGCTTCCTGGGCGAGCCCCGGGTGAACGTCCTGCAACTCGATCTGGATCTGGACGACAGGTACCCGTTCCGGGGCTGACCCGCACGCCGCGACGACGGATCCCGCTGTGCAACACGAAGGCCGCCTCCATCGAAAGATGAAGGCGGCCTTCGTATTTCCGCTACGAACCCGGTCCCGGTTACTTGTTCAGCGCGCTACCCTGCAACCACTGATCCCAGGGCAGGGTCCAGTCACCGTTGTCCCACACCTGCAACGCCGGGCCGCCGGTGTTGTGCACCTCGACCACATCGCCCATCATCGACCAGTTGTAGAACCACTGGGCGTTGGACTGATTGAGGTTCAGACAGCCGTGCGAGGTGTTGCGCACACCCTGCGCGGAGACGGTCGAATCCAGCTGGTGCAGGTAGATCCCGTCCGCGCTGATCTGGGTGGCCCAGTTGATCGCCTCCTTGTAGCCGAGCCGGGAGTTGACCGGCAGGCCGAAGGTGGAGGAGTCCATGATCACCGGGTTGCCGCGCCCCATCACCGTGTAGGTGCCGGGCATGGTCCAGAAGTAGATGGTCCTGCCGTCGACGACCTGGGTGCCGCCCATCCCCATCGAGGTCGGCATGGTGCGGATCAGCTTGCCGTTCTCGAAGACCTGCACCTGATGGGTGTTGTCGTCGGCGATGGACACATGCGAGGGGCCGATCGTGAACGACGCCTTGGAGTTCTCCTGGCCGTACAGTCCGCCGCCCAGCTGCGCGCCGAAGATGTTGGCCGCCACCGTCACCTTGGTGCCCGGCGCCCAGTACTTCTGCGGCCGCCAGTGCGCGTTGCGATCGTCGAGCCAGTACCACGAGCCCTGGACCGGAGGATTGGTCGTCACGGAGAGTTTCTTCTCCGCGGCGGCCTTGTCCGGGATCGCCTCGTCGAAGTGCGCGACGATGACCGTGCCGACGCCGTATGTCCCGCCGTCGACCTCCTGACCACCGGTGTTGGTCAGATACGCCTTGGTCTGGTTGCTCGGGGTCAGCGTGGTGAACGAGGTCTTGGCCTCGGGGATCGGCCCGGTCAGCGTGACGCCCTGGGCCGCGACCGAATAGGTGTGGTTGTAGCCCAGCGGTTCCGAAGGCTTCCAGGCCGTCTTGTCCGGGGTGTAGATCCCCTCGATCTGTTTGCCGTTCTCGTTCGTCATCGTGACCGTGGTCAGCTGGCCCTGTGAGGCGCTGACCTCGATCTTGCCGAGCGGATCGACCGCGTCGCCGCCGCCGGGGGTGACCGAGATCTTGGCCGCGGGGGCCTTGGCGGCCGGTCCCGCCTGGGAGGAGGAACTCGACGTGGACGAGCACGACGCGGCCAGCAGCGCCGCCGTGAACGCCAGGCACAGCGCTACCCCGCCCTTGCCGCTCCTACCCATACCGAATCGGATGGGTGTGCTCCGAGCCCCGCCCTGGTGCCGCACGCCTGTGCGACCGTCGCGCCGTACCGGGCGACCTGACATGGTGTGTCTCCTGCGCTTGCCCGTGCGCGCGCCGGGCCTTCGCCCCCGCTGCGCACCATCGCCGAACTGTTCGACGACCAGCTTACGGGGCACGCGAGAACGGCGGCGCATCGCGGTGATTGCCGAAATGTTTCCGGATGTAGTTGTCGGGTATCCCGTTACCTTTGAGCACACGCTCGGCGGCAGGGCGCAGGGGTTTGGGTCGGTTCGGTCCTCCCACGTCGCGAGTGTAACTCGCTGTGGCATCAATCACGTCGGGGTCTTTCGGTGGCAAACGCCAATGTAACAGGCCGATAACGGTTTCGCAGCCCGGGTCGGTGCGGACCGGGTGGTTGATGCCCGCGACCGGATTGCCCTACGTTTACTTCGGCATGGTCGTGGGTAATCACAACACCGTTGCCCGAAGAGGATGCCGAGCCCGAGGGTGCCCTCCCCGCGTGCCAGCTAGGGATTGGAATATGACAGCGAACCTGATGATCGTGGAGGACGACGACCGGGTCCGCGACGCACTGCGACTGGCCATGGAGGACGAGGGCTACGACGTAGCCGAGGCCGAGGAGGCCGAGGACGCCCTCGAACATCTGCGCGACAACGGTGCGCCCGATGTGATGATCGTGGACCTGATGCTCGGCAATATGGACGGATTCACCTGTATCCGGGAGATCCGTCGCGATCACGACGTGCCCATCATCGTGGTCAGCGCGCGTGACGACACCCACGATGTGGTGGCGGCCCTGGAGGCCGGCGCCGACGACTTCGTGACCAAACCCTTCGAGATCAAGGAGATCACCGCCCGGATGCGGGCATTGCGGCGGCGGGCCAATCAGATGGTCGAGCCGCAGGCTCCCCAGGAGGTCCTGCTCGACGCGGATCCCGATGTGCCACTGGTGCTTTCGCCCGAGGGCGGCACGGTGCGCCGCGGCGAGGAGGAACTGCATCTCACGCTCACCGAATTCCGGTTGCTGTGCGAACTGGCCGAGACGCCGGGCCGGGTGCTCTCGCGCAGCGTCCTGCTCGAAAGAGTCTGGGACCGTGGATTTTTCGGTGACGAGCGGATCGTGGACGTGCATGTGCGCCGGTTGCGCACCAAGATCGAGCGCGATCCGTCCGATCCGGTCATCGTGGTGACCGTGCGCGGGCTCGGCTACCGCCTCGATGTGCAGCGCTGAGCTGGGCCGGACTACTCCCGAACTGCCGCCGCGTCGTCGGCGGGTGCTGCCGCGCCGGCAGAGTCTGCGCGGCCGGGCGGTCATCGCCTTCGCGGTGACCGCGGGTCTGGTTTCCTCGGTGCTGGCCGTCGCGGTGACGGTGGTGGATCGCGGCGTGTGGATGACGCTGATCGCCTGCGCGGTGTTCGGCACCGCGATCGGCGCGACCGTCGGGTTGTGGTTGAGCCGCAGGTTGCTCGAACCGTTGCAGCGGGTCACCCGGACCGCGGCCAAGATCGCCTCCGGTGAGCTGGGCACCCGGCTGCCCGATACCGACGATCCCGATCTCGCGCCGACCGTCGACACCTTCAACGCCATGGTGGATTCGCTGCAACGCCGGATCGATCGCGAACATCGGCTGGTCGGCGACGTCAGCCACGAGTTGCGCACCCCGCTGACCACGCTGACCACCAGCGTCGGGGTGATGGTGCGGCACGAGGACGAACTGTCCGAGCGTTCGCGCCGGGCGTTGGGGCTGGTGCGTGCCGAACTCGATCATCTGCGCAGGTTGCTGGACGATCTGCTGGCGTTGGCCCGCGCCGAGGCGCGCATTCACCGCGCGGACGCCGAACCGTTGTCGGTGCGCGAGTTGCTGACGCACACGCTGGAAGAATTGCATTATCGGCCCGAATTACTGAACGTTTCGGGCGATGCCACCGTCACGGGCCGGAAGATCGAGCTCGAGCGGGCGCTGGCGAATCTCCTGGAGAATGCCGAACGGCACGGTGGGGGCGCGATCGCGATCACCGCGCGGCCGGTGGGACATGACGTGGTGATTACGGTCGAGGACGCCGGGCCGGGGGTGGCGCCGGAGGATCGGGAACGCATTTTCGACCGTTTCGTCACGGTGCGGCGGAGTCGGCGTTCGGGGGCGGGCACCGGTATCGGTCTGGCGCTGGTCGCGGAAACCATTGCCGCACATGGCGGAAACGTCGTTTGCGTCGATCGGCCGGGCGGCGGGGCGCGCTTTGTCGTCACTATGCCGTTAAGTGACGAAACTCACTGAAAACAAACCTGTAACACGACCGTAAAGTAACGGACCGGGTTCCCTCAAAGTTGGGTGGGAAGCCTGTAGAGGTGATGCAGATACGAACGCGCAGCACCACTTCGAGTTCCTCGCATTCCGATCCAGACAGCAACCACCGGGCGCAAACCGGTTCCTCGGTGGTGATTCGTGCCCCTCGCGTCGGCGACGGCGCCGCGATGTGGCAGATCGCGGTGGATTCCCAAGTGCTGGATGCCAATTCGAGCTATGCGTATCTCCTGTGGTGCCGGGATTTCGGAGCCACCTCGGTGGTGGCCGAAATCGATGGCGACATCGCGGGTTTCGTGACCGGATATCTGCGTCCTGATGCACCGGAGGTGGTTTTCGTCTGGCAGGTGGCGGTGAACCACGCGTTCCGCGGTCGCGGAGTCGGCGTGGCGATGCTCGATCACCTGGTGAATTGCGCAGCAGAACAAGGTATTTCAATTCTGGAGACAACGGTCTCCCCGGACAACGAGGCATCAGTGGCGATGTTCGCCTCACTCGCGCGCCGACGCGGTGCGCGGATGAGTCGCGAGTCGTTGTTCGCACCCGAAGACTTTCCGGACGGGCACGAACCCGAAGACCTGTACCGGATCTCGCCGCTGGGGAACAGTGGCGATCACATCACGGAGGATCACCGATGACCACCGCCGAACTCACCATTTTCGAAGCGCTGGAATCGAATGTTCGCGGATACTGCCGGGCGTGGCCGACTTTGTTCGACACCGCTCAGGGCGCATGGCTGCGGGACGGAAGCGGCCGGGAATACCTGGACTTCTTCGCGGGCGCGGGCGCGCTGAACTACGGGCACAACAACCCGGTCCTCAAACAGGCACTGCTGGATTACATTGCGCGCGACGGAATTACGCACGGACTGGATATGTCCACCGTCGCCAAGCGCGAACTGCTCGAGGCGATCGAACGGATTCTGCTGGACCCGCGCGGGCTGGACTACAAGGTGCAGTTCCCCGGGCCCACCGGTGCGAACGCGGTGGAATCGGCGCTGAAACTGGCGCGCAAGATCACCGGCCGCACCACAATTCTCAACTTCACCAACGCATTTCACGGCATGACCCTGGGCGCGCTGTCGGTCACCGGTAACGCCGCCAAGCGCGCGGGCGCGGGAGTGCCGCTGGTGCACGTGAATCCGATGCCCTACGACGGCTATGTCGAGGGCGCGGACTTCGGCTGGATGGAGCGCGTGCTGGACGACAACTCCTCGGGCGTGGACAAGCCCGCGGCGGTGATCGTGGAGACCGTGCAGGGCGAGGGCGGGGTCAACGTCGCGCGGCACGAGTGGCTGCGCGCGCTGGCCGGACTGTGCGCCGCGCGCGGCATCCTGCTCATCGTCGACGACGTGCAGATGGGCTGCGGTCGCACCGGCCCGTTCTTCTCCTTCGAGACCGCCGGTATCACCCCGGACATCGTGACGCTGTCCAAGTCGATCAGCGGTTACGGTATGCCGCTGGCGCTGGTGCTGATGCGCCGCGAACTCGACCAGTGGGCGCCCGGCGAGCACAACGGCACCTTCCGCGGCAACAACCCGGCCTTCGTGACCGCGAAGGTGTCGCTGGAGCACTTCTGGACCGATCGAAAGCTCGAGGAGTCCACTCTCCTGAAGGGGGAGCGGATCCGTGAGTCGTTCGGCGCGCTGGCCGATTCCCACGCAGGAATCACCACCCGCGGCCGCGGCCTGGTCCAGGGTTTGTCCTTCGAGGACGCCTCGCAGGCGAGTAAGGTCTGCCGCATCGCCTTCGAGAAGGGGCTGATCGTGGAGACCTCCGGCGCCGAGGACCAGGTGGTCAAGCTGCTGCCGCCGCTGACCATCACCGATGACGAACTCGACCACGGCCTGAAGATCCTCACCGACGCCGTGCATACCATCCGGGAAGGCCGCTGATCCATGATCGTTCGTACCACTGCCGACATCACCGGAACCGATCGCGATGTGGCGCAGGAACGTTGGCGCAGTAAGCGCATCGTGCTCGGCGGTGACCGGGTCGGGTTCTCGTTTCACGAGACCACCATCGAGGCGGGCACCACGCACGAGTTCCACTATCAGAACCATGTGGAAGCGGTCTGGCTCGTGGAGGGTGAGGGCACGCTGTACGACCTCACCAACGACAAGACCTACGACCTGGCCCCCGGCACCATGTATCTGCTGAACGGGCACGAACGTCATCGCGTCGAGACCCGTACGCGGATGCGGATGCTGTGTGTGTTCAATCCGCCGGTCACGGGCCAGGAGGTGCACGACGAGAACGGCGTCTATCCGTTGGTCGCCGTTCCGGATCTGTAAGGAGGAAACTGCCGTATGACGTTGGCCGACAATGGAACAGACCGCTATCCGACCCGGACCCCGTCGCCGCGGGAACCGGTGGACCGGCTCGACCCCACGGTGTGGGGCGGGCCGGACGCGGGGGCGGTCGAATTGTTGGCGAGCTTCGAATCGGACGGGTACGCGATCATCGACGAACTCCTCACGACCGCGGAGGTCGCGGATTTCGCCGATGAGATCGACCGGCTCGCAAGCGATCCGGAGCTGCGACTGGATGAACGGGTGATCATCGAGAAGACCTCGAACCGCGTGCGGTCGATCTTCGAGGTGCACGAGATCAGCTCGAAGGTGGCCGATCTGGTGCGCGATCCCCGCGTCATCGAGCTGGCACGGCACGTGCTGGGTTCGGATGTCTACATCCACCAGAGCCGGGTCAACTACATGCCGGGTTTCGAGGGCACCGGATTCTATTGGCATTCGGATTTCGAGACCTGGCATGCGGAGGACGGGATGCCCGCACCGCGGGCGGTGAGCCTGTCCATCGCGCTGAGCGACAACTATCCGTTCAACGGCAGCCTGATGGTGATGCCCGGATCGCACCGCACCTTCGTGCCGTGCCAGGGCGCCACCCCGGCGGACCACTACCGGGAATCGTTGCAGGAGCAGATGATCGGCGTGCCCTCGCACGAGCACATCGCCGATCTGGCGGAGAAGCACGGCATCGCGCAGTTCACCGGTGCGCGCGGCTCCGCGCTGCTGTTCGATTCGAACATCATGCACGGTTCGGCGAACAACATCACGCCGTTCCCGCGTTCGAACATCTTCCTGGTGTTCAACAGCGTCGAGAACACGCTCGTGGCACCGTATTCCGCGCCGGTGCCGCGGCCGACGTACATCGCCGCCCGGGATTTCGATCCCGTGCGCTGAGCGCGTCACGTCGAATGCCCCGCCGCCCAGGCTGTTTCGGGTGGGCGGGGCTTTCGGCTGTTGGGGGACGGGGTTTTTCGGCTCAGAACAGGGTCATCGGGGTGGTTTCCGGTGGCCGGGGCAGTGGTTCGAGTTCGGGGACCAGCGTGCGCATCTGTTCGTGGAAGCGCCGGGCCAGCAGCAGGGACTGGGCGTTGTCGGGGGTGTGCACGAATACGGTGGGGGAGCGGCCTTCCCGCAACCACGCGGCCACGACCTCGGTCCACGGCTGCCAGCCCGCGACGGTGGCCTCGGTGTCGTCGCGGCCGTGATAACGCACGATCGGGAACTCGGTCAGGGCCCGATCGCGGCGCGGCAGGCGCGGCTTCTTGCCCCACGCCTCGCGTTCGCCCGCGCTGACCGGACGAGCGGCGAAAAGCGTTGTGGTGTCGAAGGGTATCCACTCCGCGCCGACGCGGTTCAGTACGTATTCCAGCTGCCGCGCGGCGCGTTCGTCGGTGAAGAAGGCGGGGTGGCGGACCTCCACGGCGCTGCGGCATGCGCGCGGCAGCTGACGCAGGAATCCGGCCAGCACACCGAGATCGGTCGGGCCGAAGGTAGCGGGCAACTGCACCCACAGCGCGTGGATGCGGGGACCGAGCGGTTCGACCGCGTCCAGGAAGGTGCCCAGTTCGGCTTCCGCGCCGCTCATCCGGCGGTCGTGGGTGATGATCCGGGGCAGTTTCACCACGAAGCGGAACTCCGGACCGGTCTGCTGTGCCCACGAGGCGACGGTCTTGCGCGCCGGAATGCCGTAGAAGGTGGTGTTGGTCTCCACGGCGGTGCACCAGCCGGCATAGCCGCGCAGCCGTTCGCGTGGTTCGGGCTGCTGCTCCTGCCAGGCGGTATGCGTCCATTGCGCACAACCCACGGACAATCGCATCCCGTGACGTTAGCGCGTGGGATCCGCGGAATCCGAATCCGTTCGTCGCGCGCCGGGCGCGCTCACACGCCGAACGCCGAATCCGGCGGGCGGGCCGGATTCGGCGTCGACAGCCCCCGCCCTGAGCCTGGGCGGGGCCGGTATCAGGGGCGGGTCAGCGCGGCGTACCGCGCGATGTGCTGATCGGTGGTGCCCCACTCGAACTGAATCGCGGTGAGCCGCTTGAAGAAATGACCCACGGCCAGTTCCTCGGTCATGCCCATGGCGCCGTGCAGCTGCACCGCGGACTGGCCGACGAAGCGGGCCGCGCGGCCGATGGTGGCCTTGGCCGCCGCGGCGGCGCGGGCGCGTTCGGCCGGTGCCGCACCGAGCTTGAGTGTCACCAGATACGTTGCGGCGATGGCCTGTTCGACCTCGAAGTGCATATCCACCATGCGGTGCTGCAACGCCTGGAAGCTGCCGATCGGCACCCCGAACTGACGACGCTGCTTGGCGTATTCGACGGTGTCGGCCAGCACCCGGCGCATCGCGCCGACCGCCTCGGCGCAGACGGCCGCGATGGCCTCGTCGGCGGCCGCGGCGAGCGAATCATCCGCCGCCCCTTCCGATCCCAGCAGGGCGTCGGCCGGGACGCGCACGCCGTCCAGGACGATGTCGGCCGCGCGGCGCTCGTCGATGGTGCGGTAGGAGTGCAGCGTGAGCCCGGCGGTACCGGCGGGCACCAGGAACAGCGACACCCCGTCCGAATCGGGGGTGCGCGCGGTCACCAGCAGATGCGTGGCCAGGGGAGCGCTGGTGACGACGGTCTTCGTGCCGTCCAGCACCCACTCGTCGCCGTCGCGGCGGGCAGTGGTGGAGACCTTGGTCAGGTTGTAGCCCGAATCGGCCTCCAGCGCGGCCAGCGCGGTGATCACGTCACCGGACACGATGCCGCTCGACAACTCTGCCGCGCGTGCCCCGCCCGCCCGTTGCAGCAGGCCCGCGCCCACCACGACCGTGTCGACGTAGGGTTCCACGACCAGCGCCCCGCCGAACGCCTCGGCGATGATCAGCGTCTCGACCGGTCCGCCGTCGAAACCGCCGACCGATTCGGGCAGTGCCGCGCCGAGAATGCCGACCTCGTTGGCGAATGCCTGCCAGATCTCCGGCTGCCAGCCGATCCCGACGCGCGCCGCGGCCCGGCTCTTCTCCAATTCGTAACGCGCCGCCAGGAATTCGGTGACGGTATCGCGCAGCAGTTGCTGCTCTGCGGTGTATTCGAAGTCCATGTCAGATTCCGTCCGTCACAGGCCCAGGCCGGCCTTGGCGATGATGTTGCGCTGAATTTCGTTGCTACCGGCGTAGATCGAACCGGCGCGGTCGTTGAAGTAGCGCAGCGGTGCGGCCGCCTGCCATTCCTCGCCGCTGAGGTAGCCGTCGGCGGGCGGGACGAAATCGGCCACCGGACCGCCGGGCATCGCGGCGTGCGGCTGGTAGGCGCGCCCGCGCGGACCGGCCGCCTCGAGGATGAGTTCGGTGAGCTGCTGGCTCAGTTCGGTGCCCAGCACCTTGAGGGTCGAGGCGGCCGGGCCCGGATCCTTACCGCGCGAAATCGCGGACATGGTGCGGTATTCCAGGATTTCCAGCACATCGGCGCGGATCCGGATGTCGGCCAGCTTCGCCGCGAACGCCGGATCGTCCAGCAGCGCACCGCCGTTCGGGCCGGACTGCGAAACCGCATGGGCGGCAAGGGATTCGGACATAACCTGCAGGGCCGGGCCCATCGCGCCGCCGCGTTCGAAGTTGAGCAGGTACTTGGCCACGGTCCAGCCGTCGTCGATGCGGCCCAGCACGTTGGCCTTGGGGACCCGCACCGCGTCGAAGAACACCTGGTTCTGCACCTGCTCGCCGGAGGTCATGACCAACGGGCGGATCTCGATGCCGGGGGTGTTCATATCGATCAGCACGAACGTGATGCCCTGCTGTTTGCGCTCCAGCTTCGAGGTGCGCACCAGCGCGAAGATCCAGTTCGCCTCGGTGGCGTGGGTGGTCCAGATCTTGCTGCCGGTGATGACCAGATCGTCACCGTCGGAGACCGCGGCCATGTTCAGCGAGGCCAGATCCGAACCGGCCTCGGGCTCGGAGTAGCCCTGGCAGAAGAACACCTCGCCGGTCAGGATGCCGGGCAGGAAGAAATTCTTCTGCTCCTCGGTACCGAAGGCGACGATGGCGTGCGAGACCATCCGGATGCCCATGGGGGACAGCAGCGGCGCACCGGCGAGGGTGGATTCGCGCTCGAAGATGTAGTGCTGGGTCAGACTCCACGGGCACCCGCCGTGCTCCACCGGCCAGGCCGGTGCGGCCCAGCCGCGGGCGTGCAGGATGTGCTGCCACTGCATGCTGGCCTCGTGGTCCGGGTAGACGCTCGTGGCGAGACGTCCGGCGCGGCGGATTTCGGGGGTCAGATGCTCGTCGAGGAAGGCTCGTACCTCGTCTCGGAACGCCAGATCGGCGGGTGACCAGTCCAGATCCACGAAGAACTCCTTGTTCGATAAGTGGAGCTCTACCTTCTCATTTGTTGCCCACCTAACGCAAATGGTCGTTAACTTAGCGAATTCTGTTGACATTCCACTGTGGAGGTAGGATTCTGGTAGCAACATTCCACTTTGGAACGTGGGATTTCGCCGAGAGGGAAGCTCATGGACATCACGTCCGGAACCCGCGCAGACGACGTCGAGCGGCAGCAGATCGCCGATCTGCTGGCCCGGCACCTGGGCGCGGGACGTATCGATCTGACCGAATACGACCAGCGGGTCGCGCGGGTGTGGAACTGCGCGACCCGGGACGATCTGCAACTGGTGCTGGCGGATCTGCCGAAGCTCGTGGCCGAGCGGCCCGCGAACGCCGTGCACCAGGGTCCGCGCATTCCCCTCTGGCAACGCATCGAGGGCGCGGCCTGGCTGGGCGTGAGCGTGCTGTGCGTGGTGATCTGGGCGCTGATCAGCCTCGGAATGGGACAGTTCACCTACCCGTGGCCGATGTGGGTGATCGGGCCGTGGGGTGCGGTGCTGGCGTTCCGGGCGCTGACCGGGTGGGAGGCGCGCGGCTGCCGGGGACGCGGCCTCGCGCGTTGAGTGGGTCGGGTGCGCGGCACGTCACGCTGCGTTCGCGCGGTAGCAGGTAGATTGGCCTGCTGTGCACCTGAAGAGCCTGACGCTGAAGGGTTTCAAATCCTTCGCGTCCGCGACGACACTTCGCCTCGAACCGGGGATCACCTGTGTGGTCGGCCCCAACGGCTCGGGCAAGTCGAATGTGGTCGACGCGCTCACCTGGGTGATGGGTGAGCAGGGCGCCAAGGCGTTGCGCGGCGGCAAGATGCAGGACGTCATCTTCGCCGGAACCGCCGGGCGCGCGCCGCTGGGTCGCGCCGAGGTCACGCTCACCATCGACAATTCCGACGGCGCGCTGCCGATCGACTACTCCGAGGTGTCCATCACCCGGCGGATGTTCCGGGACGGGGCGGGGGAGTACGAGATCAACGGCAGCTCGTGCCGGTTGATGGATGTGCAGGAACTGCTCAGTGACTCGGGTATCGGCCGGGAGATGCACGTCATCGTGGGGCAGGGGCAGCTCGCGGCGATCCTGGAATCGCGTCCCGAGGATCGGCGGGCCTTCATCGAGGAGGCCGCCGGTGTGCTCAAACATCGCAAGCGCAAGGAGAAGGCGGTCCGCAAGCTGGAGGCCATGCAGTCCAATCTGGCCCGGTTGACCGACCTGACCACCGAACTGCGCCGTCAGCTCAAACCGTTGGGCCGCCAGGCCGAGGTGGCGCGTCGGGCGGCGACCGTGCAGGCGGATCTGCGGGACGCGCGGCTGCGGCTGGCCGCCGACGATCTGGTCGCCCGCCGCCGGGAACTGGAATCCCAGCAGAGCAAACAGGCATACGCGCGCGAACAGCAGATCAACGTGCAGGCCGAGCTCGATGCCGCGAATGCCGCACTGGCACAACAGGAATTCGAACTCTCCCGGCTGACTCCAGGGGCCGAGGCCGCGGCGCAGACCTGGTTCCAGCTCTCGGCGCTGGTCGAACGCGTCAACGCGACCATCCGCATCGCGCACGACCGCGCCCGCAACCTGACCATCGACCAGCCGACCGGTAGCGGGCGCGATCCCGAACAGCTCGAGGCCGAGGCGGATCGGGTGGAGGCGCAGGAGGCCGAACTGCTCGAGGCGGTCGAGATGGCCACCGAGACGCTCGAGGCCGCCCGGGATCAGCTGCACGAGCGCGAGCAGGCCGCCAAGGCCGCCGAACAGGCGCATCTGGCCGCGGTGCGGGCCATCGCCGATCGGCGGGAGGGGTTGGCGCGGCTGTCCGGTCAGGTGGATGCGTTGCGGTTGCGGGCGCAGTCGGCCGAGACCGAGATCGCCCGGCTGGCAACCTCTCTGACCGAGGCGCGGGCCCGGGGTGCGTCGGCCGAGGACGAATTCGAGCGTGTGCAGAGCGAATTGGGGGAGCTCGACGCGGGCGAGGAAGGGCTGGACGCCGCGTACGAGCATGCCGCCGCCGCGTTGGCGCAGGCCGACGAGCGCGTCACCGAACTGCGGGAACGGGATCGGGAGGCGAGTAAGAAGGTCGCCTCACTCGGTGCGCGGATCGAGGCGCTGACCATGGGGCTGGCCCGCCGCGACGGCGCCGCGTGGCTGGTCGAGCACCGGGCCGACGGACTGCTCGGGCCGCTGTCGGGAATTCTCCAGGTGCACAACGGTTTCGAGGCCGCCGTGGCCGCCGCGCTGGGGCCGCTGGCCGATGCGGTCACCGCCGACTCCGGTGGTACCGCGCACGCGGCGTTGCGGGCGTTGAAGGAGGCCGACGGCGGGCGGGCCGCGGTGGTGTACGGCGGTGCGGCAGTGGCGGATTCGGCGCTCTCGGGTCTGCCCGCCGGGGCGCGGCGGCTGCTCGACGTGGTGGACTGCCCGGACAGCATCCGGGGTGCGGTCGTCGCGCTGACCGCGGGGACCGTGGTGGTGGACGATATCGCCGCCGCGACCGAATTGCTTTCCGCGCGACCGGAATTGCGCGTGGTCACCCGGGACGGCGATCTGACCGGGGCGGGCTGGCTGCTCGGCGGTTCGGATCGCGCGCCCAGTCAGCTCGAGATCCAGGCCGACATCGATTCCGCCGCAGCCGAACTCGCGTCCTGGCAGCGGCGGGCCGAGGAGCTCGAGGCGGCGCTGTCGGGCGCGCTGGCCGAGCAGACCGATCGCAAGGAAGCGGTCGATCAGGCGTTGCTGGCGTTGCACGAATCCGATCAGGCGCTGGTCGCGATCTACGACCGGCTGGGACGGCTGGGTGAATCGGCCCGCGGCGCCCAGCGCGAATGCGAACGCCTGCTGACCCAGCGTGACGACGCCGAAACCGCGCGTGACGAGAATTCCGAGAAGCTCGCCGAACTCGAGGACCGGCTGCGCCGGGTGGAATCCGAACAGTCCCTGGACGCGGACTCCGACGCCGGAACCGAGACCGCCGGACTGCATCGCGAGGAGGCCGCGGCCGCCCTCGCCGAGGCCCGCGCGATGGAAGTGGAGGCGCGACTGGCCGTGCGCACCGCCGAGGAACGCGCGGAATCGGTTCGGGGCAAAGCGGATTCGCTGCGCCGGTCCGCGCGAGCCGAACGCGAGACCCGGGCGCGCGCCGAACGTGCCCAGGCTGCGCGCCGACAGGCCGCCGCGGTCGCGTCGGTGGTCGCCGAATCCGCGGAACGTGTTGCCGCCGAACTGGAATCGGTCGTCGCCGAAGCCTCCGCGCGCCGCGACGAACTCGTGCGCCGCCGCACCGAATGCGCCGGACAGGTCGACCAGATCAAGGAACGTTCCCGCGCCCTGGCCACCCAGCTGACCCAGCTCACCGACGCCGTGCACCGCGACGAGGTCGCCCGCGCCGAGGCCGCCCTGCGCATCGAACAACTCGAGGCGAATATCGGCGAACAGTTCGGCATGGCCCTGGACGCGCTGATCGCCGAGTACGGCCCCGATGTGCCCACCCCGCCCTCGGCATTGGAATGGCAGGAGTACGAGCAGGCCCGCGACCGCGGCGACGCGGTCAGCGAACCGCAGCCGATGCCGTACGACCGGGCCACCCAGCAGCGTCGCCTCAAACGCGCCGAGAAGGACCTCACCACCCTGGGCAAGGTGAATCCCCTTGCGCTGGAAGAGTTCGCGGCGCTCGAGGAGCGCTACAACTTCCTGTCCACCCAGCTCGACGACGTCACCAAGGCCCGCCAGGACCTGCTCGACGTCGTCGCCGAGGTGGACGCGCGCATCCTGCAGGTCTTCACCGAGGCGTGGGAGGACGTGGAACAGGAATTCGTCGGCGTCTTCGCCAAACTGTTCCCCGGCGGTGAGGGCCGGTTGCTGCTCACCGACCCCACCGACATGCTCACCACCGGAATCGAGGTCGAGGCCCGCCCGCCCGGCAAGAAGGTCAAACGCCTCTCCCTGCTGTCCGGCGGCGAGAAATCCCTCACCGCGGTGGCCCTGCTGGTCGCCATCTTCCGCGCCCGCCCCTCCCCGTTCTACGTCATGGACGAGGTCGAGGCCGCCCTGGACGACACCAACCTCCGCCGCCTCATCGGCCTGTTCGAACAGCTCCGCGAAAAATCCCAGCTGATCGTCATCACCCACCAGAAACCCACCATGGAGATCGCCGACGCCCTCTACGGCGTCAGCATGCGCGGCGACGGCATCACGCAGGTGATTTCGCAGCGGTTGCGTGGGGAGAATCTGGTCGGTGCCAACGGCTGATTGCGGTGCTTCTTACGGTGTGAGCATGCGTGGTTACGGTGTCACGCAGGTGATTTCGCAGCGGTTGCGCGGGGAGAACCTGGTTGGGGCGGGCTGAATCAGCTTCCGCGCGAGCCGTTCCGGAGATTTCCAGTGCGCGGCTCGAGGGCTCAGTCGGCGAGTAGTGATTTCAGCCGGGCCGCACCGGTTTCCGCGAGCCAGTCGTCGAAAGTGCGTAGGCCGGGGTGGATTTCGCGGAGGGCGGGGATGTCCGCGCGCCAGGTGTCGCCTGCGCGGGCGCGTTGCCAGGCGTTGGCGACCTGGGGGCCGCGCGTGGCGGCCTCCGATTCGGGAATCTCCTCGTAGCGCACGGGAATTCCGGTGACCTCGGTGATCGTCGCGGCAGCCGCGCGCATGGTGCGCTGATCGCCTGCCAGTTCCAGGGTGCGGCCGTGCAGGCGATCCGGATCGGCGAAGGCGATGGCCGCCACGGCGGCGATATCGTCTACCGCGATCATCTGCACCGGCAGGTCCGCGGGGAAGAGGTGGCGGTGCACGCCGTCGCGGACGCCGTCCATCGGAAAGCCCTGGGCCAGATAGTTTTCCATGAATCGGACCGGCCGCAGCAGTGTGTAGCGCATACCGCTGGCCGCGACGGCCGCCTCGATCCGGCGTTTTCCGTTGATGCCCCAGCGCGTGTCCTGGGCGAAGGAGGCGACGCCGGTGAACACGAACTGCTGCACACCCGCCGCGCGGGAGGCCGCGACGAGCGTCTCACCGCGCGTCGCCTCGGTCTCGACATCCCAGCCGTCGGGCCCGAACGCGGCCGGGGGCACGCCGAAGACCGCGCGCACATCGACGACCGCGGCGGCGATGGTGTCCGGTGCGTCGAAATCCCCGATCGCGAGTTCGGCGCCGCGCTCGGCCAGCGCCCGTGCCGCCGGGGCCTGCGGATCGCGCACCAGGGCACGCACCGGGATGCCGTCGGCGAGCAGTCTGCGCGCGGTCGCGCCGCCCTGTGTGCCCGTCGCTCCCGTGACGAGGATCCGATCGTGCTGTGTGGACATGGTCACCTGCCTGTCGTTTCGATAGAATCCGGGTTGAGTAACCCGTATTTCGGACGATACGGGTGCCGCGACTCGGTTCGCCAGGTCCGTGAGAGGGGCGTCGTAACGAAATGACCGTCGTACCGCAGAGTTCCGGGCCCGCGGCGCGGGTCGACGCCCGGCGCAACCGGGCCCTGGTGCTGGCCGCCGCGCAACGCGCCTTCGCCGAGCACGGCACCTCGGTGTCGCTCGCCGAGATCGCCCGTCGCGCCGGTGTCGGCGCGGGCACCGTCTACCGGCACTTCCCGACCAAGACCGACCTGCTCGAGGCGGTGATGCAGCAGCGTATCGAGCGGACGACCGCGCGGGCGCGGACCTGTCTGAACGCACCCGACGTCGGCGAGGCGTTCTTCGCCTTCTGTACCGAGATCGTGCTGACCTCCCCGCGCAGCAAGGCCGTCTGCGATCTGATCACCACCGACGACGGCTGGCCCCGCACCCTCATGCGCGGCGCGGGAGACCGCTTCCACCAGGCCCTGCACGATCTGCTCACCGCGGCACAACGATGCGGTGCGGCCCGCCCCGACATCACCGTCGCCGACGTCTCGGCGATGTTCACCGGATGTGTTGCGATACAGCGTGTTTCGAGCTCGGACCGGGAACTCGCCAAGGCCGCCCGCATCGCCCTGGACGCACTACGCGCCCCGGCGACACCCGGCGTAACGAAACTCCCCGACAGCCCACCGATTCATAACGAAACGCGTAACGAAAACCAGAAACCGAACTGTCCGGTCTGCGACGCGCCGCTGCACCCCACCGGCACCGGCCGCCCCGCCCGCTACTGCTCGGCCGCCTGCCGCCAGAAGGCCCACCGCCGCCGCCACGACCTCACCCGCCCGCACTGAAGCCGATGTCGGCCGGAAGAGCTGTTACTTCTCGGTCTGCTCGAGCAGCGCCTTCGCCACATTATCCGGATGCGTGAGAATCGTTTCGTGGGTACCCGGCACGAGACACGAACGCGATCCCACGCAGCCGGCCACCCAGCAGCGGCACCGCGGGGGCGATCGGGATACCGCCCCGGCTGTGGCCGACCAGCACGACATCGGTCGGATCCCGGCGCTCGATCTCGGCGACCTGCCAGGCGATCCATGACGCCGCACGCGAGTTGTTCAGCACCGGAGGCTATTTCGCGACCATGGTGGAGGAGATCGCCGCCGCCGCGTGCGTTGCCCCGGCGCGTATTTCACGCTGACCGACGACAACGGCTGGAGCCTGGACAGGGCCGAGCAATGGCTGCGCGCATCGCTCGGCAGTGCGTTGCTCGGCTGATCAAGGGCTGCTTACAAGGGATCTACAGCAGATCGCTCACATCGTCCGGAACGTCCACGGCGTACTTGCGCAACGTGTCCATCGGGACGACCTCGAGCGCGTTCTCGTGGGTGGCGGCCAGGATCACCGGAGCCGCGACGCCGTCCTCGTGCGCGTGCAGCCAGCGCACCGCGACCACGCACCAGCGGTCGCCCGGTTGCAGTCCCGGGAAGTTGTTCTCCGGACGCGGGGTGCTCAGATCGTTGCCGATCGACTTCTGGTGCTCCAGGAACTCCGCGGTAACGACGGTGCACACGGTATGGCTGCCCAGGTCCTCCGGGCCGGTGCTGCAGCAGCCGTCCCGATAGAAGCCGGTGAGAGGATCGGTGCCGCACTCCTCCAGCGGTCCCCCAAGCACATTTCGATCGGTCACATCGCCGATCCTATTGTCTCTGTGTCGGATTCGCCTCTGCTTCTCCGCCATGTGACCGAGACGGGCAGACCGGTCGGTAGGGGACGTGCGCATGTGTGGCAAATCCGGCGTGTCGTCCCCGGGGTCGGCGCGGGGTGTGCTAGCGGCGGGCGGTGGGGCGCGGCCCTGCCGGTTCGCCGCCGACGTTCTGTAAGGATGGGGGCGTGACTGCGCAAGCTTGGATTCTGATCGCCGTGATCGCTGCCGTTCTGGTGGTGGCGCTCGTCGTCGCTGGATTCGTCCGGTACAAGCGCGGCCGGGTGACGCTGACCCCCGCCACGCCGGACAAGGAGGTGACCGACCGTTCCGGTGGGTACACCGCGTCCGGCGGGTTCAGTTTCAGTCAGGGCGGTGCGGGCACCGGCACACTGGCGCCGCCCGAGCCGGAACCGGTGCCGCTCGAGCGCACCGATGACGAGGGGCAACCGCATATCGGCGACGATGCGGCGATTCCCCGGGATTCGCTACGTCGCGGGATCACCGATGTGCGGCTGCCCGAGGGCGATGCCGAAGCACCGGGGACGGCCGACGCTGAGACCGCGACCGCTGAGACCGCGACCGCCGAGGCAGTGACCGCCGAGGCAGTGACCGCCGAGGCAGTGACCGCCGCAGCCGGAACCGTCGAGGCCGAAGCGCCAGAGGTCGAAGCGCGACCCACGACAGTCGAGCCCGCGAAGGCCGAGGAAGATTCCGGAACCTCGCCGGCCGAAGCCCCGGTCGAGACGGCCCCGGCGGTCGAGCCCGAAGCCGAACCGGCTCCGGTCGTGGAGCCGACCCCCGCCCCTGTCGAAACCCCTGCTCCCGCACCACAACTCGAGGAGATCGATCCCACCGCGGGCCGCCTGACCAGGCTGCGCGGCCGACTCGCCCGCTCGCAGAACGCCGTCGGCAAGAGCCTGCTGGGCCTGCTCGGCGGCGGCGACCTGGACGAGGACTCCTGGGAGGAGATCGAGGACACCCTGGTCATGGCCGACCTCGGTACGGCCGTCACCTCGACCATCGTCGAACGCCTGCGCAGCGAACTGGCCAGCCGCAGCGTCCGCACCGCCGACGAGGCCCGCGCCGCCCTACGCGCGGTCCTGGTCGAGGCATTACGCCCCGAACTGGACCGTTCGATCCGGGCCCTGCCGCACGACGATCACCCGTCGATCCTGCTGGTCGTCGGCGTCAACGGCACCGGGAAGACCACCACCACCGGCAAGCTCGCGCGCGTCCTGGTCGCGGACGGCCGCCGGGTGCTGCTGGGCGCGGCCGACACCTTCCGCGCCGCGGCCGCCGATCAGTTGCAGACCTGGGGTGAGCGCGTCGGCGCGCACACCGTGCGCGGGCGCGAGGGCGCGGATCCGGCCTCGGTCGCCTTCGACGCGGTCAGCACCGGTATCGATGAGGGCGTGGACGTCGTCCTGGTCGACACCGCCGGCCGCCTGCACACCAAGACCGGTCTGATGGACGAGCTGGGCAAGGTCAAGCGCGTGGTGGAGAAGAAGGCCGCCGTCGACGAGGTGCTGCTCGTGCTGGATTCCACCGTCGGCCAGAACGGCCTGACCCAGGCCCGCGTCTTCGCCGATGTGGTCGATATCACCGGCGTGGTGCTGACCAAACTCGACGGCACCGCCAAGGGCGGCATCGTCTTCCAGGTCCAACACGAACTCGGCGTCCCGGTCAAACTCGTCGGTCTCGGCGAGGGCGCGGACGATCTCGCCCCCTTCGAACCCGGCGCCTTCGTGGACGCCCTGCTGGGCTGAGAGTGGCATTCGGTAGGTTAGCCGGGGGTGTTCACCGACCGTTCGGACCGATTTCGGGCTCTGTATCGGAGAGTGATCTTCACTTGCCCGGGGGCGTATTGGCCGCGTAGTGCCTGAACTGCGCATTCGTAGATCAATTCCGTAGCGCGACACGAACCTCACAGTTGGTCGGAAACAACTGTGTAGGAAACGAAACATGGTAGCAACACGGGGAGCGCATCCGTTCACTCATGTGAAACACAGGGGCGGCACGGATGAAACACCGAATAGCGAACCTTCTGTGCAGGCTCGTTTGCCCATTTTCTTGGCCGGGCCCGAGATGAGGAGGAACAAGGTGGCGTACCCCTTGGTCGGTGTGCCGGACACCGGCGACACCGCATGGATGCTGGCGAGCTCGGCACTCGTCCTACTGATGACCCCCGGCCTGGCGTTCTTCTACGGCGGCATGGTTCGCGGGAAGAACGTCCTGAACATGATCATGATGAGCATCAGTGCGATGGGACTCGTGGGCGTGCTCTGGTCGATCTACGGTTTCTCGGAAGCGTTCGGGAACAACAAGTTCGGAGTGATCGGCAACCCCGCCGAATTCTTCGGGCTGAAGGGCCTGATCGGCTCCAACGGCGTCAAATCCGTACCCGCCGACCCGGCCACGGGCACCGCGGCGGTGCACGGCACCGACATTCCGCTCTCGGGCACCATCCCGATGACGGTGTTCGTCGCGTTCCAATTGATGTTCGCCATCATCACCGTCGCGCTGATCTCCGGCGCGGTGGCCGATCGCCTGAAGTTCCGCGCCTGGCTGGTCTTCGCCGCGGTCTGGGCCACGGTCGTGTACTTCCCGGTCGCGCACTGGGTGTTCGACTTCAACGTTTCCGACGCCGCGGGCAACATCGTCCACCACGGCGGCTGGATCGCGAACAAGTTGCAGGCCATCGACTTCGCCGGTGGTACCGCTGTCCACATCAACGCCGGCGCCGCGGGTCTGGCGCTGTGCATCGTGCTCGGTAAGCGCAAGGGCTGGCCCAAGACGCCGATGCGGCCGCACAACCTGCCGTTCGTCATGCTGGGCGCCGGTCTGCTGTGGTTCGGCTGGTTCGGCTTCAACGCCGGTTCCGCGGTGAGCTCCAACGGTCTGGCCGGTTCGACGTTCGTCACCACCGCCGTCGCGACCTGCGCGGCGATGCTGGCCTGGTTGCTGGTGGAGAAGATCCGCGACGGCAAGCCCACCAGCCTGGGTGCGGCCTCGGGTCTGGTCGCCGGTCTGGTCGCCATCACCCCGTCCTGCTCCTCGGTCAACGTGCTGGGCGCGCTGGCCGTCGGCGCGGTCGCCGGGATCGCGTGTGCGCTGGCGGTCGGCCTGAAGTACAAGCTCGGCTTCGACGATTCGCTCGACGTGGTCGGCGTCCACCTGGTCGGCGGTGTGATCGGCACCCTGATGGTCGGGCTGTTCCTGGCGCCCGAATCGGGTGCGTCGGCGAGCCTGGGCGGCGCCAAGGGCCTGTTCTACGGCGGCGGGTTCAGCCAACTCGGCAAGCAGGCAGTGGGCGCGTTCGCGGTGCTGGCCTTCTCCTTCATCGTGTCGCTGGTGCTGGGATACATCATCAAATTCACCATCGGGTTGCGGGCCACCGAAGAGGAAGAGTTCGCGGGTATGGACGAATCCGAGCATGCGGAAACGGCATACGATTTCGCTGCTGTGGGTGGCACGGCACGTACCGCCGTCAAGGAGGCATGACCGATATGAAACTGATCACTGCAATCGTCAAACCATTCACGCTCGAGGACGTCAAGAGCGGTCTGGAGCAGGCGGGTGTGCTGGGGATGACCGTCAGCGAAGTCCAGGGTTACGGACGGCAGAAGGGTCACACCGAGGTCTACCGCGGTGCGGAGTATTCGGTCGATTTCGTGCCGAAGGTCCGGGTCGAGGTCGTCGTGGACGACGCTTCGGTCGAGAAGGTCGTCGAGGTGATCGTCGAGGCCGCGCGCACCGGCAAGATCGGTGACGGCAAGGTCTGGGTGACGCCGGTGGAAGCCGTGATCCGGGTTCGGACCGGGGAGCGTGGCGGCGACGCGCTGTAGGCGCGGACAGTTGTAGGTAAGCGGTCGATCGGCGGCCCCGTCCCCACCGGATGCCGGTAGGGCGGGGCCGCCCGCACGAGGGTTGGGTGGTGGTGCAGGTGAAGCGCGAAACGTCGGGCGGCGCAACGGATCTGGTACGGGCCCGGGATCAACTGCTGGAAGGCGGTCAGGTCCGCAGGCCGCGGCTGGACGCCCACGCGTTACGGCAGGCGCTGGTGGATCTGCACGACCTGTGGCTCACCGGCAAGGGCGCCGAGGTCGGCATCACCGCCGACAGCGGCCTGGCCCTGGTCGCGGTCGGCGGCCTCGGACGCCGCGAGATGCTGCCCTATTCGGATCTGGATCTGGTGCTGCTGCACGACGATGTCGATCCGGAGCGGGTGGCCGAGGTGGCCGACCGGCTGTGGTACCCGCTGTGGGACGCGCACATCAAACTCGATCACAGTGTGCGCACCGTCCCGCAGGCGCTGCGGGTGGCCGCCGACGACCTGACCGCGGCCCTGGGCATGCTGGACGCCCGCCACATCGTCGGTGACGCGGAGTTGAGCAATCTGCTCATCGGCGGCGTGCGTCGCGAGTGGCGCACCGGAATCCGTTCCCGCTTCGGCGAATTGGTCGAACAGGCGCAGACCCGGTGGCGGCGCAACGGTGAGATCGCGCATCGCGCCGAACCCGATCTGAAGAACGGGCGCGGCGGTCTGCGCGACATCCAGCTGCTCGACGCGCTCGCCATCGCCCAGCTGACCGACGCCATGCCGGGTCTGGGCCCCGACGTCCCGGGCGGCGGGTTGAAACACGCCCATCGCCGACTGCTGGATGTGCGCACCGAACTGCACCGCGTGGCCGGTCGCTCCCGCGACCAACTGCGCGCACAGGACGCCGACGAGATCGGCGCGGCGCTGCGCATCGGCGATCGTTTCGATCTGGCCCGCACGTTGAGTGATGCCGCCCGCACGGTGGGGTACTCGGTCGACGTCGGGTTGCGTACGGCAGGCAATGCCCTGCCACGTCGCGGGCTGGCCAGGCTCCGCCGCATGCCGGTGCGCCGACCACTCGATGAGGGGGTGGTCGAACACGCCGGTGAGGTGGTGCTGGCCCGCGACGCCCGCCCGCAACGGGATCCGGGCCTGATCCTGCGGGTGGCCGCGGCCTCGGCGCAGAGCGGTCTGCCGATGTCGGCGACGACGTTGAACCGCCTGTCCGAGGACGCGCCCGAACTGCGCGAGCCGTGGCCGCGCGAGGCGCTCAACGATCTGCTGGTGCTGCTGGGCACCGGCCGCGCGACCATCGGCGCGGTCGAGGCGCTGGATCGAACGGGCTTGTGGGGCAGGCTGTTTCCGGAATGGGGCGCGGTGCGCGATCTGCCCCCGCGCGATGCGGTGCACACCTGGACAGTGGATCGTCACCTGGTGGAGACGGTCGCGTACGCGGCGGCGTTGAGCACCCGGGTCGCGCGTCCGGATCTGCTGCTGCTCGGTGCGCTGCTGCACGATCTGGGCAAGGGTCGCACCGAGGATCACAGCATCGTCGGCGCGGAGCTGGCCACCCAGATCGGCCGTCGGCTGGGGTTGTGGCCCTCGGATGTGCGCACGCTCAGCGCGATCGTCCGGTATCACCTGCTGTTGCCCGATACCGCCACGCGCCGCGATCTGGCCGATCCGGCGACCGCCGAGGCCGTGGTGACCGCGCTGGGCGGCGATCCGCAACTGCTCGAGCTGCTGCACGCGCTCGCCGAGGCCGATTCCCTGGCGACGGGTCCGGGCGTGTGGGGCGATTGGAAGGCGTCGCTGATCGGTGAGCTGGTGCGCCGCTCCCGGTTGGCGATGGCGGGGGAGCCGGGGCCCGAACCCGATCCGATCGATCCGGATCTGCTGGAGAAGGCGAAAGCCGGTGGGGTGCACGTCGAATTGTCGCCCGGGGAGGGACGTTTCAGTCATGTGGTGACCGTCGTCGCGCCCGACACGCCCGGGTTGCTGTCCGATGCTGCCGGGGTGCTGGCCCTGCATTCGCTGCGGGTGTTGTCGGCGTCGCTGGGGACCGAGGGGCAGGCGGCGATCGATACCTTCCGGGTCGCACCGAAGTTCGGCGATCCGCCCGATCCCGGACTGCTGCGGCAGGATCTGATCCGGGCGGTGAACGGTGAGCTGGACCTGGCTTCGGCGCTCGAGCGCAAGGAGCGGGACGCGGGCCTGCCGCCCAGTCCGTACGCGCAGGCCGAGCCGCGAATCCTGTGGGCCGACACCGGGATTGCGGGTCAGGCGCTGCTGGAGTTGCGCGCGGAGGACCGGATCGGACTGCTCAGTCGGCTCGCCGGCGCGCTCGCGAGCACGGGTGTGAACGTGCGGTGGGCGAAGGTGGACACCCGGGGTGCGGCCGTGGTGGACGCGTTCTGCCTGGATCTGGGTGATGGTGACAGTCCGGCCCGGCGGGACGAGATCGCCGCCGCGGTGTTGGCGGTCGTCCCGCCGCAGCTACCGCCGCCGCCACCGGAGAACACCGAATAACGTCGAATGATCCGGACCCGGGCGGGATTTCGGCCGCAGGCGCTGCCGCGGTTCGAAACGGACATCGGCCCGGATTTCCGCGGTGATTCACGGTCGGCCGTCCTGCCCGCGACTTTGCGGACGAACCGGACGTTCGTCATAGATCAGATTGTTGCGTGAGATTTGCTACAACCTCCGTCTGCGGTGACGCGGGTCACTCTACGATCAGACCGATCTGTGCTGTCGGAGTGTCGGAGATGGTGTGCGCGCGGGGCGGTGACAGCGCCGGCTCGCATACCGAAGGTGTTGTTCGAGGCTTGTCCGAGCTTTTCGAGCATGAGGAGCGGGCCGGTGGCAATTGAAGTCGTTTCCGCATCGATGATGACCAGTGACCTGACCCAGCACATCGCGCGCTGCGTCGGCGGAGATCGCTGGGTGGTGTCCTGGCTGCCCGGCCGCACGCTGACCGGGCAGCAGGCGGTGACCGCCATGACCATCGCCTCCACGGCGAACGGCCATCGGCCCACCGAGGCAGAGTGGACGATGCTCGATTCCATGGCGTTGGAACTGGGCCTGACCGCGCGGGAGGCGATCGGCATGGTCGCCAGCGAGAACCGCGACATCCGGCAGGCGCCGCGCCCGCGGCGGCGCGGGACACTCGAATAAACCACGAACGACTAGGGTGAATCCTTCGACCGGCATGCGCGCATTACCCTGGTATGTCGAGTGACGTCCCTCGAGATCAGGAGCGCGATCGGTGTTCGAATCCCTTTCCGACCGGTTGACCGGTGTACTGAGCGATCTGCGCGGCAAGGGGCGGCTGTCACCGGCGGATATCGACGCGACCGCCCGGGAGATTCGCCTCGCCCTGCTCGAGGCCGACGTCGCGCTGCCGGTGGTGCGCGGCTTCATCACCCGGATCAAGGAGCGCGCCAAGGGCGCGGAGGTCTCCGCCGCGCTGAATCCGGCGCAGCAGGTCGTCAAGATCGTCAACGAGGAATTGATCGCGATCCTCGGCGGCGAGACCCGGCGGCTGCAATTCGCCAAGACGCCGCCGACGGTGATCATGCTCGCGGGCCTGCAGGGCGCGGGTAAGACCACCCTCGCCGGAAAGCTCGCGAAATGGCTGAAGGGCCAAGGACATACGCCGTTGCTGGTGGCCTGCGACCTGCAGCGTCCGGGCGCGGTGACGCAGTTGCAAGTGGTCGGTGAGCGCGCCGAGGTACCGGTCTTCGCGCCGCACCCCGGCACCTCGATTGGTGGCGGGGAGAACCCGCTGGGCATCTCGGCGGCGGACCCGGTCGCGGTCGCGCAGCAGGGCATCGCCGAGGCACGCGGTAAGCACTACGACGTCGTCATCGTCGACACCGCGGGTCGCCTCGGTATCGATGAGGAGTTGATGGCGCAGGCCGCGGGCATCCGCGACGCCGTGCAGCCCGACGAGACGCTGTTCGTCCTGGACGCGATGATCGGTCAGGACGCGGTCACCACCGCCCAGGCGTTCCGCGACGGTGTCGGCTTCACCGGCGTCGTGCTCACCAAGCTCGACGGTGACGCGCGCGGTGGTGCGGCGTTGTCGGTGCGGGAGGTGACCGGTCAGCCGATCCTGTTCGCCTCCACCGGTGAGAAGCTCGAGGACTTCGACGTCTTCCACCCCGACCGCATGTCCAGCCGCATCCTGGGCATGGGCGATCTGCTCACCCTGATCGAGCAGGCCGAACAGGTCTACGACGCGCAGCAGGCCGAGGAGGCCGCGCGCAAGATCGGCAGCGGTGAGCTGACCCTCGAGGATTTCCTCGACCAGATGCTGGCGATCCGCAAGATGGGTCCGATCGGCAACCTGCTGGGCATGCTGCCCGGCGCGGGCCAGATGAAGGACGCGCTCGCGGCCGTCGACGACAAGCAGTTGGACCGGGTGCAGGCGATCATCCGCGGTATGACGCCGGGGGAGCGCGCCAATCCGAAGATCATCAACGCCTCCCGCCGGCTGCGCATCGCGAACGGTTCGGGCGTCACGGTGACGGATGTGAATCAGCTGGTCGACCGCTTCTTCGAGGCCCGCAAGATGATGGCCGCGATGGGTCGTCAGATGGGTCTGCCCGGTGGCGGCAACCGCCGCAACAACAGCAAGAAGGGCAAGAAGGGGAAGAAGGGCGGCCGCGGCCCGACGCCGCCGAAGATGCGCGGTGGTTTCCCGGGGATGCCCGGTATGCCCGCGATGCCCCCCGGGATGCCTGGCATGCCGGACCTGTCCGGGATGCCCGCCGGTCTCGACCAGCTCCCGCCCGGTTTGGAAGGCATCGACCTGTCGAAGCTGAAGTTCCCGAAGAACTGAATCCGGCGCGATCGTGCCCGGATGCGTTGATGGCGAGTTCGTTCATCACGGGTACGTTCGTCCGTGAGCACGGTCCGCTCGCATCGATAGCGAGCTCGATCCGGCTCGCTCGGCCCCCGTCGCGGTTCATTTGTGCGCGCAGTAGTTTGTGATCGAGAACGTCGGCGCGAGCAGGAGGCGGTATGCGGTTGCATCTGCGGGGTGTGGTTCTTCCGGGCGAGGACGCGCGCGAGCTGTGGGTGCACGACGGGCTGATCTCCTTCGAGCCGGTCGCCGACGCCGAAACCCTGTGTGCCACAGGCTGGATCGTGCCCGGACTGGTGGACGCGCACTGCCACGTCGGGATCCGCTATCACGGCGGACACGAGGACGAGGCGGGCGCGGTCGCGCAGGCGGAGACCGAACGCGACGCCGGGGCGCTGCTGCTGCGCGACGCGGGCTCACCCATCGACACCCGCTTCATCGATGAGCGCGAGGATCTGCCGAAGATCATCCGCGCCGGTCGGCACATCGCCCGGCCCAAGCGCTACATCCGTGAGCTGGGCATCGAACTGGACGACGAACGCGATCTGCCGCAGATCGTCGCCGAACAGGCCAGGCGCGGCGACGGCTGGGTCAAGATCGTCGGCGACTGGATCGATCGTTCGGTGGGCGATCTGCGCCCGCTGTGGAGCGACACGGTCCTGAAGGAGGCCATCGACGCCGCCCACAGCGAGGGCGCTCGCGTCACCGCGCACGTCTTCGGCGAGGACGCGTTGCCCGGCCTGATCAACGCCGGAATCGACTGCCTCGAACACGGCACCGGCCTCACCGACGACACCATCGAACTGATGGCCCGGCACGGCACCGCCCTGGTCCCCACCCTCGTCAATATCGACACCTTCCCCGAAATCGCCGACAGCGCAACCAAATTCCCCGTCTACGCCGCCCACATGCGCGACCTGCACCGCCGCGTCCGCACCACCGTCGCCGACGCCCACGCCGCGGGCGTCCCCATCTACACCGGAACCGACGCGGGCGGCTCGATCCAGCACGGCCGCATAGCCGACGAAATAGACGCCCTCGCCGCCGCGGGCCTGTCCCGCCACGACGCCCTCGGCGCGGCCTCCTGGAACGCCCGCGACTGGCTGGGCCGCCCGAGCATCGAACACGGCGCACCCGCGGATTTCGTTGTCTACGAAGCAGATCCGCGCGTCTCCCCGGAGATCCTCACCACCCCGGCCCACGTCGTCCTACGCGGCCGCGTCCACAAACGCCGAAACCCGGTCACTGGACATCGCTGATCACAGCGCTACGCCGACGACGAGGCGGTGACTCTGCGATATTGTGAAATGAAAGCAGGTAAGAGTCTTTTCTTCTTCTCGTGACCGAGACGAGGCCCTTAGACTGGCAGTAGTCGAGTGCACAACATGTGCACAACACAACTGATCCGCGCAGGATCGCTCCAGTCGACGAAGGGACCACTACTCGGATGACCGTCGAGGTTTCGATGTTCCAACCTCTGGGCCCCATGACTGTGGAAGACTGGTTGGTCGAAGATCAACCGGACGATGGTTCTCGGCTCGAGCTCATCTGGGGGTATCTGCACATGACACCGGCTCCTACCGGTTCGCACCAGTATGCGACCGGTGAGTTGTTCGCGGTGCTGCGTGATGCGATTCGTGAAGCGGGACGTGAAGATCTCCATGCGCTGCCCGGTGCGGCAGTAAAGATCAGCACGCCGTTTCGAACGGGTGTAATCCCGGATGTCGTGGCTGTGCTGGGCGATATCAATCATGTGAGTTTCGAGCCGGAGGTTGTCGCCCTGGCTGTCGAGGTGTGGTCACGTGGCAATAATCGCGAGGAGCGCGACACCAAGATCGCGTCCTACGCGGCCGCGCGGGTACCCTACCTCTGGTTGGTCGAACTGCCGACCGGAAAACCGGCTCGGTTCTGGGGATATGTACTCGGCCAATCCGGTTATCGGCAGGAGATCTACGCCGAAGCGGGGGAGACGGTGACGCCGCCCGCGCCCGTGTCCGTGTCGATCGACACGTCGACTCTGCGTTTGTACTGATCGGATCCCGATTTCGGGGGTGGGGCGGGGGTCTGGCAGAATGGGCGATCGTCCTCGTCGAGGGCAGTGTTCGCCCGTCCCCGGTTACGTACCGCGCGGCGGTCACACACTCAAGCGTGAAACCGGGCCCGCATGCCGTGTGGGTCGCTGAATTGCGCCGTGACCACTCAGGCTGCCCGCGGGCGGCCGTCATCGAAAGGCGATGGCCCATGGCTGTCAAGATCAAGCTCACCCGGCTCGGCAAGATCCGGAACCCCCAGTACCGCATCATCGTCGCCGATGCGCGCACCCGTCGTGACGGCCGCGCCATCGAGAACGTCGGCAAGTACCACCCGAAGGAGGAGCCCTCGCTGATCGAGGTGGACTCCGAGCGCGTGCAGTACTGGCTGAGCGTCGGCGCGCAGCCCACCGAGCCCGTGCAGCGGCTGCTGGAGATCACCGGTGACTGGCAGAAGTTCAAGGGCCTGCCGGGCGCCGAGGGCACGCTGAAGACCAAGGCGGAGAAGCCGTCCAAGCTGGACCTGTTCAACGCCGCGCTGGCCGCCGCCGAGAGCGAGCCGGTCGCCGAGGCCGTCACCCCGAAGAAGAAGGCCGCGAAGAAGGAAGCCGAGGCCGAGGCTTCGGCGCAGGCCGCTGAGGCCGAGTAAATGAGTGCCGTTGTTGCCGATGCCGTGGAACATCTCGTTCGCGGCATCGTCGCCAACCCCGACGACGTCCGCGTCGAGCTGATCACCAGCCGTCGCGGCCGCACCGTCGAGGTGCACGTGCACCCGGACGACCTGGGCAAGGTGATCGGGCGCGGCGGTCGTACCGCGACCGCGCTGCGCACTCTCGTGTCCGGGATCGGTGGCCGGGGCATCCGGGTCGACGTCGTCGACACCGACGCGAGTTGATGCCCGCTTCGCGCGTGAGCGGGGATGACCCCGTGCAGCTGGTGGTCGGGCGGGTCGCCAAATCGCACGGGGTGCGCGGCGAACTCGTCGTGGAGGTCCGCACCGACGAACCCGAGCTGCGTTTCGCCCCCGGCGCCGTCCTGAAGGGTCGGCTGCCGCGGGCGAAATCGCTCGGCGAGTACACGATCGAGTCGGCCCGGGAACATTCGGGCCGACTTCTGGTCCGGGTGCAGGGGGTCGGGGATCGTTCCGAGGCGGATGCCTTGCGCGGCATGGTTTTCCTGGTCGACACCGACGATCTACCGCCCTCGCAGGACCCCGACGAGTTCTACGACCACGAACTCGAGGGACTCTCGGTGCGACTGGCCGACGGCACCGTGGTCGGCACCGTCAACGAGGTTCTGCATTCGGCTGCGGGAGAACTGCTTTCGGTGCACGCCGCGGCGAGTTTCGACGGTGTGGAACCGTCCGGGGAGCCGGGGCGGGAGATCCTGATTCCGTTCGTCACCGCGATCGTGCCCACCGTTTCGGTCGCCGAGGGCCTGATCGTCATCGATCCGCCCGAGGGACTGCTCGACAAGGAGTAGCGCAATGCCCGAGGGCGTCGGGGAAACCTCCAGCGCGCGAGCCGCCTCGGCGTTGTGCATCGACGTCGTCACGATCTTCCCCGAATACCTCGAGCCGATGCGAACGGCGTTGCTGGGCAAGGCGATCGACAAGGGGTTGGTCGAACTCGGCGTGCACGATCTGCGGCGCTGGACCCACGACGTGCACAAGGCCGTCGACGATTCGCCCTACGGCGGCGGGCCCGGCATGGTCATGAAACCCACGGTGTGGGGCGACGCGCTGGACGAGGTCTGCCCCGACGACGCGCTGCTGGTGGTGCCGACTCCGGCGGGTGTGCCGTTCACGCAGGACACCGCGCAGCGCTGGTCCCGGGAGCGTCATCTGGTCTTCGCCTGCGGGCGCTACGAGGGTATCGATCAGCGCGTCTTCGACGACGCGGCCCGGCGCGTGCGCGTCGAGGAGGTCAGCATCGGCGATTACGTGCTGATCGGTGGCGAGGCGGCGGTGCTGGTGATGACCGAGGCCGTGGTCCGCCTGCGTCCCGGTGTGCTGGGCAATCAGCAGTCCCACGAACAGGATTCGTTCTCCGACGGCCTGCTCGAGGGGCCGAGTTACACCCGTCCGGTGAGTTGGCGCGGACTGGACGTCCCGGAGATCCTGCTGTCCGGCAATCACGCGAAGATCGACGCCTGGCGACACGAACAATCCCTGTCCCGCACCCGCGATCGCCGCCCGGATCTCCTTCCGCCGCAATAGATCCGGATTCATCGGGGAAGTGCAGGTCCGGTCGGCGCGGTGTCGCACACCGTACAGGTCGGTCGGTATAGCACAGGGGGTGCGTCCACTCGAAAAGAGTGCGGCTGTGCTCGATTCGGTGCGGGGCTGTGGCTACCTGTCGGGGTGCGGCGGTAGTGTCTGCGGGCGTGACGACAGCCTCCGAAACCGTCAGCAGCGAATCCGGCAGCACCGATGCCGTCGACCCGACCGCCACCGGTGGCGATACCGCCGGCGCCGCGCCCGGTGCGACCGGCCGGGTGCACCTGGCCAGCGTCGGCCGTCGCCTCGCCGACGAGCTGAACGTGCGGGACGAGCAGGTGCGTGCCGCGGTCGAACTACTCGACGGCGGATCCACCGTGCCGTTCATCGCGCGTTACCGCAAGGAGGTCACCGGCGGTCTGGACGACGCGCAACTGCGCCAGCTTGAGGAGCGGCTGCACTACCTGCGCGAGTTGGACGAGCGTCGCACCTCGATCCTGGAATCCATTCGTGGCCAGGGCAAACTCGATGCCGAGCTGGAACAGCAGATCATGCTCGCCGAGACCAAGGCCCGGCTCGAGGACATCTACCTGCCCTACAAGCCCAAGCGCCGCACCAAGGCCCAGATCGCCCGCGAGGCCGGTCACGAGCCGGTGGCCGACGCACTGATCGGCGATCCGGCCACCGACCCCGCCCAGTACACCTCCGAACAGCTCGACGGCGCCCGCGCGATCCTGGTGGAGCGTTTCGCCGAGGACGCCGACCTGGTCGGTGAGCTGCGTGAGCTGATGTGGAGCCGCGGTCAGGTCAGCTCGCGGGTGCGGGCGGGCAAGGAAGAGGCGGGCGCGAAGTTCGCCGACTACTTCGAATTCAGCGAACCGTTCGACACGTTGCCCTCACACCGCATCCTGGCGCTGCTGCGCGGCGAGAAGGAAGAGGTGCTCACCCTGCACCTCGAGCCCGACGCCGAGGAGCCCGAGGAAGGCGAACGCACCATCTTCGAGGGCCGCATCGCGCTGAAGTTCGACATCGCCGAACAGGGCCGCCCGGCCGACACCTGGCTGCTGGACACCGTGCGCTGGGCGTGGCGGACCAAGTTGCAGGTCAGCCTCGGCATCGATATCCGGATGCGGCTGCGGCAGTCCGCCGAGAAGGACGCGGTCGACGTCTTCGCCAACAACCTGCGCGATCTGCTGCTGGCCGCCCCCGCGGGCACCCGCACCACCATGGGCCTGGACCCGGGCTACCGCACCGGCGTCAAGGTGGCCGTGGTCGACAGCACCGGTAAGGCGGTGGCCACCGAGGTCATCTACCCGCACAAGCCGCAGGGCCAGACCGAGAAGTCGCTGGCCGTGCTGGCCGCCCTGGTCGCCCGGTTCAACGTGGAGTTGATCGCCATCGGCAACGGCACCGCCTCGCGCGAGACCGATGCCCTTGCCACGGAACTGATTTCGCGTATCCCGGAGAACAAGCCCACCAAGATCGTGGTCTCCGAGGCGGGCGCGTCGGTCTACTCGGCCTCGGCCTATGCCTCGCAGGAACTACCCGATATGGACGTCTCGCTGCGCGGCGCGGTCTCCATCGCCCGCCGGCTCCAGGATCCGCTGGCCGAGCTGGTGAAGATCGATCCCAAATCCATCGGCGTCGGCCAGTACCAGCACGACGTCTCCGAGACGCTGCTGGCCCGCTCGCTGGGCGCGGTGGTCGAGGACGCGGTGAACGCGGTCGGTGTGGACGTGAACACCGCCTCGGTGCCGCTGCTGTCGCGGGTCTCCGGTATCGCCGGTTCGGTCGCGGAATCCATTGTGGCGCACCGTGATCAGAACGGCCCGTTCCGCAACCGCAACGCCCTGCTGAAGGTGCCGCGGCTCGGCCCCAAGGCGTTCGAGCAGTGCGCGGGCTTCCTGCGCATCCGCGAGGGCGACGATCCGCTGGACACCTCCTCGGTGCACCCGGAGGCGTATCCGGTCGTGCGCCGCATGCTCGAATCCACCGGCCGCGACATGGCCGGGCTGATCGGCAACACCACCGTGCTGCGCGCGCTGCGGCCCGGCGAGTTCACCGATGAGCGCTTCGGTGTGCCGACGGTCAGCGACATCATCGCCGAACTGGAGAAGCCCGGTCGCGACCCGCGCCCGGAGTTCAAGACCGCCGAATTCGCCGCCGGGATCGAGAAGGTCGCGGATCTGCAACCGGGCATGGTGCTCGAGGGTGTGGTCACCAATGTGGCGGCCTTCGGCGCCTTCATCGATGTCGGTGTGCACCAGGACGGTCTGGTGCACGTCTCGGCCATGTCGCACAACTTCGTCAAGGATCCGCGCGAGATCGTGAAGTCCGGTGACGTGGTGCGGGTCAAGGTGCTCGAGGTCGACGTCGCCCGCCAGCGCATCGGCCTGTCCCTGCGCCTGGACGACGAGCCCGGCGCGGGTAAGCCCGAGCGCGGCGATTCGCGTCCGCGTCAGCAGGGCGGGCAGCGCGGCGGCGGCAATCCGCGTCAACAGGGGCAGGGTGGCCAGGGCCAGGGTCGCAACCAGCAGGGCGGGCAGGGACGTCAGCAGGGCCAGGGTCGCAACCAGCAGCAGGGCCAGGGCCGGAACCAGCAGCGCCGCAACGCATCCGAGCCCTCCGGAGCGATGGCCGACGCGCTGCGTCGCGCCGGATTCGGCAAGTAGGCTCGTCGGAGTAGGCGGCGACGCGGCCCCGGCGGTCCGCATCCGATGGATGCGCCCTGCCGGGGGCCCGCAGTGCTGCACAATGTGGCTGGGCGGGTGCTGCGGCCCCGGTTCCGGTGGTGCTCGTACTCCCGGATCGCGGAGATGACGGGACATGGCGGATATGCGACGGTGGCTGGACGAGACCGTGGTCGCCCACGGTCGGCTGCCGCTGCTGTGCTTCCTGCTCGGTTTCATCGTCGGATTCCTGCTGATCAGGCTCAGCGTCCGGTTGATCCGCAAACGGGTGCGCTGGTGGCCCGGCAATCTGCGCGCGGGCGATGTGCACATCCACCACATGGTGTTCGGTGTGGTGCTGGTGTTGCTGTCCGGGATCGGCCTGGTCACCGTCTACAACAGCGGTGTGGGCACGGTCAGCGCGCTGGCCTCGGTATTCGGTCTCGGCGCGGCCCTGGTGCTGGACGAATTTGCGCTCATCTACTACCTGCGCGACGTGTACTGGGAGGAGCAGGGCCGCACCTCGGTCGACGCGGTGTTCGTCGCGCTGGCGGTGACCGGGTTGCTGCTGCTGGGTTTTCACCCGCTGTGGTTGCTGGACGTCGGGAACATCCGGCACGACCACAGCCCGACGGGCCGGACCTTCCTGAGCCTGTTCGCCGTGGTGAATCTGATGCTGGCCGCGATCGTCATCGCCAAGGGCAAGATCTGGACCGGACTGTTCGGGATGTTCTTCATACCGCTGCTGGTCGTCGGCGCGCTGCGGCTGAGCCGGCCCGGCGCACCCTGGGCGCGTTGGCGCTACGCGGGGCGGCCCCGGCTGATGCAGCGTGCGATCCGGCGCGAACGTCGGTATCGGCGTCCGGTGATCCGCGCGAAGATTTTCGTACAGGATCTGATCGCCGGAAAACCCGATGCCGTGGCGCACATGCGGGTCGCGGCCGAGGAGGAGTTGGCTCGTCGGGTGGTGCCCGCGCCCGCGCCGCCGCATCCGATCGGGCAGTCGTTGCCGAGAATTCCCGGTCACGGCCGCCGGACCGGGGGCGATTAACGGCCGGGCGTGCGGGTCTGGCACAATACTCGGGTTGCCCTGGGCTGATCTGTCCAGCGCACCGCCCATAATCCGGAGCACGAACCGGTCGAGCGCCCTGTGGCGCGCCGCCAGGTTCCTCTGTTCGCGCGAACTCCACAAGGACGGAAATGAACACCCTCGACTTCGTCGACGAAAAGTCGCTGCGTAGCGACGTGCCGGACTTCCGGCCCGGTGACACCATCAATGTGCACGTGAAGGTCATCGAAGGTAACAAGGAACGCATCCAGGTCTTCAAGGGCGCCGTGATCCGGCGTCAGGGTGGCGGCATCCGCGAGACCTTCACGGTCCGCAAGGTTTCCTTCGGTGTCGGTGTCGAGCGCACCTTCCCGGTGCACAGCCCCAACATCGATCACATCGATGTGGTGACCCGCGGTGACGTCCGCCGGGCCAAGCTGTACTACCTGCGCGATCTGCGCGGCAAGGCCGCCAAGATCAAGGAAAAGCGCTGATCACATCCCGTTGACGGGATTGCGTTGTGGGAAAGCCTCCGGCCGCTGGGTCGGAGGCTTTCCGTATTCTCGGACCCGTTTCTCAGCTCATCGACCCGCCCTCGAATGCCAAGTGCGGCTAGGTTGTTCGTCGTGACGCGGGACAGCGAGACGATCGACGAATACGACGATGTGCGGCCGGGCGGATACACGCCGCGCCGATCGCGGCGGGAAACATCGCAGGGGAAGAAGAAGCGCAGGAAGCAGCGGCCGTTCTGGCAGGAATTCCCGATTCTGGTCGTGATCGCGGCGGTGATCGCGGCGTTGGTGGTGACCTTCATCGGTCGGCCGTACGTGATTCCGTCGGGGTCGATGGAGCCGACGTTGCACGGATGTCCCGGGTGCACGGGGGACCGCATCTACGTCGAGAAGCTCAGTTACGACTTCGGTGATCCCCAGCCGGGCGATGTGGTGGTGTTCAAGTCGCCGAGCAGTTCCTGGGACGAGGGCTACCACTCGACGCGCTCGAGCAATACGGTCGTGCGGGGCGTGCAGAATTTCTTCTCGTTCTTCGGTCTGGTGCCGCCCGATGAGAACGACCTGGTCAAGCGGGTGATCGCGGTCGGCGGTCAGACCGTGCAGTGCTGTGACGCGCAGGGCCGGGTGCTGGTCGACGGTAAACCGCTGGACGAGCCGTACGCCTACTATTCGGACCCCTATCAGCCCGGTCTGCCGTTCGCGGTCAAGACGGCGATGGGAGTGTCGACCAATCCCGCCGGACGGGAATTCGGGCCGATCAAGGTGCCCGAGGGCAATCTCTGGGTGATGGGCGACAACCGCAACAACTCACTCGACTCGCGCGGCCACATCGACGATCAGTACACCGGAACCGTGCCGATCGCGAACGTGCGCGGCAAGGCGGTGTTCAAGATCTGGCCGCTGAAGCGGATCGGGCCGGTGCGATCGCAGAACCCGCAGGCGAACTGAGCGCGCCACGCCGAACGCGTTGCGGCACTTGTCGACATCCCGGTAATGACCGTGGATGGGGGCGGGATAACCTGTTCGGCGTGGCAGACGAATTCGACTCGGGGGCGTCGACCGAAGGGGACGACGACGCTGCGAACGCGCCGGTGCCGCGCCGTCGGCGATCGCGGGGGAAGAAGCAGAAGAAGCAGCGGCCGTTCTGGCAGGAGCTGCCGATTCTGATCGTGATCGCGGCGGTGATCGCGGCGTTGGTGGTGACGTTCATCGGTCGGCCGTACGTGATTCCGTCGCAGTCGATGGAGCCGACGTTGCACGGTTGCCCCGGGTGTACCGGGGACCGGATCTATGTCGAGAAGTTGACCTACGACTTCAGCGATCCGAAACCGGGTGATGTGGTCGTGTTCGTCGGGCCGAGCGGATCGTGGAACAAGGAGTACCACACGAATCGCTCCAGCAATGTCGTCGTGCGGGGTGTGCAGAATTTCTTCTCGTTCTTCGGTCTGGTGCCGCCGGATGAGAACGACCTGGTCAAGCGGGTGATCGCGGTGGGTGGTCAGACCGTGCAGTGCTGTGACGCGCAGGGGCGGGTGCTCGTCGACGGCAAACCACTGGACGAGCCGTACGCCCGGTACCTGTACCCGTATCAGCCGGGTCAGCCGTTCGCGGTCAAGACGCCGATGGGGTTGTCGATCAACCCGGTCGGGCGGGAGTTCGGGCCGATCAAGGTGCCCGCGGGCAACTTGTGGGTGATGGGCGACAACCGCAACGAATCCGCCGATTCGCGTGCCCACCAGGACGACGAGTACTCCGGCACCGTCCCGGTGAAGGATGTGCGCGGTAAAGCGGTGTTCAAGATCTGGCCGCCGAGTCGGATCGGGCCGGTGCGAGCCCAGAATCCGCAGACGAACTGATCGCCGCGCCGGACGTGCGGGTGGTCCGGCGGATGCGGCCGCGAGAAGCGAACGGATAATCGAACGGTGGGTGCAGTGGCGCGCAACGGGCAGCGAACCGGGGACTGGCCGCCGCGAGTGGTGATGCGCAGGGCAAGTGGTCTGCGCACGCTCGAGGCGGCGCTGATCCGCAGTGGTCTGGGGCCGGTCGCCGGGGTGGACGAGGCGGGGCGGGGATGCTGTGCGGGGCCGCTCGTGGTCGCGGCCTGCCTGCTCGCGCCCAAGGCCTACGATTCGCTGGCCGGTCTGGACGATTCCAAGAAACTCACCGAATCCGTGCGCGAGGAGCTGTTCCCGATCATCCAGCGCCGGGCCCTGGCCTGGCGGGTGGTGGTGATTCCGGCCTGGGAGATCGACGCGATCGGCATCCACGTCGCCAATATCGAGGGCATGCGGCGGGCGGTGGCAGGGCTGGATCAGCGGCCCGGTTATGTGCTCACCGACGGTTTCAAGGTGCCCGGTATCGCGGAACCCTCGCTGCCGGTGATCGGCGGCGACGCGACGGCGGCCTGCATCGCCGCGGCCAGCATTCTGGCCAAGGTGACCCGCGACCGGATGATGGTCGAATTGGACCAGCAGTTTCCCGGCTACGGTTTCGCGACGCACAAGGGATACAACACGCCCGAGCACACCGCGGCGCTGGATCGGCTCGGACCCAGCGACGAACACCGGCGGAGCTGGCGCAATGTGCGGATGATCGGTGGGGAGGATGCCGGTCCGGTCCGTCGCGCCGGGGCCGGAGCGAGGCGGTTGGCTACCGACGCCGCGCATGCGAGATGATGTCAGAACACGCAGTGAGGCGAGCCCGCCGGGGGCGGCGTCGTGAACCAGGAGGACTTTCCACCAGATGAGTGCCGAGGACCTCGAGAAGTACGAAACCGAGATGGAACTCTCGCTGTACCGGGAGTACAAGGACATCGTCGGTCAGTTCTCGTACGTGGTGGAGACCGAACGCCGCTTCTACCTGGCCAATTCCGTCGAACTACGGCCGCAGAACGCCGATGGCGAGGTGTATTTCGAAGTGCGCATGTCCGACGCATGGGTGTGGGACATGTACCGGCCCGCGCGCTTCGTCAAGCATGTCCGGGTCATCACGTTCAAGGACGTCAACATCGAAGAGCTGGAGAAGCCGGACCTGCGTCTGCCGGAGTAGTCGTTCGGGGCGACGGCGCGCGTGTCGTGCGCGTGTTGTCCCCAGACGGGGGTTATCCACAGACTTTCTGTTTTCCCAGGTCGGCGGGATCGGGCGGGAGTGTGGTCCGGCCATCCTGAGCGGGTGGCACATAATCTTGCGCTCGGCGCACACGGGGAAGAGCTGGCGGCACAGTATCTGCGTGCGGCCGGGATGGAGATCGTCGCGCGGAACTGGCGTTGTCGGTACGGCGAGCTGGATCTGATCGCGCGCGATGCGGAGGTGACCGCATTCGTCGAGGTGAAGACGCGTCCGGGCCGTAAGTTCGGCTCACCGGCCGAGGCGGTGACCTTCACCAAGCAGCAGCGCATCAGACGATTGGCGCTGCTGTGGCTCAACGAGCAGCAGGGGGCATGGCGGCAGATCCGCTTCGACGTGGTGTCGGTGCTGATCGAGCGGGAGTCCGAGCCGGTCATCGAACATCTGAAAGCGGTGTTCTGATGGCGCTGGGGCGGGCGTTCTCCGTGGCGGTGACCGGGGTGGACGGGCAGTTGGTGGAGATCGAGGCCGATATCGGGCAGGGGTTGCCGTCGATCCACCTGGTCGGGCTGCCCGATACGACGCTGAACGAGTCTCGCGATCGGGTGCGGGCGGCGGTGACCAATTCGGGTGAGAAATGGCCGGACGGCCGGGTGATTCTGGCGTTGTCACCGGCGACGTTGCCGAAGGTCGGCAGTGTCTACGATCTGGCGTTGGCCGCGGCCGTGCTGGATGCGGGGGATGCGGTGCCCTCGGCGCGGCTGGAGGGGGCGGTGCTGCTGGGGGAGCTGGCGCTGGACGGGCGGGTCAGGCGGGCGCGCGGGGTGCTGCCCGCCGTGCTGGCCGCGCGGGCGGCGGGCCGGAGTACGGCCATTGTGCCGGAATCCGCACTTGCCGAGGCGAGTCTGGTCGACGGGATCAAGGTGCTCGGCGCGGCGACCCTGCGCGAATTGGTCGACTGGTTGCGTGGTGAGGGGGAGTTGCGTCCGCCCGAGGGCATGCTTCCCTCGTCCGAGCGGCCCAGCGGTGATCTCAACGAGGTGATCGGGCAGGACGAGGCGCGGTGGGCATTGGAGGTGGCCGCCGCGGGTGGCCACCACGTGCTGCTGACCGGGCCGCCAGGAATCGGCAAAACCATGTTGGCGCAACGTCTTCCGAGCCTGCTGCCGATGTTGACCGAACGCGAGTCGCTGGAGGTGACCGCGATCCATTCGGTGGCGGGCATCCTGCCGGGCGATCATCCGCTGATCACCGTCCCGCCGTTCGTCGCACCACATCATTCGACCTCGGTCACCGCGATGGTCGGCGGCGGGTCCGGTTCGGCGCGTCCGGGCGCGGTCAGTTGTGCCCATCGCGGGGTGTTGTTCCTGGACGAGTGCGCGGAGATCGGCACGAAGGTGCTGGAGGCATTGCGAACTCCGTTGGAGGAGGGCGAGATCCGCATCGCCAGACGGGACGGCGTGGCCCGCTATCCGGCACGTTTCCAGCTGGTGCTGGCGGCCAATCCCTGCCCGTGCGCGCCCGCGCGCGATGTCGACTGCATCTGCGCACCGCTCGCGCGGCGACGTTATCTCGGCAAGTTGTCCGGGCCGCTGATGGACCGCATCGATATCTGGGTGCAGATGCACGGGCAGGCCTCCGGCGCGTTCGCCGCCTCGGGGGCGGAGAGCAGCGCGGTGGTCCGGGGCCGGGTCGAGGCGGCCCGCAAGGCAGCCGCCGTGCGCTGGCAGGAGTACGGCTGGACCACCAACGCCGAGGTCCCGGGACACACGCTGCGCCAACGTTTCCGGCTACCACCCGAAGCCCTGGCCCCCGTGGAGAACGCCCTACGCTTGGGCCGAATGTCCGCCCGCGGCGCCGACCGCGCCATCCGGGTCGCCTGGACCATCTGCGACCTGCGCGGCGGCGAGATTCCCGGCACCCAGGACGTCATGCAGGCGTTGAACTTCCGCCAGCGCGGTGCGGCATGAGCGGCGGGCAGCCTCGGGCGCGCTGGGCCTCGACACCCGCCGAATATGCCGATTCCACTGTGTCGGAAGAGTATTCGGCGGCGCGGGAACCCATCGATGTCGGTCCCACGATCGGTCGCGAATCGGCATCCGGCTACGGCGATGGCTCGGGGGAAATACCGGGCCGTGCGGATCCGATGCCGCGTAGCGCCGATGGGGCCGGGGTGTCGATCTGCGGGGGAACGGCTTTCGGCGAGCCCTCCGGTTCGGGGGCGGTGGTGCTGGAGGAGGAGACGGTGGTGGGGCGCGATGGTTGTGCGGGCGCGGGGGCATACGAGGAGTCGATACTGCGCACCGGTACCGGGGAGGAATATGTGGAGCTGGACTCGGGTGGCTATGGGAACCTCTGTGCCTCAGGTGGTTTCGCTGAAGATGGGGATGAGCGGAGGTTGGCTTGGGTTTATCTGTCGCGGGTTGT
This sequence comes from Nocardia macrotermitis, assembly GCF_009604405.1. Classification (GTDB taxonomy): domain Bacteria; phylum Actinomycetota; class Actinomycetes; order Mycobacteriales; family Mycobacteriaceae; genus Nocardia; species Nocardia macrotermitis. The sequence continues at coordinate 120,567 of NZ_WEGK01000003.1, forward strand.
GCAGGGGCCGTGTGCGGCGTTGTCGGGGTTGATCGAGCGGGTGGGGGTGGTCGAGGCGGCGCGGGCGGTGCGGGAGTGTGATCTGCCCGAGTCGTTGCGTGGGGCGACCGAGCAGCGGCGTGGGAGTGATTGTGCGGAAAGGGATTTGGCCAGCATTCTGGAGTCGGGTGGGCGGGTGGTGACGCCCGATGATCCGGAGTGGCCCGCGTGGCGGATGCTGGGGCTCGGGCAGCTCGACGCGGCGCGGGATCCGGGGGCGGCGGTGCCGCTGGTGTTGTGGGTGCGGGGGCCGGGATCGTTGCTGACCGCGAGCGAAAAGGCGCTGGCCGTGGTGGGTGCGCGATGTAGTACCGGGTATGGCGAGCGGGTCACCGGGGAGATCGTCGGTGATCTGGCGGCGCAGAGGTGGACGATCGTTTCCGGGGCGGCGTTCGGGATCGATGGTGCCGCACACCGCGCGGCGCTGGCCGCCGGTGCGCCGACGATCGCGGTGCTGGCCTGCGGTGTGGATCGGCCCTATCCGGCCGCGCATGCCCGGTTGCTGGCCGAGATCGCCGAAACCGGCCTGGTGGTCAGCGAATATCCGCCCGGCGCCACCGCGCACAAACATCACTTCCTGGCACGGAATCGGATCATCGCCGCGTTGGCAGACGGCGTGCTGGTGGTGGAGGCGGGATTGCGCAGCGGCGCGCGCAACACCGTGAAATGGGCTCGCCGACTCGGGCGTCCGGCCCTCGCGATCCCCGGTCCGGTCACCTCCGCGTCCTCGGCGGGCTGCCATCGGATGATCCGTGAGGGCGAAGCCGTGCTGGTGAGCCGCGCCGAGGAGATCGTCGACGAGGCAGGTCCACTGCACCTGTCCCTGCCCGCCGACGCGCCCGTCCCGGAGCGAGCCCTCGACGGTGACGAGGCCCTCGTCTACGCCGCTCTGCCGAGATCCGGCGCACGGATCCCCCTCGAGCTGTCCGGCGAGTCCGGCCTCTCGCTCCCCGCTGTCCGTGCCGCACTGGCAGCCCTGGACCTCGCCGGACTTGTCGGCTGCGACGAATCCGGCTGGTTCAGAACCACGAGACGTGGTCGATAGCCGGGGGCGGGGCGCCACGTCTCGAACGACGATCAGCGGCGAACCGGCAGGCCGACAGTCGACCGTTGCTGTGCTTCGGATGATGGACGACGCCGGCGGTGAGGACAGTGCACGCACATGGTCGAGGGGTGAATCCGGTGCGGTGACTTGTCAGGTGGGCGGGGGTCGGTGAGTGTGGAGGGATGGATGCACTGCCCGAGGATCTGGAGGCGTTGCTGCTGGAGTACGGGCGGCATCTGCGGCTCGGACGCAACCGGTCCGCGCATACGGTTCGTGCGTATGTGGGCGATGCGCGGTCGCTGCTGCTGCACCTGTGTTCTCGGGCGGCAGATTCCGGCGTGGGGGAGATCGACCTGCCGTTGCTGCGGTCCTGGTTGTCCGTGCAGTCCGGGGCCGGGGCGGCGCGCACCACGATGGCGCGGCGGGCATCGGCCGCTCGCACCTTCACCGCCTGGCTCACCCACACCGGGCGGCTGGCGATCGATCCCGGGCCGCGACTCGGATCGGCGCGGGCGCATCGGGTGCTGCCCTCGGTACTCGGCCGTGAACAGGCCGCCGATGTTATGGATGCCGCGCAATCCGGTGCGGCACAACATGATCCGATGGCATTGCGGGACAGGCTGATCGTCGAGCTGCTCTACGCCACGGGTATCCGGGTCAGCGAGCTGTGCGGCCTGGACATCGACGATATCGATCGGGAACGTCGCCTGGCTCGCGTACTTGGCAAGGGCAACAAGGAGCGCGCGGTCCCGTTCGGCGCCCCCGCCGACGAGGCGCTCGAGAGCTGGCTGCGCTCGGGCCGCCCGGCCTTCGCCAACGCCGAGTCCGGTCGCGCCCTGCTACTGGGCCGCCGCGGTCGCCGACTCGACCAACGTCAAGCCAGAACCGTTGTGCACGAGGTGGTTTCGGCCATCCCCGGAGCCCCCGACCTGGGCCCGCACGGCCTCCGTCACACCGCCGCCACCCACCTGCTCGAGGGCGGCGCAGACCTGCGCATCGTCCAGGAACTCCTCGGCCACGCCAGCATGGCCACCACCCAGCTCTACACCCACGTCTCCGTCGAACGCCTCCGCAACGTCCACGACCAGGCCCACCCCCGCGCCTGAGCCGGACTGTCGCCGCAGAGTCCGCTCGGCTGCCCCCGCATGCCGGTGATGGCGCTCCTCGAAGCAATGCTGTCCGAAGAGCCGGCACACGAAGGCGGCGTATCGGGCCGAATGCATCGTCTGTATGGAAACGATGAATACAGCACGGGCACAGTCGAATTCGGTGAATCTGATACAGGCGGGCAGCTATCCGGAGTGTGTCTACTCTTGGTCGCGGGTCAGGCGGGGCGGATGGCGTCGACGTACTTCCCGGCCATGTAGTGCTGGAGGCGGCGGGTCACCGGGCCGCCGAGGCGGGTGTACCAGGTTCCGGGGCGGGAGAAGGCGGCGACCAGGCCGTGGACGGAGTCGTCGGTGGGGTCGTAGTCGACGGCGAACAGTTCCTCGCCGATTTCGGGGTGTCCGGGCAGGGTGCCGTAGGCGAAGCCGCGACGGTCGGGCTCGTTCAGGACGTAGACGACGCGGCAGGGCGCGGTGATGGCCAAGGGGCCGATGCCCAGGCGGACGGTCAGTGCGGTGCCGGGCGTCGCGGACGGTGTGCTCGCCGAACCGAAGATGCCGGCGCCGCGCTGCATGCGATAGGTGAGGACCTGCTCGGCCGCCGATTCGAACAGGTCGCGGCCAGCGCCGATCCGCCGCCGCAGCCGGAAATGGTGGTAGCCGGCCGGGAATTCCCTGCTCGTCGCGCCGGTTTCGGGATAGGTGAAGGGCGGAGCATCGGATTCGTCGGCCATCTCCCCATCCTGGCCGACGACGCCGTCTCCCGCCTCAACTATTATCGAAGACATATCGCGAGCTATCGTCGATACTTCATGCTAACCTTCCTTAGGTAATCCTAATTACTGGAGGTGCCTTGTGGCTCGTACACCGTTGTCCTTCGTCGTCCGGCGCACCGAGCGCCTGACCGACCATCTGATCCGGGTGCACCTGGGCGGTCCGGGATTCGCGTCCTTCACGCCCAACGGTTTCACCGACGCCTACGTCAAATTGCAGATCCCGGGCGAGGACGGCCCCATCACGCGCACCTACACGGTCCGCTCCATCGATCCCGACCTCGAACAGATCGCCATCGATTTCGTCTACCACGGCGCGGAGGGCGCGGCCGGTCCGTGGGCTGCCGCGGCGCAGCCCGGCGATGAACTCGTGCTGGCGGGCCCGGGCGGTGCCTACGCGCCGAAGCTCGATGCCGATTGGCATCTGCTCGCGGGCGACGAATCGGCCCTGCCCGCCATCTCGGCCGCCTGCGCCGCGCTGCCCGAGCAGGCGGTGGGCCGCGTGTTCGTCGAGATCGCCGGTCCCGCAGACGAATTGGACTTCACCCGGCCGGCCGGTGTGGAACTGGACTGGGTGCATCGCGGCGACCGCGAGCCGGGTGTCGCCCTCGCCGAGGCCGTGCTCGCCGAACCATGGCGGGACGGCAAGGTGCACGTCTTCATCCACGGCGAGGCGCAGGTCGTCATGCACGAACTGCGCCCCTACATCCGCAAGGAGCGCGGCGTCCCCGCCGATCACGCCTCCATCTCGGGCTACTGGCGTCGCGGCCGCACCGAGGAGACCTTCCGGCAGTGGAAGCGCGAGCTGGCCGAGCGCGAGGGTGTCGAGCCGACCGGCGCGCGGCGGTAGGCCACCAGCTAGGGCGGCCGCCCCTGCACCGGTTCGAGGCGTAGCGGCGCGAGGTGAACGAGCCCGAGCGGATCGAGATACTCGCGCCCACGCCGCACTCCCCAGTGCAGGCAGGCTCCGGCGCATCCCGGATGCCCGGCCTTCAGCACGCCCAGCACCTCACCTCGAAAAACCTTGCGCCCCACCGTAACCGACGCGCGCACCGGTTCATAGGTGGTCCGCAACCCGCCCGCGTGATCCACCGAGACCACCGGCTTCCCCGCCACCTCGCCCGCGAACACGACGAACCCGTCCCCGGCCGCGAGCACCGGCTGCCCGGGCGCACCGCCGAGATCGACTCCGCGATGCCCGGGCAGCCAGTCGTGCACCGGCCGATCGAACCGCCGCACCACCGGCGGCCGCGGATGCAGCGGCCAGTCGAACGCCCCGGCAACGGCTACGGCCCGGGGCATGGGCAGCAGCATCGGCAACACCAGCCAGCCCAGCACGATCGCGATGATCCAGCGCATGACCCCACCGTGCCGAGCGCGAACGTGTCGCGAAACCCCGTCTTCGGCGAGTGTGGACAACTTCGACGCTGTGAATACGCACGTGTTCTGATTTGCCGAACACCGTGAGCGCCCCCCGCGCCCCGAATTCCACCGCGCGAGTCCCCGCGTTCACCTCGCATTTCTTTCCCGGAACACCCCGTTTAGGAGTTCCGCCCGCAAACTCGTAGACTGGTTCGGCGGTCCGCTCATTCCCGGGACCGACTTCGCGCGTCCAGCGCACAAGCCGTCGGCTGGTCCCCGTGCAGGGGTTCCGGCGGCCGTGGACGCCAGGGCAGAGGTCGCCGATCTCTGCGACAACCAGCAACGAAAGAGGATACGCAGCCATGGCTGTCGTAACTATGAAGCAGCTGCTCGACAGCGGCGCGCACTTCGGGCACCAGACCCGCCGGTGGAACCCGAAGATGAAGCGGTTCATCTTCACCGACCGCAACGGCATCTACATCATCGACCTGCAGCAGACCCTGACGTACATCGACAAGGCGTACGAATTCGTCAAGGAGACCGTCGCCCACGGCGGCACCGTGCTGTTCGTCGGCACCAAGAAGCAGGCGCAGGAATCCATCGCCGCCGAGGCCACCCGCGTCGGCATGCCGTATGTGAACCAGCGCTGGCTCGGTGGCATGCTCACCAACTTCTCGACCGTCCACAAGCGGCTGCAGCGCCTGAAGGAGCTGGAGTCGATGGAGCAGACCGGCGGTTTCGAGGGTCGCACCAAGAAGGAAATCCTCATGCTCACGCGTGAGAAGAACAAGCTGGAGCGCACCCTCGGCGGCATCCGGGACATGGCCAAGGTCCCCTCGGCCATCTGGGTCGTCGACACCAACAAGGAGCACATCGCCGTCGGCGAGGCTCGCAAGCTGAACATCCCGGTCATCGCGATCCTGGACACCAACTGCGACCCCGACCTGGTCGACTACCCGATCCCGGGTAACGACGACGCGATCCGCTCGGCCGCGCTGCTGACCAAGGTCGTCGCCTCCGCGGTCGCCGAGGGTGTGCAGGCTCGTGCCGCGCGTGCCAGCGGCGATGTGAAGCCCGAGGCCGGCGCCGGTGAGCCGCTCGCCGAGTGGGAGCAGGAACTGCTGGCGCAGGCGACTCCGGCCGCCGACGAGGCCGCGGAAGCCCCCGCCGCCGAACCGGCTTCGGCTGCCGCCGAGAGCTGACCGACGCGTCCGTGGCGGTAGCACGCGAGTTGCCGCCACAACCGGATTTGTTCACCGTGCCGGCCCTTCCTGTTCGGAAGCGGTCGGCATGGTGGTGCTACGACCTGACCCACTCTCCCCGTTAAGGAGGCTCGCCAGGATGGCGAACTACACCGCCGCTGACGTCAAGCGGCTCCGTGAGCTCACCGGCTCCGGCATGATGGACTGCAAGAAGGCCCTGGAGGAGACCGACGGCGACTTCGACAAGGCCGTCGAGGTGCTCCGCATCAAGGGCGCCAAGGACGTCGGCAAGCGTGCCGAGCGCGCCACCGCCGAGGGCCTGGTCGCCGCGCAGGACGGCGTGATGGTCGAGATCAACTCGGAGACCGACTTCGTCGCCAAGAACGCCGAGTTCCAGACGCTGGCCACCCAGGTCGTCGAGGCCGCCGCCAAGGCGCGCCCGGCCGACCTGGACGCGCTCAAGGCCGTCGACCTCGGCGGTAAGACCGTCGATCAGGCCGTGCAGGAGCTGGCCGCCAAGATCGGCGAGAAGCTCGAGCTGCGTCGCGTCGTTGCCTTCGAGGGCCCGGTCGCGACCTACCTGCACAAGCGCGCCACCGACCTGCCGCCCGCCGTCGGCGTGCTGGTCGAGTACCAGGGCGAGGGCGAGGGTGCCGCCGAGGCCGCTCGCGCCGCCGGTATGCAGGTCGCCGCGCTGAAGGCGAAGTACCTGACCCGCGAGGACGTCCCCGCGGATCTGGTCGCCAAGGAGCGCGAGATCGCCGAGGCGACTGCCAAGGAGGAGGGCAAGCCCGAGGCCGCCCTGCCGAAGATCGTCGAGGGCCGGGTGAACGGCTTCTACAAGGACGTCGTCCTGCTGGAGCAGCCGTCGGTGACCGACAACAAGAAGACCGTCAAGGCGCAGCTGGACGCGGCCGGTGTCACCGTGACCCGTTTCGCTCGCTTCGAGGTCGGCCAGGCCTGACCGGCCGGGATCGATTCCGGAGGGCTCCCCGTGCAGTGCGCGGGGAGCCCTCCGTGCATCGAATCAGGGTCGGCTCCACATCCCGACCCGGCATAGGGCAGGATGGACGGAGCTTTTTGTCACCATCCCGTGCTCGCTGCGACACCGGATGGTCTTTTCGCGTGTGCATGGCGTTCCGCCCAGGAGAAGGAGACAGATGTCGGACCCGGAACCGGCTCGTGAGGGCTATCGCCGAGTACTCCTCAAACTGGGAGGAGAGATGTTCGGCGGCGGCAACGTAGGGCTCGACCCGGATGTCGTGCAGACCGTCGCCGAGCAGATCGCGGAGGTGGTCGCGACCGGCGTTCAGGTGGCGGTGGTGATCGGCGGCGGCAACTTCTTCCGCGGCGCGGAGCTCGAGGACCGCGGTATGGAGCGGGCCCGCTCGGACTACATGGGCATGCTCGGCACCGTGATGAACAGCCTTGCGCTGCAAGACTTTCTACAGAAGCAGGGTGTGGACACCCGGGTGCAGACGGCGATCACGATGGGGCAGGTCGCCGAGCCCTACATCCCGTTGCGCGCCAAGCGGCACCTGGAGAAGGGCCGCGTGGTGATCTTCGGCGCGGGCATGGGTATGCCGTACTTCTCCACCGACACCACCGCCGCCCAGCGCGCGCTGGAGATCGGCGCGGAGGTCGTGCTGATGGCCAAGGCGGTCGACGGCGTGTTCAATGCCGACCCCCGGATCGATCCGGACGCGACGATGTACTCCGAGATCACCCACAAGGAGGTCATCGAACGCGGGCTCAAGGTGGCCGACGCCACCGCCTTCAGTCTCTGTATGGACAACCAGATGCCGATGCTGGTGTTCAATCTTCTGACCAAGGGCAATATCGCCCGCGCGGTGTCCGGTGAGAAGATCGGCACACTGGTTCGGTCCTGACGAGCGTCGGGAGCGGTTGTCTCGTGCGACACCCGCCCTCGTGATCCCGGAACCGACAACGACTAACGCTGTGGAGGAAACGGTCGTGATTGAGGAAGCACTCTTCGACTCCGAGGAGAAGATGGAGAAGGCCGTCACGGTGGCGAAGGACGACCTCGGCTCCATTCGCACCGGTCGGGCGAACCCGAGCATGTTCTCGCGGATCGTCATCGACTACTACGGCTCGCCGACCCCGATCACCCAGGTGTCGAGTATCAACGTGCCCGAACCCCGCATGGTGGTCATCAAGCCGTATGAGACCGGTCAGTTGCAGGCGATCGAGACCGCGATCCGCAATTCGGATCTGGGCGTCAACCCGACCAACGACGGCAACATCATCCGCATCTCGGTGCCGCAGCTCACCGAGGAACGCCGTCGCGAACTGGTCAAGCAGGCCAAAGGCAAGGGCGAGGACGCCAAGATCTCCATCCGCAACGTGCGGCGCAAGACGATGGACGAGCTGAACCGCATCCAGAAGGACGGCGAGGCCGGCGAGGACGAAGTGGGCCGCGCCGAGAAGGAATTGGACAAGACCACGCAGAAGTACGTGGCGCAGATCGATGAACTGGTCAAGCACAAGGAATCGGAGCTGCTCGAGGTCTGACGGCCCCGGGCGCGAGTGCCTGCCCGGGGCGGGGACGGAGTGGACGGATACGTGAGCGCAGCGAAGCGGAGTGAACCGATAAGACAGCGCGCGTCGCGCACGGCGGAGCCGAGCGCCAGCGAGGCGGAGTCGTGAGCGCAGCGAAGCGGAGTGAACCGATAAGACAGCGCGCGTCGCGCACGGCGGAGCCGAGCGCCAGCGAGGCGGAGTCGTGAGCGACGGGACAATCGTGGCCGAACAAGCCGCGGCCGACGAGGGCATGTCGGCGAGCGAAGCAGCCGGTACATCCGGCGCACCGGGTCAGGCGGTTCCCGCCGGTCCGGGGCAGGCGTCCGCCGAGGGCGAGCAGGTGCAGTCCGAATCCGAGCAGCCCGAGGCGGCGAAGTCCTCGCGGGCGGGACGCAATCTACCGGCCGCGCTGGCGGTCGGCTTCGGCCTCGGTCTGTCCCTGATCGCGATTCTGCTGTTCGCGCCGAGGATTCTGGTCGGGGTGATCGCGGTGGCGATCGCGATCGCCACCTGGGAGGTCGCCAAGCGGCTGCGGGAGGCCGACGTCCTGGTGCCGCGCATACCGCTGCTGGTGGGCGGGCAGGCGTTGATCTGGTTGGCCTGGCCGTACGGCGCCGACGGCGTCGCGGGGGCGTTCGGGCTGACGGCGCTGGGCTGCATGGTGTGGCGGCTGTTCGATCACGGCCTGGCCGCGACACCGCGAAACTTCCTGCGCGACACCGCGATCACGGTTTTCGTACTGGCTTGGATCCCGTTGCTGGCGTCGTTCGCGGTGCTGATGCTGTCCGAACCGAGCGGCAATCTGCGGGTGCTGACGTTCATGATCCTGGTGGTCTGCTCGGATGTCGGCGGGTATGTGGCGGGGGTGCTGTTCGGGCGGCATCCGATGGTTCCGGCGATCAGTCCGAAGAAGTCCTGGGAGGGTTTCGGCGGGTCCCTGGTGTTCTGCGTCATCGGTGGACTGCTCACGGTGACCCTGCTGTTGCAGGCGAATTCGATGATCGGCGTGCTGCTGGGCGTCGCGGTGGTGCTGGTGGCGACCTGTGGTGATCTGATCGAATCGCAGATCAAGCGGGAGTTGGGCATCAAGGATATGGGCACGTTGCTGCCCGGTCACGGCGGCATCATGGACCGGCTCGATTCGATGTTGCCCTCGGCGTTCGTGTCGTGGCTGGTGTTGACCGCGCTTTTGTGAGTTCGGTTCCCCGCGAGGGGGAAGACTGCGTTCATCACGCTGTCGGGTATCGGTAATCTTGCGCGACTTGGATGTGTCGCATACCGGTTCCCGTTTCTCGGCGCGAAGGTGTCAGCATGCTCAACCCTCCCGGCCTCGCGCCGAATACCGGAATTCCCGAGGCGCTGGCCGCCCGGATGACGATGGACGAGCAGTACGACTGGCATCGGTCGTATCTGAAACGGCATGCGGTGAGCCGTCGTTCGATCCTGCGTGGCAGTACCGCGGCGGCGATGGTGGCGGGGCTGTCCTCGTTCGGTGCGCTCGCCTATGCCGAGGGTGCGCCACTCGCGGTGGCCGGGCGGCACACCGGATTCGGGCCGGACGCGTCGAGTCAGCTGCGGTTCTCGGCGCAGTTGTCGCGAAATCCGGGGCGCGCCAAGGTTTTTCTCGAACACGGTCCGACTCCGGCGTTGGGGGCACGGGTCGAGGGGCAGGTGCGTAACCTGCTGACCCAGATTCCGCGGACCGACGGGGGAGTGCTCGCGGCCGAACAATTCTACGTGCATGCGCCGGTGGATGGGCTGCCGGGGCGGATTCCGCACTTCTACCGGTGGCGTACGTCCGACGGTTTCGTGAGTGAGGTGGCGTCGGCCGCGCCGGCGATGCCGAGTTCGCGGGCGGCGTTGCTACCGTTCCGGTTCACCATGATGGGGGATCAGGGGATCGACGACATGCCCACGCGGCCTTCGGGTTTGCGGTCGGGGGCCTACCGGAACAAGTACGGCGACGGCGATGCGCCCGGTGCGCGTAATGCCGAGGCGATTCAGCGGCAGATCGTCGCGTGTAATCCGGATTTCCATATTCTGGCCGGTGACATCACCTATGCCGATCCCTCGCACGGTGGTGGGCCGGACTGGTTCGTGCCCAGCGGGACCTCGAAGAATCCGAAGATCGACGCGTACAACCCGTTCGTCTGGGACAGCTATTTCCAGGCCATCGAGGGCAGTGCCGCGCGGGTGCCGTGGATGTTCGCCACCGGCAACCACGATATGGAGGCGGTGTACGGCACGCACGGCTACGGCGGGCTGACCGCGCGGCTGGATATGCCCGAGAACGGTCCGGCCGGTTGTCCGTCGGTGTATTCGTTCCGGTACGGGAATGTCGCGGTGCTCTCGCTCGATGCCAACGAGGCGTGCTATCAGTATCAGGCGAATCTCGGGTATTCCGGTGGGGCACAGAAGAATTGGCTGGAGCGGACGTTGGCGGGGTATCGCGCCGATCCGGCGGTGGACTTCATCGTGTGCTTCTTCCACGAGTGCGCCTACGCGACGGGCGTGGGCGGGGCCAGCGACGGCGGGGTGCGCGGGACGTTCGCGGAACTGTTCGATCGGTACGGCGTGGATCTGGCGTTGCAGGGGCACAATCACTGTTTCGAGCGCACGGATCCGATTCGTGGCGGGCGGGCGACGCGGGTCGCGGGGGACAACTCGATCGTCTATCCGGAAACCGACGGGACCGTGTACTACGTCGTCGGCGGGGGTGGGGCGGCGCACGGGGAGTTCGATTTCGGGGAGAGTTATCGCGGGCACGTGTTGCCCGATACCGCGGTCGCTCGCAGCGGGGTGTGGGATGCGGACGGGAAGCAGCAGTTCGAGGCGGTGCAGTGGTCTCGGGTGCGGTACAGCCGGTACTCGTTCATCCGGGTGGATGTGCGGCCCGGGGTGTTCTCCAGTGAGATGGATGTGATCGCCGTCGACGAGTTCGGGCGGGAGTTCGACAAGGTTACTTTTCGGCGGTTGGTGCGGCGGTAGCGTTCCGGGGCGAGCGCGTTCGGCGGTCCGGGTGTGCTCGGCGGTGGGGTTCGGCTGCGGTTGGTTCGGGTTTCAGGCGCGTTTGGCCGCGCGACGCAACTGAAGGATTCGCCAGCCGCCTGCCAGGCCCATGACCAGCGATCCCGCGATCAGTGACAGCAGGATGGTCACGCCCAGCGGGAGCTCGAAACTCCAGAAGAACAGCGTGACGCGGGCCTGATTCAGGTTCTGGAGGATGAAGATCAGCAGGACGATGCCGATGATCGCGGCGGCGACCAGGCTGACCCAGGTGGCTCCGGCGCGAGTGCGCAGCGGGTCCTTGCCGGTCGGGCGGGTGATGGTCGCGGGTGCGGTGTCGGGGGTCGTGGTGTCCGGGACGGCGAGAGGTTCCGAGCTGGTGGCGGGCTCGGGGATCGTGGGTGATTCCGGAGCGGCAGACGCCCGCGGAGGAGTGTCCGGGCCCGAGCTCGATGCGGCGTCGCTGGTCATACCTCGATGATTACCCATTGCTATCGGTTCTGCACGCAGGTTGGCGTCCGAAACCTCTCCGTGCACGGGTGTGTCTTCGCGCGCATGTGATCGAGTCGACGGGGCCCGCGCCCCACCGCGCCGGATGTGGATGGGACACTGGTGAGGTTATGGCTACCCCTCTCCCGCTCGTTTTCGATGCTCCGCGTCGCGGCATGCCGCCGCGGCATCTCGCCGACCTCAATGCCGATGAGCGGCGTAAGGCGGTTCAGGAGCTGGGGTTGCCCAAGTTCCGGGCCGATCAGATCGCCCGGCAGTACTACGGCCGGCTGGTGGCCGATCCGGAGCAGATGACCGATCTGCCCGCGCAACTGCGCGCCACGGTGGCCGACTCACTGTTCCCGCCGCTGCTGACCGAGGTCCGGCACGTCGTCTGCGACGACGGCGCCACCCGCAAGACCCTCTGGCGCGCGGGCGACGGCACCCTCCTCGAGTCGGTCCTGATGCGCTACCCCGACCGCAACACCCTGTGCATCTCCAGCCAGGCCGGCTGCGGTATGGCGTGCCCCTTCTGCGCCACCGGCCAGGGCGGCCTCAACCGCAACCTGTCCACCGCCGAAATCGTCGACCAGGTCCGCGCCGCAGCGGCCGCCCTCCGCGACAACGAGGTCCCCGGCGGCCCCGGCCGCCTGTCCAACATCGTGTTCATGGGCATGGGTGAGCCGTTGGCGAACTACAAGCGTGTGGTGAATGCGGTGCGTCGTATCACTTCTGCGTCTCCGGATGGTTTGGGTATTTCGCAGCGCAGTGTGGTGGTGTCGACGGTTGGTCTGGCTCCGGCGATCCGCAAGCTTGCTGATGAGGGTTTGTCGGTGACTTTGGCTGTGTCGTTGCATACTCCGGATGATGAGTTGCGGGATACGTTGGTGCCGGTGAACAATCGTTGGTCGGTGTCCGAAGTTCTTGATGCGGCAAGGTATTACGCGGATAGGTCGGGTCGTCGGGTGTCGGTCGAGTATGCGTTGATTCGTGATGTGAACGATCAGCCGTGGCGTGCGGATCTGTTGGGTTCGAAGTTGCACAGGGCTTTGGGTTCGCGGGTTCATGTGAATCTGATTCCGTTGAATCCGACGCCGGGTTCGGAGTGGGATGCGTCGCCGAAACCTGTTGAGCGAGAGTTTGTTCGGCGGGTGGAGGCGCAGGGGGTGGCGTGTACGGTGCGTGATACGCGGGGGCAGGAGATCGCTGCGGCGTGTGGACAGCTCGCCGCCGAAGGCTAGGCAGTCGTTCGCAATCGATTCCCTTGGGCCACGCCGGTTGCACAGAGACTGTCGTCGGATCTGGTGCGAACCTGCGGCTGAGATAGAAGGGAACAGATTCTCCATCGCAGGCTGTAACGCCCAAGGGCCACAGTCGTATTGGTGGAGTGCACGACCTGGCGTGCCTGGGTCTGGTCTGGAAATTCGGCGGACAGGGACAGCTGTGCGGACACGACCAGTGGGCTTACAGGGTCTGCCAACTCCCGGGAAAGGAACGCTTCGACATCCTCGCCCGCGCCTGATGACCGGTAGTCCTCCGGTGATCAGCGTGGCGTCGAAGGCGGCGGCCGGTTCGAGACCGGTCATCGTGGCGACATCGGCCGGGTCGAGCGGCCGTCCATACGAGGTCAATGCCTGCATCCCCTACTGGAAGAATCTGGGTTGAATGGTGTAGGTGCTGGTCAGATGGTTTGTATGCCTGTTGTGATCGGTGAGCCGCGCGCGATGAAGCGGCGAGTGACTCGTCGCAATTCTGGGGTGCTATCGTCGTCATTCTGATGATAAGGCTGGAATTTATGCTGTAGGCCACTTTGGTGGCGCTTATAGTTGCTATCGCAGTGATAGTTCGGCCGGATCGTTGCCGGGGCGAACAGGGTTCGAAGCCACATGTATGCGCATAGGAGCACAGTTGACGCGACCCCAGCCTCGTAGGCGGACCCGGGCGGATATCGGGCCGCTAACCGCATTTGCAGAGTTCGTAGCAGAACGTCGCCACGTTCTCGGGTTGACGCAACTCGATCTTGCGGATCTCGCTGACGTCGGCGTGTCGACGGTGCGCAATGTCGAGGCCGGCCGGGCCTCGCCGACGCTCGAAGTCACCCTTCGTGTGCTGAATGCGCTCGGCTCGACCCTGGTGGGAATGCCTCAGGGGTCGGCAGATCGACTTCCGCGCGATGCTGTCGATCTTGGTAAGGAGAGGAACGCGCGGCGATGACCGATTATCCGGATTCCGGCGTTCTCCGGTCGATCAACGAAGCTGACGTCTATAAGGCCGGAGTGCTCGCCGGCCATCTGCGACGGTCGGGCGATGTGGTGGGGTTCTCCTACACCGACTCATATCTTGCCGAACCCGTGGCGCCGCCGGTCGCGTTCACTCTGCCCAAGAGCAATGGGACGTACCGAGCCACCGGGGGTTCTGTTCCGCCTTTCTTCGCCGGGCTGCTGCCTGAAGGATTGCGCCTCAGTGCAATGACGACCGCCGTGCGAACCAGTGAAGACGATCATCTCAGCCTGTTGCTGGCGGTCGGCAGGGATGCGATAGGCGATGTCCAAGTGGTCCCCGGCGGATATCGCCCGCTGGATCCGGTGCCCGTTTTCGATGGTGCGGACACCTCCGACGCGGATTTCGGTTCCCTGTTCGCGCAGGTCACGGCTACGAACGCTGACGAATTCGACCGCACTGGACTTCCAGGTGTGCAGGTCAAGGTATCCGCACAGATGATCTCGACTCCGTTGTCGACCACGCGCGGGCCGGCGATCCTGAAGCTCAACCCGCCGGATCACCCGTTTCTGGTGGAGAACGAGAACTTCTTCCTCGACATGGCAGCAGCATGCGGCATCCAAGTTCCGCAGCACCGCATTGCAACCGATGGCCGAGGGCGAACCGCGCTGTTCGTCGACCGTTTCGATCGAGTGGTCGAACGCAGTGGTGTACGCAAGCTGGCGCAGGAAGATGCTTGTCAGGTCGGCGGTCGGTATCCGGCGGCAAAATACCGAATCACCTTGCAGGAAGCGATGAGATCGCTTGCCGAAGCGGTCAGCGCTGGTGGCGGATCGTATCCGTTGGCAATCGTCCGGATGTTGGAGATCGCGGCGTTCAGTTACCTGATCGGCAACGGCGACCTGCACGGAAAGAACCTCTCCATCAGGCAGAACCCGACCGGACTCTGGGAAGTCACGCCGGCCTACGACCTCCTGACAACTCAGCCCTACCTGTCCTGGAACGATCCCATGGCACTACGGCTCTATGGCCGAGACGGAAAGTTGATCTATCGCTGGTGGATCGAAGCTGCCCGTCACCTGGGGGTGTCCGAACGTGCGATCAAGCGCAGCCTGGTACGTATCGTTGATTCGTCCGAGCCATGGATCGACCGCGTCTCGGATATCGGCTTCGACGAGAAAACTACGCGTCGGTTGAGCCGGATGATCGGTCAGCGACGCGAGGAACTTCGTCGGCCGTCGGTGTGAGGCGGGGCCCTGATGCTGACACTCATCGACTCGAACCTGTTATCGCTACTATTCTGACGATTAGTCGGATTTATGTGATGCGTACAACACAATCGGATGCTATCGCTCCCAGGGGAACGATAAGGCTGTCGAGGTCTGTGGGGGTGAGGAGGCTTGTCCAGCGGTCGTGATCGGTGAGCCGTTGGCGAACTACAAGCGTGTGGTGAATGCGGTGCGTCGTATCACTTCTGCGTCTCCGGATGGTTTGGGTATTTCGCAGCGCAGTGTGGTGGTGTCGACGGTTGGTCTGGCTCCGGCGATCCGCAAGCTTGCTGATGAGGGTTTGTCGGTGACTTTGGCTGTGTCGTTGCATACTCCGGATGATGAGTTGCGGGATACGTTGGTGCCGGTGAACAATCGTTGGTCGGTGTCCGAAGTTCTTGATGCGGCAAGGTATTACGCGGATAGGTCGGGTCGTCGGGTGTCGGTCGAGTATGCGTTGATTCGTGATGTGAACGATCAGCCGTGGCGTGCGGATCTGCCGGGTTCGGAGTGGGATGCGTCGCCGAAACCTGTTGAGCGGGAGTTTGTTCGGCGGGTGGAGGCGCAGGGGGTGGCGTGTACGGTGCGGGATACGCGGGGGCAGGAGATCGCTGCGGCGTGTGGACAGCTCGCCGCTGAGGGGTAGTGGCTGTCTGATCGCGGGGTGGGTCGGCAGTTCGGAAAGTTTGTCGGTGGGTCTGGTTACGCTGGCAGCCGACACCGATCAGACGGTGTCTATCGGACAAGGGAGGGTTCATCATGGCTGCCGAAAGTCCCACTGCCCTGCGTGATCGAGTGCTCCGGGTGCGGGAACTGCTCAGAACAGCAAAGGATTTCATCGTTCCGTGGGATTACTTCCACGACGAGTTGGCGCCGAAGGCGGATTTCATGAGCGCCGGTGAGTCCGGCGTGAGCCCGCTGATCGACGCGGCGATCGAGCGCATCGCGGACAGCCGAGGGTGGAGTCGGCCACAAGGGCAGCAGCCGACCACACACATTCCGGAGTTCGAGTTCTGGCACGGGCCTCGGTTTCTCGGGGCGCGCAACGGCATCTTCTTCTATGACGAGCGCACCTGTCAGGGCCTGCTGGGAGTGATGACCAACTTCACCGGGCCGGTCGATCTCTTCCGCTTCACGACGATCGCGCTACCGGCGGACAGTTAGTCGCCGCGTCCACGAAGATTGCCGCGCAGCTCGAGTCACGCGCTTGGACATCCGTGGCTGCGCGGCAACCACCCTTCGAGTAGGTCCGTGGGGTGATCTGAATGGGCGAGCCACTCGCGAACTACAAGCGTGTGGTGAATGCGGTGCGGCGCATCACTTCTCCGTCTCCGGACGGTTCGGGTATCTCGCAGCGCAACGTGGTGGTGTCCACGGTCGGCCTTGCGCCGGTGACGAGTTCGGTCTGTACAGGGTGATCAACCGCTGGTCCGTGTCGTTTGTTGTGGTGAGGGTAGCTGCTGCCGCGGCGACGGGTAGTGGTGAACGATGACCACGCCGAGGATCAGGGCCGCGATCAACAGCAGCAGCCACACGATGTCGCGGGCGCTTCTGCTTGGTCGCAGTGACGTCGGTGGTGGCGGTGGTATGTATTCGCGCGGCGGCGGTCGTTGCGGAGACGGCGGAGTATCGCCGGTCTTCGGCGGACGTAACTGTTCCTGACGGTACTGCGGTGGGACCGGGGGTGGCCGATTGTCCGTTGGTGTCGTGCTGCTCGGTGGTGTGGGCGGGGGCACCGGCGTCGGTTGCTGCGGTGTGGTCCGGGGTTTGTATCTGTGGCTCAAGTCCGCGTGTAGTTGCGCGTTGGACCACGGATCCTGCGGTGATCGACTCTGTTGTGATGGTGTCGGTGTCGGCGGCAGAGGTGCTCTCGGCGGCGGTTGCGATTCGGGTTCTTCCAGCACGTCTTCCGTACCAGCCGCCTGGCGGTGATTCGCCTTGTTGCTGAGGTCCTCGTACTGGTTCTTGTCGAGGATCTGTAGGAAGCCGGCGTGGTCGAGCTCGATCTGGGGAGTCAGTTCGTCGGAGTGTTTGCTCTCGTACAGCCAGATCGTCCCCGTGACAGCGACTTTCGTGCCTTCCAACGAGAGCAGCTTGTCGGACCGCGCCTTTCGGCCGTACTTGTCGAAGAGGTCCTTCGCGACCTCGCCGAAGCCGACGATAGCGAATTCCGCGTTCTGGTAGACCCCCAGGTTGATCAGAGCGACGCCTTCGAAGGGAACCTTCGTTCCTGCCACTGTGCCGAATACAGTGACTGTCTCGCCTTCGAGCTGTCGCAACAGGTCGGTGGTCCCGGTTTGCGCGTGCACCACCAAACCCGTTGCGACAGTGCGTGCTCGGGTGCTGCGTGCGGTCGTCGTACCCGCCAGCGCGGTGATGGTCTGGGAGTAGCCTGCCCGGCAGGCGTGCTGGAAACGCTCGACGTGTTTGGTCAGCTCACCGAGCCGCAGCAACTCGCCGAATATCGGTGCACTGTCCGGATCGGTGAAATCGGTTGCCTGAAACAGGATGTTCTCGCCGGTCTTGCCGTATGTTTCCCACAACTCCGGCCGACGGGCGAGTGCGGCCAGCGACATGCGGATGCCGTAGGCGGAAAAGTTGTCGAGTTCGGCATCGTAGTGTTGGCCGCGATCGGGATGTTGGTAATTGCGGTGTCCCTGCTCGATGGCGCCCAGGTGCGCTAGTTCGGGAAGGTACATGCCGTCGTAGTCGATCAGCCAGATCCTGTGGTCCGGCCGCACCAGGATGTTGCCGTGCTGGAGATCGCCGTGCGCCGCGCCGTGCGATTGCAATTGCTGTTCGGCCTCGCGGATCGCGTTGCAGACCTGGTTGATCGGGTCCGGATTCGGTTCCGCAGCCCACCGTTGCAACCATGTCCCCAAGGGCACACCCTCGGCCCAACGCATCCGAACCGTCGGAAACGGCTCGCCGTTCACCCTGATTCCGTCGTCCTGATATCGGACCGGGACCATGAAATCGAGTTCGGGATGCCTATCTATGAACTGTCCGATGGCGTGATATCGGTCGGGCAGGCGCCGGTTCTGGTTGTCGTTCTTGTGGAAACAACGCACCGCCCAACGCCCGGAGGCGCTGGTGATATCGAAAGTGACGGCGAATCCGCCGGAGGCGGCGACCGGCAGACGTAGCGCATTCGTCCGAGCCTGTCCGTCTCGCAGTGTCGCGTCGTTGCCGAAGGCGTGCTGTGGATTCTGTACGGCCAGTTGATATTCGCGTGGCGACGGTAGCCTGGTCACAGTCGTACCACGCAGATGGTGGTGTCGTCGTTGTCGAGGCCGTCGTGGGCGCGTGCGTCGACGACCCACCGTGTGAACGATTCCTCCGTGGCGAGGTGCTCCGCCATATCGACCTTCCGGTCCTGCTCATGAGCGCGCAGCAGGTACTTCGACAGCGCATCCGTCGCGAGTATCAGCACGTCTCCCCGTTGGTATGGAATTGTGAAGCGCCACAGTGACTTACGGAATACGTCGGGATCGTCGAACCTGGATCGGATGGTGCACGGCTTACGGCCGAAGCGCCCGTGACCGTCCACCGGGCCGGCCGCGACCAGCTGCTCGCGTCGAAAGTGGAACAGGCACGAATCCCCGATGGCTGTGACGTCGTAACAGGCGTGATCGGGAGCCAGGCGTACCCCGAGGAAGGTTGTCGCCCCACCCAAGTTCAGCTTCTGTTTCGAATGCCACGGTAGTGTCGGTCGGTGCACCTCGTCACGCCACCGGTGACGTAGCCGGGGCAGCTCCGCGGTGTCCCACGGCTCGATGTGCTCCCGGACATACGCCTCCACCAGGATTTCCGCCCATACCTCGGCGCGCGCCGAGTCGGAGGCGCCGTCGGCGATCGCGAACCGGTCCGTGCTTGCGCCGGCGCGGTCCTGGTTCACGGTTCTGCCGTCTTTGACCGTTGACCACAGCGTCGCTGTAGCGCTGGAGATCACCCGTTCGTGTCGTTCTCGTCATCCGGGTCCAGGGGTTCGGTGTGTGACGAGTCGCCTGCGGTCAACTCAGCGAGTCCGGTCGGCGTGACCGACCGAGTACCGATGTCGAGGAAGTCGATCACCGTTGTCGCGTCCGCGTTGTACAGGAATCCTCGTGCCCCGGACTGCACCGGGTATCCCATCGCGGCTGCGGCTTCGAGCATCGCGGGTGGCAGTTCGCTGGACAGCTCGTACAGCAACGCCGCATTGGGATCAGACAGTGCCGCAGCGGAATTCGGAAGTCTGACCTGCTGGCCCTGCACTCCGGACAGGTGCAGATTGAATATCAGCGCCGGGCCGTCGTCGGTGGCCAGTTTGCGGATCCGGGCGACGACGTCACGGGGGTCGCCATCGGTGCTCATCCCATCGGTCACGTTGATCACGATCGGCGGAAAGCTGGATGGATGTGCGGCGCACCAGGATTCCACCACCGGCTCGATCGCAGTGAAGGCTGCCACCATCGGTGTCGCACCGTCGGCGACCGGGTCCACCCACACCGGCAGGTATTGTTGTTCCGAAATCACCCCGCCCGCACCGTCTGGGACGCGCCGGGTAACGGTGTCCACACGTAACGGGTTCTCGGCAATGTGTCCGACCGGCACGATCAGGCGGCTCTCGTCGGTGCCGTACAGGGCGCCGCCGACCTTCGCGCCGTACCCGAGCACGCCGACCTCGAAGTAGTCGTGCACCTGCTCGTCGCCACGGCTGCACAGCAGAACCGCATTGCCCAGGAGGTTGTTCACCGCCAAAGCCAGCGCCTGCGCTTTCGACTGGCCTGTTTCGGCCCAAGGTTCCGCCATGGAGAACGATCGGTCGATGGCGAGCAGTAGTAGTGCGGGTTGTCTGCGATTGATTTCCGCCGAATACAAGTTGAACCTTCTCCCCAGTTGATTCGTGCCGGTGCGTGTCGAGTGTTGTTCCCGCTGAGTCACATTCGTGCGGCGACGGTGTGACTCGGCCAGAGTAGCCGAGCTGAAATGGATTTCGTGGATCTATCGCCGAGTGTTGTTGCGCGACATTGCAAATGAGCTTTCATATGCCGACTCGGGAGTAGGTTACCGTGGTCCGGCGGGAGGTTCGAGGAGCGCGTCCAAGCGCTCCCGGATCCTGCGGTGCTCCTCACTTCCGGTGGTGGGCAGGCGCAGCAGTGGGATCTCGTAAGTGGCGCAGATGGCGTTCTTCAGCGCGTCCTTGGCCAGTTGTGCGGGGTTGTCCTCGTGAAACTTGAAGCCGTCGACTTCGATGGCCAGCACGAGACGCAGGGTGATCCGGTTGTAGATGACGAAGTCGAGCTCCGCGCGATTTCGTACATAGGTCGCCTGTTCCGCTGTCAGACGGGTGAGGTCGGGCAGCGTGCTGTTCAGCAGGACGTGCGGCACCACCTCGAGGCGGGTGTACGGATCCTCGGCGAGGATGTCCCGCAACACGGTCAGCATGATGTTCTCGGACTTGTATCGCAGGTCCGTGCGCAATCGCCGGGCCAACGGCTGCAGACGGGCCGAGTAGTCGCGGTAGAGCAGGTCGAACACGGATAGGATGCTGCCCTCGACCAGCGGTTCGTTCGGGTTGTGATACTGGATGTATCCGATCAGGTCGCCGATGTTGCGGCTGGTCGGCATGAGACTGTGATTGGTGACGAGCAGGAAACGCTTGCCCGCCCGCGACACTGCCACATTGACCAGGTGCGGGTCGTCGACGAAATCGGTGCCGAGCCTGCCCCGCCAGGTTTCGTCCAGGACGGTGGTCATGATGATCGCCTCCTTCTGCCTGCCCTGGAATTTGTGCACGGTGTCGTTGGCGATGCCCTCGATCAGGGAGGAGTCTGCGAGCTTGTCCACCTGTCGTCGATAGGGAGTCGTGATGCCGATGTCCTCGGGCTCCACGTCCGAGCAGTACTGCGGAATTACTTGCTGGACGATGACATCGACTTCGCGTTGATTGGACCTGCCGCGATCACGATGCTGGCGCATGTGATTGCCCTCGACGGTGCGCACCACGCGCAGTGGGTGCGAGCCCGGTGTGCTGGTGGTGAAGGGAACGAGCTGGCCGCCGTAGAACGTCTTGTTGCAGAATCCGATGATCGCAGGATCGCAACGGTAGTGCTCGCGCAGCATCGTGCTGGTCAGCGCCTCGCCGTACAGGTCGATAAATGACGACTGGATGCTGTGCTCGAGGTAGTCGTATGCCGGAGCCGGCGCCGCGGCGGCGTTCGGTGTCACCTCTTTCACCACGGGCTGAAGTTGGCGCAGGTCGCCGACGATCACCACGGTCCGGGCACAGGCGAGCGCGGGTGCCGCAGCCAACAGACTCACCTGGGACGATTCGTCGATGATCAGGTAATCCAGGAGGTATCCGTCCGGAAGGCTGCGTGCGAGGGAGTGACAGGTGCTCAGAATGACCGGATAGTCGCGACCGAATGCCGCGAATCCGGACCGCCGGTACGAGTCCTGCGTGTAGGTGGTGGGCGACATCGCCGCATAGCGCTGCTGCAGTGTTCCGCGCAGTGTCCGTATCGAGAGTTCGCGATGCTCGGCGGACTTACCCGCGAAATCCGCACGGCGCAGCTCTTTTTCGGCCTGTTCGATGCGGTGCCGCAACGCGGAGATCCGTCGTTCGTAGTAGGTGCGTTGCAGCGCGAGCACTACTTCGGTGGTATCGGCATCGAGTTGCCCGGTCGGGCCGTAACGGAGGTAGGACCGGACCTTTCGGACCAATTGCCGCATACGGCCCGTTTCGTCTGCGTCCATTGCGGTTTCGGCGAGGTAGTCCAGAATGCGCTCCGGTGATCGTCGCAGCAGGGGGAGCCGATCCAGATCGGGTAATTCGTGTCGCTCCAGGTGGTGCTCGAAGTGCTGGTGCTCGAGCAGATAGGCATCGATCTCCTGACGTGCTTGTGCGAGTCGGCGGTCCGCCTCCTGCCAGCGGCGCAGTGTGCGGCCCAGGTCGGCGACTTGCTTCGGAGATGGCATCGGGATTGCGGCGGCCTCGACCAGCCGACGGACCTCGGCATTTCGCGTCGGCTGCGCGGCGAAGAATTTCTGCTGTTTATCCTGATTGCCGAGATTTGCGACCGCGTATCCGAAGCCTTCGTCGACGAGTTTGTCACGCACATTGTCCACGGCGGCGTTGTTGAACGAGACGACGCCGACGGTACCCAGGTCCGAGCAGATGATGTTCGCGATCAGGTTCAGGATGGTCTGTGTCTTGCCGGTGCCGGGCGGCCCCTCGATCACCGAAATCGATTGGCGCAGAGCCTGTTCTACTGCTCGATTCTGGCTGAGGTTGCTGGCGAATGGGAAGATCGGCGTGACGGCGTTGTCGGATGTTTCGATGGGCCGGACCTCGAGATAACGGGCCAGTGCACTGTCGGCGTGTACGAACTTCAGCTTCGCGTAGACGTCGTACAGCGGGTCCTGAGGCGGCAGTGCCGCCCGCAAGTAGGCGAGAATTTGTGCCGGGCCGGTGTGCTGCGCGACGCTGTGCACGAAATGGACGTCCGAGGCAGGGTAGGTGCGGTAGGTCTCCGTGGTTCCCTTGCGATAGAAGACGCGTGTCCAGGGGCCGAATTGAAGTACGGTCGTCGCGTTCGTCCATACGCTGCCGTGGACCTCTACGCACAGGTTCGCGTCGAGCCGGACCGGAGTTGGCCGGTCCAGGATGGTCACTCGTTGTCGTCGGTAGTTGTACGGTTGTGACCGGCCGGTATAGACGATCTGTACCGTCGTCGGGTTTTCCTGGAATGTCTCGATCTTTGCGGTCTTGTCGATGACGGCCCCGTTCTCCTCGACGAGGATGGCAACCTGGCGCGGATCGATCAACTGTGTCCCCCTCGGTCCGGCGAGATCAACTGCGCGGCTTCGGGATACAAGCTACTCCGTTGTGTCCTCCCGTGTGCCGTTGGTGCGCAAGGTGTTTCGGATGTTGCCTCACGCTGCGGTGAGTGTGCGCACTACGCCCGCGGCTGCCATGCCTCGAGTAGGTCCGCAGGGGTGAAGACGGCATCGAGGTGATCGGTTGTCGCTCCGGATCGGGTCACTGCGATCAGCGGGATCGGGTCGTCGTGTGCGACAGGCTCTCGGTCGGCATCGACGATATCGATTTCGACGTCGTTGCTGCGGGTCCAGTAACCGCCGATGGCGGGGGCCGTAGCGCTCGCGGAAGAGTGGCCGTCTGGGACTGCCCTTGCTTCCCGGATGCCTTCGGGTTCTGGCGGATTTCCGGAACGTCACCTCGCCGGTGACCGCAATGATCGAACCGCAATGCCGCTGGGCTGGGCGGTTAGTGTGGGGGGCGGTTCATTCGGCTCTGATCAACGAACAGGGTGATGCGTATGTTCGATCGGCGTAGGTTCTTGACCTCGGTGTCCGCTGTCGCGCTGGGGGTTGCGGCGGTTCCGGCGGTGCGTGCTCGGGCTTCGGCGCTGCCTGCTGGGCGGCGGGTCATCTACTCGTACAAGGGGACGCAGCCTCCGGCGGAGTTGTTCACGTTGGCGTCGAAGAGTCAGGTGGGGGGCGTTATCTTTTTTGCCGACAATATTGCGTCCGCGCAGCAGCTTGCGGAGGTGGCTGCGGAGTTGCGGAAGGCTTCGCCGGTGCCGTTGATGTTGACCACGGATCAGGAGGGTGGGCAGGTCAATCGGTTGCCGGGTGGGCCGGGGGCGTCCGCCAAGCAGGTGGGGGCGGCGGGGAACAGTGTTGCCGCCGCGAATGCTCAGGCCGCGGGGGCCGCGCATGTGTTGGCCGCGGCGAATCTCGATGCGAATCTTGCGCCTGTGCTCGATGTGTATCGAAGCGCGGGGGATTTCCTGGATCGGTATCAGCGCAGTTATTCCAACCGGCCGGAAGTGGTGGCCGGGTGTGGGGAGGCGTATGTGCGGACGTTGCAGGGCAGCAGGATCTCGGCTTGTGCGAAACACTTTCCCGGGCTGGGGGCCGCGCCCGCGGGGGCGAATACGGACGAAAGGCCCGTCACGATCACCTTGTCGGCGCAGGAATTGACCGGGGTCGACATGGTGCCGTTCGATCGGGCGATCGGGGCGGGGGTGGCGCACGTCATGATGTCGTGGGCCGTCTATTCGGGGTTGGACGCGAATCGTCCGGCGGGGATGTCGCCGATCGTCGTCCAGAACTATCTGCGGCAGCGGCTCGGTTTCCGGGGGCTGGTCGTCAGCGACGCGCTGGAGGCGGGGGCGCTCGCGAACTACGGTTCGACCGGTAATCGGGCGATCGCCGCGGACAAGGCGGGGGTGGATCTGCTGTGCTGCTCGTCCCGCGACATCGAGCAGGGCAAGGAGGCCGCGCAGGCATTGCGCTGAGCGGGCGGAGGCGTAGCATCGCCGCGATGGACCTCGATTGGCTGCGCGCCAACCCACGCCAGCTGGGAATGTTCTTGGAACACCAGCGAATTCGGGTGACGCCGGTGCCCGGTGGCGATATCTGCGTCGCGGAACGGCTGACGCTGGACGACGGCAGTGAGCTGTTCGCGAAACGGCTACCGGGGACGCCGCCCGCGGGTTTCTTCGCTGCCGAAGCCGCGGGCCTGCGGTGGCTCGCGGTGCCCGGCGGCCCGCGCGTGCCCGAGGTGGTCGCGGTGGATTCGAGTGCGATCGCGTTGGAGTGGATCGGCCACGGTGAGCCGAGCTCGGCCGCCGCCGAGGAATTCGGTCGGCGACTGGCCGTGCTGCACCGGGCCCCTTGCCCGGATTTCGGCGCGGACTGGCCGGGTTACATCGGCACCGAACCCCTGGACAACACGCTGACCAGCGGCGACACCGCTTGGATCGAGTGGTACCGACTCCGCCGGATCGAGCCTTACCTGCGTAAATCCAGGGATGAAGATGCGCTCACGGCCGCTGATGTCGCGGCAGTCGAGAAGACTCTGAACAGCATCGATCCGCCGGGTGCGGGACCGGCCAGGATTCACGGCGATCTGCATCCGGGGAATCTGTTCTGGGGTCGCGACGAGGTATGGCTGGTCGATCCGGCCGCACACGGTGGACACCGGGAGACCGATCTCGCCACGCTGCGTCTGTTCGCCGGTACACCGCACCTGGATCGGATTATCGCCGCCTACCAGGAGATTCATCCGCTCGCCCCGGGCTGGGAGGAGCGAATCGGAGTGCACCAGTTGCATCTGGCGCTGGTCCATACGGCGATGTTCGGATCCATGTACGCCGATCTGGTGCGTGCCCTCGCATCGGCTCGTTCCGGGGAATCGCTCGGCGGTCGATGATTTCTTCTGTGGCGCAACGTATTTCGTATGACGAAAGGCTTCGGTGACCGCCTGAGGTTCAGGCGTTGTGCACTGGGGTGGTGGCGGTTTCGATGACGACGGTGCGGGGGTCGTCGGTCGAGCGGCGACGCCGTACGAACAGGACGGCCGCGTAGCTCAAGGCTGCGACGAGGGAACCGGCCAGGCTCAGCGGGACGGCGTGGTAGAAGGCCGCGGGCAGGAAGTGGGTGCCGTAGAAGCTGATGACGAAACCTGCCAGGAAACAGCACAGGGCAGGCAGGTGCCATCGCTCGGCGGTGGTGCGGGCGGGGCGGAAATAGCTGTCGATGTCGTGTTTGTCGCGTAGGCCCCAGAGCCAGTCGACGATCAGGACGAAAGTGAAGGGGCCCAGCAGTTCTCCGGCATCGGTGACGAAAGTTTCGGCGTGCGAGAGGATTCCGGCCTGGGCGAGCAGGACGCCGAGAATGCCCAGGGTGATCGTCGCGATGGGCTGTTCCCAGTTGCGCGGGGTGCGAATGGTGTTGAGGGACACCAGGATATCGACGGTCGCGGGGTAGAGGTTCATGGCGTTGATGTGCATGATCGCCAGCGCCACACCCAGCGCCGCCACCGCGCCCCACCCCGGAATGTGCGCACCGGCGACGGCGATGTTCCAGTCACCGGTCGCCTCCTTCGAGTACGCGCCCATGACACCCATGGCCAGATTCGGCAGCATGATGCCCAGGCTGGGGGCGAGAAAGTACCAGCGGCGCTTGGGAGTTCGGTCGGCCGGGAGACAGAATCGGGAGACCGTGGAGGTCTTGTAGGTCCAGGACAGGATGCAGAAGCCGCCGATCACCGAAATCGCTGTGCCCCACTGCATTTGCGTGGTCTGCGCCGGGACGTGTAGCGAATGGTGTGTTGCCAGATAGACGGTCAGCGCGCCGTAGCAGACCAGGAACAGCACCGCGGTGTAGCGATAGAAGTATTCGAGCCATTTGAACCCGAACAGCACCAGCAGCACGTTCGATCCGCCGATGATCCAGTACCAGGGCGCCGCGGCGGTGTGTGTCAGGGCGGCGAGGATATGGGCTCCACCCGCGGCATTGAGTCCGAAGAAGGCCATGTTGACGAAGGAGAACAGGGTCGAGAGCAGGAATGTCGCCGACCGGCCGTAGGTGCGACGGGCCACCACCAGCGCGGTCAGTGGCAGTTCGCGGCCCATTTCGGAGAACAGGCCGCACGGGACGAGGAAGACCAGCCAGCTGACCGCCATCGCGGCGATCGTGTACCAGAGGCCGTAGGGGTAGAGAATCGCGCCGATCAGCGGTGTCATCGCCGAGGCCGCGGTCATCGCCCAGGTGATGAAAAGCTTTCCGGCAGTTGCGGTTCGCTGGTCGTCGGGCACCGGGGCCACGCCGACCGTCTCGACCTCGTCGCTGACTCGTCGCCACCAGGAGGTTGTGGCAACACCGGCCTCTTTATGCACATGAGTAATGTACCGCTGTATAACGGCACGTGCAATGGGTTCTGTGCGGGGCATACACTCAAGTGAGTATGAGAAAGTCAAGTACGGACGGCTCGGCGTCCAAACGGTCCTACGGGCAATACTGCGGCCTGGCGCGGGCGCTGGACGTGGTCGGTGGGCGCTGGAGCCTGCTCATCGTGCGTGAACTGCTGGTCGGACCGGCTCGCTACGGCCAGTTGCAGGCCGGACTGCCCGGTATCGCGACCAATCTGCTGGCTCAGCGGCTGCGGGAGTTGGAGGAGGCGGGCGTCGTCGAGCGCACGCTCGACACCGAGAGCAACGGCGTCGCCTACATGCTCACGCCCTGGGGTCACGAATTACGCGATACCGTTGCCGCTCTGGTGAATTGGAGTAGCCCGCTGATGATCACGGGCCCGCAGGGCGATGCCTTCCAGGGGCATTGGCTGGTGGTCGCGGTGGATTCGCTGTTGCGGGACAAGCGATTCGACGAATCCGTCACGGTCGGTCTGGCTGTCGACGACGTGATCGTCAGCGTGCACGTCGGGCGGACGGGCGCCCGCGTCGAGCTCTGCGGAGATACCGTGCCCGACACCGTATTTCGTGGCGATCCCGCCATTGTGCTGGGTCTGGCCTCGGGCATGCTGCCGATCGAGCAGGCGGTAGCCGGGGGTGAATTGACCGGGCGGGCAGCGGATCTCGCGGTCGCGTTCGGCTGAGTCGCGGGATATGCCATGCTCGGTGATCCGCCCAGCGTCGTGTCCACGATGGTCTCGCGTTCATGGGTTCCTGTACTCGGTGGTACCGCACGTGATCGGTGCGATCGCGGTCAGCCGGGGCAGCGAGTGTCCGATCACGTCCGAATCGGTTGGGGGCGAACGATTTCGATGCGGCTGACAAGGCCATCTCGAACGACGACGTCGACAATCGCGAGTAAGTGACCGCCGGGGGCGATGACGTGGGTACGGCGGCCGTCGATCAGCATTGCCGCGGTGACGCGGATCCGGTCGGCGAACAGTCTGGTCTCCTCGGCGACCGCGCGGGCGCCGGTGACCGTGGGCGGCGTGCCGGGCGGGACGAGGGCGGGGTCGGCGGTGCGTACGCAGTCCTCGGTCATCAGGGTGATCATGCGATCGATGTCGCCACCGGCGGCCGCGTCGAGGAATGCGTCGACGATCGCGGCCTGCTCGTCGGTGGTCGTCGGCGCGGGGCCGGTTCGGTCGATTCGCCTACGGGCCCGGCTGGCGTGTTTCTTCGCATTGTCGGTGGTGGTGGCGAGGGTCCGCGCCACCTCGCGGAACGGGACGTCGAACAGGTCGTGCAGGACGTAGGCGACGCGTTGGGGTGGGGTCAGGCGGTCCAGGACCACCATCAGGGCTCGGGAGATGTTCTCGCGCCGCAGATATCGTTCGTCCGCGGCCAGGGATTCGGCGGGGATCATGTCCGCGAGCAGGGGTTCCTCGCGGCGGCGATCCCGGGTGCGGAGGTGGTCGAGGCAGATGTGGGTGAGCACCGTCGTCAGCCAGGCCGCCGGGTTGCGGAGCTGCGTGGTGTCGGCGGTGGACGCCTTGATCCAGGTGGTCTGGACGGCGTCCTCGGCGTCGTGCACCGAGCCGAGCAGCCGGAATGCCAGCGCGGTCAGTTGCGGGCGGGCCGCTTCGAATTCCACAGCCGTCAGCACCGGGTGTCACCTTTCCGAGGTGTGGGACGTCGGGATGGATGAGACCAGCAATCTCGGTTCCGAAGTTCACCATTACTCGAGGAAGTAACCTGCTGATGAGCGTACAGACGGTCCGGACCTCGTTCGGGGCGATACCGATCGATTCCCATGGGCCGATCATCGATCCGATCGGCGGCCGGGTGTCATCGATTCCGGAAGTGATTCTGCCGCAAAGATATTACGTGGTCGTGCCGTGCTCGGTTCGGGGCGGAGTCGACGCATGATCGCGCTGTTGGTGGCTACGATCGTGTGCGTCGTGGCGAACGCGTCCATCGCCCTCGCCGACTACGCGCGGGCCGGGGTCGTGCTGAAGAATTCCGCCGAAGTGCACGTCCCCGAGGGAGCGTTGCCCTATCTCGCGACGTTGAAACTCGCGGGTGCGGTCGGGCTCGTCGCCGGGTTGGTCTGGTTGCCGTGGGTCGGCGTGGCGGCTGGGATCGGGCTGGTGCTGTTCTTCGTCGGCGCGATTGTTGCCCACCTCAGAGCGCGGGTGTTCTACAACGTCGCCTTCCCCGGTCTGTATCTGATCCTCGCGTTGGCGTCCGCGGCGTACCTGGTGCACGTCGCGATCGGCCGGTGATGACCTCAGCCAGCGGCAATGAGCGGGGCGAGACCGCCCAGGGTCATGAGCGCGGTGCTGTCGGTGACCTGCTTACCGTTGACGGTGACGGTAGGCGTCGAGTTGACGCCACTGGCCAGCACCTCCTTGGTCTTCGTGCGCAGGTAGGTGTCATAGCTGCGTTTGGTGATGCATTGCGCCACAGCATCTTCCGTATAACCGGCGGTCTTCGCGATCTGGATCAGCTGGGCGTCGGTGAGGCCCTCGCTGCCCTCTTCGGGCTGTTGGGTGAACATCGCGGACAGCCACTTCTGGTAGTACCCGAGGCCCGCGTTCGCGACACAGAACGAGGCGTTTCCGGCGCGGGAGGAGTACTGGGTGGTGCTGGCGCGGTCGAGGAAGGTGATGACGCTGTACTCGACCGCGGCGGTGTGGTCGGTTACCGCCTTCTCGAGCGTCGTTCCGTTGTTGGCTTCGAACATCTTGCAGTAGGGGCACTGGAGATCCATGACGACCCGGACGGTCACCTTGGCGTGCGCGTCACCGATCCGGACCGAGCCGTCGGCCTGCATGTGTTCGACCGATGACGTCCCGGCCGCCGCGACGGCGGTTCCCGCGATCTGTTTCGCGAACGCACCACGTGCCAGTAGCCCCACCCCGACCGCGAGGGCGAGCACCAACACCACCACGACGGGAATCACGACGGCGAGGTATCTCCTGCGCTGCGGCACCGGGATCGGCGGTTGCGGGCCGTAGCCGGGATCGATGCTCATCTCAGGTTCCCCCGTTCGCCGGATGTACGAAGCCTCAGCTTAGGTGGCACGCTCCGAATCCGCCGACCCGGTCAGACGACGGCGTCGATGAGGGCGAGGATGCCACCGATCAGCAGGGCGAGGGTCTTGATCACCTCGAGAGCGATGTACGCGTAGTGGGCGTTCGAGCGGGGCGCGTCTTCCCCGGCGAGGACGGCGTTGCTGCGGCGGGTCAAGCCGGGGCGGACGAACAGGAGCTGGCCCGCGAGCATCAGCACCGCGATCACCACCGCTACCGATACCCCGCGGAACGATGTGAACAGCATCGCCACCACCGTGACCACGGCGAAGACGACCTCGACGGTGTTGAGCGCGCGAAACACCATGCGGCCGATGCCGAGTCCGATCGGCAGCGTCACCTGGGGTGCGCGGAATTTCAACGGCGCCTCCAGGAACGAGATCGCCAGCACCATGCCGAGCCAGACGAACAGGATGGCGGTGACGACGGCCTGGGCGGAACTCATGGGGTGTGTCCTGTCTGTTCGGCGGCGGACTGCTGCCCGTCGGTGGGGGTGAGATGCGCCAGGCACAGATCCGGCCGGGCGAATGCCTCGAGTCGGTCGACGGTGACCGGTGCGTGCCGCGCGTCCAGCACGCCGCGCATCAGGCCCAGGTGCACCGCGCAGACCAGTGCCGGGCGTTCCTCGACCAGGTCCAGAAATGGGCAGTGCCGCAACATGATTCGATTCCGGTCCGCAGCGTCGGGTTGGGGATCGAAACCGAGATCGTGCAGCGCGTGCAGCAGGGCGTCGGTCGCGGATCGCGCCGTGTCCGGCGACGTCATCCGGCGACCCCACACCTGCCCGGCCCGGATGGCGTGCGCGCCCGGATCAGCGGCGGTTTCGAGTTCGGTGAGCAGGATCTGCGCGAGCACCCGGTAGTTGCGCGGCCCCGCCGGATCCATCCCCGGACGGACCCGGAACAACTGTGCGGGCCGCCCCGGACCGGTGCGTTCCGGCGTGACCTGCTCGGCCCGACCGGCCGATACCAGCGCATCGAGGTGGAACCGCACGGTATTCGCATGCACCCCCAGCCGCGCGGCCAGATCGAGAATGCTCAGCGGTTCGCGTGAATCACGCAGTGCGGACAGCACATCGCCGCGACGGCCGTGGGGGCGGGCCGGTCGTGGTTTGTCCGGGTCGGTGGGTGCGGAACTCCGCATACGTTATTTATACAACTAGGGATTGGAAAAATTGACGCGGGGTGATCCGTTCGGGGTCTCGGAGCATGTGGAACGTTTCGAGACTCTCGGGATGTCTTGGTGGATAAGGGATTACGAATGTCGCCGCTAGTCGATGATTTCCGCGTCGGGATCGGCATCGCTCCCGACGTGCTCGGGCATCGGATAGTTGGGTCTTGATCGGCAGATTGCCGCCGGTATCCCACGCGAAGGTCTCGATGCTGCGGGCCGGTGCCGAATTCCGTGGCGGAACCCCGTGCGCGCCGGTCGGGCAGTGGTTTCGGTGCTAGCGTGGTGCGGTGGTGTGGGGACTACCGGAGGGGCGCATATGGCGGCGTTAGCCGAAGTCGTGACCGGGGAGATCGCCAAGGCGATCACCGCGAGCCTGGCCGGGGCCGGGATCAAGGGTGCGGGCAAGCTGTCGCAGTTGCTTCGGACGAAGATCGCGCACCGCGCGACCGACGACGCCATGACCTCGACCGTTCCGACGCTGGACGAGTGGAATGCGTTCGTCGTCCGGTGCGCGCAGGAGGATCCGGAGTTCTTCCGGCAGTTGGCCGATGCGGTGGCGGATGTGGATCCGCTGGTGCCGGATCCGGAGGTGCGTCCCGCCTTCGTGCCGCCGGATCCGTTCTGCGATCGCGACGATCTGCGCGGCGGGCTGCCGGAATACGGGGTCTTCGGGTATGCCGGACCGCCCGGATCAGGTAAGACCGCACTGGTACAGCGACTCGCGGCCGATTATCAGGACCGGTTTCCGCTGCATCATCGAGTCTCGGTGGATCTCAACGATTTCCGTGCGGGCGATATCCCGCGCCTCGCCGACGCCAAGCGACATGTCCTGCGTCAGTTGGGAATCGAGGACATCGTCGCGGACGGTCCGGGATTCGCGAACCAGTATCGGAGCGCGCTGTCCACCCGTCGCCTGCTGCTGGTCGTGGAGAACATCCTCGGCGCGGACGAGTTCGACGCACTCATCGAGCCGTGGCCGAAAGCGTTGGTGCTGGCGACAACTCGCCGCCTGACCGGGGATCTGCAACTGTGCATCCCGCACTGGATCGAGCTGCCCGGACTCGAGTGGGACGGGGCGCGCGAGATGCTCGCCGTCTGGTCCTCCCGGTCGGTCGTCGCGGCCGAGCTGGACGTGGCCGACCAGTTGCTGGAACGATTCGATCGTCGGCCGTCCGCGATCAAGCTGTTGGGCAGGCTGCTGTCCCGGCGGGCGCACCAGCCGAATCCGGTTGCGGGGCTGATGAATCAGCTCGAAGAGATGGGCATCGAGCGAACCGATCGCATGCTCGGCGCGGTGATGTCCGGGCAGCTGGCAGAGGTGACTTCCGAGATGCGAGAGTCCTTCCGGCTCTTGGCATTACATCCTGGTGGGCAGTTCACCGCGGAGACGGCGAAGGAGTTGCTCGGGCGGTCGGCCGACGGTGTCGTCGATGAACTTCGCGAGCTCGGCCTGGTCGAGGCCGCAGCCCGTGGTCGGTACCGGATGAGCTGGGCGGTACGGCGATTCGCGGTCGAACTCGGTATGCCGGAGGGTGGTCCGGCGGCGATGGAGCGATTGCTGAAGTATTTCGCCGCTCGCGCGGTCGCGGCCGATCTCGCCGGCGGACGACGCATGCGTTACTACCGCATGCTGCAGGTGAGACCGTGGCCGGACAACGAGACTCCGATCGAGTGGCTGGCCGCCGAGGCCGAGGTGCTCGTCGAACTGGTCGAGTACGCCTACTTGCACGGGTACGACGACGAAGTGGGGCAGCTGTGCGGGGGATTCGAGGTGCTGTCGCTGCATCATGGCCAATATGGGTTGTGCCTCACGGTATTCGAGCGGGGAGTGCAGGCCGCGCAACGTCGGGGAGAGTTGCGCCTGTTGGCTCGTCAGCACGCGCTGTGTGGGCGGATGGCGACCTTGCTGCACCACTTCGATCATGCCCGCTCGGCGCTGGACCGCGCGCGGGAGATCGCCGATCGGGTCGCGGATCTCGCGCTGACGGCTTCGATCTGGGAATTCACCGGTCGGCTCGCCGAGGAGGAGTCCGGTAGCGCGGCAACACCGGATTGGCGGCCCGCGATCGCGGCATACGTTCGCGCACTGGAGATCGACCGACGTCGCGACGGTGCTCGCCGGGCGCGGGGGCTGCACGCCAGGATGTTGGCCAATGCCCTGGTCAAGGCCGGGTTGTTCGAGGGGGTCGACGCGTTGCTGCGGGAGGCGCTCGATTGTGCGGACGGTCCTCGTAATGCCTCCCGGGTATTTACCGTGTGGGCCAGATATGCTGTGGCGCTGGGTAATTCGTCCGATGCCCGGCGCAATATCGGCGAGGCGTACGCGTTGGTGCAGACTGCTGGGGCTGCTCAGTACCGGATCGAGTTGGACGATCTGATGGGGGAGATCGAATATCTGGAGAACAACATCCAGGGTGCCCGGGAGCTGTGGGCGACCATCGCGCAATACTATGTGGCGCAAGGGCATCCGAGATCGAAGGAGTTCTTCGCGAAACTCAACCGGCCACCACTCGGACTGTGAAGGTGTGATCACCGAGAGTGAGGCGTCCGGTGCCGGTCGGTGGCTGGCGCCGAAGAAGCCGGATGTAGACCATCGAGGCGAGGACGGTTGGATCGAATCCGATGGGCGGCTCCTGTGCGCTGGCGATCACCCGGCCTTCGGCGTGATGAACAACGCACTCTCCCAAACTGTTTCGCATCACGACCAGCCGTGCATGCGACCATTCGGTGAGTAGTGCGGGTGCTGTTGCGGCGAACTCGCGTTCGTCGGTATCGGTGCAGACGATGATTCTCGCCGCGGACACCTCCGCTATCGACGCGGTGTCCAGGTCCGCGATGAGATGGCGAAAGTCATTGTCGTCGAATGGAATTCCGTACCGAAGCGCGGGGACCCGGTGGATTCGCAGTGCGCCGTCGTGTTCGGTGGCCGATGCCACGAGGGTCGTCCAGGAGATCGGCTGTGGGGCGGGTTTCGGTGCGGGCGGATAGTTGGCGTCCGGGGCGCGGGCGGCCAGGTTCAGCAGCTCGTGGAGCGTGTCGCGCAGTACCTTCGCCGAGGAGCTGACCTCGCTGACGCCGGCCGCGATGATCTTCGCCCGGTCCGCGGGCGGCTCGGTGGCGGCGAGCGCGGCGATCTGCGGGCCGAGGGGCTCGTGGGGTTGCAGGCGGTCCGTCGACGCGGCCAATTGATCGAGCGGTGAGCCCACCACCGTGTGCTCGGCCTCACCCGGGGTGAGCAGCAACGGTTTTCGCAGTGCTGCCGCGTACAGGGCCAGGGAGGACTGGTCCGCGATCACCGCGTCGCTCGCGACGAGCGCGGCCTGCCAATGTCGTTGATCGACCAGCACCAGGCCCGCTTCCCGGGCACGGGTGAGCCACGCTTCGACCTGCCACTGCGAATGCGTCGCCCGCACGCCGGGATGCAGTACCAGCAGCAGCCGATGACGGTCGACGGACAATGCGGTCGCGGTGGCTTCCGGTAGCTCGGGCCAACGCCTGAACAGGGAGTCTTTCCCCCACGTCGACGCGAGCAGCACGACGGTGCGGCCGGAAGCTCCGAATGCCCGACGGTAGGCGGGGCCGTGATGGTGACTGGCCAGCATGCGGTCCAATGCGGGATCGCCGATGACGGTGGCGTGTTCGGCGGCCGGTGGGCAGGTGATCGCCAGCTCGGCCTTCTGCGCGGGATGGGATATGCCGATGACGGTGGGTATCAATCGACCGTCGCGCAGCAGCCGCGCCGGGTTCATGCCGGCGACGACCTGTCCGTTCGGGTAGTACTTCTGGTGACCGAAGCCATGGGCGACAAGGAGTTTCGGGCCTCGTAGCAGGTGTAGGCGGTCGTTCTCGCTGGCGGCGACGATCAGATGGAATTCGACCGCGGTGGCGTGTTCCCAGGTGACCACCGCGACTTCCATGGCGGTGAGCATCTCGTTCACGCCGCGTCGGAAGACCGCGCGGCCGGCGGGGTCGGTGGTGAAGACGATCTGCACGCGCCGGTCGGTCTGGATCAGTGACACGATGTCCAGGAGGCGATTCAGCGCGGTGACGGTTCTGGCGACGACGAGGACCCGTTTGTCGAACGGGACGGTCAGCCAGTCACGCAGACGCTCCTCGAGCGGAACGCCCGGCCCGGGGATCATCGAGCGCGGCTTCCGGCTTCCGGCTTCCGGCTTCCGGCTTCCGGCTTCCGGCTTCCGGCTTCCGGCTTCCGGCTTCCGGCTTCCGGCTTCCGGCTTCCGGCTTCCGGCTTCCGGCTTCCGGCTTCCGGCTTCCGGCTTCCGGCTTCCGGCTTCCGGCTTCCGGCTCGTTAATTATACCGTCTGCCAGGGGATTTGGTTGCCGAACGTCGTTGGATGCGGCTTGGTTGCGCACCTCTGATCGAATCGGTTTCCGCTCGGCTGACACGTTCAGAGCGTACGGGAGGGGCTCGTGGACATGTCATCGGTGCGGGGCGTTGGGGACGTGGCGTGGGTGTCCCGGCAAATTTTCGGCTGCCGCGTGAAGTCGTCGGGTGGGTGGCGGTTTTCCGCCGGACTACAGGGCTGTCGACGAAGTTCCCTGAACCGATGACGAAGCCTCCCTCTGCAATCGGCGCAGGGGGAGGCTTCGCAGGTGTCGCAGGCCCTCCGACTTTACCTGCGCGACTGGGGAATTCAGGAGGAGGCGGCCAGGGCGGCGTGTTTGGGGGCGAGGCGGCGGGCCTCGTAGTGGGGGCGGTGGACGGCGACGAAATCCATCCGGCCCTCGCCGACCGTCTCGTGTGAATCACGCACTGTCACTTGCCAACTGCTGAAGCGGCCGCGGGCCCGGACACAGCGGGCGGTGATGGTGATCTCCGAGCCGACCGCGATCGGGCCGAGGTGACCGAGGTGTTGGCGGGTGCCGAGGGAGCAGAAGCCCTCGGGCATGGTTTCCAGGAGTGCGACCATGCACAGTTCCTCGCACAGCCGGATGACCGCGTACGAGGCCACCACCGGCGGCTTGTTCGACCATTCCGGGCCGGGGCCCGCGACCTGGACGCAATCCTGTGCGGCGGTGCGGTAGCTGGCCTCGCGGGCGTCGCCGACCCGGGCGAGGGTGTTGCGTGATCGTCGGAAACTGTTGGGGGACAATCGTAGTCGGGTGGCGCCCGCGGACATGAGACTCACAGCGCGACCGCCCCGGCTGCGACGGGGATACCGGCGGAGAGCGCGTCACGCACGTCGTTCATACCGCGGAAGTAATCGTGGATATGCGACGAGTCCAGTCCCGCGGTGGCGGCGATCTCGTCGATGGTGGAGTCGGATCGGGTGCTTCGGAGTTCCCTGGCGATATCCAGGATGTATTCGCGCATTCCTCTTGCCCTCTTCGGAGAATCTGCTGGAAAACCGGGCCGGACAAGCATCCGACCTGGGCGAATCGGTAAGGAGCACTCGACTGTGAGTACCTGACGGTTGGTACCGTATGAGCCCCGTTCGACCGATCAGTTGCCCCTCGGTTGCCTCCGGGTTACACATTGCCGGGG
The DNA here is from genome assembly GCF_009604405.1 of Nocardia macrotermitis. Taxonomy (GTDB): domain Bacteria; phylum Actinomycetota; class Actinomycetes; order Mycobacteriales; family Mycobacteriaceae; genus Nocardia; species Nocardia macrotermitis. Next base: position 157,094 of record NZ_WEGK01000003.1, read on the forward strand.
TGATTGCGAACTGTGGCTGTGAACGTCGCCGAGCCGGGCGTGTGTCCTGTATCACTCAGTGCGGCAAGTATTTTCGATACTACGCCAAGTGTCGCGGATCGGTTTGCCGCTGTCTCCTCGGTGTATTCCCGGGGGTGCCGTGGCGTACTTCCCCGTTCGATACCCGTCGAGGTAATGTCCTCGGCACGGCACACACGAGGCAGGGGGTTGCTCCCGATGGGTGAGCAGAGGGTTCTGGATCTGTTGCGGCACCCACCTGTGATCTTCGTGGATCGGGAGGACGAGCGCGCCGCCGCGGTGACGGCGATTCGTTCCGCGAGGGCGGTCGGCAATCGGGCGGTATTGGTCTTCAGCGGCATGTCGGGCGTGGGGAAGACCGCGCTCGCAGTGCGTGTGGCGCAGGAGTTCTACGCGCCGGAGAGCTCGGAATTCGAGGTCGTGCTGATGGTCGGGCTGGGTGCCGCGGCGCATGCTCGATCGCCCGAGGAGGTATTGCAGATCTGCCTGAATGCACTCGGCGTCAAGCAGATGCCGCAGACCTTGGAGCAGATGCAGGCGAGGTTCCGGGAGCTGACCAGCCGCCCCACGCTGCTGCTGCTCGATGATGTCGAGAACGCGGAGCAGGTTCAGCAGTTGCTGCCCGGATCGGCGACCGCCGTGGTGGTCGCGACCAGCCGGCGGCGCACCGACGGATTCGCCTACTACGACTACGAAGTCGTGCCGGTGGAGGTGTTCGGCCCGGAGTACGCGCTCGAACTCCTCACCGCCCGGATGAGCCCGGAAACCATTCGTGCCCAAGATGTTTCGTTGCGCGAGCTGGTCGATCGCTGTGGTCGTCTGCCCTATGCGCTGAATATCGCTCGGGCCCGGCTGCGGACGCATTACCGTGGCGACGCGGCAGCCTATGTCCGCGCGTTGAATTCGGCCCGATCGCTGCTGGCCGAGTTCACGATCGAGGGCGAGCAGCGGCTGGTGCACCTGTTCAACGAGGCGTACCTGCGGTTGCCGCCGGGTGCGGCGAGCCTGTACCAGCTGCTGGGTGTGCATCCCGGACTGCAATTCGGCGCGCATGTTCCGGAGGCGTTGGCCGGGCCGGGGCGGGCCGATGCCGTCGCGGCCGATCTGTCGGTACTGGTCGACTGGTGCCTGCTGGCCGAGTTGCCCGGTGGGCGTTTCGAAATCCACAGCCTGACAGCCGAATACACGCGGGCCCTGCTCGCCGACCTGCATGCCGCCGATGTGCATCGGGCGCTGGTCCGGATGGTCGAGTCCTATCTGGAATTCGCCGTGTCGCGCGAGCTCGTGCTGAGTGATCGAGTTCGCTTCGGCCCCTTGTTCTCCGGGGTTCTCGAACCCGCGTACTCGGGCGATGAGGCGTACGAGCGCGCCGAGGTCGATCTCGAACGGGAACGGGCGAATCTGCGCCGGATCGTCGCGGTCGCGGCGGAGACGAGGCTGCACGATCTGGTCTGGCAGCTCTGTGAAGCGTTGATCACCTTCTACTTTCAGCGCGACCTGTTCGACGACGCGATCGAGGTGCACAGTTCGGGTCTGGTCGCGGCGCAGTGGCTGGCGAAGGCCGCGCCGAACGACGAACCGGTGCCGCTGCTGGTGATGCACAATGCGTTGGGGCGGGCCTACTTCGGTAAACGCAGGCATGCCGAGGCGTTGGAGAATTTCCGCCGGGCCGGTGCGTTGGCCGGGCGGCTGCGCGGCGCGAACGCGCTGTTCGGGCTGGCTCAGGCCGCGACCTGGGAGTCCTTCGTGCATCAGCGACTTCGGGATCCGGAGGCGGCGTTGCGGGCGTTGTCGGCGGCGGCGATGTTCGTCGCGGATCCGGACTATCCGGCCGATCAGCGCGAGCGGGAGTTGCGCCTGATCGATATGAACGGCGGCCCGATGCTCGCCGCGGTGGGGCGCATCGAGGAGGCGATCGTCGCGGGCCGTCGAGCGGTGGAGTATTTCCGCGACGGCAAGGAACTGCACAACAGGGCGAAGTCCGTCGCCAATCTCGGCCGGATACTCGCCGTCGCCGGTGAGCCGTATGCCGAGGAGGCGGTGGAACTGCTGACCCTCGCGATCGATCAGGAGATCGAGTGCGGTCTCACGTCGTGGGCGGCAGACAGCTGTGAAGTGTTGGGCGAGTTGCTGATTCGACTCGGCAGGGATGCGCTGGGCCGGGTGTGGTTGGCGCGTGCCGCCGAACTCGATGCGCAGTTGAACACCGACGACGACCCGCCGGTCGAACCCTAGCTATCGGTCGAGCCCCGGCCGATCAGGCCGGAGCGGATCCGCGCAATGAGAATACGACTCGATCGGCTCCGGTATCGGCGATCAGTTCCGGTGGAAGTTCGCCGCCGCCGGTCAGCAGCCATTCGTACACGAGTGCTGCGGCGAGGCCGGTATCGTTGCCGGACAAGATGATTCGCCGATCGTCACGGATGCGTACGATAATGGTCTCGTTGTCGGCCGGCACGGCGACTACTCGTGCGGCGGGGAGCCGTCGCAGGATTGCGGTGAGTATGTCGTCGAGAGATTGTCCGGCCGCCGGTGCGGTTCCCAGGACTACGGGTGATTCGCGCAGCAACGCCTGCTGCGGATGGTTCTCGTGCACTACGAGGAAGGCGTCGTCCAGGTAATCCGCTGTGCTGCGGTCGATTTCGATGGCTGCGGGGTATCGGGAGACGGTGTATCGGCCACGGCTCGTCGTCGTGCAGACTACGAGATCGGCGAGGACGTCCGGGGTGGGGATCGCGACGAGTTCGGGTGGGATGATCGCGGTCACGGGCTTCGCTTGGGGGACAGGTAATTTCAGATGGCGATAGCACAATGCGCGGAGTCGTTCGATGGATTCGCCGGGGCAGGAACTCATCAGCTCGGCGATCGGGGCGTAGCGGGGCGGGGCGTTCTTCTCCGAGCGCGTGTCTTCGGCGGCCCTGTCGTCTTCCAGAGCCTTGTCGAGTTGAGTGCGCAGCGACTCGTACCGGTTGATGCGAGGCGCGAGTCGGCCCAGGAGTTCGCCGACCGAATCCGGTGCCACATCGGCATCGCTGAATCCCGCCAGAAGTGTCGGAATGCCTACTGCCGCACCGTAACACGTCGTCGCGCCGAAGTCGCCGACGATCAGATCGGAGGCCAGCAGCACGGCCTGCCAGCCCTCGGTCGGGCCGATGAGTGTCAGACCGGCCCGTCGGGCGTCGGCGAGCCAGGATTTCACCTGCCAGGCGCCGTGGCCGTGCCAGGTGTTCGGGTGGACCACGCCGACGATGCGGTACTCGTCGCGTGGGAGACACGCGGCGAGTTCGCGGAAGAGTTGCGGCCAGGTGCCCAGGAGGGAGCGTTGCGACCAGGTCGTGCAGACGGTGATCAGTTTCCGGGCGGGCGCGACGTGCAGTGCCTCGCGGTAGTGCATGCGCAGGTGTGCGCTGGCGAGCATCCGGTCGTAGGCGGGATCACCGGCGACGACGCCGATATGTGCGGCCGCCGGGGTGAGCGTGGCCAAGCGCGCCAATTCCGCTTCGTGCGCGAGTACGAGTGCCGACGCGACGGGACGCCCGTTGTACAGCAACCATTCCGGCGACAATCCGAACACCGACCGGCTCTCCGGCTCTCCGGCTCTCCGGCTCTCCGGCTCTCCGGCTCTCCGGCTCTCCGGCTCTCCGGCTCTCCGGCTCTCCGGCTCTCCGGCTCTCCGGCTCTCCGGCTCTCCGGCTCTCCGGGGGAATTCTTAGTATATCCGGCACCGTGCGGGAGAATGATCAATTCTTCCGAAATTTCGCTCAGTCCACCGTGATTCGCGGCGATTACCAGATCGAATTCGGTGGCGATCGCCTGATGCCACGGAATGACCGTGACATCCAGTGCGTGCAGGCGTTCCTCGATTCCGTCGACGAAAGGGTCGGAACCGTTCCAGCTGAATACCACCTGCACGCGCGGATCGGAATCGAAGACGGTGAGCATATCGATCAGACGCAGTATCGAGGTGACATGGTGTGCGACGACCAGCACGACCCGTTGCGGCGCAATGGTGTTCCAGTGCCGCGCCTGCTTGCCGATCGGGACCTTGACGGACGGCTTGGCATGCACGGAGCCCCCTGCGGTGACGATCGGTACGGGTACGACCGGCTAACCGTATCCGATGCCCTCACGCGGCGGGGACGAGCCAGGGTGCGGTCTCGGCGAGCACCTGGCGAACGACCGAAGTGTGGTCGTAGCGGTGTCGCGCGTGTGTCCTGGCTCGGCCGATCATGGTGCGCCGTTCGGCAGGGGAGAGAGTGAGTGCGCGGGCGAGTGCGTCGGCCAGGCCGTCGGGATCGGCTGGGGCGCAGGTGAATCCGGTCACTCGGTCGGTGATCTGGCCGGACAGGCCGTGTGCGGTGGTGGAGATCACGGGGCCGGCAGCGGCGGCGAATGCCTCCATAGGGATGCGGCCGAATGGTTCGGCGCGGGAGGGGACTATCACCGCGCGGATGCCGGGGTGGGTGAGGATTCGGGAGACGGCGGGGGTGAATCGGTGGATCACTGTGGCGTCGATGCCGAGTTGTTCGATTCGGGTGGTGAGGTATTGCTGATATTCGGTGGGGTGGGTGGTTTCGGTGGTTGCGGCGAATATCAGATGTGGTGTCGGGCAATGGCGTTGGTGGAGTATTGCGATGGCGTCGAGTAGGTCCTCGAATCCCTTGTATGGTTCAGCTCTGCCCATGGTCAGGATGAATTCTTCGGGTAGTGCGATGTCGTCGCCGGGGGAGCCGGTGAGGCGTTTCCAGTCCTGTGCGCACAATCCGTCGGCGAATTCCAGCAGGGCGGAATTCGGGATTCCGTAGTCGGTTCGGAGATGATTACGCATATATGGGGAAATGACGCCGATTCGCGCGCCTGCGGATGATCCGGTGTGCAGCATGTCCCGTTCCCATGTGATGCGGGTGGTGTCTCGTGGGTCGTGGATCGCTCCGCTGCTGCGCGGGACGATGATCAGACCTCGGCGCGGGTCCGCGGGGAGTAGTGCGCCGAGGCCGAAGAACGGGACGTCGAAGGCGATGGTGAGGATGGGGCTGTGGTGTGGGAAGACTTCGCGCACAAGGCATTCGGCGGCAGTGGCGCCGCAGGTGCGGAAGTTGTCGAGTCCGCCCCAGCGGTCGAGTCCGCCGGTGCCGTTGTCGATCGGGTGCACCGAGACGTCCCGTCCGCGCAGGAGTTCGCGGACCCGGGCGTGCCAGCTCGGATGGTGTTCGGGACCGCCGCGGGCCAGTCGGACCGGCAGGATCGCGAGATGGACCCCGGCGGGCAGCAGGGACAGCATCGTGTCCAGGAAGCCGAAGTTGGCGTAACCCGCGCCCGTTCCGCATCCGTAGAAGCCATCGTGCACGGCGAGCGCGACGGCTGGGCGTCCGGTCACTCGGCCGCGTTCAGGCGCGGATGACGCACGCCCGCGGGGAGTTTCGTATTTCCGTCGACGATCGCCGTGCGGATCGCAGCATCGGTGAGGCCGCGTACGTCCCGCAGATCGACACCCTCCAGCACAGCCTCGTCCAGGTTCGCGCCGGTCAGGTCGGTGACCGAATCCGGTGCGTCCGGAACGGTTCCGAACCGGGCGCCGCGTAACCGGGCACGTCGCAACTGGGCACCGCGCAGAGTGGTACCGCGCAGATCGGCATCCGCGAACTGGGCATTGACGAAGTGCGCGTCCGTGGCATTCGCGCCGACGAGATCGGCCGCACCGAGATTCGCGTCGGCGAGATCGGCACCGGACAGATTCGCGTCACGAAATACAGCGCGCGTGAAATCGACTCCGGTGCAATGGGTCTCACTCAGGTCGGCGCCGGTGAAATCCGCGCCGGACAACGTTGCCACATTGTTTTCCTCGACGGGACTCGTGCCCGCCGAGGTGGCTGTACCGCCGTCGCCGACCGGATTCGTACCCATCAACCCGGCCGTACCGACGCCGGGCCTGGCTGCGCCGATGCGATGCGGCGAGTACACCCCAGTCGATGGCACCGCACCGACGCCGTACACCGAATTCCCGCCGGACAACCCGGCCGCGACACCGCCACCAGCTGATTTCCCTCCTGGTAGCTCGCTGATGCGGCCGGGCTCGGCGAAATGTGCCCCGCGCAGCTGCGCCCCACGCCAGTCCGAGCCGGGCAACTGCACCCCGATCAGATCCAGCGGTTGCGATTCCGGACGTTGCGGCCGGTCTCGGAGCGCGGTGACCGCTGCGGTCAGATCCGCGGGCAGCCGCCGCCGATCCGGCGGACCCGCAATCGCGCAGTGCCGCAACATGTCACACAGCGCGGCGACCACGAGCATGTGGTCGGTCGGTGAGGCGACCATGAGCCGGAACAGCGTGCGCACGCCGTTGGCCCGCTCGTTCGGTTCCGTGGCGGCCAGATGTGTTGTGGCATCGTTGAATTGGCCGGTCATATGTTTGTCGTTGTCGAGCCGCTGCTTGTCCTGTTCGATGCGCTGCTTGTCCCGGTCCAGGAAGAGCCGATCGATGCCGAATCCGGCCACCAACAGCGTGCCGAGGCCGCCCAGCAGTTTGATCGAGTTGTCCTGAACGGCGCTCTTCGCGCTCTGCCGGGCGGTCGCGGTCATATGGTCCGCGTCCGTGCCGACTACCCAGCCGGGCAGCACCACCATGGTGAACCACGCGACGCCGACCATCCCAACCCCCAGCACGATCAGCAACGTGATCGTGCGCAACCATCGAGATCGCATGGATCATCCGAACACGGGTGCGGGGTGCGCGGCAAGCCGGTGCGAGACGGGTCGTCTCGGTCGGTGCGGTGAACGTCGAGTGTGCGAGCCGCGTAAATATTGCTAAAAGTTAGCTGTGAATCGAATATGTATTCGCTGGACGCCGCTGCGCGCGGGATCGATCAGTGTGAACCGCGCGGTGGAAGCGTCGGGTGGGTGACCCCGGATTTCGCATCGGTCACCTCGCGGATACGAGCTGCCGCACCCCGGAGTTGATCGCCCAGATGGGTCGTTCCGATAGAGCCGACAAAGTAGTCGACCTGCACATCATCGGCGAAACGGACGTCGCAGACGAACCAGCAGCGGGCTGTGGGGGAGAGGGGTTCCAGAGCGCAGCGGACGGCCAGTTCGGTGAGGGCCGCGGCGGCCTGCGCGGGGCTGCCCGCATTGCCGACCCGCCACCACGTCTCGCCGTAGTTGTCGGGCCGGGAGATCGTCACCTGATAGGTGAGCAACTCTCTAGCATCCGCCACCCTTCAGAACATACCTGAAGTTCGAGAATTAGTCACTAGTCAGCAAACGTTCGAGTGCGGATCGGCGATTCCCGGATCCGATTGCGACAGTCCGCCTTTTCGGTCGCCTGTCCGACTGGGCACGGGCATCGTTCGATGTGTACCGGCCGGTACGAGACGGTTACGCAACCGGCGGACAGCGCTCCGGCCGAGTCCGCACGCGCTTCGGCCCACTGCGCGCGGGCCGGATGCGAAGGTACACGCATGATTTCGTACTCTGCGGTCCTGTCGCCAGGTTGCAGCGATGATCGCGGAGCGGGGTCAGGGGCGGACAGACGGCGTTGGTTGTGGTGGATGACGCGCGGACTCGGATGTCCGGATTCGGACTGCCGAACAGCCTGGTGTGCAATGGATCGAGATGACGTTCGACCTTCGAATCCGCCCGTGGGAAAGGACATCGATCATGACCAGTAGTGCGACGGTGCTGAACGGTCTCGACGCGATCCGCGATCAGGTCGAGGATTTCTACCGGGACCTGCACAGACATCCCGAACTCGGTTTCCGGGAGCATCGCACGGCGGGGAAAGCCGCGGGTGCGCTGCGGGCGGCGGGATACGCGGTCACCGAGGGGATCGGCGGGACCGGGCTGATCGGTGTGCTGCGCAACGGCGCGGGACCGACGGTGATGCTGCGGGCGGATATGGACGCGCTGCCGGTGACCGAGCGGACCGGGCTGCCGTACGCGTCGGAGACCGACGGGGTGATGCACGCGTGCGGACATGACGTGCACGTTGCGGCGATGGTGGGTTTCGCGCGGCTGATGGCGGGTGCTACCGATGCCTGGGGCGGGACGCTGGTGGTGCTGTTCCAACCGTGTGAGGAGAACGGCGACGGTGCCACCGCCATGGTCCGGGACGGATTGACCGACAAGTGCCCCAAGCCGGATGTCGTTCTCGCGCAACATGTTCTGCCGTATCCGGCCGGATATGTCGGGACCCGTGCCGGATCGTTCCTGTCCGCCGCCGACAGCCTGCGGATCACGCTGCACGGGCAGGGTGCGCACGGGTCGGCTCCGCAGGCCGCGATCGATCCGGTGGTGATGGCCGCGATGACCGTGGTCCGCTTGCAGACGGTCGTTTCGCGGGAGCTCGCGGCCACCACTCCGGCGGTGCTGACCGTCGGCAGCATCACCTCCGGGACCGGGCCGAACGTCATTCCCGACCGGGCCGAGTTGCAGATCAACATCCGCACCTACGACGACGCGACCCGCACCCGGGTGCTCGACGCGGTCGACCGGATCGTCCGCGCCGAGGCCACCGCTTCCCGATCGCCGAAAGAGCCCGAATTCGAGCGCATCGCGGCGTTCCCGCCGACGATCAACGACGAGGCGCCGACGCGACAGGTGGCGGCGGCGTTCGCGGAGTACTTCGGCGCGGACGCGCACACCATCGAACTGCAAACCGCCAGTGAGGATATGAGCGATCTGCCCCGGGCGTTCGGAGTTCCCTACACCTACTGGGGATTCGGTGGTGTGGATCCGCGGCGCTATGCCGAAGCCGAAGCGAAAGGCGCTGTGGCCCAGGATATTCCGGTGAACCACAGCCCGTTCTTCGCGCCGGTGCTGCAACCGACCCTGGATGTCGGCGTCAAGGCTCTGACCGTTGCGGCCCTGGCCTGGCTCGGCGAATCCGGGTAGCCGCCGGATCCTCCGCGGCCGGATCGGCATCCGAAAGATGGTGCGGGACAGGCCGATCCGGCCGGAGGTCAGCCCTGCGGTGCGGCTTGGTCCGGCTGGTTCGGCCCCTGGGGTGCGACGACGAACGTGCTCTGGCCGTCGGCGTCGACGCTGGTGTCCAGGATCTTGTCGTCCAGGAAGGCGGCGGCCTTCTCGTCCAGGAAGATGCGGGAGCCGTCGGCGCTGAGCACCTGATCCTGCTCCGCGGGGGCCTCGGCGATCGCGAGTTGCAGGGATTGCGCGTTCTCGGTCGCCGAGAAGATCCGCAGGCCCGCGTCGGCGGGCTTACCGTCACCGGTGGTGATGATGCGAACCGCTTCGATGGCTGTGGGGGTGAGCATGAGCATGTGTCTGGATCCTTCCGCTGTCGGGACGGGCGGCCGCGGTCGCGGCCGGTCTTCGATTGCGTGGGCCAGTCGTGAAACCCGATCATCGACGCCGACGGCTGTGTCGACGTTCCCCTTCGGGTAGCCGTGCGCCCGATTGTGAAACATATTTCCCAGGATCGGCCCGGTTATTACACCCGTGGATTTAACTTTTCGCTGTCAGACTTGCCGCATGTACGACTACGACGTTCTCGTTCTCGGATCAGGTCCCGGCGGTCAGAAGGCGGCGATCGCCACGGCGAAACTGGGTAGGCGAGCCGCCGTGGTGGAACGGCGGGACATGATCGGCGGGGTGTGCATCAACACCGGCACCATCCCGTCCAAGACTCTACGCGAGGCGGTGCTGTATCTGACCGGCCTGAGCCAGCGCGAGATGTACGGGCAGAGTTATCGGGTGAAGGAGGACATCACCGTCACCGATCTGCTCTCCCGCGCGCAGCACGTGATCGGCCGCGAGGTCGACGTGATCCGGAATCAGTTGTCCCGCAACCACGTCACGGTGCTGCCTGGGATGGGGGCGTTCCTGGACGAGCACACGGTCGAGGTGATGGACGGCACCGGTCAGGAGACCCGGGTGACCGCCGAGAACATCGTCATCGCCACCGGCACCCAGCCCGCGCGGCCCGATACGGTCGATTTCGACGGGAAGACCATCATCGATTCGGACGGAATTCTCCAGCTCGAGCGGGTGCCGCAGTCGATGATCGTGGTCGGCGCGGGCGTCATCGGGATCGAGTACGCGTCCATGTTCGCCGCGCTCGGATGCAAGGTGACCGTGGTGGAGTCGCGCGATCGGATGCTGGACTTCTGCGATATCGAGGTGGTGGAGGCGCTCAAGTACCACCTACGCGATCTCGCGGTGACCTTCCGGTTCCGGGAGACCGTCGCGGCGGTCGAGCGGCATCCGCGCGGCGCGATCGCGATCATGGAGAGCGGCAAGCGAATTCCCGCCGAGGTGGTGATGTATTCGGCCGGGCGGCAGGGTATGACCGCGAGCCTGCGGCTGGAGAAGGCCGGGTTGAGCGCGGACAAGCGCGGGCGGGTCGCGGTGGACGAGTACTTCCGGACCGAGGTGCCGAACATCTACGCGGTCGGCGACGTCATCGGGTTCCCGGCGCTGGCCGCGACCTCGATGGAGCAGGGGCGGTTGGCCGCGCATCACGCGTGTGGTGAACCGGTGCAGACGTTGTCCTCGCTGCAGCCGATCGGCATCTACACGATTCCCGAGATCAGTTTCATCGGCCAGACCGAGGACGAGTTGACCGCGGCCCGCAAACCGTACGAGGTGGGTGTGTCGCGCTACCGTGAACTGGCTCGCGGCCAGATCATCGGTGACTCCTACGGTGTGCTCAAACTGCTGGTGTGCAGCGAGACCCGCGAGATCCTCGGTGTGCACGTATTCGGTACCGGCGCAACTGAACTCGTACACATCGGTCAGGCTGTCATGGGCTGCGGCGGCACCGTCGACTACCTGGTCGACGCCGTGTTCAACTACCCGACCCTCGCCGAGTCCTACAAGGTCGCGGCCCTGGACGCGATGAACAAGATCCGGCAGATCGAGCACATGGACTGATTCTCCGAACGGTTGCCTCAGAGCGGCTGGGCGGTGCCGCGTAAGGTCCACGAACCGCCTCGGAAGTGCAGCGTGGTCGCGCTGAGCACCACCATCAGCAAATATAGCGCGGTGCGTTCCCGGATCGATTCGGGATGTCCGAGCGAGGGCCGATCGCACGATGGTCGAGGAGATCGCCAGGAGGTGTATCTACTGGTGGGCGACGGCGTGCGCTGAGCAGATCCAGTGGTTTCGCAGGTCAGGCGAGCAGGCCGCGGCCGTACCAGTCTTTCTCGTCCGCGACGCCGGGCAGGGCGAAGAAGTAGCCGCCGCCGAAGGGCTGGACGTAGTCGGTGAGGGGCTCGTCGATCAGGCGGGTCTGGATGGCTTCGAACTGGCGCTTCACGTCCTGCTGGTAGCAGGAGAAGATGTGGCCGGACGCGAGGTTGCCGTTGGGGTCCACGCCGAGGTCGTAGTTGTAGGAGCGGCGGATCAGCTGCTCGCGCGCGGTCTCGTTGGTGCGCGGATTCGCAAGGCGGATATGGGAATCCATCGGGATGACCGATCCCTTGGGGTCGGCCGCGTAGTTCGGGGTGTCGAATTCCTGGTTGCCGTCCAGGGGTGCGCCCGAATCGCGGCGGCGGCCGAACATGTTCTCCTGCTCGGTGATCGAGACGCGGTCCCAGAACTCCACCAGCATGCGGATCAGCCGGACCACGTGATAGGTGCCGCCGCGCGTCCAGGCGGGTTCGTCGGCGCCGTCGGTCCAGATCAGCGATTCGGCGGTCGAACCGGTCGGATTCGCGGTGCCGTCCTTGAACCCCATCAGGTTTCGGCCGGTGCCCGAAGGACGCGGCGGGGAGTTGTAACCCTCGATCTTCCAACGCAATTGGAGTGCGCCGCGGGTCTGGCGGGTGATGTCGCGGATGGTGTGGTGGATGGTGTCGGGATGGTTCGCGCACAGCTGCACCATCAGATCGCCGTGCGTCCACGCCGCCTCGGGGGCGTCGTTGGGGAAGATGCGCATCGGAGTCAGCTTGGCGGGCTTGAGTTTCGCCAGCCCGAACCGGTCGTCGAACAGGCTCGCGCCGACGCCGGTGGTGACGGTCAGGCCGTCGGCGGGAATGTCGTTGCCCAGCACCGCACTGTCCGAAGGTGGTTGTCCCACACCGAGATCCGGCGCGGCGCCACCGGCGGTCAGAAAGCGCGCGCGGCCGGTCAACGTCTTGAACAGCTCGGTGAGCTCGGTCCGGTTCGCGGCGGTGACATCGAATGCGGCGAAGCAGGCGGCGTTCTGCTTCTGGGCGGGCCCCGGGGTCAGGATTCCGGCCTGATGGGCGCCGTGGAACGGATACGACGACGCCGTCGCGCCCTGCCCGTTGTCGGCCGTGGCGGCGTCGACGCGAGCGCCCTCGGCGAGTACCCCGGCGGTCAGCGCGGTCCCGGCCGCACCCGCGACAGCGCCCGAGAAGAATCGGCGGCGACTGACATCCATCGTGAGTTCCTACTTACTGTGTCGGGGGTGGGTGGTGGGGCCGAAGCTCGGTGCGCGAGCCGAATCTCAGTGCGCGATGGGAACTTCGAGCAACCGTGGCACCCGGGCGAGATCTTCCAGCGCGGCGCCGAGTGCGGCCCGCACGGCCTGGCGCTGCGCGTCGGGGGTCTGCGCGGGCGCGCGCCACCGACCGTTGTCCTGGGTGGCCAGCAGGGCGGTGTGCAGGGTGTCCAGGTGGGCGGACAGTTCGGTGCGCAGGCCGGGATCGCGGGCGTCCAGCAGGGGGCCGAGTTCGTCGAGTACCGCGCGGGTGACGTCGATATCGGCGTCGGTCAGCGGGTAGGCCGCACCCGAGCCCTGATCGTCGATGCCGAACAGGTGATCGCGCAGCGCGTCCTCGAGGATCTCGTGCGCGCGGATCGGCAGATTCGTGGGGTCGCCCGCCAGATCGTCGCTGCTCAGATTCTTCTGGATCGCGGCGATGTCGCCGCCGAGCCGGTCGAGCGCGGGCAGCAGCTGATCGGGGCCCTGGTCGTGCCACAGGCCGTATTCGATCCGGTGCAGGCCGGTGAATCCGGCGTCGGCGGGGCCGTCGGGCCGGCCGTTGGGCAGCCCGTCCACGGCGGTGCCCGCATCGCCGAAGCTGTTGTAGGACGCGCCGACCCGTTCCCATTCCATCTGCGCGTTGAGCCAATCCGCTTGTGCGGCAGGGATGTTGTTCGCCCGCACGTCGTTGCCGATCGCGGTTACCGCGGCCGCGAGCCTGGTCAGCACCTGGTCCGCGTAGGCCTGGTAGGCGTTGTTGGCCGGGGTCAGATCGTCGGCGGTGACCGGTTTGACCGCGGGCGGGGTGCTCCCGGACGCGCCGCTGACCTGCACCGTCGGTGAGGTGGCCTTCGGTTTGCCGGACATCAGGCAGGTGATGATGTAGCTGCCGTTGCCCAGCGTCGCGGTCATGTCCGCGGTGGTGGCCGGGCCGATGGTCTCGATCTCGCCGACGATCGAGCCACCCGCGTCGAGCAGGTTGATCTCGCCCGCCTTGCTCGTCTTGTTCTGGATGGCGAAGGTCTGGGTGCCGGACTTACCGGACTTCCAGTCCGAGGCGCACGAACTGTCGGTGATGGTCACGGCCTGGATCGAACCGCTGCTGCTGGAGGGCAGCAGCGCGATCGCGATGCCCGCCGCGGCTACCGGAATCACCACCAGCGCCGTCGCGACCAGCGCCAGGCGCGGTCCGGCGAAACGCTCCCACCAGTCCGGCTTCGGCTCCTCGTCCACGGCTTCGGTTGTGGCGGAGGCGGTTTCGGCCGCTGCCGGGGCCGGGCGGCCCGCCCGGACGAACAACGGAATCACCACCACCAGGTACGCCACCCACGCGACGACCTGGAGCACCCGCATCTTCGGCGTGAGCTCGGTGATGCCGGAGATGAACGCGACCCACCAGGAGTTCGGGTCCGCGTGCGCGGTGATGTCGAAGGCGATCCAGTTGGTGCCGGGCAGCCAGCCCGCGTCCTGGAGATCGCCGAGACCGTAGGCGAGCACACCGGCCGCGATGACGATCAGCAGCACCGCGGTCCGATTGAAGAACACTCCGAGGTTGAACCGCACGCTCTGCCGATACAGCAACCAGCACAACGCGATCGCGATGATCAGGCCGAGCGCCGCGCCGATCAGCGGGGCGACCGTTGCACCGGACGCCTTGACCGCGGTCCAGACGAACAGCGTGGTCTCCAGGCCCTCGCGACCGACCGCCAGGAACGCCGTCAGCGCGAGTGCGCCCGCGCCCAGCGCCGCGGCGCGCACGACCTCGCCGCGCAGCTGTTTGGACAACGTCCGCGCGGTGCGTCGCATCCAGAAGATCATCGCCGTCACCATGATCACGGCCAGGATGCTCAGCACGCCGCCGACCGCCTGCTGCGCCGAACTGGACAGCACGCTGGTCGAATAGGTGAGCACCGCCGCGAAGCTGCCCGCCACCGAGATCGCGCCGAGCAGGCCCAGCCAGATCGGTGCGGTGGAGACGGGACGTTCCGCGGTCGCGGCCTTGCGCACGGCGGCCAGTAGGATGGTTACGACGAGACCGGCCTCGAGACCTTCCCGAAGGCAGATCAGCAGGTTCGGTACAGCCTCAGCCCAGTTCACATTGCAAAGGTAAGGCATACCTACGCGTCAGTCCAATAATTCGCCACCGAATTTTGTGAAAGACCTGATCGTTGTGGCGGAGAGGTGTGTGCACTCGGGTGCGCGTAGGTGTTGAATGTCCGAAAAGGGATATTTGTCTGGATTGTCGAGCGGTTGCCCGGGATCAGGCGGACTTGCGCATACCGGTTCCGGCCAGATCGGTGACGAGTTCGCCGATCATGTCCCGGGTGACGCGGGCGCGGGCGAGGGCCGGATCGAGCGGGTTCTCGTCGAGGATGGCGATCAGATCGTTCACCGAGCCGAAGATGGCGACGAGTTGCCGGACCGCGGCGCTCCGTTCGGCCGGTACCAGAGGTAATGTCATGATGCTCACGTGGGGTGTATCGCCGTGGGAAGCCGTATGTTTCACATTTGTCGTAGGTCACTGCGCGCGTGTGCCGCGCCGGTCCGACCGGCGCGGCACACGGTACCGACCGCTCAGTCCGCTACGTGCACAACGAGTTTGCCCAGGTTGGCGCCGACCAGCAGGCCGCGGAACGCCTCGATGGCGCCGTCGAAGCCCTCGACCACGTCCTCGAGGTAGTGCACCTGATCCCGTGCGATCCACTGCGACATCTGCTCGAGGAAGGCGGGCATCTGCTCCCCGGCGAACTCGCTCTGGATGAAACCGCGCACGGTCAGGCTCTTGCGCAGCACCGCCGACATGAGCAGTCCCAGCCGGTCCGGACCCGCGGGCAGGCCGGTGGCGTTGTAGTCGGCGATCAAGCCGCACACCGGAATTCGCGCGAAGGAATTCAGCCGTGGGAATACGGCGTCGAATACCGCGCCGCCGACATTCTCGAAATACACATCGATACCGTCGGGTGTGGCGGCGGCGAGCTGGTCGGCGAAATCCGGTGCGCGGTGGTCCAATGCGGCGTCGAAACCGAAATGGTCGCGCAGCAGGGCGACCTTTCGAGGGCCGCCCGCGATGCCGATTGCCTTCGCGCCCTTGATCTTCGCGATCTGCCCGACCGCCGAGCCGACCGGGCCGGTGGCCGCCGCGACGACCACGGTCTCACCGGGCTGCGGACGGCCGATGGTGAGCAGGCCGGAATACGCTGTGAATCCAGGCATTCCGAGCACGCCGAGTGCGGTGCTGACCGGTGCGGCGGCCGGATCGAGACGGCGCAGATAACGCACCGGCTCCACCGAATGTGTCTGCCAGCCACCGTAACTCAGCACGATGTCGCCGGATTGCACTGCGGTATCATGGGATTCGAGGACACGGGAGACCGTCGCGCCGACCATGGGCTGTCCGAGCTGTACCGGCGGCGCGTAGGACGGCGCGTCGCTCATCCGTCCGCGCATGTAGGGGTCGAGTGAGAGATAGAGCGTTTCGAGTAGCGCCTGGCCGGTGTCGGGTTCGGGCAGTTCGACGGTTTCGATCCGGAAGTTCTCGGGTTCGGGCATCCCGACCGGGCGCGAGACCAGGACGATCCGGGAGCTCTTCATCGATGCTGCCACCTCCGGTGAGTTGGAATCGGTATGCGCACGAGTCTCCCACGCAGCGCGGTGCCGGTTTCCGGGCAACGCCGTCCCGTTCCGCATGCGACACCGTCTCGTCAGCACGGCATGGGTCGGCGCGGACATGGCTCGCTCACTCTGGACACCCTCGGCGAGGCCATTGCCGGATTCGGTGGCGGCGGCCTGCACGGCTGGGATTTGTGGACACCGGTGCCCGTGATCAACGGAGCGGCCGCATCGCACACGCCGCGAAGTGCACGCGCTGTTCGGTCGGGCGCAGGTTGTGCTGCGGATTACCCAGGGGCTCAACCTGTTCCGGGGTGAGCGTGATCTGCTCGGACACCTTCTCCGCCGCCGAATGCGTTTCTCTTTGCGAACCGGATCGCCTCACGATGGTCTCGTTCGATGCCGGTCACCGAATCGGGTGCCACGGTGGCGAACCGCGATCCGGTATGCGTGTGGGACGCCGCGCAGGCGGCACGTCTGCCAAATTTTGCGGATTCAGCAAATTTGCTTGCCGGAATCGGGCGGGATCCGGAGTGTGGGGGCGAGGAGGTGGTCATGGTGACCGAGCAATTGCAGGACGGATACGACGTGGTCGTCGTGGGTGGCGGTGCGGCCGGGCTGAACGGCGCGTTGATGCTGGGACGGTCGCGGCGGTCGGTGGCGGTGATCGATTCGGGTGCCCCGCGCAACGCGCCCGCCGACGGGGTGCACGGGTTGTTGGCTCGCGAGGGCACCCCGCCCGGTGAGCTGCTGGCCCAGGGGCGTGCCGAGGTCGCCGGATACGGTGGGACGGTGGTGACCGGTGAGGTCATCGAAATTAGCAGGGACACAGCCGGATTCGATGTGCGTCTCGGTGACGGCAGGTCGGTGCGGGCGCGGCGGCTGTTGATCACGACCGGTGTGGTCGACGAACTGCCCGCTGTTCCCGGTCTGGGGGAGCAGTGGGGCCGCGACGTGGTGCACTGCCCGTACTGCCACGGTTGGGAGGTGCGCGAGCGGCCCATCGGGGTGCTCGGCACCGGGCCGATGTCGGTCCATCAGGCGCAGATGTTCCGGCAGCTCAGCGACGACGTCGTCTACTTCCGGCATACCGCGCCCGCGTTGTCCACCGAACAGGCGGTGCAACTCGCCGCGCGCGGTATCCGCGTGGTCGAGGGTGAGGTGGCCGCGGTCGAGGTGGATGGTGAGCACATCACCGGTGTGCGTCTGGCCGACGGCACGCTCATCCCGCGAACCGTCGTCGCCGTCGCGTCCCGGTTGGCCGCGCGGGCCGGATTCCTCGCCGGAATCGGGTTGCACACCGCCGAACATCCCAGTGGCGCAGGCGATTACATCCCGTCCGATCCGGTCGGCCGGGCCGAGGTCGAGGGAGTCTGGCTGGCAGGCAACGTCACCGATCCGTTCGCGCAGGTCGGTGCGGCCGCCGCGGCCGGAGCCATGGCAGGCGCGCAGATCAATGCCGATCTGATCCTCGAGGAGACCGCGCTGGCGGTGGCCGCGTACGAGTCGCCGTTCTCGGCGGCGATGGAATCTGCGGTCGCGACCGTGGTGAGTGGCGAGTCGGGGCGCGGACTCTAGCGCGGTGGGAGCGACGCGGACGCGACTGGGTCGATGTGCGCGGATGGGCATCCCATACGCTTGGTCGGGTGAACGAGTGTGCTGCCGATGCGCTGCGGATCGGATACGTGCCGGGCGTGACCGTCGCCAAGTGGGCCCGGATCTGGGCCGAGCGGTTCACCGAGGATTCGCTCGCCGTGGTCGGCATCCCCCAGGCGCAGCAGGAGGACGCGCTGCGGGAGGGGCGGGTGGACATGTGTTTCGTCCGCCTGCCCATCGATCGTGAAGGGCTGCACGCGATTCCGCTGTATCAGGAGCTACCGGTCGTGGTGGTGCCGAAGGAGCATCCGATCGCCCTGTTCGAGGAGGTCGCCAGCATCGATCTCGCCGACGAGCGCATGCAGGACGCCGACGACCCGGACGCGCTGTCCGGCACCGTGGAACTCGTCGCGGCGGTCGGCGGCGCGGCGATCATGCCGCATTCCCTGGCCCGCCTGCACCACCGCAAGGATCTCGTCTACCGCACGGTCACCGATCTCCCCCCGACCGAGATCGCCCTGGCCTGGCCCGTCGACCTGGAGAAACCGGCGATCGAGGATTTCATCGGCGTCGTCCGCGGCCGCACCGCCCGCAGTACCCGCGGCCAGCAGGACACGTCATCGGGCGACAAGACCAAACCTGCGGCGGAGAAGGCGCGCACCTCCGACGGCAAGGGCGCCCAGTCCGGACGAGCACGTTCCGGTGGCAGCTCCGCAGGCGCCAAGACCGGATCGGGTGCCTCGAAATCCGGTGGCGCGAAAGGGAAGAGCACGCGCTCGGCCGCCGGCAGGACCGGTCAGCGGGACAATCGCGGTCGGCGGGGCAGATAGCGGCCCGCTGGTGAAGCGAGTTCTCGTGTGGCGCAACAGCTTCAACGGGTCGTCCAGATGACGCCGAAGACCGGCTGATGCAACGAAAAGCCGCCCGGTGACGAGTTGTCGTCGTGCCCCGCAGGGCTCCGGGCGGCTGAATACCCAGTTCTTACTTGGGCTTGTTCTTGGTGACCGCGTCGCGGATCAGGATGGCGGCGATGACGGCGGCGAAACCGATCAGGTAGATGTAGCCGATCCAGCCGGTGTCGGCGTGCTGCTGGTTCTCGAACAGCATGGCGAGCAGGATGACGATGACCACGACGCCCGCGACCTTGAAGGTCGTCCGGGATTCACCGCTCCAGCCGAACGCGGCGGAGGGAACCTCGGCGGGGTCGACCTTGGTGACGACGCCGCTTGTCTCGGCGTGCTCCATATCCGTGCCGGCCACTGCTCGCTCCCATCGGTTACAGGTAGAACTGTCGGTCATCATCGTGACATACGACTGCCCGTCGTAGCCAGTGGGGTGAGCAGGTGTCGGCGGCGCTGGTGCGGAACAATGAAGTGGTGTCCGACATCGTGAGAGTCCTGCTCCTGGGCAGCACCGGTTCCATTGGTACGCAAGCGCTCGAGGTGATCGCCGAGAACCCGGACCGGTTCCAGGTGGTGGGCCTGGCCGCGCGCGGCGGTAACACCGAGCTACTCGCGCAGCAGATCCGCGACACCGGCACCACCGAGGTCGCCGTCGCCGATCCGGCCGCGGCCGCGAAACTCGGTGTGTCCCTTGCCGGTCCGGACGCGGTCACCGAGCTCGTGCGTCGCACCGAGGCCGATGTCGTACTCAACGCCCTGGTCGGTTCGCTCGGACTCGAACCGACCCTGGCCACCCTGGAATCGGGCCGTCGCCTGGCATTGGCGAACAAGGAATCGCTGGTCGCGGGTGGGTCGTTGGTGACGCGGGCGGCCAAGCCGGGGCAGATCGTCCCGGTGGATTCCGAGCATTCGGCGATGGCGCAGTGCCTGCGAGGCGGTCGCGCGGACGAGGTGGATCGGTTCGTGCTCACCGCGTCGGGCGGCCCGTTCCGCGGCTGGACCGCCGAGATGCTCGAATCGGTGAATCCGGACGAGGCGAAGGCGCATCCGACCTGGTCGATGGGCCTGATGAATACGTTGAACTCGGCCAGTCTGGTCAACAAGGGGCTCGAGTTGATCGAGGCGCACATGTTGTTCGGCATTCCGTACGACCGCATCGACGTCACCGTGCATCCGCAGTCGATCGTGCATTCCATGGTCACCTTCGCCGACGGTTCGACGATCGCCCAGGCCAGTCCGCCGGATATGAAACTGCCGATCGCGTTGGCCCTGGGCTGGCCCGATCGGGTGCCCGGCACCCTGGCGCCGCTCGATTTCACGCAATCGCACAGGTGGGAGTTCGAACCGGTCGACAACGCGGTGTTCCCGGCCGTCGAACTCGCCCGTCACGCAGGTCAGCAGGGTGGAACCGTGACCGCGACCTACAACGCGGCGAACGAGATCGCGGTGCAGGCGTTCCTCGACGGGCGGATCGGCTTCCCCGGGATCGTGCGCACGGTCGCGGCTGTGGTCGAGTCGGCCGACCAGTGGCGCGCGGAACCCAGTACCTTGGACGAGGTGCTCGCGGCGGACGCGTGGGCGAGGTCGCGTGCGCAGATGTACGTGGGTAATTGACACAGGAGGGTTCGACACCGCATGGGGTTCGTGATCGGGTTCGTGCTGTTCGCCCTCGGAATCACGGCGTCGGTGGCGCTGCACGAATGCGGGCATATGTGGGCCGCGCAGGCCACGGGTATGAAGGTGCGCCGCTATTTCATCGGATTCGGCCCGAAGGTGTTCTCCTTCCGGCGTGGTGAGACCGAGTACGGGCTCAAGGCGCTGCCGCTGGGTGGTTTCTGCGATATCGCCGGCATGACCGCGCTGGACGAGATCGATCCGGAGGATCTGGATCGGGCGATGTACCGGCAGAAGACCTGGAAACGCCTGGTCGTGATGTGCGGCGGCATCGCGATGAACTTCGTGCTGGGATTCATCCTGATCGTGATCCTGGCCGTCGGCTGGGGGTTGCCGCGGCTGGATTCGCCGCCGGCCAATCAGATCGCGGTCGCGTGCGTGGGCGCGGACAAGCCCGACGGCACCCATCAGAGTTGCACCGGCGAGGGCCCGGCCCAGCTGGCGGGTATGCGTCGCGGCGACAAGATCGTGGCCGTGGGCGGTACCGCGGTGTCGAACATCAAGGAGATCGCGAACGCGACCAAGGATCTCACCGGTCCGATCGACTACACGATCGAGCGGGACGGCAAGACACTGCACGTCACGGTCGATCCGGTGCGGGTGCAGACCTACCCGGTCGATCCGAAGACGAACAAGCCCGCCACGACCGCGGTGACGGCCTCCAAAATCGGTGTCCTCCAGGACTATTACGACACCACGCACTACAACGTCCTCACCGCGATCCCGGGCTCGATCGGTTTCACCGGCGAAATGTTCGGCAAGACCTTCGAATCGCTCGCGCAGATGCCGACCAAGGTCGTGAACCTGTGGCATGCGGTGACCGGCGGCGTGCGCGACGCCGACACCCCGGTCAGCGTGTACGGCGCCAGCAAGATCGGCGGTGAGACCGCCGAGCGCGGCCTCTGGAACGTGTTCATCCTGGTGCTGGCCAGCCTGAATTTCTTCCTCGGAGCGTTCAACATCCTGCCCCTGCTGCCGCTGGACGGCGGGCACATCGCGGTGGTGCTCTACGAGAAGGTCCGCAACATGCTCCGCAGCCGACGGGGTCTGGAAGCAGGCGGCCCCGTCGACTACATGAAGCTGCTACCCGCCACCTACGTCGTCGTGGTGATCGGCGGGGCATACATGATCCTGGTGCTGGTCGCGGACATCGTGAACCCGATCAAATTGTTCTGAGCGGCAGGGTACAGAAAACCCCGGAGCGATCCCTACCGGCCATTTCGATGGTCAGGCAAATCGCCGGGGTTTCGTTATTTCTCGGGGGAGTTGATGACGGAGAGTAGGTGATGACGGGCTGGTGGTGGGTGGGGATCTGGGGGACCATGGTGGGGGCGGTGTTCGTGCCGTGCGTTCTGAGTGTGTTGTGTGATCTTGTCCGCTGCGCAGGAGGGATGGCGAATCATGGTGAGTGTCGGGAAGTTTCGGGGTGGGGCTCGGCTGGTGATCGTCGCGGGGGTTGTGGGGGCGGCTGTGATGGTGGGGGCGGGGACGGCGTTTGCGGCCGACGGGATCGATGTGACGGGTGTGGGGCCGAGCAATGTCAAGGTGGTGTACAGCTGTGA
This sequence comes from Nocardia macrotermitis, assembly GCF_009604405.1. Taxonomy (GTDB): domain Bacteria; phylum Actinomycetota; class Actinomycetes; order Mycobacteriales; family Mycobacteriaceae; genus Nocardia; species Nocardia macrotermitis. The sequence goes on from NZ_WEGK01000003.1 coordinate 178,858, forward strand.
TGCGTCGGCGGGGGTGGCGGCGATCGGGGTGATGGCCGGGGATCCGCAGGCCGATCGGCCGGCCGCGACCGGTCGGCAGACCGATGTCACCTGTGATGGTGCTCAGCACACGACGGTGGTCGTGTTGCAGGGGACGCCGTTGTCGGGTGGGCGGCAGGTGCAGGTGCGGGCCGCGCTGGTGGATCGCAACGACACGGTTGTCAAGGGGATCGCCAAGCTGTTCACCCTGGGGTGAGCCGAGTAGCTCCTCAGGCGGTGAGTCGGTCGTCCTCGTCGATGAACCAGGTCGCCACGACGCTCACAACAGCGGTTGCGGCGAGATATCCGCAGGCCAGCCACGGTGAACCGGGCGTCGCCGCGATAAGTGCGGTGACGATCATGGGTGTGACGCCCGAGGCGTAGATCCCGGAGAACTGGTAGACGAACGACAGTCCGGTGTATCGCACCTGCGGCGGATACAGCCCGGCGTAGAGCGTGCCCTGCGCGCCGTAGAACAGTGCGTGCACGATGCCGAACACCGCGACGATCCCCACCGCGAACAGCACGATGTTCTTCGCCTCGAACAGCGCGAACACCGGATACACCAGCAGCCCGAACGCCGCGATCCCCACCATGTAGACCCGGCGCGGCCCGAACCGGTCGCTGAGCAGGCCCGACAGCGGGATCAGCGCGGCCATCACCACGGCCGCGATGGTGACCGAGACCAGCACGGGGACCTGCCGCAAGCCCAGATGCCCGGTGGCGAAGCTGATCGCGAACACACCCCAGGTGTTGAACGCCGCGCCCTCACCCCAGCGCGAGAGCAGGCCCAGGAACGTATTGCGGCGGTTGCGCGCGTTGCGGAACAGTTCGACCACGGGCACCTTGGAGATCCGGTTGAGCCGGTCGATCTCCCGGAACGCGGGCGTCTCGTCGATCCGCAACCGCACGATCAGCCCGATCGCGACCAGCACCACACTCGCGCCGAACGCGATCCGCCACCCGTATCCCAGGAACGCGGCCTCACTCAATGTCGACCGCAGCAGCGCGAAAACGCCTGTGCCCAAAGCCAATCCGAGCGCGAGACCGACCTGCGGATAACTGCCGAAGATCCCCACCTTGCGCCGCGGACTGTATTCCACCGCCAGCAGCACCGCCCCGGCCCATTCCCCGCCGAGCGCGAACCCTTGCAGAATTCGCAGGAGCAGCAACAGGATCGGCGCGGCGATCCCGATCGCGCTCGCGGTCGGCAGCACCCCCATCAACGCCGTCGACACCCCCATCAGCGCCATCGTCAACGCCAACGTCCGCTTGCGCCCGATCCGATCCCCGATATGCCCGAACACCAGCCCGCCGACGGGCCGCATCACGAACCCCACCGCGAACGTCGCGAACGACAACATCGTCCCGACGAAACTGCTCGTATGCGGAAAGAACAACTTCCCGAACACGATTCCCGCCGCAGTCGAGTACAGAAAGAAGTCGTACCACTCGACCGTCGTCCCGATCAGGCTGGCCGCGATAGCAGCCCGCGTATCGGTAACCGACAGCCCCGGCTCCTCCCGCACCCCGTCTGCACGCACCGACGCGGATTCCAGTAACGACATGGGCGATCCTCTTCTACTCCAGCGTCGACTCGACGAGTCAGGGTAGGGGGAGGAAGGGGTGCCCAGAAGGGTTGCGATCAGCGAGATTCCAGGCGTGGGGCGTTGGCGTGCGCGGGGTTTGGCAATTCCGGTCGTAGCTGCGGGCAGCGCCGGTGGCCGGTTCGGTTATTCGCTTTCGTCGACGAATGGTGGGCAGATGCGGAATGTGGTGCCGTCCAGTAGGCCCGCGTAGCCGAGTTCGGTGACGAGTTCGTCGCTGAGGTAGATTGCGCCGTGTGGGTCCATGGGGTGGCGGAAGGTGCCGAGGGTGCGGATTTCCCGAGGGTGGTGGGGGCTCAGGTACAGCATTTGTCCTTCGCTGAACTCGTTGAGCTTCTCGTAGTCGGGGTCGCCCCAGCTGATCAGTCCGAAGGGGTGGAAGACGGCGAGATCGGTTCTGCCGGACTCGGTTCGGGCAGGGAGGAATTCTCCGTAGGGTTGCAGGATCGGGGTGGCGGTGGTGATGGCTTCGTCTCCGTCGAACAGCAGGGTGCCCAGGTCCAGGTAGGGCATTTTGGACGGCAGCAGTTGTCTGCCGTTTTCGGCGGTTTCGATGGGGTCGATGGTGATGGGGGTCCAGGTATCGGCGCATGGGTCGAATCCCCAGTTCGCGATTGCCTGGCCGTCGTCGTAGGCGTGTAGCTTGGCCCACCGGTGGTGTGCGGAGTTCGCGTCGCGCACCGGTCGGTAGGCGAAAATCGACTGCACCAGGGATGGAGCTGGCATTGGATTCCTAGTCTCTCGGGTGGCCTTCGGTCTGTTCGATTACTGCGCGATTGCGGCCTTGCGAAATTCGATGCTGTCGAATAACTGGTTCTCGGCCGCCCGGTCGACGAACCATTGTGAGAAAAACAATCCCATGGCGCTCGATGTCAATGAGAATATCCCGAGTTCCTCGGCATCGCGATGGAAAATGATCGGTTCTGAACGTCGGAGTCTTCTGAATATTTCATCCTCTTCTCGAGGTTCGACAGCGACATCGGCATGATGTGTTGCGTGAAACAGTAACAGCGGTTCGCCCTGTGAGACTGCTGGTAGGAACTCACCCCACGGAAGGAGGTATTCCTCCACCTCTTCTCTGTCTTTGGGGTAGATGGCAAGGCATGACAGGGAAGGCCGAAGTACTTTGGCTGGACGCAGCGGTCTCCTCCATTCGTCCAGTGTGCTTATTTCTATTTCTGGCGGTGTCCATCTGGAAGGTGAATCCGGACCCATGTCACGTATGCGTTCCGAGTCGTCCAGTTCCATGAAACCTGAATAGGGGTGTGTCGACTCTGGAGTTGCTTGATAGAAGTCCATGTCTACTCCTGTGGCATTGTTACTAATTGAAAAGCTTTCCCGCGTTGAAGCTGGCTGCGGCATCTCGAAGCGTCTCTATTGCTCCCTGCCTGCTTGTCGCTCGCTCTAACTGCGTGGCTATCGCTGTGAAATTAGCCTTGGTGTGTATACCATCGCCGTGGTGCGCTCTGCGTATATCTCCTATGGCTCTGGTTGTTTTACTATTGGGTAGCCACACGCCATTCTCGGCGTCGTTGATGCTGATCCCCCATTTTTTCAGTACTTTTCTGGCGGCCGGTGCGCCTTCACGCATCGATTCTCCGGGGACGATGTGGTGTGCCTGATCAGTCCCTGTCTTGTGCTTGCCGGCCGCTTCGAGGTTTTTGCCGAGCTTGGAGGAGTCCGCCTTTTCATTGTTGAAGTTCTCCGAGCAGTCGGCGGGCATCAGGCCCAGGGGGTCGCTGATGACGAGCGGGTTGTGGGGGTAGGTGGTGGGGTTGGGGGAGGGGGCCAGGCCGAGGGGGTCCTGGGTGAGGAATCGGCCGGTGGTGGGGTCGTAGACGCGTTGGTAGTTGTAGTGGAGGCCGGTTTCGGGGTCGTGGAGTTGGCCGGGGAAGCGCAGGGGGGTGGTGCGGGGGCCGCGCCAGGTGGTTCGGCCCCAGATGTCGCTGCTGGCGGATGCTACAACAGTGCCGGTGGTGGGGTCGACGAGGTCGGTGGGGGAGCCGACGAGGTCGGTGACTATGGCGAAGAATTCGCGGTCGGTGGCGGCTCGGTCGGTGGTCTGGGTCAGGGGAGTGAAGGTGCCGGGTTCGTAGGTCCAGCGGGTGGTCGAATGGTTGCCGGTCTGTTCGATCAGGTGGGTGTCGTCCCAGACGTAGTCGAGGCGTTCGAGGACATAGCCGTCGTCGCGGACCCGCTGTTTGGTGGTGCGGCGGCCGAAAGCGTCGTATGTGTATGTCCACCAATGGTTTTCGGGTGTGTTCACCGCGGTCAGCTGATCGAACGCGTTGTAGTGGAAATTCCACACGTCGGGTTTGCGCGACAGCCGGGTGGTGACCTTGCGGGTCAGACGACCCGCGGCGTCGTAGTGGTAGCGGGTGCGGCCGTTCCGGACGAGCAGGTTGTCGCGGTATTCCCGCTGGCCTTCGGGTAGCGAATCAGGTTCTGTGACAGGGGTACTGGAGTCGGGCGCCCGGTCGCTCGGGAGCGTCATCGTGGGGGCCGAGGGCGGTACGGTGCCGGTGACATTGGCCAGCGCGTCGTAACGGTAGTACTCGCTCCTGCGGCCACCCGTGGACACCGCCGTGATCCGGCCCGCGAGATCGAGGGTGAAGTCCCGACGCTGCGGAGCCGCACCCGGTCGCGTGATGGTCTGTGCGGTGACGTAACCGTCTGGCCGCCAAGTGTAATCGTCGCGCCGGACGAGTTGTGCGCCGCCGGGCGTGCGAGCGGAGAGTTGCCGGAACCTGACGTTGCCGCCGGGCGAGTGTCCCTGTTCGAAGACGAGATCGTCCATCCGCCAACCGATTCGGCGACCGCGAACATCGTGATCGAAGCCGATCCGCCGACCCTCGATGGTCAAGGCGGTGACCAGGTCGGTCGGATCGTAATCCCAACTGGTGATCGCGCCGGTGGGGCTGCGCCGCGCGTTGCGCCGTCCGTGCGCGTCGTAGGCGAATTGCAACGGCGGACGGTCGTCGACCCGCTGGGTGAGGCACCGACCGGCGGCGTCGTAGGCGAATTCGATGGTGTGCGTACGGTCCCTGCCGACACCCGAGGTCGCGGTCAGCAGGCGGCCGGCGGGATCGTAGGCGAAGTGGAGGAATTCTCCTGTGTGAGCACGGGTTTCGGTGAGTTGTCCGAGGCTGTCGTACCGGTGGTGGTGCACGGCGCCCGTCGCGCTTCTGGCGACATTGACCCGTCCGGTGACGTCGTTGACGAATGTCGTAGTCGTACCGCTGTAATCGGTTTGGGTCGCGAGGTTTCCCGCGTTGTCGTAGCCGAACTGCCAGGTCTGGCCGAGCGGGTTGGTGACCGCGGTGAGCCGTCGTTCGGTATCCCAGGCATACCGGGTGGTCACGTGATCGGGATCGGTCTGCGAGAGCGGGAGATCGAACGGACCGTGTTCGAAGCGGGTCAGGCCGCCCGCGCGATCGACGAAGGTGAGTAGGTTGCCCTCGCCGTCCCAGGTCCAGGTCTCGCCGATACCGTCGGTTCCGGTGCGCGCGAGGAGCTTTCCCTCGGTGGACCAGTGGTAGGCGGTCTGCTCGCCGAGTGGGTCGGTGGCGACTGCGATGCGGCCCAGATGGTCGCGCTCCACGTGGGTTCGCGCGCCTGTGGAATCGGTTTTGGCCACCGGGAGTCCAGCGCCGTCGGTATCGAAAGTGGTTACCGCACCGGTGGATTCGATGATCTCTCGCAGTGCTCCGGATGGTGTGTGCCGATATTCGGTGCGGACTCCGGCGGCGTCGATGTCGGCCGTCGGGTTGCCGTGCGCATCCCACTCGCGACGCAGCACCGAGCCGTCGGCATCGATCACAGTGATCGGCCGATTGTGGGCGGCGTATTCGATCACGATCGAATTTCCGTCCGGCCGAGTTATTTTCGCGAGATCGCCCTCGGGAGTGTAGTCGTAGGTGGTGGTGTTGCCGTGGGGGTCGGTGGTGCGTGCCGGTTGGCGGTCCGGGCGGTACGAGGTGGTGGTGCGGCCGCCGAGGGGGTCGACCAGGCCGGTTAGTCGGAGGTCGGGGTCGAACTCGTAAATTGTTGCGGCGCTGAATGAATCGGTGACCGTGGTGCGGTAGCCGGATCCGTCGGGGTGGGTGAAGTAGTCGAATTCGGCGTTCAGGATGCCGTTGGTCCCGTGCTGGCGGATGACGCGTCCGGCGTGGTCGTAGGTGTTGGTGATGGAGGTGTTGTTGGAGTCGGTCCAGGACGTCATCCGGTGTTCGGTGTCGTAGGTGTAGGTGTAGGTTGCGCCGACGCCGTTGGTGACGGTGGTCAGATCCCCTGCCTGGTAACCGAATTCACGAACCCTCGTGACGATCTCATCGCCATCGCCATCGCCATCGCCATCGCCATCGCCGTCGCCGTCGCCGTCGCCATCGGCACGGCCACCGCCATCGGCATCGCTATCGTCACCAGCACCAGCACGGCCACGGCCACGGCCACGGCCACGGGCATCGCCGTCGCCATTGGCATGGGCATCGCTATCGCCGCTGCTATCGCTGTCGCCATCGGCACCGCTATTGCCATTGCTATCCGCATCGGTACTGGAATGCCCGTCGTCGTCCTCGCCGTCGCCGTCGCCACCGTGATCGCCATCGCGATCGGCACCGGCAGCGCTGTCGCGATCGGCATTGGCATTGCGATCGGCATTGGCATTGCTATCGGCGTTGCTATCGCTGTCAGCATCGGTATTGGAATGCTCGTTGCCGTTGCCGTTGCCGTTGCCGTTGCCGTTGCCGTTGCCGTTGCCGTCGGCGTTGGCGTCGGTACTGCGGTCGGTATCGGTGTTGGTGTGCTGGTCGGTGTCGGTGTCGGTGTCGGTGTCGGTGTCGGTGTTGGGTGGGGTGGTTGGTGGGTGGCCGAGGACCGAGAGGGCGGTGATGCGGCCTTCGGTGGTGTCGATGCGGATGTGGTAGCCGCCGGAGTGGGTGATGTGGGTGGGGGTGCCGTCGGGGGTGTAGTGGAATTGGATCCAGTTGTGGTGGCGGTCGCTGATGCCGCTGATGGCGTAGTTGCCGAGTTGGATGTCCAGGCCGGCCAATACGGGTTCGGGTTCGAAGTGCCAGGTGATTTCGTCGGTGGGGTTGTGGATTCGGTAGCCGCCGGTGTCGGTGCGGGTCAGGGTCCAGTCGAGGCCGGGTTTGGTGGGGGTGACCGGGATTCCGGGTTCGGAGTGCGGGTAGGGCAGCAGGATGCCGTCTTCGCCGATGAGGGTGACGGCGTTGGTTTCGGCGACGATGCGCATGTCGAGGGTGGCGGACCAAGATGGTCCGAACCAGCGGCCGTAGCGGTAGTTGGAGCGGTGTCGTCGTTTCAGGATCAGCGGGAGGATGCCGGGGAGTTCGAGGTCGGTTTCCGGGAGTAGGAATTCGCCGGTTGCGGCGTCGACGGGGTCTTTGCAGCTGGTGGTTTGGTCGTCGGTGCGGTTGTTCTCCGAGGTGGGTTTGGTGGCTTCGTCGTTGACGCCCTGGTCCTTGGTGGCGCGGTCGTGGGCGTTGTTGCTACTGGTGTCGTGATTGCTGGTGTCGGTGTCGGTGTCGTGCGAGGAAGTAGAGGTGTCGGTGTCGTGGGACGACGTGGAGGTGTCGGTGTCATGGGAGGACGTGTGCGTGTCGGTGTCATGCGACGAAGTGTGGGTGTCGTGGCTGGTGGAGGCCGGTTTGGTGGAGGTGTGGGTGTCGTGGGTGGTGGTGTGGCCGCGTTCTTTGAGGGCCTTTTTCAGGTCCTGCCAGATCGTTTTCAGCTTCTTCAACAGCGGGGTCAGCTTCTTGAAACTCGCGGCGAGTTTCGCGAACAACTCCGAGATCGTGGTCACCGTTTTGGCGACGTAGGTGGTGGCTTGGGCGGCGACCAGGGGTGTGGCCGCCCCCAGGGTGAATACTTCTTCCGCGGCCCAGGCCGCGAGGTGGCCGATGGCTTGGGCGATGAGGTCGCGGACGGTTTGGCGGACGAACGAGACGATCGCTCCGGCCAACTCGACTGCGGAGGCGGCGGTGGAGGCGGCGTTGGCGGCGGTGGTGATCAGGCCGGTGGTGGTCGCGGCGTGGGTTTTGTATGCCTCGGCGGTGGCGCCGGTCCAGTCGGTGATGTCTTTCTCGACCGCGGATTTGTGTTGTTCGGCGGCTTGGGTGAGTGCGTTGGAGACGTTGGTCCAGGTGGTGGCGTAGGCGGTGATGGCGTCGGGGTCTCCGGCGACCCAGTTCAGTGCTTTGCGGAGGGGTTCGACGTGTTCGATCAGGAAGCTGACCCCGTAGGAGGCCAGGGTGCCGATGGGGTCGATCACCAGTTGCGCGGTGTCCATCGCGGTACTCGCGACGGTGAGCCCGGCCTCGATCCAGGATCCCGACGAAATCGACTGATGTAGTCCGGCAACGTCTTCGGCGATCGCGATGCCGGTGTACCACTGCGTCGAATCCTGCCTCTGCGCCACCAGGGGATTGGTTTCGGTCGCCATCTTGTTCCCCCGTGCTGCTCATCCAAAACCTGGGCCGTCGCAACCGGTTTCGGTGTCCGACGGTCTCCACAGGCAAATATAGCCAATTCCCGCACCATCTTTCGAGCGCGTATCAGCTGTGGGGTTGGTATGCCGTATCCGCATGTCGCAGTGGTCCCCCGACGGAAATCCGCAGGGACATAAGGCATATCACCCACACCTACGCCCGTGAGGGTGTTCTCGACCGAGATGTGGTTGCTGCGGCAGGATCAGTCGAGGAATGTGACGGTTTCCGACAGCGGGGCTCTATAGGCGTAGGGGTGGGGGATGTCGGGGTGAGGGTGGCCTATAGCCATGCCGCAGAACAGGATTCGTCGCGGTGGGGGCGCGATCGTCTCGGCTACTGTGCGGTGGTATTCGGACCACGAGATCTGCGCGCAGGTGTGTAGGCCCTCCTGGCGGAACAGGAGCATGACCGTTTGCAGGTACATGCCCGCGTCGGCCCATTGCGGGGCGGGCATGTCGCGGTCCAGGTAGCAGAACAGGGCGGTGGAGGCACCGAAGCAGTTCCAATTCTCGGCTCGGACGCGGGCTCGGCCGGCGGTGTCGTCGCGGGCGATGCCGACCGCTTCGTAACGGCGTGCGCCCATGTCGTGCAGGCGTTCTCGATACGGGGTGGCCAGATCGGGTGGGTACCAGGCGAATTCGGGTTCGTCGCCGTGATCGCCCGACGCGATCCGCTCGCCGACGCGTTTCTTCAACTCCGCCAGCGGACCACCGGTGAGCACATAGATGTGCCAGGGTTGCAGATTGCCGCCGGATGGTGCGCGAGTGGCCGCGCCGAGGACCCGTTCCAGGACCTCCCGGGCCACGGGCTCCGCGGTGAAGGCCCGAATCGACTGTCTGGTCCGCACCGCGTCGTAGACGTCCATCCCGTCATCCTACGGACACCCGATGCCGGGCGATTCATCTTGCGAGGCAACGACTTTCGATGTGCTCGGAATTACATCCCGCCGGGCCGATGAATTCGCCCGCGCACCGGAGTCTGCCATTTCGACGCCCCGCACGGGTGGGGCGAGAAGTGGAGCATCCGCGCATCATGCAGAACAGACGGAGGCCGGAATGAGGAATCCGATTCGGCTCTATATGTCGATGTCGCTCGACGGCTACATCGCGGGCCCGGACGATCGGCCGGGTCAGGAGCTCGGGCGCGCCGGTGGACGACTGTTCAACTGGCTCGACGACCGGGAATCCGACGGACCCAGCGGGCAGGTCTACCGCGAGGCCCTGGCGACCGGCGCGTTGATCTCCGGCCGCCGGACCTTCGAACTCGCCGGGCGCTGGCAGGGCGATCACCACGACGGCGTGCCGATTCTCGTCCTCACCCATCACGCGGACGACGGCGATGTACCGCCCGGTCACGCGCGATTCGTCACCGATGTCGAGGAGTGCGTCCGGCAGGCGCGCGCGGCGGCCGGGGACCGTGCTGTGATGGTGCACGGAGCGGGTGCGGCTCAGGCGCTCCTGCGTGCGGGTCATATCGATGAGATGGAGATCCACCTGGTCCCGGTGCTGCTCGGGGACGGTCGGCGGCTGTTCGAGCACCTCGGTGGTGAGCACATCGAACTTGATCTGGTCCGGCGGCTCGAGGACCGGGACGTCACGCATCTGCGTTACCGGGTGCGTCGAGCCGAGGAGGTTGTGTGAAAACGCTGTTCGTTTCCTACCGTGTCACCGATCTGGACCGTTCGCTGCCCTTCTACGCCGCGTTGGGCTACGTCGAACTGGGGCGGGTCGAGCCCGGCGACGGGAGTCGACTCGTGATCCTCTCGTTCCCCGGCGAGCCCGCGGTCTCGCTGGAGCTGGTCCACCGGCCGGGCAGCGAAAGTGTCTATGTGGGAACCGGTTTCGATCACCTTGCGATCCAAGCGGACACCCTCGCCGACACCCTGGAACGACTGACCGACGCCGGTCTGGAACCGGGCCCTGTCCAGTATCCGGGCGGCCCGCACGGTCCGAAGACGTCGTGGCTCACCGACCCGGACGGCTACCGGATCGAGTTGGTGGAATGGCCGCCCGACCGGCCCGACGGGATCACGGCCGCCGATTTCTCCTGAACGGTTCGGCAGGCTCAGCGCTGGCGGTCGTAGCGGCGCTGGGCGGCGACGACCTCGGGCGTGTGCTGCCGCATCCAGTTCAGGAAGTGCTGCATCGACTCGGTGAGGCCCTGGCCGAGTGCGGTCAGCTCGTAGCTGACGCGCGGGGGTGTGGTGGGTTCGACTGTGCGGGAGACGATTCCGTCGCGGACCAGGGTGCGCAGGGTCTGGGAGAGCATCTTCTCGCTGATGCCGCCGATCGTGGCGTGCAGCTCGGAGAAGCGGCGCGGGCCCGCGCCCAGCGCGGCCATGATCAGGATGCCCCAGCGGCCGGTGATGTGCTCGAGCAACTCGCGGGCGGGGCATTGAGTGTTGAATGCGTCACTGATGCCCTGCCACTCGGCACTCGCTGCCTGCGTGCCTACCTCCATATTCGGAGCTTACCTCGAGGTAGGTACTTTCTCTGAGTTAGCTCCGAATCTACGCTTCGGGCATGGTCACAGTCATTTTCGGAGCCAGAGGTAATGTCGGCCGCCATGTTGCGGTGGGCCTGAGCGCGCTCGGCGAGCCGATCCGCCTGACGAGCCGGAACCCAGGTTCGCTCGGTACCACGCACGGGGTGTCGGAGGTCGTCGCGGCCGATCTCGAACGTCCTGAAACCCTGCCCGCCGCGCTCCACGGCGCGCGACGCGTATTCCTCTACACCAAGTCGACGGGTATCGACGGTTTCGTGGCGGCGGCCGAATCCGCCGGTGTGCGGCACGTGGTACTGCTGTCCTCCGGTTCGGTCGTACAGCCCGGAGCCGAGGACAACCCGATCGCGCAGGAACACCTCGCCGTCGAGTCCGCGATCGAAAAGTCCGGTCTCGCTTGGACATTCATCCGTCCCGGCGGTTTCGCCACCAACTCGCTGTGGTGGTGGCGCGACTCGATCCGCGATGAAGGTGTCGTCCGATTGCCGTACCCCGACGCGCAGACCGCCCCCGTACACGAGAAGGACATGGCCGCCCTGGCGGTAACCGCCCTGTCCGAGCCGAGTCACGAGGGCCGCAGCTACCTCATCTACGGCCCCGAATCGCTGACCCTGCGCCGACAGGTCGAACACATCGGCACGGCCATCGATCGTGAGATCGCGATCGAGAAGATCCCGCTCGAGCAGGCCCGCATCGAATTGGCCAGGACCATGCCACTTTTCGGCGTCGACGTGGTCCTGGCGGGATGGCGAGCGGGAACGACCAGCCCGGCGGCGATCTCGACGACCGTCCGCGATGTCACCGGCCGCCCCGCCCACACATTCGCCGAATGGGCCGAGGAACATCGGGCAGACTTCCTCTGAACACTGTTGCGGCCGTGGGGATCTTGCTTACAGACCAGGAAATCCCTGCGTCGACGGAAGCTCTCCGCTGCCGCAATACAGTATCCGGCCCGACCGGCGTGCGATGGGATCCATTGTGGCGCAAGGTCAATCGGGGGATCCTGTCCAGTGCCCATCGCGCCCGTCGGCAGAAGTGTGAGGTCACGTCGTCAGCGATCGGTTCGATCAGATGGCGTACGCCGGTCGCCTTCATCTGCACGAGGGCTTTTATCGCGAATTCGGTGTGGAACCCATCGATATAACTGATGGCCAGTTCGCGCGCCTCGGGAGTCTCGACCTTGCCGAGGTATTCGATCAGCCAGAGGAAGTGCGGTCCCGGTGGGGCTTCTTTCAGGAGTGCGACGATCTGCTGGAAGTTCTTCGTGGTTGCGATCTTTCGCAGGGCTTGGCTGGCCCAGTCGAGGGTGGGTTGAGGCAGTCGCGGTTCGTGACGCAACTGCTGGTCCAGCAGATCGATCGCTTGTTGATTGCCGCGTGCGGCAACGTCGTCGAGACTGCGGATCGTATTGCGCCGCGGCGATGGGTCTCCGGTCCAGGGATTTTGGTTTCCAGGTTGGCCAGCCAATCGTCGCGCAGCGAGCAGGGATGCATCAGCCCGATATCTCACGTTTGGAGTCCGGCGGTGGCACGCCCACCATTGGCATGCTCGAGCGGTTGGCGCATGCGTTGGAGCTGCGGTTCGTTGCGCGGTTCGAGAGGCCTGACACGGCCTGACGTATCGGGCGCCCGGCGTTGGAGCTCGGGAATATATACGCGCGACGGGTTTTCGAGATGGTTGGTGGGTGCGGATTGTCATGTGTTGAGCCAGGTTTCGATGTCGTCGAGGGAGTCGGCGGTGTAGATGGGGGTTTGGTCGAGGGCGTCGAGTAGTTGCCAGGTGTAGGGGGTGGGGGTCAGGCGGACGAGGCGGTAGCCCTGGGTGGTGGCGCGGGCGGCCAGGGCTATTGCTCGGACGAGGTGTGGGGGGAATTCGGGGGTCATGGGCGGTGCCAGGGGCGGTAGGAGTCGGGGGTGATGCGGCCTGCGGCGACGAGGGTGGCGAAGGCGGCGCGTTTGCGGGGCAGGTGTGGTCGCGGTGGAGTTGCATGTCGCGGTGGGCGGTGGTGAGGGAGTACGAGGGTGGGGGAGGGCCGCAGGATGAGAGGGTGGGGTAGTTGTGCGAGCAGGGGGATGCGCAACGGTTCGGTTGTAGTCGGGTACCGCAGCTCTTGGAGTGGGGAGATGTTGGGGGACAGCATGTTCGGGGCGAGGTGTCGTGTGATGGGCGACGGGGTGGGTGGGGTCGGTTCGGGCGGGGTGGCGGCCAGAGGCAGCCGAGGGCGAGCAGGACCACCGCGGAGCCGGTGAGGACGGTGACGATGCTCGACAGTTCGTTCCAGGTGGACATCGGGTTCACGGGGTCTCGTCGGGGTTGTCGAGTTCTCGGGCGAGGCGGGTCAGGCCGTCGAGAATTTCTCGGAAGAGTTGGGGGTCGGGAGGATTCGCGGTGGTGGGGAGGGAGAGGTCGCGGCGGCGGGCGCGGGTTCGGAGGGTGGTCAGGGGCGGGACGATGCGGCCGTGGTGGACGAGGGTGGTGTAGGCGACCCATTTCCAGGCGCAATGATCGAGGCGGCAGTGCCGGTGGAGTTGCATCTGGGTGTGGGCGAGGTCGAGCTCGGCGCGGTCGCACACTTCCGACGGGATGACGATGGTTTCGCCGTTTCGGGTGTAGTACAGCATCTTCCGTTTCTTCTGCTCGGTGATCGGTTGTCGACGCGTGAAAACGCAATGCGGAAAAGTGTTGTGGGATCGGCAAAATGGACGGTTGACCGATGGGATTCGGTGGCCGTCAACGCATGCCAGTAAATCATCGAACGGGTACGGTGGGAGGCCACCGTCGGATTTCGTCCGGAGACGGAATCGCTCCATATGGTTTGGAATACTGGAACGTTCCAATTGGGGTGGAGTGCATTGGAATACGTGCGGAACGGTGGTCCCGTAATTGGAAGGGTGGGTGTTTTCAGTGTCTGATGAACCGCACAACAGCAGTCTGCCGCGTCGGGTGCTCGGGCGTCGGCTGCGGGAGTTCCGGGAGGGGCTCAAGATGAGTCGGATGACCGCGGCTCGGTCGTGCGAGATGGGGTCACAGACGTTGTGGCGGTTGGAGACTGGACGTTCCAGTGAGGTGAAGCGGGTGACCGTGAACCTGCTGTGCAACCTGTATGGGGTCGGCGATGAGGACCGTGAGGTGCTGCTGTGGTTGGCGGGCGAGTCACGCAAGGACGGGTGGTGGCAGTCGTTCGTCGGTGGTCTTGCACCGGACGCCGAGTTGTATGTCGGTCTCGAAGGAACAGCCAGTCAACTCGCAACGTGGCAGATGGCGGTTCTGCCTGGGCTGCTTCAGATTCCGGAATATCGGCGGGCGATCTCGGAAGCGCAGGGCGAACCTGATGATATCGACAGTGAGATCCGGTTGCTTGAGAAGAGGCAAGAGCGACTTGCTGATCCGAACTTCACGCTGGTCGCCCTGCTGAACGAGTCGGTGTTGCACCAGAATATTGGAGGCAAGCACGTAATGGCTCGGCAGATGATTCATCTCCTCAAAGTTGGTGAGCTGCCGAATGTTTCAATTCGGGTCGTTCGATCCGATGCTTCCGTGCATTGGGGGCTGTTTGCCAAGGATTTCGTCTTGATGGAATTTCCGGAGCACCTCAACCCAGTACTCACGGAGCCGCCGGTCGTCTATGTGGAGAGTCTTGCAGGTGTGCTCTACCTGGATAAACCGGCTGAAATCGAACTGTATCGGGCCACTCGCGCCGATATCGAGCGAGTAGCCTTGGGAGAGAACGACACTCGCAGCCTTATCGAGGCGATTGAGAAGGAGTACGGATCATGATCATCGACTTGTCGGGTGCACGGTGGTTCAAGAGCAGTCGCAGCATCGGCGGCAAAGACTGCGTCGAGGTAGCTCATCTGAGCGAGGGCATGGTCGGCGTCCGAGACTCGAAGAACCCAACCGGCCCGGCACTGATCTTCACCCCGTCCGACTGGGACACCTTCACCGACCGCCTCGCAAAGGGCACCTTCGATCAGTAACCCGCCCGATTCCCCTGCCCCACACCATTTTCGACCCACATCCCGCAGCCGAGGCCCGATGGTCGCCACAACCACGGCGACCATCGCTCCCACCCCACCGAGTGCTACGTTGAGCGAGCTTCGTTCCGAATGATTCGCGGGGGTTCTTCCATATGCGCACTCTGATAGCACTGGCTGGCCTGTGTGTAGTCCTGGCCACGGCCGGATGCAACAAGACTCAGTCAGGATCGCCATCCTCGTCCTCAACCACGCTCAGCGACTCGGAGCTGTGGGATCCGTGTGCGTTGCCGGACAGTGCTGTCAAAGCAACTGGAGTGGATCCGAGTTCGAAGGATACGAACCCTTTCAGTGGTCCAAGGAGCGGGTGGAAGGGCTGCGCATGGAATAATGACAGCTATTTTTTGAACGTAAATTCGACGTCGCACACCATGGCTGAGGTTCGCGCAAATGCGAGTCTGAAAAATATTCACGACGTGGAGTTAACCGGCCGTCAGGCTGTGAGTTACACGGAGCAAGGTAATGGTTGCGGTGTAGATTTTCCAACCCCGAAAGGGGTGGTAGAGATTATAATTGTGCTAGCGGGTGTGAGTAATCCGTCAGCTGAGAGTGTTTGCCCGGTCGCATTGAAAACTGCAAACTCGCTGAACTCTTCGATTCCCAAGTGAATTCTATCGGCCACGAGGCGTGGTGCGCGTAGATCGTGGTCGAAGTGATCGGAATGCGCACCAGCCGATCACTTTTCGGTCCCGGATGATCAACGCCGAGTTGGAAGCGGTCATCGTCGAAGGCGGTCCGCGGCGTCATCGACCAGACGGGCGTGTCGGTTGCGCGGGTGTCTTCTGCTGTGCGGCATGGCATCTGGCCCGGGAAGTACTGTCCGGTCCGTACGCTCGCAGGCGGTAAGACGCTGGTAGCGGGCGCTGGTCCCGGCTAGTATGACTGAGCAGTCGAGTTGGGGGAGCTGTGTTGCTAAGGTGAGGCGACTTGTTCTCGATGATCGGGGGTTGTATGCGTGCGCTGGCAATAGCGGCTGGCCTGTTCGTAGTGCTGTCGGTGGCTGGATGCAACAAGACGTCGGGATCGGAGACTGCGGCTCCGACCACGCTGGCTGATGCTCAGTTGTGGGACCCATGCAGTCTCTCGGACAGCGCTGTCAAGGCAGCGGGAGTGAATCCGAGCTCGAAGGATACGAACGCGTTCGGTGCACCCCAGGCTGGCTGGAAGGGCTGTGTCTGGAGAAATGATACTTATGTACTGAGTGTTTATTCTACATCGCATACGATAGATGAAGTTCGTTCGAATACGAATTTCAAGAATATTCACGATGTGGATGTGTCCGGTCGTCAAGCGCTGAGTTATACCGAACAAGGGGAGGACTGTGGTGTAGATTTCCCTACATCGAAAGGTGTAGTGGAAATTATAGCTCGCAAGTTGGGCACCGCTGCCACACCTGTCGATGAATGTGCTGTAGCGCTTAGTTCGGCGAACTCTCTGAATTCATCAATTCCAAAGTGAATTCCGCTGACCAGAACGCATGGATGGGATAGAGCATGGCCGATGATAGTAAGATAGACATGAAGCAGATGTTCACCAACTTGACAAGTGGTGCAGCATCGGGACAGCTCATAATCGAAGACGGTGTAGCGAACAAGTGCATTATGATTTGTCAAGAATTTCTGGTGGATCTAGTGCAATTTCAGTACCGCTGCTCTGGATTGACGCACGTCGATGCGTTTGGTTCGCTAAATTCTGCGAAGGCGCTCGGACAGTCATTCAGTGATCTGGGTGATGGTGGCAGTGGAAAGGTTTCAGGATCGCTCAAGGAAGCCATTCAGGCTCGAATTGACGCGATTCAGGAGCTTGAAAAAATGCTTACCACAGCTCGGGATAAATTCATTGCCTCGGACGAGGCTGCAAAAGATAAAATTCGTCAAGCCATGAAAAACATCAACGGCTGACCAGTTCGAAGGGGGATATAGAGCGATGGGTTTCGGCGATTGGTTCAATACTCTTACCGGCCACCAGTTCGACTCTAGCGTCAAACCTACGCAGAGCGAGAAGGACGCTGCGACGAAAGGTGATGCCGGTCGGTCGGCGGCGAACTCGGTCAGTAATACTCTCGGCCAGAATTATCACGGTGAGTACCTACCTCAAACCGTCGCGCAGTTGATGGAAAATTTCGACGGCATGTCGCATGACGAGATAATAAAATATCAGAACAGTATCAATGTTCAGAGTCTCAATACGAGTGTTGACGGTTGGACCAACATCGCCAAGGACCTGGGTTCGAAGTGCGATCTGTTCAAAAATGCGATCGAAGGCCAGCTGAACAACGGCTGGTCCGGCGCAACCGCCGAAGCCGCGAAAACCACTGTCCGCAACTTCGCCGAAGACATGAGCTCGCTGACGAACGCCGCGAACATGGTCGCCAGCAAGATCAACGACGCCACCGTCACTCTCACCCAGGTCAAGAACCAGATTCCCGGTAAGCAGTCGAGCACCAACTCGTCGCTGCTTGGCATTGTGACCAATGTGCTGTCCCCGGGCAGCGTTGTCGCCCACGTCATGACCGATCACGGTCGGTCGAGCAACGCTCAGAATGCTGCCCGCGACGTCATGAACCACGTCTACAAGCAGTACGTCCCGGAAGCCAATACCCAGGTTCCGAAGATGCCGGGCGTATCCCAAACCGACAAGAACGCTGGCGCCACCGGCCCGAGCGGCCCCTCCCAAAGTTCCACCGGCCCGAACACCTACAACTCCACCGGCCACAGCTACGGTTCGGGAACCAGCACGGGCACGAGTACCAGCAACGGCACGAGCACCAACCCGACCAGCACCGGAACCAGCTACAACTCGTACAACAGCACCGGCACTTCGACCAGCCCGTCGAGCCTGAATCTCCCGGACGCGACCTCCGGCCTGAGTTCCAGCTACTCGCCGACCTCGACCGCGGGCTACAGCCCATCGGGTTCCGGCACCGCGGGGACCACCGGCGGGGGCGGGTACAACTCGTCCGGCGGCGGGTTGGGTTCCAGCATTCCGGGCACGACCGCGGGCACCAACACCGCGACGGCCGCCAATGCCTCTGCCGCCAAGAACAATTCGCTCAATGGTCTGGGTGGTATGCCGCATGGCGGTAAGAAGGACGGCGAGGGTGACAGCGAGCACAAGACGCCCGACTACCTCCGAGGGGTATACGAGGAGTTGACCGGTCCCGACCCGAAGCTGCTGCCGGGCGGCGTGATCGGCGGGGACTACACCGAGTGATCGGACCGATCGGAAGATGTTGTGCGGCAACTTGATACAATCACCCGGCTCGCCGATGGGTTCGGCGGGCCGGTAGGCGCGTGACGGGGCGGACGATGAACACTATGGCGAATGCGTGGAAGCTCACCCAGCTCGAGTTTCTCCTCGCGTGGCAGGCGCTGGGGCGCGATCGGATGCCGTACCCGATCGAATACCGTTCCGATGTCGAGGTCCGTGCGGATCTGGATCCCGACTATGCCGCTGCCGCACGGAAACTCGCGGATCTGTCCCAGGACAACGACGATCTGTACCGCGCCCTCGAGACGCTCGCGCAGCCTCGGGCGCACGTGATGGTGTTCGGTGTGCGGCGGGACGGGCGCGATCGCCTGGTCCGCATGCACGCCGGCATCGCCGACGGCCGCAGCTCGCTGCTGGTGCAGGAGCCGGGCGACGAATTCGACACCGTCGGGGATATCCGGGTCTACTCGCACGCGGGCAACGGCGCGATCGGGCGGCTGGTGTCGCTGATGCCGCCGGTGCGGCCGGGTACGGGGCACGGCGTGTCGATCAACCGGCTGGATCTGGACCCGCCCGAGACGTGGAGTGCCGCCGATCGCAACAGCCCGCGCGAGCAGGTGGTGCGTTTCCTGCGGCGGCCGTATCAGACCCGGGTCGAGATCAAGGTGGATCAGGGTCCGGCGCTGGATGGCTGGCAGGAGTCGGGGACCTATTTGCAGGTCGTGGATTTCGTGGACGACGGTCGTTATCTCCTCACTGTCGGTAACCGGCTCGAGGCGAGCCCGTTGACCGCGGACAAGTTGCAGGCGTCGGTGCAGCAGTTGGTCGACCGAATTCTCCAGGAGCAGCGTTCGGCCATGTGGTGATCCGCCGCACTGTGTGTTCGGTCACAGCAGCGTCGGCCGCCGAATCCCGCGCGGCACTGGTCCCGGGGTGAAACCTGTTGCACAGAACCAAGCGTCGCAGGGCGCCGAATACCTGGGTGTACGGCTCAATTCCCTACCGTGGGTCCGATCGGACCGCACTGCATCGAGGCTCACACAGCGCCCGCCAATCCGGCAGCACTAGACTCGGCAACAGATCCGGTGGAGCAGATATGGAAAGTAGGCAGCCGAACGTGACCAGTGCCATCGCATTGGGTATGCCCGCCGCACCAGCGGCGGTCCTGTCACCGCGACGCAAAACGCGCCAGCTGATGGTCGGCACCGTGGGAGTGGGTAGCGATCACCCCATCTCGGTGCAGTCCATGACCACCACCAAAACCCACGACATCAACGCCACCCTGCAGCAGATCGCGCAGCTCACCGCTTCGGGCTGTGACATCGTGCGCGTGGCATGCCCCCGGCAGGAAGATGCCGACGCGCTGGCCACCATCGCCAGCAAATCCAAGATCCCGGTGATCGCCGACATCCACTTCCAGCCGCGCTACATCTTCGCCGCCATCGACGCGGGATGTGCTGCGGTGCGGGTGAATCCGGGCAACATCAAGGAATTCGACGGGCGCGTCGGGGAGGTCGCCAAGGCCGCCGCCGCCGCCGGAATCCCGATCCGCATCGGCGTCAACGCCGGCTCGCTCGACAAGCGGATGCTCGAGAAGTACGGCAAGGCCACCCCCGAGGCGCTGGTCGAATCGGCGCTGTGGGAAGCCTCGCTGTTCGAGGAACACGGGTTCGGCGATATCAAGATCTCGGTCAAGCACAACGATCCGGTGGTCATGGTCGAGGCGTACCGGCAGCTGGCCGCGCAGAGCGACTATCCGCTGCATCTGGGCGTCACCGAGGCCGGTCCGGCGTTCCAGGGCACGATCAAGTCGGCCGTCGCTTTCGGTGCGCTGCTGAGTCAGGGGATCGGTGACACCATCCGTGTCTCGCTGTCCGCGCCGCCCGCCGAGGAGGTCAAGGTCGGGGATCAGATTCTGCAATCGCTGAATCTGCGTCCGCGCAAACTCGAGATCGTGTCCTGCCCGTCGTGCGGGCGCGCGCAGGTCGACGTCTACACCCTCGCCAACGAGGTCAGCGCCGGGCTCGACGGGCTCGAGGTGCCGCTGCGGGTGGCCGTGATGGGTTGCGTCGTCAACGGTCCCGGCGAGGCGCGCGAAGCCGATCTGGGCGTCGCCTCGGGTAACGGCAAGGGCCAGATCTTCGTGAAGGGGCAGGTCATCAAGACCGTTCCGGAACATCAGATCGTGGAAACCCTGATCGAGGAGGCCATGCGGATCGCCGAGGAGATGGGCGAGGATGCCGGTGCGGGTGATCCGGTCGTCACCGTCAGCTGACGGTGACCCGGGCCCACACGCGGTAACGACCTGGGACAAATCTCCGCATCGTCCGGCTGTTCATGGCAGGCTGTGATCGTGCGGAGCGTGCTGGAACCCACTCGACGGAATCGGTTGTCCGGTGCGCGTCAACTTGCCAATCGGGATCTTTCGCGGGTGTTGCAGGTGCTCGATGCCGATCCGGTGGCCTCGTGCATGGTCGTGGCGCGGTTGCAGGAGTACGGCATCGAGACCCGGACCGGGCTCGGCGAGGTCTGGAGTCGGGGTGGGCCCGGTAAGTCGCTGTGCTTCTCCGGGGCGAATCTGATTCCGTTGTGCGGTGGTCGCGGTGATCTGGAGGCGTTCGCCGAACGGGCCGTGCGCTGGCCCCGGGTGTGCTCGTCGCTGGTGGGGCGGCAGGAACTGGCGTTGCCGATGTGGGAGCTGCTGAGCCGGCACTGGGGGCCGCCGCGCGAGGTGCGGTCCGAACAGCCGCTGCTGGCGTTGGACGGGCCGTCGGCGGTGGTCGCGGACGCGAAGGTGCGACGGGTGCGGACCGATGAGCTCGATCGCTATCTGGTCGCGGCGGTCGCGATGTTCACTGAGGAGATCGGCGTGGATCCGCGGGCCGGGGACGGTGGGCGCAGTTATCGGCGGCGGGTGGCGAGTCTGATCCAGTCCGGCCGGGCCTGGGCGCGTTTCGAGGACGGGCAGGTCGTGTACAAGGCCGAGGTCGGGGCGATGTCGCGGCGCACCGGGCAGATCCAGGGGGTGTGGGTGCATCCCGATCGGCGCGGGCAGGGATTCGGCACGCTGGGGACTGCCGCGGTGGCCAATTCGGTGGTGGCGTCGGGGCGGACCGCGAGTCTGTACGTGAACAGCTACAACGAGGTCGCCCGGCGCGCGTACGCGACCATCGGATTCCGGCAGATCGGCACATTCGCCACAATTCTGGTGGACTGACCGGCTCGGAGCGTTCCGGGCTGCCGTGTGTCGCCCCATGGGCGGGGTGCGGGCTGGATACCATTTCACGCGATGGTGACACTGCGAATTCCGCTGTCTCAGGGCAACTGTCGGCTTCCGCGTCGTCGGGCGGCGGCGGTGTTGGCCGCCGTGCTGGTCGCGGCGTCGGCGACCGCGTGCGGGGCCGGATCGCAGGGACCGGTGGCCGCGGCGGCCGATTTCGTCGGCGACTTCGCCCGGCACGATGTGCACGCCGCGGCGGGGCTCACCAATCAGCCGGACAGGGCGGCCACCGCGCTCGCCTCGGCGTGGGACAACCTTGGCGCACAGACGATGTCGGCGCACACCGGTTCCGCGCGGGTCGACGGTGACACCGCCACCGTCGACTACACCTACGAATGGCATCTGGCGAAGAACCGGGTCTGGAGTTATACCGGGCAGTTGCAGATGGGGCGGGTCGACGGGGGTTGGCAGGTGCGGTGGACCGCGTCGGATATCCATCCGCAGCTCGGGGACACCCAGACGATGGCGTTGCGGGAGACGCCCGCGCCGCGCGCCCGGGTCAACGAACGTTCGGGTAGCGATGTGCTGATTCCCGGTGTGGTGCACCGGATTACGTTCACGCTCGCGCAGGCCACCGACGCGGGATACACCACCAATACGCTCGGTTCGGCGCTGCACCGGTTCGACGACACCATCACCGCGAACAGCATCATGGCCGCCGCGCGCGGTGCCGGGGGCGCGTACACCGTCGCGTTGCTGAGCGATGCGGAGTTCACCCAGGTCAGCGGGGATCTGCTCGGACTTCCCGGGGTCACCACCAGCCGGGAGTGGGATATGGTGCCCACCGATCGCGGCTTCGCGCCCGATCTGATCACCCAGGTGCGCAAGACCGTCATCGACGAGGTGGACGGTAAGGACGGCTGGGACGTGGTCACCGTGAACGCCAACGGGGTGGATACCGATGTGTTGAAAGAGGTTGCGCCGCAGCCTGTTCCGTCGTTCGCGTTGAGTCTGGACCGGACCGTGCAGAATGCGGCGCAGCGGGCGGTGGACGGGCGGACCGACAAGACGGTGATGGTGGTCGTGCAGCCGTCCACGGGCGCGATTCTCGCTGTGGCACAGAACGAGTCGGCCGATGCGGACGGTCCGGTCGCGATGTCGGGGTTGTATCCGCCGGGATCGACGTTCAAGACGGTGACCGCGGCGGCGGCGATGGGAGCGGGGGTGGTCACTCCCGATACGGTGCTGCCGTGTCCGGGGCAGATTGTCATCGGGGAGCGGACGATTCCGAACTACGACGGGTTCAGTCTCGGTGATGTGCCGATGTCACAGGCGTACGCGCGGTCCTGCAACACCTCGTTCGCGAAGCTCGGAAGTTCGCTCGCCAGTGACGCGCTCACCACGGCGGCCGCGAAATTCGGTGTGGGACCGGATTATTCGATACCCGGGTTGACCACGGTCTCGGGTTCGGTGCCGCCGACCAACGACCTGACCCAGCGCACCGAGAACAGCATCGGGCAGGGGCGGGTGCTGGTGAGTCCGTTCGGGATGGCGTTGGTCGCCGCCACGGTGGCGCACGGGTCGGCACCCGTGCCGTATCTGTTGTCCGGCCATCCGACCAAGGTGTCCGCCGCTCGTCCCGCCCCCTCGCCGAAGATCATCGCGGGTCTGCGGTTGATGATGCGTCAGGTGGTTCTCGATGGCACCGCCACCCGCATTGCCGATCAGGGGGAGGTCTACGGCAAGACCGGTGAGGCCGAAGTCGACGGTGGTTCGCACTCCTGGTTCATCGGCTACCGGGGCGATATGGCGTGGGCGACGTTGATCGTCAAGGGCGGCAGCTCCGACAACGCGGTCGCCGTCACGCGGGACATGCTCGCCGCGCTGCCCGCCGGCGCGGCCTGAGTTCGTCGCGGTCGGGCTGATCGCCGTGACGTGAACGCGTTGCCGCGAAGGGATCGTCTTGCGGATGGGGCGGGGTGAATTACCTCGAGGGGATTCGGGGGAATTCAGCGTTGGGTCAAGGGTTTCAGGTCGGCGTGGGCTACGGCGGGGGCGGTGTTCTGGTCGGGGGTGGTGGAGCTGACCGAATAGTCGCCGAGGAGTTCGACCGCGCCGGTGCCTGCCAGGATCATGCCCGCCGTGATGACGGCTAGAGTCGACCGCTTCATGGGCCTCTCCCTTATCGATGAGGGGTTCTCCCGTGTGGGCGAAATAAGAGTGAAAGGTTCGAAATTCGTGATCGCCGGTTGTTAGCTGGTCACGAAACGGTAGAACGGGACACTCGGTGCCGACAACCCCCGAATCGGGGACAGAACTGCCGGATTACGCCTCTTTCGCAGGTCAGCGGGCGGGTCTCGATTCGGTCTCGCTTCGGTACTACTCCGCGCGTCGCAGGCTGGCCGCGAGGTGATGCTGTTCCGGCTGGCCGACCGCGGCCATGCGCAGCGTGTAGTCGATGGTGTCGCCGGACACCCGGAACGTGCGGCCCAGGGCGGTGACCAGCTTCGCCGTACTGGTGCGGCCGATCGAGGTGGAACCCATGTCCAGGTGCAGGCCGTCGTCGTCGACCGCGAGGGTGCCCTCGCAGATCTCGGTGATGCCGGTCGGGTGCGCGAGAATCAGCTCGATCCGGTCGCGGCCCGCGCATCGCAGATAGCCGGTCTCGGCGTGCAGCGAGCGGCCGTCGGCGGCGTGCCGGGTGCGCTGGCGGTAGGTGAGGAACGGTCGGCCCACATGCCCGAACTGAATCTCCTCGTCGTAGTCGAAGGAGTCGATGGTCGGGTATTCGCCGTGGCCGGAGCCCCGCCAGACGCCCAGCAGGGGCGCGAGGTGAGCGATGTCCGGGTGCGGCGCGACGGGGGCGTTGGGTTCGAGCACGGCGGTCAGCATAGTGGGCGGCCGAGTGCCAGGCGCGCAGTCACCGTGCTGATTCGTCACAAGGGCCGTACGGGGGCTTGACAGCGGCACGGGGTTGCACGTGTGCAGCGGCAAGCGCTTGCGAGTCGGTTGCCAGCGCATTGATCAGCGGGCTGCGAGTAGGTGCGAGACGGTGTTGGTCGATGGTCGGGCGCGAGATGGCGTTGGTCGATGGTCGGGCGTGGGTGCGAGATGGTGTTGGTCGATGGTCGGGCGCGAGATGGCGTTGGTCGATGGTCGGGCGTGGGTGCGAGATGGTGTTGGTCGATGGTCGGGCGCGAGATGGCGTTGGTCGACGGTCGGGCGCGGGCGCAGAACTGCGGTGGGCAGTGGTCGTCGCGGGCTGCCCTCGGTGAGGATGTGGAGGTGCGGTGAGGGAGATCGGCGAGCGCGGAGGCAGCGATTGCCGGTGGTTCGTCAGCCTGCGGGGGAATGAGTATGGATGTGGCGGTGTCGGTGCGCAACCGGCTGGTGTGGGGGCGTGATTGTCGATCGGGTGGGGCCGCACGCGGGCGGCGATGGGGACGGTCGGACGCAGGCGCGGATGCGGCCGGTTGGGGCGGGTACGAATGCGGCTGGGCGGGGGGTGACGTGCCGGATCGGAACACTCGGTTCGTGGCGGCGCTCGGTGCCGGTGAGCAGTGCTTTCGAAGCCCCTCGGATCAAGGGCAGGGGCGTCCGGAGCCGAGTGATGTGCTCGCGGGCGTTGGCTGGTGGCGGTGGGCTGGCGCGGGTCAGTGGGGCCGGGCTGTGGTGGCGCGTTCGGTGGGGGTGAGGGGTGCGTCCGAGCCGGTGAGGTAGCGGACCAGGGTGGCGCGGTCGTCGAGTACGAGCCAGGTGATGTCCGGGGAGAGGGTGGGGCGGGCGGCTTTCGTGGTGACGCCGAGGTGGGCGCGGCCGCGGGTGTCGGTGCAGACCGCGGGGGTCGCGGTCGCGCCGACCTTGGCGATGGCCCAGCGGGTGACCGCGCGTTCGAGGGAGGGGAGACCGGCCGTGACGATCCAGCTGCCCGGGCCCGCACCCTCCTCGACGAGCATCCGGGCCAGGCGGTTGGACCAGCGGTCCAGCTCACGCGGGTCGGGCGCGTCGGGGCCCGTGACGGCCGGGCGGCGACGTGGCGCGGTGGGGTGGGTGTGCTGGGCCCGGGCGGGAACACGGGTATCGCAGGACGGCATGATCGGCTTCGACATCGTCATCTCCTTCAGGGCTGAGCACCCCCGCATTCGCGGTACCTCAACTCTGTCCTCCCACAACACAATTCGGCAGCGACCCCAGTGCTGCGTGTGCGCCCCGCAGGGTGCGGGGATCTCCACCCTGGGTGAGGGCGTCGAGGCGGTGTGAGACCGACATGTCGTGATCCGGGGTGTGGGAGTTCGCAGGATCGGGGCTGGCGAGCGGGTGGTTGTGGGAGTTCGCGGGATCGGGGCGGGCGAGCGGGTGGTTGTGGGAGTTCGCGGGATCGGGGCGGGTGAGCGGGTCGTTGTGGCTGCTCTGGTGATTGCGGTGGATGGGGGCCGATGGTGGTGTGGGGTGAGTCGCGTCGGTGGGGCCTGACGTGGGAATGCGTGCGTGTCGTCGTGGATGTCGGGCGGGGGTGAACCGGCGGTGGGGTGAGGACGTGGTTCGGGGGTGGTGCGGTGGCGGGAATGCGGGGTCGGCGGGGTGTTCGGCGCGAAAGTGGCTGGTACGGGGGTTTTCTCTGGTGTGATGGGGGGATCGTCCGGGTGGTTCGAGTCGGAACGAGGTGCGGTGTGATGCAGGCTTATGTCGCGGTTGTGGGGGGCGGCGAGGTGGTGGTTGCGCCGTCCACGGTTCGGCAGTGGTGGGTGCTGACGCTGCGGATGGTGCGTGCCTCGGTGCGTAACGGGGAGTTGGTGACGGCGTTGCTGGCGCCGAGCGTGTTCACGCTGGGGTTCTATGTGCCGCTGAATCGGGTGATGTCGCTGGGGCACGGGGTCGGGAGTTACTCGCAGTTCCTGCTGCCGATGATCGTGATGCAGGCGGTGTCGTTCTGCGCGGGGGCGGCGGCGTTGCGGGCGGCGACCGACGCGCGGGACGGGCTGGACGAGCGGTTCGCCTCGATGCCGATGTCCGTGGTCACGCCGCTGGTCGCGCGGACGACGGCCACGCTGTACCGCATCCTCGTCGCGGTATCGGCGGCGATCGTGTGCGGATATGTGATCGGCGCTCGGTTCCGCGGAACCGTCTGGCACACAATCGGATTCGTGATATTCGCGGCGCTGGTCGGACTGCTGCTGGGCCTGCTGGGCGATCTGCTGGGCGCGCTGTCGCGCAGTCCGGAGGCGACCACGCAGGCGCTGGTGCTGCCGCAGCTGATCCTGGGCATGGTGTCCACCGGATTCGCCCCGGCCGAACAGTTTCCGGACTGGATCCGGGGATTCGCGCGGGATCAACCGGTGTCCGGATTCGTGAATGTGATGCGGGCGTTGAGCGGGGATCCGGGGCCGGTGAGCTGGGCGATACTCGGGCCCGGATTGCTGTGGCTGCTGGCGGGGCTGGTGCTGTTCGGCGTCGCCTCGGCCGTGGTCGCGGGACGGCGGCACCGATGACGACCGCCGCCGAACTACCCCTGGTCACCGGCCATACCGAGCGCTGGGCGAATCTCCTGCCGCAGACGCTGGTGCAAACGCGTCGGCTGCTGGTGCGATGGCGTCGGGATCCGGTGACGATGGTGCAGTCGCTGGGCTTCCCGGCGCTGCTGCTGATCATGCTCAATACCGTGCTGGGACACCAGATCACGGCGTTCTCCAACGCGAACGCACTCTACGGTTCGGTGCCGATGGTGACGTTGGTGGGCGTGATGTCCGGTTCGCTCGCGGGTGCGATCACGCTGGGCCGGGAGCGTGATGTGGGTCTGCTGGCCCGGTTGTGGGTGTTGCCGGTGCATCGCGCCTCGGGTCTGCTGGCGCGCATCCTGGCCGAGGCGGTGCGGATCGTGGTCTGCACGCTCGTGCTGTTCGCGGTGGGTGTCGCGCTGGGATTCCGTTTCCACCAAGGGATTCCGGCGGCGATCGCACTGGTCGGCGTGCCCGTGCTGTACGGGCTGGGGTTCGCGACGCTGGTCACCACCGCGGCCGTGTTCACCGTCAGATCCGGTCTGGTGGAGGCGATTTCGCTCGGCTCCTCGCTGCTGATGTTCTTCTCCACCGGATTCGTGCCACTGGCGGCCTATCCGGCGTGGGCCGCACCCGTGGTGGCACATCAGCCGATGTCGTACGCCATCGAGGCGATGCGCGGGTTGTCACTGGGAGGTCCGGTCCGGGGGCCGCTACTGGCGACCGTGGCGTGGTCGGTGGGCGCGATCGTGGTGTTCGCGATACCGGCCGTCATCGGTTACAACCGGGCCAGCAGGAACTGAAACTCGATGCCGCTCAACGTAATTGAGCGGCAGCCTCGGCAACCAGCGCGGCCGAGTCCCGCGGGCTCAACGCCATCGCGCGCAACTGGTCGAACATCACCCCGAAGCGGCGAATCTCGTTGTGCCCCTCCACGATATCGTCACCGGCGATCCCCTCGACATAGACCAGTTCCGGATCGCCGGGCTCGGGGAAGTCCAGCACCACGAACGAGCCGACCATGGCCGGATGCGCACCGGCGTCGAAGGGCAGCACCTGCAGGATCACATTGCGCTTACTGGTGTATTCGCTGAGCCGTTCCAGCTGTTCGCGCATCACGTCCCGCCCGCCGACGACGCGCCGGATCGCGGCCTCGTCCAGCACCACCCACAGCTCGAGCGGATTGCCCTCCCGCGCAAGCACCTTGCCGCGTTCGACCCGGGCGCGCAGCCGCTGTTCGATCACCGACGCCTCGACCTTGGGCATCGCGGTGTCCAGGATCGCCCAGGCGTATCGCTCGGTCTGCAACAGGCCCGGAATGAACGAGGTCTGGAACAGTCGCGCCGAGAGCGCCTCGGTCTCGAAGTTGATGTAGGCGGCGTACACCTCGGACACCGCCGCCTCGAACGGGCGCGACATGCCGGGTTTGAGGGCCTCCGACAGCAGTTGCAGCGCGTCGTCGTGACGTTCCTCCGCGACGCCGTACAGCTTCAGCATCGTCATCAGCGTGCGTTTCTGCGGCCTGGCCTGCGCGGTTTCGATCCGGTACAGCGTGGTGACGTTGATGCCGGTCTCCTTGCTGACCTCCTCCTTGCTGATCCCGGCTTCCTCCCGCATCTGTTGCAGCAGTACCGCCAGCCGCCTGAGCTGGACCGTCAGCACAGTGCGCTTACCTGCCATCGCGCCCTCTCCCGTGTGCGCTCGACGGAATGCGGTCGTGCGTTCCGTGCGTGGATGTGTTTGTGCCAGAGCCTATTCGCCCGGTGTGCGGTTCGGGGCCGAACCCCGTGCATCGGCGGGTTCGCGCGGCTGGGCGACGCCGCGGACACGCCGACCGTGACCGGGAATTCGGCCGTCCGACCGCAGTGATCGTCCGGCAATTTCCGACGTCTTTTCAGCATACTTTCGGCGAATCCGGGGCGGGGTGCGGATTATTTCGGGCGGAATCGAGTCCGGACGGTGATCGGATACCGGCGTCGCGTGATCCGTACCGGACGGTCTCGGGATGACGTGTCCAGTAAACGATCGGAAACCGGGCGGCCGGTGTGCTTCCGTGCCGGAAAGCCGGTGTGGCTCAGTGGATCCTTGCCCAGGTAGAAGGTAACGGAGGTTGACCGAACCGATGCGGATGCAATCTTGCGTTCTTGCATTTGTGCGTGCATGATTCGGGTTAGCCTAGAGCTGTTCCACCGATCCGATGACGGGTACAACTCAATCCGGAGACCAATTATGTTGGTGCAAATATTGGTGCAGTCCCGAGCTTTCGGGGTGTGGCAATGACAATGTCGATAGCTGGTGTGCTGCCGACCGCGCCGCAATTGTTATGCGCGTTCCAGGGGCGACGGTACGACGACCAGGTGCTCCTGCGTTCGGCGCGGGCGCTGGCCGAGATGCACGCGCGTCGCGCCCGGTTGCACGACCCCGTCGTGGCGGCCGAGATCGACTGTCGGCGCGGCGAACTCGTGGGGGATATCAACGGCTGGGTCGAGCGCGCGATGCCGCAGCACCGCAACGGCGCCTCCCTGCACACCGAGAGCCTGGGCGCGGTGATCGACCGCATGGCCCGCAGCTGGGTCGACGCCAATCAGGCCATCGACCGCGAGGGCGCCCGCAGCGATACGACCCACAAACACTGGTATCACCTGGCCGAACTCGTGGACGGGTACACCGATCTGGTCGTCGATGTCGCGGGTGGGCGTCGCCGGTTACCTGAGCAGTAGCCCTCGCTCGACGCGGTGACGAGAGCAGTTCAACGCAACGCCGCGCGACCGCGCACCCGCCCCAGAATCAGCAGGACCACGAGCGTCACCGCCACCAGCAGTGTGGTTCCCGCCGCCGCGTCGAACACGTGGCCGCGATCCGTATCGGCGAAGATGCTGATCGGCAACGTCTTCCAGGTGGCCGGATACACCATCACGGTCGCCCCCAGCTCGCCCATGGACAGTGCGATCGCCAGACCGGCGGCCGCGCCCAGCGCGGGCAGCAGCAGTGGCAGGGTGATCCGGGTCAGCACGCGCACCGGACTCGCGCCGAGCGATTCGGCGGCCTGCCGGAAACTCGGATCCAGCCGATCCAGCGCCGCGGACACCGCGCTGAACGCGTAGGCCAGCACGAGTACCGAATGTGCCACGATCACAATCCATTTCGTACCGCCCAGCAGGATCGGCCGCTGGTTGAACGCGATCAGCACGCCGAGCCCGATCGCCACCGAGGGCACCGCGACCGGCAGATGGAACACCGCGTCGGTCAGCCGCCGCCACCAGGCCGGCGACTCGCGCGCGGCCAGCGCGGCCCAGGTGCCCAGCACCAGCGAGATCGCGCCCGCCAGCAGGGCGGTCTGCAAACTCACCGACAGGCTCGCGGCCTGCTCGCCGGACAGTTCGTGCCGGAAATTGCCGAATCCGAGCTCCGAGGGCAGCGCGCCGGTCCAGCGTCCCGCCAGCGCCGCGGCCACCACCGTGGCGATGGGTGCGGCGAACACGATCAGCACCACCACCGCGAAGGCCGTGAGCACCAGCGCGCGGCCGCGTCGGGTCCACACCAGCATGATCAGCCCTCCTGGGTCGTGCGGGAGACGGTGAACCGCGCGAAGATCAGGCGGTAGGCGATGTACAGCGCCAGGGACAGGGCTACCTGCACCGTGGCCAGCACCGCCGCGCCGGGCAGGTCGAAGGTGACGATGCCGCGGGTGTAGATCAGCGCGGGCAGGGTGATCACGCCCTTGGCCCCGGTGAACAGCACGATGCCGAATTCGTTGAGCGTCAACAGGAGTACGAGACTGCCGCCCGCGGCCAGCGCGGGCCACGCCTCGGGGAGGACGACGCGGCGCAGCACCCGCCACGGTGAGGCGCCCAGGCTCGCGGCCACGTCCAACTGCTCGCGCGGGAGTTGCGCGAACGCGGCCAGCAGCGGCCGGACCACGAACGGCGTGAAGTAGGTGATCTCGGCCAGTACGACGCCGGTCGGCGTGGCCAGGAAATTCAGTGCGGGGGAGTGGTTTCCGGTGAACCGGGCGATCAGCGCGTCGAGCGCGCCCGCGGTGCCGTACAGGAACGTGAACGCCAGCGTGATCAGGAACGACGGCAACGTCAGCACCGTATCGATGAGCCGCCCCACCGCCCCCGACCCGGGAAACGGCACGAACGCGAGCACCACCGCGACGAACGAGCCCAGCACCAGACACCCGGCCGTCGAACAGACCGCGATGGACACCGTGCGCCACAACGCATTCCGGAACGACTCGGACCCCAGCACCTGGGACCACGCCCCGGATTTCGCGGTCGACTCGGTCAACACCCGCACCACCGGATACACCGCGAACAACAACACCACCAGCAACGGCGGCGCGGACCACGCGATCGGCCGCCAGTTCCGCTGCGTCGCAGCCGATCCGGAAGCCTCCGGCGCGACCGCGGGCTCCACCACCAACGAGGAACTCATCCCCTCCACTCCCTTCCGTCGCATGTCGTACGGCTGTGTGCCCGGTCCCCCTCACGGACCGGGCACACGACCGCCGCCCCTGCCGATGAATGTCTTTGCATCCGGACACTCCAGTGGCGTGAGTGTGGCCCGTACCGGCGCTCGAATCTCGATCCGGGCGTAGCCGAAAGATGCTGTCGTGTCACCGCCACTCTCGTAAGCGCAGCCGATGGTCCGGTCGAGTTATGCTGTGTTGCAATAACTTCAGGAATGATGGTCCGCACCTGCGGCGACCGTGTCCCGAGCGCTCGCTCAGGGGGACATGGGGGCATGCTGAGCGACTGTGTCGCAGGTCGTCCGGTGGCGTGTCCGATCGCATTCGAGTGCAGGTCGTGCGGTGCGCTGTGATTCGCGCCGGTTTCGTTGCGGCGGAGGGGCTCCCGGCGGCTCATGCGGGTGTGCCCGGGGTGGAGCCGACGGCGGTGGGGATGAGGACGCCGGAGGGGTCGGGGAGGCGGACGCCGATGATTGCGCCGTCGGCGATGTCCAGGGGGCCGGGGACGTCGGCGGTGAGGTCGAGGGGGAGGCCGTTGACGTCGAGTTGGAGTCTGGTGGTCGCGCCGCGCCAGACTCTGGAGACGATGGTGGCCAGGACGGCGTCGCGCTCGTTGGTGGAGCAGGTCTGGACGGTGTGCGGGCGCACGCACAGCAGGCCCTCGTCGTCCGGTTTCCAATCCAGTTGGCCGACACCGGGTTTCGGGGCCTGGGCGCGCAGGGTGCGGTCGCCGCACTGGACCAGGGCGGTGTCGCCCGCGATATGTTTCACGGTGCAGGGCAACAGATTCGCGCCGCCCAGGAAGGCCGCGGTGAAACTGCTCGGCGGGCGGCGCCAGAGATTCTCGGCGGTGTCCACGTCGACCAGCCGGGCCTCGCGCATCACCGCGATCCGGTCGGCGAGCGCCAGCGCCTCGGACTGATCGTGCGTGACATACAGCATCGCGGTGTCCGGCAGGGCTTTTCGCAACTGCTGGAGTTCGGCGAGCATGGTCTGGCGCAACTGCGCGTCCAGGGCCGCGAGCGGCTCGTCCAGCAGCAGCACCGCGGGGCGGATCGCGAGGGCGCGGGCGATCGCGACCCGCTGCTGCTGCCCGCCGGACAGCTCGCGCGGCAGCCGCTGGGCGTAGTCGGCCATGCCGACCATCTCCAGCGCCTCCCGGACCCGATCGCCGATCTCCTTGCGCGGCACGCGATGTGAGCGCAGCCCGAAGGCGACGTTCTCGAAGACCCTCATGTGCGGGAACAGCGCGTAGGACTGGACGACGACGCCGATACCGCGTTTGGCGGGCGACAGATCGGTCACATCGCGCCCGGCCAGCCGGACCGAGCCCGAGGTGGGCCGCACGAATCCGGCCAGCGCCTTGAGCGCGGTGGATTTGCCGGACCCGCTGGGCCCCAGGAGCGCGACCGTCTCACCGGCGGCCACCCGCAGGGTGAATTCGGCCAGGGCGGTCGTGGCCCGGCGGCCGCGACCGTAACTGACCCCGACCCGATCGAAGACGATCGCGGGCTCGGTGGAGATTCCGGTGGCGGCGTCGGTGCCGGTGGTCGCCGGTGCGAACATGCTGCGCTCCTGGGGGTTTCGGGCTAGCTGCCGGTGGCCTTCTGATACGCGGCGACATCACTGTCGAGATCGTCCAGGACCTTGTTCCAGTCCGGCGTCACCACGGTGACATCCTTCAGATACGAAGCGGGAGAAGGCGTTCCCGAGGGGGCGTCCTTCAGGTCGGTGCGCGCCGAGACGGCCATCGCGTCGGGGCCGAGGGTCTTCTGCACGTCGGCCGAGAGCAGGAAGGTCATCAGCTTCGCGGCCGCGTCGTGATGCGGTGCGCTCTTGGCCATGCCCATGACGTACGGCAGGGCGACCGTGCTGCGCTTACCGTCGGCGGTGGCGGGATAGAACAGGTTGAACTTGGCGCCGCTGTTCTTGATCTCGGCGAGGTTCATCTGGATATCGCCGTTGGCGACCAGCAGTTCGCCCTTGTCGACCTTGGTCTGCAACTTGCCGGTCGAGGAGGACGGACCCACGTTGTTGGCCTGCAACTTGCCCAGGTAGTCCAGTGCGCCCTGTTTGCCGTAGAGCTGTTGCAGCAGAACGAGAACCGCGGTGCCGTCACCGGCCTGGCCCGGCGTCGAGTACTGCAATTTGCCCTTGTATTCGGGCTTGCGCAGATCGTCCCAGGTGAGGCCGTCGGTGTGCACGGACGGGTTGGCGATGAAGGTCAGGTAGTTGCCCGCCAGGGTGACGTACTTACCGCCGGGATCCTTGTCGGCGGCGGCGATCGCGCTGGTGTCGACGCCGCTGGCCTGCAACAGATTCTGCTTGGCGGCCTTCTGGATGAACGGCGGCAGCGTCACCACGAGATCGGCCTGCGGGTTGGACTGCTCCTTGTCGACGCGGTTCACCACCTCACCGGATCCGGCCTCCACGTAGTTCACCGAAATGCCGGTCTGCTTGGTGAATTCGGCGAATTCGGGCTTGTACCAATCGGCCATGCCGTCGGCGGAGTACACGGTGACGGTCTTGCCGTCGGTCGTACTCGTACCGGTGCCGCCGCAGGCCGCGACGGACAGGACCAGGGTCGCGGCGGATCCCGCGATCAACGCGGCGCGTGCGAGGCGGGAGATCGAAATACGCACGGTGACTGCAACTTTCGTTCAGAGCGGAAGGTCGGTTAGAGGGTCAGGAGTGTTCGGCCAACAGCAGGTCGGTGAATTCGACCACCGAGGGCACGATGTGGGTGGCTCCGGCTTCGCGCAGCCGGTCTTCGGGGTGCGCGCCGGTGAGGGCGCCCGCCACGACGCGGGCGCCCGCGGCCAGGCCGGTCTCGATATCGCTGGCCGTATCACCCAGTACCGCAACGCGATCCACCGCGTCCGCGCCCAGGCGCAACAGGGCGGTGAGCACCATGTCCGGGTAGGGGCGGCCGCGTCCGGCCTCGGCCGGGCACAGGGTCAGGTCGGCGATCTCGTGCCAGCCCAGCGCGTCGAGCAGGCGATCCTGGGTGCCGCGACTGAAACCGGTGGTCAGCGCGACCTTGATCCCGGCCGCACGCAGTCGCGTGATCGCCTGTGCCGCACCGGGAATCGGCGTCGCCTCGGCGGCGAACTCGTCATAGGCGGCCTCGAAGGCGCGATTGGCCCGCTGGGCGCGGTCCTCGTCGTGCAGGAGTGCGCGGAACACGGTGATCTTGGACTGGCCCATGGTGCGCACCACGTAATCTGTGGCCGCGTCGCGTTCGGGGCCCTGCGCGGGGATGCCCGCGGCGCTGGCCGCGACGTCGAAGGCGCGCAGCACCAGGCCGCCGTCGGCGACGGTGGTGCCGGCCATGTCCAGGACGGCCAGTTCGATTCGTTTGTCGGACAAGGTATTTCCTTTCCTGTATGCGAGACCGTGGTGACCGTCAGAGGTTCAGCAGGTCGGCGGTTTCCTCGCCGATGGCCGGGCCCAGGGTCATGCCGCGCCCGCCCGGACCGGTGACGACCCAGACGTTGTCGGCGGCCTGGGCGCGGGTGACGATGGCGTTCGGGTCGATGCTCTGGCTGTAGACACCGGCCCAGCGCCGCACGATCGGGGGCAGGCGGCGGCCGAGTAGTTCCTCGGTCACCGCGGTGAGGTGTTCGTAGGGGGCCTCGTCGACGTCGAAGCCGAACGGCTCGTCGTATTCGTGGGTGTCGCCGATGGTCAGGCCGCCGTGCAGGCGCTGCACGCACAGCAGTTGCATGCGGTGCTGCGCGGCCGTGAAGGTCTGGGCCTCTTCGAGTTTCAGCCGTTCCAGGGCGTCGCCCGCGAAACCGGGGTAGTAGCGGAAGCTGTCGCCGTCGGCGATGGCGGTGGTGAGCGGTTCGCCCAGCGGCGCGGTCTGCATCATCTGGAGGCGGACGCGTCGAACGGGTATGTCGCCCACCAGTTCTCGGGTCAGGCCCGCATGCGCCGCACCTGGGCAGACCAGGACGAGATCGGCCTCGAAGCGGCGACCGTGATCGTCCACCACGACGCCGCCGCCGATCGCGCGGGCCTCGGCGCCGGCGTGGAAGGCGTAGCGGTCGGTGCGCTGCATGAACGCGCGCAGGGCGGGCATGGCCTGGCGCGACTCCACCGCCGCGTCGGTCGAACAGTGCAGTCCGGCAAGGAATTTGCCGCGCAGCGCCGGATTGACCTCGCGCACGCGGCCCGGATCGAGCAGTTCGAATCCGCGCTCGTCGGCGCTCGGCCCGGCCGCGGCGGCCTCGGCGACGGCCAGTTCGGCGGCGGTGCGCACCAGCGTGATCGAGCCCGCGGGGCGGAAGCCGACCCCGGCCACCCGGCCGCCGATCTCCTCCCAGAGCTGGCGCGAACGCAGCGTCAACGCCAATTCGCCTGCGCTGCGGCCCGATACCCAGACCAGGCCGAAGTTGCGGACCGTCGCGCCGCGCGCCTCGGCCTCGCGTTCGAGCTGGACGACCGTATGTCCGCGCCCGATCGCGGTCAGGGCATGCGCGGTGCCGAGGATGCCGCCGCCGATGATGACCAATCGCATGCTCAAATGATGCGCAATGGTCTAGACCGTAGGGTGTTTCCTGTGCCAACACTGGGTTAACAATTGGTATAGACCAATTGCGGTATGCTGTAGGGGTGAATGCGAGTGATTGCGCCGCACGCAGGGGCGGTGTGCGCGGTGAGAACCGGATTACCGAGAATTGTGCCGTGACCGATCTCGCGAGTGACGCACGGGCGCTGCCCGTCGCGCGGACCGCAGCATCGACGACCCCGGAAATCCCCGGCGCCCGCGCCGATTTCGTGCCCATGTCCAAGGCGTACCGGGTGCGGACCGAAATCGAGGCGATCCTGGACCGGCTGGGCGAGGGGGATCCGGTTCCGCCCGAACGGGAACTGGCCGCGCGGTTCGAGGTCGCGCGCGAGACCGTCCGGCAGGCGCTGCGAGAACTACTGGTGCAGGGCAGGATTCGCCGTCAGGGGCGCGGGACGGTAGTGTCCCGCCCGAAGATGGTGCAGCCCCTGTCGCTGCGCTCGTACACCGAGGGCGCGATCGGCCTGGGGCGTCGCCCCGGCCGCCTGCTGGTCGGCTGGGACGATGTGCCCGCCGACCCGGAAACCGCTGCCGCACTGGACATCCCACCTGGCGACACGGTCATGCACCTCGAACGCGTACTGCTGGCCGACGACGAGAAGGTCGGGCTGGAGAGCACCTACCTCACCCCCGCCCGCTTCGGCGGCCTCCGCGCCACCTACGACCCCACCACCTCGCTCTACGCGGCCATCCGAGCTTCGGGTGTCACCTTCGGCTCGGCCGTCGAACGCATCGAGACCGTGCTGGCCTCCCCCCGCGAAGCGGCCCTGCTCGAATGCACCACCGCCCTGCCGATGATCCTGCTGCACCGCCGCACGGTCGACGCCGACGGTGCTCCTATCGAACGCGTCCGCTCGCTCTATCGCGGTGATCGCATGGCCTTCGAAACGCATCTGCGGGAATGACATTCGCTCAGCGGACCTGTGGGGCCACCTTCTCGCCGAGTAGGTCGATGGTGTGCAGGACCTTGTCGTGGGGCAGGGTGCCGACGCTCGGGTGCAGCATGAAGCGGCTCAGGCCGAGGGTGTCTCGAACTTCGGCGATCTTCTCCGCGACGCGGTCGGGGGTGCCGACGAAGAGTGATCCGGCGGGGGAGCGCAGGGCTTCGAACTGGTCGGGAGTCATTGCGCCCCAGCCCCGTTCGCGGCCCAGTCCGCTTATCGCCGCGGCGTAGGGGGCGTAGAAGTCGGCCACGGCCTGTTCGTCGGTGTCGGCGAGGTAGCCGTGGGCGTGCACCGCGATCGGTTGGGGATCGTGGCCGCCCTGTTCGAGGGCACGGTGGTACAGGTCGACCAGGGGGCGGAAGCGGGCGGGCTGGCCGCCGATGATGGCGATGGCCAGGGGGAGGCCGAGCAGACCGGCGCGCGCCACCGATTCGGGGCTGCCGCCGACCGCGATCCAGACCGGGAGCGGGCGGTCGGTGCGGGGGTGGACCACGGTGTCGTGCAGCGCCGGGCGGAAACGTCCGGACCAGGTCACCGGGTCGTCGGCGCGCAGGCGCAGCAGCAGGCCGAGCTTCTCGTCGAAGAGGTCGTCGTAGTCGGAGAGGTCCAAGCCGAAGAGTGGGAAGGACTCGGTGAAGGAGCCGCGCCCGGCCATCAGTTCGGCGCGGCCGTCCGAGAGCAGGTCGAGGGTGGCGAATTCCTGGTACAGGCGTACCGGATCGGCCGAGCTCAGCACGCTCACCGCGCTGGTCAGCTGGATCCGTTCGGTGCGTCCGGCGATGGTCGCCAGCACGACCGCGGGTGCGGACGCCGCGAAGTCCGCGCGGTGGTGTTCGCCGACGCCGTACACGTCCAGACCGGCGCGTTCGGCGGCGACGGCCTCCTCGACGACGTGGCGCAACCGTTCGCCCGCGCTCGGTGCGGGGCGATCGCCGACCGCGTGCCGTTCGGCGAAGGTCGTCAGTCCCAGTTCCATTGTTCTTCCTCCCGTACTGCCGATGTCGACAGCCTAAACGGACCGTGGTCCGGATAAATTCCGCCGGGGTCGGGGTGGTGGAGTAGCGAGATTCCTGTCGGTGGGTGCGGATACTCTTGTCGCATGGCAGTCCGCACTCGCAAGCCGCTCGTTCCCGGCGTTCAGTCCCCGATCCGTGAGGTCCCGAAGTCGATCGCGCGTCCGGAGTACGCGTGGAAGAAGACGGTCAACGAGGGCAGCGAGCCCTGGGTGCAGACGCCCGAGACGATCGAGAAGATGCGTCTCGCCAGCAAGATCGCCGCGCAGGCGTTGCAGGAGGCGGGCAAGGCCGTCGCCCCCGGCGTGCTCACCGACGATCTGGACCGCATCGCGCACGAGTACATGTGCGATCACGGCGCGTACCCGTCCACGCTGGGCTACAAGGGATTTCCGAAATCCTGCTGCACCTCGCTGAACGAGGTGATCTGCCACGGCATTCCGGACTCCACGCTCATCGAGGACGGCGACATCGTCAACATCGATGTCACGGCCTACATCGACGGCGTGCACGGCGACACCAACGCGACCTTCCTCGCCGGTGACGTCGACGAGGAGGTGCGGCTGCTGGTCGAGCGCACCCACGAGGCGACCATGCGGGCGATCAAGGCGGTGCGGCCGGGCCGGGCGCTGAACGTCATCGGGCGCGTCATCGAGTCCTACGCCAACCGTTTCGGCTACGGCGTCGTGCGCGATTTCACCGGCCACGGCGTCGGCCCCACCTTCCACAGCGGCCTGGTCATCCTGCACTACGACCAGCCCGCCATCGAATCGGTCATCGAACCCGGCATGACCTTCACCATCGAGCCCATGATCAACCTCGGCGGCATCGACTACGAGATCTGGAACGACGGCTGGACCGTCGTCACCAAGGACCGCAAGTGGACCGCCCAGTTCGAACACACCCTCGTCGTCACCGACACCGGCGCGGAAATCCTCACCCTCCCGTGAACGCGAGTGCCTCTCGCGGCTCGCTGTGCTGGGGCGACGGATGAGCGCGGTGTGCTGCGACTCTTCGGCCGTTCACGAGTGTGACTGTGCCATACGGATGTTCAGCGCGGGGCAGATGCGGGTTGCCGCAGCGATCGGCCGCGGGTGGCAGTGTTGCGTGGGTGCGGGCGGATGGCCGACTGAAGTGGCGGTCTCGGGGCATGTGAGTGTGCGTTTGCGGGAGATACCCGCGGTTCGCGGTGCGATACCACGGTTGGCGGTCGGTCAGAGCATGCGGTCGGCGGATGTGCCGGGACGCTCTCGTCGAGGTTCGGTGGTGGGGTGAACGGGGCGTTGCTGGTCGCCGGGACAACCTCGGACGCAGGGAAAAGTGTTGTGGTGGCAGGGATGTGTCGGATGTTGGCGCGGCGGGGGGTGCGGGTGGCGCCGTTCAAGGCGCAGAACATGTCGAACAATTCGGTGGTGGCGCTCGATGGCGGGGAGATCGGGCGGGCGCAGGCGTTGCAGGCGCGGGCGTGCGGGTTGGAGCCGAGTGTGCGGTTCAATCCGGTGCTGCTGAAGCCGGGGAGTGACCGGCGGTCGCAACTGGTGGTGCGGGGGCGGGCGGTGGACACCGTGGGGGCGCGGGA
This sequence comes from Nocardia macrotermitis, assembly GCF_009604405.1. GTDB lineage: Bacteria > Actinomycetota > Actinomycetes > Mycobacteriales > Mycobacteriaceae > Nocardia > Nocardia macrotermitis. The sequence goes on from NZ_WEGK01000003.1 coordinate 218,036, forward strand.
CTATTTCCGGCGCCGGCGCGAACTGCGCGCGGTGGTGGCCGACGAATTGGCCGCGCTGCGGGCCGAATTCGATGTGGTGATCTGCGAGGGGGCCGGATCGCCCGCCGAAATCAATCTGCGGGCAACGGATCTGGCGAATATGGGGTTGGCGCGGGCGGCGGAACTGCCGGTCGTCCTGGTCGGCGATATCGATCGCGGGGGTGTGCTCGCGCATCTGTTCGGGACCGTCGCGATTCTGGAACCCGAAGATCAGCAACTGATCTGCGGATTCATCGTCAACAAGTTCCGCGGCGATGTCCAGTTGCTGCGGCCGGGCCTGGACACGCTCACCGAACTCACCGGACGTCCCACGCTCGGCGTGCTGCCCTTCGCCGAAGATCTCTGGATCGATGCGGAGGATTCCCTCGGCACCGTCGCCGACGCCCCGGTCGGCCGCCCGCGCCCACCGCTCGGGACCGAATGGCTCACCGTCGCGGCGATCCGGCTGCCGCGCATCTCCAACTCCACCGACGTCGAGGCGCTGGCCTGCGAACCCGGCGTCTCGGTGCGCTGGGCGGGCGACCCGTCCCGGCTGGCCGACGCCGACCTGGTGGTGCTGCCGGGCAGCAAATCCACCGTGAGCGATCTGGAATGGTTGCGCCGCACCGGAATCGCCGACGCCCTGTGCGCGCGGGCCGCCGCCGGACGGCCGATCCTGGGCATCTGCGGCGGCTATCAGATGCTGGCCCGCCGCATCCTGGACGATGTCGAATCGAGCGCGGGCGAGGTCGCCGGGCTGGGCCTGCTGGATCTGGACATCGAATTCACCGAGCCGAAGGTGTTGCGCCACACCACCGGTCGCGCCGCCGACACCCGAATCCCGTTGCGCGGTTACGAAATCCACTACGGCCGCGCCCGCCGCACCGGCGACCCGGCCTGGCTCGAACTCGACGACGGCCGTACCGAAGGCAGCGCGCGCGGCGCGATCCGCGGCACCCACCTGCACGGCCTGATGGAATCCGACGAGTTCCGCCGATCGTGGTTGCGCGAGGTCGCCGCACAGGCCGGACGATCAGGATTCGTTGTCGCCGAAGATGTTTCGGCCGTCGCCGAACGCGAAGCCCAACTCGACCTGCTCGCCGACCTGATCGAAGAACATCTCGACACCGGTGAGTTGGAACGTCTGATGACAACCGGCGCCCCCACCGGTCTGCCCATACTCACCGCTACGCGAAGTCGGGATAGCTGACCGCGCCGTGTGAGAACCGCCTCCTGACCGGCCGGGAGTGGTCCACGCAACGTTCGGGTGACAGTGCGTGGCCGAGCTCGCGACGGCCTCGGTGACGTGGCCAGTGACACCGGGTTTCCCGGTGTTCGGCCGTGTAGCGTGGGGCGGCATGGAAACACGGCGGATCGCGGTCGGTGACCGTGCCTGGACCGTTCGAATCGATGGCTCACAGTTCCGGCACGCGGTTGTGCTGCTGCCCGACGCGGGCGCACCGGCCGACGTCTACGACGCGGTGTGCGCCAGGCTGAACACCTCGGATCTGCGCACGATCGTGCTGGAATCGATCGAGGGACTCGACACCGCGACGATCTACGCGATCCTGGACGACCTCGGCGTCCCGTGGGCCAACCTCGCCGGATACGGCGCGGGCGCGGATCTGGCCTGGCAGCTCGCCGCGCGCGGTTTCGGCCGGTTCATGGGTCTGGTCGCCGCGGGGCGTGGACATCCGGCCGCCCCCGGCGCGGACGATACCGTCGCCGACGCCGGATGCCCGGCCGTGGAGATTCCCACCACCGTCGTCGCGACCAAGGAACTGCCGCGTGCGATCGCCGAATCCGCGGCCCGCCACGTCTACGGGGAATTCCGCGTCACCCAGGTCGACGTGACCGATCCGCCCGTCGAAGCCGCTCAGGAATTCGCGACCGAGATCGTGCTGCGCAGCGGCCAGTGGTGAGTGACAGACCGTAACTACTCAGGCGCGCTGGTCCGCCAGCCAGCGCAGCCAGGAATCCAATTCGATGAACGCCCGCTGCCGCACCGCCTCGGCGGACAGGAAAACGTCGTGGCGGGCACCCTCGATCGGCACGATATTGGTGCGTTCGCCCAGGCAGCCGGACCAGCGCTGGATCTGGCGCACATCCAGCACGGTGTCCGCGACATCGGCCGCGGGTCCGTACTCGCGCATGAACTTGGTCATCTTCGACCGCAGAATCAATGCCGGAACGCCGACGTCCAGACCGCGCTGCAACTGGGCATGCCCCCGCCGGATCGCCCGCAACCAGCCGAAATGCACCGGATATCCGCTCAGCGGCTTCCAGTCCAGGTCGTAATCCCATTCCCCGGCCGCGCTGTGATGCAGGCTGTCGCCGTAGGTGGTGACCTTCTGCCCGGGCAGTGTGGCCATCGCGCGCAGGCGGCCCAGCCCGCCGATCACGGTGTCGCCGATGATGGTCCGGTAGTAGGCCGGACCCTGGAGGTCGAACCAGGGGCTGTTCAACACCAGCCCGCTGATCCCTTGTGCGGCAACACCTTCCGAGCGCTGGAGACGATCCAGCCACAGCGGCGTCACCAGCCCGCCGGTGGAGTGACCCATCACCAGCACCGGCAGATCCGTCTCGGTGCGCACGATGCGCAGCGACTCGTTCAACTCCGCGTCGTACAGCGCCAGATCGGTCACGTAGTGCGGCGTCTGCCCCGGACGTTGCGACCGCCCGCACTTGCGCAGATCCAGCGCGAAGAACCGATATCCCTGCGCGGCCATGTGCTCGGCCAGATGCCGCTGGAAGAAATAGTCCGTGAAGCCGTGCACGTACAGCACCGCGGCGGTGGTCTCGACCGCCGCGGTCGTCGGCAGATAACGGACCAGGGTCGCCTCGACGGTGCCCTCGCCGTCCGGGTCGGTGCCCAGCGGGATCCGGTGCTGTTCGTATCCCTCGCCCAGGATGTCGGGCTGCCAGGAGTCCGTCAGCGGCCGGGTCAGCGGCGTTTCGTTCGTCACAGCCCCTACGATATTCGACCCGCTCAGCGACGTCGCGGCGCAGGTGCGCCGCTCGCGGCGGGTGTGGCGGTTTCGGAAACGGGCATGCCGAGGGGCAGAATCAGGTTGAAGTGAACGACGGGTAACCTCGAACCCGCCGTATTCGCCGGAATTCCGGTGACGCACAACACAATGCCCAGGTTGGTCCGCCCGGGGCGCGACCGCGCACAAGGACAAGGAAGTCGAAGTACCCGTGCCGAACGCAGCGATGACTGAAAAGACCGATGTAGTCCTCATCGGTGCCGGCATCATGAGTGCCACCCTGGGCGCACTGCTCCGCCAGTTGCAGCCCGACTGGTCGATCACGATGTTCGAGCGCCTGGATGCCGCAGCCCCCGAGAGCAGCGATCCCTGGAACAACGCCGGTACCGGGCATTCCGCGTTGTGCGAGCTCAACTACACCCCCCGCACCGCCGACGGCGTCGACGTGTCCAAGGCCGTCGACATCAACGAGCGGTTCCAGGTCTCGCGGCAGTTCTGGTCCTACGCGGTGGAGAACGGTGTGCTGGACACGCCGTCCGAATTCATCAACCCGATTCCGCACGTCAGCTTCACGCACGGCGCGGACGGCGTGGAGTACCTGCGCAAGCGTTACGAGGCGCTGGCCCGGCACCCGCTGTTCGAGGGGATGGAGTTCATCGACTCGTCCGACGAGTTCGCGCGGCGGCTGCCGCTGATGGCCAAGGGCCGCGATTTCTCCGATTCGGTGGCATTGAACTGGAGTGCCAAGGGCACCGACATCAACTTCGGCGCACTCACCAAGCAGCTGCTGGCCTACCTGGGGCGTTCGGGTGTGGACACCGCGTTCGGCACCGAGGTGCGGAACCTGTCCAAGCAGTCCGACGGCAGCTGGGATGTCAAGGTGCGCAACACCCGTACCGGTTCGACCCGGACGGTGAACGCGAAATTCGTCTTCGTCGGCGCGGGCGGTTACGCGCTGCCGCTGTTGCAGAAGGCCGGTATCCGCGAGATCGCGGGCTTCGCCGGATTCCCGGTCAGCGGTCAGTTCCTGCGCTGCACCGATCCCGAGCTGGTGACCCGGCACGAGGCCAAGGTATACGGCATGGCCGCGGTCGGTGCGCCGCCGATGTCGGTGCCGCACTTGGACACTCGCGTCATCGACGGTAAGCGCGGACTGCTGTTCGGCCCGTACGCGGGCTGGACGCCGAAGTTCCTGAAGGACGGCAAGTACGTCGACCTGTTCAAGTCGATCCGCCCCGGCAACCTGACGCCGATGCTGGGCGTCGGCGTGACCGAGCTGGGTCTGGTGAAGTACCTGGTCAGCGAGCTGCTCAAGTCGCCCGCGGGCAAGGTCAACGCGATGGAGGAGTTCATCCCGCGCGCCGACGGGCACGACTGGGAGTTGATCACCGCCGGTCAGCGTGTGCAGATCATTCGCCGCAAGGGTGTGGGCGGGGTGCTCGAGCTGGGTACCGCGGTCATCAACGCCGAGGACGGGTCCATCGCGGGTCTGCTCGGCGCCTCGCCGGGTGCGTCGACCTGTGTGAGCGCGATGCTGGACGTGTTGCAGCGCTGCTTCCCGCGCGAGTACGCGGACTGGACGCCGCAGCTCAAGGCCATGGTTCCGTCGCTGGGCGTGAAGCTCTCGGAGAACCAGGCGCTGTACCATGAGGTGTGGGACTGGTCGAACAAGGCGCTCGGCCTGACCGCGAACACTCCGGAGGTAGAACTCGCGCAGCGCTGAGCGATGTGATAGCAAGGCGCGATGATGTCAACGGTTTCTCTCAAAAGGTCATGGGCCGCGGATCTGGACACCGCGACCCTGTACAAGCTGTTGAAGCTCCGCGTCCAAGTCTTCGTCGTCGAACAGAAATGCGCCTATCCGGAACTGGACGGATTGGATCTGCTGCCCGAGACCCGGCACCTGTGGCTCGACGACGAGGGTGAGGCGATCAGCACGCTGCGTCTGCTCGAGGAGCACGAGAACGGGGTGAAGTCGTTCCGCATCGGTCGGCTGTGCACCACGCCGGCGGCTCGTGGGCACGGGTACACCACCCGGTTGTTGCAAGCCGCGCTCGCCGAAACCGGTTCGGCCACAGTGCGTCTCAACGCGCAGACCTATCTGATCGATATGTACACCAAGCACGGTTTCGTCACCGACGGCGAGGAGTGCATCGAGGACGGTATTCCGCACATTCCGATGCGGCGCGGTTAGGTCGCGGGTCCCGCAGCCCGGAAGTGGTTGCGGGACCGCCTGTTTCGGATGTGCTAGGCGATCGGCTCGTGGCGCACCGCGCGGGTGAGCAGGGTCGCTCCCGCCACCGCGCCCGGCATCAGCAGGATCGCGACGAACGGCACCAGGAACACCACCGCGAGCGGAATTCCGAAGCCCCACACCAGCATTCGGCGTGAGCGCAGCAACTTCAACTGCTCGCGCAGGGCGATACCGCGACGTTGCATGGCGACACCGGTGAGTTCCTGGACCAGGAAGAATCCGGTGACGCCGATACCCACCACGGGCACCACCGTCTGCCCCACGACGGGGATGAATCCGGCCGCGAACAGCACCACCGCCCACACCAGGGCCCGCAGCACCAACGCGATGCCGTCCTTGATCGACTGCCACGTCGACAACTCCGGCCCCGGCGGCATCTCACCCGGGGACTGATCGCGATCCACGTGTTCGGCCAGCGCCTCGTAGAACGGCTGGCCCAGCGCCAATGTCAGCGCGGTGAACGTGATCACGGCCAGGAACAGGCACAGGACCAGCAGCAACACGTCCAGGAAGCCGCGCAGCACCCCAGGCCACGGCGAGGCCCAATGGTCCGCGAACGGCGTCGCCCATGCGACCACGTCCCCCACGAACCACGCCACCACGACGATCGCGACCACATACAACACCAACGCGATCACCCCCGGCACCAGCGCATACCCGAACCGCCGCCGATGCGTGGCCACCCACCGCTGCCCACGCAACAAATACCCGAACCCCACCGCCAGATCCCGCACGCGCGCAGTCTATTCGGTCGGGTGTGAAAACGCTTGCGGGGTGAGTGGTTTCGTGGCCGGTGGGACTGTCGCGCCGCACCTGAGCCTGCAGGATCGGCGGCCGTACCGAGACCACCGAACGTGCCCCGGAGCCGAAATCGCGCTCACTCAGGCACGCTGCCACCCCGCACCCGAGAACTACTCGCACGACGCAAAGCCCCCGGCAACCGCCGCATGGAGGCATTACGAGTACTCGAGCGCCGAATCTCGGACGCCGTCTTCCACGCCATGGCCAACGACCACCTGGCCTCGACAGCTCGACAGAGGAGCGAGCGACCCTCCCGAGTACTCGTTTTCGTGGCCGGTCCGGACGTTCGGGCGGCGATCGACGTGCGGTGTCGCCGTGTTCCGGAGGTGTGGGGCGGGGGCGTCCTGGTCGGTGATCTCGTCGGCGGTGCGGTTGTCGGCGATCGGCAGACCTGTGCGCCGCCGGTCTGTGCGAGCAGGCGTTCGTGCAGGGCGAGCAGGACGGCGTCGGACGGGGTTTCGCCGGTTGTGGCTGCGAGTTGGTGTGCGAGGCGGTCCGTTACTCGGGAACCGATCGTGAGCGCGATGTCTGGAGCGAAGCGGGAGAGTTCGTGCCTGGATGCGGTGGTTGCGAAGAGTTGTGTGGGTGGGGGTGGTCACAGCGAGGGCGGGGGTCGGCGGGTTGGGGGTGCGCAATAGAGTTGGGGCGTGTCCGAGTCCGTTGTCGATGTCGCCGTCAGTTCCGTGTCCGCCTCGGGGGAGGCCGGGTTTCCGTTTTCGGCGGTGGTGGGGCAGGAGCGGTTGCAGCTGGCGTTGATTCTCTGTGCGGTGCATCCCGGGATCGGGGGTGTGCTGGTGCGCGGGGAGAAGGGGACGGCGAAGTCGACCGTGGTGCGGGCGTTGGCGCAGCTGTTGCCGCCGGTGGCCGACGAGCGGGGCGGGGAGCGGGCGGCGCGGCTGGTGGAGTTGCCGGTGGGGGCGACCGAGGACCGGGTGGTCGGGTCGCTGGATCTGCAACGGGTGCTGCGGGACGGGGAGCAGGCGTTTCGGCCCGGGTTGCTGGCGGCGGCGCATCACGGCGTGCTCTATGTGGACGAGGTCAATCTGCTGCACGACCATCTGGTCGATGTGCTGCTGGACGCGGCGGCCATGGGGCGGGTGCATATCGAGCGGGACGGGGTGTCGCATTCGCATCCGGCACGGTTCGTGCTGGTCGGGACGATGAATCCGGAGGAGGGGGAGTTGCGGCCGCAGTTGCTGGACCGGTTCGGGTTGACCGTCGACGTGGCCGCCTCCCGCGATGTGGATGTGCGGATGGCCGTCGTGCGTCGCCGGTTGGATTACGAGGCCGATCCGAACGCGTTCGCCGACCGGTACGCCGAGGCGGATCGTGAGATCGCCGACCGGATTCTCATCGCTCGCGAACTGGTCGGCGAGGTCGAGTTGGACGATGTGGAGCTGCGGCGGATCGCCGCGCTGTGCGCCAGTTTCGATGTGGACGGTATGCGGGCGGATCTGGTCGTCGCGCGCACCGCGACGGCGCATGCGGCGTGGCGTGGAAGTCGTTGCGTGACAGCTGATGACGTGCGGATCGCCGCGGAACTCGCACTGCCGCACCGGCGTCGGCGCGATCCGTTCGACGAGCCCGGTATCAGCGAGGAGCAGCTCGAGGAGGCGATGCGGCAGGCTGCCGAGGAGGCCGGGCGGGCCGAATCGAACTCGGACGAATCCTCCGGTCCCGCAGGCGAATCGGAGGACTCGCAACCCGATGATCCGACACCCGGGCAGGACGGTTCGGAGCATCCCGACGACGATCCGGACGGCGGACCCGGCGGCGGCGCCCCCGAGGGACGGACCGGTACTCCGGCGAATTCTGTTGCGCGACCGCCTCGTTGGGAGGTGCAGGGGGTCGGTGAGGGTGCGCCGGGACGACGTTCCCGGGCCAGCACCCGGCACGGGCGCGTCGTGCGGGCCGTGCCCGATGCCGCCGCCGGACTGCATCTGCTCGGTACGGTCTTCGCCGCCGCGCCACACCAGCGGGCTCGCGGCCGGTTCACCGGACCGCTCGCGCTCGCGGCGGAGGATCTGCGCGGCGCGTATCGCGAAGGGCGCGAAGGCAATCTGGTGATCTTCGTGGTCGACACCTCGGGTTCGATGGCCGCGCGCGATCGGCTCTCGGCGGTGACCGGCGCGATCGTGGCGCTGCTGCGCGATGCCTATCAGCGGCGGGACAAGGTCGCGGTGATCACCATGCGCGGTAGCGAGGCCGAGTTGGTGCTGCCGCCGACGTCCTCGGTGGATATCGCGGTGCGGCGGCTGGCGGGGTTGCGCACCGGGGGTAAGACGCCGCTGGCGCACGGTCTGGTCGAGGCGCGTGCGGTGATTCGGCGTGAGCGCGTTCGGGATCCACAGCGGCGTGCGATGGTCGTGCTGCTCACCGACGGCCGTGCCACCGGCGGCACGGATCCGGTCCCGCGTGCGCGCGCTGCCGCCCGTGTGCTGGCCGGTGACGGCGTGACCGGTGTCGTGGTCGATTGCGAGCACGGCAAGATCCGCTTGGGCCTGGCCGCCGAACTCGCCCGTGACCTGCGTGCCACCTACATTCGCCTGGCCGAGATCACCGGCGATTCCGTTGCGGGCGTTGTGCGTTCGCAGGTTTCGGGCGTTCGCGCGGCGTAGATCGGGACACGGCTACCGCCTTCACTCCGGCATGCGCCGGATATCGCGGAGAAGGCCCGGGGATAACGCGGAGAAGACTCGGGCGTCGTGGAGTAGGCCTGGGCGTCGCGAGAAGGTCCGGGCGTCGTGGAGTAGGCCTGGGCGTCGTGGAGTAGGCCCGGGCGTCGTGGAGAAGGCCCGGGCGTCGTGGAGAAGGCCCGGGCGTCGTGGAGAAGGCTTGGATGTCGCGGACAAGACGGGTGATACCGGGGGCTTACTGTGTGGCGGTGAAGTGGTCCGCCAGCGCGGTGAGGAGTTCCGAGCAGCCCGCGTCGACGGTGAGATCGGCGAGGTCGTCGCCTCGGGTGCGGCCGCGGTTCACGATGACGACCGGGTGCGAGGTCTTGGCCGCGTGCCGCACGAAGCGCAGGCCCGACATGACGGTGAGCGAGGAACCCGCGGCCAGTAACACCTCGGAGTCGTCGACCAGTGCGTACGCCTCTGCCACGCGGTCCTTGGGCACGTTCTCGCCGAAGTAGACGATGTCGGGTTTGAGCATTCCGCCGCAGTGGGCGCAGTCGATCATGCGGAAGTGCGCGGTATCGGTGACGACCGCGTCGGCGTCGGGCGCGACCTCGAGTCCGTCGGTGAGCGATTCGGCGAAGCCGGGATTGGCGTCCTCGAGCCGCTCGGCCAGTGTCATCCGGGAGATCAGGGACTCGCAGTTCAGGCAGCGGACCCGCGCGTAGGTGCCGTGCAGGTCGATCACGCGGCGACTGCCCGCCTTGGTGTGCAGCAGATCCACGTTCTGGGTGATCACGCCGTTGACGATGCCTGCTCGCTCGAGCCTGGCCAGCGCGCGATGTCCGGGATTGGGCCGCGCGGCATCCATCCGCCGCCACCCGACGTGATTACGAGCCCAATACCGCTGCCGGAACACCGGATCCCCGACGAACTGCTGATATGTCATCGGATTGCGCGGCGGCGAACTCGGCCCCCGATAATCCGGAATCCCACTGTCGGTCGACAACCCCGCCCCGGTCAACACCGTCAACCGCCGCCCCGCCACCACCTCGAGCACCCGATCGACAGGACTCACGGTCAGAACCTCCGGCATGAATCCAGGGTACGACCCGATCGCGGACACAGCGGTTACAGGCCGGTCGTGGTGTTAGGCGGAAAGCCCGGCCCAGCAGCATCGGACTGATTCGCCGCCCTGCCGGTGCACCCGTTCGTCGGGCAGGCCTCGAGGCAGGCCGGTGGTGCCGAGGAAGTTTCTGGGGAGATGCCGGTCGTCCGAGACAAGTCCGGTGCGATCGTACGAGTACCTGGTACGCCCGATGCGGCGGAGAAGCTCTTGCTGGTCGGGCCGTCGTCGTGCGGGCCGGGGTGGGGTTCGGGGCGCGGATGGGGTGTGGCAACGTGGGCGGCAGTTGATGTGTGGAAGGAGCGGTGTCGATGCCCAAGGGTGTTCCCGAGACGGTGCCCGAGGACGGGTTGACCACTCGGCAGCGGCGGAACCAGCCGGTGTTGGCAGTGCACACCGGGGCCGGGAAGGGGAAGTCGACCGCGGCGTTCGGGATGGCGTTGCGGGCCTGGAATCAGGGGTTCGACATCGCGGTGTTCCAGTTCGTGAAGAGTGCGAAGTGGAAGGTGGGGGAGGAGGCCGCGTTCCGGACGCTCGGACGGCTGCACGAGGAGACGGGGACCGGCGGTCCGGTCGAGTGGCACAAGATGGGTGAGGGCTGGTCCTGGACGCGTAAGCAGGGCAGCGAGGAGGATCACGCGGCCGCCGCGCTGGCCGGTTGGCAGGAGATCGCGCGTCGCCTGGCCGCCGAACAGCATCGGTTCTACGTGCTCGACGAGTTCACCTACCCGCTCAAATGGGGGTGGGTCGACGTGGACGAGGTCGTCGAGACGCTGCGCACCCGCCCCGGCAATCAGCACGTGGTGATCACCGGACGCGATGCCCCGCAGGCCCTGATCGAGGCCGCCGACCTGGTCACCGAGATGACCAAGACCAAACACCCCATGGATGCGGGCCGCAAGGGCCAGCGCGGTATCGAATGGTGAGCACGCCCGCGGTGGTCATCGCCGCACCGGCCTCCGGCAGCGGGAAGACCACTCTCGCAACGGGTTTGATCGGTGCGCTGCGTCGCGCGGGGCATACCGTCGCACCCTTCAAGGTCGGCCCGGACTACATCGATCCGGGATATCACGGACTCGCCGCCGGACGTCCCGGCCGGAACCTGGACCCGGTCCTGGTCGGTGCGGAACGGGTGCGGCCGCTGTATCGGCACGGCACGCGCGGCTGCGATATCGCGGTCGTCGAGGGCGTGATGGGGCTGTTCGACGGCCGCATCGACGAAAACCAGGCACAGTCCGTCGCGGAAGGATCCACCGCCCAGATCGCCGCGCTGCTGGGCGCACCGGTGGTGCTGGTCGTGGACGCGCGCGGACACAGCCAGAGCCTCGCCGCGCTGCTGCACGGATTCGCCACCTACGACAGCGAAATCCGGCTCGGCGGAGTGATTCTCAACCGCGTCGGCAGTGAGCGTCACGAACAGGTGTTGCGCGCCGCCTGCGAGCGGGTCGGTCTGCCGGTGCTCGGGGCGTTGCCGCGGATGGCCGAATTAGCTGTTCCCTCACGGCATCTCGGGCTCATTCCGGCCATCGAGCACGGCGGCGCGGCGCGGTCGGCTGTCGATGCGATGACCGAACTCGTTGCGGCGCATGTGGATCTGGGTGCGATCGCTCGGCTGGCCGCGTCGCGGGTGTCGGGGCCGAGCTGGGATCCGACTGCGGAATTGCATGCGTTGAGAGATGATGTGCCGGGCGCGACGGATTCGGCTGGCGGAATGTCGGAATCGGTAGTGTGGCTGAGGGATTCGGGTTCCGCGACGTATTCGGACACCGATACGCCGGATGCTCCCGGACGGCGAGATGGCCTGCCGACAGCAACCCGATCGGAGGTCGGTACGCGGGACGAAGTCGACGACGTGCGGCTCGCTCCCGGTCGGCTCGTTTCGGACGACGGTCCGGTGATCGCGATCGCGGGCGGGGCGGCGTTCACCTTCGGTTACGCGGAACATCGTGAGCTGCTCGCGGCGGCGGGTGCGCGGGTGGCGGTCTTCGATCCGCTGCGCGACGACTTGCCTACCGGGACAGCGGGTGTCGTTCTTCCGGGGGGATTTCCGGAGGAACACGCGGCGGAGTTGTCGGCGAACGAGCCGCTGCTCGACGGGTTGCGTGCCGCGGCCGACGCGGGCATTCCGGTACACGCCGAATGTGCCGGACTGCTCTATCTGACGCGCAGCCTGGACGGGCATCGGATGGCCGGGGTCGTGGACGCGGTGGCCGAATTCGGGCCTCGGCTGACGCTGGGGTATCGGGATGCGGTGGCGCTGACCGACTCCTTCCTCTGGACGGCCGGACAACGGGTGCGCGGTCACGAATTCCACCGCACGCGACTGGTTTCCGCAGCAGCTGCCGATTCCGCGTGGGCCTGGCGTGCACCCGACGGTGAAACGGTGCGCGAAGGTGCGGTTATTCGTCGGGTGCACGCGTCCTATCTGCACACCCACCCCGCCGGAAATCCCGCGACGATTACCGGATTCGTCGCTGCCGCAGCTGATTACACCGCCACACGTGTCGATGTGTGAATCTCATCCGGACGGCTACGGAGTCGTCGGCGTGGGATGTCGACCGGCGACTACTGCGGCAGAAATTCTGTCGGCGGTGCGGGAAGTGTTGGGGGACAATAAGATACGTTGCATTGCGACGATCGACCGTCGAGCCAGCGAACCGGGAATGTGCACCGCCGCAGCCGAATTGGATGTTCCCGTCGTAACCTTTACCGCAGCAGAGCTGGCCGAGGTGCGTGTCCCGAACCCTGTGGACCGAACCCTGGCCGCCCTCGCCACTCCCAGCGTTGCCGAGGCCGCCGCACTACTTGCCTGTGAGAAGTGTTGTGGTACATCATATCTCGTAATATCCAAAACCGTTCGAGGTCCGGTGACGGTTGCGATGGCCGAATCCCGTTAGTGGCCGGAACTCACCCCCGCCAGCTCTCGAGCACCCGATCCAGCGTCGGACGGATCGTCGCACGAGCCTGCTTACGCGGCACGCCCTCCATCAACAACCGGTCGTAATCGGTATCCAGATGCCGAATCGAGGCGATTACGGCCAACGTAACAGCCTCGGCGGCAAGAACTTTCGCGGCAGCACTGCGCCCGACCCGCCCACTCCCGCGCACCGCCGCGTGATCGGCGATCTCGGTGGCACGCTCGGGCGGACAGTGCGGAAACAACCGCTGGATCTCCACCGCCATCTTCGCCTGGAACTCGACATCCTGTGCCGCGCGCCGCACGGTATCGCGCTCGCGGCGGCGGGCCCGCGCGTCCTCGTCGGCCAGGCACTGTTCCTCCGCGCGGGCCAGCGCCCGCTCCTCGACCAGAATGCCCACGCGCTCATGACGTTTGCGCCGGGCATTGAACCGCACCACGATCGCCGACAGGGTGCTCTCCTTCTTGGCGCGGCGGCTCAGCGCGGCGTCCCCGGCGGGCAGGAACTCCAGGTGATCCAGGTCCGCGCAGGTCAGGCAGAGCGACCCGGCATCGGACATGATCCGGTACGGCCCGGTGTCCGCGCACTCCGCGCAGGTCCAGTCCCCGGTCGCGGCCACGACCTGCAGATCGGGAGCCTTGTTCTGCCGCTGCACCATCTGCTCGCGGCGGGCCGGGCTCAGGTCGGGGGAGAGCCAGTGCGTGCGGAAAATCGTCTCGTCACCGTTGCCGACGAACAGCAGCGGCGTGCGGTCGCGGCTGCCGGACAGGTACGCGGTGTCGCTCGGGGTGAGTCCGCCCGCGCGGGCCCACTCGCCCAGCAGATCCGCGGCATCGCGCAGCCGCGCCCCGTCCACCGCGGCCAGCCGCACCAGTGTGGCCGATCGTCCCTGCCGCCACTGCTCGACATGCGCCGAGGTCAACCAGCCCAAACCCACCAGCACATCGACCACGGAGACGTACTTGTGCTGGGCCAGTGCGGCTTCCGCGGCCGCGACCACCCGACGCTGGAGCTTGGACATGAAATGAACCATAGAACACGGCTACGACACCTCCCGCGCCCGATTCGGCGTCTCAGGGTGCCACGGACGTCCAATCGGCGAATCCGGTCGGATCGTGCCGCCCCAGACTCGCGTGCTCGAACAACCCCCACCCCTCGGCATCCCCGCAGCGGGCCCGCGCGACATGATCGATCACGCCCCACGGAATACGCCCTGCCACAGCGGGATCGGTCAGATCGTAGGTGACCGAGGAGGACCAGTCCGGCCCCTTCCACATCCCGTGCTGCCACTCCGGATCGCCGCCGTAACCGCAGCCGATGTGCAAGGCCATGAAAGTCTGCGGCTCGACGTGCACCTCCACCGGCTTACCGTCCGACGCCGTCATCTCCAACCGCGCGCCGACGGGAATCCTTGTGCCGGAACGATACTCGATGTGCACGCGCGGCCAGCCCAGCTGCTCGACCCGCCCGTCGGCCCAGATCCGGGTGGCGTCGTTGAGGGTGCGATATCCGTCCGGGTTCTCCTGCACGATGACCACGATCGCGAAGTCGTCGAACCGCAGCGGCACGTACAGCCACCAGAAACCGCCTGGTCCGGAGGCCGCGGCGCGTCCGGCGGGTTCGGTCTCCCCGACCGGGCGGATACCCCACGACCGGTCCCGGCTGCCGCTCCATACCTCCGGATCCACGGCGATATCGGTCCCGTCCAGATGTAGTGTGCCTTCCCACGAACCGAGCTGCGCGAACCGGGACGCATCGATGATCGGGCGATTACCGGCCAGGATGAGATGCGGCTGTTCCAGCACCGCCCGGAAGGTCCCGGTCCAGGTCAGGTCGAAGCCGAGATCCTCGTGTTCGCAGATCACGCGGATCCGGTTCAGTGGCTCGAGGACCTCCACGCGGTAGCCGCCGACCCGCTGCTCCAGGCCGCGATCGGTGAGTTCGGTCGAAAAGCGCACGGCCCGTTGGGTTTCGCCCCTCCGCACGGCAGCATACGCATCGATGACGCCCAGATTCGGATAGACGCCCAGACCGGTCACCAGGAAGGTGCCGCCGTCCCGGTCGTGACCGTTGAAGTAGCTGCGGTCGTAGAAGTTTCGATCGCTGGTGCCGACCCGAGCCAGCGACAGCGGGGTCTGGTGGATCGGGTATTCGTCCAGCGGTGCGGGCACCGGGCCCAGGCCACGGCCGTCGGATTCGGTCATCGGTGTCAGTCCCATTCGTAGGTGCCGTCGAGCAGGGCCTCGAGGCTCTTGCGGTGCATGACGTAGTCGTCGCGGTCGGGAGTGTCGGTGTCTTCGCCGAAATGGATCATCCGGCGTTTGATCCGGGCCATCACCACCCCGTGCCGCAGCGCGGAGTAGACCAGGTAGAAGTCCAGGTCACGCAGTTGATGTCCGGCCGCTTGCTGGTAGCGGTCGACCACATCCGCGCGGCGCAGGAAGTCCGGCAGTCCCGGTTGGCCGAACTGCGTGGCCAGATCCTGGAAGAACCGGTGGATGAAGATCACCCACGCCACGTCGAGTTCGCGCGGGCCCAGCGCGGCCATCTCCCAGTCCAGCACCGCGACCGGATCGAATTCGCGGTAGATGATGTTGCCCGGCCGGGAATCGCCCCAGCTGAGCACGTCGGGCCCGGGATCCTGCGGCCAGTGCTGTTCGAGCCAGTCGAATGCGCGCTCCAGCAAGGGAATCGGGTATCCGTCGTCCGCCAGCGCCCAGCGGTACCAGGCTCGGGTGGCATCGACGTGCGCCCGCAGCGAGTCACCGGATACGGCCAGCGCCGGGAACTTCGCCGTCGGATCGGGGATGGCGTGGATCGCGGCCATGACGTCGATGGTGTTGCGGGTCAACAGCATTCGCTGTTCGGCGGTGGAGTCGAACAGCCAGCCGATGAATACGTACGGCGGATTGTCCTCGGGGATACGGCCGTCCACCCGGCGCATCACGAAAAATGGTGCGCCGAGCACGGATTCGTCGTCCTCGAACCAGCACAGCGGCGGGACGGGCACCGAACTGTGCTCGGCCACACCGGCCATCACCGCGTATTGCCTTGCCAGATCATAGGTTTCGAAGACGGGGAAGGAATCGTCCTCGGGCGCCATCCGGGCGACGTAGGAGTCGCTGATCGTCCGGCCGTCCACCTGCCAGGACGCGTCGAACAGCACCGACGAACTGGACATCCCACCGGCCTGCGGGCGGCGCAGGTCGGTGAGCACCGGCGTGCCGTCGCAGCCGACCCGATCGCCGAGCCATCGGGTCAGGCGTTCGGCGAGGTCGTCGAGATCCCGGGCACTGGTGGTGAGCTGTCGCCGCTGTTCGGGATCTGGATCTTCCGACATGATCGGGTCCTCCTGGCTACTGGAAATGCCTGCGTGCCGTGCTGCGGATCCGGTTCGGTCACGTGCGGCGGCACGATGGAGGGAATGTAACGCGTTCCAGTCGTCGTCCGTGGTGAAATTCGGCAGAGCTGCTCGCCGGTTCCGGTGATCGGGATGGGCGGTTGCGCACGTGCGGAATCCGGCGAGCGTATTTGTCGGTGGCGCGGTGTATGAAGGAACGCAGGGAGATCACGGGGCGGATTCGGTAGCCATCTGTTCCGGATCGTGGGCACGAGTGGGAGGGGTAGCGATGAGCACGGTCGTCACGGAGCAGGATCCGCCGGAGGTGCGGCCGCAGGAGCCGGGCGCGAATGCGTGGAATCCGTTCACCCGCATAGCTTTCCGGTTCTTCTTCGTCTATCTGGGATTGTTCTGCCTGTCGGTTTCGCAGCTCACGCTCGTATTCACCGGCTGGTTCATGATCTCCGTACCGCGCGGTGTGCAGGGGTGGCTCGAACGGCTGCTCGAGCCGGTGCTGAGCTGGGTCGGGCGCACCGTCTTCGGCGTGCACGATGTGCGGCTGTCTCTGAGCGGCAGCGGTGATCAGCGGATCGACTGGGTGCTGGCGTGCTGCGTTCTGGTCGTCGCGCTGGTCGCGACGCTGGTGTGGTCGCTGCTGGATCGGCGTCGTCGCGACTATCGCCGGCTCGCGGGCTGGTCGCTGGTGGTGCTGCGGCTGGTACTGGGTGCGCAGTTGCTGTTCTACGGATCGGTCAAACTGATTCCGACGCAGATGCCCACGCCGTCACTGTCCACGTTGCTCGAGCCCTACGGGAACTTCAGGCCGATGGGAGTGCTGTGGAGTCAGGTGGGGTCGTCCCACCCGTACGAGATGCTGCTCGGACTGGCCGAGATACTGGCCGGGCTGCTGCTGTTCGTCCCGCGTACCGCGCTCCTGGGCGCGATGCTGGCCCTGATTGATATGGCCCTGGTCTTCCTGCTGAACATGACCTTCGACGTGCCGGTGAAGATCCTGTCCGGTCATCTGCTGCTGATGAGTCTGGTGCTGCTCGCCCCGGAGGCCCGGCGGCTGGTCACCGTCTTGCTGCTCGACCGCACCGCCGGTCCCTCGACCAGCCCGTATCCGTTCCACACGCCCCGGGCCCGGCGGATCACGGCACTGGTTCAGGTGCTGTTGGCGATCTGGGTGTTGCTCGGCTTCGGCCATATGCAGTGGCGGGTCTGGCACGAGTCCGGCGGTGGCCGACCCAAGCCCGCGCTGTACGGGATCTGGACCGTCACCCGGTTCGTTCGGGACGGCCAGGATGTGCCGCCGCTGGTCACCGATCGGGAGCGCTGGTACCGGGTGGTGTTCGACTACGTCGGCGCGCTCGAATTCCAGCACATGGACGGCACTTTGGACGGCGTGCTCGCAACAACCGATCCGGCGACGCACCGAATCACGTTGCAACCGAAGTCGAAGACCTCCAGCCTCACCGGCGTGCTCACGTATCGACAACCCGCACCCGGCCGGGCGGTACTGGTCGGTGAGTTGAACGGCCATCAGGTGAGCATCGACCTGCAACACTTCGACGCGGATCGATTACCGTTGCGCAGCACTGGATTTCACTGGGTTCAGAACCTACCGGAGCCCGGATGAGTCGACAGGTCCGGAACCGCCTGCGCGCTCGGTGGTCTGCTGCGGGAATTCCGTTGCCGTGCGGCAGGTTCGCACTCGGTATGACAGCCGAGTTCTCCGAAAATCTGAAGAAGCTCCTGGACGACACCGCGGTCTTCGCCACCCTGGCGACCGTCGGGCGTGACGGGCAGCCGCATCTGACCGTGATCTGGCTCGAACGCGACGGCGAGGAGTTGGTGTACTCCACCACCGTCGATCGGCAGCAGTACAAGAACATCGTGCGGGACCCGCGAGTGACGGTGATGATCGTGCCGCCGGGCGATCCGTACGTATACGCCGAGGTCCGCGGCACGGTCGCGGTGACCCCCGACACCGCGCGGGAGCTGCCGGATCGGTTGTCGCACAAGTACACCGGCAAGCCCTACGCGGAGTTCAACCCGTCCTCGGTGAACGACGGTGAGCGGGTGATCGTGCGGGTCACCCCGACGGCGGTGCGCGGGCGTCTCTGACACACCCGCCGCGCGGGTCGTGGGTGGTTGCCGGGGTCGCGGGCGCGGGCCGTAGGCTCGAAACTTGTGCCGAACACGCAGGACGATCAGCAAACAGGTGACCCGAACTATGTCGTCGGGCTGGATCTCGCGGGCCGCCGCGTCGTCGTCGTGGGCGGCGGCTCGGTGGCGCAGCGGCGGCTGGGGCTGCTGATCGCCTCCGGCGCCGATGTGCGGGTGATCAGCCGGACCGTGACCCCGGCCGTCGAGGGGATGGCCACCTCGGGGCAGATCAGCGTCGAATTGCGCGATTACGCCGCCGGTGACCTCGAGGGCGCGTGGTACGCGGTGGCCTGCACCGACGAGCCCGAAACCAATGCCGCGATCGTCGCCGAGGCGACCGAGCGACGCATCTTCTGCGTCCGCGCCGACAACGCGCGGCTGGGTACCGCCGTGACGCCGGCGACCGCCCGCTACGACGGTATGACTCTCGGCGTGCTGGCCGGGGGACGTCATCGTCGCTCGGCCGCGGTGCGCAACGCACTGCTCGAGGCGCTGCAATCCGGTGTGGTGACCGGTGATTCGGAACCGGCCGCACCCGGGGTCGCCCTCGTCGGCGGCGGGCCCGGCGATCCGGACCTGATCACCGTGCGTGGCCGCAGGCTGCTGGCGCGAGCGAATCTCGTTGTCGCGGA
This sequence comes from Nocardia macrotermitis, assembly GCF_009604405.1. GTDB lineage: Bacteria > Actinomycetota > Actinomycetes > Mycobacteriales > Mycobacteriaceae > Nocardia > Nocardia macrotermitis. The sequence goes on from NZ_WEGK01000003.1 coordinate 236,899, forward strand.
CCGGCTCGCGCCCCCGGAACTGCTCGCCGAACTCGCCCCCGACGTCGAGGTGATCGACGCGGCGAAGATCCCGTACGGCCGGGCCATGGCGCAGGAGGCCATCAACGCCGCGCTCATCGAGGGCGCCAAGGCCGGGAAATTCGTCGTGCGGCTCAAGGGCGGCGACCCGTACGTGTTCGGGCGCGGCTACGAGGAACTCGAAGCCTGCGTGGACGCGGGTGTGCCGGTGACGGTCGTGCCTGGCGTCACCAGCGCCATCTCGGTGCCCGCACTGGCCGGGATCCCGGTCACCCATCGCGGCGTCACCCATGAATTCGTCGTGGTCAGCGGGCATATCGCGCCCGATCATCCGGACTCGCTGGTGGATTGGTCCGCGCTGGCCCGGCTGCGCGGAACGCTGGTGCTGTTGATGGCGGTCGAGCGGATCGAGAAGTTCGCTGCGGTATTGCTGGAGGGGGGGCGTCCGGGCGATACGCCCGCCACCGTCGTCCAGGAGGGCAGTCTGCGCACCGAGCGGGTGTTGCGCGCGGAGCTGTCGACCGTCGCCGAACGTGTTCGCGCCGAAGGTATTCGGCCGCCCGCGATCATCGTCATCGGCCCGACGGCCGGTTTCGAAGCCGCGCCGTCGGAGTCCGCCGAGTCCCGGTAGGTTCGCGCGGCGCTTCGTGCGAAATCCGCTGCCGCCGTACATTTGTGGCCGTATCGACGCGGTGCCGCGAGGTCGGTGACCGGGTGCTGCGGGGTGCGATGCGTCGGTTCGGGTCGTGCGGGCGGCGGTGCGCGGACCGTCACCGCGCAGCGCCGGTAGCTGCGGCGCCGATGCGTCGCGAGTCGATCGCCGAGTCTTGCGGCAGGCCAGCGGATTTCACGTGTCACCAGCGGTTTTGCTCGTATCGCCGGGAGTCTCGATGAGTGGTTCCCGGTGATTGCGCAACCGTAATTTTGTGTGACATGGATCACAATGTTGAGTTCACCAGACTCCCCACAATTCCAGGTAACCGAGTTACTGTGTGTTCGGTAGTTTTCCCCGTAGGGCGATGCGGCGCTACGGTCACCAGCCCTGACCTGCCGCACGTTCTCCGGTGCGATCCCGGCGTAGCGAGTGGCCGTCACCCTCGGGTGGAGGCGAATCGAGCCCGCCGGTCGTCGTGACGGCGGGGCGTGCCCCGTAGTGGCCCGGCCGTAGGACCTGCCGCGATCTTCACGTTCGAGAAGCGGGATGGAAATATGGCTGTACGATCTGTCGATCCCATTGACCGAGGTGTCTGGGAGGTTGCCCGCTGGCGGGCTCATGTACGTAAGCATCCGCTGCGCTATCACCTGGTCGTCATCGCGCCGACCGCCGCGGAGGTGGTCCGGTGCGCGGGCGGGTGGGTGTTCGACCGCACGTGCGCGGGGTGGCAGGTGACCGCCCTGATCGCCGAATGCTCGAACGTCCGTCCGCTCGGAATTCTCGGCGCGACGGTGCTGGATCTGGAACAGGCGCTGACCGTTCTCGAGCGCGACATGCACCCGAACGCGATCGCGGTGGCCTCGCAGACGTATCTGTCCGACGATCGGGTGCGCGCCGGCGTGCACGAATACCTCGACAGCCGGCCCGTCGAGGTCGCGCTCTGGGGTGACGGACTGCCCAGCGAACTGGACGACCGGGTCGAGCCGGTGAGTCATCGGATGAGCAATGCCGCGCGGGTGTTCAAGAACTGCGCGTTGGCCGCGGCGGGTTTCCCGGAGGAATCGGCCGCGGAGATCGAGGCGTTCCGCACGCGCGAGCTGCCGCCGCCGAGCTGTCGATACGACGGAGATCTCGTCTCCGCCAGGTGAATTCGCGGTTCGATCCCGCAAAAACGTTGTGCCCGTTCATGGATGACGTTCACATTCCTGGAGAGCGGGCTCGGGATCGGTCGCGTGACCGTGCGCCCCGGCACTGTTGTGCCGGGGCTGTCGGCATATGTAATCCATTGGCGCCGAAAGGCATTCGCGTACACATCTGAGTCCGTCGGGCCGTCTTCCCGGATGCGGTGAGAGCATCGGCGAGCGGTCGGGCACGCTGACACATGTCACTGAGAAATGATATTCTCGCGTCCGAGAATCAAACTTCCATTCTGCAAGAGTGAGGTACTGCGATGGCGTTGCAGTCGGTATTGGACGATCTACGCAAGCTGCCCGGCACGGGTGAGGTCATCCCGGTCATCGATCCGGTGACCGAGGAGCCGATCACCGAATTCACCGACTGCGGGCCCGAGGCCGTCGACGCGGCGGTGGCTCGGGCGCGCGCGTCGTTCGAATCGGGCGTCTGGCACGGCATACCCGGACGCGAACGCGCGAAGGTCATGTGGCGCATTGCCGACCTGATGGACCACTACGCCGAGGATCTGGCTCAGCTGGATTCACTCAACACCGGCATGCCGCTGGCCCAGGCGCAGATGATCGTGCCCACCTGCGCGGAATTCTTCCGCTACTACGCGGGCTGGTGCACCAAGGTCAACGGCACCGCGCACGAGGTGCAGATGACCGGCGGCATTTCCGGCGCGTACGCCGATATGCACGCCTACACGCTCAAGGAGCCCTACGGCGTGGTCGGGCTGATCTTCCCGTGGAACGGCCCGGTGTTCAACGCGTGCGCCAAGATCGCCCCGGCGCTGGCCGCGGGATGCAGCAGCATCGTCAAACCTGCCGAGGAGACGCCGCTGTCGGCGCTGCTGCTGGACCGCATCATCGCCGAGGCCGGGGTGCCCGAGGGCGTGGTCAACCTGCTCAACGGTTACGGCGCCACCGCGGGCGCGGCGCTGACCGCGCACCCGGACGTAGAGAAGATCGCCTTCACCGGGTCGACCGAGGTCGGCAAGGAGATCGTGCGCGCGTCGGCCGGCAACCTCAAGAAGGTCATGCTCGAACTCGGCGGCAAATCGCCCGTGCTGATCTACGACGACGCCGATCTGGACATGGCGATCATGATGGCCTCGATGGGCATCTTCATCCACTCCGGTCAGGGGTGCGTGTGCGGCTCCCGGATCTTCGTGCAGCGCGGGGTCTACGAGCGTGTCGTCGAAGGCGTCGCGACGGTCGCGAAGAACCTCAAGCTGGGCGGGCCCAAGGAGGAGGGGGCCATGATCAGCCCGCTCATCAGCGCCAAACAGCTCACCCGTGTGCTGGGCTACCTCGAGGAGGGCAAGCGGGACGGTGTCGAGATCGTCACCGGCGGCGAGCGGCTCGATCGGCGCGGATACTTCGTGCAGCCGACCGTGCTGACCAACGTCGACCCCGCCACCAGCCGCCTCTACAAGGAGGAGATCTTCGGACCGGTGGTGACGATCCTGCCGTTCGACGACGATGACGAGGCCGTCGCCCTGGCCAACGACACCACCTACGGCCTGGCCGCGACCGCCTGGACGACCAACCTGGCCCGCGCCCACCGCATCGCCAAGCGGCTCCAGGCGGGCACGGTCACGCTGAACTGTCAGCTGGTCTTCGACCACGCCGTGCCGTTCGGCGGATACAAGCAGTCCGGTTGGGGTCACGAATTCGGTCGCGAGGGTATCGAGGCGTACATGCAGACCAAGTCGGTCTGGGCGCAGCTGTAGTGAATCGTTCCGGCGGCCCGTCCCCGAGTGGTGCTTCGGGGCGGGCCGTCGGTGCGCTCGGGAGTTGCGGTGCGGGTGCGACCGGTGCGATGGTGCCGGGATGCTGGAGGAACGTGGTCCGTACGGCCCGAACTGGTTCGTTTTTGACCCGGCCGGTATCGGTTACAGTGGCTCACTGTGCCAGATAACCCCGCTGCGACGATGGACCATCCGATGACCCAGCGGGCCTTCGGGTTGCCGATTCTGGTGCTCAGCGGGTTGAACCTGATGGTGATCCTGGACGGGACCATCGTGATCCTGGCCCTGCCGCGCCTGCAGGAGCAGATGGGGCTGTCGAGTTCGGGCAGTGCCTGGACGGTGACCGCCTACGGATTGACCTTCGCCGGGTTGATGCTGCTGGGCGGCCGGATCGGCGACCTGTTCGGGCGCAAGCGCGTGCTGATGGTCGGCGTCGCGGTGTTCACCCTGTCCTCGCTGGTGTGCGGTCTGGCGCAGGACGAGATCATGCTCATCCTCGCGCGCGGTGTGCAGGGGATCGGCGGCGCGATCGCGGCGCCGTCGGCGATGGCGCTGGTGGTCAGCACGTATTCGGCCGGTCCGGTGCGCACGCGGGCCATCGCGATCTTCGGTTCCATGCAGGCCATCGGTTCGGTCGGTGGATTGGTGATCGGCGGTGCGCTCACCCAGTTGAACTGGCGGCTCGTCTTCCTGATCAACGTGCCGATCGGCATCGTGATCGTGCTCGGCGCGATCTTCGTGTTGCGTGATACCGCCCATCATCGGGCGGCGCTGGATGTGCCCGGTTCCGTGCTCGGCACGGCGGCCTGTGCTGCGGTCGTGCTCGGCGCCACCGAGGGACCCAACTGGGGATGGACGAGTCCGGTGATCCTCGGATCGTTGATCGCCGGGGCGATACTGCTGGTGGCGTTCATCATCGTGGAGCGGTCCGCGCAGAATCCGGTGTTGCCGCTGTCGCTGTTCAAGAACCGCGACCGGTCGGTGACTTTCGTTGCGCTGCTGCTCGGTTCGGGCGTGCTGGGCGGGATGACCTACTTCGTCGCGCAGTTCCTGCAGAATGTGGTGGGCTACAGCCCGCTGATCGCGGGTGTGGCCTCGATTCCGTTCACCCTCGGGGCGGGAGTCGGCACGGCTGCGGCGTCCCGGGCCGTGGTCATGGTCAAGCCGCGCTGGTTGCTGGTGCTGGCGGGAGTCTTCCTCGCCGCGGCGGGCGTCTACGGATCCACGCTGGACGGCGGTGTGCAGTACTGGCCGACGCTGCTGATCCTGTTGTTGGCGGCCGGTTTCGGCGTCGGGTTGGTGATCGTCACCGGACCGCTGTGCCTGCTGGTCGGTGTGCCGGTGGCCGAGGTCGGTCCGCTCTCGGCGATCGGTCAGATGATCTTCGCGCTGGGTACGCCGCTCTCGGTGGGTGTCCTGACCCCCATCGCCGCCTCGCGCACCCTGTCCATGGGGGGACGTACCGGGCGTGCGGCGTTGATGACCCCCGCCGAGATCGACGCGCTCAGCAGCGGTTACACCCTGGTCTTGCTGATCTGCGGCGTCTGCGCGTTCGTCGTCGGCCTGATCGGTTTCACACTGCGCTACACACCGCAGCAGCTCGCGCTGGCCCAGGATGCCGAGAAGGAATCGCAGCAGTCCGACGTCTGATCCGTGGTGGTCACACCCGTCGGGCATTGTTCCGGTGGCGTGGGTTGGGGTGGATGTCGCACCCTTTGTCGGTAGGCGCACCCGATACGTGGCGGTGGATCGGGGAAGTTGTCGGGTAAGGGGTGCGGCTGTGGATTGGTGCTGGTCGGGGGCGGTTTGGGATGGTTAGGGTGGGGCTTGTCGGGGGAATCGCCCTCGCGTTGGGGATGGAGGGGAAATGGCTGCGGAGGCTGTGGGCGGGGAGTTTCGGACGGGGTGGTCTTGTGCGCAGGTGAGTGCGGTGGATCCGGCGTACGACTGGGAGTTGGTCGAGGGGGAGGTGGTGGTGCGCGGGCGGATCGGGTATCGGCACCGGCTGGTTCGGGATGCGTTGATGCGGGCGTTGGGTGTCGCGCGGCGTGGGCGGTATGCGGTGCATGCGGATCAGCGCGTGGTGCTCGGTGAGTTCAGTGCGGTGCGGCCGGATGTGGTGGTGGTCGACGAGTCGGCGGTGGAAATGTATGCCGCCGAAGGGATTCCGGCGGCTGCGGCGGTGCTGGTGGTGGAGATCGTCTCGGATGATTCGCGCGGGCACGACTGGTATCGGATGCCGCGGTTGTACGCGGCGGCGGGGATCGCCAATTTCTGGCGGGTCGAGCGCGGGGTGGATGATCGTCCGATCGTCTATCAGTACTGGCTCGATCAGGAGTCGCGCGAATACATTCCGGCGCCGACGCCGATCCACACGGGCACGTTGTCCACCGCGGTGCCGTTCCCGGTGCGGGTCGACCTGTCGGCGATCTACACGCCCAGGCCCGGCGGCCGGGATGCGCGCAGGTCGGGCGGGCGCGGGATGTCGCTGGGGTTCGGGGCCGGATGCGTTGGCGGACAACGGCATTCGGTCGGGTCGGTACCGAGCGGGCGGTGAGCGCGGATGTGGGAGCGATCAGGGAGCGAGCCGGACCACGGCGATCGCGGATTCGGCGAGGCTGCCCAGATACAGGGCGCCGTCGCGTTCGGCCACACCGGTGACCATCGCGTAGGTATCGGCCTCGCGTTGCAGGTCGTGGACGAGTGCGCCGTCGAAGCCGTAACCCTGCACCCAGGTGGTGCGCACGGGTTTGGGTTGCAGCGCGGGCGGTATCGCCCAGACGAGTCGGCGCAGGATGCCGGGCAGCGGAAGGAGCATGTCCAGCAACGGATTTCGCGGCGTGACCAGGGCCACCCAGATCAGTCCGTCGCTGCCCAGCCCCATGTTGTCGGGCATACCGGGCAGATTCTCGACCAGGTGGTCCGAGGTCCCGGCCTTCGAGCCGGACAGGTGACAGCGCGTGATGCGGTAGGCCGCGGTCTCGGCGACCAGGATGTGCGAGCGATCCGGGGCAAGCACGATGCCGTTGGCGAATTGCAGTCCGTCCAGGAGGGTTTCGACCCGGCCATCGGGCGTGCGGCGGAACAGTCGCCCGGTGCCGGAATGCTCGAAGATGTCACCCAGGTAGTCGTCGAACGAGTACCGGCGGGTGGATGCGGAGAAGTAGATCGTCCCGTCCTCGTCGGCGACGACATTGCTGGCGAAGTTGAGCCGCTCCCCGTCCACCTCGTCGACCAGCACCTCCAACTCCCCGTGCGGTGCGGCGAGCCGCAGCAGTCCGCGCTCGGAGTCGCAGATCAGCAGGGAGCCATCGGGATCGGCGTGCAGGCCCAGCGGGCGGCCACCCGTATCGCCGATCTGCTCCACCGCTCCGCTCGCGGGATCGACCGCGAGGATCGCGCCGCCACTGATTCCGGTCACGACGCGGCCGTCCGGGGCGAGCACGACATCCTCGGGGATCGCGCCGGGCAGCGTGAGCAGTCGAGGTTCGGGCATCGGCGGCACGCTGTGGCTTTCGCGAGCGCGTGCCGGTGCCTTCGGCGGCGTCCAGCGTTCGGGGTGAAGCGGCATTGCCGAACCGTACCGCTTCGTGCGGTACGCATCGGCAGGGTATGGGCTCACCGACGATGCGGCAGCGGTCTCGACGGTGTCCGCCGTTCGGTCCTGCGATCCTCGGTGAATCCTGGTCACGAGATGTCAGCGCGGCTCTGCGGCGAGCCCGGACTGGGACGACAGTCAGGCGGTGTGTGCGTCGGCGAGGGTGAGCGCGTCGTCCAGGATCGCCAGTCCCTCCTTCGCCTCGGCCTCGCTGATCGTGCACGGCGGGACGATGTGCAGGCGGTTGGCGTTGACGGCCAGCAGGAGTCCGGCCGATCGGCAGGCGGTGTCCAACTCGCGCAGCACGGTGCCGCCGGAAGGTACGAGCGGTTCGCGGGTCTGCCTGTCGCGGACCAGTTCCAGGGCCCAGAACACGCCGAGGCCGCGAACCTCACCGATGCAGCGGTGTCGTTCGGCCAGTGCGTGCAGGCCGGGGCCGAGTACCTGCTCGCCGATTCGGGCGGCGTTCTCGACGATGCGTTCCTCGGCCATCGCGGTGATGGTGGCGACGGCGGCCGCGGTGGCCAGCGGATGCCCGGAATAGGTCAGCCCGCCGGGGTAGACCCGGTCGTCGAAGGTCGCCGCGATGTGCGGGGCGATCGCGACACCGCCGAGGGGTACGTACCCGGAGTTGACGCCCTTGGCGAAGGTGAGCAGATCGGGGACGACCGCGCGGAATTCCCCAGCGGAGGAAGCGGATTCACTGACCGCGCTCGATCCGGCCGGCGCGGCGGCGTGTTCGATGGCGAACCAGCGCCCGGTGCGCCCGAAGCCGGACATCACCTCGTCGGCGATGTACACGATGCCGAAGCGATCGCACAGCGCGCGGACCCCGGCCAGATACCCGGGCGGCGGCACCATGATCCCCGCCGTGCCCGGGATCGACTCCAGGATGATCGCGGCGATCGTGTCGGATCCCTCCAGCAGGATCGTCTGCTCGAGATGTTCGAGCGCGCGCTCGCATTCCTGCGCCTCGGATTCCGCGTGGAACTGCGAGCGGTACCGGAACGGCCCGTGGAAGTGCACCACCCCGGCCGCGCCGCGATCGTTCGGCCAGCGGCGCGGATCCCCGGTCAGATTCACCGCCAGATCCGTGCCGCCGTGATACGAGCGATAACGGGCCAGCACCTTGGTGCGGCCGGTGTGCAACCGCGCCATCCGCACCGCGTGTTCGACCGCGTCGGCCCCACCGTTGGTGAAGAAGATGCGATCCAGCTCGCCCGGGGTCCGCTCGGCGACCAGCCGGGCCGCCTCCGATCGCGCCGCGTTGACGTGCTGCGGCGCGACCGTGCACAGCTTGGCGGCCTGTTCCTGAACGGCCGCAACCACTTTCGGATGTTGATGGCCGATATTGGTATTCACCAGTTGCGAGGAGAAATCCAGCAGGCGATGGCCCGCACCGTCCCAGACGCAGCAGCCCTGCGCGGCGCTGATCGTCATCGGATCGAGCTGCCGCTGCGCCGACCAGGAGTGGAAGACGTGCCTGCGATCCAGTTCGTAGGCCCGCTGGGCCTCGGCGCGGGCGGCGTCGATGCGCAGGCCGTTGGGCAGCGTGTCGGGGAGCGGTGTGGGGTGCGATGTCATCGTGCGGGATTCTCCTCTCGATGGTCAGTTGTTCTGCGGGAAGCCGAGATTCAGGCCGCCGTGGCTGGGATCGAGCCAGCGGGAGGTGATGGCCTTGGTGCGGGTGTAGAAGTGCACCCCGTCGGTCCCGTGTGCGTGCGAGTCGCCGAACAGCGATGCCTTCCAGCCGCCGAAGCTGTAGTACGCCATCGGCACCGGGATCGGCACGTTGATGCCGACCATGCCGACCTCGACCTCGTTGTGGAAACGCCGCGCCGCGCCGCCGTCGTTGGTGAAGATGGCGGTGCCGTTGCCGTACGGGTTCGCGTTGATCAGCGTCAGCGCCTCCTCGTAGGTCGCGACGCGGACCACCGAGAGCACGGGCCCGAAGATCTCGTCGGTGTAGACGCTCATCCCGGGGGTGACGTTGTCCAGCAGAGTCGGGCCCAGCCAGAATCCGTCCGCATCGCCGTCGGGGCGGACGTCCCGTCCGTCGAGGGCCACCGTCGCGCCCTCGGATTCCCCGGCCGTGATGTAGGCGGCGACCTTGTCCCGGTGTGCACCGGTCACCAGCGGGCCCATATCGCTGTCGCGGGTGCCGTCACCGGTTCGGATCGTCTTGGCGCGCTCGGTGATTCGTCCGATCAGGTCGTCGGCGACCTCGCCGACCGCCACCAGCACGCTGATCGCCATGCAGCGCTCACCGGCCGAACCGAATCCGGCGTTGACCGCGGCGTCGGCGGCCAGATCCAGATCGGCGTCCGGGAGTACCACCATGTGGTTCTTGGCTCCGCCCAGGGCCTGGACGCGCTTGCCCGCGGCGGTGCCGCGCTCGTAGACGTAGCGGGCGATCGGGGTGGAACCGACGAAGGACACCGCCTTGATCGCCGGGTGGTCCAGCAGTTCGTCGACGGCGACCTTGTCGCCCTGGACCACGTTGAACACGCCGTCGGGCAGCCCCGCCTCGGTCCAGAGCCGGGCCAGCCACAGGGAAGCCGAGGGATCCTTCTCGCTCGGCTTGAGCACCACGGTGTTGCCCGCGGCGATGGCGACGGGGAAGAACCACATCGGCACCATGGCCGGGAAGTTGAACGGCGAGATGATCGCCACTGGGCCCAGCGGCTGCTGGATGGAGAAGATGTCGACCTTGGTGGATGCGTTCTCGGTGAAGCCGCCCTTGAGCAGATGCGGTATGCCGCAGGCGAATTCGACCACCTCCAGGCCGCGGCTCACTTCGCCCAGCGCATCGGAGAGCACCTTGCCGTGTTCGGCGGTGATGATCGCGGCCAGATCCTGCTTGCGCTCGTTGAGCAGTTCGCGGAAGCGGAACAGCACCTGCACCCGCCGGGTGAGCGAGGTGGCGCGCCACGCGGGGAATGCCGCCGCGGCCGCCTCGATCGCCACTCGGACATCGGCGGTATCCGCGAGCGCGACCTGCCCGCTGACCTGACCGGTGGCGGGATTGGTCACCGGCGCGGTCGCCTCGCTGGTTCCGGCGAACGGTTTGCCGTCGACCCAATGCGCGATGGTCTGCATATCTCTCCTCGAATCCGGACCGGACTGATGCTTCCACTGTGTCGCGATGCGGCCGGATCGTGGCCCGACGAAATGTCGGCTTCGTGTCCGGATGTATTACGATTCGTCGGTGTTGCCCACTGTCGCGGAAATTCTCGACATGCCCGTGGTGCAGGCCGGGGAGCCGCGGGTGATCGGCGGTGCGCAGGGCCTGGACCGGCCGGTGCGCTGGGTCCATGTGAGCGAGACCGTCGATCTGGCCACGCTGATCTCCGGCGGGGAACTGATCCTGACCACCGGCCAACCGCTCGCCTATGGTGCTCCGGCGACGGGTGCCTACCTGGAATCGCTGGCCGCGGCGGGGGTGGCGGGACTGGTCGTGGAACTGGGCCGGTACGTCGCCGAACTGCCGACCTTCGTCGCGACCGTGGCCGATCGGCTCGGATTGCCGGTGATCGCGCTGCGCCGGATCACCCGATTCGTGGAGGTCACCGAGGCGGTGCATCGGATGATCGTGGCCGATCAGTATGCCGAACTGGAGTTCGCGCATTCGGTGCACGAGACCTTCAGCACCCTCAGCGTGCGTCGCGCCTCCCTCGAAGAGATCGTGAAAACCGCTGCGGCCCTGCTGGATTCGTCGGTGGTGCTGGAGGATCTGGCGCATCGGGTGCTGGCGGTTTCCGCGCGGCACACCTCGGCGGCGGCACTGCTGGAGAACTGGGAGGCCACCTCGCGCATGCTGCCCGACGACGTCGGCAGTGCCGTCCCGGTGGGTCCGCACACCCAGCGCTGGGGGCGGGTGCTGCTGCGCTCGGAGCGCATCCCCTCGGCCCGGGCCCGGATGGTGCTCGAACGCGCCGCGCAGACGCTCACCCTGCACCGCATGATCGAGAAGGACCGGTTCGGGCTGCATCGACAGGCCCAGACCGGGCTCATCGAGGATATGGTCGCCGGCCGGGTGATCGACGAGCAGGAAGCCGTCGCGCGGGCCGCGACGCTGGGGTTGGCCCGCCGGGCCCGCTACGTACCGATCGCGGTCCGGGTGAGCGCGGTGAGCGAGCCGGATCCGGTGGCTCGGCAGCGGCGCGCGGCCACGCTGCTGGACGCGGCCGGTCACGGTGTGGCGCTGAGTCGCGCGACTGCCCTGAGCGCGGCGGACGAACAACAGCTCACGCTCATTCTGGGCCTCGGCCGGGACGGCGAGTTGGACCCGCGCCTGGAACAGGTGTGCACGGCATTGGCGGCGGAGCTGCGCCGCACCGATGGTGTGCAGCGGATCGCGGTCGGGGTGGGCGCGGATTCGGAATCGCTGCTGGACGCCGCGCGCGAACTCGCCCACGCCGCGCACGTGGCGGAAATCGCGCTAGCGCTGGAATCGACTGTGCCACGGTCGTTCTACCGCAGCGGCGATGTCCGGCTGCGCGGCCTGCTCTCGCTGATCCGCAACGAACCTGGCGTCCAGCGTTTCGCCGAGACGGAGTTGAGCGCGCTGCTGCGCCACGACATCCGCCACCACGGCGACCTCACCCCCACACTGCGCCGCTTCCTGGATCTGGCGGGCAACAAGACCGACGTGGCCCGCCGCATGAACATCTCCCGCCCCGCCCTCTACGACCGTCTCTCCCGCATCGAACGCATCCTCGGAGTCGACCTGGACGACGGCGAAATCCGCACCTCCCTACACACCGCCCTGCTGATCCGCGACCTGACGGCGGGCCCCGACGGTCCGTGACGCCCGTTGACTGCCTACCGGTGTCAGGCGCGTCCCCGGCGTCGATTCAGGCGACCGCGGGATCGCCGCCAACCGGCGTGCTCGGTTCGTCGAGCACATCCTTGTTCGCATCGAGCGCATCGTCGGAGCCGATCCGCATGACAGCGAGAGCCATGGGTCCGGCTGCGGCTCTGCCGAGGTCGGTGAATTCCGTTGCCGCCCTGCTGATGTGCGACCGGATCGACTCCGCTGGGGTGTTATAGCGTGGACCGTTGGATCGTAGGAGGCGACATATGAGGCAGCATGGGGTTCATGATCACCGCCGAACGCATGCTGGATGTGGCCGTTGAACAAGCTCGGGTCGGGTTGGCGGAGGGTGGTATCCCGATCGGGGCAGCGCTGTTCGATGCGGAGGGGAATGTGCTCGGGCGTGGGCACAATCGGCGGGTTCAGGATGGAGATCCGAGTGTGCATGCGGAGACCGCCGCGTTTCGGGATGCCGGGCGGCGGCGGGACTATCGCGACACGATCATGGTGACCACGCTCTCGCCGTGCTGGTATTGCAGCGGGCTGGTGCGGCAGTTCGGCATCGGCGCGGTGATCGTCGGGGAGTCGCGGACCTTCACCGGCGGGCACGACTGGCTCGCCGAACACGGGGTATCGATCACGGTGCTCGATGATTCGGGATGCGTCGACATGATGACGCGCTTCATCGACGAGCAGCCGCAGCTGTGGTTCGAGGACATCGGCGTCACGGGGTAGAACTCACCGACCGGAAACGCGAGAACTCCCGGCGGAATTGTCTCCACCGGGAGTTGTTTCGTGCCTGGTCGGGTCAGTTGTAGGCTCGCGCCACGCCGTCGAGCAGATGTTGCAGGGTGTCGTAGCTGGGGGCGTCGACCACGTCGACCACCTGGGGGTTGACCGGGACCTGGTGTTGGCTCGTGACCGAGGTGAACTGGGCCGGATCGTTGGTGCGGAAGCCGTGTTCGGCGGCCAACTGCTGGAGTTCGGGATCGGTGGTCAGCAGCTTGCCCAGGCGGTCGCCGTTGCTGTTCATCGGCACCAGGGTGTGCCGGGACAGGACCGTCGGAGAGGGGTACATCAGCACCATGTCCGGGGTGATCTTGCCCGCCAGTGCCGCCTCCACGTATTGCGCCTCGTAGATCAGCACCATGGGGGTCGGACCCATCCCGCCGGACAGGTACTCGTCGAACGGACCCTTACTCGAGTTGTCCGAATAACCTTGGCCGACAAAGAGTTTGGACACCTTCTGCACCGCGTTGTCCTCGGCGGTGGTGCCGCGCACGATGGTGTTGTCGTTGACCACGTAGCTGGCGATCGACAGGTACATGGCCGCGGAGTTGGAGCTGCGCGGATCGGTGGTGGAGACCAGGATGTTCTTCGGCACCGAGTAGGTGGTGTTGCCGGGCAACTGATTCCACTGTGTGCCGGTGCCGACGAGATCCAGATAGCGCTGCATGTCCAGGGTCGGCACCGGACCGGGCCGCACCACACCGGCCGCGGTGAGCAGATCCACGATGGGCTTGAAGGTCGCGATCGCCATCGGCGAGGAGAACGGCGTGTACTGCGTGGTGATGTTCCGCGCGCGCAGAATCGCTTCCGCCGCAGGGGTACTCGACGGGAAGGCGAAGTCGAACTTGTTCAGGTCCACCGAGGTGTAGATCTGGCGCGACCCGGCCGCTTCGACCTGCACCCGCAGCCCGTGCTCGGCGAGTGCGGCGACGACCTTCGGATCGTTGAAGTAGGAGAGCTTCTCCGAGCCGATCACACCGTGCACGGTCGTCACCGAAGGTGCTGCGGCAGTGGGGGATTGGGGCGATCCACCGCCACCGGTCCCGAAGGTCAGCGCCAGCACGACCACGAGGACGATCGCCGCGGCGACCGGGCCGATCAAGTTGCGGCCACTCCACGGCGGCGGAAGCAGATCCTTTGCCGCGAAACGCGATCGGTTGGCAGCGCCAGGGGGTGGGGTGCTCGACGCACTCGATTCCGTTGCAGCAGTGGCAGATTCGGTTGCCGGACCGGTCGCGGTCTCGGCAGTGGAACCGCTCGCGGATTCGACCGCCGAAACGCTTGCGGCCTCGGCCACGGGAACACTCGCGGGCGCAGCGGTGGAACCGCTCGCAGCCTCGACGGTGGAACCACTCGTCGCCTCGGTGGCAGAACCACTCGCAGCCTCGGCGCTCGTGTTCTCAACGTTCGCGGTCTCGGCGGCGGAACCGCTCGCGGTCTCAGTAGCGGAACCTTCTACCGGCGTGGCCACAGAACCACTCGTGACCTCGGCGGAAGAACCGTTCGCAGCCTCCGCCGCGGAACCGGTCGCAACTGCGGCTTCGGAACCAGTCGCGCCCTCGGCCGCAGTACTACCCGTCGACACTGTGGGCGCGGTAGCGGACCCGACTGTAGCCGCGGAACCGGTGACGGCCGCAACTCTGGCCGTGGGGGTGGTCGCGGCGTTGATCGCAGCCGCCGCAGTGACCTCGGCTTCGGCAGCGGAACCAGTCGAGGGCGCAGCCGTCGAACCGACCGTCGCCGCAGCAGCAGAACCTACCGTGACCGCAGCAGCAGAACCGACCACAGGCGCGCTGACCGACCCGGTCGTAGCCTCGGCCGCCGCACCGACCATGGGCGCGGCACTGGCAACAGCAGCAGACTCACCGATGGGCCCGTGCTCCCCGTCCAACGTCCGCCGGACGACCCGCTCGACCAGGATCGGAATGAAATCGCGAATTGCATGTCCCGCGAAGCGGTTTCGCGCCTCGCCGACCACGGTGCGGACATCCTGCTCGGCATGGGTGGCGGTATAGTCCGCGACCAGCTGATCGGTCAACAACCGCAGGGCTTTGTCTTCGCGTTCGCGTGCGGCCTTGTCTTCACGTAGGGAATGCGTACCCACGCCGAGCTCCTCGACATCACAGGGAATGAATGCGCGGCATTATCCGGTGCGTCCCGGAGACATTACGGCACAAACGCCGTCCTTCCCAAGCGAGACAATGAGTTACGCGGTAGTTGCCGCGAAAATGCCTGCACACCCGGATATTTCGCGAAAATAGTTGCACTTTCCGATATGCGTCGTTCAATTACGCGATACCGGAAATTCATCTCAGGTGAGCACGAGAAGTTCGGAGGAGGAGGCGATTTCGATACGCAGCCCGGCTTTTTCGGCGATCCGGGCCAACCCCGCGATATCGGTGGGCTCGGCGCGGCTCAGTACCAGCGCGCGGGCCAACAGTCCCTTGTGATGCTTGTTGAAGTGACTCACCACGGTGCGACTGCCGTCCGGACGTTCGGTGAGCACGGTCGCGGTGACCGCACCGGGGACGCGGCCCAACTGCTGATAGGTGCCCGAGCGCAGATCCACGACCAGCTCCCCGGCGGCCTCCTCGCGCAGCGCGGGCGTCAACACCGGTTTCCACAGCGAGGCCAACGTCGCCATCCCGGGCAGTTTGGATCCGCCCGAAAGCCGGTAGGCCGGAATCGGATCGCCCGCCCGCACCACGCCGAACAGGGCCGAGCCGATGGCCAGCCGGGCGTGCGCCTTGGCGCGCTGTGCGGGTGTGAACGCCTTGGCGTCGAGCGCGTCGTAGAGCACGCCGGTGTAGCGCTCGAGCGCGGGTCGGGTGGGTGAGGTGCGCAGCGCGGCATTGCGCTCGATCTCGGTGTCGGCGGCCTTGCCCAGCCCCAGCGCGTTGCGGGAAGCGGTGGGATCGGCGGCGAGTTCGACCAGTTCGGTGACCAGTTTGTCGCGCACGGCGGTCAGCTGCGGCAGGGACAGCTCGTCGAGGTCGAGCGGACCGAGTTTTCCACCGTCGGACTTGGTTTCGGAGGGAGGCAGCAGCACCAGCACGAGCCGATACGGTACCGGCGCGAAGTGTGCGGGTGGGGACGCGGTGGCTCGCCGATTCGCGTGGCCGGGGCACGGTCTACTCTGTGCATCCGTGATCACCCGTCTCTCACACCTGTTCCTGCGCACCCTGCGTGACGATCCCGCCGACGCCGAGGTGCCCAGCCACAAGCTTCTCGTCCGCGCCGGATACGTCCGCCGGATCGCGCCGGGCGTCTACTCGTGGCTGCCGCTGGGCCTGCGAGTGCTGCGCAAGGTGGAGCAGGTGGTGCGCGAGGAGATGAACAGCTTCGGCGCGCAGGAGATCTCGCTGCCCGCGCTGTTGCCGCGCGAACCCTACGAGGCCACCAACCGCTGGACCGAATACGGTGACGCGCTGTTCCGGTTGCAGGATCGCAAGAACGCCGATTACCTGCTCGGCCCCACGCACGAGGAATTGTTCGCCCTCACCGTGAAGGGTGAGTACAACTCCTACAAGGATCTGCCCGTCACGCTGTATCAGATCCAGACCAAGTACCGCGACGAGGAACGCCCGCGCGCCGGAATTCTGCGCGGCCGCGAATTCATCATGAAGGATTCGTACTCGTTCGATCTGGACGAGGCGGGTTTGCAGGCCAGCTACGACGCGCACCGTCGGGCATATCAGCGCATCTTCGATCGGCTCGGCGTCAGCTATGTGATCGTCGCGGCGACCTCGGGTGCGATGGGCGGTAGTGCGTCGGAGGAATTCCTGGCCGACAGTCCGGTCGGCGAGGACACCTATGTGGTGTGCCGCGAATCAGGATATGCCGCGAATGTCGAAGCGGTGATCACGCCCGCGCCCGCGGAGATTCCGCTCGACGGCCAGGCTCCCGCACAGGAACACGACACCCCGAGCACGCCCACCATCGCCTCGCTGGTCGAGTGGGCCAACGGGGTCGGGATTGCCGAGCAGTTCGGCCGGCCCGTCACCGCGGCGGACACGTTGAAGAACGTCATGGTCAAGCTGCATCACCCGGACGGTAAGACCGAGGTCCTGGGCATCGGCGTCCCGGGTGACCGCGAGGTGGACGACAAGCGCCTGGGCGCGTCGCTGGAACCCGCCGAGGTCGAACTGCTCACCGAGGAGGACTTCAAGGCCAATCCCTTCCTGGTGAAGGGGTACATCGGCCCGAAGTCGTTGCAGGCCAACGGTGTTCGCTACCTGGTCGACCCGCGCGTGGTCACCGGAACGTCCTGGATCACCGGCGCGGATTCCCCCGGACGCCATGTCGTCGGCCTGGTCGCCGGTCGCGATTTCACCCCTGACGGCACCATCGAGGCCGCCGAGGTCCGCGACGGCGATCCGTCACCGGACGGCAAGGGCGCGCTGGTCGCCGCGCGCGGTATCGAGATCGGGCACATCTTCCAGCTCGGCTACAAGTACACCGACACCTTCGAGGTCGACGTCCTGGGCGAGAACGGCAAGCCGGTCCGCCTGATCATGGGTTCGTACGGCATCGGCGTCTCGCGCATGGTCGCGGTGCTGGCCGAGCAGATGCACGACGAGAAGGGCCTGCGCTGGCCGCGCGAGGTCGCCCCCTTCGACGTGCACGTGGTCATCGCGAACAAGGACGAGGGCGCCCGCGCGGGCGCGGAACAGGTTGTCGTCCAACTGGATTCGGCCGGTCTCGAGGTCCTGTTCGACGACCGCACCGCCTCGCCCGGCGTGAAGTTCAAGGACGCCGAACTCCTCGGCATGCCCCTGGTCCTGGTCGTCGGCCGCGGCTGGGCCGACGGCAAGGTCGAACTCCGCGACCGCTTCGCCGGCACCGGCGACGAAATCCCCGCCGAGAACGCGGTCCAGGCCATCCTGGACAAGGTCCGCGGCTGACCGCAACCCGATCTGTTCCCGGCCTCGCCCAGTGATCGGGCAGGCCGGGACATCCTCGGATCGTGCGGATTCGGGGTGAGTCGTGCGGTCGCAGCGGCGTTGTTCGGTGTGGTGCGCTTGGGCGATCCTATTCCGGCGCACCGCTTTTCGGACGGATTCGAGCTGCCCGAATGCGGTCGTCGTGCGGCGTCAGGCGCGTAATCGAGGCGTGCTGCTCCGTCGTGTCGGCTATCGCCCCGGACTAGCTCTGTGCGGGCCGCCCCGGGAACGCCACCGTCGCCGGGCTCGTGCCCAGGATCTTCTGCCAGGTGGCCAGGCGTATCGAGCAATCGGCCAGGGCCTGTGCGCCGGTGCGGCGGATGGTTGCGGAGTCGGCGCGTTCGACGGCCGAGCGCCAGGCGATCGCGGTGTCGGTTTCGACCGTGACGGCGAATTTAGCGGCCGGGATCGGGTCGTTCACCGGGGAGGGCGGCGGGTAGGCGGCTGCCGGACCAGGGACGGGTGCGCCGAGGGCCTTCAGGGCGTCGATGGTGGCGTCGCGCTGGGCGCGGTGGGCCGCGGTGAAGTCGACGACGATCTTGTTGCGGTCTGCGGCCGCGTAGGCCGAGATGACGCCGTAGGCGTAGACGGCGGCGTATTCGGCGTTGAGCGCATCGGTCAACGCCTGCTGATCGGCGGTGCTCATGCCAGCAGAACCTCCACGTGGGCGGCGCAGGACGCGCTGATCGAGGCCAGCAGTCCGGCGCGGTAGGCGGAATTCACCGGTGCGGCGTCGGCGGCGGACTTCTGCGACGCGGCCAGCCGGGTGCGCAGCGCGTCGACGGTCGGCGGCGGTGCGGGGGCGGCCGGGGGTGTCACCGGCGGGCTCGCCGACTTCGGTTTGGTGCCGTCGCCGTACAGGCCGATGGCCCGATCGATCTCCGCGCGCAGGGCCTCGGCGTGGGCGGTGCGCTGGGTCGCGATGACGTTCAGCGCGGCGGCCCTGTCAGGCGTGGTGGCCGCGGCGGCCTTCGCCCACACCGCGTCGGTGCGCGCCGAAACCTCGTGCGGCAGTAGCGCGTCCGGCTCCAGCGGCTTGTCCTTCGCACAGGCCGCCGCACTCAGGGACATGATCGCGAACGCCCCGCCACCCGCGACGCGCAACAGCGCCCGGCGATCGAGCGCGGCGGTGGGCACCCCCGCGCCGGTGGTGGGCGGCGTGGGGCCGCCCGGTGGATGAACGCGATGACTGATCGGCACGCGTCCATCGTGCCAGTCATCGTCCCGACCGGGGACGGCGGGCGTATCGGGTTCGACCCGGAGACGTTCGCTGCGCGGATTCGCGCCCACCGCACCCCCGAGCGGGCGAACTCCGCCGACCGGAGCCTGCGGCGGCGGCTGTGAGCACGGGAAACCTGTGAATGGCTGCTGGTCCTTTACACTCTTGCAGCGCGTTACGCTAGACCTCCGGTGGAGTATTCCGCCGCCCACGCGCGCCGACCATGTTCGACCAGGACCGATACCGACAACTCCACCCCGTCACAACTGAACCAGGAGCCGCCCCACATGCCGATGCCGACCGAGGAAAGGGTGAGCCAGCTCGTTGCTGAGCTCGTCGAGAGTCGAGGGTTCGATCTCGAGGGCGTTGCCGTGTCGGGCGCGGGCAAGGACCAGGCGCGGGTCGTGGTCACCATCGACAGTGACGCCACCGTCGATCTGGACGCGGTGGCCGAGCTGAGCACCGACGTCTCCGAAATCCTGGACGAGGCGGGTGATTTCGGGGAAACCCCGTACCTGCTCGAAGTCACCACACCGGGGGTGGAACGTCCGCTGACCCTGCCGCGGCACTGGCGTCGCGCCCGCGGCCGCAAGGCGCGGATCACCCTGCGAGCCGACGCGCCCACGCCCGAGGGCGACGGCAGGTTCGAGGCCAGAGTCGGCGAAACCACCGAGACCGAGGTGGCGCTGGTCCTCGGTGGACGACGCAAACCCCACCGCGTGCACGTCCCGCTCGCCGATGTCGAGCGGGCCGTGGTGCAGGTGGAATTCTCCGCGCCGGGCGCGGCGGAGATGGAACTCGCCGGGGGAGTAGCCCCCGGCCGCCCGGCACCCGGGGCGCAGGACGACCAGGGAGCAATCCGATCAGCGGCAGCTTCGACCGAAGGGACCATGGCATGAACATCGAAATCGAAGCCCTGCGCGCGATAGTCGCGGACAAGGGCATCGCGATGGAGACCGTGATCTCCGCGATCGAGTCCGCGCTGCTGACCGCGTACCGGCACACCGACGGCCACGAGCCGAACGCGCGCATCGACATCAACCAGAAGTCCGGTGTGGTGCGGGTGATGGCGCGGGAACTCGACGCGGACGGCAACGTGGTCTCCGAATGGGACGACACCCCCGAGGGCTTCGGCCGCATCGCCGCGACCACCGCGCGCCAGGTCGTGCTGCAACGGCTGCGCGACGCGGAGAACGAGAAGTCCTTCGGCGAATTCTCCACGCACGAGGGCGATATCGTCGGCGGCGTCGTGCAGCGCGACGCCCGGATGAACGCCCGCGGCACCATCGTGGTGCGGATCGGCAGCGAGGCGAACGGCGCCGAGGGCGTCATCCCGCCCGCCGAGCAGGTGCCGGGGGAGAAGTACGAGCACGGCGACCGGATCAAGTGCTACGTGGTGGGCGTCTCGCGCGGTCCACGCGGTCCGCAGATCACGCTCTCGCGCACGCATCCGAATCTGGTGCGGCGGCTGTTCGCGCTGGAGGTGCCCGAGATCGCCGACGGGTCCGTCGAGATCGTCGCGGTCGCCCGCGAGGCCGGGCATCGCTCCAAGATCGCCGTGCGGACCACCGTGTCGGGCGTGAACGCCAAGGGCGCGTGTATCGGCCCGATGGGGCAGCGCGTGCGCAACGTGATGAGCGAACTCGCGGGCGAGAAGATCGACATCATCGACTACGCCGACGATCCCGCCACGTTCGTCGGGAATGCGCTGTCCCCGTCGAAGGTTGTCTCGGTCACGGTCGTCGACGCGGACGGCCGCGCCGCACGTGTCGTCGTCCCGGACTTCCAGCTGTCGCTGGCGATCGGCAAGGAGGGGCAGAACGCCCGTCTGGCCGCGCGTCTGACGGGTTGGCGGATCGATATCCGCAGCGATGCCGCACCGGATCCGGCCGGTCCGGTGCGTTCGGAGGCCCAGCGCGGGTGAGAGATTTCTCGCACGGGATGGCGGGTCGGTGAGTAACCAGAGGGCTGGATGCGAGGTTCCGGACATGGCAGCGGTACAGTGGACGTTGGCTCAGCGCGAGTCTTCGGCTCCATTGCGCACCGGACCCGTCCGGACGTGCATCGGATGTCGAGAACGCGAGCTGGCCGCCGATCTGTTGCGGATCGTGGCGCAATCATCCGGCACGGAGATTGCGATCGTTCCCGATTCGCGGCACAGACTTCCCGGTAGGGGTGCCTGGTTGCACCCCTCATCGGTTTGTCTGAGCACTGCGGAGCGGCGCCGATCGTTCGGCAGAGCACTACGAGTGTCCGGAAAACTGGATATCTCAGCCCTGGAGCACTACGTCGAGAACAGGCACGAGCACTCATGAGCACACCGTGAAGTACCAGCGATGAACGTCCATCGGAGATAACCCGAGGTCGTGCGGGCCACCCGTCCACAGGTGACGGGCCGCCACGCTCGACCTCTCAGTGAGGAGAGCAGTGGCAGGCAAGGCCCGCGTGCACGAGTTGGCCAAAGAACTCGGTGTCACGAGCAAGGAACTACTCGCAACGCTCAAGGAGCAGGGCGAGTTCGTGAAATCGGCGTCGTCGACGGTGGAGGCACCCGTCGCGCGTCGTCTGCGGGAATCGTTCGCATCCAAGTCCGCGCCCGCGAACGGGAGCGCCAAGTCCGGCGGCCCCCGTCCCGGTCCGGGCCAGTCGGCGCGTCCGGGTCCCAAACCGTCGTCCGGCGCGACGCCCGGTCCCCGTCCGGGACCGCGTCCCGCTCCGGCTCCGGCTCCCGCCCCGGCGCAGCAGCCCGCGGCTCCGGCCGCCAAGGCTCCCGCTCCGGCCCCCCGCGCGGAGAGCGCCCCTCGGTCGGAGAGCGCTCCGGCCGTCAAGCCCGGTCCCGCTGTGAAGCCGGGTCCCGCGGCCAAGCCCGCGCCGCAGGAGCACGCGCCGCGTCCGAACAACGACCGCTCCGGTGGTCCGCGTCCGACGCCCGGTGGTCCGCGTCCGGGGCAGCAGCAACAGCAGCGTCCGGCCGCCGCGCAGGGCGGTGGCCCGCGTCCCGGCGGCCCCAAGCCCGGCCCGAAAACCCCTCGGGTGGGCAACAATCCGTTCTCCTCGGCGCCTGAGCGTCCCGCGCCGCGTCCGGCTCCCGGTCCGGGTGGCCCGCGTCCGGGTCCGGCGCAGGGTGGTCCGCGTCCGACGCCCGGTCAGCGTCCCGGCCCCGGTCAGGGTGGCGGTCAGCGTCCGGCCGCGGCGCAGGGCGGTGGCCCGCGTCCGGGTGGTCCGCGTCCCAGCCCCGGCTCGATGCCGCCGCGTCCGAATCCGGGTGCGATGCCGCAGCGTGCGGCCCGTCCGGGTCCGAGCGGCGCCGGTCGTCCGGGTCGTCCGGGCGGTGGTCCCGGTGGCGGTGGCGGTCGTCCCGGTGGCGGCGGTGGCGGTTACCGCGGTGGCGGTGGCGGCGCCGGCACGGGTGGTCCCGGTGGCGGCGCCGGTGCGGGTGCTCCCGCGGCCGGTGGTTTCCGGGGACGTCCCGGTGGCGGCGGCGGTCGTCCCGGTGGTCCGGGTGGTCGTGGCGGTGCCGCGGGTGCGTTCGGACGCCCGGGTGGCGCTCCGCGTCGCGGCCGCAAGTCCAAGCGTCAGAAGCGCCAGGAATACGACTCGATGCAGGCGCCCGCCGTCGGCGGCGTGCGGCTGCCGCGCGGTAACGGCGAGATCATCCGGCTCGCCCGTGGCGCGTCGCTGTCCGACTTCGCCGAGAAGATCAACGCCAACCCGGCCTCGCTGGTCCAGGCGCTGTTCAACCTCGGTGAGATGGTGACCGCGACCCAGTCGGTGAACGACGAGACGCTCGAGCTGCTCGGCGGCGAGATGAACTACGTCGTGCACGTGGTCTCCCCGGAGGACGAGGACCGCGAGCTGCTGGAGAGCTTCGACCTCACCTACGGCGAGGACGAGGGCGGCGAGGACGACCTGCAGGTCCGTCCGCCGGTGGTCACCGTCATGGGCCACGTCGACCACGGTAAGACCCGACTGCTGGACACCATCCGCAAGACCAACGTCCGCGAGGGCGAGGCCGGCGGTATCACCCAGCACATCGGCGCCTACCAGGTGCTGACGAACGTCAACGACGAGGATCGCCTGATCACCTTCATCGACACCCCGGGTCACGAGGCGTTCACCGCCATGCGTGCCCGTGGTGCGAAGTCCACGGACATCGCGGTGCTGGTGGTCGCGGCCGACGACGGCGTCATGCCGCAGACGGTGGAGGCCATCAACCACGCGCAGGCCGCGGACGTGCCGATCGTGGTGGCGGTCAACAAGATCGACAAGGAGGGTGCGAACCCTCAGAAGATCCGTCAGCAGCTGACCGAGTACAACCTGGTGGCCGAGGAATTCGGTGGCGACACCATGTTCGTCGACATCTCCGCCCGGCAGAACATCAACATCCAGGGTCTGCTGGAAGCGGTCGTGCTGACCGCCGACGCGGCGCTGGACCTGCGGGCCAACCCGGACATGGACGCCCAGGGTGTCGCCATCGAGGCGCACCTGGACCGCGGCCGTGGCCCGGTGGCGACCGTGCTCATCCAGCGCGGCACCCTGCACGTCGGCGACTCGATCGTCGCGGGCGATGCCTACGGTCGCGTGCGACGCATGGTCGACGAGCACGGTGAGGACGTCGAGGCGGCGCTGCCGTCGCGGCCGGTCCAGGTCATCGGTTTCACCTCGGTGCCCGGTGCGGGTGACAACCTGCTGGTCGTCGAGGAGGACCGCATCGCGCGGCAGATCGCGGACCGTCGCAATGCGCGCAAGCGCAACGCGCTGGCCGCCCGCAGCCGCAAGCGGATCAGCCTGGAAGATCTGGATGCCGCTCTGAAGGAGACCTCGGAGCTGAACCTGATCCTCAAGGGCGACAACTCGGGTACCGTCGAGGCGCTCGAGGAGGCCCTGCTGGGCATCGAGATCAGCGACGAGGTGCGGTTGCGGGTCATCGACCGCGGTGTCGGTGGCGTCACCGAGACCAACGTCAACCTGGCGTCGGCCTCGAACGCGATCATCATCGGGTTCAACGTGCGCGCGGAGGGCAAGGCCACCGAGCTGGCCAACCGCGAGGGCGTGGACATCCGGTACTACTCGGTGATCTACCAGGCCATCGACGAGATCGAGAAGGCCCTCAAGGGCATGCTCAAGCCGATCTACGAAGAGGTCGAGCTGGGGCGGGCGGAGATCCGGGCGATCTTCCGCTCCTCGAAGATCGGCAACATCGCCGGTTGTATGGTCACCGCAGGGGCGGTCAAGCGCAACGCGAAGGTGCGCCTGCTCCGCGACAATGTCGTGGTCGCCGAGACCACGTTGCAGTCGTTGCGCCGGGAGAAGGACGATGTCATGGAGGCTCGCGAGGGCTTCGAATGTGGTATCACCCTGGGCTACAACGACATCAAGGAAGGCGACGTCATCGAGGCCTTCGAGCTTCGTGAGAAGCCGCGGGACTGAGCGGATCTCGTTCCTGTCACATCATCGCCGTTCGCGTCCGGCCGGTTCTTCCGGCCGGACGCGGCGGGCGGTGGTGTGGCCGGGTCCGGTGCCGCTGAAAAATGAAGAGGTGAGCCTTTGTTCATCGGAGCGCTCGAGTTCGACATTCTGCTCGGCGATGTTCATTCGCTGAAGCAGAAGCGCTCGGTGATCCGTCCGGTCGTGGCCGAGTTACAGCGCTTCGGCGTGAGCGCGGCCGAGGGCGGAGAGCACGACAAACATCGCCGCACACTGCTGGGCGTCGCCCTGGTCAGCTCCGAGATGAGTCATCTCACACAGGTGCTGGACAAATGTGAGCGCCACGTTGCGGCCCGTCCGGAGTTAGAGTTGCTGGCAGTACGCCGCAGAATCTTCGGGCCGGAAGACTGATCGGCGGCATCGTGTCCGCCGCTAGTGGATACTTCAGGAGGAAGCCATGGTGGATCAGGCCAGGGCACGCCGACTCGCGAAGCGGATCGTCACGATCGTGGGTACGGCGATCGAATACGAGATCAAGGATCCGAGACTGAGTTTCGTCACGATCACCGACGCCAAGGTGACCGGTGATCTGCGCGAGGCGACCGTCTACTACACCGTGTTGGGCGAGAATTTGCAGTCCGAACCCGATTACGCGGCCGCGGCCGCGGGTCTGGACAAGGCCAAGGGTGTGCTGCGCTCCAAGGTCGGTGCGGCGACGGGGATCAAGTTCACGCCCTCGCTGGCGTTCGTGCTGGACACCGTGCCGGATGCGGCGCGGGAGATGGAGGAACTGCTGGCTCGGGCCCGCGCGGTCGACGAGCGGGTGGCGCAGGTCGCCGCGAACGCGACCCATGCCGGTGACGCCGACCCCTACAAGACCGAACCGGACGAGGAAGACTGACCGCGTTTTCGTGGTCATCGCGATGGGAAAGCTTCTCGAGTAGGTCGCCCCATCGCCAGAGGAAACGTGGTCGAGACCATGACAGCAGTAACACCGGCGGCCGATCTCGCTGCGGCCGTGCAGGTTCTGGATACGGCGCGGTCGGTGACCGTGCTGTGTCACGTACAGCCCGACGCCGACACCATCGGTAGCGGGCTGGCGCTCGCGCAGGTGCTGCACCGGCGGGGCGTTCCGGTGCGGGTCTCCTTCGCCGCGCCGGCGGATTTGCCGGTCTCGATGCGTTCGCTGCCCGGCACCGAACATCTGGTGCGGCCGGAGCAGGTGCCCACCGAGGTGGACGTGCTGGTCGCGGTGGATTGCGGCAGTGCGGGGCGGCTCGGCGCGTTGGCGGACCGGATCGACGGCGCGACAACGACTCTGGTGCTCGACCATCATCGGTCCAACACCTGTTTCGGCTCGGTGAACGTGGTGGATCCGACCGCGGAGTCGACCACCGCACTGCTCGCGCGGATCCTCGACGCCTGGGGTGAGCCGATCGATTACGACATCGCGTTCTGCCTGTTCGCGGGTCTGGTGACCGATACCGGATCGTTCAAATGGGCTGGGCCCGGGACACATCGGCTCGCGGAGCGGCTGCTCGCGACGGGGATCGACGGCGCGGGGATCACGCGCACGCTGATGGACACCCATCCGTTCGGCTGGCTCGGCATGCTCTCGCGGGTGCTGGACACCGCGCGGATCGAACCGTCGGCGGCCGGTGGTGAGGGGTTGGTCTACGTTTTCGTGCGCCGCGAGGATATGGACGGGGTGCGTTCGGAGGAGGTCGAGAGCGTCATCGACGTCATCCGGACCACGGCTGAGGCGGCGATCGCGGTGGTGTTCAAGGAATCTCGCACGACGGCCGAGCTGTGGACCGTTTCGCTGCGTTCGCGGGCGTCGGGGATCGGTGCGGACGACGGCGTCGACGTGGCGCGCGTCGCGACGGTGCTGGGTGGTGGCGGACATCGCTACGCGGCGGGCTACACGACGACCGGAACGCCCGCGCAGCTCGTCACGTCGCTGCTGGCAGCTCTCGACAGCGCCGCTTAGTTCGGCGTTTTCTGGGCGTGCTGTCCCGGTCGTGCCCGGCGGCGGAAATTGTCGTACCCCTGTGCCATTGTGGTGTCGAATTATCGGGCGATCGGGAAGGGCTGTGGTGGACTCGGTCGGAGGGGTGCGCTCGGGCAGGACACCGCGGCGCGATGATGACGTGAGGGGTGGGTTCGGTGTCGGGTGACGCGGTGCGGGAACAGGCGACGGACGAGGTCGTCGAGACGGTTGCGGCCGGGCCCGGGCGGATTCTGCGGATCGCGATTCCGACGTTGGGGGTGTTGGTGGCCGAGCCGATCTATCTGCTGTTCGATATGGCGGTGGTCGGGCGGCTGGGGGCGTTGGCGTTGGCGGGGCTCGCGGTCGGTGGGTTGATTCTGGGGCTGGTCAGTACGCAGTTGACGTTCCTGAGTTACGGAACGACCGCACGCGCTGCCCGGCGGCACGGTGCCGGGGACACCGCCGGAGCCATCGGGGAGGGGGTGCAGGCGAGTTGGCTGGCGGTCGGGATCGGGGTGGCGATCATCGCGGTGTTGCAGGTGCTCGCGGGCCCGATCACCCATGCGGTCGCCGGGCGGGCCGATATCGCGGACGAGGCCGTGCGGTGGGTGCGCATCGCGTGCTGCGGGGTGCCGTTGATTCTGCTGGCCAATGCCGGGAACGGGTGGATGCGCGGGGTGCAGCGGATTCGTCGGCCGCTGGTGTATGTGATTGCGGGACTGGTGATTTCGGCCGTCCTGTGTCCGACGCTGGTGCACGGTCTGCTGGGTGCGCCGCGGCTGGGGCTGGCCGGGTCGGCGACCGCGAATCTGGCCGGGCAGCTGGTATCGGGCGGGTTCTTCCTGAGTTCGCTGGTGCGGCAACGGGTTCCGCTGGCTCCGCAGCCGGAGATCATGCGTGATCAGTTGCGGCTGGGGCGCGATCTGATCATGCGCAGCTTCGCCTTTCAGGCGTGTTTCGTCTCGGCGGGCGCGGTGGCTTCGAGATTCGGCGCTGCCTCGGTGGCGGCGCATCAGCTGGTGTTGCAGTTGTGGAATTTCCTGAGCCTGACGTTGGATTCGCTCGCGATCGCCGCGCAGACGCTGGTCGGCGCGGCGCTCGGTGCGGGCCAGGCGGCCGGTGCGCAGCGGCTGGCGCGGCGGATCACGGCCTGGTCGACGCTGTTCGCGATCGTGCTCGCGGTGCTCTTCGGCGCGGGCAGTGTGCTGGTGCCGGAACTGTTCACCGGTGACGCCCAGGTGCTGGATCGGGTGCACGTCATCTGGTGGTTCTTCGTGCCGTTGATTCCGGTCGCGGGCGTGGTGTTCGCGCTGGACGGGGTGCTGCTCGGCGCGGGCGACGCGGCCTATCTACGCAACACCACGATGCTCGCCGGGCTGCTCGGATTCCTGCCGATGATCTGGCTGTCGCTGGTCTTCCACTGGGGGATCGCCGGGATCTGGGCGGGGCTGAGCGGATTCATCGTCGCACGCCTGGTCGCGGTCGGTATTCGGGCGGTGTCGGGGCGCTGGGCGCGGGTGGGTGCGGAACTGCCGTCCTAGCGCGGTTGGCTCCCGAACCCGGGAGCATGGGAATGTGGAGACAGTGGCCGCGGTTACGCAGGGGACGCGGGCGAGCAGAGAGGTTGTGCCGGGTGGTTGCGAAGCTGATGGCGGTGAGCGATATCCATGTCGGGCATCAGGGCAACAAGCCCGTGGTGGAGGCGATCCGCGCCGACTCGCCCGAGGACTGGCTGATCGTCGCCGGGGACGTCGGGGAGCGCAGTGACGATATTCGCTGGGCGCTGAGCATTCTGCGCGAGCGGTTCGCCAAGGTGATCTGGGTGCCGGGGAATCACGAGTTGTGGACCACGGCCAAGGATCCGGTGCAGATGCGGGGTGCGGCGCGCTACGACTATCTGGTGTCGCTGTGCCGGGATCTGGATGTCGTCACGCCCGAGGATCCGTTCCCGGTGTGGGAGGGCGAGGGGTCGCAGGAGTTCGGCGGTCCGGTGACGCTCGCGCCGATGTTCGTGCTGTACGACTACTCCTGGATGCCCGAGGGCACCTACACCGCGACCGACGCGTTGCGCGTCGCGCGGGATCGCAATGTGGTGGCCACCGACGAATTCCTGCTGTCGCCGGATCCGTACATCACCCGCGACGCCTGGTGCGAGGCCCGGGTGAAGTACACCCGCCGCCGCCTCGATGATCTCGCGCCCGACACCCCGATCGTGCTGATCAATCATTTCCCGCTGAATCGCGAGCCCACCCGGATGCTGTTCTATCCGGAATTCGCGCTGTGGTGCGGCACCGAACTCACCGCCGATTGGCACACCCGCTACAACGTGGTCTGTTCGGTCTACGGCCACTTGCACATTCCGCGCACCACGTATTACGACGGTGTGCGTTTCGAGGAGGTCTCGCTCGGTTATCCGCGCGAATGGAAGCGTCGCGGTCTGCCCGACAAGCTGCTGCGGCAGATCCTGCCCGCGCCGCACTATGGTCCCGATGATCTGAACCAGTGGGGTGGCCACTTCAAGGTCACACCCGAGATGGCCGAGGCCGCGGAGAAGATGCGACAGATGGCGGAACGTCGTCGCGGAATGGCCTGAGTCGTCCGCCCGGCCGATCCCGGACCGAGAGGTTCGGGCTCTGCGGTGTGCGAAATGGTCGCGCTCGGGGTCTGCGCCCGCTGGTATATGCCGGGACAGCACGTCCCGGGCGCTCGGCTAGGCTCGTGGAGCAGGTAGACAGCGATTCAGGAGGCGGTCATCGAGGAGTCGGCGAGCGAGATGCGCGAGGTGAAGAGCGTGTCCGATCACGGTGGGGCCGGTGAACGTACCGAATCAGGCGGAGCCGCACGGATACTCGGCAGGATTCTGCCCGGCGGTGTGGCGGCGGCCGAGTTGGTGCACTATCCCGAGGGCTTGCGGGTGCATCCGGGGGAGGAGCATCTGATCGCCAAATCGGTGGAGAAGCGGCGGCGGGATTTCATCGGGGCCCGGCACTGTGCGCGGCAGGCGCTGGCGCAGTTGGGTGAGCCGCAGGTGGCGATCGGTAAGGGGGAGCGCGGGATGCCGCTGTTCCCGCGCGGTGTGGTCGGCAGTCTGACCCATTGCGACGGGTATCGGGCCGCGGCGTTGGCGCACCGGCTGCGTTGGCGATCGGTCGGGATCGATGCCGAGCCGCACGGGCCGCTGCCCGAAGGCGTGCTGGAGTCGGTGAGCCTGCCCCCGGAACGCACCTGGCTGGCCGGTGCGCTGCCCGCGACGGGCCTGCATCTGGACCGGCTGCTGTTCTGCGCCAAGGAGGCCACCTACAAGGCGTGGTTCCCATTGACGTTGCGCTGGTTGGGTTTCGAGGACGCGCACATCACCTTCACCATCGATGAGGAAGGTTCGTCGGGTGGTTTCCACAGCGAGCTGCTGATCCCCGGGCAGACCACCGACGGCGGCGCACCGCTGCTGAGTTTCGACGGACGCTGGCTGATCGCCGAGGGGCTGATCCTGACCGCGATCGCGGTCGGCTGATGGGCCGCGAACCCGCGCTGGTGGATGCGCTCGGCGGCCTGCTGGTGGTGGACAAGGCGGGCGGTATGACCAGTCACGATGTGGTGTCCCGCTGTCGAAAGATCCTGCGCACCCGCAAGATCGGTCACGCCGGAACGTTGGATCCGATGGCGACCGGCGTGCTGGTGCTGGGTGTCGAACGCGCCACGAAGATGCTCGGCCTGCTCAGCCTGACCACCAAGTCGTACGCCGCGACGATCCGGCTCGGGCAGTCCACGGTCACCGACGACGCCGAGGGCGAAATCCTCGCCACGACCCCGGCCGCGCACCTAGTCGACGCCGATATCGCTTCCGGCACAGCACAATTGACCGGCGATATTCAGCAGATCCCGGCAACGGTCAGCGCGATCAAAGTGGACGGCGAACGCGCCTACGCCCGCGCCCGCGCCGGGGAGGACGTGCAGCTCGCCGCCCGCCCGGTCACGGTCTCCCGCTTCGATATCCTCGCCCGCCGCGATATCGACACCGGCACAACCACTTTCGTGGAACTGGACGTCGAGGTCGAATGCTCCTCGGGCACCTACATCCGCGCGCTGGCTCGCGATCTGGGCGAAAGTCTCGGCGTCGGAGGCCATCTCACCGCCCTGCGCCGCACCCGGGTGGGCCCCTTCACCCTCGCTCACGCCCGCACCCTGGAATCCCTGGCTGACGACCCGACCCTGAACCTCGACATCGATTCCGCCGCCCGCCTTGCCTTCCCACACCGCACCATCACCGCCGAGCAGTCCGAATCCCTGCGCGACGGCCGCTGGCTCGACCCGATCGGCCAGCCCGGTGTCCACGCCGCCCTCACCGAAGACGGCCGAGCGATAGCCCTCCTGGAAGAAAAGGGCAGACGCTCCTCGCCCGTCCTGGTCGTTCGCCCCCGCGGCCTGTTCGACTGAGCCGCAACCGGTTTCGTACGTGTTGTTCGCCGCACCGCATCGTCACGATGCGGCGAACCACGAGCCGTGGATCAGGGGTCGGCCGTCGCGCTATCGGTTTCGGTTGCCCGTGGTCAGCAAGAACGGTCGAGATAATCTGAGCCGCAAGGATATTCACGCGGAGTCTGATCCATGGTGGCATCCTGATCGGCCCGGAACGCCTCGGGATCCACAGCCGGTGTGGTAGGTGACGTGGCTCCGCAAGGGTCGTGTCTGGCGCCACCACAATGCCGGTCCGCACTCGAGCTCCGCTGAGATGGGCACTGTGACCCGGGTGGTTCACTCGTGCCGCCGCGACTCCGTCGACAACCGAACGGGTGTCAGTAGCCCGATGCATATCGGAGTATGATTCACGATATGAGTGCGACGACACGGATTACCGTGACCTTGCCGGAAGAGCAGGTTACGGAATTGCGAAAGCTGACCGGCAATGTGTCCGCGTATATAGCCGCTGCGGTCGATCGGCGGATTCGGCATGATCTGCTGGCTCAGGATCTGGCCCGCTACGAGCAGGAGCACGGCGAGTTCACCGCCGATGAAATCGCCGCTGCCCAGGCCGAACTGGACAGCGATGGTGCCGGAAGTAATGCTGCGTGAGCACACCTGTCGCGACTGTTGTGCTGGATTGCGAAGGAATTTCACGGTGGATTCGTGAGGACAGGGCGATGCTCGCTCGGCTCCGCGTGTACAACGACATCGATGCCGAACTGGTGATTTCGGCGAACACGATCGTGGAAGTCACGTCGGCGAAGACCAACCTTCCCCGGCTGCGATGGGTGTTGTCCCGGGTGAGGATCGAGCCGGTGACCAAGGCTGCGGCGCAGGCTGCCGCCGAACTGCTGAAGCAAGCGGCATTGCATGGCCACAAGTACGCCATCGACGCGACGGTCGCCGAAGCGGCCCTGCGTCAGCCTGGGCCTGTCGCCATCGTGACCTCGGACTACGACGATATGAGAAAGCTCTGCCGTGACCGCGTTCGAATTGTTGCGATCTAGCCTTGTGCCGCAATGAATTTCAGCTCACGTCCGGCTCGGCATCGGGCTGTTGCAGGGGCCGCAGGCGTTCGACCGCATCGTGCATGTGGTCGATGAGCAGCGTGCGGGCGTGATCGGCCGGCCCGTTGCCGATGGCTTCGCGCAGGTCGATGTGTTCGCGGGCCTGGTCGCGCAGGTCCGGATAGGCCGATTGCAGGGCTCCCAGGCACATGCGGGTCTCGATCAGCAGGGTGCGGGCGGCGCGGGTGAGGCGGGTGCTGGCGGCACTGTCGACGAGGGCCTCGTGGAATGCCTGGTCGGCGGCGGAGACTCCGGCGGCGTCGCCGCGTTCGGCGCAGGCCAGCATCTCGGTGACGCTCGGTTCCAGGGCCTGGTAGGCGATGTCGCGGCGGCCGTCCAGGATCAACTCCAGCGCGCCACCCTCGATGGCGGTGCGGGCCCGGTAGACGTCGACCACGTCCTCGGGGGTGAGTTCGATGACGAAGATGCCGCGATGCCGGATGCTGCGCAGCAGGCCCTCGGATACCAAGCGCTGCATGGCTTCTCGGACCGGTCCGCGCGACACGTCGAACTGGGCGGCGAGATCGGCCTCGACCAGTTGCGCGCCGGGCAGCAGGCTGCCGTGCATGATGGCGTCGCGGAGCCGGTCGGCGATCATCTCGGCGGTGGACTGCCGGTTCACCGGCTCGAATTCAATCACCGACATGAATCAGCCTTTCCGACAATAGCTTCCCCAGCCCCGACGGTTCGAGGACCGAGGCCGGTGCGGCGGCACCGGGCGGCGCTGCGGTGTCGGGAGCATATCCGGCCAGTCGCAGCCCCTCCCAGATGGTCACCTGATTGGCCGTGAGCACCGGTTTACCGAGGGTCGCCTCCAGCTTCGGCAGCACCTCCAGGGTGTGCATGGCGGTGTCGGGAATCAGCAGCGCCTCGGCGTCGGGATGGTCGTTCGCCACGGCCAGTTCCAGGACCTGGTCGGGGGTCAGCGTGCCGACTTCGGCGGCGGTGTCGATCCCCGCGCTGGACATCGACAGTACCCGAATCCCTTCGGCGGCAAGGAAATCCACGAACAGTCGGGCCACCTCGTCGGGATAGCTCGCGCACACCGCGACCCGGGTGACGCCGATCGCTCGCGCCGCGTTCACGAACGCGAAGCTGGTGCTCGACGCGGGCACTCCGGCGGCCTCGGCCAGCCCGCGGACCTGTTCACGTGCCCCGTCGGGCCCGTAGACGAAACTGCCCGAGGTGCACGCCCACACCACTGCGCTAGGTTCGGCCCCGGCCAGCAGCGCCGCACCCTCGCGCAACCGGGCCGGACTGCCCAGATCGAGCAGTTCGGGCACGGCGTGCAGGTCGGTGCCGTAGATGTGCGCGACGCGCAGATCCACACCAAGCATCGTCGCCGCGCGCGGGTAGTCGTCCTCGGCGGCGTGGTCCGGGTAGATGAAACCGATCGTCGGTGGCATGAATCTCCTTGTCTCAGAACACATTTGTCTCAGAAAACGTTCTGGAGCCATTTGCCGGGCCCCATCATCGGCAGTTTCATCCGGCCCAGACACGCCCACATGGTGAGCTGGTTCGCGGTCAGCACGGGTTTGCCCAGGGCCTGTTCGAGCGGTTCGATCAGGTCGTAGGTGGGCAGATTGGTGCAGCTGACGAAGATCGCCTGTGCCTGCGGATCGTCCGCGTTGATGATGCGTTCGGCGATGGTGCGGTAGCTGACCTTCCAGATGCCGCCGCCCAGGCCCAGATGATCCGAGCGGATGACCTCGCATCCGGCCTCGTTGAGGAAATCGTGCAGTTTGTGGGTGAGGATCTCGTCGTACGGGGTGATCACGGAGACACGCCCGATCTCGAGTTGGGTGATCGCCTCGACCAGCGCCCCCGACGTGGTCACCGCGTCGGCGGCCCCGGCGCGGCAGATGGTCTCGACCAGCGACCGCTCGTACTCCAGCCCCTTGATGAAACTGCCCGAGGTGCACAGATAGGCGATCACCTCGGGATCCACGTGCAGCACGTTGCGCGTGGCGGCGGTGAGATGTGTTGCGTCGGAAACCAATTCGGCCATCTCGACCGATACCGGCACAGGTTCGTACGGGGTGCGCGCGAGGTGCAGGCTCACCTCGAGCGGCGCCCAGCGCCATAGTTCCCGCTCGAGCGCGAGATCGAACGGCGCGATGATGCCGATGCCCCGCTGGGCCACGGGCCCGTCGAATTCGGGCAAATTCAGTTCCACGAGGGCCCCTCTCGCGTCCAGCCTGGTAGTCCTCCGCACACGATCGGATTGTTGACAATCATACGATGCGTTTTTAGTCTGTCAATGTGAAAGAGGGCCCCATAGTCACCGTTCTGCACGATGGCACTCGGCCCGATGCGCAGCTGATGCGTCCGGTGCGGGAGCGGGCCGAGGTTCGCTACACGGCTGCGGATGGGTTCGCCGAGGCGTTGCGCGGTGCCGACGCACTGTTCGTCTACGACTTCCAGACCACCGCGCTGCCGGGCGCGTGGCCCGCCGCGGACCGGCTGTCATGGTTGCACGTCGGCGCGACCGGCGTCGACACCGTGCTGTTCGACGAGCTGGTCGCCAGTGATGTCACTGTCACCAATACCCGTGGGGTGTTCGACACGCCCATCGCCGAATACGTTCTCGCGCAGATCCTTTCCTTCGCCAAGGATCTGCCGGAATCGCAGCGGCTGCAACGCGACCATCGCTGGTGTCATCGCGAATCCGAACGCATCGCCGGCGCCTCGGTACTGATCGTCGGCACCGGATCGATCGGCCGGGCGATCGCGCGGCTGCTGCGCGCGGTGGGTATGCGGGTGCGTGGGCTGGGACGTCGCCCGCGCACCGACGATCCCGATTTCGGCACCGTCGGCACCGATCTGCACGCCGAATTGCCCGATGCGGACTATGTGGTCGCGGTCACACCGCTGACCGCGCACACCCGGAACATGTTCGACGCCCGAGCTTTTACGGCTTTCAAACCACATGCTCGTTTCATCAACGTCGGTCGTGGGGAATCAGTAGTGACAGACGATCTCGTCGCGGCATTGCGGGCTGGTGCGCTGGCCGGTGCGGCGCTCGATGTCGTCGATCCCGAGCCGCTGCCACCCGGCCATGCGCTGTGGGATCTGCCGAATGTTCACCTCACGCCCCACAATTCCGGTGATTTCGTCGGATGGCGTCGCGAGATCGTCGCGGCGTTCGCCGACAACTTCCGGAAGTGGATCGATGGCCGACCGCTGGACAACGTGGTCGACAAGAGGCTGGGTTACGTGCCCGCCTGAAGGGAGTCAGCTATGGCCCACCCCGATATCGATATCCCCACCGAGCCCGCCGCGATGACCGCGGTCGAGCTGGTCACGGCATATTCGGCGGGCGCGTTGTCGCCGGTGGAAGCCACCCGCGCGGTGCTGGACGCGATCGCCGCGCGCAACGACTCGGTCAACGCCTACTGCCTGGTCGATCCGGATCGAGCGTTGGTGCAGGCCAAGGAGTCCGAGGCGCGCTGGCATTCCGGACATGTGCAGGGCCTGCTGGACGGGGTGCCGATCTCGATCAAGGACATCTTCCTGACCGAGGGCTGGCCGACGCGGCGGGGTTCGACCTCGATCCAGGCCGATGTGCCGTGGCCGGTGGACAGTCCGGTGGCGGCGCGGCTGCGTGCGGACGGGCTGGTGTTCGTGGGTAAGACCACGACGCCCGAGCTGGCCTGGAAGGCCGTCACCGACAGCCCGTTGACCGGGATCACCCGGAATCCGGTGGATCCGTCCAAGACCTCGGGCGGTTCGTCGGGCGGTAGCGCCGCGGCGGTCGCGGGCGGGATGGGGCCGATCTCGGTGGGTACCGATGGTGGTGGGAGCGTGCGGATTCCGGCGTCGTTCTGCGGCATCGTCGGATTCAAGCCGACGCACGGGCGGATTCCGCTGTATCCGGCGAGCCCGTTCGGGCCGCTCGCACACGCGGGTCCGATGACGCGCACGGTCGAGGATGCCGCGCTGCTGATGGACATCCTGTCGCTGCCCGATCCGCGCGATCCGACCTCGCTCGCGCCGACGGTGACGACGTTCCGGAGTCAGCTGGCTCGCGATGTGCGCGGCTGCACGGTCGCCTATTCGGGCACGCTGGGGTACGTCGACGTCGATTCGGAGGTCGCCGCGGTCGTGGACGCCGCCGTGCGCCGCTTGGACGAGGCGGGGTTGCGAGTGGTGACGGCGGACCCCGGATTCACCGATCCGCTGGAGGCTTTCGAGCTGTTGTGGGCGGCGGGCGCGGCGACGATGCTGTCGAGATTTCCCGAAGGCACGCGCGAACGTGTCGATCCGGGGTTGGGCGAGGTCTGGGATCAGGGGACGACCTACAGTGCCGTCGATTACCTGGACGCTCGCGCCATCGCCGCCGAGATCGGCATCGTGATGGGTGCGTTCCACACCGCCCACGATGTTCTGATCACCCCGACCATGCCGATTCCCGCCTTCGAGGCCGGACACGACGTGCCGCCGGGGAGCGATCTACGGAGTTGGCCGCAGTGGACGGGATTCACCTACCCGTTCAACATGACTCAGCAGCCCGCCATCTCGATCCCCGTCGGCACGACGGCCGAGGGGCTGCCGGTGGGCATGCAGATCATCGGTCCCCGTCACTCCGACGACCTGGTCCTGGCCGTGGCGCGTTTCGCCGAAACGGTCCTGGCCTCCTGACCCGACATCGTGCCTGCCGAATATCGCATTCGGCGGGCGGGCTGTTCGTTCGTCCCGCCCAGGTTTCACGGAACTTGTTGCTGCCCAAGCATTCCGGATCGGGAAAACCCGGCCCGCCGAGATGATCGGCCGGACCGGGCTTCCGGGATTCGCTATTGCGCGCGGGTGAAGGACAGGGTTTCACCCTCGACGCCACGCAGCCACAGGTTGTTGCAGGCGGTGGCAAGATCGGACAGACCCGTCTCGATCGTGGCGAAGACATTGCCGGGGACCCAGCCCTGATCGCCGTTGATCAACAGGTTGTTGCGGCCGTAGAAGAGTGCGAGATCCGTTGCGCCCTGGGCGTGGTGGGCTTCGGAGCCGGGTTCGTAGCCGTAGGCGGGGTTGCCGATTTCCCAGGGTTCGAAGTCGAAGAGGCAGACGTCGCCGGGAATCGGTGTGACGGTGGGGTTTTCGCGGTGCGGGGCGGCGGTGATGCGGGGGACGAGGGTGTAGACCTCGTTGCGGGCGTACTTGGCGTGGAAGGCGTCGCCCTCCTGCGGGAGAGCGTCCCAGACCGCGGCGCAGGTGAGGGGCGCTTCGTCGTCGAGAAGTCGTGCGCGGCAGGAGATTCCGGCCTTGGTCAGGGTGATGGTGAGGTAGCGGGGCATGGGGTCTCCTAGATTTCGTCGAGGACGTCGGACCACAGGGACAGCGCGTCGTCGATCTGGCTTTCGGACACCACCAGCGGCGGAATCATCCGCACGACATTGCTGTACGCGCCGCAGGTCAGTAGCAGTAGCCCCTTCTCGGCGGCGAGGCGCTGGGCGGCGGACGCGGTGGCGGTATCGGGTTCGCCTGCGGCCGTGGTGAATTCGGATCCGACCAGCAGACCCAGGCCGCGCACGTCGCCGACCGCGGCGGTGGCCGTCTTGCGGACGCCCTCGATCAGTTGACGCCCCCGCACCGCCGCGTTGTCCACCAGCCCTTCGGATTCGATGACCTCGAGCGTCGCGACGGCGGCGGCGCAGGCCACGGCGTTGCCGCCGTAGGTGCCGCCCTGCGAACCCGGCCACGCCTTGGTCATCAACTCCTCCGACGCGGCGATACCCGAGAGTGGGAACCCGCTGGCCAGCCCCTTGGCGATGGTGATCACATCGGGGCGCACGCCGAAGTGCTGATGCCCGAAGAACTTTCCGGTGCGCCCGAATCCGGTCTGGATCTCGTCGAACACCAGCAGGATGCCGTGCCGGTCCGCGCGCTCGCGCAAACCCTGGAAGAACGCGGTGTTCCCCGGGATGTAGCCGCCCTCGCCGAGTACCGGCTCCACGAAGAACGCCGCGGTCTCGGCCGGGGCACTCAGCGTCTGGAACAGGTAATCCAGTTCGCGCAGTGCGAATTCCGTGGCCTGTTCCTCGGACCAGCCATATCGATACGCGGTCGGGAACGGTGCGACGTGCACCCCGCCCATCAGCGGGCTGAACCCGCCCGAGAACCGGGTGCCCGAGGTCGTCATGGTGGCCGCGGCGACGGTCCGGCCGTGGAAACCACCATGGAACACAATGACATTCGGCCGCCCCGTGGCTTGCCGGACCAGTCGCAGCGCGGCCTCGATCGCCTCACTGCCTGAGTTTGCGAAGAACAGCGAATTCAATCCCTCGGGTAGCACCGCGCCCAGTTTCGCGGTGAGTTCGAGCAGCGGCCGGTGCATGACCGTCGTGTACTGGCCGTGAATCAGGCTACCGATCTGCGCACGGGCGGCCTCGACCACGCGCGGATGGCAGTGGCCGGTGCTGGTGACCCCGATGCCCGCGGTGAAGTCGAGATAGCGGCGGCCGTCGGTGCCGTAGAGATAGCACCCTTCCCCGTGATCGACCGTGACGGGAGTGGCTTGTTTGAGGACGGGCGAGAGTTCGGACATGGTGAACCGCCTCAGGAAGTCGCGATTGTCTATTGTCGGATTGTTGACAATATGAATATCATGGCGGGCAGGGCCGCAGCAATGGTCTGCGGGGATCGAGGAGTGGGGCAGTGACGCACACCAGCGAGAGCGTGAACGAGACCGAACGCCTGGCCATCGACAGCGTCCCGACGGGGCTGTTCATCGGCGGCGTCTGGCGCGAGACCGCCGCCCGCCTGCCCGTCGAGGACCCCGCGACGGGCAGGGTGCTCTGCGAGGTCGCCGACGCGTCCCCCGCCGACGGTCTCGACGCCCTCACCGCCGCCGCCGACGCGCAGGCCGGTTGGGCGAGCGCCGCGCCGCGCGAACGCAGCGATCTGCTCATGCGCGCCTACCGCCTGCTGCTCGCGGAGACCGAGCGTCTCGCGCTGATCATGACCCTCGAGATGGGCAAGCCGCTGAGCGAGGCGCGCGGCGAAATCGCTTATGCCGCAGAGTTCTTCCGCTGGTTCGCCGAGGAGGCCGTGCGCCTGGACGGCGGCTACATGCCCGCGCCCGCCGGCGGTTCGCGCTTCCTGATCACCCGGCAGCCGGTCGGCCCGAGCCTGCTCATCACCCCGTGGAACTTCCCGCTCGCCATGGGCACCCGCAAGATCGGCCCGGCGCTGGCCGCGGGCTGCACCTGCGTGGTCAAACCCGCCGAGCAGACCCCGCTGTCCATGCTGGCCCTGGCCGAGATCCTGGTCCGCGCCGGACTGCCCGCGGGCGTGGTCAACGTCGTGACCACCTCGGATCCCGCCGCGCTGATGACGCCGATGATCCTGGACGAGCGTTCGCGCAAACTCTCCTTCACCGGCTCCACCGCCGTCGGCAAGATCCTGCTCGAACAGTGCGCCCGCACCGTCATGCGCACCTCGATGGAACTCGGCGGCAACGCGCCGTTCGTCGTGTTCGAGGACGCCGATCTGGACGAGGCGGTGGAGGGGCTGCTCGCGGCGAAGATGCGCAACATCGGCCAGACCTGTACCGCCGCGAATCGAATCCTGGTGCAGCGCAGTGTGATCGACGACTTCGCCCGCCGCCTGACCGAGCGCATGGCCGCGCTGCCGATGGGGCGCGGCACCGAACCGGACGCGGTGGTCGGCCCGCTCATCGATACCGACGCGGTGACGAAGGTGACCGAGTTGGTGGCCGATGCGAAACAGCGCGGCGCGACGGTACTGCTCGGCGGCGAGTCCGCGGATCGGCCCGGAAACTTCTATCCCGCAACGGTTCTCACCGGCGTCCCGGACGAGGCGGCGATGTGTCACACCGAAATCTTCGGTCCGGTGGCCGCGCTGACCGCGTTCGACACCGAGGCCGAGGCCGTCGAACGCGCCAATGACACCCCCTACGGCCTGATCGGTTACGTCTACACCGAGAGCCTGCGGCGCGGACTGCGGGTGAGTGAGGCGCTGGAAACCGGTCTGGTAGGACTGAATCAGGGCGTGATCTCCAACCCCGCGGCGCCGTTCGGCGGGGTGAAGGAGTCCGGCCTGGGCCGCGAGGGCGGCTTCACCGGGATCGACGAATTCCTGGAGACCAAGTACATCGGCGTGAAGATCTGAGCATCGCGTTCGAGACGACGAAGCACACTGTGAGGGAGATCCGTTGAGCACCTACCGAATCGCGACCATCCCTGGTGACGGCATCGGGGTCGACGTGACCACCGAGGCCGTGCGGGTGGTGGACGCGGTCCTGCCCGGTATCGAATGGACCGAATTCGACTGGTCGTGCGAGAACTATCTGCGTACCGGGTCGATGATGCCGCCGGATGGTCCGGTCCGGCTCGCCGGATTCAACGCGATCCTGTTGGGCGCGGTGGGTTTTCCGGGGGTGCCGGACCATATTTCCCTGTGGGGCTTGCTGATTCCGCTGCGCCGCGCGTTCGGTCAGTACGTGAATCTGCGTCCGGTGCGACTGCTGCCCGGCACCGAATCGGCGTTGCGTGATCGCAGCGCCGAGGATCTGGACATTCTGATCGTCCGGGAGAACTCCGAGGGCGAGTACTCCGAGATCGGCGGTATTCACAATCCGGGCCGCCCGGAGGAGTTCGTGCTCCAGGAATCGGTGTTCACCCGCGCGGGCTGCGAGCGCATCATCCGGTACGCCTTCGAGCAGGCCGCCGCGCGGGGTGGACGGCTGTGCTCGGCCACCAAATCCAACGGGCTGATCCACTCGATGCCGTACTGGGACAGCGTCTTCGAGCGTATCTCCACCGAATTCCCGGCCGTGCGGACCCGGCAGATGCACGTCGACGCGCTGGCCGCGGAGATCGTGTTGCATCCCGACCGGCTGGACGTCATCGTCGGCTCGAATCTGTTCGGCGACATCCTGTCCGACCTGGCCGCCGCGGTCACCGGCGGTCTCGGGCTGGCCCCCTCGGGCAATATCAACCCGCAGCGCGACACACCCTCGATGTTCGAGGCCGTGCACGGCAGCGCACCCGATATCGCCGGGCAGGGCATCGCCAACCCGGTCGCCCAGATCCTCGCTGCCGCAATGATGCTCGATCATCTGGGCGAACGCGAGGCCGCGGCCGCGATCGACCGCGCGGTGTGCGAGGTGCTGGCCGAGGGTGTCATCCGCACCCCGGATCTGGGCGGCACCAGCACAACCACCGAAGTCGGCTCCGCGATCGCGGAACGCGCGGTCAGCTTGATTCCCTGAGCTGGTCGCTGATTCGGGCCGCCGAGATCGCCGCGCCCGGACGGTGCGTCCGGGACCAGCGGGAGGGACAGCGCGGAGCAGCTTGTCGGCGGGAGTCGGTGCCGCCGCTCCGACGACCCGCTCAGTCGGTCGCGAAATCGGCCACGAACAGCTTGACCCGGCCACCGACCACGCGCGCGGCCAACGGCAGTCCGGGACCGGCCTCCTCGCGGTCGACGATGCGGGGATTCACGATTCGCCGCCGACGCCCGAGTATCCGCACCTCGGCGGTTCCGGCGGCGAGGACGTTCTTCGCCCAGTCGGTGCGGCCGTGTCCCAGCGCGACGCACAGTTTGCCGTCGAAACGGAACGCGTTGACCGGCGTCGAATACTCCCGGCCGGACTTGCGGCCGCGATGTTCGACGACGGCGAACCCCGGCAGATACGGGGCGAGCGGCCGCACCGCCGGATTCATGTACCGGGTCTGGATGCGGGACAACCATGCGGGAAACACGCTGACTTCACGGTCGGGTGTGGACATGGGGCCAAAATACGGCAGATCCATCCCATCCGCTGCACCGAATACCTGATGGTGTTCGGTGGCTGCCTACGGGCCTGCCGGACACTGTCTCGGATACGACCACCGCCGGTCACCCGAATATGGTTCGGGTGACCGGCGGTGGCGAGCGATACCGCCGATTCACCGGCGGCGCAGCGGATTTCCCGCCTTCGACCGGGTCCCCGCATCCTCGCGGCAAATATTGAGATCGTGAGAACACCACCGTCGCAACACAACTGTCTCGTTATGGTGGGTGAACCGAACCCAACTTCGCGGCGGACTCGGGGTGGACCGAGGGGGGATATGACCATCGGCACGGCGCATCATTCGGGCTTCCGCTCGGTCACCGGATGGCTGCTCGAACAGTTGCTCGCCCGGCCGGATCGTCGCAGCCGGTCCCTGCCGATCGTGGTGGCGCTGGGCCCGCGCGGCACCGGTAAGACCGCGCTGCTGCGCGAGGTGCAGCGCCGGTGTGAACGGATTCCGCACGTCTACCTGGATTTCGAACGAGACGATATCGGCACGCGGGAAGCCCTGGGCCAGTTGGCCTTCGGGCTCAGCAAGGCGGTGCCGCAGTTCGGCCGGATCGCCTTCCCCGACTTGTGGCTGTGCCTGCTGGTGGTCGGCAGTTCGGTGCACATCAACGCCGGTGACCGCCGCCAGGCGCTGGCGCAGTTGCGCGGTATCCTCGCGCGCAATCAGCCGATCGAGCAGAACCGGCAGGCGGTCATCGAACTGGTGGAATTCGCCGGCGAGGTGGCCAGCGGTCAGAGCCTGCCCGGGTGGGCGGCCCCGGCCACGGATTGGCTGCTGCGCGGTATGGGCCGGATCGATCGCTGGCGCATGCTGCGGCCCATCGACAAACTCTCCACCACAAGGGGTAAACCCGAGGACGCGCTGATCGATATCGCGAAGTGGGCGCACGACGGCGACGCGAACGAGCAGGCCGATGCGGACGCCATCTTCTGCGAGGCGTTCCTGGCCGATCTGCGCCGCGCGTACTCGGGGTTCAATCGCAGTCGTCGGACGCTGGATTGCGCTGTGCTGCTGGACAATGTGCACACGCCGGGCGGGCAGCGTTTCCTGTACACGCTGCAACAGATGCGGGCGCGCGCGGCCGATCCCGATCCGCTGCTGGTGTTCGCGACCAGTCGCAGCTGGATCCGGTACTGGGGCGTGAGCTGGCATCGGCCGGGCGGATCCATCGATGACGAGAGCCGTCGGCCCGATACGCATCGCACCGGCGGACTGGACTGGCCGCCGC
This sequence comes from Nocardia macrotermitis, assembly GCF_009604405.1. Lineage (GTDB taxonomy): Bacteria > Actinomycetota > Actinomycetes > Mycobacteriales > Mycobacteriaceae > Nocardia > Nocardia macrotermitis. The sequence goes on from NZ_WEGK01000003.1 coordinate 279,839, forward strand.
CGCGTCCGCCGGGTGCGGTCGACGAGGATTGGCGGCACGGCAATTTCGACGAATCCCCGTGGAGCCCTTGGTATCTGCTGGACATCAGCCATCTGCCCACGCCGGACGTGGTCGATCTGGCCGGAGACTTCGGTATCCATCGCCGGACCAAACTGACCGAGTTCGTCAGCAGACTGACCGGCGGACATCCCGGCGCGGTGGTGGACGTACTGGCCGCGGCCGCGCGGGTGGAACCGCCGGACACGCTGCGGCGGATCTTCGATTACCCGGTGCCGCAACAGGTCTGGACGGATCCGAATTCGCTGCCCGACACCGTCGGAATGCACAGCGAGGAACAGGTACTCCAGGACTTCACCGAGCCCACCGATCTGCGGGATCTGATCACCGCCAGCGCGGCCCGCAACATGGATGTGCTCTACCATCCCGAGATCCTCGATTCGGCCGCGCCCAACGGCGAGGCCGTGCTCGAGGCGTTGCGGAACGATCTGTGGATCCGGGAACGTCCCGGCGACGATCCCGACTTCGAACTGCATCCGTGGCTGCGTCGAATCCTGTTGCGCGCCTTGGCTGCCCGCGAGCTGTCCGATCCACGCAACTGGACCCGCACACATACGCTGTGCCGCGAGGTGTATCAGCGCGACGGTCAGGACGCCGCGGCGCTGTATCACGATCTGGCCCTGGGCAATATCGCCGCCACGGTCGCCTACCTGCGGCAGGCGTTCGACACCGACGGGGCCGAATTCGATGTGCTGCTGGCGCGGGAATGGCTCGCGGAACTGGATCTGATCACCTCCGCGCCGAACCGCCTGCCGCCCGACGACGCCCCCATCGATCAGGTGCGCGAACTGGTCGGCGAGCAGGCGGACGAACTGGATGCGAGCCTGGCCTGGCTGGTCGCGGCCCTGTGGGTGACGAACGATCCGCTGGGCGATCCCGAACAGAGCCTGTACGCGTCCATCGACGGCGAGTTCCGGCAGCTGGCCAAGGGACGTGGCCGCGGCGCGATGCTGCTGTACGAGCGGGCGGAGCGATACCGATGAGTACTGTGACACAACCGATTTCGCCGCCACCACCGGCGTGGCGGCGATGGGTGTGGACGAGTGCCGGGGTCGTGGTGGTGGTGCTGGCGTTGGTGGCGGCGTTCGTGCTGGTGCCCGCGGTGGTATCCGCCGCGAAGCGATGTGCCGACGGGGTGCGTCAGGAACCTCCGCGCGGGGAATGCGTTGGCGTGACCGATGGTTCGTTCCTCTTCGATCCGGCGCTGGCCACGGTGGAGACGTTGATCCGGGACGAGAACCGCTCGGTGCTCGCCTCGAACGACGCGTATGTCAGCTTGGTCGTGATGCTGCCGATGACGTTGTCCGCCGACGACGAGGTCACCGTCGCATGGGTGCAACACCAACTCGAGGGCGCGGTGGTCGCGCAGCGCGAGGCGAATCGCGGTTTCTGGCTCGGCAACACTCCGAAAATCCGTGTGCTGCTGGCCAATCCGGGTAGTGGACTGCAACAGTGGCGTCCGGCGGTCCAGGAGATCGAACGCGAGCGGACCGATCAGCGCATCGTCGCGGTGACCGGGATCGGCCTGAGTCTGAACACGGCCGTGGACGCCATCCACGGGCTGATCGACGCGGGTATCCCGGTCTTCGGCTCCACCCTCACCGCCGACGACATCGGCAGTATCCGCGGTTTCGCGCGGGTATCGCCCACGAATTCCGAGCAGGCCCAGGCCGCGGCGCAATATCTGGACCGCCAGGGTAAGCAGCGCGCGGTGCTGGTGGAGGATCAGGAACCCAGCGACCACTATCCGAGCACGCTTGCGAACGCGTTCCGGGATCAGTTCACCGAACTCGGCCACACGGTGATCGGGCCCGAGACCTACCTGTCCCGGACCGCCGGGGCGGACAATCTCCTGTCCCAGATGGGTGCGCAGATCTGCGGGTTCCACCCCGACGTCATCTATTTCGCCGGGCGCGCGAGGGAGGCCAGGGTGCTGATCCAAGCACTGGCCGGGCGACCGTGTCCGGAGCAGAAGTACACGGTGATGACCGGCGACGATCTGTCGTTGCGCGGTGTCGGCGACGATACGATCAAAGGTGCGCTCGGTAACGGGGTCGAGGTCCTGTTCACCGGATTGGCGCACCCGGCGGCCTGGACCGCGATCCCGCAGGCCTTCGATGGGACTGTCGTCGCGGACTTCACCGATCGCGGACCGGATCCCGTGCATCCGTGCGACCGGTGTTTCAAGGATCTGTTCCCGACCGAGAGCCTGGACGACGGCGTGGCGATCATCGGTCACGACGCGGTGGCAGCGGCGGCGGCGGTCGTCCGTAAAGCGTTGGGGCAGAACAGTCTTACGGTGAGTGCCGAGGAGGTCGCGCAATTCCTCAAGCTGATGAACAATCGGTACGCCATCGGCGGAGCGAGCGGCAAGATCTCCTTCGATCCGGAGAACGGCAACCCGAAAGACAAACCGATTCCGATCCTGCGACTACTGCCCGGGCAGTCGCCGAAATTCGTCGAATTGATCTGTCCGTCGGGCACTACGAGTTGTATGAAACTCGACTGATCCCGTGGATCAACTCGGCCCGTAGCGACCGGCTCAGCGCGTGACCCAGATGGCCTCGGCCGCGGGACTACCCAGATCCACCGTCTGATCCCCGATCCGCACCGCGATGGTGCCCGCGAAATCGCGGCGCTCCACCACCTCGATCGGGGTGTCCAGCGCGATGCCGACCGAATCGAAATACCGCAGCATCGCCGGATCGAAGTCGGAAATCCTTGCCACCCGGCCGTTTTCACCTGCTTGGAAGTCGCTGAGCTGCCGCGCGGGTGGGGTCGGGACCGCGCCGTCCACCGACGGGATCGGGTCGCCGTGCGGATCACGGTCGGGGTGGCCGAGTTTGGTGTCGATACGTTCCATCAGCGTTTCGGAGACCGCGTGTTCGAGCACCTCGGCCTCGTCGTGCACCTCGTCCCAGCCGTAACCGAGCTCGTTCACCAGGAACGTCTCGATGAGGCGGTGGCGGCGCACCATGGTGATCGCGGCGCGGCGGCCCGCCTCGGTCAACGTGATCGCCCCGTAGCGGGCATGTTCGACCAGGCCCTGATCGGCGAGTTTGCGTACCGCCTCGGACACCGTGGACGCGGAGACGCCGATGCGTTCGGCGAGCAGTTTGGTCGTCACCTTCTCCTGCGGAGACCATTCCTGCGCGGTCCAGATGACCTTGAGATAGTCCTGTGCGACCGAGGACAGCACCGGCGCGATACTGCCGCCCGCGCCCGCCCCGGAGGTGTGCGCGGAATCGGGGGACACCGGCGTCGCGGCGGGGTCGACGAGCTCACGTCGGGTGGCGATATCTCGTTTTCCGGGCACATATCGAGCTTAGCCGGGCAGGTCGCAACGACCGAGCCGGAGAGCTCCGGGGCGGTGCGGGTGCGTTTGCGGGCGGAGGCGATCCCCGGGCAGATGACGTGAGCGTGACGCCCGCCGGAGCTACGCCCTGCGCGGCTGTGAACATCCACACCGCGGAATGCCCGTCCCGACCGGGCGTGACTAGGCTGCGGTGTGTGCAGAGATGGCGAAGTCTCGAGGAGATGCCCGCTGACTGGGGCCGTTGTGTCCTGACCATCGGGGTGTTCGACGGTGTGCACCGCGGTCATGCCCAGTTGATCGGCCGCGCCGTGAAATCCGCGGCCGTGCGCGGTGTTCCGTCGGTGCTCATGACTTTCGATCCGCACCCGATGGAGGTGGTCCGGCCGGGCTCGCACCCCGCGCAGCTGACCACGCTGACCCGGCGCGCGGATCTGGTCGAGGAACTCGGCGTCGACGTGTTCTGCGTGATGCCCTTCACCCACGAGTTCATGAAGCTCACCCCGTCGCGCTACGTGCACGATCTGCTGGTCGAGAAGTTGCACGTGCGCGAGGTCGTGGTGGGTGACAACTTCACCTTCGGCAAGAAGGCCGCGGGCACCGTGGCGACCATGCAGGAACTCGGCGGGCGTTTCGGTTTCGAGGTCGACGGGGTCAAACTCGTCGGCGAGCACGCGGTCACGTTCTCCTCCACCTACATTCGCGCCTGCGTCGACGCCGGTGACATGGCCGCGGCGGCCGACGCGCTGGGCCGGCCACATCGACTCGAGGGCGTCATCGTGCACGGCGACGGTCGCGGGCGGGACCTCGGTTACCCGACCGCCAACGTGGCCCCGCCCATGCACGCGGCCATCCCCGCCGACGGCGTGTACGCCGGATGGTTCACCGTCCTGACCCCCGGCGCGGTCGTCGGCACCAACCAGCCCGGTAAACGCATGATGGCGGCGATCTCGGTCGGCACCAATCCGACCTTCTCCGGACGCACCCGCACGGTCGAGGCGTTCGTGCTGGACACCGACGCCGATCTGTACGGACAGCACGTCGCGGTCGATTTCGTCGAGCACCTGCGTCCGATGCAGGCGTTCGCCTCGATCGACGAACTCACCGCCGAGATCGCCCGCGACGTCGACCGCACCCGCGAACTGCTCGCCGAACCCGAACGGTAGTCACCGAGCAGGAGCGGTGCCGGATTCACCCGCGTCGACGCCGACGACCGCCGATTTCGGATCGTCGCAGGTGATCCGGTAGGCTGGCTCGTCGGGTTTGCTGTGGTTCGCGGCGGCGCCCGCCCGGGATTCGTCCCGGTCCTTCGAGCGCGGACTGAAACATCAGGAGTGATTCGTGGCTCTGACCACCGAGCAGAAGTCGGCCATCCTCAAGGAGTACGGCCTGCACGAGACGGACACCGGTTCGCCGGAGGCCCAGATCGCGCTGCTGTCCAAGCGGATCTCCGACCTCACCGAGCACCTGAAGGTGCACAAGCACGACCACCACACCCGGCACGGCCTGCTGGCCCTGATCGGTCGTCGTCGTCGCCTGTCGAAGTACTTGCAGGCCAAGGACATCCAGCGTTACCGTTCGCTGATCGAGCGCCTGGGTCTGCGTCGCTGACACCGGATTCCGGTGGCGGGAATCGTCCGGTTTCCGCAGCGACACCGTGAGGCAGTTGACAAGGCAGCCGACGGGGAGGCTTACAATCTCCCCGTCGGCTGGTCGTGTATGCGGACCTTCGGGTTCTCGGCACGGTCGTTGCCACATGCCGTATGCGCCCGTCCGCGTGGCGTCGGTCCTCGGTAGTGGCCTTTCGGCAGGAGACGACTCCGCCGTGGGGCTTCGATCGATGGCCGCCGCGTCGCCGCTTCCAAGGGGGAACCGGTCGGGTGTGCGCGCAGCAACCAGGAGGGTTGCCGCGCGCCCAAACCTGGGTACGGCCGATCCCGCAGCCGGGGATATGGCTGCGGGACCACACAGCCGGATCGCGCTCACGTGCGCTGGATCCGGCGAAGACGAGAGGTTGAGAAGAGAACATGACAGACACAGTGAGCTCGGCCGTCGAGGTCGAACCGGGTGTGTTCGAATCGGTCGCGCTGATCGATAACGGGGCCTTCGGGACCCGCACCGTCCGGTTCGAGACCGGACGCCTCGCCAAGCAGGCCGCCGGTTCGGTCGTGGCCTACCTGGACGACGAGACCATGCTGCTGTCGGCCACCACGGCCGGTAAGCACCCCAAGGACCAGTTCGATTTCTTCCCGCTGACGGTGGACGTCGAGGAGCGCATGTACGCCGCGGGTCGCATCCCCGGCTCGTTCTTCCGTCGCGAGGGCCGCCCCTCCACCGACGCGATCCTGACCTGCCGCCTGATCGACCGGCCGCTGCGTCCGTCCTTCGTGGACGGTCTGCGCAACGAGATCCAGGTCGTGGTGACGGTCATGTCGCTGGATCCCAAGGACCTGTACGACGTGGTCGCGATCAACGCGGCCTCGGCGTCGACGCAGATCTCCGGTCTGCCGTTCTCCGGTCCGGTCGGCGGCGTGCGCGTCGCGCTGATCGAGGGCCAGTGGGTCGCGTTCCCGACCGTCGAGCAGCTCGAGGACGCCGTGTTCGACATGGTCGTCGCGGGCCGGGTCGTCGAGGGTGACGTCGCGATCATGATGGTCGAGGCCGAGGCCACCGAGAAGGTCATCGCGCTGGTCGAGGAGGGGGCGCAGGCTCCCACGGAAACCGTTGTGGCGGAAGGGCTCGAGGCGGCCAAGCCGTTCATCGCCCGGCTGTGCCGCGCGCAGCAGGACCTGGCGACGTTGGCCGCCAAGCCCACCGAGGAGTTCCCGCTGTTCCCGCCGTACGGCGAGGACGTCTACACCGTCGTCGAGAACACCGCCAAGCGTGAGCTGAACGAGGCGCTGTCCATCGCGGGCAAGCAGGAGCGCGACGAGAAGACCGACGAGATCAAGCTCGCGGTGCTGTCCGAGCTGGCCGAGACCTTCGAGGGCCGCGAGAAGGAGATCGGCGCGGCATTCCGCTCGGTCACCAAAAAGCTTGTGCGCCAGCGCATCCTGGCCGACGGTTTCCGCATCGACGGTCGTGGGCTGGCGGATATCCGCGCGCTGTCGGCCGAGGTCGCGGTGGTGCCGCGGGCGCACGGTTCGGCGCTGTTCGAGCGTGGCGAGACCCAGATCCTGGGCGTCACCACTCTCGACATGGTGAAGATGGCGCAGCAGGTCGATTCGCTCGGCCCGGAGACCAGCAAGCGCTACATGCACCACTACAACTTCCCGCCGTTCTCCACCGGTGAGACCGGTCGCGTCGGTTCGCCGAAGCGTCGCGAGATCGGGCACGGAGCTCTCGCCGAGCGCGCGCTGATTCCGGTGTTGCCCTCGCAGGAGGAGTTCCCGTACGCGATCCGTCAGGTCTCGGAGGCGTTGGGCTCCAACGGTTCCACCTCGATGGGTTCGGTCTGCGCCTCGACCCTGTCGCTGCTGAACGCCGGTGTGCCGCTGAAGTCCCCGGTCGCGGGCATCGCGATGGGTCTGGTGTCCGACGAGGTCACCGACGAGTCGGGCAAGACCGAGACCCGCTACGTCGCGCTGACCGACATCCTCGGCGCCGAGGATGCCTTCGGCGACATGGACTTCAAGTGCGCGGGCACCCGGGACTTCGTCACCGCGTTGCAGCTGGACACCAAGCTCGACGGCATCCCCTCGAAGGTGCTCGCGGGTGCGTTGAACCAGGCTCGCGACGCGCGCCTGACCATCCTGGACGTGATGGCCGAGGCCATCGCCAGCCCGGACGAGATGAGCCCCTACGCCCCGCGCGTCACCGCGATCAAGATCCCGGTCGACAAGATCGGCGAGGTGATCGGACCCAAGGGCAAGGTGATCAACCAGATCACCGAGGACACCGGCGCCAACATCTCCATCGAGGACGACGGCACCGTGTTCGTCGGCGCGACCGACGGCCCGTCGGCGCAGGCCGCGATCGACGCGATCAACGCGATCGCGAACCCGCAGCTGCCGAAGGTCGGCGAGCGTTTCCTGGGCACGGTCGTGAAGACCACCGCCTTCGGCGCGTTCGTCTCGCTGCTGCCGGGCCGCGACGGTCTGGTGCACATCTCCAAGCTGGGCAACGGCAAGCGCGTGGGCAAGGTCGAGGACGTGGTGAACGTCGGCGACAAGCTGCGCGTGGAGATCGCGGACATCGACAACCGCGGCAAGATCTCCCTCGTCCCGGTGGAAGAGGAAGACGCCGCCGCGGCCCCCGCCGCCGAAGAGAGTGCTGCGGTCGAGGCCGGTGCCGAGTAAAAACTCTGGTGTGACGAAGAAAAACGCGGCAGCGCTTTCGACCCCCTTGCTCGTGAACGGCGAGCAGGGGGGTTCGTCTCTGCTGAAGACGGCCGCCCCCGGCGACAGCGGGGTGCGGCGCACCGTGCTGCCGGGCGGGCTGCGGGTGGTCACCGAACATGTGCCCGGGGTGCGGTCGGCGTCGGTCGGTGTATGGGTCGGTGTGGGTTCGCGCGACGAGGGCCCGACCGTGGCCGGTGCCGCGCATTTCCTGGAACACCTGCTGTTCAAGGCGACGCCGACGCGGACAGCGCTGGATATCGCGCAGGCCGTGGACGCGGTCGGCGGCGAGTTGAACGCCTTCACCGCGAAGGAACAGACCTGCTACTACGCGCACGTGCTGGACGAGGATCTGCCGCTGGCGGTGGATCTGGTCTCCGATGTGGTGCTGAACGGGCTGTGCCGGGCCGAGGACGTGAACGTGGAGCGGCAGGTGGTGCTCGAGGAGATCTCGATGCGCGACGACGATCCCGAGGACATGGTCGGGGACGCGTTCCTGACCGCGCTGTTCGGCGATCATCCGGTGGGGCGGCCGGTGATCGGCACGATCGAGTCGATCGAATCGATGACCGCGAATCAGCTGCGTGGATTCCATCAGCGTCGCTACCGTCCGGAGCGGATGGTTGTGGCGGTGGCCGGGAATGTCGAGCACGAGCACACGGTGGAGTTGGTGCGGCGGGCGTTCGCGGCCCGGCTGGATCCGGCGTGTGAGCCCGCGCCGCGCCGCGAGGGGCGGTTCCGCACGCATACGCCGCCGCAGTTGCAGTGGATGTACCGGGACAGCGAGCAGGCGCATCTGGTGTTCGGGGTGCGCGCGTTCGGGCGGCACGAAGGGGAGAAGCGCTGGCCGCTGTCGGTGTTGAACACGGTGCTGGGCGGCGGTCTGTCCTCGCGACTGTTCCAGCGCATCCGCGAGGAACGCGGCCTGGCGTACTCGGTGTATTCCAGCGTCGACACCTTCGCCGACACCGGCGCGTTCTCGGTGTACCTGGGGTGTCAGCCCGAAAACCTGGGCCAGGTGGCCGCTTTGGCGCGTGATGTGCTGGAAGAGGTTGCCGCGGACGGGATCACCGACGCCGAGTGTGCTCGCGCCAAGGGCTCGCTGCGCGGCGGTTTGGTTCTGGGACTGGAGGATTCGGGTTCCCGGATGAACCGCATCGGCCGCAGTGAACTCAGCTACGGCAATCACCGCAGCGTCTCGGAAACCCTCACCCGCATAGATTCGGTCACCACGGCCGAAGTCTCCGCGGTAGCCCGCACCCTGCTGTCGCGGCCCTTCGCCGTGTCGGTGGCGGGCCCGTATCGCCGCGCCCGCGACCTCCCGGTCGCAGTACGTCGACTGGCGGACTGATCACCGTCCCGGAAGACCTCGAATCCCGCACTGCGGGTTGGTCTTCCGGGACCGGTCACCGGCCACGACTTTCCGTCCGGATTCAGGAACTCGTGCCCTGAATAGAGGACACAAGAATATAGATTATGACGGACACGACGAGGAGCGCCTCGACAACGGTCGCGACAATAGCCCATATTTTCGTCTTACGGGATGCTGAAAGGGCTCCTTGGATATCGCCCGAGATCCATTTCTGTCGCACCTGACCGGAATATACGAGCGCAACGACTCCCGCCACTACGCTGATCGGGCTGCAGAATGGAACCACTCCGATGATCGTTATCGCCAGTGCCCATCCAAAATACCGTGGCGGAGCCCCCTCCGGTGATATCGGTTGATACTGTGCGAGATTCGGGTACGGTGTTCCGCTGCCCTGATTACCAGGTTCGACAGGTCCGTTCGGCTGACCATAGGTCATTGCGATGCGTTTCCTCCCTGGTCTCACATACAGAGACCTAGTGTTCTGCAAAGTACCGTGTCCATCCTCGACGGTCGAGCAGTTTACTAATTGCCGCCGGTAATTCCTCACCGTGGGAAGTGATTATCCTTCGCGTGGGCGATGCCGGTGACGGTGCACCCACCGCACTCTGCGTGCCGGACGGGTTGCCCATTCGGTGAAGACCAGAGTCACCACGACTGCCGGCCCTCAGGCCGCTGCGGATCGGTGTGTGCGGCTGCTGGCGGAACCTGTAGTGCTGGTTGATATTCCGAGGTGGGAGGGTATTCGGTCGTACTTGTCGGTGGGGGTGGCTATGGTGAGCGCACGGGCAGGGTCGGGCGGGAATGTGGAGGGTGAGATGGCCAGGCGGGTGAGTGTCGAGTGGCTCGATGACTACGACGGGGAGTCCGAGGCGGTGAGTACGGTCGAGTTCTCGTTCGAGGGGGAGGATTACGAGATCGATCTGTCCGAAGGCAATGCGGCGGCGTTTCGTGCGTTCTGGCAGCCGTGGGTCGAGAGAGCCTGTGTCGCAGAGTCGTTCGAGGATGACGAGGATGACGAGGATGACGAGGATGACGAGGAGCCGGGGGAGGGCGACGGTGCGGCGGTGTTCTCGGTGGAGATCGTGCGATGGACGAATCGGGACATCGTATTTCCCCGGGACGACAGGGGGACGCCCTTCGGGACCAGGTTCACGCCGGGGGTGGCGGTTCATCGGGGGGATATGTGGTGTCTGTTCGTGCGCAAGAGTGATGACAGGCTGTACTACGGCAGTGGTGGTCAGGCGGGGTGGTGTGCGCCGAGTTTGTTCTCCGCGGATCCGGAGTTGACGGTGGTGGGCTCGCCGCGGCTGGCCGAGTTGGATGGTGTGCTGCATGCAGTGGTGATCGAATCCGCCGGGGACAGTGGCGATCTGGTGCACTATCGATACGACGATGCCGGGCGTGAATGGGGGCAGCGGTCCGGGTTGGTTCGGCGGGCCCATGCCGCGCCCGCGCTGGCGGCTCATCGCGGGCGGCTGTTCTGCGTCTACGGTGACGACCAGGATTACGACCGACTGTGGTTCACGACGTGGGACGCGAATCGCGGCTGGGGTAGGCCGGTCCGGTGCGGCGTCGAGAGTATGTGGGGCACACCGGCATTGTTCGTCGTCGGTGATGAATTGCATCTGGTCTTCGCCTCGAGCGGTGAGGATCGTGCGATGGTCGACATGATCTATCGCGAACCCGACGGGCCCCGCTCCGGCACGTGGGTACGCAACCGGCACCGGACGGATATCGCCGCGACTCCCGGTGTGGCAGCGGCGGGTTCGGCGACCAATGGATATCTCGGCTATCTCCGGCATGGCACCGGTGGTCTGCTGTTGTCCGCGCTGGGGCCGGATGGCTGGAGCGAGAACGAGTATCCGGGCGGTTATGCCTGGGAGGCTCCGGCCGTCGTGGTCCAGGGCGGTCATCTCAATCTGATCTTCAACGCGCGCAATGATATGAGCGACCTGCTGTGGCACGAGCGTCCGATCATCGACCACGGAAATGATCCGGCGGATTCGGGTGGATACGACGGACTCACGGCCGAGGGTTCGGATGAACTCGGTGGTGAAGTCGGGTAGACGATCGGCGAGACTTTCGCGGCCCGACCCCGCGGCACGCTGCGACCATCGATCACCGCCGCAATTCGACCGGGGACGGACAATGGTCGCGAAAGGGGGAGAGTGGCTGAATTTCGCGAGGATTGCGAGGTTTCCGCTGAATTATTTGCCGGGGTATTCGACATTTCCCGATGGTTTGCGGTATACCCGTGCGTGATCGGTGTGAAACCAAATGAATCCAGCCGTTACGGGCCGGTGGGTCCGCAAGGAAAGGGTTGTACATGGCCAGTCTCCGACAAGGACGTCTTCGTGGAATCGCGGCGAAGACCATAGCGACGGCGGCTCTGGTCGCTGTCCCGTTCATCGGGCTCGAAGCCACCGCCTCTGCGGCTCCGGGGCAGCAGCCCGGTGGGCAGACGCAGCAGCAGCCGCAACAACAACATCAGCAGCAACAACAGCAACAGCCGCAGCGGACGATTCCGCCGCAGAATCAGTGGCACCACTCCTATTACCCGCCGAACGGCTATCGGGACGACCAGCGCGCGCCGTCGTATCCGCTCGGTGGCTACCCGCCCGACTGGTGGTGGCAGGTGCTGCGCGCGTTCGGCATGGCCTGATCCGTGTGCCGTTCGAGGCCGTGACCGATCCGATCAGGTCACGGCCTCGGCTGTTTCCGGATGTTGTGGTGTTCAGCTGCCGAGGGCGTCGAAGATCGTCTCCGCGCGATCCCGCTTCTGGTACATCTCCCAGGCGGTGTCGGCGACCTCGTCCGGATCGAGCGTATGTTCCTGTACCGCAACGGAAGTCGCGGGATCGGCGGTCATCGCGGCGTGGATGTCGCCGCGTTCGATCAGGCCGCCGATGGTGAGCGTGCCCGCGTAGACGCCCTGTTCGGCCAGCGCGGGATGGAGGGTGAGCGCGTAGTTGCGCAGCGCCGCGACGACGAGGGCGAGCTGACCCAGCATCGGCATCGGGCGGACGCTGGACAGGCCGCCCGAGATGATGAACCCGCCCGCGCCGCGTTCGAGCATGCCCGGCAGCACCGTGTCGACCACCTGGATCACCGGCCAGAGCAGCTCGAATCCGGCCTGCGCGGTCCGCACGTCGACCTCGGTGATCGGTACCGGCCGACCGGTGGTCGGGCCGTAGTACACGAATTCGATATCGCCGGACGCGGCGATCTCCGCCAGGACCGCGGTGAGCTGATCCAGGTCGGTGACGTCCGCGGTGTGCGCGGTCGCCTCGATGTCCAGCGCCGACAGCTCGGCCAGGTAGTCGCCGTGCCGGGTGTCGCTGCGCGAGATCAGGGCGATCCGGTAACCCTCGCGGCCGAATCGGCGGGCCATGGACATGCCCAGGCCCGGTCCGACGCCGAAGATCACGGCGGTACGTGCGGTGTTCGTCATGGTGTCTCCAAAATATTGAGGCCCCCCTCAATTTCGGAGGTTAGCACTAGGGTGAGGGGCTCCTCAAGTTTTGTATGATGATGCCGTGTCCCGACCGATGCGCCGCGATGCGGCCCGCAACCGCGAGCGGCTGCTGCACGAGGCCGCGGCGGTGTTCACCGAGCAGGGGCTGTCCGGCTCACTCGAGGAGATCGCGCGCCGTGCGCAGGTCAGCATCGGCACGCTCTACAACCACTTCCCGAACCGCGACGCGCTCATCGACGCACTGGTCCCACAGCGGGTCGCCGAACTGATGCAATTCGCCGAACAGGCGACGGCCGAACCGGATTCGTGGCTCGCGCTGACCGGATACATCGAGAACATGCTCAGCCGGTTCACCACGGACCGAGCCCTGTTCGAGGCATTCACCGGCGATCATCCGGCCGCGGCACAGCTGGTCCAGGCGTGTTCGCGCGGGATGTCCGGGTTGTCGGCCGTGCTGGACCGCGCGCGCCGCGACGGAGTACTGCGCGCGGACGCCACCGACATCGACGTGGTCAACCTGATCTGGGCGTTATCGCTGCTGGGCGACGGCGTCGAGACGACAGGCTGGCAACGGTCGCTGGGTTTCGTACTCGACGGACTGCGCGCCCGTTGATCGGTCGGGGTGCATGGTGATCAGTTCGGGCGCACAATGATTGGCCGTGTGCCCGGTGACGAGTCGGCGGGCTCGCAGATGAGCTGGTGTGCCCGGTGATCGGCTGGATTGCGCAGTGATCAACTGGTGCGCACGGTGATGGCCGGGGTGCGCGGTGAGCGGCTAGCGCATACGGCGATTGGCTGGAGTGTGCGGTGATCAGTCGGTGTGCTCGGAGATACGCCGGTGTGTGCGGCTCGGTGGTCGCACGTATTCCCGGGGGCGAACCGGTGTACCGGGGCCCGGCTGGTGTGCCCGGGATTGGTCGGTGTGTCCGGTGATCGGCGGGTGTGCCGGGGCGATTACTTCGTGTGTGCGCGGTTGGCGGCGGCGATGATCGGGTCGAGTAGGCCGGGGAGTTCGGTGTCGACTTCGGTGCGGCGTAGGCGGGCGTAGACCTGGCCCTCGTCGACGATGCGTTCGGTCAGGCCGGCTTCGCGGAGGGTTTTCAGGTGGTGGGTGGCGGTGGATTTGTTGATCGTGTCGTAGAGGGCGCCGCAGCGTTGGGCGGTGCCGGCGTTGGCCAGGCGGCGCACCATTTCCAGGCGTACCGGGTCCTGGAGCGCGGCCAGCACGTCCTGAACCGAGCCGACCGGGAAGGACTCCACGGTTGCTGCCGTATTCGCCATGACCCACCTCACTTCAGGTTTGATGGGAATCAAACCGCGCCGACTGTCGTTGAGTTCGATCGTAATCAAACTTACCTGATGGGGAGCGAGATATGGCAGCGACCACGGCGGCAGCCCCGATCCCTGCGAAAGGGGTCGTTCAATCCTGGGCGTACGCATTGATACTGCTGGCCACGGGGGTGGCGCTCGGGGTGTCCGGGGCGCCCGCACCGCTGTACGGGCTGTATCAGAAGCAGTGGCACTTCTCGTCGTTCACCACCACGATCGTGTTCGCGGTCTACGCGGTCGCGGCACTGGCGGCGGTGCTGGTGTCCGGGCGCATCTCCGATGTGATCGGCCGAAAACCCGTGCTGCTCGGGGCGATCGGGACCATGATCCTCGGACTGGTGGTGTTCGTCTTCGCGGACAACGTGGCAATGCTGTTGCTGGCCAGGGCATTACACGGGCTCGCGGTGGGATCGATGGTGGTGGCCGGCGCCGCCGCGCTGCTGGACCTGCGGCCCGCACACGGCGCGCGGACCGGGCAGCTCAGCGGGGTGTCCTTCAATGTCGGTATGGCCGTGGCGATTCTGGGTTCGGCCGCGCTGGCGCAGTACGTGCCGCATCCGCTGCGCACGCCGTATCTGGTGATCACGGTGCTGTGCCTGCTGATCGGGATCGGTGTGCTGGTCATGCGCGAACCGCACACCGCGCGCGTGCCCGGACGCGTCCGCATCGCGAAACCAGCTGTGCCGCAGGAGATTCGAGCCGACTTCTGGTTCTCGGCGCTGGGTGTGATGGCGGCCTGGTCGGTGCTGGGCGTGCTGCTGTCGCTGTATCCGGCGCTGGCCTCGGCGAAAACCGGTGTGCACAACCTGATCTTCGGCGGCGCGGTGGTGGCCGCCACCGCGACGGCCGGTGCGCTCGCGCAGTTGTTCGCGACCGGGATTCCGGCGCGGCGGGCGGCCATCGGCGGTGATCTGGGAATGGCCGTGACGCTGCTGCTGACGATTCCCGCACTCGCGACCCGCAATTGGGTGCTGGTCCTGGTGGCCGGGGTGTTGCTGGGCGTGACGTTCGGGCTCGGATTCGGCGGCTCGCTGCGGCATCTGTCCGACGTCGTGCCGCCGCATCGGCGCGGGGAGACGATGTCGGCGTACTACTTGCTGGGCTATTCGGCGATGGCGTTGCCGACGGTGCTCGCGGGATGGGCCGCGACGCGGTGGGGGATGGCCGCGATCTTCCCGTGGTTCGTGGTCGTGGTCGCGCTGGCCTGCGTGGGTGCGGCGGTGATCGGGATACGTGGTCAGCGGGCCGAACGGGTGCGCACAGACGCGTCGGAGGTCGTGTCGGCCTGAGCGGCGGGCGTCGTGAGATGTCCTGGGCGGTAACCACGGATCGCACTCGCACTCCCGCGGGCGGCGATTTGTGGTTACCATGCCGCTATGCGGTGGAGGGGGAAAACCCGGGAACGTTTCACCGGCAGGCTACAGCGGTCCGCGTTGTTGTTGTCGGTGGTATTCGCGGTGCTGGGCGGACTCGGTATCGCGGCACTGGCCTGGTGGGTGCTGTGGATTCTGTTGGGCGCCAAGGCGCAGACACCCGATCAGGTCGATCTGACCAAGATCGCGCTGTCGGTGGCCGCGGGTGTCGGTGGTGCGGTCGCGCTGGTCGTCGCCTATCGCAAACAGCGGGACGGGGAACGCGGCCGATTCGCCGAATTGTTCGGCGCGGCAGCACGACAGCTCGGTGACGCCGATGTGGCGGTGCGGATCGCCGGGGTCTATGCGATGGCCGGAGTGGCCGACGAATTCGGTGCGCCGGGTCGTCGGCAGCAGTGCATCGATGTGCTGTGCGGATATCTGCGGCTGCCCTACGATCCGGATTCCGGGGCCGATCATCTGACGCAGCGCACCGAGACCGTCGAGGAATCCGGCGTCAAGCGGGAGTTGAAATATCAACTGCGGCAGAATGATCGGGAGGTGCGCCGGGCCGTCGTGGACGTGATCGTCGCGCATCTGCGGCCGCAGGCCGAGGTGTCCTGGTCGCGGTGCAATTTCGACTTCTCCGGTGCGGTACTGGAGGATTCGGACTTCCGGTACGCGGTGTTCGCGGGCGAGCGCACCTATTTCGCGCGGGCGGTATTCCTGGGCAAGCGGGCCACCACCTTCGAACACGCGCGTTTCATCGGACAGTTCATCTCGTTCCGCAGCTGCGAATTCCGCGGCGCCACCACCCTTTTCCGGGACACGGAATTCGCGCCGGCCGAGCGGTCCGGATCTGAGTTGCCCGGCGCCGGAATACGTTTCGAGGGCGCGGTGTTCGATTCACCGGTCTCCTTCGATCGGACCGTATTCCGCGGTCCCGCGGTGATATTCGGCGATGCGGCGTTCACCGGGGAGCGCACCTCGTTCGCCGAGACCGTATTCCGCACGGAGCGAGCCGAATTCGGCGGGGCGACGTTCGACGGTATCGCGGTGCGTTTCGAGGCGGCCGAATTCGACTGTGCGCGAATATCGTTCACCCGCGCCCGCTTCTATGCCGCGCGAGTTGCCTTCGACGGTGCGCGATTCGGCGTTCGCTCCCGCTGGCGGCGCAGTCCGACGCTCGCGGTCGACTTCTCCGCCGCCGAGTACCACGGCACGATCTCCTTCGACGACACCGTCTTCGACGGCCGCGACGCGGATTTCTCCGAGGGGGACTTCTTCGGCGAGATCACGTTCCGCAGAACACGTTTCGAGACGCAGCGCACCCGCTTCGACACCCCGAAGGCATGGGTGGGCGTGCGCGTGGACTGGGATGTCGACCCGACCTACAAGCCCTCGCGGATCACCCCCGAGACGTGGCCTCCGGCGCCCGTGCCACCGCCCGCGAGCTGAGCGACACAGAAGCTGCACAGGTTCCATACGGCAGTTAACATCGCCGACGTGTCTACTCCGCTATTGATATTCGGCGCTGGTCAGCGCTGTGGCAGCACGCTGGTGCAGCGCCTGATCACCTCCCACCCCGAGGCGTTCATCTGGGGCGAGCAACACGGGCAGTTCGGAGCGGTCGTCGACGCGTTCGAGGGTCTGGTCGGTCACAACGAGTCGTACGGCGGGGCCGGCCGCACGGAATTCGAGTTGCACGGATATCAGGGATTCCTGGCGAACCTCATGCCGGAAACGGAGCATATGCGGGAGGCGTTCGCCGAGTTCTGCACGCGGCTGTTCCAGGTGCCGGATGTGCGGGTGTGGGGGTTCAAGGAGGTCCGCTTCGATCTGGCGTTCGCCACGCGGTTGCAGCGGTATCTGCCGGGGCTGCGGGTGATCTTCATCGTGCGGGATCCGCGCGATGTGCTGTCCAGCCTGGACGAGTGGGAGAGTCGCGGGTGGTGGACCCGCGCGGATACCGAGATGTCGTTCCGGAACTGGACGCGGATCGCGCACTCGTTCCTGGAGACCGGTTCGGTGCCGGTGCTGTCGGTGCGTTACGAGGACTTCATCGCCGATCGGGAGGACTCGGCCCGCAGGGTCGCCGAATTCGCCGACCTCGATCCCGACGGATTCGATATGGCGGTGTTCGATCGCAAGGTGCACAACCTCGGCCTGTGGGAGGAGCGCACGCTGCGGACCTGGGAGGAAATGTCCATCGACCTGCGGTATCTGCTGTTCGACGAGGGTTTGCGGGCTACCGCGAAGGCATACGACTACCACCTGTAGGTCCTGGCGCGATCGCGGCCGACGCCGGGCCGGGAGGCGGTAGCGTGCGGATCATGAAGATTCGTGGTGCAGTCCTGGAACGCATCGGCGCGCCCGCGCCGTACGCCGAATCGACCCCGCTCGTGGTCGGTGAACTGGACCTGGGCGAGCCCGGTCCCGGTGAGTTGCTGGTGCGGATCGAGGCGGCCGGGCTGTGCCATTCGGATCTGTCCGTGGTGGACGGGAACCGGGTGCGGCCGGTGCCGATGCTGCTCGGGCACGAGGCGGCCGGGCGGGTCGAGGCGATCGGTCCGGGGGACAGCGATCTGCGGATCGGGCAGCGCGTGGTGATGACGTTCCTGCCGCGCTGCGGGGAATGCGAGGGCTGCGCGACCAACGGCCGCACCCCGTGCGTGCCCGGCAGCGTCGCGAACAATGCCGGTGAGTTGCTGGGTGGCGGGCGACGGCTGCGGCGGGACGGCGAGACGATCCAGCATCATCTGGGCGTGTCCGGATTCGCCACGCACGCGGTGGTGGATCGGCGTTCGGTGGTGCCGGTGGACGACGACGTGCCGCCGGAGGTCGCCGCGGTGCTGGGCTGCGCGGTGCTGACCGGCGGTGGGGCACTGTTGAATTCGGCGAAACCGGGGCCGGGCGAGCGGATCATGGTGGTCGGGCTCGGCGGGGTCGGGATGGCCGCGGTGCTGGTGGCGGCCTCGGTGCGCGCGGAATTCGGCAACGAGGTGATCGCGGTCGACACGCTGCCCGAGAAGCTCGCGCTGGCAACGGAACTCGGCGCCGATCGGGTGTACACCCCGGAGCAGCTGACCGCGGCGGGGATCGTCGCGGAGATCGTGGTGGAGGCCGCGGGGAACGTGCGGGCCTTCGAGACCGCGGTCGCCGCGACCGCGCCCGGCGGCACCACGGTGACCGTCGGGCTGCCGAATCCGCAAGCGCGGGCGAGCATCTCACCGCTGGGACTGGTCGCGCAGGGACGTTCGATCGTGGGCAGCTACCTCGGATCGGCGGTGCCCGCCCGGGACATTCCGACCTATGTGCGGATGTGGCGGGAGGGCCGGTTGCCGGTCGAGCGGCTGGTCTCCTCGCGATTGCGGCTCGAACAGATCAATCACGGCATGGACGAACTCGCGGCCGGACACGGGCTGCGGCAGGTCGTCGTCTTCGACTGAAACGCCCCGCGTGCCGCGGGTCACTCGCGGTGTGGGTGCGTCGGTTCGGTGTCGGTGCAGCGCAGTAGGCTCGGCGCAGGTTGTCGACCGGCATGTGAGGAGTCAAGGGTGAGCTCGAACCGGATCCGGGTGGGTGTGCTCGGCGCGCGGGGCAAGGTCGGACAGGCGATCTGCGCGGCGGTCGAGGCGGCAGGCGATCTGGAGCTGGTCGCCGGGTTGGACAAGGGGGACGCGCTCGACGGATTCGCCGACGCGGGTGCGCAGGTGGTCGTCGATTTCACCCATCCCGATGTGGTGATGCCGAATCTGCGGTGGCTGGTCGAGCACGGGATCCACGCGGTGGTCGGCACGACCGGGTTCGACGAGTCGCGGCTCGCGCAGGTGCGCGCGTGGCTCGCGGGCAAACCCGAGGTCGGGGTGCTGATCGCGCCGAATTTCGCGATCGGTGCGGTGTTGTCGATGCGGTTCGCCGAACAGGCCGCGCGCTGGTTCGATTCGGTCGAGGTCATCGAACTGCATCATCCGAACAAGGCCGACGCGCCCTCGGGCACCGCGTACCGCACGGCGGGCATCATCGCCGAGGCGCGCAAGAACGCCGGTGTCGGTGCGAGCCCCGACGCGACCAGCACCGAACTCGAGGGTGCGCGCGGCGCGAGCGTCGACGGGGTGCGGGTGCACTCGGTGCGGCTGGCCGGGCTCGTCGCGCATCAGGAAGTGCTGTTCGGCACCCAGGGCGAGACGCTCACCATCCGCCACGATTCGATCGATCGGACCTCGTTCGCGCCGGGTGTGCTGCTGGGCGTGCGGCAGATCGGCGCGCGGCCGGGCCTGACCGTCGGCCTCGACCCGCTGCTGGATCTGTGAGCGGGCGTGCGTGCGAATGCGTTCGGAGTCGGCCGTGAGTGAGAGCAACGACAACGGGCGGCTGGTGCGGACCCTCGGAACCATCGTGTTCCTGGTGGTCGCGCTGGTGCTGTACTTCCTGCTGCTGGGCCGGATCGCGGTGGCGCTCATCGCCTCCGGGAAGGTCGCCGGTATCGCGATGGGTGTCGGGGTGTTCATCCTCGGTCTCATCGGCATCTGGGTGGTGGTCACGAGTATCCGTGCGGCACTGGCCCATCAACATCTGGCCAAGCGCATCCACGAGGAGGGCCGTGAGCTGGACGTCTCGGATCTGCCGCGTCGCCCGTCCGGCCGAATCGAAAAGGCCGCCGCTGACGCGCTTTTCGAGCAGGTGAAGTCGGAATGGGAAGCCGCGCCGGATGATTGGCGCAACAACTACCGTGCCGCCCGCGCCTACGACTACGCCGGGGACCGCACCCGGGCGCGTGAGGTCATGCGTCGCGCGGTCGCACTCGAGCGCGCCGAGCGGGATCGCGAGAAGTAGACCGCCGCACCGGGATTCGATCGCGCGGAATCCGATCGCACGGGAATCCGATCGCACGGGGATTCGGGCGTACGGGGATTCGGGCGTACGGGGACTCGATCGCACGGTGATCCGGACGCACGGGGATTCGGGCGTACGGGGACTCGATCGCGCGGGGACTCGATCGCACGGTGATCCGGACGCACGGGGATTCGGGCGTACGGGGACTCGATCGCGCGGGGACTCGATCGCACGGTGATCCGGACGCACGGGAATCCGGACGCGCGGGGATTCGATCGCACCGGGATCCGGGCGCGCGGGGATCCGGGCGCGCGGGGATCCGGGCGCGCGGGGATCCGTCAGCCGGGCGGGGACCGATCGGTTCGTCGGCGGTCGCGGGTACGCGCTCGGATGGTCGGCCCGGTGTCGGGCGGCGTGAGAGATCTGCGCTGCAGGACGAATTACGTTGTGTTGTTACATAATTCGAACCGAGCGGCGTCGGATCGGGCTGGAACGTGTGTTACGAGACGTCGTTGTCGGGTTCGGTCAAGGTGCCGTAGAGGCGCAGGCGGGCCAGGCCGCCGTCGGGGTAGACGTCCAGGCGCACTTCGTCCAGCGGATCGGTGCTGGTCAGGGCGAAGCGGTGGCGGGTGTCGGGGAGTAGGTCGGTGCGGGGGAGCAGGTCGATCTCGGTGCCGTCGGGGCGGAAGCCGGTGAGTGAGGCCGCGCCGGGGCTGTTCCAGAGGAAGTAGGACGTGTCGATCTCGGCGGCGGTCAGCACGCCGGTTCCGGCGAGGCGGACCAGTACCCAGTCGTTGCCGGGGGTGCGGCGGCGGGCGGTTTCCCAGCCGTCGCCCATGACGCGGGCGCGGCCGGGCATGAGGATGTTCTGCGGATGGGAGTAGAAGCGGTTCGAACAGTCCGCGATCCGGCCGCCGTTCTCCACCGCCGCCAGATCGAACGGGCCCGCGCGCAGCCATTGCGGATCAGGTTTCGTCTCGCCGTGCACGCGCAGCCGGGCCACGCCGCCGTCCGGGTGGATGTGCAGGCGCACGTGGGTGAATCGTTCCTCGGAATCGACCTCGAACGCGTTGGGCGTGCCGCCGCCGACCGTGCTGCGGGCCACCAGCGTGGTCCAGCCGTCGAGCGCGGCCACCTCCTCGGCGGTCGGATAACCCTGCACCGCAATGGCTTCCACCGAAACCTCGGGCGGATAGTTGCCGGTGAACCACGCGGTGTCCACGATCACGCCGCGGATCACGCCCGGCACGCCCAGGCGCACGATGGCGGTGTCGCGATCGTCGGGGCCGGGGGCGTCACCGTGCGAGCGGCGGCGGCGGCGCGTCTCCCAGCCGTCGTACACCTGGCCCTTGTGCCCGAAGGTGGCGGCCTGATGGGTCGCGGCCGCGGGCAGGATCAGGTT
Organism: Nocardia macrotermitis; assembly: GCF_009604405.1. Classification (GTDB taxonomy): domain Bacteria; phylum Actinomycetota; class Actinomycetes; order Mycobacteriales; family Mycobacteriaceae; genus Nocardia; species Nocardia macrotermitis. The sequence goes on from NZ_WEGK01000003.1 coordinate 301,312, forward strand.
CTCCTTCTCCGCGAACGCCTCGTCGCTCGCCCAGATCACCGCACCGCCCAGGGTGCGCACCGCCAGATCGGGCAGCAGGGTGAATTCGGTCGACTCCGTGGGTTTCACAGTTCGGGCACCTTCCGCTCGCGCAATTGGGTGAGGACCTCGACCGATGCGTCGGGGGCCAGTGCGGTGACGTCTTCGGGGTCGAATGCACCGCAGTCCAGGCCGCGCAGCACCACCGTGGCCAGGGCCTGCGCGGTGGCCGGCTCGTCGACCACGGCCCCGCCCCGGCGTCGCAGATAGTCGTCGATGCGGGGAGCCGCGGCGCGCAGCGCGTTGCGGAAGAAGGTGAAGGTGGCGGCCCAGCGGGTGATCAGGTGGCCCGGATGCATATCCCAGCCCTGGTAGTAGCCGCGCTCGAGGGCCCGGGTGACCAGGCGGAAGTGCCGTTCGAGCGCGGCGGGAGCGGTATCGCCGACCGGCAGCACCTGCGTCGAGCCGTCGCACACCCACACCCCGGTTTGCGCGGCCGCGACCTGCATGATCGTCTTGGCGTGATCGGCGACCGGATGCTCCAGCGACTGGAACTGCGGTGCGATACCGCAGGCCGCGCTGTAATCGTAAGTGCCGTAGTGCAATCCGGTGCAGCGTCCGCCCGAGCGCTGGATCGCGCGGGCGACCACCGCGGAACCGTCGGCCGCGATCACCGCCTGTGGGCTCTCGATCTGCAATTCGAAACGCAGTGTGCCCGAGGCGATCCCGTGCACACTCTCCAGCAGCTCGCACACCTGCACGGCGACCTTCACCTGTTCGACGGCGCGCAGCTTCGGCACGGTGAACACGAAACCCTCGGGGACGCCCCCGGCCCCGTCCAGGACCAGTTCCAGCGTGCGGATCGCCCGGTCGTATTCGCCGACGGTCAGCCCCTTGACCCGCACCCCGCGCGAGAACACCGCCGGGGGCAGCGCGGCGAGCACGCGTCCCGCCCATCTCGCGTCGTTGTCCTCCACCGCATCGCCCCGGATGCCGTAGCCGTCCTCGAAATCCAGTCGCAGATCCTGAATGGGCCGTTGCCGCAACATGTTCCGGGTCCGCGCGAGTACGCCCGGACCGACCAGCTCGAGCAGTTGTTCGGCATGCTGATCGGACAGCCGCAGTGCGGTGGCGCCCCATTCGCCCGGCAGGTCCACCGCGGCATGCGCGCCGTTCACGTACACGGTGTGCACGGGCTGCCCCGGCCGATCGCCGGGATATTGCCGCCGCAGCACCGTGTCGACCGCGCGCAGCTGCTCGCCGATGTTGTGCAGGTCGATGCGCGGCGTCATGACCGAGCCCCCTCGACGTCGACGGCGATCGTGCGCCGGACCGATCGAATCCGTCGGTCACTCTCGGGTGGGCAGCGATGCTCCTGCCGATCCGTTGCTGTCGCGGCGGCCGGAATGCGGCTGCCGCGCACGGATGATCCGAGACACCGGAGTCGTGCTTTCCGGCGCACCCCGCGCATCCGGTGCGCCGAAAGCCCGTGTGCCGCAAGCGGAGACGCGGTTGTGGCAGCACCGAATGCGGGCATCGCCGTTGGCGCGCTGCGAACTTCGGCCAATCTCACACCTCCGATCGTTCGGTCCCCCGTATGGGGCGGTTGACGGTGGTGACGGTATCGAGTCCATATTGCGTGGTTGTTGCCCGAAGCGTATACGTTCCGGTCCGCGCGGTCCGGGACGGGAATCAGCGGGGGTTCGCCGGGGTGGTTTCGCGGGTGTCGGGGCGGGGCCAGCCGCGCCCGTCGAGACGTTCGATACCGAGGTTGAAGCGGCGCAGGTAGGCGGCGAAGGCGGTGATATCCGCCGCGGACCAGTCGGCCATGATGCGGTTCATACCGTCGAGGTGGACCGCGCGGGCGGCGTGCAGCAGGCGGCGCCCGGTCTCGGTGAGCTGGAACTTGCGCGCGATACCGCCGTCGGGATCGGGGATCCGCTCGACGAGCCGGTCCCGCAGCATCGCGCGGGTCTGGCGGTTCAGGGTCGAGGCGTCCAGGCGCAGCGCGTCGCCGAACTGCCGGATGGATTGCGGCCCGGCCACTTCGATGCGGCTCAGCAGCAGGTAGGCGCTGCGCTCGAGCAGGCCGTTACCGCTGCGGAAGCGCGGATCGAGAGTGTACTTCGTGAGCAGCATGCTCTCGAATTCGACCATTTCCACCGGCCCGTTCATGCTGAACTCCCTTCCGCCGTCCTCGCCGTGGGGCTGTCGACGAGACGGACGCCACATCCTTGTGCACTCAGCAATTGTTGTGCATAACGCACATGCTATGCATACTACATATTAACGGCGTGACTCGTAAGGAGATAGACGTGGCCGAAACAAAACCTGCCGCCCGCTCCGGCGGCATCCTGGCGGTGCTGGCGATCGCCGGTATCGTCGCGTCACTGACGCAGACATTGGTGATTCCGCTGCTGGGACAGATGCCGCAGCTGCTGCACACCTCGACGACGAACGCGACCTGGGTGGTGACCGCGAGCCTGCTGGTCGCGGCGGTCTGCACGCCGGTGGCCGGACGCCTCGGCGACATGTACGGAAAACGTCAGGTGCTGGTGGCCTCGACCATCCCGCTGATCGTGGGTTCGGTGGTGTGCGCGCTGTCCTCGTCGCTGTGGCCGATGATCATCGGCCGTGGCCTACAGGGCATGAGCGTGGGCATCATTCCGGTCGGCATCGCCGCCCTGCGTGATCTGCTGCCGCCCGAGAAGCTCGGTTCGGGTATCGCGCTGATCAGCTCGTCGCTGGGTATCGGTGGCGCGCTGGGGCTGCCGCTGGCCGCGGCGGTCGTGCAGTACAGCAACTGGCGGGTGCTGTTCTGGGGAGTCGCGGTGGCCGGGGTGATCGTCGCGGCGCTGATGTACTTCGTGTTGCCCGCGATCCCGGCGGCCGGCGCGGCCGGACGTTTCGACGTGCTCGGCGCGGTCGGACTCGGGGTCGGACTGGTGTGCCTGCTGCTCGCGGTGTCCAAGGGCGGTTCGTGGGGCTGGGGTAGTGCCAGCATCATCTGCCTGTTCGTCGGCGCGGTCGTGGTGCTGCTGGCGTGGGGCTGGTGGGAGTTGCGCAACAGCACACCGCTGGTGGATCTGCGCACCACCGCGCGTCCGCAGGTGCTGATGACCAACATCGCGTCGATCGGCATCGGTGTCGCGATGTACTCGCAGTCGCTGATCGTCCCGCAGTTGCTGCAACTGCCCAAGATCACCGGCTACGGCCTGGGCCAGTCGATGATGGCGATGGGCCTGTTCATGGCGCCCGGTGGGCTGATGATGATGCTGCTGTCGGTGCCCAGCGCCAAGCTGTCGGCGGCGCGCGGACCGAAGGTGACCCTGGCGCTCGGCGCGCTGATCATGGCCATCGGTTACGGCCTGTCGATGGTGCTGATGGGCAACCCGTGGACGCTGATGATCGTCACGATCATCATCAGCTCGGGTACCGGATTCGCCTACGGCGCGATGCCCGCGCTGATCATGGGCGGGGTGCCGGTGTCCGAATCCGCGGCGGCCAACAGCTTCAACACTCTGATGCGTTCGATCGGCACCTCGGTGTCCGCGGCCGTCATCGGTGTGGTGCTGGCGCAGCTGAGCGTCAACTTCGGCGGGCACAGCATTCCGACCGAGAACGGGTTCCGCACGGGTCTGCTGATCGGATGTGGTGTGTCGGTCGTGGCCGCGATCATCGCACTGCTGATCCCGGTGCGCCGTGCCGCTGCCGCCGCCGCGGAGGCCGCGGTCGCGCACACCGTCGACGAGGTCGATATCGTTGCCGCGGAAGTGGATTCGCTGCCGGTCGCGGGCGTCGTCTCGGCCGCGGTGCAGGTCGCTGCCGATCGTTACGCGGGTGAGCCGGTCGCCGAAACCGTCACCGGCCCTTCGATCTACGGCCGGGTGCGCGATGTGGGCGGGCCGGTCGTGGCCGGTGCCACGCTGACGCTGATCTCGACGTCGGGTAGCCAGCTCGGGCGGGCCGCCACCCGGCACGACGGCTACTTCGAATTCGCCGTGCCGGCCGCGGGTTCGTACGTGCTGATCGCCTCGGCGGAGGGCCGTCGCCCCGACGCCTCGACCATCACCGTGGGCCAGGTCCCGACGCTGAGCGAGGTGACCCTCGGCGGCATGGGCGCGCTGGCCGGAACCGTCACCCGGGAACCCGGCGACGATCCGGTGCCCGAGGCGCGCGTCGCGGCGCTGGACCCGCGCGGTGAGGTCGTGGCCTCGGCCGAGACGGACATCCTGGGCCGGTTCGGGCTGTCCGATCTGCCCGAGGGCGAGTTCATCGTCGCGGTGAGTGCCGACGGCTTCCATCCGACGGCTGTTCCGGTGCTGGTCAGCGGTGCGGGTATCACCGAGATCGCGGTCATGCTGCGGCCGGGTGCGCGGTTGAGCGGTGTGGTCCGGGTCCGCTCGGACGATCGGCCGCTGCACGACGCGCAGGTGACGCTGATGGATCCGGCCGGGCACGTGGTGGACACCATGACCACCGGTCCGGACGGCGGCTACACCTTCGGCAACCTGTCCGATGGTGACTACACCGTCGTGGTGAGCGGTTACGCGCCGGTCGTCATGCAGGTCAGCGTGCACGGTGACGCCGTGCAGGGTGTGGACGCGCACCTGGGTCACGACGGCCCGGCCGTCCCGGTGATCCCCGCGCTGGAGCAGACTCCGGTTCGCTGATCACGACCACGAACGAACCCCGGTGCCCGAAAAAGATTCGGGCACCGGGGTTTTCGCTATCCCTGGTTGGCGACCTCGGCACCGCCGGTGGCCGGGCTGCGGCCGTGCCGCATGACTATCGCGACGATCAGCGCGACGATCGTGGTGGCCAGCACCACCCAGAAACTCAGCGTGTACCCCCGGTCGGCGAAGACCTGCGGGATCGTCTGGACGGTCGAATGCCCCATCACATCGATGTGCGCCTTGACCGGATGGTTGTTCAGCAGCGCGGTGGTGACCGCCATGCAGACGGCCGAACCCATACTCATGGTCACCCCGAGCATGCCCGCGCTGATGCCCTGCTGTTCCTGCGGTACCGCGTCGATGATGAGGTTGGGCCCCGCGGCGTAGAAGAAGCCGAATCCGATGCCCGCCAACAGATACAGCACCAGATAGGTGATCCAGCTGTAGTGGAACACGACGAAGCCGATACCCGAGACGGTCAGGATGGAGAAGGCCAGGATCGCGGGGATGCGCGCGCCGAGCTTCCGGGCCATCGCGCCGGCGAACGGGCCGATGACCATGCCGAGCAGACCGGCCCAGATGCCCACGTGCAGTGCGTATCCCAGCATGCTGAAGCCGTTGCCGTAGGTGTATCCGGGATCGAAATTCACGTGCACGAGATTGGCCGGGAGGGTCATACCCGTCATCTGATGTGCTTGTGCCACAACGCCTTGCACGACATTCTCGCGTAGTCCGTCCTGGTTCGGAGTCTGCGTCATGTACCCCAGCGCCAGTGGTTGCACCGCGGTGATGCCGACGCCGAACGCGGTCATCAGCAGGGTGAGACTGACCTTCGGGTTGACCAGCAGTTTCATATCCATGATCGGCCGGGACACGTTGAACTCGACCACCACGAACAGCACCAGCATGAGCACGCCGCCGATGAGCCAGGCCAGCGCCGACGGTCGACCCCAGCCCCAGGTCTGGCCGTTGTCCAGGTAGAGCAGGGTGAACAGCGCGCCCGCGGACAGCAGGATCGCGCCGAACGGGTCGATGCGCTCGCGCACCCGCAGCTTCGTCTCGGGTACGATCCAGATCACCAGCGGCGTCAGCACCAGGGTGAACGCGGCCAGGAACCAGAACATCGCGCGCCAGTCGTAGTGGTCGACCAGGAAGCCGCCGATCAGCGGTGCGATGGCGCCGGAGAAGCCCAGTCCGGCCCCGATCATGCCGACGCCGAGCGGAATGTACTTGCGCGGGATGAGATCTCGGATCAGACCGTAGGCGACCACCTGGCTGGCGATGGAGAACGCCGCCAGCCCGCGGCCGATCAGGAAGATGGTCCAGCTGCTGGTCAGCGCGCAGATGACGCAGCCGACGAAGAAGCAGACGCCGGTGGCCAGGAACAGCTTCTTCTTACCCCAGGCGTCGCTGGCCTTGCCGATCAGCGGTGTCGCGGCCGCACCCACCAGCCCCAGGATGATGACCGCCCAGTTGATGTTGCCGCCGACGTTCGTGAACGTCTTGGTCATCTTCTGTAGCGCTGCCGAGACCATCGTGTATTGCAGCGGGACGACCTCGGTGTACAGGACGATGACGACCAGGATGGTGAAGATCCGCAGTCGTGAGGCCCCGTCCAGGCGGCCGGTGTCGATCTCGGCAGGACTGTCGAGGTTGTCCGGCGGAGGACTGGTTTCGGTGGTGGACATGGAGAGCTCCTGAAGCAGGGCGATATGAAAGCGAGCTCGCGAATGTGATCGAGGTCTCGCTAGGCATTTATGGTAAGCAGATTCTCCAAATAAACAAGTATCATTTACAAACTGGGATTATCACATTCTGTGATGGCTCGGAACGTGCGAACGCGAGGCATCCGTACTGGTGCCTCGCGTTCGGGGGTGCGGGGACGGCTATGGTCCGGCGTGCTCCGCGATGATCGGTCCGGCGATCCGGAACGCTTCGACCCCGGCCGGTACGCCCGCGTAGACGGTCGCGTGCAGCAACACCTCGCGGATCTCGTCGGGGGTGACGCCGTTGGTGAGGGCCGCGCGCACGTGGGTGGCGAATTCGGCCGACCGGTTCAGGGCGGTGAGCATGGACAGGGTGAGCATCGAGCGGGTGCGGCGGTCCAGGCCGTCCCTGGTCCAGACCGCGCCCCAGCAGTATTCGGTGACCAGATCCTGGAGTGGGCCGGAGAAATCGGTGGCCGAGGCCAGGGCGCGTTCGACGTACTCCGCGCCGACCACCTCCCGGCGGACCTGGAGTCCGGCTTCGTAGCGTTCGGCGGGAGTGTTGTCGATTGTCATGTGCACCAGCTCTTTTCGCGGTCCGTGGGATACCGAACTCAGTCCAGGAACAGGTCCGGCGTGGGATTCGGGCCGCCGCCGTAGCGGGAGAAGTCCTCGACGCCGGCGTACAGGGACAGGGCGTCGGCGTCGAGGAAGCAGTTGCCGGTGGTCTTGCGCGCCGGGCGGGTCAGGATCGCGGCCGCGGCGTCGGCCATGATCTCGGGGCTGCGCGCGGCGGCGAGCTGATTCTCGCCGTCCCGCAGGTTCGCCACCGCCGAGGTGGCGATGTACGTCTGCGGCCACAGGCAGTTGAAAGCTATTCCGGCATCGGCGAATTCGGCGGCCCAGCCCTGCGAGAGCAGCGTCATCCCGTATTTGGACAGCGTGTAGGAGGGGTGCGCGCCGAGCCAGCGCGGATTCATGTTGATCGGCGGGGCGATGGTCAGCACGTGCGGGTTGGCCGACTTGCGCAGGTGCGGCAGGCAGGCCTGGGTGAGCAGGAAGGTGCCGTGCAGATTGATGTCGGTCATCAGCGCGAACTTCTTGGGCGCGAGCTGTTCGGTGGGTTCGGTCGCGATGGCGCTGGCGTTGTTGATGCAGATGTCGACGCCGCCGAAGCGTTCCACCGCCGTGTTCACCACGCGTTCGACATCCTCCGCGCGACGCACGTCACCGACGACGGCCGCGGCCTTACCTCCGGCCGCCTCGATTTCGGCGGCGGCGGTGTGCACGGTGCCGGGCAGGCGCGGATGGGGTTCGGCGGTCTTGGCCAGCAGCGCCACATTGGCCCCCTGGCGGGCGGCGGCGAGGGCGATCGCCAGGCCGATGCCGCGGCTCGCGCCGGAGATCACCATCGTGCGGTCGGTCAGCGGTAGGTGGTCGGACATCGTGCTCCTCGGTCGCAACGGGTTCGTGATCAGGCATTCACACCTGATGGTATTGGCATTCTCTTTTTTGGCAAGTACCGTATTCACTGATGAACAACGAAGTGCAGACCTCGTCCAGGATCCCGCTCGACGCGGTGTACGGACCGCAGGATCGGCGAGCCGATCCGCCCGCGCCGGGCGAGTACCCCTTCACGCGCGGAAACTTCGCCTCCGGCTATCGGGGGCGGCTGTGGACCTTCCGGCAGTACTCCGGCTTCGGCACCGCCGAGGAGTCCAACCGGCGCTACCGGTATCTGCTCGAACAGGGCGGTACCGGGCTGTCGGTGGCGTTGGATCTGCCGACCCAATGTGGTTACGACTCCGACGATCCCGAGGTGAGCGAGGAGGTCGGGCGGGTCGGCGTCGCGGTGGACACCCTCGCCGACGCCGAGATCCTGTTCGACGGCATACCTTTGGACAAGATCTCCACCAGCTTCACCATCAACGGCACCGCCGCGATCCTGCTGGCGTTCTACGTCGCGGCCGCGGAGAAGAAGGGCGTGCCGCGCGAAAAGCTCACCGGCACGATCCAGAACGACATCCTCAAGGAGTACGCCTCGCGCGGCACCTGGATCTGGCCGCCCGAACCGTCGCTGCGGTTGATCGCCGACACCATCGAGTTCTGTGCCGCGCAGGTGCCGCGATTCAACGCGATCTCGGTGGCGGGCGCGCACTTTCGCGATGCGGGCGCCACGGCGGTGCAGGAGATGGCGTTCACGCTGGCCGATGGTGTGACCTACTGCGACACCGTCGTCGAACGCGGCCGGATGAGTATCGACCAGTTCGCGCCGCAGGTGTCCTTTTTCTTCTACACGCACGGCGATTTCTTCGAGGAGATCGCGAAATACCGTGCGGGACGGCGTCGTTGGGCCACGATCGTGCGCGAGCGATACGGCGCGACCAAGGACAAGGCGTCGATGTTCCGGTTCGGCTGTGTATCGGGCGGCGCCTCGCTGTACGCGCCGCAGGCGCAGAACAATCTGGTCCGAATCGCTTACGAGGCAATGGCTTCGGTGCTGGGCGGGGTGCAGTCGATGTTCACCGCGGCCTGGGACGAGCCGTTCGCGCTGCCCAGCGAGGAATCCGCGACGCTGGCGCTGCGCACCCAGCAGATCCTGGCCTACGAGACCGGCGTGACCCGGGTCGCGGATCCGCTCGGCGGCTCGTACTTCGTCGAGGCGCTGACCGACGAGACCGAGGCGCGCATCGTCGAGATCATGGCCGATCTGGATCAGCACGGCGGCATGGTGCGCTGCATCGAGGACGGTTATCTACAGGGCCTCATTGCCGACGAGGCATACAAAGCGCATCAGGAGATCGAATCGGGCGAGCGTCCGGTGGTCGGGGTGAACCGGTTCGTCTCCGACGAGCCCGCGCCCGATATCGGCACCTACGAACTCGATGCGCAGGGCCGCGAGGTGCAGTTGCAACGCCTGGCCAAGGTCAAGGCCGAAAGGGATTCCGCCGCAGTGGAATCCACGCTGGCCGCGCTGTCGCGCGCCGCCGAGGGAGACGAGAATCTGATGGACCGCCTGATCGACTGTGCCAACGCCTACTGCACGGTCGGGGAGATGACCGCCGCGCTGAAGTCGGTGTGGGGCGAATTCCAGCAGCCGGTGGTGTTCTGATGACCGCGCGGGTGCTGGTCGCCAAGCCCGGTCTGGACGGACATGATCGCGGCGCGAAGATCGTCGCGCGCACGCTGCGCGACGCGGGATTCGAGGTGATCTACACCGGGATCCGCCAGCGCGTGGAGGACATCGTGTCCATCGCGTTGCAGGAGGATGTGGCCGTGGTCGGGCTGAGCATCCTGTCCGGCGCGCATCTGGCGCTGACCAAACGAGTGGTGGACGCGCTGCGGGCCGCCGATGCCGGGGATATCGCCGTGGTCGTGGGCGGCACGATTCCGCAGGCCGACGTGTCGCGGCTGGAGGAGGCCGGGGCCGCGGCGGTGTTCCCGACCGGTACGGCGCTGGAGGTGCTGGTCACCGAGATCCGCAAACTGACCGGCACACCGGCCTCGTCCTGAACCCGCTGTCGCCCATCGCGCTGTGAAAGTGCTTGGAACTGGAGGAAATTCGTGCGTATCGGAGTGATGATCGGCCCGGAGAAGGGCGATGCCGCGCGCAAACTCGACCGGATGCTGGCCGATATCGAATGGGCCGAGTCGGCCGGGCTGGACACCGCCTGGATTCCGCAGATACCCACCGATTTCGACGCGCTGATCACCATCGCGCTGATGGGGCTGAAGACCTCGCGCATCGAATTGGGTACGGCCGTAGTGCCTTTGCAGGCGCAACACCCGATCGCCCTTGCCCGGCAGGCGCTTTCGACGCAAGCGGCGGCGAGCGGGCGGTTGGCGCTCGGGGTCGGCCCGTCGCATCACTGGATCGTGCGGGACATGCTGGGCCTGCCCTACGACAAGCCCGCCGCCTACACCCGCGACTACCTCGATGTGCTGAATCCCGCACTGCGCGGGCCGGGTTCGGTGGATGTCGAGAACGAGACGTTCACCGTGCACAACCCGCTGGACCTCGGTCCGGTCGCGCCGATTCCGGTGCTGGTGGCCGCGCTGGGACCGGTGATGTTGCGGATCGCGGGGGAGCGGGCCGACGGCACGGTGCTGTGGATGGCCGACGAACGCGCGATCGCGGACCACATCGCGCCCAAGATCACCAAAGCCGCCGCCGAGGCGGGACGTCCCGCGCCGCGCATCGTGGCCGGACTGCCGGTGTGCCTGTGCCGTCCGGACGAGGTGGATCAGGCCAAGGAGCGGGCCAACCGGATTCTCGCCGAGGCCGAGGTGTCGCCGAATTATCAACGGCTGCTGGATCAGGGCGACGCTCGCAATGTCGGCGATATGTGTATCGCCGGGGACGAGGCGGCGATCGCGGCGGGGCTGCGCAGGTACGCCGAGGCCGGGGCGACGGATGTGTCGGTGCGGCTGCTGCCGATCGGGGACACGCTCGACGAGTTGCGTGCCTCCAAGCGGCGCACCCGCGAGATGATCGCCGAGGTCGCCCGGGATTTGCGTTAGGTCCTTGCACGGCAAGGGAATTCGGAACGTCGGCGGGATCTCGCGGTGGCGGGGTTCGTGGAGAACGGGTGATGCGGATGCGAGCGGATGGACGAGTGTCGCCGGAGCCGGATACCGAGGCGACCGGTGGTGGTCCGCTGGCCGGAATCCGGATCCTGGAGGTCGGCACCATGCTGGCCGGGCCCTACGCGACCATGATGCTGGCCGATCTGGGGGCGGAGGTGACCAAGCTGGAACCCGCCTCGGGCGAGATCTCGCGGCAGGTCAGCGATACCTATTTCGCGAGTCTCAATCGCGGAAAGCGCAGTCTGGTCATCGATCTGACCTCGCCGGAGGGGCAGCAGCGGCTGGGGGAGCTGGTCGCGGAATCGCATGCGCTGCTGGTGAATCTGAAGCCCTCGGCGATTCGGCGGTTGGGGTTGACCTTCGAGGCGCTGCGTCGGTGGAACGAGCGGATCGTCTGCGTGGCCATCACCGGGTTCGGGTTGGACGGTGGGGATGATCCGGCGTTCGACTACGTCGTCCAGGCGTCGACCGGGATCGCGGCCATGACCGGGGATCCGGACGGGCCGCCGACGCTGCCGGGGTACTCCTCCGCGGACAATTCGACCGGTTTGACCGCCGCGTTGGGGCTGCTCGCGCAGATCGTGTCCGGGCGGGGCGGGCAGGTCGACGTCTCGCTCTACGACGTGATGCTCTCCCAGCTCAACTATCACGCCGCCGCTTACCTGGGGACCGGTGCCGAGCCTCGACGTCGTCCGTTCGGCGCGCATTCGTATTACGTTCCGGCGCAACTCTTCCCGACTGCCGAGGGGCATCTGGCGCTGTTCATCACGCACGACGGATTCTGGAAGACTTTTGCTGCCGAGGCCGGGGTCGGCGGTTTCGAGACGATGGCCGAACGTGCTTCCCGCCGTGAGGAAGTGCTCGACGCGGTCACCGCGGCCCTGGCCACCGATACCGCAGCGGGTTGGCAGAATCGACTGCGGCCCTTGGGGATTCCCGCAGCAGCGGTCCGCACGCTCCCCGAGGCGCTGGCCGCGACCCCGGAAGCGATCATCACCGCGGGCGATTTCCGGCTGATCCGCAATCCGATCAAGGTCGCCGGGTACGAGCACGTGTACGGCCCGCCCCCGGTGCTGGGCGAAGCCGGTCGCTGAAAGTCTTTGTCGTGCAGCTAATTGTGGGAGATTCCGGACGTGTGGCAGCCCGCTTCGGCGGGTGCGACGTGGCGGGTGCGGCGTGGTCCGGCCCGGAGGGTAGAGCAATCCGGCGGCGCGACGGGTGAGATTCCCGGCACGCGCGAGGCCCCGTGCGGCGGATCGGCTGGGATCCGCCGCACGGGGCCGGGCTCGTTCTACTCGTAGTCGACGGTGATGGAGTCGGTATCGGGGATCGCCTGGCAGGTCAGCACGTAGCCTTCGTCGAGTTCGTCGTCGGTGAGGGCGTTGTTCTGCCGCAGCGTCGCATGGCCTTTCAGGACCTTGGCCATGCAGGTGGCGCAGTTGCCGGACTCGCAGGAGAAGGGCGGGGTCAGGCCCGCGCGACGGGCGCTCTCCAGCAGGGTTTCGCCGTCCTTGCGCGGGACCGTCTTCTTCTTGCGGTTCAGGATGATCGTGACCGAACCCTCACCGGCGGGTTTTGCCGGGGCCGTGGGGGTTTCGGGTATCGAGGGCGTCACCGCGGGGGTTTCGGCCGTGGGTGTCTCGGGCAGTACCGGCACCGGCGCGCCGAATCGCTCGCTGAAGATCAGACCCGGTCCGGGCAGGGCCTTCTCGATCATCTCCATGAACGGTTCCGGGCCGCAGATGTAGCTGTCGGCCGCACCGTCGAACCCGACGAATTCGGCGATCGCCTCGGGGGTGAGGAATCCGCTCGCCGAATCCAGATGCCGGATTACGCTGAGCCGTCCGGGATACTTCGCGGCCAGTTCGGTCAGGGCGGTGTCGAAGATCACCGATTCCGGATCGCGGTCCGCGCACAGCAGCCGCACGCGACGTGCGGTGGTGGCCAGGGCGCTCTTGGTCAGCGACAGCACCGGGGTGATACCGCTGCCGCCGCTGAATCCGAGCAGCGGGACCTGCGTGTCGCGCAGACAGAATCGGCCCGCGGCCTGCGACATCTCCACTTCGTCGCCCTCGACCAGGTTGTCGTGCAGCCAGTTCGAGACCGCGCCGCCGGGTACGCGCTTGACCGTGGTCATCAGTTCGCCGTCGGTTTCGGGCGCGCTGGACATCGAGTACGAGCGGAACAGGGTTCGGCCGTCCACCTCCACCCGGAACGTGCAGAACTGCCCGGCGCGGTACGTGATCGGCCCTTCGTGCGGGGCCAGCACGAAGGTGCGCGCGTCCGCGCTCTCCTTGCTGATCCTGGTGACGGTCGCGCGCTGGAACATCGGTGGTCTCGCCATGAACTACCCTCCTCTGGTATTAAGATTCTAGTATAGAGAGAATTAGATTCTCATCAATGAGATTGGATGGCTGCGATGGTGGTGTGCACCACTCGGCGCACAGGTCTCCCTGTCGCGCCCTCGCGTGCCGAGGCGTCGTCGTGAGCGCGCCGGGTGTCGCGACGGCGCTGCGGGCCGATCCGGTCGCGTTGGTCTTCGAGGACCGGGAGTACTCGCGGGGTGAGTTGGATCGGCTCGCCGCGGGCCTGGCGGCCGAACTTGCCGAGCGCGGGGTGCGGGCGGGGGATCGCGTCGCGCTGATGTCCGGCAATCGGCCGGAGTTCGTGGTCGCGGTGCTGGGGTTGTGGCAGCTGGGCGCGACGGTGGTGTTGATCAGCCCGTCCTGGAAGCGGACCGAACTCGAGCACGCGCTCATGCTCACCGAACCCGTGCTGGGCGTGGGTGATTCGCCGCTGCTCGCGGAGATGTTGCCGATGCGGCATCTGGACGAGCCGATAACGCCGCGCACACCCGCTGCCGCACGTCCCGATCCGGCGTCCGACGCGGTACTCGTATTCAGTTCCGGCACAACGGGTCTGCCCAAGGCCGTGCGGCACACCCATGCCTCGATGGCCGCGGCGGTGCAGCACTGGATCAAGGTGCTCGAGCTGAATTCCTATGACCGCCTACAGATTCTCACCCCGCCCTCGCACATCCTGGGTCTGCTGAACATCGTCACCGTGCTTCAAGCCGGGGCGTGGATGCGACTGCATCGACGGTTCGATCTCGAACGCATGCTCAGCTGTATCGCGCAGGATCGGATCACCATCGAAATGGCCGTTGCGCCAATAGCTCTGGCGTTGGCCGCCCATCCCGAACTCGAGTCCTACGATCTGTCCTCGCTGCGGTACATCATGTGGGGTGCGACCCCGGTCGCGGCCGGTGTCGCCGAAACCGTCACCGCGCGAACGGGTGTGCCCTGGCTGCCCGCCTACGGTGCCAGTGAGCTGCCGGTCATCGCGTGCAGCCCGATCGGCGACGTGCGATTGGACAGCGTCGGCAAGGCCGCGCCCGGGGTGCGGCTGCGCGCGATCTCGCTGGAGACCCGAGAACCGTTGGGGCCCGGGGAGATCGGTGAGCTCCAGGCGCGGTCGGCGTCGCTCATGGCCGGATATCTTCCGGACGAGGCGACCGCGAGCGCCTTCGACGACGGCTGGTACCGCACCGGTGATGTCGGCAGTATCGACGCCGACGGCTGGATCCGGCTCACCGATCGATCCAAGGAGATGATCAAGGTGCGCGGCTTCCAGGTCGCGCCCGCCGAGATCGAGGCCGTGCTGCACGCGCATCCGGGAGTGGGCGACTGCGCGGTGTTCGGGGTGGCCGATCCGGGCGACGGCGAGGCGATCGTCGCGGCGGTCACCCGGGCCGCCGAGGTCGTCCCGGAGGTCACCGCCGACGAGCTCGCCGCGCTGGTCGCCGAGCGGCTGGCCGGATACAAGCGGTTGCGTCGCGTGGTCTTCGTATCCGAGATTCCCCGACTGCCGTCGGGCAAGGTGTTGCGCCGAATTCTCAAGGAGCAGTATGGACGTCAGATACACGAGTGAACAGCGGCAGCTGCGTGACGCCGCCGCGAAACTGGCCGACGATCTGGGACCGGGTTCGGTGCTGGGGCTGGACGACCGGGCTCGGCTGAACAGGTTGGAGAACACGGTCGCGCAGACCGGGTGGCGGGCGCTGCGGTCGGACGGGGCCTCCGGTGTCGAGGTCGCGATCGTCGCGGAGGAGTTCGCGCGCGGCCTGGTCGACGTGCCGTTCCTCGGGCCGGTGCTGGCCGACGACCTGCGTGGGCAGTCCGGGGACGCCGCCGTGCGCTGGACCGTCGCGGTGGGCAACCGCGCCATCGACGCCGTCGACGCCGATCGGGTGCTGATCGTGGACGGGCCGCGGCTGCTGGCCGCGGGGGTCGGCGAGGATTCGCCGAGCGCCGATCTGACCCGTCACGACGCGGCGATCAGCGGTGAACCCGAACCGCTCGGTGAACTCAGCGCCGAACAACTCGGCCACTGGCAGGCGTTGGCGCTCACCGCGACCAGCGCGGATCTGGTCGGATGTGCCCGGGGCGCACAGGCTCTCGCGGTCGACTACGCGAAAGTGCGTGAGCAGTACGGCAATACGATCGGCTCGTACCAGGCAGTCGCGCATCTGCTCGCCGAGAGTCAGGCGCTGATCGAGGGCTGCATCAGCGTGCTGCGGCATGCGGCCTGGGCGGTGGACGAACTCACTCCCACCGAAGCCATCCGAGCCGGGCAGATCGCCAAGATCTATTGCGCGCGATCGGCATTGACGGTGTGCGAGACGGCCATTCAGGTGCACGGCGGCATCGGCAACACCTGGGAATGCCTCGCGCACGTGTATCTGCGTCGCGTGATGACCTCGACGGAACTGTTCCCGGTGCGGTTGGAGGAGATCGACTGTGGGCTCACGTAATTCATTCGGCGCGGCGCAGGTAATCCACTCGACGAGGCGGAACTGTTCGCCGTGCTCTCGAAGGAGATCGGTTGTGAGCTTTGACGATTCGAAGGAGTGCGGTCGTGGACTTTCGTGATTCCCCCGAAGAGGCCGAATTCCGGGCGCGTCTGCGGGACTGGCTGGCCGAGATCGCCGGGCGCTTCCCGACCTCGGGCGATGAGTACTGGGCGCGGCAGGGCGAATGGCATCAGGCCCTGTACGCGGCGGGATTCTTCGGCGTGACCTGGCCCCGGGAGTTCGGCGGGCAGGAGTTGCCGCCGGTGTTCGACGTCATCCTGGACGAGGAACTCGCCATCGCCGGGGCCCCGCCGCGGCCGAGCCTGGGCTATCTGGTGCAGGGTCTGGGGCGGCACGGCAGCAAGGAATTGCAGCAGCGGTTCCTGCCCGGGATGATCAACGGCACCGAACGCTGGTGCCAGGGGTTCAGCGAACCGGGCGCGGGCTCGGATCTGGCCGCGCTGACCACCACCGCCACGCGCGAGGGTGATCACTACGTCATCCACGGGCACAAGATCTGGACCAGCTACTCCGATGTCGCGGACTGGTGTCTGCTGCTGGCCCGCACCGACTCGGATGTGCCTCGGCACAAAGGGATTTCGGCGTTCATCATCTCGATGCATCAGCCCGGCGTGGAGCAGCGGCCGTTGCAGATGATCAGCGGCGTCACCCGGGAGTTCGGGCAGGTGCGTTTCGACGGTGCGACCGTGCCCGCCGATCAACTCGTCGGCGAACCCGGTGACGGCTGGAAGATGGCCATGACCGTGGTCGGGCACGAGCGCGAACCCGCCACCCTCGGATTCGCCGCCCGATACGGAAAGCTGGTGCGCCAGTTGGCATCCCGCGTGGACGGGCCGACTCCGCCCGAACTCGCCTGGGCCGCGGTGCAGACCGAGATGCTGCGGCTGCACGTGCGCCGCCGCCTGTCCGAACAGCTCGACGGGGTCACCCACGGTCCGGACGGATCGCTGGACAAACTGCTCATGACCTGGGTCGATCAGTCGGTCGGACATGCCGCGCTGAGCGTGGGCGGCAGCCGCGATCCCGAACTACTCGGTTCCTACATGTACAGCCGGGCGCAGAGCGTCATGGGCGGGACCTCGCAGATTCAGAAGAACATCATCGCCGCACGCATCCTGGGATTGGGAGTTTGACATGTACGACATGCCCGCCGAAATCGACGTTCGCGCCGAGGGACCGGTCCGGATCATCACCCTCAACCGTCCCGACGCGCTCAACGCGGTCAACGATTCGCTGCACTCCGGGCTGGCCCGGCTGTGGCCGCAGCTCAGCGCCGACCCGACGGCACGGGTGGCGGTGCTGACCGGCGCCGGTCGCGCGTTCTCCGCGGGCGGGGATTTCGCGTACCTCGACGAGTTGAGCAACGACCGCGCGTTGCGGGCGAAGTCCATCGCCGACGGTCGCGACATCGTGCTGGGGATGGCGCGCTGCCGGATTCCGGTGATCGCCGCGGTGAACGGCCCGGCCGTCGGATTGGGTTGCAGCCTGGTCGCTTTGAGCGATCTGGTCTACATCGCCGAGACCGCGTACCTGGCCGATCCGCACGTGCAGGTCGGCCTGGTCGCCGCCGACGGTGGCCCGCTCACCTGGCCGCTGCACACCAGCATGCTGCTGGCCAAGGAATACGCCATCACCGGTGCGCGCATCCGCGCCGAACAGGCCCGGGAGATGGGTTTGGCCAACCACGTCGTCGCCGATCCGGTCGCCGAGGCCCTGGCCTGCGCCCAGCGCATCCTCGAACTACCGCAGCAGGCCGTGGAGGCCACCAAGCGCCTGTTCAACATGCAGCTCGAGCACACGGTGTTGCAAACGCTCGACTTCGCCCTCACCGCAGAGGATCTCACCTTCCAGAGCGAGGATTTCCGGGCGAATATCGCCAAGCTGACGGCCGCCAAGCGCTGAGCCGGGTCAGTCCATACCGCGTTTGCCCGGGGTCCAGAACGGCTTGGTGACGACCGAGCGTCGCGGCCAATGCCGTTCGCGGACAAGGTGTGTGGAGATCATCTGGATGGTCCGGGCCTCGCCGGCGAGGTAGGCGACGCCGGGTTCGGCGGGCAGGTCGATGGTGCGGATCGCGTCGAGCAGGGTTTGTGAGCGGGCCGCCGAGGCGGCGCCGCGCAGCGGGCGGGTGAGGGCCACGGCGCGGTGCAGGGGGAGGCGGTCCGCCTCGGTGGCGGACTCGATCGCGCCGTAGACCGGGACGTGGCCGGGGACCGCGCGCAGCATCGGGCCGAAGGCGGCCGCGGCGGTCTCCTCGCCCGCGAACAGGTGGTAGGGGGCGTCGGGGCGGAGGGTGAAGGTGCCCTCGGGGCCGCGGAAGCGTACGGCGAGACCGGGTTTCGCCTCGCGACCCCAGGTGGCTCCGGGGCCGTCGCCGTGGTCCATGACGCACAGGTGGATCTCGGCGGCGTCGGGATCGTAGTGCCACACCGAATAGGTGCGCAGCTCGCCGATGCGGCCCATGATGCCGTCGGCGTCAGGATCGCCGGTGGCGATCCGGATCTGTTGTCCGGGAAGCCAATCCAGGCCGCTCAGGGCCGGGCCGCCGATGCGGATGCGGCGCATGCGCGCGGCGATCTGTTCGGTCTCCAGGACCTGCCCCTCCAGGAAGAAGCGGTCGAGCAGGCGGGTCCGCAGGGTGCGGGGTGAGCCGGGCGGGGTCGCCTCGGCGATGGTCTGTTGCGCGGTGGTGTCGTTGTGCGCCATGGGAATACCTTCGTATCGGGAGATGCGATCACTCGGTGCGGCGGCCGCGACGCCGCTGCTGATGATGAGCCCGGTGTGCCCGTTTGACATCGGTTTTGAGCTGCCGGAGCTCGCCGGTGGCCTCGGTCAGGACCGCCCGGACGCGGTCGACGACCTCCGGGTCGCCGTGTGCGTGCACGATCACCGAGACCGCGGTCTTGAACAGACGCAGTGCGGGACCGACGATCTCGGCGGCGTCGGGGTCGCGGAACATTCCCCACTCACCGCGTTCGGTGGCACGCTCCCAGATCTCCCGCACGGTCTCGCCGTGCGCGTCGACCTCGGCGCGACCTGCCTCGGTGATGTGGAAAACCTTTCTGCCGCTGGTGATCTCGAGCGTGGCCAGGCCCTCGTCCTCCAGCTGTTGCAGGGTCGGGTAGACCGCGCCCGCGCTCGGGCGGTACGCGCCGCGGCAGCGATCCTCCAGCCGGGACATCAGTTCGTAGCCGTGGCCGGGTTGCTCGGCGATGAGTGCGAGCAGTGCCAGCCGCAGCTCGCCCTGGCCGAAGAAGCGTCCGGGGCCGGGGCCGATACCGCCGGGAATCGGAGGTCGTCGTGGACTCACGCTCTCAAGTTATATCGTAAGATATAGCTAAAGCAAGAGTCTGGAATTCGCGGATCTGCTGTTCACGTGTATGAGAACGATGTGTACTCTGATGGAGAACATAATTTCCACGCATGATTGCGTACAGGCGGCCCGGTTGTGCCGTCTTTGTGCAACTCGCCGGGTACCGTGCCCTGCGGGAAGGCTTGGCCGCACTCGTGTGATTCGCTCGAACCTGTTGTTTCACACAGGGTTCTGCTGAGAGGAGCGGTAATGCAGATCCAGTCGGGGCAGGTCGCCGTCATCACCGGCGGTGCCAGCGGTATCGGCTACGGCTTGGCCGAGGCGCTCGCCGCGCGCGGGGTCCGCGTGGTCATCTCCGACATCCGCGCGGACGGGCTGGCCGAGGCCGCGACCGCACTGCGCGAGACCGGGGCCGAGGTCACCGCCGTCGTCGCCGATGTGAGCGACGAATCCTCGGTGCGGGCCCTGGCCGAGGCCACCCTGGCCGCGTACGGCCGCGTGGATCTGGTCTGCAACAACGCCGGTGTGGTGTGCCCGGCGGCCCCGATGTGGGAGCAGGACGCCCGCACCTGGCAGCGCATGATCGGCATCAAGATGCTCGGAGTCATCCACGGCGTCAAGGCTTTCGCCCCGCTGCTGATCGCGCAGGGCGCCGGCCACATCCTCAACACCGCGTCCTCGGGCGGCCTCGCCCCGCTCCCGTCCCGCACCCCCTACACCGGCACCATGCACGCCGTCGTCGGCCTCACCGAAACCCTCGACCTGGAACTCAAACAGCAATCCCCGAACCTGGGTGCCACCGTTCTTTGCCCCGGCCTGGTCGACACCCCGCTCGGCCGGAACTCCGCTGCCCTCGGAGCCATCACACCCCCACCCGCAGACGCCCCGGCCCCCTCGATGCGCACCTTGGCCGCCGCCCGCGGCGGAATCCTCTCACCCCGCGAGGTGGCCGAGGCCGCGCTCACCGCCATCGAAGTGGACCGCGTCCACACCGCCCCCGGTGCGGGCGTCGCGGACCGGGCACAGGCTCGCGTCGATGCGCTCCTGTCGGATCTGGCCGCCGACTGAGCGACTGGCTGCCGTGACATCGCGGCGTCGGATACGGCAGAGGTGGCAACGCGTTGTGACCGCCGTCTGTAACCGGTGCTTCACATCCGTACCGTCCGGCGTGACCTGGTCGCGAGATCGGTTCAGGCGCATGGCATTCACCTCGGCGCTTGCCGACCATGCCTGACGGCGCGGTGACGAGTACGCCTTCGAATCATGTGTCGGCAGCCGGTGGTCGTTTGCCGTGCGGTCGGGGCGAACCCGACCGCAGCGAACGAATTGTCCGGTCTGTTGAGGCTTGCGGTGAGATATGTTTCGCCGCAAGCAGATTCGCTCAGCTGAGTCGGGTGATGATGTGCGGTAGGTCGAGGGTGGTGCGGATGCCGGGCTCTGCGGCGCAGACGGCGGGGATGGCGTTCACCGCGCGGTTGGCGGTGTAGGCGGGGGAGATCTCGGCCATGCGGTCGAGGGGGATGGGGAAGTGGAGGGTGACCTCGAGGGGCGCGTCGCCTTCGACCGATATGTGCCAGCCGGTGTCGTGCAGGTCCCAGGTGGGGTCGATGTCCTTGCCGCAGTACCAGGTGGCGCGGAAGCTCAGCAGGGGGCGGTCACCGACCATGGCGGTGATCGTGGTGCGTTGGGCGGCAACGGTTCCTCGCTCGATCGTGCCGGCCGCGATGGTGAAGGTTTCGCGGGCGGTGGCGACCTCGCCGTGTGCGGTGAGGGAATCCACGGGTTGGCCGAGGGCGTCGCCGAGCAGGCGTAGCGAGGGGCCGAAGCTCGCGGCGAGGTATTCGGCGCGGGCCGGGTCGAATTCGGTTGGCGCGCTGCCGAATCCCATGATGTCGAACAGCATGGACGGCGAATCACGTTGCGACAGATCGGCGTACTCGTCGATCGCGAGCCGGTCCAGGCGACGCTGGATCGAGGACAGCACCAGCGGTACGGCCTCGCTGATGAATCCGGGGCTGCTCCCGGTGCTGTGCACCGAGGACCGGCCCAGGCCGCAGGCGTGCTGAACCTGGTGTCGCAGTGCGGGATCCATACTTCCGGGGTGATGGAACGCCCCGCAGGTGGTCACCACGTTCGCGCCCGCGGTGAGCAGCCGGACCACGGTGTCGCCGTCGAAGAGCAGCGGCATGTAGAGCACGCAGTCCGCGTCCAGGTCGAGAATCTGCTCGATGTCGTCGGTCGCGAGCACGCCGGTCGGCGGCAGGCCGCACAACTCGCCCGCGTCCCGCCCGGCCTTGTCGGCGGAATGCACGAACAGGCCGACGAGTTCCAGCTCCGGATGTCCGATCACGCCGCGCAGCGCGCGAGCGCCGATGGTCCCGGTGGCCCACTGCACGACCCGGTACTTGGGCCGCCCCGGATCCTGCTGAGAGTTCTTGTCCAGCACGGTATTCGGCTCCATCATCGCACCGCCGCATCGGCATCGGGTTGCGGGAAGCGCACCATGGCCTCCTGCGCGTAGGACGCGACCAACTGCCCGTCCTCGGTGAGCACATCGCCGCGGCCGAAGCACCGTGCGCCGGACATGATCGGACTGTCCTGGCGCAGCAGCAACCATTCGTCGGTCCGGAACTCACGATGGAACCACAGGCTGTGCGAGGTCACCGCGGAACGGAAGGCGGTTCCGTTGCCGCTCTGGCGAATTCCCTCCAGCGGTCGCAGTGCGGTGCCGATCAGGTTCAGGTCGGTGGCGTACGCCAGGATCGCCGGGGCCAGTTCCGGGGACACCTGCGGGGTGCGCATCCAGAACTCGAATTCCGGTGGCCCGGAAGCGGAGTCGTCCAGGTCGGCGGCCGCGCGGGTCTCCCACGGCAGCAGACCCCACTCGACCTTGTGCTCGTCACCCAGCAGTGCGGCGGGTGCGGGCACGGACTGCCGCTCCGGACCCGCCTCGGGTGCGTGCATCGACAGGGATGCGGTGGCCGCGACGCCCGAATCCTGTTCGGCGACAATGCTCACCGTCGCGAACGAGCGCCCCTCGTGGTGGCGGCGCACCCGATAGCGGATCGGCTCGTCGGTGCGGCCCTCCCGCGCGAACAGCGCGTGCACCGACTTGACCGACTTGTGCGGACAACTCAGCGCCGCGGCGCGAACGAACTGCCCCAGCAGCTGCCCACCGAAGACGCGGTAGTACTCCAACTGCTGGTTGGCGCCCTCGAAGACGGTCTCGTCGTCGAGGGACGACCGGGTCGACAGTTCGAGGCAGGCGAGAAGATCACTCCACAGGTCGGGCATACACCCGAGTGTAAGTGAAACTCTCGATGATTGAGAATAAGATTCTCATTTACGGGCGAAGCCGTGCGCGCAGAAGCTCCAGACCTCGCTCGCGCTGATCGGATGCGTGGTCTCCTCGTCCGTGCCGCCGTTGGACTGCGCGGTGAACATGACCGTCTGCATCACCATCGCCGCCACCCGGCGCGGATTGGCATCGGCGCGAAGCTCTTTCGCCTCCTGCGCCTGCTCCATCAGCTCGGTGAACAGCGCCAGCACCGGCGCGTGCGCGACCTTGACCTGGGCGGGATGCGAAACCAGCAACTGCGGCGCGAAGTCGGTGAACAGCGGGCGCTGCGCGTTCGGATCGGGACGGCACAGCTCGTACAGCAGCTCGACGGTCACCTGCAACTGCTCCAGCGGATCGCTCTTGGCGTCGGCGGCGGCGCGCAGCTGATCGGCCGTGCGGTTCAGCGCGTCCTCGAACAGTGCCAGCAGCAGTTCGTGTTTGCCGTCGAACTGCAAATAGAAACTGCGCAGCGACTGCCGGGAGCGATCCACGACCTCCTGCACCGTGAAGTCGGTGGTGCCCTTCTCGGTGATGATGGCCTGGGCGGCGTCCAGGAACCGCTGCACGCGCTGCTCGGCGCGCAACTTCGCGGTGCGCAGCGACCGCTCGACGGCGCGCTGCTTCCAGGCGGGCTCTTCGCTGGGGCTACTCACAGTGTCACCTCGTCGGCGTCGGACGCCCACGGCTGTGTAGCCGGTGTGCTCGCGGACCTACTCACGGGCTCACTGCTCCTCGGTTATGTGAAGAGAACATGACTGCACTGTACCGGAGAACGTGTTTCCATCGGGTTGCTGGGTGGCGTGTTTGTCGACATAGTGGAGACTCTTACTTCCACTGAATGAGAATGATATTCTCGCTAGGCAACATAGTAGTCGGCAAGGAGGCTGTCCGGATGCTTTTGGAGTTCGACTCCGACCAGCGACTGTGGCACGACACGGTGCGCGAGGTGCTGGCCAAACAGTGCCCCCCGGCGCTGATCCGGGAGATCGCCGACAAGGGGGCCGACAGTGATGCGCTGTGGCGCAACTACATCGGCCACGGGTGGACCGAGCTGACCGATCCGGCGGCGACGGTCGAGCTGGGCATCGTGCTCGAAGAGTTCGGTTACGCAACGGATCCCACGCCGTATCTGGCGACCATGACCCAATTCGCGCCGCTGGCACCGGATTTCGCGCGGCCGGACAGCTCCGGCACCGCGGTGTACGACGGCATCACCGCCTTCCGTGACGCCGGGGGCTGGGTGCTCAGCGGTACCGCGCGGCACGTGCTGGACGGCGATCGCGCCGAACAGTTCGCCGTGGTGACCGAGGCCGGGGTGTTCGTGGTGCCCGCCGCCGAGGCGAGTACCCGGCGCAGCATGGTGTTCGATCCGGTGCTGCACGTCGGCGAGGTGAGTCTGGCCGGGGTGCGGGTGCGCGAGGAGAACTATCTGCGCGCCGATACCGAGCGGGCGCGTCACGTGGCGTTGACCGGGATGGCCCTGACCATGGTGGGCGCGTGCCGTCGCGTACTGGATCTGGTGCTCGAGCATGTGCGCACCCGCGAGCAGTTCGGGGTGCGGATCGGCTCGTTCCAGGCCGTCAAACACAAGGCTGCCGATATGCACATCGCCATCGAAAGGGCCCGTGCCCTGGCCTATTTCGCGGCGCTGACCATTCGCGACGACGATCCGCGCCGACGGCTCGCCGCGGCCATGGCCAAGGCCGCCGCGGGGGAGTGCCAGGCGCTGGTGTTCCGGCACGGCATGCAGCTGTTCGGCGCGATGAGTTTCACCTGGGAGAACGACCTGCAGTTCGCGCTCAAGCGGGCCAAGTCCGGCGAGCTCATGCTCGGCGGCGCCGCCGAACACCGCGCGCTGATCGCCGAGGAGTACCGTGCAACTGAATTTTGATCCCGAGGTCGAGGAGTTCCGGGCCGAATTCGCCGCCTTCCTCGGCGAGAACCTGCCCGACGAGGTCGCCGCCGCCGCGGACCGGCCGATCTCGAGTGCCGAGGTGCCGCCCTGGGCGCGCGAGTGGCAGCGGCTGCTGTTCGACAATGGCTGGCTGCTGCCTGGCAATCCGCCCGAATTCGGTGGCCGCAATGCCGGAATCCTGCAGCAGTACGTGCATTTGCAGGAGCTCTCGTACCGGCGCATCTATCCCAGTTTCAATCCGCAGGGCCTGGGCATCATCGCCGCCTCGCTGCTGTCCTTCGGCACCGAGGAGCAGAAAACCCGTTGGGCGCGACGGATTCTGCGCGCGGAGATCACCGCCGCGCTGGGGATGAGCGAACCGGGCGCGGGTTCGGATCTGGCCGGACTGCGCACCCGCGCGGTCCGGGACGGTGACGAGTTCGTGGTCAACGGGCAGAAGGTGTGGACCTCGGGCGCGCACGACGCCGATGTGCTGCTCACCTTCGTGCGCACCGATCCGGACGCGCCCAAGCACAAGGGCATCAGCGTGCTGCTGATCCCGACCGACTCGCCCGGCCTGACCCGGCGGCCCTTCGCCTCCATCTGCGGGCCGCACGACCTGGACTTCAACGAGGTCTTCTTCGAGAACGTCCGGGTGCCCGCCGAGAACCTGGTCGGCCCACTGAACGGTGGCTGGGGTGTTGCCAATGGGTCGC
The DNA here is from genome assembly GCF_009604405.1 of Nocardia macrotermitis. Classification (GTDB taxonomy): domain Bacteria; phylum Actinomycetota; class Actinomycetes; order Mycobacteriales; family Mycobacteriaceae; genus Nocardia; species Nocardia macrotermitis. The sequence goes on from NZ_WEGK01000003.1 coordinate 326,435, forward strand.
TCGGGCACGAACGCACGCTGCTGTGGCTGAGTTTCGCGGATCGGTTGCAGGAACTGCTCGAGGATTTCCGGCCCAAGACGGTGCTGGACCGGGACAGTTACGCGACGCTCGCGATGGACAATCAGGCGCTGCGGCTGCTGGGTTCGGCGGCGCTGGCCCGGGAGGCGCGCGGGGAACAGGACGTCGCCTCGCTGTCGGTGCTCAAGCTGCTGGGCTCCGAGGCGGTGCAGCGCGCGGCCGATTCGGCGTTGTACGCCAAGGGAATCGATGGGCTCGATCATCCCGGGATGACCGCGCCGTTCAATCCGCTCAACAACGACAATATGGTCAGCAGCTGGTTCGAGCGGTATGTCCGCAGTTTCGCCGGCACCATCGCCGGCGGTACCTCGGAAATTCAGCGCAATATCGTCGCCGAGCGCGTGCTCGGATTGCCCCGATAGGTCAGGAGCCCGATTTGTTCATCCGCTACGAGGTCGCCGACAAGGTCGCGACCATAACGCTGAATCGCCCCGAGGTCGCCAATGCGCAGAACCCGGAGCTGCTCGACGAACTCGATCAGGCCTGGACACGTGCGGCGGCCGACGAGGAGGTGTCGGTGATCGTATTGCGGGGCGAGGGTAAACATTTCTCCTCCGGGCACGATCTACGCGGCGGCGGGAAATGGCCGGACAAGATCACGCTCGAGATGATCTACACGACCGAGGCGCGGCGGTATCTGGAATATTCGCTGCGCTGGCGCAACGTGCCGAAGCCGTCGATCGCGGCGGTGCAGGGCCGGTGCATCTCCGGCGGGCTGCTGCTGTGCTGGCCGTGCGATCTGATCGTGGCCTCCGAGGACGCGCTGTTCTCCGATCCGGTGGTGCTGATGGGTATCGGCGGCGTCGAATATCACGGGCACACTTGGGAATTGGGGCCGCGCAAGGCCAAGGAGATCCTGTTCACCGGACGTCCGGTCACCGCGCGCGAGGCCGAACAGGTGGGCATGGTGAACAAGGTGGTGCCGCGCGAGCAGCTCGATGCCGAGACCTCCGAGCTGGCCCGGCACATCGCCACCATGCCGCCGTTCGGGTTGCGGCAGGCCAAGCGCGCGGTCAATCAGACCCTGGACATCCAGGGTTTCTACGCGGCCATCCAATCGGTATTCGATGTGCACCAGACCGGGCACGGCAATGCGCTGAGCCATACCGGTATGCCGATTCTGGCGCATCTGGCCGAGATGAAGGAGAAGCTGAAATAACCGGAGGAATTTCCCTCCGAAGAAGGGAATTCGCAACACGCGGGACGTGTCATTGGCTAGCATGATCGCTGTCGGCATTCCACTCGAATTCACCGGCAGCGCTTCGCTATACGTGACACGGCAGCGAAGCGGTCGAATTCCGCCGAAGCACCCGCGGTGGGATTTCATCCACCCCGAAATTCCTTCCGGAAAGAAATATACTCATGCGCGATACCCTTTTCCGCCGGACCGCGATCTGTGCCGCCCTGGTGGCCGTCGGCGCTTCCGTGCTGGCCGGCTGCGGCTCGTCGAACAGCTCCAGCAGCAGTTCGACCACCGCGGCCGCGGCGAGTTCCGCGGCCGCGACCACCGCCAGCGCGGGGACCAAGGCCGATGCCGCGACCACCCAGGCGGTGACCGAGGTCTTCACGAAGTTCTTCGACGCCAAGACCTCCGCCGCCGACAAGGCCACGCTGGTGGAGAAGGGCGACGTGTTCGCTCCGGTGTTGCAGGCCCAGGCGAGCAATCCGCAGGCGCAGGGCACCTCGGCCACCGTTTCGGCGGTGACTCTCAGTGACCCCACCCACGCCACCGTGACCTACTCGATCGTCATGGGCGGAACTCCGGTGCTGCCCAACCAGACCGGCAAGGCGGTGCAGGATGGCGGCAAGTGGAAGGTCGCCGCGGCCACCTTCTGCCAGTTGCTGACGATGCAGGGCGGCAAGTCCGCGGCTTGCAGCTGAGTTCTCGGCTGAGAACAGCAGTAGGCCCGGTGCGGATCTCGCATCGGGCCTACTGCCATGTGTGCCTCGGGGATGACCCGAGCTTCGGGCCGACGCGCGGGTCGGCGGTTCGAGGGTTACAACTGGGCCAGCCTGGGCGCGGCTCCCGCGGTGCGAATGCGGGCACCGGCCTCGCGGGTCAATTCCCTTGTGCTGCCCAGCAATCCGTCCAGCACCAGCACGCGCCGGATGTGGCCCTGCAAATCGTGTTCGGCGGTGAATCCGATTCCGCCGAGCGTCTGCTGACAGTGTTTCGCGGCCAGCAGCGCGGCTCTGCCCGCGGCGGCCTTGGCCAGCAGCGCGCCGAACTCGTCGTCGGCGGTACTCAGCGTCGCCTCGGCCCCCTCGAGCGCGACCAGCGTCTCGGCCAGCCGATGCCGGATCGCCTGGAACGACGCCACCGGCTTCCCGAACTGCTTGCGGTCCAACGCATGTTGCCGCGCCAGCGCCAACATGGTCCGGCCGCTGCCGATCAACCACCAGGCCAACGCCCGACGTCCGGCGCTCAGCGGAACATCGGTCCCGTCGGCGGCCGGATGCAACGGCAGTTCCTCATCGACCGTGCCACCGGGCTGATCGGTGCGCTCCCACACCACCCAGGACCCACCCGCGAACGGCAGAGTCACAGTGCCGCCCAACGGCTTTCCCGCCTCCAGCGCCACCACATCATTGAGCACCGGCGCATGCGCCCCGGTCTCCCCGAGCAGCCGAAATACCAAAGGTATTGCTACATCGGGCATCTCGGCAAGCATCTCCGCCCACCCCAACTCACCCAGCGCCCGATCCAGTTCGGCTCCCGAGGCAGAGGTCATCGCCTTGCGTAGACTCTCGGTCAGCAGCTCGATCTCGGCGGAATCACTATCTGTCACAGGAGCTTTCCTTCCTCATCGCACGAGTATCTCGACCGCCGGTCCGGGTATTCGGACACACAGTGAACCGTGAAGGGCTGTCGTCCGGTGCGAGGGTCGCGCGTTGTCCGGGCGACTGTTGTGCGAAGGTTCGGTTCCATCGCGCGGGTGAAGCAGGTCGGGTGCGGCTGAATTACCGTGTGCCGCAACAGGTCGGCAGACGATACCGGTCGCATGGCCGGGGTCGGCCCGCCGTGCACACTCATTCTTTCCCCAGGTCCAGCAGTCGCCGGGCGACGATGTTGCGTTGGATCTCGGCGGTGCCGCCGTAAATGGTGGCGGCGCGGGAGTAGAGGAATTCGGTGCGCCACGGGGAATCCTGGAGTTCGACCGCGCCGGGGAGCAGGTCGCGGGCGGTGTCTAGGAGTTGTTGTTCGGCGGTGGCCAGCAGGATCTTGTCCACCGAGGTCTCCGGGCCCAACGACGCGCCGGATGCCAAGCGCTGCTGGGTTTCTCGGGATCGGCAGCGCACGGTGTGCAGGGCCAGGAAGGCTGAACCGAGTTCGGCGTCGTCGGGGATCGTGGTCTGGTCGATCACCCGGTCCAGGCGGGTGAACAGGTAGGCGATGCGGTGCCAGAAGCAGGTGGAGCGCTCGTGCGGGAGCAGGTCCATCGCGACCTTCCAACCGTCGCCCGGACGTCCCAGCATGCGATCGGCGGGAACGCGGACGTCATCGAAGTACACTTCGGCGAACTCGTCCACGCCGTGCATGGTGCGCAGGGGGCGCACGGTGATGCCGGGGGTGTCCATGTCGAGGAAGAACGCGGTGATCCCGTCGTGGCCGGGCGCGGTGCGGGTGAGCAGGACGCAGCGTGCGGCGTACTGCGCGAGGCTGGTCCACACCTTCTGCCCGTTGACCACCCAATGATCGCCGTCCGCAACGGCTTTCGTGCTCAGTGAGGCCAGATCGCTACCGGATCCGGGCTCGGAGAATCCCTGACACCACTGCTCGCGTCCGGACAGCAGCCGGGGCACCATCTCCGCGGCCAACTCGGGTCGAGCGTAGGAGATCATCGTCGGCGCGAGCACCTCGATCATCGAGTAGTTCCCGGGTTCGGCCAGGTCGCGCGTGGCGACCTCCTCACCGAGAATCGCGCGCAGCACCGCGGGGCCGCCCAGGCCACCGACCTCGGCGGGCCACCCGTACCGCATCCAGCCCGCGTCGTACAGCGCGCGCCGCACCCGGCACAACTGCTCCAACTCGGCGTCGAGCGAGTGATCGGGGCCGGGCGTCAGATCGTTCTCATCGAGCCAGGCGCGCACTCCGGCACGAAACTCGTTGATATCCATAATGTTCAGACTCTCTCGGGAGCTACCGACCGCCGGATGTCAGGTCCGGCGGGCTACTGCGCGTCCCGAACTGTGCGGGCGGCCGCAGCATGGTGTCTGCCAAACGCATGGTCGAGCGTGTTGCGGCGGCCGTAGCGGGGTATGCCTCCGAACGCGTGGTCGAGCGCATTGCGGGTGGCTGGATCAGGCCGTGCCGCCGAACGCGTGATCGAGCGCAGTGCGGGTGGCCGGACCAGAGCGTGCCGTTGAACGCATGATCGAGCGTGTTGCGGGTGGCTCTGTAGCGGGGCGTGCTGTTGAAGGCGTGGTCGATGCGGGTGGCCGTAGCAGGGCGTGCCGTTGAACGTGTGATCGGGCGGGCCGGACCAAGGCGTGCGGCCCGCCGAAGTGCGGTCGAGCGCGTCGCGGGCGGCCGAGGCGTCGTTGACCCGGCCGACCGCACCGACGTCATTGGCGGCTGCGCTCGAAGGCGTGCGGGATACCCGAGTCGTGGTTCCCGTTGCGCCGGATGAAGGTCATTCGGCGGGTTCGCAAACGCCAGCCGTTCTCGGTCCGCACGAGCGTGTCGCTGTAGTAGCCGATCCGCATGTCGTGATTGGTGTTGTCGATGAAGCACAGCGGCTGGGTGCCGGTCGCGGTGTCACCGTCGATGTCGAGAACCGGTGTGCCCGTGAGGAACAGGCCCTTGGGCGCGGCGGCGACCAGCTCCGGGAACAGGTCCAGGGTGTAGGTGTCGCCGAACGCGCTGTAGGTGCCGTCGGGGGTGAACACCGAGACCACGCCGTCGATATCGCCCTGGGTGATGGTCACCGCGTACTTGGCCAGCAACTGCTGGATGTCGAGGAGATCCTCGTAGCGCGAGGGTTTATCGCTGGACAAAGACCTTGCCGCCTTTCATCACGAACCGCACGTCCTGGGTGACGGTGATGTCTTCGATCGGGTTGCCGGGCACGGCGATGATGTCGGCCAGCATGCCCTCGGCCAGCCGCCCGCGGTCCTCGGCGTCGATGAGGTCCGCGCCGTTGACCGTCGCCGCGCGCAACACGTCCAGGGGCGCGAGCCCGCGTGAGACCAGCGCGACGAGTTCGTCCGCGTTCTTGCCGTGCGGAATGGCCGGTGCGTCGGTGCCCACGGCGATCCGCACGCCCGCCTTGTAGGCGGCCAGCACCGAACTCTGCGCCTTCGGAAACATCTCCGCCGCTTTGGCTTTGAGCGCCGGGTCGGCGTGCGAGATGTCCATGGCGTCGGTGAGCCGGGTGGTGGGCACCAGCCAGGTGTTGTGCTCGACCATCATGTCGATGGTCTCGTCGTCGATGAGGAATCCGTGCTCGATGCAGTCGATTCCGCAGTCGACCGCGTGCCGGACCGCCTCCGCGCCGTGCGTGTGCGCGGCGACCTTGAGGCCGCGCCGATGCGCCTCGTCCACGATGGCGCGCAACTCGTCATCCGAATAGTGTTGCGCACCAGGCGATCCCGTCAGCGACATGACACCGCCGGATACGCAGATCTTGATCAGCTGCGCGCCGTACTTGATCTGGTACCGCACCGCCTTGCGCACCTCGTCCACGCCGTTGGCGATGCCCTCCTCGAGGGTCAGCTTCAGCACGTCGGGGGCGAAGGCGGAGAACATGGTCGGATCCAGATGCCCGCCCAGCGGGGTGATCGCGTGTCCGGCGGGCACGATCCGGGGTCCGTCGATCCAGCCGCGATCGATCGCCTTACCCAGCGCGACGTCCAGCAGGTAACCGCCGGTCTTCACGAACAGACCCAGGTTGCGCACGGTGGTGAACCCCGCCCGCAGCGTGCGGCGGGCATTGCCCACCGCACGCATCATCCGCAGGGCGGGGTCGTCGGTCACACTCGAGGCCAGGCCGGTCTCGCCGCGACCGCCCATCAGCAGATTGACCTCCATGTCCATCAGCCCGGGCAGCAGCACGACGTCGCCGAGGTCCAGGACCTCCTCGCGCTCCGGACCGCCCAGTCCGACAATGCGATCGCCGTCGACATGCACGATGCCGGGCCGGATGATCTCGCCGGTGTCGATGTCCAGCAGACCGGCCGCTCGAAGTGTGAGCACGGGTTACACCACCGGCTCGGAGACCACGGCGACGTAGGCCGCGCCGGAGTCCGGCACGCGCGGCTGCTTCCAGACCTCCACCGGGAAGGAGACCATCACCAGCGACTGCAACAGGTGGAACAGGTGGCGCTGCTCGTCGGGCAGGTCGTTCCAGTCGAACTTCTCGATGTGGGCCAGCGCCTCCTGCAAACGCGGGAAGACGGCCTCGTAGAGGTCCTGCATCTGCTCCATCGACGAGGCCAGGCGCTTGGTGTAGCGCTCGGGCTCGGTCGCCAGAATCCAGTCCGAAAACCGTTGCAGGTCAGCGAATTCGGCGGGCAGGGTCTTGGTCTCAGCTGGCTGCGCGGGCATTGCGGTACTCCTTCACGATGTTCTGGACGGTGATGTGCAGGTGGCGCAGCAGCACCTCCTGGTCGTTGAGCGGGAACTCGGTGATCGCGCCGGTCTCGAGCATGGTCTGGGTCGCCTCGAGGGTGTTGGCGTCCTGGAGCGCGTACTCCTTGAAGGTGACCCCGGCCAGTTCCTGGCGCAGCCGCTCGGTGGCGTTCTTCGGCGGCACGAAGTACAGGTTCGCCTCGAAGACGTGCTTGTTCACCGCGGTCGGCCAGTAGTGGTAGGTCAGGTACCAGCCCGGCGCCCAGATCAGGATGCCGAAGTTGGGGAAGACCTCGAATTCGTCCACGCCCCAAGCCTTGTGGCCCGCGGGGTTGACGCCGGACGGCAGCGGGTCCAGGCCCTCGATGTCGGGGCGGTCCCACGGGCCGAACAGGCCGCTGCGTAGCTCGCGCTCGATCGGCTTGACCATGCTCGGGTCCTTCGGCGGGGCCATGCCGCCCCACGAGGAGACCATCGAGTGCGGGGTCCAGCACTCGTAGTGCAGGGCCTCGAAACCGACCTCGAGCAGCTTGTCGGCCTCGTCCTTGACCGCCTGCTTCATGTGCAGCACGGGTGCGTGGTAGAACTCGGCGAACGCGTCGATGAACAGCTTCCAGTTCGCGCCGATCTCGGAGCGGTAGCTGTAGACCTCGGTCATCTCGTGGAAGGGGTAGCCCTCCAAGCCTTTTGCCCACGCGCCGAGGTATTCTTCGAGCGGCTGGGCGTTGTCGTCGAGGTTGATGAAGATGAAGCCCTCCCACACCTCGCAGCGCACCGACTTGAGCCCGAACTTGCTCTTGTCGATGTCGAAGAATTCCTTCTCCTGCTGCACGAAGGTGGCCTCACCCTCGAGGCTGTAGCGCCAGGCGTGGTACTTGCAGGTGAACTGGCGGCAGGTGCCGGCGGTCTCCTCGCCCGGGTAGTCCTCCCAGACCAGCTTGTTACCGCGGTGACGGCAGATGTTGTAGTACGCGCGGATCTGCTTGTCGTGATCCTTCGCGATGACGAAAGACGCGTTCACACAGGCGAGTTCGCGGGTGAAGTAGCTGCCCACCTTCGGCAGGCGCTCGACGCGGCCGACGTTGAGCCAGCTCTTCTTGAAGATGGCCTCCTGCTCGTCGGCGTAGAAGGCGGGATCGGTGGAGTCGGTGAAGTCGACCACGTCGGTACCCAGCTCGGGGTAATTCTCCGTCCAGCTGCCGGCAGCCGGTTTTGTGAAGTGTGGCAAGGGATTTACCTCTCAGTGATCGGTCTTGACGCCGAAAGTGTTGAGTGCCATGGACATCGCGATGTAGCCGCCGATGGTGAAGACCAGGTCCATGCGCTGTTTCTCGTCGAGACGTTCGGCCAGGGCGGACCAGGTCTCGTCGGAGAGTTCGGATTTCGCGTCGAGCTCGTCGACGCAGGACAGGATGAGGCGGTCGAAGTCGTCGGTGCCTTCGCCGCGGGTGACGGCCTCGATCTCCGCTACGGTCAGTCCCGCCTCCTGCGCGAACTTCAAGTGGTGCACCCACTCGTATTCGCAGCGGCGGTTGTGGGCCACGCGCAGGATGATCAGTTCGCGGGCGCGGGGCGGCAGCGTGGACCGGAACAACAGATGCACGCTGAACCCGAGGAACGCCTCGGTCAGGTCCGGGTGCCGGGCCAGCGGTGCCATGGCGGGGCCCGCGGATTCGGGATTGCGCATCGCGCGGGGCAGCAGGGCGCGGAACGCGTCGCGGGTGCGGTCGTCCCACTGGTCCGCCGGTAGCGGCGGCAGGCGCATGCCGACCTCCTCTCGTGAGAATCTGATTCTCTAAAACTGAGGACTAGATTTCCATGAACCCGGGCGATAGTCAACGCCGGGGCTCCGGCCTGGGGGAATCGTGACCATCGGAAGTGGGTCGTGACCGGCCGCGTCGGCGGTTCCGCCCTGGTTTCCGACGGATCGGATGGTGATTCTCCAAATAAGAGAATATAGTTTCCCTAGCGTTGCGTGCCCGGTTCGTCGCGGGCCCGAAGTCCGCAGAGTCCGGCCCCCAGGGGCGGAGAGGAGTCCCACGATGACGAGCGGCGGCATGAATTTCGAGCTGACCGAGGATCAACAGCTGATTCGCAGCACCGTCGCGGAGCTGTGCCGCAAGTTCGACGATCAGTACTGGATGGCCAAGGATCAGGCGCACGAGTTCCCGACCGAGTTCTACGACGCCATCGCCAAGGGTGGCTGGCTGGGCATCACGATTCCCGAGGAGTACGGCGGGCACGGGCTGGGCATCACCGAGGCCACGCTGCTGGCCGAGGAGGTCTCGCGCTCGGGCGGTGCGATGAACGCGGCCACCGCCATCCACATGTCGATCTTCGGTATGCAGCCGGTGGTGGTGCACGGGTCCGACGAACTCAAGGCGCGCACGTTGCCGCGGATCGCCGAGGGGGAGCTGCACGTGTGCTTCGGCGTCACCGAACCCGGTGCGGGACTGGATACTTCGCGGATCACCACGTTCGCGCGGCGCGACGGGGACCACTACGTGGTGAACGGGCGCAAGGTGTGGATCTCCAAGGCGATGGAGTCCGAGAAGATCCTGCTGCTCACGCGGACGCAGCGGTACGACGAGGTCTCCAAGAAGACCGACGGGATGACGTTGTTCCTGACCGATCTGGATCGCGCGCACGTCGACATCCGGCCGATCGCGAAGATGGGGCGCAACGCGGTCACCTCCAACGAGCTGTTCATCGACGGGCTGCGGATTCCGGTCGAGGATCGGGTGGGTGAGGAGGGGATGGGCTTCAAATACCTGCTCGACGGGCTCAATCCCGAACGCATGCTGATCGCCGCCGAGGCGCTCGGGATCGGCCGGGTGGCACTGGATCACGCGGTGCGGTACGCCAAGGAACGCGTGGTGTTCGACCGGCCGATCGGGATGAACCAGGGCGTGCAGTTCCCGCTGGCCGATTCGCTGGCCCGGCTCGACGCCGCGGAGTTGGTGTTGCGCAAGGCAACCTGGCGTTACGACCAGGGGCTGCCGTGTGGGCGCGAGGCCAATACCGCCAAATACCTTTGTGCCGATGCGGGTTTCACCGCCGCGGACCGGGCATTGCAGACGCACGGCGGGATGGGGTACGCCGAGGAGTATCACGTGGCGCGGTACTTCCGGGAGGCGCGGGTGATGCGGATCGCGCCGATCAGTCAGGAGATGATCCTGAACTACCTGGGCTCGCACGTGCTCGGGCTGCCCCGGAGTTATTGAGCCGCAAGGTTTCCCGGGCTCGAGGATGGCCCGCCGGAACCGATGGCCGCCGTGGACGCGGCGGTCAGGACAGGACCGGGACGCGCAGGTGTCCGGTACACGAATCACACAGGGAGTCGGCCGATGGCAGGCAACAATGGATTGTTCGATCTGAGTGGGCGCGCGGCGCTGGTCACCGGCGCGGCCGGGGGGATCGGGTCCGCGGTGGCCCAGGCGCTCGCGACGCAGGGCGCGGCGGTGCTGGTCACCGACGTGAACGGGGATGCGGCAGCGGCAGTTGCGGAGAAGATCGTCGGAAACGGTGGTACCGCTGCGAGTTTCGCGCTGGATGTGTCCGATCGTGAGGCGGCCGACGCCGCCACCGCGCGTGCGGCCGAATTGGCCGGGGGCACACTGCATATCGTGGTGAACAACGCCGGTGTCACCGATCCGCACATGTTCTCCGACATCACCGCGGACTCGGTGCGGCGGCTGCTGGAGATCCACACCATGGGCACCTTCAACGTCTCGCAGGCGGCGCTGCCGTATCTGCCGACCGACGGCACCGGGCGGATCATCAACGTGACCTCCTCGGCGGGCATCGTCGGCACCCTGGGCCAGGTGAACTACTCCGCGGCCAAGGCCGCCATCATCGGCATCACCAAATCCCTTGCGCGCGAACTGGCTCGCAAGAACATCCTGGTGAACGCGCTCGCGCCGCTGGCCGCCACGCCGATGACCGACACCATCCGCACCGACGAGAAGTTCGCCAAGCAGATGTTGAACCGGATTCCGTTGCGGCGCTGGGCCGATCCGCAGGAGGTCGCCGGGGCGTTCGTGTTCCTCGCGACCGACGCCGCCTCCTTCATCACCGGCCAGGTGCTGCCGGTGGACGGCGGCATGGTGATGTGATGCTGGATCCGAGTGCCGGTCCGCTGGCCGGAATCACGGTCGTCGCGCTGGAACAGGCGGTGTCCGCGCCGATGTGCACGCGCGCCCTGGCCGATTTCGGGGCCCGGGTGATCAAGGTCGAGAACCCCTCGGGCGGCGACTTCGCCCGCTACTACGACGATGTGGTGCAGGGGCAGGCCGCGCACTTCGTCTGGTGCAACCGGGGCAAGGAATCGGTCACCCTGGACCTGAAATCCGATGCGGGCGTGGAACTTCTGCATCGGCTGCTGGATCGCGCGGATGTGCTGGTGTCGAATCTCGCGCCCGGGGCGACCGCGCGCTTGGGCCTTGCGCCGCAGGACATCTCGGCCCGGCACCCGGATCTGATCGCCGTGGAGATCGACGGCTTCGGCGCGGGCGGGCCGCTATCGCACAAGCGCGCCTACGACCTGCTGGTGCAGGCCGAATCCGGAGTGTGCGCGGTGACCGGGACGGCCGATTCACCCGCCAAACCCGGCCCGCCGATGGCCGATGTGACCACGGGACTGTATGCGGCACTGTCGATTCTGGCGACGCTGTGCGGGCGACTGCGCAACGGACCCGGATCCGGGACGAATATCGCGGTCAGCCTGTTCGACATGATGGCCGAGATGATGGGGTACCACCTGAATTACGCGCGGTATTCGGGTGTGGATCTGGTGCCGCTGGGGATGAGTTCCCCGGCCGTCGCGCCCTACGGCGCCTACCGCACGGCCGACGATCAGACGGTTGTGTTGGGCACCACCAACGATCGCGAATGGCAGCGGCTGTCCCGGGATATGCTGGGCCGCCCCGATCTGGCCGAGGACGCGCGATTCCTGACCAACCCGGGGCGCTGTGAGCATCGTGCCGAGCTCGATGACGCGATCGGAAGCTGGTGTGCGGCACATGATCTGGAGCACATCCAGAAGGTCGCCGACGAGGTCGGGATCGGCAACTCGCGGTACAACAAGCCCAGCGAGGTGATCAACCATCCGCAGCTGGTCGAACGTCATCGGCTGCGCACCATCGACACCCCGGGCGGGCGCATCGTCGCGGTACTTCCTCCCGCAGTGATCGACGGCTTCGAACCGCCCATGGGCCCGGTGCCGGGACTCGGCGAACACACCGACAGTCTGCTGGCCGAGATCGGTTGCAGCGCAGCGGAAATTGCCACGCTTCGGGGGAGCGGGGCGGTCGGTGCGCGGTACCAGCCGCCGGTGGAAGCATCATGACAGCCGCACGCAGGGGAATCGAGGGTTGCGTTGGCAGTGCTCGGCCATCGGTGGAACTCACTGTGGTGCAGGGAGTTACGCGATCGTACGTGAGGTTCCGTGCTGGTGGGCCGAGTCGCGTCGCGCCAATTCCCTTGCTGCGAATGATGAGGGAGGTGTGAATGTCCGGCGAGCCAGTTCTGCTGATCGATGATGCGGCCGGCGTGCGGACGCTCACGCTGAACCGGCCTCGGCGCAAGAACGCGATCGATCACGAGTTGTGGTTGACGCTCGCGGATGCGTTGCGGGACACCGCGGTTGATCGGTCGGTGCGGGCCGTGGTGCTTACCGGGGCGGGCGGGGCATTCTGTTCGGGGGCGGATATCTCCGCGCCGGACAACAGTCATCCGGTGTATCGGATGCGGGAGTTGACCGACGTGGCGTTGCTGCTGCACGAGTTGCCGATGCCGACGGTTGCCAAGGTTCGGGGAGTGGCTGTCGGTGCGGGGTGGAATCTGGCGTTGGGGTGCGATCTGGTGGTCGCGTCGGCGCAGGCCCGGTTTTCGCAGATCTTCGCGCAGCGCGGGTTGTCGTTGGATCTGGGTGGGTCGTGGTTGTTGCCGAAACTTGTCGGGCTGCAACAGGCCAAGCGGCTCGCGCTGCTCGCCGAGACCATCGGGGCCGCAGAGGCTTTGGGGCTGAGCTTGGTGACCTGGATGGTATCCGAGGACGAGATCGACACGTACGTGAGCGATCTCGCCGCTCGTTTGGCCGCGGGGCCGCCGATTGCGTTGGCACAGACCAAGGCGCTGCTCAATGCCGGGGCCGATCACACGCTGCGTGAGGCACTCGCCGGCGAGGCCACCGCGCAGGGACTCAATTTCGCCACCGCGGACGCTCCCGAGGCGTTCGCCGCCTTCGCCGAGAAGCGCGAAGCTCAATTCACCGGTCGCTGGACCGTGCATCGTCCTGCGATGCGCGGCGGCGACTCCGAGAAGACCAGGGAAACAGATGCGTGAAGTAGTCATCGCCGGGGCCGTGCGGACCCCGGTCGGTAAACGGAACGGCGGGATGTCCGGTATGCACGCCGCGGACCTGTCGGCGGTCGTGCTGACGGAGTTGGCGCGGCGCACCGGGATTGATCCGGTGGTCGTGGACGACGTGATCTGGGGTTGCGTCTCCCAGGTGGGCGATCAGTCCAGCAATATCGGCCGGTACGCGGTGTTGGCGGCGGGCTGGCCGGAGACGATTCCGGGGACGACGATCAACCGGGCGTGCGGATCGAGCCAGCAGGCACTGGATTTCGCCGCGCAGGCCGTGGCGTCCGGGCAGCAGGACGTCGTGGTGGCCGGTGGGGTCGAGGTGATGAGCCGGGTGCCGCTCGGTTCGGCACGTTCCACCGGGATGCCGTACGGGCCGAAAGTGCTTGCGCGGTACGAGAATTTCTCCTTCAACCAGGGCATTTCGGCCGAATTGATCGCGCAGAAGTGGGGTTTCACGCGGACTCGGCTGGACGAGTTCTCCGCGCAGTCGCACGAGCGGGCGGCCGCCGCGCAGGACAAGGGCGCGTTCGAGGAGCAGATCGTCTCGGTCACAACGGATTCCGGGACGGTCACCGCCGATGAGGGCATCCGTCGCGGCACCACAGTCGAGAAGCTCGCGGGCCTGAAACCGGCCTTCCAGGACGACGGCGTCATCCACGCGGGTAGCTCCTCCCAGATCTCCGATGGTGCTGCGGCACTGCTGGTTACGACCGCCGAGCGGGCCCGCGAACTCGGACTCACACCCCTGGTGCGGTATCGGGTGGGCGCTGTCACCGGAGCCGATCCGGTGCTCATGCTCACCGGTCCCATCCCCGCGACGGCAAAAGCGTTGCGCAAGGCGGGAATCGGCATCTCCGACATCGGCGTCTTCGAGGTGAACGAGGCTTTCGCGCCCGTCCCGCTGGCCTGGCTCGCCGAAACCGGCGCGGATCCGGCCGCGATGAATCCGCTCGGCGGCGCGATCGCCCTGGGCCACCCGCTCGGCGGCTCGGGTGCGGTTCTGATGACCCGCATGATTCATCACATGCGCGACAACGGAATTCGCTACGGCCTGCAAACCATGTGCGAGGGCGGCGGAACCGCCAACGCCACCATCGTCGAACTAGCGTCCTGAAGGAGCCGTCGTGCGCCGCACCCTCTACACCGCCGATCACGAGGCATTCCGGGACCTGGCAAGGCAATTCATCGAAAAGGAAGTGGTCCCGCACTACCCGGACTGGGAGCGGGCGGGCCGGATGCCGCGCGAAATCTTCGAGCGCATGGGCGAACTCGGCATGCTGGGCACCGCGATTCCGGAGGAGTACGGCGGCGGGGGAGTGCGGGACTACCGCTTCAACGCGGTGTTGCAGGAGGAGGCGTATCGCGCGCTGGTCACCCTCTCGACCGTGCGCACCCAGATCGATGTGATCCTGCCGTACTTCCTGGAATACGCGAACGAGGAGCAACGTCAACGCTGGTTCCCCGGCCTGGCGAACGGCACCCTGCTCACCGCGGTCGCCATGACCGAACCCGGCACCGGCTCCGACCTCGCGGGTGTGTGCACCACCGCGGTCCGCGACGGTGAGGACTACATCATCAACGGCGCAAAGACTTTCATCACCGGCGGCCTCCTGGCCGACCTGGTGATCGTGGTCGCCCGCACCGACACCGACCCCGACAACCGTCGCGCGGGCCTGAGCCTGATCGTCGTGGAGAGCGGCCGCCCCGGCTTCACCAAGGGGCGCGTCCTGGACAAGCTCGGCTGCAAGGTCCAGGACACCGTCGAGCTCGCCTTCGACAATGTCCGTGTGCCGCAATCGAATCGGCTCGGCGAAGAGGGCGAGGCCTTCGGCTACCTCGGCCACAACCTGGCCCAGGAACGCATCACCGTCGCCGTCGGCTCGGTGGCACAGGCGCGTTCGGCGATCATCGCCACGAGCGAATACGTCAAGGAGCGCAAGGCATTCGGCCAACCGGTGGCCTCCTACCAGAACACCAAGTTCGAACTCGCGGCCATGTCCGCAGAGGTCGAAGCCGCCCAAACCATGATCGACCGAGCCGTCCTGGACCTGGTCGAAGGCGAACTCTCCGGCCCCGACGCCGCCCGCACCAAACTCTTCTGCACCGAAGTCCAAGCCCGAGTAGTAGACCGCTGCCTCCAACTCTTCGGTGGCTACGGCTACATGCTCGAATACCCCATAGCCCGCCTCTACGCCGACGCCCGAGTAGCCCGAATCTACGCTGGCACAAGCGAAGTCATGAAGACGATCGTTGCGAAGGACCTGGGTCTGCGCTGAATCGATATTCCGGGGCCTGTCCGCCCGCCTACCGTTCGCCACGGACGGACAGCGCCCTACGGAATCTCAGATGACACGGATGCCGTTGGGAATCTTCTTGCCGGGCAACGAATCGTTACCCCAGGTAAGGCGTTCCCCGGTGTTCCGCATGGTGCCGCAACCGAAGCCGCACAGTCGGGTGCACCGGCAACGATTCCAGTTCGTCCAGCGTGAGGAACTCCACCGCGGTGGACTCGTGTGACACCGTGACCGTCCCACCGGTCACCCTGCCGTAATAGATCACCGCGAACTCCTGCCGAACCTCCCCATCCGCGTAGGCGATCACATGCTGAGGGGCGGTGTAGATCCCGAGCAACCCCGTGATCTCGATATCCAGACCGGTTTCTTCCCGAGTCTCGCGTACCGCACACTCCGACAGCGTTTCCCCTACCTCCATGATCCCCCCGGGCAGCGACCAGTTCCCCGAATCACCCCGCCGCTGCATGAGCACCCGTCCGAGCTCGTCCACGACCAGAGCGGAGGCCCCTGGTTTCAGCGAATTCGCTTCCGGCGCTTGTGGATCGTTGTAGTAGTCACGCCGTGAGCCCACGGGAACTCCCTTCGGTGCACCATCGGTTTGGTTCGGGCGCGATCCGCTGTGTCCGTAGCCATCCCGCGCCGTCCTCTGATCTGGATCTGGATGAGATCGGTTGTGTTCCAGTGGTTCCGGCCAGTGCGGTGCCGGTAGGAGCTCCAGTCGAGGGCTTCCGGCCGTCAGCCGATGATGTTACCGGGGTGGTGATCGGCGGGAGGAGATGTCGACGCGCTGAACAGCTCGTTCATCGAGTTGATGATCGCTGCCGGTACGTGAGCGGCCAACTTCTCGGACTTGCCTGGTTTGTTGGCGAATGCGATCACCGGGACTGCGGCGGCCTCTCCCGCGAGGATGTCGGTTACCGAATCGCCGACGAATGTGCACTGGTCGGGTGTGGTGCCGAGCCCGCGGATCGCCGCGTGCAGTAAGTATGGGTGTGGTTTCAGGTGTGAGGGGTCCGCGTCCGTGCGCGCGTAGACGCCGGTGACATGTTCGGTGAGTCCGTGTGCATCGAGGTAGGCGCTGATGGCGGCATGAGAGTTGTTGCTGACGATTGCGATTCGGCCGTGCCGAGCGGCGGTGCGTATCACGTTGTGCGCGTGCGGAGTTGGTCGCGCGGAGGCGATGGCGTCGAGTTCGATCGTGGCGAGTTGCCGTTCGATGGCATCAGCGATGGTCGGTCCGAGGAGTGCGGCGAAAGCGAGGACGTCGAACGGGTCATCGTCGGCGGTGACCTCCGCTGGAATGTCCGATTCGAGTAATGTGACGAGTTGTTCGACGGCGGTCCTGCTGGAGACACCGGAGAAGACCGAGCAGATGGGTCCATCGAAGTCCAGTAGGAGACAAGGCCGTTCGTGTAGGTGCCTGGTCGATGAGGTCATGGGGTGTAGTCCGGGTGCCGGAGTTCCATTCGCGCAGCGGGATCACAGGACCAGTTCGGTGAGCTGATCCCAGTCGATGTTGATACGGATCGGTACATCGACTGCGGCACCTGTGCCGGGCCGTAGTTCCCGAACGAACTTGTACCCGCCGGACTGATGATCCAGAACGTGCACTTCGATCCCGTACACGGCGTTGTCCCGAAGGGTGACGATCCAGTACCACGGGATTCCGGCCGCCGCGTATTCGGCCATCTTCTCCACGCGGTCGGTCTTGGCGCTACCGGGCGAGACCACTTCCACGACGAGTTTGACATGCCGGGCCGGAAGGGGGCGAACGCCATTCGGCGCACAATCGAACAGCGCGGCGTCGGGGCTACGGATTGTCATTCTCGGTACGTCCCAGAGGACGACGTCGAAATCGCCGTCGGCGTCCAGGCAGTCGTCCGGATTGGCCCGCATATAGTCGCGTGCCGCTTCCTCGATCATATTTGTGATTCGACGGGCGGCTTTCTGGTGTGCTCTGCTTGGTTCCTCGCATCGCACCACGTTGCCGTTGACGACCTCGACACTCCGACAGAAGTCTTCCGGTAACTGTCGCCAGATCTCGACCGTGACCGGTTCGGGTTGGAGGTTGTCTGTGCTGGCCCAATCGAAGATCGCGGACATGCGGTACACATTACCGCCAGCGCACACTGTCACCGGTCGTCCGGATTGGACCTACGCGCAGTGGTGGGCTGGCCTATGGCCTCGGCGACGTAGGTCATGGAGTGGTTGTCGCGGGGGACGGCGGCGGTGCGTTGTTCCGGGTGAACCCCACTCGGCAGGTTGACGCGGACAACTGTGATCCCGGGCCGCCGTAGATGGTCGGCGGTGCGGTTCCCTGGGTAGGCGTAACCATATTGTCATAACCTCGAGTTTCCTTGTGTACCAATGAAACCCACTGATCACCGGCTGTCTCAGTAGGCGACGGTGAATACGGTTCTGTGGTGGGTTGGTTTGTCGATCTCGTCGACGAAGGCGATGGCGTAGTCTTCGCCGCTGATGTGTGAGTTTCCGTCGGCGTTTACCAGCAGCACATCGTCGCCTACTCGGAAGGCGCCGGTGCGTGTGCCTCGGTTGTTCGCGTTGTACAACGCGGGCGGTGAGAGGCTGAACCAATCCACAGTGTTTGGGAGGGCTCGCAGTCGGGTCAGGACCGCGGCGTGGGCGTTGCCGTCTTCGCGGAATTCTTCCGGGAAGAGTGGGGTGTCGAGCACGCGTGGTCCATCCGGTGCGACGCGCAGGTTGCCCGCGCCGCCGACGAGGCCGAGGCGCGCGGCGTTGGCGGAGGCGATCTTGCCGAGTGTGGGAATGTGGTCGGCCAATCCTGTGCCGTGAGCCTGCAACGCCACCACCAGTATGTCCGCGTCGGAGGCGACGTCGCGCACGAATTTTTCGTCGAACAGCGAACCGGGGCGGACGTCCAGGTCGGCGCGGGACGCGAGTGGGGCGGTGTTGCGTGCGATTGCGATGACTCGGTGTCCGCGTGTCGTCGCTTCGGTCGCGATGTTGCCGCCGGAATAGCCGGTGGCGCCGAATACCGCGATGGTGGTCATTGTGATCCTCAGGGGGGTGCGGTGGGGTGGACGCCGCACAGGTCGGCGGCGATGCCGAACAGTCGGAGACGTTCGGATCGTTGATCCTGTTGGCCGACTTGATGTTCGAGTGCGTGGCGGTGGATTTGTCGCATCATGTGCTCGGCGGCGTCGGCGGAGCCGAGCATGAGGTGGCAGAACAGCCGCAACTGCCTGTCGAGTGCCTCGGTTCTTTCCGGTTCGGACATCACGTTGCTGTTGTCAGAGTCCGAAGAGCGGAAACAGCGCTGCGCCGTGGAACGCGACGATCCGGCCGATGCCCTCGGTCGTGAGCGTGAGTACGTGCAGCGCGTGTGGGTGAAATTCGCCGTCGCGGCCGCGAGCGTAGACCGCGAACGCGGGCTGTCCGTTGGCGGATGCGGCGACCAGCCTGGTGGGTCCGATCGTTCGCATCTGCTGGGCGAGGAAGGCGATGATGGTGTCGCGGCCCTCGAACCAGGTTGTGATCGGCGGCATTTCCCATCTGGCGTCCTCGGTCAGGATCGCGACGAGTTGATCGACGTCCGCGGTTTCGAAGGCGGTGACGTAGCGGTCGAGTAGGGCCCGCTGCTGTGGTTCGGCCGGTTCGGTCAGGTCGTCCTCGCGCAGCGGAATCTGGTCTCGCGCGCGTTGCAACGCGCTGTTGACGGCCGCTGTCGTCATCTCCAACAGCTCCGCGACCTCGGCGGTTCGCCATTGCAGCACGTCGCGAAGTATCAGCACGGCCCGTTGCCGCGGCGGCAGTCGCTGGAGCGCTCCGATCAGGGCTAGCCGCATGGAGTGTCGTTGCACCACAACGGTTTCCGGGTCGGTCGGTGCGGCGGTGAACAGGAAATCGGGGATCGGTTGCAGCCACGGCGTCTCGGGGGAACGCCGGGCTCGCGTCGTGTTCAGGTTCGTCTCGGGGGCGCCGAGATCGGCGGGCAGCGGTCGGCGTCGGCCTTTTTCCAGCGCTTTGAGACAGGCCCGGGTCGCGATGCGGTAGAGCCAGGTGCGCAACGACGAGCGGCCCTCGAACCTGTCGTATGCGTGCCAGGCGCTGAGGTAGACGTCCTGGACCACTTCCTCGGCGTCGTCGATGGAGCCGAGCATGCGGTAGCAGTAGGCGAGCAGCTCACGCCGGAACGGTCCGCTCAGCGTCGCGAAATCCTCGTTGCCGGTCTCGGCTTCGGTCACAGGGTGCATGATGCGCCAATTCTCTTGCCGGTGTGCCGTCTCACGAGATCGTGATGTCGGCCATGTCGATGGCGACCAGGACGATCCGGTCGTCGCCCATCGATGTGTAGGCCCGGCGGGTGGCCGGGACCATGATGCCGTCGACGTCGCGATAGCCGGTCGCGTAGAGATGTGATTCAGTGGTCGGGTCGACGATGTCGATGGTGAAATCGTGGCGGCGCAGCAACCCGTCGGGGCCGAAGCAGAACACCTGCTCACGGGCGTGGGTCTTGATGTGGTCGGGGAAGGTCACGCGCAACCGCCGCCACGTTTCGCCGTCGGCTTCGATCGGGGCGATCTCTTCACCGACGAAACCCGGCCAGGTCAACAGGAACGGGGTATTCACGTACGTCCACAGTGCTTCCCCGGTGAAGTACGCCAGATGCAAGTCGTCCCAAGGGGTTTGGAAGTCGTGGCCGGCGAACGACTGCTCCGGATCGTCGCGCTCGCCGACTACGGCGCCGTCGGGGCGTTGCAACTCGACCCGGTCGGGTCGGAAGAGTGAGCGGCGGTCCTGTGTGCGGTAGTCCATGGTCACTTGTTGCTGCGTGGTGTCCACCTCGAAGCGGACGTTGCTCATCGCGTCCGCTTTTCCCTTCATCTGCCAGAAGGCTCCGCTGATGGCGGCGTCGATGCGGATCGTCTTGGTCCGGTTCCAACGGTCCAGACCGCCGTGTGCGGTGATCGCGGTCGCGAGTAGATCGCTCATTGTGTTGGTCCTCTGTGTCCGAGAGAGGTTCGACGTCGTTGCTGGCGTCAGTCGACGACGAGTCCGCCGGTCAGGTTGGCGACGGTGCCGGTCATCGCCGAGGCCCGGTCGGAGGCGAGCAACACCGCCGCTTGCGCGAGTTCGTCCAGTGCGGTCAACCGCTTGCGGTGGGTCATCGCGCCTTCCATCTCGAGCAGTTGATCCTTCGTCGTACCGAGCGCGTCCGCGTGCAGCCCGAACACGGTGTGGATGGTCGGCGTCTCCGGTATTCCGGTGGTGCGCAAGCAGATCGTGCGGACGCCGTGCTGGGCCCATTCGGCCGACAGCGCCCGGCTGAGACCTTCCATCGCCGCCCATCCGACACTCATCCCACCCACCAGCGGCAACGGCAGGCGCGCCGGTTCGGGGGTGTTCATCATGATCACGCCCGACCGCTGGGCGATCATGTGTCGCGCAGCGGATTTCGCGGTCACGAAGTGGGCCCGGGTATACGTGGTGATCGGGTGCAGGAAATTCTCGATCGGCAGGTCGGTGAACGGGATTCCCTGCAACCCTCGCGGTGAGATTCCGATCGCGTTGAACGACACGTCGAGGGTGCCCGCGTCGGCGACGACCGCGGCCAGGTGGTCGGCTACCGCCTTCTCGTCGGCGGCATCCACCACAGCGGTCTCGGCCGCGCCGCCCGCCGCTGTGATCTCCTTCGCGGCCGTCTCCATGACGTCCGGCGTGCGGCCGGTCAGGAAAACCCGGGCACCCTCCTGGGCGAATGCGCGGGCCACCGCACTGCCGATCGCGCCGCCTGCGCCGTAGACAACGACATTCTTGTTTTCCAGCAACATGACCTTCTCTTTCCGTTGTTCCACGTCAGTGCGTGAGGGCCGTGCCCGTCGAGTTGGTGCACGCGGTGTTCGTCGAGGCTGAAACGAGTGCGTGCTCCCGGACCCGACGAGGTCAGGGGGAGCTGATGCTGGATCACGACCGTTGCGGTCGCGCCGATCACCTCCTACACGTACAGAGGCGGGCTCATCACGAAATTCATCGGTGCCCGATCCGGTGCTGGGAAAAACGGATTCGCCTCCGAGAATCGGTCTGTTGCGGTCAGCCGAAAGTTCAGGCTGATCGATCCGGGCGGGCTGTATCGACATACGAGACCCGTCGGTTCGCGTGCGTAGTTGGTCGAACAGGGTGGGCGGCGTTCACGCCGTGTCGCGGGTGACACCCGTGCGAACGATGGCCAGCAAACGGTCGATCTGCGGTGCGTCTGCGGCGGCCTGGCCGATTCCGTTGCAGGCGGCGAGTAGGTCGGTTACGTCGAGATCGGCCTGGATCGCGCCCGAGTGCTGTGCCCGGCTCAGTAGATCGGCCGCGGCGGTGTGCATCGTTGCGTGCCAATCCTGGTACAGGGTTGATCGCTGGCCGGAATCGTCTTCCGGGATGGCCAGGGGGAGTTGGCCTTTCGTGGAGACGTGGGTGATGAAGGCGCGGAGCCAGGTGAACAGGGCGTCGGCGGGGGAGGGGGCGTCGAGCAGGGTGCGGGCCAGGCCGCCCAGGGCGGTGACCTCCTCGGCGTAGACGGCGATGACCAGGTCTCGGCGGGTGGGGAAGTGGCGGTACATGGTCGCGTTGCCGACTCCGGCGCGGCGGGCGATCTCGTCCAGGGGGGCGCTCACGCCGAGTTCGTCGAACACCTCTCGCGCGGCCGCCGATACCAGGTCGTAGTTGCGGCGTGCGTCGGCGCGGAGGGGGCGGGCGGTCATCTTTCTCCTTGCGAAGTGGGGAACTCCCCGGTTAGTCTAGCCAGGACTAAACGGGGAGTTCCCCACTTATGTGAAAGGTGTTCGGATGGTGGACATTTCCGCGGCGGATCGGATCGCGATCCACGAGACGATCGCGCTGCACGGACATGTGGCCGATGACCGTGACTGGGATCGTTGGGGTGAGCTGTACGCCGACGATCTGGTGCTGGACCTCGAGGATTTCGGGCTCGGCACCATCGAAGGTCTTGCGGCACTACGGGAATTGGCCCGCACTAACCAGGACGACCCGGCGCAGCCACTCGGACATCACGTCACCAATATCGTCGTGGTCGCCCGCGATGGCGATCTGGTGCGGGCGCGATCCAAGGGGCTGTCGGTCCATGCCGACGGGACCAGTGGCACGGTCGTCTACGAGGACACCCTGCGACGCGAACCGCAGGGCTGGCGCATTTGCCATCGCAGAATCTTCGCGCGTCGCGTGCCCGGACGAGCCTAGCCGGACGTGTTGGTCGTCGCGTGCCGAAATCCCGGCATGGCCGCGTGCCCGCCGTCATCGTGGCGGCACCGCTCGATACGTCGTACGTCGACCGGCGGCGATGCGGAATATGTTGCTGCCCAGCGGTTTCCATCTCGACATGAGATCGCCGCGTACGGCCGCTCACCGCTACGTGTAGCGGTGAGCCCAGCCCATGACCTGGGTGACGTACGCCATCGAATGGTTGTAGCGCAGGATGGCGGCGGTGCGCTGTTCGGGCTTGTTCATGTTGAGGCCGCCGGAGCAGAGGTAGTTTCCGGCGGTGTAGCTGGCGTCGAAGAGGTTCTGGGGGTTGCTGCCGGGGCGGGCATAGTGGGCCCAGGTGGTGGGCATGAACTGCATCGGGCCCTCGGCGCGGGCGAATTTGCCGTTGTGGTCGCGGATGATCTCGTTGTGCGCGAGGGTGCCGTCCAGGGCGGGGCCGTAGATGTTGCGGCGCGCGGTGCCGAACATGTCGACGTTGCCGTTGTTGGCGTGATGCGATTCGACGCGGCCGATTCCGGCGAGCAACTGCCAGGGCATGTGGCATCGAGGCTGTTCCACAGCGAGTTCGGCGGCGGCGACCTTGTATGCCGTCGCCGCGATCCCGGGAATCTCCGGTGTGCTCGAGCCGCTGCTCGATCCGGAGTCCGCGGAGCCGCTGCTCGACCCGGAATCCGCCGAGCCGCTGCTCGATCCGGTGGGCAGCAGCGCAATGGCGTGCACCGCGGGGGTGACCTCGGCGGCCGAAGCCTGTGTGGCCAGGGTGGTTACGGACACCACCCCGGGAACCAACCCGGACAATGCGATCACCGACTTGCGCCGGACCGTCGATTCGGGCTTCTTCCGGTGACGTCCCACCTCGGCGCTACCTCCATGACATTGCTACGAGCGGACGTCATTGTATCGATAACGGACGCCGAGCGCTCGGTAACGCGAAATAGTTTTTCCGGCACCATGATTCGCGACCGAGCGGGGAGGGAATCAGCTGTGCGGATTGCGCTGATGTGGCAGCGCCGTCTACTTCCTCCCGCGTGCGGACTTGCCGTCCCGTCCCGTGAGCGCGGCATTTATCGCAGCCTTGTCGAATGCGGCGGGATCGTGCTGGTCAGCATGCTCGTAACCCAGCCATTCGAGCCGATCTGCGTGCTCGGGGTGGTTCGGATCGGCGAGAATCTCCAGTAGCTTCTCGTACCCCCACAT
This sequence comes from Nocardia macrotermitis, assembly GCF_009604405.1. Classification (GTDB taxonomy): domain Bacteria; phylum Actinomycetota; class Actinomycetes; order Mycobacteriales; family Mycobacteriaceae; genus Nocardia; species Nocardia macrotermitis. The sequence continues at coordinate 350,195 of NZ_WEGK01000003.1, forward strand.
CCCACCGCAATCCTCCGGCGGTGTCGCACGGCGGCCGCCGGTGCAGCGTGGATAGGTTGCCGACGCGGTGGCGGGCCCGGAGTGCTCGACGACGATCGCGTGCTCCCAGTCGTCGCCGAAATCGTAGGTGTAGCTAAGTTTCGCGCCGACCGTGCCCGCGACCTGTTCGAGGGTGGTCTTGGCATCGGCCCGGTGCCCCAGTTGCGGATCGGGGCGTCCGAAGGTGCCGAAGTCGGTGTCGAACGAGTACAGGTGACTGTTCGTCCAGCCGAACGCGGTCTGGATGACATCGTGGAGTTCGTTCAACGGGATGTCACCGGGAACCTCGAGGCGCCGCCAGATCGGCGGTTTGGCATAGCGCAGATCGACCCGCAAGCGCAGGATCGGCGCCCGGCCGTCTCGGGTCTTGCGTTTGGGGGGCAGCTTGGCGGGTTTCAGGGACCGTGTTCCGCGTCCGGAGCCGGTGTCGAGCAATCCCGAGGCGGACATCTCCTCCAGGACGCTCAGGAGCGCGTCCGGATCCAGGTCGTCGCCGTGCGGTGGTCGTGGTATCGACGACAATGGCAGTGTCCGGAGCCGGGCGCGCAGCAGCGTGGCGAGCAGGTGGTAGCCGGGGCCGTCCTCGTCGCCGAGATCGAGGTTGTCCTCGGGGGTGTCGCCGAACGTCGAGTCGCCCCTGTCGTGGTCGGCGCGATGGTCGAGGGCGACTTCCGCATGCCACCGGAATTCTGCTGGGGCCAAGGGCTTTTCGGTCAATCGTAGGTTTTCCCGGCGGGCCTGCCCGCGTATCGTGGCCAATGCGTCGGGCAGCTCCTCGGGCTCCAGCATCGCGATCTGTACCGCCGCGCCGCATTCGTCGGGATCGACGATGAGCATCATCGCGTGCGCGCCGTGCGGCCGTTCGAAATACGCTGCCAGAAGGAATATTTCATCCTCTGGATCGGTGAGCGCCACACAACCGCGTACGGTCACCGGATCCTCGAGGTTTCGGATCCAGTCGGGAAATGCGTTGGCGGGCACCGTGAGACGACTCTTGTGCAGCTTGGCTGCCGCCGCGATCGGCTCGGTTCCGAGCACCGCGAACATGCTCAGCAATCCCGCTGCCGGGACACCGCCCAATGCCTCGAAGGCGGGGAGCATCGAGGTGAGCACCAACTCTTCCGCGTCATCCCCCGCAAGGCTCGCGGATGTCAGCAGCATCGCCCCGATCAGTTCCGCGTCCAGCGGATCGGTGACCGCGTCGAGCGATTCGAGAATCGGCGCCACTGGGATCGGAGAGTCGAACGGGTCGTCGTCCCCGTCGAGCTCGGTGGGTAGCTCGGTCGCCATGTCCGGCTTCGGCACGAGTTCCAGGTTCCGGTGGGGTCGTCGACGACTGGTCATACCCGAGACAATAGGGGCAACTCGGTTCAAGGACGAGGGCGGTTGAACATCCGGCGATGCCTGGCGTGGTCGGGTCGTGTGCCCGGGTCCCTGTCGCATTCGAGAGCACGCGATCGTTTCGGTATTACTGGGAGTAATACCGCTGGTACTCTGGGCGGTATGAGCAAGTCGCTGTCGGTCAAGGTGCCCGATGATCTCGATGCCCGGATGCGATCCGCTGCGGGGGACAACCTGTCCGAATGGGTTGTAGAGGCTATCGAGGATCGCCTCGAGCGTGAGATGTGGGCCAAGTCGAAGGAGGCCGAGGCCTTGCTGGGGATCGATGTGCAGTGGCTCGACGACGAGCGCAAGGCTGTCGAGCGGGCACAGCGTGCGGCAAGGTGAGGTCAGGCCCCGCCGAGACTCGGTGGGCCCGACCACTTACGTGGTTGTCTTGTCCGGTCCTCGCTATCACGCGGCAGGGAAAGGTCGAGTTGCCTTCTGCCGGGTTGTCGCAGGGAGCGTTCCCGACGATTTCGCCACGATGCACCGTGTTCGCTACCGGGACGAAAACGGTATGGAGACAACAGGTGTCGCGGTGCCGGACCTGATCGGGTGGATGCCCGAGTCGGGACTGGGCGAACCCGTCGGTTTGGTGACCGACATGCCCGCTCTCCTGCGGGTCGTCGGAGCGTTGTTCCGCTGATCCGGTGTGTCGGCGGGTGGATGAGTACGGGTGCCGTCACGTTTGTTGTCGTGGTCAAGGCGTGGTGAGATCGATGAGGATCTTGCCGACCGCCTTGCCGTCGGCGACCCGGCGTAGCGCGGCGGCGGTGTCGGCGAGCGGGTAGACCGCGCTGATGTGCGGGTTCACCTGTCCGGTGGCGAACAGCTCGCGCAGTTCGTGTTCGTTGCGCGCGAACTCGTCCGGATCCAGATCCTGGAATTGGAAACCGAGCAGGTGAATTCCCTTGACCAGCACCAGGTTCAGGGGGATCTGCGGGATCGTGCCCGAGGCGAAGCCGACCGTCACGAAACGCCCGCCGCGACCGAGGGAGCGTAGTGCGGGTTCGGACAGGCGACCGCCCACCGGATCCACGACGGCATGCGCGCCTTCGGGCAGTACCTCCCGCAATGCGCCGCGCAGATCTCCCGAGGTGTGATCGATCAGGTGCTTCGCGCCGTATTCGGCTGCCGCGCCGAGCTTTTCGGCCGAGGACGCCACGGCGGTGACTTCCGCGCCCAATCGCACACCGAGCTGCACCGCGGCGAGCCCGACCCCGCCGCCCGCGCCGAGCACCACCAGCCGATCCCCGGCCCGCACCCGCGCCACCGAACGCAGGCAGTGGTACGCGGTCCGGTACGCGACGCCGAACGCCGCGGCCCGATGATCGTCCACACCGTCGGGAATGCGCGCGAGCCCGGTGGCGGCCACCGCGATCTCCTCGGCGAAGGCCCCGACGATGCCGGTCCCGGTCACCCGGTCACCCACCGCGACCGCGGTGACGTCATCGGCGATTTCGGTTACGGCTCCGGCGAATTCGCTCCCGGGCACGAACGGCGGCGGCACCTTGATCTGATATTCGCCCGCGATCACCAGTACATCGGGGAAGTTGACCGCGGCCGCGCCGACCCGCACCCGGACCTGTCCGGGGCCGAGTGCGGGGGCGGGGCGTTCCTCGATGCGGATGATCTCCGGTGGCCCGTAGGCCGGGCAGATCACCGCGCGCATATCACTTACCCTGCCACTGCGGGGTGCGCTTCTCGGCGAACGCCGTTGCGCCCTCCTTGGCGTCGGCGCTGGTGAAAACCTTTCCCTGCCAGGTCTTCAGGCGGGCTTCGGCTTCGTCGGAGTCGGTAACCGCAAGGCGGGCAAGCTCTTTGGACGCAGCCAGACCCAGCGGCGCGTTGGCGGCGATCCGCTCGGCGAGGGCCACGGCGGTGGCCAGTACCTCATCGGGTTCGGCGACGGCGTTGATCAGCCCGACCTCGTATGCCCTTGCGGCACTGACGAAATCGCCGGTCAGCAGCAGTTCCAGCGCGATCGCGAGCGGAATGCGGGTGCCGACCGTGGTGCCGCCGCCCGCGGCGAACAGACCCCGCTTCACCTCGGGGAAGCCGAATTTCGCGGCCGAGGAGGCCACGACGACATCGCAGCCCAGCAGCAGTTCCAGCCCGCCGCCGACCGCCGTGGCATTGGCCGCGCCGACCACCGGCACACCCGCCTGCCCCTTGGCCAGCCGCCCGTACGCCTCGGTGGCCGGGTCCGCGCCGAAGCTCTCACCCTTGGCGAAGGCGCGCAGATCCATACCCGCGCAGAAGGCGCGGTCGCCGGTGCCGATGAGCACGATCGCGCGGATCCCGGGATCGGCCTCGGCGTCCAGCACGGCCTGCCCGATGCCACGAATCAGATTGCCGTTCAACGCGTTACGCGCCTCGGGCCGGTTGAGCCGGGCGATCAGCACCGCCCCGGACCGTTCGACGACGAGTTCGCTGTTCGCGTCGGTGTTCTCGCTCATCGCGATTTCCTCCCTGGATGTCAACGTGCGTACTGCGTGCTCTCGGCCAGCTCGGCGGCCGAACGCATGGTGTCGACCACGACCGGGCCGAACGATTCCAGTTTCACATCGCCCTTGGCGCGCTGGAAGCCGCGCTCGAGCACGATGGCCAGTTTCCACTTCGCCAGGATCAGGTAGTAGTCGATATCGTCGACCTGCCGCCCGGAGACCTCGGCGTAGTGCGTCAGGATCTGCTCGCGCGAGGGCATGTACTGCATGTTCGCGTAGCCCTTGTTCGCCACGGCCGGGTCGCTGGTGTCCTCGGGCCAGCCCTGCAACATCCAGCCCAGATCGAGCTTCGGGTCGCCGACGGTGCCCATCTCCCAGTCCACCAGCGCGGCCAGCCGGGCCGGACCGCCGTGCTGGAACATCACATTGGCGAACTGGTAGTCGCCGTGCATGAGCCCGGGAACGTAGTCCAGCGGCCGATGGGTGCGCAGCCAGTCGGTCGCCACATCCATACCGTCGAGGTTGCGTGCGCCGTCGATGTGGTCGTAGAAGCTCAGCCACCGTGCGACCTGACGTTCGTGATAGCCGTCGGGACGGCCCAGATCGTGCAGGCCCTTGGCCTTCCAGTCCACCCGCGAGAGCAGCGCAATCCCTTCGGCGAGTTGATATCCCAGTCCGGCGCGCAGGGTGTGATCGGAGTCGAAGGGCTCGGGCCACACGCCGCGATGATCCATCGGCGACCAGCCGTCCACGAAACCCATCAGATAGAACGTTCGGCCCAGTACCGAGGCGTCCGTGCAGGCCGCGACCGCGGCGGTGTGCGGGACGTCGGTGCCCTCGAGCGCCTCGATGATCCGCCACTCGCGCAGAATGCCCGCGTCCCGTTCGGCGGGCGCCTCGGGCGGCGGAATACGGATGGCGCACACGTGCTCGCCGCGGCTGATCCGGTAGATCTCGTTCTGCGTGCCGCCGGACAGGAAGCGTGCCTCGATCGGCTCGCCCTTACCCGGCAGCCCCTGCCCGTCCATCCATTCGGCCAGACGCGCGGTATCGATACTCATGGTTGCCCTACGTTCGTTCGTGCGGATCTCTCGCATCGGCCTCGGCGGGCACGAGCCGGACCGTGCCGATGTGCCTGCTCAGGTCGCTCGATGTTCGCGTTTTCCGTTGTGTCTGTGCGGGTTCGAGGTTTGCATTGCCCCGATGTGCCGCGGTGTGTCTGTACGCCCACACGGCTCGTCCGACGCACGGTGCTCACAGATTTCCGGCTTCGTGCTCGAGGAACTCCGCGAATTTCTCCCGTGCCGCTTGCTGTTTCGCCGGAATCCACTGGGTCGGCCACATGCCGTCGGTCGGCTGGTAGTCGCGCAGCACCTGTTTGGCGACGGTGCCCTTGTGCACCTCGGTGGGGCCGTCGGCCAGGCCCATCACGCCCGCGCCGTGGATCATCCGGAAGAACGGCATCTCGTTGGTGGTACCCAGCGCGCCGTGGATCTGCATTGCGCGCCAAGCGATGTCGTGCAGCACCGTGGGCATGATGATCTTCGCCGTGGCGATGTCCTTGCGGACCTTCTTGTAGTCGTTGTACTTGTCGATCTTCCACGCGGTGTTCAGCACGAACAGCCGGAACTGGGCCAACTGCGCGTAGGAGTCGGCGATGTAGCCCTGCACGAATTGCTTGTCCGCCAAACGACTTCCGGCGGTTTCGCGACTCAGGGCGCGCTCGCACATCATGTCGATCGCCTGCTGTGCCAGGCCGATCGTGCGCATGGCGTGGTGGATGCGGCCGCCGCCGAGGCGGGTCTGCGCGATGACGAAGGCCTGGCCCTCGCCGCCGAGCAGCGCCTCGTTCGGCACCCGGACGTTCTCGTAGTGGATGAGCGCGTGTGAACCACCGTTGATCGGCTCGCCGTACAGCCCGACGTTGCGTTCGATGTTGATGCCGGGGGTGTCGGTCGGCACCAGGAACATCGACATGCCCTTGTACGGGCTGACATCGGTGTTCGTCACCGCCATCACGATCAGGAACGCGGCGGTCTTCGCGTTGGAGGAGAAGAACTTCCAGCCGTTGATGATCCAGTCGTCGCCGTCGCGCACCGCACGGGTCTCGAAGCGGGTCGGGTCGGCCCCGGCCTGCGGTTCGGTCATCGAATAGCTGGAGAACAGTTCGCCCTCCAGCAGCGGTCGCAGATAGCGCTGCTTCTGTTCCGAGGTGCCGTAGTGCGCGATGATCTCGGCATTGCCGGTGTCGGGGGCCTGGCAGCCGAACACGATCGGGGCCCACGACGAGCGACCCAGAATCTCGTTGAGCAGCGCCAGTTTCAGCTGTCCGTACCCCTGCCCGCCCAGGTCCGGGCCCAGATGTGTGGCCCACAGTCCCTGTTCGCGCACCTGTTTCTTGAGCGGCTCGATCGCCGCTCGGCGCGCACCTTCCAGCGGCACGAACTGCTCGTGCTCCCAGACCAGGTCGAGCGGCTCGACCTCCTCGCGGACGAACTCATCGGCCCAGTCGAGCTTGCGCTGGTACTCGGGGTCCGTCTCGAAATCCCATGCCATTGCGCCTCCTCTCTCCAGGTGAGAATATCCTTCTCATGAGTCAGAATGCAATTCTTGATCCCGGTGATCAGTTCCACATCGGCATCGTGGCGGCGGATTTCGAGGCCACCGTGGCGCGGTTGACCGAGGTGCTCGGGTACGAGTGGGGGCCGGAGATCGGCGGGCCCGTCGCGGTCGGCCTGCCCGATGGGCGGACCACCGAGTTGGAGATCCGGTGTGCGTACTCGCGCACGACACCGCGCCTGGAAGTCGTGCGCAGCGTCGCGGACAGCCTGTGGCAGCCCGCAGGGGAAGGCGGGTTGCATCACATCGGCTACTGGTCCGATGACGTCGCCGCCGACACCGCCCAACTCGCCGAGCGCGGATACGCCGTCGAGGCCACCCGTGCGGGCGTCGGCGGCGGGCTGTTCTTCGCCTTCCTGCGCAGTGCGGAGGGCTTCCGGGTGGAGTTGGTCGATCGCGTGGCCGAACCGAGTCTCGCGCGCTGCTGGGCCGCGCCCGAGGTGTCGGGTGGTGCGGCATGAGCACCGTGGGGATCGTGACCGGCGGCGGTCGCGGCATGGGGTACGCCTGCGCGCAGCGGGTGGTGGGGTTGGTCGACACGCTGCTGGTGGTCGATCGCGATCCCGACTCGGCGCAGACCGCATGCACGACGCTGGCGGCCGAAAATCCCGGTGTCGCAGTGGAATCGGTGGAACTGGACATCACTGATGCCGCCGGGCTCGCACGCCTGGCCGAACGGGTCGGCGAACTCGGTGAACTCCGCGCGGTCGCCCACGCGGCCGGTATTTCGCCGAGCATGGCGGACTGGCGACGCATCTTCGTAGTCGATCTGATCGGCACCGCGCTGCTCGCGCAGGCGCTGCGTCCGCTGGCCGTACCCGGCACGGCCACAGTGTGTTTCGCCTCGATGGCCCCGCTGCTGGACCCCACCCCGCCGGACCCCGCGGCCCTGGCGATCCTGGACGACCCGCTCGCCCCGGACTTCCTGGACCGCCTGCGCGAGACGCTCGGCCCGGTGCTGGAAAAGCCCGGCGTCGCGTACGGCTGGGCCAAACGCGGCGTGCACCTGTTCGTGCAGCAGGAGGCGGTTCGCCTGGGTCCGTCCGGTGCGCGCATCTGCTCGGTCTCCCCGGGGATGATCGATACTCCGCAGGGACGCCAGGAAGCGGCCGAACAGCCGAGCATCGCGGCGCTCGTCGAGCGAACACCGTTGGGGCGTATGGGACTCGCGGAGGAAGTCGCCGATGTGGTGGCATTCGCCCTGTCGGATCGGGCGAGCTTCCTGAACGGGACGGATCTGCTCGTGGACGGCGGCGTGATGGCCGCGGTTCGGGTGGCCGGACACGCTGCCCGATGAATCGGACCGGGCCGCAACGGATTTAGGCATACGGCTTCGCCCCCGGCGATATGAGCCGGGGGCGATGAACCACTGTGACCGCCGCGCGGATCAGACGTTCAGCAGCCGGGCGAGGTTGCCGCCCATGATCTTCGACTGGTCGTCCAGCGACAGTTCCTTGATCTCGTCGACGTAGCGCGCCGGTTCGGCCAGGCCCTCCGGATGCGGGTAGTCCGAGCCGAACAGCACGTGGTCCGCGCCGATGAGCCCGGACAACTCGACCAGATCCTCTTCCCAGAACGGGCTGACGTAGATGTTCTTGATCATCTCGACCGGATCGCTGGGGAAGCCCTCCGGGGCCTTCTTGTAGATCGAGGCGAGGTCCTCGAGCAGGCCGGGCAGCCAGGCCGCGCCGTTCTCGATGACGGCGATCTTCAGCTCCGGGAACCGGTACAGCGCGCCGTGGCACACCCAGGACGCCATCGCGTCGCGGATCGGCTGCCAGGCGTTGACCATCTTGAAGGTGTTGGTGACGAACGGCAGCATTTCCCGTTGCGTCCCATCCCATTCCGAGGCGTAGCGGGCGTAGCCGCTGTCCGAGGAGTGCATGGTGACGAGTACGTCGAGTTCGACCACGCGCTTCCAGAACGGGTCGAACTCCGGCACCGCGAACGAGCGCGGGCCGCGGAAGCCGGGCACCGGCGCGGGCCGCACCAGGATCGCCTTCGCGCCGCGCTCGACGACCCACTCGAGTTCCTCGATCGCCTTCTCCACGATCGGCAGGCTGATCACCGGCACGGTGAAGATGCGGTCCTTGTGGTTGAACGACCACGTCTCGTACAGCCACTGGTTGAGCGAGTGGATGACCGCGTGGATCAGTTCGGGATCGGACTTCATCCGCTCCTCGACCAGGCTGGCCAGCGTCGGGAACATCAGCGCGCGGTCGATCTGCAGGTCGTCCATGACCTCGAGCCGCGCGACCGGATCGCGGAAGGCGTCGGTGGAGCGGATCGGCTTGCCGAAGATCTCCCGCATGCTCTTGCCCTCGGGATTGCCGTTCTTGAAGTAGTCCTCCATGGCCCCGGGCGCGGCGACCACGTCGAAGGTCGGGTTGGGGATGTACTCGCTGATCTGGCCGAGGATCGCGATCTTGGTGCGGCCGTCGACCTCGACGTATTTGACCGCGTCCCGGTACTGCTTCGGGAGGAACTTGGTCAGCGCCTCCTTGGTCTCGTAGAGGTGGTTGTCCGCGTCGAACAACTGGTAGGGCAGATCCCGCTTGGGCATGTAAGGCTCCTTCACGTTTTAGGAGAATTTTATTCTCACGAACGTGCAGTCGCAATGCCTATAAGGATTGCAAGGAAAGTCGGCCGACTCGGCGGTCAGGAGTTCGTGCGCAGGACCTCGAGGGCGGCATCGGCCAGTTCCGGGCGGCAGATGAGCAGGTCGGGGAGGTACGGGTCGGGGCGGTTGTAGCGCAGGGGGGAGCCGTCGAGGCGGGAGACGTGCAGGCCTGCGGCGGCGGCCACGGCTACCGGTGCGCAGGAGTCCCATTCGTACTGGCCGCCGGAGTGGGCGTAGATGTCGGCCTCGCCGCGCACCACGGCCATGGCCTTCGCGCCGGCCGAACCCATCGGCAGGGTGGTCGCGTCGAGATGTTTCACCAGCAGGTCGACGCAGGCGGGTGGGCGGCTGCGGGAGACGACCAGGCGGATCGGGCCGTCGGCGGGCGGGGGCAGGGCCGGGGGTTCGCCGGTGTGCAGGACGAGGTCGGCGGCGGGCAGGGCCACCGCGCCGATGACCGCGACGCCGTCGACGGCCAGCGCGACGTGCACGGCCCAGTCGGTGCGCGGCGGCTGGCCGTACTCGCGGGTGCCGTCGAGCGGGTCGATGATCCAGACGCGTTCGCGCTCGAGCCGGATCGGGTTGTCGGTGCTCTCCTCGGACAGGACCGCGTCCTCGGGGCGCAGTTCGGCCAGCCGTCGCAGCAGCAACTCGTTCGACTTGCGGTCCCCGGCCGCCCCGCCCTCGTGCCGGATCCCGAGCAGCAACTCGCCGGCCTCGACCGCCAACCGCGCGGCCACACTGTGATCATCCATGTAGATCATCATTACCTTGGCTCGCCCGAGTACGCCAGAGCCAGGTGGCGGCCTGGACGGCGGCAGGACCGGGATGCGGTGCGCTTATACCGGAAAAGGGAACGGACCGAGCGGATGGTTTCGGCGAAGTTGTGCATATGCGGGTGAAAACAGCGAAGATTACGGCGTGCGAACTAAATTCGCCGCAGAGCTCGCGGCGCTCAGCGAGGAGCTCGGGAGGCTCGCGGAGTTGGCATCCCATGCATCCGAACGAGCCGCGGTCGGGTTGGCGCGAGCCGATCTGACCGCCGCGTACGAGGCCCTGGCGGCCGATGAGGAACTTCAGACCGGATTCACGGCCTGCGAGAATCGGGCCGTCATTCTGCTCGCACTGGAGGCGCCGGTCGCTCGCGACCTACGCCAGGTGGTCAGTGCCATCCGGATCACCGACGATCTGTCCAGGATCGGCTCGCTGATCAGTGCGATCGCCGAAACCGCGGTGCGGTATTTCCCGGAGACGATCGCGCCCGACGAAGTGGCCGAACAACTTTCGGATATCGGCACCGCGACCGCCGCACTGATCGCGGCGACCAACGCGGCCATCGCGGCGCCCCCGGGCAAGGGTGATGTGCTGGCCCCGCCCGGTCCGGCGCTGGCCGACCTGCGGGCCGAGGTGCAGGCCCGGATCGCGGCCCCGGATTGGGCGCACGGACATGTCGTGGCAACGGATCTGGGGCTGCTGATGCACCATTACGAGCGGTGTGCCGAGCACTGTGCGCGGATCGGTGGGTTGATCAACTTCTTCCACACCGGGACGCCGATGTCGTTGGAGTCTGCGGAGTAGCGCAGCACGTGGCGTAGACCCGCACCCCTACTGTTCCCCTTTCGCCGGGCCCCGATGACGTCCGGTCATCGGGGCCGATTAGTGTGCGGCGCAGTGCTTTACGTCGTTCCGCGGGGGTTCACATCAGGTCGCCGGTGGTGCCGCCGCGCGATGGGAAGGCGCGGACCATGGCGTGCACGCCGTAGGAGGCGACCAGGTGGCCGTCGTGGCTGAAGATCTGCCCCTCGCTCTGCGCGTGGCCGCGACCCGCGTAGGTGACGCGGGTGGCGTACAGCAGCCAGTCGGAGACGTCGACGTCGTCGTGAAAGGTGATGGTGGCCATGGTGATTCCGGTGGAGATGCTGCGATGCGCCATGGCCTCGCCGAAGCCCGCGTGCGGGCGCAGGGCGGCGGCGACCGTCCAGTGGGTGGTGGACTGGGTCAGCAGCGCCGCGTGCAGGTGATCCCGGTCCGGGGCGTCGCGAAACCTGGTCCATACGAACAACTCCGGCGGACCGATGCGATCGGGATCCGGATCGTAGGCGTCGTCGACCACGCGGATGTCGCGGCCGAGGACCTCCGTGCCGGGGATCGCCATCGAACTCAGCTCGTCCGGTGGGGTCACCTTCGGCATCGGGGCCGCCGAGTGGATCAGGTCGGGTGCGGTCGTGTCGAGCAGGGCTATGCCTGCGCAGCAGAGCGAATCCTGTTGGCGGACATGGATCTGCCCGGTGCCGAGGGTGCGACCGGAGCGCAGCATGTCGACGTCGATATCGAGGGGTTCGGTGTGCTTGGCCATCTTGGAGAAGATCATCGAGACCGAGGTGACGCGTTGGCGCGGCACCTCTTTCGCCGCCGCGACCACCGCGCTGCCGAGCATCTGCCCGGCCTCCACGACGTCGCGGATGGTCGGGCCGTGCGCGGGGGCTCGGTACCGGCCGGGGCCTCGGGGTTCGACGTCCATGAGACGTTGGAGTTCGGCCTGGGTCCAGTCGGCCATTCGCGGACCTCCTCTCGGTGAGAATGTGATTCTCTTATATGAATATTATCCTTTCGGCGGGTCCGGCAGATACGGCACGAGCCCTTCCTCGGGTTCGATGCCGAACGAGCGCAGGGCCATGGCGACCATGGCGTAGGTGCCGACGGTGAAGACCAGGTCCATCAGCTGATCCTCGGTGAGCTCACCCGACAGCGCAGCCCAGGTCGGCTCGGCGATGATGCCCTCGGCGAGCAGCTCGTCGACTGCGGCGAGCATGGCTCGATCCAGCGGTTTCCATTCGGCGGCAACGGGTTCCGCGGCGATCCGGGTGATCTCCTCGGCGGTCAGACCCGCGCGCTCACCCAGGATGACGTGCTGTGCCCACTCGTACCCGCACTGCCGCAGATGCGCGACGCGCAGCACCAGCAACTCGCGCTGCCGCGCGGTGAGTGAGGTGCCCGACAGCAGATGCCGGTTGAACGTCAGAAACGGTTGTGCCAGTGCGGGATAGCGCGCGAGAGTGCCGAGCAGATTGGATCCGCTCTGGTTCTCCTGCGTGGGTTTGCGGCCGATGACCGAACTGCGGAAGCCGTCGACGAACGCGGTCATCTCCGGCGACCACTCCGGTTTCGGCAGGGGGGATATGCGAGGCATGATGACTCCTGGTGTGGCGGAACGGGTTCAGGTGTTGCGGCCGCCGTTGACGCCGATGACCTGCCCGGTGATGTACCCGGCCTGTTCGCTGACCAGGAACGCGCAGGTGGCGGCGATGTCCTCGGGTTGGCCGATGCGGCCCACCGGGGTCCTGGACACCTGCAGATCCATGTCGAACACCCCCTTGCTGAGGGTGTCGCGCATCATCGGCGTCTCGATGAAGCCGGGCGGAATCGTGTTGACGGTGATGCCTTTTCGTCCGAATTCCAGCGCCAGCACCTTGGTCAGGCCGACCACGCCCGCCTTCGAGGACACGTACGCGGCCATCCCGGGCACGCCCGAATGCATGCTGGAGGAGGAGATGTTCACGATGCGCCCCCATCCGGCGGCGACCATATCCGGCAGCACGGCCTGACAGCAGTCGAAGGTACCGGTCAGATTGACCGCGAGCACCCGGTTCCAGGTCTCGGCCGTCACCTCGAGCGACGGCCCGGCCACGGTGACGCCCGCGCTGTTGACCAGGATCGCGGGCGTGCCCAATTGCTCGCGCACCTCTGCCACACCGGCGTCGATCGCGGCTCGATCGGTGACGTCGACCTCGAATCCGAGCGCTCGATCACCGTTCGCGACAATGGATTTCGCGGCCGCCTGCGCCGCTTCGCCGTCACGGTCGAAGATCGCGACGAGTGCGCCGTCGGCGGCCAGCTGTTTGGCGATGGCCCCGCCGATGCCGGAGGCGCCGCCGGTGACGATGGCCGTGCGCTGGGTTGTCTCGGTGCTCACTGGATCGGCTCCTGTCCGACGAGGGTGGATCGGTGCATGCGGCGCGGTAGCGACCGGTCGAATTCGCAGGCGCGGTGGACGAGTCCGGTGTTGTCCCAGATGACCAGGTCACCGACCGACCAGGTGTGCTTGTAGACCCGGTCCGGGGTGGTGGCGCGGTCCTGAAGTTCCTCCAGTAGCGCCGCGCCCTCCTCGAGGTCCATACCGACCACGTGCGAGGCCGACGCGCCGAAAACCAGTGACCTGCGGCCGGATTCGTGCGTCCACACCAGCGGATGCTCGCGGTCGGGGAAGCGCGCCCAGTCGGCCCGCTGCTCGGGCGTCGGGTTCGCGAAGGTGCGGCTCTGGATGCGGGCCATGCGGTGGACCACGCGCAGTCCGGCGAACCGGTCCTTCTCCTGGTCGGTGAGCGCGTCGTAGGCGGCGTAGGTGCTGGCGAACGCGGTCTCGCCGCCTTCGGCGGTGATGTTGTGCGCGCTCATGATCGAGGCGCGCGCGGGCACCTCGTCCATGGACCCGTCGATATGCCAGTAGTCGTTGCTGGGGTAGTACTTCGCATTCGGATTGTCCGGATCGAAGCTGATGATCATGACGTGCTCGTTCGGGAAGTTGGGAAACTTGGCCAGCGGCCCCATCTTTCGCGAGAACGCCACCTGCGCCTCGTCCCCGGCGTGCAGTTCGGGGAACAGCAGCACGCTGTGCCGTTCCAGCAGTTCGAGACACCGGCCGGGCAGATCCTCGTCGGTGACGAGCCGTTCGGCATCCACGCCGAGGATGCGCACCCCGACCGTCTCACTCAATTTCTCGGTGGTGAGTGCGGACATACGCCGCTCCTTTCTGCGCAGTCGCGCGCTGAATTCACCTGTCATCCAGGGATGTTCGGCTCCCGCAGGTTGCGCAGGGGGCGTCGGTACGAGGGGTCCTGCGTGCTGCGCGAAGGTGCGCCGTTCACGTGGATGCCGGGGACGTCGGCGAACGGGATCGGCATCGTGGGCACCATGCCGGACCACTCGATCACCGTGGTGCGCAGCATGATTCGCCATTCGCCGGCGCGCCGGGTGAGGCGGTCCAGGTAGCGGCCGCCCGCGAGCCAGTTGCTCTCGTCCCGGTTGCGCGCGGCGAACAGGTAGTACAGCTCGGTGTGCGCGGTGTCACCGTCGATGTCCACGGTGAGATTGAGCAGATTGTGTTGTGTGGCAACCTGTCCCGCCTCGTGCATGGTCCGCGACCAGTCGAACAGATCCGCCGGGCCGCCGACGAAATCGCCCGCGGCGATGGTGGCGTCGGGGTGGAAGGCGGACAGGAACAGCTCCCGGTCGAAGCGGTCCATGCCCCGGCTGAAACGGGTCAGCGCGTCCTGGATGTCCTGGCGATCCAGCAGGGCCTCGAGTCTGGTCATCATGTACTCCGTATTGCGTTGTGCGGCAGGGATGTAGCCTTGAGTCAGAGCGCCGACCAGATCGGATCGCCGCGGGTTGCGCGCAGGGAGGGGATGACCGCGCCGTCGATATCGGTGATGCCGTAGTCACCGGCGAGTTCGGCGGTGATGTAGGTGCCGCCGGTGCGGGCCAGCACGTCCGGATCGGCGGCCAGGGCCGCGATCACCCGGCCCGGGAACTCGGGGGAGCAGCCGTTCTGCGGCAGGGTGGCGGCCTGGCCGTCCAAGCCGGGAATGGTCGACAGATTGCGTTGCGCGCGTTCGGTCCAGGTCAGGCCCTGCCACAGCGAGATCGAGCTCACCCCATGGGGTTTCAGCTCGACGGCCATATCGCGGGCCATCCGGTCGGCCGCGGATTTCGCGGTGCCGAACACCACCCCGTAGGTGTAGCTCACCCCGGTGTACCCGGAGATCGCGACGATCAGACCCGAGCCCTGCGGCGCCATGATCGAGGCGGCGTGCCAGGCCGCCACGAAATTCGACCGCACCCCGACGTCGAACATCTCCCAGTTGGTCAGGGGTTTTTCCCAGAACGGGGCCGGATCGGTGAGATCCTCCGGCAGCGAGAACGCGTTGTTGACCAGGATGTCCAGGCGTCCGGAGCGACGCCGGACCCGGTCGAACAGGTCCGCGACCTGATCGTCGAACGCGTGATCCACCTGTACGGCAACACCTTTCCCGCCCCGCGCGGTGCATTTGGCGGCGGTGTCGCCGACCGTGCCCGGCAGCGGATGGGAGCCGGGCGTCATCGTGCGGCCCGTCACGTACACCGTGCAACCCTGTTCGGCCAGGGCGAGCGCGATACCTTTCCCGATACCGCGACTCGCCCCGGTGACGACGGCGACCTTGCCCGCGAGCGCACCCATCGGTGCTATACCTCGGGCTCGTATCCCAGAATGCCCTTGACCTCGAGGTATTCCTCGAATCCGTATGCGCCCCACTCACGTCCGTTACCGCTGCGCCGATAGCCGCCGAACGGAGCGCCGAAATCGACCGCGCCGTTGATCGAGACCCAGCCCGAACGGATGCGCGCGGCGACCGCGCGGGCGGTGTCGAGATCTGCGCCGGAGACGTTGCTGGCCAGACCGTATTCGGTGTCGTTGGCGATGGCCACCGCGTCGTCCAGATCGGTGTAGCCCAGGATCGACTGCACCGGACCGAAGATCTCCTCGCGGGCGATGGTCATATCGTTGGTGACATTCGCGAAAACCGTTGGCTTGACATAGAACCCGCGTTCCAACCCATCGGGTCGACCGGTGCCGCCGCTGACCAGCGTCGCCCCCTCGTCGATGCCCTTCTGGATCAGCGCCTGGATCTTGTCGAACTGCGCCTGCGACACCACCGGACCGATGGTGACGTCCTCGGCCGGATCGCCGACGGTGACCTGCTCGGCCGCGGCGCGCGCGACCTCGATCGCCTCGGCCATGCGATGCGCCGGGACCAGCATTCGTGTTGTGGCGCTACAGGTTTGGCCGGAGTTCATCATCATGCCGGTGACCCCGCCCGCGACATTGTCGGCGAAGGCGTCGTCGTCCAGGACCAGATCTGCGCCCTTGCCGCCGAGTTCCTGGGTGACCCGCTTGACCGTGGCCGCGGCATTGCGTGCGATTTCGACGCCCGCTCGCGTGGATCCGGTGAAGGAGATCATGTCCACGTCCGGATGCACCGACAGCTGCGTGCCCACGCCCGGCCCGTCACCCTGCACCAGATTGAACACCCCGGCGGGAACGCCCGCGGCATCGAGGGTCTCGGCGAGGATCTGGGCATTGAACGGCGACTGCTCGGACGGTTTGAGCACCGTCGTGCAGCCGGTCGCCAACGCCGGAAACAGTTTCACCGCAATCTGATTCAGCGGCCAGTTCCACGGCGCGATAAGGCCGCAGACCCCGATCGGCTCCTTGATCAGCAGGGTCTGCCCGCGCTGCTCGGAGAACGCGAAGTTCTCCAGGATCGAGATCGCCTCGGCGAGATGACCGGCCACCAGATCGAGCTGGAAACCATTGGCCAGCGCGGTCGGTGCGCCCATCTCCTCGGTGAGCGCGGCGCCCAGATCGGCACGGCGCTTGGTGAATTCGCCCTCGATGGCGTGCAGCAGGTCGACGCGGTCGGCCACGCTGCTGCTCGCATAGGCGGGGAAGGCGCGGCGGGCCGCGGCGACCGCGCGGTCCACATCGGCCGCCGAACCGAGCGCGACCCGGCCCGCCACCTGTTCGGTGGCGGGGTTGATCACCTCGAACGTCGCCGAGGAGGCCGGATCGACCCACTGACCGTCGATGTAGAACTTGAGATATTCACGCATGATTCGCTCGCTCTCGTCCCGGGCCTACTGCATGCCCTCGGCGTACCAGGTGCGGAACTCGTCGTAGCTGGGCATCTCCTCCGAATTGGCCTTCGGATCGACCGCCACGTGGATCACGCCGGGCCGTCCGCTGGCGTAGGCGCGCTTGATGGCCGGGGCGATGTCCTCGTCGCGCTCGACGTATTCGCCGTAGCAGCCGAAACCCTCGCCGACCTTGTCCAGGCGGGTTCCCTCGCCCCAGTGCACGCCGGTCTCGAGCGAGCCCTGCCCGAACGTGCGCTTGTAGACGCCGACCTCGAGGCCCCAGGCGTAGTCCACCGCGACCACGCAGACCAGCGGAAGATTCAGGCGCACAGCGGTTTCCAGCTCGGCGATCTGGAACTGGAACGACGAGTCGCCGGTGATCAGCATGACCGGGCGCTGGCCGCCGTCGGCGACCGAGGCGCCGATCGCGTACGGCAGACCGGTGCCCAGATGACCGAAGTTCTGGTTCCACATCACGTCGTGCGGCTTGGCCTGGGAGTAGGTCCAGCCGAAGATCGTGGTGGCGCCGCCGTCGCGGGCCATGATGCCGTCCGCCGGGAACGCCTTGGTGGCTTCCACGATCATCCGCGCCGGATGCACCGGCGACATACCCGAGGGGGCGGTTTCGGCCAGTTCGGCCAGCTGCGCGGCGTCCTGTTCGATCCAGCGGGTCAGTTCCGGGGTGGGGGTGCGCGGGGTGTCGCGCAGCGCCTCGGTCAGCTGCGGCACGATCGTGCGCAGGTCGCCGACCAGCGGCACGTCGATCGAGCGGTTCACGCCGATGGCGGCCGGATCCTGTTCCACCAGAATCCAGGTGCGGTTCGCCTCGCCCGCCACCCAGTGCCGGCCGCGGCCGAAGTGCACCGGCTCGCCGAGTTCGGTGCCGATGGCCAGGCACAGATCCGACTGCACGACCGCCTCCACCGCGGCCTTCGAGAAGCCGTAGGGGAACGTGCGATCCTCGAGCCCGGCGATGTACGAGGTGCCGCCGGAGGTCTGAATGACCGGCGCGGCAACGAGATCCGCGAGTTCCTTGACCGCCGCGCCGGCCCGCGCGGTGTGTACCCCGTGCCCGACCAGCAGGATCGGCTGCTTCGCGGCCTTGATCGCCTCCACCGCGGCGGCGATCCGATCGGGTCCGGCGCTCTGGCCGACCAGGCGGTAGGACTCGGGCGGCAACGCCGGCGGGACGTCGATCTCCTCGAGGATCACGTGCGAGGGGTACTCGATGTACACCGGGCCGGGCGTGCCCGACAGGGCCTTGCGCAGGCCCTCGCGGATGATCTCGTCGGTCTGGTCCGCGTATTCGATACTGGCGCTGTACTTCACGGCGTTCTCGACCAGTCCGCTCTGCTGCACGAACTGGATCCGGCCGCGGCGCACCCGCTGCTCGGTGATGCGGGCGCGCTGGCCGCCCAGGAAGATGATCGGGGAGTTCTCCACCTTGGCGCACATGATCGAGCCGGACAGGTTCGCGATGCCCGGGCCCAGCGTGCCGATGCACACTGCGGCCTTACCCGTCATGCGCGAAACACCCTCGGCCATCATCCCGGCCGATTCCTCGTGGTGCGGTGCGACGACATTCCAGCCGCGTTCCTGCGCGAGGTGGAACAGATGCACGAAATTCGGGTCCGGAATACCGAACAGGGTGTTGATCCCCTCGGCCTCGAAGAGATCCAGAATGCGTTCGTAGACCTTCACTGCTGCCATATGCCTGTGCCTGCTTTCCTGATCAGGTGGTAGGTGATTGGTTCCGGTGTGCCGGTGCGGCTTTCGCCGCCATCGCGAAGCTTCTGCCGATGTGGTCCGCGTGCGCCGAGAGCGGCGGCAGGATCCAGGAATCGCCGGTGTCGCGGATCTCCTCGACGTGGTCGGCCACCTCGTCGACGGTCCACGACGGCCGGTACACGCCGGGGGTTTCGGCGATATACGCCCGAGCCACCCGTCCGGCGATCGCGACCAGCAGTTCGCCTGTGAGCGAACAGGATTCGTGCGCCAGATAACCGACCGCGGGCGCGACCAGATCCGGGCTCATATCCGGATAGGCGGAGGTGTCCAGCCCCTCGGCCATGCGGGTCAACGCCGACGGGACGATGACGTTGCTGGTGATGCCGAACTCCGCGCCCTCCAGCGCGACCACGTTCGAGAGCCCGATCATCCCCGCCTTGGACACCGCGTAGTTGGCGACGTTCTTGTTGCCGTAGATGCCGCCGATCGAGGAGGTGAGCACCACGCGCCCGTAACCGGCCTCCCGCATCACCGGAAAGGCCGCTCGCACAACGTGAAACGCGCCGCGCAGATGCACGTCCAGGACCGCTTCGAAATCCTCGTAGCTCAGTTCGGTGAGCGATCCGTAGCGGACGTTGCCGGCGTTGTGCACGAGGATGTCGAGGCGGCCGAAGTGCTCGAGCGCCGAGTCGACGATCGCGCGGCCGCCCTCGGGGGTGGCCACCGACGCCGTGGAGGCGACCGCTTTCCCGCCCGCGGCGGTGATCTCGCGGACCAGTTCGGCGGCCACCCCGTCGTCGTCGGTGTCGCCGCGCACGCTCGCGCCCGGATCGTTCACCACGACCGCCGCGCCGAGCTCCGCGAGCAGGAGCGCGTATGCGCGGCCCAAACCGCGCCCGCCGCCGGTGATCACGGCGACGCGGTCATCGAATCGCAATGGGGACAAGGTGTTTCCTCTCACCTCGGGCAATCGGGCGCTCGGCGTGGACGTCACTCGCGGAGTGACAGGCCCGCGAGATCGCCGGTGTCACGCCAGGTTTGCAGTAGTTCCTCCAGGACGTAGAACCCGCCCCAGAACGGATCGCCCAGGAAGGAACGGCCGTTCGGCTCGCCCTCGCTGTTGTAGTAGCCGGGCGTGCACTCACTCGTGAAGGTGCTGTTGTCGAAGGCGTTGGCGCGGACGGTCTTTATCCACTCGTCCTCGGCCTCCTGCGTGGGCTCCACGACCGTGACGCCGCGCGCGGTCGCCTGGGCGATGATGTAGGAGATGTGGTCGGCCTGCTGCTCGAACATCAGCGTCGTGGCGGCGGTGACGCCACCCTGGATGAATCCGGTGAAGTAGATGTTCGGGAAGCCGTGCGCGCTCATCCCGTGCAGGGTGCGAAAACCCTTGCCCCAGTGCTCGTACAGCGACTTGCCGTCCCGGCCGGTGAACGGCTCGATGTCGTACTGGCGATCGAGCGAGGTGGTGATCTCGAAGCCGCTGGCCAGGATGATGCAGTCCACCTCGTACTCGACGCCGTTGGCCACGACGCCCTTCTCGGTGATGCGCTCCACGCCCTTGGCGGCCGACACGTCGACCAGAGTGACGTTGTCGCGGTTGAAGGTCGGCAGATAGTCGTCGTTGAAGACCGGCCGCTTGCACATGTTGCGGTAGTACGGCTTGAGGATCTCGGCGGTCTCCGGATCGGTCACGATCTCCGCGATGCGGTTGCGCAGCCGCTCCATCGAGCGGTAGTCCTCGATCTCCTTGAGCTCCATGAACTTCGCGGGATCGGCCAGGGCCGCCCAGCCGTTCTCGGCGTTCAGCTTCGCGGCCAGGTTGCGGGCGACCTCGGTCCAGCCGTCGCAGATCAGGTCGGGCTCGCCGGGGTTGTAGAAGGCGAAGGCCGCATTGTGGAAGTTGCGCTGCCGCTCGGCCCGCCAGCCGGGTTCGAGGGACTTCACCCATTCCGGATCGGTCGGGTGGTTGTCGCGCTCGAAGATGTACGACGGGGTGCGCTGGAAGACGGTCAGATGCTCGGCCGCGCGGGCCACGTGCGGAATCACCTGCACGCCACTGGAACCCGTGCCGATCACCGCGACCCGCTTGCCGGCCAGCTTGTCCAGCCCGCCGTGCAGATCGCCGCCGGTGTACTCGAAATCCCAACGCGCGGTGTGCATCAGGTGCCCGTCGAAATCCGCGATCCCCGGGATGCCGGGCAGCTTGGGCCGGTTGTACGGGCCCTGGCACATGACCACGAAACGCGCCGCGATCTCGTCGCCGCGGTTGGTGCTGATCCGCCAGCGGTTGATCTCGCCGTCCCATCGCAGGGAGCGGATCAGGGTGTGGAACAGCGCGTTCTCGTAGAGGCCGAAATGTTTTCCGATGCGTTGCGCGTGTTCGTAGCACTCGTCGCCGTGCGAGAACTTCTCCTTCGGCATGTAGCCGGTTTCCTCGAGCAGCGGCAGATAGCAGTAGGCGTCCGAGTCGATCTGGATGCCCGGGTAGCGGTTCCAGTACCAGACGCCGCCGAAATCGCCGCCCAGCTCGATGATGCGGAAATCGGTGATTCCGGCCTGCTGCAACCGATGTGCGGCGATCAGGCCCGCGAACCCGCCGCCGAGCACCGCGACCTCGAGTTCGCCCGAGATCGCCTCGCGCGGTTCGACGGGCAGATGCGGATCGCCCTCGTAGAAGTCCGCGAACTCGTTCTCGGCCTGGAGATACTGCTGTTGCCCCTCCGGACGCAACCGCTTGTCGCGCTCGGCGAGGTATTTCAGCCGCAGCGCCTCCCGGTCGACCTCGGGTGTCTGTGTGGGCGAACAGTCGTTCATGCGAATTCCTCTGTTACTCAGGCCAAATCGGTCGGTTCACCGGTGCCCATATAGGACGCGAGATTGTGGTGCAGGTTCACGATGGTGCGTTCGCGATACGGGTTCGGTTTGGGACCGGAGAAGCCGCGGGATTTCATGCCCTGCTGCACCGCGGCCATATTGTCGAAGTCCTGCGGGAGCACCGTGCGCCAACCCTCGTCGCCGACCGGGGTGTAGATCCATTCGGTCTGCGGTTCCTCGCCGGGCGGGAACAGTTCGAATACCGCCGCCTCGAAAATGCATTTGTCCGGATCGGATCCGTAGGGGCGGAATCGGTAGCACAGCATATTGTTCGGGGCGTGGCCGATCTGGAAATTGGGGAAGATCTGCCAGGAGGTGCCACTCTTGGCGACGATCTCCGGATCGACGGTCGGCCAGATCACGCCGCGTTCTGCGTCCTCGCGGCGGCAGGTGTCCAGCCAGTACCGCAGTACCTCGCCGGGCGGGGTGCCGTCGGGCAATTCCGCGGCCAGCCGGTTCGCCACGGCCACCATGGATTCGGTGGTGTTGGTATTGGCGTTCTCCCAGGTGAAATTCTGGAGTTGCGCGGTCGACAGGCGCGCGTCCGCGCCGCTGCCGATACGCAATTTGCCCTGGTTCTCCTCCATACCCTTCGGTGCGTCGTAACCGATATTGCTGTGTTTGCCCTGCGCGCGACCCCAACCCAGGAAATCGCCGAAATTCATGAATTCCGGATGGGTGTAGGGCACGTGGTAGGTCTCCATGAACGCCTCGAAGGCGACCTTCCAGTTGCAGTCGAACGTCAGCCAGCGTCGCCACCGGTACCGCATGTTCTCCAGCTGGAACGGATCCAGCAGGGACGCGGCGGGTTCCAGATATTCGCGCAGCGGTTCGGCGTCCGGATCCAGGTTGATCCAGACCCAGCCGCCCCAGGTGTCCAGGCGGACCTGGTTCAGCCCGTCGTTGCGCTCGGTGAGCCCGCACGTCCAGTCCCCGCGCTCGGGCACGAAGGTGTTCTCACCCTGCAAGTTGTACCGCCACCCGTGGAACCCGCAGACGAACTGCTTGCGACTGCCCCGCGCGTCGTGCGCGCCCGGTGGCGTATCGACCAGCCGCCGCCCGCGATGCGCGCAGACATTGTGATACGCGCGAATGGTGTCCTCGGCAGTACGCACGACGATCACCGAATCGTGCACGATCTCGTAGGTCAGGAAGTCGCCGACGCGGGGCAATTCCTCCACCCGGCACACCTGCTGCCACACCTTGGCCCACAGCCGATCCCCTTCGGCGCGAGCGTATTCCGGGGAGATATATGCCTCCACACCGATCGTCATCGGCGTGGAGAGCGCTTCGGCTGCTGTCTCGGTCATGGGTTTCTCCTGGTGATGGCCGCGCGGAACGTTTCGTCCTTCAGGAACAGGGAGGTGTTGTCGGAGCCCAGATGAGTCCATTTGAGGTTCAGGCCGCCGTCCACGAGCAGGGTTTGCCCGGTGACGTAGCCGGAGAGTTCGGAGAGCAGGAACAGGATCGCGCCCGCCTGCTCGCGGGGGGTGCCGCGGCGGCCCATGGCGATGGCGCGGCGGTCGCGTTCGGGATCGGTGTCGACGTAGGTGCCCGAGGCGGGGGTCTCGGTGACGCCGGGGGCTACCGCGTTGACGCGGATGTTGTCCAGGGCCAGTTCGACCGCCATCGTCCGGGTGGCCGCGACGAGCGCGGCTTTGGCTGTGCCGTAAGCGATATGGAAGGGGGCGGTGTTCATGCCGCTGATCGAGGACAGCGAGACGATCGAGCCGGGGCGGGACTGCGAAGCGAGTTCCGCGGCGACGGCCTGGCTGAAGAAGAACATCGTCTCGAGGTTCTGGGTGAACAGCGCCTGCCAGTCGGCGCGGGTGACGCGGGTCGCGGGCATCCAGGTGCTCGGTGCGGCCCCACCGGCGATGTTGACCAGGCCGTAGAGCTGGCCCTCGGTGTCCCGGGCGCGCTGGACGACCGTGGCGATGCCCTCCTCGGTCGACGCGTCGGCGGCCACCGAGATGACCGGAAGTCCCTCGGCGGCAAGGGGTTCGACGTGTTTCGCGAGATTCTCCGGATTGCGGCTGACCGCCAGCACGGTGGCTCCGGCCTGGGCGACCAGGCGGGTCACCGCGGTGCCGATGCCGCCGCCGCCCGCGCCGGAGACGATCACGATGCGGCCGTCCAGGCCGAAGAACTCGTTGGGGGAGAAGGGTTCTCGGGTGGGTTCGGTCATTTCGCTCACTCCGCGTAATGCAGCGCCATGACGCTGCCCTCGGCATCGGCGGACAGGTAGATGGTGCCGTCGGGCCCGGCGGCGATGCTCGCGAACGGACCCATCGGGCCGGAGAACGGCGGGGTGCCAAGCAGCGGTTTGGGTTCCACGCCGGGAGGCGCGCCGAGGGGGAGATCGGCGGCGATGGTCTCGCGTTCGCCGGTGGTGAGGTCGGCGGAGATCAGCGCGTCGAGGCCGACGTCGAGGATCAGCAATCGGTTGCCGCGCACCAGGATTCCCTGCGGGGTGTGCAGGCCGTCGACCACGGTGTCCACCCGGCTGCCGATCGAGACGACCCGTCCGGCACCGGATTCGGAGACCAGCAGCGTGCCGTCCGGTGCGAAGGCCACGCCCATCGGCCCCTGGAGGCCCGACGCCAGTACGTCGGCGCCGCCCGCCCGCACCGACAGCACCCGGCCGGTGCCGAGTTCTGCGGTGACGATGGTGCCGTCCGGGCCCGGGGCGATGCCGTAGAGCTGATCGAATCCCTCTGCCACGACCTCGGTTTCGGGCTCGGGGTGCAGGCGGTAGTGGGAGACCTTCCCGTCGGAGGTGGCGCACAGGAACTCGCCCGCGCCGACCGCGCTGACCCCGCGCACGTAGCCGGGGGTTCCGGCGCTGAAAAGCGATGCGACCGTGTGCAGTCCGCCGTCGCGGTAGGCGTAGAAGAACGTGCCGTCGGCGACGTAGAGGTTGCCCTCGGTGTCGACGGTCAGGTCCAGCGGCCACATCAGGCCGCCGTCCAGCACGGTCTTCGTGCCACCGCCGGAAAGGATTTCGATGATCTCGCCGGAGAAGTGCGAGACGAACAGCCGGTCGCCGACGAATGTGCAGTTGTCCAGGCCTGGCGCGAGTTGCGCCAGGACCCGGCGTTCGCCCGTGCGCGGATCGATCCGCAGGACCTCGCCGGTCGCCACCTGCGTGGACACGATGCGGCCCGCGGAGTCGAACTTGACCGAGTCCGGTGTGCCGAGATCGCCTGCGACGCGCTCGGGTTCGCCGCCGTCCGGGTCGATGCGCCAGATGTCGTTGGAGCCCATGACCGGGTAGTAGAGGAGTCCGTCGGGGCCGAACTCCATGGCGTTGGGCATCATCAGGTTGTCCTGGAGGACGCGCGGGGCGCTGCCGTCCAATGGGAGTTCCATCAGGCGTCCGCCGATGCGGCATTCGTTGACGAACAGGCGGCCGTTGTGCACGGTGATCCCGTTGGCGCCGGGCAGATCCGCGCGGATCACCCGGGTCTTGCCGTCGGTGTCGCGCACGCTGACCCGCGCGTCCATGTACTCGGTGGCGATGAGGTTGCCGCCGGGATCGAAGGCCAGATCGTCGGGGGCGATGATGTCGCCGCCCTTGGCGCTGACGGTTTCCAGCTCGCCCGTGGTGACGTCCAGGGCGCTGATCTGGCTGCCGGCGACCTGCGCGACGTAGACGCGCCCGTCGGGGCCGGTGCGTAGTCCATTCGCGCCGAAGAGCCGGCTCGGCGGGGTGAGTCGCCGCAGGCTCCAGCCAGTGGCGAGGGTTACCGGAGTGGTGCTGCTGTAGCGCGCCGCCTGAATCACGGCGGGGCCTCCCATGCTGAAGAGAACGTCGGTGTCTGTTTCCTGAGGTGGCTGCGGACCCGGCCGAATCGGCGGTCGTGACGCACGCCACTCGGCGTGGGGCTACGCTACTTCAATCCTCATAAGGATAGCAATACTTGAAGGGGTGTTGTTCCGGCGTTACACTGCCCGGCGTTGTGACGGGGCACGATCGTCGGTGGGGCCGGGTTGTGTGGTGGGCGGCAGTCGTAAACGCCCTGCGGACAACGTGATTCGCCCCCGCGCGACGCATCGGGCGGGGGTTGGGGCAGGGTGTGTGTCAGACCCGGGGGCCGCGGCTGGATTGGATGGCCTGGCGGGCCAGGTCGGAAGTGGCGTTGACGATGCCGTTGTCGAAACGTTCCAGGACCAGGGCCTGGGTGGCGGTCAGATGGGCGCGGTAGAGGCGTTCGGCGGCCTCGGCGCGTCCGGCGGCGATCTCCTCGAGCAGGCGGCGGTGGGTGCGCACCGACTCGTGTGACTCACTCGCGGAGGGATATTCGCCGCGTTTGGTCAGGACCTCGGCCCAGGCTTCCTCCTGGGAGGACCACAGCGCGACCAGGCTGCTGACCACGTAGCGGATCGTCGCGTTGGGGGTGAACGAGACGATCAGATCGTGGAAGTCGCGGGCGGTGTGGGTGAAGGGCAGGCCCTCGCCGATGAGTTCCGCGGACGCCTCGATATTGGCCTCGAGCGCGGGCACGATCGCCTCGGCGCGGTCCTCGCGGCGGGCGCATTCGGCCGCGCACATCGGTTCCAGGGTGCGCAGTCCCGCGGCCAGGTCGCCCAGGGTGACGCGCGCGCCCTGCAGGGCCAGGCCCAGGTGGTAGGCCGCGGAGGACTCGTCGGGGCGGTGTACTTCCGCGCCACCGACATTGCCGCGCCGGACCGTGACCAGGCCCTCGGTCTCGAGAATGCGCAGCGCCTCGCGGATCGAGGGGTAGCTGACGCCGAAATCCTGCACCAGCTGATCCTGGGTCGGCAGGCGATAGTCGTCGTCGCCGGACAGGATGCGGTTGCGCAGCTCCGCGGCGACGGTCTCCGCGATGCGGCGTTGCGGGATACGGCCGCGCCGGGCATTGGTCACGCGTGGAGTTTACCCATGGCTCGGTGACCATTCAAATATTGCTATCCTTATGAGGATTGAAGTACTGTCCGATTCATGGACTTCACGATGGGTGAGGCCGCCTCCGAACTCCGCGGCGAGCTGCGCAGGCTGATCGCAGCGGAGGTTCCCCCGGATTTTCTCGGCGCGTTCACCGACGATCCCGCGGATCTCGCAGTCGCCCAACGCTTTTCCCGCATCCTCGCCGAACGTGGGCTGCTGTGCGCGGCATGGCCGGTCGAATTCGGCGGGCGCGGCGCCTCGATCTGGGAGCAGACCGCGGTGCGCGAGGAGATGTGGGCCCGGCACGAGCCGCGCGGCGCGCAGTACATGGGCGTGAACTGGGTCGGCCCGACGATCATGCGGCACGGTTCGCCCGAACAGCAGCGCAAACATCTGCCGCCGATCGCGCGCGGCGAGGTGATCTGGTGTCAGGGGTTCAGTGAGCCCGATTCCGGCTCCGACCTCGCCTCGCTGCGCACCACCGCGCGCCGGGACGGGGACGGCTGGCGCATCTCCGGGCAGAAGATCTGGACCTCCTACGCCGGCATGGCGCAGTGGTGCTTCCTGCTCGCCCGCACCTCCAAGGAGGAGCGAAAACAGCAGGGGCTCACGGTATTTCTGCTGCCGATGTCCGATCCGGGGATCGAGGTGCGGCCGATCCGGTCGATGTTGGGGCCGCATCATCTCAACGAGGTCTTCTTCGACGGCGTCCGCGCGACCGAGGCCGATGTGCTCGGCACCGTGGGTGGCGGGTGGCCGGTCGTGCAGGAGGTGCTCGCGTTCGAACGCGTCGGCATCGCCCGCTACGCCCGCTGCGAACGCCTGCTCCAGGCCGCACCCGAGGTGCTGGGCGAGAACTGGGACGACCTGCCCTGCGGGTTGCGTGGCCGCTGGGCCCGCATGCTGACGCACTGTCGTCGCGCCCGCCTGCTCGCGTATCAGGTTGTGTCCCTCCAGGATTCCGGTCAGGTCACCCCCGCCGACGCCGCCGCCTACCGCATCGCGGTCACCCGGCTGGACCAGGACAGCGGCGCGGTACTCACCGAGATCGCCGCCTACGCCACCGGCGAAACCCCTGCGCGCCAACGCTTCCGCCGTGCCGTGGCCGATCACGCCCGTTACGCCCACGCCGCCACCGTCGCCTCGGGAAGTGTCGAGATGCAGCGAATCCTGTTGGCGCGGGCGCTGCTCGGCGGCAACCGGAAGAAGCGGGATGCGGCATGAGGTCGAAATATTTTGGTGCAGTGGGATATTCGATGTCCTTCGCAGCTGCTGAACTCGATTGGTGTGCGGCCCGGTCGGCCGTGCGTCGCAGCGATGTGATTGTCGCTGGACGGGTTGCGAGATGTGGGATCGGACGTTCGGTGGAGGTTGTCGTATGAATATCGAATTGTCTGATGAGGCACGGGAATTCGGTGTGGCGGCCGGGCGGGCGTTGAGTGCGGCGGGTGGGGACGAGTTGGTGCAGCGGGCCGAGGTCGAGGTGGGGGTTCGGCGGGAGGTGGTGGCCGAGGTGCTCGGGGGGTTGGGGGCTTGGGAATTGGAGCCGCGGGGGGATGGGGTGGAGTTGGAGGCTGCGGCGGCGTTGTGTCGTAGTGCGGGGTATCTGGCTGTGCCTTATCCGGTGGCCGAGCGGTTGGCGCGGCCGCAGGGGGGTGGGGTCGACGGGCTGGTGGTGGTTTCCGAGGTGGGGGCCGCCGCGGCGGTGGCGGGGCTGGATTTGCGGTGGGTGGGGGTTACGGTCGATGGGGTGCGGCGGAATGTCGCTGTGCGGGAGGGGGATTCGTCGCCTCGGCAGTCGATGTTCGTGGCCGGGTTGGAGTTGGGGGAGACGGTCGACGGTGGCGGGGTGATCGATGCGGCGCTGGGGTTGGTGTTGCCGTGTTGGACGTTGTTGGGGATGTTGGATCGGGCGGTGGATCTGGCTCGCGAGCATGTGCTGGTGCGGGAGCAGTTCGGGCAGCCACTGGCGCAGTTCCAGGGGGTGCAGTTCCAGCTCACCGATGCCGAGGTGGAGCGGCGCGGGGTGGAGATGCTGGCTCGATATGCGTTGTGGAGCATAGGATCCGGCGATCCGGCGGCGTTGTCGGATGCGCTGGCGTTGCGGTTGGCCGCGCTGGAGGCGGCCGATACGGTCTTCCGGGTGGCGCATCAGTTGCTCGGGGCGCTGGGGTTCTGTGACGAGTCGACGTTGTCGTGGATCTCGCGGTACAGCCAGCCGATTCGCCGTCTGCCGTTCGGGCGCACGGCCACCGAGGAACTGCTCGGCAGTGGGCTCGGCCGGCACGGGTTGACCGGGTTGTTCTCGGATCCGATGGGGGTTTGAATCGTGGCCGAGGGATTGCGTTACGACCTGCCCGACGAGGTCCGGGTCCGATGCGATGGTCCGGTTCGCACCGTCGTGCTGAACCGGCCGGACGAGTTCAATGCCGTGGACGTGAATCTGCATCGCGGGCTGGCCACGGTGTGGCGCCAGCTGGCGGCCGACACCGAGGCGCGGGTGGTGATTCTGACCGGGGCCGGGCGGGCGTTCAGCGCGGGTGGCGATCTGGACTGGATCACCTCGTTTCTCGGCGATCCGGTCGCGCGGGACGAGAGTATTCGCGAGGGTGCGCAGATCATCGAGGAGATGTTGCGTTTCCCGCTGCCGGTGATCGCCGCGGTGAACGGTCCGGCCGTGGGGCTCGGTGCGAGTGTTGCCGTGCTGTGCGATGTGGTGCTGATGTCCGAGCGTGGTCATCTGGCCGATCCGCACGTCGCGGTGGGGCTGGTCGCGGGTGATGGCGGCGCGGCGTTCTGGCCGCTGCTGACACCCATTCTGCGTTCGCGCGAATACCTTTACACCGGTGACCGTATCGATGCCGCCACCGCCGTCCAACTCGGCTTGGCCACCCGCGTCGTCCCACCGGACGATCTGCTCGAGGAGGCCCAGCGCCTCGCCCTGCGTCTGGCGGCTCAACCCACCGAGGCCCTGCGCAGCACCAAACGCGTTGTGAACATGTATCTTTCGCAGGCCCTCGCCGGGCCGATGCAGGCCGGATTCGCCGCCGAGGTGGTCAGCATGCAGTCGACCGAGCATCGCGAACGGCTCGAAGCGTTGCGGGACAGGACCAAGAGCCGATGAGGTGCGGCGGATGAACAGTCCGGGAGATCTGCGGGAATTTCGTGTCGCCGTGCGGGATTGGTGCCGGGCCGAGATTCCGGTCGGCTGGCGCGCGGCGCAGACCGGTGCCTCGGACGCGGAATTCGTTGCGTTTCAACAGGAGTGGTTTCAGCGGTTGCGGGGAGCCGGGTTCGCGGTGCCGCACTGGCCCGCGGAGTGGGGTGGGGGGATGTCGGTGGGGGAGCAGATGGTGCTGTATCAGGAGTTGGCCGCGCACGACGCGCCCCGGCTGGTGTTGGCGTTCGTATCGATACATCACGCCGCGGCAACGCTTTTGGCCGCCGGGACCGAGGAACAGCGGCGCCGGCACCTGCCCGCGATCCTGGACGGTGAGATCTGGGTGCAGGGCTTCTCCGAACCCGCGGCCGGATCGGATCTGGCCGCATTGGCGACCACGGCTCGGCGTGCGGGTGACGAGTACGTCGTGACCGGGCAGAAGGTGTGGGCCAGTGGGGCACAGTTCGCCGACTGGTGTCTGCTGCTGGCCCGCACCGACCCGAATGCACCCAAGCGGCACGGGATTTCGTACTTCCTGCTGGATATGCGGACGCCGGGGATCGATGTGCGGCCGATCCGGCAGGCCACGGGGGAGTCGCACTTCTGCGAGATATTCCTCGACCGGGTGCGCATTCCGGCGAGCGGATTGATCGGCGCGGAGAACGCTGGCTGGCAGGTGGCGCAGCAGACGCTCGGGGCCGAACGCGGGCTGACCATGCTGGAACTGGCCGAGCGACTGGGCAATGCCGGATTCCGCTGGCTGGTGCAGGCGTGTCCGGCCGGGGATCCGCTGCTGCTGGATCGGCTCGCCGGATTCGAGACCGAGATCGCCGGGCTGCGGCTGCTGTGCCGAGATCTGGTGGAGCGGCACGAATCCGGGAGTGCCGGGCCCGCGGACGCGTCGATCGTCAAGCTCTACTACAGCGAACTGCTCCAGCGGATGACCGACTTCGGGACCGAACTCGGCGGTATGCACGCGCATACCGTGCTGCACAAGCCGCGTTCGGGCGGTTGGGAGTCGGGGGCGTGGGCGCTGGACTTCCTGGGGTCGTGGGAGTGGACGATTCCCGGTGGTACCAGCGAGATTCAGCGGACGATCATCGGGGAACGCGGCCTCGGGTTGCCCCGCGAGCCGAGCGGGGCGCGATGAGTGGGAATGCCGTGGAGTTCGCCGATATCCACGACGAATTGCGTGCGGTGGCAAGGGATGTGCTCGCCTCGCCCGACACCGTCGAGTTGACCGGCGGCAGGCTTGCCGACCTGGGTTGGCTGGGGCTGGAGATCCCGGACGAATCGGGCGGCGCCGGAGCGAGTTTCGCGGAGACCGCGATCGTGCTCGAGGAATTCGGGCGGGCGGCGGCCGGGGGATACCTCGGTGCGGCGCTCGGTGCCGGGACGTGTGCGCTGGTCGCCGATGTGGCCGGTCGCGATGAGCTGCTTCGCGAATTGGCTGCGGGCGAGGCTATTACGGCCGTCGCGCTGGTCGCGGCGGCTGATGACTGCTCGGGTTCGTCGCCTTTTCGGCTTCGCGAAGGTTCGGGTGGGCTGTTGCTTTCCGGCCGTGCGGAATTCGTGCCCGATGTGACGTCCGCGGATCGGGTGTTGCTGCTGGCCGATGATCCCGATGGCGTGCCGGTCATCGTTGCGGCGGAAGTCGACGCGCTGGCCTGTACCGCACAGCCGGTGCTCGACGAAACCCGGACGTTCGGGCTCGTTACCGCTGATGATGTTGCGGTGCAGGATGATTCGGTCTGGCGATTCGCTGGGAATCCGGATGCGGCGGTGCGGCGGCTACGCGACCGCGCCGCGCTCTCGATTGGCTGCGACAGTCTCGGTCTAGCCGCCGCGATGCTGGACGCCACCACAGAGTACGTCGCCGTTCGTGAACAGTTCGGTCGCCCGGTCGGCTCCTTCCAGGCCGTCAAACACGCCTGCGCGGATATGCTCGTGCGGCTCACCATCGCACGCCATCTGGTCGCCGACGCGGTCCGGCAGAGCGTGGAAGATACTCCCGACGCATGGGTGGCCGTATCGATGGCGAAGTCCTACGCCTGCGCCGCCGCAGTCGAAATCGCCGGTAAGGCAATGCAATTGCACGGCGGATTCGGTTACACGTGGGAGAGTGGCATCCACCGTTACCACAAGCGCGCCATGCTGAACCGCGCCCTGTTCGGCTCTCCTGCGGCGCATCGCCGCAGGTTGGCCGAGCGGTACAGCATCACGACGCCGGAGGAACTCCCGGCTCCGAATCCTCGCTGATCGAGACACTGATCCGGTCGACACCGGATCATCTCCTGGCCGTGTGGCCGGAGCTGACGATTGCGGGCGAGTCCTGTGATTTCCCGGCAGCCGCACGCGGCGGTATTTAAACTCTCCTGAGAAGAGAATCACATTTTCGGGAGTGAAATGGCTACATTTGTCCTGGTGCACGGCGGCGGACACGGCGGTTGGTGCTATCGGTACGTTCGGGCACTGTTGCAGCGGGCCGGGCACGAGGTGTTCGCGCCGACGTTGTCGGGGCTGGCCGAGCGCGCTCATCTGCGCACGGCGAATATCGGGTTGGAGACCCATATTCAGGATGTGGCGGGGCTGCTGCACTACGAGGATCTGCGCGAGGTGATCCTGGTGGGGCACAGTTACGGCGGCATGGTGATCACCGGCGCGGCCGATCGTGCGGTCGAGCGGATCGGCCGGATCGTCTACCTGGACGCGGCCAATCCGCTGAACGGCCAGTCGCTGGTCGATGTCGCCGGGCCGATCATCGAATCCACGCGGCCCATGGGCGAAACCGTCGACGGCACCGAACTGGTGCTGCTGCCCGCGCCCGAGGCCCCGCTGTTCTACGGCGTCACCGACCCGGCCGATGCGGCCTGGATGAGCGAACGCCTCACCGCACACCCGTGGAAATGCTTCGAAGACCACCTCGACCTGCGCAACGAGGACGAACTGTGGGCGCTCCCGCAGTACCACATCGTCTGCACCTCGACCCTGGCCACCCGCGACCCCGAACTGGTCGCCAAAGCCCGTGCCCTGGGCCGACTCTGGGACATCGACACCGGCCACGACCTGATGATCACCGAACCACAGGCCGTCGCCGACGCACTACTGGAGATCGCCGCGTACTGACTGCGACAGCCGCCGAGCCGCAAGCTCCCGCAAATCACTGGACTTGATCTTGGCGCTGCCAGTCAACGCGATGTCGGATTCGTCGAAGAACAGGATGTGCCGGGGGATCTTGTAGCTCGCCAGACGTTCGCGCAGGTGGGTTCGGAGGGCGTCGGGGTCGGGGGGTGTGCCTTCGTGCGGGACGAGGCAGGCCACCACCATCTCGCCGAGGGTGTCGTGTGGAACACCCACGGTGCGAGCGACTTTCACGCCCGGATAGCCGATCAACGCCTCGTCCACCTCGAGCGGTGAGACGTTCGCGCCGCCGGTTTTGATGATGTCGGTCAGGCGGCCCTTCCAGTAGAGCCTGCCGGTGGCGTCGAGGTACCCGCCGTCACCGGTGTGGAAGTAGCCGTCCGCGTCGAGGGTTTCCGACAGCGGCATGCCGAGGTAGCCGAGCATGAGAGTCGGTCCCTTGACACAGATTTCGCCGGATTCGCCGCGTGCGGTGACCGCGTCGGTGATCGGATCGACCACCTTCACCGTGACCCCGGGCAGTGCGACGCCGCTGCTGCCCGCGTGCACCTCGTCCGGAGTGTCGGCCGGGTAACACGTTGTGATGGTGAAGGTTTCGGTATTCCCGTAGGCGCGTCCGGGTTCGTACCAGACCGTGGATACGGTCGGGTGATGCGCGATCGGGGTGTGGTAGTCCACGAACCGCATGGCGCTCAGATCCACCGTGCCCCAGTTGGGCGCGGCCTCGAGCTGAGCCCACTGGTGCGGCCAGGCGCCCGGGAAGTTCACCCGCTCGGCCTGCATCAGTTCCAGCGCCTGCGGTGCGTCGAAGATCGGTTGCAGCACAAGGGATCCGCCCGCCGCCAGGGTCGAGCCGAGCGCCTGCGCGAAGTTGCCGGACCAGAAGAATCCGTTGGCCACCCAGGCGCGAACATCGTCCTGCGGCCCGAATCCGAACAGCCGGCGGAACCGCCACATCTGAATGGTCACACCGCGATGCGCGCTGAGCACCCCCTTGGGCGCGCTGGTGGAGCCCGAGGAGAAGAACAGCACACCGGTGTCGCTGGGCCGGGTCGCCGCGGCCGTCGCCTCGATCAGCTCGCGGGCCTCGGTGCGTCCGCGCGCGAGGAAGGTGTCCCAGGTGTCGATCGCGGCGGTGGGCAGCGCCGGCCCGACCATGGCCAACCGGCGCAGGAACGGGTAGCGCACCGACCGCAACGGACCCAGTCCCGCCTGACCGAGCGCGGGCTCGAGCTCGGCCAGGATCTCCGCGAAATCCTTACTGAGCACCCGTCTTTCGAATAGCAGCACCGACACCCCGGACAGCCGCAGCAGCTGGTCCAGCTCCGCGGCCGTCGAGAAGGTGCTCAGCGGCACCGCGACGCCTCCGGCCAGGCTCGCGCCGAATACCGCCGCGAGCCATTCGGGCCGGTTCGTCATCAGCACGCCGACCCGGCCGTCGCGACCGATACCGCAGGCCCGCAGCGCGCGGGCCACGGCCATCGCGCGCTCCCACAGTTCGGTGTAGGACCAGCGCACGACGACACCGTCGTCGCCGTGCGCGGTCAGGGCCTCCCGGTCGCCGTAGAGTTCGGTGACCTCGCGCAGGAAGCCCGGCAGGGTCAGCGCGCCCAGTCCGGGCTCACTGTCCAGCGGAGGTCCCGAGACGATCGAGATGTCCTGTGCGGCAGTGGTATCCACCGCTGACCCCTTCCAGCCGCTAGAGCGGCAGTTCGACCTCGGCGGTGCTCTTGACCAGTACCCCGCCGTCCTGATTGGTCAGTTGCAACTTGATCTGGACCAGCGGCACGCCCCACGCCGACTGCGGTTCCTTCCCGACGACCTCGGCGTCGAAATAGGTGACGTCACCCTCGAAGGCGGGCAGCCGGAAATCGGATTTGACGTGCCGCACCAGGCCGTCGTTACCGGCCCAGTAGGCC
Source organism: Nocardia macrotermitis (assembly GCF_009604405.1). Lineage (GTDB taxonomy): Bacteria > Actinomycetota > Actinomycetes > Mycobacteriales > Mycobacteriaceae > Nocardia > Nocardia macrotermitis. The sequence continues at coordinate 384,774 of NZ_WEGK01000003.1, forward strand.
AGATAGTCGGTGCACCAGCCGCCCATGGTCGCGCCGTAGCCGTACGCGCGGGCCATGCCGACCTTCCCGGCCTTGTCCTGATCGATGTGTCCGCGCGAGGGCCCGACGTACAGCCCGTCCCGCAGCCGCGGATCGATCCGCGCGCCCTCCTCGTCGAACCCGAAACCCTCTGTCCAGCCGGGATCCTGGTACACCCACGGATCGTCGACCCCCTCGGGCGTGACCCAGTGGAACGTGCCCCAGATGTTGAACAGGAACGCGCGGTACTCGGTGGTGAAACTGGCGATGCTGTGCGGGCCGATCACCCGGCGCGGCAGCGTGTCCCCGACCTTCACCTCGTCGAAATGCGGTGAGACACCGAGCCGATTGGACATCAGCCACTCGGTGCGCTGACGCCCGATCTCGTCGAGTTCGGCCTCGGTCCAGCGCTTGAGTTCGCCGAGCTGGTTCTCGTACATACCCCGCTTGTTCGCCTCGGCGGCGAGATAGCGGATGGAGGTGGACCTTTCGCGGGCGACCAGGGTGCCGTGCTGATTGCGGTGCGTGGTGTCGCCGCGCTGGAACATGGTGGGCCCGGCGAAATTCGTCGGCGCGACCTTGTAGTCGTGGAATCGCCGCTCCTGGAACAGTTTGTCGCCCGGCCGCACCGGGCAGCCGTAGAACCACCACTCCTCGCCACCGAAGATCAGGTGGCTGCCGGGGATGCGGCCCACACACGCCGGGGCCGCGCCATGGCCGTAATCCAGTGCGACAGCGATGGATTGGGGTGCGACGATGCCGCCGTAGCGGGACTCGCGGGCGAACTCCTGATCCCAGTGCAGCGGGTTCGGGTAGTCCATCGCCATCACCCAGCGGCGAATGTCCGAGGCGCTGCACGGATCCCAGAGCTGGCCGCCGCCGACGGGTTGTCCCACACGGGGTTCCACATCGGACAGGTCCAATTCCGGTGTGTCGTCGACGGATACGGCCGGTTCCTTCTTGGCGGACTTCTTCGGCGAAGTGCTCACTTCCGCCTCCCTTTCTGCCCGGGTGCTCGGGCCGGTGGATCGAGTGGCCCGGACAGGCCGGGCTCGAGGGGTGTGCGGAACGGCTCAGCGGTTGACGTCCACGACGATGCGTCCGCGTATCGTGCCGTCGATCAGCTTGTTCGCCGCGCCGATCGCGTCGGCCAGCGTGACCTCCTCGGTCAGCGACTCGAGTGCGGCGGGGTCCAGATCGCGAGACAGCCGCTCCCAGGCGGTGATTCGGCGTTCGCGCGGCGCCATCACGCTGTCGATACCCAGCAGGCTGACCCCGCGCAGGATGTGCGGGGCGACGGTCGACGGGAAGTCCATGCCCTGGGCCAGGCCGCACGCGGCGACCGCGCCGCCGTAGCGGGTCTGGGCGCAGGCGTTGGCCAGGATGTGGCTGCCCGCGGTGTCGACCACACCGGCCCAGCGTTCCTTCTGCAACGGTTTGCCGCGTTCGGCGAGTTCGGCGCGGTCCACGATCGTGCTCGCGCCGAGTTTGCGCAGGTAGTCGGCTTCGGCGCTTTTGCCGGTGGCGGCGGCGACGGTGAATCCCGCCGCGGACAGCAGTGCGATGGCGATACTGCCGACGCCGCCGGTCGCGCCGGTGACCAGGACCTCGCCCTGCTCGGGCCGCAGGCCGAAGGAGTGCAGCGCCTCCACGCACAGGCTTGCGGTGTATCCGGCGGTGCCGATCGCCATCGCCTGTCGCGAGCTGAATGCCGAGGGCAGCGGAATCAACCAGTCGCCGTTGAGGCGGGCGCGCTGAGCCAGTCCGCCCCAATGCTTTTCGCCCACGCCCCAGCCGTTGAGCACCACCCGGTCACCGGCGGCGAATTCGGCGTGACTGCTCTCGGTGACCACACCGGCCAGGTCGATGCCGGGCACCAGCGGGAAGATGCGCGCGATGGGTGAGGAGCCGGTGATCGCCAGGGCGTCCTTGTAATTCAGCGTCGAGTACTCGACCTCGACGGTGACGTCGCCGTCGGGGAGCCGGTCCTCGTCCAGGCTCGTCGCGGAAACCGTCTGTCCGGCATCGGATTTGTCGATGACAAGTGCGGAAAACATGAGGGGAGAAGTCCTTTCGGGTTGTCGGCAGGTCTCAGCGGGCGGTCCAGCCGCCGTCCACGACGATCGTCTGGCCGGTGACATAGGCCGCCGCGTCACCGGCCAGCCATACGATGGCCCCGGCGATGTCACCGGCGACCGCCTGCCGGGGCAGGGGGGTGTTGCGCCGCAGATATTCCGCGCCGCGTTCGCTGTCGTAGAGGGAATCGGTGATCTCACTGCGGAAGAAGCCCGGGGCCACGGTGTTGACCCGGATCGAATGTCGCGCCCACTGCACCGCCAGTTCGGCGGTGAGTCCGGACAGGCCCGCCTTGCTCGCCGCGTAGGACGCCTGCGGGATGCCCGGGACGCCGACGCGGCCGCTGATCGAGGAGACGTTCACGATCGAACCGCGTCCGGCCGCGCGCATGTACGGAAATACCTGCTGCGCCAACAACAGTGGGGCGATCAGGTTGAGTTCCATGGTGCGGCGGACATCGGTGAGGGGTTCGTCCTCGGCGCGTTCGGTGCCGAATCTGTTGCCCGCGGCGTTGATCAGGATCTCCGGCGGTCCGAGCGCGTCGGCCACGGCGGGTACGAGCTGCCCGATCCCCTCCAGGTCGGACAGGTCGCAGGTGATCGCCGTGCCGTCGATCTGCTTGGCCAGATCCGTGAGACGGTCGTGGCGGCGGGCCACGACCGCGACGCGTGCGCCGAGGTCGGAGAGGGCTCGGGCCACTTCCGCGCCCAGGCCGGAGGATGCGCCGGTGACGATTGCGACGCGGTCGTGCAAGTCGAACATGCGGGCCGCGGTGTCGCTCGTGGGGGCTGCGCTGGTGGTCGTGCGAGCTGCGGTGTCGCCTGTGGGGTGTGGGGTGGTGCTCGCGCGGAGTGCGGCGTCACTTGTGGGGATTGCGGTGGCGCTCGCGCGGGCTGCGGTGGCGCTCGCGTGAGTTGCGGCGTCGCTCATGGAGGCTGCGGGGGCACTCGCAGGTCGCGGACCTGGGGTGTTGTCGGCCACGTGCTGTCCTCTGGTGGTCGGCTGGTGGGTGTTCGGGGCGCTCATCGGCGTGGCTCGGGGTTTCTCGTCGCCGGTGTCGTCCGGTGGCGTGCGAGCAGTTCGGGTAGTTTCGTGCGTTCGACCTTGCCCATCGCATTGAGGGGGAGTTCCGGTACGGCACACCAGATCTCGGGGACCTTGTAGCCCGCGAGCTCGCGGCGGCACAGGGCGTCCAGGGCATCGAAATCCGGTGTGCCATCGGTGGTTTGGATGAGGGCCGCGACGCGTTGGCCGAGGCGTTCGTCGGGAACCGGGCACAGGGCGACCGCCGCGACGCTCGGATCGGCGGCCAGGACCCGTTCGACCTCGAGCGGGTAGATGTTCGCTCCGCCGCGGATGATGACGAGTTTCTTGCGGTCGAGTACGGTCAGCCAGCCGTCGGCGTCGACGGTGCCGATATCGCCCGTGGGGATCGGGCCCGGTTCGGGCGGGGTGATGCGGCCGTTCTCCCAGTGTCCCAGCAGCGGCCGCCACTGTCCGGCGTAGGGGCCGGATTCGGTGGGCGCCAAGCAGAGTTCACCGAGCTCGCCAGCCGGAAGGCGTTGTCCCGCATCGTCATAGGCCGCCACATCGAACTGCGGCAGCAGTTGCCCGCTCGCTCGCGCGTGCCGGAATTCGCCGACGGGATCGATCGAGACCACCGCCGGCGCCTCGGTGAGTCCGTAGGTGGCCCTGGGGGTTACGCCGTGCGCGGCGGCGAAATCAGCGAACAAACTCTCGCCCGCGTCGCCGCCGCCGCTCCAGACCTCTTGCAGGGAACCGAGATTCAGCTGCGGGCGGCGGGCCAGATCGAATACCTGCGCGGGTGCGCCGTTCCAGACCGTGACGCGGCGGGTGCTGATCCACTCCGCGACACCGTCCACGTCGCGCCGGTCCATGATGACCGCGCAGCCGCCCGCCTGGGCCGTGAGCAGGGTGGACAGGACCATCAGATTCAGGATCGTGAGCGGGAAGCTGTCGCCCTTGCGCAGCTCCGGGCCCCAGCCTCGGGATTCGACGAGTGCCGCGCCCGGCAGCAGCAGATTGTGGTGGCTGTGCACCACGGCCTTCGGGCGTCCGGAGGTGCCGCTGGTGAAGGCGATGGCGGCGGGGCTGTGCGGGTCGAGCGGGATGTTCGGGGCCGGGTCGGCGCGGTCCAGCAGTTCGGTCCAGCGTGAGATGTCCACGCGGCCGGGAACATTGATGCGACAGCGGGCACCGGCCAGCAGGATCGCGGGTTCGCAGGTCTCGTGCAGTCCGGCCTGTTCGCTCTCGGACAGTGCCTCGCCGATACCCACCCAGATCGCGCCGATCCGCGCGACGCCGTGGAAGGCTGCGACGATGTCCAGGTCATTGGGCAGACAGGCCGCGACGCGGTCGCCCGGACGGACGCCCAGCGACCACAGGGCCCCGGCGGCGCGATCGGCCCGCTCGTTCAACTCGGCGTACGACCAGATGCCCGAGGCTGCCTCGATCGCGGGGGAGTCGGGCGATGTTCGCAGGGCGGTGTCGAGCACCCGGGCGATCGTGCCCGGACTGTTGCGCTGGGACGCCGCGCCGGTGCTACTTTCCACGCTCCCTTTGATATCAGTATCTTTACTATCCTTGCAAGGATTAATCAGATACTCTGGCAAACGCGCCACCGGGACCCGGTCCGAGACCGTCCCGGCCCTGTTGCGCACCGAATCACGCCCCGGCTGCCTTCGTCATCGCGCGCTCGCGACACCCTCGATCCGGCGTTCCGTGGCGGGTCCGGCGACATCCGAACGTGGAGGCTGAGGCAGATGACACACACCGGTCCGCTGTCGGGAGTGCGGGTCATCGATCTGACGGCGATGGTCATGGGGCCGTACTGCACGCAGATCATGGCGGATATGGGGGCCGACGTGATCAAGATCGAACCGCCCGCCGGGGACAACACCCGCTACATTTCCGCCGGGCCGGAACCCGGGATGGGCGGGGTGTTCGTGAACGTCAATCGCGGAAAGCGCAGTGTGGTACTGGATTTGCGGTCCGACGCGGGTGCGCGGGCGTTGCGGGAGCTGATCCGCGAGGGTGATGTGTTCATCCACTCCATGCGCGGCAAGGCGATCGCCGAACTCGGCTTCGACTACGCCGCGGTCTCCGCGATCAATCCCTCGATCGTCTACACCAACTGCTACGGCTACGGACGTCGCGGCACGGATGCGAATCTGACCGCCTACGACGACACCATCCAGGCCGAGTGCGGACTGCCCTCGGTGCAGGAACAGCTCACTGGCACAGCGGGTTACGTCGCCACCATCATGGCGGACAAGGTCGCCGGGCTGACCGCGCTGTACGCGACGATGATGGCGCTGTTCCACCGCGAACGCACCGGCGAGGGACAGGAGGTGGAGGTGGCCATGTTCGAGACCATGGCGGCGTTCCTGCTCGTCGAACACGCCAATGGCGCGATGTTCTCCCCGCCGCTGGGCCCGGCGGTGTATCACCGCGCGGTGGACCGCAATCGGCGTCCGTACCGCACCAAGGACGGATACATCTCCGCCCTGGTCTACAACGACAAACAGTGGGCTGCGTTCGTCGAAGCGGTCCAACCCTCTTGGGCCGGACCGGAATTCGCCACCCTCGCGCAACGCGCCGCCCGCATCGACACCGTCTACGCACTCCTGGGCGAAACCTTCGCCGAACGAACCACCCACGACTGGCTCGAACTCCTCCGCTCCCGCGACATCCCCTGCGCCCCCGTCCGCACCCTCGACGAACTCTTCGACAACCCCCACCTCAACTCGGCCGACTTCTTCGAAACCATCGAAGCCCCTTACGGTCCGGTGCGTTATCCCGGTGTGCCAACCTGGTTTTCGCGCACCCCGGGCCACGTCGCCGGTCCGGCTCCCCGGCTGGGCGAGCACACCGCCGAAGTCGTGGACGGGGAACGCGCATGAAGGTGATGAGGGTCGCCGCGAATCGCGCTGTCGCCCCGTGTTCGGGTCGGTCGATCGAGAAACATTGCGTGGGTGCGGATTCCGAGCTCGCTGAGCGCACCGTGCAGATCATGAACGGGGAACGGGCATGAAGGTGATCGAGGCTGATGAACTGGATGTCGCGGAGTTTCTGCGGCATGGGGATCGGATCGTGGTGGGGCAGGCTTGTGGGGAACCGACGACGTTGATGGAGGGGTTGCTTGCGGGGGCGGGGGAGATCGGGGGGTTGTCGGCGTTCATCGCTACGAGTTTTTCCGGGTTGTTGACTCCTGAAGCTACGCAGGGGATTTCGATGGTGAGTATGGGGGCCATCGGGGCGTTGCGGGCGTTGACGGCGGCGGGGAGGCTCGAGGTGATTCCGTGTCATGTGGGGCGGGTGGGGCCGTTGATCGAGGCGGGGATCATCGGGTGTGATGTGGCGTTCGTACAGGTATCGCCGCCGGATGCGCAGGGGGACTACAGTTTCGGGTTGATCAGCGATTACGTTCGGGCGGCGGTGCGGCGGGCTCGGGTCGTTGTCGCGGAGGTCAACGATCGGGTGCCGTGGACGTACGGGGCGACGCTGCGGGCCGATGAGATCGATTACGCGGTAAGGGTTTCCCGTGATCCGGTGCAGGTGCCACCGGCCCGGATCACCGAGATCGACTCCGCCATAGCGAAATACGCCGCCGCCTACATCGAGGACGGGGCGGTGTTGCAGACCGGTGTGGGTGCGGTGCCGGACGCGATGCTGCGGCTGCTGCACGATCGGCGGGATCTGGGCGTGCATTCGGGGATGATCGGGGACGGACTGGTCGATCTGGTCGAGGCCGGTGTGCTCACCAACGCGCGCAAGCGGATCGATGCGGGCGTCTCGATCACCGGCGCGTTGATCGGCACCGATCGGCTCTACGCATTCGCCCACCGCAACAACGGGATTCGCATGTGTCCCACCAGCTATACGCACGACGCGTCGGTGCTCGCACAGGTCGAGCGGCTGGTGACGATCAACTCGGCGCTCGAGGTCGACCTCACCGGTCAGGTCAACGCCGAGCAGACCGGGTCGGCCTATCTGGGCGGGACCGGCGGGCAGGTGGATTTCGTGCGGGCCGGAATATGTTCTGCCGGTGGGCATTCGGTGATCGTGCTGCCGTCCACCGCGAAAAAGGGCACGGTCAGCCGGATCACCGCCGCGCTGTCCGGGCCGGTGACCACCGCGCGCAGCGATGTGGACGTGATCGTCACCGAGTACGGCGCGGCCGAATTGCGCGGGCGCACACTGGCCGAGCGCAGCCGCCGCCTGGTCGCCATCGCGCACCCGGACTTCCGGGAGGAGCTGGAGCGGGCCGCGCACATCATCCAGCAGAGAGGTTTCTGAATGCCCGACCCCGTCCTGTTCGAGGCCCGCGCCGACGGGATCGCCGTCATCACGATCAACCGCCCCGAGATCCGCAACTGCCTGACCGCCGAGGTGCGCGCGGGTCTGGCCGCGGCCTGGGACCGGTTCGAGCGGGATCCGTTGCTGCGCATCGCGATTCTGACCGGCTCCGGTGACCGGGCGTTCTGCGCGGGCGGCGATCTGAAGGAGATGGTGGAGACCGGTATGCGGGTGCCGCCCCGCGACATGTTCGCCCTGCCGTACGACACCGTCGAGCTGAGCAAACCCACCATCGCGGCGGTCAACGGCGTCGCCTTCGCGGGCGGCTGGATGCTCGCGCAAGCCTGTGACCTGTGCGTTGCCGCCACCACCGCCCGTTTCGCGATCACCGAGGTGAAGGTCGGCCGCAGCGCCCCCTGGGCCGCACCCCTGATCCACATGATCCCGCAGCGCGTCATGATGGAGATCATGCTGACGGGCAAACCGATCACCGCCCGCCGCGCCTACGAGATCGGCCTGGTCAACCGCATCGCCGAGCCCGACGAACTACTCACCACCGCAATCGAATTGGCCACCGAGGTACTTGCCGGAGCTCCCCTGTCCGTCCGAGCCGCCCGTGAAACCGTCATGCTCGCAACGGAAATGGGCCGCTCGGCCGCCCTCCAAGCCGCCCGCAGCGCATCGGAACTCTGCTACAACAGCGAAGACGCCCAGGAAGGCCCACGCGCCTTCGCCGAAAAGCGTTCCCCCCGTTGGCAAGGACGCTGATCCGCAGCAGGCCGGTCCTCTCGATTCGCACGTCCGCCGACCCGCCCACCTGGAACGCGGTCGGCGGTGCATCGAGGCGGAGCGCACGCGGCCACGGTGCGGTGCCCGCCACGCGATCGTGGGATCCGTGTGACGGGCCGACTGCTCAGCCGTGCACAGGCCCGGTCAGCGGGTGTGCCTGGAAGAAGTCCCACATCGTGGCGGTGGCGTCGATGGACGTCGTGGTCGAGCCGACCAGAGGCGTCGGCGAGACGATCGAGGCATGGCCGGGCCAGGTGTGCCCGCCGCCCAGGACGGAGTAGAGCTCGACCGTGGCGTTGGCGGGACAATCGAAGCTGGTGACGACGACGTCGGCGGTTACCTTGCGCTGCTGGGGTTTTCCGGGGCAGCCGTTGCGGTGGGCCCAGGCGGCGGCGTTGGCGGGGATGTCGGTGGGGCCGGGGCCGTTCTGGGGGCCGCTGGAGGAGCCGCCGTCGGGGGAGGGGAGGTAGCGCGCGTTCGCGCCCTGGCCGCCGCCGTAGGCGACCAGCGGGTCGGCGGTGCCGTGGAAGGCGATCACGGGGACGGGTCGTTGCGTGCGGCACCAGCTGAAGTTCTGGAGTCCGGCGACCGGGGCCACCGCGGCGATCCGATCGGACAGCTGGCAGGCCAGCGACGACGTGGTGAACGCGCCCATCGACAGCCCGGCCACATACACCCGGCGCAGATCGATACAGGACGTCGCCTCGATGTGTGACATCAGCTGGGACAGGTATGACACGTCGGCGCTAGCGGGGCTGAAATCCCAACGGGGCCAGCCGGGTTCGTCGATCTGCGGAGTGATCGTCACGAACCCGTGACTGTCGCCGTAGGGCCCGAGCCCGCTGCCCTCGTGTTCCAGGACCGCGAGCTCGAGATAGCCGTGCAGGTCGAAGACCAAGGGCAGCGGATGGCTCGTGCCGGGAGGAACGTCCTGGATGTAGGTCCCGGAACGTCCGGCCGCGCTGAAGTGCCGGGTGGACTGCCCCGAGGTGACCGCCGGGAGGTGACATCCCGACGATCCCACGGCGGCAACGGAATTCGCGGGCGCGGCCTCGGCGACCTGACCGGCGGCGGTGAGCGTGGTGGCCGCGAGCGCGGTGGCGGCGAGTAGCGCGCGGGCCGCGCGGCCCACCCGGAGTGCGGTGCGGTGGACGGCGGCGCCCTGTCGTGTCGACCACGATGCTGCGGCATTCTCGAACATGACACGCATGCTCGCATGGCGACGGGGGTTCGTGCACCCGTTCACCACCGGATTCACGCCGAAACCGGGGCGCGGATATTTGCGAGAATCCACGCTGGCAAGAATACTATTCTTGTGAGCGAGAATAATGCTGCGCGTCCCGCGGGTGATATCGCGAGCCGGATCGCGGCACGCACCCTCGCCGACCGGGAGGCGGTCTATGCCGGTGAGGTGCGGCGACTGCTCGATGCCGCACTCGAACTCATCCGCGTCGCGGGCACCGGCGCACGACCCCGGGTGGCCGATATCGTCGCGGCCGCGGGCCTGTCCAACGACGCGTTCTACCGGCACTTCCCGTCGAAGGACGCACTCATCGCGGTACTCATCGAGGACGGCGCGGACCGTCTGGTCAGCTATGTCGCGCATCGCATGGACAAGCAGGATTCCCCGCGCGAGGCTGTGCGGGCCTGGGTGCAGGGCGTGCTGTCCCAGGCCGCCGACGACACCGCCACCACCACCCGCGCGGTGCTGTGGAACGGCGGTGCGCTGACCCCCGCCATCGATACGGGCTCACCACTGCCCAGCGGCCGCCTCGCTCTGCTCCTGCACCACCCGTTCACCGAATTGGGCAGTGCCGAACCGGAATTCGACGCCAGTCTGGTCGCTCACGCCACGGTGGGCAGGCTCTCGGACTACCTGTGGCGGCGCGAGGAACCCACCGCGGCCGATGTGGATCGGGTAACCGCGTTCTGCCTGCGTTCGCTCACGCTCCGCCAGGCCGAGAGCTAGTTCGCGGCTCGGCTGACGACTCGGCCCGGCAGGTGCTCACGATGGATCGGGCTGCCGAAGATAGCTGAGTGGGGCGTAGTTCGCCCAGCCCTGCTCGGGCCAGTTGAACCAACCAGCTGAGGCGGAGGTGCCACCGTCCGGATGCAACGTGGTGCCGGTCAGGTAAGCACCCAGGTCAGAGGCAAGGAAGACGACGCAGCCCGAGATGTCGGTGACCTTGCCCGAACGGCCGAGCGGTATCGCCACCTGCACACCGACCGGATCGTCCATCGCACTGTCACCCTGCCCATGCCCGATCCGCGCCAGACTGGGTGTCGGAACATAGTCCGGTGCAACGCAATTGACGCGAATACGATCCGGCGCGAGTTCGATCGCGAGCGTCCGGGAGAACTGCTCGACCGCGGCCTTGGCGGCCGAGTAGACCGCGAAACCCGGTGCGGCACGGTGCGCTTCGATCGTGGTGATGGTGACGATGCTGCCCCCGCGCCCGCCCGCCCGCATCCGCGGCGCGGCCAGCGAGCACGCGTGCATGACGTGCAGCAGATTCGTGCGCAGCAGCGCGTCCCAGCCCTTGGGTCGGGTCTCGGTGAACGGCGACCGGAAGGTGCCGCCGACCACGTTGACCAGCGTATCCAACCGCCCCCACCGCCGATCGACCTCCTCGAACAGCGCGGTGAGCGTCTCGGGATCGCGCGCGTCCCCGACCTGCACCACCGCGTCGTGACCGCCCTCGGCCAGCACGGTGCGCAGGTCCTGCGCGGCCTCCGCGTCGAGGTCCAGCACGGCCGTGCGTACGCCGTTGGCGGCCAGATCCGTCACGATGGCCCGCCCGAGACCGCCTGCGCCACCGGTGATTACAGCGACACCATCGGCGAGCCCACTACGTCGCTCGAACCAGCCGGACCCGGATGTGCCGTTACCGTTCTCGCTCATCGCAGATAACTCGCGCCGAAGGATTCGATGAAATCCATTGTCTCGGAACGTTCCCGGGTCCGCGCGGACACCACGATCCAGGTGATCCCGGCCTTGTCGAGCTCGGCGAACGCCTCCCGGTTCCGATCCGGTTCGTCGGCGGACGTGCCCAGGCCCTCGGCGTTGTAGGAGTACACCACGTCGATCGGATCGGTGCGTCCCTGCTGCTGCGCCGAGGCCCGCAACTCGGCGATGTCACCGGCCAGCTGCCCGATCGGTCCGAGCTCGGGAGTCCTTGCGGTGGAACTCAATTGGGACCCGCCGGACATCGGCATCCAGCCCTGCGCGTGCGCGGCGACTCGACGTCGGGTGAGCTTGGAATTGCCGCCGATCCAGATCGGGATCGGATCCTGCACCGGACGCGGCCGGGCGATCACGTCGCGGGCGTTGAAGTGCCGCCCGGCATAACTGAACGGCTCACCGCTCCAGTGCAGCGGCAACGTCTCCAACGCCTCGTCGAACAGCGCGTTGCGTTCCTCGAAATCTATTCCCAGAGCATGGAATTCGCTCTTCTGATAGCCGGTGCCCAACCCCAGGATCGCGCGCCCGCCCGACAGCTTGTCCAGGGTGGCCGCGGCCTTGGCGAGCAGGAACGGATTGCGGTAGGGCGCGACGGCCAGATAGGTCAGCAGCCGCAGCCGTTCGGTCGCACCGGCGATATAACCCAGCGCCACCAGCGGATCGAGGGTCTGGTGCCCGCCCGAGGCCAGCCAGCGCGCACCCGGAATCGGATGCTCGCTCAGCGACAGCGCGTCGAATCCGGCGCGCTCGACCGCGATCGCGACCTCGCGCAGCGGGCCCGCGTCCAGAATGTCGCCCTCGTATCCCGTGGTTTCCGGGTAGTGGAAGATGAATCGCATCTCAACGTCCTCGTTTGACCTGGTTGAACGGCACGTCGCGGTCCGCGGCGTACTCGCGGGGCATGCCCAGCACCCGTTCGCTGATGATGTTGCGCGCCATTTCGGTGCTGCCGCCGGCCAGGCTCCACGCGTTGCGGAACAGGTAGTCCAGGCCGATCCGCGCGCTGATGGGCTCGCCCAACTCGCCGGTGACCGCCGCCGAACCCGCCACCTTCATCGCGTAATCGCTTTGGCACCAGGTGGTTTCGGCCCCGAACAGCCGGACGATGGAGCCGGCGGTCGGCGGTAGCGCGCCACCGGCGATCTGCTGGGTGACGTGATCGATCAGCTGATTGCGGACCACGGTCATCATCCGCGCCGCGCCGATGTCCTCGCGCACGGTGGGATCGTCCAGGCGGCCGACCTCGCGGGCCAGATCGACCAGCACATTGGTGTCCGCGCCCAGGTGCGGGCGTCGGCCGCTGGTGTAGGGCGAGGTGCCGCCCATCGCCGCGCGCTCGTGCATCAGCAGGCGCGAGGCCGCCGCCCAGCCGCCGCCGACCTCACCGACCACGGCGTCGGCGGGCAGCCGCACGTCGTCGAAGAATTCCTGGCAGAACTCCGTCGCGCCGGTGACCTGTCTGATGCGCTGGATGGTGACCCCGGGTGCGTGCACGGGGACCAGGAACATGGTGAGCCCGTTGTGTTTCGGCACGTCCCAGTCGGTGCGGGCCAGACACAGTCCGTAGTCCGCGCCGTACGCGCCCGAACTCCAGATCTTCGAGCCGTTGAGCACCCATTCGTCCCCGTCGCGGTCCGCGCGGGTGGTGAGCCCGGCCAGATCCGAGCCGCCCTTGGGTTCGGACAGGAATTGCGCGAGGATCTCCTCGCCGCGCAGGACCGCGCTCAGGTGGGTGAGTTTCTGGTCCTCGGTGCCGAGTTCGGCGAGGGTGGCCGCGCAGATGGCCAGGGTGGGCACGTTCAGCTCGAGCGGCATCTCGTAGCCGAGCGACTCCTCGGTGAAGGCGCGCTGATGGGCGAGCGTGAGTCCTTGTCCGCCATAGGCTTTCGGGAAGCAGATGCCCGCGAAACCGCCCTCGGACAGGATGCGTTGCAGGCGGCGGGCGCGATCCCAGCTCTCGTCGTCGGGGACGCCCAGGCGACCCGGCGAGGCCGGTGGCAGGTTCTCCTTCAACCAGCGGCTGGCCCGGTCGCGGAAGGCGTCGAGCGGTTCGAGTTCGGTGTTGTCGGCTACGGTGCTCATGCGGCGCTCCGGACGAGGAGATCGGTGATGCGGCGGTGGTGTTCCTCGGGCGTGCCGTAGAGGGCGCGGCCGAGGGTGACCCGCCGCAGGAACAGGTGCAGATCGTGCTCCCAGGTGACGCCGATGCCGCCGTGGATCTGTACGCAGTCCTGCACGATGACCGGCGCTTTCCCGCTCACGTACGCCTTCGCGACACTAACGAGTTCCGCTGCGGTGGAAGGACTTTCGTCCAGCGCGGCGGCCGCGGCGCGGGAGGTCGCCGCACATGCCTCGAGCCAGGTCTTGTTGTCGGCCATGCGGTGTTTGAGGGCCTGGTAGGAGGCCAGCGGGCGGCCGAAGGTGTAGCGGTCGAACATCCACTCCACGGTGGCGTCGAAGGCGCGCCGGGTGGCCGCGGTCGATTCGGCGGCGGTCAGGGCGGCGGCGATGTGGAGCTGGGATTGTATTGCGGCCGTGGCGCTTTCGCCGGTCTGGACGATTGCCTCCGGGCCGAGGGCGACATTGTCGAAGTCGACGCGGGCGGTGCGGCGGACCAGGTCCAGCGTCCACGTCGGGGTGACGGTGACGCCGGGCGTGTCGGTGGGGACGAGCAGTTGGATCGGCCCGTCGGGGCCGTGCGCGGTGACCAGCAGGACGTCGGCGGTATCCCCGGCCTCGACGCGGTCTTTACGACCGGTGAGCCGGTACCCCTCCCCGTCGGGTTCGGCGCGGGTCTGCTCCGGCGCGAGTTCGAGTCCGTGCCGCGGCTCGTACAACGCCCACGCCGCGATCAGATCGCCCGCCACGATTCCCCCGATGACCTCGGCGAATCGATCTCCCGCGGCCACCAGTCCGGACAGCACCGCACTGGTGGGGATCAGTGGTCCGGGCGCGCAGGCGTGGCCGAATTCGGTGGCCACCAGGCCCAGTTCGGTGAGCGGTCGCCCGGACACCGAACCACCGCCCAGGTTCTCGGGCGCCAGCATGGCCGTCCAGCCCAGCTCCGCGCCGCGCCGCCACCAGTCACGGTCGAAACCCGTTGCGGTGTCGGCGAGTTCGCGAATCACCGCAATGGGTGCGGTACGGTCCAGGAACTCGCGGGTGGTGGTCTGGAACAGCAGCTGATCGCCGGTCGGTTCCGCAGTCATGGTGTACGGTCCTCCACTTCGTAGCGATCCTCATTTGACGGCCTCGCCAACCGATGTGAGAATCAGATCATCAGTTAATGAGAGTATCATTCTCATGAGTCGGATGGACGGTGCATCCGCCGCCGCCCGAAGGGAGCCAGCAGTGGTGAACGACGTCACGTCGACGGACTTTTTCCTGGGGCGTGAGCTCCTCGAGAACCCGTACCCATATTTCGACGCCCTGCGGGCGAAATGTCCCGTCACCAAGGAGGACCACCACGGCGTCTACATGGTGACCGGGTACGACGAGGCGCTCGAGGTGCTCAACGACCCGGAGAAGTTCTCCTCGTGCACCTCGGTGACCGGCCCGTTCCCGGGCTTCCCGGTCCCGCTCGAGGGCGACGATGTCAGCGCGCTGATCGAGGAGCACCGCGACGCGCTGCCGTTCAGCGATCAGCTGCCCACGCTCGACCCGCCGGTGCACACCCAGCATCGCGGGCTGCTGATGCGGCTGATCACGCCCAAGCGCCTCAAGGAGAACGAGGAGGCGATGTGGGCGATCGCCGATCGGCTGCTGGACGAGTACCTCGTCGCCGATTCGGTCGATTTCATCCGCGACTTCGCCGGGCCGTTCACGCTGTACACGATCGCGGATCTGCTGGGCGTCCCGCCGGACGATCAGGAGGACTTCCTGTACACCCTGCAGCGTGATCCGCACCGCAGCGAGGGCAATGCCATCGGCAGCACCAAAGGTGATGCGATGCAGGAGAATCCGATCGAATTCCTGTACGAGAAGTTCTCCGCGTACATCGAGGACCGGCGGCGCGAACCGCGCGGGGACGTGCTGTCCAGCATGGCCGAGGCGCCCTTCGCCGACGGGTCGCAACCGCCGGTGCGCGATGTGGTCGCGGTCGCGGCGAATCTGTTCTCGGCGGGTCAGGAGACCACGGTCCGGCTGCTCAGCTCGGCGCTGCGGGTGATCGCCGAACAGCCCGAGGTGCAGCGGCTGCTGCGCGAGGATCATTCGCGGATCGGCAATTTCCTCGAGGAGGTGTTGCGCACCGAGAGCCCGGTGAAGGGCGATTTCCGGCTCTCCAAGGTGCCGGTCACCGTGGGCGGGGTGGATCTGCCCGCCGGGACCACGCTGATGGTCGTCAACGGTGGCGCGAATCGGGATCCGCGCAAGTTCGAGGATCCCTCGACCTTCGATCCGCAGCGATCCAATGCGCGCCAGCATATTTCGTTCGGGCGCGGCATCCACACCTGCCCGGGCGCGCCACTGGCTCGCGCGGAGTCGCGGGTGGCGATCGAGCGACTTCTCGACCGCACCAGCGATATTCGCATCGACGAGCGGGTGCACGGGCCCGCCGAGGCGCGCGTCTACAAGTATGTGCCGACGTTCGTGCTGCGCGGTCTGACCGAACTGCATCTGGAGTTCGATCCGGTGGAGAGTGAGGCGAAGTGAAGGTTTCGATCGATTCGGATCGTTGTCGTGGGCACGGAATCTGTCTGGGGATCTGCCCGGAGGTGTTCGAGCTGAGCGACGACGGGTACGCCGAGGCGGAGCCCGATGTGCCCGCGCAGTACGAGGGTGCGGTGCGTGAGGCCGCGTCGGCCTGTCCCGAGCAGGCAATTGTCGTGAGCTGAGCGGTGTTTCGGGCAGGCCGTCGTGGTGAGCCGGTCGCCGTCGTGCGCCGACTGTCGTTTCGATCGGAGGGAGCGCGCGATGCGTGAGACCGGTACATCGTCGGATTCCGGTGCGGCCGAGGGGGATCGGCCGCCCGGTGCGGCGCAGCTGACGCCCGGATGGCATGCCGAGCGGACGCCGGATCGGCCCGCGATCGTGCTGGCCACCAGTGGCGAGGTGGTGACGTACGCGCAGCTCGAGGAGCGGTCGGTGCGGTTCGCGCGGGCCTTGCGTGCCCGTGGGCTGAAGGTCGGCGACCACATCGCGATCCTGCTGGAGAACAATCGGGAGTTTCTCGAGATTGCTTGGGCCGCACAGCGTTCCGGGCTGTACTACACCGCGGTGAATCGGCATCTGACCGCCGGTGAGGTGCGGTACATCCTGGACGACTGCGGTGCGGTGGCCTTGGTGACGAGTGAGTCGCTGGCCGAGGTGGTCGCCGGGCTGGAGCTGGCGCGGGTGCCGATCCGGGTGTGTGCGGCCGGGCGGATCGAGGGATTCGAGGTTTACGCGGAGGTGCTGGCCGGGTCGTCGGCCGAGCCGCTGGGGGAGTGGGAGTGCGAGGGGCGGGAGATGCTCTACTCCTCGGGAACGACCGGGCGGCCCAAGGGAATTCGCAAACCGCTTCCGGCCACCCCGCTGGGTGATCCGTCCGCCGCGCCGGTGCAGATCGCGCGCGGGCTATTGGTGAGCGGCGCGCGGGAGGACGCGGTGTACCTCTCGCCCGCGCCGCTGTATCACGGTGCGCCGCTGGTGTTCTCGATGTCGTGGCAGCGGATGGGCGCGATCGTCATCGTGATGGAGCGCTTCGATCCGCGGCTGTATCTGGAACTGGTGCAACGGTATCGGGTCACCCACACCCAGGTGGTGCCGACGATGTTCGTGCGGATGCTGCGGCTGCCGCGCGAGGAACGCGAGCGCTACGACATCTCCAGCCTCGTCGACGTGGTGCATTCGGCCGCGCCCTGCCCGGTGCCGGTCAAACGGCAGATGCTGGACTGGTGGGGGCCGATCATCAGCGAATACTATTCGGGCACAGAGGATGTGGGGAACACCTACATCTCCGCGCGGGAGTGGCTGACGCATCCCGGTTCGGTGGGCAGGCCCGCGCAGGAGTGTCACATCGTCGGCGAGGACGGTGTGGAGCTGCCCATCGGACAGGTCGGCGTGGTCTACTTCGCCGGTGGCCGCCAGTTCGAATACCACCACGATGCGGCCAAGACGGCGTCGGTCACGCACGAGAAGGGGTGGCGCACGCTCGGCGATATGGGTTACCTCGACGAGGACGGCTACCTGTACCTGACCGATCGCCAAGCGCACATGATCATCTCCGGCGGGGTCAATATCTACCCGCAAGAGGCCGAGAACATCCTCGCCTCCCACCCCGCCATCGCGGATGTCGCTGTGATCGGCGTTCCCGACGAGGAAATGGGCGAATCCGTGAAAGCCGTTGTGCAACTGGTCGACACGACCGCTGCCACCGCCGAACTGGCCGTCGACTTGATTGCCTACTGCCGTGCCGAACTGGCCGCGTACAAATGCCCCCGCACGATCGATTTCGTCACCGACCTACCCCGCGACCCCAGTGGGAAACTGTACAAACGCCAACTGCGCCAGCGTTATTGGGAAGGCCACGACAACCTCGTGCGCTGAGTCCGGCCGCTGCCTGGTGTGCTCGGGCCGTCCACGGTCCGGTTCCCTGCCCGACGAGTCTCGAGTGGTGGTTGCCTGTTCACGCTCGGAGCCGAGACCGATCGTCGGGAACGATTGCGGCGAGCGTGATCCAGGGCCCGTCGACAATCCGGATACGCTCTTCGGCCGCCCGCGAGTGGACGTCCGATCGCGGCATCGTGGTCAGTGCATCGTCGTATCAGGTTCGGCCGCAGCAGAATCGGCATGCACCTGGCTGCGACCGCGTTCGATGACAGCTGCGCGCCGGGCGGCGATATCGCTGGTCCCCGGACGCCACGTCTCGGCGAGGATTCCTTCCAGCAGATGCGCCTCGGTGAGAGTGGCGGTGTCGGCGAGACGCTTGTAATGGGCAAGCAGAGTTCGTACCGCGAGAGGATCGTTACCCGCGATATCGCGCGCGAGACCGTGTGCGACGGTCAGCAGATCATCATGCGGCACAACATGATTCACCAGTCCGAGCCGCAACGCTTCCGGGGCGGTGAGGAAGTTGCCGGTCAACGACAGCTCGATGGCCTTGCGTGTGCCGACCGTGGCGGCGAGCAGCACCGTGATCCCGCCGCCGGGCATGACGCCGACGCGGGCATGGGTGTCGGCGAAGCGGGCGCGGTCCGAGGCGATCAGGAAGGTGCATTGCAGGGCCAGTTCCAGACCCCCGGTGACGGCCGCGCCGTTGATCGCGCCGATGACGGGTTTGGCGATCGCGGGCAGGAATCGGAACAGGCCGTTGGCATCCCGTCCGGGCCCCTCGCCGGGCGGACGCAGCGGCGGCATGGCTCCGCTGGCGGCCTCGGTGAGGTCGACACCCGCGCAGAAGGCGGGATCCGTGCCGGTCAGCACGATGACGTCGATTCCGGGATCCTCGTCGGCGGCGGTGACCGCGTCCCACAGCGCGTCCATCAGGGCGCGGCTCAACGCATTACGCGCGTCGGGTCGATTCAGTGTGAGTGTCGCGACGCGATCCGACGTCTCGACGCGGACCAGAGCCTCGGTCATAGGACACCTCCGAACCGTCGGGGCGACTGTCGCCCACCTGCCGATCGATCGCAATGCTGGTCGATTGCGACACCGACATGAATATATCGTTCTTATAATAAGAGAATATAGTTTCCAGCAGTGATCGGGCCGGTCGATAGTTCCGGACAACCCCGATCAGCCCGAGCGCCAGGACATTTCGCGATGAAGGTAGACGCCACCATAGCCGGACTCGACGTAGCCTCCACCCGGGCACGCGACCTCGAGGCCGACGGCTTCGACGGACTCTGGGCCGGAGAACTGAACCAGGACCCCTTCCTGGCCCTCGCCGTCGCCGCCGAAGCCACCGAACGCATCAACCTCGGCACCTCGATAGCGGTGGCCTTCGCCCGCTCGCCCATGACCCTCGCCTACACCGCCGACGACCTGCAACGCCACTCCCGCGGCCGCCTCACCCTCGGCCTCGGCTCGCAGGTCCGCGCCCACATCGAGCGCCGATTCGCCATGCCGTGGGCCCGCCCCGCCCCGCAACTGCGCGAATACGTCCTGGCCCTGCGCGCGATCTGGTCCCGCTGGCACCAGGGCACCCCACTGGCCTTCGAGGGCGAGTTCTACCGCCACACCCTCATGCCACCGGATTTCGTTCCCCCACAACACGATTACGGCCCACCCCCGATCCTGCTGGCCGGTGTGGGCGAGGCGATGACCCGCGTGGCCGGTGAGGTCGCCGACGGCTTCCTGTGCCACGGCTTCACCACCACCCGCTGGCTCCGCGAACGCACCCTCCCCGCCCTCCGCGAGGGCCGCGCCCGCGCCGGTGTCACGATGGACGGATTCGACCTGGTAGCAACACCTTTCGTCGTCACCGGCACACAAGCACAGATCGACACCGCGATCCCCACCCTGCGCCAACGCATCGCCTTCTACGCTTCCACCCCCGCCTACCGAGGCATCTTCGAACTCCACGACTGGTCCGACACCCGCGAACAACTCACCGCCCTGTCCAAAGCGAACCGCTGGCCCGAGATGCCCGCCCTGATCACCGACGACATGCTCGAAGCCTTCGCGATCATCGCCCCACCCGACACCCTCCCCACCCACATCGCAAACCGCTTCGGCGGCATACTCACCCGCCTCTCCCTGACCCTCCCCCCGACCCTCGACAGAGACGAGGCAGCCGACCTCGCCCGCCGAATCCGCGACCACTGCCAGACCCGCGAAGCGATTTCCACAAACCCCCGAACCTGAATTCCCCGGCGTTTCGAATTGGGCCGGTCGGTATCGTTCCCGTGAATTCCTGATTCGACAGCAAGCTGGCACAAGTCGTCACGGACCAACTACTGCGCGAGGACTGCAATGGCGACCTGTTGAGTGGTGCTGGCGTTGCTCGCCAACAATTTTCGGGACGGTTGGACCGGTCTTTCCGCGCGGCGACCTCGAGCCCCTGATGCATGCGCACGGTGAAGATCTGATGTTCGGATGGTCCGCGACGTGCCCAGATGACCCGGCCATCCCACAGCTCGATTTCTCCGGCGATTTCCTCCGGCAGCTTCTCCAGCTCTTCCCAGGTCATGTATTCCGGGAGGGCGGGGCGAATGGACATGGTCCCATGATACTGAGAACGCGCAGTCCGTTCGCTCAGTGTTCGGGGGGAGTGCCGAGGTCAGGGAGTCGGGGGTAGGAGCCGGGGTCGGTGCGGCGGCCCTGGCGGGTGCCGTTGTCGATGGTGTTCATGAGGTCTCGGGCCTGTTCGGCGGTGCGGGTCGGGCGGGCGGGGGGTGTGTCGGGTTGCGGGGTGTCGGAGAGTTCGGGGGCGAGGCTGGCCTGGCGGCGGCGTTTGGGTAGGGAGGGTTTGGTGGGGGTCTGCCGTGCGGGGGTGGGTGATGGGCCGGTCATGCGGGGGGTGGCGGCGACGGGGATCGCGTTCGGGGCCGGCGGGGGTGCGATGCGGTGGGGTGCGTTCTCGTCGGTGATGGGTTCGATGCTGACGCAGGAGTTCGGGACCAGTACGATGGCGCGGATGCCGCCGTAATCGGATTCGGCGAGGCGGACGGTGATGCCGTGGCGGGCGCCGAGCAGTGCGACCACGAACAGGCCGAGGCGGGAGTCCGCCGACAGCGTGGCGACCGCGAAATCCGGTGGGCGGGTGAGCATGTCGTTGGCGCGCTGCAACTCCTCCGCGCCCATGCCCATACCCTGATCGGTGACCTCGACGGCCACGCCGCGCCCGACCACCGCGCCGGTGAGATCCACGCGGGATTCCGGCGGTGAGAACGAGGTGGCGTTGTCGACCAGTTCGGCCAGCAGGTGGATCAGATCGCCGACCACGTTGCCCAGGATGTACGCCTGCGGCATGCGCCCGTTGTGCACCCGGGCGTAGTCCTGGGTCTCGCCGACGGCGCTGCGGACGAGTTCCATGAGCGGCACCGGTTTACGCCACTGCCGACCGGGCCGCCCGCCGCCCAGGATGAGCAGGTTCTCGGCGTTGCGGCGTTCGCGGGTGGCGAGGTGATCGAGCCGGAAATACACGTCCAGGATGGCCGGATTCTCCTCGCCGCGTTCGGCCTCGTCGAGGATCTCCAACTGCCGGTGCACCACGAGCTGACTGCGGTGCGCGATATTGAGGAAGACCGCCCGCACGCCCTCGCGGGTGCGTGACTCGGTCACCGCGGCATCCACCGCGGCGGTGTGCGCCTGATTGAAAGCCTGTGCCACAGCGCCGATCTCGTCAC
The DNA here is from genome assembly GCF_009604405.1 of Nocardia macrotermitis. Lineage (GTDB taxonomy): Bacteria > Actinomycetota > Actinomycetes > Mycobacteriales > Mycobacteriaceae > Nocardia > Nocardia macrotermitis. The sequence continues at coordinate 406,209 of NZ_WEGK01000003.1, forward strand.
GCCCGAAGTCCAGCCGGGCGGCGCGCTCCGCGGCCGGGACGTCCTCACCCGCACCGAGCCGGCGCATCGTTTCCGGCAGCGCGACCTGCGCCAGGGCCAGGGTTTCGGTGCGCAGCCGCTGCAATCGGCCGATGATCCGGTTGGCCAGCAGCAGCGAGAGCAGGAAGCCCAGCACCGCCAAACCTGCCGTGCCGATGCCGACGACCAGCGAGTTGTGCGCGCGGCGGGTGCCCGAATCGGCGGATTGCCGCTGCGCGGTCGCATTGTGATCCACCCACAGCTGCAACATCTGGTTCTCGACGGTGCCGGCGGTGCGCCGCCAATCGGCCAGATTCATCGGCAGCGCAGTGGAATTGCCGTTGCGTCCGGTCGCCGCCGGATGCAGGATGGCGTCCTCCATCTCGCTGAGCTGCCGCCAGTCCGGGGCGGCGACCAGGTCGGCGATCCGCTTCTCGGTCGCCGGATCGGTCTCCACGTATCCGGCCTGCACCTTGGCCAATTGTGTGTGGTACCAACCGACTTGGTTGCGGTACTCGGTCAGCAGCGTCGGCGGCATCCCCGAGGCGGTCCCGGCCAGCGCGGTCAGCGAGATGGACCGGGCCATGGCCTCCACCACGCCGAGCAGATCCGCGGCGTGGGTGAGCTGGATGGCCGAGGCGATATCGGGCGCGGACTGCTCGATCGTGTAGGTGCCCTGATCGACGCCGTCGAGCAGGCGGCTGTAGAAGGTGTAGACGTCCGCGATCGGCGCGGTGCCGGTGTCGATTCCCTTGCGCAACAAGGGAAGTTGTTTGCGGAGGGTGTCGAATCCCTGGAGCGTCCCGCTCACCGAGGTGCCCTGGGTCTCGGCGAACTGCACCTCCACCGGGATGATGCCCTCGAGCGCGCTGTCGAAGGCGGCGCGGGCCTCGGGCAGGGCCTCGGGTTCGATCCGCTGCCCGGCCAGCTTCCACAGCGACAGCAGCCGCTCCTGTTCGGCGGCGACGACGAGGTTGCGGGCCGGAATTTCGTTGGTGCGCAGGTCTTCCGCGAAGTTCTGGGCCTGGTTCCCGGTGATCACCAGGTAGACCGCACCGGTGATGCCGATGGCGAGCAGAACGAGACTGGGGACGAGTGCGACGGCGAGGATCTTGCTGCGGATCCCCGCGAATCTGGCGGGTAGCACGGAGCCAATATAACGGAAAGGCATAGAAATTAATCAGCTCTCATGCAGAGAATTCGCAGCTAACCGCCGGAATTGCCATCGACCCCGGCGTCGATGGCCGCGGCGAGCGGCCCCAGATCCGCATTCAGCTCCGCGGCCAGCTGCCGGGCCACCGACACATCCTTGCGGAGGAATTCGCCGACCGATTCGGCGAACGCTGCCACCGAGCCCTTACCCGCGACGCTGTTCAGCGCTCGCCCGGAGCTGCTGGCATGCGGCAGGGCCGACAGCAGCGCGGCTTCGGTGACGCCGAGTTGTGTTGCCAGCCGGACGGATTCGGCCACCAGGCCGATCTGCGCGGCGAACAGCACGTTGTTGACGAGTTTGACCCGCTGCCCCGAACCGAGCGGGCCCAGGTGCAGGATCGGATCACCGTAGGCGGCCAGCGCGGGCCGGACCCGCTCCAGTGCCGCGGCGTCCCCGCCGCCGAACAGCGTCAACTGCCCGGCGGCGATATCGTGCGGACCGCCGCTGACCGGCACGTCCAGCACCTCGATCTCACGCGAATTCGCCACCGCGGCAATGGCTTCCACGGTCGCCGGACTGCCGGTGGTGTGCACGACCAGCACCGAGCCGGGTGGCATGGTCTCCAGCAGCGGCGTGTCCAGACAGACCGCCCGCACCTGCTCGTCGGTGAACACGCAGACGAGCACCGCCTCGGCGTCGGTCCCGGTGGCCGCGGCGAAGGGCACCGCCCGCACACCCGATTCGCCCAGGGCCTTACGGGTTTCGGCATTGCGACCCAGCGCGCTGACCTGATGTCCGGCCGATACCAGCCGCTGGATCATGGGTAGTCCCATCCGGCCCGCACCGACGAATCCGATTCGCATCGCGTCTTTCCTGTCGCGTATTTCCCTGTCCGGCCGTCGAATTCAGCGCGGCTTGCGCATCATCGCGAGCGTCGCGTCGGCCGCGGTGAGCACGATGCCGGGCTCGGCGGCGGCGGTCGAGGCGAGTTCCGCGATCAGGCTCACATCCTTGTGTAGCAAACCGGCCGCGTGCACCGCGAGCTGCTCGAGGGTGTGACCGCCGGTGACCCGGCTCAGCGCGAAACTGTTCGCGGTGCCGTGCGTGATCACCTCACCGAGGCGAGCCGCGTCGACCCCGAGCGCGTTGCCGAGTTCCAGGGCGCTCTGGGAGGTGGCCAGATTGGCGGTGAACAGCAGGTTGTTCAGCAGTTTGGTGGTCTGCCCGGAGCCGACGTCGCCCAGGTGCACGATCGGGTCGCCGTAGCTGGCGAAGACCGGGCGGGCCCGCTCGACCGCCTCGGCCGCACCGCCGACCATTACCAGCAGCCGCCGCGCCTCCGCGGCCATGCCGCCGCCGCTGACCGGCGCGTCGATGAGCGAGATACCCTGCGCGGCAGCCTTTTCCGCCAACTCGCGGCAGGTGTCGGGGTGGATGGTGCTGTGGATGGCGATGATACCGCCGGGCCGCATCCCCGCCAGCACGCCCTGCTCGCTCTCGAGCACCTGCCGCACGTCGTCGTCGCCGACGACACACAGGCACACCAGATCACTGGCCGCGGCCAGTTCCGCCGGGGTGGCCGCGGTCTTCGCGGCGGTGTCCGCGTACGGCTCGAGCGACGCCGGACGACGTGCCCACAGCGTCGTGGCGAAACCCTCCTCGGCGATCCGGCGGGCCATCGGTCCGCCCTGACTGCCCAGTCCGATGAATCCGACCCGCATACCTGCCTCCATATCGAAAGATGTTCCCGCGCACCGTATTCGGCGGCACGCGGTGCTGCTGTCCAGGTCTACGGCGCGGGTGCGGGCTGCGGCCGGTAGAACGTGGCCAGCAGTCCACCGGTCGCGACGACACCGAGGATCAGCGCGATACCGCCGCCCGTCCAACCGGTGACGGTGATACCGGCCGCGTGATCCACCGACAACCAGCCGGGTCCGAGGATACCCAATGCGAGGGCCACCACACCCAGCACCAGAACGTATTCATAGCCCTCTTTGAAGACGAAGAACCCGTTGTTGCGATGCGCCAGCAGCCCGGCGACGAGCATCACCGAGATCACCGCGGCGGCCGCGAAGGAGGTGAGCAGCCCGAGAATCAGCAGCGCTCCGGCGGCGATCTCGGTCAGCACACTGAGCCAGGCTTGCAGTACAGGCTGCCGCAGCCCGAGGCCGCCGAACCATCCGGCGGTTCCGGCGATCTTCCCGCCACCGATCCAGTGGTTGACGCCGTGCGCGATCATGGTGCCGCCCAATACGACTCGCACCAGCAGTAACGCGACATCGGTCACGTGCATGAAAACTCCTCGGAAACAATCGGCCGATCAGGTGTCGCTACGCAACAGCAACGCCCCACCGGGGGTGAGGCCGCCACTGGAGACGACCGCGACGTGGGCGTCGGTGACCTGCCGGGCACCGCCCTCGCCGCGCAACTGCACGATAGCCTCGTGTAGCAGTCCCATGCCATGGGTACGGCCGTGCGACAGTTGACCGCCGTGGGTATTGAGTGGCAGTAATCCGTCCCGGGCGATGTTCTTACCACCGTCCAGGAAGTCCTTGGCCTCACCGATTCCGCAGAAGCCGAGCGACTCGAGCCAGGACAGACAGTTGAAGCTGAACCCGTCGTAGAGTTCGGCCACATCGACGTCGGTGGGACGCAACTCGGTGCGGGTCCACAGATGCGCGGCGGGGCCCAGTGACTGCGGTTCGTGGGTCAGCGTGCTCTGATCCCAGTCGATGCGCTCGATGATCTGCGTGCCGACCGCCTCCACGAACACCGGGGTGACGGGCAGATCCCGCGCGGCGTCGACGGCCGAGACGACGACCGCGACCGCACCGTCGCACGGCACGTCGCAGTCGTACAGGCCGAACGGTGTGGTGATGGTCCGCGCGCCGAGGTAGTCCTCCATCGTCATCGGATCCCGGTACACCGCACTGGGATTCAGCTCGGCGTTGGCCCGCTGATTCAGCGCGATCCAGCCGAGCGTCTCGCGCGTGGTGCCGTACCGGTGGAAGTGCCGCTGCGCGTTCTGCGCGAGCGTGTGCGCCGCCGACGACGCGCCGAACGGCAGCTGCCAACTCGTGGTGCGCCCGCCGCCGGAAGAAGGCACCTTGCCCGTGCGCATCCGCTCGTTGAACGTCGCCTCCCACACGGTCCGGAAACACAGCACGTGCCGGGCCAGCCCGCTCGCGACCGCCAGCATCGCCGCGATCACCGAACCGCCGGGCCCGAACGTCTCCATACCGCCGTTGTGCCAGGTCGGCCGCAGTCCCAGCGCCGCTTCCAGGGCGGTGACCCCGCCCTCGGCGAACCCGCCGAGATTGCCGCCGCCGGGATAGGTTGACAGTCCGTCGATATCGGCCATGGTCAGGCCCGCGTCGGCGACGGCCTGCTCACAGGCATCGATGGTCAGTTCGAGCGGTGGCCGCATGAGCCGCCGCCCGATCTGCGACATGCCGATTCCGGTGAGCGCGACCTTGTCCTCGAACTTCTCGGTGCGCACCATGGGCCGCACGTATTCGCCGAAACGTGCCGGATCGATCTCGTCCGGCGGCAGCGGGGCGGGCTCGGGCTGCTGCGTGACGGGCCGGAACACCGGCAGCCACACATTGCCGTCGGCGAGGAAGGTGACCTGCACCCGCATGCCCAGCACCAGCGACGCGGGATCGGCGTCGATGATGTTGGTGGTCAAGCGAACTCGCGGGTCGTCCTCGAGCGCCACCTGCGCGATGACGTACGGCGCGGCCATCCCCGGCACGCTGAATCGCTCGTTGATCGTGAAGCCCGCGAGCGTCCCGAAGCCGGACACCACCCGCACGCCCAGCTCCCGACTCCGGCAGTAGCGGCAGACCGGTTGCGGCGGATGGATCAGTGCCGCACAGGATTCGCACTCCTGTATCCGCAGGTTGCCGTCTTCCCCGGAGGTCCAGAAGAATTCGTTCTCCAGGGTGAGCAACGGTAGCGGTCGTCCCGATTCCTCGGCCATCTCGCCTCCTTACGTGTGTCGTGCTGCCTTGCCGCGGTGGTGGTTTCGCTATTTGCGCGCCGTGACCGGTGCGGCGAGCCGCTGGTCGTCGCAGATCCGTTGCAGCGCTTGCAGAGTCTCGTCCAGACCCGCGCCCAGGCGCGGTCCCGGGGTGAAGGTCGCGGGCAGATGCCGCATGCCCTGGATGACGCCGATGGTGTCGTAGTGCACGGTGCCCTCGGGATCGCACCGGAAGTCCGGCATCCGGTCCAGCACCGCGAGCAGCATCCGCTTGAACACCATGCGCGCCACGTTCGATCCGATGCAGCGGTGCACGCCGAGCCCGAAACTGTAGTGGCGGTTACCTCTTCGCTCGAGGTCGACCTCGTTCGGATTCTCGAACACCCGCGGATCGCGGTTGGCCATGGCCCAGGACAACCACAGCCGCTCGCCCTCGGCGAACCGCCGGCCCGCGATCTCGCAGTCCTCGGCGATGGTGCGGCCGTCCCCGGGGGCCGGGGTGAAGTAGCGCAGGAATTCCTCGGTCGCCGAGTCGAGCATGAGATCCCGTTCGCGACTGAGCAATTCGCGCTGCTCGGGGTGCTCCGACAACCACTCCAGCGCGTGGGCGGTGAGCGCGGTGGTGGTGTCGAAGCCGCCGCCGATGATCAGCGCGAGCATGCCGATGGCGTCCATATCGGAGATCGGCTCGCCCAGCAGGGTGGAGCGGGCCACCGCGTCGATCAGGCCGGGACGCGGATGCTGTTTGATCTCCAGGTAATTGGTGAACAGATCCATGCCCATGGCCTGGTTCATCTCGCCGACCCGCTTGTTGTCCGGGGAGTCGGGCGGAGTGTAGACCGAGGCGTGCGCGGGCTCGTTGTAGATGGTCCAGTTGTCCAGCGGGATGCCCATCATCGCCAGGGTGAGCACCGCGGGCACGATATTGGCCAGCTCGTCGACGAAATCGATCCGGCCCGATTCGATCCGCTCGTCGATGCTGGCGCGAATCACCTCGTCCGCCAACGGAATCCAGCGTTGCACGGCGGCGGGGGACAGGTAGGGGTTGAGCGCGGCGCGCAGTTCCTTCTGCTCGGGCGGGTCCATCTCGAGGATGCCCGAGCGCCGCCGATCCTCGCCGCGATCGGGCGTCGGGATGGTGATCCCCTGGTACCCGCGGCGCACCCCTTCGGGGTCGTGATCGTTGGAAGTGTAAGGGCAGCGGGCCAATTCGAAGACCTCGCGGTTACCGGCGGCGACCCAGTGCCCGCCGTAGGTCTCGGTCCAGGCGACCGGGCAGGACTCCTGCATCTGCGCGGTGATCGCGGTGAACTGTTCGCGGTACTGCGGGGTGTGCCGGTCGAAATGGAATACCGGCCGTCTGCGCTCGGCGGCGTCGTCCACGCTCATGGCGGGTTCCTACTCGGTGATCGCGATCGCGCGTTCGGGGCAGGAGCGCACGGCTTCGCGCACATTCTCCTCCTGATCGGCCGGCACGTCCTCGCTCACCGGCGAGGAGTGACCGTCGATCTCGCTGAGCTCGAACATCTTCGGCGCGATCATCGAGCAGAGTGTGTGCCCCTGGCAGCGATCGGAGTCGACTTGAACCTTCACGATATTTCTTCCCTTCGAATTTGCTGGTCGGACGACTCGGGACGGCTACCGGTGCGCACGCTCAGGTGTTGCGTCCGCCGTTGACGCCGAGGATCTGACCGGTGATGTAACCGGCGTCCTCGGAGATCAGGAACGAGCAGGCCGCGGCGATGTCGGCGGGGGTGCCGACGCGGCGCACGGGGGTGCGCTGGATGTGTTCCTCGACGGTGCCGCCGAGCAGGCCCTTGCCCTCGGAGCGGCGCAGCATGGGGGTGTCGATGAAGCCGGGCGGCACGGCGTTGACCGTGATGCCGTGCGGACCCAGTTCCAGCGCAAGGGATTTGGTGAGTCCGTTGAGGCCGGACTTGGCCGCGACGTAGGCGGACATGAACGGCTGGCCGGAGTGGGTGCTCGAGGAGGAGATGTTGACCACGCGCCCCCACTCGGCGGACATCATGTCCGGCAGCACGGCCTGCACCATGTGGAACACACCGTGCAGGTTGACGTCGATGATCTGCTTCCACTCCTCGAAGCTGAGGTTCTGGAACCGCCGGTACTTCTCCATACCCGCCGCGTTCACCAGCACCGTCACCGGGCCGAGCTTGGCGCGGACGTCGGTCAGGGCGGCGGCGATCTGTTCGGGATCGCTGACGTCGGCCCGATAGGCGAAGTCGTCGTCGGCGGACGGGTTCAGGTCGAGGGTGGCGACGTGCAGGCCGTCGGCGCGCAGGCGCTCGGCGATACCGAGACCGATACCGGACGCGCCGCCGGTCACTACGGCGGTTTTCACGAAAGAATCTCCCTTCCGAATGTTGAGAACGGTACTCTCGCGCGGAACGGGTGCGCAAGGTTTCCGCAGCGGATGAGCCGGGCGGTGGCCGGGCGTTCCGGGCTGGAGTGTTTGCCGGGTCACTGATTGTTGCTACAGTCCGCTACGAAAGAATGTATCATTCTCCATTAAAGAGAATGCAATTTTCACGCGCAGTTGGGAGACGCGATGTCAGCGCAACTACAGGAGGCGGGCGTCACACGACGGCTGCTCATCGACGGGCAGTTGGTCGAGACCGAGCGCACGCTCGCCTCACTGAATCCCGCGACCGGGCAGGTGTACGGGTACGCGCCCGAGGCCGGTATCGCCGAGACCGATGCGGCCGTGGCCGCGGCCCGGCGCGCGTTCGACACCACCAGCTGGGCCACCGATCACGCGTTCCGGGCGCACTGCCTCGATCAGCTCTACACGGCGTTGCGGGACAACGTCGAAGAGCTGCGCGCGCTCACCATCGCCGAGGTCGGTGCGACGTACACGCTCACCCAGGGCAATCAGCTGGAGATCCCGTTCGAGATCGTCCGGTACTACGCGGATCTGCTGCCCAAGTACTCCTTCCGCGAGGATCTCGCCGACGTCGAGTTCCGCGGCCGCCCGCACCGGCGCTGGGTGGAGAAGGAGGCCGCGGGCGTGGTCTCGGCCATCGCGGCCTACAACTACCCGCATCAGCTCGCACTGGCCAAGCTCGCGCCCTCGCTGGCGGCCGGCTGCACGGTCGTGCTCAAGGGCGGTCCCGACACCCCGCTCGCGACGCTCGCGCTCGGCGAGATCATCGCCCAGCACACCGACATCCCCGCAGGTGTGGTGAATGTGCTTGCCTCCTCGGATGTTTCGGTGGGCGAGCGGATGACCACGCACCCGGACGTCGACGTGGTCACCTTCACCGGTTCCACGCCCGTCGGGCGCACGATCATGGCCGCCGCGGCCGGCACCCTCAAGCGGGTGTTCCTCGAACTCGGCGGGAAATCGGCGATGGTGTTGCTGGACGACGCGGACTACAACTCCAGCGCCATGTTCGCGGCGTTCAGCATCGTCAGCCACGCCGGTCAGGGCTGTGCGCTGACCTCGCGGCTGCTGGTGCAGCGCAAGGATCACGACGCGGTGGTGGAGCAGGTCGCGAACTTCCTGGGCATGGTCAAGTACGGCGACCCGGCCGACCCGAAAACCTATATGGGACCGCTGATCAGCGAACGTCAGCGCGAGAAGGTCGACGGTCTGGTGCAGCGTGCGGTGGCGGCCGGGGCCAAGCTGGTCACCGGCGGCGAGAAGGTCGATCCGGGCTACTTCTACAAGCCCACGCTGCTGGCCGGGGTCGATCCCGACAGCGAGATCGCGCAGGAGGAGGTCTTCGGGCCGGTCCTGGCGGTGATCCCGTACGAGGACGACGACGACGCGGTGCGCATCGCCAACAACTCGATCTACGGGCTGTCCGGCGGCGTGTTCAGCGCCTCGGAGGAGCGGGCGCTGGCGGTGGCGCGGCGTATCCGCACCGGAACCATGAGCATCAACGGCGGCAACTACTTCGCCGCGGACGCGCCGTTCGGCGGGTTCAAGCAGTCCGGCATCGGGCGTGAGATGGGAGTCGCCGGTATGGAGGAGTTTCTGGAGTCCAAGACGATCGCGGCCGCGTCGTGAGCGGGCCTCTCGAAGGGATTCGCGTTCTCGAGGTCGCGATGTACGGCTTCGTGCCCTCGGCGGGCGCGGTGCTGTCCGACTGGGGCGCGGATGTGATCAAGGTCGAGCACGCGGTGACCGGTGATCCGCAGCGCGGGCTGCGGCAGATCGGGCACTTCAAGGTCGAGGGCGACCCGAATCCCAATGTGGAGCATGCCAATCGGGGTAAGCGCAGCATCGGGGTGGACATGTCGGTGCCCGAGGGGCGCGAGGTGATCCACGAACTGGCCAAGACCGCCGATGTGTTCCTGACCAGCTTCCTGCCGCAGCACCGCCGCAAGTTCGGCATCGACGTGGAGGACATCCGCGCGGTGAATCCGAAGATCGTCTACGCGCGCGGCAGCGGCCTGGGTCCGCGCGGCGCCGAGGCGGACAAGGGCGGGTACGACATGACCGCCTACTGGTGCCGTGGCAGCGTCGCGGCCACCATCACCCCGCCCGATGTGGACGGGCTGATCGGCCCGCCCGGACCGGCGTTCGGGGACACCATCTCCGGGACGAATCTGGCCGGTGGGATCGCGGCGGCGCTGTTCAAGCGCGAGCGCACGGGGGAAACCTCGGTGGTGGACGTGTCGCTGCTCAGCAGTGGGCTGTGGTCGATGGGACACACCATCGCGCTTTCGGCGCACGTCGGTGAGCCGTTGCAGGCCGGGCCGACCGGGGCGCACGGATCGCCGTCGAATCCGCTCTCGGGGCTGTACGCCACCAAGGACGGGCGGTATCTGTCGCTGGTGATGTTGCAGCCGGGCAAGTTCTGGGCCGACGTGTGCCGCCACATCGACCGGCCGGAGCTGATCGAGGATCCGCGGTTCGCCGACGCGGCGTCGATCGCGGCGAATACCCCTGCGGCCGTGGAGATTCTGCGCGAGGTGATCGGCACGCGCACGCTCGCGGAGTGGACCGAGCGCTTCGGCACCCTCTCGGGCCCGTGGGCGCCGGTGCAGGACGCGTTGCAGGTGCTCGCCGATCCGCAGGTGCGGGCCAACGAGTACGTCCGCGAAGCCGGTGCGCTGCAACTGGTTTCGAGCCCGGTGCAGTTCGACCTGACCCCGCCGCAGTTGCGGCCCGGCCCGGAGTTCGCCGCGCAGACCGACGAGGTGTTGCAAGATCTGGGCCTGGACTGGGATCGCATCATCGAGCTGAAGTCCGCGGGCGCGGTCACGTAATCGCTGGAGTACCAATGCCGTTCATCGCATCGCTGGGGACGTACCTGCCGTGCTGGGGCGCGCCGCGCCACCGGGTGCCCGGCTCGGACGAGGACGCGGTCACCCTCGCCGTGGAGGCCGGGCGCGCGGCCCTGTACGACGCAGGTCCGGTGGAACGGGTCGTGGTGGTCAGCCGGGATCTGCCGCTCGTGGGCAGCAGCAACGCCGCGGTGTTGCTGGCGGGGCTCGGCCTGGATCCGGAACTGGAGGTGATCGAGCGGCTCGGCGGCGCGCCCGCCACGCTCGACGCCCTCAGTTCCGCGCGGTCGCGCACGCTGATCATCGGCGTGGATCTGGATCCGGCCGGTGCGGCGGCGGTATTGGTCTCCGATCACGGTTTGCAGATCCGCATCGCCGCCCGGGTGGCGCGAAGTCTGCCGGTGCGCACCCGCAATGCGATCGGCACGGTGCACGACTACGGCGATCCCCGGCTGCTGCACGAACGCGGCCTGGTGGCCTCGCTGGCCGCGGCCTGGCTGGACACCCCCGCAGCGGTGGCCGGGGTCGGTGACAAACAGGCCGCTGACCTGTGCCGGTCGATCCCGCCCTCGCTGCCCGCACTCGGGGCGAGTGCGAGCCTGTTCGCGTTGGCGGCCATGGTCGATTGGGGCACAACGGGTTTGCTGGTCGGGGTGGAGCAGGCCGGGTTGTCGGGGATCACGGTCGTCGGTGGTCACGCCGCGGTGCACCGCCGCGAACCCGCCGCCCGCGACCTGCCGCCGAGCGATCTGGTGCCCGGATCGGAGATCCCCATCTCGCTGGCCGCCTACGAGCGCGCGTTCGAGGCCAAGGTGCGCTGGGAGGCCGGGAAGCATTCCGGCAGTGAAGAATTGGACTTTCCGCCGCGTTATCGAGTGGGGGAGGACGGCTCGCTCTCGACCGAGTACACCCTCGTCCCGCTGCCGCGCACTGGCACGGTCTACACCGAATGCACTGTGGCCGTTCCGGTTCCGGGCCTGCCCACGCCCTACACGCTGGTCATCGTGGAACTCGACGACGTCGGCGTGCGAGCGTTGGCGAAGGTCACCGGCACCGATCCGGGGACTGTGGCAATCGGCGATCGCGGGCGAATGGTATTGCGGCGGGTGGCGGTTCGCTCCGGTGTGCCCGACTACGGCTACGCGTTCGACCCGCAAGATCCGACATGATCCGCTTGGATTGTCTTGTGCGGGGCGATGTTCCGTGTCACTCGGTCCAGGGGTGCTGGCCGGGGAGTCCGATTGTGTCGGATAGTTCTGCGGTGCACAGTAGTTCGGCCCGGTGTATCCGATTGCGGCCAGGTAGTCGATCGGTGAAGTGCGACGTGAGCCGCTTGGATTGTATTGTGCGGGGCGATGTTCCGTGTCACTCGGTCCAGGGGTGCTGGCCGTGGGGTCCGATTGTGTCGGATAGTTCTGCGGTGCACAGTAGTTCGGCCCGGTGTATCCGATTGCGGCCAGGTAGTCGATCGGTGAAGTGCGACGTGAGCCGCTTGGATTGCCTTGTGCGGGATGATGTTCCGTGTCAATCGGTCCTGAGGTGCCGCCGTGCGGCGCAGGAGCGGGCTGTGTTCGTGTCGGGCAGCAAGGTGTGCGGTGCGATAGGCATTGTGCGGGCATCGGCGGAGAGGAAGTAGATATGCGGCGCGTGGCTATCGTGGGCGCTGGGATGACGCCCTTCGCCGAGCATTTCGCTTTGGGGATAAAGGATCTCGTGCCGATGGCGTTCGCGGAGTGTCTGGCCGGGGTGGATCGGGGGATGGCCAAGACCGATGTGCAGGCTGCCTGGTTCGGTGCGATGGGTAATACCGATGGCTTTCCGGCCGGGATCGTCGCCGATGCGCTGGGGATGCCGGATCTGCCGGTGACCCGGGTCGAGAACTCCTGTGCCACCGGGAATGACGCCGTGCGCAACGCGCTGTTCGGGATCGCCTCGGGCGCATGCGATGTGGCGCTGGTGGTCGGAGCGGACAAGCTGCGGGAGACCGCGCAGAAGGACATGCTGTGGGAGTGGGAGGCGATGGCCCGCGACATGGCGTGGGACTATCCGCTGGGATTGATCGCGCCCGCCGGATTCGCGCTGCACGTCTCGCGGTATCTGCACGAATCTCCGGCCACCCGTGAGCATCTGGCCATGGTGGCGGTGAAGAATCATCGGCACGGCGCGCGTAATCCCAAGGCGCGCTTGCAATTCGAGATCACCCTCGAACAGGCGCTGACGGCCCCGGCGGTGGCCGGCCCGTTCGGGGTGTACGACTGCGCGCCGCAGAGCGACGGCGCCGCCGCGCTGCTGCTGGCCGCCGAGGACGTGGTGGACCGCTACACCTCGCGGCCGGTGTGGATCCGCGGCGTCGGGCTGGGGCTGGATTCGGTGATGCACCAGCACAAACGGGATATGACGACGTTCCCCGCGACGGTGCGCGCGGCCCGCGCGGCATTCGGCATGGCCGGGCTGTCCCCGCGCGACGTCGACGTCGCCGAGGTGCACGACTTCTTCACCGGCATCGAGCTGATCAGCTACGAGGATCTCGGCTTCGCCGAACGCTTCGAGGGCTACAAACTGCTGGAAACCGGCGCGACCAGCGTCGGCGGCGCACTCCCGGTGAACCCCAGCGGCGGCCTCAAGACCAAGGGCCACCCGCCCGGCGCGACCGGCGTCGCCCAGTGCGTCGAACTGTTCGAACAACTGCGCGGCGAGGCCGCCAACCAGGTCGAAGGCGCGCGAATCGGCTTGGCGCACAACCTCGGCGGGCCCACGGCTGTCTCGGCGGTGACCCTCCTGGAGGGCCCCGGAGCCTGACCCGCCCACCGGCCCCGGACCTGCGCTGGTCACGGCTGCTCTCGCGCTTCGATTTCCATTGCACCGCACGAACTCTTGCGCCGATCGGCTGCGGCAGCGTGGCAGTACATCGCCCCGGACGCGGCAGTACGTCGCCCGGTACGTGGCTGACTGTCGCCCCGAGTGCGGCTGGGCGTTGCCCCAGCTGCGGTTGAGCGTTGCCCTGGATGTGGCTGGGCGTCGCATGGTACGCGGCTGAGCGTGCCCCGAGTGCGGTTGAGCGTTGCTGCGGGTGCTGCTGAGTGTCGCTGCGGGTGCGGTTGAGCGTTGCTGCGGGTGCGGTTGAGTGTCGCTGCGGGTGCGGCTGAGTGTCGCCCCCGCACGCCGTCGGGTATGCCGGGCGCGACCCGATGTAAGCACAGACGGCCGACGCGTTTCATTATGCTGTGAACGCGGAATGACGTGCGAGCTGCGAGGAGGGCCGGATGGGCGAGGCGGGTGTGCCGGTGCGTCGGGGGGCCGGGCGGCCGACTCGTGAGCAGGCGGCGGCGCGGCACGAGGAGCTGCTGGAGACGGCGTTGGATCTGTTCCTGGAGAACGGGTTCGACGTGACGACCGTGGAGATGATCGCGTCGCGGGTGAACATGACCAAGCGGACCATCTACGCGCGGTATCCGGAGAAGTCCGCGCTGTTCCTGGCGGCGGTGCATCGCGCGGTGGACGGTCAGATCGTGCCGCCCGAGGTGCTCGAGCAGCTGGACACCGGCGATCTGAAGCAGACGCTGGAAGCGGTCGCGCGGCTGCGGATCGATCAGGTGATGACGCCCAATGGCCTACGGCTGCAACGGATCATCAACACCGAGGGCTACCGGTTCCCGGAGATCTTCGTGGCCAACTACGAGCGCAGCGCCGGACCGGTGATCGATTTCGTGGCCGGGGTGCTCGATCGCGCGATCGACGCCGGGACGATCGCGCCGATCGACACCGATCAGGCCGCGCGCGCGTTCATGAGCATGGTGGTGGGCGGGCAGGTGCGCAGTATCGTCGCGGGCCGCCCGCCCAGCGCCGCGCAGCTCGAGGAGCGGGTGGAATTCACCGTGCGCCTGCTGCTGGACGGGTTGCGCCCGCGCTGAACGTCGCGTTCGGAAACGCTGGGCTCAGATCGGCTCCCAGACCGTCATCGTGAGGTGTTCGGGATCGCCCAGGGTGCTGGCCGACATGCGGCCGTCCTTCAGCCGCGCCCCGATCTCCTTGCGCACGGTGTTGATATCGCCGTCGATCTCGTAGATGGCGAGGAATTCCACGGGCTGCCCCTCGCGGGCCACCAGCCGATGGCGCGTGCAGCCGCTCACGCCGTCGATGGCGAGCATCTCCGGGACGTGGACGGTGGAGTACCAGGTGTTGTACTCCTCGTCCTTACCCGCGATGGCGCGGGAGTTCACCAACATCTTCATCGAAGCCTCCGTTCGTGCGACCGTGCGGCGACGGTCTTGTCTCGGTGACGAAACATCATTATCGTATTTAGAGAATCACATTTCCACCAGTGTCGCCGGGCCGGCAGGTGCGGGGAAGGAGACGCGTCATGGCACGTCCGCACGGGAGGATGAACTCGGGGGAGCATCGGCGGGTGGCGCTGGTGACGGGCGCGGCGCGGGGCATCGGCGCGGCCACGGTGCTGGAACTGGCCGATCGCGGCTGGTCGGTGCTGGCAGTCGATATCGCGAGCGACGATCCGGCGCTGCCGTATCCGATGGGCAGCAAGAGCGAACTGGTCGCGGTGGCGACCGAGGCGAGCAGCCGGGTCAGCCGGGTGGGCGCGGTCCGGCCGTTCGTCGCCGATGTGCGCGATCCGGAGGCATTGCGCGCGGCGGTGGCCGAGGCGGTCGACACCTGGGGTGGATTGGACGCGGCGATCGCGGTCGCCGGCGTCATCGCGGGCGGAGATCCGTTGTGGGAGATGCCGATCGAGCGCGAACGCGCCGTCATGGACGTCTGCCTCGGCGGTGTGATGAACCTGGCCCGCGCCGCGATCCCCGCACTGCTGGCCCGCCCCGAACCCCGCACCGGCCGCTTCCTGGCCGTGGCCTCGGCCGCCGCCACCAAGGGCCTGCCCCTGCTGTCGGCGTACTGCGCCGCGAAAGCCGGTGTGACAGGGCTGATCCGGGCGCTGGGCGCGGAACTCGGCGGCACCGGCGTCAGCGCCAACGCCGTCAGCCCGGGATCCACCGACACCGAGGTCCTCGCCGAAACCGCCCGCATCTACCACCTCCCCGACGCAGTCCGCTTCGGCGGCCAGCAACCGATAGGCCGACTCCTCGCCCCCGCCGAAATCGCTTCCGTCCTAGCGTTTCTTGCCGGTCCCGACAGCAGTGCGATGACTGGTGCGGTCGTCCCGGTAGACGGTGGTCTGGCATTGTGAATCGATGTCGCGGTGAGGATTGGTGCTGACTTGTCCGGTAGGTGTCAATGCGTGTGCAGTGATCGGCGGTCCGGCGTTGTCGTTCGGTGCCGCGATGAGTGAGTGGCATCTGAATGCCGGCCGATCTCGGCAGCGGCGTGATGCGAGTTTCGTCGAATGTCATTCTGGTGCAGTGGATATCGTGATAATTACCAGCGGGGTGAGAACCGGCGCGGTGATCCGGTGTCGTGTGAGAGAAGTGGTGTCCTGATGGTCGAATGGTTCCTGTTCCTGCCGCAGATCCGTATGGGCACAACGGATATCGTCGAACGGGCTCAGGTCGCCGAGGCGGCCGGGTTCGACGGGATCGCGTTCATCGATCATCTGCTCGCGCCCGGGGCCGAACAGCAGCCGCTGTGGGAGGCGATGACGATCGCGACCTGGGTGGCGGCGCGGACCGAGCGGTTGAAGGTCGGGCATCTGGTGCTGTGCGATGCGTTCCGGCAGGCGGCGGTGCTGGCCAAGCAGGCGGTGACGTTGCAGGAGGCGTCGGGGGGTCGGTTCGAACTGGGGTTGGGGGCCGGATCGGTGCCGGGGGAGTTGACCGGGTTCGACATCACCCTGGACAAAGCGGCGGCGCGGCGCGAACGGCTCGGGCGCACACTCGAACTGCTGCACGGGTATTGGGGTGAGGCCGACGGAACGTTTCAGCCGCCGCGACCGAGTACGCCGATCCCGATCGTCATCGGCGGTTCCAGCGCTCCGGTGCTGAATCTGGTGCGGCGACACGCGACGTGGTGGAATCTGCCTGTCTCACACCTGGATCGGCTGGAATCGCTGAAATCCGAGGTCGGTGCGGCGCGAATCTCGGTGCAGCAGATGGTCGGATTCGTCGGCCGGGACGCCGATGCCGAGCAGGTGCGGGCGCAGAGTGAGCGCCGATTCGGTTATCTCGGTGCGGGTCTCGTCGTCGGCGACGCGGCACAGCTCACCGAGCACTTCACGGAACTGACCGAACGCGGAGTCGAACGGTTCTACGTATGGTTCGCCGATTTCGCCGCGCCACAGACACTTACCGAATTCGGCGAGACGGTCATCGCAACTGGTCCTTGACCACCTTGCCGGTGGCATTCATCGGCAACGACGTCCGGAACTCCACCGACCGCGGCACCTTGAACCCGGCCATCCGCTCCCGGCTCCAGCCCAGCAATTCCTCTTGCGTCACATCGCCTTTCGACACCACGAACGCCTTGCCGACCTGCCCCAGCCGCTCATCGGCCACCCCGATCACCGCGACCTGCGCCACGGCCGGATGCTCGAGCAGGAACCCCTCGATCTCGGCCGGATAGGCGTTGAACCCGCCGACGATGAACATGTCCTTCTTGCGCCCGACGATCCGCAGCCGCCCGTCCGCGTCGAGTTCGCCCAGATCCCCGGTGTGCAACCAGCCCTCGTCGTCGATCGCGGCGGCCGTGGCCTCGGGATCGTCGAGATAGCCCTGCATGACCGAATATCCGCGCACCAGCACCTCGCCGTCGTCACCGAGGCCCACCTCGATGCCGTCGCAGGCCGTGCCCGCGGTGGTGGCGATCTGCTCGAAGGTGTCACCCGGCCGCGAGGCGGTGGCGGTCCCGGCCTCGGTCAGCCCGTATCCGGTCATGATCGAACGGAACGGCAGCTCCTCCCGCATGCGCCGGATCAGCTCGACCGGAATATCGGCCGCCCCGGTCACCGCCGCGCGCAGCGAGGACAGATCGTGCCCGCTGCCCCGAGCCTCCAGCAGTGAGTGATAGAGCGTCGGCGGTCCGGGCAGCATCGTCACCCGTTCGCGCTCGATGAGATCCAGCACCGCGGGCATATCCAGCACCCGCACCGGCAGCATGGTCGCGCCGCGAATGAGCGAGGCGACCAGTCCGGCCTTGTAGCCGAAGGTGTGGAAGAACGGATTGACCAGCAGGTACCGGTCGCCCTCGCGAAGATCGGCCAGATCACACCATTCGGCGTACAGCCGCAGCGTCTGACGATGATTCATCATGACGCCCTTGGGTTTTCCGGTCGTGCCGGACGTGTAGATCACATCCGCCACATCGGTGCCCAGCATCTCGGCCGCGAAAGGTTCTCCGCTGGAAAGGAATTCCGAGGCCAGATCGATCACCGGCACGTCGGCGGTGTACTCCCGGCCCAGGAATCCCTGCTCCGCCAATACCATTCGCGCGCCGCTGCGGCGGATCACATCGTCGGCCTCGGCGGCGGTGAAGCGGGTGTTCACCGGCACCAGCACCGCGCCCGCGCTCAACACGCCGAAGGCCGCGACGATCCACTGTGCCGAATTGGGAGCCCAGATCGCGACGCGCTCACCCTTCGCGATCCCCGCCGCCGCGAACGCGCCCGCGGCACGGCGCACCCGATCGGCCAGCTCCGCG
This sequence comes from Nocardia macrotermitis, assembly GCF_009604405.1. Classification (GTDB taxonomy): domain Bacteria; phylum Actinomycetota; class Actinomycetes; order Mycobacteriales; family Mycobacteriaceae; genus Nocardia; species Nocardia macrotermitis. Next base: position 424,217 of record NZ_WEGK01000003.1, read on the forward strand.
AAACTCCAGCGGATCGGCCCGTCCACGACCGCTTCGGCCGATCCGAAGCGGTCGCCCGCACTCGACACCAGTTGCGCAAGGGTGTCGTACTCAGCACTCACCACTCGATACTCTCCGCTGATCGGGCGCAGCAGCGTGCGCTCCGGGTTCACGCTCCGACGTGCCGGATCACGGTGCTACCAACGATGTTTCGTGGTCGCACCGCGTCCGCGGCAACTCATACACCCAGCAGTCGAGCCAGGTTGCCACCCATGATCTTGGCCTGATCCGCCTCGGGCAGGTGGCCGAGCATATCGGCGAAATGGGTCGGCTCGGCCAGGCCCTCGGGGTGCGGGTAGTCCGAACCGAACAGCACCCGGTCCACGCCGATCAGATCGATCAGGTCGGTGACGCCCTCCTCGTAGAAGGGGCTCACGTGGATGCTCTTCTTGATCGCGGCGACCGGATCCTGCATGCCGAAGCCCTCGGGGGCCTTCTTGTACACGTCGGCAAGGGTTTCCAGCAGCGGCTTGAGCCACGCCGAACCGTTCTCGATGACGGCGATCTTCAGATCGGGGTGCCGGAACAGCGCGCCGTGGCACACCCACGAGGCCACGGTGTCCTGCACCGGCCGCCACTCGTTGACCATCCGGAAGGTATTGGTCACGAACGGCAGCATCTCGGAGTTGTTGCCCTCCCATTCGGCGTCGTAGCGGGAGTAGCCACTGTCCGAGGAGTGCATCGCGACCAGGATGTCGTGCTCGACCACGCGCTTCCAGAACGGGTCGAACTCCGGCAGCGCGAACGAGCGCGGGCCCTCGAGGCCGGGCACTGGCGCGGGACGCACCAGAATCACCTTGGCGCCGTTGGCGACCACCCAGTCGAGTTCCTCGATGGCCTGGTCCACGAACGGCAGCGTGATCACCGGCGTGGTGAAGATGCGGTCCTCGTAGTTGAACTTCCAGACGTCCAGCAGCCACTCGTTGAGCGCGTGCACGACCGCGACGATCAGCTTCGGATCATCGCGCATCCGCTCCTCGACCAGGCTGGCCAGCGTCGGGAACATCAGCGACCGCTGCACCCCGAGCTCGTCCATCAGCGCCAGGCGCGCCGCGGGCTCCCGGAACGCCGGGATCGCCTTCATCGACTTGCCGAAGATCTCGCGGCGGCTCTTGCCCTCGGGGTTGCCGTTCTTGAAGTACTCCTCCATCGCGCCGGGCCGCGCGACCACCTCGAAGGTGGGGTTGGGAATGTACTCGCTGATCTGACCGCGTACGGCAATCTTGGTGCGCCCGTTGACATTCACGTACTGGATCGCGCTCTTGTACCGATCGGGCAGGTACTTGGTCAGCGAATCTTCGGTTTCGTAGAGATGGTTGTCCGCGTCGAACAGCGGGTACGGCAAGGTCCGCACTGGCATGAGATCCTCCTTCGCTTGTTAGGAGAATATTATTCTCATAAGCGATGCATGGCAATCGCTTGGTCGAGCCGGTGCGGTGTGAACTGGGGTTCAGTCGACCCCGACAGCCACTTCCTGCGCGGCGGGCGCCGGGGTCGCGGTGCGGGGTTTGCGTCCGGGAGCCCACGCGCCCAGCGCCACCGCGACCACCAGCGTCGCCGCGCCGAGAACGGTTGTGGCCTGGTGCAATCCGTGCACGAAGGCGGCCTCCGCGGCGTCGGCGAGCGGTTGCGCCTGCGGGCCGATCCGTGCGGTGACCTCGAGCGCGCCCGCGAGCGAGCCGGACACCGGGCCGCGCAACTGCTCCGGAATGAGCGGAATCACACTCGAGATCCGGTTGCTGTAGCCCGCGGCCAGAATGCTGCCCGCCAGCGCGATGCCGATCGCCGCGCCCACCTCGCGGGCCGCGTCGTTCACCGCCGCGGCCACGCCGTGCTTGTCCGGCGGCGCGTCGTTGACGATGGCCGCGGTCGCCGGCGCCGCCGACAGTCCGAGTCCGGTGCTCATGATCAGCAGCGGCCACAGCAGATCCACGAAGGTGCTGTGCTGATCCAGATGTCCGAGGGTGAGCAGCCCGACGCCGACGATCGCCAGGCCGCTGGCGGTCGGCAGTCGCAGCCCGAAACGTTCGGCGAGCCAAGGCGAGATCAGCGCCAGCCCCACCATCGGCACGATCATCGGGGCCATCGCCACGGCCGACATCAGCGGCTTGTACCCCAGGATCAGCTGCATGTACTGCACGATCAGCATGAACAATCCGAACGACACCATGAATTGCAGTGCGACCGAAGCGGTTCCGGTGCCGAACCCGCGCCGCGCCAGCAGCCGCACGTCCAGCAGCGGATGCGTGACGCGCAGCTCGATCACCGCGAATCCCGCGCCCACCACCAACGCGCCGATCGCCGCGCCGATCACCACCGGCGAGGCCCAACCACGTTGCGGCGCTTCCAGAGCCGCGACCACCGCCAGCGCCACCGCGCCCGCGCCGGTCAGCGCACCCCAGGGATCGAAGGACGGGCGGGAGGAGTCGCGCGACTCCGGGACGGTGCCGGTGGCGATCGTGAGCACGCCGCCGATGGCCGCCATCGCGATCATGATGGATTCCCAGGAGAACCGCGCCAGCAGCAGGCCCGAGCCGAGAATGCCGACGATCGCCCCGACGCCCACGGTGCCCGCCCAGATGCCGACCGCGACGTTGCGGCGCTCGCGGGGCAGGCCGGCGGTGAGGATCGACAGCGTCGAGGGCATCACGAACGCGGCCCCCGCCCCGGCGACCGCGCGCGCCGCGATCAGCCAGATCGGGCCGTGCACGATAAGCGGCACGATCGAGGCGGCGGTGAACACCGCGAGCCCGCCCAGCAGCATCAGGCGTCGGCCGAAGCGGTCGCCCAGGGCCCCGGCGGGCAGCACCAGACAGGCCAGTGCCAGGGTGTACCCGTCGATGATCCAGGTGAGTTGTCCTTGGGTGGCGCCGGTTTCGGTCGCGATGTGCGGCAGCGCGGTGTACAGCGCGGCCATCGCCGCGACGACCAGTGCCACGGACAGGCACGACAGCGTCACTACCCATCGCATTCTCGCGGACATCTGCGTTGCCGGGTGGTCCATGGTTGTCTCCCAAGAAACGAAACTGTGAGTATCGCTACGCAACTACCAGTATCATAGAGGGGTCACCGGCGACAGTCCCTCCCGCAGGAGCATTCTTCGTCCATGTCCACGAGCAGTGCCGATCCGCGACCCGGCAACGACGACGAGGTCGATCCGCGCAAGGTGCGTTCGCGCGCCCGGCTACTCGACGCCGCCACCGCACTACTGGAGTCCGGCGGGCTCGACGCGGTGACCATCGACGCCGTCACCCGGATGTCGCACGTCGCCCGCACCACCCTCTACCGCCATTTCGAGAACGTCGTCCAACTGCGCGCCGCCACCCTCGAACGCATGCTGCCGCCGGTGGTCCAGATCCCAGACGAGGGCACCCTGCGCGAACGCCTGATCGAACTGGTCACCCGCCAGGCCGACGTCATCAACGACGCCCCTATGCACCTGGCCACCCTCGCCTGGCTCGCCACCGCCGAACGCGACGACAACGCCGGAGCCCGCGTAGGTTCCCTCCGCCACCGCCTCATCGAGCAGTACCGCAAACCCTTCGACGACCTCTTCGCCACCCCCGAAGCCCGCCCCCTCCTCGCCAACCGCGACCCCACCACCATCCTCGCCCAACTCATCGGCCCCGTGATCTTCCCCCGCCTCACCGGCATCGGCTACGCCACCCGCGCCGACTGCACCCGTATAGTCGACGACTTCCTCACCGCCGCAAGGGTTTCCACCACCCACCCCGTCGCTACGGCCTGACCCGAAAGTGGCACGCCGCATGCGTGCGGCCTGAACCGAACGGACCGTGTTCGGTGCACTCCTGGTGGGCTATGGTCGCCCGGTGAACGATGCCGTGTCGATGGCCGTGGTGGCGCATCTCGCGAGGGAATTGAACGCCCATGTTCCCCCGCCGTTCAGCATCGATTCGACTGGTTCGAGTCTGGTGCTGCTCGAGGCCGATGGGCGAAAGGCTCGATTGGTCGCTTCGGTGCCGCTGGATGATGTGGTCGCGGACCTCGAAGTGGGCTGTGACCGGCTCGAAGACGGACTCGCGGACTTCCGTGACGACGTCGCCATGGCGTTGCGCGCCCGGTGGCCACTGGATGAGGGCGCGGGCGGCACGCCGATCTGTGCCCTCGAAACGGGAGTGCTCCGCATTCGCTTCCAAGGACCGTCGTCCGAGTTGCGGCTCGCCGATCTGAATCTCGACCCCGGCGAGCCTCGCACCGCAGGCTGATCCGGGACCTTCCTGGCATCCCAATTATTCAGGGCTTCAACACGTTCCGTTGACCGGATGCGTCCAGGCGAGCATCAGGCCGGGCCGCCGCGACCGGCGGTATGGATTCCTCGCGACGGATCGGGTGGTTCGGCCTGGGGCTCGGTGCCGAGTGTGAGTACTTGTTCCAAGGCGGCTCGGATGTCGTCGACCAGGGTGTGGGGGTTGTTGCCCAGGCGTTTGACGGTTTGGTAGCAGGCGATGGCGATGTGTGCGGCGAAGCGGGCGGTGGGCTCGTCGGATCCGCGGTTGACGAGTAGGTCGCCCAGTTTGTCGGCGATCTGTTGCACCTTCGCGGCGTCGCGGTCGCGTAGTTCCGGGTGCTGGGCGATGAGTTGGAAGTGGCGGGTGTATCCCTCGGGGTCGGCCGCGGCCCGGGTGCAGATCGTGAGCAGGATCGGGCGGAGTTGTTCGATGGCCTCGGTCACGTTTCGTGCGGCCGCGATGTCGTCTGCCCGGCTGGCCGCGGTGATCGTCTCGAGCAGTTCCTGCTCTTTCGCGAAGACGACCTCCTGTTTGTCGCCGAAGTGGCGGAAGAACGTGGTGCGGCCGACTTCGGCGCGTTCGGCGATGTCACCGACCGAGACGCCGTCGAAGCCCCGATCGCGGAACAACTCCTGAGCGGCCTCGATGATGCGCGCTCGCGCCTGGCGTTGCTTGCGTTCCACGAGCGGACGGGGCGAGGTCATGACCCCAGCTTACCGGTTGCAGTCCCAAGAGGCGCTCAGTACAGTGAGGTACTGAGTACCAAAACGAACGGAGAACCATCATGTTGCACGAGTTGCACGCGGAAGACCGCCAGGCAATCAGCGAAACCCTGTCCTTGCACGGGCACCTGTTCGACGGAGGCCACCTGGACCGGCTCGGGGAGATCTTCACGCCGGACGCCGTCTACGACATGAGCGCCCTGGAAGTGGGAACCTTCGAGGGGATCGAGGCGATCAGGAACGCCGCCCTGCGCATGGGCGCGGGCAACCCCATCGCCCATCACGTGACGAACATCGTCATCACCGGCGAGCCGGACGACCGAGCGACCGCACAGTCCAAGGGCCTGGTCATCCTGGCGGACGGAACCCTTGCCAGCGTGACGCACCTGGACAGCCTGCGGCGCCACGACGGCGGCTGGCGTATCAGCCGCCGGATCATCTCCCCGCAGCGCACTCCCTTGGGCGGAGCCCACCCCGCTGACGTGGGCAACCGGTGAGCTGGCCCGTCCGATGTCCATCGTCCGCGAAATGAACCCTGATCCCGACGCCTTCGTCGCAGCTGCCGACCGGGTCGCGGTCTTCGAGATCCACCTCGCCTCGCCGACGCGCTGAAACCACCCCCGGCCGATGCGACATTCGGGTGGTACCCCGATCGCCGAAAAGCCATGCACCCGTGGCGAAAAGTCGAGTCGGCTGATCCGGAACGTACATGGCACCCAACCGTCCAGGGCTCCAACACATTCCGCTTCGGTGCCCGACCATGGTCCGTTTGTGGGGCCGGTGCGGATTCGGCGGTGCTGCTGATCAATCGGCCACTTCGCGGCATCACCGATTGATCAGCGGTTTTCCCCGATGGTCGGTTCGATTATTTTGGCGATATCCAGGACGCCGTCGCACGGGTTGGGGTGATCCATGATGATACTGTGCCAAATTATTGCCACATCTCCCGCCTTCGTTGGAAGATAGATATAGCAGTCATAAGCAGGGTAGTGGGTCATCTCGAATCCAGCTCTTCCGTTCACGGTTATCGATTTGACGGGAAGATTCGGGTGCGGTGGATCGTTCCAGTATTTTCGATCTGCGTCTATATTCTCGTTCGACGAAGCCACCTCAAGTGTCGACTTCGGCTTTATGATTCCATGCAGGTCGTCTTCGAATTCGCATCCTAAGACAATTGTTGGCGGGTCGGCCGACCCCGCGTAGCGTTTACGTGTTGCAGGGTTGTATCCAGCTTTGGAAATAACAGCATCCGAAATCATGGTGCATGGGTCGTAAGAGACTTTGGGGTTGATATCCGGACCTTGCGTCGGTGGCTGCAAACTTGGCGCAGTCAGCGGGGTCGACGTAGAAGCTACTTGATGCTCAGCCTGCGGGCCGCAGCCGGCACACCCCAAAAAGGCCAGCACAATCAGCAGTCGAACAGTTCGCATCACTTCGCCCCAGGAGGCTTCTGATCGCCGCGCGGCGCTATTTCTGATTCGTTGATCGGAGTCGTATTTGAATTGTTTGGAGGGTTGAAAACAGTCTCCGGGAGTTGCAGATTCATATCATGCGAGAAGCGATTGTAATCATTTCTCCATGTGTTCAAACCATCCCCGGATGCTACATTGTTCCAGTTTTCCGTCAAGTTACTTCCGTCGGATTGTTCAAAATAACTTGCCGCTTCGGGATGTTTCTGCACGTATCCTTGAGTTTGCAGGTATTCGTCCCGGATGGTGTCGTTATTAGTTGATTTGAGTATTGATTGCAGTTCGGTCGACACCTTGTCGTCCGCCAAGGGATGTGCCGGGTCGGCCGGGTTGGGGATGACGTCGGCTTTGATGTAGGAGTCCACTGTCGCGGCGATGCCGTTGACGACGGGGACGGCGACTGCGCTTTCCGGTCCCGCGATGGTGGCTCCGGTTTGTACGACGCTGGTCACTCCGTCGGCGAACACGCCTTTGTTCGCGTAGTCCTGCGATGCCTGGTAGGCGCGTTCGGCCGCGTGTGCGTTGATGTCGGTGGTCAGTCCGTTGTTGAGGGCGGATTGCAGGTTGGCCGCGTTGGCTTGGAGGGACGCGGCGTGGTCGGTGTTGACGCCGGATGCGTATTCGAGCACGTCGTGCCATTGCATACCGGCGCTGTTGATGGTGCGTGCGGCCTGTGGATCGGAGTCGAGTACCGCGAGCATGCCGCCCAGTTCGCCCGAGTCGTGGAACGGGGATTGGAGTTGGTGTCCGGAGGAGTCGACCGGTGCGCTGTTGAGGATGCTCAATCCGGGCGCGTCTGTGACCCCGGCGAGGTTGCCCAGGTACGGCGACAGGGTGTTCGCGAGAGTCTGTGTGAGCGCTGGGTTTTTGGCTCCCAGAGGATTGTCCGGACTGTTCAGCAACGATTTGTTGTTCGAATCTCCGAGGATCGATGCCAGCCCGTACGCGGTCTGCCCGGCCTCGTTGTTGGCGAAGGTGCCCTTCGGGAGGGTCGCGTCGTCACCGATCCATTTGAACACGTTCTGCGCACCGTGCTGATCCGGCGACCACTGGTGTTGCAGGATATCGAGGACGTGCTGGTTTCCGTAATATTTTCCGCCGTTGGCGCAGGTGGCGCTCATCCGATCGGCAGCGGCGCGGGCGTCGGGGTCCGAGCTGTTGGGATTGGCGAGGATGGAATCGTGGATCGCGGAGTGATCGCCGGACGCGTCGTTCAACAGGGCGTTCGCCACGCCTGGGAGCGGGCCGTCCTTCAGTGCGGAGTGCGTGGCGGTGAGGGCAGCGATTTCGGCCCCCTGTTTCATCATTCCGCGATTGATGTCGCTGCCTTGGATCGTGGTGTCTCCCTTGGACATAACGGTTCCGAGGGAATTGAGGGTGTTGAACTCGGCCAGGTCACTCGGCTTGCTTTTCAACGCGTTCTGGATGGTGTCGGGCAGCTGGTTCATCCCGCCGGTCAGTGCACCGATCCCACCGTTGAGTCCGGCCGAGTGGACCTGGGTGTCGGATACCAGCCGGAAATCGTTGGCGATGGCGGCTTGCACCTGGTCCTTGCCATTTCCGGGCAGCTTGCTGCCCAGGTTGGCGATGTCCGTGCCGTTCATGCCGTTCATGCTCTTGGACAGCCCTTGCAGGTATTCGAACTGAGGCAGGTTGACGCCCTTGCCGTTCGCCAACGCGTCCTTCTCGTCGGCCGCCAGAGTGGTCGCTGCCTTCAACCGTGCCAGTGTTGCGGCGTCGGCCGTGCCGTTGCGGACCGCTTGCAGGTCGGTCTGTGCCTGCTGTGCGGTGAACTGGTCGTCGGGATTGACGGTGTGTTTCTCGGCTGTGCTGGGAGCGAGTTGGCCGAGTTCGGCCACGGCCTCGGAAATCTTCGGCGCCCACTTGTCGATGGCGTGCCCGAGCGTCTCCGCCAGGCTCTGGAGGCTGGCTGTGTCGTTGGCCGCCTGATTCACATCCGAAGCACTGGCCCCCTTCGGCGCGGTGACGGTGAAATTGTCCGAGACCGTCCAGGTGGTGGGGAGACCGGCAAGGTTCTGTTTGATTCTGTCGATCACCCACCCGGTGTCACCCTCGGCCCCGGACAGGGCGGTGGCCAGGCTGTCGTACGCAGTGGCCACGGCTCGCTGTTGGTGGCGTTCGCGGTCGGCGCGACCGGTGGCCGCAGTGTTGGCCGCACCCGACCAATCCAACCCGTGAATCGTGCGCTGCAATGTGTCGGCCCGAGTATCGATGGCATCACGTATGGTGCCCGCGGTTACCGACACCGCCTGCAATTCTCCCGACTTCCATTTCGCGACTTCGGTTTTCGTGGGCGTCCCCATGATCAGACCCCCGTCGAATTCAGGTCGCCGAACTGCGCCAGCTTGTCCGCGAGTTCCTGATCCTGATCTTTGAACTGCGCGGCGGTCGTATACAACAACTCGGCAACCGCAGCGTGCCGTGAGGAGATCACCTTCTGTGCGACTTGGCTCGCGCCGTCGACATCCCCTATCGCCCCGGCGATTGCGGAACCGCTCAGAGCGAGGATCCCGCGTTCGGCCTTCAGGTCCGGGAAGACCTGTTTGTCCTCGATCTCCTCACCGAGCTTGCCGATGGCCAAAGCCGCTTCCACCAAGGATTCCGGAGTAATTTTCATCAAAGCCCCCTTATCGATCGAACACCGATCCGGCCAGTATAGACACCATCGGTGAAAGCCGATGCTCGCCAGGAACTTCCGTCAGCCGCGCACCTCGAGGCGGACCATGATCGGAATCATCGCGGCGCGATCCGGTTACCGGACCGGCGCAGGGCGCTACCAGCGTTCGTATTCGTCCTCGCGTTGGCGTTGTACGGCAGTCTCGAACCAGGCGTTGAAGCGGGCGGACAGGTCCTTGGCGGTGGCGGGGCGGATGGTGATGTGTTCGCCGAGGGCTCGCAGATAGCGGCCGTCGGTGAAATCGCACCACGAAACCTCTTGTGCAGATGGTGGATTCGTGTGGATCGGGCCGAGCGGGAGTGTGGCGGTGCCGTTTCCCTCGACACGAACCGACAGCAGGCGGCGGTATCGTTCGGCCGGTGTTTTGCCGGTGGCGGATTGATGGTTGTCGCGAAGATCGTTGGGGTGCACGATGATCGGTTGCGCTGTGCCCGGTTCCCGGCCCCGGATCGCCGTGACCAGGCCGGCGTCGAGTTGCCTGGGGCGGTACGAGTGGACGCGGATCCGGCCGTCGATCTCGCCCTCGGTGAGTTGGTACAGCACCGTGGCGTGGTGCGGATTCCGGGCACCGATGATCCGGTAGGCCTTTGCTGCCTTTGTATTTCGTAGCTCATCAGAATCCCATGTGGGCGATGTCGGCGGGGATGAGGCGTCCGGCTTTGATCAAGCGGTGTTTGGCTTGTGCCTTGACGGGGCAGGTCGTGGTGGGACATTCCAGGTGTTTCCGCATGATGAAGTGGGCGCAATCGGCGGTCATGATCGGTAAACGGTGATGGTCGATTACTGGAATATCGAGCATGGAATACTCCGAATTGGTATGGGTGCAGTGGATTACCCGGCGGACCAGATCAATTGGATTGTGTTGCAAACACTTTGGTATGTAGAATCTTGTGGCCGCCGGGGCGGAACAAGTAGTACGCTGCCGGACAAGAGCGTGGAAGCTCTCGGTGGGCGAATCCCGGAAAATACTGTGCCGCTTCCGTAATGCCGCTCCACACCCATTCCAAAATTCCGAGTCGAAGGACAGCGAGGTCATGCGATGACCGGTTCGGCCGTGCCCCGACGCATGTTGGGTCGAGAACTGAAAAAACTGCGCGAGCAGTGCGGTATGGCGGTGGTGGTCGCTGCCGAGGCGATCGAGGCGTCACCGCAGACCCTGTGGCGGATCGAGTCCGGGCAGCAGGGGCCGAAGCTGAAAGAGTTGTACGTCCGGGTGTTGTGTGAGATGTACGGTGCGCCAGCGGATCTCACCGAGGCGTTGGTCGGGCTCGTGGCCGAGACGAAGAAGCCGGGGTGGTGGCACAGCAACTTCGCCGATCTCATCCCGGCCCACTTCGATCTCTTCATCGGATTCGAAGAGATTGCGACACGAATCACGAGCTTCCAGCTGACGATGGTCCCGGGCCTCCTGCAAACGCCCGCCTATCGACGCGCTGTCGCCTGGATGGAGTTCCCCAATCATCCGTCCAGCGCGCTGGAACCGATGCTCGAGCTGCACAGACATCGAGTGACCCGGCTCGAGAATGCCGTGGATCCGGTCGAGTTTCGAGTGTTTCTGAGCGAATCGGTCCTGGATCACCAGGTCGGCGGAGCTGGTGTGATGCGGGAGCAACTCGAGCATCTGGCGAATGTCGGTTGGGCACCGAATGTTTCGATTCGGATAGTTCCTCATCGGGTGGGCAGCCACCTGGGCTTGCTCGCCGGTTCCTTTGTGCTGATGGAGTTTCCATCTCACAAGACCTCGCGACTGACCGAACCCCCGGTGGTCTACGTACAGGGCTACACCGGTGCGCTCTACCTGGATCAAGAGTTCGAAATCAACCGCTATCGCTACGCGCTGACGCAGATCGACCGCGTAGCATTGGACGAAGACAAGAGCAGGGATCTGCTTCTGAAGGCAGCAAGGGAGTATCTGCCGTGACCGTAAAACCCAGTGGCGCAGCATGGTTCAAGAGCAGCAGGTCCGCCAGCCAGGACACGTGCGTCGAGGTAGCCCACCTCGCCAACAGCATGGTCGGCGTCCGCGACTCCACCAACCCCACCGGCCCGGCCCTGGTCTTCCCGCCCACAGCCTGGGACGCCTTCACCGACGCCCTCCACTCCGGCCACTACGACCTCCCCTGACGAAGCAGCGGCCCTGGAACTCAATCTCGTAGAACCCCAACGGATTCCGTTCCGGTTGCCCCGACCGTGCTCAGGCAACCGGAACACCCCTCGAATCCGGCGCCGCCGAATTTCTCGCGCGCAAAGTGGTTGACCGACAAGGCTTCCGGTGCAGTCCGACGGTGCCAGGATTACGCCGAAGCAGGCAAACGGCGTATCCATCCGGGTCGGCCCACACGCAACCCCGCCACAGGATCTTCCCGGCATCGGCCTGGAAGTCATCCGGCTGCTTCGCTTGCAGCCCCTCCGGATCCATGACACCGCCGGCACTCGAACATCGTGGGGGCCGGACCGGCACTCCGGAACCTCCATGACAACCCCATTCCGGCTCACATCGACTCGCGCTGGTCAGCGGGCGTCAGTGCGCAGGGTGGGAACTTTGGTAGTCTCCAGCGAGAATATTTGGTAGTCTGCGAGCGGAATATTTGGTAGTTTCACTGCGTGAAGAGGCTTTCCGCAGGTGACTATCGAGCCAGAGTGATCGACCGGGAACTGAACGACACCTTGCGTTGGTCGGGGGCGGTGCTGATCGAAGGTCCCAAGGCGTGCGGTAAAACGCAGTCCGCCGCGCAGCGCGCGCAGACGGTCTGGGAGTTGGACAACGACCGGAACGGGCGTGTTCAGGCCATTTGGGAGACCGATGCGGGCAGGTTGCTCGACGGTGCTACGCCCGTGCTGCTGGATGAGTGGCAGACGTACCCCGGGTTGTGGAACATGGTGCGTCACGAGGTGGATGACCGGCGTGCGAAAGGTCAGTTCGTGCTGACCGGTTCGGCCACGCCGGACGATGATGCCCGTCGCCACTCGGGTGCAGGGCGTTTCGCGGTGTTGTCGATGCGCCCGATGAGTCTGTACGAGTCCGGGCACTCGACCGGGAGGGTCTCGCTGTCCCGCTTGTTCGAGGGGGAGACGCCCGGACGGTGGGTCGATCCGGACTGGGATGCGCGGGCGGCCCTGACCGGTATCGCCGAGCGGGTTGCGGTGGGCGGGTGGCCCGGCAATCTGGACCTGGACACAGTGGACGCAGTACGGATGAACCAGGAGTATGTCCAGCTCATCCAGCACAATGACATTCCACGGATCGACGGGGTACGCCGCTCTCCCGACGTCGCTGCCAAGGTCATGCGGTCTTTCTCCCGGGGCATTGCCACCCGCATGAGTGAACGCACGATCGCCTGCGATCTGCGTTGTGGTGAACTCGCCGATGGCGCCGAAGGTGATGACGCGACCAGCCGGAATGCGGTCAACACTCATTTGTCCGCGCTTCGCCGTCTGAAAATTGTCGAAGACCAGGACGCCTGGCAGCCCAGCCTGCGTTCGGCGCGTCAGTTGCAGACGACCCCCAAACGGCATTTCGTCGATCCGTCCATCGCGGTCGCGTGCCTCGGAGCATCACCCCGTACGCTTGCCGACGATCCACTGACCTTGGGTCACCTCTTCGAATCCCTCGTTCTGCGTGATCTCCGGGTGTATTCCCAACCCCTGCGCGGGCGGGCTTTCTTCTACCGTGACTCCAAACAGTTGGAAGTGGATACGATCCTGGTTCTGCCCGACGGCCGTTGGGCCGCAATCGAAGTCAAGCTCTCCGATTCCGCGGACGCCATCGGTTCCGCCGTCAGAACCCTGGACGCCATGACCGAGCAGGTCGCCGACAGCCGGTGCGCTTTCAAGGCCGTCATCACCAACGGCGGCGCCATCCGCACCCGAGGCGATATCCACATCATCCCCATAACCCACCTCGCACCCTGAATCGGTGGAGCGAGCGGATGCGTGGGGGTCGGAGCTGTTGACGTGGTAGGTGCGGTCGGTGATCGATCGGTCAGTTGATCGTGCAGCCGGAGATGGGCTTCCCGTTCAACCGGTCGACCAGATAACTGATCGCGTTGTTGGTGCCGTAACCATCGATCAATTCGGGGCCGAAATGGTTCGGCAGGGTTGCGCCGGGGAGGATCGGGGGGAGGTTGTTGGTGCGGAAGGTGACCGTGGCCCCCTGGGCGCACCAGTCGGTGGCGAGTTGGCGGGCCTGGCCGTAGGGGACGGTGTCGTCGTTGCGGCCGCTGGTGATCAGGACCGGGGAACTCGGGCGCAGGGTGCCGATGCGTTGTTCGTTCAGGACCTCGACTGCGCCGGGGATGGTGTTGAGGTGCTCCAGCATCGAGCGGTGGTCCACGGTGAGGTCGCTGGTGTGCATGAAGGGCTGCTTCACGATGACGTCGCCGATGCATTCGGTGGACAGCGTATGCAGCATCGCCTTGCCCTGCGGGGTCGCCGCGGCGTCCAGCGCGCCCTGCAACTGCGGGTTCCGGGCCAGGAAGCCGTTGATGGCGAATCCGATGACGCCGCTGATCAACGTCCCGTCGACCTGCGCGAGCACCTTCGCCAGATCCGCCGGGGGCGCACCGGCCCAGGTGCCCTTCAGATTCAACTCGGGCGCGTAGCTCGGCTGCAATTCCGCGGCCGCGGCGGTCGCACCGCCGCCCTGGGAGTAGCCCCACAGGACCAGGGGAGTGCTCTCGGAAACGCCGCCGAGCCGATTCGCCGCCCGCGCGCCGTCGAGTGCCGCGTGCGCCTCCTCGGCCCGGTTCACGTAGGTGTGCAACCCGGGCGTCCCCAGCCCGATGTAGTCGGTGACCAGCACCCGAGCGCCCATCGAACTCCACGCCGCCGCCGCGATCACCTCCTGATTCGGCGACATCGACAGCGGATCGGTGCTGACGACGAAACCGGTGGAGAACGCGATCGACGGCGCGCACTGGGTGCCCTGCCCGACCGTGCCCGGCGCGATCACCACCGTCGGACGCGGGCCGTTCCCCTCCCACGCCCGCGTCGGCTCGATGTAGGTGCCGCTGACCGCGACCGGCGCGCTGTCCTGGGTGCGCGAGGTGTACATCACGCGCTGCGCGGCCACCGGCCACTGCCCGCCGCCGCCCGGCAACGTCGCGTAGATCGGCATCGGCTCGGACTTCACGACCGCACCCGACTGCGCGGGCAGCTGTGCGGGCGGGGTGTAGAACGCGCTGACGGGTGCGGCCTCGACCGCGCCGGTGCCCGCGACGCAGGATCCGGCGGCCACCGCCACGGCGGCGGCGGTGCACACGGCGAACCGGCGTAGTCGCGAATCATGTTCTCGCACTGGTGTTTCCCCTCTGTTGAAGCCTGGGCTCGCCGAAGTACGGACCGGTCGCGGTCCGGGCGGTCGAGCGTGAATTCGGTCGAATCTCAGATGATGCTGCCCACGTCCTGCGGTACGAGATGGTCCATGGCGCGTTCGGCCACGGCCGCGATGGTCATCGACGGGTTGCACGCCCCGCAGTTGCCGGGGATCAGCGCGCCGTCGAGCACGTAGAGTCCGCGCTGTCCGTGCACGCGGCCGTTCGCGTCGCAGACCGGGCCCATGTTCGCCCCGCCCAGCGGATGCCAGGTGGACGGGAAGGCCAGGTTGGTGTCGGTCAGAACGCCGCCGGGGCCCGCGATCTTGTTGGCCAGCGGCCCGATCCGGCCGTTCTGGATGACCGCGTCACCCTCGTGCGGCCAGCGCAGTACGGCGTTGTCGTCGGCGGCGGTGTACTCGAAATGTCCGCGCGCCTTGCTCACGCCGTAGCCGACCATCATCGTGCTGTGCATGTCCGTGCCCATCGGGGGGATGGACGCCTGGATGACGGTGGCCGCGGTCGCCGGATCACTCCAGTTCAGGCTGCCGTAGACGACCGGTCCGCCCTGCGGGTAACCGAACGACTCGTTCGGCTGGGACCACAGGTAGATGCGGTCGGCGTTGGTGCCCCAGTTGCCGCCCAGACCGTCGGGCATGTCCGGGATGTGCCCCTTGGCCGACGCGCGCACCAGCAGTTTGGTCGTGTTCAGGCTGCCCGCGGCCATGATCAGCGCCGGGGTGGTGAGGATGAGGTTCTCCAGGACCTTGCCGGAGGTGTCGAGCCGGTTCACCGTGACCGTCCAGCGGCCGTTGGCGGCGCGCTGGATGTCGGTGACCTCGTGCAGCGTGCGAACCTCGACCTTGCCGGTGGCCTCGCCCGCGGCGATGTAGGTGACGTCGACCGAATGCTTACCGCCGTTGTTGACGCCCAGCGCGCCCGCGCCGTTGGTGTACGACGGGGTCATCTTGCCGTGCAGCTCGTCCAGCGCGTAGTTCCAGTCGATCGGCATCGGGATCTTCGACACCGGGAGTCCGGCCTTGCGGGCGTGTTCGGCGAAGACGCGCGCGGCCTTGTAGTTCGGACTCTGGATCAGGGCGTCGGGCGCGGTCTCGAGTTGCAGCATCCGCGACACGCGCGGGTAGTGCACCCGGTTCATCGTCTTCCAGTCCAGGTCCACCGGGAACATGGACGCGAACACGGCCTCGGTCGGCTCGAGCGACATGCCTTGGTAGACAAGCGATCCGCCGCCGACGCCCGCCGCGCACAGGGCGGTCATGTTGTCCCCGGACACGGCCTCGAGCAGGCCGGTGTAGGGCTCGAAGATCAGCGGGGCGCCGAACAGGTTCGGGTTCGAGCGGTACCACAGGATGCGTTTGTCGGGCTTGGTGGCCAGCGGGAACGTGTCGGCGTTCGGCCCGGTCTGCCAGCGTCGGCCGCGCTCGAGCACCAGCACCGGAACCCCCGCCTGCGCCAGTCGCAGCGATGCCACGCCGCCGCCGAAGCCCGAGCCGATCACGATGACGCGATGCTCCTCGCGGGTCACCCGGACGCGTGCGGACGGACCCGAATCGGCGCGGGCGATTCCCGTGCTCGCCAGCGCGACGCCGGTGGCAGCGGTCGCGCCCAGGAAGGAGCGACGCGAGAGTGCGGGCATGTATGACCTCCAGAACGCCGACGGACATCTCCGCAGACGGCGAGGCCGAGAATCCCGACCACCCGCTGCTCTGCGGAAGTTTGCCCGGATCGGCGTGTCCGGGCTCGCTCAAACTAGACAGTAACTTACTGGAGTGTCAAGAATTACACTGTAAGACTGAGGTCAGCGGGGTGTGAGCGACAACGCAGGCACCACCCACCGCGCTATCAGGCGGCGCAGATCCTCGTCGGACTCGATGTCCGGATCGTCGAACAGCACCACCGACAACCCCAGCCGGATCCCGATCTGCGCGATATCGTCCAGGTGCGGCGCGATCGTCGGATCCAGCTTGATGAGCGGCCGAAGCAACTCGTGGGCAATGGGTTTCGCGCGCGCGAGCATATCGGCGTCGAAGATCGGGTTACCGGGTTCGATCCGTACCAGCCGCGCCAGAATCGGGTCGTTCCGCACCACCGCCCGCCCCACGACGAACAGTTCGACCACGTATTCGGCAACGTCATCGATCTCCGCGAGCCGGCTCCGCAACCCGTTCGTCGCCCGCAGCAACAGATCAGCCATCGCCTGTGACACCAGATCCTCACGCGACCCGAAATTCGAATACACCGTCTGCCGGGTAACCCCCGCCGCCTGCGCCGCCGCCGCAATATTCACCCCACCGAACCCCTCACTCGCAATCAACCCGAGTGTGGCATCCAAAATCTTCCGCTGCGACCGCATCCCCCCAGTATCTGCCATGGTCGGCGGGGGTGTGTCGAGAGTCGCCACAGTCCTGCGAAGCGAATCGTCCCGACCTGCGCGGTCAGCCCGCGTCGGAGTGGCGGGGGGTGTCGCGTTCCTCGGGGGGTGAGCCTGCGGCGACCTCCATGCCGCGGTTGAACGCCGCGATGACGGTGGGGTCGAGGCGGAAGGGTTGTTCGGGGTCGGCGATGGTAGGGCGGTCGCGGGCGCGGCGGGCGGCCGGTTCGTTGTTGGCGGTCAGGCGGCGCATCACGCGTTCGAGGATGGGGAGGATCTCGGTGATCTGGAGGGTTTTGTCGGCGACGCGGCCCATCAGGGCGTAGGCCATGTTGGCCAGGACCAGGCCGACGTCCTCGATGTATTCGGGGTCCGCGCCGCCGAAGATCTGACCGGCCACCGGGAGTACCGCGTCCAGGCCCTGGGTGTCGAGGCGGGTGCCGCCGGGGCCGGAGCGGGCGCGGTGGAACGCCTCGAGCATCTTCGGGTTGCTCTCCCACGGCTGGAAGACATGGTGCAGTACGCGCATCAGGCCGTCGTAGAGGGATTCCTCCGGCGCGGGCGGGGTCAGGTCGGGGTAGGCGTGATCGGCCATCCAGCGTTCGATCGCGGTGACGATCAACTCGTCGCGGGTGCGGAACAGTTTGTAGACCGTGGCCAGCGAGACGCGGGCGCGACGCGCCACCTCGCGCAGCTGCACCGCGTCGTAGCCTTCGGTTTGCAGCAATGTGAGCACCACGTCGATGATCTGCTCCGACGCGTCGCGTCCTGGCGCCCTGCTCACCGGATTACTGTAACACGGTTACTGGGAGTGGCGTGACCCACTCGACCAGGCGCGGAACTTTTGCGGCGCAACACTATTGGGAACGCAGCGTACATCCTCACACCGCTCATTCGCGAATCATGCTCTGCCGCACGCGGTACTTCTGGATCTTGCCGCTGGGTGTGCGCGGAAAATCGTCCACCACGTGGATCTCCTCCGGCCACTTCTGTTTGGCCAGACCCACCTCCGCGAAATGCGCGCGCAGATCCTCCAGCGAGGGCGCGGGGGAGTCGGGGGCCAGGCGCACCACCGCCGCGACGTGCTCGCCGAGCCGGGCATCGGGTGCGGCCACCGCGACCGCCTCGACGACGTGCGGCATGCTCAGCAGCACCTCCTCGACTTCGAGCGCGCTGATGTTCTCCCCGCCGCGGATGATCAGGTCGGTGGTGCGGTCGGTGATGGTCAGATAGCCGTCCGCGTCCAGGACGCCGATATCGCCGGTGTGGTACCAGCCCTGCGCGTCGAACGCCTTCGCGGTGAGGGCGTCGTCGGTGTAGCCCAGGCACAGATCCGGTCCGCGACTGAGGATTTCGCCGTCCTCGGTGAGCATGATCTCGACGCCGGGCTGCGGATCGCCGTCGGTGTAGAGGCGTTTGGGGCGCGGGTCGGTGGCGTCCGAGGCGGTGATCGAGGGATGTTCGGTACTGCCGTAGGAGCGGTAGACCGTCAGGCCCAGATCGGTGAGGCGTTCGGTGACCGAGGCCGGGACCGACGCGCCGCCCATCCCGGCGTACTTCATCCGCGCCAGATGGTTCGGGCCGAAGGTGGGATGTTCGATGAGGCTGGTCAGGTAGTACGGCACGCCGCCGCCGAAGGTGACGTCGTAGGTGGTCATCAGGTTCAGGATCAGTTCCGGATTCCAGGTGTCCACCAGATCGACCGGGATGCCGTCGCGGATCGGGATCAGGAACGCGTTGAGCATGCCGATGAAATGCCCGACCGGGGCGGCGGTGATCTGCGGGCCCAGGTCGTCGGGGTAGTGCTCGGCGAGCTGGCGGGTTTCGCAGCCGAGGGTCTGGTGGCTGTGCACCACGCCCTTGGGTGCGCGGGTGGTGCCGGAGGTGAACGCGATCAGTGCGGGGCCGGACGGATCGACGGTCGTCACGCCCTCGAACGGTTCGTCCGCGAGCAGTTCCTCGAAGGTGCTGCCGACGACGCCGGTGATCGGCACCTGCTCGTAGACCGCCGGGTCGTATGTGATCGAGCCGAAACGGTCGGTGGTCACGAATGCCTTGGGGCGCACCGCATCCAGGATGTATCGGACCTCGCGGGGGCCGTAGATGTGCACGATCGGGACCACGATCGCCCCGAGGAACGTGGTGGCCCAGAAGGTCGCGGCGGCTTCCATCCAGTTGGGCAGCTGGCAGGCGACCGCGTCACCGGGGCCCATGCCGCGCTCGTGCAACCCCTGGGCCAGGCGACGGGCGACCAGTTCGACCTCCGCGAACGTGCCGGTGTACGGCCGGACCGCGGAGTGCACGCGCAACGTCGAGTCGGGCGCCGAGGCCAGGCCGCGCGCCAGTAGATCACCGAGGGTGTCGCGGGTCCACCACCCTTCGTCCTCGTAGCGTCGGGCCAGTTCGGCGGGGATCGTGCGCATGTGGCCTCCAAGTCCGGATGTGCGGGCGTGACGGCCACACTCGCGGGCTGCCGGGTGGTTGCAGGGTTCATCGAAACGGGGGCTGCCCGTGGTGGATATACTATTCTCCGAATACAAGAATTCCAATATCTGGATTGGAGAACCGGTCGTGGTGGACCTCGAGTTGGACGATGGCCTGGCAGTGCTCACCATCGACCGCCCCCAGGCGCGCAACGCCATCGCGCCCGAGACGATGGATCAGCTCGACGAGGCGCTGGATGCCGCCAAAGGCGCTCGCGCCCTGGTCATCCGGGGCGCCGGGGACAAGGCGTTCGTCTCCGGCGGCGACCTCAAACAGCTCGCCGCGATCCGCACCCTCGAGGGCGCCGCCGAGATGGCCTGGCGGATGCGTGGCATCTGCGACCGTCTCGCGGACTTCCCCGCCCCCGTGATCGCCGCCCTCAACGGCCACGCCTTCGGCGGTGGCGCGGAGGTAGCCGTGGCCGCCGACATCCGCATCGCCGCCGCCGACATCCGCATCGGCTTCAACCAGGTAGCCCTCGGCATCATGCCCGCCTGGGGCGGCGCCGAACGCCTCTCCGCCCTGGTCGGCCGCAGCCGCGCCCTCCTCCTCGCAGGTTCCGGCACCATCCTCGAAGCCCCCGAAGCCGAACGCCTCGGCCTCATCGACCGAGTCCTCCCCCGAGACTCCTTCGAAGAGGGTTGGCGCACCCTGGCCCGCTCCCTGGCCAACGCCCCTGCCGCCCGCATCAAACACGTCCTCTCCGGCGTAACCCCCACCGAAGCCGTAGACGCCTTCGCCCACCTGTGGATCTCCGACGAACACTGGGCCGCCGCCGACCGCGCCCTGAAGAAGAAGTAGCGCACCCCGCCCCACTCTTCCTCGCCACCCCGGACCTCCTCCGCACTAACCTGAACCCGTGCCGACCCTCCTGCTCATCCACCACACCCCGTCCCCGTTCATGCAGGCGATGTTCGAGGCCGTGGTGTCCGGCGCAACCGACCCGGAAATCGAAGGCGTAGCGGTAATCCGCCGCCCCGCCCTGACAGTCTCCCCAACCGACGTCCTCGAATCCGACGGCTACCTCCTGGGCACCCCAGCCAACCTCGGCTACATGAGCGGCGCCCTCAAACACGCCTTCGACACCATCTACTACCCCTGCCTCGACTCGACCCGCACCCGCCCCTTCGGCCTCTACATCCACGGCAACGAGGGCACCGAGGGCGCAGAACGCGCCGTCACATCGATCACGACCGGATTGGGTTGGGCGAAAGCCGCCGAATACGTGACGGTCTCGGGCAAACCATCCAAGGACGCCCTGCAAGCCTGTTGGGAACTCGGCGCGACGGTCGCGGCCCAGCTCATGCAATAGCGGCTTACACCTCTCCCCATGAAATCAATGGCTCACGTCGGGGCGGTTGCCCCGGCATACTCGAAGCCGATGCGTTCCGGAATCGGTCGGTGGTCGGCTGGTTGGTGGGGCGAGGTGGTGTTCTTGGGACACGGGATCTGGGAAGAGGTGAGAGCGCTGTGGAGCCGACGTATCAGGGGGCGGTTCGGTCGCGACGGATCGGGCTGGTCGAGGATCACGAGTCCGTGGCGCTCGGGCTGGCCAGCATGCTGGCGCCCGAGCCGGATCTGGAGTTGATCATCACCGCGGGGACCGTGGCCGAACTGCTTTCCGCCGCACCGGAATTGGATCTGGTGGTGTTGGATCTGCGGTTGGCCGACGGATCCGCGCCCGAGGACAACGTGCGCACCCTGCGCGACAGCGGACACGAGGTGCTGGTGTTCACCGGTGCGGACAATCCGTTCCTGGTGCGCGCG
This sequence comes from Nocardia macrotermitis, assembly GCF_009604405.1. Lineage (GTDB taxonomy): Bacteria > Actinomycetota > Actinomycetes > Mycobacteriales > Mycobacteriaceae > Nocardia > Nocardia macrotermitis. The sequence continues at coordinate 445,350 of NZ_WEGK01000003.1, forward strand.
GCGGCCCGAGCGGGGGTGCTCGGGGTGGTCCGCAAATCTGAGGACGTGCAGACCGTGGTGTCGGCGGTGCGCGCGGCCGCGTCGGGCGAACAGGTCGTCACCACCGACTGGGCCGCGGCCATCGACGGCGATCCGCAACTGCGCGACGTCGGGCTCAGCCCGCGGCAGCAGGAGGTGCTCACCCTCTACGCCTCGGGGGAGAAGGCGTCGCGGGTGGCGCGGATGACGGGCCTGTCCGAACAGACCGTCAACGACTACCTCGGCCGGATCCGGCAGAAATACGCCGACGCCGGACGCCCGGCACCCACCAAGACGGACCTGTACAAACGAGCGGTGGAGGACGGGTGGCTGCCGGTGCCCGAGCGCAATCCACGCGCCTAGCGGTATCGGCCGTGCCGAGCGGCCCGCGCGCCGGTTCCGGGGCGCGGACCTCGGCGGGTATCCGCCGGAGGGGGAGATACGTTGTGTCGCAGCATGTCTCGCCGACCGCGTCGGAGGGGATCATGCGGCGGCTGGGCATGTCGATGGGCCTGGGCGGGGTGATCATGGGCCTGGTCACCATCCCGGAAATCATCGAACAGGGGCACGGCGCGCCGGGCTGGTGGAGTCCGGTGGCCGCGCTGCTCACCTTCGGCGGCTTTCCGATCCTGGCCGCGGTGTCGGCGCGCGCCCGGCCCGCGGTGATTCGCGCGGTCTCGGGGCTGACGGCGGTGAGTTTCCTTGTCGCGCTGGCGATCACACCGCTCGCGGTGCAGCCGCACACCCTGGACGCGTCGTCGGTGTGGCTGTACCGGATGCTGCCGCTGGGCATGCTCGCCGCGGCGCTGGCCTGGCGGCTGCTGTGGTCGGTGGTGTACCTGCTGGTGGGGTCGACCGCGGTGGCGTGTGTCAACGTCTATCTCGTCGAGCAGTTCAGCGCGATGTCGGCGCTGAGTGGCCTGCTGCGCGCGTCCGGTCTGGCCAGCCTGTTCCTGTGGTGCGTGACCTGCGCGCGGGGCGCGGGCGCGCGGGTCGACCGAGAATCGGCCATCGCCGGTCGACGCGCCGCGGCCACCGCCGCCTCCACCGCCCGCGATCACGAACGCGCCCGCTTCGCTGCACTCATCCACGACGCCGTGCTGTCCACGCTGCTGGACGCCTCCCGTGGAGCCGAGGACACACCCGCCGGCCCGCCGCCGGTCGGCGGACCCAAACCGTGTCCGGGCAAGGCGGCCGGTGAGATCTCGGTCCTGCGGCGACAAGCCCAGTCGACCCTCGACCAACTCGACGAAATCCGCGTCGACGTGCGTGAACCCGATGTGCTCGACGCGCGTTCGGCGGTCATCTTCCTGCGTTCCGCGGTGCACGAGATCAATCCGGGCATCCGCTTCGCCACCCGCACCTGGCCCGGCTTCGACGATCTGCGCATGCCCGTCGCGGTCGCCGGAACATTGGCCGCGGCGCTGGGCGAGGCGGTTCGCAACAGCCTGCGGCACGCCGCGATCCCCGGTCGGCCGGTGCACCGGACGGTCACCTGCACCATCAGCGCGGGCAGCATCCGGCTCGTCTTCAACGACGACGGCGCGGGTTTCGATGTGGAGCAGGTGTCCGCGGACCGGCTCGGCATCTCGGTGAGCATTCTGGGCCGCATGCGCCAACTGGCCGGAGGCGCGGGTTTCGTCGAATCACAACCGGGGGAAGGCACCACCGTGACGTTGGTATGGGGTGGCGATGGCTCAGCGTGACATGACCGGTGACCTCGATCCCCGCTTCGGGCTCCGGGACCTGCTGGGCCTGCGCGGCGGGATGGCATGGCTGTTCATGCTGATCCTGGAACTGATCATCGTGCTGTACATGATCGGCAACCTGCAGGCCGCATCCCTGATGCAGACGCTGGTCGCGTTGGTCGTGATGGCCGCGGCCGGGGCGGTGGTGCTGCTGGCGCCGGAGGATCCGCTGCCGTGGACCTCGACCGCGTTCGTCACCGCCGCCGGTCCGGTCGCGACCGCGCTGACGGCGGTGGATCTGGGGTCCGCGCCCGCACATCACGTCGTGTGGACGGCATACGCCTGCTCCTACGTGCTCGCCGCGCTGGTGTTGCGCGGCCGGATCGCGGCGGCGTGGCTGAGCGTGGCCGCGTCGGCGACCGTGCTGGTGACCGCCGGACTGCGCATCGATGTCCGGTTCGACGCGATCGTCTCGGCATCGATCGTCCCGATCGGCACCGTCGCGGCCATCTCGGCGTTCGCGGTGATCATCCGCCCGACCCAGCGTTCGCTGCGGATGCTGCGCGAGGAGGCCACGGTGCGCGCGGCGGCCGAGGCGACGATGGTGGCCGCCGACGGTGAGCGGATCCGGCAGCTGGCCCGGCTGGACCGGGTGGCCCGCCCGATCCTGGAGCGGATCGCCGACGGCGCGGTGCTGACCGCGGCCGAACGGGAACAGTGCCGGTTGCTCGAGGCCGAACTCCGCGACGGCCTGCGCGCGCCGCAACTGGTGACCGAGGAGTTGAGCGGCGCGGCGCGGGGTGCGCGGGCGCGCGGGGTCGAGGTGGTGCTGCTCGACGACGGCGGTTTCGAGGGCGTGCCGCAGTGGGTGCGGCAGCGCGTGATCGATTCCGCGGTAAGGGAATTGGACGCCGCGAACGCCGGTTCGGTGACGGTGCGGGTGTTGCCGCTCGGGCGTCGTGTGCTGGCCACGGTGCTGGCGCACGCCGCCGAGGATGATCGGCGCACGGAGATCGATACCGATGGGAACGTTGCGGTGACTACCTGAGTGGTGCCGGGAACTTCGCGGTGACTACCTGAGTGGTGCCGAAAACGTCGCGGTGAGCACTCGAGTGGTGCTTGCGGTGCGCGGCAGCCGACTAGATCACTCGCAGGTCACGCAGAGCGGCACTGTGATGTCAGGGTGACGTCACCCGTGCCGACACTCCGGAACACCTTGCGCGCGAACAGCTTTCACTCGTCGCGCCGACCACCCCCACCCCAGCGCGTCTGATCCCGCAACGCGTCCTGCACCGTCGTGGACAACCACGAGTTCAGCGACATACCGCTCTGCTCGGCGGCCTGCTGGGCGCGGGTCTTGATCTGGTCGACCATGCGCAGGGTGACCCGGCTGATATCGCCGGTGATGTCCTCGAAACTCGGCGTCTCCTCGTCCGACGCCTGCGTGTTCTTGCGCACGTCGACCTTCGCGGTCGTGCCCTCCAGTGCGATGTGCACGGTGCGGTCGCCCAGTTCCGCGCTGACCTCGGCCGCCAGATCCGACAGGGCCGCCAGCAGCGTCAGCCGTGCGGCGTTCTCGGTGGCGGTGGCCAGCGCCGCGGCGGTGGCCTGCGTCTTCTCGTCGCCCAGTGCGGCGGCGGCAACCAGATCCTCGCGCAACCGCGCGGTGTACTCACTGATATCCATGACGCCATTGTGACGTCATATCTGACATCATTCAATGTTTTTCTCGATCCGTTCGCCCACGAATGAACGGCCGGGGCAAGCCGGACCCGACAGACCCAGTAGCCTTTCTGACCATGACGAACGGTGAATCGACGGGGAGCGGGCTGCGCGCGTCCGGCACGGTCGGTGTCGCGATGGTGACTCCCTTTACCGGCGACGGCAAGCTCGATGTCGACGCCGGTGTCGCGCTGGCCAACCATCTGGTCGACCAGGGAGTCGATCTGCTGGCCATCTCCGGAACCACCGGAGAGTCCCCGACCACCACCGAATCGGAGAAGTTCGATCTGTTGCGCGCGGTCGTCGACGGCGTCGGCGACCGCGCCACCGTCATCGCCGGTGCGGGCACCTACGACACCGCGCACAGCGTCGAGCTGGCGCGCAATGCCGCTCGTGCGGGTGCGCACGGGTTGCTGGTGGTCACCCCGTACTACTCCCGTCCTTCGCAGGAGGGGTTGATCGCGCATTTCACCGCGGTCGCCGATGCCACCGATCTGCCCGTGACGCTGTACGACATTCCGCCGCGTTCGGTGGTGCCGATCGCCTCGGAGACGATTCTGCGGTTGTCGGAGCATCCGCGGATCGTCGCGGTGAAGGATGCCAAGGGCGATCTGGCCGGTGGCGCGCAGCTGATCAGCGAGACCGGTCTGGCCTACTACTCCGGCGACGACATTCTCAATCTGCCGTGGCTGTCGGTCGGTGCGGTCGGATTCATCAGCGTTATCGGGCATCTGGTGCCCGAACGGCTGCGTGCGCTGCGCGAGGCATTCCTCGCCGGTGACGTGGCGAAAGCACGTGAGTTGCACGTGAGTATGTTGCCGCTGTGCCGGGCGATGGCCCGGGTCGGCGGTGTGTCGATGACCAAGGCGGCGTTGCGGCTGCTCGGGGTGGACACCGGTGAGCCGCGCCTGCCCCAGCTGATGCCCGATGCCGAACAACTGGAAGCGGTGGCCGCTGATCTGCGGGCCGCGGGGGTTTTGAAATGAGTGAAGAGAATACGGGCACGCCCGTAACCCGTCGTCCGCGCCGTGGCGCGAGTCGTTCCGCCGGTGCACCCGCGCCCGCGCCGCCGCCGGAACCGGTTGTGGCGCAGGTGGTTTCGCCGGAGCCGACGAGTGCTCCGGACACCGCGAGTGCTGCGGAGTCGGCGAGTGCCGCCGAGCCCGCGAGTGCCGCCGAGCCGCGCAAGCGTGCCGGGCGGGCCAAGTCGGCCAAGGAGGAGACCCGCGCGGCCAAGACGCGGGCGCAGGATGCGCAGCCGGAGAAGGCCGTTCGCGGCCCTCGCGGTGATGCCGGACAGGATCGGTCCGCGCAGGACAGATCCGATCGAGGTGGCTCCGCGCGCCGTTCGAGCCGTGGGAACCAGCCCGCGAGACGTTCGGAAACCGCTGCGCCGCAACCGGCTTCGGTCGGCGCGCAGCCCTCGGGTCTGCCTCCGGCATTGCCGCGCAACGGATTGCGCGTCTTCGCGCTCGGCGGTATCGGCGAAATCGGCCGCAACATGACCGTTTTCGAGTTCGGCGGCAAACTGCTGATCGTCGACTGCGGTGTGTTGTTCCCGGAGGATCAGCAGCCCGGCGTGGATCTGATCCTGCCCGATTTCCGGCCGATCGAGGACCGGATGGACGATGTGGTCGCCGTCGTGCTCACGCACGGCCACGAGGACCACATCGGCGCGGTGCCGTTCCTGCTACGCCAGCGCAGGGACATTCCGGTGATCGGTTCGAAGTTCACCCTCGCCCTGGTCGCGGCCAAGTGCCGCGAACACCGCTTGCAGCCGAAGCTGATCGAGGTCACCGAGGGGGAGAAGACCACCCACGGACCGTTCGAGTGCGAGTACTTCGCGGTCAACCACTCGATCCCGGACGCCATCGCGGTCGCCATCCGCACGCCCGCGGGGCTGGTGCTGCACACCGGCGACATCAAGCTCGATCAGCTGCCGCTGGACGGCCGCCTGACCGACCTGGCCGGATTCTCCCGGCTCGGCGACGAGGGCGTGGATCTGTTCCTGGTCGACTCGACCAATGCCGAGGTGCCCGGATTCGTCACGCCCGAACGCGAGATCGGGCCGGTGCTGGACAGCGTCATCGGCAAGGCCAAGGGCCGGGTCATCGTGGCGTCGTTCGCGAGCCACGTGCACCGCATCCAGCAGGTCGTCGAGGTGGCGCAGCGGTACGACCGGCGGGTCTGCTTCGTCGGCCGGTCGATGGTGCGCAATATGCAGATCGCGCAGGATCTCGGCTATCTGGACATCCCCGACAGCGTGGTGGTGGATCTGGATCAGGCCGCCAACCTGCCGGTGCACAAGCTGGTGCTGATCTCCACCGGGTCGCAGGGTGAGCCGCTCTCGGCGCTGTCGCGGATGGCGCGCGGGGATCACCGGCAAATCAACATTCGCGCCGACGACCTGGTCGTGCTGGCCTCCTCGCTGATCCCCGGCAACGAGAACGCGGTGTTCGGCGTCGTCAACGGCCTGGCCCGCCTCGGCGCGACCGTGGTCACCCAGCAGAGCGCCAAGGTGCATGTCTCCGGGCACGCGTCGGCCGGTGAACTGCTGTACCTGTACAACGCGGTGCGGCCCACCAATGCGATGCCGGTGCACGGTGAGTGGCGGCATCTGCGCGCCAACGGGGCACTGGCCGCGGCGACCGGCGTCCCCGCCGATCGGGTCATCCTCGCCGAGGACGGCGTCGTGGTCGACCTGGTCGACGGCATCGCCTCGATCGTGGGCCGGGTACCGGTCGGTCAGGTCTACGTCGACGGCCTCTCGGTCGGCGACGTCGGCGAATCGACCCTGTCCGATCGCCTCGTGCTCGGCGAGGGCGGCTTCATCTCCATCACCGTCGCCGTCGACGCCACCACCGGCAAGGCGATCAGCACCCCCGAGGTCACCGGCCGCGGCTTCTCCGACGACCCCGACGCCCTGAGCGCGGCCCACGGCCTCGTCGAAGCCGAACTGGTCCGCCTGGCAGGCGAAGGCATCACCGACACCCACCGCATCGCCCAGAGCGTCCGCCGAGTCGTCGGCCGCTGGGTCGCCGAAACCTACCGCCGCCGCCCCATGATCGTGCCGACAGTCCTAGGGGTCTGAGGCTGTATTTTCGGCCTCCGCTTCGCTCCGGCGGGTTTTCGGCGCCCGAAGGCTCGCCGCTGCCCGCTCGAGACTCGGCCTTCGGCCATGCGCTTCGAGCGGGCATCGGCGAGCCGCGCCGAAAACTTTGGGGTTGGCCTTGCGAGCCTGACGGTTTCCGGCGTACGGAGACGTTTCGCAGGGGTGATTGTCGGTGGGACTCAGCCCCAGCCGCTTCGGGGCTGAACTGCTCCGAGTGCACGCGGGTGCCGGTGATGAGACGTCCGTGGGCTGCGGCGGCGGTTGCGGGGTCGCTCTGTGCTGAGCGAGTGGTTAGGGTTGGGCTATGAGTATGGCTCAGGATGAGCGGCGGGCGTTGGTTGTGGCGATGACCGCCGCTGGGCCGGATGCGCCTACGTTGTGTGGGGCGTGGACGGTGCGGGATCTGGCGGCGCATCTGGTCGTGCGGGAGCGGCGGCCGGATGCCGCGCCCGGGATCATGATCAAATCCTTTGCCGGATACCTGGATTCGGTGCAGGCCAAGGCGGCGCAGCGGTCGTTCGAGGAACTGCTGGAGCAGGTGCGGACCGGGCCGCCGTGGTGGTCGCCGCTGCGGCCGGTCGACGCGGTGGCCAACCTCAGCGAGATGTTCGTGCATCACGAGGACGTGCGTCGCGCCGAACCGGGTTGGGAACCCAGGGAATTGACCGCCGCCGAGGAGGCGACGCTCTGGAAGACCTTGCGCCGCATGGCCAAGATGGCGTACCGCAAGGCCCCGGTGACCGTCGTGCTGGCCACCCCCGACGGCGAGCGGGTCACCGCGCACAGCGTCGAAGGCCCCGAGGTGGTGCTCACCGGCCCGCCCTCGGAGCTGCTGCTGCACGCCTTCGGCCGCAAAGAGGTTCGGCTCACCGCCACCGGTGCCGACGATGATGTTCGCGCGGTACACGACTGCGACCGCAGCATCTGAGCGACTCGGGACGGATGTCCGCTGACACCTCGTAGGGCGTGTCGATCGGCGGTCGGCGCGGTGTGCGGATATCCTGTGACGCAGCTCTCGGCGCGGTGTTCTGCTACATCGGTTCGCCGGACGGTCGCCCAGATTTCCCCCGCTGATGTGTCTGGGGTGGGTGTTGCGGATGGTCTGGATGGGGCTGTTGCGGCTAGCCTGGGGGTATGGCAGGCAAGTCCCGCAGCACCACGGCGTCTCGTTCGCGGGCGGGATCGGCGCGGGGGCGGGCTCCGGCACGGTCCCGTTCGGCCGGTTCACGCTCCGGAACGTCCTCGGCCAACCCTCGGAAGAATCCCGCGCCACGCGCGCGCAAGGCTCCGGCCCGTCGCCCGGCACCGCGATCCAACACCGCACCCCTCGCGGTCGTGCGGCGCGGCGTCGGCAGCGGCTGGACCATGCTCGCGCGGGGTATGGGAGCAACCACCCGCACGCTGAGCCGGGCCGGTGAGATCGAGCACGGGCATCGCCGCGACGGAATCGCGTTGGCGCTGGTCGCATTCAGCGTGATCATCGCGGCGGCGGTGTGGTTGTCGGCGGGTGGTCCGGTCGGGCACGCGATCGATACGGCCGTGCGGTTGTTCACCGGATCCGCCTCGGCCGCACTGCCTTTCGTGGCCTGCGCGATCGCGGTGATCCTGATGCGCACCGAACCGCGCCCGGAGATCCGTCCCCGGCTGGTGCTGGGCGGACTGCTGGTCGCCCTTCCGGCTCTGGGCGTCTGGCACATCGCGGCGGGCTCACCCGCCGACGCGCACGGTCGCGCGCACGCCGCGGGTTTCGTCGGTTACGTGATGGGCGGCCCGCTGCGCGACGGCCTCACCTCGTGGCTGGCCACACCACTGTTGTTGCTGGCCATCGCATTCGGCATCCTGCTGCTCACCGGGACGACGGTGCGTGAGATCCCCGATCGCCTGCGCTGGCTGTTCGGCACCGAGGCCCGCGACGAATACGACTCGTACGACGACAGATACGGTCGTTACGACTCGGATGACCTTGACGCGGACGGCCTTCCGGCGCACGAGCCGCGTCCGCGCCGCAAGCGTGGCCGCACCCCCGCGGAGAACTACCCGGCCGACGAATTCGGCGGATCCGATTCGGCTACCGAGATTCTCGGCGAACCGCCGCTCCAGGATGCCAAGCCCATCGCCGCGGAGCAGTCGGAGCAGGCCGAGAAGCCCGCCCCCGAGCCGAAGCCGAAACGCAAGGCTCCCAAGGTCATCGATCAGACCCCGCCGCCTCCGGAACCGCAGCAGCTGGAGTTCGTCACCGAACGTCAGGTCGACGGCGACTACCACCTGCCGCCGCTGTCCCTGCTGACCGACGGCGAACCGCCCAAGAAGCGCAGCGCCGCCAACGAGTCGATGATCGAGGCCATCACCGAGGTGCTGGTGCAGTTCAAGATCGACGCGGCGGTCACCGGATTCGTGCGCGGCCCGACGGTCACCCGGTACGAGGTGGAACTCGGCCCGGGTGTGAAGGTCGAGAAGATCACCGCGCTGGCGCGCAACATCGCCTACGCCGTGGCCACCGAGAACGTCCGGCTGCTCGCCCCGATCCCGGGTAAATCGGCCGTCGGCATCGAGGTGCCCAACGCCGATCGTGAACTCGTGCGCCTGGCCGACGTGCTCAAGGCCCCCTCGACTCGCAACGATCACCACCCACTGCTGATCGGCCTCGGCAAGAACATCGAGGGCGAATACCTCTCGGCGAACCTGGCCAAGATGCCGCATCTGCTGGTCGCCGGTTCCACCGGTTCGGGTAAGTCGAGCTTCGTGAACTCGATGCTGATCTCGCTGCTGCACCGCGCCACCCCCGAGGAGGTGCGGATGATCCTGATCGACCCGAAGATGGTGGAACTCACACCGTACGAGGGCATTCCGCATCTGATCACGCCCATCATCACCCAGCCGAAGAAGGCCGCCGCCGCGCTGGCCTGGCTGGTGGAGGAGATGGAACAGCGCTATCAGGACATGCAGGCCAGCAAGGTCCGGCACATCGACGACTTCAACAAGAAGGTCAAGTCGGGGCAGATCACCACGCCGCTGGGCAGCGAGCGCGTCTACCGGCCGTACCCGTACATTCTGGCCATCGTCGACGAGCTCGCGGATCTGATGATGACCGCGCCGCGCGACGTCGAGGACGCTATCGTGCGCATCACCCAGAAGGCGCGTGCGGCCGGTATTCACCTGGTGCTGGCGACGCAGCGGCCCTCGGTGGACGTGGTCACCGGCCTGATCAAGACCAACGTCCCCTCGCGGCTGGCGTTCGCCACCTCCTCGCTGACCGACTCGCGCGTCATCCTGGATCAGCCCGGTGCGGAGAAGCTGATCGGCATGGGTGACGGGCTGTTCCTGCCGATGGGCGCGTCCAAGCCGACACGTCTGCAGGGGGCGTTCATCTCCGACGAGGAGATCCAGGGCGTCGTCGATTTCGCGAAGAACCAGGCCGAACCCGACTACACCGAGGGCGTCACCGCGGCCAAGGCGGGCGAGAAGAAGGACGTCGATCCCGATATCGGCGACGATCTGGACCTGTTCGTGCAGGCGGTGGAACTGGTCGTCACCTCGCAGTTCGGCTCGACCTCGATGCTGCAGCGCAAGTTGCGGGTCGGATTCGCCAAGGCCGGCCGGCTGATGGATCTGATGGAAACCCGCGGCGTCGTGGGACCGAGCGAGGGATCCAAGGCGCGCGACGTGCTGATCAAGCCCGACGAGCTGGACGGCCTGCTCTACACGATCCGCGGCGGCGACCCGGCCGACCTGTCCGATGACGCCGCCCCCGAAAGTGCGGAGTAGACGAGAAATCCGCGTGCGACGGCAGCCGCCGGGCTTCGGGCCGGTACGACGACAGTCTCGGGCACTACTACGTGCGTGATTGATCAGCCGCTGTAGGCCCAGCCCGAGACGGTGTACACGGTGATTCGAATTACCGGGCCCTGTGGTGGATTCTCCTGGTACTGCGGGTATTTCGCGGTGAGCCAGGTGACCGGCTCGGTGCGGTCCGGTGGTTCGGACAGGATGCGGGCCGTGCCGTCGAGGCGGACCCACCACAGGTGGGTCCAGTCCTCGGAGTATTCGTCGGCCAGGAGTGAAATTCGTTCCGTGGCAGCGATATTGCGCAGGCGTCGCAGGTTCGTGGTGGTCTTCGGCTTGTGATCGATGGCGAAAACCGCTGTCGGGGTGGGGGTTTCCAGGTTCAGGGCGAAGGTCACCGGGACGACGTGCGGTTGCCCGTCCTCGCTCACCGTCGCGAGGCGGGCTACCCGCGCGTCACGGAATCGTTCCAGCGCGTCCTGCTCGGTCAATCGCACCTGATCAGGGTATCCGGCGAGCGGATTCCGCCTCAGGCTCCGGCGGTTTCGCGCTGGACCTGCTCGGTCGCCTCGCGCTGGATCTGTTCGAACTGCGCACCCATCGCCTCGGCCAGCGCGGTGGCGGCAGAGAGCGGGCGGACCATGACGGTCAGCTCGTCGACCTTGCCCTGCTCGTTCAGATGGACGAAATCGCAACCGTTGACCCGTTTTCCGTCGACGGTCGCCTCGAAGACCAGCGCCGCGTCCCGGCCGTCGGCATCGATGATCTCCCGCACGTAGCGGAAGTCCTCGAACACCCGCAGCACCCCGCGCAGAATCGCCGCCGTGATCGCCTTCCCCGGATACGGCTTGAACGCCACCGGGCTGGTGAACACCACGTCATCGGCCAATGTCGCCTCGATCGTCGCCGCGTCGTGCGTCTCGACCGCCTGCCGGAATGTATGCATCTCCACCTCACCTATGCAACTGGTTGTATAGGTGAACTGTACCGAATCACACCCCGCTCGGGTCACGCCGGATGGCCGGGTGTCTCGGGGAGGAGCTGACGCGCCAGGGCTCGAACCTGGATTTGCGGAACCAAAATCCGCCGTGCTGCCATTGCACCACGCGTCATCGACCTTTCGGTGTCCCCTCGCTGACGCGCCAGGATTCGAACCTGGACCTGCGAAGTCAGAGTCCGCCGTACTGCCGGTTGCACTACGCGTCATCGAAACACACTGTGTCCCTTGATTTTCGGGGTGTGCAGCGCGCTCGGGAAGATTCGAACTCCCAACCTCCTGGGCCGTAACCAGGCACTCTGTCCCTTGAGCTACGAGCGCTTTCACCCACGCGCGGCATCGTCGCTGACACCTCGGCGGCACTGCCGATGCGCGGGAAGTTCCCTCGGCGAGATTCGAACTCGCACGACGCAGGGTCTGAGCCTGCGGCCTCTACCAATTGGGCTACGAGGGATGGAGCGCGGACGAAGGGATTCGAACCCCCAACCGGCGACTTTGGAGATCGCTGCTCTTCCGTTGAGCTACGTCCGCACGGAGAGGGCGACGAAAAAGGGCCGCTCCGTGGCGAATTGCCCGGCAAGCGGCCCTGGGAGAGGTCGAGAGAACGTCTCAGGAACCACGTCGAGCGAGCAGGCGTAGGACGCGCCACTGTCGAACACATTGCGAACGGCGCTGTCGCCGATCCATCTGCCCGATCATCATCACGTCTCCTTTCGCCTGTCCCGCAGTGTGATTCGAGCCTAGCACCACGAATCCACCGAGGAAACGGATTTATCCGCGGATCGGGAACAGTGGCTCGATGATACTGAAATCTATTGTGCCGCTATGTATCTCGGAAGGGGTCAGGACTTGCGGGCCTGCACGGTGAAAGTGAACGGCAGCCGGTCCCGGCCTTCGATCAGCCGCCATTCGCCGTCGTCCCCGCACGTCATCCGGCCGGGCAGCACCTGCCACGGCGCGCTGTCGTGCTCGACCAGGCCGGTGATGCTCAGCCCGGCGTCGAGCAGCGCGGTGACGATCTCGCCGAGACCGTGATTCCACTGGTGGGTGGTGGTGGCCTCCTGGAGCGCGCCGTCGGTCTCGACGTAGGTCTGCGTCCCGGTCCACACCTGCGGTTCGGCGGTTTCGAAGTACGGGTACGTGACCGCCAGCAGGTCCTCGCGGGCGTCGTCGAGCGTGCTCGCCATCGGATGCCCGTCGCGCAGCAACAACCGGCCGCCGGGGCGCAGCAGTGCGGCCACCGTCCGCGCCCAGCGGTCGATACTCGGCAACCAGCACAGCGCGCCGATGCCGGTGTACACGAGGTCGAAACGTTCCGGGCCGAGCGCCGTCACCGCGTCGTAGACATCGGATTCCACGAAATCGATTGCGGCCCCGCAGCGTTCGGCGAGGGAACGTGCGTGCGCGAGCGCGACCGGTGAGAAGTCCAGTCCGGTCGGGTTCGCTCCGAGCCGGGCGAGCGACAGCGTGTCGGTCCCGAGATGGCATTGCAGATGCACCGCGCGCAGCCCGCGGATATCGCCCAGTCGCGGCAGGTCGAAACGCACCACACCGCTGAGCAGCCCCGGATCGGCGACATACCGTTCCAGCGCGTAAGCGGGTGAATTCGCGTGCAGGGGTGCGCGCTCGTCCCAGTTCGCGCGATTGACGTTGCGATAGTCACTCATAGCGGTGACCATCGCACGTCGATCGGCTTGTGCGCAGGGGAATTTCGCGCGGTATGGATCGTGGTGCCGGGTGTCGCTACTCCGCGAATGCGCCCATGGTCGGCTTCCACTCCACGATGCGGGTTTCGTGGATGAGGCCGTGTTGGGCGAAGGGGTCCTGGGCGAAGAGGGTTCGGGCGGCGGGCAGGTCGTCGGCGGCGATCAGGATGAGGGCGCCGGAGCCGTCCGGGTAGGGGCCGCTGGTCAGGACGGTGCCCTCGGCGAGGAGGTCGTTGAGCCAGGCACGGTGGGCGGGGCGATGCTCGTCGCGGCCGGCGGCCCGGTCCTCGGCGTAGGTGTAGTGGACAGCGAAGATGGCCATGGGGACTCCCGGACGTTCGGAGCGGACAAGATCAGAGGTTCAGCAGCATACGAGTATTGCCGAGGGTGTTGGGTTTGACGTAGCTCAGGTCCAGGAATTCCGCGACGCCGGTGTCGTAGGAGCGGCACATCTCGGCGAAGACCTCGGCGGTCACCGGCGTCCCGTCGATCTCGGCGAAACCGTGCCGCTCGAAGAAGGGGACCTCGAAGGTCAGCACGAACAACCGGCGCAGTTGCAACTCGCGCGCGATCGTGATCAGCTGATCGACGATCAGGCGGCCCACGCCCTTACCCTTGACGCTCGGATGCACCGCCACCGTGCGCACCTCGCCCAGATCCGCCCACAGCACGTGCAATGCGCCACAGCCGATCAATTCGCCGTCCAGTTCGGCGACCCAGAACTCCTGCACCGCCTCGTAGAGCGTGACCAGGTTCTTCTCCAGCAGAATCCGCCCGGCGTACACGTCGACCAGGGTCTTGATGGCGGGCACGTCCGAGGTACGGGCGCGGCGCACGATCGGGGCGTCGGCCACCGTCCCGTCGCTCGAACCGCTGTGCGTCGCCCGTGTCGTCATGGGGTGCACAGTAGTCGGGTTCGGTACCGATAGTCTGGTGTGGTGCCGCACATCCACTCCGCCCGCTCGCCCGAGTTTTTCCGGGCCCGCCCCGGTCGAGGGTGCCGGTGAGCGTGCAGAGCGACGACATGGACAGCGGCTGGTCCGACTCACACCACCCCCGGACCGAAACACCGCGCGCGCGCCCGAATCTGGTGCCCGCCCCACCCGCGCAGAGCGCCGAACCCGCCCCGGTGCCGGTGCTCAACATCGCCAACATCCTGACCGTGCTGCGCATCCTGATCGTGCCGTTGTTCCTGGTGGCGCTGTTCACCGGGACCGGGCACGACACCGGCTGGCGGATTCTGGCCGCCGCACTGTTCGGCATCGCGGCCATCACCGACCGGATCGACGGTCAGGTGGCGCGCAAGTACGGTCTGGTCACCGATTTCGGCAAACTCGCCGATCCGATCGCGGACAAGGCGTTGATCGGCGCGGCGTTGATCGGGCTGTCGGCGCTGGGCGATCTGGCGTGGTGGATCACGCTGGTGATCTGCGCGCGTGAGATCGGAATCACGCTGTTGCGATTGGCCGTCGTGCGGCGCGGGGTGATTCCGGCGGGTCGCGGCGGCAAACTCAAGACCTTGGTGCAGTCGCTGGCCATCGCGGTGTTGCTGCTGCCGCTCTCGGGTGTGTTCGCGACCGCGGGGCTGTGGTTGATGTATGTCGCCGTCGCGCTGACCGTGGTCACCGGTTTGGACTACGTCGTGCAGGCCGCGCGCCTGTGGTCCCGCCCGGCCCAGCCCAAATGACGGTGGACATCGATCCGCTCACCGCGGCAATTCCGGCCGCTGACCTGGTACGACTCTTGATCGCCGCACGCGCGACCGTGGCCACCGCCGAATCGCTCACCGCTGGGCTGCTGTCGGCGACGATCGCGGGCGTGCCGGGGGCGAGCGCGGTGCTGCGCGGGGGTCTGATCGTCTACGCGACCGATCTCAAACACACGCTGGCCGGGGTGGACGAACAGTTGCTGGCCAGTGCCGGACCGGTTGCGGCGGGGACGGCCGAACAGCTCGCGGCCGGGGCGCGGCGGGTGTGCGGGGCGGACTGGGGGATCGGGTTGACCGGGGTCGCCGGGCCCGATTCGCAGGACGGTCACGCCGTCGGCACCGTGTTCCTGGGGGTGGCGGGTCCGGACGGAACCGAGGTGTTGCGGTTGAAACTGGCCGGTGACCGGTGGACGATCAGGATGGGAGCGGTGCACGCGGCCGTGACCGAACTCGCCCGCGGCCTGGGCGGGGGATGAGCGAGTCGGCGAGGGAGCGGCCACCGATGGGAACCAGTCGAGGGCACGTGACGTTGTCACTTGCATAGGCTCGGTCCGGCCAGGCATGAACCGTTAGGAGAACGAGATGACGCTGCTACGAGAGGCAATCGGAGACAGTTTGCGGCGTGCTCGGATCGCCCAGAGCCGGACCCTGCGGGAGGTGTCGACCTCGGCCCGGGTGAGTCTGGGCTATCTGTCCGAGGTGGAGCGCGGCCGCAAGGAGGCGTCCAGCGAACTGCTGGCGGCCATCTGCCAGGCCCTGGACGTGCCGTTGTCCGAGGTGCTGTCCGATGTGAGCATCACGATGGCCGAACAGGATTTCGCCGCCGGACGGGCCCAGCGCGAACCGGCGCTGCCCGAGCGCGCCGCCGCACCGGCCGCGCCCGCGCCGTCGGCCTTCGCCCGGATTCCTGGGGAGACCAGGATCGTCATTCCCGCGCCCACCGCCGACAAGCTGGTACTCGTCCAGGCGAACTGACGCGGGAAAGATTTTCGACCGGTAAAGGTATGTGATCGGTATCGGCGAGGCTGTGCGACGGAACGGAAACGGATAGATTCTCTAGTGGGCTTCGGTCCCGGGCGAGTTTCGCTCGCCCGGGACACCGGGCATATGGAGGATAGGTACCACAGGGGTGCGTGACGGTCGCGCACTACAGTCGCGTGGGAGCGCGGCGCGTCAGATGGAGGCGGGATCAATCGATGGCTAATCCGTTCGTCAAGGCCTGGAAGTACCTGATGGCCCTCTTCGATTCCAAGATCGAGGAGCACGCGGATCCGAAGGTACAGATCCAGCAGGCCATCGAGGAGGCGCAGCGGCAACACCAGGCGCTGTCGCAGCAGGCCGCGTCGGTGATCGGTAATCAGCGTCAGCTGGAGATGAAGCTGAACCGTCAGCTGGACGAGGTGGAGAAGCTCAACTCCAACGCTCGCCAGGCGGTCATGCTCGCGGATCAGGCCGCTACGGCCGGTGACACCGACAAGGCGATCCAGTACACCAACGCGGCCGAGGCATTCGCCGCGCAGCTGGTCACCGCCGAGCAGTCGGTCGAGGATCTGAAGGTGCTGCACGACCAGTCGTTGCAGGCGGCCGCGCAGGCCAAGAAGGCCGTCGAGCAGAACGCGATGCTGTTGCAGCAGAAGGTCGCCGAGCGCACCAAGCTGCTCAGCCAGCTCGAGCAGGCCAAGATGCAGGAGCAGGTGTCCGCATCGTTGCAGTCGATGGACTCGACGCTGGCCACCCCGGGCAGCACGCCGAGCCTGGACGCGGTGCGCGAGAAGATCGAGCGCCGGTACGCCAACGCGCTGGGCGCCGCGGAGCTGGCCGGTAACTCGGTGCAGGGCCGCATGATGGAGGTGCAGCAGGCCAGCGTGCAGATGGCCGGGCACAGCCGCCTCGAGCAGATCCGCGCCTCGATGCGCGGTGATTCGCTCACCGCCGGTGACGCCACCCCGCAGGTGACCGCCCCGGCCCCGAATCCGGCCGCGGCGCAGCCGCAGGTGAACCCGGGTCAGGCCGCGCAGCAGTAGTCCGTGCGGCGGTTGCCGCGAGTTCGAGAACAGTTCGAAAGGCATCGAGGATGGGGAGATCGCAGGCCGCCGACGAGCCTGCGACGGGCCGTGCCCGCCCGTCCGCGATGCGCTCTCGGGTGGCACGAGAAGTGTTGTCGCAGTCCGGAATCGAGCCCGAACAGCTCGACCGGGCGCGACGACTGCCCGACACCCTGCGGGAGGCGGGGGAGACCGCGATGCACGCCGTGCGCGCCTGGGCCGATCCGCGGGAGCGGGAGTTGCGGCGGCGTCGGCGCGCGCGGCGACGCAGTCTGCGGTGGAGCGCCGCCTCCGGAATCACGGCACTGGGTGCGGCCGGGCTGGCGATCGCCTCCGCACCCGCCTGGGCGGTGATCGTGCTGGGCAGTGGTGCGGCGGCGCTGGTGACCGGAGCCGCGGTCAGCACCCGCAGTTATCTGCATCTTCGTCGAAATCCCTTGCCGCAGGCCGCATTCGTGCCGCGTCGCCTGCCGCCGGTCCGGTCGGCGGCGCGGGCGCCGATCGCTCGTCTGGTGCGCGCCGAGGCCGCGTTGCACGCGTTGAGCGCGCGCATCTCGCAGGGTGGCCGGATGCCCGCGGCGGATCTCACCGATACCGTCGAGACCGCTGCCTCCTGCGCTGCGGCACTACATGCTCTGGCCGCCGATACCGTGGCCATGGAGAAGACGGCAGCTGTTGTGGGACAAAGTGATTCGATCCCGGGCCTGGACCTGTCCGGGCAGGTGCGGGTGGTGGTCGCCCGGCTCGACTCGGGCGTCGTCGAATACGAGGCCCTGGTCGCCGCCGCGGGCCGCATTCTCGCGGTCCCCGAATCCGCCGCGCTGCCCTCCGAAATCGATTGGGCCCTGGTGCATCTCCGCGAATCCGCCGATCGCCTGGACGGCTGGGCGCAGGCGCTGACCGAGCTCGCCGACAGCCGGTTCCGCTGACCTCGGTTCGGAAATCCGGCGTGATCACCGGGAATTGCGGGGTCATTCCGGGTAGGGTCTGCGGCCATCGCTGTCGTCGACGATAGGAGTGGATTCATGCGTGTCAGGCGAATGACTGCCGGGGTGGTTGCGATTACCGGGTTCGCGGTGCTGGGTGGGGTGGTGGGTGCGGCCGGTGCCGGTGCGCGTCCGGTCATCGCGCAGCAGCAGTACACCTGCACCGGGACGGATTGGGCGGGGAAAGCGTTGCCGGCGCTCACTTTTCAGATTCCCGGTAGTGCGTACCAGGCGGCGCATCGGGCGCAGACAACGTGGGGTGGGGTGGCGAAGTTCTCCTCAATCGTCTGTCAGTCGAGTTGAGTGTCAGCAGGTTAGGCTAAGCTTCGCGAGTAGGCCGCTGATCGGTTGCGAGACCGGAATTTCGGTGTGCGGGTGGGAATTCGTGGGGAAGAAGGACTGACGTGGTGCGAGAGAGTGGATCGGGGAGTTCCGCCGGGCATACCCAGGGAGAGAGCGTGTGGGTGCCGACGCCGGATGGGCGGCGGCTACACACGATGGTGTTGGCCGGGCCCGGGGATTCGGAGATGCCGACGGTCGTCTTCGAATCGGGGGCCGCGGTGAACCGGTCGATGTGGGCGCTGGTGCAGCCGCTGGTCGGGGAGTGGGCGCGGGCGATCGTGTACGACCGGTCCGGGTACGGGCGCAGTGCCCCGGATCCGGAGTCGCGGACGCTCGCCAGAATGGCCGCGGATCTCGGCGCCGTTCTGGACCATTTCGGGCCGGGGCCGTATGTGCTGGTCGGGCACAGTGCGGGTGGTCCGATCGTGCGCACGACGGCGGCCGCGAACCCGGAGCGGATCGTGGGCCTGGTGCTGGTCGACCCGACCGAGGAGGGGCAGGATGTGCTGTTCCATCCCGTCGTGCGGCGGTTGGAGAGGGTGGCGTTGGCGGCGCTGCGGTTGGGTGCGCGGCTGCGGGTGCTGCCGTGGTTCTATCGCTCGACCGTCACGCCGTTGCCCCCGGACGCGCGGCAGGATATGCGGCGTGAGGGATTCACGCTCCAGGCGATGCGGACGTTCACCGCGCAGCAGCGCACGAATCTCGACGAACTCGCCGAATATCGGGATGCTCCACCGGATTTGGGTGAGCTGCCCCTCACGGTGATCTCGGGTGGTCGCGGGGGTAACGGTGTGCCTCGTTCGCAACGTCCGGTGCTCAACGCCCTGCACGCTCAGCGCGCGGCGCGTTCGTCGAACGGACGTCACGTGGTCGCAGCGCGCTCCCACCACTACGTGCTGCTCTGCGAGCCCGAGCTGGTCGCCGACGAGATCCACCACCTGGTCGAGGCCGCCGCGCACCGCTGAGCGGGTGTCCGCAGTGGGCGGGCGCGGGTACCGTGGAAGGTGCGGTCCGACGGGTGGGGGTCCTCGGGAACTACCCTGATTTAACCCTGATATCGGGGTTGACGTGGTGATTTTCCCCGGCGGGATCGGCAGTATGGAAGGTGTCGGATCACGCAGGGAGCCCTACTTTCCGGCCTCAACGGCCGGACTCCATTGCGGGCGGGCGGCGGGAGGAATGGAGCAAATGAGCATGTTCTGGAAGATCCTGGGCGTGGTCGCAGTCGTGTGGCTGGCGTTGATGGTGGTGGGCGCGCTGGTGAAGGCGCTGTTCCCGATCCTGATGATCAGCCTCGTCGTATTCGGGCTGTACCTGCTGTACAAGGCGGTATCGGGCTCGAAATCGACGGTCGACAAGCTGTAGACCGCGTCGCGAGGGCCGCCCGGGAATTCGTTCCGGGCGGCCCGTTCGCATGCGCGGTGCTTCAATGGGACCCATGGAACAGGTACCCGAGGACTGGCAGACCGGACTCGTCATCGCCGCGCATCCCGGCGACATCGAGTACGAAGCCGCGGCCGCGGTGCATCGATGGACCATGCAGGGCAAGCGGATCCGCTATGTGCTGGCGAGTCGCGGCGAGGCGGGGATCGCGGGACTACCCCCGGCGCAGACCGGTCCGCTGCGGGAGAAAGAGGAGGTCGCCGCGGCGAAGGCGGTCGGGGTGTACGACGTGGAATTCCTCGACTACCCGGACGGCCGGATCGAGGAGAGCCTCGCGCTGCGCCGGGATCTGGCGCGGGCGATCCGGCGGCATCGCCCTGAGATGGTCGTACTGTTCGACTTCCGCGACACCTGGGCGCCCGGGCGGGCCAACAGCGCCGATCACCGCGCGGTCGGGCGGGCCGCGCTGGACGCGATCGCCGATGCGGCCAACGAGTGGATCTTTACGGAGTTGAGCGGTCTGCCGATCTGGACGGCGCGGTGGGCGGCGGTGACCGGACAGGCCGCCACGCACGCCGTCGACGTCACCGATTCGATCGCGGCCGCGACGGAAGCCGTTCTGGCGCATAGTCGTTATCTCGCGGCGCTGGGGCCGGCGCCGGTTGCGGTGCGGGCGCGGGAGATCGTCGAGAACGCCACGGCGGCGGTCGACGGGTTCGCGGCCGAGCGGGCGACCGGGTTCGAGCTGTTCTACATTCGGGGCTGAATTGCGCTGTGGCCGTGGCTGATTCGCGCTACGTCTGTTGCTGCGCCGCCGCGACCCGTTCGATCACCGGACGCCAGAATTCCAGAGGCGCCACGGCGAGTCCGACGATCTTGCCCGCATCGTCGGCCCGGCGCAGGGTGAGTGCGGCGGTGAAATCCGGATCGGCTTCGAATGCGGTGGCTTCGGCGGGTGTCATCGGGCCGCCCTGAGTGACCAGGGTGCGTCTGCTCGAGTCGGACAGTGTCGCGGTGTGGTGCGAATCCGTCGCTGCCAGATAGCGTTTCGCGACGACGTGCAGTTCGACCAGTCGCGCCACATGCTCACCGAGCAGCCCACGCACCGCGTCCGCGCCGGTCCGGCCGTGTCCGGCGTCGTCACCGGGAACCAGCAGGTGGCCGATATCGTGCACCAAACCCGCGACCTGGAGTTCCTCGTCCTCGGGATGATCGCGCCGCAACAGCTCCGCGCACTGCCGATCATGATCGAGAATATCCACCGGATCACCGCTGCGATCGGGCATATCCCAGGCATTCGCGCAGGTCGCGAGCAGGAACATCAGTTCGTCCACGGATTCGGGCGCGGGTAGTGCGGCCCGTTGTTCGTGCGTCGCGTCGCGCATGGGTCGTGCTGCGTGCTGCTCGCTCATGGTGCCGGGCATGCGGTGTGTGGTTCGCTGCTCGCTCATAGTGCCAGGCGTGGGGTGCGTTGGGTTCTGCTCACGCATTGTGGTGGGCGCGCGGCGTGTGGTGTCCTGCTCGCTCACGGTTCTCCTCGCCTCGGTGTTTGTCATGGTAGCCAGCGGACGTGCTTGGTTGCTGTGTGTAGCAGCATCATCGAGGGCGGTGCGGGGGTGGGGTGGGGCCGGGCGCCTGCGGGGGTTGCGGGGGTGTGGCAGGGTGGGTGGATGCGAGTTGCTGTGGTCGCGGGACCGGATCCGGGGCATGCGTTTCCGGCGATCGCGTTGTGTCTGCGGTTGCTGGCGGCGGGGGATGAGCCGGTGCTGTTCACCGGGCCGCGCTGGCTGGATGTGGCGCGGGCGACGGGGATCGGGGTGCGGCGGCTCAAGGGGCTCGCGCCGCGGCCGCAGGACGACGAGCTCGATGCCGGAGCGCGCATTCACGAACGCGCCGCGCACATTTCCACCGAGATCCTGCCCGAACTCGGGGCGATGCTGCCGGAACTGGTCGTCTCCGATGTGCTGACCGTCGGCGGCGGGATGGCGGCCGAACGGATCGGGGTGCCGTGGGTGGAGCTGTCCCCGCATCCGCTGTATCTGCCGTCGAAAGCGTTGCCGCCCATCGGAAGTGGGCTCGCGCCGGGGGAGGGCTGGCGCGGGCGGGCACGGGATGCGGTGCTGCGCGGGATGACCGGGCGCGCGATCGCGCGCGGGGACCGTCAGCGGGCGGCCGCGCGCGCGAGTGTCGGTCTGCCCGAACAGGATCCGGGTCCGGCCGCCCGGCTGATCGCCACCCTGCCCGCGCTCGAGGTGCCGCGACCCGATTGGCCGGACGAGGCGCACGTGATCGGGCCGCTGCTGTGGGAGCCGACCACCGAGACGCTGCCGCTGCCGCCCGGGGACGATCCGCTGGTCGTGGTCGCGCCCTCGACCGCGCAGACGGGTGTGTCCGGGATGGCGTCGACGGTGCTCGAGGCGCTGGACGGGGTGGGTGTGCGGGTCGCGGTGTCGACCCTGGATACGCCGCCCGCGGACCTGCCGCCGTGGGCCACCGCCGGACTCGGACGGCAGGACGAACTGCTCCGGCACGCCGCGGTCGTGGTCGGTGGCGGCGGGCACGGTCTGCTCGCGAAATCGCTGCTGGCCGGTGTGCCGATCGTGACTGTCCCGGGCGGCGGGGATCAGTGGGAACTGGCCAATCGTGCTGTGCGCCAAGGGGTTTCGCTGCTGGTGCGGCCGTTCACCGTCGAGGCCGCGCGGTCCGCGGTCCGCACGGTCCTGGCCGAGCCGTCCTTCACCACCGCCGCGCGGGCCGCCGCCGCGAGCGCCGCCGAGGTCGACGATCCGGTCGAGATCTGCCATCGCGTCTTGGACCGCGCCCGCTTCCGCTGAGCACGACCTGTAGCCTCGACACGGTGCGGTTGACGGAATTCCAGGAACTGTTGCATACCGAGTTCGGGGTGTCCCGCGGCGACGTCCTGCTATCCGATCACGTATTACCCGCCATGGGCGGCCGCACCGGCGCACAGGCCATCGAGGACGGCGTCGACCCGCGCGACGTGTGGCGCGCGCTCTGCGGAGAATTCGACGTCCCCCGCGGTCGCTGGTAGTACTCCCCGCTGTTTCCCGCTGGGTCGAGGCTCACGAGTGTCTCGATCCGAACCCTCCGGGCATGGATGACGTAGTCACCCCTGTCGATCTGCTTCGAATGATGACGGCTGTCCGGTCCGGACGGTAACTCCCGCGCGGATCCGAGCGGCATTCGGGCGGATTTGATCGAACGTGGGGTGGGCCGGGGTCCGGGGGCGGATCATCGTCGGCGGAGATGGCTGTCCGTACAGGTGTCGGTTATGCATTTCCGGCATTACTCGGCGGCTATGGGTGATGTTGCTGTGCCGGGTTCGGTGGTGCGTGGGGTGGCGGGGTGTGTGGTCGGTTCCGGTGGCGGACAAGCGGTTCCGGTGTGGGCGTGTGGCGAGCCCGGAAGGGCAGATCAGCGGGCGACCGAGGGGTTGCCGGAGGCGGTTTCGGGCTGCTCACGGACTTGGCCGGAATCGAAGTGAAAATGGAGCTTCCGCCAGACGGAAATGCTACTCTCGTCACTTGACAGATCAGGAGAACGTGCATGTTTGGTACTGGAAGTGCACGCCGGGGCGTCGATCGGGGGTTGTCGGGTGAAGTTCGAGGGTGTTGCCCGGGCCGGAATGTTGCTACAGTAACTGTGTTACGGAGGTAACATTCTCGCCTGAGGAGAATGACGCTTCCTACTCCAGGAGGAGGCGGACGCCGGGGTAACCCCCCGACGGATCCGCCTCACCGATGCCGGGCCAGCGCACAGCCCCGTGCTGCCCGAGCGCTCGGCATGCTGCGTCGGTCGCGCAACTCGCGGTTGCGGCATGGAAGTACGCCGGATCAGGGAGGAATCGATGACCGACAGTGCCGAACCCGTAGCAAGTGAAGTGAGGCCGTGATGAGCGCACCAGCGGCCGGAATGGATGTTGCCGGGCAGTCGGCGGTCGGTGAGATCAAGCGGTGGATCGCGGGATATCTGCGACGCCACCCGCTGGCCTCCCTGGAAACCGTTGGCGCACAAGTCATTCTGGCGGTGCAGGCGGTGCGGTACCTGTGTGTCGACATCGTCACCGGGCAGTTCCCGTTCCGGGAGTTCGTGCAGCAGGCCACCTTCATGGCCAAGACCGCGGTGGTGCCGACCGTCGCGGTGGCGCTGCCGATCAGCGCGACCATGTCGATCCAGTTCGGCCTGCTGGCCGGACAGGTCGGCGCGACGTCGCTGGCCGGCGCGGCGGGCGGGCTCGCGGTGATCCGCCAGGTCGCCCCGCTGGTCACGGCGATTCTGCTGGCGGCGGCGGTCGGCTCGGCGATCTGCTCGGACCTGGGCGCGCGCACCATCCGCGAGGAGATCGACGCGATGGAGGTCATGGGCGTCTCGGCGCTGCGGATGCTGGTGGTGCCCCGGCTCGCGGCCGGAATCCTGGTCGCGATGGGCCTGACCGGTTTGAGCTGTTTCGTCGGATTTCTCGGCGGATATCTGTTCAACGTGTACGTGCAGAATGGCGTCCCGGGTAGTTATCTGGCGACGTTCTCCTCCTTCGCGACCATCGGTGATCTCTGGCTGGCAATGGTCAAGGCCATCACCTTCGGCATCATCGTCACGCTCGTGTCCTGCCAGAAGGGATTGAGCACCAAGGGTGGTCCCGGCGGTGTGGCGAATTCGGTGAACGCGGCCGTGGTGGCCTCCATCGTGCTGCTGATGATCGTGAACGCCGGCTTCACCGAGTTGTACACCCTGCTGTTTCCGAGGACAACGCTCTGATGGCATCCAGATATTATTTTCCGGGCACGAAAACTGCCCTGGTGGCCGGTAACGCGACGGCCGTCCCGGTCATGCGGCTGGGCTACATGGCCACATTCTTCTTCCGGATGATCGGCGGAATTCCGGTGGTGCTGCGGCATTATCGGGCCGAATTCCTGAAGATCCTGTCGAATGTGACCTGGGGCAACGGCTCCATCGTGGTCGGCGGCGGCACCGCGCAGGTGATCCTGGTGCTGGGGGCCGCGGCTGGCGTGGTCGTCGGCATCGAGGGTTTCAGCGCGCTGAAACTGCTGGGTATGGCCCCCGCGACGGGCATGATCGCCTCGACCGTGGCCACCCGCGAACTCGCGCCGATCATGGCCTCGATCGCGTTCGCGGCCCAAGCCGGATGCCGGTTCACCGCGCAACTGGGATCCATGCGGATCGCCGAGGAGATCGACGCACTGGACTCGATCGCGATCCGCCCGATTCCCTATCTGGTGACCACGCGCATGCTGGCCTCGATCGTGGCGATGATTCCGCTGTATCTGGCCTGTCTGGCGGTCAGTTATCTCGGCGTGGAAATCGTCGTCGGGGTGGCGGGCGGACAGTCGCCGGGCACTTACGAACATTATTTCCGACTGGTACTGAGCGGGTCGGACATAATCTATTCCCTGGTGAAGGCGATCGTCTTCGTCGTCACCACCACGACGATTCAATGCTATTTCGGCTTCTACGCCTCGGGCGGCCCGCAGGGCGTCGGGGTGGCGGCCGGACGGGCGATGCGCGCGAGTATCACCGTGATGATCTTCGTGGATCTGATGTTGACCCTGACGCTGTGGGGTTTCAACTCCGGCGCGAGAATCAGCGGGTAGCCGATGTCCATTGCATTCGAATCCGACGGCAAGGTTCTGCCCAATTGGAAGCTTTTCCTGCGCGGGCTGGGATTCCTGATCGTGCTCGTGGTGATCGGGGTGGCGATGATCGCCCGATCGCAGGGCGTATTCGACAAGACCGTGCAGGTCACCGCCGATCTGGTGAACGTCGGCGACGGCCTGCCCAGTAAATCCGATGTGAAGTACGAGGGCGTGCTGGTCGGCATGGTCGACAGTGTCACCCCGGCCACCGACGGCGGGCCCAATCAGGTGCACATCTCGCTGCTGCCGCAGTACTCCTCGGGCATTCCCGGCACGGTGACCGCGCGGGTGGTGCCCAGCAACGTGTTCGCGGTGCCCTCGGTGCAGTTGGTCTACAACGGTCAGGGCCGTTCGCTGGCCTCGGGTGCGCACATTGCCGAGGATCGCAGCCTGGCGACCGTGCGGTTGCAGACCTCGCTGACCGCGCTGGACAAGATCGTCGCCGCGGCCGGACGGTCGGAGTCCGATCCGGTGCTGGGCATCCTGACCACCGTCGAGCAGGCCACCGCCGGACACGGCGCGCAGGCCGCGCGCGCGGGCGCCGAGCTGACCCGAATCGCCCAGGCGCTCAACGGAGTCATGGCCCCGGACGGCACCGCGCCGATGCTCGGCACCCTCGCCGACGCCCTGGCCGGACTGCGCGATTCGGCGCCGGATCTGCTGGGTGCGGTGCACAATGCGGTCGGCCCGCTGCGCATGGTCGCCGAACAGCGAGATCAGTTGACCACCTTGCTCGGTGGCGGCCTGACCACCACCGGCACCATCGGCGCGGCCCTCGAGCACAACACCGGCACGATCACCGGACTCACCGGCAAGTTCTCCCCGGTGCTGGACGTATTAGCAAGGGGCAGTGCGAATTTCACCCAGATGACGACCTCGGAGACGATCCTGTCGAGTAAATTCCGCACCCTGTGGCATCCCGACGTGCAGAACATGACCGCCAAGGTCATCATCGAACTCACCCCGCACAAGCAGTACACCCGCGCCGACTGCCCGCGCTACGGCAATCTGGTCGGCCCGAGCTGCGCGACCGGCCCGGCCGGTGGACCCACCATCGTGGCCCCGCACACCGCGCCCGCGAGTTACACCGGCGGCAATGTCGGTGACACCGGAAGTCCGCGCGAGCAGCGGCAGATCGCCGCGCTGCTGGGCGGAAAGCCCAATGCCGCAACGGATCTGATCGTCGGTCCGCTGCTGCGGGACAACTCGGTGACGGTCACCCCGGCCTCGGACACGCAGCCCGCCGTCCCGTCAGGAGCGCACCGATGAGCTATCGCAAACCGCTGATCTGGCTGATCATGTTCCTGACGGTCTCGATCCTGCTGACCTGGACGGTCTATATCACCTTGGCGCGCAGCGTGAGTGGTCGCACCGACTCGTATTCGGCGTTGTTCACCGACGTGTCGGGCCTGCATTCGGGCGATGACGTCCGGATGGCGGGCGTGCGGGTCGGCCGGGTGAAAACTGTTGCGCTGCAAGGGATCAACGCCAAGGTGACCTTCGAGGTGCAGCACGATCAGGTGCTGTACGGCAACACCTCGGCCTCGATCACGTACCAGAACCTGATCGGGCAGCGCTATGTCGGTCTGTCCCTGGGCAACTACGGCGATCCGAAGGTGCTGCCGCCGGGCGGGCAGATCCCGATCGCGCACACCGAGCCGTCCTTCGACATCTCCAAGCTGCTCAACGGATTCGAGCCGCTGTTCAGCGTGCTGGATCCGCAGCAGGTGGACAACATCACCCAGGCGGTAGTGCGGTCGCTGCAAGGGGACAACGGTGCGATCACCTCGCTGATCTCCCAGACTTCCGAACTGGCACAGTCACTTTCGGGTCCGGATCAGATTCTGGGGCAGGTCATCGACAACCTCGCCGAGGTGATGTCGGATCTGGCGAAACAGAGCGGGAACCTGCAGACCGTCGTGCAGCAGACGCGCAAGATCTTCGACGGCCTGTCGCAGGATCGGGACGCGCTGTTCAACCAGGTCAGCTCGATTTCCGCGGTGGTGGGCCGGGCGGCGGCGGTGGTGCGCGGCTCGGCGCCGGCGATGAACGACTTCGTCGTCCGCCAACCGGGATTCGCGCAGCATTTCATCACCAACAAACAGAAGTTCGCGTACCTGGGCTTCAATCTGCCGTACATGCTGAAGGGGCTGTCCCGGATCACCAATACCGGCGCCTACCTCAACGCGTACGTCTGCAATGTGCAAGTGAGCGCCGTTCCCGGCATCGATCCGCTGATGTCGCAGATCCTCGGGATGACGACGCCCAGTGGCAAGGTCGAGAATTCGGCGATCTGTCGATAGGGATCATGGTGAGAAGACTCGGACACATGTGGCAGCGGATGCGTCGGCGTCCGCTCGAGGAGTACGGCACACTGCGGATCGGCACAGTCGCGATGGTGGTACTCGCGGTCGTCGTCGGTGTCACGGTCTTCGTGAACTCACTACATCTGGGCGATGACAGCTATACCGCGAATTTCGCTCAGGCAGCGGGGGTTTCGGCGGGGGACGCGGTGACATTGGCCGGGATCCAGGTCGGCACGGTCACCGGGACCAAGCTCGACGGCGATCACGTGGTGCTCACCATGAAGCTGCACCGCGATCTGCCGCTGGGCAAGGACACCAAGGCCGCGATCAAGCTGACCACTCTGCTCGGATCGCGGTACGTCGAATTGCGGCCCGGGGGTGCGGGGCATCTGCGCGACAACGTGATTCCGTTGTCCGCCA
Source organism: Nocardia macrotermitis (assembly GCF_009604405.1). Taxonomy (GTDB): domain Bacteria; phylum Actinomycetota; class Actinomycetes; order Mycobacteriales; family Mycobacteriaceae; genus Nocardia; species Nocardia macrotermitis. Next base: position 473,238 of record NZ_WEGK01000003.1, read on the forward strand.
CCGAAGTTCCCTACGATCTGCAAGCCGCGCTGGCCAATGCCACCACCACCTTCGGCGGGATGGACGCGGATCGGATCGCGAAATCCATGCAGGAGCTGAGCACACAGTTGCAGGGCACGCCGAAACTGGTGCCGCAGGTGTTGCAGAACGTCAGGGATCTGGCGACCGTCATCGCGGATCGGCGCGATCAGCTGGGTTCGCTGCTGACCAGCACCCAGCAGGTGACCGATGTGCTGGTGCAGCAGAAGGCCGAACTCGCCCAGTTGATCGGGCAGGGCCGGAATGTGTTGTCGCAGATCATCTCCCGGCAGGCGGCGGTGGTGAATCTGCTCAATGCCACGACGACGCTGATCCAGCAGCTCGAACCGATCGCGGTCGGTGATCGCGCCGAAATACAGCAGCTGCTCACGAATCTGCGGCAGATGACCGGGATGCTGGCCGGACACGACGATCTGCTGCGCAACCTGCTACAGATTCTGCCCGTGCCGTGGCGGTTGTTCGCCAATGCCACCGGAACCGGTCAGGAATTGGTCGGTAACGGCCCGGACGGCGCGTTCATCGATTCGTTCATGTGCGCGCTGAGCGGATACGCGCAGAAGGTGAATCGGCCCACGTACCTGAAGGATTGCAAATGAGTACCGTGGGCCGCGCGCTGAAGCTGCTGCTCGTGCTGGTCACCGGTGTCGCGGTGGCCGGATGTTCCAGCGGGCCGGTCGGGAATCTGGTCGACTCCTCGATCACCGTGACCGCGAAATTCACCTCCGCCAACGGGCTGTACAAGGGCAATACCGTTGCGGTGCTGGGGATGAAGGTCGGCAAGGTCGTCTCGGTGACCCCGCATCCGACGTATGTGGACGTGACGATGCAGGTGGACAAGTGGGTGAAGATTCCGGCCGACGCGATGGCTGTCACGGTCTCGGATTCGCTGCTCACCGATCGGCACGTGGAATTCACGCCGGTCTATCACAGCGGTCCGACGCTGGGTGACCACGCGGTGCTGGGCACCGATCGCACCCGCACGCCGGTCGAGTTCGACAGCCTGCTCGCCATGGCGGACAAGCTTTCCCAGTCGCTGGGCGGGGACGGCAAGGGCAACGGGCCCGTCGCGGGCCTGCTCGATGTCAGCTCGCAGATCGCCACCGGGAACGGTAAGGAGATGCGGGACGCGATGACCGAGTTGTCGCGCGCGCTGCGCATGGGTTCGGACAACGGCGCCGCGACCAAGGACGCGGTGACCAAGGTCGTGCGGAATCTGGACGCGCTGACCTCCGCGGCCTCGCGCAACGATCAGCAGATCCGCGAATTCGGTTCGGGCGTGGACACTCTCAGCGGAATCCTGGCCGATCAGAACCTGGGCGCGGGGGATACCGGTAAGAAGCTCAACCAGATTCTGGTGCAGGTCACCGATCTGCTGCAACGCAATCGGGACAACCTGCACGGCCTGGCGACCAATACCGACACCGTCACCAAGTCGATGGCCGACTACAACGACAATCTGGCCGAGTTCCTGGACATCTTCCCGATGGTCACCGACAACGTCTACAACGCGATGGACACCAATATCGGCGCGTTGCGCGGCACCGTCGGCCTGGACAAATTCCTGCTGGACGGCCAGATGGTCAAGGAGGTCTGCAACCTCCTGCAACTGCACAATCTGGGCTGCGCGACCGGCACCATGCGCGATATGGGACCGGACTTCGGCATCGGCCAGATGCTCGCGGCCATGGCGGGAGCTCCGGGCGCGGCGCAGCCCGGTGGTCCGGTGAATCAGCAAGGGGTACCGAGGAAATGACGATATTCCGATCCAGGCGACGGTTGGCTGGTCTCGCGGCGATGGTGGTGCTGTCGAGCAGCGCGTGTTCGGTGAGTCTGGACAAGTTGCCGCTGCCCGCGCCGGGGGTGGGGGCCGATTCCTATTCGCTCACAGCGACTTTCGCCAATGCGCTGAATCTGCCGACCAAGGCGAAGGTGCGGCTCAACGGCGCCGATATCGGTGAGGTCGAGTCGATGCAGGCGAAGAATTACACGGCTCTGGTGCATATGCGCATCAAGTCCGGGGTGTTGCTGCCGACGGGGACGTCGGCCGAATTGCGTTCTGCCACACCGATGGGCGATGTGTTCGTCGCGCTGACTCCGCCCGCGCATCCGGATCCGGACGCGCCCCGGCTGGCCGACGGCGCGAGTATTCCCGAGCAGTCCACCGCCGCGGCCGCGACCATCGAAGAGGTGCTCACCCGGGCCGCACTGCTGGTCAACGGTGGTGCGATCGAGAACGTCACCACGTTGGCGAACAGTCTCGGTGCGGCGGTCGGCGGGCGCGGGGACAAGTTGGCCCTGATGATCCAGCAGACCCGTCAGCTGGTGGACAGTCTGCTGGCTCGCACCGACCAGATCCGGAAAGTCCTGGCCACCACGAAGGATCTGAGTGCGACGCTGGCCGCGCATCGGCCCGATGTGAATGCCGCGGTGGCCGCGGCCGGGCCGGCGGTGCAGGTCATCGGCGACAATACGCAGCAGATCATCGATCTGGTCGGGCAGTTGAACGGGATCAGCCAGCAGTTGTCGCGGTATCCGTCGGTGCAGGGCAAGAACGATCTGAGCCTGATCAAATCGGTCAACGAGCTGGCCGCGAATATGAATGCGGCGGCGAACAATCCGAAGGCGAACCTCGATCCGCTCATCGCGATCCTGCCGATCGTGGTGAAGGTGACCGATGCGCAGTCCGCGCACGTGAACGTCGACATCGCGCGGCTGGCGATCGGCGCGACGCCGGACATCAATTCGCCCGGTGACGCGGGGTCGACCATGCCGACGCCCACGGATTGGACGAATTTCGTTGGGTCGCTGGCATATACGTTGAACCGGCTCAAGGATCGCGTGACGGTGCCGGGCGCCGCACCCGCACCGGGAGTGATTCCGGGTCTGATTCCGGTGCCGGGCGCCGTGACGAAACCGGGGACGACGACGGGACCGGGCCGATGAGCATCTCCGCGATATTCGAACCGCCCGCGCGCGCAGTGGTTTTCGGCGCACGCGCGCTGACCCGGCATCGGCTGCTGACCTCGATGGTCGGCCTGGTGCTGGTGTTCGTGCTGGGCGCGGGCTATCTGCTGCTGGGGTCGCTGAAGATCGATCCGCTGCACGCGCAGTACCAGGTGACGGTGCAGTTGGCGCAGTCCGGTGGGCTGCTGCCCAATCAGGACGTCACGTTGCGCGGCGTGCCGGTGGGACGCGTGCAGTCGGTGAACATCAACGGCGACAAGGTGATCGCGGTCGCGGCCATCGACAACGGCGTGCACATTCCGGTGGGCGGCGACGTGCGGGTCGCGGCGCTGTCGGCGGCGGGGGAGCAGTACCTGGACTTCCTGCCGACCACCGACAAGGGGCCGTATCTGACCGACGGCGCGGTGGTTGATCCCTCCCGCACCTCGACCCCGGTGCCGCTGGCCACCCTGCTCGATCACCTGAACGGTCCACTGCAACAGATGGATCCGGCGAAGCTGAAGGCCATCGAGGCCGAACTCGGCGTCGGTCCGCAGGGACCGGACAAGCTGGCCGCCATCCTGGACGGCGGCATGTTCATGGTCTCGACGCTGGATTCGGTGCTGCCGCAGACGGTTTCGCTGCTGCACAACAGTAAGACGGTGCTGACCACGATGAGTCAGGTGAGCCCGGGCCTGCGTAGGACGTCGCGGAATCTGGCCGAGGTGATGGCCGGTGTCGGCTCGATGACCGGCGGCTACCGGACCATGGTGAACGCCGTGCCCGGCCTGACCACCTCGATCGATCAGATCATCGCGGACAACTCCCCGACCATGGTGCAGTTGCTGGGCAATCTGGCCACCACCTCGCAGATGGCCTACCTGCACATTCCGGCGTTGAACGAATTCTTCTGGCCGCAGCAGCGCGCCGGTTCCGCGCTCGACGCCATCTCCTCGGCCTTCCACGACGGCGGCGTCTGGGCGGAGGTCGCCATCTACCCGCGCTCGACCTGCGACTACAACGTGCCGCGCCTGCCCGGTTCGGTCCCGAACTTCCCCGAACCGCTGCTGAACGCGCGCTGCACCAGCCCGGCGCCGAATCTGGTGCGCGGCGCGGCCAACGCGCCACGCCCGCCCGGCGACAACACCGCCACCGCACCGCCCGGCTCGAACCCGCTCCAGCGCGCGGATCCGACACCGACCGGCCCACTGTCGATCCCGACCCCGTACGGGGGCTCGCCCGCCCACAACTGACCCGCGTCGCGGTAACCAGCCCGAGACCCGACGAATGGAGATACAGATGAACGAGCACACCGCGTTGGTGACAGCGGAGCGCGATGCCGATCCATCGGCCGAGCTGGACGACGATGCCTCAGTGCGTGAGCAGGCCGCTGATTCCCTTGCCACAGAGGTGGATTCCAAGCTCGGAGTCGACCCTGAGCTCACCGGCTCCGATGCGGTCGAAGACCATGCGCAGAAGTCACCAAAGGACGAGGCAGGTGCTACGGAGAACTCGGCGGCCGTGCGCAAGTCGAAGGCCGCGGAGAAGAGGAACGCCGAGAAACCGACGGTGAAGCAGGATGCGGCCGCCGACGAGTCCACCGCCGTGACTAACTCCGTCGACACGGAGACGGTCGATGCGCATAGTGCTGCGGCCGAGGAGGATTCGGTCGACACCGAGACCGACGCCGAGGCACCCTCGAACGAAACCGACGCTGCGGCAGCGAAACCCCGCTTCCGGTGGCGCAGCCTGATTCCCCGCCCGCTCACCGCCGTCCTGCTACTCCTGCTGGTGGCGGCCATCGTCCTCGCGGCGGTGTTCGGCTGGAAACTGAAGGCGCGCAACGATGACGCCGCATCCGGGCAGGCCGCGCTGGCCGCGGCGAAGGATTACGCGGTCGCGTTGACGAGTATCGATTCGACCCACATCGACGGCGATTTCTCGACCGTGCTGAACGGCGCGACCGGCGAGTTCAAGGATATGTACAGCCAGTCCGCCACCCAGCTCAAACCGCTGCTGCTGCAGGCGAAGTCGGTGAGCAAGGGGCACGTGGTGGCCGCGAGCGTGCAGTCCGCGTCGAGTGATCACGCGGTGGTGCTGCTGTTCGTGGACGCCGAGATCACCAACGTGACCAACCCGACCCCGCGCGTGGACCGCAACCGCATCCTGATGACCATGGACCGCGTCGGCGGGCACTGGTTGGCCAGCAAGGTGGACCTGCCCTGACGAATTCGCCGGAAGTGCTTGCGGTCAGGGCTTTTTCGCGTACGGCGCGCTGACCGCGGGGGTGGCCACGCCGACCTCGACGCGTACCCGGTCCTGATAGAAGCCGAGATGTCCGCGGATCAGCGCGACCTCGGCATACGGTTCGGCGTACTCCCAGACGATCGGTTCGTCACCGTCGGCCGCCCGCCAGTATCGCGCGGTGCCCTTGAAGGGGCAGCGGCTGGTGAGGTCGATGGGGGTCAGCAGATCGAAACGCACATCCTCCTGGGGAATGTAGAACGCGATGCCGTGATCCTGTTCCGCGACCAGCAGACCCGCGCTGGTCTCGGCGAACACCCGATCCCCGGCGGTGACGCGGATCAGATTGCGGACCCGGGTCACCTCCACCCGGTAGTCCGGCCAGTCGACATATCCCGACGGTTCCATGTGTCATGCCTTTCTCGCAGCAGCCGCACTACCCCTGCACAACGCCGGAACCCGGCACCGGAATTCCTCCGATGCCGGGTTCGATACGTCCGCGATCAGCTCGCCCGGTAGGCCGCGGCGTACTCCTTGCGGGACCTGGTGGAGGTGTCCACGTCCTTGGCCTGCGCGCGCAACGCGCCCACGGTCGCCTGGTCCTTCGGGATGTGTGCGAACGGATCCCAGTTCAGGAAGCGGCAGGCGTTCTGCCAGGTGATCTTGTCGATATCCGAGTCGTCGGCGCCGACGGCCTGCAACTCCTCGAGCACGAATTCCGGCGCGTTGGGCCAGATCGAGTCCGAGTGCGGGTAGTCGCACTCCCACGCGATGTTCTCGATGCCGATCTCGTGCCGCAGCTTCAGCGACGTCTTGTCGGTGACGTAGCAGGCGACGATGTGCTCCTTGAACACCTCGCTGGGCAGCTTGCCGCCGAAGTCGCGACGCAGCCAGCGCTGGTTGGTGTAGTGCCGGTCGGAGCGGTCCAGGAAGAACGGGATCCAGCCCACGCCGCCCTCGGAGAACGCGACCTTCAGACCCGGGTAGGTGCGGAACGCCGGACCCCACAGCAGGTCCTGCGCGGCGATCAGCGAGACGCTGGGCGCGAGCACCATCAGGTTGTCGATCGGTGCGTTCGGGGCCAGGTTCAGCACCCGGAAGCCCTGTCCGATATGCAGATTCATCACGGTGCCGTGTTCGGCGAGGGCGGCCCACACCGGACCCCAGTACTCGCCGTCGTGGTAGCTGGGCAGGCCGTCCAGGTGCGGCAGCTCCGGCATGGACACCGAATGGCAGCCCTTCTCGGCGACGCGCTCGATCTCCGCGACGGCGAGCTTCGGGTCCCACAGCGGCAGGATCGACAGCGGGATGAACCGGCCCGGGTAGGCCCCGGCCCAGTCCTCGATGTGCCAGTCGTTGTACGCCTGGATCATCGCGACGGTGATCTCGTCCGGGAAGTGGGCCAGATGTCCGGCGCTGAACCCGGCGAAGGTCGGGAAGCACATGGAGGACAGGATGCCGTTGACGTTCATGTCGCGGATGCGCTCGTGCACGTCGTAGACGCCGGGCCGCATCTCGGCGTATCCGGCCGGGTCGTAACCCCATTCCTCGGCGGGCCAGGAGACCACGGCGTTGAGGCCGGTCACACCGGTCGGGCGGTCACGGTAGACCCATCGGTCGATGCCCTTGTCGTCGACGATCACCTTGGGGGCCAGATCGGCGTACTTCTTCGGGACATGGCCGTCGAACATGTTGATCGGTTCGACCACATGGTCGTCGATGCTCACCAGGATCATGTCGTCGATATTCACGGGACTCCTTGCTGGTTGTGCGGAATGTCGTAAGAGTCGACCTCGGCTGTCTCTCGGAGATGCGCAATCTCCACACATGAGAATGATACTCTCGCGCCCCTCTCGCCCGCCAGGGTGGCAGCCGATGTTGGGGAACGAGTCCTGTCTTGTCGCGATCGAAACCTCACGTTGCCGTCTGCGAGAATGCTATTCTCATTTCAGTTATACGAGTTCGGTCCCGGAGGCGTTTTCGATCGGTGTCGTTCTCGTCGAAGTTCCTTCGGGGGCCGGATGGATGGAGAAACAGGTGCGAACGATGACGTGCAGCACGCGAGCCGAGACCCTGAATTCGCTCCGCGAGAGCCTGCGCGTGCAGGCCACCCGGACGGTCGTGCTCTACTCGGCGGTCGCCGCCGATCTCGGCATCACCGTCGCGGATCTGACCTGTCTGAATCTGCTGTGGATGCGCGGGCGGCTGACGCCCGGGCGGCTCGCGGAGTTGCTCGGCATCGCGCGCGGCGGCGCCATTACCGCCGTGATCGATCGGCTCGAGCGCGCGGGTTACGTGCGGCGGACCCGTGATTCGGAGGATCGCCGCAGGGTGTGGGTGGAATTGGTGGCGGTGCGCGCGGAGGTTGCCGTGGCGCCGCTGTTCGGTGAACTGGCCGCGTTGGACGAGACGCTGCCGCAGGACGACGAGACGCTGGCGGCGCTGGTGGATTTCGTGCGCGACGTCAACGGGGCGCTGGCCCAGGCGACCGCGCAGGTGTCGGGTAATCGCGCGCTCTGAGCGGTCGGCGTGCGGCTCGATCGCGAGGTCGCGAAGGTGTTCGCACGCATCTCGTCAGAACGGCTCGCTTCGCTGGGGAGAATGTTATTCTCGCCGTGATGCCGCCCCGGCTCCGGCGAAGGATGGAAATCATGGTTGCTCACATCTCCGGTTCGCGCGATCAGGCTCTCGACGAGGTGTACTCGGTCGCGGGCTGGCGGGCGCACTCCCGTAAACACCTGCTGCGCTACCGGCTCGCGGTGGTCGCCTCCGATGCCGCGGCGGCCGTGCGACACGTCGGCGGCTGGATCTACGACCGGACCATGGCGGGCTGGGAGGTCACCGCCATGTTGGCCGACACCTCCGATGTGCGCCCGCTCCGGATTCTGGGCGCGGTCGTGCTGGACCTGGAGGATTCGCTGGCCTCGCCGGTGCACGACATCTGGCCGCACGCGGTGGCCGTCGCGCCGGAGATGATCGAGAGCGATCCGCGGGTGCGGCAGGGGGTGCTCGATTCACTTCAGCAGCGGCGCACGGAGATCGCGCTGTGGGGTGCGCAGCTGCCCGCCGATCTGGACGGCCGGCTGGAGCCCGCGCATCATCGGCTCAGTACCGCCGCGCGGGCGTTCAAGGGCGTCGCGCTGGCCGCCGCGGGGGAGCCGGAGGGGGAAGTGAGCGGCGTCGAGACGTTCCACTGCGGCGAACTGCTGCTCACGGGACTGTGGGGCGGGGCGGATCTCACCAGGACCGCCTGACGGATATGATATTCTCGTTTTGAGAGAATGGTAATTTCGTTGCGCCGGAGGGGATCCGTGCGGTCGCCGGAGCGGTGTCGTGGCGAAGTCGGACGCGGATCGTCGCGGCCGCGGAAAGGATCGCAATGGTCAAGAACGGCAATCGGCTGCGCAGTCAGGTGTGCGATACCGAGGTGATCGTGGTGCGGGCTGCGGACAGCCTCGCGGATCTGCGTGCCGGAGGTGTTCCTATGATCCCGATCGACGGGAAGCCGGAACCGGGTGCGACGGCGGCCGCCGAGCTGAGCGAGGGCAATCTGCTGGGCAAGCGGTACGTCGACGAGTCCGGGGCCGAGGTGCTGGTGACGAAGGCCGGTGCGGGCACCCTGAGCGTCGGCGCGACGCCGCTGGCGCTCAAGGAGGCCAAACCGCTTCCCGCCAGCGACTGAACCGGAAGGGATTCCGCCATGAACTCCAAGATGCTCGTATTCTCCAATGCCGTTGCCGGACAGGATGATGCGTTCAACGACTGGTACGACAACGTGCACCTCGCCGAGGTGGTCGAGGTGCCCGGCGTGATCAAGGGTGAGCGGTACGAGATCGCGCCCAGCGCGCTCGGCGGTGGCGGCGAGCCCCCGCATCGCTACCTCGCGGTGTACGAACTCAGCGGCGATCCGGACGAGGTTGCCAAGGCGTTCGGCGCGAAGGCGGCCACCGGGGAGATCAAGCTGAGCCCGACGCTGGACATGTCCACGTTGTCGGTGCAAATCTGGCGTGCTCGCGGTACGGACTGAGTTCCGAAGAGGTCGAAAAGCTTGTGGCCCGGCGTGATTCGCCGGGCCACAGGTGTTTCACCTTGTGTAGGAAACGGGTTCGTCACCGATGATTGCAGCGGGACCGGTGACAACAGGCGGACCGGCGATGATGGGCGGCTCGGTGCCGCGCCGCCCATCGTGGTGCCGAAGCTGTTGCGGTGGATCAGGATTCGGGTTCGCTCATCCGGATGATGGCGTGGGCCGGGCAGTCGAACAGGGCGCGCAGTACGCCGTCGCGGTCGGCGGGATCGACGACGCCGTCGCCCTCGAGCGAGGCGTAACCCCAGTCATCGAGGGAGAAGTAGCCGGGGGCGTGGGCGGCGCAGGCGCCGAAGCCGTCGCAGAGCGTGCGGTCGAGTCGAATCTTCACGGCACCAGGACCTTTCGGGCGTCGAACGGGCGATCGGCTCGGTACATCTGTTGCGCGCAGTCCGGGCAGTTGCCCGCGAGGTGGGCGGTGATCTCGGCGGGGAATCTGCTCAGCAGGGTGGCGGCGGTGTTGCACGCGCCGTCCAGGGTGCCGCAGGCGCCGCGACCGCGCAGCACCACCGACCAGCGTTGCAGGCGTTCGAGATCCGCGTCGGTGGCCCGGCCGTCGCGCAGGGCGGCGGCGACCGCGGCCATGGCGGCGGTGCCGTTGAAGCAGGAGCCGCACTGTCCGGCGTTCTCGCGGTCGAAATATTCCAGCACCGCGGCGGCCACGGCGACCGGGCATTCGCCGGTGAGCAGACAGATCGCGCCGCAGCCCAAGCCGTAGCCGAGGCCGCGGATGGATTCGTGATCGAGGGTGGCGTCCAGGATCGCGCGATCGGCGATTCCCGAGAAGTAGCCGCCCATCAGCGCGCCGCGCACATCCTGGGGTGAGATGCCGTGCAGGGCAAGCAGATCGGTGAACGGCGTGCCGTGCGGGAGTTCGTACAGGCCCGGACCGCGACCGCCGCCGGTGAGCGTGACCAGGAAGGTGCCGGGGGATTCGGGCGTACCCGTCGCGCGGAACGCCTGGCCACCGTGCCGATGGATGTAGGGGAGATTCGCCAGGGTCTCGACATTGTTCACCGCCGTGGGCAACTCGTCCACGCCGGATTCGAACGGCCGCGGCGGTTTGTCCGAGGGTTTGGCCGGGCCGCCGTTGATCGCGCGGATCGCGGCGGTCTCCTCACCGGCCACGTAACCCGGTGCGACGGTGACCAATTCGATGCGCACATCGGCGATTCCGGCGTCGTCCAGTTCGGTCAGCGCGGCGTCGACACGCTGTGCGGCCTCGGGATCGGAGAGGTATACGTACGCGTACCGCGCACCCGCCACCGCGGCGGCCAGGCGCAGCCCGTCCAGCACCAGATGCGGGCGGTGGCACAGCAGCCAGTGATCCTTGAGCGAGGCGGGTTCCCCCTCCTCACCGTTGGCGACCACGACGGTCGCGCGGCCGCGCAGGTGCGCCGCACGCACCGAATCCAGTTTGATCGCCGTCGGGAACGCCGCGCCGCCGCGTCCGCGCAGACCGCTGTGCCGAATCTCCGCGAGCAGCTCCGCCGCCGAGTCGAGCGCGCGGTAGCCCCCGCTCGCGCGATAGGCCGACAGGTCCTCGACCGCCGCTCCGGCGCGCAGCAGACGCGGTGTGACACCGGGCGCGGCGACCGGGGCGAGTACCTCGGGTTGGTTTGGAATATCTTGCATGACAACCTCTTTCGGCTGGAAACAGGCCAGTGGACGGAAGTCGGTCACGGGCTGGCAGCGACGCCGCGCCGGTGGTTACGCTGGCCGACATGAGAACCGCAGTGCTGCGTATCGATGTCGACCCGGCCCGGGAACTGACGGTGGAACGGTGGGGGCGGGGGATGGGCGCCCTGCGCGAGAACGCCGCGACGCTCGCCGCCGAAATCCTCGGCGACAGTGCGGAACTCCCGGTGCGCCGCGAGGTACAGATGCTGATCGACACCGACGACGCCGACGCCAGTATGAGTGAAGCGATTCGACTGTGCGCCAAGGCATTCGGCACCGAACCGACGGCCTCGACGATCACCTACGTCAGCCGCGGCACCGACGACGACGCGCACGGCGTACTGGCCGGTTTCGGCCTGACCGGCGAGGTGGCGCGCGAGCCCGGCACCGATGGTTTCGACATCGTGCACGTCACGCTGCGCGCGGCCGACCTCGAACGCATCCCCGAGAGCCGGATCCACACCGCGCTCGAGGCCGCACTCAACTGCGAGGTCCGCATCGGCACCCGGTGAGGGGCGGGCGGCCACCGTCATGGGCGGTCCAGGAATTCCAGGATCGGCGGGGCCGCCAGCACCCAGGTGTCGAACATGTTGTAGTGATCGACCCGCCCGGCGACCTGATCCTCCATCGCGCGTTCCCAGGCGTCCTCGGGCCACGGCGGTTCGATGACGGTCGAGTTCGCGATCAGGCAGCTCACCTCGAGCGAGGTCCGTTTGGGATGATCCAGATCGCCAGCCCCACCGCGAATGATCAAGGTGGGCACCGTGATTCGATCGAACATCTCGTCGTCCACCCCGGCGATGGTCTGCCCGGGTTTGGACACGTACGCGTTGAGCCAGCGCAGCGACAGCTTGATGAACTCGTCCCGATCCAGCTCCCGCAGCCGCTGTTCGTTGCGCGGATTGACCGCCACCCGCTCCCGCCATTCGCGCAGCTTCGGCAGGGCCGCGGTGCCGCCGCCGCGCACGGCCTGCAAACTCGGCAGCACGTAGTACGCGCCGAGATTGAACGTCCCGTAGATGCCGCCGACGATATTCCAGAGCGCCAGTTTGGTGACCCGCTCCGGATACAGCATCGTGGTCAGCATCGAATCGCGCGCGCCGCCCGAACCGCCCGCGAGGATGCACGGACCCTCGCCCAGCGCGCCGAGCAGGCTGTTCAGCGTCTCGGCGCGCATATGCGATTCGGACTGCCCGTAGAACTGCACATCCGAGGCGCCGCAGTTGGGCCGATCCCACAGCAGCACCCGATAGCCGCCGGCCACGATCGCCTCGGCCAGCGGGCGCAGTCCCGGAATATCCATCCCGAACCGGCCCCCCGGCGTCAGCACGACCAGATCGCCTGTGTCGCCGAGCATTTCGTAGACGACCTCGCCGCCGTTCACCGTCACCGAAGCCATGGGCTCCCTTTCTCAGGCCAGCACGACGACCGAGTCCCCGACGATCCGCACCGGATAGGTGCGGATGCTCCACTCGGGTTTGACCGCCGTCGTTCCGGTCGCCAGTTCGAAACCCCACTGGTGCCAGGGGCAGTAGATGTATTCCTGATCGCGCACCATCACCTGATCGCCGGGCACCGATTCGTCGACGACGGTGCGTCCGCGCGCGCGGCCCGAACACAGCGGACCGCCCTCGTGCGGACAGTAGTTCGCGATCGCGTAGAACGTCCCGTTGACGTTGTAGACCCCGACCCCGTGCCGCCCGATCGGCACCACCTTGGACGATCCGGGCGGAATCTCCTCGACCGTCGCGACGACGTGCTCACGCCCCTGCGCCAGGCGAGGCGGATGCTCCTCGGCCATCAGAACACCCGTCGCTGTCCGTCGAGCGCGGGCACCGTTTCGGGCAGGTGGTAGGTCTCGATCCCGTTGAGGTACATGACCTTGTCGCGCGCATGCACCGGCAGATGTTTGACCAGCCAGCGCGGATCGTCGAACGTCCAGTGCGGATAATCCGAGGAGAACAGCAGGATCTTGTCCGCCTCCATCCACTCGAACGCCCGGGTCAGCTCGGTCTTGTCCTCGGGATAGTCCAGCGGCTGCGTGGTGAACCGGATGTGTTCCTTGACGTAATCCGAAGGCTTGCGCTTGATTCCGGTGAAGGAGCCGCGCGCGCGGTGGATCGCGTCCATCCGCCACATCAGCGGCAGAATCCAGGTGAAGGCGTGCTCCACGAACACGATCCGCAGCGTCGGATACCGGTCGAACACGCCGTCGAAGATCAGGCTCATGATCTGATTCGCCGCGAGCATCGAGTACGTGACCATGAAATCGTGGTTGTAGCTGGGGAATCCGACCGGCGGCATCGGCATCGTCTCGTACGCGCCACGGCTGAGGTGGCAGCTGACCGGCAGATCGTGTTCGACCGCGGCGGCCCAGATCGGGTCGTACCGCGCATCGCCCCAGGACGGTCGCGGTTCGGCCTTGATCAGGATCTGCGACATGTAGGGATGCCCGGCCCAGTCCCCGATCTCGCGCACCGCTTGGCCCGGGTCGTCGATGGCCACGCAGATCGAACCGCGCCAGCGCTGATGCCAGTTGTTCTTCGCGTCCAGCCAGTGATTGGCGAGCCAGTGGTTGATCCCGGTCGCCATGGCCGAGGTCGCCTCGGGCAGCCGGGTGGCCTTCACGGTCGGTTCCAGGATGGCGATATCGGATCCGGCGTCGATGATCAGCTGCCGGAACGCCAATTCCGGGTCGCTGCCCGGGAATTCGCCGCCCTCGGGGAAGGTGTCCACGCGCATCGCGTAGCTGTGCGCGTAGTCGGGCGCGTCGTAGACGATGGTGTCGCCGACGCGGTGACTCAGGAAGTACGAGGTGCGGTACGGCTCGGGGATGTACTCCAGGAGTTCCCCGCGCCGCGGCACCGGGTGCACGTCCGAGTCGACCACCCTGACCGGGGTCTGCTCCGCGGCCGGTGCGCGATGCTGTTGATGAGCCAGCGTCATGACCTCTCCTTCACACGGTGGCCGATGCGGCCGGTACCTCGATGCCGTAGAGCCGGGATGCGTTGCGCCAGCACACTTTCTCGCGCTGCTCGGGGGTGAGTGCGGACGGCAGTTCGTCGATGTCGGCGCAGTGCCAGTGCGGGTAGCTGGAGCCGAACATCAGCATGTCCTGTTTGCCGGTGAAGTCGAGCCATTCGCCGGCGAAATCGGCCTCGCCCGGACCGTCGATGCTGTTGTGCACGAAGTAGATGTGTTCGGGCAGATAGTCACTCGGCATGCGTGGGGCCCAGGGGGTCTGCTCGAGATGCGGCCGCCCGAAGGTGTCCATCCGCCAGATGATCGGCGTGAGCATGTCCGCGGCGCCGTCGGCCCAGACGAATCTCAGCTCCGGGATCCGCTCGAACACGCCCTCGGCGATCATGTTCATCAGGTGATAGATGTAGTTCAGCGAGGTGAAGCCGAAGTACTGCTCGTAGGTGCGGGTGTGTCCGGACGGCGTCGGCGGCAGGCCGACGCTCTCCCCGGTCTCGCTGTGCACCGCCACCGGCAGGCCCGCGTGCGCGGCGGCCTCCCACAGCGGCCAGAACTGTGGTTTGCCGTACAGCTCCCGCGACTGGAGCGGCACGCCGATCTGCACGATGCCGGGATGGCTTGCCCACCTGTCGATTTCGCGCAGCGCGCCGGAGATGTCCTCGGGATTCACCCGCAGCGTGCCGCGGAAGCGGTCGGCGTACGGATTGTCCTCGAGCCAGCGCGAGACCATCATCTCGTTGTGCGCGGAGAGCATGGCCGTGGTCAGATGCCGGTCGGGCAGGATGCCGCGCGTCATCGGGTGCAGCACGGCCACATCCACGCCGCGCCCGCCGAACAACGCCTCGCCGACCAGTTCGGGATCCGAACCCGGGTACTGCTTGTTCGGGCCGCGGGTGCCCGGCGCGTATTCCCCGCCGGGTGCGCCGTACCAGTCCATCTCCACGTCCGGGATGCCCCGGCTGGCGAACGGTTCACGCAGGAATCCGCGCATGTCCCGGTTCGAGCGGAAGAAGATGTGCACGCTCGCGTCGATGACGGGGATGCGGGTCCCGTCGGCCAGTAATCTGCTCATCGGTTCACTCCCGGTGCGCCGCTCAGGTCCAGTCGATCCGCGCGATATCGGGGCGCTCGGTCACGGGTGCGGCGAGTTGCTGTGTGTCGCAGACCTTCTGGAGTTTCTGGATGGTCTCCTCGAGCCCCGGGCCCAGGCGCTTGCCGGGGGTGAAGGTGGCCGGGAGGTTCCGCATACCCTGGATGACGCCGATGGTCTCGTAGTGCACGGTGCCCTCGGGGTCGCACTGGTAGTCCGGCATCCGGTCCAGCACGGCGGTGAGCATCTTCTTGAACACCGCGCGCGCCACGTTCGAGCCGATGCAGCGGTGGATGCCGAGTCCGAAACTGAAGTGGCGGTTGCCCCTTCGGTCCAAGTCCACCGTGTTCGGGTCCGGGAAGACCTGCGGATCGCGGTTGGCCATCGCCCAGGACAGCCACAGCCGGTCGCCCTCGGCGAACTGGGTGTTCGCGACGGTGACGTCGGAGGAGATGGTGCGGCCGTCGCCCGGTGCGGGGGTGAAGTAGCGCAGGAATTCCTCGGTGGCCGGATCGAGCAGGTGCTCGCGTTCCTTGCTGAGCGTTTCGCGCTGATCGGGGTTCTGCGACAACCACTCCAGCGAATGCGCGGTGAGCGCGGTGGTGGTGTCGAAGCCGCCGCCGATGAGCAGGCCCAGCATGCCCAGGATCTCCAGATCGGGCGCGGGCTCGCCGTCGATGCGGAGTTTGATCAGGCCGTCGACCAGGCCGGGACGCGGGCTGGCCTTGATCTCGATCAGGCTGTTGAGCAGGTCCAGGCCCATCGCGCGGTGCATCTCGGCCACGCGCGCGGCGTCGGGGGAGCTCTCCGGGGTGTAGACCGCCGCGTGCACCGGCTCGCTGTACATCGACCAGCGGTCCAGCGGGATGCCCAGCATCGCCAGAGTCAGTACCGCCGGAACGATATTCGCCATATCGTCCACGAAATCGATGCGGCCGGACTCGATCTTCTCGTCCAGGGCCGCGCGCACGATCTCGTCCACGACCGGATCCCAGCGCTTGACCGCGGCGGGGGACAGGTACGGGTTCAGCACCTGCCGGTACAGCCGGTGCTCGGGGTCGTCCATCTCGAGCATGCCGCCGCGCACGGCCTGCGCGCGCCGGGCGGTCGGGATCGAGATCCCTTTGTAGCCATTGCGATCGCCGGTCACGTCGTGGTCGTTGGAGACGTGCGGGCAGCGCGCGAGTTCGAAGACCGCCGTGCTGTCCGCGGCCACCCAGTGCCCGCCGTGCGTGTCGCTCCAGGCGACCGGGCACGTGGCCTGCATCTCCTGGGTGATCTCCTCGAACCGGTGCCGGTATTCGGGGGTGTGCCGGTCGAAGCTGTACCGGATCTTCTTGCGGTCCTGGTCGACGGTGGTGTCTTCGATGCTCACGTTGTTCTTCCTCCGCAGCTCACGGATTTAGCCGCACCCTCGCGACCACCTGGTGGGTGATGCGCGAGGGCGCGGTCCGGGGGATCACAGGTGGTGTTCGTACAGCTTCAGGTAGCCGCCGCCGTCGACACGCATCTGCATGCCGGTGACGTACCGCGCCTCGTCGGAGGCCAGATAGAGCACGGCGTTGCTGATGTCCTCGGGCTCGACGTAGGGGATGAGCATGGACTGCTGCACGCCGAACACCGGTTCCGCGTCGGCGCGGGTCGGGTGCTCGAGGTCGGGGCGGAACGAGCGGTACATCGGCTCGCTCTGCAACATCGGGGTGTTGCAGTTGGTCGGGTGCACGACGTTGGCGCGGATGCCGCGCTCGGCGAGCTGGCGCGCGAGGTCGTAGACGTAGGCGGTCAGCGCGCGCTTGGAGTGCACGTAGGCCGAGCCGCCCGGATCCTTGCCCGGCTGATCGACTTTGGAGATGTCCATCAGGGCGGCGGTGGAACCCGTCGCGATGATCGAGGCGCCCTCGCTCAGGTGCGGGATCGCGACCTGGATGGCGTTGATGGTGCCGATCAGGTTCGTGTTGATCACGTCGATCCACGCCTGCATCGGCGGCTGGCCCTTCATACCGGCGATACCGGCCTGGGCGACGACGATGTCCAGCCGCCCGAGTTCGGCGATGCCGGTCTCGACCGCCGCCTGCAACTGTTCCGCGCTGCGCACGTCCGCCTTGGCGGTCACCACCCGGCGACCGGCCGCGGAGACCAGTTTGGCGGTCTGCTCGAGGTCCTCGGGCCGCGCCAGCGGGTATCCGACGGTCGAGATGTCCTCACACAGATCCACCGCGATGATGTCGGCGCCCTCCTCGGCGAGGCGGACCGCGTGACTGCGACCCTGCCCGCGCGCGGCACCGGTGATGAACGCGACCTTGCCTTCAACACGTCCCACAGCTGACTTCCAATCTCTCTCACCGGGATGGCGCTGCCGCCGCGACGGATCTCCGTCCCCGCTGGTTGCCGCAGCGGCCGATGCGTACGACATCGGCCGCTTCATGATCTCGCCATAGAAGAATTTTCCTTGCGGTGGAAGAGAACATTACTCTCGCGCCGAAGTTGCCGCAAGGGTCCGAGAGTGGCACTCGGCAAGGGTTCCCGGGGGAGATTTTCAAGGCGAAGCACCGTCGTTTCGGCGGATTTCCGGGCATTTTCTGCGAAAGTGACCTTTGCATCTGACGAGAACATTATTCTCGTCTACATCGAAGGGCGCCGCCTGTGACGCCCGACCGAATGAGAGCCGAGATGCGAACCATCCCCGAGGAATTGCGCCGCAGCTACGAGCGTGCGGGCTGGTGGCGGCCGGAAACGCTGGGCGATCTGCTCGGGCGCGGCCTGGCCGCCGCGCCCGAGGCCGAATTCCGGGTGCATTCGCAGGTCAGGCCGTGGTCGGGCACGCTGGCCGAGGTCGAGCACACCGCGCGGCGGCTCGCGGCCGGACTGCGCGCGCGAGGCGTGCGGCCGGGTGATGCGATCGCGTTCCAGCTGCCCAACTGGATGGAGGCCGCCGCGACCTTCTGGGCCGCGTCGTTCCTCGGCGCGGTGGTGGTGCCGATCGTGCACTTCTACGGCGACCGCGAGGTCGCGCACATCCTGGGCACGGTGCGCCCGGCGGTCTACATCACCGCGGCACGGTTCGGCACGCGCAGTTTCGATCCCGGTGTGGCCGTGGGAGTTCCGGTGGTGGGCGTGGTCGGGCGGGATTTCGGCGCATTGCTGGCCGACGAGCCGATGCGCGGCACGATTCCGGTCGATCCCGCGGGCGCGGCGTTGATCGCGTTCACCTCGGGCACCACCAGTGCGCCCAAGGGTGTGGTGCACAGCCATCAGACATTGGGTTGCGAGGCAAGGCAATTGGCCGAGCAGAACGCGCTGGACACCGAGGATCAGCTCACCGCGACTCCGGTCGGGCACTTCATCGGCATGCTCGGCGCGTTCCTGCTGCCGGTGTTGAGCGGCAAGGCGATTCATCTGCTGGACGTGTGGGAGCCGGGCAAGGCGCTGGCGCTGATGAGCGAGTACGGCCTGTCGGTCGGCGGCGGCCCGCCCTACTTCGTGACCAGTCTGCTCGATCATCCGGACTTCACTCCCGCGCATCTGGATCACGTGCGATACGTGGGCCTGGGCGGTTCGGCGGTGCCCGCCGCGGTGACCCGCCGCCTCGCCGATCTGGGGCTGATCGCGTTTCGCGCCTACGGCAGCACCGAACATCCCTCGATCACCGCGTCCCGTTACACCGCACCGGAATTCGAGCGGCTGAGCACCGACGGGCGGCCGCTGCCGGGGGTGGAGATCCGGTTGGCCGACGACGGCGAAATCCTCAGTCGCGGACCGGATCTGTGCCTGGGCTACACCGATGACGAACTGACCGAACGGGTTTTCGACGCCGAGGGCTGGTACCACACCGGCGATATCGGCGTCCTGCACCCGGACGGTCATCTCACCATCACCGATCGCAAGGCCGACGTCATCATCCGCGGCGGTGAGAACGTCAGCGCGGTGGAGGTCGAGGAGGTGCTGGCCGCAATGGCGGCGGTGGCCGAGGCGGTCGTGGTGGCCGTCCCGGACGCGCGGCTGGGCGAGATCGTCGGCGCGGTGCTGCGGATTCGTCCGGGGCACGCGCTGCCCTCGATCGAGGCCGTGCGCGGGCATTTCCGGGAGGCGGGCGTCGCGCGGCAGAAATGGCCCGAGCGGCTGTTCGAGGTGGCGGACTATCCCCGGACGCCGAGCGGCAAGGTGCGCAAACAGCTGATCCGCCAGCAGATTGCCACATCCAACTGACGAGAATATGATTCTTCTCATTCGTAAATGGAGGTCTCATGGCTAGTCGTGCAATCGACGCCGATACATCCGAATCCGAAGTCGACGTCGTCGTGCTGGGCAGCGGCGCGTCCGGCCTGACCGCGGCGCTGACCGCCGCCGTGCGCGGCGCCTCGGTCGCGATCGTCGAGAAGGCCGCGACCGTCGGGGGAACCAGTGCGGTATCCGGTGGTATCGCGTGGATTCCGGCGCACGACCGCTCGCCCGACGGGCCGCTGAGCATCCAGGACGCGCTGCGGTACCTGCACGCCCAGTCGCTGAACTCGATGGACGACGAACTGGTGGAGACCTTCGTGCGCACGGGCGCGCGGATGGTCGAGTTCGTCGAGAAGCACAGCGGGCTGCGGTTCGAGATCGCCGACGGTTTCCCGGATTACAAGCCCGAACTGCCCGGCGGGCGGCCCGGCGGCGGACGCTCGCTGAGCCCGGTCGCGTTCGACAGGTCGCGGCTGGGCCGGTGGCGCGAGCGGATCACCGCCTTCCCGGAAGACTGGAGCAACGTCGGGTTCGACGCCGAGACGCGCGCGCGGCTGCACGCCGGGACCGACACCGAATCGACGGATCTGGTCGTGGCCGGGGCCGCGCTGGTCGCGGGACTGCTGTTCGGCGTGCTCGAGGCCGGGATCGTGCCGCGCACGAAAGCCCGTGCGGTGGAACTGCTCTCGGAGGACCGGAGGATCACCGGCGTGCGGTTCACCACGCCCGAGGGTGAATCGGTCATCCGGGCGCGCAAGGGCGTGGTACTCGCGACGGGCGGCTTCGAATGGGATCCCGGACTGGTCCGGGCGTACCTGCGCGGTCCGATGTCCGGGCCGGTCTCCCCGCCCAACAACACCGGTGACGGTCTGCGGATGGCGATGGCGCACGGCGCGGATCTGGGCACGATGAGCGAGGCGTGGTGGGTTCCGGTCGTGCAGATCCCAGGCGACACCATCGAGGGCAAGCCGCGCAGCCGCAGTGTGCGGCTCGAGCGCACCCGGCCGCGCAGCATCATGGTCAATCGCGCGGGGCGGCGGTTCGTGAACGAGGCGTCGGAGTACAACTCGATGGCCGGGGCGTTCCACTATCTCGATCCCAAGGGCGGATACGTCAACGATCCGGGCTGGATCGTGTTCGACGCCGAACATCTGCGCCGGTACGGCTTCCTGGGCGTCGCGCCGGGGGAGACGGTGCCCGAATGGTTCTGCGAGTCGAAGGATTTCGAGGAACTGGGCGCGAAGACCGGCATCGATCCGCAGGGGCTGGCCGCGACGGTCGAAGCCTGGAACCGCGACGTCGCCGCCGGTGTCGATCCCGACTTCGGCCGTGGCGCAAGCGCTTACGACGGCTGGTGGGGTGACGAGAACGCCACCACCGCCGCGGGCCGCACCCTCGGCCCAGTCGACACCGCGCCCTACTACGCGGTGCCGGTGACCGTCGGCGCGATGGGCACCAAGGGCGGACCGCGCACCGATCGCGACGGGCGGGTGCTGCACGTGGACGGCGCGGTCATCCCGGGGCTGTTCGCGGTCGGCAATGCGATGGCCGGTGTCACCGGACGGGCCTACGGCGGGGCGGGCGGAACCATCGGCCCCGGCATGGTGTGGGGCTTCCGGGCCGGTCACACCGCCGCGACCGGTACGTCGGCGGACGACTGAAAACAGCTGTCCCGCCCGATCGAGTCGCCGGAACGGGCAGGCCGGATCAAGGAGGTTACGAGTTGTCGGAGTACGAGAGCATCTGGAGCGATCTGCAGGGCGTCGCGTTCACCCAGGGCTATCTGGACGTCGGCGGGGTGCGCACCCGCTACCTGCACGCGGGCGACCGGGACAAACCGGCGCTGGTGCTGCTGCACGGGTCGGGCGGGCACGTCGAGGCGTATTCGCGCAATCTCCAGGCGCACGCCGAGCACTTCTCCACCTGGGTGATCGATATGCTCGGGCACGGCTACACCGCCCGGCCCGGTCACCCGCTCGAGGTGAAACACTATGTGGCACACCTGATCGCGTTCCTGGACGCGGTCGGCGTCGAGCGCGCGAGCATCAGCGGTGAGTCGCTCGGCGGCTGGGTGGCCACCCGCACCGCGATCGACCACCCCGACCGGGTGAACCGGCTGGTGCTCAACACCGCCGGGGGATCGCAGGCCGATCCCGAGGTGATGAAGCGGATCATCACGTTGTCGATGGCCGCGGTGACCGAGCCGACCTGGGAGACCGTGCAGGCCCGGATCCGCTGGCTCATGGCCGACAAGACCAAGGACTACGCCGACGTCGTCGCGAGCCGCCAGCGCATCTACCGGCAGCCGGGTTTCGTCGACGCGATGCGCGACATCATGGCGTTGCAGGACCCGGAGATCCGGCAGCGCAACATCGTCTCCCCCGAGGACTACGGCCGCATCACCGCCCCCACCCTCGTGCTGTGGACCAGCGACGACCCCACCGCCGACGTCGCCGAGGGCCGCCGCATCGCCTCGATGATCCCCGGCGCGCGCTTCGAGGTGCTGCCCGACTGCGGTCACTGGCCACAGTACGAGGACCCGAAGAGCTTCAACGCTTTGCACATCGATTTCCTGCTGGGCGGCTGATCGTGAGTGAGCCAAGCGATTCCGCCCCGGACGCTGGGGGCTGCGACATCGATTCCACTGGGCCGGGTGTGAGTGCTGCCGGGCTGGGGGGCGCAAACGCGCTCGGTCCGAAGAGGCTCGGGCTGGACAGTATGCAGCGCGGAGATGCGGGCCAGGGTGAGCGCGGCCTGAACGGGGCCGAGCAAGACGATGCTGGGCCGAGTGGTCCCGGGCCGGCGAGCGTAGTCCCGCAGGGGGCCGATCAACGCGATTCCGGCGCAGTCGATTTCGGGGACCGAAGCTTCGGTGCGGAGAGCTCCGCGCAAGTTACTTCTGCGGCAGTGGGTTCCGGGTCGTTCATCGATGTGGATGTGGTGATCGTCGGGGCCGGGCCGGTGGGATTGACGCTGGCGAACATCCTTGGTGGGTACGGCGTGCGGACTCGTGTGGTCGAGGAACGGCCCACGTTGATCGACTATCCGCGTGGGGTCGGGCTGGATGACGAGTCGTTGCGTACGTTCCAGTCGATCGGGTTGATCGAGCAGATTCTGCCGCACACCACGCCGAATCAGTTCATGCGGTTCGTGGATGGTAAGCGGCGGCTGCTGGCCGAAATCGCGCCCACCGATGCACAATTCGGATGGCCCAAGCGCAACGGGTTCGTGCAGCCGCTGGTGGATGCCGAGTTGTCGGCCGGGTTGTCGCGGTATCCGCATGTCGAGGTCGTCTGGGGTGCGGGGATGAATTCGGCGACCGATTCGGGGGATCGGGTCAGCATCGAATTAGCCACTGAGACAGGGACTTCCACTGTCAGCGCTCGTTACCTGATCGGCTGCGACGGCGGCCGGAGCGCGACGCGGCGGCAGATGGGTGTCTCGTTCGAGGGCACCACCTCCTCGACCCGCTGGCTCGTGGTCGATCTGGCCACCGATCCGCTCGGGCATCCGAATCTCGAGGTGGCCGCCGATCCGGCGCGGCCGAACGTGTCGGTGTCCATCGCGCATGGCATCCGGCGCTTCGAATTCATGATCCACGACGACGAATCCGATGAACTGGCCGAGGATCCCGCGTTCGCCCAGCGCCTGATCGCGCCGTTCATACCGCATCCCGACCGGCTCGAGGTCATCCGGCGGCGGGTGTACACGCATCATTCGCGGATCGCGGGATCGTTCCGCAAGGGCCGGATGTTCCTGGCCGGTGACGCGGCGCATCTGATGCCGGTGTGGCAGGGCCAGGGATACAACAGCGGCATCCGCGACGCGGCCAATCTCGGCTGGAAGCTCGCCGCGGTCGTCACGGGTAAGGCCGGTGACGGGCTGCTCGACAGCTACGACCTCGAACGCCGCAAGCACGCACGGGCCATGATCGACCTGTCCACCATGGTCGGCAAGGTGATCTCGCCGACCGACCGGAAGGTGGCCGCGGCGCGGGACGTGCTGGTCCGTGCGGCGGCCGCGATCCCGCCGGTGCGCCGATACGTGCTGGGCATGCGATTCAAGCCGATGCCGAAATACGAGCAGGGCGCGGTGGTGCACACCTGGTCCCGCACAACGAAATCCGCGGTGGGCACGCTGTTCATCCAGCCGCGCGTCGACACCCGCGAACAGTCGAACGTGCTGCTGGACGAGGTACTCGGCCCCTGGTTCGCGGTGCTGTGCTGGAACAACGCGCCCCGCCGTGTCCTCGGCGACACGGCGTTCGGACAGTGGAAAGCGTTGGGGGCCAGGTTCTTCGAGATCCTGCCGGTCAACCAGCTGCACTGGACCGGGCACGACGATCCGGACGTGACCATCCTGGCCGATCGCGGTGGCGCGCTGAAGAAATGGTTCGACGGCCAACAGGATTCGGTGCTGTTCCTGCGCCCGGACCGCTGTATCGCGGGCGCGAGCATCGCCCAGCTCGCCCCCGAGCTCAGCGCGGATCTGCTGCGCACCCTCACCGTCGTCCCGGGAGGAGGTCCCGATGCCGCTGGCACTGTGCTGCGTCTCGCACAGCCCTCTACTTGATCTACCCGGACCGGATTCCGAGCTGCTCGACGATATCCGCGCGGCTCTGGACCGGGCCGCGGAGTTCGTCCGCGAGTTCGATCCCGAACTGGTGGTGATGTTTTCGCCCGATCACTACAACGGGTTCTTCTACAAGCTCATGCCGCCGTTCTGCATCGGCGCGGCGGCCTCGGGCGTCGGTGACTACGGCACCCACGCCGGACCACTGGACGTGCCCGCCGATCTGGCCCGCGACCTGGCCGAATCGGTGCTGGACGCGGGCGTGGACGTGGCGATGTCGATGTCGATGGAGGTCGATCACGGCACCGTGCAGCCGTTGCAGCGGCTGCTGGGCGCGGCCACCGCGCGTCCGGTGATCCCGATCTTCGTCAACTCGGTCGCGGTGCCGCTAGGTCCGCTGCGCCGGGCCGCCGCGCTGGGGGCGGCGGTCGGCGATCACCTTGCGGGCCTGGGCAAACGGGTGCTCGTGGTGGGTTCGGGCGGGTTGTCCCATGACCCTCCGATGCCCGCGCTGGCGACCGCGACGGGTCCGGCGCGCGAACGAATCCTGAACGGCGGCACCATGTCCGGCCAGCAGCGTGCCGCACGGCAGCAGCAGGTGATCGCGGTCGCGCGCGAATTCGCTTCCGGCAGCGGGCAGTTGCGCGCGCTCAATCCCGACTGGGACCTGCGGGTGCTCGGCGCGCTGGACGACGGCCGCCTGGACGAGTTCGACGACTGGTCCAACCCGTGGATCACCGAGGTCGCGGGCAACTCCGCACACGAGGTGCGCACCTGGGTCGCGGCCTTCGGCGCGCTCGCGAGCCAGGGCCCCTACGGGACCACCGTGCGCTACTACCGGCCCGCCCCCGCGCTGATCGCCGGATTCGCCGTGCGCACCGCGCTCCCACAGCGCGATCTCGATTCGACCAGCAGGAGGCAGCCGTGACAGCAGAGACCACCGGAACCACGGAAACCGGTGCCGCACACCAGGATGACGCCTTCGACCGCACCGTGGACGTGCTGGTGGTCGGCTCGGGCGGCGGCGGGATGACCGCGGGCCTGGCCGCTCGGGCCGCGGGCCTGCGCACCCTGATCGTCGAGAAGTCCGCGCACTACGGCGGCTCCACCGCGCTGTCCGGCGGCGGCATCTGGGTGCCCAACGCCCCCGCCCAGGTCCGCGACGGCTACAGCCCCGATCCCGAGGGCGTGGTCCAATACCTGCGCACCATCACCCGCGGTCTGGTCACCGAGGAACGCCTGCGCGCCTACGTGGAGACCGCGCCGGAGATGATGGAGTTTCTCGAGCGCAGCAGCGACTGGTTCGAATTCGTCTGGAAGCCGGGCTATGCCGACTACTACCCGGAACTTCCCGGCGGCTCGGGCGAGGGCAGCACCATCAACGTCCCGCCGATCGATCTGCGCAAGCTCGGCCCCGACGAGGAGCAGCTGCTCCAGCCGCTTGCCCTCGCGCCGAAGGGAATCTGGCTGGGCCCCAAGGATCTTCGGATGTTCTACCAGGTCCGGCAGAACTGGCGCGGCAAGGCCGTGCTGGTCAAGCTGGTGTGGCGGATGTTCCGGGCCCGGGTGTTCGGGGATCGCATCGCCGCGATCGGCCAGTCGCTGATGGCCCGCATGCGCCTGGCCCTGCGCGAGCACGAGGTGCCGCTGTGGCTCGATTCCCCGATGAAATCCCTGATCACCGGGCCGGACGGCGAGGTGATCGGCGCGATCGTCGAACAGGACGGCCGCGAACTGCGGGTGCGCGCCGAGGGCGGTGTCATCCTGGCGACCGGTGGATTCGAGCACGACATGGTGTGGCGCAAGGAATTGTGCCCGGAGATCGATCAGGACTGGAGTTTCGGCAATCCGGCCTCGATGGGCGACGGGATCCGCGCGGGCCAGGAGGTCGGCGCCGACACCGATCTGCTGGACGAGGCGTGGTGGTTCCCGTCGATCCAATGGCCCGACGGCCGAATGCAATTCATGCTCAACGAGCGGATGATGCCCGCCCAGTTCATCGTCAACGGCGCGGGTAAGCGATACATCAACGAGGCCGCGCCCTACATGGATTTCGGCCACGCGATGATCGAGGGGCAGCGCTCGGGCGTCACGCACATCCCGAGCTGGTTGATCACCGATTCGCGGTCCTGGCACCGGTACGTCGTCGCGGGACATCTGCCCATTCCGAAGGTCCCGTTCGCGCCGGTGCCGACCGGCGGGAAGATCCCGCAGGCGTGGCTGGACTCCGGCGTGGTGAAACAGGCGAACTCGTGGGCCGAACTCGCCGCGAAGATCGACGTGCCCGCGGACCAATTGGCCGCCACCGCAGAGCGTTTCAACGAACTCGCGCGCAAGGGCCACGACGACGACTTCCAGCGCGGGGACAGCGTCTACGACAACTACTACGGCGACCCCACCCTGCCCAACCCCAACCTGCACCCGCTGGGCAAACCGCCCTACTACGCGTTCCGGATGGTGCCCGGGGATCTGGGCACCTCCGGCGGTCTGCGCACCGACGAGTTCGCCCGGGTGCTGCGGGCGGACGGCACGGTCGTCGCCGGTCTCTACGCGACCGGTAACACGACCGCCGCGGTGATGGGCCGCAGCTATGCCGGGGCCGGGGCCACCATCGGACCCGCGATGACCTTCGGATACATAGCGGCCCAGCACATTTCAGCACAGCAGACGACCACCGATCCCAACGGAGGAAGTAAATGAAGATATCCCTGTTCTACGAATTCGCCCTGCCGCGCCCGTGGGTCCCCGACGACGAGCGGCAGATGTTCCAGGACGGGCTGGACGAGGTCGAGGCCGCCGACAAGGCCGGTTTCTCCACGGTGTGGCTGACCGAGCACCACTTCCTCGAGGAGTACTGCCACTCGACCGCGCCCGAGATGTTCCTGGCCGCGGCGAGCCAGCGCACCAAGGACATTCGGCTCGGCTTCGGCGTCATGCACATGCCGCCCGCGATCAACCATCCCGCGCGCGTCGCCGAGCGGGTCTCCACGCTGGACCTGATCTCCAACGGGCGCGTGGAATTCGGCACCGGTGAGTCCTCCTCGGTGGGTGAGCTGGCCGGATTCAATATCGACCCCGCCGACAAGCGCGGTCAGTGGGAGGAGGCCCTCGACGTCGCTATCCGCTGCATGATCGAGGAGCCGTTCACCGGATTCAAGGGCAATCACATCGAGATGCCCGCCCGCAACGTCATCCCGAAGCCCGCGCAGCGGCCGCATCCGCCGGTGTGGGTGGCCTGTACGCGGCCGTCCTCGGTGCAGATGGCGGCCCAGAAGGGTATCGGCGCACTGAGTTTCGCGTACACCGGCCCGGGTCCGCTGGCCGAGCGCGTGCGCGGCTACTACCAGGAATTCGAGGACAAGGCCGAGCCGACCATCCCGATCCTGAACCCGAACATCCTGGCCATCGGCGGCGACCTGTCGATGATGGTCGCCCCCACCGACGAGCAGGCGTTGCAGCGCCTCGGCGTCGGCGGCGGGTTCTTCTCGTTCGGCATCATGCACTACTACATGACCGGCCAGCACACCCCCGGTCGCACCGGCGTCTGGGATCGCTACCTGGACGCGGTCAAGGAGGACGAGACCCTCGCCTACGGTCCCGGCCGCGGCGCGATCGGCTCGCCGGACACCGTGCGCGAATTCCTGCGCGGCTACGAGGAGAGCGGGGTCGACGAGATCATCCTGCTGCTGAACCCGCGCAGCCACGAGGGCACCATGGAGTCCATCGAACTGATGGGCAAGGAAGTACTGCCCGAGTTCATCGAGCGTGACGAGAAGCAGGTCGCGGCCAAGGCCAAGCGGCTCGAGCCGATCATCGAGAAGGTCGAGGCGCGCCGGAAGCCTTTGGCGGGACCGGAATTCGACGAGAGCTACTCCTTCGGCGGGCTGCCCACCGGACGCGGCGGCAAGTTCACCGCGAGCGAGATCCCCGAGGCCATGGCCGAGATCAACGAGGGCCGGGTGCAGGCCGCCCAGCGCGCCAAGGACGAGCAGTAGCGGTAGCGAGGTAATCGACGATGGGACGAACAGATCAGCTGTGGCGCTATGACGGTCGCCGGGTCGTGGTGACCGGATGCTCCTCGGGCATCGGCGCGTGCGTGGCCGAACAGGTGCGGGAGCTGGGCGGGACGGTGATCGGGCTGGATCTGGCCGAGCCGTCCGGTGAACTCGACGGGTTCCACCGGGTGGACATGGCCGACGCCGACTCGATCGACCGCGCCGTGGCCGCGATCGGCGGACCGGTGGACGCGCTGTTCAATGTCGCCGGGGTGTCCTCGGGCATCGGCGATCCGCTGAAGGTCGTCACCATCAATTTCCTGGGCCTGCGCCGCTTCACCGAGGCGCTGGCGGCGGGAATGGGCCCGGACTCGACGATCGTGAGCGTGTCCTCGCTCGCCGCGTCCGGGTACCTCGAGCACCGCGAGCAGTCCGACGGACTGCTCGCGACCACCGATATGGCCGACGGAATCGCTTGGTGCACAAGCAATCCCGAGGCGATCGCGGACGGCGGCTACCGGCTGTCGAAAGAGGCGATCATCTACTACACGATGCGCAACGCCGTCCCGCTGGGCGCGCGGGGCATCCGCATCAACTGCACCGGGCCGGGGGTCACCGAGACCCCCATCCTGGATCAGCTGCGCTCGGCGTACGGGGCGCAGTATCTCGACACCATCCCCAAACCGCTCGGCCGCGTCTGCGAGCCGGCCGAGCAGGCGGCCGTCCTGGTGTTCCTCAACAGCCGGGCCGCCAGCTATGTGCACGGCCAGGTGCTGTGGGTGGACGGCGGCAATGTGGCCGCGCGGATCGCGGGCACATCCACCACAGAAGGAGAGGCATAGTGGCCACCCTGACCGAATTCCGGCGCGTCGCCGAACAAGTGAGCAACTGGGGCCGCTGGGGCGCGGCCGACGAGCTCGGCACGCTCAACTTCATCACCCCGGACAAGATCGCGCAGGCGGCGGGGCTGGTGCGGCACGGGCGGGTGTTCCCGCTCGGGGTCGACTTCGATTCCTCGGGACCGCAGGGGGCGTTCAAGTTCCGGCAGAACCCGGTGCACGTGATGACCGTCGACGGCGGCGACGCGCGGACCATGGCGCAGTACGGACCGCAGTGGGCGGCAAACGGTTTCGGTCAGGAGTTCGGTGGATTCTTTGCCGGAGAAGAGAATCCGTTCCGGTTCAACGACGACATGATCGTCATGCCGTTGCAGGCGGCCACGCAGTGGGACGCCCTGTCGCACGTCTACTACGACGAGAAGCTGTACAACGGATTTCCGGCCGATTCGGTGACCAGCGCGGGTGCGTTCCACTGCGGGATCGACAAGGTCGACGGCAAGGGCATCACCACCCGCGGCGTGCTGCTGGATCTGGTGCGGCATCGCGGCGCGGACGTCTTCCTCGAGCCCGGAAACCCCATCACGCCGGACGAATTGGACGAAGTGGCCAAGGCGCAGGGCGTGGAGATCGGCCGCGGTGACATCGTGCTCGTGCGCACCGGCTGGTGGTCCCGGTTCCAGGAGACCCGCGACGGTGCCGAACCGTATTCGGGCCTGGACTGGATGTGCGCCAAGTGGTTGCACGAACGGGAAGTGGCCGCCGTGGCCGCGGACAACCTGATGGTCGAGGACGTGGTGTCCGGCGTCGAGGGCACCTTCCTGCCGATGCACATGCTGTGCCTGCGCGATATCGGCCTGATGCTCGGCGAGTACTGGGATCTGACCGCCCTGGCCGCGGATTGCGCCGCCGACGGGGTGTACGAATTCCAGCTCGTCGCACCGCCTTTGCGGGTCGTCGGCGCGGTCGGCTCCCCGATCAACCCCATCGCGATCAAATAACGAGCCTGGAGGTTTCGACATGACCGCAAGTACGACCAGTGCGGACCCCGCCGTGGCGGCGCGCGACGGACGGCCGTTCGTCGTCGGCCTCGGCGGCACGTTGCGCGCGGGTTCGACGACCGAACGGGCGCTGCGGCACTGCCTTTCGGCCGTCGAGCGCCAGGGCGGGCGCACCGCGTTGTTCTGCGGTGCGGACATCAACCTGCCCATGTACAACCCGCACGACCCCGAGCGCACGCCCGAGGCGATCGCGTTGATCGAGGCGTTGCGCAGTGCGGACGCGGTGGTGATCGGCTCGCCCGGCTACCACGGCGGCATCTCCGGACTGGTGAAGAACGCGCTGGACTACATCGAGGATCTGCGCGGCGACCCGACGGTCTACCTGGACAACAAACCGCTGGGCTGCATCACCTGTGCGTACGGCTGGCAGGCCGCGGTCGGCACGCTGGGCCAGCTGCGGGCGATCGGCCACGCCCTGCGCGCGTGGCCGACACCACTCGGCGTGCCGATCAATTCGGCCGATCCGATCTGGGACGCCGAGGGGAACCTGTCCGACGAGACCGTCGCAGCGCAGCTGGATCTGCTCGCCACCCAGGTGCTCACCTTCGCCCCGGCGGGCGGTGCGCGGGCGTGAGTTCCCGGACACCGGATCCGGCCGCGGTGCGCGCGGCGATCACCGCGCTGCGCCGCGGCCGAATGGTGTTGCTGGTCAGCGAGATCGACGGCGGGTATCGCGGCGATCTGGTGCTGGCCGCCGAGCGGGCGACCGCGGAGTCGGTCAACCTGCTCGGCGGCATCGGGCGCGGGCTGGTGCACGTGGCCATGCGGTCGGCGGCGCTGGACCGGCTCGAGATCCCGCCTGCCGATCCGTCCATGACGGGTCCGGGGCGAGCGCGGTTCCGCGTGCCGGTGGGTTCGGTCGCGGCGGGCGCGCATGCCTCGCAGCGAGCGAAAACCATTCGTGCGCTTGCGGATCCGGCGAGCATGCCGGGCGACTTCGGTCGTCTCGGGCACGTCTTTCCGCTCGGCTGCGCCGAACTGGGCGTGCTCGAGGCGCCCGCGCCGCCCGAAGCCGCGATGGATCTGGCCGAGCAGGCCGGGATGTCGGCGGCGGGTGTGCTGTGCGAGGTCTGCGGGGCCGACGGGGAAGCGGCCCAGCTCCCCGAACTCCTCGAACTCGGTGCCGCGCACGGCTTTCCGGTGGTGTCGATCGAGGACCTGATCGCCTACCGCCGCCGCGAACTGTGCCGGGTGGAACGCCGCGGCGTCGCACGAATCCCCTTGCCGGTGGGCGAATTCCGCGCGGTCGGCTTCATCGACGGCCTCGGCCGCGACCACATCGCCTTCGTCCACGGCCAACCCAGAGCCGATCGCGTGCCGTTGGTACGAGTCCACGTGGAATGCCTGTTCGGCGACACGCTGGGCTCCCTGTTCTGCGACTGCGGCGCGAGATTCGAGCGTGCGCTGGAACTGATCGCCCACGCGGGCCACGGCGTGCTCGTCTACGTGCGTTCCCGCGACGCCGTCCTACGAGGTCTGCCCACAGGCGAGAACCACACTGCCACAACGCATCAGGTCGACCCTTCCGACCTGCTGTCTGCCTTCGAAATCCTCGACGAACTCGGCCTGCACGAGATCCGCCTGCTCACCGCCCCCGACGAGGACCCCTACCTCCCCGACCAGGTCCGCATCCTCGACCGGATCGCGTTGACCGCCGACGCGCACGAAATATCCGACCGGCCATCGTTTCGGGCCGATGCCGCATCGACCCAGGGGCCGATCGGAAAGGTCTCGTGATGAGCACAACCGGTGCGCCGACTCGAGTTTCGAGGTCGCGATGTTGAGCGAACTACGCCGAGAGGACTTGCGCTGCAACGCCCATGGTGTTCGTGCGCAGGCGTGCTGCCTGGCTCCGATACGTGTTGTCGGCACCGGAATGACGACTGAGAATATCTGTGCCACAAAAGGACTGGCTCTGTTGGGCACTCGGTGGTTGTGCGCCTTCCCGACGGTCCGCTCGGAAGCACATAACGCTGGCGGTGCTCGACACGACGGCCGCGGCAGGCTACGCAGAGTGCGTGCCCGGAGGCTGTGCTGTGACGACCGAATGTGTACAAGAGACAAGGGATTGACACACCGCAGCGATGTTGCGAGATCTTGGGAGAGTCGGCCGTGGAGCGGGAGCAGAGGGCCGCTCGCTGTCGGGGCGATAGTGGAAGGGGATCAGCGATGAGCCAGGAGGCAGTTGTGCGGCTGGGCGTTGGTGTGCAACGTAGGACGTTGGTTGTGGATGGGTTGGTGACCAGTTATCTGGAAGCCGGGGCCGGTGAGCCGGTGGTGCTGCTGCACGGCGGGGAGTTCGGGGCGGGGGCCGAGGTCGGTTGGGAGCGCACGATTGGTGTGCTTGCGGAGCGGTATCGGGTGATCGCGCCGGATATGTTGGGGTTCGGGGAGTCGGCGAAGGTGGTGGACTTCACCGATGGGCGGGGGATGCGGATTCGGCATATCGCACGGTTTCTCGCGTTGTTGGGGGTGGAATCGGCTCACTTCGTGGGTAATTCGATGGGGGCGGTGAACATGTTCGCCGATATCACCTCTGCGGCACCGCGTTTGCCGATGCGCAGTATGGTGACGATCTGCGGTGGCGGGGAGATCCAGAGCAACGAGCACATGCGTGCGCTCTACGACTACGATGCCACTCCGGAAGCCATGCGGCGCATCGTGATCGCGCTGTTCCACTCGGACAAGTATCCGGCCGACGAGGAGTACGTGCGTCGGCGGTACGAGGCGAGTGTTGCGCCGGGGGCGTGGGAAGCGTTGGCGGCGGCCCGTTTTCGTCGTCCCGGTGCCGACGCGCCGCCCGCGCCGTCGAGTCGCCGTGCGTACGAACGCATCTCGATTCCGGCCCTGGTGGTCGAGGGCGGCGGCGACAAGCTGCTGCCGCCGGGGTGGGCCGCCGAGATCGCCGGTGCGATCGCGCTCGGACGGCACGCGGTCGTCCCGGAGGCGGGGCACTGCCCGCAGATCGAGCAGCCCGAGGTGGTCAACGAACTGCTGCTGGCCTTCCTGGACGAGCAGTCCCGCACCGAGTCCGAGTCGCCCGCGCCCGTCCGGGTCGCAAACGCGAGTTCGGCTGTGGCCGAACCAAATCGAAAGGATCGAACATGATCGACGAACTGGCCGGAAAGGTCGCCGTCGTCACCGGCGGGGCCTCCGGAATCGGCCGCGCGACGGTGGCGAAACTGGTCGCGGAGGGCGCGAAGGTGGTCATGGGCGACCTGGACCCCGAGCGCGGCGCGGAGGCGATCGCCGAACACGGCGACGCGGCGGTGTTCATGCAGACCGACGTCTCCGACCCGGCGCAGGTCGAGCGGCTGGTCGAGCACGCGGTCGCGACCTTCGGCGGCCTGCACGTGATGTGCAACAACGCGGGCATTCCCGGCAAGATGCATCCGAGCCTGCTGCTGGACGACCTCGCCGACTTCCACCGGGTGCTCGGCGTGAATCTGCTGGGCGTCATGGCGGGCACCAAATTCGCCGCGCGGCACATGGCCGAGCACGGCGGCGGATCGATCATCAACGTGTCCTCGGTCGGCGGCGTCATGGCGGGCGGGGGAGTGCAGACCTACCGCGCGTCCAAGGCGGCGGTCATCCACTTCACAAAGTCCGCGGCAATCGAGTTGGCGCAGTACGACATTCGCGTCAACTGCCTCGCGCCCGGCAATATCCCGACCCCGCTGCTGACCACCTCGGCCGCCGGGATGCCGCCGGACAAGGTGGAGCGTTTCGCCAAGGCCGTGCGCGCGTCGATGAACAGCGAGCGGCCGCTGCCGCGCGAGGGCGAGCCCGAACACGTCGCGGACGCGGTGGTGTACCTGGCCGGTGATCGGTCGGTGTACGTCACCGGGACCGTGCTCGCGATCGACGGCGGCACGACCGCGGGTAAGCCGCTCAAGCCGCGCAAGAAGCCCGAGGAGGGCAAGTCCGCCGAGCAGAACTCGGCCGCACAGGCGGCCGTGTCGAAGAACTGAGCTGCGACGGAACCATTTCCTAAGTCAATCAGTTGACTTAATCCCCTTCGAGGTATTGACTGGAGGTAATCCCGTGATCGGAATCGAGAACATGATTCTGCAACGGCCGCTCAGTCGATACCGCTGTGCGGCTCCGGCGGGAAATCCGAAGGGGCACATGATGGGATCCGTTCGTTCCGACCGCGTGGACACCACGCGCGAGGCCATCCTCACCGCCGCGGAACGCCTGTTCGCCGAGCGCGGCATCGCGGCGGTGTCGAACCGTCGGGTGAGCGAGGCCGCGGGCCAGGGCAACAACACCGCGGTCGGCTACCACTTCGGCGGTAAGGCCGATCTGGTGCGCGCGATCGTGCGCAAACATCACGTCTCCACCGAGCGGCTGTGTCAGGAGATGGTCTCGCGGCTGGGTCCCGATGCCGGACTGCGGGACTGGGTGGGCTGTCTGGTCCGCCCGATGACCGAACATCTTGCGGCACTGGATAATCCGACGTGGTATGCGCGTTTCAGCGCGCAGGTCATGCCCGATCCGGTGTTCCGCGACCTGATCTCGGACGAATCGCTGGCCTCGCCGTCGGTGGTGCGCATCGTGGAGGGTCTCCAGGGCTGTCTGCCGGAGTTGTCGCCGCAGTTGCACCGGGAGCGAAATGCCATGGCGCGCTTGCTGATCGTGCACAGCTGCGCCGAACGCGAGCGCGCGCTCGCGGACGACACGCTGGTGTACCGCACGAGCTGGGAACAGACCGCGGTCGGCCTGATCGACGCGATCACCGGGCTGTATCTGGCCCCGGTCACCCGAGGGGGCGCGACATGACCGACCCCCACCCGATCGTCGACAGAGCCGTACGAAAGAGGAGCCCGCAGTGACCACATCCGGTCGAATCCGCCGCACGGGCGTGCTCGTGGTCGGAGCCTCCGTCTCGGGGCTGAACACGGTCGAAGCCTTGCGCCGCAGCGGTTTCCGCGATCGCATCACGGTCGTCGGCGACGAACCGCACCTGCCCTACGACCGTCCGCCGCTGTCCAAGCAAATCCTTTCCGGCGCATGGCGTCCCGAACGCACGCTGCTTCGAGCCCCGCGCGTGCTGGCCGATCTGAACATCGATCTGCTGCTGGGCCATCGCGCGCTGTCGCTGGACCCGTCCACTCGCACGGTGCTGACCACATCCGGTCCGATCACCGCCGACGCCGTCGTAATCGCCACCGGCGCAACGCCTCGCGCGCTGCCCGTCCCCGACGGAACGAGCGGCGTGCACGTCCTGCGCACCCTCGACGACTCCCTCGCCCTACGTGACGAATTCGCCGCGAACCCGCGCGTCGTCGTGGTCGGCGAAGGCGTACTGGGTGCCGAAATCTCCGCCACGGCAAGACAATCCGGCCTCGACGTGACCATGACCGGCCCACTGCACGCGCCGATGGCCGCCCAACTCGGCGACCTGGTCGCCACGCAGCTCGCCGACCTGCACACCCGGCACGGCGTAGCGCTGCGGCTGGGCGTCGGAGTGCAGCGCATCCTCGGTGAGAACGGCCGGGTATCCGGTGTGCGCCTGGAGAATTCGCAGATCCTGCCCGCCAGTGTGGTGGTCGTGGCGATCGGTGCGATCCCCGCGACGGACTGGCTCACCGACAGCGGCCTGAGCCTCGACCGTGGCGTGGTCTGCGATGCGACCTGCCGTGCCGCCGACGGGATCTACGCGGTCGGCGATGTCGCCCGCTGGCCCGGCAACGACGTGAATTCCACTGTCCGACTGGAGAATCGCACCCACGCGGCGGAACAGGCCGCCGTGGTCGCGGCCAATATCCTCGGCGCCGAGGATGTCTACCGGCCGATTCCGTACTTCTGGACCGATCAGTACGAGGTCAAGATCCAGGTGCACGGCACCATCACACCCGATGCGCGGGCCACCGTCGTCGACGGCGATCCCGCGCAGGGCCGCTTCCTCGTGCGATACGAGCGCGAGGGCGTGCCGACGGCGGTGCTCGGCTGGAACATGCCCAAACAAGCGCGCATGCAGCGCCGGATCCTGGTGGACGCGCAGTCCGCACCGGGCCCGGCGCTGACATCGGCGCATTCATCCTAGGAAGTAGGTCTCGATGAAAGTGACTGTCGACCAAGACAAATGCATCGCGGCGGGCCACTGCGTCATGCATGCCGGGGCGGTGTTCGATCAGCGCGACGACGACGGCGTCGTCATCCTGCTCGACGCGAATCCGCCGAGCGAACTCGCCGCGGACGTACGGCACGCGGCGGCGATGTGCCCCGCACTGGCCATTCAGATCGAGGAATGAACCGACATCCTGCGGTTCGCCCCGCAGCCGATCACCAGGAGTGAGAAGTGTCCGAAGCATTGACCGACACGGCCACGCAGGTCCCCGAATATCCGATGCTGCGCTCGTCCGCGTGCCCGTTCGCGCCCCCGCCCGAGGCGACCCGGCTGGGCCGCGACAAGCCGCTGAACCGGGTGCGGATCTGGGACGGCAGCACCCCCTGGCTGGTGACCGGACACGCCGAGTTCAAGGCGCTGATGTCCGATCCGCGGGTCAGCGTGGACGATCACGTCGCCGGGTTCCCGCACTGGAACGAGGGTATGGCCGCGATGGTCGAGACCCGGCCCAAGTCGCTGTTCACCACCGACGGCGAGGAGCACAGCCGGTATCGCCGGATGCTCACCAAGCCGTTCACCTTCAAGCGGGTCGAGGCGCTGCGAACGGCGATCCAGCAGATCACCGACGATCACATCGACAAGCTGCTGGCCGGACCGCAGCCCGCGGATCTGGTTGCGGGACTGGCGCTTCCGGTGCCGACGCTGATGATCAGCGAGATGCTCGGCGTGCCGTACGAGGATCACGAGTTCTTCCAGCAGCAGGCCGTCACCAGCGTCGACCGCTTCGCCACCAAGGAACAGGCCGAGAAGAGCCGAATGGGCTTGGCGCGCTACCTGATCGATCTGGTGAAGAAGAAGCTGGACGAGCCCGCCGAGGATCTGATCTCCGATATCGCCGAGCGCGTGCGCGCCGGGGAGATCGATATGAAGGAGGCCTCGCAGCTGGGCACCGGCGTGCTCATCGCCGGGCACGAGACCAGCTCGAACATGATCTCGCTGGGAGCCCTTGCGCTGCTGGAGAATCCGGAGCAGTTCGCGTTGCTGCGCGACACCGATGATCCGAAGGTGGTCGCCAACGCGGTCGAGGAGTTGATGCGGTATCTGAGCGTCATCCAGAACGGGCAGCGGCGAGTCGCGTTGGAGGACATCGAGATCGCGGGGGAGACCGTGCGCGCGGGTGACGGTCTGATCCTGGACCTGGCACCGGCCAACTGGGACGAAAAGGCTTGGGAGCAACCGGACAAGCTGGATCTGACGCGTCCGGCCGCGCAGCATGTGGGCTTCGGTTTCGGTCCGCACCAGTGCGTCGGGCAGCAGCTCGCGCGCGCGGAGTTGCAGATCGTCTTCCAGACCCTGGTGCGCCGGATTCCCACACTGCGCCTGGCGATTCCGTTCGATCAGGTCGAGTTCAAGCACGATCGGCTCGCGTACGGGATCTACGAACTGCCCGTGGCCTGGTAGCGATCGGAACGCGGTCACCCGGCCGCGCAGTCCGCCCCCGCCCCTCGGTGCCAGCCCGGGGCGGGGGCGGTTGTGTGCTGCCCCGCGTCCGCGATGTCTTCCGGATTCTCGATGAGAATGAGACTCTCGAGATATGAGAAGATCAGTTGCAACAACGTTCTGTCACATTTACACTGAGTAGTACTTTTTCCGAAGCCTCGGTCCCGGTGAAGCCCGCCCGCATCGAGCGCGATGAACTTCTCTGCGAGAGGTGAACCCCTGTGACCACCAGCGCGGCCAGTGACGTCTACTACGACCCCTACGACGTGCGGCTCAACGCGGATCCCTATCCGATGTTCAAGCGGCTGCGCGAACAGGAGCCGCTGTACTACAACGAGCAGCACGACTTCTACGCGCTGAGCCGGTTCGAGGACGTCAACGCGGCGCTGCTGGACCACGGCACCTACAGTTCGGCCAAGGGCGCGATCATCGAGCTGATCAAGGCCGATATCCCGATTCCGCCGGGCGTGCTGATCTTCGAGGATCCGCCGATCCACGACATCCACCGAAAACTGTTGTCGCGCATGTTCACTCCGCGCAAGATCCGCGAACTCGAGGACAAGATCCGCGAGTTCTGCGCGCGCAGCCTGGACCCGCACGTGGGCACCGGCAAGCTGGATTTCATCGCCGACATCGGCGCGCAGATGCCGATGCGCGTAATCGGCATGCTGCTGGGCATTCCGGAGCAGGACCAGGAGGCCATCCGCGATTTCGCCAACGAGCAGATGCGCACCGAGGAGGGTAAGCCGATGAAGGCCGCCTCCGAGGGCATGGACACCGGCGACATCTTCGGCGCGTACATCGATTGGCGGGTCGAGCACCCCTCGGACGACATCATGACCGAGCTGCTGAACGTCGAATTCACCGACGACACCGGCACCGTGCGGCACCTGACCCGCGAGGAGTTGTTGACCTACGTCAACGTCGTCTCCGGCGCCGGCAACGAGACCACGACCCGCCTGATCGGTTGGGCCGGAAAGGTTCTCGCCGAACACCCCGACCAGCGCCGCCAGCTGGTCCAGGATCCGAAGCTCATCCCGAACGCCGTCGAGGAACTACTGCGCTTCGAGCCGCCGGCCCCGCACGTCGCCCGGTACGTCACCCGCGACGTCGAACTACACGGCCGCACCGTCCCCCAGGGCAGCGCCATGATGCTCCTGATCGGCTCGGCCAATCGCGACCACCGCCACTTCGCCCCCGACGGCGACGTCTTCGACATCCACCGCGACACCCGCCAACACCTCACCTTCAGCGTAGGCACCCACTACTGCCTCGGCTCCGCCCTGGCCCGCCTCGAAGGCCGAATCGCACTGGAAGAGATCCTCAAACGCTTCCCGGAATGGGAAGTAGACCTCTCCACCGCCAAACTTTCCCCCACCTCCACCGTCCGAGGCTGGGAAACGCTCCCCGCCACCACCCGCTGAGGTATTTCCGGGCACCCTCCAAGATCTTTCGCTGAAACCGAATGCCTTCCTGTGGGTGGTAGTGGCGGCATGGTGTATATCGGTTTTGATATACCTGCCAGGTGAGCGATCATCGGCCGCGGAAGGCTATCGATACTGGCAAGAAGCGGTATCGGATGGCAGAAGCGCTAGCGGAGGAGGAGAAATGACGCGACAGCGGTTCAGCTCGGTGTGGGATGCGATCTCCGACACCCCGCAGGAAGCCGAAAACATGAAGGCGCGAGCGGTATTGATGCGTGCCATCAACGACAGGCTGGACGAGTTCGATTGGTCGCAGAGCACTGCGGGTGCGAACCTCGGGCTGACGCAGCCGCGAGTGTCCGATCTGCGGCGCGGCAAGCTCGGTAAGTTCAGCTTGGATGCCTTGATGGATATCGCGAAGAAGGTCGGGCTGACGGTGGAGCTGAAGATCACCGTGGACGAGAAGTGCGGTGCGTAATGGACCTGTCCAGCTCGCTGGACAGGTCCAGTTGACCATCACCGCTGCGGAGGCCCTTGCCGTGGTGCGGGGCACTTGGCAGGACCTCGCAAGCGATAGCTGACCGATATGTTCTGCTCGGCCGCCGGGGCGCTCACCCGGGCCTTATGCCGATGCGGGGCCGAGTGTGCCTGTGCCGCTGGTTGTTTCGGGCATTGCGGTGGTGTCGCGGTGGCGGGTGCGGGGGCCGAAGAGGGCTAGTACCACTGCGCCGATCATCCAGGTGGCGGCGATGAAGATGAAGACGGAGCGGTAGCCGCTCCAGGTGTAGAGGTGGGCGATGATCAGGGGGCCGGCGGCGTTGGAGAGGCGGCCGAGGCCGTAGGAGACGCCGGTGCCCAGGGAGCGGGTTCTGGTGTCGAAGAGTTCGGGGGAGTAGGCGTAACCCAGTGCGGTGTAACCACGTTCGAAGAGGTTCACCAGGAAGCCGAAGGTGACGATCATCGCGGGGGTGAAGGTGAGTCCGTAGAGCAGACCGCAGGCGGCGATGACGGTGCCGAAGACGACCAGGCACCATTTGCGTTCGAACCGGTCGGTGACCTGGGCGGCGAGGTACGAACCCAGCGGCGCGCCGACCGTCGACAGCGCCACGTACAGCGTCGAACTCTGCACGCTGAAGCCCTCCTTCGCCAGAAGTGAAGGGGCCCAGGTGGAATAGCCGAAGAATCCGATCGACTGGGTCACCCACAGGACGGTCAGCAGCAGTGTGGGCAGCAGGTATCTGCGCTGTAGCAGCAGCGACAGCGGCGCCTTCGTCGCGGGCGGCGCGTCGACCTGCGGCGCGGGTTCGGCGAGCGGGCCGTGCTGGGCGATCACCCGGGCCTCGATATCGCGCAGTACCGCCTCCGCGGCGGCGTAGTCGCCCCGATTCTCCTGCCACACAGGCGATTCGGTGAGATGCCGGGACAGGAACAGCACGATCAGCCCGAGCGCGCCCCACAGATACACCAGCCGCCACGTCCAGGGCGCGAGGCCGACCAGTCCGCTGGCGATGAAATTGGTGACCGGGGTGCCGCAGATACCGATCACGATGGCGTACGCCTGGTATTTACCGCGCACGGCCGCGGGGAAGATCTCGCTGACGTAGATGACCGCGACCACCGTCATCGCCGACAGGCCCGCGGAGGTCAGCACTCGAAATACCCCGAGCGACAAGATATCCCAGGAGAATACGGCCGCCAGCGAGAACGTCGAGAAGAACAGGGTCGTCCACAGCAGCGCCTTCTTGCGGCCCCAGCGGTCGGCGATCCAGCCGGCGGCCAGCGATCCGATGAACATGCCCACGAACGACAGCGAGGTCACATAGGCGATCTCGTCGACACTCACCTTCCACAGCTTGATCAGTCGCGGCGCGGTGATCGAAAAGCTGTTGATGTCGGCGAATTCGAAGAAGTACGCGATCGCGACCGCGGCCAGGGTGAGGTAGTGGTACCGGGAGATGGGCAGCCGGTCCAACCGGTTGGCCGCATTGCAACGCTGCATGGTCGATCCTTGTCGAGCTGAGTGAAAGCGGTTGTGGTTCAGGAGATCTCACCGGGCCAGTACAGCCGCATCGGATTGTCGACGAGCAGCTTGCGCTGGAGTTCCGGCGTCGTGGCGATATGCGGGATGTGGTCGACCAGCAGCCCGTCGTCGGGCATGTGGTCGGTGAGGTTCGGATGCGGCCAGTCGGTGCCCCACAGCACCTGGTCCGGAAATTCCTCGATCACCTTGCGCGCGAACGGAACCACGTCGGTGTACGCATTGCGCTCGCCGTCCAGCGCGGGCGGCCCGCTCAGCGAAAGCCGTTCGGGGCAACTGACTTTCACCCAGGCTCCGGTCCGCTCGGCGAAGCGCAGGAAGTTCGAGAACTCCGGCCCGTCGACCGGCCGCCCCACATCCGGGCGACCCATGTGATCGACCACCAGCGCGATGGGCAGCGTAGCGAAGAAATCCTCCAGCTCGGGCAGATCCGGAGCCTCGAAGTAGATCACGATATGCCACCCGAGCGGCGCGATCTTCGCCGCGATCGTGGCCAGATCGTCCTTCGGCGCGGTATCGGCCAGCCGCTTCAGAAAGTTGAACCGCACCCCCCGCACCCCCGCCTCATCCAACGCCCGCAGCTCACCCTCACTCACATCCGGCCGCACCGTCGCGATCCCCCGCGCCCGCCCCCGGGCAGCCCGCACCGCGTGCACCATCGCCCGATTGTCGGCCCCATGACAAGTGGCCTGCACGATCACATTCCGCCCCACCCCGAGCCGATCCCGCAACCCGAACAACTGCTCCTCGGACGCATCACACGGCGTGTACTTCCGCTCCGGCGCGAACGGAAACCGCTCCCCGGGCCCGAACACATGACAGTGCGCATCGACCGCCCCTACAGGCAGCCGGAACCTCGGTGCACCCGGCTCCGGACACCAGTCCAACCACCCGGCGGACTTCGTGAATGTGATGTGCTTCCCAGCGGCCATGGAGCAAACATAATCGTTGACAAGATTGTTGACAATAATTCGGAGATTTTCCCCATGCCGGACCGCGCAGCACCGCAGGCGTGACCCGCGCGCCGGAGCGACGACGAGCCACACCTGCGGCGTGGTGGCTGGCGAAGTCAGCGCGACGGAGTCTGCCGAGACCCGTCGTCGATACCCCGGAGGTAGACCACCACCGGTACCGCACTGAACACGAGTGATTCGTACAGCCGTCGGGCCGGGGCGTGGAAATCATCGCCACCGGTGCCGATCTGGACGACTTCGACCCCGGCCTCTCACATGCCCGCGATGGCCCGCTCGCACAGCATCCGCCCGATC
Source organism: Nocardia macrotermitis (assembly GCF_009604405.1). Classification (GTDB taxonomy): domain Bacteria; phylum Actinomycetota; class Actinomycetes; order Mycobacteriales; family Mycobacteriaceae; genus Nocardia; species Nocardia macrotermitis. The sequence goes on from NZ_WEGK01000003.1 coordinate 515,288, forward strand.
CCCTTGCCGCGCTGATTCCCGCGCACGCACAGCACGTCTATCTCGCCGTGTCGTCGATCCGAATCACTGTGCCACGCAACGTATCCGACGATCTCGCCACGTTCTTCGGCCACCGCGACGTGCCTGCCTTCCGTAGGGCAGAGCAGCCCAGGAACCATCCGCCGATAGTCCTCGTCCCAGGTGTCGTGCTGGTGTTCGAAAACCTCGGGAGTAACCATCGCCCGGAAGGTCTGTTCATAGAAGGGACCGAAAACCTCGATCGTAATATCAACGGCCGCAACAAGATCGGCCTCCGTGCACATTCGTATACGCATGTCGCTGTCTTCCGCTGAGTAGATTCGCCTGCATCCGTGCGCCCCGGTGGGGCTGCACGGCAATCGGTGAGTCGTCTACTCAGCGCCGGGTGCGCCCTGCGGCGAAACATGCCATGCCGGAACGTTAGCGGGATACCGTCGGCAAGTCATGGGGATTTCGGGATACTTCGGTGTGTGTCGAGCGGGTCGTCCGATGATGCTGAACCGGTGGGCATCCCCGGTTGCTCGATGCGTGTCGCGGCCGGTTCGTGCGACGGAGCATCGGCAGCGCCCGCTATCGGACTGACTGATACGTATGTGCAGTGAAATATAGTGTGCGCGAATGTGATTGAGTCACTTGTCCAGGGTGAAGATTCTGATTTCACATTGGCTCAGGGGTGTTCCTGGAGGCTTTTCGGCGTTAGCATTCGAACATGGATTCGATAGGGGTGGAAGATGGCGGGCTGACTGCGGACGCGTTGCTGGCTGCGGTCGGTGAGTTGATGGAGCGGCCGTTGACGCCGTTGTCGGACGGCGAGTTGGTGAGGTTGTTGCTGGCAGTGGAGCATGCGGCTCGGGCGGTCGCGGTGATACAGCATCGGTTGACGATGACGGTCGATGCTGCTCGATCTCAGCGGATGTGGTGCGCCGAGGTGGATTGTGGAGGTGGAGTGCGCGATCGGAGGGCAGTTGAATGTGCGCGACTGGCCGAGTTGGTCGGCGATTTCGACGCGGTCAACGGTCCTGCGGATCCGATGGCGTTGGCGGAGAAGATCTCTCGGTTCACCCGCCGTGGATCGGGTGCCGAGCGGTCCGAGAACGAATAATTGGCGTAGGAGTGTCGCCGAGCGGGCTGATGTCGACAGCGCTCGCATCGAACTGGAAGGGGCGATGAGTTTCGGTGGGGGTGGGCGTCTGTATTTGTGACCTGATCGACTGCACTCTAGGAGGAGTCCTGTGAGCGTCACCTATACCGTGGATGTTTTCTCGAGTCTTGATGGGTTCGGTACGGCCAGTGGGGACTGGGGTGGGTACTGGGGGAAGCAGGGGCCCGAGTTGCTCGGGCGGCGGCTCGCGTTGTATGCGGAGCCGCAGCGGATGGTGTTCGGGGCCAACACTTATCGGGCGTTCGCGCAGATGCTGGCTGCTGGGACCGAGGAGACGGTGGGCGATGCGTGGGTTACCCGGATGCGGAATCTGCCTGCGACGGTGGTGTCGACGACGCTCACCGGGCCGCTCGATTGGCCGGATGCGACCGTCGTGAGTGGGGATGCCGTCGATGTCGTCGGTCGGCTCAAGCGGGAGTCCGAGGTGCCGTTGCGGTCGCACGGGAGTCTGTCGATGAATCGGGCGTTGCTGGCGGCGGGGCTGGTCGATCGTGTGCAGGTGACCGTTTTTCCGGTCATCACGGGTCGAACCGGTACCGAACCGATCTTCGGGGGTGCGGCCGACTTCGACCTCGAACTGCTCGAAGCCCGCACCCTCGACGGCAGCATCCAGGAACTCGTCTACCGGCCTACCCTGCACGCCTGATATTCCTTGGTAGACAGTCGATTTCGGGCTGTCGGAGTGACGGAGACGTACGGTGGGCTGATGTAGTGACGCCGTGCGGCGTCACTGGCCATCAACCTCGAAGCAGCGCTACTTCGCCGCCAGTTTCTCGGCCTTGTCCGCCTGTTCCTGCGCCTGAGCACGGTAGAGGCGACGCAATCTCAACACACCCAGATCATGCTGATAGAGGTTCTCGGCTTGGTCGGCGTCGGCGGCCATATGCTCGAGCATGACCCGGTCCTGCTCGAGGACGTGCCAGTGCCGCTCCTCCAGCTTGGTGCGGTACAGGAACTGCCAGACGTCGCGTTCCCACCCGGTAACCCTGCGGTAGCGCCAGAAGAAGACGGCGGTGCGGTGCTCGTCGATCGGAGTCCCGATCCCGACGATGCCGAACTGCCCGCCGGGGCCTGCGGTCGGCGGATAGGGGATTTCCAGGTCGACCCAGTCGATTCCGGTGCGGCAGAACTCGACCCAGTCGAAGTTGACGCCGCGCTGGTCCGTCTTCTCGAAGAAGAAACCCCGGTCGGTCTCGCGGATGCGGAAACGCGCGGTGGTCCCGCCCGCGAACATGGTGTGCGAATCGCGATGCAGGAACGCGCCGTGCATCGGGTCCAGCAGATTCTCCATGGCCCAGCGCCACGGCGACTCCCATTCGGCGTAGCACAGGAACGCGGCGGTGTCCTCGTCCACGAGCGGGCCGGGCAGCTCCAGCGGGCCGGGCTCGGCGGCCGGATCGATGCCGAACCAGGCCAGGATCGCGCCCGCGACCTCGCGCACGGGCAGGCTCCGCACGAGCTGCTTACCCTCGAGATTGCAGCCGGGCATACCGGGCACGGCCACCACGGTGCCGCCGCCGTCGACCTCGATGCCGTGATAGCGGCAGGCGATCCGGTCACCGAGATGCTGACCCAGCGACAGCGGCGCGCCGCGATGCGGACACCGGTCGGCGAGCATCCGCACCGTCCCGTCGGACTGCCGGTACAGCAGCCAGTCCTCACCGAGGCGGGTGATGCGCCGCATCCCGCCGCGCTCGACGAAGTCGGACGGGCAGATGGCGTGCCACTGGTCGCGCATGCCGGTGGTGAAGATCCGGTCGGCAGTCAGTGTGGCAGTGGGTGATTCGTTCATCAGCGGGCTCCCAGCCGTGCGATTTCGGTGGTGAAGGATGCGGCGGTCCATGCCTGGCCGTCGGGCGCGTAGATGCTGCGGCCGTTGAGCCCGGCCACCAGGGCCTCGAGGGTGTGGTCGCCACCGCCGAAGACCTCCTCGATGGCCCCGGCCAGTTTCATTTCGTACGGGGTGGGTTCGCCGGTGCGAGCCTGGTGGATGACCAGGTACTGGTCGTTCATTGGATTCTCCTAGAGGTCGAGCACGAGCTCGTCGGTGAGCGCCCGGGAGACGCAGATCATCATGGTTTTCCCGGAGGTCTGTTCGGCGCTGGACAGCACATCGTCGCGATGGTCCGGAACACCTTGCAGCACAGTCGTTTCGCAGCTGCCGCAGATACCTTCGCGGCAGGAACTGGGCACGTCGACCCCGGCCTCTTCCAGAGTGTCCAGGATGCTGCACCCCGGGGCGGCGGTGGCGGTGATGCCCGAGCGCTGGCACACCACCCGCACGGGCTGCTCGCCTGCCGCTTCGGTCGGGCTGGACCGTGCGGTGGGCGCGAAACGTTCGAGCCGGACCGTCCCCTCGGGCCAGGCCGCCCCGAGTTGTTCGACGGCGCCGAGCATGCCCTCGGGTCCGCAACTGTAAACCAGTGTGCCGGAACGTGATTCACCGAGCAGTTCGGGCAGGTCGAGTCTGCCCTCGCAATCCTCGCTGACGACGTGCACGCGGTCACCGTGCGGCAGGAGTTCGTCGAGAAACGCGAGTGCCGCGCGGGTGCGCCCGCCGTAGTGCAGTTCCCAGTCCGCACCCCGCCGCTGCGCCTCGCCGATCATGCCGAGCAACGGTGTGATGCCGATACCTCCGGCGAGGAACAGATAGCTCGGCGCGTCGAGCAGCTCGAAGTTGTTGCGCGGCAGGCTGATCGTGATCGGCCGGCCGACCCGCAGACCGTCGTGCACATACCGGGAACCACCCCGCGAGTCCGGGGCGAGATGGACCGCGACGCGGTAGCCGGTCTTGTCGGCCGGGTCGCCGCAGAGGGAATACTGCCTGATCAGACCGTTGCCCAGATGCAGATCGATATGTGCGCCCGGCGTCCAGTCGGGGAGCGTCGCGCCGTCGGCGTCTTCCAGCCGGACGGATACGACCTCGCGCGCCTCCCAGCGCAGCTGGCGCACTACCAGCTCGAGGGTTTCGACTCCCATATCGCGACCTCCTTCGGTCGAAATGCCTGTGCGCCAACTATTTCGGCGCTGTGATCAGTTGCCATGCGTTGCGTGCGGCAGGTGAGCGTCCCGGTCAGGACGCCGTCGGCACCGACACCGGCGGCGTGAACGCCGTCCGCATCGGCCCGTACGCCACCAGATCGACCTCGACGATCACGGGCGCCTGTAGACTCGCGGCCTCGGCGAGTACCGTCGTCGCCTGATCCGGGCCTTCGATGCGGCGATACGGCACCCCGATCGACTCCGCCAGCAGCGCGAAGTCCGGATTCACCAGATCTACCGCATATGTGTGAGTCCCGTTGGCCTGCTGCATATTCCGCAGCACCCCGTAGCCGCCGTCGTTGCAGACGAGCAGTACCAGCCACGGCTTCTCCTGCGCCATGGTCAGGATCTCTCCGAAGTGCACCGCCAGCCCGCCGTCGCCGCACAGCGCCAGCGTCGGGCGGGTCTCGTCGGCCAACGCCGCGCCGAGCGCCATACCCAGCCCCTGCCCGATACCGCCGCCACGCGGGAACACATTCGCGCGCGGATCGTAGACGGGCAGCAGCCGGGTGCCCCACGAACTGGAGGCGATGGTGACATCCCGCGCGATCACCGCGTCCCGGGGGAGTGCGGCGCGCACGGCGTCGGACAGGACGGCATGGTCGCCGAGCCCGTGCCGCTGCGTTGCCCGAACCTGCTCACGGGTGGTGCGAGCGCGCTCGGTCCAGGCGGCGTCGACGGGCGCGAGACGTCCGGATTCGATTGCGGCGCGCAGAAATTCGCCGATATCGCCGGTCACCGGCACGGTCGCCGGATACACCCGGCCGTTGGCCGCCGGATCGAGATCCACCTGCACATGTGCGGCCGGCACCGGCATGCTGTAGTCACCGGTCTCGTTGGAGCGGAAATGCGTTCCGAGCGAAAGCAACAGATCGGCCTCGCCGAGCAACTCCCGCCCCGCGGGCGAGGTGCCGTAGTTCCCGATGCACAGCGGGTGATCCTCGGGAACCGCACCGCGACCGGAGTTGCTGGTCAACAGCGGCACACCCCAATGCTCAACCAGCGCAAGCAGTTCCGCGCCCGCTCGGGCGACACCGCCACCCGCCCAGATCACCGGCCGTCGCGCGGTCGCCAAAGCCGCGATCGCCGCCTCGAGCTGCCCGGCGTCGGGCCCGGGAGCCCGCGGGACGACCAACTCCTCGACGCTGATCTCCTGCTCGGCGTATTGCAGGTCGATCGGCCATTCGACACTGACCGGACCGCCCGGCCGCGACAACGCCCGCACCACCCCGTCCCGCAACGTCTTGCCCGCCGACGCGGCATCGAGAACCGTTGCGGCATAATAGGACACGGCCTGCAACATGCCCAGCTGATCCTTGGTCTCGTGAATGAACCCCCGACCCGATCCCAGGTACCGGCTCTCCACCTGACCGGTAACATGCAGCACCGACGTTCCCGCGGAAAGGGATTCGACCAACGCCCCGGCCGCATTGCCCGCACCCGTGCCGGTGCTGGTCAGCGCGCACCCCAAACCGCCTGTCGCACGGGCATATCCGTCGGCGGCATTGACCGCGGTCGCCTCGTGCCGCACCGGCACGAACCGCAGCTCCCGCGCGACCGCCTCCACCAGCGGCTGATTGTGCACGGACACGATGCCGAAGACGGTGTCCACACCGGCCTCCCGCAACACCTGCACCAGCAGGTCTCCACCATTTCGACGCACTGTTCGCGCTCCTCTCACATGTAACGGGCGACGCCGCCACAGACGTCGAGAACAGCGCCGGTCACATAGGACGAGCGCGGGGACAACAGGGTGACGATCATGGCCGCGACCTCCTCGGCGTGGCCGAACCGGCCCAGGCCGATACCGCGATCGGCGGCGATCTCCGCCTCCCATTCGGCGAAAGTCGCAGTGCCACCGGACTCTTCGTAGCGCCGACGCCACTGCCCGGTATCCACCAGGCCGAGCGCGACCGTGTTCACCCGGATACCCTCGGGCGCGAATTCGATCGACATCGACTTGGTGAGATTCAGCAGTCCGGCGCGGGCGGCGCCGGTGGTCACCAGCCGCGGTTCGGGCTGCCGCGCCAGCACGGCATTGATATTGACGATGGCCGGCGCGGGCGAGCGACGCAGCAGCGGCAGCGCGGCGTCGACGGTGTTGAGCACGCTGGCGAACTTGAGGTCGAGTTCATCTCGCCAATCATCGAGTCCCGCTTCGGCTCTCGGCACCATCCGAGACTTTCCGGCATTGTTGACCACGCCGTCCAGCCCGCCGAAACGCTCGACCCCGGCCGTCACGAGGGCGTCGACCGCGGCGGTGTCCCGCACATCGCAGGCGGCGGCATACACGCGCTCGGCACCGGGCAGCGCACCGACGACCCCGCGCAGCCGCTCGACATCACGGGCGCAGGTGACGACGTTCGCACCCTCCTCCAGCAGCAGCGCGACCGTGGCCGCACCCACTCCCGAACTACCGCCGGTCACCAGGTAGGTGCGGCCACCGATGTTCAGATCCATTGTGTCCGTTGTCCTTTCCGTGCCGTCAGTGCAGGACGAAGCCGCCGTCGACGACCAGTTCCTGGCCGGTGATGTACCCGGCCTCCGGGCCGAGCAGGAAGGCGACCGCGCCGACCAGATCGGCGGGTTGCTGCGGCCGGTCCAACGCCCGGTTCAGCCGGTACAGCTCGTGCCGAGCCGCGGGCACGAACGCGGCGGATTCGCTCTCGGTCAACCCCGGCGACACCGTGTTGACGGTGATGCCGTACGGCCCGAGATCCCTTGCCGCGGTACGGGTCAGCGCGGCCACCCCGCCCTTGGCGGCGATGTAGTGGGTCAGGCGTGGCGATCCGTACCGGGCCGCGTCCGAGCCGATCGACACGATCCGCCCGCCCGCACCGGCCGCGATCAGCGCCCGCGCCGCGCCCCGCGTCACCAGGAAGGTGCCGCGCAGGTTGACCCCGACCACCCGGTCCCAGTCGGCGGCCGCGAGTTCGTGAATTGCCTTGCCGCCCACGCCATCCGCGAGCGCGGCATTGTTGACCACGCCGTAGAGCGGGCCGTCGGCGGCAATGGTCGCGAACATCGCGTCCACCGAATCCTCGTCCAGCAGATCGACCGGGACGAACCGCGCGTCCGCACCCGCGGCCCGCAGTTCGGCGGCGGCGTCCTCGCCCCAGTCCGCCCGCACATCGGCCAGCCACAGGGTGGCGTGATCGGCCGCGAGCCGTCCCGCGATCGCCCGGCCCAGGCCGCGACCGGCCCCGGTGATCAGAATCGTCCTGCCCGCCAACATCAGTCGCGCGTGATTCCGTGCATCGCCGAGGTCTCCGGGTAGGTGGGGACCTGGGGCTTGCGGGTGCCGATGACGACGCAGAACAGCGCGGTCTGCTCGCCGTTGTTCTTCAGGCTGCGCGGCACGCCGGCGGGCACCACGATCATGTCGCGGTAACCGAGGGTGCGGGTCTCGACCTTGCCGTCGCGGTGCACGCCGACCTCGATCTCACCCTCGAGCACGAAGAACGCCTCCTCGGCGTCGTGATGGGTGTGCTCGGGCCCCTCGGCGCCGGGCGGCAGCATCATATTGGAGAAGGTGAAGCCCTCCGAGGCGATGATGCGGCGGTCGTCGTCGTGGTTGCCGGTCGCGCCGGAACCGACGTAGCGGATCTGCGCGCGCCGGAACCGCTCACCGGCCTTGGCCTGGAAGCCCAGCGCGTCCCAGTCCTCGTGGCGGCTGGCGCGGGTCAGCACCAGCGAATCGGTGAACTCGGCCAGATCCGATGTCGAGTAGTCCATGATGAATCTCCTTGTGTGTCTAGCGGTTCCGCAACCGCTCGGTGATGTGGACGAAGGATTCGACCCAGGCGTCGAACGCCTCGGACCGCTCCTGATTGGCCAGATGCCCGGCTCCCCGCAGGGTGACGAACACCGCGTCGGGAATGCCGCCCGCCAGGATCTGTCCGGCCGCGACCCCGGTGACGCCGTCCTGATCGCCCGCCAGCACGAGGGTGGGCACGTGGACGTTCGGCAGGTCGGCGGTGTGGTCGGTGGCGGCCATGGATTCGGCCGCGGCACGATACCCGTCCGGCCGCAAAGCGCCGGCCATCGCGGCCGCGACCGCGGCGACGTCCTGCGAATCCGCCTGCGGTGACAGGAGTTTCGGTGCGCGCGCGGCGGCGAACCGCTCCGCCCCGACGGCATCCAGTTCGTCGGCTCGGGCGCGCATAGCCGTTGCGGCCGAGGGGTCGGCGCCCGAGCCGACGGTGGAGCTGCCCAGGATCAAGCTGCGCAGCAGTTCGGGGTGCCGCAGCGCCAGGCGGGTCGCGATGACCCCACCCCACGACATGCCCAGCACGTGGGCGGTCCCGCAGCGGTCGGTGATCACCTTGGCCGCGCGATCGGCGTAATCGTCCATGGTGCACGGGGTTTCGGGGATGGCGCTGCGGCCGTAGCCGGGCGCGTCCCAGGCCAGCACGTGCAGCCGGTCGGCCCAGTCGGCGAACTGCGCGACGAAAGTGTCCGCGCTGCCGCCGATTCCGTGCAGCAGCACGATCGGCGGGGCGTCCAGCGGCCCGAGTTCGGTGACGTGTAGATCGGCCATGGCTCAGTACTTCCCGGCGGCGACGCGGACGCCGGCACCGATCTCGCTGGCCTCGACCGCCCCCGGAATCCGCTCGCGCAACTCCGGAAAGCGTTCGAACGCACCGGGATCCGCGATCCCCGCCATATGGGTGCGGGTCTGCGGCGAGGGCGGTCCGGCGGTTCCCCAGGTATCGGAGAGCTCCGGAATACGCCGCCACACCCGGCACAGCCACCGATCCTCGTCGACCTGCGCGATCCCGCTGGTGTATTCGCACACCAGCCCGGCTGGATCGGCGAAGTAGGAGAAGGTGTTGTCGCCGGGACCGTGCCGCCCCGGACCCCACAGCGGGGTGATGCCGCTGTGTCGCAGCCGCCCGATCCCGCGCATGAAGTGGTCCACACTGGGCATCTCGTAGGCGACGTGGTTGACCGAGGTCCAGCCCGCCTGGTTGAACGCGATGCTGTGATGGTCGGAATTGCAACGCAGGAAAGCCATCTGGTGTTCGGACCAGTCCGAGACCCGCATGCCCAGCACCGAGGTGTAGAAGGCGACGGCGGCGTCGATGTCGACGGTATTGAGCACGACGTGGGTGACCCCGACCGGCACCGCGTCGTGACGGCCGAGTTCGGCGACGGCGTAAGTGCCGGTGAGCAATTCGATGACGCGGCCCTCGATATCGGCGAACCGCAGGCCGTAGCCGCCACCGGCGTCCGCGACCGGGCCGGGCCCCTCGAGCACCGGGATGCCGAGCTGTTCGAGGCGGCGCGCGGCGGCGTCGACGTCGGCGGGGGTGGATACGGCGAAACTGATGCGGCCCAACCCGTTTCGCTCGGCGGCGGTGAGCTGTAGCACGTGATGCTGGGCGCCGCTGCCGCGCAGCCAGGCGACGTCGTGGTCCTGTTCGACGGTGCGCAGACCCCAGATCTCGGTGTAGAAGTCCACGGATTCGGGGCAGGCGACGGTCCGCAGTTCCACCGAGCGAAGTGCCCGTAGCCGGGCGATCGGCTCGTTCATGGGAATGCCTCCAGATTGTTTGAGCAATAAATAACTTAGCGCTAAGTTATATGAGCGGCAAGTCCCCATCGCGAATCGGTTTCCGGTGACGCCGGATCCGGTTCACGGCGGTTCCGGTCAGTTCTCCGCCCAGGCGATCGGCGCGTCGTCCATGCCCAGATAGATACTCTTCTGCCGGGAATAGGCGCGAATTCCCGTGCGCCCCTTCTCCGTTGCCAATCCGCTCTGCTTGACCCCGCCGAACGGCGTGGAAATGCTGAACTGCTTGTAGGTGTTGATCCACACCGTGCCGGTGTGCAGCGCGCGCGCCAGCCGCCAGGCCCGCCGATAGTCCCGGGTCCAGATGCCCGCGGCCAGACCGTAGACGGTGTCGTTCGCCTGCGCGATCAGATCCGCCTCGCTGTGGAACGGCAACGCCACCAGTACGGGGCCGAAGATCTCCTCCTGACACACTCGCGCGTCGTTGCTCAGCCCGTCGATGACGGTCGGCAGATAGTACGCGCCGTCGGCCAGCCGGGGATCATCGGGAACCGTTCCGCCGCAACGGATCCGACCGCCTTCGCTGCGTGCCAGATCCACGTACCGGGCGACCGAATCCCGATGCCGGTGATGCACCAGCGGACCCACCTGCACACCGGGTTCGCGGCCGGGACCGATCCGCAGTGCCTGTGTCTTGGCGACGAGCCGTTCCATGAATTCGTCGTAGACCGCGGCGTCCACGAACAGCCGCGATCCGGCGATACAGCTCTGCCCCGAGGAGGAGAAGATGCCGTACAGCACCCCGTTCACGGCCTGTTCGACATCCGCGTCGGCGAGCACGATGGTCGGCGATTTGCCGCCCAGCTCCAGCGATACCGGCATCAGTTTCTCCGCGGCCGCGTGCGCGAGCGTGCGACCGGTGGTGGTGCCGCCGGTGAAACTCACCTTCCCGACCCCGGGATGTCCGACGATCGCGTCGCCGATCACCGATCCGCGGCCGGGCAATACCGACAGCAGTCCCGGCGGCAGTCCGGTCTCGTCGATGATCCGGGCCAGGGCGAGCGACACCAGCGGCGTCCACTCGGCCGGTTTGAGTATCACGGCATTCCCCGCGGCCAGCGCGGGCGCGATCTTCTGCGCGTCGCTGGCGATGGGGGAGTTCCACGGCGTGATCGCGCCGACCACGCCGATCGGCTCGTGCACGCTCATGGTCAGGTACGGGCCGCGCGGTGTGGTCAGCTCCTCGTCGGAGGTCTCCAGCACGGCGGCGAAATAGCGAAATGTGTTGGCGGCGCTGGCAACCAGGGCGCCGGTCTCGGTGACCGTCTTACCGGTGTTGTAGCTCTGCAACAGCGCCAGGCGCGGGGCCGCCCCCTCAATGGCGGCCCCGATCCGGTGCAGGTATGCGGCCCGCTGATGCGGTAGCAAACCGCGCCACGCGGGGTCGGCGGCCGCCGCGGCACCGGCGCTGACCGCCGCGTCGACGTCCGCGACGTCCGCGTGCCCGACCCGCTGCAACTCCGATCCGGTCGACGGATCGATCACGCTGGTCGCGGGGCCCGCGCCGTGCTTCCAGTTGCCCGCGAGCAGGAATTCGTCGGGCACGGGCTCGAATACCTTGTCGGCCAACGCCTTCGATGCGCCGGTCATGCGGTGATCTCTTCCAATGTCTTCTCCTTCGTTTCCATGGCGAACAGCCCGAAGATCAGCGCACCGGCCAGCGCGATCGCGCCGAAGATGGCGAAAAGGGTATGCAGCGCACCGTGATCCAGCAGCCAGCCCACCAGCAGCGGGCCCAGCACCGCGCCGAGCCGGCCGCACGCGCCGCCGAACGAGACGCCCAGCGCGCGCATCGAGGTGGGGAAGACCTCGGTGGTGTACAGATACAGCGCCAGGGTCACCGAGAACACGAAAAGCGATGAGGCGGAACACCACAGCATGACCTTGAACGCGCTGCCGGTGGCGACGGCGGCGGTCAGGAACAGCAGTGCCGCGGCCAGGCCGAGCGCGAAGGCGATGGACATCCGGCGACCGAGTCCGTCGATGAGCAACGCGACCAGCACGCAGCCGACGACCCCGACCAGCGTGGTGATGACGCTGTAGTGCAGGGCGGTGGTCAGCGACACGTGGAATCGTCCGGTGTACAGCGTCGGCAGCCACGAGGTCAGGCCGTAGTTGACGAAAAATGTGGTGAGCCAGGTGAATCCGATGACGGCGGTGTGTCGCAGATACCGGCCGCGGAACAGGTCCAGCAGACTCGCGGCCCGCGCCGGCGCACCGGCGGGGACGGGTTCGGGCGGCGGCAGGATCTTGCCGGAGGCCGTGATCTCCTGCTCGATACGGGTCATGGCGGCGTCGGCGTCGGCGATCCGGCCGCGCGCGGTCAGCCAGCGCGGCGATTCGGGCAGTCTCAGCAGGATCGGCAGCAGCACGATCGGGATCAGACCGGTGACGAACAGCCAGCGATATCCGACGTGCGGCACCACCCACGAGGACGCGATCGAGGACAGCAGCAGCCCGACCGGGAAGATCGTCTCGTAGAGCAGCACGAATCGGCCGCGGTGCCGCGCCTTGGAGATCTCGCCGATGTAGCAGGTGGCGACGGGGACCTCCGCGCCCAGGCCCAGCCCCTGCACGAAGCGGAAGACGACGAACAGCGCGAGCGTGCTGCTCATCGCCATACCCAGGCTCATCAGCGAATACAGCACCATCGAGCCGATGACAACCGGCATCCGCCCGATCCGGTCGGCCAGCCGACCACCCAGTAGCGACCCGATGAGCATGCCGATGCCGCCCGCGGCGATCACCCATCCGCTCGCGGTGGTGGTCAGATGCCACTGCTTGGCGATCTTCGGCATCGCGTAGGCGATCATGAGCTGGTCGAAGCCGTCGAAGAAGGTGACCGCGCCGACGGCGATGCGGGCCTTGATGTGCCAGCGACTGATCGGCAGTCGTTCGAGGCGGGCCGCGATGGCGGCGGTATCGGCCGCGCTTGCGATGGATGTCATGGAGGTATCTCTCCGATCCTCAGCGAGATCATTCACTGAGCACTAAATCATTTGGCACTAAGATATAGACCGGCTCACATCTGCGGTCAACCCTTGACATCGGTCGAAACTTGCTGTTATTGCGGGTTAACCGAGTCGCAACACGACCGGGGATGGAGTTGACCACCGCCGCGTGGCAAATTAACTTAGCGCTAAAGGTTTTTATCAGCCGGTTCCGTGACCGAGGAGATCACCCCATGTCAACTGCGGTTTCCGCCCAGCATCCCTACCGTCCGGCCGTGCGCGCGGGGCAGTTCGTCTTCGTATCCGGCGCGCTGTCGGTGGATCGCGACTACGTGCCGGTGCCCGGCCGCGTCGAGGCCCTGGACGCGGCCGCCGATCGGATGCTCGAGCGGCTCGCCACCGCCGGCGGCGGCCTGGACGACGTGGTGAAACTGACCTACTTCGTCACCGATCTGTCGCTGCGCGAGGAGGCCAACCGCCAATTCGAGCGGCTGTTCGCCGTCGCGCGCCCGGCCCGCACCTTCGTCGAGGTCAGCGCGCTCCCGTACGGCGCGACCGTCGAGATCGACGCCATCGCGTGCCTGACGGCCGAACCCGGTGCGGTCGGCGAGTAGCCTGGCCGATACCGTCATCCGAAATTCGTTTCAGCGAAATTCGTTCTAGCCCAACGGGAGGAAGTGTGGCGCGGTCGGACCCGGACCGGGATGCGGTCGACGACATCGTCGCGCAATGGCATCTCCAGCGACCGGACCTGGATGTGTCCCCGCTGGAGGTGTTCGGGCGGCTGCATCGCAGTTACATCTACTACCAGTCCTCGCTGACCGCACTGTTCGACCGGCACGGCATCAATATGGCCGCCTTCGATGTCCTTGCGGCCCTTCGCCGTTCGGGCCCGCCCTATCGGATGACGGCGGGGCAGCTGGCCGAGATGGCGCTGGTCACCACGGGCGGTATGACGCTGCGGGTGGATCGGCTCGAGAAGGCGGGTCTGGTGGAGCGCGAACGTGATCCGGACGATCGGCGGATCGTCTACTCCCGCTTGACCGAAGCGGGGCTGCGCGTGCTCGAGTCGACGGCGGACGATCACTTCGCCAACGAAGCCCGCATGCTCGCCGGGCTCACCGCCACCGAGCAGGCCGGGCTGGCGCATCTGCTGCGCAAGCTGGAGCGGTCCATTCTCGCTGTGGAGCCTGCGAAAGCCGAAGAGCCGCACGCGGATTCGGCTTAGCGAGTCCAACGGTCAGCTGTGAGAACTGCCCATCCGAACGCGATCATGACTTGTGTCGAGGGGCGTACTCTTCGGGCGATCGCGGGAGGCCGGATCGGGGACGGTACAGAGAGCTCTAACCCTTGCGTTCCTGCTGACCGGCGATCTCCAGCGACTGTTCCAGGCGTTCCAGCAACGCCGCGAGTCGGCGGCGTTCGGCCGGGACGAGTCCGGCGAGCATCTCGAGTTCGTTGGCGAAATGGTCCTCGATGAGTTGATCGGTGAGGGTCAGTCCGGCGTCGGTCAGTCGCAGGTAGACGATGCGGCGGTCGTGCTCGTCGCGTTCGCGCCGGATCAGTCCTGCCTCCACCAATTTGTCTGCGCGCAAGGTGATTCCGCCGGTGCTGACCAGGCTGGAGGTGGCCAGATCTCCGGCGGTGCGGCGGTAGGGCGCGCCGGTACGGCGCAGTGCGGTCAGGACGTCGAGTGCGGCGAAACTGATGCCGTGCTGTTCGACGATCCGGCTGATCTGGGTCTGATAGCGCAGGAAGCAGCGGTGCAGGCGGCCGAAGACGGACAGGGCCGAGACATCCGTGCCGGGCAACTCCGTCTGCCATTCGCGCAGGATGCGGGTCACCGCACTGGTGTCCGCGGTGTCTTCGCGGGTCGGCATATCCTGCAGCGCGACCGCCAGTACCGCCGCCAGCGCGGGTTCGAGTTGTTCGGTCGGCACGGAGTGGGCGGGTTCGTGCGCGAACAGGTAGCGCTCCATGATCACGCCGAACAGGATGCTGCGCACCAGTCCGGCGGTCGCGTCGGCGGTGGCCGAACCTTCGAGTAGACGCGCCAGCGGGCCGCTGACCTGCTTCTCCAATACCTCGCGCAGCATGGTCGCGCTCGGCGGGTGGGTGAGTGCGGAGCGGATGAGGGCGGGCCAGGGATCGTCGGACGGTAGCCGGTCCCAGCGTTCGAGGTAGGCGTGGGCCAGGGCCTGGGCGAGTCGTTCCGGGCCGTCGTCGGCGTGGGCGAGGACGTCGGTGCCGATGCCCGCGCCGCCGCCGACCACCTCGCGGAAGAGTCCGTCCTTGTTGCCGAAGTACGACATCACCAGTCCCGCGGTCACTCCGGCCTCCGCGGCGATGGCCCGGATGCTCACCGCGTCGTAGCCCTGCGCGGCGAAGAGTCGTCGCGCCGCGGCCAGGACGGCTCCGCGGTTGCGCTCGGGATCATACGCACGCCTGCGTGCTGTCGACCGTTGCTCACTGCGGGAGGTCATGCGATCCACTTTAACGAGTGTTCAAAACTGGGTGGAGTTGTTGAACAGATGTTCAAAACTCTGAGCGCCCATGCTGTGCCGCTGCTGTGCTCTTCGCGGCCGGTACAGGTGGCTCTACATGGTCACATGTTGCAGGCATGTTGCATCTCGGGTCGCACGGAATTTCCTCTTGCTAAAGGAGAAAAGCTCGGGTAATAATCTTAATAGTAAGATATTCTCCGATGTGAGGAACCCGACGGCGGCGCTGCCCAGCCCGGTATGTCGACCGGCCGCACCTCACCGCATCACTCGAACATCACCCCGGAAGACACGATTCGATGAGCGACAGCACTCGAACCCTGCGGGTTCAGCAGAAATCGTGGGAGGCCGAGGGCGTCACCGCCATCACCCTGGTCGATCCCACCGGAGCGGACCTGCCCGGCTGGGAGCCCGGCGCGCACCTCGCCCTGCGTCTCCCCAACGGCATGGTGCGCGAATACTCGCTGTGCTCCGATCCGGACGATCGGCGACGCTGGACCGTCGCGGTCCTGCGCAAGCCGGATTCGCGCGGCGGCAGCAGTCACATCCACGACGCGCTGCCGGTCGGTGCGCTGCTCGAGGTCGACGGCCCGCGCAACGCTTTTGCGCTGGAAGATGCTGCCGCCCAACATATTCTGGTCGCGGGTGGCATCGGGATCACCCCGATCATCGCCATGGTGCGCCGCCTCGAACAGCAGCAGCGCGCGTGGCATCTGCTCTACACCGGACGTTCCCGCTCGACCATGGCGTTCCTCGACGAGATCGCGGGGCTGCCCGCCGACCGGGTCACCGTGCACGCCGACGACGAGGCCGACGGCCGCTACCCGGATATCGCGGGACTGCTCGCGGAGCTGCCGCCGACCGGCCTGGTCTACTGCTGCGGCCCCGAACCCCTGATGGATGCGTGCGGCGCGGCACTGGCCGATCCGAGCCGGTTGCGACTCGAACGCTTCAAAGCGCCCGAACCGGTGGCCCGCACGACCCCCGACGACGAGTTCGACGTGGTGATCTCCTCGACCGGACAGCGCGTGCGCGTCGACGCCGCGACCTCGGTCCTGGACGCGCTGACCGACGCCGGAATCCCGCTGGCCTCCTCGTGCACCGAGGGGATCTGCGGCACCTGCGAGGTCGCGGTCGTCAAGGGCGATCTCGATCATCGCGATTTCGTGCTCAGCTCCGCCGAGCAGGAGAGCGGGACCACCATGCTGCCGTGCGTATCCCGTTGTCGCTCAGCCGAACTCGTTCTGGATCTGTAGGACGCCGACTTTCGTTCAGCCCCCTCCGACGATAAGGAGCCACCGTGCTCAAAACCGCTGACAACGCGCAGATCTCACAGGTCGGGCCCGGCACCCCGATGGGAACCTATCTGCGGAAATTCTGGATGCCGGTAGCCCGCAGCGCGGCGGTGCGCGCGGGCGCGGATCCGGTGCGCGCCAAGGCATTGGGTGTGCCGATGGTGATCTACCGGCTCGCCGACGGCTCGCTCGGCTGCCTGGACGAGCAGTGCCCGCACCGCCGTGCCTCACTGGCCCTCGGGTTCAACTCCGGCACCAGCCTGACCTGCATCTATCACGGCTGGGAGTTCGGCAGCGGCGGTCGCTGCGTCGCGGTGCCGACCGAACCCGAACAGCGGCGGGACCGATTCCGGGAGATTCTGCCGGTCAATGCGCATCCGGTGCGGGAAGCGGCCGGAATGATCTGGGTGTATCTGGGCGACGGCGACGAACCACCGTTCCCCGACATGGATTTCATGGGTTTGGACGAGACGCAGTGTCAGGCCGTGGTCGGGGTGACCCGGTGCGGTTGGGTCCAGTGCCTGGAAGGTCTGGTCGACACCGCGCATCTGGGTCAACTGCACAAGACCCAGTTCCCCGGCCAGGATCAGGTGGCCTACGAGGCCGCGCCCTCGATCATCGTCCGGGACCGCCCCTACGGCATGCGCATCTACGCGGATCGCCCGCGTCCGGGCGGCGGCCACTACTACCGGGTCACCGAATACATCGCGCCGTTCTGGTGTTTCGTCCCGCAGAACGACGAGCGCGCGGCCTTCTGCATCGTCCCGATCGACGACACCCACTGCATGCAGTGGGTCATCTGGTACAACAAGGAGGACCCGCTCGACCCGACCATGCCGCTGGGCCGCCACGTCGCCCCCCTGACCCGCAACCCCGACGACTTCACCGCCGACATGCGCGGCAAGGACCGCTGGGGCCAGGACCGCGACACCCTCGGCCGCGACCACTTCTCCGGCCTGAACAACCTGTTCTTCGAGGACCTCGCGGTCCAGGAGAGCCAGGGCGCGATCATGGACCGCGAGAACGAACACCTCGGCTCCAGCGACGTGGGCGTCGTCCGGCTACGCAAGATCCTGCGCGACGCCGCGACCAAGGCCGTCGCGGAACCTGCCGTCATCTTCAACCACCCCGGCGAGAACGACCTGAAATCGATCCGCGGCGCCGCCTTCGAAAGCGAAGGCGACAACCCGGAAGAAGCACTCGCGGTCGCCGGACGCGCGGTGTGAGATCGGTGATGGGCTCCGAAAACCTCAGTGCCGCGGCAACTTACGCCACCGACGTCACGGTCGCGGAATACGATTCGATCCAGCTCCCCGAAATCGGCTGGATCGGAATTCAACAATTCCGCCGAGATCCGCAGGGCGCGTTCTCCGTATCGGGACTCGACGCCGAGGGCCGCTGGGTAGAGAACATCCCATTGCCACACGGAGTTCGGTTCCGCGTGCGGTGAGCCGATGGCGGCGCATCGTCTCGCGGTGAGCTTGTCCGGTCCCGAGCGGATTCCGGGTGAGGGAAGTACGACTACGAGGTTGGGCGTGATCTCGTTGCAGGGCTCACCGCCCGGAGGCCGGTGGATTCGCGCGACCGTATGCCTTCTCGCCTCGGTAGCCGATGCGTCGCTCAGGCTTTCGCCGCTGCCGAAGCAGGAATCGCTGACCCGCACACCGCCAGTTTCGGGGTCGTCGCCGCAGTGATTGTGGTGGTGTGGATTTCGGCTTGCTGGCACGGTGGTCAGTCGTTCTTCACGGGTGTGCGGATGACGGCGGGGGAGCCGCCGATGATGCCTTCGGACTCGAGTTCGTCGATCTCGGCGGCGGTGAGGCCCAGTGCCGCAAGTACTTCGGTGGTGTGTTGGCCGAGTAGCGGTGCCGGGGTGCGGTGGTATCGGTCGGGGCCGGCGGAGAAGCGGATGGGGATGGTGCTGTGGCGGGCGGTGTGGGCGATGGGGTGGGGGACCGGTTCGAAGAAGTCGCGGGTGGTGAGCTGGGGGATTTCGGGCTGGCGGTGGGGTTGCATGACCTTGGCGACGGGAACGCCTGCGTCCCAGAGGATTCGGACGATCTCATCGCTGTCGCGGGCGGCGCACCACTCGGTGAGGTGGGTGTCGATCGTGTCGTGTTCGCGGCGTCGGCCGGTGGCCGTGGACAGGTCGGGGGATCGGGCCCAGAGAGGGTCGCCGAGCGCCTTGGTCAGGGACCGCCACTGGTCGTCGGTGGTGACGGCGAGGGCGATCCAGCAGTCCTGGTTGCCGAATTCGTCTGTGCCCGAGGCTTTGTAGAGGTTCTGGGGGGCGGCTTCGGGGCCGCGGTTGCCGTCGCGCTGTAGCAGAGCGCCGTAGGCGGAGTGTTCGATGACCTGTTCGGCGGCGACGTTGAGGGCGGCGTCGACCATGGCGGCCTCGATCAGCATGCCGTTGCCGGTGCGGCGGCGGTGTTCCAGCGCGAGCAACAGGGCGTTGAGGGCATGCACACCGGCGTTGGGGTCGCCGATCGAGTAGGGCTCCAAGGGATTTCGGTCCGGGTGGCCGGTGAGCCAGGTCAGGCCGGAGGTGTCCTCGATGACGTACGCGAAGGCCGGATTGTCGCGCCACGGCCCGTCCAGCCCGAAGCCGGGCATCCGAACCATGATCGTATCCGGTCGAAGCCGTTGCACCGCAGGGTAATCCAGGCCGATCTGATCGAGCACCCGCGGCGTGTAGTTCTCCACGATGACATCGCAGGTCGCGGCCAGACGCGAGAGCAGCTCACGCCCACGCTCGGAACGGAAGTCCAGGGTGATGCTCTTCTTGTTGGTGTTCAGCCCGGAGAAGATCGGCGAGTACTCCCACCATTGTTCCTGTGTCGCAGGCACTCCCGCGATCAGGCGGGTGCCGTCGGGGCGGCTCGCGGACTCGACGTGGATGACCTCCGCGCCCAGCATGGCCAGATAGTGGGTGCAGCACGGGCCCGCCCAGTAGGTGGTCAGGTCCAGCACCCGAAGTTCCTGGAACGGAAGGGGATTCAATGCCGCCGCCGGGCGCGTGTCATGCCGTTCGGGACGCGCGGCGCGATATCGAGCGGTGTGCTCACCCAGCCGGGGCGCGGGCAACGGCTCGCTCAACCAGTTCGGGTCCGGACGATACGGCGGACGCGGCTGCGCGAACCCGTCGCGCGGATTCACCGTGAAACTCTCCCGGGCGAGGTGATGATCCATCGCGGTGGCATTGGCCCCGTTGACCACCGGCCCGTTCGGAATCCTGAAGGCGGAGGCCAGATCCCGGATCACCTCGGTCGGCTGCTCGGCCAGCCAGGCGAAGATCTCCGGCGCGTTCTTCCCGGCCCGCTCGGTGATCGACAGGTCGGTGTCCTCGTCGATCCACTCCGGATGCCCGACCATCGCACACAGATCGAACCACTGCTGCGAGGTGCCGCACCCCAGCGCGACCATCCCGTCGGCGGCACTCGCCACACCCGGCACACTCAACCGCCGCTGGGTGCGGAACGGCCGGTCCAGGGCCTCGTAGAACGACACCGGAAAATAGGTGAGCCCGAGAATCTGCGTCTCCAGCACGGACAGATCGACCAGCTCGCCGGTCCCGGATCCCAGCGTGCGTAACCGCGAGGTCATGGTGGCCGCCGAAGCGTATGCCCCCGCGAACCATTCGCCGACGCGCCCGCCGATATACACCGGGGCCTGTTCGGGCGCACCGCGCCCCAGCCCGACGATCCCCCCAGACCACGCCTGCAACGTGAATTCCGTTGCCGCACGGTCACTCCATGGCCCTTCGAGCCCGAACGGCGTGATCGCGGTGACCACCAGATGCCGATGCGCACGCCGGATCGCGGACACGCTCAACCGCGGATGTTCGGTCAGCCGCGAACCTCGCGACCACACCACGACGTCGGCCGAATCCAGCAGCGTGTCAACCAGATCCAGATCCTCGGTGCGATCCGGATCCGCCAGCACACTTTCTTTACCACCGGCCAGGAATCCGAACAGCGCACCGTCGCAACCGCTTTCGATCACGGCACCGGACGCCGACCAGGATCGCAGCGAATCCCCCTCGGGCGCTTCGACCTTGATGACCCGCGCGCCGCCGTCACGCAACATGCGCGTGCAGTATCCGCCCGCGATCCCACTGGACAGATCGATCACCACGCACCCGCGCAGCGGTGGTTCCGCGGCACGGGTGGTCTGCCTGGATGACATTCTCGCTCACCGACTTTCGCCACGCACCCGGGTGCGGCTACACCTTCTTGTTCCGGCCCGACCTGCTCAGCCGGAAGTCCGGCGGGAACTGCGCGTCGTTGTCCTTCACCGAATTGTTCAGGCCCTTGTCGAAGGCGTCGTCCAGCATGAGCTCGTCGTCATCGGCGCGAATATGCCCGCCCATCGACTCGAAGAACCCGCTCAGCAGGCTGCCCATGTACTCGCCCTGATGCTGCTTCATCACCTCGAAGAACACCTTCTGCATGAAGACGGTGTCGGTGGGGCGATTACGCGAGCAGGCCAGCGCGTACTTCTCGGTCTCGGCCTCGAGCTCGTCGCGGGGGACCACCTTGTTCAGGAAATTGCACTCGTACATCTCCTGCGCGGTGAAGGCGCGTCCGGTGAACACCATCTCCTGAAAACGCCTGAGCCCCATGGTCTGTGCCCACGTCCACATGCGCGGGCCCCACCCGTAGTAGCGGAAGGAGGGATGCCCGAACAGCGCGTCGTCGGAGGAGATCACCAGATCCGCGTCCGCGGCCTGATAGAAGTGCCAGCCGTAGCAGTAGCCCTTGGTCTCCACGATGCTGATCTTCTTGAATTCCTGGAGACTGCGGCAGCCCGCCGAGGCGTTGGCGTACCACTGGCTGATGGTCGCGCCGTGCCGGAAGGAGTCCTGCGGCGGATAACGCACCTCGTCCTCGCCGATCCGGTACTCGGCCAGCCGCCGCTTCTGCGACGGATCCTTCTGGATGTCCATGAATTCCGGCAGATCCGCGCCGGTGCCGAAGTCGTCGCCCGCACCCCGCACGACGAGCACCTTCACCTCGTCGTCCACGCTGGCCCGGTGCAGCAGATCCGCGTAACGTAGTCGCGCGGCGACGGTGGGCGCGTTGAGCTGATCGGGCCGGTCGAAGGTGATCGTCGCGATCCTGGTCTTCGTGTCCTTCTCGTAGCGGATGATCTCCTCCGCGGAGGGCTGATCGTTCGAGGGCTGTTCGGATTCGGACATGCTCGCCTTCTTCGCTGAAAATAAGTGGGGGACAGCAGATCCGGAGCCTGCGATGTGGCGGGCTCCGGACCTCTCAGTGCTCCCAGTGGGGTGCGGAGGTGAGCACCTCGCAACCGTCGTCGGTGATCAACACCGCGTCCCGGCCGAACACCGCGCCGACACCGGACTCCCAGACATAACCGGTGACCGACAGCACCATGCCCGGCTCGAGCAGTTCGGCCTCGGCCGTGGCCCGCAGCTGCGGTGAGACCACGGGTGAATCGAAGCCCATGCCCAGACCGCGCGCGACCGGCATCGCGGGCAACGGCTCACCCGCGAGTTCGTAGGCGGCGAGTAACCCCGCGGCCTTCGACCCCGGATGGCAAGCCTCGAATAGCCTGTCCTGCAATGCATCCCAGCGCCGATACAACTTCCGGGCACCGTCACCGACCGCCCCGACCGGATACGTCCGGCCGACCTCACCGATGTACCCGTCGCCGAGCACCCCGGCCGAGAACGCCACCAGATCACCCTCGTGCGCGCGCCGATCCGCGCCCGCGTGCCGCCACGGGTGCTCCTTGGAGGTCACCCACACCGAATCCTGTGAGGCCGGAGTGCTGATCCCGGCCGCGGTCATCGCCTCGAGCATCGCGCCGATCAGCACCTGTTCGCTACTGCCGGAAGCGAGTTGGGCCACGGTCGCGGCCAGACCCTCCTCGGCGACCCGCAGCGCGCCGCGCAATACCGCGATCTCCTCGGCGGTCTTGATGCGCCGCGCCGTGCGCATCGCCAGCTCGCCGTCGACCAGTTCGGCATTCGGGAACGCCAGCGGCAGCAGCTTCGCGAAATTCGGGGAGAGCGCGTCGGTGCCTACCCGCACCGCGGTCGCCGCACCGGGGATATCCCGAAGTGCCGCAATGGTATTCATCGGATTCCACATCATCCCGTACAGGTGATCGTGCGGAATGTCCTCCGGCACACCCTCGTCCCAGGTGCTCAGCAGGTGGACCGCGCCGGTCTCCCGCACCACCGTGGCCACCGGTCCGAACGGACGGGTTCCGGCGACCCACAGCTGGGGCGCACCCGCGACGTAGCGGGCGTTGGCCTGTCGGCCGAGCACCAGAACGTCCAGATCATGGGCTTTCATCTGTGCCAGTGCGCGATCGCGCCGCCCATGCCGCAGGGCGCGATCGTCCGGCATCACCTCAGTGCGCATAGGGCGCGTACGGGTAGTCGGTCAGGGCGATCGAGCCCTCTTCGGTGATCACGATGATCTCCTCGCTTCGGTAGCCGCCGGTGCCGTCCTCCCAGACGACCGGCTCCAGAACCAGCACCATGTTCGGTTCGAAGATGAAGTTCTCGTCGAACTCCGCGCCCAGATCCGTTCCGATCATGGGTGTTTCGGCCGCGCTCACCCCGATCCCGTGACCGAGGTAGAAATGCGGCAGCCAGGGTTTGACCCCATCGTTGGCGGCCGTGGCCGCGCGCGCCAGATCCGCGGCGCTCGCCCCGGCCTTCGCGACGTCCAGTACCGCGCTCAGGATCTCGTGCCAGCGCTGGAACTGCTTGTGCTGCCGGGCATTCGGCTCCGCGCCCACGGTCCAGGTGCGGCCGAAATCCGAGCAGTAGCCGCCGTAGGTGATGCTGACATCGGTCCACAGCACATCACCGGCGGCGAGTTCGCGTTCGGTGGTGAGCAGCGGCAGCGCCAGATCACCGTGCGTGGTCCACACGCCCTCGGCCTTGGTGTCGGGCATGACCTGCCAGATCGCGTCCAGCATGGTCGCGCTCGCGCCCAGTTCGAAGGCCCGGCGCACGAAACGCGCGGACAGATCGATCTGGCGGCGTCCGGGCGCGAGCGCCGCCTGCACGTCGACCATGGCCTGATCGGTGATCCGGGCCGCGGTGCGGATGCAGGAGATCTCGTCGGGTGTCTTGATCAGTTTGGCCGGGCCGACGACCAGGGCGGCGTCGGTCGGCGCGGTCCCCGGGAACAGATCCGAGCGCGCCCGCAGCATCGCCCCGGTGTACTCGTCGATCGCGACGGCCGAACCGGCGGGAATCAGATCCGCGAGAATCTTCGCGAATTCCGTTACGCCCTCGTCGAATTCGAGGTAGAGCGGGCCGTGCAGGTGATCCGCGGGCAGTTCGGTCTCGGCCGACGCGCCCTCCCGGAACGGCAGGAACAGATGCGGCCACGGATCACCCGCGACCACGACCGCGACCGGTCGCTCGACGTGCGACAGGCCCGCGTCGTTGAGCGGCCAGTTGGCCCCGGTGGCGTAGACGACATTGCTGTTGTTCAGCAGGACCAGCGCGTCGACACCCTGCTTGGCCATGGACGAGCGCAGCCGCGCGCCGGTCTCGCGGCGCATGCGCGCCCGGTCGGGTACCTCGGGGATGACGAGTGCCGGCGTGCCGGTGGTGGAGGAGGTCATGGTCACAGGCCCAGGAATTCGGTGATGTTGCCGCTGACGATCTTCGCCGCGTCCTGCGGTCCGACCGCCTCGACCACCCCGGCCAGCGATTTCTCCGAATAACCCCAGGTGCTCTCGTTGTGCGGGTAGTCCGAGGACCACATCACCCGATCGCGCCCGATGTGATCGATCAGCGACAGCCCCAGCGGATCCACCATGAACGACGCGCGCATGTGGTTGTCCCAGTAGTGCCGCACCTCGTGCTCGATCGGCCGGTTGTACATGTGCTGATACGAGGCGTTCATGTGCTCGGCGTCCTGGATGGCCGAGGGCACCCAGTTGATGCCGCCCTCGAACCATCCGATGTTCAGGCCGGGATGGCGGTCGATGATGCCGCTGAACACGTACTTGGAGAACAACTCCCGGAACGGCGCGACATTGTGCATCATGCCGACCACCACACTGTTCACCTCACACGGCGCGGACAGCGGGGATTCGCCGATGTGATGTGAGACCGGCACCCCGGACTCCTCGATCGCGTCCCACACCGGGATCATCGCGGTGCTGCCGTAGTCGATGACCTTGCCCTCGTCGTCCTTACCGGCCGAGAGTGGCAGCAGGAATGTCTTGAGCCCCAACGACTTCAGCTCGTCGAGCGTGCGGCGCGCACCGGCCGGATCCCACCAGTTGATCAGCCCGACGCCGTAGAAGCTGCCGCCCGAACGCTCCTGGAGCCCCGCGATGTACTCGTTGTACACCCGGAACGCCAGCTCGCGGACCTCCTTGTCGGGATAGAACAGCAAGGCCAGCAACGCATTCGGGAAGGCGAGTTCCTTGGCGATGCCGTCCGCGCGCAGATCCGCGGCGCGCGCGTCGAAGTTGGCGCTGCCCGAGCCGTCCAGCGGGTCGTACTGCATCAGCACACTGCTGAAATCCCCTGGCAGGAAGGACTTTCCCTTGCGCCCGATCTGGAATGCGCCGTCCTCGTACCAGATTCGCGGCGCGCGGTCCCTCATGTTCTCCGGGAACCGCTCGTAGAAGATGTCGTCGGCCAGGGAGATGTGGTTGTCGGCCGAGAAGACCTCGGTGCCCGCGGGCAGACCCACCGAGCCCTTGGCGTGGCCGCGACGATCCTTCGGCGGCCCGAATCCGCCGGGCGGGTACAACGAAGCGCTACTGGTGGGAACCGACATCATCACCCTCCAAGGGAGTTCTCGTTTCGCGGGATCGGCGCCTGGTCGATGGCGGTGCGGGCTCGTCCGGGTGGAGTCCGGTGGGCCGGGCGGGGCCTGGGTGCCCGCGTGGCTCCCCGGCGCTGCGCCCGGAGACCGTGAATCCCGATGGGAATGAAGTTATCACATGAGGAGAGGCTCATACACCAACCTTGGCCGAATTTGCCCCTATTAGGGCAGTTCAACCTGCGAGAATGGGATTATCGTCAGTACCCATCGACGGTTGCCGGCTTGAGACCCTTGTCACAGCACCCCCAACCAACCTACTGTGTGTTCACTAGGTTCGATCGAAGAGAGCTTCTCGTGACTGATCCTCGTCCCTACGCCTCGTTGCGCGCCAAAGGCGAAGACCGCCGCCAGCGCATCCTGGCGGTCGCTCAGCGACTGCTCACCCGGAATGGTTGGCGCAGTACGACTTTGGCGCAGATCGCCGGTGAGGCCGGGGTGAGTCCGGCCGGACTGCTGCATCACTTCCAGTCCAAGGACCAACTCCTGCACGCGGTTCTGGACGCCCGCGACGCCGACGACGCCTCGGATACCGACCTGAGCGGTGATCTGATCGTCGAGATCGGCAAGGTCGCCGACCGCATGGAACGTTCACCGGACCTCGTGGGCACCTTCGTGGTGCTGCTCGTGGAGAATCTGGTGCCCGAGGCCCCACTGCACGACCGCATGCTCGACCGATGGAAAGTGGCGGTCGGCATCGTCGCCGACATCATCCGGCGCAATCAGGAGGCCGGACGGTATCGGGCCGACCTCGATCCCGACATCCGAGCTATGGAAATCGTCGCTTTCATCAATGGAATGGAGATGTCATGGCTGCTAGATCACTCGATCCCGCTGCCCGAGGTGTTCGCCGAGTACACGAGATCGCTGGCGCGCGATCTGGCTCCCGTCGATCCCGTGAACTGACCGACGCCGAAGAGTCCGGCGACCAGCGCGGCACCATGCGGTACCGGCTCGACGTCGTCGCGACCAGCGTCGCGGATGTCGTCGAACACGCCGGGGGCTGGCTGTTCGACCGTTCGATCGCGGGCTGGGAGGTCACCGTCCTGGTGGCCGACAACTCGGACCCGCGACCGCTGCGCATCCTCGGCGCGGACTCGATCGCCCTCGAGGACGTGCTCGCCTCGCGCGGGCAGGGGCGTCGGCCGCACGCGCTGGCGGTGGCTTGCGATGTGTGCCAAGGGGATCCGCGCGCGCGACGCGGTCTGCTCAAGGCGCTGGGCGACGGCGGCATCGAGGTCGTGGTCTGGGGTGAGGGCTGGCCGACCGCGCCGGAGGACCGGGTCGATCCGGTGCTGCACCGGTTGAGTGTGGCCGCGCAGGCGTTCAAGGCGCAGGCGTTGACCGCGGCCGCGCGGCCGGTGAGTGCGGTCGGGACCACCGAGGTGTTCCGCAGCGGGCTGTCGGATATCCCGCCGGTCGGCGCGGATCTCAGTCCGGTCGGCTGAACAGGGGTTCGCCGACAGCCGTGCCGCGTCCGGGATCAGGACGCGGCGGATCGGCGTTGATATCGATCAGTGTCGAAACCTACTGCTCAGTCCCACAGGCCCGCGCAGGGTAGGGAGGGTAGATCCGGGCGGACGTTGTCGTCCACGATCACTGTGATCCCGGCGTTCGTGCGTAGTTCCGCGACGATATCCGCGATCTGTTCGGCACCGGCCTGGTAGTCCGCCGTGACCGCACCGGCCTCGATCCGGATGTGCCTGATGCGGCGGGGCGGCGTCTGCACCGCCGTACCGCCGAGGGGCCCTCGATGCGTGACGCCGTCGTCACGTGACAACACGTTCTTCCTCCGGGGATTGATACGGCCTCAATCGGCCGAACGAACCGTCGAACTTGTACCTGCGGTGGCTACGAAAAGGTGAGGCATCAGAGTTGCTACGACAGCATCTTTCGATAGTATGTTCGAGTGGATGAGGTGGTGCGGTATACCTACCGGTTGCGGCCCGGACGTAGCGCTGCGGCTGCGCTGCTGGCCGAGTGGGGTCGCTGCCGCTGGTTGTGGAACGAGGCTGTGCATCAGCAGAAGTCCGGGCAGAAACCAACGTTCGTGCGGCTCGGGAAGCTGCTCACCGAGGCGCGGGCGAGATTGCCGTGGTTGAGGGCGGGTTCTCAGGTCGCTCAACAGCAGATGCTTCGTGATTACGCCAAAGCATTGGACCGCTCGTTCAAGGTGACCAGGTGCGGTCGTCCAAAGGTGAAGTCCCGCAAGACTTCCTTGCCGTCGTTGGAATACACGGCGCGCGGGTTCTCGATCCGTGATGGCCGTTTGGTGTTGCCGAAGGGCGTCACGATCCCAGTGGTGTGGTCGCGGGAACTGCCGTCGCTGCCTACCTCGGTTCGCGTCTACCGTGACAGCCTCGGCCACTGGTATGCGTCGTTCGTCATCCGTCGGGAAGTCGAGTTCCATCCGCCCGGTCAGGGGAGTATCGGTATCGATTGGGGTGTGTCTACCACGGCGACGACCACCGATCCTCGCTTCGATCTGCCTTATCTCGGGCATCGGAAGCGGTGCGCCGCCGAGTTGGCGAAAGCGCAACGCAAGATGGCGCGGCGCCGACGGAAGGGGGGACCGCAGTCCAGGGGCTACCGTGAGGCGCAGCGGCAAACTGCCCGGCTGGCGAGAAAAGCTACCAGGCAGACCGTCCATGATTCCCAGGTCTGGGCCACACGACTTGTCCGTACTCATGACCTGATCGCTGTCGAGGATTTCGAACCGGCGTTCCTGGCGAAGTCCACGATGGCTCGCAAGGCGGCCGATGCCGCGATCGGTGCGGCGAAACGGGTGTTGATCGAGCGTGCTACGCGAGGCGGACGGACGGTGGTGTTGGTCCGGCCCGCCTATACGACCATGACGTGTAGTTCTTGTTTCGCGAGAGCCAAGCGACTTGAACTGCACGAGAGGGACTTCCGGTGCGAGGTTTGCGGTTTCGCGGACAGTCGGGACCGGAACGCTGCCAGAGTGATTCTGGCCGTGGCAGAACGGGGCCACGTTGGTGTCGAGGATGTAAGACAGTCGGCTCACCTCCTCCGGGGGCGTGGTTCGGTTGCGGTCTGAGCCGGAAATCCCCCGCCACAAGGTGAGGGAACCGTTAATGCTCGCCTCCTGCACGGCGCGTCGCCAGGCCCGCGCCACCATGGTCGCGCCCACCCGGCGGCGGTATGCGGCCGAACCGTGCACGTCGGCGGGGATCGCGGTCAGTTCCGCCGTCGCGCTCGCGCCGATGTCCCGCGCCGCGACCTCGGCGACCGGCCGCCCGAGGAGTTCAGCCTCGGTGGCGCGGGCCCGGACCGGGGTCGGGGCCAGGCCGAACAAACCGATGGCGCAGTGCGAGATTCGGGAGTCCGCGTCGAGCTGGACCGCCAGGGTCGTGCCCGCCATCGCGAAATCACCGGTGCGGCGGGCGAATTCCTCGATGGCGAAGCCGGATCGGCCGTGCCGCACCGGGAATCGGATCGCGGTGACGATCTCGTCCGGTTCCAGTGCGGTACCCCACATGCCGGTGAAGAAGTCGGCGGCCGGGATCGTGCGGTGACCGCGCGGTGACAGGGCCTCGATATCCGCGTCCAGAGTCGTTGCGACAGCGGGATATTCGCCCGCGGCGTCGGCGTGGGCGATCGCGCCGCCGATGGTGCCGCGATTGCGGATCTGGAAGTGCCCGATCAGCGGGGTCGCCCGCGACAGCAGCGGCGCCGCCAGCCGCACCTCGGGGGACGCGCCGACCGCCGCATGCGTGGTCCCCGCGCCGATCCGCACCGAATCCGGGCCGACCTCGATGCCGCGGAGTTCGGCCGGACGCCGCAGATCCACCAGATGATCGAAGACCGCCAGCCGCAGCGCGAGCATCGGCACCAGGCTCTGCCCGCCCGCGATGATCTTGGCCTCCTCGCCCAGCTCGGCCAGCAGGGCGACGGCCTCCGCGGCGGTGGCGGGCGAATGATAGTCGAAGGCAGCGGGTTTCATCGCTCCGTCTCCCGGGCCCGGTCGAGCAACTCGACGATCCGGCTGGGGGACAGCGGCAGCTCGCGGATCTCGATCCCGAACGGCGAGAGCGCGTCGACGACCGCGTTGAGTACCGCCGGGGCCGAACCGATCGCACCGCCCTCGCCGACGCCCTTGAAACTGCCCGGCCCCGGACTCGGCGTCGTCACGTGCCCGATCTCGATCGTGGGCACCTCGGTCGCGGTCGGCAGCAGATAGTCCAGGAAGGTGGTGGCGATCGGATTGCCGTCCTCGTCGTAGGGCAGATGTTCGTACAGCGCGCCGCCGATGCCCTGCACGGTGCCGCCGTAGATCTGCCCCTCCACGACATTGGGATTGATCATCGGGCCGCAGTCCTCGCTGACGATGTAGCGCAGCAGCGTCACCTCGCCGGTCTCGATATCGACCTCGCAGGTGCACACGTGCGTCGCATTGGCCCAGATCGCGATCTGCGGAGTCTTGTACCGCCCGCTGGCCTCGAGCCCCGGCGTGACGCCCTCGGGCAGCGAATCCGCTTGGAAATAGGCGATATCGGCGATGTCGCGCAGGCTCAGGCCGCTGTCCGGATTGCCGCGCACAGTGGCCCGGCTGTCGGCGAGATCGATCTCCTCGGGGGTGGTGTGCAACCGCTGCGCGGCGATCGCGCGGATCTTCGCGCGCAGCACCGCCGCGGTCTGTTCGATCGCGCCCGCGGTCATCGACCCCGAGCGGCTGCCGCCGGTGCCGCCGCCGAACGGGGTGATCGCGGTGTCGCCCTGGATGGTTCGCACATCGGCCAACCTCGCGCCCAGGGCCTCGGCGGTGAGTTGGACGACGGTGGTCTCCAGGCTGTTGCCGGCCGAACCGCCCGCCACGTAGACGTTGACCTTGCCGGTCGGCTCGATCCGGATGGTCGCGCCCTCGGTGGCCAGGAACGGGGTGGCGCCGGTGGTCGGCTCCACATAGGTGCAGGTCCCGACGCCGAGATAGCGGCCCTGGGCGCGGGCGTTGCGCTGATCCGCGCGGAAACCCTCGTAGTCCAGCATCTCGACGGCCTGCTCGAGCGTTTCGAGCGGGGAGATGTTGTCGTAGGTCATCCCGTTCGGGTTCGCCCACGGTAATTCGTCGCGGCGCAACATGTTTCGCCGCCGCAGTTCGATCGGATCGATGCCGATCCGGCGCGCCGCGTGATCCAGCAGCACCTCGCGCGCGACCGATTCGAACTGCCACGGCCCTCGATAGGCCACGCGGCCAACGGTATTGGAGTACCGGAACTTCGCGCTGAACGAGGTCTCGGTGACCCGATACGGTCCCGGGAACAGGATGCCGACCGGAATGCCGCCGATGATCGGCGAGGGCGTCGGATACGCCCCGACGTTCTGCACATGCGCGATGGACGCGGCCAGAATCCGGCCCTCGGCGTCGAAAGCCATTGCGGCCTCGGCATGTTCGTGCCGGGACATGCCCGAGGCCATCAGATTCTCCTGGCGGTCCTCGATCCACTTCACCGCCCGGCCCAGATCCCGCGCGGCCAGCAGTACACAGGTCTCCTCGCGCAGCGGCAGCTGTTTGAGCCCGAAGCCGCCGCCGGTGTCGCGGGCGATCACCCGGACCTGGTGTTCGTCCGCGCCGATCAGTCGCGCGCAGAAGGCGCGGACCTCGTGCGGGGACTGGGTGGAGATCCACACCGTCATCTCCGCGGTCGGCGCGGACCACTCGGCGATCAGACCGCGCGTCTCCATCGGGACCGGCAGATATGCCTGCTGAAAGATGTGCTGGCGCACCACATGTGCGGCCGCATCGAAGATCGGCTGCAGGTCGCCGGCGGGCCGCCCGCCCATCTCCCCGGCGGAATTGCCCGCGAATCCGGCGTGCACCAGATTCGGCGAGTCGGCGGCGGTGACGTAGTCGACCACCGGGTCCAGCGGGTCGTAGTCGATGATCACCAACTCGGCGGCGTCCTCGGCGATGTACCGATCCGTGGCCAGCACCAGGGCGACCGGATCGCCGACGAACCGCACCTCCTCCTCGGCCAGCGGCGGGCGCGGCACCGGCGGCATACCGGCCATGTCCAGGTCGTAGGAGATCTCGCGCGCGATGGGATTGAGCTCCGCGGCGGTGTAGACGGCCAGCACGCCGTCGAGTTCGCGGGCCTCGGAGACGTCGATCTCGCCGATGCGGGCGCGGGCGAGCGGACTGCGCACGAAACAGGCGTGCACCAGGCCCGGGCGGGTGACGTCGTCGACGAAGGTGCCCGCGCCGGTGACCAGGCGGGCGTCCTCGAGGCGCGGCACGCGCGCACCGACGACCCCGGTGGTGGCGGTCCGCGCGCCGGTCATCGCTGGGCTCGATCGTCCCGGTGGACGAAGCCGCGGGCACAGAAATCCCACGCCTCGTCGGCGCTGATCGGCTGCTGGCCCTCGTCGCCGGACGTCGCGGCGGCCTGCGCGATGAACATCAGCGTCTGCATGAGCATGGCCGCGATCCGGCGCGGGGCGACCTCCGAACGCAGCTGCCCGGCCTCGCAGGCCGCTTCCATCAGCTCGGTGAACAGCGTGAGCATCGGCTCGTGCGCGGTCTTCACGTGACCGGGATGCGAGATCAGCAGCTGCGGCGCGAAATCGGTGAACAGCGGCCGCGCGGTGTCCGGATCGGGGCGGCACAGCTCGAACAGCAGCACCGCGGCGGTGCGCAACTTGTCCAGCGGCTGGGTGCGGCCGTCGGCCGCGGCGCGCAGCTGATCGGCGGTGCGGGCCAGCGCGTCCTCGAACAGGGCCAGCAGCAGTTCGTGTTTGCCGTCGAACTGCATGTAGAAGCTGCGCAGCGACTGCCGGGAGCGGTCGACGACCTCCTGCACGGTGAAGTCGGTCGTGCCCTTCTCGGTGATGATCACCTGGGCGGCGTCCAGGAACCGCTGCACCCGCTGTTCGGCGCGCAGTTTGGCGGTGTGCAGGGAGCGTTCGACGGCTCGCTGCTTCCAGGCTGGTTTCTCGCTAGGGCTGGTCACCGCTGCCTCGTTCCCCGGTCATCTGGTGAGAACATGGATGTACTATATAGGAGAATGAGATGTTATTCTGGTGATTATGGGATTCTCATTCCATCTGACAAGTAACTTGCTCGCCAGTTGGGAGAATCTCATTCTCTGATGCGTCATACGTGAGCCGCGGGGAGTGTCGGTGCGGCTCGGTGTGAGTGTTCGCGGTGGTCGCGCTCGGTGGTTCCCGGTGGTGTCGTCCATGTGCCACGGTGGCGGCGGGATTTGCCGCTTCCCGGTGATTCTGCTGCTGTGAGCCGTCTCGCGGGGCGGATTCGACCCGATGAGAACCTCATTCACGCTATTGGGTAACTGTGTTACCATCCGTATGTTGCCCAGCTCACTCAGGAGATCTCCGGATGGTTGATTTCGATTCGGTCGATTACTTCACCGACCCGTCGCTAGTACCCGACCCGCACCCGTACTTCGATCACATGCGGGCCAAATGCCCGGTGTCGCAGGAGTCGCATCACGGTGTGTACGCGGTCACCGGATACGAGGAGGCGGCCGAGGTGTTCAAGGATCCCGACCTGTTCTCCTCGGTGATCTCGGTGGGCGGGCCGTTCCCGCCGCTGCCCTTCGAGATCGAGGGCGATGACATCGGCGCGCTCATCGAACAGCACCGCGCCGGGATGCCCATGTCCGAGCACATGGTCACGATGGATCCGCCGGAGCACACCTACGCGCGTTCGCTGCTGAACCGCCTGCTCACCCCGGCGCGGTTGAAGGAGAACGAGGACTTCATGTGGCGGCTGGCCGACCGCCAGCTGGACGAGTTCGTGAGTAACGGCAGCTGCGAGTTCCTCACCGAGTACTCCAAACCCTTTGCGCTGCTTGTTGTCGCCGATGTGCTGGGTGTTCCGGAGGAGGACCACCAGCAGTTCCGCGTCGTGCTCGGCGCCGAGCGTCCGGGCACCCGGGTCGGTTCGCTGGACGACGACATCGTCGTCGGCAACCCGCTCGAATGGCTGGACGAGAAGTTCAGCGCCTACATCAGCGACCGCCGTGAGAACCCGCGCGACGACGTGCTGACCCAGCTGGCGCAGGCCAAGTACCCGGACGGGTCCACCCCCGAGGTGATCGACGTCGTGCGGTCCGCGACCTTCCTGTTCGGCGCCGGACAGGAGACCACGGCCAAGATGCTCGGCTCCGCGCTGCGGATCCTGGGCGAGCGTCCCGACATCCAGGACGCGCTGCGCGCGGATCGCAGCAGGATCCCGGTCTTCATCGAGGAATCGCTGCGGATGGACGCGCCGGTCAAGAGCGGCTTCCGGCTGGCGAAGCGGGCCACGACGGTCGGCGGCGTCGAACTGCCGGTCGGATCCAAGGTCATGGTCTGCCCCGGTGCGGCGAACCGGGACCCGCGGCGGTTCGAAAACCCGCACGAATTCCGGTTGGACCGCAAGAACTTCCGTGAGCACATGGCGTTCGGGCGCGGTAACCACACCTGCCCCGGGTCGCCGCTGGCGCGGGCCGAGGGGCGGATCTCGCTCGAGCGGATCCTGGATCGGATGCTCGACATCCGGATCGACGCGGAACATCATGGGCCCGAAGGGGATCGGCACTTCGACTACGAGCCGACCTACATCCTGCGCGGATTGTCCAACCTGCACATCAACTTCACGCCGAATCCCTGAGCCCGAACCCCGGACGCACGGATTCCCTTGTACATCAAGCCTTTCCACGGGGAAGGCGACTTTCGACAGCACAACGAATCGAGGAAGAAATGACCGGACGGGTCGAAGGCAAGGTCGCCTTCATCACGGGTGCGGCACGCGGTCAGGGCCGCAGCCACGCGGTGCGGCTGGCGCAGGAGGGCGCGGACATCATCGCGATCGACGTCTGCAAGCCGGTGAGCGGTAGCGACGCCATCGCGGCGTCCACACCGGCCGATCTGGCCGAAACCGCCGACCTGGTCAAGGGTTTGGGCCGCCGCATCGTCACCGCCGAGGTCGACGTGCGGGACTTCGACGGGCTGAAGGCCGCGGTCGACATCGGTGTCGAACAGCTGGGCCGGCTGGACATCATCGTGGCCAACGCCGGTATCGGCAACGGCGGCGAGACGCTGGACAAGACCAGCGAGCAGGACTGGGACACCATGATCGGGATCAACCTCTCGGGTGTCTGGAAGACCGCGAAAGCCGGTATCCCGCACATCCTTTCGGGTGGTCAGGGCGGTTCGATCGTGCTGACCA
This sequence comes from Nocardia macrotermitis, assembly GCF_009604405.1. Classification (GTDB taxonomy): domain Bacteria; phylum Actinomycetota; class Actinomycetes; order Mycobacteriales; family Mycobacteriaceae; genus Nocardia; species Nocardia macrotermitis. The sequence continues at coordinate 549,856 of NZ_WEGK01000003.1, forward strand.
GCTCGGTCGGCGGCCTCAAGGCGTACCCGAACACCGGCCACTACATCGCCGCCAAACACGGCGTCGTCGGCCTGATGCGCGCGTTCGCGGTCGAACTCGGTCAGCACTCCATCCGCGTCAACTCGGTGCACCCCACCAACGTGAACACCCCCATGTTCATGAACGACGCCACCATGAAGTTGTTCCGCCCCGACCTGGAGAACCCCACCAAGGAGGACTTCGCCCCGGTCGCGCAGTTCATGCACGTCCTGCCGGTCGGCTGGGTCGAGCCCGTGGACATCAGCAACGCGGTGCTGTTCCTGGCCTCGGACGAGTCCCGTTTCATCACCGGGCTCCCGATGACGGTGGACGCGGGCAGCACGCTGAAGTAGGTCTTCCTCGAAACCCGTTGTCCGCGTGGATGAATTCTGTTCTCCACGCGGGCAGCGGGTTTCGTCGTTCGGTCGGTGGCCGGTGGCGTTGTTGGCTACGTGGGCAACGGGTTTCGATGTCCCGTCGACTGCTGGTGAATGTCTGGAGTGTGCTTGTTCACGCACGCAACAGGTTTCGGTGGGTGCGGATATCGCGGGTGATTCGGCGGAGTGGTCTTCCGGTATGCGATGTGGGCTGCACGAATCGGTTGCGTGGTGGCCGTTCGTGGCGGAAACGCGCGGTGGCCCGTCGGTGGTGGAGGAAAATCGCCGACAGGGCCGTGGTGGCTGCTGATTTCGGTGGGTCGCCGATAGCGTGATCGACCATGCGAAGTGATATGGACGACTGGGATATCACCACCAGCGTGGGGTCCACGGCGCTGTTCGTGGCGGCCGCGCGGACTCTTGCCGGGCGGGAGGACGATCCGCTCGTGGTCGATCCGCTGGCCGAGTTGTTCCTGCGGGCCGCGGGTGGGGAATGGGCGTTGCTGGCCGACCCCGATCCCGAACTCACCCGCGATCACATTCTTCGGTCGGCGGACTTCGGGACGTCGTTTCGTGCCCATATCGCCGGGCGGACAAGGTATCTCGACGATTATCTGAAGGCTGCGCGGGAAGCGGGCATCGGGCAGGTCGTGATTCTGGCGGCGGGGCTGGACGCCCGCGCCTACCGGCTGGACTGCCTGGAAGGCGCGGTGGTCTACGAACTCGATCGCCCGCAGGTGCTGGACTTCAAACGCGAGACGTTGGCCGCGGCCGGTGTCGAACCGCTGGCCGATCGTCGCGAGGTCGCGGTGGATCTGCGGGAGGAGTGGCTGAATGCCCTGCGGGACAAGGGATTCGATCCTTCGATGCCGACCGCCTGGCTGGTGGAGGGGCTGCTGATCTACATCACTCCCGAGGCGCAGGACCAGCTGTTCGGCACCCTCGATTCGGCCAGTGCGGCGGGCAGTCGCGCCGCCATCGAGCAGATGACGCCGCTGCCTCGGGAGACCTACACCGAACTGGCCGCGGCCGATCAGGACGGTGACGAGGCCAAGAGCGATTGGGCGCGGCTGATCTACAACGAGCCGAGATCCGATGCGGCACAGTGGTTCTCCGAGCGTGGCTGGGATGCCGAGCGCACCGGCCTGGCGGAGTATCTGCGGGCCGCGGGGCGGACGCTTCCGGCGACCGAGGAGGGAACGGGGCACGTCGGCGCGCCGCTGGTCAACCTGGTGACCGTCGTGCGTCGGTGACGGTCCTCGCCGGTCTCGCGGTGTGAACGATATCGATCGAGCGGATGGGGTACGGGGTGCGCGCGTCGCTGTGGATCCGGACCCGGCCGGCCGATCTGCACGCGGTGGGCACCGCCGTCGCGGCCTTCCCCGAGACGGCGTTCGCCGCCGCGACCACGGGCGCGACCAATCTGGTCGCCTCGATCGTGTGCCGGGACACCGCGCATCTGTACCGGTACGTCACCGAGCGGCTGGGTTCGCTCGACGGCATCAGCGACGTCGAGGTCACCCCTCGCTGCGGGTGTTCAAGCAGGCCCAGGCGCTGATGGGCGCGGACCGGATCGCGGTGGCGCCGCCGGAGCGCAGGGGCTGAAACGGGCCGGGGCCTGCGGTTCGAGGGCGGTTGCCAGCGTGTCGCTTGCCTCGAACACGTGTTCGTCTAAGCTGGTCGACGGAACTTGTCGGTGCCGCCCTCTACTGTGGGCGCCAACCACACAACGAACCCGTGAGAAGGGGAACAGACGATGGCACCACAGGCCTACGATCGCGACAAGGCACTCGAACTCGCCCTGGCTCAGGTGGAGAAGAGCTTCGGCAAGGGCGCGGTGATGCGCCTCGGCGAAGAGGCGCACCAGCCCATCTCGGTCATCCCGACCGGATCGATCTCGCTGGACGTGGCCCTCGGGCTGGGTGGCCTGCCGCGCGGTCGCATCGTCGAGATCTACGGTCCGGAATCCTCCGGTAAGACCACGCTCGCCATGCACGCGATCGCCAACGCCCAGGCCAACGGCGGTGTCGCGGCCATGATCGACGCTGAGCACGCGATGGATCCGGAGTACGCCCGCAAGCTCGGCGTGGATACCGACGCCCTGCTGGTCTCCCAGCCCGACACCGGTGAGCAGGCGCTCGAAATCGCCGACATGCTGGTGCGTTCCGGCGCGCTGGACATCATCGTCATCGACTCGGTGGCCGCCCTGGTGCCCCGCGCCGAGATCGAGGGCGAGATGGGTGACAGCCACGTCGGTCTGCAGGCCCGCCTGATGAGCCAGGCCCTGCGCAAGATGACCAGTGCGCTCAACAACTCCGGCACCACCGCCATCTTCATCAACCAGCTGCGCGAGAAGATCGGCGTCATGTTCGGGTGTTTCAATTACAGCACTCGTGTGCAGCTGGCAGACGGCACCACCGAGAAAATCGGAAAGATCGTCAATCAAAAGATGGACGTCGAGGTGTTGTCGTACGACCCTGACACGAATCAGATTGTTCCTCGGCGCGTGGTGAATTGGTTCGACAATGGCCCTGCGGACCATTTCCTGCAGTTCACTGTGGAGAAGTCGACCGGCAACGGTCGTGCTCAGTTCGCCGCGACTCCGAATCATCTCATCCGAACCCCTGGAGGCTGGAGCGAAGCGGGGGAGATCATCGCTGGTGATCGCGTTATGTCGACAGAGACGCACCGACTCGGTGAACAACAGTTCCAGGTTGTGCTGGGATCGTTGATGGGCGACGGTAACCTTTCGCCGAATCGGCACGATCGTAACGGTGTTCGCTTCCGGATGGGGCATGGCGCAAAGCAGCACGAATACCTGGACTGGAAGGTTTCGCTGCTGGGTAATATCGAGCGTTCGGAACGGATAAATGCCAAAGGCGCCAAGTTCGCCGACTTCACCCCGTTGCCGGAACTCGGTGAGTTGCAGCGTGCGGTTTACATGGGGGACGGAAAGAAGTTCCTTTCCGAGGAATACCTGAAGGCTCTCACACCGCTGGCCCTGGCTGTCTGGTACATGGATGATGGCTCATTCACCGTGCGCTCCAAGGGATTGCAGGAACGGACTGCTGGTGGTAGCGGTCGCATCGAAATCTGTGTCGAGGCTATGGGAGAGGGGTCGCGCTATCGGTTGCGTGACTATCTGCGTGACACCTACAATTTGGATGTGCGGTTGCGGACAGCAGGCGCAGCGCAGGTTGCGGTGCTCGTGTTCTCGACGCAGTCGAGTGTAAAATTTCAGGAGCTGGTAGCGCCTTATATGGCCCCGTCGATGGAATACAAACTGCTGCCCAGGTTCCGCGGTCTGGGCAACGTTGTTCCTGAGTTCTCCGAGCCGGTAGAAAAGTTGGTGCCTGCCCGAGTGCTCGATGTTCATGTTAAGCCGGAGACTCGGTCTATGCACCGGTTCGATATCGAGGTAGAGGGTAATCACAATTACTTCGTAGACGGTGTGATGGTGCACAACTCCCCCGAGACCACCACCGGTGGTAAGGCGCTGAAGTTCTACGCCTCGGTGCGTCTGGACATCCGCCGCATCGAAACCCTCAAGGACGGCACCGACGCGGTGGGCAACCGCACCCGCGTCAAGGTCGTCAAGAACAAGGTGGCCCCGCCGTTCAAGCAGGCCGAGTTCGACATCCTCTACGGTGTGGGCATCTCCAAGGAGGGCTCGATCATCGATATGGGTGTCGAGCACGGCTTCATCCGCAAGTCCGGCTCCTGGTACACCTACGAGGGCGATCAGCTCGGCCAGGGCAAGGAGAACGCGCGCAAGTTCCTGCTGGAGAACACCGACGTGCGCAACGAGATCGAGAAGAAGATCAAGGAGAAGCTCGGCATCGGTGCCGACGTCACCGCAGACGCGGGTGCCGAGGCACCCGTCGACTTCTAACCGATGCCGCACCGGGAACCGCCGGGGTCCGGGCCTGCCCGCGACCCCGGCGCGACTCGGCTCGAAGCGGTGGAGCGCCTCCGCCGCCAACTCGAACAACTGGAGTCCGGCGGTCGAGCGCGCCCCGACGATTTCGACGATTCCGTTCGCCCGCAACGCCGTTCGATCCGTCGGAAGCCTCCCGGAGAGGGCGGCGGCCTGTGGCGGTCCGACGGTGGTCCGATCGAGTCGGACGCTGCGGAACGTCCTCCGGGCGGCTCTCACACCGCTGACGCTGGCGACTCCGCACCCCGCGCCCGACCCGAATCGCGCCCCGCCACCCCTGAATTCCGCGGCGGCCCAGAGTCCGATGGGTATGCGGGGGATTCCGGGCGGCGTTTCCGGCGCGGTGGGCGGCGGCAAGGTACGGGCGTTGCGGGGGAGCGGGCGGGTGGGACCGAGGGGCAGGCCAAGGATCTGTGTTTGCGGTTGCTGACGGATCGGGCTCGTAGCCGGGCCGAGCTGGCGGACAAGTTGGCGGAGAAGGGGTTTGCGTCCGCGGTCGTCGAGCGGGTGTTGGATCGGCTGGCCGAGGTCGGGCTGATCGATGATGCGGCGTTCGCCGAGCAGTGGGTGCATTCCCGGCACACATACTCCGGCAAGGGCAAGAAGGTGCTCGCTCAGGAACTGCGCCGCAAAGGTATCGCCCCCGACGTGGCGGCCCCCGCCCTGGAATCCATCAGCACCGACGACGAACACACCCGCGCCACCGACCTGGTCCACCGCAAACTCCGCACCCTCCCCGCAGATCTGGACCGCGACAAGGCAACCAGCCGCCTCGTAGGCATGCTGGCCCGCAAAGGTTACGACCCATCCACCGCCTACGCGGTGGTGAAAGCAGCCGTCGCCGAGGCCGACCTCCCGACCCCGCCCCGCCCCGAACGCCCGGGCTCGACCCTGCGCCGCCCCGAACCACCGGCTCGTACCACGTTGGACGACAACACCACCCGCGCCATGCCGTTCGGTCGCCGCACTACCGACAATGACCATTCGGCCGACCGGGACGCTCGGCGTCACCGTGCTGCTCGATCCGAGCGCGATGCTCAACTCGACCGTGATGCCCGGCGTGACCATGACGCCTGGCACGACGATGACATCCGGCACGATCGTGATGATGCCGCAGACAGTCGCACCTCTGTCGCAGACGCTTTCGCCGACACTCACGCCGCCTCCGATACCGACCCCGACGATGCCGCCATCACCCTGATCCACCGCAAACTCCGCACCAGCGCCCGAAACCTGGACCGCGACAAGCTGATCCGCCGCCTGGTAGGCATGCTCGCCCGCCGCGGCTACAACCAATCCCGAGCCTATGCCCTCGTCAAAGCCGAACTCGCTGTCGCCGACCTCGACTGATCCACCCCGAATCATTCGCGCCGACCCCACCGACCCCACCGTGGCCGAACTCCTGTACACCGCGATCGGCGGCGACCCCTCCCGACTCACCGCCGCCCGCGAGAACTACCGAACCAACTGCGCCACAGTACTTCTCGCCCTGATCGCGCACGCCCACCCGATCGGCATAGCGGGATACGAACTGAACCACACCACAATCACCCTCCGGCACATAGCCACCGCCGCCCAACATCGCCGCACCGGCACAGCCCGCCACCTACTGACCGAAATCCGTTCCCGCCACCCGAATTCGGACCTGACAGCCGAAACAGACGCCGATTCCCTCCCCTTCTATCTGGCCATCGGCTTCACCGCCACCTCACTCGGGGAGAAGTACCCCGGCACCGAACGCTTCCGAGTCCACCTACCCGGCCTCCAGCCCAACGACTCACCTCCGCCGCCCTCGCGTGAGCCATGAGCCCGAGGTCGATCGATAGATGGCAGCTGGTTCGGCCAATCGGGAGGTGTCTGAGATCTGCCTCTGTCGCTCTTTCGGCTCTGGTTCACATTCGGTGGTCACGCCGATCCGGTGGTCCGCGCGGGCTGCGCATCACGATCGCTGCGCGAAATACCCCTTACGACAAGATCATTCACGCCGCATCCGAGCCTGCGGAATCGGCGGCCGTACCGAGACCAGCGAATGTGTGCCCCGGAGCCAAAATTCCCAATGTCAGGATTATGCGGTCGCCGGTTCGCGCCCCGTTATTCCGTCGGCGTGGCTTTTGTCGGTTTTGCGGCCGGCGGCACCGAGCGAAACCGCCCGGCATGGCTCGAGAGGAACGTGGCATCGCCCCTACTGGGATATGCCCGACACTCCCGCCGATCATCTGCGAAGGGGTGTTCGTTGTGGCGGCGCGGTAGGAATTCGGTGGTCGGCGTGGTGGGTGCGCGGGGATGATCGGCGGGCATCTGTTGACTGGCGTGTACTGGACTTGTTTCGGGAAAGGGGTTTGTGGTGGCGAAGACTCATCGTTATGAAGTGGGGGTGACCTGGACCGGGAACAGCGGGACGGGCACCAGTGGGTATCGGGAATACGAACGGGCGCATGAGGTTTCGGGGTTGGGGAAGCCGGTGATCGCGGGGACTGCGGATCCGGCGTTTCGGGGGGTGGCGGAGCGGTGGAATCCGGAGGAATTGCTGGTCGCGAGTTTGTCGCAGTGTCATATGTTGTGGTTTCTGGGGCTGTGTGCGCAGGAGGGGGTGGTTGTCACCGATTACGTCGATCGTCCGTCGGGGACCATGGTCGAAACTGCCGATGGGGGTGGACATTTCACGGAGGTGGTGTTGCGGCCGCAGGTGCGGATTGCGGAATCCGAGCACATCGAGCGGACGCGGAAGATCCATGAGCGTGCGCACGAGCTGTGTTTCATCGCCAATTCGGTCAACTTCGAGGTGCGTTGCGAGCCGGACGTGTCGGCAGCGGACGCATAACCGAGGCTCAGTTCAATGCCGTGACGGCGGCGTTCGTGGCCTGGGCGACGAGGGCGTTGTCGAAGCTGTCGTCGTGGTTGTGGCGGGTGGACATGACGGCCAGCACGATGGGTGCGCGGTGGGGTGGCCACAGGACGGCGATGTCGTTGCGGGTGCCGTAGTCACCGTTGCCGGTCTTGTCACCGACGACCCAGTCGGCCGGGACGCCGGCACGGATGAGACCCGTGCCGGTGGTGTTGGTGCGCAACATCGTGGTCAGCAGGGCGCGGTTGTCGGCGGACAGCACGGTGCCCAGGACATAGGCGCGCAGATCGGTGGCGAAGGTGCGGGGTGTGCTGGTGTCGCGCGGATCGCCGGGTGTGGCGTCGCTGAGGGCGGTTTCGAGGCGGTCGCTGCGGGTCACCTGATCACCCAGACTCCGCAGGGCGCGTTGGAAACCGGCGGGACCGCCCAGCTGTCCGAACAGCAGATTGGCCGCGGTGTTGTCGCTGTAGCGCACCGCGGCATCCATCAGTTCGCGCACCGTCATACCGTCGGCCACGTGCTGTCGCGTGATCGGCGCATATTCGGTGAGATCCGTTGCGGTGTAGGTGATCCGGCGGTCCAGTGCGGCGGCGTCGGCGGTGGTCAGGATCGCGCCCGCTTCCAGCGCCTTGAACGTGGAGCAGAACGCGAACCGCTCGTCGGCGCGGTACTCCACGGTGTGCCCCGACCCGGTATCGAGCGCGAAAACCCCCAACCGCGCCCCGAATCTGCTCTCCAGTGCTCCGAATCGACCCGACAACTCGGCGCCACCGACCGACGTCGTCGAGGCGACGGCAGTACCGGTCGCCGCGGAACCGGATTGCTCCGAGCCGCATGCGCACACCGACAGCAGCGCCGCACCGACCGCGACGGTGGCAGCGGCCCGGCGGGTCCGGACGGAATGAAACATCGAAGTAGCCTCCCGAGTGATCGCCGCACCGGAATGGGCGGCGTAGTGACGACGAGCCTGGCACCGCTCACCGATGCTGTCCAAGACAGAAAGCGCCGCGACGATGCCGAATCGGCATAGACTGCGGCCGTGGATATCGTCGCCGCCTGCCGGGCGTTCGTCTCGGTCAGCAGTCACGGCAGTTTCACCGCCGGTGCGGCCGCCGCACAGATCCCGCAGTCGGTCGCCAGCCGTCGCATCGCCGCGCTGGAACGACATTTCGGGGCTCGGCTGCTGGACCGGACCTCGCGCACCGCGACGCTCACCGCCTTCGGTCGCGACATGTTGCCCTCGGCCCGCCGCCTGGTCGAACTGACCGAAGCGATGTGGGACGAGGCCGAACGTGCCCGCAGCCGCCCGTTCCGAATGGCGGTCCCGGCCCTTTGCGGCCCGCTTCCGCTGGCCCGCCTGGTCGCCGACGGCACCGCGCACGGCCTCACCCTCGACCTGCATCCCGCCGACCCGCGCGAACGCGCCGAACTGGTCCGCACCCAGGAGGTGCGCGCGGCCCTGATCGCGGTGCCCGACGACCGCGCGGTCTGGCGAATCCCGTTGGGCCTGGCCGACACCGGCGGCCCGCACAGCACACCGCTCTACCTGGAAACCCTGCGCGCCGGCCGCGCCGACCGTGACAGTCGCCGCCGCCGCGTCTGGATCCAGCCCGAGGACGACGTGCCACACATCCGCGACCGCATCATCCGCCTGCGCGACGCACTCGGCCTGCAACCGATCCAGGTCGTCGTCGGCCCCGCACTGGTCACCGCCGCAGCCGCCGTCCTCGCCTCCGACGACCTCCTGCTCTGCTCACCCACCCAAGCCGCCGAACTCGCCCTGAACTGGCGACCCATCGGCGAACTGACCCCGGCGCGCGGCTACGACCTCACCGCCGCCCACCCCGAAGACGCCGACCGCATCACCACCCTCCCTCACCGCGCAATCGCCCACTGCCTCGGCCAACTGCCCCCCGGCAACGAAACCCCGAACTCCGGCGGCACCCGACCATGAGAGCAAGCGACACCTCCGCAGACGGCGCACACAAAGATTCACCGACTCCCGGCCACCGCCCGAGCATCGACGAATCCCGACCGCCCCACACCGGATGCCATCAGCACCAACTACCGACCACTTCGCGCGCCAGCCCCCAAGATCTGGTTGGATCTGTAATTCACTGTGCGGCAATAGAAAAGCCGTCATCCACCCACGATCCCGCCGCTCTGCTGCCGGACCACGTCGAAGCTGGGCGTATTGCACCGCCTGGCATAAACGGTGTGACGGTGAGAGCGGTTTGTGAGAAGTTTTGTGCGGCAATGGAGAAATCATCGTTCACCCCGGGTACCGTCGAACTTCCGCCGGACCGCGTCGGGCCAGGCGTATTGCATCGCCTGGCGCAGTGCGATGTGAGGGTGCGAGTGGATCATGAGAAGTGTTGTGCAGCAATGGAAAAGTCATCGTCCACCCGTGATGCTGTTGACCTGCTGCCGGACCACTTCGGGGCCGGGCGCATAGCTGGCACAGATCGATGTGACGGTGCAAGTGGATCGCGAGAAGTGTTGTGCGGCAATGGAAAAGTCATCGTCCATCCGCGATGCCGCCGACCTGTTGTCGGACCGCGCCGGGACTGGGTGCATTACCTCGCCTGGCATAAATCGGTGTGACGGTGAGAGCAAATCGTTAGAAGGGTTGTGCGGCAATGGGGATGACCACGGCGGTGCGGATGGCGCGGCGGGAGTTGGATGATGCCGGGCTGCGCGGGTCGATTCTGGTGCGGGATCTGGACAGTGGGGATGAGCTGGGGATCGATGCGGAGTTGGAGTGGCCGATTGCCTCGCTGGTGAAGGTGCCGCTGGTGGTGGCGACATTGGAGCGGATCGGGCGCGGGGAGCTGGATCCGGCCGCGCCGATCACGGTGCGGCCGGGGGCGATCGCCACGCCGGGGCCGATCGGGGTGTCGAAATTCCGGCATCCCGCGACCATCGCGCTGGAGGACCTGCTGTATCTGAGCATCGCCCTGAGCGACAGCGCCGCGGCCGACGCGCTGTTCGCCCTGACGCCGCCCGCCGCCGTGGCCGCCGAACTGCGGCGACTCGGATTCGACGGCATCGCGGTGCGGCACCTCATGGACGATCTGACCCGCACTCCGGCCGAGGCGCTCGAGCAGGCCCAGGCGTATCTGGCGCACACCCTCGCCATCGAGGCGGCCACCGCCGGACACGGTCACCCGGTGCCGCAGCTGGACGTGGGCAGTGCGAACATCGGCTCGGCACGCGCCTTCGCCGACCTGCTACAGGGCCTGTGGCGACCCACCACCATCACCGAACCGACCGCCACTCGGACGCGAGAACTGATGGCGGACAACGTGATCCGCCATCGCCTTGCCCCGGACTTCAGCTCCGACGCCTCCCGCTGGTCCTCCAAGACCGGCTCCCTGCTGAACTTCCGGCACGAGGTCGGCGTCGTCGAGCACGCCGACGGACAAACCCTCGCCGTCGCGGTCCTGACCCAGTCCCGTGTCCCGGCGGTGGTGCAGCCCGGCGCGGAGGCGATCATGGCCAAAGCGGCGCGAATCATCCACAACGAGTTGAGAATTCGCCCCTGACCGGATTTCGGCCACCGACTCAGAGAGTGAACACCGCGGCGTCCGAATGCCCTACGACCCGGGCGATCCGGGCGCACAACTCGACCGGCCGCTGAACGTCGGTGGACGCCTTACCGCTGGTCAGAATCGCCCCGGACAACCCCCGAGCCGGATCCGCCCAACCGTACTGCGTGGTCAAACCGCTTCGGCCGAAATGGGATTCGGTGTTCGGACCGAACTTCGACCGCCGCCCGCCGAGTTCGTATCCGGCGCGGCTCACCTTGCCCGCGGCCCCGGGAATCCACTTCGCCGGCGCGACCGCCGCCCGGATGGTTTCGGGTTTCATGACCCGAATGCCATCCAATTCGCCTCCACGCGTGAGGATTTCGTAGAACCGCGACAGCTCCGAAGCGGTGGTGACCAGATTGCCCGAGGGCAGCTCGGCGGTCAGGAAGTCGCGATTCTTCTCCGCCGACATCGGCCCGCTCAACGCCCCGCCGAGCGCCTTGTGCGCCAGGAACTTCATCACCGGCGACGGTTTCGGCCCCGTCTTGACACTCGGCACGACGCGCTCGACATCCTCGGCCCGCACCCCGAAACTCGTCCACCGGAAACCCAGCGGGTCCAGGATCTGCTCGGCCAGATGATCGCGCATCCGCTTGCCCGTGAGCCGCTGCACCAGCATCCGCTGGATCAGCCCGGCGGTCATCGCGTGGTAGACCCGGAACCGCCCCCGCGGCCACGCCGGTGTCAGATCGGCCAGCGCCCGCGCCGCCAGCTCGTCGTCCACGACCAGCTCGAAACCCCGGTACGGCCCGGTCACGAACGGCACACCGGCCGCGTGGGACAGCACGTCACCGATGGTGATCGCCGCTTTACCGTGCGCGGCGAACTCCGGAACGTACCGGGCCACCTCGTCCTCGTACGCGAAATACCCCTGCTCGATGAGCATGGCCATGACCGCCGCGGCCACACCCTTCGCGGTGGAGAATCCGCAGAACGGCATATCCGGGGTCAGCAGCACTTTCTCGGCGGCGGGATCGTCACCGGGCGCATTCCCCCAGCCGTGCCCGATCGCGCGATCGAGCACGACCCGCCCGTTCCGCCGCAGACACACCTGAATCGCCGGAGTGGTACCCAGCCGATACCACTCCCGCACCGACTCCCAGATCGCCTCGACCTGCGCCCTGCTCAACCCGGCAGCGCCCGGGTCGTCCTCGTCACCGATCGTGGTCACCGCATCCACATCCTCGGCAACGCTCACCAGCATCGTGGGTGTGCTCATCCGGCCAGCATAGGTCGGCCGATGAGCACATCACCCTACGGATTCCCGTGGGCGGTCGATCGCGGTCTGCGCCTGTATTCGTAATACGTTGCCCCACAAGCTATATGGCGGTACTCGATCATCGTGTGAACGCCGGGAACCCGCCATAGGGACCGCGTACGAGATCATGCGTGGGGTGCCGCCCCGCGCAGCGACGTCGAATGCCTCCCGGTTGTGATCGCCGAGCCGGGTGCGCCGGGCCTCGTGCGGAGTCCGGCGCTTCCTACCGTCCTCGCGGTATCGCACGACGATCCTGTGATCGCGGGAGAACCTGCTGTGATCGCGCCCGGGATCATGTGCCGAGGCGCCGCCCCGTACCTGAGGGTGTCGAATGCCGCCGGGCTTCCCTGCGGAGCCCGGCGCTTCGTGTCGTCCTCAGACCGCGGCGAACCCGGCCCGCAGGTCGGCGAGGATGTCCTCGATCCCCTCGACGCCGACCGCCAGACGCACCAGCCCCGGGGTGACGCCCGCGGCGAGCTGCTCCTCGGGGGTCAGCTGCGAGTGGGTGGTCGAGGCCGGGTGGATCACCAGCGAACGCACGTCACCGATGTTGGCGACGTGGCTGTGCAGGGTCAGCGCCTCCACGAAACGCTTCCCGGCGTCCACGCCACCGGCCAGCTCGAAGCCGATGATCGCGCTGGTTCCCTTGGGGGCCAACTGCTTTCCGCGCTCGTACCACGGCGAGGAGGGCAGGCCCGCGTACGCGACCGAGGTGACTTCCGAACGCTCGGAAAGGAATTCGGCGACCGCCTGGGCGTTCTGCACGTGCCGCTCGACGCGCAGGCTCAGCGTCTCGAGCCCCTGACTGATCAGGAACGCGTTGAACGGCGCGACGGCCGAACCCAGGTCGCGCAGCAGCTGCACGCGAGCCTTGAGCGCGTACGCCGGAGCGCCCAGATCCGCGTAGACCACGCCGTGGTAGCTGGCATCCGCCTCCACGAAGCCCGGGAAACGCGGCTTACCGTCGGCATCGGTCACGGTCCAGTCGAACGTGCCGCCGTCGACGATCACACCCGCGATCGCGGTGCCGTGGCCGCCCAGGTACTTGGTCGCCGAATGCACCACGATATCCGCGCCGTGCCGCAGCGGCTGGATCAAATACGGTGTGGGAACGGTGTTGTCGACGATCAGCGGCACCCCGGCGGTGTGCGCGACCTCGGCGATACCGGGGATGTCCAGGATGTGGTTCTGCGGGTTGGAGACCGTCTCGCCGTAGAGCGCCTTGGTGTTCGGGCGGATCGCCGCGCGCCACTGCTCGAGATCGTCCGGGTCCTCGACGAAGTCGACGGTGATGCCGAGCTTGGGCAGCGTGTAGTGGAACAGGTTGTAGGTGCCGCCGTACAGCCGCGGGCTGGACACGATGTGGTCACCGGCCCCGGCGATGTTCAGCAGCGCGAACGTCTCCGCGGCCTGACCCGAGGACAGCAGCAGCGCGGCCACACCACCCTCGAGCGCGGCGATCCGCTGCTCCACCGCGTCCTGGGTGGGGTTGGCGATGCGGGTGTAGATGTTGCCGGGCTCGGCCAGACCGAACAGCGCCGCCGCGTGCGCGGTGTCGCGGAAGGTGTAGGAGGTGGTCTGGTAGATCGGCAGCGCGCGGGCGTTGGTGGTCCCGTCCGGCGCCTGCCCCACATGGATCTGCTTGGTCTCGAAACTCCAAGCGGCAGTGGGGTCTTCGGGCGTGGTCGAATCGGGCTGAGGAGACTCGTTGGCGGTCATTCGGCAACGGTAGAAATGATGCTCCCGCCAGGAAATATTTTCACGCTGCGTGAATCCAACGGTGGCCGCGAACTTCGGGCGTCCACCGCCGGAACGCGCCGTCAGTACCGGTTCACGGTGGGCGGCGCGGGGATCGGGAAGTCCGGGCCGAGATTCTTGCTCAGCGCGGTCTGCCACGGCTTGGCCGGATCGTTCAGCATCGCGCTGATCGCGTCGTCGATCTTGTTGCGAGATTCGTTGTCGCCCTTGCGTAATCCGATGCCGTAGAGCTCCTGCACCGGCTTGCCGTCGAGGGTGATCGGGCCGAGCAGTTTCAGCAGCCGGGGCGAGCGCGCCTGGTAACCCGCCAGGATGATGTCGTCGGTGGTGACCGCGTCCACCATCCGGCTCTGCAACGCCTCAACACACAGCGAATACGTATCGTACTCAATGAGTTTCACACCATGCGGGAATTCCCGCTTCACCTGGTCGACGGTGGTGGACCCCGCGACCGTGCACAGCGTGCTGCCCGTGGGCAGCGAGTTCGGATCGTGGATGCTGGTGTTGTCCGCCCGCACCAGCAGCCCCTGATGCGCGACGAAGTACGGCCCGGCGAAATCGACCTGCTGCTTGCGCTGATCGGTGATCGAATACGAGGCCACCACCATGTCGACCTGCCCGCTCTGGATCAGCCGCTCGCGCTGGGCCGAGGGCGCCTCCTTGAACGTGATGTGCTGCGGCGCGACCCCCAGCTTCCCCGCGACGTACGTCGCGACGTCCACGTCGAACCCGGAGAACGTGCCGTCCCGGTTCTGCAACCCCATCCCGGGCTGATCGAATTTGATACCGACGGTGAGCTTTCCGGCCGCGGCGTCCTGAACGGCGGTTCTGGGACTGCCCGAGCCGCATCCGCTCGCCACGACCGTGAGTACCAGAACGCCGATGCCGAGGCGCAGTGCCCGGGTGAACCTCATCGAATGCCCTCTCTGCCGAACGACGGACCGTGCTGAATGCGGATCGGTGGCATTCCCAGTGTGCGGCAACGCCGGTCGATGCCTGAGGATCTTGCCCGGAATGCCCGCGGCGCGCCGGACCGCCGCCCGGCCGGTCGCGCCGGGGAACGGCCCGATCCGGATTTGCGTCCTACCGATACCCTGGACGGGTGAATTCGTCGATGCAGGTGGCAGCCGGTGCCGCGGGAGGAGCGGTGGCCGCCGCGGACGCGACCCGTACCTACGAGGTGCGCACGTACGGGTGCCAGATGAACGTGCACGACTCCGAGCGGCTCTCGGGCCTGCTCGAAGACGCCGGATATCATCGCGCCGCACCCGGTGCGACCGCGGATCTGGTCGTGTTCAACACCTGCGCCGTGCGGGAGAACGCGGACAACAAGCTCTACGGCACGCTCGGGCATCTGGCCCCGATCAAGGCCGACCGGCCGGGTATGCAGATCGCCGTCGGCGGCTGCCTGGCGCAGAAGGATCGCGACACCGTGCTGCGTCGCGCGCCGTGGGTGGACGTGGTGTTCGGCACGCACAACATCGGCTCGCTGCCGGTGCTGCTCGAACGCGCCCGGCACAACGAGCAGGCCCAGGTCGAGATCCTCGAATCGCTCGAGGCGTTCCCCTCGACGCTGCCCGCCAAGCGCGAGTCGGCGTACGCGGGCTGGGTGTCGATCTCGGTGGGCTGCAACAACACCTGCACCTTCTGCATCGTGCCGTCGCTGCGTGGCAAGGAGGTGGACCGGCGGCCCGGCGATGTGCTCGCCGAGGTACAGGCGCTGGTCGATCAGGGCGTGCTCGAGGTGACGTTGCTCGGGCAGAACGTCAATTCCTACGGGGTGAATTTCGCGGATCCGGAGGAGCCTCGCGATCGGGGTGCGTTCGCGCAGTTGCTGCGGGCGTGCGGGCGGATCGAGGGGCTCGAGCGGGTCCGGTTCACCTCGCCGCATCCGGCCGAATTCACCGACGACGTCATCGAGGCGATGGCGCAGACCCCGAACGTGTGCCCGCAGCTGCACATGCCGCTGCAATCGGGTTCGGACCGGGTGCTCAAGGCGATGCGGCGGTCGTACCGTTCGGCGCGCTACCTGGGCATCATCGAGAAGGTGCGGGCCGCGATGCCGCACGCCGCGATCACCACCGACATCATCGTGGGTTTCCCGGGGGAGACCGAAGAGGACTTCCAGCAGACCCTGGACGTGGTGCGCCAGGCGCGGTTCACCAGCGCGTTCACCTTCCAGTACTCGATCCGTCCGGGGACGCCCGCGGCCACCATGGCAGATCAGGTGCCCAAGGCGGTGGTGCAGGAGCGGTACGACCGGCTCATCGCGTTGCAGGAGGAGATCTCGCTCGAGGCGAACCGGGCGTTGCTCGGGACCGAGGTCGAACTGCTGGTCGCCGAGGGCGCGGGCAAGAAGAACGCCGCCACCGCCCGGATGAGCGGCCGGGCCCGCGACGGACGGCTCGTACACTTCCGCCCGCCGGAGCAGAACACCATCCGCCCCGGTGACATCGTGCGCGTCGTCCTGACCGAGGCCGCGCCGCACCACCTCATCGCCGACGGTGAGATCCGCGAGCACCGCCGCACCCGCGCAGGCGATTCGCACGAGCGCGGTATCACGCCCAAGACCGCCCCGATCGGCGTCGGACTCGGCCTGCCCCAGATCGGCGCACCCGAACCACAGCCTGCCGCCGCGGCGTGCGGGTCCGGCTGCGAGGTGTGACGGTCGATCCGCGCCCGCCGCTAAGGATGGCTGCGAGGTGTGATTCCCGGTCGCGTGTCCGTCGCTGCGGCGTGCAGGTCCTGTGGCGCGGGTGACCACCGGTCGCGTGCTTGCGGTGGGGTCGTGTCCGGTCGGAGGTGCCATCCCGGTCGCGTGCTCGCTGTGGGGTGTGTCCGATCGGAAGTGCGACCACCGGTCGCATGCTCGCCGTGGGGTACGTGTCCGATCTGGGGGGCGATCAACGGTCTGCGGCGCGCTAATACGACGTCGGGTCGTAGTGCGCTGACGTCGAGTCGTAGGGTGGGAGCGTGACTCGGTGGCGACGGTCGGAGGTTCGGCCAGAGGTGATGCGGCGGCCGGATCATCCCAGCGCAGAACCGCGACCAGTGGTGGAGAACTGATGCTCGAACGTCCCGAAGACGAATCCCGGCCGGATGGGATCACCCCGGCCGGTCCCGGCGCGTCCGGCGATCGAACATCCGAGCCTGTCGCGAGGGGTGGCGATGCCGGTCGATCGGATACCGAAGACGTTGTGCCGCAAGAGAATTCGGCCGAGTCGGGCGCTGCCGCGGAACCGGAAGCCGGTGCCGACACCGCGCCCGAGAGCAGCGATTCCCAGTCGAACGAGGAGCAGATGAACCCCGAGCAGACGCAGGTCTTCGAGTCCTATCACGACGATCTGGAGGCGGTCGAACGCAAGATCGCCGGGGAGATCGATCCCGGCTACCGCGCGATGGTGGTCGCGGCGGCGGTCTTCGTGCTGCTGCTGACCCTGATCCTGCCGCATACCGGGCACACCCGCGGGATGGACATCCTGCTGTTCGACCACACGGCCGTCGCCGACCACATCGGGCTGCCCTCGCGGGTGTTCCAGTGGTTCGTGCTGATCTTCGGCATCGGCTTCTCATCGCTGGCCCTGCTCACCCGACGCTGGGCACTGGCCTGGATCGCGGTCGCGGGTTCCGCGGTCGGCAGCGTCTTCGGCGTGCTGTCCATCTGGCATCGCCAGACCCCGGAACTGGGCAACTACCACGGCGCCGGACCGTCGTTCGGCCTGATCCTGGGCGCGATCGCGATGATCGTGCTCACCTTCCACTGGCTCAAGGTGGTCTGGAGCCGCACCGCGGTCCAACTCGAGGCCGAGGAACAGCGCCGCCTCGCCGCCGCCGAGGAAGAGGAGCGCAGCCGCCGCTGGCTGCGCGGCGAGGACGACGCGGACACCGGCAAGTAGCCCGCGTCAGCGCCGCGGCATATCCATGCTCACCGTCGGGTGACGGCGCCCTCGGCGGCTTCGGCCCATTCACGCCACTGCTGGGCCTGTTCGAGGGCCTTGTCGGCGTCGCGGGTGCGGCCGGCGGCCTGGGCCTTGGCGGCCTGCTCCTCGAACTGGGCGACCCGTTCGCGGAACTGCGCCGCGCGGGCCACGGCCTCGGGATCGGTGCGCCGCCACTGGCTGTCGACCGCGTCGCGGACCTGCTTCTCGATTCCGCGCAACCGGCCCTCGAGTTCCTGCATGCGCTCGCGCGGGACCTTGCCGATCTCGTCCCACTTGTCCTGGAGATGCCGCAACTCGTTGCGGGCCGCGTCCAGATCCGATTCGAGATGGGTCGTGATCCGGTTCTCGAAGGAGGACAGCAGATCCAGTTTGGCGGTCGCGTTGTCCTCGAATTCCGCGTCACGCTCCGAGGCGGCGGCGTTGCGCGCGCCGAAGAAGACGTCCTGGGCGTCCTTGAAACGCCGCCACAGCTGATCGTCGGCCTCGCGCGGCGCCCGGCCCGCGGCTTTCCACTCGGTCAGCAGATCGCGGAAGACCGCGGCGGTGCCCGCCCAGTCGGTCGAGGCGGACAGTTCCTCGGCGCGCGCGCACAACTCCTCCTTGCGCGTCTTGGCCGCGGCCCGCTCGCGATCGAGTTCGGCGAAATGCGCGCCACGGCGGCGGTTGAACGCCTCGCGGGCCTTGGAGAATCGCCGCCACAGCGCGTCGTCGACCTTGCGGTCCACGCCGCGGATGGTCTTCCACTCGTCCAGGATCTCGCGCAGCCGATCGCCCGCGGCCTTCCACTGGGTGGAATCGGTGGCGATCTGCTCGGCCTCCGCGCACAGCGTTTCCTTGCGCTCGGTCTGCTCGTGGCGGGAGCGCTCCTTCTCCTCCTTGGCCTGCGCGGCCGCCTCGTCGGAGTGCTCGGCGATGGCCTGCAGTCGCTGGGCCAGGCCATCGACGTCGCCGATCACCGCTGCCGTGGGCAACGATTCGGCTAGTGCCAGGGCCGCGGTCTTGGTCTTGCGCGCGTCGGTGCCGGCCGCCAATCGGGCTTCCAGCAGGGCGACCTCGGTGGCCAGATCGTCGAAGCGGCGGCCGAAATGCGCCAGCCCCTCGGCGGCGTCACCGGCCTGCCAGGAACCGATCTGGCGTTCGCCCTCGGCGGTTTTGACCCAGGCGGTGCCGTCCTCGTCGACGCGGCCCCAGCGGCTCGGATCGCTGACCGTGGGCACCACCACCGGGTGCGGATGCTCCTGGGGCGCGCCCGTCGGGGGTTTGATCGCATGCGGTTTGGGCGCGTCGTGCGGGGGCTGAGGTTTGCGAGCGCTCGGCGCGGGAACACCCGGTTTGGGTGCGCCCGGCTTCGGGGCACCGGGTTTGGGAGCGCCGGGCTTGGGCGCCGGACCGGGCCGGGCCGTGCTATCGGCGGGCGTGGATCCCGGTGCGGCGGGGGTGCTGGACTGCTGCGCCGTGCCGGTTTCCGGGTGGGTAGCCTTCTCGGTTCCGCTGTTCTCGGTCATCACTCCTCGTCCCTGCCGCGCGTCACGGCTGCCTGGTTACGCCCTAGCTTCATCCCATTCAACCAGCCCAACCGCCGATACGCCGCCTCTTATCGCGGGTGGCGCAGCGCGAGCGGTGGCAGGGACCGCGAATACGTGGTAGAGCCCCCCGCGCACGGTTCCGCCCGACCGCCGCTGACCTGCCCCCTGACCGGCCGAGCGCCACGTCGCCGACCGCGTCCGGACCGGCCGCACCGCCGCACCCCGCCGGGCCGCTACCGTTGTCGGCGTGTTCGGTCTCGCCGCATTGATCCCCTCACCGCCCGTGCTGGTCCCCGAGTTGTGCGGCGGACTGCCCGAGGCGGACGATACGCACCTCGCCGTTCAGGTGCCCCCGCTGCGGGAGGCGGTGCTGGCTGCGGTGCGTGAGCTGGCGGGGGTCGCTTCGCGCTGGGTCGTCGTGGGGGTGGGTGCCGTGGGGCCGGGATTCGACGACGAGCCGGGCGTTTCCGGAGGTGACGGTCGCGCGCCGGACTCCGAGGTGGACGCGATCTCGGGGTCACCTGCTGCGCACGGCGCAGGGGTGGCGTTCGATGCCGTAGCGATCGGCACGGTGAGGAGACCACCCGAGCCGAACGCTTCTCGAAGCGATGGCTTGGCGTTCGATGTCGAGGTAGGCGGCGTTTCGGGGGGAGCGCCGCAGCAGGGTGCCAGCTCGGGCCGGGCGCGGGCTGTCGATGGGGGGATGGGTAGCGCGTCGGCTGGGGCGCGTGCAGGTCTGGATGACGTGCGGCTGTTCGATGCGGGGACGGTCGGGACGTTTCGGGGGTATGGGGTTGATCTTCGGGTGGGGTTGTCGGAAGCGGCGTTGGAGGGGGACGGGGCTGCTGATGCGGGGTTGCCGCTGGCGGTGTTGATCGGGGGGTGGGCGCGTGGGTGCGCGGGGGACGGGGTGTCGGTTGATGCGTGGGTGGTGGATGAGGATGCGTCGGGGTGCGTGCAGGTGGGGGAGCGGTTGCGGCGGGAGTTGGATGCGGACGCCGGGACGTGCGGTGTGCTGGTGATCGCGGATGGGGCGGCTACCTTGTCGACCAGTGCGCCGGGGTATCTGGATCCGCGGGCGCGGGCGGTGCAGGATCGGATCGATGACGCGCTGTCCGCGGGTGACCTCACCGTGTTGACGACGTTGGATACGGAGCTGTGTGCGGAACTCGGGGTGTCCGGGCGGGCGGCTTACCAGGTGTTGGCCGGGTTGTTCGCCGATGATGCTCCGAAGGTCGAAACCCTGTATCGGGCAGCGCCTTTCGGTGTCGGCTATCAGGTGAGTACGTGGCGTCCGGGAGCCGGTTCGTGATCACACCGATCGCGGTGGTCGGCCCCACCGCCACCGGAAAGTCCGATCTCGCACTGGAATTGGCGCAGCGCCTGAACGGGGAGATCGTCAACATCGATGCCATGCAGCTGTATCGCGGCATGGATATCGGCACCGCCAAACTGCCGGTGGCCGAGCGTCGCGGTATCGCCCATCATCAGCTCGACGTCCTCGAGGTGACCGAAACCGCCACTGTCGCAACGTATCAGGCCGACGCCTCGGCCGATGTCGAGGCGATCATGGCGCGCGGGCGCACCCCGGTCATCGTCGGCGGATCGATGATGTATGTGCAATCCCTGCTGGACCGTTGGGAATTCCCGGCCACCGATCCGCAGGTCCGCGCGAAGTGGGAGGCGCTGCTCGCCGAGGGGGGTGTAACCGCTCTGCACGCCGCGTTGCGGGACGCCGATCCTGTTGCGGCACAGACGATCCTGCCTACCGACGGCCGTCGTATGGTGCGTGCGCTGGAGGTGGTCGAACTCACCGGCCGCCCGTTCGCCGCCTCACAACCGCAGATCGGCGAACCGCACTGGGGCACCATCATTCTCGGCGTCGACCGGGAAACCGCCCAACTCGACGCCCGCATCGAACTCCGCACCGCGGCCATGTTCGCCGTCGGCCTCATCGACGAGGTTCGCACGTTGCTCGACCACGGGTTGCGTGAAGGCCAAACTGCCTGCCGTGCAATCGGATACGCCCAAGTCCTGGCCCACTTCGACGGCGAATACGACCTCGCCCAGGCTCAGGAACGCACCCTCTTCGGTACCCGCCGCTATGTTCGCCGTCAACGCTCCTGGTTCCGCCGCGACCCCCGTGTCCACTGGCTCGACGGCGCTGACCCCGACCTCCCCGAAACTGCCCTCGCCCACGTAACTTCTCGCCTCGCCTCGGACATCGGCTGACTCTCGAAGCACTGAGACATGCGGATCCGAGTGTGGGCATGCGGATCCGAGTGTGGGCATGCCGACCCGAGCGCGGACATGCGACCCGAGTGCGGGCATGCGGATCCGAGTGTGGACATGCGGATCCGAGTGTGGGCATGCCGACCCGAGCGCGGACATGCGACCCGAGTGCGGGCATGCGGATCCGAGTGTGGACATGCCGACCCGAGTGCGGGCATGCGGATCCGAGTGTGGACATGCGGGTCCGAGCGTGGGCATGCCGACCCGAGCGCGGACATGCGACCCGAGCGCGGACATGCGACCCGAGTGCGGACATGCGGATCCGAGTGTGGACATGCGGGTCCGAGTGTGGACATGCGGGTCCGAGTGTGGACATGCGGATCCGAGTGCGGGCATGCGGATCCGAGTGCGGGCATGCGGATCCGAGTGTGGGCATGCCGACCCGAGTGTGGACATGCGACCCGGGCGCGGACAATCCGATCCGAGCGCGCAGAATCGTGCCCGATGCGCTCGATCGTCGCTGGCCGCGATGACGAACTCGACCTTGCTGATGGCTGCGAAGCATCGCGATGCCCGGAACCGGAGGCGCGGAGGTTCGACGGCCTGTTCTGGCCTGCCGTGCGTGATGCCGGAATCCTCCCGACGGTTCGGGTGTTGACCGCACGGACAGCAACTCGTGCCGACCCCGGTGACGACCTACCGGGCACTGCACAGGGAGAATGAACGGGTGTCCGACATCGAATTCACCAAAGGCCACGGCACGCAGAACGATTTCGTGATCCTGTTCGACCCCGAGGCGGAGTTGGATCTCACGGCGAGCCGGGTCGCGGCGCTGTGCGATCGGCAGCGCGGCTTGGGCGCGGACGGCGTGTTGCGGGTGGCGTGGGGTGAACCGCTGGTCGAGGCCAGTGTGCTGGACGCGCTCCCCGAGGGAGTCGGGCCGGACGACTGGTTCATGGACTATCGCAATGCCGATGGTTCCATCGCAGAGATGTGCGGTAACGGGGTGCGGGTGTTCGCGCATCATCTCGCCGCGATCGGTGCGGAGACCAGCGGATCGTTCGTGGTCGGGACGCGGGCGGGGGCGCGGCCGGTGGTCGTGCACGCCGCGGATCGGGTGCACGGTGAGGTCACCGTGGATATGGGTCGGGTGCGGGAGTTGGGCGAATCCTTCGCGACGCTCGGTGGCCGGGCGCTTCCGGGTATCGGCATCGATGTCGGCAATCCGCACCTGGCCTGCGTGGATCCGGAACTGACCGCCGATTCCCTGGCGAAACTCGATCTGACTGCGGCTCCGGGGTACGAGCCCGATATGTTCCCGCACGGCGTGAACGTCGAAATCCTCACCGCTCTGGGCGATTCCGCCGATGCCGAGCGTGCGGTCGATATGCGGGTGTACGAGCGCGGCGTCGGCGAAACCCGTTCCTGCGGAACAGGAACCGTGGCCGCGGCCGCCGCGGCGCTGGTTCGCGAAGGTTTCGTGATCGAGCGCGATTCCGGCGAAGTGATCGTGCGCGTGCCCGGCGGGGTGGTCACCGTTTCCATCGACCACGGCGACGCCAAGCTGCGCGGCCCGTCCGAACTGGTCGCCTCGGGACGTATTGCCGAACAGTGGTGGAACGGGCTCTGACCCCCGGATCATCGGGCCGGAAATAACTCATGTGCGTCTCCGCGTTCTGTCGTGGGAGCATGGAGGTATATGAGGAAATCTGAAACGTTCGAGTTCACTCCGGTCGACGAGCTGGCACCGGACAACGATGTGCCGACCCCGGAGAAGCCGTCCGACGCGGACCGTGCGGCCGGGTGGGCTCCCGCGCCGACCGTCGGCGAGTTGCAGCTCGAGGAGCGCAGCTCGCTACGTCGCGTCGCGGGTCTGTCCACCGAACTCACCGACGTCACCGAGGTCGAATACCGGCAGCTGCGCCTGGAGCAGGTCGTCCTGGTCGGCGTGTGGACCGAGGGCACCGCGACGCAGGCCGAGGCGAGCATGACCGAACTGGCCGCACTCGCCGAAACCGCCGGTTCGCAGGTGCTCGACGCGCTGATCCAGCGTCGCGACAAGCCCGATCCCGCCACCTACATCGGTTCCGGCAAGGCCGACGAGTTGCGCGCGGTCGTGCTGGACACCGGCGCGGACACGGTCGTCTGCGACGGCGAGCTGACTCCCGCGCAGCTGACCGCGCTGGAGAAGATCGTCAAGGTCAAGGTGATCGACCGGACCGCGCTGATCCTGGACATTTTCGCCCAGCACGCGACCTCCCGCGAGGGTAAGGCGCAGGTCTCCCTCGCGCAGATGGAGTACATGCTGCCGCGGCTGCGCGGCTGGGGTGAGTCGATGTCCCGGCAGGCCGGTGGTCGGGCGGGTGGCGCCGGTGGTGGTGTGGGTACCCGTGGTCCCGGTGAGACCAAGATCGAGACCGATCGCCGCCGGATTCGCGAGCGGATGGCGAAACTGCGCCGCGAGATCCGGGAGATGAAGACCGCCCGCGACACCAAACGTTCGCGCCGCACCGCGAGCGGCATCCCGTCGGTCGCGATCGTCGGCTACACCAACGCGGGCAAGTCGAGCCTGATGAACGCGCTGACCGGCGCGGGCATCCTGGTGCAGGACGCGCTGTTCGCCACCCTGGACCCGACGACGCGTCGCGCCACGTTGGAGGACGGCCGCGAGGTCGTGTTCACCGACACCGTCGGCTTCGTCCGGCATCTGCCCACGCAGCTGGTGGAGGCGTTCCGTTCGACGCTCGAGGAGGTCACCGACGCCGATCTGCTGCTGCACGTCGTGGACGGCTCCGACCCGCTGCCCGGCGAGCAGATCAAGGCGGTACGCGCCGTGGTCACCGACGTGCTGCGCGAGACCGGCACCCCCGCCCCGCGAGAGTTGTTGGTGGTCAACAAGATCGATGCCCTCGACCCCCTGGAACTGACCCAGCTGCGCGGCGTCCTCCCCGACGCGGTCTTCGTCTCCGCTCACAGCGGCCAGGGCATCGAGGACCTCCGCGCCCGCCTGGCCGAGATCCTGGGCGGCCTGGACGTAGAGGTCAGCATCCTGTTGCCGTACAACCGAGGCGACCTACTGTCCCGCATCCACGCCGACGGCAGCATCATCAGCTCCGAACACCAGGAATCCGGCACCCGCGTCCTCGCCCGCGTCCCACACGCCCTGGCCGCCGCACTCGCCGAATTCGCCCACGCGGGTTCCGGCGACCCGGACGACTTGGTCTCGCAGGACTGACCTCGGGAGGCAGAGGCCGACTTGCCTGTGGGCCACGTCTGACTCCCAGACCTGGCCGTCGTCTCTGCCGATAGTGGACAGGTGGTTGAAGGTCTGGGCTGAGATCCTGGTCCGTTTCGGTTGCAAGCAGGGGCTGATCTGGTCGGTGGACAGGTCGACTTGGTTGCGAGGCAGGGGCTGATTCGGTCGTGGGGCAGGTCCGACTCCCGGACCGGGACTCAGCTTCGAACATCGGGAGTCCGATATCCCAGGTAGGCGCGTCCCGCATGCCGGGGCCGAGTTTGCGCATGTCGGTTCCGATGACCTGGACGGCTTGGTTTCGCAGGACTGGTCCCGAGAGGCGGGGAATCCGGTCGCGATACGGGTCTGTTCGGTCGTGGGCAGGTTTGACTCGGTTGCGAGGCGAGGCGAGGCGGGCAGGTCCGGTTCGGTCGGGATGTGGGGTCGACTCGGTCGCAAGGTGAAGTCTCACTCAGTCGGTGATTGCTGGCGGTCTCGGCGCGGGCTTGTCACGCTGGTCGGATAGTGGCTGGTGTGGAGAGTCTCGTGGACATGCCGGGTGGTGAGGTGCCGCGGCTGTCGGATTCCTACCATTCGGGTCCGACCGAGATCCGCGAATTGATGCGCGAGGAACTGCCACAGGCGTATCTCGAACTCGTGCACGCGAATTCGTGATCGACCGACGGAACGGCCGAGGGAAAGCGAGGTCGACGATGACCGACCACCTGCGTACCGATATCGCGACGATGCTGCTGGATCGGGTCGGTGACGACCGTCCCGGTCTGCTGTCCCGCACCGCCACCTGGACGTGGGACGAGGTGGTCCGGGAGTCGGCGGCGCGCGCGGCGCTGGCGCGAAAGATGCGGCGCGAGGGCCCGTTCCACATCGGTGTATTGCTGGAGAACGTCCCGGATTTCGTCTTCTGGCTCGGCGCGGCGGCACTGGCGGGCGCGACCATCGTCGGTATCAATCCCACCCGCGGCACCGAACAGCTCGGTGCCGACATCCGGTACACCGACTGTCAGCTCATCGTCACCGATTCCGCTGGGCTGCAACGTCTTCGAGATCTCGAAACCAACCTCGCGCGGGATCGCTTCCTGCTGATCGACGATCCGGACCATGTGCGCGCGGTCCGGGATCAACGCTGCGAACCCGAGGTGTTCGGCGGACCGGATTCGCTGCTGCTGTTGTTGTTCACCTCGGGCACGACCGGAATGTCCAAGGCAGTCAAGTGTTCTCAGGGCCGCCTGACGCGCGTGGCATATGCCGCGGTCCGGAAATTCGGGCATATTCGCGACGATGTCGAGTACTGCTGTATGCCACTGTTCCACGGCAACGCGATCATGGCGCTGTGGTCCCCGGCGCTGGCGGTCGGCGCGACGATCTGCCTGACGCCGAAATTCTCTGCGTCCCAATTCCTTCCGGATATCCGCTATTACGGCGCGACCTTCTTCACCTATGTGGGTAAGGCGCTGGGCTACCTGATGGCCACGCCCGAAACACCCGAGGATTCGGACAACAGCTTGACGCGCGGTTTCGGCACCGAGGCATCGACGACCGACCAGGCCGAATTCCGCCGCCGCTTCGGCGCGGAACTGTTCGAGGGCTACGGTTCGAGCGAGGGCTCGGGCATGGTCGCCCTGGATCCGCACACACCGCCCGGCGCGCTCGGCCGCCCCGCACATGCCGGGGTCGCGATCGTCCACCCGGACACGCTGGCCGAATGCGCCCGCGCCGACCTGGACGAATACGGCCGCGTCCGCAATCCGGACCACGCCATCGGCGAAATGGTCGACAAGGCGGGCGCGCTGTCCTTCGAGGGGTATTACAAGAACGACATCGCCGATGCCGAACGTATCCGCAACGGTTGGTACTGGACGGGTGATCTCGGTTACATCGATAACAGCGGATTTCTCTACTTCGCGGGCCGAAAAGGCGACTGGATCCGGGTGGAGGGCGAGAACACCTCGGCGCTGATGATCGAACGGGTGCTGCGGCGTCATCCCGCAGTGATCGCGGCCGCGGTCTACGGCGTGCCCGATCCGCGGTCGGGTGATCAGGTGATGGCCGCGGTCGAGGTCGCCGATCCGGCCGGTTTCGATCTGCGGGAATTCGCCGAATTCCTCAGTGCCCAGGACGATCTCGGGACCAAAGGGATACCGCGACTGCTGCGCGTCTCGGCGAACCTTCCGGTGACCGGATCGAACAAGGTGCTCAAACGGCAGTTGCAGGAGCAGGCGTGGCGCACCGGGGAGACGGTGTATCGCTGGTCCGGTCGCGGCGAACCGGTCTACGAGGCGCTGACCGAACAGGGGCGATCCGCATTCGAGGCCGAATTCGCCGCGCACGGCCGGCGTCGTCTGCTCTGAGAATCCTCTCAGCCTGCGTCGTTACCATGGCCGCATTCGACTCGGCCCGCAGGGAGGATTCTTGTCCGATATCGAGCCGGTAGCGACGACTACCGCCGACACCGCGTTGACGGATGGTGCGCCGCTACGAATGTCGTTGAACGAGAACGATATTCGGCGACTCGAGGCGTTCGCCGCGCCTATTCGGGCATGGACCAGTCCGGTATTCCACGGCCTGTCGAACATTCCCGCCGACGGGCCCGTGCTGCTGGTCGGCAACCACAATTTCCTCGGCATCGACACCCCCGTGCTGTGGCCCGAACTCGCGCGCACCCGGGGCCGATTGTTGCGCGGGCTCGCCGAGAATGTGCTGATCACCGTGCCGGGCGTGCGGCATTTCCTGCAGAGCATCGGGTGTGTGCGCGGTAATCGCGAGAACTGTCGCACCCTGCTCGAAGAGGGCGAGATGGTGCTGGTCTTCCCGGGCGGCGGGCGCGAGGCCGTGCGTCGCAAGGGGGAGAAGTACGTCTTGAAATGGGAGGGTCGCACCGGTTTCGCGCGGATGGCGATCGAGACCGGCGCACCGATCGTGCCGCTGGCGATGATCGGCGCGGACGATATCTACGACATCGTCTTCGACGGTGATCACCTGGCCATGCGTCCGGTGCGGATGCTCGTCGAGGCGCTGGGGCTGCACGGCACGTTGACGCCGCCGCTGGTCCGCGGCGTGGGCCCGACCCTGGTGCCCAAACCCGAGCGCTTCTACTACTCGGCGGGTACGCCCATCGACACCACACCGTGGGCCGACGCGCCGGATCTGGACCGAGCCGCGGCGGATCTGCAAGCGGTGGTGCGCAAGGCACTCGAGGAGGAGTTGCGATTCCTGTTCGCCGAACGTGAGCGGGACCGCGGCCGGACGCTGTGGGGCCGGGTGTGCGGGGCGATCGGTCTCTGAACCGTCGGTGCCGGGCAGGTTTACCGTGGTTCGGGAGTCTGTCCTCGTCCGCTGACCACCGTGTTACGCAGTTGGGACCCCTTTTCCGAGGATCGAAGTAAACGACGATTCGACTTCCATGTACCGTATGGGCAGAGGCGAGGTAGCCCATGTGGTCACTAGGAGGTTGGCGTGGAGCGCACCCTTTTCGAACCGGAGCACGACCTGTTCCGGGAGTCGTACGGCAAGTTTCTCGAGCAGTACGTCGCACCGAATCATGCGAAGTGGGAGCAGGAGGGCGTCGTCGACCGGCAGGTCTGGCTCGAGGCCGGTAAGCAGGGGTTCCTGGGCATGGCCGTGCCCGAGGAGTTCGGCGGCGGCGGGGTGAAGGATTTCCGCTACAACTCGATCATCACCGAGGAGACGGCCAAGGGGCAGTACTCGGGCCTGGGTTTCACGCTGCACAACGACGTCATCGCGCCGTACCTGCTGGAGCTGGCCAACGACGAGCAGAAGCAGCGCTGGCTGCCCGGTTTCTGTTCCGGTGAACTCATCACCGCCATCGCCATGACCGAACCCGGCACCGGCTCGGATCTGCAGGGCATCAAGACCCGCGCGGTCAAGGACGGCGACGACTGGATCCTCAACGGCGCCAAGACATTCATCACCAACGGCATCAACTCCGACATCGTGATCGTGGTCGCCCAGACCGATCCCGAGAAGGGCTCGATGGGCTTCTCCCTGCTCGTCGTCGAGCGCGGAATGCCCGGTTTCGAGCGCGGCCGCAACCTGGACAAGATCGGCCTCAAGGCGCAGGACACCGCCGAACTGAGCTTCACCGACGTCCGCGTCCCCGGCAAGAACCTGCTCGGTACCGAGGGCATGGGCTTCATCCACCTCATGCAGAACCTCCCGCAGGAGCGCCTGTCCATCGCCGTGATGGCCGCCGCCGCCATGGAGGGCTGCCTGGACATGACGATCCAGTACGTCCGCGACCGCAAAGCCTTCGGCAAACCCATTGGCGCCCAACAGAACACCCGCTTCGTCCTGGCCGAACTGGCGACCAAGACCACCGCGGTCCGCGTCCTGGTCGACCGCTGCATCGAAGCCCTCAACGCCGGCAACCTCACCGTAGAAGAGGCCGCCATGGCCAAGTGGTGGAGCACCGAGGAAGAACTCGACCTCATCACCAAGTGCCTCCAACTCCACGGCGGCTACGGGTACATGCGCGAGTACCCCATCGCCAAGGCGTATATGGACGCCCGCGTCCAGACGATCTACGGGGGGACGACCGAGATCATGAAGGAGATCATCGGTCGTTCGCTGAAACTTGCCTGATCGGGGGCGGTTTCGAGGGGTCAGGAAGCGGCCTCCGTCCCCTTTTGGTCCCCTTCCAGGTCTGAAAGAGCTCCGTTTCGACGGGGGTACCCTACCGGGGTACCCCCGTTGGGGCGGGTGAAGATTCCTTCGATCGCGTCCCTCGTGTGAGCGTCCTGATCCGGCCACAGATGCGTGTAGACGTTCAACGTCACGTCGGGACTCGAGTGGCCGAGCCGGACCTGAACGGTCTTGACCGAAGCGCCCCGCTGGATCAAGGCTGACGCGTAGAAGTGGCGTAGGTCGTGCCAGCTGAAGCAGTCGGGCACCTCCGCTTTCTCGGCGACAGCGCGGAAGCGATCACCCATACCGTCGGCGGTCCAACACTTTCCGGCCTTGGTGCGGAAGATGAGGTCCTGGCGCTTGCGTTTCACGGTGGTCAAGAAGGCGCTGATCGCCGCATGGACGCCTGCGGGGAGTGGAACCGTCCTCTTGCTCGTTCGGGTCTTCAAACGGGCCGTGGGAGGCTTGCCGCGGAAATGACTGGCCTGCTGGACGACGTGGATCTTCTTGCGGAGAAAGTCGACGTCGCAGACCCGCAGACCGGCAACCTCACTCGGTCGAAGCCCGGTCTGTGCTGAGATCAGCATCATGCACCCGGTCTGTTGATTGGTGCCTTCGACCAGTGCCCAGACCTGGTCGACGGTCAACAGTTGGGTTGCGGCCTTGGTGCCGTCCGGTCGTGGTGGAAGCTTCACCTTTCGGCATGGGTTGCTGGTCAGGATGCCGTCGTCGACGGCGATGTTCAGTACTGTGCGCAGGAATTGGAACTGCAGGGCAACAGAATTCGGGGCAAGTGGCTTGCCGCCCCGCCAAGGGCGTCCGCGACTGAGTTGGTCGACCCAGTCACGGATCTCCGAGGGCCTGATCTCTCCGATCGGTGTCCCGCCGAGTCTGCCGAGGTTCTTGGCGAAGTTCAGCCGCTGGTGACGGGTGGTATCGGTATTGCTGCGCTCGACCCATTTGTCGACCTCGGTCCGCAGCAGCGCCCTGGCCAGATCCGGGTCCACGTATGTGCCTTGGGCGAACCTGGTTTCGATCTGATGCTTGTAATGCTCGGCGGTGCCGGGGATGTCGTATCGGCCGCGCTTGGCGAACGACTCCGAGCGTTGGGTGTCATCGGGGTCGTACCAGCGAACGACGAAACTGGTGGTTTTCCCTCGGACACGTTTCTGAATGTAAGCCATGGCACTCCTTTCGGTCTCGAAGCCACAACTGCCGGGCGGCTTCGTTTCTCTGGACATGCACAAAATTGGTGATCATGGGCGCTCGCCGCAAGATCATCGGAGTTAGCTGACTGGTAGCTACTGCCTGGGTGTTACTCTCCGAACGACGCTGGCGGGTCACTCTGCTTGGCCCTGGTGCGACAGGTCCGATCCACCTCCGCGCGCAAGCTGTGCGCCCTCCCATTCGAGCAAATCGCACAGTCGATATCGCCGGAATCGTCCGATCTTGGCGTATCGCGGGCCACGGTTGGCGGATGCCCACACAGCGAGCGTCTTTTTCGGAATCTTGAGCCGAGCGGCGACGTCTTCGGTGCTCAACCATGTTTGTGCCGCTTCGGGATTCGGGTCGCTGGACTCTGCTCCGCTGGGGCCCACATCGGATCGCTCTGCGCTGTAACTCGGAGCGAGGATGGGGAAAGTGCGGTTCTTCTTTGCTGAGTTCTGCATTGGCCAACCTCCTGACTACGGCCCGCGTCGCAGCATGCGCTCGAAGGCGACTACATCGGTGACGGCCGTAGATTGCCGCTTTCGACAAGCGGTGGCGGGTCCAGGGGGAGACTCGGAGGTTGTGTCCGAACCGGTACTCTTGAAATTCCCTGGCCGCCGACTGGCAATTCGTCCGGCTCCGCGCCGCGGTTACCGAGTAGATTTCATCATACGACCGTTCCGCCTCGATGTATCCCAAGATGTGTCGGTTCGTTGAATATCGCGGAACAACCCACGACTTCCCAGAATCGCACTACAACTCATGGGGTGGACTGCGTGCGACGACTGGTTGTGGGTGAACATGGCATGGCTGCACTGCGGTATTGAGGCACATACTCGGATTTTGCATTGTCTATCGGGAATGCTACATTCAGCCAATGGCGAAAAAGACGCTGGTCGAAACTTACGACGACGTAACAGGCGAACGAATCGACACTCGACTCGTTCCGACTCCCACAATTTCCTTCGCGATCGATGGCATCGAATACGAAATCGATCTCGGAGTCAAGAACCGCGATGAACTGTACGCGGCATTCGAGCCTTACGTCCGCGCCGCACGTAAAGTCGGCGGCCGTCGGCGCTCGTCAGCGGCTGCCCCGTCGGGGCTGAGCAAGGTCGAGATCATGAAGATCAGAGATTGGGCCCAAACGGAGGGACGCGAGGTTTCAGCCCGCGGCCGACTCTCCAAAGAACTGGTCGAGGCATACCGCAAACAGAACGCCTGAACCCACGAGTTCGCGTGGCAAGTCTCGTATATGACAGAGTCGGATCAGAAGGGTGGTAGAGACCCGCAGGGAGCTGCCCTCGTGCGTGGCAACTGATTGAGCGGTCAGCTCCGATGTTTCTGGGTAGGTTCTACCTGACGTAACGGTTACGCCGATGGCAGTGGCGGTGCACTGTATGCTCGGCCGGGGACAGCATTTCTCTCCGGTCGCAAAGTTGCTTATCGGGGCTGTTCGCTGAAAATAACCGAGGGGGGATCTTGGCGATCAACGTGGCGACGGTGCGGGGGTATGTTCTCGAGGAGTTGCTCGCCCGGTTACTGCAGGACAACGGGTATCGGTTGCTTGTGGCCGAGGAGCAGGATCCGGAGGCGCTGAAGGATAGCGGCAGAGTGCTCTTGGTGCGTGGGCGGGGCACGACCCATCAGGTTGATGTGCTCGGGGAGTTGGATCTGCCGCTACCGTTCTCACTTCCGTTGCGACTGTTCGTCGAGGCCAAGTATCGGAAGGAGCGGACGGGGGTCGAGACCGTGCGGAACGCTTACGGGACGATCCGGGATGTCAACGAGCACTACGGTACTCGAACTCCCGGGGCGGGGCGGATCCCGATGCGGCGCTACCAGTACCAATACGCGTTGTTCTCCGCCAGCGGTTTCAGCAAACCGGCTCAGGAATACGCCCTCGCACAGCAGATTTCGCTGATCGATCTTTCGAACCCGGACTTCAGTGCGCTGTTGGCCGTCGCCGACGAGATTGCAAGACGGATTGCCGAACTCGCCGATGAGGCCGGGGTCGTATCGCTGCCATTGAAGCAGGTTCGCAGTGCGCTCCGCCACACCCTGGGGACCTGGCCGAGCAATATCGATGATGCAGATTTCCCTGACCTGGCGGGATATCTCGACGGAATGCATGCTCGCCGTAACGAGCGATCGGTGCCGACCGTAGCGGCGGTTCGCCGTCCTGATCCCGAGGCGGTGGTCTCTGTTGCCGGGCGCCTGATGGACAGCGGAACGGACGCCGGGACAGAGGAATCCGTGCCCGTCCGCGAACTACCGGCCGAGCCGCTCGCCGGGATCGTTTCCGAACTGGGTGAAACCGTGCTCGACAACTTGGTTCTGGGTTTCCCGCCCGCGCCCTTCGTGCTGGTCCTGCTGGTCGACAATCCAGCCGCGTTCCTCACCTACGTCGACAACTCCGGAGACACGGACATTCGGGTCCATCTCGAGTACCCGCGTGATCACGGCACCAACCGGCCGACCAGTCGTGACTGGAATATCGTGCCTGTCGATGACCTCGGATTCCGATTGAGCTTCACACTCCCGGCAGTACTCGATGACTGGATGCTCAATGGCAACGTGCCCACCTGGACCTTGCGGGAAGCGAAGGCCACGCTTCTATCGTCCATAGCGATCGTGCGCGGGAACCGTGCGGTGCGGCTGATGTACCAGCCGCACCGTGGATGACCGTCTGCCACGCCCCTGCCGGTAGACGGTCACCTCGGCCCGTTTCTCGGACGGCTCTGACCGTGCTTCGATTGGACCGGAGGGAGTCCACGCCCATGGTGGCACCGCAGAAGTGCTCAGAGGGGGAGTTGAAGGCACGAGCGGCGCGGCTGTCTCGGGAGGTAGATCCGCAGTCGACGATCGGGAAGTTGGCTGAGCAACTCGGGGTCTGTCACGAGGGCGTGAGGAACTTGATCCGCTACGCCGATGCCGATGTCCGCGAACGTGAGGACAGGCCGACCACCAGCGGCGAAGTCTATTAGCGTGAGAATGTTACGTCGATGAGTGCCTGTGGTCGATCGTCATCGGTGATACGTGTGCAGACCGCTTGTACCAGGATCCATCTGCTGGCTCGATCGAACCGTATTCGTGCGGTGATGGTTGTAGTCGATGTTTTGGACAGCAGGCGCGTGCGGGCAGTAGCTACGACAGGTATGTCGTCGGGGTGGAGTTGGGGAGTGCTGTTGCGCCAGTGGGCGAATGGTTCGTCGGCGATCCACTCGTGGATGAGGCCGTTGTGGAGGTCGATGATGCCGAGCGCATGCCCCGGGGTGATCGGTGCTCGTCGGAGGGCGGCGTAGATCGGATCTGGTGGGGGTGGGGGATCGGTGGGGGAGATATCGCAGACCAGGGCTCGGATCAGTCGGTGGCCGTGGATCCGCTTGGCGACGATGTGGAGGTTATGTCGCTGCTTTCCCGTGAATTGCGTTGTGGCTGTACCGATCCAGGTTCCCGCGGGATTGGTGAGGTCGAACAGGGCGAGGAATCCGGTGCGGTCGTCCCAGCGGTCGAAGTGTGAGATCAGGTTGGGAACTGTTGTGGGGGAATCGAGTTGGGCTTCGGATATGTCGAGGAGTGTGCGGAAGTCTGGGGAGATGGTGGCTCGTGCGGTCAGTACGTCCCATTCGATTGCGCCGATTGTTGGTGGGGGAGTGGGGGTGTCGGTTGGTGGTCCGGCGGACAGGTTGACTCCGAAGACGTTCTGGCTGGGGCCGAATATCGGGTCCGCGGTGAGGCGGAGGACGGATCCGGACGGTAGTGGCAGAAGCTCGTGTTCGGTGCGGCGGTTGTCGGCGCAGCGTCGGACCAGTGGTGTGAGGTGTCGTGCGTGGGCGGCGCTGGTGGCGATGCTGGCACGGCCGAGATTGGCGAAGTGTCGTCGGTAACGGCCGTCGAGGATGACCGAGGGGATGGATTTGTGGTCGAGGGTTTCGGCGACGACCCATCGGTTGCTGGTGCGCCTCTGCGGGCCACCGTGTGTGCAGCGGCCTGTGCGGCGGGGCATCGCTGCGGGCGATGGACGCTCGGGAATCGGCCGATCGGGGGCGGTCATAGGCGATCACTCGATCGAGGCGTGGCCGCGCGGTGTCTATGGACTGGTTCGCTGGTGCGGTACGTCGCGCCAGACGATCGTGGAACTGGATCGAGCTTGGGTAGTGCGCGGCTCGGCTCGTGCCCGACCGCGTCAGGAGTCGCGTCGACGCGCTCAGCATTGAACCAGCGGGCATCCGCACCGCCCACGGCCTGGTGCGTACCTGACCGCCCGGCTTGTTGGCTTGACTGGTCGATGAGCTTCGAAGACTGTGCGGCCGTGCGGCATTCGTGTACGCGGTTACCGTCGGCCCTGAGAATCGCCCAGTGGTATGGGTTTTCATCGCCGCAGGCGATGGAGGGAGTAACGACAGATGCAGGTGACATGACAAAGCGGCCTTTCCTGTGGCAGTCGAGTTCCGATCGCATGAGTACGGGATACGTACCTGGATCTTGTGGAATTAGCGACGCCACTGGGGAAAGGCCGCCCAGCGCTTTTTCAGTTAACCATGGGCGCGGCGGTGAAAGCAATCATCCGCATTCACTCATGAAAAATGCCTGTGTGGCGGCGAGTCGCCATGGGCGGGCCGTTGACCTGGCTGCTTGCTGGAGAGCTGCCGGTTGCAGCAACCCTCGGCTTGTGAGGTCTCGATGCAGTGCAGGCCTGTGAGGGCCTGCGGCATTATCGGTGCAGTTGCTGCTCCAGAAAGCATGGCTCGTGCCTCGATGAAGTTGCAGGCCGGTGAGGGCCTGCGGCGCGGTGACGAACCTGCTGCGTGGGCGGAAGGTGCCGATGCCTCGATGAAGTGCAGGCTGGTGAGGGCCTGCGGCGTGGAGGTGCAGGACGACTACCACGTTCCCGACGAGCCCCGATGAAGTGCAGGCCGGTGAGGGCCTGCGGCCTGCTGAGCGGTCCGAGACTCGTCCATGATCGTCGAGGCCTCGATGAAGTGCAGGCCGATGAGGGCCTGCGGCCTGGTGCGCCCCGACAAATACATCGCTGCCCTGACAGCGCCTCGATGAAGTGCAGGCCGGTGAGGGCCTGCGGCTGGTGAACTTCGGCGCGTGGGCGGGTCCGCGCTGCTGGGCCTCGATGAAGTGCAGGCCGGTGAGGGCCTGCGGCAGGGTCCCGATTTTATCCCCTTTCACCAGGGACAATGTACGCCGCCGCGAGCGCTGTTGTGCGACACGCCGGTGAGGGGGTGTGGTCGGGGGCTCGTTGCCGGCGTGGAGGGCTGTGAATTGCGGAAATAGGCCGCGAGGGCTCGCCGGGGTTTGGTGCATGATGGAGCTCTCGCGGGCGTACGAGGGATGTGGGATCCATGTGAGCGCACGGTGGCGAAGGACACGGCGTTACAGGAGGACCGACGCTGATTGAGTGATGCGGCGAAATCACGTGAGGCAACGACTCGCACTTCTGGGGCATCTTGGCATGAGACACCGGGTCGGCTATGAGAGCCTTAGGCTATGGACGTCCCCGCAGCGTGCCCCCTGACTGAGCTGCCGCATCCGGCCGGACGGCTGCCGATACTCGGTGATCTGACCAGCGCGGACCCACGGCGACCCACCCAACACGAACTCGCCATGGCCCAGGCCGGTCTCGGCCCGATCTTCGAACGGAAGCTCCTGGGCACCCGCATCGTCATCGTCACCGGTGCCCAGCTCGCGGCGCAGTGTTGCGACGAAAACACCTGGGCCAGATGCCTTGCCGGGCCCGGCGAGGTCTTCCGGAAGATCGTTCCCGAGGGCCTGTTCACCATCCGCACGAGCAATCCCCTGTGGGGCCAGGCACGGCGCGTGCTGGGGCCCGGGTTCAGCCAGGGGGCGATGCGTAGCTATCACCAGGCTATGAACAGCGTCGCCGATGATCTGCTCACTGAATGGGGGAGTGTGGATGCTCGCCGGGTCGATGTGCATCAGGCCATGACCAATGCCACGCTCGAGGTTATCGGGCGGGCCGGTTTCTCCCGCCGCCTGGGCCTTCTCGGTGACGCCGACACCGACGGCAGCGACACGACCCGCTTCGTCGACGCTCTCGCCTCCATCCTCACCTGGGCCAGCGCCCAGAGCAACGATGTGCCTGTCCTCGGTACCTTCCGCGCGCTGGTCCGGACCCCGCATGCTCATACCCAGATCGCCATCGCCCGCCGGTTCGTCGACACCATGATCGCTGACCGGCGCAATAGCCAAAGTGCCAGCGGCGCAGATGATCTGCTCGGACTGATGCTCACCGTGCCCGACCCGGAGACCGGAGAATTATTACCCGACACCAACGTTCGTGACCAGGTGCTCACCTTCCTGGTCGCTGGCCACGAAACCACCGCGGCACTGTTGGAAACCACCCTGCACTACCTCGCCGAGCGCCCCGAGCTGCAAGACGAACTGCGCCAAGAGATCCACGGCCGCGGCAGCTTCGATTACGGGGCGGTGACCGGCATGCGGAAAGTTCGCAATGTCCTCAACGAAGTGCTGCGGCTGTGGCCGCCGGTCCCCGGATTCTTCCGCCTGGCCCGCACCGGCCAGACACTCGGCGGCTACCACGTACCCGCAGGGCAACCGGTCTTCGTCCTTGCCCTGGCCGCGCACCGCGACCCCGACGTGTGGGGCTCCCGCGCAAGTGAATTCGATCCGACCAGGTTCGAACCCGCTGCGCTGCGGGAACACCCGGACCGTTGGTTCCATCCGTGGGGCACTGGCCCGCGCAGCTGTATCGGTATGGCTTTTGCTCTGCACGAAGCCACGTTGCTGCTGGCCCGGATTCTCGATGCGACCACTCTGTCCGCGCCGGAACCACTCGATATGCATGAGCGAGGAACCCTGCGCCCCAGTCCTTTTCGGATGACAGTCCGAGAGCGCGAGCGGAACGGGGTGAGATTGCCATGAGCTGGTTCCTCATCGAGTCCCTGGCTCCGTCTTCCGGACCGATGACCATCATCCTGCGTGATGGTGCGCCCCGAGACTGGACGTCACTACGGTCGCTGCACCGGCACGAATTCGTCGATGTCGATGAGCAGCTTCAATCGGTGCGCGAGAACAAGACTCGTATCCAGACCATCGTGCGCGCCCGCGGCGGCCGAACCAGATTGATCGAGATCGACCCGGTGCTGGGTCCGGAAGGTGACACCTACGGAATGCACCTGTGGATCGGACCCGACGCCGACGAGCCCATTGCGCATCGCCCCGCGTCGGCCATATCCTGGCACCTCGGCGACACCACCGTGCGCATGACCGAGGACCTCTGGCGAATGACCCTCACCCCGTGCGACACGAATACCCCCACCCCCAACACCCTCTCCGCAGCCGAATTCTTCCGCAAGCTGGTGCGTTTCGACGCGCTCGCCGGGCTTGCCGAACTGGCAACCTCTCCCGACCCGGCCGCAACCTGGTCCGGGTTCAGCGTGGTCCTGCACGACGACGGCCATTTGATGAACTGGTACAACGTGGGCCGTGGCCGCCTCGACCAGCAGCAGACCGGGGTCCGCGGCCTGGCCGTTGACGTCACCGACACCACGCCTCCGTCCATCAGCGCCATCGATGCTGTGACCTCCAATACCCGGCCCAACGCACGTAACGCGCAACTTGCGGACCCGGAAGCCCCCATTACCGCGCTGCTCGCCTGGACACCCGACCTTCCGATGCCGGTGCTTGCCCACTGGATCAGCCACGCGCCCAGTTGGATCGATTGGGAACGCGAAGGCGACCCGAGCACATTCCACCCCGACGACACCGACACGATCCTCGCGACGTACACCAGGCTCGCTGGTACCGACGACACGATCACCGTTGACGTCAGAATTCGCGGCTTCACCGCCTCTGGATGGCAACCCATCACCATCACATCTCGCCGATACCCCGGCGACGTCGGCGATACCCTCCACATCATCCACATCACCAAGCAGGACCGATAACACGCGAGGTGCTTCAGGAGCGGGCCAATCCGATCGAGCCGATCCAGTCCTCTGCGAGGAGGTCCGAGGCTCGCGGCGGCTTGCCATCTCGCGGGAACGCGACCAGATCGTCATTCGCGTCGGAACATAAGCACTACGCCGGGACCGGTCGGGCTGAACCATATGTGGAGGGCGCCGAAGCTTCCTTCGCTCCCGGGGCCGAAGCTCATCGAGGATGGATCGCCGGTGGGGTGCACCGTGATCATGTCGGCAGCTTCCACGGTTATCGTCACGGCCGGGTAAGAGAAGGCGGCCTCATCGAGTGGGACGGTCACTGTTCCCGACACCGCCAAGAGGCAGTTGCCTTCGAAACAATCGGCAACGTCGGTGCTGGGTATGGCTGGGTGGAATGTCGATGCGGTCGTGGAGGTTGCCGCGGTTGCTGATGTGGAGGCGGCAGCGCTCGAGTGGGTAGCCGGCGAATGCGATCCCCGATTCGAGGTGGTGCAACCGGCCACGGCCAGGGTCAGGAATCCGGTAGCGGCGAGGGCGTGTATTGCCATCGGCCACCCGTGTCGACGAGGCGGTGCCCATGGGAAGTTCGGCACTGTCGATCTCCTTCCATCGGTACCGCACAACAACACCACCGATGTGGCGGGACCGGTCCCGCCGTTCACCCACACAACCCGTCGACGACCAGCCGACCCGGCGAAATGATCACGCTTTGTGCGGGGTTAGGACTATTCATGGATGAGCGTTTCTGGTGAGGTCCGGGCACTGCCGACACTTTGTCATGGGATCTCGTTTCATTTGCTATAGCGCCTTGCGGCACGGTGTGATCTGGGTTACCGTTGGCTAAACGTCCCGAGATCTTGGGATTGCCCGGTAACCGTTGACGGAACCGGATGACGGCCGAGCGGCATCAGGCCCTTTTCACATGTGGCCACATACGGTTCATCTCGTGGTGACTGATGGTATATGCGGCTCGGCGTAACAGTTGCGATTCTTCGTTGGCGCTTGCTGGATGGCGGCTGCCTGATGAATTGCGCTGATGCGAGGAGGCTGCAATGAATGCAATCTCATCGTGCCGGACCGTCGCGTCCCTTGAGGGTGGTCGGTCGCGGGAACGGCAGCAGGCGTATGTACTGCGGGATGAAGCGTTGAGTGAGCAGCTCGAGCGGGTGTACGACGAGGAGCTCGACGGCATGCTGCGGCTGCGGCGGTCGGTTCGGGGGCGTCGGCATTCTGATCGTCATCCCATCCGAGAATGGCGAAATATCGGCTTGCGTATGCATCGCCCTCGCGATGGTGACGTGTAGGGAGGCCCTTCAGTTTCCGGTTGATCGCGTCGTGGGAATCGCGCTCCGGCAGTGTTTCGGCACTGACAAGCGTGTTTCTTGCAAGCGGAGCTGAATCGCTGATCGTTGTATGTGAAATTCGGGCATTAGCCAGGTGGTCAGTTCTATTTCCCGACTATTTCTGTATGGGATACCTCTGGCTTTTTTGGGGATTGGAGGTGGGTGATGATCGAGAGATGCACTCGGTGCGGCACGTGTGACGGCGTGGATCGGGTCCTGAATATTCACCAGGTCAGTGCGCGGACGGGGGATTCGATCGACCGCATTCGTCATTTGCGGGTTGCGGGGCATGAGTTGTATTCGCAGGCGTGGAAGAGCGGGGATTCGCCGAATGCCCCGTTGCGTCTGGAGCAGTCGAAGGTGGAGGCGTGGGTTTCGGCGCGGCGGCAGGCCGGGTCTCGGGGGTTGTCGTGAATATGGTTGCGGTGTCGGCGGATTCGCTGATCAGGGGTGTTCGGAGGCGTGGCTCCGGCGTGAAAAGCGTTGTGGTTCTTCTCGTTACGTTCGCGCTGGTCATGGTCGGGGTGGTTCCGGGAGTTGCGGCGGCGGACACGCGGAGTGGTGCCGAAGCGTCCGGTTGTCCTGCGGTGACCGGGGTGTTCGTGCGTGGGACCTGGGAGGACAGCGGCCAGAAGAACGAGACGGTTCCGGTGGGGCTGTTGGCTCCGGTGGCGACGCAGTTGGCGCAGCGGTTCGGTAGTCGGTTCGCGTTCCGGTTTCCTGCGTATCCGGCGGCGGCGTTCAACGGTACGGCGTATGGGGACAGCAAGGTTGCTGGTGTAGCGGCTACGCGGCGTGTGTTGCAGGACTTCGCTAAGCGTTGTCCGGCAACGAAATTCGTGATCGCTGGCTATAGCCAGGGTGGTGATGTGGCCGGTGATGTGGCCGCGTCGATCGGGTGTTCGGGAGATCCGGTGCCTGCAGATCGGGTGTTGGGGGTAGGGATC
The DNA here is from genome assembly GCF_009604405.1 of Nocardia macrotermitis. Lineage (GTDB taxonomy): Bacteria > Actinomycetota > Actinomycetes > Mycobacteriales > Mycobacteriaceae > Nocardia > Nocardia macrotermitis. The sequence continues at coordinate 590,671 of NZ_WEGK01000003.1, forward strand.
ATTGCTGATCCGCATCGTGATCCGAAGTCGGGCAAGCTGGTTGGTCCGGCAGTGAACGGGACCGGGATCGGTGGTGCGCGGGCGGGCGGGTTCTGCAAGCTCGCGGCCGCGACGGCGGAAATCTGTGCGGACGGAGATCTGTACTGCTCCACCGATATTGCCCAGCATCCGGTTCTCGGGGCACTCGGTCGGCTGCTGTCGCAGCCCACTCAGCAGTCCGACAAGCCCGACACGAGCGGCGGTACCCCGGAGGATGGCACGTCAGCGGAGGTTCAGTCGCTGGTGGCTCCGGTCGGGGACATGCATCTCGACGCGGTCCCCGGGGCGGTGCAGCAGTTGGTTGCCCAGTTCGGTTCGGGGCACCCGGATTCGGCGCAGGTGACGCACAGCGTCGACAGTCTGACCGGAACGCTGCGATCACTGGCGAATCTGGCCGCGCGGACGGCGGGAAATCCGGATGCCCAGTCGCGGCTGGCGTCGGCTGCGCCGGGGACGTCGGATCGGCTTGCGGGTCAGGTGCTGAATGCGGCCTCGCATTCGGATCTGAAGGGCGCGTTGGATTCCTTGGCCGATATCGGATCCCAGGTCGCGGGAGTGGCCGCGGGCCGCAGTGGTGGGGATCTGGCCGGTGCGGTGAATCGGGTGTCCTCGGCGACCGCGCCGTTGTCGAGCTCGTTGTCGAATTCGCCTGCCGAGGTGTTGAATTCGGTGTCGCAGGTGTTGGGGGTGCTCAAGCCGTCGACGGTGGTCGATCAGGTCACGAATGTGGCGGAGAACGGGTTGCGGTTCGCGGCGAATGTGCCGCACGTGCTGGACGTGTTGAACCGGATGATCGGGCTGATCGGCGATCCGAAGGTAGATGTGCCCGGCAAGGTCCGCGGGTTGCACGATCTGTGCGGACAGCTCAATACCGCGTTCGAGCCGCTGGTGAAGCTGGCCGCGAACGTGGATCTGCACACGATCTCTCACTTGATCGCGATGATCCCCGACACCAGCGGCACCGCGCAGATCGTCTCGATACTGGTGGATCTGTTGGGAAATCTGGACGTTCCCGCGCTGGCCGCTCAGGTGGGCCGGTTGCAGGAGAATCTGTGGAATCTGTTGCAGGCATTGACCACTGGTGCGAATCCGGCGGAGATCCTCACGCGTGCGGCGGATTTCGTTCCGACGCTGTTGGGGTTCGCCACGGTGGCGGTCAATACCTTGACCGGGGCTCCGAAGTCCGGTGATCAGTCGGGTGGTCAGGATGTGTCGGGCGCGGCGAAGGCGGTGACCGACAAGCTGTCCGGGCAGGGCCTGGATTCGGCAAGTGAGCTGGCGTCCGAAGGGTTCAGTGCCGCATCGTTTTTCGCCAGCGGTGTGCACCAGGACTACGGCAAGTACGTGGTGGATGGGCAGGGCCGGACCGCGACGCAGTGGCTCACGGACTGGTTCGGCAACCGGATTCGTTCGCTGGGAGCGGCGTGATGAGCGCCGGATGGGTTGTCGTGCCTGTCGCGGCATCGGTGGTGTTGGTGGTCACGGTGCTGGTGATGATGGGATCGGGCGACCGCACCCCGACGGATCCGGGGTGCCTGCCGGACCTGCCCCGAGTGAACCGGACGGACCCGGTCGCGTCGGGGGCGGTGGTGGTGCCGCTGCCGCAGGGCAGTTACACCGTGTCATCCCCGTTCGGTCCCCGAGCCGGTGGGTTTCATCGCGGCGTGGATCTCGCCGCGCCGCAGGGCACGCCGATCCTGGCGGCGACCGAGGGCGTGGTCGTCGCGGCGGGGCCTGCACAGGGATTCGGCAATTGGATCGTGCTGGATACGCAGCGTCCGGACGGTGTGACCTCGACGGTGTACGGGCACATGTTCGCCGATGGTGTGCTGGTCCACGTCGGTGACCAGGTGCGCGCTCGACAGCAGATCGGGAAGGTCGGAGCGGCGGGCGAGGCGACCGGTGCGCACCTGCACTTCGAGGTCTGGCCCGGCGGACGGCTCCACAGCGGAGGCCACGCCATCGACCCCCTGTCGTGGCTGGCCAACTCCGCTACGGCCGGTGCGCAGTCGACCATCGAACCCGCCGCTGTGGTCAGCTCGCGAACTGCACGACGCCGGAATGCATTGGCCTCCAGCGGTTGTGATCCGACGCCGGTGGCGAATGTGAGCGCAGATGGCAGCCTGCGGGCTGGCTCGGTGCCGCCGGAGTACGACCCGTGGATCCGTAAATCGGCGACGCAATGCCCGGAGTTGTCCGCGCCGATCCTGGCCGCGGAGTTGAAGCAGGAATCCGGATTCAACCGGTGGGCGCGGTCCCCGGCGGGGGCGTTGGGGCCCGCACAGTTTATGCCCGGTACCTGGGCGATGCACGGTATCAGCGCCGAGGGGAACGGGCCGCCGGATCCGTTCTCGATTCCCGACGCGGTGATGTCGCAGGGCAAATACGCGTGCGAGCTGATCAGCATCATGAAACACGCCCTGGCGGATGGTCGGGTGCACGGTGACCTGACGCAGCTGTGGTTGAGCGCGTACAACTGCGGCGCGGCGAACACCCTGGCCCAAGGCGGAGTCTGCCAGAACAGCGAAACCCTCGCATACGTCCGCAATATCCCTGCCATGGCCGCCGCCTTCACGGCTGCGGGCCCGCAGCCCGACATTCGTGCCGAGTCAGGCGGAACCCGATGAGCCACAGCATATTCAGCGCTTACACCGACGCACACGCAACTGCTCCAACGGGCAGCGGATACGGGACCGGTCAGGTCAGCAACGAACGAACCCTCCAGGGCGAGCGCGTACTGGGCATGGCGAATACGGCCGGGATCGACACAGCGGGGATGGGTCAGGCATTCGAAGGAGGTTGGTGATGATCGACGAATCGGAACAGATCGACGAGATCGATGGTGACACTTCGGAATACACCGCTGAGGATCCGGTCGACCTGCGGCGGCAGCGACTGCGACCGCGCACCGAGACCGACCCGGTGCCTGCCTCGGACCCCAGCGAACAGGTCGTCGACTCGACCACTGAGACGCTCGATCCGTACGGCGTGGGTTCGGAGAATCTGGCCGAACCGATGCCGGATTCCCGCGAGATCGCCGCGGTGCGGGAGGCCCGGTTGGCAATGTTGCGCACCCCGGCGCCTGGAGTGGAAACCGAAGCGGCGCAGTGGGGTTGGCGCGGCAGGCTCAACAGCCTCGGGCTCCGGCTGCGTCCACATCGTCTGAGTGGGGAGGTGGTGTACCGCCGCGCGGTGGAGCGGATCCGTCAGCCCGTGCCCGGCACACCGTTGCTGGTGGTGGCGAATCCGAAGGGCGGGACCGGGGTGACTCCGGCGGTGGTGCTGCTGTCGGCGTTGCTGGCCCGGCATCGGGGCGGGCAGGTGGTGGGCTGGGATGCGAACGAGGCGTGCGGCACGCTGGCCGATCGCGTCGCGGTGTGCACGGGCGCGGATTCGGTATGGGACGTGCTGGGCAACGCCGGGCACCTGTGCTCGGCGAACGGAGACGCCTCGGGTCTGGGCCGATTCCTGCACCGGCAACCGACGCTGGAGGAGATCCTCGCCTCGGACAACGCACCGGGCGGAACAGCGTGTATCGGTGCAGCGGAATGCGCGGCGATCTGGGCGGTCCTGCGTCGGCACCGCGCGATGGTGGTGGCGGACACCGGCAACAACGATCGCGCAGAAGGGTTCCGGTGGGTGATCGAGCACGCGACGGCGCTGGTGGTGCCGGTCATCGGCCGTCGTGACGCGGTGCTGTCGGCGCTGCGGTTGCTGGACGGGATCGCCGACGCGGGCCGGGAAGATCTGGCCGCGGCGGCGGTGATCGTGCTGGCCGAGCTCGGCGACAGCGTGATGGCCGCGGACGCGTTCACGGCGGCCGGTGCGCGCACGGTGTTGCGGGTTCCGTTCGACCCTGTCCTGGCCGGTGGGGATCGGATCGTGGTGGCGCGGTTGCCCCGGCCCACGATCGCAGCCTGGACCCAGGTCGCGGCCACGGTCGTCGACGCCGCTGCCGACGCGCTGGCTGGTCGTCACATCCCTCTGGAAAGCGAATTCGTTCCCGAATCACACTGGGCTGCAAGGGAAGTGGATCGATCGTCGGTGAAGTCGCGCAGGCTGCTGGCCTATGCGATGCATGAGGGGCCGAATGCGATGACCGGGCAGTTCCGGGTTCCGGCCGTGCCGAGCTATCCCGACCAGCCCGGCTGGTAAACCCCGGAATCCGCTGAACAGTAGGAGGTTTCGCATGTTCATTCGCTATCTATCACCACGGCTACACCCGCCTATGTCTCGGCTCGCGACCCTGTGCGCGTTGGCGGCGGTCGCACTGATCGCCGGAACGGGGGAGGCGAGTGCGGGCGCGATCGACAACCCGCTCAACGGGATCAAGCCCGATCTGGGCCTGTTCTCCGGTGCGCTGGACGCGTCGTGGAAACGGGTGGTCGCGTTCATCTGGACGTTGGTCGTGGTGGGTTCCGCAGTGCGCGTGATCGTCGGTGCGTTCAAGGTCAAGCGCGCCAAATCGCGCGGTTACGCGAACGATCTGGCCGAGGGCAGTGAGGAGCTCCAGGACGCGCTGGTGTCCCTGGGACTGGTCGGCCTGGCGTCCCCGATCATCGCGACCGTCCTTTTCGTCGTCGGCGGGAGCTGACCAGTCCACCGGCCGAACAACCCGATCCGAACCGAAACAAGATGCGAGGAGGTAGGCCAGATGTCCAGTAGCAGAAACAGATTCGCCGATGTGACACCCGATGAGCCCACATCGCAGGCCGCGCCGACGCAGATCACGGCACCGCCACGTAACTGGCGGTCGCGGTATCGCTGGCTGATCGTCGGTGTAGGGCTGGTCGCGGTGAGCCTGTGCGGACTGGTGGTCGTGCACGTCACCGAACATCACAGTGGTGGTGAGCAACAGGCTGTGATTCGGGCCGCGCATGGTCCGGTGGCCACGTTCGAGGGTGTGCCGGTCGGGTACACCCGGGACGAGGCGGGGGCGGCGACGGCCGCGGTGAATACGATCCAAGCTCTGACCCAGGCCGGGCAGGGACGAGTGCCGATGTCCGCCGTGGTCGCCGCGCTGATCGCGCGCGATCCGGGCCCGCACCTTCGCGCGTCGATCGAGGTCGGAGCCGGCCGCGGCCAGGGGTCCGAAGTGGTGAACATGATCCCGGCCGCAGTGACCGTGAAGAGCTTCTCGCCGCTGGCCGCGCGAGTGAGCATCTGGACGATGACGCTGTCGCGGGGAGCGATCAGCACAGGTGGCCCGGTATCGGTGATCACCGCGTGGTCGACCCACGATGTGGATCTGGTGTGGCAGGACGGGGACTGGAAGGTCAAGGACACCGCTGGGCAGGTAGGTCCGACTCCCGATGAACAGGTCTCACCAACCCCGGATTCTCCTCTGACACAACAGATCCAGTCCGGCTACTACTCCTTCTACGTCAACTAGGCGGTGACCGGAATGCATCGACAACACCACCGTCTGCTCGCCGCTCTCGCAGTGTTCGTGATGGCCTGCACCGGGCTGGGAGCGGGGATGAGCGCGGCGCACGCGGCCCCGATCATGCCCGGCACCTCGGCCGCGGGCGGTGACCTGCCGAACGGGTTCCCGGCCGATCTGCGTCAATTCATCGGCGGCACTGCGGAATTCAAGTCCGCACCGTGGTTCTCGGGCTCGTGCGCGAACCGTGGCGGTGATGTCGGCGCGTACATCAATACCGCGATGGCCGTGGAAGACCGCTTGCTGTACTGGACCTCGAGCGATGACCAGAAACTACAACTGCTGCACGGGAAGATTCCGGATACCGTTGCCTCGCAGCTGGTTTCGCAGGGCCAGGGTCCGCCGAAGTCCGCGTTGCCGCGCGTCTTCCCGGCCGGTGACGCCACCTTCCACCTGCCCTCACCGGCATGCCGGGACGATCTGAAGCGGTGGGGCCGGAGCCCAGCGTGGAACGTGTGGAGTTTCGACTGGGCGGCGACCCCGGACAAACAGTCCATGCAAGCGATCGCGGCGGCCACCACACACGCCTTCGCCGAAGTCCCCGCCAAAGCGTGGACCGACCCCTGCGGTGTGAACGGATTCTATTGCGCACACGCATTTTTCGCGGACTGCGCACACGCGGACACCGTGACCGGTGACCAGGTTCGCTGCCAGCAGTGGAACGTCGCGGTGGGGAACCTGTTCGTCGGCACCGCGGATTGGCTCGACCTCAACGTCGGGGTCGCCGATCGGCTCGGCGACGCCATGAAGCAGGTGTTCGGGGACTCGGTCGGCGGAGGGATGGTGAAGGCGTTCTCGTGGGTCGTGCACACCTCGGTGGACACGGCCCGGTTCGTCAGCGATCCGCAGACCACGATCGATGACTGGGCCAACGCCGCCAAGAGCAGCGCGGTGGATCTGAGCACCCGCGTGCTGGACGGACTGGCCGCGACGGGCCGCTTCGATCCGTCGGCACCGTGGTTCCTGCACTGGTACGCGCTCTCGTGCGGGATCGGGATCATGGTGATGGGCGCGATGACACTGCTCGCGCTGTGGCGGGCTTCGACGCACAAGGAAACCTTGAAGTCGTTGGGAGCGGACCTGTTCGGGTATCTGCCGACCGGGGTCCTGCTGATGCTGTTCGCACCGATGATCGCCGGGATGCTCCTGGGCGTGGCCGACACCGCCTCGGAATCGGTGACCAGCACGCTGGGCCCGGATATGGGCGAGATGATCACCAACCTGAAGAAATTCGTCGGCGAGATCACCGCCAGCCACATGGTCGGCGGCGTGCTGGTCGGGCTGGTGTTGTTCCTGCTGTTGCTCGTCGGTGCGCTGGCGGTGTTCTTCGGACTGCTCATGCACCAGGTTGCCCTGCCGTGTCTGGCGGTGGCGGCCGGGATCGGGTTCGGGATGTGGGTGCACCCCACGTGGCGCAAGAAAGCGCTGCGGCCGGTGCTGCTGTTCATCGCGATTGTATTCAGCAAGCCGCTGCTGTTTCTGATGCTCGCGGTATTGACCGGCGCGATCAACGCGGACCTCACCGACACCAGCACCGGCAGCGATCAACTCGGGATCCTGGCCAAGCTGTGCACGGTCGCGGTGGCATTCCTGGTCGCGGGGATGGCTCCGTGGACGCTGCTGCGGTACGCGCCGCTGTTGCCCTCCCACTCGGACGCCGCCGGGTTCGGACAGTCCAGCTCCATGCTGGCCGGCGCGGTCGGCGGTGCCGGGTCGGCGATGATGTGGAACCGCGGCATGGGCACCCGCCGCCAGCGCGGACGCCTCGAACAACCCGGTAACGCCGAGCCCGGGGAACAGGGCACGCCAGGAAAAGGCGGCGCAGATCCCAAGTGGCGCACCGGCGGTCGCGACGACGGCAAGTCCAGCACCGAAGCCGGACTCGGCAAGACCCTCACCCGGAGCGTCAATACCGAGAAATCGTCGGCATCGCGCCATGAGACCGGCACGGTCGGCCGGACGAGCTCCGGGGTCGGCTGCAAATTCGGCACCATCGCCAAGACCGCGGGCGGCACAGCGCTCGGTGCGGGCGTCGTCGCGGTGCCGATCGCGGCGCAAGCGGCCAGCGGGGCGTTGAACAAGGCCCGCAGCGCCGCCGAGGCCGCTCCCGGAGAAGCGGAAGTCGAATGAGCGGGCCGCGCGTCAGCGTGCTGGGCGGGGAGATCGCCCGCCGCTCCTGGTTGGGTCTGTCGCGGCCGGTGCTGCTGGCCTGGGCCGTGAGTATCGTTGCGGCACTGGCGATCTACTTCCTCGGTGGCGGTGCGACCTGGGCGATCATCACCGCGCTGGCGCTGCTGATGGGTGTGTTCGCCGCGACGATGGAATGGCGCGACAAACCGTCGATCGCGGCGCGTCAGCTGCACGTACTACGGATGTGGTCGCGCCGCCGCCGCGGCGAACATATCTACCGCAACCCGGGTGATCCCGAGTGCGGGGATCCGGCGCGAGATCCGGGATGGGAATTCCCGCCACCACTCGGGCACACCGCACCTCTCGCGGTAGCCGGGACCGGGCTGGACCAGATGTTCATCGTCCGCACCGCCAATCCCGGTGAGCGCGTGGCCTATTCGGTGATCCTGGCCGTGGAAGGCGTGGCGGACGGACTGCGGGGAGACGCCGCGTACACGGCGGCGTCGGCCGCGTTCGGTGTGTTCCTCGCGCAGATGGCGCGCACGAGTTCGCTGATCCGGGGTGTGCAGCTGCTGCACCGCAGCGTCCCGCACGATATGGCCCCGCACATCCACTGGGCGCACACCCGCGTCGAGCAGCTGGCCGACCCACGTCTGGCACCCGCGGTCGAATCCTATGGCGCGTTGATCGATGTCACCGCGCCGCTGGCCGAGGAACACCGCAGCTTCGTGGTGTTGCGGATCCCGCAGACCGAAGCGTTCATGGCCGCCACCGCCCGCCTGACCCGCACCAGGAACGCCGCGGTGCACGGCGCGATCGCGCAGGTGATCCGGGACGAAACCGAGCGCGCCACAAGACTTTTGGCGCTCGCCGGAATGGGACGGGTGGACGTGCTGGGGGAACGGCGCGCATGCGCGGTCATCCGGGCGTTCCTGGATCCGAGCTACCAGCTGGACCGTCACCGTGACGCGAACTGGAACAACTGCTGGCCCAGTTACATCGGCGGCACCGACAGCGTCGCGGTCGGCCACGAACACTGGTGGCGCACCCGGGTCGGGCTCATCCCACCCCGCGCGATCGAACCGGTCCCACTCGGCCCGCTATGGCTCGCACCGCTACTGACCGGAGTGGAGGCCGACCCGGGTGATGAGGACACCGCACCGATTCCCACCATCCGAACCCTCTCTGTGCGTATCGATTTCGTGCCCGCGCACCGGGCCCGCGCCGCCGCGCGCGGCGACTTCACCGCCGACCAGGCACGGCGCACCAAGGAACAGCAGCGAGGCAAGCTCGACGACGGCTCCACCGAAGTCATGGCCACCGCCTCGGACCGTCGCCGACACGACCTGATGCCCGGCTCCGGGCACCACGGCGCGATCTACTCGGCCACCATCGCGGTCACCGGCCGCGATCCCGACGACCTGGACCGCGCCTGCCTCCGCGTCTCCGAAGCCGCGGGCGAATCCGCCATCGCCGAAATCGACTGGGCCCACGCCGATCACGACGTCGCGATCTTCACCACCCTGCCCCTGGGACGCGGCCTCGCCGCCACCCCATACACCCGCTGAAGGAGGCCAGACCGATGCCCACACCGCCAACGACCGAACCCTCCGCACAACCGCACCGACCCGCTCGGCGAAAGCTCCGGCGTGGACATCGGAAAGTGCTGGAGGACAACACTATAGGTGAACGCGAATCATCGTCGCCAGGGAACGTAACCTCGTCAGCCGGTGGGATCGAGCGACGTCCGGCACCTCGGCGGCGGCGCATTTTCGACAAGTACGGCTGGTACGAAATGCGGTCCGAGGGCGCGTGGTCCACCACTCGTCAAGCCGAGGCGTGGAACCTGGCGACGAACCGGCGGCGTACCCGTCAGGACGGCGTGCTGGCCGGGCTGAACACCATGACCCAAACCCTCGAGATCGTCGACGCTTTCGCCGCATACGGCACCGACACCTCCGGAATCAACATCGTCGTCATCGGCGACATCGGCCGCGGCAAATCCTCCTGGATCAAAACCGTCTGCGTGCTACGCCAACTCGTCGCTGGACGACAGGTCGTGGTCCTGGACCGCAAACCACAAGCCGGGTACGGCGAATACACCCCGCTCGCACAAGGATTGGGCGCGGAAAGCATCCGATTCCGCATCGGTGGAAGCGGTGCCTGCCTGAACCTGCTCGACCCGGCGATCAGCCGCGGCGGCAACCACGATCACGGTCTGGAAGGCATCGTGCCCGCAGGCCAGGAAGCTCTCGTGCTGGCCGTCCTCACCGATGCCATGGGCCGCACACTCGACGAAAAAGAAAAAGCCGCCGTCGGCGCCGCCCTGGTCGCAGTGAACACCGCTGCTCAGGCCGCGAATACCGAGCCGGTCATCCGGGACCTGGCGATGCGCCTGCTGGACCCATGCCCCGCCGACGGCACAAGCTTCGGATCCCGCTGGAGCCAGCGCGCCCTGGAATGGGGCTTGGAACCCGGACTGGCCCTGGCGCGGCTGGCCGATCGAGACCTGCGCGGTCTGGTCGACGCACCTACCAGCCCGGCGGTGCGCGACGCACTCGAAACACATCCCTTGGTGCACTTCGATCTCTCGGCGCTGCCCACCGACGGGCCCGCGCTGCGGGTGGTGATGACCGCGATCAACACCTGGCTGGCGAACCGGTTGGCGGCACGATCCTCGCGATATCAGCAGACGATCCTGGTCGTCGAGGAAGGCTGGCACGTCGCAGGCGGCTCCACCGGTGAAGTGTTCCGCGCGAACCTGAAACTCTCACGCGGACTCGGACTTTCGACGGTATCCGCATTTCATCACCCCGCCGACCAGCCCGCTGAGTCACCTGCACGCGCGTTGATGGGAGAAGCGTCCATCGTGGTGTTGTTCGGGCAGTCCCGCGCCGACGACGCCGCGGAAACCGTTCGTCTGTATCGGCTACCGGCCGGGACCGAGGAGACGCTGATGCAACTGGGTCGAGGCCAATCTCTGATCAAGATGGGAAGCCGAGATCCGTTCCTGCTCAGCCATATTCGCTCGCCATGGGAGATCGAGCTCACCGACACCGACTCGCCGATAACGGGCCGACCTCGCCCGGGAACCGGCGGCGGGCTCGTCACAGGGAGTACGTCATGACCCGACGCCGGGTGCCCGGCCCGGCGCGGCACGAGCCGCTGATTCCGGCCGGGCTGACGCTGGCTGTGCTGGCCGGAACCACCATCATCGCCGGTGTGCTCGGCGGGGGAGCGCTGTCCGCCCTCTTGTCCTGGCACCGGCCCGCGCTCACCAGCCCTACCGCCGCTGTGGGCATCGTGGAGCGACTGGTCCGGCATCCGGCCGATCCCGCCGCGGCTTGGCCGCACGAGCCTCGTCCCGGACCGGTGTGGCTCACCTGGCCGTGCATCCTGCTCGCCGCGATCGTCTGGAGCGCGGGGATGATCATTCTCGGCGGCCTCATCGACGAGCGACTGGGCCGTCGACACCGCGATCAGGGCCTGGCCAGCAGCACAGACCTATACCGTACCGGCCTCGATGCACGCTCAGCGGTCCGTAAAGCCGTGCACGAATATCCGAACCTCACCACCGAACACCCTGTCCGGCGGCGGTGGCGATGAACTGGATCAGATCCCTCCGACGACCACCAGTGGATCCCTCGACCGCGGCGATCGACATCGGTGTCCTACGGGACCAACCTCGCCAGCACGTATACCTGCAACACCGCGATGGCGTGATTGTCCACGGTCCCACCGGAGCCGGTAAAACGTGGCGCATCGCCTGCCAACGTGTATGGGACGCACCAGGGTTCGTGCTGGCCACCACAACCAAGACCGACCTGGTCGCCGCGACTTTCGCAGCCCGTACCGAACGCGGCCGCATCGCGGTGTTCGACCCGGAAAGCCTGACCGGCTGGCCCGAATCGATCCGCTGGTCACCTCTGACCGGCTGCGACGACCCCGACACCGCGATCCGCCGCGCTGCCGCGCTGGCTCGCGCGATGCCCCTGGAGGGCACGAAGAACGGCGCATACTTCGAACAGAAAGCCGCCACACTCGTGCGCTGTTACCTCCACGCCGCAGCCCTGGGCGAGCACTCGATCCGCGACGTACGCGTATGGGTATCCGCCCGCACCAACCGCACCGCCGTGAACATCCTCACCGAGACCCTGCCGGACTGGGCCACCGAACTCGAACAGATCCTCGGCTCGGCCAGCGAATCCACCGACGACGTCCTGGCCGCCGCAGCCCGCCTGCTCGAACCCCTCGCCTCCCCGAAACTCCTGGCCGCAGTGGATATTCCGATCCAGGAATCCTTCGACATCGCCGAGTTCGTGCTGTCCGGCGCGAACACCCTGTACCTGGTGTCCAAAGGCACCAGCCGCAGCATGGCACCCTTCGTCACCGCGCTGGCTGCCGAAGTCCACCACACGGCGGACCGCGAATCCCAACACCGCCCCGGCAATCGGCTGGACCCGCCGATCCGGCTGGTCCTGGACGAGATGAACAACATCGCCCCGATCCCGGACCTGCCGATGATCGTGACCGACTCGGGCGGCAAAGGCATCAGCGTCTGGGCCTTCGCGCACAACCAGGACCAGAACGAAATGCGCTGGGGCACCGAAGGCGGTCGCGTCCTGGCCCAGTCCGCGCCCGCCACCGTGATCCTGCCCGGCCTGCGCGGCGTCGACGAACTCGGCGCTCTATCCCGACTCCTGGGAGAACGTCGCCGGTGGGAAGCCACCCTCGGTGCCGGGGGCCGCAGCTACGCCTTGCACGACGACACCGTGCTGCGAGTCGACGAAATCCGCGAACTCGACACCGACCAAGCACTACTGGTTTACCGCAACGCCCCCGCAGTCCTGCTGCGGCTGCCCAGCGTCTGGGACGTGCCCCGCTGGCGCGATGCGGTCCTGACGTCCACAGCCCGTTTCGACCACATCGTTCACACGGCAGAACCCCCATGAGCACCCGGCGAGCGAAATGCAGGGCGAGCGGGATATCGGAAGCCGTCGTCATGGTGAAACAGATTGTGACAGTTGAAATCTGGTGAAACATGAGTAGCCGTTCCGGCCGGAAGGAGTGATTGATGATATTCGATGACGAAGGGATACAACAGGATTCGGCCGATGCTCCGGTGCCGTGCCGGTACGCCTGGGCGGAACTGGACGCCGCCGAGAAAGCCGAACTGTGGACCGAACTGGCGAGCTGGGTCGACTGGCTCCGGCACCGATACCAGCTCGGCTCCCGCGTCCCACCCTGCTGGTGGCGGCACGAAGCGGTCGTGGAAGAACTCACCGCGCTCATGGCAGCACACACCGCCGCATACAGCTGCCCACCCGAGGAAGCCCAGCTACCACGCGAAGATCCCACCGCCTGGCACACGCAATGGTTCTGGCCCACAGTCGAACGCCTCACGCGCATCAGCGATTTCACCAGCTGCCGCCCCGGAGACTGCGGATACCGCCGCCACAAACAATCCACCCTCGACGGACTCGACGACCTCATCGCCACCTACATCGCCCGTGCAGGTGGTGGGCTATGACTTACAGCCTCGACGGCGAGCACTTGGACCTGCTCGGCGAGCCTGGCCAGCATGTCCTGGCCGACATCCGCCGAGATCCCTCCCGGTGGCCCGGTTGCCTGTGCAACCCCAGCGAAGACGGCGGCGTCCCGATGTACGTCGCCCGCATCGGGGACCGCTACTACCTCAAATGCATGCCCGGCTCCGGCCCCGACCACGCCCCTGACTGCGGATCCTGGAGCCCACCCGCCGAACTATCCGGCCTGGCACCACTATTGGGCACCGCGATCCGCGACAACCCCGACACCGACCCGCCCACCCCGTGCTACGTCACCGACAACCACCAGAAGCAGATCTCGGATACATCAGGGCGGCAATGGATCTGGAACACCAGCACCGATGCCTGCATGCCAGCGCTACCGCCACCGTCCAGCGGCATACCCAGCCCCACGACCATCCGATCGACCGCATCCTCGGGATATCGGGACACATCCCGCAACACCGCGGACCAGTAACGCGCGTGATCTGAGAAATGGACAGGAGGTCGATATGGAACCCGACGACCGCGCGGGCCGAACCAACGACCCGCTGTATAGCCCCGAAATGGACATGCGCCGGGACTTCGTACGCTCCTACCGATTGCGGGTCGCCTCCGAATTCCCCTGTACCCCAGAGGAACTGGAGAGATGGAAAACTGAATCGGACCAACTCGCCGCAAGTTGGCTCGGGTCGAAGAGCGAATGGTCACAGCACTGGCAGTACCTCGACGAGGCCTGCGACCGCTTCCGCAACGACCCGGACGATGCGCACGCACATCTGACCGGCCTCACGACCCTGGACACTCTCGACCCCGATCCCGCCACGGCCGCAACGAAATTGGCCAGCCTCATCCAAGCCGCCGTCATGGACGACGAACGCCGCATCGCGACCGCACTACCCCGTGTCATCGACGACCAGAACCTCCAACCCCTGCCCTACACGGCGACGTATGCTCCGGACGGTCAGCAAGCAACCTCGCGAGGATGTACGAGCTGGTGGCAGGCCCGCGAATGGCTCTACGACAGCAGTCACATCGACCAGAAATCGTTGGCTCACATAGAAATTCGTGCACGCGATTCTCATTCCGGTCACGAGCACATCCTGATGAGCGCGGACAGTATCGGACCGATCGCTCTGCGGGCCGAATTAGGTCGGCTGGACCGTGTCCTGGGCGCAGGCCAGGAGGTCGACGGGAAACCGTGGATCGACGAACTGGCCGCAGAAGTTCTCGCCGACGAATACCGCGAAGCCCTACGCACTCAACTCAACCCGTGGGCAGGACAGCTGCGTTTCGAACATCAACTCCACACCGACGACCTACGCGACCGGTACCTCGACCTCACCACCCACGCTGGAATCGACTCCGGGGCACAACTTCTCGCCGATATCGACGACGATCTCCGCCACCGGAACCTCTACGCGGACGAACCCACTGCCCACACCTGGCTCGATGACGCCATCAACACCAGACAGGGCCGATCAGGCTGGTCTGAGCGCCAAGGTGTCCGTACCCACTACCGCGCACCCGATGACCCCGCCGTCGTGATCGTGGCGGGCCATGACACCATCCACGGCGGAACTCCTTGGTATGCCGAGGTCCGCATCATGGCCGAGAACGGCGAGTGGATCAGCGGCGACCAGATTCCAGCCGGCCGGTACGCGACCTGTAGTGAACTGATCACCGCGCTACAGCACTACCGTGCCAGCGAACCACGCTCCGGCACAAGCTACCCCGTCCCTGCCGAAGTCTCATCGGCGCTGTGGGGCTTCGACAACCAGATCACCCAGTCCGCCAACGACCTCGCCGCCGCCCGAAACATCCACCACAGCATCAGAACCAACCAGCCCTACGGTCTCCAGAACAACCAGACCACCCAGCCCCACACGACCGAACAGTCGATCAATTCGATTGCCGCGGAACAGAACCCCACCCCGGCAACTTCGAAACCGGTGGAGTCCAAAGCCATCGAACGCAACCGCGAACGTGCCCGACAACGCCGTCAGAACATCAACCGCCACCCCCGCCGCAACACCCAATCCCGCCGCCGCAGACCATAACCGGCTACTCGATCTCACCTCGACCGACACCAGGAGGCATATCCGGAAGGAGCCCACACATGGCCACCCCACCACCCGACCCCAGCACCACGACCGCCGAAGCCATCACCGCGATCCGCACCCTCGTCCAAGCCCAGAACCTCCGCCAAGCCAAATATCAACTCCGCCAACTGGAAAAAGGTATCGACGACCAAACCTGGCTCATCATCACCGAAATCGCCCACACCCTCCGCTTCAAAACCCACGACGCCGCCCTCGGCAAACTCCGCAACCTCTGGTACCGCAACGAAACCCACCGCGCCCTCATCGAAGCCTGCGTCCCGAAAAAAGATGAAGGACAACACATCCGGCAACCTGCTCGAGAACCGCGGCCCACACCGGACGAGATCCGCCCCCACGCGGGAACGGTCACCGAAGCCTACGAAGACAACCTCGGCAAATCCGAACGGGAGGACCCCGGCACCGAACGCAAGGAACTCATCGTCGACCGCCGCGACTACGACCTCGACGCCGTCGACCGCGGCCACATCGGCCTGTGCGTCTCCTGCCGCCTCGAACGCTATGCGATCGACCGCTACACCGGCCAAATCCAGTCCGGCCACGGCGACGACGGCCTCTGCTCCGAATGCCGAAGCCTCGGCCGCCCCGGTGTCCCCGAACTCCCCCTCGAACACACCTACCGCGACTCCATCGAAGCCCGCATGACCTTCCTCGCCGAATCCTTCAACACCCACGGCCGCGCCCTGTTCCGCCAAGAATGGGACTACGCCAGCCACAAAGCCCGCCCCATCATCGAAGCCTGGGTCAAGTCCCACACCACCCCCGAACCCCCACCCAAACAGCTACTCATCGACACCAAATCCCTGAACGGCGAATGCGCGAAATGCAACGAATGGCGCCAACTCCGAGACCAGCTCTGCGTCGACTGCCACCCCGGCCTCGGGGGCGAAACCGCAACGCCCGCCGGATCCATCACACCCGACCACCCGAAACAGGGGGATGGTGGCAGTGGGAAGCCAGCTCTGAACGACAGTGGTGAGAGTGGCATTCGGCCAGCTGATGATAACCGAGGGATCGGCGCTGAGAGAGCTGCGACTGGGCAAGGTGGCTTGCCGCCGAGCAGAGCTTCCGCGATTGGACCGGAGGTAACCGGAGGTGATGACCATCGGCGTATCTCAGAGGCTGGTAAGGCGACGAAAAGGTTGGTACGAGCGGCGCGACGTCGACCATCAGGCCAACAGCCGCAGAGACCGACACGTTTGCGGTGAAATCTACCTGGCCGAGGACATCGACAAAGCACAACTGGTGGTGGAGGCGTTCGAAATCGATTACGGCGCAAAGTATTCCAAAGTCGCCGCGAAGATCATCGATGAGCTCGATGTGCTGCTCGAGTTATGCTGCTACCCGGCTGGACACTGGATCCACCCAAGAACTACGAATCCGTTCGAATCTGCTTTCGCGTCCGCGCGGCTCCGGACCAATGCCACCAAAGGCTCGGGTTCTCGCGCGGCCGGACCTTGCGAACCAGACCGACGAGCGTATCGACGTGTTCGCGCTGGAGCCCGCCGCCGAAATCTTCACCGCGCTCGTCGTGGTTCTCGAAGCCGAGCGCGCTCGGCCGCGGACCGGGATTCACCGCATGTCGCGTCCGTTTGGGTGGGTCGGCGCGGTCGTGCCGGGTGGCGAGACCGTCGAGAACGATGCCCAGGTGGCGCTCGAACCTCTGATCATTATCGTCGCGAAGGTGCCCGGCCACCTTGGTCAGCGGCGCGTGCTCGCCCAGGCCGGCGTCGCGTTCGGCGAGCGAGTACCGCGTGGGATCGGTGTCGGCGGACTGGAGCCGTTCCTGTTCCTCGATGACGAAGCCGACAACGAACGCGACCACCACGTCCAGCGCGTCGTCCGCCTGTACGAGGGTGAGTCCCGCTTCTGTCCAGCTTCGGTACAGCGGCTCCTTGATCCGCACCACCACCTCGGGATCGGACACCCGCGCACCGCTGAAGACTCGGGCGCCGTCGCGGTGGCGCAGGTACTCGGCCCGGAGCACGCGGCCGTAGCTACGCGCCGTCCACCAACTACACCGCAGCCGCCCTGCGCACCCACTCCCAGTTATGGCTCAGGCGGGTTCGACTAGCTTTGTAGCATGTCCGCCCTCAGGCGGGCGCCGCCGTCTACGCGGATAACCTGCGCGTTAAGATACGGCGTCCGCACAATGGCTTCCACCAACGTTGCATACTCGTCTGGATGTCCGACTCGTTTCGGGAACACGTTGTCGCGTACGAGCAAAGCCTGGATTTTCGGGTCCGAAAGTCGCGGTGTGCCGAATGCGCCAGGGGCGATGGCGTTGACACGAATTCCCAGCGGCGCGAGATCACGGGCCATCGGCAGCACCATGGACGCGACGCCGCCCTTCGCCGCCGCGTAGGGAACCATCGTGGCCTGAGCGTCGTATGCGCTGATCGATGCAGTGTGCACGATGACGCCGCGCTGGCCGTCGACGTCTGCCTCGTTTCCTGCCATGGCGGCAGCCGCGATCCGGGCCAGGTTGAACGGCCCGAGCACATGGAGATCGAAGTTCGCGCGCATAACATCTTTCGACAGCAACGTGCCATCGGCTTCCACAGTGCGCCCGGCCGGGATGACCGTGCCGGTCGCGGAGACGGTGGCGAACAGCGAGCCGAGTTCGCCGGCGGCGGCGACCGCGCTGTCGACCACGTCGTCATCGATCGTGTCCCCGGGAACGAATGCGGCCTTCGGGCCGAGGTCGCTCGCGAGCGCGCGTGCCCTGTCCGCGGCGACGTCCACGATGACGACACCGAAGCCCAGTTCCACGAGCCGCCGAGCGGTCGCGCTGCCGAGCCCACCGGCACCTCCGGCGATGATTGCTGATCGTCCCTCGTAGCTCATTCGTCTCCTCTTCTCGTTATCGACACACCAGAGCTTAATACGCACTTGTGTATTAAGGTACAGATGGGTAATTTCTAGTCCGTGACGGAGGTGATGGGGGATAAGAGGGTGCGGCGATCCCGTGCGGCGCTGGTGGACGCGGCTGTTCGGGTGGTGGCCGAACGCGGGACCACGTCGATATCGGTCACCGATCTCACCGAGGCTGCCGACGTCAGCCGGAAATTGCTCTACCTGCACTTTGGGGACCGCGATGCACTCCTGGTGGCGGCGGCGGTCGACCTCACCGAGCGGTGGGCGGCCGCGGACGCCGCGGAGGACCCCGCGGCGAGACTGGTGAAACTCGCGCAGCATCTCGCTGAGCACCAGAGGTTCTATCGGGCGGTACTCAGCGGTTCGTGCGCCTTTGCCGCCAGCGAGGCCATCAAGAAGGTGTTCAGCGACCTCAATCGGACAACCGTCACCCTCCTGTTCGATGACGTCGATGAAGATGCTCTGGACGACGTGACGGTGTTCTTCGCCGCCGGCGTGATGGCAATCGTCCATAGCTGGATAACCGGGGCCGAATCCCCTGCCGAGCCGTACGCCCTGGCCGAGCGCCTGCGGCGGCTTTCCCGGATTTTCACCTCCACCGGAAAGGCCGCCCGCTGAAATCCGTTGCTGCACATCAGATGACCGTCACGTATTCGCGCGGTTGCTGGCACAATGCCCGTACCGCCACCAGCGAGAGCGCGCCTTCTCAGGGGCGGCAGGTTCCGAGAGTCTCAACCGACATCTGCTCCGGCCCAGCACCTGCGGCAGGCTACGCCTGGTGGCCATCCAGCACGCCGGACCCGGTGACATTCATACAAGCCGGAACCTACACCCGGCAAGGGCCGGCACGACCGATCATGCGATGGAAACCGGCATCGAGCGCGTTCGAATCGCGTTCGAAGGCCGGATCGCCCGCTGAGCACTGAAACCTACCGAGAGATTGATTGGGAAGGCTGTCCATGAGCATGTACGAGACAATCCGGTTCGAACAGTCCGGGGGCATCGCACGGATCACCCTGAACCGGCCCGAGGCCGCCAATGGCATCAACCATGTGCTGGGCCACGAACTGGCCGAGATCGCGAGCCTGGTCGCCGATGATCCGGCGGTCAAGGTGGTCACCTTGACCGGTGAAGGCAAGTTCTTCTCCGCCGGCGGCGATCTGAAGGCGATGGCGGCGAACGAGTCCAAGGCCGACGCCTACGTGAAGGGCCTGGCCGACGACCTGCACCGGGCGCTGTCCTCCTTCGCGCGGATGGACGCGCTGCTGATCATCGGGGTAAACGGGGTCGCAGCCGGTGCCGGGTTCAGCCTCGCGGTGACCGGCGATCTGGTAATCGCCGCCGACACCGCCTCCTTCACCATGGCCTACACCCGCGCGGGCCTCAGCCCTGACGGCGGCGCCACCTACTATCTGCCGCGCCTGATCGGCCTGCGCCGCAGCCAGGAGCTCATGCTCACCAACCGTTCGCTGTCCGCGGCCGAGGCCCTGGATTGGAATCTGCTGCACCGGGTCGTCCCCGCCGCCGAACTGGCCACCGCCGTCGACGAGCTGGCCGCGCAGTTCGCTGCGGGCCCGAAGCTGTCCAACGCGAACGTGAAGAAGCTGCTGCTGGTCAGTTCCGACCACACCCTTGAGGACCAGCTGGCCCGCGAGGCCGCCTTCATCTCGCACTGCGCCGACTCCGCCGACGGCCAGGAGGGCATCGCCGCGTTCCTCGGCAAGCGCACCCCCAAGTTCGCCTGACACCGCTGCGGCCGGTCCTGCTGTCATCCGGCAGCGGCGCCGTACCGCTTCCGCCACGCCGTGTCGATTGCCGCGCCGGTTCCCTCGGACATGGTGACTGTTGCTGTGAGGCGCTCCTCGCGGCACACCCGATCGGGTGTGCCGCGAGGTCGCGGAACGTGGTGTGCTGGGCCCCGAAACGAGGAGGTATGTCATGAACGGGCCTGGGGATATCCTGCCTGCATCGGCGGCGCGTTTTGGTGACAAGGCGGCGCTGGTGACGTCGGACCGGACGCTGAGCTACACCGAACTCGATGCGGTGAGCGACCGGGTGGCAGCGGGTCTGGTGGCTCAGGGTGTGCGACCGGGCCAGGTGGTGTCGATCTACGATCAGAACCGCTGGGAGTGGGTGGCCGCTTATCACGGCGCTCTCAAGGCCGGGGCGGTGGTCAATCCGGTCAATGTGATGCTGACCGTCGACGAACTGGCCTATGTGCTGGGCAACTGCAACTCCGCAGTGATATTCACCAATCCCGAGCATGCCGCCGTGGTCTCGGAGCTGGCCCGCGAGTTGCCGGATCTGCATACCGTCGTGACCTTCGGCGAACAGATCACCGGAACTGTGTCGTTCACCCAGCTCACCGATGTCGGCGCAACGGTTCCGCACCTCATGGCAGACCCGGGGTCTCCCTCGACCATCGGATACACGTCAGGCACCACCGGGCATCCGAAGGGAGCGGTGCAAAGCCACCGGGCCGTGCTGCTCAACTGTGCGCTCACGGCGACGATGCACGGCCGACGAGCCGAGGACGTCGTGGTCACCGCGCTGCCGATGCCGCACGTGTACGGCAACGTGGTCATCAACGGGACGTTCATGACCGGCGGTACCGTGGTGCTGCTGGAACGGTTCGCCCCGGCCGCGGCCCTGCGATTGATCAGTGACCATCGGGCGACCTTGTTCGAAGGTGTGTCTGCGATGTACGCGATGATGCTCGCCGAGCCTGGTCTCGATGGTTTCGACCTGTCCTCGCTCACACGCTGCACCGTCGGCGGACAGACCATCGCGCTCTCGACGATCGAGCGATGGCAGGAGCGCACCGCCGCGCCCCTGATCGAACTGTGGGGAATGACCGAGCTTTCCGGGCTGGGAACCACGCATGCGATCTATGCGCCGCCGCTGCCCGGTTCGACCGGAGTCTGTCTGCCGGGACTGCAGGTCCGCATCGCCGATCTCACCGATGCGAGTCGTGACGCGCCGCCGGGCATGGCCGGCGAACTCATGGTCCGGGGTCCGCTGGTCATGCTCGGCTACTACAACGACCCCATCGCCACCGCGGAAGCCATCGAACCCGACGGCTGGCTGCACACCGGCGACATCGCCACGATGAACGACACCGGGCATGTGTTCGTGGTCGACCGCCGCAAGGACATGATCATCACCGGCGGATACAACGTGTATCCCGCCGAGATCGAGCGCGTTCTCGCCGCACACCCCGAGGTCGCGATGGTGGCAGCGGGACCGGTGCCCGATGCGGTGAAAGGGGAACTCGCCTGCGCCTACGTGGTGCCGGTAGCCGGAGCCCACCCCACCGAAGAGCAACTGATCGAATTCGCAAGCAAACACCTGGCGGCCTATAAACGACCCCGGCTGGTGCGATTCGTCGACGAATTACCGAAAACGTCAACCGGAAAGATCATGCGTCGCGAACTGATCAAGCAGCTCGCTGAATGACACGCCTGAGCAGCAGGGCTGGAATGTGTTTATGAACGTGCTGACAACCGTTTCCGATGAGCACGCGCGGCTCGTGTCCCTGCTCAACAGGCGTGAAATTCTGCGTGCCGGTACGGAAATCTTCGCCGCGGAAGGTGACGTGGTGTGGATGGCGGAGAATTTCACGGCCGGGGCACCGGCTCGGAACGAACTCGTTTTGGTTCAGGTGCAAGGCGCGCGGACCGGTCTGCTGTCCGGCCTGCACGTGCCGGAAGGGCTGGGATTGACCGGCAAAGTACACCTGACCGGTAGCCCGGCTCTGGTCGACGACTACTCCCAGGCGGAGGGCATCACTCACACCTTCGACCGCCAGATCGCTGCCGAAGGAGTGCACAGACTGCTGGCTGTGCCGGTACAGCGGGAAGGGCAGATCTTCGGGGTGATGGCGGTTGGGGCACGTACCGACCGCGGTTTCGGCGATCGAGCTGTAGAACGGGCGATCGCCGTCGCCGACGAAGTGGCCCTGGCCGTCGTTGTTGCCGAACGTGCCCGCCTGGCCCGCGAAGTGGCGGTTCACGAGGAGCGCGCACGGTTGGCCACCGAGCTGCATGACACCGTCGGAGCGCTGCTGTTCGCCATCGGGTCCGGTGTGGCCGGATTGTCGGAGTCGACTCCAGGCGATCCAACTCTCGAAGAGCGCGTCAAGCAATTGCAACAGCAAGCATCTCAGGCGTCATCCGCGCTACGCGACGCGTTGCGCGCGCTGCGCGCCTCACCATCAGCGCTGGAGTACTCGGTGGCCCTGCGCGCGGACTGCAGCGCATTCACCGACCGCACTGGTGTGCCTGCCGAATTCGTCCTGCTCGACGACAACCCGCCCGCGATGGCGCCGTCACGAACCCGTGTGCTTATCGCCGCCGTGCGCGAAGCGCTGCTCAATGTCGAAAAATACGCCCGCGCCTCGGCTGTCGTCGTCACGATCAGTCAACGCCCCAGCGGCGGAATCGTTGTCGCGGTGACCGACGACGGCGTCGGCCTGCCCCCCGACCACAAACCCGGCATCGGCCTGACCACGACGGCCGAGGCACTCGGGCGTCTCGGCGGTATCGTGCGAGTGGCTTCCGACGCCGACGGAGGTACAGCGTGGCGAGCGGAACTGCCATGCTGACCTCCCACCTGATCCGGGTCCTGGTCGTCGACGACCACCCTGTCGTTCGAGACGGCGTGATCACCCAGCTGAGGCAGCACAACGACATCGAGGTGGTCGGGCATGCCGGCAACGCCGTCGAGGCAATCCGCCTCTGTGCACACGACCGCCCTGACGTCGTCCTGCTCGATCTGCGTCTGCCCGATGGCCTGGCCGCCGATATCGTGCCGCGACTGCACGCCGTCTCGCCCGCGAGCCGGGTGCTGTTGTTCACCGCGTTTCCCGATCACGCCGCGGTCGCCCCGTCCCTGGCCGCGGGGGCCTGCGGGATGCTGGTGAAGGACGCCTCCGGCCTCGCGCTGCGTGACGCGGTACGCGAAGTGGCTCGCACCGGCAGCTACCGCGGGCAGGAGACCCTCACCGCGAGCTCACCCATCACTCCGCGCGAATACGACGTGCTCAGGTTGGTAGCCACCGGGCACACCAATAACGAGATCAGTCAGCAGCTGGGCCTTTCCGTCAATACGGTCAAGGCTTACCTGCACAATGTGATGCACAAACTCGACGCCCGCAACCGTGCCCAGGTCATCACCAACGGGCGTGCCCACGGGCTGCTGTGAACCTGAGACCGGTCCAGGCCGGTAGCTCGCAGGCCAGGGCCTTCACCTGGGCGACCTGCCCAGGGGTGAACGTGCGGGGACGGCCACTGCGCGGCAGATCGGTCAGCCTGTCGATCCCATTGCAACAGAAACGTTTCCGCCATTGCGGGCCGTGTCCGATCCTGCCCAGCGGATACCCCGTCGGCAGCCCGGCCGAGGCCCTCGACTGCGCCTGCTGCCTCTACCCTAACGACTCCACCGCCTGGCTACCCCCGACGAAATAACAAGCCGAACCAGCCACCCATCCGCCGACAACCTCGCCCTGCTCGCCACCTGGGCCGCCAACGAACACCCCGCCCGCGGCCCCGGCCCGACCACCGAAACCACCAACCCGTCCCACAACTGAGACCCCACCGTCCCAGCAAAGCTGCATCGAACCCGCAGCAACCGGCCGCGTTTCGAGGACCACTGATCGGTGGGTGCTCACCTGCGCGCTGCCACGTCTTGCCGGCCCGTCCTCCCTCGGCTGCGATGCGATCATCCGCAAAGGCGTTGCCTGCCAGGTTGATCGCACAGTCCACCCGGGCAGTGTTGCGGTAACGCCAGTCGGTCGGAACTGGTTGCGGACAGGAGCGGCCGATAGCCGGTCGGCCCTCGTGACCGCCGCAACACGTTCGCCGTCCGGATCGAAAAGGACTATACCGAGGCCCAATTCGAGTAAACGCCGTGTTGTGGCGCCACCGAGTCCGCCCCCTCCGCCGTTCACCAGGACCGAACGTGTACTCGAATCCGTCTGATATTTCTCACTCCGCGCCGCGCTTCTCGGTCAAGAGGATGGCTTCGGAGGCACCGCCGCGCGACGGCGTTCTGCCGGTGCGCAGGGCAATGGCTAGCAGCACCGTCAGCGCAGCAGGTACCACACCGAGGGCGACATAGGACCAGCTGTAGGCGGTGTCGGTAAACACGCTCGGGATGTCTTTGGCCATCGTTGATCCCGCCGTCGAGCCCGCAGGGGCGACCACCTGGAAGGGGTGTGCCGAGGCGATCGCGGTGAAAACGGCGGTACCGACTGAGGTACCGATGGCCCCGAAGACAGCCAGCATGGCTGCGCTGATGCCCTGGCGCTCGGCGGGGACGGCGTCGATCAACAGGTTCGGGTTCGCGGCGAAGTAGAAGCCGAACGCGATCCCGTACAGCAGACCGATAGTCACCTGCTCCTGCCAGGTCGAATGCCATTTGATCCACAGCGCGGAGGACAGCAGCAGGCACAGGCCGCTAGTGATCAGCACCGCTCGGGCACCGATGCGTCGGCACAGCCAGCCGCCGGCAACGCCGAAGACCATGCCGAACAACGCGGTCCACACGGTGATGTGCAGCGCCATCTGCAGGACCGAGAAGCCGTTGGCGTAGCTGATGTCGCCGCGGAAGGTGATGAACTTCGACACCGCCGACGCAGGCATGTGGGCCTGGGCTGCCGCGCCACCCACGATCTGCGCCTTCAGATCTTCCGGTTTGGGCGTCTGGAACATGTAGGCAACGATGATACTGATCGCGGTGATCGACAGAGTGATCAGGAATGCCGCCGCCATCGGGATCGAAACGGCTCGCTTCCGTAGCAGCGAGAGCTCGATCATGGGTTCGGGCGCACGCAGTTCCCAACCGATGAACGCGGCGAGCAGGACCACGCCCCCGATCAGGTAGGCCAGGTTGGTGATACTGGCCCAGCCCCAGCTGGATCCCTCGCTGACGTACAGCAGGATCAGGCTGATGGAACTGCCGAACAACACCGCGCCCGGGACGTCGGGGCTCTGTTTGACCCGCAACGGGCTCTCTGGGACACAGACCATGACGATCGGGATGGTCACCGCGATGTAGATGAACAGGAACCAGAAGATCGACCGCCAACCGAAGTGGTCGGTCAGGACGCCGCAGACGATGGGGGCGAACACCGCAGCGAAACCGAACCCAGTGCCGATGACACCCACCGCGATCGGGATCCACTTGCGCGGCAGCAGGTCTCGAACTAGGCCGTATTCGAGTGCGGTCAGGGCCATGGCCGCCCCGCCCAGGGCCCGCCCGATCAGGAACAGCGGCCAGCTCGAGGTGAGTACGCAGAGTAGGGTGCCGACGAGCAGCAGCAGTCCACAGAGCAGCGCGACGCGTTTCTTGCCGATAAGGTCGCCGAGTTTGCCGAGCAGCGCCATGGTGGCGCCGCCTGCGATGCCGACGATGGTGACGGCCCAGGTCACCCCGGCGCCCGCCTGGGGGAACGACGCCGAAAGCTTGGGGACGATTAGCGAGACCATGCCGAGCTGTATGGGCGCGGCCTCCGAGAACAGGACCAAGGCCACTATGATGGCGACCAGGCGTCCTACCCGGCTAGGGTCGATCCGGCCCGCGTCCTCCGTCGCCGCTGGCTGCAATTGTTGAGTGTCTGGCTGTTCAGCCATGATGGTTACCTCAGCTACTTCGATGAGTTCGGGTCGGATGTGCGGATGTCGCGTGAGTACGGGTTGTGTGTTGTGTGAAGCCAAGGCGGTGGACATCCCTCCGTCGAGGCGGATTACCTGGCCGCTGAGCACGGGGTTGCGGACGATTGCCTCACCCAGCAGGGCGAACTCCGAATCGCGCGGGAAGCGCGGTCTCCCGGCGACCGCAGCTTTCGCCGCCAAGTAAGCGACCTGAGTGGTCTATCCGTTCCGGGATTCGGCTCCGGGATTCGGCGCTGTGCGGCCAGGGTTCGGTGCGCGTTGACCGGTGCAGGCTGCCCGCCTTGTTCCGCCTGCGATGGGTCCACGCACCGACGCCCAGCGTGATGGAGCCGTAGTCATCCGATCGGACGAGGTAGGCCTCGAAGGGAACACCGCACCAGCCGGGGACCTGCTGGTGCGACAGTCATCGGGTCCAGACCGGCAGTTCGATACTGGAGGCGTCCGGGCCGGTGTGGGAGATCTGCTGGTGGGCCACCACCGTATCGACGGCGTCGAAAACCGGCTCGCCGGTGCCCGGATTGCGTGCGTAGCGGGGGTGGGCGCCGGAACTGACCTGGACGCCTACCTGGTGACCGGCGGCGAATTGATGGAACGTCGGCCACAACGGCACCTCGATCACCCGGAAGCCCTCGGCGTCCGCGGCGGGATCGGTGGGGGCGGTCGAGACGGAACCGACCCGGCGGATGCCGTCGCAGATGCTGATCGCCCGGCCGTCGGGGTACACATCGGTGAGACGGACGAACACGTCGTAACTCGTTGCGCTGGAACGGATCCGGATACGCGCCACCGGCGCTCCGGCGATGTCCAGCGCCGCCGGCAGCGGATCGGACCGGAAAGCGACGACGTCCGCGCGCTGCTCATGCGCGGCGTTGTCGATCGGAACCACCTCGATGATCTCGTCGGCGGCTCCACCGAGCGCCGGCGTCGGCTGCTGCGGGTCGTAGGTATAGGCCGTGGTGCCCTCCGGCCCGGGTACGGTCCCGAGGCCGCCGCCGGTCTGCAGCTGCCAGGTCCGGGTGCCTACGCCTTCCGGAGGCCACACCTCGAAGTCGTGCCACTGCTCCGCACCGGTCTCGTAGGCGCGAACCGGTGTCGCCCGGCCCGCATCGATGCCGGCGAAGGTCTCCTTGAGGAAGGCGATCGTGTCCTGGTGTGCCACTTGGGCTTTCTCCGGCGTGCGATGCCCCCACGGCCCTATGGTCAACCGTGGTGGATTGCCCGCCTCGACCAGCTGGCGGTAATTGTGCAGTTGCCAGGGCAGGAAAAGGTCCTGCCAGCCGGTGGTCATGAGTACGGGGACCGTGACGTCGGGAACCGACTCGGTGTGCGAATGCTGGGTCCAGTACTCGTCGCTGAGGCGCTCGTGCCTCAGCCAGTCCTGATACCAGTGGATCGGATGTCCCACGACGGCCGAGTCGGTACGGCTCAGCGGCAGTACGTCGAACCCTTTCTCGAATTCCAGGTCCGGCCGCTCGCCCCGGGCGGCGGCACCGCTGTCCATCCAGTCCATTACGCTGCTCCAGCTGAGCATCACGCGCAGCGCGAACGCGCCGTTCTCCCAGGCCACTGCCCCGAAGTGCGGCATGGTGATCTGCAGAACGAGCGCCTCGGGGGCATTGTCGGGATCCTCGCGCAGCATCTTTCCGGCGACGGCCCATTGGGTATAGCCCAGGTAACTCTCGCCGAAGGTCGCCAGCCGGCCGGTGAACCACGGCTGTTGCCGCACCCAGCGATGGGTCGCGATACCGTCGCGCTGCTCGTTGACGAACGGCGTGAACTTGCCCTCCGACCCCCAGGTGCCGCGGCAGCTCTGGAAGAAGACCAAGAAGCCCTCGGAGGCCAGGGCAGTCGCCATGCCGCTCATGAACGTGCGCCGCCCGTACGGCGAACGCAGGACGATCGTGGGCAGCGTCGGGTCGGCGCCGACCGGCTGGTACAGATCGCCGAGCAGTTCGACACCGTCGTCCATCGGCGTGCGCAGATCCTCCTCGACGATGACGTCGTAGGAACCGGTGGGTCTGGCCAACACGAGTGGCTGATCATGCGGGGTGGACATGCGTCTCCTTCGGGTTGAGCGGCACCGCCGAGTCGCGGTGCGTGTTCTGTTTCGGTGGTGGTTGTGGGCTGCTGTGCTGTGCGTCATCGGCTCGATTTCACGGAAGACGTTGGTCCGCAGCATGTTTCGCTATGTCGACTGGCGAACGGGCATAGTCGCGCCGTGGGTGCCGGAAGTGATCGGGACACCGACGCGGTCAATTGACGGCGCAGCACGGTGACCGCGTGCCGGATCCGCATTGCCACGCCATGGTGGGCCCGTGTTCGATTGCCGCTCGAGCCCGTGACGCCGCGGCAGATCCGGGCAGCGGACGTCGACCAGCCGGCGGCGGATGTTCTGGACGCGCGGCACCGATGGGTCGATACCGGGCCCTCACTCGAATGCGGCGTGGCGCGCGACCGAGGCCGGCGCCGGGCGAGCGGGAGCGTCCTTCCGCAGCGTCCTCGAATGAACCCGTCACCAGCACTGCTCCTTCGTCCGACCGCACTGTCCATCCAGGCTGAAAACTTATCTGATACTAGATTACAATTTAGGAACTGACTATAGGGCCAGGCGAATATCTTGCAATCCTTAGATCTTGGTGTCAAAAACTAGTTATGTACTAAAGTTGGCTGGCGGCACCAGTCATGACGACCTGTCGACCGAGGAGTGTGGTGAAGATGTCCTCGCCGGTGCGCGAACCGGGTGGTGTTAGGGTCGGACGCGTGGGGTCGGACGAGCCCTCGGGGCGAAACAGACGAGGTCCGTATGCGCCTACGCGTGCTCGGCGGGACGCAGTGGGGAGCGTGGCTCTCGAAATCGTCGACGAACTCGGCCACGAAGCGGTCACCACGGCACTGGTCGCCGAACGGTCCGGGATCGCGAAGCCTGCGGTGCACTACCACTTCCCGACCCGCGACCACTTGTTGGTGGCAGCGCTGGAACGAATCGACCTCAGCGTGGACATCGACACCATCAACAACATCGACGAACAGCCCGTCGAGTCAATCAATTTCGAGACGATCATCCCCCGCACCGGTGAACATGTGTTCAGCAGCGAGAAGCGGCTACGGCTGTATGTCTCGGTACACGGCCAGTCCGCGACTCCGGGCCATCCCGCCGCCGAGTACTTCACTCGACGGACCCGGCTGCAGCTCGCTCTGTTCACCAAGATTGTCGCCGCCCTGCAGGTCAGCGGCCGGGCCCACCCGGGCTTGGACCCGAGGACGACTGCCCAGCAGGTCATCGCGCATTGGGACGGTTTGGTCTTTCTCGGTATCCACGATCCCGGCTTCGATCTGGAGGCCGTGCTCCTCGACGGCATCCGCCGCATCGTCGGGCGCAACTGGGTCGATACCCTGGCCGCGTTGACCGCCACCGACGCGGGCCTGTAATCCACCCCCGTTGAAAGAGCAGGCTCGGCGGGTCCGGCGGGCGACGGAAGCGCGCGAGTCGTCGCGGCCCGGTACCGGACTCAGCCGCGACGTGCGGTCAGGCCGTTGAGCACCAGGTCACCGAGCTCGGCGAAAGCATCACCGGCGGTGAAACCGGTGCTTCGTAGTAGCACGCCGGACTGAATGCCATCGATGGCCAGGGTGATCAGCTGGGCCGCGAAAGCACCGTCGACCTCGCGGAAAACATCCTGCCGGACGCCGTCCTCGATCATTTCCCGCACTCGCCGCGCCGCAGTATCCGAGTTCTGCCGGTAGATCGCGGCAGTCGGCCCGAAACCCACCATATCCGCGTAGAATGCCTGGCTCTGCGAACGCATGGCCGTTCCGACACCGGCCAGGTAAGTGGCGATCCGGCGACGCGGGTCCGATTCGGCCGCCACCACGGTCTCGATTTCCTCGGCGGCGCGTCCGAAGAACCGCTTCGTGATCGTGATCACCAGCTGTTCCTTGCTGCCTGCCAGGCTGTAGAGGGTGGCCTTCGAGCAGTTCATTCGCTGAGCGAGGTCATTGACGGTCACACTCGTGAAACCGTCGCCGAGCAGGATGTGCTCCAGCTGTGCCATGAGCTCCTCACGCCGCGCCTCGTTCACCCGGGATCGACGAACACTCGGTCGCCGGGAGTCCTTTTCGGTGTCAGGCGCGTAAGGCATGCGTCCGAGTTTGACACAGCGCATAGCCGGGCTCGGCGCACGGGAACGCCTGCCGCCTGCGGCGAGCTTGCTCGCAGGTACGTTAGCTGGTACTTTTTCAATCTAATTAGTACCCAACGTGGGGGTTATGCCTTGAACCGGTTCATCAGTCAGGTTGTCGTCGTCACCGGCGGAGGGCAGGGACTCGGCGCTGCCATGGCGCACCGCTTCGCCGCGGAGGGCGCCACCGTGATCATCGGGGACGTCGACCTGCACACGGCCACGGCGCAGGCGGACAGTCTGCGGGCCGAGTTCGGAGCCCCGGCCGAGGCCGTGGGCGTGGATGTCACTGATTCCGCTGCCGTCGGCGCGTGGATCGATGATGTGGCGGGCCGGCGCGGGCGGATCGACGTGCTGATCAACAACGCCGGGATCATCCGGGACAACCGTGTCACCGACATCAGCGATTCGGATTGGCGTGCGGTGCTGGATGTCTCCTTGAGCGGTAGCTTCTACTGTGCACGCGCCGCGATACCGCACATGCGCACTCGGAAGTACGGCCGCATCGTGTCCTTCAGCTCGATGAGCTGGCGAGGCAACTTCGGTCAGGCGAATTACGTTGCGGCCAAGGCCGGTATCGTCGGCCTGACCCGCACGCTCGCTCTCGAGACCGCTCGCGACGGCATCACCGCCAACGCCATCGCTCCCGGGCTGATCGAGACTCCGATGCTCGCCTCGATGAACGCCGCGGCGCGCGAGAAACTCGTCGCCAAGGTTCCCCAGCGAGTTACTGGGCAGCCCGCAGACATCGCCGAAGCCGCAGCGTTTCTCGCGGCGCCCGCCGCCGGCTATATCACCGGGATCGTTCTCGACGTCGACGGCGGCCTCGGCATCGGCTCGTCCATCCGATAACAGAGAGAGTAATCATGAATCCCACCGTCGAGCGTCGAGTCCAGGAGATCCTGGACGTCTACTCAGCACCCGATGCCACCGTCGCCTGGTTGCTGTGTGACCGGCATCTGGCTGATCAGGTCGCGCTGACCGTGGTCGGGGACGACTTGTCGCCGGTCCGCTACACCTACGCGGACCTCGCCGAGTCCTCCCGGCGAGTGGCCCAGGTGCTGATCGAGTCCGGCGTCCGACGTGGTGATCGCGTGGCTGCGATCATGGGCAAGAGCGTCGATCTGGTGTCGGTTCTGCTCGGCATCTGGCGAATCGGTGCCGTGTACGTCCCGTTGTTCACCGCCTTCGCCGAGGAGGCGATCCGATCTCGGCTGGCCGACGCCGGCGTCGTCCTCGTGGTCGCCGACGAGGACCAACTGCACAAGGTACCGACGGGCAAGTGGCACATCATCGCCTCCGACCCCTCGGCCGGTGACGGGCTCCGAGCCCGGATGAACGCGGTCGTGCCGTACTCCGGGGAGTCGGTGGCGGTCGGCGGTGACGGTCCACTGGTCCACATGTTCACCTCCGGCACCACCGGGAAGCCGAAAGGCGTGGTCCACCCCGTCGGATACATCGCCGGGTGGCACGGATACCAGGAGTTCGCCCTCGGCGTTCAGCCCGACAGCACGTTCTGGTGCGGCGCCGACCCCGGGTGGGCCTACGGGCTGTACGCCGCGATCGTCGCGCCGCTGGCCACGGGCGTCCCGACCATCCTGCTGCGGGGCGGGTTCAGTGCCGCCTCGACCTGGGCCGTCATGGCCGATCTGCGGGTGACCGACTACACCGCCGCCCCGACGGTGTACCGGAGCCTGCGCGCGAGCGAAACGCCGGTACCCGGCAATCTCGCGCTGCGGCGTCTGTCCAGCGCCGGAGAACCTCTGACGCCGGAAGTCGGCGAATGGTCCATCGACGTGCTCGGGCTGCCGGTGCACGACCATTACGGTCAGACCGAACTCGGTATGACGATCGGTTTTCCACACCACCCGGAGCTGCGTAAACCGGTAGTTGCCAACGCGATGGGAGTCGCACTTCCCGGATGGCGCATGACCGTCCTGCGCCGCGACGAAGACATAGCCGCGGACGCCGGCGACATCGGCCGGCTCGCCGTCGTACTCGCCGACAGCCCCTTCATGACGTTCTCCGGATACGCCGGGACCGATGCCGCCGCCGCACGGTTCGTCGGAAATGGAGGTGAACGGTATTTCGTCACCGGCGATACCGCCTCCCTCGGCGCGGACGGTGTCATCCGCTTCTCCTCGCGCGACGACGACGTCATCATCATGGCCGGGTACCGCATCGGTCCCTTCGACGTCGAGTCCACGCTGCTGCGCCATCCGGCGGTGGTCGAGGCGGCAGTGATCGCCGCGCCCGATCCCGTACGCGGCGAAGCGGTCGAAGCATTCGTCGTCCTGGTCCCCGGGACCACCGGTGACGCCGAACTGGTCAGCGCCCTCCAACGGTGGGTGAAAGACAACTACGCCGCCCACGCCTACCCGCGGCGAATCCATTTCGTTGCCACGCTCCCCAAGACCCCGAGCGGGAAGATCCAGCGCGCCGAGCTCCGCCGGCAACGTCGTAAAGCTCTACCGCTGGGTGAGGGCGCATCGTGAAAAATACTGTGCCACCGATCATTACCAACCAGAACGGCCCCGTGCGGACATTGGTACTGAACCGGCCGCACCGGCGAAATGCGCTGAACCGCGACCTGATCGCAGCGCTGGACCGAGCCCTCACCGAGGCCGAGGCGGACCTGGACACTCGCTGTCTCGTCCTCGCAGGAGCGGGCAAAAGCTTCTGCGCCGGCGCGGATTTGGAGTATTTTCTGAGCTTGGACGCCGACGGCAGTAACCCGCTCGAGTTCCTGCGCACCGTATCGGCTGTGGTGAAACGCCTCGAAACGAGCGCGCTGCCGGTGGTGGCAGCGCTACACGGTCATGCTGTGGCCGGAGGCCTGGAGCTGGCGCTGGCCTGCGATGTGGTCGTTGCGGCCGAGTCGACTCTGATCGGAGACGGCCACATTCGGAACAATCTGGTACCCGGCGCCGGTTCCAGCGTGCGCTTGCCACGAAAGGTCGGCGACTCGATGGCTCGCTGGCTCGCGCTGACCGGGACGCTGCTGCCCGCGGCCGAACTCATCGGCACCGGCTGGTTGCACGCGGTGGTACCCGACGAGCAACTCACCGATGCCGCGCAGACGGCCGCGAATCAACTGGCCGGAAACAGCGGACCTGCGCAATCCGCGTTCAAGTCGTTGCTGTTCGAGCTGACCTCCTTGGACGCGAACCATGGGCTCGCCCACGAGCTGGACGCATTCCGAGACCACTGGAAATCGACCGACGTACCGGCGGCGCTGAAAGCCTTTCTCGGGCGCCGCACCGATACCTTCATCGCCGACCACGGCCGAGATGCGCGCCTCGGCCTGTCCGGACAGGCAGGGCGGCCGATGGACGACAAGAGTTCGTCTTCCCCTCCGGTTAGGGAGTAACTGATGGCCGTGTTCGATTCATTCGGCGGGACCGGTATCGATCTGCCACGGGTTCCGGCGCTCCCGTGGCCGAGCCCCGCGAAGTATCGCCTCGACGTGGTGGCCACCGACGTCCTCGATGTCATCGAGCACGCTGGTGGCTGGCTGTTCGACCGGGGCATGGCCGGGTGGGAGGTCAGGGTGCTGATCCCGCGCGGCTGCGACGCTCGGCCGTTGCGCATCCTCGGCGCCCAGGTGTTCAACCTGGGCCTGGTCTCGGATGTTTGCGTGGTGGGGCATATGCCGCAAGCACTGGCGATGGCCGCGAGCATTGACCTGCGAGAGCCCCGGACACGCCGAAGGCTGGTGAGCGCCTGGGGGCATCGGGCAACCGAGGTGGTGATGTGGGGTGCGCCATGGCCGCCCTCGGACGGTCGTGAGGTGATACCGGTGCGGTACGCGCTCAGCGCCGCCGCGCGGGTGTTCAAGGCCCACGCAATCGCCGCCGTGGCGGGCACCGTCACTGATGTTGCCGCCACCGAGGCGTTCTTCCGGTCGGGCTTCACGGGTCCGTCTCCCGGCACTGACCTGCAACCGGTTTCCTGAGCCCTTTCGTTCGTCGATCCATCCCACAGCGACGCCGGACCGACGAGCGAACGGATCTTCGGCGGCGTGTGCCGTTCACACACTAGACGGGAGGACAGGCAATGGATTCCGGCCAACCGAACCACAAGCCCAACGCGATATGCCTCGTACGTGCGGAAGTGTCCGGCCCCAACGCGCCACGACACGCGATGGAGGTCCAGCGTCATGCAGAACAACTCGGCTACCTGCCTCTCTACACAGTGCGGCCGCCGGTCGACGCCGCCGATCCGGTCGGCTACGCGCTGGCACTCGCCGCCAGCCTGAACGTCGATGCGATGGTGGTCTACGACCTGGAGACGGTCGGCAACACTCCGAGCCGGGTACGCGAGATGTTCGACCTCGAAACGGTCTGTCCCCCAGCGACATGGGCGGCGAGCCGGCCCGGCTTCGCCGACCCTGAACACTTACGTTTGCAGCAGCCGCTCACCGTCGCCACAGCGCACTAGATTATGCAGCAGCACGTGCAGTGCCGTGCCGCCGAATGCCCGCGCGTACTGCCACCTGGTCCGCGACGGCAAGATCGTCTCGCCAGTCGAGAGCCCTCGCGAACGGGCAGCTGCTCGCGGCCTGAGGTTCCGGCCGCGGCGCACCAACGACACTCCGCTTCCGGATGGGGTAACCAGGAGATCCTGCTCGCCGATCACCGGGCCGACAGCGACGGCCGGGTCGAAAGGGTCGCCGATCTTGGCTGATTCGACCGCTGCGACGAACTTCTCCAGGAAACGGTCGTAGACCGATTCGTGGACCAGTATGCGGCTCGCGCAGGCGCAACTCTGGCCCGACTGCATGAGCGGGCCCTGATGCGCCGATATGTCGGCGGAACGTGAAAAATGGATCTGGCACAGACTTCGTGATTGGCCCGTTCGGGATGCGAAGGGGCGGTTGTTAGTTCATCATGTCGCGGGTGTTCTGATCTTGATCCGATGAAGGTTCTGTTCCCGCATCTGGACGGTCTGCGGATCGAGGTGATCCGCGCGGCGGGTTCGACGGTGCGTATCGAGGCTGCCACCGGCGATGGCCCTGTCTGCTGTCCTGGTTGCGGGATGCCGTCCGACCGAGTCCACAGCCGTTACCGGCGGAGGTTGTCGGACACCTCGATCACCGGCCGCGAGGTCCTGATCGGATTACAGGTCCGCAGGTTGTTTTGCGGCAACTCAGATTGCGGCAGAACAACTTTCGCCGAACAGGTCCCGCAACTGGCCGCCAGGTACGCTCGCCGCACACTGATCCTGCAGCGGGCGTTGTGCGCGGTCGCGTTGGCACTGGGTGGCCGCGCGGGAGCGCGGCTGACCCGGCAGCTGGCCGCGACGGTGAGCCGGATGACGTTGCTGCGCCAGATCCGGGCGTTGTCCGATCCTGTGCACCCGATCCCGCGGGTGCTGGGCGTGGACGACTTTGCCCTGCGCCGCGGGCACCATTACGGAACGATCCTGATCGACATGCAGACCCGCCGTCCGATCGAGGTCCTGGACGACCGGACCGCCGACACTCTTGCGGCCTGGTTGCGGGCCCATCCGGGCGTGGAGATCGTCTGTCGTGACCGCGCCGGCGCTTACGCCGAAGGCGCTGCGGCGGGAGCACCGGACGCGGTGCAGGTCGCCGATCGCTGGCACATCTGGCACAACCTCGGCGAGGCGGTCGAACGCGCTGTGGCACGCCACCGCGCCGGCCTGCCCGCCGCGGTCACCGTCCCCGAACCGCAGGACCGACCTGACATCGCCGCAGTTGCCGCCGAAATCCTCCCGGGACCGGTCGCGCCCGGCGAACGGCAGGATCGCACCGCGGTGCGCACCCGCCAGCGCTGGACCGAGGTTCACGTATTGCTGGCCCAGGGCACGAGCATCCTTGCAATCAGCCGCGAGCTGGGCTTGTCCCGCGGCACCACACGCCGCTTTGCCCGCGCCGAGTCGGTCGACGAGCTGCTGGTCAACAATCGCCTCGGATATCGAGTCAGCGTTCTCGAGGCATACAAGCCCGATCTGCATCGGCGGTGGACCGAGGGATGCACCAACGCGACCCAGCTGTTCCAGGAGATCAAGGCCCGCGGCTACCAAGGCAGCGAGAAGCTGGTGCGCAACTACGTGCAACCCTTCCGCGCCCTCACACACGTCCCGGTCGCGCCGGCCAGGCCACCAACTGTCCGCAAAGTCGTCAGCTGGATCATGACCAACCCAGACACCCTCGCTGCCGAACACCGGACCAGCCTCGACTCGATCCTCGCAGTCAGCCCGGAACTGGCCGCGCTGACCGGACACGTCCGGGCGTTCGCCGACATCATGGGCCAGCGGCGCGGGCAGGACCTCGAACGGTGGATGGCCGCGGTCGATGCCGACGACCAGCCCGCGCTGCACTCGTTCGTGCGCGGCTTACGCCGCGACCAGGACGCGGTCACCGCCGGACTGACCATGTCCTGGAGCAGCGGAACGGTCGAAGGCCACGTCAACCGCATCAAGATGCTCAAACGCCAAATGTTCGGCCGCGCGAAAACCGACCTACTCCGCAAGCGAATCCTGTTGAGCGACTGACCAATCCGATCTCACGATTCACGAAATTTGTGCCAGATCCCCGATTGGCGTTCCGTTGACACGATATGCTAGCCGCGCGATCGAGATCGGCATCGTCGAATATGAGGGTTGTATCATCGGCCTGCTCCCGACGTTTCGTCGTTCGCGGCCGGTTCGCCGAGGAGACGGGGCTTTACCTCGGCGACAGCCTGATTCAGGTGCGAGGCCTTCGGCCATCCGGAATAGACGGCCACCTGCCCGATCAGCTCATCCATCTCAGCGAGGGACACGTCTCCGCTCTGCAGCGCCGCGTAGACGTGGGAGAGGATCGGTATCGGCGCGTCCTGGAAACCAACACACGCGACGGTGATCAATCGGCGTTCTTTCATTCCCAGGCCCGGACGTAGCCACATCTCACCGAAGACGAAGTTGAGAATTCCCGCGCCTTGATACGGATTGTCCCGGCCGGGCGCGAAGTCCAGGCAGTTGATAGTGCGGAACGATTCCTCACCGGTAGCGAGCCGATCTTGCGGATCGCTGGGAGTGGCCAGTGGCAACAACGGTTGCGGCGGTGGGACCTCGGTGCCGCGATCACGGTGGATGCGTTCCCACTGTCGATCGACGACACCGTTGAAGCGCGAGGCTTTGGGCCAGCCCGCGTAGACGGCGAAATGTAGGACCGTTTCCTGCATTTCGGTGATGGAGATATCACCGCTGTTGAGTGCGGCGTACACGTGGTCCGCCAGGTCGGGCTCGTAGTCGGCGTGGGCAAGACAGGCCAGGGTGACAAAGCGGCGGTCGCGGCGGCTCAGTGCGGGACGGGTCCAGACCTGGCCGAAGACGAAGTCGATGAGGCGGGTCGTCGTCGGAGCCGTGCCCTCGGGCGGAGCGAAGGTCATGACCTCGGCGAACTCGCGTCGTCCTCGCCCCGAATCCGCTTCGTGATCGGACTTCTCATTGCCGGTGTTCGTGTCGGTTGTCATCGCACTGTCACTCCCGCGTCGACCTTGAATTCCATCCCGGTAACGTGACGGGCTTCGTCGGAGATCAGATACAGCACCGCGTTACTGATATCGACGGCCTCGGTCATCGGCACCGGCAGCGCATTCAGAAACAGCGGCGCCAGATCCGTGCGCTCTTCGGTGAGCAAACGGTGAATCTCCTGGGGCGCCATGCCGGTCGCCACTCCCGTCGGATGAACCGTATTGACCCGGATATTCTGCGCGGCAAGCTCGTTCGCCAGTGCTCGACTCAGCCCGACGACGCCATGTTTGGACGCCGTGTAAGGAAGGTGCAGCGGCGTGCCTTTCAATCCTGCCGACGAGCTGATGGCGACCAGGCTGCCGCCGTTCTCGATCAGATGCGGAAGTGCTGCGGCGCAGGTGTTCCAGGTGCCGATGAGGTTCACATCGACGACGGTGCGCCACTGTTCGGCGGTCGTTGCATCCCAGGTACCCGCTGTCAGCACACCGGCATTGGCCACCGCGGCATCCAGCCCGCCCAACTGCTCCACCGCACCGTTTACTGCGGCCGACAATGCTGCGCCATCGCGAACGTCCACCTCTGCCGTGATCGCTCGTCGATTGAATTTCGAGACCAGCCGGGCTGTTTCGGCGAGATCCTCCGGCGTTGCCAACGGGTAGTCGATTCCGGGGAGGGACCGGCAGATGTCGACCAGGACCAGGTCCGCGCCTTCCTCGGCCAGCCGCACGGCATGACTGCGGCCCATACCGCGCGCCGCACCGGTGATCAGGACGCGTTTACCCGCAACCCGACCCGGCGTTCTCGTGTTGTCTGTCATGCGATCCTCACAGCGTATAAACAGGGCCCGGCCACGGAAATATTGTGCTGGGCAAATAGATTCGGCCCGATTCAGCGGATGGTGAAACCGGCGTCGAGGGGCCAGGCGATACCGGTGATGAACCTCGCTGCATCAGAGACGAGGAACGCGACCGCCTCGGCGACGTCGGTGGCCTCGAGCATCGGCAGCGGCAGGGCGTTTTGCATCCCGGAGATTGCGTTCGAGCCTCCTGCGGCGGCCTGTTCCATCAGTGCCCGCATGGCGTCGTTCTTGGTCATGCCGCTGGCCACACCGGTGGGGTGGATCGTGTTTACGCGAATCCATTCGGGCGCAAGATAACCCGCCAGCCCCTGTGCCAGCGCCACGACCCCGCGTTTGGCAGCGGCATACGCCTGGCCACTGGCGAACAACGACGGCGATGCCTTCAATCCCGCCGTCGAGCTGGTGATGACGATCGACCCCCCGCGTCCGCCCTCGCGCAACGCAGGTAGCGCCGCCCGCACAGTGTGATACACCCCGGTCAGATTCGTGTCGATGACATCGTTCCAGTCGGACAGGAAATCCTCCGACTCCGGACCCAGCCGGATGATACCGGCGTTCGCGATGACAATGTCGACCCTGCCGAACTCCCGGTATCCATCCTCGAAAGCTGCACGTAGCCCGGTGAAGTCGCGAACATCGGCTTTGCGGGCGACCATCCGCCGACCCTCTTTCCCAACCAGGCGCTCGGTCTCCGCGAGATCAGCCTCGGTCGCGTTCGGATAGTTCATCGAGTCGATATCGGCACAGATATCGACGCCGATGATGTCGGCGCCCTCGCGGGCCAGCCGCACCGCATGTGCACGACCCTGACCACGCCCGGCACCTGTAATGAACGCGACCCGGTCCTGCAGTCCAGGCATGGGTGTCCTCCTTTTTCGATGTGTGAGCTGCGCGACGTGAGCAGCTCCTGCCGGGATCCCGGTTCTGAGTAGCCCGCTGCTACGTATCGGCCACAGCCGCGCAGCCCAAACGTTGGCGAACCCGCCGTCGGCTGACAGTCCAATGCTGTGATTCACCCTAATTCTGAAATTTAATGTGTCGAACCGAACTCTAAGTCATGGGACTTATATTGTCCAGGGTGGTTTGATAGGTGCCATGACCGAGTCGCTGACCGCCATCGGCCGTTCGGCCAAGCAACAGTTGGTCCTCACGGCCGAGCGCCTCTACGCGCTGCACGGACTGGACGGAGTGCCGCTGCGGCGGATCAGTACTGAAGCCGGAATGGCCAACAAATCGGCGGTGCAGTACCACTTCGGGTCCAAACAGGGCCTGATCGATGCCATCCTGGCCAACCGCCTCGACGATCTGACCCGTCGTCGCGGCCTGCTGGAGGCCCGATTACCGCCCGGTGACCTGCGTCGCGTCATCGAGGCGCATCAGCTGCCGTTGCTGGAACTTGCCGAGGACCGCGACTGCTACTACCTGTCGTTTCTGGAACAGCTGGTACGTGAAGTGCATCCGCTCGACAAGCTGCCCGCGACCCATCAGGCCTCCGAGCGCTCGTACTACGCCCGCGTCGGCGCCCTGATCACCCACGTCCCTCAACCCCTGCGCGACCTACGGATCCACCAGGTCTCGGCGACGTGCCTGCACCTGTGCGCCGATCGACATCGCATGCGCATGCTCGGCTTCGCTGTCGCCCCCTACGCCCTCCACGTCAGCCAGATGCTCGACGCCCTCGTCGCACAACTATCTGCACCCCCGTCCACTGAAACTCTCACCGCTCTGCAATCCGCACCGACCGATCGCCCCACCTTGTGCGCCCTACCCTGAAGGGACGATCTCGTTAACCTGCACGCATTGCGGATGAGGTGGACGAGGCAGGCGCCCGCTGCCAACCTGGCCCGGTTCGAGCGACATTTGTGACTGCTCGCGCAAAGGGCATGAGACCTGCGTTCCGCGCAATTCAGCTCGGCTAGAGCATCGACACATGTGCTGACCTGCTCATTTCCGAAATTAGCCCGAAATGTCCGTGTCTCCAGGCGTCTGCAACGTCGCAGGTCACAGAGAACGGTATGCCGGAATAGTCACCCACAATGACCGCGAAACTTGATGGGAGGAACGAGAGTTGACCTGGGACGATTCGAAAGAGATTGTGCCGCATGGGTCGAGCCGGTACCTTCCCTCCAGAACCGGTCATGGACTGCCATCGTGTGGCTCCTCGGTCGCGTGGCAGGGCTGTACCGCTGTGACCAGCATGAATGCCGCCCCCTAGAGACACGCCGCCACGGCGTGGACCTTGCTGTCCGCTCAGGTCATTGGGCAATTCCGCGCCTCTAGCGCCTCCGAATTATGCGGAACGCGGGTGAGAGAGGCTCGGTCATCTCCTCGTTCACTGCGTGGCTTCGGTGCCGTTGTGCGGCAACAGCTTTCGGTTGGCGCGTGCCAACAGCTCCGGCAGATCGTCGTCCATCTCGAGCTCGACCGCATTGAACATCCGGGCGATTGCGTCGTAGGCGCTGACGGTGAAGACCACATCGAGCAGCTGCTTGGCGTCCAGGGCCGAGGCGAGCACGGCCCAGGTGGAATCGGTGATCGTCCCGTCCTCGATCAGTTCGTCGGTGGACCGCAGCAGGGCGGCATCGAGCGGATCCCAGAACGGGGCGTCGGGGCCGTAGGCGATACGAGAGATCTCCTCGTCGGACAGCCCCGCGTCGCGGGACAGGAAAACATGTTGTGCCCATTCGTATCCCGACTTGCGCAGCAGGGCCACCCGCATGATCAACAGCTCCCGCTGCCGCTCGGACAGGGTCGTGGCGCGCACGACGTGCCCGTTGAATGCGAAGAAGGCCCGTGCCAGCGCGGGGTGATGGGCGAAGGTGCCCAGCGTGTTCCGTCCCTTCGGCCGGCCGGTCTTGATCGCCGGCGGATGGCGGGGCTGCGGCGGATCCAACGCGGCAAGCGCGTCGCGCATTTCGGCGGGCCACTCCCGGACCGGAAGCGGGGGAATACGGGCCATTTCGGAGTGTCCTTCCGTCGTCGTTGCCGACGATCTATTCAGTACCGATGAGGGTGGTGTGAAGCGGAGGCGCGGCGGATGGTCCTAAGAGGTGCCGCGCGGCTGGTGTTTGTCGGCGCGCACGATGGGCGCGGCGCTTTTCCAGTCGGGGATGCGGCTGTCGGGCCAGGAGATCGGCATGCGGTTGTCGTTGACCTGTGCCCAGTGCGAATGGTTGAGCTCGTGGAGGGTGAAGCAGGCGTTGAGGGAATTGTAGAAGCCCATGTTGTCCTGTGTCTGGTTGACCGCTTCCTTGATCAACAGTGCGGTCATCGAGGGGACATCGGCTATACGGCGCGCGAATTCCAGCGTTCGATCGGCGAGTTCGCCGTCGGGAAAGATCTTGCTGACCATGCCGAGCGCGTAGGCGTCCTCGGCGTCGAGCGCGTCGCCGGTGAGGAGCAGTTCTTTGGCTTTCCGTGGCCCGAATTCCCAAGGGTGCGCGAAGTATTCGACGCCACACATGCCCATTCGGGTGCCGACGACATCGGCGAAGCGGGTGGTTTGCCCGGCGACGATGAGATCGCAGGCCCACAGCAGCATCAACCCGGCGGCGTAGACTTCGCCGTGTGCCTGGCCGATGGTGATCTTACGCAGGTCGCGCCACCGTCGAGTGTTGGTGAAGTAGTAGTGCCATTCCTGGCGCATGAGCATCTCCGCGCCCTCTTTCGTGCCACCGTTGGACCGCCACGATTCCAGCTGGTTCGGGCCGAGTCGCTCTTCCTGCGACAGGGCGCTTCCGAGGTCGTGGCCGGAGGTGAACAGCGGGCCGGTACCGCCGAGGATCACTACCCGAACCTCGTCATCGGCCTGGGCGCGGACGAAGGCATCGTCCAGCTCGATCAGCATGCCCCGGTTCTGGGCGTTACGAGCTTCGGGGCGGTCCAGCAGGATACGAGCGATGCGCCCGTCGTCGAGGCGTTCGTAGGTCAGGAATTCGTATTCGGTCATGATTCTCCGCAGATCGGCGGCACAGTGGTCGAAGCGGCGCACCACGGATGGGGGATGCGAGGCCGAGAACCGACTCTAACGGACGTTAAGTAGAAAATCTACGGGGATCGGCCGGACCGCGCGCCTGGGTCGTGTCGGCAGGCGACGCGAATCGAGTTGGCAAAACTCTAACGAACGTTTAGTAGGAGTGCTAGTCTGCCGGTGTGCCGGCGGAGCAGCGCCGCCCGTGGGCGGACATGGCGCCGCGAGGCGAATCGCTCTCGGGCGCAACTGCACTGGGTGCAGACTGCTGGCCGGTCATCCTCCATCGTCGAACTGGAGAGTTCTCATGACCACCGAAAGCCTCACTGCCGCCGACCATCGGCACCCTCGTTACTACTTCGATCGGCACACCCCGGAATATCGGCACCATTTCATCGAGATTGCCGTCGAGATGCAGGCCCGGTGCCCGGTCGCCTGGTCCGACACCCATGGTGGACATTGGGTGGCCGCGGGTAATCGGGAGGTCTTCGAGCTGGCCAGGTGCCCGCATGTTTCCAACGACCATGATCCCAAGGGGGAGCGTCGTGGGTACAAGGGTATCTCCATACCGGCTCCGAATCGTGGCGATGTGGTCCGTTCCGGGATCCTGGAGATGGATCCGCCGGAACAGAAGCAGCTGCGGGCGGTGCTCAATCCGCATCTGTCGCCGGCGGCGGTGCAGCGGTGGATCCCGTTCGTGGACGAGGTGGTGCGTGCGGCGCTGGATGAGAAGATCGGCAGTGGCCGTATCGATTTCGTGGACGATCTCGCCAATGTCGTGCCGGCCGTGCTCACCCTCGCCATGATGGGCATCCCGTTGCGGAGCTGGTCGGTCTACAA
The DNA here is from genome assembly GCF_009604405.1 of Nocardia macrotermitis. Classification (GTDB taxonomy): domain Bacteria; phylum Actinomycetota; class Actinomycetes; order Mycobacteriales; family Mycobacteriaceae; genus Nocardia; species Nocardia macrotermitis. The sequence goes on from NZ_WEGK01000003.1 coordinate 633,828, forward strand.
CGAGCCCGCGCATGCGTCGGTCTACACCCACCCCGCCTCGCCGGAGATGGCGCGGGTGATCGAGATGGGTCGCGCGATGCATGCCGATTTGATGGCCAATTACCGGCGGATCAAACAGAATCCTCGGCCGGGGATGATCGACGCGGTCGCCGGTGCCGTTCTCAACGGCGCCCCGATCACCGACGACGACGCGCTGGGCATGCTGACGCTGATCATCGGTGGTGGCTTCGATACCACCACCGCGCTCACCGCGCACTCCCTGGAATGGCTGGGGGAACATCCCGCACAGCGTGATCTGCTCAGCCGGGAGCGGGAGTCGATCCTCGATTCGGCGACTGAAGAGTTCCTGCGCTACTTCACCCCCGCGGCCGGAGACGGCCGCACCTTCGCCGAGGATTGCGAGGTCGCGGGACGGCAGTTCAAAGAAGGCGAGCGCCTGTGGCTGTCGTGGGCGATGGCCAATCGCGACCCGCAGGCCTTCGAGAACCCGCACGCGATCGACATGGAGCGAAAGGGCAACCGGCACTACAGTTTCGGTCTCGGTGTGCACCGGTGCATCGGCTCCAACATGGCGCGGATGGCGTTCAAGCGCATGCTGCTGGCTGTGCTGGACCGGATGCCGGATTATGTCGTTGTTTCCGGGGCAGCGGTGCACTACGAGACCATCGGCTTCATCCAGGGCATGCGGCATCTCCCAGCGAGCTTCACGCCGGGGCCGCGACTGGGCGCCGGCCTGGACAAGACCCTGGACAAGCTGCAGCGCATCTGTGACGAACAGCGGCTGGCCGAACCGGTCACCCTCCGCAAGAGGTGAGGATCGCGTGTGACAGGCGCATCCTCGATCAGCTGAACGACCGCGCCCCGATCGACCTCGACGAGTTCAAGTAGAGCCCGACGATGTCGGTGACCTTGCCGGCCAGTTCCGGATCGGCGGAGAACTTGAACCTCTCCGACCGCCATGGTTGTACCCCGTACTCACTCCAAACCTTCGCCACGGTGCCGTGAGCGATACCGAGGTGATCGGCCAGCAGACGCGAACTCCAGTGCATGACACCGTATTTGCGTGGTGGTGGGGTCAAGGTGGTGGCCACACCGTCGACGCCATCGCCTGGGCGGCCGGCACCACCAAACGCGGAGCCGCGCCCCAACGGCCGGGACGGCGCTGAGTCGGCGAAGGGCCGCTTCAGGTTTCGCCGGCGCCCGGCTGGTCCGGGGTGATCGTGCGGGTCCAGGGTTTGCCTTCGAACAGGCGCACGAAATCCTCTGCGAATTCGGCCAATTCGCGATGCCCGAGGGTGATGCCCAGGCTCGATTCGTTGACCAGGGTGGCGCCGAGGCTGCTGATCACGACCGACATCATCGCGGGCGGCAGCTCCTCGACGTCGAAGCCGCGGCTGCGCAGGATGATGGTCAGCGCGGTGAGCTGGCTTTCTCGATAACGCTCGGAAAAGGCGGCGATCTCGGCGCGAATCTCCTTGCGGTGGTTGGCCAGTGCCATGAACTCGAACAGCAACGCGGTGCCGCGGGCGTCGGTGGCCGTCTCCCAGAGGGCGCGCACCGGATTCTCCGAGGCCAGAGCCTTGCGCTGGCGTTCCAGATTGGCCTCGGCGCCCTTGCGGAAGACGGCCAGGAACAGGTCGTCCAGGGAAGGAAAATAGTAGTACACGAGGGCGGGATTCACCCCGACCTTCGCCGCGACGCGCCGGGTGGTCGCCCCCGCGTAGCCCTCCTCGAGCATGAGTTCGGCGGTGGCCTCGATCAGTTGATCGCGGGTGTCGGTGTCGTCGCCGCGGCGACGCTTGCGCGGTGCGCTCATAGGGCTTCCTCGTAACGTTCGCCGGTCGCCGCCCTGCCCGTGCCGAGTCCGCTCACGACGCACTTCTCCGCAGTGCTCGACCGCATTGTGCGTGCTACGCGCAGGGCCGACGATTCGCTCGCAGGGTCGCTCACGTGATCGAACCTATCAACAGCTGTTCAGCGGATGTCCCGGTGGAGGCCGTGTGTGCGGGACGCGGCGCGGCCGACCGTGATCGAGGCGAGGGCACACGGCCGCCGTACACCCCCGGGAGGCCGCGGGTGCCCGCGGCGTCTCGCCGGAGCCGGACCGGCGGATGTTCGGTACGCGTGGGTGCTAATCGATCGTTTGTAACGAGGTGTCGTGAGGGCTGGCCCGCATCGGCTGAACCGGCATGACTGCAGCTAGGCGAACTTTGGTGGCGCGAAGATGGCAGAGGGACGTTGACATGGTTCGACGATAGGTGTTAAACAGTGGTCGAACAAGTCGAACCCGGACGGCCGGACGCCCAGCTCTTTCGGAGCCCGGCGGGATGGGCCTCGCGTCTACTCCAAAATTGCTGGAGTAACCGATATTTCAGTTCGTGGAGGTCGATTCGATGATTCTCTTCGAATGCACCGAAAGTTGTGTGGGGATGCAAATATTGACCGAACGGTTAGCAATCGTGATACCCGGCACTCCTTGGGCGTCGGCGCTTCGGGGGCGACTTGTCGCGGGTCTGTCGGCCACGGCCGAAGGAGTCGCGAAATGATCGGCGCGACTCCGAGAGTCGCCCGATCCCGGCGCTCGGAGCTGGCGACTCCGGCGAGCAACGAGTCCATGTGCGCCGCCGCGGCGCGGTCCGATGCGGATCTGGTGTTCCTGGATCTCGAGGATGCCTGTGCTCCGTCGGCGAAGGCGGCCGCGCGGTCGATCGCGGTGCGCGCGTTCACCGAATCGGATTGGGGCCGGACCGCACGCGCGGTCCGCATCAACGGGCTGGATACGCCGTGGTGTCACGACGACCTGGTCGAGGTCGTCACCGGTGCTCGCGATCGCCTGGATGTGGTGATCGTTCCGAAGGCGCGGTCCGCCCGTGACGTGTGGTGGGTGGATGTGCTGCTCACCCAGTTGGAGACCAAGCTGGGTCTGTCGCACCGCATCGGGCTGGAGGTGCTGATCGAGGAGGCGGAGGGGTTGCTCAATGCCGCCGAGATCGCCACCGCCAGCCCGCGCTTGGAGGCGATCATCTTCGGCGTCGGCGATCTGTCCGCCTCGCTGCACGCTCGGGTGGGCGGCAATTTCCGTCCCGAGCCGGGCGCGTATCCGGGCGATTTCTGGCATGCCGCGCGGGTGCAGGTGCTCGCGGCGGGCCGCGCGGCCGGTATCGATGTGATCGACTCGCCGTATCCCGACTACGCCGATGCCGACGGTTACCGTGCCGACGCCGGGCATGCCGCGATGCTGGGATTCGATGGCAAATGGGCGATCCACCCGAGCCAGGTGCCGATCGCCAACGAGGTGTTCACTCCGACCGCCGATGAAATCGATCACGCCCGAACGCTTGTCGACGGTTACCGCGCGGCGCAGCGCAGTGGCGTGGGAGCGATCGGGCAGTCCGGTCAGCTCGTGGACGCCGGACATCTCCGCCTCGCGGAGAACGTCCTGGCCAAGGCCGCACTCGCGGGAACAGGAAGTGGTGTTACTCGATGAGCGATTCGAAATATGTTGGACGCCTGGCCGGAAAGGTCGCGGTGGTCACCGGTGCGGGGTCGGGCATCGGCCGGGCCAGTGCGCTGCTGTTCGCCCGCGAGGGGGCGAAGGTGGTCTGTGCGGATATCAGTGGCGGGCAGGACAAGACCGCCGCCGATATCGGCGAGGCCGCGGTCGCGGTCCAGGTCGATGTCGCGAAATCGGTTGAGGTGCAACGGATGATCGCCGCCGCGGTGAACTCGTTCGGCCGCCTGGACGTCCTGTTCAGCAATGCCGGGATGAGCGGCACCCGGGGGCCGATCGCCGATCTGGACGAGGAGTCGTTCGATACCGTCGTCGCGGTCAATCTCAAGGGCGCGTTTCTCGGCATGAAGTACGCGATTCCGGAGATGCTGGCCTCGGGCGGGGGTTCGGTGATCAACACCGCATCCGCGTCGGCGCTGGTCGGATGGAAGGGCATCGCGGCCTACTCCGCCGCGAAGGGTGGGGTCGTGCAGCTCACCAAATCCGCCGCACTGGACTATGCGGAGCGGAACATCCGGGTGAACGCGATCTGTCCGGGTATGACCTGGACCGGATTGGCGAAGGCCCCCTTGGACAGTGAGCCGCCGACCGATGTCGTGCCGCCGCAGCCGATGAAGCGCTGGGGCAAGCCCATCGAATTGGCCTCGGCCGCACTGTTTCTCGCCAGCGACGAGTCCTCCTTCATCACCGGAACGGCCATACCGGTCGACGGTGGATACGTGGCCAGGTGAGCGCCATGACCAGACCCTTCCGCTTCGCGGTGCAGGCCACCCGGGCGACCATGGCCGCCGAATGGCGCGAGACCGCAGAACGCATCGAGGATTCGGGCTACTCCACCCTGTTCCTGGCCGATCACTATCTGGGCAAGGGACCCGCGTCGAAGGCGGCCAGATGGCCTCCGCAACATCTGGCTCCGATCGCGGCGATGGCCGTCGCGGCGGCGGTGACAAGCACATTGCGGGTCGGCTGCCGGGTCTTCTGCGCCGACTATCACATCCCGGGTGTGCTGGTGAAGGAGGCGACCACCCTGGACCTGCTGTCCGACGGCCGCCTGGAATTCGGCATCGGCGGCGGCTGGAGCGAATCCGAGTACCGGGCCATGGGTGTGCCGTTCAACCCTGCGCCGCAACGTATTTCGAAGCTCGAAGAGGTCGTCGCACTGTTCAAGGCGCACTGTGCGGGCGAACAGCTGGACCTGGACGGCGAGTACGTCACCGCGCGCGACTACGCGGGACTGCCACTGCCGGTACAGAAGCCGCATCCGCCGATCATGATCGGTGGCGGCCGCAGACGTGTGCTGTCCCTGGCCGGACGCGAGGCGGATATCGTCAGCATCAACAACGTCCCGTTCGACCCGGTCGACGCCGCGGGTCGCACCCCGCGGCAGGAAGCCGTGCGGCGGTTGGGATTCGTGCGCGCCGGTGCCGGAGATCGCTTCGCGCACTTGGATATCGAGAGTTCGCCGTTCTTCACTGCGGTCACCGACGACCCGGCCGCGGCACTGGAGCGGATCGCCTCCATCCTGCGCGTCCCGGTCGGTGGACTCGGCGACCACCCCAACGTCCTGGTCGGCACGGTCGACCAGATCGCCGACCGGTTGCGCGAACGGCGAGAGCTGTTCGGGGCCAACTACATCAGCGTGCAGCAGGGCGAATTCGAGGCGTTCGCGCCCGTCGTCGCCGCCCTGGCGGGCACCTAGCGAGAGAAGGATCGACATGGTCAAACGTTCGCGCTACAGCGAATACAAGGATCGCTACCGGAACTACCGTTTCGAA
>NZ_WEGK01000030.1 GCF_009604405.1 Nocardia macrotermitis
CCGCTGCTCGATCAGCGCGTCGATGGCGTCGGCGAATCGGACGGTGTCGCGCACGTTGCGGCACCAGTAGGCCGGATCGGCGAATCCACCCCCACCTGCCCTTTCAGCAAATTCTCAGGCAGCCCACCCGATACCGAAGCGAGACCCGATCGCCACCACCCCGCCACCCACCCAAGTCACCGAACCCCCACCCCGAACCCCTCGCCCCGAATGAACCACAGTGAACTTCCTCCCCTCACTCCCCCACCCCGTCACACTGCGCGGCGAGCAGTTCATCACCCACACCACCGAAACCCTCATCCGCGATGTCGGGACAACCGCAGGCCTCGGCGGCCTCTCGCGAGCCCGCCAACTCGAAGAAACCGCGGGCTTCGTCATAGCCCTCGCCTTCCAAGGCATCGATCCCCGCGCAGCGGTCCCCCACGCACCGGCCCAATAGCGTCACTCACCTACCGACTGGTGCCGAGCACTCTGCAACCCGTTCCCCGGCACGCTGGCATCGCGCAAACGAAAGGCCCCACTCGCACGACGCGTCTCCAGCGCCATCCGAAGCCCGTCCTCGACAAGAGATCGCAGTGTCACTCCATGCCGCCGAGCACATTCACGCGCCGCACCCAGCAGCGCATCGTCGATCTCCACCGTCATCTTCACAAGGCAACCATACGCAGGCATAGATGTTGTGCCGCAAGCAATTACGTTCACGAGTGCAGCCAGGAACTCGCGGCGATCCCGAATCCGCTCCGAACGACTCGACAGCCGGTGGCTCGTGTAGAGCTCTGGAAGTTCCGAATCGACAGCGGAATGATCGGGTAGATTCTCTGTACGTAGATCAGATCTACGTAGATTTGGTCTACATAGTCGGAGGTAGTGATTTGGCTACGGATTTCGTGGGGCGGCGGGTCGAGTTGGAGGTGCTGCGGACTCGGCTGCGGCGGGTCGCGGCGTCGGGCCGGGGGGTCGCGATGGCGATCAGGGGGCGGCGGCAGGTCGGGAAGTCGCGTCTGGTGCAGGAGTTCTGCGATTCGGCGCAGCTGCCGTATCTGTATTTCACCGCCACCAAGGGCATGTCGGTCGTCGAGTCGCTCGACGCCTTTCTGGCCGAATTGCGGAGATCGGGAATCGCGTCCGATCCTGCCGTTGTCCCGGATGCCGTCGGTGGGTGGCCGGATGCGTTCCGTGTGCTGGCGACGGTGTTGGGTGATCGACAGGCCGTCGTGGTGATCGACGAACTGCCCTGGCTGGCGGAGCAGGACGACGTCTTCGACGGCGCCTTGCAGACCGCCTGGGACAGGCTGCTACAGCAGTCCCCGGTGCTGCTGCTCCTGCTGGGCAGCGACATCCACATGATGGAGCGGCTCACCGCATACGATCGCCCGTTCTACGGCCGGGCCGACAACCTCGTTCTCCATCCCCTGAACCCGGCAGAGGTCGGCCGGGCACTCGGACTCGATGCTGCCGCGAGTATCGATGCGCACCTGATCACGGGCGGACTGCCTGGCATCCTGCGCAGCTGGGAACACGGGCTGGCCCCGCTGGAGTTCATGCGAAGCGAATGCGGCGATCCGTCCGCACCGGTGTTCGGGGTGCCCGAATCGACTCTCCTCGCCGAATTCCCCGCGCCCGACCAATCCCGGCGTGTCTTCGAGGCGATCGGCGGTGGCGAACGCACCCACGCCGCTATCGCGAGTACGGCGGGCAGCCGCAGCGGCGCATTGCCGTCGGGAACGTTGTCGCCTCTGCTACAACGCCTTTCGGTCGACAAGCCGATCCTGTCCACCGACACACCACTGTCGACCAAACCGGGGAAACCCGCCCTGTACCGCGTGGCCGACAGCAACCTGCGGCTGTACCTCGCCGCGCTCCGCTCGGTTCAGGACCTGGTGCGACGCGGACGATCCCAGGCCGCCTACGACCTGTTCGCACGCCGCTGGACAGCGTGGCGTGGCAAAGCCGTGGAACCGCTGGTCCGCGACGCACTCGAAGTGGCGGCACTGTCCGGAAGCCTGCCCTGGAAGGATGTCGCGGCCGTCGGCAGCTGGTGGAACCGCGCGTTCAACCCGGAAATCGATCTCATCGGCGCGGATCGGGCCCCGGTCGCCGAGCGAGTGGTCTTCGCCGGATCGATCAAATGGATCGGCACCCCGTTCGATCGTCACGACCTGCACGAGCTGACACACGGGGCCGTCGCCGTACCGGGCTTCGAACCGAAGCGGACGGCGCTGGTCGTGGTCTCGCTGACGGCGCCCGAACCAGCTGTCGCCGACACCGTCGACCTGATATGGGGGCCGACGGATGTGCTCGCCGTGTGGCAGTGACCGGGGCGACTTCTCACTCCCCGCCGAAGACGCGCTCCACGACGGACTTGGCGCGGCGGGTTACGCGCATGTAGTGGTCGAGGAATTCGCTGCCGTCGTCGTTGGGCCAACCGGCTACCCGGGCCACGGCCGAGAGGAGGCGGCCGGGGCCGGGGAGCTGGTCGGCGGATTTGCCGCGGACCAGGACCAGGGCGTTGCGGGCCTTGGTGGCGGTGAGCCAGGCGTCGCGGAGCAGGGCGACGTCGGTGGGGTCCAGGAGGTCGGCCTGTTCGATGGCGTCGAGGGATTGCAGGGTGGAGGTGTTGTGCAGGGACTGCACCTCGTGGGCGTGGCGCAACTGCATCAGCTGGACGGTCCACTCGATGTCGGCGAGGCCGCCGCGGCCGAGTTTGGTGTGAGTGGCGGGGTTCGCGCCGCGCGGGAGACGTTCGGAATCCACGCGGGCCTTGATGCGGCGGATCTCGCGGACCGCGTCGGCCGAGACGCCGCCGGCCGGGTACCGCACCGCGTCGATGACGTGCAGGAATCGCACGCCGAGCTGCTGATCCCCGGCGACCTGGTGGGCGCGCAGCAGCGCCTGCACCTCCCACGGCTGGGCCCACTGGCGGTAGTAGGCGTCGTAGGCGGCGAGCGTGCGCACCAGGGCGCCGTTGCGGCCCTCGGGACGCAGACCGGCGTCGACCTGGAGCGGCGGGTCGGTGCTGGGCGCGCCGAGCAGCCGCTGCACCTGATCCGCGACACTGATCGACCACTTCACCGCGGCCGTCTCGTCCGCGCCGGGACGCGGATCGCAGACGAACAGTACATCCGCGTCCGAGCCGTACCCCAGCTCCAGACCGCCGAGCCGCCCCATGCCGATCACCGCGAGATCCGCGGGCGCCTCGTGCCCCAGCTCGGCCTCGCTGGCCCGGATCACCGCGCGCAGTGAGGCTTCCAGTACCGCCACCCACACCGAGGACAGCGCCGAACACACCTGCGGCACCTCGAGCATGCCCAGCACGTCGGCCGAGGCGACCCGGGCCAGTTCGTGCCGGCGCAGCGAACGTGCCGTCGCCACAGCGCGTTTCGGATCCTCGTAACGTGCCGCACCGGACATGATCCCCCCACGTACGTCATCGGCCTTCGGACTCAACAGCAGCGGTCCGCTCGGGCCGTCGGCGAACATGCGGATCGTCTCGGGCGCGTTGATCAGCAGATCGGGCAGATACGCCGAGGAGCCGAGCACGATCATCAACCGCTGCGCGATCGCGCCCTCGTCCCGCAGCTCGCGCAGGAACCAGGTCTGATCGTCCAGCCCCTCGGACACCCGACGATAGGCCAGCAGCCCCTGATCGGGATTGGACGTCTCGCCCAGCCACTCCAGCAACGTCGGCAGCAGCAGCGCCTGGATGCGCCCCTTGCGGCCGATCTCGCCGGTCAGCGCCTTGAGATGACTCAGGGCGTTCTCGGGGTCGGCGTAACCCAGCGCCGCGAGCTGCCGCACGGCCGCGGCGGGACTGAGCCGCAACGCGTCCGCGTCCAGCCGCGCCACCGAATCCAGCAGCGGCCGATAGAACAGCTTCGCGTGCAGCCGCCGCACCCGCACCGCATTGCGTTTGATCTCGCTGGCCAGCACCCCGACCGCGTCCTGCCGCCCGTCGGGGCGCATGTGCGCGGCCCGCGCGAGCCAGCGCATCCCCTCCTCGTCGTCGAAGGCGGGCAGGGTGTGGGTGCGTTTGAGCCGCTGCAATTGCAGCCGATGTTCGAGCAACCGCAGGAATTCGTACGAGGCGGTGAGATTCGCCGCGTCGTCGCGGCCGACGTAACCGCGCGCGGCCAGCGCGGTCAGCGCCTCGACGGTGCCCTGCACATGCAGCGACTCGTCGGCCTTCCCGTGCACCAGCTGCAACAGCTGCACCGCGAACTCGACATCGCGCAGACTGCCGTGCCCCAGTTTGAGTTCCCGCTCGCGCATGTCCTCGGGGACCAGATCCTCCACCCGCCGCCGCATCGCCTGCACATCGGCGACGAAGTCCGGACGCTCCGACGCGGTCCACACCATCGGCATCAGCGCCTTGCGGTACTGCTCGCCCAGTTCCAGATCACCCGTGGCGGGACGATTCTTCAACAGCGCCTGGAACTCCCAGGTCCGCGCCCAACGCTTGTAGTACGCGATGTGTGAGTCCAGCGTGCGCACCAGCGCACCGGCCTTGCCCTCGGGCCGCAGCGCCGCGTCCACGTCGAAGAAGGCGTTCGAACCCACCGACATCATCTCCGCGGCCAACCGGCTCGCGGTCGCGTCGGCGGGTTCGGCGACGAAGATGACGTCCACGTCCGACACGTAATTCAGTTCGCGCGCACCGCATTTGCCCATCGCGACCACCGCCAGGCGCACCGGCACCGGCTGCTCCGGGCACACCCGCGCCACCGACACCGACAGCGCCGCGGTCAGCGCCGCGTCGGCCAGATCGGTCAGCTGCGTGCCCACCCGCTGATACGGCAGCACTGGTTCGTTCTCCACGGTGGCCGCCAGATCGATCGCCGCCAGCAGCATCAGCTGATCGCGATATCGCTTGCGCAGCAACGCGACCGCCTCCGGCCCGGAGATTCCGGCGCGATACAGCATCGGCCCGGCGCGCTCCCCGGTCTCGGGCACCGCCCGCACCGCGTCGAGCAGATCGGCGATCAACTCGTCGCGGCCGGGCAACTCCTTGCGCTGCAACAACTGCCAGCATTCGGGATCGGCCACCAGATGATCGGCGAACGCGCTGGACGAACCGATCAGCGCGAACAGCCTGCCGCGCACCGCGTTATCGGTACGTAGGACCGAATCCAGTGCCGCCCAACGCGTTCCGAGCTGCTCACGCAGGCGGATCAGGGTCAGCAGCGCCAGATCCGCGTCGGGTGAGCGGGACAGCGCCCACAACAGGGGAATGCTGTCGACGTTGTCCCACGCCAACTCTCGCAGCGACTGCGACGCGCTCGGCTCGAGAAGTCCGAGCCGGCCGACGCCGGGCACTACCGGACGGGCGGTCGGTGGCCGTACCATGCTGCCAAAATTACACGGTCACACCGGACCACCGCCGCCGCATACCCTTCTTCCGAGAAATTGTTCTCGCTTCGTGCCACGCCCGGCGCGACCGGCGAACCTCCCGCATCCGCGCCGCGCGGTCGTACTACAGCCCGAGGTATTCGCGGAGTTCGAACGGCGTCACCTGCGCGCGATACCCGGCCCACTCCCGCCGCTTGTTGCGCAGGAAGAAGTCGAACACGTGCTCACCGAGCGTCTCGGCGACCAGTTCGGAACGCTCCATCACCCGCAGCGCGTCCTCGAGGCTGGTCGGCAACTCCTTGAAGCCCATCGCGCGCCGCTCGGCCGCGGTCAGCGACCACACGTCGTCCTCGGCCTCGGGCGGCAGGTTGTAGCCCTTCTCGATGCCGCGCAGACCCGCGGCCAGCAACACCGCGAAGGTCAGGTACGGGTTGCAGGCCGAATCGGGGCTGCGCACCTCGACCCGGCGCGAGGAGGACTTGTTCGGGTTGTACATCGGAACCCGAACCAGCGCAGAACGATTCGAGCGTCCCCAGGAGGCCGCGGTCGGCGCCTCGCCGCCGTGCACCAGCCGCTTGTAGGAGTTCACCCACTGGTTGGTGACCGCGCTGATCTCCGGCGCGTGCTCGAGGATGCCCGCGATGAACGCCCGCGCGGTCTCGGACAGGTTGTTCGGATCGTCCGGGTCGGCGAACGCGTTGGCCTCGCCCTCGAACAGGCTCATGTGCGTGTGCATGGCCGAGCCGGGATGTTCGGGGAACGGCTTGGGCATGAACGTCGCGCGCACGCCCTCGTCGATCGCGACCTCTTTGATCAGGTAGCGGAAGGTCATCACGTTGTCGGCCATCGACAGCGCGTCCGCGTAGCGCAGATCGATCTCCTGCTGCCCGGGCGCGCCCTCGTGATGGCTGAACTCCACCGAGATCCCCATCGACTCCAGGGCGTCGATGGCGTGCCGGCGGAAGTTCGGCGCGGAATCGTGCACCGCCTGATCGAAGAAGCCCCCGCTGTCCGCGGGGATCGGCGGGGTGCCGTCCTGCGGACTGTCCTGCAGCAGGAAGAACTCGATCTCGGGATGCACGTAGCAGCTGAAGCCCAGGTCACCGGCCTTGTTCAGCTGACGCCGCAGCACGTGGCGCGGGTCGGCCCACGACGGCGAGCCGTCCGGCATCGCGATATCGCAGAACATCCGCGCGGAATGCTGATGTCCCTTGCTCGTCGACCAGGGCAGCACCTGGAACGTGGACGGATCCGGTTTGGCGACCATATCGGCCTCCGAGACCCGGGCGAATCCCTCGATGGCCGAACCGTCGAACCCGATGCCCTCCTCGAAGGCGCCCTCGAGCTCGGCGGGAGCGATCGCCACCGATTTCAGATACCCCAGCACGTCGGTGAACCAGAGTCGCACGAACCGGATGTCCCGTTCCTCCAGCGTGCGCAGCACGAATTCCTTCTGGCGATCCATAAGCGCGAGCGTAAGCACCCGGCGTTAAATCCGTGTTACATAACCGAACGTGTTGAATTGCGTCGCCGAACCGTGTCATCCACAGGTGAGCCCCGCGGCCGGTTCCTTCAGGTCGATCAGGTAGCTGGTGACCGCGTCGTCGACGCACGGCACGCCGCCGGACAGGAACACCGTGTGCCGGGTGCCACGGTTGGTGATCAGGTCCGCGCCGAGTTGCTGGGCCAGGTCCACACCGGCCTGATACGGGGTCGCCGGATCGTTGGTGGTGGAGATGACCACGGTCTTGGGCAGGCCCGGAATCGAGAGCTTGTGCGGCTGTTCGGTATTGGGCACCGGCCAGAACGCGCAGATCTCCAGTGGGGCCTGGTTGGTGGCGTGCCCGTCGTCCAGGAACGGCGCGACCTTGCGGTACTGGGCGTCCTCCTGCGCGGCCACGGCGCGATCCTTGATCGCCGGATCGTCGACGCAGTGGATGGCCAGGAACGCGTCCTGGGAGTTGTCGTAACTGCCGTCCCGGCTGCGGCCGTCGTACAGGTCGGCCAGGCGCAGCAGGATGTCACCCAGACCGTTACGCAACTGAGTCAGTCCGGCGGTCAGCAGATCCCAGTTGTCGCTGGCGTAGAGGGTGTTCTGCACGCCGGTGATGGCGTCGCCGTAGGTCAACTGGCGGCTCTCCTTGGTGGGCGCCGGGTGATCCCACAGCGGTTCGACCAGTTTGCGGAACTGCGCGGTCGCCTGCGCCGGATCGGTGCCCAGCGGACAGTCGGACTTCTTCACACAGCTCTGCACGTACATGTCGAAGGCCTTCTGGAAGCCCGCGGCCTGCTCGATCGATTCCTGCTGCGGCTGCTGCTCGGGGTCGACCGCGCCGTCGAGCACCATCGCGCGCACCTTGTCCGGGAACTTCTCCGCGTAGCTGTAGCCAAGGCGGGTGCCGTAGGAGTAGCCGACGTAGGTCAGCTTCGGATCGCCCAGCACTCCCCGGATGATGTCCATGTCCTGCACCACCTCGCGGGTGCCGACGTGGGCGAGGAAGTCGTCGCCGGTGCGTTCGGTGCAGTGCGCGGCGAACTTCTTGTCCTCGGTCTCCTGCGCGGCGATTCCGGCGGTGTCGTTCTCCTTGGGCGCCTCGGCGCGCTGCTCGTCCCACTCCTTACCAGACAGGCATTTGATCAGCGGGGTCGAGTTGCCGGTGCCGCGCGGGTCGAAGCCGATCCGGTCGAAACGCTGGGCCAGCTGGGTGTCCTGCCCCTGCTGCACCATCCAGAGGCCGGATTCGCCCGGACCGCCCGGATTGAACATCAGCGAGCCGATCCGCTGCCCGGTCGCCTTGATCCGCGACACGGCGATCTGCGCGGTCGCACCCCCGGGATTGCCGTAGTCGATCGGCACGCTGATGTGCGTGCACTCGGCCGCCTTGGGCATGCGCTCGTCCGCGCTGCCGAATCCCGCACAACTCCCCCACTTCGGCGTCTGCTTGTAGAACTTGTCCAGCGCCGCCGCGGACGGCGTCGACGAGGATTGGACGGACTGCTCCTTGGACGACGTGGAGCAGGCGGCAGCCACACAAACCAGGGCCAGTACCGCCGCGACACGACCGGATCGCAACAACGACATGGCGACGATCTTTACATCCGAAGCTGTGTGATGAAGTCCATGGTGCAGCGGCCTTCGCCGGGTGTCGGCCCGGTGGCATGCTGAGGGAGTCATATCAACCCGGGGACCCGATGGGCCTTGAGGAACCGACGAAAGGGACGATGATGTCCACGAACGATGCGGAAACCCCTGCTTACGGCGCTGCGCCGCAGACTTCCCGGCGGAAGACGCGAGTGCAGCACCTCCAGCAGATGAAGGCCGCCGGGGACAGGTGGGCGATGCTCACCGCCTACGACTACTCCACGGCGAAACTGTTCGAAGAGGCCGGAATTCCGGTGTTGCTGGTCGGCGATTCGGCGGCGAACGTCGTCTACGGCTACGACACCACCGTACCGATCACCGTGGACGAGCTGATTCCGTTGGTGCGCGGCGTGGTTCGCGGTGCGCCGCACGCGCTGGTGGTCGCGGACCTGCCGTTCGGCACGTACGAGGGCTCGCCGCAGCAGGCCCTGGCCACGGCCATCCGGTTCATGAAGGAGGGCGGCGCGCACGCGGTGAAACTCGAAGGCGGCGAACGTGTTTCGGATACCATCGCGACGCTCGTGGCCGCCGGTATCCCGGTGATGGCGCATATCGGGTTCACCCCGCAGAGCGTCAACACCCTGGGCGGATTCCGAGTACAGGGGCGCGGGGACGCGGCCGAGCAGCTCATCGCCGACGCGATCGCCGTGCAGGAGGCCGGGGCGTTCTCGGTGGTCATGGAGATGGTTCCGGCCGAGCTGGCCGGGCAGGTCACCCGCAAGCTGACCATCCCGACCGTCGGCATCGGCGCCGGCGCGGACTGCGACGCGCAGGTGCTGGTCTGGCAGGACATGGCCGCCTACACCAGCGGCAAGACCGCCAAGTTCGTCAAGCACTTCGCCCAGGTCGGCGACCAGTTGCGCGGTGCGGCGGCCGGCTATGCCGACGAGGTGCGGCGCGGGGTGTTCCCGGGTCCGGAGCACTCCTTCTGATCGCTCGCTGATCCTTCGGCGGTCCTTTCCTCGACGACCGGACAGTGCTCGCGGGCCGAGTACTGTCCGGTCCGGTCGTGTTCGCGGCACCGATGAACGCATCGGCAGGTTTCGCGCGGCCGCTCGCGGGGAAATGCCGGGCTACCGTGTCGTCATCGGCGGGCATCCCGCTCGGATCGAGAGCTACGAGTGGGCGAGCCTTCCAGCGGCCGATGACGACGCGGGTCCGGGCGGTTCGCCCGAGGCGTCGGACCTGATGAAGGAGGGGGCGATCCATGGCCCAGAGCGGCACGTATCTGTGTGACAACCAGGGTGATTCGGCCGCCGGTTTCGGACTGGGCTCGGGGGATCTGGGGATTCCGTTCCAATTACCCGACGGCACTTGGGGTTACGTGTTCGGCGACTGCTTCACCGGGCAGGAGGCCACCGACCCGTATCTCGGCAGCCCGGTCATGGTGTACCAGAACACCTTCGACGCGTCGGGGCAGACGCCGATCACGTTCACCGGATCGCAGCCGAGTCCCACGGTCGCGCAGCTGTTCACCTATCAGCACCGGGCGGACAACGGATTCGGCGTCGAGGTCAGCCGAATCCCCAACGACGCAATAGCTTTGCGCAAGGACGGCCGCGATCGGCTGTTCATTCAATACACCTCGGTCGCCCAGTGGGTCGCGCCGGGCAGCGCCGACGACGGTTCGCTCCAGGGCGGTGTCGCGTACTCGGACGACGGCGGCGCGAGCTGGCGGGATTTCGATCAGCACTGGCCGGGAAGTGTCAAGGGCAGCAACGGAAGTCCGGAGTTGATGTGGAGTTTCGCCGGGGTCGATCCGGATGGTCATCTCTACATCTTCAGCAAGCCCTGGAACGGCAGTCACAACTTCGCCGGTGACGGTGGGCGGATCCAGTTGTTCCGCTTCAAACCCGAGGATTTCTTCGACGGTAATTTCGCCGCGCGGGAGAACTGGGTCTACCAGGACAACACCTGGCAGTGGCTGCCCGCCGCGACCGCCGCGGCGACCCAGATCTTCGCCACCGGCAACAACATCGGCGAATTCTCGGTGAAGCGGATCGGCGAGGTGTACGTGCTGAGCTATTTCGACACCACCGACTACAGCATCCGCACCCGCACCGCCGCGCGCCCGGATCAGACCTGGTCCGAGCCGAAGACCCAGGTGGTCGGCGATCGCGGATTGTCGGTGTCGCGGTGGCGGAGTCCGGTGCTGAAGAATCTCTACGGCGGTTACATCCATCCGGGCAGCACCGATTCGTCGAATCTGACGTTGATCATCAGCGCCTGGGACGGCACCGCCGGGCATCGGCCCTACACCGCGACCCAGTGGTCCGGTCTCTCGGCCTGAGCACTTTCCGGCCTCGGTATCGATTCGCACCCGTTCCACAGGCGACGACGTCGCGAAGGTGGTGTGCTGCTCACTCGCGGTGGCAGACTCGATGCCGAAGGGCACGAAATTCCCACACCACGAATACACGAACAGAAGCAAAGGGTGCAGATGTCGCAGAGCCGTTGGCTGACTCGCGGGACGCTCGGATCGATGGGGATCGCGGCGGCGGTGGCGCTGCTCGCCGGATGCGGTTCGACCGGCACCCCGGCCCCGGCCGGATCCAGCGGTCCGACCTCCTCCACCGCGACGTCGACCACCACGACCGCGTCCTCGGCCACCACCTCCACGCTGCCCGACCCGGACGCCCCGATCGCCCAGAAGCTGTGCGACGAGATCAAACCGCAGCTCTCAGACTGGCGGGTGCAGGGTCCCACGATCGGTGGCGCGGCCCTGAACATCGCCGTGCACGAGTGGGCGCTGCGCAACGGCGGCCTGGCCATGAACGCCCGCGTACTCGGTGACAAGGCGATGATCGATCGCATCACCACCAAGACCTGCCCCGACGTCCGCACCGACGCCCTCCAGGCACTGAATCTGCAAAGCTTCGCGGCGGGGATCCTGGGCTGATGCGCACTCTGTACCGACCCCTGCAAGTGAACCGGCACGGCATGCTGGACGTCGGCGACGGCCAACGCCTGTACTGGGAGGAGAGCGGCAACCCCGACGGCAAGCCGGTGGTCTTCCTGCACGGCGGCCCCGGCGGCGCGACCGTACCCTCGCAGCGGCAGTTCTTCGATCCGGAGGCGTACCGGATCGTGCTGTTCGATCAGCGCGGCTGCGGCCGGTCCACCCCGCACATCGCCGACGGCGCGAGCCTGCAGACCAACACCACCTGGAATCTGGTCGCCGATATCGAACGCCTGCGCACCCATCTGGGCGTCGAACGCTGGCAGGTGTTCGGCGGATCGTGGGGTTCCACGCTCGCGCTGGCCTATGCGCAGACCCATCCCGAGCGCGTCACCGAACTCGTCCTGCGCGGCATATTCCTGTTGCGGCGCAAGGAGATCGACTGGTACTACAACGGCGCGGCCGGTTACCTCTACCCGGACGAGTGGGACAAGTACCTCGCCCCGATCCCGGCGGACGAGCGCGGCGGCGATCTGGTGAGCGTCTACCACCGCCTGCTGCACTCCCCCGACCCGGCCGTCGCGACCGCCGCCGCCATCGCCTGGACCAGCTGGGAGAGTTCCACCAGCGCGCTACTGCCGCAACCGGATCGGGTCGCCGAGACCGCCGATCCGCGCTTCGCCCTGGCCTTCGCCCGCATCGAGAACCACTACTTCGTGAACGGCGGATTCTTCGACGAGGCCCAGTTGCTGCGCGACATCGATCGCATCGCGCACATTCCGGGTGTCATCGTGCAGGGGCGGCACGACGTGGTGTGCCCCGCGGTGAGCGCATGGGATCTGCATCGGGCCTGGTCCGGATCGCAACTGCACATCGTGCCCGATGCCGGGCATTCGGCGAACGAACCCGGCATCACCCATCACCTCGTCGAAGCCACCGACAAGTTCCGGGAGGTCTGATGGCACATACAGCCGGTGACGCACTCACCGCCGTCCTCGACGACGACGTCGAACGCCTGCTGCGGGCCGAACCCACGGTGCGCCGGGACGCACCGGATTCGGTGCACGCGATGCGGGTGTCCACCCGGCGGCTGCGCAGTGTGCTGCGGTCCTATCGCCGTCTGCTCGAATCCGGGCACGTCCGCGAGATCCGCGACGAATTGCGCTGGTTCGCGGGAGTTCTCGGGGTGGCCCGGGATGCCGAGGTGCGCGGTGAACGTTTCGCGGCGCTGCTCGAGGACTATCGCGACGCCCCCGATACCGGCAACCCGGACGACCCCGCCGCGGTCGTGCGCCGGACGGTGGCCGAGCTGGTCGACAACGAACGCACCGCCTACGCCGCCGCGCACGCGGTGGTACTGACCGAACTCGACGGCGACCGCTACGTGAATCTGCGTCGGTCACTGGAGAATCTGCGCAGTGCGCCCCCGTTGGTCGCACAGCGCGCCGATTCCGAGGCCGACCGGGCATTCGGCAAGGTGCTGCGCGCGGATTTCAACGAACTGCGCGTGATGGTGGATCAGGAAACGCTGATGCATGCCGATCCGGCGATCAGCGAGGACGAGCGCATCGAACATCTGCACGAGATTCGCAAGTCCGCCAAACGATTACGCTATTGCGCCGAGGCTGCGGCCGATGTGCTGGGCGGTCCGGCCGCCGAATTGGCGTTGCGCGCCAAGAAATTACAGTCCGTACTCGGTGACCACCGCGACGCGGTCGAGGCCATGGCCGCCATCAGAACCGCCGCCGAACATTCCGGAACCCCCGATACCTCCCCCTTCGACCGCCTCTACGAATCCGAGGCGAACGCGGCCCGCAAGGCCCTCGAACAATATTCCGCCGCAGCCGATTTCGTCCGGCAGCGGGACAGGTGATCGCCCGGAAACCTTTCGGGCCGACCCTGGACGGTGGGTCCGAGGTCGGCCCGAATTCGGTTCGCGCTACTGCTTACTGCAACGCCAGCATGGAGCCGTTGAGCTGATCCATCGGCCCGTACACGGTGAACACGACACGGCCGTCCGGGTAGTGCGAGGACAGATCCGCCGCCGAATCCAGCGCCTGACCGAACGACGCGGCGGACGGATGGGGCAGCATCCCGATCGTCTGCCCGATATGACTCTGGTGCACCCACTGGGTGTCACCCGGGGTGAGGTCGACCTGGACGCCACCGGGCAGCGGTGTGAGGGCGAACGCGGACGCGGACCCCGCTCCCATCACGGCCAGAACCGAAGCGGCCCCGGCGATCAATGCACCGGCCACCAACTTGCGAACTACACGCATATAAACAGAACCTGCTTTCCGACGTTCGTTGACACCCTTAGATTTCACCGCCACCCCCGGCGGGGAAACATCCAACGCGGAACACTTTATGACGTCAGTCACGGTTCCGGCCAGTTCAGAACGGGCCGTCTTGCCTGACACGCCGATAACAATCGGATATCGGCCCGATCCGTCGGATTCGGGCCAGGCCCGAAGCGGCCGATCGCGCATCCGTTCGAGTCGCGGGGCCGTGGGTGCCTGCGCGTTCGGCACATTCCCGGCGACTTCGCGCGAGCACTCCCGACTTCGGTTCCGATAGGGCGGAACTCGGCGGCACGCCGTCACATACGGGTCGGTCGGATCGGCGTGGCGCACATGGTGACCGCCGCTCGTTCGATAGCCGATCAATATCACCGGACGGCAGGATCGGTCGTAAAGTTCGGCCGCACATCACGATCCGAGTCGATGATCCCGGTCCGATTCCGAAGCTTTCTGCGCGAACGCCAACGCACTGTTACTGTGGCGCAGGTATTCACGGGGCCGCTTCGCCGCCCCACTATGTCCGAATGCGACACCGCACGTAACACATGAGGAGTTCCGCACCCTATGTCGTCCATCGTCTACGACTACCTGTTGCCGTTGCTCGGCCCCGAAACGGCCGCCCACTGGGCGCAGATCCTGGTGATCAGCCCGGCGGGCTGACGACACAGTCTGTCGAACCGACGCCGACGGCGGTCTCCCCTGCGGAGGCCGCCGTCGGCGTTTTCGTCTGTTCGGCTCGGCCCGCTGTCCGGTCCGGACCGTATTCAGCCGACCCGGCGCAGCCCGGCGATCAGTAGCCCGACCAACCGCCGCGCGTCGTAACCGGGCCGACCACCGCCCGCGCACAATCCGCCCGCGCCGCGCATGAGTTCCAGGGCGTCCTGCCCCGGCTCGATCTCGCCCGAATCGACTGCGGCAGCGAGCAATCGATCGCAGACCGGAACCAGCCGCTCGACGAAGTACGCGTGCAGCGGATCGAAACAAGGATCCTCGGATTGCAGGACCGTGGCGAGTCCCTGTTTGGTGACGAGGAAGTCGACGAAGCTGTCCATCCACGACCCCAGCGCGACATGCGGCGTCGCGCCGGTGGTCAGTAGCCGCGGACCCGATTCGGCGAGCGCCTCGACCTGATGCCGGTACACCGCGACGATCAGATCGGCGCGGGTCGGGAAGTGGCGGTAGATCGTCGCCGTCCCGACGCCCGCCCGCGTCGCGATATCGCGGATCGGGGCCTCGACGCCCGAGGTGACGAAGACCGCCGCGGCCGCGTCCAGCAGCGCGGCCGCGTTCCGGCGCGCGTCGGCCCGTTTGGGTTTGACCGTGCCCACGCCCGGCCCCTCACCGTCACTCATGCGCGCAGCCTCCACTCGCATTGCTAAACGGGACAGTGTCCCGTATCGTTAATCGGGACGACGTCCCGTTTCTTCATGATGCCAGAGCGGCGACCGGCGGCCAACCGCCCGAGCCGTCGGCACATTCGCACTCCGTGCGGCGCATACCGATTCGCCGCCCGAAAACCCTTGCCCAGAAAGAGAATTGCGATGCCACGAGTCGTGACCTTCGATGAAACCGGCGGCCCCGAGGTCCTGCACATCGTCGAGGAGCCGATCACCGAGCCCGGTCCGGGTGAGGTGCGGATTCGGATCGAAGCCTTCGGGGTCAACCGGCTCGACCAGATGGCGCGGGCGGGTATCGGGCCCCGGCCCAGCCGATTGCCGCGCGCTCGGCTGGGCGTGGAGGGCACCGGGGTAATCGACGCGGCCGGCCCGCAGGTCGAGGGGGTCGCGGGCGGCGATGCGGTGCTGATCGCGGCGCTGCCGGATGCGGATGTGCGCGGTACCTACGCCGAGTACACCGTTGTTCCGGCCGGTACGGTCGTCGCCCGACCCGCGGGTCTGAGCGTCATCGACGCGGCGGCGCTGTGGGTGTCGTATTCCACCGCCTACGGCGCGCTGGTGGAGAAGGCCGGGATGCGGCCGGGCGATCAGGTGGTGATCACCGCCGCGTCCAGTTCCGTTGGGCTGGCTGCCATTCAGGTCGCGAATCAGATCGGGGCCGTGCCGATCGCGGTCACCAGCCATGCCGCGAAGAAGGACGCGCTGCTGGCCGCCGGGGCCGCGGCGGTCATCGCCTCGGACGAGGAGAACGTCACCGAGGCCGTGCGTCGCGAGACCGGCGGGGTCGGCGCGGACATCATTCTCGATTCGGTGATGGGGCCGGGGTTGGCCGAGTTGGCCAGCGCCGCGAAATTCGGGGGGACGGTGATCACGGTGGGGTGGTTGGATCCGCGTCCCGCGTCGTTCCCGGCGAATCCGGTGACCATTCATCGTTATGCGAGCTTCGAGCACACGCTCGATCCGGTGGTGGTGCGGCGGATCGCGGCGTTCCTCGGTGCCGGATTGCGTTACGGCGCAGTGCAACCCACGATCGACGCGGTGTTCGCCTTCGAGGACGTCGTCGAGGCGCATCGGCATCTGGAGCAGGGGCAGCAGGTCGGCAAGGTCGTCGTCACGGTCTGAATCCGGCTGCGTCCCTGCTCATCACATCGGCGGATGCGGTGAATCCGTTGTCCGCGTTGTCCATTCCATCGAGAGGATTGTGGTCTCATGGCCGAATTCGACATTTCCCCTGCGGTACCGGTTGTTTCGGTGAAGCCGGTCGTGCTGTCGGCGCCGGATCGGGGTGAAGATCTGCGGGTCCGGGTGTCCGCCCCCGTGACCGGCCACAATCTGCCGGTCATCGTGTTCTCACACGGGTTCGGTTCGTCACTGGACAGCTACGGACCGCTGACCGATTTCTGGGCGGCACACGGTTTCGTGGTCGTTCAGCCCACTCATCTGGATTCCCGGACGTTGGGGCTGGAGCCGAATGATCCTCGCACACCGCGGATCTGGCGTTATCGGGTCGAGGATGTGCGGCGGGTTCTGGACGATCTCGAACTGTTGGAAGCCGCTGTTCCCGGCCTGTCCGGACGTGTCGATCGGACCCGTATCGCCGTGGCCGGACATTCCTTCGGCGGCCAGACCGCGGGGGTGCTGCTGGGGTTGCGGGTGCTCGATCCGACGACCGGTGCAGGGGATGACCTGTCCGACCCCCGGATCAGCGCGGGCGTGCTGCTGGCCACGGCCGGGAAGGGCGGCGCGGATCTGAGTTCCTTTGCCGCCGAGAACTTTCCCTTCATGAACCCGGACTTCTCGGCGATGCGCACACCGGCGCTCGTCGTCGCGGGCGACAAGGACGACTCGCCGCTGACCGTGCGGGGGCCCGATTGGATGACCGACCCGTATGCGCTCAGTCCCGGCGACAAGAGCCTGCTCACGCTGTTCGGGGCGGAGCATTCCCTCGGCGGGATTCCCGGTTACGAAGCCAAGGAGACGACCGACGAGAGTCCCGAGCGGGTGGCGTTGCTCCAGCAGGTCACCTGGGCGTACCTGCGGCATGCGCTCGGTATCGACAGTTCCGGGTGGACGAAGGCGCTATCCGAAAGTCGTAATCCGTTGGGGCGCATCGAATCCAAGTGACTCGCGGTGATCCGCCGCGCACCGGTGCATCGGTGCGCGGCGGACGGTTCCGATCAGCTCGACAGATCGTCGATCGTCGCGGATTCGTTGCGGGACAGGGTGATTCCCAGATTCGCGGCGGTCCGGTCGAGATCGTCGTCGTCATGGTGCAACTCGACCCTGGAACCGTCGTGGGAGAGCACCTCGACATTGAGGCACAGCGCCTGGAGTTCCTTGAGCAGCACCTTGAACGACTCCGGAATACCCGGCTCCGGAATGTTCTCGCCCTTGACGATCGCCTCGTACACCTTCACCCGACCCACCACGTCATCGGACTTGATGGTCAACAACTCCTGCAGCGTGTACGCAGCGCCGTACGCCTGCATGGCCCAGCACTCCATCTCACCGAAACGCTGACCACCGAACTGCGCCTTACCACCCAACGGCTGCTGCGTGATCATCGAGTACGGACCCGTCGACCGCGCGTGAATCTTGTCATCCACCAGGTGATGCAGCTTCAGGATGTACATGTAGCCCACGGCCACCGGGTACGGGAACGGCTCACCCGAACGACCGTCGAACAGCGTGGCCTTACCGTCCGCGCCGACCATCACCTCACCATCGCGGTTGGGCAGGGTCGAGGCCAGCATTCCGGCGAGTTCCTCCTCGCGCGCACCGTCGAAAACCGGTGTGGCGAGGTTGGTTTCGGGTTCGGCGGACAGCAACTCCTCGGGTAGCCGCTGCGCCCAGTCCGGCCGGGAACCGTCCTGGGCGAGCTGCACATTCCAGCCCGTCTTGCCGATCCAGCCCAGATGCGTCTCCAGGATCTGGCCGATGTTCATCCGACGCGGCACACCGTGCGTGTTCAGGATGATGTCGACCGGAGTCCCGTCGGGCAGGAACGGCATGTCCTCCTTCGGCAGAATCCTGCCGATGACGCCCTTGTTACCGTGCCGACCCGCCAGCTTGTCGCCGTCCTGGATCTTGCGCTTCTGCGCGACATACACACGCACGAGCTCGTTCACACCCGGCGGCAGATCGTCGTCGTCATCACGCGAGAACACCCGAATACCGATGACCTTGCCCGACTCACCGTGCGGCACCTTCAACGACGTATCGCGAACCTCGCGCGCCTTCTCACCGAAGATCGCACGCAACAACCGCTCCTCCGGAGTCAGCTCGGTCTCACCCTTCGGCGTCACCTTGCCGACCAGGATGTCGCCGTCACGAACCTCCGCACCGATCCGCACGATGCCACGATCATCGAGATCCGCCAGCGCCTCATCGGAGATGTTCGGAATATCGCGGGTGATCTCCTCCGCGCCCAATTTCGTTTCGCGCGCGTCGACTTCGTGCTCCTCGATGTGGATCGAGGTCAGCACATCCTCCTCCACGAGGCGCTGCGAGAGGATGATCGCGTCCTCGTAGTTGTAACCCTCCCAAGGCATTACCGCGACGAGCAGATTCTTCCCGAGCGCCATCTCGCCGTTCTGCGTACTGGGCCCGTCGGCCAGCACCTGGCCCGGCTCCACCCGCTGCCCCTCGTCCATGATGGGACGTTGATTCGCGCAGGTGCCCTGATTGGTCCGGTTGAACTTGTGCAGCCGATACGAACGCCGGGTGCCGTCATCGTGCATCACGGTGACGAAATCCGCCGAAACCTCCTCCACCACACCGGATTTCTCGTTCACCACGACATCCCCGGCATCGATCGCCGCGCGCAGTTCCATCCCGGTGCCGACCAGCGGCGATTCCGAACGGATCAGCGGCACGGCCTGTTTCTGCATGTTCGCGCCCATCAGCGCGCGGTTGGCGTCGTCGTGTTCGAGGAATGGGATCATCGCCGTCGCGACCGAAACCATCTGGCGCGGTGAGACATCCATGTAGTCGACCAGCGCCGGTTCGACCAGTTCGACCTCGGAATCCTTGCGGCGCACCAGCACTCGCGACGAGGTGAAGCGGCCCTCGGCATCGAGCGGCTCGTTCGCCTGCGCGACGACGTGCCTGTCCTCCTGATCGGCGGACAGGTAGTCGATCCGGTCGGTCACCGCACCGTCCACCACCTTGCGATACGGCGTCTCGATGAATCCGAACGGATTGACCCGCGCATACACCGACAGATAGCCGATCAGACCGATGTTCGGCCCCTCGGGCGTCTCGATCGGGCACATCCGGCCGTAGTGGCTGTAGTGCACATCGCGGACCTCGAGTCCGGCGCGTTCGCGGGTCAGGCCGCCCGGGCCCAGCGCCGACAGGCGGCGCTTCTGGGTCAGGCTGGCGAGCGGATTGCGTTCGTCCAGGAACGTCGAGGACTGCGAGGTGCCGAAGAACTCCCGGATCGCCGCCACGACCGGGCGGATGTTCATCAACGTCTGCGGGGTGATCGCCTCGACGTCCTGCGTGGTCATCCGCTCCCGCACCACCCGCTCCATCCGGGACAGACCCACCCGCACCTGGTTCTGGATGAGTTCGCCGATGGTCCGCAGGCGGCGGTTGCCGAAGTGGTCGATATCGTCGACGCCGATCGGCACCTCCTCGCCGCCGGGCGCGGTCATCGTCGCATCGCCCGCGTGCAGACGCAGCAGATATTCGATGATCGCGGCGATATCCGGTTCGGTGAGCACCCGATCGGCGTCGGCGGCGGGCCCGATGCCGAGCTTCCTGGTGATCTTGTGACGGCCGACGCGCGCCAGATCGTAGCGCTTGTCCTTGAAGAACAGGTTCTCCAGCAGTGCCTGCGCGGACTCCTTGGTGGGCGGCTCGCCCGGACGCAGTTTGCGGTGGATGTCCAGCAGCGCCTCGTCGGTGCCCGCGGTGTTGTCCTTGGCCAGGGAGGTCATCATGATCTCCGAGAAGCCGAAACGTTCGGTGATCTGCTCGGCGCTCCAGCCCAGCGCCTTGAGCAGCACCGTCACCGGCTGGCGGCGTTTACGGTCGATGCGGACGCCGATGGTGTCGCGCTTATCGATGTCGAATTCCAGCCACGCGCCGCGACTCGGGATGACCCGGGCGCTGTGCAGGGTCCTCTCGGTGGTCTTGTCGACGGATTCGTCGAAGTACACGCCCGGCGAACGCACCAGTTGCGACACGATCACCCGTTCGGTGCCGTTCACGACGAAAGTGCCGCGATCGGTCATCATCGGGAAATCGCCCATGAAAACCGTCTGCGACTTGATCTCGCCGGTGTTGTTGTTGATGAATTCGGCGGTGACGAACAACGGCGCGGCATACGTCAGATCGCGGTCCTTGCATTCCTCGACCGAGGCCTTGACCTCCTCGAAACGCGGATCGGACAGGGACAGCGACATGGTCGCCGCGAAATCCTCGATCGGGCTGATCTCGTCGAGCACCTCCTCCAGGCCGCCGAGCGCCGGATCCCCCGCGGCGCCGGCCCGCTCCCGCCAGCGCCGCCCGCCGACCAGCCAGTCGAACGACTCGGTCTGAACGGCCAGTAGATCCGGAATCGCCAGGGGCTCACGGAGTTTGGCGAACGAAACCCGTTCGGGCGCGCCCGGGACGCGGGCCGCCGATCGCACGGTATCGACCTCGGTCTGACTCGAGACTGCCAAGATACGTCCTTCCAGCACCTCGCGACGACCGCACCTGCGTACGCGACGTCGCGGTATCTGCTTGTCCTGTCGGCTGCATTGCTCATGGCGCACCGTGCCGTATACCGACCTGCCTACCTCGACACCAACGGGCGGAAATCGACACGCAGACAGTGCGATCTTCCGCAGTTAATTCATTTTCGAGAGCCAGTCGGCACGCACCCCGGCGCGAAAACCAAAATTACACCCGAATCGACCAGATGTCGAGGGCAGAGACAAATAGACACCACAATCCGAGTGCCTTTCCCCTTTTCATGATGGCATCCGGATGCGCGTCGCGTCAAGCCGTCGGATCCTCCGGCGTCGAACGCTCCAGGAAGCGCAGCAACTCGACCGGGAACGGCAGCACCAACGTCGAATTCTTCTCCGCCGCAACCTCCACCACGGTTTGCAGCAGCCGCAGTTGCAGGGCGGCTGGGGCCGCGGCCATGGTCTGTCCGGCATCGGCCAGCTTCTGCGAGGCCTGGAGTTCGCCCTCCGCGGTGATGACGCGGGCCCGGCGTTCACGTTCGGCCTCAGCCTGCCGTGACATCGAGCGTTTCATCGATTCCGGCAGCGCGACGTCCTTGATCTCCACCCGATCGATGTGCACACCCCAGGCCAGCGCCGGGCTGTCGATCATCAACTCCAGGCCGCGATTGAGGTGTTCGCGGTTGGACAACAGGTCGTCCAGATCGCTCTTACCGATGATCGAGCGCAGCGAGGTCTGCGCCACCTGCGCGATGGCGAACAGGTAGTCCTGCACGTCGACCACGGCCTGCACCGGATCGACCACCCGGAAGTACACCACCGCGTCCACCCGCACGGTGACGTTGTCGCGGGTGATGCCCTCCTGCCCGGGCACCGGCATGGTGACGATCTGGACCGGCACCTTGCGCATCCGATCCACGCCCGGAATCAGCATCCGCAGCCCGGGTTCGCGCACCTGTCGCACCCGGCCGAAGCGGAACACCACGCCCCGCTCGAACTGTTCCACCACCCGCATACTGGCCCCGAACACGATGCCCGCGAGCAGCACGCCCGCTCCCACCACGACGCCGAGGATGACCGAGATGTCCATATCGCACCACCACGCGATTCGCCCGATGCACGGAAGCGCCGGGCCCTACATCGATGATGGCACCGGGGCGGCGCGGGTGCGAGTGCCTCGCGTGGGGACCGATCGCATCGGACATGGGGCGGATTGCCTTGGGGGCTGCAAACATCCGTTAAGGAGGCCGGAAGGTCGGTCGGCCATGATTCGATTCGAGTGGTGGATCGAGCATTCGGGAGGGAGGCGCGGTGGCGGCGACGGCGATTTTCGTGGTGGTGGCGGTGGTGCTGCTGTTCGTCGGCCTGATCGTCGCGCTGGTGGCGGCGGTGTCGGCGGCGGCGCGGCAGGAGCGGGCCCGGGTAGGCGCGCTGAACCAGTGGGCGATGGCCAACGGGTGGACGTTCGTGCCGAGATGTGAAGCGCCGTGGACCGCGCAGTTGCCCGGACGCAATCGTCGCGGGCTCGGCGCGACCCTGATCGGGCAGGTCGGGGGACGGCGGGTGCTGGTGGCCGAGTACTCCTACACCGTCTCCTCCGAACAGTCCTCGTCCACCTACCACTTCATCGCGGTCGCGGTCACGCTCGACCGGCCGCATCCGCTCGTCTCGGTGCGGCATGCGTCCGGTGCGCTCGCGACCTTCGCGCAGACCCTGTTCGGGCAGCGGCCCGCGCCGATCGGTCATCCGGTGTTCGACGCGCTGTACCGCGTCGATTCTCCGGATCCCGGCTACGCCAGATCGCTGCTCGGGCCGCAGTTGATCCAGGCGCAGATCGCGGGTGAGCTGCCGCCCTGGCAGCTCGTCGGACCCGAACTCCTCACGTGCACAAGGGTTTCCACCCCCATCCGGGATCCGTATCTGATTCCGGCCTATGTCGGTCCGGCGCTGCGGGTGGTGGAACTGCTGGGGCGCTGAGTCGGGCCGATGGTTTGCTCCGGGGGAAATCCCGCTCGGTGGTCGTTTCGAACGGCACAATATGCCGATGCGATCATTTGCCCGCGTGATGCTGGCTGCCGCCTCCGGACTTCTGCTCGTCTCGCCGGGCCCCGCCCTGGCCGCGCCCGCCGCGAACGTCTCGCACGATCAGCTGCCCACCATGTCCGCCGAGCCGGACGGGGTGCAGGCTCCGTTCGCCGAGCTCGCCGACGCGAATACGGGTGCGGTGCGCTGGTCGCGGCAGCCGAACACCCGCGCGCCGATGGGCAGTATCACCAAGGTGATGACCGCGCTGGTCGTCCTCGAGTCCGGTGATCTGGACCGGGCCATCACGGTGCCGCCGGGGATCATCGCCTACGACCGCAAGTACGACGGAAGCACCGCGGGCCTGGTTCCCGGCGAGGTGCTGACTGCCAGACAGTTGCTGTACGCGATGATGCTGCCGTCGGGCTGCGACGCGGCGTACACGCTCGCCGAGTCGTACGGCCCCGGACAGGCCGGATTCATCGCCGAGATGAACGCCACGGCCGCACGCCTGGGCCTGTCGAACACCCACTTCACCGACCCCAGCGGCCTACCCGCACCCAACGGCTACTCCACCTATTCGACCCCCGCGGATCTGGTGAAACTCGGCATGCGCGCGATGACCCTCCCCATCTTCCGCGACATCGTCCGCTCGCAGACCTACCACCAGCCCGCCGGCCCCGCCAACCGCGACCACGTCTGGCGCACAACGAATCTCCTGCTCCGCGACTACCCCGGCACCCTCGGTATCAAAACCGGCTCCACCGACACCGCAGGCACCTGCCTCCTGTTCGAAGCCACCCGAGCAGGCCAACCCCTCATCGGCGTCGTCCTACACAGCTCCCCCACCAGCGACGCCGCCGCAGCAACCGACGCCCGCCACATGCTCGACTGGGGTTTCGGCCCACTCCTGAGCCTCATCCCACTCCCCTGACCACCTCGTGCCCGCGGCCTGTCGAAACAGCAAGTGGGGCTAGGTTTCTCGTAGCCAGTTGGTGAGGGTGGGGAAGTCGGTGGCCTGGAGGCCGGAGCCGGAGACCACGCGATGGAGCAGGGCTCGGCCGGGATGGTTTGTGCGGACCCAGGATTCGTCGAGGGGTCTGATTTCGTCGTCGATCCAGATGAAGGGGCGGCCGGCGGCGAAGGTTACCAGGGTTCTGGTTTTCCAGTGCAAGCCGTCTTCGTAGTAGTCGCCCTCGGGGCGTTCGGGGAGGGTTGCCACGGGGAGGTGGGGTAGGCCGAGGATGGGGTTGCGTCACAGGCCAAGTGTCGCAAGGGATGTCGACCAGAGTTCGTGGGCGGCGTCCGGGTCCAGGGCCCACTGTTTGACGCCGTGGCTGTGAGCGGTCAGGTCCGCGTCGTTCGGGACGGTGTATGCCTCGCGGCAGTCGTCGAGGTAGTGGCCGCCGGTGGTGGCGAATTCCGGGGCGATGGCCGCGACCATGGTGGTTGCGGCTCCCTGTTCGACGGTCTTGTAGGTGAATACCCCGGCGGCTTCGGCGGCATCGAGCGAATCGCGTTGTCGGGCTGTGAAATTCCGTTGCAGTCCGGTTCTGATGCCGCCGGGGTTCACCGCGTTGGCCACGATGCGGTCGGCGGCCCAGCGCTTGGTCGCCTCGACGGCGAACAGCGAATTGGCGGTCTTGGACTGGGCGTAACCGATCTGCGGGTCGTACGGGCGACGCTCGAAGTGGATGTCGTCGAAGTCGACCGGGGCGCGCATGTGGGCGGTGGAGCTGACCGCCACGATGCGGGCGGTACCGCGTTCGGCCGCGCCGCGAGCCAGGGCGTCGTGCAGGAGGTGGGCGAGTGCGAAGTGGCCCAGGTGGTTGGTCGCGAATTGCAGCTCCCAGCCCTGCGCGGTGCGTTCCAGGCCCGAGGTGACCAGTCCGGCATTGGTGATCAGCAGGTGCAGCGGGCCGTCCCAGTTCTGTGCGAAACGCGCGACGCCGGCGGGGGCGGCCAGGTCGAGGGCGGCCACGGCCGGGCGCAGAACCCCGCTGCGAGTGGCGATTCCGTCGGCCACGCGTGCGCCCGCCGCGACATCGCGTACGGCGAGGGTGACCTCGGCCCCGGCGGCCGCGAGCACCCGGGCGGTCTCGACGCCGAGCCCCGAGGACGCACCGGTCACGATCGCACGCATACCTCGCAGGTCGATTCCGGCGGCTACGTCGTCGGCGGTGTTCGAACCGTCGAAGCGCGTGGTGATGAGCGGATGTCGAATCATCGGTTCCTCCTGATCCACCTGACCGACTTTACAACTTATGCAAACTTTGTCTAGTAAGTCCACGGGCGGATAGGGTGGCCGGATGAACGTGGACACTGCGGACGGCGGCCGACGCGAACAGGTGCTCACCGCGGCCCTCGACGTCTTCGTGCGCTACGGCTACCGGAAGACCTCGATGGAGGACGTCGCCCGCGCCGCCGACATCTCCCGCCCGGGCCTGTACCTGCTGTTCGGGGCCAAACAGGAACTGTTCACCGCCGCGGTCACCCGCGCCCTGGACTGCGGCATCGCGACGGTGACCGAAACTTTCGCCGACACGTCCCGCCCGGTCCGCGACCGACTCCTCGACGCGTTCGACCAGTGGACCGGCCACTACATCGGCGCGATGAGCCGCGAGGTCAACACCCTGGCCGAGGAGTATTCGGACCTGCTCGGCCCCGCCGTCACCGAATACCCCGCGCGATTCGCCACCCTCGTCGACACCGCCCTGACCGAATCGCTCGACACCACCGCGAGCCGCTCGGCCGCGATGACGCAAACCTTGATCAGCACATCGATCGGCATCAAACACCAGGTCACAACGCGCGAGGCATTTCTGGAGCGGCTGACCGTCGCCATCGACCTGCTGCTCGGTGCGGAAAGCCCGACGAAACCCTGAGGTGCGCTTCGCGAATGGAGCAGCGGTGGTTGGCCCGTTTCCTGTGCGCCGCGACATCGGCGGCGAGCGTCGCGACGGTCGTGCCCGCCCAACCGGCATCCGCGGCCGCCTGCCACCGCTTCCTCCGGAAATCGCCTCCCACGTAGCCGCAGTGGTCCTCTTCGGCAAACCCTCGGACCACTTCATGCGCCAGGTCGGCGCACCCCCGATCACCCTCGGCCCCCTCTACACCCCCAAGACCGCCGAATACTGCGTTCCCGGCGACACCGTCTGCGACGGCTCCCCTTTCCCCGGCCAGCCCAACCCCCTGCACGTCCTCTACAGCTTCAACGGAATGACCTTGGCCGCAGCAGATTTCGCCGCGAACCGACTCTGAGGCCCTAGCCGCACGGTCCCCGATGAGCCCCGAGAACTTTCCGGGAAGAGAGTGCGGACGAGTCGGTCTGCAAGCCGGAAGCGACGGCATTCGCATACGTTTCCGGTACTTGGCGAGGCTTGCGTCGGTAGCCCGTCTTTTTTCCTTAGTATCGGGTTCTCACGACCAACGAGAAAAAGGAACTACCTTGTCCATCAGACGCTTTGCCATCAGCTCGGTCCTCACAGGCGCGGCTCTCGCGACGTTCGCCGCCGGCCCGGCCCTGGCGCAGATCCCACTGCAGCCCGCTCCCTCCACACCGGACGTCCAGAACTCGCAGCCGATCGCTGATCTTTCAGCAACGGGCTCGGTCAGCACCGGCTCGTTCGACCTGTTCAACCTGATATTTCCCCACTGCGGCGTCAAGTGCTCCTGACAGCCGAGGTGTGGTGAGCACACGCCGCGGGGCTACTGCACGAGGAGGTGAAGCGTAAGGCCCGCCCGATCGCGCAACTGGCGCGGGTCGAGGTCGACTGTCGCTGCGGCACAGCAGGTTTCGGGGGACCTGGCTGCCGGGGAACAGAGCATTCAGACCGCCTGACGTACTCGATGCCGGTGAAGCAGACGTTGGCGGCGGCGCGGGCGGACGCGGCCTACGAGCTCGATGAAGTCCGGGATGCGTTATCGCGCAACGTCCCGGCCGAGAGGGCCGCCAGCGGTGGTGAGCTGGATCATATTCTGTCGCTGTCAGGTGCGGCGAAGTCGTGGGTCGGGGGCCACTGCACGAGAAGAGGATTGGGGACGAGTCGGTCTGTAAGCCGGATCCTGTTCCCGGTTCGCACCGGGAGGCGACCATCCATCTGGATGCACCGTTGCCGGGCACCTCGAGCGGTCCACCCGCGGGCTCGGGCGAGCAGCCCTCGAACACCCGCGCAGCCGCACTCGGGGAGTGCGGCCTTCGACCTTGCTCCGGGCGGGGTTTACCTAGCCGCCCCGGTCACCCGGGGCGCTGGTGCGCTCTTACCGCACCGTTTCACCCTTACCGACGCTTTGGGCGTCGGCGGTCTGTTCTCTGTGGCACTGTCCCGCGGGTCACCCCGGGTTGCCGTTAACAACCGCCCTGCTCTGTGGAGTCCGGACTTTCCTCGGCGCCGGGCAGCGGCACAGCTGTGCCCGTTCCCGTCGCCGCAGTCGCCCGACCGACTCGTCTCGAGGGATTATGCCGTACGGGGTCCGCGGCGGGTACGCCGGTGGTGCCTCACGGAGGTCCCGCGATGAGATTTCCGGTCATGACCGGGGATCCAGCGCAGCGCGCCGAAACGAGAACAAGTACCGTAATTCGCCATGGAGCGTGTCGAGGTGGGGTTCCCTTCGGGAAACGAACAGTGTGCAGCGTGGCTTTACCGGCCCGATGGACCACCCAAACCGCGCCCGCTGGTCATCCTGGGCCACGGGCTCGGAGCGAATCGGGAAATGGGTCTGGACCGGTATGCCCGCCGGTTCGCCACGGCCGGAATGGGTTGTCTGGTCTTCGACTACCGCAACTTCGGGGCCAGCGGCGGCACCCCGCGTCAGCTGATCAGCATTCGCAAACAGCGTGAGGACTGGCGCAACGCGATCACCTTCGCGCGCACCATCAAGGGTTTCGACGCGACACGAATCGCGTTGTGGGGCAGTTCGTTCGGCGGCGGACACGTGCTGTCGATCGCACATGAGGACGATTACCTCGCCGCGGTGGTCGCGCAGTGCCCGTTCACCAGCGGCTGGTC
This sequence comes from Nocardia macrotermitis, assembly GCF_009604405.1. GTDB lineage: Bacteria > Actinomycetota > Actinomycetes > Mycobacteriales > Mycobacteriaceae > Nocardia > Nocardia macrotermitis. The sequence goes on from NZ_WEGK01000030.1 coordinate 27,797, forward strand.
CTCGGCAATGGCCAAGGGGCCGATCAGCCTCATCCGCACCGGTTTCTTCGCGATCACCGACCTGTTGCTGGGCCCGATCATCCGCAGGCCGATCAAGGCGCGGCTGGCCGGACGCAAGCGGTCCGCGGCGTTGATGAGCGCCTCGGATGTGCCCGAGGGGTTCGGCCGTCTGGCCGAGGAGAGCGAGCTGTACCAGCCGAAGGTGGCCGCGCGCATCGGCATTCAGGCACTGTTCGATTCGCCGTGGCGGCGCACCAAGGGCATCAAGGTGCCGGTGCTGTACTCGCTGTGCGACGAGGATTCGGTCGCGCCGATCAAGCCGAGCCTCAAGGCCGCCGAACGCACCAAACACTCGATCGTGAAGCGGTATCCGATCGGACACTTCGACATCTACTTCGACGACTGGTTCGAGAAGGCCGTCTACGACCAGACCGACTTCCTGGTCTCGGTGCTGCGCCCGTAACCGCCTGTCGCACAACCGGTCGCGTGGTCGGTCGGCGTAATCGGATTGCCCTCTCCCCCACCGGCGGGGGACGATCGTCGGATGACCGTGCGACAGGTACCCGCGCAGGAGTGGCAGACGGTTCGGACCGCGCGCCTGGCCGCGTTGGCCGGGTCCGCACCGGGCACTTTCGCCACCCTGCTCGAAGAAGCGCGGGGTTGGGACGACGAGCACTGGCGGCAGTGGTCCGCCCGCCGCACCATGTTCGTGGCCGAATCCGCCAGCGAGGTGATCGGTTGCGCGGGCGGTATCCAGGAACAGGGCGTGGCGGTTCTGGTCTCGATGTTCGTCGAATCGGCGGCACGCGGGACCGGAGTCTCACGCGAGCTGATCGAAGCGGTCGCGAACTGGGCGCGAGCCGAGGGCCACTCCGAATTACGGCTCTGGGTGCTCGACGGCAACACCCCGGCCGAGAAGCTCTATCGCAGAATGGGTTTCGCTCCGACCGGAGTCGCGCGCAATATCGGCGTCCACGCACCTAACACCGAATACGAGATGTCCCTCGCGCTGCGGTGAACGCACCCGTCGCGCATCCGGTGGCATCGCCCGTACAATGGAACCGATCCCGGTGGGCGAGTACACGATCCACCCCGTCGATGGCCCCGGTGCGCCGCTGAGCACCGTCACGATGACACTGTTTCGCATGAATACCGTTGTCCCCCACGGGAAGGTCCTTCCCGTCCGCCGATGAGCGCGGCGCGGGCGCGCACGCCCGCGGAGATCCACCGCCGACGCCGCACCCGGGCGCACACCTGCTGGAACCATCTGATCGTGGCCCCGCTGTGGCCCAAACACGGCGTCAACCTGGGCACGCTACTGCGCACCTGCGATGCGGCCGGGGCGTGTCTGGCGGTACCGCGCCGGTCGTGGGTGCCCGAGGCGCTCGAACGCGGAAACACCTTGCGGCAGCGCACCTGTGTGCACTGGATCGAGGGTCGCACCGATCGCTGGCTGGATCGGCAGCGCCAGGGCGGGTCGGCGATCGTCGGGGTGGAGCTGACCGACGAATCGATCCGGCTGGCCGACCTGCCCGTCGCGCGCAAACGCACCGTGATCGTGCTGGGGAACGAGGGCACCGGCATCCCGCCCGAGGGGCTCGAACGCCTCGATGTGGCCGTGGAGATCCCGATGGTCGGCACCGGGCACAGCCTCAACGTCGCGGTGGCGGGCTCGCTGGTGCTCTACAAGCTCGCCGGGCTGTGCTGATCAGAGGTAGGACGTCTCGTTCACCAGACGGACCGAGGAGCCGCCGTCGGGGTAGAACTCGGCGATCGAGAGCGAGGCCAGATCCAGATGCAGCCGGTACAGCAGCGACGGGCCGACACCGAGGGCCAGTTGCAGCAGCGTCTTGATGGGTGTCACGTGACTGACCACCACGACGTTGCTGTCCGGATACAAGGCGACCAGATCCGCGCGGGCCGCCTCGATCCGCTCCCGCACGGTGGCGAAGCTCTCGCCGCCGGGCGGGGACATCGTCGAATCGCCGAGCCATTGCGAATGCAGTTCCGGATCGGCCTGTGCCGCTTCGGTGAAGGTGAGTCCCTCCCAGTCACCGAAGTCGGTTTCGATGAGCCGGTCCATGACGCGCACCGGGACGTCCAGGGCCTCGCCGACCGCGCCCGCGGTCTCCTGTGCGCGTCCCAATGGGGAGGTCACGATCGCCGCGATATCCCCTTTGGCCGCAAGGTATTTCGCCGCCCGCGCGGCCTGTTCGCGGCCCAGTGCGGTGAGCGGCGGATTCCCGCGACCCGAATACCTGCGTTCGATCGACAACTCGGTCTGGCCGTGCCGCAACAGCAGCAGCCGGGTCGGGCGGCCGCGCGCACCCGTCCAGCCGGGCGCGGTCTGCTCCGGTTTCTGCTGTGCCACACGGGCATCGGCGGCTTCATCGATCCAGCTGGGTAGCGTGCGCTCCACCCCGGTCGCCGAATCCTGCCGCGTCGCACCGGGGCCTGAAACCTGCTGGACCACACCGAATTCCGCACCCTGCTGGGTCTCACGATCCGAAACCTGCTGGGTCGCACCGGATCCCGCATCCCGCTGGGTCGCATCATCCGAAACCTGCCGAGCCGCGCCGGATTCCGTAGCAGCGCGAACTTCATCGATCAGCGGCGCATCGTCCATGGCTTCGTTGGCGAGCCGATCCGCGTGCGAGTTCTGCGCCCGCGGGATCCAGGTGAAATCGACCCGGTCGAATTCGGTGACCAACCGCCGCGCCCGCTCGTTGAGCGGAATCATGGCCGCGTGCTTGACCTTCCAACGACCCGACATCTGCTCGACGACCAGTTTGGAGTCCATCCGCACCGCGACCTCGCGCGCGCCCAGCTCCACCGCGGCGGCCAGGCCGGCGATCAGCCCCTGGTACTCGGCCACGTTGTTCGTGGTGACCCCGAGCGACTCCTTGCGTTCGGCGAGGACCCGGTCGTGCCCGGAATCCCACACCACCGCACCGTAACCGGCCGGACCGGGATTGCCCCGCGAACCGCCGTCGGCCTCGACGATGACGCTGTCGGTCACGCCCGCCTCACAACCCGGATTGCTTGGTGCGCACCATGATCGCGCCACATTCGGGGCAGCGGACCACCGAATCCGGTGCGGCCTTGGCGATCCGCGCGATCTCACCGCGGTCGAGTTCGATCCGGCACGCGCCGCAGCGGCGGGCCTGCAACAGTGCCGCGCCGACGCCGTGCTGGGTGCGCTGCTTGTCGTACACCGAGAGCAACTCGGCCGGGAACTGGCCCTGCAACTGCTCGCGATCGCCCGCGCAGCGCTGCTCGGCGACCTGGAGATCGGCCAGCGCCTCGTCCCGGTGCCGCTGCGCCTCGCCCAGATCCTCCTCGGCCTTGGTCAGGTTCGCGCCGGTGTGCTCGTGGTCGGAGACCGCGGCCTCGCGTCGCTCCATCACCTCGAGCAGATCGTCCTCGAGCACCGAGCGACGACGTTCCAGGCTGCCCAGCTCGTGCTGGAGTTCCGAGAGCTGCTTGGCCCCGACCGCGCCGCCCTCGAGCATGCCCCGATCGCGCTTCTCCCGCTTGCTGACGCCGTCGATCTCGGTTTCCAGCTTGCGGATGTCCCGGTCGAGGTCGTCGAGCTGGATCTCGACCTTCACCGCCGCGTCCTTGCGGGAGGTGCGCTCGGCCTCGAGCCGCTCGACCTCCTGCTGCTCGGGCAGGACCCTGCGCCGGTGCGCGATACGCGTCAGCTCCGCATCGACCGCGGCGAGGTCGAGCAGCTTGGCCTGGATCGTTGGTTCGACATTCAACGCGGGACGTACTCCTCGACACTCTGGACATATACGACAGTGCGCCGGACGGGCCGACGCCGAAGTTCTAACCGTACTCCGCACCCACAGGTGCACACTTCAACCCCGCTGTTTTGCCGGACCACACGCCAGTTCCGGACCGCTGAGCGCCCCGACCCGCAGGCCACCTCTCACAGGTCGATCGCCCGCACCACTTCGGACCGCGAACCGTCCCGGCCCGAGAGAGCCTGCCGACCACGAACCGCCCGGACGGAAATCCGGGCGGCTCGAGGTGTGTCAGGAAATCTTGCGGCGGTAGGCGGCCATCGCGAAGAAGTACGCGACGACCAGGATGCCGACGCACCAGGCCAGCGCCGTCCAGACGCCGGTCCCGACCGGTTGCCGGGCGAACAGATTGCGCAGGGTGTTCACGATCGAGGTGACCGGTTGATGCTCGGCGAACGCCCGCACCGGGCCGGGCATGGTGTGCGTGGGCACGAACGCCGAACTCAGGAACGGCAGGAAGATCAGCGGATAGGAGAACGCGCTCGCGCCGTCCGGAGTGCTCGCGGTCAGACCGGGGATGATGGCGATCCAGGTCAGCGCCAGGGTGAACAGGATCATGATGCCCGCCACCGCCAGCCACGCCGAAAAGCTTGCGCCGGAACGGAATCCCATCAGCAGCGCGACCGCCACGACGACCACGAGCGAGATCACGTTGGCCACGACCGAGGTCAGCACGTGCGCCCACAGCACCGACGAGCGGGCGATCGGCATGGATTGCAGACGTTCGAACAGGCCGTTGCTCTTGTCCTGGAAGAGCCGGAACGCGGTGTAGGCGATGCCCGAGGCGACCGTCATCAGCAGGATGCCCGGCAGCAGGTACTTCACGTAGGCGTGCGAGCCGGTGGTCCCGGTGTCGATCGCGCCGCCGAACACGTAGGTGAACAGGAGCATGAAGGCGATCGGCATGAGGATGGTCGTGATGATGGTGTCCATGCTGCGGGTGATGTGCCGCAGCGAGCGGCCCAGCAGTACGAGGGTATCGCCGAGGAAGTGTTTGTTCATCGAAATCCCTTGCCCCTCACGCGATATCGCGGTCGTGGTTGCCGGACGCGCCGGTGATCGCGAAGAAGATGTCCTCCAGCGTCGGCTGCTTCTCGACGTATTCGACCTTCGCCGGTGGATGCAGCGCGCGGAGTTCGGCGAGGGTGCCGTTCACGATGATGCGGCCCTCGTGCAGGATCGCGATCCGGTCGGCCAATTGTTCGGCCTCGTCGAGATATTGGGTGGTGAGCAAGACCGTGGTGCCCTGCGCGGCGAGTTCGGCGACCGCCTGCCAGACCTCGATGCGGGCCTGCGGGTCGAGTCCGGTCGTCGGCTCGTCGAGGAAGATGACCGGCGGATCGCCGATCAGGCTCATCGCGATGTCCAGGCGGCGGCGCATACCGCCGGAATAGGTCGAGACCTTGCGCGCGGCGGCGTCGGTCAGCGAAAAGCGTTGCAGCAGTTCGTCGGCGACCCGGCCCGGGTTGCGCACATGCCGCAGGCGTGCGATCAGGACGAGATTCTCACGGCCGCTGAGGATTTCGTCGACGGCGGCGAATTGTCCGGTGAGACTGATGGATTCGCGCACCTGGTCCGGGTGGGTGGCGACGTCGAAGCCGTGCACCTCGGCCGCACCGGCATCGGCCTGCAGCAGGGTGGCCAGGATTCTGATGATCGTGGTCTTGCCCGCACCGTTGGAGCCCAGCAGCGCGAAGATGCCGCCGCGGGCCACGTCGAAATCTACGCCGCGCAGGACGTGCAGTTGTTTGTAGGATTTCTGCAGCCCCCGCACGCGAATTGCGGGGGCCTGTGCTGTTGTCATCGGAAAGTTCCTTTCATCCTTCGTTTCCGACGTTTTCTCCGGCGGCCTTCGCGATGGCGTTGCCCAGCCGTTCCCGTTCACGCTTGATCCAGGATTCGTCCTGGTAATTGCGCGCGAAGGTTTCGATGAATTCGACCGGATCGTCGCCGACGATCTCGCGCAGCGGTGCGCGATCGGCCGCGCTCTGCTCGAACAGATCGATCAGATCCTCGAACATGGCGACTCCGCCGCCACCGCCCGCGCCGTACATCAGGTAGCGCTGGAACGCCTCGATCGCCGTGCTGTACGGCTCGGGCAGCTGTTTGGCGCGGGCGCGGTACTGCCGCCAGCGCCGCTTCTCGCCGAGGTCACCGACCACCGTGGAGAGCAGCTTTCCCGGCAATTTCGATTCCGACATGATTATTCTTCTCCTTCTGCACGAAGTTGTTCCAGGCGTTTCGAGAGGAAATCCCAGGTTCGCCAGAACTCGTCGAGATATTCGCGGCCCTGCGCGTTGAGGGAGTACACCTTGCGCGGTGGGCCTTTTTCCGAAGGGACTTTCTCCACGTCGACCAGGCCGCGTTTCTCCACTCGCACGAGCAGGGCGTACACCGTGCCTTCGGCGATATCGGAGAAACCCTGTTCCCGGAGCCACGCGGTGATCTCGTAGCCGTACGCGGTGCGCACGGCCAAGATCGCGAGGACGAGCCCTTCCAGCGTTCCCTTCAGCATTTCCGTGATCTGCTTGCCCACGGACCACCTCCTCGTATCCATCGGCGCTACTCAGTTCTACTGAGTACTAGTAGATAGTAACACTGAATAGTGGCGTGGCAAGCCCCCGTCGCAGCAGTTGGGAGAGACTGCTGCAAGAGGTCGAATCGGTTGTCCGACACAGGATGTGCGTCGGTGTCGGAGATGCGCATCGGGTTGGCCGCGAGTGTGAGATGGGCAGCGAAGAGCGCGCGATGACTCGGTCAGCGAGGTGACACGATAGATCCTCGACAGCTCGACCAGGGCGGAAGCAGCGCTGGGCTATCGACGTTCAGCCGTTGGGGCGGCGGAGCACCTCGGTCGAGATGTAGTCGGAGAACTCGACCGAGGGTGCCGGGTACAGAATCTCGGACGGATCAGTCGAGAGCGCCGAGGGTCCAGGGGTCGGTACGGATTGCGCTGACGCGGGTTTCGAGGTCGGGCAGGGCGGCGCGGACGATGCGTTCGGCCTGGGCGCACCAGGGGTATTCGGTGGCCCAGTGGGCGGCGTCGACGAGGGCGGGGCCGCCTGCGCGCAGGTGTTCGTCGGCGGGGTGGTGGCGTAGGTCGGCGGTGACGTAGGCGTCGATACCGAGTCGAGAAACCTTGGCCAGGAAGGAATCTCCCGCGCCGCCGCAGACCGCGACCGAGGCGATGCGGCGTTCGGGATCGCCCGCGGCGCGCACACCCCAGGCGGTCACAGGTAGTGCGGCGCGGACGCGAGCGGTGAACTCCCGCAACGTTTCCGGCTCCGGTAGCTCGCCCACTCGGCCCAACCCCAGACCCGTGGGCAGGGGTGCGCGCTCGGTGACGAAATAGGCGGGTTCCTCGTACGGATGGGCCCGCCGCAGAGCATCGAGCAGGGCCGCGCGAGCCGAGGGCGGGGCGACGACCTCGAGCTTGTCCTCGGCCACCTGCTCCAGTTCGCCGACCAGGCCGAGCGCCGGATTCGCGCCCTCCACCGGCCGGAACTGACCGGAACCCGCCACCTGCCAACAGCATTCGCGATAGTTTCCCACCCCGCCCGCACCTGCGGCGAACAGGGCGGCGAGCACCGCCGCGGAATTCTCACGCGGAACGTTGATCGTCCATTCATCCAGCGCCGCAGTGGGTTTCGGGTCGATCGGACCGCTCACCCGCAGCCCGAGCGCTTCCGCGAGCGCATCGGAAACGCCCGGTGCGGCGGAATCGGCATTCGTGTGCGCGGTGAACAGCGCACACCCGCCGCGAATCAGCCGGTGCAGCAGCGCCCCCTTCGGCGTACTCGCGGCCACGGTGTCCACCCCGCGCAGCAACAGCGGATGGTGCACCACCAAAGCTTGTGCGCCCCAAGCGATCGCCTCGTCCACCACCGCCTCGGTAGCGTCCACGGCGAACAGCACCCGGGCCACGTCCTCCCCCGGATCCCCGCACACCAGCCCCACCGAGTCCCACGATTCGGCCAGCCGGGGCGGATACGCCGCGTCCAGCACGTCGACGAGCTCACTCACCTGCGCCACCCTGAAACCTCCCTCAACGGCGATCATCCCGCCACGCTCTCAGCCATCATGCGCCACCCCGCCCACGACATTTGCCGACACCCCCGGGCGAGACAACTGGATCCCAGCGCAATCTGCCACCCATCGACCCACACCTCCGCTACCGGGCAACGAACCGGCACTCATCCGACACGAAGGGGACACGAATACGAGGGCAGCGCTCATATCCCGACCTGGCGCAGCGCCTTGATCAGGCACTTCACCTCGGCTACCAGGCAACGAACCGGTGCTCATCGGACCCGACCGAACGGGATACGAATACGAGGGCAGCGCTCAGATGCCGACCTGGCGCAGCGCCTTGATCAGGCACTTCACCTCGGCTACCAGGCAACGAACCGGTGCTCATCCGACCCGACCGAACGGGATACGAATGCGGGGGCGGCGCTCAGATGCCGACTTGGCGCAGCGCCTCAATCAGGCGATCCACCTCAGCTACCCGGCAACGAACCGGTGCTCATCGGACCCGACCGACCGGGACACGGGTACGAGGGCAGCGCTCATATCCCGGCCTGGCGCAGCGCCTTGATAAGGCGATTCACCTCGGCCACCGGGCAACGAACCGGCACACATCGGACGCGATCGAACGGGACACGAGTATGAGGGCGGCACTTATATGCCGACCTGACGTAGCGCCTCAATCAGGCGATCCACCTCGGCTTCGGCGCGGACTGCGAGGCGTAAATGGCCCGGTCCCAGGCCCGGGAACGTGTCCCCGCGCCGGACCGCGACGCCCACACCGGCGAGACGTTTGCGAAGCAGCTCGGCGTCGGGCACCCGGATCAGCAGGAAGGGACCGTCGGCGGGTTCGTGGACTTCGATGCCGAGTGCGCGCAGACGCGGGATCATCGCGGCGCGATCGGCGACGATATGTTGTGCGCGAGACTGTGATTCGGCGATCGCGGCCGGATCTGCCGTTGCCGCAATGGCTTCCAGTTGCAGCGCACCCAGCGGCCAGTGCGCGCGACCGTGCCGGAGCCGCGCCAGCAGATCCGGCGGGCCCAGAAAATATCCGCAGCGCAGACCGGCCAGCGCCCAGGTCTTGGTGAGACTCCGCAACACCAGGACATCCGGGAACGACTGCCCCGCAAGCGATTCCGGCTCCCCGGGAACCGCATCGGCAAACGCTTCGTCCACCACAACTACCCGTCCGGGCCGCCGCAGCGCACGAATCGTCTCGGCGGGATGCAGTACCGATGTCGGATTGGTCGGATTACCCAGCACCACCAGATCGGCTTCCTCGGGCACCAACGCGGGATCGAGCACGTAAGGCTCATCCAACACGACGCGAGCGACCGCAACCCCCGCCTCACGCAATGCCAGCTCGGGCTCGGTGAACGAAGGATGAATCACCGCAGCCAGCCGCGAAGCCAACTTCGGCAACATCACAAACCCCTCAGCCGCCCCCGCAAGCAACAACACCTCATCCGCCCCCCGCCCATGCCGCCCCGCAACAACGTCCCGCGCCGCCCGATCCTCCCCCTCCCCCGGATACCGCCCCAACCCACCCAACCGCCCCACAAGCCGCTCCCGCAACCAACCAGGCGGCCCCTCCCCCTGCACATTCACCGCAAAATCCAACATCCCCGGCCGCACATCCACATCCCCGTGATGCCGCAACTTGCCCGCATCCACCTCATCCCCCACAACCCCACGCCCGGACACGGGTCCCTCTTCCCGTTCCACCACGATCTCCTCTGACACACCAGCCACCCTACGTCGCGCCACCCACCGATCCGACGCAGCGGTAAGCCCCGACACCGCCGAATACCAAGGTCACTCGCATACCCCGAGAATCACCCGGCCGACAGCCCAACCCACAACACCTCGTCACCGCCACCGTCATCAGAGGCACCAACGGCAACACCAATACCAGCGCCATCACCGGCGGACGCGGCCAGCGACAGCGGCCAGCGACAGCGGCCAGCGACAGCGGCCAGCGGCAGCGGCAAACGGCAGCGGCAAACGGCAGCGGCCAGCGACAGCGGCCAGCGACAGCGGCCAGCGGCAGCGGCCAGCGGCAAACGGCAGCGGCCAGCGACAGCGGCCAGCGACAGCGGCCAGCGACAGCGGCCAGCGGGAACCGCCGACAGCAACACCAGCAACGCCAACGCCAACAGCAACGCCAGCGAGACCACCAACGGCAACAACAACGCCAGCGCCAGCGCCAGCGCCAGCGGCAGCGCCAGCGACAGCGCCAGCGACAGCGACAGCGACAGCGACAGCGACAGCGACAGCGACAGCGACAGCGACAGCGACAGCGGCAGCGGCAAGGCCAAGGGCAGCGGCAACGGCAACGCCAACGCCAACGACAACGACAACGACAACGACAACGACAACGACAACGACAACGACAACGACAGCGACAGCGACAGCGACAGCGGTGATCATGGCGCAAGTGACGTCGGGATATTCGGCGATCTCACGGGTGTTGCCCACGCCCGACTGCGGGCGGGTCCTCGCATCGACAGAAACGGATCACGCTCCGGTTGTGTTACGGTCGTTCGTAAACGGAGCGTGATCCGATTTGATGTGGTCCTTCGGCTTCAAGGAGACGGGTGCATATGCGGGAACAGGGTGATCGGCGGCTGGTGGGTGAGGGGCGGGCGGTTCGGCTCGAATCGTTCGGTGGGGCCGAGGTTTTGGATGTTCGGGAGGTTGAGGCTCCGCGGGCTGGGGTGGGGCAGGTTCGGGTGCGGGTCAGGGCGGCGGGGCTGAATCCGATGGACTGGATTATGACCGCGGATGCGGATACCGCTGCTCGGTTCGGGTTGAGTCTTCCGGTCGGGTTCGGGACGGATTACGCCGGAGTGGTCGATCAGGTCGGGGGTGGGGTGGCTGGTTTCGCGGTTGGCGATCGGGTGTTCGGGGGTGCGTTGTCTCGTGCGGCGGCCGACTTCGTGGTGATCGATACGGTCGAAGGGAGTGCGGCGAACGAGGCTCACCGCACCCCGGACGGCGTCGATGATCGCACCGCCGCCACCCTCACCATCGCTGGTCGCACGGCATCGGCTGCCCTTGCCGCAGTTGCTCTCGGGCCGGACGACACGGTGCTGATCGGGGGTGCGGCGGGTGGGGTCGGGGTGTTCGCCGTGCAGCTGGCTCGGATCGCGGGGGCGCGTGTGATCGGGACCGGATCGGCGACATCGTCCGATTTCCTGCGTGAACTCGGGGCCGAGCCGGTCACCTACGGCGAGGGTCTGGCCGATCGCGTCCGAGCTCTCGCTCCCGACGGCGTCACCGCCGCCATGGACCTGCACGGGACCGAAACAGTGTACGCCGCAAGGGAACTCGGCATCCGGGACAGCCGCATCTGCACCATCGCCACGCAAGTCGACGGCATCGCGGCAGCCAACGGCGCGAACGCCACGATCGGCGCCCTGGAAGAGATCGCCCGCCTGATCGCGGAGGGTCGACTGCGAGTACCGATCGCGGAGAGGTTCCCGATCGAGCAGATTCGCCGCGCCGCCGAACTCCAAGCCGGTCGGCACGTGCACGGCAAGATCGTCATCGACCTCTGAAGCCGTCACGAAGATGACCGCGATACCGCCTCGAGGTCCTCCCCGCCGTGAACGACGAGGGTTCCTCCTGAACCTTGCGGTAGGAACCTCCGGTCCAGAGCACGCTCGGACCTTGGCGGCCCTCCCGCGTCCGCCTTCACCACCGGACTGAAGCACGGCGCACTGGCGGACATTCGGTAGCCGATCCGGTGAGCCCCGGCGGCACGGAGAAACGCGCGGTATGCCGGTGCCGCGATCCGGATCGATGCTGTCGATCCGGATCGCGGCACCGGGTGGATCACGCGGTCTGCTCAGCCACCATGGTGAGGGCGATATCGACGATCATGTCCTCCTGACCACCGACGAGGCGGCGGCGACCGGCCTCCATGAGCAGGGTGCGGACATCGATTCCGTAGCGCTCGCTGGCGGCTTCGGCGTGACGCAGGAAGCTGGAGTACACACCGGCGTAGCCGAGGGTCAGCGTCTCCCGGTCGACGCGGACGGGACGGTCCTGGAGCGGACGCACGAGATCGTCGGCGGCGTCCTGGAGCGCGAAGACATCACAGCCGTGCTTCCACTCCAACAGATCCGCCACCGCGATGAACGCCTCGATCGGCGTGTTCCCCGCGCCCGCGCCGTGCCCGGCCAGCGACGCGTCCACGCGAACGGCCCCGTTCTCTACTGCCACAACGGAATTGGCGACCGAAAGCGACAAGTTCTCGTGCGCGTGGATACCGATCTCGGTGGTCTCGTCGAGAATGTCACGGTAGGCGCTGACCCGGTCGCGCACACCGTTCATGGTCAGCCGGCCACCCGAATCGGTGACGTAAACGCAGTGTGCCCCATAGCTTTCCATCAACTTCGCCTGCGCGGCGAGGTCGGCGGCGGGCGCCATGTGACTCATCATCAGGAACCCGGAGACGTCCATGCCGATCTCGCGGGCCGTCGCGATGTGCTGCGCGGAGACGTCCGCCTCGGTGCAGTGCGTCGCGATGCGAACCGACCGGACACCGAGATCGTAAGCGCGCCTGAGGTCTTCGACCGTGCCGACACCGGGCAGCAGCAGCGTCGTGAGCCGCGCGCGGGTCAGATTCGCCGCCGCGGCCTCGATCCACGCCCAGTCGCTGTGCGAGCCGGGACCGTAGTTGACCGAACCGCCCGCGAGACCGTCACCGTGCGCGACCTCGATGGCGTCGACCCCGGCGGCGTCCAGCGCGGCCACGATGCGCCCGACGTTCTCGGGCGTGATCCGGTGCCGGATCGCGTGCATGCCGTCACGCAGCGTGACGTCCTGAACGAACAGTGTGGTCATCAGGCGTTCTCCTGCTTCTGGGCGTTCTGGGCGATCCGCTCGGCGACCTGCAACGCGGCCGAGGTCATGATGTCGAGATTTCCGGCGTAGGCGGGCAGATAGTGCGCCGCGCCCTCGACCTCGAGGAAGACCGACACCCGATGCGTCGGCACCGCGGTGGCGCCGTCGGCCAGCAGCGTGTGCACCGGCTGATCGGCGGGAATCGGATCGATCTGCACCTGCTGCTTGAGCCGGTATCCGGGCACGTACGCGGCCACATCGCCGACCATCTTGGTCACCGAGGCGCGGATCTGCTCGTGCGCATCCTCATCGGCGGCGTCGACCAAGCAGAACACCGTGTCGCGCATGATCAGCGGCGGTTCGGCCGGGTTCAGGATGATCACCGCCTTACCGCGCGCGGCCCCGCCGACGGCCTGGATCGCGTGCGAGGTGGTCTCGGTGAATTCGTCGATATTGGCGCGCGTCCCCGGCCCGGCGGACTTCGACGCGATCGAGGCCACGATCTCGGCGTACGCCACCGGCACGACCCGCGCGACCGCCGCGACGATCGGAATCGTCGCCTGCCCGCCGCAGGTCACCATGTTCACGTTCTGCGCGTCGAGGTGCTCGGCGAAGTTGACCGCCGGGACGACGAACGGCCCGATCGCGGCGGGCGTCAGGTCGATCAGCCGCTTGCCCAACGGGGCCAGCCGCGCGTGGTTGGCCTGGTGCGCCTTGGCCGAGGTGGCGTCGAAAACGATCTCGATATCGTCGAAGCCCGGCATCGCGACCAGCCCTTCGACGCCTTCGTGCGTGGTCGGCACGTCCATCCGGGCCGCGCGCGCGAGGCCGTCGGAGTCGGGATCGATACCCACCATCGCCGCCATCTCGAGATAGCGGGAATGGCGCATGACCTTGATCATCAGATCGGTGCCGATATTGCCGGAACCGATGATCGCGACCTTGGTGCGGGCGGTGTCCTCACTCATCGGACGACCTCCTCCTGTGTGGCGGAACTGTTGCTGAACGAGGCGGACAGGGTGCCCAGCCCCCCGATGACGACCTCGACGACCGACCCCGGCCCCACCGGCCGCATCGGACCGAGCGCACCGGACAGGATCACCTGCCCGGCCCGCAGCGGGTCACCGAATTCGCGGGCCCGCAGCGCCAGCCAGGACAGCGCGTTGAGCGGATCGCCGAGGCAGGCCGCCCCGTTGCCGGTCGAGACCTCCACACCGTCGATCAGCATGCTCATGGTGACCTCGACGGGTTCGAACTCGGCGAGCGTGCGGCGTTCGGCGCCGAGCACGTAGACCCCGCTGGACGCGTTGTCGGCCACGGTGTCCGCGAAAGATATGTCCCAGTTGGTGATTCGGCTGTCCACGACCTCCAGCGCCGCGACCGCGTAATCCACCGCGGCACGGCACTGCGCCACGTCCAGCGGTCCCTCGGCGAGGTCCTCGCGCAGCACGAACGCCACCTCGGCCTCGGCGCGCGGCTGCAACAACCGGCACATCTCGACGACGTCGCCGTCCGCATACGCCATATCGGCGAACAGCACACCGAAGTCGGGCTGGTTCACCCCCAACTGGGTCTGCACGGCCTCGGAGGTGGCGCCGATCTTGCGGCCCACCACCACCTTTCCGGCGACGCGCAGGCGGTTGAAGTGTTCCTGGATCCGATAGGCAGTGGCGACGTCGTCGGGGCCGATCAGATCTCGAATCGGCGCGCAGGGGCTGCCGGTCGCGGCGGCCGTGGCCAGGCGCTGCGCGGCGGCGATGACGGTCGACTCGTCCACTGCCTCGGCGTGGCTGTCCGGGGTGGCGGGCATGCCCACCTCCTTTCCTTGTCTCGGGTGTCGGTCGTGTCGAGTATTCGTCTCGACGCCAGTGCACCGCAGCGGACCGGTGCACGAACAGTAAAATGGTCCACTGAGTGGACCGAGAGGAACAGCCGTGGACGAAGGCGCATTGCAGGACCGGTCGGTACTGGGCCGGATCATGCGGATCCTGGACGCGTTCGACGTCGGAGATCAGGCCGTGGGCCTGTCGGAATTGACCCGGCGGACCGGGCTGGCGAAGGCGACCGTGCACCGGATCGCGCAGGATCTGGTGGCCGCCCGACTGCTCGCGGCGTCGCCGGACGGTTATCGGCTCGGCCGGGGTCTGTTCGAACTGGGAATGCGCGCCGCCGCCGAACGCACCGTGCTCGAGGTCGCCGTCCCGTTCCTGCAGGATCTGTTCGCCCGCACCCGGGAGACGGTGCATCTGGGCGTGCTCGACGGCGACGAGGTCGTGTACATCAGCAAGATCGGCGGGCATCGGCAGGCCCGCTCGCCGTCCCGCATCGGCGGGCGAATGCCGTTGTACTGCACGGCAATCGGGAAAGTGCTGCTGGCCAATTCGGATCCGGCCGATATCGCCCGGGTGCTCGCCGGGCCGTTGCCGCGCCGCACACCGCGCACGATCGTCGGGCCCGGTCTGTTGCGCGCTCATCTCGAGCAGGTCGCCGAACAGGGCGTGGCGTACGAGTACGAGGAGTCCACGCTCGGGATCGTGTGCGTGGCGGCACCCGTGCTCAGCGCCGATGATCAACCCTTGGCGGCGATCTCGGTCACCGGGCCCGCGACCCGGTTCCGGCCCGACGCGCACGCCGCCTCGGTCCGGGCCGCGGCCTCGGGAGTGGCGTCGATTCTGGCTCGGCGGTCGAGCACACCGCTGTAGCCGCGTGGCTCACCCGCCGACCGCATCGGCCAGGCGCGGCAGCGTGTCAGGCACCGACACGCTCGCTATTGCCGGCGCCGACCCACTCAGCGGTGTCATCCGTCAAAGCGATCCTGGTGAAAACATCGGAATCGACGCAATCACTCTCGACGGCCGCACCGGTGAGCCACGCTCCCCGCGATCGAGACTGCGGTACGCACTCAGCCGCCCAGCAGGTGGAGCCCATCGGTACATATATGTACTATCGTGTACATGGCTATTGTGATCGTCAGCGAAGCACGCGCCACCCTCCCCGACCTCCTCGACCGAGTCGAGCGAGGCGAAGAGATCACGATCACCCGGCACGGGCAGGCTGTCGCGACGCTGGTTCGGCCGGATGTGCTCGTTACTCGCCGCGCCGACACCGCCTTCGCGCAAGCGGATCACCTCAGAGATGTGCTCGAGCAGGGTCGCAAGGCAGCGCTGACCGATCTCCCCGGTATGGATCCGGCCCGGGCCGAGGCTCTGGTCGAGGACGTCCGGTCATCGCGGGATGCGCGATGACCGATGCGTTCGATGCGGACGTGCTGATTTACGCAGCCGTGGCCGGACATCCCCTGGGGCGACGGGTGCGGGCATTGTTCGAAAGTGCGCCGGGTGATCGGTTTGCCGGCGCCGGATCCACATTGCTGTTGCCGGAGTTGCTGACCAAGCCGTTGCGAGACGGTGCACACTCCGAAATACTGGAACTCGGTGCGCTTCTAGGCCGACTGGACCTTCGCCCGGTCGATGAGGCGACCGCTCGTCTGGCCGCCTCGCTGGGTGCGTCGTATCGGTTGAAGGCGGCTGATGCCGTTCACCTCGCGACAGCGGTTTCCATCGGTGCGACACGCTTCATTACGAACAATCGGAAAGACTTCGCGGCTGACATCAGCGAGGTTGACATCACCTACCCGGACGACCTACCGAGCCCGCATTGAGTGTCTCGATCAGGTCATCGAAGACCAGCGCACTCGAGCCTGCCTATCGGGCAATCGCTCGATGTCGGAATACCCCATCCGTAAGCACCCTCGTCACACCCCGGCGAGGTGAGGCGGCATTCCGGGCAGCGATAGACTCGGCGCAGGCTCGAGATGGCCGTGGATCGCCACAGACCGGAACACGAACGCGGCACAGAACGTAGGAGATTCGCAGGATGGACCCCGTGACCACGCAAACATCCTGGTCACAAGAGTCTTCCGGCCCGCGGCAGCTGCACGTGACATTCATCTGCACCGGCAATATCTGCCGCTCCCCGATGGCCGAGAAGATCTTCGCCGCGAACGTCGAACGCGCCGGACTCACCGAGTGGGTGCGGGTGAGCAGCGCGGGGACCACCCCGTGGCATGCCGGATCCGATGCCGACCCGCGTACCACCGCGGTCCTGGCGCGGCACGGTTATCCGATCGGACATGTGGCCGCGATGATCGGGCCGGACCATCTGAGCGCCGATATGGTCATCGCGCTGGACAGTCATCACGATCGGGAACTGACCCGGCTCGGGGTGCCCGCGGCCCGGCGGCGGCTGCTGCGCAGTTTCGACCCGCACGCCCCCGCGCCCGACGTCTCCGATCCCTACTACGGCGACGACCACGATTTCGAGATGGTCCGCGAGAAGGTCGAGGCCGCCATGCCCGGACTGCTGGACTGGGTGCGCGACCGGCTCGAGGACCCCACCGACGCCGCACGCGGGCACGGCGATCCGCGATGAACCTGTTGCGCCGCTTGTCATTTCTGCTCCGGCCGAGCTGGGCGATCCTGGCCGTGGTGGTCGCCGCGTTCGCCTACCTGTGCTTCACGGTGCTCGCGCCCTGGCAGCTGGGCAAGAACATCTCGACCTCGCACCGCAACAATCTGATCGCCGATTCGGTCAACGCCGCACCCGTCCCGGTCGGCCGGTTCCTCGCCGATCCGAAGGCCCGGGACACCGAATGGCGGCAGGTCACGGCCACCGGCACCTACGTGCCCGGCTCGACCGTGCTCGAACGTTTGCAGCGCCTGAACGACAAGCCCGCCTACGGCGTGCTGGCCGAATTCCGCCTCGACGACGGCCGCACCCTACTGGTCGACCGCGGCCTGGTCGGCGCGGCCGACGGCTCCCACCTGCCCACCATCGCCGACCCACCCCCCGGACAGCAGCGCCTGGAGGGCCGAGTCCGCAAATCCGAGGGCGTCATCCCCGGCAAAGAACCGATGACCCAGGACGGCTACCGCCAGGTCTACTCCATCGACACCACCCAGATCGGCACCGTCCTCGGCACCCCCCTGACCACCATCCCCACCGGCGGCGCAGGCGGCTACCTACAACTGAGCGACAACCAGCCCGGCGTCTTCACCCCCCAGCCCCTCCCGCAACTCGACGCGGGACCATACCTGTCCTACGGATTGCAGTGGATCGCCTTCGGCGTGATGGCCCCCCTGGGCCTCGGCTATTTCGTATACGCCGAAATTCGCGAACGTCGCCGTGAACGTTCCACTCCCCCAGCCGATTCCACCCCCACTCCCACCGAACCGGCAACCACGACAACGACCTCCACCACATCGCAAGCCGAATCCGCCACCGCCACAGCACTTTCCGCCCCATCACCAACCGCCACCATCGAGGACACCTCGAAGCCGACCGAATCCGCCCTTCCCGCAACAGAACCGCGCTCCCGCACCAACGCCGAACGCCTCGCCGACCGCTATGGCGGGGCACGTCGCTGAGGTTCGAACCACGGATGGGGCACCGTTTCCGGCGATGAGCCCGAGCGCATCGAAGGCGCAGGATCCGTGCACGGCCAGGAAGATCAGACAGCATTGATCGTTGGCGCGGTCGGTGGCCGGTTGGTATCGATTCGGTGCGGTCGAACATTGCGTTCCCATGCGATCGCAGTAGCCGACGCTACGGCGAGCTTCTGGACCTACTCATCCCGAGGGACCGTGGCGACCACCGGCTCGTGATCTGGGCACGTTGATGTCGAAACTGCACGCATTACCGACTCACCACTCGAGCTGCCGACGCTGGCCGGCTTTCTGCGCAGACCCGTTGCGGAACCGAAGGCCGCGGAGGAACTGAAATTGCGCATCGAAATCCTGTGCAATCCGGGTGATGCCAGGCTGCGGAACGCGGTGACCGCATCGAATTCTACTCAGTATCAACCAATTCCAGAAACTGGATACAACCGTACTGGAATATCCACTCCAAACACGGTGTGTCACACAACATTTCGCCTTGGCATGTCCACAATCCGCCGCTATCGTGACGGATATGACTGCCGCCCAGGACAACCCACACGACTCACTGTTCCGGGCAATCATGTCCAACCCCACCGCCGCGGCCGCGCACCTGCAAACAATCCTCCCACCATGGCTCGTCGCA
>NZ_WEGK01000031.1 GCF_009604405.1 Nocardia macrotermitis
CGAACCATCACCCTGCTGCGCGCATGAGCTGCTCGGACTGATCACCAGGTGTTCAGTCCACGGGAAGACCAGGTCGACCGCTGCCGGCAATTGCGAGGCTTGTCGGAGTAGAGCAGAGTGCGGATCAGTGGCTTTGGTGTCGGGGCGCAGCGGGTTGGTTTCCGGGCGGGCAGGGGTTTCCGAGACCGGGGTATGGCTGGGGATGGTGCTGCGGTGGCCGTCGGAGTTGCCTGCGTCCTCCGCACCGCGCATGTTGCCCAGGCCGCCCATCGACGGTGTGCTGGTGGAGGATCCCGCGTTCGTCGTGGAGGTGTCCGATGACGACGCGGTGCTGGTCGAGGAGTCGTCCGTGGTCCCGGAGGTGTCGGACTTGGTGGCCGACGAAATGTCCTGTGTCGCGGTATCTCCCGCGGTGGACGTGCCGGAGTCGGACGAGGTTGTTTCCGGGGTCGTCGAATCGTTCGACGCGCCTGCGTTATTGGTGCCGCTGTCGGTTGCGGTCGGCGGTTCGGCGGTCGTGGTGGGCGAATCGTGCTGTGTGACTTCGGGTTGCGCGGAGTCCGTGGTGAGCGATCCGGCGTCGGGTGTGTCGTTGGCGAATTTGTGGGGCGGCAGATCCAGGCTCGAACCCTGATCCGCGGTTGAGCTGGTGTTGGTGGCGGACTGATCCTGATTACTCGATACCGGGTTCTGCACCTCGGTACTCGGCGTATCGCGGGTGTTCGGCGACGTGTTCTCGGCGGACGACGTATCGCCGGAATCATGGGTCTGCGACTGCGAATTCTCGTGCTGCGCACTGGAATCGCTGCTCGCGGCGCTCGTATCCTGAGTGGACGCCGAGCTGTCGGCAGTATCCGAATGCGACTGATTCGCACTGTCGGGATCCTGCGTGGCGGACTGAGTCGACGTATCGGCACTCTGCGAGTCCGGCTGACTCGCCGTATCGGTGTCGTGCGAGCTCGGCTGCGTCGACGTATCGGCATCATGTGCACTCGACTGCGTCGACGTATCGGTGTCATGCGTACTCGACTGATTCGACGCACTGGAATCGTTCGAACTCGAGTGGGTCGATGTATCGGCCCCGTGTGAACTCGACTGATTCTGTGTACCGGAATCGTTCGAACTCGACTGATTCGACGTATCCGTCCCATGCGAACTCGACTGATCCGACGCGCTGGAATCATGCGCACTCGACTGCGTCGTGGTACCGCTGGTATCCGACGCAGACGCCGAATCGCTATGGCTACTGGACGAATTCGACGCCGACTCATCGGAGTGCGACGTGCTCGACTCGTGGTTCGGCTGATGGCCCCCGAGTGCACCCATCCCGGCACCGGCCAGTGACGACGACGCCAACGTGGTCGGGTCCACCTCGAATTCCCCGCCGAACGGAACCGTGGCCGCGGTTCCGGCCACCGATCCCACCGCGCCCCCCACTGCTTGGGACGTGAGATTGAAAGCCTTCTTCCCCAGTGAAGACTCGATCCCCTCCGACAGTTTCCCCCCGGCCGTACCCAGCACCCCGCCGACCGCGCTCCCCACCGAATCCGAGATCGCCTCCCGCCCGAGATTCTTCAATTCCTCCGTGGTGAACCCACCCCGATGCCCCTGGGCCATTTGCAGTACCGACGCACCGAAATCGACCCCCGTGCCCTGCAATACGCCGACACCGGCTTCCTTGAGGACATCCTTCAGCACGGTCTTGCCGACCTGTTTCAACCCCTGGCGGGTCGTCATCTTCTGGATCAGCTGTTTGATCACCATCCGGATGGTCGCCCGGGTAGCGACCTGAAAACCCGCCTCCTCCGCGGCCGCCGCGGGAGCACCGATAACCGTCGCCGCCGTCGCGATCGCCTGCGCCATCTGAATCGCGAAGATCACCAACGCCGCGATGATCGTGTACTTGGTGTGCTCGATATCCGCGGCGCCGTCCTCGAGTTCCTTGGCCAGCGCCTTGCACGAGGTGATCAGCCCCGATAAACCCTTGTCTCCGGAAACGCTCTTCCACGTCTCACTGATCGCGTCATGGGTCTGTCCCGACGAAATCGCCTGCAACGTGGCCTTGACCACCGCATCCGAATCCACCTCGACCGTTTCCAGCGCCGTCGCCAGCGTGCTCCACGCGGTCGAGACCCGCCGCATGGCGGTCTCGTCACCCTTGGGCCAATCACCCGCCCCGACAACGTATTTCGCAACCCATTGCAGTTCGTCGGGTATTTCTATACCCACGTCAGATCTCGGTGGTCTGCTGTGTCAATGCCGTCGCCGACGACGCGTCCTGTTCGGTGAGCTTGGTGGCGATCGTCGCCATGTTGTCCCCCAGCGTGGACATCACCTTCACCAACACACCCAGACTGTCCTGCGTCGACTTCGCCGCGCTCACATAGTCTTTCGCGAACGCCGCGCCGGGCTTGTCGGTCCCCCAGCACTCCCCCTCCCGATCCGTCACCTCGGTCAACGCCTGCACAGCCGCACTCATCTGCGTGGACAACTCCGCGAACTGCGGCTGCATCGCCCGCAGCAGTACCGGATCCGCATCGAACGAACCCGAACCGGAACTGGAAACCTGCTTCGAACTCATCTCAACTACCCCCCAGATAACGACGGTTGCGGTAATAGCTGTCCTCTTCGTCCTCCACATCGGTCGGCACCCACACATCCGAGCGCGATCCGGATCCGGACGACGGCTTCGACGGCCACCCCGGCGCCGCCGGAGACGAACCGGGCGGAAAACCCGGCGATTGAGCAGGCGGGAAACTCGGCGGCGGATAGGTCGGCGGCGGCGAATGACTCGGTGGCGGAACCGGCGACTCGCCCACCGGATCCAGCGACGGCGTAGCCAGCAACTCCTTGATACTCGGCGCACCGGGCACCAGGTCCGGCAGATCCGGGATCTCCCCCGCTACCGCCGTGACCGACGCGAACGCCTGCTGTGACCGGGCATTCGCCGCCCGCGCGGCAGCCTGCGCGGCCTCGGCCATGGACCGCGCCAACTTCTCCGGAGTGGACCGTTTGAACGCCTCGGGAACCAGGTGCACCCGCACCGGCACACCGGTCGCATTCGCGGTCACCCGCACCAGATTGTCCGACGACCACGCCTCACCCGTGATCTCCGCCAGCTTCCCCTGCGCCTCGGCGAGATCACTGCGCTGCTGCTCGAAGACCTCCAGCAGAGAATCCACCTGATCGCGCAACACCTCGTTGTGCCCGCTCGAGGGCAGATACTCACGGCTCATCGCGTAGTGACCTCACTTCCGCCGCTGTCGGACACGCCCCTTCCAAGGGATAGGACGCACGAAGTCCACCGCAGGTTCCATCGGATCGCAAACCGTTGCCCGCCGAATGCGAGCACAGCCACGGCACAGCTTCGTCGGGCGCGCGTCCGGGGACTCGCGAAAACCCGCAGGACATCAGCCGACAGCGCCCGGCTGTTCGCGTTCCGGAACAGCACACGGCCCCACCCGCTGTGATCGACGTCTCACGAGACGGACTTCGACGGCCACGCCGCACCGATCGGGCCACCGAAATCGGCGCGGCATCAACATGGCCGGGGTGCGGTTACGAGTTCGAGCGGCGCAAGCGGGTCAGCATCGCCGCGCTCACCGCACCCGCGCCGAACAACATCGCGCCCGTCTTCGCGGTCATCCCCGCCGACACACGCGGTTGAATCACCGCGGGGCCCGGTGGGGGGATCTCGGCTTCGAGCATGTTCTCGCGGGCGGTGGCCGCCCAGGCGGTCGCGAACAGGATGATGCGGGCGGTGATGTAGGCGAAGACCATCAGGCCCAGGATGGGGCCGAAGGCTACGCCGGCGGGGCTGGTCAGGACGCTCTTGAGGTAGTAACCGGCGATCTGTTTCCAGAGTTCGAAGGCGATCGCGGCGATCAGGGCCGCCTGACCGGCGCTGACCAGGGTGACCGGCTGACGCGGCAGTCGCGCGATCGTCCACGCGAACACCGCCCAGGACGCGAGCACCGCCAGGACCAGCGACAACACCGTGAGCAGCAGGCCGACACCGGGGGCGTGCTGAAGGTGGACCACGCCGAGCAGTTCGCGGCCCAGATTGCTGGAGGCCAGCGCCGACAGGACGAACGAGAGCACCAGCGCGAGCCCCAGCCCCAGCAGCGCGGTCACATCGGAGAGTTTGGTGCGGAACCAATTGCCTTGCGGCGCTTGCTGTTCCCACTGTTCGGTCAGCGCGGCACGCAGATTCGCGATCCAGCCGAGCCCGGCGTAGAACGCGCCGACCAGACCGATCACCCCGACGCTGGTGCGGGATTTGACCGCCTGCGCGATCAGATCGTTGACCTGCCCGCCCAACGATCCGGGCATATTCGCGACGATCTTCTGCTGCATCTCGGTCACCAGCTGCGGATTGTGCGAGAGTACGAACCCGGCCACCGCGAACGCCACCATCAGCATCGGAAACAGCGACAGCACAGTGAAATACGTGATTCCGGCCGCGTAGTAGTCACCCCGCTGCGCCTGATAACTCTTCCCGGCCCGCACCAGATGATCCAGCCAGGGGCGTGTGCGGACCGCATCCGCGATCCGCGCCTTGGTCCTGCCGAACACCCAACCTCCCGCAACGCCTCGGACGTCCGCGGACCACACCCGCGAAATCGTCTGTCCTCGCGCGGATTTCAGCGAGCCAGGAAACCCACCCGGTCGTATACCTGCGCGAGGGTGCCACCGGCGATCTCCCGCGCCCGTTCCGCTCCCGCGGCGAGGACGCGATCGAGTTCGCCCTGATCGTCCATATACTCTTGCACCTTCGCCTGCAACGGGGTGACGAATTCTACGAGCGCGTCCGCGACATCGCCCTTGAGCTCGCCGTATCCCTTGCCGACATAATCCTTTTCGAGGGTCACGATCGGCGTGTCGGTGAGCGAGGACAGGATCACCAGCAGGTTGCTCACCCCGGCCTTGGTCTCCGGGTCGTAGCGGATCTCGCGTTCGGTGTCGGTCACCGCGGAGCGGATCTTCTTCGCCGAGATCTTCGGATCGTCGAGCAGGTTGAGCAGGCCCGCGTCGGTGGCGGCCGACTTGCTCATCTTCGAGGTCGGATCCTGCAGGTCGTAGATCTTGGCGGTACCGGACACGATGTGCGCCTCGGGCACCACGAAGGTCTTCTTGTAGCGAGTGTTGAACCGCTGCGCCAGATTCCGGGTCAGCTCCAGGTGTTGCCGCTGATCCTCGCCGACCGGAACCACGTGCGGGCGGTACAGCAGGATGTCCGCGGCCATCAGCACCGGATAGGTGAACAGGCCGACCGTCGCGTTGTCCGTGCCCTGTTTGGCGGACTTGTCCTTGAACTGCGTCATCCGGCTGGCCTCGCCGAATCCGGTGATGCAGTTCAACACCCAGGTCAGCTCGGCGTGCTCGGGCACCTGACTCTGCACGAAAAGGGTCGACCGCTTGGGGTCGATCCCCAGCGCCAGCAACTGCGCCGCCGCGGTTCTCGTGCGGTTGCGCAATTGTTTGGGATCCTGCGGGACGGTGATGGCGTGCAGATCGGGGATGAAGTAGAGCGCCTCGAAGTCGTCCTGCAACCGAACCCAATATTGCAGTGCGCCAAGGTAATTGCCGAGGTGGAAGGAATCGCTCGTCGGCTGGATCCCGGACAGGACCCGCTGCTTGCGCTCACCGGCTGGTGCAGGACTGGACATGAGCCGATCCTAAACGGGACCACCGACAACAACGCCGGACGGGTGACCGCTCCGAGCGTTCATCGGAGCGGTCGAACCTCAGACCGTGTGCCGCTCCGCGTAACTGCGCGGGTCGACGCCGGGCATGCTGGGACGCCCCGAACCGACGAGTTCCTGTTCACGACGTCCGAGCATGCGATAGACCGGGGCGCTGGGACCGGCGAGCGTGCCGTGCAATACGCGCGGGGTCAGCGGCACCGAGGTGTGCGCGGTGCGGACCGCGCGCGACAACGCCCGGAAACCCATCTCCTCGCGACGTCCCCACCGGATGCCGTACATCTCGCGAATCCGGGTAGGCAGACTGCCCTGGACCAGCAGGTGCACGCTGTTCACCACCTGATTCAGCGGCAGTGGCAGCGGATAAGCGATCTGCTGCCCGGCCAGATACGAGCCGACCAGCCGGGCCTCCTCGGTGAGGTGCAGTTCCTCGGAAGCCAGATAGCCGTCGAAGTAGTCGCGGAACTCCGGATAGCTCGCGGGCGCGGCCCCGGGCGGCATACCGAACAGCTCACCCCAGTACACGTAGTCCTGGTACAGGTCCTCGCGTTCGGTCGCGGTCAGCCTGCGGACCAGCAGATCGTGCATGACCTCGGCCGAGTCGAAGGTGAAGGCCATGGTCATGAACATCAGGTGCGGATCGTGTGCGGAATAGGCGGTGCCCGCGGGGTGGTGCGCGCCCGCGTCCTCGGGCAGTTCGCCGTGCACCTTCGCGTGCTTCTTGTCGGTGTAGGAGCGCGCGCGGTCGGCTTCGGCCCTGGTGCCCAACGCGACCGCCTCGAACAACCGGCCGGTGATGGCCAGGCGGGTGTACGGGGTCGCGCGGTGCGCGGTGTGTTCGGCGGTGCCGACGTACAGCAGCGGATTCACCGCACCGACGACCAGCGCCCGCTGCCCGTAGGTGAGCCCGACCGCCCGCTTGCGCATGACGCGGCGAATCATCGAATCATCGGCGAAGTAACCGGACTCGGGCATCGTTGCCTCCTCGTTCAGAGCATCTGGCAAAAGCATCCCCCAGATTGCCAATTCTGGCAATGGCGCGAACCAGAATTGGCGGCGTGGCAGAATCCAGAGATGGCAGCGCAACGCACCTACGGCGGAGTCTCCGCACAGGAACGCCGCGCCCAGCGCCGCAGCGCCCTGCTCGAGGCCGCACTGGACATCATCGGCACCGAGGGTCTGGACCGCCTGACCGTCGCCGGGCTGTGCACCCGCGCGGGGCTCAACGAGCGGTACTACTACGAGAATTTCGACGGCCGCGAGGCGGTGCTGATCGCACTGTTCGACGGCATCGCCGAGGAACTCGCCACCGCCATCCTCGCCGCGGCACAGGACGCGCCCACCGACACCTACGGCCGGGCGCACGCGGCCATCGCCGCGGGCATCCACGTGCTCACCGATGATCCGCGCAAGGCCCAGATCGCCCTGATCATCAGCGCCGCGACCCCCGAACTACGCGCTCGGACAATGGATTCCATCCGCGGTTTCGCCGGTCTGGTCGCCGCCGAGGGCAGCGACTTCTACTCGGTCGCCGGCCCCGAGGCCGATCCCTCGATCGGTTTCCGCGCCACCTACCTGGTCGGCGGGCTGGTGCAGACGCTCACCAGCTGGCTGCACGGGGATCTGCCGATGACCCGGGATCAGCTGATCGATCACACCACCGAGGTGTTCGTGCTGTTGGGTGAGGATCTGGCGCGGCGGCTGCGCTGAGCGGCTCGGTCCTCACGTGCGGAACCGCTCGGTCACGCACCGAACGCCGCGGTCACCACGACCGACCGTGCTCACAGCCTCAGCGTGACCACCGGCAAACCCTCCGGCGCGGCCTGGAGCACGACGCGGAACAGGCCCTCGTGCTCGGACCAGTACCCCGCGCAATCGGTCATCGCCGAGACGAACCAGTCACGTTCGGCGGACCGCTCGGCGAGTAGCTGCGCCGAATCACGTACGACCGCAACGTATCCCGGTGCCTGGCCGACGAATTCGTCCAGGTCGCGCAGACATTCGTCGAAGGCGTCCTTGTTCTGCCCGAAGTAGTAGGGGAATTGGAAAGCCGCGGCGAACTCGTCGAAGACACCCGCGAGGGTGCGCATCCGCGATCCGCGCAGCTCGCGCACGACGTAACCTTCCGGAGCCCGGAACCGCACGGCGCTGAATCCGGCCGCGTCAGCGGTCAGCGAACCCAGCACCGGCGCGGTGGCCGCGGCCGGATCCGTACCGGTCAGAAAGTGTGCGAGTGTGGTCGCCTCACTCATTGCAGAGCATCCCTTTCGACAACCGCCGACAGACCCGTCGTCTCTCAGCGCATCCTGGTGAACGTCTTGTAATGGTCGCCGGTGTAGTAGGCCGATCCGTCGCTGCCGGTGACGATACGTTCGGCATCGCGGGTCTGGCCACGTTTCTTCGGGTTCACATCCCACTCCTTGTAGGTGATCGCCTTACCCGAGGAATCCGTCTTGGCCAGTGTGCCCGCCCGATTCATCCACTGATCCCCGCCCTTGGTCCCCGGCGCGTTCGCCGACCCCGGCCAACGCCCCGCATCGATCTCGACCAAGGTCTGATAGGCATGCTCGGGCACCCCCGCCGCCCGACTCGTCACCGGCGCGGCAGTCCCCTTCGCCTGCACCGCACTGGCTTTCGCCGACACACTCGCCGCCACCTTCGCGGACGTCCCCGCAGCGGACGACGCCGACGAGGAATGCCCGTGCGACACCAGAAACCCGATCACGACCACGACGACAACCGCGGCCGCCCCGAGCAAACCCTGAATCTTCTTACCCGACAACTTCATCGCTACCGCCCCATCCCGAAGCCCTGATCGGTTACCGAACAGGCAGTCCCCACAAAGCAACTCACGTAACGCGCCCCACCGGCCGCACGGCTCTCACTCATGAACAACGAATCTACGTCACCACCCCGACAGCGCAACACGACCGCAACATCCCACACCCGCAACGCCACATCGCTTCACGTCCGTCGAAGCACGCACGACCATCCCTCGCAGGCAGCGCGCGGCACCTCGTCACGCATGACACAGGACGCCGATCGCGTGCGGCGCACAGCCCCGTATTCTCCGCATATTCTGCGGCGAATACGCATATAATCACCGCATGACGGTCCGCAAGTACATCTGGGAGGACGCCGACTGGCCCGAGCTGAGATATGACGACTCCCGCCTCACCCCGCCGTTGTCCGAAGTCGCTCACCGGCACGGATACCTGGTCGGCAGACTCGCCGACGCCGAGGACGAAACCCGGGAGCAGGCCAGTCTGGCGGCGCTCACCTCGGATGTGGTGAAAACCAGCGAGATCGAGGGCGAACTGCTCAACGCCGAGTCGGTCCGTTCATCCATCGCGCGTCGTCTCGGCGTCGACATCGGCGCGACCCTGCCGACGGACCGGCATGTCGACGGCGTCGTTGAGATGGTGCTCGACGCGACGGTTCATCACGAACATCCGGTCACCCCGGAACGACTCTTCGGCTGGCATGCCGGGCTGTTCCCGACCGGCTACTCCGGCATCTCCCGGGTGCGCGTCGGCGGCTGGCGCACCGATGTCAACGGGCCGATGGAGGTGGTGTCCGGCCCGTACGGCAGACAGCGCGTGCATTTCGAGGCGCCACCGGCCACCGCGCTGGAGACCGAGATGCACCGATTCCTGGAGTGGTTCAACCGGACCGCCGAGGAATCGCCGATCATCAAAGCCGGTCTGGCACATCTGTGGTTCGTCACCCTGCACCCGTTCGACGACGGCAACGGACGCATCGCGCGGGCACTCGGCGACCTGTGGCTGGCCCGCGCCGACCACAGCTCGCAACGCTTCTACAGTCTCTCCGCCCAGATCCAGCGGGACCGCAACGCCTACTACACCATTCTCGAACGCACCCAGAAAGGCACACTCGACGTCACCGACTGGCTGCTGTGGTTCATCGATGCGTTGCAACGGGCCGTCACCCAGGCGAACAGCACGGTCGATGTCGTACTGACCAAGTCCCGCTTCTGGCAACAACGGCGACAATTCGCGTTGAACGAACGGCAGCACACGATGCTCAACCGCCTACTCGACGGATTCAACGGCAAACTCACGACCCGCAAATGGGCGATCATCACCAAATGTTCGCCGGACACCGCCTTGCGCGATATCAACGAGCTGATCGACCTCGGCGTACTACGTCGCTCGGAGTCCGCGGGCCGCAGCACCTCCTACGAACTGACAGAGCCGTGAGCTTGTACGCCCGAGCGTTCGAAACCCTCGCGGCGTAGTTCGTGACCGTAGAGCTCCATCCGCAGCGATCCCGTCGGCCGAAGTGTCGAATGCCGCTGTCGCTCAGCGGTACTGGACGGTTACGGGGGCGTGGTCGGACCAGCGGAGGTGGTAGTCGGGGGCGCGTTCCACGACGGCTTGTTTGGCTCGGGTGGCGATGTCGCCGCGGGCCAGATGGTAATCGATTCTCCACCCGGCGTCGGTATCGAAGGCGCGGCCGCGGTAGGACCACCAGCTGTAGGGGCCGGGGGTGGCGGGGTGGAGGGTGCGGACGACGTCGATGTAGCCGGCGGCGAGGATGTCGTCGATCCAGGCTCGTTCGCTGGGGAGGAAACCGGACTTCTTGACGTTGCCCTTCCAGTTCTTGATGTCGAGTTCGGTGTGGGCGACGTTCCAGTCGCCGGTGATCACGAAATCGCTGGTCCGGGACTTCAGGTGGGCGCCCAGTTCGGCGAGGAAGCGGTACTTCTCGTCCTGCATGGGGGTGTCGGCCTCGCCGGTGTGCACGTAGACGCTGGCCACGGTGACCTCGTCGAACCGGGCCTCGATATAGCGGCCGACGCCGTCGAATTCCGTGCTGCCGAAGCCGATTCGCACCGACTGCGGCTCCTTGCGGGACAGGATCGCCACTCCGGCGCGGCCCTTCGTGCCCGGCTCGGCGAGCGACAGGTGCCATCCGGCGTCGAGGGCGGGCGCGAGCGCGGTGCGGGTCTGCTCATCGGTGGCGCGCGTCTCCTGGAGGCAGATGACGTCGGCCTCGGTGCTCGCGAGCCACTCGAGCATTCCCTTACCCGTCTTGCCCGTGGCCGCGCGGATCCCGTTCACGTTGATCGTACTGATGATGTGAGCCACCCGAAAACCGTACAATGCTGGTCAGACACACTCCCTGCGGACACCGTCGTCCAGGAAGGGGTGATGACGATGATGTCAGGCCCCGCCCCGCTCGCGCCGATGAAAGCCCTGCACACGGGCTCCGGCGATCCCCTTCTGCTGCTGCACGGATTCATGCTCTCCCCGCACTGCTGGGAATCGGTGGCGCAGCGACTGTCCAGCACCTGCGAGGTGTACGCCCCGGCCTTCCGCGGCCACTGGGGCGGTCCCGAGCTCGACGGCTGGTACCTCGACGTCGCCGTACTCGCCGATCAGATCGAGCAGCAACTCGACGAATTGGGTTGGCGCACCTGCCATATCGCGGGCAATTCACTCGGCGGCTGGGTCGGTTTCGAACTCGCGCGCCGCGGCCGGGCCCGCACCCTCACCGCGATCGCCCCGGCGGGTGGCTGGGCGAGCCCGTCGCTGTTGCAGATTCGGGTCGGGGTGAAATTCCTGTCCCTGGTGCCGGTGGTGGAGATCGGCAAGCGACTCGGCGATGCGGTCGGATTGAGCGCTCCCGCAAGACAACTCGCGGCGATGATCCTGAGCAGGAACACCTCGGCGGTGCCGCGCCGGTTGCTGGAGGCGGCACTCACCTCGGCGATGCACTGCCCCGCGATGCTGCCGGTGCTGGTCAGCGGATTGCGGATGCCCGCACTCGGGGACCTCTCGACACTGCGCACACCGGTGCGGCTGCTGATGTGCGAGCACGATCGGGTGATCCCGAATCAGCCTTACGCACAACGGTTTCTGCGCGAATTGCCCGAGTCGGCGGATCGGATACTGGTGCACGGGGTCGGGCATGTGCCGATGCTGGAGGCTCCCGATCGGATCGCGACGTTGATCGCGGAGCACGTGTACGCGAGTCGGTCGCATCTGCGGGCCGTGTGAACGCGAACCGGTGCCCTCGCGGATCTCTTCTGTCGCAACGTGATTCACGAGGGCACCGGAATATCGCATCTAATTCATTGGGCGAGTAGCCCCTTGGCCACGTGGGTCACCTGGATCTCGTTGCTGCCCGCGTAGATCATGAGCGACTTGGCATCCCGGGCCAACTGTTCGACGCGGTATTCGGTCATGTAACCGTTGCCGCCGAACAACTGAATCGCGTCCATGGCGACCTCGGTGGCGGCTTCGGAGGAGTACAACTTCATGGCCGACGCCTCCGCGAGGGTGGGCGGCTTACCGGCCTCGGTGCTCTCCAGAGCGTTGAACACCATGTTCTGGACGTTGATTCGCGCGACCTCCATCTTCGCCAGCTTGAGCTGGATGAGCTGGAAGCGGCCGATCTCCTGCCCCCACAGCGTGCGATTCTTGGCGTAATCGACGCACAGCCGGTGACATTCGTTGATGATGCCCAACGCCATGAACGCGACACCGATCCGTTCGGCGGTGAAACTCGAACGGGCACTTTCGCGTCCGTCGCCGCCCTTGTGCTCCTCGGTCTCGCCCAGCAGGCGATCGCGGCCCAGCCGTACATTGTCGAAGAACAACTCACCGGTCGGCGAGGCGTGCAGGCCCATCTTCCGGAACGGTTTGCCCTGGGTGAAGCCCTCCATCCCCTTGTCGAGCACGAAGGTGAGCACCTTGCGTTCACGGCGGTCGACACCGTCGCCCTCGTCGAGTTTGGCGTAGACGATCACCGTATCGGCGTACGGGCCGTTGGTGATGAAGGTCTTGCGGCCGTTGAGGATGTAGTCCTCGCCGTCGCGCCGGACGTAGGTCTTCATCCCGCCGAACGCGTCCGAACCCGAGTCGGGTTCGGTAATCGCCCATGCCGCAACCTTTTTCATGGTCACGATATCGGCGAGCCAGCGCTCCTTCTGCGCGAGCGTGCCCCGGGACATGATGGTGGCCGCGCCGAGCCCGAGGCTGACCCCCATCGCCGCCACCAAACCCATACTCACACCGGACAATTCACTGATCAGCACCGCCATCATCGACTGCTGACCACCGAACGGCCCACCGCCGGAGGACTTCTCCCGCTTCGACTCCCCGTCCCCCGCTTCGGCCCGCGCCCGCTCCTTGGCCAGCATCTTCTCGACCGATTCCGCACCGAGCGCATCGATCCCGAACTCGCTGAACAGCTTCCGGATGATCGGATACGGCGGCAACTCGCCGCTCTCCATCGCATCCACGTGCGGCCGAACCTCTTTGTCGATGAACCCACGCACCGCGGCGCGGATCATCTCATCGGTCTCGGACCATTCGAACATCGTTGTCCTCCAAATCTTTCGAGCCGGGACTGCTCAGGGCAGCCGGGCGGAGATGTCGTCGATCGTCCAGGGGCCGTCGGTCTCGATCGTCTTCACGTCGTGCCAGCCCGCCAGCTCGGAGATCGCGCCGCCCTGCACGGCGAACACCTTGCCGGTCAGCGGGCATTTGTCCGAGGCCAGGTAGGCCACCAGCGGGGAGATGTTGGCCGGACTGAACGCGTCGAACTCGCCCTCGGGGACCTCGGCGGCGAAGATCGCGCCCATACCGGGCGTGGCCAGGGTCAGCCGGGTGCGCGCCATGGGGGCGATCGCGTTGACACGCACGCCGTATCGGTCCAGTTCCTCGGCGGCGACCAGCGTCAACGCGGCGATACCGGCCTTGGCCGCACCGTAATTCGCCTGTCCCGCATTGGGAATCGTGACACCCGAGGCCGAGGCGGTGTTGACCACGGCGGCCGTGGGCCGATTTCCCTTCTTGGACTGGTCCTTCCAGTACGTGGCCGCATGCCGCAGCACGTTGAAATGTCCCTTGAGATGGACCGCGATGACCGCGTCCCACTGCAATTCCTCGAGGCCCGCGACGAATCCGTCCCGCAGGATACCCGCGTTGTTGACCACCACGTCGAGTCGGCCGAACTCCGAAACAGCCTGATCCACCAGGTTTTTCGCGCCATCCCAGAGCGCGACGCTGTCGGTGTTGGCGCAGGCGCGACCACCCGCGGCGACGATCTCGTCCACCACCTGCTGCGCCGGACCGCTGTCGGCGCCCTCGCCGGTGTTGTCGCCGCCCAGATCGTTGACCACCACACTCGCGCCCTCGCGGGCGAACAGCAGCGCGTGCTCGCGCCCGATCCCCCGACCGCCGCCGGTGACGACCGCGACCTTGCCTTCCAATGCGCCCATCAGCTCTCCTCTTCGATGAATCTACGGGCCCGGCGGATGTCGGTTCGCGAAATGCGCGCCGGGCGACCGGAATATCAGTCCGCGATCTCGGCGAGACCGTCGCTGAGCACGACCTCCTCGCCGCGCGTGGTTTCGAATGCGTAGGTGTTGATTCCGTTGGCGGACTTCACCTTCCAGATGCGGGTCACCAGATCGTCGCCGGGGAACACGAGTCCGGCGAACCGGACGGCGAACCGGCGCATCCGGCTCACGTCGGATCCGGCGACCTCGGTGAGCACCGCCCAGGACGCGAAGGCCATCGTGCACAGGCCGTGCGCGATGATGCCGGGCAGTCCGGCGTCCTTGGCGACCTCCTCGTCCAGGTGCAGCGGCACCGGATCGTCCGAAGCCGGTGCGTAGCGGAAGGTTTGATCCTGATCCACGTGCTGCGGCACCACCGCGATCGGCTCCCCCGCGCGCAGGGCCTCGTCGAAGCCGTGCGGCGGAGCCGATTCGCCGACCGTGCGGCCCGCGTCGACATTGCGGAAGAACGCGGTCAGATACTGCTCGTTGACCGGATCGCCTGCCTCGGAACGGGTTTCGATGTGCATGGTGATCGTGCTGCCGCTGCTGCGACTCGCGTAGCCGATCGCGCGGGCCCGAGCCACCAGCGTCTCCCCCGGCCGGATCGGGCGGTGGAAGTGGAAGTCCTGCTCCCCGTGCACGACTCGGCCGAAGATGTCCATCGGGGCCACATCGATCACCGGGACCAGCATGGCGTCGAATACCGGGACGATCGCGAACACCGGGGAGGCGACGTCACCGTCACGATGGGCGATGATGGGATCGTTTGTGGCAGCGGCATATTCGGCGATCCGCCCCCGGGTCACCTCGAAGCTCTCCGCGTCGGACCAGGTATTCAGGCCCGATTCGTCGAATTCGACTGTCCTGGAACCACTCACGCTGTGTCTCCATGGCATGAGCCGGGGCGCTGCGTGGTCGCGCTCCGCTGCCGCCTACGCGCCTGACCGTTCATGCCGCAACAGCCACCTTGTCGAGAGCCTCCAGAGACGTCTCTAGCTGCTTCATCCCGTCCTTCTCCACGGCCTTGCCGAGCGCGCCCTTGATCAGCGCGCCCTCGAAATCGCCCTGGAGCGAGAGTTCACTGCCCTCGTCGGCGGCGGAGATGCGGAAGGTGAATTCGACCTTCACACCGGCCATTCCGGTCGCGCCGAGGGTGAGCGTGCTGGGCGCCTCGACCGCGAGGACGTGCCATTCGAACTTGTTCGCCATCCCCAGCATCACCACCTTGGCGACCAGCTTGGTGCCGACCTCGAGCGTGGCCGGGGGCTCCTGCATCCAGCGCTCGTGAATCGAGAACCAGTCGCCCCAGGTGTTCGGATTGCCGACCACGGCCCACAGCGCATCGGGTCCGGCGGCCATCTTCTTGGTGTACTCGATATGTCCCATACTGCTACTCCTCATTGAGTTCGGTTGGTCGAGCCATGTTGCCGGGCAAGACAATCCGGCCGATGCGCGAGTCGGGCCGCCGCACTCAGCGGTCGGCGCGCCGATAGGCCGTGACGACGGCCGCGCCACCGAGGCCGATGTTGTGCTGAAGTGCGGCAGTGACATTCGGGACCTGACGCTTGTCGGCGGTGCCGCGCAACTGCCAGGTCAGTTCCGAACACTGGGCCAATCCGGTGGCGCCCAGCGGATGCCCCTTGGAGATCAGCCCGCCCGACGGGTTGACCACCCATTTACCGCCGTACGTGGTCTGATTCGCATCCAGCAGCGCGGGCCCCTCGCCCGGAGCGCACAGCCCCAGCGCCTCGTAGGTCAGCAGTTCGTTGGCGGAGAAGCAGTCGTGCAGTTCGATCACCTGGAAATCCTCCGGACCCAGGCCCGACTGCGCGTAAACCTGCTGCGCGGCTTGCACATTCATGTCGTAGCCGATGAGATTCTTGGCGCTGCCGTCGAAACTGGACTTGAAATCGGTGGTCATCGCCTGCCCGACGATCTCCACCGCCTGCCCGGCCAGATCGTGCCGGTCGACGAAGGACTCCGAGGCCAGCACCACCGCGCCCGAACCATCCGAGGTCGGCGAGCACTGCAATTTGGTCAGCGGGTCGTAGATCATCCGCGCGCCCAGGATGTCGTCGAGGGTGTATTCGTCCTGGAACTGCGAATACGGATTGTTGACCGAATGCCGGTGGTTCTTGAACCCGATCTTCGCGAAATGCTCTGCGGTGGTGCCGTATTGCTTCATGTGCTCGCGCCCCGCGGCCCCGAACATCCAGGGCGCGACGGGGAAGAGCACCTCGGAGATCTCGGCCATCGCCATGATGTGCTTGGTCATCGGCTGCTCCCGGTCCTCCCAGGTGGCGCCGAGCGAACCGGGCTGCATCTTCTCGAAACCCAGCGCCAGCGCGCAGTCGGCCAGGCCGCCCCGAATCGCCTGTGCCGCAAGGTAGAGCGCGGTCGAGCCGGTCGAACAGTTGTTGTTGACGTTGACCACGGGAATGCCCGTCATCCCCAGTTCGTAGACCGCGCGCTGCCCCGAGGTGGACTCGCCGTAGACGTACCCGACGTACGCCTGCTGCACCTGGTCGTACGAGATCCCGGCGTCGGCGAGGGCCTTGGTCCCCGACTCGCGCGCCATATCCGGGTAGTCCCAGTCACTACCGTCCTCGTTCTTGCGACGTCCCGGCTTCTCGAACTTCGTCATGCCGACGCCGACGACGTAGACCTTGTTCGCCATCGAACGGACTCCTCACCTCCGGCCGCCGACCGCACGAGGGCGGCGGCATCCACGACTCCCGTAGGACCGAATAAAACAAACATACAAACCTGTATGTAATGCCGCAAGAGTCGTTTCCTGAGAGTCAGTCGACGGTGAGATCCAGATCCGCGAGCAGCGCCTCGGCGGCGGCCCGCAGATGCGCCGCGGCGCGATGCCAACGACGTTGCGCGCGTTCGGGATCGGGAGAGATGAAGTTGGACACCAGGATTCCGCGCAACACGTCCATCGCGGTGTAGACGAAATCGCGAACCTCTTTGCGCCGCAACTCGTCCGGGACGAACTGTGCGACCGACATCAGCACCGCGTTGTTGACGAAGGGTTCGACCTTCTCCAACTCGGCGGCCAGCACCGCGTCGGTGCGACCGGCCACCCACAACTCCATCGCGGCGATGAACAGCGGCCCCTGATGCAGCGTCCAGAGCGAATCGAACATGGCCCCGATCGGATCGCCGCCGACCCGCACCCGGCCCAACTCGCGCATGGCCGCCTCGGTGCGCCGCTGCGCCAGATGACTGATCGCGGCCACCACCAGATCGGTCTTGGAGCCGAAGTGATGCACCTGCGCGCCGCGCGTGACCCCCGCCCGCTCGGCCACCCGCGGCGTCGTCGTCCCGGCGTATCCGAATTCGACCAGGCAGTCGATCGTCGCGTCGAGTAGCCGCACCCGCATCTCGCTGCTGCGCTGTTCCTGCGTCCGCCGCAGCGGCTTGGACGGTGCGGGCCTGGTCATGCCAGGAATTCTACACTTACATGCAGATCTGAATGGAAATGCGTCAGGCGGTGCGCCGAGCCAGGCGAACGGTGACGGTGAACAGCAGCACCCCGGCCACGGCGAGCCCGGCGCCGACGGCGGCCGGGGCGGTGTAGCCCAGCCCCGCCGCGATGACGCGCCCGCCCAGCCACGCACCGGCCGCGTTGGCGATGTTCAGCGCGGCGTGGTTGAGCGCGGCGGCGAGCGTCTGGGCGTCGTGCGCGACATCCATCAACCGGGTCTGCAACCCCGGCGAGATCGCCGCGCCCGCCGCGCCGACCAGGAACGCGCCCACCGACGCGGAGATCGGAT
Organism: Nocardia macrotermitis; assembly: GCF_009604405.1. Classification (GTDB taxonomy): domain Bacteria; phylum Actinomycetota; class Actinomycetes; order Mycobacteriales; family Mycobacteriaceae; genus Nocardia; species Nocardia macrotermitis. Next base: position 17,802 of record NZ_WEGK01000031.1, read on the forward strand.
TGTGCGCCGCGGCAACGAATCCCGCGAGAATGATCACCATCGCGATCAACGCGAAGAAGATCGAGGAGTCCACACCCCGATCGGCCAGCACCCCGCCGAGAATGCTGCCGACGATCATGCCGAGCCCGAACAGCGCCAATACCAGCGGCACCAACCCCACCGACAACCCGGCCACATCGGTGAGCGTGGTGGTGATGTAGGTGTAGACCGCGAACATGCCGCCGAAGCCGACCGCGCCGACCACCAGCGTCAACAGCACCTGTGGGCGACGCAGCGCACCCAATTCGGTGCGCGGATCGGTGACCCGGATTCCGGACAGCTGCGGTACGAAACGAGCGACGGCGAACACCGTCGCGAAACCGATCGCGGCGACCACGAGATAGGCGTCCCGCCAGCCCAGATTCTGGCCCAACCAGGTGGCAGCGGGAACGCCGACAACATTGGCGGCGCTCAATCCCAGCATAACCGCGGCGATGGCCTTGGCGCGCTGACCGGCGGGAGCGAGCGTCGCGGCGGCCAGCGAGGCGACGCCGAAGTATGCGCCGTGCGGAAGTCCGGAGACGAATCGCGCCACCACCAACGTGCCGAACGTCGGCGCGAGCACCGTCGCGAGATTGCCGACCGTGAACGCGATCATCAGGAAGACCAGCAGTCGCTTGCGCGGCACCCGGGCACACAGCGCGGCGATCAGCGGCGCGCCGACCACCACACCCAGCGCATAGGCCGAGACGCCGTACCCGGCCGTCGGCTCGGACACATGCATGGCGTGCGCGATATCCGGCAGCAGACCCATCGTGACGAATTCGGTCGTCCCGATCCCGAATCCGCCCAGTGCCAACGCCAGCATCGCGGGAATGTGCCAGCGCGTGCGCGGTGCGGGCGCATCCTGCGACGGGTGAACGATCGGGTCACCGTCGCGGACAGTCACCGCTTGCACAGCCGCTTTCGATTCGGACGCGGGTACGGGTTGCACGGACACTTCGGACGCGGAGAGGGATTCGGGCACGGTCGAAAGCAACGCGGCGGTGTCGAGGTCCGATGCCCGGTGCAGCGGTGATCTCACTCACCGCACTTCAGGCGGCGACGAATGTTGATCGAAATTGACTCGGCGACAACAACTTCCGGTAAAACTTCGCGACTTGTCGCACTGCATCTGTTACCGGAATCACCTCGCCCCGCGATCGACCGACGATGGCCTTACCGGGCTTTCATACCGCTCGCGGCCAAGCCGGTTCGCATCTCTCGCGACCGCGGCAGTTCACACCGCCTGCGGCCAGAGCAGTCACTCGTGGCCGAGGCAGTCCGCGCGCCACTCACGGCCGCAGTAGCAGCATCGTGTGCCCTTTGAAACAGTTCGGGCACCCGCGGCCACCGGATCGGTGGGGGCGGGTGCCCGGTGTTTCATCCCGTCGCGGTGGCATGCACGCCGGACGGGAGTGACCAGATCAGCTCAGTTCGCGCGCCAGGTTGGCGTCGAGCACGCCGAGGAATTCCTCGGTGGTCAGGTAGCCCTGATCGCCGCCGACCAGCAGCGCCAGGTCCTTGGTCATCTGGCCGTCCTCGACGGTCTTGATGACGACGTCCTCGAGGGTCTGCGCGAAGCCGATCACCTCGGGGGTGTTGTCCAGCTTGCCGCGATGCGCCAGGCCACGGGTCCACGCGAAGATCGAGGCGATCGGGTTGGTGGAGGTGGGCTTGCCCTGCTGGTGCATCCGGTAGTGCCGGGTGACGGTGCCGTGTGCGGCCTCGGCCTCGCAGGTCTTGCCGTCCGGGGTCAGCAGCACCGAGGTCATCAGGCCCAGCGAACCGAAGCCCTGTGCGACGGTGTCGGACTGCACGTCGCCGTCGTAGTTCTTGCACGCCCAGACGTAGCCGCCCTCCCACTTGAGCGAGGAGGCGACCATGTCGTCGATCAGCCGGTGCTCGTAGGTCAGGCCGGCCGCGTCGAACTGCGGCTTGAACTCGGTCTCGAACACCTCCTGGAAGGTGTCCTTGAACATGCCGTCATAGGCCTTCATGATGGTGTTCTTCGTCGAGAGATACACCGGGTAGTTCTGCTGCAGGCCGTAGTTCAGCGAGGCCCGCGCGAAGTCCTCGATCGACTTCTTGAAGTTGTACATACCCATGACGACGCCGCCGTCCTCGGGCATCTTGACGACCTCGTGGACGATCGGCTCGCTGCCGTCCTCCGGGGTGAAGGTGAGCGTGACGGTACCGGCCTGATGCACCTTGAAATCGGTGGCGCGGTACTGGTCGCCGAAGGCGTGGCGGCCGATGATGATCGGCTTCGTCCAACCCGCGACCAGGCGCGGAACGTTCGAGATGATGATCGGTGCGCGGAAGATGGTGCCGCCGAGGATGTTGCGGATGGTGCCGTTGGGCGACCGGTACATCTTCTTGAGGCCGAATTCCTCGACGCGCGCCTCGTCGGGGGTGATAGTGGCGCACTTGACGCCGACGCCGTGTTCCTTGATGGCGTTGGCGGCGTCGACGGTCACCTGGTCGTCGGTTTTGTCGCGGTACTCGATACCGAGGTCGTAGTAGTCGAGATTCACGTCGAGGTACGGGTGAATCAACTTGTCCTTGATGAACTGCCAGATGATGCGGGTCATCTCGTCGCCGTCGAGTTCGACGACGGTTCCCTCAACCTTGATCTTGGACATGGATCTTCGTGTCCTCCTAGGATGGTGCTCCCATTGTTCCGCCAGGTGAACACGCTTGTGAGCGGACCCAGCTGTTCAACAGACAACGTATACGCCCCGTGTTGTCCACGAGACTCGAGGTGCCAAACAAGACAAGCGTACTGGTGCAGTGGATCTCATCGGCACCGGACCTGCCCCGAGTGATATATGCATCACATTTGCACGGTTCGCCTGTCATCGCCTGCAACCTGCGCAACACCCCGGCGATTCCGGCCGGAGCTCGTGAAATCGGCCACGGGTTTCGGACTCCCGCGCGCTGCGGCTACGATGTCCGGAAGGTCATGAGCATCAGCGCCAAGCCCCGGCTCGCTGGTCGGCAACCCTCCTGTTGCGGTGGGGTGCTCCGGGTGATGACCGGGCTCCCGAAGGCCGGGAGCAAGCGCGATCTTCAGGAGGATTCCCGAAATGTGTTGTAGCCGTCCATTATCCGGACCCCGCTGACACCCGCCGGCAGACCTTTCGGAGCATGACATGAGTAACTCGACCGCGCCCGCGACCGATCCGGGCTCCGTACCGCGTGCCGTGTCGCACAGCCCGCGACACACACCGATATCCGCCGGTCGGCCCCGGTTTCTCCGCGCGACACCGAAGCCCCGGAACGCTGTGGCTACCATCGAGGACGTGTGTTCCTCCGTCGTCGACCCGGTTCCGGCCAGCCGTGCGTGGACGGTCCGCGCGATGACCGCGAGGCCGAGGGACAGGCGGATCGCGCCGCTCGAAGCGGCGGTGGCACGGTGACCGCGAGCATCGACCCGAGCACATCCGGTAATCACGCAGCTACCCTGCTGCCGCCGCCGAACGGCACACTGGCCACCATCGACGTGGGCGATATCCGGCTCGAGAGCGGGGCCGTGGTGCCCGGTGTCGAACTGGCCGTCCAACGCTGGGGCGAACTGTCGCCCGCGGCGGACAACGTCGTACTGATCGAGCACGCGCTGACCGGCGATTCGCACGTCACCGGCGCGCCCGACGAGTTGCATCCGCTGCCCGGCTGGTGGGACGGCATCGTCGGCCCCGGCGCACCGCTGGACACCGACGAGTGGTGCGTGATCGCCACCAACGTGCTGGGCGGTTGCAAGGGCAGCACCGGTCCGGCATCCCCCGGTCCGGACGGAAAGCCTTGGGGGGCAAGGTTTCCCCGGATCTCCATCCGCGATCAGGTGAGCGCGGAGGTCGCGCTGTTCGATCTGCTGGGCATCGAGCGGATCGCCACGGTGGCGGGCGGCTCGATGGGCGGCATGCGCGTACTGGAGTGGATCGTCGGACATCCGGAGCGGGTGGGCGCGGCGCTGGTGCTGGCCGTCGGACCGCGCGCGACCGCGGATCAGATCGGTACCCAGACCACCCAGATCGCCGCCATCACCGCCGACCCCGACTGGCAGGACGGCGACTATCACGGCACCGGCCGCACCCCGACGAGCGGACTGGGTATCGCCCGGCGCATCGCGCACCTGACCTACCGCACGGATTTCGAACTGGATCACCGTTTCGAGAATCGCGCGCAGGGCGACGAGGACCCCTGGCACGGCGGCCGCTACGCGGTGCAGAGCTATCTGGACCATCAGGCCCACAAGCTCGCGAACCGCTTCGACGCGGCCAGCTACGTGCTGCTGACCGACGCCATGAACCGGCACGACATCGGCCGCGGGCGCGGCGGGGTGGCCGCGGCGCTCGCCACGACCTCGGTGCCGTGCGTGGTCGGCGGTGTCGACTCGGACCGGCTGTATCCGCTGCGCACGCAGCAGGAACTGGCCGATCTGCTGCCCGGCTGCGCGCGGCTCGAGGTCGTGCACTCGCGGGACGGCCACGACGGATTCCTGACCGAGACCGAGGCGGTCGGCAAACTGCTGGCCCAGACGATGGATCTGGCCCGCAACGTGCGGCCGTGAGCGCGGGCGGCTCGGGTGCGGTGCGGGCGGTTCAGCCCACGCCCAGGCTGCTGATCGTCGCCGCCAGCGCGATGATCGTGCCGCCCAGTACCGCGTAGGCGACCACGTCGAAGGGCCTGCCACGCACCGCGAGCAGGCCGACCCGCACCTCCGGCAGGACCAGCCGCAGCGCCGAGGCCAGCAGCGGCGCACCGCCGATGACGAACGCCCCGCGCCGCCACCGATCCTGGACCAGGAACACCACGGCCACCAGCAGCACGACCGCCACCAGCAGCATCGGCAGCTGGTTACGCAGGAATCCGAGCGGACGGTCGGACTGAGCGGTCGCGGAAGCATCGGTCACACCTCGATTCTCGCATTCGACGGCCGAAGTGGCCCGGCCCCCGGGTGGGGGCGGCGGGGACATAGGGTTCTAGCGGTCCGGACGGGAGGAAAGGCTGCGTTCTGTTGTGTTGAGGCTGATGTTCTTCGAACCACGGATTCCGCCGAATACCGGTAACGCGATCCGGCTGGCGGCCGGGTCCGGATGTTCGCTGCATCTGATCGAGCCGCTGGGCTTCGATCTGTCCGAGCCCAAGCTGCGCCGGGCCGGGCTGGACTATCACGATCTGGCCTCGGTCACCGTGCACGAAAACCTTTCCGCCGCATGGGAATCGCTGAATCCCGAGCGGACGTTCGCCTTCACCGCGGCTGCCGATACGCGGCACACCGATATCGACTATCGCGAGGGCGATGTGTTGCTGTTCGGCCCGGAGCCGACCGGACTGCCCGAGGAGGTGCTGGCCGATCCGCACATCACCGAGCGGGTGCGGATTCCGATGCTGCCCGGTCGGCGGTCGATGAATCTGTCCAATGCCGCCGCGGTCGCGGTGTACGAGGCGTGGCGGCAGCTGGGCTTTCCGGGTGCGGTGTAGTTTCCGGCGCGGCGCGGGCCCGGCCGGTGTCAGTCGGCGATCTCGAAGCGCTTGAAGCGGGAGGTCGCGCCGCCGGTGAGCCGAACCGAGCTCTTGGATACGCCCAGGTGCGCGGCCAGCAGTTCGATCGCCGCCTTGTTCGCCTTGCCCTCGACCGCCGGCGCCCGCACGTACAACCGCAGGGCGCCGTCCTCGAGGACCTCGACGAGCGGGCCCTTACGGCTGTTGGGCGTGATGGTCGCCCGGACCACGGTCGGCATGCCGCACAGCGTAACCGCGCGCGCCGAACCACCCGGCGGGACGATCCCGCACCCGGCGGCTAGACATGCGGGAGCCACACGTCGAGGACGTCATGGGCGAGGACCTGCGACTGCCCGGGAGTGCTGAGCAGCAGATCGCCGGTATGGGTTGCGCGCGGCTGCTCGGAACCGGTGCGCCGGATCTCGAGGGACGCCGCCGGAGTGAGCGAACCGTACCGGAGGGTGTCACCGCCGCCGCGACGCTCCCAGCGGGTACCGGACCGGTTCCAGACGGTGGTGAGGACCCGCCCCGGCGATGCGGACTCCCAACTCGCGTGGGTGACGGTCAGATCCGCGCCGTCCCAGCGCAGATCCTCCAGGGAGGAACAGGCCGCGGCCGCGGGCGGGTCGAGCGTGTCGATTCGATCGCTCAGCAGGTCTATCCGCAGTAATCGCGCTGTGCCGCAGGCAATTCCGTCACGCACGTGACCCGCGATCGCGACCGCCTGCCCGTCCGGTCGCAGCACCGCCCGGTCGAAAGCGGTGTTCACGCCCTGGATCCGGCCCAGCGCACGCACCGTACCGGTGTCGGTATCGACGAGGGATAGATGGTTGACGCCCCAGGACGCACCGGGCGGCGATTCGACCCGATCGAGCACGAGCACCCGCTCACCGGCCGCGAGCAGATGCGGGCCCGACAACACCACGCCCGGCGCGATCGAATCCGGCGCAGGCAGCGCGACCCTGGCACGGGCGGCGGGGTGTGGATCGCGCAGGTCGGCCTGGACGAACCCGTCCGGCTGCTGCCACCAGCCGACCGTCGTACCGCGCAACGGGAAGACGCGAGCACAGTGGCAATCCACCCGGCCCGGCAGCATTATGCCGCGTCCCACCTCCATCGCGGTGATCCGACCGGCGGCATCGAGGGCGTAGATGAGCGAGTTGTCCTGTGTGAAACCGCTTTCGGAGTAGTTACCGTCGTATCGCGCGATCACCCGACGCGAGGTGGCCAGCACCAGTTCGGTGCGGGTGCGGAAGACGAACTCCCGCACACTCACCGCCGCTTCGGCGCTCGCATCCGCGTCCAATCGCACCGGAGACAGTCCGGCGGTACAGCCCGAGACGATCAGAACACACCCGATCAGCGCCGAAATCGTTGCCCCGCAAGGGGTCCGGCCGCTCATCCGAGCACCTCCAGGGCTCGCCGGTAGTAGCTCTCGCGGGCCTGCAAGCCGTTGTATCCACCGTTCACCGCCCGGGTGACGGCAGCGAAATCGCTGGCGTCGGCCAGGGCGTTGATATCGCGGGAAGTCCAGTACCACTGGGCGATCCGGAAGCCGACGTCCGGCTGGGCGGCCAGTGCGGGATTTCCCTCGAGGTCCAGGCCCAGGGCCTGACCGGCGGCGCGATAGTTGGCGCGGCCGGTCAACTGAATGGGGCCGCGACCGTGATAGCGCGGGCCGTCGCCGGGCTGGGTATTACCGGCGGCGGTATTGGGCTGGCCCGGATCGTACTGATGGAAGTAGGCATCGTCGCCCAGCTCCTCGAAATACCGGAATTCACAACTCTCGTGGGCCAGTTGCGCCAGGAAGGCAGCTCGCCGACCGGGCGTGGTGATATCGCCCTCCCGCATGGCGGCATTGAGCGCGGGCAAGTACTGCTGGGCCCGGTCCATCGGCAGATCGGGCATGATCGCGGTGAGTTGCTCGGCCGTGATGCCCTCGGACAGCGCGGGTTGTTGCGGTGGCGGCGGGGTGGATATCGCTGCGGGAGCGGTGTTTTCGGTGACGACATTCGGCGCGAGAGGTGTGCCGCCGCCGGAATCGTTCACCAGTGCTGCCGAAACCACCTGCGCGGGAGTCGAATCCACCGCATCAGCCGAGTTCGTCGCGGGAACCGCCTGCGCCGCACTGGTAACCGTCTGCGCGGCGGCGGATGGAATTGTCGCCGCGGCCAGATGCCGCATTTCGCGTTCCACGGCCAGGACGGCCCGTCTGCCGCGCTCCTCGGCGCGATCGAATGCCGCCACCGCCTCGACGATGACCTCGGACCACTCGGCGCTCGCCGAAGATCCGGCGACACCCACCGACGATCCGGCGGTGACCGTCCAATCATCGGCGACGGTGCATCCGGCCGCCTCGGCATCGGCGACATGGTCCAGTAACGCCAACGCGGTGTAGTGCAGATCGGACAGCGCCACAGCGCCTGCGGCACACAGCTGTCCGGCCTGATCGCAGAGCATCCGGTCGTGCCGATGCGCCGTCTCCACCGAGGCGAGCATCGCCTCGAAGGCCGCGCCCTGCCAGCCGTCACCGTCGAGCCGGTGACATTCCGTGCGCACCGCGGCCGACAACGTCTCCAGATCCTCGATGTGCCTGCCGAATTCGATCCGCATCGCCTGGGCGGCCTCGAGCGCCCGCCAGGTCACCAGCACCGAGCGCGGCGGGGTCATATCCGCACCTCCAACCCGGCGAGCAGGCGGCCGTGCGCGAGATCCGCCTCGACGAACGCGGTGAGCGCGTGCTCCGCGCGCGCACCGAATCCACCGAGACGATCGGCACTGCGCTGGACCAGATCCGCCGCGGTACAGGTCGATTCGCACAGCAGCGACACCGTGACGCTGTGCGGAACCAGAGCGCCGATCAGCTCGGCGATCCGGATCGCCGCGCCGCGGACCCCGTCGAGTTCCCGACCCGCCTGCCGCGCGAGCCGGCCGAATCGCGCCACCGCGTCCGCATCGACCACACACGCCTCACCGACCACACCCGAACCGGACATTGTTCCCCCTTGCTCGAACGACTACGACCGACTTCCGGCACCGTATCCAGCCCGATACGGGCCTGTCACGGATCAATTCACAGCCGCACCCTTTCCCGGCAGACGCACCCTTTTCGCAGCTTGCAAAGGGTGCGGGAACAGAATTCGGGTGCGCGTTCTCCCGGATCCGAACCTGCCGATTCCAGACCGCCGAGTCTTGTCTGTGAGACCCGGTACGCTCGCGTAGGGACGGGGGCGGCAGGGCCCTGGCAACGACCAGAGAGTGCGGTATGTTCAAGCGATTGACAGTCCTGCTGGCAATGACAGCGGGCATAGTCCTGGTGACGACGGGTGCGGCCCTGGCCGGTCCGGTCACCATTCACGACGATTCGAAGGTGCTCGACGCCGGGCGCGTGACCACGGCCGGTGACGCGCTGTCCGATCCGGTGCAGGTCTACACCACCGAGAAGTTCTCCGACGACAACTCCGCCTTCGAGAGCCAGGCGAAGAAGGACGTGAAGAACCCGACCGACGTGGTGATCGCGATCAACACCAAGTCGCGGCGGCTGGCGATCGAGACCGGTTCGAACTCCCACATCCGGGACACCTCGGCCGCGGGCGCGGCGTTCAAGGGCGCGTTCGGATCCGGCGACTACACCGGCGCGACGGTGGCCGCGCTGCAATCCCTGGCGAGCACCGCCGACCAGGCCGGCAGCGCGAACAGCATTGCGCCGCAACGGCATCAGCACCACGCCACGAGTACGAGCCACGGCAGCAGCTGGATGGGCTGGCTGTGCCCGCTGATCATCGTGATCCTGATCGTGGCCGTCGTCGTGGCGGTAATCCGGCGGCGGCGCAGCGGTGGCGGCGGTGGATTCCCCGGTGGCGGCGGCGCGCCGGGCGGCTACGGCCCCGGTGGTTACGGTCAGGGCGGTTACGGCGGCTACGGTCCGGGTTACAACCAGGGCGGCGGGATAAGCCCCGGGATGGCCGGTGGCCTCGGCGCGGTCGGTGGCGCGGTGGGCGGCGGCTTGCTCGGCTACGAGCTCGGGAAGATGGAAGGCCGCGAGGAGGAGCGCGATCGCCAGGACCAGAGCTACGACCAGGGCGGTTACGACCAGGGTTATCAGGGCGGCGACTTCGGCGGCGGCGGAGGCGATTACGGCTTCGGCGGCGACAGCGGCGGCGGGTTCGACGGTGGCGGTGGTGACGGCGGCGGGGGCGGCGGCAGCGACTTCTGAGCCGGGCGCGGCGGATGCCCGACGCATCCGCCGCCGGGTTCACCGGAAGTCGCGGGAGCGCGATGCGACGCGAAGATCCATGCGCCGCAGATGTTCCGCGACGACAGTGACCGCGCCCTCGGCATTCTGCACCCGTCCGCGCACCAGCAGTGCGGACGCGCCCTGCGCGATGCGGCGATAACGCTGCCACAGCCCCACCGAACACACCACGTTCACCATGCCGGTCTCGTCCTCCAGATTGACGAAGGTGACCCCGGCCGCAGTGGCGGGCCGCTGCCGATGGGTGACGGCCCCGCCCACCAGTACCTTCGAGCCGTCGGGCACCGCGAGTAGTCCGGCGGCCGGTATCACGCCCAGCGCATCCAGTTGCGGGCGAAGGAATTCGGTCGGATAGCTGCCGGGTGAGACGCCGGTCGCCCAGACATCCGCGGCGGCCGACTCCAGCTCGCTCATCCCGGGCAGGGTGGGTGCGGTGGTTGCCGCACCGGTGCCGGGCAGCCGATCCGCGCGTTCCCCCGCCGCGGCGCCCGCGGCCCACAGCGCCTCGCGCCGGGTGATCCCGAGGCTGTCCAGCGCACCGGCGGTGGCCAGCGATTCCGCTTGCGGCACAGTCAGTTCCACGCGTCCGGTCAGGTCGAGGAAGGAGGTGTAGGGGCCGCCGGAGCGGGCCGCGACGATCCGTTCGGCCAGGTCGTCGCCGATATGCCGGACCGAGGCCAATCCGAGCCGCACTCGCGTCCCGCGTTCTTCCAGGGTGGCCGCGGCGAGACTGTGGTTCACATCGGGCCCGCGCACCACCACCCCGTGCCGTCGGGCATCGGCGACCAGCGATTGCGGGGAGTAGAAGCCCATCGGCTGGGCGTTGAGCAGTCCGGCGCAGAACGCCGCCGGATGATGCAGTTTGAACCACGCCGAATAGAAGACCAGCGCGGCGAAACTCTGCGAATGGCTTTCCGGGAAACCGAAATTCGCGAAGGCGTACACCTTCTCGTAGATCCGGTCGGCCAAATCACCGGTGATGCCGTGTAATTCGCGCATTCCGCGATAGAACCGCCCGCGCAGTCGCTCCATTCGCTCCGGTGAACGCTTGGACCCCATCGCCCGGCGCAGTTGATCCGCCTCGGCCGCGGTGAAACCGGCCACGTCGACGGCCATCTGCATGAGTTGTTCCTGGAACAGCGGAATGCCGAGCGTTCGGGACAGCGAGTTCTTCAGGGCATCGTGATCGTAGGTGACCTTCTCCTGCTTGTTGATGCGACGGATATAGGGATGCACCGAACCACCCTGAATGGGACCGGGCCGAATCAGCGCCACCTCCACCACGAGATCGTAGAATTTACGCGGTTTCAGCCGGGGCAAAGTGGCCATCTGCGCCCGCGACTCCACCTGGAACACCCCCACCGAATCGGCGCGCGAAAGCATTTCGTACACAGCGGGTTCGGCGAGATCGAGCCGATGCAGATCGATCGATTCCCCCTCGTGCTCGCGCACCAGATCGATCATGTAGTGCAGCGCCGAGAGCATACCCAGACCGAGCAGATCGAATTTCACCAATCCCGCGACGGCGCAATCGTCCTTGTCCCATTGCAGCACACTGCGTCCGGGCATCCGCGCCCATTCCACCGGGCAGACATCGGCGATGGGCCGATCGCAGATCACCATGCCGCCGGAATGGATGCCCAGATGCCGTGGCAGGCCCTCGATCTGGCCCGCGAGGTCCAGCACCTCGGCGGGAATATCGGAATCCGTCTCCTGCGCGACGCCGTGCCAGCGGCTCACCCCTTTACTCCAGGCGTCCTGCTGTCCGGTCGAAAAGCCCAGCGCCCGTGCGGCATCGCGCACCGCGGACTTGCCGCGATAGGTGATCACATTGGCCACCTGCGCCGCGTATTCCCGGCCGTATCTGCTGTAGACGTGCTGAATCGCCTCTTCTCGGCGATCGGATTCGATATCGACGTCGATATCGGGCGGACCGTCGCGTTCGGGGGCCAGAAAACGTTCGAACAGCAGATCGTTGGCCACCGGGTCCACATTGGTGATGCCGATGGCGTAGCAGACCGCGGAATTGGCCGCGGAACCCCTGCCCTGACACAGGATGTCGTTCTCCCGGCAGAATTCGACGATGTCGTGCACGATCAGGAAGTAACCGGGAAAACGCATTCCCGAGATCACCTGTAGTTCGTGATCGAGCTGGCGGTACGCCTTCGGATGCGCCGCGCGCGGGCCGTAACGCCGCTCGGCTCCCGCGTAGGTGAGGCTGCGCAGCCAGGAATCCTCGTCGTATCCGTCGGGAACGGTGAACGGCGGCAGTTCCGGCGCGATCAACTCGAGGTCGAAGGCGCATTCCTCGGCCAGGGCAACGGCATTGGGCACCGCCTGCGGACAGGCGGTGAACAGTTGCGCCATCTCCGCACCGGAACGCAGGTGCGCCCCACCGGCGGGCGCGAGCCAGCCGTCCATTCCGTCCAGACTGCGCCGGGCCCGCACCGTGGCCAGTGCCATCGCCAGCCGACGCTGGTGGGGTGCGGCGACGTGCGCGGCGGTGGTGGCGACGATCGGCAGGCCGACCCGGTCCGCGAGGGCGATGAGCCGGGCGTTGCGTTCGTCGTCGGTCGCGGTGCCGTGCCGGGTCAGTTCCACGGTGACCCGGTCGGCGCCGAAACGTTCCACCAGGTCGCGCAGCGCGGCCTCGGCCTGCGCGTCGCCTTCGCGAAGTGCCCGGCGCACATGGCCTTTGCGGCATCCGGTGAGGATCTGCCAGTGCCCGTCCGCCGCGTCGGTGAGCCGGTCCAGGTCGTAGCGCAGGATCCCCTTCTCCCCGCCCGTCATGTGAGCGAACGACATCTCCCGCGACAACCGGCTGTACCCCTGCTGTCCACGGGCGAGCACCAGCAGATGGGTGCCGCCCGGATCGGGGCTGCCCGCGCGCGGCTCGGTGTCTCCCGGACCGTCCTCGAGCGCGTCACCCAGGGACAGTTCCGCGCCGAACACCGTCGGCAGCCCCCATTCCCGCGCTGCTTCGGCGAACCGGACCACGCCGTAGAACCCGTCGTGATCGGTCAGCGCGAGCGCCTCGAGGCCGAGCCGCACCGCCTCCTCCACGAGTTCCTCGGGCTGGCAGGCGCCGTCGAGAAAGCTGTAGGCCGAATGCGCGTGCAGTTCCGCGTACGGCACCACCGGTTCCGTATCGCGTGCCCGCTCCCCCGCCCGGTACGCACCGCGTTTACGTGACCAGGCCGGACTGTCGCCGCCGTCCCTCTCGGGCCGCTCCCGTCCCGGCCGCCCGGACAGCACCCGCTCCATCTCCGCCCAGTTCGGCGGGCCCTGACCCCAGCCCATACCCACCTCCAACCAACCATTCGGTTCTTTCTTTATCGAACATACATTCGACAATGGAGGTGTTTCAAATTTTCGGCACGATTGCCCGATCCACGCTTCGAGCACGTCGAGCCGAGGGCTCGACTTGGGCGATGCTCGCAGGCCGGAACCTACGGAACCGGGATCATTTCCGGATGCAGCAGGGTGCCCGGAGCCCGGACCAGATCGTCGTATCGACCGAATGTCGTATCGAAGAAGGTGCGCAGATAGCCGCGCTGTAGATCGAGCGAGTCGCGCGGATCGATGGTGCCGACCAGTTGCGCGGTGATCGCGGGTGACGTACCTGCTGCGGTGGCGAGCGCGGACACGATCAACTGGTTGTCGCAGAACGAAAGATGCTGCGCACCGTCCAACCGGAAACGTGGTCGCGGTCCGCGACTGTCGGCCCGGAACTGCCGCCACCCCGGGTCGTCGTCACGGGTATGCCCCGCGCTCACGAGCAGGAACGGGCGGTCCAGCCCGTCGGCGATCACCGAACCCGCCAGCGCGCCATCGAGATTCGCGCCCGCCGAGATCCGCCGGTCGTCGTGCATCGCCTGGGCCGCGGTGGCGCCGCCCAGGGAATGTCCGAACATCCCGACCTTCGACATATCGAGTATTCGGGCGAGGTTGCGCGGTAGCGGATGGCGGTCGGCATCCGGGTCGGTACCGGCGGCGATGTCGGCGAGCCGGTCGAGTACGAACCGCGTGTCGGCCAGTCGGATCGGCAACGCGGCCGCGGCCTGAGCCGCGGTCCGGGCGCGATCGGCCGGTGGCAGCACACTCTTCTCGATCCGCCCGCCGGGGAATCGGGTCGCGAACGTCTCGTAGGTGTGGCCGAGGCCGACCACGACGAAACCGTGGCTGGCGAGATCTTCGGCCTGCGCGGTGCTCAGCTCGCTCGGCATGCCCATACCCGGCGAGAACAACAGCACCGGACGTCCTCTCCCGGATACGTCCGCGGGCGCATCGATATGACCGTGACCGGGTGCCAGCGTCGAGGGCATCGACGGCGAAATACCGTAGGCGGTGAGGCTCTGGAGATACATGCGGGCGAGATCGGGAGCAAGCCACGGCCGCACCGGCACTCCCGCGACATCGGCGGCGGGGTACCAGACGCTGATCATCAATTCGCGGGCACGACCGGGGACGTACGGATCCCGACGGGACGCGTCGACCAGATGCAGATCCGTCACGCCGATCGGATCAGGACCGGTCGGCTCAGGCAACGTCACGACCACCGGCGCGGGATGCGACGGCACCGCCTCGGCGCGAGCAGCAACGTCGACCGCGGCCGCCGCCAGCAACAGCACCAACAGACACCGCAACACCCTGACCAACAAGACGATCCCCTCCCCAGCCGCGACGATGTTCGCCGACGATCGACTCAGCCTATCCCGGATCGGTGACACAGCGACGACGCACGAGAACCGACAGGCAGCACCACTCGATCACACGAACAGCGAACGCCCCTGGATGTCACCGAAGTTGTTGCAGCACAACCGATCAGCGAAGCGCGAGACCGCCCGACATCAAGCCGAGGGTGAAGTCGACAGGTCATCGATATTCCGGCCACCGCAAGCACTCGACCGACACGGACCGCAGCACGGGCGCGAATCCACCCGATTGCGCATCCCGGCACCAATGGAACACCGATCGCACTCATCGTGGTTGCGGCACAACCGATCAGCGACGCGCGAGACCGTCCAGCATCAAGCCGAGGCTGAAGTCGAAGCGGTCGTGGTGTTCGCCCGCGGTGAGTTCGGTGGCGTGGCGGATGGTGTGCGGGAAGGTTTCGGCGGGGAGGGCGGTGAGGCGGCGGTGGAGTTCGGCGCGGTCGAGGACCCAGGCGATGTCGTCGGTGACGGCGCGCTGACGGGCGATCGACAACTCCAGGCAGTAGGCGGCGGTGTACAGCAGGAGGGCGTCGATGGCCCAGGCGGCGTCCTGCGGGGCGATACCGCCCGCGAGCAGGATCGCCAGCATGCCCTCGTGCACGCGCACGATCTCGAGGTCGGTGGGCGTCATGGCCAGGGCGGCGCGGGAGATGCCCGGATATTTCAGGTACTGATCGCGGAACCGGACGCACACGTCGCGGATCTGGTCGCGCCAGCGCGCGGGATCGGGTTCGGGGAGGTCGAGTGCGGCACACAACCGTCCGATGAGCAGTTCGTCGAGGTCGGCCTTGTTGACCACGTGGGCGTAGAGCGAGGCGGGGCCGGTGTCGAGCGCGGCGGCCAGGCGACGCATGGTCAGCGCCTCGAACCCCACCGCGGCCACCAGGTCCAGCGCGGTGTCGACGACCTGTTCGACGGTGAACACGGTCTTGCGGCGGCGCGATCCGGCGGCTTCGGGATTCGGTGGCCGATGTCGCGCCGCACGTCGATCTCTGGGGTTCACTCGATCACCATACCTTGACACGAACACTGTTCGTAACTAGAACGGTGTTCGTGATTACCGACGTGAATCAGGATATGGACGTGACCGTGGCCGGGGCCGGACCGGTGGGACTGCTGCTCGCCGCCGAACTGGCCCTGGCGGGAGTATCGGTGCAGGTACTCGAGCGCCGGACCGAGCCGGACGACGCGATGAAGGCGCAGGGCATCAACATTCCGACCGCCGAGGCCCTCGACCGACGCGGACTGCTGCCCGCCGCCGCACAGATGCAGCGCGAAACGCTCGCCCGGACCGGCGCACCCGGCGGCTGGGTGGGCGACCGAGCGCCCGGTGCGGTATCGCGATTCACCGGACATTTCGCGGGGATGAGTCTCGATCCCGAACTCGTGGACTGGTCCGATCCCGACTTCACCGCACATGCCGCGGCATCCGGCGTGCGCCTCGTGCCGCAGCCGAGACTGGAGGCGCTGCTCGCCGAACACGTCGCGCGGCTCGGCGTGCCGGTGCATCGCGGGGTGGAGGTCGTCGCGGTCGAGGACACCGGGGACGGGGTGCTCGTCGGTACCGCGGCCGGGCCGGTACGCACCGGGTGGCTGGTCGGGTGCGACGGCGGGCACAGCGCCGTGCGTCGCCTGGCGGGTATCGAATTCCCCGGCGCCGCACCGGAACTCACCGGTTATCAAGCGGTGGCCGACATCGCCGAGCCGAGCGGGCTCGCCGACGGATGGGTGTGGTCGGCCGCAGGCGTCTACCGCTGCGGGCCGCAACCGGGCCGGATAGCGGTCATGGAATTCGGCGCCGTCGCCGACCGCACGGCGCCGGTCACCCTCGCGGAACTACAGGCGAGTCTGCGGCGGGTCTCGGGTACCGACGTCACCCTGACCGCGCTGCGTGCCCCGGCGAGTCGCTGGAGCGACAACACCCGTCAGGCCGCGACCTACCGATCGGGCCGGATACTGCTGGCAGGCGATGCCGCGCACGTGCACCCGCCGTTCGGCGGCCAGGGACTCAACCTCGGCGCGGGTGACGCGATGAACCTCGGCTGGAAACTGGCCGCCGTGATCGCCGGTCGATCTCCCGAGAACCTCCTCGACAGCTACGACGCCGAGCGACGCCCCCTTGGCACCTGGGTGATGAGTTGGACGCGAGCCCAGATCGCGGTGTTGCGCGGGGACGCCAAATCCGCCGCCCTGCGCGAAGTCGTCGCCGATCTGCTGAACACCCGCGACGGCACCACCCACGCGGTCAAGAAGATCGCCGGGGTCACCCAGCGCATCGACCTGCCCGGCAACCACGAACTGATCGGCCGCTACGCCCCCGACCTGTGGTTACGCGACGGTTCCCGCCTGGCTGACCACGGTCACGACGGCAAATTCCTACTGCTCGACCGGAGCCCCGACGGTAAGTTCGCCCGCCTCGCCACAGCCTGGCCCGAGCGGGTGCGCAGCCTGACCGAGTGCGATCCGCCCCACGCCCATCCGAGCGATATGCCCCACGGCCATCCGAGCGATACGACCGACAGCCACCCAAGCGGTATGTCCGACGGCCTCCCGGTCGGAATGCTGGTCCGCCCGGACGGCGTCGTCGCGTGGGCCTGCACGAGCGTCGACGACCAGGCCATTGCCGATCTCAGCACAGCCCTGCACCGCTGGGCCGGAGCGCGACCCGTGTGATGCGCACCGGACACCATTGCCGACGGAACTTACTTTGGAGTAAGTTCAGGGTGAATCGATCTGCGAAGGAGCGGCGATGACCGACGATCACGTGGCCGATCAGCCTCGGCGTGGCCGAGTGGATCTGACCGGCAGACATGTCCTCATCACCGGGGCCTCCTCCGGTATCGGCCGGGCCGCCGCGCTGGCGGTCGCCGGGAAGGGCGCGGTGGTGCTGCTGCTGGCTCGCCGCGAGGAGGAGCTGACCGCGGTGGTCGAGGAGGTGCGGGCCGCGGGCGGGCAGGCGTACGGGTATCGCTGCGATGTGACCGACGCCGGATCGGTCGAGCAGACCCTCGCGACCGTCTTCGAACAGCACGGGCACGTCGACATGCTGGTCAACAATGCCGGACGGTCCATCCGACGGGCCGTACACCGCTCCACCGACCGGATGCACGACTTCGAGCGCACCATGGCGGTCAACTATTTCGGCGCGGTCCGGATGACGTTGGCGCTGCTGCCGCAGATGCGCGAACGCGGGTTCGGCCACATCGTCAACATCTCCAGCGCCGGTGTGCAGGTCGCCACCCCGCGTTTCGCCGCCTACCTCGCCTCCAAGGCCGCACTGGACAAGTTCGCCGAGGTGACCGCGATCGAAATGCTCTCGGACAACGTCACTTTCACCACCATCCACATGCCGCTGGTACGCACCCCGATGATCGCGCCCAGCGGCAAACAGGGCCCCTCGGAATCCCCCGAATGGGCCGCCGCGACCATCGTGCGCGCGCTGACCGAACGCCCGAAACGCATCGACGTCCCCCTGGGCACCCTCGCCGAATACGGCAGCCTGCTCACCCCACGCATCAAGGATCGGGTCCTGCACCGTTACTACCGCGCCCTGCCCGACTCCCCCGCCGCCAGGGGCGAAGCGATATCGGACCGGCCCGCGGAAGATCTTGTGCCGCAGGGTAAACCGCATCAGGACCGCTCACCGGCCGGTCGCGTCACCCGCACCGTGCTGCGTCGCGCGGCCCGCCTGGTCCCCGGAACCCACTGGTAGATCAGCACTTTCACACACCCAGACCATTTCCCGCCCGGACTCTCCCGGCGTCTGCCGCTCCCGCGGTTCGGTCCGGGCCAGCCGCCATCCGAGTCGCCGGGGCACGGCGGCGCTGCGGACATTCGCTGCGTCGCAATGTATTTCGACGCGTTCGACGCCGGGCAGGGCCAGCACGATCCCGGTCAGCGCGGCGACCGAACGGGTGATCACGCCGCGCCCCGTATACGCGGTATGACACCAGTAGCCGATCTCCAGCGCCGGAGGCCCGATCCGATCGTGCAGCCCGACAGTGCCGAGCAGGGTTCCGGCCGAATCGAACAGGCCGTAGTTGCAGTTCCCGTCGGCGGGCCAGTTCGCGACCGCGGCCTCGATGAACTCGGCCTGTTGCTCCCACGTCCGCCGCCCGGGCAGCCACGGCATCCAGGTGTGCAACTCCTCGTACGACGCCTCGATCGCCCGGAACTGCGCCCCGGCATCACCCCGCTGCCACCGCCGCATCACCATATCGCCGAGATCGATACGTTCGGGCGGCGCGATTTCCGGCGTCAGCACTGCGGAGCGCGAGGTGTCCATGCCACGATGGTGACGCCGCCGGGCGCATCCCGGCAACACCATTTCGGAGTCACCGGCGCGGCGCAAGCGGGTGCGAGAAACATCGGATCCGGCACGGGCACAACGCTTCCCGTCGTATATCTGGTCGATGCCCCGTAGTGTCGATGTGATGACGGATATCGGTGTCCTGCTCGCGGCTTACGACGAGCAGATGCGGGGAGTACCGCCCAATCTTCCGGACGGGGTTCACTGCGAACAGGACGGTCCGCTGCTTCGGATCGTCGGGCAGTTCCGCGGGTTCATCAGTGCCCCAAAGGATCTCGGACCGGACGGTGTCGAGTTGGATCGGTTGATCGCCCGGCAGCGAGACTATTTCGCCGCGCGTGGTGAAGCGGTGGAGTGGAAGACGCGCGGACACGACCGGCCGGACGATCTGACCGAACGGCTTCGCGCGGCCGGTTTCGTCCCGGAAGAACCGGAGACGGTGCTGATCGGCCTCGCCGACGAACTTGCCACGACACAGTCCCGGCCGGATGGAATCCGGATACGTCAAGTCACCGAGGACGCCGATATGCATCGGATCGCCGCCATGGAATCGACTGTGTGGCAGCAGGATTGGAGTTGGCTCGCGGACGATCTGATCGGCCGGGTACGCACCGCACCGGACGAGATCAGAGTTCTCGTCGCCGAAAACGACGACGAGGTGGTGTCGGCGGCGTGGCTGGTGTTTCGCGCGGGGACCGAATTCGCTTCGCTGTGGGGCGGATCGACGTTGCCGCAGTGGCGGGGCCGGGGCATCTATCGCGCGCTGGTGGCCGCCCGCGCCGAACTCGCCGTCGCCCGAGGTGTGCGATACCTCCAGGTCGATGCCTCCCCCGACAGCGCACCGATTCTGCGGAGCCTGGGCCTACATGCCGTGACCACGACCACCCCGTACGTCTGGTCGCCGCCGCGAACAGCAGAAACTAGAGCACGCTAGAGCCTTGGCGGCCCTCCCACGTCCGCCTTCACCACCGGACTGAAGCACGGCACACTGGCGGACATTCGGTAGCGGTCGAACCCTCCACACCGGTAAACCGTCGCGACGAGAGACCACCACTCTCCGCAACCGCGTCCTCGTGCATACCGGCGACTAGTCATAGAGCCCCTCCACGTACCAGGTGTGGTCGCGGCCGAACAGCAGGAGCACCATGACATCGTCGCGAAGGAGGACATGGGCGCGGACGGCGTCGGCGTCGCCGCCGGACCACCAGCGTTCATCCAGCGGCCAGGGGCCGGACCATGCGGTGACCGGCCATTCCTTACTTCCCCAGCGCAGGCGGGCCGGGTCGGCGGCGAACAGGCCGCGCTCGGTGATCCAGATCCGATCGCCGTCCTCGGATTCCAGGGTCACCTCGGGGCGATCGACCAGGATCACCGCGGGAGCGGGTTCGGGTAGCCGGCCGGGCCAGGGCAGTGCGGGGTCGGCGGCGGGTGACAGTTCGTCGCCGAGCGCGATCATCGTGATGCGTTCGGCGGGGCCGCGGCCGCCGCTGAGCACGCCCTTCAGCACGGCCTCCCCGCCCAGCAAGCCCTGCACCCGGACCAGTGCGCGCCGGGATCGTTCCTCCCGCTCCCCCTCCCCGCCCCAGAGACCGAGTTGCAGCGCACCGGCCGTGACGACCTCGACCGGTTCCAGGCGCGGCAGCACGATCGGGGCCGCGCGTCCGGGAGACGCGGCGTTGCTCGCATTCCTGTTCGGCGGTGGTGTTCGTCGCATGCGGGATTCGCCGGGCTCGCCGCCGATCGTCGCGATTCCGGTCCACTCGTCGTGGTCGGGGCGGCCGCCGAGGGCGCGCTGGGTGAGCCAGCCGTCCAACTGCCAGCGCACCCGGTCCGCGGTGCCCTCCGGGGTGAGCGGTTCGGCGCAGCGCCAGATTCTCGAAAGATGTTCTCCGGCAGCAGTTTCCACGGTCACCGCGAGTCTGGTGCAGGCCACCGCGGCGGCGGCCAGATTGTCGTGCAATCGAACCGCCAGCAGGCGACCGGCGAAGGCGGCGGCATCGACCCGGTCGATCGGCGGATCGCACGGGTACTCCACCGTCAGTTCCGGCGCGGTCGGGCGGGCCGCGGGCGCGCGTTCGGGTTCGGCGCGGGCGCAACGATGTGCCGCGATCGCGTCGGCGCCGAATCGGGAGGCGACCTCCGTCGGGGTCAGCGCGGCGAAATCACCGATCCGGCGTAATCCCAAGCGGTGCAACAGATCCACCAGATCCACGCGTTCCGGACCGGCCAGGCTCGGCTCGGCGGCCAGCTCACCCACCGGCAGTGCGGCCAGGAATCGCGCACCCGCGCCCGGCGGCACGATCGCGGACCGGCGGGCGGCCAGGATCGCGGTGGACAGCTGATCCGCGATCCCGATCCGGCACTCCACCCCGGTCGCCGCCACCGCGTCGACGAGCCGTTCGGCCGTCTGCTCCTCGGAACCGAAGAACCGCGCCGCACCCCGCGCCGCCAGCACCAGCAGGCCCGGCCGCAGCAACTCCACCCCCGGCACGGTCTCGTCCACGGCCATGGCCACCGGTTCGAACAATCGGGCGTCCCGATCCGGATCATGCTGCGCCACATACAGATCGGGGCAGCATGCCTGCGCCTCCCGCCGCCGCAACCCACGCCGCACCCCCGCCGAGCGCGCCAGTTGCGAACACGCCACGACCCGATTCGCGTGCAGCACCACCACCGGCCGGGTCGGCGAGATATCCGCTGCCGCGGCGGCCGCGACGGCAGGCCAGTCCGGGCACCACAGCGCCAGCACCCGGGTTACGCGCCGAGCCATCACTGACCACGAATCCTGTTGTTGTACAACATGATTACTCCGACATCGGCCGGGTCACGATATCGCACGACGCGCTTCCGAAATTACCGCGACAGGCGAATCGGACTGTGCGGCAACCCATTCGACACGTCCATCGCCAGGAATCAGATCGAGCGTCCCGGTGCGCTCCGGAACCGAACGGCCACGAACGCGAACGTCCAGCCGCACGGTACGCAGCCGCCCGTAACCACGCCCCAGACCGCCGTACCCGGCGATCCGAGTATCGATACGCAACGTCGCACCACTCCAGCGCCCACCCGCCACCACGAGCGTGGCCCCCTTACTCCGGGCCCGAGCGGCGAGCACCCGCCCACGAGCGGCCGGAACCTCCCGACCACCCATCCCCAACACCACCAGATCGAGCCCATCCAGCAATATCGAAGCAACCTCCAACGGATCGGGCCCCGGATCGGGAACCACCGCGAGCCGCCCCAAATCCGCCCCCATTTCGACCGCGGCAAGCAGCCCGAGCCGAGGCAACCCCACCGCCACCGCCTGCCCCCCAGCACCGGTCACCGCCGGAAGAATTTCCAGCTGAACCCACCACCCCGGTGAATTCGACCGTCCGGCAAGGCATTTCCGAGGGCAAGGGTGCTCATATCAGTTGTCTCCCGTCAGCGCGAGGAACGCGTCCTCGAGGTTGTGGC
>NZ_WEGK01000032.1 GCF_009604405.1 Nocardia macrotermitis
CCGGTAAGAAACTCGCCGCCCGCGAGGCGCTGGACTGGGGCGCGGTCGCCGAGGTGCTGCCGAAAGATCAAGTGCTGGACCGGGCTTGGGAACTCGCCCGCGAACTCGTGAAGCGCCCGCCGCTGACGCTGCGCTACACCCGCCAGCTGTTCACCCACGAACTCAAACGCGCCTTCCTGGACCAGATGGGCCAGGGCATCGGCTTCGAGACCTACGCCCAGCGTCGCTTCTTCCCGCTCGGGGGCCGGATGGAGGCGCTGGATCGGGCCTGGGACGACAAGCCCTGGAGCGGCGGGACCGGGCCCGAACCGCAGGGCTGACGAAACCTACAGTGCCGGAGGGATTCACATGCATGTGCTCGAGGGAGTGCGGGTTCTGGACCTGGGCACCTACATCGCGGGTCCGTACTGTGCGACCGTGCTCGGCGAGTTCGGTGCCGATGTCGTCAAGATCGAACGTCCCGGCAGCGGTGACCATCTGCGCCGCTTCGGCACCGAGACCGACTGCGGCGACACCCTGGTGTGGCTGTCGGAGGCCCGCAACAAACGCTCGGTGACGCTGAACCTGGCCGATCCGCGCGGACGGGAACTGTTGCGGGAGTTGGTCGCCGAGGCCGATGTGGCGATCGAGAACTTCCGTCCTGGCGTGCTGGAACGCTGGGGGCTCTCCTTCCCGGAGATCCAGGCGATCAATCCGCGCACGATCCTGCTGCGCATGTCCGCCTACGGGCAGACCGGCCCGCTGGCCGATCAGCCCGGCTTCGCGCGGGTCGCCCACGCGTACGCCGGATTGTCGCTGCTGGCGGGCGAACCCGCCGGGCCGCCGGTGACCCCCGGATCCACCTCGCTCGGTGACTACCTCGCCGGGCTCTACGGAGTGGTCGGGGTGCTGCTGGCGTTGCGGGCCCGGGAGGCCACCGGAGCCGGCCAGTGCGTCGACATGGCGTTGTACGAGCCCATCTTCCGGGTGCTGGACGAGATCGCGCCGGCCTATCAGCAGTTCGGCTTCGTGCGGGAGCGGATGGGCGCGGACACCGTGAACGTGGTGCCGCACAGCCACTATCGCACCGCCGACGACCGCTGGATCGCCATCGCCTGCTCCAACGACGAGATGTTCGCCCGATTGGCCCGCGCCATGGGCGATCCCGCGCTGGCCGAGCCGGACCGGTTCGGCCCCAAGGCTTCCCGGCTCGCGGCGCGGGACGAGGTGAACGCGCTGGTCACCGCGTGGGCGGGCGCCCTGACCCGGGACGAGGCGCTGGCCCGCTGCCGGGCGGCCGAAGTTCCCGCGGGACCGCTGAATTCGATCGCGGACATCTTCGACGATCCGCAGTTCGCCCATCGCGGCACCGTCACCACCGCCGAATCCCGCATCGGGCCGCTGGCGGTGCCCAACGTGCTTCCCACGCTGTCCGGCACTCCCGGCGAGATCCGCTGGCTGGGGCCGGCGCTCGGGGCCGACACCGAGGCGGTGCTGGCCGGACTGTTGCACCGCGACGCGGCGGAGATCACCCGCCTGCGTGCCGCGGGCGTCATCTGAACCGATTTTCCTCAACCACGACGAAAGAAAGGTTGTGTCATGGCAATTCAGGAAAAACTCGCCACCGGGCGTGGCAAGTTCACGCCCGAGTATCCGGAACTGGGCACCGGCCCGGTCGATTACGACGACGCGGTGTCGGAGGAGTTCTTCCTCGCCGAGCGGGAGGCGGTGTTCAAGCGGTCCTGGCTGAAGGTCGGCCGGATGGAACAGCTTCCGCGCACCGGCAGCTATTTCACCCGCGAACTCGCGGGCCTCGGCTCGATCGTGATCGTGCGCCAGGCCGACGGCACCGTGAAGGCGCTGCACAACGTGTGCGCGCACCGCGGCAACAAGGTGGTGTGGCAGGAACATCCGGCCGAGGAGACCGCGGGCTCCTGCCGCCAGTTCACCTGCAAATACCACGGCTGGCGCTACGGGCTCGACGGCAAGGTCGCGCACGTCACCAACGAGGACCAGTTCTTCGACCTGGACAAGGACGCCCTCGGCATGCCGCAGTTGCACTGCGACACCTGGGCCGGATTCGTCTTCGTGAACTTCGACCCGCACGCGCAGCCGCTGCGCACCGCCCTCGGCGAGAAGTTCACCGGAGTGGAGAGCTACCCGTTCGAGCAGCTGACCGAGCGGTACGCCTATAAGACCCGGGTCAAGGGCAACTGGAAGTTGTCAATCGACACGATCCTGGAGTGGTACCACCCGCCGTACGTGCACGGCCGGTTCATCAATCCGGACGTGTCGAAGGCGGAGAAACTGGTGCCGCCGCCGGACGCCTACTACTACGACCTGTTCACCTCGCACATGCTGAACTCGGTGCCCGGCCCGCCACCGCTGCCGCCGCGCAAGCCCGGCGAACTCGGCCCCGCGAAACGGGATCAGCGCTGGATCTACAAACTGCTCCGCGCCGGCCTGTTCGGACCCGACGACATCCCGGACCTCGGTGAGCTGCCGAGCGTGCTGAATCCGGGCGGGATCAAGTCCTGGGGCAACGACGCCTACTGGCTGTTCCCGAACTTCTCGGTGCAGATCTGGGCGCGCGGTTTCTACATCACCTACCAGTACTGGCCCGAAGCGGTCGACTCGCACAGCTACGAGCTCGACATCTACTTCACGCCCCCGCGCAACGCCGCCGAACGGATCGCGCAGGAGATGGTCGCGCAGACCACCATCGAATTCGCGATGCAGGACTCGAACACCGTCGAGGCCACCCATTCCGCGCTGGCGACCGGCGCGAACCGGCAATTCCATCTGTCGGATCAGGAATTGATGATCCGCAACTTCCACAAGGTCGTCCGGGACACGGTGGCCGCCCACCAGGCCCTCGACCAGAAATAGGAGCAGGCGATGACGACCGCGATTCTCCCCGCAGCATTCAGCGAACTCGAACCCTGGGTCCAGACCTGGGCCAAGCCCACCCGCCAGGAACGCTACGACACCCGCCTCGCGAGCACCATCGAAGAACTCGACGCGTTCTACGACGCGATCGCCGCGCGCGCCGAAGAAGCCATCGAATACCTCAATGCGTTCGATCTGAACGAACTGCCCGAGGCCGAGACCCGGCTGCTGTGGCTGATGTATTCGCTGGTGATGGTCTCCTATCCGGTGAACGTGTTCAAACAGCCGCGGATCCCCGACTCCGGCGCCGCGTTCTTCGACACCGTCTCCGAACCCGCGGTATGAGGGCCGGTATGGAATACAACTTTTCCGAGCTCACGCCCACGACCGGCGTGGAGATCAACGGTGTGCACGGCGGCGATCTGCTCGAGGAGAAGATCGCCGCGCAGACACTGGACGCCCTGGAACACCGTGGCGTCGTGGTGTTCCGGGAGGCGCACGCGACCGACGACGAGCTGGTCGCGTTCGCGCGGCTGCTCGGGGAGGTGGTGCCGCTGCCGATGGGGAGTCATCCGAAATACCGTGAGATACAGAAGATCACCCGCGATGCGTCGAAGAGCAAACTCGCCGCGTATCGGAAGGGGACGTTCCACTGGCAGATCGGCGGATCGACCGACGCGGTGCCGAGCCGGGCTACATTTCGTCTGATGCACCGTGCGTCGCTGGCCGGCGAGGAGGCAGTCGCGTGAGTGAGCGGACAGCCGACACGGCCGGACGGGTCGCGGTGGTGACCGGCGGCGGCTCCGGAATCGGGCGGGCCATCTCACACCGATTGGCGGCGGACGGGTTTCAGGTCGCGATCCTGGGTGTGAGCGAGACGTCCGCCAAGACGGTCGCCGAGGAGATCCGCGCGGCGGGGCATCGGGCGACCGGGTTCGGTGGGGTCGACATCTCCGTGCGCAGTCAGGTCGACGCCGCGATGGAGCGGGTGCGTGCGGAACTCGGGCCGGTCCTGGTGCTGGTGAACAATGCGGGCGTGCCCGGATTCAAGAAATTCCTGCACATCACCGACGAGGCGTGGCGCCGGCCCCTGGCGGTCAATCTGGACGGCACATTCTACTGCTGCCAGGCGGCCGTGCCGGACATGCTGGCCGCCGGGTGGGGACGGATCATCAACATCTCCTCCTCCAGCGCCCATTCCGGGCAGCAGTTCATGAGCCACTACGTCGCGTCCAAGGCCGGTGTCATCGGATTCACGAAATCCCTTGCGCTGGAACTGGGTCCGTCGGGGATCACGGTGAACACAATTCCGCCCGGTTTCGTGGACACCCCCACGCTGCGCGATTCGGAGAGTCGCGGGTTGCTCGGCGGCACGGTGGATCACCACGCCGAGCTGACGCCGGTGCGACGCGCGGGCAGACCGGAGGACATCGCGGCGGCCTGCGCATTCCTGGTCTCGGAGGACGCCGGATACATCACCGGGCAGGTGCTGGGCGTCAACGGCGGCCGGAATACTTGAGTACCGACATTTTGGAGACGATCATCATGACCACTGAGCGATCAGCGGCATCCGCCGCGAGCGCGGACGCATCGAAGGCCGATCGACGATTGTTGATCGGCGGACGCCTCGTCGACACGGCGCGCACCTATCCGTTGATGCACCGTGCGTCGCTGGCCGGCGAGGAGGCAGTCGCGTGAGTGAGCGGACAGCCGACACAGCCGGACGGGTCGCGGTGGTGACCGGTGGTGGCTCGGGAATCGGCCGGGCTATCTCACATCGGTTGGCGGCGAACGGGTTTCAGGTCGCGATCCTGGATCTGAACGGTACGGCCGCGAAGACGGTCGCCGAGGAGATCCGCGCGGCGGGATATTCGGCGACGGCCTTCGGCGAGGTCGACATCTCCTCGCGCAATCAGGTGGACGCCGCGATGGAGCGGGTGCGTTCGGAACTCGGCCCGGTCCTGGTGCTGGTGAACAATGCGGGGCTGACCGGGTTCAAGAAGTTCCTGCACATCACCGACGAAGTCTGGCGGCGGACCCTGGCGGTCAATCTGGACGGCACGTTCTACTGCTGCCAGGCGGCCGTGCCGGACATGCTGGCCGCCGGGTGGGGGCGGATCATCAACATCTCTTCCTCCAGCGCCCATTCCGGCCAGCAGTTCATGAGTCACTACGTCGCGGCCAAGGCCGGTGTCATCGGATTCACGAAATCCCTTGCGCTGGAACTGGGTCCGTCGGGAATTACGGTGAACACAATTCCGCCCGGTTTCGTGGACACCCCCATGCTGCGCAATTCGGAGAGTCGCGGGCTGCTCGGCGGCACCGTGGATCACCACGCCGAACTCACGCCGGTGCGCCGCGCGGGCAGACCGGAGGACATCGCCGCGGCCTGCGCATTCCTGGTCTCGGAGGACGCCGGATACATCACCGGGCAGGTGCTGGGCGTCAACGGTGGCCGAAATACCTGAGTACGAACATCTTTGGAGACGATCATGACCACGAACCGATCAGCGGCATCTGTCGCCGCGGACGAGTCGAAGGCCGACCGGCAACTGCTGATTGGCGGACGGCTCGTCGACGCCGAGCGGACCTATCCGTCGTACAACCCGGCCACCGAGGCCCTGGTGGGCCATGCCCCCGATGCGACGGTGAACGACGCCCACCTTGCGATCGCGGCGGCGCGCGGGGCATTCGACAACGGAGTCTGGGCGACCGATGTCGGTCTGCGCATCCGGTGTCTGGAACAACTGCACCGGGCGTTGACCGACCACGTCGAGGAACTGCGCGAACTCACCATCGCCGAGGTCGGCGCGACGCTGTCCCTCACGCGCGCAGCACAATTGGAGGATCCGATCAAGATCGTGCGGTACTACGCCGATCTGCTGAAGACGTACTCCTTCACCGAGGATCTGGGCCCGGTCGAATATCTCGGCCAGCAGCATCGGCGCTGGGTGGAGAAGGAAGCCGCGGGCGTGGTGTCGGCGATCATCGCCTACAACTACCCGAATCAGCTGGCCCTGGCGAAGCTCGCGCCCGCCCTGGCCGCCGGATGCACGGTGGTGCTCAAGGCCGCCCCGGCGACCCCGCTGATCACCCTGGCCCTCGGCGAGCTCATCCAGAAGTACACCGACATCCCGCCGGGTGTGGTGAATATCCTTTCCTCCCAACAGGTTCCGGTCGGCGAGGCGCTGACCATCCACCCCGACGTGGACCTGGTCACCTTCACCGGCTCGACCGCGGTGGGCCGGGCGATCATGTCCGCCGCAGGAAACGGCCTCAAGCGCGTCTTCCTGGAACTCGGCGGCAAATCGGCCGCGATCGCCCTCGACGACGCCGACTACCAGGGCGTCGGCCAGTACGCGGCCTTCGCCGCCACCCTCAACGCCGGACAGGCCTGCGCACTCACCACCCGCCTGCTGGTGCCGCGCGCGGACCACGACACCGTCGTCGACCTGGTCGCCGCCAATATGGCCCGGGTGCGCTTCGGCGACCCGAACGACCGCAAGACCTATATGGGCCCGTTGATCAGCGCGGCGCAGCGCGAGAAGGTCGACGGTCTGGTCCAGCGTGCGGTGGCCGAGGGCGCGAAACTGGTGACCGGCGGGGAGAAGGCCGGGCCGGGATACTTCTACAAGCCCACACTGCTCGCGGGCGTCGATCCGAACAGCGAGATCGCCCAGGAGGAGGTGTTCGGCCCGGTGCTGGCGGTGATCGCGCACGACGGTGACGACGACGCGGTCCGGATCGCGAACAACTCCGCCTACGGCCTGTCCGGCGCGGTGTTCAGCGCCGACCACGATCGTGCCCTCGCGGTGGCTCGCCGGGTCCGCACCGGCACGTTCAGCATCAACGGCGGGAACTACTTCTTCCCCGACGCGCCCTTCGGCGGATACAAACAGTCCGGCATCGGCCGCGAAATGGGCGTCGCGGGCCTGGAAGAATTCCTGGAACGAAAAACCTTGGCGTCCATACTCGGCTGAGCCCGGCAATTCGAAACTCGGTGCGGCCGGAACTGTTCCGGCCGCAGCGCAGTCACTTCTTCGTGAAACCGCGTGCAGCACATCAGCTCACTCCGCGGGGAAGGATGTCCGGACCGATGGACGACTGCGCCGCGACATAACTCATCGACGCGGTGGCTGCCCAGCACGTGAATGTCTGTGCAGCGCTGGCGATATCTTCGGCAGGGGATCCTGCCGAGGGTCGGTCTGCGTGGCCCGCAACCGTTACTCTAACGGACGTTAAGTAGATTAACTATCGGCAATCCGGCGTGATGTCAGCCGACTGCCTCAGTGGGGCGGCGCATGCGGCGTCGCCGTTCGGCAGCGATTCCGTCGATGATCCGGTCCAGGCCGAAATCCAGGTAGTCCTTCGGAGGTATCGCCGCGTCGTCGGCGCACAGGCTGCTCAGGTGCGGGTACTGCACCGGGTCGAGATCAGACGTGTCGGTGTCTCCCTCGGTTTTCTGCGTCAGCCCGAGATCGCCGACGACGAATCGCAGCACGCTCCCCTTGGCCAGAAGCGCTTGGCGCGCAGTGAATCCCGCGTTCAGCAGGACGGCCACCATCGCTTCGTCGATCTTGGCCAGCGGCGGTTGGGAAGCGTAATTGGTGAAGACCCAGTTGAAGGTCTGCGGGTGGTCCACCGCGGCTTCCCTGATCGCGACTGCCAGCGCTTTCAAGCGCACCTTCCACGAGCCGGTCTCCGATTCTCCGGCGACGATGCGTGCGGCGACGTGTGCGGCGATGGCATCCATCAGGTGGGCCTTGGACGGGAACCAGTAGTAGAGGGCGGCGCTGGTGACCTCGAGCCGGTCCGCCAGTGCGCGCATCGTCAGGGCCGCCGGACCTCTGTCCAATAGCTCGACGGCGGCGTCCAGGATCTCCGTCGCGGTCAGTTGGGTCACAAGCCGAGACGCTAGCACCCGCGCGATACGCGGTGCGCGCACGCATCAGCACGACAGGGTGCTGCGGGTGACGGCCATGCGCCCAGCTATCCCGCGTGCCACCACCCGCCGGGCTTCCGACGCACAGCTGATTAACGAACGTTCAGTAGTTTTTTAAAAAAGTCTAACGAACGATTAGTAAGCATGTTAGTCTGCGGCGGTGGCGCAGCGAGCTGGTTCCGGTCCGGCCGAGCCGGGTCCAACCCGGAGGTTGTCGTGCGATCCGGCGCGAATACCGCCGCGTGAGCAATGCCGTGTCGTGCCACCCGACTATCAGACAGAAGGCCGCGCAGCGTGGCCACGAGTGAATGCGGCGCATCGGCGGGGACCGGGACATCAGCGGCCTCGCTCGATCCACCGATTTGGAGGCATCGATCCGATGGATCTGAACTTGTCGTCCGAACAGGCGGCGCTCGACGAGACTTTGCGGGCCTTCCTCGGCAAGGAGTCGCCGACCGATGTCGTACGCGCTGCGGAGCCACTCGGCTTCGATCCGCGACTGTGGCGCAAAGTCGCTGAGCTCGGCCTGCCGGAGATGGCGGTGCCGGGTGAGTTCGGCGGCGGCGACGGGACTCTGCTGGATCTCGCTGTCGCGGCGCAGTGCATCGGACACTATCTGGCCCCGGTACCCCTGATCGAAGCCGGTGTCGCGAACCGGTTGCTGGCCAGGCTGGTGGGTACCGGCGGCGCGGGCGACGAAGTCATCGAGAAGGTCCTCAGCGGCGAAGGACTGGCGACGATTGCGCCCGAGCCGGCCGCGAACGGCCGGATGCGGCTGGTTCCGGCCGGCGCGGTCAGCGATGCTGTTCTCGGATTGGACGAGGACCGTCTCGTCCTGGTGATCCAGCCGGACATTGGTCCCGACTGTCCGGGGCGGGTGATCCCCAATCTGGGATCCTGCCCGGTCGGCCACTGCGAGGTGCGTGAGGACCAGCTCATCGTTGTCGACGAGGGACCCGGCGCGGTCGCCGGGTACCGGCGCGCGGTATCGGAATATCGCGCGCTCACCGCGTGCGCGCTGGCCGGAGCCGGGTACCGGGCGATCGAACTCGCTGCCGATTATGTCCTGCAACGTCGAGCGTTCGGCACTCTGATCGGCAGCTTCCAATCGGTACAGCACCGGCTGGCCTGGGATGTCACCGTGCTGGACGGCACCTGGCTGCTGGCATACGAGGCGGCATGGGCCTGTGATGCCGACACTGCGGACGCGGAGCGGCTCGCCAGGATGGCGTCGCTGCACGCCGCGGAGGCGGCATTTCGCGCCAGCGCCGACAGCCTGCACGTCCACGGCGGCTACGGCTACACGCTGGAGTACGAGATCCAGCTGTACTTCCGGCGGACGAAGGCGTGGGGTCTGCTGGCCGCCGGAGACCCGGAAGCCGGATACGCCGCGCTGGCACGTGAACTCGACAACGGGAGTGACGACTGACATGGATTTCCGTGAGTACGACGAACTGGCCGAGTACCGCGTGGCTGCGCGCGCGTGGGCGGACGCCAACATCGAACCGGCCTGGGTGGAGGATCAGCACCGCAGCGGCGTCCATCAGACGATGGCACTGCATCACCGCTTCGCGCGCGACGGACTGCTCGGTGCCGGATGGCCCCGCGAATACGGAGGCACCGATGTCGATCCACGCTTCTCCGATGCGGTCTTCTCCGAGATCGCGCGGCGGGGAATGGGTGCCGACGGATGGTCGACGACGCACATGGTGATCGGCACCATCAGCCATGTCGGCACCGAGGAGCAGAAACAGCGCTACATCGGCGGTGCTCTTCGCGGCGAAATCATGATCGTGCTCGGCTACACCGAACCCGACAACGGATCCGACGCTGCGGCGGCCAAGACCAGCGCGGTGCGCGACGGCGATGAGTGGATCATCAACGGGCAGAAGATGTTCACCAGCACCGCGCAGTGCGCAAGCCATGTGTTCGTGCTGACCCGGACCAATCCGTCGGCCCCGAAGCACGACGGGCTGACGTTGTTCGTCGTGCCGACCGACGCTGCAGGATTCGAGTATCGGCCGATCCGCACCCTCGGTGGGCAGGAGACGACCGCGACGTTCTATTCCGATGTGCGGGTGCCCGATTCGGCGCGCATCGGCGGCGTCGACGACGGCTGGAACGTGATGCGGGTCGCCCTGGTCTTCGAACGTGGCGCGGGAAGCCCGATGGCGGCGGCAGGCAGAACCGCCGGAGACCTGCTGGCCTGGGCCCACGCCACAGACGGTGTGAACGGGGCAGCTCCGATTGGCGACCCCATCGTCGCCGCCCGTATCGGCCGCATCGCCACCGAGGAGGAAGTAGCGCGTTTGCTCATCGCGCGGACGAAGTTCCTGGTCGCGAAGGGAGAACTACCCGGCGTCGAGGGGTCGATGCAGAAGCTCTACAACTCGGAGGTGGCGATCCGCCACTTCGAGGCCGCAGTCGACATCCTCGGCCGAGAGGGCATCGTGCAATGGGGTTCCGCGGACGCGCCGGCGGATGGCTTGTTCGAACGCGGGTTCCGTTCGAGTGTCGTCGACACCATTCGCGGGGGTGCCAGCGAAGTGCTGCTCGACATCATCGCATCCCGCCGGCTCGGCCTGCCACGTCATCGGCAACGCTGACGAACGTGATGGCCGGTGTACCGGGATGTGGCCCTGTGGCCCGCCGACGGTGACTTTCACTCGTCACCTCGGCCGGGTCGCGGTCACCACCGGCGCGAACCCGGTCGGTCATGCGGGACCGGTCGCCAGTCGGGCGACAGTGTCGCGGACCAGGATCCGTTCTCGATCAGGGCGACGGTCTCGTCTCCCACGAGTCGCCCGAATTGCACGACGAATTCGCGAGGGAGATTGAGTTCGGGCCGTACCGCGAGCCCCAGATGTTGAATTATCGCCGGGTCCTGTATCGGTGCGTAGGTCAGTCGTCCTGCACGCATTTCATCGGCGAACGCCGATAGTGGGAGGATGCCGTAGGCGACGCCGGTCTCTATCAAGTTCTTCGATATTTGCAGAGAATCCACTTCGAATCGGAACTTGATGTCTATCTGCTGTCGCAGTGCCGCGTTCTTGATAATGTCGCGAACTCCCGGCCGCGCGCTCGGGAACACGAAGGGAAGATCCGCCAAATCGCGAAAGTTCTTCGGAACTGTCGGTGACAGGCCGGAGTCTGCGCCGCCGACCAGCGCGAGATCCTCGCTCACGAGTTCGGTGTAGAACAGCCGCTCGTCCGGAGACGGTCCGTGAATCACCGCGATATCCACTTCCGAGTGCAGCATGGCGTCGACTAGCCGGTGCGGATCATGCACCACGACACGCATCCTGACGTTGGGAAACACCGAGTTCATGCGGCTGATCAGCAGGGCACCCAGCATGCCCGCGGTCGTCTCTGGTAACCCGAATACGACGTCGCGCTCGATCTGCGCCAAGGGCGAGCCGATATTCTGCAGTGCCAGTTCCACCTGACGTAGCGGGCCCGTGAGCGCGGTACGCAGCTTTTCGCCGTCTTCGGTCAGCCGTACGCCATTGCGGGTGCGGTGGAACAAAGCAACACCCAATGCTTTCTCGAGCATCCGCACTTGCCGGCTCAATGCGGGCTGTGCGATACCGAGCACGGTTGCCGCACGATTGATCGACTTCTCCTCGGCGATGGTGAGGAAGTATCGGAGCCGGACAGTGTTCATGGTGTTCGGAGCATATCAGTCCGGCATGGTTCGCGACCCGATTTTGTATTGGCCGGTAGCCGTGAGGCAGACGTACGCTTTGGAAAGCCGAATCCACAAGTGAAAACATCGAGGAATTATGGCGACAAGTGCAGAGTACAAGCTGGGTGAGTATCGGTTCCCCCGTGGCTGGTTCGCTGTTGCGGACGGTGCCGAGATCACAACCACACCGACCAATACCCGCTACTTCGGCGAGGACGTGGTGATCTATCGCGGGGAAACCGGAGCACCGGTCATGCTGGGGGCGTACTGCCCGCATATGGGAACGCATCTGGGGAGGAACACCGCCTCCTACACCGTCACCTCCGGGCGGCAGATCGAGGGGGATTCGATCCGCTGCCCGTTCCATGGGTGGCGCTACGGCCCAGACGGGATCTGCAACGACATCCCCTACTCCCGCGCTGCGATCGGCCCACTGGCGAGGGTCCGGAGCTGGATCACCCAGGAACGCTACGGAATCGTCTTCTGCTGGAACGACCCAGAGGGGCAGCCTCCGGATTTCGACCTGCCGGACTTCCCCGAGTGGGACGACCCGGACTGGCTGCGCTGGTCCGGTCTGCAACATCTGGCCGACCTGCCGTGCCATCCGATCGAGGTGTTCGACAACAACTCCGATATCGCGCATCTGCAGTACCTGCACGGAGGCGCGGTTCAGCGTTACGAGAACGTGGTGGAAGGTCACATCTACCGGCAGCGGCAGAGCCTGCTCGGCCAGTCGAAAACCGGCGCCGGCCATGAGCTCGTCGAGGTAGCCGGCAATACGATCACCACCGTCAACAGCTATATCGGGCCAGGGCTCAACGCCGCGCGCTTCGAAGGAATGGACGCAGCCCAGATCATCGCCACCACTCCGATCGATGACGGGTGCGCCCGCCTGTGGCAGTGCGCGATGGTCAAGCGCCCCGCCGGACTGTCCGACGAGCAGGCCCAACAGATGCTGGCCACGATCAACAACTCATTCGCTCACGGGCTCGGCACCGAGGACGGTGAGATCTGGGCGAACAAGAAGCCGGCCACACGGATCCTGCAAATGGCCGAGGACGGGCCATTCAAGGTCGGCCGGACCTGGTACAGGCAGTTCTTCAACCCTCGCGAACGGGCTGCAGATATCCTCACGCCGGTCAGCGGTCTTCACACCGTCGATGGTGTCCCGGGTTTCACCCTGACCTCCGCATGAGGACGGCCGTGAGCGCGGCACCGTCCTCTCTCGCGCGAACACCGTTCGCGCCCACCATGTCACGGCTCGTCGATCGGCCGGCTGTGCCGGATCGGCTGTGCGCCACCACTGGCGAGCGGTCTCGCAGTGTTACGAAAGGAATCATCAGGTCATGGCCCGGGAATTCGACTTCTTGATCAACGCCGAAGTCATCGTGGACGACGTCAGCGTCGCCGAGCGGGTCTTCGTCGACGCTCTGGGCTTCCCGGAACCGCGTCCGGCGTGGAGCGGGAAGGAGCCAGGATACGGGTTCACGTTCCTGTTCGCCCGCGTGCATCCTTCGCTGAAGGTGTCCCCGACTCGTATCGAGGCGATGGCTCTCGCACCGGTCGACCCGGCGGTGGATCCCCGCCGGACACTACCGTTTCTGCCCAATATCTTTGCCGCACAAGGCAACCGGCCGTGGAAGACGCACGCCAACGAACTGTCCTGCTCCGACATCGACGCCGTCCACGCGCGTCTCATGCAGCGCGGTTGCACGGTCTACGAGATGCCGCGCGATAGTGACGCGGTACCGTTCGCGCGGCTGTGGCTGGGCTGGAGCGGCGACGACCTGAAGACCTATAGTTCCGACACCGACGGCGGGCTCTTCCTCGAGATCTGCGAAACCAACGCGCTGCTCACATCCGAGCAGGACTTCCGCAACCCGGCGCCGGTCCCGGATCTCGCACCCGGTGCCATGGTCCGCGTGCTGCGCCGCTCTTGGATCGTGCCGGATCTGCGGGAAACTCTGTCCCTGCTCGACCACAATCTCGACTGGCAGCCCGCAGCGGAACCCGCACTCGATGCCGATCGAGGGGTGTTGCGCGCGGTGTTCCGATTCGTCCACCCGTACAGCGCAGAACTGGAACTCGTGCAGCCGGTGGCGGCAGGCGAGATCAGGGAGTCTCTCGACACCTGGGGACCGGGATCGTGGGCGATCCGGATCGGCGTGAACGATCTCGCCGCCAAAACCGACGACCTCCGCCGGCGCGGCACCGAATTCGAGACCCTCGGCAACGGCGCTGTCGTGCGTGTGGACACCGGAGCTCGTGGCGTCCCTGGCCTCTTCGAATTCTCAACGGTCTGAACCGATCTCGCGTTGGGCGAGTAGTCGGTCGTCCGTCTTCCACACCACTGGCCCGTCATTTTGGACAGTCGTTGGACCGGTCGAGGAAACGTGCTCGACGTCGGCCGATTTCCCATCGTCACTGTATGGGAACAGATGAAGTCGCCCATCAAAAAGTCTGGGAAAGAGGTAGAACCTATGAGAATCAATGGCAGCTCTGCGCTGGTCGTGGGCGGTACCGGTGGTCTCGGTGAGGCCACCGTCCGCCGCCTGCATGCCGCCGGTGCGAAGGTCGTCGTCGCTGATGTCGCCGACCAAAAGGGCAAGCAACTCGAGGACGAGCTGGGCATCCGCTATGTGCACACCGACGCGACCAGTGAGGAATCGTTGCTGGCCGCTATCGACGAGGCAGCGGCTCTGGGCCCGCTACGGATCTCGGTGGACACCCACGGTGGACCCGCCACGGGAGGCCGGCTCGTTGGCAAGGACGGGTCCCCGCTGCCGCTCGACGGGTTCAAGACGACCCTCGAGTTCTATCTGACCGCTGTGTTCAATGTCATGCGGCTGTCGGCGGCGGCCATTGCCAAGACCCAGCCGCTGGAGGAGGGTGCCCGCGGCGTCATCATCAACACCGCGTCGATCGCCGGGTACGAAGGCCAGATCGGCCAGTTGAACTATTCTGCGGCCAAGGGCGGCGTGATCGCCATGACTTTGGTCGCCGCCCGCGACCTGTCCCCGCTGGGCATCCGCGTCCTCGGCATCGCGCCGGGCACCATCAACACCCCCGCGTACGGCAAGGCTGCCGACCAGCTCGAGCAGCACTGGGGCCCGCAGGTGCCGTTCCCGAAGCGCATGGGCCGTTCCGAGGAGTACGCGCAGCTGGCGCAGGCGATCGTCGAGAACGACTACCTCAACGGCGACGTCATCCGGCTCGACGGTGCGCTCCGCTTTCCGCCGAAATGACCGTCGCCCCCGTAGAAGCGACCCGAGCGGAACTGTGGTTGCCGGTGCAGGACAACCGATCCGGAGTTGACAGATGAACACCAGGCAGTGGCGGATGAAACATCGCAGCGAGGTCCTCACCCCTGACGACTTCGATATCGCCGAGCTGACGCTGCCGCCGCTGGGCGACGGAGAGGTCCTGGCAAAGGTGTCGATGTTCGCCCTCGACCCCTACCTGTCGCGCGCGATGCAAAGCTGGAATGGCGAAACTCCGGGCTGGGCCGACGGCACGATTCACGGCCGGTTGCTCGCCGAAGTCGTCGAATCGAAGGCCGACGGCCTGCGGGCCGGAGATCTGATCGCAGGGCTGGGTCGCTGGCAGGAATTCGAGATCTTCACCGCCCGCAGCGTGGAGCGAGTCACAGATCTGGAACAACCCAGCTTCGCGCTCGGCGTGCTCAGCGGTTCCGGCTTGGCGGCCTGGGCCGGTCTGCACGTCGCCGCGCTCGAACCCGGCCAGACCCTAGTGGTGTCGGCAGCCGCAGGAACGGTGGGATCGGTGGCCGGTCAACTGGCGCGGGCCCGTGGTATCCAGGTGATCGGCCTGGCCGGCGGGAACGCGAAATGCCGTCACGTCGTAGATGTCCTCGGCTTCGACGCTTGCATCGATCACCGTGCCGGCAACCTCGAACAGCAAGTGAAAGCAGCCGCCCCGCAGGGGGTGGACGTCCTGTTCGAAAACGTCGGCGCACCCAGTATGGATGCGGTTCTGCCAGCCATGAGACTGCGCAGCCGAGTGATCCTGTGCGGGCTCGCCGCGCACTACAACTCACCAGACCCGGTGACCCTGCAACACTTCGACGCGTTGCTGTTTCAACAGATCAGCGTCACTCCGCTGACACTCCGGGATCATGTGGCGCAGTTCGGCCGGGCCCGCCGCGAACTTCTCGACGCGATCCGGACCACGACTGTGACGCCGCAGGAAACCGTTGTAGACGGCTTCGATATCGCCCCGCATGCCTACCTCGACATGCTCGCCGGCGCCGGCGTCGGCAAACGCCTACTTCGAATCACCACTTGAGGAGAACCCCATGCCGACGGCATCGACCCGTCCACTTCCGTCACTGACCGATGACAACGCCTTCTACTGGACGTCAGGAGCCGACGGGCGACTGCGGTTTCAAAAATGCGCGGACTGCGCGTCGTACCGCCATCCCCCCGGACCGGTGTGCCCATGGTGCCGTAGCCGCAACGCCGCCATAGAAGCGGTGTCGGGCCAGGCAGTCGTGTGCAGTTTCACTGTCAACCACCGCTTCGACTGTCCCGGCCTGGTGACCCCCTACGTCATAGCAGAAGTCGCACTCGCCGAAGATCGCCGCATCCGGCTGACCACCAACATCATCGACTCCGACCCGGAGCGGCTGCGGATCGGCCAGTCCGTGGAGGTCGTGTTCGAGCACATCGAGGACGTATGGCTTCCGTTGTTCCGCCCCGTCGGCCAACCTGATGCGACGGCCGAGCTTCCGGACGACGAGATCCCACCCGAGCGTTTCGCCGAGTATGTCCGCCCGATGGTCCGCACCACCAAATTCGAGGATGCCGTCGCGCTGACCGGTGTGGGCATGTCCGAGATCGGCCGCCGACTGATGGTCCCGCCACTGGCGCTCACAGTGCAGGCGTGTGAGGCCGCCGTCGCCGACGCTGGCCTCACGTTCGCCGACATCGACGGACTGGCAACGTATCCCGGCGCGGGAGGGGAGGCCGGTGGCTTCGGCGAAGGCGGGGTGAATGCCCTGGAAGCGGTCCTCGGCATCCGTCCCACCTGGCATAACGGCGGTGCGGAGACGTTCG
Organism: Nocardia macrotermitis; assembly: GCF_009604405.1. Taxonomy (GTDB): domain Bacteria; phylum Actinomycetota; class Actinomycetes; order Mycobacteriales; family Mycobacteriaceae; genus Nocardia; species Nocardia macrotermitis. The sequence continues at coordinate 16,571 of NZ_WEGK01000032.1, forward strand.
GGCCTGGTGGGTCGGTGATCTCGGCGATGCTGGCGGTCGCTGCGGGCCTGGCGCGCCACGTCCTATGCTTCCGGACACTGTGGCAATCCAGCCACACCGAACTGGTCCGCCAGGGCCGCATCGCCGACGCCGCGACCGGGCGAACCGCCAGCTGGATAGTGCCCTATGGCGCCACCTCGGCGGCACACACCCTGGCCCAGGGAGCCCAGCGCCACTTCCACCGTTACGGGACCACTCGCGAAACCCTCGGCTGGATCGCGCTGAACCAGCGTGCCAACGCCGCGCTCAATCCGACCGCGATCTACCGCACGCCGATGACGATGGACGACTATCTCGGCGCACGCCCGATCACCACCCCATTCGGCCTCTACGACTGCGACGTGCCCTGCGACGGCGCAGTGGCCGTCATTGTGTCCGCGCGCGACGCCGTCGACGACCTGCCCAAACGCCCCGTCCTCGTAGAAGCCGTCGGTACGCAGATCATCGAGCGTGTCCTGCGCGACCAGAGCACGCTGACCCACGAACCGCAGGTGCTCGGCCAAGCCGCCCATCTCTGGTCCAGAACCACCCTGCGGCCCGGCGACGTGGATGTCGCACAGCTCTACGACGGATTCACCTACAACTGTCTGTCGTGGATCGAAGCTCTCGGGTTTTGCGGGATCGGTGAAGCGAAGGACTTCCTGGACGGCGGCACGAATATCGGCCGCTCCGGCGTCGTGCCGATCAACACCCACGGCGGGCAGTTGTCCCACGGTCGAACCCACGGCATGGGTCTGTTCCACGAGGCAGTCACCCAATTGCGCGGCGAAGCCGGCGAGCGCCAAGTCCGGAACGCGCACGTCGCTGTAGTCAGCGCCGGTGGCCTTACGCCCAGCGGAGTCGTACTCTTGCGCACCGAATGACATTGCCGGCGCGGGCCTGGCCGGACGGCGTAGTTCGAGCGGCTGGTTTGGTCCACAGGGCCGAAACCGTCGTCACTGACGTGCCCGACGACGGGCCGTATGGCAAGGGTCTCATTCATTGGGGACGGGCCACGACCGCGCGCAAGAGGATGTGGGCTATCGCAGCGCACAGCACCCACGCGTAGTTCGCGCCGAAACGCCTGGACGGGATGTTGACTTATCACTGTTTGGTGGTGATGAGGTAGGGGCTGCTGCTACAGCGGCCTGTCGAACTGGCCGTCGGCGATGCCTTTCATGAACGCGTCCCATTCGTCCGGGCGGTAGCTCAGCGCATGGGCTGGGCCCGTGACCGAGGCGCTGCCATCGTTCTGCACGTCGAGGACCGCGATGTTGTCGAGTCGCGCGGAAGTGCCGGTCAATGCCAGTGCGGTGAACTCGGTCCACCGTTCGGCGGGGATGCTCACGATGGGCTGGGATGCTGTGGGGCCGGTGTACTTGCTGTCGCGGATCAGTACGACGTTCGCACGGTGGGAGATCTCGACACAACTGTTGTTCGCGCCGCTGTAGGTGGACTTGTAGAACTCGGTGGTCACGATTGTCCTGTCTGCTTAGCGATGCGATCGATGAGCTGGAGGGAGTCCTCCGGGCTCAGTGCGATTGCCCTGACCTGGTCGTACAAGTATTGCATCGCGTCCACTTTGCGTGCATCTTCGGTGAGTTCGCCGTGGATGGCAGTTTCCAGCCAGCCAACGGTCGGAAGCCGCGCGCTGGGGAAGTCGATCAGGTGGAACGTTGCGGTGTTGAGTCCAGCCAGCGAGTCGCCCGATTCGAACGGAATCACTCGCAGATCGATGGTGTCGGAACGATCCGTGGCGATATCCCGCAAATGGAGCAGCTGCTTCTGGTGAACTTGCGGCCCGCCCACGCGGGACATCAGAACAGCCTGGCTGATCACGGCCGAGAGTTGTAGTGGGGCGGGCGGGTCCAGTCGGCGTTGGCGTTCCAGCCGCGCACGGACTCGCTGCTCGGCTTCGGCCGGTCTCGTCGCTGCCGTAGAGCGCATGATGGCCCGGATGTAGTCCTCTGTCTGCAACAGACCGGGGACAACGCTGGTCTCGAACGTTCTGATGGCTTGTGCGCCCTGCTCGAGCCCGTACAGCCGCATGAACGATTCGTCGAAGAGTGCACTGTAGTTGGCGAATGGTGCACGGCCCTTTGCGTTTTCGCGAAGGGCGAGTAGTTCGTGTCTGTCGTCGGGGCCGAACTCCAGCACGTCGAGTGTCTTCTCGAGCAGCTCGCTGGTGAACAGGACCTTCCCGCCGGTCAGGCTCGACCAGTACTGCGGTGTGATCCCGAGGGCCTTGGCCATCTGGCCGCCCTTCAAGCCGTGTCGTTCGGCCTGCTCGCGAATGCGTAGCCGCAACTCCCAGTCCGCTACCGGTGACGACACAGTCATGAACGCTCCCTTCCGGAGGGGGATCCCTGGTCACACCCTACTACAGCGTGTATCGATCGAGTTACTACGGATCGGGGTCTTTATTTTACTAAAATGACGACATATGATGTGCATCACCACTTGGAGATGCATCTTGTTAAGAGATTGCTGAAGGAGGGTCATGGGGATGGCAGTACGGATAACCCGGTCGCGCATCGTCAGCGACGTGACCAGCCACTATGCCAGCTCGGCGGGGGTCGGAGGATGGACCGTTTCATTTCTGCCTGGCCGGAGACTGAGTCGAGAACAGGCCCTGACCGCGCTTCGGGCTGCGGAAGAGTTCGCCCGCATCCAGTCACAGGCGTCGACGCTCGGCTTGACAGGACTCGAACTGGTCGGCCTCGCGGAAAGTCGGTGTCCGTGGCGGCGGCCTGACGTGTCGAGCTCCGATGGAGGCAAGGGGCAGTGCGAGGTGTTGACTCGCCGATGACAGAGCACATGTACGGCTATATGCGCTTGGCGCTCCTGCGGAACACGGCGGGCGAAGTCGAGGAACGCATCGGGCGGTTCGGTGCGGAGATCGGTGGGCATGTTCGGGTCTTTGCCGAACCCTTGCCGCCGATCGATGCGTTGTGGGCCCTGGTGGTCGGCGCGGATCGCTTCTTCGGTGGTCAGTTGATGCCCGCGATAGGAACGGTGGCTGGCCGACAGGGGACGGACATTCGGATCCTGCTCGATGCCGGTAGACGCGGTGTCATACCGGTAGCGTGGCGTGCGCTGCTGCTCGAACTGCGGCGGAGCGGTGGCAGCGTCATCGTTCCGGGGCCCGAACATCTGGATGGTTTGTCGGTATCGAGATCGTCTCTGCTGCAACAGCTTTCCAGCCTGCGGCCGGATGTGCGCGTGCTGTACCTGCCGGGCTCCGAGGGCGGCATGCCGCCAACGGAGCTGATCTCGGCACTCGTCGGTGAGTTCCGAGTGAAGGCTTTTGCGACGGCGGTGGAAGTCTCGCTGTTGAAGGCGTGCTGGTACCTGTCTCGGGCCGGATTGAGTTATCTCGCCGAGGATGTCGAGTCGGTGCTGCGTGAATTGGTCGGATCGAGGGTCTCCACGCAGCCACTGGACGTGCTGGACGAGATACGAATTCGGTTGTTGCGGACCGCGCGTGCGCTCGTGCTCGACATCCACGAATCGGAGAACCACACGGCAGAACCGGTCTCCGACGTTGTGCGCCAACGCTGTTCGCGATGGTCGCGTCGTGATAGTGCTACCGGTGGAACACTGACGTGGTGCGAGTTGTCTTTGGGTGATCGGGGAACCATCCAGCTGGCTGGTTCCGGGGCATGGCGTCGCAGAACTGCCGTGTCGCCAGTAGGGGGCGGCGCGGGCCCGTGAACTCAGGTGCATCGTGCGGTTTGGTACAAGCCGATAGCCCAGATCTACAGGGCAAACAATGCGTATTCGAGGTCTGCGGGTGGGGAGCGGATCACGGATCTCTATGGCCGGAAGCATCATTCGGCGCAACGTCCGCCTCGCTCCGGATCCCCGGCGGCGTCGATGCGGAGGTCCCGGGGCGGTGATCGATGACAGAGTGTCATCTGAGCGTCTGGTTCGACGACGGGGAGCCCTTGCACTTCCGTGCCGAGCGAAGTGTGGCTGAGAATTTCGCTACTGCCGCAGCGTATTTGGTGAAGACATGTATCGACGATCAGGTGCAGCCATGGATGCCGGTCATGCCCTATCAAGAACTGTGGTGTTAGTCCTCGCCATCCATGTTCCGACGTAATCGAATTCAGGCAGTAGTCGTTGAAAAGCCTTGGGAGAGAACGATGAGCGCTACCACCATGCCCGAAACGAGGACCTACGCGGCGGAGGTCGAGGACCGCTGTCGAGTGTATGAGCGAGAATTCGGGTTCGACACCGTCGTGGTTCTGGGCGCGGTCCACTTGATGACCGGATCGGTATCCGGGGTGATCGTCGCGCCGGAGCTGGGGCGGATGGTGACGGCGGGGTTGTCAGAGGTGCCGGTGTTCTCGGTCGATCATCACGGCCATCGGATGTGGGTACTGCTCGCGGACGTCGCCAGTCCAGCTGTCGATATCGAGCGTATGACGTTGCGGCTGTTCGCTGTTGGCGCGATTCCGGTTTTCCCGAGGGCCACGGTGGTGTTGCCGTCGCCGGGCGACCCGCGGCGGGTCTGGTTGCATCCGCCCCAGGGGCGGACCCGCCCGAGTCTGGCGACGGTGGTTGACGCGATCGCCGATGCGGCTGTGCATGGTGCCCGCCGCTGCGGTTGACCGGTTCTGTCCAGAGAGTGGATGGCCAGGAAGGTGATTTGTCGATGAAGACGGGAATTGTCGCGTGGTACGACGTGAAGCTGGGCTACGGGTTCATTGCTCGTGGTGCGGGGGAGAAGGACTTGTTCGTGCACTTCTCGGGCTTGGCCGACCGGGATGCGCGTATCCCGGTCGCTGGGGACGCGGTCGTGTTCGACATCGAGGTCGGGCTTCGGGGCCCCAAGGCGGTCAACGCACGCATTCTGGCCGGTCCTGGTGGGGAACCGCAGCCTGCCGCGGTGCCCGAACGCCGGTGAGGGCGGTGGCTGCGATGAGGTATCCGCACATGTTCGTCCCCGCTGATGGTCGACTTGCCGAATGTTTGTGCACGGTCGAGCTTTTCGACTCGCCAACCATCGAACGTGCCCGGGAACTGGCCGAGATCCACCACGGCCATCCCCTCGACGACTGTGTGGTTCTTTGTGCGGTGCTGACCGTCCTGCACACCGAGGTCGCTGATGTCGTCGAACGAAATCACCAGTGTGAGAAAGGGTTTCCCATGTTCATTACTGCCCTGTTCGGATCGTCGTCGCGTGGGTGCGGGTCGAGATCGGGTTCGAGTCGACGTTCCGGTGCGCCGCCGCCGGACGGGGACGATGGTGGGCGATGACCGACAGTTCGAGAGCGAGCGCGATCGGTGCGGGCCCGGTGACCACCAGGGTGATTCCGGCGGTGAGCGGATTCTGCGGATGCTCGATGACCTGATCGCCGATCTTCGGCAGTTGCGCGGCCTCGACTGTCCCGCACCAGAGGGGCCGACGGAGTGAAAGTGTTGCTGCACAACCGAATTACGGCAGCCGTGGCGGGGAGGTGCTGTCGAGGGCGTGAAGCGGGGGTGTGTTCGTGTTCATCAAGGGATCGAAGGAAGTGGATCGGTGATTGATTCAGGGTTGGAGCAAAAGGAACTCGGGCGTCGTCTGCGTGCGTTGCGCAGGAATGCCAAGCTCAGTCAGTCCGCGGCCGCGCGGGCGATCGAGGTGTCGCCGCAAACCATCGGACGTTTGGAAGATGGTCAGGCGACGCAGATCTCGAAATTGCATGTGGCCGAACTCTGCAACATCTACCAGGCCGGGGACAGCGAGCGCGCGGCGCTGACGGCGTTCGTGCAGCACGTACGCGCCGCGCGACACAAAGGCGGGCCGAGTGCGGTGATCGCCGGGTTCGTGGGGCGTGTCGAGCTCGAGCAGGTCGCCAGCACGGTGACGGTGTTCGCCGACACCATGGTGCCGGGTCTGCTGCGGACCGTCGATTACCACCAGCTCGTTCGTCGGATGCGGTATCCGCACGACTCGGATGAGGATATCGAATACTGGAGACAGTATGCGGGGAGACGGTGGATCAGACTGTACGACAGAGCCTTTCAGGTACAAGTCTTTCTGCTGGAATCGGTGCTGCACCATCTGATGGGTGATCCGGCGCTGATGGCGCAGCAGCTGGCGCATCTGGAACAGATCGGCCGGTTGCCGAACGTCAACGTGCGGGTCATCCCCGCGGACGCGGGCAACCACATCGGGCTGTATCGGGGTGGGTTCACCCTGATGGAATTCGGGCCGAGCCCGGCAGGTGGGTGGCTCGAAACCCCCATCGTCTATGCGAAGGGCTACCCCAAATGCCTGTACCTCCGCGATGAGGGCGATATCGATCAATATCACGATGCGGTGACGCAGTTGGACCACGTAGCACAGAGCCCCGAGACGTCCATGGAAGTCATGCGAAATATCAAGGAAAAGTACTGGGCACGAACAGATCCCGACCCCGGAGAGCCTGTTGATCAGTAACAATCCGGAGCGGGGCATCGGCCGTCTCGTGAGGAGACCACGGTGTTCTGAAGCGCAGTCGAGCTGCTCGCATCATCGTCTACCAGCTGCGTGGGGCGGACTTCGGGTGTACAAAGCGACGAGCGTGTTCCGCCTGGATCGAGATTACCCTTTTTCGATCGTTATCTGGTTGGTGCACAAGATGATTCGAATGGTAGCAACGCGAGGTTTCCCGGTGGGGCGGATCGTTACCGGGAGGGTGACGGCGTGACGGGATTTGCTGACAACCCGACGCTCCCAGGACCGGGATCTGAAGGTTGGTACGAGCGCGTCGCCCATGCACACGCGCTCGCCGAATCAGTCGGCCTCACACTGCATTCCTGTACCCGATGGCCGGATGAGTGGCGGCTGCGCAGGAACTGGGACGATCTCGTCACCGGCTCACTGAACGAGGTAGAGGCATATCTCCGGCATGAAATGCTCTGGGATCCAACGAGAATCGACCACGAAGCATGGGGCGAGGCCGGGGTGGATCCCTCATCGCTGACATCCGACATCGCGGGCAGGACCCGCGTCGCAGGGTTCAAACGATGTGGTGGAAAGGAATTTTCGCGCGGCTACGCGATCAACGTGTGGTCGCAACTGTACACGGTCGACGACTTCCGGAAGGTTCGCTCGGGCACCGACTTCGACGCCGTGACTATCGCCGATCGTGTCGGATATCGGTACAGGCCGAGGTTCGATCATGGTGGTGACCAATGGGATCTGCTCTTTGCTGCCGAAGACGGGTCGTGCAGCATCGAGGTGATCAGACTCAGTCGCAGGGTCCGCACGGCACCGGTCGACCGGCTTCTCCAGGTCGCGCAGGTGCTGGTTCCGCATCTGCCGATCCGGTGAGCCCGCGCTGATCGGGGTGGCGAAGCCCAGCACCGATCGTGAACTGGGGGTCGCTGATAAACTCCGTACTGGAATCGGGCTTATGGAAAGCTCAACCGGCGAGAACGAGGGGGCTGTGGTCGTGGCTGTGGAGTTGCCGGACAAGGGGCAGAAGAATGCCCAGGCGGCGTTCGACGCGGCCAAGGCCGGAACGTTCGTGATTCCAGTCGATAGCGCCAAGCGGCTGGCTGCCTCATGCGACAAGCTCGTGTTGGAGTTGGAGAGCATCTTGGTCGATGCTGCGATTCTTACAAGGGTGACCGGTTTCCCGGAGCTGCCTTCCGGGCGTGCGCTGGCAAAGGGATTCTCAGGCAAGGGGCAGGAGTGCATGGACACGCTGGCCTCCTTCCAGGAGGCCGGGTTGCGGTACAAGGCAGCGTATCTCGCCGCAGGCAAGCAGTTCACCGAAGCGGATCAGGCGAACCAGGCCGCGATTCGCCGCGCCACGCTGTACCTGGACCAGGGGCACCATTCGTGATCGGATATCGGCAGCGCGCTGGTTGGCGGGCAGCCCGCCTCGTTCCCGTGGCGGGCGCAGTGGTAGCCGTTCTCATTCTGGCTGGCTGCGGCACTTCCACGGGCGGTTCGGCGACGACAGCGGCGTCATCTACCGCTGTGAAATCGACTGGTGCGGCACCGTTTCCGACGTTGACGGCACCGTCGTTGCAGCCCCCGCAGCAGCACAATGAGGGGCGGCCAGATGTCGTGTTCGATCCATGTACCTGGATCGATGACGCGACGCTGAGCAAGCTGGGATATGCCCCGGAGTCACGAGCGCGCAGCCTCGCCGATATCCATGGCGAGTACACATTCCTGTCGTGCGAATACAAGTCACCCGACAGCGTTTACAGCCTGAATATCATGTCCGGTAACCGGACGATGGCCGAGGGGCGGGCGAAGTTCACCAGTGATGGTGATCAGATCCAGGACACCACGATCGATGGTCGACAGGCGATGATCGTGCGCGAGAAGGCTGGCGATTTCTGCTCGGTGGTGGTGCAGGACAAGGTCGGGTACATCGACTTCGACCGTAGCATCGCGAGCTTTCTGATCACGTCCGGTCCGGTTCCCGAAAGATGTTCGGGGATAGTCGATTTGGTGAAGGAAATCCTTCCTCGGGTCGGCAACAACTGAAGGGGGAGCACGGTGGGGCGACGAACACCGGAGGAGATCGCCAACGATATCCGGTTGCAGGAGAGCGCGCTGGCTCGCACGACCGAATTCGGTTCTGGGGGTACTGATCCCGCGTATGTCCCGGATCGTGAGGTGTTCGACAGCTACGCCCACCAGCAGATCTGGGATCTGGTGCATCAGAAGCTGGATCCGTCGGCGATGGGGCAGGTCGCCAGCAGTTGGAACAAGGTCCAGGACAAGATCAACCAGGCGTTCGATACTTTCGCCAAGGAGGTCAAACGCGAATTCGCCGAGTGGTCAGGCGAATTCGCCTCGGAGGCGCAGAAGTCGACCGACGCGTTCATCACCGCGGGCGGGGATACGCATCAGACCGCCTACGACGTGCAACGCCTGATGGACCTCAACGCTTCTGCCGCCTCGGTGGTGAAGGCCGCGATCCCACCGCCTCCGGTCGCATACAAACCGGACCCGGACCCGGCGAAGGAAGCGGCCAACGGCGCGGCGCGCACCGCACACAACACGCAGGCGGCAGCGCTCGCAGCCGACGCCAGAGATGCTATGCATAATATCTATAACCCCACTATGGTGGCGTCGGGTGACGCGGTAGGCCGGTTCACCCCAGCTCCGGCCCCCAGCATCCAGCCTGCGCCGACACTGGCCACGGCTGCTGCGGCGGACACCTCGAAACCCGCTCCGGCGAAACAGGATCCGGGAACCGACACGTCAGCGAAGGACAACAAACCGACTGACGACAAGCCCGGCGATCAAACCCGGAACGGCAATCAGCAGCAGCCCGACAACACCGCGGATCAGGCGCAACCGAACTCGACGCAGACAGCGGCGTCATCGGCGACGAGTCCGGCGTCAACCCCTGCCGCACAACAGAGTTCGGCAACACCTGTCACCACGAATACACCATCCCAGACCACCGCGACCCCGATGGCGTCGGGGACTTCGCCGAGTACGCCGGGGATAACATCGATCGGTCCCGGAGTCTCGAACACCACCCAACCTCAGCAGCCGGGTCGTGCGCTACCGCCCGCACCTGGTACCTCGCGGCCCGGCGAACAGGTTCCGGGGACTACTACCGAAACGGCGCGCACGGCGCAGACTCCGGCCACGACGTCCCGGTCCCCAGCGAGCGCGATGCCGCATGCGGCATCGGCCGGACACGGGCGCAAGGAGTCCGAGAACGAACGGACAAGGACGTCTCCGGAATATCTCCGACGTACATACGAAGAGCTGAGCGATCTACCAGCTGGAATGGTCGAAGTCATCGGCGTAGGCGGCGATCCCGACGACGAATCGCAATACGCGGTCGAAGAAGCCGAACCCGACGCAGAGGTTGCGGCCGAGGAACCGACCATCTACGTGGGCAAGGGACCGATGGACAACCTCGGGCCGCAGGACCCCGCGCCGGAAAACGCAGACCACGAGACAGCACCGGCATCCGTCACCCAGCCCATCATCCACGTCGGTAAGGGCCCGATGGACGAGCCGAACCCGGCCGAACCCAAAGACGAAGGCCCGGAGGGAACTTCGTCGTGAAATGGGTCTTCACGCCGGACGAGTTCACTCACGTCTGGCTGGTGGAAACCGGCCAGGATCGCCGCCCGTACCCGATCAATCTCGCCTCCGCGGGCACCGTCGGCACCGAAAGCGAGAAGGCGGCCCTCCATCTGACGGAACGGTTCCCGTTCAACCACGATCCCGAACTCACCTCCACACTCCGGTTCATCGCGCGCACCGACGTCACCACGGTCACCGCGTTCGGTGACCGCTTCACCAAGGGGCAGTTGCTGCCCGAGCCGATCCTCGCACTGGGAGTCGCGTTCGGAGTCTGGGGCGCGGTGGTCGCCGCTACCGCCGAGACCGTCACAGTCATATCGTGCGAAGCCAGAGCCATGGCGAAATACCTGGTCAAGGTCATGGGACCGACCTCCGCGGGATCGTTGAAGACAATGCGCGAACCACGCCAAGCGGTACTGTCTCCCGAGCCCGGCCAGTGGCAGGAAACCGACAACAGCCGCCGAGCCAAGAAGCTACGACAGGCACTACGCCGACCGATCGACGCCCGCGGCTACATGACCATCACCGTGCTCCCCGAAGACGAGATGTCCCCACCACCCCGACACCGAACCTGGCTGGACTTCACCGACGACGGCCGATACCTACTCGCCATCGGCCACGACCTGACCCTCACCCCGGTGAGCAACAACGAACTCGCCACCCGCATCGCCCGCCTGGCCGCGATCCGATGAGTAAAACCAATTTTTAGATCAGACATCCCGATTTTCTTCGAGCAGTCCGGTATTTTACTCACCTACTTCGGTTGGGATGTGACGGCGGTCGGCGATGGTGTTGTCTGGGTGAACGGATCAGGCATTGCTTGTTCGCAGCGCTTTGCGGCATCCTGGTCTTCGCCGAACTTAAGTGATATCACCAGCAGCCGAGGGGTTTGCGAAGCGTGGGAGTCGGCAGCCGATGGCTGTGTTGTTGAACTGACCGTCATTGTGCCGGACCCGAAAACCCGCTTATTTGAATCCAGCTTCAGTTTTCCGTCGACGATGTCGAATACTCCTGGTGTATTGAACTCGCAGACGGTGATTCTCTGGCCATTCTCGGTGGGAGTGGAGTCGACCGCGCGCATTAATAGACCACCAGTGACAGGCACTCCCGTATGCCAATCTTGCCAAGCATCTCGGGATGTTTTATCTGCGGCGTCGACTCGCGCGTTGTATCGGTTCATCAGATCAGCCGAGTAGCTATCAGCGTTGAGGAATTCGTACTGATCGGCCCGAGTCTCTGCTGCGAACTGTGCAAAATCCTTCGCGTTGCCCGTCAACGCCCCTGAGACATCCCATTCCGATCTCAAAGGTGGGTACGACACCGAGGTGGGAACAGTTGATCTCGATGTCGACGACCCGGCTTGCTGTGAACTTTCAGTCGCATGACTACAAGAGGAGGCAACTGTAGCTGCCAAGGTCAGCGAAGCAATCCGCGCAAGGGATATCACGATCGAATTCTTCCCCATCTCAATCATTATGATCCAGGATCTTTCGTCTGCAAGACCTCGCCACCTCCGTTGAGAAACTTCTTCAGCTTGTCCTGTGTGTCATCCAGGCCGATCAAAATACTGACATCAGAATTGGATTTGTACCTGTCGCTGTAGGTGTCGATATGGTGATTGTGCATGTAGTCCGTGACTCCGGCGCGCATATCCTTCGAAGTCGAGTCGTTCAACTGGATCGGTCCACTACTGTCATCGTTCAGAAGTGTGGATGGCAACTGCTCGTTTCTGTACGCGGAATCGAGCAGTTGATTGGATATTTCATCGTGGATATTCGAGGTGATGCCGGTTGTGCTCGGGGTCTGGATGGTCGGAGTTTCGGGCTTAGGGTTCCATGTTTGGATGGCTGAGTCCATCCATTTGTCGGGGAGTCCGTTGGTATATTGTTTGGTTGGGTCTTGAAGGCTGCTGGGGAGAAGTTCGGTGAGTGGTTTGGTGATTTTGTCGGCCGGGTTCACGCTGTCGACGAGACTTTTGGCGACTTCGGCGGCCTTCTGATGGCTTTCGTACACCTTCATCGCTGCGTTGTGGGCGGCATCGGCTCCGCTTTGGTCTTGATAGAAGAGCGCGTTGTATTGCTGGGCGGTCATGCGGGAGTTCAGTGACTGGATGTGGTTCTGTTCGTCCAGCAGGGTGAGGTTGTTCCCGACGTTGCCGCCTTGTTTCATCGCCTGGTCGTAGAAGGTGTTCTCGCGCAGGGTTCTGGCGGTGTCCAGGAGGTGGCGGCCGTCTTCGGATTGGTTGCTCAGGAACAGGAGTCGGTCACCTTCGTCGCGGCCGATGATGACGTCGGTGGAGGTGGGTTTCGGGTAGGTGCTGGGGTCGCTGTTCGGGAATGTGACTGTTTTGTGCTGGTCGTCGTAGGACAGCGCGTCGAGGTTCGGGGCGAGGACTTTCGATAGGCCGGTGGCGAGTTCGGGGTTCTTCTTGAACAGTTCGGCGTTGTTCTCGAACGTGGTGTGCCCGCCGGTGCCCATCGTCAAGCCTGACTTGCCGTTGTCGGTGTGGGTGGGGGAGAACACTTCGGGGAGGGCGGCGAGGGTTTTGCGGGACAGGTCGCCGTCGGGGGTTTGGTCGTGGGTGTGTTCTCCGGCCCAGTCGTAGAGCTGGGAGGCGAGTTTGCCTTTGTCGCCCCAGTCGTGGTTGAAGATTTCGTTGCGGAAGGTTTTCGGGTCGGCGTAGATGTCGCCGGGGGTGTGGACTTGTTCGGTGGGGTTGCTCAGGAGTTGGTAGTCGGTTTGGTGGTTGCGGGTGGCCAGGTCGAGGTAGGACTTGGCGGCGTCGCTGATTCCGGGTTTGTCCGCGTCGAAGTACTTGTCGCCGATGTCGAACGCGCCTTCGTGTTTGAACCGTTCGACCATGGAGGTGACCGCGGGGTTGTGGCCGTCGAGGTAGCTGGCCATACTCGCCGAGGTTGCGGCCATCTGGCCGGACATGGCGGTGCCGGGCACGAAGCCGGGGTTCGCCTCACCGAGGAGTTTCGCGAACTTGGTTTGGTCTTCGAGCCGGGTTTTCATCTCGAGCGCGGTCTTGGGTGGGTTGGCTTCGAGCCGGTCCCCGACCAGGTGCTGCATGTAGGAGGGGAGCTGGTTGATTCCACCGGGATGGAATGTTCCGTCCGCGCTGGTACTGCCGACCTTCTCGTTGGAGGTCATGAGGATCGCGTTGGCGAGGTTGTCGCGTTGCATCCCGGCGATGTTGGTTTTGATGCCGGAGTTCGCGGCGGCGGTCTCTTCCTGGGTCAGTTGGTCCGAGAGCGCGAACAGGCCGTCCTTGCCGGAGTTCTTGAAGAATTCGCGGTAGTAGTCCTGGACGTCGGCGGGGATGTCGGTGACCTGTTTGCCAGCGGCGAGGTCTTGCAGATCCTGTGGGGTGAGCTGGTATTGGGGCATCGCGGCGGCGATGGCGTCGATCGCGGCGCGGTCGTGTTTGCGGGCGGCGTCGGCCAGGCGGGTGCCGTCCTCGCCGCCGAGTCGTGCGCCGGAGTTGGGGGCTTGGTCGACTTCGATGGAGGAGCCGAACAGGTCTCCTGCGGCGCGGATGAGTTCCCCGCGGCTGGTCAGTAGTCGGCCGAGTTCGGCTTCGGCTTGGGCGAGTTCGCGGTAGGCGGTGTTGATCGCGTCCTGATGCGCGTGGACGTCGGTGGCGTTGGTGCCCGAGCACACCCAGTTGTCGGCGACTTTCAGGTTCGCGCCTTCGGCGTCGGCGGCCTTGGCGCGCAACACATCCCGATGTGAGGACACGTTCGCGACGGAGGTCCCGAACGCGCTCAGGAAGTCGCTGATGTCGTGATACACCTTGCGGGCCTGGTCGTGGTCCTGCCCGACGCGGTCGTAGGCGGCGTGGAATGCGGTACCGGTCCAGTCGTTGCCCAGATCGGTGAAGTACTTGCGCGCCTTGTCGATCTGCTCGAGCATCGTCTCGTTGCTGTCGTGCACTGCGGTCGCCCAGTCGGTGAGCGCGTGCAGGTTCCAGCGGTCGAGCTCGGAACGCAATGGCATTACTGTTCCCCCGGTTTATTTGTGGAAGTTCAGTTCGCGCATCTTCTGGGCGAACTGGGCATCGGTCATGTGCAGATCCTTGGCACAGGTGGTGACCTTCGTCGCGAGGTCTTTCATCCGCTGCCCGACCCGCAGAAACGCCCCATCGATCTCGACGCTGACCGGAGCGAACTCCGTCGGCACCGTCGATCCCGGCATAGCACCGGCAACCGCGTTCACCTTGTCCTGGGCGACTTTCAGCCCGGCGATCGCACCACCGGTCGTGGTCAACGACCCCGCCAGCTTGTTCAACTGATCGATATCCGCATTGAGCACAGAACCCCCTCCGTTGCTTCCCCTCGTCGGCTGCCCGACGGCCAGCCGTTTGGAATCGGACCAAATTTAGCAGCTGGGCCGAATCGGGTGAATCGGAACGGTGTCGGTACAGCTTGATGATGACAGGTCTCGGAGGGCCTGTGGATGAAGTGCACGTCCCCGGAGGACCTGCGACCCGGTACGGCGTCTTTCTTGGCCCGCGGGCTGTTGGTCGTGCCTCGATGAAAGTGCAGGTCCGACGGACCTGCGATGCGGTTCTTTCACCCACGAGCAACTCGCCGCCGAAACCATGCCTCGATGAAAGTGCGGGTCCCGAAGGACCTGCGGCGTTTATTGCACACGGCATGGCCCTGTACGACATGCAGCCTCGATGAAGTGCAGGTCCCGGAAGACCTGCGGCCGAAGACGATCGACTCCGATCCGTGGAACCGCCGACTGCCTCAATGAAGTGCAGGTTCCCGGAGGACCTGCGGCCGTCGGCCGTGGGTCTTGTTGGTATGGTGTCCGTGGCCATGAGAAAGTCTCCACTGGTGGCCGGTTGTAGGTCCCCGCTGGTGGCCAGGTAGAAGTTCCCGTTTCCCCTTGCTTGTCGTGTCGATGCCCGGAGCTCGTGGCCTGGGCGGTGACG
>NZ_WEGK01000033.1 GCF_009604405.1 Nocardia macrotermitis
CGTCACCGCCCAGGCCACGAGCTCCGGGCATCGACACGACAAGCAAGGGGAAACGGGAACTTCTACCTGGCCACCAGCGGGGACCTACAACCGGCCACCAGTGGAGACTTTCTCATGGCCACGGACACCCCAAGTCTCCAAGTCGGCCCCGCACGCGCGGGGATGTTCCCTGCTGCTGGCAATCCTTTTCGTGCAGAGCCCAGTCGGCCCCGCACGCGCGGGGATGTTCCTTCGTGTAGGAGGTGGGGGTGCGGTATACCAGGTCGGCCCCGCGCACGGAGATGTTCCTCGCGGTGCGCGCACTACCGCCGCGACTGTCACGTCGGCCCCGCACCTCGCGCGGGGATGTTCCGAAGTGGTCGTAGCAGTCGTTCTGAAACGCATTGGAGGGCCAGCCGGATTCCTCTGCTGCGGGTTCGTAGGCGGAGGTTGTGCATCGACCGAGGTCTCGGAGGGAACGGAACCTCGCAACCGAGATGTCTGTAAGTGCCCGAATGTGCCCTGGGTGTTGACCTGGTGATGCCGCACATCGGCGGGCTTTGCTCGATGCGTGAGTGTGGGCTCGCATCGGTTCGGGTTGTGGTGGGGACAGTCCGGCAATATTCGGAGCTCTGGTCACAGCAGGGAGTCACTGGTGGTCTCCAAGCACGCCTCGGGGCTGTCTGACGCGCGCCTGCCTGCGAGCTGAAATGCCAAGGACGACAGAAGGATTGAGTGAATGACTGCAATTTCTCGGCGAGCGTTGGGGCGCCGTCTGCGTATCCTTCGTGAGGGAGTCGGTGTGAGCCAATCAGCCGCTGCCAGAGCGGTGTTCATCTCCCCGCAGTCCATCGGAAGACTCGAAAAGGGCCAGGCCACAAGGATTTCAGAACTGCACCTGACCGCACTGCTCAACCACTACAACGCCACCGAAGGCGAGCGCGAGGAGTTGCTGGCGCTGGGGCGAGATATGCGGGACAAGCAACGCACCGGTGGCCAGTGGTGGAGTGCCTACTGGGACCTGTTTCCCGAAGGGCTCGACCGGATGGAGTTCGAGCAGCGGGCCACGTCAGTGGTGATGTTCAGCAGCGTGTTGATCCCGCAGCTGCTGCATGCCGCGGAATACCGTCGTGTCGTGGAGCGGACACTGCATCCGCACAGTTCGGCCGCGGATATCGAGCGGCGGGTGGAGATGGTGGCGCGGCGTCAGGATCGGGTCAACGACAGTAACTTTCATCTCCAGGCGTACATGTTGGAGACCGTCATGCATCACAACGTCGGTGGTCCCGCCGCGATGAACGCGCAGCTGACATTTCTGGTCGAGATCAGTGAGCGGCCGACGATTTCGATACGCATCGTCCCGGCGCGCGCGAACAGCCACCTCGGGTTGCACACTGGCAGTTTCACCCGGATGGAACTGGGCGCATTGCATCCGCGACAGCGGCCAGAACCACCAATGGTGTACGCGGACAGCGTTCTTCAGGATCATTGGATCGAACCGGCCTCGGACATCGACCATTACGAAGATGTTATTCGTGATCTCGATCGAGTTGCCCTGTCCTCGAACGAGTCTCGCGTACTGATCCGCGAGACTGCGCAGAGCCAGTGGCCTGTGCGGGTGCCGAGACCCGAGCCATCCACGAACCAGCACGGCGGTATCCGGAGCGAGAGACCGACCGTCACCGCCGCGCCTCGTCATTCGGACGGCCCAGCCTGAGTGATGCCCCGGCAGATTCCGCATTCCCGAACTGCCAGAGCAGGTACCGGCGACAGCGGGGTGATGTCGACGAGTGCTTGCGGGCGGGTTTGGCCGGAGATCAACTCGGCCCGGACCCGCACTCGGATCCAGTCGAGGTCGAATCGCACGCGCACGATCAACTCGGCGGTGCTGCGTAGCCCTCCTGCCAGTTGCATCGCCGCGGTGATTACCTTCATCCTCTCGTCCTCCGGAAGCATGGGGCTGTGGTGTCGCCATCCAGCGAGCGGGCTGTCCTTCTCGGTGAGCCATTCGTGCATGAATCCGCTCCGCAGGTCGACCACACCGAGGGCATGACCGGGAGCAATCGGTATGTGCCGCAGGACAGTTGAGCACAGGTCGGGGTTGGTGGGAGTCTGGGTGCCGGTGATATCGCAGACGACTGCGCGCGCGCGGCGCGGTTGGCTTTGGTGCCGCTGGCCCGTGCGGCGAAGAACAGTAGATGTTCGACGCCGTCGTCGGATGTCCTTGTGGCGGTACCGGTCCAGCGATCGCTGGGCTTCTCGAGGTCGAAGAGTTCGAAGAATCCGGCGCGGTCGTTCCAGTGATCGAGGCTCGCGAACACTTCGGGGACGGTGTGGGCGCTCGGGACGTCGTCGTGCGGCAGCCGCAGCAACCGTTGAGCGGCCGGAGTGGTGGTCATGATGCCCATGGCATTCCACTCGACCGTGCCGACAGCCGGAAGCGCCGGAACGATATCCGTACGCGCACCGGTCCACACGGCGACGGCCGAGGTGTGCCCGGACCGGTCGAGGATAGGCACGCCGACCAGGCGGACGATCCGGCCGTCGGGCATCGTGAAGCATTTGTCCCAGGTACCGCCGGTGTTGACGCATCGGGTGATCACCGACGGCAGGTACCGCGCGGCGGCACCGTACTTGCCGACCGTCGAGTTCCTGAGCCTGGTGAACGAGCGCGTGTTCGAGCCATCGAGCACTGTGGTCGCCTGGTCCGGGCCGGACAGGGTTTCCACGATCACCCAGTTCCAGAGCGGTGTGCCGGGTGGAGTGTCGATGTATCGCGTCAGGTGCGAGGTGCACCGCGAGGAACTTACGTGGTTCTTGTGCATGATGTCTGCCGCCTCGTAGCACTCAGGCTCGACGAAGATTGCCGAGCGGTGGGCGCTACAAGCCGCATCGACAACGACGGCGGCAGGACCCCGCAGGATGCGGGCGCGCTACTGACTCAATTTATAACCCTGCCGGTGACACTCTGGCAACGGATATCGCCGGGGAATGACGGAAAACGTTACGACAGCCCGCAATCGGACGCACTACAAGCACCGCGCCGTGGTAATTGCCGCCATTCCTGATCTACGGTATGAAATCAGTGAGATTTCACCTGAAAATTCATTTGCACATCATATTTGCACGGGCAGCTCACACAGGCCCCGAATGAGAATGCTCGGCTTCCAGCGGTCAACGGGCTCCGGTAGTGAGATATCCGGGAATCGGGTGAACAGCTTTCGGACCGCGATCACCGCTTCCATGCGGGCGAGGTTCGCGCCGAGGCAGTGGTGAATACCGCCGCCAAATGCCAAGTGGCCCTGAGTATCACGATTGATGTCGAATACGCGCGCGTCTGGAAACCGGTGGTCGTCGCGGTCGGCTGCGGACAGGGCGATGAGTACCAACTCGCCGGGGGCGATCGTGTGCTGCTGGATCGTCAGCGGTTCGGTCGCGTACCGCAGCGTCGCGATGTTCACCGGACCGTTGTGCCGCAAGGTCTCCTCGATCAAATCGTGCGTGGCGGTCAACGCGGTGTGCTGGTCGGCGTCACCGTTCAGCACTGCCAGCACTGTGTTGGCAATCAGGTTGACGGTGGTCTCGTGCCCGGCGACGAGCATGAGGAAAGACATCGAGACCAGCTCCTGGTCGGACAGCGGATCAGCCTCGTCGACGTCTGTGATCATGGCGGAGATCAGATCATCGCGAGGCTCCTGCCTGCGTTGATCGACCAGTTCCGCGAGATACCGCTCGAGATCCAGGCTGGCTTGTTTGACCTCGTCGGGGTCGCCGACAACGACGTCGATCACGGTGTTCGTCCACTGCCGGAACATGCGGCGATCGGCTACCGGCACTCCGAGCAACTCGCAGATGACCGTGATCGGCAACGGTGCCGCATAGCCCTCGATCAGGTCGGTCACACGCCCGCGGCGCGCTTCGAGATCGTCCAGCAGATCGTCCGCGATCCGCTCGATGCGCGGGCGAAGGTTCTCGATCCGCTGCGGGGTGAACGCATAGGTGACCGCGTGCCGTAATCGCGTGTGCCGCGGCGGATCCGAGTTCAGCATATGGGCGGTGATCCCCCGGCTCACGGTCGTCGCACCCGACCTCCCGGCCCCGGAACGCGCCGTGACCCCGGCGGTAGTCCGAGCGTCCTTACAGATCGTGGGATTACGCAGCAGTTCCTTCGCCAAGTTGTACTCGGTGACCAGCCATGCCCGCATTCCGGTATCGAGCGCGATCGGATGCACTTTCCCTCTCGTTGCCAATTCTCTATAAAACGCATAGGGATCGTGAAAAAAGCTGTGTGGCAGTTCGATACAGTCCGACTGTTCGGGAAGCATGCGGGTGTTCTCCGATGTTCGATTGGTCGTGCTGCTAATGTTCGAATTATGGCAGGCGGATGGTTACTGATCGAGACGCTTGATCACAGCGTCCCCTCGGTGATTGCCCAAGGCTCCGCAGTCAAGAACATGGTGCCGGTCGAAACTTTCTTCAAGCGTAGCAAGGCCAAAAGCGAACTGCTGGCGTTGATTTCACGAGTATGCACGACCGCGGAGCCCGAGCGGATCACCTTGCCCGGCAACAGGTTCGCGGTGACCGAAGCCATCTGCAACGACTGGGGTCAGGTCCACGGACTGTGGCTGCGCATCATCGAGGAAGACGAACAGCCGCTCGCCCACGACCGCGCCTGGGCGTTCGTCTGGAACCTCACCAGAGGACGAGTCACCAGAAGCAAAGGGCTTGCGCCAGAAGGATCCCCAGAAGAACAAGACCGACGCGAATGGTCGATCGCCGAAGCATTCAACATCCTCGAAACCGGCAGCGACGCCTCCGAAACCCTCGTCAAGATCATCAACGCAGACCCCGGAACCATCCACCAGACCACCTGGCCGCAGAAACGCCCCGACGGCACACTCCACGACGTCAACTTCGCGGTCAGAATCCTCCTCGACCACGTACCAGGCCGTTCCGGAGCCGACGACCGCATCCTGCGAGGCATCTCCCACGACCTCGGCGAAGCAAACAACCACGACGACCCCGAATCCCCCATCATGCTGGCCGAACTGGTCGCAGCGACCAGCGCCGACCCCGGGGAGTACCGGGCCATCGTCGACGTCCACAGCCTCCGCCTGCTGCGCTGGTACGGCGAACCATCACCCGAACTCGTCTGGGAATACGAGGATCTCCGACGCCTCGGTCAACCGCCGATCCACCCGGAGGACAACAGCGTGGTCGAACGCATGCAGCGCGAACTCGACACCGGCCGCGCCGTCGGCCAGGTTCGGTTCATGACCAAGTCCGGGAACTACCAGCCCTTCGACCTGCTCGCAAAGCTCATCGTATTGAACCGCTCGACCACAGCCGCACTCGTCACGTTCCGAAAACCGCTACGCCCGTTCGTAACGGACATCAGGTAGCCCCGAACGACCACAGCGGCATACGTGGCGGCAGTAAACCGCCCAGATAGGTTCGCAGTGCCACGCTCGATACATAGGCCGAAGTGCGCCAGCGGATTTCGATTCCTTCGGGGAGATCCGGCTCTGGGATGCCGTTTCGCTCCGGTTGGTTTGGCGACCGACCTGAGCTATAGCCACAAAAACCTAAATTAGTTGCCGTGCAACAGTTTCCACTCAACGTAACTACTGCACCAAGTCGCTCAACGTCTTGTACGTTGCCGTAACCTGCTCGGTCACTGCCGCCTCATCCCACCTTCCCGTAAGAACTCTTTTCTGAAGTTGTTCGGCAGCCTCGGCAGCGGCGGACGGCCCCAACAGGCGCGTAGCCGCCGCGGCGATCCGAACGTCGGCCGAAAGGCGCGGCATCTGGCTACCCGCACGCGCACTCGCGTCCGCGAACTCCCGGGCCGCAGCTACCGCAACCGCATAGCCGGGGTCGTTCTTCTGCAACTTCTCGCAAGCCAGTTTCTTGGCCTCGGCATCGGCCTGCAACGCCTGGTGCTGCTGGTGACCGTCGATGTAGGCGGCAACCGCCCCCATCAGCTGTGCATACGTCGCGCGGCGATCCGCCTTCTGCGCGGACCCCAGCGCGAGCGTGGCAGCGAGATTGGCGCCGAGCACGGTTCCGGCTACGGCAACCACTGCACCGGTGACCGTGGCACCAGCCGTGATCCACGCCTTCTGCGCGTCCCCCGACGCCTTCGCCGCAGATATCCACAGCGCGGCATCGACGCCGACCAAGACGATACCCGCAGAAACGAACACCAACCACTTCCTCCACCCCATCACGGAACCGCCCGCCTGGTCGCCTCGGCGGTCGCCTTCGCCGCCTCAGCCTTCGCCCATGACTCCTGCAAATGGGCGTCATGGTCGACTGCGGCCTGTGTAAGTTTCGTCAGGTCCCGAGACCGACCCCGCGAGTCCACAACGAAACCAACCACACTGCCCACCAGCAGAACCGCACCGATCAGCGAGGTGATCATGTAGTCCTCCTGCGGGAAGCGAAACGTCCCCGCGATGAAGACGGTGACGGCGGGCAGTAGCACCAGTACCAACCCGCCGGAGGCCAACAGACTGAGGGCAGATTTCGTCGATGTACGCCCCACCTGCCTATCCGCGCGCTCCACGAATTCGAGCAGTTGCCTCATTCGGGTGCCCGGCACGCCGGAAGGGTCCCCAACAAAGGGCATTTCTCGGTTCGGTGACACTTCCGAGGTGCCGGCAGTCTGCTGCTCGGAGCTCGAGACAGACTGTGGCACAACAATCTTGGGCGAAACATCTGGATCAGGATCGGACATACTCTTGCGCCTCACGAGTCTGGTCGGATATTCGGGTCGCTGCCCACGTCCGCGAACAGCGACCCATATATCAGCCCCCGCGCCGATGTGTTTCACGTCAGCGAGGGCTGCAACGACTTCGGTACCGCCGGGATCGACACAAGCTGCCGATCGGTACGCACTCGATACCGCTGCTATGGCCCGACACGCTGATATGGATATCGTCGCGTCCCGCAGGCGTCAGCTGCATCCCGGTCATTCCTACCTGACTATCCTGAACCATAGTTTCTAATGTTCGAGTGATTGACCGAGCTTGATGCTGACGATCCGGGCCTACAGCTGAATAATGTTGGCGTGGTTCTCTTTCGGCAGTCCGGCGGCTCGAGGGCGGGCTTGGCTCGGGTGCACAGGTGGGTGCGACGCATGTCGCTGCTCTGGTCGGTGTGTCTCGCTGTGCTGGCTGGACTGCTCGGTGTCGCTATCGTGATGTCGCTGTTGCACCTGGTGATCCCAACCAGTACGAAACAGGCGGACCCCATCGACGTGACGAAGATTTCCCTCAGCGTTGTCGCTGGCGTGGGCGGCGTCGTGGCACTGGTCGTTGCGTATCGTCGCCAACGCGATCTCGAACAGGGCCGATTCGTGGAGCGCTTCGGAGCTGCGGCGGCGCAATTGGGGAACGTCGATGCCGCTGTGCGGATTGCGGGTGTGTACGCGATGGCAGGTGTGGCGGACGAATCGGGCGGCGCACGTCGTCAGCAGTGCATCGACGTGCTGTGTGGATACCTGCGGTTGCCGTATTCACCGGACATCGGCAGCAACCACCCGACCAAACGCATCGTCAAGAACTCGGATCCGGACGGTGCGGCAGGTGGCGACGAAGTGCATCTGGAGTATCGCCAGAACGACAGGCAAGTGCGCAAGACCATAAGCCGGGTGATCCGGGAACACTTGCTCGCTGAAGCCGAAAATTCCTGGTCGACATGCAATTTCGACTTCACTGCGGCGTACTTCGAGGATGCCGACTTTCGGGATGCGGTCTTCGACAACGAGAGCACCTGGTTCGTCGACGCTTGTTTCCGTGGACATAGCAGTTCGTTTGGCCGGGCAATGTTCAAAGGCGACCACGTCCGGTTCGATGACGCGACCTTCGAGAGCCGTCGAACCATGTTCAGCGGGGCCACCTTCGCCGCCAAGGACACCTCGTTCCGAGGAGTGCGGTTCGCAAGTGAGCAGACGACGTTCCGACATGCGAACTTCTCCGGCGGGGTCGTCACCTTCCGCGCACCGACCGAGTGGCGCAATGTTCGATTCGACTGGACCGAATCCGAACTCAAGCCGCCGAATGTAAAGCCGGATCGATGGCCACCTCGAGCTCAAGCTTCGACTGACGACGATCCGTTGACCGAAGACCCCCAGCTCCAGTCCGAATAATCAGCAGTGCCGTGAGCTCTGATCCGGCGGCTACTCCAATCCGTGGGCTTCAGCAGGTTCGGGGTGTTCCCAACCGAGGTCTTGCGCCATCTGGTTCTGCGGCGAAGGGCGTTCGTCGGCCAGTTGTCCACCGCGTCTATGGTCTGCTGTTGTCTGATCGGTCGAAAGTCTTTGCCGCCGTTGTTGTTCAGCATGCGCATCGGCGAGTTGTTGCTGGTGGCGCGCCTTGTCGGCGGCGAGGTGTTGTATCGAGAGCGTGCTGTCGAGAGTTTCGGGGCGGGTCCATCGGAATAGGACTGCGTCGGTGGCGTTGGCCAGTGACAGGTGCGTGTGGAGTTCTTGGATGTGGTCCTGGAGCTCGACGTCCGTGAGGGTTGAGAGGTGCGAATCGTTTTGGGCTGATTCGGTTGGGGCGCTGGGTGATTGAGGTGACCGACCAGTGCTTGAGTCGACCTGACTGCGCTCTGGTCCGACCAGAGCATCATCGGAAAGGCTTGGTAGGTCAGCTTTTTCGATGCCGCTGCGTAGAAGTTGGGCTTCCTTCCAGTGGAAACGGAAGCGGGCTGCGTTGAGTTCGGCAAAGTCCAGGTCGATGGCGGTCATGCGGGTGGTTTCGACGTCGTCGCTGGTTACCACGCCTTGTGGGCCAGCGGCGGCGAGTAGGGCTTGATGGGTTGCTTCGGCGTGGGCTTGGGCTTGGTTTGCGGCGGTGGTGGCGGAGTCGGCGCAGATTTGGGCGAGGTGTAGTTCGAGTTGGTCAGCCGGGGATACGGGATTGGTTCGGAGAGCGGCGATTTGGGTTGCGAAGTGGGCGTGGGCGGTGGGGTCGGTGATGCCGGTGAGGAAGTGGTCGAGGTCGTCGAGGTCAGGGGTGTTTCCGGATTGTTGGTGGATGTGGCGGGTGAGTTCGGTGACCTTCGATTGCCAGTGGGCTGCGTCGCGGTCGGCTTCTATCCAGTCGGTGTGGGCGGTTCGGGCGGCGAGGAGGTAGTGGTACTGGGCTTCGCGGCGGGCTCGGAGATCGGACAGGTGGCTCTCGATCGCGCGTAGGTGGCGGCCGGAGTTGGTGGTGCAGGCGTGTAGGAGGTTGTGGTAGGTCTGTGCGTACTCCAGGTATTCGGTGCGCAGGAGCGCTATGCGTTCGGGCATCGGGAGGTCGCGGTGTTCTGGTATCGACAGTGGATCTACCGGTGGTGAGTAGGTTTCGAAGTCGTCGGCTTCGCTGTCTCGGAACAGATCTCGTTCCGATCCTGTGTCCGCAACAGACGTGAGCGAGGCCCAGTATTCGTCGCTGTTCTCGTCGGCCAGGACCGCGGTTCGGTGGTCGGGTGGGTCGAACAGGGCTGCGGCAGCGGCGGGGTCATCGCCGGGGTCCGGGTGGAGGGTTCGGTCCGCGCGGGCGGCTGCTTCTTCGTCTTCTTCCGGGATGTGTTCTGGGCTGTCGGGAGGGGGAACTCGGTCTTGGACGCGGTGGTGGCGGTTGAGCGCGGTGATTCGCCAGGCCAAGGCGATGGCCCACTGATCGGGGCGCGGTAGCTGGTCCGGCTCGGCGTTTTCGGTGATCAGGTGGTAGGCGGCGAGGAGGAGTTCGCGGGGTGTCCAGCGGGTCGGGTCGGCTGTGTCGACGGCGGCGACGAGTTGGGGCCATCCCGGATCGGAGACGAGGAACGCGGCGATGCTCGGGGCAAGGATGTCTTCGATATCGGTGATCCAGTTGGGCCGCAATCGATCGTGGCTGGCGGCATCGTCCAGGACGCCGGGATCGAGGTGTTCGGCGAGTCGCCACCACAACGCTGCGGCTGGTTGTTCGTCGGGTAGTGGGCCGCGTTCGGCGGCGGTGCGGAGTAGGTCGGGGACGTCGAAGCCTGCGTGTTGGGCGAGGTCGAGTCGTTCTGCGAGCACGGGCCAGTACGCGTCCGAGACGACGCGGGGGTCGACCTGTTCGACGGCTTCGATCCATTTGCCGAGCGCGTCGTCGATAGCGCCGAGTTGTGCTTCGAGTCGGGCGAGGAGTGCGTCCTGATATGCGCGGGCGGCACCGAATTTCGGTAGTTCGGGGCCGGTGGGTTGGCGGTCGGTGTCGTCGATGCGGCGTACTGCGCGCCATACCGCGAGGTCGGCGATCAGGCGCGGGTCGCCGCAGGTGGCGGCCAGTAGTGGACGTGCCCATTCGGGCGCGGTGGCGGCGGTCCAGCTGATCGCGGTGGAGGAGACGTTGGTGGCCAGGGTGGTGATGAGGCGGCGGCGTGCGGCGAGGTATTTGCCGAAGATCGGATCTTGATCGAGGACCTCCGGGGTGCCGAGGAGCCAGGGCAGCGGACCCTCGCCGCAGGAGTGGTGACCGCTGCTGTCCAGTCTCCAATCCAGTACGGCAGCGGGATCGATGACGTCGTCGAAGTCGCGTTCGGCGATCGTGGCGGCGAGCTCGGCGACCGGGTCTCGAGGTTGTCCGTCGGGTCCGGGTGAGATTGCGATGACGGCCAGGTGCCCTCGCAGAACAGGCCACGCCCCAGCCTCGGTAAGGCCGGGCATCAGGTCCTCGGCACCGGTATCGATTCGCTCCAGAACCTCTGGTCCGGCGAGGTATTCGGCGGCGGTGGTAACGGCGTGGCTGTAGGCGTCGGCGGCGTTGTTGAGTCTGGTTGTCGGGGCGAAGGTTTCGCGGTGGGTGGTGGTTGCCGACCTGCGTCCATCCTCGCGCGACAGGATGTCGGTGAGGAGGTCGACCACGGTCGGCGGGTGGGCGGCGCGGTCGCTGAATTGGGCGTGGTCGAGGTCGATGGCGGTTTGGACGTAGATGTCGTTGCGGCGTCGGCCGCGGGAGATCGCGACGTAGAGCTGGGCGCGGTTTTCCGCGCCGGTGAAGACGTTGTGCGAGGTGTCGACGGTGATGCCCTGGGCGGAGTCGAGGGTCGACGCGTAACCGAGGGTGACGTCCGTGGACAGGTAGTCCGCAGGGATGCGGACGCGGCATCCGGAGTCGGTGTGGGTGGCGGTCAGGCTGCCGTCGGGGTGCACGGTTTCGACGATCCAGCGGTAGCCGTTGCGGACGTAGTCGGTGCTCGAGATTCGCAGTTTCGACATGTTGCGGCGGGTGCAGATCAGTTCTCCGGCACTGGCTTTCAGGCCGTCGGAGAGTTGGACCTCGGGGCCGATTTCGGTGATTGTGGCGAGGCGTTCGGTACGGGCGCGGTGATTGAGGACGGCGACGATTTCGCGGGTCATTGCGAGCATGACGGAGTCCGATCCGGCTGCGCGGTCGTTCGCCCAGGCGGTGTACGCGGCGTCGATGACGGTGTCCAGTGCGCCGATGTGCACGCGTCCGCGGTCGGTGTAGAACGCGATCGCGGCAGGGTCTCCGGCGCGTACCGCGAGAGTGGCGGCTGCTTCTGCTGGGTCGCCGACGAACCGCATCACCTGCGTCAGGGTGGAGGCTCCGGCGGTCTCCACGATGTCGCGTAACGCGCCTCCTGCGGTGATCGAGCTGAGCTGACGGTCATCGCCGATCATCCGCACGACTCCGCCACGGCGGGTGACGAATTCGACGACCAGATCCAGTTGTCGGGTCGAGGCTTTCGCGGCCTCGTCGATGACCACGAGCGTGCCCGGACCGATCGAGTGGACCCAGCGCGGGACCGGGTAGTGCGCTGCGTTTTCCGGGGTGAGGTTGGTCAGGAGGTAGACGAGTCGGTCGATCGTGTCGACGGGGACGTCGGCGGCGATGTCGTCGTGCAGGATTGCCGCGGCTCGGGCCGTGGGTGCCAAGCCGAGCATCGTGCCGCCCTCGCTGAGCCATGCGCGGACCAGGACCTGCATGGCGACGGTCTTGCCGGTGCCGGCCGGTGCGATGGCGACCTGGAGGGCTCTTCCCGAGGTGGCGAACTCGCGTACCAGGGCGGCCTGGCCAGCGGTGAGTTCGCGGCCGTTGTTGTTCGCCGAGTACTCCAGTAGCGCCACGTCGACTGTCTCGTTCGATACCGTCGGGCCGCCGGTTCGGCGCGCGGCGGCGACCAGTTGCTGTTCGGCGATCAGCACTGCCGCCGAGGTGTATTGCTGTGATTCCGCGACGGTGAATACGCTCGATCCGTCGACGCGCTGGGTGGGTTCGGGCTCGTCGAACAGGTCCGGTCGTGTCCGGGAAATCGACCGAGGTGCGGCCATTGCCTGCGCCAGAACAGCGTCCGCGACGGTCTTCCACTGCTCCGTTGTCACCTGTCCGTGAAGCTGACGCTGGACCTCGGCATGGATGTGATTGCTCTGCCACACCGACCGTTTCAGCGACACCGCCGCAATCACCCGATCCGCAACCGCCGCAATCCATTCCGACGTCGGCTCGGGCCGTGACGCGACCGTCGGGTTGCACATTGCCCACACCATGTCGGCCAGTGCGGAATCGCCGCCGAGGTGGTCGGCTGCCTCGCTCCACCAGGTGGCACGTTGCTCGGCGAGGGCCCGCGGCTCGTGTTTCGGCGGGCGGGTTTCGCGGCTGGCGATCTGGGACAGGCGCAGCATTTCCACCGTCGTCGGTTCGCGGCCCCATCGGTGCTGGAACTCTCGCGCCAACTCCCCCAACCTGACGTCGATCTCGGCGTCGCGACGGGACCACAGCCGGAGCAAATCATGGTCCGCGCCAACGATTTCCCGGACAGGTCGGCGGTCCGGAGCACCGTCGTCCCGGTCGGCGTACTCGACGCCCAGCAGCTCCTGCCAGTGCAGCTCGCGGCTGGTGTTGTAGACCTCGCTCGCGGCCACGGTGAACCGGTACAGCATCCGCGCGTCCAACGCCCGCCACAGCCCACCCGCGCGGCTACGGACCTTGCCGGAGATCACCAGATGCGTGTGGAAATGAGGGTCACCCGCCCGCGAATCCCGGTGCTCGAACGCGGTGATGATCAACCCGTCGGTATCGACCTGTGCCACGCCATTCGCACCCAAACGGGTATATGCCGCATGGGATTCCAGGAACGCGATCGTGTCCGCCACCGCCAACCGATCCGCCTTCGCCGCCAACTCCGCCAACGGCTGTGGAGCCAACGCGCGGAACACCGACTCGGACTTCACTCCGGCCAGGCACAGATCGAAACCGGAGATTGCTGTGGTCGGATCGTGCGAGTTTCGGGCCACCCAACCCGACAACTCCGCGTCGTTCAACGGTTCGCGATCCAGCTCCGCGACGAACAGCTCGCGCGCTACCCGCGTACGGATCTGGGCCCGGACGTCGTCGTCGATCGCGGCATTCCACCGGTAGCCGCGGTCGACGTTGTGGAGCGTGTACTCCTGTGCGCACCGACGCCGGAACTCGCTGACCTTCGAATAGATCCGGAACGGCTGACCCAGCTGCGACGCCGCCAACGCAGCCCGCCGCGCATCCTTCGGCTTCGCGCCTGCGGCCAGTTGCTCGGCGAACACCCTGTCCTCGATCGCCTCCGCGTCGGGGTGCCGCCCCAGGCCGAAGATCGCGCGCATCTGTGCCTCGGTGACCGTGTCTCCGGCATCGATCGATTCGAACGCCGACAGTCCCGAGCCCATCCACACGCCCGGCGATTCGCCCTTGGCCGAATAATAATCGGCCAGGGTGTTGCGCCCACGATTACTCGCGTCGTGAGCGGCGGTCTGTCGGATGTAATAGAGGAATCCGTCTCCGGCAGACAGCTTGTGGATAGTTGCCGTCACGACATCAACGTTACGGAGAGCGAATCGCCCCAACGGGCTGATCTAAGCTATTTCTAAGGCTGCTATTTGACTACTATCATGGAATTCTTAGACGAGATGGCGCATCAGGCTTTCGGATGCCCGAGCAAGGGGCTCTACCTGGTCAAATGGCCGTCTGCACCGCTCGATCGCGGCGTCACTTTATTGTTATCCAGAATGCAAGAGGTCCCAGGTCGATGGGCTGCACGGCTGGACTATGACTGATACTCGAATTGATTCAGAGTGACAATCGTTTCAGAATGGGCGATGTTCAATCAGCCGGATGACAACGACTAATATTCAGGCATATTCTGAAATCTCGACACTCCCCACCCACCTGCGCAAGCGCGGAAAAACCTCGACCGAAAGGACCCACCCCACTGCACCCACAACGGAAGGAGTCTCACATGACCTCCAAAAAGCAGACCGCCCTCGCCCGCACCCACGCCCATGAACGCCTCGCCCGCCAACGCCAGGAACGCATCGAACGCGAACAGGCCAACGAAACCGACCTCACCGCCTACCTGGTCCTCCAACAGCAACTCACCGACACCGAGCGGACCTACCAGCGTTCCGTCCGGACAATCCGAGACCGCCAAGCCACACACCTACGGAACTGGCGCGCCCGCGGCGAAAAGCCCGCCGTCATAGCCGATCTCGTCGGCATGACCGTGACCGAACTGAACCGATTGATCAAGAAGCCGGCCGAAGCATCCGAACCCCAGCCCGCAGCCCCGCACGGCAATATTCCGTCGAGCTGATGCGTCACATTGCGGATGTCGGGTCGGCTCTGCCTACGGATGTACGGCGATCCGGAAAACCGATGGTCGATGCCACTTGAGGTGCGCAGCCGATTCCGGCAGTCGACGTGCGCTGGTCTGCCGTTCGGGCGGCCGCCCGGGAAAGCATTCATAGCTTTCCGTACTGACAGGAACGACGCTTGCGAACCGGTGGAGGGTAGTTATTCGCGTACTGCGCTATTCTCCGGCCTCGGTGGGGTGCCGCGTCTGTTCGTCGATTGTGGGCTGATGCGTTAGCGGGTGCGGAATCCTGCCGCGGGAGCGTAGGGGTGGTGTCTCAACGGCCGATGCGGCCCGCTGTCTGCGGGCTCGGATCTGGGGTGTGGTTCAGGTGTTTTGGTGGTCGCGTGGTGGGGTCGTGGCTGCGGTGATGAGGATCGCGAGGGTGGCCAAGATGGTGGTGAGGGCGAGCAGTCCGATGTTCACGGTGGCCGTGAGAGCGGCAATGGTGCCGACGAGCAGAGGTCCGCCAGCGTCACCGAGCTCGCGCCCGATTTCGGCGGCTCCCATGGTTTGCCCGAGTCGTTCGGTCGGGCTGGTGGCGGCCAGGTGTGCGAAGCCCAGGGGTGTGACCAGTCCGGTCCCGGCACCGATCAGCACGGCAGCTGCCGCGATGCCCACGGGCCCCGGCGCAATGGAGGCTATGGCGGTTCCGGTCGCTGCCAGCAGCAATCCGGCTGTCATGCCGGTGCGATCGCGCAGTCGCCCGGTGTCGCGGGCGTGCCCGGCTCGGGGCTGAACCAGGGCGGCCGTGGCGGCCAGCAGCGATACGACTGCACCGGTGGCCAGCGGTCCCAGGCCGTGGCGCACGCCGATCGCGGCAGGAACCCGACCCCGACCGCGAGGGCGGAGGTGGCTCCGGCAAGGGCAGTCGTCGGGACCAGGAACGAGCTGTTCGTGAGTCGACGGGCCAGATCCAGCAGGGTTTGACGGGTTTTCGGCAGCACCGCGACCGCGGGCACCGCGATCGCGGCCCACACCGCCACAGCCGCGGCGAGCACCGCGAGGACGGTGAACAACAGCCTGTCGCCCCCGACGGTGACCAGGATGCCCCCGAGCGCCGGGCCGAGGGCATAGCCCAGTCCTTTCCAAGCGCCGTAGCTGCCGAAGGCGCGACCGTGCCCGGTGGACGGGGCCAGCCGGGCCACCATCGCCGAGGCTGCCGGGGAGAACGCGGCCGCGGCCGCGCCCTGACCGAACCTCACGACCCCCACCATGCCGGGGTTGTCCACCAGCACGAACACCGCGGACGCGAGCGCGAACGCTACCAGCCCGCCGAGCAGGACCCGGCGTGCGCCGATGCGATCGGCCAGTGCCCCGAACACGGGCTTGAGCAGCACCTCCGCGCCGTCGTAGACCGTCAGCAGCACACCCAATACCAGCAGACTCGCGTGTTCGGACTCGGTATAGCCAGCCAGACCAGCGGCGATGCTGTGTGCGCCGAACGCGGTGACGAACCCGGCCGCGTACAGGGGTAGCAGCCGCATCCTGGGCGGGCTGGTTCGCGTGTCGGGCGTGGTGCTCATCGCTACATCTACCGGGCGGCAACCGGTTTCGCGGGCGAGGCGGTGACCAGGATGCGCAGCGGAGTACCGGCGGCGAGGGCCAGCAGCCATCGCAGCAGCGGGCGCGCCAACACGTATCCGGCAAGGCTCACCACCGCCCCGAGCGCGAGCCCGGCCAGCACGTCCTGCGGGTAGTGCGCAGCGATATACACGCGCGCGAACGCCATCACGACCGCAGCCACCGCGGCGAGTGCGGCCAGGCGGCGGTGCACCAGCCACAGTCCGGCGGTCACCGCACCGACCATGACCGCGTGGTCGCTGGGGAACCCGGGATCGGTGTTGCAGTGCAGCACCACGATGTCGTGCAGGGCAGTGCACGGACGGGTCTCGTCGACAGCGGCGGCGATCGGCTGGTTGATCACCAGCGCGACCAGCATGCCCAGCGGTGCCCACATCGCCGCTGCCATCCGCGCGGTGTCGCCGTCACGGCGGGCGGACCACCATCCCGCCAGCAGCAGCGCCGCGAACAGTACGACCCCGTAGGCGGCGTAGCCGGACACGATCGGGTGTAGCCAGGGAGTGGTACGTGCGAAGTCGTTGATGTCGTAGAAGATTCGCGTGTCCAGATTCATGGGTGATCTTTCGGTTTCTGTGTTGGTCACATCTGGTGCAGGGCCTGGAAGACTCGCTCGGTGTAGTCGGCGAGCCGATCGGCGCAGTGCTCGAGCTGCCCGATGGCCTCGGGGGCGGCGGGAGCGCCGAACACGTCACGGGCTTTGATGTCGCGGTGCCAGCGGCGTAGTCGTTCCAGGCTCTGCTCTTCCTCTTCGAGCTCGGCCATGGTGAATTTGCCCTTGGCGATCTCCTTGTCGATCTCGGCATCGAATCCGGCGCAGTCGGCCAGGAACTCCGCCCATTCCTCGCTGCGCTCCGCGGTGAACAGCCCTTCCAGCCGGGCCGCGTCGGGCTCCTCGCGCCCAGCGGCGTCGAGCACCAGCACCTCGCCTTCACCGCGGCGCGCCAGCGCGATCACCCGGGTGACGCCGTCGGCGAACACCGGCACGTCCGGCACGACCCAGACACCCTGCCCGATCTGTAGCGCGCCGACCCGGCGCAGCTCCCGCCACACCGCGACCCGATGCCGCGACGGCTCCGCAGGCACCCGCACCACCAGCACCAGCCACCGCACAACAGCCTCTTCGCTCCCTGTCACGAACAGAAATGTAACACCAGTTACGTATCTATTCGTAACGCTTGGCTGTGGGCCTGCTGCCGGGCTGGAATCGACGCCATCTTGCAGCCCCGACGCAATCGCCGAATCAGCGTGGGCCGTGACCGCGAGGCGGCGACCGTGATTGCGTTGAGGATGGCCGCCGAAATCAGGGATTCGATCAGCGCACCTCGTGAGGGATGTGCTGCGGCAAGCGCCGATTCCCCAAAGCCTGTGCCGCACTATGGATCTGGCGGCCAACGGTGTTCGCTGTGGGAAACGGCTTCGTTGGGGAGTTGGGCGACTGATTGTCGTACAGGCTGTACACGATCAGCAGGGGCCATTGGTTGACCTTGCTGGAGATGAGGGTGGCGATGGCAGCCGTGTCCATCCCACGCGCGGCGATGATGAATTCGGGCGCTTCAGAGGCGAGGGTGCGAGCCGCATAGCAGCGATGCTGCTGCTGGCAGAGAACCCGGAGCAGGAGGAGCCGCGGGGTCTGCCCAGCTTAAGCAAGGTCAGAGGAAGGTTGTAATCCGCGCATGACCCCCGGTTCTGCAAGCAAGCCGGGTCTTGGCGACGCTCGATCCGCGGATTTCTACTGAGGTACTCGAGTCGTGGACGTTGTTGCCTGGGACGAATTCTTGACCGCGGCAGGCAGTCGGCAGCCAGTGTTGCTGCTGATGACCGCCCCTTGGGTGCCGCGGAAGATCACCGTGCCTTCCTGGCTGTAGAGGCGGACCGTGTGGTTGCCGGGCTTGTCTTCGAAGACCTCAGAGCCTGTCGCGCCGAGCGGGGCCGCGAGTTGGCGGGCGCGGTCGAGGACTCGAGGCCAGACGGTGTCGGGGATCCCCAGGTTCGAGACGTAGTTCTGCAACCGCACCTTGCTGCCCTTGGTCTGGTCGTACGGGCGGTCGCAGGATTCCAGGGAACGTTCGTCGACCCACTGCCAGGTCAGGCCCGGCACCAACGAGCTGACGTAGGACCCCAACTCCACGACCGCGGCGCGGAGTTGGGTTTCGGTGTCTTCCAGCGTCGGCAGCTCGGCCAGGCGGGCGGCGGCCTTCTGTGTGTCGGCCGAACCGGTTTTCCCGTAGGGGTTGTCGGACATTCCACATCCTGTCGTCGAGAAGAGCGCGGTGGCTGCGACAGCGGCGCAGAATGAGCGGCTGGCGAGCTGTCTCATTCGAAGAGCCCTTCGATGTTGTTCATGACTCTGCTCATCGTGTCCTGGTGGTGCGGGCTTGCCTGGATGGCGTGGTCGGGTAGACCGGCCACGACCATGGCGAGGTTCCAGCCGGGGGTGCGGAGTTGGCCGTTGTCGCCGAGGCGGGGGTATTGGCTGTGGCCGGTTGCGCCGTCGCGTTGGACGCCGTCGTCGGTGGTTGTCGGGCCGGTTTCCAGGTGGGTGAAGCCGGGGATGTTCTCGGGGCTGGAACCGAATGCGTTGAGGTTCGCGACCGCGTCGTTGTGCGCGGTCATCTCGTACATGTGGCCCGGCGACAGATGGAGTTTCGAGGTGTCCGCGCCACCGCCGAGAGAATTGGTCACCGTATCCAGTAGCGAGTTGCCGTTGCCGATCCCGGACGTCGGCAAGTCCAAGCCGGGTGATCCGTAGACGACCATGTCGTTGACCGCGTGGCTGCCGGGCTCTTGCAGGGCAAGGCCGGTCATCAGCGAGCCGTAGGAATGCCCGAGTGCGGTCAGGTGCATGCCGCCGTCGTGACTGGCACCGAGCCCGTCGTAGAACGACGAGAGCTTCTGGGCACCGTTCTTGGCCATATCGTCGGTGGCGACGTTGACCAGGCCAGGGTAGGTCTCGGGTTTGAGATACGTGTCGAACTGATCGAGTTTCCCGGTCTGCGGCAGATCCCCGCCGATCCAGGCGATCGTCGCGACGTTCTGGAATTTGCGTGGGTCACCATTCGGCAGGTTGCGCAGTTCGGTCGTGGCTGTATCGCGCAGGTTCTGCGCCTCGCCGACCATGCCGCCGAGCGAGTCGTGCACGTTGGTGTTCAACCCGGGCGCAGTGACCGAAACATTCTGCGCCGTATCGGGATTCCCCACCGACACCGCGGCGTGCGTCATCTTCCCGGACTGGGTGTCGAGCAGCATCAGCATCCGATCGGGATGGTCCTTCAACGCCGACTGCACGGCCGTGAGGTCCTTCTCCTTCGACGCCACCGCCGGATCCCCCGCCTTCGCGCGGGCGAGCTCGTCGTCGAGCTTCAACCGGTTGAACCGCTCCCGATCGACGGCCGGGAGGCCGTCCCGGTTACCGAGGTACTGATCGTGCTCCCACAGCTCGTCCTTCTCCTGCGGCGTCAATCCCGCCCAGAACGCATGCAGCTGTTTGGGGTCCGTCGGCAACTGCGCCTTGCCGTCGAGGATCGCCTGGACCTGTGTGCTGGTGCCCTTGCCCTCGGGAGTCTTCTCGTACAGTCCGAGATTTTCCAGATCGACCGTGATCGCTTGCGTACCTTTGGTTTCCGCATCACCGAACTGGGTGAGCAGATTCTTGATCCGGGACTGGAAGCCAGCGGCCTGCCCGTCGAGGATCTGCTGCGCCAACGCGGTCGTGACCCGGTTTTGCCTGCGCCAGAAGGAGTTTTCGGTGCCTTCACGTTGCCGCTGTCGTCGACGGTCATGCCCGCGGCGGGGACGTCGCTGTCGACGATGGCCAGGAGCGCGGCGCGGTAGCCGTCGAGTTCGCTGCCGTAGGTGTTGAGGTGGTCCGCGATCGTGACCAACGTTTCGCTGAGATAGTTCGCGGACAACGAATGAGACAGCGCGCGAGCCGATGCCGCAGTGGCCGCCTCACCCTTCCAGTGGTTCATCGCACTGTCCACGTCCCGGTTCGCGCGATCGACCTCGGTCGAGAAGGTGTCGTTCTGCGCGGTGAGGTTGGTGGCGAAGGTGACCATCGTCTGCGGCTGGCAACCGCGGACGTGGCTGATGGTGGTCTCCTGCGTCATTTCGGTTGCACCCCATCGGTATAACGGTGCAACTGGGCCGCGAACGCCGTGTCGAGTTCCTCGTAGGAGTTCCGGCTGGTCTTGGCCGCCTCCGACATCTGCCGGTAGTTGCCGCCGATCAGACCGAACGCCTGAGCGGCACCCTCGGTGATCTGAGCCGCCAACGCCTGCATCGAGGAGTTCGGCATCGTGAACTGGGCTGTGGCCTTCAGCTTTTCGATGGTGTCGGCGTGCGTGGCGAGCACGCCGGCCAACCAATCCAGCGTCGGAAGATCGGCATCCATATTGCCGTTACCCATGGTTCCCCCTCGAAGATCGTTGCAGCGCACCGCTTCCAGCCGGAAGGCTAACACGCTGCACCGACATCCCTCGGGCATTGTTTCGTCCCAAGAACGAACCCCGGTCGACCCGAGTAGCAGTGTGTTATTTTTCTGCTGGAGGGTATCTACCTGAAGGGGGAGTTCTTTGGGCGTCGTAGCCTGTGCCGATCTTGAAGTTTCGCGTGCTGCCGGTGCCACTCGGCTGTGCTCCTACGAACAAACCGGCCGGAGTCACGCAGCGCTCGTGAACTGCACGAATGGTCCGGATGTAGATGATCAGCGGCCGTCCGACATCGGATGCGGGACACACGACTCCGACGCAACGCCTCACCAGCAACGAAAACGACTCGAAGGGTAGCGAATGTTCCAGCAGGCCAACGACTTCGAAGAACTCGGGCGGAAAGTGCAACGCGCACAACAGCGCCTCGAGGATGTTCGAGGCGTGGGCACCGTCGACGGAATCCGAGTGGTTGTCGATGCGGACAACCGGCTCGTGTCGGTGACTCTGCCGGAGGAACACAGCCTGCTGGCCGCCTACAACGCTGCGGTCGCCGACGCGCAGCCGCTCGTCGACGAAGCCGTGCAGGAACTGACGGCCGACCAGAGGTTCGAGTCGATATCCACGTTCGTCGACGCCAGCGCCGCCCGCGCGGACGCCGAACACGAACGGCGACAACAGGAGTACGAAGAAGATGACGATTCGTACTACGCGGAACGCAATCAGCACGGCTGGCTGGAAAGCTGAATCGAGAACCGGACCGGAGGGATAGCGATGGCACTGGGAGCCGAACCAGCGGCGGAACTGTGGCAGGCCGCCACGGAAGGCCGATTCACGCTGACCGCGGAGGCCGCGCACGAGATGGCCGGTCACTACCAGTGGTACGCCGACGAACTGCGCCACCGGGCCGACGAGATCGCCTTGCAGCAGAAGCTCGACGGATTCGGTTCTCTGAACTCGGCCCAGCATCTCCAGGCCGGATTCGAGCGCAAGGCCGTGCAGGCATTCGAGGCGTACGGCAAGGCGCAGGAGTCGGCCTTGAGGATGAAGGCCGCGGTCCTACGAGCTGCCAGTCTCACCGAGGAAGTCGACGCGGCCAATACGGCTGCGCTCAACGCTGCGACCAGGAAGATCACCGATGTCAAGGCGTAAAACAGCAGCGTGCGGGACCGTTCTCGCGATAGCCGCCCTCGTCTCCTCCGGTTGTGATTCGGGCGGGGGCTCGACAGCGGCGTCCGACACAGCGACGTCGGCTCCTACGACCGCCGCCCCGACCACCCTTACGGCTCCCAGCCTCCAGCCGCCCTCGCAGGACAACAAATACACACGGACGAGCGGTCGGCCGAAGGTCGTCTTCGATCCGTGCACCTGGATCCCCGACGATGCGCTTGCGAGGATCGGCTTCGACCCTACGACGCGCAAACGTGCCCAGGATATGGTCGCGGAGTACACATTCCTGACCTGCCAGGTCGAAACCACTGACCAGACAAGAACTTTGCAGCTGATCTCCGGCAATATCACGCTCGCAGAAGACAAGCAGCGATACGCCGGGAAGACCCAGCCCACGACCATCAACGGACGCGAAGCGATCACCACCACTCAGAAGACCAGCGCCGACGAGTGCGATCTCGATATCCAAACCAAGGCAGGCTATTTCGAGATCGGTGTAATCGTGGAGACAGCGGGTCGGGTCAAGGGGCTCCAGCCGTGCGACCACATCAACGACATCGGCACGACGCTCGAACCCTATGTGGGCAAGGACAACTGACATGGGTTTTGATACACCAACCCCAGATAACCCTTCTCTCGCAGCCGAACTCGTTCAATGGGCACAGTCTCGTGCCGAGGTGGCGAAGACGCACGACACCGCCGCTGCTGCGGACAAGCTGATCGCCACCCACGGCAACGATCCGGACTACATGCCGTCCTCGGTGGTCGAGGCGTTCGTCTCGATGTCGCACCAGGACATCCTGAACGCGGTCAACGACATGAAGCCCGGCACCATGCACTCCTCGGCGGAGGCATGGCGCAAGACCGCCGATGCCCTGATGTTCAACACCATGGGGCTAACTTCCAAGGTGCAGAAGACGCTCAGCGACGGCTGGGAAGGCGTTACAGCAGAAGCGATTTCGAGTGCGACCCGTCGTTTCACCGATCAGATGACCGATGTGCACAATCTGACGCAATCGGTGGCGTTTCGCATCGAAAGCGCTGCGTACGGCGCGGAGACGGTGAAGGGCGCGGTTCCCTCGATCCCCACCGCTCCCGGGAAACCGGCTGTGCCTGGCGCTGAGAATCCCGCCGCGGTGATCGGACACCTCACAGCAGCCTCCGACGCCGAACAAGCAGCTCGGCTGGCGATGACCCAATACTATGTGCCTTCGTATCAACCTGCGGGGCAACAAATTCCGGTGTACGTCCCTCCAACCGGCCCCTATGGTGCGACTGGTCCGACGTTGCCGGGCGTCTCCAAACCGCACTCGGCGACCGGGCCCGGTCCGCAGCCATCGTCGGGTACGAAACCCACCAAGAACTCGGATCCCACTGCCGGACAACAGAACAACGCAGAGCACAAGAATCCGTCCAACACCGATCCGTCGGCCTCGAACAATTCGGCCCAGCGCGACACCTCGCCTACGACGCACACCGATCCGGACGCAACGAGCACTGCCGGTGTCAATCCCAGCACGACAACCCAGGACTCCGCGCCGAACTGGACCGGGCCCGGGGCAGGGCTGGGCAGCGAGTCCAGCACGCCAGGTCCCAACGCCCCCGGGCGAAGTGTCCCTGGTACGCCTGGAACTATCGGCACCCTCGCCGGAGCGACCGCCGCAGCATCACGGCCTGCGACGACACCAGGTACCTCGGCCATGCCTGGCATGGCGGCACCCGGCAAGGACAAGAAGAACGACGAGAAGGAACACAAAGGACGCCCGGAACTGTTGGCGCACAAGCGAAACAAGATCGACCTCGTCGGTGATCCAATCCTCAGCACACCGCCGGTGTTCGGTAATGCCGTCCGCGCCTCCGACGAACGGAGCGGCAAAGACGACCGTCCACGCACCGACGAGGACAACCGCCGCAGATGAAATGGGAGTTCACCCAAGCCGAGATCCTCTACGCGTGGCAGCAGATCCGATGGGACCGCATCCCCGCCCCGATAACGATCGCTCCCCCGGTCACCCTGCAACCTGAATGGGAAGCCGTCGAACGCGAACTATCCGCCCGCCTCCCCGTGCTGAACGACCCGGACCTGCTGCCCGTCCTCCGCACCGCGGCCGACCCGGACATGTCGGTAATCATGACCGGCACCCGCAAACACCCCATCCGAGCTTACGGCGCGGTGACCACAACAATCGGCGTCACGATGATCCAACGCCCGAGCCCCGATCCCGCCCGAGGCGGAAACATCCTGATCGAGGTCGGAAGACCGAAGCTCATCGCGAAGGTGTTCACCGCAGTAGCGGGAGCACGACCGGCGGGCCGACTTCCCAGCATGGTCGAATCCTGGGACCGGATGTGCGACGGCCAACCCGCCTCCTGGATGGTCAGAGACGAACCCCTGGTTGTCGACCGAATGCACGACCTACTGACCGCACCCCGAACTGGCCACGGGCACATCGAGATTCAACTCGACCGGCACGAGACCAGACGGCGGAAGCCGCGGTACATGAGCTGGTTCGACGTCGAACGGGACGGACGTTACGTCTACGGGCGTCGCCACGGCGACCTCCACATCGACCCCTGCAACCCGGAGCAGTTCCAGAAGTCGATCGTGCGGCTGATGGGGTTATAGCCGAGTCGCTGGGACCGTACTGGGCGACCGAGCCGCTCAGCAGGTTGAGACACTGCGTCGGCAGATCGCCGAGCGACCGCCAATTTTCGTCGAAACGGTTGCGGGTCTGGACC
This sequence comes from Nocardia macrotermitis, assembly GCF_009604405.1. Classification (GTDB taxonomy): domain Bacteria; phylum Actinomycetota; class Actinomycetes; order Mycobacteriales; family Mycobacteriaceae; genus Nocardia; species Nocardia macrotermitis. Next base: position 24,540 of record NZ_WEGK01000033.1, read on the forward strand.
TTCAGCGGTTCACTGTGGTGGCAGAACAATAACCAGGATCCGAGGATCGCGATGTATCGCCAGACGCGGTTTCAGCGTTCACAAGGGGCATTAGCGCTTGCGCTCATGGTCGTGTCCGGTTGTGCAAGCAACTCCGACGACAAGGAGCCTTCCCTGGGTGCGACCCAGGTCGGGGACTGCTTCAGGGAAAAACCTGGCCGCTACCAGTTCCACATGCACCCCACGCGGGTGGATTGCGCGGATTCTGATGCCGGTTCGAGGGTTACGCTGATTCTGCCTGGTAGCAGAGGTAGCGAGTGTCCTGTCATGGGCGGCATCGCAACAGGTGGCAAATTCTCCTACTACTTTGAGATCGACGGTAAGACGTTCTGCCTGCTGCCGCGCTAAGCCTGGATCCGTGGACGTGGGTTTTGGGCTGGTCAGCGGACCGGAGGTGCGCTGACCAGCAGATTTCGGGTGTGGGGTAGCCGCTGGTCTGTCCAGCTTTTCCACGTGAGTTCTCGGTTCGGGCCT
>NZ_WEGK01000034.1 GCF_009604405.1 Nocardia macrotermitis
TCGCCGAGCCGCTGGTCCACATCCGCGCACAACGTCTTGAGCACCTCGGCGGAGAGCTGCTGCGGGGTGAGTTCGCGCCCGCTGGCGGCGAAACGCACCGATTCCCCGGCGGTGCCCATGCGCAGTTGGGGCTTCTACTGTGGCGAGGCCGCGGCCGTGCAGGCCGAAGCCCAGTTCGGTGTCGAGATCGGTTGCGGCTCGGGCTATTCGGGGGGCGGCTTCGAAGTCGGCTTCGGCGGGGCGGGTGGGGAGGTTGGGGTTGGTGTCGGTGACGGCTGCGAAGAGGGTGTCGTCTTTTCTGCGGAGTTGGAGGCGGGCCGGGCCGTCGGGGGCGTGGCGGGCGGCGTTCTGAAGGAATTCGGCCAGGGCGAAGTTCACGGTGTCGGTGTGGTCGTCCGGCCAGCCGTTGCGTTGGGCGAGTTGTGTGACCATCTGGCGGACTACGCCGATCACGGGTTTCACGAGGTTCGGGGAGATGGTTATTTCGAGATCGGGGGCGGAGGTGTCCTGTGGCGGGTTCGCGGTGTTCTCGAAGAAGGTGAACCACACCGTTTTTCCGGTGCCGGGGTGCACGGTGAAGCCCCAGGTCGCGGTCTGCTGGTCCAGGAGAGCGAGGGTGGGCCAGCCGGGGTTGCCCGGTGTGGGGCGGGTCGGTGGGGTGGTGTCGGGGTCGGTGACTTCGATGGTGAGTCGTCGACTGCCTGGTTCGCCCTGGATCGTCGCGGTGACCGGCTGTTGTGTTCCGGTCTGGCGCACCAGCTTTCGGGCCAGCGCTGCGGCCTTCTCGGATTGGGCGGCGACGGGCCACGCGGCCAGGACCTCGTGCAGTGGTTCGGTTGCCGGGGTGGGTTGTGCGCTCGTGCCGGATTTCGGTGTGTCCGAAGTGGGTTCGGGGGCCGGAGGCGGGGTGGCGGAGGCCTGTGGTGCGAGGGGAGGTCGGTCCGTGGACTTCTTGGGGCGTTTGCCGGGGGTCACCGTCGCCCACGGGACCGGGCGGATCGGCACCACCGGGCCCGGGAGCGGGGGTGCGAGCTGTCGTGACGGGAGAGGTTCCGGGCCGGGGATCACGCTCGGGTCGGGGATACGGCCCGGTGCGGGGTCGTCGGGGTTCAGGCGTGGTGGGGCCGGATCCTGTGGTGCGTCACGGGCTTTCGGGTCCTTCGTGGTGGGGATGCGGTCGGGGATGATCTTCTCGGCGGGCGGGTTTTCAGGGAGTGCGGGGAGATGGGTGGTCGGGGCGACCTCATGATGGGTGGGGTGGGTGAATTCGGCCGGGCGGGTGTTGGTGTCGTCGGGGTCCATTCCGGGGATGGGGAGGGTGCCCGGAATCTGGAAGCCCTGGAGGTCCGGCGGTCGGTCCGGAGAAGTCCAAGGTAGGTGCGGCACAGCGGAAATCGGTTCGGCGGCCGGGTCGGGCTCCGGGGGATCCGGGACGCCGGGGACGACGATGTGGTCGCCCTGGTCGAAGGTGACCTCCACGGGTGCGTCCGCGGGCATCGGGAGGTCGCGCACCCCGTCGAGGGTGGGATTCGGGATGTAACCCGATGCGCGGGTGGCGATCTCGTCGCCTTCCGGGGTCGTGAACTCCGGGGGTGGGGAGTCGGGGGAGTCCTCGTCGTCCGGACGGTCGCTCGTGGCGGCTGCGGTCGGCAGTGTGGCGGCGTGGCCTGCGAGCGGTGTAGCGGTGTCGTCGCGGAACTCGGGTGGAGGTGTCGAATTCTGTTGTGTTGCAGCTATATTAGTGGCAATCGTGGGCTGAGTAGTTGGCGGCACGGTATTCGCATCGCCGGTGTGGGGTGCCGATGGTGTCGCGTCCGGATGCGTCGTCGCCGAGTCCTGGTGCGCGGCGAATTCCGGTGTGGGGGCGGATTGTTCAGTGGATCTTGTACCGGTGGAATCGTTTGCGCTGGCTGTGGCCGTGGTGGGTTCGGTTGCGGCAGACGAATGTTCGAAGGTATCGGGTGCGGCGGGCTTGACGGCCGCGGATGCCAGTCCGGTGGACTCTGTTGCGGCGTGCTCGTCCGCGGTGCTGGTTGGGATGGTGGGTTCGGTTGCGGTAGAGGAAGGTTCGAAGGTGTCAGGTGTGGCAGGCTTGGTGGTCGCGGATGCTGGTTCGGTGGATTCCGTTGTGGCGGGCTCGTGTGCGGCGGATGTGAGGTGCTCGGTCGAATGTGTCGTCTCGTCGGTGGACCGCATCATCGGCGATTCGGGTGGGGCGGAGTTGTCGACGCGGCTGTCCGGGGGTGTGGGGGCGGCTTGGGTGGTCGGATCATTTTGCGCCGCAGCGGGTTCGGCTTCGAATTGGCGGGCCAGGCCCTGGAATTCGGTGTCGAAATCGAGGTCCAGTGGGGGGCTGGGGGTTTCGGAGGAGGGGCGTTCCAGGGTGGTGATGGCGCGGTGGCCCATGGCGGATTCGGGCATGTCGGTGCCGGGGGTAGCTTGGGAGACGTTGCCGGTTTCGGGGTCGAGGGGGATCTCCGGGGCGTGGGTTCCGTCCTCGGTTTCGTGGAAGCGGATGAGGTGGGTGCTGGCGGCGTCGAGGTCGTCGAGCCATTTGCCGACCGCATCCTCGACCTCCGTGCGCATTTCGAGGACGGGGCGGCCTTGTTCGTCGAGGATCCATTCCACGACCTCGTTGCCGGATATCTTGCGGGCCACGTCGCCGACGCGCTCGTAGATCTCGACATTGCCCTCGGCATTGCGCGTCACGGTGGCGGCGTGGGCGCCTGTGTCCTCGAACTGCACGCCCATCAGTGCGGTGCCGCCGTCGTCCCCCACCTCCTTCACCACGGCTGCCGGTGATTCGGCGCCGCCGCGTCGCCAGTCCGCGTGCACGGTGTTCGCGAGATCGCGGCCGCCGACCCCGGATGTGTTGGCGCGCTGGGACAATGCGGTCAGGTCGCCCATCGGGTGCCCGGTGACGGTCTGCGTGACCTCCGCCGCGTACGGGGCGCACTGGGTGCGGGGAGTCGGGCCGCCGTCGTCCATCGGTATGAACGGGCCCCCGCCATCGTCGCCGGGAGGTGCCGCGCCCTGTCCGTGATCGGCTTCCGAGCTGCTCGGTCTCTCCACGCTGGGAGATGAATGTTCCTGTGAGACATTGTATTCGGATGATGCGGACGGTTCACCCGGTGCGTTGTCCGAATCCCCGGCGCGCGGTGCCGAGTGCTCGGGTCCGGCGGCCTCTCCCGGAGGAGAAGCTCCGTCGTCGGTGTGGCCGGGTGCCGCACTGCCGTTATCGGCGGAATGCTGCGCCGGACCGTCCGCGGAGTGTGGCGCGGGGCCGTCGGTGGAATGCGGTGCTGCCGTCGAAACCTCGCGATATCCCGCGGGCACCTGCCCATCCCCACCCGACGCGGGCTCGACAGTCGTGCGTTCGGCGAGGGATGCGACCGGATCCAGTTGTCCGGCACGGGCATTCGGCGACGCGGGCGCGCGGGAGGTCTCGGCGACCGTGCTCACGTGTTGCACGGGACGTCCCGGCGCGACCGAGCCCCCGTCGTGCCCCATCGGCGAGCCGGACCCGTGCCATGGCGCTGCCGAGGTCGGCGTCGCCAGACGTGCCGAATCAGGCTGGGGGCCAGGCACTTTCGGATCGACACCGTGATTACCCTCCGGCCCGCCAGCACTGGATTCACCCTCGCTCAGCACCCGTGCCTCGGCATCGCGACCCCAGGACATCAATTCCGGTGAGAAACCGTCACCGGATTCGGAACTGGGATGTCCCAGCACATCCGCTTCGATCCGGCGTCCCATGTCCGCCCATTCCGGCGGGATGCCCATTTCTTCGGGGGTGAGTCCCTCGGGCCGGGGGACCTGGCCGTCGCGCGGCGCATTGGCCGTGGAGGTGGACTCGGGCGACGAGTGTCCCGAACCTGCTCTACCGCTCGGCGAAACAGGTTGCACCCCAGTGGATCTCGCCGAGTCCCCACCCGACACCATAGGTCTCGCCGAGTCGGCACTCGCCACCGTCGGCGTCGCGGAGTCGGCACTCACGACTGTCGACCTCGCCGCCCCGACCCCGGCACGCACCCCCGCCCCGACCGCCCCGGCAATACCGGCCCCGATCCCGGCGATCGCCATATCGGCCAGATTCCGCCCCTGAATCTGCCCCCCGCTCAACACCGTCGCGGTCACCCCACCCGCCACCCCACCTGCGGCGCCACCAGCCCCACCGGCGGCCACGGTCCCGGCCACATGCCACAGCACCTGCACCGCCCGCGACGCCGAATTCGCCCCCAACCCGCTCACCATCGGCGCGATGACCCAGCCGACGGCCGCACCCGTCCCGCCACCGGCCGCACCCGCCGCGAACGCCACCGCGGCCGACTTCCCGTCGATCGTCTTGCGGTGCCCCTGCACGATCTGCAAACCCTGCGCACCCAGGTTCACCCCGCCGCCGATCACCGTACCGACCAGTGCGCCGCGCCCGACCATGGCCAGGAACGGATGTTCCACCATGAACCTTCTCGCCTGCTGCGCAAGCCATTTCAGCAGATCACGCCAGGCGAATTTCATGGTCGTCTCGGCGGCGAGCCGATCGGCGACGGTCTTGGCGGCGTTCATCATCGCCAGGTCGATCGTGATCTGCACCAGGAGCGCCGCCGCGGTGCCGATCACCACGTACTGCTCGAATTCGAGCGAGTTCGCGGCCTCGTACAACTGCCGGGCCCGGTTGTCGCAGTTGGTGATCTGCGCTTTGGTGTCGGCGATCTGGGTGCGCAACTGTTCGCGGATCGCATCCCCGGTGGCGCCCTCGAGGGTGGTGGCCGCATGGCTGGCCAGCAGGGCCTCCAGCCGCTGGAGGGTCTCGCCCAAGCGGCGCGCCTGCGCGACCCAGGCGTCGGCGAGGCGGCGCATGGCATCGACCTGGGCCAGCGGCAGATGCCCGGCCACGAGATCCACCAGCCAGGTCGGGAAGCCCGACGGGATATGCACGCTCACCGCGTGTCCGACCGCCCTCGCGCGTGTTCGACCACCAGCCGGTGCAGGACCTTCGCGGGTGCTCCGGCGTTCGCGCCGCGCAGTTCGACCTCGGCGAAGGCGGCGACCAGCGCGGCCCGGGGCCGGAAGCGCTCGTCGTCGAAGGCGTGGCTGCTCAGTTGCGCGCGCCAGCGGCGATACCCGCCGACGACACCCGGCAGCCCCGCGTGCCGGTCCCATTCCCCGCTGATCCGCCGGTATTCGACGATCAGCGACCGTTGCGCGAGTCGGCGTGGTTCGGCGCCGGCGGCCGCCTCGAGTACCCGGCCGAGATCGGCGACGATTGTCGAATACATCGGCCGCTGTGCGAATTCCGGCATCGGTTCGCCCGAATATGCTGTGGTGCTTACTTTTTCGGCAAGTATGCGGGGATCTGTGAAAGCCTTGCGATCGAGCAGGATCCAGGGCCCAGCCCGCGCACCCGTCCGCTCGGTGCGGGCTCGGTCGCGCAGCACCTGGGACATCGTGTGCTCGCCGAGCTCGGTGACGCCGATCCCGGCGAATTCGAGGAACGGATACTTCCCGAGGATGTCGTCCACGGCCGCGACCAGTTCGATCACCGTCTGCTCGATGAGCGGCACCGTGTCGAACCCGGTGAGGCGCAGGTCGTGTCGGGCGGCGAGGGCCCGCAGGGCGTCCAGAGCGGCCGCATCGCCGGGGGTGGGCGCGTACTTCGCTCGTTTCGGGCGGGCCGGTTCGCGACCGCGGGGTGTTCTGGGTGCCGGTCCGGCGGCGCGACGGGGTGGGAAGACCCTTCCGGGAGAGGAACCGCCGGGCATCGACGGTGCCCACGGCGTTCCCGAGGCGTTGCGTGCCGGTGAGCCTGCGGCCGGGCCGGACCAAGGCGTCTGCGTGGACTTTCCGGAGCCCGTCGAACCGTCCCCGACCTTCGGAGTTCCTGCCGGAGATTTGTTCGAAATTGGTTGTGCGGCAGGTTTTTCCGAAGAAGCAGGAGAGACGTTGCCTGGTGTGGGGGACTTGCCTGCGGTATCGGCGGGCGTCGACGCGGTGTTGCCCGGATCGGCGGCGGTCGGCTGCTGTTGCGCGGCAGCAGGGCTATGATTCGGTGTGGGATAAGGGCTTTCGGTTGTGCCCGGTGACCGCGTGGTCGTGGATGGGTTTGCGGCAGAAGATGTTCCGGTGACGCCGTTCGAATTCGCGGTGGTATCACTCGTGGGATTCGATGTCGAACTCGCGGGCTGTGCCGACCGGTCGTACGAATTCCCGCTCGTCGGAGTCTCGAAACTGTTCTGCCCCAGGGTGCGAACCTGATGCCCGGCGTCCTGATCCTGGTCCTGGAAAGTGTCGGCAGCGTCGGTGATGCCCTTGTTCAGTGAGCGCAGATTGTCGACCAGATGTTGCAGACTGGTCAGCCCCTTCTTCGCATCCGGTTCGTAGCTCTCGGCGAACGTCCGGCCGGGTTCGTCGTTGCCCCAGCATTCGCCCTCGCGGTCCACGACCTCGCGCAGTTGGGCCAGGTCGTCCTGGGCGTCGTCGGCGATGGCGGCCAGGTCGGTCGCGAGCGTGCGCGCCAGATCGGTATCGACCTGTAACGAATCGCCCATACGCGACGTCCTCAACCTTCACCGCGACATCGAGGAGACGATTGTCCGCTACCTTCCCGCAGCACCGCCGCTACGGCCTTCCCAACGCTGGGAGGCCGCGCCGAACGTGTTGCGCGACACTCCCGACGACGTCAGCGCTCCTCGGGCTCCCGCAGACTGGGCGCACCGGGCACCAGATCCGGCAGGTCCGGCATCCCCTCGGCAGCCGCCGCGATCGGGGCCATGATGGTTCGGGCCTGTTCCTGAGCGCGGCGGGCGGCCTCGCGGCCCGCCTCGGTCACCGATCGGCCGAGCTGTTCGGGCTTGCCGCGCAAGGCTTTCGGTTCGAATCGCACGTCGGTGAGCACGCCGGAGCTGTCCACGGTCACCTCGACCAGCCCGTCGGCGGATTTCGCGGTCGCCCGCGCGGTCGCCAGCTTCGCCTGCACCTCGCTCAGGTGTGCGCGCTGCGCCTCGTAGGCATCGAGAACGTCCTCGACCTGATTGCGGATCCCGTGATTGGCCGCCCGCAATCCCTCCTGTTCCCAACGATCCACCGGGACAACCTTTCTCGCGGTTCCGCACTCAACCGGTCTCGCCCTGACGCGCGGCGAAGCGCCGCTCGAGGTCGGCCTGGTACCGCGCCGGGGCGATGGAGGAGGACGACTGTTCCAGCACACCGTCATCGGCGAGGTAGAAAATCGCGCGGCCGATCGCCAGCTCCTCGCCGGATACCGGGACGTACACCATCCAGCCGACGCTGAATCGGCGAGCGACCAACTGCGACAACGGATATCCCGTGGTGTCCAGTCCCCGGCCGGTGATGTAGTCGCGGACCCGGGTGATCGCCGCCTCGGCCGGGAGCGGGTCCGGTGCCGGAGGGACGAGTCCGGCCGACGTCAGCTGATAACGCGCCTCGTCGATCTCGCCGACGGTCCCGAAGACATCGATCAGCGCCTCGACCGGCACCGCGCCCGACTCGGCGGAGGTGACCAATGCTTTTGCAGCAGGGAGCTTTTCACCGTACCCGGAATCCGCCGCGATACCGGCGATGATCTCGGCCGTGGTATCGCCGGTCCAGATTCCCGGCAGTGCCGCGGCACACTCCTGCGCGGACGGCGACTCCCCGCGATACCACCGCCCGGCCTCCCACCAATAACAGAAGGACAGCAATCCGCTACCCGCACGCGCGTTCAGGACCGGATCCGCGACCCAATCCGGCGCTCCCGCATACAGATTCGGCATCGGCGCGGCCTCGTTGTACGCCGCGTCCAGCGCGGGCGCGTTCCACACCCCACCCGAGAGCACCGCCCGCCCGCCCGGCAGCGCGTAGAGCGTGGCGCCTCCGCGCGCGACGCCCTCGAACATGCCGGTCCACGGCAACATGCGCGGCCCCCACTCCGACCCGGCCGCGACGAACGCCGCCGCGAGCGCCGCCCACCGCGCCCACATCAGCGGGAACGGTGGAAACTGGTTCTCCGCGAGCCGCGCCCACACGCCTCCGGTGCGGTCCGAACGTGCCTGGGCCGCGGCCTGTTTCGGACTGCGCCGCTGCCGGTCCTGGTGTCGGGTATAGGCGGCCAACCACACCGGAACCCTCGCGCGCGGAAACGCCGCCAGATCGGCGAGATACGCCTCCGGCGCGAACAACTGCCCGGGTGGGAACGGCTCCTCACCGTAGTCGTATTCGACCTCGAGCACTCCGGAGTTGGTTAGTACCAACAGCATTCGCCACCACGGCCCCGCGCCGGAAGCGGCGGCGGCGCGCAGTTCGCGGACGCGCGCGCGGATCTCCTCCGGTGGATCCATCGATTCGACGCGATCGCCCAGCGAATACACCAGGTGACCGAGTTCGGTGGTGACGGTCATCGCGAAGACCGCGTCCACGCGTTCCCAGCCCGTGGGACCGTGCCGGGCCAGCTCTCGGACGAGCGCGTCGTCGGTGGCCGGTCCGCGCGACTCGTCGGCCACACCGTCCTCCTGACTTCGGCTTTCGCGCACGGTCGCCGGTTTCGGCGTACTGCCGCATCTCGACGGTATCGGTGCGGCCCGCGCCCGGAATCGAGGCGTGTTCCCAGTGGTGGGGACGATCGACAATGAGACCGACCGCGGTGGGAAGGACTTGTCGAGCATGCCGGATAACAGCAGCATCCAAGTCGATCTGGAAATGTTGCGATGGTTGGCGAACGAGCACAAGAAGGTCGCCGACGCCACTCGGGAGTGGGCCAAACAGCCCACCGAGTGGCTGGCGAACTTTCCGCAGAGTTACGGCGTCATCGCCCATCCGGTGCACGTCGCGCTGACCGATTACTACCAGGCCCGCGAGAACGCCGGCAATCATCTGGCCAAGCAGCACGACGACACCGCGTACCAGCTCGAGCAGGCCGCGCTCGCCTATCAGCGCGCCGAGCACGACGGCGCCGCGGGCATTCGCAATGCCGGTGGGGGACAGGATGGTTCGTTCGGCGGCGACAACAGCAACGGGACGTATCCCGGCGTGCAACCCGCGACGAATCTGCCGCACACCGGCCCGGGTGGCACCGCGGGCAGCCACACTCCGGGCGACGGCAGCCAGAATGCGGTCCCGGTGGCCGACGGTATCGGCGGGCAGACACCCGCCGGCGGCGGCCTGCCGACCTCGCACCCGGGCGGTGCTCCGGCCGACGCGGGCGCGGGCGTGAGCCCGTACGACCCCACCGGGCCTACCGGCCCCACGGGCCCCACCGGTCCGCCCGGGACGATATCCGCCTCGCCCATGGACACGATGCCCGCCGGTGCGCCCCTCGGCGGCGGCGGATCGGTCTTCGCGCCCGGTGACGGTCGCGGTCCGGGCCAGCCGCCGTCGGCCGCCGACGCCGACGCGGCCGCCGCCATGATGACGCCGTTCGCCGCCGCCGTCGCCGCCGCGAAGGAACGCGATGCGGAACCGGCGTACATGGTGGGCGAGCAGGTCGACAACGATCTGGTGGTCGCGAAGGCGCTGCTCGGCGCGGTGCTGGCGGCGGTGGACTCCTCCGTGCTCGGCCTGCACTGGTCGGTCGCGGTGATGCGAAGTTCCAGTGGCGCAGGCGTTTTCATCACCTCCAACGAGGGGCGCGGCTGGTTCCCGGCCGGACTGTTCCTGCCGCGCGAGGTGTCCACGCCGTGGATGTGGGACGAATTCCTGGCCGCGGACTCCGAGGAGCTCGGCTCGCCCTGGGAGGGGGTGTCGGATCCGGCGCGGGTGCTGGCGGAATTCGGCCTGGCCTGGGGTGCGAAGGCCGGTGCCGCGCTGACGGCACTGGTGTCGTCCGGGCCGATCGATTCGGGAGTACGCACCCGGTTCGGCAATGCCGCGATGGCGGATCTGGTCGCGCCGGCCTACGACGTCGATCTGCGCGTGTTCACCCCCGACACCGCCGACCGGCTCGCGCTCGCCGGATCCACGCAGGCGCTGGAACAGGCTGCGGCCGTGGCGGATTCGCAGGTGGGCCAGCATTGTCTCGAGTTGGCCGTCGACGCGCAGGAGAAGGTGGGGGCCGGTGCCGCGCTGCCCGCCGACGCCCGGGGTTCGCGCGGGGTGCGGCAGCGGATTCTGGACGCGATGCAGGCGCATCGGGAGATTCCGGCGTCGTGGTGGGACGAATTGCGTGATGCCGATGACCTGTTGTCGGCCGCGATGCTGCCGCGCCGGGTCGATGTCAGCCGGGTCGAGCCGGGGGAACTTCGCGTCGACGACGAGGTCGCGGCCTTGCGCGCGATCGTCTTCGAACGTCGCTGCAACGAACTGGTGTTGCTGCTGGACGGGGAGCCGACGCGGCAGCAGCTGCGGGACGCGGCGTACGCGCACGATCAGATCGTGAAACATCCACGCTTCGTTGCGGTTCCGCCCACGGTGTCCTCGGTCGAGTCCGAGCGGGTCGCGCGTCCGGTGGTGTCGCCCAGCGGGGTTTCGGCGCCGAGTGGTGTTGTGGCCCCGAGTGTTACGGCAGGTCCGCCGCCCGGAGTCGTCGCGCCGTCGGTCGTGCCGCCCGTGGTGCGGCCGGTCGCTGACAGAGAGGGCTGACCGGGGCGATGGGGTCGGGGAAACAGGACGGCCAGCCGGAGCCCAGTCCGTCGCCGCAGGCGCCGCCGTCACCGTCCGGCAGCTCCACGCCTGCGCCGCAGCAGACCTCGGCCAACGGAAAGGACATCCTCGGGCCGAATCAGTATCTGGCGCCGGGGGAGTCGCTGACCAAGGGCGACAACACCCTGACGTGGGAGCCGAACGGGCAGCTGATTCTCACGAACAAGGACACCGGTGTGCTGAAGTCCTGGAACACCACGCTGCCCGGCGGAACGAATTTCGACGGCACCCATCTGGAGGTCAATTCCAGCGGTCAGGCGGTCGTCTTCAAGGACGGAAAGCAGATCGGGACCGTCAAGGACCTGATGTCGCCGCAGTGTTCCATCGACGCCGGGCTGCAATTGCAGGACGACGGATCGTTGGCCGCGACGGCGAAAGGGAAGCCGACGGGGCTGACGTATTACAAACAGTCGAAGTCGGATTACAAGTATCGCCTGTACTACCCGGTCGGTGAATCGGACACATTGCGCGGGACTATCGATATGGGGGAGTCGGCGGTGAACAGGCTGGCCCGCCCTATGCAGTTGAACAAGCCGTCGACGCGGCCGGACATTCTGAAGAAGTTGATCGACGAGAAGTTGATCGATGCCGATGATCATTCGGTCGCGTTGGACAAGTACGCGGACAATATGAAAGCGGTCGGCGAGGTCAAGCAGTGGATGAACGGTATGGACGGTGATACCGATGGTAAAACCGCGACCGTCCCCTCGTATGTGACCGACGGCCTCGGGTACATCGGCAAACAGGTGACCGGTGTGCGGGAGAAGCTCCAGGCCGCGGAGATCGTGCTGACCTCGCCCAATGCCAAGGGTGCCCGTACCACGGCTATTCCCGCAGACAACAAGATACCGAAAAACCTGGAAAACGAGCTCATCGACGACGTACTCGAACTGATCGACAAGGTGCAGACCAAGGTCGATGCGGTGAATCAGCACATGCAGGATTTGCAGAATCACATCGACAAGAATTCCGATGATTACAAGGCGGGGTACGAGGCGGGGAAGGCTTCGCATCAGTCCACCGGTACGGGGACCGGCACTGGTACGGGTAATGGTTCCGGCTCGGGTTCCGGCAGCGGTAGTGGCAGTGGCAGCGGCAGTGGTAGTGGTAGTGGCAGCGGTGGTACCGATTCGCTGAGCGCGCTCCTCGATCCGAATGATTTCGCCGACGACAGCACGACCGACACCACCACCACCACGGACGACACCGGAACCACCGACACCACAACCGATACCACCACAACCGACACGAATTCGAGCTCCAACGACTCGAGCAATTCGAGCACCGCCTCGAACAGTAGTTCCGGTTCCAGCTCCTCCAACCCGCTGAATTCCCTGATCAGCGCCTTCGCCCCCATCCTGGCAACCCTGCCGACCCTGGGGAACTCGCTCAGTTCGTTCATGCACCCCCAGCAGATGCTGAACAACGACACCACCGCCCAGTACGCCGGCACCCAGCATCCCGCCGCGACGATTCCCGCTGTGGCACAAGCGAATCCGCAGAATATCGCCGACGCACTCACCAACAATGTAGCCGCCTCCGCCGACACCGCCGCGCCCTCGATCACCGACCCGAACACCATGGTCGACCTGAAGATGAACGGCATCGGCGACGTGAAGGTCCCGTCGATGGTCGCCCAGGCCCTGCACAACGCCGCCCAGAACCCCAACGGCAGCGACGGCTGGGCCGCCTACTCCGGCACCGGCGGCCACGCCCCCGGCACCGCCGTCGACAGCGGAAACCTCCAAACCGGCGACATCGTCCAATGGCAACACCGCAGCGCCCTGATAGTCCGCGACGACACCGGCCTGCACGCCATGATCAACGGCCACCCCGTCCCCCTCGGCGACCCCAACTTCCCCCCGGGTGGCAAATCCCAATACGGCGACTTCATGGGCTACTTCCACCCCACCGGCGTCCCCACCACCCCCGACCAACCCGCCACCCAGGCCATGGCCACCTGACACCCGCGCCGGTGATCGCTTCGACCCGCCGAGCAACTCGGTCCGGCGCCGCGACCCGATCCGAAAGTGCGTCGGCCGATACCGAGGTCGGTGGCCGGTAGGGTGAATCGGTGAGGTACTTCAACACGGCGGGTCCGTGTTATCCGGACCTGCATTACATGCTTCCCGCAGTGGATCGTCTTCCCTCGGCACGGGAGTACATCGAGCTCGGTTTTCACTTCGCCGTGTATGTGCCACGGCCGAGTGGGAAGACAACTGCCCTGCTGGGCTTGGCTCAGGAGTTGACGGCCGGGGGCAAATTCTTGGCTCTGTCTTTCTCGTGTGAGGTGGGCGAGCCGCTGCGGGATGATGTGGGCGCGGTGGAAAACGCACTGCTGGAATCGATTCGGCTGTCGGCCAGCGTACGGGGGTTGCCGCTGGAGTTGATGCCGCCGGATCCGTGGCCGGACGCATTGCCTGGCATGCGACTCACAGTGGGGTTGAGCGCGTGGACCAAGCAGTGCTCACGTCCGCTGGTGCTCTTCTTCGATGAGATCGATGCGCTGCAAGGTGAGGGTCTGCTGAGTGTCCTTCGGCAGTTGCGGGCAGGATTCACCCAGAATCGGCAGAGCTTCGTGCATTCGGTTGTGTTGTGCGGACTGCGGGATGTTCGAGATTACAAAGCGGCCTCCGGTGGCGACCCAACTCGCCTGGGCACATCGAGCCCGTTCAACGTGAAGGTCAGGTCGCTCCGTATCGGGGATTTCTCGAAGGCCGAAGTTACCGAGTTGTTTCGACAGCACACTGCCGAGACCGGGCAGGAGTTCGATGACAAAGCGATCGATCTGGCGTTCTACTACACGCAGGGGCAGCCCTGGCTGGTGAACGCGTTGGCGTGGGAGATCACCGGCGTCGATAGGATGCGGGTGCGGGGTACGATCACCATCGACCACATCGAGCAGGCGAAGGAACGCCTGATCCTCGCTCGCGCAACACATTTGGATTCACTTATCGTGAAACTGAACGAGCCGCGGGTACAGCGGGTGCTCGAGCCGATCATCGCGGGTATCGAACCGGGCGGGGATCTCACGCTCGACGACGATCTCGGGTACGTGCGGGATCTGGGTCTTATCGCGCAGGACAAGGCATTGCGCTTCGCGAACCCGATCTATCAGGAGGTGATCGTGCGGATCCTCGGAGGCCGGACCGAGACCCTCGTGACCGCCACTCCCGCGAGTTTCCGGCTCCCCGACGGCCGTATCGACTTTCCGCTGCTGCTGAGTGAATTCGCCGAGTTCTGGATTCAACACGGTGACGTCCTGGCCGCCCGCGACAATTATCACGAGGCGGCCGCGCAGCTCGTATTGATGGGCTATCTCCATCGGGTGGTGAATGGTGCGGGTCACGTCGATCGCGAGGTAGGTGTCGGGCGCGGCCGGATCGATCTGCTGGTGCGTCAGCCCTATCTCGACGGCGAAGGACGGAAAGCGCTGCAACGCGAGGCCATCGAAATGAAGATCTGGGCCGATCGCCGCGCCGACCCCCTGACACAGGGCTTGGCGCAGTTGGACGGCTACCTGGACCGCCTCGGCCTGGAAACCGGAACACTCGTCGTCTTCGACCGCCGCCCGGTCGCCGAACCGATCGCCGAACGCACCGAATTCTCTTCCGCCCGAACCCCTTCCGGCAGAGAGGTCACCCTGCTCCGAGCATGAGTGCGTAGGGCTGGTCATCAGCGGTTGTCAGGGGGAGGGCCCAACATCGCCGTGAACCGGTTACTCACTTCGCTGTATTGCGCGGGTGGCAGTCCGTTGAGTTCCAGGGCGTGCGCGATGGTCGGGATGCCGGTCGCCAGTGCTTCGATGATTCTGCCGCCGGATTCGGGGGAGCGCAGGTACTGGCAGATGTTGACCAGCCACATGTTTCGGGCCGAGGTCACCATGTTCTTGCCGAGACGGTCGACCGTAACTCCGTACAGGCCACCGGGATTGGTGATGATCAGGCGGTCGTGGCGTAGCCGCACCTCGACTGCCATCCCTTGCGACCACTGGTCCAGGTCGCGGTGGAGCAGAGCGTTGGCGATCAGCTCGCGGAAGGCGACGAGTGGGTAGGCCGGAACGTCGACGACCGTACCGTCGGATCTGCTCACGATGGTCGTGTCGAAGGTCTGCTCGGCCCATTCCAGTGCCGCGTCCAGCATCCGGGGTATCGGACCGGTGAGGGTGACCTGGTTGCGCGCTCGGGCACCCGGTGCATCGGTGGCCTTCGGCTCGGCCGCGGCACGGACCACGAATTGCGGAAACCACTGCTGGGGATAGGTTCCGAGCGCGAGCAACCCAGCCAGGGTCGGGACCCCGTCAGTGGTGATCACACCGGCCCGGCGGAGTAGTTCGTCGCCCTCGAATCGGCCGAGCCCCTGCCGGTCACGTAACCGGACCGTGCGGGCGAAGTCGTCGACCAGTTCGTCGTCCAGATCGCCGCGGGATGCCTCGGTTATCGGTGTGCGGTCGAAACGTGGGGCTTGCCAGGTGGTGAGAAGTGCTTGTTCCTCGAGTATCGACATATCGAAATTGGGCGGTTGTCAGGGGAGGTCGTAGCGGCCGGAGTGGAGGGCGGTGGTGAAGGCGTCCCAGGCTGTGGGGGTGAAGACCAGGGCCGGGCCGGTGGGGTTGGTGGAGTCGCGGACGCCGACCATGCTGTCGGTGAGGTGGGCTACCTCGACGCAGGTGTCCTGGCTGGCGGACCTGCTGCTCTTGAACCATGCTGCGCCACTGGGTTTTACGGTCACGGCAGATACTCCCTTGCTGCCTTCAGAAGCAGATCTCTGCTCTTGTCTTCGTCCAATGCTACGCGGTCGATCTGCGTCAGCGCGTAGCGATAGCGGTTGATTTCGAACTCTTGATCCAGGTAGAGCGCACCGGTGTAGCCCTGCACGTAGACCACCGGGGGTTCGGTCAGTCGCGAGGTCTTGTGAGATGGAAACTCCATCAGCACAAAGGAACCGGTGAGCAATCCCAAGTGGCTGCCCACCCGATGAGGAACTATCCGAATCGAAACATTCGGTGCCCAACCGACATTCGCCAGATGCTCGAGTTGCTCCCGCATCACACCAGCTCCGCCGACCTGGTGATCCAGAACCGATTCGCTCAGAAACACTCGAAACTCGACCGGATCCACGGCATTCTCGAGCCGGGTCACTCGATGTCTGTGCAGCTCGAGCATCGGTTCCAGCGCGCTGGACGGATGATTGGGGAACTCCATCCAGGCGACAGCGCGTCGATAGGCGGGCGTTTGCAGGAGGCCCGGGACCATCGTCAGCTGGAAGCTCGTGATTCGTGTCGCGATCTCTTCGAATCCGATGAAGAGATCGAAGTGGGCCGGGATGAGATCGGCGAAATTGCTGTGCCACCACCCCGGTTTCTTCGTCTCGGCCACGAGCCCGACCAACGCCTCGGTGAGATCCGCTGGCGCACCGTACATCTCACACAACACCCTGACGTACAACTCTTTCAGCTTCGGCCCCTGCTGCCCGGACTCGATCCGCCACAGGGTTTGCGGTGACGCTTCGATCGCCTCGGCGGCGTCCACCACCGCCATGCCGCACTGCTCGCGCAACTTCTTCAGTTCTCGCCCCAACATGCGTCGGGGCACCGCCGAACCGGTCATCGCATGACCTCGCTGTCCTTCGACTCGAAATTTTGGAATGGGTGTGGAGCGGCATTACGGAAGCGGCACAGTATTTTCCGGGGTTCGCCCACCGAGAGCTTCCGCGCTCTTGTCCGGCAGCGTACTACTTGTGTCGGCCCGGCGGCCAGGTATTCCGCTCACCAATGTGTTTGCAACACAACCTTATTGGTTTCGGTCGCCGGGAAATCCAATGCGCCCATACTGATTTGGAGTATTCCATGTTCGACATTCCAGTAATCGACCATCACCGATTGCCGATCATGACGGTCGATTGCGCCCACTTCATCATGCAGAAACACCTGGAATGCACGGCCACGACCTGCCCGGTCAAAGCACAAGCCAAACACCGCTTGATCACAGCCGGACGCCTCGTCCCCGCCGACGTCGCCCACATGGGATTCTGATGCCCGACAACACATTCCACGACCACCCCAGCCACCCACTGCCCCCATCCGACATGCACGCCGTCATCAACAGCAGCGTCCACGCCCACTGCACCTTCGAAACCTGCGCCATGATCCGGGCCTGCTGGACCACCCTCATCGAGTTCGGCCACCCCCACCCGTCCGATCCCCCCGAACAATGCCCGATCTGCTCACCAGCCCAAACCTGACCGAATCGACCCGCCCACCACATGCCGGTCCGAGGACTCGGCAGCCGGACGATCGGCTGCCAGATGCTCCGCGCCGGTCCGGACAGTCCCCAACCAGTTCGCACCCGATATGCCGTGCTGGACATCTCCAAACCACCGATCACCGGTTGCTGGCCTCAGAACCGAACGTGTACGGTTGGCCCAGATTTCACAAGGGGGCAGGGTGCCGATCCGGCCCCGGGCGGACACATCCGTGCACCGGTGGCGAAAGGATCTCCATGACCAGGCGAGGTGTCGTCTCGGCAGTACTGGTTACCGGGGCTGTCGTTCTCACACTCACCGGATGCTCGTCATCGGGCGGGTCCACCGCGAGCAGCAGCTCCGCCACCACGACGCCGGTGCAGGTGCCGACGGGGTTCGACCCCTGCAACGGCATTCCACAGAGCGTCTTGGACTCGGAGTCGCTGCAGGGGAAGCAGCTGGACGACTTCCAGGCCGATGCCGGGAAGATCCTATGGCGTGGTTGCGTGTGGGCTGACCCGGATGGATACGCTGTTTCCATCCGGACTACCAACTTGACAGTCGTAATGACGCGGGACAAGCATTTTCCTGGTACACAGGAATTTACGATAAACGGGCGTCCAGCTATAGCTAGTCGGCAGCAGACAGAGAACACAAGTGAGGACTGTACGGTCAATGTTCAGCTGAAGGGCGGCAGCTTGGAATTCGACCTCACCAACCCGGCATCTGCACCCAAGACGGGAAAGACTGATACCTGTCAGCTCGCTCGAGGGCTCGCAGAGAAAGTGTTGCCGAGCGTGCCAGCCTCAGCGTAACGGCAAGCTTCTCGAACCACACCAGGAGGGGTGTAATACAGTGGCAGACGACAAAGATTCGACAACGCAGCGGCCGCTTACCGGCTTGATCAACGATGCAAAAGCTGGAAATTTGACAATCCGCATGGATTTAGACAGCTTTGTCCACATCGACCGTGACTGCACGCTTTTCAAGGCACAGATCCGAGTCGTTCAGAGACGTATGCGGGAGATCTCCAGGCAAGAGCATTGGGGACTTGGCGAAGATTACGTCGCAAAGGGAGGCAAGGACCTGATCTCGGCCAAGACGATGGTAGCGCGATGGAGAGCCAAAGCCGAAGGGCAAAAAGACGGCAACAGCGTATACGCAATTCTCGATTCTCATTATCAAACAGTTGACGATTTCCAGACCCTATTTCGCACGATCCGTGAGCAAATAACAGATCACGACACGACCCAAGCGGCGAAATATAAGCAGCTGGAAGCGAGTTTACCGCAAGAGGCGATGGCTCCGCAGCGTCTGTCGACCGTCACTCAGGCGTTGCCGGGTGTGATGCCTCAGCTGTTCAAGAATGTGCAGTGAGTTGATATGACAGCACAGAACGAGCCCGCTCAGATCCCGCACGACGGGGAGAATGTCTTCTCTTGGAGTCGTCAGGATATTCAGGATGCTTTCGAGCATCTCGATACCACGGACGCGCAGGCGCAGGCGTTGAAGTATGCGACTGGGGCGAGTGAGTTCGATCAGGGTTTGGAGACGTTCAAGCGTTCGATCGATAGGTCGATCACGGAGGCGTGGGAGGGTGCGTCGGCGGAGGCGGCGAAGGCGGCGATCAGTGAGTACACGAAGGATGCGGCGAATCTGACTGATCTGTTGTCCGGGATCGGTACGGGTATCAGTGCGGCGGCGGATGCGGTGGTGAAGACGAAGAACGGGATCAAGCCCGCCGCTGAGCATTCGTGGACGACGAATATCCCGTTCTTGGGGCGGGCGCAGGCCCGGAGCGAGGAGCACACTCGCACACAGAACGAGTCGGACACGAGGTCGGCCATGCTGCAGCATTACGTGACCGAGTTCAAGAAGACCGACAGTTCTTTGCCTGTGCTTCCGGCGAGCTTGAATCCGATCAAGACCGACAAGAATCCCGGGCCGGGTGTCACCAATCCTGGACCTTCTGCTCCGACGAGTACCGGTCCTGCCACGACGAATTCGAATGACAAGAATTCGGGCGACAAGAACTCGAAGGATTCGAAGGATTCGACCGATCAGAGTCAGTCGAACAATCAGAATCAGTCGACGAATCCGAACAGCACCGCGAATACGTCGAGTAACGCGTCCACGACACCGTCTTCGCTGGACAGCACGACTCCCAGCAGCGTCACACCCAGTTCCTACAGCGGTACCGGCGCGTACAGCGGAACCGGTGGGCTCGGCGGAACCGCCGGTGACAACACCTCCGGTGGCGGCGCGGGTCGCAGCGTGCCCGGAACGGGTACTCCGAATACCGCTGCCGCGGCTGCGTCGGTGAATTCCCGCGCCGGTGTTTCCAGTGCCGGAATGAATAATATGGGCGGTATGGGTGGCGCTAATCAAGGTAAGCGTGATGAGGATAAGGTCCACAAGACGGCTGAGTATTTGACGAATGCCGAGAATGGTGAACTCCTCATCGGTGAACTCGATAAAACAATTCCCGGTGGAGTTATCGGTGCCGATTTCGGTAGCGCGAAAACACCGCCTCCGGAATAGTGGACAGAATCCACGCAGGGCCAATATTTCGTATAGCGGTGGTGGCACCGGAAAGATCGATGGGACGAGACGCAATGCCGGAATGGGCTTGGGAGCCGGACGATTTCGCGGCGCTGTGGTTCAGCGACGCCAACGACAGGATTCCGGGTCTGCTGCGGTTCACCAGCCGGTTCGCCTACCGCGACGAGTTCGAACTGCATCGCCCCGCCGTGCGCGCACGATACGGCGTGGATGAACTCGACCAGATCGATCTGGCGCTGCACACCGTGACCACCTCGGACATGCGTGTCGAAATCCTCGGCAGCACAACGAAATACAAGGGCAGCAAAGGGAAACCCCGGGCCTACCGGATCATCGGCGCCCGGAATCTGTACCACGCCACGGTGCTGTACCAACTCACCGAAGGCCAGGTCGACGGCCGGATCCGCGTCCACTCGTACCGCCCCGAGCAACTCGGCGCCGGCCTGGTCGCGGCGATCCCGGGCCGGGAACCGGGCACAGCGCCACCGATCACCGTGCACCCCAACGATCTTCGCGACAACCACCACTCCGCCACCGGCAAAACACCAGCCGAACGCTACCGCCGACTGCTGTCGGGTCGCGTCGAGGGAAACGGCACCGCCGCACTCCTGGTCGGCCCGATCCACGCGAATCCCCAACCCGCACACGAGGTTTCGTGGTGCGATTTCACCGACGGCCGCTACCTGCGAGTCCTCGGCGAACACATCACCATCCGCCCCGCCACCGCCAAAGACCTGTCCGCCCGCTTCAACGCCTGGTTCGACAACGCCGCACAACGCCAACACGAGGACGAATACGAACGCTGGTAGCGCCGCATCTCGCGCCGGTTCGCACCCCGGGGCCGGGCCGCGAACAAGTGATCGTCAAATGGGAACGAAATGGGGATGAAATGCTACTCAAATGGGAAACGAGCTGGTGAGCGTGTCCGCTGATGGTCCGGTTACCCCTCGCGACCGGGAGCCCATCCACTCCTCGCTGTGGGACCCGCGCACCCTCCCGGATGAGGTCTGGCAGCAGGTCGGTGTCGACCCCACGACGCTCGCCACGACGATCGGTGGCCTCGAAGGAGTCTTCAAAGGCTTCAAACGCTGTGGTGGGCGCAGCAACCCAGGCAATTTCGCGCTGGATGTGTGGTCTCAGATGTACACACTGGAAGACTTCCGCCGCAAGCATGCTGGGGTCGAGTTCGTGCCGATCTCGATCGCGGGCCGAGAAGGTATGCGGTTCCGGCCGATCACCGACCGCCAAGGCGACCAGTGCGATCTGCTGTTCCCTGCCGAACAGGGATCGCTCAGCGTCACCGTACTGCGCCTGGACCACCACAGCTCGTCCTCGCCCTTCGAGCGGGCAGCCGAGGCCGCGGCTGTCATCGTTCCCCTGCTGCCGCGATGATTCCGGTCGCGGGTCTCGAAGTGCGCAACTGACGGAAGTTCCTGGCGAGCATCGGCTTTCACCGATGGTGTCTATACTGGTCCGATCGGTGTTCGATCGATAAGGGGGCTTTGATGAAAATTACTGCGGAATCCTTGGTCGAGGCGGCTTTGGCCATCGGCAATCGCGCGCACCATACGTGATGCCATCGACACCCGGGCCGAGGCGTTGCAATGTCTTGTTGTGGATGGGAGGTTATCAGTGGCCGATTTCGAGGTGAGTCCTGATGATATGCATAGTGCAGCGGATACGATGAACAGCATTTCGGAGGATTTCGAGAGCGAGCTGGCGCGCCTGCGTAAGGTAGTTCGTTCGATCATCGGAAGCAGTTGGCAAGGTACCGCAGCGCAGTCGCACGACTCTGCATGGGACGAATTTTTCGAAGGTGCAGGTGACATCGTTGCTGGTCTCTCGAACGACGCGGTCGCGCTGCATCGGGCTGCCGCGGAATATCAGGCTCGTGACCAATCGACGAGTCAGGCGTTGTGGCGTCTTCAAAGCAGTGCCGGGCCTAGCAGTTTGGACTTGCCATGACAACTGGGCATCGCGTCAACCTTGCGGAACTGGAACGACTCATCGAGGACGCAGCCACGACTCTTGCGTCGATTGAGGGCAGGATCTCTGACGTATCCAGGTGTGTCGAGGCGCTACATATGAACTGGACCGGTACGACAGCCGACGCACATCGCGTCGCGCATGACCGGTGGGTCAGTGGAGCGAAAGAAGCGCACGAGGCGCTCGACTCATTGCATAAAGCGGTCGCGGAAGCGCATCGGAACTACTCCGACACCGTAGATGTGAATGTTGGGATGTGGCCGAAACTGTGAGCCCGACGACTGACATTCATGTCAATACGGCCGATATGCACGCTGCGGCGCTCGCCTTGGCCACGGCGACAAATACCTTGTCAACTGCATATAGCAAGGTAGCTGCGGCAATGGGGGGTACAGGGGGAATGGCTGGTTCCGACCCTGCCGCGCGGGACTGGGGTAATGACTTCGATTCTGGTTTGTCGAGCACTGTTGATGCGCACTTCAGCTCGATTGCCGCTCTCGCGAACTGTGCCGAACTTGTCGATGCTACGGCGACCAATCATCGAAACGCCGATGGCGCTTCTGTCATCGGCAACAAGCCGACACCTGAGGCTCTCGGAATAAGTAAGGACAACCTTCTACCGAATCACCCGGGACCGCCGCCGAAGTCTGCCGGTCAGCCCGATAATTCTGAACCTTCCTGGTGGCGTTGGATAAAGGATAGGGTCGGTAATATTTGGCCCAACGGACACCAAGATAAACTTCGCGGTGCTGCAACTGCTCTGCGGTCCGCTGCCGACAGTTGCCATGGGACTGCAAATGCTATGACTGCGCATATCGGCACAGTCAAGAATCAGGTTTCACCGGAAATCGATTCGGCAGTTCACACCCTTACGACCTTGCAGAATTCTCTCAATGAACTCGGCAACGCATACACAGCGCTGGCCTCCGCTTGCGATGAACATGCCCATCACATTGACGAAGCTCATTCCGAGATGGAAGAAGAAGGGGCGGAGCTGCTCGCGTGGACGGTGGTCGACTTCTTGAGTGACGGTGCCGCGACCGCTGCTGCGGGCCGTGTTGCGGCACGGGTAATTGAGACTTACGCGAAGTTCAAGAGACTTCTTGAAGCCGCCCGTGTCGCGATACGGGCCACTGCGACGTCGACAATCAGACTCAAATCTGCGCTCAAGCCGATTGCCGAAGCCTTGTCGAAGATCAAATCTTTTGGGCAGAAGGGAAAAGATCTTGCCAAGGCGGAAGCAGATGCCGCATCGGCAGAAATAAGGCAACAGGCAGAGCAGATCGGCAACGAAGTCAAGAATCTACCCAAAGGCTCGGGCAAGCCTGGTGTGCTCGCACAGAAGCTTACTGATCTCCATTTGTCGCACGAGCAAGCTGTCGACGCTGCAGTTTCTGCGTCCAAAGCTGCATTTGGCGAGGTTGGTGGGACTGCGCCAGCGGTGGGAGGTGGCACGGTAATCCTTCCGGTTTATGCTGTCCAGAAGGTAGTATTGATCGTTCGTGAAGACGGATCTGTGATCTCGCAGAGTGGCGATGTTACCAGCTTCATCGCGAAATAAGTGAGGAGAAAAGTATCGGTATGATCGGTGTAAACCTGGATTTTGAAGTCTTTGTTCTCATGGGCATGACGTGCGACAAGTCCGTCAAGCGGGAGGCTCTGGAGCGTATCGGGGTGAGCTGGGATGCGGCAGAGGTTACGAAAGAAAGCATCGGCGATCTGCTGCAAGTGAACTCGAGGCAGTTCGAGAGTCTTGTACGACTGCTTGATGCCACTTCGGTGGTCGCCGGTTCGGACGTGCTTTCCTATCGACCGGCGTTGTGGCCGGAATTCGATATTGCCGTGACCGCTGACCATGGTTACTGGGATTCTGTCCGATTCGTTCGGAAGAGTGGTTTGCAGGTTCCGAAGGTTTCCAAGCCCGAGGAGTTGGGGGCTTGGAGTGTGACTGTCAGGGAGTTAGGGGAGATGTTCGGGCCTTTGGAGGACGGTGATCATTGGCCGCCGTATGAGGAGTTCTTGTTCGAGACGATGGCTGGGGAACGGTATGGCGCAGGGTTCAGTTGGGGGTTGATTCAGGATGTCGAAAGGCTGGAGAGTGTCCAGGGGTCGGCGAAGTTGTGAATTGAGCCCGCTCAGCAACCCTAAGCCCAACTCGAACATGGTTGTGCGCGAACGCCTTACGCCTGATTCGGGATGACGGCGGGGGTTGGTTTCGCGGTTTGCACCGTTGAGGGGTTGGGGTTGCTGGGGGGATCGTCGCCCAGGAGACCTCGGTGGATCCGTAGACGTTGTAGAGGATCTCGCCGAACACCTCGGCGAAGCGCAGCACCGTCGCCGCGGTCAGCGGCGCACCGCAACTGGCGACCACGCGCAGG
>NZ_WEGK01000035.1 GCF_009604405.1 Nocardia macrotermitis
TGGTGTGGGGGGCATGATCGGTGGGTCGGTCGCGGGGGCGATGGTGACCGGGGAGTTCGTGTTCACTCCGGCGGGTTTGTTGCCGGGTGTGGCCGGGGCGATGACCGGTGGGATCCGGGGGCATCGCGCGTCCGCGGGGTCGGCCAAGGCGGGCGGGGCGAGTGTCGATACCGCCGCGTTGGCGCGCGAGGTCGCGGAGTCCGAGAGTTCGATCACCCCACCGGGAAACTCGAACGGCGACAGCAACGGCAACGGCAACGGCAACGGCAACGGCAACGGCAACGGCAACGGCAACGGCAACGGCACGGAGAATACGAGCGGTAACGGTTCCCCGCGCAGCGGGGTCACCGGTGATCACACTCCGGCCGAGGGACTCACCGCCCAGCGCAACACCGACTCTTCCCAGAGCGGTCAGCCCCGCTCCAACAGCAACGCGAACGCGAAGGGGACCGGGTCCTCGAACACCCGCAACGCCGCGGCCTCCCGCGGTGCCGGGGACGGCAGCTCCGAGCATGCTCGCTCCACCGGCAACGGGTCCACGGGCAACGGGCACAACAGCAACGGCTCGGCCGCTGGTCTGTCGAGAAGCAACAGCGTGGACAGCACCCACTCCCGCAGCAGTCTGTCCACCAGCACCAGCTCCGGTGACAGCAGTGGCGGGGGCAGTGCCGCCTCGAGCCGAACCAGTCTGTCGATCCATTCCGAGGCGGGCCCGTCCGGCACGCCACGGGCAGGTAGCGACGGTAAGACCTCGCATGTCCAGGCCGCCGACGATTCCCGTGTCACCGCGAACGCGAACGACACCACCAGCAGCACGCGGCAGGTCACGCACACCGAACCGCATACCGAGACCGACGGCAACACCATTCGCACGCAGTCCGACAACCACAGCATCACCGACTCCACCCACTCCGACTCCACCCACTCCGAGACCGAACACACCGAAACCGAACACACTGGCACCGACGGTGTTTCCGGAATCAGCAAGAGCGGCAGCGATTCTCACTCGGTGTCCGAGGACCGCTCCACCGAGCCGGGGCCGAGTGCGAGCATGTCCCAGAGCCGGAGCAACCTGTCCGACAACGGGCTCCCCCGGGATCCGGCGAGCCCGCCGGGGTCGAGCCGGGACGGTTCGGTGCCGCAGAGCAGTGCGCTGCCCCGAGGGGACGGGACGCCCGGGGTGTCCAAGCCCGACGCTTCGGCCCCGCTGTCGTCCTCGATCAGGCAGACCGTCGATGGTCGGGGTGCGAGTTCCCCGCTATCCCGGGACATCACCGCTACCCCGCAGAGCCGCGCGAGCGTCTCGACCGGTGCGGACTCACCGCGTTCCTCGATCGAGGCCCGCCGAACCGACGACCCGGTCACCAACGATCAGCGCCCGGTCACCAGCGATCAGCGCGGCTCCGCGGGCCAGCGGCCGCTGGCGGGAGACGGAACCGCCCCCAAACAGCCGGACAAGACCGGCCCGAGTACACCGCTGAGCAGGGAGCACCCTGACGCGGCGATCCATCGCACGGATTCAGCTGCCCCGCAACGTGATCCCGCAGCCCCGCAACATGATGCCGGGCACGACGGTAGCACCGTGCCGGATGCCTCGCCGGTGTCGCACGCGCCCACCGAGCGGCCGATGCAGTCCTGGAAAGATGCTGAGGCAGAGGCGAATACGCTCGGTAGGCAGTGGGAATCGGTGTCGGGGAAGGGGTTCCAGACGTGGCAGCGGACGCTGCACGACGCCGAGGATGCGGCGTTGCTGGGCGATCACGACACCGCCCTGTACCGGGCCCGGACCGAACCGGTCCCGAAATCGGTGTCCGACAACGGTCGACAGCTGACCGTCTCGCACCTGGACAGCGGGAACCACGCGTTCTCTCTGGTCACCAAGAACGGCCGCCCGGTACTCACACACAGCGACGGCACCCAGGCCCGTCTCGGGCGCAACGGTCTGACCGATCTGCTCGGGCAACTCGGCGTCACCAAGATCCTTGTCCAACAACACTCGACCCACGACACCGGATCCACCCACGACCCACAAGTCGTTGTCGCACCGGGTGTTCCACATCCCGACGCGGGCACGAGTGGTAAGCGTCCGGGCCGCCGGTCCGGACGCGACCGCCCCGCCACGAACGGCACACCGTCGGGCCCGAGTCACAAGAGTTCCGGTGGAGGCGAGGTCCGGCGCGGGCACAGCGCCATCGCCAAGGAACTGCTCCTGCGGGTCCCCGGTATCGGTGGCCTGCTGCGTCAGCTGGCCGAGTTCCTGGCCCGCGACGCGGGCGAGCATCGACCGGTGTTCGAGGGCACCGACGTCGTGGTTCCCCCACGCGGCGACACCCTCGTCCACTCCGAGCCCCCCCTCACCACACCCGAGCACACCGGCCGTCCCGACGAGACGACCGAGGGATCGAAGATCCCCGAGCCCTGGTATCTCACACCGCAACTCGCCGAGCGCTACCGTGTAGTCGAGTACCAGGGCAAGCTGTACTCCGCGGCCACCGGCAAACTCGTGCACACCCCGGGTGGGAAGATCTCCTCCTGGTTCGCCCACCCCCGCGGGCATCTGCTGGTCGTGGACCGTCACGGCAACATCTATCTGGCCCCCGAGCTCGGCACCGTCATCACCCACGCCTCGTTCGAGAAACTGGGTGTGCACGCGGCCGGGACCGCCGGGACCCGCCACGGTGTCCTGCACCACCTCACCGACTACATCCACCCCTACCCCCCGCACCGCGACCGCCTCGCCGACGCCCTGAAGACCGACCTGGCCAACGTCGAACGCACCGAGGACTTCCGCCACCTCGACCACAACGGCAAACCCGTCACCGACAAACCCGCCCCCGGGAACACCCCACCCGAACACACCAACACCACCGACAAGACCGATAGCACCGCCAAGACCGACGACCAGACGACGCTCGAGGACTGGTTCTCGCACCTGAAGCCGACCGCACACCCGGGTGCCGGCGGGCGTGACAAGCGGGAGATCGCACGCCGCGATCAACTCGAGCAGCAGATCCGTGGCGGCGACACCCAGGACCAGAATGTCCTCGAGACCCGCAAACACCTCGACGACGCCACCACGAAATACCAGCACGCCACCAAGGAATACGACACCCGCCGCCGGGCACTGCAAACCATCCAGGCCGAACACGAACAGACCACCGAGACCGAGCAACCCACACACACCGAACACCCACCCACCCCCGAACACCCGAACACCACCGAACACACAGACACCACGCAGCATTCGCCCACTCCCGAGCCCTCCAACACCCCCGAACGCACGAACAACGCGCAGCACCCGACCGACCTCGAACACACCGACGGCCCAGAACACTCGAACAGCCCGGAATCCCCGACCGATACCGAACGCACGAACCCCCCGGAGCACTCGAACGAGGCCGAGTACCCGACGAACACCGAGCACTCGACCGACCCGGAACGCACCGGCGCCCCGGGGCACACGAGCACTCCCGAACACTCGACCGACCCCGGACACACCGGCGACACGCGGCACACGAGCACTCCCGACCACTCCGATGTGCCCGAACACTCCACCGACGCCGAGCGCTCGGACAACCCAGCGCACACGAACACCCCGCAGCGTTCGGTCGCCGCCGAAGGTGCCGGCGGGTCGGGGCATGCGAGCACAGCCGATCGTCCCGATGACCCGGCTGTGGTCCGAGCGCGCGAGCACCTCGACCGGGCCCACGCGGATCTGAATCAGGCTCGCACGGCTCTGGAACAGGCCCACGCCGCACACGATGCCGCGGTCGACCACGCGGTCGAGCACCAGTACACGATCCTGAAAACCGACGCCGAACACGGCATCCAGGAAGCGGACCAGGCCGCGGCCGCGGTACACGCCGAGACCGAGGAACACTTGCGGGCCGCGCAGCAGGAACTGACCCACACCCGCGCAGCCTGGACCACCAGCCGCGACGCCTACCATCAGCGGGCCGCGGACCTCGAAGCCCGCCGGTCCGGTGACCTGGCCACCAGCATCACCGAGGCCAACACCCGCGTGCGGTCCACCCGCGCGGACCTCGCCGCCGCCCGCCGCGCCCACCGCGACGCGACCGCCGAATCCGAGCCCAGCCCAGCGCATCTCACCGAATTGGGCAACACCGTCGACTCCCGCGCGAACCAACTGCGCCGGGAGTTGATCGAACGCGAGGCACTGCTCCGCGCCGCGCCCGGGGACCACCGCGCCGCGCTGGAGCAGGCCATGCACGAACGCCGCGCCGAGGAACAGATCACGCGTTCCGAACACGACGACGCGCACACGCACACGAGCGGCAACGCGATCGCCCGATTCTTCCAACGGCGCGGCGCGGGCCCGCAGGACCGGGCGGTACGCGCGATCACCGACCACACCCAGTTCAACAAGGACGTCCGCGATCGCGAACAGCAACTACGTGACGAGTTGACCCGCCGCGACGAGAAGGACCCGGACCTGGCTCCCCTCAAGTCCGAGCTCGACACCCACACCGCGGCCTACCAGCGCGCGCACGAGAATCTCGACCAGGTCGCCCAGGAGGTGATCCGCCGCCGGGTCGAAGTTCTCGAGCAAGCCGGCAAACCCGACCAGGACGCGTTCGACACCGGACTGGCCGAACGCGATCCCGCGTTCGAGGCCATCAAAGCCAAACGGTCCGCCGCGGCCGAGGACGTCCTGGCGGCGTTGACCGTCCACAACGAACACCTCCTGACCGACAAACACGGTGCCAGCCCGGTCCCGCGGATGAGCGATGAACAGATCCGCGATCTGATGCGCACCGGCACCCGCACCCAACGCTTGACCTACCTGTCGGACTACGTGCAACGCCACCACGGCGAGGGTTTCGCGCCCCGCAAGAACCAGATGCTGGGATTCCTGCTGCGCACCGCCAACATGGGCACCGGCCAGGGCAAGGAAATGCTGATGGCGATGCGACTGTTCACCGACGCCCTCGAACACGACACCGCCTACGGCAGCACCAGCAGCGACAACCTCGTCGCCTCGATGGAAACACTGGTCAAAGCATTCGCCCACCCCAAAACCGGGGCACCCCTGGTCAACGTGGGCCGCATGCTCGACAAAGGCCCCATACCCGAGAACGGGGTGATCATCGGCACCAAGGACGTGTTCCAGTTCCGGGCACTACGCGAAGCCCAAGCCATGCTCGACACCCTGAGCACCAAGGCTCCGCAGAAGGACGTCGACGCCCTGCACCGGTGGCTCAACGACGAACGCCCCGCACTCGACGAGATGAAAACCCGCCTGGACGAAGCCGCCGAGAAACACGGCCTGGACAGCCGGTTCAACCCGTTCCCCAAGGGCATCTACACCGGCGACGAACTCGACTCCGCCATGCACGACGGCCAGGAAGCGGTCCTGACCAGGAGCGGACCCCAAGCCGAAACCCCCGAACGCGCCGAACACATCACACAGGTCACCCACCGCGTGCTGGCCGCGGAGAAACTCCATCAGCTCACCGACCGCGACTTCGACCGCCCCGAACGCACCACCGGCATGTGGCGCGCGAAACTGACCGACACCGCGCTCGAGAAACTCAACAAGATCCCCGGCCCGACGCTGACCCGTGACCACCCCGACGTCGAGATGTACACCAACGCGGCCCTGGCCCGCTGGGGCATGACCCGCGGCCTGCACTACATCGTCTCCCCCGGGAAGAACGGAGCCGCACCCCGCGTCGGGCTCCTCGCGCACCAGACCACCGACAAACTCATGCTCGAACGCGGCGAAACCACCACCGACGTCCGCGAGAACCGCCTCCAGAACATCGGCCAATACCTCGACGTCCTGGCCGGAGTGGAAATCCAGGCCAACCACTCCTCCGAAGCCCTCTACCTCGGATTCGGGCAGATCGTCGGCAGCAGCTACCTGCACTCCCCCTCCGGGGTGTCCGGCACACTCACCCACGTCGAGAACGAACTCTACGACCAACACCACGTCGGACCCCCCGTCCACATCGAGAACTTCTACGACGACACGATCAAACGCGAAGACGACATCGTCAAGAACACCCGCGAAGAAAAACTCGAAGCCGCCGCCGCCGACACCGTCCAGGAAGCAATCGCCCACAACGGGACGATCACCCTCACATACGACGACAACGGCGTCGTGAACGGTGTCGTCCAAGGCGGCCGCCCGCAATGGCAGGTCCACCACAACCTCGACATCCGCGGCGCCGACGTCCGCATCGAATACGGCGACGACGGCCGGATCGCGAAAACCACCGAACTCCACACCTGGCGCGACAAAAAACCCGAAGAATACGGCGTCGTGGACTGGGTCGACAGAATCACCACCCAACGCGTCCACGCCGAAGTCGCCCGACTCAACCAACAACGCGCCGACAACAATCAACTACGCGTCGCGGACAACATCACACTCGAATACACCATCCGCGACGCCAAATGGTACGACGAAAACGGCAACAGCAGCCACGCGGAAGACCTCGCCAACGAACAAACCAAAGCCTGGGGCGCCCCCGGCAGCCTGCACTTCGGCCACAAAACCGACGGCCGCGGCGCCAGCCCCAAACCCGACAAGGACTCCCTCGCCCTCGGCGGCGCCATCGTCCGCACCACCATCGGCCCCAACGCCGGTGAACGCGCCCGGGTCCAAATCGTCGGCCGCGCCCAACGCGGCGGCTCCGGCCCCCACAAAAACGGCGGCTACCCCGGAACCTTCCAACGCTACATCTCCGACGAAGACACCTACCGCGAAGTCCCCGACCACGCCGTCACCACCCAAATGATCCAACACGAACAAGCATTCACCGCACACCAAAAAGCAATCACCGCACACGAAACACACCACACCGAAACCACCCACACCGAACTCACCAAAACCACAACCGAACTCGGCAAAATCGAGAAACACCTCCGCGAACACACCTTCCCCCACATCCAACACGAAGTCGAAAAACAACTACTCGCACCCCGACACACCAAAGCACACCAAGCCCCTCCCACACTGGCCGAACTACTCGGCCACAACCTCAACCTCCACGCCACACGCACACCACCCAACACCCCCCAACAAACCACCACACCCGACAACCAACAAACACCCGACCCCACACAAGATCCAACCAACACCGACAATCCGACCCACACGAACAATTCGAACCCCGCCCCAGCGGCAACCCACACGGACAACAACGGCAATTCGATTCCGGACGGCTCCCACCCGAACGAACTCCCCTACATCGGCAGCCACGACGGCCTCGTACGCACATACACAGCCCACAACGCCGTGGAATGGCTACGACGAAACACCGACAACCTCACCGGAACCCTCGTATCGTTCGACAACCCGGCCGACCACGAATTCCTACGAGTGAGCTTCACCGCACACGGAGCCGAACTACACAAACACACCGAATACCTCGGACCCACCACCGAGGACAGCCTGATCAAATTCCTCCAGCAAGTACCGGTGAAAACCGTCGACATCATCCCCGGCGAACCGTGGGAATCCCACGACCCGCACAGATATGCACCGAGCACCCTGGACGACGAACCGGCGGCAGACTTCTTCCGACGCGACGAACCGGCGGTCGACTTCTTCCAGGGCCTCACCGGCGCCCCGGCCACCGAAACCACTCCGAACGGCGGAACACACAGGCTGGGTCCCATCCGTTCCACACTTACGGATATCACCCACAGTCCGAACTCCGAGCCCACCGTCCGCGACTCGCTCTCACAAACGAGGCCGACCAACGAAGAATCCCCGACCGCGGAAGCCGCCCGGACCAGCGATCCGCTGACGCAATACATCGAGCGCTACTCGAAAACGCACCCGGTCACCAACAGCGAAACCGCCCCGACGAGCACTCCGAACAGACTCGCCCCTCTCCGCGCCGCACTCCACACCGACACCAGCGGCACCTCGGCCCACGGTCCTCCCTCGGACAGCGAGCAGACCAACGATTCCTCCACTGCGCCAAAGGATTACGGCCTACGCGACCTGTTCGACGAGCCCGAACACGCACAAGAGGGCGAGACCGCGGTCAGCGGGCACACCGACACAACCGAGCCGCACGGCGACCGGCCCCTCCTGACGACGCACACGCCCGGCGACGGCACCAGTACTCACACGACCCCCACCAGCCCGATACCTGCCCTCGACTCCACCAACTGTCTCGACCAGACACTGCTCGGCATCTCGCAGACCCTGCCCGCCGCACCGATCCGCGTACCGCGGACGCCCGCACCCACGAACGGCCGCTCACTGGACGAACTCCGGCAGGCGACGGACGGCGAACTCATGCCGTATCCCACCGACGAACAGATCGCCGAGCAACTGGAGGCCGAGCCTCTCGGTGCGGGGTCACAGGCCCTCGTCGTCGCGGTGCACCACAGCCCCAACGCACGCGGCATCGGCGCACACGCCTATCGCATGGTCAACGAGAACGGCGATATCGTCGTCCGCGACACTGCCGACCCCGCGCACACCCGCCCCGGGCAACATTCCGCCACCAGCTTCCACGCCATCTTCTACGACGCCACGGGCCAGATCAGGACTCCTGTGCGTCGCCACGGCGAGAAAACCCCCGCAATCCCACCCGGCACCCGCGTCGGTGCCCCCGCAACCCCGACGCAATCGAGCGAAACCCCTGCCTCACAAGATGAATCGGTCCCCGCCGACGAGCAACTCACCGCTCAGGAGAACAACGACGAGGCGGAAAATCCCGACACCGAACGCAGCGACGAGGAGACGCACGCCGCCCCTGCTCCCGTCGGCCACGACGATTCCGAGGATCCGTACGCGCTCCTGACCGAGGCCGCCGAACAATTCGGTGTCGGTGAGGATTTCCCCCACGGTCCCGCGGCCCAGGATTGGCTGAGCCAGGTATACAAGGCATTCGACTCGCTCGATGTGCGCGCTCTGGAGGCAGCCGGACTTGCGAAGCTGAAGGACATTCCGCCGACCGAGATCGAGCGACTGCTGGCTACGACCGACACGCCCGACGAGGGCGCACACACCCCGACCATTCAGGTCGTGCCCGCACCGGAGGCCGGTATCGGTCCGGAGAGTTCGTCGGCCGCGGCGCGGACGGCGGCAATGGTGCATCAGGAGCTGAACGAGGCATATCGGCGGGCCCAGCGCGACGCCGAGAGACCTCGGCCGATCAATAACGGGGATCCGCACGCCGACCTGCTGTCCTCCAACGATCACAACGCGCACCTCGACGCGTTGTACGAGCAGGACGATGCCGGCTCCACCGAGACCTCGGACACCGCACCCGCGGACAGCACGGAAGACCGG
This sequence comes from Nocardia macrotermitis, assembly GCF_009604405.1. Taxonomy (GTDB): domain Bacteria; phylum Actinomycetota; class Actinomycetes; order Mycobacteriales; family Mycobacteriaceae; genus Nocardia; species Nocardia macrotermitis. Next base: position 9,281 of record NZ_WEGK01000035.1, read on the forward strand.
AAGGCTGCGGATCTTCCTGGGCAGCAAGCGGATTCACTCGCAAGACAGCCCGAATCACCCGCACGCCAACCAGATTCGGCCGCACCTCACTCCACGATCATGCCCAAATCTCCTGGACGCAGAACAGGGGACCATGAGCTCGGGTCACCTATTCGCAAGTCCGGCAGGACGTTTACAGCGAGGTCCACGAGGTCCGGGCTCTCCACGAGCTCCGCCGCATCCGAGGCGAGCATGCGGCCGGTCCTCGAGACGCAGAAGGACGAACAGTCGTACACCGGCCAGGAATACGACGACATCACCGACCAACTGCACGACGACGAGTCACAAGCGGTGGTGGAGCCGAGACCGTCCGAGGAGACTCCGGATCCGCAGGCGAGCAGCGTGCGCGCACCCTCGTCGGCACACGCTTCGTCGGCGTCGTCGGTACACACTCCATCGTCGCAGGCTGCATCGATACCAGCTCCGCCGGTTCCGGGCGCGGCGGCGAATTTCGGTCCGGTGGTCCGGGAATTCGGCACCCGGCACGATGGCACGAAGGATCTGCTGCATATCGAACCGATCCCGGAATCGACGATCGAATGGCTCCGCGAGCAGATCATCAACAGAGTCGATCCCAACGGCCTGGACAAGAAATTCCGAGGTCGGGTCGAAAAGAAACTGACCTCCCGAATGATCTCCGGGGAATGGGCGAGCCTTTTCAGCGAATCGGGTCTGCCCCTGAGCGTGAAATACCAGAAGAAACCGTATCCGATCTCCATCCGGCTGAACCTGGCCAACGTACGGCAACCGACCGACGAACCCATCCAGCGAGTCGGCAAGGACCTACCGGTGAGCCTGCAACGGTGGTCGCACGGAGCGGTCAACGCCGGTTACACCGCCAGCGCCCGCAACCAGCGGTCCTGGTCGCTTGCGTATACCTACGACAAGGCCCTGGACAGAGCTGGATTCCTCAGCGCGGGCGTGACCGTGCAGGGCAATCACACTCACAACCAGTTGTCCACCACCACAGGCGTTTTCTCCACGACGCAATCGATCGTCAAGAAGCGCAGCACCGGTGCCTCGCTGCCCTTCGACTACGAGATGCAGTGGGAGATACGGGTCAACAACAACGGCGTGGACGGCGTGCTCTCACCCACCGTGCCCACGGATCGCTGGGAACCCATCGGCGGATACACCGCGCCCCACCCGCAGGACAGCGCACCCGCACCCGACCTGCTGCGGACCTGGTTCCCGAAATACATGACCACCGTCGATCGGAATCCGACGGTCGACAAGAACGATCCGGCCACCGTTCCCCCTCCGCACCGCCGGGATCCGAAGAATCCGAGGTCGCCCTTCTCCCTGGAGGAGGTCCCGCTCAAGGGAGTGCTCGACATCCCGCACCACGATCGAATTTTCGCCGATCTGATGGCCGGGTTCCGCAGACGCATCAGGCGCGCCTCCGAGGCGTCCGTGGAGGAACTGCGCCAATTCATGGCCGAGGGTAATTTCCGGAGCAATATCCCGATGATGGACGGCGGTTCGCTGGCTTCCCCGACCATGTACGCGGACTCCGGCAGCGCGCTGGGGTATTTCCAGTTCAAGGTCATCGAATTCCGGGGCGGCGGAAAACTCACCGGCCCCACCCTGACGGGAGGTTCTCGGCTCGAGCTCAACGTGTTGCGGTGGTTGCACACGCAGAACAGCAGCACGATCACCAGCTCGCTCGGTGGTTCCATCGCGCCTTCGCTGAGTTTCGGCAAGGGTCGGGCCGACAAGGCAACGGGATACTCCCCCATCGGCGGGACGGTCACCCCCATCAAAGTCAGTGTGTCGCACCAGAATTCCCACTCACTGAACTCCGGTGTCAGGGCCTACACCTCGCGCGCGCTGCGGCTGGTGCACGATCTGCTGCACACCACCCCTGAGATGGTTCTGGAAGTCACCTTCGTCCGGCCCAACGGGCGGCCCGTCGGAGCACACCGCGAGACGCCGCTGGCTGGTGGCAGTAAGGCGTACCCGGTCAACATGCTGGTGCCGCCGATGAGCGTCATGGGCCACGCCCCCGCCGAGAACGAAGCCCGCTACCTGCCCGCGGAGCTACTACATCTGACGGACCTCGGCCTGACCACCACTCCGCTCCAGGTCAAGGTCCCCCCGACGATGTTCACCTCGCTCGAGCAGACCCTGCGCAGCCACGGATTCGTCCCGCCCGACGTCGACACCCCGGGCATGCTGGACAAATTGACGCAGGACGCGACCGACACCCAGCGCTTGAACAACGTCCGCAAACTTGAACAACTCCGCAGTCGAATGGGGTTGCTCTCGACGGCGGACGAGATGATCCAGGGCAAAATCGAGAACGGCAGGATCACCGGTGGCACCCAGATCACATTCGTCAAGCCCACCCCGAACGGTGACCAGAAGATCACCGTCAATCTCCTCGCCAAGCGCGATCCACACCGGGATGTTTCCCACGACTGGGTACTGCCCGAGATCCAGACGATGAACTACACCGGCGCTGTCGTACCCGGCGGCGAGTCGGACTCGAAGACACCGTTCGCGACGGACACGGGCCTCGGCGGCTCGGTGACCAATCCGCTCGGCGAACCGCACAGCGAAGGGCTGGCGAATTTCTCACCGTCGGCCAGCTATTCGAGCAGCGACACCGAGACCGACGAGTACGACACGGGTTTCGGCGAGGAGAACTACACCTTCAGCCCCGGACCGAAGAGCGCTCAACCCGGCAATCAGATCTTCACCGTGCCGACCGACCTCTGGATGACGATCGATCACGGCATCGACACCGCGGCACCCACCCTGTTGCAGGACAAGGGCAGCTACCACCTGGCCGTACCGACCTATCTCACCACCACCGAAAATCGCGACACTCCACCCCCGCCCGAGCCCACCGTCCGCGATATCGCCGACCCGACCGACACCACCGACCCGGACATCGACCGCTTGAACATGTCCGCCGCCCCGGGCATGGCGCTGCGCAACGGAGTCTTCAAACTCCCCCAGTCCGCCGTCATCGGCCGTCACAATCCCAGCAAGACGCTGATCGAGGTCGTGAACGACCTCATCCGTCGCAGCGAACTGGAAGCCGCGGCCGCCGCCCGGACCGACGCACACCCCGGCGGCGACGACGCCCGGACCGACCCTCCGGCGGCACCCCGCGCGCCGACGCCGACCACACCTGAGCGGGGCGAATCCTCCCGCCAGGGCGCACCGGGGCACGGCGCCTCGACCGATATCCGGGACGACAGGGACGCGATCGAACTACAATCCCGCACGACCGGCCGCAGCACCGACAGTGCACCCAGATTCGTCCTCACGAACCCTGAGGGAACAGAGACGGAGATCGCCCTACCGGATCTCCCCGACAACAACGACTCCGACCCGCAGGGGTGGGCCGAGGTCGGCAAAGCCCTCGCCAAGGGCGCGGTGCACTGGGTGGTCGATCCGGTCACCAACACCGGAAAATGGATCTGGCGTACCAATTTCGGCGAGCCGACCGCGAATCCCGGATCGATGGGCCAGTCCGTCGTGCACACCTCGTTGTCGCCGCACCACATGAGTTCCTACGCACCGCTGATCTTCCGCGACTCCTACAAATTCGAGGTCGAAATCCCCGGCGCGATCGCCGGTGCCAACTACACCGTGGAGATCAAGGGTTATCTCGACGACCTGGAGGTGCTGGACCCGGCGCCGATCGACACCGAGCATTGGTTGGAGTCGATCAATGCCTCCTCGCACACCGAGTCCGAACACCACAGCACCCAGATCAACGCCAACTTCGGCGGACGTTACGGCGAGAAAGCCGACCCCAGCTTCAACCCGGTCGGCGCCTATCAGCACATCAGGTCCACCACGAAACAGACCACCGCCACCGACACGACCGACACGCTCCGGGTCACCTCGGACTACGGCGGCAATACGCACCGGCTCCGTCTGCACAGCCACTATCTGGTCACGGTCAGCTCCGGTACCCGGAACATCGCCACCAGCGTGGTCCCGGGCAGGCTCGCCGACGCTCTGCACCTGCGCAACACCCGCTCCCGAGTCGTCGACGCGCCGCAGGCGGTGGAGATCCTCCTGACCGACAACGACCTGCACGCCAACCAGGATCTGTGGAGGGAGGTCAAGAAGGCTTATGCCAAGCGCGACCCAACGCTCGAGATCAAGGGCGAGCGAGCCGCGAATCGCAAGCTCCCTGCCATCTTCTTCGACGAGAAAAACCCCGCCGGGAACAACCTCATCGGCTTCGGATCAGCCACCGAGGTCGAATTCGACGACGGCCGCAGCGCCTACGACAACCTGGTCCTCGGTTTGGTGGAGCAGATGGCCCCCGGCGCCACCCGGGTCGACTCGGTCAACTATCACCCCGGGCTGTTGCAGCGCATCAACCAGCAGACCACCAGCTTCGGCACCCGCACCCTGCCGAACAACGGTTCGGACGGCAAGGTCTCGATCCACTTCGTCCACAGCCACCCGTTCGGTCCACGACTGGTCGAGATCAATTTCAATGTGAAGCCCCATCCCGAGATCAATCTCGCAGATGTGCGCGGCAAGAAGGTCCCCGCCACCGCGGCCCTGGACAACGTGTACGGCCATGCCCTGGGCAGCAGCACCGGCACCAGTCGTTCCCGTTCACACCACATGAGTTTCACGCCCGGTGGGCAGGACCACGGACACCGGCCGGCACCGAATATCATCAATGTCGAGCGTAAGGGTACCTACAGCAATACCGCTGCCTTCAGTGACGACCGCCGCGCCTGGGAACGCAGCAACGACGGCGTCGAATTCCAGTTCCGCACCCTGCACAGCGTCGAGGTCAACTGGCGGCCCTGGACCGAATCGCTGTCGACACATCTGGTCGACAAGGTCGGCGAGGGTCTCACCACGGCCGGAAAACTGCTGCTGAAAGCCGGGCGGTATACCAAGGTCCTGCCGCCACTGGACCCCGACGAAATCCCGGTGCCGAGCGCCCGGTCCGACAGCAAAACGCTGAACTCGCGGTCCCGCCACCGCTTCCACAGCGCCGACACACCGCTCGACTCCGATTCGGACTCCGACACCTCCTCGGTCTTCGACATCGACATCGACGACGAGTCCGACACCAGCTCCATCAGCGAACCGGACCTAGCTCCTGCCGACCCTGCACACACCGATTCCACCGCCGCCAAGCCCGATTCCGCACCCGCCGAACCCGATTCCACACCCAACGCAATCGCACCCAGCGCAGTCGCTCCGAGCACCCGCGCCCCGAGCCCTCCGGCTTCCAACGCTCCCACCGACACCGAGACCGTCTACCCCACACCGGGCGTCTACGACAGCGACCCCACCATCCCGCTACCACCGGCATCGCCGGGCAGCTACGAGTTCATCGACCCCACCATGCCTCGGCCACCCGGCAGTTTCGTCATGGATATGCGAACGGACCAGGATCGGGAGGCCCACGACCAGCTCACGGGCGAGAGCTGGCGGCCCACCAGACCCATCGTGATCTACGACCTCGACGGCCTGTTCCTACTCGGCAAGGCAATGCTGGCCGTCAATCCAGCACTCCGTGCCAACTCCAACACCCGCAGCTTCGAAGGTATGGGCGTACGTCTCGGCGCACTCGCCGAGACCGGCGCCGACACCGTCCTGGGCCCCGAGAGCACCGCCCCCTTCCTGAACATCACCGACCGCGACAACCTGCCGACCCCGCAACCGCACACCCGCGGCCGTGACGTCACCGATACCTCGGTCAAATTCACCCTACACTCGCCCCAGATCCAGGAAACCAGCTCCACCACCGCCATCGACCGTTTCGAATTCACCAACAGCAGCTTCCAATCCCGTGCCGACAACACCATCGCCATCAACCCGACCTTCGGGCTCAATTCGCCCCTCACCGCCAACGGCCGCCATCGCGGCGGCGCGACCGTCCCCCTCGGCGGTCAGGTCGCCGGTCATGGCGGCACCGTCAACGTCGCCACCGTCCGACGCAACCTATTGCGTTGGGGCACACCGTCATTGAACGACAGCGGACAGGGTGCGGTGGGTCACCGCGTCGGCGCTGTCGGCGTCTTCGAGGTCACCGGCCCCAAGGGCACCCTCTGGGTCACCTCCCACGTGGTCCTGCGCACCACCGACGACAACCTCCCCGACTCCGCGCGCATCCCCGAACTCCCGGACGAGCGCACACCGGCCGCGGACGCCGGGCGAGACCCGCCCCGGAAAGCACTCGAGCCGGACAAGACGAACGACGATGCCGACACACTCGAGAAAACCGGGACCGACGCCGAGGTCGGGGTCGCCGTCGCCGTATCGATGCGCAGATACCCAGGCCAGAGCAAGCTGGTGGATGTCGAACACACCGCAGCGACGCAAACCCCGGAACGCGTGGACACCAACACCCAGGCCGATGCCGAAGTCGTCGTGCCCGAGAACAAGGGCAAGGGGAAGGCCCCTGCTACGGAACCGAATGCGCCGACCACCGATGCTGCCGAGGCCCATACCGCATCGATCGAGCACTTCGCCGATACCAGGGCCGAGGAGCGATGGAAACGCCTGGCCAAGACCGCGGCGATGGAACACGGCGGTGTCGCTCCGCCTGCGAAATTCAGATGGCTGAGTATGGGGCTGACCGGCGATTGCTACATGGAACTACTGGAGCACGCCCTCAATCAAGAGATCTCGACGATACGCAAAGACATATCCGAAGAGCTCCGAGCCAACAAGAAAAAGTATTTCGAGCTCTTCCAGAACAATATGATATCCGCCATCAGCGACTACCGCGATGCCCTCCTGTACCGGATCGGCCCCGGACAGTCCGGGCCGCTGGGCCAGGTCCGCACGGCAGCCAAGACCGGCGACGGGGATTTCAAGACGATCTTCAAAATCGCCGCCGCCGACAAAACGAACAGTGTCAACAATTTACTCACAGCAATCGGAGAAGACTCCGAAATCAGCCCGGTAGAATACCCGGAATTCAGAGATCTTTTCAACGCACTGCAAAACGACAGCCTCTCCGACGAATACGACAAACAGGTCAAGGCCCTGAAAAAGCAGGGGAACTGGAAATCACTGATCACCCACACGGTTCCCCCGGCCAGCGCAGCCCTTCTGAAGCCTCATAAACTCGTACTCACCATCCGCGACTCCAGGATGGCCGCTACCAAGATCGTGATCGGCGACGAGAGTTCCGCCACCCACGAGTTCCACGCTCTGAACCACGCGAACCACTATCACCTCGCCGTACCACTGTCCAGTTCGGCGACGGCGAGCATATTCACCACGCGCCTGCCCACCCCCGGCAAGACCACCACCGCAGAGCCGACCGGACCCACGGCGGCCGGACCTGCAACTCTCGACGAGAACGAAACCGTCCACAGTCCCGAACAGGTCACCGCGAACGAGGACGTGGACGCCTCCTCGGTGAGCGACAGCGATTACTCCGGCGAAGCCGGCTTCCACTACTTCGCCGGAGCCGACTCCCTCCACAGCACCGGCGACGCCCCGGACGCCGGACCGCCGGTCTCCTCGTCGCGACCGGACCTCAGAATCCCGCCCCGCACCTCATCGCTCCAGCCGACCACCCAACCGATCACCTCGTCGCAACCACAGACCACCCGATCGGTCACCGCGAACGAGAACGTGGACACCTTCCCGGTGAGCGACAACGCCGAATCCGCCGCCGGACCGCCGGTCTCCTCGTCGCGACCGGACCTCAGAATCCCGCCCCGCACCTCATCGCTCCAGCCGACCACCCGACCGATCACCCCACCCCACACCTCATCGCCGAACCGGCCGACCGATTCCGACCTCGGCACACGCGACCACGACGGTTCGACCGCGCCCGTCACGCCACAGCACCTGCCCGACGACCCGATCATGCCCCTGCCAGCACGTCCCCTGCGGCACACCGGCCGACTCCCGAAAGGTCCCGTCGACAACCCACACACCACTTTCTTCTCGAATCCGACACCCCTCAGAAGAACCCCTCGCGTCAAGCGCATACCTGGGGGCAGATTCGCGACACCACAGGATCCCTCGACCACACCGTCCACGGCCCGACGCGGGCCGATCTCGAGCCTGCTCCTGCGGGGGTCGCGGCTGCCGGCCACCAGGACCGCCCTGCTACCGGCGCGCGCATCCGGTAGCGCCCCGATCGGCACGACACCGCAGGCCGCACCGACCCGGACGGACGCACGCACCCCGAGCCACCACGTCGGCGGTGCCTTCCGGTGGCCCCAGGACCTGAACCCCCTGAACCTGATACGCAGCGGCGCAACAACTTTCAGCCAAATCTTCACCACGAGGAACGCCCGCGGTGACGGCTCGTCCACCCACTCGGACGTCACCCGCTCCTCGGTGGACACGACCACCGCGAACGCCCCGTTCCAATGCGTCGTGAACGTCCTGACCGCCATCAAGAACGACACCGGCAGCACCAAGATCCGCATACCGTCGAAACCATCCCGAATGCCAGGCCGCTCCAAACGCACACTGCGCTTCTACAGCCGCGGCCGCCTGCGCGGATACACCGACGAAAACGAGATCGCCAACCAACTCCGCCTCCACGGCAAGGGCGCGGAAGCCCTCGTCGTCGGCGAACACCCCACCCCCGCTGGAAACGGCATCGGCGCCCACGCCTACCGCATGGTAAACGAAGGCAACGGCCAGTTCCGCGTCTACGAGGAAGAACCCACCCGAGACGGCGTCCGCGTCAAGACCAGACGCCCCGGCCCCACCACCTGGGCCAGCCTGCACGCCGTCCTCTACACCCCCGAAGGCAAACCCGTCCGCCCCATCCTGCCCCGCCCCCACGACCGCCCTGTCCGCGAACTCCCCGGCCGCACCCGCATCGGCGCAGCAGCGAACTCCACGAGCCCGTCCGCCCTGCACGACCTCCTGGCGGAGCCTCCGCGAAATTCGGAATGGGATGTGTCAGCGCCTGGGGCCTGGGCAAGAGCATTCGAAGAATTCGACGCCGGTGTAATAGCCGCCGACACCGCGAGGCACTTCACTGAATTCGACTTCGGCACGCCCGACGCCGAGACAACCAACACCCCCGAACCAACCACGAGCCAAACACCCGTCCACCCCACGGTCAGGATTCGCGGATTCGCCATGCGCAGCGCCGCGGAACATGCTGTCAGGCTGTACGCGCAGGGCGAATCCGTCACCGACAAGGCAATCGCAGACGCTGCCGGGACCAGCGCCGACGCAGTGCGACATGCACTGGCGCGATTGACCGAAAAAATGGGAGCCAAGACACGCGGTGGTCGCGGCCGGAACCAACGCACGTCCCTCATACAGAAGCTCGTGAAAGACAAGTGGATCACCACGGCAAACCTTGGAATCACCGAAGCACACATAAAAGCAGTCGAAAGACGCACGCAAGGCAACGACGGCTCCATCACACTCAACAACCCTGACAACGCCCCCACAACAACCGGAGAACAATCACACCTACACCCGGACTACATGGACTACACATTCGACCCCGCAGGCCCCTCCTCTTCGGCACCGGGGGACCGGCCATCGACATTCGAAGAAATCGACAGGCAAATACGAGCCGCCGACACCACGATGCTGGACTTCACCGAATTCGGCTTCGGCACACCCGACACCAACACACACGACAACCCCGAGACCAGGATTACAGTCCACCGCGCCGAACACATATACGCGCTGTACGCTGCCGCACAATACGCCAACACCGGGAATATAATCGACGCAGATATCCGACGCGACGTCGAGAAAACCGGAAAATCTCTCGCCAGAGACACGATAAGCAAACTGCTGCAAAGGCTCGGTAAACGACTGAATATACCGGAGAACCAATTTTCGAGCGAACGCGTGAAGCTCGTGAAGTATCTCTTGAAAAAGGGATTCATCGTTCCAGTGAACGGGGTGATCACCCAGGAACAGATCAACCAAATTTGGCGCCTGATGAAACTCGATGCCCCGGGGGCCCTGATACCCGACGCCCCGGCAGACGCTCCTGATACGACCATGATCGCAATCGACCCGACCGCACACATATACGCGCACCACGCCGCCGCGCTATACGCCAACACCGAAAAAGCCACAGACAAAGATATAGCGAACGCCGCCAAGAACAGCAACGAACCTGGCTACACGATCGCCGACGCCACCAGCAGCAAAGTGGGACACTCGCTGTTGAGGTTGGCCACAGACTTGGGAATCGAAGGCAGGAGTGGAATTTCCACGCGCGGGGAACTCGTCAAGAAACTCGTCTTCACCAGACGGATCACTGCCGTGCCCGGGCTACTCACCCCGGAACAGATCAAAGAAATTCGGGACCGCGCGCAACTCGAAAACCGCCGCCCGGCCACACACGCCGACACCCAAGCACCATCCCCCACCTGGGATCAGATAAAGAAGGAACTCGACCGCCTATTCCCCGACGGGCAACCACAGAATCAAACAGTCGACACCCCGGACAACATCGACGACACCACACCCCCCGAAGACCGAGCACACGACAACGAACCAGTCATTCCCAAGCTCACCGAAACCGCACACATATACGCGCACCACGCCGCCGCGCGATACGCCAACACCGGCACAACCAGAGACGCGGATATAGCGAACGATGCCAAGAACAGCAGCGTCGCTGGCTACAAGATCGCCAACGCCGACTTCAAAAAAGTATTGACCTCGCTGTTGTCACTGAACAAAACCATGGGTATCACAACCAGGCGAGGAGTTGAGCCCGGACGTGGGCCACTCCTGGAGAAACTCGCCGAAAAGGGGCTACTCACCCCGGTACCCGGGCTACTCACCCAGGAACAGATCAACAAAATCAATCCGGAGCACCGCCCTCACGGTGATGGAAGCCATTCCCCGACGCATACCACCCCCTCCACACCCGCACACCAGGCCCACGGATTCGAAATACTGAAGAACCCACAGGAACTGGCGCACAAACTCGACGAAAACGGACTCCCCCTCGGAACCCGGATCTACCAGATCACACCCAACGGCTCGATCAACGAACAAACCATCACATCCACCGACACCGACCTACTGCGGCAAACCATCACGAACCTCGACCCCACCACCATCACCGCAATCGTGATCCGCACACCCGACACAACCATGACCACCACTCCCGGCGCCCACGGACGATTGGAGCGCATCAACCCCGGCCCACACCACCCACTCATCGCCATAGCAGCCACAATCGCAAACGAACCCAACCCCGAACACATGCACCGGCGACTCGCCGACCACCTCCAAACCCACTTCAACTACTACCGCGACCACATCACCAACGACCAACTCGACCACACCCGCATCACCCAACTCACCACACACCAACAATTCCTCACCACCAACCCCGACCACACCGAAGAAACCCTCACCACCGCCACAACACCATTCGAAACCGAACTCACCGCAGACCGCACCCAACTACTCCACGACGAAATCAACCAACTCCGCACCGGCACCTACACCCACACCGGAAACCGCCTCCTCGGCCACGGCAACACCCCCCTACTCCTCACCGCCACCACCCAACTCACCACCACAAACCTCACCATCCACCACCCCAACGGACTCCACCAGCACTACCGCCACTCAACCCGAAAACCCACCACCCACCTCCGCCACAACACCAACAACACCTACGACATCACCACCACAACCAACCCCCACAACAACACCCACCCCACACACACCCCGACCGCCAGCTCCTCCACAACACACCCCACCAACCAACCCACACCCACCCCCGACCCCAACTGCGTACCACTAGCCTTCCACTTCGCCGAAACCCACTTCCACAACCTCGGACACACCCCACCCTTCACCCCACTCCCCGAACCCACCAGCCCCCACGGAATCACCGGCCACCAATTCCACATCGCCTCAGGCGCACCACAACAAACCCTCCAACACCACCACTGGATCCACAACCACCTCCACCACAGCGGCCACGGAGCCCTCACCATCGTCATCAACCACTACACCAGCACCAACCACCACGGCCTCGGCGCCCACGCCACCGTCTACTACAACAACAACAACCAGCTCTACGTCTACGACCCCGCCCCCACCCCCGACAACCCCGCCGGCACCATCGTCCCCATCACACAACACACCCCCCCACCCGACACCACCACCATCACCACCACCACCTACACACCCCAAGCCCAACCCACCCTCATCCCCAACCACCCCCTCAACGACCCCACCACAACCACCACATTCGCCACCACCCTCATCGGCGCACC
>NZ_WEGK01000036.1 GCF_009604405.1 Nocardia macrotermitis
TTCACTTCGGAGATGCTCCTTCGAACTCGCTGATAATGACCGTCGCAAGTCACATCATCGCAGCTCGCAGGGCATCTCCATTCACACTCTCACCGACCACTCAGAATCGGGTCGGTGGATCCGGGCTGAGTGGTGCGACGATGCGGCCGCCGCCGTCTTCAGCGGGAACGACTTCGACCAGCCCGTCCTGGCCTGATGGGGCGAGTCCGATCGTTCCGTCCGTAGTCGTGTATTCGATCTCTACCACAACGTGCCCGGCGAAGATCTCGGCCCCGCCTACGACTGCGGTGTCCACGAATTTCACGGTCGACTCCAGCCCCATCTGGTGGAGCAAGGCGTGGCTGGAGGGTGTGTTATGGAACAGAACGCGTAGTGCAACCGCCATCCGCATCGCCTCATCAGTGTCGCCCTCGTCGAACAGTCGGGCTGATGTATTCAGATACTTGAGTTGTTGGCGGAAACGATTGCCGAGTTCGGTCACGGAGTGCAGCTTATCCCGTCCTGACCGGGGCAGATTCCATATCTGTAATCTTCGAATCCGCCGCGTGGGCGCAATTGCAGCCCAGCACTTGGGCACAACAGATTCCAACTCGGGGTACTCAGCACCCCATTCCGTCGTGATCGACCGAAACACGACACCAGGTGATCAGCACGGTTTCGAGCATCCGGCTCAGGCACTGCTCACGTCAGTGCGCGAACCGTGATGCGTATGCAGCAGCCCCTGGTATCGAGGCGGCAGATCCCGTGATGGAAGATACGGGCGGCCGATGCCGGTGTGTGCGCCCGGCACGCCCAAGTCGCGCCTGGCCAGGTCGTGCAATCGATTCAAGGCGTCGACAGCGGCTCGCTGGCGGTCGATCCACATCTCGGGTGTCCCCTCCAACTCACCTCGCGCTTGCCAGTCCAGCATCCCGATGGCGGTCTTTATCGCGTGCGCGGCATCGACCACGTCCACACCGGCCAGCAGCAGCACATTTTCGAAGGCCCGGTCGCGCGCACGTCCGGTCTCCTCCACATCGGCCAGAACCGCTTCCATCGACCGTTGAGGCGGGAGCCGCACTTCGCTGTGACCCGCGTAATAGAGCTCATTGATCACGAAGCTGTTCGCCTTGATTCGATCGATGAACTCGACATAGGCATCCAGCTTCTTCACGTCCCACCGGGTTGCCAGCGCGTGCCGGTTGTTCTGCCGCGTCATCACGAAGTTCGCGAACAGAGTTGTCAGCGCGCCCAGAACCACACCAGCGACAGTTATCAACTGCCCGACCATACATCCCCCACGGACTTGTCCTGCCACTTCTTTCCCAAGCAGACTACTCGCCTTCAGTCTCGATCGCAGGCGCGAACATCAGTGCAGTACAACCGATTCGAGCAAGATCCGCCACACCGACCGAGCTCGAATGTCATCGCGGTGTTTGCCAATGACAGATACCGCACTCCACCAAGACGAGGCTGTCGGCACGGTGAACGGCCAGCGTGCCAGCGGCTGACACAGATGGTTCGCGATGTTGAGCGATACCACCATTCGGCTGCCGCCGAACAGCAGGAGACATTCCGCAATTGGCACACCACACATTGCATAAAAGCGGCGCTTCCAGGGGTTGTGCCCGCGTGGCGGTCGATCAGCCCCCAGGGGATCAGGGGCCGCCCGGGACGCGCAAGGGAACCCCGCCTGGGAATTTCGGCAGCCGCCGCGGGTGGGACGAGGCCGTCGCTACGCTCCGGTCGCCTTCGGCGATCCCACCCTCGCGACCGCGAAAAGCGCGGGGCCCCTTGCGCGCCCGGTCGTTCCCTGATGGCGGAGCCGCAGATCGACAGCAGCCCCACGGGCACCGCCCGCCAAGGGGTTCGGGTCGATCGGTTCGGTTACCTACTCACTCAAGGAGTCGATCATGACCATTCTCATCGAGGGCAACCTCACCTCCGATCCCGAACTGCGCGTCACCAAGACCGGTAAGAAGGTCACCGTGATCACCGTGGCGGAGAACCACCGGTTCTTCGACGCCAAGACCGGGCAGTGGCGGGACTCGGAACCGGTGTTCATGCGCTGCAACGTGTGGGACCGGATGGCCGAGCACGCTGTGGAATCGCTCCGGCGCGGGATGGGGGTGATCGTGACCGGTCAGTTGCAGCAGAACCGGGTCACCAACGCGGATGGGGAGACTCGCACGTTCACCGATGTGCGGGTCAGCAACATCGCGCCCTCGCTCAAGTACGCGAGGGCCGTTGTCACCAAGGTCGCCTACAACGTGGTCGACGCGCGCGAGGGCGACGCCGGTGAGCCGGTCGAGCCCGACCAGGCACGTACCCAGGAGCCCGCTCGGTCCGGCTCCGTGCCGTTCTGATCCGCGGCCAGGCCGGACACGTAGTCCGGCCTGGCTTCCCAAATTTCTCCGGGGCCGTTCCGCCGTGTGGTGGAGCGGCCCCTGTGCGCCTTCGGAGGTGAAAGTGATGTCCACCTGCCCACTACCCCTGCGATCGTTCTGCTGGTCCGAAACCGTTGTTCCGTCGGTCCAGGACGTCGATGGTTCCCGCGCCTGCGTGGCCACGGCAACGTGCGCTCCGCCTGGGCTCGCGGTTGTCGAGCATCTGGCTGCCCAGGTCTGTGCTCTGGTCACCGAGAACCGTCGACTGCGGGATCGGAACCGATTGCTGGCGATCGCCCTGGACGACGCTCTGGATCGCGCGTGCGCGCATGCCCTGTGCTGTGACAACGAGCAGCTGCTCACCGCTGCTGCTGCTCACCGCAGTTCGTCCACTGTTTCTGTTCATTCCACTGCCGCTGTGGACGGTTTCGCGGTGCACTGAATGCACACCGTGTTGCTGGTTATTCGCTTCTGGAGGTCGGCTCATGGGTTTGATCTGGCTCGCGGCTGTCGCCGTGTTGGTGTTGTTCGTACTCTGGTGGGCTTTTCCGATCCTGGCCCGCATCGCGGGGGTTCTGATCGCGCTGGATTCCCTCGTCGCGATCGTGCTGTTTCCCGACCGCGCGATCCCGTACCGGCTCTGGTGGTTGCTGGCCGGGGTCCTGATCTGGTTGGCCGGGCATTGGGCGTGGGCGTTCAAGCACGGCATGTGGGCCTCCCGCGTCGCGCTGCGCGTGTTCACCCTGCCCGGACTGCGGCATCTGATTCCCCGTTCCACCGTCGCCTCCCCGGGCCGCCCGGCGGCCTGACCGAGGCCGCCGCGAGTGCGGCGGTGCGCTCTCGCGCAGCAGCCGCCGCAACTCCGGGATCGCCATACCAGTCACCTCACGCAGCTGCGTCTCCTCCATGCCGCGGGCCCGCAATCGCCGCAGCGTCTCCGCTTGTGCGGCGGTGACCTCGGCGAGGGTCGTCTCGTAATCAGTTACGGCCGCGGTGACCGCGGTGTCCCGACGGTGTGCCGCGCGCGCCAGCCGGTTCTGGTTCTTGCGGAACTCCAACAGGTCCGTCTCGTTCGCTTTGGCCACCCGGATCTGCTCGGCGAGCATCTTCGCGCTCGCCTCCCGCGCCCACCGCCGTGCCGAGGTCTTCCGATCGTTCATCCCGAACCTCCTGTCCGCCCCGCGCGGTAGCGCGCTGGGGCGTGCTCATCGCCATGCTTTCTCGTCCTGCTCCATTTCCCTGTTCTGTTGTTCTTCTCTCCTCACTGTCCCATCTTTCTCTCGCTCCAGACAGTCATCCGAACTCCTTTTCTCCACTGCCCATATGGGTTCTATTCCAGTCAATGTGCACACCTCTTGCATCGCATGCACGCCGCTTCGGATCGCGTTTTATGGGATGTGAATTCCGGGCTTATTTTCGTGTAGGTGATGACGATTCACCGCCTACACGCCGGAGACGGCTACCTGTATCTGACCAGGCAGGTAGCCAGCGGTGACCGTGTCCGCGACCGCACCCGAGACCTCACGCACTACTACACCGAAACCGGCACACCACCCGGTATCTGGATGGGATCGGGAGCAGAACAATTAGGGCTCACCGGCGACGTCACCGAAGCTCAGATGGCCGCATTGTTCGGCGAAGGATTACATCCGAACGCCGACACCATCATCGCCCAGGAAATCACCGCCGGGAAAACTGCCCGGCAGGCGATCGGTGCCGTAAAACTCGGCAACTCCTTTGCCGAATACACCACGCCGAACACACCGATCAACGACCTGTTCGGTGCCGCGGTCGAGGCGTTCACCGCCGCCGAACAGCGCCGCCCGACCTGGGACGAGCGCACCGAACTGCGCTTCGCCGCCGCCCGCACCCACCTGACCAGCGCCCTGGGCCGGGAACCGAAGCGCGCCGAGATCGACCACGCCCTCGCGCAGGAGAAAGCCCAATCCCGCAAGGCGGTCGCGGGGTTCGATTGCGTGTTCACCCCGCCGAAGTCGATCTCGATCCTGTGGGGGTTGGGCAGCGAGAAGATCCGCCAGGAGATCCTGCGCTGCCACCGCGAGGCCGTGCGAGAAGTGTTGGCGTGGGCCGAATCCCAGTGCGCGGTCACCCGCCGCGGCCGCAACGGCATCCAAGAGATCGACACCCACGGACTCGTCATCGCCGCGTTCGAACACTTCGACAACCGCACCGGTGACATGAATCTGCACACCCACTCGGTCATCTCGGGCAAAACCCTGGGTGTCGACGGGAAATGGTCCGCACTCGACGCGCGCCCGCTGTTCGCCACCGGAGTGTCGCTGTCGTGCCGGTACAACGCGACCATCGTCGGCAAGATCCGCCGCCGGATCGGGTTCCGCTTCGAGCCCCGCACTCGCCGCCGCGGCACGGTCCCGGTCCTGGAAGTGGTCGGCATCCCCGACGCGATGATCACCGAGTTCTCCCGCACTCCGGACATCATCGCCCGCACCGAACAACTAATCACCGACTACCGCGCGACGCATGGACGCAACCCGTCGACCACCACGCAGTACAAGCTGGCCCAGCAGGCCACCCTCGAGACCCGCGATGCCAAACCGGTCCCGAAAGCGTTGCGGGACATGCTCACCGAGTGGGCCGACCGCGCACACGACCTGCTGGGCGATGGCCGCAGCGGAGTGCAGTTCATCGATGACCTGCTCGCCGAACACACCGGCAAGACCGCGGTGCGGTTCCAGCTCACCGAGGTCGCGGTCGCGGTCGGTGCCGACCTCGGCGGAGTCACCGGTCTCGCGACCGCCACCCGCACCGAACTCCGCGCACGCATCGACGTGCACCTCGACACGTGCGCGTTCGACAACCCCGCGCAGCGCCGCCACGCACGCACAGCCGTGCGCACCCTGTTAACCCGCGATCCGCCCGCTGATCTGCTCGACCGCATCAACGCCGCGCATCACGCGGCCGAGTGCAGTGTCTATGAGCCGCAATCCATTTCCCTCGAGGTCGCCGACACCGTCGCCCGCCGACGAGCGACCTGGACCGAGGCGAACATTCGCTCCGCGGTCGAGGACCGCGTCGGGCTCTGCGAATTCGCCACCGACGACCAGCACCGCGCCGCCGTCGAGGAAGTCACCGCCCTCGTCCGCGATCACCACTCCCTACGCCTGACAGTCGAACCCGACCCCATCCCCACCACCATCGCCCGCGCCAACGGAGAATCCGTCTTCACCGTCACCGGCGCCACCCGCTACACCTCCACCACCGTCCTGGACGCCGAAACCCGCCTCCTGGACGCCGCGAAAACCCCCACCGCGCACCGCATCCCGGCGGAACTCGTCGACCGCGCGATCACCCGGATCGAACACGACGAACACCTGCGCCTGGACGACGGGCAACACGCCATCGCCCACTACCTGTGCACCAACGCGACACTGGTCTCCGTCGCGGTCGGTCCCGCAGGCTCGGGCAAAACCACCGCGATGAAAGCCGTCGCCGCGGCCTGGCTTGCCGCCGACCTCGACGTGATCCCCCTGGCACCATCCGCTTCCGCGGCCCGCCAACTCGGGGATGCGCTCGGGATCCGCGCGAAAACCATTGCCGCGCTACGCACCCGAGCCGAACACGGACTCCCCACCGGCCTGTCGCCCGGGGCGATGATCCTGATCGACGAAGCCGCCATGGCCGCCACCGCCGACCTCGACGCGATCCTGGCCCTGGCCCGCGAACACGACGCGATCGTGCGCTGTATCGGTGACCCCGAACAACTCTCCGCCGTCGAAGCCGGCGGCATCATCCGCACCCTCGCCCGCGACACCAACGCCCCGCACCTACACAACCTCGTCCGATTCAGCGACCCCGACGAAGCCGACGCCACCCTCGCCCTACGCGCCGGAAACCTCGAACAAGCCTGGGACTTCTACAACACTCACGACCGCATCACCCACGGCATGAGCCACCAACTCCGCCACCACATCCTCACCGCCCACCTTGATGACACCGCCCACGGCATCTCCTCGATCATGATCGCCGCCACCCTCGACAACGTCCACGCCCTCAACACCGAAGCCCAAGCCGCCCACGCCGCCACCGGCCGCATCGATACCACCGGCCCCTCGATCCGCCTGTCCGACAACCACAACGGATACCTCGGCGACACCATCCTCACCCGCCTCAACCACCGCGGCATCCGCGTCACCGGCGGCATCCGCGACGGCACCGGAATCGACAACGGCGACCTATGGCGCATCCACCACATCCACCCCGACGGCTCTCTCACCGCCACCGGCATCGACCACCGCGGCACCGTCCACCTCCCCGCCGACTACCTCACCCGCCACGTCGAACTCGGGTACGCCACCACCATCCACCGCGCCCAAGGATCCACCGTCGACCACGCGTATGTCCTCATGGACAACATCGTCGGCCGCGCCCTGGCCTACGTCGGACTCACCCGCGGCCGACACCTCAACCGCATCTACCTCGCCACCGACCAACTCCTGGACATCACCGGCGACCAACAACCCGACGACCCCCACACCCCCATCACCATGTTCGCCAAAGCCCTTGCCCGCCAGGACGACAACCTCTCCGCCACCGACACCATGCGCGCCGAACAAACCGCCGCCGACCGCCGCATCCGTACCACCTACACCGAGGTCTACCAGCAACTCGCCGACGCCCGCGGCACCTACCTACTCGATCACGCCCTCCCTGGCATCTTCTTCCACGAAGCAACCCACTCCGAACACTTCCAAACCCTGCTGGACACAATCGCCCTCGCCGACGCCCATGGCCTGGACACCCACGAACTCACCACCGCCATCGCCACCGACAACCACCAAGACCACGGCGAATCACTCACCAACACCGACGACACCGCCGCCGTCCTACACACACGCGCAGACCGATGGATCCATGACAACCTCCCACCGACACCACCGACCGCAACCGTCTGCCCAGTCCCCCCACCCCACCCAGGCCAAGACACCGAACTCGCTGCGTACGCCGAACAACTACGCCGACACTTACTCGAACCCACCGCTGAACAACTTCCGCCACCAGGCGGCACACCCACCCGTCCGTACGACAGCGCACCGACCACACCACCCCGCACCGCCACGACATCACCGAAATCCCGCACCCCACAACCCACCCACCGTCGCAAGACCAAACCCGTTCCTGGACAACGGCCGCGCCGCCACACCCTGTAACCACCCCCACACCGCCCGCCAACACTCCATGTCCCAGAACCCGCGAGAGCTCTGCAACCGAACGCGCCATATCCTGGCAGAAGACAGACCTCCCGCGATGGACGACCGTGGCAGCTCCCCCTCCCTGCTCCATTGTCATCGAGTAGCACGGTGAGCTCGCTGCTATTGACCATCGCCGATACGATCTCTCTGGCGGCCTGCAACTTCATTGAGGCACGGTGTTTTACAGGCGCACAGTTGAGCCGACACGCAGCAGGCCGCCGCTCTCGTCCTCTGCTGTCTACCACGCGCAGCCAACATTGACGTCGGTGTACCCCACAGGCCAGAAACGGAGTACATAAACGGTGTTTCTAAGAGAAGATGCGAGCAAGGTTGAAATCACAACCTTGAAGCGGCTACCCTCCTCGTGGATGCCGCATCCCCGAAGTGCACCACCCAAACACAAATCGAGAGGGTCCACATGACACGGCGTCGAGGACGACGGGCTAACCGTCGTCGCTCACGGACGATGCGCAAACGACGAATGCTAGGCATCAGCCTGATCCAGCGGGTGACGATCGGGTTATCCAGTCGTCTCGCGATCGACCTGATCGAGCCCTGGTGGCACGCCTTTTGGGCGCACCGGCCAACCTGGCTTGCGATCACGCCCTGACATCGCTCTGCCTACACCGTTGTCGTCGGTGTAGGCAGAGACTCCCTGGCAGTTACGCCGAGAGCGTGAGCGCCGGGTTACGTAGAACTGGTGGTGGCGGATCGCTGATCGGCCACCACCAGCCTCCTGGAAGAATCCGCCACCCGACGGCCACATCCTTGTCCAACCTCGGACCGCATCGAACAAACCCGCAGGTCATACCGAACGGCACTTCATTGAGGGCAGGGCACCAGGTCGATGAGCAGCGGCCGGGCTTCCCGTGCCACCGGTTCCTCGTGGACCTGGACTTAATTAAGGCATGCCTGTCGGCGACCTCGACCGCATGCGTTAGCCTCGCAGGCCCTTCGGGACCTGCACTTCATAGACGCACCTAGACCGAGGGGAGCAGTTCGACTTGTCCGGCGAGGATGATTCGTTGGGGGGCGGCGTCGCTTCCTATTTTTTGGATCGGGAATACCATGACCGCCGGGATTCCTCGGGCTGCCAGCCATTTGCTCGAGGCGTCGGTGGCTGTGGCGTCGGGCTCGTCGTCGGGTTGGGCGATGAGGTGGTCGGCGATCGTGTCGAAGGCTTCGGAGAGCAGGACCGTTCGGAGTCGGGCGGTGGTGATCGGGGCGGTGATGATCGGTAGCACCATCGTGGTGGGGTGTAGGACGCGGGTCGGGTATGCGGCTGGGGTGCGGGAGATAGTTGAGATGCGGTGAATCGTGGGGAAGTTCGTGATTCCCCACAGTGCACACCAGGCCAGTGCGCAGTCGGTGGTTGCGGGCCGGGTGAATCCTGTGGCTGTTTGGGAGTTGGGTTTTCGGCCCGCGAGTTCGTCGATGACAGCTTTGCCGGCCAGGCCCTCGAGGATTGCGTCCGAGGTGCGGTTGGCGACGGCTTCGGCCATGGGTAGGAGGCGTTGGCCTACGAATTCTTCGCCCTGGTTGCGGGTCTTCATTTCCCATCGGCTGGCGCCGTGGTCGGGGCGGCGTTCCTTGCCGACGAATCGCCAGTGGGCGGGCTCGCCTAGACCGCCGATCATCGCCAGATCCAGGTAGGCGTTGGTGTCCAGGAGTGTGTCGAGGTGGGTGTTGCGGACGTTCTGGAGGGTGCGCCATTCCTGGTCTCTGGCAGCGAGTTTGATGCGTGGGCTGAAGGCGGCGGTGTTGGGGCGTCCGCCGTGGTCCACGCGCGCATGTAACCAGGATGTCGGCTCGGCGCATCGGGTCGCGTGGGAGTGCACCGCCTGGCCGATATCGTCGTGGTGGAGGCCGTCCAGATCGAGTTCGGCTGTGCGGTTTTCGGGGTTCCAGCGCAACAGGACGGTGCGTGTGGTCTCGGATTCGACGATGTTGGCCAGTCCGTAGAGCGCGAAGTGGGTCAGTGCGCTGGTGTCCGCGCCGGCGAGGTGGAAGATAGTCATGTTCCTTCCTGGGAGCATTGGCCGTCAGCGGCGCGGAGCAGGGCTTCGAGGTAGCACGCTCCCCAGATTCCCCATTCGATGTGGGTGCGTTCGATCAGGGTGTCCCACCGACCGGTGTCGAACAAGGTGACAGCGCGCGGATCGGTTGTGCCACTTGATAGTTCGGCTGCGGAGTGCGGGAATCCGGGTCTGCCGCGGCCGTGGCTGGTGCCGACCAGTCGCAGAATCAGATCCCGGAACCACGCGTCGGTGACTCCGCCGTCGTCGAGTGCGTGCGCCGCGTCGATGACCGATTGCTGTTCGTGTCGCCAGCCAGTGGGCATGCCGCAGGTTGCACGGGTCCGTTTGGCCTGGTATTCGGATCGTTTGCGGCTCTTGGCCAGTGGCGGGTCGTCGGATCCGCGGCCCAGCAGCCGTTGGAACCAGTCGATCTTCTTGCCGAGGTCGTGGTCCAGACCCGCGTGCCGCACAACCTCACAAAGTGGTTCGGCGAGGCCGACTCGTTGGCCGACCATGAACGCCCTGTTCGCGACAGCCTCGGAATGCGCGTCGAGGAACACATGCTTGTTGGGGGTCCACTCCTGGCGGGTCTCCTCATCGACGGTGCCGCTCTTGGCATCTCGTATCACAATCCACGACAATCGCGGGTCGATGGACGTCGGCTCGAGTGGCCCGGGAACGAGTTGTCCGATACCTCCGGCGTCTTCGTAGTCGCGCTGGGCGTCTTCCGCGGTCATGTCGGCGAATTCGTCGAGCATGTCACCGGTGAGGATGATCTCGCGGATACCGGGCAACCGGTCGATGGGGACCGGTTTAGCCGGACGGCTCGACGTGTCCGTGACGACAACGCCTTTGACCTGGACGGGGTGGCAGTCGTCCAGAACGATCACATCCCCGGGGCGGACTTGGATCTCGGGGTCGTCGACGAATCGGTCACCCCGCCACAGAAATACTCGAGATCGGTCCTCGGCCAGCTGCACGCGGGTGATCAGCCCGGACGCCTCGCCGAGACGACACGGAAACGCCTCGACATCGGTCGGCGGCACGGCGCGCAGCAATTCGAGCGCGATGCTGTCGTCCTCCGGCAGATGGGCGCGCACCACGACTGCGGCCATGGCTTGATCCGGGTCGAGATCGTCACGCAGCCACAGTCCCAGATCCGGCTGATCGCACAACGGGTCGTTCGTTCGACTCAGCAGGTGCGCGTCCGATAGCTCGAGACGCTGGAGCAAGGTCCTCCTCGACTGCGCGGTCGGCGCGGGATCGTGGGAGATCGCCAGCGGCGCAAGACCTTTCGGATCGTTTTCGCGTCGCAGCACCCAATCGTATGCTGCGGTCAGATCGTCCTTGACATACGGCGGGGTATCGACGACCTTCTCGGGATCGTGCGGGCCGACGACGAGGACTTCGGTCTCGGTCGACTCGCCGACCCGGTTGACGCGCCCGGCGCGCTGGGCCAGCGCGGATCCCGGGGCCAGTTCGGTGACCATCGCGGCCAGGTCGATGTCGACGCCGACCTCCACGGTCTGGGTGGCGACCAGTACATCGGTGGTCGCGTCGCCGGCGGCGGTCAGCAGGCCCGGCTTCTCGGCCAGCATTCGCTCCAGATCGTAGGGCCGCATCCGGCCGACTCTGGCCTCGACCCGCAGGCCTTGTTTCTCCAGTAGCGCAGCGAGTTTCACGGCGGTATCGACACGGTTGACCACGCAGCCCACCGTTCGCCCAGTCGGGATGCCTCGCCCGAAACGCTTGTGCTGGTCCCGGATCAGCACCGCGAGATCCTCGAGGTAGCGGGCACTGGGTGCTCGACCGGTCCAGGAGTCCATTCCTGTCCAGTGGACTGGTTTCGCGGTCAGCAACCGCCGCGCCAGCACCGGTTCGGTTTCAACCTCGTCGGAGTTCACGCCTTCCGCAGCCGGATCGGTTCCGGATCCGGCTGGCGTGGCGGTGGTTTCGACTGTTTGCAAGGCCGCCACACCGAGCCGGACGGCGGTCCGGGCAGCGAGTTCACCAACCCTCTGAGCCGTCAGCAGAAGTTGCCGATTCAGGTGCGCCTCGTCGATGACGACCGCACTGTCGTACGCGAGCAGTCCGGCCTCACGCGGGCGAGCGTATCGGGACGAACCATAGCCACGCATCAAGAGCCTGCTGCCCCACATATCCGGTGTGGCGCACAGGATTACACAACGACTGGGATCATCAACCCACCGGCGGTCGGCCGGCACTCCGCCACGCAACATCGCCAGCACGAAGGACTCGGTGTCCTCATCGCTCCCCTGCCCGGTGCGCAGCGACCGCAGTGCGGCAGCCACCTCCGCCAGGATCGCGTCATCGGCGGCGGGATTCAGCAGCTCCGCCAGTTTTTGCGCGCGGACCGCATGCTGGTCGACCAGGCCGCGCCGGTTCACCACCACCGACAACCGCCGAGGGACGCGTGCCCCGGCTCCTACCGCGTGCAGTGCGTTGGCGAACAGATGGATATCGACCACACTCGACTTGCCCGACCCCGTCGGCGCATCGATCCTCTCGGGCCACCGACCAGTCGTGCACAGTCGCTCCGCGAGCCGGGTCTGCCACCGGAAAGGCGCATCATCGCCGTGCGTCCGGGCGAAAAATTCCCCGAAGTCGTTGAGGTCCAGGCTCACCGAGCCTCCTCGAACAGCAACTCGGCCGCGTCAGTCGGCATGTCCATCGGCACCAACAGCCCACCGCCGAGATGACGAGTCTGCCCGATCGCCGCCATCGCACGCTCGGGTGCCAGCGATCCCAGATCGATCGTGGTCCGATACGGCTGAGCAACAACTCCCTTGGGCATCTTGTGCGCATACCGCGACACCTCACGCGTCACCAGCGAAGGCGAAAGCGCTTTGACACCAGCAGATTTCACAGCATCGACCAGACCGCGATAGTCACGCGGGGCGACGTCGGGGAACTCGCCACGCCACACGAAACCCACCGACAACAACGCCGCATCCACCAGCGACCACGGCTTGTCACCACCCTGCCGTCGAGAAGTCTCGGGCATCACCGCCGGGTGCGTACGCCACATTCGGCGATGGCCCGGCTGCACCGCAGGCCAGAACGTCGTCGCGTCGAGCGTCCGACTGGATGGCGTCAACCGAATGGCTTTGTCCCGCGATCGTATCCCCTTCAAATCGCGCAGCGCCCCCCCCAACATCAGAAGATCTTGTGCAGCAACATCTCCCGGCAACATCAGCCCGAACGCCGGATCAGTAAGCCCCAACCCCGCGGTCAGTGACGCATCGAGATACTGGATCGCCAACCGGTTCACCGGCGGCGTGACCCCGTCCTCGTACTTCCCGGTCACCAACGGTGGCGCACCATATCCGATCCGGGCGATCAACGCGCGATGCAACGCGACTGCCCACATCACACGATCCTGCGGCTCGATTCGCTCCTTCGTTTCCAATAGCAGAACCTGTTGCCACGGAGCCGCCAACGGCTCGACAACCACTGGCGCATAACGCAATTCCGACAACCCCTCGACCGGAACCGTGGATGGAGCCGGACTATCAGCGGACGTATGGCGATCGTTCGCGACGGTTGGACGCTTGGCGGGACGAGCCGCGCAGTGCGCATCCACCAGTACCGCACTGCGGCCCGACGCCGCCGTCCGGACCCTGCGCCCGCCACGTTGGTACGCCTTCAGATTCACTCGCAGCACCTCGGTCGGCACTACCTCGCCGATCTCGAGGATCACCGGGCTCGTCGCCTCCCCCAGACACGACACATCGGCACACAGTTCGGCCAATGTCGCGGCCACCGACCGGGGTACCTCCACACCCTCCCACGACCATCCGACCGCGCCATCGACCGCGACGCCGTCGGAGAAGGCGCGCTGCGTCTTCTTGTCCACCCACCGCTTGCCCTCGTAACGCACGACTCCCTCGGCCCGGTACGCCGTCACCGCCCGCACCGCGACCGGCGTCATGCTCGGAAGCCGAATTCCGGTGGGGGGATTGCTTTCCAGCCACCTCAACGCCGCCATCGCCGCGTCGCTGGGACGCAACTCATTCCCCTCGAGCACCGCGGTCGATCCCTGCCCCGCCGCATTCACCAACGCCGCGTGCAATCGCGCCGGATCAGGAAACGGATCCGGTGTCCCATCGAACCTGTGCCCCGTGTACACCCCCAACGGGAACCGGGCGTTGATACCGAACAACCCACTCACGGATTCTCCTCGGCGACTGCTCCCGCCAGCACCACCGGATTACCTACCACATCGAAAATCTGTCCCTCCCAACGAATTCCGGCCTTCGCGACCGCCTCAACGATCGCGAACTCCAGCAGATCATCCGCCTGGGAGATCGTCAGCGGCTCAAGCTCGGCCTTGTTGCCGTACCGCTGATCCAGAAACACCTCGGCCGGACCATCCTCGACGAGGTCGCAATTCGCCCGCAAGTTCAGTTCCGCGTCTGATCGCGCCAACCCGTTCACCGCCAGCGCCGCCAGCAACGCCCGACACGCCGCATCACCTTCACCGTCGGCACCGAACCTCAACTGCCGCAACGCACTGAAACTCAACACGTGCGTACGAATGATCCGCCGACAGGCCACCGCACCCAGCGCACTCAACGACGGCGGAATCCCACCCAACCCCAACGGGGAAGCCGACACCGGCTTGGACTTCGCCTTCGCAATATCCTCGCGAAGATCCTTCGCCATCTTGGTGCTGAGTTGGTCCTCCTGAGCCGCAAGCAGACCCTCCATCCGCGTACCGGGCAACTGCACACTCATCGCCACCGGGTCGACCCGCGCACCGCCACGCCTCGGCGACGTCTTCGCAAACTCGCTCTGATCTGCCAGCACACCGATGATCTCACCGACCAGAGCGCTCCGATACCGCCCCTGATGCGAACGCCGAGACGAATCCCACGCCCCGAAAACCAAACTGACCGGACTCATCTCCAACAACGCCCGAGCATTACGCGCGGACGCATCCCGCGCCGCCCGATAAACCGGGTGCTCGGTCACCGGCTTACCATCGACTGTGCCCGCACGGATATGCCCGTCGAACGCCCGATGCGGCAACTCCCAATCGGTATAGCTCTCACCGTCATACGAGACCCGTACACGCGGAATACGACCCAGCACAGCATGTCCGGCCTCCACCGCGATCGACAACGGTTGCTCGACCCGATTCAACTGTGACTGCTTCGAATCGATCATCACCGCCCGCAACGGCTCGCCATCGATGTACCGAGTCTCATACGCGAACACCGAGTTCTTCCCGTCCACGAACTTGGCCGGTGCCACCGCCGTATGTGGCCCCCCAGCCGGAGCCAACTCCGTCACCGACGTCAGCACCGCAGCCCCACCCGGCAAACACGCCGACAGCAGATCCTGATAAGACAACTTCGCCATGAAACCTCCTCTGCTACAACCGGACACACCGTCCGTAGCGCCGACCAACGACGCGCACAGCACAGTAGCCAATACCACCGACAAGTCCGCCCGTTACAGACTGGACCGCACCTCACGACCACCTCGTCGATCCCCATAGACCAACAACACGATCCATCGGTCGACCGCGACAACCATCCCCCAACCCACCGGCAACGATGGATCCATCACACCCGCACATGTCCGTACACCCCGCGAGAGCTCCATCGTGTACGAAAACCCCGGCGAGCCCTCGCGACCTATTTCCGCAGGTCGCGACCATCCACCCCAGTAACGAACCCGCGACAGCGCTCTCTCACCGGCGTGTCGCAGAAGAGCGCTCGCGGCGGCGTGCATTTCTCCTGGTAAAAGACGATAAAATACGGACCCTCCCGCAGGTCCTTCCGGACCCGCACTTCATTGAGGCTGGGACCCGTGCGGGTGGGTGCTGGGCTCCGAGGGCGGTGCCCGCAGGTCCTTCCGGACCCGCACTTCATTGAGGCTCTGAGGCTTAAGCGCGTACACGCGCATAGTCGAGCGGAGCCCGCAGGTCCTTCCGGACCCGCACTTCATTGAGGCCCGCCGGGCTGACCGCCGTACCCGCAGGTCCTTCCCCCGCAGGTCCTTCCGGACCCGCACTTCATTGAGGCCGACGTTTTGAACGTCAACGGCTACGCGCTCACCGCCCGCAGGTCCTTCCGGACCCGCACTTCATTGAGGCTCGTCGTAAGGGCCGGTGCCACGGATCTGATCGCACCCCGCAGGTCCTTCCGGACCCGCACTTCATTGAGGCGACGACATCATCGTGGACGTGCCACCGAGCCGCACCCGCACCCGCAGGTCCTTCCGGACCCGCACTTCATTGAGGCGCAATGAATCCTGTTCGGCGCGAATATCTTTCAGCGACCCGCAGGTCCTTCCGGACCTGCACTTCATTGAGGCAACGACGGTATCGTCGCCTTGTGGAACGGCATCGCCCCCGCAGGTCTTTCTGGACCTGCACTTCATCGAGGCACCGCCACCGCCGACTACGTCACCAAGATGATGACCGGGCGCAGGCCCTCCGGGCCTGCGCTTCATCGAGGCCGATACAGCGGCGGCAGTTGCAGCCCGCGCCCACAACACGCTGCAGGTCCTCCGGGACCTGCACTTCATCGAGGCCAGCGTGTGCCGCGCGACAACGGAGCAACGGGTATAAATCGCGGTGGCGATTTATACGTCGACTGTCATGTGACATGTGTTCGCGGTAGACATCGGGCCAACTGTCGGCAAACGCCAACATGCTCGGCCTCGACCATGCTGCAATAGTTCGGTCGGGGCCGTAAAGCAAGGGGAAGCGAATGGATCCGATCCCGATCAGTCTTGTCGCACACCACATCTTCTGTCCCCGCCGCGCTTGGCTCGAAGCAGCCGGGGAGCAAACCGATACCCACCAGATGGCCGCCTGACAGGTCACGCCGGAATGAACGCCCACCGGACGGTCGATGACGCAACGAGATCCCGACTCGGCAAACTGAATGCCGTCGACATCTCCAGCGATCAGCTCGGCGTCGTCGGTCGTGCTGACGTCGTCGAGGACGCGCCCGACGGGTTGAAAGTCGTCGAATTCAAGGCGACACCGGTCCGGCGCGTTCCCGAGGTCACCAACGCAATGCGCATCCAGCTCGCCCTCCAAAGCGAGTGTCTCGCCGAGGCGGGGTTCACAGTCGCGGAACACGGTGTCTACTTCACCAGCCACCAGCGGTTCGTCGCAGTCGAGATCATCGACTCCGACAGGGATGCGGCAGCGCGCGAGGTGGAGCAAACACGAACCACGATCAGCGCCCCGACCGCACCGCCACCACTTGAGGACGACCCCCGCTGCCTGCGTTGTTCCCATGTCGGCGTGTGCCTGCCCGAAGAACGCGCGGAAGCACCGGTAACGCGCCGGATTTCCGTTGCCGATCCGGACAGCCAGATCGTTCACCTCGCGACGGCGGGTAGTCGAGCGTCCTTGAGCAGCGGTCGGCTCCGTGTCCACCACCACGGCGACGAGCTTGCCTCCATTCCGCTCGAGCGCGTCCGCGGGCTGGTGGTCCACGGCAACATCGACTTGTCGAGCGCGCTGATCCGCGAACTCCATTGGCGCGCACTCACAATCGTCTGGTGCTCAGGCCGTGGAACGGTCATCGGGTGGAGTCATACCGCGCGAACACCCAACGGTGTGGCGCGAGTTCGCCAGCACCAGGCATCCGCCGAAGGCCGAATCGGCTTGGCCCGCGCCTTCATCGCCGCCAAGATCGCCAACCAGGCAACCTTGCTGCGCCGTAACGGCGACGCCCCCGACATCGTCGCCCAGCTGCGCGACCTGCAACACGGTGTCGAGAACGCCGACACGATCGGCGCGATATTCGGCTCCGAAGGCGACGCTGCCGCTCGCTACTTCAGCGGATTTCCGTCCATGCTCGGCACCCCACGCGGCGATTGGTTCCGAGATCACTGGACCGGCCGCGTGGGTCGCGGTGCTCTCGATCCCCTGAACGTCGCGCTGAACTATCTGTACGGCGTCCTACTCGCCGAGGTCATCCGCGCCGTCTCGGCCTGCGGACTCGACCCACACGCAGGGTTCCTGCACAGCAGCAACCGCAACAAGCCCGCCCTGGCGCTCGACCTCATGGAAGAATTCCGAGCACCGCTCGCGGACGCGGTCGTACTGTCCGCGGTCAACAACGGCGAGCTCACCGACGTCGACTTCAGCTTCGCCCTCGGCTCCGCACGACTGCGCGACAGCGGACGCAAGGCACTCATCGCCAACTACGAGCGACGCGTCGAAACCGAGTTCACCCACCCCATCTTCGGCTACCGAATCACCTGGCGACGCGCCATCGAGATCCAAGCCCGAATGGTCCTGGGCTACCTCGACGGCAGCCAGAACACCTACGTCGGAGTCATCACCCGATGAGCCGCGACGACACCCACCGCTACCTGATCGCCTACGACATCCCCGACGACCGCCGCCGCGACCGCTTGGCGAAATGCCTTCAGCGACACGGCGACAGAGTCCAATACAGCGTGTTCGTCATCGATGCCAGCCCCGCCCGACTACTCCGACTCGAAACCGAAATCCACGACATCGCACTGATCACCGAAGACTCCGTACTCATCTGCGACCTCGGCATATCAAAATCAGTGGAAGACAGCCGATTCCGAACACTCGGCCGATCCCGCCGCATCACTCCATCGGGGTCGGTCATCCTGTAACGCCGCACCTTCTCCCGAGCATCGCTCGCCTGGCGCTCACATGCCACGTATGTACGCCCGCGAGAGCTCCATCATGCACCAAAACCCCGGCGAGCCCTCGCGGACTATTTCCACAGGTCACAGCCTTACAGGCGGATACTCGGCCCGCCGATACCCCCTTCACCGGCGTGTCGCACAACAGCGCTCGCGAACGCACGCATTCGTCCTGGTAAATGCGTATAAAATCAGGACCCTGCCGCAGGTCCTCCGGGACCTGCACTTCATTGAGGCTCCCGTTCCACGGCCGGAACCCGTACCCGAAGGTGCCGCAGGTCCTCCGGGACCTGCACTTCATTGAGGCCTCACCTGGTCGAGGCTGCCGTCTGGCCGATAGTGGGCGGCCGCAGGTCCTCCGGGACCTGCACTTCATTGAGGCGCCTGATACTTCGCCAGGTCGGCGGAATCGATGAACATGCCGCAGGTCCTCCGGGACCTGCACTTCATTGAGGCGGTAAGGCGCTGAGCCCGCTGGTGCACCAGGATCAGCGCCTCAAGCCGCAGGTCCTCCGGGACCTGCACTTCATTGAGGCCTCTGCGGCAAACCAGGAGCCGACACCGTCGACCATGTGGCCGCAGGTCCTCCGGGACCTGCACTTCATTGAGGCCGCGGCGACGCGGTTTCCGGGTCGGCGGTAATTCACCAACGCCGCAGGTCCTCCGGGACCTGCACTTCATTGAGGCGAACACGATCAACGGCACGGCGAATGCCACAACCAGCCGCAGGTCCTCCGGGACCTGCACTTCATTGAGGCTCGATCCCGTCGATGTGCTCCAAGTCCGGCACGAGCGCCGCAGGTCCTCCGGGACCTGCACTTCATTGAGGCTTCGAGGGGGCCATGTGCTCACTCTCCGATCAAGGCAACGCCGCAGGTCCTCCGGGACCTGCACTTCATTGAGGCGTCCATTCGCACTGGTGGACGAAATCGGGGTGCCACTTGCCGCAGGTCCTCCGGGACCTGCACTTCATTGAGGCGGGGCAAGCCAACGAAGTTGGCGCGGCAGCTCCACCCGCCGCAGGTCCTCCGGGACCTGCACTTCATTGAGGCGCGGCATGCTCCGCCATATGTCAATGGCCATATGGAAGTCGCCGTTGGTGGCCAAGTGAGGTATCCACTGGTGGCCAGGGAAAGTCCCCACCCTCTTGCGGGTGGGGGTCGTTATTTCAGGGGCGGTCACCTCGCTTGGTCCGGT
>NZ_WEGK01000037.1 GCF_009604405.1 Nocardia macrotermitis
GAAGACGAGTTTGGGATGCCGCCACAGGTGCGGACGTTGCGGCACCCAGATCTCGAACCATTCCCGGCCGCTCGCGGTGAGATAGTCGCGCGCGGCCAGCACGTCCTTGTGTTCCGCCAGATAGGATCCAGGTAGACTCGCCCCGGCCCGGTGCTAGCCCACCGGCCCCGCCTCCGTAGCTCAGGGGATAGAGCAACCCTCTCCTAAAGGGTAGGCCGCAGGTTCGAATCCTGCCGGGGGCACAACCTACGACATGTTTTCGCAGTTCGGCGGGTATACCTGAGCTGCGGATCGCCGACGGAATCGAAAACGTGCAGATCAAACAGTCACCCTGGTACGAGCCCCCGAAACATGGGCAACCCGGCCCTGCACTCGGCGGGATTGAGAACCGGACGCCCTCGGGGCAATCCACCTGCCAATTCAACAGTGCGGCAAGCACTTTCACCTGTACAGCAGCGATACGCTCACCCGCCATACCACCGACATACCGCACCTCGAAAGACACCCTCAGCCCGTCACGCGCAGCACCTGCACCGCGTCGGACAGATCTCTCGAGCTGACTCTCACCCAATTTCAGCCGAAGCCCGCTGATTCGCTTTCCGGATCAGCGGGGATCCTCACGCCGGGCACTCCTGCCAGTGGCGATCCGACGCCGCCCATCGGAGAACAGTTCAGTTTCCGGCTGTGTGCAGTAGCTGTGCCGAGTACGGGTTGAGTTCGATCGGCGAGTCCTGTCCGACGACCACTGTGCCCCCGAGATGGACCAGGTGCCGTCCGAACGCGTAGTTCGGCTCGAAGGCGAAGCTCATCCCCGGCACCAGTTCCAGGTCGGGCAGGAATGTGGGGTGGTCGGGAACGCGGGGGTATCCTCCGGCGCCCGGGATACGACTGAAGGTTCCGAGGCCCTTGCCCACGGAAAGTCCGGGGTTGAGTGAGTGCACCGCGATCAGGAACGGCCAGCCGTCGGCCTCCTCGATCGGCTCGTGTATCGCGTCGACGAGTTCACCGAACGTTCGGCCCGGACGCAGCGCTGCCAGACCCGCGTCGTAGGCGGCGCGGGCGACTTCCGCGGCGCGGTGGAAGTCGCTGTGTACGTCCCAGCCCGATGACGCCGACGACCGCGGTGGCCAGTCCGAGCTCGTCGAGGGTCTCGGCGATCGTGCCGGAATGACGTGTGCCGCGAAGAGGTAACCAGGACCAGGCTGTCCGTGGATCTGCCCGAACTCTCTCAGTGCGTGCACCGCTCACCGGGGTGCCCGAAACTCCAATGGCCCGATCACTCGCAACAGCTCGAGCTTCTCGTGGGTGTCGGTGCCCTCGGTCGGGAAGAACGCCAGAACCTTGGTGTCCGCTTCGGGAGAGAGCAGTACCTCACAAGTCAGATGCAGAACACCTACCTCGGGGTGTAGGAACCGTTTTCGGTCGAAGCGATGCACCGCGACCTCGTGGCGTTCCCACAGGTCGCGAAACTCCGCACTGTGCTTGCGCAAGCCTTTGACCAGGTCGGTGACATCGGCATCACCCCCGCGCCGTGAATAGGTCGCCCGCAGATCGTTGACGTGCGCGAGGGAGTGCCGTGACCAGTCCTCCTCCGGAAAACAGGCACGCAGGGCCGGTTCGGTGAACCACTGCCACACGATGTTGCGGGAGCGGTCGGTGCGCTTGCCCGCCGTCCACCCGAGCGCGACCTCGGCGATCGTGTTCTGCCACAGAATCTCACCCAGATCACTGACGACACAGGCCGGAACGTCGTCGAGCCGGTTCAGCAGACTCATCAGCCCGGGCCGGACGTACCCGCCGGAGTGACGTTCCGGAGACGAGAACCCTGCCAGGTGATACAGGTGGTCGCGCTCGTCCGGATCGCACCGCAGTGCACGAGCCAGTGCCGCCATGACGGGCTCGGACGGATTAGCGCCGCGGCACTGTTCCAGGCGTGCATAGTAGTCGGTGGAAATACTGGCCAGCTGAGCGACTTCGTCGCGCCGCAGACCAGGCGTGCGACGCCGAACGCCCTCAGGCAGACCGATATCCGCCGGGCTCAGCAACTCCCGGCGACGGCGCAGAAAATCCGCAAGACCAGATCGATCGATCATGCCCTCAGTACACCTCGGTATACCCGGTCGCGGTAGCCGTCAGCCGCGGACAGGTTGTCCCTGGCTCGGCCACCGCCCGATCGGCAATCCTGGCGTGACCCAGCCATTCTCATCCGAAAGGAACGGACGTGACTTCGATCCTGATCACCGGCGGTCACTCGGGCATCGGTCTCGCCGCAGCACGAGCGCTCGCCGCGAAGGACATTGACCTCGTTCTGGCCGGTCGCAGCATCGAACGCATGCGACCGGTCGCTGACGAACTAGAGACGAAACACGGTGTGACAGCGACCTTGCTGCCGCTCGACACCTCCTCGCTCGCGTCGGTCCGGGCCGCCGCCGCGCAGTTCCGCACGATGCTCGACGCGGGCGAGATCTCCTCGCTCGACGCGATCCTCTGCAACGCCGGCGGCCGCTTCGACGGCGAGATCTCGTACAGCCCCGACGGATACGAAACAACTTTCGCGACCAACTGCCTCGGGCACTTCCTGCTCGTCGAATTGCTCGTCCCGAACCTGTCCGAGAGTGGCAGGGTCGTCTACACCGCCAGCGGCACCCACGATCCGGACTCGATGGACGGCCGCCTGGTCGGCGCCGCTGCCGAACCGGATGCCTTCGCGCTGGCGAACAACGGGAAGAACGGCGGCAAAGCGCTGTCGGCCGGAAAGCGCTACTCCACCTCGAAGCTGTGCACCGTCATGTACGCCTACGAGTTGGATCGCCGGCTCCGCAAGGCCGGCAGTTCGATATCCTCGATCGCGTTCGATCCGGGCTCTGTACCCGAGACCGGGTTCCTCCGCAATATGCCCGAACCCGTTCGATGGCTCGCGGCCGGCACCGCCATGAAGTGGGTCTCGAAACGGATCGGCGTCACCACCTCCGATATGGAGTTCTCGGGCGCTTCCCTGGCAGCGATCGCGGCCGATCCCGACTACGCGGGGGCCTCGGGCAAGTACTTCCAGGCGAAGGAAGGGACCCTCTCGGCAGTACGATCCGCGCGCCTGTCCTACGACGAGCCACGCGCCACAAAACTGTGGAACGACTCCAAACAGCTCATCCGCCTGACCACCGACCAAGAACCGGCGCAGCTACGATGAGCTACCAGCACGCCGATCCCCCGACCCACCGGAGCCACCGACGCTCTACACGATCGCGATCCGAATGCCAGGGCGGTCGCCTATGGCAGCGCAGACCAGTACAGCAGCGTCCGTGCCTACCCCGAGTAATCCGCCTCGATCACCATGT
The DNA here is from genome assembly GCF_009604405.1 of Nocardia macrotermitis. Lineage (GTDB taxonomy): Bacteria > Actinomycetota > Actinomycetes > Mycobacteriales > Mycobacteriaceae > Nocardia > Nocardia macrotermitis. The sequence continues at coordinate 3,336 of NZ_WEGK01000037.1, forward strand.
CGAGGTCCTCGACGCGTTAGCAGCCCGGCTCGAGACGACCGGCAGGCGCCACCGGCTCACGCAGCCGATACCTAGGCTCTGCTCGTGACCGTAATACGCTCGATTCTGTTGTTCGCCTTGGCCGCTGTCGCCGAGATCGGTGGCGCCTGGCTGGTCTGGCAGGGAGTACGCGAGCATCGTGGGTGGGCGTGGATCGGTGCGGGCGTGGTTGCCCTCGGCATCTACGGGTTCATCGCGACGTTGCAGCCCGACGCGAACTTCGGGCGCATCCTGGCCGCGTACGGCGGGGTGTTCGTCGCGGGATCGCTCCTGTGGGGAATGGCCGTGGACGGCTTCCGCCCCGACCGATGGGACGCCACCGGTGCGGTGATCTGCCTGATCGGTGTCGCGGTGATCATGTACGGGCCACGGCCCGCCTGACGAGTTCGCTGGGACCGTTCCGCCCAGCGCACCCGTCTGATTCGATACTCGACGTGAACCCCGCATTCGATCAGGCCGAAGGAATGGCCGGATGACTTCCCAATGGGCGCCGCTGCGGCGGCCGTTGTTCCGCAGCTTGTGGATGGCGCAGCTCGGGTCCAACCTCGGCAGCTGGATGCAGTCGGTCGGCGCACAGTGGTACCTGGTCGAGCAGACGCATTCGCCGGCTCTGGTGGCGTGGGTGCAAACGGCGAGTCTGCTGCCTGTGGTCCTGCTGTCCCTGGTTGCCGGCGTCCTCGCGGATGCCTGGGACCGACGTCGGCTCCTCATCGCGACGACCGCGCTGTCGGCGATCGCGGCGGCGGTCCTGATGCTGCTCGACATCGTGGGCGGGCTGGCGCCGTGGTCGCTGCTGCTGATCACGTTCACTCTCGGATGCCTTGCGGCACTGACCAATCCGGCATGGCAAGCGATCCAGCCCGAGCTCGTTCCACGCGAGGAGATCCCCGCTGCCGCCTCCCTGGGCAGCGTGACAGTCAACGGCGCCCGCGCGATCGGACCGGCCATCGCCGGAGCCATCGTGGGACTCGCCGGTTCATGGCCGGTGTTCGCACTCAACGCGGTGTCCTTCCTCGGCGTGCTGGTCGTCCTGGCGCGCTGGAAGAGGCCGGCCCGGATCACCCAGCTCGGGCGTGAGCGATTCGGACCGGCCATGGCGGCCGGCGTCCGGTACATGCGTGCCGCGCCGGGCGCTCGGCGCATCCTGCTGCGTGCGGCGTTGTTCGCACTCCCGGCATCCGCGCTGTGGGCGCTGCTCCCCACCGTCGCCGTGGTCGATCTCCATCTCGCGGCCGCCGGATACGGTCTGCTCCTCGGGGCGCTCGGGATCGGATCCGTACTGGGCGTTTTCGTGCTGCCGCTGCTGCGTCGCCACCTGAGCACGTCATGGCTGCTGGCCGGCTCGGCCCTGGTCTTCGCCGCCGGTACCGCCGCTCCGGCCCTCCGGTCATCGGCCCTGGTCATCCCCGTGTTCGTGCTCTCGGGTGTCGCATGGATCGCGACGCTGACAGTCTTGAACGCCGGCTTGCAGCTGACCCTCGCCGAGTGGGTCCGCGCCCGAGGAATGGCCGTCTACCTGCTCGTATTCCTCGGCGGCCAAGGCCTCGCATCGTTCATCTGGGGATTGACCGCGGAGTTCCTCGGCGCGGCGACCACGCTGCTGATCGCCGCGGCACTGCTCGTCCTCACCGCCGCCAGCGTCCCCTGGCTACCCCTCACCGCGCAGGTCGGAACACTGGACCGAACCATCACGATGCTCGGCGCCGGTGAACCCGAGTTGGTGTTCGATCCGGACCCGACCGACGGCCCCGTCACCATCTCGATCGACTACCTGATCCGCCCCGACCACGAACCCCGGTTCGTCGCGGCCATGCGACGCGTCGAGTTGTCGCGACGCCGAACAGGCGCCACCTCATGGCAACTCGACCGCAGCGGCGACACCGAACGGACCTACCGGGAGGAATTCACCGTTCGCTCCTGGGGCGAGTTCCGGCGCAGCGCTCGGGAACGCTGGACCGGATACGACCACAGCAACCTCGACGAGGCACTCACCCACGTCGTTTCGGAGCCCGTGGAGCAGCACTACTTCCCGACGATGCCGAAACCTCGAGGTCTACACCAAAATCACTGACTGACAATGCATTTCAGTTACCGAAAGCAACCATATCGATGTCTTCGCTGAGCCTGCCACCAACCAAATGTGTACGGGCAAGCGCGGTTCCACCGATGAAGTGCAGCCGGTCGCCAAAGCCTCGGCTGATTGCCGCCAGCAAATGGGAGATCAGGTGATCACGCTCGACCTGCTCCGGGGAGACTCCGAATTGAATTGCGACACTGTCACGTTCGTCGATATTCATGCTCCCACCCAACTTTGTGCACGTCGAAGTGCCGTTCCCAGACGCTGATCAGTAGCGAGCTGCGCGAGTCTCGCCGAATCGCATCGGCGACAAAGCGTTTCGATCGCCGAACGAACCTCCGCCTCGGCGTTGCCCAGTTCCGGACGCCGGGCGAGGTCCAACACCGTCTGCTCGGGAGTAGTGACCAGCGCTGGACCCAGTGCGGTTTCGATGCGCTCGGCATCCAGAGCATCCGAATCTCGGCGGACGAACCGGACGTGCGCCGAACGGTCGGTCAGTGCGATCGGGCGATGCTGGCTCGGGACCGCGACAACAGCGGTCGCCAATGCACGAGGTATGGCTCCCAGTAGACGGGCCGCGCTGATACCCATGACAACGATTCGATCCGCCCCGTATATCGATGACGCGATACCCGCTGCCGCCGCTTCCAGACCGGGCAGCCAGGTTCGGCCGACGTAGTCCGGCGGGACGATGATGTAGTAGCCGTGAGCTACGCGGTGCAACACTCCCCGATCGACCAGCCGGGTGATCTCGGGCCGCGGTTGGGCGTAGATGTCGGTCAGGTCCTGGGGGCGAACGGTTCGAAGCGGTGCCTGCCAGAGCTCGCCAGGAAGCGGTGTACTGCGGTGCTCGGCCATCAGCGCCACTCCTCGGGACTATGCAAATAGTTGGCTGTTACCCAACGGAATGCATACTACTGCCCGATTTGCGGTTGCATCCACCGGTTGAACCTGAGGAGTACGCCGCCGCGGCCACCAACGCCTTGTGCCGGCATCTGGGGGCGGTGCAGTCGATGGGCCGGGTCGCCCTGGACAACTCGCCGGCCGAATCGTTCAACTCCACCCTGAAGGTTGAGTTCGCCCACCGGCACCGCTTCCGCACCCGCGCCGAAGCCGCGGTACGGATCGTCACCTGGATCACCGTTCTACAACCCGCCCCGCCGCCACAGCCCGTGCGGCGGAATTATCACCGATCAACTACGAGATCCACATGGCCGCCATCCGAGCGGCCTCGGCAGCGGCCCTATCACGAGACGAGGCCGCATAAAAAGGAGCCTCCACACTTCGAGGGGATCGAAATCATTCGATCCGATGCCATATGCCTGACGGCTCTTGGGTTGCGCTTGACGCTGAGGACTTCCGGATATCCGGCGAGGTGACTGCCGGGGCCGAACGATCGACAACGGTTTCGGCGATGTCATGGGGTTTTCGTTATCGGCGGCGGATTATGCGGCGGAGGTTGTGGGGGCGGGGTTCTCGGTTGTCGAGTTGGTAGGTGAACATCGGGTTCCAGGTGATGATGCTGTGGATTCGCAGGTGGGCGGCCTCCACGAGAAGGGTGTCGAGGTCGGGATAGTCGAGGTGGGCGAGGGTCGGGGTGAAGATGGCTTCGGCTTCGGCGCGGTTGGCCTCGTGCAGGAGGCGGGACATCCGGTCCGGATCGGTCCGGGTGAAGACTATTGTTTTGGAATATTCGAATCCGAAACGTCCTGCCAGGGAACGTAACCGGCTTTCATGCCAGGGTTGGTTCAACTTCGATATGTCTCCTCTCAGGTACGAAATCGCAATGGGCACAGTCCGATCTCGATTCGTTGGAGACATTTCGGAAACTTTCTTGTAGGTTGTCGAGTAGTAGCTGCCGGGCACAGGAGATCACCGGATTCACTGCGGCGGCAGGGGATTCGGGGGATCGGGAGCGGATCCGGCGAAATCCCAGCGCCCCGATCGCATCATTCGCGGGGATCATTCACTTTTCGGTTCGGTTTCCATCACTTTCGCAGGAGGTACGAGCGGCATGACCGATAACGACGAACCTTCGACGCTGCCGCGGCGTCAGCTCGGGCGGTTTCTTCGCAAGGCGCGCAACGAGATCGGGTTCTCCATCGACCGGCTGGCCGGGCTGGTGGAGTTGAGTCCGGCCGCGTTGCAGCGGATCGAGTCGGGCAAGGTGAAGAAGGTTCGGGTGCGGGATGTTCGGGCGTTGTGCGAGATCCTCGAGGTCAGCGGACCGGACGCCGATCGGGCGGTCGAACTCGCGAAACAGGCACAGGTCACGTCGTGGTACACGGCATTCGGAGGTCTGTACTCGGACAACTTCAATATGTTCGTCGGCCTCGAAGCCTCTGCGCGCAAACTGATTTCGTATCACGAACACGTGCCCGGCCTGTTGCAGACCGCCGACTACGCGCGCGTGCTGATCAGTGGGTTCTACCGGGACAACAGTGCGCAGGATATCGAGCGCCGGGTCGAATATCGGCTCAGGCGGCAAGCGATCGTGACTCGCAAGACCGCCCCGCTGGAACTCGAGGTCCTGCTGCACGAGTCCGCGCTGCATCGGGTCGTCGGCAGCCCACGAGTCATGGCGGCGCAGCTGCACCACCTGGCGGAGATCAGCAAGCGGCCGAACGTCACGCTCCGCATCCATCCCTTCGCGGCCGGATGCACCTGGGGATTGCTCCACGGCCCCTTCGTAATTCTCGATTTCGGCGTCGACGCCAAGGGCAGACCAGCAGAGCCCCCGCTGGTCTTCCTGGAGGGTCAGGGAAGCAATGACCTGTATCTGGAGAAACCCGACGACGTCCAGCGTTACCATGACCTTGCTGCGGCCATACGTACGACTGCACTGGACGAAACGAAGTCCCGAGACCTGCTCCGGCGGGTGGCAAGGAGCTATTCGGCGTGAATACCGATCTACCAGAAGCGCATTGGTTCAAGAGCAGCCACAGCAGCGGTCAGAGCGAATGCGTCGAGGTCGCATGGCTGCACGACGGACAGGTCGGCGTCCGCGACTCGAAGAACCCGACCGGCCCCGCGCTGACCTTCAGCCCGGCCGAATGGGACACCTTCACCGCATCGATACGGGACTGAGCGCGTCATCTCGCGGCGACAGCCACACCCACCGTCGCGAGATGAACCCGGTCGCAACGATCGAACACGAATTGCTTTGTGCTCCGAAAGTGCAGTTGCCCGTGTGAGTTTCAACGGTCACGAGGGGATCCGTCCGAAACACTCGGCAATGCTATCCAAATAGCTTGTGCCGCAAGAGGGAATTGTGCATCGCGGTTTGCGCAATCCGGGTGATTCCAGGCTGCGGAAACGCGTCAACCTCATCGAATTCGACTCAGCATCAACCAGTCCCGGAAACTGGATACAACCGTACTGGAATATCCACTCTAAACACGGTGTGTCACACAACATTTCGCCTTGGCGTGTCCACAAATCGTCGCTATCGTGACGGATATGACTGCCGCCCAGGACAACCCACACGACTCACTGTTCCGGGCAATCATGTCCAACCCCACCGCCGCGGCCGCGCACCTGCAAACAATCCTCCCACCATGGCTCGTCGCA
>NZ_WEGK01000038.1 GCF_009604405.1 Nocardia macrotermitis
ACGACCGACCAGGCCGAATTCCGCCGCCGCTTCGGCGCGGAACTGTTCGAGGGCTACGGTTCGAGCGAGGGCTCGGGCATGGTCGCCCTGGATCCGCACACACCGCCCGGCGCGCTCGGCCGCCCCGACACTCCACGCGAAAAACCGGACTCTTCCCCACGCTCGGACCCACGTGATCCGTCGCGTCCGGAGTCGCGTGATCCGTCGCGTCCGGAGTCGCGTGATCCGTCGCGTCCGGAGTCGCGTGATCCGTCGCGACCGGAATCGCGTGATCCCTCGCACCCCGAGTCGCGTGATCCTTCACGTCCCGAGTCGCGCGACCCCTCACGACCTGAGTCGCGCGACCCCTCACGTCCGGAATCGCGCGACCCTTCCCGCCCCGAATCCGACAAGCCCGAACCATCCAAACCGCGTTCCGAGGAAAACCCCCGGCAGCCGGAAAAGCTCCCCACCGAATCCGAGCGCCCGCCCGAACGCCCGGAACGCGAACCGACCCGGGACCACCCTAACAACGAGGACCGCCCGAAGAACACATCCGAATCCGAACGCACGGCTGCCCGCTCCCGCGACCCGCGTGCGGACACTCCGCGCACGTCGGAACCCGGAAATCCGCGCGATGCCGCCCGCCCCGGCACGGATACGATGAGCCCCGAGCGCCCGTACCGCCCGGAGTCCCCTCGCCCCGGCGCGGAGGAACCGCGGCGATACACGACCCCGGACGATCGTGCCCCGGAGTCTGCACCACCACGTCGGCCGGACTCGGCCACACCCAACCCCGGGCCGTCGTATCGTCCCGCCGCACCGCATCACCCGGGCGGCCAAGCACCGGCGGCTCCCCGTCCCTATGGCGATCCGAATCGTCCGCCCGCCGGACATCCCCACCCGAATGCTCCGCATCCCGGTGCACCCGTTCACAATGAATCACTTCCTCCGCATGAAGCGACTTATATACGTGACGGATATCGACGCTTCGACACGAACGAGGCCGGAGGGTACTACGGCGAGAACAGTCTGGGACATGTCTATGACAACCTGCCTGAATATCAGCAGAGAGAGGTGCATCGCTACACCCAGAACTCGTATCCCAATACCTTCTTGCGAACTCGCGAGAATATGGGAAAGCATTTCGAACGCCTGCAGAAAGACACCGCCGCCTATCATGCGCTGACCTCGCTGAATCACGGTCGAATGCCCACCACTCGGCGTGAACTGCTGCGGATGCTGGTGGACGAGAATGCCACACCTGAGCAGCGAATGCTGACGATGCGTACGTTGTTCAGTGCGGTCGGCAGCAAATCGCGTCTCCAGGAGATCTTCCACAACGCCGGGGAGAACCATTTCCTGCACGACTATTTCGGTGAACGGCCGACCGTCGAATTGTTCAATCGCCAGATCGGCGAGATGGATGCAGCACTCGCGCATCAGTTGCCCGAACCGGTGCAGGCGGTACGTGGACTGCACGACATCAGCTTCATGACCGCTGGTGACGGCAAGCCGCTCGGAAACCGGGATCCGATTTGTCTCATCGGTGGTTCGCAGCTCGAGCGTGGTTATCTGTCCTTGTCTCTGGGTGCCGATCCGACCACGGTCGACCACAACCCATTCCGGTATCGAATGAAATTCGATCTGCCGGAGGGAACCCACGGTGTATGGCTGGGGCAGCGGAGCGCATTCCCGAATCAGCGGGAACTGCTGCTGGCCCGTGAAACCTCGTACCAAATTACGGGTGTCAGCGTTGTCAACGTCGGTGGCCATGCCGTATACGAGATACACGCACAGGTCGTACCGCACGCGATGTCACACAACGACGCCGGTGCACAATTCGGAGCCGCGACTCGTCCTGCCGAATCGGCGGCATACGCACCGATGCGGGCGGAGAATCCCGCCGCGCGAAGACCCGAGTACGGCACGGTGCCCGATTCTGCCGCCGGAAATGGTCGATCGGCACCGCCGAACCCGTATACCGGCCCCGGGCGTCACGAAACACCTTCTCCCGGTTCGCATTCCGCCGCAGCCAATCCCCGTGGGCCGCAACCGTTGCGCACGGAGCCGATGCGCACGGAGCCGATGCGCACGGAGCCGATGCGCACGGAGCCGATGCGCACGGAGCCGATGCGCACGGAGCCGATGCGTACCGAGCGGGTCCGTACGGACCCGATGCGCACGGAGCCGGTACGGCCGGAGCGCGTGGGTACCTCCTCCGCTACCCCCGATGCAGCTGGTCTGCGCGCGGAATCTGCGGCCGGATACCCGGAAAGAAGTCGCCCCGAACCTGCGGCCAGGGCCGAAGCTCCCACCCAGCCGACCATCCGTCCCGAAGCTGTACGTCCCGAAGTTGCTCGTCCTGAGGCGGTTCGTCCCGAAGCCGCGCGTCCCGATGCTGTTCGTCCCGAGACCACGCAACCGATTCGGCCCGAAGCGAATTCGCCGATCGATTCGGCCACCAGACCGTCGGAAACGCAGTCCCCACGCCACGAGGCCATAGCAGCGGAACGCGGCGGCCCGACCGAGGTGACTTCTCCGAACACCGCAGAGCCGGTGCGGAACGACTCCGCGCGCCCGAACGCTGATACGCCTCGGTCGGTACTGAGCGAACCGATGAAGCCGCCGCCGCGTGCCGAACTCCCCGGACGTCCCGCGGCCGCCCCCGGTCGCGTGGGCGAGGGAACACCGCCACGGGCTCCGGTCGATGAACCGGCAGCTCGCCCGCCGTCGAATCCTCGCCTCGATGAGAAGCCCCCGGCGTGGCTGTACGCGGACAGGGATCGGAATTCACCCGGACCGGAGGATCAGCCTCGCACCGCCTCGAATACCGAGGAGAAACCACAGCACGCAGAACCTCGTCGCGACGCCGAGGACCGGCCTCGTGAGTCCGACGAGGACCGGTCGCAGGACGCCGATGCGGACAGGCCGCGAGACGCCGATGACGACAAGCCCCAGGACGTCGTCGAGGAATCGCCCAGGGACGCAACCGAACCCGAGTACGAGGAACACGTCGACCCTGCCGAGCGTCTCACCGACGCGCAGCGAGACGCGGTGTTCCGCTACACGGATCCGGACGCGAACGTCTACGAGGATCTGAACCATCGGATGCGCAACGGCGTCGAGTTGGACCCCGAACAGCGTCGGATCGCCCAGGACATCTCGGAGGGACTGCGCAATCTTCCTCGCCACGAGGGCACGGTCTGGCGTGGTGCCCAGCTGACCGAGGAGCAGATCGCTCGTTACGTCCCGGGTACCACGATCACCGAGCCCGCCATGACGAGCACCACGCGAGATCGCGGGATGATGATTCCCGGCAACGTGGAATTCATCATCCACTCCGAGACCGGTCGCGATATCAGTGCCCTGTCGGCGCGTCCGAACGAACTCGAGGTCCTGAACGGCGGCGGGACCGAGTACGAGGTGCGCGGTGTCGTCCGCGACAAGGGCAATGATCTTTTCGGAAATACCAAAACTCGTATCTACCTGTACGAGAAGCCTGTGGAATCGGGATCGCACGAGACACCCCGGACGCACGAGGGCGATTCCGTGCCCGACGCCACACCGGACGATGCCGGACTCGCACACGAGCTGGCACCTGCCGAGGCGCCGTCCGTCATGCACGGGACGGATCGGACGGCCATCGGCGACGATCCCGAAGCCCGCCGCGTGTTCGGCAACCTCCGCAACGAGGGCGAACACGATGTCATCGTGCACGGAAACCGTTTCGGCAGACCGGTTCCCGGCAACGAGCACGAGTCGAATCCGCAGCACATCGTCGATGCCATCCGCGACAATCCCAATTATGTCGAGGGCACCCCGGTCCGCCTGATCGCCTGCTTCGCCGGAAACGAGATCGGCTGGGCCCAGCACGTGGCCGACGAACTCGGCGTCCCCGTCCGGGCCCCCTCGGACAGTGTCGGCGTCAATCAGGAACCGAATTCGCCCGCGGAGGTCCACGGCGGCGGTGAATGGAAAGTCTTCCATCCGACCGAACGCCTCGGTGGGGCCGATGAGTCGATGCGACATGCGGCCGATGCGACACCCGATTCGTCTTCGCCACATCGGGATTCGGTACCGAGATCGCCCGCGGAGGATGTGCGGGATCGTGCCACACCCGGAACCGGTGACGAACACACCCAGCGCGACCGAGATCCGGACACCTCGACGCCGGATCGTTCGGCGAGCCCGGAGCAGGACAGTTCGCTCGCCCGTCCCGAGGACCCGCGTGAGCCCCGCACGCCCGACGACGAGCAGACCCCACACCATGACACATCCGAGGAGACGCTCCCGGAACGCGTGTCCGAGCACGATCGCGACCAGCTCGAGCACTCCGACGACCCGGTTCCACACGAGAACGAACCAGCACCGCACGATGAGCCTCGGGAGGCGACGCCCGAACATCCGGCCGCCGACGAGCACGATGCCTCGCACGCCGCCGATGAGCGGACCCCCCGCGAAACCGAGCCCGAGCGGACCACAGCCGCATATTCCGATCAGTCCGAGGCCGCTGCCGTAGATCGTTCGGCGAGTCCTGAGTCCGACATGATGTCCGGTCCTTCGAAGGAAGGACGAGATCCGTCGCGCACTTCGGATGACGGTACGGTGCCGGTTCGTTCGACTGAGTCGCCTCTGCGCCGTGTGGAGGAACCGACCTCGAACCCTGGTGAACAGGAACGAGAGCACCCTGAACCCGCAACCGCAGCCCCTCACGATCGGCCCGAACCAGAGTTGACACCGATAGAGCAGGCCGCGAAAGACGCCTGTGATCGGTTACCACAAGCCGAACGTGATGCGCTGGAAGCTTACGCCGGAAGTGCGTATAACGAAATCAACCGTCATTTGCGGCACGGTGAGGAGATGGGTTGGGTTTCCCCGGAAACTATCGATCTTATCCGTAGTGGTCTCGAGAAGCTGCCGAATCACGTCGGCACGGTCAAAAGGTCGATTATGCTCTCGCCGGAGGAAATGGAGAAATTCTGGTACAACAATCGGGTTGGTAATATTGTCGAAGACCCTGGATTCGTGTCGACTTCGAAGACCAGGTTCAAATGGAATCCGAATGTGAAGCTGACCATCAAATCGGCTACTGGTAAGGATATTTCATTTGTGCGACCTCCGGGTATGCGCGGTGAACAGGAGGTGCTTATTCCGGATGGTCGGCAGTTCCGTGTGTTGGACCGGCAGATGAGTCCCGATGGAGTGCTGGAGGTCACCTGGCAGGAAATCGCCGAGACGTCGCAGGCGACAGCTGGCAACGATTCGGACCTGGCTGTGGCAGTGCGTGATCTGGAGTCGGATATTCCTTTCCCGAGTGAAGCGATCGTCGACGAAGGGGTGCCCTTCTCTATCGAATCCCGGGAATCGACTGTACCGGCCGAAGGTGTGCCGCCGGACACGCCCTCGGTTTTCGTTCATCCTGATGTTTACATTCCGAAAATGCGCAACGCCATAACGGAACTTGTATCTGCGCTATGGGATCCGGCTCGAGCATCCGAACTCCCCGATCTGCGAAGCGGTTACGCCCGAGTGCTTACGGAGGCGGGCTTGTATGACCAGGACACGGCAATGGCCGCCTGGCAACAACTGTCCGCTTATGATCCCGAACTCGGGAAATACATCGCAGAGAATCACGCCGCCTTGCTTCCGTCGTCGGATGGGTCCGTGGATGGCAGGGGGCGCAGTGTCGAAAGCTGACTATGCTGAAAGCTGGTACCCGTCACGTTGTCGGCGCCCGGTGCCGACCTGTTGAAAGGAAGACTGCGGATGAGTAGCTCAGACAAGGCGCCCGAGGGGTGGGACCCCGAGGTGTTCGCGCGAATCCGGGCAGAGTCGGATGCTGAGCAAGCCGCCCGGTCGCCCGAGGAGCGAGAGGAACTCGCCAAATACAAGTGGGACTATCTCGATAGTCTCGACGACTCGGATAATTATGCTCCTGACAGCCTTCGGGACAAGATGCGCGATGTCCCCGGATTCGATGACAATATGAATCCCTTTCCTCTCACCCGAGAGCCTGAAGACGGCTTGTGAAGCGTATTCGACAAGTCGGACCCGGAAGGATTAAGAGGGAGATATGCCGAAGGTGAAGCCGGTGGGGATCTATCGTGAGATGTATCCGACGTCGCGGCCGGAGTTGCCGGTGCTGGCGGAGTCGTATACGAAGCGGGTGATCGCCGATCGATCGAATGTTGTCGAGTACCTGCGGGAGGGGCGGCCGATCTACGATATCCTGGAGGATATGGTCGATCTGGTGGGCCGTCGCGAGTGGATTCGTAGCGCTCGGTCGCTGCGGTCGGATGGTGTGTGGGTGTGGCGCGTCGACTCGATCTTCTACCTGGAGCGCTATTCGCTCGAAATTCCGGACGAGTTCCTCGAACACGCTCGGCAGCGGGACTATCGGCCCGATCAGGAAATTGACTTTTCGGATCAGCTGTTCAAATCTTCGTACCGAGAGTACATCTGAGTTTCGTATCGGTGGTCATGGCACCGTGAACTGAAGGATTGATGATGACAGAGCAACCGCCGTGGCAGTCCGGCGATTCCGCGGAGCAGCGGAAGATCGATGAGCAGATCGCTGCGAAGATGGGTATCTCGCTGGAGCGGCTGTATGAGATCGATCGGCAGGTTGCCGCCGACGTCGAAGCTCGCGACGCGATCCCGCAGGATCAGCGGACCGTGAGCGGTAATCCGAAGTTCAGCAAGGGATTCGGGCCGGTTACGCCGGAGAACTCGCTCCAGCCCGGTGAGATCGGTGCGTATTACGACGCGGTCGATTCGGAACCGGATGCGACTGCGGAAGGGAACGAATTCCCGGAGGTCGGGAGGGAATGGCCGCCCAGGAGTCCGCGTACTGGTTATGAGCCGTGGACCAGATTTCCGGTTTTCTATTATCCGGTGACTCGGCGGGACAAGTTGCTGGGGTATCTGTATGCGTCGGTGAGTTGGGATACGGCGGGGTTTCTGCGCAACCTTCCCTCCTGGCGGCATTTCAACCCGTTTTCGGATCCGTCGGGCGATGCCAGTGAGGTGTGGGAGGATCGGCTGGACGCTTGTTATGCGAAGGGGATGTCGGCGCAGGACGCGGTGCGGAGTTGGGTTGGGGTGGCCGAGGATTCGAAGGCGGGCGGGATTGCGGCCGATGTCGTTGAAGGGCATTCGGAGACGTTGGAGGGATTGAATCAGTCGTTGAATCCGGGTGGGCCGGAGGTGCCGAATCCGTGGATTCAGAATGGGATGTACCCGGATGGGACTCCGGTGGATCGTTCCGAAGGCTGGGGTGATCTCGTCAGTGCGCCGGTCGTGCGATATCCGGAGGAGACCAAGGGGCGAGTGGCTTTCTATCCGGTGACGAAAGAGGGCGGCGTATTGGGTTGGGTGTGGGCCGCCATGGACGGCGACGCCGCGGACTACATTCCCTTCCGCCAGTCCGGGTGGTACGGATTCGGCGCCGGTGGGTTGTGGATCCAGCGCCTGAGCGAAGCGTTCAACCGCGGCGACACCCCGCTGGAAGCATTGGAATACTGCCGAACCTTCCCGGAAGACAATATGTCCGGCCTAATCGAACCCGACGCCCCTATCGGCGAATTCGACAATCTGCAACAGATGCGCGACTGGGCCGACCAATGAGCCTTCGATAATCCCCGCGCTACCGGATCGGATTGCTGCGGGGCGCGGCGGATCACCGGCGCGATCGGCCTGCCAGTCGCCAGGCGGTGATGACCAGGATCAGGATGACGGCCAGGCCGCCGACTATGAGGGTGGTGCGGAGGGGCGGACCGAGACCGTGATCACCGCGACGCCCGCGAGCTTCCGATTTTCCGACGGGCGTATCGATTTTCCTCGGTTGCTGCGAGAATTCGCCGCAT
>NZ_WEGK01000039.1:1954-5326 GCF_009604405.1 Nocardia macrotermitis
TGTGTGTTGTTTGAGAACTGCACAGTGGACGCGAGCATCTTTGTTTGTAAGTGTGTAAGAGCGTACGGTGGATGCCTTGGCACCGAGAGCCGATGAAGGACGTAGGAGGCTGCGATAAGCCTCGGGGAGCTGTCAACCGAGCTGAGATCCGAGGATTTCCGAATGGGGAAACCCAGCACGAGTGATGTCGTGTTACCCGCATCTGAATATATAGGGTGTGTGGAGGGAACGTGGGGAAGTGAAACATCTCAGTACCCACAGGAAGAGAAAACAACATGTGATTCCGTGAGTAGTGGCGAGCGAAAGCGGATGAGGCTAAACCGTGTAGATGTGATAGACGGCAGTTGTTGTCTATGCGGGGTTGTGGGACCCATCTTCTTCTCACTGCCGTGAGGAGCAGTAGTCAGAAAAGTTCGTGTTAGCTGAATTGGTCTGGGATGGCCGACCGTAGACGGTGAGAGTCCGGTAAGCGAAAACGCGTTCTCTGCTGTGATGGGCACCCGAGTAGCAGCGGGCCCGTGAAATCTGCTGTGAATCTGCCGGGACCACCCGGTAAGCCTGAATACTACTTGGTGACCGATAGCGGACTAGTACCGTGAGGGAAAGGTGAAAAGTACCCCGGGAGGGGAGTGAAATAGTACCTGAAACCGTGCGCTTACAATCCGTCAGAGCCTCTTTGTGGGGTGATGGCGTGCCTTTTGAAGAATGAGCCTGCGAGTCATCGGTGTGTGGCGAGGTTAACCCGTGTGGGGGAGCCGTAGCGAAAGCGAGTCCGAATAGGGCGGTTGAGTCGCACATCATGGACCCGAAGCGGAGTGATCTACCCATGGCCAGGGTGAAGCGACGGTAAGACGTCGTGGAGGCCCGAACCCACTTAGGTTGAAAACTGAGGGGATGAGTTGTGGGTAGGGGTGAAAGGCCAATCAAACTCCGTGATAGCTGGTTCTCCCCGAAATGCATTTAGGTGCAGCGTCACGTGTTTCACGCCGGAGGTAGAGCTACTGGATGGCCTAGGGGGCCTACAAGCTTACCGAAGTCAGCCAAACTCCGAATGCCGGTGTGTGAGAGCGTGGCAGTGAGACTGCGGGCGATAAGGTTCGTAGTCGAGAGGGAAACAGCCCAGATCGCCGGCTAAGGCCCCTAAGCGTGTACTAAGTGGAAAAGGATGTGGGGTCGCTTAGACAACCAGGAGGTTGGCTTAGAAGCAGCCACCCTTGAAAGAGTGCGTAATAGCTCACTGGTCAAGTGATCCTGCGCCGATAATGTAGCGGGGCTCAAGTACACCGCCGAAGCCGCGGCACTCAATTATTATCTTGTCTTCGGACCAGGAGATTGGGTGGGTAGGGGAGCGTCGTATGTCCAGGGAAGCGCCGGGGTGACCTAGGTGTGGAGGGCATGCGAGTGAGAATGCAGGCATGAGTAGCGAAAGACGAGTGGGAAACTCGTCCGCCGAATGACCAAGGGTTCCTGGGCCAGGTTAATCCGCCCAGGGTGAGTCGGGACCTAAGGCGAGGCCGACAGGCGTAGTCGATGGACAACGGGTTGATATTCCCGTACCCGTGTATCCGCGCCCAATGGCGAATCATCTGTGCTAAGTGTCCTGAACCGGATCTATCACCTTCGGGTGAAGAGAGGGGGATGCACACGACCCTGGGTGTAGTAGTCAAGCGATGGGGTGACGCAGGAAGGTAGCTGGGCCCGGTGGTGGATTACCGGGTGTAAGCCTGTAGGGCGTTGTGTAGGCAAATCCGCACAGCATGTGCCTGAGAGGTGATGCGTAGCCGTTTGAGGTGAATTCAGTGATCCTATGCTGCCGAGAAAAGCCTCTAGTGAGTTGGTACACGGCCCGTACCCCAAACCGACACAGGTGGTCAGGTAGAGAATACTGAGGCGATCGAGGGAACTGTGGTGAAGGAACTCGGCAAAATACCTCCGTAACTTCGGGAGAAGGAGGGCCTTGTTTGGTGACGGGACTTGCTCCTCGAGCTGAATGGGGTCGCAGAGACCAGAGAGAAGCGACTGTTTACTAAAAACACAGGTCCGTGCGAAGTCGTAAGACGATGTATACGGACTGACGCCTGCCCGGTGCCGGAAGGTTAAGAGGACCGGTTAGCTCGTAAGGGCGAAGCTGAGAATTTAAGCCCCGGTAAACGGCGGTGGTAACTATAACCATCCTAAGGTAGCGAAATTCCTTGTCGGGTAAGTTCCGACCTGCACGAATGGCGTAACGACTTCTCTGCTGTCTCCACCACAGACTCGGCGAAATTGCATTACGAGTAAAGATGCTCGTTACGCGCGGCAGGACGAAAAGACCCCGGGACCTTCACTATAGCTTGGTATTGGTGTTCGGTACGGTTTGTGTAGGATAGGTGGGAGACTGTGAAGCTGGCACGCTAGTGTTGGTGGAGTCGTCGTTGAAATACCACTCTGGTCGTATTGGACTTCTAACCTCGGGCCATGATCTGGTTCAGGGACAGTGCCTGGTGGGTAGTTTAACTGGGGCGGTTGCCTCCTAAAGTGTAACGGAGGCGCCCAAAGGTTCCCTCAGCCTGGTTGGTAATCAGGTGTTGAGTGTAAGTGCACAAGGGAGCTTGACTGTGAGACTGACAGGTCGAGCAGGGACGAAAGTCGGGACTAGTGATCCGGCACCTACGTGTGGAAGTGGTGTCGCTCAACGGATAAAAGGTACCCCGGGGATAACAGGCTGATCTTCCCCAAGAGTCCATATCGACGGGATGGTTTGGCACCTCGATGTCGGCTCGTCGCATCCTGGGGCTGGAGTAGGTCCCAAGGGTTGGGCTGTTCGCCCATTAAAGCGGCACGCGAGCTGGGTTTAGAACGTCGTGAGACAGTTCGGTCTCTATCCGCCGCGCGCGTTAGAAACTTGAGGAAGGCTGTCCCTAGTACGAGAGGACCGGGACGGACGAACCTCTGGTGTGCCAGTTGTTCCGCCAGGAGCATGGCTGGTTGGCTACGTTCGGAAGGGATAACCGCTGAAAGCATCTAAGCGGGAAGCCTGTTCCAAGATGAGGTTTCTCTCCCCCTCGAGGGGTTAAGGCCCCCAACAGATCATTGGGTTGATAGGCCAGAACTGGAAGCACGGTAACGTGTGGAGGTGACTGGTACTAATAGGCCGAGGGCTTACCAACGAAGATGTTACGCGTCCACTGTGCGGTATCTGAAACAACACACAGATACAGGCAGACGATGACCCTGAGGGGTTGTTGGCTCTCTGTGGATAGTTTCATAGAGTTACGGCGGCTATAGCGGTGGGGAAACGCCCGGTCCCATTCCGAACCCGGAAGCTAAGGCCACCTGCGCCGATGGTACTGCACTCGACAGGGTGTGGGAGAGTAGGACACCGCCGGAACA
>NZ_WEGK01000004.1 GCF_009604405.1 Nocardia macrotermitis
CTACACGGCGCTCTCCCGACCCGCGCACCACCGCACCACCCCCACGCGCCGGAACCGCCGCCATCCGCCGCCGCAACTCCGCCACCCGCTCATCCCGCCCCACACCCAACGAACCCATCCTCGACCGCCCATCTCCACCGAGTGGATCCCAGCACCGATCCAGCTATCGATGTCAGTCGAATATACGTTCGATACACTCCAAGCAAAACCTCCTCCCCCGCCCACCCCGAACAGCGTGACGACAGGTTGTAGTTGTCACTTGCAGGTCGCATCTGTCACTGGGCACGCGATCGGCCACGCCAACGGCAAGCGCACTCACCTCACCCACACGCAGAGAGCACATCGCGGCCCACCGGCCCGGCTGATCACCACCACATCTGGATGACCGGCCGCAGCGCCGGAAACCACCACGACAAGCCCGACCCACCCGCACGAATGCGACCGGATCGACGTCAAGGTCATGCACCGACTACGCGAGCCGAGTGCCTCCCATCACCGGCGTCCCCGGCAACGATCATGTCCAACACATCCGAGGCCGGGCGAACATCACCGAAGGACCGGTAGATGGTGCGCAACGTAGCGTTGTGAACGTGGTCGTGTGGAGCCGCATTGGCATCAGCGACCATGATCACCCGGAAGCCGAGGGTGCTCGCATCGCGTGCGGACGACTCACAGCACACATTGGTGACAGTGCCGGTGATCAAGACCGTGTCGATTCCTTGCTGATCGAGTAGTTGCGGCAGCTCGCACCGACCGGGAAAGAAAGCACTGAACGCGGACTTCTCGACGAACAGATCCCGAGAGCGGGCGTCCAACTCGTGCCATAATCGAGTCGGCAGTGGACCCGAACCACCTGAGCTGCTGTAGTTTTCGGCGATCCTCGGGCCGAAGAACTCGATCACCCGTGCGGTCGGCTCACCGCGCGCGGGCAGCACCCAGGCAACGACTCCGCCCGCGGACCGCACGGCGCGAGCCATATCGTTGATGTTCAGCACGATGCCACGGCAGTAGGCGCTCTCGCTCACATGGAACGGCACCATATCGATCACCACCAGCGCCGTGCGCCGGGCATCGAGGGCGGTGAACGCGAACCGCCGTCCACGACGGGCCTCGTGGCGTGCGTATTCACGCTCGTCGATGTACCAATCGTGCAGTTCGACCGTCTGAGCACCGTCCTCGACATCCACGACGTTCAGCCTCTCACCCGGTCACCGGTAACCAGCCCGAGACGATGTCATTTGCCAGCAGTCCGCTGTCGATGCAGTACGACCTTGGCCAGTCTGCTCGGCAACGGCCAAAGGGCAAGTGCCGCATACCAACTGCCAGCGCGGCCGTCCACATCGGCAACAGGTTCGGGATCAACAGGTCCGGGGACAACAGCATCTCGTCGCTGATCGGATGCTCGTAAGCTCGGTCGGTATGGGTGACGAACTTCCGGTGGGTGGGCGTCCGATCGGGGTGGAAGAGTGTGAGCGGCGGTGGGAGGGGTGGGGGCCGGAGCAGGTGTTTGCGCGGCTGGCGGAGGTTTCCGCGCCTTGGGGGGTGGTCGGTGGGTGGGCGTTGGATTTGTTCGGGGGTGGGCAGGCCCGGGTGCATGCTGATATCGAAATCGCTGTTCCCCGAGCCGCATTCGGGGAGGTCGCTGCTGTTCTTCGCGGATATGAGTGGGATGTCGTCGGGGAGGACACGGTGTGGGCCTATGCCGATGTTGCCGATCATCCCGAACTCCACCAGACCTGGCTGCGGGATCCTGCCACCGGCAAATACCATCTCGATGTCTTCCGCGAACCGCACGACGGGGATCGGTGGATCTGCCGGCGGGACAACGCCATCACCCTGCCCTACACGGAACTGATCGAAACCGGGCCGGGCGGGGTGCCGTACGTCATCCCGGAGGTGGTGCTGCTGTTCAAAGCCAAGGCCAGGCGAGCGAAGGACGACGGCGACTTCGCGCGGACCCTGCCCCTGCTGTCACGACACCGCGTCGCACGACTGTCGGAATGGCTCGCCCGCGTCCACCCGGGCCACGCATGGCTCGCCGCGTTGGCCGCGCGGACGCCGGTCGGCGAGCGATGAATTCGGGGCGCGAATCACGTCCGAGCAGATGACCACGAGACATCGACGAAGGAGCAGGCCGCCATGCGACCCGACGAGATCACCACCATCCTGAACCGGCCGATCAGCCAGGAGCTGCTGGCTCGCGACCTGCTGCGCATGGCCTATGTCGCCAAGGACGGCACGCCCCGCAACATCCCGATCGCCTTCACCTGGAACGGTACGCAGATCGTCGTCTGCACCGCGAAGAACGCCCCGAAACTTCCCTCGCTGCGACACAATCCCGAGGTCGCGCTCACCATCGACACCGAGGTGCATCCGCCGCAGATCCTGCTCATTCGCGGGCGCGCGGAACTGGACGTGGTCGACGGGATTCCGGCGGAGTACCTGCAGATGAACGGCAGTTACGAGATGACGCCCGAACAGCGCGTCGAATGGGAGGCCGAGGTCCACGCGCTCTACGACGGTATGGTCCGGATCGTCATCACCCCGACCTGGGTCAAACTCATCGACTTCGACACTACTCTGCCCACCGCGGTCGAAGAGCTGATCGCGCAGCGGCAGCGCGCCTGAACCCGAGGAGAATCCATGGCGATCCACCGGCTGGATCATGTCGGCATCGTGGTCGAGGATCTCGCGGCGGCCGTCGCGTTCTTCGTCGAACTGGGGTTGGAGGTGGAGGGCGAGGCGACGGTCGGCGGACCGTGGGCCGACGACCTGCTCGGACTGGACGGGGTGCGAGCGGACATGGTCGTCGTGCGCACCCCGGACGGTCACGGCCGGGTCGAACTCTCGACGTTCCGCTCACCGCGGACCACCGACACCGCGCCGAACGTGCCAGTGCACGCTCCGGGCATCCCGCGCCTGACATTCGTCGTCGACGAGGTCGAGGACGTCGTCGCACGCCTGCGCGCCCACGGCGGCGAACTCGTCGGCGCGATAGCCCGATACGAGGACCTCTGCCGCTACTGCTACGTCCGCGGCCCCGAGAACGTCATCATCGGGCTGGTCGAGGAACTCCACTGAAGAGACAGCCGCGTGCCCGAGGGTCTCCGACGGACCTGATCTCCTCGATACTCAACCGCTACAGTAACTTTCGGCACATCCTTCGAATGGAAAGCCCGAATCGACTGTCCGGCAACACCATCGGACAAACCCTGCAAATCCCCGAAGGCCCGGACACGCCCGGCGGATATCGACCGGATTGAGCCACAACGAGTCCCGCCCCGCCGCCGGAGCGGACAACATCCGCCACCACGATCCGAACGGGCGATCGTGATGCGTTCGTGAGACGCGTTACCGCCGATTCGACGAAAAGCGATGCCGGCAGCGGAGAACATCGTCGACAACCACCGTGACCTGCGTCAGCACCGAACCTCAGCCTCGGCTCTCACCCCGGAGAACGGTGAAACCCCGTCGCCGCGAGGTGCTCTCGTCAACCTCATGGTTCCGAAGCAGGCCAGTCAGGATGGTTTTCGGCTATTCTCGCGCCCGTGACCGAACGCGCCCGTTCCACCGTAGGCCCCGACTATCTGGTCGCGGGCCGCTACCGCTTGCAGTCCAAACTCGGCGGCGGCGGTATGGGCGCGGTCTGGCTGGCACACGACCGGCTGCTCAACCGCGACGTCGCCATCAAACAGGTGCTGTCCACCGCGGGCCTGAGCGAGAACGAGGCCCGCGTGGTCCGCGATCGGATCGTGCACGAGGGCCGGGTCGCGGCCAAGCTGTCCCACGAACACGCCATCGCCGTCTACGACGTGGTGCTCGAGGCCGGCGAACCGTGGCTGGTGATGGAGTATCTGCCCTCCCGTAGCGTCGCCAAGGCGCTGGCGCTGGCCGACGCGCTCTCCCCGATCGAGGTGGCGCAGATCGGCGCACAGGTCGCCGACGCGCTGGCCACCGCGCACGCCGCGGGCATCGTGCACCGCGACATCAAGCCCGGCAACATCCTGGTCGCCGATCGGGGCGCGGAGGTCGGCAAGGTCAAACTCAGCGACTTCGGTATCTCGCGCGGCGCGGGTGATCTGTCCGACGAGCCGGAGGACGTCATCACCGGCACTCCCGCCTACCTACCGCCGGAGGTGGCGCGGGGCGCGCAGCCCACCGCCGCCAGCGACGTATTCTCGCTCGGCGCAACGCTGTACACCGCGATCGAGGGGCATCCGCCCTACGGTCTCGAGGGGGACAACGACGTCATCGTGACGCGCGCCGCGATGGCCGAGATCATCCCGCCCACCCGCAGCGGCGCTCTGACCGCGGTGCTGTTGCACATGATGGAACCCGCACCGCAGCGCCGCCCCACCATGGCCGAGGCCCGCAACGAAATCCTCACCGCCGCATTCGGTCCCGGCACCGGGCCCTACATTCTCGGCGCGCCCGTCCGCACCGAGGACGGCACCATCCCCGCCTGGGCGGCCCGCAACTCCGCGGCCGGACTGCGCAGCCCGCACTCCACCCCGCTGCCGCGCCCGCCGCGCGTCAACGCCACCAATGCCCCTGCCCCGCAACGCAAGCCGGGCTTCACACTCGCCTCCCTCGGCCCCAACGCCGCACCCTTGGCCGTCGCGGTCGGGCTGCTCATCGGCCTGCTGATCCTGATCGTCATCCTCATCGCGGTCATGTAACCGCCCGAGTCCCACCGCAGCCCGAGCTCTCACCGCAACCCCGCGACACCACTCCCACCGCAGCCCGAGCCCTCACCGCAGCCCCGCGACACCACTCCCACCGCAGCCCGAGCCCTCACCGCAGCCCCGCGACACCGCCCCCGCGGCAGCCCGAGCTCTCGCCGCAACCCGGCAACACCGCTCCTGCGGCAGCCCGAGCTCTCGCCGCAACCCGGCAACACCGCTCCTGCGGCAGCCCGAGCTCTCGCCGCAACCCGACGACACCGATCCCGCAGCAGCCCGAACCGCCGCCGCAGCCCGGAGAGACGCCTGAGGTCAGTCGATGCGGCGGCGATGCGCCCAGCGGGTCAACGCGTTCCGATTCGACTGCTGGGTTTTGCGAAGCACGTTGGAGGCGTGGGTTTCCACCGTCTTCACCGAGATGAACAGGGATTCGGCGATCTCCCGATAGGTGTAGCCGCGGGCGAGCAGCCGCAGCACCTCGAGTTCGCGCGGGGTCAGCGAATCCAGCTCCGGATCCAGCGGCGGTTCGGGGGCCGGGGAACGCCCGGTGAACGAATCCAGGACGAAACCGGCCAGCCGCGGACTGAACACCGCGTCCCCACCGGCCACGCGCCGGATCCCGTCGGCCAGTTCCGGCCCGGAGATGGTCTTGGTGACGTAGCCGCGCGCACCCGCCCGAATCACCGCGATCACGTCCTCGGCGGCGTCGGATACGCTCAGCGCCAAGCACACCGGGCCCGGACCGTCGTGTCCGAGGCCGTGCAGTACCGCGACGCCACCACCATCGGGCATGTGCACATCCAGGAGCACCACATCCGGCTTCGCGGCGGCGATCCCGGCGACGGCCTCGGCCACCGCCCCCGCCTCACCGACGACATCCATATCGGATTCCCGCCCCAGCTCGGCCCGCACACCCGAGCGGAACACGGCATGGTCGTCGACCAGAAACACCCGGATGGACACTGCATCTCCTCACCTGAGACCGGAACTCACACACATGCCGGGCATGGCACATCGTCATCATCGGTACCACATCACGTCCCGCCCCGTACTCGTCATGCATGCTCGATGCGCGAACACATCGGCGGAATGCCGCAGCGGCACGGGCCGTGCCCGGACGCGGGCTCGCCCCATCGATCCTCACATCGGCTGCCCGCGGAACAGGTTGCGACTCAATGTCTTCCGAAATCGGACTCGGGAACAGTGGCGGGTTCGGGTGTGTCTCCCAGTCCACCGATATCCGGCCCATCCCCCGATCCCCCGAACTCCGTGGCGGCACCCGGTCCCTCGGCACCCGACACATCCTCCGCCCCCTCGGAATCATTGCGCGGCAACGTGATCCGCACCTCGGTACCCCGCCCCGGCGTCGAATCGATCACCACCGTGCCGCCCCGACGCTCGATCCGGGCGTGAATGGATTTGGCCAACCCCTGACGATCGGCGGGAATATCGGCGGGATCGAAACCGGCCCCGCGATCGCGCACGAAAACACCCACCTGATGCGGTTCGACCTCCGCGAACAGATCGATGGTGGGCACCCCGGCATGTTTGGCGGCATTCACCAGCGCCTCGCGAGTTGCCCCCAGCAGCGCGGTGAAATGCTCACGGGGCAGCCCGAATCCGGTATCGCCCGGATCCATCGACACATCCCCGACGGTCACCGGCGCGACCTTCACCCCGTGCTGATCCTCCACCTCACCGGCGATGGTGCGCAGCGCGGCGGCCAGGCTCGACTGGGCGGGCGTGGCATCCTCGAACAGCCATTTGCGCAGCTCCCGCTCCTGACTGCGGGCCAGCCGCACCACTTCTTGAGAATCCCCGGCCTGCCGCTGGATCAGCGCCAACGTCTGCAACACCGAATCGTGCAGGTGCGAGGCGATCTCCTCGCGCTCCTCGTTGCGGATGCGGGCGGCGCGCTCGGAGTTCAGCGCCCGCATCATCCGCAGCCACAGCGGCACCGTCAGCAGCCCGACCCCGATCAGCGTGACCGCGACCGCGATCAGCGCCGACCCCAGCGAGCCCAGATCGATCCGGCCCAGCACCACC
Source organism: Nocardia macrotermitis (assembly GCF_009604405.1). Classification (GTDB taxonomy): domain Bacteria; phylum Actinomycetota; class Actinomycetes; order Mycobacteriales; family Mycobacteriaceae; genus Nocardia; species Nocardia macrotermitis. Next base: position 6,729 of record NZ_WEGK01000004.1, read on the forward strand.
ACGCCCAGCCCGACCACGATCAACGTCGCGCCCGCCACGATGCGCGTCCAGGTGAGCACCGTGGGCCGCGCGGGCAGCCCGAACATCGAGCGCGGACCCTCCGCGTCGAATTCCCGCCACACCAGCGCCGCGCCCACCGCGACCACGACGATCGGCCCGACCACCCGGGCCGCACTACCGCTGAACAGCCACGACATCGAAACCGCCAGCGCCACGCCCAGTAGCGCCAGCCCGGCCGCCTGCCGCCGCTCCCGAGCCGTCGGCGCGGGTCCCTGCGCCCCGGACGGGGTGAAGATCCACAGCATCGCGTACGCGGCGATGCCCGCCCCCATCAGCGCCGACAGCAACACGAAGGTGACGCGCACCTTGAACACGTCGACCCCGAGATGATCGGCGATCCCCCCGGCCACCCCGCCCACCACACGACCACCGGACCGCCGCTGCATACGCGGCGCGGCGACCTCGACCCCACGGGCATCGAAAGCGGGCATGGACGGATACATACCTCGATACTGACATGCCCCACCGACACCGAACATCGGGGAAGTACCCCATTTCCACCCCGACCGCCTGATCACGCTCCACGCCGACCGCCGAATCACGCTCCACCCCACTGCCGGATCACGCTCCACCCCGACCACCGGATCACGCTCCACCCCAACCGCCGGATCACATTCCACCCCGACCACCGCAGGCCCGGTCCGCCCTACGAGATGCTGCGGTCCGGGAGTGCACTGCCCCGACCCGGATCACCCGGATCGCGAACCGATTCGGCCTGGTAGCGGGACCGTCGCGGCTGTCCGGACCGGACACCGATCCGGACACGGCCGTGCGATGCGGTGGCCGTTCCGGAAAACCGGTTACAGCCATCGGGACCAGCAATTTCCCTGCGGCCGAAGGGTTTACGCCGGTGAAGCGCCTTGGTGAACACCCATAACCTGGGTCCGGGTCGTCGAGATCCAGGCGGTTCGCCCTCCGGCGGATCGCAGGAGTTCAGGGGAGGACATCCAATGCACATCGCATCCGCATTCGTCGCCGTCGCCACCGCGGTGGGACTGGGACTCACCGCACCGTTCGCGGCGGCGGACACCGGTGCACCGCACGAGAAGACGATCAGTGCCGAGGGATTCACCTTCACGGTGGGGCACAAGGACAATGCCGTCCATCCGGTGGCGCCGATGAACGGCATGCCGACCAGCCGCGAGGTCTATCTGGACAACACCTCCTACGGCCGGTTCGACGGACCGGGCACCGGCAAGATCCGCACCGGCTACTTCGTCGCCTGCGCCGTCGACCTGGACGTGTCGTTCAGCGTCAACGCCGGAGCCGGCCTGGATGCCGGGGCGACCGCCGGCGTCGACGTCGGCGACGTGGTCACCCCCAGCGCCGGGGTGAGCATCGGCCCCAGCGTGAACGCGGGCATCGACACCGCGCTCACCATCACCCCCGGCACCATCACCGATGTCCGGGTGGCCGAGAAGACCCTCACCCCGGGACGCACCGGCTACATCGTCAGCCGCGACTTCCAGGTCCGGGTGAACGATTGCGGCGGACCGCTGACCGTGCAGGCGTACACCGTCATCGAGGCATCCTCCCCGCAGGTCGACGGGGGCGACTGGGTGATGGGCGATCCGGTCGTGATGTGAACTCGACGCGCCTGTCACCGAATCGGGCCGGGGCACTGTCGAATACGCGTCGCCCCCGGTTGACGGCGCACTACCTCGATGCCAGGCTTGCCCGGTGACTCGGTTCATCTCGGACACCCATGCCGACCGGCTGTTCACCGCAGCCGGTTCGGACGGCGACACACTCACCGAGTGCATCGCGAACATCGGATCCGAGCGGGTGGCCCGAACCGTGCTGGCCGAACTGCTCGATCGCGCACCACTGCGCGGCCGCCCACCGGCCGACATCCTGTTCCGGATGCACATGCCGAGCACCACCGTCGAACTGGGCATCCTGGTCGACGACGTGGCGAAGACAGCCGTCACCGCCCCGCCCGCGGAACCGACCGCGACGATCGAACAGTCGCTGCCGGAGATGGTCCGGATGGTCTTCGGACCGCGCAGCGCCGCACCCTGCGCCACCCGGGTGCTGCGCTGGGCGGATCCGCCGTTCGCCGCCCGCACCCAGGTCGTCTTCGAAACCGTACGACTGCTGCTGGACGCGATCGACCACACCTACCGGCCGGGACTCGCGGAATTCTGCATCCGGTACGGTTCGGACAAGTGGGGCGGCCATCAGTATTCCCAGTGGTACGAAAGGCATTTCGAGCCGATCCGGGACCGCCGTCTGACGATTCTGGAGATCGGGGTGGGCGGCTACCACGACGTCCACGAGGGCGGCGCCTCCCTGCGGATGTGGCAGAACTATTTCCCCCGGGCCCGCATCTACGGCCTGGACATCTTCGACAAGACGCACATGTCACGCGGGCGGATGACGGTGCTCCAGGGGGATCAATCCGACCCCGAGGACCTGGCGCGGGTGCTGGACACGACCGGCCCGCTGGATATCGTCATCGACGACGGCAGTCATCGCAGCGAACACGTGCTCACCACCTTCGAGACCCTGTTTCCCGCACTCCGCGAGGGCGGCCTCTACGCGATCGAGGACCTGCAGACCTCCTACTGGTCCGCTTTCGGCGGTCGGCCACCCGGCCCCACCGGCGTGCCGACGAGTATGGAATTTCTCAAACTCCTGCTCGACGGCGTGAACCACGAGGAGATCGACGGCCGCGAGCCACAGGCCACCGACGCGCACATCCGGGGCCTGCACTTCTATCACAACCTGGCGATACTCGAGAAGGGCGCGAACCGCGAGGGCGGCGGCCCGCAGTGGATGCGCGGCTGAACGGATTCTCAGGACCCGTTTCAGGGTCATCCCCGATGTGATCCGGGCGGCGGCACGGTCACCATGGAGCTATGACCAGAGCGAACGGCTGGGCCGGTGGAACCGGCCGGACCGGATTCAACGAACAGCTCCACCACCTGTGGCGGACGCGGCCGGTGCGGCTGCCCCGCCGGGGGCCGGTCGCCGGTGTCGCGGCCGGGTTCGGGCAACGCTACGGAGTGGACCCGGTGCTGGTGCGGGTCGCCTTCGTGGTGTCCACGATCTTCGGCGGATCGGGCATCGTGCTGTATCTGCTGGCCTGGTTGTTGATGCCCGCGGTGCACGACGACGTGTCCGCGGCGGAGAGCCTGATCGGCCGCGGCCACAGCACCCAGTCGCCGACCCGGACGCTGCTGCTGATCGTGGCGCTGGTGATCGCGGTCAGCACGGTCGGTCCGGTGGGCGCCGGACTCGGCGGGGCCGGACTGATCAGTTTCGCGCTGATGGTGGCCGGTTGGTGGCTGCTGTATCTGCGCCAGCCCAATCCGCCCGCGGGTGCCGATCCGCTGCTGCCCGACGGCGGCCCCGCCCCGACCGGATATCCCGGGGTGTTCCCGGGCGGACCGGCCTGGACCGGGCCTACTTACGGGCCCTACACCAAACTGCCGGACCACTACGAGCCGGATTCCACGAAAGAGCCTGTCGCACAGCAGATTTCGGACACGAAGACCGACTTCGCCGGGACGGACACCGCCGTACTCCGGTCCGGCGTTCCGATGGATGCGCCTGTCGCGGAGCCGGATTCGTCCGATGACACCGCGCCGGAACCGCCATCGACCGGAACACCGGAAGACCAAGCGGCGCAACCGATCACACCCCCGCGAACCAGCCCGTTCCGGTCCGCCCCGAACCCGGCCGACATCGGCCCGACCCCCTCGGGCTGGGATCCGCTCGGCGTATCCCCCCTGGCCTGGGACCTGCCCGCCCCCACCCCACGCGGCCCGGTAGCCCCACCACCCCCGCCACCCCCGCGACCCCGCTCGCGACTCACCCCGATCGTGATCGGCAGCGCCATCATCGCGGCGGCGCTGGCGGGCGCCCTGGCGGCGGTCCACGTGCACTGGATGACCCCGGCCCGGATCGGCGCGGTCGCCCTCGCGGTGATCGGGTTGGGCCTGCTGATCGGCGCGTTCCTGCGGCGCGGCTACGGCCTGATGGTGCTGGCGGCCCCGCTGGCCGGATTCGTGATCCTGGCCGCGCTCGGCGGTCCGGTGCGGTTCGACGCCGCCGCGATGGGCGACCACACCTGGAAACCGGTCACCACGGCGGAACTGCATCCGACCTACGAGGTCACCGTCGGCGACGGGACGCTCGATCTGCGATCACTGCGACTCACCGAGAACCGCACCGTCACGGTGCACGTGAGCACGGGCGACTTCCACGCCCTGGTGCCCGCATCGATGCGGCTGGACGCGCGCTGCACGTCCACGCTCGGCGACACCCACTGCCCGCAGGGCATCGTGGGCCCGGCCACCGGCCCGGTGCTCACCCTCGACATCGATGTCAAAGCCGGAGACGCGGAGGTGACCCATGGCTGACCACACCGGAACCGACGACCCGAAACCCGTTCGCGGACCGTCGTTCTCACTCCTGTTCGCCGGAATGCTGGCGCTGGCGGTGAGCGTCTGGGCGTTCCTCGGACCGTCCGCGTGGCCCGTGCACAGCGGCGTCCCGGTCGGCTGGATCGTGGTGGCCGTGGCCATCGTGGCCGGGATCGTCATGGTGATCTCGCCGCGTCGGCGCCGACGGCGGTAATCCTCGAGTACGACCAGCCCCCGAATACCCGCAAGGCCCGGACCGTTTCGATGGTCCGGGCCTTGTCGTCAGGTGAGTCCCGCGCTCAGGCGGCAGCGCACCGACCCGGTTTCACTCCCATTCGATGGTCCCCGGCGGCTTGCTCGTCACGTCGAGCACCACGCGGTTGACCTCGGGCACCTCGTTCGTGATGCGGGTCGAGATGCGCTCGAGCACATCGAACGGCAACCGCGTCCAGTCCGCGGTCATCGCGTCCTCACTGGACACCGGCCGCAGCACGATCGGATGACCGTAGGTGCGGCCGTCACCCTGCACGCCGACGCTGCGCACATCGGCCAGCAGCACCACCGGGCACTGCCAGATCTGCCGGTCCAGCCCCGCCGCGGTCAACTCCTCGCGGGCGATGGCGTCGGCCTGACGCAACGTCCCGAGCCGGTCCTCGGTGACCTCGCCGATGATCCGGATGGCCAGCCCCGGCCCCGGGAACGGTTGGCGCGCAACGATTTCCTCGGGCAGCCCCAACTCACGACCGACCGCGCGCACCTCGTCCTTGAACAGCAGCCGCAGCGGTTCGACGAGGGAGAACTCCAGGTCGTCCGGCAGACCGCCGACATTGTGGTGGCTCTTGATGTTCGCCGTCCCCGAGCCGCCGCCGGACTCCACCACGTCCGGATACAGCGTGCCCTGCACCAGGAATTCCACCTTCGGAGCCGAATCATCCACGGCCCCGGCCTCTTTCACGACCTCCGCCACCGCGTCCTCGAAGGAGCGGATGAATTCGCGCCCGATGATCTTGCGCTTGGTCTCCGGATCGGTGACGCCCTTCAACTCACCGAGGAATTTGTCCACCGCGTCGACGGTCACCAGTTTGGCCCCGGTCGCGGCGACGAAATCGCGCTGCACCTGCTCGCGCTCCCCCGCCCGCAACAGGCCGTGATCGACGAAGACGCAGGTCAGTTTGTCGCCGATGGCCCGCTGCACCAGCGCACCGGCCACCGCGGAATCCACCCCGCCGGACAGCCCGCAGATCGCGTGCCCGTCACCGATCTGCTCACGCACCTGCGCGACCAGCGCCTCGGCGATATTGGCCGGGGTCCACGCCGCCGGAATCCCCGCGATCTCGTGCAGGAATCGGCTCAGTACCTGCTGACCGTGCGGGGAGTGCAGCACCTCGGGGTGATACTGCACCCCGGCCAGCCGCCGCGCGGTGTTCTCGAACGCCGCCACCGGGGCGCCCGCACTCGTTCCGGTGACCTCGAAGCCGGTGGGGGCGTCGGTGACCGCGTCACCGTGGCTCATCCACACCGGTTGCACGGTGGGCAGCCCGCCGTGCAGCACCCCGCCGTCGACGCTCAGTTCGGTGCGCCCGTACTCCCGGGTACCGGTCTGCGCGACCGTACCGCCCAGGGCCTGCGCCATCGCCTGGAATCCGTAGCAGATGCCGAAGACCGGCACGTTCAGGTCGAACAGCCGCGGATCCAGTTGCGGCGCGCCCTCGGCGTACACACTCGACGGCCCGCCGGACAGGATCACCGCGAGCGGCGCGCGCTCGGCGATCTCCTCCACGGTCGTGGTATGCGGGATCACCTCGGAATACACACTGGATTCGCGAACCCGCCGCGCGATCAACTGCGCGTACTGCGCCCCGAAATCGACAACGAGCACCGGTCGCTGGGTATCTGCCACCGAGACAGTTTATGCGGCCCTGAACACCGGCCCCACACCCACCCGGAGCCTGCCATCGGGCGATACCTCCGGACGGAACGAGTCCGCGGCACCGGCCCTTCCCCTCACTCCGCGGCGATGACGCTCGAATCCCGGTGCGGCGCAACATCGCTCCGGCGAATCGGCAGCAGCCTCGGATTCGACCGGGCAGCGCGGAGTGCCGGTCGGACAAGCTGGACAACCGCCCGTATGGGGCGTGTGTTCCAGCTATCCTCGTGCTCGTGCCATTCGCCCGTGCGATCGACGCCGAAATCCACTACGAGGACAGCGGCGGGCACGGCCCGGTTGTGCTACTCGGGCACGAATTCTTCATGGACAGAACGATGTTCGCCTCGCAGGTCGCCGCGCTGTCCCCGGAATTCCGCATCGTCACCTGGGATGCGCGCGGCCACGGGCACACCCGGGATCAGGGACTGCCGTTCAGTTACTGGACCTCCGCGCGCGACGCGCTCACCGTGCTCGACCAGTTGCGGATCGAACGCGCGATCGTCGGCGGCACCTCCCAGGGCGGATTCAGCGCCATCCGCACCGCGCTGCTGGCCCCCGAACGCGTCGCCGCACTGATCCTCATCGCCACCGAGGCGCACGCCCCGACCCCGCACGAACTGGACAATTCCCGCCGCTTCCTGGAGCGCTGGCACGAGCCGCGGCTGCGCCGCCAGATGGCCGAACACCTGGCGCAGTGGCTGATCGGCGAGGACGCCTGGAACCGCGCGGTCTGGATCAAACGCTGGCTCTCCCGCGACCCGCACGCGACCGAGGTCGCCGCGGGCTGCATCCTGGGCCGCGACTCGATCCTGGACCGGCTCTCCGAAATCTCCTGCCCGGTGCTGGTCATCCATCCCACCCGGGCCGGTATCGCCCGCACCAATGCCGTGGAAATGGCTCGGCTACTGACGAATTCGCGTTTCGTCGAGATCGAGGCCGCCCGTCAGGCTGTCAACATGACGCATCCCGCGCAGGTCAATTCGGCGATCCGCAAGTTCCTCCGGGACACGGTTCTCACCCAGTCCCATTGAGGTGACATCCGAAACCCGGTGGGAGATCCGCGAACCCGGTGCGGCGGCCCGGTCAGGCGCGGACGCTCAGCCCCACCTTCTGGAATTCCTTCAGCTCGCGATACCCGGCCTTGGCCATCGAACGGCGAAGGCCGCCAACGAGATTCATCGAACCCCACGGATCGCTGGACGGCCCGTAGAGCAGCTGCTGCAAGGTCGGGCGGTCGTCCTCGTCGGCGAACTTCAGCAGCGCGCCGCGCGGCACTGACGGATGCGCGGCCGCAGCGGGCCAGTACCAGCCGCGCGCGGGCGACTCCTGCGCCAACGCCAGCGGAACCCCGAGCATGGCCGCGTCCGCACCGCAGGCGATGGCCTTGGCCAGCTGCCCGGACGACACGATGTCACCATCCGCGATGACGTGCACATACCGGCCGCCGGTCTCGTCCAGGTAATCCCGGCGGGCCGCGGCGGCGTCGGCGATCGCGGTGGCCATCGGCACCCCGACACCCAGCACCTCACCGGTGGTGGTCGCGCCCGCGGTCGAGCCGTACCCGACGATCACCCCGGCCGCGCCGGTACGCATCAGATGCAGAGCGGTGCGGTGATCGCTCACCCCGCCCGCCACCACCGGAACGTCCAGCTCCGCGATGAAGGTCTTGAGGTTCAGCGGCTCCCCGTCGCCGACGTGCTCGGCGGAGATGATGGTGCCGTGCACGACCAGCAGATCGATCCCGGCCTGCACCAGCGCGGGCGTCAGCGCACGGGCATTCTGCGGGCTCACCCGCACCGCCACCGTCACCCCCGCGGCCCGCACCTGCGCGACCGCCGAGGCCAGCAGATCCGGCTGCATCGGCGCGGCGTGCAGCGATTGCAGCAGCGCGACCGCGGCCTCGGTGCCCTCCTTCTCGGCCACCTCCACCAGACGTTCGACGCAGGACGCCACATCCGCGTGCCGGGCCCACAGCCCCTCGCCGTTGATCACGCCGAGCCCGCCGAGACGACCTAGTTCGATCGCGAACTCCGGCGAGACCAGCGCGTCGGTCGGATGCGTCACCAGCGGGATGTCGAACCGGTAGGCGTCGAGCTGCCAGGACAGCGACACCTGCTTGGACGAGCGGGTGCGCCGGGAGGGAACGATGTCGACATCGTCCAGTTCGTAGGTCCGCCGGGCGGTCCGGCCCATGCCGATCTCGACCATGTCGCGCATGTAAGTAACTCCTTAGTTCCTGCGCAGTGTGTGTGCTGCGCCGACTCGGGCATCGCGGATCTGCGGAGCCGGGAGGCTCGCCGGGCGACGGAGTCCTCGGGTAACTCCGTCGCCGCACACGTCACGGCCCGGACGAGCCGTATCCGTGCACGCCCCATCGTCCGCGACGGCCACCGGGCAAAAGCCTAACCACTCTCACCCGGGTCCGGTCACCCCCGGTTACCGGGGGTCAGCCGCGGCCCGTGTAGTTGGGCGCCTCGACGGTCATCGTGATGTCGTGCGGGTGACTCTCCTTGAGCCCGGCCGCGGTGATCTGCACGAACTGCTTCTCCTGCAGATCGGTGATCGACTGCGAACCGGTGTACCCCATCGCCGCCCGCAGACCACCGACCAACTGGTGGATCACCTGATTGACCGGACCGCGGAACGGCACCCGGCCCTCGATGCCCTCGGGCACCAGCTTGTCCTCGGCGAGCACGTCGTCCTGGAAGTAGCGGTCCTTCGAATACGACTTGGCCTGGCCGCGTCCCTGCATCGCGCCCAGCGAACCCATGCCGCGGTAGCTCTTGAACTGCTTGCCGCCCACCAGGATCAGCTCGCCCGGCGATTCGGCGGTACCGGCCAGCAGCGAACCGAGCATCACCGTCGAGGCGCCGGCCGCGATGGCCTTGGCGATATCGCCGGAGAACTGGATGCCGCCGTCGGCGATCACCGGAACACCGGCGGGCTTGCACACCGCGACGGCCTCCAGGATCGCGGTGATCTGCGGCGCGCCGACACCGGCGACCACGCGGGTGGTGCAGATCGAGCCGGGGCCCACGCCCACCTTCACCGCGTCCACACCGGCCGCGATCAGCGCCGCGGCGCCCTCGCGGGTGGCGACGTTACCGCCGACGACCTGAATCCGGTCGCCGACCTCGGTCTTGACCTTGGTGACCATCTCCAGCACCTGCACCTGGTGGCCGTGCGCGGTGTCCACCACCAGCACGTCGACCCCGGCGTCGGCGAGGGTCATCGCGCGGGACCAGGAGTCCTCGCCGACGCCCACGGCCGCGCCGACCAGCAGCCGCCCGTCGCGGTCCTTGGTCGCGTTCGGGTACTGGTCGGTCTTGACGAAATCCTTGACGGTGATCAGCCCGCGCAACCGGCCCTCGCCGTCCACGATCGGCAGCTTCTCCACCTTGTGCCGGCGCAGCAGGCCCAGCGCGGCCTCGGCGGTGACGCCCTCCTGCGCGGTGATCAGCGGCGACCTGGTCATCACCTCGGCGACGCGGCGGTTCTGATCGACCTCGAAACGCATGTCGCGGTTGGTGATGATGCCCACCAGCTCACCGGTCTCGTCCACCACCGGCAGACCGGAGATGCGGAACCGCGCGCACATCGCGTCGACCTCGGCGAGGGTGTCGTTCGGGCGGCAGGTGACCGGATCGGTGACCATGCCCGCCTCCGAACGCTTCACCGTCTCCACCTGCGAGGCCTGATCGGCGGTCGCGAGGTTGCGGTGCAGCACGCCCATGCCGCCCGCACGCGCCATGGCGATCGCCATGCGGGCCTCGGTGACGGTGTCCATCGCCGAACTCACCAGCGGCGTGCGCAACGTGATGTCGCGGCTCAACCGGCTCGACGTCTGCACCGAGCTGGGGATCAGATCCGAAGCGGCGGGCAACAGCAGCACATCGTCGAATGTGAGGCCGAGCATGGCGATCTTGTTCGGATCGTCGCCACCCGTACGAGGGCGGACGGCGCGTTCGCCCATCACGGGACTACTCATCGGATCGACCCCTCCTGGACTTCGAACGCTGTGAGCCCGGAACAGGCCCGGGCTCGCGAATTTCTACTGACGGATACGGAGCCGAAAAACTCTTTCCCGGCACCTGGCGTCCATGGTATCGGCCGTGCGTGTGCGCGTTCGCGGCGGCTCCGTCACACCGCCGACGACCCGGCGGCCACCGCCTTCGAGTTGCGCGTCCGGTGGTGTACGGGGTTTGCTGATCGCTGCGACAGGCGCGTCAAAATATGCGCAGCGCTGGCGCGGAGGGGGTGGTTCTGCGTACCGTGGGAATGTGCGTGACCATCTACCACCTGGCCTGCCGCCGGACCCGTTCGCCGGAGATCCCTCCGACCCGTCGGCCGCGCTGGATGCCATCGAGCCTGGGGAGCCGCTGGATCCCCACGAACGGCTAGCGGTCGAAGAGGATCTCGCCGACCTCGCTGTCTACGAGGCGCTGCTGGCGCACCGCGGTATCCGCGGGCTCGTGGTCAGCTGCGAGGACTGTCGGCAGGATCACTATCACGATTGGGACATGTTGCGCGCCAACCTACTCCAGCTGTTGGTGGACGGTACGGTGCGCCCGCACGAGCCCGCCTACGATCCGACCCCGGAGGCCTACGTCACGTGGGACTACTGCCGCGGGTACGCCGACGCCTCGATGAACGAGGCGTTGCACGGTGACGGATTCGACGGGTTCGACGCCTGATCGTCCGATCGGGTTCCGGCACCTGATCCCGTGCCGTGTCCGGACCTCGCATGCAATCCGAGGCCGCGAGGCATGCAATCCCGAACCGGGAGCGTGGACCCCACGTTGCGCCGGAAATTACGCTGCGCCGAGCACACCGCACCTACCTGCCGCATGTACGCATTGCCGAGCATCACGTACTCGCCCATTGCCGAGCCATCGCGACAGACCGGCGCGCTGCCCACAACCGACCGGTGCTTCCCGAACACCGCGCTTCCCGAACACCACGCAGAACCGGCCCGACGCATTGAAAAACCGGACGCCCCAAGGCCGTCCGGTCGTCGTGAGTAACGCCTCGTCGTACTAGTTGATCCCGCCACCCGGCAGCAGCCCGCCGCCCGACGGCATGTGGACCGTCGGCACGACAGGCTGTGGATGCACCGTCGGAATCGGGTGCTGCGTCGGAATCGGATTCTGGGTGGGAATCGGATTCTTCGTCGGGACCGGATTCTGGGTGGGACCCGTCCCCATGGTCGGGACGACCAGAATGCTGGTCGGCACGACCGTGGGGACCACGGTGGTCGGCTGTCCGCCGGGCCGGGTGGTCGGCGGAACGACCGTCGTCGGCGGATTCGGATGGGTGGTCGGCGGGATCCCCGGCAGGGTGGTCGGCAACGTCGCACCGCCCGGGAACGTGGTGACCGGCGGCTGCGGGGTGGTCGGCTTACCCGGCGTGTTCTGCACGGCGCGCGGATCCCGCGTGGTGCTCGTGCCGCTGCCCGGATGTCCGCCGCTGGGCCAGGACGGAAGCGTCGGGGGCGCCACGGGCGAATTCGGCAACGAAGGCAATGTCACACCGCTGGGCAACAGCGAGGCCGCGATCGACGGATCCTTCGCGTCCAATGCCGTCCAGACCTGGTTCCACTGCTCGGTCAGGCTCTTCTTGCGGTTCGAATCATTGATCTGACCGGCGCTGGCCTGCGCGCTCGCCAACAGCGGCTTGGCCTGATCGGGATGCCCCTGGCTGATCAGATCGGCGGCCTTGGCCATATCCCCCTGCGCGTTCTGCGCGATGGTGGTCTGGGCCTGCTGGGTGAACACGACCTCCTTGACCTTCCACAGCGGATCGCCGGGTTCGGCGTTGTAGGAGAACGCCGTCATCCCACCGGCGATCAGCGCGATCGCGGCCGCCGCGCCCATGAGGGGGCGCACGAGTCGCAGCCGACCTCGCGAGGTGGCCTTGGTCCTTACCTGCCGAGCACCGATTTCCTGATTGACAGCCGCGACGATGTCGTCCAGGTCCGGTCCGGCCGGTAGCGGCTCGTCGACGATCTCCGAGCGCCAGCTCGCCAGCAGCGTCGCGAGTTGATACTCCTCGTCGCTGTCCGTCGAAACGGTTCCCTCGCCCGCGATCGCGTCGATCAGCGCATCGTCGCGGCGCACCGCGACGATGTCCACCGGTCCGGCATCACCGGAATCCTCGGCGTAGGGACCGCTGTTCTGCGATCCAAGCCGCGCCTTCCAGTCGCCCCGACCGCGCTCGCCATCCCTAGCCATACATTTCACCTGCCCTCGCCACTTGTGACTTCAGTTTCGCGAGCGCCCGGTGCTGAGCCACTCGCACCGCCCCCGCCGTACTGCCCACGGCGGTCGCGGTTTCTTCCGCTGACAAACCCATCACCAAGCGCAGGATCAGGATCTCCCGGTGCTTCTCCGGAAGCGTGGCCAGCAGAGTGTTCATCTGCCGTCCGGCCTCGGATTCGAGAGCTCGCTGTTCAGGCCCCTGGTCGGTGGATATGACATCTGGTACTTCGGCCATCGCGTCCGACTTGTTACGGGCGGCGTTGCGATGGGCGTCGGCGACCTTGTGCGAAGCGATTCCGTAGACGAAGGCCATGAAGGGCCGACCCTGATCCTGATAACGCGGCAGGGCGGTCATCACGGCCAGGCACACCTCCTGCGCAACGTCATCCGCGGAAAGCTGTCCGCGTTCCGCGGAACCGATTCGCGCCCGGCAGTAGCGAACCACCAACGGACGTACGATCTCCAATACCTGGGCCAGAGCCGAACGGTCGCCCTGCGCTGCGGCAGCGACGGCGGTGTCCAACTCCTCGCCCGTGTGCGTCATCGTCAGAGATATTCCTGGCGTTACAAGTGGCACGGCCTGTGTTTGACCTGTGCTTCCGCCGGTCGGCGGAACGAAACCAACAATAGCCGTTCCCCAGTCGTGGCTCGGCAACACGGTGAATCTACGGACCGCCGAGAACCCCGGTGGCCGAACGCAATCGACCGCCGCGCACGGCCAGTTCCGCGGCGCACTCTGCCGCTTCGGCCGCCGCGCGTGTTGCGGCGGAACCGGTTTCGACGCCACCGCGCAGCATCGCGCTCGCCCATCGCAGCGGCAGCAGACCGTGTTCGTCGCACTGCCGCGCGACGGTCGCCGCGAGTTCGGCGGAGCGATCGAGATCACCGTTCGCGGCGGCCGCGGCGGCCAGGAGTAGACGGGACTTGACCGAATGTCGCGTCGAGGCGTGGCGCTCGGCGATCGCCACGGCCGCGGCGGCCTGCTCGAGCGCGGATCGCTCGAGCAGGCCCGATCCGGGTGCGGCGAGGGCGGTCTCGGCGCTGACCCAGTGCCAGCGCAGCGTGGTCCGCCAGCCTCCGGAGGCGTCCAACGACCGTCGGCAACGTTCCAGCAGCCGGGCGGCGAGCGTCGGCCGGGCGGTGCCGAGCGCATCGGCGGCAAGTCCGGTCAGCGCATCACACACCGAATCCGTGTAAGTGACGGAGATCACGTCGGTGTCGATCACGCGATCATCGGGGCCGCTTCCGGCTGCCGCGCGCCACGCACCGGCCAGCGCCCGGCCGTCCAGTACGGCCGCCCGGGCATGCCAGCCGAGTTGCCGCAGCAGCGACGCCTCGGCGCTGTCCGCGAGCGAGCGCACTACCGAATTGCTGGTCAGCAGTGTCGAATCGGCGGCCAGCAGGCGGGTGCGGCGGAGTTCGGCGCGCGCGGCGGCGTAGCGACCCTGGCCGCCCAGCGCGACCGCGCGCAGCCACGATTCGGCGCCGTCGGCGGCCGTCGGCAATTCCGCGGTCGCCGCGCGCGGGTCGGCGCCGAAGGCCGCCGCGGCGAATAACGCGTGCCGCAGCCGGGATTCGGAACTGGGTTCGGGACTGAACTCGTGCATCGCAGCACCCTATCGACAGACCTGTTCCGGTACATTTGCCGAACTCCCGGCAACCATCCGGCATGCGGAAAGCCTCGCGGGTGTTTCGATCTCGTAAAACTACCTCGCGCAATCACCTAGCACGCGCCTCGAAAGTTCGCATGCTTTTCGGGTAATTAACCTGCGCGCCCCGAAACGGCCATCCGAACGGGTATCGAAACCGGCAACCAGGCAGTTCAAACCATGATCTCGGTCACATCACACAGAACGCACAGAGGGTGCGGAGAGGTTGCCGAAACCCAGCATTTCCATCAGGAAACTAGTGTTTACCTGCAGTTTTGTGAGCGCTCACATGATTGCGCATCCACCACCCCGAACCACCGAACAGATCAGTATCTCGACAGGGAGCTGAAAAGTAAACAGCGCAGAGGTTAAATCTGCGATTCCCTCGATTTGAAATCCCCAATGTGGAAACTATTGACTCGATTTGTTTGTCCGTCCTAACGTACGACATCGCCGTCGTCGGCGCCTCACGAAAATGTGAGTGCCGCGAACTGCGATCGCCGGACCCCCGGCGACACGGTCCGAGCCCGATCTCGGCGAGGTCCCATCCGGCCGCGCCACGGGCCGGACAGACCGTTGCTACCGCACCGCTCGACAACGCCGACGAGCTCGCACCATAAGGAGTTCAGCATGCCCATGCCCACTCACCTCCCTGGGCCTAACGCCGATGTCTGGGATTGGCAGATGCGCGGCTCGTGCCGCGGTGTGGACTCCTCGGTGTTCTTCCATCCCGATGGCGAACGCGGCCGTGCCCGCACCCAGCGTGAGCTGCGTGCCAAGGAGATCTGCCGGAACTGCCCGGTGCTCATGCAGTGCCGCAGCCACGCGCTGAAGGTCAGCGAGCCCTACGGCATCTGGGGCGGTCTGTCCGAGACCGAACGCGAGATGCACGCCCGCCGCAACCGCCGTCGCGTCGCGGTCTGAGCCGCCCGCACGTCGTACCGTCGCGCCCTCGGCCGCGTCACCGAGGTCCGGCGAAAATTTCTCCCCATCCGTGGACGCGGGTGCGCCGAATGCCTAGCAAATACCCGGCCACTCGAGTTGACGGCCAGTGAGCAGCACGGACAAGCACCCGGAATATTCGGCTACCGCCGTGAGACCTGCGGTGCAGCGATCAGCAGCGTTGCCGCCCGAGATATTCGGCCAGCGCCGCCCGATTCAGCGGAAACGGTATGCGCAACCACGCAGCAGACCGAATCCACCAGAGCGAGTTCGACGTTGATCCACTGTGCGCGAAGACGGCGTTCCACAGATGTTCTCGGCGTGTCCGCGGCGTGTCTCGAGAAAAATTCTCCGCGTGCCGAGCGATGTCCGAAAACCGCTGAGCCGCAGTCGGTTCTGCCGATACCCCAGCGCGGAGGAGGTCATAGCGGCAGGCTACGGTAGTGGCCGATGACACAGAATGGAGCGTTGTGACAACGCGGCCGTCGGCCGCAGAGGACGACTCGTTCCACCAAGCGTTTCGGGACGGGCGGGCGAACCCCCCCAGCGTGAACTCTGCGGTAACGGCGCGCGCAGCCGAAGGACTCGAACTGGCGGCACTGCTCGAACGGTGTGGGCTGGCCGACCAGCGGGCCTTCGCCGAACTGTACGACCGAACCTGTGCACGCGTATTCGGCCTGGTGCTGCGCGTTCTACACGATCCGGGTTACGCGGAGGAGACCACGCAGGAGGTCTATCTCCAGATCTGGCGTACCGCAGCCAATTTCGACCCGGCCAAGGGTTCCGCGGTCACCTGGCTGATGACGCTGGCACATCGCCGCGCCGTCGACCGGGTGCGTGCCGAACAGGCCCACGCGCTACGCGAAGTCGCCTACGGCGCAAGCACTCTCGGTAACGAGTTCGACGAGGTCACCGAGGAGGTCGGGCGGCGGCTGGAGCAGCAGGCCGTGCGCGCGGGCCTGGAGACGCTGACTCCGACACAGCGGGAAGCGATTTCGCTGGCCTACTTCGGCGGACGCACGTACGCGGAGGTGGCCGCGCAACTCGGCGTAGGGTTACCGACGGTCAAATCTCGCATTCGCGACGGTCTGACCAGACTGAAGAAGAATTTGGGAGTGACGTGAGATGAACGAAAGCCAGATCGATCTCGCGCACATGGTCGCGCTCGGGTCGATCGGCGACGAGGACCAGCGCGCGGTGCGGGAGATCGCCGAAGCCGACGACCCGGCGCTGCGCGCGGACTTCGACACGGAAGTGCAGCTGAACCGACAAGCTCTCACCCTGTTCGCCTCGGCGTCGGCAACCCCACCGCCCGCCTCGCTGCGCGATCGCGTCCTGGACATGATCGCCGCGGCAGAGTCCGAAAGTTCCCCAGCGGCCCGCACACCGCGCAATGCGGTGCATCCGGGCTCCCCCACCGCCTGACGATCGGTGTCCCGCCGCGCGCCAACCGAATCCGCGGCCGCGATTCCCCGTATTCCGGATAAGTCCACGGGCCGTTCACATTCATGAATGATCGGAAACGGCCCACAATTCTGAATACTTGCGTTTCAAATACAATTTGCCGAAGTTCAACCGGATACGAAAACAGCCCGCCCACATCCGAAGACATGAGCGGACTGCTCGATAGCCGAAGCCGTCACCCGCTATTGCGTGACGCGTGTGCTCTCCCGGCCCCGCACGGAGCGAGCCTTCGAGCGACCGTTCGCGGCCGGCTCGCCGTTCGGCCCTCGAAGCGCATGGGCGAAGCCCGAGTCTCGAGGGCCGAACGGCGAGCCTTGGGGGCCGCGAACACGCCGTAGCGGAGCGGAGGCCAAAGGCTCAGTGGGCGTGGCCGTGGTGGTCGTCGGCCTCGTCGTCGGCGGGCTTGTCGACGACGGCGCTTTCGGTGGTGAGCACCATGCGCGCCACGGAGACGGCGTTGAGGACCGCGGAGCGGGTCACCTTGACCGGGTCGACGACGCCGTCGGCGACCAGGTCGCCGTAGACCAGGGTGGCGGCGTTGAAGCCGTCCTTGCCCTCGGTGACCTTGCTGACCACGACCGCACCGTCGACGCCCGCGTTGCTGGCGATCCAGTACAGCGGGGCCTCGAGCGCCTTGCGGACGACCTCGACGCCGATGGCCGCGTCACCGGTCAGCGAGGCGCGCAGGTCGGCGAGCTCGGTGCTCGCCTGCACCAGCGCGGTGCCGCCGCCGGGGACGATGCCCTCCTCGACCGCGGCCTTGGCCGCGCTGACCGCGTCCTCGACCCGGTACTTGCGCTCCTTGAGCGCGGTCTCGGTGGCCGCGCCGACCTTGATCACCGCGACGCCGCCGGACAGCTTGGCCAGGCGCTCCTCGAGCTTCTCGCGGTCCCAGTCGGAGTCGGTGGCCTCGATCTCGGCGCGCAGCTGCGCGACCCGGCCGTCGATGGCCTCCTGGGTGCCCGCACCGTCGACGATGGTGGTCTCGTCCTTGGTGACGACGACCCGACGCGCCGAACCCAGCACCTCGAGGCCCGCCTCGCGCAGGGTGATGCCCAGGTCCGGGTTGACCACGGTCGCGCCGGTGACGACGGCCAGGTCGTCCAGGAACGCCTTGCGACGGTCACCGAAGAACGGGGCCTTGACCGCGACGACCTTGAGGGTCTTGCGGATCGCGTTGACGACCAGGGTGGACAGCGCCTCGCCCTCGACGTCCTCGGCGATGATCAGCACGGGCTTGCCGCCCTCGGCGATCTTCTCCAGCAGCGGCAGCAGATCCGGCAGCGAGCTGATCTTCTCGCGGTGCAGCAGTACGACGGCGTCCTCGAGGACCGCCTCCTGCTTGTCCAGATCGGTGACGAAGTACGCCGACAGGTAACCCTTGTCGAACTGCACGCCCTCGGTGATCTCGAGGTCGGTGCTCACCAGGGAGGACTCCTCCACGGTGACCACGCCGTCCTTGCCGACCGTGGTCAGCGCCTTGCCGACCATCTCGCCGATCTCCTCGTCCCGCGAGGAGACGGTGGCGACCTGCGCGATGGCCTTCTCGCCGGAGACCGGCTTGGCAGCCGCCAGCAGCGCCTCGGAGACCACGTCGGCGGCCTTGCTCATGCCCGAGCCCAGGGCGATCGGGTTGGCGCCGGCGGCGATGTTCTTCAGGCCGCCCTTGATCAGCGCCTGCGCCAGCACGGTGGCGGTGGTGGTGCCGTCGCCGGCGACGTCGTTGGTCTTGGTGGCGACGCTCTTGACCAGCTGCGCGCCCAGGTTCTCGAAGGGGTCCTCGAGGTCGATGTCACGCGCGATGGTGACACCGTCGTTGGTGACGGCCGGGCCGCCGAACGCCTTGGCCAGCACCACGTGCCGACCGCGCGGGCCGAGCGTGACCTTGACGGCGTCGGCGAGCTTGTCGACACCGCGTTCCATTGCCCGACGAGCCTTCTCGTCGAACTCGATCTGCTTTGCCATGTTTCGGAATTCCTTCAGTGTCTGATCGTCGGCGCTCGACGGGTCCTGCGCGCACAGGCGTCGCGGGACCGGGAGCGCCGCGGAAGGGGGCGTAACGAACGCTGCCCCGGCACCCCGTCTCGGGGTGCCGGGGCAGCGTTCGACTACGGCTGGGTCACTTGTTGACGACAGCCAGCACGTCGCGCGCCGACAGGATCAGGTACTCCGAGCCGTCGTACTTGATCTCGGTGCCGCCGTACTTGCTGTAGATGACGGTGTCGCCTTCCTTCACATCCACCGGGATGCGGTCGCCGGTGTCGGTGACCCGACCGGGACCCACGGCGATGACGGTGCCCTCCTGGGGCTTCTCCTTCGCCGTGTCGGGGATGACCAGGCCGGAGGCGGTCGTCGTCTCGGCCTCGCCGGCCTGGACGAGGATCTTGTCCTCGAGCGGCTTGATGTTCACGCTCGCCACGTTGAGCCCTCCACTTTCGGGGATTTCTACTCGTCCGGGGCTGTTCCCCGGACGCACGGTTTCGGTCGTGTGCCGACCCTGCCCGTAGCCCCGTCGTCGCGGGTGCCGGGACCCCAGTGCAGTGGTCGTGCTGGCAGCTGAGCAACTTCCAGCGGTGCCACCTAGCACTCTATACAGCAGAGTGCCAGCGCTCAAGGTTGGGTAGTGCTGATTCTTCGGCGACCCCGTACCGCCGCCCGCAACCCGCCGTATCGCGACACGTTGCGCGACACGCCGACGACTTTTCGGCGGAAACCCCCGATGACCCGGGACCTCACAGGTAACTCGAGTCACATCGTCAACACGGTAGCAATTGATCCGAGAAATCTGTAACGTTCGGATAACGGAATGTGACACTATGGACGACGGCTCCGTGATGTTGCCGTGCCAACAAGATGTCGTACCGCCAAGCGGCCCCGTGCCGTCGGGAGGTACACCTCGGATGGTTCCACATCGTCACGCGATCCGTCGAGCGTTGTACCCAGTGCTTCACCCCGCGCGAGCCCTTGGCGCACACCGGACCCACGCCCACACCGACCACGGGCCCGGCCCGATCGGCTCGGGCCATCCGCCACCCACGCGGATGCCCGTGCCGCCCGCACCCGATGGTCGGCGACACGATGACCATCCGCTCGAAGGGAGGTGAACATGCGAACATCCCTCGGCATCTCCGCCGGGAACGAAGTGGTGTGTTCGGCGCTCGTCGCCACCGCACCCAACGGCGCTCAGGAATTCGACTACCGCATCGTCTCCGCCGACGTCGCGCATTCGGATCTCGGCGATCTGGTGGCCTCCTCGATCGAGTTGATGACCACCCAGATGCCCCGCGAATTCGTGTACCCGCGCGGTGCGCACGCCGCCGGACCGGCGGTGACCCCCGGCGAACCGTTTCCCACCCCCGGCGCCATCGCGGTCGCCTACCGCGATCGCGAACAGGCCGTGGCGATCCGCTCCGCCATCGGCCGTCAGCGCCGCGATGTGCAACTGATCCTGGAAAGCACCGCCGCACTCACCTATCTGCGCCACACCGGCCTGCTGGACAGGTACGAGACGGTCGGCCTGATCGATCTCGGCTCCACCGGGATGACGGTCTCGGTGGCCGACGTCGCCGACGACGTGGTGCTGCACAGCGAGCGCACCGACGCCGTCAGCGGCAGCGCGATGGACGAGCTGATCTACCACCACCTGCTCGACTGTCACTTCCGGCGGCGCGGCACCCGGCCCAACCGCACCATGCTGCTCAACCGCGCCCGCGCGGCCAAGGAGCATCTGTCCATCGCCCCGGCGGTCACCATCGACCACGTGGCGGGTCAGCCGCTCAAACTCACTCGCGCCGATTTCGAGGAGTTGACCGCGGATCTGCTGCACGAGGCGGCGGTCTTCGCGGCCGCGGTGTTCGATCGCGCGCCGAAATATCCGCGGGCGGTCACCGTCATCGGCGGCTGCGCCAATCTGGCCGCCGTGGTCAACGACCTCGGCGACCTGCTCGATCTGGTCGTCCTGAGCGTGCCCGAGCCCGAGGCCGCGACCGCGAAAGGCGCTGCGCTGGTTGCCGATTCGGCGCAGCCGTCGGCGTTCCCGGTGATCAGCCTCGGCTCCGACGCGAAGCCCGGCACCTTCACCAAACTCGTCGGCACCCTCGCGGGCGTGGTCGTGGTGCTGGGTCTGGTGGTCGGTTACGGCGTCAAGGAACTCGTCCCCACCGCCGACAACAACGACGTCACCCCGGCCGGTACGAGTCACACCGCAGATCTCCCCAGTACCACCACCGCACCGTCGACGACGACGGCCCCGACCACCTCGAACACCCCGGCCGATCAGACCGTGCCCGGCCGGCACACCGCCGCCACCACGATTCCGTCCACAGCGGACACCAGCAGCCAGTCCAGCAGCGCGCCGAGCGCCACCCCGGCGACCACCGGCGTGCCGCTGCGCCCGGATCCGGGCCTGCCGTCCATCCCGCTGCCGGATCTGCCGCACCTGTTCGGCCCGCTGCTGGGCACCACCACACCCCAGCCCACCGTGCCGAGCAGTGTCCCCGGCACCACGCCCACCTCGAACGGCACATCCACCCCGACCAGCACCGCCCCGACGCCGAGTCGCGGCCCGCACCTGCCGCGCGCCGACACCGGTTCGGCCGCGCGAGCCACCCTCCACCCCGCCGAATAGCGTCCGAAGTTCCACCGGCCGAGCGTCTTTCGATGTCGTGATCGTCCGATTGCGACATCGGCGTGAATAGTCCCTGTACAGAGAGTGCGGTCCGGGTTCGGCGGGGTTCACCTGCCGTATGCTGGCGCGGTCATGCGCATGGGAACAGTTCGCCGGATCGTCGTGGCCGTCGTCGTGACGAGTACCGCGGCGGTGGCGAGCGCCTGTGGGCACGGCGGACCCGCGACACCGACTCAGCAGATCATCGACGTGTCCGCGAACGCCTGCGGTGCGGGGTGGACCGATCCGCACACCGGTCAGCAGACCCTGTACTTCCGCAATACCGGTTCCAATCCCGCGACCGTCGACCTCGTCGACGTGCACACCGGCGCGATCGCCGCGGAGGTGCCCGACATCGGGCCGAACACCACCCGCGACATGCGCGTCGACATCGGCGGCGGCACCTTCGCATTCCGTTGCGCCACAGCGGGTTCGAGCAACGCGATGAGCACCGGGCCCAGCGTCACGCTCGCCGGACCGGCCGCGGCCTCGTCGATCCCGCCGGTCACCCCCGAGGATCTGTACGGGCCGGACAAGCAGTACGTGGACTACGTCGCGGCGGGGCTGACCCGGCTGGCCGCGGACACCGACATCCTGCGCGACACCGTCGCCGGGGGTGATCTCGCCACCGCCCGAACCGCTTGGTTGACCGCGCATCTGGATTACGAACGGCTCGGCGCGGCCTACGACGCGTTCGGCGATTACGACGGCAAACTCGACGGCCGCACCGACGGTCTGCCCGGCGGCGTCGCCGATCCGGACTTCACCGGCTTCCATCGGGTGGAATACGGCCTGTGGCACGGCGAATCGCTCGCGGCGCTGGCCGGACCCACCGGTCAACTGGCCACCGATGTGCACGGACTGGTCGCGGATTTCCCGAACATCCAGGTCCCGCTGCTGGATCTGGGCCTGCGCACGCACGAAATCCTGGAGAACACCCTGCAATTCGAGATGACCGGCGACGCGGACTACGGCAGCGGCAGCTCGCTGGCCACGGCCGTGGCCAATATCGCGGGCACCCGGGAGTTGCTCACCGTGCTGGATCCGGTGCTGCGCACCCGTTACCAGCAGCTGCCGCGGGTGACCACGTGGCTGAACCGTTTCGAAACCCAGCTCGAAACCCATCATCTCGGCGCGACGGCGGGTAATCCGGCCAGCGGCGCCTGGACCGCGGTGTCCGCGCTGAGCCGGCCGGATCGCGAGCAGCTCAACGGCACCCTGAGCCAGCTGCTGGAATACCTCGCCCCGATCGCGACCATCTGCAAAC
The DNA here is from genome assembly GCF_009604405.1 of Nocardia macrotermitis. GTDB lineage: Bacteria > Actinomycetota > Actinomycetes > Mycobacteriales > Mycobacteriaceae > Nocardia > Nocardia macrotermitis. The sequence continues at coordinate 29,331 of NZ_WEGK01000004.1, forward strand.
CCCGAAAGACGTTCCAGTGACCGCGAATCCGTCGTCGAATCGACGTTCCTTCCTGCGTGGCGCGATGGCCGCGGGCGTCGGCGGCGCGGTGACCACGGCCTCGGCGGTCGCCCCCGCCGCACTGCACACGATTCCCGCCGCGCGGGCGGTGCCGCCGTTCCACGGGATCCACCAGGCCGGGGTCGCCGATCCGCCCCCGGACGGCGCGCAGGGCATCACGGCGTCGTTCGATGTGATCGCCGAGAATCCGGCCGAGCTGACCGACCTGTTCCGCATCCTCACCGAACGCGCCCGCCTGCTCGCCGCCGGTGGGCCGCCGGCCGCGGTCGGTATCACCGCACCGCCCGCCGACAACGGTGTGCTCGGTCCGGACCTGCCGGAAAACGGGCCGGTGATCACCGTCGGCGTCGGCGCGAGCCTGTTCGACGAGCGGTACGGGCTGTCCGGGAAGCGGCCCGCCGGGCTGACGGCGATGCCGATGTTCCCCAACGACAACCTACGTCCGGCCTGGTGCCACGGCGATCTGAGCCTGCAACTCACCGCGGCCGACGCCGACGTCTGCGTGCACGCGTTGCGCGACATCACCCGCGCGACCCGGGGCGCGATGCAGCCGCGCTGGCGGATGAACGGGTTCGTGAGCCCGCCCCGACCGAGCGGGACGCCGCGAAATCTGTTCGGCTTCAAGGACGGTATCGCCAATCCGGGCAGCGTCGATTTCGGACGTCTGGTGTGGGCCGGGACCGGGGAACCCGCGTGGGCGGCCGGAGGCACCTATCAGGTGATCCGGCTGATCCGGATGCTCGTGGAATTCTGGGACCGGGTCGCGATCACCGAGCAGGAGAACATGTTCGGCCGGGTGCGCGATACCGGCGCGCCGCTGAGCGGAAATCACGAGAGCGATCTGCCGGACTACAGCGACGATCCCACCGGACTGGTCATCCCGCTCAATGCCCATATCCGCCTGGCCAATCCGCGCACCCCGGACTCCGCGGGCAGTCAGATCCTGCGCCGCAGTTTCAATTACGACCGCGGCAACGACGACGCCGGAAATCTCGATCAGGGCCTGATCTTCCAGTGCTATCAACGAGATCCGCACGCGCAGTTCGAGGTCGTGCAGCGGCGATTGCTGGACGAACCGCTGGTCGACTACATCTCACCGTTCGGCGGCGGATATTTCTTCGTACTACCGGGGGTGCGCGACGCGGCGGACTTCTACGCGCGGGCGCTGCTGACATGAGGCGGATCTTCCATCCGACAAACGCATGTCGCCCTGTGTTCACCCCTGAGAAATCTCCGCTCGTGACTATCGTGTGACTTCGCAATGAGCGGCGAATCGGGATCGACCCAGGAGGATACGTGAGTACAGGCTCCCAGTGGCGCGCACCGGCGCAGGGCCGCGGTGGAAAGTACAAGCGACGCACGACGATCGCCGCCGCCGCCGCGACGGCCGGACTGCTCGCGGCCGCCTGCTCGTCCTCGACGAGCACCACGGCGACCGACCAGTCCGCGACGACCACCACGCCGATCAAGCACATCGTGGTCCTCTACGACGAGAACATCTCGTTCGACCACTACTTCGGCACATATCCGAACGCCGCCAACACCGACGGCGTGCAGTTCACCGCGGCCCCGGGCACCCCGGCGGTGAACGGGCTGACCCCGGATCTGTTGACGCACAACCCGAATCTGTTCCAGCCGCAGCGCTTGGGCCCGGCGCAGGCCATGACCTGCGATCAGGACCACTCGTACAAGGCCGAGCAGGAGGCGTACAACAACGGCAAGATGGATCAGTTCGTCCAGAAGACGCAGAAGGACGAATGCCCGGCCGCCTACGGTCCCAACGGGATCGTGATGGACTACTACGACGGCAACACCGTCACCGCGATGTGGAACTACGCCCAGCACTACGCGCTGAGCGACAACTCCTTCAACACCACCTTCGGCCCGTCCACGCCGGGCGCGCTCGAGGTGACCGCCGCGCAGACCTACGGCGCGCAGGCCGTCGACGCGAAAACCGGTAAGCCGGTGCAGGATCCGGAGGTGGTCGCCGCGCCGAACGAGCAGGCCGTCGGCTCCGATATCGGTGACGCCGATCCCGTCTACGACGACTGCTCGAACAAGAGCCACACCACCACCGACAATCTGATGTCCATGACCGGCAAGAACATCGGTGACTCGCTGAACGAGAAGAACATCAGCTGGGGCTGGTTCCAGGGCGGGTTCACCCCGACCGGTAAGAACGCCGACGGCAAGGCGGTGTGCGGCGCCAAGCACGCGAACCTCGGTGGTCAGCAGGTGGTGGACTACAGCCCGCACCACGAGCCGTTCCAGTACTACAAGTCGACCTCGAATCCGAGTCACACCGCGCCCGCCTCGCTGGACGAGGTCGGGCACGCTGGTCCGGCCAATCACCAGTACGGGCTGGAGTGGTTCGATCAGGCCGCCAAGGCGGGCAAGCTGCCCGCGGTGAGCTATGTGAAGGCGTCCGAGTATCAGGACGGCCACGCCGGTTACTCGGATCCGATCGATGAGCAGCACTTCCTGGTCGACCGGATCAACGCGATCCAGCAGTCGCCGGATTGGAAGTCCACCGCGATCTTCATCGCCTACGACGACTCCGACGGCTGGTACGACCACGTCGCTGGTCCGGTGATCAACGGTTCCACCAGTGAGTCGGACGTGTACGGCCCCTGCGCGAGCAAGCCCGCGCTCGGCGGTCACCAGGGTCGCTGCGGCGCCGGCCCGCGCCTGCCGCTGCTGGCGATCTCCCCCTACTCGAAGGTCAACCACGTCGACCACACCCTGACCGACGAGACCTCGATCGTGAAGTTCATCGAATCCAACTGGTCCCTGCCGCTCCTGGGCAACGACACCGCGGAAGCCACCGCGGGCGACCTGTCCAGCATGTTCGACTTCACCTCCGCCAAGGCCACTCAGCTGATCCTCAACGCCGACGGCACCGAAAAGCACTGAGCCGGAAGGTAGTTCGGGGCTGCAAACGTCAGCCCGGAACTACCCCGGTAGCCTCCGCCGAACGAGCCGACCCGCGACAGGTCGGCTCGTTCGTTTCCCGAGTGAGCTGCTACGCCAGGATGCAGCGGGCCGAAGACAGTCGCGGTAGCTCGGTCCGAGCAAATCACATTGATCAACGCTCTCGCAGAGGTGGTTTCGGCCGCAGTTCGAACCTCGCGATAGCTGGCTGATCGAGACCGGTCCACCGCGATCAGCAAACACCAGAGTACGTGCACGGCAGCGCGGTCGGCGCTACCGATGGCGTCGATTCCGGTGTGGGTCAGGGCAATTGGGTGGTGGAGACCGGGAGGCCCGGGTCGGTGGCGACGGTGAGGGGGGAAGGTTTCGCGCCGCCCGCGATGACGTGGGCACCGAGGGTGGCGATCATGACGCCGTTGTCGGTGCAGAGGCGGGGTTTGGGGACGCGGAGGGTGAGACCGGCTGTGGCGCAACGCTCCTGGGCCATCGAGCGGATCCGGGAGTTGGCGGTCGCGCCGCCGCCGAGCACGAGGGTGTCCACGCCGACGTCCCGGGCGGCGCGAATCGCCTTGCGGGTCAACACATCCGCGACGGACTCCTGGAACGAGGCGGCGATGTCCGGGATGGGCAGTTCGCGGCCCTCGCGCTGCGCCGCCTCGACGTAGCGGGCCACGGCGGTCTTCACGCCGGAGAAGGAGAAGTCGTAGGGCGCGTCGCGGGGGCCGGTCATGCCGCGCGGGAAGGCGATGGACCGCGGATCACCGTGTGCCGCAGCGGCATCCAGCGCCGGGCCGCCCGGGAAACCCAGATCCAGCAGCCGGGCCACCTTGTCGAACGCCTCACCGGCGGCGTCGTCGACGGTGCTGCCGAGTTCGGTGATCGGCTCGGCCAGTTCGGTGACGTGCAGCAGATGCGTGTGCCCGCCCGAGACCAGCAGCGCCACGCACGGCGGCATCGGACCGTGTTCGAGGGTGTCCACCGCGACGTGCCCGCCGAGATGGTTCAGCGCGTACAGCGGGATGTCCCACGCCGCCGCATAGGCTTTCGCGGCCGCGACGCCGACCAGCAGGGCACCGGCCAGGCCGGGACCGATCGTCACCGCGATCGCGTCGGGCCGGGCGATCCCGGCGGCCGCGAGCGCGCGCCGCATGGCCGGGACGATCGCCTCCAGATGTGCGCGCGAGGCGATCTCGGGCACGACGCCGCCGAACCGCGCGTGCTGTTCCACACTCGAGGCGACCTCGTCGGCCAGCAGTTCGCAGGTGCCGTCGTCGTGCCAGCGCACGATGCCGACGCCGGTCTCGTCACAGGAGCTCTCCACGCCCATCACGATCATGCCCGCACACCCCTGTCGATACGCACATCCATTGTGCGACAGTACATTTCACAGACCGAGTGGATACCGGAGTCCGGCGGGACGGCGCGATTCACGTGCGTACCCCGTTCGGATCGGCAAAACCCTCGGTCGCGGGGCGGCGCATGGTGAACGCGTCCGCGCCGCTGGGCTGGTAGTAGTTCTTGCGCAGGCCGATGATGTGGAAGCCGTGCTTCTCGTACAGCGCGATCGCCGGAACGTTGTCGGTGCGGACCTCGAGGAAGACCGGCCCGCCGCGCTTACCCGCCTCGGCCAGCAGCGCGCGCAGCAGCGTGGTGCCGATACCGCCGCGATGGCTGTCCGGATCGACGCCGATGGTGTGGATCTCGGCCTCCGGATGTTCCAGCGGACCCAGCAGCGCGATCCCGGCATAGCCGACCAGGTGGCCGTACTCGTCGCGCGCGACCAGGTAGCGGTTGTGCGCGGCGGCCAGTTCGGATTCGAAGGCCACATCCGGCCAGGGATCGTCCTCGGGGAACAGCAGCTGTTCGAGTTCCACGCAGCGGTCGATCGCGGATCGGTCCATCGGCTCGATCCGGATCGCCGGTGCGATCCGGTCGCTCACGCCGTGCCCTCGAGAGTGTGCCGCCTCCGGCCCTGACCGCTCATGCTGTGCCCATTCGGAGCATGAGCGGGGGCCTGCGTGGTGACGCTCCGCTGCCGCCTCCGGCCCTGACCGCTCATGCTGTGCCCATTCGGAGCATGAGCGGGGGCCTGCGTGGTGACGCTCCGCTGCCGCCTCCGGCCCTGACCGCTCATGCTCGGACCGCCTGATAGCTGCGTTCGACCGCGTCGGGGCGGCGCAGGTACAGCGGGACCAGCGGTTGCGGGGTCGCGCGCGCGAGCAGTTCGGCGGCGGCGCAGCTGACCAGTCCGGCCGGGGACGGGGTCTCCACCGGCAGCACCGGAAGGTCGAAAAAGTCGACGTGCGAAGCGGATCCGGCGATCACGGTGGAATCCCCGGACTCCAGCTCACCCGGCTTGCACACCTGCGGCCCGGCGACGCGCACCACCGCGCCCGCGCGCGGACCGCCGTTCCCGTTGCCGACCACGAACGATCCGGCCAGCGCGGCCTTGGACACCGCGCGATAACGCGCCCAGTACACCTCGCGACGCCGGGCATCGGTGACGACCAGCAGTTCGGCATCGACCGCGGAGATGTCGCGCCAGGCGGCCGCGGCGATCGCATCCAGGCTGCACACCCCGTACACCGGCAGACCCAGCGCGTCCCCGAAGGCGGCGGCGGTCGCCATGCCGACGCGCAGTCCGGTGAACGGCCCCGGCCCGACCCCGACGACGACCGCGTCGAGTTCATCGCGGGAACGCCCTGCGGTGTCGAAGCATTCGAGGATCTGCGGGGTGAGCACCTCGTTGTGAGCGCGGGCATCCACGGTCACCCGGGACGCGAGCGTGCGGACCTCGTGGTGCTGGGGCTCGGTCCGTTCCAGTGCCACCAGTCCCGCGGTGACAGCAGGCGTCGCGGTGTCGAGGGCTAGTACTAGCATGATTTCCCCAACGATACCGGTTGGCCACCTCCCCGACGGCAACCCGCCCGCCTCCGGTTCACCCCACCGTCGCCCGCGCGATCACCGGCCACACCGCATGCAATCGCACCGCATCCACAGCTATCCCCAACCCCCAAGCGGCACAACGACTACCAGCATCGATACGACCGCCGCCGCACCCCGCAAACATCCGATCCGAGAACTCGAACCTCCAGCGGGTGTCCGGCATCACACACATCGCGAGACCCCCGCACGTGCCGGCCCGCTGGCCGACGCCGCACCCCGGCCGTCCATGAATCTCCGGATCCGGATCGGGATCCCCCACCATGGATCAGGCACGATATCCGCGCAACCAACTCAACTCCACTACCCCCGACCCCGTCGGGGTTGATGAGCGCCGGTTATCCGAAACCGGATGCGCGGCCGGACTCGCAACTCACCCCATCGTCCGAACACGAATGTGCCCCGCGTCGAGCAGTCGCCCTCGCACATCGACCCTCGCTCGATTGCACAGTTGCCGCCGGCAGACCTGCGGACCGATCGTGGAATGGCTTCCGGCCTCGGACTCACGGAGACCGCAGTCGCATCAACCGGCGACCCACTCCCACGTCGCGGTGCGGACGTCGGAGTCGGGTTCGCGGCGCAGGAGGACGCGCAGGTGGCGGTCGGTGAGGTGTTCGACGACGCCCAGGCCCCATTCGACGACCACGACGGCGTGGTCGAGGTCGGTGTCCAGGTCGAGGGAGTCGAGTTCGTCGAGGTCGCCGCCGAGGCGGTAGGCGTCGACGTGGACCATGCCGATCGCGCCGGGGTGGTCACCGGCGCGGTGCTGGCGGGCGATGATGAACGTCGGCGAGCTGACCCGGCCCTGCACGCCGAGGCCGTCGGCGAGGCCGCGGGTCAGGGCGGTCTTGCCCGCGCCCAAGGGACCGTCGAGTACCACCAGATCACCCGGCCCCAGATCGCGGGCGAGTTCGCGGCCGAGCGCCTCGGTGTCCTCGACCGTCGGCAGTATCCGCTGCTCAGCCACGTGCGACCTCCTGCCTTCCCCCGGTGCCGAGCAGCCCGCCGCGCAGCAGCAGGCGATCCAGCGCGGCATTGACCAAATCCGGGTATTGCAGATGCACCATATGCGCGGCGTCGGTGACGCGGACCAGATCGGCATCGGGCAGGCTGCGGGCCAGCGCGACCGAATTCCGGAACGGGATCACCATGTCGTGCCCGCCACTGAGCACCAACTCCGGCAGCGGAACCAGGGTCGGCAACGCCGCGGATTCGTCGTGCACCCGCAGCGCGCCGAGGAATTTCACCACCGTGGACACCGGCGTCCGATCGATCATCGAGGTGGTGAACCGCGACAGCGTCGGACTCACCTCACCGTGGAACGAACTGACGTGCAGGATCGGATTGATCACCTGTCGCGCGGCGACCCGCCCGGCCTGCATCATCGCGGGCGCGGCATGCACCGCGACGCGGAATCCGTCCAGCGCCGGATTGCGCAGCAGCTGCGGCACACCCGCCGCGGCCACCTCCGCCGCCGCGGTCGACAGCAGGGCCACCGCCCGCACCCGCCCCGGCGCGCCCGGCGCGGCGAACAGCTCCGGGAACTGCGCGGCCGCGGCGAGAATCGCCATACCGCCCATGGAATGTCCGACCAGCATGAGCGGGCCGTCCGGCGCGCACGCCCGAATCACCGCGACCAGATCGCGGCCCAGCTGCGGCACCGTACAGCTACCGGCCCCGGGTTCGCCCGAGCGGCCGTGCCCGCGCAGATCGAAGAAGACCATGCGAACCCTTGGGCCCCACAGTTTTTCGAGGTCGCGGCGCTGAAAGTGGAAGGACTCCATACTGTTGCAGAAGCCGTGCACGAAAATCACGGTGGCGGGGGCATCCTCGGGACCGCATTCCCGGACCGCAAGCGCCACACCGTCTTCGGTGAGTACCGTGCGCGCCCGATCGCGGTCGAGCAGCGTGAAATCCTCGTCACGCAGGTCGTCGCCGCGCGCGGGCCACTGCACGGTCGCGCCGATGCGACGCAGCGCGTGCGCCGCGGCCAACGCGCCGAGCACACCCGCGGTGGCCATGCTGCCCTGACAGACGACCTTCGTGATCCCCTGTGGCCGAGCATATTTCATGAACAAGCCCCTCCGCCGACATAACGCCGCACCACCCGTCCACGCGGCGAGCACACGATTTCGTAGTGGATGGTACCCAGCAGATCGGCCCAGCGCTGCGGGTGCGTCTGCCCCGGGCCGCCGCCGAACAGCACGGCGGTATCGCCCTCGGCGACCCCGGTGGCGTCGTCGCCCAGGTCCACCACCAGCTGATCCATGCACACCCGTCCCACGCTCGGATAGTCGCGTTCGCCGATCCGGACCGAGATCCGGCCGCCCAGAGGACGGAACACGCCGTCCGCGTATCCGGCCGGGATCAGCGCCACGGTGGTGTCGCGCGGAGCGACCCACTCGTGGCCGTACGACACGCCCTCCCCCTCGGCGACCCGTTTGACCAGCACGACCTGCGCCTGGAACGTCATCGCGGGACGTAGCCCGAAATTGGTCTCCTCCAGCGGCGACAACCCGTACATCGCGATGCCCGGCCGGACCATGTCGAAGGTCAGATCGGGCCGGGCCAGCGCGGCGGCGGAATTGGCCAGATGGGCGAGTTCGGGTTCGAGGCCGAACTCCTTGGCCTGGGCGATGGCGTCGAGCAGGCGATCGCGCTGCCTGTCGTTACCCGGATGCTGCGGGGTGTCGGCGTGTGCGAGATGGGAGAAGATCGCCCGGAACCGGACCGCGCGTTCGTCGACCAGCTCCCGCAGCAGGGCCAGGACCTGCGGATATTCCATATCGGAGACGCCGTTGCGGTTCAATCCGGTATCGACCTTGAGTGCGACGGTGGCCGTGACGCCCGTGGCGCGCGCGGCCTGTTCGATCGCCCGCAGCTGCCACACCGAGGACACGCCGAGCTCGATCCCGGCGGCGACCGCGGCGGTGTAATCGGCGTCGACGGCGTTGAGCCAGCTCAGAATCGGCGCGTCGATTCCGGCGGCGCGCAGATCCAGCGCCTCGGTGATGGTGGTGACGCCGAGTTCGACCGCACCGGCCGCCAGCGCGGCACGGCCGACCTGCGCGGCGCCGTGGTTGTAGCCGTCGCCCTTGACCACGGCCATGACTCCGGCATCACCGGCGTATTCGCGCAGCACTCGCACGTTGTGTGCGATGGCGTCCAGGTCGATGACGGTCTCCACCTGCGCTGCTGGGCTGTTCACGGCTACCGATCCTGCCATTGTCGGGTCCTGGACCATCGTCCGGTCGGTCTGGACCATCGCGTCCGGGTCGCTGATTCCAGCATCCTCGCCGCAATCCGCGACGAAGTCACGGAGTAGCGCTTGCTTCGAGTGCACTCCAGGTGCCTACGGTTGATCTCGGGGCAGTAGCTGTCCCGGACCACTGATAGGGAAGGCTCCCGATGAGCAAGGTTTGGTTCATTACCGGTGTGTCGCGCGGATTCGGCCGCGAATGGGCGATCGCGGCGCTCGAGCGGGGCGATCGGGTCGCGGGGACCGCGCGCGAGATGAGCACCCTCGACGATCTGACCGCCGACTACCCCGACACCTTCCTGCCGCTGCACCTCGACGTCACCGATCGGGACGCGGATTTCGCGGCCGTACAGCAGGCGGCGGCGCATTTCGGGCGACTCGACATCGTGGTGAACAACGCCGGGTACGGCCATTTCGGCATGATCGAGGAACTCACCGAGCAGGAGATCCGCGCGCAGTTCGAGACGAATGTGTTCGGCGCGCTGTGGGTGACGCAGGCGGCGTTGCCGATTCTGCGCGCGCAGGGCAGCGGGCACATTCTGCAGGTGTCGAGTATCGGCGGGATCAGCGCGTTTCCGAATCTGGGTGCGTACCACGCGTCGAAGTGGGCGCTGGAGGGCATGTCGCAGTCGCTCGCGCAGGAGGTCGCCGGATTCGGCATCCACGTGACGTTGATCGAGCCGGGCGGTTTCAGCACCGACTGGTCGGGCTCGTCCGCGGTGCGCAGCACCGCGATCCCCGCCTACGCGGATGCCCGCGCCGCGCGTGAGCGGATCCGCGGCGAACGTCGCATCGGCGAGCCGACCGGCACCCGAGCAGCGATCCTGCACATCGTCGACGCCGAACAGCCGCCCCTACGCATCTTCTTCGGCGTCGACCCGCTCGGCATCGCCACCGCCGATTACGAGTCCCGCCTCGCCCTGTGGCGCGAATGGGAACCGGTGTCCAAACTGGCCCAGGGCGAGTAGGGCCTACCCCGGACCGCTGGCAGACCGCCTGGTCGTCGGAGAACCAGGCCACCTACGACCGGACGACGCTGGCGCGCAGGGTTTGGATCGCCGAGCGGATGTGGTGCAGCAGCGGTGATGCGGAGATCGGAGCGCCCGGACCGCTGGGGGATCGGTCGTGGGCCGCGAGGTTGGCGGCGAGGGCGTGGACGCGGGCGGCGGCCGCGGCGGACCAGGATGGGTCGCGGCCGGTGGCCAGGAGTGCGCCCAGGACGCCGGACAGGACATCGCCCGCGCCCGCGGTGGCGGCCCAGGAGCCGCCTGCCTCGTTGACCAGGGTCGGGTGGCCGGGAGTGGCGATCAGGGTTGCTCGACCCTTCAAAAGCACTGTGACCTGCCATTTTTCGGCGAGGTCGCGGACGGCGGCGACTCGGTCGGGGCCGGGGTCCGCGCCGGTGAGGCGGGCGAATTCACCGGCGTGCGGGGTCAGCACGGTCGGTGCGGTGCGGCCGGTGAGCAGGGCGGGGTCGGTGGCCAAAAGGGTCAGGGCGTCCGCGTCGACGACCACGGGCAGGTTCGTCGCGAGGATCTCCGAAAGTCGTTCGCGGGCAAGGTCGTCGGTACCGGCACCGGGGCCGACCACCCATGCCTGCACTCGGCCCGTGGACGAGATCGTCTCGGCGGCGACAACTTCCGGGAAGTTCGCGAGTACCTGCGCCGCGCCGGTCCCGGCGTAACGGACCATTCCCGAAGTCGCCGCGACAGCCGCGCCCGTGCACAGCACCGCCGCACCCGGATAGGTATCGCTTCCCGCGCAGATGCCCGTCACACCTTGGGAGTACTTGTCGTCCGAGGGACCCGGGACCGGCCACTCCGCACCGATCGAGGCCGGTGCCAACGCGGCAAGTTCGGGCTCGGGCAGACGTAATCCGATGGGCGCCAACTCGATTCGCCCACATCGGGGCGCGGCCAACGCGTGCACCGGTTTGTACGCGCCGAACGCGACCGTCACATCGGCCTGCACCGCGGGCCCGGCCACCACACCGGTATCCGGATCTACCCCGCTGGGCAGATCCGCCGAGATGATCGGAACATCCACGGCCGCAACGATTTCCGCCGCGCACGGCCGCAACGGGCCACGTCCGGAGATCCCGACGATCCCGTCGACCACCAGATCCGGCGAACCGACATCCTCCCGAATCCGCCCACCCGCACGCAGCAACGCCGCCAACCCCTGCGCATGCGCCCGCTCGGGCACCAGCAACACCGCGGACACCGCCACCCCGCGCCGCCGCAGCATCGCCCCCGCCCACAGCGCATCCCCACCGTTGTCCCCCGACCCCACCAGCAACGTCACCGCACGCCCGACCACCCCGCCGGTCCGCTCCCGCAATTCCCCCACCACCACATTCGCCAGCCCATGCGCCGCCCGCCGCATCGGCACCCCCGCCGCCACCCGCCCGAACAGCTCCGCCTCCGCTGCCCGAACCTCGTCCCCCGTGTAATACCCGCGCACCGCCATCACCCGCCTCCTACCCACCCGGCTCTCCCGACGCCAGCAGACTACGCCGCACCACCGACACATCCGCCCGGCTACAACCCGCACCCGTTCCACCAGCCGGACTCCGTCACCGAACCGAACGATCTCGCGCTTTCGGATCACCTGTCGGAGCGCAGAACGCGCCGGTCCGAACGGTTCCGCAGAGGTGAGGCAACGCGCACACCACAATGCCGAGCATCTCCCCGCAGCCCGACGCATTTCGCCTACTCCCCATCGCATTTCGATCACACGGGCTGGCCTGTCACCGGCACATCCCCAGCTGTCCGCAATCGATATGCCTCGCACCGGCGCACCGCGCTCGCGTCACTCACACCGGCGATGAGTCGTGGATCTCGTCAGTGCCACGAGCAGCACCTGCCCGCGCGAAACGAGCAACGGTGCTGCGGCGGATCGGGGGGTTCGGGGGCGGGATAAGGTGGGCGGCATGCCGATGGACTGGAGCCGCCGGAAGATGTTGCGCGCCGGATTGGGGGTGGCCGCGCTCGCGGGGACGCTGATGGTGAGTGGATGTGGTTCCGGGACAACGACATCCGCGCCGACGTCGAGTTCGAGCGCCGCATCGGGGACTTCGAGCACGGCGGCGCCGGAGGGGGCGGTGACGGTCGAGGTGAAGGACATGAAGTTCTCCCCCGACGCGATCACCATCAAGGTCGGCGGCACCGTGACCTGGAAATTCGCCGACCGTTTCCCGCACGCGGTGCAGGGCATCGGAGACAGCGCGATGGGGATCGACAGCCCGATCTTCAATACGGGCACGTGGAGTCACACCTTCGACGTCCCGGGCACCTACCGCTACCTGTGCCCGCTGCACCCGGAAATGCACGGCACCGTCACCGTGCAGTAGCCGGAGCGCGAAAGACTCAGTACGCCGAGAACACGCGGTCGATGGTGCCGTACCGGTGCGCCGCGTAGTTGCAGGCGGCGGCGATGTTGGCGACCGGATCGTAGATGTCCCACGACGTGCCGTCCACGTGGTAGGTGCGGAACGTCGGGTCGATGACCTGCATCAACCCCTTCGACGGGATGCCGCGGGCCGCGTTCGAATCGGTCAGGTTGATCGCGCGCGGGTTACCGCCGGACTCCCGCATGATGTTGCGGTGGATCCCGTCGTAACTGCCGGGAATGCCGCGCTGCGCCATCACGTACTGCGCGTTGTGGATCCAGCCGTCCAGGTTGTTCGGGAAGACCGGCGGCAGCAGCTGCGGTAACGGCTGCGGCAGCGGCTGGAGGAGTTGCTGGAGCTGAGCTTGCTGCATCGCCGGAAGTTGCTGCGTCAGCTGCTGAGCCTGCTGCTGGAGCTGTGGCGGCACGCCCGCGATGGGCGTCTCGGCGTTCGCGACGACGGGTGTCACCGCGACGGCGGCGAGCAGGGTGAAGGGGATCAGTTTTCGAAAATGCATCTCGACTGTGTTTCTGACGCGCGACAGTATCGCGTGCGCACCCCTCGACCGGTCGGTCGAAATCCTCGCCGCTAGCTGTTCGGTTTGTCGGTTGTGTTGTGTGATTCGGAGATTCAGTTGTCCGGAGACGTGGCGCGGATTCGCGCGGTCTCACACCGGATCGAACCGGCGACAGCCGACGCGGCCGTGGCGACGGATGTCGCGGAAGCGGTCGTGTCCACACGCGGGAGATGGGCTGGCAGCTCATCTCGGCAAGTCACAGAATGGTCGCGACAAGTTAACAGAAGATGAACTACAAGATAACTAAACATACTTTCGAAAGAGACATATCTAACTCTCGGGCCCCACCCGCCGATCGATCACACCCACGTGACCAGCGCGAGAGCGACAAAACCGGGCCACGACGGGCCGGGCGGCACAGATACGCCATCCGATCACAGCGCGTTATCCGACAGTGACCCGCCGAACCACTCACGCCGGACGATATGCACGAGTGCGCCCCGTGCGCGGCGGACGCGTTCAACGCCTCGACCTGACATGCGCATGACATTCGCATGTTATTCTCGGAGCATGTCGGTCGCAATCCAAATCAAGGACGTACCCGAGGAAGTCCGCGATGCCATTGCCGCGCGCGCCGCGGCCCGCGGGCAGTCGACTCAGGTCTACCTGCGGGCACTACTGGAGCGAGAGCTGCGTAGCGAACGGAACAGGCACCTGCTCGAGAGCATGGTCGGACATCGTGGACTCGACCTCGACGCAGATGAAGTAGTAGCCGAGATCCGGGACGGACGCGAGGACGACGAGTGATCGTCGTCGATGCCAATGTCATGGTCATGGCCCTGTCCAGCCCGAAAGAACAGGGCAATGCCGCACGCGCGGCATTGAGCGCGGACGATATCTGGGTCGCTCCCGCGCATATGCCACTGGAAGTTATGCGAACGCTACGCAAGGCCGTGCTGGGCAACCATCTGACCGCCGATGACGCCGACGCGGCATTCCGCGCACTCACCGCCATGCATATCGACTACATCGGTACGGATACGACCCTGCTGCACTCGGTGTGGGCGATGCGCCACAACGTGTCCGTCTACGACGCCGCCTACCTGGCGGTTGCCGCAATGCACGATGCCCGGCTCCTGACTTTCGATGCCAGGCTCGTGAAGGCCGCCGAGCAAATCCTGCCCAATATCCGAGTATCGCTACCGTGATCACTGTCGGACCGTGACGTAGCCGCCCGATATCGCGAGCGGCTATCACGTACCGACCCCCACCGCGGGCCCACTGATCAGCGGATACGCGATCGGCGTGCCGATCGGCGCGCCCATCATGACCGGCCTCGGGACCCGCGTCCCGCGCAAGCGCATGCTGCTGATCAGCCTGCTGCTACCCTGCTCATCGCCAGCACGAGCACCGCTGGGCGAATCGGTTGCCACCCAAGCGAATACCGTTACTCGACGGTGACGGACTTCGCGAGGTTGCGAGGCTTGTCGATGTCGTAGCCGCGGGTCTGAGCCACCTCGGCGGCGAAGATCTGCAAGGGGACCGTCGACAGCAACGGCTGGAAAAGGGTTGGGGCGGCGGGGATTTCGATGAGATGGTCGGCGAAGGGACGCACCGTGTCGTCACCCTCCTCGGCGATCACGATGGTGCGCGCGCCACGGGCCTGGATCTCCCGGATATTGCTGAGCAGCTTGGAGTGCAGCACCGCGCGCCCCTTCGGCGAGGGCATCACCACGATGACCGGCAGCCCCTCCTCGATCAACGCGATCGGGCCGTGCTTGAGCTCGCCGGCGGCGAAACCCTCGGCGTGCATGTACGCCAGTTCCTTGAGTTTGAGCGCACCCTCGAGCGCCACCGGATACCCGACGTGGCGGCCCAGGAACAACACCGTCGAGGCGTCGGCGAACCGGCGCGCGATCTCCCGCACCTGCGGCGCGGTCTCCAGCACCCGCTCGACCAGCTCCGGCATCGCCTCGAGTTCCCCGAACTCGCGCGCCACCTCATCGGGATACTTGGTCCCGCGCGCCTGCGCGAGGGCAAGTCCGACAAGGTAATTCGCGGTGATCTGCGCCAGGAACGCCTTGGTCGAGGCGACCCCGATCTCGGGTCCGGTACGGGTGTACACCACCGCGTCGGACTCGCGCGGAATCTGTGCGCCGTTGGTGTTGCAGATGGCCAGCACGCGCGCCTTCTGCTCCTTGGCGTGCCGCACGGCCTCGAGCGTGTCGGCGGTCTCGCCCGACTGCGAGATCGCCACCACCAGCGTGGAACGATCCAAAACCGGGTCGCGGTAACGGAATTCGCTGGCCAGCTCCACCTCGACGGGCAGCCGCGTCCAGTGCTCGATGGCGTACTTGGCGAGCAGACCCGCGTGATACGAACTGCCGCAGGCGACTACGAAGACCTTGTCGAAATCGCGCAACTCCTGATCGGCCAGACGCTGCTCGTCCAACACGATCCGGCCCTTGTCGAAATGCCCCATCAGCGTCTCGGCGACGCCCGCGGGCTGTTCCTCGATCTCCTTGAGCATGAAGTAGTCGTGACCGCCCTTCTCGGCGGCGGCCAGGTCCCAGTCGATGGTGAACGGACGGGTCCGCACGCCCTCGGTATTGCCGTCGAAATCGGTGACCGCATAGCTGTCGGCGGTGATCACCACCGCCTGGTCCTGCCCGAGTTCGACTGCCTCCCTGGTGTGTTCGATGAACGCGGTGACATCCGAGGCGATGAACATCTCCCCCTTGCCGACGCCCACCACCAGCGGCGTCGACCGCCGCGCGGCCACGATCGTGCCCGGATGTTCGGCATGGGTGAACACCAGCGTGAACGCGCCCTCGAGCCGGCGCAACACGGCCAGCGCGCTGCCGACGAAATCACCCGCGGTCGGCCCCGAGGCGTAGGCCCGCGACACCAGATGCACCGCGACCTCGGTGTCGGTATCGCTGCGCAACTCCACCCCGGCGGTTTCCAGTTCGTGCCGCAGCGGTGCGAAATTCTCGATGATGCCGTTGTGCACCACGGCGACCGCACCGGTCGAGTCGCGATGCGGGTGCGCGTTGCGATCGGTGGGCGCACCGTGGGTGGCCCAGCGAGTGTGGCCCATGCCGGTGGTCCCGGCGAAGTTCGTCACCCCGGCCTCGGACAGCTCGGCCTCCAGATTGGCCAGCCGACCGGCCTTCCGTTCCACGGCGATCCCACTCGCACCGTCCAGGATGGCCACGCCCGCGGAGTCGTATCCCCGGTACTCCATACGGCGCAGCGCGTCCACGACGACGCCGAGCGCGTCCCGGTATCCCACGTAGCCCACGATTCCGCACATGGGGCCCCAGCGTACTGGGGCGCACCGGGGACGGCGACAGGGCCGTGACATGCGCTCGCGCGCCTGCCCGGCTGCGCTCGTTCGCGATGGTAAAGGGACACATTCGCTCGAGCGAAGCGGTCGTGAGCGTATCCGTGACTCGGGCGCGTCCGGGCCGAACGTCGGCGGCAGAACTTTTTTCGAAATCGTGAAACCGCTGGCAGACGCGTTGCGACGGTGATCGCGCGCCCCGGCGACGATCCCGGGATCCGACGAAACGCCGTCCGCGCGCGAGCATCGGATAAATTCGACGTCGTGTCGGCGTCTGTGAAATCACTCCTGAGCCTCCTGGCCAGCCCCGGCCCGCATCGGGTCCTGCACGGCAATCTCGGCATCGCCGGGCAGCCCGGGTTGGTGTTGACTCCCGAGACGGGCTCGAATCTGCCCGCCGTCGTGTTCGGGCACGGCTGGCTCGCCGGTGCGGGCAACTACCGCAAGCTGCTCGAACATCTGGCGTCCTGGGGTTTCGTCGCGGCCGCACCCGACACCGAACGCGGACCGATCCCCTCGCACCTGAACCTGGCCACCGATCTGCTCACCACCCTGGACATCTGCACCGGCGTGCGGCTCGGCGAGGGCAAGATCAGCGTGCATCCCGGCAAACTGGCCCTGGCCGGTCACGGTATGGGTGCGGGTGCGGCGGTCATCGCGGCATCGCAGCGCAAGGTCGCCGCAGTCGCCGCGCTGTATCCCGCGGTCACCGCGCCCTCGGCCGAATCCCTCGCACCCGGTATCGAATCCCCCGCCCTGATCCTGGGCGGCAGCACCGATCTCGACGAGGTCGGCTCCGACGCCGTCGCCCTGGCCGCCGCCTGGGGTGGCCCCGCGGTCCTGCGCTCGGTCGACGGCGCCTCCCGCAACGGCATCGTCCGCGGCCGCCGCGCCCTCGCCGCCCTGGGCGCGACCAAATTCGAGCCCAAGACCGAACGCATCACCCGCGGCCTGCTCGTCGGCTACCTCACCTACCAGTTGCTCGGCGACAAGAAGTACAAGGCGTTCGCCGAACCGGAAGAGGTCATCGCGCGCACCGCGATCATCGATCCGCACGCCACCGAGGAACCCGAACCCCCGTCGAAGATGCAGCTGCTCCAGGTTGCCCAGCTGTTGCGTAAGTAGGCGAATTCGCCTGCGGGGCTGAATGTTTCCCGCCGGGGTGGGATCGGCGTCCGCGTGGCGACCGCGGTACGGGTCGACAACAGCGGGCGAACTCCGTTGCCCGGGTGTTCTACACTCCGGGCAGCGTGTTCAGGCGGAATCGTCCGTCTGCGGGAGGGAAGAAGAAGATGCCAGGCGAGAATCCGACGCCCGGTCAGGGTGACAATCTCGGCGGCGATCCGGGGCAGGGGACGGACTGGGTGCCGACCACGCCGTATCCGGCGCAACCGGTGCAGCCGTCACAACCGACGGTGTGGTACGGGGGTGGTGCGAGTGGTGTTGAGCCGCAAGCGAATCCGGGGTGGCCGCAGCAGCCCGGAGTGCAGCCGACGTGGCCGCAGCAGCCGGGGCAGACCGGTTCGACGCCGCAGCCGTTGACCGGGCAGGCTGCGCAGCAACCGTTGCTGGGGCAGGCCCAGTTCACCGGGCAGACCCCGCAGCAACCGTTGCCGGGGCAGACTCCGTTCACCGGGCAGAATCCGCAGCAACCGTTCACCGGGCAGAACCAGTTCACCGGGCAGACCCCGCAACAGCCATTGCCGGAGCAGACCCAGTTCACCGGGCAGACTCCGCAGCAACCGTTCACCGGGCAGAACGCGCAGCCCTGGCAGCCGACCCAGCAGTCGTGGCCCGAGCAACCGGGCCAACCATCCTGGCCGCAGCAACCGATCGAGCAGACCTGGCAGCAACCGGGGCAGCAGGCTTGGCAGCAGCCGATGGGGCAGCAGCCGTACTACCCGCCGTCGCAATCGGGTGGTGCGGGCAAGGTGATCGCCATCATGCTGGGTTGTATCGTCATCGTCGCGCTGGTCGCGGTGATCGCGGTCGTCGCGAGCAATTCCGGCAGCCACCACAGTTCCGTGGCCGCGGCCACCTCGACGACCACGGAGAGCTGGTCCCCGACGACGACCTACACGACGGTCCCGACCACCCCGCCGTTCGATCCGGGCACCCTCGACGACGCCTCCACCGACAAGACCTCGATCACCACGAGTTCCCTACTGCCGCAAACCTTCACGGATGCCAAGGGTGTCCTGTACACGCGCACGGCGTCGGGCATCCACCCGTGCACCCACCAGGCCGATTCCGCGAACGTGACCCAGGCCCTGAACCAGAACAACTGCACCACGGACGTCACCGGTTCCTACATCGACAACGCCGACCACATCCTGGTGTCGGTGAACGTACTCGTCTTCCCCAACGCGACATCGGCCCGAGCCGCCTACAACGCCCTGGACGGCCCCGTCCAGGACTGGGTGATCTATTGCCCCACAACGGGAACCGGCAGTTCGACCTGCGACGGCAACATCTCCGCCGCCACCAAGTCCCAGTGGTCGTCGGTGAGCCACCGCTACTTCGTCGAGGCCACAGGCATCTATATCAACCTGACCCGCGACAGCAGCGTGCAGGACTGGGTCAGCGCGGGCGCGCACAAGGCATCGCTGGAGGCCGGACCACAGCAGCACTGAGCCGGACCGCTCTCACAAATCGGTGAGCGGTCCACCCGCCGCACGCCACTGCACCAGACCACCGGCCATATTGACCGCGTCGAATCCGTTCTCCACCAACAGGTTCGCCGCACCGGCCGATCGAATGCCACCGGTGCAGAAGGTGATGAGCAGACGATCGTCGGGGAAATCCACACAGCGATCCAGCAGCACCTCGAGCGGCGCGTGCACGGCATCCGGAATGTGCACCCGATTCCACTCGAACCGACGCCGCACGTCCACCACCAGCGCACCACTCGCGACCAATCCGACCGCCTCGACCGCGCTGACAGCCGGGGGCCGACGCAGATAATGCCGGATACTCATGCGTTCCGCGCCTTGCCATATTTCATAACCTTCAGTCTAACTGAAGGTTATGAGGAGAGCATCCGAATCATGTGCGCACGCAACGCATCCGTCAGCTCAGGGTTCTGAGCAGCGAACTCCGCATCGAGGTCGGCCACCACAACAGCGGCCCGATCCAGCAACGCATCCCCCTCTGCGGTAACGCTGAGCGTCGACGCCGCCCCGGCATGCGCGGTACCGTCGTCGACCAACCCCGCCGCGACGAACCGAGCGACCGCAGTGTGCGCACTCTGCACAGTGATCCGCGACCGCCGCGCCAACTCACTGAACGAAATCCCCGGCGTCCCACGAACATGCCCCAACAACCCATACTGCCGAGTCGTCAACCCGAGCGGCTTCAACGCATCCGCGAACGCCACCTCCCACACCCGGCTCACCGTGAGCAACATGATCGTCGGACTGAACGGGGGTACGTCGGACATGGATGCACGCTACCGCGACCGATCCCGACCGCACCACAACACAATTCGGCAGGGCCTCCATACTCGCCCCAACGCAGATCACCGAAATATCGATGCACTGTGAACATCGCAGTCGGTCTCCTGCTTCCCAGCCTGAATTCCAGAATGTTCTGGATATTCCGGTTCGGCACATACATTTTGGACTGCTCACAATTGGGACGGTCAGGGTTTCGGGTCGACTATTCGCACGGCATGCCGCTGTAATTCTTTCGAGCATTATGGGATCGAATCTGGCGACCGACTAATACCCGAGATGCGGTACATCCGCCGGTACGAGCCTTCCGGCGTCGATCAGACGCTGTTTTGCCTGGTTCTTGACGGGACAGCTCTCAGCAGGGCAATCGAGGTGGCTCTGCATGATGTAGTGGGCGCAATCGATTGTCATCGTGGGCAATTCACGATGGTTCAGTACTGGCAAGCCGTACATGTGGATACTCCGTAGTGGATTCGATGTTCTGGAATACCCGGTAGCCGGGGCCGAAATCGACTCGGGGGCAGAAGTATTCGGGCCGAAAAGGTTCATCCCGGCTACCGGGAGTACGTCCAGTAGTACGCTGCCGATAAGGGCAGGGGAACGTTCCGCGACGTGGATTGCGCGGAAAAATCGGCAGGATCCGGTTTCCCCGAAAGAACCATTCCAAAATTCCGTACGACCGATAGTGAGGCCAGGTTATGACAGCTGGATCCACGATCCCTCGACGCATGCTGGGACGACAGCTGAAGCAGTTGCGGGAACGTTCGGGAGTGTCACAGGCCGCAGCGTGCCGAGCGATCGAGATCGCCCCACAAACGTTGTGGCGCATCGAGACCGGGCAGCCGGGGCCGAAGCTCAAGGACATCTATGTGGAGACGCTGTGCCGGTTGTACAGCGTGCCGGAGGACGATGCGGCCGTGCTGATCAGCCTGGTCGCGGAGACGAAGAGTCCGGGGTGGTGGCATGCGTACGGGGATGCGGTGCCGAGCGATTTCGATCTGTATCTCGGGTTGGAAGAGGCGGCACGCAGGCTGACGACCTACCAGATCACTTTACTACCAGGGCTTTTGCAGACGGCCGACTACCGACGCGCAGTGATCTGGGCAGCCTATCCGGGCATGCCGACCGTAAACGTCGAGAGCCGAATCGAATTCACGTCGAAGAGACAGCAGCGCCTGCTCGAACCATCTGACCAGTTCCGTATGAACGTGTTCGTCAGCGAGGCAGCCATCCGACACCGAGTCGGTGGACGTTCGGTGATGAGCGAGCAACTCCATCACCTCGTCTCGGTCTCCCGAACGCCGACTGTCACTGTTCGCGTCCTGCCTCTGACCATCGAAATGCCCCTGCATCTCCTCGCCGGATCGTTCACACTGTTGGAGTTCCCTCCGCATCCGACATCGCGGTTGACCGAGCCGCCGGTCGTATACATCGAGGGTTACACCGGCGCTCTCTACCTGGACAAGCCCGGCGAGATCGACCGGTACAAGTTGGCGTGCAAGGCGATTCGAGCCGCGGCGCTGAACGAGCAGGACTCCAGGCATCTGATCCTGGACATAGCTAGGGAGTTCGAATGAACAGCAACCTATCCGACGCCCTGTGGTTCAAGAGCAGCTACAGCGGTCCCGACCGAGACTGTGTAGAAGCAGCCTTCCTCGACGGCAACATGGTCGGAGTCCGTGACTCGAAGAACCCCACCGGCCCGGCCCTGATCTTCTCCCCCATCGAGTGGGACACCTTCACCGCAGGCGTGCAAGCGGGCAGGTTCGAACAGAGCTGATCGACCGCCTGAACGAACAGCGTGCACCAATGATGCCCACCCACAACATGATTCGTTGCGGGTGGGCATCATCGCTGATCAGTCGAGATGCCTGCGGCGGATCAGCAGCGCGAAGCTGATGACGATGTCACACACCAACCCGACAGCGGTCAACGCCAGCAACGGCCCCAGAACCCATTTCGGATAGGTCGCCTCGCTGCCGGGATCGAGTCGGGTGAAGATATTCGTCATGGCCTGAGCGAAGAAGCCCATACCATCGGCGATGATCGCGATTATGTTGACGATCTCGGCCAGCAGTATGCCGAAATACGTTCCGTCCAAACGCTTCGCGGTGCCACTGGCACGGAGACCGTAGGCAACCATGAGTACGAGAATCAGTCGCACCACCGGCACGACCACGAGAACTTTCGTCTTCTCGGTGTCGGGAAGATAATGCACACCCAGCAGCAACCACCCGATCGTCGCGACGGTACCGAACACCGTCGCGACCAGAGTCACCACCGGCACACCGAGTTTCCCGCGACGCTCCTCCCGGCGCACGAGATGTCGGTCGACACGCTCCAGAAACAACTCGCGCGCGAGCCACCTCGCTACTTCTCCCAGCATTGTTACTGTTCTCCCCTGATTTGCTCGGTCGCACTCACGCCGAGGGCAGTATCGCGATACGCGCGACACCCGTCGTGGAATTCCACGACCCCGACTTCTCGAAATCGAAACCCTTCGTCTCGACATCGCTGATCACGCTGCCGACCGTCGGCATCGGACCGCTGAAGCTGCTGTAAGCCTTCTCGACGCTCGATTTCAGCGTCTCGATCACGGTCTTGATCTTGTTGTACAGCTCGACGATCGTGATGACATCCTTGACGACCTCGCGCACGAGCTTGTAGATCTCGTACATCTGCTTCGCGTCGTAGGCCAGCACCGCGATATCGGCCAGCGGATCCTCGGGACCGCCGCCGACCACCTCGATGGCCGCGTCCACCGCCAGCATCTTGGCGATCTTGGCCGCCAATGTCGTAATGCCCTTGTCGATCAGATCACCGATCTTGTCGACGAGTTTGCCGATCAGTTTCAACAATTCGTCGTGCGCCGTCTTGTACGCCTTGGCGATGACTTTCGCGAGATCACCGATGCCGCCGATGCCCATGGTCCAGCGGAACATGTAGATATCGAAAGCGCTGGCGGTGTCGCCCTTCCACTCGCTGCCGATCTTCCACGACGCCTTGCGCAGCGTCCCGGCGACGGTATAGCACCCGTCGCCCAGAGTGTCGTAGGCGTCGTGCAGGTAGCTCAGCCGATCCCAGTCGCCGACGATCGGTTTGAAAATGGCGTCGATCAGGCTGTGCCCCGTCACCATCTTGTAGCCCTTTTCGGCGAGCCAGATCACCGTGCCGGAGCCCGATTTCTTCTTCTCGAGGTACTCGGTGTACTTCTTGATGTGTTCGCCCGCAAGCGAACTCAGATAACTCGACGAGCTGCTGGAATCGCTCGAATCACCATCCGACGAGTCGTCGCTGCTGTCGGAATCCTTCGAGTCCTCGGAATCTTTGGAATCCTTCGAGTTCTTGTTCTTCTTGTTCTTCTTGTGCAGGCTGATGACACTGCTCTTGAGTTTGGGCGCGGACACCTGGGAGGTCGGGGAGCTCTCCGTTTCGGTGGGCTCCTTCAACGTGACGGCCTCGTCGTCGAAATTCGTCGTCTCGCTGGAGAGCGTGGGCAGCGATACGTTGCTGCCGAGTCCGGAGATCTGATCCGGGAAGACGTTCTTCAGATCCGTGGCATTGCTCTCGTCCTGGGTCCGCAGCTCCTTGTCCACGGTGGCGATCTTGTCCTTGATGGTGCCCATACCCGTCTGGCACTTGGACAGCAGACCGCTGACGTAGTGCGCCGGAGGCGGGACCAAGGGCTTCGCCAGCGAGAGAATGATCCCGTCCATGCCGGTGGTGTTGACGCACTCGTTACCGGCCCAGGTCACCATCGAGGCGAAGTGTTCGGCCTGCTTGGCCACCAGGCCCTGATAACCGGTGAAATCCTCGGTCGGCGGCACATTCAGCACGGTGGCCATGCCATCCCCCTTCAACTCTGCAACTCTTCAGCGGGCACGCTACCCGACCGGCGGCGCGGGCCGCATGTCTACTTGGACGCACCCGAGTGCGATCCGGTTCCCATCCAAAACGTCTACCACGCAACAGGTTCCCAACCACCGCGGATCAGCCCCGGGACGAGCCTGCGAATGCGATCGGAGCTATCATCCAGTCACGTGATCAAGGGTGTGGGAGTTCCGATGGGTGACGAAGCCGACTTCGACAAGATCGATTTCAACGCGGTCCTGGCCGAGATCGACAGGAAAGAGGCCGGTCTGCGGGCCGCCGAGCGGCAGCTCGCGAATGTCACCGCGAATGCCCGGTCCGCGGACGGTCTGGTGGAGGTGACGGTAAGCCCCACCGGCGCGCTCACCGGCCTCACGCTCGCCCCGGAGACGTTCCGCCGCAGCACTCCGCAGTACCTCGGCCGATCGGTGGTCGAGGCGGCACAGCAGGCCACCCGTCAGGTCCGCGAGGCCGCGAAATCGGCCGCGGCCCCGCTCACCGAGCTCACCCGATCGATCAGCGCGGCGGTCGACGAATCGCTGACCCCCGATCTCGACCGCGTCGCGGCGCCGCCGAGTCCGGGCGTCGAGGCGGAATCGAACAACCGGATGGCCCGCGTCGGCGTCGACGCGCTGGGAATCGTTGCGGTCGTACACATCTCACCCGACGCCTACCGGGGCGACGCCGTCGGCAAGCTGGCCGCGGCGATCACCGAAGCGGCCGAACGCGCGGCCCGCCAGATGTACGAAACCCGCATGGGCGCAGTGGAATCGGAGCTCGATCCGGAAGACCGGCCGAACCTGGACGCGTTCTTCCCGATCCACGCGGCGCCGGACGACAACACTCCCGTGGCTCCCCCGACGCCGCCCTCGCCGCCACGCCCGGCCCCCGCACCCCCGAAGCCGGTGAACCGGATCATCCCAGGCACCCGTAAACCCAACCGCGACCAGGTCGTCGGGCCGTCCGACTGGGACGAAGACGACGGTTACGGGCAGTCGCGGCAATCCTGGCTGGTCTGAGCCGGATCAGACCAGCCAGCTCTTGCGGCGGTAGTACTCGTCGTCCTCGTCTTCGTCGTCACTCGCGCGGACCACGTTGTTAGCCTTGCGGAAGGCGGCGGCGCGGGCGATGGCGGCACGTTGTTCGCGGGCCTCGGCCTCGAGACGTTCGGCCTCGGTGAGCGGTACCGCGGGGTCCCGGTATTGCTGCGGGGCCTCGTAATGTTGTTGCACCGCAGGCTCGTTCGCCCGTCGCACGGGAACGTCACCCATCGGGCCGCCCTGCCGCGCACGCAGTTCGGCGGCGGCGCGGGCCTCCGCGTCCCGCTGCTCGCGCGCCTCCATCTCCCGGCGTTCCTTCTCCTCCGCCTCGGCGCGCGCCCGCTCGAACTCCTCGGCGTGCTCCTCCCAGAACTCCTTCATCTCCGCGGTGGCGCGGACCTCCAGCGCGTAGGCGGCGGCCGCGGTGCGCTGTTCGAGTTCGGCGAGATCCTGGCTGTGCACGGCCGAGCGACGCGAGTGCTCGGCGAAGATCGCATCGATCTCGGCGGCGTAGTTCACCATCTCAGTTCTCCCGGGTGGCCGGATTCGTTCACAGCGGACCCGCTTCCGCCAGTTCCGCACCGGTGCCATTATCCGTGCCCGCATCGGGCTTCGGGGCCGAAGCGGGGGTCGGCGTCTTCTTGTCCTTGTCGGTCTGGCTGGTGGCCGGTGTGGGCGTCGTGCTCGGGAACTGGTTACCGCTGGTCGAGCTGTCGGTGTTCTGGCTGGTGCCGGAATGCTGTGTGCCGGTACCGGATTGCTGGTTGGTGTCGCTCGTCCCCGCGGAATGCTGGGTGCTGGAACCGCCCGAACTGTCTGTGCCACTGCCGGATCCGTGCGATGCGGCGGTGCCGGAGTGATCGCCGTCGGACTTCTTGTCGTCCTTCGACCCGTCGGTACTCGTGATGACGGGCAGACCGTGCTCGTCCAGCTTCATGGTGTAACTCTTGGAATCGCCACTGCTGTCGGAGGTGCTCATATCCACCTCGCCGTTCTTGCCCAGCGCGAACTTCACATGCTTACCGGCGATGTCGAATTCGAGTTTCGGCTTGCCGTCCGCGGAACCGCTCACATTCTTGGTGAAGGACTCGATCTGCGAGACGAACCCCTGCATGCCCTGCTGGAGGGTGGTCGACAACGAGCTGGCGTCCTTGCTGAGCGTCTGCCCGAGCGAGGAGAGCTGACCGCTCAACGAGCCGAGTCCGTTCAACGCCGACGACGCCTGGGACAGCAGTGAGGAGGCGTCGAGCGAAGAGGTCTTGGTGTTGGTGTTGGTGGGTGAGGTCGTCGTCGGCGTGGTGCCGCTGGTGGACGTACTGCTACTGATGGATGAGCTGGTGCTGGGCGATGCGCTGGTACTGGGGGCTGGGGCGGGTGTGCTCGGCGTAGCCTTCGCGCTCGTGCCGACCGGGCGAACGAACGGTTTGTGAGTTACCTGCTGAGCGGCCTGCACCAGGGTCGTATATGCCTGCTCGACAGTGGTGTTGGTGGTGTCGCAGTGCGCGAGGAAACCGTTGACCTTGCTCTCGAAATCAGGTTTGAAGACCTTGTCGAGCCATTCCTGGCAACGGTCCTTCAGGCGTTTGCCATATCCGTGGTCGCCGCTGGTAATACCGAGAAGCGTACCGGTGTCGGTGAAGAAATCGAAGGTACTGCCAACAGAGCCGAACGGCTGCTGATCAGGGAATATTCCTACAAGTCGATTCACCAGCGAATGTGGAAGTAAACCGGTCGAAGTCTCCATCTTCGAGCCGGAGATGATCGTATCGACCTCGCCCTTGGTCTTACCGCCGGACACGACAGCACCGCTGGGACCCAGCAGCGTCTTGACGTAATCGGCCTTTTCCTGCACGGCCTTCTGCAAACCGGTCACCGTCGAACCGATCGCATCGAGCACGGCCCGGCTCTTGGTCTTGTCATCGGATGCCTGGGCCAACTGTTTGCCGAACATGTCCTGCGCTGCGGTGGACGCCTCACCCTGCCAGATGGTGGGGAGCTGCTTGGACAGACCGGTCTGCGTATTCCACTCGTCGTCGGCGACTTTCAGCGCCGTCTGCAAACCGGTTGCGGCGGCGGAGAGCTTGGCCAGATCCATACCGCGTTGTTCGTCGTATCGCATGTACAGAAAACTGAGCTCATGGGATTGGTAATATCCGCCGAAGGCCCGCTTGTATTCGTCGATGAAATCCGCGAAATATTTGAGCCCGTCGGCGGCGTCGTCCAGAATGGTGTCGACGCTGGCCGTCGTCGTCCCCGGTGTTGATTGCGCCATCAGCAATACTCCGCTCTCATCATACCGAGTTCGTGACCTTCTGCGTATTGCTGGCATTCACCGCATCGGTATCGGTGTAGCCCACCTTCGCAGCTCCGATGGCGTCGGCGAGCGCACCGGCGGCCGAACTCCAGTCCCCCAGCCACTTGCCGATCTCGGTCAGCGCATCGTTGATGGCCTTACCCTGCTGCGCGTAGTTCCGGCCGGATTCGACACCGTGGGCGTTGGTGCCCGCGCCCCACAGATTCCCCGTGACGTTCTTCACCGTCCCGTTCACGGTCCCCGACGAGGTGCGCAACTCCTCGGCGAACTTTCCGAGTTCACCGGTGCTGACACCGACGTAATCCGAATCGGCCATCGCCGTCCCTTCCACTCCCCCCGGCCTTCGGCTGCCCGGCCCAGGTGTTGCCTATACCTCCTTGGACGCACCGAAGTCCGATTCGGTTCCCTCGGCCCGTACCTACGAAAAAAATCTACTGTGTGAGGGAATCCCGGGACAACCCGGCGGACGCCGCCCGCCGTGGGCAGGTACGACCACCACCGGAATCGCCCCGGCTCGGGTCAGTGTTTGTGGTCGCCCAAGTGGCCCTGATCGGTGCGCACCCAGTGGGTGGTGCCGTCGGGGTTGTGGTGGAACTCCCAGGACGAATAGTCGCCGTCGTTGTCGACGGCGGTGACGTGGTCGGCGAAGCCGTCGTGGTCCAGGTCGCTCCAGACGTCCATGGAGTGCTGGCCCTGGACGGTTTCGGCGTCGGGGATATGGTCGCCGTCGAGGTCCTGGGTGGGGTGGTGGAGTTCGATGGCACCGAGACCGCCGAGATCGGAGTGTGCGTCGACGTCCGGCAGGTCCAGGCCAGGCAGGTCGCCCGAATTGACCATGATGAAGCTCCTCGGATGGGGGTCCCGCAGGGAAGTGGTTCCATCCTGTCATCCGACCCGCCCACGGCGCATCCGTGTTGTCCGGTTCCTGTGGACAACACGGGAAATACGAGGTGGCACGTGTGTGCGGCGATCCGGTCGGCTGTGGACAACTCGCCGCCGGGCGGGTCAGTCCTTCGGGATCACCAGCCACAGCACCAGGTAGAGCACGAACTGCGGGCCGGGCAGCAGGCAGGACAGCACGAACAGCAGGCGGATGAGGGTGGCGTTCCAGCCGAAGTATTCGGCCAGGCCACCGCAGACACCGCCGATCCAGCGGTTGGTGTGGGAACGGGTCAGACGGCGCGTATCGGTTGTCATGGGTCCACTGTGCCGTCCGAGCGCCCGCCCGCACATCGGGAGCAGGACCGATACCGACCCTGATTTCCCCGGGCCCGATCTCGGGGTACAACCCCGAACACGGCAGACTCATGGGCGTGAGCGCGACCCTGCATGCCCGTGGCCTGTCCGCCGGACACGGCGAACGCGTCCTGTTCGATGACCTGGACCTGATCCTCGCGCCCGGCGATGTGATCGGGCTGGTCGGGGTGAACGGGGCCGGGAAGTCGACGCTGTTGCGAATGTTGGCCGAGGGCAACGCATCCGAGGGGCAGATCGCGCTGAGCCCGCCCGACGCGACGGTCGGCTACCTCGCGCAGGAACCCGAGCGCGTACCCGGCGAGACCGTACTGGAATTCCTGTCCCGGCGCACGGGAGTGGCTGCGGCACAACGCCTCATGGACACCGCCGCCGAACGCCTCGCCGAGGCTCCCGACGACGCCGACGAGTACTCCGCCGCCCTCGAGCGCTGGCTGGCCCTGGGCGGTGCGGATCTGGATCAGCGCGCGCAGGAGGTGGCCGCGGAACTGGGCCTGATCGAGAGCCTCCCGCAGGGCCTGGACACGCCGATGACGGGACTGTCCGGTGGGCAGGCCGCGCGGGCCGGGCTGGCCTCGGTGCTGTTGTCCCGCTTCGACATTCTGCTGCTGGACGAACCCACCAACGATCTGGATCTGGACGGGCTGGACCGGCTCGAGCAGTTCGTGTCCGGGGTGCGGGTGCCGCTGATGGTGATCAGCCACGACCGGGAGTTCCTGGCGCGCACCGTGAATCGCATCGTCGAACTGGATCTGGCGCAGCAGCAGGTGGGGGTGTACGACGGCGGCTACGAGGCGTATCTGGCCGAACGCGAGATCGCCCGCCGGCACGCCCGCGAGGCCTACGAGGACTACGCCGACACCAAGGCCGGTCTACAGGCGCGCGCGACGATGCAGCGCAACTGGCTCGAACACGGCGTCCGCAACGCCCGCCGCAAGGCCAAGAACGATTCGGACAAGGCGGGCCGCAAGATGCGCGCCGAATCCACCGAGAAGCAGGCGTCCAAGATGCGGCAGACGCAGCGTCGCATCGAGCGCCTCGACGTCGTGGAGGAGCCGCGCAAGGAGTGGGAACTGCGGATGGAGATCGCCGCGGCCCCGCGCAGCGGTTCGGTGGTCGCGACCGTCACCGGCGCGCGCCTCACCCGGGGCGACTTCACGCTGGGACCCGTTACCGCACAGGTGGATTGGGGCGATCGGATCGTGCTGACCGGCGCCAACGGGGCCGGTAAATCCACCCTGCTGGCGATGCTGCTGGGCAAGATCGCACCCGACACCGGCACCGCGACACTGGGATCCGCGGTCGCGGTCGGCGAGGTCGATCAGGCGCGCGGACTGTTCCGCGGGGATACCTCGCTCGCCGACACCTTCGGTGCGGAGGTGCCCGACTGGCCCGAGGCCGAAGTCCGCACGCTGCTGGCCAAATTCGGGCTGCGCGGGCCACATGTGTTGCGCGCCAACGACACCCTGTCCCCCGGCGAACGCACCCGCGCGGCCCTGGCACTGCTCCAGGCGCGCGGAGTCAACCTGCTGATCCTGGACGAACCGACCAACCACCTCGACCTGCCCGCCATCGAACAACTCGAGCAGGCCATCGAATCCTTCACCGGCACACTGATTCTCATCACCCACGACCGCAGGATGCTGGACACCGTCCGGGCGACACGGCGCTGGCGGATCGAAGACGGGCAACTCATCCAGGACTGAGCCCGACGACCGTCCGTCACTCCGAGGCCGCACCGGCAAGCCCGAAAACAGCTGCGGCAGTTTCGAAAACCGCTCCGGCAGCCGCGAAACGGCCGCGACAATCCCGAAACGGCCGCGACAGTCCCCGCAAACCGGTCCGGCAATCCCGAAACGGCCGCGACAGTCCCCGCAAACCGGTCCGGCAATCCCGAAACGGCCGCGACAATCCCGCAAACCGCTCAGGCAATCCCGCAAACGGCTGGGGCAGTATCGAAAACGACTGCGGCCGAACGCCGATCGATGTGAATGCGCAGGCATCACACCGGAGTCGCTCACCCCTCCTTGATCGCGGCGATCAGGGTGCGGTCGGAAATTGTTCTGGTAGTGACGATCTGGGTGAAGGTGTGCGGCTGCTCGCCCGGCTTCTGCTGGGTGAGGCGGACCTCCCACTGGCTGCCGTCGTTGTTGCCGCGAGTGACCTGCACGCAGTAGCGCGTGCCGACCGGGACCTGGTTGATACCACGCTGGATACTCTCCGCGGCGGGGAAGGCCGAGGGTCCGGAGTCCGCCGAGGCGACCGTCGCGTCGTCGGTGACCACCGCGCGCGCCGCCGAACCGGAACGCTGCACGTAGTAGGCGCGCTCGAAGGCCAGAATCGCATCGGGCCCCGAACTCGTACCGCCGGGATCGGTGCCCGAGACCTCGTCCGCGTCGCGGCGCTGCTCACAATCCGCGGTGGCGACCGGTGCGGGCGAGGCCGGTCCGGTCGATATCGGCGGGGCCAGCGGCAACGTCGAATTCTCCACCACCGCAGGCGCATTCGCGGCCACGGTGGTGTTGTGCTTGCGATTGCCGGTATGGATCACGGTCAGCACCACCGCGACGATCACGATGCCGACACCCATCAGGATCAGCAGGCTCAACACCTTGTCGCGGCGAACGCGGCCGTCCTCGGGGCGACGCGCCCGCGCCCGCCGCAACCGCGAACCCGCACTCCCACCCGAACGATCCACGATCTGCGGAGTGCGCGTGGGACTCTCGTCGCTGTAGTCG
Organism: Nocardia macrotermitis; assembly: GCF_009604405.1. Lineage (GTDB taxonomy): Bacteria > Actinomycetota > Actinomycetes > Mycobacteriales > Mycobacteriaceae > Nocardia > Nocardia macrotermitis. The sequence goes on from NZ_WEGK01000004.1 coordinate 60,446, forward strand.
TACTCCGGGGCCGGTGGGATCCGGGCGGCGGGCATCTCGGGCGGCGGATCCGGTTGCCGCGCACCCTGATCCAGCCATTCCTCCCAATCGCCGGAGCGATCGTCGGGACCGCTGGCCGTCCCCGGGATCGGCAACGCCGCGGGCCGCGCGGGCGGGGGCCGCCGCCGACCGCCACGCCGCCCCGGACGACGCCGCGCAGGCTGCCGCGCGGGTGGGCGCAGCATGGGCAGGCCCAGGTCGAACGGGTTGTCCTCCTGCTCGGGATCCGGTTCCGCGGAATCAGATTTCGTCATCGCCCAGATCGCCGATGACGGCGGTCGGGACCATCTGCATACCAGCCGGAGCCGTCACACCGAGCTGACCGTCCCGCGGCTTGTGATCGCTGCCCGTCCCCGCCGACGGCGGCAACGCCAGCCCCGCGGTGGGACCGGACTGGGCGGGCGCGGGCTCCGACGCACTCGGCGCCGGAGTCGCCGGTTGCGGAACCGGTTTCGCCGTCGGCGCGGGGATGCTGGTCCCGGGCGTCGCGGTGCTGCCGCCCGCCGCGGAGTTGTCGGAATTCGTGCCGCTGTGATCCGGGATGATCGAATTCGAGTTGTCCGCCGGTTGCGCCGACGTCGGCGTGGATCCGCCGAAATCGAACACGCTCGAATTGGCGCCGTCCTTGCTGGTGCTGCTGCCGTCGGTCCCGGTGGTGCCGTCGGTGGACGCCTTCGGATTGATCAGCTGCGGAATGGCCTGCTCGGCCACCTGCGCACCGGTATCGATGGCGTGCGTGCCGACCTCGGCGATCTTGTCGATCAACTCGGTGCCGATATTGACCCCGGCGCTGATGGCCGACGACCCCAGATCCACACCCGCCGCGATCAACTGCTGCTGCAACTGCATCTGCGCGGCCGTCGCGGGATCGATCTGGGTGTTGGCGCCGTTCATGTACACCGCGGGCGTGGTCCCGTTGAAGGAGGTGCCGTTGTTGTTGAACGACGTGCCGGTACCGAGCGGGTTGTAGCTGTTGTTGCTCGAGAAGTTCCGGCTCGGGTTGTAGTCGCTGTTCGACGTCGAATTGTCGGTGTTGTCGTAACTCGCGGTGCTGTCGCCGGAGTACTTGCTGGTGGACAGGTCGACCGGGGTGGTGACCGTCAGCGGGCCCATAGACTGCAATTTCGTGGTGTGCGAGGCCATTTCGGTCTTCGCGGTGTCGACCGCGGTGATCACCTCGCGCAATGCCTGGCTGGCCCGCGCGATCACCGCGTCGGTGTCGGGGGCGGCCTTGGCGTTGTTCAGGATGGTGCGCGCGTCGCTGCGGAAATCGGCGATGATCGCGTCCACCTTCTGCGCCGCGCGGTAACTGGTGGACTGCGCGTCGTTCAGCACCGACAGGTACTGCGGGCCGCGATCGGAGATGTCACCGATCTGGGTCTGCGTGGTGCGCAACGCCGGCACGGCCGCGTTCGCGCCGGGACCGGACCAGGTCGCCTCCAGCGCGTGCATACCGTCGCGGTGCGGGGCCTCGGTGTCGGCGGCCTGGCTGCTCGAATTCGTCAGTGCGCGCACGATATTCGCGTCGGGAACGCTGACGCCGGTGCCGAGCGAGGCACGCAGTTGAAGCATCGGCTGCACCAGCCGCGCGATGATCGGCGGATCGACGCCGTCGGAGGTGGTCTTGCTGGCCGGTTTGGCCGAACGCGGGGTGATCGGCCGCCGCCTGAGTCCCGATGCGCGCCTCATACCAGTGTCTCCCCGGTCTTGGCGATGGCGGCCGCGGTACCGGCATCGGAATCCTGCATATCGGAGGTGTAGTCGCGCAGCACCTGCCCGTAGGCGTGGACCAGCTGGCCCGCCGTGGACAACGCCTGCACATGCTGCGAGACCGCGGCCGTGAACTGCGCCGCGAACTCCGCTCCCACCAGCCCCAGATCAGCCGAGAGCCGATCGGGGTCGACCGCGCCGCCCGCAGCGACGGCCGCGGAGGCCAGTTGCTGCGAGACATTGTCGGCAACGGTTTTGTAGGCGGCCATCGCCGCCGGATCCAGCTTCAGCGCGTCCACTGTTCCCCCTCACGGAAATCAAGCTCTCGCTGTCGCATGACGAGTCGTGTCCACCATACTTGGCCACGACCCGAAACGCTCTCCGATCATCGCATCACGCACCGGAAATCCCGGTCGGTTCGTTCTCGCGGGTCACACCGCGGCAACGCGTTTGGCCAGGTCGTCGGCCAATTGCCGGGCCCGATCGGAATCGGTCGCCTCGACCATCACCCGCACCAGTTGTTCGGTTCCGCTGGGGCGCAGCAGCACCCGGCCCGTGTCGCCGAGCACGCGTTCGGCCTCGAGCACCGCCTCGCGCACCTCGGCGGACTCGGCGACCGCGGCCTTGTCCGCGACCGGGACGTTCACCAGCACCTGCGGCACCGTCCGGACCACGGACGCGAGATCGGCCATGCCGCGGCCGGTTTCGGCCATTCGGGCCAACAGGCGCAAACCGGTCAGCAGGCCGTCGCCGGTGGTGCCGAATTTCGGGAAGACCACGTGTCCGGACTGTTCACCGCCGAGGGCGAACCCGCCCCGGCGCAACTCCTCGAGTACGTAGCGGTCGCCGACCGCGGTGGTGCGCATCGTGATTCCCGCCTCCCGCATCGCGATGTGCAGGCCGAGATTGCTCATCACGGTGGCGACCAGGGTGTCGTGCGCGAGTTCGCCCGCCTCGCGCATCCCGATCGCCAGCACCGCCATGATCGCGTCACCGTCGACGATCGCGCCGGTCGCGTCCACGGCCAGGCAGCGGTCCGCGTCGCCGTCGTGGGCCAGGCCCAGATCCGCGCCGTATTCGCGCACCGCACTGCGCACCCCGTCCAGATGGGTGGAACCGCAGCGGTCGTTGATGTTCAGGCCGTTGGGCTCGGCGTTGATCGCGATGACCCGCGCGCCCGCCTCCCGGTACGCCGCCGGGCCGACGTCCGAGGCCGCGCCGTGCGCGCAGTCCACCACGACGGTCAGCCCGGTCAGATCGCGGCCGGTCGCCTCGACCAGATGCTCGACGTAGCGTTCGTGCGTCCCGGCCTCGCTGTAGTGCTCCTCGACCCGGCCGTCGCTCCCGGACAGGCTCAGCACCCGGCCGATCCCGGCGCCGGTGGGCCGCAGGAAATCCCCTTCGTGGACCAGCTGTTCGATGCGGTCCTCGATCGCATCGTCGAGTTTGCGACCGCCCGCAGCGAAGATCTTGATGCCGTTGTCGGGCATGGGATTGTGCGAGGCGGAGATCATCACGCCCAGGCACGCGTCGTAGATCGCGGTCAGATACGCGACCGCGGGGGTGGGCAGTACGCCGACCGACACCACGTCCACTCCGGCCGAGGTCAGGCCCGCGACCACCGCGGCCTCGAGCATCTCGCCGCTGGCGCGCGGATCGCGGCCCACCACCGCGGTCGGACGCGACTTGCCGCGGCGCAGTACCTGGGCCGCCGCGGCCGAAACCCGCAGGGCCAGTTCCGGACCCAGCGAACCGTTGGCCAGTCCCCGGACTCCGTCGGTGCCGAACAAACGTCCCATTCCACATGCCCCTCAATGTCTGCGTACGGCTACAGCACGAAGCCGGGGCCCACGGCCGGATGCACGCGCAACCGGCCGGGGCCCCGAAACGTACTGCTGAGACTCAGCGCTTCGAGTACTGCGGAGCCTTACGGGCCTTCTTGAGACCGTACTTCTTGCGCTCGGTGGCACGCGGGTCACGAGTCAGGAAGCCGGCCCGCTTGAGGGCGGGACGATCCTCGGGGGTGACCTCGATCAGCGCGCGGGCGATCGCCAGGCGCAGCGCGCCGGCCTGACCCGACGGGCCGCCGCCGACCAGGCGGGCGTGGATGTCGAACGCCTCGGTCCGCTCCACAGTGACCAGCGGGGACTTGACCAGCTGCTGGTGCACCTTGTTCGGGAAGTAGTCCTCGATCGGACGGCCGTTGAGCACGAACTGACCGGAACCCGGCAGCAGACGCACCCGGACCACGGCCTCCTTGCGACGACCGACGGTCTGCACCGGGCGGTCGATCACGATCGGGGCGACCGCGACGGACTCGTAGGACTCCTCGTAGCCGGCGCCCTCGTCGACGATCTCGACGGCGGTGTCCTCCACCGCGGCGTCCTCGACGGCGACGTCCTCGGCCGCGTATTCCTCGTTGAATTCCTCAGGAGCGGTCACTGGGCCACCTGCTTGATCTCGAAGGGAACGGGCTGCTGGGCCGCGTGCGGATGCGACGGACCGCCGTAGACCTTGAGCTTGCCGGCGATCTTGTTGCCGAGCTTGTTCTTCGGGATCATGCCCTTGACGGCGCGCTCCACGACCCGCTCGGGACGGGTGTCGAGCAACTGCCCGACAGACCGGGACTTCAGGCCGCCCGGGAACCCGGAGTGGGTGTACAGGTGCTTGTCCTGCCGCTTGTTACCGGAGACGGCAACCTTGTCGGCGTTGATGATGATGACGAAATCGCCACCATCGACGTTGGGGGCGTAGGTCGGCTTGTTCTTGCCACGCAGCAGATTCGCTGCCTGCACGGCGAGACGTCCGAGCACTACGTCAGTGGCGTCGATGACGTACCACTGACGGGTGACGTCACCTGCCTTCGGGCTGTACGTAGGCACAGTTCTTCCCTGTCTGTCGTATGTTCTACCGGCCCGGCGGGCGATCGAGTGGTCCGGCGGCCAGCGGAGACCCGGGACTCGTGGGACGACGCGAAGAACTCGCGACGTACCGCACGCCAGCGGGCAACGATACCAGCCGCACGGCGTCGATCCGAAATCGATCCCGCGACCTCACCTGCGCGAACGTCGAGCGGGAACGACCGGGCCGAACTCACACGCGCAGCGGCGGGCCCTGATCGAGATCCGCGGGCATGTTCGGCACCAGATAGTGCAGGTTGTCGATGCCGAACCGATCGCAGCCCGTGGCCCGCTCGCCCCCCGGTCCCGGCGTCGCACGGGCATTCGGCATGCCCTGACAGTCCTCGGGCACCCTGGCGAGCCGAACCGCGGAGACGACCGGATCGGTCACCGGACGCACCCCGCTCGCGGTCACGCCGCCCGATCGGTCCACGCCGCCGGGCTCCACCCCGACGTGCACCGCCAACAGCGCCAGCGCGACCGCGCCCACGATCGTCGGCGCGCCGAACAGGTTGTCCTTCACCTTGTTCCACACGCGGCCGGGCTCGCCCGCACCCGTCGCGCCCTGCGGCACGGCGGGCGGCGCGGGATGACGCGCGCGCGGCGCCGGATCACCGCCCATCCGGGTGGTCTGCATGGTGTCGGCGGGCGAACCCGGCGGCCTGGTCACCCGGCCGCCCATCGCGGGAACCCCCGGATGCACATTCGACACCTGATCGCGCACGATGGCGGTGGTCTGCTCGCTCGCGTCGGGCGCGGCGTGCCGCGGACCCTGCTGACCCGGCCGGGCCCCCGCGAGCTGGCCCGTCGGCTCCGGACCGCGCCAGCCGTGCCGCCCGCCACCGGACGCGGCCGAATCCTCCTCGGGGACGGCCGAATTCGCCGTACCCGCGGGCGGGCGCGGCGGCTGCGCGGAGTACCCGGGATCACCCGGCGCGCGGGCGCCCTGCCGACCGGGATCGACCGGGCCACCCTGATCCGGACGCGGCGGCGTCACCGCATGTCCGGGCCCCTGCGTTATCGGGCCCGGACCGCCGGGGCGTGCCGGTTCGGGCCCATAGCCCTGATCGGGCTCCTCGTCCGCGTATTCGCTGTCGGTGACCAGCAGGTGCGCGGCACCCAGTACCAGGGCGTGCATCGGATGATCGGCCACGTGTAATCGATGGCCGAGATGATTCTGGAACGCCAGCCGCAACGCGTCGTTGAAGCAGACGTTGCCGGACAGCAGCACCCGCGAGGTGTCCGCGCCGATCGCACGGGCCGCGGCCATCACCTCGATCACCACGTTGTCGGCGTGATGTGCGTCGCGCATGGCGTCGGGGGCGATCGGCACGCCGATCGATTCCGTCGGCCGCTCGTCGTCGCCGTTCACCGAGACGACCAGACACATCCGGCCGTCGGAGTAGACGCCGGTCGCGCTGGTGGCCCGGCCCGCGGCATCGGGCGGGCGGACCAGGCCGATGGCACGCACATACCCCGACAGCGCCACCGATTCGGGCAGCGGCTCGCTGGTCACGTCGAGTTCCTCGACCAGACGGGCGTATTCGTCGATCTTCTCGTCCGGCCAGTCGTCCGGATACGGCAGCGCGATCACGTCCGGCTTACCGCGCACGTACTTGCCGATGGCGGCGAGCGGGTTGTAGAGCCGGGCCCGGAACACCAACTCCGAGGGCCAGGTCGCGCCCGCGATGCGGATCTGCTTGTGGCCGAGGATGTCCCGCACGTCGGCCACGGCGATACCCAGGTCGGAACGCCCCCGGTCGGCGCCCGCGGTATGCAGGCGGCCGGATGCGTCCGCCAGCAGATACGCGGGCGGCGTATATGTTCCTTCCACCTGGACCGGGCGGATCGGCGTACCACCGCCACCGCCGGCCACGGACACCACATCCCATCCGAGATGCACCGCCCCTATTCGAGCCGTCACACGCACAAGTGTGCCTTCTTCTTCGGCGACACGCGCGACCGGGCGGGTTTATTGCCTGGTCGCCGCCGTTTCGCGGGATGCGGACAACTACAACTGACGCTCATACCGTTCACGACGAGGACTTCCGCAACCGCAACCGCCACCAGGTGAGGATCAGCAGCACCAGCGTGAGCGCGGCCAGCATGCCGATATCCAGCCACCAGACGTGTGTGGTGTGCTTCCACAGCGTATCGGTGGTCGCGGTCTTGTCGAGCGGATTCAGGGTTCCCATGTTCACCGTCGAGGACCCCGCGGCGTAGCCCCATCGGGAGGGGAACAGCCACGCGATCTGTTCGAGCACAACGCGATTCGTCACCGGGATGACGCCGCCCGCCATCACCAGCTGCACCATGATCACGACCACCAGCAGCGGCATCACCTGCTCGTTGGACCGCGCCAGCGACGACAGCAGCAGACCGATGAGCACACACGCGATGGCGGTGGCCGCGATGTCGACGTACAGCTCTATGTTGCCGGACGGGATCAGCGTGCCGTGCGCGGGCTGCTTCTTACCGACCAGCACGATCGCGACCATCACCGCGCTCTGCAACAGCGCCGCGAAACCGAAGATGGCGACCTTGGCCAGCAGATAGGACAGCGGGCGCAAGCCGACCGCGCGTTCACGCAGGAAGATCGCGCGTTCGGCGACCAGGTCTCGCACCGTGAGGGTGGACCCCATGAAGCACGCGCCCAGGATCAGCACCAGCAGCAGCTGTTCGGTCTCCCGGCCGCCGTCCGGGACGAACATGATGCTGCCCTTCCCGTCGCTCACCTGGGACAGCGGGCCGATGGCGAAACCGTTCGTGCCGGGCACCACCAGACACAGGCCGCCCAGGACGAACGGCAGCAGCAGCAGGAATATCAGATAGCCGCGGTCGGCCAGGATCAACCGGAACTGCCGCCGCGACAACGTCGAGAACTGTTTGCGCGCACTGGATTTCGGCGGTTTGCCCTGCTCGCCGCGGGGCGCGGGCGGGGGCGGGGGCGGTAGTGCGGCCTGTTTGGCGCGATAGTTCGCGAAGGCAGCGTCGGGATCGGCGGCGACCTTCGCGAAGATCTCCGCCCAGTCGCTCGTGCCCAGGAAAGCGCCGACCCCGCCCGGATGACCGAAGTACGCGGTCTTGCCGCCGGGCGCGAGCAGCAGCACCTGATCGCACATGTCCAGGCAGGCCACCGAGTGGGTGACCACGATGACGGTGCGGCCGGCGTCGGCCAGTTCCCGCAACATCGTCATGACCTGGCGATCCAGCGCCGGATCCAGACCCGAGGTGGGCTCGTCCAGCAGCAGCAGGGCCGGGCCGGTGAGCAGCTCGAGCGCCACCGAGGCGCGTTTGCGCTGACCGCCGGAGAGTTTGTCGACTCGGGTGTCGGCGTGTTCGGTGAGCGAAAGTTCTTGCAGCACACCGTCGATGACCGCGCGGCGATCCGCCTTCGAGGTGTCGGGGGGCAGCCGCAACTCGGCGGCGTAGCCGAGGGCCTGGCGCACGGTGAGCTGGCGGTGCAGCACGTCGTCCTGCGGGACCATGCCGATACGACTGCGCATGGCCTCGTATTCGGCGTGCAGGTTGCGGCCCTCGAAGGTGACCACGCCCGCGGACGGATGTGTCGCTCCGGCAATGAGTTTGGACAGCGTCGACTTGCCCGCACCGGACGGGCCGATCAGCGCGGTCAGGGTGCCGCGCCCGGCCTGCATGTTCACATCGACCAGCAGCTGCTTGTTGCCGTCCACGGTGAAGCCGACGCCCTGCACGTCCAGGCCCTGTTCGGTGACCGGCTTCTGCCGGACGGCGAGCGTGCCCTCCTGCACCAGGAAGTCGATGTTGCCGATCGTGACGATGTCCCGCTCGTGCAGGACGACCCGTTGTTCCCGGCGGCCGTTGACGAAGGTGCCGTTGGCCGAGCCGACGTCCTCGATCACCAGCCCCTCGGGGCCCTTGAGCAGCCGCGCGTGCCGACGCGAGGCCAGCGGATCGTTCACCACGATCTCGTTGTCGCTGGTACGACCGATGTTCAAGCCCTGCGGGGGAATTCGGTCCGCGCGGGCCACCGGGCCGGTCGAGGTCGCCGCGCGCACCGGCGGCGGCAGCATCGAGGCGTCGGCCTTCGCGGTCATGTTGATGTTGGGGGCCACCGGTTGCGGGGCCGACTGCTGGCTCGGGGCCGGTTGCTGCGGGGACGCCGACTGCGGCGGAACCGGTTGTCGCGGTGCGAAATTCGATCGATCGACCGGGGACTGCGGAGCAGGACGCTGCGGTGCCTGCGGATTCTGCTGCGACGGTGGGAGATTCTGCTGCGGCGTCATCGGGCGCTGTTGCGGCGGTACCGGCGGGCGCTGCATCGGACCGGACCTGGGGCCGCCGCCCTGCGCTTGTGGCGGTACGCCCTGGACCTGCGGCGAAACACCCGGGACCTGCGGCGAAATGCCCTGCGCCTGTGGTGGAACACCTTGCGCCTGTAGCGGAATGCCCTGGACCTGCGGTGGAACGCCCTGCGCCTGCGGCGGAATCCCAGGTGCCTGCGGCGGAGTACCCTGCGCCTGGGGCGGAATTCCCGGAGCTTGCGGTGGCACGGACGGACGCTGCTGCGGAATGCCTTGTGACGGTGGGGCCGGTGGCCGTTGCGGGGGCGCGGCCGGATACTGCTGCTGCGCGGGCGGCTGCGGCGGCATCTGCGGCCGTTGTGGCGGGAGCTGTCCCCCCTGCGGCGGCGCCATCTGCCCCTGGACCGGCGGCACCCCCTGTGGCGGTAGCGGCGCGACCGGACGTCCCCCGGATTGCCCCGGCCCCGGCCACTGCGGCGCGGGCTGCTGCGGCGGCGTCTGCGGATGCAACCCCGCCTGCGGTGTCAGCTGCAACAGCGGCCCGGTGACCGCGTCACCCAACCGCACCTGCGTCGGACGACCGATCGGAACCGGACCCGTGACCCGCTGCGAATCCACGAATACGCCGTTGGTACTGCCGTTGTCGGACAGCACCCAGGTACTGCCCTGCCAGCTGAGTGTCGCGTGCACACGGGAAACCAATGGGCTGTCGACGAACAGCGTCACCTCCGGCGCACGGCCGATGGTGATCTGCTGTCCCGCGTCGAATCCCCGATCGATTCCCTCATGGCGCACGGTGATCTTCTGCGCCCCCGGTGATGACATGAGCCGGATACTATGCGAAAGCCCGTGCATCGGGGCAGCACATTTCCCACGGGCCCGGGGTGTGCGGACCCGTAACTGAATCGTGACCGCCCAGGGGAGGAAGTACAGGTGCCGAAACGGCCGAAGACGGCGGTGGTCTCCGCGTTGTTACTGACAGTTCTGGCGTTGACGAGCTGCACCTCGACCGTCGACGGCCGGGCCGTCTCGATCTACGAGGACCCGTTCCAGGTGGCCGGACTGCCCACCACCAGCGGCCCCAGCGGACCCCGCAGCGGCGTCGCGGACAGCACCCTGACCGCGGTCGGCGCGGTCGGCGACGAGTACGACAGGCTCGCGCTCAATGCCATCGACGACATCCAGAGTTATTGGCGCGCCGAATATTCCAAGGATTTCTCCGGCGCCTTCACCCCGGTCCCGAAATTCTACTCCTGGGATGCCCAGCAGTCCCAGGACAGCCAGTTCTGCCAGCAGACCACCCGGCATCTGGTGAACGCCGCGTACTGCCGCCTGGACAATTCCATCGGCTGGGATCGCGGCATGCTGCTGCCGACGATGACCAAGGCGTTCGGCAAGATGTCGGTGGTCATGGTGCTGGCCCACGAGTACGGCCACGCCGTGCAGACCATGGCCGAACTCGTCACCGGCCGGACCCCGACGATCGTCAAGGAACAGCAGGCCGACTGCTTCGCCGGGGCGTTCATGCGGCACGTGGCCGAGGGCGGGGCGAAACATTTCACGATCAACACCGCCGACGGCCTGAACAAGGTGCTCGCGGCGACGGTCGCGATCCGCGACGCCGATCCGAGCGATCCGGATTCGGTGCACGGTTCGGCGTTCGAGCGGGTGACCGCGGTGCAGATCGGCTTCACCGACGGTCCGAAGGGCTGCAAGGCCATCGATATGAACGACATCACCCGGCGTCGCAAGAATCTCCCGCAGTCCTACGGGAACGACGCCGATCACGGCGAACTGCCCATCACGCAGCACAATCTGGCCGAACTGGCCAAGGCGATGAACTCGATCATGCCGGTGCCCAGCGCCCCCGCTTACGACTATCGCGGCGCGAAACTCGGCTGCGCGGACGCCTCGGACACCGAACCGGTCACCTACTGCCCGGCGACCAACACGATCGGCACGGACGTGCCCGCACTGGCCGCCCGCGCCAAGGCCAACAGCGCCGATCAGACCGATTTCCCCACCCAGATCGGCGGCGACTACAACGCCTACATCGTGTTCATTTCCCGGTACACCCTCGCGGTGCAGAACAATCTGCACCAGCGGCTGTCGGGTGCGAAGACGGGGCTGCGCGCGTCCTGCCTGTCGGGCGTGATCACCGCGAAACTGGCCAGCCCCACCCGCACCATCGCGAACGGCGATCTCGCCCTGTCCCCCGGCGATCTGGACAAGGCCGTCTCCGGCCTGCTCACCGACGGTCTGGCCGCCAGCGACATCCAGGGCAACACCGTACCCAGCGGCTTCTCCCGCGTCGACGCCTTCCGCGCGGGCGTCCTGGGCAACCAGCAGACCTGCGAATCCCGTTACGCGTGAAGCGGTTTCGTCGGCGTCGTACCACGCCGACAACCCGCCGAGGTCGAGGTCGAGGTCGAGGTCGAGGAGGCAGCGTTATCCGAAAGGCGGGATCGCAACGGGGTCGTAGCGCAGGACGCGGTTGCCCAGCATGATCTCGGTGCCATGGGGCATGGCCATGGGCTGGTCGGGGACCAACTGCATCCAGTCCGGATAGAGCGGAGGTGGGAGAGGCAGCGCTATCCGAAAGGCGGGATCGCAACGGGGTCGTAGCGCAGCACCCGGTTGCCCAGCATGATCTCGGTACCGTGGGGCATGGCCATGGGCTGGTTGGGAACCAGTTGCATCCAGTCCGGATAGCCGGGCAGGCGGGCGCGGGTGCCGTTGGTGGAGCCGCGGTCCACGATGGTGGCATCCCAGTTGACCAGCCGGATCTCGGCGTGGGCGCGGGACATGCCGCCGGAGTTGTCCTCGAGCTTGATCGGGACCATCCCACGCTGGGCAGCCTCGGAGTGCTGCGGGTCGCGGCCCAGCACGGCGTCGGCGGCCACGGTGAACATGCTGCCGTCATCCAGGACGAGTACGCCCAGCGGCGGGCGCACCACGTCGGACGGCGGCTGCGTCTGATCCACCGGCATCCCGCACACGGTGCAGAACGCCGAGCGCGGATCACTGGGATGTGCCCGCGCACACTTGAATCCGACCACCCGCACCCCTGGCGCCCCACCACGATCGGGCATCGGCTCCGGATCTGCTTGCGGCGGTACCGAACTCGGCCGCCCCAACTGCGTCTGCGCCATCCGGGCAGCCATATCGGGCCCGGTGTTCGGCGGCGGGACCAGGGGCAGCGGCGGCGGAGTCGGCGAGGACGGCGCGAAGTTCCCGCCCCCACCCGGTAGCGGCGGCGGAACCAGAGCGTTGTCGATTCCCGTATTCGGCAGCGGCGAAGACGATGGTGCCGAGTCGTATTCACCAACCTGCGCAACATTCGGCAGCGGCGGCGGACCGAAATCCCCCGGTGTGCCCGAGCCCGGAAGCTGCGACGGACCGAAATCGCCCGGCACCCCAGGACTCGACAACGGTGACGGACCGAAATCGCCCGGCACGTCGGTACCCGGCAGCGGCGGTGGGCCGTAGTCGCCCGGTGCCCCAGTACCCGGCAGCGGCGGTGGGCTGAAATCTCCCGGCGTGCCCGAGCCTGGCAGTGGCGGTGGGCCGAAGTCGCCTGGTACCCCAGTACCTGGCAACAGTGACGGACCGAAGTCGCCCGGTGCCCCACCACCCGGCAACGATGGTGGGCCGAAGCCCGCCGCCACCCCGACACCGGGTAGCTGCGGCGCCGAGTCGTCGCTCGGACCGACGCCCGACGGCGGGGCGGTTCGCGGGTCCGAAAACGCTTGCGGTTCACCGGCGAAGGGCATCGATCCCGTCGATACGGAACGTCGCTGACCGCCCGGTTCGCCGTCCCGATCACGTGCCCGCGAACGCCGGCCCTCGAACCAGACGACCGCACCGGACGCCTGCGCCACGCCCTCGCCCAGCGCACCGATACCGCGCTCGGGCAGTTCCGGATCGTCGGCGGACTGCTCCTCGACGAAGATCGCGGCGGCACGCGCGGGCGTCGGCGCGACCCGATCCACCGCGAACCCGGCCTCCTCGCCGTGGAAGTACTCGACATCGTCGGTGTCGACCAGCATCGCGGTGACCGCGCCGTGCAGGAAGATCGCGATGCCACCGGTCTCGGACTGGGTCAGGATGCCCAGATCGACCGGCATATCGGGGCTGATCTGCTCAGCGTCGCGCATCAACCAGGTCGTCGCCTCCCGCGCGACCAACCGGCCGGGCCCGCCGGGAGCCTGCTCGGTCGCCTCGAAGACCAACTGGGACAGCGCCTCGGCCACCCGCATGGCGACCGATTCCTCCCGGACCGGACCGGACCCCCGATGGGCGACCAGCACGAGCGCACCCGCCACCCGAACCACGACATGGTTGCCCGGGACAACCTCGACCTGCCGATCCCTCAATGGAATCGGCCTCTGCGAACCGGGTACGCGGTCGTCACCACACGCACCAGGTTAGAGCAACGAATCAACCTCGGTTCCCGGACGGGGCGGCCCCGTCCCCCACACGCCATGACCCTCGTCCCCCACACGCCACACCCCGCGTCCCGACACACCACGCCGCTCGCCCGCACACACCACACCCCGCGTCCCGACACACCACGCCCGCTCATCCCCACACTCCACACACCACACCCGCTCGTCCCCACACACCACGCCGCTCGCCCGGACACGCCACGCCCCGTCCCGGACACGCCACACCGCCGCACGCGGACTGTTCCCGTGAGGGCCACCGGTCCGGTAATTTGTGAACAGATTTGCTGGAGATACGGGGGCTGGCCGATGGTTCACACAACACGTCGCGCAGGGATCGTATTCGCAGCGGCAACCGCGGTCGCGGTGCTGGCCGGGTGCGGGGTGAAGGGCACCCCGGTCGCGGGCGAGATCGATGTGCGCACCCTGGATGTCGGCAGTTACGCCGTCGACAAACACAGCTTTCGGCAGACCGCCGCCGATCAGGGCGCGCTCGTCGAGGGCATGCGGATGTCCCGGGCGGTGGTGCCCGCGGTCGTGATCGATCCGTCGCTGAAGGTCGGGCAGGGCGGCCACGTCGTGCTGAACAACACCGAGGCGACCACCCGGCTGCTGGCCGCGGTGTCCAAGCCGATCCTGGACCGGGAGAACCTGCTCACCGGCTACACCGCCTCCGGCGCGGACAAGTCCGACGATCCGGGCACCTCCATCTCCACCTCCGACACCACCTCGGTCACCAATTTCGTGATGCGTTTCGCCGACGACGACACCGCGAAGCGGACCGCGCAGGAACTCGAGGACGCCGACTTCGGCGTCGCCCCCGACCTGAACAAGAAGCTGTCGGTGTCGAAATACCCTGACGCGCTGGTGCACTGGCGTCCCGGCATCTCCAATGTCGGCGCGTTCCTGGCGCACAAGAACTTCGTGATCTCGCTGTTCATCCAGCGGCCCAAACCCGATGCGGACGATCTGACGTCGTGGGTGCAGAAGGCGCTCGACGCGCAGGTCCCGGCACTCGACAAGTTCCAGGCCACCCCGAAGGACGGCTTCTCCGGCCTCCCGGTCGATCCGGACGGGCTGCTCGGGCGCGCGGTGATGCGCGACCGCGACAAGGACACCCCCGACCGCGACCGCTTCGCCAGTTACGGCCCCAACGATTTCCTGAACATCGCCGAGGACGAGACCACCCGCCAGCGCCTGGTCGCCGACACCGGCTTGGACGCGGTCGCCATCGCCGACACCAGCACGGTGCTGCGGGTGCGGGACGCGGCGGCGGGCGGGCGGCTGATCAGCGGCCTGGTCTCGGCATCGGGTTCGGCCTACAGCCCGACCGACGCGCCGGACGCTCTCCCGGGCGCGAAATGCCTCCAGCTGGGCAGCTCCAGCGTGCACTCGAATTCGGCGAAATTCCGCTGCTACATCCCGCACGGCCGCTACGTCGAGGTGGTCATCAGCAACGACCAGTCGGATATGAAACAGAAGGCCTCGGCCGCCTACGCACTGCTGGCGAACAGCATGTGAGTGGGCTCGCACGCGGCGGCAAATCACTGGCATCGGCACCGGCCCCCGTGTGTACACTACCGGCGGGCCGCGGCCGAGCCATCGCGCGGCGGCCGGTCCCACGGGAGGGGTTTCATGCGCAGGACGAACGTTTTCGTAGCGGCGATGCTGCTGGTCACGGCGTGTGTCGCGGGCTGCGGAACCGGGTCGGACACCACCCCGGCGGACCCCGTCATCGACCTGAACACCCTGGATTTCGGCCCGTACGACGCCACCCCGCACGAGATGGGCAAGCCGAAGAACGACCTGCAGGCCCACGATTTCGAGGCCGAACGTCTCGGTGACATCGTGCCGCTGGCCATGGACATCGATCCGTCGCTGACCTTCGGCGGTAATTCCGGCACCCTGGTCTTCGACGATCCCAAGGGCACGCAGCTGCACAATTTCGGCGACTTCAGCCATTTCGCGGAGGATGCCCCCAATTTCATCGGCGGCTACATCAGTTACGGGATGAGCAGCCGGAACAACGACGGTATCGAACTGGTCAACGCGGTGCTGCTGTTCCCCGACGAGAAGCAGGCCGCCGACGCCGCCACCGCGCTGGAACACCGCGACTTCCTCGCCAAACCCGGTCAGCAACCGGTGCCGATCCCGAAATACCCTGCCGCCCACGCCCATTGGACCCCCGATACGCAGGCGATCAACAGCTGGTACGCCACCGGGAAGATGGTCGTCTTCACCTCCGAGTACGACCAGGCGAAGATCTGGTTCAAACACACCGATCTGCCCGCGCTGGTCGCGATGGTGACCAAATGCCTGGACACGATCGTCCCGGCGCTCGCGAAATTCACCCCGACGCCGGTCGACCAGCTGTCCGACAAACCCATGGATATCGAGGGCATGCTCGGCCGCACCATGGTCCGCCCGAAGGCCGCGTCGGGTGAATGGCTGAATCCGCCGGTGGTGTTCCACGCGCACGCCGCGCTGGGCTGGACCACCGATCCGATCGCCGACCAGAAGACCTATCAGCGCGACGGCGTGGATCTGTACGCCGAATACGGCAATACGCTGTTCCGGGCCCGGGACGCGGCCGCGGCGAAGGATGTCCGCGATCAACTCGGCGATCCGGCGAAACATTTCAAATCCGCCCCGCCACCCCGAAATCTGCCGATCGCGAAATGCCGCCAGTACCACGGGCCGGTGACCGCGGCCGTGCATTTCTACTGCTCGGTCGCCTACGGACGGTATGCGTCGCAGGCGTGGGGCGAACAGCTGCTCGATGCGCAGCAACGTATTTCGGCGCAGTACGCGATTCTGGTGAGGGCGAAATGACCACGACATCGCGCACCCGCAAATGCGCCGCACTGCTCGGCAGTATCGCGGCCGTGGCGGCGCTGAGTTCCTGCGGCACCGAACACGGCACCGCGACACCGGGTGAGATCGATGTCCGCACCCTGGACATCGGCACCTTCCCGGTCGATCCGCTGGACATCCACCTGGACAGCCCGCCGGGACTGGTGCACGCCTCGCAGGTCGGCGGCCTGCGACTGAGCGAATACGTGGTGAACGCGTCCGATATCGACCCGCACCTGACCTTCGGGTTGCGCTCGACGACGTTCACCAGCGGCACCCTGCCCGGCCCGTTCGGCAACGACGCCGCCATGACCGCGGTCGCCAAGCGCGACAACATGTATTTCGGCTTCGAGTCGGTGGGCTCGGATACCGACGGTTTCCTCAGTTCCGGCGACTGGCCCTCGCAGTCGGAGAAGAACGCCACCTCGATCGATCTGATGGTGATGCAGTTCCCCGACGCCGACACCGCCGGACGCGCGGCCACGGATTTCTCCAACGCCGATATCGGAATCACCAGGAACCAACCGCTCGCGATCGGCAAATATCCTGCCGCGCACGCGAATTGGCGGCCGGGCACCGCGGTGGCGCGGTCGTTCCTGGCGCACGGCTCCTACGTGGCCGCGGTGGCGGCCTTCGCGCCGACCGCCGATCCGCAGAACCTCACCACCCTCGTCGAGAAGACCTACGACACGGCGTTCCCGGTGCTGGATCAACTCCAGCCGATCTCGGACGAGGACACCGCGCGGCTGGACTGGGATCCGGAGTACATGATCAGCCGCGCGCTGAACCCGGATCAGTTCGCCACCATCGGTTTCGAGGACGAGAACGCGGCGTTCGGCACGCGCGGCATCCTGCACTACATGCCCTTCCGCGCCGAGGCGAAGAAGGTCTTCACCGCGATGAACGCCGAGAAATTCGCCAGAACCGATGCCGCACTGGTGGTCCGGACCAAGGACACCGCCTCGGCGCTGAAAGCGGTGCACGACAAGCTGACTCCGGACCCGCACGGATCGACCGCCACCGCCGCCGTGCCGAAGATCGCCGATTCGGCCTGTGTGCAGAACGATACGGATGCGGATGTCTACATGAACCGCAAACGTTTCACCTGTCTGGTCGCGTACCGCAATTATGTCGGCTACGTGGATTCCGATCAGGTGCTGGACGCGCATCAGCGGGCCGCCGCGCAATACGCCCTGTTGGCCAACAGTCAATGGGAACCGTAGCCGGACCGTGCCCGGGTGAGGCCGGGTATGCTCCGCCAGAGTACGACCCGACCGGAACCTGCACCACCCGCGATCGACCAGGAGTATGTGAGAAATGGCGATGAGTCCCGGCACCATCGTCGGTGGGTATCGAATCGAGCGGGTGCTCGGCGCGGGCGGAATGGGCACGGTATACCTGGGCAAACATCCGAGCCTGCCACGCATGGACGCGATCAAGGTGCTCAGCACCGAACTCTCGGCCAATGCCGAATTCCGCGGCCGTTTCGAGCGCGAGGCGAATCTGGCTGCGGGACTGGATCATCCGAATATCGTCTCGGTCTACAACCGCGGCGAGGAGGACGGCCAACTCTGGATCGCGATGCAGTACGTGCAGGGCACCGACGCGTCGGCCGAACTGGCCCGCGACCGGCACGCCATGACGCCGCTGCGGGCGTTGCGCATCGTCACCGAGGTCGGCCGGGGCCTGGACTACGCGCACCGGCGCGGGCTGCTGCACCGCGACGTGAAACCGGCCAATTTCCTGCTGTCCGCCGGTGACGGCGACGACGAGGAACGGGTGCTGCTCACCGATTTCGGGGTCGCGAAGTCCACCGAGGATCCGAACGAGCTGACCCAGACCGGCAGTTTCGTGGCCACCATCGCCTACGCCTCACCCGAACAACTCCAGGGCAATCCGGTCGATCACCGCGCCGACATCTACAGTCTCGGCTGCGCCTTCTACAAGCTGCTGACCGGCCAGAACCCTTATCCGGCAATGCAACCGGCGATGGTCATGATGGGCCACCTGTACGAGCCGCCGCCGCGCGCGACCGCCGTGCACCCCGGCCTGCCCGAGGCACTGGACCAGATCTTCGCGCGGGTGCTGGCGAAGAATCCGGCCGAGCGGTTCAACACCTGCCGCGAGTTCACCGATGCGGCCACCGGGGCCCTGGTGCCCGGATACAACCCGATCCGCACCTCCACCTCGCCGACCTACCCGATCCAGGTGCCCGGTCAGCCGTCCACCGATCCGCGCGCGAATCTGTCGGGTTCCTATACCGCACAGGGGAATTCCGGTCCGGGTGAGCCGGATCTGTCCGCGCTGCTGGCCAAGCCGCCGGGTCGCCGCAGGTGGCTGATCCCGGCGATCGTCGGCGTCGTCGTGGTGGCCGCCGCGGCGGGGATCGGGGTCTGGGCCACGCAGGGCGGCGATCAACCGGCCACACCCACCACGACGACCAGCGCCGCCGCCGCGCCGAGTTCGGTGGCCGAGGCCAAACAGCAGAATCCGGCCTTCGCCGGGAAGACCATCACCATGGTCGACATCACCGACGACGACAAGGTCGCGATCTATCTGGGCGGCACCCCGCAGACCGAATTCCTGCAGGGGCTCGGCTTCGTCTACAACCTGAACTACACCAAACAGGGCACCCAGACCTCGCCGAAACCGATGAGCGACTACGACACCCTCAACGCCGCGGACGGCAGCTACATCCTCGCGGTGCGCAGCGACAAGGCCGCGGGCGGCGGCGGGCTGCTCGGGCTGCCGTACGAGGTGAGCACGTCCAAGGCGACGGTGATCCCGCTGGACGATCCGATCGCGGTCACGGCCATGCGGAACTGGGGAAGCGATTCGGAGAAGACCGAGTTGAGCCGGCTGATTCCGGTGTTGCGCAAGCACATTCAGTGAGTTCGACTCCGGTGGGCACGGCCCGGGTGCCGGGTCACAACGCGTAGAACCCGTCGCCCCACAGGGTTTCCAGATGCCGGAAGTAGTCCTCGTACTGCTGCGCGACCACATCGGTGGAGAACCGCCCGACCGCGTAGTCCCGGATCGCCTGATAGTCCAGGTCGTCCACCGCGTCCGCGGCCGCGCAGAACTGTCGCAGCGACCGGCACCGGAATCCGGTGACGCCCTGCTGCACGGTCTCACTGAACGCACCCCAATCGGTGGTGATGACCGGCGTCCCGCACAGCATCGCCTCCACGTGCACCCCGCCGAACGGCTCCAGATACAGCGAGGGCACGAAAACCGCTCGGGCACGGCTCATCAGCTCACCGCGTCGCACCGGATCCACCACGCCGACGTATTCGCCGAATTCCGGTGGCGTTCCGGCACCGGCGATCACCAGTCTGCGATCGAGGGCGCGGCAGGTGTCCACCGCGATCTGATAGCCCTTGGCCTCGATCAACCGGCCGATGAACAGGTAGTAGTCGTCCTTCTCCGCGGAGAACGGGAACTCCGGCGCCTCGAAGTAATTCGGGATCACCGCGTCGAAGAATCGGCCGCGATCACTCATGATTCCCGGCAGTGTCGTATGTGCGCCATGTACCGCATGCATCCACGCATAACTTTCGAACACCCGGTATTTCGCGAAGACCCCGCTGTAACCGATACCGAATTCCACCGTCATCAGGTGCGGCAGCGCGGCGCCGATCGCCTCCTGACAGGTGCCGCCGATGATGCACAGGAAATCCCGCGGCTGCGCGCGTTCGGCGATGGCCGCGGCGGCCCGGCCGTTCGTGATCACCCAGTGTTCGTCGTTCTTACCCCAGGTGATGTTGATCGGACCGTCGAAGAAATCGTTGTTGCCGAACCATTCCCGCTGTTCGTCCTTGGTCACGATGGTGACCAGTTCGGCGCAGGCGGCCTCGTTCTCCTGCGAGGCGTACAGGAACACCTCGTGTCCGAGCCCGGACATCATGTCGCAGAATCGGCGCACCTTCTGGGTATAGGCACACGGCGAATACGACCGGGTGGTCTGCGTATGCGGCAGATTGACGACGTGGAAACGCATCGTGGACACTTCGGCTACCCGACCAACTTCTCCCGTGACGATGTGGCGGACGTTACCCTACGACGCCGGACCGACTCGTCCCGTACGCGGTGAGTGGCCGGACCGGACCCATACCTGTGGCCCCGGGGGCGCGCGATTGGTAGGGTAAAGCGGCAGTCATGCCCGATAATTGGGTACAGCGGCACCTCGGGGGAAGGAGAACATACGCCGCACAGCATGCGCGATGCTCGCCGCAGGGGTGTCTCGAGCGGACGAATCCATCACGCGGAGCCGTACTTTCAGCCGTTCCGGCCCCACTTCAACGCAGCAGCAGGGCAAGGGGAACCGAATCGGTGCATGTTGCGTCCAAGTACCTGTAGCTCGAATTCCGTCGACGAGACGGGGTTCACATCTCCGGCCGTCCGGTCGGGCTCCATTGCGGGAGGCGAGGAAAGGAGGGTTCTGATTCGAGGCCGCGGCGCCTCGACTGCCCCTGGTATCAGAGCCGGTTGCTCCGACAGCACTGGCGAGATAGCGTCCACACAGGTGCATCTCGCGTGACGTGAGCACACCAGATCGGCTCCATCGCCTGGGGGGTGCCCTTCATACTGGGGCAAAGTTGGATGGAACCGAACGGACGTCGTGCACGTCCAAGAAGACATACCGATCGCGACGGACGAACGTCGCGACTCGTTGACCCGAGAGGAGCACCACTGTGGCTGGCAAGCTCGAAGCCAATGTCGATCAGATGAACACGTTCTCCAAGAACATGGAGGACCAGCACCAGAAGCTGATCACCCACATCCAGTCCACCAAGGCGGATCAGGAACAGACCACCGCCAGCTGGAGCGGTCAGGCGCGTTCGGCCTTCGACCAGTTCATGGAGCGCTACTACGAGCAGGCGCAGGCCATGAACAACAAGCTGTCGAACACGGTCGAGAGCCTGATGAAGACCGCCGACAGCTACTCCAAGCAGGACGAGGAGTTCCAGGCGCAGATCTCCAAGCAGAACTCCAGCCTGGACCTGCCCGCCATCTGATCCTGCCCGGTATCCAAGTTCCGGCTTCCTGATCACCACGTTCAAAAGGAGCATTCCATGGCCGCCAACGATCCCTCGCGGATTTCAGCCAATTTCGGCGATGTCGCCGCAGGTGCCGACGCGTTCATCAGCCGCGCCCGCAACCTGATGTCCGACCTGGAGGACTTCCACAAGCAGGTCACCGACTTCGTCACCAACCACTGGCAGGGTGACGCGAACGACGCGTTCTCGCAGCTGCAGTCGCAGTGGAACCAGAACATCGTGCAGCTGAACACCACCCTGCAGGGTGCGGCTCAGCTCGTGCACACCGGCAACTCGGACCTGCAGTCGCGCGACTCCTCGCTCGCGGGCCTGTTCTGATCCGTTTCTCCCGCACCTGAGCCCCGGCGAATATCGCCGGGGCTCAGTTGTTTTCGTGGCCCGTCAGCGCAGATCGCGCACGCTGGTGAGGATTTCGTGTGCCTGGGCGGGGGTCAACTCCCCCTGGGTGCCGCGGTCGGCGAGGATCGTCAGGACCAGCACCGAGCCCGACGCGCCTCGAAAAGCGAAGGTGTACACCGAGAATGTCGTTGTGCTGCAACCGGTTCGGCTGGGCGTCCAGGTCCCGGAGGTCTCCACGTACTGTCCGGTGATGCCGCTGCGGGTGGTCAGTTCGACGGCCGGTGTGGCAGTACCGCCACCCGAACCGCCGTAACTGGTCTGCGCCGCGGTGGTGCCGACGGCCGTCGCCGCCCGCGCCGGATCCCCCTGCCCCGAATCGGTGAGCGTGGCCACCGCCCGGTACCCCGACCCCGGACAGTAACGCGCCCCTTCGTCGGCCTGACCGCGCCCGGTGAATCCCCCGATCGTCCACGTGGTGTGCGCCGGTTCGACGACCCACCCGGTCGGCACGTCGTACCCGATCCCGAAGGCGGGCACCGCAACTCCCTGATACCCCCGGATCACCGGCTCGGTCGCACTGGTGTCCGGACTGATCGTCGCCTCGACCGGCGCGGACGGCGTCACCTGCACCACCACGGCCCGCTGCGACACCCGGCTCGACACGGTCACCCCCACCACGACCGCGACGATCACCACCACCCCGGCCACCACCAGCATCCCGAGCCGCTTCCGGCGCGATTCCCCCGAATTCGCCTGCCGCACAACCTGCTCGGACGCCGAAGCCGCACTGGAAGATCCGCTCCCGACCTGCCGCCGCCCCGACTCCCGTTCATCCGCCGTCCCCTGATCCCCGAACCGGGTTGGGTCCGAAGCCGATTCCCCATCCCCCACCCGATCCCCCGACTGCCGCACACCCGCCAACGCATAACTGACCTGCCACCCGGCGGCCCCGTACTGCCCATTCGCCCCCGGCGACATCCCCGCCTCCCCGGCCATACTCTCCGCACCCGCACCCGCACCGGATCCGGATTCCACCTGTCCCGCAACGAGAAAGCGCAACTCATCGGCGGTCGACAACCCCGCCTCCTCGCCCACTACCTCCGCAGCGGATTCCCCCCCACCACTCCCCCAGCGATCATCGTTCTCTGTCACGCCCATTCGTTCCTAGTCCGCGCGGCTGCCTCGGCACCCATGATGCCCGCACGACCCGTCCAAGGCGACAGAGAACCACCGTGCCGTGCTCACTCGCGGACGTCAGCTCGACCCCGGCAACGCCCGGCCGACGACGATGCCCGATCCCGATATCCACGAATCACCCTGTAGCCGAACCGGTTGCGCACCGATGTCGCGACGCTGTGGGCAATGCATCCCCACGACGCGACGATGCCCTGTCGATGCGGGTATCTCCGATGCGCACCGATGTCGCGACGCTGTGGGCAGTGCATCCCCACAACGCGACGATGCCGTTCAGCCTGCCGATGCGGGTATCTCCGACGCGCACCGATATCGCGACGCTGTGGGCAATGCATCCCCACAACGCGACGATGCCGTTCGGCCTGCCGATGCGGGTATCTCCGACACTCGGGCATGCGTGTGCCGATCGGTCCCGGGTGCGGACTTCCCCGATGTCACTTCGGGAAGTACTCCGGGTCCGGTTCGCAGGTGATGTCCGTATCCGGCAGCGCGCCGGTGGCGAGGTAGGTGTTGACGGCGTCGTTCAGGCAAGGGCTGAGGCCGACGCGGAAGGCGCCGTGAATTCTGGTGTCTGCCAAGGTGACCAGGCGGGAGGCGGTGAGGTCGCGGTGCAGGGCGAGGCCGCCCTGGTAGGCGGTGCGGGTGTCGTGGACGGTGGCCAGGACCAGGGCGGGGGTCGCGTTCCGCACCCGGGTCGCGGGTTCCAGCGGGGTGGGCCAGTAGGCGCAGGCGGTGATGTTGTTGGCGAACGCGCCGAATACCGGCTGGGTCGGGCGGGCCGCCTCGATATTGCGGTAGTACCAGGCCGGATCGCGGGGCGCGGCGCGGTCGTCGCACATCACCGCGGCCATCCCGGACGCCTCCAGCGGCACCGCGCCGCTGATCTTGGATTTGAGTTTCGCCACGTCCAGCGGTTTGCCGTCGGCGCCGTCGGACACCATCCGCACCACCTCGGCCAGATTGGCATTCATCTTCGGATTCGACAGCAGCGCCAGCAGCATCATCGGGACGGTGTGCTCGTCGACCAGATAGGCGGAACCGAGGCTGATCACCGGATGTTTCGCCGCGCGGCGGATGGTGTCCTCGACGAAGGCGCGCACCTGCGGCGCGGTCGTGCCGAAGTGGTATTCGTCGTCGTGCCGGGCGGCCCACGCGGCCCAGTCGTCCAGGGCGTACTCGTTGATCGGGCCCATGTCCTGATACATGCCGACCCAGTAGCGATCCGGATCGATGGCGCCGTCCAGCACGATCCGATCACTGCCCGACGGGAACATCTGCGTGTACACCGCACCCAGATAGGTGCCGTAGGACGCGCCGTAATAGCTGATCCGGTCGACGCCGAGCGCCCCCCGGATGACGTCCATGTCGCGGGCGGTGTTGCGCGTGGTGATGTTGCGGAGCTTATCGATGTCCCCGGCCAGGCAGGACGCGGCGAGCGCGGCGGCCACCCCGGTATCGCGGGCCAGGCCGAACACGTCGAATCCGGCCGAGAACAGCAGGGTCGGCAGCGGTATCGCGCAGTTCACCGGATTCGAACGGCCGATACCGCGCGGATCCATGCCGATCAGGTCGTATTGCGCCCGCACATCGGCGGACAGCACCTTCTGCACGCTGGTCATCGTGCGCAGTCCCGGGCCGCCGGGCCCACCCGGATTGGACAGCAGCACCCCGCGCCGCCGCGCCGGATCGGTCGCCGCGATCCGCGAGATCGCGAGGGTGAGCGTGCGGCCGTCGGGGTGGGCGTAGTCCAGCGGGACAAGCACTCCCGCGCACCGCGCACCGGCGGCGTCCAGGGCGTCGTCGTGACAGGACTGCCAATCCAACCGCTGCCCGTAGAACCGGTCCAGCGGATCCTGCGCCTGGGCAGGACCCGCGGTGAGACCGGCGACGAGCACGATCCCCATCATCGAAACGAGCCAGCGAAACCACCGTGTCGGCATCGGCACTCCTCGCAGAAAAGCCACCCCTGTGCGAACCTCATCTACAGGTACAGGTTCTTCCTCCAGCATGCGGGAAGACGCGCCCGGACCGCACGCGGATAAGGGGGAAATTCGGGCGGGACTTCAGATCACGCGGCCGGTGAAGGCGGCGAGTCGATCGAGTGCGGGGGCGTCGGCGGCAATGGATCGCTCGTCGTCGAAACGTCCGGCGCGGGACTGCCCGGCCAGTTGCGCCCTGATGTTCGCAAGTGCGTCCTGCACCAGATCCTCCGGCAACTCGACGCGAATTCCCGTGGCGCGGGCCAGATCCCAGGCGTGGGTGAGCAGATCCGCGATCCGGATCCGCAGCCGCCCCGCGCCGGTGGCATCGCCCAGCGGTCCGGTGAACGTCCGTTCCAGCACCCCGGGCGCACCGAACGCGGCCGTCACCGCGGCGGCGGAGGTGCGGTAGGCCGCGAGCGGATCCGCCCCGAGCGGATCCGCCTGCCGATCCGGCATCGGACCGTCCGTCAGCAAGGCCGTGAACACGAGATTCAGCCCGACCAGATGGCCGACCACATCGCGCACGGTCCAGTCGGTGCACGGCGTCGGCGCGGCCCACTGCCCGGGTTCGATCCGCGCGATCAACTGCCCCACCGCTTCGAAGGCCCGCTCGAGATCGGCGACGAGATCTGATGTCATGCCCCGAGCCTATGGTCGTTCCCCTTGCCGGAAAACATGTTTCGTCCTCCGCGAAAAACCCTTTGGCAGGGCGCGGCGGCCGCTGTTAGCCTTCCGGGGACCGTGCGAGAGCCGAGGAGGTGGTACCCGTGAACACATTGACGACATGGGTGCTCCCCTCAGGGGTCACGGTCGGGCGGTAGTAGGTCGTCCGGGAGCGCCGTTCGCAGCACTTCCGAAAGGCACGACCATGCACTTCACTTCCGAAAAGCGTTTCGACGACGGCGTCCTCGAACGCGCATTCACCCTCGACGAGATTCCCGGCTTCCTGTGGACGCCCGAATCCGTCACCGCGACAACGCCTTTGATCCTGATGGGCCATCCCGGCGGGCTCAGCAGGATGTATCCGAGGCTGGCGGCCCGGGCCCGGCACACGGTGTCGGCGGGGTTCGCCGCGGCCACCATCGAACTGCCCGGCTGCGAGGGCCGGCCCTGTTCCGCCGACTCCCTGCGGGCCCGCGGCGAAATGCAGCGGGCGCTGGCGGCGGGCGAGCCGGTCACCCCCGAGGTCATCGACCGGCTCATCCTCCCGCTGGCCGAGCAGGCGGTCCCGGAATGGCAGGCCCTGCTGGACGCCGGGCTCGAACTGCCCGGCATCGGCGGTCCGGCCGGGTACGCGGGCGGTTTCATCTCCATCGGCCTGCGGATGGCGCTGCTCGAGCCACGGATCGCGGCGGCAACCCTGTTCGCCGGGAGTTTCGTCCCCCGCAGCATGCTCGAGGAGGCCCGGCAGGTCGAGATTCCGCTGCTGGTCCTGTTGCAGTGGGACGACGAGGGCAACGATCGGCAACTGGCCCTGGACCTGTTCGACGCCTTCGGCTCGAAGGAGAAGGCACTGCACGCCAACCTCGGTGGGCATACGGGCGTCCCGGAGTCCGAGGGTGACGACGTGACCCGGTTCTTCACGCGACACCTGAAGTAGAACCGGTCGGCGGCCGCTGATCCGACCATCGCTCGTCGAGGCAGTTCCGCCCGCCTCGACGAGCGATGCCCGGCACGCACGACCGCCTCCGATCGCGCCGAACCTGTCGCGGCTGCGGCCGATCGGGGCGCCGTCGGCACAGCTGCCGAGATGAATGCCGCACGACCGGCGATCGCGTCAGCCGGCGCACCGTGACGCCACTGGGCTGGGGATGGCAGCGGGCGCTCGTCAGCCGCATACACGCCCGTTCACCCGCGATCCGTCGGCGGGAATGCGCGTCACGACGATCCGGAAAACAGGCGTTCGTGCCGGGTATGGTCGATTGGGCCGGGTGTGGTGCCCTGCGCTCACACGGACGAGGACGACCCTGGTGAAATACATTCCGCGCCTGATCATCTTTCTGGCGATCCCCGCGATCCTGTTCGCGCTGCCGTGGTGGACGGTGGTCGGGGCGGTCACGACCGGGACGGCGTTCTGGATCGGCACCGCGATCTTCCTACTCGGATACGTCTGTCTACCTGCGGGTATGTTCTTCGGGCACGGCC
The DNA here is from genome assembly GCF_009604405.1 of Nocardia macrotermitis. Classification (GTDB taxonomy): domain Bacteria; phylum Actinomycetota; class Actinomycetes; order Mycobacteriales; family Mycobacteriaceae; genus Nocardia; species Nocardia macrotermitis. The sequence continues at coordinate 87,396 of NZ_WEGK01000004.1, forward strand.
CCGCGCAATCCGATGCCGCGTCGATCGTGGGCGATACGTTGCTGGGGGTGATGTGGGTCGTCTTCACGTCGTCGGTGATCGGGAACATCGTCGGTCTGGTGCTGGGCGCGGCGGGAGTGCACGATCCGGCGCGGTCGCGGATCATCGCGGTGGGGGTGCTGGCCCTCGCGGCGGTGCTGGTGGCGTGGAGTATTCGCGAGGCGCGGCGGGTGCCCCGGGTGCGCCGCGTCGAGGTACCGATCCGCGGCCTCGGACCGGGCCTGGACGGCCTGCGGCTCGTGGTGATCACCGACACCCACTACGCGGCGCTGAACCGGCTGCGCTGGTCGGAGCGGGTGGTCGAGATCGTCAACGACCTGCAACCCGATATCGCCTGTCACGCAGGGGATCTCGCCGACGGCTCGGTGGCGAAACGACACCCGCAGGTCGACCCGTTGGCCAAGGTCGCCGCACCGCTGGGCCGGTTCTACATCACCGGCAACCACGAATACTTCGGCGACGCCCCCGGCTGGCTCGAGCACATGACCTCCCTCGGCTGGCAGCCGCTGCGCAATCAGCACGAGATCATCACCCGCGACGGCGACCGCCTGGTCATGGCCGGTATCGACGACCCGACCGGCAAGGGCCTGCCCGGACACGGCCCGGACCTCCCCGCCGCCCTCGCCGACGCCGACCCGCACCTGCCCGTCGTCCTGCTCGCCCACCAACCCCGGCAAGTGGCCGACGCGGTGAAAGCCGGTGTCGCCCTACAGATCTCCGGCCACACCCACGGCGGACAGATCTGGCCCTTCCACTACCTGGTCCGCCTCGAACAACCGGTCGTAGCGGGCCTGAGCACCCACGGCACCCACACCCGCCTCTACACCAGCCGCGGCACCGGCTTCTGGGGCCCGCAGCTGCGCCTGTTCGCCCCCAGCGAGATCACGGTCCTGACCCTGCGTCCCGAATCGTCCTGAGCCACAACGTTTCACCCGTCACTCCAACGCCGCGCAGAGATGATCGGTCAACGTGGCGGCGGTCGGATACTCGAAGACAACCGTGGTCGGCAGTGCAACACCGAGCGCGGTCCGCAGCCGATTGCGGAATTCGACCGCGCCGAGGGAATCGAATCCGAGTTCCTTGAACGACTGGTCGATGCCGATCGCGTCCGGGCCTTCGTAACCGAGCACAGCGGCGGCGGTGGAGCGGACGAGGGCGAACACCCGCTCGCGTCGTCGCTCCGGATCCAGCCCGGTCAGGCCACCGACCGCGGCCACGGGCGCGTCACCCGGTTTCGGGGCCGCGCGCACCAGGCCGCGAACCAGCACCGGCAGGATCTCCCCCGCCTCGATGGTGGCGAGATCGAGGCGAGCGGGTACGACGAACGACCGGCCGAGCTCGATCGCCTCGTCGAACAGGTCCAGGGCCTCGGCCGAGGACATGGCGACGGATCCGGCTCGTTCCAGGCGGGTCCGATCCCGGTCGCGCAGATGCCCGGTCATCCCGGTCGCGGACGCCCAGAACCCCCAGCCGAGCGACAGCGCGGGCAGCCCGAGCTGGGCCCGGTGCGCGGCCAGCGCGTCGACGAAGGTGTTGGCCGCGGCATAGTTCGCCTGACCGGCCGGGCCGAATATGCCCGCGATCGAGGAGAACAGCACGAACATCGACAGATCCGATGCCGCGGTCAGCTCGTGCAGGTTCCAGGCGGCGTCGACCTTCGGCCGGAGCACGTTCTCGAGTTGCCGCGGGGTCATCGTATCGATGACCGCGTCGTCGAGCAGACCGGCGGCGTGGATCACCCCGGCCAGCGGCGGATCGATCCCCGCGAGCACCTCCCGCAGCGAATCCCGTTGCGCGGCATCACATGCCACGATCCGCACGTCCGCCCCGAGTGCGCCGAGCTCGCTGTGCAGCCGTGCCGCACCGGGCGTCGCCATGCCACGACGACCGAGCAGCACGAGATTCCGCACGCCGTACCGGGTCACCAGATGCCGCGCGAGCGCCGCGCCGATGACCCCGGTGCCGCCGGTGATCAGAACCGTTCCCGCCCAACGTGGTTCGTCCGGAATCGTGAGAGCCAGCTTGCCGATGTGCCGCGCCTGACCGAGATGACGCAGCGCCTCGGGCGCGCGCCGGATATCCCAGCGCCCGACCGGCAACGGCCGCAGCACACCGGATTCGAACAGCGCCGCGATCTCGGTCAGCATCCGCTGAATCCGATCGAGACCGACGTCGACCAGCGCGAACGCCCGATACGTGACGCCGGGATGAGTCGCCGCGACAGCCGCCGCATCGCGGATATCGGTCTTCCCCAACTCGACGAACCGGCCGCCACGGGGCAGCAACCGCAGCGAGGCATCGACGAATTCGCCTGCGAGAGAATCGAGTACGACATCCACACCGGCGCCCCCGGTGGTCGCGAGGAACGTCCGCTCGAACTCGACCGTGCGCGAGTCGCCGATGTGGTCGTCGTCGAATCCGAGCGCGCGCAGCACGTGCTGCTTCCCCGCGCTCGCCGTGGCGAACGGCTCCGCACCCCAGTGCCGGGCCAACGCGATCGCCGCCAGGCCGACCCCACCGGTCGCCGCGTGCACCAGTAACCGCTCACCCGGGAGCAGATCCGCCAGGTCACGCAGCGCGAAATAGGCGGTGAGGAATACCGCGGGCGTGCTGGCGGCCGCGGCGAACGACAGCCCGGCCGGAATCGGGACCACCAACCGGTGATCGACCGTCACGGTCGAGGCGATCGGCCCGAGCAGCCCCATCACCCGGTCTCCCGGGGCGACCGACGTGACGTCGGGCGCGACCTCGACCACGACCCCGGCGCCGTCGGCGCCGATCTCGGCCTCGCCCCCGTCGTACATGCCGAGCGCGATCATCACGTCGCGGAAGTTCAGCCCCACCGCGCGCACCGCGATCCGGACCTCACCCGCCCGCAATTCCCGTTCCGGCTCCGCGAGCGGCGCCAGGCGCAGATTGGCCGACTGCAACGTCCCGTGACCGCCGGTCCGCAGCCGCCACGACCCGGTATCGATCAGTTCGGCATTGCCGACCAGATCCGCGCGGGCGCGAACGAGCCTGGGCACGTGGGTGATTCCGCGCCGGTACGCGAGCTGCGGTTCGTCGGTGGCCAGCGCCGCGGCGATCGCCACCCGGCGGTGGGACCAGTCGTCGACGTCCACGAGCACGATCCGCCCCGGATGCTCATTCTGCGCCGCCCGCAGCAACCCCCAAGCCGGTGCGTGCACGAGATCCAGCACGTCCTCGCCGCCGTGCACCGCGACCGCCCGGCAGGTGACGACGACGAGTGTGCTGTCGTCGTCGCGTGCCAGCCACCGCTGGATCTGTGCGAGGATCGCGACGAGCCGGGTACGCACCGCCCGTGGCAGGTCACCGTCGGTCACCGGAATCTCCCGGCACCGTAATATATTGGGCGCCTTGGTGATCCGGTCCCCGTGCGGTTCCGGAATCGATACCGGGACCCAGTCCAGGCCGTACACCGGCCCACCGGAGAGCTGCCGTCGATCGATCGGCCGCGAGGCGAGCGAATCGATCCTGGCGACCACGGCGCCGGCGGTGTCGAACAGTGTCACCGCGACCCGCCCTTCGGCCAGCGTCGTCACACGCACCCGCAACGCGGTCGCACCCGCCGCGTACAACTCGACACCCTCCCAGGCGAACGGCAGGCTCACCGTGGCGGCGTCGCGAGTCGCGAACGGCTCGATCAGCACGTGCAACGCCGCGTCGAGCAGGGCCGGGTGCAGACCGAATCCCGCCACACCGGACGAGAGCGGCGCGAGGATCTCGGCGTGGAACTCCCGATCCCGCGACGAGGCACCCGTCACCCAGGCGGCGCGCAGTCCCCGGAACACCGGACCGTACTCGTATCCTCGGGCGGCACATCGTTCGTAGAAGTCGCCGAGATCGATCGGCGTCGCGTCGCGCGGCGGCCAGGCCGTGTCGACCTGCGGCGCGTCGTGGTGTGCGCCGGTCACCGTGCCCGAGGCGTGCAGCGTCCACTGCGTCGCGTCGTCGGTGCGCAGATAGCACCGGACCGGTCGCCGCCCCGAGATGTCGGGCGTGCCGATGACCGTGCGGAGTTGCACCGCACCGGATTCGGCGACGACCAGCGGCGCGTGCAGCACGAGTTCGGCCAGACGACGGCAGCCGGCCGAGGCTCCGGCCGACAGTACGAGTTCGACCGTCGCGGCCCCCGGGAGCAACACCGTTCCGGCGACGGCGTGGTCGGCGAGCCAGGGCTGACGGTCGACGGACACCTCGCCGGCGAACGTCACCTCACCCGATTCGGGATGTTCGACCATCGCATCGATGAACGGGTGCACGGCACCGGCGCCCCCCTCGTCGGGCGCGAGCCAGAATCGGTTGTGCTGGAACGGATATACCGGCAGATCGACCCGTCGCGGTCGCAGCATTCGGAGGTAGGTCCGCCAGTTCGCGCGCACCTGCGCCGCGGACAACAGGAAGCGGCGTAGATCCCCCTGGTCGCGCCGCACGGTTTCGAGGACCGTGACATCCTCGGCGTCGAGCGTTTCCTGAATTCCGATGGTCAGCACCGGATGCGGACTCACCTCGACGAAGGTGCGGTACCCGCGCTCGTACGCGGCGCGGATCGCCGACTCGAATTGCACCGGCTGCCTGAGGTTTTCGAACCAGTACCCGGCATCGGTCGCGACCGGGCCGAGCAGACCGCCGGTGACCGTCGAGAAGATCGGGACGTCACCGTCCCGCCGCGTCGTCCGACCGCTCTCTTCGGCAGCGGATCCGATTCCGGCCAGCGCGGAACGCAATTCGGCGCCGATCGCATCGACCTGCGCCGAATGCGCGGCGTAGTTCACCGGAATCTGTTTGGCGCGAAGGTCGTTGGCGTCGCTGTGGGCGATCAGTTCCGCGATCGCGTCCGCATCGCCGGACACCACGGTCGAACACGGACCGTTGACCGCCGCGACACCCAGTCTGCCGGACCACTTTTCGAGCAGGGCGCCGACCTCGCCGACCGCCTGCGGCACCGACACCATGCCGCCCTGCCCCGCGATCGCGACGAGCGCGCGACTGCGGACGATCACCACCCGCGCGGCCTCGGCCAGCGACAACGCCCCGGCGACGTAGGCGGCCGCGATCTCCCCCTGCGAATGACCGATCACCGCGGCGGGTTCGACACCGACCGACCGCCACAGCCGGGCCAGCGAGGTCATCACGGCGAACAGCACCGGCTGCACCACATCGACCCGCTCGAGTCCGGGCGCATCCGGCGCGTTCCGCAGCACGTCCGGCAGCGACCAGTCGACCAGATCGGCGAACACCGCGGCGCACTCGGCGATATGTTCGGCGAATACCGGTGCGGTATCGAGCAATTCGGCCGCCATCCCGACCCACTGCGAGCCCTGGCCCGGGAACACGAAGACGGCGTCCCCGGTCGGCCTGCCGGTCGTGACGACGTTCTCGGCGGCCCGCCCCTCGGCGACCGCGTTCAGACCCGCACGCAGCTCGTCGGCGTCCGCGCCGACGACGACGGCTCGGCAGGCGAGATCCGCCCGCCCGGTCGCCGACGACCACGCGATGTCCACCGGCTCCCGGTCCAGCATCCCGAGCAGCCGAGATGCCTGCTCCGCCAACGCCCGTCCCGTCTTCGCCGACAATTCGAGCGGAACCGCGACCGCGGGCCGGCGCCGCGATACCGCCACGGGTTCGTCCGGCGCCTGTTCCAGGATCACGTGCGCGTTGGTGCCGCTGATGCCGAACGCCGAGACCCCCGCGCGACGAACCCGATTCCGCGACGGCCACGCGGTCGGCTCGGTCACCACCCGCACCGTGCCGGTCGACCAGTCCACGGCGGTCGTCGGCCGCTCGGCGCCCGGTGTCGGCGGCACCACCGCGTGCCGCATGGCCTCGACCATCTTGATCACGCCCGCCACACCCGCCGCGGCCTGCGCGTGACCGATGTTCGCCTTCACCGATCCGACCAGCAACGGCGTTGCGGCCGAACGTGTTCCACCGAAGGTCGCGATCAGGGCGGACGCCTCGATCGGATCGCCGACCGTGGTGCCGGTACCGTGCGCCTCCACCACATCGATGTCCTCGGGCGTGAGCCCGGCCGCGGCGAGCGCCTTGCGGATGACCCGTTCCTGCGCCGGGCCGCTCGGCACCGTCAACCCGCTCGACGCGCCGTCCTGCCCGGTCGCCGATCCGCGCAGCAGCGCGAGCACCGGATGATCGCGCCGACGGGCCTGCGAAAGCCGTTCCAGGACAAGGACTCCCACGCCCTCACCGATGCCGAACCCGTCGGCCGCAACCGAGAACGGTTTGCAGCGGCCGTCTTCCGCGAGCGCGCCGAGTTCACCCAGCCCGACGATCGCGCTCGGCGAACTCAGCACCGTCGCACCACCGGCCAGCGCGAGCGTGCAGTCGCCGGTCCGCAGTGCCTGTGCCGCAAGGTGTATCGCGACCAGCGAGGACGAGCACGCGGTGTCCACGGTGACCGCCGGCCCCGCCAGCCCCAGCGAGTACGCCACCCGACCCGACGCGACGGCCGGCGCGGTCCCAGTGGCCAGATGCCCGGCCAGACCCATACGGTCCGAGCCGACCCGGCCACCGTAATCCATCGCGACGACGCCGAAGTAGACCCCGGTTTCCGAACCCGCGAGCGACAACGGATCGATACCGCCGCGTTCCAGGGCTTCCCATGAGGTTTCCAGCAGCAACCGCTGCTGCGGGTCCATCGCCAGCGCCTCGCGCGGGCTGATACCGAAGAACGCCGCGTCGAACGCGTCGGCCGCATCGAGGAAATTCCCGTGCCGGGTGTTGACCGAAGCCGGGAGTCTGCCTCGATCCCAGCCCCGGTCGAGCGGGAATGCCGAAGTGGCGCTTCGCCCTTCGGCGGCGAACGCCCACAGCTCCGCGGACGAGGCGATACCGCCCGGATACCGGCATCCGATGCCGACGATCGCGATCGGATCCTCCGACGCGCGGTCCGGCTCAGCCATCGACGAACCCCGGATACAGCGACCGCACCAGATCGAGGGCGATCTCCATGCTGATGGCATCGACGTTCGCCGACGCGTTGGTCACGACCGCGACCGACGCGTCCTCGGCCGGATAGCGGTACACCGCGCACGAGGACCCAGGCATGATGCTGTTGTGGCCGAGCAGCGCGCCCAGTCGCTGCACCCCGAGCCCGTACCGGTGAAAGGCGCGCCGCCGGTCCAACGGCGTCGGCGCCAGCCGCGCATCCCGCAGTTCGGCCGAGAGCAACCTGCCCTCGGCGAGTTCACGCACCCAGCGCAGCAGATCGTCGACGGTCGAGGTCATCGCACCCGCGGTCCACAGCATATTGGGGTTCATATCGCCGAGCGCGCGCAATGTGCGATCGTCGGGCAGATAGCTATAGACCGTCGGATGAGGGTCGGGAAGCTTTGCAACAGAGGGGAATTCGGTGCTCGTCAGCTCCGGCAGCGCGGCCACCACATCGTCGTTGATCACCGCGGCCGCGGGCCTGCCGGTCACCTGCTCGAGGATCAGGCCGAGCAGGATGTAGTTGCTGTCGCAGTAGTCTGCCTTGGCCCCCGGCTCGAAAGCCGCAGGGCCCCTTCGCATCAGCTCGACCTTGCGCTCCTGCGGCCAGTCCGCGTCGGGGGTGTCGAAGGAGGGCTCCGCGCGCACCGGCAGCCAGTCCGGCACCCCGGCGAAGTTGGCCACCCCGGAGGTCATGTTCAGCAGCTGCCGGATCGTGATGCGCTCGCCGTTCGGTATGCCCGGCACGAACGGTTCGAGGGTATCCTCGAAACCTATTCGGCCACTGTCGATCTGCTGGAGCACGGCCGTCGCGGTGAACGATTTCGTGACACATCCGACGCGATGGTGATCGCCGATCCGGAACGGCTCACCGGTCGTCACATCCGCGACGCCCAGGGCCAGCTCCCACCGCTCACCACCCACCTCGACGACCGCGCCGAGACCCGGCAGGCGCTTGTCGTAGAGCTGCGTCTCGAGCAGGAATTCGAGTGTGTCACAGGTCATCTCGTCGAACATCGGACCGCTTCCGCGCCCGGCCGCTCAGGAGACCCGGAAGTCGCGGTCGGCGGGCCGGTTCTCCCGGATCCGGCGGACCAGATCCGCGACCCGCCGGTTGACGACGGTCTCGAATCCCTCGTCGTCCACCGGAACCGCCACCGGATCCGGTTTGGCCTCGATCACGTAGCGGCCGTCGTCGACAAGGTCGCGCCAGCGGATGAGATAGCCACTGCGGTCCTGGATCCAGTGCGCCCCCTTGCCGGGCTCGACCTTCAGGTCGCCGAACTGGATCGCCTTCGCACGGCGCCAGCGGTCCGAACGCTGCTGCGTCTGGTCGTTCGAATCGAGCACCGGCGAGCCGTCGTGATGCGCATCCGAACCGTCCGGCTCCTCCGGGAGGATCTGGACCTCGCCCCGCTTACCCCGCCCGACCTTGGGCAGATGTTCGATCACCGACCGCGCCAGCCCGACCACGTCGGTCTCGTAGACATCGACGTCGCCGCCGCGCTCGATGGTCTCGCCGGGCTGCTGCACCAGCACCACCGCGTAACCCTCGCGCCGCAATCCGACCACGCGCGTCACCAGCGACATATCCGTCTCGTCGGCGGACGGCTCGCCCGCCGCCCAGATCACGATGTCCGGGTTGACCGCGGCCTCCCACAACTGCATCGCGTCTTCCGGCAGATAGGCCAGCAGGCGCTCGGCGGTCTCCTTCTTCGCGCGGATGTAGTCGTCCTCGTACTGCTGCGTCGGCCAATGGACCAGTGGGAACGGCAGTCGCTCACGCGACATCAGCTCCCACAGCACGACCGTCTCGAACGACGTCAGCCGCCCCCGATGCACGCTCATCCGTCGACGACCGGCTTCGCGGTCACCGGCGCGTTACCCATGGCCTGCTCGAGCCACTCCTCCGAATCCAGGAATTCGGCGCGCTTCTTCTCCTTGTCGCTCTCCTTGCGCTGGCCGCCGCCCATCGCGCCCATACCCGGCATGCCCATCCCGCTGGTGGTGGAGAGTCCGGCCTTGACCTGGCCGCTGACGGTTTCGCCGAGCGCGGAGGTCGTGGTCGCGCGCGGGAACAGCTTGGACGAGGCCGCAGCCTCGCTCGCCAGCAGCGACTGTGTGCCGAAACCCTTGCCACCGCCGCCACCGCCGCCGGTCCCGCCACCCAAACCGTTCAGCGCCGAGGCCGCCAGGCCTGCTACCGCGGGGTTCTCCAAGCCGTCGAGGAGCTTCTCGGCATCGGTCTGCGCCGACTTCTGGGTGAACTGCTGACCGATCTGCTGCGCAGCCTGCAAGCCCTGCTGCAATCCCTGCTCCAGCGTCTGTGCGACCTGCTGGACCTGTTGCTGCTGCTCTTGCTGTTGTTGCTGCTGCTGTTGTTCCTTCTGTTGCTGTTCCTGCTGCTTCTGTTGCTGCTCTTGCTGTTTCTGTTGTTCCTCGAGCTGCTTCTGCTGCTGCGCTTCCAGTTCCTTCTGCTGCTTTTCCTGCTGTTTCGCGTACTCCTGCGACTGCTGGGTGTAATTCGACGGCGTCAGTCCGGGCGGGCCCGGAATCCCGGGAGTGCCGGGCGTACCAGGGGTACCGGGAGTGCCGGGCGTACCGGTGCGCCCGGTGTTCGGATCCGGAAGTCCAGTCGTAACCGGTTGCGGCGGTGGGAATATCGGCATGGCCGCGTCCGCGGATTTCCCGCCCGCGACGAACACCTGGTTCATGACGTCATGGGCCCGCTGGGTGAGCAGGGACTTCAATTGCGCCCTGGTCTGGTCGTTGTCGTACTGGCCGGAGGTCTGCACGATCGACGTCCCGTCGTGCAGCTTGCCGTCCGAGCCCGGAATATTGTTCTTCGTGAGTTCAAGGAACTTCGCCGTGAATTCGAGGCTGTTCGCGATCCCTTCGATGACCACAGGCAGCTGTGCCAACTGATCGGCGTAACGTTGCACCGCCGTCGACGCGCTGCCGCCGCCGGTCGAATCCCAGGAAGCGATGATCTTCGATTTGACCTCGTTGGAGAACTTGCCGGCGAGCGAAGTCAGCGTGTCACCGTGCGTGCGCCAGCTGTTGGCCAACTCCTGCACCGGTTTGGATTCGATCGATTCACGGAAACTCACCAGCCCTCCCGCGCCATCCAACTCCCTGCCGTAGTGTTCCCACGGGACCTCGCCCGTTTCGGTCGAAATATCACCGCTGGTGCCCAGCACGGTGCTCTTGTCGACGGTCTCGTTGTCCGGTTTGAAGTCGTTGAGTTTGTACGACTTCGGATTGTTCGGAGCAGAGTCACCCATTGGTCACCTCCCTGGGCCGCCGGTCGGAATTCTACTATTTCGTCTTCGCCCGGCAGCTGTCCACCTGCGTGTCATAACTGGACAGGGTGTAGCCGGAAAGGTCTGCGGCAGAATGATCTTCGGCCTTCAGATAGGCGCGGCCGGACGCGATGAAGGTCTCCATCATGTCGTTGACGACGTCGCGATGCTTGGTCAACACGTTCGGCATCGAAGAGTCGTACTGAGGGTTCGCGCGGTCCGCGTACCGCTTGGCGAGGTCCGTCGCATTCGGGAGGTTGCCGAAGCCCGTGACAGTGGCCAACTCGCCGGATTTACTGATCGTCTGGTTGAGTTCGTGGATCAGGTCGGCGCACATGTTGGCACAGTCCAGCGCCGCTTGCGGTTTCAGCTGGACGCGCCCCGCCTTGGCCGCCTTGGTGTAGGTGTCGAATTCGCTGTCAGCCATCGGTCGGCCCTTCTCGCGACGGAATGCTCGGAAAGATGGAGTCGGCCCGAAATACTTCGAGACGCGAAAACGTCTGGGCCGCAGTAAGATACGGTTCAACCCATCGATCACGCACGATCGATGGGCGAGTTTCCTTGGCCGGCTGCATGATCAGCCCGCGTGGCACCGAGATCCGGCAGACCACAACCACTGTTGTGGAGAAATGGCGAACCCCCCGTGCATCGTGGTGACCCTCAGCCCGCGAACAGACTGACGTCCCCGCGGGCGCGCGGGGATGACAAACACCCTAGCGCGCGGCGAATATGGGGCGCAACGAGTTTTCTGTGAACGCCGAGCAACGTTCCGACCTCGAAAAACAAGTCTCCGCGCCCACAACGACAGCCGTCGCGGACGCGGAGAACGGACCGATCAGTTCCAGCGGGATTGTGCCCGGCGCTTGACCGACGGGGAGGCATCTCCGTTGGCCATCACCTCGAGATCCTCGAGGAAGTTCTCGACACTGTCGGCCTTGGCCTGCAACGACGCCACCTGCTGACGCACCCGCTCCTCAGTGCGATCGAGCATATTGGTGACCAGTTCGGCCTGCAGATCGCGCACGAGTTGCCGGTGCAGCTGTGCGATCTGGTCGCGCCCCTGCTTGCGCACGCGCTCGACCTCGGCGGTCGCCGCCTCACGCATCTGCGCGATGATGTGGTCGGCGTCGGCGCGGGCGTCACCACGCATCCGCTCGAGTTCGACCTGGGCCTCGGCCAGCGCGTTGTCGTAGGACTTCTTGGCCTCTTCGAGCCTGGTCGCGGCCTTGTCGCTCTCGTCGAGCTGACGCGCCACCACGTCCTGACTCTTGGCCATCATCCGACGCAGCGGCGGCAGGATCCACTTCACGAAGACGAAGACGATCACCACGAAGCCGAACAGCTGGCTGAAGAAGACCGGCCAATCGAACGAGATGTGATACGGCCCTTCAGCGAGCACACCGCTGTTGATCATGAAGTAGCCCGTCCCCTTCGCTGGCCGGAGCTGGTGCCGGCGTGCCCTTCGTCGCGACCCACCACGCGTTCGGCCAGGGACTGCGACAGCGGTTCGACCGCCTCCCGCAGTTCCGCGGCGACCTGGTCGGCCTCGGCCCGCAGTTGCGCCGCGGACTCCGCGACGATGTTGTCCGCCTCCTGCTGCGCTTCACCACGCAGCTGTTCGAGGATGGTGCGCCCTTCGGCACGCGCCTCGTTGCGGATATCGGCGGCCTCGGCGCGCGCCTTCTCGAGTGCGGACTCGTATCTGGCCTGTGCCTCGGCGAACGTTTCCTTGGCCTCTTTGTTGTTCGCCGAGGTCTGATCGACCCGCTCTTCGCGTTCCGTCAGGACCTTGCGGATCGGCGGAACGACGAAGAACCAGATGACTCCGAGCACGATCAGGAAGATCAGCAGCTCGGCGAAGAAGGTTCCGTTGGGAATGAGGAAGTTCCCAGCGGCCTCCACATCGGTTCGCGGAGACATCTCGTATTACTTACCGGGAGTGGCGAATACGAACAGCGCCATGAAAGCGAGGTTGATGAAGTACGCGGCCTCGACCAGACCGACGGTCAGGAAGAAGTTACCGCGCAACCGGCCCTCGGCCTCGGGCTGCCGGGTCACACCGTTGATCAGCGCGGAACCCGCCAGGCCGTCACCGATACCGGCGCCGATGGCGCCACCGGCCATGATGATGCCGCCACCGATGAGGGCACCCTGGACGATCTGAGCGGTTGCTGGATCTGCCATTTTCACTTCCTGTTCTCGAACAGTTACTCCGATCGGCGGCGCCGATCAGTGGTTTTCGTGCTCCAGCGCCATCGACTGGCTGAAGTAGAGTACGGTCAGCAGCGAGAAAATGAACGCCTGAATCGCCCCGACGAACAGATCGAACATCTTCCAGATCGCGTTGGGGCCCCAGCTGATCCACACCGGGAACAGCGTGATCACGGCGATCATCACACCGCCGGCGAACATGTTGCCGAAGAGTCGCAGCGAGAGCGACAGCGGCTTGGCGATCTCCTCGATGATGTTGATCAACACCATCGGACCCCATCCGGTGTGCCCCTTCAGCAGCGCCTTGAAATGCCCGCCCACACCACGTCGGGCGATGCCCGCGCCCTGATAGAAGACGAACACGAAAAGCGCCAGGGCATAGACGAAGTTGACGTCCGAGGCCGGTGGCGACACCAGCTCACCCTCGCCGTACTGGACCGGCAGCACCGAGAGCCAGTTGGACAGCAGGATGAAGGTGAACAGCGTGACCGCCAGCGGCAGCACGAACGGCGCGACCCGCAGGCCGATCGCCGACTCCACCTGATCGCGCATCTGCACGGTGATGGCCTCGAAGAACAGCTGAACCCCGTTGGGCACACCGGAAGTCAGCTTGATGCGCAGGAAGATCGCCAGCACAATCACGATGAGGGCGGCGACCGACGTCGAGACGATGGTGTCGACGTTGAAGTCCATGCCCCAGAAGTGGGCAACGGCGTGTTCGCCGACCTTGATCTTGGCGCCGGAATCAGCGAGCGAGAGTTCGGACCGGGCGATCGAACTCGGAATACCGGTCAACGAGGCGTGGATCGTCATGACAGCTGGCGCATCGCTTTCCACTCGGGCAGGACGGTATGAAGAACCAGAATGACCTGAAAGAGGGCCAGCCCGAAGAAAACTCCGATGCCGTTGGGCCGGGCCAGAAAAGCCACCAAAACGGACAAACCGGTCAATCCGAACAAACGGACCGCGGTCGACAGCAGCAATCCCTGCTTACTCGGTGTCTCCGAACGAATCTGGCGGGTGATGAACTTCCAGGTGAGCTGAGCGTTGAGCCAACCCAGCCCGAGTCCGATGCAGATGAATGTGCCCAGCAACAACCGATCGAGCGGACCCGCTATCACCAGAGCCAGTACGCCGAACGCGGTCGCAACATAGGCCGCGCGGCGTATCCGGAGTCTGTCCACATTCACTGTGACACCGCCTCGCCGGTCGTCCCACCTCGTAGTGGGTCATGATTGTCCGTCAGCTTACACATACTCAACGACGTTGCGTAGCAACAATTTTGATCTTCACACAGATGACCTTGATATGTCTCGGAAATGCCTCCGAAACGCGCCGCAACAGTTCCTCAGCAACCTGCCAGCTAATGGGATAAAAGCCCCATATCCGGCGAATCGACGGTGACACAAGGCTATCCGGCGTCGGCCTGGCAAAACCGCCGCCACGCCATTATGGGCAAGGGATTTTCGGCGGAATGTCGCAATACAAACTTGAGGTTCGGGCCGACTCCGAGCTTCGCCGAACCGGATTCAGCCATTACATCGGCCGCCGACATCGGTCCCTTGCGCAGGTTTGCCGGAGGGTGGGAGGATAGCGGCGTATCGCTTGGAAAACGGTTTAATACCTGGGCGTGTTTCCTGAACAAGAGCTACATTCCGCCGGTTCAATTCGGACATTCTCGTAAGATTTTCGGACACATGATTAGCCAGATGGATGCTGGGTATGCATCACGCTGGGATCACGCCCGAGGCGGGCGATGCCCATCCGATGTTCCGATTGGTCGCAGCTTCACACGTTGAGGAGGCAGTACCATGAGTTCCCTCCCGTCCGATGCCGATGCCGATGCCGATGCACGCATTGTGGGATTCCGAAAGTCCGCCGCGCCGCTCGATGTCGTCATGGTCGCACCACCGTATTTCGAGGTCCCGCCGTCGGGTTACGGCGGCGTCGAGGCGGTCGTCGCGCAGCTCACGGACGCACTGACCGCGCGCGGACACCGCGTCACCCTGCTCGGGGCGGGGCGGTCGGGCACCACCGCGCGGTTCGTCAAGGTCTGGGACGACATCCTCGCCGAACGTCTCGGCGATCCCTTCCCGGAAGTACTGCACGCGTTGAAGGTCCGGCGCATCGTCACCGAACTGGCGCGCACCGAACGCATCGACATCGTGCACGACCACACCTTCGCCGGACCGCTGAACGCGCCGATGTACGCCTCGCTCGGCATCCCGACCGTGGTGACCGTGCACGGCCCGGTCGACGGTGAACCGCAGGACTACTACCGGGCCCTCGGCGACACCGCCCAGCTGATCGCGATCAGCGACCGGCAGCGGTCCCTGGCGCCGAACCTGAACTGGATCGGCCGGGTGCACAACGCGGTCCGGCCCATCGAGTGGCCGCTACAGATCAAGAAGCAGAACTTCGCCCTGTTCCTGGGCCGCTACGCCCCGTACAAGGGTCCGGATCTGGCGTTGCGGGCGGCGCACGCGGCGAATATTCCCCTGGTGCTCGCGGCGAAGATGAACGAACCGCCCGAGCGGGAGTACTTCAACTCCGCGGTGCGGCCGCTGCTGACCGAGCGGGACTGTGTGTTCGGCGAGGCCGACGCGGTGGCCAAGCGGCTGCTGCTGTCCTCGGCGCGGTGTCTGCTGTTCCCGATCCGCTGGGAGGAGCCGTTCGGGATCGTGATGATCGAGGCGATGGCCTGCGGCACACCGGTTGTCGCGCTGCGCGGCGGCGCGGTCGAGGAGGTCGTCGAGGACGGGGTCACCGGCATCATCTGTGACGACCCGGCGGAGTTGCCCGCAGCCATCGCCGAGGTGGGCCGCATCGATCCGGTCGCCTGCCGACGCCGGGTGATGGAGCGGTTCTCGGTGGACGGGCTCGGGGCCGGATACGAGGCCGCCTACTACATGGCGCTGGAATCTCGTCCGGCGCCGCAGCTTCCGTCCGTGCCGCAGCTGAGTCGGGCGATGTCCTTCGCCGCGAATCACTGATCCACGCCGCCGACCCGGTTCGATGCCCGACCCGGGTCAGTAGTCGACGCTGCCCAGCTGCCCCTCGAGTTGCAGCAGGAGATCGCCCAGGATGCGGGCGAGTTCGTCCTGCTCGTCGTCCGGCAGCCGGGACAGCAGCGACTGTTCGTAGGAAAGCTGTTGCGGGAAGAGCTGATCGATCAGCTCCCGGCCCGCATCGGTGAGCGCGAGATGGGCCACGCGACGATCGCGCTCATCGATGCGACGATCGACCAGGCCCCGCTTCTCCAGTCCCCGTACCCGTTTGGTGACCGCAGCGGGCGAGGCGAAGGTCTCGCGGGCCAGGCGGCCGGGTGTCAGCTCGCCGCCGATGCGGCGCAGCGCGGTCAGTATCTCGAATTCGGGGCGGCTCAACTCGGCCGTGCCCAGCGGGGCGTCGGCGACCCGTTGCAGCAGCGCCGCACAGCGATTGAGCCGGCCCAGTACCGCGATCGGGCCGAAGTTCAGGTCGGGACGGACGACCTCCCACTGTCGCAGTACGCCCGCCACCGCGTCCTCGGCCCGCGCTCCCTCGCTCATCGGGCGGCCACCGGCAGCCGGACCGGAAGTTGTGCCAGCATTTGATGTCCCGCGCGTTCGGAGGCGACGATCCGCTCCTCGGGCAACTCGGTGCTCCACCACTCCCCCGCCGCAATATCGGCGGACTCGCGCACCTCCACCAGCGCGGCCTTGAGCCGACGGCGGACATCGTTGTCGGCGCGGCCCGTCCGCAGCGCCTCGCGGGCCCGGGCGAGCACCGCGTCCAGCTCGCGCAGGGCCAGCCCGACCCGATCGAAGGCGCGCTTGTTGGGGACGGCGAAACAGATCAGCACGGCCACGGCCGCACCCACGCAGGTGTCGAGCCAGCGGTCCAGCGCCAGATGCCCGGCGGGCTGCACTCCGGCGAACTCGACCATCACCAGCGCCATCGGCGTGATGAATACCGATGCCACCCAATAGTTCCGGGAGATCGTCGCCTCGACGATCAGCTGACAGGTGAGCGCCACCACGACCAGCGCCACCGGATGCGCGGTCAGCGGGACCAGGGCGGTGAACAGCCCGACCCCGATCAGATTGCCCACCAGCCGCTGCACCGTGCGATGCCAGGACAGCGCGGTGTTCGCGACGATCAGCACCGCGGCCGTCATGACCGCCCAGTAGGGCCGGTTCACACCCAGGGCGATCGACACCAGTCCGGCCGCCGCTGCGCCCACCGCGACCCGCAGCGCGAGTTGGAATCCGGGCGAACTGGGCCGGAAGGCCCGCAGGACCCGCTGCACTCCGCTCGGCGCGGCTGCCACATCGCGCTGCATCGCGATGCCGCGGATCTGGTCCTGCTCGTCGATCAGGAAGTCGACCTCGGGCACCCGATGTCCGCCGCGCAGTACCTGCGCCCACTCGGTGAGCCGATCGGCCGCGGCCGCACGATCGAGCGGATCGGGCTCGCCGAAAGACGCGGCGGCGGTGGGCAATACGGGACGATCCGGAGCCGAAGGATCGGATTGTGCTGCGGCGGCCAGGGATTCGGCGCGCACCAGCAGGCGGCTCAGCCCGGCGCTCTCGGCGATCCGCCGCGGGGTGTCGCCGGGAATCAGCCGGACGGTGTGCCAGGCGGTATGACTCGCGGCCGCGACGTCGTACCGGGCGCGGGCCACGGCGGGGTCGCCCGCGGGCAGCCGCACCAGCCGCGCGGTGGCGGCGAGCGCCCGGGCGACGGCGAGCCGCTCCGGGGCGTGCGGCCGCACCAGCGCGGGAGCCATGCAGACCACCCAGGCCAGCACCCCACCGGCCAGCACGAGTTCGAGATGCGCGGGCACCTCGGCCAGCCGCACCGGCAGGAATCCGGCGGCGGAGATGATGAAGGTGAAGATGACATTGCCGGGCGGGCCGATCCGGGCGGCATCGCAGACCAGCTTGCAGACGCCCGCCAGCAGCGCGAGCACCAACACTCGCACCACGGCCGAATCGGTCAGGCCCGCGGTGGTCAGCGCGACGCCGACGCCCGCAACCATCCCGAACACCACCCACCCGAGCGCACGGGCCCGCGCGGCATAGGGCAGCCCGTGCCCGTAGAGCGCGCAGAGCCCGCCGGCGCAGGTATAGAAGGCCAGCGGCAGATGCCCGGTGGCGACCAGCACCACCTCGGGCACCCCGAGCGCGATCAGCCCGCAGACCGCGGACCGCCGCCAGGTATCGGCGACCGGACGCATCCGGAACGCACCGCGCAGCGAGAGCACCTGCCCCGCACGCCACAGCGTCCGGGCCGAGCGATCGACCGGGCGCAGGTGCATGTGGGGTGGCGGTAGGAACATACGAGAAGCTTAGCAGATGTTTTACTTGGAAAATATCCCTCTGTGCGGCGTCTCACCCTTCGTGTCCGCAGCGAGACCTGGGGACGCTACAGTCTCCGGGACGAGTTCGACGGCCCCGATGATTGCGGCGACCGGCCTCCCCGGACATTTCCCGGCGCGAGTTCCGGAATTCAGGGCTGCCGCGAAATAACTCGTTATTCAACTATTCCGATGACCGATCGATCGGCTCGTGACAGAGTTCCGCGAAACGTCGTCATCAATTGTGAACTATGATGGTTTCTGACTAATCGGAACCTCACTTTCCGGCCGATCCGATCGGCCGGAAAATCACGATCCGCGCATGAATAATAACGTTATGTGCGACGCGTCAGAGACTGCCGGAACGCCCGCGGCGACATACCGCGCCAACGAGTGAACGCATGCGTGAAGTTCGCGGTTTCGGCGTAACCGAGCAGCCGGGCGACCTCCTCCACACTCGACCCGCCGCGCAGCAACTCCGCTGCCCGGCTCTCGCGCACATTGTTCAGCAGCCCCCGGAACGTGGACCCCTCCGCGGCGAGCTGGCGACGCAGCGTGCGCGCGGTGATGTGCAGTTCCGAGGCGACCTCGGCCATCGTGGGCACCACGCCCGAATCCCGCAGCAGGCGGTCACACACCGCCGAGGTCAGCCCGCGACCGGTGCCGACCAGTTGCCGCAGCGCCTCCCCGAGTTGCCGCTCCACCATCGCCGCAGTCTGCGCGTCGGCCTGCGGCATGGGCTGCCGCAGGAACGTCCGCGGAATAGCGATACTGTTGCGGACCTGCGCGGATACCTTCGGGCAGCGATCGAACGGCCATGCCGTCGCCACCTCCCCGACCCGCTCGGGCGAGCCGGTCAGGCCGATCTCGATCGCCGGTATGTCGACCCCCAGCACCTGTCCGGCGACGAAGATCAGCGTGACGTCCCGCTCCACGAAGAAGGCCCGCACATCCTCGGGAATCGACTGGCCGTCGACGACGACCACGACCTCGTCCGCCCTCTCCTCCAGCGAGTACCGCGCGAGCACCGGAACCAGCTCCTGATACCGGATCGCGACGTTGAGCACCGCACCGGCGGTCGCGCTGGCCAATGCCGCCAGACCCGTCAGCCCGGCCTTGCCGAGCGTGGCGTGCCGCGCGGTCTCCACCCCGAGGCCGGGCCGATCCCCCAGCGCGCCCAGCAGGTTCCGCGCGACGTCGAATTCCTGATCCACCCAGAATTGGGCAAACTCGTCTGCCAGATTCTCGGCGGTAATTCCTGTGCGACGTAATAACGTGGCGTCATCCAGTCCGTGCGCATGCCCAACCGCAATCATCATTCGCACACTGGCACTACTGCGCGGGAGTGCGCCGAAAGGGTTTCCGATGGGGATCACCGTCCGAAATTACCAACATTCGGTCCCCTCGTCACATTCTTCCGCCTGAAAGATGCTTCTAGTCTCATTTCAGGGCGGCGTCATACCCGACGTCTATGAGGAAGGGTAGGGGATCGTGGACAGGTTCAGTACGTGCTGGGTCGAGCCCATCGGGCTCACTGCCGAACGGGCACACTCCATCATGCAGATGCATCTGAACTGCAGAACCGACGAGTGCCCCCGCCGTCGGGCCGCGGTGCGCACCCTCATCTCGGTCGGGCATCTCGTCCCCGACTCGTCTCGGGTGCACTGACCCCCACCCGAGCGAGAGTCGATCCCTCGATCCGTCACGTGACGACTGTTCCGGCTGAACCCCCTAGGCCGGACCCCGCCAGGACCAGGACATCTCAGCGGTCAGCGGTGTGTCGGGCGTGACGATCGACGGGTCGGTGTTGAGCCCGTTCGGCGGGCCGGACTGTGGTTCGACACAGATGGTGTCGGCCGGTTCGTCGTAGACGACCACCCAGCGCAGCGGGCTGCGCACGGTCAGTTCCACTGCGCCGGGCCACCGCAGCGTGACCGATACCCCGTCGGGCATGCCGAAGCAGTCGTCCCACGGGCGAGGCTTCGGCGCGATCCGGTTGCCGTCCGGCAGGTAGTCCGCGCCCCGCTCCTCCTGCCAGGCCGGGGCGAAGTCGATCTCGACGGGTGCGGCATCGGTGCCGAGGCGGCGTTCGAACCACGGATGCCAACCGACCTGTGCGGGAAAGGGATCCGCGGCCGCCTCGACCGTCATCCCGAAGACGGCGGTGCCCGCGCGCAGTTCGAAGGATTGCGTGACCCGGCCCGGAAACGGCCAGGGCTCCCGAAGATCCTGGGCGAGAACGAGTTCGCTGTCCGTATGCTGAACCACCTGCCAGGGCTGGTCCCGGACCGTGCCGTGGATGGCGTGCGGCTCGGCATTGCGGGGCAGTTGATACCGCTGCCCGGCGAAATCGAGGACGCCCGCGCGCATCCGGCCGCACCACGGGGCCATCGGGAAACAGCCGAAACGCGGGCCGACGTGCAGCAGATCGTGTGCGCCCACAGCGAATCGGGCGATCCTGCCCGTCGCGGCATCCACCGTCAGCAGCGCATCGCCCGCGGTCAGGCGCAGTTCCTCCGCGGTCGCATGCGCCTGGCTCGTCACCGGGTTGTGCTCGGCCACCCTCGCCTCCAGATCCTCGCGCCGCCGCGCCGGGTCCGGCGGGCTGTGCCCCTCATCAGCATTGCACAGCCCGCCGACACCTCCGGCTCAGCGGAGTTCGACGATCTCCACCCAGTTCGGATCGCGCCCGAGCGTCTGCCGTCCACACGTGGTCAGCGCCCCGGTGTCGGGATCGATGACGTGGACGCTGATGGCATCGGACTCCTGCCCGGCGGCGAGCAGGTACCGCCCGCTCGGATCGATGTCGAATCCGCGCGGGCAGGTCTCGGTCGCGGTGTGCCCCAACGGTTTCAGCGCACCCGTCGCCGCGTCCACCCGGAATCCCGCGAGTGTGCTCGAACGTCGTTCGGACACATACAGAAAGCGGCCGTCCGGGGTGAGCCGTATCTCCGCCGCCCACGGCTCACCGCCGCCCTCGGGCATCGCCGGATACGTCCCGAGCGGTGTGAGACATCCGGTGCCGCTGTCGAATTCGTAGCCGCCGACGGTCCCGTCCAACTCGTTCACCACATAGGCCCACCGGCCGCCCGGATGGAACACCAGGTGCCGCGGCCCGGCCCCCGGCAGGGTCGGGACGTGCGGCGGGACGTTCAGGATCGGCACCCCGGTGACCTGGTCGAACAGGTATTGCAGGATGACATCGCCACCGAGCGAGGCCGCGAACAGATACCGGTTCGACGGATCGACCAGGATCGAATGCGCGTGCGGCGGAGTCGCGAGCACGGCAGTCGGCTCGGACTCCACGATCCCGCCCGGCCCGATCGGATTCACCGAGACGACGCTGCCGGAGTAGGAGGCCGCGAACAGGAAGCGACCGGCCCGATCGGTGGACAGATAGGCCATGTTGTCCGGCAACGGGATTCGTGCCCGTTCGGTGAGTTCGCCGGTGCCCGAGGCGATCTCGTAGCACACCACCGAATACGGTTCCGAACGCAGCGAGGCGTACAGCATGCGATGGCCGGGCCCGGTGGTCAACGGCATCACCGTGCCGCCGGTGGCCACCGTCTGCACCGGTTTCAACGCACCGTCGTCCTCGAGCCGCAGCACCGAGATCTCGGCGCTGCCCGCATTGGAGACATAGACGATCGTGGTCATCCGATCACCTCACCATCGCAGCGCCGCCGCCGCGAGCGGACCACACCGGATCCGACCGCATCGCACCCGCCCGGTGCCGATCCCGCCAGCGCTGTACCGGTCGGGATCGACGTCGGGCGAATCACGGTGCGCCGCACGGTCGGTGCGCTCACGCGGCCTCCTGCGCGGTGCCGCCGACGCGGCCGCGCAGATCCATCTCGATCTCTTCCAGGCTGCGGCCCTTGGTCTCCGGCACGAACTTCCGGACCAGCACGAACAGTACGACGCTGACGCCGGCGAAGATGAAGGACGACCCGGCCAGACCGAGATGATCGCTCATCACCGGGAACAGGAAGGTGATCGCGAAGGTCGCCGCCCACAGCACGGTGCTGCTGACGCCCATGCCGATACCGCGCACCCGCAGCGGGAAGATCTCCGCCATCATCACCCAGACGACCGCACCCCAGCCCAGTTCGTAACCGACCCAGTACAGGCACAGCAGCAGCAGCGCGATGATGCCGGTGCCGGTGCCCTTCTCCAGCCCGAGTACGCACGCGCCCAACAGGATCAGGGCCAACGCCATCAGCACGTTACCGATCAGCAGCAGCGGTTTGCGACCCCAGCGGTCCACGACCAGGAACACCCACGCGGTGAACACCAGCTTGACCGCGCCCATGATGATCGAGGCCAGCAGCGAACCCGAGGTGGCCAGGCCGAGTTGCTTGAACATGGTCGGCGCGTACAGATTCACCGCGTTGGTACCGGCGAACTGCTGTCCCACCGCGAGAATCAGCGCGACGATCAGCGCGGGCTTGGCCCACGGGGAGATCAGGTCGCGCAGTGAGCCGCGCTGTTCGGAGTCGAGCCGGATGACCTCGCGGATGCTGCCGAGTTCGGCGTCGATGTCGTCGTTGCGGTGGGTCTGGGCGAGCACCTCGCGGGCCTCGGCCTCGCGTCCGGCCTTGACCAGCCAGCGCGGGGTCTCGGGCATGAACATCAGGCCGACGAACAGGACCACGGCCGGAATCGCCGCGATGGCGAACATGATGCGCCAGTTCGCCGATCCCGCACCCGACAGCGCCCAGTCGATGATGTACGCGATCAGGATGCCGGAGACGATCATCAGCTGATTGAGCGTCGAGAGTCGTCCGCGCGCCCGGGTCGGCGCGAGTTCGGACAGGTATGTGGGCACCGTCGCGGACGAGCAGCCCACCGCGATACCGGTGATGAACCGGCCCACCACCAGCACCCCGAAACCGGGTGCGAACGTACAGCCCGCCACGCCGATGACGAAGACCACCGAGGCGATCACGATGGCGGGCCGCCTGCCCCAGCGGTCGGTGATCCGGCCCGCGTACAGGGCTCCGAAGATCGCGCCGAAGGCGACCGATCCGCCGACGACGCCCTGGGCGAACGAGTCCAGGTGCCAGAGCGGGTTGATGAACAACAGGACTCCGGAGATCACGCCGAGGTCGTATCCGAACAGGATGCCGCCCAACGCGCCGAAGAAGTAGAGATAGGAGACGTTGATCCGGCGTCGCTCAGTTGGCGCCGTTGCCGAGTGCTGCATGTGATGCTTCCTTCACTGCGAAACAAGTGTGCTCAGGGTCACATGCTCAATAGGCGGGCGCAATACACATGACGATGCTCATTCGGTATCGCGTCATGCTGTCACATATGTGAATACTCAGCGCACACGCAGCACCCGGCGCGACCGTGCCGCGATGTCACAGCGGGTTGTGCTGCCCCAGCGGGATATCGCAGAACGCGCCGCCCAGCAGCACCGGCAATTCGCCCGGCGGAACCTGATCGGCGAAGACCTCGGCGTCGTCGAGGGAGCGGTAGCCGATCCGCTCGCCCTCGGCCTGCGACACCACCGCGCGGGTGTTCGCCGAAACGCCCCACAGCACCCGGAATCCGGGTTCGGCCGTGCTCAGACAGGCTTCCAGCAACCGCGCGCAGTCCTGCGGGGAGAGCCAGAGCGAGAGCTGACGCACGTCGGCGGGACGGTCGAAACAGCTGCCGATGCGCAGGCAGCTCACATCCATCCCGAATCGCGAGTGGTACAGGCTGCCCAGCGCCTCCATCGCGGCCTTGCTGACGCCGTAGTACGTGTCGGGACGCGTACTGCTGTCGGCGGCCAACCCGTCCGGACCGTCCTCGCCGATCCGGCGGAAACCTACGGCGTGATTGCTCGACGCCAGGATCACCCGGGGCACCCCCGCCGCCCGCGCGGCCTCGAGCACGGTGTGCGTGCCGTCGATATTGACCTCGAGAATGCGCTCCCAGTCGTCCTCGCGGCTGATCCCGCCGAGGTGGATCACCGCGTCCACACCCGCGCAGGCCCGCGCCAGCACCTCGGCGTCGGTGACCGAACCGGTGATGGTCTCGACCTGCTCACCGAGTGCGGCCGGATCGAGCGGCGCGATGTCCAGCAGCCGCAGGATGCGGCCGGGACGCGCGAGCCGGGGACGCATCAGCGTCCCGACGATGCCCGCCGCACCGGTGATGAGTATGCGCTGATCCGACATGGGTGAAACTCCTCGCTGTGATACTTGCCGCGAAAGTCGCGGCGGGTCAACGGATTCCGGCGCGACGCAGGCGCATGGCCAGGTCGGCGGCGGCCTCGCGCAAGGCCTCGCCGATGTGGCGCTGTTCGGCCTCGGTCACCTGATCCAGCGGCATCGAGCAGCTCAGCGCGTCGGTGGCGGGGATCCGGTACGGCACCGCGGCGGCGGCGCACGCGACGCCCGCGGTGCCCTCTTCGCGTTCGGTCGCGTAGCCGCGTTCGCGCACCACACCCAGTTCGGCGTGCAGGGCGTCGCGGTCGACGATGGTGTGCTCGGTGAGCGGAGACAGCCGCGCGGGCAGCAGGTCGCCGAGTTCGGCATCGGCGAGTTCGGCCAGCAGGGCCTTGCCCAGCGCGGTGGCGTGCGCGGGCAGCGCCCGGCCGACGCGCGAGATGAGATGGCCCGAACTGCGCGATTCGCGGGTCTCCAGATAGACCACCTCGGCACCGGCCAGCCGGGCGTAATGCGTGGTGAATCCGGTCTGTTCGCGCAGCCGCTCCAGGGCCTCGGTGGCGAACGGCATGGCCGGATCGCGGTCGAGATAGGCGGTGCCGCACATCAATGCCCGCACCCCCAGCCGGAATCGGGTACCGGTCTCGTCGGATTCGATCCAGCCCACATCGCGCAGCGTGCGCAGCAGACCGTGCAGGCTGGAGCGGGGAAATCCGGTGGCCTCGTGCAACTGCGCCAGCGACAACCAGGACCGCTGCGCGGCGAACACCTCCAGCAGCGTGATCGCGCGGCGGGCCGATTTCACCCCGGTCGCGGATTCGCCGCCGGGACCGCCCCGGGCGTCGGAATCGGTACGACGCTCGGCGCCGACGCGTCGCTGCATGGCACTCCTTCAATGGGTGATCCGTGTCTCGCAGGCTATCCAGGCGCCTGCGCATTCTCAATCCCGAATATCCACAGGTTTCGGAAAGTATTCAGATATATGAACCCACGAGTGATACCTCTTGGGCATATCGTGATGCTGAAACGATGTTGGACGGGTATCACCGACTCGTCCTAGCCTGCAAAGGAACCCGATGCGACCACACCCCGACCCCGCCCGCACCACCGAGGAGCAACCATGACCGGCGACGGCAAGCTGTCCGCCATGTTGTCCCTGGAACAGGTGCGTGGATTCGTCATCGTCGCGGAGGAGGGCAACTTCCGCCGCGCCGCCGAACGATTACAGATGACCCAGCCGCCGCTGAGCCGCCAGATCCAGAAACTCGAACGCGATATCGGCGTGCTGCTGCTGGACCGCACCCAGCGACAGGTCGAATTGACCCCCGCCGGTGCGGTTTTCCTCGCCGAGGCGCGACGGCTGCTCGCCCTGGCCGAGGCCGCGCCGAGCACCGCGCGACTGGTCGCGGCCGGACGCACCGGCACCGTGCGGATCGGCTTCACCGCCACTGCGGGCTTCGGCTTCCTGGGCCGGTTCCTGAACCAGATCTCCCGCTCGCTGCCGGAGATCGAACTGGTCCTGGCCGAACAGGTCAGCGCCGTGCAGTTCGACGAATTGTCCAGCGGCAAACTGGATCTCGCGTTCGCCCGCCCGCCCTTCGACCGCGCCGAATTCGACGCCCGGCAGGTGCATCGCGAACCGCTCGTGCTGGCCGTGCCCGAGGGCCACCGGCTCGACGCGCCGACCCCGATGCCGCTGCACGAACTCGAGGGCGAACGACTGCTGGTCTACGCGCCCGGCCCGGCCCGCTACTTCGCCGAACTCATGACCAGAACCCTGGCCGGGATCTCCTACGATCCCGCCGACCGCCTGACCCAGGTGCACACCATGCTCGCGCTGGTGGCCGCCGGGCGCGGGCTGGCCCTGGTCCCCGACACCGCCAGCCACCTGCACCCCGACGGGGTGCGCTACCGCCCGCTGGCCGGGACGCACGAACCCGCCGAACTGTATGCCGTCTGGCGTCGGCATCCCGCCAATCCGGCGCTGCGCCGGGTCATCGACCTACTGGAGTCCTGGCCGGACTCCTGAGTCCGGGCACACCACCCGCGAATGTCATTCCCCGAGGAGGAAACTCGTGTCACAGATATCCGCCGAAGATCTCGGTCCCGCGCTGGGCCGCGGGCTGCTGTCGTTCCCGGTCACGCATTTCGACGACGAGCTGGCGTTCGACGAGGCCGCCTACCGGGAACACATCGGCTGGCTGGCCCAGTACGACGTGGCCGGACTGTTCGCCGCGGGCGGCACCGGTGAGGGCTTCTCGCTGACCACCCCGGAGATCGATCGGGTGGTGCGCGCCGCGGTCGCCGAGACCGAGGGCCGGGTGCCGGTGCTCGCGCCCGCCACCGCCGGCACGGCCATCGCGGTGGAACAGGCGCGCAATGCCGAAGCCGCTGGGGCACAGGGCATTCTGCTGCTGCCGCCGTATCTGACCGAGGCCGGGCCGGACGGTCTGGTCGAGCACGTCGCCGCGGTGTGCGCGGCCACCTCGCTGGGCGTGATCTTCTACAGCCGCGCCAACGCCCGCGTCGACGACGTCACCGTCGCGCGGATGGCCGAACGCTGCCCGAACCTGGTCGGCTTCAAGGACGGCGTCGGCAATATCGAGACCATGACCCGCATCTACGCGCGGATGGGCGACCGGCTCACCTACATCGGCGGGCTGCCCACCGCGGAGACCTTCGCGCTGCCGTACATCGAAATGGGTGTCACCACATACTCTTCCGCGATCTTCAACTTCGTGCCGGAGTTCGCGCTGGAGTTCTATCAGGCCGTGCGCGCGCACGATCGCGACGAGGTGTACCGGCGGCTGCGCAACTTCGTGCTGCCCTACCTGGACATTCGCGATCGGCGCGCCGGATACGCGGTGTCGATCATCAAGGCCGGGCTGACCGCCGTGGGCCGTCCGTCCAGCCGGGTGCGCCCGCCGCTGACCGATCTGACCGAAGGTGAGCTCGTCGAGCTGACCGAGCTGGTCAAGAGCATTGCGTGACAAGGAGATCCGTCATGACCAACCCCACCTCCGTAGTCGACCGGATCACCGGCGTCACCCTCTCCTCGGTCACCCTGCCGCTGCCCACCGGGATCAGTGACGCCAAGGTCCTCACCGGGCGGCAGAAGCCGATGACCGAGGTCGCGGTGCTGTTCGCGGAGATCACCACCGAGGCCGGGCTCGAGGGCATCGGCGTCAGCTACTCCAAGCGCGCGGGCGGGCCCGGCCAGTTCGCGCACGCCCGGGAGATCGCGCCGGTGCTGATCGGCGAGGACCCCAGCGATATCGGCAAGATCTGGGACAAGCTCATGTGGGCCGGGGCCTCGGTGGGCCGCAGCGGCCTGTCGGTGCAGGCGATCGCCGCGTTCGATGTGGCGCTGTGGGATCTCAAGGCCAAGCGCGCCGGGCTGCCATTGGCGAAACTGCTTGGTACGTACCGGGATTCGGTGCGCTGCTACAACACCTCCGGCGGCTTCCTGCACGCCCCGATCGAGGAGGTGCTCGACCGCGCCACCGAATCGCTCGAATCCGGGATCGGCGGGATCAAGATCAAGGTCGGCCACCCCGACAACGCCGTCGACATCGCGCGCGTGACCGCGGTGCGGGAGCGGATCGGCGACCGCACACCGCTGATGGTCGACGCCAACCAGCAGTGGGACCGGCCGACCGCGCGCCGGATGTGCCGGGCGTTCGACCCGCTGTCGCTGGTGTGGATCGAGGAACCGCTGGACGCCTACGATTTCGCCGGGCACGCGCAGCTCGCGCAGACCTTCGACACCGCCATCGCCACCGGCGAGATGCTCACCAGCGTCGCCGAGCACAGCGAGTTGATCCGGGCCGGGATCGATATCGTGCAGCCGGACGCGCCGCGCGTCGGCGGGATCACCCGCTTCCTGGACGTGATGGCGCTGGCCGGACGCGAACATCTGCAACTGGCACCGCATTTCGTGATGGAGGTGCACGTTCATCTCGCCGCGGCCTACCCGATCGAGCCGTGGGTGGAACACTTCGAGTGGTTCGACCCGCTGTTCAACGAACGTCTCGAGATCCGCGACGGGCGCATGCATCTGTCGTCGCGTCCGGGCCTCGGGGTGACCCTCAGCGATCAGGCGCGCGCCTGGACCGTCGACGAGTTCCGGATCAAAGCCTGAATCCGTTCGCCGACAACAGCATCCGACTACTGGTGGAGGACACAGTGACTACCGAGACGTCCCCGGAGGACATCGATCGCATCGTCACCGCGGCGGTGGCCGCCGCGGCACAGCTCGCACGCACCACGCCCGCCGAACGCGTGCGCTGGCTCGAGGCCGCGGCCGACGCGCTGGAGAAGGCGTCGGACGAACTGGTCGCGTTGGCGGCGAAGGAAACCCATCTGCCCGAACAGCCGCGGCTGCGTTCGGAGATGGTGCGCACGGTATTCCAGCTGCGGCTGTTCGGGCAGGTGCTCACCGACGGTGAATTCCTGCGTGCCGCAGTCGATCACGCCGACGCGGACTGGCCGATGGGGCCACGCCCGGACATCCGGCGGATGACGGTGCCGATCGGGCCGGTGCTGGTGTTCACCGCGAGCAACTTCCCGTTGACGCTGAGCGTCGCGGGGCACGACACGGCCGCTGCGTTGGCGGCGGGCTGCCCGGTGGTCATCAAGGCGCATCCCGGACATCCCGAACTGTCCGCGCGCACCTACGCGGTGCTGTCCGAGGCGTTGCTCGGGGCGGGCGCGCCCGAGGGGACCGTGGGCATCGTCTACGGGCTGGAGTCGGGGGTGACCGCGCTGCGGCATCCCGGTATCGCGGCGGCGGCGTTCACCGGATCCGAGGCCGGTGGGCGGGCGCTGTTCGACATCGCCAATGCCCGGCCGCGGCCGATCCCGTTCTACGGTGAGCTCGGCAGCGTCAACCCGGTGGTCGTCACCGAGACCGCGGTGCGGGAGCGCGGGGCCGAGGTGGCCGGCGGTTACGTCGGATCGTTCACCCTGGGCGCGGGCCAGTTCTGCACCAAACCCGGGCTGTTGCTGCTGCCCGCCGACCACGGCCTGGACGAGGCGCTGCTGTCCGCGGTGCGAGCGGTGCCCGCGCAGCAGTTGCTCAACGATCGGATCGCGCACGGCTACCGCGACGGCCTGGAGCGGCTGGCCGGGCACCCCGCGATCACGGTGCTGTACGCACCCGAACCCGGCGAGACCGCGTTCGGCCCGACGCTGCTGAAGGTCAGCGGCGCGGATTTCCTCGCCCAGGCCGAATCCCTCGACGTGGAATGTTTCGGACCCGCCTCGCTGATCGTCGAATACGCGGACCAGGACGAACTCCGCGCCCTGCTGGCCCAGCTGGAACCGGGCCTGACCGCCACCATCCAGGCCCAGGATTCCGACGCCGACACCGTCCGCGACCTGCTTCCGGCCCTCACCGCGCTGGCCGGACGCCTGATCTGGAACGGCTGGCCCACCGGCATCACCCTGTCCTGGGCCCAGCAGCACGGCGGCCCCTACCCCGCCACCACCACCCCGCAGTTCACCTCGATGGGCACCGCCGCCATCGACCGCTTCCTGCGCCCGGTCGCCTGGCAGGGCTTCCCCGAGGCCCTGCTGCCGCCCCCGCTGCAGGACGCCAACCCGTGGAACCTGCCCCAGCGCGTCGACGGGGTGCGCTGAACATCCGCGCGGATGCGCATCCCTGTCGGCGAATCGGACCTTCCGGCACGTCGACAGGGATGCCGCGCACCGGCGGCCCGCCCTCCGGACGCGTCGACCCCGTACGCGGCCGAGCAGCGGCTGACCACGCGAATCACTCGCGAACCGGCCCGCGCCGCCGAATCTCGGTGCGCACCGGTTGCCGCAGACCGAGGGCGCAAGTCCCTTCCGAAGAATCGATGGAGTAGGCCGATGAACGCCGAAATACGCACTGATACAACACTTCCCACGATCACCGAGGTGCGGTTGACGCCGATCCTGATCGCGGATCCGCCGCTGTTGAATCTGTCGGGTGTGCATCAGCCGTACACGCCGCGGTTGATCGTGGAGGTCGAGATCGAGGGCGGAATCGTCGGTCTCGGTGAAACCTACGGTGACACAGTGTATTTCGAGCGGGCGAAGGCGCTCGCGCCGGAGCTGGTCGGGCAGTCGGTCGGCGCGGTCAACACGATCGGCGGGATCGGACAGGAGGCCAGCACGCTACTGGAGGCGCAGCCCGCGGCCAGTGGGCTGCGGGGTGCGCTGACCACCGACAAGGTGCGGTTGAGCGTGTTGTCCGCGTTCGAGGTGGCCGCGCTCGACGCGCTCGGACAGCAACTCGGCGTGCCGGTGCACGCACTGCTGGGCGGCAAGGTGCGCGATCACGTCGAGTACTCCGGATATC
Source organism: Nocardia macrotermitis (assembly GCF_009604405.1). Taxonomy (GTDB): domain Bacteria; phylum Actinomycetota; class Actinomycetes; order Mycobacteriales; family Mycobacteriaceae; genus Nocardia; species Nocardia macrotermitis. The sequence continues at coordinate 117,759 of NZ_WEGK01000004.1, forward strand.
TGTTCTACAAGTGGGCCGAACATCCCGTCGAGGACGCGCTCGGCGACGACTGGGGTGCGGCACTGGACCCCGACGGCGTGGTGCGGCAGGCGCGAAAGTTCTTCGAGTACGGCGGTTTCCGCTCGTTCAAGCTCAAGGGCGGGGTGCTGCCGCCGGACGAGGAGATCGCGGCGATCCGGGCGCTGGCGGACGAATTCCCTGGCATGCCACTACGTTTGGATCCCAACGGCGGGTGGACGTTGCGAACGGCACTGCACGTCGCGCAGGAGTTGACCGGCGTCGTCGAATATCTCGAGGACCCCACGGCCACCGTCGCGGATATGGCCGAGGTCCATCGACGCACCGGAATTCCGTTGGCCACCAACATGATCGTGACCGCCCTGAACGAAGTGCGCCCCGCCTTCGACGCCGACGCGGTGCAGATCGTGCTCTCGGACCACCACTACTGGGGCGGCCTGTTCGCCACCCGCGACCTGGCCGCGGTCTGCCGCGCCTACGGCCGCGGCCTGTCCATGCACTCCAACACCCATCTCGGGATCAGCCTGGCCGCGATGACGCACGTCGCGGCGACCGTCCCGGATCTGGAATACGCCTGCGACAGCCACTACCCGTGGCAGCGTGAGGAGGTGATCACCACACCGATCACCTTCACCGACGGCGCGGTCACCGTCTCGGACGCGCCGGGCCTGGGCGTCACCCTGGACCGCGACGCCGTGGCCCGCCTGCACGAGCGCTGGAACGCCATGCCCGAGCTGCGCGACCGCGACGACATCGCGGCCATGCGGCGGGCGAAGCCGGGCTTCGAGGATCCGGGCATCCCGAAGTACTGACCGGGCGCGGAATACCCGGGACGAGTCGACGGTTGGTTCAGTCCGATACATAATCGGACCGCAGTCCGTTTCGCTCCGGCACCCGCCGGGCGCGATCGCCGACCCGAGATGGATACCTTTGATGACGACAACGACCAGTGCCGAAGCCGCCACCGAGGCGCCCGCGCTCACCTCCGCGCACGACACGTCCCGGCCGGGCTCCGATATCGGCCTGCTGATCCTGCGCATCGGATTCGGCGCGCTGCTCGTCGTGCACGGCGCCCAGAAACTGTTCGGCTGGTTCGGCGGCTACGGTCTGGCCGCGACCGCGAAGGGATTCGGCTCGATGGGCTACAACCCCGGCCGCTTCTTCGCGACGCTGGCCGGGCTCAGCGAGATCACCGGCGGCGTCCTGCTGGTCCTGGGCCTGCTCACCCCGCTCGCCGCCGCCATCGCCCTGGGCACCATGATCAACGCCGTACACGCGGACTGGGCGCACGGCTTCGACGGCTACCAACTGCCCCTGGTCTACGCCGTCGCCGTCGCCGCGCTCGCCTTCACCGGTCCCGGCCGCATCTCCCTCGACCACGGCCGCCCCTGGCAGCGCGCGGGTGCGGTCTGGGGACTCGGCGCGATCGTGCTGGCCGTGGTGGCCGCGCTGATCACCCTGGCGGTCAGCTGACAAACCAAGGCCCGCAACGCATTCGGCCCGGTCACGGATGATTCCGTAACCGGGCCGAAAACGTATCGAACCGCTATTCCCCTGCCGCGCGGGCGATTTCGCCACCGGCCGCGCGGGCGCGGGTGGCCCGGGCCGCGGCGGCATCGAAGTTCTCCAGGAAATCGAAACCCGGGTCCTCGTCGTCGATATCCATGACCACCGCGCGCCTGCGCAGGTCACGCGCCTCGTCCCGCCCGGAATCCTTCCCACCGGAACGAGCGCCGTCACGCGCCGCCGCGGGCCGTCCGCCACCCGAGAGCCGGGACGACCGCCGCCGCCGGATCTCCTCCTCGAAACGCACCTGCCGCCGCAGATAGATCAGATACCCCGCCAGCACCGCCCCACACAGCCCGCATCCCCACCACAGCAGCGGCGAGACCGCCAGTGCGAAACCACCGAACAGCAAGGCGCTCAACGCCAATGCGAGCGTCATCCGCTGCCGGTACCGATACCGCGTCGCCCGCGCCACCGCGTCGGCTTCCGGATCGTATCCACCGCGTCCTCGCCGGTTGGACACGAAACGTCCGGGCGTGGAACCGGATTCGGCGTCATCGTCCGCGTCGGCGTCGTCCGCCGCTGCCGCGGACAGATCCGGCGTCGCCCCGGATACCGTGCGCGCCGGGGGAATTCGCGCGCTCATCGGGGCGGGTTCCGCGTCCGCCCCCGAATCCTCCGACACCTCCGCGACCACGGCCGCCTCGACCTCGACATCCGTACCCGCGATGTCCGCACCGCCGAATTCGGCCGCATCCGCCCCGTCGACCTCGACGACCTCGCCGACCCCGACGCCACCCGCGCCGGTATCGCTGCTGTCGTCGTGCTCGGTGACGGGCTCATCGGCCGAAGTCGTCATCCGATCCTCCGCATCATCGCCGTGTGAAAGCCTTCTCTGCACTCGTGTGGGCACCCAGTCCGGATCCGAGTCGTGCCCGGAGGCAGGCCCCGACTTGGCGCGTCGCCTGGTACCGCCCCGATGCAGCACCCGGGTCGCCAGGGCGGTATCGGTGGTCCGTCGAATACGGGGGTACCTCGCGGCGAGCATCGGAAACAACACGAAGACCCAGAGGACCACCAGGCCGACCCACAAGATCGAATTCGGCACCGCGCTCGCACCTCCGTCCCCGCCTGGCTGTCGCCCCAGCGACAGATCTCACAACCTGTTCGTATATCGCCGACTCGCCGCCGACCGTTCTCGCACCGTGCCCCGAATCCTCGGAAAGGGTTGTGCCGCCGCCTCGTCGGGCCACTGCACCGGCTCCCTTCCGGCGATACGGGACGCACCACCGACGTCCGTAGGCTAATTCGGCCGCCCCGAAATCCGTCGCAGGCGCGCCGTCAACACCTGCCCCACGAGTAACACGCGTAAAGCCGCGAGAGTCCGTTCCCCGCCTCGAAAAGTTCATGAGGGAGTGGCGCGACCTGCTCGAATGAGTCTGTCCACCACCGTGCCGGACAGGTCCTCGACGGTCATGGCGACCAGGAGGTGATCACGCCACGCGCCGTCCACGTCCAGGTAGCGGCGCAACATGCCCTCCTCGCGGAAACCGACGTTGCGCAACACCGCCTGACTCGGCAGATTCTCGGGCCGCACGGTGGCCTCCACGCGATGCAGACCCACCGGGCCGAAGCAGTGGTCCAGCCCCAATGCCAGCGCGGCCGTCGCGACACCCTGCCCGCCCACATCCTTGGCGACCCAGTAGCCGATCCACGCCGAACGCAACGCACCGCGCACGATATTGCCGACCGTCAACTGCCCGCTGAAGGTGCCATTCACCTCGATCACCAGGGGGATCATCGCCCCGCGCCGCGCCTCGGCCTTCAGGCTCGACCACAGCGACGGCCAGTTCGAGGGATGGTTGCGCGCCTCCCACTCGCCCCGGCCGGTCGGCTCCCAGGGCTCGAGGTGATAGCGATCGCGCACCCGGATGCGCGCCCACGCCGACGCGTCGCGCAGCCGAACGGGACGGAGGGTGACCTGCCCGGCGGCGACCCGCACCGGACCCAGATGCGCGGGCCAGCCGGGATGCTGCGCGGCCCGAAAGACGTTCATATCCATGATTGTTCAGCCACGTTGTGCGAGAAAGGCAACCTGGACCTCGTCACCGGTGCGAACCTCGGTGATCTCCGGTTCCAGGACGATCAGACTGTTGGCCTCGGCCAGGGTCGAGAGCAGATGCGCGGAACCATTGACGCCCAACGGTTGTACCAGATAATCGCCGGTCTGCTCGTCCCGCATCAACTGCGCCCGCAGATATCCGCGCCGCCCGGCCATCGAACTGATCGGCATGATGGTGCGCGCCCGCACCACCCGCCGCATCGGATGCCGGCGGCCCAGCGCGATCCGAATCAGCGGACGCACCATCACCTCGAAAACCACCAGTGCGCCAACGGGATTCGACGGCAGCAGGAAGGTCGGCACCTCGTCCCGGCCCAGCCGCCCGAACCCCTGCACCGAACCGGGATGCATGGCGACCCGATCGATCGTCAGCTCGCCCAGGCCCTCGAGTGCCTCGCGGATCTGATCCGAGGCCCAGCCGCCGACCGCACCGGCGATCACCACCACCTCGGAGCGAACCAGCTGGCCCTCCACCACGTCACGCAGGCGCTTCGGATCGGCGCTGACGATGCCGACCCGATTCACGTCCGCGCCCGCGTCCCGCGCGGCCGCGGCCAGCGCATAGGAGTTCACGTCGTAGACCTGGCCCGGACCGGGGGTGCGATCGATGTCGACCAGTTCGCCGCCGATCGAGATCACCGACAGTCGCGGGCGCGGATGCACCAGCACCTTGTCCCGGCCCACCGCGGCCAGCAGACCCACCTGCGCGGCGCCGATGATGGTGCCCGCCCGGACCGCGATATCGCCGGGTTGCACGTCGTCACCGATGCGACGCACGTAATCACCCGTGCGGACCGGCTCGTACACCTTGATCCGGGCGCGACCGCCGTCGGTGAAATCCACCGGCAGCACGGCATCGGCGAGCGTGGGCAGCGGCGCACCGGTGTCCACCCGCACGGTCTGCCGGGGCTGCAACCGGATCGGCTGTCGCGAACCCGCCTCCACCTCGCCGACGACCGGCAGCGTCAGATCGACCGGATCACCGTTCTCGTCCCGGATGTCCGCACCCGCACCCTGCACATCCACACTGCGCACCGCGTAACCGTCGATGGCCGCCTGATCGAAACCCGGCAGCGGACGTTCGGTGGCCACATCCTCGGCGCACAGCAGACCCTGGGCCTCGGAGATCGCGACCCGGACCGGTCTCGGCGCAACGGCCGCCGCGGTCACTTTGATCTGCTGATCCTCCACCGAGCGCATGCAGCCCTTCCCTCACGTTCCGTGTCCGATGCGGCGCTCGCCCGGCTGCACGCCAGATTACTCCGGCGAGGTCAGCTGCGGATCCCAGTCGGGGGCGAGTCGGTGCTCCAGCCATTCACGCAAGGCCGGCCCGTATTCGTCACGCTCCAAAGCGAAATCGACCGCAGCTCGAAGATAGCCGCCCGGGTTACCCAGGTCGTGGCGCGACCCACGGTGCACGACCACATGGACCGGGTGTCCCTCGGAAATCAGCAGCGAAATGGCGTCGGTGAGCTGCAATTCGCCGCCCGCGCCCGGTTCGATGCGGCCCAGGGCGTCGAAGATCGCGCGGTCGAGCAGGTAGCGACCGGCCGCGGCGTAGGTGGAGGGCGCGTCGGCCAGCTCGGGCTTCTCCACCATTCCGTTGACGCGCAACACGTTCGGGTTCGTGGCGTCGGGCACGGGGGCCACGTCGAACACCCCGTAGGCGCTGACCTGATCCTTGGGCACGTCGATGGCGCACAGCACCGAACCGCCGCGTTTGCGCCGCACCCGGCTCATCACGTCCAGTACGCCCGAGGGCAGTACGAGATCGTCGGGCAGCAGCACCGCGATGGCGTCCTCGTCGGGATCCAGCACCTGTTCCGCCTGCGCCACCGCATGTCCGAGGCCCAGCGGCTCCTCCTGGATCACCGAGGTCACATCGAGCAGCCCCGGCGCCTTGCGCACCTTCTCCAGGAGATGGAACTTGCCCCGCTCCTCGAGGGTGTTCTCCAGCATCAGGTCCTCGACGAAATGCGCGACCACGCCGTCCTTACCGGGCGAGGTCACGATCACCAGGCGAGCCGCACCCGATTCGGCCGCTTCGGCGGCGACCAGCTCGATACCGGGCGTATCCACCACCGGTAGCAGCTCTTTCGGCACGGTCTTGGTCGCCGGGAGAAACCTGGTCCCTAGCCCGGCCGCGGGCACCACGGCAGTGCGGAAGCAGGATTTCGCTTTCGCGACTCCAGCATCAGCTGGCCCACCCGTCGCCCGACCGCCACCCCTCACCGAATCGCTGCGCGATGCTGTCATAAGCACACCCTATCCATCAGTTTCGTCGTCCGGACGGGCTTCGCCCCGGCGCGGCACACCGGAAGCCTAGGGGCCGCCCTCCACACCCGCGCGCCGAGTTCCGCCCCATCGCGTCCCACAGCCGTCCACCACCAGCGGTGCTTGCAACAATTCCCCCTCGACCCGGCCGGGAAACCCCACCGAACAGTGACCTTCCCCGCTGCGATCCGGACGGCCCCACGGCCCCACGGCCCCACGGCCCCACGGCCCCACGGCCCCACGGCCCCACGGCCCCACGGCCCCACGGCCCCACGGCCCCACGGCCCCACGGCCCCACGGCCCCACGGCCCCACGGCCCCACGGACGCACGGACGCACGGACGCACGGACGCACGGACGCACGGACGCACGGACGAGAGTGGCCGATCGCGCGGGGCGCAGTGTGAGTAGGCGGGGGTCTTATCGTGGTCGGCGTGGAGATTGCCGGGCGGACCGACAAACGTGAGTGGCGGGCGCGATTGTTGGCGCGGCGTGCGGGGGTGGATCCCGCTGTGCACGAGGCGGAAGCGGATGCTCTTGCCGGTGCGGCGTCGCGGCTGGCTTTCGACGCGACCGGGGAGGTCTGGGTTGCCGCCTACGTTCCGGCGGGTGGTGAGCCCGGGTCGCTCGCCATGCTCGACGCGCTGCGAAACGCGGGGGCGCGAGTGTTGCTGCCGGTGACCGGGGTGCCGGGGCCTTTGGATTGGGCCGAGTACAGCGGATCCGCGGCTCTGCGCCGCGCGCGCTACGGGCTGCTGGAACCGGTCGGGCCGGCCCTGTCCCCCGCCGCCATCGCGACGGCCACCACGATTCTGATCCCGGCGCTGGCGGTGGATCGCCGGGGCGTCCGGCTCGGCCGGGGGGCGGGATACTACGACCGCACGTTGCCCGCCGCGCGTCCCGATGCCCGGCTCATCGCGGTCGTGCGTGACGAGGAACTCCTGGATCGTCTTCCCGAGGAACCCCACGACCGCCGTATGGGCTGGGCCCTCACGCCCGATGCGGGGCTGACACGGCTGGGGGAATGAAGTACCAATTGGTGTTGTTGGCACTGTCGGCTGTAGAGTGCTAACGACGGAGACTGTGGAGGTTCCTGTGCCTACTTACTCGTATCAGTGCACGCAGTGTGGCGACAAGTTCGACATCGTTCAGAAGTTCACCGACGATGCGCTGAGCACATGCGAGAAGTGCGACGGCAAGTTGCGCAAGCTCTTCAACTCGGTGGGAATCGTGTTCAAGGGCAGTGGCTTCTACCGCACCGACAGCCGCAGCGGTTCGACCACCGCGAGCGAACCCGCCAAGGCCGAGTCCTCGTCGTCGTCCTCCGCGTCGAGCAGCTCCTCCTCGGATAGCTCGTCCAGCGGTTCGAGCAGCTCGTCCAGCAGCAGCACGGCTACCAGCACCCCGGCTGCCTGACCGATCGGCCGCGGTGGACGCACCCGATGTTGTCCACAGGTTTCGAGTTATCCACAGCCCAATTCTGACCAGCTGTTTTCCCGGCGGAGCGGTCTCGCACGAGTCGTAACGTCCGTGCCATGACGTACAGCGCGTTCGGCCGGAGCAGGCCGGTTCCAGTCCGTGGCGGCGATATCGATCTCGGCCGCGTCCCCCGCTGGGAATGGTTGCGGCACCGCCGCCCCGCCTGGCTGGACGGCACGCTGGCCCGCCGCATCCTGGCCGCGGCGCTCACCGCGCTGGCCGCATTCCTGCTGCTGCGCGGCGATCCGTCCGCGCGGCATGTCGAGGTCGTGGTCGCCGCCCACGATCTATCCCCCGGCCGCGCGGTGACCACCGCCGATCTGCGCACCGCCGCGTTCATCGCGAACAGCGTGCCCGGCGGCGCGATCCGCGAACCCACCCCACTGCTCGGCGCGACCCTGTCCGCACCCATGCGGGCCGGTGAGATCTTCACCGATCTGCGCGTGCTCGGACCACGCCTGGCCGCGGCCGCCACCGCCGCACCCGACGCTCGGATAGTCCCGATTCGCTTGGCGGACAACGCCGTTGCCGAAATCCTCCGCACCGGAGACCGGGTCGACGTGGTCGCCGCGCCCGATCCGAACACCCCGGCCGCGGCACCCGCCCGCACCCTCGCCGCGGGCGCGGTCGTGGTCTCGATCCCGGCGCGATCCGGGGCGGGTGGACCACCGCGTTCGGAGGACCGCGTGGTGCTGGTCGCCCTCGATTCGGCGCACGCGACAACCGTTGCCGCGGCCTCCCTGCGTACCGCACTCACGGTTGTTTTTCAGTAGAGTTCACTCGATTCGCCAAGTATTTGCCACAAAATGCATCTAGCATCCCCGATACCCGATCCGTGCGCGGGCAACACAGGTTCCCGCCGCTGTGACCAGACCATTCGACATCCAGCGGGTGTGCCGAATGAGACAGGAGCCGCAAATGCTGAAGGGTTTCAAGGACTTCCTATTCCGCGGGAACGTGATCGACTTGGCGGTCGCGGTCGTGATGGGTACCGCATTCGTCGCCATCGTCACGGCGTTCACCGACGGAATAGTCAAACCGATCATCGAGATATTCGGCGGCACCGGGGACCTGGGCCTGGGATTCCGGATCGTCGCCGATAAACCCGCGACCTATGTCGCGCTCGGCCCGATCATCACCGCCGCGATCAATTTCGTCATCATCGCGGCCGTGGTCTATTTCCTGCTGGTGCTCCCGGCCTCCCGGGCCAAGAAGCGCTGGGGCAAGAGCGACGCCCAGACCGAGAACGAATTGCTGACCGAGATCCGCGACCTGCTCGCCGAGGGCAACAAGAGCTCGGGCGGGCGGCACGAGTCCTGAGCCGAGTCACATCATCGGTGGCGAAATCCACTGTTACACAAGGGTGTCCGCCGCGATGCCGAGAAACTCCGAATCCTGGCAGTGGGCCCGGTACGGATGCACCGGGCCCACCATCATGCCGGAAGGAGTGAGTCCGATCAGCCGAGGCTGAACGGCTTCCCCCACAGCGTCACCCAGGTGACGACACTGTCGGTGGACACCTCGACGCTGATGAACGAACGAGCCTGGGCGTAACCGGCGCAACCGGTCAGGCCGATGGTCTCGTCCGCCCACGCGACCGAACCGTTGTCGCCGGTGAACGGCGCGTAGGTCTTGTGGGTATCGGCACCGAAGTCGTCCGCCTTCTCCAGGTCCAGGACGTAGAACGCCTGGGCCTGACCGGGGCCGAGGGTCAGGTTGCCACTGGTGCCCACGGACGCGCTGGGGGTGACGTTGCCGGAGCTGTCCCAGCTCGCACCCACGCTCGGCGACGCGCTCGCGCCACCGCCGGAGATGTTCACCTGGCAGCCGACGACGTATCCCGGGTAGATCTTGCCGCCGGTGGCGGTGGTCTTACCGGAGATGCTCACATGCGCGGTGCCCGAGGCCCACGCGTTGCGGTGCAGCGGAGTCGAACCCATGGACGGGTTGATGTTCGCCGACTCGCCGTCCATCCAGACGTGCACGGACGTGCCATCGGTCAGGGTACGGGTGATGCTGCCGCCGGGCAGCGGGACAAAGGTGTCGGCGTTCGCGGCGCCGGTCGAGAGCAGACCTAGAGCGGCGGTGGCCACGACACCGACGCCGGCCACACGTGCCAGAGTCTTACGGATGTTCATATTTAATCCCTCATGGGTGAATCGCTATGCGCGAGAAAAGAGTTGGCGCTTGGGACCACGCGCGCACGTCAGCCGATGCTGAAGGGCTGCCCGTACAGAGTGGTCTTCGAGTAGTTGTTGCCGACAACTTCGACAACGGTGTACGCACGAGCCTGTGCGTAACCCGCGCAACCCTGGATGTTCATCTCGGCATCCTGGTACTCCACCGAGTAGTGGCCGGGGTGCGTGATGTCGATCGAATCGATCTGGACGAACTTGACCTGGCCGGGGCCGAGGTTCAAGCCGATCGATCCGCCGAGTGCGCCATCGGTCAGGCTGACGCTGCCGGAGATTCCGGCGGAGATGGCGTCGGTACCGATGTTCACCTGACAACCCACGATGTAGCCCGAGTTGAGCTGCGAGGTGCCGTGGGTCGACGAGTTGTTGGAACCGGGCGTGTTCAGCTGGCCGTTGTTCGGGCCGGCCTTCGTGACCGGCGCATTCGGGACATCCGCGGCCGCGATACCCGACACCCAGACAGTACGGCCGGCACCGTTGGCTGCGAGAGATGTCGAAATGTTGGCGAACTCGTGGGTACGGGTGATGGAAACTCCACCTGGACCCGCCTTGTGACCGTCCGGCAACGGCACGAAGGTGTCGGCGTTGGCAGCGCCGGTTGATAGCAATCCGATCGCAACGGCTGCCGCCGCACCGATGCCCACGAAACGGGCACCGCGACGCGCACCGCTGGTGCGGTTCTCGCTCATATTTCCCCTCATCAGGTTATAGCAGTCAGCCTCGACCACCGAGGCTGATTTCCGACCCCGACCACCGGGGTTGGAAACGCGGCCCATACACGGGCCCAGCTCAGTCTATTCGCCAGCATGTTGCCGCCGCCTAACCGGCGACATTCGTCGCGCTACCGCCAGACCAACCTGTCGGAACCGGGCTACGTTCCGCCGGGTCCGACGCCGAGACGCCGTTCCCGGGCCCAAAAGAGCCGCTGTGGTATAGCCCAAAGGCGAACACTAAACGCAGTGAGGAGACGCTGACAACGTAAGCTCATGTAAACATCTTGTGATCTAAATCACATTAGTGATCATGCATACTATGTGCGGCGCAAAAACCGTGTTAGCGCTCGCAAAATGGAATCGCCGTCCGAGACGGCTCGAGTGCGCCAACGCGACGCAATTGTGCTGACGAACGGATCAACCGTGATGCGGCGGCACCTGCGACCGCAACCATTCGTCCGATGACCTTCCCACAGTTGGGAATTCGCCATCCGGACCACGCTCGTCGCTGGTGGTTTGCGGGAGGGTTTCACCGAAGATCCGCGCCAGCTTCGCGGCATCGGCGGCCGAACGCGCGGAACCCCCCGCCCGCGCCGGGCGAGGGGTCCGATCGTCCTGATTCGGGGTGGAACTCATTACTCGTCCAGACCGGACAGCTCATCGATGACGCGGCTCACCAACGGGCCGAGCGTGGCCATGCCGTCGCGCACCGCGGCCCTGGTGCCGGGCAGGTTGACCACCAGCGTGCTGCCGGAGATACCGGCCAGCCCGCGCGAGAGCCCCGCGTCCAGCGAGCCCGCGGCCAGACCGGAGGAACGCAGCGCCTCGCTGATGCCGGGAAGTTCGCGATCGAGCACCTCGGAGGTGGCCTCGGGGGTGACATCGCGCGGGGACATACCAGTACCGCCGACCGAGATCACCAGATCCACACCGCCGATGACGGCGGTGTTGAGCGCATTGCGAATCTCGACCTCGTCACCCGCCACCAGCACCGTGGCGTCGACCAGGAACCCGGCCTCGGTCAGCAACTCGGTCACCAGCGGGCCCAGCGAATCCTCCCCGCCATGGGCGGACCGATCGTCCACAATCACCACGAGCGCACGACCCGCCACCGGAGCATCGATTTCCATGCCGCTAACCGTAGCGTCCAGGGGTGACAGGGAATCCGGTCCCCCGCTGCCGGAGCGGCCGTCCGTCAGCAGGGTCAGGGTGCGCGGCGGGCGGCTCAATGGGTACCGTCCGCGGCTGCTCCGGCGAGGGTCACCTGGACCGTCTTCGCGTTCTGGCCGTTGGTGTCGGTGTAGGTCAGCGCGACCGTGTCACCCGGCTGATGCGAGCGCACCGCGGCGACCAGCGCGTCACCGTTGTCGATCACCAGATCACCCAGTTTGGTGACCACCACGCCGGTCGGGATGCCCGCCTTGGCGGCCGGGCCGTCGGCCGTGACGTCCTTGACCACCGCGCCGTTGGCGCTGACATTGCTCGGCGTCTGGTTGAGCACCGTCATCCCGATCTGGGCGTAGGTGGCATGGCCGGTCTTGGTCAGCTCGTTGGCCACCCGCCGCGCCTGATCGACCGGGATCGCGAAGCCCAGGCCGATCGACCCGCTCTGCTGGCTGCTGTCCGAACTGCCGCCCAGGGTCGCGATCGCGGTGTTGATGCCGATCAGCTTGCCGTTCATGTCGACCAGCGCGCCGCCGGAGTTGCCCGGGTTGATCGGCGCGTCGGTCTGTACCGCGGAGATCACCGTGCCGGTCGAACCGGATTCACCGCTGGTGGACACCGGACGGCTCAGCGCCGAGACGATACCGGTGGTGACCGTTCCGGCCAGCCCCAGCGGGGAACCGATCGCGACGACCGGCTGGCCGACCTGGAGCGCCTTGGAGCTGCCCAGTTCGATCGGGGTCAGGCCGGACTTGTTCTGTGCCTTGATGACCGCCAGATCCGAGACCGGGTCGACGCCGACGACCGAGGCCGAACTGGTGCTGCCGTCCTTGTACTGGACCTGCATCTTCGCGTCCGCACCGGCGCCGCTGGCGACGTGGTTGTTGGTCAGGATCAGCCCGTCGGAGGACAGGATGACCCCGGAACCCTCACCCTCGGCGCGGTCACCGGCGACCTTGATCATCACGACGCTGGGCAGCACCTTCTGCGCGACCGCCTGCACCGAGCCCGCGGGCGCGGTGACCGAGGCGGGATTCGCGTTCGGCGAGGAGCTGTCCAGGGCGTTGTCGATCGATCCGCCGCCCGAACCGGCCACCAGCGCACCGACCGCACCGCCGACCCCGCCCGCGAGCAGCGCCAGCACGATCGCACCGGCGACCAGACCGGCCCGGCCGCGACGGCGCGGGGCGGGGGGCGGGTAGGAGGCGCTCGCGAAGGAGCCGGTGTTGTGGTCGGGGCCGAAGGGCAAACCCGCGACGGTCGGCGTGCCGCCGGTCGGCGGTTGCTGCCCGCCACCGGCCCCGTACGCCTGCGGATACGGCGGCATCGGGGTCGTGTGCTGGGTGGGGGTCTCCCGGGACGCCCACGGCGCGTGCTCCGGCGGCACCGCACCGGGCTGCGGCCCGACCGGGGGGAACTGACCGGTCTGCGGCCCGGACTGCCCGTACGGGGTGGGCGGCTGGGTGAACGGGGACGGCTGACCGAAGGAGGTGGTCTGCGCGAACGGCGACTCGGGCTGCCCGAACGGCTGCTGCGGCGCACCGAAGGGAGCGTCCGAACCGGTCGGCTGCTGGCCGTACGGTGCGTCCGGCGTACCGGGTTGGGTGAACGGGGCCCGCGGCACGGCCGAGCCCTGCGAACCGGCCCACGGCGAACCCGTCTGACCGAACGTGGTGCGGCCGAACGGCGAATCCGAACCGTCCGCCGCGCCCTGTCCGGACGGCGGCTGCGGGATCCCCGGCTGCGAGTAAGGCGGTTGCGGCACAACCGATCCCGGCGCCGCGGACTCCGGCGTACCCGGGCCCGGCGACACCGGCTGCTGGGTACCGGACTGCGGCATGCCGCCCGTGCCGGGTGCGGACGCGGGCTGGTTCGGAACCTGATCCTGGGCGGCGGCCCCGCCCGGACGACCGGGCTCGGCGGACGGCTGATCGGTCGGCGGTACGGCGGGCGTCTGGGCGCCCGACCCCGAGTTCGCCGACGGCTGCGGCTGTTCCCGGTTGTCCTTCGGGTCCTCGGTCATCTTCTCGTTTCTCCTCACGTCTGCCGACCAGACTGATGACATCGACTGAGAGCGAACTGAGACGGCGCTTTCAGTTCTCCATCAGTTCTTCCGCGATCGTGGGCCGCCTTCGTATTCTCAACCTACCGGCCCTCGAGAATCTCCGTCGACGACATTTGGTGCGCCGCACAGGGACATCGGATTGCGTCGCACCGGGTGTATTGCCGGTGCGGCGCGGTCGTATTCCTCCCTGGGGCAGTGAGTTCGGAACCGGCGCTACTGCGCCGGGGGCACGGGATTCTCGCCGGGCAGCACGATGCGAACCAGCGCGCCGCCGCGTCCGGAGGTCTCGATGGTGATGGTGCCGCCGTGTTTGGTCACCACCTGCTGCACGATCGCCAGGCCCAGGCCCGAACCGGGCATGGAACGGGCGGCCATGGTGCGGTAGAAGCGTTCGAAGACCAGGCGGCGTTCGGCGGGCGGGATGCCCGGTCCGGCGTCGTCGACGCTGATCTCCATCAGGCCCGGCCCGGTCTCGGCCATGGTGACCCGCACCTGATCCCCGGCCGGACTCCACTTCGCGGCGTTGTCCAGGACGTTCAGCACGGCCCGCTCGAGCCCGGCCTCGTCGCCGTAGACGAACCAGGGGCACAGTTCGGCGACGAACTCCACCCCGGCGCGACGACGACGCACCCGTTCGAGCGCACGCTCGGTCACCGCGCCGACGTCCACCCGCTCGTAGACGTCCTCGGGGGCGTCCTCGCGGGCCAGATCCACCAGATCGCCCACCAGCGTGGACAACTCCTCGATCTGGGCCACCACATCCGCGCGCAACTCGGCCATGTCCTCCTCCGGAATCCGGGGCGCGCCGGGACGCGAGGAGGCGATCAGCAGTTCCATATTGGTGCGCAGCGAGGTCAGCGGCGTGCGCAGTTCGTGTCCGGCATCGGCGACCAGTCGGCGCTGGCGCTCGCGTGATTCGCCGAGCGCGACCAGCATGGTGTTGAAACTCTCGGTGAGACGGGCCAATTCGTCGTCACCGGTGACCGGGATGGCCGCCAGATCGTCGGTGCGCGCGACCCGTTCGGCGGCCGCGGTCAACCGCGCCACCGGACGTAATCCCGTGCGGCCCACCGCGGCTCCCGCGGCCGCGGCCACCACCACACCGCAGCCGCCGACCACGAACAGCAGCAGTGCCAGCCGGTCCAGCACCTCCTGCGTGGGCTCCAGGGACTGCCAGATCACCAGCGTTGCACCGGATTCCATATGTTCGGCGAGGATCCGCTGATTGCGATTGGTGCGCAGCGAGAACGTGGAGCGGCCGTGCGCGACGGCGACCTCGGGCGAGCCGATCGGCGAGGTGGAGTTGCGGGACAACGAAACCCACTGATCGCTGCCCGGATAGTTCAGCGCGATGGACACGTCGTTGGAATACAGCGCGCCGAGTTGCAGCACTTCCTGATAGTCCAGCGCGTCCAGGCGCTGATCGATCATGCCGGTCGCCCGGGTCCGAAGTTGTTTGTCCACATCGGCATTCAGCGCACGCGCCACCACCGCGTAGGCGGCGATCGAGGTGACCGCCACCGCGATCGCGACCACCGAGGCGGCCAGCAGCGTCACCCGCCAGCGCAGCGACACCGACCGCGTCAGCGGCATCGGCGGACGCAGATCGGGGGTGTCCGGACCCGGATGCAGCCCGGCCACGACATCGCGACCGCGCCCGTTCGCATCCCGGCCCCGCCCGGTCGAACCCCGTCCGCCCGAACCACGGCCGCCCGCGGCCCGTCCACCCGAACCCCGGGCGGACGAACGCGGCACATGCCTTCCCACGATGACGCCCACGGCTACGGCGGGGTCTCGCGCAGCACGTAACCGACGCCGCGCACGGTGTGGATCAGTCGCGGTTCACTCTCGGCCTCGGTCTTGCGCCGCAGATAGCCGATATACACCTCGAGGGCATTGCCGGAGGTGGGGAAGTCGTAACCCCAGACCTCCTCGAGGATGCGGCTGCGGGTCAGCACCCGGCGCGGATTGGCCATCAGCATTTCCAGCAGGGAGAACTCGGTGCGGGTCAGGCTGATCGCACGGTCGCCGCGCGACACCTCGCGGGTGATCGGGTCCAGCGACAGATCCGCGAACGTCATCGCCTCGGATTCCTCGGAGCCCGCCGGATCCCCCGACGTGCGGCGCAGCAGGGCGCGCAAGCGGGCCAGCAGTTCCTCGAGGGCGAAGGGTTTGGGCAGGTAGTCGTCGGCGCCGGCGTCCAGGCCCGCGACCCGCTCGGAGACCGAATCGCGGGCGGTGAGAACGAGTATCGGCAGGTCGTCACCGGTGCTGCGGAGTCGGCGGCAGACCTCGAGGCCGTCCAGCCGGGGCATCATGACGTCCAGTACCAGCGCGTCGGGACGTTGCGTGGCGACCTGTTCGAGTGCGTCGAGCCCGTCGACGGCGAGTTCGACGGAGTAGCCGTTGAACGTCAGCGAACGCCGCAGTGATTCCCGCACCGCGCGGTCGTCGTCGACTACCAGAATGCGCATGTGGTCCAGTCTGACCGCAGCGACTGAGAGTCCACTGAGAAGCCCCCGTCCGACACGCCGGTTCGGCACCGGGCCGATGACCTGTAACTTTGTCCGCGCGCGCGTATGAAAGCATACGAAATGCATTGTGCGCAGCGAAATCAGCGAATTTCAGCGTGGGGAAGCCCGAATTGCCGTGGCCAAGTTCACGCGGTATGTTGCCTGCCGTAAAAGAAGACCTACAGTCGGTTCTCCGGCGGTTGGACCCGAAGAACGTCAGTTCACATTGCGCAAATTCGAGCTCCACCGGATCTGCGTTGCCCGCGAGGTAGCTCGAGCGCTCGGCTGAGGACACAGCGTCTTCGGCGCGGCACGGCCGAGCACCCGCGAGGTGAGGCTGTGAGCCGGGAACCGGCCGCGGTGGGGCCCGCAGGGCGAATGCGCGAGCGGAGGCGACGGAAGCGGGATGGGAACTGCACCGCGACCATGGCAGCGGAATCTGTCCAACCTCTCGGTGACGAGCAAGGTCGGCATCGTACTGCTGCTGCCCGTTGTGTTGGCGTCGGTCTTCGCCGTCTTACGGATCCGCGACGAACTGGGCACCATCTCCCAGTTGAACGTCGCGACCCAGCAGGCACAGATCATCCGGCCGCTGCTCGACTTCGGTTCCGCCACCGATGATCTCGCGGTCGCCGCGGGCACCGGCGGCGTCGGCGACCACATCGGGCAGACCACGCTGGACCAGGTCTCCGCGCGTTTCGACCAGGCGGCGGCCAACCTCCAGGCGGCGCTGCCGCTGGCCAAGGTCGATCAGCAGGTGAACACCGAGATCACCGACGCGCTGTCCAGCGGACGCGGGATGCGCAACGGTCTGCGCGGCAGCGCGGCCCAGGTGGTCGGCACCCAGGCCGACGAGGTCGCCACCCACATCAGTAACGCCGTCACCACCCTGATCACACCCAAGGAGACGGTGCTCGAGCGGAACTACACCCAGCTCGGCGACCTCGCCATCGCGCGCCGGATGTTCCTGCAGCAGCAGCTCATCATCGGCAGCGGCGAGATCGGCAACAATCCGGCAATGCGGGCCCAGGCGCTCACCGCGACCGGTTCCGAGCTGACCATGATCAACCAGTACGCCGTGGTGCAGCCCAGCTCGGCGTACAAACCGGACATCCTGCTGGACGCCCAGCAGACCCGGTTGCGCGCGTTGAGCCAGAACTCGGCCGAACCGATGACCATCCCCGGGGTGCACGATTCGCTGCAACGCAGCACCGCCACCTACACCGAGGCCATCAACCACGTCACCGACCTGATCACCTCGGGTCTGAGCCGGACCTCGATCGATGCGCGCAGCACCGTGCTGCGTGACGTCGCGTCGGTCATCCTGACGCTGCTCGCGGGTCTGGCGCTGGCGCTGGCGGTGGCGCGCTCGCTGGTCGTGCCCGTGCGGCGACTGCGCCGCGGCGCACTCCAGGTCGCGCACGTCGATCTGCCCGCCGAGCTGTCGGTGGTGCGCGAGGGCGGGGCGACCCCCGAGATCCTCCCGGTCGACGTGCAGACCACCGAGGAGATCGGCCAGCTGGCCCGCGCGGTCGACGACATGCACCGCCAGGCGTTGCACCTGGCCGCCGACCAGGCCCGCCTGCGCCTGCTGATCAGCAGCATGTTCGAAACCCTGTCGCGGCGTAGCCAATCGCTGGTCGAACAGCAGTTGACGCTGATCGAGGATCTC
The DNA here is from genome assembly GCF_009604405.1 of Nocardia macrotermitis. Classification (GTDB taxonomy): domain Bacteria; phylum Actinomycetota; class Actinomycetes; order Mycobacteriales; family Mycobacteriaceae; genus Nocardia; species Nocardia macrotermitis. Next base: position 135,479 of record NZ_WEGK01000004.1, read on the forward strand.
GAACGCGACGAGGAGAATCCGGGCCGGCTGCAGAGCCTGTTCCGGCTGGACCACCTCGCCACCCGCATGCGCCGCAACGGCGACAACCTGCTGGTGCTGGCCGGTACCGCGCTGCGGCGCGGCCAGCTGCCCCCGGTGCCGCTGTCGGACATGCTCTGGAGTGCGGTCTCCCAGGTGGAGGACTATCAGCGGGTGGAAATCGGCGCGGTGCCCGACGGCATCGTCGCCGGGGAGCCCGCGGTCGACGTCGAACATCTGCTGGCCGAACTGATCGACAACTCGCTGCGGTATTCGCCGCCGAGCACTCCGGTCGCGGTCTCGGTGTCCGCGGCGCCCGAGGGCGGCTATCTGATCGAGATCACCGACCGCGGCCTGGGCATGTCCGGCGACGATCTGCGCGAGATCAACGACCGGCTCGCCTCCGGTGGCGAGGTGACCGTCGAGACCGCCCGGCGCATGGGCCTCTACGTGGTCGGCAGGCTCGCCAAGCGGCACACCGTCACCGTCAGCCTGCGCCGCACCTCGACGATGGCCCAGCAGCCGGGTATCACCGCCACGATCCATCTGCCGAAATCCCTGATCACCTCGGACAAGTCGGAGTCCGGCGAGCCCACCGGCACCGCGCCGCCGGTCGCGCCGACCTCGACCCCGGCCCATGCCGCACCGGAGGAGATCCCGGCCCCGGTGCCGCTGTTCGGCTCGTCGGTGACCCCGCTGCCGCAGCGGCGTCCGGCGCGCGGGGATTCCGACGAGGTCACCGTGCCCGTCGCGGACGACGAACCCACCGGGCTGTTCGTCTCCCGGCACGATCCGAAGCCGGTCGCCGACGACGCGCCCACGGGTTTGTTCGTCCCGCACCAGGATTCGGAGCCGATCGCCGACGACGAGCCGACGGGATTGTTCGTCTCGCACCACGACCCGGAGCCGATCGCCGACGACGCGCTCGGTTACCGGCCGTTGGAGGAGGAGAACCCGTTCGCCCACGCGGGCGAGAGCACCCGGGATCCGTGGTCCGTCCCCGATCGCTCGGCGTTGCCGGAGCCGGACGCGGACGACGACGAGCCGGTGGTGCAGGACTGGTCGAACTCGGCCACGGGCTGGTCGACCACGGAATCCGAAGCGTCGGAACCGGATCGGCACCCCGAGACCCCGCAGTACCAGCAGGACCAGGAGGCGGCCCGTTGGAAGAGCGGTGACGCGTGGTCCGGTGCGGTGCGCTGGGAGGAGACCGGATCCGAACCGGCACAACAGTTCTGGGCGGATGCGTCCGCCGAGCAGCGGGCCGCGGTCGAACAGTCCTGGGGCGGTGCGGATTCCGCGTCCCGGAGCGCGAACCCGGCGACCGGGTCCGGCCCCGACACCGGTGAGCACGTGCTGCGCCCGCGCCGCCGACGCCCGACCGCGGAGCCCTGGCCCTCGGGCGAATTCGCGCCGATGGTCGCGAACACCCCCACCCCCGAACCGCCGTCCGCCCCGTCCTGGGAATCCGAGCCCGCGGACCTGTGGGCGCAGACCGCGACCCTGCCGGTCCAGCAGCCCGGCACCCCCGCCCCCGCCGAATCGCCCATCTACCAGCGCATGGTTTCCGAATGGCTGGTCGAACCGTCGGCGAACGAAGCGGGCAGCGCCTGGTCCTCCCCCGCCGACGCGGGCTGGGCCGCGGCCGAGGAGGCCAGCAAACCGACCATGGACCACCGGACCTCCGGGGGCCTGCCCATCCGCAACCCGGGCGCACAGCTCGTTCCGGGTGGCTTGACTCCGCCCGCCGGAACCGGCGCACCCGATCCCGAGGAGATCCGCAGCAACCTGTCCCGCCACCTCAGTGGTGTGCGCAGTGGTCGCGCGGGCCTGGCGTCGTACGGTGATGAAAACGGGTACAACGGAACTCGGTCCGGTGGCGGCCCGGAACATCTCGACGCGCAGTACAACGATGGAGGACACGTATGACCGATACCGAGCAGCCCCCCACCGACGAGAATCTCAACTGGCTGATGACCCGCTTCACACGCGACGTCCCCGGTGTCTCGCACGCGGTGCTGGTATCGGCCGACGGGCTGTTGCAGGCCACCAGCCCGCACCTGCCGTCGGATCGCGCCGAGCAGCTGTCCGCGGTGACCGCCGGACTGGCCAGTCTGTCCTCCGGGGCCGCCCAGTTGTTCGAGGGCGGCAAGGTGATGCAGTCGGTCGTGGACATGCAACGTGGCTATCTGCTGGTGATGAGCGTCGGCAACGGCTCGCATCTGGCCGTGCTGGCCAACAAGCAGCACGACATCGGCCGGATCGGCTACGAGATGGCCCTACTATCGGATCGGGTCGGCGCCGTCGTTCAGGCCACCGCCCGTTCGTCGGTCTGACAGTGCTATGTCGAGTTCCTTCGGAGCCGATCCCCGGCCGACAACACGCGTCCGCCCCTACGCCCTGACCGCCGGGCGCACCCAGCCCGCGGTCGATCTGCCGATGGAGGCGGTGGTCGAGACCCTGCCGTATGCGAGCCGATTCGATTGGCCCGCAGGCGATGTCCGCACCGATATCCTGCGCCTCGGCGGTGGCAGGCTCTCGGTGGCGGAGATCGCCGCCCATCTCCAGCGGCCGCTGGGTATGGTCCGCGTAGTGATCGGCGATCTGGTCGTCGCCGGTACGCTGCGGGTGCACACAACGCTCAGCGAAAACGCCACGTACGATGAGCGCCGTTCGCTCATGGAGAGGACCCTGCGTGGACTCCGCGCTCTCTGACGTCTCGGACGCCGAAACCCGTACCGCCTCCACGAAGATCGTGGTGGCCGGTGGTTTCGGCGCGGGCAAGACCACCTTCGTCGGCGCGGTCTCGGAGATCGTGCCGCTGCGCACCGAGGCCATGGTGACCGGCTATTCCGACGGGGTGGACGATCTGTCGGCCACCCCGGCCAAGGAAACGACCACGGTCGCCATGGATTTCGGCCGCATCATCCTGCCCGGCAACCTGACCCTGTACCTGTTCGGCACCCCGGGCCAGCGCCGTTTCTGGTTCATGTGGGACGACCTGGTGCGCGGCGCGATCGGCGCGGTGGTGCTGCTGGACACCCGCCGGATCGAGGACAGTTTCGCGGTGGTCGACTTCTTCGAGGCGCGGCAGCTGCCGTTCCTGGTGGCGGTCAACCGTTTTCCCGATGCGCCGCGCTTCCCGGCGGCCGAACTGCGCGAGGCGTTGTCGATCCGCGAGGGTGTGCCGATCGTCGACATCGATGCCCGCGATCCGGTCCAGGTGCGCCAATCACTGGCCGCGGTAACCGAATACGCGATCGCACGACTCAGCGCCCCCGCCTCCCCGAGCCGTTAGCGCGTCGTCGGGCGCGGGGAGACTCGAGCTCCGGGGCGAGGACCGGCGCTCGGCGGCGGCCTGCCTACGGCCCGAAACGAATGTAAGTAACCGAGGATTCATCCGACCCGGACAGGGGGTTCGCGTGCAGTACTTCACCATGGGGACCTGGGTGCTCGCGCTGGCGCTCGGTGTGGCGTGGGCGGGCACCCTGGTGGGCCTGATCTGTATCCGGCAGTCGACGCTGTCGGTGACCGCGAAATTCCGGCTGGTGTGGTTGACCGCGGCGGCGGTGTGCATCGGCGCGATCGGCACCCAGGTGGCGACGACGGTGACCATGCTGGGCGTCGGATTGCCCAGCGGGGTGGTGCGTTACGACGTGACGCAGCGCATGATCGCGCTCGCGGTCGCGCCGGTGGGCATACTCGCCGGACTGATCATCGCGGGTGAGCATCGCAAACCGGTGCGGCTGGGGATCGGCGCGCTGATCGCGGGGCTGGGGCTGGGGCTGACGAACTATCTGGGCCTGAGCTCGCTGACGGTGCAGGGCTCCACCTCGATCGACCCGGCGGTCGTCGCCGGCTGCACGGTACTGCTGGTGCTGCTGGCCGGTGGGCTGCTGTGGGCGATGCGGTGGCGGGTGACCACGGCCCTGGTCGGCATCTCGGTGGTGTACGCGGGCGTGATCATCGGCATCCACTACCTGGGCCTGTCCGGGCTGTCGCTCCGGATCGATCCGGCGATGTCGCAGCCGACCGGGCGGGATCTGTTCACCATGTTCATCCCGATCTTCGTCGTGGCCACGATGTCACTCGCGGTTCCGATCACCGCGGTCCTGGTCGCACCGGACCGCACCGGGCGGTTGCAACCCGAGGCGCGCACCAAGCGGGTTCCCAAGGATCCGCGGCGGCGGCGCATTCCCGGGCCGAACCGGACCGCCGAGGCCCGCACGAGCGAGCCCGTCGGCTGATCGGGTAGCCCGGATCGACGCGCTGATCGGACCGAGATCGACATACGAATCGGGCCGGAACGCCCCCGGCAGGGCGTTCCGGCCCGAACTCGTCGGGACGCGGGTGCCGATCTCTCCTGAAACCGTTGCGTCCCAAGCCTTTCGGCTGGTTCTAGATATCTCCCTGCGCGTGCAGGTTGTTGTACATCTGGACGCCGCTGGCGATGCCGACCGGGATGCCCAGCGCCGCGCCGCCGACGATCGCGCCGACACCGCCGACCGCGGACGCACCGAGAATGCAGCCGCCGATGATGCCGAGCGGGGTGCCGATGATGGTGGGCGAGGTGAGGACGCCACCGGTCACGATGCCGACCGGGCAGCCGATGAGCACGCCGCCGACGCCGCCGACCATGCCACCGACACCGGTGGCCAGGCCGAACTGGGTGGCCGCCTGCCCGAGGGCGCTGTTGAAGTCGGCCTGCGGATCGTGCGCCGGGGCGTCGACCGGTTTGGTTGCGGCCGCCGCCTGATGGGGTGCGACCACGGTGGTCGCCGCGGGTAGCGTACTGGCGGCCTTGGGCGTCTCCGCGAACTTCTGCTGCCCGTAGATGGTCGCGCCCGCGGCGTTGTTCACCTGGATCTGCCCGCCCAGCGTGGTCACTTTGCCGAACGGGGTGTTCAGCACCGTGGAACGGTCGGTGGTGTTGCTGGTGTACTGCACGCCGGGCGCGATCGGCACGCTGAGCGTGTGCGGATCGAGTTCGGGTGCGGTGGTGCCGGGGGTGGCGGCCGAGGCGGTGCCGGTGGCCAGTGCGACGGCGGCGGTGGTGGCCAAGGTCGCGAGCGATACGGCGTACGTCATCTTCTTCATAGCGATCCCCATCAGGTTTCCTCGCAGTGCACGCCCCCGGAATCCGGAGGCGCGAGCCCGTGAAATTGCGGCCCGGAGAGAGACTCGCCTGCCGGGATTACGAATTTGTAACATTGCCCGTCATGAAGTCGGCAAAATGTCGGAATTTGTGTTAAGAAACTGCAAACTCAGACAAGCGTGACGAAAAACCGCAGCTCGCATACCGTATCCGGGTATCAATGAATGGTGTCGGTGATCACGCGAGAGGTCCGGATCGATCCCCCGCCCCGGTACCGAGCACCGCATGCGCGGGGCGAATTACAGTGGCCTCATGCATTCCCGCCCGGATGACGCCGAGCCGACCGACGCGTCGCAGGCCCTCCCGGATCAGCTCGCCCTACTCCGCGATATCCAGACCCAGTTGCGCGGCCCGGACCTGACCGGCTGGCCACAGCTGGGCGCGGGCGAGGACGGCTCGCACCGCTCCCTCGTGGACGCCGTCGCCGCCGCGTTGACGCAGATCTCCGAACTACGCACCGAGGTGGGCGACCTGGAGGCCACCATCGCCGAACTCGAGGAACAGGTGCGGAACCTCTCGCAGCCGCGTCTGCCGTGGCCGCTGTCGCTGGCGGAGGGCCCCTTGGCGCTGCTGGCCGAACAGGTCGCCCGACTGGAATCGCTACTGCCCGAACCACTCACGCGCGGCGGCTCGGAACATTCGCATTAGCCCCCTCGCGGATGCTCCCCGCGAATCTCCCCCGAAAATGGCGATGAGCGGGTTCCCAGACTTTCCGAGGGAACCCGCCCTCCCGAACGAGGCTACCGGCCCGGGGCCACGAATTCATCACTTCGGGTGGACTTTTTCACACCCAAAAACCAACTGGCCGTAGCCGGTTCACAGTCCAGCAACTTCATCGCAATCCATAATTGTGCGCTCTGCACTGCTCGAACCGATCTCGATATTTGCCCGCCGATCGCGGAACTCGGACAAACAACATGAATACCGCCCGATGCCGCACCGGCACTCGCGACGGCCCTACAGGCGGGCCGGATCGATCAGCCCCCGCCGGACCGCAGCCGCGAGCCGTCGCGGCACCCGATACTCCGCGCCGCCGACCCGCACCGGCACCAGATCCGTCGGTGTCGCCTTCCAATTCGCCCGTCGGCTACGGGTATTCGATCTGGACATCCGCCGCTTGGGAACCGCCATCTCAGCCCACCTCGCCCTGCTGCTCGCCGCCCGGCTCGCTGCCGCGCCGGACCGGCGTGCGCCGACCGTACTTGCGCTCGAACTTCTCCACCCGTCCCGCGGTGTCCAGGACGCGATGCGCGCCGGTCCAGAACGGGTGCGAGTCGGCGCTGACCTCGACGGTGATCAGCGGATAGCTGTTGCCGTCGGTCCACTCGGCCGCGCGCGTGCTCGTCGCGGTGGAACGGATGAGGAAGCGCTTGCCGGTGCTCACGTCCTCGAAGATCACCGGATGATAATCCGGGTGGATACCTGCCTTCACTGATCTGCCTTCCTCTCCTGCGAACCCTGCGGTGATGTGGCGGATTCGGTTGTCTCACAAGGGTCTTCGTGCCACTCGCCGAACGGGTCGTCCCACTCCGCGACCACCTCGGGCGCGGTGCGCACCAGCTGGAACTCGGCGTCGTCGACCAGCGCCCAGTGCAGCGCGTGCCGGATCTCGTCCGGATCGGCGTCGCACACCAGCACGGTCAGCGAGACGTCGCGATCCCCGAAGTGCTCGTCCCAGCGCATGGCGGCCAGCGCGCGGCGGTCCGGATCGGCCTTGTCGGCCTCCTCGGGCGGCAGTACGGCCAGCCACGGGCCCGCGCTGCCAACCCGCAGCCCGCCGCCCGCGGATTCCAGCCACACCACCTCGTCGGGCTGGGTGGCCAGCCACACCCGGCCGCGCGCGGTCACCACACCCTCGAACAGCACGTCCAGCGCGTCGTGCAGGCGGGCCGGATGGAACGGGCGTCCGGCGGCGAATTCGACCAGGGTGACACCGAATTCGGTGTGCAGCGGCGGTCTGCCGCGCAGCAGCGGCACATGCGCGTCGAAGATCCGGCCGCGTCGCGAATCGGCCGGAACACAGGCCAGCAGCCGTTCGATCCGCACCCGTTCCTCGACGGCCGAACCGTGCGCCCACTCGACCGGAGCCCCCGGAATCAGCCGATCCAGGATCGCGCTCAGCCGCGCGCGATCCTCCCCGGTGACCGCCTGACCGCCGAAAACCAGTGCGGCATCGGCGAATTCGACCTGTCCGACGGCGACCTGCGCCACCGTGCGATCGTCCTCGCCGCCCAGGCCGCGTTCGGCGAGGGTCTCCTCGCCCACGGCATCGGACAGCCAGGTCCGCGCGTCCAGCGCGGTGACCACGGCCTCGATCCGCACGCTTCGTCCAGCGGGACCGTCCACCCGGCCGACCACACCGGCCACCGGGACATGCTCGATGGCATGACACACCGCCTCGGCCTCGAAGGCGGGATCCAGCGCGATCACGATGCGCCGCACCGAATCCCGTGTAGCCAGCAGGCACAGCAGCGGCAGCAGATCCGCCCGCAGCGTGCAGGAGACGCAGCCGTGCGCGAGTTCGTGCACGGTGGTGACCGCGTGGTGATCCACGGCCGGATTCGCGACGTCCCGACCGATCGGGGTGCCGTACCACACCGTCCGATGCACGATGCCCTCGTGCAGGGCGGTCAGATCGTGGCGGATCACCACCGTGCCGGGCGTATCGAGCATCGCGCGGGCGGTGCGGGCCAGACCGTCGCCCACCGGGCCGCCGGGTTCGGCTGCGGAGGACGCGTCGGCCAGTAGCACCACGGGCGTGCGGCGGTCGGGAGGCGAAGCCACCGGAACCCCTTTCGACAATGATTTTCATTTACCGGTCGCCCACGCTACAGTGTTCGACGTTCATTGTCGAAAATGATTTCCATCTTCAGGAGGATCACCGTGTCGGCACACTGCCAGGTCACCGGGCGCCGGCCCGGATTCGGCAAGGCCGTCTCGCATTCGCATCAGCGCACCAACCGCCGCTGGAATCCGAACGTGCAGCGCAAGACCTACTACCTGCCCAGCGAGGGGCGGCGGATCACGCTGACCGTCTCGGCCAAGGGCATCAAGACCATCGACCGCGACGGCATCGAGGCGATCGTCGCGCGACTGCGGCGCGAGGGAGTCAAGATCTGATGGCCCGCAACGAGATTCGGCCCAAGATCAAACTGCGCTCCACGGCGGGCACCGGCTACACCTACATCACCCGCAAGAACCGCCGCAACGATCCGGACCGGCTGGTACTGCGCAAATACGATCCGGTGCTGCGTAAGCACGTCGACTTCCGGGAGGACAGGTAGATGGCCAAGAAATCCAAGGTCGCCCGCAACGCGCAACGTGCCGCCGTCGTCGCCCGCAATGCCGAGCGACGCGCCGAACTGAAGGAGGCCGCCCGCCGTGCCGCGGCCGTCGGAGCACCCGAGACCGCCGAGCTGTACGCAGCGCTACAGCGGCTGCCGCGGGATGCCAGTCCGGTACGATTGCGCAATCGGGACGCTACGGATGGCCGCCCACGCGGGTATCTGCGGAAGTTCGGCCTTTCCCGAGTGCGTGTGCGCGAGCTGGCCCACCGCGGGGAGTTGCCCGGTGTGCACAAATCGAGTTGGTAGACCACTTGTGCGGCACGGTAGATCGTCCGTGCGAGCACGCAGGGCCCTGAGCTCACGGCGAGAAAGGACACTCATATGGCAGTCAAACGGGCACCGTCCAAGAAGGTCCGGGCCGAGCAGGCGCGGCGCCCGAAGAAGAATCCCCTGATCGCCGCGGGCGTCGAGACGGTCGACTACAAGGATGTGAACCTGCTGCGCACGTTCATCTCCGATCGCGGCAAGATCCGCAGCCGACGCGTCACCGGCCTGACCCCGCAGCAGCAGCGGCAGGTCGCCGTCGCGGTGAAGAACGCCCGCGAGATGGCCCTGTTGCCGTTCACCAGTCGCTGAGCCGTCCCTCGGACCCGACGGGAGAGCCCCGGTGTGCGCACCGGGGCTCTTCGCATGGCATGCCGAGTGCCGCATACCTGGTGTCGCACAACGAGTCACGCAGTACGGGCCACCAGTGCGAATCCGACGCCCACTAGGGTGTGGCGCATGATGGCGAATTCGGGACCGCGCCGAGTCGGTGCGGCCGCCGCGACCCTGTTGGCACTGCTGGCGGTCGGCTGCGGACAGGCGAACGACGGTGGCTCCCAAGCGGATACGACCACCGGCAGCACCTCGGGGCCCAGCACCCCGACCGAACAGGCCACCCCCGATCCCGGCCGCACCTTCACCGCGAATCCCGCCATCGTCGACGCGCATCCGACGAGTTTCGACAGCTGGAGCCCGCTGGGCGCCGACCGGATCGCGGTGAACTTCCAGATCGGCTCGCCGGACTGCTTCGGCGTCGACGCCACCGCCACCGAGACCGCGAGCACCGTCACCGTCGCCCTGCGCTCGGGTCGCCTGCCGGAGGCGCAGGGCCGGATGTGCACCATGATCGAGGTCTTCGGCACGCTCGACATCCAGTTGAAGCAACCTCTCGGCAATCGAAAGGTGCTGAGCGCCAGCTGAATTCGCCAGCTAATGTGATGTCGATCACAAAGCGCTCTCATCAGCTGTTATAGCAGGAGTATCTGAAGCGGCGACACTTCGGAAGTGATACGTTGCGTGACATAAGCGTTACGTAGAGAAACTCCAGGCCCTTCAACACCCAACGAGCACTCATGTCACGCACTTCCCCCTCGCGACGCATCCGTCGAGCTACTCCGAATCGCCCTCGCACACAAGGGGAACCCCAGACCGATTCCCGGCATCAGCCGGGATGACGAACCCGGGACCCGGGATGTATACGGCCCGGTGCCTGGATGAAAAGAAACCCCCTGCGCGGGAACCGCAGCCCCGCGCAGGGGGTTTCTGTATCTTTGGCCTCCGCTCCGCTCCGGCGTGTTCGCGGCCCCCTGAGGCTCACCGAGCCGCGAACCTTGCTGTCGGCGTACGAGTTTGGTCGGGGCCGCTCAGTGGGCGAAGTGCCGCGCACCCGTGAAGTACATGGTGACACCGGCTTCGCGGCAGGCATCGATGGTCAGCTGGTCGCGGACCGAACCTCCCGGCTGCACAATGGCTTTCACGCCTGCGGTGATGAGCTGCTGCGGGCCGTCCGGGAACGGGAAGTAGGCGTCGGAGGCGGCCACCGAACCCTTGGCGCGGTCGTCGGCGCGCAGCACCGCCAGGTGCACCGCGTCGACCCGGTTGACCTGACCCATGCCGACGCCCACCGAGGCGCCGTCGTGGGCCAGCAGGATCGCGTTCGACTTCACCGCACGGCAACTGCGCCAAGCGAATTCGAGATCGGCCAGAGTCGCCGGATCGGCGGCCTCGCCGGAGACCAGGGTCCAGTTGGCCGGATCGTCACCCTCGGCGTCGACGATGTCGCGCTGCTGCAACAGCGCGCCGCCGCTGATCGACCGCAGTTCCACCCCGCCGCGCACCGGCGCCGCGGCGACCAGGATGCGCACATTCTTCTTGCGCTGCAACACTTCCACCGCACCGTCGGCATAACCGGGCGCGACGATCACCTCGGTGAAGATCTCCGCGACCTGCTCGGCCATCTCGACGGTCACCTCGCGGTTGGCCGCGATCACCCCGCCGAACGCGCTCACCGGATCGCACGCGTGCGCCTTGCGATGCGCCTGCGCGATATCGTCACCGACCGCGATCCCACACGGATTGGCGTGCTTGACCACCGCCACCGCGGGCGCGGTGTGATCCCACGCGGCCCGCCACGCGGCATCGGCGTCGGTGTAGTTGTTGTACGACATCTCCTTGCCGTGCAACTGCTCCGCCTGCGCCAGACCGGGCGCACCGGCGGCATCGGTGTAGAGCGCGGCGGCCTGATGCGGATTCTCGCCGTAGCGCAGCACCGCCTCGCGGGTCCAGGTCGCGCCCAGCCAGTCCGGGAAGCCTTCCGCGGCAACCGAATCCGCGTCGGCCGAAGCATCCGACGCCACATCCTGTTCCGGGACGAGCACACCGGTCATCCAGCTCGCCACCGCGACGTCGTAGCTCGCGGTGTGCTGAAATGCCTTGGCCGCCAACGCGGTTCGCTCAGCGAGGGTGAACCCGCCCGAGCGCACGGCGTCGAGCACGCGATCGTAGTCGCCGACGTTCACCACCACACCGACCGACGGATGGTTCTTCGCCGCAGCCCGTACCATCGACGGCCCGCCGATATCGATCTGCTCCACGCACTCGTCCGAGCTCGCCCCGCCGGCCACGGTCTCGGTGAACGGATACAGATTCACCACCACCAGATTGAACGCCTCCACACCCAGCTCGACCAGCTGGTTGGCGTGCTCCTGCTTACGCAGATCGGCCAGGATCCCGGCGTGCACCCGCGGATGCAGCGTCTTGACCCGGCCGTCCAGGGTCTCCGGGAACCCGGTCAGATCCTCGACCTTGGTCACCGGAATGCCCGCGTCGGCGATCCGCGCCGCGGTCGACCCGGTCGACACCAGTTCCACGCCCGCGGCGTGCAGCCCGGTGGCCAACTCGACCAGCCCGGTCTTGTCGTAGACGCTCACCAGCGCCCGGGTGATCGGCCTGCGCCCGACCTCGGTCGCGGAAGCTTCGCTGCGTTCACTCACCGGAGTACTCGCTCATCTGGAATAACTGCCTTTCGTCCATCGGAGACAATGCCTCGCGTCGCGACGGCGGCCACGACCTGCGCCAGCAACCGCCGTTCGACAACCTTGATCCGCTCGTGCAGGGTGTCCTCGTCGTCCTCGGGCAGGACCGCGACCGCCTCCTGCGCGAGGATCGGCCCGGTGTCCACGCCGGAGTCGACCAGATGCACGGTCGAGCCGGTCACCCGCACCCCGTAGGCGAGCGCGTCGCGCACGCCGTGCGCACCCGGGAACGAGGGCAGCAGCGCGGGGTGGGTGTTGATGACGCGGCCGCCGAAACGGGACAGGAACGCCGGGCCCAGGATCTTCATGAATCCGGCCGACACCACCAGATCGGGTGCGTACGCGGCGACCGCCTCGGTCAGCGCCGCATCCCAGGCTTCGCGATCCGGGTACTCCCCCAGCCCGATCCGGAAATGCGGGATTCCGGCGGCCACCGCGTGATCGGTTGCGGCACAGGGACGATCGACGCCGACGGCGACCACGCGCGCCGGATAATCGGCCGCGGCGGCGGCCGCGAGCAGCGAACGCAGCAGCGTTCCCGCGCCCGAGGCGAGTACGACGACGGTCGCGGGCACGGCCGCGGGCACCGAGTGGGTGGGCGGAGTCGTCAGCGCTCTACTCCCTGTGCGTCGGGACTGCAAGGATTGCGGCGGATGCGTGGACCGCCGCTGTAGAGCCTAGCTACCGTCCCACCGGCGACCCTCCGGCAGGTCCGTCTCCACCACCTCGGCGTCCAGAATGTCGTCCGGATCGTCGGCGGGGCCGAGTGCGGCCTGCTCCTCGACGAGTTCGCCGTCGATCTCCTCGACGTCGCGATCGGCGAGCCGGGCGTAGCGGCCGTAGTCGAGGTCGTCGTATTCGTAGACTCGCTCGCGGTAGCCCGGACCGCCGGGGCCGCGCTCCGGGTACTCCGGTTCGTCGTAGTGGTGATCCTCGTAGTGGTGGTCGTCTTCGACCGGCTCATAGTAGGCGTCGTCGGCGTAGCCGTCCTCGGCGTACTCCTCGTGCTGGTCGTCGTCTGCGTAGGCCGCGTCGGCCGCGTATTCGTGCTCGTCGACCAGTCGCGCGGCGGGAATCGCGAGGAACCAGCGCGAACCGATCAGCCCGAGATATCCGGCCGCGGCCAGCCACGCGAAGCCCAGACCGCCGAAAAGGAATATGCCCGTACCGATCTCGCCGAACGAGCCGACCACGCCACCGGCGATCCCGCCGAGCACACCCAGCAGCACCGCGGCGAACGCCGCCGTGGTCAGCGTCGCCCACGGCCGCAGCGGCTGATCGTAGGTGCCGCGCGCACAATCCCGCCCGGTCAGCACGCCCACCGCGGCCGGCACCGCCAGCACCACCGGCCACCAGCCCGCGGCCGGACCGGTCGGCACAGCGGCCAGAATCGGCAGCGCCGGGACCGACGCACCCGATACCGCGAACACGCTCAGCCCGCCGACACCGATGTGCAACTGCGCCCCGACCAGCACACCGGTCGCGCCGATCACCGTATTCGGCAGATAGGCCAGCGACAGCACGGACAGCCCGAGCACGCCGCCGAAATTGCCTGCCGCACTGTAGGTTTCACCGATCCGGGACCAGTGCAGCAGGAACGACAGCAGCGTCAGCACGGCCGCGCACAGCAGCAGCCGCCACACCGCGCGCACCGCGATCCGGGCGGCGGACTCGACCCACAGTGGAATGCGCGCGATCACCTTGTCGCGCAACGGATTCGGCCGCACGGCCAGACCGAACAGGGCCGCGGCCAGATGCAGTCCGCCCACCCAGGCGAAGGCGGCCAGCGCCTCGGGTGGTTGCAGCGCGACCACCGAGGAGGCGTCCCCCGCCACGGCGAGACAGATCGCGGTGACCAGCAGCGGTCCGGTCAGCGCCGCGCCGAGGATCCAGCCCAGATCCGCGCGCGAGGATCGGGGTTCCACCGCACGCGCACAGTCACGCGCGGTCAGCCACAGCACCAGGCCGGTCGGCACCAGGGGCAGCAGGCTCAGGGTCGTGCGGCCGATCACCAGCGGCACCTGGTGCACCGCGAGCCAGCCCGCGGCGATCGCGCCCGAGGCCCCGGTCATCGCGCTGTCGGCGGCGAACAATGTCACCAGGACCAGCGCCACGATCACCACGATGGTGTAGCTGCTCGCCCGCGCGGCCACGATCAGCAGCACCCGGGCGCGCTCCGGGCTCAACGACAGGAACAGATTGTCCTCGCCGCCGGAACGTCCGGAACCACGGCCGTTCTCGCGCCGCGGCGGGCGGGCGTCGCGGGGATCCCACCGGACGGGAGAAGCTTTCACGATCCGACTCTCCCGCGACGTCCGGCATCCGATGCGACTGTCACGATTTCCCCTCACGACGGGTCGGCGCGCTCACTCTCACCGCGGCGCTCCCTCACGACACCCCAGCGTGACACCTTCCCCCGCATCGGCAAGTCAGGCGCGCCGACACACCTGCGACTCGCCGATATCGGTCCCCGCCCCGAGAGCTGAAAATGCCGCTACCGCACCGCCCACCGGATTCGGCGGCGCACCTCGACGCGCTACGCACTCATTCGAACGAACGAGTGCCGAAAACAGCGGCAAGGCTTGCTACACCGCTCACCGGATTCGGCGGCGCACCCCGACGTACTACGCACTCATTCGAACGAACGAGTGCCGAAAACAGCGGCAAGGCTCGCTACACCGCCGACCGGATTCGGCAGCGCACCCCGACGCGCTACGCACTCATTCGAACGAACGAGTGCCGAAAACTGTGACAAAGCTTGCTACCCGGACACGCTGCGAACAGGTAGCCGGCACCGAGGCCGAGTAGCAAGCCTCCGGACGCGGCCGGTTACTTCTTGTCGTCCTCGCCGGGGCGGAAGGCGGTGGTGGGGTCGGCGGCCGGGTTGACCGCGCGGTCCTCACCGAAGGGGTTGGCCGGTTTCGGAGTGCTCGCCGACTGGCCGGACGGGCTGGCCGCCGCGCCCTGACCGGTCGAGGGCTGCTGACCGAAATTGAGCGAACCGTACGGCTGCGGGGTGCTGGGCGCGTCCGAGGGCGGGGTCGCGGTCGGGTTGGCGCCCGACGGCTGCTGCTGGGCGGCGTATCCGGGCTGCTGACCGTACTGCTGTTGCCCGTACTGCTGCTGGCCGTAGGGCGACTGCGCCTGACCGGGCTGCTGGCCGTACTGCTGTTGGCCGTACTGCTGCTGACCGGCCTGACCGTACGGCGACTGGGCCGACTGACCACCCGGCTGCTGCCCGTAGGACGGCTGCTGCCCGTACTGCTGCTGGCCGTAGGACGGCTGGCTCTGCGGCTGCGACTGTCCGGGCTGCGACTGCCCCGGCTGCGCGCCCTGGGCCGACTGTCCCGGCTGCGACTGCTGGCCGTACTGCCCGGGCTGACCGTAGCTCTGCTGACCGTAACCCGGAGCCCCGTAACCACCCGGAACAGCCTGCGGCGCAGCCGGTTTCGGCGTCGGCATGGCCACGATGCCGCTCTCGAACAGCACCGCGGCGACGGCCGCGGCGGTCTGCACGAGGGCCAGGAAGAGCACCACCCAGGTACCCCAGCCGACATTGGCCCCGTCGGGCACCTTGATCACGATGAAGATCAGCCCGATGAACGCGGCCCCGGACACCGCCGCCGAGGCGCCGATCCAGTTCTGCTTCGGCAGCAGCGAGATACCGGCCAGCAGACCACCGGCCAGCAGCACGATCAGCACCGCCACCGGGAAGGAGAAGAAGAAGTCGCTGCTGCTCGCCGAGATCTGCATGCCTTCGCCGAGATCTTTGCTACTGGTGGAGACGAACGGCGCGAAACCCAACAGCAGGTTGATGACACCGAGGATGGCGGTGCCTGCCGTGAGATAGAACGGCAACCCGATCGCACTCGATCCCGGTGCACCCGTTTTACCGCCGCTCGGCGGCTGCTGCTGCGCGAAACCGGCGGCGGAGGTGGGTGGTGTCGGCGCGGGTGCGTTGTACCCGGAGCCCCCGGACGGGTATGACATGTCGTCTTCTCCTTGTCGAGTCCCTCGTTGTCAAGACTGAATGTGCTCTTGACGCTACTGCACGAAACCGCCCGGGTCACGGCCACCGCAAACCCGCAGTCGGCCGGATGGTATGCCCGATGAACCAGGTGAGCACTCCGATCGTGCCTCCAGAAGGAGAAAAAGGAGGTTTGCCGTGAATCTTTCGGAAATGTTCTGCACCGTGGTGCGCGCGCTGGGACTGTGTCACGTATTCCCAGCACCGTGAATACCTCGATCGGGCAATGACGAAGGCCGCCAACCGGATTCGGTTGACGGCCTTCGTGGAAAGCAGCGGGACGGGTCTCGATCAGGCCCGCCTCGTCCCCACCCCCGCCCGCAACGGAGACGCTGCGCGCCGCTATCAAGCCTCGATGCTGGCCTTCTCCAGGATCTCCCGCGCCAGCGCGGCGGTCTCGGACGGCGTCTTGCCGACCTTGACGCCCGCGGCCTCGAGGGCCTCCTTCTTCGCGGCGGCGGTACCGGCCGAACCGGAGACGATCGCGCCCGCGTGACCCATGGTCTTGCCCTCGGGAGCGGTGAAGCCCGCGACGTAGCCCACGACCGGCTTGGTCACGTTGGCCTCGATGTAGGCCGCGGCGCGCTCCTCGGCGTCGCCGCCGATCTCGCCGATCATCACGATGACCTTGGTCTCCGGATCCTTCTCGAACGCCTCGATGGCGTCGATGTGGGTGGTGCCGATGACCGGGTCGCCGCCGATGCCGATGGCGGTGGAGAAGCCGAAGTCGCGCAGCTCGTACATCATCTGGTAGGTCAGGGTGCCGGACTTGGAGACCAGACCGATCGGGCCCTTGCCGGTGATGTTGTTCGGCGTGATGCCGACCAGCGACTCACCCGGGGTGATGATGCCGGGGCAGTTCGGGCCGATGATCCGCGTCTTCTGGCCCTTCTCCACGTTGTAGGCCCACGCGTACGCGCTGTCCTGCACCGGGATGCCCTCGGTGATGACGACCAGCAGCGGGATCTCGGCGTCGATGGCCTCGATGATGGCGTCCTTGGAGAACGCCGGGGGCACGAACGCGATCGAGGTGTCCGCGCCGGTCTTCTCGATGGCCTCGGCGACCGATGCGAACACCGGCAGCTCGACGTCGTTGCCGTCCTTGTCGACGTGCTTGACGGTGGTGCCCGCCTTGCGCGCGTTGACGCCGCCGACCACGTTGGTGCCGGCCTTCAGCATCAGGGCGGTGTGCTTGGTGCCCTCACCACCGGTGATGCCCTGGACGATGACCTTGTTGTCCTTGTTGAGGAAGATAGACATTGCCCTGTTTCCTTTACTTGGCGGCGGCCAGTTCGGCGGCCTTGTCGGCGCCTTCGTCCATGGTCTGTGCGAGGGTCACCAGCGGGTGGTTCGCCTCGGCGAGGATCTTGCGACCCTCGTCCACGTTGTTGCCGTCGAGACGGACGACCAGCGGCTTGTTGGCCTCGCTGCCCAGGATCTCGAGGGCCTTGACGATGCCGTTGGCGACCGCGTCACACGCGGTGATGCCGCCGAAGACGTTCACGAACACGCTCTTGACCTGCGCGTCGTTCAGGATGACGTCCAGACCGTTGGCCATCACCTCGGCCGACGCGCCGCCGCCGATGTCCAGGAAGTTGGCGGGCTTGACGCCGTCGTGCTTCTCACCGGCGTAGGCGACCACGTCCAGGGTCGACATGACCAGGCCCGCGCCGTTACCGATGATGCCGACCTCGCCGTCCAGCTTGACGTAGTTGAGGTCGTTCTTCTTCGCCTCGAGCTCGAGCGGATCGGTCGCGTCGATGTCCGCGAACTCCGCGTGCTCCTGGTGGCGGAACTCGGCGTTCTCGTCCAGGGTGACCTTGCCGTCGAGGGCCAGGATCTCGTTCTCGGGGGTGCGGACCAGCGGGTTCACCTCGACCAGGGTCGCGTCCTCACCGATGAACACCTCCCACAGCTTCTGGATGGTGACCGCGGCGGCGTCCAGGACGTCGGCGGGCAGGTGGCCCTGCTCGGCGATCGAACGCGCGAAGGCCAGGTCCACACCCTTGACGGCGTCGACCGGCACCTTGGCCAGGCGCTCGGGCTTGGTCGCGGCGACCTCTTCGATCTCCATGCCGCCCTCGACCGAGCACATGGCCAGGTAGGTGCGGTTCGAGCGGTCCAGCAGGAAGGAGATGTAGTACTCCTCCGCGATGTCCTTGGCCTCGGCGACCAGGATCTTCTTGGTGATGTGACCCTTGATGTCCAGGCCCAGGATGGCCTCGGCGTTGGTGAACGCCTCGTCGGCGGTGGCGGAGTACTTGACGCCACCGGCCTTACCGCGGCCGCCGACCTTGACCTGGGACTTGATCATGACCGGCTTGCCGATCTCGGTCGCGATCGCACGCGCATCCTCGGCCGAGTCCGTGACCCGGCCTTCCGACGAGGGCACTCCGTGCTTCACGAAGAGCTCCTTCGCCTGATATTCGAAGAGATCCATGTACTCACCGTCTCGTCTGCGTTGTGGTGACAACGACTTTGTTGGCGTCCCGTCGTTCCAGGGCGGGTCGAATCGGACTCTAATCACTCGCGAGCACGGGAAATCAGCCGCATACAGCCTAAGTGGCACAGGTCACCGGGCCGCACCCGGGCGGGCAAAACCGCTGGCCACTGCTACTGGCGAGTAGCTTTCCGCGGAGGCGGCGGGACCACGGGTTCGAGGCGTTCAGGACGGCTCGATTACTACACGGCGTCGTACCAAAAATGCGACAGATCGGCCGTGATGTCGAGGGTAATATTCCCGGCGATTCTTGTGATGAATCTCACAAGCGGACGGAGATGTCCTGGAGCGCTTGCCGGGTCGCAATCATTTCGTTACCGTCGATGCGACCGAAGTCACAACATGGTCACAGGACCAGCGTGAATGCGGCCGTCCCAGGCGGTAGTCTCTGAACTCCCGACCGGGCTTCACGGGACGACCACATCCGCCGCTGACGGGCACAGGAGGACGGCAGGCTTGTTGCAGCACAGCGCTCCGCAGGTAGCGAGCCGCGTCGCAGGCGACCTGTCGATCGGCCCGGCCCCTCGCACACTTCCGTATCCGCACTCCCTCGAGGCTCGGTAATGAGCGGCGATCCATTTCAGCCGGGACATCGCGCCCCGTCCGCATTGCGTTACCGCCGTGAGGGCGATGGGTTGAGCAATATCGGTGATGCGGCCTCGTTCGGCGGTTACGCCGCTCCCGCGGGTCGCGCCGACAGCTGGTCCGGGGCCCCCGCGGCGGCCACCTGGGACGTACCGGTCGGCGACACCTGGCACGCGGACAGTTGGAACGCACCCGCCGACAACTGGTCCACCCCCGAAGCCGACGGCTGGCAGCAGAGCACCGAATACCAGTGGGACGCACAGTCTTCCGAGGATTCGCAGTGGGATCCCTGGGCCTCGGGCGATGCCTCCGAAGCCGAGCAGGCCGATTACGACGACCCCGACGAGCCGACCGGGCCCAGCCCGTTCGCGGGGCGCGCCGCACGCGGGAATTCCGATCATCGGGCCGCTCGCGTGCCGAACTCGCACCGGATGCCCGTTCCGCCCGCCGCGCTCAAGGGTCGCGCGGCCGTCGTCGCGGTCGCCGCGGGTGCGGTCGTCGCCGCGGGCCAGGCCGCAACGCAACATGCCGGAACCCAGCGTCCCGCCACCGCCGACGCCGCGCGGACCGGTGAGATCCGTCAGGTCGCCGCGTCGACGCCCGCCACCGGCGCGGCCACCGCGAGCCAGTCGCCGCAGGTGCTCGATACCGCGCCGGTGACCGACATCAGCCAGTTCCAGGACGTGCTGCACCACGGTCAGCAGTTCGCCGAGAGCCTCGCCGCCCAGGCCGCCGCCAAACTCCGCCCGGTCTTCGTGAAGTTCGCCAGCGGCACCTTCACCTCCGGATACGGCAGCCGCTGGGGCGTCCTGCACCCCGGCGTCGACATCGCGGGCCCGATCGGCACCCCCATCTACGCGGTCATGGACGGCACCGTCATCGACGCGGGGCCGGCCTCGGGCTTCGGCATGTGGGTGCGGCTGCGGCACGACGACGGCACCATCACCGTGTACGGCCACGTCAACACCACGACGGTCTCGGTCGGCCAGCACGTCATGGCGGGCGATCAGATCGCGACCATCGGCAACCGCGGTTTCTCCACCGGGCCGCACTGCCACTTCGAGGTGTGGCTGCACGGGACCGACCGCATCGATCCACTGCCCTGGTTGGCCAGTCGCGGGATCTCCCTGGGGCCCGAAGAGGACTGACCGATTTCGTCGGCCCCGAAGAGGACCGAGGGATCTCACCTCAACTCGGGGCCGTTGGGGTCTGACCTCAACTCTGGCCTGCTGGGATTTCACCTCGGCTTAGGAGTGTCGGGGTCCCACCTCAACCCGGAGACTGTCGGGATCCCACCTCAACCCGGAGACTGTCGGGATCCCACCTCAACCCGGAGACTGTCGGGATCCCACCTCAACCCGGAGACTGTCGGGATCCCACCTCAACCCGGAGACTGTCGGGATCCCACCTCAACCCGGAGACTGTCGGGATCCCACCTCAACCCGGAGACTGTCGGGATCCCACCTCAACCCGGAGACTGTCGGGATCCCACCTCAACCCGGAGACTGTCGGGATCTCACCTCAACCCGGAGACTGTCGGGATCTCACCTCAACCCGGAGACTGTCGGGATCTCACCTCAACCCGGAGACTGTCGGGGTCTGACCTCGGTTCGGGCTGTTGCCGATCTACCAGATCGAG
Organism: Nocardia macrotermitis; assembly: GCF_009604405.1. Classification (GTDB taxonomy): domain Bacteria; phylum Actinomycetota; class Actinomycetes; order Mycobacteriales; family Mycobacteriaceae; genus Nocardia; species Nocardia macrotermitis. Next base: position 156,049 of record NZ_WEGK01000004.1, read on the forward strand.
CGTGCCTGAACACCGTCCGCGTAGCTGAGCCGTCTCATCTCGGGCACAGTTGAGCATCCTGCCACGGGCAAGGGTGGCCCTGGGGATCGAAATCCCCAGGGCGACAGTGTTTTACAGTTTGACCAGGACTCCGCCGCTGTATTGGGGGATGAGGCGGATCTTGCCTGCGGTGCCGAAGTCGATGGTGACGCTGGCTATGGGGCCCGTGCCTTCGGAGGCTATTACTCGGCCGAGGCCGTATTTGTCGTGGTTGACCCGGTCGCCCACGGCCAGGACGAGGTTGGTGTTGGTGCGTTTGGCGCTGCCGGGGGCGGGGCGGCGGTCGCCGCCGCGGACGCCGGGGCGGTCGTTCCAGCCGTCGCCTCGGGTCCAGTCGCGTTCCAGGCCGTCGCTCTCGCCGCGGCGGCGCATGCCCCGGGTGCCGGGAGCCGAGGTCGGTTCCAGGCGTTGCCAGTCCATCAGGTGGCCCGGGATCTCTTGCAGGAAGCGGGATTCCGGATTCGACACCGGTTGGCCCCAGCCGGAGCGGACCACCGCGCGGGACAGGTACAGGCGGCGGCGGGCGCGGGTGATGCCGACGTAGGCGAGGCGGCGTTCCTCGGCCAGTTCGGTCGGATCGCCCAGGGCGCGCATGTGCGGGAACTGGCCGTCCTCCCAGCCGGTCACGAAGACGACCGGGAACTCCAGGCCCTTGGCGGTGTGCAGGGTCATCATGGTGACCACGCCCGCGCCCTCGTCGGGAATCTGGTCGGTATCCGCGACCAGGGACACCCGTTCCAGGAAGGCGGCCAGCGAGCCCGGATCGGGCTCGCCCTCGGCGGGCTCGGGCAGCAGGCCCTCATCCCGCGCGGCCTCCACGCTGTTGCGCGCCTCGGAGCTGAATTCCCGTGCGACGCTGACCAATTCGTTGAGGTTGTCCAGGCGCGCGCCGTCCTGCGGATCGTCGGACGCCTCGAGTTCGGCGCGATATCCGGAACGGTCCAGCACCGCCTCGACCACGGTTCCCACGTCCGGGAAATCCAGATCCTCCTGCACACCGGCCGCGCGGATCTCGTCCAGCAGATCCAGGAATCCCGCGATGGCGCGCTGGGCACGGGTGTTGAGCAGGGCGACCTTGCCGTCGGCGGCGTCGCGCAACGCCTGACCGAAACCGACACCGCGCTGCTCGGAATGCACCGCCACGCACGCCTCGGCGCGATCGCCGATCCCGCGACGCGGGGTGTTCAGAATGCGGCGCAGGCTCACCGCATCCTCCGGATTCTCCAGCACGCGCAGGTACGCGACGATGTCGCGGACCTCCTTGCGCTCGTAGAAGCGGACGCCGCCGACCACCTTGTACGGCAGGCCCATCCGGATGAAGATCTCTTCCAGCGCACGGGAATTGTTGTTGGTGCGGTAGAAGACCGCGACGTCGCCGTAGTTGTAATCGCCCTGATCGACCAGGCGATCGATCTCGCGCGCGACGAAGGACGCCTCGTCGTGCTCGTTGTCCGCGACGTAGCCGACGATCAGATCGCCCTCGCCCGAATCGGTCCACAGCTTCTTCTCGCGGCGGCCCTCGTTGCGCGCGATGACCGCGTTCGCCGCGGACAGGATGTGCTGGGTGGAACGGTAGTTCTGTTCCAGCAGAATGGTTTCCGCGTCCGGGAAGTCGCGCTCGAACTCCTCGATGTTGCGGATGGTCGCGCCGCGGAAGGCGTAGATCGACTGATCGGCGTCACCCACCACGCACAGCTCGCTCGGGGGCACGGCGTCCTCGCGCCGGGCCGGGGTGAAGTCCGGGTCCGCCGCTGCCGCACCGGCATCCGCGTCGTCCGCCTCGGTGGCCAGGCCTGCGGCATGATGGCCGACCAGCTCGCGGACCAGCACGTACTGGGCGTGGTTGGTGTCCTGGTACTCGTCGACCAGCACGTGCCGGAACCGGCGGCGGTAGTACTCGGCGACCTGCGGATGACGTTGCAGCAGACCGACCGTCTCGCCGATCAGATCGTCGAAGTCCATCGCGTTGGCGCCGCGCAGCCGACGCTGATATTCGGTGTAGACCTGCGCGACGATGCGGGGCAGCTGGCTCTCGTCGGATTCCGCGTCGATCGTGGCCCGGTCGGGCTCGATCAGCTCGTTCTTGAGGTTGGAGATGGCCGTGGCGAGCAGGCGCGGGGTGTACTTCTTCGCGTCGAGTTCCAGATCGCGGCCGATCATCGCGAGCAGGCGGCGCGAGTCGTCGGCGTCGTAGATGGAGAAGTTGGTGTTCAGGCCCGGCAGCAGCGCAGCCTGGGTGCGCAGGATGCGCACGCAGCTGGAGTGGAACGTGGACACCCACATGCTCGCCGCGCGCGGGCCGACCAGACCGGCCACCCGCTCCCGCATCTCGGCGGCGGCCTTGTTGGTGAACGTGATCGCCAGGATCTGCCCCGGAGTGACGCCGCGGGCCGCCAACAGGTAGGCGATGCGGCGCGTGAGCACGGCGGTCTTGCCCGAGCCCGCGCCCGCGACGATCAGCAGGGGTGTACCGCTGTGCACCACCGCCGCGCGCTGCTGCGGATTCAAGCCCTCGAGCAGGCGCTCGACCGCCTCCGCCGCGCGATCGTGCGGGCTACCCGCCGCGCCTGCCATCTGCCCCGTCCGCGCCTGCGGACGCCACGTATCAGCCACCGTCGTCTCCATCGATCCCCACGCTACCGGCGGGCACCGACAAGGTTGTAGCCCTGGGCACATCCACGCGACATCCGCGTGACCGGCCGGTGATCATCGCGGGATACTTCGGCTTCCCCCCAGCGGTTACCGTTTTGCCGAAGCAGGGGCCCATGGCACACTGACCACATGACCAGCGCTCGCGCTATCACCACGTACCGGTTGACCACCGTTGATTCCGGTCAGCGGTTTGGCACCTGAGCGTACGGGGTATCGGCTGGGGGAATATTCGGCCTACCGGGCCTGATTCACGGTGAAGGAACCCCATCGGTAACGGCCAGCGGTCGCGCGCCGATCGAAGTTCTGACACGAGGAGAAGAAGTATGAGCACCTCTACGACGACGACCGGGTCCGATGCCGCGCTGCCCAGTAGCGAGGCGGAGATCGACAAACTCCGCAAGGAGATCGACCGCCTCGACGCGGAGATCCTGGCCGCCATCAAACGCCGCACCGAGATCTCGCGCATCATCGGCCGCACCCGCATGGCCAACGGCGGGACGCGACTGGTGCACTCCCGCGAGATGAAGGTGCTGGAGCGCTTCAGCGAGCTGGGCCAGGAGGGCCACACGCTCGCCATGCTGCTGCTGCGCCTGGGTCGCGGACGTCTCGGTCGCTGACCCGCGACGGCCCCGATCCCGGCACGCGGTGTCCGGGATCGATGCGGCGATAGCCCGCGCCGACGCGGCAGGAGACCGAAACACACTCGGTCACAAGGCTTTTCACGTCGAATCTGCCCCGGGAACCGGTCCCGGGGCGTTTCGCTGTCCGGCTAGGGCAGCGCGATGTACTTGGTCGACAGGTACTCCTCGATCCCCTCGGTGCCGCCCTCGCGACCGAAGCCCGAGGCTTTGACGCCGCCGAAGGGCGCGGCCGGATCGGAGATGACGCCGCGGTTGATGCCGACCATGCCGCTCTCCAGGCCCTCGGCGACCCGCAGCGCCCGATCCAGATCCCGCGTGTAGACGTAGGCGACCAGACCGTATTCGGTGTTGTTGGCGGCGGCCAGACCCTGCTCCTCGGTATCGAAGCCGACGATCGGCGCGACCGGGCCGAACACCTCCTCGCTCAGGATCCGGGCGTCGGTGGGCACATCGCTCAGCACCGTGGCGGGATAGAAGTAACCGGGGCCGCCGGGAGCCTTGCCGCCGGTGCGCACCTGCGCGCCCTTCGTCACCGCGTCGTCGACCAGTTCACTGACCGTGTCGAGTTGTTCGGCGTTGATCAGCGGGCCCAGGGTGGTCTCCGGATCCGCGCCGGGACCGAGCTTGCTCCCCTGCACCGCCGCGACGAACTTCTCGGTGAACTCCGCGATCACCGAGTTGTGCACGTGCAGGCGGTTGGCCGCGGTGCACGCCTCGCCGCCGTTGCGGAATTTGGCCAGCATCGCGCCCGCGACGGCCGCATCGACATCGGCGTCGTCGAACACCACGAAGGGCGCGTTCCCGCCGAGTTCCATCGAGGTGCGCAGCAGGCCGTGCGCGGAGGACTCCACCAGTTTCTTGCCGACCTCGGTCGAACCGGTGAAGGTGAGTTTGCGCAGCCGCGGATCGTTGATCAACGGGGCGGTCACCGCGCCCGAACGACGGCTGGTGATCACCGAGAGCACACCGTCGGGCAGGCCCGCGTCGCGACACAGCTCGGCGAGCAGCAGCATGGTCAGCGGGGTGGCCGAGGCCGGTTTGACGATCATCGTGCAGCCCGCCGCGAGCGCGGGGCCGATCTTGCGAGTTCCCATGGCCAGCGGGAAGTTCCACGGCGTGATCGCCAGGCACGGCCCGACCGGCTGCTTGTGCACCATGATGCGGCCGGTGCCGGTCGGCGCGGTCTGATAGCGGCCGTGGATGCGCACGGCCTCCTCGCTGAACCAGCGGAAGAACTCCGCGCCGTAGCGCACCTCGTTGCGGCTCTCGGGCAGCGCCTTACCCATTTCCAGGGTCATCAGCAGCGCGAAATCCTCGGTGCGCTCGATGATCCGCTCGTAGACTGCGCGCAGGATCTCCCCGCGCTGCCGGGCCGGGGTCGCGGCCCACTCGGCCTGCACCGCGACCGCGGCGTCGAGGGCGCGCATCGCGTCCTCGGGGGATGCGTCGGCCACCTCGACGAGGGTTTCGCCGGTCGCCGGATTCTCGACCGGGAAGGTGGCACCGCCGGTGGCGTCCACCGGGCCACCGATCCAGAGCTGTGTGGGGACGGATGCGAGAAGTTCACGTTCGGACACCATGCGACCAGCCTATGCCCGGGTGTCCAGCCGTCCGGCGGAGTTCGGGGACCTCGCCGCAACGGCCCGTCCGGGCGCCCTCGGCCCTGCGGACCGGCCGGGATCGTGTTCTCATGTCATGAGATACCGAACGAAAATATTTGAGGAGAAGATCCCACAGTGAAGAAATCGGCTGCCATCGCGGTCATGTCCCTCGCCATCGCCGCCTTCTCGGCGGGTGTGGGTGACGCCGCCACCGTCGCCGGCATCGACCTCGGGCCCATCCCCAGCGGAAGCGGCCAGGGGAACCAGACCCCGCCGGACAGCAGCACCCCGCCCGCGCCGCCGAACGGTCAGCACGTCGGCGGCGACTGCCGGGCCGGTGGAAACAAGCCGGGGCACTGGAACTGGGTCCACCTGGACGGCAGTGCCGCCGAGCACTACGGCACGCACTGGATGTGGGTCTGCCAGTAGGCCCCGGCGATCGTCTCGGCCGCGGCGGGCCCGCCGCGGCCGGGGACATCGGTCCGATGGTCGACGCCGTCTCGGCGCTGACGGTAATGTCGGTGCGGTGAGCAGCGACATCACCGCGACGGCGGCCTGGCGGAAACTGCGGGATCACCACTCGGCGATCGCCGACCGGAACCTGCGTGAACTCTTCGCCGAGGATCCCGAGCGCGGGCGCGAGCTGATCGTGCAGAGCGCGGATCTGCGCATCGACTACAGCAAGCATCGCGTGACTCGCGAAACCTTGGATCTGCTGGTCGAATTGGCCGAGACCGCCGGGGTGGCCGAGCGCCGGGACGCGATGTTCCGCGGGGAGCACATCAACACCTCCGAGGATCGCGCGGTGGAGCACATCGCGTTGCGGGTGCTGCCAGGGACGTCGCTGGAGGTCGACGGCGAGGACGCGGGCGCGCAGGTGCACGAAGTGCTCAGTGCCATGGGCGATTTCACCGATTCGCTGCGTTCGGGGCAGTGGCGCGGGGCGACCGGCGAGCGCATCACCACGGTGGTGAACATCGGTATCGGCGGGTCGGATCTCGGGCCGGTGATGGTGTATCAGGCGCTGCGGCACTACGTCGACGCCGGGATCTCGGCGCGTTTCGTGTCCAATGTGGATCCGGCCGATCTGACCGCGAAACTCGACGGCCTCGATCCGGCCTCGACGCTGTTCATCATTGCCTCCAAGACGTTTTCGACGCTCGAGACGCTCACCAACGCGACCGCGGCGCGGCGCTGGCTGGTGGACGCGCTCGGCGAGGACGCGGTCGCCAAACACTTCGTGGCCGTGTCCACCAATGCCGAGCGGGTGGCGGCGTTCGGTATCGACACCGCGAACATGTTCGGCTTCTGGGACTGGGTCGGCGGGCGGTACTCGGTGGATTCGGCGATCGGGCTGTCGGTGATGGCGACGATCGGGCGCGAGCGTTTCGGGGAGTTCCTGGCCGGAATGCACAGTGTCGATGAGCATTTCGCGCGGACGCCGCTGCACGAGAACGCGCCGGTGCTGCTCGGGCTGCTCGGCGTCTGGTACTCGAATTTCTTCGGCGCGCAGTCGCGGGCGGTGCTGCCGTACTCGAACGATCTGGCCCGGTTCCCGGCGTATCTACAGCAGTTGACGATGGAGTCGAACGGCAAATCCGTTCGCGCGGACGGTTCTCCGGTCACCACCTCCACCGGGGAGATCTTCTGGGGTGAGCCCGGGACGAACGGGCAACACGCGTTCTATCAGCTGCTGCATCAGGGCACCCGGTTGATTCCGGCCGATTTCATCGGATTCGCCCGTCCCACCGACGATCTGCCGACCCGCGACGGCACCGGCAGCATGCACGACATCCTGATGAGCAACCTGTTCGCGCAGACCAAGGTGCTCGCGTTCGGCAAGACCGCCGCGGAGATCACCGCCGAGGGCACCGACCCGAAGGTGGTGCCGCACAAAGTGATGCCCGGTAACCGGCCCACCACCGCCATCCTCGCGCCCGAGCTGACCCCCTCGGTTCTCGGGCAGCTCATCGCGCTCTACGAACATCAGGTTTTCGTGGAGGGCACCATCTGGGGTATCGACAGCTTCGACCAGTGGGGTGTGGAACTCGGCAAGCAGCAGGCTCTGGAGCTCGCTCCGCTGCTCACCTCCGCCGAAGATCCTGCGCCGCAAGGGGATTCGTCCACCGACGCGCTCATCGGGTGGTACCGCGACCACCGCTGAGGTCAGTGTGGGAGCAGGTTGCCCAGGGCTTCGTCGAGGGTTGGGTAGCGGAAGCGGAAACCGGTGTGCGGGAGGACTTCCGAGGTGGCGTGGCGGCCGGTGAGGCCCAGGGCCGGGTCGGTGCGGAGGAAGATCGCGCCGATCTGCAGCAGGGGTGCGGGGGTCGGGGGTGCCGGTGGGCGGTGCAGGTGGCGGCGTAGGACGGTCATCAAGTCGCGGTTGCGGACCGGGTAATCCGTTGCGGCGACGAGGATTCCGTCGGGGAAGTGGACCTCGGGGTCCAGGCCGAGGGCGGCGCGGATCAGGGCCAGCCAGTCCTCGACGTGGATCCAGCTGAACCACTGGTTGCCGGAGCCGACGCGGCCACCGAGACCGGCGCGGGTCAGGTCGCACAGGCGTTGCAGGGCGGGGGAATCCGAGTCCAGCACGATCGAGGTGCGCAGGATGGTGTGGTGTGCGGTGTTCGCGCCCTCGAAAGCCTGCTCCCACGGTTGGGCGACGCCGGTCATCTGCGGTAGGCCCCGGGGTAGCGGAGTCGTTTCGGTGCAATGCATTTCACCGGCGTCGGACCAGATCGCCGTGGTGCTCGCCTGGATCCAGTGCTCGATCGGGCGGTCCAGTGTTTTCGAGGCGGCGACCAGGGCCGCGGTGGGATCCACTCGGCTGCGGCGCAATTCGATGACGTTGGCCGCGGTGGGGCGGCAGTCGACCAGCTTGCCGGCCAGGTTGATCAAGGCGGTGGGGCCCGGATTACGCAGTGCAGCAACCCAATCCCCGACGCTGCGGCCGTCCCATTCGACCTGTTCGAAGGGGAGTTCGGGATCGCGGCGGCGGGTCAGGATGCGTACCCGCAGCCCGCGACAGGTCAGATCGGCGGCGATATTGCGGCCCAGCGCCCCGCTGCCACCGGCGATGACGACGGTCGGGGCCTGATCGTCCGGGGTGATTCCGGCGAGCCGGGCCAAGCGCGCGAAACCGACCCGGGCGTGGGCCTGCAACCGGCCGCCGACGACGGACCAGAAGATCGGTGCCGAGACGCCGTCGAGGGTGAGTCGCTGGGCGAGTTCGGTGCCGCCGGGGCAGGGTGTCAGCGTCCAGGAGATTCGCATCGCACCGGCCGGTTCGGGCTGCTGCACGACCAGTTCCCGGGCGGGGACGAAACTCGTGATCGTGAACGGCTGCGCCAGCCTGCCGTGCACGGCCCTGCTCACTGTGCCGCCGGGCAGATAATCGCCCTGTACTCCCACCCCGGGCGCGTCCCGCAGCCGCACCGAGGCGACGGCGGGGTTCCATTCCGGCCAGCGAACCGGGTCCGCCAGCACCGCCCACAACCGTTCCGGCGGCAGCGCGATGAATTGTGTGTACGCCGTTGTACGTGACATACCTCTGACGCTAATCCTCCTGGTACAGGCCAGGAAGCGTGTCGCTGCTCACGTGTGGGCGGGCGGTGCCGATTCGCCGGTTACGCTGCCCGTATGACCGATTCGGCGCTCCCGAAGGGGATCGGCGCGCCCGCGACCCGGGCCCTGACCGCGGCCGGGTATTCCGGCCTGGAGCAATTGGCCGGGGTGCCTGCGGCGGAGTTGCTCGCGTTGCACGGGGTGGGGCCCAAGGCCGTGCGGATACTGTCCGAGGCGTTGGGTGAGCTGGGGCTTTCGCTCGGCTGAACCCGGGGCGGGCGGAACCGTGTCAGTCCACGTAGGCCCGCTCCAGGATGGCGGTGGTGTCGACGCCGGTGGGCAGGGTGCCGAAGGCGATACCCCAGTCGCCGCCGAATCTGCTGGCGCAGAACGCATCCGCGATGGCGGCGTGACCGTGTCGGACCAGTTGCGCGCCCTGTAGGACCAGCGCCATCAGTTCCACGACGCGGCGGGCGCGGTATTCGATGTCGCCGAAGTCGGTGAGCTCCTTGCCGATTCGGTCGATCGCGTCGTCGAGGTGGTGGTTCACGCCGCGGGCGAGGGAGACCTCGTTGAAGTACGCCTCCACGCTCTCGGGCTGACGACCCATGGCGCGCAACGCATCCAGCGCCGCGACATTGCCCGACCCCTCCCAGATGGACATCAGCGGGGATTCGCGGAACAGCCGCGGCATACCCGAATCCTCCACATATCCGTTGCCGCCCAGGCATTCCAGCGCTTCGGCGGCGTGCGCGGGGGCACGCTTGCACACCCAGTACTTGGTGACCGCCAGGGCGATCCGGCGCAGCGCCGCCTCGGCCGGATCGCTCGCGGCGCGGTCGGTGGCTCCTGCCAGGCGCATCATCACGGTGGTGGCCGCATCGGATTCGATCACCAGATCGGCCAGCACGTTGCGCATGGCGGGTTGATCGATCAGCTTGGCCCCGAACACCTCTCGGTGCCGGGCGTGGTGCACGGCCTGGACGAGTCCGGCGCGCATGCCGGTGGCCGAACCGATCACACAGTCCAGGCGGGTCATGTTGACCATCTCGATGATGGTCTTGACGCCCGCGCCCTCGAGGCCGACGAGCCAGCCGACGGCATCCTCGTATTCGATCTCCGAGGAGGCGTTGGACTTGTTGCCGAGTTTGTCCTTGAGGCGTTGCAGACGAAGGGAATTGCGGCTGCCGTCGGGCAGCACCCGGGGCAGCAGGAAGCAGGACAGGCCGCCGGGGGCCTGCGCGAGGGTGAGGAACATGTCCGACATCGGCGCGGAGGTGAACCACTTGTGCCCGACGATGCGGTAGGTGCCGTCGGATTGCGGTGTGGCCGTGGTGGTGTTCGCGCGGACGTCCGAGCCGCCCTGCTTCTCCGTCATCGACATGCCCGCGATCAGACCGGCCTTGGCGGAGGGCTCGCGTAGGCCGAAATCGTAAGTGCGCGAACCCAACAGCGGTTCGTACCGGGCGGACAGCTCCGGATTGTGGCGCAGGGCGGGCACGATCGCGTAGGTCATGGAGATCGGGCACATATGACCGGCGTCGGCCGCGCCCCAGGTGTAGAACTTGGCGGCGCGGGCGGTGTGCGCGCCCGGGCGCTCGTCCAGCCAGGGGGAGCCGTGCAGGCCGTGCGTCACCGCGACGTCCATCAGCCGATGCCAGTACGGATGGAATTCGACCTCGTCGATCCGATTGCCGTAGCGGTCGTGGGTGTGCAGCACCGGCGGGTACTCGTTGGCGACCCGGCCCCACTCCTGGGCCTCTAATCCGCCTGCGAGCGCGCCCAATTCACGCACCTCGGCTTCCGCCCAGCCCGCCCCCTCCCGGTGCAGGCCCTCGAGCAGCGCGGGATTGCGCGAGTTGTCGAACGGGACGATCGGGGGAACCTGGTTGAAGACCTCGTGGGTGGGCATGCGGAACTCCTATTCGGGCGATGCCGGGCTGTGATTGTCGCGGGGTTGCGCGATGCCGGGCGGGCGGGCATCGCCGATGTCGTGAAATCCCAAGGCGCGCAGGGCGAAAGCGACCAGTTCAGGGATCACCGATTCGCTCTGGCGGGCGTGCGCGAGCGGGCCGACCAGCACCTCGCCGATGGCGCCGACCAGGGCGGCGGCGCTGATCCGGGGGTCCTGGGGTGGTAGCTGCCCGTCGGCCACGCCCTCGGCGACGGCCGTCTCGTAGATCTCGGCGAACGCGCGGCGGAAACGCAACCGCTCGGCGTCGACGGCGGTATCCACCGGTTCGGCGAGCAGGACGTACGCGAGTTTCGGATTCTTCAGCGCGCGTCCGGCGAAGGTCTCCACGGAGGCGGTGACGCGCTCGACCACACCACCCGAACCGCCCGCCTGCGCGACGGCGGCCACCTCCCGCGTGACGACCTCGCGGAATACCGCGGTGACCAGCTCGGCCTTACCGCTGTAGTGCTTGTACACCGTGCCCGTGGCCACTCCGGCCTCGGCCGCGACCGCCGCCATCGACAGCCCGGCGAAACCCTCCCGCGAGAGCACCCGGGTGGCGGCGTGCACGATCACGCCCGCCTGCTTGTCGAGACGGGCCTGCACGGCAGGGGTTCTGCGATAGGCCACACAAGAAGTGAAGCACGAATTCATTTCTTGACGCAAGGCCCTGGCGGGGACGTATCGTCGGGTGAGACAGTCGGCGCTACGGCAGCAAGGAGCGGACATGACGGTGCTCGCGCACGAACCCGTGGCACCGGGACATCCTGCGAGGCCGCGTGCGCATTCGCGAACAGACCATCACCGCAGAGCGCACAGTGAGCCGCGTGTCAGCAAGGAGCAGAAGTGAGTGTTCGCATCGAACGTAACGGGCCGGTGTTCACGGTCGTTCTGGATCGGCCGGAGGCGCGGAATGCGGTCGACGGGCCGACTGCGGACGCGTTGGCGGACGCGTTCCGGGAGTTCGAGGCCGATCCGGCGGCCGCGGTGGCGGTGCTGTGGGGTGCGGGTGGAACCTTTTGCGCCGGAGCCGATCTCAAGGGTTTGGGCACCGAGCGTTCCAATCGCGTCGAGGCGGAGGGTGACGGGCCGATGGGGCCGACCCGGATGCGGTTGTCCAAGCCGGTGATCGCCGCGATCTCGGGGTATGCGGTGGCCGGCGGGCTGGAGCTGGCGCTGTGGTGTGATCTGCGGGTTGCCGAGCAGGACAGTACATTCGGCGTTTTCTGCCGTCGCTGGGGTGTGCCGCTCATCGACGGCGGGACGGTTCGGTTGCCGCGCATCGTGGGCGAGGGTCGCGCGATGGACATGATCCTCACCGGACGTGCCGTCGGTGCCACCGAGGCATTGCAGATGGGGCTGGCGAACCGTGTCGTACCCAACGGTGAATCACGCGCTGCCGCAGAGGATCTCGCGCGCGAACTGGCCGCACTCCCGCAGACCTGCCTGCGCTCGGACCGGATGTCGGCACTCGAGCAGCACGGTATGGACGAGCCCGCGGCCATCGCCAACGAGCTCCGCCACGGCATGGACGCGCTGTCCGATGCCGACGGCGCGCTCGCGGGCGCACAGCGTTTCGCCTCCGGCGCGGGCCGCCACGGCAGTACCGCCTGATCCCGGCAAACCCCCTGAACACGCGATGTGCGGCGATGGCACGATGACAGGATGTCCGCCGAGCAGCGCCCGATGAGCCGACTCGGGGTCGTCGACGAGATCTTCCTGCGCACGCATCGGGGGATGGGGACGCCGATCGCCTTGCAGGGGTTGTGGCGCACCGCCGATCGGGTTGCGCCGGAGGTGCTGGAAAAGGTGCATGCGGCATTGCGGACCGGGCCGTTGGGGCGGCGGGTGGTGCGGGCTCGGGTGCCGGGCGCGCGGCCGTACTGGCGGGCGAATGTGAATGCGCATCCGCTCGCAGTCACCGAGCATGCGCTGCCCGCGGACGAAGTGCTGAACTGGGCCGATGAGCAGGGGTTCGATCTGGATCCGGAGTACGGTCCGGGTTGGCGGCTCGCCACGGCGACGCTCGCGGACGGGGGTTCGATCGTCGCGTTGACGTGTTCGCACGTACTGGCCGACGGGCGCGGGCTGGCGATCGCGGTCGATCAGGCGCTCTCCGGCACGACAGCGGCGGAAATCGGTGTGCCGCAGTCCAACCAGATGCCCTTAGGCACGGCGGCAGCAGAAGTCGGTGCGCCGCGGTCTAATCAGGCACTCTCAGCTGCGATGGCAGCGGAAGTTGTCGCGCTACCGTCCGATCAGTCGCTCTCAGGCACGACGATAGCGGAAGGTATTGCGCAACAGCCTGATCAGTCGCTCTCTGGCACGGCGATAGCGGAAGGTATTGCGCAACAGCCCGATCAGTCACTCTCTGGCGCGATGACAGCGGAAATCGGTGCACCACAGTCTGATTGGTTGGATGCGTGGCGGCAGTGGGGCATAATCCTGGGTGGGACGGCTCGGGCATTGCGACGCGGCGTTCCGAAACCTCCGAGTACATCCGCACCCGATCGCCCCGGACCCGCCCGCACCTGCGGTGTCGTACTGGAGATTCCGGCGGCGGACTGGGAGCGGACCGCGGCCGCGCACGGCGCGACGGCCAACAGCCTGTTCGTCCACCTGATCGCACAAATGTTGTGGCACAGTGGATTCGACGGACCGGAGATCGTGGCCAGCATCCCGGTCGACACCCGCGACGAACCGCGCGTCGACAACGACATGTCGATGACCGAGATCACCGTCACCCGCTCGGACACCGCTGCAACCGTGCGCGAAAAGTGCCGCGCCGCATACGAATACCGCATGTCCAGCCCCGGCGGCCTCCCCGAGGAGATCCTCCAGGTCCTCCCCGCCCGCACCGCCCATGCCCTCACCCGAGGCGCGGGAGAACGAGACGTCCTCTGCTCCAACATCGGCCCCCTCCCCACCACCCTCACCCACCTGGGCCCCCACCCCTGCCTGGGCGTAGCCGCCCGAGCCATCCACCCCGCCCTCACACCCCCACTCCCCCGAACCCGCCTGTCGGCCTACCTGTCCCACCTATCCCCCGCCTACACCCTCGCCCTCACCTCCCTCGACCCCACCCACATCCAATCCCCCACAGCCCTGACCGATCTCGCCCACACCACCCTCACCACCTACAACCTCACCCCAACCTTCTGGTAGGGGACTGTCTGAGATCTGGCTCCGGGGCACATCCGATGGTCCCGGCACCGCCACCGACTCCGCAAGCTCCGCTGCGGCGTGAATATTCTTGTCGCAATGGGTATTTCATGCAGCGATCTTGATGTGCCGCCCGCGCGAACCACCGGCCCGGCGTAACCACCGAATGTGGAACCGAGCCAAAAATTCCGGCTCTGGGGCACATTCGGTGGTCTCGGCACGGCCACCGACTCCGCAGGCTCGGATGCGGCGTGAACGATCTTGTCGCAATGGGCATTTCGCGCAGCAATCGTGATGTACCACCCGCGCGGACCACCGGATCGGCGTGATCACCGAATGTGGACCAGAGCCAGATCTCAGACAGTCCCCGGCCGCCGATTCCGCAGGCTCCGCTGCGGCGTGAATGATCTTGTTGTAATGGGTATTTCGCGCAGCGATCGTGATGTGCCACCCGCGCGGACCACCGGATCGGCGGTCTCGGCACGGCCACCAACTCCGCAGGCTCGGATGCGACGTGAACGATCTTGTCGCAATGGGTATTTCGCGCAGCGATCGTGATGCGCCGCCCGCGCGGACCACCGGATCGGCAGGGCCACCGAATGTGGACCAGAGCCGAAACCCTCTGGTAGCTGCGAACCTACCTGCGGGACAGGACGTGGGTGGGGATTTCTATGCCGGGGGCGAGGTCGGCCGACGGGATGGGTGGGGCGAAGGTTTGGTGGAGGGGGAGGGTGCCTGCCCAGGCGGTGCTGGTGAGGTCGGATTCGTCGTCGCTGGGGTCGCCGGTGCGGGTTTTGACGGAGGCTTCGGTGAGGTCGAGGGACAGGACGGTGGTGGCGGCGAGTTCTTTGCGGGTGGGTGGGCGGACGGTGTCCCAGGCGCCGGGGGCGGCGTGTTCGACGATGACGCGCAGAGCGTGTAGGCGCTCGGCGTGGTCGGTGAGTTCGGTGGGGCGGCCGTGGATGACGGCCGAGCGGTAGTTCATCGAGAAGTGCATGGCCGAACGGGCGTAGACGATGCCGTCCACCAGGGTGACCGCGACGGAGACATCGCCCGTCATGGCCGCGCGCAGGTTGCCCGAACCGGTGGATCCGTGCAGGTAGAGGGTGTCACCGCCGCGGCCGTAGATGGTGGGGATGACCGCCGGTGCGCCGTGCATCAGGACGCCGAGGTGGCAGATGGTGGCGGTGTCGAGGATCGCGTCGAGTGCGGCGCGGTCGGTGGCGTCGCGTTGACCGCGATACCGGGTGACGGTGCTGCGGAGCGTCGGCGAGAGCGGGGTGCGGGTGGCGACTGACTCGGTCATATTCCCAGGTTCCCCGAACCAGTGGCATTATCGAATGGCCAATTACGTACTGTTTCGAAAGACCACTTCATGGCGCAGCCGGATCTGCCACTGCTGATCGACCGCGCGTCGGCGACACCGCTGGCCGTGCAGGTCGCCGATGGTCTGCGCGCCGCCGCGACCGCCGGACGACTGCGCGGCGGCGATCGGCTGCCCTCCTCCCGCGCGCTGGCCACCCAACTCGGCGTCAGCCGCACCGTGGTCACCGCGGCCTACGATCAGCTGCACGCCGAGGGCTGGCTCAGCGGCCGCCACGGTTCGGGCACCTACCTCACCGCCTCCCCCGCCGCCGCACCGCGAGATCCGGCGGCCGTCAGCGCCGAACAGCCGCGCACCGATCTGCTCGATCTGGTTCCCGGCACTCCGTGCGTAGCGGCGATCGACCGGGCGGCCTGGCGACGGGCCTGGCGCGCGAGCGGAGATCGAATCCCGTTGGCGCACAAGCACAGAGCGGGCGAACCCGAATACTGCGAGGCCGTCGCCGAACATCTGCTGCGACATCGCGGCCTGGGCGGCGAAGCCGTGGTGCTGGCCACCAACGGAACCGGTTCGGCCGTAGGCGAACTCGCGGCCGCGCTGCTGCGTCCGGGTGACGCGGTGGCCGTGGAGGAGCCCGGATATCTGCGCGCGGTCGGCGCACTGCGGGCCGCGGGCATCCGGGTGCTGCCCGTCCCGCTGGATACCGACGGACTGTGCGTGGACCTGATCCCGCCGCACGTCCGTGCGGTGTATTGCACACCCGCACACCAGTTTCCGCTCGGCGCGCGGATGCCCGCCACCCGCCGCGTCGCCCTGGTCGACTTCGCCCGGCGCACCGGGGCCCTGGTGATCGAGGACGACTACGACGGCGAACTACGCTACGACACCGCCCCGCTCCCCCTGCTCGCCACCCTCGCCCCCGATGTGGTGATCCACCTGGGCACCACCTCGAAGATCCTGTCGACCACGTTGGGCGTCGGCTGGCTGGTCGCGAACCCGGAAATCGCGAATGCCGTAGTGGCACACCGCGAACGAGTCGGCACCCACCCCGCGCCCGCGGGCCAACGCGTCCTGGTGGAACTGGCCCGCCACGGCGACCTGGCCCGCCACCTGCGCCGCCTCCGCCGCGAAATGCCGCCCCGGCGAGCACTTCTCGTCAACGAACTACGTGCCCACGACCTCCACGTCAGCGGCGACGACGCGGGCTCCCACGTCACCGTCCCCCTCCCCACCGCCGCCCACGAGAACCGAGCCATCACCACCGCCCACTCCCACGGCGTCCTGCTCGACGGCCTGGCCCGCCACCACAGCGGCCCACCTCGCGAGTTCGGCATCCCCCTCGGCTACGCAACCCTCTCCCCCACCGACCTCGCCACCGCCGCCCGAATCGCAGCCCGCTGCATCGCCGAGGCATGAGATTCGAACCCCGCCCATTCTCACCCTGTCACCACAGACGCCCGGTCCGCAGCACGGCATTCCGCAATCGGCAATCGCGACCGCGCCTCACTGCCGTGTCAGCACTCAGGCACCGACCCACTCGCAGGTCAACCACCTGGAACGACGAATCCGGACACTCGGCGAGTGCCCAGGCGACAAATCCTTGAAGCGACCACATTTCCCACGATTTCGGCGGCGCACCTCTCCATCGCCATACGCAACGCCCGACATACCAGCGACGCGGCGTGCGACAGTTGCCGCCTGAACGAATGCATTACGCCTGCGGCAGTGGGAGTTTCACGAGCACTCTGGCGCCACCGTACGGCGAATCCTCGATGGTGACCGTACCCCCGTGCGCCGCAACGATTTCCGCGACGATCGCCAACCCGAGTCCGGCGCCCCCGCTGTCGCGTCCACGGTCGTCCTGTAGACGGACGAAGCGTTCGAAGACCCGTTCCCGTTCGGAGACAGGGATTCCCGGACCGTCGTCGTCGACGATCAACTGCGCCCCCGACAACGTGCGCACGGTGCGGATCGTGACGATCGAGGTGGTGTGCGTGATGGCGTTGCCGAGCAGGTTGCGGGCGACGCGGGTCAGCGAGCGCGCGTCGCCGCGCACCCGGACGGGGTTGAACTGCCGGGCCAGCGTCACATCGGCGGGATGGCGGGTGGCCTCGAGCGCGATGGCGGCGACATCGTCCAGGTCGACGTCGGTGACCGGAACCGTGAGCCCGTTCTCGTCGGCGGCGGCGAGCATGAGCAGGTCGTCGATGAGATATCGCATGCGTTCGGCCTCGGGCAGCAGGGTGCGGGCGGCCAGCTCGGTGTCGAAGGCCCCGGGATGATCACGGGCGAGTTCCAGCCCACTCAGCACGGTCGCCAGCGGACTGCGCAATTCGTGCGAGGCATCGGACAGGAACCGCCGCTGCGCAAGGTGACCGGCCTGGATGCGGCCCAGCATCTCGTTCATGGTGACGGCCAGCCGAGCGACCTCGTCCCGCGCGGAGGGCACCGGCACCCGCTCGGCCAGTCCGGTGCTGCCGATCCCCGCGACGCGCGAACGGATCGTCTCCACCGACAGCAGCGAACGCCCCACCAGCGCATATGTCGCACCGGCGGCCACCGCGACGACGACCGGGGTACCGATCGCCAACGCCAGCGCCACCTCCCCCATCGCGTCCTCGACCGGCTGAGTGTTCCCGGCGACCATCACCGTGACCGGCCCGGACGGGGAGTCGACCCGCCGCGCCGACAGCCTCAGATCCGAATCGCAGCACAATGACTGTCCGACAACGGTTTCAGCCGCCGGAATCAGTGGCGGATGGCTCCCGGACCGCTCGGAGGATCGCAGCACCCGCCCGGATCGGCCCACGATCTCCACGATCACCACATATCCGTTGGGTTCGAACAACGCCGCGCTCGCGGTTTCGGGCGGGGTGGTGCGCAGTTGTGCGGCGATATCGTCGAGGCGCGCGACGGCGGCGCTGTCGACCGTGTCGAACATCGATCGCAACAGCAGCCACAGCATCAGGGTCGCGCCGAATCCGAGCACGACCGTGATGACGGCCGCCGCGACCAACGCCGATCGCACCCGCAATCCCCATCGCGAGGGCGGCCACAGCACCGCGAGGCGTTCGCGGACCCGCCTCTGCCATCGCATACCGACTCCCTCACCTATGCATATAGTTTGCTTAGCCTAAGTTAAGGTAGATGACGGATCGAGTCGTCAGCAGGGGGTTTGCCGGACCGGAAGGGAGTGCACAGCTCATGCGTGTGCTACTGGTCGAGGATGAGGCGGGGCTGGCGGAAACCGTGCGCCGCGGCCTCGAACACGAGGGATTCCACGTCGAGATCGCGGGCAACGGCGTCGACGGACTGTGGATGGCAACCGAATTCGACTTCGACGTGATCGTGCTGGACATCATGATGCCGGGTTTGAGCGGCTACGAGGTACTGCGCGGCATCCGCGCCGGGGACGTCAGCACGCCGGTACTCATGCTGACCGCCAAGAACGGCGCGCTCGACGAGGCCGACGCCCTGGACATGGGCGCGGACAACTATCTCACCAAACCGTTCTCGTTCGTGGTGCTCATCGCCCGGATCCGCGCCCTGATGCGACGACAGTCACCGCAGCAGCGCGAGATCCTCACCGTCGGCGATCTCGCACTCGATCCGAGTCAGCGTTCGGTGCGTCGCGGTGGAGTCGAATTATCCCTGACACCAAGGGAATTCGGCCTGCTGGAATTCCTGATGCGCAATCCCGGCACGGTGGTGAGCAAATCGGAGATCCTGCGCAACGTCTGGGACAGCCACTACGACGGCCCGGACAACGTGGTCGCGGTCTACATCCGCTACCTGCGCAGCAAGATCGACATCCCTTTCGACAGAACAACTTTGAAGACCCACCGCGGGGTCGGATACCAGCTGGCCGACTAGCGCCCATCCGCACGAGTCGGCACCGGCATCCGCGCCCCGCGATGGATGCGACGGCGATCGATCATGTCGCCGCTGCCGAGGACATCGGGCCGTTCGACCCGGCCGACGCCCGTGCAGCGACCCCTCTCATCCGATCGATCACCCACCACCCGCAGCCCGGACCGGCCTCCGGCGAAAGACATCGAAAACTGTTGCCGCCGAAGATCTTCCACCGGATCCGAACTGTCGAGGCGGTTGGCCTACTCCGCGTGCAGATCGGCGCGGAACTGCCGCAGCAGCAGTACCGCCGTGACCCCGAACCCCGCGCACAACCCCAGCCAGATCCCGTACCCACGCCAGTGCAGCAGATACGCGGCGATCAACATGACCGGAATCCCCACGCCCCAGTACCCGATCAGCGTGATCCGCAGACTGGATTTCGTATCGCCCAGCCCGCGCAGCAATCCGACGCAGATGTTCTGTGCGCCTTTGAGATACTGGTGCGCGATCGCGAACCACAGCAGCCCGGTCGCCGCGGCCACCACCTCGGGCCCGGCACCGTGCAGGAACGGCGTCACCACCGCGCGCGGCGCGAGGCAGTACAGCAGCCCGAACGCCGTCATCGCCACCACGCTCACGGTCAGCACCCGCCGCGCGATCTGCCCGGCGTCACCGCGGTCACCGCGCCCCACGCTCCGGCTGACCAGGATCGAAGATCCTTGGGACAGACCGATGTTCAGCTGGTAGACGATGTAGGCCAGCTGATTGACGATATTGCTCGCGGCCAGCAGTTCCGGTCCGAAGATACCCATCAGCACGGTCGCGATGGAGGTGATGGCGGCCTCGTTGCCGTAGGTGAACGCGATCGGGGTGCCCATGGTGACCACGCGACGCACGGTCGCCCGGTCGAAATTCCACAGATCCAACGCGAGCAGCCCGGTGAGCTGGGCATCCCGGCGGATCTGGAGATGCAGGGCGACCAGGGTGAACACCTGAACCAGCGTGGTGGCCAGACCGATTCCGGTCGCGCCGAGCTTCGGCAGCCCCAGCCAGCCGTAGATGAACGCCGCGTCCAGCAGCGCGTTCACCGCGATCGAGATCAGCGTGACGCGCAGCAGCGAACCGGGCCTGCGCATACCGACGGTGAACTGCCGCAACACATTCAGCCACAACATGGGGATCAGTCCGGGAGCGAGCGCGATCATCATCGGGCGGGCGATCTCGACCACTTCGCGGCGTTGTCCGAACAGCGGCAGCGCGAAGCCGAGCCCGATCAGGATCAGCGCGGCCAGTAGGGAGACGAGCGTCGCGACGAACAGCCCGGCGCGCACCAACTCTCGGATCTCGACTCGCGCCTGCTCGTCGAGTTCGTCGGTGCCGGTACGCTTTTCGCCACGCCCGACCGCACCGGCGATCTGATTGCCGATGCCGGTGACCATTCCGACGCTCATGGTCCGCAACTGGTTGTAGAGCAGGATGGCCAGCCCGCCCGCAGCGATCGCGGTGACGCTCAGCAACCCCATCATCGCCAAATCGACCGTGGTCAAGGCGACTTGGGCGAGCTGCACCCCCGCGATCGGCGCGGCCAGCGCGATGACCGGCCGATATTCCCGCAACCGTCCCGTGGGACTACCGAGCAGCGCGGCCATCACGCACCCGCCTTCCGGCACAGGTCGGCGGCCGCGATATCCACCGAATCGGCATACGCGTCGAGCAGCCGGTGCAACCGTCGATGCGCGGCCTCATCCAGCAGGCCGCGCGCCCGCAACCACTCGTCGTCGTACATGGTGTCCAAGTATTTCTCACCCGCATCGCAGACGAGCACCACGATCGTGCTGCCCGCGGGTACCAGCGTCAGCCGCCGTAACGCGAGACTTATTGCGGCACCGGCGGTTCCGCCGATCAGCAGGCCGGTGCGCCGGGCGACGACGCGCGCGGTGGTGAACGCCGCGACATCACCGACCGGCACACCCTCATCGATACAGCCGTAGTCGACATTGCTGCCCACGGTGAATCCGGGCGGACTCCCCGCGCCGGACTGCCAGTACTTGCCACCCGGACCGCCGAAGATGATCGAGCCGATCGGTTCGACCCCGATCGTGGTCACCGGCACACCGCGACGACGCAGTTCTCGGGTCGTCCCGCACAGCGATCCGCCGGTGCCGACCGCGCCGACCAGGTAATCGATCCGGTCGAGCGCGTCGATCAATTCCCCGGCGAGTTCGACATAGCCGTCGTTGTTGGCCGGATTGTTGTGCTGATCGGGCCGGAACGCCCCGGTGCGGGCGGCGATCTCGTCCGCGACCCGGCGACGCTCGACCGTACTCGGCCCGCCGGTCGAATCACTGTCCACCAGAACGAGTTCCGCGCCCATCGCGGCCATGGCGCGCAGTTTGTCCCGCGCGGCGTGCGAATCCACCACGGCGGTGAAGCGATAGCCGCGTTCGAGCGCGATCATGGCCAGCCCGAGTCCGGTGTTGCCGGAGGTCGGTTCGACGATATGGCCGCCGGGACGCAACCGGCCGCTGCGTTCGGCCGCGAGCACCATCTGCCGGGCCATCCGGATCTTGCCGGAGCCGGTCGGGTTGAACTGCTCGAGTTTGAGCAGTAACCGGGTGCCCGAACCGGTGCGGGTGAGCTCCAGCAGGGGTGTGTCACCGACGAGCGCGGAGGCGTGTTCCGCGATCGCGGTGGACGATCGGCTGATCGTGGTCAGCATGGTGACGTTCCTTCGGGTCGCGTCGGCATCAGTGGGCGTCGATCGACCAGGTGTACCGGCCGTCTCGGGTGTGCACGCGCACCTTGGGCGGCAGCGGCAGCTGATGGAATCCGCTCTCGTTCTTGTCCATCTGATATCCGGCCGTATTGGGGTAGACGATCAGCTCGCCGTAGCGCGGTGCTCGCTCGAAAGCTATTTTGCGCCAGGTCAATACGTCGTACTCCAGGCAGCTGGAACCGGCGACGAACGCGGTGATCGGAGCGTCGTCACCGGGCGAACCGGCGGGCCACAGCAGCGGATCGGGCAGGAATTCACTGCCCTTCCACTGCTCGGAGATGCTCATACTCAACCCCGCGACCGTGACGGCGAAATGGTCCCCGCGCGCCTTGCACCCCTGCACCGGAAACACCGAGAAACCGGCCTGATCGAGCAGCGCCCGCCCGGGTTCGCACAGCAGCCGGGTACCGGTCTCGACGAATCGCGGCCCGACCTGCGCCAGGACCGCGGCGAGCATATCCGCGCCGACCGGGGCCTGATGATAGGGATAGAAGCGGGTGAATTGCTTTGCGGCATGGAACCATTCGTCGGAGTAGTCCTCCTGGAAACGTCGCCAATCCTCGGCATCGACGTAGTCGCAAGCGAATCCGCCACCGATATCGATCGACGTCGCCGCCAGACCGCGTGCCCGCGCGTCCAGGCAGCGATCGATCAACGCGTCGGCGAGTTCGGCGCGCGGCTGCGGCAGATAGCCGTCCAGATGGAAGGAGAAGCCGTCCATCGTAATCTGCTCGCGCACTCGAACACAGCGGTCCAGCGCGCGCTCGAGTTGTTCGGAATCCAGCCCGAAGCGGCTGTTCGGCCCGGTCGGCGGCAGCACCCGCAGCAGAATCCGCGCGGGTACCCCGACGTCGACGAGCCGTTCCAACTCCTCGAGATCGTCTATGGCGATGAGACATTCGTGCCGGGCGGCCAGCCACAGCAGTTCGCTGGATTTGGCGGGCCCGGTGACGACGATGTCGCGGCCGCGCACACCGTGCCCGAGTGTGTGCACGAGTTCCTGGGCGCTGGCGACATCGACACCGCCGTCGTGCCGAGCGCATTCCTCCAGCCACGCTCCGGCCTTGTTCGCCTTCTTGCCGAAGTAGATTCGCCCCTCGACACCCGCGACACGCAGCGCCGCGCGGAAGCTTTCGAGGTTGGCCGCGAACCGCTCGGGGTCGATCACATGGAACGGCCCGCCGACCGCGTGCGCGATGTCACCGAGCAGCGCGGGATCGGCCTGAACCGAACACGCCCAGCTCGATTGCCTGGCAGGCAGCGCGGGACCGATATTCGGTACCACCACCTGCCCCTTCGGCACTGCCGCGGGATGACCCGGCGCTCGCACCGCACCGCCCGACGCGGCTGCCGGATCGTCCCGCGATGTCGCTGAATCATCCGGCACTGCCACGGAATTCGATGCGGCTGCCCGATTCGACACTGTCAGGTCCATAATTCGACGTTCCGTCCTCGTCCGGCGGCAATGGCGCGGGTGGCGAATGCGTGGGCAACCGGGATGTCGGTGATGATCATCCCGCTGGAGAAGGCGAAGATCCGATCGCCCGGGTCGCGGCGTCCGGGCGACCTCCCGGCGAGAATGTCGGGCAGCACCGCGTCCACCCGCACCTCCCCTCCGGACGCCAATCTCGTTCCGGTGACACCCAATTGGCCGATACTCGTGGTGATGTTGTAGTCCGAATCACGCATCGCCCCCGCCGCGACGCCCTTGCTCGCGACCGAGATCATCAACCCGCCCGGCGGCAACCACCGCACATCGATCGGCGGATGCGCGGCCCGCCCCGAGGCGACGACCACGATGTCCGAGGCCGCGACCGCGCCCCGCACATCCTCGACCAACTCCAGCTTCCGATCCGGGAAGTGTTCGCGCAGAAGACGTTTCGAGCCGGCGATTCCGTCGGGATGGGTGCCGAACAGCCGGACCGTCTCCAACTCCGGCAGCACCGTGAGCAGATACGGCAGCGTGTTCACCCCCTGCACCCCGGTGCCGATCATCAGCGCGGAACGAGCCCCGGGCGCGGCACACGAGCGCGCGATCAACGCCGTGGTGGCCGGTGTGCGCGACGCGCCGACCCGCTGACAGTCCATCAACGCGAACGGCTGTCCGGTCGCGTCGTCGTACAAAGTGATTGTGGTGTAGTACTTCTCGTTGGTCTGACTACCCTGCCGGTACGAGGTCTTGAAGCCCAGATGCTCGAGGTTGGCGTCGTAACCGAGCATCGAATACGACACCGAATCGCGCCGCTCGTCGGGCAGCGGCATCATCAGTTTGGTCGGACATCGGGACTCGCCCCGCGCGAACGCGAGGTAGCCGTCCTCGACGGCGCCGATCACATCCGACGGGGATACCTGGAGGTCCGCCAGATCGCTCCGAGTGAGGATATGCATGGGGATGCGGTCCAATCGTGGGTGCTGGGGATCCGCTGAGAAGATGCGGCGTTTCGGAGGCTAGCCTTACCTAATCAACGGCCGCAAGCAACTAAGAAAACTCTTGGTCAGGGCAATTTCCGAGCTCGACCGTCGCCGTTGACACCTTCCGGACCGCACGCTTAGCCTGCCATGAGATGAGGGAAGGCTAACCAAATATGTCGAATTCAGTGTCACCGCGACCACGCCGAATGCCGGGCCGCACACCGCCGTCCGGGCGGGCAGCCTCGATCGCGGTCCTGTTCGCGACCGCGCTGCTGCTGTTGATCACCGGATGCAGCCCGGGCACCACCGGCGCCTCGAACGGGCACGAGACGACGATCACCGACGCGCTCGGCCGCAAGGTCCAGGTACGGCTGCCCGCGCAACGGGTGCTGCTGGGCGGGCAACGCCTGATCTACACCACCGCGTTCCTGAACAAGGACGACCCCACCCGCGACGTGGTCGGCTGGCCGGACGATCTGCTCCAGAACGATCAGGACACCTACGACAAGTACCGCGCGCGGTTCGCACAGCAGATGGACAAGATCACCACCACCGGTGAGGTCTACGACGGCTCGCTGTCCGCCGAACAGGCGCTGCAACTGCGGCCGGACGTATTCGTCATCAGCGCGGCGAGTTTCGAGGCCGCGCGGAACGCCGGGATCGTCGACAAGCTGGACAAGGCCGGTATCCCGACGGTCGTGATCGACTACTTCGTCGACCCCGTCGCGCACACCGTGCCCAGCGTGCGCGCGCTCGGGCAGATCTTCGGCCGCGAACAGCAGGCGCAGGCGTTCATCGATTACTACCGGTCCAAGGTGGGCATGGTGCGCGACCGGCTGGCCGCCGCGCACGCGAGCCCGACCCCGGCGTTCCTGTGGCGAGCGCCCGGCTACTACGACTGCTGTTCGACCTTCGCGCGCAGCAATCTCGCGGCACTCGTCGCCGCGGCGGGCGGGACGAACCTCGGCGACGAGTTGCTGTCCACCCCGCAGGGCACGCTGTCGCCGGAGAAGATTCTGGAGCGCAATCCCGCGGTCGTCATCGCCACCGGCGCGAACTGGGCTCCGGGTAAAACACCGGTCAAGGCAGGCGGTTTCGTGGCGCTGGGCTACAACGAGACCCCCGAGGCCGCGCGCGAACAGCTCGCCGCGGTCGTCTCGAAACAGCCGGGTTTCGACACCCTCGCCGCGGTGCGCGACCACCGCACCTTCGCGCTGTGGCACCACTTCTACGATTCGCCGTACAACTACCTGGCCGTCGAGTGGATGGCGAAGTGGCTGCACCCGGAGCTGTTCGGCGATGTGGACCCCAATGCCGAACTGGCAGAACTACATTCGAAGTTCCTGCCGATCACGGCCGGCGGCGCCTTCTGGACGGGGTTGTCGTGATCACGCTGAGCCGGACGCCGGTCGAGCGCCTGGAATCCGCGCAGGACGGGTACCGGAAGCTGACCCGGCGGCGGATCCTGATCGTCCTCGGGCTCGCAATGCTCACGGTGGCGGTGTTCTGCGGTGACGTGATGATCGGCGGTGCGCCGATGCCGGTCGGCGATCTGCTCCGGGCCGCGCTCACACCTGGGCACGCACCCGCCGTGGACGACCAGATCGTCTGGGGCATAAGGCTTCCCATGTCGGTCACCGGCATCCTGGTCGGCGGTGCGCTGGCCGCGGCCGGGGCGGGGATGCAGACGATCCTGAACAATCCGCTGGCCGAGCCCTACACGCTCGGCGTCTCCGCCGCCGCCGGATTCGGCGCGGCGCTGGCCGCGGTCACCGGGTTCACCAGTCTGCTGCCGCTCGGCAGTGAGATCGGAATGGCCGGTAGCGCATGGATTTTCGCGATCGCGGCGTGTGCGATGATCCTCGGATTCAGCCGCCTGCGCGGCGCCGGGGCCGGGGCCGAGACCATGATCCTGCTGGGTATCGCGATCGTCTTCCTGTTCAACGCATTACTCGCGCTGATGCAGTACGTGGCCTCCGAGGTGCAGTTGCAGCAGGTCGTGTTCTGGACGCTCGGCAGCCTCAGCCGCGCGACCTGGCCGCAGATCGGCACGCTGGCGGTCGTCACGGCGGTGCTGCTGCCGTTCTTCTATTGGCAGGCATGGACTTTGACCGCGTTCCGGATGGGTGACGATCGCGCGAGCGCCCTGGGCGTGCCCGTCGACCGGATGCGCACCATCGCGCTGATCGGCGTCTCGCTGCTGGCCGCGACGGCCGTATCCATCGCGGGCACAATCGGTTTCATCGGACTCGTCGGCCCGCACATCGCGCGCATCCTGGTCGGCGAGGATCAGCGGTACTTCCTCACCGCCTCCATCCTGAGCGGCGCGACGCTGCTCACCGGGGCCTCGATGGTCAGCAAGATCGTGGTGCCGGGGGTGATCATTCCGGTCGGGGTGATCACCTCGCTGGTCGGCGTGCCGGTATTCCTGCTCATCATCATGACCCGGCGACAGCGGACGTGGACATGACCCTCACCGTCGAGAATCTCGACTTCGCCCACGGCCGCACCCCCGTGCTGCGCTCGATCTCGCTGCCGGAGTTCGAACCCGGCGCGATGTATGCGGTGGTGGGGCCCAACGGGGCCGGGAAATCCACGCTGCTGCGCTGCATCGCGGGGCTGCACCGGCATTCCGGCACGGTCCGGCTCGGCGACGGAACCGTTGCGGGACAACCGGGTTCGGTGCTGTATCTGCCGCAGGATCCGCCGCCCGCGACGACGTTGACGGTGTTCGAGAACGTGCTGCTGGCCTATCAGCAGGGGGCCGGATTCCGGGTCGAGCGCGCGACGGTGGATCTGGTGTCCGAGGTGCTGACGCGGGTCGGGCTGACCGCGGTGGCCGGACGTCGGATGGCACAGCTGTCCGGCGGGCAGCAGCAGTTGGTCAGCCTCGCGCAGGCCATCGTGCGGCGGCCGTCGGTGCTGCTGCTGGACGAGCCGACGAGCAGTCTGGATCTGCACAATCAGTTGAAGATGCTCGAACTCGTACGGCAATACGCGCGGGAGCAGCCCGCGGTCGTGCTCACCACAATTCACGATCTGACGCATGCGGCGCGTTTCGCCGAACGCGTCGTGGTGCTGCGAGACGGCGGCGTGCACGTCGTGGGAACGCCGCGCGAGGTGATCACCGAGGATATGTTGCGGCAGGTCTACCGGGTCAACGCGCGCATCCATTTCAGTGACGACGACACGCTCGCACTGGCGGCCACCTCGGCCTACAACACGGATATCTGAGTCATGTTCCCCCTGGTCACCCGCCCTGACCAGGGGGAAGGCCCGCTTCTCATCGTCCTCTAATACAGTTTTTCCTACTATTCCCCCATGGACGCCTTTGGGGTTCTCGGCAACCCGACCCGCCGACAAATTCTCGAATTACTCGCATCGGGTGAGCAGAGCTCCGGCGCGATCACTCGAACGATCAGCGAACAGCGCGGAATTACCGAAGCCGCGGTATCGCAACATCTCAAGGCGTTACTCGACAATGGTCTGGCGACCGTCCGCCCCGCTGGTATGAACCGTTTCTACCGCGTCGACGTCGACGGCCTGCACCGCCTCACCGCCTGGCTGTCCCAATTCCCCCAGCCACCCCGCCAGGACCCCTGCCCCGCCCCACCCGCACCACGCCGCCCCCAGTACCGCCACCTGTCCCCCGAGCGGCCGACCCACAGCATCCCCACCGCGCACGTCCACTGATTCATCGAATCGACCGCGGTGATCACGGATTTCTTTGCACAACAACAAGATTCATCGTGCATTCCGCCGCGCAACGCCGTCGGCCGCACAAGCAAACGACTGCACGGCTCGCCACCCGAACATGTCGCGGGTACGACGAACAAGTAACCCGGCCCGGATCTGTAGACATTCGAGCGCTGCGAACCCACAGAGCGAGCGCTGCCGCGGGTGCGCGGAACGAGTCCCGACGCGAGGTGAGCGAGGCCGTTAAACTCGGCTTCATGACCGAACACGATGTTCTCGCGCGGATCAGTGAACTGGTGGATCAGGAGCATCGGCTTCGGTCCAAGGCGGCGCAGGGGGCGCTCGGTCAGGAGGACGAGCGGGCGCGGCTGGCCGAGCTGGAGGTGCAGCTCGATCAGTGCTGGGATCTGCTGCGACAGCGGCGCGCGCGGATCGATCAGGGTGGCGATCCGGATGATGCCCAGGTCAACCCGGCCAAGCAGGTCGAGGGATACCTGCAGTAACAGCTACCATCGACCTCATGGCAGAGATTTCCCTCGCGGACGGTGCGGTTCGCGGCCATCGCGGTCGTCGTGTGGTGCGCTGGCGTTCGATTCCCTACGCGGCCGCGCCGGTCGGTGAGCTGCGCTTCCGGGCCCCGCAGCCGGTGGCGCCATGGCAGGGGGTGCGTGATGCCACCGAATTCGGTTTCGCCGCGATGCAGCATCGCTCGGGCGCGCGCATCGGCCCCCGCACCACGCAGCCGACCGCCGAGGACTGTCTGACCCTGAACGTCGTCGCCCCCGCGGAACCGTCCTCGACGCCGCGACCGGTGATGGTGTTCATCCACGGCGGCGCGTACCTGATCGGCACCTCGGCGCTGAGCCTGTACTCGGGTACGCGGCTGGCCACCCGCGGCGATGTCGTGGTCGTCTCGATCAACTACCGGCTCGGCGCGTTCGGCTACGTCGATTTCAGCGAATTCTCCACGCCCGAACGGCCTTTCGACTCCAACCTGGGCCTGCGCGATCAGGTGGCGGCCCTGGAGTGGGTGCAGCGCAATATCGCGGCGTTCGGCGGCGATCCGGACAACGTCACGATATTCGGCGAGTCCGCGGGCGCGCACGCGGTGCTCTCGCTGCTGGCCACGCCCGCCGCGGCCGGACTGTTCCATCGCGGTATCGCCCAGAGCGCACCCGCCGACTGGGCGGTGACCGCCGAGCAGGCCCGGCTGTTCGCCCGCACCTGCGTCGAAAAGCTCGGTGCCACACCGGAAACCGCGGCCGAGGCGTTGAGCGACGCCAGCGCGAACGATATCCGCAAGGCGGTGGAATCGCGGCTGGGCAAGTGGACCCGGCAGCATCCGGGCACCTTCGTCGCGTCCCCGGTCGTGGACGGCGACTTCCTGCCCGAGGCCCCGATCGACGCGATCGTCAACGGATCGGCCCACCGGTTGCCGCTGATCATCGGCACCAACCGCAACGAGGCGACGCTGTTCGCGCGTTTCGACGACACCCTGCCCACCACGCAGGAGCGCATGCGCGAGGTACTGGCCGGGTCCGAGGGTGCCGAATCCCGTATCGCGGCAGCGTATCCCGGCTATCCGGCCGCGAAGACGGCGGTGCGGGCGGGCGGTGATTTCGTGTTCTGGCGGCCCTCACTCGAGGTCATGGCCGGGCACAGCCGGCACGCGCCGACCTACGCCTACCGCTTCGATTTCGCCCCGCGCGCAGTGCGTTTGGCCGGATTCGGCGCGACGCACGCATTGGATCTGATCCCGGTGTTCGGCGGGGTGGATTCGCCGATCGGGCGGGTGCTCACCGCCGCGGGCGGGCACAAGGGTTTTCGCGCGGTGCAACGCGAATTCCAGGACAACTGGCTGGCTTTCGCGCGCACCGGCACACCGCTGGCGTCCTGGCCCGAATACAGCGAGCAGCGACGGATCACGCGCGTCATCGATGCGCCGTCCCGGCTCGAGGTGGATCCGGAGAAGTCCAAACGCCTTGCCTGGGAAGGGGTTCGGGTTCCAGCGGTGAGCTGAACCGTTACCCCGGCAGGGCTCCGGCCAGGACCGTGGTCACCATCCGCGCGACCTCCGCGGACTCCGGCGGCGCGGTCCGGTCGGCGAAACGCAGATGGCCCGCGCCGACCAATGTCGGTGCGAGAGTGGCGATATCGGCGTCGGCGGTGAGGCGGCCGAGTTCGCGTTCCCGTCGCAGATAGGTCTCGATCATCTCGGCGGCCTCGCGCATCAGCGGGATGCCGGGCGTCCCGGCGCGGCGCAGCCTGGCACGAAGTTCGTCGCGGAAGATCACCAGGCTGACGATCGAGACCGCGATGGTGCCGAACAGCTCGGTCAGTGCGGCGGTGAGATTCGCGACGACCGTTCCGGTTCCGGCCGATTCCTGTAGCGCGTGCGCCTGCGCGTTCAACTTCGTGATCCGGTCCCGGACGAGTTCGGCCAGGAATTCGTCGAAATCGCTGAAGTGCCGGTGCAGTACGCCCTTCGCGCACCCCGCCTCGGTGGTGACCGCGCGGCTGGTCAGGGCGTCGGGACCGTCCCGCAGCAGGATGCGTTCGGCCGCGCCGAACAGCTGCTCGCGCACATCGCGCAGGGCCACTCCGGTGGGCACCGGCACTCCTTTCCGCTCAGGGCGAACTCGATGACGCACTCGAAACGTTGTCGAGTGGGCATGCGCCCATTACCGTGGGCACATGCCCACTCTACCGCCCGAACAGCCCGGACCAGCACCGACCGAGACACCCTCGCCCGAGACTCCGCACCGGGCCCGCGCCATCGCCGAATCCTTCGGCGTGGACGCACCCCGCTACGACCGCACCCGCCCGCCCTATCCGGCCGCGCTGATCGAGCGCATCCGCACGACCGCGCCCGGCGGCGCGATCCTGGACGTCGGCACCGGAACCGGCATCGTCGCACGACAATTCCGGGATCTGGGCTGCACCGTGCTCGGCGTGGAACCCGACGCGCGGATGGCCGAATTCGCGCGCAGCACCGGAATCGAGACCGAGGTCGCGACCTTCGAGACCTGGGCACCCGGGGACCGCCGGTTCGACGCGGTGGTGTCGGGCACGGCCTGGCACTGGGTGGACCCGGCCGCCGGGGCCGCGCAGGCCGGGCGGGTATTGCGGCCCGGCGGGCTGCTCGCACCGTTCAACCACGTCTTCCAGCTGCCGCCCGAGGTGGCCGAGCGGGTGCAGGCGGTCTATCGGCGGGTGATTCCCGACTCGCCGTTCCTGGATCAGCCGACCCGTCCGACCGTGGACCTCTACCGGGCGTTCTTCGACCGCGCCGCCGAGGGGATGCGGGCGAGCGGCGCGTTCGAGGAGCCGCGGCAGTGGCAGTTCGAGTGGCAGCGCGACTACACCCGCGACGAATGGCTGGATCAGTTGCCGACGACCGGCATGTTCACCCGGCTCGAACCGGATCGGCTGGCCGAGATCCTGGCCGGGACCGGCACGGTCATCGATGAACTAGGGGGCGTCTTCACGATGTCGTACACGACCGTCGCCGTCGCGGCCATCCGGAAAACCGATTGATATCGGATCCTGTTGCACACCAAGGGAATTCGTTCACATTCGAGATGAGGTGCCGGGCACCCCGAGCCCGGCACCCGTCCGATCGCCGCGCGGTTCCGAATCACTGAGCACGTAAAGCTCACGGCCAGAACATCATCAGGGCGATCACCCACACCTCGGCAGCCATCGCGACGTGTGGCCGGTCGCCGCATCAGCCATATCTTCGATCGGGGAGGAACGACATGGCCAATGGTCTGGATTATGCCGGGGGAATTCCCGGCGGCGCGGCCATCGCGGCCGCCGGATATCGATTCGTCTGCCGCTATCTCACTCCGGGCGGTCCCGGCCTACCCGGCAAACTACTCACGCCCGGCGAAGCGGATGACTTGCGCGCCAACGGAATCGACATCGTCGCGAATTGGGAGACCACCGCCGACGCGATGTTGAACGGTTACGACGCCGGGCGCGCGGACGCCGCGGCCGCACTGCGGCAGGCGCTGGCCTGCGGCGGCTCGGCGGACCGCCCGATCTACTTCTCCGCCGATTTCGACGCCACCCCCGAACAACAGGCCCCGATCAACGCCTACCTCCAAGGCGCCGCAACGGTTCTCGGCACCAAGAACGTCGGCATCTACGGCGGGTACTGGACCGTCTCGCGGGCGCTGGACGCGGGCGTGGCCGCCTGGGCGTGGCAGACCCAGGCGTGGAGCGGCGGGAATCAGGATCCGCGCATCAATATCCTGCAGAACGTCTCCCTCGGATACGCCCACGTCAACGGCGTCGAATGCGATATCGACCAATCCCTGACCGCCGATTTCGGACAATGGAGCCTAGGAGGAGATATGCAACTGAGTGACACCATCACCGATGCGTACGGGAATCAGGTTTCCGTCGGCGACGCCCTCAAATGGCTGCTCTACCACACGGATCTGACCGTCGACCAGATCGGCGGCGAGGGCACTCGGACCGCGATGCCCGCCGTGTTCACCGGCTGGCCGCAGCTCAACGGCCGCACGATCGTGGACGCGCTCGCGGAAATCGGTGCGCACCTCGGCATTTCGGGCTATCAAGCGCCGACGAACCAGACCTGAGGACTATTTCAGCAGCCGCGACATGCGCCGGTCGGCCAGGATCTTGCCGCCGGTCTGACAGGTCGGGCAGTACTGGAAAGACTTGTCCGCGTAGGCAACTTCACGCACGGTGTCACCGCACACCGGGCAGGGCAGACCGGTCCGGGCGTGCACCCGGAGCCCGGATCGCTTCTCGCCCTTGAGTTTCGCCGCCTCCTGGCCGACCGATCGATCGATGGCGTCGGTGAGGATCTCGCGCATCGCCGCGTACAGCCGCTCGACCTCCTCGGGGGTCAGGCGGTTGGCGGTGGCGAACGGGGAAAGCTTTGCCGCGTGCAGGATTTCGTCGGAATAGGCATTGCCGATTCCGGCGATCACCACCTGATCGGCCAGTACCGTCTTGAGTCGCTGAGCGGTGCCGTGCAGCAGTTCGGCGAACTGCGCGGAGGTGACCTCCAGCGCGTCGGGGCCCAGGCGGGCGATGCCGGGGACCGTCTGCGGATCCTCCACGACCCACACGGCCAGGCGCTTCTTCGTTCCCGCCTCGGTCAGGTCGAAGGCCGGAGTCGCCCCCTCGGAGGTGAACAGATGCACCCGCAGCGCCAGCGGCCCCTTGCCCGGTTTGGGCGGCGTACGCCCCGGCTCATCGATCCAGCGCAGCCAACCGGCCCGCGACAGATGGGTGATCAACCACAGACCATCGCACGCCAACCCCAGATGCTTACCCCAGTGCCCCGCCCCGGTGACATCGCGACCCGACAGCGCGGTGACCGGCGGATCGAACGTCTTGAGCACACTCAGCGCCGCGACATCCACCCGCCCCACGACCGCGCCCACCGCATGCTCGACCAGGAACCGCTCGAGCGCCACGATCTCCGGTAATTCGGGCACCCCTGCACCCTACCGGCGACCACCGACAATCCGAGCCGGAAATCCGGCCCACTCGCCGAGCCGGTCGATCCAGGACGCACCGCGAGTCGCCGAAGAATTCCACATCCATCCACACCGCAGTGCACGGACCGGCGCGACGGTTCGGAGAACATCCTCGGACCGCGCCCCGACGGCAGTGGCACTCGCCATCTGCGTATCGCCGTCGCGTCTCCCGGCGAAGTTCAGACCACGACGGACTCAGCCGACATCCCGGCGCAGCAGGTAGATGTCCATGATCCACCCCTTCTGCTCGCGGAGTTCGTTGCGACGCTGGAGGATTCGCGATTCCACCGCACGCAGCGGGCCTTCGATGAGTTCCTCGTCTGGCATGCCCAGGTACGCGCCCCACCAGATGTGCACGTCGTCGCCGGGAACGCCGGTGAAGGAGGTCTCGCCGTCGAGCATGACCACCGTGGGCACGCCGGGCGCCAGCCCTTCCTCGCGCAGGCGGCGGCCGGTGGTGATGTGCACCGGTTCGCCTATCTCGTGCAGCACGATCCGGTGTCGGGCGGCCAGGGCCTGGGCGCTGGTCACGCCGGGAATCACCTCGTAGTCCAGCGGCATCACGGCATCGACGCGCTCGATCATCCGCAACGTGCTGTCGTACAGCGCGGGATCCCCCCACACCAGAATCGCCCCGACCCCGTCGTGCCCCGCGAACGCCTCCCCCAGCAGCGCCGCGCGCCGCGCATGCCAATCCAGCACGACGTCCCGGTACTCCCCGTCCCCCACCGTGCGCTCGCGCGGCGGATCGACGATCTCCACGATCCGGTATTCCCGATCCATGTGCGCGGCCAGAATCGCGGTCCGCACCTCCACCAACTCCCGCTTGGCC
Organism: Nocardia macrotermitis; assembly: GCF_009604405.1. GTDB lineage: Bacteria > Actinomycetota > Actinomycetes > Mycobacteriales > Mycobacteriaceae > Nocardia > Nocardia macrotermitis. The sequence goes on from NZ_WEGK01000004.1 coordinate 190,073, forward strand.
TCCCCCTTACCGATCACGAAGAACACCTCGGCCCGCCGCATGGCATTGACGGCCTGCACCGTCACCTGCTCCGGATCCCCGGCCCCGATCCCGATCACATAAAGCTTCCGCACCCCGCAAGCTTGCCAAACCCCCACAACCAGCGGTTCCCGGGTGGACGCTCCATGGTCGGCGCGGAAACCGGCACCCACCGCGCGCCCTCTCCGACGCCGGAGCGTCGCCCACATTGATACTCCATGGTCAGTGGAGTGAAAGTGCCTTGTTCGCCTCGAGTACGAGCACCGGTAGCTGTGGCGCTCCCGCTTCGTCGAATTCCGGATGGAAGTCGTGCCGAGTGAAGCGTTCGAGCATCTGGTCGGCCAATCCGTTGGTTTCGAGCCGACCGGTTCGCAGGGCCGTGATGGACCAGGTCGGCTCGGCAAAGAGCGAGCGGAGCCGCTGTTCGGAAACCGGATGGGGCGAGTACAGGTCGCCGTGCTCGGCCGGAGTGAAACAGAATTGGATCAGTCGGCCGCCGGGTTTCAGCACTCGGATCAGCCCATCCACATGTTCGCGTTGTTGTCGCGGATCGAGGTTGTGCAGCAGACCGCTGCTCAGCACCGTGTCGAAGCGGCTGTCGTACCCCTCGAGGACGGTCGCGTCCGCGACGGCGAAATCGACCGCCAGCCCACGTGCCGCTGCTCGGCCGCGGGCCTGCGCTATGGCGGTAGGTGCGACGTCCAGACCGGTGACCACGTACCCGAGGCCGGCGAGATGAACCGCGTTGTCACCGGGGCCGCAGCCGATATCGAGTACTTCCCCGGTGATGCGGCCCTGCTGTTCGAATTCCACGACCAGCGGTTGCGGCCGTCCGATGTCCCATGGCGCGCGTTCGAGGACGAGGCCGGTGGAGAATTCGTCGCCCCGGTACATCGGCTCGAAGTCGGAGGTCGTCATATCGACCTTCGGTGTCGCGTTGCTGTCGGTCATCGTGCATGTCCTTTCAGGTTGTACGGATTTCAGGTCGTACGGATCGGATCTCGTCAGGCGACGGTGTCCAGTCAGCGATCGGCGAATGCTTCCTTTCGGACCAACCGGAAGAAACCCGGGTTGCCGACGGTCGTGATCACACCGACGGCTTTGCGCAGATACCGGACGTCGCCAGCCAGCGCCAGCAGACTGGCAGCGAGGTCGGTACGTGCGGTGAACCGCCCCTCGGCGCGGCCCTCGGCAATGTGATAGGCGGTGATATCGGGCCGGTCATACAGTCCGGCCGGGCGCACGATCGTCCACTCCACGGTGCTCGCGCGGATGAGGTCTTCCATGCGCCGCATGTCGTCGTAGACGGTTTTGCCGAGCACGTTCACCACATACGGTTGAAGTACGCGGTTGAACAGGAATCCGGCATCGGCGTAGGGATGCGGATCGACCGCGGTCGAGGTAACGGCGACCAGCCGCCGCACGCCCTGTCGGCGCATGGCCGCGATGATGTTGCCGATCCCGTGGGAGTAGGTCACGACGGGCGCCCTGCCGAACGGCACGCCGAGCACCGACAGCACAGCGTCCGTACCGGCCAGGACAGGGTCGAGCGCGGCCTGGTCGAGTACGTCGGCGCCGGCCACGGTAAGTCGATCATGGTGCAGCGGAAACGAATCCGGACGGCGCGTTACCGCAACGACGTCATGCTCCGCGGCCAATGCCAGATCGGTGAGGAGCCGACCGGTGGGCCCGTTGGCTCCGAATACGGCGATACGCATGGGAATGCCTTTCATGGAGCGGCGGCTAACCGGCCAGGCCGAGAGCCAGACTCGCGATGGCGAGGGGCAGGAAGAACGTCACGGCACCGAAGAACGTCTGCGAATAGTCACTCACTCGAATATGGGTGTAGGCAGCGCAGACGAAGAACAGGACCAGACCGATCGCTGCCGCCGTGCCGATGAGAGGCACACCGAGCAGGCCGATCGCAAGACCTGCCGCGCCCGCGGTTTTCAAGGTGCCGATGGGAAAGATCAACCAGGACTGCGGGATTCCCGCAGTCTCCATCGCCGGACCGAGAGTCTTCATGATCGGCCCGAACCGCGTGATCGCGGCGAGGCCGGAGAACGCATTGGCACCGATGGCGATGAGCGTGACGACCAGATGTGCGGTGGGCATCCAAACCCCTAAAGTATGAGTCTCGTATGATACGGTACTGATATTATATCGAGAGCGCAAGAGATGTGCACGATCCGATGCTCGGCTTTCACCCCGTACGCGACAGCTGGCGTCGGAGCCGCGGCAGTACTCGCCTTCCGAAATCTGCGTAAGCTGCCTGTCATGGACGACTCGCGGCTCAGAGCGGTATCCGACGTCTTTCCCGACACCCAGTACGAGGATCTGCTGCGGCTGGTGCTCGGCACGGGGACGGCGAAATCCGATCGGACCGGGACCGGGACGCGCAGTGTGTTCGGACATCAGCTGCGGTACGACCTGTCGACCGCGTTTCCGCTGATCACCACGAAGAAAGTGCATCTGAAGTCGATCGTCTACGAATTGCTGTGGTTCCTGCGCGGCGATTCGAACGTGGCGTGGCTGCACGAGCACGGGGTGAGCATCTGGGACGAATGGGCCGACGCGCGCGGCGAGCTGGGGCCGGTCTACGGGGTGCAGTGGCGGTCCTGGCCGACGCCGGACGGTGCGCAGATCGATCAGATCTCCGAGGTGCTGCACACGCTGCGGACCAATCCCGATTCGCGGCGGATGATCGTCTCGGCGTGGAACGTGGCCGATCTGGACCGGATGGCGCTGGCCCCGTGCCACGCGCTGTTCCAGTTCTATGTCGCGGACGGGAAGCTGTCCTGCCAGCTGTATCAGCGCAGCGCGGATCTGTTCCTGGGTGTGCCGTTCAATATCGCGAGCTATGCCCTGCTGACCCTGATGGTCGCCCAGCAGACCGAGCTGGCGCCGGGTGATTTCATCTGGACCGGCGGGGACTGCCATATCTACGACAACCACGTCGAGCAGGTGCGAGAGCAGCTCGACCGGGAGCCGTATCCGTTCCCGCAGTTGCATCTGCGGCCCGCGCCGTCACTGTTCGACTACGAGTACTCCGATGTGGAAGTGGTCGGATACCAGCATCATCCGGCGATCAAGGCGCCGGTCGCGGTATGACGCGGATCGGCTTGATCTGGGCGCAGGCCAGGAACGGCGTGATCGGCCGGGACAATGCGATCCCGTGGCACATTCCCGAGGATATGGCCCATTTCCGCAAGGTCACCGGCGGACATCCGGTGGTGATGGGACGTCGCACCTGGGATTCGCTGCCCGAGCGTTTCCGGCCGCTGCCCGGGCGCCGCAATATCGTCCTGACGCGGCAGCCGGACTGGGCGGCGACCGGGGCCGAGCACGCCGATTCGCTGGAACAGGCGCTGCGGACACCCGGAACCGATCCGCTCTGGGTCATGGGCGGCGGCGAAATCTACCGTGCCGCAATGCGATACGCGACCGAGCTGATGGTCACCGAGGTGGACGCGGAGATCGACGGCGACGCGTACGCGCCCGATATCGGCCCGGAGTGGGTCGCGCGGGATTCGCCGTGGGAGCAGTCCAGCACCGGGTTGCGCTACCGCGTGCGGCACTACACCAGACGCTGACGCCGGCCGATCCGGACGAACGCGGATGATCCGGACGAAACATCGAATTGCAATGTGAAACAGCACGTTCTCGACCGGCCTCTCCGGCATACTCACGACTATTCAGCCCGTGACAACTCGCACGGCACAGGCGTGAAAGGCTGTTCATGGACAAGAAATCCCTGACCGCGGTGGCCCGCCAACAGCTCAAACTGGCCGCGGCCAATACCAGTGGGCGCAGTTCGCAGACCCTCTGCGGTGGCCACACCCATTCGCTGCGACAGACCGTCATCGCGCTGACCGCGGGGCAGAGCCTGGCCGAGCACGAGAATCCGGGCGAGGCGACGTTGCAGGTGTTGTCCGGCACACTCACGTTGTTCAGCGGGGCCAACGAGTGGAAGGGTTCGCCGGGCGATCTGCTGATCGTGCCCAGCGCCCGGCACAGCGTCTCCGCGGTCGAGGATGTCGCGTTCCTGTTGACGGTCGCGAAGTAGCCGGGTGGCTGTCGCGAAATAGCGAGTGCGGGGGGCCATTCCGCGTCTTTGTCGGTGGGTCCCCGTACGCTGTCGATCATGAGTGAGGCGCAGCAGATCCTCGATCCGCTCACCCGAGCCGCGCGGTTCCTGGTCGTCACGATCGACGACGGCGGCGAGAGCAGCGTCCGCGAACTGCTCGCGGACCTGTCCGGTCTACGTCGTTCGGTGGGGTTCCGGGTCCCGGGCGCGGATCTGAGCTGCGTGACCGGTATCGGGTCCGCGGCGTGGGACAGGTTGTTCGCCGGTCCACGCCCGGCCGAGTTGCACGAGTTCCCCGGTTTCGCCGGCCCGCGGCATCAGGCTCCCACCACGCCCGGCGATCTGCTGTTCCACATCAAGGCCGAAGCTCAGGACGCCTGTTTCGAGTTGGCGATGGCGATCGGCGAGAGGTTGCGCGGCGCGGCCACGATCGTGGACGAGACGGTGGGGTTCCGCTATTTCGAGCAGCGCGATCTGCTCGGGTTCGTGGACGGCACCGAGAATCCCGAGGGCGCGTTCGCGGCCTCGACGGCGCTGATCGGCGCGGAGGATGCGGCGTTCGCGGGCGGTAGTTACGTCGTCGTGCAGAAGTACCTGCACGATCTGGAGGCGTGGAACGCGCTGCCGGTATCGGAGCAGGAGCGGGTGATCGGCCGGAGCAAGCTGGGCGATTACGAGATGTCCGATGCCGAGAAGCCGCTGAATTCGCACGTCGCGGTGAACACCCTGATCGATCCGGACGGTACGCAGCGGCAGATCCTGCGCGCGAACATGCCCTTCGGCAGTGTGCGCGAGAGCGAGTTCGGCACCTACTACATCGCCTACGCCGCGACGCCGAGCGTCACCGAACGCATGCTCGAGCGGATGTTCCTGGGCAGCGACGAGGCCGCCTACGACCGCATCCTGGATTTCTCCACACCGATCACCGGGACCCTGTTCTTCACCCCGCCCGCGGGTTTCCTGGACGATCTGCCCGATCCACCCACCGCGCCCGCCGTACCCGAACCCGCGCCCGCGAGTTCCGGGGACGGCTCCCTGGGCATCGGCACATTGAAGTAAGGACCCGGCATGATCGGGTCGAGTACGCGAGCGGTCCGGCCCACCGGCCCGGCCACGTCGAAAGGACTCCAGCGATGAACAATCTGCACCGCGAACTCGCACCGATCACGTCCGAGGCGTGGTCGGCGATCGAGGACGAGGCCAAGCGCACCTTCAAACGCCATATCGCCGGACGTCGCGTGGTCGACGTGTCCGGACCGCACGGCACCGAGTTCTCCGCGGTCGGCCTGGGCCGCACCACCGTCATCGACGCGCCCGACGAGGGCATCGTGGCGCGGCAGCGGCAGGTCGCGCCGGTGGTGGAGTTGCGGGTGCCGTTCACGCTCTCGCGCGAGGAACTCGACAATGTCGAGCGCGGCGGGCAGGACACCGATCTGGACGCGGTGAAGGATGCCGCGCGCAAGATCGCCTACGCCGAGGACCGCGCGATCTTCGAGGGATACGCCGCGGCCGGGATCACCGGGATCCGGGCGTCCTCCTCGAACGATCCGATCGCCCCGCCCGCCGACGCCCGGCAGGCCCCCGAGGCGATCGCACAGGCCGTCACCGCACTGCGGCTGGCCGGTGTGGACGGCCCGTACTCGGTGCTGCTGAACGCCGACCTCTACACCGCGGTCAGCGAAACCTCCGACCACGGCTACCCCATCCGCACCCACATCGAACGCCTCATCCCCGACGGCGACATCATCTGGGCCCCCGCCATCGACGGCGCCTTCGTCCTGACCACCCGCGGCGGCGACTTCGATCTCCAACTGGGACAAGACCTTTCGATCGGCTACCTGTCCCACGACGCCGAAACGGTACAACTGTACTTCCAGGAGAGCCTGACCTTCCTGGTCTACACCGCCGAGGCCGCGGTCGCCCTGCGTCCCTGAGACGGCGCGGATCGAGCCGCCGACAGATCACCTACGGAACCGCACTGTGCTCGCGACGCATCGTGGACCGCCGCTATATCGGGTGACCTGGGCGTACCACTGCCGCGAGGCATCGCAGTCCGTCCATGAGGGCTGTTCGCTGGGCAGCAGTGAGACGCTCGATGAGCGTGGTTTCATGATCGAGCAAGTCACGGACCACCCGCTCGATCAGCTCATGCCCCTCGGCAGTCAGAGTCACCAGGATGCCACGGCGAGACGAGGTGGTCGGCTCGCGGATTATCAGCGCTGCGGTTTCGGCGCGAGCCAGGCGTTGCGAGACGGCGCCGGCGGTCACCAGGCTGCGAACGGTGAGCTGACGAGTCGTCAGCTGATAGGGCGGGCCGGCACGGCGGAGAGTGCTGAGCAGGTCAAGGGTGGATTCGTCGATGTCGAGCCGGGCCAGGGTGCGCTGCCGCTCCTCGCTCAGTAACTTGGCAACCCGCCACAGCGGCGTGATGACTTCGATGGATTCGGTGCTAGCACCCGGTAGTTCACGTTGCCAGTCGGCGGCGATCTGCGCTGCCGTCGCGCTGGGTACGGGATGATGATCCCGGGCTGTATATCGGAGCGAGTGGCCTTGTGGGGGTCGGGCGGGTGTGGTCCGCGGTTTCTGCTGTTGCTTCGGGCCGGTACGGTGCTGTCGTGGACGGGAAGGACCGAGCGATGGTGCGTGCGGGTGTGGTGCCGGGGCAGCGGGTGTTGGTTTATGGGGTGTTGGGGGTGGTGGCTACCGCGGTGGTTTGCGGGGGGATCGTGGGGGCGTTCGGGGTGAATCGGGTGTTCACCGGGTTGTTCGCGGGGAGTGCGGTGGGGATCGCGGTGTTGGTGGCGTTGTTCGGGCGGGATGTGGTGGTGCTCGGGGAGCAGGCGATCTCGCGGCGGACGCCGCTGCACGAGAGTGCCATCGCGTGGGATCGGGTGGTGGCGGGGCGGTTCACGCTGGACGAGCGGGCACGCTGGGCGTTGGCGCTGGATCTGTCCGGTGGGGACGAGCAGCACGGTGAACTGGTGCTGCTGTCTATTCCGCCGGTGGTGCGGCCGGTGTCCAACGCCTATGAGCATCGCAAGCGGGAGCAGGTCGCGCAGATTCGGAAGATGTTGCGGCACAAGAGGATTCCGGTGACGGTGTTGCCCGAGATCGCCGGGGCGCTGCACGAGCACTGGAAGCTGGCCCCGCCCACCGCGCACTGACGGACCGAAGAAGAAGGTGGACACCATGATTCGCACCGCGGCGCTGGCTTACGTCCGCGATCGCAGGCTGTTGCAGGCGCGTTCGACGGGTAAGGACGTGTTCTACATGGCGGGCGGCAAGATCGATCCCGGGGAGACCCCGGTGCAGGCCCTGCACCGGGAGGTCCGTGAGGAACTCGGCGTCGAGGTCACCGAGTACACCGAACTCGGCGTCTTCGAATGCGAGGCGTACGGCCACGCCCCCGGCACCGCCCTGCACATGACCTGCTTCACCGCCGACCTCGGCGGCGACCCGCACCCCACCAGCGAGATCGCCGAACTCCGCTACTTCACCGTCGGCGAATACGCCGCCATGCCACACGTCGCCCCAGGCTCCATGCTCGTCTTCCGCCACCTGCAAGCCCTCGGCCTCATCGACTGACCGGCGCACACGACGAGCCGACGCACATCGCGCCTCGAACGTCCCGTATGCCCCGACACGCGAATCCCATCACCGGCACGCGGCTCGGCCGCATTGATCGAACGGCGCGCTCGACCAGCCGACGCACGACCGCGCCTCGAACGCGCCACTGGTCAGCGACTCGCGAATTCCATTGCGCCCGTAACGTTGTCGCACTCGGATTCACGCGGCATCGCCGAACGGATCAATCCTCGCTGGCGTCGGTTCGATCCGGGGTGGAGACCTCGTCGGCGGCCTCTTTCGCCTCGGGCGCAGCGTCCGAGACCGCTTGCGCGCGCAGCGTCCGCACCACGCCGGGTGGGATGCGGGTGGCGGCGCAGAAGCCCAGGAGCAGGATTACAGCGGCGACCAGGAGGGCGGCGCGGGTGGCGTCGGTGAAGCCGCGGGCGAGGGCCTCGACGACGGCGGGGTCGGCGTGGTGGGCGCGCAGGGCGGCGATCGCGCCGCCGGCCGAATCGTGGGTGACGATGGTGACCTCGCGGGCGGTGCGATGCGGCAGATCGTGGATCGCGGCGAGCCGATCGGTCAGTGCGTGACCGAGGGACAGCGACAGCGCGCCGCCGAGAATCGCCACGCCCAGGGACGCGCCGAAACCGGCCAGCGTGGTCTGGGCGGCGCGGCCGCGGCGGTAACTGCGCTCGCGCGGGGTGCCGGACAGCGTGATGGCGGTGAGATGTGCGCAGGTCACGCCGAGCCCGAGGCCGTAGCACAGCAGCAGCACCGCGACCCACCACGGCGAGATGTCCGCGGTGATGCACAGCGCGGTCAGGGCGATGGTGACGGTCTGGATGGCCAGACCCAGCCGCACGATCCGCACCCGCCCGAGTTCGGCCACCGGCCCCCGCGCGACCAGCCCGCCGAGCAGTGCCCCCAGCGCCGCGACCGCGACGATCAGGCCGCTGTGCAACGTGGACAGGTCCAACACGTCGACCAGATACAGCGGCAGTACGAAGAGCAGGCCGAAAACGGTCAGTGCGCTCGCGAACGCCGCCGCCGCACCCCACCGGAACGCGGGCTTGGTGAACAGCGAAAGATCCAGCAGCGCAGGACGATCCGACTGCGCGCGATGATGCTCCCAGAGCAGGAACAGCACCAGCAGCACGATCCCGAGCACCAGCAGCACCGGGGCGGGTGAGGCCGCCGCGCGCACCGACCAGTGCAGGCCGAACACCGGGAAGGCCCGCAGCGGCCGCCCCCAGCCGTAGGCCGCGCCCTCGATCAGCGCGAATACGACCACCGCGAAACCGGCCGCGCCGAGCAGGAATCCGTCGATGTCCAGGCCGCGATCCTCGGTGCGGACCTCGGGTACCACGACCAGGATGCCCGCCAGCAGGATCGCGCCGATCGGCACGTTCACCAGGAAGATCCACGGCCAGGTGAACGACGTCGTCAGCCAGCCGCCCAGCAGCGCGCCGAGCACCGCGACGACGCCGAGCGCCACCCCGCCGGCGGTGTACGCGAGGGTCCGATCGCGGCCGCGGAACACCGCGTCGATGGCGCTGAACACCCCCGCCGGAACGCACGCCGCCCCGGCGCCCTGCACGATCCGACCCCAGATCAGCAGGTCCGGATGGTGTGCGGCGGCGGCGAGCAGACTGCCCGCGACGACCAGCACCACACCGATAGCCATGAGTGTGCGCATCCCCACCCGATCGCCCACTCGCCCGGCGGTGATCAGCAGCGCCGCGAACACCACCGAGTACGCGCACAGCACCCACTGCGCGGCGGAGAACCCGAGTCCGGTGCCCGCGATGACCGCGGGCATCGACACGCCGACGATGGTGGCGTCGAACACCAGCGTGCCCGCCGCCAGCGCGAGTGCCCCCAGCGCGAACCAGCGCGCCCTGCCCCGCAGCGGTCCCGAATCGACATCGGTGTCCGTCATGCGCCACTCCCGCCGTCACCCGACAACCGTGGAGCACTCAGTCTACGGTGAGTTAGCCAGAAATTGTCTGCCGTCGGTTCAGTCGATGCGCGAGCGGCTGGCGGCCACTCATTCCGGCACGCCGGCCACGGCCAGGATCGCCTGGGCTACCGCCAGGCCGTGGGCGGTGCCGCCGGTGCGGCCCGAACTGCTCAGGCCGGTGCGCTGCAGGGCGTTGTCCAGGCGCGCGGTCCACTGCGGATACAGCGCGGTCAGGATGGTGTGCGCGGCGACCGCCATGGCCGCGTCCGGCGCCGCACCCGGTTCCGGAACCGGCGGGTCGGCGAGATAGCTGGGATATGGGATCGAGGCGATACCGCGGTACGCCTCGTACATCGCCAGATGCGTCATCGCGAGCGCCCTGGCCATTCCTCCGACATCGGCGTGCTCCGTCCTGTTCGCCCCGAGCACCTGAAGATTCCAGTACAGGATCTGATCCACCGTCTGTTTTCCTACTCCAACTGACCGCGGTACAGGCCCACACGCACTGCCGCGGCCCGACGGACGATCCGTCCCCTCCCACGATCCATCCCACCCGCGAGAAAATCCGCAGTACCCCACTACCTGTATCCCCAAGTGACACCCATCACCACCCGAGTACCCGTCGATCATGAAACCTCCCGAAACCCCCTGCCCCACAACACATACCGCAGTCGAGAAGCTCCCATCGCCAACCCGGTCGTCGCTACGCGGGTTTGCGACGACATCGTGCCCGCAGGCCCGGAGCGATTGCCGCCCCGACAGCCCGCCCCATGTTCCCGCTGCTCGCGAATACCCGGAATAAACTGCCGCACAACATATACCGCGCTCCCCAACCGCTGATCGGCTGCCGGAACTTTCCGAAGAACCGGACACCAGCCGGGCGTTCGGCACTTCGCTGGACACGACATCCCCGCACAGCTGTCAGGGCATCAAAGTGGCCGGGTCCACTCTGCACCGGAACCGGGTCAGTCGGTGATCACCACCTGGATCTCGTCGTCCGCGGCTGCGGTGGACTCCTCGGAGGTCGCGAACCAGTGGGTTACCTCTCCGTCTGAGAGGTCGTCCGTGAGGGGGGCTCCGGTGGGCAGGACCGAGAGGGCGCCCGCGGTGGCGGAGGCCAGGAATTCGGCCAGGGCTGCGGGGCCCGCGGTGGCGGCGGTGAAGGTGGTGGATTCGTAGTCGATTCCGTTGTCCTCGCGGAGGGTTTCGGCGTGGTCGAGGGCCTGGTCCTGGGTCAGGGTGAGCCAGGAGCCGTCGGCACGGCGGGCGATGAGGGCCGGGTGGTCCTCGTGCAGCGGGCGCAGGCGGTCGGCGTAGGAGACCGGGTGGGCCGGGGCCGCGGCGAGTTCCGATTGGACCTTCGGATCGGTGGGGACCAGCCAGCGCATCGACTTGGCCGCGGGTTCCAGTGTGATGCCGAATCCCGCTCCGGCGGAGACGATCTCGCCGAAGGACAGGCCGTCGGCGAACAATGCCGCCGCACCGGCCTTCTGCACCGCCCACAGCGCGACCACCGACTCCACCGAACGCGGCAGCGCCACCGCGACGATGTCGCCGGGGCCCACACCGCGATCGATCAGCACCCGGGCCAGCTGCGAGGACCGCGAATCGACCACCTGGTAACCGATTTCGGATTCGCCGACCAGCAGCGCCGGAGCCTGCGGATCCTCCTCGACGACCGCGCCCAGCGTACTGGCCAGGGTGCGCGCACCGACCCGCGCGGACGCGGGTTCGGTTGCCGCGCCGCCGGATTCGGCCAGAATCCGGGCCCGCTCGGCGGCATCGAGGATGTCGATGTCGGCCACCAGCGCGTCCGGATCGCCGATCAGCGCCTCGAGCACCCGCTCCAACCGCGTGGCGAGGGTGCGCACCGCGGCCTCGCTGTAGCGGTTGGTCAGGTACTCCAGGTTCACCGCGATGGTGGTATCGGCGGTCACCGTGATGGTCAGCGGATAGTCCGTACCACCCTTGAAGTCGATACCGGTCACCGCGACGCCGTCGATGGAACTGGCGGCGGCGATCGCCTCCCGATCCACCGGATACGACTCGAACACGATCAGCGAATCGAACTGCGCGCCGAGCCCGGCCACCCGCAGGATGTCGGGCAGCCCGACGTAGTGGTGGTCCATCAGCGCGGCCTGCTCGCCCTGCAATCCGGTCAGCAGATCGGCGACCGTGCGATGGTCCTCGACCCGCACCCGCACCGGCAGGGTGTTGATGAACAGGCCGACCATCGACTCGATGCCGGTCAGCTCGGCCGGACGACCCGAGACGGTCGCGCCGAACACCACGTCGCCGCGGCCGGTCAGGCGACCGACCAGCAGCCCCCACGACGCCTGGATCAGCGTGTTCGCGGTGATCCCGAGGTCGGCGCAGAACTTGCTCAGGCGCTGGGTGCGCTCGGCGTCGAGCGCGATGCTCACATGCTCGACATCGAAGGCATCGGACGACTTCTGTTGCGGCGCAATCAGAGTCGGCTCGTCGATACCGGCCAGGGCACGCGCCCATGCCTGTAGCGACTCCTCGCGGTCACGCACCGACAGCCACGCCAGGAAGTCCCGGTACGACGCGACGTGCGGCAGCACGCTCACATCGCCGTGCACCGCGTACAGCACCAGCAGATCCCGCATGAGCAGCGGCATCGACCAGCCGTCGAACAGGATGTGGTGCGCGGTGATCGCCAAACGCCACTGCTGCGTCGCCGGATCATCGTCCGTGTCGAGCTTGAACAGCCCGAAGCGGATCAGCGGCGGCGCGGCCATGTCGAACGGCACCGCGCGATCCTGCGCCAGCTGCCGCTGCATCTCGAGCTCGCGCTCAGCGGCGGGCAGCTCGGTGAGATCGGTTTCGCGCCAAGGCACTTCGATCCGATCCTGAACGATCTGCACGGCCTTGCCGTCGGCGTCGGTGGTGAAGGCCACGCGCAGGTTCTCGTAGCGATCCACCAGCGCCTGCACCGCGGCGTGCAGCCGCTCGGCGTCGAGAGTTCCGGTGAAGTCCAGGCGCGCCTGCTGGCTGTAGACGTCCCGGCTCGACTCCGACATCACCGCGAGGAAGTACAGACCCGACTGCAACGGCGAGAGCGGCCACACCTCGGTCAGCGCCGGATAGGTCTGCTCCCACGCCGCCTGATCGGCCGCGCCGACCTCGACCAGCGGACCGGTCGGCAGTTCGAGTTCGCTACTGCCGAGCACCGCACCCGCGGCGATCCCGGCGATGGTGCGCCGCTCGAACACCTCGCGGGCACTGAACACCACACCGCGGGCCTTGGACCGCGACACCACCTGGATCGACAGGATGCTGTTACCGCCGATGCCGAAGAAGTCGTCGTCCACGCCGATCCCCTCGCGACCGAGCACGTCGGCGAACACCTCGGCGACGATCTGTTCGGTCGGCGTCGCGGGCGCGCGGTACGGAGTGGACTCGAATTCGGGTTCCGGCAACGCCTTTCGGTCCAGCTTGCCGTTCACGTTCAACGGCAGCGCGTCGAGCGTCACGAAGGCCGCGGGCACCATGTAGGACGGCAGGTTCGTGGACAGCTCCGAACGCACCTGCGCCACATCGAGTTCCGCGTCCGAGGTCACCAGGTAGGCGACCAGCCGGTCACCCAGGCGCGGATCGGACTTCGCGAGCACCGCGGCCTGCGTGACCTGCGGCAGCGCCAGCAGCGCCGCCTCGATCTCACCCAGTTCGATACGGAAACCGCGAATCTTCACCTGGAAGTCGGTACGGCCGCGATAGTCCAACTCGCCGTTGGCATTCCAGACCGCGAGGTCACCGGTGCGGTACATCCGCTCGCCGTTCGCGAACGGGTTGGCCACGAACCGATCCGAGGTCAGCTCCGCGCGACCGAAGTAGCCGCGCGCCAGCTGCGCACCGGCCAGATACAGCTCGCCCGGAACACCCGCGGGCACTGGCCGCAACCGCGAATCCAGCACGTACACCTGGGAATTCCACTCCGGCACACCGATCGACACCGACGTCACATCGGCCGCGTCGACCTGGTGACTGGTGATCGAGACGGCCGCCTCGGTGGGCCCGTACAGGTTGAACAGCCCGGCCGCGTTCCCCGCGCGGAAACGCTGCGCCACCGAACCCGGCAGCGCCTCGCCGATCGCCAGCACCCGTCGCAGCGAATCCGGCAGTGTCCCATCGGATTCGGTGAGCAGCGCGTCGAGCATCGAGGGCACCACATGCAACGTGGTCACCGACTCGCGGGCCATCAGCGCGTTCAGGTACTCCGGATCCTGATGCCCGTCGGCCGTGGCGACTACCAACCGGCCGCCGCAGACCGCGGCGGTCCAGAACTCCCAGACCGACAGGTCGAAGGTGGCGGCGGTCTTGAGCAGCACCGCATCGTCCGCGCCGAGGCCGTATTCCGCTGTCTCCCAGAGCAACTGGTTCACGATCGCCGCGTGCGGCACGGCCACGCCCTTCGGGCGGCCCGTCGAACCTGAGGTGAAGATGACGTACGCGGTGTTGTCCGGACGCAGCACACCGAGTCGCTCGGCGGCCGTGATCGGCGCGTCGGAGCCGTCCTGATCCGCATCGATCCGCACGACCGGAGCGATCGTGGTCTCGAACGCGGTCTCGGCATTGGTCAGCACGCAGACCGGGCCCGCGGTGTCGAGGATGTAATCGGTCCGCTCGGCCGCCTGATCCGGATCCACCGGCACATACGCACCACCGGCGGTCGCCACCGCGTACATGGCCACGACCAGATCCACCGACCGGCGCAGTGCCAGCGCGACCCGCGCCTCCGGACCCACACCGAGCGAGATCAGCTGACGCGCAAGACGATTCACCCGGGAACCGAGTTCGGCGTAGCTGATCGTGCGGCCGTCGGGTGCGATCAGCGCGGGCGCGTCCGGCGTGCCCGAGACGGTGCGTTCGAGCAGCGACACCAGGGTCGCCGCGCGATCGGTCTCGTGCGCGGTCGCGTTGCGGTCCGACACCAGCGCGGTGATCTCGCCCGCGTCCAGGTAGTTCAGATCGCCGACGGGCGTGCCGGGCGCGGCCACGATCTCGCCGAGCAGTCGCACGAACCGGTCCGCGAACAGTTGCGCGGTCTCGCGGTCGAACAGATCGGTCGCGTAGGTGAGGTCGCCGGCGATGCCGAGCGGCGCGCCCGACTCGTCGTAGCCGTCACCCACGATCAGATGCAGGTCGAACTGCGAGATCTCGACGTCCACGTCGAGTCCGGACACGGTCATACCGGGCAGTTCCAGGCTGATCCGGGCCAGGTTCTGGAACGACATACCGACCTGGAACAGCGGATGCCGCGCGGTGGATCGTTCCGGGTTGAGCACCTCGACCAGACGCTCGAACGGGACGTCGGCGTGAGCGAACGCCTGGATATCCGATTCGCGTTGCGTCGCAAGCAGATCGGTGAAGGCCGCACCGGACTCGACCTGGGTGCGGAACACCAGGGTGTTCACGAACATGCCGATCATGTCGTCCAGCGCCGCCTCACCGCGGCCCGCGATCGGGGTGCCGATCGCGATGTCCTCGGTGCCCGACAGGCGGGCCAGCAGCACCGCGAGCGCGGTGTGCACGACCATGAACAGCGTCGCGCCCTGTTCCCGCGCGACGTTCACCAGCGCGGCATGGGTCTGCGCGTCGATGCGCAGGCCGACCGTGCCACCGGCGAAGGTCTGCACCGCCGGACGCGGCCGGTCCGCGGGCAGATCCAGCTGATCGGGCAGCTCCGCCAGCGCCCGGCGCCAGTACCCGATCTGCTTGGCGGCCAACGATTCCGGATCGTCCTCCGAGCCCAGCACCGCACGCTGCCAGATGCTGTAGTCCGCGTACTGCGCGGCCAGCGGCTCCCAGTCCGGGGCGGTACCCGCCGAGCGGGCCGCGTACGCGGTCATCAGATCGCGAGTGAGCGGTCCCATCGACGAACCGTCGCCGGAGATGTGGTGCACGACCATCGCGAGCACGTATTCACCCGTACCGTCGGCTCCCGCCGCGGCCACCTCGAACACGGCCACCCGCAGCGGCACCTCGGCGGTCACATCGAACGAGGCCGAGAAGAACTCCAGCACCGCCGCTTCGACCTGATCCGGCCCGGTCACCCGCACATCGAGCGACGGAATCGCCTGCACCGCAGGCAGAATCACCTGCACCGGCCCCTGATCGGTCTCCGGGTACACCGTGCGCAGCACCTCGTGCCGGGCCACCAGATCGCCGATCGCCGCGCGCAACGCGGGGATGTTCAGCACACCGGTCAGCCGCACCGCGATCGGCACGTTGTACGCGGTGGAATCGGGATCGAACCGGTTCAGGAACCACATCCGCTGCTGCGCGAGCGACAGCGGAATCCGTTGCGGCCGTTCCAGACTGCCGATCTCGACCCGCTCGCCGCGACTGGATGCCGCCACGGCCTCCGCGAGTCCGGCCACCGTGGGCGACTCGAACAGCGAACGCACCGTGACCGTGGTGTCCAGGGCCGCGCCGATGCGCGCGGTGACCTGCGTCGCGACCAGCGAGTTACCGCCGAGAGCGAAGAAATCGTCGTCCGCGCCGACCCGGTCCACACCGAGCACCGCGGCGAACACACCCGCCACGACCTCCTCGATCGGGGTGCGCGGCGCGCGGAACTGCGTCTCGGCCTCGAACACCGGCTCGGGCAGGGCACGCCGGTCCAGCTTGCCCACCGGGGTCAGCGGGACGCGGTCCAGCACCATGATCGACGCGGGCACCATGTAGGCGGGCAGACGATCCTGCAGGTGCGCGGCGAGTGCGCCGACGTCGATCGAATAGTCCTGTGCCGCAACGACATACGACACCAGCGCGGTAACTCCGGCGGCACCCCGATGACCGAGGGTGACCGCGAAGCCGACCGTCTCGTGCGCGGTGAGGGCGGCGTCGATCTCACCCAGTTCGATGCGGAAACCACGCACCTTGACCTGGAAGTCCGAGCGGCCGACGTATTCCACCGAACCGGCGGCGGTCCACCGGACCACGTCACCGGTGCGGTAGAGGCGTCCGCCGAACACGTACGGATCGGCCACGAACCGCTGCGCGGTCAGGCCGTTGCGGGCGTGGTACCCCCGCGCGAGCTGGATACCCGACAGGTACAGCTCACCCGCGACACCCACCGGCACCGGCCGCAGCCGCTCGTCCAGGACCAGCAGCCGCATACCGCGGATCGGACCGCCCAGGGCGACCGGCTCGTCGGGCGCGAGCGCGCCGAGCGTGGTCGCGATGGTGGTTTCCGTCGGCCCGTACACGTTGTGCATCCGGCGCACGGTCCCGTCGGCCAGCGGAACGACCCACTTGGCGACCAGATCGGCGGGCACGGCCTCACCACCGGCGGTCAGCACCCGCAGGCTGTCCAGCCCGGCCGGATCGACCGTGGACAGCGCGGCCGGGGTGATGAACGCGTGCGTGACGCCCTCGGAGCGGATCAGCTCGGCCAGTTCCGCACCGCCGTAGACGCCCGGCGGGACGATGACCAGACGTCCACCCGCACCCACGGCGAGCAGCATTTCCAGGATCGACGCATCGAAGCTCGGCGAGGCGAAATGCAGTGCGCGCGTTGCGGAGTCGAGGCTGTAGAGCGCGAGCTGCTCGTCCCGGAAGTTGGCCAGACCCGCGTGGGTGACCATGACGCCCTTGGGGACGCCGGTCGAACCGGAGGTGTAGATGACGTAGGCGGGATGCGCCGGAACCACCGGACGCACCCGATCCGCGTCGGTCACCGGGGCCGCGTCGAACGCGGTGGTGTCCAGCTCGTCCAGCACCAGCCACTGCACCGAATCGGGCAGTTGCTCGTGCACCGAGGCCACGGTCAGACCGACCTTCGCACCGGAATCGGTGAGCATGTGCGCGATCCGGTCGGCCGGATAGGTCGGGTCGATCGGCACGAACGCCGCACCCGACCTGGTCACCGACCACTCCGCGAGATACGAGTCCAGCGATCGCGGCACCGCCACGGCCACCAGATCCTCGGCGCCCAGGCCACGCTCGATCAGCAAGCGCGCCAAGCGGTTCGAGCGTTCGTCGAGTTCGCCGTAGGTCAGGCTGCGGCCCCACGACGGACCCGCCACGGGCGCGTGGCCCTCCACCACGGCGATCGCCTGCGGATCGCGCGCGACGGCCTCGGCCAGCAGTTCCGGCAGGGTGCGCGGCGTGCTGGCGGGAAGTCCGTTGCGCGAGACCAGATCCGCGCGTTCGCTGTCCTCGATCAGCTCGAGATCGCCGACCGAGATGTCCGGGCGCGCCACGATCTGCCGCAGCAGTCGCACGAAGCGGGCCGCGATCACCTCGACCGAATCCTGATCGAAAAGGTCACGGGCGAAGGAGAATTGCGCCGAGATCCCCGAGCCGGGCAGCTCGCGCAGGGTCAGCGAGAGATCGAATTTCTCGATGCCGGAATCGAATTCGAGGCCGCCGACCTTCAGATCGGGCAGTTCGAACGTCGTCTCGGGCATGTTCTCGAAGGACAGCGCGACCTGGAACAGCGGGTTGCGCGCGGTGGACCGCTCCGGCGCGAGCAGCTCGACCAGCCGCTCGAACGGAATGTCCGCGTGCGCGAACGCTTGCAGGTCGGCCTCGCGGGCACCGGCCAGCAACTCGAGGAAGCTGCGCTGGCCGCTGACCTCGGTCCGCAACACCAGCGTGTTGACGAACATACCGATCAGATCGTCGAGTTCGGCCTCACCGCGACCCGCGATGGGCGTGCCCACGGCGATGTCCTCGGTGCCGCTGAGCTTGGCCAGCAGCACCGCCAGCGCGGCGTGCACGACCATGAACAACGTGGTGTTCTGCTGCCGCGCGATCGCCCGCAGCGCCTCGTGCACCTCGGCGTCGATCGGGAACAGCACGTGCCCACCGCGATACGACGGCACCGCCGGGCGCAGCCTGTCCACCGGCAGGTTCAGCTCGTCGGGCAGATCCGCGAGGGTGGTCCGCCAGAATTCGGCCTGCGCGGAGAGCACGCTGTCCGGGTCGTCCTCGGAGCCCAGCACCGCGCGCTGCCAGACGCTGAAGTCCGCGTACTGCACCGGCAGCGGGGTCCACGCCGGGGCCTCACCGGCCGTACGGGCCGCGTAGGCGAGCATCAGGTCGCGGGTCAGCGGACCCATCGACCAGCCGTCCGCGGTGATGTGGTGAGCGACGAACACCAGGACGTATTCGGCGTCGCCGGGTACGGCAGAGGTGTGGTCGGCCACCGAGCGCGAGCCGGTCGTGCCGTGTGCATCGGCCACGTCCGCAGTGCCCGCGTGGTCGGTCGCCGGGCGCGAGCCGGTGGTGTCGCGTGCGTCAGCCACGTCCGAGGTGCCCGTGTGATCGGTCGCCAGGCGCGAGCCGATGGTGCCGTGTGCGTCAGCCACGTCCGAGGTGCCTACGTGGTCGGTTGCAGCGTCGACGCGCAGCAGCCGGGCCCGCAGCGGGACCTCGGTCGTCACGTCGAACGCGGCGGTGACCAGGTCGAGCACGGTGGACTGCACCGCATCCGGCTGTACCGGTACCGGCGTCAGGTCCGGAACCGCTTGTGCCACAGGCAGAATCACCTGCTGCGCGAAGCCCTCACGTTCCGGGTAGACCGTGCGCAGTACCTCGTGACGCTCGATCAGATCGCGGACCGCGGCCTGCAACGCGTCCAGATCCACGTTCCCGGACAACCGCACCGCGGCGGGCACGTGATAGGCGGTGGACGTCGGATCGAAGCGGTTCAGGAACCACATCCGCTGCTGGGCCAGCGACAACGGCACCTGCTCCGGCCGCACGGTCGCGGCCAGCGCGGGCCGGGCGACATCGGAACCCGCGTACTGCGCGACCCGCGCGGCCAGTTCGGCCACGCTGGAGCGTTCGAACAGCTCCCGCACCGAGACCCGGGTCTCCAGCGCGGCCCCCAGACGTGCGGTGACCTGCGTCGCGATCAGCGAGTTACCGCCGAGGGCGAAGAAGTCGTCGTCCGCGCCGACCCGGTCCACACCGAGCACCTCGGCGAAGACGTTCGCGACGATCTCCTCGATCGGGGTGGACGGCGCGCGGAACTCGCGATGCGCGAGTTCCGGTTCCGGCAACGCCTTTCGATCCAGCTTGCCACTGGTGTTCAGCGGGAACTCGGCCAGTTCGACGATCGCGGCGGGAATCATGTACGCGGGCAACGATTCTCCGGCGGCGGCCAGCAACTCGCGCTGGTCGATCGTCCGGCCGGGCGCGGGCACGGTGTAGGCCACCAGTTGATCGCCCAGATCCGAGGGCATCACCAGCACCACGGTCTGGCTGACCGTCGGATGCGCCAGCAGCGCCGATTCGATCTCGCCGAGTTCGATGCGCTGACCACGGAACTTCACCTGGAAGTCGGTGCGGCCGATGTAATCCAGCACCGGCGCGCCGTCGGTGACGCGCCACGACACCAGGTCGCCCGTGCGGTACATACGCTCGCCGGTGGTGGAGAACGGATCCGCCACGAAACGATCCGAGGTCAGATCCGGACGCGCCACATAACCGCGCGCCAACTGATCGCCCGCGAGGTACAGCTCACCGGCGACACCCGCCGGAACCGGCCGCAACCGCGAATCCAGCACGTACACCTGCGAATTCCATTGCGGCGCACCGATCGGCACGCTGAAGCGCTCGTCGCCGGTCGCGGGCCAGTAGGTGATCGAGACCGCGGCCTCGGTCGGGCCGTACAGGTTGTGCACTGTCGCGGTGGAGATCTCGCGCATCCCGGCGACGGTCTGCGGCGGCAGCGCCTCACCGATGACGAACACGTCACGCAACGTCGGCACCGCACCGGCCGGGGTGTGCGCGGCGAACACCGTCAGCATCGAGGGCACGAAGTCGGTGACCGTGACCTGCTGCGCGGCAATGGTTTCCGCGAGGTACTCCGGATCGCGATGCCCGTCGTGGGTGGCGACGACCAGCTTCGATCCCGCGCGCAGCGGCATGAAGTAGCCCCACAGCGAGACGTCGAACGTGGTCGCGGTCTTCTGGAAGTAGACGTCACCCGCGCCCATCGGGTACTCGGCGAGCATCCAGGTGATCTGGTTGTGGATCGCGGCGTGCGAGACCGCGACCCCCTTCGGGCGTCCCGTGGAACCGGACGTGAAGATCACGTACGCCGGATTGTCCGGGAAGACAGGGCCTTCCAGCTCGTCCGGCTCCACAGGCGTGACATCGAAACCGTCCAGGTCGACGGTCTCCAGGTCGAGCACCTCGATGCCGTCGGGCACCGGAACCGCGTCGGCCGTACGGGTCAGCACACACACCGGCTGCGCGGTCTCGAGCACATGCGCGATGCGCTCGGCCGGATGATCCGGATCCAACGGCACATACGCACCACCGGCCGTGATCACCGCGTACATACTCACGACCAGATCGACAGAACGCCGAATCGCCAGTGCGACAAGCGACTCCGGACCGACACCGGCCCAGATCAACCGCCGCGCAAGGATATTGACCCGCTCGTCGAACTCGCGATAGGTCAGTTCCGCACCCTCGAAGACCACGGCCACCCGATCCGGGTGCGCGGCCACCGTGCGGCGGTATCCGTCGAGCAGCAGCTCCGGCGCGACCTCGTGCCGAGTGTCGTTCCAGCGCACCAGGATTCGATCGCGTTCGGCGTCGTCGAGCAGATCGATCTCGCCCACGCGACGGTCCGGCCGATCCACCAGCACGTCCAGTACCCGCAGCAGACGCGCGGACAGCTCGGTCACCTGATCGTCGGTGAAGTGGCTGACCAGGTACTTCATCGCCAGCACCACGGTCGCCTCGGCGCTGACCATCACCGTCATCGGGTAATGGGTGTCGTCGTACATGCCCGCGCCGGTCACCGACATGCCGTCGATGGAACTGGTCGCCTCGATCGCGTCCTTGTCCACCGGGTACGACTCGAACACCACGAGCGAGTCGAAGCCGACGCCGGTACCCGCGACCCGCTGGATATCGGTCAGGCCGACGTAGTGGTGATCGAGCAGATCCGCCTGTGCCGCTTGCAGATCCGACAGCAGCTGCCCGACCGACGCGTCGTCGTCCACGCGCACCCGCACCGGCAGGGTGTTGATGAACAGGCCGACCATCGACTCCACGCCCGGCAGTTCCGCCGGACGACCCGAGACCGTCGCGCCGAACATCACGTCGTCCTGGCCGGTCATCCGGCTCAGCAGCACACCCCACGCGGCCTGGATCAGCGTGTTGACCGTGATGCCCAGCTCGGCGCAGTACCGCTTGATCCGCTCGGTCCGGGCCGCGTCGATCTCGGTGACCTGACGGCCGATCTCGTAGGTCTGCTCCTCGACCACGACCTGCGGGGCGAGCAGCGTCGGCTCCTCGACCCCGGACAGCGCGGTCTGCCAGGCGCGCAGCGAGGCGTCCTTGTCACGACCGGCCAGCCAGGCCAGGTAGTTCCGGTACGGCGCGACGCGCGGCAGCACGCTCGCATCGCCGCGCACCGCGTACAGCATCAGCAGATCCCGCAGCAGCGGCGGCATCGACCAGCCGTCCAGCAGGATGTGGTGCGTGGTGATGACGATCTGCCACTCGTGCGCCTCGAGGCGGTACAGCGTGAAGCGCAGCAGCGGCGGCGCGGACATGTCGAAGTGCTCGGCCCGGTCCGCGGCCATCAGCCGCTTCAGCTCGGTATCACGTTGTGCCGCAGGCAGATCGGTAAGATCCACCTCGCGCCAGGGCGCTTCGACCTTATCCAGTACGACCTGCACCGAACGCCCGTCGGCGTCGGTGACGAACGCGGTGCGCAGGTTCGGGTACCGCACCAGGATGCCCTGGGCGGCCGACCGCAGCCGGGTGATGTCGACCGCGCCGCTCAGCCCGACGGTGGACTGCACGGTGTAGACATCCACGCCCTGCTGCGCCAGCAACGCGTGGAACAGCAGACCCGACTGCAAGGTCGAGAGCGGCCACACATCGATCATCGCCGGATAGTTCTTCTCCCACACCGCGATATCGGTCTGGGTGGCGGGCACCAGCGGCAGATCCGACGGCGTCAGACCACCGGCGTCCGGGCGACGGGCGTGCCGCGCGAGGGCGGTCAGCGCCGCGACCCACAGGTCCGCGAACTCCCGCACCTGCTCCCGGTCCAGCAGACCGGTCGGGAAGGTGAAGGACGCGCCCAGGCGCAGGCCCTGCTCACCGTCGGTGACGATGGCGTTGATGTCGACCGCGCCGTTGGCGGGCATATCGGCGTCCTGGCCGACCGACAGATCGCCCAGGTCGTCCACCGGGACCCAGCCCAGTTCGGCGAGTCCCTCGGGGACCTCACCGGCGGAGATCCGGCCCAGGTAGTTGAAGCTGATCTGACCCGGATCACCCAGCAGCCCAGCGGTTTCGGGGTTCAGGCGGCGCAGCAGACCGTAGCCGAGGCCCTTGTCGGGCACGGCCAGCAGCTGTTCCTTGATCGCCTTGACCACCGCGCCCAGCGCGGGTCCACCGGCGAACGCGTCGTCCAGATCGGCCCCGGCCGGATCCAGCCGCACCGGGTAGGCGGTGGTGAACCAGCCGACCGTGCGCGACAGGTCCGCGCCCGGTACGACCTCTTCCTCGCGGCCGTGGCCCTCGACCCGGATCAGCGCGGCGTCACCGGCGCGCGAACGCCACCGCGCGACGGCCAGGGCCAGCGCGGAGAGCAGTCCGTCGTTGACGCCGCCGTGGTAGAGGCCCGGCAGCGTGGTCAGCACGGCCTCGGTGACGTCGGCGGGGACGCTGACGCGCACCTGATCCACGGTCGCGTTGGTGTCGACCGCGGGATCGAACGCCCGCGAGCCCAGCTGCGGGTCCGGGGTCGCCGAAACCCGTTGCCAGAACGGCAGTTCCGCGGTCCGCGCGGCATCGGTGGCGGCCTCGGCGAGCGCGTGCGCCCACCGCCGCATCGAGGTGCCGTTGGCGGGCAGCGTCACCGGCTGTCCGGCCGCCAGCTGGGACCAGGCCATCGCGAAGTCCGGGAGCAGGATGCGCCAGGACACGCCGTCGACCACGAAGTGGTGGCCGACGATCAGCAGCGCGTCACGTCGGGCGCTGCCCGCGTCGGCGGCGAACCAGACGAACTGCATCATGGCCGCGTTCGCCGGATCCAGACGTCCCAGTGCCGCATCGAGTTCCGCGGTCGCGAGGCGGTTCAGCGCCTCGTCATCGATATCGGCGGGCACCTCGACGCGACGCAGCAGCGCGTCGACATCGACCGCGCCGGGTGCGAGGGCCTCGAAGACCCAGCCGCTCTCGGCGTCGCCGCGCAGCCGCGAACGCAGCACGTCGTGGTGTTCGAAGACCGCGTCCAGGGTGGCGACCAGCGTCGGGCGGTCGATGCCCGCGGGCAGCCGGACCGTCATCGACTGCGAGAACCGCTCGTAGGACGAACCACTGGACAGCAGCTGCGTCATGATCGCGCTCAGCGGGATCTCACCGACACCCGCGCCGGGCAGCTCGGCCAGCTGTCGGCGATCGGAATCGTCACCGCGCGTGGCGATTTCGGCCAGCGCTGCCACCGTGCGACGTTCGAAGACGTCGCGCGGGGAGAACACCACGCCGCGCGCCTTGGTCCGCGACACCAGCTGGATCGACAGGATCGAATCGCCGCCCAGCGAGAAGAACGAATCGTCCACGCCGATCTGGTCGACGCCCAGCACCTCGGCGAACACCTCGGCGATGATCGTCTCGATCTCGCCTGCGGGAGCACGGAATTCGCGCGGCGCGAGTTCGGGTTCGGGCAGCGCCCGGCGATCCAGCTTGCCGACCGGGGTCAGCGGGATCTCGTCCAGCACCACGATGGCCGCGGGGACCATGTGCGGCGGCAGGGTCCGCGCGACGTGCGCGCTGACGTCGGCCGGATCGACCGCGCGGCCCGCGACGCCCAGCACGTACGAGACCAGAATCGTTGCGCCCGCGGCGGTTTCGCGTCCCATCGTGAAGGCGAACTCGACGTCCGGGTGGGTGCCCAGCACGGCGTCGATCTCGCCCAGTTCGATGCGGAAGCCGCGGATCTTCACCTGGAAGTCCGAGCGACCCACGTAGTCCAGCTCCCACGGCACCGACGCCACGGCCTCGTTCCCGGCGCGCTCGCCCGGTTCGGCGTACCAGCGCACCACGTCACCGGTGCGGTACATCCGCGCGCCCGGTGCGCCGAACGGGTTGGGCACGAAGCGATCCGCGGTCAGGTCGGGGCGGTTGCGGTAACCGCGCGCCACGCCCGCGCCCGCGAGATACAGCTCACCCGCGACACCCGGCGGCACCGGATGCAGCCGCGCGTCCAGGACCAGGGCCGACATGCCGTGCACCGGATCGCCGATGGTGATGTGGCGGCCCGGCGACAGCCGCGCGTAGGAGGAGATGATCGTGGTCTCGGTCGGACCGTAGGCGTTGAAGTACTTGCGGCCCGGCTCCCACTTGGCGAGCAGTTCCGGCGTGGTCACATCGCCACCGACCGAGGCGATCCGCACCTGTCGCTGTCCGGCCGGGTCGACGGTGCCCAGCACGGCCGGGGTGATGATGAGGTGCGTGACCTGCTCGGACTGCATCAGCTCGGCCAGATCGGTACCGCCGATGATGTGCGCGGGCGCGATCACCAGGGTCGCGCCGGTGTAGAAGGCGCACAGCCATTCCAGCACCGACGGGTCGAAACTCGGCGAGCAGATGTGCAGCAGCCGATCCTGTGACCCCAGCTCCATCTCGTAATGCCCCACCGCGACGTCGACCAGGCCACCCAGACCCGCGTGCGTCACCGTGACACCCTTGGGCCGGCCGGTCGAACCGGAGGTGTAGATCACGTACGCCGGATGCCGCATGCGCAGCGGGGTGATCCGGTCCGCATCGGTGACCGGCTCGGACGACCGTGCGGCACACAGCTTTTCGGTCGACGGGTCGTCCAGGACCAGCCACTCCACGCCACCGGCCAGGTCGGCCACATGCTGCGAACTCGTGATGCCCAGTACCGCACCGGAATCGGTGAGCATGTGCGTCACGCGGTCCTCGGGATAGGTCGGGTCCACCGGCACGTGCGCGCCACCGGCCTTGGTGACCGCCAGCACGGCCAGCACCATCTCGTAGGCGCGCGGGAAGGACAGGGCCACCAGCCTTTCCGGGCCCACACCGCGATCGATCAGCACCCGCGCCAGGCGGTTCGAGCGCTCGTCGAGTTCGCCGTAGGTGATCGAACGTCCCTCGTAGCGCACCGCGATCCGGTCGCGGCCCAGCTCCAGGCCGCGGCTCAGCAGATCCGGCAGCAGGCCCGTGGCCATGACGTCGTCGCCGTGCACGTGGGTGAGCAGCTCGAATTCCGACGCGGTCAGCAGCGAGACGTCACCGACCGCGACCTCCGGCTCGGCGACCAGCGCGCCCAGCAGGCGGACGAACCGGCGGGCCAGCACCTCGACCGTGTCGTCGTCGAAAAGGTCACGCGCGAAGGAGAATTCGGCCTGCATACCGGAATCGTCGAGCGATTCCCGCATGGTCAGCGACAGGTCGAACTTCTCGATCCCGGACTCGAACTCGACCGCGCCGACGCGCAGGCCGGGCAGTTCGAAGGCGGTCTCGGGCATGTTCTCGAACGACAGCGCGACCTGGAACAGCGGGTTGCGCACCGTGGAACGCTCCGGCGAGAGCATCTCGACCAGGCGCTCGAACGGGATGTCCGCGTGCGCGAACGCTTGCAGATCGGTCTCCCGGGCCTGAGCGAGCAGTTCGGTGAAGCTCGCCTCGGGCCGCACGCCGGTGCGCAGCACCAGCGTGTTGACGAACATACCGACCACGTCGTCCAGTTCGGCGCGGCCGCGACCGGCGACCGGGGTGCCGACCGCGATGTCGTCGGTGCCGGACAGCTTCGCCAGGAACGTCGCGAGCGCGGCGTGCACGACCATGAACAATGTCGTGTGCCGCGCGCGGGCCAGCCGCTGGAGCGCGGCGTGCAGCTCGGCGTCGAGGGTGAACGGCACCCGGCCGCCGCGATAGGTCGGCACATTCGGGCGCGGCCGGTCGACGGGCAGATTCAGCTCGTCGGGCAGGCCCGCCAGCGCACCGCGCCAGTAGTCGGCCTGGGCGGCCAGCACGCTGGCCGGATCGTCCTCGACACCCAGCGACTCGCGCTGCCAGATGCTGAAGTCCGCGTACTGCACGGGCAGCGGCGTCCAGGTCGGAGCCTCACCGGTGCTGCGGGCGGCGTAGGCGAGCATCACGTCGCGGGTCAGCGGGCCCATCGACCAGCCGTCCGCGGTGATGTGGTGCGCCACGACGACCAGGACGTGTTCGGTCGCGCCCGCGGTCTCCACCCGCAGCAACCGAACCCGCAGCGGCACTTCGGAACTCACGTCGAAGCTCGCGGTGACCAGTTCGGTGACGGTCTCCCGCAACGCATCCGGCGCGACGGCGATCGGCTCGAGGTCCGGAACTGCCTGTGCCGCAGGCAGAATCACCTGATGCGCGAGGCCGTCGCGCTCCGGGTAGATGGTGCGCAGCACCTCGTGCCGCTCGATGACGTCGCCCACCGCGGCCCGCAGCGCCGCGATGTCCAACTCACCGGTCAACCGCACCGCGACCGGCACGTGATAGGCCGCGGACTGCTGATCGAAGCGGTTCAGGAACCACATCCGCTGCTGGGCCAGCGACAGCGGCACCAACTCGGGACGCGGCTGGGCGACCAGCGCCGGACGGTCGGCGGCCGCGGAACCCTGTTCCACCTTGACCGCCAGACCGGCGACCGTCGAGGACTCGAACAGCACCCGCACCGGCACCTGCGCGTCCAGCGCCGCGCCGATCCGGGCGGTGACCTGCGTGGCCAGCAGCGAGTTGCCGCCGAGGCCGAAGAAATCGTCGTCCAGGCCGATCCGCTCGACGCCGAGCACATCGGCGAACACGCCCGCCACGATCTCCTCGATCGGGGTGGACGGCGCGCGGAAGGCGGCGGCCTCGAACTCCGGCTCCGGCAGCGCCCGGCGGTCCAGCTTGCCGTTCGCGTTGAGCGGCAACACATCCAGCACGACGAACGCCGAGGGAACCATGTAGGACGGCAGTTGCGCGACCAGGTGCGCACGCAGCGCCTCGACGTCGAGGCTTCCGGCGGCGGGCACCACGTAGGCGACCAGACGGTCCCCGGCGCGCTCGTCGGAGTGCACGACCGCGACCGCCTGCGCGACGGAATCGGTTGCGGTGAGCTCGGATTCGATCTCACCGAGTTCGATGCGCTGACCGCGCAGCTTGACCTGGAAGTCGGTGCGGCCCAGGTAGACGATCGCGCCGTCACCCGTGTGCCGGACCAGGTCACCCGTGCGGTACATGCGGGAACCGTTGTCCCCGAACGGATTCGCCACGAACCGGTCGGCGGTCAGGTCGGCGCGGCCCAGATAGCCGCGCGCGGTCTGCGCGCCCGACAGATACAGCTCACCCGCGACACCCACCGGCACCGGACGCAGTCGCGAATCCAGCACGTACGCCTGGGCGTTCCACACCGGCGAACCGATCGGCACGGCGGCGCTGACGCTCTCGGCGACCGGCGCGTAGGTGGCGTGGACGGTGAATTCCGTCGGCCCGTAGAGGTTGTGCAGCCGCGCGGACACACCCAGGCGGCCGAACGCGGCCACGGTGTCCGGCGTCAGCGCCTCACCGGCGACGAACAGGATGCGCACCGCCGCGAGCGCCTGCGCGGACACGCTGTCGGAGAACACCCGCAGCATCGACGGCACGAACGAGGTCATGGTGACCCGCTCGGCGGCGATCACGTCGGCGAGGTACTGCGGGTCGCGATGACCGTCCGGGCTCGCGATCACCATGCGCGCGCCGACGGCCAAGGGGGCGAACAACTCCCACACCGACACGTCGAACGTCGACGGGGTCTTGAACAGCACCACGTCGTCCTGGTCGATGCCGTATTCGCCGGTGATCCAGGCGATCTGGTTCACCACGGCCGAGCCGGGCACCGCCACACCCTTCGGGCGTCCGGTGGAACCGGAGGTGAAGATCACGTACGCCGGATTGTCCGGGAAGACAGGGCCTTCCAGCTCATCGGGCTCCAGCGGCGTGACCTCGAAACCATCGAGATCGATGGTCTCCAGGTCCAGCACCTCGATGCCGTCGGGCACCGCGACCTCGTCGGCGGCACGGGTCAGCACGCATACCGGTTGCGCGGTCTCGAGCACATGCGCGATGCGCTCGGCAGGATGATCCGGATCCAGCGGCACGTAAGCACCACCCGCGGTGATCACCGCGTACATGCTCACAACGAGATCGATCGAACGTCGGATCGCCAGTGCGACAAGCACTTCCGGACCGACACCGGCCCAGATCAACCGCCGCGCAAGGATATTGACCCGCTCGTCGAACTCCTGGTAGGTGAGCTCTTCGCCCTCGAAGGACACCGCGACGCGATCCGGATGCGCGGCCACCATGCCGCGGTATCCGTCCAGCAGCGCGGTCGCCTCGACCGGATGCGCGGTGTCGTTCCAATCCCGCAGCAGCAGCGAGCGTTCGGCCGCGTCGACGATCTCCAGCTCACCGGCGGGAGTCGTTGGCGCAGCGGCGATCTCACCCAGCAGACGCAGGAACCGGGTCGCGAAACCCTCGACCGTCGCGGCGTCGAACAGATCCGTCGCGTAGGTGAAGTAGCCGTCGATCCCGTTCGGCGCGCCGGCGTCGTCGTAACCGTCGGCCAGGAACAGGTGCAGGTCGAACTGCGAGATCTCGGTGTCGACCTCGATCCCGGACAGTGTCAGACCGGGCAGTTCCAGGTTCGTCACGCCCATGTTCTGGAAGGACAGACCGATCTGGAACAGCGGATGACGTGCGGTCGAGCGGACCGGGTTCAGCGTTTCGACCAGGCGCTCGAACGGGACGTCGGCGTTGGCGAACGCCTGGATGTCGGTCTCGCGCTGGGCTTCCAGCAGTTCGGCGAACGGCGTCGCGGCATCGACCCGCGTCCGGAACACCAGCGTGTTCACGAACATGCCGATCATGTCGTCCAGCGCCGCCTCACCGCGACCCGCCATCGGTGTACCGATCGCGATGTCCTCGGTGCCCGACAAACGCGCCAGCAGCACGGCCAGTGCGGTGTGCACGACCATGAACAGCGTCGCGCCCCGCTCGCGCGCGAGATCGGTGAGCGCACTGTGCAATTCGGCGTCGATCCGCAGCGCGGCCTTGCGACCGGCGAAGGACTGCACCGCCGGACGCGGCCGATCCGCGGGCAGATCCAGCTGATCGGGCAGATCGGCCAGCGCCGTGGTCCAGTAGGCGGTCTGCTTGGCCAGCAACGATTCCGGATCGTCCTCGCTGCCCAGCAGCGCGCGCTGCCAGATGCTGAAGTCCGCGTACTGGACCTCGAGCGGGGCCCAGCCGGGGGCGTGGCCGGTGGAGCGCGCGGCGTACGCGGTCATCAGATCGCGCGTCATCGGGGCCATCGAGGAGCCGTCGCCGGAGATGTGGTGCACCACCATCGCCAGCACGTACTCGCCCGCACCGGTCTCGAACAACGTCACCCGCAGCGGCACCTCGGCCGTCACATCGAAAGTGGCGGAGAAGAATTCGAGCAGCAGCGCCTCGATGTCACCGGCCGCGGCGGGCCGCACGACCAGCTCGGGCACCGACTGTCCGGGCGGCAGCACGACCTGCACGGGACCGGATTCGGTCTCGGGGTAGACCGTGCGCAGCACCTCGTGCCGGGCGACCACGTCGGCCACGGCCTCGCCCAGCGCGGCGACGTCGAGTTCGCCGGTCAGGCGCACCGCGATCGGCACGTTGTAGGCGGCCGAGGACTGATCGAACCGGTTCAGGAACCACATCCGCTGCTGCGCCAGCGACAGCGGAATCCGCTCGGGACGCTGCGCCGCACGCAGCGCGGGACGGCCACCGGTGTGCTGTTCGACCCGCGTCGCCAGGCCCTCGACCGTCGAGTTCTCGAAGACGGTGCGCACCGGCACCCGGGCGTCCAGGGCACTGCCGAGGCGCGCCGCGACCTGCGTGGCCAGCAGCGAGTTGCCGCCGAGGCCGAAGAAATCGTCGTCCAGGCCGATCCGCTCGACACCGAGCACATCGGCGAACACGCCCGCCACGATCTGCTCGATCGGCGTCGTCGGCGCGCGGAACTCGGTGGTCTCGAATTCCGGTTCCGGCAACGCCTTTCGGTCCAGCTTGCCGCTGGGGTTGAGCGGGAAGTCGTCCAGTACGACGAACGCCGCGGGCAGCATGTAGGACGGCAGGCTCGCGGCGAGCGCGGCCTTGACCTCCGCGACGTCCAGCGCGCCACCGGCCGGGATCACGTAGGCGACCAGGGTGTCGCCCAGGCGCTGATCCGCGCGCGCCAGCACCGCCGCGCGCCCGACCTGCGGCAGCGTCAGCAGCGCCGCCTCGATCTCACCCAGCTCGATCCGGAAACCGCGAATCTTCACCTGGAAGTCGGTACGACCGCGATAGTCCAACTCGCCGTTGGCATTCCAGACCACCAGATCACCCGTGCGGTACATCCGCTCACCGGCCGCGAACGGGTCGGCCACGAACCGGTCCGAGGTCAGATCGGGACGGGTCAGATAGCCGCGCGCGAGCTGCACACCGGCCAGATACAGTTCACCGGCCACCCCGTCCGGCACCGGCCGCAAGCGCGAATCCAGCACGTAGACACGGGAATTCCACTCCGGCACACCGATCGAGACCTGTGCGGTGTCGTCCGCGGTGACCTGGTGGTTGGTGATCGAGACCGCGGCCTCGGTCGGGCCGTACACGTTGAACAGCCCGGAGGTGTTGGCCCGCAGGAAGCGCTGCGCCATCGAACCCGGCAGCGCCTCACCGATCGCCAGCACCTGCCGCAGCGACGGCGCCAGCGCGTCGGCCGACGCGATCAGCAGACCGTCCAGCATCGAGGGCACGGTGCCCAGCGTGGTCACACCCTCGCGCGCCATCAGCTCGTTCATGTAGGCCGCGTCGCGGTGGCCGCCGGGCGCGGCGATCACCAGGCGTCCGCCGGTCAGCGCGCCGGCCCAGAACTCCCAGGTCGACACGTCGAAGGTGGCGGCGGTCTGCAACAGCATCACGTCGTCGGCGTCGATGCCGAATTCGGCGACCTCCCAGAGCATCTGGTTCACGATCGCGCGGTGCGAGACGGCCACGCCCTTGGGGCGGCCGGTCGAACCGGAGGTGAAGATGACGTACGCGGTGTTGTCCGGCCGCAGCACGCCGAGTCGCTCGGCGGGCGCGAACGGCGCGTCCGAGACCTCCGACAGATCCAGCTCATCGATGCGGACCACGGGCGCGACCTCGGTGCCGAACGCGGTCTCCGTGTTGGTCAGCACGCAGATCGGCGCGGCCGTCTCGAGGATGTAGCCGGTGCGGTCGGCGGGCTGGTCCGGGCCCAGCGGCACGTACGCGCCACCGGCGGTCACCACCGCGTACATCGCCACGACCAGATCCACCGACCGGTCGAACGCCAGCGCGACCAGCGACTCGGGCCCGACACCGAGCGAGATCAGCTGCCGCGCAAGACGATTCACCCGGCGATCGAGTTCGTCGAAGGTGATCCGGGCACCGTCGGGGCCGATCAGGGCCACGGCGTCCGAGCGGGCGCCCAGGGTCTCCGCCAGCAGCGAGGCCAGCGTGGCGGACGCGTCGACCGGATAGTCGGTCGCGTTGCGCCGCACCATGATCCGATCGCGTTCGACGAGGTCGAGCAGATCGATGTCACCGACAGCGCCGGACGGATCGGCGACGATCCGGCTCAGCATCCGCACGAAACGATCCACGAAGCCCTGCACCGTGGCGTGGTCGAACAGCGCGGTGGCGTAGGTCAGGTGACCGGCGATGCCCTGGGGCGCACCGGATTCGGTCAGATCCTCCGCAACGATCAGGTTCAGGTCGAACTGCGACTGCCGCAGGTCGAGATCCACCCCCGAGACGGTCAGGCCGGGCAGTTCCAGGCCAACCTGAGCCAGGTTCTGGAACGACATGCCGACCTGGAACAGCGGGTGCCGCGCGGTCGAACGAACCGGGTTCAGCACCTCCACCAGCCGCTCGAACGGCACGTCGGCGTGCGCGAAGGCGGCGATGTCGATGTCGCGCTGACGGGCGAGCAGATCGGTGAAGGACTCGCCGAGGTCGATCCGCGTGCGGAACACCAGCGTGTTGACGAACATGCCGATCATGTCGTCCAGCGCGGCCTCGCCGCGACCCGCCATCGGGGTGCCGATCGCGATGTCGTCGGTGCCGGACAGGCGGGCGAGCAGCAGCGCGAACGCGGTGTGCACGACCATGAACATGGTCGCACCCTCGGTACGCGCCAGATCGGCCAGCGCAGCGTGGGTTTCGGCGTCGATCCGCACCTCGACCCGGCTGCCCTCGAAGGTCTGCGCCAGCGGCCGCGGCCGGTCCGCGGGCAGATCCAGCTGATCGGGCAGCCCGGCCAGCGCGGACCGCCAGTAGGCGACCTGCTTGGCGGCCAACGACTCCGGATCGTCGTCGGAGCCCAGCACCGCGCGCTGCCAGACGCTGAAGTCCGCGTACTGCACCGCCAACGGCGCCCAGCCCGGCACCTCACCCGCGACGCGGGCCGCGTACGCGATCATCAGGTCACGGGTCAGCGGCCCCATCGACGAACCGTCGCCGGAGATGTGGTGCACCACCATCGCCAGCACGAATTCGCCTGTGCTGCCCTCGATCTCGAACAGCGCGACGCGCAACGGCACCTCGACGGTCACGTCGAAGGTCGCCGCGAAGAACTCGACCAGCGCGGCCTCGACGCCGTCGGCGGCGGCCGTGCGCAACTCCAGTTCCGGAATCGCCTGTCCCACCGGCAGGATCACCTGCACCGGACCGTTGTCGTGCTGCGGGTAGATGGTGCGCAGAATCTCGTGCCGCGCAACCAGATCCGCGATCGCCGCACGCAGCGCGGCCACATCGAACACGCCGGACACCCGCACCGCCATCGGCACGTTCCAGGCCGTGGACTCGGCGTCGAAGCGGTTCATGAACCACATCCGCTGCTGCGCCAGCGACAGCGGAATGCGCTCGGGACGCGGTCCGGCCACCAGTTCGCGGTGACCCGAACCGGCCTGGGCCTCCACCCGCACGGCCAGCGCCCGCACCGTGGACGCCTCGAACAGCAGCCGCACCGGGACGCGGGTGTTCAGAGCGCTGCCCAGACGGGCGGCGACCTGGGTCGCGATCAGCGAGTTACCGCCGAGTTCGAAGAAGTCGTCGTCGACGCCGATCGGCGTGCCCAGGCCGAGCACGTCGGCGTAGGTGTGCGCGACGATCTCCTCGATCGGCGTGGACGGCGCGCGGAACTCGCGCACCTCGAACGACGGCGCGGGCAGCGCGCGACGGTCGAGTTTGCCGTTGGGGCTCAACGGAAGTGCGTCGAGCACGACGATCGCCGAGGGCACCATGTAGGACGGCAGCACCCCGGCCAGATGCGTGCGCAGCGCCAGATCGAAAGCGGCGGAATCGAATTCGTCGCCCGACTGCTCGGGCACGACGTACGCGACGAGCCGGGCCCCGGTGCGGTCGTCGGACCGCACCACGGCCACCGCCTGCACGACGGTGTGGTGCGCCCGCAGCGCGACCTCGATCTCACCCAGTTCGATACGCAGACCGCGCAGTTTGACCTGGAAGTCGGTGCGGCCCCGGTACAGCAGCTCACCGTCGGCGGCGCGAGCGACCAGGTCGCCGGTGCGGTACATGCGCCCGCCGTCACCGAACGGATCGGCCACGAACCGGTCCGAGGTCAGATCCGTGCGGCCCACGTAGCCGCGCGCGAGCTGGTCGCCCGCGAGATACAGCTCACCCGCGACACCCACCGGCACCGGCCGCAGCCGCGAATCCAGCACGTACGCACGGGTATTGAACACCGGTCGGCCGATCGGCACGAGATCGACGTCGGCGTCGGTCACCTCGTGATAGGTGACATCGACCGCGGCCTCGGTCGGGCCATACAGGTTGTGCACCGCCGAACCGGTCAGCTCCCGCAGCCGATGCGCGGCCTCGGGGCCCAGCGCCTCACCGGAGGAGAACACCATGCGCAGCGAACCACACTGCGCCACAGCGGATTCCGCGACGAACACCGACATCATCGACGGCACGAAGTGCGCGACCGTGACACCCTCGGCGGCGATCAGCTCGGCCAGGTACACCGGGTCGCGGTGGCCGTCCGGCTTGGCGACCACGAGCCGCGCGCCGATCTGGAAGGGCCAGAAGAACTCCCACACCGACACGTCGAACGTCGACGGAGTCTTCTGCAACACAACATCATTCGTGTTCAGTCCGTACTCGGACTGCATCCACACCAGACGGTTCACGATCGCGGCGTGCGAGACCGCCACACCCTTCGGGCGACCCGTCGAACCGGAGGTGAAGATGACGTACGCGATGTGCTGCGGCAGCAGCGGGCTGATCCGCTCGGCGTCGGTGACCGGCGCGTCGGAGTAACCGGCCGTATCCAGCTCGTCCAGTAGCAGGACCGGCACCCCATCGGGCGCGAATTCGTCTGCGGCCGTGGTGAGTACGCACGCCGGACGCGCGGTCTCGAGCACGTGCGCGATGCGTTCGGCGGGCTGTTCGAGATCCAGCGGCACGTACGCGCCACCGGCCTCGACCACCGCGTGGATGGCGATGACCAGTTCGAGCGAACGTCGCAGACCCAGCGCCACCGGCACATCGGGTCCGACGCCCGCCTCGATCAACTTGCGCGCGAGGCGACGCACGCTGGAGGCGAAGTCCGAATACGACAGCGTCCCGGAGGGACTCGATGAGGGGCGGTGGTCGGGCGACGGGTGGGCCAGAGTTGTCCCCTCGAACGTGAGCGCGGGCGCTTCCGGCGTACGAAACGCCTGCGCGGCGAACATCGACGGCAACGTCGCGGCCCGCCCGGCCAGCGCCGCCCGCAGATCGAACCGCGTGTCGTTCCACACCCGCAGTTCGAGTTCGGCCTCCCGCGCATCCAGCAGCGGCAGATCGCCGACGGGCCGATCCGGCGTCACCGCGACGGCCTTGAGCAGCCGCACGAAACGCCGCGCGAACTGGGCGATGGTCTCGGCGTCGAACAGGTCGGTGGCGTAGATGAACTTGGCGCTCATCCCCGCGAGCGCGGGCACGCCGTCGGCGGACCCCTCGGGAACCTCCAGCCGCTCGGTCAGTTCGAGTTGCAGGTCGAATTTGGCCGTCTCGATGGGCAATTCGACGCCGTGGATGGTCAGACCGGGCAGTTCCAGCGTGGTCCGGCCGGTGTTCTGCAACGACAGCATCACCTGGAACAGCGGATGCCGGGCCTGCGAACGGGTCGGATTGAGGATCTCCACCAACCGCTCGAACGGCAGGTCCGCATGCCCGAAGGCCGCGATGTCCCCGCCCCGGACCGCGTGCAGCACATCGGCGAAGCTGGACTGCGCCTCGACCTGCGTGCGCAACACCAGGGTGTTGACGAACATGCCGATCATGTCGTCGAGCGCGCGCTCACCACGTCCCGCGACCGGCGTGCCGATCGCGATATCGGTCTCCCCGCTCAACCGGGACAGCAGCACGGCCAGCGCCGCGTGCACCACCATGAACATGGTCGCGCCGTGCGGGCGGCCCAGTTCGGCCAGGCGGGCCTGGGTTTCGGCGTCGATCTCGAAGGTGTGGATGGTGCCGCGGCCCGAGGCGACCGCCGGACGCGGCCGATCGGACGGCAGATCCAGCTGTTCGGGCAGACCGCGCAAGGTGTCGGTCCAGTACGAGATCTGCTGGGAGATCAGCGATTCCGGGCTGCTCTCGGAGCCGAGCACCTCGCGCTGCCACAGCGCGTAGTCCGCGTACTGCACGGTCAGCGGCTGCCAGGCGGGCTCGCCGCCCTCCACCCGCGCGCCGTAGGCGATCATCACGTCGCGGGCGAACGGGCCCATCGAGAAACCGTCACCGGAAATGTGGTGCAGCACCAGGGCCAGCACGTGTTCGGTCGGGCTCACCTCGAACAACCGGGCCCGCAGCGGCACCTGCACGGTGACGTCGAATCCGGTCAGCACCAGTTCGGAAAGCTGGCCCGGCAGTTCGGCCTCGGTGATCTCGATCGGCGTCAGATCCGGGATCACCCGGCTGGTCGGCACGATGTCCTGGTACGCGGCCAGCGCGGGCTCGTGCGGCTCCAGCGCCGCCTCGGGATACCGGGTGCGCAGCGATTCGTGCCGCGCGAGCACGTCGGCGACCGCGATGTGCAGCGCCTGGCGGTCCAGCAGACCGGACAGCCGGACCACGACGGGGATGTTGTCGACCGCGGACTCCGGATCGAACCGGTTCAGGAACCACATCCGCTGCTGCGCCAGCGAGAGCGGGATCCGCTCCGGACGCTGTTGCGGCACAAGCGGTTTGCGGGTCGAACCGGCGGTCCCGGACTCGGCGCGGGCGGCCAGCGCGAATACCGTGGACGCCTCGAAGATCTCCCGGACGCTCAGATCGGTGTCCAGCGCGGCCGACAGCCGCGCGGCGACCTGGGTCGCGATCAGCGAGTTACCGCCCAGGGCGAAGAAGTCGTCGTCCAGGCCGACGCGTGCGACACCCAGTGTCTCCGCGAAGATCTCGGCGACGATCTCCTCGACCGGCGTGGTCGGCGCGCGGAACACCGCGGCCTCGAACACCGGCGCGGGCAGCGCCTTGCGATCCAGCTTGCCCGACGCGTTCAGCGGTAGTTCGTCCAGCACCATGACCAGCGCGGGCACCATGTAGGCGGGCAGCCGCTGGCCGAGCTCCTCGCGCACCTCGTCGGTGTCCAGGATCGTCCCGGCCGCAACGACATACGCGACCAGCTGATCGCCGGTGTGCACGTCGTTGCGGACCACGGCCACGGCCTGGGCGATCTCGGGCAGGGCGGTCAGCGCGGATTCGATCTCGCCGAGTTCGATGCGCAGGCCGCGCAGCTTGACCTGGAAGTCGGTGCGGCCCAGGTACTCCAGTTCACCGTCGCCGGTCCAGTAGACCAGGTCGCCGGTGCGGTACATGCGTTCGCCGGCGCCGAACGGGTTGGCCACGAACCGATCCGCGGACAGGTTGGGTCGGCGGACGTAGCCGTGCGCCAGCTGCGCGCCCGCCAGATACAGCTCACCCGCGACACCCACCGGAGTCGGCTGCAAACGCGAATCCAGCACGTACACACGGGTGTTGAAGACCGGGCGGCCGATCGGCACCGATTCCTGATCGGATCCGGTGACGTGGTGGTAGGTCACGTCGACGGCGGCCTCGGTCGGGCCGTACAGGTTGTGCACAGCTGAACCGGTCAGCTCACGCATGCGATGCGCGGACCGGGGGGCCAGCGCCTCACCCGAGGAGAACACCATGCGCAGCGAACGGCACTGCGCCACAGCGGATTCGGCGACGAACACCGAGAGCATCGACGGCACGAAGTGCGCGACCGTGACACCCTCGGCCGCGATCAACTCAGCCAGATACGCCGGATCACGATGCCCGTCCGGCTTCGCGACCACCAGCCGCGCACCGATCTGCAAGGGCCAGAAGAACTCCCACACCGACACGTCGAACGTCGACGGAGTCTTCTGCAATACAACATCATTCGCGGTCAACCCGTACTCGGACTGCATCCACACCAGACGGTTCACGATCGCCGAATGCGGCACCGCCACACCCTTCGGGCGGCCGGTCGAACCCGAGGTGAAGATGACGTACGCGGTATCGGCCGCGCGCAGCGGGTAGCGCCGGTCGTCGTCGGTGAGCGGATCGATCGAGTAGCCGGACAGATCCAGCAGATCGATCCGCACCTGCGCGGTGTCGATCTCCAGGTCGTCGCCCGAGGTGAGCACGCAGACCGGGTCCGCGGTGCGCAGGATGTACTCGGTGCGCTCGGCGGGGTGATCCGGATCCAGCGGCACGTACGCGCCACCGGCCGCGGCGACGGCGTACATGCCGACCACCAGATCGATCGAGCGGCGCATGCCCAGTGCGACAAAGGATTCCGCGCCTACGCCACGTTCCACCAGCCAGCGCGCCAGGCGATGCACGCGGGAGGTGAACTCGGCGTAAGAAAGAGTTGTCCCCTCGAAGGTGAGCGCGGGCGCGTCGGGTGTGCGGGCGGCCCGCTCCTCGAACATCGACACCAGCGTCGCTGCCGTATCCGGCAGCTCGTGCGCGGTGTCGTTCCAGCGGGTGACCACCAGATCGCGTTCGGCGGCGTCCAGCAGGGCGATATCGCCCACCGGCGCGTCGGGATCGGCGGTGATCGCGGCCAGCACACGCACCAACCGGCCGGCGATCCGGCGAACAGCGCTCTCGGAGAACAGATCCCGCAGATATCCGGCGCGGATCCGCAACGTCTGCCCGGTGTCGCCCGCGCGGGTGTCGAGCTGCGCGATCAGGGTCAGCGGGTAGTGCGTGGCGTCGGCGGCCTCGAGCCCGGTGACGGCCATACCGTCGATATCGGCGGCCTGCTCCCGGATGCCCTCGGAGTCGACCGGATAGGACTCGAACACGACCAGGGTGTCGAACAGCCCGCCCAGGCCGGCGGCCTGCTGGATGTCCGCCAGGCCGACGTAGTGGTGATCGAGCAGATCGGCCTGTTCGCCCTGGGTCCGGGTGAGCAGCGCGCGCACCGATTCGGCCGGGTCGATGTCCACCCGCACCGGCACGGTGTTGATGAACAGGCCGACCATGGCCTCCACGCCCGGCAGCTGCGCCGGACGTCCCGAGACCGTGGTGCCGAACAGCACGTCGTCGCGACCGGTGGTGCGGCCCAACAGGATTCCCCATGCGACCTGCAACACGGTGTTCGGGGTGACGCCCAGGCGGGTGGCCAGTTCGGTGAGCCGCGCGGTGGCGGCCACATCGAGCCCGAACAGGTACTCCCCGGACAGCGAGGTGATCTCGCGGCCCGAATCCGGCCGGGTCAGCAGCGTCGGCTCGGACACTCCGGACAGCGCCGCGGCCCACGCCGCGACCGAGGCCGAATGATCCTGCTGCGCAACCCATTCCAGGAAGTGCCGGTACGAGCGCACCGCGGGCATCGCAGCGGTGTCGGCGTGCGTCGCGTACAGCACCAGCAGATCCCGCATGAGCAGCGGCATCGACCAGCCGTCCAGCAGGATGTGGTGGTTGGACACCGCGAGCTGCCATTCGGCCTCGCCGACCCGGATCAGCGTGAACCGGATCAGCGGCGGCTCGGTGAGATCGAACCGCCGCGTGCGGTCGGCCTCGATGATCTCGCTCGCGCTCGCACCCGGACGCGCGTGCGTCGGACGGCCGTCGTGCTCGGCCCAGGCGACCCGCACACCGTCCAACACCAGCTGCACCGGATTGCCCTGTGCGTCGGTGACGAAGGCGGTGCGCAGGTTCTCGTAGCGATCCACCAGCGCCTGGGCGGCCGCGCGCAGACGGTCCGCGTCCACCCGGCCGGTCAGCGTGAGTACCGCCTGCGCGGTGTACACGTCGACCGAGGTGGCGGCGAGTTGCGCGTGGAACAGCAGACCGGCCTGCAGCGCCGAGAGCGGCCACACCTCGACGAGTGCCGGGAAGCGGCGCTCACCCGTTTGGGTCAGCGCCGGGAAGCGACGTTCCCAGTCGTCCACGTCCTGCTGGGTGCTGCGCACCAGCGCGAAGTCCGAGGGCGTGTGCCCGCCCGCCGACGCGGAATCCGCGTGGCGCGCAACGGCTTCCACGGCCTCGATCCACAACCGGCCGAAGTCCGCGACCGCCTCGTCGCCGAGCAGCGTGGTCGGATAGCCGATATTGGCGGTGAGCTGATCGCCGACGACGATGGCGTTGATGTCCAGCGGCGCCATCGCGGGCATATCGGCGTCGTAGTCGCCGCCGAGTTCACCCAGTTCGGGTGCGGGAATCCAGCCGAAGCCGCGCAGCGCCTCGGGCACGCCGCCCTCGGAGACCCGGCCCAGGTAGTTGAAGCTGACCTGCCCCGGCAGCTGCGCGGGCAGCTCGGCGGCGGTGTCGGCGTTCATGTAGCGCAGCAGTCCGTAGCCCACGCCCTTGTCCGGGACCTCGCGCAGCTGCTCTTTGATCGCCTTGATCGCGCGGCCCATGGCGGGACCGCCGGTCAGCGCGTCCGCGACGTCGATCCGCGACAGGTCCACCCGGACCGGATAGATCGCGGTGAACCAGCCGACCGTGCGGGACAGATCCGCGCCCGGCACCAGATCCTCTTCGCGACCGTGGCCTTCCATCCGGATGAGCAGTGAATCGGCGCCTTCGGCGAGGTCACCGATCCGCTCGGCGCGCCACGCGGCCGTGGCCAGCACCAGCGCGGTCACCAGGGCATCGTTGACGCCGCCGTGGAACAGCGCGGGCACCGTGGTCAGCAGTGCGCGGGTGGCCTCGGCCGACACCTCGACGTGATGACGGGCGATGACACCCGACACGTCGATCGCCGGATCCATCGGACGCCTGGTCAGCAGCGGATCCGGACCCCCGACGACCGAACGCCACCGCTCCAGCTCACCGACCCGCTCCCCCGCGACCTTCTCGAGCGCGTGCGACCAGGTGCGCATGCTGGTACCCGGTTCGGACAGTTCGGGAGCCTGCCCGGCAGACAGCTGTCCCCACGCGGTCACGAAGTCCGGCACCAGGATTCGCCAGGACACACCGTCGATGATCATGTGGTGCGCGGCGACGACGAGTCGCCCGGCACGCTCGGCGCCGGACTCGCTGACCGGTTGCAGCCAGACGAACCGGATCACCACGCCCGCTTCGGGATCCAGCTTGTCCAGCGTGGAATCCAGTGCGGCACGGGCGATCTCGAAGACCGCGTCCTCGTCGGCGGCGGCGTCGAATTCGACGTGGCCGATCAGCGCGTCGGCGTCGACCGTGCCGGGTTCGGCGGTTTCGATGATCCATTCCGCACCGGCGTGCCGACGCAGCCGCGCGCGCAGCATGTCGTGCCGGTCGATGACCGCGGCCACCGTCGCGGCGATACCCGCGCGGTCGATGCCGATCGGAAGTTCCAGTGCCAGTGTCTGATTGAAGCGTCCGATGCCGCCGGACCGCTCCACCATGAACCGCACCACCGGGGTCAGCGGCATGGTGCCCACACCGCCGCCGGGCAGTTCGGCCAGGCGCGCGGGCGCGTCACCGACCGCGTCGGTGGTGGTCGCGACCGCGGCGAGGGCGGCCACCGTGCGCTGTTCGAAGACGTCGCGCGGGGAGAACACCACCCCGCGCGCCTTGGCCCGGGCGACCAGCTGGATCGACACGATACTGTCGCCGCCCAGCGCGAAGAACGAATCCTCGATACCGACCCGCTCGATGCCCAGGACCTCGGCGAACACCTCGGCGAGTGTGTGCTCGAGCGGGGTGCGCGGCGCGGTGAAGGCGGCCTCGGAGGCGAAGACCGGTTCGGGCAGCGCCCGGCGGTCCAGCTTGCCGACCGGGGTCAGCGGGATGTGATCCAGCACCATCACCGACGCGGGCACCATGTAGGTGGGCAGCCGCTTGCCGATGTGTTCGGTGAGGGCGGCGACGTCGATCGTATGCCCCTGTGTGGCAACGACATACGACACCAGCGAGGTCGCGCCCGCGGCACTGCGGTGGCCGATCGTCTGCGCGAAGTCGACACTCTCGTGCGAGGTCAGCGCGGCGTCGATCTCGCCGAGTTCGATACGGAAACCGCGGACCTTCACCTGGAAGTCCGAGCGGCCCACGTATTCCAGGCGGAATTCCCGCTCGCCGTCCGCCAGCCGGCGCGAGGTCCACCGCACCACGTCACCGGTGCGGTACATGCGCTCACCCGGTGCGAACGGGTTCGCGACGAACTTGTCCGCGCTCAGGCTCGCCCGCTCGTGATAACCGCGGGTGACCTGGATACCCGAGACGTAAAGCTCACCGGCCACACCGTCGGGCACCGGCTGCAACCGGTTGTCCAGCACCAGCGAACCCACGCCGCGGTTCGGACCACCCATGGTCAGCGCGTCGCCGGGCAGCAGCGGCTCGCCGATATTGACCACGATCTGGGTCTCGGTCGGGCCGTAGATGTTGTGGAACCGGCGGATCGGACCGTCCGGGCCGCCCAGCGGGATCGCCCACTTGGCAAGCAGCTCAGGCGAATACGCCTCACCGCCGACCGCCAGCACCCGCAGGCTGTCCAGCCCGGCCGGGTCCAGCGTCGCGAGCGCGGCCGGGGTGATGAACAGATGACTGACCTGCTCGCGCCGGATCAGCTCGTACAGCTCCTCACCGCCGAACACGCCGGTCGGCACGATCACCAGCGTGCCGCCGGGGCCGACCGCGAACAGCAGTTCCATCAGCGAGGCGTCGAAGCTCGGCGAGGAGAAATGCAGTGTGCGCGAATCGGAGTCGAGCCGGTAGCGCGCGACCTGCTCGGCGCTGAAGTTGGCCAGACCCGCGTGCGGTACCACCACGCCCTTGGGCACACCGGTGGAACCGGAGGTGTAGATGACATACGCGAGGTTGTACGGCCGCAGCGGGCGCACCCGGTCCGCGTCGGTGACCTCCGCGCCGTCGAACGCGTCCAGGTCCAGCTCGTCCAGCACGAGCCACTGCACCGAATCGGGCAGATCGTCGCGCACCGAGGCCACGGTCAGGCCGATCGGGGTGCCCGAATCGGTGATCATGTGCTCGATGCGGTCGGCCGGATAGGACGGGTCGATCGGCACGAAGGCCGCACCCGACTTGGTCACGCCCCATTCGGCGAAATACGAATCCGCCGAACGCGGGATCGCGATCGCGATCAGATCCTCGGTACCCAGGCCACGCTCGATCAGCAAGCGCGCCAAGCGGTTCGAGCGCTCATCGAGTTCGCCGTAGGTCAGGCGGATATCGCGGAACACCACCGCGGGCGCGGACGGATCACGCGAGACCGCCGCAGCCAGCAGCGCGGGCAGCGTGCTCGGCGCGAGTCCGGGACCGCCTGTGCGCGAAACGATTTCGGCGCGTTCGGCCGGTTCCAGGATCTCGATGGTCCCGACGACCACCTCCGGATCGGCGGCGATCGCCTCGAGCACCCACTGCCAGCGGGTGACGAACTCGGCGGCGGTGGCCTCGTCGAACAGATCGGTGGCATAGGTCAGCGCCAGCGACATGCCGGACGCGTCCCGCTCGGACAGCGTGAATTGCAGGTCGAACCGGGCGATGTTCTCGTCCAGATCCAGCGCCGAGACCGTCAGGCCGGGCAGCTCGAGTCCGGCGCGCTCCATGTTCTGGAACGACAGCGCGACCTGGAACAGCGGGTTGCGCGCCTGCGACCGCTCGGGCGAGAGCAGTTCGACCAGCCGCTCGAATGGGACGTCGGCATTGCCGAACGCCTCCAGATCGGTGTGCCGCACCCGCTCAAGCAGCGTGCCGAAGGATTC
Source organism: Nocardia macrotermitis (assembly GCF_009604405.1). GTDB lineage: Bacteria > Actinomycetota > Actinomycetes > Mycobacteriales > Mycobacteriaceae > Nocardia > Nocardia macrotermitis. Next base: position 233,934 of record NZ_WEGK01000004.1, read on the forward strand.
GCCGCGGTCGATCTCGGTGCGCAACACCAGCGTGTTGACGAACATGCCGACCAGATCGTCCAGCGCGGCCTCACCGCGGCCGGCGACCGGGGTGCCCACGGCGATGTCGTCGCCGCCGGACAGCCGGGCCAGCAGCACCGACAACGCGCCGTGCATCACCATGAACAGCGACGAACCACGCTGGCGCGCAACCTCTTCCAGCTTCGCGACCAGTTCCGAGGGCAGCGTCCGCCACAGTGTGGCGCCGCGATGCGAGGCGATCGCGGGGCGCGGGCGATCCGCGGGCAGGGTCAGCTCGTCCGGGATTCCGGCCAGCGCGCCCTGCCAGTAGCCGAGCTGACGCGAGAGCAGCGACTCCGGATCGTCCTCGGTGCCCAGCGCCTCGCGCTGCCAGATCGCGAAATCGGCGTACTGCACCGGCAGCGGCGCCCAGCCCGGGGCGCTGCCCTGGGTGCGGGCGGTGTAGGCGGTCATCAGGTCGCGGGCCAGCGGCGTCATCGAGATGGCGTCACCGGCGATGTGGTGCACCACCACGACCAGCACGTGCTCGTCGGGATGCACCCGGAACAGCCGGGCGCGCAACGGAACCTGTTCGGCCACATCGAATCCGATGGACGCGAACTCCGCGAGTGCGGCGGCCAGCTCGTCCGCGCCGATCGGGTAGGCGCGCAGGTCCAGCGCGATCTGCTCGGCCGCGACGACCAGCTGGGTCGGCGCGCCGCCGTGCTCGGGATAGCGGGTGCGCAGCGACTCGTGCCGCCGGACCACGTCGAAGATCGCCAATTGCAGTGCGGCGGTGTCGAGTTCACCGGACAGTCGGATCGCCAGCGGCAGGTTGTAGGCCGCCGAGGACTTGTCGTACTGGTTCAGGAACCACATGCGCTGCTGCGCGAACGACAGCGGCACCAGATCGGTGCTGTCGCGCGGGCGCGGGGCCAGGCGCGGCCCGGCGTCGTCGCCGGTGTGCGACTCCACCCGGGCGGCCAGCGCCTCGACCGTGGGCGCCTCGAACAGCGCGCGCACGGCCACCGTGGTACCCAGTGCCGCGCCGATGCGGGCGACCACGCGGGTCGCGATCAGCGAGTTACCGCCCAGATCGAAGAAGTCGTCGTCCAGGCCGACGCCGCGTCCGGCGGCACGCTCGATGCCGAGCACCTCGGCGAAGACCGCGGCCACCGCCTCCTGCACCGGCGTCTCCGGGGCGCGGTAGGCGCGGGCCTGCACGGCGGGTGCGGGCAGTGCGCGACGGTCCAGTTTTCCGTTGACGGTCAACGGGATTCGGTCCAGCACCACGAAGGCGGTGGGCACCATGTACGACGGCAGCCGCTCGGCCGCACCGTCGCGCACGGCGTCCAGCGCGGGCGCGGTATCCGGTTCGGGCACCACGTAGGCGACGATGCGCTGATCACCGGGCTGGTCCTCGCGCACGATCACGGCGGTCTGCGCGATACCCGGCTGCGCCAGTACCGCGGCCTCGATCTCGCCGAGTTCGATGCGGAAACCGCGCACCTTGACCTGATCGTCGGCGCGGCCCAGGTACTCCAGCTCACCGTGCCGGTTCCAGCGGGCCACGTCACCGGTGCGGTACATGCGGGAACCGCTGTCCCCCAACGGATCCGCGACGAACCGCGCCGCGCTCAGATCCGCGCGGCCCAGATAGCCGCGCGAGAGCTGCCGGCCCGAGACGTACATCTCACCGGCCACACCCACCGGCACCGGGTGCAGGCGATCGTCCAGCACGTGCACGCGCAGTCCGGCGATGGCCCGGCCGACCACCGAACCCGTTGCGGCGGCGACGGTTTCGGCGTCGATCGGCCGGTACGACACGTGCACCGTGGTCTCGGTGATGCCGTACATGTTGACCAGCTGCGGATTACCCGGCGTGCTGCCGTCCGCACCCGCGCCGTAGCGCGCGACCCAGTCGGCGAGCCGCCGCAACTCGAGCGCCTCGCCACCGAACACGATGTACCGCAACGACAACGGCCGGGCCGCGGTGCGCGGCGCGGATACGGCGTTACGGTCCGCCTCGGCGAGCTGATAGAACGCCGACGGAGTCTGGTTGAGCACCGTGACCCGCTCGTGCCGCAGCAGTTCCAGGAACTGCTCGGGCGAGCGCGAGACGTAGTAGTCGACCACGATCAGGGTGCCGCCGAACAGCAGCGGACCCCACAGCTCCCACACCGAGAAGTCGAAGGCGAAGGAGTGGAACAGCGTCCACACGTCGTCCGGGCCGAAACCGAAGTCCCGATCGGTATTCGCGAACAGCCGCACCACATTTCGATGCTCGACCGCGACGCCCTTGGGGCGGCCGGTCGACCCGGAGGTGTAGATGACGTACGCGACGTCCTCCGCGCGCAGCGGCGCGAGCCGATCCGCGTCGGTGACCGGATGCTCACCGGAATCCAGCAGATCGGGTACGTCGATGCCGTAGTGATCCATCAGCACCACCGGCAGCACGGAACCGTCCGCGCGCATGCCGAGATCGATCTCGACGGTGCTGTCGATGATCGCCACCGCCGGATCGGCGTCGCCCAGCACGTAGGCGATCCGCTCGGCCGGGTAGCTCGGATCGATCGGCACGTAGCCCGCACCGGATTTGACCACCGCGAGCATCGCGACCACCAGATCGGCCGACCGCGGCAGGATCACCGCGACCAGCGCACCCGGTCCGGCCCCCTGCTCGATCAGCCTGCGCGCCAACTGATTCGCGCGCTGGTCCAGGGATGCGTAGGTGAGCCGGTCGTCACCGAACTTCACCGCGATCCGATCCGAGTGGGCGCGAACCATCTCGCCGAACAGGCTCGACAGCGTCAGCTCGGGATCGGCGAAACGCCCTGTGGTGCTGTCGATTCCGGAACTCACCCAGCGGTTGGTGACATCGAGCCGCTCGGCCTCGCCGAGCAGATCGATATCGCCCAGCACCGCGGCCGGATCCTCGACGACGGCGTGCAGAATGCGCAGCAGCCGGTCCGAGAACGCCGCGACCGTGGCGGGATCGAACAGATCGGTGGCGTAATTCCAGGACAGTGACAGCCCACCGGCGGTGATCGACGGGTCCTCCGGCACGGCCTCGCCGACGGTCAGCTGGATGTCGAATTTGGCTGTGGCAGCGTCGAATTCGACGACCTCGAGGTCCAGGCCGGGCAGGCTCACCGAGGCGGCGTCGCGCTGGCCGGTGGCCTCGAAGGTCAGCGCCACCTGGAACAGTGGGTGGTGCGCCTGCGAGCGGACCGGGCTCAGCACGTCCACCAGATGTTCGAACGGCACGTCGGCGTGGCCGAACGCGGCCAGATCCGTGCGGCGCACCGCGTCGAGCAGTTCGGCGAACCGCGCGTCGGGGCGGACCTCGGTGCGCAGCACCAGGGTGTTGACGAACATGCCGACCATGTCGTCGAGCGCGCGTTCACCGCGGCCCGCGATCGGGGTGCCGATGGCGATGTCCCGGGTGCCGGACAGCCGCGCCGCCCAGGTCGCCAGCACCGCGTGCATCAGCATGAACAGCGTGACACCGTGCGCGCGGGCCAGTTCGGTCAGCGCGCCGTGCAGTTCGGCGTCGATCGAGAAGTTGTGCGTACCACCGGAATTGGTGGCCACCTCCGGGCGCGGGCGATCCGCGGGCAGGTCGATCTGCTCGGGCAGATCGCGCAACTGCTCGGCCCAGTAGGTGATCTGACGCGCGGCCGCCGAGGCGGAATCGTCCGGCGCGCCGAGCAATTCGTGCTGCCACAGCGCGTAGTCGGCGTACTGCACCGGCAGCGGCGTCCAGGCGGGAGCCTCGCCGCGCGAACGCTCGGAGTAGGCGGCCACCACATCGCGCAGCAGCGGCCGCAGCGAGAAGCCGTCACCGCTGATGTGATGCATCACCAGCACCACGACATGCTCGTCGGGCAGCGGGCGACGGTTGCCGTTGCCGCTGGGCGCACCCGCGCGGGTGACTTCGAGAAGGCTTGCGCGGAACGGGATCTCGGCGGTGACGTCGAAGTGCACGCCGGCCAGTTCCACGATGCGCGCGGGCAGCTGCGCCGCGGTCACCGGTTCGGCGGTCAGCTCGAATTCCACCGACGGCGCGGGCAGCACCTGCTGGTAGCCGACGCCCTCGATCTCCGGATAGATGGTCCGCAGCGCCTCGTGCCGGATCTGCACATCGCGCACGGCGGCGGCGAAGGCGTCCCGATCCAGCTCACCGGTCAGCCGGATGGCGACCGGGATGTTGTTGACCGCGGTGCGGTGGTCGAAGCGGTTGAGGAACCACATCCGCTGCTGCGCGGGCGAGAGCGGCACCAGTTCGGGCCGCGGCCGCGGGGTCAGCGGCGTGCGACCGCCCTGTCCCGCATGCGATTCCACGCGCGCGGCCAGCGCCGCCACGCTCGACGCCTCGAACAGCACGCGCACCGGAACCTCGGTGTCCAGCGCCGCGCCGAGGCGCGCGGCGACCTGCGTGGCCAGCAGCGAGTTACCGCCGAGGGCGAAGAAGTCGTCGTCCAGGCCGACCCGCTCCACGCCGAGCACCTCGGCGAGGGTGTCGGCCACGGCCTGCTCGACCGAGGTGCCCGGGGCCCGGAACACCCGGGCCTCGAAGGTCGGCTCGGGCAGCGCCCGCCGGTCCAGCTTGCCCGAGGCGTTGAGCGGGAACTCGTCCAGCACCACGAACGCGGTCGGCACCATGTAGGCCGGAACACGCTGTGCCAGTTCGACCTTCACCACATCGACGGAGATGCGGGCACCGGGCGCGGCGACCACGTAGGCCACCAGCTGATCGCCCAGGCGCTCGTCGGCGCGCACCAGCACCACCGACTGCGCGACCGTGTCGATGGCCGTGAGCGCGGATTCGATCTCGCCGAGTTCGATGCGCAGACCACGCAGCTTGACCTGGAAGTCGGTGCGGCCCAGGTATTCCAGCTCACCGCCGGGCGTCCAGACGACCAGGTCACCGGTGCGGTACATCCGCTCGCCGTCGCCGAACGGGTTGGCCACGAACCGGTCCGCGGACAGATCCGCGCGCGCCACATAGCCGCGCGCGAGCTGCGCGCCCGCCAGATACAGCTCACCCGCGACACCCACCGGCACCGGCCGCAGCCGCGAATCCAGCACGTACACCCGGGTGTTGAACACCGGCGCGCCGATCGGCACGGCGATGGTGTCGGCGGCGTTCACCTCGTGATAGGTGACGTCGACCGCGGCCTCGGTAGGACCGTACAGGTTGTGCAGGCGCGCGCCGGTCAGCGTGCGCAGCTGCTGCGCGATCGGACCCGGCAGCGCCTCACCGGAGGCGAAGACGTTGCGCAGCCGCACCGCCCGCGCGTCACCCGAAATCGCCACGGCCCCACGATCGTTCGCGAGCGCGGCGACGAACACGGCCAGCATCGACGGGACGAAGTGCGCGACCGTCACGCCCTCGGCCGCGATCAACTCGGCCAGATACGCCGGATCACGATGCCCGTCCGGCTTCGCGACCACCAACCGCGCACCGATCTGCAAGGGCCAGAAGAACTCCCACACCGACACATCGAACGTCGACGGCGTCTTCTGCAACACGACGTCGTCGGGGGCCAGTCCGTACTGCGCGTGCATCCACACCAGACGGTTCACGATCGCCCCGTGCGGTACCGCGACGCCCTTCGGCCGACCGGTCGACCCGGAGGTGAAGATCACGTACGCGGTATTCGAAGAGTGCAGTGGCGCAACACGATCGGAGTCGGTGAGCGGAGCGCCGGAGAACACCGACAGATCCAGATCCTCGACCACCGTCGGCGCGTCCGCACCGGCACGGCCACCGGGCAGATCCACGAAATCGGTGTCGCTGGTCAGCACGCAGGCCGGGCGGGCGGTCTCGAGGATGTACTCGTTGCGCTCGATCGGGTGATCGGGATCCAGCGGCAGGTACGCGCCACCGGCGGCGCTCACCGCGTAGATGCCCACGACCAGTTCGATCGAACGTCGCATGCCAAGGGCGACAACGGATTCCGGGCCGACGCCCTGGGTGACGAGCCAGCGCGCGAGCCGCCGGACGCGGTCGGCGAACTCGCCGTAGGACAGGGTTGTCCCCTCGAACGTCAGCGCGGGCGCGTCGGGGGTGCGAGCGGCCTGCGCCTCGAACAGCGAGATCAGCGTGTCCGCGGGGTCGTCCGAGGTGCTCGGCAGGGCCGCGGCGATCTCGAAATCGGTCTCGTTCCAGCGGCGCAGCACCCGGACCCGCTCGGTGGGGTCGAGCAGTTCCAGATCGCCCACCGCGGCGGACGGATCGGCCACCACGGCCTCGAGTACGCGCACGAACCGGGCGCCGAATGTCCGGGCGTAGGCGGAGTCGAAAAGGTCTGCCGCATAGACGAGTTCGGCATCCATCGCGGTGTCCGAACCCTCACCCGCGACGGTCTCGGACAACGTCAGTTGCAGATCGAACTTGGCCATCGGCGCATCGGCGCGCAACTCGGATACGGTCAGCCCAGGCAGGTCCAGCATGGTCGGGCCCATGTTCTGGAAGGTCAGCATGACCTGGAACAGCGGGTGCCGCCCCTGCGAACGGGCCGGATCGACCACCTCGACCAGCCGCTCGAACGGCACGCCCGCGTGCGCGAACGCACCCAGATCCCGTTCCCGCACATCGGCCAGCAGGTCGGTGAACGCCGTGCCGGACTCCACCGGAGTGCGCAGCACCAGCGTGTTGACCACCATGCCGACCAGATCGTCCAGGGCCGCCTCGCCACGTCCCGCGACCGGGATGCCGACCGCGATGTCGTCGGTGCCGCTCAACCGGGCCAGCAACGCCGCGAACGCGCTGTGCACCACCATGAACAGCGTGCTGCCGTGGCTGCGCGCCACCTCGTTGAGCGCGTCGACCAGGTAACCGGGCACCTGGAACCGGTGCGTACCGGCCGCGTACGACGCGATCGGCGGACGCGGGCGGGTGGACAGCCGCAGTTCCTCGGGCAGTCCGGACAGTGTGGTGCGCCAGTAGTCGAGCTGGGTGGAGACCACCGAGCGCGGATCGTCCTCCGAACCGAGCTGACCCCGTTGCCACAGTGCGTAATCCACGTACTGGATCGGCAGCGGAGTCCACTCCGGGGCATGGCCCGCGCTGCGCGCGACGTACGCGATCATCAGATCCCGCACCAGCGGCCGCATCGAGAAGCCGTCCGCGGCAATGTGATGCGCGACGACGGCCAGCACGTGATCGGTCGGGCCGCTGCGGAACAGCCGCAGCCGCACCGGCGGTTCGACCGTCACGTCGAAACCGCGTCCGGCGAATTCGGCCAGCGCGGCGTGCAGTTCACCGGCGTCGATCACGTCGATCAGATCGATGCCCGGGAACGCCTGTGCCGCAGGCAATACCTGCTGATAGCCGACGCCCTCGTGCGAGGGATACACCGTGCGCAGCGACTCGTGCCGCGCGACGATATCGGCCACCGCACCGCGCAACGCGGCCAGATCCAGTTCACCGCGCAACTGCACCGCGACCGGGATGTTGTTGGCCGCGGATTCGGTGTCGAACCGGTTCAGGAACCACATCCGCTGCTGCGCCGGGGACAGCGGCGGCCGTTCGGGCCGCGGCCGGGCGGTCAGCGCGTGCCGTTCACCGGATCCGGTCTGGGTGCTCACCCGCGCGGCCAGTCCGGCCACGGTCGGGGCCTCGAACAGCGTGCGCACGCCGACCTGGGCGTCCAGCGCGGCGCTCAGGCGCGCGGTCACCTGGGTCGCGATCAGCGAGTTACCGCCGAGGGCGAAGAAATCGTCGTCCGCGCCGATCCGCTCGGTACCCAGCAGCTCCACGAAGATGCCCGCGACCAGTTCCTCGAGCGGGGTCGAGGGGGCGCGGAACTCGCGGGTGCTCAGCTCGGGCGTGGGCAGGGCACGGCGATCGAGCTTGCCGACCGGGGTCAGCGGGATCTCGTCCAGCACCATGATCGAGGTGGGGACCATGTAGCCCGGCAGCCGGTCCGCGACATGGGTGGTGACCGCGGCGACGTCGACCGCGTGTCCGGGCACCGCGCGCACGTAGGAGACCAGCACGGTCGAGCCGTTCTCGGCGGTGTGGCCGAGGGTGACCGCGAAATCGACGTCCGGGTGCGTGGTCAGCGTGGCGTCGATCTCGCCGAGCTCGATGCGGAAACCGCGGATCTTGACCTGGAAGTCGTTGCGGCCCACGTATTCCACGACCGGGGTCGCGTTGCGGCCGGTGCGCCGCCAGCGCACCACGTCACCGGTGCGGTACAACCGCGCTCCGCCAGCGCCCCCAGCCCCGCCCTCGCCACCGTACGGATCGGCCACGAACCGCGCGGCGGTCAGCTCGCTGCGCGCGAAATAGCCTCGGGCCAACTGGATTCCGCCGACGTACAGCTCACCGGCGACACCCTCGGGCACCGGATGCAGGCGGCTGTCCAACACCAGGGCACGCATGCCCCGGACCGGACCACCGATGGTGACCGGATCGCCCGGCCGCAGCCGCGCGCTGATATTGGTCGCCACGGTCGCCTCGGTCGGACCGTAGGCATTGTGGAACCGTCGATCGGTACCCGAATCACTGGGCGCGGCAGACCATTTCGCGACCAGATCGGCCGAGACGGCCTCACCACCGGCGATGATGACCGCCATCCGGGCCAACGCCGCCGGATCCAGCGAGGCCAGCACCGAGGGCGTGATCAGGCCGACCGTGACGCGCTCGCGCGCGATCAACTCACCGAGTTCCTCGCCACCGTAGGTGCCAGGCGGCACGACCACCAGGGCGCCGGCCGATCCGACGGCCAGCAGCATTTCCAGCACCGACGCGTCGAAGGACGGTGAGGCGAAGGCCAGCGCGCGCGAATCACGGTCCAGGCCATACCGTTCCACCTGCAAGGCACTGAAGTTCGCCAGGCCCGCGTGGGTGACCACGACACCCTTGGGCAGACCGGTGGAACCCGAGGTGTAGATGACGTACGCGACGTTCTGCGCGCGCAGCGGGCTGCGGCGATCGGCGTCGGTGAGCGACGCGGGCGAGGCGGCCTCGACCGCGTCGGTCAGTTCCGGATCGTCCAGCGCGAGCCAGCCCGCACCCGCCATCCGCGGCAGCGCGTCGATCTCGTCCAGCAGTGTGATACCCAGTCGCGCACCGGAATCGGAGATCATGTGCGCGATGCGGTCGGCCGGGTAGGCCGGGTCGACCGGCAGATACGCCGCACCCGTACGAGTCACCGCCCAGATCGCGAGCACCGATTCGATGGATCGTGGAACCGCCACGGCCACAAGGACTTCGGGGCCCGCGCCACGCGCGATCAACACCCGCGCGAGGCGGTTGGCCGCTTCATCCAGTTCGGTGTAGGTCAGCGAGCGACCGCGGAAGACCACCGCCTGACCGTCGGGGTTGGCCGCCACCGCGGCGGCCATGATCTCCGGCAACGTGGCCGGTTCGATCGCGACATCACCACGGCGAGTGAGCAATTCGGCGCGCTCGGTCTCAGCGAGGATGTCCAGATCGCCCACCGCCAGCTCGGGGCGCACGGTGATCTGCTCGAGCAGGCGCATGAAACGTTCGGCGAAGACCGCGACGGTCGGCTCGTCGAACAGGTCGCGGGCGAAGGAGAATTCGCCCAGCATGCCGGAATTGTCCGCGCCGGTCTCGCGCAACGTCAGCGCCAGATCGAATTTCGCGGTCTCCACATCGAAATCGACCGTGCTGACCCGCAATCCGGGCAGCTCGAAATTGCGCTCGGGCAGATTCTCGAACGACAGCGCGACCTGGAACAGCGGGTGCCGCGCCTGCGAACGGGCCGGGTTGAGCACCTCGACCAGCCGCTCGAACGGCACGTCGGCGTGGGCGAACGCCTGCAGATCGGTATTGCGCGAACGGCCCAGCAGTTCGGCGAAGCTCGCGGTATCGCTCACCTCGCTGCGCAGCACGAGCGTATTGACGAACATGCCGATCAGATCGTCCAGCGCGGCCTCACCACGACCCGCCACCGGCGTACCGATGGCGATATCGGTGGATCCGGAGAGCCGGGCCAGCAGCACGGCCAGCGCGCTGTGCATCACCATGAACAGCGAGGCATTGTGCCGGCGGCCCAGATCCACCAGCCGGGACTGGATCTCGGGCGAGACGACGAAGGTGTGGGTGCCACCGCGATAGGTCGCCACGGCCGGGCGCGGCCGATCCGCGGGCAGCACGAGTTCGTCGGGCAGGTCGGCCAGCTCGCGCGTCCAGTAGCGAATCTGGTTGGAGATCAACGAGTTCTGATCGTCCTCCGAGCCCAGCACCTCGCGCTGCCACAGCGCGTAATCGGCGTACTGCACCGGCAGATGCGCCCAGGCCGGGGGCTCCCAGGTGGTGCGCGCGGCGTAGGCGACCATCACGTCGCGGGCCAGCGGGCCCATCGACCAGCCGTCGGCGGAGATGTGGTGCACCACCATGCCGAGTACGTACTCGGTCTCGCTGATCTCGAAAAGCCTTGCGTGCAAAGGCACTTCGCTGGTGACGTCGAACGCCATCGAGGCCAGCTCGATGAGGTGCTCGACGATATTGGTCTCGGTCACCGGGATCGGGGTCAGGTCGGGCACGATCTGCGCCGCGTCCAGCACCACCTGCACCGGCGCGCTGCCGGTCTCCGGGAACACCGTGCGCAGCGATTCGTGCCGGTCGATCACGTCGATGACCGCGACCTGCAACGCCGCGACGTCGAGTTCGCCCGACAGCCGGATGGCCACCGGAATGTTGTTCACCGAGGACGCGGTGTCGTAGCGGTTCAGGAACCACATCCGCTGCTGGGCCAGCGACAACGGCACCTGCTCGGGCCGTTCGCGGGCGACCAGCGCCTCGCGTCCGCCGTCGCCGACGTGCGATTCGATGCGGGCCGCGAGGGCGGCCACGGTGCTCGCGTCGAACAGCATGCGCACCGGCACCCGGGTGTCCAGCGCGATGCCCAGGCGGGAGGCGACCTGCGTCGCGATCAGCGAGTTGCCGCCCAGATCGAAGAAGTCGTCGTCGACGCCGACCCGGGCCAGGCCGAGCACCTCGCCGAAGGTCTGCGCGACGATCTCCTCGATCGGCGTGGTGGGGGCGCGGAATTCGCGTAGCTCGAACACCGGCGCGGGCAGCGCGCGGCGATCCAGCTTGCCGGAAGCGTTGAGCGGCAACGCATCCAGCACCACCAGCGCCGAGGGCACCATGTAACCGGGCAGCGCCTCGGTCAGTTCGGCGCGCACCGCGTCGGTGTCGACCTCATGGCCGGGCGCGGGCACGAGATAGCCGACCAGCTGATCGCCCAGGTGACCGTCCGAACGCACCACCGCCACGGCCTGATCGACCGCATCGATGGCGGTCAGCGCCGATTCGACCTCGCCGAGTTCGATGCGCAGACCGCGCAGTTTCACCTGGAAGTCGGTGCGGCCCAGGTATTCCAGCTCGCCGGCGACGGTCCACTTGACCAGGTCACCGGTGCGGTACATGCGCTCACCGGCCGCACCCGCGAACGGGTCGGACACGAAGCGCTCGAAGGTCAGATCGGGCCGGGTCACGTACGCGCGCGCCAGTTGCACGCCCGCCAGATACAGCTCACCCGCGACACCCACCGGAACCGGCCGCAGCCGCGAATCCAGCACGTACACAGCGGTATTGGCGACCGGACGACCGATCGGCACCGAGACCGTGTCGAGCTCGTTCACCTGGTGATAGGTGACGTCGACCGCGGCCTCGGTCGGGCCGTACAGGTTGTGCAGACGCGCACCGGTCAGCTCGATCAATCGCTGCGCGGTGACCGCGGGCAGCGCCTCGCCGGAGGCGAACACCTGCCGCAGACCGAGCCCGGCCAGTTCCTGCGCCGAACTCGCGCCGATCTCGGTGACGAACATCGCGAGCATGGACGGCACGAAGTGCGCCGTGGTGACCTGCTCGCCGGTGATCAGCCGCACCAGATAGGCCGGATCGCGATGCCCGTCGGGCTTGGCGACCACGAGCCGGGCGCCAACTTGCAAGGGCCAGAAGAACTCCCACACCGACACGTCGAAGGTGGCCGGGGTCTTCTGCACCACGACATCGGTGTCGTCCAGCCGGTATTCGCGCTGCATCCACAGCAGCCGGTTCACGATCGCGCCGTGCGATACCGCCACACCCTTCGGGCGGCCGGTCGAACCGGAGGTGAAGATGACGTACGCGATATTCGAAGGACGCAGCGGCGCAACACGATCCGCGTCGGTCAGCGGCGCGTCGGAGTACTCCGACAGGTCGAGCTCGTCGATCTCCAGCAGCGGCACATCGGTGCCGGTCTCGAATTCGTCCTCGACGGTGCTCAGCACACACACCGGACGCGCGGTCTCCAGCACGTAGCGGGTGCGTTCGGCCGGATGATCCGGGTCCAACGGCACATACGCGCCACCGGCGACGGTCACCGCGTACATGCCCACGACCAGATCGATCGAACGCCGCATACCCAGTGCCACATAGGAATCCGGTCCGACGCCCAGTCCGGTCAGGTGCCGCGCGAGGCGGTTGACCCGGGCGGCGAACTCGGCGTAGGACAGCGTCGTGCGCTCGAAGGTGAGGGCGTCGGCGTCGGGGGTGCGCTCGACCTGTTCGGCGAACAGCGAGGCCAGCGTGGCCGTCTCGGGCACCGGGCTGGCGGTGGCGTTGTGGTCACGCAGCACCAGCGCACGCTCGGCATTGTCGAGGAGCTCGATATCGCCGACCGACCGCGCCGGATCGGACACCGCCGCGTGCAGGGTGCGCAGGAAACGATCGGCGAACGCGGCGACGGTGCTCTCGTCGAACAGATCGGTGGCGTACGAGATCACCGCGGACACACCGGCCGGGGCGCCGTCCGCGCCGCGCTGCTCGGTCAGGGTCCATTGCAGATCGAATTTGGCGATGTCGACGTCGAGCTCGTCGGCGGTGACCGTCAGCCCGTCCATCTCCATGGTGGCGTGCGAGAGCTCCTGGAAGGAGAGCATCACCTGGAACAGCGGGTGACGCGCCTGCGAGCGCGCCGGGTTGAGCACCTCGACCAGGCGCTCGAACGGGACGTCGGCGTGCGCGAATCCGGCGAGATCGACTTCCCTTGTGCGGGAGAGCAATTCGGTGAACGTCTCGTCGCCGTCGATCTGCGAGCGCAGCACCAGGGTGTTGACGAACATGCCGATCAGGTCGTCCAGCGCCTGCTCGCCGCGACCGGCGATCGGGGTGCCGATCGCGATGTCCTCGGTGCCCGACAACCGGGCCAGCAGCACCGCCAGCGCGGCGTGCAACACCATGAACAGCGAAACACCCTGTGCCCGAGCCAATCTCGACAACAGAATGTGCAGGTCCGGATCGATCTCGAAGTTCACCCGGTTGCCGTGGAAACTCTGCACCGGCGGACGCGGGCGATCGGTCGGCAGATCCAGCTGATCGGGCAGACCGGCCAACGCGCCCTGCCAGTACGCGATCTCGCGGGCGGCCATCGAATCCGGGTCGTCCTCGGAGCCGAGCACCTCGCGCTGCCAGACGCTGAAGTCGGTGTACTGCACCGGAAGTGGCGTCCACGCGGGCGGCTGACCGCTCGCGCGCGCGAGGTAGGCCGCGGTCACATCGCGGGCCAGCGGACCGAACGAGAAACCGTCCGCGGCAATGTGGTGCACCACGAAGGCCATCGCGTAATCGGCCACGCCGCGCGCGCCGGACCCGCCCGAGACCTTGTAGACCCGCACCCGGATCGGCAGTTCGCTCGTCACATCGAAACCGGTGGAGGCGAATTCGGCCAGGGCGGCGGTCAGGCGGGCCTGCGCGATCGGCAGCACCGCGATGCCGAGATCGATCTCCTCGACCGGCAGCACCTGCTGGTAACCGCCGCCGTCGGGGGCCTCGGGGAACAGCGTGCGCAGCGACTGCTGACGCGTCATCACGTCCAGCAGCGCCGAGGTCAGCGCGTCGATGTCGACCGCGCCGCGCAACCGCACCACGAACGGCAGGTTGTAGGTCGGGACGGTCGGATCGAACTGGTTGATGAACCACATCCGCTGCTGGGCCAGCGACAGCGTGACCGGCTCACCGTTCTCGCCGGTGTGCTGGGCGACCAGCGGCGGCCTGGAAATCTGTGCGGGCGTGGCGGATTCGGCGCGCGCGGCGATCGCGGCGACGGTGGGCGTCTCGAACAGCGCGCGCACACCCAGGGTGATCCCGAACGCGGCGGAGATGCGCGAGACGACCTGGGTGGCGACCAGCGAGTTGCCGCCCAGATCGAAGAAGTCGTCGTCGATGCCGACGCGTTCCTGGCTCAGCACATCGGCGAAGATCCCGGCGACGATCTCCTCGGCCTGGGTGCGCGGGGCGCGGTATCCGGCGGCGTCGGCGCTGAACACCGGTTCCGGCAACGCCTTTCGGTCCAGCTTGCCGGAGGTGTTGAGCGGGAACGCGTCCAGCACCATGATCGCGGCGGGCACCATGTAGGCGGGCAGCTGCTCGGCGGCGAACCGGCTCAGCTCCACCGGATCGATCGAAAGTCCCGGCGCGGCAACCACATACGCCACCAGCTGCTGACCGGTCGCGGTGTCGGCCACCAGCACCACGGCCTGGCTGACCGCCGGATGCGCGAGCAGATCGGTCTCGATCTCGCCGAGTTCGATGCGCTGGCCGCGGAACTTCACCTGGAAGTCGGTGCGGCCGATGTACTCCAGCTCACCGGCAGTATTCCAGCGCACCAGGTCGCCGGTGCGGTACATGCGGTCGCCGGGCAGGCCGTAGGGGTTCGCGACGAACCGGTCCGAGGTCAGATCGGCGCGGCCGCGGTACCCGCGCGCCAGCTGCCGGCCACCCAGATACAGCTCGCCCGGCGCGTCGATCGCGACCGGGCGCAGCCGCGAATCCAGCACGTACACTTCGACATTCCACTCCGGCACGCCGATCGGCACGACGGTGGTGTCGGTCTCGGCGGCGGTCCGGTGCGTCACCGAGACCGCGGCCTCGGTGGGACCGTAGAGGTTGTGCAGACCGGCGTCGCTGATCGCGCGGAAACCGGCGGCGGTCTCCGGCGGCAGCGCCTCACCGATGACGAAAACCGCACGCAGCGTGGCACAGTCGGCGCGGGAGGCCGAGGTCACGAAGACGGTCAGCATCGAGGGCACGAAGTCGGTGACGGTGACCCCGTGGCGGCGGATCATCTCCGCGACGTAGACCGGGTCGCGATGCCCGTCCGGGGTGGCCACGACCAGTTTCGCGCCGGACAGCAGCGGCAGGAAGTAACCCCACAGCGAGACGTCGAACGTGGTCGCCGTCTTCTGCAGGTACACGTCCGCGGCGGTGAAGGCGTACTGCTCGAGCATCCACAGCTGCTGGTTGACGATCGCGCGGTGGGTGACCGCGACACCTTTGGGACGACCGGTGGAACCCGAGGTGTAGATGACGTACGCGGTGTTCGAATCACGCAGCGGCGCAACACGATCCGCGTCGGTGACCGGATCGGCGGAGAACTCCGAGGCGTCCAGGGTGTCGATCGGCAACTGCCGCACCGAATCCGGCAGCTCCACCTCGTCACCGGACACGGTCAGCACACAGACCGGTGCCGCGGAATCCAGGATGTAGGCCGTGCGCTCGGCCGGATGATCGGGATCGATCGGCACGTACGCGCCACCGGCCCGCAGCACGGCATGCATGCCGACCACCAGGTCCAGCGAACGCCGCATCCCAAGGGCCACAAGCGATTCCGGGCCGACGCCGTCGGCGATCAGGTACCGGGCCAGGCGGTTGACCCGCGCGGCGAACTCGGCGTAGGTGAGGGTCTCGCCCTCGTATTCGAGCGCGACGTTGTCCGGGGTGCGGCGCATCTGCGCGTCCAACAGGGCCGCGAGCGTCGTCTCGGGGACCTGGTGCGTGGACTCGTTCCACTCGACCAGCGTGCGGTCCAACTCGGCCGCGGTGGTGATCGGCAGCGCCCACACCGACTGGTCGGACGCAGCCGCCAGGAACCGGTCGAAGAATTCCAGGAAACGCGAATGATGCTGTCGCGCTTCATCTTCCGAATACAGATTCGGGTTGGTCTCGAAGTCGATGCGGGAGCGCGCACCGCCCTCGGTCTGATAGAAGTTGACGCCCAGATCCTCGATGGATCCGGTGGAGAGCACGTGCAGCTGCCCGACCAGCTCGCCCAGGGCCAGCTCGTCCTGGAACAGCATGATGTTGACCCAGGGCCCGAAGAACTCCTTCGTGACCGCGGCGCCCTCGCCCGCGCTGTCGCGGCGGATGTCCTCGTGCCGGTAGCGCTGATGCCGCAGCGCGCCGGAGACCTCCACGGTCACCGAACGCAGCAGCTCCGCGACCGTGGTCTCGTGCCCGACGTGCAGGCGCAACGGCACGATATTCGAGGTCACACCGCCCGAGCGACGCATCAGCGCGGTGGTGCGGGCGGTCACCGGCAGGCTCAGGATGACGTCCTCGGCGCCGTTCCACTGCGCCAGATACGCCGCGAATCCCGCGATCAGCAGGGCCGCGGGCGAGGAGTCGTAGCCGCGCACGGCCGCGTCCAGCAGCTCGTTGCGCTCGTCGGACAGCGCCTCGGACACCACGCCGTTCAGCGGGGCGGGCGGGGCCGAGCGGCCGGTCAGGCTCGAACCCTCCTCGAGTCCGGCCACCCGCTGCGCCCAGTGCTCCTTGTCCGATCGGAAGCGCGTGCTGTCCCGGTAGGCGAATTCGGATTCGACCAGGGAGCGCAGGTCCGCGGCCTTGGCGGGCTTGGGTTCGACGCCGGCGAGGTACGCGGTGTACAGCTCGGCGATGCGGCTCTGGTTGGTCATCGCACCGAAGCCGTCGAGCGTGATGTGGTGGGCGCGGGAGTACCAGAACCAGTGGTCGTCGGCCAGGCGCAGGGCGGCGACCGCGACGAGGCGGTCGGTGATCGGATTCAGCGGGCGGCTGTACTCCGCGCGCATCCAGGCGTGCGCGGCGGCCTCGGGATCGGCCTCGTCGCGCAGGTCGACGTAGGTGACCTTGTCGTGGTCGGCGATGGCGTGGTCGATCCACTGCAACGGCTCGCCGTCGCGTTCGACGATGCGCAGGAAGCCCGACCCGAGTTCACGGGAGGCATCGATGCTGGCGCGTTCGAGCACGTCGACGTCCAGATCGCCGTGCAGGTCGACGTACTGGGCGATGGTGATCGGCACCTGCGGGTCCAGATGCTGGGCATACCAGATACCCAGCTGCGCCGGCGACAACGGGAAGAGCGCCTCCCCGGAGTCCGGCGCGGCCGCGATCTCGCTGCCAGCTTCGCCGTTCCCGCCGAAATCCCGCCGGTCCAACCCGCAACCTCACTTCCGGAACACCTTGCAGTGCTCCCCAATGGCACACCGACGCGAACGCACATCTATCCCAGCATGGCGTCCAGCGGTCGGGGCTCACTTCGAATCTGAATCAGACATACGTGTTCAAAGGAGTTATCCGTCGCTCGGGCCGATCTTGTTACATCGACCCGACCACGCTCGCCGGCCACGGCACGGCCCTCCGTCGAACCTCACTGATGAACACCGAACCAATCTACCGTCCGCATCCCGTGTAGGACCAAAAAGGTTCATAGCCGCAAAACATCAGTTCAGCTCATGGTGTTCGCCCCCACGGGGATCGGGGTCGGGCGATGGTAACGCTCACGATTGTGGCCCGTCATCGCTCGATCCGGCCCGGTGTGACGCGGCCGATGTCCCGGCGCGTTCACAGCCGGACCGCCGCGCCCGACGAGTCCGACACGCCCGATGCCGACACGCTGCGATCCCGAGCTGGGTCGTACAGATGCGACTGCGCGCACTCCGCCGGAACGCCCACCGCACCGCCGACCAGAATCACCGCGGCCTGCCGCAACCCGGCCTCGACGACCCGATCCGCGATATCGGCCAGAGTCCCGCGCAGCACCAACTGCTCGGGCTGACTCGCGCGATAAACCACCGCGACCGGGCAGTCCGCACCGTATTCCGCGATCAACTCCGCGGCGATCGGGCCGATCCGGGTGATCGCCAGATGCAGCACCAGCGTGGCGCGGGTGCGGGCGAAACCGGCCAGCGCCTCGGATTCGGGCATGGCGGTGGAACGGGCCTGTGTCCGGGTGAGCACCACCGATTGCACCAGCTCGGGAACGGTCAGCTCCGCACCCAGCACCGCGGCCGCCCCCGCGTACGCGGGCACACCGGGCGTCACATCCCAGGCGATCCCCAGCGCGTCCAGCCGCCGGGTCTGCTCGGTGAGGGCCGAATACAAGGACGGATCCCCCGAACACAACCGCGCCACATCCCGCCCCGCGGCATCGGCTCGCGCGCAGTGCTCGATGATCCGATCCAGATCCAGACCCTGCGTATCGATCAACTCGGCCTCCGGTGAACACTGCGCCAGCACCTCCGGATCCAGATACGTGCCCGCGTACAGGCAGACCGGCGACTCCCGGATCAGCCGCGCCGCACGCAGCGTCAGCAGATCAGCGGCCCCGGGTCCAGCCCCGATGAAGTGCACGGTCATGCGGGCGAGTGTAGGCGGACCGCAACCCCCGGGTCGACCGGCTACCGACCCGCACAGACGTGCTGGATATGCGACGTCTCAACTGCGCCAACAGCTACAGCTACCGTCAGGCGGTCATGTCGAAACCGCCCAGGAGTTTGGTGGGGCGCAGGCGGACCACCAGTTCGCCGGGGACGGCGTTGCGGGTGCCGAATTCCTCGGCTCGGGCGGGGCCCATGTAGCGGGCGGCTATGGCGGTGGCGGTGCGGAGGAGGTCTTCGGGGTCCTCGGAGATCGAGGCGGCGCCCTGGACCTGGAGGTAGCCGAAAGGCGGTTCCTCGAGGTCGACGCACAGGGCCAGGCGGGGATCGCGGAGGATGGCGCGGCCCTTGGCGGTGTTCCGGCCGGTGTTGAAGATCAGGTCGTCGCCCTCGAGGATGAACCAGACGGGGTTGATGACGGGGCGGCCGTCGGTCGCGGTGAAGGCGAGTTTTCCGGTGCGGGTGCCGTGCGAGAGGAATTCACGGACCATCGGATCGGCGAGTGTGAGGGCCATGGCCTCAGCGTACGGGCGGCGGCGGGCGATCCGCGGCAACCGCGTACTCAGATCGCGCCACGCTCGCGGGCCCGCGCCACCGCCGAGGTGCGGGACTTCACGCCGAGCTTCGCGTAGATGTGCACCAGATGGGATTTCACGGTCGTCTCGCTCAGGAACAGGCCGCGGCCGATCTCCCGATTCGAATGCCCCTCGGCGACCAGCCGCAACACCTCGATCTCCCTGGGGCTCAACGTCGTATCCGGTTTGCGCACCCGGGTCATCAGGCGCGAGGCGACCGACGGCGACAACACGCTCTCCCCCGCCGCGGCCGCGCGCACCGCGGCCAGCAACTCCCCCGGCGGCGTGTCCTTGAGGATGTAACCGCAGGCCCCGGCCTCGATCGCGCCGAGAATATCGGCGTCGGTGTCGTAGTTGGTGACCACCAGGACGTTCGGCGGATCCGGTAACGCGCGCAGTGCCGACGTGGCCTCCACCCCGGACTTCCCGGCGCCGAACCGCAGATCCATCAGCACCAGGTCGACAGCCTTTGTGGCACAGGCGGATACGGCCTCCTCAGCGGTCGCGGCCTCACCGGCGATCTCCATATCGGCCGCCGCGTCCAGCAGCGCCCGCAGTCCGGCGCGGACGATCGCGTGGTCGTCGGCGAGCAGCAACCGAATCCGCTCTCCGGCAACGGTATTCATCACGCCACCGGAGACGGGAAGGAGACGGTGACGGCGGTGTGCCCGGATTCGGACTCCACATCCATCCGGCCGCCCTGCTGTTCGACGCGACTGCGCATCGCGTTCAGACCGAACGTCCCCTGCGCGAAAACCTCGGGGGCGATACCGATTCCGTCGTCGACCACGTCCAGGTGCACGCCGTCCTCACCGTAGGTGAGGGTGATCCGCATCCGTTGCGCCCGCGCGTGCCGCACCACATTGGACACCGCGCCCTGCGCCACCCGCACCAACGCCGCCTCCACGGGCATGGGCAACCGCTCGGGTTCCCCCTCGACCAACACGTGCGCGTCGACTCCGGGTGCACTGGCCCGCTGGGCGATTCGCTCGAGCGCGCCGGCCAGCGACTGTCCTTCGAGGGCCGCCGGAGTGAGATCGCCGATGAGCTGCCGGGTTTCGGCGAGATTGTCCGCGGCGGTCTCGCGCGCCAGCCGAATCTTTTGCAGCGCAGGATGATCCGGCGCTACCCCCTCCGCGGCGTGCAGCAGCATCTGGATACTGGACAACCCCTGCGCGACCGTGTCGTGGATCTCCTGGGCCAACCGCTGCCGCTCGGCGAGCTTCCCGGCGGTGCGCTCGCGTTCGGCGAGTGCGGCTCGGGTGTCGAGCAATTCGTCGATGAGCTGCTGCCGATCCGCGGCCTCCCGATACAGCGCCCGATATCCGAATCCGATCGCGAGCGCGACGGCCGCACCCAGCACCGGCCCGATCACCCCGCCCGCCGTCCAGCCCTCGTGCAGCGCGAATCCCACGACCGAGCAGATGGTCGCGGCCAGCACCGCGAGCAACCCCCACACCCGCGGCAGCAGGTGCAGATACAGGAAGAACAACCCGAACACCAGATAGATCGCCTCGGGCGCCAACGCCACCAGCCCCAGCCACAGCACCGTCAACGCGCCCAACCACACCCGCGCGGCGACGGGCCGCGAACGCAGCAGCACACCCCCGAAATAGATGAGCAGGAACACCACGGCCAGCGCCGTCACCGCCACCCGATACTGCCCACCGGGAACCAGCGCCCGCACCATCACGTACACCGTCAACGCCACCATCAGCACATGCAGCGCAACCTGCAACGCGGCGAAAACGGGAGTCAGCGGAGACCGGTGCACCCTGCCAGCTTATGCGGGGTCATCCGACCGGCATCCATCGAAAGATGGAATCGCACACCCATCCTCGGCTGGTCACGGGTTCGATCGCACCGTCGATGACCGGCGGCCCGAAGCCGGGCACGGTGGTCGGTATGTTCGTCGCACTGAGAGATCTGCGGGCCGCCCGCGGTCGTTTCGCGCTCATCACGCTGGTCGTGGTCATGGTCGCGGTACTGGTCAGCTTCCTGAGTGGGCTGACCGCCGGTCTGTCCCACCAGAACATCTCCGCGCTGCGGACGCTGACCGGCGATACGGTCGTGTTCGCGGACGCCGGAACCTCGCCGTCCTTCGACTCCTCCGCGCTGACCACCGATCAGGTGCGGACCTGGCAGCGGGACGCGCACGCCGATCCGGTCGGCATCGCACACGCGCAGGCCGCTCGCGCGGACGGTCCGCCCGCACGGGTGGCACTGTTCGGCACCGAGGGCAATCCGCGGGCAACCGTACCCGGATCGGTCGTCCTGAGCGCGCCCGCCGCACGCGCACTGTCCGCCGCGACCGGCGACCGCATCACGCTCGGTACCAGCACCTTCACTGTCGCCGCCATCAGCGGCGACGACTGGTACGCACACACCCCGGTCGTCTGGATGACGCTCCCGGACTGGCAGTCCGTCACGCCGCGAGGCGGTGCCGCCACCATCCTGGTCGCCTCGAACGTGCCCGACGCCGGCGCGCTGAACGCCGCCGCCCACACCGTCACCACCACCGCCTCCGGCGCACTCCAGGCGATCGGCTCCTATAAAGCCGAGAACAGCTCACTCACCCTGATGACGATCCTGCTGTACGCGATATCCGCGCTGGTCATAGGCGCTTTCTTCACCGTCTGGACGATCCAGCGCACCCCCGACATCGCCACCCTGAAGGCCCTGGGCGCGACCACCGCCTCCCTCATCGCCGACGCGCTCGGCCAAGCGCTGATCGTGCTGCTGACCGGCGTCGGCATCGGCCTGGCGATCACGTCGCTGGCCGGGACCGCACTGGGTTCGTCGGTGCCGTTCGTGCTCAGCGCCGCGACAACTCTCGTCCCCGGCGCGGCGCTGATCGGGCTGGGCCTGCTCGGCGCGGCCCTCGCCCTGCGCTTCCTGACCACCGCCGACCCCCTCACCGCACTCAACCGGACACGCTGAGCCACAGGAGTTCTCGATGACCACACTGACCCTGGACGATGTCACCCTGACCTACCCCGACGGCGGCGACCGCATCACCGCCCTGGATTCGGTGAGCCTGCGCGTGCACGGCGGCCGGATCGCCGCCATCACCGGACCGTCCGGCTCCGGCAAATCCAGCCTGCTGGCGGTCACCTCCACCCTGCTTCGCCCCGATTCCGGCCGAGTACTCCTGGAAACCGACAGCGGCACAGTCGATCTGGCCGCCCTGAACCGCCGCGAGGCAGCAACGATGCGTCGCGAACGGATCGGCATCGTCTTCCAACAGCCCAATCTCATCCCCGCCCTCACCGCCCTCGAACAGCTCGAGGTCATGGCCCACCTGGGCCGCACCACCACCTCTCGCAACCACCGCGAAACCCATTCCCGGGCAAGAGATCTCCTCGACGCGGTAGGTCTCTCCGGTCACGAACACAAACACCCGCACCAACTCTCCGGCGGCCAACGTCAACGCATCGACATCGCCCGAGCCCTGATGAACACCCCCGCCCTGCTGGTCATCGACGAACCCACCAGCGCCCTGGACTCCGAACGCAGCACCGCCGTCATGGACCTCATCCTGCGCATCGTCCACGCCCACGCCGCCCCAACCCTCCTGGTCACCCACGACCACACCCACCTACACCGCATGGATGCCGTATACCGCATGGTCGATGGCAAACTCACCGCCGAGGAAGCCGAACTCGTTGCCTGACAAGCGATTACACCGGCTATTTGCCGAAGTCCGGGAAGCTACTCGTCGGTCTTCGGCACCCGGATCGCCGCATACCAATCCAGCAGATCCGGATCGTCCACGGCGGTCCGCTCGACGACGCGATCGGTCTCGGCACCTTGGAAGAGCTTCTTGATCGGCACCTCGAGTTTCTTGCCGGTGCGGGTGTGCGGGACGCCCGGCGCGGGGATGATCTCGTCGGGTACGTGACGCGGCGACACCTCGGCGCGGATGACGGAGGCGATGCGATCGCGCAGGTCATCGGTGAGTTCGGCACCGGCCGCCAGAACCACGAACAGCGGCATCCAGTAGCCGCCGCCGGGCTGTTCGACGCCGATCACCAGCGCCTCGGCGATCTCCGGCAGCGATTCCACGGCCTGATAGATATCGGCCGAACCCATCCGGATCCCGTGCCGATTCAACGTCGAATCCGACCGGCCGTGCACCACGACGCTCCCGCGCTCGGTGATCGTGATCCAGTCGCCGTGCCGCCAGACGCCCGGAAACATCTCGAAATACGCTGCGCGATACCGTGTTCCGTCCGCATCGTGCCAGAACCGCAGCGGCATCGACGGCATCGCCGCGGTGATCACCAGTTCGCCGACCGCACCGCGCACCGGCTGTCCGGATTCGTCCCAGGCATCCATCGCGACGCCCAGGAACGGCACCGACAGCTCGCCCGGCCACACCGGAACGTTCGGCGCGGCGCCGATGAACGCCGACACCACGTCGGTCCCACCGCTGATCGAGGCGACCTGCACCCGCGCACCGACGTGCTCCCCCAACCACAGTGCCGAGGATTCCGGCAGCGAGGCCCCGGTGATCCCGACCGTGCGCAACGCCGTAAGATCATGCTCCAGCCCGGGTCGCGCACCGGCTTTCATGCAGGCCAGCACATATCCGGGACTCGTCCCCAGCACGGTGGTGCGGGTCCGAGCGGCGATGTCCCACAACGCATCCGGCGTCGGATATCCGGGACTGCCGTCGTAGCAGACGATGGTGGCGCCGGCCAGCAGCCCGGCGACCTGGAAGTTCCACATCATCCAGGACGGGCTGGTGTACCAGAAGAATACGTCGTCCGGACCGATATCCGATTGCAGCGCAGTGGCTTTCAGATGTTCGACCAGCACACCGCCGTGTCCGTGCACGATCCCCTTGGGCAGGCCGGTGGTGCCGGAGGAGAACAGGATCCACAGCGGGTGATCGAATTCGACCGCCTCCGTGACGATCTCGTCATCTCCGGGCGCGCTGACCGTCGCCCAGTCCAGCGCGTCGGGCACCTCATCTCCCAGCCGCGACACCACGACCGTCGCCCGCAGTCCCGGCAGTCCTGCCCGCAACGCGGCGATATCCGCCCGCTTGTCGTGCGTCTTACCGCCGTACCGGTAGCCGTCGGCGGTCACCAGCACCACGGGTTCGAGCTGGCCGAGCCGATCCAGCGCGGCCTTCGCCGAATAGTCCTGCCCGCACGCGCTCCACACCGCGCCGATCGATGCCGTGGCCAGGAAGGCGATCACCGTCTCGGGGATATCGGGCAGATAGCCGACCACCCGATCGCCGGGCGCGACCCCCTGCTCCCGCAGCGTGCGCGCGAATGCCGCTGTCCGGCTGAGCAATTCGGCCCAGGACAGCTCGATGACCGCACCACCCTCGGCGACCGAGAGCACGGCCGGTCGATCCGACCGCGCCTGCCGCACGATCTGGTCGACATAATTCACCCGAATCCCCGGAAACCACTGCGCCCCAGGCATATCCGACCCCACGAGCACCTGCGCGGGCACCGGCCCCAGCTCGAAGTACTCCCACACCGCACCCCAGAAACCATCGAGATCCCGAACCGACCACTCCCACAACGCGTGATAGTCCGCGAACTCGATCCCCGTACGACTACTCGCGAACCGAGCGAAATCGGTGATCCGCGCCCGCGCGACGGCACTCTCCTCGGGCACCCACTGCGGCTGCATCATCCTCCACCTTCCTGCCCAGGAGAATCCATCGCACGCCCGACCGTGTCCTACCCGGCGATCGCCTCGCGTGCACCAGTTATTGTCCGCCCGCGGACCCACACCCGCCGCGGAACACCTGCGACATGCGGACCGATCGGCCCGTCCACCCTACGACCCCCCGGCCACGAACACGCCGCAACCCACCCGGCACCGGCCTCTCACCCGATGCCGACACCCCAGTGAAGACACCGCAAGCCGCGTACGCCGACGCGAACTATCTGACCTATCTGCCCGGCATGATCGCCGGTGCGGCGCAGACTCCGCCGGATCGCGGCCGCCCCCTCCGGATCACCGAGGTCCACCCGATCCCCCGCTCGAACCTGTCCGCCCCCGATCGAATCCGCGACCACACCTGTTCAGCCACAACATATCTCGACCAGGAACACACTCACTCCCGCCGCAACTCCTTCTCGGCGGTGGTCAACACACTGCGAATCCCCCCGAGCACCATGGGCGCCATCGCCGCGGTCCACAGATCCGCGAAGAGCGGTGCGGCGACCTCGAAATGCGCCGTCCAGCGAATCCAGGCCCCGTCCTCGGTCTCCTTGAATTCCAGGCAGCCGTCCTGGGTGCGCATCGGCGGATAGGAGCTGAGCAACTTGTAGCGGATCAGCCGCGGCGGTTCGTATTCGACGATCTCCTCGGTGACCCGGACCAGCGGTGTCACCAGCAGCCGCACCGCGCCGACGCCGTGTTCGACGAGATCGCCGGGCCGCACCAGCGTCACCCGCCGGATGATCGGCACACGCTGGAAATTCGTTGCGTCGGTGCACCATTCGAATACATCGGCCAGGGGTGCCCGAATGGTGCGCTCCAGCTTCACCGTGCGCATCGATCAGGACTCCGTTCATCAGGGGTGCGAGACTCGCAGCGCAGCCTATGACGCGTCACCCCCGGCGAGCCAGGCGAGCGGACCGAATCGATGCGGTTTCGAGACCGGCCCGCGACCCGCGTGTTCACGTAAAATATTGTGACAGCACGCTTTTCAGATCATAGCCCGATGCTTGCGCATCCGCTTGCGGACATCGCTCATCAGCACATAGGTGGGCAGATACCGGACGAATCGGGGAATGAACCGATTGACGAATCCCACGAAGACGAACAGGTTCTCGAACCGGCGCTGATCGATCGGCCGCCACTGCACACCCATCTGCTCGCGGAAGTACGGCCCGAGGAATCCCGCGGTGAGGAAACGCAGCAGCCCGCCGAAGAACACCCGGAAATACCAGTGGATCATCCGCAGATGCAGCAGATCGTCGACGTAGGCGGCGACCTTGTCGTCCAGCACCGCCAACCGGCACGCCTCGTTCCAGTACACATCGAATTCGACGCGCGTGGCGGGCCACATATCCAGCGGCACTTGCAAAGTCGTGCCCAGCGGCGCGGCCGTCCGGTAGAACGCCTCGGCCTCCTCGGGACTCATCCTGCCGTGCAGCAGTTGATACGAATCCTCGAATCCGATGTACAGGCACGCCGCCACCCACAGCTGTAGGTTGCGGTCGAACGCGTTGTACTTGACCGCCGCCCCCGGCTCGGATTTCACCTGCCGATGCGCGACGTTCACCGCCTCGCGGAACGCGGTCTTCTCCTCCTCCGACCCGAGAATGGCCACCGCGAGGTAGGAAGCGGTGGTACGCAAGCGTTTCCACGGCCGCACCATCAGCGCGCCGGATTCGACCTTGCTGTCCGCGACGCCGTGCCCGACGCCCGGCCGCGCCATCTGCATCGCGACATTGGCCGCGGCGCCGGCGAATTGCCAGAAGTCCAGCGCATCCCCCAGGCGCGGTGGACGTTTGGAGCCCAGCCGATGCCCGTCCGGAATGTGGATGCGGGTCTGCTCGACGGTCAACGGTTCGATGTCGTCGGAAGGCTCCACGGCCCGTGCAGCGGTCATCGCCACCCCGCCCTTCTCGCAGCTGCCGTCGCTGCGCTCGAAACTACCGGCTCAGTCGCCGAGCATAGCGCCGAACGGTCCCCGAACGAAACGGATTCGGCCAAATTGATCTATGAATCATCCATAACTTAATTTGTAGGCGAGGACTTCATGACGAGACATCGACGTGCAGACCTGCGCTCGAGACGAAAATATTCTGACGCAACCCCTTCCGTTGAGAGAGGAATCGTACGTAACATACGCAGCCGCGGGCAGTTGTTCTCCTGATCGAGCCGCCCGCATCCGAAAGGACGGATACCACCATGTTGAAACGGCTCGACCGGGTGCTCAGCTACGAGATGCGGGTCTCGGAGTTCCTGGGCACGCTGATCCTGATCGGCATCCCGTACGGGATCATCGGGTTGATCTGGAGCCTCACCCACACCTCCCACCTGCGGAACATGCACGGCATCGATGTCGTGATCTCGTTCCTCGGATCCATCGTGTGCTGGCCCGTGCTCACCTTCGCGAATGTGTGTATGACGTAATGCTGGCGCTGGTGTGGCTCATCGATCTCCTGGTCATCGCGATCCGGATTCTCGGTGGCCGAACGAAGGTCAATCCCGTTGTGCGCCTGGCACTCTGGCTGATCGTGCTGCTCGGCCTCGCGGCGGTGATCGCGGCGATCGGCGCGGGTCTGGTCCTGCTGGACCACTATCTGACATCCCTGAACTAAGTCGTACCGAGCCGATCGGCCATGGAGAAAGGATCGGCACCCGTGACCCGGACCCCGGTTCCCGAACAGTCGCTGCCGCCCTCACAGCGCCCCTACCCACCCGCGGAGGGCGAGCTGGCGCGGATCACCGAATCGGTGCGCGGGCTGTGGCGCGGCCATCCGCAGCAATCCCTGGAAACCCTCGGCCGCCAGGTGATGCTGGGCCGCGACGCGTTCATCGGACTGGTGCTCTCGCTGGTGCAGCGGCGATTCCCGTACCGGGAGTTCATCAAGCAGTGCGCGTTCATGGCCAATGTGTCCGCCGCGCCAACGGTTTTCGTCGCGATCCCGATCGCTGTGGTGGTCTCCATCCAGGTCGGCGCGCTGGTCAATCAGGTCGGCGCGACCACGTTCATCGGCGCGGTGGCGGGCCTGGGCATCATCCGGCAGGGCGCGCCGCTGGTGTCCGCGCTGATGATCGCGGGCGCGGTCGGCTCGGCCATCTGCGCCGATCTGGGCTCGCGCACCATCCGCGAGGAGATCGACGCGATGATGGTGATGGGCGTGGATCCGGTGCGACGCCTGGTCGCGCCGCGGATGGCCGCGGCGGTGCTGGTCAGCATCCTGCTGTGCGGGTTCGTGGTCTTCGTCGGCTTCGCCACCGCCTACATGTTCAACGTCTACGCGCAGTCCGGTACGCCGGGCTCGTTCATCGGCTCGTTCGCCTCGTTCGCGGTCGCGGACGATCTGCTGGTCGCGCTGACCAAGGCCGCGATCTTCGGGGTGCTGACCGCGATCATCGCCTGCGACATCGGATTGCATGCCCACGGTGGCCCCGGCGGGGTGGCCAACGCGGTCAACTCCGCGGTCGTGAGTTCGGCGCTGATGTTGTTCGCCACCAACATCATTCTCACCCAGCTCGACAACACGCTGCTCCCCTCGAAGGTGGTCTGAGATGGCCAGTAGCTACATCCCACCGGCCGTGCGACCGCTGCGCGCGGTCGGCGCGGTCGCGATGGCGCCGGTCGAGGCGAATCAGCGGCTCGGCCATCAGGCGATCACGTTCTTCCGGGCGCTGGCAGGAATTCCGTTCGTGCTCGAGCATTATCGGCGTGAAGTGGCGCGGTTGACCGCAGACGTGGGCTGGGGCAACGGCTCGCTGATCGTCGGCGGCGGCACCGTCGGCGTGGTGTTCATCCTGTGCGCGTTCGGCGGGATCATCGTCGGGATGGAGTCGTTCACGGCGCTGAACCTGCTCACCATGAGCCCGCTGACCGGCGCGATCTCCGGATTCGCCACCACCCGCGAGCTCGCGCCGATCCTGGCCACCCTGGCGTTCGCGATCCAGTCCGGCTGCCGATTCACCGCGCAACTGGGGTCGATGCGCATCTCCGAGGAGATCGACGCGCTGGAATCCATTGCCATCCGGCCACTTCCGTATCTGGTGAGCACCCGGATGATCGCCGCGACGGTGACGATCATCCCGCTGTACACGGTCGGGTTGGCCGCGGCCTACGTCGCCACCAAACTCACCGTGCTGTTCCTGGGCGGCACCACCGCGGGCACCTACGACCACTACTTCTATCAGTTCCTGATCGGGCACGACCTGTTCTACTCGCTGCTGAAGGTGGTGCTGTTCACGCTGCTGGCCACGTTCATCCAGTGCTACTACGGATTCGTCGCCACCGGCGGCCCGGAGGGTGTGGGCACCGCGGCCGGACGTGCGATCAAGATGGTCATCGTCGTGACGGTCTTCGCGGATCTGTTTCTGACACTGTCGATCTGGGGTATCGACCCCGGATTCCGGATCTCGGGATAGGGGGCGCACGTGATCCTCGATCCCAGTGGCAGAGGGGCCACCGCGCGCCAGCTCGGCCTGGCGGGCATCGCGATGATCCTGGCCATCGCCGCACTGCTGTACCTGCTGATGTTGCGCTACACCGGGCATTTCACCGAGAAGGTCCCGGTCACCGCGCAGCTCACCAGCACCGGGGACGGGCTGCCCGCGCACGCCGACGTGAAGTTCCGCGGCATGGTCGTCGGCACCGTCGATTCGGTGGACGTGGTCGCCGCGGGGGCCCGCCAACGTGCCGAGATCGCCCTGAAACCCGCTGTCGCGGAGACGATCCCGGCCAACGTCACCGCCCGCGCGGTGCCCAGCAACATCTTCGGCGTGACCGCGATCGAACTGGTCGACAACGGCCCGGACGCGGCCACCCTGCACAGCGGGATGACCATCGCCGAGGACACCGGCGCGCCCACCATCGCCTTGCAGACCACCCTGAACACCCTGCGCACGGTGCTGGACCGGATCCAGCCGGAGAAGCTGGGCCGGGTGCTGGGCACATTGTCCGCGGCGCTGGACTCCTCCTCGCGCGTCCCGGGTTCCACGATCGAGCGCCTGGATCTGTGGCTCACCCAGGTGCACGACATTCCGCACATCGGCGATCTGCTCGGCAATCTGGGCCGGGCCTCGCAGGCGCTGAGCGAATCCGCGCCGGATCTGGTCGGGGTGCTGGCGCAGTCCGTCACCACCGCGCGCACCCTCACCGAGAAGCGGTCGAATCTCGTTGCGCTGCTGACGAATGCGTCCGGTGCGGTCGATTCGGTGAACGCCCTGTTCGCCCGGAATCCGAACTCCGGCAAATATCTCGTCTCGGGTCTGGACGGACTGTTCGGCGGCCTCGCCCAGGATCCCCAGGCCATCCCGTTCACCGCCGCCAACCTCAACACCGCGCTGCGGCGGTTGCAGTCGGTATTCCGCTACGGCCCGCAGAAACAGATGGTGTGGACGATGGACGTCACCTTCACCCCGTTCCAGCAGTACACGGCCAAGGACTGCCCGCGTTACGGCACGCTGCGCGGTCCGCGCTGCGGTGGTCCTACCGTTCCGAATGTCGCGCCGCCGCAACAGTATCCGTCCTCGCTGCAACCGCAGTGGCTGGACGCCGCCGGACCGAAGCCGCTGCCGGCACCGACCCCGGCCGCCCCGGTGCAGACGCCCGCGCAGCCGCTGCTGCCGGGACTGTCCCAGCTGCCCGGTCTGCCGAAGATCCCGGGCATCACCGCCCCGGCCGCCGACCACACCGGAACCGATTCCGGCACAGTGCATCCCGCGTCGATGCGCGGGATGGCCGCGGTCGGCGCGGTGGTAGGCGGCAAGCCGAACGTGGCACAGGTGCTACTGCTGGGTCCGGTGCTCGCGGGTGGACACGTGACGGTGAGCGAAGGCGGTGCGGCGCAATGAGATCCGGTAAGGCAGCGGCCGGATTCGGCCTGTTCGCGATCGTCGCGATACTGCTCACCTACACCATGTACTCGACCCTGCAACGCTCGGTCGCCGGTGCCACACAGAGCTATTCGGCGATCTTCACCGATGTGCTGGGCCTGCGGGTCGGCGACGACATCCGGATGGCCGGGGTCCGGGTGGGCCGGGTGGACAAGATCGATTTCGGCGACGACTACCAGGCCAAGGTGGACTTCCGGGTCGAATCGAATCAGCACCCGACCAACACCACCAAAGCCCTTGTGCGCTACCAGAATCTGATCGGTCAGCGGTATATCGCGCTGATGCCCGGCCAGGACCCCGGCACGCCGCTGGCCCCGGGCGGGCAGATCCCGATCCAGCACACCGAACCCTCCTTCGACGTCTCGGCGCTGCTGTCCGGCTTCGAACCGCTGTTCTCGGTGCTGCAACCCGATCAGGTGAATTCGTTGTCCAAGACGCTGATCCAGGCGTTGCAGGGGAACGACGTGTCGATGAGCGAGCTGATCACCCAGGCCGCGCAACTGGCCACGACGTTCGGGCAGCGGGACAGGATCCTGGGCGACGTGGTGACCAACCTCAGCTCGGTCATCACGGGCCTGGCGCATCGCAGCGGCGATCTGGAAACCCTCATCACCCAGACCCGTTCGCTGATGGACGGCCTGTACCAGCAGGGCGCGGCACTGAAGAGTTCGGTCGATCGGGTGGCCAAGTCCACCGATGCCCTGGTCGGGCTCATCGCCCAGGTCAAGCCGGGTGTGGCCGCCGCGCAGAACAAGGCGACCAGCGGTATCGCACTGCTGCTGACCAACGGCGCGGCACTGGACACCGCCGCGGTCGAACTGCCGAACATCCTCAACCGGGTCGCGCAGTTCTCCGGTAACGGCGCGTACGGCAACGCGTACCTGTGCTCACTGGATGTCTCGCTGTGGGGCGTGCTGCTCCCGCCGGGGCTGTTCTCCCAGGTCGGCGGCAATTCACATTCGGAGGTGTGCCGATGATGGCACGGATACGAGCGATGCGGTCGCGGCTGCCGTCGGTGCCGCTGCCCGGTTTTCTCGGCAACAAATATCTGCGGCTGGGCCTGCTGGCCGCGGCGATCGTGGTGATCCTGCTGGTGGGCTCGAGTGTGCTGACCCAGACCAAGTTGGGGGACAAGACGATTCACGCCGAATTCCAGCAGGCCGCCGGTCTGCGGGCGGGCGCGACCGTGGACGTCTCGGGGATCGAGGTGGGTTCGGTGCGCGCGGTCCGGCTCGCCGGGACCAAGGTCGTCGCGGATCTGCGGGTGCGCGGCGATCTGCGCCTCGGCGCGGACGCCAAGGCCGCGATCAAGATGGAGACCATCCTGGGGCGCCTGCACGTGGATCTCAAGCCTGGCGACGGAAAAGGGCTGCCGGACAACACCATTCACCTGAACAACACCAGCGTCCCGTACAACCTGGGCAAGGTCATCCGCGATCCGCAGTACAAGCAGTCCTTCGACCGCATCGAGCAGATCGACCCGAAACAGCTGCGCACGGCCCTGGACACGCTCGACAAGCAGATGGGCAACTCCCCGCAGCTGGCTGTGCAGGCGCTGGACAGCATCGGCGAACTCGCCAAGGTGATCAACGACCGCAAGGGCGAGGTCGATTCGCTGCTCAAAGGCATGGACACGGTCTCGAAACTGGCCTCGGACAACCAGAACAGCGTCCTGATGCTGCTCACCCGCGGTGAGGCCATCGGCACGGCCGTGCAGAAGCGACAGGCCCTGCTGAAGAAGCTGCTGGACAATGTCGCGGCGCTGTCGAAGCTGTTCCAGGACATGGGTCTGGAGAACAACGCCCAACTGGGACAGACGATTCGGGACCTGAACACCATGTCCGAGGGCCTGCAGAAGAACAAGGACAACCTGGACCGGCTCTACGAGATCATGCCGGTCACGTTGCGGCAGTTCAACAATGTGCTCGGCAACGGCCCGTACGGAGATGTGTACGCGCCGTGGCTGTTCCCGGACAACTGGCTGTGTTTCGCGCACGCCGTACAGGGGTGCAAGTGATGAGAATTCGCGCACTGGTCAAACTCGCCGCGGTCTGCGCGCTGACCGGACTGGCCTCGGGATGTTCGCTGCTACCGGGCAGTCTGGGCTCGATGTCGGGCCAGTATCTGGGCTCGCACACGCACATCAGCGCCGATTTCGAGAACGTCGCGGGACTGTACGCCGGTAACGAGGTGGACGTGCTGGGCGTCCAGGTCGGCACGGTCGATTCGGTCGAGGCCAAGGGCAGCTACGTCCAGGTGACGATGAGCCTCGACCAAGGTGTGCAGATTCCGGCGGATGCCATGGCCGCACTGGTGAATCCGCAGCTGATCACCAACCGGCACATCGAATTGTCGCCCGCCTATTCGGGTTCCGGCCCGGTCATGGCCGACAACGCGCATATTCCGTTGCCGCGCACCAGAACTCCGGTCGAACTCGATCGCATCCTGCAAACCTTCGACCAGCTCGGCTCGGCCCTCAAAGGTGACAACCAGACCGGCCCGATGGCCAGCCGGGTGCTGTTCCCGCTGCTGAACGGCAACGGGGACAAGCTGCACACCACCCTCGACGCGTTGTCCTCGGCCTTCCAGACCACCCTGGCGAACAAGGACCAGATCTCCGAGACCATCGTCAAACTCAACGACATCACCCAGGTGATCGCCCAGAACGACACCACGGTAAGGGATTTCAGCGGCAAACTCACCGAACTGGTGAATCTGCTCGGCCAGCAGGCGCCCGGTCTGCAGGCCGTGCTGGCCCAACTCGACGCCTTCGTCACCAACACCTCGTCCGTGGTCGGGCAGAACAAGGATCAACTGGCCGGCGCGCTGAACCGCTTCGTGGCCATCAGCAACCAGATGCGTACCAACGCAAGGAATCTCACCGAGGTCGTCGACGTCGGCCCGCTGATGTTCCAGAACCTGGCCAATGCGACCAGTACCGAACACCAGGCCCTGCGCCTGCACGGTCTGCTCGACAAATCCCTGCTCGACGGCGAGGCCCTGTCGACGTTCTGCGAACGGATCCAGATGCGTTCGGACGGCTGCCGCACCGGCAAGATCGAAGATTTCGGCCCGGATTTCGGGCTCACCGCCGCACTGCTGGGGATCACGAGGAAATGAGACGACACATGCGAGTCCGGGCCGCGGCCGCGCTGGTGAGCGTCGCCGCACTGTTCGGCGCGTCGAGTTGCGCGGTCACCGTGCAGAATCTGCCGATGCCCAAACCCGGCATCGGCGGGCCCGGCTACACCCTGCACGCCACGTTCCGCGATGCGCTCAATCTGCCCGATCACGCGCACGTGCGGATCGGCGGCAGCGATATCGGCACCGTCACCGCGATCAGCACCACCAATTTCATCGCCGATGTGCAGATGCGGATCCGCGACGATATCCGGCTGCCCACCGGCACCACCGTCGAACTGCGCCAGGCCACCCCGCTCGGTGACATGTTCGTCGCGATGACGCTGCCCACCGCGGCGCAGGCCGGTCCGGACCTGAAACCCGGCGCCACCATCGGCCTGGATCGCACCGGCACCGCGGCCTCGGTGGAACAGTTGATGATGTCGATCGCCATGCTGGTCAACGGCGGCGGTATCAATCAGGCCGCGCAGATCACCGCCGAGTTGAATTCCATGTTCGGCGGGCGCGCACCGCAATTGGCGCATCTGCTGACCGAATTGACCACGGTGATCACCGATCTGAACAAACGCACCGGCGATATCGACAGCACCCTGAACGGCATGAATTCGCTCACCGGCGAATTGGCCAGGCACAAGACCGAACTCGGTGCGGCGGCCGATACCTTCCCGAAACTGCTCGGGCTGTTCAACGAGAACAATCAGCGCATCGTGGACCTGACCACCAAGGTGGCCACCACGATGGACGCGATGGGTGATTTCACCGACACCACCGGACCGCAATTCCTGAGCCTGTTCGACAGCATTCAGAAATTGATGAACGGATTCACCCAGATGGGCGACAATTTCACCCAGGCGCTGAGCGAATTGCACGCCATGTATCCGCCGCTGATGGCGAGTCTGCGCGGGCCGGTGCTGGCGGTCGCGGCCACGGTGTCCTATCTGAGCGTCGGGGCGCTGACCGATCCGAAGGGCAGCCGCTGGCCCGAGGTCGGTGATGTGCCCGCGTTCATCGGCAGTCTCGCGCAGGTATTGGCGAAGGTGTTCGGCCGGGTCACCAGTCCGCCGCAACCGGTTCCCGGAATACCTTCCGGCACAAAGAATCCGGCATTCGTCCCCGGGGTGCCCTCGGCCACGACGAGTCCCGCGATACCCGGAACCTCGCCGAGCACGACGAATCCCGCTCTCCCAGCACCGATTCCGGGCGTGCCCGCGCAGGGAGGTGCGCGATGAATCCACCGCTGTGGCAGTGGCTGGTACGCAAACGCATCACCCTGGCCAATATCGGGTTGGTCCTGGTGCTGATCCTGGGCTGCGGATATCTGGGCCGGGAAGTGTTGCGGTTCAACCCGTTCGCGCGCGACTTCCACGTGACCGTGGATCTGGCGAACTCCGGCGGGCTGCTACCCGGTGACGACGTCACCTTCCGCGGCACCCGCGTCGGCAAGGTGAGCGAGGTGCGCGTCGCGGGCGACGGGATCGCCGCGGTCGCCGCCATCGACGCGGGCACGAAGATCCCGGTCGGCGGCGTCGTGCACATCGGCCGGTTGTCCGCGGCCGGTGAGCAGTACCTGGACTTCCGCCCCGACGCCGACACCGGCCCCTACCTGACCGACGGCGCGCGGATCGAACGCGCCCGCACCAGCGTGCCCGTCCCGATCCAGGACGTGCTCACCGATATGAGCGGCCTGATCAGCGGTATGAATCCGGACCGGCTGGACGTGGTGATCAACGAGCTGGACAAGGCGCTGGCCGGCGGCCCGGACAAGATGCGCAATATGATCGCCGGGCTCAGCGAGGCCATGGCCGGCCTGACCAATCTGCTGCCGCAGACCCGTCAGCTGATCGAGAACCTCGAGGTCATCGCCGACACCACCCAGCACGCGCAACCCGATCTGGGCACCCTCACCGCCCGCGGCACCGCGCTGTTCCAGCAGGCCACCGCGGCCGACGCGGAGATCCGCAAACTGCTCGACCAGGGTCCGGACGAGCTGGCCACCCTGGGCGGGGTCGTCGCGCAGAACCAGGATCCGATGACCGATCTGGTGACCAACTTCGTCGCCATCACCAAGGCCGCCAAACTGCGGCAGCCCGCCATCGAGGCGCTGTTTCCCGCACTCCGCCAAGGCATCGCGGCCCTGGGCGTCCCGGCGCACGACGGCAGCTACCACACCCTCGTCGATCCCTGGCCCCGCCCGACCTGCGACTACAAGACGATCCCGCTGGTCCCGACGAACGTCGCCGACACCCGGGTCCGGCTCTACAACTACTGCGTGACCGACAACCCGGCCCTGCAGGTGCGCGGTTCGGCCAACGCTCCGCGCCCCAACGTCCCGAACAACGGCTCCGGCCCGCCCCCGGATGTCACCGGTAACGAGCTGTCCCGACCCATCTCCGGCAACTGAGTGAGGAGCCGAACCCCATGAGCGACAAGGTAACCGATTCCGCGGACGCCGAATCCGACGACGCCGCACCGGCGATCACCGAGCAGGTCGGTGCGTCCGAAACCAGCGCTGCCACGGCGGATTCCGAGTCCCACGCCGCCGCACCGGCGGTCACCGGGCAGGTCGACGCATCCGAAACCAGCGCTGCCACGGCGGATTCCGATGCCACGGCCCCGGCGGACTCCGAGTCCACAGCGGAATCCGCCACCGCATCGACTGCCGCCGAATCGAACGCCACCGCATCGAACGACGCCGTATCGACTGCCACCGCATCGAACGACGCTTTATCGACTGCCACCGCATCGGGCACCACCGAATCGGACACCACCGCGTCCAACGCCACCACGTCCAACGGAACGGACTCCGGGACAGCCGAATCCACCCCCACCGACGACACCGCGGACTCCCCGTCCGACCCCGACGGCAACACACCCCGGACACGCCGAATCCGCGCTCCGCGGTTCGGCCGCACCACCCGTATCGCGGTATCCTCTGTCGTCGCAATCCTTTTCATTGCGGCGGTCGCGTCGAGTGTCTACTTCTACCTACAGAACGAGCACAACGAGGCGACCCTCACGGCGCAGGCACAGGCACGCGACGTCGCCTGCAAGTACGGCCCGACACTGGCCACGTACGACTCGAAACACCTGGACACGTATTTCCAGGCCGTGCTCGCGGGCGCGACCGGGGATTGGCGCAAGCAATTCGACACGACCAGTAAGGACCTGCGTGACGTGCTGATGAAGGGCGAGGTGACCACCACGGTGAGCGACACCCAGTGCGCGATCGTCTCCGGCGACACCACCTCCGCGCAGGCCGTCGTGGTGGTCGGACAGACCATCACCAGCCTCGGTACGCAGGGCAAACCCGAACCGGGACAGCTGTCGCTGTCGATGCGGCTGGAGAAGGACGGCGACCGCTGGCTGGTGAACAAGGTCGGCTCCCCACTCGCGGCGGTGCCCGGTTCCCAGCCCTAGCCCGGTATCGATACCGCAACCGTCGGTAACACAGGAAGGCGGCAAATCGCCTGCTGGCTACCATGGCGATCATGAACATTCCGGGAACGCCACGGCGGTGAACCCACCGCACCGGCATCCCGCCAGTCGCGTGCGCACACCGAAATCCGGCGCGCGCACGCCGTCACCGAAAGACAGGCCAGCACTGTGAGCCGAGGTCAGCGCGATACCGCGCACTCAGCAGAGGTATCGACGACCGGAAAGCCCGACCGGGTGATCCGCCGTCGCCCGAAGAATCGCCGCGCGCAGATCGCGGCGACCTCGGCCGCTGCCTTCGGTTCCCTCGGCTACCACGGCGTCAGCATGGAGGACATCGCCTCGCGCCTGGGCATCTCCTCCGCGGCCCTGTACCGGCACTACCCGAGCAAATACGCGCTGTTCCGCGAGGAGTTGCTGCGGCTGAGCGCGGCCACCGTCGTCACCGTCACGCTGCCCGAGGAGGCGGTGGACTGGAGTGCGGAGCGGCGGCTGGGCCACGTCATCGATTCGATGATCGCCGACGCCATCGCCAATCGCCCCACGGTCGCGCTGACCCGCTGGGAACGGCGCTATCTGGACGACACCGACCGCGAAACCCTCGACGAGCAGTTCCGCACCTCGATCGCGGTGGTGCGCCGGTTGATCGACGAGCTCCGCCCGGAGTTGGGCAGCCGCGACAGCCTGGTCCGCTCGGTGACGCTGTTCAGCCTGATCAGCAGTATCGGCGACCATCACGCCGCGCTGCCGATGAAACCGCTGACGGCCGTGCTGAATTCGGCCGCGTGGGCGGTGGTGCGCGCGGATCTGCCCGAGCCCCAACTGGATCCGCGCACCCCGCGCGCGGTGGAGATCCCGCAGTCGTTCAAACACGAAGTGCTGCTGCGCAAAGCGGTCGAGCTGTTCCACGAACGCGGCTATCCGAACGTCAGCGTCGAGGACATCGCGACGGCCGCGGAACTGTCGGCGGCCTCGGCGGTGTACCGCTACTACCGCAGCAAGAGCGATCTGCTGGCGGCGGCGTTCCGGCGGGCGGCCGATCGGATGGCGAGCGCGATCGGTCCGGCGACCGCGTCCTCGACCACTCCGGCCGAGACGCTCTCGAAACTGATCGATCTGTACGTCGCGGGCTGTTTCGCCGAGCGGGACCTGACCTTCGTGTACTACGCGGAATTCGGGCACGTGCCCGCCGAGGAGCGCACGATGTTGCGCAACGTCCAGCGGCTGATCGTGGCCGAATGGGTGAACCTGCTGGTGGAGGTCCGGCCGGAGCTGTCCCAGGGCCAGGCCCGGATCCTGGTGCAGGCCGCGTTCAGCCTCGTGGTCGACCTGGGCCGCGTCTTCGGCGAGGACGATCGGATCTGCCCGAAGGATCGGGTGATCAGCCTGCTCGAGGTCGTGCTGTTCGGCGCGGCGCGCTGATTCCCTTGCGCGCGTTCAGGATCCGTAGCGCGGCCAGGGGTAGAACGCTAGGTGCAGCAGCAGGATCACCAGCAGCGCGAGGATGATCGCGGCGACCGGGTGCGCGCGGCGTTCCAGATAGCCGATGGTGCGAAACAGCGTGGGGAACGGCACTTCTCGCGCAAAGAACATCGCCAGCACGCTGGGCACGATCACCCACAGCACCGCGATGAGCCCGTAGAGCACGTACGCGCCGGCGTAGGTACCCGGATGCAGCGGCCGGGCCCCGGCCGCCACGACCAGCCCGACCACGAGTCCGGCGATCGCCACCACCAGATACCACCCCATCCCGGCGGACCGCACCGCCTCGGCGTCCCGGGTGGCCCGCCCGTTGACCGTCGTCTGCTGCCCCGGCACGATCCGCGGCCGCGCCGGATGCGAAAGCAACTGCGGCACCGCGTAATACCCGAGCACGACGATCACGAACACCACCACCAGCCGCACCCACGAATGCGCCGCCTCGAGATGCCCGACCGTCGCCGAGATCGTCGGCCAATCCCCCACCCCGAACACCGAAGCCAACTCCGGCCCCGCGATGGCCAGCGCCGCCAACCCCCACATCAGATACCCCCAATACTCCGCCGACCACCCCCGAACAGCCGGCACATCGACCCCAACCTCACTCATACCCCCGGTGTACCACCGCCCACCCCCGACCACACCACCCCACCCACATCGGATGCCACACCGACACCACCCCGCAACCTCCCGCCCCCGAACCCATTGCGGCCGAGCCCCGACAACACAGGACTCGGCCGCAACACATCTCGAAATCCGCCCCGACGCACGGACCTCCCGGCAGCTCACCCACACTCCGTCGACGGGCATCCCGTCCGACCACCTCAGAGTCAGCCCCGAGACCTCCGGCCCTCGACGAGGCCCTAGGTCACCTGCCCATACGACATCACCTCCGGTCATCAGACCGCTGCCGCAACACATCTCGACAGGCAGGCTGACCCGCAGTCACCGGATGTAGTCCGCAGCCCAGGCCCACTCAGCCTCGGCCGCAACACATCTCGCTGTTCAGTGCCGCGGCGGGATGGTCAGGTTGTAGAGCTGAACGCCGTCGACGGTGGTGGGGGTGTAGTGGGCTTGGACCCAGGACGTGATCTGGCCGCCGCTGGTGGTCGAGGTGCTGGTCTTCTCGGGTGCGTCGGCGGGGTGGGCTGTCGTGGAGTCGCGGTGGGCGCTCGTCGTGTGCACGTCGGATTCGTCTGCGGCGGTGTCGCTTCCGGTGCCGTGGACCTGGGGGCGGGCGTTCATCAGGAAGTAGTGGATATCGCCGTCCTCGACGTACTGCCGGAACTGCGCCAACGTCGGGGAATCGTCGCGGCCGCTGAAACCGCCGATGGCCAACAGCGATGCGCCCGTGCGCAATTCGATCGTGCTGACCTGCTGCGAGCCGACCGCCGCAGCCGCCCAACGGTTGTCGGTGTCGGACAGCATCGCATCCAGACGCGCCGTACTCTTCGCCGTCGCACTGTGCCCGGACCCGTTGCCGCGCAACCGAACCGGGCCACTGTACGGACTCCCGCCACTGTGCGGCAGCGCCACCGTCTCCACGGCGTAGGCGGCGGGACCGGCCAGTCCGGCGATCA
Organism: Nocardia macrotermitis; assembly: GCF_009604405.1. Taxonomy (GTDB): domain Bacteria; phylum Actinomycetota; class Actinomycetes; order Mycobacteriales; family Mycobacteriaceae; genus Nocardia; species Nocardia macrotermitis. The sequence goes on from NZ_WEGK01000004.1 coordinate 274,162, forward strand.
CCGCGACGACCGCGACCACCACGCCGAACCGACGCGACCGGGCGGGCCCGAGGATCAGCAGCGCCGCCGCCACGAATCCGGCGATCACCAGCGTCCAGCGCAGCCAGGGCAACCACGTCGGCGTCTCGTCGAGCAGATGGAACACCCACAGGCCCGTCGCCGCCGACATCAACCCCAACCCGATCCGCGCCGCGAGATGCTCGCGGCGCGCCCACAGCAACGTCCCGCCGATCCCACCGAGCGCCGCCAACGCCGGAGCCAGCTCGATCGTGTAGTAGGTGTGGAACGAGCTGCTCATATAACTGAGCACCAACCAGGTACCCACCAGCCAGCCGCCCCACAGGATCAGCCCGGCGCGAGCGAGATCGGTGCGCGGCGCACGACGGGTCAGCCACAACCCGGCCAGCAACCCGATCACCGCCGCCGGTACCAGCCAGGCGAATTCGGTCGCCAGCGAATCCTGCAACAGCCGCGTCAGCCCGGTGCCACCGTGCGCCATCCCACCGAAATGCGGCGCCTGCGCGTGCGCGGCAGCGGTCGTGGCATGTGCGCCACCCGGATCGACGGCCGTGATCGACGGCACGTGCGCGGCGGTCGTCGAACCTTGCGGCGCGGCAGTCGCGATATGCGTCGTCGCGCCGCCCGTCCCGGTGGTCGGAGCGTGATGCCGATTCTTGTTCCCCAGCACCCGCCCCAGCCCGTTGTACCCGACCGCCAGATCCCACAGGCTGTTGTCGGTCGACCCACCGATGTACGGCCGCGAATCCGCGGGCCACACCTGGACCAGCGCCACATACCACCCCGCCGACACCAGCACCGCCACCCCCGCGGTCGCCAATTTCCCGATCCGGGACCAGAATCCGCCCGGCATCGCCACCAGCACCACCAGCGCCAACCCTGGCAACACCAGGAACGCCTGCATCATCTTGGCCAGGAACCCGAACCCGATCGCCACCCCAGACAACGCCAGCCACCCGGTCCCCGCCGACCACCATCGCGTCCCCGGCGACCGCAGCGCCCGCACCACACAGTAGGCCGCCGCGACGACCAGCAGCATCATCAGCGCATCGGGATTGTCGTACCGGAACATCAACGCCGCCACCGGAGTCAGCGCCAACCCGACACCCGCGATCAGCCCCGCGGCGTATCCCGCACACCGGCGCACCGCCCCGTACAGCAGCGCGACTGTCGCGACCCCGAGCAACGCCTGCGGCAGCAGCATCGACCACGAGGTGAACCCGAACACCCGCCCCGACAACGCCATCACCCACATCGCGGCGGGCGGCTTGTCGACGGTGATGCCGTTCCCCGGATCCAGCGAGGCGAACAGCAGCGCCTTCCAATCCTGCGTCCCCGCCTGCACCGACGCCGCGTAGAACGGATTGGCCCAGCCCGCCGAACTCAGACCCCACAGATACAGTACGGCCGTCGCGATCAGCAGTGCGGCCAGACTCGGACGCACCCAGCGCGGCCGCGCCTCACCGGGATCTCGCCCCGACCGCATCGCGGAGGCGCCCGCGTAGTCCTCGATCACCGCACCCTCGTCGACGCCGGACATCGACACCATCTTCCCGCCTTCCGCCAGGGATCTCCCCGCTGTCCGCCAGAGCGTAGAAACGCCGTCCGGCAGGCTCGCTGTGCCCTGGCTGGGAACATGCTGTGCAGGAGGTAGGTCCGGGCGCGAACGCGGTTCAGGCGGCCTGCGGTCGCATCATCGGCGGGCGCAGCGCGGTGGCCGGTCCGGCCCGGTACAACTGGGCGGGACGACCGCCGTCGCGGGTGCTGGTCCGCCCGGTCGCCTCCACGAATCCGGCGGTACTGGTCACCTTGCGATGGAAGTTGCGCGGATCGATCGCGGTCCCCCACACCACCTCGTACACCCGCCGCAGCTCGGCCACGGTGAACTCGCGACCGCAGAACGCGGTCGCCAGCGGCGTGTGCTCGAATTCGGCGCGGGCACGCTCGACCCCGTCGGCCAGGATCCGGTGATGGTCGAAGGCCAGCCGCCCGGGATCGGCCAGGATCTGCTCGGCGGACCAGATCGCGGCGGCCGTGGCGTCCCCACCCGCGGTGGGCGCGGGCAGATTCGGCACCAGCGCGAGATAGGAGGTACTGATCACCCGGCCGCGCGGATCCCGGCCCGGTTCGCCGTAGGTGGCGAGCTGTTCCAGATGCATCCGGTCCGCCCGGATCCCGGTCTCCTCCCGCAGCAGCCGCACGGCCGCCGTCGAGAGGCTCTCGTCGGTCTGCACGAAGCCGCCCGGCAACGCCCATCTACCTCGATACGGTGCGTACAGCCGCTGCACGAGCAGCGCACACAGGGTGTCGTTGGGCGCGTTCCGAGCGCCGAGGGTCAGCACGACGAGATCGACGGCGACCGCCGCGTTGAGGCGAAAAGCATTGCCCATGACCGAGATTGTAATCGTCACCCTGACGATAACAGTCGGTGCGGGCAGGCTTCCGGTCGAACGATCAGTTCATCGCGACGGGCATGAACGGCGCGTAGTCACGCACATGCCCCTCCACCCAATCCCACAGCGACACCGGATCCACCGCGACGCCGCGCTGGAGGATCAACCGCCAGCCCTGCGCCTCCTTCTCCCACACGTCCCCGTCACGATCCAGGTAATATCCCGCCGCACTCGGTTCGGCGGATCCACTGTCGTTAAACACCAGCACATCTCCTGACTGTTGTTCCACCAGGATCTCCGCGGCCTCCCGCCGCCGGTTACAGCTCTGGCTCATTACAGCGCACCCCTTCGTACGACAACCTCGGAACATATTCCGAGACACTCTCTTTCGAACGTCTTCCGATCGAATTGATGCCAACCTTCAACTCAGGACCAACAGCGTATGCCGACATTAACAAAACATGCTCGCACCTTGGGTTACGTTCGAGATACAGCCCTTCGCCGGACACCGATCGGAAGCTTTGCCGAAGACAAATGACTAATGGCCCACGTGGGGCGATTTGCCCGAATGCGGGCATGACCGGCCGGGGTGACACGACAACAAGTCCGCGAGTCGGTTTCGGTCGCTCGATTACCCGCACGACTCACAGAGTTGTAAGTCTATTGAAGAATTACGTTTTCATAAATATTCAGCAACCATATGGCATGCACCGCGGATATTCGCCGGTCCGAATGGGCCACCGCGCGGCCGGGCCGCCACCGCGCTGTGACAACCGCGCGCCGCCCGCACCCGAGATGCCACCCGCACCCGTTCCAGCGGCGCGTTTGCGTCACCACGCCGGATACCCATTGACATGGGCCGATGACGCTGGTGCGATGGAACAAGTTTTCGGGGGGTGGCCCGATGCACGGGTATCAGGGGGCCCATCCCACACGAAGTCCGGCGCCGACGCCACCGGTGCGTCGACCACCGGACCAGGGATGGTTCGGACAGTATCGAAAGGCTGTGCCGCAGATGAGGACAACGTTGCGTGCTCGAATCGCGCTGCTGGGCATCGCGTTGGCGGGGGTGCTGGCGATCGTGGCCACACCGGCCGCCGCCGCGCCGATCCGGATCGACACGTCATCGATCCCGGCGGGCACGGTGATCGAGCCCGCGCTGGACTGCACGCCCGGCCCGGGCCATCCGCACCCCGTGGTCGTCCTCCCCGGAGCCGACGGCACCACCGATCACACTGCGGCGCAATGGAATCCGATGCTCACCGCGTTGCGCGCCGACGGCGGCTGCGCGTTCCTGTTCCAGGGCGGCATCATCAAGGGCCAGCGCTGGGCCGGTGATGTGCCCAGCGAGGCGCGGCAGGTCGCCGATTTCGTCACCAGGGTCCGCGCGGCCACCGGCGCGGACAAGGTCGACATCGTCGCGCATTCGGCGGGCGCCTTCGTCACCCAGTACTACCTGAAGGTGCTGCACGGCGCGCCTTTCGTGCGCGACGCGGTACTGCTCGCGCCCGAATCACGCGGCTGCGACGGCACCGGCCTGCTCACCCAGTACGGCATCACGAATCCGCCGATGACACCGGTCCAGGCGGCCGAGGTCGCACCATATCTGGTGTCCGCGTTGACGATCATGTTCCCGGGCATGGCCCCGGCCATGCAGATGTCGCCCACCTCCGAGGTGTACAAGGCGGTCTTCGACAGCCCGGTCACCCAACCCGGCGTGCACTATTCGGTCCTGGCCACCCGCAACGACCACATCGCCACCCCCGCGGTCACCTGCTCGCTGCTCACGGAGCCCGGCGTGGTGAATGTCGTGTACGAGGACCGTTTTCCGACATCACCCGCGGTCGATCACTCCACACTGCGATCGAGCCCCGCCACCACGGCCTGGGTGATCGAACAGTTGCACTCGTAGCGTGGACCCCCCACGAATTCACGAACCTCCGCCGGTGCCGCACCTTCCCCGGGAGCGGCACCGGCGAAGCATTCGGTGACCCCACTCGCGCCCCGCGAGCACACCCGGACCACCGCAACAACCAGCCTACGCGCGCACCGCAACTCGTGGCCCCTGTCCGGCACCGCCACTCAACTGCCGAAACACCGAACCAGCCATGCCCTTCCGCACGGACTCCAAGATCGTCTCGGGCGGCACCGCCTCGAACCGCGTCCCGCACAGGCACTCTCACCCACGTCGTGGTCGGCCGTATCCGGAACGTCGCACCCGGCCCATCAGACATCCGAGCGGGATATCCGGTCCGCAGCCCTTGACTTCAAGCGCTTCAAGTCTGCTTTCCTGCATATATGCCATTCACGATCCAGGACGCCGCCCGGCGCAGTGGTCTGAGCGAACCGACCCTGCGCTACTACGAACAGGTCGGGCTGATCGGCCCGATCGACCGCGATCCCAGCAGCGGGCATCGCCGGTATCACGAGGAAGACCTCGACAACCTGCAGATCCTGTCCTGTCTGCGCGCGGTCGGCCTGGGCATCGCGGAAATGCGCGTCTATCAGGCGAACCGCGCCCGCGGCCGGGCCGCGGCCGGTGAGCAGCGCGATCTGCTGCTGCGCCACGCCGAACGGGTCGAGGCCGAGATCGTGGCACTGCGCGTCCACCTCGAATACCTGAATGCCAAGGCCGCGCTGTGGGATGCCCGCGCGCAAGACGACGACGTCGCGGAGGCGGCGGCGAACGAACGGGTGCAGGCGATGTACCCCCGACTGGAAGCAATGGTCCTGAAATGAATCGAGTACTGGTGACCGGCGGAACCGGTTATCTGGGCACCCAACTGATCGCCGCGCTGCTGCGCGAGGGTCGCGCGGTCCGCACCACCGTGCGTTCGCTGGACAGCGAGGCCCTGGTGCGCGAGGCCGTCCGCCGGGGCGGCGCCGACGACGGCGATCTCGAAATCGTCGCCGCCGAACTGACCACGGACGACGGCTGGAAGGCGGCGGTCGCGGAATGCGAGGAGGTGCACCACACCGCGACGCCGATGATCCTGTCCGAGGACCCGGACGCTGTGCTCGTCCCGGCCCGTGACGGCACCCTGCGGATATTGCGGGCCGCACGCGATTCGGGTGCCCGCCGCGTCGTGCTGACCTCCTCGTTCGCCGCGATCGGCTACACGCCCAAACCCGGCGCGGAATACACCGAACAGGATTGGACCGATCCCGATACGCCCGGTCTGGCCCTCTACCCGCGATCCAAGGCGATCGCCGAGCGCGCCGCGTGGGACTTCGCCGAACGCGAGGGCGGCGACACCGAATTGGTCACGGTCAACCCGACTTTCATCCTCGGCCCGACCCTGCTCACCCAGATCCGCTCGTCCCTGGGCCTGACCAAGGCGATGCTCGACGGAACGATGACCGCCGCACCACGCCAACGTTTCGGCGTCGCCGACGTCCGCGATGTCGCCGATCTGCACATCCGCGCGATGGCCGCCCCCGAGGCCGCGGGCAAACGCTATCTGGCCCTGGCCGACGGCCCGACGATCAGTTTCCTGGACATGGCACAAATCCTGAGCAAGCATCTCGGCCCCCTGGCCGCCCGGGTGCCGACCGAGGAAGTCCCCGGCGTCGAACCACCGAACCTGATCATCCACAACGACCGGGCGAAGGCCGAACTCGGCTGGTCACCCCGCCCGGCGGAGACCACGATCGTGCAGACCGCCGAAAGCCTGCGTGACCTGGGCCTACTCGACCACGGATAGCCCTACGCCCGGCACCGCAGCCAGCCCATCCACAGGCCGGTGCCGTAGGCGAGGTCGTCGAGTCGCTTGCACAGCAGATACCGCACGGGATCCAGGCCGCCGGAGTCCCGATGGGTGAACCAGTCGGCGAGCCCGTCGGCGGCGGCCATGGTCAGGGCGAAGCGCCGCAGCCGCGCGGAGAACACCATGGCCACCAGGGTCACCGGCCAATAGTCACGACACATCGCCGATACGATGCGCCACACCCCACCGGAGTAGCCGCGCGCCAGGGCCAGCGCGGCGACTCTGGTCGGATGATCGAGTTCGGCGAAGACCCGGCGCAACCGGACCAGCGCGGCGGCGAGGGTCAGCACCGCGCCCAGCACGCTGATCCGCGAGGCGATCCCGAGCAGCACCGTCGCGACGACCGCCCACAGCGGCACCGAACGCGGCGCGGCGGTCCCGGGATGCCGACGTGCCAGCGGGGCGACGCCCGTACCGTGGGATACCTTGCGCGCGAACCACTTTCCGAACGAGACCGGATGATCGCAGGCGACGTGCGCGGCCGGTTCGTACCGCAGCCGCCACCCGCCCCGCTCCAACCGGCGACACAGATCGATCTCGACCGCGGAGAACATCTCCTCGTCGAATCCGCCCTCGGCCAGCACCGCGCGCCGCCGCACCAGCAGCGCCGCCCCCGGCACATAGGACACCGCGCCCCGCGAACTCACCTCGGCCTCGCGCCGCCCCCGATCCAGCGACGAACGCGCCTGCTCGTAGCGGCCCAGTACGGTGGCGGCCGGTTCCCGCGTGACGATGCGCGGCGCGACCAGCGCCACCTCGGGATCGCTGAAATGTCCGAGCATCACCTCCAGCCAGCCGGCCCGGGGCACCACGTTCGAATCCAGGAATGCGACGAATTCGGTTGTGGCCGCACGCAATCCGGAGTTCCGCGCGGCGGCGGGGCCCTGGCGGCGATCGTGCCGCAGCACCGTCACCCGGCAGCGGCCGCCGGTGCGCGGGATGGCCACCGGCTTGTCCGAACCGTCGTCCACGATCACCACGCTGTGCCCGCGCAGGGTGCGCAGCAGCCGCCCGAGACCATCGGTGTCGTTGTGCAGCGGCACCACCACGGTCACCTCCTCCGGACGCGGCAGCAGACGCGGTCGCGGATTGCCGATCCCGGCGTCGAGCAGCCGTCTGGCAACCACTGCGGACCGGGGATCGGTCACCTCGAGGTACCCGTCGCCGATCAGGGCCGCGGCATCCGGCGCGAGTCGCAGCAACCTCGTCGGCGAATCGCCGACCAGGAACCTCCCACCGGAATACGCACGCACCCTGGGATCGATCCGCACCCCGAACCCGTCGGGCAGTCGCTCATGGCGCATTCCGGAAATGTTATGCGCTGACAGCCGTTCCGGTGCACGGTGTCGAGAAAAACGGATCGCATTCCGCGCGAATACCCCGGCGCGGCCGCGCCGACCGCCGCCCCGCGGCCACACCGCCGATCTAGATCAATGGCTATCGAACCGCAAACAATCCCGTCGGCGCGCCGGATCACAGTGCCGCATCGATCAGTTCACGGCTGGCTAATGCAATTGTGCGCCCGCACGAATGTGCCCGACCGGTGAGTGACACACATCCGGACCTCTGCCGAGCCACGCGCTCTAGACTTCGGAGAGAAAGCACGGTGAACAGCTACACGACGGGTACGCCGCCGATTATCACGGCCGGAAGCGGCAGCGGCAGGCGATCACGCACGCCCGAGTATGAGCAGACCACCGGCACAGTCTCGAGGTGCTATGGGAGTCGGACGGATGCAGACCAGCGGGGGCCGTAATACCGGAGGCGCCGCCAATCAGACGCTGTCGGAATCGGAGATCGTGGCGGCGGCATTGCGCGTCGTACGGCAGGACGGCGTGGAGAAGTTGTCGATGCGGCGGTTGTCCCGCGAACTCGGCGTCTCTCCGATGGCCCCCTACTACTACGTCGCCGACAAGAGCGAACTGCTCGATCTGGTGGCGACGGCCGCATTGACCGGCGTGCGCAAACCCGATCGCGATTCGGGCCCGTGGCAGCAGCGGCTACGCGAACTCGTCGATCAGATCGATGAGAAATTGCGTAAACATCCCGGCCTCGGCGACGTGCTCATCGAACAGATGCTGGGCAAACAGCTGGATCTGATCGGCGCTGTGATGGAAATCCTGTCCGATGCCGGATTCGACGACCGCAATGTGCTCTCGGCCTATGCGACGATCCATACGTATCTGTTCGGGCGCAGCCGGGTCAACCCGCGCGACCGCGGTGGCCTGGCCGATGCGACTCTGCCCGATGCGATGGCCCGCGCGGTCAAGCACATGGGTGACCTACGCGGCCGATACTCCTACGACTTCGGTATGGACGTGCTGATCTCCGGACTGGAAGCCCAGCTTGTCCGCCGACAGGAGGGCTGCGTATCATGAAACTAGAACACGTTCTAGTTTGATCTCTTCGCGTGAACGCCCGGCCCGAGAGGACGTTATGACCACCGCCGACCCTCGACCCGACCCCGCAGCACCGCACAGCTCACGCTCGGTGCTGCTGCGGGTATCCGAGGTCATCACCGAGACGGCCGATGCCTGCTCGCTGGTCTTCGAGGTGCCCGCGGACCTGCGTGAGCGGTTCGAATACCAGCCCGGTCAATTCCTCACCCTGCGCATCCCCAGCGAGCTGACCGGTTCGGTGGCGCGCTGCTACTCGCTGGCCAGTTCGCCGCACACCAACGACGCGCCCAAGGTCACCGTCAAGCGCACGCCCGAGGGGTACGCGTCGAACTGGGTGTGCGACAACGTCCGCGCCGGGGACACCATCGAGGTGCTGCCGCCGTCGGGCGTGTTCACCCCGAAGGATCTGGACGAGGACCTGCTGCTGTTCGGCGCGGGCAGCGGCATCACGCCGATCATGTCGATCCTGAAGTCGGCGCTGGCCGGCGGCAGCGGCCGGATCACGCTGATCTACGCGAACCGGGACGGCGATTCGGTCATCTTCGCCGAGGAACTGCGCGAACTCGCCGACAAGCATCCGCAGCGACTGGTGATCGTGCACTGGCTCGAAACCCTCCAGGGCCTGCCGAACGTGGAGAAGCTGGCCGCGCTGGCCCGCCCCTTCGCCGAGCACCGCGCGTTCATGTGCGGACCCAAGCCCTTCATGGACGGCGTGCACGACGCACTGGCCCAGCTCGGCGTCCCGCGCAACCGCACCCACGCCGAGGTCTTCAATTCCCTCGCCGGAGACCCGTTCGCGGATGTGGAACCCGAGGAGATCAGCGAGGCGGAGGCCGCCGACGCCGCCACCGTCGACGTGGAACTCGACGGCGAGGTGCACAACCTCCAGTGGCCGCGCAGCCAGACCCTCGTCGACATCATGCTAAGCAAGGGCCTGGACGTCCCCTACTCCTGCCAGGAGGGCGAATGCGGCTCCTGCGCCTGCACCGTGCTCGAGGGCAAGGTCGAGATGGACAACTCCGAGATCCTGGACCCGGAGGACATCGAGGCCGGCTACATCCTGGGCTGCCAGGCCCACCCGGTGACGGACCACCTCAAGATCCAGTTCTGAATCATCGGCATCCACTCCGGCGGTGTTCGCGGCCCGAGGCTCGCCGTTCAGCATTCGAGACTCGGGCTTCGCCTCCGCGCGTCGCGATGCGAACGGCGACCCGGCATCGAAAACCGATGCGCTGCCGGGCAATTCGCTGGAGTGGGCACCGTCGCGGACAGTCACCGCACCGGAACCGACCGCCGGACGCAATGTCGCTCAGGCGGTGATGACCTCGGCGGGCGCGCCCAGGATTCGACCGGCCTCGAAAGCCGATGCGCTGCTGGGCAATTCGCCGAGGCGGGCGCTGTTGTAGACGGTGACCGCGCCGGAGCCGGCGGTCGGGCGGCCGAGGGCGTCGATGCGGCGCAGGGTTTGCACCGCGACGGCCTCGGCGCTGTCGAACAGCCGCACCCCGGGCGGGAGCGCGGCCAGAATCGCATCCATGACCAGCGGATAGTGGGTGCAACCCAGCACGACGCCCTCGGTGCCGGGCGGGGTCAGCGCGGCGGCCTGCGCGATGGCCTCCTCGATACCGGCCCGATCGCCGCGATCGATGGAATCGGCCAGGCCGTGACAGGCCACACCGGTCACCGCGGCGTCACCGCCGAAACGCGCGATCAGATCGGCCTGATAGCGGCTCGCGGTCGTCGCGGCGGTCGCCCACACGGCCACCGTCGCGCACGCCGCGGCCGCGGGTTTGATCGCCGGAACCGTCCCGATCACCGGCACCCCCGGCCCGACCTCGGCACGCACCTGTTCCAGGGCCGAGACGCTCGCGGTGTTGCACGGCAGGACCAGCACCTCCGCACCCAGCTCAAGCGATCGCCGGGCCGCGTTCAGCACCCGCTCCACGAGCCAGGATTCGGGTTTGGGACCCCACGGCGCGCCGTCGGGATCCAGTTGCAGCAGCAGATCGAGATCGGGCCGCAGTCTGCGCAACCACGCGCCGGTGGTCAACAGTCCGAGGCCCGAATCGATCAGCGCGACAATCACACCCGTCACTGTATTCGTGACCTGCGGAACCTCGCGCCGCGCCCTGCTCGTCGGTGGGGCTATCCGACCCGCTCGCCGGGACGGGTGTTCGCGGCGAGTTCGGCGCGCATCTTCATCACCTTGCCCGCCTTACCCGCGCCGACCACGCCCGTGAGCACGCCGTCGGTGAGGTAGTGGGCGAGGAATTTGCGGCCGTCGTCCTCGACGATCCGGATCTCGTCGGCGCCGCGCGTGGAACCGAGCACCTGGATCTTCACCTCGTACTGATCGCTCCACACGTACGGCACCCCGGCCGCGGGCCCCTCGGCGCCCAGCAGCGCGGCGGCCAGCAGCTGGGCCTGTTCGCCGGCGTTGGTCCAGTGCTCCACGCGCCGATGCGCGTCGCCCCTGTGCCAGGCCGCGACATCGCCCAGCGCCCAGACGTGCTCGATCGAGGTGCGGCCCGTCGCGTCGGCCAGCACGCCGCCGCCCACGGACCGATCCGCCAACGGGATACCGGATTCGGTGAGCCAGTCCGTCGCGGGGGCCGAACCGACGCCGATCACCACGAGATCCGCCTCGACGGTCGAACCGTCCGAGAGCCGCGCGCCGCGGACCGCATCCGCTGCCACGACAAGCGATTCCAGGCCGATGCCGCAGCGCAGATCCACGCCCTCGGACCGGTGCAGGCGCGCGACCAACTCGCCGACCTGTTCGCCCAGTGAGGCGGCCAGCGGCGTCGGCTGCGGTTCCACCAGTACGACCTCGACGCCGCGCGAACGGAAACTGGCCGCGAGTTCGCAGCCGATGAAGCCCGCGCCGACGACCAGCGCGCGCGACGCGGTGGACAGTCCGTCGCGCAGGCCGATCGCGTCGTCGTGACTGCGCAGCACGTGCACGCCCGACGCCTCGGGCAGTCCGGGAATTCGCCTGGGGCGCAGGCCCGTCGCGATGATCAGCCGGTCGTAGTCCAGCGCGGTCCCGTCGTCCAGCAGCAGTCGCCGGCCGGCGGTGTCCACACCCGTGGCCGTGACGCCGAGCCGGAGTTCGATGGCGTTCTCGGCGAAGAACTCCGCCGGACGCAGAGTGGTGTCGTCGATATCGCCGCGCACGAACTGCTTGGACAGCGGCGGCCGGTCGTAGGGCAGCCGCGCCTCGTCGCCGACCAGGATCAGCCCGCCCTCGTATCCGGCGCGCCGCAGCTCCTCCGCGGCGCGCAGGCCGGACAGCCCCGCACCGACGATCACGATCGGGCGGCCGGTCATCGGGTCACCCCGGACGCGACGCGGGCAACGGTGATCTCAGCTATCGAAAGGTGCACGGTATCCAACTTATTCTAGAACCTGTTCCAATTTCATCACTGTGACGACCGACACGTCCATACGCACCGGATATTGCGCCCCAATCGTGCCGGGACAGGTATTGATCGGGCGGTCAATCAGAGTTATACCGGAAATTGAACACCAATCACCGCCCTGAGGAGGCAAAACATGTTCACCGAATCCCGTGCGCAGGACTTCGTAGCAGTCGTGCTCGGTGTCTACACTGCGCTGTCGCCGATCTGGGTAGATCACAGTGATCGAGCCATGTGGACGTTGATCGTGCTCGGTGTGCTCATCGCGCTGACCGGTCTGGCACAGATGGCGCGCCCGGCGATGTCCGGTATGGACTACGCCATGGGTGTGCTCGGCGTACTGCTGTTCATCGCCCCGTGGGTCATGAACTACAGCTCCTTCAACGGCGCGTCCTGGACGTCCTGGATCGTGGGCGTACTGACCGTCGTGGTCGCCGTCGCGGCACTTCCGCAAGTCACGGCGCGGATGCATACTGCTCACTGATGCAGATGCCCAAACCCCATCGAGCGGGGCGTCGCCGGAGCAAGAAGGTCGACGGCGACGCCCGCCAGCTCATCCTCGACGCCGCCGAAAGTCTTTTCGCGACACACGGATTCGACGCCACCGCGACCGCGGCGATCGCCGCGACCGCCGGTGTGCCCAAGGGGTTGGTCTTCTACTACTTCCCGACCAAGGATTCGATCCTGTCGGCGCTGATGGCCGAGCGGATTCCGGCCAATCCGATCGATGACATCGATGCGGTGGTGTCGCCGGGGGATCCCGCGCAGAGCCTGATCGCGCTGGATGCCGCGTTGAATCTGCGCGATCATCACTCCTCGGTGCTGCGCGTCATCATGTGGCGCGAGGCCGATACCCATCCCGATGTGCGGAAACAGTTGCGGCGCATGCGCGATCAGCTGCTCGACATCACCGCGCGGGTGCTGGCGGCCAGTGCGCCGGGTCCGGTGCAGCCGGGCACGTTGCGCGCGTGCGCGGGCGCGTGGGTGTCGGCGATGCTGGCCATCGCGACCACCGACCGGCTGCACACCCTGGACGGTCTGAGTCTGCCGACCGCCGAGGAGATCCTGAGCATCTCGCGGGTCGTGGCCGCGGGGATGACGCATCTGGGCTGAAATCCGGGCGCGTATCCCGTTCCCGCACCCGTTGTGTGGGCGTGGCGAAACGGACCGTGAGACGGTGAATTATCCACACCCCCCGAGTTATCCACATTCGTGTCCGGGCGGGCCCGAAAGGGCATGGGCGCACACATGATCGAGGGATGAGAACCCAGCAACCGATCTCGCGCCGCGATGCCCTCGCCACCGGACTGTCGGATGCCGATCTGCGCAGACTGTGCCGGCATGGGCTGTGGCATCGCGTCCGGACCGGCCACTATCTCAGCACCCCGGCCGAGTCGCTCAGCGCCGTCGACCGGCATCGCGCGCTCGTCCGGGCAACGATCGCCGCGACCGCCGATGTCGCGGTGGTGAGCCATGTTTCGGCGTTGGTCGGGCACGAGCTACCCACCTGGCGAATCCGGCTGGACCGCGCCCATCTCACCCGCACCCGCCGCAACGGCGCGCGGATCGGCCGCCTGCTGGTATTGCACGCCGGGCAGCTCGCGGCCGACGAGATCGTCACGGTGGCGGGCATCCGCTACACCAGCGCGGCGCGCACGATCATCGATATCGCCCGCACCGAGGAGTTCGCGCCGGCGGTGGTGGCGGGCGACGCGGCGCTGCACCACGGCGCGGTGACGACCTCGCAGCTGCGCGAACAGGTGCGTCGGGCCCGCGCGCGTCCCGGCTACCGGCAGGCTGCACACGTGCTGACCTTCCTGGACGGCCGCAGTTCGGGCATCGGTGAGTCCCGGCTGCGCGTGGTGATGGCCGCGGCCGAGTTGCCCGCGCCCGAGGTGCAGGCCCGAATACTCAGTCCCGACAACGGTTTCGTGGCCCGCGTCGACTGTCTGCTGCCCGAGTTCGGCGTCGCGATCGATTTCGACCCCGGCCCGGAGATCGGTCCCGACCGGCCCGAGGCGGCGCGGCGCGCGGCGTTCGCCACCGAACTGCGGGAGGACCGGCTGCGCGCCCTGGGCTGGGTCCCGGTCCGGTACACCTGGGACGAGCTCGACGATCCAGCGGAGATCGAGCGCCGGACCGTCGCCGCCATCGATGCCGCCGCACACCTCACCCGCCGCGGGCGGTGGGTTCCCGCGCCCCGGCTCCGATGAATTCACCTGCCCGTATCTTCCCAGCTACCGCGCGAATCGAGTGTGCCTGTGGATAATCCGGCTACCCGCGGGGTCGCATACCACGGATGTGAAGGTAAGAATGGCGTTATGACCGACCCCGATTTCGCCAGTTTCGGAGAACCCAATCGTTCGCGCCCGGACGGGTATCGCCTCACCCATCCGCGCACCGAACCGGCGACGGGATCGCAGCACGCACTCACCGGATTCGATCCGGGCCGAGGCAGTCTGGGTCGTCCGGAGGTCGCCGTCGGGTGGACACCGGCCGATCCCGCGCCGGAATGGGCCACCGGCGCAACGCCTTCGGTCGCGCCCGCACCCGAGCCGCCGGGCGGGGCCGCCGATCGGGCGTACAGCCTGTCGGAGGCACCGCTGTCCGCAGCCGATCCGGTGGCGATCCGGCCCGATTTCGGCACCTCGATAGCCGATTCGCTGGCTACCGGGCGGCAACCCGAAAATTATCCGGGCTCGGGCAGCTTCCAATCCCTTTCCGGGAACACCGGTTCGACATTCTCCGCATTCGACGCACCCGCCGAGCCCGACCCGTTCCGCACGACTCCCCCGCCCGGAATATCGCCGATCGATTCCGCCGCCGATACGCCGTCTCCGACAACCGAATTCAGCGCGACGCCCGCACCGAAACCCGCGAATCCGCCGCTGGACTCGGCCTTTCGCATCGATGCCGAACCTCCCGCGGAATCGCCCGGCCTACCGCGGCGAACCCCCGGCCTGCCGCACCGATTCACCGATGCCGACGAGTCCGACTACGCCTACAGCCAGCCCATCGCGAATCTGCTGGACGCACAATTCGATTCGCCGCTGCCGACCCGCCGCAAATCCGGCGGCACCGGCAGCCTGACCAACGGATCGTCCTACACCACAACCGATTCCGGCCACTTCACAGGCAATTCCCTACTCGCCACCGCCGAACGCGAATCCGCGACAACCACCGACCCGCTGTCCGCCGAATTCGACACCCGCACAAACAATCCGGCTACCACCCCCACACCACTCCCCGAGCGCACCCCCACACCCCCACACCCCGAACGCAATACCCCGGCCGCGCTCCCCGAACGCAATACCCCGGCCGCACTTCCTGAACGCACCGCCCCTGCCGCGCTCCCCGAAGGCAGCGCCCCGACCCCGCTCCTCGAACGCACCGCTCCGGAAACGACCTCCGCGACAACGACACTCGCCCCCGACTCCACGCCCTCCGGCACATCCGCCGACCGCCCGCAACGCGCCCGCACAACATCCGGCCTCACCGCCCCCGACCCCACCGACACGATCGAGGCCCCCACCCCACCGCCTGCCCCGCCACGCAGCAGGATGAGCCGCAAGGCCGCCGAACGCGCCGCCGAAGCCGAAGCCGAGGCCGCCGCGGCAGCTAGGTCCGACACCGAAACCCCCAGCACCACAACAACATCCACCACAACCCCGCTGCGCCGCACCACCCGCACCCCACCCCAGGACGACGTCACCAAGAACATCGACGTCAACCTGATCATGCACCTCCTCCTGGCCAGCCACACCCTCGAGCACATCGCCGACAAGGCCGAAGCAGGCGACGTAACCCTCGAAGAATTCATCCGAGCCGCCCGCCGCACCCGCACCGCCGCCGTAGACCTCGTCTCCACCTGGTTCGGCGGCGCAGACCAGATGCGCCAATTCGCCGAAGCCCTCCTCGCCGCCTCCGACTCCGCCTGACCCACCGCCACACCCAATGTGGTTACAATCAGCCACAACGAAGGGGTGGCGATGGACGTCGAAATACGCGAACTTCGAGATGGCCTGAGCCACCACCTGGCAGAGGTCAGAACCGGTCATATCCTCACCGTTACCGATCATGGAACGCCAATCGCTCGGATAGTCCCGGTCGAGCGACCGACTCGGCTGGAACAGCTACGTGCCGAAGGGCGCGTTCAACCGGCGCGCAGGCCCAAGGAGCCCGCACCCGAACCCGAACCGATCCAGGGCCATGGCTCGGTGACCGAACTGATCGACGAGCAACGCCGTTGAGGGGTTTCAACGCACTTCGATAACCTTCTCACCAGCTTCGACCATCGTGACAACGGTCGGCAGGATCGGAACGACTGCTTCGAGCAGCGCCTTCTTCGAGCAGTTCCGAATTCGGATCCAGACCACGGCAGGTGCTGACGTCTCATCTCGTATACGAGCGATCATCACGAAATCTTCGTCCTTCGTGATGATTACGGCACCACGAAGCGATGCCTCGGCCCATACAGCGTGATCCGACGCAGAGGTCAGATCGATATCACGCACATGGACGGCGTCGTACCCCTCGCTTGTTATCGCTCGCGCCAGCGCCGGAGGCAGCTGAGCGTCGATCAGGAACCTCACGAGGCAGTGCGCAGAATGGGATGATCCGATTCCGCGGCCGCGAAGGACAGGCAGGCGCGAATGTCATCCCGCTCGAGGTACGGGTAGTCCTCGAGAATCGAATCCTCGGTCTCACCGGCAGCCAAGAGCTCGAGCACGTCCCGCACCCTGATCCGCATACCACGAATGCAAGGTCTGCCTCCGAGCTGATTCGGATCGAACGTAATCCTGGTCACCAGGCAAGCATACCGGCCACTCGCCAGCCGAAATCGCCGTCATGCGCTCGGCCACCGGTGACTCGAGTCAGCCCCGGGCCAGGCTTCGCCATGATACTCATCGACCAGGCCACACCGGACCCGGGCCGGACGCGGCGAGGGCGGCCAAGTCGGCCAGAAAGGATTCCGCGTCATCGAAGATCCTGTACCGACCTGCGGCCAGGTCTTCGTCGGCTTCGTGTTCGGCAATCTGATGCCCTGTGGACCAGAACCACGCAGTGTCACATTCCCGAATCACCGCGAATTCGCGCTCATGAGCCATACCCACACAGTGCGGAAATTCCGCTGCTCGGTCAATCGGATAACCGGGCCGAAGCCGTGTGCGACCCGAACATGACGAAGGGCCGCTCCCCCGGAGGGGAACGGCCCTTGTCGTGTTGCTCTAGTGAGCGGTGCTACCGGGAGAAGGTCTTACTTGATGACCTTGGTGACGCGGCCGGCGCCGACGGTGCGGCCACCCTCGCGGATCGCGAAACGCAGGCCCTCTTCCATGGCGACCGGCTGGATCAGCTTGACGCTCATCTCGGTGTTGTCGCCGGGCATGACCATCTCGGTGCCCTCGGGGAGGGTCACGACGCCGGTCACGTCCGTGGTGCGGAAGTAGAACTGCGGGCGGTAGTTGTTGAAGAACGGGGTGTGGCGGCCGCCCTCGTCCTTCGACAGGATGTACGCCTGGCCCTCGAACTCGGTGTGCGGGGTGGTGGTGCCCGGCTTCACGACGACCTGGCCGCGCTCCACGTCCTCGCGCTTGATACCACGAACCAGCAGACCGACGTTGTCGCCCGCCTGGCCCTGGTCCAGCAGCTTGCGGAACATCTCGACACCGGTGACCGTGGTCTTGGTGGTGGTCGGGCGGATGCCGACGATCTCGACTTCCTCGTTCACGTTGATCACGCCGCGCTCGATACGACCGGTGACGACGGTGCCACGACCGGTGATGGTGAACACGTCCTCGATCGGCATCAGGAACGGCTTGTCGGTCTCACGAACCGGGTCCGGGATCGACTCGTCGACCGCGGCCATCAGCTCGAGCACCGACTCGGCCCACTTCGCGTCACCCTCGAGCGCCTTCAGGCCCGAGACGCGAACGACCGGCGCGTCCTCGTCGAACTCCTGCGAGGCCAGCAGCTCGCGGACCTCCATCTCGACGAGCTCGAGGATTTCCTCGTCGTCGACCATGTCCGACTTGTTCAGCGCGACCAGGATGTAGGGCACGCCGACCTGACGGGCGAGCAGCACGTGCTCACGGGTCTGCGGCATCGGGCCGTCGGTGGCGGCCACGACCAGGATCGCGCCGTCCATCTGCGCGGCGCCGGTGATCATGTTCTTGATGTAGTCGGCGTGACCCGGCGCGTCGACGTGCGCGTAGTGCCGCTTCTCGGTCTGGTACTCGACGTGGGAGATGTTGATCGTGATACCACGAGCCTTCTCCTCGGGAGCCTTGTCGATCTGATCGAACGCAAAGCTCTCGTTCAGGTCCGGGTACTTGTCGTGCAGAACCTTGGTGATAGCCGCCGTCAGCGTGGTCTTGCCGTGGTCGACGTGACCGATGGTGCCGATGTTGACGTGCGGCTTCGTCCGCTCGAACTTCGCCTTCGCCACTTTTGGGTCCTCCTGGACTTGTTGGTGCTTGCAGTTGCAGCAGTGCTTGGGATCAATCCCCGCTGGTGCGGAGAATTGGGGGTACTACGGACTCCCGGCTGATGGGGACAAGTGTGCCACCTGCCCCCGATCGGACTATTCGCCGGTCGCCTTGGCGATGATCTCCTTGGACACGTTGGCCGGAACCTCCGCGTACGAGTTGAACACCATCGAGAAGTTCGCCCGGCCCTGGGTCTTGGACCGCAGGTCACCGATGTAGCCGAACATCTCCGAGAGCGGAACCAGCGCCTTGACGACACGGGCACCACTGCGTTCCTCCATGGCCTGGATCTGACCACGGCGGGAGTTGAGGTCGCCGATCACATCGCCCATGTACTCCTCGGGCGTGGTGACCTCGACGGCCATCAGCGGCTCGAGGATCACCGGACCGGCCTTGCGAGCGGCTTCCTTGAACGCCTGCGCACCGGCGATCTTGAACGCCATTTCCGAGGAGTCGACCTCGTGGTACGCGCCGTCGAGCAGGCTCGCCTTCACGTTGACCAGCGGGTAACCGGCGAGGACACCGTACTGCATGGCGTCCTGGATGCCGGCGTCCACCGAGGGGATGTACTCCCTGGGCACGCGGCCACCGGTGACCTTGTTCGCGAACTCGTAGGACGCGCCGTCCTCGCCGACGAACGGCTCGAGGGCGATGATCACGCGGGCGAACTGACCCGAGCCACCCGTCTGCTTCTTGTGGGTGTACTCGTGCTTCTCGACCGGCTTGGTGATGGTCTCACGGTAGGCCACCTGCGGCTTACCGATATTGGCCTCGACCTTGAACTCGCGCTTCATCCGGTCGACGTAGATGTCGAGCTGGAGCTCGCCCATACCGCCGATGACGGTCTGGCCGGTCTCCTGGTCCAGCTCCACGTTGAAGGTGGGGTCCTCTTCCGCGAACTTCTGGATCGCGGTGCCCAGCTTCTCCTGGTCGGCCTTGGTCTTGGGCTCGATGGCGACCTTGATGACCGGGTCCGGGAACGTCATCGACTCGAGCACGATCTGGTTCTGCGGATCGCACAGGGTGTCACCGGTGGTGGTGTCCTTCAGGCCGATGACCGCGTAGATGTGGCCCGCCTGGGCCTCATCGATCGGCTGCTCCTTGTTGGAGTGCATCTGGAACAGCTTGCCCAGACGCTCCTTCTTGCCCTTGGTCGAGTTGATGACCTGGGCGCCGGAGGCGACCTTGCCCGAGTAGACGCGCACGTAGGTCAGCTTGCCGAAGAACGGGTGCGTGGCGACCTTGAACGCCAGCGCCGCGAACGGCTCGTCGACGCTCGCCTCGCGGTGCAGGACCTCGTCCTCCTTGCCGGGGACGATGCCGTCGGTGCCGCCGTCGTCCAGCGGGCTGGGCAGGTAGTCGATGACGGCGTCGAGCATGGGCTGCACGCCCTTGTTCTTGAACGCCGAACCGCACAGCACCGGGTAGAGCTCGGAGTTGACGGTCATCTTGCGGATGGCGCCCTTGATCTCCTCGACCGAGAGCTCCTCGCCGCCGAAGAACTTCTCCAGCAGCGCCTCGTCGGACTCGGCGACGGTCTCGAGCAGCTCCTGGCGGTACTGCTCGGCGCGCTCGGCCAGATCGGCCGGGATCTCGATGGTCTCGTAGGACTCACCGAGCTTGGTCTCGCCCTTCCAGATCTTCGCGTTCATCTCGACCAGGTCGACGATGCCCTCGAAGTCGTTCTCCGCACCGATCGGCAGCTGGATGACCAGCGGCCGCGCGCCCAGGCGATCCTTGATCGTCTGCACGGTGAAGTAGAAGTCCGCGCCCAGCTTGTCCATCTTGTTGACGAAGCAGATGCGCGGGACGTCGTACTTGTCGGCCTGCCGCCACACCTGCTCGGACTGCGGCTCAACGCCCTCTTTGCCGTCGAAGACCGCAACTGCGCCGTCCAGCACGCGCAGCGAGCGCTCCACCTCGACCGTGAAGTCGACGTGTCCGGGCGTATCGATGATGTTGATCTGGTTGTCGTTCCAGAAGCAGGTCGTCGCGGCCGACGTGATCGTGATGCCGCGCTCCTGTTCCTGCGCCATCCAGTCCATCGTGGCCGCGCCGTCGTGGACCTCACCGATCTTGTAGGTGATACCGGTGTAGAAGAGGATACGTTCGGTTGTCGTGGTCTTACCGGCATCGATGTGCGCCATGATGCCGATGTTGCGGACCTTGTTGAGGTCGGTGAGCACGTCCTGTGCCACGGAAATCTTCCCCGCTCTGCTTGTAGCGATCAGCTAGTTGGGATTCGGGAACAACCCGGCGGTGAGCCGGGAGATTCGACTCTGTCGGGGGTTCTGTCTGTACAACGCCGGACGCGGCCGTTGAGTGCCGCGCCCGGCTGCGACCAACCCTCCCGGCACCTTGCGGGGGCCGGGCGGTGGGTCACCAGCGGTAGTGCGCGAAGGCCCGGTTGGACTCGGCCATCTTGTGGGTGTCCTCGCGACGCTTCACCGAAGCGCCGAGGCCGTTGCTGGCGTCGAGGAGTTCGTTGGCCAGGCGCTCGATCATGGTCTTCTCACGACGGGCGCGGGAGTAGCTGACCAGCCAGCGCATCGCGAGGGTGTTGGCGCGGCCCGGACGGACCTCGACCGGCACCTGGTAGGTGGCGCCACCGACACGACGGGGCTTGACCTCGAGGGCGGGCTTGACGTTGTCCAGCGCACGCTTGAGGGTGACGACCGGATCGGTGCCGGTCTTCTCGCGTGCCTGCTCCATCGCGCCGTAGACGATGCGCTCGGCGGTGGACTTCTTGCCGTCCAGCAGGATCTTGTTGACCAGCTGGGTGACCAGCGGGGACCCGTAGACCGGGTCGTTGATCAGCGGACGCTTGGGTGCGGGGCCCTTGCGTGGCATATCAGCTCTTCTCCTTCTTGGCGCCGTAGCGGCTGCGAGCCTGCTTGCGGTTCTTCACACCCTGGGTGTCGAGCGAGCCACGGATGATCTTGTAGCGCACACCGGGAAGGTCCTTCACACGACCGCCGCGGACGAGCACCATCGAGTGCTCCTGCAGGTTGTGGCCCTCACCGGGGATGTACGCCGTGACCTCGACCGCGCTGGTCAGGCGAACACGCGCGACCTTGCGCAGCGCGGAGTTCGGCTTCTTCGGGGTCGTGGTGTACACGCGGGTGCACACGCCACGACGCTGCGGGCTCCCCTTGAGGGCCGCGGTCTTGGTCTTGGAGACCTTGTCGCGACGACCCTTGCGGACCAGCTGGTTGATGGTTGGCATAGACCGGCTTTCCTCGTTAGTTACCAGGTGTCTGGAACTTCATGTGTCTGTTCTTTTCACGTGTCTGTTGTCGAGCCTTCACCCGCTCGCCCGGATCGCGTCACTCGCGTCCCGAGGTCGGGCGTGTCGCGCGCAGATCAGGGCCCGTTTTTCGGGCATGTCTGAACGTTCGGCCGCTTTCGCTGGCTTACGTCCTGCACACAAACTTGCCCGCACGCTCCGGGCACAGCGATCCACGATACTCGTCGGCGCGGCGAGGGGCAAAAACGGGTCCCGTCCGGGACACTCCGACGCAGGTCGGGGTCACCGCGACAGGTTCACCGTCAGCTCGACGAGCTTCTGCGCCGCCACGCACGGATCCCCGTGCCCGCCCGGGTGATAGTTGACCCACCAGCCGACCACGCCGGTGTCCGCGGCGGGGGTCATCACCCCGCACGAATCCGTGTCGTTGGGGCGGCGGATCTGCAGGGAGCGGCGGCCCTGCACGTTCACATTGCTGGAGCTGTAGCCGAGTTTGTCGTTCGTCGCCTTCTCGTTGGTCAGCGATCCCATCTCGTACCAGTTCAACGTGACCATGCCGTCGCCGCTGGGGGTGCCCTCCAGACTCCACATGCAGACCGCGCCGTTGAACGAACCCGTCGCCGCCTGCGCGCCGGTCGTCTTCACGATGTCGTCGTTCTTCACCACATCGCATTCGCGCAGCAGCTTGTCGAACTTCGTGTTGACGCCGGTGCCGCTGCCGGCGGGCTGGGCGGTACCGGGGACGGTCTTGCCGCAACCACCGACCGACACGCCGACGACCAGCGCGAGCGCGGCGACGAGAACGGACCGAGCCTTCATCGAGCTCCTCATTTCAATCGCTGCACGGTCAGCTCGGCGAGCTTGCGGTTCTTCGCGCACGGATCGGCGTTACCCGAGCTGAAAAGGCCGCTGGAGGTGGACCATTCGAAGAAGTCGTCACCGAGTTGCACGGCCAGGTCGCAGATGTCGCCGTTGGCCGTCGCGTCCTGGAAACCGCTGTGCCCGCCGACGTCGATGGTTTCGGGATTGCGGCCCTGCGCGGTCACCCACGCCCGCTCACGACCCAGCGGACTGCCCCGATACGACGCGAAAGTGACACTCGCGCCGCCTATTCCGGACGCCTGCCAGTTGCAGCCGACCGAATTCTTGTACGTCGCCGAGATCTGCCCCAGGCCGCCGATGTCGCGCACCTCGTCATCGGTGACGCCGCCGCACTCGCCGACGAACGGCCCGAGCGCGGCCACCTTCATCGGCGGCCGCACCGACGGGTTGTCGTTGGAGTCGCCCCCCGATCCGCAGGCCGTCAACAGCGCTGCGATCGCAGTCCCCGTGACGATTGCCGACGTCATCCTCCGCATGCGCCGAAGTGTAGTTGTTGATCGCGTCCGGCCGCCGGGTCAGAGGTTGCCGCGGGCTTCCTGCTCCCGTTCGATGGCCTCGAACAGGGCTTTGAAGTTGCCTTTGCCGAAACCGAGGGAGCCGTGGCGTTCGATGAGTTCGAAGAAGACGGTGGGGCGGTCGGTGAGGGGACGGCAGAAGATCTGGAGCAGATAGCCGTCCTCGTCGCGGTCCACCAGGATGCCGCGCGCGTGCAGTTCCTCGACGGGGACGCGGACGTGTCCGATCCGGGCGCGCAGTTCGGGATCGGCGTAGTAGGCGTCGGGGGTGTCGAGGAATTCCACGCCCTCGCGGCGCAGGATGTCGACGGTGCCGAGGATGTCGGCGGTGGCCAGGGCGATGTGCTGGACGCCCGGTCCGCGATAGAACTCCAGGTATTCGTCGATCTGGGATCGCTTGCGGCCCAACGCCGGTTCGTTCAGCGGGAACTTCACCCGGTGGTTGCCGTTGGCGACGACCTTGCTCATCAGCGCCGAATAGTTGGTGGCGATGTCGTCACCGACGAATTCCGCCATGTTCGTGAAGCCCATGACGCGGCGGTAGTAGTCGACCCACCGATCCATCTGTCCCAGTTCGACATTGCCGACCACGTGATCCACCGCCTGGAACAGTCGGCGCGGGGCGTCGGGGCGGGGCACGAAGGTGGATTCGCGGGCCACATAGCCGGGCAGGTACGGGCCCGAGTAGCGGGAGCGGTCGACCAGGGTGTGCCGGGTTTCGCCGTAGGCGGCCAGGGTGGCCGAGCGGACCGTGCCGAATTCGTCAGCGTCGTCGTGGGGTTCGACCAGCACCCGCGCGCCCTGCGAACGCGCCCATGCGACGCAGCGGTCCACATCGGGCGCCTCGAGGGCGATATCGACGACGCCGTCGCCGTGCCGGGCCTGGTGCGCGAGCAGCGGACTGTCCGGATCCACCGCGCCGGTCACCACGAAACGCGCACTGCCACTGCGTAATACGAATCCCTTGTGATCGCGCACGCCGGTCTCCGGACCGCAGTACGCCTCGAGCCGCATCCCGAACGCCGATTGCAGGTAGTGCGCGAACTGGGTGGCGTTGCCGACCACCCAGACCAGCGCGTCCCAGCCGGTCACCGGGAACGGGTCCCGGGCGGCGTCGTGTTCGACCAGGCCGATCAGCTGGGTGTCCGACGGTTCCTCGCGGGTGCCCACCGGGGCGGTTTCGGTAGTCATGCCACCAGGTAATCGCCTGCACGGGCTGCTGGGCAATATCATTGAAATTCGATGGACATGATGGCGAATTGCGCCACCGAAACGGCGTTCGTGCTGGACAATTTGTCTAGAACACCGGATCGACGTGGGAGAGTACCGATGGGCCGCACCGAGACCAGGTTGGACGAGCTGGACCTGGCGATCCTGACCGCCATGCATGAATATCAGAAGGCCGGAATCCTGGAGTTGTCGCGCCGCACCCGGGTCGCGCGCGCGACGGTCCAGTCGCGGATCGCGCGGATGGAGGAGGCGGGGGTGATCGCCTCCTACGATCCCCACATCGATGTCACCGCAGCGGGTTTCGACGTCCAGGCCTTCGTCACCCTGGAGATCGCCCAGGGTGCGCTGGATGCCGTCGCCGCGGATCTCGAGGCCATCGCGGGCGTGCTCGAGGCGTACGCGACCACCGGTTCACAGGACGTGCTGTGCCGCATCGGCGCGGATTCCCACGCCGGACTGCAATCGGTGCTGCTGAGTATCGACCGCAGCGCGGCGGTGGTGCGATCACACAGTGTGATCGTGCTGTCCACGGTCGTGCCCAGCCGGACGCTGCCGCTGCTGCGCACCCTCACACCCACCGGAACCAGCAAGGCCCCGGCGTACCGGCACAGCTGAGCGGTCGGGCGCGGCTCCACTCGTCTCACGGTGCGCCCGAACGACTTCGGGACCGGCGAGAGATCCGCGCACGACCGCTCGGCATCCGCGACCGGCGAGCATGTCCGGACCGGTCACTTCGTGTCGGCCGGAATCAGCGGATCGTGACGACGACCTTGCCCGTGGCGGTCCGATTGTCCAGGGACGCAACGGCATCCGCGGCCCGGTCCAGCGGGTACAGCACCGGCAGCGGCGCGGCGATCTTTCCGGACGCCAGCAGCGGTTCCACCTCGGCCCACTGTTCCTGCAGGTAGCCCGGGTGCGTGGTGACCCACTCGCCCCAGGCCGCACCGACCACCTCGACGTTCTTGAGCAGCAGGCGATTCACCTTCACCGTGGGGATCTCACCCGCGGTGAACCCGACCACCAGCAGCCGACCGCCCGCGGCCAGCGAACGCACACTGTCGGTGAAGCGGTCGCCGCCGACCGGATCCAGCACGATGTCGACCCCGCGACCGCCGGTCAACTCCTTCACCGCGGCCAGCCAGCCGTCGGTGAGCACCACATCGGTGGCCCCGTTGGCCCGCGCCACCTCGGCCTTCTCCGGCGTGCTCACCACCGCGATCACCCGGCCCGCGCCCAGCGCCGCGGCCATCCGCAACGTCGAGGTGCCCACGCCACCGGCCGCGCCGTGCACCAGCACCGACTCGCCCGCCGCCAGCCGACCGCGATTGCGCAGGCAGAAGTGCACGGTCAGATCGTTGAACACGATGCCGGCGCCCGCCTCGAAGGAGATGTTGTCCGGCAGCCGGAACACCATCTGCGTGGGCGTCACCGCGACCTCGGCCAGCGCGTTACCGAGCATCGTCAACGCGATCACCCGATCCCCCGCTTTCACGTGCGCATCCTCCGGCGCGGACCGCACCACACCGGCGACCTCGCCACCCACCACATACGGCATCTGCGGTTTGAGCTGGTACAGCCCCCGGGTCATCAGCACGTCCGGGAAGGCCACACCCGCCGCGTGCACATCGATAACCACACCACCGGCAAACGCCTGCGGCTCCGGAATATCGACGACCTCGATGGCTTCCGGCCCCTCGAGCTTGCTCACCTGGGCTGCACGCATGAATCGACTCCTGTCGTCCGACACCTGTCCGAACAAGTTAACCGGTCTTCGCGGGCGGGTGTCCACGGGAGCATGTCTTGCTACGCTGGTGCCCGCTGAACTCAGGGAGCAAGGGGGAATGTCTTGGCACCGGAAACCACGATGAACGTCGACGTCGGGGCGCTGAAATCCTTTGTGGGAGATCTACGCGACGAGGCCGGGGCGATCACCAAACTCCAGTCCGGTATCGGCGACGCGTCCGACGCACTACCCGGCACGGGCTGGAGCGACATCTGCAACCAGACCAAGACCTCGGTGGACAACGCCCTCGCTCGCATCGGCAAACGGCTGACCACGGTCGCGGACAGCGTCGAAAAGGTCAACAACGCATTGCAGATGACCGATCAGCAGTTCGCCGACGACCTGAAGAAGATCGAGGCGCAGGTATGACACTGACGATCACCGATGTGGAGAAGTGGAATCCGGACAAACTCGGTACCGCCGCCACCGCGATCCACAAGCTGTACACCGATGTGGACACCAACGTCGTGACCAGCACCACCAAGATCGAGAACCTCCAGTGGGACGGCACCGCCGCCGCGGCGGCGAAGACTCGGATGGAACTCGAGAAGGCGTGCGCCTCGAAGGTCGGTGAGGCCCTGATGGGCCTGGAAACGGCGTTCAACCTGCGGGTGAAGGAACTCGGCAGTGCCAAGGACCAGGTCATCAGCATGCGCAATATCGCGACCACGCCCCCGCCCGGTGGTTCGCCCGCCTTCACGGTCAGCCCGGAGGGCACGGTCTCCCCCGAAGCCCGGATCCAATGGTTTCGCGATCATTCGAAAAGCTCGGACGGCAAGAATCTGGTCGACCCCAAAACGCTGGATCCGCTCTTCATCGCGATTCGCGCAGAAGCGGCCGCCCGGGAAAGGGACCTGACCGGCGCTCTCCAACATGCTGAGAGCGTGGCGAATACCCTCGTTCAGGAGATCACGCGCGCGAAAACATCTGTCGACGAGGTGCATACGAAACTCGGCGACCCCACATACTGCGTCACCTCCGCCGCTCCGGCGAACGTCAATCCCGCGTCGGTAAACCAGAATTCGACGACGCAGCATCAGACGCAGAATTACTCGCACGGTAACAACAACTCGTCGTCGCACAACAGTGGCAGCAATATCGCCTACTCGACCTCGTCGAACACCCCACCATCGGTCACACCATCCGGTGATGAAAAAGAGTGGATCGCTCAGGCCAAGCAGATTCTGATCAGCATGGGCTACTCACCCAGCCAGATCGACGAGCACGCACTCGAAGTCATCATCCAGAACGAATCCAGCGGCAATCCGCACGCTATCAACGGTGACGACATAAACGCCCAACAGGGCCATCCCTCGAAGGGGCTGATGCAAACGATCGACAGCACCTTCAACCGGTGGGCCGCGCCCGGCCACACCGATATCTGGAATCCCGTCGATAATATCGTGGCCGGGGCCCGCTATTCGATCGACAGGTACGGCACACTGAATCATCCGGGCGTTGTGTCTTACGACCAGACCGGTGTATACCACGGCTACTGACGAGAGCGTGAGCCGCCACGCTCCACGCTTCACGACATTATTGCGAATTGACCAGCAGCACGTACTGGGCCGTGACGCGCTGTTGTAAATCGTACAGCTGATCACCGGTCACGAGAATGGCGAATCGATGATAGGCGGCCAGACAACGGAATCTGCCGTCCGACGGAGTCGTCATCTGCTCATAACACACCGCGTCGGTTATATCCAGCGGCGGATCCACGTCTCGCCGATAGCCTTTCGAGTCAATTTTCGCGTACGCGGTGACAAGCGAGGCGGCCTTCGTATCACTCTGCGCCCGAAACACCGTGGACAACGGACTCCGAAGCACCAGATCGACCCCGGCGTCCCGCATCGAATCCTGCCGACCTGCCTGATCTGTAACGTAGTAGGTCATTTCGTCTCGTGTTGTGTAGTTCAGGTATCCGCGCCTGGTGAGAACCAGATCCCCTGCGACAGTGGGAGGTTGGATACCTTTGCGGCCGTGCAGAACGCCGGGCAGCAGATGGTCCGGGTCCTGCCGCAGCGTGTTCCACTTGTCCGTCGGTGTCGGTGCAAATTGGTCGAGCACCGGGATCTCGGCGTCCAAATATTTTCGAGTCATAGAGGTCAGGGCCGACAGATCGGTCTTTCGCGTCTCGGCCAGCACCGTGATGACGTAGATACCGTGCGGCGTGCTGCTGCCAAGGGTCGGCACGGTGGGCCGCCAGTGTGCGGAGCTATCGGGATAGCCGGGAATCCTGACCGCGACATTACTCGGATTCCAGCCGAAGTCGACCGAATCGAGTTCCGTAGCAGCCGATTTCGCTTCATCCACAGAGGGGAATCGAAGTACCGTAACGAATACTCCCTCCCGTTGCCGAACCTCGCCGCGGCCGTTCTCGAGGGGTATCGAATTATCTGCCGCGGACGAGTAGAACCCCTGGACGAACCGATGTTTCGTGAGCACCGCCTCGGAAGGTGGCACCAGATATTTCGCGGCCGACGCGGCATCCGGGAGCGGACCGGCCATCGCACCCAAACCGTATTTCGAATCCACCTCGTAGGGATTTAGGACCTTGTCCGCGAGGCGGTACGCCTCCAGCAGCGCGCGGTCCGAATCCTGTAACTGTGGCGTGGATTCGGCCGGGGTTGTGACATAGGTACCGGTATCCCACTGATTCACATCGGGTTTCGCCGAATCCGATGTTCCACATCCCGAGACGACCAGCGCGCACACGGCGACGAAGCACCCTGCAACCGTGGGCAGAACACGTCTTTTCATACTGCATTGCTCCAGATCGTCAGGCACGTCACGGCTGCGGGAGTTGTTCGGCGACCATGTTCACAACCGCTTCGGCCGCATTGCACAGCATCTGCTCGGTGCCGCCGGACTCCCTCGTAATTTGCACCTCCATGACATCCGAGCTCAAATCATTGTCGACATTTCCCCAGACGAACTTCCGGGTGCATTGCGTATTACTGTCCTGAGCCGATGGCCACACCTTGAATTCTCCGAGATCGATGGGATCCCCGGTCGGCATGACTTCATGCGAGAGCGAGACATCCAGTGTGTTCTGACCGACCCACACACAATCATGCAGACCGGACAGCACGCCGGACACCGGCGGCCCGACATCCAGTCTGATCGCCACTGGAGGAACCACGGAACAGGGATCCAGTCGGACGATCGTATGCCGACTATTGGCGATCTGAGGCGGCCTGTGCAACCGATCGACTATCTTCGGCAACGCCTGTTCGGCCAGCTCGCATTCGTTCTTCGTCGCCTCGGTGTCGTCACTCTTGCGGGCCGCGATTTTTACGACGAGTCCGAACTGCGGATCCATTTTCTTCGCCACGAGAGCTCGTGAACAACCGTAAGTCTCTTTCAACGTCGACTCGGCGACCGGTACCCCCTGCACGCTCTTACCGTCCTGCTGATATTTCTCCACGCTCGAGATATTCGCGATCTCGAGCGATACCACATATTTCTCGTAATCACCGGAGCATTGGTGGGAGCCCAAAGCCTGGAAATCCTGTTTCCACGCACCGAGCGACGGAAGCGGATCGTCCAACACCTTGCAGACATCGATCAGCCGCAGCCGGGTCAGGTTGAACTGCTCGAGCGGATTCGCCGGTGCGGCAGCATCTTCGCCACTGAATGCACCGCCGACCACCGCCGTGACCAACCCGGCCACCAGCGCCACGACCGCGACCAACGCGGCGATGATCCAGCGCCCAGGCAACTGTCGCGGCGGTTTGCGCGACATATGCGCGATCACCTCGTCGAAATCGCCGCCGAGCATCGTAGAAGCGGTCGGATTCGGGTCGACGACCACAGTCGACTGCGGATCCGCCACCAGCATCCGCAATTCCTGATCCTGCTCCCGCATGGCCTGGAGAATCGCGGGCGGCCAGGGAGTACTCGACGCGGTCGAGGGGCCGAGGAAATCGATGATCTGACCGGGCGTCGGCCGCTGGGCCGGGTCCTTGTACAGACAAGGTTCCACCAGTTGCCGCACGTTGGGGGGCAGCATGGACAGATCCGGCTCGGTGTTGACGATCTTGTAGAGCGTATGCGGCATCGATGAACCGGCGAACGGGCTCTTACCGCTGGCAGCCATCGCGATGACCGAGCCGAAGGAGAATACGTCGCTCGCCGGGGTCAGCGGCTGGGATTCGGCCTGTTCCGGCGACATGAAGGCGGGTGAACCGATGATCGACCCGGTATGGGTGAGATCCGAGCGTTCCGCCGCCACCCGCGCGATGCCGAAGTCGATCACCTTCGGTCCGTCGGCGGCGAGAATGATATTGGCGGGCTTGAGATCTCGATGCACCAACCCGGTCGCGTGAATCGCTTGCAGAGCAGTCGCCAAGCCGAGAGCCAACGCGTGAATGGCATCGACCGATAACGGACCGTACTTTTCCACCGCTCGATCCAGCGGCACTCCTGGGACGAATACCGAAGCAAGCCAGGGATTTTCGGACTCCACATCGTAATCGACAACCGCCGCGGTGAACGCACCGGACACCCGTGCCGAAGCCTGTACCTCCCGCCGGAACCGCGGCAGGAAATCCTCCTGCTCGATCAGATGCGCGTGCACCCGTTTGACGGCCACCAGCCGCCCGTCCGGACCGACCGCCAGCAGCACCTCCCCCATGCCACCCTCACCGAGACGGCGAAGCAGGCGATACCGTCCGATCCGGTCCGCGCGACCGGGGTTCCATCGCTCGTCCATCATTGCTTCCTCTGTTGCGTCACAACGGCTTCGAGTACGGGATCCATCCGCTGATATGCCTGCGCAGCGGTGATCTTCGGCTTCGCGTCGATGATGACCAGCACTATCTCGGCTTGATTCGAGGCTGCTGGGTTGGCGACGTAGTAGCTCGAGAATTGAGCGGAATAGGGCTGACTCGCGGTGTCGGTGTGTCGGACGACCTGCAACGGCCCGAGCGAACCGGCCTCCACCCGATCCGGAGGATAGGTTCCATCCATGTTCGCGGGCTGATCGGTCACCGACAAACTCACCGAAAGCTGGTAATCGGGCGATGTCCATTCACAGTCGTGCACACCGGCCGCGCTGGGTGCGGCGGTAGCGCCCAGCGCGGTACTGATCGTTTTCGCGTCGACCGATGCGCACGGGTCCATTCGAACAATCGAGTTGGTCGGCAGGTCTGCCATGGGCGGCGCCGTCGCCAACCGGTTCACCACGAGCTTCAGAATCGACGTCGCCAGGTCACATTGCTTCTCGCCCCCCGAAACACTCACTCCGATCGGCACTTTCGGGCTCACCGCCGGAAAGATCACCCGACTGCATGCCTGTGCCCCCAAGACCGACCCCTCCCCGGTGGTATCCAGCACCGGAAATCCGCCCGCGGTATCGCCGGTGTTCTTCTGATTCGCGGGGACCGGGTCGTCGCCGACCTCCAGGCTCACATTCGCGGTACCGCCGCCGCTCAGGACCGTCGTTTCGCAGGTCCCCGAGTCGAACGGTTTCGTCGCGCCCGTGGACCCGACCGACCCGATGACGTCCGCGCCCAGCAGTTTGCAGGTGTCGACCAGGCGCATTTGATCGGTCGTGATGGCCAGATGTACCGGTGGGCTCGGTTGCGGACGTTCGAGGACGTACACACCGACTCCGGCCGCGGCGACCACGGCGAGCACTCCGGCCAGGCCCGCGAGCAGCCGCCGGGAGACGCGACGTCGCGGTGGGCTGTCGAGCACCGTGTCCGGGAGCGCCGCCCACTGCTGCGCCTCGCCCCAACTGTCCGCGATCCGCTGCCGCACACCGACCGGCCAGACCGGCTGCGCGGTGATGCGCCCGGCGACGTCGAGGAGCTGGGCCGCGGTCGGGCGGTGGGCCGGGTTCTTGTCCAGGCAGGCGTCGACCACCGGGCGCAATTCCGGTGGGACGCCGCTGGTGTCGGCGCGGGTGTGTACGACGTTGTAGAGGGTCTGCGGGGTCGACTCCCCGGGAAACGGGTGGCGGCCGGTGGCGGCCAGGACCAGCATGCCGCCGACGGAGAACACGTCGCTGGCCGTGGTCAGGTCGTGGCCCTCGGCCTGTTCGGGGGACATGAAGGCCGGGGAGCCGATGAGTGAGCCGGTGGAGGTGAGCTGGGTCTGGGTTTCCAGGGCCCGGGCGATGCCGAAATCGATGACGCGGGGGCCGTCGGCGCCGAGCAGGACGTTGGCGGGTTTGAGGTCGCGGTGGATCATGCCCGCGCGGTGGATCTCCAGCAGGGCCGCGGCCAGCCCGGCGGTGAGCAGACGCAGACCGCCCAGCGGCAGCGGCCCGAGCTCTTCCACGGCCTCGCGCAGCGACGGGCCGGGGACGTACATGGAGGCGAGCCACGGTTCGGGGGCATCGGGATCGGCATCCATCACCGCGGCGGTGTAGGCGCCGGTAACCCGTTGCGACGCTTGCACTTCCATCCGGAAACGGGCCCGGAACTCCGGACTCCGCGCGAGCTGCCGATGCACCATCTTGACCGCGACCAGCCGCCCGTCCGGCGCGCGCCCGAGCAGCACCCGGCCCATCGCGCCCTGACCGATCACCGCGAGCAGCCGATGCCGTCCCGCGCTGCATGGATCGTTCGTCCCCAACGGCTTCATCGCGGTCGCCTCCCCTCCCGTACCTGTTCGGCATGGTACCGAGCGAACCGTCGCGGCGCGCCCCCTCTCGCCGCAACCGGACCGATGCCGGGTGTGACTACGCCGATCTCCGCGTAACGGCGCACCGCCCGCACCGTAAAGTCATTCGGAAGAAGCACCGCACGAGAACGCGGCACAACGTGCAGCGCGAGGAGCACCAAGTGTCACTCCAACAGCCACTCGCCCCGCTTCCGCGGGAGGGCATCGGCTTCACGACGTCGTGGCCTGTCCGGACCGGTGATGTGGATCCGTACAACCGGGTGCGGCTCGATGCCGTGGCCCGTTATCTCCAGGACGTGGCCTGGGAGGAATTGGAGAGCGGGTTCTTCCATCGGACCGATCCGGTGTGGATCGTGCGGCGGACCGTGATCGACGTGGTGCGACCGATTCTGTGGCCGGATCGGGTGGAGTTGCGGCGGTGGTGTTCGGCGATGTCGACCCGCTGGGCGAATATGCGGGTGCGGATCACCAGCGACAACGGCGGTCTGATCGAGACCGAGGGTTTCTGGATCAACCTCAACGAATCGACCAATATGCCGACCCGGATCAGCGATCAGGGGCTGGCCCATCTGGCCCGCACCACCAGCGAGACCCGGCTGCGCTGGCGGCAGTGGCTGACCGATCTGGCCCCCGCGGAATCCGACACCGATCTGCCGTTCCCGTTGCGCGCCACCGATATCGACCTCTACAACCACATCAGCACCAGCGTGTACTGGCAGGCGGTGGAGCACTATCTGATCGATATCCCCAAGCTCGTCGCGGGCCCGCATCGGGCGGTCATCGAGTACATCGAGCCGGTGCTGGCGCGTCAGCACGTCAGCGTGCGCAGTCGCATCGAAACCGGCGACCGCACCGGGGAGGCCGCGTTGCGGTTGTGGTTCATGGTCGGCGGCACCACCACCACGACCGTGCGGATCGGCCCGTTGCCGGAATTAGGTTGAAATCCTTTCCGCGACAACCGAATACACCGAAGTAGAAAACGGATACGCCGGAGGATTCGGTGTGAATCCTCCGGCGTATCCGATTCGCTTGTCCCCGAAGGGGTTTACCCCCGGGCGGCCTTGAGCAGATCCTCGCGGGTGGTGAGTTTGACGCGGGGACGACCGCCGGACTTGCCCGCAGTGCGCTCGGCGGTGTCGATCGACTTCCAGCCCTCGCGGTCCACCAGATCCGGCTGACGCTGGGCCAGCAGGGTCTTCAGGGCAGCCCGATCCGCCTGCGGCGCTTGGAGTTTGCCCGAGGTGAAATCGGCGAGCAGCTGCTCGACGGTCTCGGTGGCGTCGACCCGGTTGGAGCCGATGATGCCGCGCGGACCGCGCTTGATCCAGCCCGAGACGTAGATGCCCGGCAGATGCGAACCGTCCGCGACGACCCGGCCGTGCTCGTTCGGGATGGTGCCGCTGCGCTCGTCGAACGGCAGCTCGCCCACCGGCTGACCGCGGTAGCCGATCGACCGCAACACCAGTGCGGCGGAGAGCGTTTCGGTGCGATCCGAGGCCCGCGCCACCACCCGGCCGTCCTCGACGACCAGCTCGTTGTGCACGATCTCGACCGCCTCGGCGTGGTCGTCGCCGGTGATCTCGGTGGGCGAGGTCAGGTAGCGGAAGACGATGCGCTTGTTGGCCGGGTTCGGCGTCTTGGCCGCGTATTCCTGTGCCAGTTCGTATTTCAGCCGCTGCGAGGGCTCGATGTCCGGATCGTCCAGCAGCGCCTGGCTTTCCGGATCCAGCTCCAGCTCGGCCGGATCGATGACGACGTCGATCCCCTTCAGATGCCCCAGCGCCATGAACTCCGAGGAGGTGTACGCGGCCTGCAGCGGACCACGCCGACCCAGCACCACGACCTCGCGGATGTTGCTCTGCCGCAGGGCATCCAGGGCGTGATCGGCGATATCGGTCTTGGCCAGCACGTCCGGGTCCAGGGTCAGCACGCGGGCGACGTCCAGTGCGACGTTGCCGTTGCCGACGATGACCGCGCGCTCACCCGACAGGTCGAAGCCGCGCTCGGCGTAATCCGGATGGCCGTTGTACCAGGCCACGAACTCGGTCGCGGAATGGCTGCCGGGCAGATCCTCACCGGGCACGTCCAGGCGGCGATCGGTGGACGCGCCGACCGCGTAGATCACCGCGTGGTGGTGGCTCACCAGCTCCTCGTGCGAGATGTGCTTACCGACCTCGACATTCAGGTGGTATTGCAGCGTGTCGCGGCGGAAGGCGCTCTCGAACATGGTCGACACGCCCTTGGTGCCCGGGTGGTCGGGGGCCACACCGGCGCGCACCAGCCCCCACGGGGTGGGCAGGCGGTCGAACATCTCCACCTCGACGTCGGCGCGGCGCAGCAGCTCCTCGGCGGCGTAGCAGGCCGCGGGCCCGGCCCCGACGATCGCGACCCGCAACGTGCCCAGGTCCTTCGGCGGACGCGCCGGGGTCACCAGCGGATCGAAGTTGGATTCGAGCGGGTGACGCTGGAAGTACGCGGCGTTGATCTCTGCGAAGCGCGCCAGGGACGCGCTCAGATCGTCCTCGGAGAAGATGGCCTCCACCGGGCAGGCATCCACACAGGCACCGCAGTCGATACAGGTGTCGGGGTCGATGTACAGCTGCTCGGTCGTCGCGAACTCGGGTTGCTCCGGAGTCGGACGAATGCAATCGACCGGGCACTCGGGTACGCAGCTGGCATCGTCGCAACAGCGCTGCGTGATCACATAGGCCATATCTCGCAGATCCTCGAAAACATTCATGGGGCCGTACCCGCACCGGGCTCGGAGCGGGACGGGCATCACACCCGATGCCTCTCAGCAATGGATGTGACGCCACCTTCAGTGTGCCTCGAGAGTGAGACGTCTCTCTCATCAGGATGCGTCCGAGCAGGGTTTCGGCAACCCGAAAACCGCCTCGTACGGCATGCCCGAACCCCGGTTCGGCCCGGTCGGCCTACGGTATCGGCTATGGTGCGGACCCTGATTCTGATGCGACACGGCAAATCCGATTATCCAGAACGTGTCGTCGATCACGATCGGCCGCTCGCGGCGCGCGGACAGCGTGAGGCAGCGTTGGCCGGGGACTGGTTGCGCGCGACCCAGCCCGCGATCGACGCGGTGTGTTGCTCCACCGCGGTGCGCACCCGGGAGACCCTCGCCGCGACGGCCGTAACTGCGCCCGTGCAGTTCGAATCCTCGATCTACGAGGCGTCCCCGCGCACGCTGATCGAGCTGATCCAGCTCACCGAGCCCGATGTGCGGACCCTGCTGGTGGTCGGGCACGCCCCCGGAATGCCGTGGACGGCTTGGGAACTGGCCGCCAACCGCGACTCCGAACCGGCCGCGGAACTCAGCCGTAAATTTCCCACCTCGGCGCTGGCGGTCCTGGAATTCGACCGGACCTGGGCCGAACTGGATACCGGCACCGGTGATCTGGTGCGCTTCCACGTCCCGCGGTAGTGCCCGCGGACGACGCGGCTAGCTGATGATCCGGCCGCGCACCACGACGACCACACCGAACACGATCAGCAGCACCAGGGCCACGAACCAGTTGGTCAGCCACCACACGACCCCCAGGACCGCGAGCACCGGCAGCAGTGCGATCGCGGCGATGAGCGGACTTTCCTTGATCGTCTCGAGCGCCGATCGCGCGCGGATCCGATCGATCTCTTTGGCCATGAATTCAGGGTAGGCCGACTCGTCCCGATCGTCCGGTCCTTTTCCCGCGTCCCTGGTGGAAGGGGTGCGGGAGCGCTACCGACCGCTGGATCCGGTCACACCGTCGCGAACTCCGGCAGAATGGGCGCGAGTTCGCGAGCGGAGTGGAGGCGATCGGCATGGGCACGACCACGTGGGATCGGATCACCGACAGGGATGATCCCGAGTACGGGCGAGCGCGCTATTCGATCGGGGCGGTGTCGGAGTTGTCGGGGCTCACCCGGGACACCTTGCGGTGGTACGAGCGGATCGGGCTGCTGGATTCGGTGGGGCGCGATCATGCCGGGAAACGGCGGTTCAGCGAGCGGGATCTGGACTGGCTGGCGCTGATCGGCAAATTGCGGCGGACCGGGATGACGGTCGCGGACATGATCCGGTACGCCGAGTTGGTGCGGGCCGGGGAGGCGACCTATCCGGAGCGGCTGGAGATGTTCCGGCACACCCGCGCCGACGTCGTGGCCCAGATCGCGGAGCTACGGCAGACCCTCGCGGTACTGGACTGCAAGATCGCGCTGTACGAGGGCAATGCCGACGCCGCCGACTGGCGCGCCGTGAGCGTCGCCCAGTGACCGCCTCCGCCGATATCGAGGGCGCGGTGCGCGCCGGTCTGGCCGCCGTCGCGGCGATGCCCGCCGCCGACGAGCACTGGCTGGAGATCTACCGGCATCTGCACGCCCATCCGGAACTCTCCGGGGCCGAGGTCGCCACGGCCCGGCTGGTCGCGGACGAACTGCGGGCGATGCCGGGCTGGGAGGTCACCGAGGGCGTCGGCGGGACCGGTGTGGTCGGGGTGCTCGGCGGCGGGCCGGGCCCGGTGATCTGGTTGCGCGCGGATATGGACGCGCTGCCGGTGCAGGAGGAGACCGGACTGGACTATGCCTCGCGCACACCGGGTGTCATGCACGCGTGCGGGCACGACGTCCACGTCACGGCGCTGCTGGGCGCGTGTGCGCGGCTGGCCGCGCACACGGAGCTGCCGGGCACCGTCGTGGCGGTCTTCCAGCCCGCCGAGGAGACCGGATTCGGCGCGCGCGGCATGCTCGACGACGGTCTGCTCGAGCGTTTCCCGACGCCGCGGATCGTGCTGGGCCAGCACGTCGGCCCGGTCCCGGCCGGGCTGGTGCTCAGCCGCGGCGGGGCGCTGATGGCCGCCTCGGATTCCATCCGGATCGAGCTGACCGGGTCGGGCGGGCACGCGTCCATGCCGCATGCCGCGGTGAACCCGCTGACCATGGCCGCATCG
Organism: Nocardia macrotermitis; assembly: GCF_009604405.1. Taxonomy (GTDB): domain Bacteria; phylum Actinomycetota; class Actinomycetes; order Mycobacteriales; family Mycobacteriaceae; genus Nocardia; species Nocardia macrotermitis. The sequence continues at coordinate 311,873 of NZ_WEGK01000004.1, forward strand.
CTGGTGCTGCGGTTGCAGGGGCTGGCCGCCCAGCACTCCTCGCTGCCGTCGCCGCCGGTGCTCACGCCCGGCGCGTTGCACGTGGGCGACCGCCCGAACGTGATCGCCGAAACCGCCGAAATGCTGTTGAGTCTGCGGACATTCACCTCCGGCTCGCGCGAGACCATGCTGGAGGGCGTACGCCGGATGACCGCCGCCGAGGCCGAATCCGCTGGGGCACACAAGGATCCGACGATCGAGGTGTACGACAGCTTCCCGATGACGGTGAACACCGCCGCCGATACCGACCGGCTGCTGGCGACGTTCGCCGCCAACGGCTTCCCGGCCTTCCCGCTGCCCGGACCCATCACCGGCAGTGAGGATTTCGGCGCGTTCGCCACCGCGGCGAACTGCGCGTCGGTGTTCTGGTACGTCGGCGGATTCTCCGCGGCCCGGTACACCGCCGAGGACTGGCTGGGGCTGGCCCGGGAAATGGCGCTGCCCGCCGGAACCGAGTCCAACCACTCGCCTCGCTTCGCACCGGACCCGGAGGAAACCTTGCCACCGGCGATCAACGCCATGGTTGTGGCGGCCAACAGCGAACTCGCCCGGGGCTGAGTGCCGACGGCCCGGCCAGCGCTGCGGATCAGGTGCGCCCCCGCTGTCGACCGGGCAGTCACACGACCGAGCGTCGACCCCGGACCGAATCCATCCGCGCCAGCCCCGGAGGAAACCGGGCCACGGCGATCAACGTCATGGTCGTAGCGGCCGACAGTGAACTCGGCCGGGGTTGAGTGACGCCGACCGGGCTCGAGCAGCGAACCGGTCGACGGCAGCATTTGTAGCGGCGGTTCATCGAACCGGCGGTGGCAGCACGCCGCTCAGAATCGGCGGGCGGCGGTGGCGGGCATCTGCGATAGGGCGGATTCGACCACCCCGGAGCCCGTGGTCGAGGCGTGGATGACACGTCCGTTGCCCTCGTAGAGGGCCGAATGTCCGCCGCCGTAGAAGGACACCAGATCGCCGGGCTGTAATTGGTTCAGCGGCACGGGCCTTCCGGAGTCGAGTTGTCCATAGCTGGTGCGCGGCAAGGTGATTCCGGCCTGTCGGTAGGACCACTGCACCAGGCCGGAGCAGTCGAAGGCGTCGGGGCCCGCGGAACCGTATCGATAGGCGGAGCCGAGTTTGGTCCGGGCGGCCTCGACGGCGCGTTCGCCGGTGGTCTCGCGCGGGGCCGGTTGCGCCTGCGGTGCGGGCAGCAGGCCGCGGAAGGGCGGGGTGGCGAGGAATTGCTGGATTTGCGGGGGAATTCCGGCCGGATTCGATACGCCGGGGACGCCGATATCGGGGGTGCTCGGGGTTTGCGCGAAGGTCTGGCCGGTGGTCAGCAGCGTGGCCCCCACCATGCCGAGGGTGGCCGCGGCCACCGCCAGGGCGAACCAGAACAGCCGCCGCAAACCTCGCCTGATATATCGGACCTCGTCGTTTCCTGCACTCATGATGCGGTCCTTTCGATCCTGTCGCCGGGGCCGAACGGGGCCGTGCGACACCATGTCTCGTTGACGTGGCTGACCTCGTCGGACTCCTCGGAATAGATTCGAAAAACAGCACAGCGATGTGTCCGGTGGAGCGGATCCGAGGCGATATCATTCGCCAGGAAAAGCGGGATTACAAAGACAACCGCGCCCAATTACGATAACAAGAAGATAACTTATCGAAAAACATGGGATAACACGACAATGTCCGCGAGATGTATTGCCGCCGCACAGCGGTAGATCACCGGATCATCTCGGCCGCGATTCCCGCATCGATCCCGCCTCGGCCGGGGCGAACGGCAGGCGGTAGCATCGTCGGCATGCACCGAATCTTCACCGTCACTCCGCCGCCCGCCTCCTGAGCGAGGTGGTTTCACGGGCCGGGTGGCGTCAGCCGCTCGGTTGAGTTCGGGTACCCGTCTTCCGGTACACACATCCGCGAACACCGTCGGCAACTGCCTCGCGTCGTCGTCCTTCCTTTCTCTTCGACGCAGGAGTACCGAAAACCATGTCCGTCGACGTCGTCGCGCGCCCGCACGACCGTTCCGCACTGACCCTCATCACGGCCGGAATCCTCTGGGGCACAGGGGGTTTATCCGGTTCCATCCTCGCCCGCGAGGCACATCTGTCGGCGCTGTCCGTGGCCGCCTACCGGTTGCTCATCGGCGGCGGTCTCGCGATCGCCCTGCTGGCCGTCTCCGGCGGATTGCGCGGCTTGCCGCGCACCCGGGCCGCGATCGGGCGGATACTGCTCACCGGCGGCCTGCTGGGATTCTTCCAGGGCAGTTATTTCCTTGCGGTGCAATATATTTCGGTGAGTATCGCGACGATGGCCACGATCGGGACGCTACCCGTGTTCGTCGCCCTCGGCACCGTGCTGCGCACCCGCCGCCGACCCGATACCCCGACGCTCGCCGCGATCGGCACGGCCGTCACCGGCCTGATCCTGCTCACCTGGTCGCCGGACGGCGTGACGACCGGCTGGCGACTCGCGGCGGGGATCGGCTTCGCCCTGCTGGCCGCCCTCGGATTCGCCGCCCTCACCCTGCTCACCACGCGCACGATCGAGGGGCTGGATCCCTTGCGCACCACCGCGTTCGGCATGCTCACCGGCGGCCTGCTGCTCACACCGATCGCCCTGACCAGTGGCATGTCCCTGCCGCTGCGACCGGCGACCCTGGCGACGGCGGCCTATCTGGGTAGCGTGCCCACGGCCGTCGCCTACACCGCGTACTTCCGCGGACTACGCACCGCCGCACCGATTTTCGCCGCCATCGCCGCACTGCTGGAACCGCTCACCGCGGCCCTGCTGTCGATAATCGTTCTCGGCGAACATCTTTCGGCGGCCGGATGGTGTGGTGCCGCATTGTCGATCGTCGCGTTGGGGGTGAGCAACCGCAGGTAACCGCGCGACTCACGGGAAACCCGGCCGCAGTCCCCTCATGACTGCGGCCGGGTAGCTCATTCGCGATCGGTACGGCTCAGGCCGCATCCGGTATCGCGGTGGGGGCCGGCGCCGCGCCCGACGCGGCCACCGGACGCGGAAAGGCAAGTCGGCGTGAGAGATACGCAAAGACCGGTCCGAGCGCGTTCATCGCGACCACCGACACCCAGACCGCCAGCAGATTGCCCGGATGGAAGCCGAATCCGCCGAAGAAGGTGGCGAAATACGAGGCGAATCCGAGGAACATGCCCGGAATCAGCGAGAAGAACGCGGTCCGGCCCGTGTACATCAGGGCGGTGTTGACCACCAGGATGATCAGGGCCAGCACGGCATCCTGCGCCAGCCGGGACGAACCGAAGGCGCTGCCGATGTGCTGATCCACCAGCACGATCAGCATGGCGAAGGTGGATCCGGCGGGCATCGCGGCCCACAGTTTGCGGGCGACCGCCATCGACGGCCCGCCCGCCAGGAAGGTCCCGGCCCAGCTGATGAAGATGGCCCAGGGCGGCAGGTTCAGCGCGGTGCCGCCGATGAAGGCGGTCAGCCCGGCCAGAATGGAAGCGACTATTTCGTGGGGTACGAGCTCACGCATGGGACAGGACTCCGGTTTCGGCGGGAGAGTGGGAAGTGTTGGGGTGCAAGAGTTCTCGATGACGTGTCGTCCGGGCCACCACCCGGCCGCGCTTGAGGACGTAGCAGCGGTCCGGCCGATCCAGCAGCACGTCGGCGACCCGGCGGGTGGACAACACCACCAGATCGGCCGCGGCCCCCGGCCGCAGCCCGTAGCGGTCGGCGATCCCGACGATCCGCGCCGGAGCCTCGGTGAGCATGGTCAGCACCCGCGCGAGATCCTGTTCGCCGGACAGGTGACCGGTCTGCGCGAGGAACAGCCCGATATCGAGCAGGTCGGCATTTCCGTAGGGGGTGAACGCATTTCGCACATTGTTGGAGGACACCGCGGCCTGCACCCCGGCCTCCCACAGCTCGCGCACCGGCGCGACGCCACGTCGCACGGCCACCGGATCGGCCCGGCCGCCCAGATGCATATCCGTCGCGGGCAACGGCACCACCGCCACGCCCGATTCGGCGAGGCGGCGCATGGTGGCCCGGCGTTCGGCGACGGGCCGCCCGCCCAGCGAGGTCATATGCCCGAGGGTGACCCGGCCAGCCATCCCGGTGCGTGCGGTGACCTCGGCGATCCGGTCCGCGAGGGCGAATCGCGGGTCGGCGGCGTCGTCGGCGAAATCGGCGTGGATATCGATCGGGACGTCGAATTCGGCGGCCAGTTCGAAGACCAGATCGATGTGCCGGTGACAGTCGGCCAGATCGGCCTCGTTGTACGAGCAGCCGCCGATCACATCCGCGCCCAGGCTCAACGCCTCGCGCAGCAGTTCCAGGGTGCCCGGCGATTTGAGAATGCCCTCCTGCGGGAAGGCGACGATCTGTAGATCGAGGCGGTCCCGGTATTCCTCGCGCAATTCCAGCAGCACCCGCACGCCGAGCAGTCCGACGATCGGGTCCACATCCGGATGCGCGCGAATCATCGTGGTGCCGTTGAGGATTGCCTGATCTAGCACCTGCCGCGCGCGGGCCCGGACCGAGTCGGCGGTGAAGCCGCGCTTGAGTTCGCCGGTGACCGCGATCGCCCCGGCCAGCGTGCCGTCGGGATTGGGGCGTTCGCGATCGAGCAGCGCCTTGTCCACGTGTACGTGCGCCTCGACCAGACCCGGGATGACCACCCGGCCGTCACAGTCGATCTCGTCGCTGCCCGGAATCGGCAGTGCCGCACCGATTTCGGTGATGTATCCGGCCGTGACGGCAATATCCACCGGGCCGTGGTCGTCGGATATCCGGGCGTTGCGGAGAACCAGATCCGCCATGAGTACCTCCAGGAGGAGCAGGGGCACAATCTGTATAGAAATCCCGTGTTTCCGCTGCGCTCGGGAATTTTTTCGGGGGCGTTACCAAATCCTCGCAAGTCATGCCGATCGTTTGCCCGAAATCGATGTATGCAGCGGTTACCTGGACAGAAGGCGGCACCTGCGAAGCACTTCCACATGATGGCTATTCATCAGCTAACGGCTATTTTCCGCTATTCCGGGCCCGCGTGGCATTTCCCACAGGTTTCGGGATTTCCTTGGCGGCACGCCCCGCACGATGGTTGTATTCGGAACCATTCCCGTCGCACTCGAAGGATGGTCGATGAATCTGCTTCAGCCCCACTCCGGTCCGCTCTCGGGCGAGGTGTACCTCCCGGCCGATCCGGACCGGATCTCCTGGGGCCTGCTGCCCAACGCGGCGAGCGAACCGGTGCTGACCGTTGATTCGGGCGCGGCGGTATGCCTGGACACGATCAGTCACGAGGGCATCCTGGAGGATCAGGGCCGCGATCCGGCGGCCTTCTTCGCCGCCGCCGGAATCAGCGGAATCCTTTCCGACACAGCGCTTGTCGCGGCCTCGGGCAATCACGATCCGAGCACCCAGGGACCGCACGTGCTCACCGGGCCGATCGCGATCAACGGTGCGCTGCCCGGTGACGTGCTCGAGGTCGAGGTGCTCGAGCTGCGCCGCCGCACCGACTACGGCGTGATCAGCAACCGGCACGGCAAGGGTGCGCTGCCGGGTGAGTATCCGATCGCGCCGCCGGGCCATCCGGACGGCGAACCGGTGCCGCCGACCTGCACCGTCGCCACCGTCGACGCGGCCGAACGCGGCGTCATCGGGGTCGGCGACGGCCGCGCGCTGCGCTTCCCGCTCAACCCGTTCCTGGGCATCATGGGCGTGGCCGCCGCGACCGAGGAACCGGTGCATTCGGTGCCGCCGGGCCCGCACGGTGGGAATCTGGACATCCGCATGCTCGGGGTCGGTGCGCGGCTGTATCTGCCGGTCCAGGTGCCCGGCGCGCTGTTCTACGCCGGTGATCCGCATTTCGCGATGGGTGACGGCGAGGTGGCACTGACCGCGTTCGAGGCGCCGCTGCGGGCCACGCTGCGGTTCCGGTTGCACAGCGATCCGGAGATGCGCCGCCTCGCCGAGGTGCTCGCGACGCCGTTCGCCGAGACCCGCGATGATCATCTCCTGATCGGCCTGGATCGCGATCTGGACGCCGCGGTCGCCCAGGCGACCCGCAACGCCATCGCGTATCTCGGTGTGCGACACCGGATTCCGGCTCCGATCGCACTGGCCTACCTGTCTGCGACCGCGGATATGCGGATCTCCCAGGTGGTCGACATCGTCAAGGGTGTGCACTGCTGCATCCGCAAGAGCGATCTGGAGGGGCTGTGAACGGCTTCGTATCCTGGCTGCCCGTGGTGGACGCGCCCGTGGGCACGCGGCTGGCGGTCAAGGACGTCATCGATGTCGCGGGGATGCCGACGGGTGCGGGTAATCCGCGCTGGCTGGCCACGCATTCGATTCCGCAGCAGGACGCGGCGGTGGTGCGGGCGCTGCGGGCGGAGTTCACCGTCGTGGGCAAGACCCACACCGACGAGCTGGCCTACAGCTTGAGCGGCACCAACGCGCACTACGGAACTCCGGTGAATCCCGTTGCGCCGGAACGGATGCCGGGTGGATCCTCCAGCGGGACCGCCGCGGTGATCGCCGCCGGACTGGCCGATCTGGGCCTGGGCACCGATACCGCCGGATCGATTCGCGTCCCGGCCTCCTACACCGGCATCTACGGGTTGCGGCCCACGCATTCTCGCGCCCCGCACGACGGAATGGTCCCGCTCGCACCGTCTTTCGATGTCCCCGCACTGCTGGCCCGCGATCTGGCCACCCTGCGCGCCGGGGCCCGGCTGATGCTCGACGGCACCGGGGCCGACGCGCGACCCCGCACGGTGTGGTGGCCCGCCGACATCCCGGTCGCCGAGCCGGTGCGCCAGGTGCTGCGCAGTACGCTGACCCGCCTGGTCGGAGCCGGTTTCGAGCTCACCACCGCGCCGCTGTTCGAGGCCGGGGGCTGGGATCGGGTGCGCGCGGCGTTCAGCACCGCCCAGGCCGCGCAGGTCTGGGAGCAGCACGGCGAATGGGTGCGCCGGGAACGGCCGATCTTCGGCCGCAACGTCTCCGCGCGTCTGACGCTCGCCGCCGAGGTCACCCCGCGCATGGCCGCAGAGGCGCACTCCGTGCTGCGCTCGGCCTCGGATCGGATCCTGCGCACCCTCTCGGACAATCACGTGCTGGCCCTGCCCGCCACCCCGTATCCCGCACCGCTGCTGGAGGATTCGGGTGCCGGGCGGGCCGCGGTGGTCCGGCTCACCTGTCTCGCGCCGATCCTGGGCGCACCCGCGCTGAGCCTGCCCGTGGCCACGATAGAGGGTCTGCCCCTGGGACTTTCGCTCATCGGCGCACCCGGTTCCGACGAATCCTTGCTCACCACAGCGGAATTGCTGCGCTGAACACCTCACCCCGTACGCGGCGAACTGCGCATGTGGCCCATCGTCGCTCGTCACACCGAACTGCCGCGCGTCGAACTACCTACGGGTATGCGAACGGCCCACCGGGCGAAGGGAATTCGCGCGATGGGCCGCCCGCGTGATCAGGCGTCCGCGGTCTCGCTCGCATCCGGGCGGGCCCCGGTCGCCAGCAGCGAATGCCTTCGGCTGTAACCGAAGTAGACGATCATGCCGAGTACGAACCAGATCGCGAACCGCAACCAGGTCACCGGTTGCAGGAAGGTGATCAACCAGATCGAGAATCCGATACCGATCAGCGGCACCACCGGCATCAGCGGCGTCTTGAACGAACGCGGCAGATCCGGTGCGCGGTAACGCAATACGATCACCGCCGCGCACACCACCACGAAGGCCAGCAGAATTCCGATATTGGTCAACTCGGCGGCCGAACCGATCGGCATGAAGCCGGCGATCGCCGCCGACACCGCGCCCGCGATCCAGGTGATCCGGGTCGGCACATGCCGGGTCGGATGGGTTTTGGCGAACCACTTGGGCAGCAACCCGTCCCGGCTCATGGAGAACCAGATCCGGGTGACGCCGAGCATGAAGGTGAACAGCACCGTCGTGATGCCGATGATCGCGCCCGCCGCGATCAGGCTGCCCAGCCCCGGCAGCCCCACCGACTTGAACGCCGAGGACAGCCCGCTCTTGGGGTTGATCTCGGAGTAGTGCTGCATACCGGTCAGCACCAGGCAGACCAGGAAGTACAGCACCATCGCGATGGCCAGCGAGTACAGGATCGCCTTGGGCAGATGACGTTTCGCGTCGACCGACTCTTCCGCGGCGGTCGACATCGCGTCGTAGCCGAACACCGCGAAGAACACCGTCGAGGCCCCCGTCACCGCGCCGCCGAAGCCGAACGGGAAGTACGGGTGATAGTTGCCGGACTTGATGTAGAAGAAGCCGACCACGATCACGATCAGCACGACCACGATCTTGATGGCGACCACGGCCGCCTCGAAACGCGCCGCCGCCTTCATGCCCATATTCAGCAGCAACGCGATGAGCAGGCACAACACCGCGGCGAACAGATCCACTTTGTGCCCGGCACCCGTCCCCGGCGCGCCGAGCATCCACACCGGCAGGTGCAGATGCAACTGCTCGAGCAGATATTCGATATAGCCGGAGATGCCGATGGCGACCACCGCGACGATCGCGGTGTACTCCAGCAGCAGATCCCAGCCGATGAACCAGCCGACCGGCTCCCCCAGCACCGCGTACCCGTAGGTGTACGCCGAACCGGCCTTCGGGATCAGACCCGCGAATTCGGCGTAGGACAGCGCCGCCGCCGCGCTGGCGACACCGGCGATGAGGAAGGAGATCAATACCGCCGGTCCGGCGTTCTTGTTCGCGACTTCACCTGCGAGACTGAAGATTCCGGCACCGATGATGCCGCCGATCCCGATCGTGGTCAGCTGCCACAGGCCCAGGACCCGTTTCAGCCCGCCGGAGTCGTGCTCCTCGATCTGGTCTATCGGCTTGCGGCGGAATAACTCCCGCATGACTGGACTTGCTGGCATGTGCTGCTCCTTGAACTACCTGATCGGGGCAGTGTAAATGTGAGCGGTAACACCCAGATTGTCCGCTTTCATGAATGAATTCGGGCGTTTTCGTCGGATCGGACAAGCGGATAGCCGATCGGATCTGCTTGCCGCAGACCCCGCGGCGCGCGGTCAGACCGGTTCGAAGGTCACCGTGATGGTGGTCCAGCCCCCGACGTGGATCCGGTCGCCACTGCGCAGCGGAACCGGCGTGCCGGGCGGGATCAGATCGTCGACGCCGTTGAGGCTGGTGCCGTTGGTGGAGCCCAGATCGGTGACGGTCAGGACGTCGCGATCGACGTGGATGCGCGCGTGCGAGCGGGACACACCGATGTCCACCGGGGCGATACCCAGATCGATGTCGGGCAGCACACCCTGTGACACGCTGCGTTTGCCGATCAGGAAATCGTTGCCCTGCAAGGGAATCCGTCGTTCCGGATAGAATCCCGGAAACTCCACCCGCTCGGCGTCCGGGCCTTTGCGGGCCAGCATACGTTCGTACAAGGCGTGGTCCGCGCCGACGGTCGCCACCCACACCGACTGTCCCGCAGCGATATTCGGCTCGATCTTGCCGAATTCGACTGTCGGAGCGACCGATTCTGGCAGCACCGCCGTCGGATCCGGCACCCCCGCGCTCGGCTCGGGTGCGCGACCGGGCGTCGGCAGCGCCGAATCGTGACCGCACACCTCGCAGAACCGCCCCGAGATCGGCACCCCGCAGGCCGGACACGGTACCGGGGCGGCGGCGGGCGGCGTGGCGGCCGCACCGCTGCTCAGCGCGACACCGCAGACGTCGCAGTAGTCGGTGGCGGTGGACGGGTGACCGTCGGGACAGGTGAGCACTACGACTCCTTCCGCACCCGCGCGGTTTTCGTCGACCGCGCGTCCAGGGCCATCTCGTCGAAGGTGTCCACATCGCGGCGCAACCGGACCGTGCCGGTGTGGTCGTCCACCTCCACCACATTGCGCAAAAGCTTTGCGGTGCCGTCGTTTCCGGACTCGGCGGCCAATTCCACCGCGCGCTGCAACTTGGCCGTCGCGGTGACGTCGTCACCCTCCTTGCGGGCGGTCAGCCCCTCCTGCACCGCCTCGGCGAGTTCGGCCTGACCGGTGTAGTGCGCGACGCGGCGGCTGATCCGGGCCGACAACTCGCTGTCGGTGGTCCACACCGCCTTCACCAGCCCCTGACCGACCACCTCCTCGCCGACCAGCACACTGATCCGGGCGGCCAGCTTCTCGCGGCCGGGCGCGGCGGGTTCGAGCCGGACCTGCACGTGATAGTCGCGGTCCTCCGCGCCCCAGGCGCCCAGCGGATACTGCCCCACCTGCGCGGCGGTCTCGTGCCGTCGATCGGACAGGTCCTGGATGGTCGGCGCGACCTGTTTGACGAACCGCACCGCCGCACCCACGGGCGTCCAGACCCGTAGCGTCAGTTCGGGAATCGTGCGCTGCATCGACGCGTGGGTCAGCTCCTGGAAGTCGGCGGTCAGCTCCGAACCCTGTTTCACCACGTCCACCGAGCCGAGCAGCCCCAACGCGACAGTCCGCAGTTCGGACACCACGTAATTGGTGCCCACCCCGCGGCAGTCGCAGGTGAACACGCCCTGCGACTGGCGGATCTCCTCGGCCAGATGCAGCGGTTCCTCGTGCTCGTTCTTCCCGTCGGTGAGCAGGATCGCGTGCGCCATCGCGTCCGGATACTGCCCGGCGATCTGCCGCGCCACGCCCAGCCACATCCCCATCGCGGTGCCGCCGTACGGGCGCAGCCGGTCCAGGGCATACCTTGCGGCAGTACGTGATTCGGCGCTCGCGCGCTGGAGTGGCCCGAGCGCGGGGAAGACCACCTCACCCACGTGGGTGCCCTTCACGATCGCGAACAGGGTGCCGTCGGGCATCTCGTCCAACGCGGCCAGGGTCGCCGCGCGGGCCCCGGCGAACCGGTCACCGGCCGCCATCGAACCCGAACAGTCGATGATGATGATCTCCACGCGTTCGCGCGGCGGTGCGGCCACCGCGAACTGCGCGCCGGTCTCCACGGTGACCACCGCGTCCACGGTGTCCGCGCCCTCGGCCAGATACTGATTCTGGTCGATGACGACCGAAATACCTTCCGTCGCCGGTGAACTCATTGCTCGCCTCCTCGTCCCCAGGACATCCCCACCGGTACCAGCGCGACGGTGATGTTGTCGCCGCCACCGGCTGCCAGCGCGTATTCGACCAGTGCGCGGGCCGCCTCGGTGGCGTGCGTCGCCGTCGCGGTGGCGACCGCGGCCAGACCCGCCGCGTCGGACAGGTAGTTCCACAGCCCGTCACTGCACAGCAGCAGCACACCGGGGCCGCGCACCCGCACCGAACTCACCCGGGTATCGGCGGCCTTGTGCTCGGAATCCGCGCCCAACCAGCGCACCAGCGCGTGGGCGCGCGGATCCTGCATGGCCGCGGTCTCGTCCATCACCCCGGCGTCGACCAGGGCCTGGGCCCAGGAGTCGTCGACGGTCAGGCGCTGCGAGGGCGGCATGCCGTGCGCGTCGTCCGGGCACAGCCAATAGGCCCGGCTGTCACCGACATTCGCGACCGTGATCTCGAATTCGCCGTCCCCGCAAGCGCGTAGCACCGCGGCAACGTACGTGCACGACGGCGAATGCCCCGGCCCGGTGGACACATCCCGCACCGCCTGGAACGCGGCCTCCAGACCGGCCCGCACCGCATCGGTGGTGGTGCGGTCGGCGGCCAGCGCCGACAGCGCGGCATCCACGCCGCCGCGTGCCCCGGCCCGCGCCGCCAGCTGCGGGTCCTCCGAGGTGGACACCCCGTCGCAGACCGCGACCACGGTGATCGGCCCGGACGCGTCGTCCAGCAGCGCCGCGGCGACCGCGTCCTCGTTCCGGGCGTGCACCAGGCCGCGATCGGTGATCAGTTGCACCGCACCGAGATCCGCCTCACTGCGGTCCGGCGGCACGCGCAGGCCGCCGCAGGCCGAGCAGTAACCGTCGATATCGAAATCCGCCGCGCCGCAGTCGGCGCACACCGCGTCCGGATCGATCGCGACGTCCGGCAGCACCGCGCGGGTGATGGCCAGCTCGCGCCCGCACTCCTCGCAGAAGCGATCGGCCGCGCCGATCCCGGCCCGGCAGCCCGGACAGTGCAGACCCACGGCCGCGTTCACAGCATCGTCCTGGGCCGGACCCGGTTGGCGCGATCGACCAGTTCGATGCGCTCCCACAGATCTCCGGCGTCGCGGGCCAGGTCGCGATAGCAGACCTCCAGCCCCAACCGCACCCCGTCGAGATCCAGCGCGTGGCCGAGCAGCGGTTCCGGGGCGGTGGCGGCATGGCCGGTGGACAGCCAGTCCAGAGCGGCGTCGAGCACACCCAGACGAACCTGCGCCGCACGATATTTCGATTCGATGACGAGCCTTTCGATCCGGCTGCCGCCCTCGCGCAGCAGCTCCTCGGTGATGTCGGCCGGTTTGCGGTCCGTCAGCAGGATCTGCACCGCCGCAATGGCGGCGTCGTTGTGCCGGGCCGAGGCGGGGTCGACCTGATCGAGCACCTCGACCGCGCCCGTGCGATCCCGGCCCGCGCCGCGCAGCCGGGCCAGGCCGAAGGCCGCGCTCACGAAGCTCCGATCCGTCCGCCAGACCATGTCGTAATACCTTGCAGCCCTGGCTGATTCGACGCCACGACTGACGCCCACCATGCCACCGGCCTGCTCCGCGGCCGCCGCGAGCGCCAGCTGCGGTGCGGCCTCGCCCGGCAGCGCGGCGTAGACGAGTTCGAATTCCACCGCGGCCGAATCGAATTCGCCGACCAGCAGCCGGGCCAGGCCGCGATACCAGGTCAGTCGCCAATCCTCGCCGATGGTTTCGGCCAGTTCGTCGATGCGGCGTTGCGCGTCGGCGGCATCGCCGGTCTCCAGGGCCGCGCGGATCAGCCGCAGCGGGATCTCCACCGATTCGGCCTTACCGGTGACCACCGCGCGCAACCCCGCCTCGAATGCCGGTTCGAGTTCGGCCGGACTGGTGCCGCCGGTCGTGGCCAGCAGCGCCGCGCCGGTATCGGTCGGGTCGACCAGCGGAACCGGCAGTGCGGCAACGACTTCGCGCGGATCGAGCCGCTCCGGTTCGCCGACCCGCACCGCGGACGCGCCGCCCGCGCCGAACGCGCCGCGCTGCGGACCGAAGTTCACCGACAGGCCCGGATGCGGTACGTCGTCCCGCACCGAGAGCACCGTGCGCAGCACCCCGGTCAGCTGATCGGCCATCTCCTCCATCGAGGCGAAGCGTGCCTCGGGTTCGTCGGCGGTGGCGCGCAGCAGGAATCGATACAGCGAATCATGCTGTGCGAGTACGGGTTCGATGGAGGGGTCCGGGATCTCGGCGAAATGGCCGTTGCGTTCGGGTACCGGCATCATCAGCACCGCGAGGGTGCGGCCCACCGTGTACACCTCGCTGGCCACGGTCGGCCCGGTCTCGGCGATCTCGGGGGCCTGGTATCCGGCCGTGCCGTAGATGGGGCTGTCCTGGTCGTCCATCGCGATCACCGCGCCGAGATCGATCAGCTCGAGCTGCTCGTCGGACTGCATCACGTTGTCCGGCTTGAAATCACAGTAGGCCAGGCCCAGCGAATGCAGGTAGCCCAGCGCGGGCAGCATCTCCAGCACGTAGGCGATGGCCCGCTCGGGCGGCAGATACGCGCCGGCGCTCTCGCGATGGCTGCGCAGCACCTGTTTGAGCGAGGTGCCGCCGACGTACTCCATCACGATGTAGCCGACCGGAACCCGATCCGGCCCGGTATGTTCGACGAAGTTGAAGATCTTGACGATATTGGGGTGCTCGACCTGGGCCAGGAACCGGCGCTCGGCCACCGCCGCGGCCATCGCGTCGGGATCCCCGGTGTTCAGCAGGCCCTTGAGCACCACCCAGCGATTGCTGACGTTGCGGTCGGTGGCCAGATACAGCCAGCCCAGACCGCCGTGTGCGATCGGCCCGGCCACCTCGTACTGCCCGCCGACCAGCTCACCGGCGACCAGTTTGGGGGTGAAGGAGAACCGGCTGCCGCAGTGCGGGCAGAAACCTTCGGCCCGGCCGGGGGTATCACCGCGCGAACGTCCCACCGGCCGTTCACAATTGGCGCAGAACCGCTTGTGCTCCGGCACGCTCGGATCGTCCAGCACCGCACTCGCCGGATCCACCCGCGGCACCCGCGGCACGTCGACCATGCCCGCGCCGAGCGTGCCCCGCCGCGATCGCGACGACGTGGATCGCGTACGCACCGAACGGGTTCCGGTGCGCTCGGTGCCGACGGTCGCGATCGGCTGGGTACCGGTCCCCGCCTCCTCGGCCGATCCGCTCGGCCGCTCGGGTGCGGGCGCGGCCCCGCAGGTATCGCAATAGCCCTCGGAAATCGTTCCGGCGCAATCGGATTCGGCACACCGGGAACCCTCGACCGCGCTGCCGGAGGTCCTCTGAGAGCCTTTCGCCGAAGCATTTCCGGTCGACGCCGACGACGCGCTCCCGGCACTTCCGGCCGCTACCGGCGCGGTCCCGCACGTGTCGCAGAAACCATCGGAAATTGTTCCGGTGCAATCAGACTCGGCACACTTGGCACCCTCGGTCGACACACCCGCGCCACTCGCGGCGACTCCCGACGCCGCTATCCGAGGTGCCGTACCGCAGGTATCGCAGTACCCCTCCACAATCGTTCCCGTGCAACCGATCTCGGTGCATCGAGCGCCCGTACCACTCATCCGCGCCTCCCCGAAACGTCCGCGACAACCTGCTGATAATCCGTGATCGCCCGGGTGACCGCCGCCAGATCGCACGGCACGCGGCCGAGCAGGCCCGTGGCGATCCGGTTGGCGGACAACACATCCGACTCCTCGCTCACCCCGAGACGAGCCGCCTTGACCTGGTATGCCGCCAGTCGGCCGCGCAGCTCGGCGCGGCGGTCCAGCAGGCCTTGGGCCAGTTCGAGGGCCTGTTCGGCGCGGGTCTGCGCGGCGGCGATCCGGCGGCGCAACTCACGTAGTGCGAAGGCGGCGCGCGCGTCGACGACGCCGTCGGCCAGGGTGTCGAGTTCGCCGCGCAGTGGGCCGGTCTCGTCCCGATGGGCGGGCAGGGGTGCGGTGTGGATCTTCTCCTGCACCTGTTCGCGGGCCAGCGCGGCCCTGTCGACGACCGCGCCGACCGCCGCGAGCCGGTCCCGGGTCTGGGTGATCGCCGCGGGCCAGTCGGCGGTCAGTACCCGCAGTTCCACCAGATCCCGCGATTCGCGCTCCAGGCGACGCGCCAATTCCGCGGTGCGCGTGTCGATTTCGGCGGCGGTGGTGGCCAGCGGGTCGGTCGCCGAGCGGCCCAGCATATCGGCCACGGCGTCGGCGATGGCCCGCAGTTCGGGCGTAACGCCACCCAGTTTGCTCAGCTCGGACTGCACCGGCTTCAACACCTCGAGCACCCGGCTGTTGGCCGCGTCCACGGCATCCAGGAAGCGGGCGATCTGCGGAAACGCGGTGCGCATCCGTTCCAGCGTATCCGCGATGCCCACGAACAACACCTGTTCGCCGGGCCCGGTCAGCGAGCGCTGCGCCATCGGAATCGCGGTACGCGCCGCCTCGTGTGGACGTTCGCGCAGCAGCCGGGTGAGTTCGGTGCGGTCGGCCTCGGTGAGTTTGGTGCGCTGTGCCCGCACGACCCGTGCCTGATCCAGAATCGCCTGGACCCGGCCGAAGTCCTCCCACATCAGATCCAGCAGCTGCTCGATCGGCGCCCACTGCCGCGCGGTGACGCCGGTCGGCGGGATGCCGCGCAGCAGCACCAGCCCGGGATGCCGGTCCAGTTCCAGCAGCGTCGCGGTGACCGCGTCGATCTCCCGGCCGCGCGAGGCCAGTTCGTTATCGATCTCGAGGGCGGTGAGTGCGTGCATCGGCGGCCTCACCCGCTGTAGTGCGCGGCCGGGGGTCCGGTCGAGGGCCCGAGGGAACCGAGACTCGAGTTGTAGAGCCGCTGCCAGGTGCCGTCGGTGCGGATGCGGTCCAGGACGCCGTTGACGAACCGGACCATGTCGTCCTCGCCGTGCGGCAGTCCGACCGCGTAGTACTCGTAGCCCAGCGGGTCGCCGACCACCTGGAGATTGCCGTCCTGCGCGGCCAGACCGGCCAGGATCGGCTCATCGGTGCTGACCGCGTCCACCTGTCCCTGCTGCAACGCGACCAGGCAGTCGGTCCAGTTCGTGACGCCCAGCACGGTCGGCTGCCGCGCCAGACGCAGCGCGAACAGCCGATCCGCCGAATCCGCCCCCACCGTGACGCACACCCGCTTGCCGCTCAGATCGGCCGCGGACCGGATACCGGAGTTCTTGGCCGCCAGAATACGTTGCGCCGCAGTGAAATACGCGCCGGAGAAGGCGATGTCCCGACGCCGCTCACAGGTCACCGAGAAGGTGCGCACCACCATGTCGACCCGATGATCGGTCAACGCGGGCACCCGCTCGGCGGTGGAGACCGAACGCAGTTCGATCCGGTTCGGATCACCGAACAGATCGCGCGCGATCTCGCGGGCCAGATCGATGTCGAACCCCTCGAGCTGCCCGGTGGCCGGATCGCGGAATCCGAACAGATAGGTGTTCTGGTCGACGCCGACCGTGAGCCGGCCCTTGGCCTTGATCTTCGCCATCGTCGAATCCGCCGCGAACGCACCGGAACTCGGCGTCAGGCTGTCGGTGAGATCACCGCACTGCTCGGCGGGCGTGGCACTGGGCTGCAACGTCTTCGCGTCGGGCGGCAGCGGCCGGACCGGCGTGACCGGCAGCGACGACGGCACGGCCGCATCGGCCCCGCAGCCCGCCAGCAGCGCGGTCGCCGCCAGCACGATCAGCGCTCGCACCATTCGGGGTCGCCTCACTGGAACTCCTTCAGCCGCGGCCAGAGTCCGACAACCGCGGCACCGGCCGCGAACACCAGCAACACCAGTGTGCCCGCCGCACTGCCGATCCAGCTGTCCCCGGCGCTGGCGATCTGCTCGCGCACCTGCACCCGGGTCCGCGCCAGATCCGCGCGCACCGAATCGTCCAGGGCGGTGAAGGTCGCCGACGAATCGGTGGGCGCGGTGCCGATCGCCTGCGCCACCGCGGCGGGATAGTTCGCGGCGTTGTAGTAGTCGACCTGTTTGCCGTGACTCTGCACCCACTGCGAGAAGTCCCGCCGCACCGGCGAATCCGCGCGCGCCACCCGGGAGAACAGGATGCGCAACTGGCCGGTCTTGTTCGCGAAATCGGCCTCGGTGCCGGTGGTGTCGCCGCGCGTGATCAGTTCGAGCATCTCGTCGGTGCGGGCCTGCTGCCCGAGGATCCGGGCCTGCGCGAGATCCTCCGACCGCGTGGTCGGGCCGCCCGAACCGGTATCGATCGCACTGGTCGAGACGATCGTCGCGATCGCGATCCACACCAGCGCCAGCGCCGCCGCACCCGCCGCCGCGGTGATGCCGACATTGAACAGCCGGTTGGTGCGCTGCAACAGCATTCGCGAGGCCACCACCGCACCCACCAGAACCACGAGCAGCAGGAAGATCGCCAGCACGGGCGGTCCGCTGATCGCGTCCTGATCCGCGCGCAATGCCGCCGCGCGCTGGGTGGCGAGCTGAGCGGCGTTGGGCAGCAACGAATTCTGCATCAGCCCCGACGCCTCGCGCAGATAGGCCGAACCGATCGGGAAGCCCTGCCGGTTGTTGGCCCGCGCCGATTCCACCAGCCCGGTGTAGGCGGGCAGATCCGCGGCGATGTTCGCGACGATGCCGCGGATCTGCGGATCGTTCGCACCGGCGGTCGCGGTGGCCAGCGCGGCGGCCGCGTCGGCGAGCGCCTGCTGATACTGCGACCGGATCTGCGGCGACTCGATACCGCCGGACAGGAATGCGGTGGCCGCGCTCGCATCGGCCTGGGACAGCGCGACGTACAGGTTCTGCGCCGCGTTGTTCTGTGGTTCCGAATGGGTGAGCGCGTTGTCGCGGCGAGAGGTCTTGTCGCTCAGGTCGTTCGCGCAGACCAGGCCGGACGTCAGGCACAGCACCACCGCGGCGACCGCGATCGAGGCGATCACGCCGGGCGTGGTCGCGGCCAGACGTTTCAACCAGTCCGCACCCGCGCGGACGGTCGCCGGTAGACGAAGTCTCAACTCCCTCCCCCTCCTGCAAGCCGTTCGGGACTCCGGCTCACCGGGGTCTCGAACGCGATCGTACGGGAGCGGATATGTCTTCGCCGAACGATTAGTTTTCCGGCCGTCGCAGGCCGGACGCGTCGCGGAATCCAGACCCGGCGGCGAGCGGATCGTGATCCCCGTGCCGCCACAGGCGTTCTCGGCAACTCGTCGGCATGCGGCGGGGCGGGCCGGCCGTCGCCCTCACCTATAGACACATCTCACGATGTGACTTACTGTCGAGACATGAGCGATACTTTGTCTCGCGAAGCTCGGTTCGAACTGCGGTCCGGAGACAGCTGGCGCGATCCGTGGGGGATGTACGCGGCGCTGCGGGAACACGATCCGGTGCATCACGTGGTGCCCGAGGGACACGAGGACCAGGACTACTACGTGCTGTCCCGGTATCGCGACGTCTACGAGGCCGTGCGCGATACCGGAACCTTCTCCTCCGCACAGGGTTTGACGGTCGACTACACCGATCTGAGCGCTATCGGACTGGGTGAGAACCGGCCGTTCGTGTTCACCGATCCGCCGGAGCACACGGTGTTCCGGCGGCGGGTGGCCAAGGGGTTCACGCCGCGGCAGGTGCAGGAGATCAGCCCCGCGGTACGGGAATTCGTCGTGGAGCGGATCGAACGGCTGCGCGCGGCCGGTGGCGGCGATATCACTGCGGAGCTGTTCAAACCGTTGCCGACCATGGTCGTCGCGCACTATCTGGGTGTGCCCGAGGAGGATCGGGCCGCCTTCGACGGCTGGAGCGAGGCGATCGTCGCGGCCTCGACCACCGGCGCCGGGGGTGTCATGCAGGCGCAGGCCGCGGTGGGCGAGTTGATGCGGTACTTCACCGGGTTGATCGAAAAGCGCCGTGCCGCACCGGGAGAGGACACCGTCTCGCATCTGGTGGCCTCGGGGCTCGGCGCGGACGGGGACGTCGGGGAGATCCTGCAAATCCTCGGTTTCGCCTTCACCATGATCACCGGCGGTAACGACACCACCACCGGAAACCTCGGCGGCGCGGTGCAATTGCTGGCGCAGCATCCCCGGCAGCGGCAGCGGCTGCTCGCGGATCCGGAGCTGATTCCCGGCTCGGTGGACGAATTCCTGCGGCTCACCTCGCCGGTACAGGGCCTGGCGCGCACCACCACTCGCGATGTCGAAGTCGATGGGGTCACCATTCCCGCGGGTCGCCGGGTGCTGATGCTGTACGCCTCGGCCAATCGCGACGAACGCGAATTCGGTCCCGACGCAGCCGAACTCGACGTCACGCGCGGGCCGCGGAACATCATGACCTTCGGCAACGGCAGCCATCACTGCCTCGGCGCGGCGGCGGCGCGGATGCAGGCGACCATCGCGTTGCAGGAGTTGCTGGCGCGGTGTCCGGAGTTCACCGTCGACGTCGACGGGGTGCGGTACACCGACGGCAACTATGTGCGGTGGCCGGTCAGCGTGCCGTTCCGGGTCGGGGGTCCGGCGGCGTGAACCGGGGTCGGGTGCCGGTGCGACGCGGCGTGCGGAAACGCGCCTGCGGCGGTTCGGCGTGGCATAGGTTGCCGGGGACGGAGATGGGCGTCGACGGGAACGGTTGTGAGTGATTGGCTGGGCGACGCGCGATCGCTGAGCGCCGCGGAACGGATTCTGGACGCGGCGGCGGGGTTGTTCGCCGAGCGCGGGGTGGGCGCGACCCAGATGGGTGATATCGCCAAGGCCGCGGGGTGCTCGCGGGCCACGCTGTACCGGTACTTCGAGAGTCGGCAGGCGGTGCAGCTGGCCTTCGTCCATCGCGCGGCGCGGCAGATCGGGGCGCGGGTCGCCACCGAGATCGCCGGGATCTCCGAGCCGGGTGAGCGCGCGGTCGCGGGTGTGCTGGCCAGTCTGCGGGCGGTGCGCGCCGATCCGCTGCTGATCGCCTGGTTCCGTCCGGGCGATGCCGGGCTGGCCATCGAGATCGCGCAGACTTCGCAGGTCATCGAGGCCATTGCCGGATCAGTCACCGGCGCCGCGCCGGACGGCGACGCGACGCTGCTGGCCCGCTGGCTGACCCGGGCGATCGTCTCGCTGCTGACGGTTCCGGGGCGGGACGAGGCCGAGGAGTCGCAGATGCTGCATCGTTTCATCGCACCCTTGTTCAGCTCCGCGCATCGCTGAATCCGGCTCGAACCCGCGTTTCGGCGCGGCCGGGGGCGCACCCCGAATCCGGATCCGCACCCTGAGCGGGCCCTGAAGGGGGTGCGTCTTCATGCACCGGGTGCGGCTATCCGGAACAGGTTGCGCGCGGGCTCGCGGATGGCAAGGGTGGAGCCATGACTTCGCTCATCATGTCGGCGCGGGACCTCGAATTCCTGCTGTACGAGTGGCTCGACACCGCGCGGCTGACCGAGCGCGAGTACTACCGGGAGCATTCCCGGGAGACCTTCGATCAGGTCCTCGAGCTGTCGCAGGAGCTGGCGACCAAGTACTTCGCACCGCACAACCGGGCGGGCGATCTCCAGGAGCCCACCTTCGACGGGGAGAAGGTGCACATCCTGCCGGAGGTCGGCCACGCACTGCGGGCCTTCGCCGAGGCCGGACTGATCGGCGCGGCCATGAGCGAGCGGGTCGGCGGCATGCAGTTGCCGCACACCGTGTTCACCGCGTGCATGGCCTGGTTCTACGCCGCGAACGTGGCCACCACCAGCTATCCGATGCTCACCATGGGCAATGCGAATCTGCTCGCCGCGCACGCCTCCCCGGAGCAGATCGAACAGTTCGTCGCGCCGATGATCGAGGGCCGCTACTTCGGCACCATGGCGCTGTCCGAACCGCAGGCCGGATCCAATCTGGCCGATATCACCACCCGCGCCGAACCACAGGACGACGGCACCTACCGGGTGTTCGGCCGCAAGATGTGGATCTCCGGCGGCGATCACGATCTCTCGGAGAACATCGTCCATCTGGTGCTGGCCAAGATTCCGGGCGGCCCGGCGGGCACCCGCGGCATATCACTGTTCATCGTGCCCAAATTCATTCCGGCACAGGGTGATTCGGCACCCGAACGCAACGACGTGGTCCTCGCCGGGATCAATCACAAGATGGGCTGGCGCGGCACGGTCAACACCGCGCCGGTGTTCGGCGACGGTGCGTTCACCCCGGGCGGGCGACCCGGCGCGGTCGGCTATCTGGTCGGCGAACCGCATCGCGGGCTGGCCTACATGTTCCACATGATGAACGAGGCGCGGCTCGGCATCGGGCTCGCCTCGACCGCACTGGGTTACACCGGATACCTCAAGGCGCTGGACTACGCCCGCACCCGCCCGCAGGGCCGCCCGGCCGGGGCCAAGGGCGGTCCGCAGGTGCCCATCGTGGATCACCCCGACGTGCGGCGCATGCTGCTGGCGCAGAAATCCTACGCCGAGGGCGCGTTGGCGCTGCAACTGTTCTGCGCCACCCTCATCGACGATCTGCGCAGTGCCACAACCGATTCCGCGCGCACCCGAGCGGAGACGCTGCTGCGCGTGCTGACCCCGATCGCCAAGAGCTGGCCCAGCCAGTGGTGTCTGGCCGCCAACGATCTGGCCATCCAGGTGCACGGCGGCGCGGGCTACACCCGCGACTACGACGTCGAACAGCACTACCGCGACAACCGCCTCAACCCGATTCACGAAGGCACACACGGCATTCAGAGCCTGGATCTGCTCGGCCGCGCGGTCACCGCCGACAACGGGGCCGCGCTGTCCCTGCTGCTGGACACCATCGGCGAGACCATCGCGACCGCCGGCGCCACCGGCGATGCCGAACTCGGCCATTTCGGCGACGATCTGGCCCTGGCCACCCAGCGCATCGCCACCAGCACCGCGCTGCTGTGGAAGTCCGGGGATCCGCAACTCGCGCTGGCCAATTCGGCGGCCTATCTCGAGGCGTGCGGACATGTGGTGCTGGCCTGGATCTGGCTGGAACAGGCCATCGCGGCACACGGACACGCCAGCGCGTTCCACGACGGTAAACGCGCCGCGGCACGCTATTTCTATCGTTGGGAACTACCGCGCACCACACCGCTGTTCGATCTGCTCGACTCGCTCGATCGCACCACCCTGGACCTGGACCCGGCATCGCTCTAGCGCCGTGGTGAGCTCCACCGGGATCAGGTCGTATTCGTCCAGACGGGGGCAATGACGCCGCACCGTACACGTAAGGGCTACACCCAACCGGTATAGGCGGATCCGATGGAACTCCTCAACCCGATCGACGCCGTATTCCTCACGGCCGAATCGCGGGAACACCCCATGCACGTGGGCAGCCTGCAGATCTTCGAGCGGCCCGCCGAGCAGGGCACCGATTTCGTGCGCTCGCTGTACGCCGAACTGATGTCCGCCACGCCGGTGCGGCCGCGTTTCCGCCGAAGGCAGCGCCGCATTCTGGGCAACTTCTCCAGCGTCGTGTGGGCGCACGGCGAGATCGACCTGGAATACCACCTGCGCCGGTGTGCGCTGCCCCAGCCCGGCGGCACCGCCGAACTGCTGGACCTGGTCGAACATCTGCACGGCACCCTGCTGGACCGGCACCGCCCGCTGTGGGAGGGCCGGATCATCGAGGGGATGGCGGGCGATCGGCTCGGCCTGTACGTCAAGATGCATCACGCCCTCATCGACGGGGTCTCCGCGCAGCGGCTGCTCCAGCGCAGCCTCACCGACGATCCGTTCACCACCCGCATCCGCGCGCCGTGGACGGTGAGCCGCACCGAACCCGAGCCCGATGTCCCCGAGAGCCTGTGGCAGCAGGTGCGACATGCGTTGCCGCGCTTGGCCACCGAGGTCGGCGGGGTGCGCAGTGCAGTGCGGGCGCTGACCGAGGGCAAGCTGGCGCTGCCGCTGTCCGCACCCGCGACGATGTTCAACGTCCCGATCGGCGGCGCGCGCAGTATCGCCGTGGGCTCGTGGCCGATGGAGCGGATCCACGCCGTGCGCCGGGCGACGGGCACCACCGTCAACGACGTGGTCCTGGCACTGTCCGCCGCGGCCCTGCGCGAATATCTGTGCAAGCGCAACGCCCTGCCGGACAAGCCGCTCACCGCCATGGTCCCGGTGAATCTGCGCCGCACCGGCGAGACCGAATCCGAGGGCAATCTGGTCGCCGCGCTGCTGTGCGATCTTGGCACCGATATCGCGGATCCGGCACAGCGGCTGGCCGCGATCAGCACCTCGATGCGCGAGTCCAAACGCGTCTTCACCGAACTGCCGCGACTACAGGCGCTGGCCCTGTCCGCGCTGCTGATGTCCCCTCTCGGGCTGACCTTCCTGCCCGGCTTCCAGGCCCTGCCCCGGGTCCCGTTCAACCTGGTCATCTCCAATGTCCCCGGCCCCCGCAAACCCGTCTACCTGCAAGGAGCCCGCCTCGAACACAACTACCCGCTGTCCATCCCGTTCGACGGCCAGGCCATGAACATCACCGTCACCAGCACCGCCGACAGTTTCGACGTCGGCATTGTCGGCTGCCGCCGCGCCGTCCCCCACCTGTCCACCCTCATCGACCACCTCGACACCGCCCTCACCGAACTCGAACACGCGACCTGCTGAGGGGGCCGCGCGCACCGGCCGCCACTATTACAGGTATGCACTGGTCGGAACTGCGGGCGCGATGTCGGCTCGAGGAGGATGCGGCGATTCTGGCGTTGAACAAGCCCGCCGGGATCTCGGTGACCGGGGAGCGGCACGACACCGATATCGTGCGGCTCGCCGAGGAGGACGGGGAGAAGTTGTATCCGGTGCACCGGATCGACAAGGTGACCTCCGGGCTGGTGCTGCTGGCCAAGGAACTCACCGCGCACGGGGAGCTGACCAGGCAGTTCAACAAGCGGACGGCGGCCAAGCGCTATCTGGCCGTCACCGCGTCCACCGGACTGCCCGACCACGGCGTGATCGAGCTGCCGCTGAGCGTGGGCCGCAAGAACCGGGTGCGGATCGCCGCGCCGCGCGAGAGCATCGTGCGCACCGACGACGGTCCGGCACGCGCGGAGTGGTCGGTCGAGCAACGAGATGTGCTGGCGGGCAAGAACTATCCCTCCCGCACCGAATTCGACGTCATCCTGCGCGGCGACGCGCACACGGTGCTCGCGGTGCGCCCGATCACCGGACGCCGCCACCAGATCCGGGTGCATCTGGCCTGGATCGGCCACCCGGTCGCCGGTGATCCGCTGTTCGACCGATCCGACACCTACCCGCGCACCCACCTGCACTCCTGGCGGTTGCGCCTGGACGCACCGTGGCGCGATCCCGCCGAACTGGACCTGATCGCACCCCCGGGCCCGGACTTCTGGACCGCGGGCGACACCGTGCTCACCGACGATCCGACCACACTGCTCGACCACCCCGCCCGGTTGTAACCCCCGAGAGGAGACCGAATTGTCATGCATCTCCGCTATATTCGGTGGCGTGTCTCATGAAGACGCGGCGGCAACCGGCCATCTAGCCTGATGGGGTGCCGTCCAGGCACGCTCGGGCGCAACGGCGCGATCTCACGAGAAGGCACCCGCCGATGATTTTGTTGGCTCAGCTCAGCGACACCCATTTCGACCTGAAGAACCGGAACGCCGAACGAGTCGAACGGGTGCTGGCCTACCTGTCCGCGCTACCGCGGCAGCCCGACGCGATCCTGCTCACCGGCGATATCACCGACGCGGGCAAACCCGAGGAGTACGAGCAGGCCCGCGACACCCTGCGCGCCATCTCGATCCCGCTGTGGATGCTGCCCGGAAATCACGACGACCGCGCGGCCCTGCGCCGGATACTGCTGCACGAGGACGCCTCGGACCGGCCGCTGAACCAGGCGATGCGACTGCACGGGCTGACCGTCGCCCTACTCGACTCCACCGTCCCCGGCGCCAGCGGCGGCGAACTCGACGACGACACCTTCGCCTGGCTCACCGATCTGCTGCGCACGACCCCGCCGGACGACGCGGTGCTGATCGCGCTGCATCACCCCCCGATGCCGATGTACAGCACGGTCGTGGACCCCATCCGCCTGTCCAACCCCGAGCGGCTCGAGCGGCTCGTCGCCGCCGACCCCCGCATCCTCGGCGTCCTCACCGGCCACATGCACACCCTGGGCACCACGTTGTTCGGCGGCAAACCCCTGATCGTCGCCCCCAGCGTCGCCTCCACCATCGGCGGAGCCTGGGAGGTCACCACCCCCGGCGAGGTCCCCATCGACTACGCGCCCGATCCCGCCATCCTCCTGCACGTCATCGATGACGGCCGCTTCACCACCCTGCTCCGCCCGGTCCCCATGGGCGGCCGCATCGCCGCGGTGTGAGGGCCACGCCCCCTATTTGCGCACCCGTTCCCGGCGATACGACGCGGGAGTCGTCCCGGTCCATCGCTTGAACGCGTAGATGAACGTCGAAGCCTCCGCGTACCCGAGCCGAATCGCGACATCGCTGACCGACAGCGGCGTGGCGGTGAGCATCTCCTCGGCCAGGGTGCGACGCACCTCGTCCAGCAGGGATCGATAACTGGTGCCGACCGCGTCGAGGTGACGCCGCAACGTCCGCGTGCTCATATTGAGGTCACGCGCGACCGCATCGATACCCAGCGGCGCGGCATAACCGTCGGCACCGCCGCGCGGCACCAGACGTTCGCGCACCTCGGCGGCGATCCCGGTGCGGGCGCGACGCCGATGCACCAGTTCCCGGCACTGGGCCAGGCACATCGCCCAGGTGTATTCGTTGGCCTGCGGCAGCGGTTGTTCGAGCACCGTCGGGTCGAGGGCGAACAGATTCTGCGGCTGCCCGAAACGCGGTCGCACACCGATGATCTGAGCGAGCCGGTCGGCGTATTCCGGTTCCGGATAATCGAATTCGGCGCGCAGCAGCGTCAGCGGACGGCCCAGCAGATCGCTCATCACCTGATGCATGGCCAGTACGTCACGCTCCACCAGGAAGCGCCGCACGTCGGGCGGGACCAGTTCGTCGTGGATGTCGGCGACGAATTCCCCTGGCTCCCAATGGGTTACCGGCAGACAGAAGGTGAAGCTCAACTCCAGGTAGCGCAGCGCGAACGCGATCGTCTCGCCCAGGGTCGGACTGCTGACGCACGCGAAGCCGAAGATGCCGAAGGTGGTGATGTGGTATCGCCGCCCCACCTCCACCCCGAGCGCCGGACGTTCGGTACCGAGCGCCCGCACCAGATTGCGGATCACCGCCAGCTCGGTCCGCGCGTCGATCTGCGCGTCGGGATCGGCGAGGGTGCGTTCGGTCAGCACGGTTCCGCGCAACATGACCTCGGCGGCCACTCCGTATTCGCGGGCATAACCGACCATGAGGGCCACACTCGCCATGCCCCGGGGGAAATCCCAATTGCGAACCGCGGGGTGTTGCTCCGTTGCCATACTCCGATTATGGCCGAATATCTCGATCACCCACTCCCCCGCTCTTTAGAGTGGAGGCTACACCCGCAGCTGTGAGGAGCGCCACAATGTCAACGAGGACACCGTCGGTCATAATCATCGGCGCAGGATTCGGCGGCCTGGGCATGGCAATGGAGTTGCGGCGCAACGGTTTCGAGGATTTCACCATCCTGGAGCGGGCCGCCGGGGCGGGCGGGGTGTGGCGGGAGAACACCTATCCGGGTGCGGCCTGCGACGTGCCCTCACCGCTGTACTCGTACTCCTACGCACCCAAACCCGATTGGCCGCACCGCTACTCGGGTTCGAGCGACATCCTGAACTATCTCCAGGGCCTCGCCGTCGAATACGACCTGCTGGAGCGGATCCGATTCGGCACGGACGTCACCGAGGCCGCCTTCGACGAATCCACCGGAACCTGGACCGTGTACACCGCCGACGGCACCGACCACACCGCCGACGTGCTGATCTCCGCGGTCGGCCAGCTCTCCCGGCCGCAACTGCCCGCCATCCCCGGCCGCGAGAGCTTCCGGGGCCCGGCCTTCCACTCCGCGCAGTGGGATCACTCGGTCGACCTGACCGGTAAGCGCGTCGCCGCGATCGGCACGGGCGCGAGCGCGATCCAGTACGTCCCGGCGATCCAGCCGCGGGTCGAGCAGCTGACGATCTTCCAGCGCAGCGCGGCCTGGGTGGTGAGCCGCACCGATCGCGAATACCGGCCGATCCATCACGCGCTGTTCCGGCACGTGCCGGGATTGCGTCGGGCACAACGTCTCTGGGTGTGGTGCTTCCTGGAATTCTTCGCCCTGGGCCTGGCCGATCTGCCGCTGCTGCGCCGCCTGGTCACCTATCTGTGCCGCCGCACCCTGGAACGCGAGGTCACCGATCCGACCCTGCGCGCCAAGCTCACGCCCGACTATCCGGTGCTGTGCAAACGGGTGCTGTTCTCCAACGACTACTACCCCGCGGTCGTACAACCCAACGTCGACGTGGTCACCACCGAGATCACCGAGATCGTCCCCGACGGGGTGCGCACGGCCGACGGCGTCGTCCATCCCGCCGACGTGATCGTCTACGGCACCGGCTTCAAGGGCAGCGAATTCCTCTGGCCCATGCGGATTCTCGGCCGCGACGGCCTGGACCTCGCCGACGCCTGGACCGGCGGCGCCCGCGCCTACCTCGGCATGACGGTCCCCCGCTTCCCGAACCTGTTCCTGCTGTACGGCCCCAACACCAACCTCGGCATCGGCTCGATCGTCTACATGATCGAATGCCAGTCCCGCTACATCCGCCAGGCCCTGACCCACCTCACCACCCACCCCGCCCACACCCTCGAGGTCACCCCGCAGGCCGCCCGCGACTTCGACACCCACACCCAACGCCGCCTCCGCCGCACCCCCTGGTCCAGCTGCTCCAGCTGGTACCGCAACGCCGCGGGCCGCATCACCAACAACTGGCCCGGCACGGTCACCGCCTACCGCCTCCGCACCCGAACCCTGAAACTCACCGACTACACCCTCACTCCCAACCCGTGACCTGATTCCCCCAAGGCATCCACCCGGCAGCTCGCACCGACCACGCGCGCACCACCATCGCGGGCCGCGGGCAGCAGCACCGAATCCAGGCGATGTTGCGGGCAGACCCCGCGCACCCGCGCCGCATGACCACGGATTCGTGCCGAAGTTCGTCCGATCCCATTCGGCAAGCCCGGATCACACATAACCCGAATGCGTACTCGAATCGGACCGAACGGCACCGGCCCGATTCCCATGCACAACCACACAGGCACGAGCCATCGCAAATGTCGATCCATGTCACCGCGGCGACGATGCCCGCAAGCCGCGATCACCTGTGATGCCGTGCACCCGGTTCATCGTGCGAGCGGATCGCGGCTTCGGCGACCGAATCACTCGACCGTCACCCCGACACGATCCCCACTCATCCACAAGCGTGACCGCATCCGCGCACAGCCGCCCCACGGGTTGCGCACAGCTCGCACCCGGACGGTGCTCAGGCGGGCCTGGCAGACTTGAGGTCGTGACCGCTCTTTCCACAGCCAGTGAACAGTCCCGGCCGGGGCGGGGGCCGTTGCGCCCGATCGAACTGGCCACGGGGGCGGTTCTGGCCGGTGTCACGGTGGGGTTGGTGACCGTCGGGACGGTGCTGCCGATCGCCGCCGCGCTGATGTTCATCGCGGCGGTGCCGATGGGGCTGCTCGCGCATCGACACCGGTTGCGCGCGGTGTTCACCGCGGGGACGGCCGCGACCCTGGTGACGTTCGTGGTCGCCGGGATGTTCCCCGCGTTCACCACGGTGGCGATGGCGATCATCGGCGGCATCGTCGGCATAGTGAAACGTCGCGGCGGCGGCCTGCTCGCGGTGCTGGGCCTGTCCATCCTGGCCGGTCTGATCTCCTCGTTGTTCTCGGTCGGCATGCTGCTGGTGTTCACCGCGACGCGAAAACTGCTGTTCGAGACCATTCGCAACCTGTCCAAGGGGGTGCAGCGCCTGGCCGAACAGCAGCCTCGGCTCGCCCCGCTGGGCCACGCGCTGGGCACGGTCACCGACGAGGTGCTGCGCTGGTGGTGGGTCTACATCGCCGGCGGCATCCTCGTCGGCCTGGTCGCCACGGCGGTGTTCTCCTGGTTCGCGCTGGGTTCGGTGCTGGACCGGCTGACCTGGCTGCCCGGCCGCGATCAACTGGACGCCCCGGTCGACGACCGGCCCATCGCCCCGCTGCCGGTCACCCTGCGCGACGCGTCGTTCCGCTACCCGGACGCCCGCACCGACGCGCTGACCGCGATCTCGCTGACCGTGGACGTCGGGGAGTTCGTGGCCGTCGTCGGCCACAACGGTTCCGGCAAATCCACGTTGACCAGGCTGCTGGCCGGCCGCCCGCCGACCTCGGGCGCGGTCGAACGTCCCGGTTCGGCGGGTCTGGGCAGGCTCGGCGGCACCGCGCTGGTCCTGCAACGTCCCGAGAGCCAGACCCTCGGCGTGCAGGTCGCCGACGATGTGGTGTGGGGTCTGCCCCCGGAACTGGCCGCGCAGGTCGAGGTGGAATCCCTGCTGGCCGAGGTCGGCCTCGGCGGCATGGGCAAATCCGAGACCGCGACCCTGTCCGGCGGCCAGCAGCAGCGCCTGGCCGTGGCCGCCGCGCTGGCCCGCCGCCCGGCCCTGCTGATCGCCGACGAGGCCACCTCGATGATCGATCCCGACGGCCGCCGCGATCTGGTCGCGCTGCTGGCCGAACTGCCCCGGCGGCATCCGATGGCGGTGGTCCTGGTGACCCATCACGAGGCCGATGCCGCCGCGGCCGATCGCGTGGTGCATCTGTCCGGCGGACGGCAGGTGGAGCGGCTGCCCGCCTGGCCGCGTCCCGCCCGCGACGAACGCCGCCGCCCGATGGGTGAGCCGATCCTCGAACTGCGTGACGTCCGGCACACCTACAATCGCCGAACACCTTGGGCCGCAACGGCTCTGCACGGCATCGACCTGACCGTCCGACGCTCCGAGGCGCTGCTGATCGTGGGCGGCAACGGATCCGGGAAATCCACCCTGGCCTGGATCATGGCCGGTCTGATCGAACCGAGTCACGGCCGCTGCGAACTGCGCGAGGGCACCGGCACGCATCCGGTGTCCGGCCGAATCGGCAAGGTGGCGTTGGCCTTCCAGCATTCGAGGCTGCAACTACAGCGCCAGACCGTGGCCGCCGAGATCGAGGACTGGGGCGGCAGCGGCACCGGTTCGGCCGCGGTGGGCCGCGCGCTGGACGCGGTCGGCCTGGATCGCACGATGGCCTCGCGCTCGATCGAGGAACTGTCCGGTGGTCAGGCCAAACGGGTCGTACTCGCGGCGATCGTGGCCAGTCGCCCGCAGGTGGTGGTGCTGGACGAACCGCTGGCCGGACTGGATCCACAGGGCCGCGCCGAGGTGGTGGAACTCCTTGCCCGCCTGCGGGATTCGGGCCTGACCCTGATCGTCATCTCGCACGACGTGGAGGATATGACCGGCGTCTGCGACCGCACGGTGCATCTACGCGGCGGCGTCATCCCGGAGACCGCGGTGCAGCCGTCGACCGAACCGTCCCCCGTCCCCGGCCTCGCGGCGCGCAGCCTGACCCGGTTGACCCCGAAACGCCCCGGCACGACCGGAGGTAACCGATGAAACTCCTTCCCGCACAACAGGAATCAGCAGGAGTCGCGCGATGACCATGGTGCTGCTGCGCGAGGTCCCGGTGCCGAGTCCGGTGCACCGGCTGTGGGCCGGGACGAAGATGGTCGCGGTCTTCCTGATCAGCATGCTCGTGCTGTTCCAGCCCTCCTGGCCGGTGCTGGGCCTGATCGCGGCCTTCCTGATCGTGGTCGGCGCGATCGCGCATCTGCCGCCGGGCACGCTGCCGCGACTGCCCTGGCAGTTCTGGGCGCTGATGAGCATCGGCCTGTTCACCTCCGCGCCGGCGGGTTGGCCGGCGGTGGTGCACTACGTGCAGACCATGATCTTCGCGCTGCTGCTGCTCGTCTCCTCGTTCCTGATCGCGTGGACCACCCCGATGGGCGAGATCGCGCCCGCACTCGCGAAACTCGCTGCGCCCCTGCGGTTGTTGCGTATTCCGGTGGAGGAGTGGGCGGTGGTGGTGGCGCTGACGTTGCGCGGACTGCCGCTGCTGCTGGACGAGATGCGCATCCTGCGCGCCGCCCGCAAACTGCGCCCGAACGGCGGTCTGCTGCAACGCGCCACCGACAACGCGCTGATGGACATCCTGACCGCGGCCATGGCGGTATCCACCCGCCGCGCGGGCGAACTCGGCGAGGCGATCACCGCGCGCGGCGGCACCGGACAGCTCACCGCGTATCCCAGCGCACCGGGCCGCCGCGATGCGGTCGCGCTGCTCGTCGTGATCGCGATATGCGTTGCGGCAGTGGCGATCAACCACTTCGTCTGAGGCCGCGGCACGATCGTCGCCGGACCGTCCGGTAGGGAAATCCCGATTCGCACGAATACCCGCCGGTAGAACCGACCCGGCGTCTTTTTCGCACCCCGGGATCATCCAATCCCGGCCGGAACCCAAGGGATTACCCATAATTCGCGGACAGCAATCCCGAAAAATATCTAGGATTGCGCGGACGCACAGCAGTTACCACCTCGCTACACGAAAACGCGCGCAACCCTGATCGATCAGCGGTACTTTCTGCCTGCGCGCGCCCATGTTTTCGACGAACCTGATGAAGATTGGAACAGGCGAATGCTCCTGCGCAAGTTCATCGCTACCGTCGTACCGGTGGCGATCGCCCTCGGCCTCGGGGCCGGTGTCGTGCACGCCGATCCGACCATGCCCGTGGTGCACTACAGCACCAAGCTGGTGGGTGACACCGTCCGCACCACCCTGACCGGCGGCTCCTTCCGCGTGGCCGCGGATCAGCGCACCGTCGACATCCGCGATACCGACGGCAACGCCGTCGTCACGCTGCCGCTGGCGATCCGCCAGCACGGCACGGAATACCCACTGCCACACCGGATCAGCGCCGACGCGCACGAATTGGACCTGACGGCGGTGCGGAACGTGGCCGCGGCCCGCCCGGCGCGGGCGCTCCCGGTGGCCTCGGTGACCGAGAATCAGCGTGCGCTGGAAGCCTTTTCGACGCAGTTCGGCATCGCCACCGCGATCGGCGGTTTCATCGGCACGGCCCTGGGCGCGCTGATCGGGCTGACCGGCATCGTCACCGGCCCCGGCGTGGTGGCCAGCGTCCTGGCCGGAGCCGCGCTCGGCGGCATCGTCGGCACCATCGTCGTCGGCGGTCCGACCCTCATCGTCGCGGGCCTGGACCTGGTCAACACGCTCGGGGCCGCACCCGGCACCACCAAGTGGAATCAGTGATCACACGCTCATCGGACGGTGCAGCCCGCGGTGACGGGCTGCCCGTCGAAGCGGTCGGCGAGAAAGTTCATGCCGCCCAACGCTTCCCCGGCCGCCGCGCCGTTGTGGGTGGGGAAGATCGAATGGATCGCGGTGAGCCTCGCGCCCAGCGCGCAGTACCGGTCGACCAGCCTGCTGAATCCGGCAACAGGAATGACGTCGTCGGAGTTGCTGTGGTACAGGTACATCGGCGAGTCCGGCGCCTCCACACCCAGCTCGTTGGCGGCGGTGGTGCCCCGGAACTCCTTGCTGCCCAGCAGATCCGGCGTCCTGGAGAAACTGTCGACGCGCGCGTTGACGTACTGCGGCACCAGATTCGAACCGCAGGCGGTGGCATTCGCGGCCAGCAGCGCCCGGCCGCGATCGTTCAGTGCCCCGGACAGGCCGGAATCGGGATGATTGCGGGTCAGCGCCATCAGGATCAGCAGGGCCAGCCCGGCCTGCCCACCGCCGTCGACGCGCTGGGCGATCGCGGCGATATCGGCGGGCACCCCACCGGCGCTGATCCCCGCGAACCGCACCTGCGGCGCATAACTCGACCGCAGCTGCGCGGCCCACAGCGTGGCGAACGCCCCACCCGAATATCCCCACGCCCCAACGGGACTCGCCGTCTGCACGCCACCCGGCGCGAAGGACAGCGCCGCCCGGATCCCGTCCAGCACCGCGCGTCCCGCACCCGGACCGTCCAGGAACCGCGAGTACGGCCCCTCGTAATCACTGATCGCCAACGCCCACCCGCGCAACAGCGCGGCGGTCATGAACGGCACGTCCAGCAGGGTGTTCACCACGCCCGGATCGTGCCCGCCGGAGAACGCGAACGACGGCGCGCACCGGGTCCCGAGGCTGTCCTCGGGCACCTGATAGCTCAGCAGCGGTCGCGGACCCTTGTCCCAGGTCGTCGTCGGCACCACCACCGTGGTCACGTCCAGGATCGGATGATCCGCCGAATCGGTTGTGCGATAACGTAATTGCCACGCCGAAACCGGCAGTGGCAACCCGAACACGCTGATCGACCGGACGCCGAGCAACGCCCCGTTCGGCTGCGAGGCCAGATCCGCGGGCGCGGCATAGAACGGATCCTGGTCGGGATAGGGCACCGCGCCGGCCACCGGCGTGGACAGCAGCCCCAGCACCATGGCGACCGCCACGGCCAGCACCGTGCCCGTCCGCCGATGCGCGGCATGTGCACCCGCGAGCCACCCGAATCCCATCCGATACCTCCCACGTCGCCCCGCACCGCACCACCGGAAGTGCACGCTAGCCCTCCCGAATCCCCAGGTCAACGATGTCCACGGCCGGTCGGTGAACGTTTCCACGACACGCCGTACACCCCGGTACTGTGGGTCGGGACCGCATACCTGGCAAAGGGGAGTTTCGGTGCGACAGGGCAATGGACTCGATATTCCGGACGGGCTCGCCGACGTCTGCGATCCGCACCGGATGGCGGTGATCGTCTACGACATGCAGGTCGGCGTGCTGTCCCAACTCGATGATGCCGAGCAGATCGTCGCGCGGGTGGTGCGGGTGGTGGAGGCCGCGCGGGCGGGGGGCTATCCGGTGATCTTCCTGCGGCACATGTTCCTGCCGCCGCGACTGAGCGGCGCATTCGCGCTGCGCATGGCGATGACGTGGCAGGGTGTCGATGCGGTCGAGGACCTGCAACCGATCCTGTTGCGCGACACGCCCGGCTTCGAACTGGCGCCGGAGCTGCGGCCCGGTCCGGACGAGATCGTCTTCGACAAGACGACCATGTCCGCCTTCGAGGGCACCCCGCTCGCCGCGACCCTGCGTGACCTGGGCATCGTCTCCTACGCCATCGCGGGGGTGGCACTCGAGATCGGTATCGCGCCGACCGTCACGCACTCCACCGATCTGGGTTTCATCCCGGTCGTCATCGGTGACGCGTGCGGCGGGCGGGACGAGGCGGCGATGGACCGGGCGCGGGCGGATTTCGCGTTCCAGGGCAACGCGATCGTCACCGAGGTCGACGCCATCCTCCCGCTGCTGAACGGAAAGGCCTGATCAGCCGGTCGATCCGAGCCAGGCCGGATGCCAGAGGCGGCCGGATTCGGTCCAGTTCATGTAGCGCACGGTGCCGGTGAGTTTCGGGGTGACCCAGACGGCGTCCTCGCGTTCGGCGGGGGTGAGGTCGTTGTCGAACGGGCTGGTCTTGCGGTACAGCGGGCGTAGACGGGCGGCCAGGTCGGCCATCTCGCGTTCGTCGAATCCGGTGCCGACCCGTCCGGCATAGATCAGTGTGTCCCCGTCCCGCACCCCGACCAGTAGGGAGGCGAACTCCCGCGCGGTGCTGCGTCGCCAGCCGCCGATCACCACCTGTTGAGTGCGCCAGTTGCGGGTCTTGATCCAGGACTGGCCGCGTCGTCCCGGGAGGTAGATCGAGTCCAGTCGTTTGGCGACCACGCCTTCCAGGCCCTGTTCGCGGCTGAAGTCCAGCGCCCGGGCACCGGAGCCTTCCAGTCGCGGCGGTACCAGGAGTGCGGGTGCGCGGGCGGCCAGTGCCTCGAGGACCCGGCGGCGGTCCGAATAGCGTTTGCGGACAAGGGATGTGCCGTCCAGATAGAGCACGTCGAAGGCGACGAATTCGGCGCGGACCGAATCCGATTGGAGCAGGGCGAGATTCACGCGGCCGTCGGCATCGAAGACGACCGCCTCGCCGTCGAGTACCGCGCGGTGGTCGGCGAGTTCTTCGGCGAGTGCGGCCAGGCGTGGATAACGTTCCGTCACAACGTTTCCGGCTCGGCTGCGTGCGGTGACGGTGCCGTCCGCGAGCTCCACGATCAGCCGGAAGCCGTCCCATTTGGTTTCGAAGGCCCATTCCGCCGAGTCCAGGGTGGCGACGTCACCGGGAGTGGCCAGCATCGGGCTCAGATCGCGTGGCATCTCCGCCTCGCGGCGCTTGCTGCTGCTCGAATTTATTTGTGCACCACCTGGTTCCGGCTTCATCAGATGCATCAGCCACTGATCGCCCTTGGTCCGGATCAACGCGTAGCGGCCGTCCAGACGAGTGCCGCGCAGCCGCACGATCACCTCGTCCTCGCGCCACTTCTCGGTCTCGTAAGTGCCCGAATCCCAGATCGTCATCTCGCCCGCGCCGTACTGTCCACGCGGGATCGAACCGTGAAAGTCCAGGTATTCCAACGGATGATCCTCGGTCCGCACCGCGAGCCGGTTCTGCGTGGTGGAGGTCGGCGGTCCTTTCGGCACCGCCCAGGACGCCAGTACGCCGTCGCGCTCGAGGCGCACATCCCAGTGCAGGCGGCGGGCGTGATGTTCCTGGACGACGAAACGATTGTCCGCACCGGGCGTAGGCGGTTGCGCCGGAACGGGTTCCGGGGTGCGCGCGGGATCGCGCATCGAGCGGTAGACGGACAGCGGGTCCGGCGCCCGATCGAATGAATCCAGTCCCGCCAGCAGATCGCCGTGCTCGTGCCAGCGGGTCAGTACTTCCTCGAAGGTCAAGTGCCGCAAGCTTTCCCGGTCTTCCAGCTCGTCCCAGGAACGTGGTGCGGCGACCATCGGCGAGGTACGTCCGCGCAGTGAGTACGGCGCGATGGTGGTCTTGGACGGATTGTTCTGACTCCAATCCAGGAACACCTTGCCCGGCCGGGCCGCCTTGGCCATGGTCGCGGTCACCAGATCCGGATACAACTTCTCCAGACCCACCGCGACCTGCTTGGCGACCGTGGACGCCCCCGACGAATCGAGCGCGCGCGTCAGCGGCACATAGACGTGCATCCCCTTACTACCGCTGGACACCGGGTAGGCGTCCAGCCCGGCATCGCGCACCGTATCGCGAATCCACACCGCGACCCGCGCGCACTCGGCCAGCCCCGCCCCCGGACCGGGATCCAGATCGAAGACCAGCCGAGTGATCGGCCCGCGCTCCTCGCCGTCGAAAATCCATTGCGGCACATGGATTTCCAGCGCGGCCTGCTGCCCGAGCCAGGCCATTCCGGCGACCGAGTCGATCAGCGGATAAACCACCCGGCGATCCGAATGCTGCTGCGCACGACGATCCAGCCACTTCGGCGCGTGCGCGGCGAGATTCTTCTCGAAGAACGCGGATTCGGTAACCCCGTTGGGCCAGCGTTTACGAGTCACCGCGCGACCCGCGATATGCGGCAGCAGAGCGGGCGCAATCGCCGTGAAATACTCGATGACCTGCCCTTTGGTGGTCCCGGTAGCCGGATACAACACCTTATCGAGGTTGCTCAACTCAACCTCGATACCCCCGAAATCCCGGCGGGTGGCCATGATCGAAGTCTACGGTCCGTCGGCCGCGGACCGGCCCCGCACACACGGGTTCCGCAGACGGACGGGCCGCTGGATATCCGCCACAGCGCAGCCCGTCCGACAACAGTTGATCAGTACAGAATCAGCAGCTCAGCCCTGCCCGGACTCAGCCCCGAGCTCAGTCGGTTCAGCCGAAGTCAGTCCCGACCCCACTCAGCCCCGACCGAACTCAGCCCTGCCGAAGTCAGTCCCAGCCGAATTCAGCCCGGCCGGAATCAGTCCCGACCCAAACTCAGTCCCGACCGAAGTCGGCCCCGCCCGAAGTCAGTCCCGACCGAAATCAGTCCGACCGAAATCAGCCCCGACCTGACTCAGCCCCAGCCGAATTCAGCCCGACCGAAATCAGTCCTGGCCCAACTGAACCCAAGCCTGACCGGGCTAGGATTCGCTGTCGGGCTTGGCCTCATCCGTCGACGCGGCCCCGTCAGCAGACGCGGTCTCATCCGTCGATGCGGTCTCATCAGCCGACGCCGTTTCGTCTGTCGACACGGTCTCGGTAGCCGATTCCGGTTCGGCCTCGGTCTCGGCCGACGACTCGGCAGCGACCTCCGGTTCCGCAGCGGGCGCAGCCTCCGCTTCTGGCGCGGCTTCGGGCGCGGCCTCTGCCTCGGGAGCGGCCTCCGGCGCGGCTTCCGCCTCGGGAGCAGCCCCCTCCGCCCCCGGTTGCTCCGGGATGGCGTTCTTCAAAGCCGCTGCGCCCTTACCGATTTGGTCGGAGTACTTGCCGCCGGTCTTCTCGTCGATGAAACCGCCGGCCTTGTCCACGGCTTCGTGAATCTTGTCGGCGTTCTCGGCAGCAACATCCCTCCCCTTGCCGATCAAGCCCTTCAGAGTGTCCATCAGACTCATGCGCCCCGCTCCTTGTCATCGGATTTATCGCTGGTCAGCCCACATCTTCCCACCAGTGCACCTGCGGCGATAGCGCATTGGCATCGATACGTTGCCCCGGCAACGGAACCGATACCTGCGTGCCGGCCGCGCGCGCGGAGGCGACCAGCCGACGTACCGGCTCCGACCAGCCGTGGAAGGCCAGATTGAAGGTGGCCCAGTGAATCGGGACGATCAGGCCGTGGCCGGAATCTCCGCGACACACATCGGCGTGTGCGCGCACTGCCTCCTCGGGATTCATGTGCACATCGGGCCAGTGCACGTCGTACGCGCCGATCGGCAGCAGCGTCAGATCGAACGGGCCCAGCGTCTCGCCGATCTCCGCGAATGCCTTGGTATAACCGGTATCTCCGCCGAAGTAGACGCGCCGCGTCGGCCCGGCGATGGCCCACGACGCCCACAGCGTCGTATTGCGCACCAGCCCGCGCCCGGAGAAGTGTCGCGCCTCGGTGCACGTCACGACCAGTTCACCCGGCTGCCCGCCGCCGACCGGTTCGGACAGGGAAAACGAAGCGCCCCAATCCAATTCGACGATCCGCGCCTCGGGCACATCCCACATGCGCAGATGCGCGCCGATCCCGATCGGCACCACGAACGGCGCGTCCTGACCCGCCACCAACGCGGTCACCGTATCGCGATCGAGATGGTCGTAGTGATCGTGCGAGATGACGATCGCGTCCACCGGCGGCAGCTCCGACAGCGGCGCCGGCACCGGATGCAACCGGGTCGGCCCCACGATCGCCGACGGCGAAACCCGTTCGCTCCATACGGGATCGGTGAGAATCCGGTACCCGTCGACCTCGAG
Organism: Nocardia macrotermitis; assembly: GCF_009604405.1. Taxonomy (GTDB): domain Bacteria; phylum Actinomycetota; class Actinomycetes; order Mycobacteriales; family Mycobacteriaceae; genus Nocardia; species Nocardia macrotermitis. The sequence continues at coordinate 350,318 of NZ_WEGK01000004.1, forward strand.
CAGCGTCGAGGCGTGCCCGTACCAGGTGAGCGCCAGCGCACCGGCCCGCTCGGGCACATCCGGTGTGGCCAACGGGATCCGGCCCGCCGGACGCCCCACCCCGCGCCGGGTCAGCGCCGAGAACATCAGCGACACACCGGATCCCGGCGCCAGCTGGGCGCTGGGCTCGGTGTTGTAGAACTGCCGGTTGCGGTATCGTGCCGACCGCGCGGCCACCGGCGCGATCGCCGACACCGACGCGCCCATCGCCGCGGGCATCTCCCACACCGCGCGCGCGACCCAGCTCAGCCCGACCGCGCCCGCCACCCCGAGGGTGGTGCGGCGCAGGATGGTGGTGAAGGTACTCATCAGTGCCCCTCGAATTTCGCCGGTCGCTTTTCCTGCCGAGCCAATCGGGCCTCCTGGGCATCGTTGCTGGTCCAGGCCGCCTCGAGGGCGTCACGCTGGGCCGGGGACTGCGGGTCGCGGGTGCCGTCGTCGTTGAGCGCGAGCTTGAGGTGACGCAGCGACAGCGGGGCCAGTTCGGCGATCGACTTGGCCCAGCCCTGCGCGTCGGACAGCGTGCCGATCCGGTTCGCGAAGCCGAAAGTGTATGCGTCCGTGGCGGATACGGTGTCCAGGCCGAGCAGGATGCTGCGCGCCGGACCGCCGCCGATGATCGAGGCCAACCGGCGCACGGTCCAACGGTCAACGGAGACACCGATTTTCGCGGCCGGAATGCCGATGTAGGCGTCGGCGGCCATGACCCGCAGATCCGCGGCCAGCGCCAGCTGCACACCGCCGCCGAGCGCGGGACCGTTGAGCGCGGCGATCACCGGCACCGGCACCGACTCGATCGCGGACAGCATGCCCATCAGCCCGTCCAGGAAGCTTTCCGAGTACACGCCGTTCAGATCGGCGCCGGCACTGAACACCGTGCCCTGCCCCGTGAGGATGATCACCCGGGCGTCCGCCGCGGCGGTGACCACGGCCTCGCGCAACCGCCCCACCAATTCCTCGTTGAGCGCGTTGCGGCGCTCGGGACGCTGTAATTCGATGGTGACGACGTCACCATCGCGACTCACTGCGAGCAAAGGGGGCCTCCCCGATTCGTGCGGTACTGGGCTGGACGCGCGTCGTCGCTCCTCGGACAACCTTCACTGTATGCGTCGCGCGATCACCCGGCCGCACCCGACGCACTCCGCGGTAGCCCCGGGAACCGTCGCGGTACTGTGGCGGCTGTGACCGCACCCGATGTCGACATCCTGGTGATCGGCGCCGGACAGGCCGGACTGTCCGCCGGATATCACCTGCAACGCCTCGGATTGCGCCCCGAACAGGACTTTCTCATCGTCGACCATGCCCCGGGTCCCGGCGGCGCCTGGCAGTTCCGCTGGCCCTCGCTCACCCTCACCACCGTGAACGGCGTGCACGACCTCCCGGGAATGGCATTTACCGAGGTGCTGCGCCCCGGCTCCGACCAGGCCCCCGCCGCCACCGCCGTCCCCGAGTACTACGCCCGCTACGAACAACGCTTCGACCTGCGCGTCCACCGCCCCACCACGGTCCGCGTCGTCTGCGACCGCGCCACCCCCACCACCTGCCCCACCGAATCCGTCGACGGCCTCCTGCACGCCGAAACCGTTCCGGGCACACCCGGCAGCTCAGGCAGCGCGACGACGAATGGATCGGGCGAACGCCGCACCGGCCGAATCGACGTCCCCGGCGCGGCGTCCGGCGCAGCCGAATCGGTAAGCACCACTGGATATTCCGATGATTCATCGGGCAAACGCCTCACCGGCCGAATCGACGTCCCCGGCGCGGCGTCCGGCGCAGCCGAATCGGTAAGCACCGCTGGATATTCCGATAATTCAGCAGAACAGACGCATCGCACACCCGGCCGCCCGGCCGAATACGACACGGCGACAGACGATTCCGATGCGACTCGAGCGCGGCACGCGACGATGGCCAGCACCGAACATCGAGTTCTCGAATTATCCGATAGCGCAACCATTTTCGATCCCCCGGCGACATTGCGGGTGCGGGGCCTGATCAATGCGACCGGGACCTGGGAGAAGCCGTTCGTTCCGTACTACCCGGACGCGGGGACGTTCGCCGGACGACAGTTGCACGCGCACGACTACCGGAATGCCGAGGAGTTCGCGGGTCGGCATGTGGTGGTCGTGGGGGCCGGAATCTCGGCGGTGCAGCTGCTCGACGAGATATCGCGCGTGACCACGACGACCTGGACCTCACGGACCGAACCCCGTTGGCGCACCGACGAATTCAGCCGCGACGCCGGTCGGCGCGCGGTGGCGATGGTCGAGGATCGGGTGCGGCGCGGGCTGCCGCCGCGCTCGGTGGTGTCGGTGACGGGGCTGCCGGTCACCGACCGGATCCGGGCCGCCCGCGCCCGCGGCGTCATGGATTGGCATCCGATGTTCAGCCGGATCGAACCCGACGGCGTGCGCTGGGCCGACGGCACTCCGCAACCCGCCGACGTGATCCTGTGGGCCACCGGATTCCGCAGTGCGCTCGATCATCTCGCGCCACTGCGGCTGCGCGGACCCGGCGGCGGCATCACCATGACCGGTCGGCTCGCCACCCAGGTCGCCGCCGACCCGCGCATCCACCTGCTCGGCTACGGGCCGTCCGCCAGCACCATCGGCGCGAATCGCGCGGGCCGCGCCGCTGCGGTCGAACTCACCGAGCATCTCGGCCTGCGCCGCGTCTGATCGCGCGGCCAGTGCTCAGGCTTCCAGGCCGACGCTGAAAGTCGCCGGATCCGGACCGAGTCGGCTGCCGATGTCCAGGGCCGAAACGAGTTGCATCTGATCGGAATTCAGCTCGAAGGAGAACACGTCGAAGTTCTCCGCGATCCGGGACGGCGTCACCGACTTGGGAATCACCACATTGCCCAGTTGCAGATGCCAGCGGATGATGACCTGTGCGGGAGTGCGGCCGAGTTCGGTGGCGATCGCGGCGATCGTCGGATCCTTCAGTTCCGAACCCTGCCCGAGCGGGGCCCACGCCTCGGTCGCGATGCCGTGTTCGGCGTGGAAAGCGCGCAGTTCCGGCTGCGCGAGACTGGGATGCAGCTCGACCTGATTCAGCACCGGCGTCTCACCCGTCTCGGCGATCAGCCGCTCCAGATGTTCGCGGGTGAAGTTGGACACACCGATCGAGCCGACCCGGCCCTGCGCCTTGATCTCCCGCATCGCCCGGAAGGTGTCCACGTACCGATCGGCCGCGGCCACCGGCCAGTGGATGAGGTACAGATCCAGATAATCCATGCCCAGCTCGGCCATCGTGGTGTCGAAGGCGCGCAGCGTGGAGTCGTAGCCCTGCTCGGAATTCCACAGCTTGCTGGTGAGGTAGACCTCGTCGCGGTCCAGGCCGGATTTGCGCACCGCCTCGCCCACTCCGGCCTCGTTTGCGTACACGGCGGCGGTGTCGATGCTGCGGTATCCGGCCTCGAGAGCCGTGCTGACCGCCGCGGACGCCTCGTCCGAGGGAACCTGGAAAACGCCGAAGCCGAGCCTCGGTATCACGGACCCGTCGTTCAGGACGATCGAGGGGACGGCGCTGGCCTCGCTGCGATAGGTCACAATTCGACCGTAGAAGCGGTTCGTCCAGCCGTCAACGAGCACCCGGAGCGTGTCACTCAGCGCAGGCCCAGGCGGCGGTACCGACGTTGCCGGGCGAGGACGAGTTCGTCCGGGGAGCGGTCGCCCAGCCCGGCCAGTTCGGTGGCGATCGCGCGCACCATGCGGCGGGCGAATTCGATCGGTTCGTCCGCGGCGTCCGGACGTTCGGGCACGAGGCGATCCACCACGCCGTCGGCCAGCAGTTCGGCCGCGCGGATGCGTTGCGCGGCGGCGAGGGCGGGCGCGTGCTCGGTATCGCGAAAGACTATGGCGCTGGCCCCTTCCGGCGGCAGCGGCGCGAGCCAGGCGTGCGTCGCGGCCAGCACCCGATCGGCCGGGAGCAGCGCCAGCGCGCCACCACCGCTGCCCTGCCCCAGCAGTACCGAGACGGTCGGCGTCTCGAGGGTGATGAGATCGGCCAGGCAGCGGGCGATTTCGGGCGCGAGCCCGCGTTCCTCGGCCTCGCGCGAGAGGGCCGCACCGGCGGTATCGATCACCAGCACCAGCGGCAACCGTAGTTCGGCGGCCAGCTGCATACTGCGGCGCGCCTCCCGTAATGCGGCCGGGCCCATGGTGTTCTCGCCGGTCTGCCCCGCGCGATCGTGCCCGAACAGCACACACGGTTGTCCACGCAGCCGGGCCAGGGCCAGTACGACGGTCCGGTCCGACTCGCCTTGTCCGGTGCCGCTCAACGGAACTCGGTCCGTCACATGACGCAGCAGCTCGCGAATCCCCGGCCGATCCGGGCGGCGGGAGATCAGGACCGAATCCCAGGCACTCGCCTTTGCATCCGAATCAGACTGTCCGGCAACCCGATCCACCGGCGGCAGGTCCGCAGACCAATCCGACCGACGCGGAGCCCTATCCTCAACTCGCCGGTCTACACCAGAATCATATTGTCCCACAGAGTTTTCCGAACGACCCGATCCGGCAGGTTCGGCAACTTCGACCCGCCCGGACGGATCCGTATCCGAAATCGACTGCACCGGAACACTGTTCACAACATTCAACACCCGATGCACGATCCGCCGGAACACCCTCACCGGCACCACACCGTCGATAACCCCACTGCGATAAAGATTCTCGGCCGTCTGCACACCTTCGGGAAACGGCCGCCCGTACAGCGCCCGATACACCCGCGGCCCCAGGAATCCGATCAACGCACCCGGTTCAGCAAAAGTCATGTGCCCCAACGAACCCCACGACGCGAACACCCCGCCCATGGTGGGATCCCGCAGATACACCAGATACGGAAATCCGGCCGCCTTGTGCATCGTGACGGCCCCGGCGATCTTGACCATCTGCACGAAAGCCACCGTGCCCTCCTGCATCCGGGTCCCACCCGAGGTCGGCGAGGCCACCAGCGGCAACCCGAGTTCGGTCGCCCGCTCCACCGCCAGCACGATCCGTTCCGCCGCCGCCACCCCGATCGATCCCGCGAGAAACCCGAATTCACAAGCGATCACGGCCACCCGCCGCCCCCGCAACCGCCCCTCCCCGGTCACCACCGACTCGTCCACCCCCGACCGCCCCGCGGCCACCCGCAACTCCTCGCGATACTCCGGCCCCGCCGCAACCTCGACCGGCATCCGATCCCAACTCACGAACGAACCCGGATCAACCAACTCCCCCAACAGTTCTCGCGCAGAAGTCACTGTATTTTCTGCCTCCACTCCGCTGTATTTTTGGCCTCCGCTTCGCTCCGGCGGGGTCGGGGCCCGGCGAAGGCTCGATTCTTCCCTCCTCCGCTCCTCCGCTGTGTCTTCTGCCTCCGCTCCGCTCCGGCGGGGTCGGGGCCCGGCGAAGGCTCGATTCTTCCCTCCTCCGCTCCTCCGCTTCGCTCCCCCGCTCCGTCAGTCCAGAATCGAGCCGGGCCCCGACCCTTGCAGTCGGCGTTATCCGGAGCTGGCGGAACTGGCTGACCTCGGGGTCGGCGTTATCGATGGCTGACGGAACCGGGTGACCTGATCGAGCTGTCGCGTTGAAGTCAGGTTGTCGCGTTAAGCATATGTTCGCGGAGGTGTGAGCAACCCGCTACACGGCGTTCGCGACGCCGCGAGCTAATGGAACGCACCGATGCCACGATCGCACCACCCACCGAGACACGAACGGCCGCACCCTCGCCCGGGATACGCGACGTATCCGATCCGCCCACCCACTCGGATCGAACCGTGCGCAACCTCGGCAAGGGTGCGACCGATAGAGCACCCCGTGACGCCGGAACACGCCGCGGAGTACCGACAGCACTCCACCCGGCAGGGCTGACCGGCCCCGCCCCGACGTGCTCAGTAACCCTGCACGACCTTGCGCAGCGCGTACTCGGTGACCGAGACCAGCGCCTGCTTCACCGGCTCCCGCCGGCGCGCGTCGATCGACATGATCGGCACGTCCGCCGGGACGGCCAGCGCCTGCCGGATGTCCTCGGTCGGATACCTGGGCGCATCGTCGAACTCGTTGATGGCCACCAGGAACGGCAGGCTGCGCGCCTCGAAATAATCGACGGCGGCGAAGCTGTCCTCCAGCCGGCGGGTGTCGACCAACACCACGGCGCCGATGGCGCCGCGGATCAGGTCGTCCCACATGAACCAGAAGCGGTACTGGCCCGGAGTACCGAACAGGTAGAGCACCAGGTCGTCGGCGAGGCTGATCCTGCCGAAGTCCATGGCCACCGTGGTGGTGTTCTTGGTCGGCACGGCGGCCAGGCTGTCGACCCCGACACTGGCATTGGTCACCAATGCCTCGGTGCGCAACGGAACGATCTCCGAAACCGCACCGACCAGGGTCGTCTTGCCCACACCGAAACCGCCCGCGACCACGATCTTCGCCGAGGTAGGTTTGCTGGTGCGGGTATCGACCTGGGCCGTCGAATCAAATACGCCGGAGTCCACTAAGAACCCTTTCGATCAGCTCGCGACGTTCATCGTCGCTGGAGTCGTCCTTCAATGTCGCCGAGACTCGTACATGTCCGGCCTCGATGAGATCGGCAACGAGAACACGTGCCACCCCGATCGGGATACCCAGCCGGGCAGCCAATTCGGCAACCGATGGCGACTCCCTGCACAACTCCACGATTGACGTCTCGATATTGGTGAGTTCGAACTGCCGCTCGAAGGCGACCGCTTGCGCTGCGACGAGGGCCTCCAACGCCAACTCGACCGTCGGCCGCGTGCGGCCGGCGGTCAGTGAGTACGGGCGTACGAGGCTCGGCTCGGCGCTCCCCACGCGCTGGTTGTCTATGTCCATCCCACCATCAGGAACCCATCGTGACGCGAGGCGTCGCCTGAACCGTCTGGCCCACCCGCTCGACCAACAGCGCCATCTCGTAGCCGACCTGGCCGATGTCGCACGACGTGTTGGTCAGCACGGCCAGGTACGACCCGTCGCCGACGGCCATCAGCAATAGGTAGCCGTGTTCCATCTCGACCACCGACTGCAGAACTGTGCCGCCCTCGAACAGGTTCGACACACCGACCGAGAGGCTGGCCAGCCCCGCGGTCACCGCGGATAGCTGCTCGGCACGGTCGACGGGCAACTGGGCGCTCGCGGCCATCAACAGACCGTCCGCCGAAACCAGCACGGCATGAGCGACGCCAGGAACCTCGTTGGCGAAGTTCGAAACCAGCCAGTCCAGCTGACGGTTCGTACCACCTAGATCGGGGTTCATCGGTCTCCTTTATCTCCGGTAAGGTTCATTGCCTTCATTGCGCGGCCATCCCGGACGCCCTGCTGGTGACGACTCAGACTTGACCTGATGGACTCGGGGTCACGGTTACTCTGTACCCGCTCGGCCTTGCCACCGACACCACCGGGAACGAGCCGGTTACCCGGATCGCGTTGCGGCAGTCCGGATGCGGTGCGCTTCTCCGAGGGTGCTTCGACCGCCCGGCGGGCGGCCTCCCAGCCCTCGTCGCCCGGCGACTCGAAGGCGGCAGCCACCTCGGACCGATCCGAATTCGGATCCGCCAGCCAGGCCGACATCATCTCCGCGAAGATCGGACTGTCCGCCATCGACGACTGGGTGTCCTCGGTGGGCTGCAACCGCGTCTGGAAGAACGCGGCCGTCTTCTGCGGGTTGGACTTGAAGCTGTGGCGACCGCGTTCGCGGCCCTCGCCCAGGTCCTCCCCCTTGTCTGTGTGCTCGGCCGAACGATCCGCGGGCGGCAGGCTCAGGCCGGGTGTGGGCAGCGGCCGGGGCGGCAGTTCGGCGCCGGGCTTGCGCCGCGGCAGACCGGTTATACCCGAATCCCGCTGCGAGGGCTCCTTTTCCGCCGAATCCCGCTGCGGCAGGCCGGGCGCGGCCGGACCGCGCCGGGGCAGACCGTTACCGATCGAATCACGTTGCGGCAGATCACCTGTCAACGGATCCCGCTTGGGCAGGTCGCCGGACAGGGCGTCCCGCTTGGGCAGCTCGCCGGACAGGGCATCGCGCTTGGGCAGGTCACCGGCGAGCGACTGGGGCAGATCCCCGGTCAGCGGGTCGCGCTTGGGCAGATCGCCGGTGAGCGGATCCCGCTTCGGCAGGCCGTTACCGTCCCGCAGCGGCAGACCGCTGCCGGTGTTCCCGCGCTGCGGCAGACCGTTCTCGCGTTGCGGCAGACCACCTTCGCGCGGCGGCAGACCGTTGCCCTCGCGTTCGGGCAGGCCGTTCCCGGCCGGGCCGCGTTGCGGCAGACCGTCACCCGCGGCATCCCGCTGCGGCAGACCACCCGGGCCACGCTGCGGCAACCCGTTCGCACCCGGCTGACGTCGCGGCAGACCGTTGGCGCCGGGCTCCCGCTGCGGCAGACCACCCTCGCGCGGCGGCAACCCACCGGCGGACGAATCACGTTGCGGCAGACCACCATCACGCGGCGGCGGGGCGTTGTTCGCGGCGTCACGCTGCGGGAGATCACCGGTCAGCGGATCCCGCTTCGGCAGGCCGACACCCGGCGTATCCCGCTGCGGCGCAGCCGAATCCCGCTGCGGCAGAGCGGAATCGCGCTGGGGCGGACCGTCACTCGCGGCGTCACGCTGCGGCAGGCCACCCGGACCACGCTGCGGCAGCCCGTTCCCGGACGAATCCCGTTGCGGCAGACCGTTACCCGCGGCATCTCGCTGCGGCAGACCGTCGCCACCGCGCTGCGGCAGACCACCGGGCCCACGCTTGGGCATCCCGTTGGCGCCGGGCTCACGCTGCGGCAGACCACCGGGTCCGGGCTGGCGGTTCGCAGCCGGACGATCCTGCGGTCCCGGCGGCGGCGTCGGCCCACCCGGCAGATCCGGTCCGGCCGGACCACCGCGACGCGGCAGCCCACCGGCGCCCGGCCCGCGCGGCGGCAGCGCACCCGGCCCGCCCTGCGGCGGCACGCCACCCGGACCGGCCGGTGCGCCGTTCCCGCCACGCTGACGCTGCGGCAACCCGCCGGGACGCGGCTGACCCGCGGCCCCCGGCTGTCGCTTGAGCATGTTCGCGGCCAGGTTGGCCTGCGGTTGTACGAGTCCGCCACCGGTGTTCGGCCGCTGCGACAGATTCGCGCCGGGCTGCGCGCTCGGCTGCTGCGGACCGTTGGCGCCGGGCTCACGCTGCGGCAGCCCCGGAGCACCCTCGACGGTGGTGCGCCGCACGGTCGGACCATCGGTCCCCGGCTGACGCTGCGGCAGCCCACCCGGTGTCGCACTCCCCGGCTGACGCTGCGGCAACCCACCGGGGGTGGCCCCCGGCGTCGCGCTCCCCGGCTGACGTTGCGGGAGTCCGATACTCGGCGCGACCGCCGTCGCGGCGGGCGGCGTCGCCCCGATGACGCCCTCCGCCGAGATACCGTCCTCGGCATCCTCGGCGTCGGCCGAAACCGCCCCGGGCACACCGGGATCCACAGTAACCATCATGTTGCCGCTCGGCGTGCGGGTGACCGCGCGCGTCTGCATGGTGGCCGGGTTCGGCTGCACCGGAATCGGCTGCGACGGAGTCGCGACCTGCGGTGAAGCCTGCGTCGGCACCGAGATCGTGCCACCCACCGGCGCGACGATGATCGGCTTGGGCAGATGCACCGTGACGGTGACGCCCGGATCCCGCGCGGTGTCGAACGTCGGCCGCAGCCGCACGGTCAGTCCGTGCCGCTCGGCGAGCCGGCCGACCACGAACAGACCCATGTGCCGCGCGGTGTCCGGCCCGACCTCGGCGACGGTCTCCAACCGGCGGTTGATGTCGGCCATCTCGGCGGGGGGCATACCGATACCGCGGTCGGCGACCTCGACCAGCAGCCCCTGATCGTGCGCCTGCGCGAAGGTGAACTTGACGTCGGTCTCCGGCGGCGAGGCGCGCAGCGCGTTGTCCAGCAGCTCGGCGAACAGGTGCGCGAGGTCGGAGGCGGCCGGTTCGGTGATGGCGCCGCGCGGGGTGGCGCCCAGCTTCACGCGCTCGTAGTCCTCGACCTCGGAGATGGCCGCACGCAGCACGTCGGCGATCTCGACCGGCGCGGACTTACCGCGACGCTGCCGGGTACCGGCCAGAATCAGCAGGTTGTCGCCGTTGCGTCGCATACGGGCGGCGAGGTGGTCCAGCCGGAACAGGTTCTCCAGCAGGCGCGGGTCCTTCTCGTCGTACTCCATCGCCTCGATGAGCGAGAGCTGATGGTCGACAAGGGATTTCGAGCGTCGGGCCAGGGTCTCGAACATGTCGTTGACCTGGGTACGCATGGACGCCTGATCCGCCGCCAGGCGCAACGCCTGACCGTGGATGTCGTCGACGGCGCGGGCGAGCTGACCGACCTCTTCATCGGTGTGCACCGGCATCGGTTCGAGCGGGACGTCCTCGGGTGACGCGCCGTCACGCAGCCGGGAGACCTCGTGACCGAGGTCGTGCTCGGCCACGCGCAGCGCGGCCAGACGCAGCTTGCGCAGCGGCACGATCATCGACCGCGCGATCAGCACCGCGAGCAGCAAGGCCGCCATGATCGTCAGGATGACGATGACCGCGTACCGGATCGCGCCGATGCGGGCGTCGTCGGCCAGCTGGTTCACGCGCTGGGTGATGTCGCCGGTCGAGCTGTCGACGATGCGCTGGTAGTAGGTCAGGCTGTCCTGGAGGGACTGTTTGAGGTCCGCCACCGGGATCTGTCCGGCCGCGGCGGCCGGGCCGTTGGCCAGTTCGATGCGCTTGTTGACCAGTTTGGTCAGCGCGTCGATCGTCTTGTCGCCGTCCGGGAAGCGGTGCGCCAGCGTCGAGAGCATCTGCCGCTCGGTGTTCGCGGCGATCTGGAAGTCGCGCAGCGCGTTCTTGGAGTCGCCGCGCAGCGCCTCGGAGATGGCCGCGACCTCGGAGACCTCGACCGCACGCGTGTTCAGGGTGTCGACCAAGCGCAGTTTGGCCTGCTCGACCTGCGGGTCGGAGACCGTCGAGGTGATCTGCTCGGTGGTCCGGACGCTGTTCTGCCGGATGCTCTCCTCGTGGTTGACCGCGTCGGGCACCGAGGGCGAGGGCGTGTGGCCGTTCTTCCGGACTTCCTGCGCACCCGCGATCATCTGGTCGAGCGCGGCCCGCCCACCGGGCACGCCGTCCAGGCGCGGTGCGTTCTTCTGGGCCGAGGCGATGGCGTTGTCCAACGCGGTCAGATCGGCGTCCTGGACCAGCGACTGGCCCGGACCGATCTGCGCCATCTGCTCACTGGCCACCGTGGCTTCCGCGCCACTGAGGCCGGTCACCGCCGGGATCGCCCCGACGTGGGTCACCGCGGAATCCTGCCGGCTCGAGTCGCCGAACTGCGCCGCGATCCTGGACGCGCCGAGCACCACCGCAACGAGAAGGGGGACGGCGAGGACCGCCGTAACCTTCCAACGCAGGTCCCAGTTGCTAAGCGCCCAACGCTTGTTGCCGGACCTAGCGGCCTCGCGCATCTTCACTCACTTTCCAAACTGGCCCCAGCCATGCGCCATCAGCGAGCCTCCACGATCGCATGGCTGGACTCGATTGGCACAGCGGGCCGAGATCTGCGGCAGGCCGTGAAATTGCGTCCTTGACGGCCGAAATATGTGACATGCGATTCTAACGGATCAATAACTTCTTGTGTGACCTGTTGCCAACCTCCGCGCATTGACCAGCTTGTTCTGGACAAAATCAAAGGTCGCGGCGTCCGCCCGGACGCCGCGTGAAGTCTGCCACAATCAGGCTGATCTATCGAGGCGGGCATCGAGGCGAGGCAGGGAGTCACACGGTTGAACGCACGTCAGGAGTACCGGCCCACCTACCAGACGAGCCTGGTCGACCCGTCGGACTTCTGGGGCGCGGCCGCGGCCGCTGTCAGCTGGGATGTTCCCCCCACACAGATCATCGAACCCGCCGCGCGCCCGACCGCGCGCTGGTTTCCGGACGCCCGCCTGAACACCTCCTACAACGCACTCGATCGTCATGTGCGCGATATCACACCGTTAGAGCCCTCGACAGCGGCCGAACCGAGTCGTGATCACTTCGATACCGGATCGACCTCCGATCGAGCCCCCGCCGATCTCGCCGCGGACTTCGAACCGACCGGTGGCCGCGCCGATCAGCCCGCCCTGATATACGACTCCGCTATGACGGGCGCCACAGTCGTCTACACCTATGCCGAACTACTCGCCGAGGTGGCGCAGTTCGCCGGGGCGATGCTGCGACTGGGTGTGCGCACCGGCGACCGCGTGGTCATCTATATGCCGATGATCCCCGAGGCCGTCGTCGCGATGCTGGCCTGCGCGCGGATCGGGGCGGTGCATTCGGTGGTGTTCGGCGGATTCGCCGCGCACGAACTGGCCGCCCGCATCGATGACGCCGAACCGGTGTTGATCATCACCGCCTCCGGCGGCCTGGAGCCGGGCAAGCGCCTGGAGTACCCGCCGATCGTGTTGCAGGCGCTGGATCTGGTGCGCACCGTCGCGCCCCGGCACGTGGTGGTCAAACAACGTCCGGGTTTCCCGGCCCTGCGTTTCGCGGCGCCGCAGCCCGCCACCGAAAATCTCCCGGGTTCCGCGGAAAGTGTTGCCGCGCAATGGCTGGACTGGGAGGACATGATCGCCGACGCCGAACCGGCCGATCCGGTTCCGGTCGCGGCCACCGATCCGCTCTATATCCTCTACACCTCCGGCACCACCGGAAAACCCAAGGGCGTGGTGCGCGACAACGGCGGTCACGCGGTCGCGCTGATCTGGTCGATGCGCTACATCTACGACCTGGCCCCGGGCCGGGTCATGCTCACCACCTCCGATATCGGCTGGGTGGTCGGGCACTCCTACATCGTCTACGCGCCGCTGCTGATCGGCGCGACGACCGTGCTCTACGAGGGCAAACCCGTCGGCACCCCGGATCCGGGCGCGTACTGGCGGATGGTCGAGCAGCACAACGTGCACGTGATGTTCACCGCGCCGACCGCGCTGCGCGCCATCCGCCGCGCCGATCCGGACGCGACCGCGGCCCGCCGCTACGATCTGTCCGGTCTGCGCGCCCTGTTCTGCGCCGGTGAGCGGCTGGATCCGGCCACCTTGGAATGGACCCGCGACGTGGTGCTGGCCGATCACCCGGACTGCCCGGTGGTGGACCACTGGTGGCAGACCGAGACGGGCTGGCCGATCTGCGCGGATCCCCTTGGCCTGCAAGAACTTCCGATCAAATCCGGTTCGGCCTCGTTGCCGGTGCCCGGTTACCGGCTACGGGTGCTGGACTACGAGGGCGACGCGGTCGCCGCGGGCACCGAGGGCAATATCGTGATCGGCCTACCGCTACCCCCGGGCACACTCACCGGCCTGTGGGGTGACGACGACAGATTCGTCCGCTCGTACCTGTCCGCCTTCCCCGGCCACTACCTGACCGGCGATTCGGGCTACTTCGACGAGGACGGGTACCTCTACGTCCTGGGCCGCAGCGACGACGTCATCAACATGGCCGGGCACCGCCTCTCGGCCGGGGGGATCGAGGCCGCGGTCGCCGGACATCCCGCCGTCGCCGAATGCGCCGTCATCGGCATCCCCGACGAACTCAAGGGCCAGCGCCCGATCGCGTACGTGGTGCTCAAATCCGACGGGGCCGGACAGACCGTCGAGATCGATCCGGAGGTGCTGCGCGCGGAGCTGACCGCCCGGGTGCGCGAGCAGATCGGCGCCATCGCGACGCTGTACGACGTCATCGTGGTGCAGGCGCTGCCCAAGACCCGCTCCGGCAAGATCCTGCGCAAGACCATGCGGCAGATCGTCGCCGGTGAGGAGTGGGAGATGCCCGCCACCATCGAGGATCCGGCGGTGCTGATCGCGCTGGAGGATCAGATCATCGCGGGCGATCGGCCCGAGGGTCCCGCCGACGCGAGCAACGACTCCCCCGTCCGGTCCTCATAGTCTTCTCAGGATCGGTTCACAGCTGTCCCATAGCGTGTTCCTAAGGTTTCGACTGTTTCCCCGAGCCGAAGGAATGCACATGATCAACTCGCGTAACCGCCGCCGCACCGGAACCGTCCTCGCGATCGGCGGCCTGGCCACCGTCGCCGCCCTGCTCTCCCCCGGCCTCGCCGCGGCCGCGCCGATGGATATGGTTGCGCCCCTTCTCGATTCGACCTGCACCTTCGATCAGGTGGATCGCGCGCTGCACGCGAAGAATCCGCAGCTGGCCTCGATCCTGGACCAGAATCCCAGTCAGAAGGCGCAGCTGCGGGCGAAGTTCAACGAGCCGATCCAGCAGCGTCACGCGGAGGCGCAGCAGTATCTGGCCCAGCACCCCGAGATGCAACAGCAGGCGCAGAACGATCCGCGGGCCTCCGGCCTGAGCAAGACCATCCAGGCCGTCGCGGACAGCTGCCACAACTACTGACGATCGTTGTTCCCGGGCCCGGCCCGCCCGCCCGTGCAGAATGGGACTGGTGACGAGCCACGACACTCCGACGGTTCTGCTGGTCGACGACGACGAGGATCTATTGGCCTCGGTCGAGCGCGGCCTGCGGCTGTCCGGGTTCCGGGTGATCATCGCCCGTGACGGCGCACAGGCGCTGCGCAGCGTCACCGAGCAGGCCCCCGACGCGCTCGTCCTGGACATGAACATGCCGGTCCTGGACGGCGCGGGGGTGGTCACGGCGCTGCGGGCGATGGGCAACGAGGTGCCGATCTGCGTGCTGTCCGCGCGCAATTCGGTGGACGACCGGATCGCCGGACTGGAGTCCGGCGCCGACGACTATCTGGTCAAGCCCTTCGTGCTGGCCGAACTGGTGGCCCGGATCCGGGCGCTGCTGCGCCGCACCGACACCGCCGTGCCGCTGGCCCCGGGCGCGATCACCGTGGGACCGCTCGAGATCGATGAGGCCGGTTATCGCGCCCTGCTCGACGGTCGCGAAATCGAGCTCACCAAAAGGGAATTCGAACTGCTGTCGACCCTGGCCCGCAATGCCGGAGTGGTGTTGAGCCGGGAGCGGCTGCTCGAATTGGTGTGGGGTTACGACTTCGCGGCCGATACCAATGTGGTCGACGTCTTCGTCGGCTATCTGCGTCGCAAACTCGAGGCCGACGGCACGCCGCGACTACTGCACACCATCCGCGGCGTCGGTTTCGTGCTGCGAGCGCCGAAGTGAACGACGCGCCGCGGCCCCGCCGGCAACGCCGCTCCTATTCTCTGCGCACCCGCGTCGCGGCCGCGGCCGCCCTGGGCGCGATCATCCTCACCGCGCTGCTGGGCTGGCTGTCCATCGTGGCCATCCAGCGCAACGCGATCACCCAGGCCGATCAGGAATTGAATGTGGCCTCGCGGATCGTGTTGATGCAGCCGGTGATCGCGGCGGGTGTGCTGTCGGTGGTCACCCCGAGCCGGGATCTGGTGGTGACCGTCCGCGACAACGGCGAGGTCGCGGCCTCGACCCTGATGCGGCTGCCGAAACTGGATCCGGGTTCGCACACCGTCACCATCGACGACACCCCGTACCGGATCATGACCACGACCGAGAATCAGCAGCCCGGCCGCGTGGTCTCGATGGGTATTCCGCTGAACGACGCCTATCACGCGACCGGTCAGCAACGTCGCTGGGTGTTGTCCGCGGCCGGCCTGGCGATGGTCGCCGCGGCGGCGCTGGGCTGGATGTTCGGCGGCCGGGCGGTGCGGCCGATCGTGGATCTGACCCGGCAGGTCGGCGAGCACAGCGGGACCGGTGAGAGCCGCGCCCCGGTGAACGGCTCGGGCGTGCGTGAGGCCGAACAGCTTGCCGACGCGGTGAATTCGCTGTTGGAACGGGTGCGCGCCGCACAGGCGGAAACGGCCGCGGCCCTGGAGACCGCCCGCGATTTCGCCGCGGTCTCCGCCCACGAACTGCGCACCCCGCTCACGGCGATGCGCACCGATCTCGAGGTGCTGCGCACCCTGGACCTGGACGCGGAGCAACGCGCCGAAATCCTCGCCGACCTGCAACGCAGTGAAACCCGCGTGGAGGCGACCCTGGCCGCCCTCGAGCGCCTCGCCGCCGGTGAACTCACCAACGAGCGCGATCACGTGGAAACCGATGTCGGCGATCTGATCGATCAGTCCGCGCACGACGCCATGCGGCACTTCCCGGAACTGACCGTGACCATCGATACCGATCCGGAACTGATCATCTGCGGCCTGCCCACCGGACTGCGCCTGGCGATCGACAACGCGCTCACCAATTCGGCCCGGCACGGCGGCGCGACCCGGGCGCTGGTCGCCGCGCACCGCACCCCCGCCGGCGTGGTGATCTCGGTCGACGACGACGGCTCCGGCATCCCCGCCGACGAACGCGACGCGGTCTTCCAGCGCTTCATCCGGGGCAGCCGGGCCACCAAGGGCGGTTCCGGTCTGGGCCTGGCACTGGTCGCCCAGCAGGCCCAGTTGCACGGCGGGCGAGCCTATTTCGAGGACAGCACCCTGGGTGGTGTGCGGCTGGTGCTGGAATTCCCGGACCGGTGATCACCCGCGCGGGTCCGGGCCGAGTGGTTCCGAACGTCTAGTTGACGACGTTCAGCAGGTCGATGACGAAGACCAGCGTCTTGCCCGAGAGCGGATGCCCCGCCCCGGCCGGACCGTACGCCTGCTCCGGCGGAATGGTGAGCTGTCGGCGACCGCCGACCTTCATCCCCGGAATGCCCTCCTGCCAGCCCTGGATCAGGCCACGCAGCGGGAAGGTGATGGATTCGCCACGGCCCCACGAGGAGTCGAATTCCTCGCCGGTGTCGTATTCCACGCCCACGTAGTGCACCTCGACGGTGCCGCCGGGAGCCGCCTGGGCGCCCTCACCCTCGACAAGGTCCTTGACCACCAGAGTGCTCGGCGCCGGGCCGTCCTGGAATTCGACTTCGGGCTTGGTCATGCGTCCTCTTCCGCTCGTTGGGTTGGCCGACGCCGACAGATCGGCGAAACGGCCAATTAACTGTTCACCATATCGTTGCTCACGAAACCCGAAACTTGGTGCGGGCTGTGTCACCGGCCTCCGCTCGGCCCCAGCGGGCCGGAAACCTCCCGAAGGCTCGACTCTTCCCTCGCCCGCTGTGTCTTCGGCCTCCGCTTCGCTCCGGCGGGGACAGCGCCTTTGGCCTCCGCTCCGCTCCGGCGGGTCGGGGCCCCCTAAGGCTCGATTCTTCCCTCCTCCGCTCCTCCGCTGTGTCTTCTGCCTCCGCTCCGCTCCGGCGGGTCGGGGCCCCCGAAGGCTCGATTCTTCCCTCCTCCGCTCCTCCGCTTCGCTCCCCCGCTCCGTCAGTCCAGAATCGAGCCGGGCCCCGACCCTTGCAGTCGGCGTTATCCGGAGTTGGCGGAACTGGATGACCACAGGGGTCGGCGTTGTCCATGTCAGTGGCAGGATTGGGCACCGTGGCCGACGTGATCGATATCGAAGACCCCGCAGACCCGCGGGTCGCGGCGTTTCGCGACCTCAAATCCGCGGACCGGCGGCCGGATCTGCCCGGACGGCAGGGGTATGTGATCGCCGAGGGGGTCGTGGTGGTGCAGCGGATGCTGGGGTCGCGGTTCGCGCCGTTCGGTTTGCTGGGGGTCGGGCGGCGGTACGAGGAGTTGGCCGGGGATCTCGACGGCCGGGATGTGCCGTACTACCGGGCGAGCGCCGAGGTGATGGCCGAGATCGTCGGATTCCATCTCAATCGCGGGGTGCTGGCCGCGGCGCGGCGGCCCGCCGAACCGGAGCTGGCGGAGATCCTGGCCTCGGCGCGCACGGTCGCGGTGCTCGAGGGCGTCAACGATCACGAGAACATCGGCTCGATCTTCCGCAACGCGGCCGGGCTCGGCGCGGACGCGGTGCTGTTCGGCGACCGCTGCGCGGATCCGCTGTACCGGCGCGCGGTGCGGGTGTCGATGGGACATGTGCTGCGGGTGCCGTTCGCCCGCCTCCCGACCTGGCCGGACAGCCTGGAATTATTGCGCGACAAGGGTTTTCAGATCGTCGCATTGACGCCGGAGCCGTCCGCGACCACACTGGCTCGCGCGCTGACCGGTGACCGGGTGGCGCTGCTGCTCGGGGCAGAGGGCCCGGGACTGACCGAAACGGCCATGGCCGCCACCGACATTCGCGCCCGCATCCCGATGACGCCGGGCACCGATTCGCTGAACGTGGCCACCGCCGCCGCGATGGCCTTCTACGAAAGGGTGCGCAACTCGTGAACCAACCTCCGAGCGCCCGCTACGGCGGCTATTCCGAACCGACGCCGTGGGCCGCCGGAATCGCGGTGTCCGTACTGGTCGCCCTGCTCGCCACGGCCGGAGTGTACGCGTTCGGAGCCGCACTGGCACAGGTCCATTGGACGCTGGCCGTCGCGGTGAACCTGGTCGCGGCCGGTGGCGCGGCCCCGAGCGCGTGGCGCTGGCGCACCGCGCCGGTGATCCGGTGGATCCTGCTGGGCGTGGCCGTCGGCGTCGTGCTGGGCTGGATCGCCCTGTTGATCGTCGCGCTCTCGTCCTGACTCACGCCTGCGCGCGCACCCGATCGCCGGATCTGCCACGCAGCCAACCGAACCAGCGCCCGCCGCCGTGCGACTCCAACTTCGGCTCCTCGGGCCGGATCACCACCGGCGCCTGCCCCTTCGGAAACAGACTGAATCCGCAGACCGGCACGTCGGCGGGTTCGAGCGGGCCGCCGTGATCACCACCGCGATAGTGGAATCCGAGCCATTCGGCATTGGCCCCATCGGCGAATTCGGTCGGATCGAAGGGCAGGGTTTGCGGGTCCGGGAATTCGCCGGGCAGCAAACGCAGCGGATGCTCCCCCGCCCAGTACGAGCGCTCCCACACCTGCGGCAACCCCTCGTCCTCGAGGATGTCGACCCGGGTGGAACTGAACGAGCGCCGGAATTCCCCACGCTCCCAATGCGCGAACGCACCCCAGCCGTGCGCGACGTCGTAGGAGATCAGATAGGTGTGCTCGGAGGCCAGCGGCCGGACCAGCAACTCCGGCAGCCGCGTCGGGCGGGCCACCGCGGCCTGGGTCGTGCACACCACGGTGACGCCGGGATAGCAGCCGATGTAGATCGAACCGGGATCGGGCCCGGCCCAGACCTTCATACTGCCGGAGGCGGCCGGGACCACATCCAGGTCGGGATTGAGTTGGCGGGCCAGGGCCAGCGCGGCGGCCGGATCCGGATCCGGATGATCGCGGAGCACCGCGACCGGGTCGGATGCATCGACGTACCAGAGGGACGAAGCAGTGGACGGCACTTGCGACACCTCCCGATTCTCGTACGGGTAAGCATAGCTACCTCGCAGCAATCACGGTGTCCATGACGTCCGACCTCGTGATCTGCCCGGTGCCCACCCCGAACAACTAGGGGCTCACAGAAAAATCTACTCTCCGGCACACCGAAACGGTGCACTTCGGATCAGGTACGCGCGTGTCAAGAGGGGTTTCGCCAACCGCATCCGGTCTTGTGCTATCGGGCAAACTCCCGGGAATCCGATCTCGAATCCGGTGTGGCGCTGGATCAGTGACCCGAGCTGCGCACGCCCAGCAGCACGTCCTCCCAGGACGGCATGGGCGCCTTGCCCCGCTTGGCCTTGGGCCGGGCCTGCTTGGCGGGCGGCTTGCTCTCCTCCGCGGCGGGCTGCGCGCCGGTGGACTTCGCGGCCGCGGCGGGCGTCGACTTGGCCGCGGGCGCGGGCGTCGACTTCGCGGCGGCGGGGGCCGGAGCCTTCGCGGCCGGAGCGGCGGGTTTGGCCGGTTCGGCGGGCTTGGTCACCTTCGCGGCCGCGGGCTGCGCGCGTTCGGGGGCAGGTGCGGGTGCGGGCTCGGCCACCTCCCGCGACGGCGGCGCGGCCGGAGTCGGCTGTTCACGCTGCTCCCGCGCGGGCGCGGCGTACTCGGCGGCTGGCGCCTGCGGTTCCCGTGCCGGTGCGGGCGGGGTGGCCGGAGCCGACTTGGCCGCCACCGGCACCGAACTGCCACCGACGGCACGCTTCTCGAAGTACTCCTCGGCCTCGGCCTCGCGCTCGGTGACCGCGGCGGGCTCCTCGCGCGGCGGCGGCGTCGGCGCGACCGGCGTGACGGGCTCGACCGGTGCGGGCTGTTCGGCCGCGGGCTCGGGCAGGATCGTCGCCAGGCCGCGCAGCGCCCGGCCGAAATCGGGATCGACCAGGTCGTTGGCCGGATCGTCCAGCGGCGTCACCGAACCGCCGTGCGCGTCGGGCTGGAAACGCCAGTGCGCGGCGATCACCGAACGCCCTGCCTGCCACTGCAATTGGGCGACCCAGTAGCCCTTCTCGTCCTTCCAGGCATCCCATTCGGCGATATCGATGTTGTGGCCGCGCTCGGCGAAGGCGGCCGAAACCACATCGATGAGAGTTTCCACGGCCGGACCGTCCTTGCGGACCGGATGCGCCTTCTGCGCCAACTCGGCGGCTCGCGCGCGCTCCAACAGCACCGGATAGGCGAACCGCTCGACGCGGCTCAGCGGCATTCCGGATTCCTCGGTCACCTGCTCGACGGAGGCGCCGGCACGGATACGGGCCTGGATATCGCGAGGACGCATGGTTGCCTCCGTTTCGATCTCGATCTGGCCGAATCGGGCGAGGTCTCCTCGGGCGGCAGCGCGCAGTTTCTCGTCGGCGGCGAGCCGATACTTGGTTCCGGACTCGGGATCGATGCACACGATGTGCGCGGAATCGGGCGTCAAACCGATCACTCGAAGCTCACGCACCGGTTACCTCCCTTTATCGCCGCGTTCATCACAGCAAGGCTCGCGACACCGCCCACGTTCTGGAACAGTAGTGCACTTCTGAGATTCATGTGGCAGGACACGCGCGCGGAAATCTCTCGGCAGACTTCCGCGCGCGCTATCGTGTTCAATTCAGCCCGCTTCGATCAGCATGTCCGCGACCGGGCCGGATCGCCATTCGATGGCCGAAATCCGCTGACGAAACATCCCGGCGCCCCCTGCTGTATGTGCTTACTTCGCGATCTCCCCGACAACCCAGTCGATACTACGCGTCAACTGCGTGATGTCCTCGGGATCGATCGCCGGGAACATCCCGATGCGCAACTGGTTGCGGCCCAGCTTCCGGTACGGCTCGGTGTCCACGATTCCGTTGGCGCGCAAGATCTTCGCCACCTGCGCGGCATCCACCGAATCGGCGAAGTCGATGGTGCCGACGACCTGCGAGCGATGCGCGGGATCGACCACGAACGGGGTGGCGAATTCGCTCGACTCGGCCCAGGTGTACAGCCGCGACGAGGAATCCAGGGTGCGCTTGACGGTCCAGTCCAGGCCGCCGTTGCCGTTCATCCACTCGATCTGATCGGCCAGCAGCAGCAGCGTGGCCAGCGCCGGGGTGTTGTAGGTCTGATCCTTGGAGCTGTTGTCCACCGCGATCGGCAGCGACAGGAATTCGGGGGTGAACCGGCCCGACTCCTTGATCTCCGCGACCCGCTCCAGCGCCTTCGGGCTCATCAGCGCGATCCACAGGCCACCGTCGGCGGCGAAGCACTTCTGCGGGGCGAAGTAGTAGACGTCGGCGTCGGCGACGTTCACCGGCAGCCCGCCCGCGCCCGAGGTGGCGTCGATGGCGATCAGCGCATTGTCCGAACCGGCCGGGCGCTGCACGGGCACCGCGACACCGGTGGAGGTCTCGTTGTGCGCCCACGCGATGAGGTCGGCCTGCGGGTCGGCGACCGGCTCCGGCGCGGTGCCCGGATCGGTCGAGACGACGATCGGATCGCCGATGAACGGGTTCTTCTTCGCGACCGTGGCGAACTTCGAGCTGAACTCGCCGTAGGTCAGGTGCAGCGAGCGCTCCCGGATCAGACCGAACGCGGCCGCGTCCCAGAACGCGGTGGTGCCGCCGTTACCGAGCACCACCTCGTAGCCCTCGGGCAGCGAGAACAGCTCGCGCAGCCCCGACCGCACCCGCGCGACGACATCCTTGACCGGCTTCTGCCGGTGGCTGGTGCCGAACACCGAAGCACCGACCTCGACCAGGGAACTGAGCTGTTCCGGGCGGACCTTGGATGGTCCGCAGCCGAAACGTCCGTCGGCTGGTTTGAGTTCGGCGGGGATGCTCGGCAAGGCAGCGGTCATATCCGCAAGCCTAATGGCCCGCCGCCGCCCGCGACACAGGTGGGTGCGGCGTCCGCGCGAAGCCATCGAGCTAATCGGGACCGACTCCGTACATATTTCCGAAATGCCATGATGCGGCCGATATTTCGGATACCTTGGAGCGATGCGTGAGCGCGCTGGCGAACAATTAGCACCGGTGATCTCGAGCACTCGTTCCGGCCTGCTGGATCGCTGGTGGGCGCGGCTGGGATCGGGTCGATTCGCGATGCGGCACGGCGCGCTGTCCGAACCGGCGCAGCGCGAGGTGCTACTGCGCGGGGTGGCGGGTACCGCGACGATCCTCGGGGTGCGGCCGTGCCGGATGCCACCGTTCGCCGGGCCGCCGGTGGTGCGGGACGGTGCGGCGAGCGGTCGCGCGGTGTCGGGTGGGCGGGGTGAACCGGGGCACCGGTTCTGGATACGTCTGCACATCGAGGACGACCCGCCGCACGAGACCCGGATCCGGCAGCGGGTCGGCGCGACGGACCTGTCCGCGATGCAGCCCGGCGACGTCGTCGGCTGCCGCGTCGATCCGGGCGATCGCGACCGCGTGGTGCTCTACGTCCCCGGTCCCGAGGAGACCACCCGGATCGGTATCGCCAAGATCCTCGCCAACGGCCGTCGCGCGGATGCGACGGTGCTCGCGGCCAGTCCCGTCGCCGCCGACTACTCCGGCCGCGACGATCCGGTGCTGCGCCTGGATCTGGAACTGCGGGCCTGGGACGAACCGCGACCCTGGTGGGTCCGCATCATCCAGCCCGTCCCGCTCGCGGCCATCGAACTGGTCGATCTGGGGAAACATCTGGAGGTCGCGTTCTTCACCGTCGACCGCGGTGAATCGGTCGCCGTCGACTGGGCGAGCTCCTGCCCGGAATGACCGCGCGCGCTACGGCAGATGAACGAATTGATAACCGGCGGAACGCAATCGGGTGACGGCCGCGATCATGCCCGGGGCCGTGGCGGATCGCGGGCGGTGCATGTGGGCGATGGAAATGGATCCGGGGACCACCGCGGCCATTTCGCGTTGGATCTGGGGGCTGCTGAAGGTGGCTCCGGCGTCGGCGTTGATGCTGAATCCCACCGGGGTCTCGCCGAGTTCGTGCACGATTCGCACGGCGATATCGTCGTAGTGGGCGGTTCCGGTGCGGAAGAAGCGGGGTGCGCGGCCGGTCAGCCGGATCAGTCGTTCGTGATTGCTCCAGACTTCGTCCACGGCCTGTTGCGCGGACGCGGTTCCGGCGATGCCGTAGGCCGAACGGCCGTTCACCGACAGCGGGCAGTGCCGGGTGCCGTGATTGCCGATCTCGAACAATGGATTGTCGGCGAGCGTTCCCGCGCGGCCGGGATCGGCGTCTATCCACCGTTGGTTCAGGAACAATGTCGCCGGAATGCGTTGGGAGATCAGGAAGTTCATCAGAACTTCATTCATCTCGTCGTTCCCGGGGCCGCCACAGGCATCGAAGGTCAGCGCCATCTGCTTACCGGCCGGGACGAACGTGGTGACGATGCCCGGCATCGCCATCGCCCAGGTCCGGGGCCGCTGCCCGGCGTGCTCGGCGGCCACCGCGGCAGGCCGACCGTCCGAAGTCGACTGTGCCGCAGGGGGATTCGCGGGCGCAACGACGGGCGTATCGGTGGTGACGGCGGACATCACCGCGGGCCCGTCGACGGCGGACAGGGGCTGCAACGTCGCATCGGACAATGTCGACGGCGTCGGCGAGGAACCCCACGCCTCGGCGCAGGCCGCACTCGCCAGGCCAGCGGCCGCCATCGCTCCCGCTGCCAGCAGCCCGCGCCGGGAGATCACTCGATCGAACACGGCACGGATCGTACGGGAAGTCCTGGCACCCGGCAGGTTTCGGGAATTCCGGGAAGTGACCGGTAGCACACGTGCGGGTTACGGACAGCACCGGCCGATCGCCGACACTCGGCCGCACCGATCCGAATTACGGTGCGGCACAAAGCCGCCCGCGCGTCAGCAGGCGCGGGCGGCTGCGCATGACACGCGCGGGCGACCGAAAGGTCTTACGTTACAGCTACTTTCCGGCGACCAAATCCCAGCCGGTGACCGACTCCGGGCTGCGCGGCGCGGGACCGGTGTAGATCGCCGCCGGACGCACCAGCTTGCCCAGTTGCTTCTGCTCCAGGATGTGCGCGCACCAGCCCGCGGTCCGGCCACAGGTGAACATGGCGGGCATCATGTGCGCGGGCACCTCGGCGAAGTCCAGGATGACCGCGGCCCAGAACTCGACATTGGTCTCGATGGCGCGATCGGGCCGACGCTCGCGCAGTTCGGCCAGCGCGGCCTGCTCCAGCGCGGCGGCCACCTCGTAGCGCGGCGCGCCCAGGCGCTCGGCGGTCGCGCGCAGCACCCGCGCGCGGGGATCCTCGGCCCGGTACACCCGGTGGCCGAAGCCCATCAGCTTCTCCTTGCGATCCAGAATGCCCTTGACCAGCGCACGAGCATCGCCGGTGCGCTCGACCTCCTCGATCATCGGCAGCACCCGCGCGGGCGCGCCGCCGTGCAGCGGACCGGACATCGCGCCGATCGCACCCGAGAGCGAGGCCGCCACATCCGCGCCGGTCGAGGCGATGACGCGGGCGGTGAAGGTGGAGGCGTTCATGCCGTGCTCGGCCGCGGACACCCAGTAGGCGTCGATGGCCTGAGTGTGCCGGGGATCCGGGTCACCCTTCCAGCGGGTCATGAACCGCTCGGTGACCGTGGTGCACTCGTCGATCTGCTGCTGCGGCACGGCGGGCTGGTAGATGCCGCGCGCGGACTGCGCGACGTAGGACAGCGCCATCACCGAGGCACGCGCGAGGTTGTCCCGCGCGGTCCGATCGTCGATGTCCAGCAGCGGCTGATAACCCCAGATCGGGGCGAGCATGGCCAGTCCGGCCTGCACGTCGACGCGCACGTCGCCGGTGTGGATGGGCAGCGGGAAGGGCTCGGCCGGGGGCAGGCCGTGGCCGAATTCGCCGTCCACGAGCAGCGCCCACACATCGCCGAAGGTCACCCGGTTGGCGACCAGATCCTCGATGTCCACGCCGCGGTACCGCAGCGCACCGCCGTCCTTGTCGGGTTCGGCGATATCGGTGGTGAAAGCCACCACGCCTTCCAGTCCACTGACGAAATCGGGAGGAACGGCGGGGCCGGCGGGTGCCGCAGCGCTGGTGGTCATGCCCGAGCCTCGCTAGCGCTCGGCTCCGGCCTGACCACCAAGGTGGCTGAGCCCTTTGTTCGCTCGCTGCGCTCGCTCATGCGGTGACTCTCCTTGCGATTCGGACCGCACGATCCAGGCGCGGCCACGGTATTTCACTACGACGCGCGAGGTTGCCGGAGGTTCACTCGGACGTTGCGCCACGCGCGTCGACCGATATGAACCTTAGTCCTTCTCTTACTGCGGAGTAACCTCTGCTTCATGCGCGACGAGGAGAATTCACCCGGTTCCGCGGAAGCCCGAGTGGGATTTCCCACTGGAAATTCGACCCCGACATACCCCGATGTGGGTGCGGCGATGCGCGCGGAAATGGATATCGCCGCCATGCGCGCGGAATACGGCGGCGATCCGGATCTGGACGAATCCTGGCTGTCGGACGGCTGGGAACCGTTGCTGCGCAACTGGATCGAGCAGGCCACCCGCGCCGGAATCGCCGAGCCGAACGCCATGGTGCTGGCGACGGTGGAGATGACCGGTGCGGGCCCGCGCCCGGCCTCGCGCACGGTGCTGTGCAAAGGGCTGTCGCAGGCGGGTGTGACTTTTTACACGAATTACGATTCGGCCAAGGGAAATCAGCTCGCCGCAATCCCCTATGCCTCGATCACGTTCGCCTGGCCCGCATTGGGCAGACAGGTGACCGTGCGCGGACCGGTACAACAGGTCGGCCCCGAGACCACGGCCGTGTACTGGCGCTCGCGCCCGCGCAATTCCCAGCTCGGCGCCTGGGCCTCGCAGCAGTCCCGCCCCGTCGCCTCCCGCGCCGACCTGGACCGTGCCCTGGACAAGGTCACCACCCGTTTCGAGGACGTCGAACAACTCCCGGTCCCCGCGAACTGGGGCGGCTACCTGCTCACCCCGGAAACCGTCGAATTCTGGCAGGGCCGCCGCAGCCGCCTGCACAACCGCATCCGCATCACCCTGGAAGTCGGCAACCCCGATATCTCGGCCATGAAGATAGAGCGCCTCCAGCCCTAGCCCCGAAGGGGCGAAGCGTAGCGGATCACCAGGCTTGTAATCATGGGATGAATCACTCGATTTCGGGGTTCGTGGGCCGTTCGGAGGCGTTAATGTTCCGTCGGTGAAGCTGCTCGCCGATATCACCCCGCTGCGCAACCAGGACTTTCGCCGCCTGTGGACGACCAATATCGTCACCGTCATCGGGGCGCAGCTGAGCGTGGTCGCGGTGCCGCAGCAGATCTTCCAGATCACGCACAGTTCCGGGTACGTCGGGCTGTCGGGGTTGTTCGGGCTGGTGCCGCTGATCGTGTTCGGGCTGTGGGGCGGGGCGCTGGCCGATGTGATGGACCGGCGCAAACTCCTGCTGATCACGAGCCTCGGAACCGGGCTGACCTCGGTGTTGTTCTGGGTGCAGGCGTTGGCGGGGGTGAACAACGTCTGGCTTGTGTTCGGGTTGTTCGCGGTGCAGCAGGGCCTGTTCGGGGTGAATCAGCCCACCCGCAGCGCGATCTACCCGCGGCTGCTGCCCGGACATCTGCTGCCCGCGGCCAACTCGCTCAACGCGACGGTCATGCAGTTCGGCGCCATCGCCGGGCCGGTGCTGGCCGGAACGTTGATCCCGGTCGTGGGCCTGTCGACGCTCTATCTGCTCGACTCGATCGCCCTGCTCGCCACCCTGTGGGCAGTGTGGAAACTGCCCGAGGTGCCCTCCAGCGGCGACGTCCGCAGGGCCGGATTACGCACTGTCGCAGACGGATTCGCCTATCTGACCACGCAACGCATCCTGCTCGCCTCGTTCGCCGTGGACATCATCGCGATGGTGTTCGGCATGCCGCGCGCGCTGTTCCCCGAACTCGCGCACGACACCTTCGGCGATCCGATCACCGGCGGCACCGCCCTGGGCCTGCTGTTCGCGGCGTTGTCCGCGGGCGCGGTGGCGGGCGGCATCTTCTCCGGCTGGCTCTCCCACCTGCGGCGACAGGGTCTGGCGGTGGTCATCTGCATCGCGCTGTGGGGTGTGGCGATGGTCGGATTCGGCGTCGCGGTCGGGGTCACCGGACATCTGCTCAGCACCACCGTCGGACTCTGGATCGCGGTGGGCTGCTTGGCATTCGGCGGCGCGGTCGACATGTTCTCCGCGACGTTGCGCACCACCATGCTGCAACAGGTCGCCACCGACGAGATGCGCGGCCGGTTGCAGGGGGTGTTCACGGTGGTCGTCGCGGGTGGTCCGCGCCTGGGTGATGTTGCCCACGGTTTTGCGGCCGCGGCCCTGGGTACCGCCGTGGCGGCGGCCGGTGGCGGTGTACTCGTGGTGATCGGCATGGTGCTCGCGGCGGTGGCCTTCCCGGCCTTCGTACGGTACCGAGTGGCCCGCGCACATGCCGAAATTCCGGCCGCGTGAGCACCGCGCTCCACTACCACGAGACCCCCGTCGAGCTCACCTCGAACGGAAGTGACTGTGAGGTAGTCAACCATGACCCTCGCTATCCACCGCTAACGGCCAGCGGCTAGCGTTGACCAGAGCGCATCCGACACCGACCGTGCCCGGTGCCTACCGGTTCTAGCCTGAGAGGGATCCTTCCGTGCCCGCTGAGAACATCATCAACGTCGACGACGACGCCAAGCCGGTACTGTCCTACCCCGGTGGCGATTACCCGATGACAGTCGCCAAGGCCGCCGAGGGAAACGACGGGATCGACCTCGGAAAGCTGCTGGCCAGCACGGGGTACGTCACCTACGACCCCGGTTTCATGAACACGGCCCCGACCAAGTCGGCGATCACCTACATCGACGGCGAGGCCGGTATCCTGCGCTACCGCGGGTACCCGATCGAGCAGCTCGCGGCGGGTTCGAACTTCATCGAGGTCAGCTACCTGCTGATCTACGGTGAGCTGCCGAGCACCGCGCAGCTGGAGGACTTCACCGACCGGATCCGCCGGCACACCCTGCTGCACGAGGACCTCAAGCGCTTCTTCGACGGCTTCCCCCGCAACGCGCACCCGATGCCGGTGCTCTCCAGCGCGGTGAACGCCCTGTCGGCGTACTACCAGGACTCGCTGGACCCCCGCGATCCGGAACAGGTCGAGCTGTCCACCATCCGTCTGCTGGCCAAGCTGCCGACCATCGCGGCGTACGCGTACAAGAAGTCGGTCGGCCAGCCGTTCCTCTACCCGGACAACTCGCTGTCGCTGGTGGAGAACTTCCTGCGGATGACCTTCGGTTTCCCGGCCGAGCCGTACGAGGTCGACCCGGAGGTCGCCGCCGCGCTGGACATGCTGCTGATCCTGCACGCGGACCACGAGCAGAACTGCTCGACCTCGACCGTGCGCCTGGTCGGCTCCTCGGACGCGAACCTGTTCACCTCCGTCTCCGGCGGCATCAACGCGCTGTGGGGCCCGCTGCACGGCGGCGCGAACCAGGCCGTGCTCGAGATGCTGGACGGCATCAAGGCCAATATCGACGGCGGCACCGTCGACGCCGCGGTCAAGGAGTTCATCCGCAAGGTCAAGAACAAGGAGGACGGGGTGAAGCTGATGGGCTTCGGTCACCGCGTCTACCGCAACTACGACCCGCGCGCGACGATCGTCAAGAAGACCGCCGACCAGATCCTGGCCAAGCTGGGCGTGCAGGATCCGCTGCTGGACATTGCCAAGGCGCTGGAAGAGGCGGCCCTGACCGACAGCTACTTCGTCGACCGCCGCCTGTACCCGAACGTCGACTTCTACACCGGCGTCATCTACCGGGCCATGGGCTTCCCGACCCGCATGTTCACCGTGCTGTTCGCGATGGGCCGGCTGCCCGGCTGGATCGCGCACTGGCGCGAGATGCACGGCGAGCCCATGAAGATCGGCCGCCCGCGTCAGATCTACACCGGCTACGGCGCCCGCGATTTCACCGAGATCGCCGGACGGTGATGTTCGTCCGCTGAAAAGCGTTGTGAGAGGCCCGCTTCCGATTCGGAAGCGGGCCTTTTCCGTATGCCGCAACGGTGTCCGCACCCGCTACCCGAAATTCGCGCCGTGGCACCGGAACCCGATACCTCGGATGCGTCCGATCCGGACGTCGTCGGAGCGCCGCACAGACGTCGCGTCCAGTCGGGAAACCGGGCGATCCGCTCGCCGACGACGGAAAACCGCTGGTCACGAGGGACTCGCGAAACTTCCGAAAAAATGCCCGGTCGGGACGGAACTGAATCGGGATCCGCGCCGTCTAAACCTTTCGAAGAGCATGAACCATCCGCTCGTCGCGAGGTGAGCGGGTCCTGGAGTCCGTTGGGGGGCACTATGGCAATCGAAGATATCGAGCACGGTCAGCAGGTGCGGGGTGGGTCGGCGCGCAGCGAGTTCGCGCGGCGGCTCTCGGGGCTGCACCGGGCCGCGGGGGCGCCGTCGTTACGCAGCGTCGCGATGCTGGCCCAGTTGCGCGCGCAGGAGACCGGGGACACCCGCTCCGCGCTGGCCTCGGCACAGCGCATCAGCGATTGGCTCAGCGGGCGCAATGTGCCCGCGCGGTTCGAATCGCTGGTCCCGGTGCTGCACGTGCTGGGCGCGCGGGCCAAGCGCCGCACCGGCAATACCGCCGAGTCGATCAACACCCGGGCCTGGCGGATGCTGTGGAAGGCGGCGCGGGCGAGTCCGGCCGAGGCCACCGGCGGCGCCACCCATCGGCCGTACCCGGTCGGCGAGTACACCGAGCAGCACGAGTCCGTCTTCTTCGGGCGGCGGCGAGCGCTCACCGCGCTGCTGACCATGGTCCGGATGTCGGCGACGCCGCAGCGCCCGGCCGATGTGATCGTGCTGACCGGCGCGTCGGGCGTGGGCAAGACCGCGCTGCTGCGCGCCGCGCTGGCTCCGGCACTGCGTTCGGAGGGCGGCAGCTGGGCCGTCGCGATCCTCACCGCGGGTCCCGAGACACTCGCGAGATCTGCCCGAACCTTCGGCGGCACAACGGATCCCGCGGCCGGTCGCCCGGATCTGGAGGCGGTGCGGCAGTGGGCGGGCGAGGCGCGGCCGATGCTGATCGTGGATCAGTTCGAGCGGCTCTACCGTCCCGAGATCGATCCGACCGAACGCGCGGCCTTCCTGATCTGGCTCAAACAGGTGTCCACCATCGGCACCGTGCTGATCTCCATCCGCTCCGACGACCTGGTCTCCTGCGCGCAGTACCCGTGGCTCGCGGATGCGGTGCAGCACAACAGTTTCAGCCTGAATCCGATGTTGCGCCCGGAACTCACCTCGGTCATCGTCGGCCCGGTGCGCGGCTGCGGCGCGGCGGTCGAGCCGGGCGTGGTCGATCTGCTGCTCACCGCGCTGGAACCGGATCGGCCGAGTCTGGACAGGGCCTCGGCCGGGCCCGGCGAGTTGGCCGTACTGTCCGCCACCATGCGATCGCTGTGGGAGGCGCGCACCGGTGAGCGCATCGATTTCGCCGCCTACCGGAAGGTCGGCGGACCGGCCGGGGAGATGGCCCGGATCGCCGAACAGTGCTGGGCCGCACTGACTCCGGACGAACAGGTCGACGCTCGTGCGCTGCTGCTGGCCCTGGTCACCGTGCACCGCGACGGCAGCTACGCCCGGCGTCGGCTGCCCACGGCCGATCTGCTGCGCATCGCCGCCCGCACCGGGTCGGGGCGCGATCTGGTCTACCGCCTGATCCGGGCGCGGCTGATCGTGGTGGAGGTGCGGCACGCCGATCTCGTACACGACACCCTGCTGCGCTGGGATCGGCTGCGCGGCTGGATCGGGGAGAATCGCGCATTCCTGTTGTGGCGTCAGCGAATCGAGGACGACGCGACCGAATGGTGTACCGCCGAACGCGATCCCGGCCTGCTCTATCGCGGCAGCCGCCTCACCACCGCGATCCGCCACGCCGATCCCTCCGCCAGCATCGCGGCCACCGAATTCCTGCGCGCCTCGGCCCGTACGGAACTGGGCGGACCGGGCAGCGTCGTCGAACGCGATCACCAGAACGCTTGCCACTATCGGAAAGTCGTCGGCCAGTGAGCGTCGGCCCGATGCCGCGATCCCGGCCCGACGGTCCGCCGCAAGGCGGGTCGCAGCCGGGAAAACCGGTCTCGAGCGGGCACACTGGGTGAAGTGACCGACGATCCGGACGAGCAGGCCGAGCAGGGCACCGACGCACCGCCCGCACCCGCCTCGAACGGAGAGCACGGCGAGCACCGGATGCCGCCCTGGCTGCCCCGGGCGCTGGTGCTGGCCTTCGCACTGCTGGGCGCGTATCAGATCACCGACTGGGCGGCGCACAAGCTGCTGGGCCTGTTCACGATCATGCTGGTGGCGTTCTTCGTCTCGCTGGCGACCGAACCCGCGGTGAACATGCTCGCCGCGCGCGGCATCCATCGCGGGCTGGCCACCGCGGTGGTGTTCGTGCTGCTGTTCGCCTGTGTCGCAGGGTTTCTCGCGGCGCTGGGCACGCTGCTGGTGGAGACGGTCAGCAATCTGCTGCACGAATTGCCCGGGCTGCTCAACGAACTCGTCGACTGGATCAATCGCACATTCCACCAGCACTTCACGGTGGATCAGCTGCGCGATCGGCTGCTGCACGACTCGAATGTGCTGAACAACTACGCGCAGACCGCCGCCAACAACGCGTGGGGCCTGTCCAGCACGGTGGTCGGCGGGCTGGTCCAGGTGCTGACGATCGCGCTGTTCAGCATCTACCTCACCGCCGACGGCCCGAAACTGCGGCGCACGGTGTGCTCGATGCTGCCGCCGCCCCGGCAGGACGAGGTGCTGCGGGCCTGGGATCTGGCCATCACCAAGACCGGCGGATACCTGTACTCCCGCGCGCTGCTGGCGGTGATCTCCGCCCTCGCGCACGCGGTGTTCCTGGCGATCCTCGGACTGCCCAACGCGCTGGCGCTGGGTGTGTGGTTCGGCGTGGTCGCCTCCTTCGTCCCGACCATCGGCACCTATATCGCGGGCACCCTGCCTGTGCTGGTGGCGCTGACCATTCAGCCCATCGACGCGCTGTGGGTGATCGGATTCTCCATCGTCTACCAGTGGTTCCAGGACTATCTACTGCAACCACGCATCACCGCCCGCACCGTCGACGTGAACGCGGCGGTGGCGCTGCTGGCGGTGCTGGCGGGTGGTGCGCTGCTGGGCGCGGTCGGGGCGCTGCTGGCGATTCCGGCCACCGCGACGGTGCAGGCGTTCCTGAGCGAATACGTCCGGCGGTACGAGGTCGCCGAGGATCCGCGGATCGAACGCACCTCCCGCTATCGACGGCTGTGGCGGCGTCCAGGCAAGTAGCACAGCGCAATTCGCGCTGCAAGGTCTTGTTAAGCGCTTGTCGAGCCGGGCGCGGGATCGTCTTCGTGTGAGGTTCGGCGGACCTCGCGATCCGATCACCGACTCGGCCCGCTCCGGAGGGGATGGCGGGGCGCGCGGGTATCGGTGCGGCACGCGATCGCCGGATCGGACTGTACCGGGGAGGACAGTCCGGTCCGGTCACGGCCGCACTGGCACGATTCGGCCCGTCACGTCGGGGGACGGACCGGATTCGCCCGGTCACCTGCCGCGAGCGCGGGCGCGCCGGGGGTGAAATCGGAGTGCGGAGTCGTCCCGGTACATGCGATGGTGCAGGTATGACAGAGACGTCGGGGATAACTCTGCGCTCCGGTTCCGCGGCCGATGCCGAGGTGATCCGGCTGCTGGGCGATATCGGTTTCGGGATCGCGACCGATCGGGCCGAGGCCGAACGCACCCACAGCGTTTTCGCGCCGGAGAACGGCATCGTGGCGCACGAGGGCGATCGGATCGTCGGATACGCCGCCACCTACACGCAGACGCTGACCGTGCCGGGCGGACATCCGGTCGAGGTGTCCTCGATCGCGAATGTCGTTGTCGCGCCGACACATCGACGACGCGGCATTCTGCGCGCGATGTACACCGAACAGCATCGCCGCACCGAGGAACTCGGGCTGCCGCTGACCATCTTCACCGCCAGTCAGGGCGGGATCTACGGCCGGTTCGGTTACGGTCCGTCGATTACCGAGCAGCACATCGGATTCGATCGCCGGTTCGCGCAATTCCATTCCGGCACACCGGATCCGGGCGGGGTCGAGTTGACCGCAACCACCGCGGCCCGAGGTGTCGTGCCCGCGATCTACGACCGCTGGCGGCGAGTACAGCCCGGCGCGCAACTCCGCCCGGAGCCCGCCTGGGACGCGGTGTTCGCCGATCTCCCCCGCTATCGAGGCGGCGGCACCGAACTGTTCGCCTTCACCCACCCCGACGGCTATGCGCTGTACCGCTACCACCGGCGCGGATCGGGTTCCGCGATCGAGGTGGTGGAGCTGCGCGCGGTCACCCCCGACGCGCACGCCGCCCTCTGGCGGGCGCTGAGCGCACTGGAACTGTTCGACCGGGTCGAGGCGGTGATCGCGCCGGACGATCCGCTCCCGCACCTGTTCACCGACCCGCGCCTGGTCCGGACCACGGGCCTGCGCGACGCACTGTGGACGCGGCTGATGGACGTCCCCGCGGCCCTGACCGCCCGCTCGTATCAGGCCGATCTGGATATCGTTGTCGCGGTTGACGATCCGTTCCGCGGCGCGGGCGGCACCTTCGCACTGCGGGTACGCGACGGCCACGCCGAATGCGCACCGACCACCCGCGCCGCCGATGTCGAACTCGGCATCGACGTACTCGGTTCGGTCTATCTCGGCGCGCACCGGATTCGGAGAATGGCTGCGGCACACCACATTCGAGCGAAAGGCCCGGCCGTATTGCGGGCACTGGACCTCGCCTTCCAGAGCGACCGCGATCCGGTCCTCGGCTGGGCGTTCTAGTAGAACCGCTCTCGCAGATATCCTGCTCGGCACACCATAAACAGAACCAGACACACACTGACACAACCGAATACATCTCCCGATCCGCAGCTCACCCCTGCATGCGCGGACTCTCGGCAGCGAGGTGTCCCACCCCTGGATCATGGAGATCGCGCCGGTCGCAGCGGCTTCGAGATCCATCGCGGCACCCAGTAGTGACACCGGATATGCACTCACACAACCGAATACGCCTACCAAGCCGTAGCTCACCCAGTGCATGCCCAGACACTCGACCCGGCGAGGTGTCCCGCACCCTGGAGGCTTCGCGGGTAGGCAGCTTCGAGATCCATTCCGGTGCTGAAGCGCCCGCGCGGCGTTCACTCGCCACCCATGCACAGCCGGAACCCTGGCGCCGTACGGCCGGGCCGGAACCACAGGAGAGCGCTTTTCATCCCGGGTGGCCCGGCCGGGTTCGCACTGGCATGCTGGGGAGGTGGAAGCGATTCGGTTCGTGCTGAATGTGATCTGGCTGGTGCTGGCCGGTTTCTGGATGGCGCTGGGTTACCTGGTCGCGGGGGTGATCTGCTGCGTGCTGATCGTCACCATTCCGTTCGGCGTCGCGTCGTTCCGGATCGCGAACTACGTGCTGTGGCCGTTCGGGCGCGAGGTGGTCGCGCGGCCGGGATCGGGTGCGCCCTCGACGGTCGGCAATGTGATCTGGCTGATCTTCGCCGGATGGTGGCTGGCGCTGGGGCATCTGCTCACCAGCATTCCGCTGTTCGTCTCCATCGTCGGCATTCCGTTCGGCTGGGCCAACTTGAAGCTCATTCCGGTGTCGCTGATGCCGCTGGGCCGCGAAATCGTGCCGAGTGAAAGCGTTTTCGGGCGCTGAGGCATTTCGGGGAAACGGGCGGATCCGCCACTACTCCGATTCGCCGACGATCTGGGTCATGATGCCGACGGCCTCGCGCAGCACGTCGAGCTGCGCGGCTGTCAGGCCGGAGAGCTGATCGGTCATCCACTCCTCGCGGGCGTCGGCCTCGTCGGCGAGCAGGGCCCGGCCCGCGTCCGACAGCGAGACGATCACCTGGCGGCCGTCGGTGGGGTGCGGATCGCGTTTGACCAGTGCCATTTCCGTGAGCGAGGAGATCACGCGCGTCATCGAGGGTGGTTGCACCCGTTCCTTGGCCGCGAGCGCGCCCGGGGTCATGGAACCGTCGCGATTGAGGGTCGCCAGGGCCGACAGCTGGGTCAGCGAAATCTGAGCCTCGGCGCGGCGACCCCGCAGATGTCGGGTCAGCCGAACCACCGCCAGGGAGAGATCGGCGGCGAGGGCTCGTATATCGGAAGCCGTTGTCACAGAGCTGAACGATACGTGACACGCCGGACCCGAGCTGTTCGATCGCGGCGGTATCGTTGGCATCGTGACCCCCGAGGTGCCCGAAATTCCGCCGCGTCTGACCGATCCGCGTCCGGTGCTGGCCATCGGCAGCGCGCTGTGGGCGATCGCGACCATCGCGGTCTGGGTCGATGGCAGCTGGGCGCCGGCGCGACCGATCTGTCTGATGGGGCTCGCTGTGGGTTTGCTCGGTTACATCATCTTCATGATTCAACGACGCGGTGCGCGGCGCGGCGACAAGGGTGCGCAGAAAGGTCTCTGAGGCCGATTTTTTCGCCCGCGAATTGACTGTTCGCGTGCTTGGCGCTTAACTGCGTGGGTGTCCTCCCGATTGAGCGTCGAAGAACGCCGCGCACACCTTATCGAGGCCGCTATCGGCCTGGCCGAAAAAAAGGGCGTGGCCGGGGTAACCACCCGTGACGTGGCGCAAGCCGCCGGAGTTTCGCTCGGTGTGGTGCATTACTGTTTCGAAAACAAGGACGCGCTGATGACCGAACTGGTCAAGGCACTATCGATGGAATTGCGCGATTCCGTCGAGACCAACGAAACGGTCTGGCAGGGCGTCGGAAGTGGAAAAGAATCGCTTCAAAATCTGGTGCGCGCGAGCCTGGAACTGTTGTGGCTGAACATCGAAGCCACGCCCGAACGGCAGTTGCTCACCTACGAAACCACCAC
The DNA here is from genome assembly GCF_009604405.1 of Nocardia macrotermitis. GTDB lineage: Bacteria > Actinomycetota > Actinomycetes > Mycobacteriales > Mycobacteriaceae > Nocardia > Nocardia macrotermitis. Next base: position 386,510 of record NZ_WEGK01000004.1, read on the forward strand.
CTACGCACTGCGCGAAAGTGAACAAACTCCGGCCAAACTGGCGATCGCGCGCGAACAATACACATTCAACGACTCCACCGTCGGCGATGTTCTCGAACACGCCCGTGACGCGACCGGGACGCGGTGGTCGGTGCCGGTCGGCACGCTGAGCCGATTCACTCTCGCGGTCATCGACGGCATCGTGCTGCGCTGGCTGGTCGACAACGACAGCGAGGCGGTCCGCACTCAGTTGGACGTGCTCGCCGAGATGATCACGACGTACGCGCAATAGCCTGCGCGCGAACGTGAGTCACCTCGCCCTCGCGCCACCACGGCACCTCCACGGTCGCCTCGTACGCACCGCTCAGCCGCACCCGCAGTTCCTCGTGCAGGATCAGCGGCGCGTCCGGCGGCACCTCGCCGAACTGCATGCGCAGCACCACGCCCAGCGGTTCGTCCCGCCAGGTGCTCACCCGGCCCTCGCCGAGCACCTCGGCGGTGACCGCCTCGGAGGCCAGCGGTAGATCGAGCAGGGTGGACAGTGCCCGCGCGGTGTCGCGGTCGCCCGCGACCAGGCGGTCCGGGGGGATCGCGAAGCCGTAGCAGGGTTCGTCGAGGATGACCGCGTCGGCCGGATCGATCACCGCGCCGGACAGTGCCCGCACCCGCTCGGGCAGGGCCAGCTCGTTCAGGTCGAGCAGTTCCAGCGCCTCGGCGAGTCTGCGGTGCGTTTGCGAAATCGCTTCCGGGGAAGGGGTTTTCGCGGGATCGGCCAGAGCCTCGAGCAGGGCGGTGGCGAGTTCCGGGGTAATGGTTTCCGGGTCGGCCAGCACCGCGTGCAGGGCGCGGATCTCGTCCGGGTCGAGTTCGGCCGGGGTGGGCAGCAGGTCGGCGAACAGTTCGTCACCGGGCGCGCGGCACAGGCCCAGCGGCGTACCGCCGATCCGGGCGTGATGCCGCAGCCACCAGGCGGTGTAGCCGTCGCGGTCGGTCAGGCAGCGGCGGGTGCGCGGCTCGGACAGCAAGAGCCGCAACGCATTCGGCCAGGACTCGTCGTCGACCAGATCCAGATCGCGGACCGCGACCAGTTCGCGCGGATCCTCCTCGAGGGTGTCCCACCAGGAGTCCTCGTCGTCCAGATGATGATCCGGGCCGGTCGGGTCCTGCTCGGTGACCAGCGCGAATCCCCAGCCGACACCGATCGCGCGCAACGCCTGCTCGCCGTATCGCTCGACGATCGAGGCATCGAGGGCGCCGAGCGGGGAATCGGGCACGAGCAGCTCGGCCAGGGGTGCGCCCGGCAGCAACAGTTCGTCGGCGGGCATCGGGTCGCCGTCCTCGCCGGGCAGTTCGATCGTGCCGAGCCACTCCGGGAGCGCGGACGGATCGGTCAGCTGCGCGGCCAGGCGCAGCACCGCCTCGATCGTGTCCGGGTCGGCCGGATCGTCCTGCAACGCGGCTTCCAGCGCGGGATCCGACAGCAGATCCTCGGTCGCGGCCTGCCGTGCGCCCAGGCGGCCCAGCAGCTCGTGCGCCGCCTCCGGATGCACCAGTCGCGCCCAGTGCACCGGCAGCGCGATCTCGGCGGCGAACTCATCGCCGTAGGGGCCGTAGGGGACCTCGACGAGCTCGAGCGAATCGCCGAGCACCACCGTGCGCGGCCCGGTCACCCGCCGACCGTCGGCCAGCGGCACCGCGAGCGCACCGAGTTCCTCCGCGGTCAGCGGATCGGCCACGAACTCCTCGAGCGCGTCGTAGAACGAATACCACCAGTGCGGCGGGCGTTCCAGCCCCGAGGACAGCTCCGCGATCCGCGCCAACCCGATCCGATGCGCGTCCAACACGGTCAACGCCTCGTTGGAAGCACGCCGGGAGAGTTCCGGAATCACCAGCGGGCCCAGCACATCGGCGAGCAGACCCGCCAATTCCGTTGTCACATCGGGGAATACGATCGCCCGGGTCGGCACGGCCAGTGCGACATCGGGGTACCGCTCGTCCGGGACGGTCGCGTGCGCGTCCGCGGTGGACATGTCCGGGAAGTCCGTCATCAGCGCGGCCGAATCATCCACGACGACAACCGATCTCGTCGGGTCATACACCGAGACATCATCGTGATCGGATGGGATGACCGTCGCTCGATCGAGCGAGTCATCCGCAGCAGCAAGCGATCTCGCCGTGTCATACAGACCGGGCAATGCCGAGACATCCTCGACATCTTCACGATCGGACGGGGCAGCCGTCGCTCGATCGACCGAATCATCCGCAGCAGCAAGCGAATACGCCGAATATCCAGCAGATGAAGGCGATCCCGTGGAGTGGTTCGCGGACTCGAGATCGCTGGGTACTGCCCCGACATCATCGGCGACAACAGGCGAGTCCACGGAATCGGCCTCGGGCGCAATCGAATCCGCGGAATGGTTGGCAAGCCCGGCCGGATCGCGCGCGACGAGGATATCTTCGTGCTGGTACGCAACGGATTCCACGGCGGTGGCAGTGTCGGGCGCGGAAGGGGTGGTGGCGGTCGGGCGGGTGGGGACGACTGGGAGCCAGGGGTGGGTACGGAGGTCGGTGATGAGGGCTTCGCGGAGGAGGGCGTCGGTTTCGCTGCGGGCGAATCCGGGGGTGGGGACCAGGATGAGGCGGTCCCGGGGTGGGAGGGCGCGGGCGAAATCGGCGTAGCCGGAGGCCAATTCGGTGGTTCGGGCGCCGGGGAGGAGGCGGCGGCGGTCCGGTTGCATGGCGATTCGCGCGATGAGCAGGGCTGGGAGGGACAGCTCCTCGTCCGAGCGGGTGGGGGCGCGCAGCACGTCGTGTCCGGTGGGGACCGGACGGCCGTCGACGACCGGCAGCAGCCAGCGGGCGTGGGTGGTCTCGAACTGCCACCAGATCCGTTCGCCGAAGGTCGGACCGGACAGTGTCAGCTGCGTCAGGCCGCCGCCGAGTTCTGTTGTCTCGCTGCGTATCTCGTCGTCACCGATGCTGATCGTGCGCAGCGCGGGCAGTTCCAGGAGCAGATCGGTGGACTCGGTGCGCATGGCCGTGGACAGGGTCTCGACATCGACGTCCGCGCGCAACCGGATGACGATCTCGCTGTCGAATCCGTGCACCGGCTCCACCTCGAGCGGCCAGACCAGGCGCAGCACGGGCGGGACGAACTCCGGCCCCTTCGGCAGCGCGATCTCGTTGCGCCGCAACTCGTCTCGCGTACGTTCCCGCGAGAACAGCAGCGCGCCCGTGCGCGAACGGAATTCGATCTCGTCACCGACGGTGAGCACGGCGGTGAAGCCGACACCGAACCGGCCGACCACCGCGTCCGCGGCCGACTTCGCCGAGGCCCGCAATGCGGTCAGCGAATGCACGCCCGAAACATCCAGCGGCACACCGGTATTGGCCACATGTAGCGACCGTCCCTCGAACCACACCGCCAGCCGCCCCGGCACACCCGCACGCGCGGCGGCGTCGGCGGCGTTCTGCGCCAACTCGGTCAGCAGCCGATCCCGATACCCGGCGCGCACCAGATCGACCTCGGTGGCCGCATCCTCACGCAGCCGCGTCGGTGACCCACGCCACGCATCGAGCACCCCTGCCCGCAAACTCTCCGACCCGAACGGATCCCCCACGATGTCGCTCAGCTCTGTTCCGCCGCCCCAGAGGCACCTCCGGCACCAGGCCGCACATGCACCGCCGACACCGCCCAAGCATCGTGATATTCACCCGACACCCGAGCCCCGGAAACCCCCTCGGCCACACCGGAATCCACCGAACCATCAACCTCGGACCGCGTAACCGCAGCATCACCATCATCTGATGCCGAACGAGCAGCACCATCCGCGCCCACGGCATCCGCGCCCACAGCATCCGCAGCGATTCCTATCTCGGAATCGGCCGCTCCATAGCCGTCGAACGAACCGGTATCACTGACCGAAATCCCCTCAGCGGCAACGTGATCCACTGGGGCACCGGCATCCACCGAATCTCCCGCAACATCGACAGAATCAGCCGCAGAGCGCGACACATACTCCGCTGCAGGAGCAAGGGACTCGGCAACCGATGCCGACTCACCGCCCCCGGAGACCTCCTCAGTGGACAGTTCGGCCACCACACCGGTCGAATCCGTAAACGATTCAGCAGCAACAGTTTCCGTCTGCCCCAACTGTTCCTCTGCCGAAGTGAACTCTTCGGCAACCGCAGTAGCCCCGGCCATCTCAGTAGCATCCACGTCGCCATCCGTCACGGCAACGGAAGCATCACCACCGGCAACCTCACCAGGGGCCGCCGCACCCGAATCCGTTTCCGCCGCAACATCAGCAGACTCGATGTCCGCCGCAGACGCGACATCTTCAACTACCGAAGCATCGACGTCCTCGCCATCGCCCGCCAGCGAGCCAGTCCCAGCGAGCACCGCCGGATCGACCTCACCCGCGGACCGCTCCGACGCAACCGCACCGCCGTAAGCAGCCTCACCAGCAAGCCCCTCGGACTTCCCGACACTGTCCGACACAGCAGGAGCATCCCCGACCGCGCGCCCGGTCCCCTGTCCGAGGTCGTCCGCCGACGCAGGCACAACCGAATCCGCGGCCGCGCGCTCGCCCTCCGGCATGACATCATCGGCCGACGCGACTACCGCAGCCGACTCGACAACGGCCGGCGAAGCACCCGCACTGACCGACTCGACGGCACTCTCGTCCTCCGACACGACGGCGTCTTCATGCACACTCGCAGTCGACGACGCGACATCACCCTGCGGCACAACAACATCCGCCGATGCAGCCGCAGCCTCTGATTCGGCAACGTCGGCAGCCACAACGACCACATCCGCCGCGACGGCGTCCCGGACAGCCGCGCTCTCAGACTCGGCACCACTTTCCGACGTGGAAACATCCTCGCGCACAACCACATCCGACGACGCGGCAGCATCCTGCGACACAACCACATCTGCCGATGCGACTGCCGCCTCCGGCTCGACACCACCGACCGACGCAACCACGGCATCCGACACAACAGCGGACGACGCGACCGGGCTCACCGGATCAGAAGCACTGCCCGACGTGGAAACACCCTCGCGCACAACCACATCCGACGACGCGGCAGCATCCTGCGACACAAACACATCTGCCGATGCGACTGCCGCCTCCGGCTCAGCAGCGGACGACGCGACCGGACTATCCGGCTCAGCAGCGGACGGTGCGGCCCGACTTTCCGGCTCAGCAGCACTCCCCGACGCGGAAACGCCCTCTCGCGCAACCGCATCCGACGACGCGACAGCATCTTCACGAGCACCCGCGGCCGACTGCGCGACAGCATCCTCAGGGGCACCCGCAGCTACATCCTGCGGCGCAGCTACATCTGCCGACACGGCAGCCGTCTCCGGCGCAGCGACATCCGGCGAGGCGATTGCCACGTCCGGATCGGCAACAGCTGACGTGACGGTGCTTGCCGATTCCGCGACGCTCTCCGAGGTGGATGTGTGCTCGTGCACGGCCACAGCCGGGTCACCCGCACCCGACGCGGTGTCCTGCGGGATCTCGGTCGCCGGGGTGACGTCCTGCGATGTCCCGGCGGACGGTCTGCGTAACTCCTCCGGAGCGATCAACTCGACGGCGGCGTCGTCATAAGCCTGGTAGAGGGGGGAGCCGCCGCCGGTGGGGAGTTCGGTGTCGGAGTGGGCGCCGCAGCCGTATTCGGCGTGGACCACGTGGCCGTCGGCGCCGAGGGCGTTGGCGCAGACGCCGTAGGAGGCGCGCATGGCGCCGGCCAGGGGGACGTAGAAGCCGCAGAGGCGGCAGGTCGAGGCGGCGGCTCGCGCCATCTCGGTGTCGGGGCCGTACTCGGTGAACCAGCGTTCGGCGGCCTCCTCGCGGCCCTCGCGGCTCAGCACCTGCGGGCGGCCCTGGCCGAGCTCCTCGCAGACGTCGTCGACGACCGGATCGCCGGTGACCAGGTAGCCGGGCACCAGACGCGGGTCGTTCGGCAGGGGGGCCAGCAGATCGCCGGGCGCGAGGTCACCGGGACGCACCCGCTGCTCCCACGGGATGAAGTCGGGGGCGATCAGGGCGTCGGGGCCGGGCAGCAGCGCCGACTCGCTGACCGTGGCCCGATCGGCCTCCGGCGGTGCGGCCACCACGACCGCCCACTGCCAACCGCGATACCCGGACAGGGTCGTCGCGAAGTGGTGGGTGGCGGCGTACTCGTCCTCGGCGGTCACGCCCAGATGCTCGCCCACACCCTCGGGCTGCAACTCCAGGAGCGCACGGCGAGCCACGTCGACCGCCTCCGCCAGGATCGGTCGCACACCGGGCTCCGAAACAGAAACTGCGCTCACGTCCTACATTTTGCCGCATGGAACGCAAACCCCGTGCGTTGGCCGCGACAGGGCTGATCGCAGTGGCCGTGACACTGGCCGGGATCACCGGATGTGGCCTGCTCGACACCACCCCGCACCTGGGCGTCAAGGTGCTGGCAACCCGCCCGCACGACCGCACCGCGTTCACCGAGGGCCTCGAGATCGACGGCGACGTCCTCTACGAGAGCACCGGACTCGAGGGCAAGTCCGGTCTGCGCGCGACGAACCTCACCACCGGCACGCAACTGGCCCGCATCGACCTGGACCCGAAGTACTTCGGCGAGGGCATCACCCGCGCGGGCGACACGCTGTGGCAACTGACCTGGCAGAACGGCATCGCCTTCGACCGCGACCCGGCCACCCTCGCCGAACGCCGCCGAGTGCACTTCGAAGGCGAGGGCTGGGGCTTGTGCACCCGCGGCAAAAGCGTGGTCATGAGCAACGGCACCAGCACCCTGACCTTCCGCGACCCGACCACCTTCGCCCCCACCGGCACGGTCCGCCTGACCGACTACACCGGAGCCCGCCTCAACGAACTCGACTGCGCCCCCGACGGCACCGTCTACGCCAACGACTGGCCCACCAACCACATCCTGCACATCGATCCCACCTCCGGCCGCGTCCTCGGCGACATCGACGTCGGCACCCTGCTCACCCCCACCCAACAGGCCGGAGCCGACGTCCTCAACGGCATCACCGACCTCCCCGGCACCGACCACTTCCTGATCACCGGCAAGAACTGGCCGACGATGTTCGAGGTCCAATTCGTCCCGCGCTGAGCGGCATACGACATCACCGATCCCGGGCCACGGATCGGCGGCTCACACCCTGCCGCAATCGACTCTCGGCGAGAGGTGAGCGACCGGAGGCGACGTGCGCTTCCAGGGTGGAGAATTTCCGAACGGCAGGATCACACCCGGCCCCGGCCGCGCATCTTCGGGGAGTGCGGGAGAATCGACGGTGTGACTGCCTCCCGTGAACCCTCCGGCACCGATCCGGGGCGCCGGGACGGCGAGGAATCCCCGCTCACCCAGCGACATCCCGGTTACGACCGGTATCCCCCGCCGCACACCGCGTCCCACGATCGGCTGCCACCGTTGCCGCGACGCGGCGGCGAACCCGACGTACCCGAATTCATGACCCGGCGGATGCCGTCGGAGCAGTCGTCGGGCACGCGGGCGTTGCGGGACGGCGCGCCGCGGGACGAACCACCGCGAGACACGCCGCCGCCGACCCGGCCGTTGCGCGAGACTCCGAGCGGCTCGCCCGAAGCCGATCCGCCTGCCGACCACACCGAGCCCCCGGCCGAGAAGCCCCGCAAGCTGACCGTCACCCGGGTCGTCGCGATGCGCAGCGTGGAACTCACCGGACGCGGCTTCCGCACCTTCCAGCGCGCGGCCGAGGCCGACGGCGCGGGCGAATCCGGGCTCAGCGCACTGGTCTACGCGACGATGGCCAACTTCGCCCTCGACGCCGCCATCGCGGTCTCCCTGGCCAACACCCTGTTCTTCGCCGCGCAGACCGCCGAATCCAAGGGCAAGGTGGCGCTGTACCTGCTGATCACCATCGCCCCCTTCGCGGTGATCGCGCCGCTCATCGGCCCCCTGCTGGACCGGCTGCAACGCGGCCGCCGACTCGCGCTGGCCGGATCGTTCGCCGTGCGCGCGGTCGTCGCGATCGTGCTGATCTTCAACTTCAACGGCTGGGCGCTGTATCCGCTGGCCCTGATCATGCTGATCCTGAGCAAATCGTTCGCGGTGCTCAAGAGTGCGGTGACCCCGCGCGTGCTGCCACCGGAAATCGATCTTGTTCGCACCAATTCCCGGCTCACCGTCTTCGGTCTGGTCGGCGGCACACTGGGCGCGGGCGGGGTGGCCGGGGCGATCGCCGCGATCGCCGGATCGCCCGGCGCACTGGTCTTCGCGGCACTCATCGCCGGCGCCGGGACCTATCTGAGCCTGCGCATCCCGTCCTGGGTCGAGGTCACCGAGGGCGAGGTCCCCGCGACGCTGGGCTACCACCGCGACAGCGAGGTCCTCGACAAGAACGAAACCTCCACCGTCACACCGAGTAAACGTCGTCAACCGCTGGGCCGCTCGGTGGTGACCGGGCTGTGGGGCAACAGCGCCATCCGGGTACTCACCGGATTCCTCACCTTCTACGTCGCCTTCGTCGCGAAATCGACCGAGCATCGTCCGGTGCAGCAGGCCGCGATGCTCGGTGCGGTCGGCGCGGCCGCGGCGATCGGCAACTTCGCGGGCAATGCGACCGGCGCGCGCATGAAACTCGGACGTCCGGCGTTGATCGTGCTGGTCTGCACGGCCGCGTGCACGATCGTCGCGGTGGTCGCGGCACTGACCGACAACCTGCTGGGCGCGGCCCTGGCCACGCTGGTCGCCGCGTGCGCGAGCGCCCTGGCGAAGGTGTCGCTGGACGCCTCGATCCAGGACGATCTGCCGCCGGAATCGATCGCGTCCGGATTCGGCCGTTCGGAAACGGTGCTGCAACTGTCCTGGGTGGTGGGCGGCGCGGGCGGGGTGCTGCTGCCCACGGTCTGGTGGGAGGGCTTCGCGGTGGTGGCCGCGGTGCTGGCGGTGGGATTGGCGCAAACCTTCGTGAGCTACCGTGGGCATTCGCTGCTGCCCGGTCTGGGCGGCAACCGACCACAGCACGCCAAGCAGGAGGTCCCCGCGGACACTCCGCCCGGTAACGCAACCCGACCAGCGACAGGAAATCCGTGACCAAGCCCAGCACCCGCACGATCGTCGCGCTGGCCGCGGCGGGCGTGCTCGTCGTGATCGTCGCCGTGGCCGCCGTCGTCACCGTGGCGGTCCGGAACGCGACCACACCCGTTCCGGCGCTCACGGTGTACGCGCACGGCAAGTCCGTCACCGTGCCGCCGTACAAGTACTGCACGGTCGCCGGGATCGCCGATTCCGGTCAGGTGCACATGAACCCGTGCCAGCAGAGCGACATCACCGTGCCGGTGCAGCCCGCGGGTAACCCGGTGCAGATCTCGCTGCCGAAGAAGATCGCCGACGCGCCGTGGGTCATGGTGCGCGAGTACGTGCTGCCCGACAATCGCACCGTGGTCCGCGATGTGAAGACCTACCTCGACTTCGAGCCCGGCACCCTCGCCCTGACCGTCCCGTCGCAGCCCACCCGCAACCTGCGCCTGGTCGGCCTCGAACTGCAACTGGTCCTCCCCGCGCGCGACACCCTCGGCCACGAATTCTTCGTCCCGTACCAGGCTTGGTCGGTCAAAACCGCCTGAGTGGAACACATCCCGGCTGCGGCGGGACACCCACGGAAATGGTTGTGGGCGAGCGTGATTCGGGGAGGCCCAGGCGTATCGCGGATTCGGGGTGAGCGGGGGCTGCCGGGATGCGTTCGAGGACGCCGCCTGCGAAGACGTCGTAGAGCGGCAGGGTTTCGAGGTGGACGTAGCCGATGTGGCAGTCGCACTCGGTGCGTGGGCACGGGCGGGGTGTGAGGGCGGTGCGGTAGGTGCCGTCGTAGAGGTTGCCTAGGGTTTCGGGGACGAAGTGGCAGCGGCGGACGGTGCCCTCGCCGTCGACGGACAGGACGCTGGAACCGGTGCGGCAGGGTTGTCCGGCGGAGCGGTGCGGGTGGCGGCTGTAGGGGAAGAGTGGGTCCAGCGCGGTCCAGGTGTCGGCTTGTTCGTCGGTGTAGGTGTGGCCCTCGGCGGCGTTGACCCACAGGTAGACGTGGTCGGGGAGGTCCGCGCGCAGTTGCCGGGCCGAGGCGAGATGTTCGGGCAGGCCGACGATTCCGACGCTGAAACGCACACCGGATCGAGTCAGCCGCTCGGCCTTGTCCAGGAAACGGCGGTACGGGGTCTGGCCCGGATGGTAGGTGCACCACAGGGCCAGCGTGTCGAGGTCGGCCTCGGTGAGCCAGTCGGTCCGGCAGCTCAGATTGGTCTGTATCGCGACGCGCTCGACCTGCGGCAGCCGCGAAAGTTCCACGAGCGCACGGCGATACCAGGATCGCACCAGGCCCTCGCCCCAGGGCGTGAACAGGATCGAGAGACGGTCGTCGGTTCGCTCCCGGACCCAGGAGGTGAATCGTTCGAGGGCGGCGCGATCGGCGCGCAGTTGTGCGGGCGTATCGCGGCGTTTGGCGAACGGGCAGTACGGACAGTCGTAATCGCAGGAGGCCAGCGGGCCGCGATACAGCAGCGTCAGGTCCATGGCGTCTGATCCATTGCCGTCGAATTCATTGCCGGTCACCGTAATTCGTAATCGGCCATGGCGGATCGGACCGCGGGTGAGAAGAATTCCGGACCGATGGCGTCGGAGTAGGCCAGGCCGTTCGGGGTCAGGCGCAGACGGTCGGCGGTGTCGTCGAGCCAGCCGCGTTCGGCGAGTAAGCCCAGCTCAGCGGCGAAATCTGCGCGGGGATCGCGACCGAAACGCAGTTCGTAGTCGGCAACGGCCAATCCGTCGACCTGAAGCAGGGATTGCAGCAGATGCCGACGCCGCGCCTCACCGTCATCGACCGCGCGTCCGACCAGAGCGCGCGTGAAATCCGTTGTAGCGGTGTAGGTGTCGATGATGGACCGCACCTCGCGCGACGACACCGCGTAATCGAACGAATAGTGCAGCGTGGAGGTGTACGACCGCGCACCACAACCCAGCCCGATCATGCCGTCGGTCTGACAGGCGTAGTCGTCCGGGCCCTGCGGCGGCGCGTCCACCCGCCGGAACATCCGCATCGAGACCTGCCGATAGCCGTGCGCGAGCAGGTGATCACGGCCCTCGCGATATCTGTTCAGCCGCTGCGCATCCCAATCCCGTTCGGAGACAGCCGGATCGACGTGTCGACCCAACCCCGTCAGCGGACGCACGTAGAGCGGATACAGATAGATCTCCTCCGGCTGCCACTGCAATGCCGCGTCCAGGGACAGTCGCCAACTGGATTCGGTCTGACCATCGATGCCGTAGATCAGATCGATGTTCAGCACCGGAATCCCCGCTGCGCGAACGCATCCCAGTGCGGCCTCGACATCGGCGCGACGCTGCGGACGCACCGCCGCGCGCGCCTCGGCATCGACGAAGCTCTGCACACCCAGGCTCAGCCGCGTCGTCCCGCGCGCGGCCAGCACGGCCAGCCGATCGGCGGTGGCCGTGGCGGGTGACGCCTCGACCGACAGCGGAATCGCCCGCAGATCCGCACCCATCACCTGTTCGGCGATATCGCACAGCCGTTCCAACTCGCGCGCCTCGAGATAGGTCGGCGTGCCGCCGCCGAACGCCGCCGTGGCGAAGCTGGGTTCGGGCCGCTCGCCCAGCGCCTCGCGCACCGCGTGCGCCTGTCGCTCGAGCGCGTCGAGATAACGTCCGGTCAACCCGTCGGGCGCGCCGACGCGGGTGAACAGATTGCAGAACCCGCACCGCACCTCACAGAACGGTATGTGCAGGTACAGCGACAACGCGTGGCGCGCTTCATCCCGCCACAACTGCGCCAACGCCGGACGCGGCGACAACGGCCGGTACGACGTCTTGTGCGGATACGCGTAGACGTAGTTCTGATACGGCCGCGGCAATGCGGCAACGGCGGTCACGACGACGGCTCCAGGAAGAACTGGCCGTACGGAACGGTCCACACCGACTCGTGCCCCAGGCGATGCCCGGTGTAACCGCCGTCCCCGTAGGCGGTGCCGTGATCGGAACACACGATGGCGAAACACCTTCGCCTCGAACGCATCACGTCGAACAACCGGCCCACGTGCCGATCGATGTACCGCAACGCCGCAGCGTGCGTCTCCCGCGTGTCACCGGCCGCACGAGTCGCACCCGGCAGATGGAACCAGTTCGGTTGATGCAGCGCGGAAGCATTGAGGAACAACAGAATTCGCCTCTCCCTCGGCAGTTCCGCGACGATCCGCTCCGCACACGCGATCTGCGCCTCGAACGAGGTCGGCGAGGTCACCGAGAATTCCCGCTCCCAATGACTCTCCGCGAACAGCCCCGGCAACGCATTCCCCAACGCCCCCTGCTTGTTGAAGAAGCCCACCCCGCCGATACACACCGTGTGATACCCCACCGCCCCCAGCGCGGTCACCAGATCGGGTGCGTCGAATACGAACGTGCGCTCCGCGGTGGTCTCACTACCCGCGAACTGCGCCGCGAACAACCTCGGATGCGGCCCCGGAGTAGCGGGCGTCGGCAGAAATCCCGCGAATATCGCCTGATGCGAGGCATAGGTGAAATTGCCCGGCGCATGCCGACGCTCCCACCGCCCACCCGGCAGATGAGCGGCCAACGTCGGCAACTCCCCCGCAGCAGCCAACTCGGCCGCCACGTCGTACCGCAACGTATCCAGGGTGAGCAGCAGCAGATCATCCCGACCGACGACCTCGTTCATATCGGGATCGAGATCGGCAGCCGACGCGGGACCCACCTGGGCAGCGGCGGGACCTTCGCACCTCGGAGCAGAGCCACTCCGACCCGACCGAGGGCCGACATGGTCGGGAACGCGATCGTCATGGCCCGAGGAACACACACCATCACTTACGAGATCCAATGCGAGATGAGCACCATCCACAGAGACACCGTCGGAGAGTTCGGGGGCAGTACTCATCACAGCTGGCTTCCGGCCGAGACGAGTTCGCGATCGCCCGATGTCTCCGGTCCGTACTTCCGGTGTGCCGCAAGGATCTGCGCGGTGTAGGTGTCCAGCCCGGCGGCCGGTCCCTCCGGCAACCCGGTCGAGCCCGGCAGCAGGTCACCGAAGGCATTGACCTCACCCACCGCGAAACGCCGCCAACCGATCGCGGGAAGCAGATCGACTCCGACACAGAGTGTCCCGGGAAAACACGCAGCGGCCTCCTCACAGATCGACAGCGCCCGCACCCAGTGCTCACCGGCCCGGCCGCGCACCTCGTCGAGATCACCACGGGTACCGCCGAGATGCAGATTCGTCATCGGCGCGCGAGCGGTGCGCACGACGGCATGGGTCGCGCGGCCCGCGATCACCACGACCCGCAGATCGGCCACACGCCCGCCCAACGCCGCCTTGGGAAGCCACCGCTCGATGTGCAGCCCATCGGGTGCGAGCCGATCAACGATCGCGGCGATCTCACGTTCATCGGTGTACTTACGCACCCGCAACGAGTTGTACAGCCTGCCATCGCCGGTGAGTTCGACCGACGTGGTCGCCTGCACACACCCGCCCCCGGCAGTCTCCACCGCGAGCACCCCGGACGCCGAGGACCCGTGCGCGATCTTCACGAACACACGCGGCAGACCGCCCGCACGCATCAGCGCCCGCACCTCGGACCAGTCCCGCACCGCACTCCCCGCACCCGAAGTCGGCGAATCGGGAACCGGCACACCGCTACCCGCCAATCGCGCATGACACAGCCGCTTGTCGAACAGCACCCCCAACTCGTCCGGATCGTCGAGCCGAATCCCGCCCCGCAGCGACCGCACCGCCCGCAACCAGCCGGAATACCAGCGCGCTGAACCCTCCACCCGCGCAGGCTCCCGCACCCCGCGCAGCATCTCGTCCAGCACCGGATCCTCGCCCGGGGAGTCCAGGCGCACCAGCTCGTCCGGGGCGAAATCGTGCCCCGCACCGCTCAACACCTCGCGCCACTCGACCACTCGCGGCGGACGCAGCCCGGCCGCCCGCGCGGCCTCGGCGAACATCCGCACCCGCCGATTCGCGCCGTTACCGACCACCACCCAGCGCGGCGGAGCCTCGCGGCTCACCGGTAAATCGTTCTCCGACATGGCCGTTCACTCACCGACGGCGACGAATCGGTAGTCCTCGTCGGAGTTGTCGGCGCTGTCGGGGTCCACATTCACCTCGACGCCCGCCGGTTCGAGCTGCGCGCGCACCGCGCCCCGCATCGCGTCGGACATGAAGTTGTAGTGCATGTCCAGCGAGGTCAGGTGGGTCAGCGACTGGCCGGTGACCAGGGCCGCGGCCCCCTCGTCGGTGAGTATCCCCATCGAAACGTCCAGGGCATGAAGCTGCGTGACGACCGGCGCGGTGGCCAGCGCCCCGCAGATCCGGTCCTGAATATCGCTGTTGCGCAAGGCCAGATCGCGCAGGTTCGGGAATTTCGTACCGGTCAGGATCGGCTCCAGATCCGACAGCTCGCAATCGCCGCCGTACTCCTCGGTGCCCAGCCACAGATCCAGATGGGTGAGCGCGGGCAGATCACACCCCGCGATACCACGCACCACCTCGGCCGGAAGCCCGCCGGACTGGACGGTCAACTGGGTCAGCCGCTCGTGCCGCACGGAGGCGAATGCCAGATCCTGTCCACCGCGCACAGCGAATTCCTCCAGCGCGGGGAACGCCACCAGGATCGGACTCACCTGACTCTGCAGAATCCAGGAGATCTCGGCCTCCTCCATGGTGATGTCACCCAGGAACAGCGCGCGCAGCCCCGGCAGCCGACCGCTCGCGGCGACCAGTGCGCCGACGACCTCCTCCGACGTGTCTTGCGAGGCCCCTCCCCAGTCGCCGACGATCAACGCGCGCACCCGCTCGGCGGCCACCGAATCCAGGAGCCGGGCGAATCTGTCCGTCCAGGACTCCCCGTCGTCATCGCCGTAGTAGTCCACGCGCACCCGCCACGCGACCGCATCCGCCGCGGGCAGTTCCGGTAGCGCCTCGCCCGCGGCCGGAGCTTTCGGGAAATCGTGAGCGGGCAGGCCGTAGAACTCCTCCAGGTGGTCGTGGATGGTCGTCATAGCTGCTCGCCCTTCTGGTTCGAATGCCCGTATCCGGTTCGAATGCCCGTGCCGACAGGTGAGTCCGATCGACAGATGAGTTATATCCGCACCCACCGACAACTTTCGCGGCGACCGACCCCGAATACACCGCGGCCCCGGCACATCGGATGTGCCGGGGCCGCGGAGAACGATCCGCTCAGTGATCCAATTCGCGCGCGACGCCCCGTACCACCTCGGCGATGCGCTGGGACATCTTGCGGTCCGGATACTTGCCCTTGCGCAGATCCGGCTGCACCGTCGCCTCCAGCAGGGTGATCATGTCCTCGATCATCCCGTGCAGGTCGTCCGGGTTCTTGCGGGGCTGCTGCGGCGCGGATTCCTTGTGCCCCTGCCGCTCTCCGCCGCGCACCGACTGCGGCGGCTCGAGCAGTTTGAGGCTCAGCGCCTGCGGCCCGCGACGCCCGGCGGCCATCCCGAATTCAACCCGTTGCCCGGGCTTCAACCCCTCGACACCCTTGGGCAACGCAGACGACCGAACATAGACGTCCTCCCCCTCATCCTGGGAAAGGAAACCGAAGCCCTTTTCGACGTCGTACCACTTCACCTTGCCGGTCGGCACTGCGCTCACCTGTTCATCTTCGAATGCCCGGACGACCGGACACAGTCATCGGCACCGGAATACGTCCGGGGCCCTTGCGTTCGCGAAAAGAACGCGCCCCACAGCTGTGCAGGACGCGATTGTGGTCGAGTCTACCCCGGTGACGTTTCCCGAAGCACATCAGTTTTACGGTGCAGCAATGCCGGATACCTCTTCTGACCGTTCCCCGCGCCGCGCCGCGGATCGGCTGCTGCCCCTCGCCGTGGGCCTGTTCGCGATCGGCGTGCTGGCCGTGATCGCCATATTCCTCATCCCGATGGTCTCCGACGCGCATCCGGGACTGTGGCTGTATCTCGTGGCGATGGTGGCGACGCCGGGCGGGCTGCTGCTGGCGATCGGGTTCGCGCTGTGGTCCGGCCGCCGGGCGCGCTGAATCCGGCGCGGCCCCGCGTGCGACGAACTCGTTCGGCGACACCAGGTATGCCCTGTTCGTTACCCGACTACACATGTGACGTTCGTCACATCACGGGGAGATCACGGCGCGGTCACGGACCGTACTTGCATACGTGACAACGCACTCACCTGCGCAGAAGCCATCCCGAAGACGTTGGGCGCGTGCGTGACCCGCTCGCACACGCCGGTTACCAAATAGTGATTTTTCGCGGCGATCGTCGTACCGTCTATCCCTGTCGGGAGCAGTCCCGACACCACCGGCCCGCCGCACCGAACCTCGCCCCGCGGGTACCGGACCCCGAGGAACACAGGGGCGAGGGCGGGGAACCCACGTTCCCTTACAGGCAGGGAAGCGGAACCGGCCGGAAACGACCGATTCCTTGGGGTGAAGCCCCGGTGCACCACCCGGTGTGCCAGGGCCGGACGGCCTCTCAGTCCGAACCCGACAGCTCACCTCGCAGGCGCGTACGAGAGGAAGACACCCGATATGAGTGGACGCCATCGCAAGCCGACCAACACCGGCCGTACCGTCGCGAAGGTTGCCGTCACGAGCGCGATGATGGGTGGTGCGGGCGTCGCCCTCGCCGGTCACGCCGCTGCGGCTCCCGACTCCGACTGGGACAAGCTGGCGCAGTGTGAGTCCGGCGGTAACTGGGGCATCAACACCGGTAACGGATTCCACGGCGGTCTCCAGTTCTCCCCCAGCACCTGGAACTCCTACGGCGGCACGCAGTACGCCTCCAGCCCCGAGCACGCCAGCAAGGACCAGCAGATCGCGGTCGCCGAGAAGGTCCTCGCGACCCAGGGTTGGGGCGCTTGGCCCTCCTGCTCCTCGCACCTCGGCCTGCACAGCTCGCCGACGCAGCGCACCGCTCCGGCCTCCAACACCACCGAGCAGGCCGCTCCGCACGTCCAGGCCGCGCCGCACACCCAGGCTCAGCCGAACCTCGCGCCCCAGGCGCAGGCTCCCGCGCAGCAGTCCGCGGATGGCAGCCAGCAGGTCTTCCAGACCGTCGACAAGGGCATCACCATGGCGCAACAGCACGGCATCCAGCTGCCGCAGCAGGCCATGGACGCCTACAAGGCCGCCAAGGCCAGCGGCGTCAAGCTCGACCCGAGCGTGGTCAACTTCTTCGAGGCGAACAAGAGCTTCCTGCCCAACTGATCGAGTCTGCCTGAGGCACGTTTCAGCTTTTTATCGGGAAACAAGAGAAGGCCCCACATCCGAAAGGATGTGGGGCCTTCTCTGCTACGTGGTCAGCGATTGATCACCGTGTGCGGGTGCACGTAGGCGATCTCTTCCGCTGGTACCGGAAACTCGGTGTCCTCGCCGAAGGGCGAAAGGCCACCGGAACGGGCCGACGAGAGTTCGGTGACCGCGTGGTCGCCATTGGCGAGCTGCGGCCAGCCGTTGTCGACGTAGGGTTTCTTCGATTTGTTCACCACGGGATCATTCTGGCACGCCCGCTCCGATCAGTACACGCTCGCATCGGCACTCGGCGACGGTGTCAGGTCCCCCAGCGCCCACCCGCGTGTCGCCGTACGCTGGACAGGATGACCACGACCGACCGCACGCCCCGGACCGGGGACGACCGTCCCACGGGAACCGCTCCCGCCGCCCGAGGCGCGGCCGGTGCCGGGCCGCTGGCCGATTGGTTGTCCGCCCGCGCCGACGAGGATCTGGTCGCCCTGCTGGAACTGCGGCCGGATCTGGCCGTGCCGCTGCCCGCGTCGATGGCCGTACTGGCCGCGCGGGCCGAACAGCGCGCCTCGGTGCTGCGGGCCTGCGACGATCTGAACACGCTCGATTTCGCCGTCATCGAAACCCTGACCGTGCACGGCTCGGCCTTTCCCGGACGTACCGCGACCCCGCTGCCGCGCAAGCAGTTACACGAGCTGCTCCGCGATCGCGTGCCCGCCAGAACGGTCGATGCGTCGGTGGCCCGGCTCACCGCCCGCGCGTTGGTCTGGGGGACGAAGGAACTGCATCTGGTCGCGTCCGCGAAGGACGCGCTGCCCTGGCAACTGGGCAGCACCACCGAAATTCCCGACGCCCTGACCGAATCGGAGATCGTGCGGGCGCTGACCGAGATCGCGCATCCCGAACGCGCCCTGCTGGACAAGCTCGCCGCCACCGGCCCGCGCGGCCGCACCCGCGACGCGGCCCCCGGCACCGCGCCGGACCGCCCGATCCAGCGGCTGCTCGCCCATCGCCTGCTGAACTGGATCGACGAGGAGACCGTCGAACTGCCGCACGCGGTCGGTCAGGTGCTGCGCCGCGAGCCGGTGACCGATCCGCACGCGCTCGTCCAGCCCGAACCGGCTCCGGTCAAACACACCGCGGCCGATGTCAATGCCGCGGCCGCCGGCGAGGTGGGTGAGCTGCTGCGCCACTGCGGGGACATCCTCGAGACGGTGGGTACCGTGCCCGCACCCGCGCTGCGCTCGGGCGGGCTGGGGGTGCGGGAGTTGCGCCGGATCGCCAAGCAGACCGGCGTCGAGGAGACCCGGGTCGGCCTGCTCGCCGAGGTGCTCGCGGCGGCCCGCCTGCTGGACAAGGGAATTCCCGAACCGGCCCCGCCGGACGACGCCCTGGACGACTGCTGGGCCCCCACGACCACCGCCGACGGCTGGCGCGACCATTCCCCGGCCCGCCGCTGGGTGACGCTCGCGCACGCCTGGCTGGAATTGGATCGCTTCCCGTGGATGATCGGCCTGCGCGACGCCAATGACAAACCGCTGGCGGCATTGTCGATCGAACTGCGCAATATGCACGCGGTCCGGGATCGGCGCGCGATGCTGAGCCTGCTGGCCGAATTCCCGCCTGGCACCGGGGTATCGGCCACCGATCTGGCCCGCGTGCTGGCGTGGCGGCAACCACGGCTACGCAGACATTTCCACATCGAGGCCGTGGAACGCACGCTCGCCGAGGCCGCGACGCTGGGGCTGGTCGGTCGCGACGCGCTGACCTCCGCCGGGCGCGCACTGCTGCACGGCCCGACCGGTCCCGGCGATCCGGCCGTCCCCGAGGAGTCGCTGCGCAACGCCGAGGCCGAAATGGATTCCGCGCTACCGGATCCCGTCGATCACGTGCTGGTGCAGGCGGATCTGACGGTGATCGCGCCCGGACCGCTGGTCCCGGAGCTACAGAGCCGGATCGCGCTGGTCGCCGATATCGAATCGGCCGGTGCGGCAACCGTTTACCGGATCGGCGAGACCTCGGTGCGGCGCGCCCTGGACGCCGGGATGACCGCGGCCGAACTGCATCAGCTGTTCACCACGCATTCGCGCACGCCGGTCCCGCAGTCGCTGACCTATCTGATCGATGACGTGGCCCGCCGGCACGGCCGGTTGCGGGCCGGTATCGCGCAATCGTTCGTGCGCAGTGAGGATCCCGCGCTGCTGGCCGAGGTGCTCGCCGCGCCGGTCGCCGAACAGTTGGCGCTGCGGGCGGTCGCGCCGACGGTCGCGATCTCGCAGGCCACCCTCGCCGAGGTACTCGACGAACTGCGCGCGGCGGGATTCACCCCGGCGGGTGAGGATTCCGCGGGTTCGATCGTGGATCTGCGGCCGCGGGGCGCGCGCATTCCGGCCCGCCCGAACACCCGCAATGCCTGGCGTCCGGCGTTGCCCAGCAGTGAGCAGCTCGGGCAGCTGGTGGCGGAGTTGCGCGCGGGAGAGCGTGCGGCACAGGCGAAGTCGGGTCGGGCGGTGCGTGCGGACGGTTCCCGCACCAGTACCGCGGCGACCATGGGTCTGCTCCAGGTCGCCGTGCAGGGTGGACGTCCGGTACGCATCGGATACGTCGACGCCCAGGGCGTCGCCACCCAGCGCATCGTCGAACCACTTCAGGTCTCGGGCGGACAGCTCAATGCCCTGGATCCGGTGACCGGTGCGGTGCGCAACTTCACCCTGCACCGGATCGCCTCGGTGGCGCTGATCGACCAGTAGATACCGGTCGACAACCCGTTTTCCTTCGGCGACAAGAGATTACGCTCGCCGAGAGCAGCGCCGATCGGATTCGCTCAGTAGTCGGTGCGGTACAGCTGCGACAGCCCCTCGATGCCGAGCATCAGGTAGCCGAGGGAGCGACCCAGCGTGTTGCTGAGCAGCATCAGCCCATAGATATTCATGTATTCGGCCTTCCCTCGGAGCATTCTGCGAACAGATTGTAAGCACAATTGTTAACGGCGTCGCACCGTTAGGTCTCACAATGGACTGTTCGGTCGATACACACGTCCCATCATTGTCGTCCGGGGCCGCGCATGCGTTACGGCGGCGAAGTTGACGCACACACGTCATCGTCCGAATCGGCGCGGCCGCAGCGGATTTCACCCACAGCCGCCAGCCGACAGGCCAGCGCCGGAGGCTGCCGCACTGTTCGATCGGTCGTACAGCGGGCACGATCAGCGCGGATGCGACAGCCGAGGGAACACGCACGACGCCAGGATGCGGACGGAATCAGCCCAGCTGTCGTGTGTCACCGCACTGCCTGGTGCGCACCGAAACCCGATGCAGCCGTGGGCAATACCCCGAGCCGCGTCAGGCGTGCAGATTTCCGGGGTAGAGGTACCGATCGGCGGGGCGAGTGTCACCGTCGAGCCAGGCGGCAAAGAAGCCGGACAGATCGATCGGTGTGCGAGACTGGATGTACCGCCGGAACTCGGGCATCGAAGCGTGGCCGTACGCGTGCGAGCGGACGAACTCCGCGACCGAACCGAAGAAGACCCCGTCGCCGATCAGACGGCGCAGCGCGTGCAGGAACAGCGGGCCGCGCGAGTAGACCGAGGTGAATTCCTTTCCGGCACCGGGGTTTTGCAGCCGGGTCTGCCAGAAGCCCGCGCGGTCACGGTATGCGGCGACGGTCCTGCGGTACAGCGCGTCGACATCCTTGCCCTGCTTGCGTTCCGGCCACAGGTAGTCGGCGGTGTAGCTGGCGAAACACTCGTTCAGGCAGATGTCGGACCAGTGCGTCACCGACATCGAATCGCCCCACCACTGATGGGTGTTCTCGTGCACGACCGTGTTCAGATCGGTCCACGGCGCGTACACCGGCCGGGTCTGGGTCTCCAGCGAGAAGTGCAGATCGGTGTCGACGTAGATACCGCCGCCGCTTTCGAACGGGTAAGGGCCGTACAGGGATTCGAGAAAGTCCAGCACCTCCGGCAACCGGCGTTCGAGATCCTTGCGCACCGCCGAACGCGGGGCGAAGGCGCTGATCAGCGGAGTCCCGTTCGCGCGCCGCTGATTCAGGAAGTCGAGATGATCGATCGCGACGGTGGTCAGATATCCCAGCACCGGATGCCGCGTCGCCCACTCCACGGTCCGCTGCGAACCGTGCACGTCGTCGCGCACCCGCAGACCGTTCGAAATGACCTGCCACTCCTGCGGAACCGTCACGGTCAGATCGAAAGTCGCCTTGTCCAACGGAGTGTCGTTGAGCGGATACCAGGTCGCCGCCGAATGTGGTTCTCCCGCAGCGAATGCGCCGCCGCTGCGCGAGTAGGTCCAGCCGTGATCGGGATTGTTCGCCTCGACACCGGCGTAGCGAACGGTCACCGTGAACGGCAGTCCGGGCAGAATCGGCAGTGCCGGTGTGACATTCAGCTTGTGCCCGCCGGTGCGAGCGAAGCCGGCGGGCAGGTTGTTCACCGAAACCTGTTGCACGTCAGGGCCGTTGAAGTCCAATGTGAACATGCGCAGCGGCTGATTGGCGACGGCGTCCAAGCGCGCGGTGCCGTTCAGATGATGCGTCGGCGGATCGTAATCGATCGCGACACCGTAGTGGCCGACGTGATAGCCACCGTTGCCGTCGTCGGGATAGTAGGGATCGCCGAGACCCGGCGCACCGACCAGCGGATCCGCGGTCGTGCGCGCCTGCGCGGGCAGCGACGACCCCGCCGCCAACAACACACCGGTCAGGACTGCGCACACCCACTTGTGCGATGTCATGCGGATTCTCTCCACCCCTTCTCGGCACACAGCACACGGTTCCGGCGACGGTCGATGCTAACGCAGCCGAAAGCCCGGGCCGCCGCGGCGCACCCGGCCGATCGCGACGGCTAACCGCCGGTGCCCGAGACCGCCACACTCGCCCCCAGCCCCATGATCATCACGCCACCGGCCCCGCCGACCGCCTCCAGCCGCCGCGGCGACCGCGCGAACCAGTCGCGGGCGGTCCCGGCCAGCAGCGCCCAGGTGCTGTCCGAGACCAGGGCGATGAGCATGAAGATCCAGCCCAGCACCAGCATCTGCAACGGCACCGAACCGTGTGCGCGGTCCACGAACTGCGGCAGCATCGCGGAGAAGAAGATGATCGCCTTCGGATTGGTCACCCCGACGATGAAGCCCTGCCGGAGTACCCGCCGATGCGTCGCCGGTTGCGCCGAACTCGACGCGGTCAGGGCCGTGCGCAGCGAACGCCGCTGCCGGATCGCCTGCGCGCCGATGTACATCAGATACAGTCCGCCGCAGATCTTGACGATCGTCAACGCGACCACCGAGGCCGCGACCAGCGTGCCGAGCCCGCCCGCGACCAGTGCCAACATGACCTGGACGCCGAGACTGTGCCCCACTACCGAAACCAGTGCGGCGCGCTTGCCGTGGGTCAGCGCGCGGCCGACGGTGAACAGGACGCCCGGCCCCGGAATCACGATGATGATCGTTCCGGCCACGATGAAGGCGAGCAGATTCGCGACAGGGACCATCCCTCGATGATACGAAGGCGCGCAAGACCTTTTAGCTGTCCGCGTGGGCGCACCCGATCAGTCCGCGAGGACCCCGCATCAACCGCCGACGCAAGCTCACTCGACAGTCCGCTACGGCCCGCATCGACCGTCGGCACGGACCCGATCGGCTATCCGCGCATCTCCTCGGGCAGCTGATGCGGATCCAGCAGCAGCCGACCGAAATCCGCGGTCCGCACCTTCTCGGCCAGGGATCGGTTGTCGGCCAACAGCTTCCACTCGGCCTCCGGAATGGCCTCGCGAGCGCGCGTGAGGACGTCCGGATCCCGCGTCCCCCAGGCGATCGGCATGGCCCCGACCGTCTGCCGCAACCCACCCACCGACAGCGGCGCCCGATCGGCCCGCACAGTCACCGACGGAATCTGCTCACCCGGCCAGGACCGATGTCCGGGCAGCGACCGCACGGTCCGGGTGATCAGCGCATATCGCGGCGCCGCACCGGATTTGGCCACATTGACCAGCGCCAACAGCAACGCGCCCCGCGGATTCCGATCCGAGACGATCGCCGGGACGAGTTCCCCCTCGGCATACAGCTTCTCGATCCGCGCCCGATGCGGCGACCACAGCGCCACGAACAGCGCCGTCACCGTGCCCAGCGCGAACGCCACGGCCAGCAGGAACGAATACGGGTGGTTCAACCAGATCAACCAGGCGGTCCCCAGCCCGAGCACGACCGTCACGACGAACGCGATCACCCGAAGCCGCCGAGTATCCGCGACGACCTCGTTCACCGCGTGTGCGTGCGCGCGGTCGACCACGAACTCGAAAGGCGGGCGTGTGGTCATGCCAGTCCTGTCCTCCGGTTGCTCGTGGCGCCTAGCCGATCGCGGGGCCCAGCAGGTCGTCGGCGTCGGTGATGCGGTAGGCGTAGCCCTGTTCTGCCAGGAAACGCTGCCTGTGCGCAGCATATTCTGCATCCAGCGTGTCGCGGGACACCACCGAATAGAAGTGCGCCTGGCCGCCGTCGTGTTTCGGCCGCAGCAGCCGCCCGAGGCGCTGGGCCTCTTCCTGCCGGGAGCCGAAGGTCCCCGAAACCTGCACTGCCACAGAGGCTTCGGGCAGGTCGATGGAGAAGTTGGCGACCTTGCTCACCACCAGCACCGGAATCTCCCCGTTGCGGAACGCGTCGAACAGCGCCTCGCGCTCCTTGGTGCGGGTCGAGCCCTGGATCACCGGGGCGTTCAGATGTTCGCCCAACTCGTCCAGCTGATCCAGGTACGCGCCGATGACCAGGCTCGGAGATTCCTTGTGCCGGGCCAGAATCGACTCCACCACGGGGAGTTTGGTGCGCGCGGTGGAGCACAGTTTGTAGCGCTCCTCGGGTTCGGCGGTCGCGTAGGCCATGCGTTCGGCGTCGGTGAGCGTCACCCGGACCTCGACGCAGTCGGCCGGGGCGATCCAGCCCTGCGCCTCGATGTCCTTCCACGGCGCGTCGTACCGCTTGGGGCCGATCAGCGAGAACACATCGCCCTCGCGGCCGTCCTCCCGCACCAGGGTCGCGGTGAGGCCGAGGCGGCGACGCGATTGCAGATCGGCCGTCATCCGGAAGACCGGGGCGGGCAGCAGATGCACCTCGTCGTAGATGACCAGGCCCCAGTCGCGACTGTCGAACAACTCCAGATGCCGGTACTCACCCTTGGTCTTACGGGTGATGACCTGGTACGTCGCGATGGTGACGGGCCGGATCTCCTTGCGCTCACCGGAGTATTCGCCGATCTCGTCCTCGGTGAGCGAGGTGCGGGCCAGCAACTCCCGACGCCACTGCCGACCGGCGACCGTATTGGTCACCAGGATCAGCGTGGTGGCCTTGGCCCTGGCCATCGCGGCAGCGCCGACCATGGTCTTACCCGCGCCGCACGGCAGCACCACCACGCCCGAACCACCGGCCCAGAACGAATCCGCGGCCAGCTCCTGATAATCGCGCAGTTCCCAGGCGTGGGTGCCGAAGTCCAGGTCGATCGCGTGCGCCTCGCCGTCGACGTATCCGGCCAGATCCTCGGCGGGCCAGCCGATCTTGAGCAGCATCTGCTTGATCCGGCCGCGCTCGGACGGGTGCACCTGAACCGTGTCGTCATCGATGCGCGCGCCCAGCATGGGCTGGATCTTATTGTGCCGCAACACTTCTTCGAGCACCGCGCGATCCAGGCTGGCCAGTACCAGCCCGTGCGCGGGGTGCTTCATCAGCTGCAACCGGCCGTACCGGGCCATGGTGTCCACAACGTCGACCAGCAGCGGCTGCGGCACCGCGTACCGGGAGTACTTCACCAGCGCGTCGACGACCTGTTCGGCGTCGTGCCCGGCCGCGCGCGCGTTCCACAGCGCGAGCGGGGTCACCCGATAGGTGTGCACATGTTCGGGCGCGCGCTCGAGTTCGGCGAAGGGCGCGATCGCCTGACGCGCGGCATCGGCCTGCTCGTGCTCGACTTCGAGCAAGAGGGTCTTGTCGCTCTGAACGATGAGTGGTCCGTCTGTCACGGCGCCTCCTGCGGGTTCGCGGGCCGGAGTCCATTCTTACCGATGGGTCCGACACCTCCGCCGCCACCGGGTGTGAGCACGCAATGTACCCGCTCAGGGCGTTGATTCACCACGTTCGGGGGACATCCGCGCGAGCCGGTGCCCATCCATTCGGTGAACACCGCATCCCCGGATGATCTTCCCGGCGGGCCGCCGAGTTCTCGCGAAGCGGAAATTCGGGCAAGTTCCCGGGCACCAGCGCTCCGCACCGCACGCGCTACGTTTGTGACCATGCAGAACCCGCCGACCGTCGCGCGTCTCCGCCCGTTCGCCTCGACCATCTTCGCCGAGATGACCGAACTGGCCGTGCGGCACGGCGCGGTCAATCTGGGACAGGGTTTTCCGGACTCGGACGGGCCGAAATCCATGCTCGAGGTGGCCGAGCGAGCGATCGCGGAGGGGTTCAATCAGTATCCGCCCGGTCGCGGGGTGCCGGTGTTGCGGCAGGCGATCGCGCGGGATCGCGCCGCGCGGTACGGCACCTCCTACGATCCGGACCGCGAGATCCTGGTCACGGTCGGCGCCACCGAGGCGATCAGCGCCGCGGTCCTCGGCCTGGTCGAGCCCGGCGAGGAGGTGGTGCTGATCGAGCCGTACTACGACTCGTACGCCGCGGCGGTCGCCCTGGCCGGAGCCACCCGCCGCACCGCACGCCTGGTGCCCGACGGCGACGGTTTCGCCCTCGACCTGGACAGTCTGCGCGCCGCGATCACCCCGAAAACCCGTCTGCTGCTGTTGAATTCGCCGCACAACCCGACCGGGACGGTACTGGGTCGCGCGGATCTGCTGGCCATCGCCGAACTGGCTCGCGAACACGATCTCATCGTGGTCACCGACGAGGTCTACGAGCACTTGACCTTCGACGGGCACGAGCACATCAGCATCTCCACCCTGCCCGGCATGTTCGAACGTACCGTCGTGATATCCAGTGCCGCAAAGACTTTCAGTGTCACCGGCTGGAAGATCGGCTGGGCCTGCGCGCCCGCGCCGCTGCTCGACGGGGTGCTGGCCGCCAAACAATTCCTCACCTTCGTCGGCGGCGGGCCGTTCCAGCCCGCTGTCGCGCACGCTCTCGACAACGAGATGCCCTGGGTGGCGACATTGCGGGATACCTTGTCGGACAAGCGCATCCGGCTGTCCAAGGCTCTGCAAGAGGCCGAATTCGGCGTCAAACGCAGCGACGGGACCTATTTCGTGTGCGCCGATATCACGCCCTTGACCGCCGCCGACGCCATGACCTTCTGCCGCGAACTCCCTGAGCGTCTCGGTGTGGCCGCGGTCCCCGTGTCCGTCTTCGCCGACGACAAGGAATCCTGGAATCGCTTGGTGCGCTTCACGTTCTGCAAGAAGGAGGAAACCATCGCCGAGGGAGTCCGCCGCCTCACGCCCAACTGATCGAGAGCGCCTCACGTGCCGCAGCGACGATCACGCGGCCGGTAGCGGACGCGAATGCTCGGTCGCGAGCACGACAGCGATCGTGCCGAGCAGAGTCCCGGTGACCCACCGCTGAATCCGCAACCACAGCGGCCGTTCCCCGAGGAACCCCGCGATGGCCCCCGCACCCAGCACGATCAGCCCGTTCACGGTGAGCGCGACGGCGATCTGCACCCCGCCCAGGCACAGGCTCTGCAACCAGATCCGTCCCTGCGCGGGCACCACGAACTGCGGGATCAACGCCATGTACATGATCGCGATCTTCGGATTCAGCAGATTGGTCAGCAGCCCCATCCCGAACAGCCGCCACGTCGAATCCGCCGGGAGCGCACTGGGCGCGAACGCCGATATTCCCCCGGGCCGCAACGTCTTCCACGCCAACCACCCGAGATACAGCGCCCCCGCCAGCTTCACCCCGACGTACAACTCCGGCACCACCGCGAACACCGTCGTGATCCCCGCCGCCGCAGCCGTCAGATAGCACAGAAATCCGACCGCGACCCCGCCCAACGACACCAACCCCGCCCGCCGCCCCTGCGACACCGTCCGCGACACCAGATACATCATGTTCGGCCCGGGCGTCAGCACCAGCCCCAGCGCCGCCAACACAACCCCGACCACCGCAGTCATCCCGATCATGAACTCATACTGGCCCGCCCGATCCCCCACTGTCGCGGTCCAATCCGAACCCACTGGCCTCCGACCGAGCACTCGACACGCCCGCCCGACCATCCGCCGAAGCGTCCGGCACCAACCACCTGGACCACTCGTCGAAGGTGCGAAATCTTTGCCGATGCAACATGATCCACGCACAAGCGCACTACCGCAGCATGCTGTGTGATGCCGGTCCGAAGAGGGATCACGCCCGGAGCTCGTACTGTCCGACGGTGAATGGCGCAAGGCGTCTCGGGGCGAGGATACTTCCCGGTACCACACAGTCATCGAGCATGTGACTCGCCGAGCACGCAGTTCAGCGGACGCACAGCCCCGGGCATGCTCGGGTGGCGGCCGCATTCGACCGCCACCCGAGCCGCGCCTGATGTCGAGTCGGCGATGTCACGAATTCTCAGCGGAACCGGCGGCCTCGGCCAACCGGTCCAATTGCGCTGCGGTGGTATCCCAATCGAGGCAGGCGTCGGTGATGGATTGGCCGTAGGTGAGGTCGGCGGCGTGGCCGAGGGTCAGGTCCTGGCGGCCCGCGATCAGGAAGCTTTCCATCATCAGCCCGACGACGCTGCGGTCACCCGCCGCGCGACGTTCGGCGATATCGGTGACGACGTCGACCTGCCGGTTGTGATCCTTGTTGCTGTTGCCATGACTGGCGTCGACCACCACGCGCTGCGGCAGCTTCGCCTTCTCCAACCGCAGGCACGCCTCGGCGACCGACGCGGCGTCGTAGTTGGTCCCGTTGCTGCCACCCCGCAGGATGACGTGGCAGTCCGGATTCCCCGACGTCCGGATCAACGCCGACCGCCCGTCCAGATCGGTCCCCGGGAAGACGTGGCTGGCCCCCGCCGCCCGCACCCCGTCCACGGCGACCTGCACATCACCGTCGGTCCCGTTCTTGATCCCGACCGGCATCGACAACGCGCTGGACAGCTGCCGGTGCACCTGACTGGCCGCGGTCCGCGCACCGATCGCACCGTACGAGACCAGGTCAGCGATGTACTGCGGGGTGATCGGATCGAGGAATTCGCACGCGACCGGCAGCCCGAGCGCGGTGATGTCGACCAGCAGCCGCCGCCCCAGGCCGAGTCCGGTGTTGACGTCGAACGACCCGTCCAGGTGCGGATCGTTGATCAGGCCCTTCCAGCCGAGCGTGGTGCGCGGCTTCTCGAAGTACACCCGCATCACCACGTGCAGCCGGTCGGACAGTTCGGCGGATTTGGCGGCCAGCCGCCGCGCGTAGTCCATCGCGGCCTCGGTATCGTGCACCGAACACGGTCCGACGATGACCATCAGGCGGTCGTCGTCCCCGTTCAGCACGTCGACGGTGGCCTTGCGGCCCGCGCGGACGATATCGGCGAGGGTGTTGTCGATGGGGTGCGAGCGTCGCACGTCGGCGGGCGAGAGCAACGGGCTCACGCTCAGCGTGCGACGGTCGTCCAGATCGGCGAGAGGATTCGCGGCGGCATCGGCTGCGATGGTCATCGTGGTGGGTTCCTGATCTCTAGGCCGGCCCACCGAGAGGATTTACCCGTCGAGCCGGTAGTCCGGCTCGGGGTGAATTAGGTCAGCGCGGTTCACCGACCGACCCACCCGGGGCCGGGGAGATAAACCAGAAATACGCGCGCTGCACGTCGGCGACTCTAGCAGATCCCACCCGGCGCACATCCTGTCCCATCCGCACCGCATCCGGGACGCGGCCCGGATCGGATCGAAAGATCCTGCGCCGGGCCGTATTCCGCGTCTCATACTCAGCCGAACATGCCCGGCTGGTAGCTACCCGCGGGCGTCTGCGCGATCACATTGAACCGGTTGTAGGCGTTGATCACCGCGATGACCGAGATCAGCGCGCCGATCTGCTCGTCGTCGTAATGCTTGCGCACCTGCTCCCAGACCTCGTCGCTGACGCCGGTCTGCGCGTCGGCGATCCGGGTGCCCTCCTCGGCCAGGGCGAG
Organism: Nocardia macrotermitis; assembly: GCF_009604405.1. Classification (GTDB taxonomy): domain Bacteria; phylum Actinomycetota; class Actinomycetes; order Mycobacteriales; family Mycobacteriaceae; genus Nocardia; species Nocardia macrotermitis. The sequence continues at coordinate 415,912 of NZ_WEGK01000004.1, forward strand.
CGCGGCCCGCTCGGGCTCGGTGAAGACGGTGGCCTCGCGCCAGGCCGCGACCAGGTTGAGCCGCACCCAGTCCTCGCCGCCCGCCACCGCGTCCTTGGCGTGCATATCGGTGCAGAAGCCGCAGCCGTTGATCTGGCTGGCCCGCAACTTCACCAGTTCCTGCGTGCGCTTGGGCAGCGTCGACTGATCGAGGATCTGCCCCACGGCGCCCAGCCGCTTGATGACCTTCGCGATGACGTCGATCTCGAATGCGTTCACACGAGCTTCCATGACTGTTGTCCTCACTCTCGCGATGCCGCCCCGTCGGCGGCGCTACACAAGGAAGACGCCGTACCCCGGCCCGGTGTGACATCCGGGAAAGTGACCTGCATCACCCGCATCGGGATATTCGCTGTCAGCCGAAGTTGTAGGTGACCTTGGTCAGCTGTTCGGACAGATCCCACAGGCGGCGGGCGGTGACCTCGTCCTTGGAGGCGGCCGAGGAACCGCTGGGACCGGGGTGCCCGCGCATGCCGCCGAGACGGTTCGGGCCGTAGAAACCGCCGGGTTCGACGTCGGCGGTGGCGGCGTACAGGCTCGGCAGCGCGCCCATCTCCGCGCTCTGCGCCAGGATGCGGTTGCCCAGCGGCATGATCAGGTGGACCAGGGAATCGGTGTGGAACATCAGATCGGTCGCGGCGTAGCCGGGGTGCGCGGAGACGGAGAGCTTGTCCGAACCGTGCAAGGTCAGGCGGCGCTGCAATTCGCGGGCGAACATCAGATTCGCGAGTTTGGCCTGCCCGTACGCCTGCCAGCGGTTGTACCGGCGATGTTCCCAGTTCGGATCGGCCAGATTGATCCGCCCGATCAGATGCGCACCGCTGGATACCGTGACGATCCGGTCGGAGATCTTGTCCAGCAGCAGTCCGGTGAGCGCGAAATGGCCGAGATGGTTTGTGCCGAACTGCATTTCGAAGCCCTGCGCGGTGTGGGTCAGCGGCAGCGCCATCACTCCGGCGTTGTTGATCAGCACGTCGGCGGGGCCGACGGCGTCGGCGAACTCGCGCACCGAGTCCAGGTCGGCCAGATCCAGGCGGCGCACCTGCGCGCGCTCGCCGATACTGTCCGCTACCGCCCGCGCCTTCACCTCGTTGCGACAGGCCATGATCACCCGCGCGCCCGCACCGGCCAGCGCTCGCGCGGTCACCTCACCCAGTCCGCCATTGGCTCCGGTGACGATGAAGGTCCGGCCGCTCTGATCGGGGATGTCGGCGATATCCCACTCACTCACGCCCCCGAGTCTAGAGCCCGGCTTCCCCGGCGTGTCGCACCCGGCGATCCGGCCGGGCAACTGCCGGCACATCCCAGAAATTCATGAGATAGGGTTGCCTAACCTGAGTAACCGGCATCCCGGGTTGCATCGTGAGCGTGAGGCAGGACCTGTGACATCGACATCGACGGCACACGACGGATTCACCCCCATCCCAACCGAATTCGCCGAGGCGTATCGCGCGGCCGGATACTGGGACGGCCGCCCCCTCGGTGAACTGCTGCGCGCGGCGGCCCGGCAGTGGCCGGATCGCCCGGCGCTGCTGGACGAGGCCGGGACCCGCAGTTATCGCGAACTCGACGCCGCGGCGGACCGGATGGCGCACGGCTTCCTGGCCACCGGTATCGAACCCGGCGACCGGGTGCTCGTGCAGTTGCCGAACGTCCCGGAATTCGTTGTCGCACTGTTCGGCCTGCTGCGTGCCGGGGCGATTCCGGTGCTGACCCTGCCCGCGCATCGCCGGGCCGAGATCGAGCATCTGACCGAATTGTCCGGTGCGGTGGCATATCTCACAGCCGACCGCGTCGGCGATTTCGACCATCGCGAACTGGCGGCGCAGGTGCAAGCCCGGGTACCCCGACTGCGGCAGGTCTTCGTCGTCGGCGATCCGGGCCCGTTCACCGCACTGGATTCCCTTCCCCGCGACGGGGATTCGCTACCCGAGGTGCCCGCCGGCGCGATCGCGGTGATGCTGGTCTCGGGCGGCACCACCGGCCTGCCCAAACTCATCGCCCGCACCCACGACGACTACGGCTACAACGCGCGGGCCAGCGCCGAGATCTGCGGATTCGGCCCGCAGGACGTCTACCTCGCGACTCTGCCGGCGGCGCACAACTTTCCGCTGTCCTGTCCCGGCATCCTGGGCACGATCGGGACCGGCGGGGCGATCGCGCTGCTGTCCGATCCAAGTCCGGAATCCGCGTTCGCGGCCATCGAACGTCATCGCGTCACGGTGACCTCGGTCGTCCCGCCGCTGGCGCAATTGTGGTGCGCCGCAACCGAATGGGAGGACGCCGATCTGTCCTCGCTGCGGTTGTTGCAGGTCGGCGGGGCCAAACTCGCCGAGGCGAACGCCCGCACGGTACGGCCCACGCTCGGCGCGACCCTGCAACAGGTGTTCGGCATGGCGGAGGGCCTGATCAACTACACCCGCCTGGACGATTCGGACGATCTCGTCTGCACCACCCAGGGCCGACCGCTCTCCCCCGACGACGAGATCCGCGTGGTCGACGCGTCCGGCAACGACGTCCCGCCCGGCGAAGAGGGCGAGCTGCTGACCCGCGGGCCGTACACGTTGCGCGGTTACTACCGTGCGCCGGAACACAATTCACGCTCGTTCACCCCCGACGGCTACTACCGCAGCGGAGATCTGGTGCGGCAGCTGCCGAGCGGCCATCTCATCGTGTCCGGCCGGATCAAGGATGTGATCAATCGCGGCGGCGAGAACGTCTCCTGCGACGAACTCGAGGAACATCTGCTCGCCCACCCCGCGATCCGGCACGCGGCCGCGGTCGGACTGCCCGATCCCGTACTGGGCGAGAAGGTCTGCGTCGTCCTGGTCACCCAGAGCGAGAATCCGACCCTCGCCGAGCTCAGACAGTTCCTCACCGACCGTGGCCTGGCCGGGTTCAAACACCCTGACCTGCTGCACTTCTCGACGAGTCTGCCGCTGACCGCCGTCGGGAAGATCGACAAGAAGGCGCTGCGCGCGTCGCTGTGAACCCCGCCCGCAGCCGAGCTCGATCACGGCTGCGGCACAAGGCATCCCACTGATCACCGCATGCGCCGATCACGACGAGCCGCCCGCGACAGGGCCCCGCGGGCGGCCCGTGTGACAACTAAGCCTTCACCACGTACGGAGCAACACTGCGCAGCTTCTCGCAGGTCTCCTCGAATTCCCTGGTGGGAGTGGACTGAGACACGATCCCGGCACCGGCACGCAACCACGCGCCGTCGGGCGTCTGATAGACCGCGCGCAACACCAGCGTCGCCTCCAACGCGCCCTCGCCCGAAACCGTCACCACCGCACCGGAATACAACCCGCGCGCGTCGTGATCGAGCCGGAACACCGCATCGACCCCGTCCCGCTTGGGAATTCCCGACGCGGTCACCGACGGGAACAGCTTTTCCAATGCCTCCCAGGGGCTTCGACCGCTGTCGAGGCGACCGCGCACCGTGGAGGCCAGATGCTGCACACTCCCACGCTCGCGCACGGCCATGAAATCCGAGACGACCGTGGTGTCCGGCGCGGCCACCGCGGCGATCTCGGTAAAGGAGGTCTGCACCGAGATCGCGTGCTCGACGATCTCCTTCGGATCGGACACCAGTTCGGCGCGCGCGGCCGCGTCGACCTCCGCGCCACGACCGAATGCCCTTGTCCCCGCGAGCGGTTCGGTGGTCACCACGCGATCGGCGTCGACCGATACCACCAGCTCCGGACTGTATCCGGCCGCCTCCAGACCGCCCAGCCGCAACAGGAACGAGCGCGCCGGAGTGTTGTGCACCCGGCCCAGCCGATAACTGGCGGGCACGTCCACCGGGAACGGCAATTCCACTCGGCGCGAGAGGATCACCTTCTGATAGCGGCCGCCGCGGATCTCGTCGACCGCGGTACCCACCCGATCCCGGTAACCGGTCGGATCCGCGGAGATGTCGACCGGATGCGCCCGCGGCAGCCCGCTGTCCTGCGCGGAGTCGATCAGCTCACGGATCTCGGCACTCTCGGAATCGGTTGCGCCACTGATCCGTACACCGTCGGCGTCGATGTGCACCTCGATGCGCGGGATCATCAGATGAGCCAGCGGGGTGCGCTCGGACAGATGCGCGGTCGCCTCCAAGGCCCAGGCGCAGAACTCGAATCCGATCCAGCCGTACGCATTACGCCCGGCCAGCGGCAGCCCGGCCAGCGCCCGATCGATCACCTGCGCCGGACGCCCCTGCCACGACTGCGCGGAATTGCTTCCGTCCCAGCCGATCCGGAGTTCGGAGGCGTCGAGTTCGACACTGCCGATCGGATCGGCCGCGAAAACCCACTCGCCGGGGCGTTCGTACATCACGTACTCCCCGAACCGGTCACAGGCCGCCAGCGCGGCCATCGCCGCGGGCGCATCGAATCCCCCGGGGCCGTCGCGATCCGCGGTGAGCATCGCCCCCGGACCCTCTTCATACCCGATCCGCACGCGGTCGTCCGTGGTCGACACCGAACCTCCAAGGTTATGCTTACCTAATCAACAGTGGTGAGGTTAGCATTACCTGACAAGATTTTGGGACGGCGGGAACCAGAACACCGATCCGGCGAACTCCTCGCCAACCTCCTGCGCGAAACACCTCGAACGGGCTTCAATGGGGATTGCGTCACACGTAGGAGGTCCACGCCATGATCGATCACCGCCCCGACGTTCCGGCTCCGCCCACACCGGGTGATGCCCCGAGGTCGGTGGTCGCCCTCGTGGACGCCGGTTCGCCGGTGGAACGCGAACTGATCGGCGGTTGGCTCGCCGAGGGCGGTATCGACGCGGAATTCGGGGTCGACGCCCCGGTCACCCAGCTCGATCTGGATGCCGAGGCGGTGGCGCTGCGGCTGGTCGGCCGCCGGGACGATCCGCTGGTGGTACCGATCCGGGTGCTGTGGCTACCCGCGGAACGAGATGGCGTGCGGCGCATGACCTTCGCCGATCTGGCCACGCTCAGCAATCCCCGCAGACCGCATCGGCTGCTGCAACGACGTCTCGTGCACAAGGCGCCCGATCGCCACCTCGTGCTCACCGGGCAACCCGCCCGCCTGAGCGAGCTGCGCGCGAACAATCCCACCGCCGCCGCGGCCGCGGATCCGTTCGCCCGCGCCATCGTCCGGGCCGGGATCGTCGCGCTCGAACGCGCCGAGCGCGCCGTCATCGGCGACCGCTACAAGGTGCCGCGGCTGGTCGCCGAGGAGATCCTGGACTCCCCCGAATTCCTGCGCCGCCTCGACGGCATCGCCGACGACATCGGCGCGAGCCCGCGCGAGGTGTACCGCCGCGCGGAGAAGGGATTGCGGGAACTCGTTGCGGCACAGAGCCGTCTGGTCTCGGACCTGTTCACCCAGGCCATGCGCCCGGTGCACGCCTCGGCCTGGAAGGTCGACTACGACCGCTCCGGCTTGGCCGAACTGCGCCGCATCAACCAGGGCCATCCGCTGGTGTTCCTGCCCTCGCACCGCTCCTACGTGGACGCGTTCGTACTCGGTGATGCCCTGGCCCGCAACGACTTCCCGCCCAATCACGTGATCGGCGGCGCGAATCTGCGGTTCTGGCCGATGGGCCCGATCGCGCGGCGCACCGGCACCGTGTTCATCCGCCGCAGCTTCGGCGACGACGAGGTGTACAAGGCGGTGGTCGAGGAGTACTTCGCCTACCTGCTGGCCAAGCGCTTCAACCTGGAGTGGTACTTCGAGGGCGGCCGCACCCGCACCGGAAAGCTCCGCCCGCCCCGCTACGGCCTGCTGAATTACCTTGCCGCGGCGATCCGTTCGCGCCGGATCGACGACGTGATGCTGGTCCCGGTGTCGATCACCTACGAGCGGCTCAACGAACTCGGCGCGATCGCCAGCGAGCAGGCCGGTGGCGTCAAGAAACCCGAGGGCCTGCCCTGGCTGGCCCGCTACATCCGCAACCAGCAGCATTCGGCCGGGAACGTCTACATCCGTTTCGGCGCGCCGCTGTCGGCACGAGAACGCCTGGACGCCAACGGCGATCCGCTGCGACCCGCCGATCCCACCGCACCGGACGTCGAGGTGCGGGAGCGAAAGGCCGTGCAGCGGTTGGCCTTCGAGGTGGCCGTCGGCATCAACGCCGTCACCCCGATCACCGTCAACGCCCTGGTCACCCTGGTCCTGCTCGGCGTGCACGAACGCGCGCTGACGCTCGGCGAGGTCCGCATGGCCCTGGAACCGGTCCGCGGCTACATCCGCCAGCGCCGACTGCCCAGCGGCGAATTCGACACGGTGGACGACGATTTCGGCCTGGCCGCGGTCCTGGAACAGCTCTCCCTGGCCCGCGTGGTGACCGTCTACCGCGGCGGCGTGGAGCCGGTGTACTCGATCCAGACCGGCGCACACCTGGAGGCGGCGTTCTATCGCAACAGCGCCGTGCACTGGTTCGTCAACCGCGCCATCCTCGAACTGTCGGTGCTGGCCGCGGTCGAGGCCCCCGAGGGCGCACAGCTCGACGCGGGCTGGGACACCGCCTACCGGCTGCGCGACCTGTTGAAATTCGAATTCTTCTTCCCCGAACGCACCGAATTCGCCGCCGAGATGACCTCGGAAATGCTACTGGCGGACCCGAATTGGCGCGATCGCACGGCCGACGGCACGGTCGGCAGCGATATTCTGGCCGCCTTCGCCGATTCCGGATTCATCATGGCCCACCGCGTGCTGCGGTCGTTCTTCGACGCCCAACTGGTCGTCGCCGAACGCCTCGCCGCGCAGGAGCCCGCGCCGCTGGACGGCAAACAGTTCATCGACGAATGTCTCGCGGTCGGCCGCCAGATGCTGTTGCAGCAGCGCCTGCACAGTCCCGAATCGGTCTCCTCGGAATTGTTCGCCAGCGCGGTGAAACTCGCCGACAATCACGGCCTGCTGGATCCGGACGGCGTCGATCTCCCCGCTCGCAGAAGGGCTTTCGCCGACGAACTGCGCGTCATCGGGGCACGCATCTCCCGCGCGGCCGCCCTGGACCCGTCGAATCGCACGGAGGGACCGTGACCACCTCCGGCACCGCGAATTCCGCCGCGACGCGCACGCTCGACGAGGCCATCGCCGCGATTCGTTCCGGCCCCGAGGGCCCGCGCGTCCCGGCCGTCTTCGACTTCGGCGGCACCGTGGTGCACGGCTTCACCCCCGGCTCGGCACTCGGGCGACTGCTACACCGTGGCGAACGCGCCGACCTGATCGCCTCGCTGCTCACCAACATCCGCGGCTCCCGCGCCGAGGGCGAATACGAGCGCTTCCTCCAGCGCGTGATGCACCTGTGGGCCGGACATCCCGAATCCGAACTCACCGACCTGGGCGCGGCCCTGTTCCGCGACACCATCCACGGCCACCTCTACCCCGAGGCGTGGCGACTGATCCGCGCCCACGAGGCCGCCGGGCACACGCTGATCCTGACCACCTGCCTGTCCGCGTTCCAAGTCCTGCCCGCCGCAACGGAATTGGGCTTCCGGCACGTCCTGTACACCCGAATGGCCGTGCACGACGGCGTCCTGACCGGACACGTCGAGGGAAAACCGCTGTGGCGCAACGGTAAAGCCGACGCGGTCCGACGTTTCGCGGCCACCCACGACCTGGATCTCAGCCGGGGCTACGCCTACGCCGACGCCGCCCCCGACATCCCGCTGCTCGAACTCCTCGCCAATCCCACGGCCGTGAACCCGGGCCCGCGCATGGCCATGCGCGCCGCCGAACAGGACTGGCCGGTGCTGTGCTTCCGCCCCCGGGCCGAGGCCGGCGCCCGCGACATCGCCCGCACCACAGTGGGTTTCGCCGGTCTACTAGGCGGCGCACTGACCGGTGTGGCGACCACCGCCACCACCCGGAACCAGCGGCGGATGGCCGATTCGATGATCACCCACGCCGCGAGCGGCGCCCTGGGCGGAACGCGCGTGCGCATGCGGATCATCGGCGCCGAATACGCCCGCGCACCCCGGCCTGCGGTATTCATCTTCAATCATCAGAGTCAATTCGACATGGTCGTACTGGGCGCGGTGCTGGGCGCGGGCTTCACCGGAATCGTGAAGAAAGAAGTGACCAGCAATCCGGTATTCGGGCCGCTGTTGCGTTTCGCAGGGGCGACTTTCATCGATCGTTCCGACACCACGGGCACCCGCGCGGCACTGGCCCCGGTGGTGGAAACACTGCGGGCCGGGTTATCGATTGTCATCGCGCCGGAAGGCACCCGTTCCCTGACGCCGCGAGTGGGCCCGTTCAAGAAGGGCGCATTCCATATCGCCGCGCAGGCCGGGGTGCCGATCATTCCGATGGTCATCCGCAATGCCGGTGAAATCACCTGGCGTAATTCCGCGATAGTGCGCGGCGGCACGGTCGACGTGGCGGTACTGCCGCCCATCGATGTGAGCGACTGGAATCCGGCCGATATGACCGCCGAGATCGAGCGAGTGCGGCAACTGTTCGTCACCACCCTGCTGGACTGGCCGGAGCCGGACGAACGCCGCCCGCACCGGGTCCGGGGCCTGGCCGGTTCCTAGACCTGACGCCCGAACAGCAGCTTCCACGGCATCGCCGCCGACTCCAGCTGCACCTTCAGGCTCATCTTGGACGCGCCCTTGGTGCGCTCCTCGAAGCGGATCGGCACCTCGGCGATGGCGATGCCCTTCTTGATGGTCCGGTAGTTCATCTCGACCTGGAAGGAGTAGCCGTTGCTGCGGATCGAGGCGACGTCGATCGCGCGCAGGGTGTCGGCCTGCCACGCCTTGAATCCGGCGGTGCCGTCCTTGACGCCCAGGCGCAGAATCAGGTTCACGTAGAAGTTGGCCCACGCCGAGAGCGCCTTGCGGTACCACTTCCACTCCTCGGCGGTGGAACCGCCGGGAACATACCGGGATCCGAGCACCACGCCCGCCCCGGAGGTCTCCAGCTTCTCCAGCATCGCCGGAATCACCTCGGCCGGATGCGACAGATCCGCGTCCATCTGGATGACGACCTCGGCCCCCTCGTCCAGCGCCCGCGTGATGCCCGCGATGTAGGCCCGGCCCAGCCCGTCCTTCTCGGTCCGGTGCAGCACCCCCACCACATCGGGCAGTTCGGCGGCAAGTTTATCCGCGAGTTCGCCGGTACCGTCCGGCGAATTGTCATCGACGACGAGAATATGCAGGTCGGCGACCGGCAGCGAGGTCAGGCGCTCCACCGCCACGGGCAGGTTGTCCCGCTCGTTATAGGTCGGCACCACAACGGTCACCTTCAAGGGTCAGCCTTCCGCTCGTTCACGCGCGCGTGTGTACACCCCTGACCGTAGCTCATCGACTTCTCACCCCCGCACCGTGTTCTCCACCCCCGCACCGCGTGCAGCCCGGCCCGCTCAGCCCTCGTCGCGCGCGTCCTCACTGGCATTGCGGGCCCGCACGATCTCCAGGGCCCGCTCGGCGGTGGCCCGATCCGGATAGGGCCCCATGCGGTCCGCGAACCAGCACCGCTTGCTCTGTTCGGCGCGGTGATGTTTCAAGCAGTAGTACCAATCCGATTCGGAGTCGCCCATGTGATCATGATCCCATCTCGCGGGCACGGTGACACCCGTACGCCGTCATGAGATCCACCCGTCATCCCGGCCCCCGCACATCGCTCGTTATGTGAAATCTCCCACTGCGAATGATCCGACATGAAACTCCTGCGGATACCTCTGTCGAAAACAAATGACACAGCAACAATTCCCGGAATTGCAGACAACCAGCGTCGATATAATTTGTTGCCGCTCTCAACAATGAACTGCATGATCAAAGGCTGCGCATAGCTGCCACGACAACACGTCCCATGGAGGGCCATCCCCACCTTCTACGAACAGCAGGTGGCGCCGAAACGCAAAATCTCCGGGCACTCGATGAGTACCCGGAGATCGGAGCTGTTCTGGTGGCCAAGGCCGGGATCGAACCGGCGACCTTCCGCTTTTCAGGCGGGCACATAATCACTGGTCACAGACTTGCAGAGAGCGATTGTGCCCCACCCGTGCCCCACGATCAATGCTTGACGATGATCGTGCGAGGCAGCTTGATCGCCTCACCTCGAGCCGCGATCTTGCTCAGTTCCTGGGCTACCTCGGCATCGCGGCCGTCGACGGCGTGCAGGTACCGAGCCGCCGCAGCGTTGGAAGCGTGGCCCATCCGCTTTTTGAGGTCCGCCAACGTAGCTCCGGTGCTGGCCGCCAAAGTCTGGCCGGTATGCCGGAGATCGTGGAACGAAATGTCGACGCCGACCTTGTTCCGAGCGCGGACATGCGCCTGGTAGATCGCATTGCCGCGCATTCGCTGACCATCGCGACCGACGAACAGCCAGGGCTTACCGGCCCACTTCTCCATGTGCTCCACGAGGTACGGCCGGAGGTGCGGAGGAATCGCAACCGCCCGCATCCCGGCCTCGGTCTTCGGATCCTTGTCGAACGCCACATCCGATTCCAGCAGCTCAACCCGGTTACGCCGGACCGACAGCTGATTTGCCGAAAGGTCGACGTCGGCCACCTGCAACCCGATGATCTCGCCACGTCGCAGCCCACACCAAGCCGCAATCAGCACGGCAGCCCGGTAGTACGGCGTGATCGCGTCGACCAGCTCGGCCACCTCGGCAGGACTGGCTACCGATCGTTCCTGCGCCGTGTCCGAGCCAGCGCCGCGAATCTGGCACGGATTCACCGCAATCGCCTGATCGCGCTTCGCCTGGTTCATCACGGCCCGCAGGAATCGATACGACTGCGCAATCGAAGTCTTGCCACCCGATCCGGCGAGCGCGTCAGCGTGCCACTTGCGGACCACCGGCGGCGTGATCGTGATCAGCGGCTTGTTCAACAGGTCGACCATGTGCAGTCGCAGGTTGCGCAAACACGTTTCCTCCCAACGCTTTCCAACGTCGGCATTGTCCCGGAGATACGCCTTCGCATAGTCCTCGAACCGCTCCAAGCTCAGCTTCTCGTCCAGCCACGTGCCCTTGCTGATGTCGGCTTCGACCTTCACCAACCAACGGTCCGCATCGGTCTTGGTACGGAAGGTATTCGGCGCATTCTGGCGTTCACCACTCGGAGCGATGAACGACGCTTGAAAGCGCCCCGAGGGCAGCTTGCGAACCTTGCCGAATCTCCTCCGAGCCATCACGCCACCGCCTTGCCGCCACTCCAACGAACCTGGATCGGCTCGACCCTGCCCGCTTGAGCGAACGCCTCCAGGTCAGCGACCTTGAAGCGCAGATGTCCGCCCACTTTGTAGAACACCACGCGCCGTTCAGCCACCAATCGGCGGATGAACCGCACCCCGACGCCCAGGTAGACCGCAGCCTGGTCGACGTCCATATATGTCGATCCCTCACCGACGCCCGCGCTCATGCCACACCCCTATCCATCGAATCTTGTTGTGCTGCAACGTTTCCATGTGGAATGCCTGGTGGTTCTGCGGCCATTCGGGCCAGTAGGTATTCCGCTCGCCATGCTGTGCGGCGGGAGATCGCGCCCATGATCAGGTGCTCGCGCAGGGGGCGGGATCTGTCGCCGGGTTCGACCGGGGTGACCTTCAGGTGGGAGGTGTCCGGTTTGGTGATGCCGACCTCGGCCAGGAGTTGCCGAACAAATTCCGCGCGGTCCGCACGATGGTCGGGCAGGGTTTTGCCGGACCAGCGACGCGAGACCAGCACCCGGCGGCCGGGCAGGCCCAGGGTGTCCCAGCGGTGGGCTTTGCCCTTGCAGCGGCCAGGGATGGTCTTGCTGGTCACCCCGCGCGGGACGATGCCGTATTCGAGCCACACCGGGCAGCGGGGCGAGCAGGGAACATGCTGCAACTCGGCGTGAAGGCGGTCGTAGTGGTCCTTGGCGCGCTCGGAGCGTGGCGCCACGATTTCCCCGATCGATTTCACCAGGTACTTGGTGACGTAGCCGATGGTCCGGCCGGCCTTTTCGGTCCCGGCCAACACGCCTTGCATGTGCTGGCGGTCCATCTGGTCGCCGAACCGCAGCGTGTGCGCGGGATCGAGATCATCGATCTCGCTCAGGACGTCCAGGGCGTCGTCCCAGTAGGTCAACGCCTGCCCGGTGTGCGGGTCGGTGAAGGTGGCCTTCTTGTGGTCCCACACCGGTTGGTCGTCGCCGCCGTAGACGCGGTTCTCCGGATCGAACCGAGGCCACCACACCTGGTGATAGGTAGCCGCGGTGACCTGCCGCAGGATCTCCCGGGGAATCGCGCCACGGATCAGGATGTGCAGGTGCGGAGCCCCGCGCTTCTGCGGTTCCACGGTCGCGAAGTACTGCACGTCCCAGCCCACCGCGCGGCGAAGGTTCTGGATCCACCGGTCCACCAGCTTGGAGAAGTGCACGATATCCCGCGCCGCGCCACGGTAGTTGTAGCTGCCCGGATGCGCCGGAGACCCGTCCGAACACGGCTGGCCCTTCTCGTCGGTCGCGCCGTCGCGGTTGATCCGCCCGTAGGACGGCATGGTCAGCGTGACGAACATACTCGGCTGGAACCCGGCGAAAGTCGGTCCGACAGTCCGCTTTTCGACCTTCTTACGCGGCAGGTTCGGCACGTCCTGACGGCGACGGGTCGACCGCCGACGAGGCCCGGCGTCCACCACATCCAGCGCGGGCAACCGGCCCCGCATCCCGGTCGCCCGCAACTCACGATCCAGATCCCACACGTGTTCGCGCAGCGCGGTCGCCAACTCCTGATCACCGTCATCGACCGCGCGACGATATTCCGCCGCCAGATCCGCACGCGCGGTGAGCAATTCGGTCTGCTGCTCGGTCGGATCGACCTTGTCGTCGGCAGGCTCGGCGGCCATGTGCCAGCCCTCACGGCACTGAGCGATCCGCAGCATCCGATGCGCCTTGGCACACGCCGGGCACACCGATTCGATGGTGGACTTACACGGGGCACCCTCGTAGGTGACCGTCCCGGTTTTCGGGTCCTCCACCCGCATCGCGATCGGCCGACGGCACACCTCGAACTTCTCCGCGACCGCCTCAGCGATATCGATCAGATTCGGCTGAGCCCGACGCTGCGCAGCGGTCACCCGCGCCGGAACCGGTTCCGCATTCTCGGTCATGCCGCATCCTTCCCACGCGCCCCGAGTCGGGGCAGAGCCATCGATTCCTCACCCGAATCCGACTGCCGCAGAACGATTCCCACCGTCGAAGGGCCGACGATCTGAGCGCGGCACTCGTGCACGCCGAACGTGTCCGCGATCCGCCAGGCCCGGCCTTCGTAGTCCCATGGGGACTGCCCCGCGCACATCCGCACCAGCAGCCGATCAGTGGTACGGCCGACCCGCACCGAACGCAGCCGCGGAATCAACACCGAATCCCCGTACGTGACCGACAGCCCGCAGGCGCTCATGCGTTTGGTCCACACTCGCCGATACCGCCACCAGCCCAGGAACCACGCCCGAGGTGCCCACAGGATCCACCGCTCGAAGGTCTGCGGACTCCACAGTCGCCACAGCACCATCCCCGCGACGCACACCCCGGCCACCACGACCGCCACCGTCGACACAGTCATTTCCGCTCCCCTGACGAATCGAACAGCGACAGCTGACCATCGCCCTCGCGCCGAGGCAGATCCTTCGCCGTGGGCTTGCTCGAACGCCGCTGCGTGATCTGATCGGCGGCCTTGCGCACGATCGGATTCACCTGCGCTGCTTTCTTTTTCGCGTTCATGCCACCCGCCCCTCATGACGATCGACCAGCGCGAGGGCCAGGCCGTCGCCGACGAATCCGAAAGTGCATACCGGGCAACGGAACACCGGGGCGAAGGTGCCCGTGCCGTAGACCGGACGCATGTGCCGGACCATCGGCACGCCGCAGCAGACCGGAACCGTGTTGGTGATCATGCCGCCCATCCCCCATCGGTGTCGTCCGAGTCCGAGTCGATGCCGTCAGCCCAACCCGGTACGTCTCCAGTGTCGGCCCACAGGTGCACCGCCAGAGACATCGAGTCCATGCCCGACCGCTCGTAGTGGCAGCGCCGCCGCACGCGCAGATCCACCACGGCATCGAGCGCTTCGGCCTCCAACCGGGCAGCGTGACCAGGACGCTGAAAGTCGTTGATACTCATCAGATTTCCTCGATTTCGGTGATAGAGATCCCGCACACCGAGCAGATCTCCGGATCAGGCCGGGAGCCGCGCAAGCGTCGACGGAATTCGGGGAAGACATGTCCGTGATCAATGCAGCGGGCCGAGGCAACGCAGCCGTCGCACCACACTTTGTCGCCGTCGTACATCCAGCCGTTCCCGGCACCGCGCCGGGTGATGTACGCGATCGCCTGGTTCACCGAGGTGAAACACAGTCCCGCAGAATCGGTTTCGCTGTAGCGGTCCCCACAGCCGTCGCAGACGATGACCACGTGCGCCTGGACCAGGAAGCCGGTATTCATGCCGCCCGCTCCTGGTCGTCGCCGGAGATACCCTCGCCCAGGTCGTCCGGGTCGAAGTCGCTGTAATCGCCCTGCGGCGCGAAATCCGGTTGCGGCGGGGCGTATTCGGCCACGATGCGGTCGATGTCCTCGTTGGACACCATGAACGCCCGAGCCCGCTGGAAACCGGCCGTGCCGTCCTCCTGGACGTAGCACACACCCGGAGTCGTATACGGGATCCGATCGCAGTACGAGCCGCGGTTCCGCGCGCCCTGGCCGTGGATCATGGCCACCTGGCTTGCTTCGTCCAGGCCCATACCGATCCGATAGGGCAGCAATTGCCGTTGCGGCACATTCTCTTTCGACGGATCGATCACCGTCTCGATCACCGAATACAACGGTGCGCGGCCCTGCGAGAGCAACAACCCGTGAGCACGCTCGAACCGGGCCTGGACCTTCGGATCCGAGAACGCCGACAACGTCGCGGCCTCATCGATGATCGTGACCACCAACGGGTTCTCGGGAGTCGGGACCGGCTTGCGGACCTTGCCCCGATACCGCTGCGTCGCCTCCTGCAAATCGGTGACCGTCTCCTCCAGGAGCTCGACCATCTCCTCAGCGGTCGTGCACGCGAACCGGGTGCACAACGGTTCCAGGAATCCCAGTTCCATGCCGCCCTTGGGGTCGATGACCCGCAACTCCACCCGGCCCGAGCGGATCGCCGGACCCATCCCGTTGACCAGGGACCACAACAGGCTCGACTTACCCGACCCCATCCGGCCCCCGGCGAGGATGTGACGGCCCTGGACCGGAACAGTCCACGTCCGACCGTCTTCGAACACCCCCGCCGGGACCGCCTCCAGGTCCACATCATCGGAGACCACCACCGGCAACAGTGACGGAGTAGCGAGAGTGTCGACCACCCTCACCTGGAGACGAATGAACCCCGGATACACCGACAACGCGGTCACTTCCGGCGCGCCGACGTACTGCGCCAGAGCATCCAGAGCGCCTTGATCGGTCCAGTCCGCGACCCTGTGCCCGCCGCGCATCTGCACCTCGACGTCCACCCCGTACGAGGTGTACTGGACATCCAGAACCGTGGGGAAACCGGCCTCGACCGAACCGAATCCCAGCTCCCGCCACATCATCCGCTCTTGCTCGGGATCGCAGAACACCAGGATCGAGGTCTTCAACTCCATCGGAGCCTCAGCAACCCAGTCGGTCACCGTCTCCACCTGCTCACCGCGAGAACCGATCATCATCCGCGCCATGAACGCGGTCGTACCGACGATGGTCACCAACGGAGGCAATATCGCTGCCAAGTTCATGAGGAATCAACTCCCAGAAGGAACGGGGATCGGCAGCATCTGCTGCGCCGGTCGCACCGGGGGAACAGGACGCGCCACCGGAACCATCGGCCGCGCTGGACGAACAGGAGCCGCAGCCCGCACAGGCACCGGCGACGGAGCAGAAACCGCAGCCGGGGCCGGGGCAGGCTCGACAGGATCAGGAACCACAGCCGAAGCCGCGGCAAGGTCAGCAGCCGGGGAATCATCCACGGCCGCAACAGCTTCAGGCGACACCACAGGAGCAGGTGCCCGAACATCGGCCGGTTGATACTGGGCCGCACGGAACAGCACCGCCAGGCCGTGAGTGTCGATCAACAAACTGATCGGAGCGATAGCCGCCACGATCGCGCACAACCACGCCGGAAGCTGATGACCATTCGCCACCGCGTGAATGCTGTTGCCCGCCACCGAGATCAGCGACCCCGCCGCCAGCACGCCCATGAAGTACTTGCGTTCCGGGGACTTGGCCAGCACCAGCCAGCCCAGCGTGGCCTGGATGATCGTGCCGTCCACGATCAACGGGAACAACCACGCCGTCGACGCGGGAATGTGGGCCAGCTTGGCCAGATCCCGCAGCGTGGTGAACGAGAGAACGAACGCGGCAGCACCGACGCCCACGATCACCAGGACCGCGAGCGCCTGCACCGCCACCATCGTCTTGCGCGTGGACATCAGACCGGCATTCCAGGGATGTTGAGCCGCCTCGACGCCGCAGCACGCAGGTCAGCAATCAACCCCTCGACCTGCCACGCACTCAGGCCCGCGCCCTCACCATCCACATAGAGCACGACCAGATCCCGCTTCGCGTCGTAATCGACCTCCACCCACACCCGACGCGACCGCAAACCCAACAACCTACGCAGCCACATCACGCCACCGCCTTCTCAGCAGCCACACGCTCTGCGGCGTCATGCAGCATCAGGATCTGCGGCAACTGCTCCGCCAAGGCGCGAGCATCCTCGATCGACAGGCTCAGATACGCCGTAGTACCGGTGAACCGCACATCGACGCCAGCCGGAACCACGCCATCCCCGAAACTCATCGGGCGCTCCGGGTGGTAATTCACCTCGATCCCCTCAGGAGCGGACACAGACGCGCTCATGTAAGTCGACATGACGATCACGCAGCCTTCTCATCACGCGGACGCGACGCACCCGGATTCGCCGGAGCCTGCTTGGCACCGGAGTTGTCGCCCTTGATCCCGGTCGCTCGATACGTGTAACCGAGGTACTTGAACTCCCCCTGCCCCATCACCTTCGGCTCAGCGGTCAACCCCTCCAACTCGATCCACCACAGATCAGTCCCCGGAGCCACCTGCTCACCCGCCGGAACCGGCTGCACCTGAGCAATGAACGTGATCTCGAACGACGCACGCTTACCCTTGCCGTCCGTGGCCTCGTGCGGGTCGGTCACCGTCGCCGTCCACAACGGCAACCCCGTCCCCTCCCCCGTCTTCGGATCGAAGTCGAACTTCTGCTCCGGGGCCGCATTGCGGTCCGGGTTGTACTTGATCGCCGGAGCGATCGGAGTCATCAACATCAACCGATGCGGAAACGCCTCACCGTGAGTGATCGGGAACCGGTTGTTCTTCTTGATCGCCATTGCCGCTCTCCTTCTCGACTGAACCGATCAGATGGCGTCACACTGAACGCCCCTGCTAGGTCTGCTACCTGCTTCTTCCCTTTCAGTCCGAGACGTTTGTCACGTTCGGCCCGACTCGAAGATATCAGCTGATCGCTTCTGATCGCTAGTGGTATCACGAACTTTTTCTGGCGAATCTTTGGCTACCAAAGCTCCCATCTGCATAGAAAACGTGATCTTGCAGCGGGTTTGCTAAAATCGCGAGCGGGGAGGTAGCGAACAGGAAGGTGATCAGATCCATGTCAGATGGGATGCCAGGAGATGCCAGGCACCGTCAGATTGCCCATCAGATTCGGAACGACATCGAGGCTGGTCGGCTACAGCCTGGACAGCGAATCCCTTCAACTCGTGAGCTCGCAGCACAGTTCGAGGTCTCGGTCGGCGCGATCAACGATGCGATGGAGATACTCACCGGCGAGGGACTGATCTACACCCGCCCACGGTCGGGGCGAATCGTCGCCGAGTCCGTCTCGACGCAGGTGCGCAACAACGAGTCACGGAGGCCCCGGGCCGTCATCGTGGGCGGTTACGCCGGATCGGGCAAGACCGAGTTCGGTCGAATCCTTGCGCGAGAAACCCGCTGGGCGATGTTGGACAAGGACACGATCACGCGCTCGATTGTCGATGCGGCCCTCGTGCAGCTCGGATCATCCATGCAGGACCGCGAGAGCGGGATCTATCTCGAAACGATCCGCCCTGCGGAGTACGAGTGCCTCGAAGCGGCCATGCAGGAGAACATCCAGTGCGGCGTCAGCACGATCGTCACTGCGCCATTCCTCAGAGAGTTCAATCAGCGAGGCTGGTTCGAACGCACCGCGGCTTCTCTGGCAGCGGTCGGCGCGGATCTGTCGGTGGTTTGGGTCCAGTGCGATGCGGACTCGATGTACTCATACGTCAAGCGACGGGGAGCGATCCGGGATACCTGGAAGCTCAACCACTGGAAGGAATACATCGACGGCGGTGTGAATGTGAATTTCCGCCCTCCGTGGCCTCACACGATCATCGCGAACAATCGCGATAGCGAACCCTTGCAGCTGCAAACCAAAGAGTTCCTTCACACACTGGCAAAGTAGAGACCATGTCCGCAGCTGTCATCCTGTACGGTCCGCCCACATCGGGCAAGGACACGGTCACCGCCGCACTGTCGACCGCCGATTCAGCCTATGTGCTGTTTCGGCGGCTGAAAGTCGGTGCCGGTCGAACCGCTACGTACAGGATGACAACCGCGGAGCATGTAGCGGAATTGGCCGCCGCCGGAGACATCATCTGGAAGAACGAGCGCTACAACGCCGTCTACATTGTCGACCGGCCAGAGCTGGTCAACATTGTTGCGGCACAGCGAGTTCCGATCCTGCACCTTGGACAACCCGAAGCGATCAGCGCGGTATGCGCCGCAATGCCCGAGATCAACTGGACAGTCGTCGAGCTGTGGTGCCCACGTGATGTGGCCGAACGGCGTATCCGAGATCGCGATACCGGCGATGTTGCCGAGCGCCTCACCGCGTGGGATTCGACCGTCAGACTCCCGGCAGACCTCGCCGAACTGAGCATCGATACCGCCGTTCATTCGCCCACAGAGGCAGCCGAGCAGATCCGGAAAGTTGTTGCACTGTAATGGAATTCGATGTCATCGTGCCCGCGCTGAACCTTCGATCCGAAGATGGGAAGCTCGATCTCGGAGCCACCCGGCGCTATGCGATTCGCGCAGCCGCTACCTGGGTCGATTCCTTCATCCTCTCTGGATCCACAACGCAAGGTCAGGCCATGTCAGCCGACGATCGAGCCGCGGTGATCGATCTCTGGCTCGAGGTCACCGAGCCGAGCCGAATCCTCGCATGTTGTTGGGAGGCAGAGGATTTCGTGCGAGCGAAAGATCGTTCTGTGACGCCAATGGCAGCCATGAGGACTACCGATCAGGCGCACTCGTTGAAGTTTCTGCGGGAGCTGCCGAGCGGAGCGACCATCTACAGCCATCCGATGTTCGGCGGCCAGCTATTCGACCCTGTTCTCGCACGCAGGGCCAGCGCACAGGGCGTTCTCCCCGCTGGCGGAAAACTCGCGAAAGTGAGCGCCAGCGCGATCGCCGAGATTCGGGCGGCAGTCGGCCAGGACTTCCGGCTATGGGACGGCTCGAGTCGAGACATCGTGGGTTCTGTCCGTGCTGGCGCGTCCGGAGTCGTCGCGACCCCGTTGAGCGCCTTCAGCGAGAATTTTCCGACACCGGACGTCGATTCCATCCAGTCCGCCGTCGATGTCGTGCAAGCAGATCTCGACGCGTTGCCATCACGAGCGACCCGTGCCGACGAGCTGCTACGTCGCGCTGTCGAAATCTGATCGCGCAGTGCCGTTCCGACGACTTGCGAGCGCTGCTGCGACGATATCGCGCGCATCGGCCCCGTAGACTGCCTGCTTTGTCAGAACGTCGAAAGTCTTCTCGTACAGCGCGATCTCGCGCGGCTGCGAGATGGTCAGTTCAGCCGTGATTGTCTCGACCAGTACACGCCGACGATCAAACATGCAGAAATTCGATTGCGGCACAATGTATTCCGTCCGCGACGGTATGACGCCGACGACGACGCGGGGCAAGGTCATCGCAATCAGAAGCCGATCCAGCTGTCCGAGCATGATGTCGTCGTTGCCCACGGTGGTGTGCAGGACCTGCTCTGCGATAACGAAGCTGAAACGATGGTTTCCGCGATAGAGAACGTGCTGCCGCTCCAGGCGGGCCGCGAGCATGCTGTCCAGGTCGTCGGTCGAATCGTGGTAGAACTCGAGCACCTTCATCAGCAGCGCTTCCGCATAATCCGGAGTTTGCAACAATCCTGGTACCACCCACGGCTCGTACCAGCGCATGAGCCGTGTCTCAGCCTCCCAGGCAATGGATTGCCGCTGCCGAACCGGCAACCGCATCCGCTTGGTTTCGAGGTACGCGGCTTGGACATTCCGGAGGGTCGCGATCAGGTCTGATACCTGGTCTTGCGCATCGCACGACGCACACCAATCCCGGATATCGTCCTCGGTCGGAGTCTGCTGTCCGAGTTCGATCTTCGACATCTTCGACCGCGGCCAACCATGAGCTTCGGCCACCGCTCGCGCCGTCAGACCAGCATCCCGCCGAATCTCCCGCAGTCGCCCGCCGAGAAGCTGCCGCCCTTGCTGCGCCGGGTCCGTCATCGCCCGCCATCACCGGCGGCGTACTCGGCGTACGGAATTCCACACGCCCAGACTCGATCTCGAATATCACCAAGGTGCGAGACGATCGCAGGATCAGTCGTCGTGGCCAGCCCCGCGCCCGCACCGCCCGGCGTGAAGACGCTGAAGGCTACCAGCCCATCATCAAAGATCCACCAGTCGTCTCTACCCAACGCCTCCTCGGCCACGGTGTGCCGCGGTATGTATCGGATATCTTCGCCCGCAGCAGCATTCAACCGTGCGATGGCAAGTGCAAATCGTGTGTAATCGGTGTGCGGCTCAGTGACGACCCTCATACGTCGAATCGTCTTACCCTGGCGGGTCATTTCGCGGACAGCGGCTCCCCAGCCGTCGTACCACCATGCGTAGTCATCGGATTCGCCCGCGAGAAACCGCCGTAGCGGTTCGTCTTCTTCAGGAGTCGTGTAGGTGTCCTGGAGTTCGAGATGAACCGCTACGGTCCAATTCTCACGGAAGAGGCGGTTCGCATCCTCGCCGTGATGCAGAAGCATCGGGTCGAATCTCCTGTCCTACGGGGACTTCCACGGCCAGCTCGTGAGCCGGGATGTCCATCTGCGCCAACGTCTCGGCGTCGACGACCGGCCGACCACTCAAGGTGAAGGTGCCGTGTCCTGTATCGGTTAGCAGAGTACCCAGGCAGGTACCAGGCTCGAGAAACTGCAAGAGCCTGTGCGGAATCTCGATTTGGTTCGGAACATCGGTTCTCCACCCTTGAGACACATATGTGCCCTCGTCAGAGGCATACAGTGTCGGCGATTGCTGACCGGTCGTGTTCTTACCGAGGAATTTTAGACGCATGCGGGAACTCCCTGTCCAGTGCGTTTCGAGTGATTTCTTACAACTACCATGATCCCATATACAGGGAAAAATCGGCAATGATCGAACAAATATCGAGAAACTTCGAGAAACTTCGTAGCGACGGGCAACTAGTAGTCCATAGCGTCGATACCGGCACCCGGAACCGGTTCAACCTCCCCCTGGTTCCGGGTCGCCTACTAGTCGACCCAAAGGGGCTTGAACATGACGCGGCCTACCGCAATCGGTTACCTCCGCCGTGACGTCTCCGGCACGCAGCAACCATGGGATGAAACCCAAATACGCTCTCTTGCAGCACGTCTCGGATACACACTGACTCGAACAGTAGCCTTCAGCAACCACACCTCGATGCCAATCGCACAGCTACGCGCCGTAGTCGATCGTTTCGAGGCGAATGCGATCTTCACGCCCAGCCTCGAGCACTTCGAAGACCAGGAGCCGCCAGCAGAGTTGATTGCGGTCGCTGACGTCATCACTGTGCACGACGGCCACACCTACGCCCAACTCAACACATCGATATGAGCGAAGACCGAACCGACCACTTCGCGACCACCGCGCCGGAGCCAACCGCGATCATCGCGATTCGACCGTCCCTGTGCGGGGAGATGTTCGAGTTCCGCCTGAAACAGCTCGAGCGCTACGCCGACCGTCTCGCTTATCGAGTACTGGCGGTGTTCGACACCGACAAGACTCCGAACCTGTGGCTCCCCATCACCAAATGGCAGCCTGACGCGGTAATCACCCTGGACGAGAATCACATTCAGCTCACCGAAGTAGCCCGGATAAGCGATGTGATCACACTCCTGCCCGAGGCCCAATACTCGCAGGGGCGATACGAACTACTCGATCCGAACAACGCAGGCGACGCCAATCCGACTCTGCCACAACGGAATCCGGGTGCATCAGGGCTGGTCCCGCATCCCAACAGTATGCGACCAGTTCCGGCCCGTGCTGTGACCGCGACGGATTGGGGCCAGGTGCTGCGCATCCTCCTCGGTGTGCGCCGCGCACGCACTACGGCCCCGCCGACCGCATAAGCCCCCAGCACCTCTACCCCGTAGACGACCGGCCTCGATCGGGGCCGGTGATCAATAGCGGCCCGACGCCGCCCGACCGATGGGACATCCACATGCACAACACCTTCGCCGAAAACGCCGCACAGCTGCCCACCAAGGTTCCCTTCCGCAAGGCCACCGCGTCCGTTCCGAGCGGCAATTGCCTGCACGTGGCAACCCTCGAGAACGGCAACATCGCAATCCGGCAGTCGGACCCGAACGGCCCGGCCATCATCGCCACCCCCGCCGAATGGACAGCCTTCCAGGACGGTGTCATCGCTGGCGAATTCCGCTGACCGCACAGCCAGACTTGCTCGCCTCGGCCATTCGCAGCACGGTCGGGGCGAGCCCCATCCTCCAGCAGACTCAACGGAATCCATGCCACTGCGACTGATTATCGCGCTCATCGCGATCTCCCTGACAATCCTCGCACTCATAGCCTTCATAGGCCGCACCCGACGTAGAGCCGAAGATCGAGTTCTGAAATCCCCTGTGGAACATGACACTCCAGACTTTCCGCTCACCATCGCTGGAGCAATCGCCGTGATAGAAGATCATGACTGGTGCACAGCGGACACCTGCATACGCAAGCACGTGGCTTACCAGACACTCGCCAACCGCCTGCACCGCCGACAGCCGGGAAGGGAGTACGGGCCTGCCCAGCCGCCCAACTAGGTCTTCTGCTGTCGTTCTGAATCGACCACCTGTACAGTTGGACTGTCACGTAAGTGATGCTGGCGGTGAGGACGCCATGCACGACGCCCTCACCTGGTGGGACTACCTAGCCCGCAACCAGCGGACCAGCATGAGCGCCCCGGCGATCACGGCAAAGCCTCCAAGCATGATGCCGTAATCGACCGGGGCCTTGCTCTTTGCCCGGCGATGTTTCGCCATCCCCACCACCTCCTTCCTGGGCGCGGTGTGTGGACCATGTCCACCGCCCCTCGGCTGGAGGTGGGCTCAGCCTACGCCACAGCACCGACCGGAACCGTTGGACCCCAAGCGATCCCGGAGTTCCCACGCTGTCCCAGCGAACGTCCGGCACTCAGCGTCGATCGGCCACCGTCCCGGCTTTCGTTCGCACCGCACGTACGGTGCGAAGCATTGCCGAATTCCGCCATACAGGATCAAGAGCGGCAGCGGCCCTAGCGGGCCGCCGCCGCCGCGCTACGCCGCTCCGCTCGAAGCTCGCTGCACGGCGGCGCGTCGGCGGCAGCCCGCACACCCACGAATCCTGATCCCGGACAGCGCATTCCCTGTCCGCACGGACAGCACTGGCCACGGACAGCAGACCGGACTGTCCGACCACAGCCGAGTTCTCGGTCCGTCCAGCACGGACGACGTCGATCACCTGGACAGCTTGGGCACAGCGGCTCCGCTTCGGTCGACGTGGCAGCACGCGGACACCCGGCCTCTGGCCACGTAATTCAACGACCGAGCAGTGCTGGGCACGATGCGAGCCGTTCCCGGCTGACCTCCCGCAGTCGAGCACGAAGCCGCGGACACCCGGCCCGGTCGACTGGCTGTGGTTGCGAACCAGGAACTCATCGGAGCCGAAGTCCTCCTCGTCACAATCAAAGCACCACAACCTCGCTATTCGGCCCACGCCTCTCCCGGAACCGAATAGCGGAACGCTCGGACATGAATCATGGTGATATTCCTCGCACATTCCCGAGTACGGAAATCCGTGACGGATCAACAATTCGCCGCCACTACCCAGCCTTACATTCCGCGGCTTTCAGTGCGCGATTCCCCCTTCCTCATTGCCTGATTGTCTCGCTCCAGCCAACCGCGTCAAGGGAAACGACACCCTTGACCCGGCCGCCTTCCGCCGAGGATGACAAGTATGAGGAAGGCCGGGGAGAAGAAGTCTGGGGTGGCTCAGGAGGCGACCTACCGGCCAGAAAAGCCGTGCCCCCCACGTGCCCTAAGCATCAGATTTCAGCGGACAACGGCGGTCAACGCCGGGCAAAGGGCATTCGAGGAGATTAAACGAGAAATCCCCCTCGACCAGCAGATTTGCCGAGGGGGATTGAGTGGCCAAGGCCGGGATCGAACCGGCGACCTTCCGCTTTTCAGGCGGACGCTCGTACCAACTGAGCTACCTGGCCGGAGGCACCCGAACGAATGCCAATACAGTCTTGCGACCCTGACGGGACTCGAACCCGCGACCTCCGCCGTGACAGGGCGGCGCGCTAACCAACTGCGCCACAGGGCCTTGCTCTACTACTGCGCTCTCAACGGTGTCACCACCGCCGTACCCCCTACGGGATTCGAACCCGCGCTACCGCCTTGAAAGGGCGGCGTCCTAGGCCGCTAGACGAAGGGGGCCCGCCGGATCTCTCCGGTCCGTACCTCAACGGCTTCCGTTGGGAGCTGGGATAGCTTATGACAGCTCCGGCGTGAAACCCAAATCGGCTGGTCAGGGGCTCGCGGTGCCGACATTCAGGTCGTCCGGACGGGCACTGGCCCGCCAGCCCACGGTGCGGAACTCCTCCAGCCACTCCGGGGTGCCCATCGCCTCGACGATGATCTCCAGCGCCTCGGTGAACCGCATCCGCATATCGACCGGGCCGCCGACCATGTCGGTGACGTAGCGCTGCCCGGCCAGGGCCGCGGTGAGGGTGCGCGCGAACTTGTCCGGATCCGCGTCGTGCCGCAGCTGCTTCTGATCGATCGCGCGTACCGCCAGCATCCGGATGGCGCGGCCGAGGATGCGCCCGCCGCCCGCCTGCACGTCGCGATGGAACTCCGGTTCGATGATCAGCCGGAACTCGGCCTGGATGATGATGTCGTTGTCCAGGCGCAACGCGACCTCGTCGAGCATCCCCCGCAGGATGTCGAGGGGGCCGAGATCGGTTCTGCCGAGCCAGCGTTCGATGCTGGTCCGATACCGCTCGACCGCGGCGTCCAACACCGCGCGCGCCAGATCCTCCTTGGAGTCGAAGTGGAAGTACATCGCGCCCTTGGTCGCGCGAGACCCTTCCAGAATGCGGTTCAACGATGCAGCGGCATAGCCGCTTTTCCCGAATTCCACCGCGGCCGACCTGATGATCGCCGCGCGAGTCCGGCGGGCCCGCTCTTGCTGCCGTGCCATGCTCGAAACGCCTCCGAAGCTACTTACCGCCGCAGGACTCCCAGTGGGAACAGTCCTCGATGCGAGTTATGAGATTTTTTAATACCGAGATTCGGGCTACAGCCCGGTTTTTCAAACTCTGAGTACGAAAAGTCGCGAGAGAACCTGAAACACACCGGCTGGTATAGTTCTCCGGGCCCGGGTGCGCCGCAGGGGGTGCGCACCCGGGCTCAACGTTCTCGGATCTGCCTCCTGCGACGAAATCTCCAGGGCCCCGCGAACGGCCGGACCGGTCGCGACACAAGCGGGTACATCAACCATGGGCCGAATCCCCTCCCACCGGGCACACCCGGATTCTTTCGGAATTCACCGACAGATCACCGTACTCCGTATCGATGTCGATCGGAGCGGCTACCGGAAAGTCAGTTCGCTCAATCCTCTTTCCGAAGTTTGCGGCAAATCTTCGGTTACCATTTTCTCGCGACGTTCCTTTCGCGAATTCCACCATCCCACAGCACGGTTCGCCACCGCCACACCCCGGCCGTCTCACCCCACCGCCGGCCGGACGCGCCACCCCACCGCCGGGCCGCCTGCCGGGCCGATCCCTCGACACTCGCACCTCCACTGCCAATTTCCTTGTCACGCACCGCGATTGGATGATGTTTACACACTTCGTCGCTGAAACAAATTGGAGGTCAACGGGATTACCCCCTCACCTCGAACGCGTCCGACCGCCGACCCGAGCCGCGCGCGGAGACCAACCGGAGCCCGATCAAGCGTCCCGGAACCCGGATCCACGTCGCCGCCGGGCGGCCCAGCGCCGCCGCAGATTTGCGCACACCGGCGCCGACGCCATCAGCAAATCCCGCCGACCTGCGCGGATCGAGCGCCCGGACACCCCGGACGGATACCGGTTACCACTTTCGCGAGGCGCACATTAGACTTGCCAGCCGCGCCCCTATAGCTCAGTTGGTAGAGCTACGGACTTTTAATCCGCAGGTCCCAGGTTCGAGCCCTGGTGGGGGCACTCGGGTCCGCCGGAACACACGTTCCGGCGGACCTGTCGCATGTACGCCGAGATGTGCTGTGGCGCTGGCCGATCCGGCATCGGAGCGATTGTGTGGCTAATATTCGCTTCACTTCGGGACCTCAGGCGAGCGGCGATGGACGGCGCGGTCCGCGGACCGCAGGAAAGCATCGGCAACCATGCGGGCTAACGAGATCCCCGCCCCGGACGATGATCCCCATGAAAGCGCCTCGCCGCCTACACTCGAAAGCGTCGACTTCCGTATTGTGCCAGCTCACAATCGGGAGCCCGCGGGTTACATCATCTGGTGGCAACCCCGTCCGATGCGTTTCGCATCACACCTACAGTGCCGTAAGGTATGGGCCGCAGTGCCGGGGCCGCAAGGCGCATGGACGAGCGGGGGGCGACGAGCACGATGGCAGGACAAGACCGAAGGGCGTAAGCATGGCAAGGGATCTGACTCAACTCGAGCTGCTCACGGAGTTGGAGCCGGTTGCCGAAGAGAACGTCAACCGTCACCTCTCGATGGCCAAGGAATGGCATCCGCACGACTACGTGCCGTGGGACGAAGGCCGCAACTTCGCGGCGATGGGCGGTATCGACTGGGAGCCGGGGCAGTCCAAGCTCAACGAGGTCGCCAAGGCCGCGATGATCACCAACCTGCTCACCGAGGACAACCTCCCCTCCTATCACCGCGAGATCGCCGAGAACTTCTCCCAGGACGGCGCCTGGGGCACCTGGGTCGGGCGGTGGACCGCCGAGGAGAACCGGCACGGGATCGTCATCCGTGACTACCTCGTGGTCACCCGCGGCGTGGACCCGGTCGCCCTGGAACAGGCCCGAATGGTCCACATGACCAACGGTTTCGCCTCCCCCACCGAGGTCGACGCCGGATTCCTGCACTCGGTCGCGTACGTGACCTTCCAGGAGCTGGCCACCCGCGTCTCGCACCGGAACACCGGCAAGGTGTGCGACGACCCGATCGCCGATCGCATGTTGCAGCGCGTCGCCGCCGACGAGAACCTGCACATGATCTTCTACCGCAACCTGTGCGGCGCGGCCCTGGACCTGGCGCCCGACCAGGCCCTGGACGCCGTCGCGCTGATCCTGGAGAACTTCCAGATGCCCGGCGCGGGCATGCCCAACTTCCGCCGCAACGGCGTGTTGATGGCCAAGCACGGCATCTACGACCTGCGTCAGCACCTCGAGGAGGTCGTGCAGCCGGTGCTCAAGAAGTGGCGGATCTTCGAGCGCGAGGACTTCACCGCGCGTGGCGAGCAGACCCGCGACCGGCTGGCGGTCTTCCTGGACAAGCTGTCCAAGGATGTGACCAAGTTCGAGGAGCAGCGCGACCGCATGCTCGCCCGCGAGGCCGCCAAGCGCGACCGCGAACTGGCGACCGCGTCGGTCGGCTGAGTCGTACGGCGCCCGGGTTCGCTGTCCCTCGACGGACACCGAACCCGGGCGTTCTCGTCCGCGGTCACGTGATATCGGCCACTGACCGGCGGATGCGAGAATGGAACCCATGACTGCGGTGATCGAGGCCAGGCCCCAACTGCGGATCGGCCCGTACCCGGTCGATCCGCCGGTGGTGCTCGCGCCGATGGCCGGGATCACCAATGTCGCGTTCCGGACGCTGTGCCGGGAGTTCGGCAGCTCCACCGCGATCTACGTGTGCGAGATGATCACCGCGCGCGCGGTGGTCGAGCGCAACGAGAAGACGCTGCACATGATGTCGTTCGGGCCGGACGAGAGCCCGCGGTCGATGCAGCTGTACGGCGTCGATCCGAAAACCCTCGGCGAGGCGGTGCGGATCATCGTCGGCGAGGGCTGGGCCGATCACATCGATATGAATCTGGGTTGTCCGGTGCGCAAGGTCACCCGGCTCGGCGGCGGCTCCGCACTGCCCTACAAACGGCGGCTGTTCGCGAACATCGTGCGCGAAATGGTCGCCGCCGCAGGCGAAGTGCCGGTCACCTTCAAATTCCGGATCGGTATCGACGACGACCACCACACCTACCTGGACACCGGCCGCATCGCCGAAGCCGAAGGCGCGGCAGCGGTCTCACTGCACGCGCGCACCGCGGCCCAGCTGTACTCCGGCCAAGCCGACTGGACCGCCATCACACGCCTCAAAGAAGCCGTCACCACCATCCCCGTCCTCGGCAACGGCGACATCTTCACCGCCACCGACGCCCTGCGCATGATCGCCGAAACCGGTTGCGACGGAGTCGTTGTCGGCCGCGGCTGCCTCGGCCGCCCCTGGCTCTTCGCCGAACTCTCCGCCGCCCTGCGCGGCGAACCCGCCCCCGAACCCCCCACCCTCGGCCGCGTCGGCGAAATCCTCATCCGCCACGCCGAACTCCTCGTCGAACACGACGGCCACGACAAAGCCATGCGCGACATCCGCAAACACATGGCCTGGTACTTCATGGGCTTCCCCGTCGGCTCCGACCTTCGCCGAAAGTTCGCCACCGTCTCCACCCTCGACCAGATCCGAGACCTCACCACCCACCTCGACCCCACCGCCCCCTTCCCCACCGCAGCCGCCACCGGCCCCCGCGGCCGCCAAGGCTCCCCCCAAACCAAGGTCTCCCTCCCCGACGGCTGGCTCGACGACCCTGAAGACGCCACCGTCCCCAGCGCCGCCGACGTCATGCACAGCGGCGGCTGAACGCACCGCCCTTCGCCCCCCGAATCCCCGCCTCGCGGCCGGATACACGCCCGGAACAGCCATGTTCAGCCATTCCGGTGATTACCCTCACTATCATCGACACGATTCTGCTCTCGGCGCGGTTCCATCGTCGACACTAGGCGAGGTGAGGTTCGTTGATGGGCGACGACGGTCACGGTGGGGAATCGCCGCATTCGGTCGGGCGGGCTCCCTGGGAGCGACGCGCTGCGGTTCGGGGTGCGGGTGAGGGTGCCCGGCGGTCCCGGGAGACCGCTGGGACATGGTATGCGGCGTATTTGCCAAGTCGGGCCGGCTCCGCCGATTCACCCGAAGCGGAGCAGGAGGACACCGAGCCTGCGGTCACGAACGAATCCTCGACCGACGAGCCTCACTCCCGCCCGCGGCAGGACCCGGGTAGCCCCGATGAAACGCATCCACCCCAGCGCACCGAGTCCGGCGACTCAACCGTCGCGATGCCGAACGCGCGCGCCGGGGAAGGCCATTCCGGAGCTGCACATTCCGATCAACCGGCTACCCTCGACAACTCCAGCGCAGGGCCGTTGAGTCGACGTCCGAGGTCCGGCGATGTGCTCGACGCGGCGTCGGGCGCATACGCTGCGGAAGGCAGTTCCGGCGCGGTAGATGCCGATCCATGGACCACCACGGACGAACCCAGCGCAGTACCGTCGGGTCGACAGCTCGAGTCCGACGATGCGACCGACGTACGGGCGACCGGACGAACCGAGAACCACAATTCCGCTGCGGCGCACACTGATTCGCAGGATGATCCGGCGAACTCCAGCGCCACATCTCCGAGTCGGCAGCAGGTCTCGGACGACGTGACAGGTGTAGGGAAGACAGGCGGGGCAGAAGCAGGTAATTCCGGTGGGGCGCAGGCTGATTCCGGTGTTGGGGAGAGGATGTCGGGCGGGGAGGACGAGACCGAACCGTCGGATGCCGAGCGGGCGTTGCTCGTCGAGGCTTGGCGAGGGGATGAGAAGGCTTCCGCTGGAACGCAATTCGATGACAGGGTGCAGCAATCGGGGGCGGACCGGGGCGAAGCCACTGCCGCTCCGAAACGCTTTGGGGTGCAGCGGTTTCGGCGGGGCGAGGGGCGTCGCGGGCGGCGGGGGTTGCGGGTTGCCGGGCGGACGATTGCGGCGTTGGCCGCGGTGGCGACACTGTTGTTGACGGGGGCGGGGTGGAATTACTTGCGCGCCACCGATAAAGGGTTCACGAAGGTGCAGGCGTTGGATGTGGGGTCGCATGACATCGTGGATCCGGTCGGGCAGTTGGGTGACGAGAATTTCCTGATCGCGGGGACGGATTCGCGGGCGGGCGTGGACAGCACCCTCGGGGCGGGCGATCCCACCGACGTGGAGGGGGCACGGTCGGACACGGTGATGCTGGTGAACATCCCGGCCAGTCGCAAACGTGTTGTCGTGGTGTCGTTTCCGCGCGATCTGGATGTGACGCGGCCGGTCTGCGAGGGCTGGAACAACGATCAGGCGCAGTACACCGGCACCGACTACCCCTCGGCGATGGGCGACAAGCTCAACGGCGCGTACGCCCTCGGCGGGCCGAAATGCCTGATCAAGGTGATCCAGAAACTGTCCGGACTCAAGATCAACCACTTCGTCGGCCTGGACTTCGCCGGATTCGAATCGATGGTCGACACCGTCGGCGGCGTGCAGGTGTGCACCGCGACGCCGCTCGTGGACACCGAACTCGGCACCATCCTGGCCAACCCGGGCCGCCAGACCATCAACGGCGTCACCGCGCTGGACTACGTGCGCGCCCGGCACGTCATCGGCGAGGAACGCAGCGACTACGACCGCATCCACCGCCAGCAACTGTTCCTGTCCTCCCTGCTGCGCAGCGCGCTGTCGAACCGCGTCCTGTTCGATCCGGTGAAACTGAACGGCTTCATCGCGGCCTTCACCTCGCACGCCTTCATGGACAACGTGGACACCAAGGACCTGCTGATGCTGGGCCGCTCCCTGCAGAAGGTGGCCGCCGGCGCGATCACCTTCCTGACCGTGCCGACCGCGGGCACCACCTCCTACGGCAACGAGATCCCCCGCGAATCCGACATCAAGGCGATCTTCCACGCGATCATCGACGACGACCCGCTCCCCGGCGAACACCACACCACCGAACCGGCCCCCACCTCGACCGCGCCCGCGCCGCCGCAGCTCACCGCGGCCGATCCGACGACGATCTCGGTGCAGGTCTCCAATGCCTCGGGCATTTCGGGGACCGCGAGCGCGACCGCCACCAAACTGGCCGCGCCGGGCTTCCAGATCTACAGCGTGGACACCTATCCCCAGGGCACACTCTCCTCGACCCTGGTCCGCTATTCGAGCGGTCACCGGGACGAGGCCGCGACCGTGGCGTCGGCGATTCCGGGCGCGAAACTCCAGGTCACCTCGGATCTGGGCAGTATCGTCCAGGTCGCGCTCGGTAAGAATTTCACCGGCGTGGTGCACACCCCGCCGACGTTCGGCACACCGCTGCCGCCCATCGCCTCGGCCCCGGCGGACAGTACGGGCGCGGCGAATCCGGTCACACTTCCCGACGATCTCGAACACGTCAACGCCGCGGACGACAACTGCCGCTGAGATACCCCACCACCTGCGCCGATACCGTGCGCGACGGCGAGCACCAGCGGTTCATCCGCAGTTCGTGACTTGGTCAGGGCCGAGAGCTACTCTTTCGTTCCATGCGTGTCATCTACAACGAGCAAATGGGCGAACTCGCCACCATGCTGGGCGAAATGGCCGGTATGGCGGGTTCGGCCATGGACAGGGCGACGCAGTCGCTGCTGCAGGCGGATCTCGCACTGGCCGAACAGGTGATCACCGAATCCGACCGGATCGCCGAGATGATCACGCTCGCCGAGGAGCGGGCGTTCGCGCTGCTGGCCCTGCAGGCCCCGGTCGCGGGTGATCTGCGGCAGGTCGTCAGCGCCATCCAGATCGTCGCGGACGTGAACCGCATGGGCGCGCTGGCGTTGCACGTGGCCAAGGTCGCCCGGCGGCGGCACCCCAATCACGCGCTGCCCGAGGCCGTCAACGGCTACTTCGCCGAGATGGGCCGGATCGCGGTGAGCATGGGCAACACTGCCAAGGAGGTGCTCGAGACCCGCGATCCCGAACGCGCCGCCCAGCTCAACGACGAGGACGAGGCGATGGACGACCTCCACCGCCACCTGTTCTCCCTGCTGATGGACCGCGAGTGGAAGCACGGCGTCGCGGCCGCGGTCGACGTCACCCTGCTGGGCCGCTACTACGAGCGTTTCGCCGACCACGCCGTCGAGATCGGCCGCCGCGTGGTCTTCCTGGTCACCGGCGTCCTGCCCCCCGACCAAGACAGCGCAGACGCCGAAAGAATCTGAGTTACAAGGGGAAACACTCATTCGCCCCCAAAACAGTTGTTACGCTGCGAATCTGGTCCGATTGATACCGAATTCGCAGCGCAACAACTGATTTCAGGAGCACATGGGTAACTCGCCGGGTACGCCCGAGAGGCAACCGAACCTTTGACCGCCGGCCCGACACTCGAAGCTCCCCGCGCTCGACGGCACGCTGAAGTCGCGGGGAGGCGGAGGAGCGCTGCGAATCTGGTACCAGACGGCCCAGATTCGCAGCGCAACAGTGGTTTTCGGGGGGATCTCCCCGTTACCCGAAACGGCCGGAGATGTAGTCCTCGGTCGCCTTCTGCGAGGGGTTGGAGAAGATCTTCTCCGTCTCGTCGATCTCCACCAGGTTGCCGGGCTTGCCCTGCTCCTTGAGGTTGAAGAAGGCCGTCTGGTCGCTGACGCGGGCGGCCTGCTGCATGTTGTGGGTCACGATGACGATCGTGTACTGCTTCTTCAGTTCGGAGACCAGGTCCTCGATCGCCAGGGTGGAGATCGGGTCCAGCGCCGAACAGGGCTCGTCCATCAGCAGCACGTCGGGCGAGACCGCGATCGCGCGGGCGATGCACAGACGCTGCTGCTGACCACCGGACAGGCCGCCGCCGGGCTTGTCGAGCCGGTCCTTGACCTCGTTCCAGAGGTTGGCGCCGCGCAGCGACCGCTCGGCCACCTCGCCCAGTTCCTTCTTGTTGCGCACACCCTGCAACCGCAGCCCGGCCACCACGTTGTCGCGAATCGACATGGTGGGGAACGGGTTCGGGCGCTGGAACACCATGCCGATGGTGCGGCGCACGCCGACCGCGTCGATCGACGCGCCGTAGATGTCCTCGCCGTCCAGCAGCACGCCACCCTCGACGCGCGCGCCGGGCGTGACCTCGTGCATGCGGTTCAGCGAACGCAGCACGGTCGACTTACCGCAACCCGAGGGACCGATGAACGCGGTGACGCTGCGCGGCAGCACGGTCAGCGACACATCGGAGACGGCGTGGAACCTGCCGTAGTAGATGTTCAGATCTTTGACGTCGATCCGCTTGGCCATGTCGTTATTCCGTTCGCTTCTATCGGTTCCGCGTGAGCAGCTTGTTGACGACCGCGGCGCCCAGGTACAGCAGGGCGATGATCAGGATCAGGGTCAGCGACGCACCCCACACCATCGCCACGCCGGCGGGCTGGGGGTTGGACAGCTCCTGGTAGATCAGCAGCGGCAGCGAGGCCATGTTGCCGTCGAGGATATTGAAGTTGATCGACTGCGAATAGCCGACCAGCACCAGCACCGGCGCGGTCTCACCCATCACGCGGGCCACGGCCAGCAGCATGCCGCTGATCATGCCGGGCAGCGCGGTCGGAATCACGATCCGCAGAATGGTTTTCCACTTCGGAATGCCCAGAGCGTAGGAGGCTTCCCGCAATTCGTCGGGAACCAGCTTGAGCATCTCCTCGGTACTGCGCACCACCACCGGCAGCATCAACAGCACCAGGGCGAACGACACGGCCAACGCGCTCTGCTGGAACTTGAACGTCGCGATCCACAGCGAGAACACGAACAGCGCGGCCACGATCGACGGCACACCGGCGAGGATGTCGACCATGAAGGTGGTGACCTTCGCCAGCCGGCCGCCGCCGTATTCGATCAGGTAGACCGCGGCCATCACACCGAGCGGGATGGCGATGATCGCCGCGACGAGCGCCTGTGCGACGGTGCCGACGATGGCGTGGTACACACCACCGGCGAACTGCTCGGGCAGCACCCCGTACTGCGAGTTGGTCCACCAGCCGCTGCGGACGATCGAGTGGTAGC
This sequence comes from Nocardia macrotermitis, assembly GCF_009604405.1. Taxonomy (GTDB): domain Bacteria; phylum Actinomycetota; class Actinomycetes; order Mycobacteriales; family Mycobacteriaceae; genus Nocardia; species Nocardia macrotermitis. The sequence continues at coordinate 450,379 of NZ_WEGK01000004.1, forward strand.
CCTTGCTCACCACCACGATCAGCACCCAGGCCAGCGGCACCAGCGCGATCGCGAAGCACAACGACATCACCGACGTCGCGATGTTGTTGCGGATCCTGCGGCCGAGCGAGATCTCCCGGAAGGCGGGGGCCTTGATCGGCTTGTCCAGAGTTGCCGTGGTCATCAGCCGTTCACCTTCCCGCCCGCGGCGATCCGGGCCAGCGCGTTGACCACGAAGGTCAGCACGAACAGCACGAAGCCCGCGGCGATGTACGCGCCGGTCGGCAGCGCCTGGCTGAATTCCGAAGCGGCAGAGGCGATTTTGGAGGCAAAGGTGTATCCGCCGTCGAACAGCGACCAGTGGCCCGCCTGCTGCGCGGTGCGCAACACGATCAGTACCGCGATGGTCTCACCGAGGGCGCGGCCGAGGCCGAGCATCGATCCGGCGATCACACCGCTGCGACCGTAGGGCAGCACGGTCATCCGCACCACTTCCCACTTGGTCGCGCCGAGCGCCTGCGCGGCTTCGATGTGCGCGCGCGGCGTCAGGTTGAAGACCTCGCGGCTGACCGAGGTGATGATCGGCAGGATCATCACGGCCAACACCACGCCGGCGGTGAAGATCGTGCCGCCGCCGTCGATCGAGACATTGCCCTGATCGAACAGGAAGAACCAGCCGAAGGTCTTGTTGAAGAATCGCTCCACCGGCACCAGCTTCTCGGCCAGCACCAGGAATCCCCACAGACCGAACACAATCGATGGCACCGCCGCCAGCAGGTCGACCAGCATCGAGAACGGCCGGGCCAGCGCCTTGGGCGCGTACTGGGTCAGGAACAGCGCGATACCGACGCCGATCGGCACCGCGATCACCAGCGCCATGAGTGCGCTCATCACCGTGACCATGAACAGGTCCTTGATACCGAACTTCAAGTTGTTGGCATCGTTGGTGTTGAACTGGCTGCTGGTGAAGAAGTTCGCCTTGTTCGCCCCGATCGAAGGCACCGCCTTGATCAGGAGGAACAGGGCGATCAACGCGATGGCGGCGACGATCGTCGCACCCGCGGCGGTGGCCAGCGACCGGAAGATCAATTCCGACTTGTTGCTGGCTTTCGCCCGGGAGGACTTCGCGGGATCAGTGGCGGGATCGCTCGGCATTCGAGAATTATCTCCGCCCGCCCCGGGGCCGGTCGTTTCCGACCGGCCCCCGGCGGTGACATCGTTGTGCACGGTCATGGGTCGGCAGCTATCAGGAGATGGCGGTGATGGCGGTGGTCAGCTTGGCCTTGAAGGAATCCGGCAGCGGGATGTAGCCGACGGAGTCCAGGCCGACCTGGCCGTTGTTGACCGCGGAGGTCAGGAACGCCTTGACAGCCTTGGCGGTGTCGGCGTCGCTGTACTTCGAGCAGACCACCTCGTAGGTGCCGAGCATGATCGGGTAGGCGGTCGCGTCGGTCGGGTTGTAGAACGACGAGGTGTCCAGCACCAGGTCGTTGCCCGTGCCCTTGATCTTGACGCTCGCGACCGCCGCGCTGGCCGAGGTGGTGTTCAGCTCGACCGGCTTGACCGAGGCGTCGGTCAGGATGCGCGCGATGTGCAGGTTCTGCGCCTTGGCGAAGGACCACTCGTTGTAGGTGATCGAGCCGGGGGTGCGGTTGATCGCGGCCGACGTGCCGTCGTTGCCCTGGGCGCCCTCGCCGACGCCGCCGTTGAAGACCTTGCCCGCGCCCTTGCCCCACGCGCCCTTGGACGCCGCGTCCAGGTAGTGCTGGAAGTTGTCGGTGGTGCCCGACTGATCGCTACGGAAGACCACGTTGATGGCCAGGTCCGGGAGCTTGTCCGCGATACCGCTGTTCAGCGCCTTGATGGCCGGGTCGTTCCAGTTCTTGATCTGGCCGCTGAACACCTTGGCGGCCGTCGGGCCGTCGAGCACCAGGCTGTCGACACCGGTGATGTTGTAGGTGATCGCGATGGGGCCGAAGACCGTCGGCAGATCCCACGCGGTCGAGCCGCAGCGCTGCGCGGCCTTGTCGACCTCACCCTTCTTCGGGTCCAGCGGGGAGTCCGAACCGGCGAAATCGGTCTGGCCGCCGATGAAGTCGTTGATGCCCGCACCCGAGCCACTGCCGGTGTAGTCCAGCTTGTAGCCGTTGCAGTTCTGCTGGTAGGCCGCGATGAAGCGGTCCATGGCGTTCTTCTGCGCCGTGGAACCACTCGCCTTGAGCGCCTTCTTGCCACCGCAATCGACGCTGACCTTCGGGGCGGTGTTGCCGGTCGACGCGGAGTTGTTGTCGCTGCCACAGGCCGACAGGGTCAGAGCCCCGGCCGCGGCCAGCACGCCGATGAGAGCGCCGCTGCGCTTGAGATTCACCTAATCCTCCGGTAACGCTCGAGACACGTCCGATCCCTCAACGATCGGACGAGTGCCATGGTGGCTGTTCACAGAACGCGCACACCGAGCAGCGGGTACTGCCCATAAGTAACGTAGGTTCGGCCGGTGGACAGTTGGACCTGGGCAAGTGAACGGGGAGTGAACAAGCCGACGCTATTTCGAGTTGTTGCTGTGACATTTGCCCCAGTGTTACCCACGTCATCCTGAGTGTTCGCTGTGAGGCCACCCGGAGTACGTACGGCGCGGAATCGACCCGCGCGAGAGCCGGATCAGCGGGCGGCGTAGGCGGCGTCCACGTGCGCGGTGCCGAAGCCGAGCCGGGTGTAGGTGTGCACCGCCGCGGTGTTGTCCGCCTCGGTGTAGAGCAGCACCTCGCCCAGACCCCGATCGCGCAGGTGGTGCAGGCCCGCGAGGGTCAGCAGCCGACCCAGACCGCGCCCCTGCGCGGCGGGATCGATACCGACCACGTACACCTCGCCGACCGGCGGTTCCGCCTGTTCCGCGGCATTCTCCGGGGCGTCCGAGGCGTCGTGCACCTTGGTCCAGTGAAAGCCCAGGATCCGTTCGGGCCGGGCGGTGTCCACCGCGATGAACAGGCCCTTCGGATCGAACCAGGACGATTCGCGACGGACCGTGATGTCGGCCTCGGACCAGCCGCCCTGTTCGGGATGCCAGTCGAACGCCGCATTGTTCACTCGCAGCAGTTCCGCGTCGTCGCCGGGACCGGCGTAGGTCCGCAAGGTGAGTCCGGACGGCACCACCAACTCCGGTAGCTCAGAATTCGCCAGCGGGCGGCGCATCTGCCACAACTCCCGCGCCACACTCAGTCCGAGACGCCCCGCGACGGCCCGCGCGGAGGGCAGATTCCCGTGCGCCCAGACCCGCGCGCCCCGGCCGCCCTCGGCCAGCGCCGCGGCCACCAGGGCCGCACCGATCCCGCGACCGCGATGCCGCGGATCCACCACGACCTCCGCCATCGCCGGGTGATCACCATGTGCCGCAACGAGATTCGCGTATCCGGCGACCGCGTCCTCACGCATCGCGAGCAGCTGCCGGGCCGTGCCGGGCGCGTCCAGGGACAGCACGGCCTGTTCGGAAACCGCTGCGACGCCGTCGGATTCGTCGGCCCGCGCGAGCAGTCCGCGAACCTGCGACGCGACGTCGGCGGGCAGCTCGCTGGTCCAGCCCGACAGCTCCGCTCGATCGTCGCTCACGACAGCGAACCGTTGACCGGGGCCGGTTGTACGTCGTCGACGGACGCGTCGTCCTCGGCGGCGGCCTGGGCCGGATCGGCCTTGGCATTCGAACGCGCCGGTCGCACCGCCTTGTACCCGACGTTGCGCACCGTGCCGATCAGCGACTCGTATTCACTGCCGAGTTTGGCGCGCAACCGCCGCACGTGGACGTCCACCGTGCGGGTGCCGCCGAAGAAGTCGTAACCCCAGACCTCCTGCAACAGCTGGGCCCGGGTGAATACCCGGCCCGCATGCTGCGCGAGGTACTTCAGCAGTTCGAATTCCTTGTACGTCAGATCGAGCGGGCGACCGCGCAGCCGCGCGGTGTAGGTGCCCTCGTCGATCACCAACTCGCCCAGGGTGATCTTGCCGGTGTTCTCCGGACTGGCCGAACCGCCGTTGCGCGCGACCAGCAGCCGCAGCCGGGCGTCGAGTTCGGCGGGCCCGGTACCGGGCAGCAGGATGTCGTCCAGGCCCCAGTCCGCATTGACCGCGACCAACCCGCCCTCGGTGAGGACCGCGACGACCGGCACCGAGGATCCGGTGCTGCCGAGCAACCGGCACAGCCCGCGCGCGGCGGCCAGATCGGTCCGCGCGTCGACCAGCGCCACATCGGCCGACCCCGCCTCGAGCAGGGAGGAGACCTCCGTGGGCGCGGGACGGACGTTGTGGGGTAACAACGCCAGCGAGGGCAGGACCGACTCCGGGTTCGGGTCCGAGGTCAGCAGGAGCAGCTCCACCGGCTCTCCTCCCAATCTGGCATGTCCGCGGCAACCTCGGTGTACATCCGCGACATCATGCTCGTTAGCACTGGTAATTCGTGCCTACATTAGCGCGTCTGCCGGGTTGACCACGCATTCCGGGCGCACGGCACACCCCGCGCCGGGCGCGGCGGCATCCGGTTCAGCGAACGCCCCGGGCTGATCGCGTCGACAACAGATATCGTGCATGCATGGGTAACTCACCGGGTACCCCGACGACCCGACCAGCCGTACCGCGCCGACCCGGCGACGAACCTGGCGACCGGCCCGCCCGAGCTGTGCGCGGGCAGGCGAGCGCATGACCGGGACCTCATCCGACCGCCCCGGACCGGCGTTGTCCGCCGAATCCCGCAGAGGCGGCCGCGATCATGACTAATCCGACGAAGACCCCGGCCGCGGACCTGTCCGCCGCCGCACCGGACACCGCGGACGCCGTGGCGGTTCGCCCGCCGATGCGCGCGGTGCTGGTGCGCAAGATCGTGCTGGGACTGCTGCTGCTGACCGCGATCGCGGTGGTGGTGGATTTCACCGCGGCGGCCTATTCCGAATACCGCGTTTCGCGATCGTTGCGGGCCGGCGGTGAGCTCAGCGCCGACCCGAGCGTGACCATGCACGGCTTCCCGTTCGTGCTGCAGGCCTGGCACGGTGATTTCCGCAACGTCGACATCCGGGCCAGCGCGAACCGGCCGGACATCCCGGGCCAGATCCTGGTCGAGGCGACCCTCAACGGCGTCCACCTCCCCGCGCACGCGCTGCTCGACGGCGACACCCGGGCGGTTCCGGTGGATCGGGTGTCCGGGCGGATGCGCATCGAACCGGTCGAACTCGGCCGCCTGTTCAACATCCCCGACCTGGACATGCGCGGGCCGCCGGCCGACAAGTCCGACGGCACGGGCGGCTCCGGCGGTTCGGGCGTCACCACCCAGGGCGCGCTCATCCTCAGCGGCACCATCCCGCTGGGTCCGGAACCGCGCAGCACCGAGCGGGTCAGTGTGAAGGCCGATCTGATGCTGGACGGCGATCAGGTCCGCATCGTCGCGACGGATCTGTATCACGGCGAGGAGACCGCCGGCGCGAACCCGGTGGGGAATTCGGTGATGAACTCGTTCGAACTGAGCCCCGACCTGGACAAGAACGCGGTGCTGGCCCGGTTCACCCGGACCATCGACACCCGTGATCTGCCCTTCGGCGTGCACCCGACCAGCGTCAAGGCGCTCGGCGGCAATATCATCGTCGAAGGGGAGGGCGAAAATATGACGATCGATATGGACAGGTTCGCCCAGCCATGACCCAGATCTGGATTCTCGTCGCGGTGCTGGTGGTCGGCGCGGCCATCGGCCTGCTGCTGCGTCGCCGCGAGGGACGTGTTCGCACCGCCCCCGCCAAGGCCGCCGCGCCCGAAAATGCCGAGCGCGCAGCACTTCTGACGGCTGTGGGCGTCGGCGCGGCACAGCCCGCGGTACTGCATTTCTCCGCCGAATGGTGTGGTCCGTGCGCCGCGGTGCGGCGGGTCGTCGGCGGCGTGGTCGCCGATCTGGCCGAGACCGAGGCCGCGCCGCGCGATATCGAGGTCGACATCGATGCCGAACCCGCGCTGGCCCGCGAGTTGAACGTGCTGTCCCTGCCCACCACGTTCGTGTTCGACGCGCAGGGCCGCGAACGCTTCCGGATCTCCGGTGTGCCCAAGGCCGCGGATCTGCGCAGCGCGCTGCTGCCGCTCACCGAGCCCGAGGCCCGCTGCGCCTGAGCCCTCGCCGCGTCTGGCGAACCGACGCGGCCGCGGCCGGGCGGCGAGGGGTGCGAACCCGGACAATCGCGTCCGAATCCGCGTGCTGACCGGCCGTGAGCAGGTCGATCGCACCGATTCCCGACCCCGGGTCCAATTTCCGCGCCGAACCGGGTAAACTGATCGACGTGCAAACCCGCCGAGAGCTGATGCTCACCCGTCGCCGCACAGTTGATCTGTGCCGCCTCGGCGGCTGTTGCTGCCTGTGCATGTAGCCGGTCGGCCTTTACTGTTCCCCGCTGCCGACCGGTTGTCCTACCGCGTGAGCGATCTCGTAGATCCCCCGGTTATCTGATTCCGATACAGACTGACGTACGCAGCGCAGGAGTTCTTCCGATGTCTCAATCCGACACCGATTTATCGACGCAGCCCGCCCGGCCCGGCCAGGTCGACGTCCGGGGCCCCCGCTTCGCGGCGTGGCTCACCACCGGCGTGCTGATCGTGGTACTACTCGTCTCCGCCGTATCGGTTCCGGCCGCCGCGGTGATCATCGCCCTGCAGGCCGTGGCGTTCGCGCTCGGCGCGCTGCTGGGCCCGCGACGCAGCCCGTACGGGTTGATCTACGCGACGTTCGTCGCGCCCCGTGTCGGCCCGCCCAGCGAGGTCGAACCCGTCGCGCCGCTGCGGTTCGCCCAGCTCGTCGGGCTGATCTTCGCGGTGGTCAGCTTCATCGGCTTCGTCTCCGGCAGTGCCGTGGTCGGCGCCATCTTCGCCGCCTTCGCGCTGTTCGCGGCATTCCTCAACGCGGCGTTCGGCATCTGCCTGGGCTGCATGATGTATCCCCTGGTGCAGCGGATCCTCCCCGCGCCCACACAGTCCCCCTCCTAGCCCGGCAAGTCACATCGAAAGGAACAACATGGCTCGCTCCGATGTCCTGGTCTCCGCAGACTGGGTAGAAGAGAACCTCAACGCCCCCGGCGTCGTCATCGTCGAGGTCGACGAGGACACCTCCGCCTACGACACGGGCCACATCGAAGGTGCCGTCAAGGTCGACTGGAAGCAGGACCTGCAGGATGCGGTCCGTCGCGACTTCGTCAACCGTGAGCAGTTCTCCGATCTGCTGTCGGCGCGTGGTATCTCCAACGACGACACCGTGGTCCTGTACGGCGGCAACAACAACTGGTTCGCCGCGTACGCGTACTGGTACTTCAAGCTGTACGGCCACCAGAACGTGAAGCTGCTCGACGGCGGCCGCAAGAAGTGGGAGCTGGACGGCCGTCCGCTGTCGAAGGACGCCGTGAGCCGCCCCGCCGCCACCTACAAGGCCGGTGAGCAGGACCTGTCGATCCGCGCGTTCCGCGATGACACCATCGCCGCGATCGGCACCAAGAACCTCGTCGACGTGCGTTCGCCCGACGAGTTCTCCGGCAAGATCCTCGCGCCGGCGCACCTGCCGCAGGAGCAGAGCCAGCGTCCCGGCCACATCCCCACCGCGATCAACGTGCCGTGGAGCAAGGCCGCGAACGAGGACGGCACCTTCCGTTCCGACGAGGAGCTGGCGGAGCTGTACAAGGATGCGGGTCTGGACGGCGAGAAGGAGACCATCGCCTACTGCCGCATCGGCGAGCGTTCCTCGCACACCTGGTTCGTGCTGCAGGAGCTGCTTGGCCACAAGAATGTCAAGAACTACGACGGAAGCTGGACCGAGTACGGCTCCCTCGTGGGAGCACCGATCGAGTTGGGAGCCTAATTCCTATGTGCGCAGCACCTACCCAGGGTCAGACCCTGCCTGCCAATGTCGACACCGAGAAGGAGACGGTCCTGACCGGCCGTGTCCTCGACGCCGACGGCAACCCCGTCGGTGGTGCGTTCGTCCGTCTGCTGGACTCCGGCGACGAGTTCACCGCCGAGGTCGTCGCCTCGGGCACCGGTGACTTCCGCTTCTTCGCCGCCCCCGGCACCTGGACCCTGCGCGCCCTGTCCTCCTCGGGCAACGGCACCGCGAAGGTCTCGCCCGAGGGCGCGGGCATCCACAACGTGGACGTCTCCGTCGCGAAGTAATTTGCCGGACAACTGAATTCGACCGAGCGGCAGCCTGCGGAAGCGGGCTGCCGCTCGGTGCGTTCCGCGGCCCGCATGCGACTCCGGCGGGTTTTCCGGATACGGCCCATCTCACAACATCCCGGTTTCCGTCCCGGGGTCGCAGGTCGATAGACTCCCGGTGTGGTCCTTACATTCGAGATTTTGCTGGTTCTCGTTTCCGTGCTGATCGCTTGGTTCGGTCTGTACGTCCTCTACCGGCTCTTCACCGAGTCGTGACCGATTCCGGGCACGTCGAGAACTCAACATCGAACGGCTCGGTGTCCGCTACGGACAACGGGGTCGACTCCGCGCGCCGCAGTGGTGACGCCGCGGTGCACGAGGCCGCCGAACGGGCGAAATCGACCGCGCCGCGCAACATTCCGCAGTTGCCGGATCTGCCGCTGCCCGAGGACACCGCGAACCTGCGCCAGGGCCCGGACCTGAGTTCCTCGATGCTCGCGCTGCTGCCGCTGGTCGGCGTGTGGCGCGGCGAGGGCGAGGGCAACGATCCCGAGCGCGGCGACTACCACTTCGGTCAGCAGATCATCGTCTCGCACGACGGCGGCGACTACCTGACCTGGCAGTCCCGCTCCTGGGTGCTCGACACCGAGGGCAACTACGACGGCCCGGATCTGCGCGAGAGCGGTTTCTGGCGAGTCGGTATCGACGGCGACGACGAGGTCATCGAACTGCTGCTCACGCACAGCTCCGGCGTCGTCGAACTGTTCTACGGCCAGGCCCTGACCCAGTCCTCCTGGGAACTCGCCACCGACGTCGTCATCCGCAGCCAATCCGGCGCGGTGGTGGGCGGCGCGAAACGCCTCTACGGCATCGTCGAAGGCGGCGACCTCGGCTACGTCGAGGAACGAATAGTCGCCGACGGCGCCCTGGAGCCCCGCCTCTCGGCCCGCCTCCAGCGCTACATCGGCTGATTCAGCCCCGCCCCTGCTCGATCACCAGGCCGATCTCCACCGGAAATGGCACCGGGATCTTCAGGATGTCATGGAAAATGCCAAGCAGCGCATAGGAATTGGTCGCGGGATCAAGTTCATAGGCATAGACGACCGGAGCCGCGCCGTTGCGCTCGACCCGCCAGTAATGGCGGATCCCGGCCTTCGCATATTTGCCCGGCTTGGTGTCGCGGTCCCGCTCCTGCGAATCCTTGGAGACCACTTCGACCGCGAGGACCACATCCTCCGCGAAGTAGTAGCTGTCGGGATCTGCCCGATCGAATGCCTCGGAAGTGACGACGAGAACGTCCGGTTCCGGCATTTGACGCACGCCGAGCTTGACGGCCATCTCACGATCAGCTCGTAGATTCTCCGGTGCCTGCAGATCCAGTTCGCGCCGCAAATGGTCGATCACCTGCCTGTGCCACTTCACCTGCGGGCTCACAAAGATCAGGCTCCCGTCGATCAGTTCAGTGTGGCGAGGCAGGTTGGACAACCGCAGAAACGCATCGACCGTGAACCCCTCGGGGGGCGGTATCAGCCAGTCGGGTACCGGCTCGACAGTCATGCTCACAGCGTAACCCCTGGTCGAAAATGGACCATGACGAAAAGGAACGACCCCCGAGTCGTTCCGCGGATTTCTCGCGCGGTCCCGGTCGGACTGGCCGGGGACTCGGGGGCCGGGTGGCTGCCTTGGATTCGCCGGGCGCTTCGCGCTAACGGTTGCCCGTGGCAGCGGTGGCGCTCAGCTGACAGCCACCTCACGTGTCCTTTGAATACTCATTCGTCGAACCACCTCCTTCCAGTGTGATTCGAATCTAACGGGTGGTGGCGGGGGTCGGCAACGTATTTTCGCGGGGGGCGAAATTGCTGGTGGGGCGGGTTTCGGTGGTGATGTGGCCGGTGCTGGAGAGGTGGATGACGGTGTCGGCGTGGTGGTTCGGGGGGAGTTGGTGGGTGACTACGACCACCGTGCGGTCGGGGGCGATCAGGCCGCTGGTGGCGTCGAGCAGGGCGCGCAGGAGGGTGGCGCCGGTGTCGGCTTCCAGGTGTTCGGTGGGTTCGTCCAGGAGTAGGACGTCGGCCGGGGAGAGCAGGGCGCGGGCGAGCAGGAGGCGGCGGCGTTGACCGCCCGATACCGCTGCCGCGCCGCCGATCAGGTCGGTGTACAGGCCCTCGGGGAGCGAGTCGAGCCAGTCACCGGCGCCTACCGCGCGCAGGGCCGCGATGGCCTGCGCCTCGGTGATGTCACCGCGGGATACGCGCAGGTTCTCCAGGACGGTGGTGCCGAAGAGGTGGGCGTCCTCGGCGAAGAAGGTGATTCCGGGGCGCGGGGTGTCGAAGAGTCCGGCCCAGGCCATGAGCAGGGTGGTCTTGCCCGCGCCGCTCGGGCCGAGGACCGCGATCCGGCGGCCGGCGGGCAGTTCGGGTAGTTGTCGCAGTCGATCCGGTTGTGCGCGAAGGTCTTTCGTGTGCTCGGCGGCGGTGATGCGATGCAGTGCGGCCCGGCCTCTGGTCAACGCCTGGGCAGCGGCGGGAAGTACGCCCACCGCCTCGAACGCGGACAGCGGCAGCAGGACGAGGACGGCCATGGCCATCGGGGTGAGTGCGCCCGGCGGGACGGATTGCAGTGTGCCCTCGGGCATTCCGGCGATTCCGGGGGCGCCGTAGAGGGCGATGCCGATGAGCAGCGCGCCCAGCACGCTCACCCCGATCGAGACGGGGGTTGCCGCGGCGGCCCAGGCGCTGTGGGCGGCGGCGCGATCCTCGGCGGTGACCGCGCGGCGGCTCGCGGACGCGGCCGTTTCCAGCGCGGCGTCGAGGCGTCCGGCGACGCGCAGTTCGGGGGCGTGGTCGAGCACCGTCATCGCGGCGGCGGTGAATTCGGTGCGGTCGTCGCGGACGGCGAGTTCGGCTTCCCGGGCCGCTCGCGCGGACAACCACGGGGCGAAGATTCCGGCGACGGCCAGTGCGAGCGCGAGAATCGCTGCGGCAGGCAAGGATACGGTTGCGAGCACGGCGACGGCGGCGACCGACAGGATGGTCGCGACCGCGATCGGGACGACCGCACGAACCACTACCGTGCCGAGATCATCGATATCGCTGACGATCCGGGTCAGCAGGTCCCCGCGTCGCAGCCTGGTCGGATCATCCTGTGCGCCAGCGGGTTCGGCGGCGCTCCGGGAACGCGGCGTCCAGATGTCGGCCCGCGCCAACGCCGTGTACACCCCGGTCCGCGCGGTCGTCATCGCCCGCAGTGCCACGTCGTGCGTCGCCAGTCGTTCCAGATACCGGCACAATCCTCGCGAAATCCCCAGTGCCCGAACGGCAACCACGGCGACACTCAGATCCAGCACCGGCGGCATCTCCCAGGCCCGCGCGATCAACCACGCGGCCAACCCCGACAATGCCAGCCCGCTCCCCAGCGCCAGCACACCCCACCCGATCGACACCGCGACCCGCCGGCCCGACAGGCCCAGCATCTTCCGCATCCGCCGGAAATCCGCCCACGCGTTGGTCATCGGAGCTCCTCCCGAGGCCCGACGTGCAACTCCCCGAGTGGCCGAGAGCTGCCGAACCGATCGGCCACGGCCCCCACTTCCGGGAGATCGGCGTCGCGTGCCACCGAATCATCCCGGTACGCACGGACTTCCACAAGATTGTCGGCGAAGGCCAGCAGGTCGGGGCGGTGGGCCACGATGACGATGGTCGCGCCGCGGCGAGCACGGGCGGTGAGAGCGGACAGGACGGTGGCGGCGCTGCGATCGTCCAGGTGGGCGGTGGGTTCGTCCAGCAGCAGGATCGGGCGGTCGGCGGCCAGGACCCGGGTCAGGGCGAGGCGTTGACGCTGTCCGAGGGACAGGCCCAGGCCACCGGTGCCGACCACGGTGTTCCAGCCGTTCGGAAGGTCGCGGAGAACAGCATCGAATCCGGTGGCGACACAGGCCGATTCCAGGAGTGCGGCGTCGGTGGCAGGGCCGAGCAGTTCGAGATTCTCGCGCAGGGTGCCGGGTAGCAGCACCGGACGTTGCGGCAGCCAGGCGACCCGCGACCACCAGGACCGGGAATCCAGCTCACGCACCGGAACCCCGTCCACCAGAACCGATCCGGAGTCGGGCCACATCGTGCCCAGAATCGATTGCAGCACAGTCGATTTACCGCATCCGTTGGGACCTGCCAGCACTGTGATCGCACCGGGCCGCAGTACCGCGGACAATCCGGCAGGCGCGAAACCGTCCCGAGACCGCACCGAAAGGTCCCGAATCTCGACCTCGCCCCGGAAATCCGAAATCCGCCCGGCACCAGCGGAACCCACCTCGCGCCCTTCGGATTCCAGCACCGCGAACGCCCGCTCCGCCGCCGCCATCCCATCCCGCGCCGCGTGGAACCGCTCCCCCACCGCCCGCAGCGGCAGATACACCTCCGGAGCCAGAATCAACCCGAGCAACCCCGCGTACAACCCCATATGCCCGAACACCAACCGCATCCCGATCGACACCGCCACCAATGCCACACACAGCGTGGCCAGCATCTCCAACACCATCGAGGACAGAAACGCCACCCGCAACGCCGCCATCGTCCGCACCTGCAACGACTCCCCCAACGCCCGCACCCGATGACTCATCGTCATCCCGGAACCCGCTGCACGCCCGGCGGTTTCGCGTCCCAGCGCACGCAAGGTCGGCATCCCGGCGAACAGGTCGAGGAGTTGGTCGGACAGGCGGGTAGTGGCGGTGAGGGTGGCGGCGGAGCGGCCCTGGGTCATCAGGCCGATCAGGATCATGAATATCGGGATGAGAGGGAGGGTGATGAGGATGATCAGACCGGCGGGCGGGTCGTGGATCGCGATGACCGCCAATACGATCGGTGGGACCAGGGCCGCCAGGAGTAGTGCGGGGAGGTAGCCGGTCAGGTAGGCGCGTAATCCGCTCAGCGCGCTGCCGACGACGACTGCCAATTCCGTTCGGCGCGAATCCAATTCACGCGGCGCGAGCTCGGAACCGGCGACCAGGACGGCCTGTTCCAGCTCGGCGACGACCCGCGCACCGGCCCGATGCGCGAGGCGCGACTGCCACCAGGTCGCCACGCCCCGGCCGCCGATCGCGAGAGCGAACACCACGATCTCCACGCCCCACGAGCCGATCGAACGTCGCGCGGGGTCGGTGATCACCCCGGCCAGCATCCGCGCCAGCAGCATCGCACCCACCACGATGCATCCGGTCGTCACCAGCGAAAGTCCCACGCTGACAACGAGATACCGCCGGGCGGAACGCGCGTACCGCCACAGTCTCGGGTCGACGGGTCCGGCCATGACTCAGCTCGCGGTGCCGCGTTGCAACGACAGACCGGTCGCGGGCGGGATCTGCTCGACGGTCAGCCGCTTGCGGAACACCCAGTACGTCCAGCCCTGGTACAGCAGCACGACCGGCGTCACGATCACCGCGCACCAACTCATCACCATCAGCGTGTAGTGCGTCGAGGACGCGCTCACGGTCGCATGCCCGTCGACCATCCGCCCGTCCACACTCAGCCCGAACGACGGGTCGATGCACGACGGCAGGACGTACGGGAACAGCGCGCCGAACAGCAGCACCATCGCCGAGACGACGGTCAGCGCGGTCCCGGTGAACGCCCAGCCGTCCCGCCCGCGCAACGTCGCCGCGGCCGCGAGTGCGAGCCCGATCACGGCCAGCGCCAACGGAATCCACGTCCAGCCCTTACCGTGCGCGAGCTGCGTCCACAGGCCGAACCCGGCCACCACCAGCACCGTGGGCCCCAGCACGATCCGCGCGACCCGCCGCGCACCGTCCCGCACCTCACCACCGGTCTTGAGCCCGATGAACACCGCACCGTGCAGCAGGAACAGCAGCGCCGTGGTGAGCGCCCCGAGCAACGCGTAGGGCCCGAGCAGATCGAGCAGACTGCCGTGAATCTGCTTGTGCTCGTTGAGTTGTACGCCGCGCACCATGTTCGCGAAGGCCAGTCCCCAGGCCAGCGCGGGCACCCAGGATCCGAAGAGGATCGCCGCGTCGCACCCGGCCCGCCAGCGCGGATCGTCGATCTTGCTGCGGTATTCGATGCCGGCGATCCGCACGATCAACGCGACCAGAATCAACAGCAGCGCCAGATAGAACCCCGAGAACAGGCTCGCGTACCACTCCGGGAACGCCGCGAACAGCGCACCGCCCGCGGTGATCAGCCACACCTCGTTACCGTCCCAGACGGGTCCGATCGTGTTGAGCACCACACGTTTTCGCGTCTCGGAGCCGCGGCCGAGGATCGGCATCAGCATGCCGACGCCGAAGTCGAAGCCCTCCAGCACGAAATAGCCGGTGAACAGCACACCGATCACCAGGAACCAGAATTCCGGCAGACTCATTTGCTCGACTCCCTCAGTAGGCGAACGAAAGCTTCTCGACGGCACCGTCTTCCGCGCTCACCGCGGATTTCTCCTCGGGCCCCTCGACGACGTACCGGCGCATCAGGAAGAACCACACGACCGCCAGCACCCCGTACAGCGCGGTGAAGACGATCAATGAGGTCAGCACGGTGCCCGCGGTGTTGCCGGATACGGCCTGCTGCACCGTCATTCGAATGTTCGGGTCACCGGTCGGATTGGGCGCGACCACCCACGGCTGGCGGCCCATCTCGGTGAACACCCAGCCGGCGCTGTTGCCCAGGAAGGGCGTCGGGATGACGAGCAGACCCAGCCAGCCGAGCCAGCGCTGTCCGGGAATCCGCCCGCGCCGGGTCAGCCACAGCCCGACCAGCGCGATCAGCGCGGAGCCGCCCGCCCAGGTGATCATCGCGCGGAACGTCCAGTAGGTCACGAACAGATTCGGCCGATAGTCCCCCGGCCCGTACTTCTCGTTGTAGCTGACCTGCAGATCCTTCACCCCGCCCAGCGTGACGCCGCTGAACTTGCCCTCGGCCAGCCAGGGCAGCACCGCGGGCACCTCGATGAGGTGGGTGACGCTGTCGCAGTTGTTGTGCGTGCCGACGGTGAGCACCGAGAAGTCCGGATCGGTCTGCCCGTGGCACAGCGATTCGGCCGAGGCCATCTTCATCGGCTGCTGTTTGAACATGAGCTTGCCCTGCACGTCGCCGGTGAACACCAGCGCGACGCCCGCGACGATGATCACCCACATGCCCATCCGCGCGGCGGGCCGCCACATATCGCGGGCCAGGTCGACGTTGCCCTTGCGCGATTCCCGAACCATCCACCAGCAACCGATACCGGCCACGAAAGTGGCTGCGGTGAGGAAGGATCCGGCGACCACGTGCGGAAACGCGGCCAGCGCGGTGTTGTTGGTGAGCAGCTGCCAAATGCTGTGCAGCTCAGCGCGTTTGGTCGCCGGGTTGTAGACCGCGCCGACCGGATGCTGCATGAACGAGTTGGCCGCGATGATGAAGAACGCCGACGCGTTCACCCCGATCGCGACCAGCCAGATCGTCGCCAGATGCACCAGTTTGGGCAGCCGGGTCCAGCCGAAGATCCACAGCCCGAGGAACGTGGATTCCATGAAGAAGGCGACCAGCCCCTCCATGGCCAGGGGCGCGCCGAAGACGTCGCCGACGAATCGCGAGTACTCGCTCCAGTTCATCCCGAACTGGAATTCCTGCACGATGCCGGTCGCGACCCCCAGCGCGAAGTTGATCATGAACAGCTTGCCGAAGAACTTCGTCAGCCGATACCAGTGATCCCTCCCGGTGACCACCCACGCGGTCTGCATCCCCGCGACCAGGGGCGCCAAACCGATGGTGAGCGGCACGAACATGAAGTGATAGACCGTCGTGATACCGAACTGCCACCGCGATATGTCGACAACGTTCATCCGGCCTCCTACCCCTACTACTACGTGTCGTAGTAAGGCTACGCCAGACCCTCGTCAGAACAACGAGTCTTACATCACGACATCGCGTCTTTCGCCGTAGCTCCGAGACCAACTCCGGATAACGCCGACCGCAAGGGTCGGGGCCCGGCTCGATTCTGGACTGACGGAGCGGGGGAGCGAAGCGGAGGCCAAAAATACAGCTACCAGTCGGCGAGATTCCAGTTCCGCGCGATACCCCGATCGACCATTTCACTGATCTCCGGAGCGCAGTCCGGAGCGGACATCCGCAGCCCGTCCAGCGAGGCCACCCGCGCGGCCAACGTGACGCTCGACAACAGCCACACGCTGTCCGCGGTGATCAGATCCGCGACGAAGAACGACCGGTACTCGCACTTCCAGCCCGCCCGCTCGGCCTCGGCGAACAGCGCGCGCTGCGTGATGCCCGGCAGCACACCGTGTTTGGCGGGCGGGGTGAGCAACTGCTTGTCCCGCTGGATCACCACGGTCGACCGCGGCCCCTCGAGCACCCGATGTTCGGTGCTGGTGAAGACGACATCGTCCGCGTCCTGACGCGCGGCGAAACGCAGCGCGGCCATATTCGTCGCGTACGACAGCGATTTCGCGCCCATCAGCAGCCACGGCGCACTCTGCGCGAGATCCACCGACACCCCGCGCGCCAGGGTGATCACCGAAATCCCTTCGGTGCGAGCCTTTTTCACCCGATCAGCGACCCCGGCGACGAGCACGTACGCGGTCGAGTCCGGTGTCTCGGACAGTGCGCCGGAGGTGATCGGCGACGCCGGACCGGCGCTCTCGCGACCGCGGGTCAGCACCATGCGCAGCTGGCCCTCGCGCTCGCTGCCCCACTCCTTGGCCGCCACCTCGACCACCGAACGCCATTGCCCGAGATCGGGTTCCGGTAGATCGAGCGCCTGTGCCGAACGCCGTAGCCGGGCCAGATGCAGTTCCAGCGCACAGGGTTTACCCTCGCGTACCAGAACCGTTTCGAAGACGCCGTCACCGCGCAGTGCGCCGAAATCGTCCGCAGAGAGCAACGGCGCGTCCGGGTCCTGGACCGCGCCGTCGAGTGTCACCAGAACTCGATCCACCATGCGCAGCAGCCTAGGCGAACGGACGCCTCCGCGAGCGAGTACGAACTGCCGTCGAGCGGTGTCACATCCGCGCGGATCACCCGGCAACCCGTGAGGAACACCACAGCAAACGAACCGTGACATTCCACCGCACCGCGCGCGCCGACCCGCCCGCCGCGAGTTCGCCTATTGTGGAGGTGTGTCCGTGGATCTCCCGCCCAGTCCGCTGCTGACAGTTCCGGGGGCCGTCGCGGGCTCACCCGGCACCCCCGATGCCGCGGTCGCCTGGCATCACGGTGACCCGTTCGGTGAACAGCGCGCCGCCACCAAGCGCGCGGCCGTGGTCGATCGTTCCCATCGTTTCGTCCTGACCATCACCGGCGCGGAACGGCTGTCCTGGCTGCACACCATCTCCAGCCAGCACATCACCGATCTCGCCGACGGTGAGTCGGCCGAGGATCTGGACCTGGATCTGAACGGCCGGGTACTGCATCACTTCGTGCTCACCGACCTGGATGGCACGCTGTGGATCGACACCGAGGGTGAGCGCGGCCCGGCCCTGCTGGACTACTTGCGCAAGATGGTGTTCTGGGCCGACGCGAAGCCCGAGGCCGCACCCGAACACGCGCTGCTGACCCTGCTGGGCCCCGGCGTCGCGGCACTCACCGAGACGCTCGGGGTCGAACAGCTACCTCCGATATATGGCGCAATTGCGCTACCCGCTGGCGGATTCCTGCGACGTATGCCGTGGCCCACAGGTGACAGTTTCGATCTGCTGGTGCCGCGCGAGGATCTGCACGAGTGGTGGTCCCGGCTCACCGCCGCGGGTGTGGCGCCGGCCGGACTCTGGGCGTTCGAGGCGCTGCGGGTGGCCTCGCTACGACCGCGCATCGGCGTGGACACCGACGATCGCACCATTCCGCACGAGGTCGGCTGGATCGGCGACATCGGCGAATTCGGCGCGGTCCATCTGCACAAGGGCTGCTATCGCGGTCAGGAGACCGTCGCGCGGGTGCACAACCTCGGTAAGCCGCCACGTCATCTGGTGCTGCTGCATCTGGACGGTTCGGCCGATTCCCGTCCCGAGATCGGTGATCCGGTGACCGCGGGCGGTCGCGCGGTGGGCCGCCTGGGCACCTTGATCGACCATTACGAGCTGGGGCCGGTCGCGTTGGCCCTGGTCAAACGGGCCGTCCCCGCCGACGCCCAGCTCGAGGCGGGCCCGATGGCCGCGGCCATCGATCCGGATTCGGTGCCCTCGGACGACGAACCGCAGGCCGGCCGCCTCGCGGTGGAGAGATTGCGCGGGCGATGAACGCGCCCGTCGGCGAATCCGCGGTGCGGCATGCACCGGCCGCGGCCCCACGGTCCGGGGTCGGCGCGGTCGGGGAGATCCTGGCGGTGTGTGTCGTGCACGCCGATCTCGAGATGCCCGCGAAGGTGAACCGGGTCGGGCGGACCGCGATCGACAAGCGTCCGGTCGCGGGCCGAGTCGCGGTGCGCGCGTTGGGACTCGACGGCGATCACGTGTGCGATCCGGTGAATCACGGTGGCGTGCATCAGGCCGTCTACGCCTACGACGAACAGGACGCGCGCCGCTGGGGTGTGCAGCTGCGGCGGTCGCTGGAGCCCGGCTGGTTCGGCGAGAATCTGCGGATTTCCGGTCTGGCGGTGAGTGATTCGGTCCTCGGCGAGCGGTGGCGCGTCGGTGACACGGTGCTCGAGGTGAGCGCGCCGCGCGTGCCGTGCGCGACGTTCCAGTACTGGAGCAACGAGCGGCAGTGGGTCAAACGCTTCACTCAGCAGTCCGATACCGGCGCCTACCTGCGGGTGTTGACCGAGGGCACGATCGGCGCGGGCGATCGGGTGCGCGTCGAGTACGTCCCCGAGCACGGCGTCACGGTCCGCGACCTGTTCACCGGGCATGATCCCGAGCGGCTCGCGCTGCTGCTGGCCGTCGAGCCCACCGTCTCCGACGATGTCCGCATGCAGGTCGAACGCCATGCGCGCCGGGCGAATCGAGTGCGAACAGAACAACCGGGAGGTGTGGTGGCGGAATCGTCGGCACGGGGCGCGTCCGGACCGGACAGTGGTGAGGTGCGGTCGTGAGTGTCGAACTGGTCGAGGTGGTTCGGTCCGGATTCCGCGAATGCGTGCACCGCGGATCGGTGGTGATCCTGGACGCCGACGGCGAGCCCGAGGTCGCCCTGGGCGAGGTGCATCTGCCGATCTTCCCGCGTTCGACCAACAAGCCGATGCAGGCGATCACCTTGCTGCGCAACGGTTTCGAACCGCAGGACGAGGCCGAGCTGGCCATCTCGACCGCCTCGCACTTCGGCGAACCGGACCACATCGCGCTCGTGCAGCGACTGCTGGACCGCTTCGGTTTCACCGAGGACCAGCTCGAATGCCCGCCGGACCTGCCCTCGGACGAGGTGGCGCGGGCCGAGGCCCTGGCCGGGCGCGACCGCGCGAAGGCCGCTCGCCGGATCTACATGAACTGCTCGGGCAAACACGCCGCCATGCTCGCGACCTGCAAGATCAACGGCTGGCCGACGACCGGGTACCTGCATTCCGCGCATCCACTGCAGCAGTCGGTGTCCGCGACGATCGCCGAGATCACCGGCGAACCGGAAACCGATCTGGGCATCGACGGCTGCGGTCTGCCGATCGTGCCGGTCTCGCTGGTGAATCTGGCCCGCGCCTACGCGGCGATGACCACCGGCGACGCCGGAACGCCGCAGCGGCGCGTCGCCGAGGCGATTCGTAACAATCCGCGAGTGATTTCCGGCACGGACGGCCCCGATCTGCTGACCATGCGGGCCACCCCGGGACTGGTCTGCAAGATCGGCGCGGACGGTGTGCACGCGGGTGCGCTACCGGACGGACGTGCGTTCGCGTACAAGATCGACGACGGTCACGACCGCGCCCGCATGCCCCTGACGCAGGCAATTCTGCGTCGGATGGGAGTGGAGTGGACCGATGCGCACGCGGATCTGGCGACTCCCGCGGTGCTCGGCGGCGGCGCCCGGGTCGGGCTGGTCCGCGCGGTCCCGGGCCTGTTCGGATAACTCGGTCCCGGGGGCGACAACCCGGCAAACGCGATCAGTTCGGGAGTCTTCGCCCACTCCTGGAAGCGCGACCGCCTGACACACGCTAAAGTGTCTGTCAGGAAGAGTATTAATTCGAACGGGGCCGCCAAACCACCCCAGGCCGCTCCGCAGTGACGTGAGGGGGTCAGCCATGGGCCGTGGCCGGGCTAAGGCAAAGCAGACCAAGGTTGCTCGCGAGCTCAAGTACAGCTCGCCATCGACCGACTTCACGAGCCTTCAGCGCGAGCTGTCGGGACACTCCCACAACTCGCAGCGCGGCGATGTGCTGTCCGACGAGCACGACAACGACGAATCGCTGTCGCGCTGGAACGACACCGACGACGACTACGACAACTGGCGCCGCTGACCTGGATCGCCGTGTGAAGGGGGAGGCCAGCCGGGCCTCCCCCTTCACACGTCAGTATCGGGCCCGGGCCTGTCGAGCGCCTCGCATCACCAGCTGAGAGCTCAACAACCCGCATCGAGCGTCCCGTTATCCGAACGGGACATCGATGCTCATCCGTCTCCCCGCGATTTCAGCGTGCCGTTGAATGCGGGGATCTTTTGCGTGTCGGGCAGGCGGTGATTCGTTGGGAACTTTTCGGGCGTGCCCGGCAAGTCACCCATGTACTCACGAAATCAGTTGATCCGTCTGTACCACGAATCTCGAACGGCACCGTCGCCCACGTGGGCGACGGTGCCGTTCCGGGTTTCACCGCGGTATCAGAAGCGCGGGTGCACACCCTCGAGGACGACGCGGTCGGCGTCGGCATCCTTGGCCTTCTTCACCGTGCCGAGGGTCCAGCAGGCGATGTGCCGGGCGGTGAGGACGGCCAGCGCGCGGTCGGCGTCCTCGGGCGCGACGACCGCGACCATGCCGACGCCCATGTTGAACGTCTTCTCCATCTCCGCACGCTCGACCCGGCCGCGCTGGGCGATCAGCTTGAACACCGGCGCGGGATTCCAGGTGCCGCGATCGAGCTCGGCGACCAGGCCCGCGGGCACCACCCGGGACAGGTTTCCGGCCAGCCCGCCGCCGGTGACGTGCGCGAAGGTGCGCACATCGGTCTCGGCGACCAGGGCCAGGCAGTCCTTGGCGTAGATCTTGGTGGGTTCGAGCAGTTCCTCACCGAGGGTGCGGCCGAACTCCTCGACGTGTCCGGCCAGCGACATCCGGTCGATCTCCAGCAGCACCTTGCGGGCAAGGCTGTAGCCGTTGGAGTGCAGGCCCGAGGAACCCATTGCGATGACCACGTCACCGGGACGCACCCGATCCGGGCCGAGTACCGCGTCGGCCTCGACCACGCCGACGCCGGTCGCGGAGATGTCGTAGTGGTCGTCCTCCATCAGGCCGGGGTGTTCGGCGGTCTCGCCGCCGAGCAGGGCGCAGCCGGCCAGAATGCAGCCCTCCGCGACACCGGACACGATCTGCGCGACCCGTTCCGGGACGACCTTGCCGACCGCGATGTAGTCCTGCAGGAACAGCGGTTCCGCGCCGCAGACGACCAGATCGTCGACGACCATGGCGACCAGGTCCAGTCCGACGGTGTCGTGCTTGTCCATGGCCTGCGCGACCGCGAGTTTGGTACCGACGCCGTCGGTGGAGGAGGCCAGGACCGGTTCGCGGTAACCGCCCTTGAGTGCGAACAGCCCGGCGAATCCGCCGAGTCCGCCCTGCACCTCGGGCCGGGTGGCCTTGCGGGCCAGGGGCGCGAACAGCTCGACCGCGCGGTCACCCGCCTCGATATCCACACCGGCGGCAGCGTACGAAGCGCCGCCCCGGCCGTCCATACCGGCACCACTCGGGGTCTGCTCAGTCATTTTCGGGGAAAGCTCCAAACCGAATCGGCGGATAGATGCCTGATCACGCTACCGGAGTGGAGTAACGGGCATGCACCTACCGCACTGTTTCCCGGAATACTCCACCATTGACATACATACCGTACGTATGTGAATCTGGGCGGGCAGCTACTCCCCGAGTCCCGGAGGAATCATGGCAACCAGTACCGCACTAGGCCCGATCGATCATGTGGACCTGCCCGGCGCGCGGATCCGCTACCACGACACCGGTTCCGGCGATCCGGTGGTGTTCGTGCACGGACTGCTCGTCAACGCCGATCTGTGGCGCAAGGTCGTGCCCGGAGTGGCCGCGGCCGGTCACCGCTGTCTCACGCCGGACTGGCCGTTCGGCGCGCACACGATTCCGGTGCCCGAGGCGGACCTGTCCCCCACCGGCGCGGCCGATCTCATCGCCGCGTTCCTGGAACGGCTCGACCTGCGCGATGTGACGTTGGTGGCGAACGACACCGGCGGGGCGATCACGCAGATCCTGTTGACGCGCAACCGATCCCGGGTCGCGCGCGTGGTATTGACCAACTGCGACGCGTACGAGAAGTTCTTCCCGCAGCCGTTCACCCCGCTGCCCAGGCTGGCGGCGATACCGGGGGTGCTGCGGTCGGTGATCGAGCTGATGCGGTTCCGTCCGGCGCTGCGGTTGCCGATCGCGTTCGGGCTGGTCACCAAGCGGCAGCCGCCCCCCGAGATCACCGACTCGTATCTGCTGCCGACCCGGAATTCCGCGGCGATACGGGCGGATCTGCGGCGGTTCCTGCGCGGGGTGCACAACCGGTACACGCTGGCCGCGGCCGAGCGGTTCCCGAGTCTGGAACTGCCGATCCTGCTGGCGTGGGCGAGCGAGGACAGGGCGTTCAAACTGTCGTTCGCGCAACGTCTCGCGGGTGATCTGCCCAATGCGACATTGAAGACCGTCGCGGATTCCTACACCTTCATCGCCGAGGATCAGCCCGAGTTGCTCACCGAGTTGATCGTGGAGTTCACTCGGCTGCATGCCACGCCGTAGTCAGGAGGATCGCTCCCGGAGCACCCGCACCGCACTCGAACAGGTCGGCTACCGGCTGTTCGCCGAGCGCGGATACGCGGGTGTGTCGGCCGAGGAGATCGTGTCCGAGGCCGGGGTCACCCGGGGTGCGCTGCACCATCACTACGGCGACAAGAGGGGATTGTTCCTGGCCGTGCTCGAACAACTCGAGGCCGACAACACCGCCGAGATCGAACGTTCGGTGGCGGCGCTGCCCGATCCGAACGATCTGATGGCCGCGATGGCCACCGGGCTGCGCACCTTCCTGGACATGTGCAGTCGCGCCGAGACGGTGCGGATCGCCATGGCCGACGGCCCGGCCGTGCTGGGCTGGGCGGGCTGGCGTGAGATGGAGAGCCGTCACGGGCTCGGGCTGATCACGAACATGCTCGAGCGGGCGGTCGCGGCCGGGCTGGCCGTGGACGCGCCCGTTCGCGTACTGGCACATCTGATCCTGAGTGCGGTCACCGAGGCGGGGATGCTGGTGGCCAATGCCGAGGATCCGGAAACCGCACGGGCGGAAGCGGAACAGTGCATTCTGCTGATGATCAGCGGGCTGCTGCGGCCGCCCGCACCGCCGGAAGCCTGACGTCGCAAGCGTTTTCGACACCGTAGAAGCCGGAGCGTGGTCCCGATCCGGGGCAGCGGGCGACCGGCACCGACCGCTGCCCCGGATCGGTGAACACTCGGCCGGCACCTACCACCGGCCCAGCGTTCGTCCGGAAAGGGATGCGGTGCAAGGTATTCCGCAGAGGGGAGAGCGGTCCGCGCAGCGCATCCGGTTGGTCATCCGGTGCCGTCGGCGGCGAACAGGGCGGCCGAGGCGAGACGGCGGCGACGCTGTTCGACCGGGTCCGGGACCGGCACCGCCGCGACCAGGCGCTGGGTGTACTCCTGGGACGGATGTCGCAGGATCTCGTCGCGGGTACCCTCCTCGACCACGGAACCGTTGCGCAACACCATGATCCGCGCGGCGAGCTGATCCACCACGGCCAGGTCGTGGCTGACGAACAGGCAGGCCCAGCCGAATTCGCGTTGCAGTTCGGCGAACAGTTCCAGCACCCGCGCCTGCACCGAGACGTCCAGGGCGCTGGTCGGTTCGTCCGCGACCAGCAGATCCGGATTCAGCACCAGCGCCCGCGCCAGACTCGCCCGCTGCCGCTGGCCGCCGGAAAGCTCATGGGGATAACGGCTTTCGGCGCCCTCGGGTAGCTGCACGGCGTCCAGGATGGCGCGCACCCGGGACCGCAGCTCGGCCCCCTTGGCCGCGCAATGCACCACCAGCGGTTCGGCGATGCACTGTCCCACGGTCAAACGCGGATTCAGCGACGTCGCGGGATCCTGGAACACGAAACCGAGCCGCCTGCGCACCGGCCGCAACTTCCGCTCCGACAACCCGGTCAGCTCCTGCCCCTGCACCCGGATCACCCCCGCCGAAGGCCGTTGCAGCGCAGCCACACACCGCCCGATCGTCGTCTTCCCCGACCCGGATTCCCCCACCAGACCGAGAGTCTCACCGCGGGCGATACTGAAACTCACCGTATCGACAGCGCGAAATGCCGTGCGGCCCAGGGCACCCGGGAACTCGACCACGAGATCCCGGACTTCGAGTACCGGCTCGGCAGCCGCTTCGCCCGCATTCAGGTCGCCACGACGTTCAACCGGATCGGAGCCACTCGTTGACGACTCCGACTCCGGTCGGTCCGATGCCTCCACCGCAGGCTCATCAGCCGAAACGATCGGCTCCGACCCGCTCGCCGACTCGCCCCCGACAGCTTCGACGCTGCTGGCAGACGCTCCCACCGCAGGCTCATCAGCCGAAACGATCGGCTCCGCCCCGCTCGCCGACTCGCCCCGGACGGCTTCGGCACTGGCAGACTCTCCCACCGCAGGTTCACCGGTCGATTCGCCCGGGTCCGGCGCACTCTCCGACTCGAGCCGCTTCGATTCGGTGGCCGGAACCGTCGAATCCGCTTGTGGCGCAATGGGTGAGACCGGTTCGGCGGTGGGTTCGAGACCTGCGCCGAGGTGGGGGACGGCGGCGAGGAGGTCTCGGGTGTATTGCTCCTGGGGGGCGGCGAAGAGTTGTTCGACGGGGGCGGTTTCGACGACCTTGCCCGAGCGCATGACCACTACGCGGTCGGCCAGGTCGGCGACAACGCCCATGTTGTGGGTGATCAGGACGATGGCGCTGCCGATGCGGTCGCGCAGATCGCGGAGCAGTTCCAGGATCTCGGCCTGGACGGTGACGTCCAGGGCGGTGGTCGGTTCGTCGGCGATGATCACCTTGGGCTCGCACGCGATGGCGATGGCGATCATCACGCGCTGCTTCTGGCCGCCGGAGAGCTGATGCGGATAGAAGTCCACCCGATGTTCCGGATCGGGCAGGCCGACCGTGCGCAGCAACTCGATGGCACGGGCCTTGGCGGCCTTGCGGCCCGTATTCGTATGGGCGCGAATGGCTTCGGCGAGCTGGAAGCCGACGGTGAACAGCGGGTCCAGGGCCGCGCCGGGCTCCTGGAACACCATCGAGATGTCACCGCCGCGGATCGCGGTCAGCTGTTTGTCCGACATCGTGGTGATGGTGTGCGTGCCGACGGTCACCGTGCCGCGCACGCGCGCGGTGTGCGGCAGCAGGCCGATCGCGGTGCGCGAACTCACCGATTTGCCCGAACCCGATTCGCCGACGATCGCGAGCACCTCACCGGGGAACACCTCGTAGGACACATCGCGCACCGCGTCGACCGTCCCGGCGTCGGTGGCGAAGGTGACCGAGAGCGAGGAGATCGACAGTGCCGCAGTGCGTTCCGTTGTCTCAGTCATCGGCGTCTCCCGCGCTGTCGTTCCCGCCCGAGGCCGCCCGGCGCGTCCGCAGCAGCGGATTGAGCACCTCGTTCAGGCTCTCCCCCACCATCGTCATCCCCAGCACGACCAGCACGATCGCGACGCCGGGGAAGATCCCCGTCCACCAGATCCCGTCGGACACATCGGACAACGCCTTGTTCAGGTCGTAACCCCACTCCGCGGCTTGGGTCGGTTCGATGCCGTAGCCGAGGAAACCCAGCGCCGCCAGCGTCAGGATCGCCTCGGAACCGTTGAGCGTGATGATCACCGGCAGCGACTGGGTGACGTTGGGGAAGATGTGCCGGAACAGGATTCGCCCGATCGGCGCACCGGTCACCCGCGCGGCGTCGACGTACGGTTCGGTCTTCACCGCGACCGTCGCATTGCGCACCACCCGAAAGTATTGCGGCACATAGATCACCGTGATCGCCACCGACGCCGACAGCACACCGCCGAAACTCGACGAATTACCGCCCGCCACCACGATGGACACCACGATCGCCAGCAGCAGCGTCGGGAACGCGTACATCGCGTCCATGAACAGCACCAGCACCCGGTCCACCCAGCGCCCGACGTACCCGGACACCAAACCCAGTGGCACACCGACGAACAGCGACAGCACCAGCGAGATCGCGATCACGATCAACGCCGTGCGCGCGCCGTATATCACCCGGGAGAACACATCCTCCCCACGCACCGAGGTACCGAACCAGTGCTGCGCCGAGGGCGCCTGCTGCCGCACGAAATCCACACCGTGATCGGAGATCTGGGCGAATTCGTAGGGCGCGATCAACGGCGCGAACAGTGCGACGATCACGAACAGTCCGATCAGCGCGAGCCCGGCGATCAACGTCACCCGCTGGATTCCGGCGGTCAGCGAGAACAGCCGCATGCCCGGAATACCGCGTCGCGGCACCGGCGGCACGACCACCGGCTCGGCCATCAATTCAGGAGCGGTCACTAGAACCTCACTCTCGGATCGATAAGTGCCACAACGATATCCACCAGGAAACTCATCACCGCGACGACCAGCGCGAGGAACGCCACGATGCCCTGTACCGCGACGAAGTCGCGGGCCTGGAGATACTGCGCGAGCTGATAGCCCAGCCCCTTCCATTCGAAGGTGATCTCGGTGAGCACGGCACCGCCGAGCATCATCGCGATCTGCATCCCCATCACGGTGACGATCGGAATCATGGCGTTGCGGAACGCGTGTCGTCCCGTCACCACCCGATCCGAGAGTCCGCGCGCCCGCGCCGCGTCCACGAAATCGCTGCGCAGCGTCTGGATCAGATTGATCCGGACCAGCCGCAGGAAGATGCCCGCGGTCAGCAGTCCCAGCGCGATCGCCGGCAGCACAGCGTGTTTCACCACGTCGAGCAGATATCCGCTGTCCCCGTAGAGGATTGCGTCGATGAACAGGATGTTGGTCTTCGGCGAGACGTTCTGTAGTGCGAGTTCGACATTCGTACTCGCTCGCCCGGCCACCGGCAGCCAGCCCAGTTCGATCGCGAAGACCAGTTTGAGCAGCAGGCCGACGAAGAACACCGGCGCGGCGTAGACCACGATCGCGAACAACCGCAGGCCCACGTCGGTGGGTCGGTCGCGGCGTTTGGCGGCCAGTCGGCCGAGCGGAACGCCGACCAGGAACGCCACGATCAGCGCCCACACCACCAGTTCCAGCGTGGCCGCGCCGTAGCTGCCGATGATGTCGCTGATCGCCCGATTGTCCTGGGAGCGACCGAAATCCCCGCGCAGCAGCCCGGAGATGTACTCCCAGTACTGGGTCAGGATCGGCCGGTCGAACCCGGCCGCGCGCTTGCGTTCGGCGATCTGATCCGGTGGCAGCCGCCCGCCCAGCGCGGCACTGATCGGATCGCCGACCACCCGCATCAGGAAGAACACGACCGTCACCAGGATCCAGGCCGTCGGCACGATCAGCAACAGCCGCACACCCAGGTAGCGCAGCAGCACCCCGTACCGAGATCCACTGCGGCGCTGCGTATTCGATGCAGCCGGAGTCTCCGGCTCCGATCCGATGGTTGCCGTCATCTGCTCAGCACACCGAAGCGGAACTTGTCCGCCAGGTCGAGAGTGGAGTCCACACCTTGTACATCCTTCCTCGCGACCGCGACCGACCTGCCCGACAGCAGCGGCACGATGGGTACGAACTTGTCCGCCAGATCACGCTGGAGCTGTTGAATGAGGGCGAGCCGCTTGTTCCTGTCCGGCTCGGTCTCCTCGGTGATGAGTTGTGCGTCGATACCGGGATCCTGAAAGTGGTTCTGCGGGAAGCTGTCCGGGCCGACCAGCGGAAGCAGGTAGTCATCGGCATCCGGATAGTCCGGGAACCAGCCCAGCTGGTACACCGGGTAGGCGTCCTTCGTCCGCTCCTTGTTGTAGGTCACCCACTCGGTGGATTGCAGATTCACGGTGAACAATCCGGTGGCCTCGAGCTGACTCTTGATCGCCGCGTACTCCTCGGACCCGGAGGCGCCGTAGTGATCCGGGTTGTACTGCAAGTTGATCTGCACCGGGGTCCGCACTCCGGCGTCGGTGAGGAACTTCGCGGCCGCGGCCTTGTCCGGCGCCGCCCCGTAGAGGTCCTTGTACGGCTCGATCGCACCCGGGTAGCCCTGCGGCACAAAGGAATACGCGGGCGAATAGAGACCCCGGTAGACCTGGGTGGACAGCGCGTCGCGATCGATGCTCGAGGCCACCGCCTTGCGCACCGCAAGCTTCTGCTCGGGGGTGTCACCGGGCATCGTGTTCAGATTGAACACGATGTAGCGCAGCTCCCCGCCCGGCCCCTTGTGCACGGTCACTTTGTCGTCCTTGCCGAGCGAGTCCAGATCGGTCGGCGTCAGACTGCGGTAGGCGACGTCGATATTGCCGTTCTGCACCTCGAGTTTCAGGTTGTTGCTCGAGGCGTAGTACTTCTCCGCCACCGTCGCGGTCCTGGGCTTGCCCAGGATGCCCTGGTAGCCCGAATTCGCTTGGTACTGAACGAGTTTGTTCTTGTCGTAGCTGCTGATCGAGTAGGGGCCGGAGTACCCTTTCGCCCGCACCACCGCATCGTCGTCCAGCACCTTGTCGGCCGGGTAGACCTTCTCGTCCACGATCTGGCCCGCCGGAGTGGCAAGGATCTGTGCGAAGGTCTGGTCGTCGGCGTGCTTCAAGGTGAACGCGACCGTGGTGGCGTCGGGAGCGTCGGTGTGGTCCAGGTTCGACAGCAGCGAGACCGGCCCGTTCGGATCCTTGATCCGCTGCACACGATCGAAGGAGTACTTGACGCTCGCGGCGGTCAGCGGATCACCGTTGGCGAACCTCAGCCCGGCCCGCAACGTGCAGGTGTAGACCGCCGGAGCGGTGAACGAGCACTGCCGCGCGGCATCCGGTTGCGGCGTGGCATTGCCCGGCGCGTAATTCAGTACCTGCTGATAGATCTGCGCCTGCACCATGGACGATCCCGCATCGTAGGAACCCGCCGGATCGATCGAGAAGATCTTGTCCGTTGTCCCGACGACCAGGCCGCCGCCGCTCCCGCCGCCATTGGTGCGACCGGCACCGCACCCGGCGACCGCGACCAGCGCCAGCCCCGCCATTCCCACCGCCGCAACAGTTGTGACCCGCATAACCACCCTCATCTCGCCACGCGGCACCCACCGCTCGTGGTCGGCGAGCGGCGTGTGCAGCGGTGAACTTCCATCGGGCGGAACAGTACTGGCGGTCGGTTTCAGAAATGTTGCCGCCAACAACATTTGGTGGTCGATCCATGAGACTGATTGCCGATGAGGGAAGGTGTTCGCGGGATTCCATAGCAGAACGCCCACGAAAACCTTTTTCATCAGGCTGAGCCTATCGTCGACAGTTACCGTCGAGAACGTCACTTGCTCAGGACGCTGAAACGGAACTTGGTCGACGGATCGAGCGTGCTCTCCACACCCTGCACACCCTTGGTCGACACCGCGACCTGCTTACCCGACAGCAGCGGAATGATCGAGAGGAAGTTCTGCGCCATCTCGGTCTGGATCTGCTCGATGATCGCGGTGCGCTTGTCCTTGTCCTGCTCGGTGGCCTCGGCGATCATCTGCGCGGTGAGGCCCGGATCCTCGAAGTGGTTCTGCAGGAAGTTGTTCGGCGCGAAGAACGGGGTCAGATAGTCGTCCGCGTCCGGATAATCCGGGAACCAACCCATCTGGAAGACCGGATACCCGTCGTGCACCCGCTCCTTGGAGTAGGTCACCCACTCGGTGGACTGCAAGTTCACCTTGAACAGCCCGGTGGCCTCGAGCTGGCTCTTGACCGCCGCGTACTCCTCGGAACTACTCGAACCGTAGTGGTCCGGGTTGTATTGCAGATTCAGCGTCACCGGTGCCTGCACACCGGCGTCGGAGAGGAATTTGGCCGCCTCGGCCTTGTCCGGCTTCTCGCCGTAGATGGTCTTGTACGGCTCGATCGCGCCCGGATATCCCTGCGGTACAGGCGAATACGCGGGCTGATAGGTGCCCTTGTACACCCCGGTGGACAGCGCCTCGCGGTCGAGGCTGGAGGCCACCGCCTTGCGGACGGCCAGCTTCTGCTCGGGGGTGTTACCCGGCATGGTGTTCAGGTTGAACACGATGTAGCGCAGTTCGCCGCCGGGATTCGAATGCACGGCCAGCTTGTCGTTCTTGCCGAGCGACTCCAGGTCCGTCGGGCTCAGACTGCGGTAGGCGACATCGATATTGCCGTTCTGGATGTCGAGCTTGAGATTGTCGCTGGACGCGTAGTACTTCTCCGACACCGTGGCGGTCTTCGGCTTGCCGAGGATGCCGTTGTAATCGGGATTCGCCTGGTACTGAACGAGTTTGTTCTTGTCGTAGCTGGTGATCGTGTAGGGGCCGGAGTACCCCTTGGCCTTCACGACCGCGTCGTCGTCCAGCACCTTGTCGGCCGGGAACACCTTCTCGTCGACGATCGGCCCGGCCTGCGTGGCCAGCACCGGCGCGAAGGTCTGGTCGTTGGCGTTCTTGAGCGTGAACACCACGGTGCTGGCATCCGGGGCGTCGGTGTGATCCAGATTGCCCAGCAGCGAGGCCGGGCCGTTCGGATCATTGATCTTCAGCATCCGATCGAAGGAGAACTTCACGCTGGCCGCGGTCAGCGGATCGCCGTTGGCGAACTTCAGGCCCGATTTCACCGTGCAGGAAAACGTTGTCGGCGTGGAGAATCCGCATTGCTGCGCGACATCCGGTGTCGCCGTGGTCGCACCCGGAGCGAAGTTCAGCAGTTGCTGATAGATCTGTGTCTCCGGCACCAGGGAGCCGTGATCGTAAGCCGCGGCCGGATCCAACGAGAAGATCTTGTCCGTGGTCCCGATGACCAACCCGCTGCCGCTGCCGCCGCCGTTGGTGCGGCCGGCACCGCACCCGGCGACCGCGACCAGCGCGAGTCCCGCCATTCCTACTGCCGCAATAGTTTTCACGCGACCCGATCGGGCCGCCGACGCATGTGTCGCCGTTAACCGCATGACTGTCCCTCATCTCGCACACGCGGCGCACGCGTCCCGGGTCACGGGACGGTGCGGCCGCGTCAACTTCGATATGGCGGGACAGTACCGCCAGGGCATTGCGGATATGTTGCGTTTCGCAACAATTGGTGTTCGAACCGGAACTTCGGCACCGCTAGGGGCGGCTCAGGGCGCTCGCATTCGCGTTGTCACCCAGCAGTTGCGACTCGGATTTGCCGCTGAGGATGGTCTCCAGCACATTCTTTCCGATCGCGGCCTCGGTCGGCAGCGGGATCGGGTACTCGCCGTCGAAACACGCGCAGCACAGCCGCGTGCGCGGTTGCTCGGTGGCCGCGATCATGCCCTCGATGGAGATGTAGCCCAGGGTGTCGGCGCCGATCGAGCGCCGCACGTTCTCGACCATCTCCTCGACCGAGCCCTCACCGCCCGCCCCGTTGGCGATCAGCTCCGCGCGCGAGGCGAAGTCGATGCCGTAGAAGCACGGCCACTTCACCGGCGGCGAGGCGATGCGGACGTGGATCTCCAACGCCCCGGCCTCGCGCAGCATCCGGATCAGCGCGCGCTGGGTGTTGCCGCGCACGATCGAATCGTCCACCACGACAAGGCGTTTGCCGCGGATCACCTCGCGCAGCGGGTTGAGCTTGAGCCGGATGCCGAGCTGACGGATGGTCTGGCTGGGCTGGATGAAGGTGCGCCCGACGTAGGCGTTCTTCATCAGGCCCTGGCCGTACGGCGTGCCCGACCCCTGCGCGTAACCGACTGCGGCCGGAGTGCCCGACTCGGGCACGGGGATGACCAGATCGGCCTCGACCGGATGCTCACCGGCGAGGCGGCGGCCGATGTCCACGCGGGTGGCGTGCACCGAACGTCCGGAGATGGTGCTGTCCGGGCGGGCCAGATAGACGTATTCGAAGACGCAGCCCTTGGGTTCGGGATTGGCGAACCGCGAGGAACGCACCCCGTCCGCGTCGATCGCCAGTAGTTCGCCGGGCTCGATCTCGCGCACGAAGGAGGCGCCGACAATGTCGAGTGCGGCGGTTTCGCTGGCAACCACCCAGCCACGATCCAAGCGGCCCAGGCACAGCGGCCGCACCCCGTGCGGATCGCGCGCGGCGTACAGCGTGCGCTCGTCCATGAAGGTCAGGCAGAACGCGCCGCGCAGGGTCGGCAGCAGTTCCATCGCGGCCTGCTCGATGCTCTTGTCGGTGGCCGCGTGCGCGAGCAGCGCGGTCATCACGTCCGAATCCGAGGTGGCCGCGACCGAACCCGGCATCCGGTTGATCAGACCGAATTCCCGTGCGCGCGAGGCGAGTTCGGCGGTGTTGACCAGATTTCCGTTGTGGCCCAGGGCGATTCCGGTGCCGACGGAGGTGGTGCGGAAGATCGGCTGGGCGTTCTCCCAGGTGACCGCGCCGGTGGTGGAATACCGGCAGTGCCCGACCGCGACGTGACCCGGCATGGCCGCCAGCGTCTGCTCGTCGAACACCTGGCTCACCAGGCCCAGATCCTTGAACACCAGCACCTGCGAACCATCGGAGACCGCGATACCCGCCGCCTCCTGTCCGCGATGCTGCAATGCATAGAGACCGTAGTAGGTGAGCTTGGCCACATCCTCACCCGGAGCCCAGACTCCGAAGACGCCGCACTCCTCGCGCGGCTCGTTCTCGGGCCGATCCGCATCGGGTTCGACGGGTGAATTCGGGCTCTCGACCGACTGATCGTCGTTGGTCACCGTTTGCTCCAAGTTCGGCGGGCTGGTGGCTACGATCATTCTACGGGTCATCCGCGTGAAACCTGCGTCGGGATCACCCGGATGGCACGCGGTTTGCTGCTACCGTGCGTCGGTGACGTCTACCGACAGTGCGGAAGAGCGTGCGAAGCCCCGGCGACTGAGCCCGGTCAGATGGACTTTTCCGATCATCGTGATGACTCTGCTCGGGGCGCTGCTGGGTGTGATGTATCTCGATTACGTCATCAACCCGGAGAAGAATCTGCACGACTTCCCGATCGCACTGGTCAACCAGGACGTCGGCGACACCATCTCGGGTAAACAGGTCAACTTCGGCGATCAGGTGCAGGACGGGCTGCGCAAGGCCGTGCCCGCCGACCAGATCGATCTGCGCGTGCTGGGTCTGAACGAGGCGCAGTTGCAGATGCAGAGCGGGAAGGTCTACGGGACGGTCATCATCCCGAGCGACTTCACCAAGCGGCTCGGGATTCTCGGGGTCGGCAGTGTGGTGCCGGGCGATATCGAACGGCCGATCATCACGTTGCAGACCAACCCGCGCACCGGCGCGTTCGCCACGCAGATCGTGCAGCGGTTCGGCAATCAGGCGCTGACGCAGGTCGACACGACCGTCGGCAAGCAGTTGACCGCGCAGGTCGAGGCGCAGCTCGGCTCGGGTGGCGGGATGACGCAGCTGTCCGGGGCGACGCGGATCGTGCTCGCGCACCCGCTCGATATCGTGACCGACCAGTTCCGGCCGCTGCCCGGCGGTTCCGGGGAGGGGCTCACGGCCTTCTTCTACGGGCTGCTCCTGCTGCTGATCGGCATGGTCGGGGCGATGATCGTGCATCAGCTGATCGACTCCGCGCTGGGCTTCCTGCCCACCGAATGGGGTCCGTGGTACGTGCACTATCCGCGCGCGAGCATCACCCGGACCAAGACGTTGCTGCTCAAATGGGCGGCCGTGGTGGCGATGGGGGTGATCGTCTCGGCGGTGCTGCTGGGGATCGGCAGTGGGTTGGGGATGCAGATCGATCAACCGCTGGCGTTGTTCCTGTACGGCGCGTTCGTGATCATCGCGGTCGGGTTCACCTGTACCGCGGTGCTGGCCGCGGTCGGTACCTCGGGGTTGATCATCAATATGATCGTGTTCATCATCCTGGGACTGCCGTCCTCCGGTGGCACGATTCCGATCGAGGCGACGCCGAAGTACTTCGGGTGGATGGCCACCTTCGAACCGATGCATCAGGTGTTCCTGGGGACCCGGGCGATTCTGTACTTCAACGGCAGCGGTGACGCCGGGCTCTCGCGTGGATTCTGGATGGCGGCACTGGGATTGGTGATCGGGCTGGTGCTGGGGTTGTGTATCACGCGGTACTACGATCACAAGGGGTTGGAGCGTAAGCCTGCTGTCAAGGCCGAAACTGCTTGAGTTACAGCGCATTCGGCTTGACGACGATGCCCGTTCAGAGTGGGACGATCGGGAGCCAGTGTGCGAGTTCGCTTGCGCGGATTCCGGATACGGTCAGCGCACCGGAGTTCACTGCCTCGTCGTAGTCGAGCAGACCGGTCGCCAGCAGCAGCCAGGTGCGTGGATCGGTCTCGACGACGTTGGGTGGGGTGCCGCGGGTGTGCCGGGGTCCCTCGATGCACTGCACCGCCACGAACGGCGGCACCCGGACCTCCACCGAACCTCCCGGCGCGCCGGCCGCCAGGGTCCGGGCCGTCCCGCGCACTGCCGCGGCGAGTTCGGTCCGCGCGGGAGCCTGGGAGTTCTCCTCGCGTAACCACTCGCTCACGGCCACCACCGCCGCCCTTACCTCCGCCGGATCCACCGCACCTCGTCGCGCCACGATCCCGAGACTACTCAGCGGCCGTCAGCAGCCCTGAGTCTGTTGGACTGTTCCGGTGCGGGTTGCCCACAGTGCGATGCGGGGTGCGATCGCGCCGCCCGCGTTGACGGCCAGATGCAGTGCGGCCGGGGTGATCACGCTGCCCGTGCGGCGGTATAACCAGGTCAGGATCACGCCGGTCAAGGCTGTCGCGGCCACGGTTGCGGGGACGTTATCGTGGGCGGCACGGGCTGGGGTGATATGCCACAGACCGAAAGTCGTTGCGCCCAACCAGATTCCGAACGGTTCTATGGTCTCGTCCAGCATCGGATCCAGAGTGCCGCGAAAGACCAGTTCCTCGGTGAACACCGTGCCGATCGGAATATGCACACCCGCCCATTCGGCGAGGCCGATTTCCGGTGCGCGAGTGGCAAATTCAGCCAGTCGAATACGCAGGGAAGGAATGAGGAGTGCGACGCAGTAGCCGATGATGACAATCGTGAACAGTGCTGCGGCGCATCGTAATCCGCGACTGTCGTGTATTGCGCGACAATCCCGGAACCGTGCAACCACCAGGTTGGACGATAGATCAATCCGCGGCACAGATCGCGCGTCATCTCCGCCACCCGGCATCGCCGATGTTCGGATAGCGGCATTGTGATGCACTGCGCTGGAACCGAATTCACCGCTTCCGCGCGGGCATCGGGTTCGGAATGCGGCGGCGTAGGCCGTGGCGAAGACAGCGTTGGCGGCGGTTCGGCCGCGCAGTCCAAAGCGCAGGCGCGGGAGCAACCAGTTGTTCCACAGAAGTGGAAACCCCATGGCCGCCAGGGTTTTCAGGTTCACTTGACGGCCTGCTCGAAGGCTTCGGAGAGTTCGATCTGGGTGCGGATGCGATTCTCCAGGTCCGCGTTCCAGTCCGGGGGCGGTAGGACCGCGGCCCAGCCGTCCAGAACGAGACTGCCGTAGTTGTGACCGTGGCCGTCGCTGACGCTCTGGGCGTGCGCGAGGTCGGCAGCGACCTGCCAGAAGGTCACGAACGGCCACCAGCGCATCTGCGTGGAGACGTCCGAACCGCGAGGCTCGGACAGCCAATTCGGTTGGGAGAAGATCAGATCCGGCGACCACCACACGATCGGATCCGACGCGTGTTGCAGATAGGCGATGCGTGGCCGCCGCCATTCGGGTGAGGGTTTGGACAGGTCGGCGGCGTTCGCGGCGAAACGCACCACCAGCCCGTCGGCGTAGACCGGCTCCACCTCGCGCGATCCCGGGTCCCGCCGGGTGACGAACTGGCTCCACAGCCGATTCGAATTCGGCGGCCCCACCCACAGCGCACCGTCCACCCGCGCGCGCAGATCGGCCAGCCCGGAGAACGCCGCCTCCGAGCCCTGCGAGCCCAGCGATTCGCCGTAGACCAGCAGTTTCGGCCGCGTCTGCGGCGAGTGCCGCGACCACGCCCGGTAGATCGCGTCGAACATCTCGCGCCCCGACTGTGCCACCTTCTGCCGGTCCGCCAGGAAGGACAGCACGCTGGGCAGATACGAGTACTGCGAGGCCACGATCGCGGTGTCGCCGCCGTACATGTACTCGATCGCGTTGGCGGACATGGAGTTCACCCACCCGGTGCCGGTCGTGGTGACCACCACCAGCACCTTGCGCTCGAACGCGTGCGTCCGCTCGAGTTCGGCGACGGCCAGATCCGGTTGGCTCTCACCGTGTTTCATCGAATCCAGGCCGACGTACGCCCGAATCGGTTCCTTCGCGGGCCGTCCCGTGACCGCCTCGATCCGGAACGCGTCCGGCCCGTGCGAGACGAACCAGCGCCCCTCGGAACCGAGCGTGTTCCACGCGGCCAGCGACTGCGGGCTGCCCGAACGATCCGGGTCCCGCGGCTGCACCGCGTACGGGGTCATCTTGTCATTACGCACGCTGAACGCCGAATTCGCCACCGCGAAAAAGGCTTTCGACGCGACGCCGTTGAACAGCGACACGACCAGCACCGCCAGCAACGCGGTGCCGACGGTCGGCGCGAAGCGCGGCGGAATCCGCACCCAGCGGCTCAGCAGCCGGGCCAGCAGTCGCACGATGATCCGCAACAACCGGTACACCCCGACCACCGCCGTGCCGACCAGCAGGCTCAACCCGCCGACGCGCAGATATCCGGAGGTGGTGGTGCCGGTCATCCCCATCAGCGCGTAGATCTGCCGCTGCCAGTCCGCCGAGAGCACCAGCATGTAGCCCGCGGTCAGCACGCACAGCACCAGCACGGCCAGTTTCACCGCGTACTGCACCCGCAGCCGGGGCGGTTTCCAGGGCAGTTTCGGCCGGATCCACCGCCGGAACGCCCAGTCGAACACGCAGCCGACGCCGTAGCCGATGACCGCGTTGGAACCGCTG
Organism: Nocardia macrotermitis; assembly: GCF_009604405.1. GTDB lineage: Bacteria > Actinomycetota > Actinomycetes > Mycobacteriales > Mycobacteriaceae > Nocardia > Nocardia macrotermitis. The sequence goes on from NZ_WEGK01000004.1 coordinate 487,712, forward strand.
ATCAGGCCCTGGAACAGCCAGTCGCGCGGCAGCAGCGACGGGGTCACCGACCAGGCGAAGAACACCGTCGCGACGACCAGTCCGGCATAGTTGAGGTCGATGACGTCCTTCTCCAGGCGATGCAGCAGCCCGGACGCCCGGCGCGCGAGGACGCCCCGGCGCGAACGCGGCGTCGTGGGAGCCTCGGCGGTCTCGGGCATCCTTCGAGTATGGCCGCCGGCCCCGCGAAATCATGGGATGTCACACAGCGAGGGGTCTCGCGCGCGGGAACTACCCGCCCGCCCTCGAGTAGTTGTACGCAGGCCGCCCACCCCGCCGATCGCCACACTCGAACCATGAGCACTCCCGAAACCCAGTCCAAGAGCACCTCGGCCTTCCTGGCCCAGGCCGCCATCGCCTTCGGCGTCGCCTTCATCGCCACCGCCGCGGGCATCATCTACCTGCCCCTGGACATCTGGCAGCGCGGCTTCCTCCTGATGACCATGCTGTTCCTGGTGAGCAGCACCTTCACCCTCGCCAAGGTCGTGCGCGACCAGCACGAGGCCGCCCGCGTCCACCACCGCATCGACGAGGCCCGCCTGGAAAAGCTGATGGCAGAACACGATCCGTTCCGCGCGGCCTGAGCCGTGGACACGCCGCACCGCAGTGAGCCCTGCCGGAGGGGATAGGGCTCACGATCGGTCAGGTGTCGATCCGCAACCGTTCCATGGGCTGACCCGTCACCTCGGCGATCAACTCGAAATCCTTGTCGAGGTGCAGCACAGTGAGCCCGATGATTTCACCGGCCGCAGCGATCAACAGATCGGCTGCCGATGGGGCCCGATGATGACCCCGATCAGCCAGCATGGCCTGCACTTCGACCGCCCTGCCCTCGACAGTCGGCGTGAGGTACTCGATCTGCAACAGGGACAACGGCGGGCGACGCATTCCAGCGCGAAGATCCACTCCGGATCTGGCTGAGTAACCGATCTCGAGGTGGGTTACGGTTGTGATTCGAACCAACCCCTGATCCATTCGGTTCAGCCACGCTTCCCCATCAGGGGATACTGCCACGCGAACCAAAGCCGACTTATCGATGATCCAATTTGTCACTCCCATGCGCGGCGCATGACCTCTTCATCGGCGAGATCGGCGAAAGTCTCGGAAAACCATCTCAGATCGGCCATGGTCACGCGTCGTTCATCGGGCAATTCTCTGGCAAGGGTGCGCCGCACGTACTCCGTCCGCGACACACCCAGCCGCTTGGCCTTGGCGTCGATCGCCGCGACGACGTTGTCCGGAACATCACGAACTAGCAAGTCGGTCGACATCGGATACCTCCCCTAGTTGAAGATATCCCATGATATCACGATGTCGGCGACAGCCGGAGGGATCAGTGCCCCGAGCCGAACAGGCGGGGCAGGGTGGCTTCGAAGACGTCGCGGAGTTCGGTGAGGGGGACGGTGAACTGGCCCTGGACCTCGACCGAATCGGAACCCTGGTCGACGACGCCGATGCGGACCCACGGGAGGGTGCGGGCGTCGCACATCTTGGTGAAGCGGGTTTCCTCCGAGCGGGGGACGGCGACCAGGACGCGGCCGGCGGATTCGGAGAACAGGGTCACGAAGGGGTCGGCATGCTCGGGAAGCAGGATGCGGCAACCGGTTTCGCCCGCCAGTGCGGCTTCCACGACCGTCTGGATGAGGCCGCCCTCGCTGAGATCGTGTGCGGCACTGATCATTCCGTCGCGAGAGCCGGAGGTGAGGACCTCGGCCAGGAGTTGCTCGCGGGCCAGGTCGACCCGCGGCGGGACGCCGCCGAGGTGGTCGTGTTCGACCTGCGCCCAGATGGATCCGTCGAATTCGTCGCGGGTGTCGCCGAGCAGGATCAGCGTCTCGCCGGGCTCGAGGCCCAGGCCGGTCGGGATGCGGCGGTGCACGTCATCGATGACGCCCAGCACGCCCACCACCGGCGTCGGCAGGATCGCGGTCTGGCCGGTCTGGTTGTAGAAGCTGACGTTGCCGCCGGTGACCGGAATGCCCAGTGCCGCACAACCATCCGCGAGTCCGCGCACGGCCTGCTGGAACTGCCACATCACGCCCGGGTCCTCCGGGGAGCCGAAGTTCAGGCAGTTGGTGACGGCCTTCGGGGTCGCGCCCGTCGTCGCGACATTGCGGAACGCCTCGGCCAGCGCGAGCTGCGCGCCGGTGTACGGGTCGAGCTTGGTGTAGCGGCCCGAGGCATCGGTCGCCAATGCGATTCCGCGACCGGAGGTTTCGTCGATCCGGATGACACCGGCGTCGGCGTGCTCGGCCAGCACCGTGTTGCCGCGCACATAGCGGTCGTACTGCTCGGTGATCCAGCGGCGGCTGCTCAGCTGCGGGCTGCCGATCATCTTCAGCAACGTCGCGCGCAGTTCCTCGCCGGTCTTCGGGCGGCTCAGCGACGCGGTGGTGTCGGCGATCAGCGCGTCCTGCGAATCGGGACGCTGCACGGGACGCTCGTAGACCGGACCCTCGTGCGCGACGGTGCGCGGCGGAACGTCCACCACGGTCTCGCCGTGCCAGGTGATGACCAGGTGATCACCATCGGTGACCTCGCCGATCACCGTCGCGAGGGTGTCCCACTTGCGGCAGACGGCCATGAACGCGTCCACATTCTCCGGCGTCACCACCGCGCACATGCGCTCCTGTGATTCGCTCGAAAGAATCTCCGCCGGAGTCATATTCGCCGCGCGCAACGGCACCTGATCCAGTTCGATACGCATACCGCCATCGCCCGCGGCAGCGAGTTCGGAAGTGGCACAGGACAATCCGGCACCGCCGAGGTCCTGGATACCGACCACCAGACCGGCCGCGTACAACTCGAGACAGCACTCGATGAGCACCTTCTCGGTGAACGGGTCGCCCACCTGCACGCTGGGGAGTTTCTTCCGACCGGTGCCGGACTCGTCCCCGGAGAACGTGTCCGAGGCCAGCACCGAGACGCCGCCGATCCCGTCCAGGCCGGTCCGCGCGCCGAACAGGATGATCTTGTTACCCGCGCCCGAGGCGAAGGCCAGATGCAGATCCTCCACCCGCATCACGCCCGCGCACAGCGCGTTCACCAGCGGATTTCCCTGGTACGACGCGTCGAACACGGTCTCGCCGCCGACGTTCGGCAGGCCCAGCGAGTTGCCGTACCCGCCCACGCCACGCACCACGCCGTCGACCACGCGCCGGGTGTCGGGATGATCGGCCGCACCGAAACGCAACTGATCCATCACCGCGATCGGCCGCGCGCCCATCGCCATGATGTCGCGCACGATGCCGCCGACGCCGGTCGCCGCACCCTGGTACGGCTCCACGTACGACGGGTGATTGTGGCTCTCCACCTTGAAGGTGACCGCCCAGCCGTCGCCGATGTCGACCACGCCCGCGTTCTCGCCGATCCCGGCCAGCATGGACGCGCGCATCTCGTCGGTGGTGGTCTCCCCGAAGTACCGCAGATGCACCTTCGAAGACTTGTACGAGCAGTGCTCGCTCCACATCACCGAGTACATCGCCAGTTCGGCGTCGGTGGGCCGACGGCCCAGGATCTCCCGGATCCGGGCGTACTCGTCGTCCTTGAGCCCCAACTCCTTGTACGGCTGCGGGGTCTCCGGAGTTGCCGCGGCGGTGCTGACGGTGTCGACGTGGACAGTCACGGTGAGTACCAGGGTCCTTTCGGCGGGCACGTGATTGCCATGAGCCCTGAAGCAGGGATTCGGCAGATACCCAGCGAGTCTAATGTGTACCGAAACCACGCCTTACACCGTGTTCAGTGCGGCCCCACCCACAGCCCCCGAAGGTCCCGAGTCGTGATGCGTGTACGCCGGGAAACGTGACCTACGAGACCCTCGAGCCGTGTCGCGCGAGGCATTTCGGCGCACCGGATACTCTTGGCGCGTGAACGAGCGATCCCAGGTCGCGGATCCGGACGAAAAGCCCTCGAACAGCTCGAACGAGCCGGCGGCTGGGTCGGATCCGGAGGCCGGACGACGGCGCGTGGTGGCGATCGCGATCGCCCTGTTCGTGGTTTCCGCGATCATCTCCATGGCGGCCGGGCTGTGGCGCGGTTACATCGATCTCCAGGTCTATCGCGACGGCGCGCGCGTCTGGCTCGACGGCGGCGACCTGTACGGGCCGCTGCCGAAGGTCGGCGGGCTCGAACTGCCGTTCACCTATCCCCCGCTGGCCGCGCTGGTCTTCACCCCGCTCGCGCTGCTGCCGCTGCTGCCCGCCGAATGGCTGGTGCTGGCGCTGGCCATCGGCAGCCTGGCACTGACGGTGTGGCTGGTGCTGCGGCGGTTGCGGCCCCGGCTGGACCGGCGGACCGGACTGGCGCTGGTGATCGGCGCGGTCGCCCTGCTGGGCCTGTCCGAGCCGATCCGGCAGACCTACAACTTCGGGCAGATCAATCTGTTCCTGATGACCGCGATCGCACTGGATACGTTGGTGCGCAAGCCTTTCTGGCCGCGCGGCATGCTGATCGGGATCGCGGTGGCGATCAAACTGACCCCCGGCGGATTCCTGCTGTACTTCCTCATCCGCCGCGACTGGCGTGCCGCGCGCAACGTGGCGCTCTCGGCGCTGGGCGCGATCGCGGCCGGATTCGCGCTGTTCCCACGGGAATCGACGCGCTACTGGTTCCACATCCTGCCCGACACCGGCCGCATCGGGCCGCCCTATTACGCGGGCAACCAGTCGCTCAAGGGGTTCGCGTTCCGGCTCGGACTGGACACCTCGAATGCGACGATCCTGTGGCTGGTCACCTCGCTGATCGCGGTGGCGCTCGCCGCGATCCTGATGAAACGACTCTTCGACGACGCCGCGTTCGCCCGCCGCCACGAATCCCCCGATACTCCCGCACCCGCCTCGAACGCCGCGACCATTGCCGCGCTGACCGTGAATGCCGCTGCGGTACTGCTGATTTCGCCGGTCTCCTGGTCGCATCACTGGGTGTGGGTGGCCCCGGCCGCCCTGGTCGCCGCCGACGCCGTCGAACGCGGCGGGCGCAGTCGGCGCTACCTGCTCGCGACGGCCGCGATCGTGGTGATGTTCATGGTCGGGCCGCAGTGGCTGCTGCCGCACGGCGGCGATCGCGAACGGGGTTGGGCGGTGTGGGAGGAGCTGGTCGGGTCGAGTTATGTGCTGGTGACGTTCGCGGTGCTGGTCATCGCGGTCGTGGCCTACCGGCCGATCTACCGCGCGGTGGGCTCGGCCGGTGCCAGGAAGGCCGCCAACGCCGCCGAATAGGCCGCCACATCGTGCGCGCCCATCAGCTCGCGCGCGGAATGCATGGCCAACTGGGGTGCGCCGACGTCGACGGTGGTCATGCCGGTGCGCGCGGCGGACATCGGGCCGATGGTCGATCCGCAGGGCAGATCCGCGCGATGCACGTAGCGCTGGAGCGGCACCTCCGCCTGCGCGCAGGCCAGCGCGAACGCGCCCGCGCCGACCGCGTCGGTGGCGTAGCGCAGATTCTGATTCACCTTCAGCACCGGGCCCGCGTTGATCTCGATCCGGTGCGCGGGCTCGTGCCGCTCGGGATAGTTGGGGTGCGTCGCATGCGCCATATCGCCCGAGGCCAGCACCGAACCCGCCAGGGCGGCAAGGTATTCCGAACGTCCGCCGCCGCGCGCGAGCACGATCCGCTCCAGGATCGAGGGCAGCAGATCGGACTGCGCGCCGCGATCGGACTGGCTGCCGACCTCCTCGTGATCGAACATCACCAGCACCGGCGTCGCCGCGCCGGGTTCGGCCACCGCCGCGAGGAAGGCGTGCAGACCCGCGTAGCAGGTGGCCTGATTGTCCAGGCGGGGCGCGCTGATCAGGTCGAGATCGCGGCCGACCGGGGCGCTCGGGGTCAGGTCGTGGGTCATCAACTCCCAGCCCAGCACCGCTTCCGGATCGATACCGGCGTGCTCGGCCAGGTAGTCCAGGAACGGACGCGGCTCGCCGCCCACACCCCACACCGCGTTGACGTGACGTTGCGGATCCAGGCTCACCCCGCGCCGATCCTCGGACAGGTGGATCGCCAGCTGCGGCACCCGCAGCAGCGGCTCGTCGACCCGGATCAGCTTCTCCGCCAACGCATTTCCCGCACGGACCGTGATCCGCCCGGAAATCCCCAGATCCCGGTCCAGCCAGGAGTTCAGCCACGCCCCGCCGTACGGCTCGAGCCCGACCAGCTGCCAGCCCGCCGAGGTCAGATCCGGATGCTGTTTCACCCGCAGATTCGGGCTGTCGGTGTGCGCGCCGACCACCCGGAACGGTTGCGCCGCACCGGTTTCCACCCACGCGATGAGCGAGCCGCCACGCACCACGAAATACCGGCCCGCGGCGGGCAACTCCCAGGCTCGGGACTCGGACAGCTCCCGGAAACCGTTGGCGGTCAACTCGTCGGCGACGGTGCGCACCACATGGAACGGCGAGGGCGAGGCGTCGACGAAAGCGCACAGTCCGGGCGGCGTAGCGGTGGTCGAAACAGGCATTCCGCAATCTTGGCCCCCGCGTCGACCCGGCGTGTTCGCGGCCCCCGGGTTCGGCGGTTCCACTCGGTGCCGACCGATCTCAGTGATCGTGGACGGGCACCTGCACCACGAGTTCCAGCAGCCGCAGCAGTTCGGCCTGATTGCGGGCGCCGATTCGTTTGCGCAATTGTTCCTCGGCGCGACGTTCTTCGGTGCGAACCGATTCCACGACTTCGACACCGCGTTTGCTGAGTCCGATGAGAATACGGCGGCGGTCGTCCTCGGCCGCGATGCGGAAAATCAGGCCGCGTTCGGCGAGGGCATCGGCGTGACGCGTGGCCGAGGAGGGCGGGAGTTGTGCGCGGCAGGCCAATTCGGACATGGTGATTCCGACCTCATCGGACAAATTGGACAGCATGGCCCAATGGTCCGCCGAGAGCCGTCGCGCGGACAGGGCGGTCTCGAGGTGGCGGAGCCAACCGCGTTCCGCAGCACGTAGTGCGCCGTGCAACGTGGAAAATCCGCTTACAATGGTCGACATAATAATTTCTTCCGCCCATTTCCTATTTTCCTCCGACGAGGAGAAGGGTACCGAATGTCGCCGTTCCACGAAGGCACGGACGATGTGACAGAAGTCCTCAACATCGTCCCGCTGCAAGGTTCCGGTGGAATCATGGCGCCGCCCTGCGAGGCCGCGGTCGCGCTCGCGGTGTCGGAAATCAACAGCGGCGCAGGAATTCTCGGCCGCGAGGTCCGGGTGACCACCGTGGACGGCGGGCGCGCACCGACCGAGGTCGCGCGGGAGGTCTCCGCACTCCTGGCCACCGGCATGATCGACGCGATCACCGGCTGGCACACCTCCGCGGTCCGGCGCGCGGTCGCCCGCGCCGCCGACGGCCGGGTCCCCTACCTGTTCGCGACGATCCACGAGGATCTGCCCGACGAGCCGCCCGGGGTCGTGATGGTCGGCGAGAGCCCCGCCGGGAACGTGCTGCCCGCCATGGACTGGCTGCACCGCCAGTACGGCACCCGGCGCTGGGCGATCGTCGGCAACGACTACATCTGGCCGCGCGCCACCGCGCGGGCGGTGCGGGCGCGGCATCCGGGCGCGGTGGTGCTGGAGCATTTCGTTCCGCTGGGCACCGAGGATTTCGGCGCGTTGCTGCGCGATCCGCGGCTGGATCTGGCCGACGGCATCGTGCTGCTGCTGGTCGGGACGGACGCGGTGCGGTTCAATCAGCAGTTCGCGCAGACCGGCCGGGCCGCGTACCAGGTGCGGCTGAGTCCGGCGATCGATGAGACCGTGCTGCTGGCGGCCGGTCCGGCGGCCAACGAGAACCTCTACGTCGCCTCGGCGTACTTCCCGGATCAGATCGGCGATCCGGATCGGCTGGCGCGCTATCACCGCCTGCACGGGCGGTTCGCGCCCGCCATGACCTTCTTCAGCAATACCAGTTACGAGGCGATCCACCTGATCGGCTCGATGGCGCGCACGCTCGGCTCACTCGAGGTGCCCCGCATGCGCGCGGCCATGACCGACGGGCTCGTACTCGAAACCCCTTCCGGCGGAAGGGTTTTCCGAGGTGATCGACCCGAACGGGCCGAGGCGCTGATCGCCCGTGCCGAAGGTGTGCAGTTGCACGTCGTGGACAGTCTGGTCCACTGACCGATCGAGCCGAGCCCACGCAGCAGCACGCGGGCTCGGCACCGGACAGAGCCGACCCACACAGAACGTGCTGACCCGCAGCAGGATCGAGAACACCCGCCGAGGCCCGGACGGACCGGCTCAGACGGCGGCGACGAGTGTGTCCACGACCGACAGGAACATGCCCAGGCCGTCGTCGCTGGGGCCGGTGAGTGGTTCGGTGGCGTGCTCGGGGTGCGGCATCAGACCGACGATCCGGCCGTCGGGCGAGGCGATTCCGGCGATGTCGCGCTGCGAACCGTTCGGGTTGCCGCCGACGTAGCGGAACACCACGCGGCCCTCACCCTCGAGTTCGTCCAGCACCGACTGCGACGCCTGGTAGCGGCCCTCGGCGTTCTTGACCGGGATCAGGATCTGCGCGCCGGGCTCGTAGCGGGCCGTCCACGCGGTATCGGTGGCGTCCACGCGCAACCACTGGTCGCGGCAGACGAAGTGCAGGCCCTCGTTGCGGGTCAGCGCGCCGGGCAGCAGGCCCGCCTCGCACAGCACCTGGAAACCGTTGCAGATGCCCAGGGTCGGCATACCCTTGCGCGCGGCCTCGACGACCTCGCCCATCACCGGCGCGAACCGGGCGATGGCGCCGGCCCGCAGGTAGTCGCCGTAGGAGAAGCCGCCGGGCACGATCACCGCGTCGACGCCCTGGAGATCGGCGTCGGCATGCCACAGGCTCACGGCCTCGGCGCCGGCCAGCCGCACCGCGCGGGCGGCGTCCACATCGTCCAGCGTTCCGGGGAAGGTGATGACACCGATGCGCACGGACATTACAGCCGCACCACTTTCCAGTCCTCGATGACGGTGTTGGCCAGCAGCGACTCGGCGATCTTCGCGAGCTCCGCGTCGCTGACGCTGTCGTCGACGTCGAGTTCGAATCGCTTGCCCTGCCGCACATCCGACACACCCGGGATATCCAGGCGTCCGAGGGCGCCGACGATGGCCTGACCCTGCGGATCCAGGATCTCGGCCTTCGGCATCACCTCGACCACGACTCGTGCCACGCGCTGCTCCTAAGGCTGGTGGGGGATTACCCGCACAGCCTAATCGGGTCGGCGCACACCTTCAGCGGCGGGTCACAGCCGGTGAACTGGGGAGGGGCGCGGGCATGGATAGCCGACCCGGATGCCGGAAATCGCGTGACACCCGCCGAGTGGCATTGGCACTATGGAGTCGGTCGACGCTTTCCGAGGGCATCGCGGCGCACGAAGGAGGAGCGGGTGGGGCCGCTGCGGGAGGGCGACGAGATCTCCGGCTATCGGATCGAGCGGGTGCTGGGGTCGGGGGGAGCCGGCGTGGTCTACCTCGCTCGCCATCCACGGCTACCGAGGTACGACGCGATCAAGGTGCTGGCCGAGTCCCACGAACTCGACGACGAGTTCCGGAAGAGATTTCTGCACGAGGCGGAAGTGGCTGCGCGCCTGCATCATCCGAATCTCGTCGAGGTTCTCGACCGTGGCGAGCAGCACGGCACACTGTGGATTGCGAACCAATACATAGACGGTAGCAATGCGGGCGAGTTGCTTCGTTCGCAAGGGACCGCCCTGTCTCCGGAGCGGGCGGTGCGGATCGTGAGCGAGGTCGCGCAGGGACTCGACGAGATCCATGCCGCGGGATTGCTCCACTGCGATGTCAAGCCGAACAACATACTCGTCACCTCGGCCATGGACGGTCAGGAGCGAGCGCTGCTGGCCGACTTCGGAATCGCCCGCCTGGCAACGAATTCCACAACTCTGCACGCCGCCGGACCGGCGCCGATGACGCTCGCGTACGCCGCGCCCGAACAACTGTCCGCCGCCGAGCTCGACCGGCGGTGCGACGTCTACGCCCTCGGCTGCACGCTGTTCGAATTACTCACTCGCACAGTGCCTTACACGCGGGACAGTGTCGGGGCGATGGTGTACGCGCATCTGAACGCTCCGGTGCCGTGTCCATCGCAACGGTCACAGCAGGTTCCAGCGGCCTTCGACAAGGTGATCACGACCGCGCTCGCGAAAGATCCGCGCGACCGGTACGAGACCTGCGGCGCCCTGGCCGCGGCGGCCCGCGACGCATTGACCGCAGCACCGGACCACGAAAAGCGGCCCGGCCGTCGACGTAGGCATGCCATCGGCGCGGCGGTGGCGCTCGGGACGGTCGTCGTCCTCGGGATCGCGGCGGGGATCTGGGTGCTGTCGAATTCGCGTCACACTCCCGTGCGGCCGCTGGCCAACCCGCCCGTGGACAACACCACCGAATCGGCGGAATGGGGTCCGTACGCTTTTGTCGCAGAAACATTTCCGAGACTGCTACCGCAATTTCCACTCGGTTCCGGGTACGAAGAACTGTCCGCATGTCATTTCTTTCCCGACCAAACCGACCCACGCTTCGAAAAGCCATCGAAAGATTCGAGCGGACTCGTCGAAGTCAACTGCGGAGGAAACATGGATCCCGTATCCGGAATTTTCATCGACTGCAATCTGGACAGATCGCAGATGACCGGCATGAACACTCCGATCGAAACCATGGAAGGTAGCGCATCCTGGAGTCGCCCATCCGGGTCGGGCCATCTGTTCTGGGGAACCTCTCCGCATATAGGCCTACAGAAACGCGGGCTACAGGTCGACGACAATGTCGGCGTCTTGAACATATACTTCGACGACCCCGGTAGACGTTTCTGCAATATTTCCGTCCTGGGCGATACCGACAGTGGTGCGGAGTTGATGACGCGCTGGTGGCCGGGAGCGCCGCTGTGACACGCAGGTCGATGCCGAATCCGGTCACCAGGCCGCCACTCCTGCGATGGATATTCGCAGTGTGCACCATGGCCGTCGTATCGGTACTCGTGTCCGGTTGCACAACAGCGGGTATTCCGGTGCGTCAGCAGTCGGATCCGACCACTCTTCAGATTTCACCGTACTCTGTGCGCCCCCTCGACGTACCGAACAGCACACGTGAATACGGCCGAGTCATCGAATCGGCTCGCATGAGTTCCGCTATGGTCGATCCCGCCGATGTCGATCCCTCGTTGAAATACAGCATCAATGCGTGGGGCATACAGCCGCTGCCGACGCCACGGAAAGCGATTGCCCTGCTGGCCAAACCGGTCAGTAAAGTCCTGGAGCACTACCGGATGATCGCCGGATGCGCCATAGACGGATCGGACGCCGAATACGCTACTGTCGACTCGCCCGCATCGGCCCGGCAGTTGATCGTGATCGTGCTGCGCTTTCCCGACGAGCCGACGGCGAGTGTCGTCGCGAGCAAAATCGACAGCACCGACTCCGAGTTGAACAGCGCGAACGTGGCGGTCTCGGTCGATGGATATCCGAATGCCCATGCCCACTGGCGTCCGGGCCTTCCGACGATGGCCGCGTCGATAGCACACGGACCCTACGTGGTGAGCTTACTGCTGCGAAATCAGACGGCCGACCAGCAGGCCCTCACCGGACTTGCCCGAACCGCTTTCGACAAGCAACTCCCCATGTTGGATCATTTTTCGGCGACCCCGGAGGACCGCTTTCAGTCACTGCCGCTCGACCAGGACGGCATGCTGCGACGCCTGGTTCCGTATGCCCCCAACAGATGGCCCTACCCTGCCGTCGTCGCATTCTCGAACACTACCGACGCAACATTGTCGCAGGAGGGGTCCGTCAATCCGTTCGGACTCGTTTTCGAAGGCAGAGCCGCGCGATTGTGGTATCGCGTCACGTACGACACCGGAGTCGATGCGATAGCGGAGAACAATTTCACCCAACTCTACCGACACTTCGATACCGTCAAAGCGCGCAAACATTTCAATACGATGTTGCAGAAACTTATTTCGAATACCGCCCAACAGCGGCTGCCCGACATACCGGGAGCCGACGATACCGCATGTTTCTCGAACCCGAGCCTGCAGGACTACGCTCAATACTCCGCCCCATATACCTGCATCACCCTGTACGGCCGGTATATCGGCATACTGTTGGGGCGCGACAAGGTGAATACACAGCACCGCATCGCGGCACAGTACGGCCTACTGATGAATACCGACAGTGAGTAACGTGATGCGCGGTCTGCTGATTCCGGATTCGATTTTCGCCGGCTACCGGATCGTTCGGCATCTCGGTGGCGGCGGAATGGCCGACGTCTATCTTGCCGCACATCCCAGGTTGCCGCGATTCGACGCCGTGAAGGTGCTGTCGGCCGAATACGCCGACGATGCCGAGTTCCGAGCCAGGTTCGTCCGAGAGTCCCAGCTGGTCGCCGGCTTGCGCCATCCGAACCTGGTAGCGGTCCGCGACTGCGGGATAGCGGACGGGCGACTGTGGCTGTCGATGCAGTTCATCGAGGGATACGACGGATCTCGGTTGATCGGGAAATATCCGGACGGATTGCCGCCCGAACAGGCGATACACATTGTCGCCGAGGCGGCGGGCGGATTGGATGCCGCCCATCGTTCCGGGCTGCTACACCGCGACGTCAAGCCGAGCAATCTCCTGCTGGAGCCGCGCGATGAGCAACCGGATCGGGTATACGTGGCCGACTTCGGAATCGCGCGGGCAGGGTATGGGCCCCAGATCACCGCCCCCGGCACCGTGCTGGGGACATTCGCCTACGCAGCGCCCGAACAGATCGAATCCGCCCCACTCGACCACCGAGTCGATGTCTACGCGCTGGGCTGCACACTCTTCGAACTACTCACCGGCCGGAAACCGTTCACCGGAACCACTCCGGAGCAGCTGGCCTACGCCCATCTGCTGAAGCCGCCACCGCTGGCATCATCGGTGAATCCCGCACTGCCGCCCGAGATCGACAATGTGTTGTGCGCGGCTATGGCCAAGAATCCAGCCGACCGGCCGAACTCGTGCGGCGAACTCGCGCAGGCCGCTCGGGCGGCCTTCACGTCGACGGGGAGAGATGGCGCGACATCCGCCATCGCGCCGCAGGCTCGTACCACGCACCGCGCCGAGCGGCTTCGTCCATTCCGTACCCGGACGGCAATCGCATCGCTGGCAGCATCGGCGCTGTGCATCATAACGGTGGCCGCTCTTACGATCACCCTTCCCGGCGGGCACGAGGCAGCAAAGCCTCCCACTACCACAATCGCGAGTTCGGTAACACCGACATCGACCGGCACAGAGAAAAGCGGCACCCCGTGGGGAAGTCACGAGTTCATAGTTCAGGCTTTCCCGAACCTGCTGCCGTCAACGCCTTTCAAGGGCGGAAATCAGCAAATGATGTGCATTGTATACCTGGGCGAAGCTACGAACCAGGCATTACCCGATAATTCTTCCACCATTTTATGTGAGGGCAATGACGCACCTCTTCACATGCTTATGGTGACGTGCGACCAGAACCGCACTCCCATAAAAAGCGTCATCGACGCCGAAACCGATCCGGTGCTCGGCAGCACCGACTGGGCGCGCGGCAATGCCAATGGCTCGATGTTCTGGGGTGTCAGTGCGGACGGGTCCACAACCTACGGGTGGCTCGAAATTCGATTCGCCGACCCCGCGCACAAATTCTGCGAGCTCGAAGCGCAGGACATCACGGGTAACCCGCAGGACCTGATCGACCGCTGGTGGCCGCAGGTTCCGCTGTGAGATGCCGTGCCGACGAGTGGGGTGATGCGCGGCGTGGCCCGTGGTGCGGGCATAGAGTCGGCTCATGCGCATTGCTCACTTCGGTCATTCGTGTGTGCTGGTCGAGATCGACGGGGTGAAGATCCTGTTCGATCCCGGCAACTTCTCGCACGGTTTCGAGGGACTCACCGGGCTGGACGCGATCGCGATCACGCATCAGCACCCGGACCACATCGATCCCGCCCGCATCGGCGCGCTGCTGGAGAACAACCCGCAGGCCCGGCTGCTGAGCGACCCCCAGACCGCGCAGCTGCGCGAGGAGCCGTGGGAGGCCGTGCACGCCGGGAACGTGCTGAGCGTCGGCGGCGTGCAGATAACCGGTGGTGGCGGGCGGCACGCGGTGATCCACCCGGACATCCCGGTCATCGACAACACCGTGTTCCAGCTGGGCACCCCGCAGGATCCGGCGCGGTTCGTGCATCCGGGCGATTCGCTGTGGGTGCCGCCGTCGCCGGTGGGTGTGCTGGCCATCCCGGCGGCCGCCCCGTGGATGCGGTTGAGCGAGGCCGTGGACTATCTGCGCGCGGTTTCGCCGCGCACCGCCATGCCCATCCACTACGGGATCATCGAGCCCGCGGCCCAGGGGATCTACTTCGGGCGGCTGCGGGAGATGGGACCGGCCGACACCGAGCTCGCGATCGTCACGCCGGAGACGGACGCCGAATTCTGATCCGCGCCAAGGGGTTCCGGCATGTCCACGGTGGATATGCCGAAACCCCGCTGCGGCGCGTCATCGGATCACAGCGGCTGTTCGGGAACTCGCACCGACGAAGTTGTCACGGCACCGGTGACGCCGAATTCCGATGCGCCCCAATGGTTCCGGTTCAGGAACCGTAGGTGGCGAGGAAAAGCGCCTCGGTGAGGGCGATGTTTTCGATCTCGCCGGGGTCCACGCTCTCGTTGGGGGCGTGGATGAGGCAGCTGGGTTCCTCGACGCCGATCAGCATGATCTCGGCGTCGGGGTAGGTCTCGGCGAAGACGTTGCACAGCGGGATCGAGCCGCCCTGACCCTGGGTGGTCGACGCACGGCCGTACGCGGCGGCGAAGGCGGCCTCCATCGCGCGACGGGCCGGACCGCCGGTGCCGGAGCGGAACGGCGCGCCGGCCGCGTCGGGTTGCACGGTGACGCGCGCGTGCCACGGCGTATTCGATTCCAGGTGTGCGGTAAGGGCTTTCAGCGCCGGCTCGGGATCGATACCGGGCGGGATGCGCAGGTTGATCAGCGCACGGGCCGCACCCTGCACGGCCGCGACCGCGCCGACCACGTTCGGGGCGTCGATGCCCAGGACGGTCACCGCGGGGCGCGCCCAGGCCATATCGGCGACGGTGCCGTCGCCGAGCAGGTCGACGCCGTCGAGTACACCGGCGTCGGCGCGGAACCGCTCGGGCGGATACTGCGTGCCGTCCCAGACCTGATCGGCGGGCAGACCGGCGACGGTCGTATTGCCGTGCTCGTCGCGCAGGGTCGCGAGCAGGTGGATGAGCGCGGCGAGCGCATCGGGGGCCGGGCCGCCGAACATGCCCGAATGCATCGGTCCGGCAAGGGTTTCCACGCTGACGATCACGTTCACCGTGCCGCGCAGGGTCTGGGTGAAGGTGGGCACGCCGACCGCCGCGTTACCGCTGTCGCCGATCACCAGGGCGTCCGCGCGCAACAGGTCCGCGTGTTCGGGGACGAATTCCTCGAGACCGCCGGTGCCCTGCTCCTCCGACCCCTCGCACACCAGCGTGATTCCGACCGGGAAACCGTTGTCGCCCAGGGTTTCCCGCAGTGCGCGCAGGGCGGTGAGATGCGCCAGGACGTTACCCTTGCAGTCCGCCGCGCCGCGGCCGTACCAGCGGCCGTCGCGTTCGGTGAGCTCCCATACCGGTGTGCGCCAAGCACTTTCGTCGAGCGGCGGTTGTACGTCGTAGTGGGAGTAGAGCAGGACCGTCGGGGCTCCGGCGGGTGCGGGATACCGGGCGACGACGGCCAGACTCCCGTCCGAGGTCTCGTGCAGCCCGGCATCGGTCAGCCCGACCTCGACGAACGCGTCCAGCACCCACTGCGCGGCGCGACGGCACTCCTGCGCCGGGAACTGCCGCGGATCGTGCACCGATCGATACGAAACCAGTTCCGCCAGATCGTCTTTCGCCCGCGTCATCAGCGAGCGCACCTGTGTCCGCAACGCGGCGGTCCGCGCGTCATCCGTCATCTCAACCCGTTTCGTCGTCATGCCGCTGTTCCGCCCATCCTGCCACCCGGCCACCCCGCCGCTGTGAGATGCTGGCGACCGCCCGCGAATTCGTCACATGCGCGATGACCAGGAGAGACGATGCCCGAATCACCCGATTCCGAGGATCTGTTCGCGACATCCCCGTTCCGGGACGGTGCGCCGAAAACGGAATTCCCGAGCTCGGAAATCCTGCCGCAGGCCGCCTACCAGCTCGTCCACGACGAACTCATGCTCGACGGCGTCTCCCGGATGAATCTGGCGACCTTCTGCACCACCTGGGTCGAGGATCAGGCCCGGCGGCTGATGGACGAATCGCTGGACAAGAACATCGTCGACAAGGACGAATACCCGCAGACCGCCGAACTCGAGGCGCGCTGCACCCGCATGCTCGCGGACCTGTGGCACTCCCCCGATCCGACCGGCACCCGCGGCACCTCCACGACCGGTTCCAGCGAGGCCGCGATGCTGGGCGGGCTGGCCGCGAAATTCCGCTGGCGGGCGCGCGGTGGGCGCGGCATCCCGAATTTCGTGTGTGGCCCGGTGCAGGTGTGTTGGGAGAAATTCGCGCGCTACTTCGATGTGGAGATCCGGCAGGTCCCGTTGCGCGGGGACCGGCTCACCCTGCATCCGGACGATATCGCCGCGCACTGCGACGCGAACACCATCATGGTGGTGCCGACGTTCGGGCAGACCTTCACCGGGCTGTTCGAGGACGTCGCGGGGATCAGCCGGGCGCTGGACGCCCTGCAGGAACGCACCGGCCTGGACATTCCGATCCACGTCGACGCGGCCAGCGGCGGATTCATGGCCCCGTTCACCGCGCCCGATCTGGTCTGGGACTTCCGGTTGCCGCGGGTCAAGTCGATCAACGCGTCCGGGCACAAGACGGGGCTGGCGCCGCTGGGCGCGGGCTGGGCGA
This sequence comes from Nocardia macrotermitis, assembly GCF_009604405.1. Lineage (GTDB taxonomy): Bacteria > Actinomycetota > Actinomycetes > Mycobacteriales > Mycobacteriaceae > Nocardia > Nocardia macrotermitis. The sequence continues at coordinate 504,621 of NZ_WEGK01000004.1, forward strand.
TCTGGCGCGAGGCCGCGGATCTGCCGGACGAGCTGGTGTTCAACGTCGACTATCTCGGCGGCAATATGGCCACGTTCAACCTGAACTTCTCGCGGCCCGGCGGTCAGGTCGTCACCTCGTACTACAACTTCATCCGGCTCGGACGCGACGGATACACCCGGGTGCAGTCCGCGGCGTACGAGGTCGCGGGGTACCTGGCCGACGGTGTGCGCAAGTTCGGGCCGTTCGAGCTCATCCACGACGCCGATCCGCTGCGCGGCATCGCGGCGGTGTCGTGGCGGCTGACCGGCGAGCAGACCTTCAACCTCTACGACCTGTCCGATCGGCTGCGCACCCGCGGCTGGCTGGTCGCGGCCTACCCGCTGCCCGCCGACCGCCAGGACGAGACCATCATGCGGGTGCTGGTCCGACACGGTTTCAGCCACGATATGGCCGATCTGCTGCTCGCCGACATGGACCGCGCACTGGCTCAGCTGGACAAGCACCCGCCGAGCAGCTCGCTGACCCGCGAGGAGTCCGGCGGGTTCACGCACAGCGCCACGGCGGAGGTTTCGACCGCTGAATTCCGACGTCGTCGGGCCGAACAGGCTGCGCAGTAGCAAGCACATGGTCGTCGACCGGCCCGGTCACCTGCACCGTGCCGACATCCATACCAGGCTGTCGACAACGCCGATATATCCGACACCGACCTCCCGCTCAGCCAGCGATGCAGACGGGAAATGGTGGGCCAGAAGCATTTTCGACAGTCTGCTGCCGGTCGCCGAATCGCGGCCCGAGTCCGGGACGGGTCTCAGGCGGCGTGCGAGGCGCCCGCGACGTAGGGCTCCCAGCGGTAGACCTCGGGGCGGGCGTTGTGGAACAGGGCCAGGTCGACCGCGTCCAGGACGGCCTGATGCGGGCCGGGACGGCTCAGCTGGCTGGCCGACACCGCGAGGCGCAGGACACCGCCGCGGCGGGCGGTGCGGGCCGCGCTCATCACCAGCGCGTGGCACCACCAGGGTTCGGCGCGGAAGCCCTCGCCCATGCCGTGCACCCAGGAGCGTTGTGCCACATCGCGTTCCAGGTCGTGCATGGCCGTCAGGCTCAGGGCCAGGCGGAAACCGACGTCCGGCAGCGCGGCCATCGCACCCTCGGAGGCGTTCCAGCGCGGCGCGGCGAACAGCCGGGTGCGCAGCCCCACCTGCTCCAGGACGCGATCGGCGGCCATCAGCCGCAGCCGCGCCTCGTGCCGGGGCAGCGTGGCAAATTCGGCGCGGCGGCTCTTGGTGGCGGCCTGGTCGTAGCCGTGCAGCACGACCGCGTCGCCGCCCTCGCGACGTTCCCGCAGCCACTCCTGGGTGGCGGCGTCGTCGGTCAGCCGGTACTTGCCCTTCAGGCGCGGGGCCACCAGCAGCGACAGCGGAACCTCACGCTGGTCCATCTCCGCGGCGAATGCCTGCGCCTGCGCGCGGGTGGTGTCCCGGATCCCCGACACCGAGACGATCAATTGTGCACGCATACCCGCACCCCTCTGCCGATGCCGCTCATAGCCCCACCATGCGCGCGGGAAGTGTCCGGACCGTGCAGTCCCGGTGACGCCGCGACGAATTCGCGCCACCGAATCGGACCCATCATCCGATGATCGGGCACTGTCCGGTATCGGCGAATAGCGTCCGACCACGGAACATACCGTCCGGTCATGAGACTCGCGCGACATCGCCTCACCTAGGATCGATCGGGTGAAAACAGCACTCGTGGCCGCACTGGCTGTCCCGTTGTTCATCGCCTTACCCGTTGTGGCACAAGCGGATCCGCCGCACATCTTCACACCGCAGCAGCAGTGCGAGGCGACCAAGGCCGTGGTCGACATGGAACGCAAGACCAACCCGCACGCCACGCCGCAGCAGATCACCGACGGCTACATGGCGTTCCTGGACAAGAAGGGCGCGTTCAAGGGTCTGCCGCAGGCCACCCGGGATCGCCAGCGCCAGTTCATCCTCGACCAGATCGCCAGCTGCCACCTGGCCTAGCCCGCGATGGTGACGGAGCGCACGTTCCCTTGATGGCAAGCGAGCGCCACCGGCTCCGTCACCTCAATAGGCTGCGCCTCTGTGAAAGCCGCAGCACTCACCGCCCTGTCCGCCGCCCTCCTGCTGTTCGCCCCCGCATTCGCGCAGGCAGCACCCCCGCTCCCGAACCTGAACCCCTCCCCCGATCAGATGTGCGCCAGCACCCAGCAGATCGTGAACACGGTGCGCGCCCAGCACCCGAACGCCACCCCTGACCAGATCGCCGACAACTACGACCAGATGATGAACGCGAAGGTCCCCGGCTATCAGCTCGTCCAGGGCCAGCAGCACCAGCAGCTCCTGCAACTGATCCACGCCTGCGGAATCCGCTGAATCGCTTTACCGAACCCGGCGAAATTCGACCGAACGAGCCGAAATCCACTGCACCCGAATGGAATCAGTGCGTCGAGCAGACGGGCCGCACGAGCGCCCGCCTGTTCGCACCGATCCTCGAACGCAGGTGGCACTCGCTCGCACATCTGCGGTTGTACTGCGCCACCTCTGCGGGGTACACGCGCACTACCCGATCAGGCGTAGCGGCACCTCACGGTCGTGCCGCAATCCACCCGTCTCTACCGATAGTGCCACTCGCACGTCAGCGGCACATCGCCTCTCAGCGGTCGCCGAGGCCGAGAGTGTCCAGCACCCAGGCGTATTCGAACGCGACTTCCTTCCACTTCTCGTATTTGCCGCTGACGCCGCCGTGGCCCGCGCTCATCTCGGTCTTGAGCAGTAGGCGGGAGTGGCCGGTGGCGACGGCGCGCAGCCGGGCGATCCACTTGGCCGGTTCGACGTACAGGACGCGGGTGTCGTTCAGGCCGGTGGTGGCCAGGATCGCGGGGTAGTCGACCGCGCGGACGTTCTCGTACGGCGAGTACGACTTCATGTACTCGTACACCGCCGGATCCTCCAGCGGATTACCCCACTCGTCCCATTCGGTGACGGTCAGCGGCAGGGACGGGTCCAGGATCGAGGTCAGCGGGTCGACGAACGGGACGGCCGCGAGAATGCCCGCGAACAGTTCGGGCGCGAGGTTGGCGACCGCGCCGACCAGCAGCCCGCCCGCACTGCCGCCGTCGGCGACCAGGCGATCCGGCGCGGTGACGCCGGTATCGATGAGATGCCTTGCGCAGGAGACGAAATCGGTGAAGGTGTTCTTCTTGCGCAGTGTCTTGCCGTGCTCGTACCACAGGCGGCCCATCTCGCCGCCGCCGCGCACGTGCGCGACCGCGAACACCATGCCGCGATCCAGCAGCGACAGCCGTGACACCGAGAACCCCGGATCCATACTGGCCTCGTAGGAGCCGTATCCGTAGAGCAGCAACGGCTTCGGTCCGTCGGCCGGGAGATCCTTGCGACGCACCAGCGAGATCGGGATCCGGGTGCCGTCGGCGGCGACGGCCCAATCCCGGTGCTGCTCGTAGTCGTTCGCGTCGTAGCCGCCCAGCACGGCCTGTTCCTTGCGCAGCAGCAGCTCACCGGACGCGGGCACGTAGTCGAACACCCGCACCGGCGTGATGTACGAGGTCACCCCGACCCGCAGCGTCGGCTGCGCCCACTCCGGATTGCCCAGCACGCCCGCGGAGAACAGTTCGAGTCCGAAATCCAGTTCGCGCAGCTCGCCGTAGCCCTCGGAAGTCAAGGGCCACACCGCGACTCGCGGCAGCGCCCCGCGCCGATAGGACAGCGCCAGCTGATCGGCGAAACAGTCCACCCCCTCGAGCCGCACGTCCTCGCGGTGTTCGATCAGGATGGTCATATCCGACGGGTCGGTCACGGGGGCCTCGGCCAGGACGAAGTTCTCCGCCTTCACCGTGCCGCCGCCGGGTGCGGGCACCTCGCCGTTGTGCAGGATCAGGAATCGGTCCCGCCCGCCGATGATCGCGTGCTCGGCGGTGTACTCCACGCCCTCCCGGCGCGGCAGCAGCACCCGGAACTCACCCTCGGGATCATCGGATTCCAGCACCCGGATCTCGGTGGTGATCTTCGAATGCACCCCGATGATCAGGTACTTCTCCGAGCGGGTGGTGTCCATGCCGACCGAGAAGCGCTCGTCGGGCTCGTGGAATACCCGGACGTCCTGCTCGTTGGGCGTGCCGAGGCGGTGCCGCCAGACGGTGTCCGAACGCCAGGCCTCGTCGTAGGTCTGATAGAAGACGTGCGTACCGTCCAGCGACCAGGTCGCGTCGGGGACGGTGCCGGAGATCTCGTCGGCGAGCTCGGCGCCGGTGCGCAGATCCTTGAAGCGCAGCACGTACCGCTCGTCGCCGACGGTATCCACCGAATAGGCCAGCAGGGTGCCGTCGTTGCTGATCGAGTACGCGCCGACGGCGAAGTAGTCGTGCCCCTCGGCCAGCAGGTTGCTGTCCAGCAGGACCTGCTCGCCGGGCACCTCGGTGGCGGCGTCGAGCGTGGGCGGGGTCCAGTCGTCCTGTGCGCCGATCGGGCAGCGGCAGTGCGCGCCGTACTGTTTACCCTCGAAACTGCGCGAGTAGTACCAGAAATCGCCCATCCGGACCGGCACCGACAGATCGGTCTCCTGGGTGCGGGACTTGATCTCGTCGAAGATCTTCTCCCGCAACGGCCGTAGCTGCGCGGTGCACGCCTCGGTGTAGGCGTTCTCCGCCTCCAGGTAGGCGATGACCTCCGGATCCTCCTTGTCGCGCAACCACTCGTACTCGTCGACGACGACGTCGCCGTGGTGCGCGCGCTGCGCCGGGACCCGCTTCGCGATCGGCGGCGTCACCACGGACGGATCGGCGGCGTTGCGGATCGGGCCGGTACCAGTGTCGAGAGCCATGCGTCCACCGTAGTGGGCGCGTCCGACAAGACCGGCCGGACCCGGTGCGGCAACTCGATGCCGCACGTGCAAGCGGTGCGCGAACCGGTGCGAGCGCCAGACGGACTACCTGAGCCCGCGCGCCCGCGGCGTGGATCCCGGCAGCCGCGGCCCGACCACGCCCCGATCGGCGCGGCGGGATTCCATCAGGAAGAACAAGGCAGCCTTGCGGCGCAGACACTGGTCGGCGGGGCAGGTGTTGTGGATACGCAAGATGTTGTGAGCCTGTTCGACGGTGAGGTGCCCGGGCACCACCGCGCAACTGTCGAAGACGGGTGCCATGCGGTGCTCCATCCTTTGTCGTACCGTGCGGTGACGCGACGCGAACGCCGGTCCGGATGAACCGGTGGGCGCGATTTTCCCGCCACGAAGTCTGGGTTTCCGCTGAGCTCACCGGATAAACCACACGAGTCCGAGGACACACGCGAACTATTCTCGGGTGGTCATATTTGGATCGCGAACCAGCACAGGAGCATCCGTGGAAGCGAAGAACCGTGAGATCGAACCCGATGCCGTCTGGCACCGCAGCAGCGAGACCGGGGGCGTGGAGGTCGCGTTCCTGGCCACCGGGAACATCGGCCTGCGCGATGCGAAGAATCCCGACGGCCCGGTGCTGATCTTCACCCCCGGCGAGTGGCGGGCGTTCGTCGCGGGAGCCAAGGACGGCGAGTTCAACCGGCCCGGAGCCTGATCCTCGCGTCGCCGCTCACGCGCCCAGCGCCCGCGCGACCGTGGGCCAGGAGGCGTGCAGATCGTCCTTCCAGTAGGCCCACGAATGCGTGCCGACCGGACTCTGGACGATATTCGCCGGAATGTGCAACGCGCGCAGGCGCTGTGCGTACGCGGTGACGCAGGTGTCCACGGCGGCCTCGATCGGGACGCCGGTCAGAATGTTCTCCGCCAGTTGCGGTTTCAGCTCCATCTCGTGCGGGCCGGGCATCCCGGAACCGGTGGAGAGGTAGATCGTCTTGCCGCGCAAGCGATTCGCGAGCAGCGCCGGATCGTGCGCGGCCCAGTCCGGATCGCCCGGCCCGCCCCACATATTGCCCGGATTACCACCGCGATTCGCGATCGAGAACATGATCGGCCCCTGCGCCAGGCTCATGTCCGGGCAGGCGCTGTAGCCGACGACCGCGCGGTACAGCGCCGGATTGCGTACGGCCAGAACGAAAGCCGCGATTCCGCCCATGGACAGGCCACCGATCCCGTTGACGCCGTTGCCGTCGAACTCGCTGTCGATGATCGGCGGCAGCTCCCTGGTCAGGAACGTCTCCCATTGGTAGTGACCGAGATTCGGGTCGTCGCGCTGCCAGTTCGTGTAGTAGCCGGCCTCCCCGCCCATCGGCAGCACCACGTTGACGTTCTTGTTCGCGAAGAACGGTTCGGCGTCGGTGGCATTGGTCCAGGTGCTCTGGTCCGCGCCCGGATCCAGGCCGTCGAGCAGGTAGTAGGAGGGCCGGGAGTGCGAGCCGGCCGGATGCAGCACCTGCACCTGCATGACGTGGCCCATCGCGGGTGAGTCGATGAACAGCGCGGACCTGGTCGGACCCAGTTCGGTGATCCCGACGATCCGGGCCGCGGTGGCTCGCGGTTGCCCGACCAGCGTCGCGGAAACGCCCAGCACCATGGCCAGCACCACAACAGCTATCGACCCGTACCGCATCTATCCCCACCTCCATCGGCCCTGTGAACCAGAACATTCAAGATAACCCCCGTACCCATCTCCGGGGTTGATTTGACCAAGTAGCTTCTTACGAGCAAATCACCGGCTCGAGCGCACGACACGCCCGGCGAACGAGCTAGTTCGATGCCGAACGTTCCAGCGCACCGCGGATGGATCCGGCCAGATAGTCCAGGTCCGCGCGCGGCGGTGTGCGCGGCCGCCCGCGCAGCCCGAACCCGTCGCCCGGGGTGCGCGGGATGACGTGCAGGTGGACGTGGAAAACCTCCTGCCCGGCCGTAACCCCGTCGGCGAGAAAGAAATTCACTCCGTCGCAGTTCACCTCACTGTCCCGCAGCGCCGCCGCCAGCCGCTGCCCCACCCGGAACAGCTTGCCGCCGATCTCGGGATCCAGTTCGGCCAGCGACCGCGCGGGCACCTTCGGCGCCACGAGCAGATGTCCGGGCGTCATCGGGCGAATGTCCATGAACGCCAACGCATCCGGATCCTGGTAGACGATCGATGCCGGTGCCCGGCCCGCGATGATGTCGGCGAAGATCGTGTAGGGATCCATACAGCGTTTATAGGCCATCCGCCACGTCGCATGGTGACATCCCAGTTACTTTCTCGCCCAGCCCCGTTCGGGACCGATCAGAGAATCGGCGCGGGGGTGTAGCGAGCTGCCTCGGGATTGGCCTCGACCAGCTTCTCGACCTGCGCGACGACATCGGCGACCTGGGCCTCGGCCGCGCCGACGAAGGCGGAACGATCGGACAGCGCGGCGTCGAGGGCGGCGCGGTCCAGCGGCATGCGGTCGTCGGCGGCGAGGCGGTCCAGCAGATCGGGTTCGCGGCCCTGCTCACGCATGGCCAACGCGACCGCGACGGCGTGTTCCTTGATGACCTCGTGCGCGCTCTCCCGCCCGACCCCGGCGCGCACGGCGGCCATCAGGATGCGGGTGGTGGCCAGGAACGGCAGGTAGCGGTTCAGTTCGCGCTCGATCACCGCCGGATACGCGCCGAATTCGGCGAGCACCGTCAGGAAGGTCTCCATCATCCCGTCGACGGCGAAGAACGCGTCCGGCAGCGCGACGCGACGCACCACCGAGCAGAACACGTCGCCCTCGTTCCACTGCGCCCCGGCCAGTTCCGCGGCCATCGACGCGTATCCGCGCAACACCACCTGCAAGCCGTTGACGCGCTCGCAGGAGCGGGTGTTCATCTTGTGCGGCATCGCCGAGGAACCGACCTGGCCGGGCGCGAAACCCTCGGTGACCAACTCGTTTCCGGCCATCAGCCGCACCGTGTGCGCGAAAGACGAAGGGCCCGCGCCGATCTGGACCAGCGCGGAGAGCACGTCGTGATCCAGCGAGCGCGGATACACCTGGCCAACGCTGGTGAGCACCGACGCGAATCCCAAGTGCCGCGCCACTTTCTGTTCCAGCTGCGCGAGTTTGCCCGCGTCGCCGCCGAGCAGATCGAGCATGTCCTGCGCGGTGCCCATCGGACCCTTGATGCCGCGCAACGGATATCGGTCGATCAGCTCCCGCACCCGGGTCAGCGCGATCAGCACTTCGTCTGCGGCGGAAGCGAATCGCTTACCGAGCGTGGTGGCCTGCGCGGCGACGTTGTGCGAACGTCCGGCCATCACCAGCGCCTGGTACTCCGCAGCCCGCTCGGCCAGTCGCGCGGCCACGGCGACGCCGTGCGCGTAGACGTGCTCGAGGGACAGCCGGATCTGCAACTGCTCGACGTTCTCGGTGAGATCGCGGCTGGTCATGCCCTTGTGGATGTGTTCGTGCCCGGCCAGGGCGTTGAACTCCTCGATCCGCGCCTTCACATCGTGCCGGGTGACCCGTTCCCGCTCGGCGATCGAGGCCAGGTCGACCCGCTCGAGCACCCGCTCGTAATCGGTGAGCACCCCGTCGGGGAGATCGATCCCCAGCTCGGACTGCGCCCGCAGCACCTCCAGCCACAGCCGGCGCTCCAGCACGATCTTGTGCTCGGGCGACCACAACCGCACCAGTGCGGGACTTGCGTAGCGGGTGGCGAGAACGTTCGGCACGAGGGTCACGACTGCGCCTCGCTAACGCTCGGCTCCGTCATGCCCCTTGGGTGCTGTGCCGATGATTCGCTCGCAAGCTCGCTCATGAACACCCAGTCTACGGTCCGCGATCAGTCCAACGATCGGTGCCTGTCCAGTTGCTGGGGCTCGGGCCGATGCTGCGGAACCGGGTGCGGTTGGCCCGGATGCGGCGGAATCGTGTGCGCGGCCATCGAGTGCGGCGGGATGTGCTGCGGTGCGGGCGGGGCGATCACGTCGATCAGCTCGAGCAGTGCGCCGCGCGCAGTGCGCCGCGGTTGCGGATCCAGTTCGGTCAGTGCCGCGACGACCGCGCCATCCACCATGGCCACCAGCCGCCGCAGCTGTTCGGCGCGCACCACCCGGTCCGAGCGGCGCAGCGCCTCGGCGAGCAGCTCCTCGAGCTGCGCGCGTAGTCGTAACTGCACGTCGCGTAACTCCGGATGCCGGGCCGAGGCCACCGACCGCTCGTAGCGGGCGATCAACCGGCCGCGGGCGGCCTGATCGGGGCCGTCGGTGCCGACCAGGAGGTCCAGGACCAGGTCGACGGTCGCGTCGGTGCCGCGGCGGCGGTGCGGGACGTCGCCGATGCGTCGGCGCATCGCCTCGAGTTCGGCGTTGCCGCTGAACTCGACCGCGCGCGCGATCAAATCCTCGAGCGACTCGAAGTAGTAGGTCGTCGAGGCCAGGGGGAGGTCCGCGCGGGTGGCCACCGAGCGGTGGCGCACTGCGTCGAATCCTCCCTCGAGTAGCAACTCGGCGGCAGCCGCGACCAACGCTTGGCGACGCCTTTCACCTTTCGGGGTCGTCGCGGTGATCACCGTGTCATCGTGCCAGTCATCATCGGTTCATCCGTGCCAAATCGGTGCGATCTGTGAGAATCCAGTTCGAGTGGGCAAACGTGCAGGTGTTGAAAATACAACCATGGCTTTTGTACCCCATCCGCGGGCGTCGCGGTGGGCGTCTGGGGAAAGTCTTTGCGGCACAATCCGCTTCGGATGCCTGGTCAAACGCCCAGGAAGCGGCCCATGCGGGCCAGGGCCTCCTCGATATCGGCGCTCGCCCCGGCGAAAGACAGCCGGACGGTGTGCGAACCGTTGCTGGTATCGAAGTCGGTGCCCGGTGCCAGGGCCACACCCGTGGCCGCGAGCAGGTCCGCGCACCAGCGGGTGGCGTCGTCGGTCAGGTGCGCGATATCGGCGTAGGCGTAGAACGCACCGTCGGCGGGGGCCAGTTCGGTGATGCCCAGGCGGGGCAGGCCGTCCAGCAGCAGCGCGCGGTTGCGGGCGTAGCGGCGCACGTGGCCGTCGAGTTCGCGGCGTGATTCGGCGTCGAAGGCGTGCACCGCGGCGTACTGCGAGATCGCGGGCGGGCAGACGGTCATATTCGAGGCCAGGCGTTGCAGCGCCGGGCGCAGGCCCGGGGGCACCAGCATCCAGCCCAGCCGCCAGCCGGTCATGGAGAAGTACTTCGAGACCGAACCGATGACCACCGATTCGCGGGAGGTCTCCCAGGCCGAGGAGGTCGCGGTGGCATCCGACGCGGTCCCGGTCGAATCCGATTCGTAGACGATGCCGTGGTAGATCTCGTCGGAGATCAACAGCGTGCCGTGGGCGTCGCACCAGCGGGCCAGCGCGGCCAGTTCGGCCGGGGCGATCATGGTTCCGGTCGGATTGGCCGGACTCGCGACGATCAGTCCGGCGGGCGGTTCGGGCAGCGCCTCGAGCATCTCGACCGTCGGCTGGAACCGGGTCTGCGCACCGCAATCCAGTTCCACCACACGGCATCCCAATGCCGACAAGGTATTCCGATACGCCGGATAACCCGGCCGGGCCACCACGACGGTGTCGCCGATGTCGAAGGCGGCCAGGAAGATCAGCGTGAACGCGCCGGAGGATCCCGTGGTGACCACGACGTCCTCGGCGTCGACCGCGATGCCGTAGGTGTCACGGTGATATCCGGCGATCGCCGTGCGCAACTCCAGCGTGCCGAAAGTCTCGGTGTAGCCGAGCAGTTCGGCGTCCAGGGCCGCCCGGGTCGCGCGCAGCACCGGCGCGGGCGCGGGGGTGGAGGGTTGTCCCGCGGCCAGCACCAGGACATCGCCGTGCGTGCGGGCACGTTCGGCGGCCGCCTTCCACACGTCCATGACGTAGAAGGCGGGAACGGTGGACCGACGGGATTCACTGCGCACCCGACGACGGTAGATCACGTCCCGGAGGTCGCGGACGGGCACCGCCCGGCGGATGGGATGACACCCGTATTACGCCGACGTGCCCATCGGACCGGGTACGGCCATTGCCCTGTTATCGTCGGCGAATGCCCGACGAGGCACGCCATACGACGATTTCCGGCGGTAGCCGGACGGTGATCCGCCCCGACTGGCGTACCGAGTTGCATCGGGAACGTCGTTCGGGAAAGCGGCCGATTCGTCGTGCCGGTGGGCTCGTGCGGGGCGCGGGGCGGCGGGTGCGAGGCGTCGTGGCTGGAATCGTGCGGGCCATCATCGGAATCGGGCGCGCCATCGCGGGCATCGACTGGCGTGAGCTGCGGCGGCGGAACTGGCGGGGCGAGGCACGCGGGGCTTGGCTCCGGGGACGCGGCTGGGTGCTCGCGCATCGGGTGCTGGTCGGGGTCATGGTGATCGTCGGACTGTTCGCCGCCGGGGACGCGATCGCGCCGCACACCATCGACTCGACGCCAGATCCCGGTGTGGCACAACGTATTCCGGTGGCGTACCCGTTGCAGGTGCAGGCCGATCCGGCGACCAGCGCCCGCGATCTCGCCGCCATCGACAACGGCGAGCGATTGCGCGAACAGGATGTGGTGGCCGACGCCGCCCGCGCCACCATGGAGCGGGCCAAGGCCGAGGCCGCCGCCGCGGCGGCCGGACAACCCTCCCCGCTGCTCGACGGCGCGAGCACCTCGCTGCCCGGCGGCCTGGAGGGCAGCATCGGCGGCTACGCGCTGCCCGCCCGCGGCGTGTTCACCTCCGGCTACGGATCACGCTGGGGCACTTTCCATTACGGCATCGATATCGCCGCGCCGATCGGCTCCCCCATCTACGCGGTCGCAGACGGCACCGTCATCAACGCGGGCCCGGCCCAGGGTTTCGGCCTGTGGGTCCGCATCCAGCACGCCGACGGCACCATCTCCGTCTACGGCCACATGTACGACTTCTCGGTCTCGGTCGGCGAACACGTCCGCGCCGGTCAACAGATCGCCCGCGTCGGCAACCGCGGCGACTCCACCGGCCCCCACCTGCATTTCGAGATCCTGATCAACGGCCAGCATGTCGACCCGCAACCGTGGTTGGCCCTGCACGGCATCAGGGTCGGCTGATACCCGGTCGAGCAGGCATCTCGGCGAAACCGCTCCGAGACAACATATCCCGGCCACTGTCGGTCGGCAGAGAGCAGCACGCCACAGCGCCACTCGCCCGGCATGAGCCTTTCGAACGCGCGCAATCACACAACCGACCCAGATGGCCCGACAGACACCCGGACGAGCACATCGACACCCTCGAATCACCTTCGGGCGCACCGAATGACGCGACTGGACCGCCCGAGATCGCGGATCGCTCAGGCCGAGGGGATGGCGATGCGGTTCTCGACAGCTCCCAACGCGATGTCGGTGCGGAAGTGGCTGCCCGCCAGCTTGATCGCGGCGATGCGGGCGTAGGCGCGGGTGCGGGCCTCGGTGAGGTCGGCACCGGTCGCGACGACGTTCAGGACGCGGCCGCCGGCGGAGATCAGTGCGCCGTCCTCGCGCAGGGCCGTACCGGCATGCAGCACTTCGGTATTCGGCTCGGCGGATTCGGGGCCGGTACCGGTGATCACGTCACCGTTGCGGGGGCGGCCCGGGTAGTTCTCCGCGGCCAGCACGACGGTGATCGCCGCGCCGTCCTGCCAGCGCGGCGGCTCGACATCGGCGAGAGCGCCGGTGGCAGTGGCGTTCAGCAGCGCACCGAGCGGGCTGTCCAGCAGCGCCAGCACCGCCTGGGTCTCGGGATCGCCGAAGCGGCAGTTGAATTCGACCACCGCGGGTCCGGCCTGCCCCATCGCGAGCCCGGCGTAGAGCAGGCCCGAGAACGGCACCTCACGCCGAACCATCTCGGCCGCAACGGGTTTCACGACTGTCTCGACGATCTCGGCGACCGCCTCGGCGGGCAGCCACGGCAGCGGCGTGTACGCGCCCATGCCGCCGGTATTGGGTCCGATATCGCCGTCGCCGACCCGCTTGTGATCCTGCGCGGGCAGCAGCGGCACCACCGTCTCGCCGTCGACCAGACAGAACAGCGACACCTCGGGCCCGTCCAGGAAGGATTCCAGCAGCACCGGATGCCCCTGCTCGAGCAGTTCGGCGGCGTGATCGCGGGCCGCGGACCGCTCGGCGGTGACCACCACGCCCTTACCTGCGGCCAGCCCGTCGTCCTTGACCACCCAGGTCGGGCCGAACCGGTCCAGCGCGGCGTCGAGTTCGCCGGGATGATCCACGATCTCGCTGTGCGCGGTACGCACACCGGCCGCGGCCATCACATCCTTGGCGAACGCCTTGGAACCCTCGATCCGCGCGGCCGCGGCGGACGGCCCGAAGCAGGCGATCCCGGCCGCGCGCACCGCGTCGGCGATGCCCAGCACCAGCGGCACCTCGGGACCGATCACCACCAGATCGGCGGCATAGTCGGCGGCCAGCGCGACCACGGCCTCCGCGCTGGCCGGATCGACCGGCCGCACATCGGCCTGCTGCGCGATTCCGGGGTTGCCGGGCGCGGCGCAGACCGCGCTCACCCCCGGATCCCGGCGCAGGGCCACTACCAAGGCGTGTTCACGAGCTCCGGAACCGATGACGAGTACGCGCACGCAGCACAGCTTAGGTGACCGCCGAATCGCCCTTCGCAGGTATTCGCCGGGTACCCGCGTGCCGCAGCTCGACTCGCCGCAGTCGAGACCGACCGGTGTGTGCAGCTCCGGCCGAAGACCACACCGCCGCACCGGACAGGGCAGAATGCAGACCATGGCTTCTGTTTTCAGCGCGATCATCGCCGGTCAGCTGCCCGGACGGTTCGTCTGGGAGGACGAGGAATTCGTCGCGTTCCTCACGATCAACCCGATCACCCAGGGGCACACACTGGTGGTGCCGCGCCAGGAGATCGATCAGTGGCAGGACCTCGAACCCGAGGCGTTCGCCCGGATCAACACGGTCGCGCAGAAGATCGGGAAGGCCGTGCGCGCAGCCTGGGGCGCACCCCGCGCGGGGCTGCTGATCGCCGGACTCGAGGTCCCGCACCTGCACCTGCACGTGTTCCCGGCCTTCGAACTCGGCGATTTCAACATCTCCGGCGCGGACCCCGAGCCCAGCAAGGAATCCCTCGACGAGGCGCAGGCCAAGATCAAGCAGGCCCTGCGCGATCTGGGTTACGGCGCGAACGTCCCGGACTGACCCACAACCGAATCCCGAACGCCCCGAACCGAATTCGCGGCGTGGATGCCACACACCGAACTCAAGGCGCCTCGCGCGGCAACCGGACCGTGAACGTGGTCCCCTCGCCGAGGACACTGTCCACCGACACCGTGCCGCCGTGCGAGGCGACCAGCGCCTGCACGATCGACAACCCGAGTCCGGTGCCGCCGCTGTCCCGGCTGCGCGAGGTGTCGGTGCGGTAGAAGCGCTCGAAGATGCGCTCGGCCTCCGCGGGCGGCAACCCGGGTCCGGTGTCGACGACCTCCATCAGCACCTCGTGCTCGGCCGGCGTCAGCCGAACGGTCACCGCGGTTCCGGCAGGGGTGTGCACGAGCGCGTTCCCGGCCAGATTGCCCAGCACCTGACGCAACCGCGCCTCATCCCCGGAAACCTCCAGAGTTCCCTCACCGGAACGGATTTCGAGATCGATGGGCCGCGGCGGACCGTCCGGATGCTTGGTCGCGTCGAGCGCGCGCAGATTGTGCACGGTGTCGCTCCCGATCGCCAGCAGATCCACCGGCCGCCGCTCCAGCGGGCGCTGTGCGTCCAGCCGCGCCAGCATCAGCAGATCCTCCACCAGCAGACCCATCCGCTTGGACTCGCGCTCGATCCGGTCCATCAGCAGTTCCGGCTCCGGAACGGCCCCTTGCCGATACAGCTCGGCGAAACCCTGGATCGTCGTCAGCGGCGTGCGCAGTTCGTGACTGGCGTCGGCGACGAACCGCCGCATCTTCGCCTCCGAACGCCGCGCCCCCTCCTCCGACGCCTCGGTGGCCGCGAACGCCTGCTGGATCTGCGCGAGCATGCTGTTCAACGACTGGGACAGCAGATCGACCTCGGTGCTGTTGCCGCGCACCGGAACTCGTCGATGCAGATCACCGCCCGCGATCGCGGACGCGGTCTTCTCCACCTCCCGCAACGGCCGCAGACTGCGGCGGATCACCAATTGCGCGACGGCCGCGAGCACCACCAGCACCGCCGCCCCGACCACGATCTGCAGGACGATCAACCGATCGACGATGTTCTTGCCCTGGTCCAGATGCACCGCGACCACACTGACACCGTCCGGATGCACGACTTCCAGTGCCCGCCAACGATCCGACGGCTTGCCGACCGAACCGACCGTGCGCGGATGACTGTCCAGATCGGACGGCAGATCGGGCACGGCCGCCGAAGGGGCGGAACGCAATTCGACCACGCCCTGCGCATTCGTGGTGCGCACGTAGAACATCGGCGGCAGGCGGCTGGGCAGATGCGCGTCCGGACGCGCCCAGATGTGCGCGGCGTCGAACAGCTGCCGGTCCACACCGCCGAGTACGACGCGTTGCATGACCGAGGTGACGACCACACCCGAGATGATCAGGCCCAACCCGGCCAGAATCACCAGTGCCACAACCAATGTCACGCGCAACGGCACCGCCGCCGCGCGACGTGTCACCGCATCGCGAAATCTCGCGACGCGACCGGCCGTACCCGTATTCTGCACCCCGGCCGAACCTGCGGCGTCATCCGATCCACTGTCGTTTATGGCCGAAAACCTCCGGTGCGGGGGACGCGGCGGACGCTCATTTCGCCGAGGAATTCCGTCGACTCGGCGACCGCATCACATAACCGACCCCGCGCAGCGTGTGAATCAGCTGATCCGGGCCGGTATCGACCTTCTTGCGCAGGTAGGAGACGTAGGTCTCGACCACCCCGACCTCACCGCCGAAGTCGTAGCGCCACACGTGATCGAGAATGCGCGGCTTACTCAGCACCGTGCCCGCATTCACCATGAAATAACGCAGCAGCGTGAATTCGGTCGGGGACAGCGACACCGGCTCCCCCGCCTTCCACACCTCGTGCGTGTCGTCGTCCAATTCGATGTCCTCGAACCGGATTCGCGAGGATTTGCGTTCCTCGACGGCGTGCCCGGAACGTCGCAGGATGACCCGCAGTCGCGCGACGACCTCCTCCAGGCTGAACGGCTTGGTGACGTAGTCGTCCGCGCCGAGCGTCAGCCCGGTGACCTTGTCCTCCACCTCGTCGCGCGCGGTCAGGAACAGCACCGGGGCCTCGATGCCGTCGGCGCGCAGCCGCCGCAGCAGCCCGAAACCGTCCATGCCCGGCATCATCACATCGACGATCAGCGCGTCGGGCCGGAAGGTCTTGGCCTTGTCCAGCCCCTCGGCCCCGTTGGCCGCCGATGTCACCTCGAACCCCTGGTAGCGCAGGCTCACCGACAGCAGTTCGACGATCATGGGCTCATCGTCGACGACCAGAATCCTGGCCTCGGGCACCCGATCCGCTGGCACACCATTCATGGGGGACATCGTCCCCCGCCGACCGCGTAACCGGCTGAACGTTGCCTGGGAGTTTCCTGGGAAGGATCTACGGTTCCGCTCAGAACCTGCCGCGAGCGGGGGCGATGTTCGCACGTCGGGCCGCGGGCGACACGCTGGAGGCCGTGCGGCGCGAGCCGACGACATCCGGGTGGATCCCGTCACACGAATCGGCGCGCCGCTTCCGCACACGACGGTGCGCGAACACCGGAAGTGTTCGCGCACCGTGCAATTCGCTCGTACCGAGCCGTCAGTGGCCTCGGGCCGCGCCCTGCACCGCGTCCAGGAATTCCTGTCCGCCCTGGAGGTATCCACCGGCGATGCCGCCGATGACCCAGCCGATGGGCGCGGTGATCAGGGAAAGGAATCCGAATCCGAGCAATGCGCCGACAAATCCGCCGACAATCACACCGAGAATGATGCCGACGCCGTTCTTGATGATCTCGTCGCGGAGATGTTCGTAGGCGATGTTCTTCAATACCGCGACGTCTTCGGCGCTCGGCTTCGGCGTCAGCGTGAGGGTTTTACCGTCCGCGGCGATGGTGCGGGCGATCGGAAGGGCACGACCGCCGAGTTGATAGGTCTGCGGCACATCGGCCAATGTCGTGCCGTCCGCGGCATGCAGCACCACGTGGCCGTTTCCGGCGACCTCGAATCGACCGTTCCGCACCGTGGTCGTGGTGGCCCTGTCCTGCTTGGAAACCGTTGTGTGATAAGCGACTCCGTGATCGACGCCGGAGGTCGCGTTGTTCACCACGGCCGGTGCCGGTTGCTGCTGCGGCGCCGCCACCGTGGGCTGCCCGTTGGCGGTGGCCGCGGCGATTCCGGTAGCCGCGATCGCCATGAATACGACAGCGGTGATCTTTCCGAACTTCATTGCCTGGATTCCTCCCATCGACTTGCCCCCGAATGGGTGCGGACACCGACGCTAAAGGATGTCGGCGGATATGTCGCACGTATTTTCACCCGTGAGAATCGTTCCCATGAAAGGGAATACATGTACGATCGCCGGAAATTGCCAGGGGCGCGGGCGGGGCGCGGCACGTGTCCGACCGCCCCCGGTCGACGCATCCCCGGACCGTTCCCCGCACAATCGGCCCCGCGGCGTACTATCATGCGAATTGCATTGCAGCCGATGGAAATCCACTCCGCGCAGCGAGTCCTGCCGACCGTGAGATCGAGTGACGACGAACAAGCGGGTCGTTGATCCGACGAAACCCAGTAGCGCGCGCATCTACGACTATTTCCTCGGCGGCAAGGACAATTACGAGGTCGATCGCGAGGCCGCGGCCAAGATCCTCGAGGTGTGGCCGACCGTGGCCTCGGGCGTCCATCACAACCGCGCCTTCATGACTCGCGCGGTGCGCACGTTGAGTGACCTGGGTATCCGGCAGTTCCTCGATATCGGCGCCGGCATCCCGACCGAGCCGAATCTGCACCAGACCGCGCAGGAACTCGATCCCGCCGCGCGCGTGGTGTACGTCGACAACGACCCGCTGGTCCTGGCCTACGCCCACGCCCTGATGACCAGCACGCCCGAGGGCAAGGTCGCCTACATCGACGCCGACGCCACCGATCCGCAGGCCATCCTTTCGGCTCCGGCCTTCGCCGAAACCCTGGATCTCGACGAACCGGTCGCGGTCAGTCTGATCGCCGTCCTGCACTTCATCCGCGACGAACAGGATCCGCGCGGCATCGTCGACACCCTCATGAACGCCCTGGCACCCGGCTCCTACCTGGTCATCTCGCATATCACCGCCGATTTCGCCCCCGAAACCATGCGCCGCGCCCTGGCCACCTACCGTGCCAGCGGCGTGCACGCGCAGAACCGCAACCGCGACGAGGTCACCAGTCTGTTCGATGGTTACGAGCTGCTGGATCCCGGTGTTGTCGGCGTGCATCGGTGGCGGACCGAAGCGGAGCTGCCCGAATGGCGGGATGCCGAGGCCGGGTGTTGGGCCGGGGTCGCTCGTAAGAACTGAGCGTTTTCGGGAGATGCCGAGGGTTGTGTTTCGGTTCATGCCGAGGGCGCTGTTCCCGGAGACATCGAAAGCTCAGTTCCGTCTACCACCCAGGACTCTGTTCCGGTGAACGCTGAAAGTTCTTTTCCGACAACTACCTTGGGCTCTGCTCCGACAACACCTTGGGCTCTGTTCGACAGACACCGGAAACGCTGTTCCGGCAAGCGCCGACCGATGTTCAGGTGGTTACTGCCGGTAGTCGGCGGCATCTACGCCGAGGACGTTCAGCAACGCCAGCGCTTCCGCGTCGCGTGAGCCCGGCGGCGCGCTGTAGAGGACGAGGTTCTGGTCGCGGTCGGTGAGGGCGAGGGAATCGCAGTCCACGGTGATCCTGCCGACCGCCGGATGTTCGAAGGTTTTGGTGAGAACCGATGCGGACTGGATGTCGTGACGCTGCCACAGACGGTCGAATTCGGTACTGCCGGAACGCAGTTCGCCGATCAGTTCGATCACCGCCGGATCGGACGGGTAGCGGGCGAGGGTGGAGCGCAACGTCATCACCACGTGCTGGCGGAATTCGGTCGCGTCGGAGACGCCGTACAGCGGATGCCCGTCCCGTGTGGGCGTGAGGAAGGCACGACGGGCGAGGTTGCGGTCGCGTTCGTCGAGGCGGCCGAAATCCTCCATGAGGGCGGCCGCGAGATCGTTCCAGGCGAGTACGTCGAAGATCGCGGAGGTCACGAAAGCCGCTGTCTGCGGCAATCTTTCGAGCAGGGCCAGGATGCTGGGGCGCACGTCGCGGCGATGCCGTCCGGTCCGGTTCGGCGCACTGCCCGCAAGCACGTGCAGGTGATCGGATTCGGCGTCGGTGAGCCGCAGCGCGCCCGCGATCCCGGCGAGCACCTCGCTCGACGGACGCGGGGCCCGGCCCTGCTCGAGCCGCACGTAGTACTCGGTGGAGATGTGCGCCAGCACCGCGACCTCCTCGCGGCGCAGGCCGGGTGTGCGACGTCGCGGGCCGGTGGGCAGGCCGACGTCCTGCGGCCGCAACCGCTCGCGCCGACTGCGCAGAAACGCCCCGAGTTCAGCTCTGTCCATACCCCGAGTGTGCCCCTCGCGCGGCCGCGGATCCTGGTACCAGCTGTACCTGAATCCGGTGCGCGCACCGACCCGACACTGTCACCATGACCAACACGGAGATCATCACCTCGGGCCTGCTGACCGGCAAGGTCGTCTTCATCACCGGCGCGAGCCGGGGCATCGGCGCGGCCGCGGCCAAGCTGTTCGCACACGAAGGCGCGGCCGTCGTACTGGCCGCCCGCAGCACCGACGCCCTCGAACGCCTCGTCACCGACATCCGCGCCGACGGCGGCGACGCCCACGCCGTCACCGTCGACCTCGCCGACCGCGACACCATCCGCGCGGCTCTGGACCGCGTCGACGAACTGTACGGCCGCCTGGACGGCGCGTTCAACAACGCCGCCGCCATCCAGCAGCCCGGCCCGCTCGACACCACCAGCGACGCCGACATCGACCAACAGTTCACCGTCAACTTCCGCGCCCACTGGACCGCCATGACCGCCGAAGCCGCCCTGATGCGCCGCACCGGCGGCGGCGCGATCGTCAACACCTCCAGCATCGGCAGCCGCCGCGCCAACCCCGCCCTCCCCGCCTACGGCGCCATGAAACGAGCCCTCAACAGCCTCACCGAAACCGCCGCTGTCACCTGGGCCCCCGACAACATCCGCGTCAACGCCCTCACCCCCGGCGGCACCGCCACCGAAATGATCGAAACCTGGGAATCCGCCACCCCCGGCATCAAGGCCCACATAACCACCTCGATCCCCTTGGGCCGCATGGCAACCCCCCGAGAAGTAGCCGAACCCGCAGCCTGGCTCCTGAGCAACCGCGCCGCCATGATCACCGGCGCGATAATCCCCGTAGACGGCGGCGCGGGCGCCTGACACCTACCTCATGAGTTCATTCACCAGATGAGGAAAGCCGAGAACTGCGCTCGCTCGACGAAAAAAGCTCTGACCTGATCAAGCAGGTCAGAGCTGTATGAGCCCCCTGTCAGGATTGAACTGACGACCTTTCGCTTACAAGGCGAGTGCTCTACCACTGAGCTAAGGAGGCGGGAAAAGCGGAGCCATCATAACCGGGGGGATGGCTTTGGGGGAAAAGGGGAGGTGGGCAGGGGTGGGCGACCGCATGGCGGGCATGCGGTCGCCGGTCGTGCCCATGCGAAACTAGCGGGTCAGGACTTGGTGACCTGGCGGGCCGCGTCGTCGGCGGCCATCGCGTCGCGCAGGCTCTTGGGACGCATGTCGGTCCAGTTCTTCTCGACGTACTCGACGCAGGCGGCCCGGCTGTCCTCACCGAACACGACCCGCCACCCGGCGGGGACCTCCGCGAAAGCCGGCCAGAGGGAATGCTGCTCCTCGTCGTTGACCAGAACGAAGAAGCGTCCGTCTTCGTCATCGAAGGGGTTGGTGCTCATCTCACCTCACTGATACTGGCGCTGTGTGTGTTGGGAATGCGCTATGGGTACGAAACGTCGACGGTCGCCCGGGCGACCCCCGTACGTAATGTCGACCCTAGCAAGACCGGCGTTACCGTCGGGCCGTTACCTCTTCAGGGCCGGTGACGGCCCTCAGCCGCCGAAGAACTCCAGCAGCACCTTGTTCACCGCGTCGGGACGTTCCAGATAGCCGTAGTGCCCGGCGTCCGGGATCTCCTGATACCGCGCGGCCGGGATGACCTGCGCGACCTCGCGTGCCAAGTAGGGCGGGATCATCCGGTCGTCGGCGAATCCGACCGACAGGCACGGCACCTTGATCCCGCGATACGCCTGCAACCGGTCGAAATCGTGATCCATCGCGCGCTGCGCCCGGATGCCGGCCGGGACCGGTCCGCCGGTGAACTCGAACAGATCCAACCAGTCCCGCGCCGCGTTGGTATCGGCGAGGGTCGCGGGTGAAAGATTCATCACAGCGGTCAGCGCGGCCTCGTACTTAGGCGGCAGCTTCACCCCGCTGGCGTCGAGTTCGTGCTCACCCAGCGACAACGTCTTCTGGAACTGGTCCAGCCGCCCGTGCCCGGCCAGGAAGACCGCCTTGCGCACCAGATCGGGGCGGGCCAGCGCGAGTTCCTGCGACACCCGCGCACCCATCGACGTCCCGGCCAACAGCACCGGGCCCTCGTCCAGGAACTCGATCAGCGCGGCGGTATCGCGCACCAACTCCTCGATCGTCATCCCGGAGGCGGCCTCGTACGACGGCGCGATACCGCGATTGTCGAAGGTGCACACCCGATATCCGGCCGCGACCAGTGCGGGCACCTGATGCAGCTCCCACACCCGCCCCGGGCTTCCGGTCCCCATGACCAGGACGACCAGCGGGGCCGCGCCCTTGATATCGCTGCCCTTGGCCTTGTCCCCCTTCACCTGATAGTTCAGTGCGATTCCGTTCACCGTGGCCAACGGCATGATGTTCCAAACCCTTCCTGTTCACACTTCCCACTACTGTCTTCCCACGGTATAGCCATCCCGAACCTCCCCGTTTCAGGGTTGGGCCGAACCGCACCCATTCCCACGACCGATACCATTGACATCTCGCAACCGTGAGAACTCAACCCACAGCCGAGAGGACACGAGGATGGCCGCGAAGGGCGCCAACGACATCGCGGACGACGATCTGGAGCCGCTCGCCGACGAGACGGCTCGACAGGCCCAGCGGGTCGTCGCCGCCTACGCTGAAGATGCGGACGAATGCCGGATGCTGTTGTCCATGCTCGGCATCGCTCCCGGCGGCCGGGGCGAATAACCGCTCCGACCCGCGACTACAACTCCACAGGGCTCTCCCGGCCCGCGGCAAACCGGAGGTTCCAGTAATGGACCAGATGAGCGCAAACCCGTCGGATCAGCGAAGATCGGACGCGGGGGACCAATCGCCCGCGAGCGCCCCACACGGCGCGGGCTCCGGATTCGTCGTGGTCGCCAACCGGCTGCCGGTGGATTTGCAGCAGCTGCCCGACGGTACGACGCGCTGGAAGCGCAGCCCCGGCGGACTGGTCACCGCACTGGAACCGGTGTTGCGCAACAACAATGGGGCCTGGGTGGGCTGGGCCGGAGTCCCCGACGTGGACCTGGACCCGATCATCGAGGACGGCCTGGAACTGCATCCGGTGCCGCTGACCGCGACCGAGGTCGCGGACTACTACGAGGGGTTCTCCAACGGCACACTGTGGCCGCTGTATCACGACGTGATCGTGCGGCCGGAGTACCGACGGCACTGGTGGAGCGCGTACGTCGAGGTCAATCGGCGTTTCGCGGAGTACACCGCGAAGGTGGCCGCCGAGGGGGCGACGGTCTGGGTGCAGGATTACCAGCTGCAACTGGTGCCCAAGATGCTCCGGATGCTGCGCCCGGACGTGACGATCGGTTTCTTCCTGCACATCCCGTTCCCGCCGGTGGAACTGTTCATGCAGATGCCGTGGCGGACCGAGATCATCGAGGGTCTGCTGGGGGCGGACCTGATCGGCTTCCACCTGCCCGGCGGCGCGCAGAACTTCCTGTACCTGGCCAAACGCCTTGCCGGACAACCGACTTCACGCGGCACGGTCGGCGTGCGCTCGAAACTCGGTGTGGTGCAGGTGGGTTTCCGCACCGTGCGGGTCGGCGCATTCCCGATCTCGATCGCCTCGGCCGAACTGGACGAGCAGTCCCGGCGACGTTCGGTGCGGGAGCGGGCCGCGCAGATCCGGTCCGAACTCGGGAACCCGAAACACATTCTGCTGGGCGTGGATCGGCTCGATTACACCAAGGGCATCGACATCCGCCTGGCCGCGCTCGAGGAGTTGTTGCGCGAGGGCCGGATCGATCCGGCCGATACGGTGATGGTGCAGCTGGCGACGCCGAGCCGGGAGCGGGTGCAGAGCTACATCCGGATGCGTGGGGATATCGAGCGTCAGGTCGGCCGCATCAACGGTGAATTCGCGCGGGTGGGTTATCCGGTCGTGCACTATCTGCACCGGCCGATTCCGCGCGAGGAGCTGCTCGCGTTCTTCGTGGCCGCCGACGCGATGCTGGTGACGCCGTTGCGCGACGGGATGAATCTGGTCGCCAAGGAGTACGTGGCCAGTCACAGCGGGCTCAACGGCGCGTTGGTGTTGAGCGAATTCACCGGCGCGGCAGCCGAATTGCGGCAGGCGTACCTGTGCAACCCACACGATCTGGACAGTGTGAAGGATGCCATCATGGCCGCGCTCACCGACAACGCCGATACCCGTCGGCGGCGGATGCGCGCGCTACGTCGTCAGGTGCTCGCACACGACGTGGACCGTTGGGCCAGAGCGTTTCTCGACGCGTTGGCGCAGGGACAGGTGGCCGGTAGCGCGCTGCTGACCGACGCCGACCTGGATCCCGGTCGCTGACAACGTTTTCCGTGATCGGATCGACCGAACCCCCTCGGACACCGGCGAATCGCGACCACCCGGGATTCGCCCGGAGCGATCCGCGCCGGATCCCGGGACTCGATCCGATTGCGGCGGAACGAATCTCAGACCGGCGTGACCTCACCGACCAGCCAGCGGCCGCCGTCCTTCTCCAGCGACACCCGGACCCGGCTGGGGGTGACGGTGCCCTGCGGGGAGGCCGCGCTGGTCGTCACCTCGTTCAGGTAGAGCAGCACCACCGCGTGTGAGCGGTCGGCGGACACCACGCCGGCCGCCTGCGTGGTGGCCTGCACCGTGAGTTGCTTCTGCTTGGCGCCCGGGGCGATGGCCGCGTTGATCAGCTTCAGGTAGTCGCCCTTGAACGTCGGCGTCAGCGAGTCCGCGGCCTTGGGCAACTGGGTGTCGACGGTGTTGAAATCGTAGGTGAACATGGCCGCCACCGTGCGACGCGCGGCATCCACCGATGCGGTGCGCGCCTGTTCGGCCTGACGGTCGTTCCAGAACCGGTATCCGGCGAAGGCCCCGACGGCCACGGCCGCGACCACCAGCACACCGGCGATGACGCTCAGGATCGGAAGACGCTTCTCTCGCGATGTCATGCCACGAACTCCACCTTCGACGCGGTGACGCCGCCGTCACCGCGGTTCACGGTCACCCGGAACCGGTAGTACCGGTCCTGCGGCTGCGAATCGCCCGCATTGGTGAGGGTCTGCTTGGCCGCGACGAGCACCTGCGCCGAATCGTCCTGCTGACTCTCGATCGCGGCCTCGATCACCTCACCGCTGGCCTTGACCTTGGCCTCCTTGACCACCTGCGCATAGGCGTCCTTGCGCTGGGAGTACTCGGCCTTGAGATCGCCCGACGCCACCGACAGCACCCGGTCGATGTCCTGCGAGGCGGTGTCGTCCTTGATGTTGGTGAGATTCAGAATGGCCTGCTTGGCGGTCTGGAGATATTCGCCGCGCTCCGAGGCCAGCGCGTCGGCGTGCGACTGGTGATAGAAGTACACCCCGCCGCCCCCGGCCAACCCGAGCAGCGCGAGCACCGCCACCGCCACTACGACCCACTCCAGTGGCCGCATCGAACTCCAGAACCCGTCGCCCTCGGCACCGAGCTCATCCTCACCCTCCGGCGCGTCGACCGGGTCCGCAGCGGCTGCCTTACCCAGCTTCACCGTCGGATCAGCAGCGGCATCATTCGGCCCGGCACCGGCATCGCTGCCCTGATCGACGCCGGTCCTCCGCAGCTTCGCCGTCGCATTATCTTCGGCCGCAACGGATTTCGCCGAAGATTCGCCGGAGGTCGCGGACTTCGCGCCGACGTCGGCCACGGCGCGCTTCCCCGCCGCCGTGGTCTCCGGCTCGGGTACCACGTCCATCGGCACGGAATCCTGCGGCCCCGCGGAACCGGCCGGGCGACTCGCGCGCCGCCGGACTCGTCCCGTGGCGCCTGATGTGGGGGGTGTTGGGGGTGTGGTTTCGCTCATCGTTGTTGCTCCTCGAGCATCGCCTGCCACCCGGACGGTACCGTGCCCGAACCTCCGGGCTTGACGTCCCCCTCCCGATAGGTGCGTCCGTCGGGGCCGGTGAAGGTTCCGGTTGCCGGGTCGTAACTCCTGTTCTCGAATGCGGCCGGATGGACGGTTCCGGGCTTCGACGCCGAATTCGGCAGCGGCGCACCGGAATTGTCCACCGGCTGCGGGGCGCCGAACGGCGGATTGTTGCCCTCGGGCACGTAACCGCGCGGGTCGTGGCACAGCTCCGGGGTCGGGGCGCGCTTACCGGGCACGTCCTGACACGGCGTGTTGCGGATACCGCGCACGGCCTCCTTGGCGTTCTGCGGCACCTTGCAGTACAGATTGCCCGGCGTGTCCGGAGTGTCCTGCAGCGCGGGCGAGCGGCGCTGACTCGGCGGCAGGAAGCCGGTGATGCAGCCGGGCGGATCGTTGATGCCGAGCATGAAGTCGACCATCGCGCCGTATTCGGCGGGCCCGCGCACCACGGTCAGCAACGCGGAGATCATCTGCGGGTAGATCACCAGGATCTGTTCGATACCGGCGTGGTACGTGACCCCGACCTGCCCGGTGCTCACCAGATTCGACAGCAGGATCGGCAACGTGGGTTGCAGGTCCTGGAAGGTCTTGCTGACCTGCTGCGCGGCCCCCGGCGTGCGCTGCAACAACTGGTTCAGCGACGGATCGTGTTGGCGCAGTTGATCGGTCACCGCGACCAGATCGTGGGTCCAGGTGCGGACCGAATCCGCGGAACGGTTCTGGGTGTCCAGCAGCGGGCCGATCTTGCGCAGCAGATCCTTGGTCGGCCCGGTGTTCTTCTGCGCCTCCTGCACCAGCAGCGACGCGGAGTCGATGAACTTCTGCAGGTCCGGGCCCGCACCGTTGAACGCGGTGAACGCGTCATCGATCAACTCGCGCAACTTGGTGTCCGCGACCGTGGACAGCAGCCGGTCGGCCTGATCCAGCATCGCACCGACGTCCTGCGGCAGCTTGGTGCGATCCTCCGGAATCACCGAACCGTCGGCCAGATTGCCGCCCTTCGGATTCTCCGCGGGCACCAGATCGACGTACTGCTCACCGATCGCCGACACGCTCTTGACGTACGCCTCGACATCGCCGGGCACCTTGAACCCGCTCTGGATGGACAGTTTCGCGTCCACCCCCTGCGGGGTCAGCACGACGCTGTCGACCTTGCCGATATTGGTGCCGCGATAGGCGACGTTGGCGGTCGGGTACAGCCCGCCGGTCGCGGTCAGCTTCACCGTCACCCCGTACCGGCCGATGCCGAACATGGCGGGCAGGTGCACGTAGCTCCCGGCCATCACCAGCAGGCCGACCAGGGTCAGCACCGCGAAGATGACCAGCTGGGTGCGGACGAACTTGGTGAGTTTCACCGGCCGCCTCCTTGCGACGGGCCGGGAACGGTGATCCCCGGAATGGCGGGCAGCCCCGGAATCGCGGGCAGCCCGGGGATACTCGGCGTCGGCGCGGCCGTCTGCGGCTTCGGCTGGGTCTGCAACGGTCCGTGCACCGGATCGCCCTTACCCTGCGCGGTCTGCGGGGCGATGGTGCCCAGCGCGCCCTCGACGCCGCCGAACCGCCCACCCAGCGGGGTGCCGGTGAGGAAGTTCGAATCGACGCGCGCGCCGGTCAGATCCACCGTCATCAGCAGATTCAGGTAGTCGCCCTTGAGCGCCTTGTCGAGGTTCTTCATCGGGAACGGGAAGGTCAGCAGGATCTGCAACGAATCGGCCAGTTTGCCGCCGGTGTCGGCCAGCGATTTCAGCGCCGGGCCGAGGTTCGCCAGATCCGCCTTCAGGCTCGCCCCGCCCTGCTCGATGATCTGCTGTACGACGTCGCTCAGATTACCCAGTGCCACAAGGGTTTTGGTGAGGTTCTGGCGACGATCGGCGAGCACGGTCAACGCCGGGTGGATCTTGGTGATCGCGGTGGTGACCTGATCCTTCTGCTGGGCGAACACCCCCGAGACGCGATCCAGCCCGCTCATCGCGGCGATGATGTCCTGGGTCTGCTGATCCAGCGTGCCGGTCAGTTGTTTCAACTGCGGCAACAGATCCCGGATCGAGTCGGCGCGCCCGTGGAACGTCTTGTTCAGCTCGGTGGTGATCGTCTCCAGCTGCGAGATACCGCCGCCGTTGAGCACCACCGACAGTGAGGACAGCGTCTGCTCGGTGGTCGGATAGTCACCGGCCCGATCGAGCGGGATCACATCGCCGTTCTTCAACTCCCCCTGCGGATTCGACGGCGGCGCGGCCAGCTCGACGTGGTTGCTGCCCAGCAGGCTGGTCTGCCCGATCCGCGCGATGGCGTTGGCGGGCAGGTGAACTCCGCGTTCGAGGCTGACGGTGACCAGCGCGTGCCAGCCCTGCACCTCGATGTTCTTGACCGTGCCGACCGTGACATCGTCCACCATCACCGGCGAATTGCGGGTCAGCGTGGTCACATTCGGCATCTGGATGCGCACCTGCCACGCGCCGTCGCCGGTACCTGCGGCGCCCGGCATCGGCAGCGTGTTGAGCCCGTCCCACTGACAGCCCGTGACGCCCAGCGCCACCACCAGTCCGATGGCCGCACCCGCGAGCCGCCTGCGTGTACTACCCCGGCTCATCAGTGCCCACCTCCCGGAATAAGAAGTCCGGCAATACCTTTCGGAACCACGACCGGGGGCGTGGCGACCGGCGCCGCGGCGGGCGCGGCGTCGGGATGGGTGTTCACCCGCTTGGCCAGATCCGGCGTGCTGTAGGTCAGCTGGCTCGGGAACGCACCCTGCCCGGACGCCGGATTCAACAGCACCGGTGGGTAATTCATCATCAGCGACTGGATCACCGGCGCGACGTACTGCTTACAGAGCGCGGCGGTCTTGTCCGAATCATCGGATTGCAGACCCTCGACCGCGCCGCACAGGAAGGCGAACGGGTTGGCGAAGTTGGTGCCGACCACCGCGCCGGTCAACGTGCCCTGCGCGGGCTTGTAGATCTGGTAGAAGTTCGCCAGCGCGGTCGGACCCGAATGCAGCACCCGCTCGATATCGGACTTCTTGTCCACCAGCAGCTGGGTGACGTCGGCGAGGCGCTGCACGCTCTCGGTCAACGCCGGGCCGCGTTCGTTCAGGAACCGCTGGATGTCGGCGACGGCGGTGTCCAGATTGTCCAGTCCCGCACCGAGATCGCCCGAGACGTTGTTCAGCACCGAGGACACCGAGGCCAGCCGCCCGCCGAACTGGACGATCTGATCGTCGCTCTTGGACAGCACGTCGACGAACTGCTGCAAGTTCTTGATCGTCCCGAACAGATCGGTCCGCCCGTCCGACAACGTGCTCAGCGTGCTGGACAGCTCCTTCAGCGTGTCCCGGAACGCCTGCGCGTTGCCGTTGGCGAGGTTGTCCGAGGCGGTGTTCACGAAACGTCCGAACGAGCCCTGCTTGTCCTGGCCGATCGGTCCCAGCGCCTTGGACAGCTTGGTCAGCTCGGCCTTGATGTCGTCCCATTCGACCGGCACCGCGGTGCGTTCGATCGGAA
This sequence comes from Nocardia macrotermitis, assembly GCF_009604405.1. Lineage (GTDB taxonomy): Bacteria > Actinomycetota > Actinomycetes > Mycobacteriales > Mycobacteriaceae > Nocardia > Nocardia macrotermitis. The sequence continues at coordinate 533,498 of NZ_WEGK01000004.1, forward strand.
TGGTCGCGTCGTCGTGCATCTTCGGCCCGCCGGTGTAGGCGGGCGCGAGCTGGATGAAACGCGCCGAGATCAGCGAGGGCGCGATGATCACGGCCTTCGCGTCGGCGGGGATGTCCACGCCGCGGTCGACGGTCATCGTCACCTTGACGTTGTCCTTGCCCGGTTCGATCGAGTTGATCTTGCCGACCTTGACCCCGAGGATCTCCACGCCGTCACCGGCGTAGATGCCGGTCGTGGTCGGGAAATAGGCGGTGATGTGCGTCTTGCCGATATTGGTCACCGCGCCGTAGCCGATCCACGCCGCCAGGGCGACGACCAGGGCCGCGGCGACGTAACGCACCCAGCGGGGCACCTTTCGCACCTGTTGTAGAGCGTTCATCGCGGAGGCTCCTGGATGGAGGGACCGACATTCAGCGGCGGATGGTTGATGTAGTTCTGGAACGACTGCGGCACGTGCTGCGGCCAGACCAGCGCGTCGACCAGCGGTTGCAGCGTCATACTCGTGGCGTTGGAGACGTACGCCTGGAAGTACGGACCGCTGCCGACCTGTTCACCGAGCGCACCGGCGTACGGGCCGAGCGCGTCCAGGGCCTTGCCCAGCTGGTCCTTGTTCTTCTGCAACAGCCCCAGCAGCGAATTCAGGTTGTCCAGATCGGGTTTCAGCGAGGTCTCGTTGTCCTGGACGAAGCCGGTGAGCTGCTGGGCCAGGCCGTTGACGTAGACGATCAGCTGGCTCAGCGCGGTGCGCCGGGCGTTCAGTTCACCGAGCAGATCGTTACCGCTGAGCAGCAGGGTGTTGATCTGGTTCGCGCGATCCGAGAGCACCTTGGTGACGTTCTGCGCGTGCGAGAGCAGTTCGGTCAGGGCCTTGTCGCGGGTGTTGAGGCTGCGGGAGAGCGCGGTGACCCCGTCCAGCGCCGAACGCAGCGGTCCGGGCGTCTTGTCGAACGCGGCCGAGAGCGTGTCGAGGGTCTTGTTCACCTGATCGGTGTCCAGGCCCTGCACGGTCGAGGCCAGATCGCCGAGCGCGTCGTTGAGCGAGTACGGCGAGGTGGTGCGCGAGAGCGGGATGATGTCGTCGCGGCGCAGCACGCCGTCACCGGTCGGGGTCACCTCGAGCGATTTGCGACCGAGCACGGTGTTGGTCTTGATCGCCGCGGATGTCTTGCGCCCCAACACGATCGACTCATCGAGGCTGAACCGCACCTTCACCTTGGCCCCGGCCAGCGTGACGTCCTCGACCTGTCCGGACCGCACCCCGGCCACCTGCACCGGATCACCCGGCAGCAGACCGCCCGCGTCACCGAAGTAGGCACTGAACTCCGCACCGCTACGGATGAAGGGCAGCCGCTGGAACTGCAACGCGGACAACGCGATAGCCACCGCGAGCACCACACCGACGATGCCGATGTTCAGAAGTGGTGAGCGTTCTTCTTTCACTGGGCCGAACACCTTCCGGTCGTCTGCAAACCGGGCAGGTTGACATGCATGGGTTTGCCGTCGGGGCCGTCGATCAGGAAGTTGGTGCCGCAGACGTACATGTTCAGGAACGAACCGTAGGAACCCAGGCGCACGAGCTTCTTGTAGGTCTCCGGCAAACGATCGAGCACCCATTGCACGTCGTCGGTGCGGTCGTCGAGATTCTTCGACAACCGGCCCAGCTGATCGAAATCGTTCTTCAGATCGGGCCGGGCCTGGCGCAGCAGACCGGTCAGATCACCGGTCGCCCCGGCCAGCCGCGGCAGCGCCTCGCCGATCTGGTCGCGATCCTGCGCCAGACCGGCGATCAGGCGTTGCAGCTCGGTGAGCGTGGCGTCGAAATCCTTGTTCTTGGAGTCGATGGTGCCCAGCACCGTGTTCAGGTTGTTGATCACGCTGCCGATCAGCGCGTCCCGGTCGGCGAGGGTCTTGGCGAACGACCCGGAGCTGTTCAGCAGCGCCACCAGCGTGCCGCCCTGCCCCTGGAACACCTGCAACAGCGCGTTGGTCAGATCGTTGACCTGCGCCGGATCCAGGCCGCGCAGCAGCGGTTTGATCCCGCCGAGCAGCATGTCCAGATCGAGGGCGGGTTTGGTGCGGTCGGTGCCGATGGTGTCCCCGTCGGACATCTGCTTCGCGGTGCCGGGACCGTCCATGAGTTCCAGGTAGCGGTCGCCGACGAGGTTCTCGTAGCGGATCGCGGCCTGGGTGCTGTCGTAGAGGTGGTACTGGTGATCGACCTCGAAATCGACGTGCGCGAGATGATCACCGCCCACGTAGACCCGCTTGACCGAGCCGACCGGCACCCCCGCGATGCGCACCTTGGATCCCGGCAGCATGCCCGAGGAACTGGTGAACACCGCGTGATACCCGGTCTCGCTGGCGAACCGCATCTGACTGAAGATGACGCCCAGCAGGGCCAGCACCAGCACCATCACCAGGGTGAAGATCGAGAGTTTGACCGAGACGGCCCGTGGTTTGAACCTCACGGCTTCGGCACCCCCGGCATTCCGGCGAACAGCAGCTGGAAGACGCTGGTGTTCGGGTTGTTCAGATGCGAACTCAGCGACGGGGTCCACACCTCACCCTGCGAGGTGTCGGTGACCAGGTAGTTGGAGTGGCTGCCGGGTTTGCGATCGAGGATGTTGTCGCAGCGCGGTCCGCCGGTGGCGTTCACCTTCGGGAGATCCTTCGGATACTGGTACGGGGTGCCGCCGGGCATGAAGCTGGCGTTGAGCGTCACGTACGGGCCCAGGCCGCCGAAGACCTGGTTGGCCACCGGGACGGCGTTGGCGACGCCGACCACCATGCAGTACAGCGCGGGGCTGTACTCGCCCAGCAGCGCGGTGGTGGGACGCAGCAGATCCAGCGCGGTCACCAGCGGTTGCTGGTTCTGCTTCAGGATCGGCTCGGTGGTGTTCACCAGGCCGATCAGGTTGAGCAGCACCGCGTCCAGGTCGTTCTTGCGGTCCACCAGGGTTTTGCTCGTGACCGCGAAGTTGTCGGTGGTGTGCAGCAGATCCGGGGCGACGTCGGCGTACAGATTCGTCACCGGGACGCTGGTGCGCAGATCGCTGCGCAGGTCCGGCATGCTCGGGTTGATGTCCTTCAGATACTGATCGCTGTTGACCAGCAGCTGTCCGAGTTCGTCACCACGGCCCTGCAGGGCGGTGCCCAGCGCGGTCAGCGTGGCGTTCAGCTTCTCCGGCGAGACCTTGCCCAGCACCTCGGTCAGATGTTGGAACAGCGTGTTGAATTCGACGGTCACCTGCTGCGCGCTCAGCGTCGTGCCCGGTCGCAGATGATCGGACGAAGGATTCTGCGGCACAGTGAAATTCACGTATTTGGCGCCGAACACGGTGGTGGATCGGATATCCACGCCCGCATTCGAGGGCACCAGTTTCAGCTGATCGGGATCGATCGCCAATTTCAGCCGCGCACCCTCGCCGGTGTACGAAATGGCTTGCACCGTACCGATATCCACGCCGCGCATCTTGACCTTGGCGTCCTTGTCCATGACCAGGCCCGCCCGGGGAGAGTCGACGTAGACGGCCTCGGTGCTCTGGAAACCTCCCGCGAACATCGTCAACGCGAGCGCGACGATGGCCACCAGGCTCAGCACCAGGCCCAGACCAGCCAGCTTGACGCCCCACCCGGCACCGAAAACCCTTCCGGCGTTTTCCTTTTCGACAAGTGTATTTCTCGCCATACCGCCCTACCCGGAGAGATGGAAATTGCCGGAGGTGCCGTAGATGGCCAGCGAGACCAGCAGGGTCACCGTCACCACCGCCACCAGCGAGGTACGCACCGCGTTACCGACCGCGATGCCGACACCGACCGGGCCGCCGGTCGCGTGATAGCCGTAATAGGTGTGAATCATCATGACCGACAACGCCATGACGATCGCCTGCACGAACGACCACAGAATGTCGCTGGGAATCAGGAAGGTCGAGAAGTAGTGGTCGTACACACCGGCCGACTGCCCGTAGATCACCACGGTCGCAAAGCGACTCGCGACGAACGAGGCGATCACCGCCAGCGCGTACAGCGGCACGATCGCGATCATCCCGGCCAGCACGCGGGTGCCGACCAGGAACGGCACCGGGCGGATCGCCATCGATTCGAGCGCGTCGATCTCCTCGGCCACCCGCATCGCACCCAGCTGCGCGGTCGCGCCCGCGCCGATGGTGGCGGCCAGGCCGATACCCGAAATCACCGGCGCCGCAATGCGAACGTTCAGGAAGGCGGCGAAGAATCCGGTCAGCGCCTCGACACCGATATTGCCCAGCGAGCTGTAGCCCTGCACCGCGATGGTGCCGCCGGCGAACAACGTCAGGAAGCCGACGATCACGACCGTGCCGCCGATGACGGCCAAAGCGCCCGTGCCCATGCTGATTTCGGCGATCAGCCGAATGGTCTCGGTGCGGTAGCTGATCAGCGCCTTGGGCACCGCGCGCAGTGATTCGGCGTAGAAGAGCGCGTGATGACCGACGCTGTCGAGCGAGTCGGACAGTCTGCGCACCCGTCGAACAGTACGCGGGAAGCGGGCGTGGATTACGAAGGCCATGACCTCACCGCACCGTGAACTTGATGCCGACCGCGGTGACCACCACGTTCAGAACGAACAGGACCATGAAGGAGAACACCACCGTCTGATTCACCGCGTCACCGACGCTCTTGGGACCGCCGCGCACGTTCAGCCCCAGGTAGCAGGCCATCAGCCCGGCCGCCAGGCCGAACAGGGTCGCCTTGACCTCGGCGATGACGAGTTCGGGCAGGTGGGTGAGCAGGGTGATCCCGTTGACGAACGCGCCCGGATTCACCCCTTGCAGGAAGACCGAGAACAGGAAGCCGCCGCCGATGCCGATCAGGCAGACCAGGCCGTTCAGCAGCGCCGCGACGAACATCGAGGCCAGTACGCGCGGCACCACCAGCCGGTGGATGGGATCGATACCCAGCACCTTCATCGCGTCGATCTCCTCGCGAATGGTGCGTGCGCCCAGGTCCGCGCATATCGCGGTGGCGCCGGCCCCCGCGACGATCAGCACCGTCACGATCGGCCCGACCTGGGTGACGGTGCCGAACGCGGCGCCCGCACCGGACAGGTCGGCCGCGCCGATCTCGCGCAGCAGGATGTTGAGCGTGAAGCTCACCAGCACGGTGAACGGGATCGCGACCAGCAGGGTCGGCAGGATCGAAACTCGGGCGATGAACCACGCCTGGTCGACGAATTCACGACGCTGAAAAGGCGGCCGCACGGTCGCCTTCGCCACCGCGGCAGTGAGTTCGAAGAACCCGCCGACCGCTCGCAACGGCACGGCAAGAACCTCGTTCATTCCCGATTCCCTCCTTGCCATGCCTTGCACGTCGAGCTTGTGACGGCGGTCTCAACCGACCCGCCAGTCTGAAAGATTAGAACACGTTCACCCTGTTGTCGGGCACCGTTTGGCGATATTGAACTGCCCTTTCCTGCCGAACGGTGATCGGAAGTTAGAACTTGTTCATACGGCGTAAGAGGAATCTTTGTGAGTCGCCCCACACCGTCGATCCCCATGTCTACCAAGTGATGGACCGGCGATCAACAACAGCGCCGGTAGCTGTCGGCTACTAGCCCAGTTCATGCAGCGACGACGCCGAAAACGTACGCCCCGCCGGACGTTCGGCAAAATATCCGCCGAGCGTGTCGGCCAGATCCCGCGGCGACCATTCCACACCCGCCGCGTCGAAACGTCGTTCGACTTCCGGGGCGGCCATCAACGCGACCATCGGGCCGTAGACGACGAATACCTGACCGTTCACCGCGTCCGCGGCGGGCGAGGCGAGATAGGCGACCAGCCGGCCGACATGATCGGGCGAGAGCGGATCCACACCGTCCTCGGGGGCGTCGGAGAAGACCTGCTCGGTCATCGAGGTGCGCGCTCGCGGGCAGATCGCGTTGGCGCGCACGCCATATCGTTCCAGGCCGCGGGCCGCGGACAGGGTCAGCGCGGTGATTCCGGCCTTGGCGGCGCCGTAGTTCGGCTGCCCGGCCGGGCCGAGCAGACCGGCCTCGGACGAGGTGTTGATCAAACGGCCGTAGACCGGCGCGCCGGCCGCCTTGGATTTGCCGCGCCAGTACGCGGCGGCATTGCGGGACAACAGGAAATGTCCGCGCAGATGAACGGCGAGGACCGAATCCCAGTCGTCGTCGGTGAGATTGAAAAGCATGCCGTCACGGACAATTCCGGCATTGTTCACCACGATGTCGACACTGCCGAACGTCTCGTCGGCGGTGCGAATCAACTCGTCCGCGGTGGCTCGTTCCGCAATACTCCCCGGCACGAATTCGGCCTTGGCGCCCAGTGCGCGAATATCGGCGAGAGTTGCTGATACCGCGTCGTTCTCGACAAGATCGTTGACGACCACGGAGGCCCCGGCAGCGGCCAGGGCGAGCGCATCCGCCCGCCCCAGCCCGGCACCGGCCCCCGTCACAATGGCCACTCGACCGGACAGGCTGATATCGGATTCACTCACACGGTGACTCTAGAACGTGTTCCAGTTAACGGCAAGCATCGATTCAGACGAGCTTCAACGCCGCCTTGGGACACTGCGCGACCGCGGTCTTCACGTCGTCGAGCTGGTCGTCCGGCACATCGCCCGAGGTGACGTGCAGATTGTCCTCGTCATCGAGTTCGAACACGTCGGGGGCGTATCCGACGCAGATGCCGTTGGCCTCGCACTGGTCGAAATCCACACTGACCTTCATTTGACAACTCCTTCGCCACTGATAGCCCGAGCCTACAAGCCCACCTCGGCCAACGAGGCGGAAGCGACCCGGTTCCGGGTCCATACTGGAACATGTTTCAGTAGTTGTGCAATGATCGGGACAACCGCCCAGTCCATGTCGGCTGGCTATCGAACGAGTCGGCTACCCGAAGGAACGACGAGGTTACCGCCATGCGGATTGCGTATACCCCGCAGCAGGAACAACTACGCGCGGAACTGCGCGAGTATTTCGCCACGCTGATCACCCCCGAGCGACGGGCCGCGCTCTCGGCGCAGACCGGCGAATACGGCCAGGGCAACGTCTATCGCGAGGTGGTCCAGCAGATGGGTCACGACGGGTGGCTCACGCTGAGCTGGCCGAAGGAGTACGGCGGCCAGGATCGCTCCACCATGGATCAGCTGATCTTCACCGACGAGGCCGCCATCGCGGGCGCCCCGGTGCCGTTCCTGACCATCAACTCGGTCGCGCCGACGATCATGCACTACGGCACCGAGGAGCAGAAGAAGTTCTTCCTGCCCAGGATCGCCGCGGGTGAGCTGCACTTCGCCATCGGCTACTCCGAACCCGGCGCGGGCACCGATCTGGCCTCGCTGCGCACCGGCGCGGTGCGCGACGGCGACGACTGGATCGTCAACGGGCAGAAGATGTGGACGAGCCTGATCCAGTACGCCGACTACGTCTGGCTGGCCGTGCGCACCGATCCGAATGCCAAGAAGCACAAGGGCATCAGCATGTTCATCATGCCGACCAGCGCCGAGGGCTTCTCCTGGACGCCGGTGCACACCATGGCCGGGCCGGACACCAGCGCCACCTACTACCAGGACGTGCGCATCCCGCACAGCGCCATGGTGGGCCCGGAGAACGGCGGCTGGTCGCTGGTCACCAATCAGCTCAACCACGAGCGCGTCGCGCTGACCTCGGCGGCCGCGCTGCAACTGGCGTTGGCGCAGACGGTCGAATGGGCCAGGGAGAACAAGGATTCCAACGGCGGGCGCGTCATCGACAACGAGTGGGTGCAGCTGAATCTGGCCCGGGTGCACGCCAAGGTCGAATATCTGAAGTTGCTGAACTGGGAAATAGCGTCCGGAGCGGACGCGGGCGGCGACTCCGCGCCCAAACCGTGGAACGCCTCCACCTGCAAGGTGCTCGGCACCGAACTGGCCACCGAGGCGTACCGCACGCTGATGGAAGTGCTGGGCCCGCAGGCGTATCTGCGTCAGGGGTCGGCGGGCGCGCAGCTGCTCGGCCGCCTCGAGCGCATGCATCGCGCGTGCCTGATCCTGACCTTCGGCGGCGGCACCAACGAGGTGCAGCGCGACATCATCGCCATGACCGCCCTGAAGCAGCCCGCCGCCGCGCGCTGAATGGAAAGCTGAGTAGCACAATGGATTTCACTCTCACCGAAGCGCAGCAGGATCTGGCGCGACTCACCGCCGAGGTGACCGGCAAGCTGGTCACCGCCGATCGGCTGCGTGAGCTGGACAAGGACAACGGCGTCGTGCGGTTCGACGAACCGCTGTGGCACTCCCTCGCCGAGACCGGTGTGCTGGCCGCGGCGCTGCCGGAGACCGTGGGCGGCGGCGGGTTCGGCGTGCTGGAGCAGAGCGCGGTGCTGCGGGAGCTCGGGCGTTCGGTCGCGCCGGTGCCGTATCTGTGGTCGATCGTGCTGGGCGCGGGGGCGCTGGCGGAGTTCGGTTCGGCGTCGCAGCGTGAGGTTGCGGCCGAAGCCGCTTCGGGCGCAACGATTCTCACCGTCGCGTTGAGCGAGGAACGCAACTGGGAGCCCGCGAAACCGGTCACCACCGCGGCGCGGGACGGCGACCTCTGGCGCGTCACCGGCTTGAAGATCACCGTGCCGTTCGCGCGGCAGGCATCGCGAATCCTGGTGCCCGCCACGGTATCCGGGCAGGCGGCGGTGTTCCTGGTCGATCCTGCCGACGCCACCGTGCGGCTCACCGATCAGGTCGTCACCGACCGCACCCCCGAGGCCGAGGTCGAATTCTCCGGCACCCCGGCGGAATTGGTCGGCACCCTCGACCAGGGTGCGGAGATCCTGGACTGGATCCTGCACCGGGCCTGGCTGGGCCTGTCCGCCCATCAGCTGGGCGTGCTGGAGAAGGGCCTGGAACTGGTGGCCGACTACGCCCGCGAACGCGAGCAGTTCAACCGCAAGATCGGCAGCTTCCAGGCCGTGGCCCAGCGCCTGGCGGACAGCTACATCGACGTCCAGGGCATCCGCCTGGCCGTCCAGCAGGCCGCCTGGCTGCTGTCCGAGAACCTGCCCGCCACCGCGGAGATCCACACCGCCAAATTCTGGGCCGCCGAAGCCGGACACCGCGTCTCCCACACCGTCGTGCACGTCCACGGCGGCGTCGGCATCGACCGCGACCACATCGTCAACCAGTTCTTCACCACCGCCAAACACAACGAATTCGCGTTGGGCGGCGCCACCGACCACCTCCGCGCCCTCGGCGCCCAACTGGCCGAATCCCACTGACGCACAACCTCTCTCGCGTCAACGAAACGCCCGCGCCACTCTTCGGCGCGGGCATTTTGGGATACACCCGCTGTCAGATACCGAACCGCCGCAGGCGCTCGGCGATCACCGGCACCTCGAAGCGCCCCTGACAGACCTCCAGGACGAACTCCTCGGCACTGTCCACATCGAAGTTCGCGTCCAGCTTGTGACCGTTCAGCTGCAGAAAGACCCAGGTCGCGTACCAGGAGATGCGCTTGTTGCCGTCGACCAGCGCATGATTGCGGGCCAGCGACTCCATCAATGCGGCTGCTTTCTGCCATACATCGGGGTATGCATCCTGGCCGAAGACACTCGACTGTGGCCGTGCCAGAGCGGAATCGAGCAGACCGTAGTCGCGCACTTCCGCGGCACCGAGCCGTGCTGCCAGATTCAACAGTTCCTGCAAAGTGAGGTACTGCATCAGGCCAGTCTCCGATTCAGCTCCTCACTGGCCCGTAGTACATGCTCCGCCGCCTCGTTGAACAGACGAGCTCGTTCGTTGATCGCGGTTATCACAGCGTCGTGCACGAACACCTGCATACTGACCCCCTCCGCCTCGGCGCGTGTGCGCAAGGCATTCAGTTCATCGTCAGTGAACCTGACATTGAGACCTGCCATACTTCCTATGGTACCGAATGGTACCGGATAGTGCCGACAACTTTGAGCTGGTGACGCTCGGCCGGTGCCCTATCCAGCGGCCCGCGCCAGGTCGTCGAGGGTTTTCATGATGTCGGCGGGGAGCTGTACCGAACCGGTGGCGAGGTTCTCGGCGAGGTGGGCGGGGTTGGAGGTGCCGGGGATCAGCAGGGTGTGGGTGTAGTGGGCCAGTTGCCAGGCCAAGCCGATCTGGGCGGGGGTGGTGTTGAGAGTTGTTGCGGCGGAGAGGACTTCGGGGTGTTCGGTGACCTTGGAGAAGGCGGGGAAGGCGGAGCCGAGGGGGAAGTAGGGGACCCAGGCGATGTCGTGGGCGCGGCACAGGTCCAGGACCGGTTCATTTTCGCGGTTCAGGAGGCTGTGCAGGTTCTGGACGCAGGCTATTTCGGCGGGGAGGGCCTGGCGGAGCTGGTCCGCGGAGATGTGACTCAGGCCGATGGCCTCGATCTTGCCCTCGTCGCGTAGGGCGATGAGTTCGGCGAGTTGGTCGTCGAGGTCGACCACCTGGTCGCCCTCGGCGATGATGCCGGGCGGGGCGTCGGCGCGGCGCATGTTGACCACGCCGAGCGAATCCGTGCCCAGCGCAACGAGATTCGCCTCCACCTGGGCGCGCAGTTGCTTCGGCTGCTGGGCGGCGCGCAGGCGGACTTCCGGGTCGTGGACCGCACCCACCTTCGTGGCCAGGACCAGATCCGCCGGGTACGGCGAGAGCGCCTCGCGGATCAGCTCGTTGACCGCGCCGGCTCCGTAGAACTGCGCGGTATCGATGTGGTTCACACCCTGTTCGACGGCCTCGCGAAGGATGTCGATACCGGCCTGCCGGTCGTAATCGCGGCCATCGTGATCGGTCAATTGCATTGCGCCGTAACCGATCCGGGCGACGGTCCGGGGGCCGAGCGCGGCCGTGCCGCCGGGTGCGCTGAATTCCTGTCGAACTGCCATCTGCGTCATCCTGTTCTGCGTGGGATAGTGGAATCGGAGACTATGCGGAGGATCCTCCGCATAGTCCGAGCGTAGCAGAAACGGAGGACCCTCCGCTTGGTAACCAAGACCCGAGCCCCGCGCGCCGACGCGCACCGCAACCGCGAGCGCCTGCTCGACGCCGCGAAAACCGCGTTCGCCGAGAACGACAAGGTGTCCCTGGAGGCGATCGCGCGCGCGGCCGGGGTCGGCATCGGCACGCTCTACCGGCATTTCCCCACGCGCGAGGATCTGATCGAGGCGGTCTACCGGGCCGAACGCCGACGCCTCTGCGAAGCCGTCGACGACCTGCTCACCGCACCCGACGCCGCGGCGGCACTGCGCGTCTGGATGGACCGCTTCGGCGACTACATCTCCGCCAAACGCGAGATGGCCGACGCCCTGCGCGCGGTCATCGCCTCCGGCGCGATCACCGCGACCGAGGCGCGCGCCGAATTGTCCACAGCCGTACAGAAACTCATCGATGTCGGCGCCGAACAGGGCACCCTGCGCCCCGACGTCCCCGCCGAGGACGTGGTCGTCAGCCTGCTCGGCATCTTCCTGGCCAGCGGCGCACCCGAGCAACGCGAACAGGCGGGCCGCATGATGGACCTGCTCATGGAGGGCCTGCGCGCACGCCCCTGAGCCGCATCGCACAGTCATCCGGTGAATTTCCCCGGCCCGGCTCGTCGGTATTGGTGTCGCCCCACCCGTCCGTCCGCCGAGAGGACCGCCATGCCGAGCAAGATGATCTTCGTCAATCTCCCCGTCGACGATCTGGACCGCTCCAAGCGCTTCTACGAGACGCTCGGCTGGAAGATCGACCAGCAGTTCACCGACGACAACGCCGCCTGCGTCCTGATCGACGACAACATCTGCGTCATGCTCCTGATCAGACGCTTCTTCGAGACGTTCATCCAACGCCCGGTCGCCGACACCGTCATCATCACCGGCTCCCTCTACGCCCTGGCCCTGCCCAGCCGCCAGGAGGTCGACGACCTCCTCACCGCCGCCCTACGCGCCGGCGCCACCGAGGAGATCAACCCCGACAAACGCGCCCAGGAACGCGCCGTAGGCATGTACAGCCGCACTTTCATCGACCTCGACGGCCACCAGTGGGAACCGTTCCACATGGCATATCCGGAGTGAGCCGCCGCTAGCCGTGCAACTCCGGAGGCAGGCCGAAGAGGGGGAAGAGGCGGTCGGTGTCGAGGAAGAAGTTCAGGCCGCCGATGCCGTCGGCGTCGAGTTCGAGGATGACCACGGCCCACGGTTCCAGGATGCCGGGGCGTTCGCCCGGTTTGTACTGGCCGAAGGCGGGGAGGGCGTTGGCGCCGGCGAGTGGGACGAGGCGGGAGCCGCGGCAGGCCGAGGGGCCGGGACTGAGCATGAAGTCCGCGACGTGGGAGGGGCCGGAGATCCACAGGTCGAACGGCGGCATCGACAGTGCCACATCGTTTTTCAGCAGTGTGGTGAGTGCGTCCATGTCGTATGCCTCGAAGGCCGCGACGAAACCGTCGACGAGTTGGCGCTGTTTCTCGTCGGATTCGTCGTAGTCGTCGCCGACGCTGGGCTGCACCTTGGACATGGTCGCGCGGGCCCGCTGCAGCGCGCTGTTGACCGAGGCCGGGGACATGGTGAGCATGTCGGCGGTCTCGTTGGCGGAGAACCGCAGCACCTCGCGCATGATCAGGATCGCGCGCTGGGTGGCCGGGAGATGCTGCACCGCGGCCACGAACGCCAGCCGCAGCGAATCCTTCGCCGTCGCGTGCTCGGCCGGATCCGCGCCGAAGGCCAGGCCGTTGGGGATCGGCTCGATCCACACGTAGTCCGGCTGCGGGGGCGGTAGCGGGCTACCAGGGCTCGACGGACCGTTCAGATCCATCGGCCGGGCGCGGCGCTGCGGGCCGTCGAGCATGTCCAGGCAGACGTTGGTGGTGATCTTGTACAGCCACGACCGAAGGCTGGCCCGGCCCTCGAACGACGCGTAGGACTTCCAGGCGCGGGTGAAGGTCTCCTGCACCGCGTCCTCGGCCTCGAACGAGGAACCCAACATCCGGTAGGCGTATGCGCACAGCTCCCGCCGGTATCCCTCGAACTGCTGCAACACCTCGTCGATGGCACCGGTGGTGCGTGTCTCGTTCATGTCCGCTCCCGCTAGCGCTCGGCTGTGAATCCACTGTGGTGAGTCATGCCACACAGCCTTGCACAGGGCACCGACAAGTAAACCCCCCGAATCCTCGACAACCCTGACTCAAACGTGATCTATGTCACTCGATAAGGCGTCCGACCGCGACGTGCCGTGCGCGGCGAAGGACTGCCGATCCCCTGCCCACCCGTCGGCGACGATCTTGTCCAATTCGGCGCGATCATCGGCGCCGAGCTCGATCGACGCGGCCGCGAGATTCTCCACGATCCGCGCCGCGCGACGGCTGCCCGGAATCGGCGCCACATCCGGCCCCTGCGCCAGCAGCCACGTCAACGCCAACTGACCGGGCGTGATCCCCAGCCGATCCGCGAGGGCCCGCAACGCCTCCACCCGCGACATATTGCTCGCCAGATTCTCCCCGGCGAACCGCGGATCGTTACGCCGGAAATCGCTGGTCGTGACGGTCTCGGAAGTCAGTGTCGCGGTGAGCAATCCGCGCCCGAGCGGACTGTAGGGCACCAACCCGGCACCCAGTTCACGCGCGGCGGGCACCACATCACGCTCCGGCTCCCGCCACAGCATCGACCATTCGAACTGCACCGCCGCGATCGGATGCACCGCCGCCGCCTGCGCGAGCTGCTCCGGATTCACCTCGGACACACCGAGATTGCGCACCTTGCCCGCCCGCACGAGTTCGGCCATGGCACCGATGGTTTCGGCGATCGGCACCTCGGGATCGACCCGATGCAGGTAGTACAGATCGATCACCTCACGCCCGAGCCGGGCCAGCGAGGCATCGCAATACTCGCGCACCCGTTCGGGTTTCGCGTCCAGGTGCACGCCGTCCGCACCACGCACGATCCCGAATTTCGTGGCCACCCGCACCTGCGGCCCCGCCCCACGCAACGCCCGCGCCAACAACCGCTCGTTGTGCCCACCGCCGTAACTCTGCGCGGTATCGAAAAGCGTTGCCCCGGAATCGATAGCGGTATGAATCGCCGCGACCGACTCGTCGTCGTCGACCGCGCCGTACCCCTGCGAGAAACCCATACAACCCAGACCGATCGCGGAGACGACGGGCCCGGCATTACCGAGAGTGCGCTGCTGCATGCCCCCATCGTCGCCGCGTGATCCCCTGCGCACCAATAGAGTTTCCGATCCGATCCATCGGCTCGCCGATGGATCGGATCGGCCCACTTGCACAGGCTGTCGACCGGAACGCCGCATCAACACACCGTCGACCAGTTCCATCCGCGGCGCGCTTCTCGTAACATCCAGTACAACGATGCCCGCCAAGGCCAGAGCGCACGCTTCCTTACTTCGGCGGGCTTTCCACTACCTCTCCGAGCGAGCCCTTCCCGATCTCGAGCAGCGGGTTCAGGCGTTGCGCGACAACGGTTTGTCGCGCACCGAACTACTTCGTCGCCGGAGCGTGCGCTTCCTCGTCGGCGGGCCGCGCCTCGGCCTGCGCGTGCGCCCACTTGTAGTCGGGCTTACCCGCGGGCGAACGCTTGATCTCGTCCACGAACCACAGGCTGCGCGGCAGCTTGTAGGACGAGATCTCCTGCGCCAGAACGGGACGCAGCTGTTCGAGGGTGGGACGCACCTCGCCGCGACACTGCACCACCGCCGCCACCCGGTGGCCCCAGCGCTCGTCCGGAACGCCGATCACCAAGGCGTCGAACACCTCCGGGTGACACTTGAGCGCGCCTTCGACCTCTTCGGGGTAGATCTTCTCGCCACCACTGTTGATGCTGACCGAGCCACGGCCGAGCATGGTGACCGAGCCGTCCTCCTCCACGCGGGCGAAGTCGCCGGGGATGGAGTAGCGAACTCCGTTGAACTCCTTGAACGTTGCCGCGGTCTTGACCGGGTCGTTGTAGTAGCCCAGCGGGATGTGCCCCTTGCGCGCGAGGATGCCGACCTGACCGGAACCGGGCGTCACCGGAGTGCCGTCCTCGTCGAGAACCTCTGTGGCCGAATCGATCTTGACCCGCGGACCGCCGGTGTGGGTCGCGCCCTTGGCCGCGATGGACAGCCCGCCGAAGCCGGTCTCCGAGGAGCCGATCGAATCGGTGATCACCGTATTGGGCAGGTGCTCCATGAACTTGTCCTTCAGCGCGGGCGAGAACAGCGCCGCACTGCTGGCCATCGCCCACAGATTCGAATGCTGGTAGGACTCACCGGATTCCGGGTTGCCCGCCTCGAGTGCGTCGAGCATCGGACGCGCCATCGCGTCACCGGTGATGAAGATGAGGTTCACCCCGTGCCGGTCGATGGCCTGCCACACGCCGTGCCCGGTGAACTCCGGCAGCATGATCGCCTTACCGCCGTCGAACAGGCTGTGGAACGTCGCGGCCTGCGACCCGCCGTGGATCATCGGCGGAATCGGGTAGCGCACCATCTGCGCGCCGCCCGCGCCGTTCTTGGCCTGCTGCCACTCATCCTCGATGTATTCGCCGGTGACGAAGTTGATGCCGCCGCCCAGCACCCGCCACCAGTCCTCCTGCCGCCACATCACACCCTTGGGCATGCCGGTGGTGCCGCCGGTGTAGATCATGAAGATGTCGTCGGGCGACCGGTCGCCGAAGTCCCGTTCCCCGCGCGAAGCCGCAAGCGCCGCTTCGTATTCCACCGAACCGTCGGCGAGCGGGTACTGATCCTCGGTGCCGTCGTTCACCACCAGCACGGTCCGGAGCTTCGGCGTGTTCGGCCGTACCGCGCTGACCCGATCGGTGTAGCGGCGCTCGTGGATGAGCGCGACCATGTCGGAGTTCTCGAAGATGTATTGCAGTTCGTTCTCGACGTACCGGAAGTTCACGTTGACCATGACGGCCCGCGCCTTGAACACCGCCACCATGGCCTCGACGGCCTCGATGGTGTTGCGCGAGTAGATGCCGACCTTGTCGCCCGGCCGCACACCGTGCTCCAGCAGGTGATGCGCCAGCCGGTTGGCCCGATCCTCCAACTCGGCATAGGTCACCGAGCGGGTGTCATCGGCCAGCGCGACGCGCTCCGGCACGAGGTCGATCGTGTGTTCGACAAGGTCCGCTATGTTATGGCTCACACGACAAAAATAGAACGCGTTCTCGCGCCTGACAAGACTTGATTTACAGGGTTCACTAATTCTGAATCTTTGGCCTCCGCTCCGCTCCGGCATGGCCGCGGCCCCCGAAGGGCCGCGGCCTTTGTTGCTGGCGTTATCGATGGCTGGCGGAACTGGGTGAGCAAGAGGTGACGTGCTTCAGCACGCCTCCATCGATGTGGCCGGATCTCGTTCAGCGCAAGATCCGGCGGCATCGACCTATCCCCGCACGAGCGGCGCGAGCTTCTCGAGTTGCTCGGTGTCCCGCGCCGACACCAGCAACATCCCCACCCCGGCCTTCTCCCACACCTGCAACTGGCTGCGCACCTGCGTCTCGTCGCCGACGATCATGGTGTCCAGGATCAGCTCGTCCGGCACCACCTGCGCGGCCTCGTCCTTGCGGCCCGAGCGGAACAGCCGGGTGATCTCGTCGACCTCGTTGCCGTACCCCATCCGCCGGTAGACCTGGGCGTGGAAGTTCAACTCCTCCGCGCCCATACCGCCGATGTACAGCGCCATCACCGGTTTGATCCGGTCGATCTCGCTGCGCGGGTCGTCGGTGACCACGACCTGGCAGCTCGCGGCGATCTCGAAATCCTCCCGCGAACGTCGCGCACCCGCCCGCGCGAACCCCTCGTCGAGCCATTCGTCGTACATCCCGGCCAGCCGCGGCGTGTAGTAGATGGCCAGCCAGCCGTCGGCGATCTCCGCGGTCAGCGCCACGTTCTTGGGGCCTTCCGCACCCAGCCAGATCGGCACGTCCGCGCGCAGCGGATGGGTGATCGGCTTGAGCGGCTTACCCAGACCGGTCGCGCCGGAACCGTTGTAGGGCAACGGATAATGCGGCCCGTCGCTGGTCACCTTGGCCTCGCGCGCGAGCACCTGCCGCACGATGTCGACGTACTCCCGGGTGCGCGCGAGCGGCTTGGCGAACGGCTGCCCGTACCAGCCCTCCACCACCTGCGGCCCCGACACGCCCAGTCCCAGAATGTGCCGCCCGCCGCTGAGATGATCCATGGTCAGCGCGGCCATCGCGGTCGCGGTCGGGGTGCGCGCGGACATCTGCACCACCGAGGTGCCCAGCCGCACCCGTTGTGTGGCCGCACCCCACCAGGCCAGCGGCGTGAACGCGTCCGAACCCCATGATTCGGCGGTGAACACCGCGTCGAATCCGATCTCCTCGGCGGCGGTCACCACCTGCGCCGCACCGACCGGCGGGCTCGCGCCCCAATATCCGAGCTGCAACCCGAACTTCATGATCGTCTCCTTGCCCGCGCTACTCTTGCCACCAGAATAAGAACCTGTTCTACTCGATATCGTGACCCAAGGGAACACCATGACCGGCACAATTGCGCACGGACGCGGTTCGAAATCGGAACCCGATCCCGAAGTACTGGCCGCCGAGCTGCGGATGAAGTTCGACTACACCCGATCGGTCGGCCCGACCATAGGCCGATTCCTGACCGGACTGCGCGAGGGCCGCATCGTCGGCGTGCGCGGGTCGGACGGCCGGGTGATCGTGCCCCCGGCCGAATACGATCCCGCCACCGCCGAACCGCTGACCGACTTCGTCCACGTCGCCGATGTCGGCACCGTGCAGAGCTGGACCTGGGTGGCCGAACCGCTGCCGGGCCAGCCGTTCGATCGTCCCTTCGCCTGGGCGCTGATCAAGCTCGACGGCGCGGACACCGCCCTGCTGCACGCGGTCGACGTCGCCTCGCCCGAGGACATCCGGACCGGCCAGCGGGTGCGGGTGCGCTGGGCCGCCGAACGCACCGGCGACATCCACGACATCGTCGCCTTCGAACCCGGTGACACCTCCGCCGCGCCCACCGCGCCGGGCGAGTCCGCCGAGCCCGTGACCGGCATCGTCACCCCGATCGACCTGAGCTACAAGCACACCGCCTCCCCGCAGGAGACGGTGTTCCTGAAGGCGATCGCCGAGGGCCGGCTGCTGGGTGCCCGCGCGGCCGACGGCAAGGTGTACTTCCCGCCGCGCGGCGCGGATCCGCGCACCGGCGAGCCCACCGAGGACTATGTCGAGCTGACCGACACCGGCATCGTCACCACGTACTGCATCGTGAACGTCCCGTTCCAGGGGCAGCGCATCAAACCGCCGTACGTAGCCGCCTACGTGCTGCTCGACGGCAGCGACATCCCGTTCCTGCACCTGGTGCTCGGCTGCGAGGTGAGCGAGGTCCGCATGGGTATGCGGGTCAAGGCCGCATGGAAGCCCCGCGAGGAGTGGAGCTTCAACGGCCTGGACAACGTCTCGCACTTCGAACCCACCGGCGAACCCGACGCCGCCTACGAGACCTTCTCGCAGCATCTCTAGGAGAAAACCCTTGAGCGACAACACAAACGAGATCGCGGTCGTGGGTTTCGCCCACGCACCGCACGTGCCGGAGACCTACGGCACCACCAACGGCGTGGAGATGCTGATCCCCTGCTTCGACGCCCTGTACTCCAAGCTCGGGATCGGCGTGTCCGATATCGGCTTCTGGTGCTCGGGATCCTCGGATTACCTTGCCGGACGGGCCTTCTCGTTCATATCGGCGATCGACTCGATCGGCGCGGTGCCGCCGATCAACGAATCGCACGTGGAGATGGACGCGGCCTGGGCGCTGTACGAGGCGTACGTGAAACTCCGTTCCGGACAGGTGGATACGGCCCTGGTGTACGGCTTCGGCAAGGCGTCGGCCAGCACGCTGCGGCAGGTGCTGACCTTGCAGACCGATCCGTATCTCGTGGCCCCGCTGTGGCCGGACGCGGTGTCGGTGGCCGGTTTGCAGGCCCGCGCGGGCCTGGACGCCGGGCGCTGGACCGAGCGTGACATGGCCGCGGTGAACGCCGCCGACGACGCCGAGATCGACCAGCGCCTCGCGGCCCCGTTCGTCGCGAATCCGTTGCGCGAGCACGACATCGCCCCGATCACCGACGGCGCGGCGGCCATCGTGCTGGCCTCCGGTGACCGCGCCCGCGAACTCTGCGAGCGTCCCGCCTGGCTGACCGGTATCGCCCATCGCATCGACACCCCGATGCTGGGCGCCCGCGATCTGACCACCTCGCCCTCGACCGCCGCGGCGGCGAAGGCGGCCATCGGCTCGAACTCCGCCGACTTCGACGTCGCCGAACTGCACGCGCAGTACAGCCACGAACAGCTGATCCTGAAGCAGGCCATCGGAATCGGCGCGCAGACCCGGATCAACCCGTCCGGCGGCGCGCTGTCCGGTAATCCGATGTTCTCCGCCGGACTCGAGCGGATCGGTTACGCGGCAACCGAAATCATCAACGGCACCGCCGATCGCGCCCTGGCCCACGCCTCGAGCGGCCCGGCGCTGCAGCAGAACCTCGTCGCCACTCTGGAGGCCAAATGAGCTCCCCCGCAGCGGTGCTGGGCACCGGGCAGACCCATCATGTGACGAAACGTCGCGACGTGTCCATGTCGGGCATGTGCCGCGAGGCGATCGATCGCGCCCTCGACGACGCCGGTGTGACGATGGCCGAGATCGACGCCGTCGTCATCGGTAAGGCCCCGGACCTGTTCGAGGGCTCGATGATGCCCGAGCTGTTCATGGCGGATGCGTTGGGCGCCACCGGGAAACCGCTGCTGCGCGTGCACACCGCCGGTTCGGTGGGCGGCTCGACCGCGATCGTCGCGGCCAACCACGTGCAGGCCGGTATCCACGGCAAGGTGCTCGCGGTGGCGTGGGAGAAGCAGTCCGAATCCAATGCCATGTGGGCACTGTCGAACCCGGTCCCGTTCACCAAACCCGTGGGCGCCGGTGCCGGTGGGTATTTCGCGCCGCACATCCGCGCCTACATCCGACGCACCAACGCGCCCTTGCACATCGGCGCGATGGTCGCGGTGAAGGACCGGCTCAACGGCTCGCGCAACCCGCTGGCCCACCTGCAACAGGCCGATATCACCCTGGAGAAGGTGCTCGCGTCCCAGATGCTCTGGGACCCGGTGCGTTTCGACGAGACCTGCCCGTCGTCGGACGGCGCGTGCGCGATCGTCTTCGGTGACGAAGCCTCCGCGCGCGCGGCCGAGGCCGACGGCAAGAAGGTCGCCTGGGTGCACGGCACCGCCATGCGCACCGAACCGCTCGCGTATTCCGGTCGCGACCAGGTGAATCCGCAGGCCGGTCGGGATGCCGCCGCGGCCCTGTGGAAGCAGGCCGGGATCACCAACCCGATCGAGGAGATCGACGCGGCCGAGATCTACGTGCCGTTCTCCTGGTTCGAGCCGATGTGGCTGGAGAACCTGGGTTTCACGCCCGAGGGTGAGGGCTGGAAGCTGACCGACGCCGGGGAGACCCGCATCGGCGGGAAGCTGCCGGTCAACCCGTCGGGTGGGGTGCTCAGCTCCAACCCGATCGGCGCGTCGGGCATGATCCGGTTCGCCGAGGCGGCCAAGCAGGTCATGGGTCGCGCCGGGGACTACCAGGTGGAGAACGCGCGCAAGGCGTTCGGTCACGCGTACGGCGGTGGGGCGCAGTACTACTCGATGTGGGTGGTCGGGAGCGAGCAGCCGTGAAATTCACCGTCGGCATCGCGATGAGCCCGCTCGAGCAGCTGCCCGAGCTCGCGAAAACGGCCGAGGAGTGCGGGTTTTCGAGTATCGCGCTGCCGGATTCGTTGTTCTACATGCAATCCCAGTCCGAGAAGTATCCGTACACCCCGGACGGCAACCGCTTCTGGGGCCCGGACACCCCGTGGGTGGATCCGCTGATCGGTGCGACGGCCATGGCCGCGGTCACCGAGAAGATCCACTTCTACACCAACGTCCTCAAACTCGGCTCCCGCAATCCGCTGCTGCTGGCCCGTCAGGTCGGCTCGGTGGCGGCCATGAGCGGCAACCGGTTCGGCTTCGGCGTCGGAATCGGCTGGGCCCCCGAGGAATTCGAGTGGTGCGGGGTGCCCTATGCCCGCCGCGGCGCGCGCGTGGACGAGATGATCGACGTGATCAAGCTCGTGCTGGGCGGCGGCATGGTCGAATTCCACGGCGAGTTCTACGATTTCGACAATCTCCAGATGAGTCCCGCGCCCACCGCGCCGGTGCCGTTCTACATCGGCGGCCACACCGCCGCGGCCCTGCGCCGGGCCGCCCGCGTGGGTGACGGCTGGACCTCGGCGATGATGAAATACGACGACATCGTCACCACCATCGCAGAACTCACCAAGCTGCGTGCCGAATACGGCCGTGCCGCAGACCCGTTCGAGATCCAGGTGGTCTGCATCGACCGCTTCGGCAAGTCCGGCTACGAGGAACTGGCCGCGGCCGGGGTCACCGACTCCATCGTCGTCCCGTGGATCTTCGACGGCCTGGGCTTCGACTCCGAACTCGCGGCCAAACAGGATTCGTTGCGCCGCTTCGCCGATCAGTACCTCGAGGGGGCGAAGTGAGCGACGAACATCCCGCCCGGCGGGCCGGTTTCGCCTCGCAGGCGGCGGTGCGCGCCCGCGACAAGGAAGCCTGGCTGGATCTGTTCGCCCCGGACGGCATCGTCGAGGATCCGATCGGCCCGTCCGGATTCGATCCCGAGGGCAAGGGACACCGTGGGCGCGACGCGATTTCGGCGTTCTGGGACAAGGCGATCGCGGCGACCGAATCCATCGAGTTCGTCTTCGGTGATTCGTTCGCCTGCGGTCCCGAAGTGGCGTTCACCGGTCTGATCCGCACCCGGATCGGCGGCCAGATCATCGACGCCGAAGGCGTTTTCACCTACCGCGTCGACGACGACGGCAGGATCGCGGCATTGCGCGCCTACTGGGAAACCGATCGCGCCATGCGCACGATCCGCCCGCAGGAGTGAAACCCGTGCGGTGACAACGGTTTTCGGCAGTGACGAAACGCGAAGGGCGGGCACCGATCCGGTGCCCGCCCTTCGCGCTGTCTCAGTACTGGACCTGGAATTCCTTGATGCCGTTGAGCCATCCGGACCGCAGCCGCTTGGGATCACCCAGCCGCGAGATGTCCGGCAGATGATCGGCGATCGCGTTGAAGATCAGGTCGATCTCCAGCCGGGCCAGATTCGCGCCGATGCAGAAGTGCGCGCCGGTACCACCGAAGGCCAAGTGCGGGTTGGGATCCCGGGTGATGTCGAAGGCGTACGGATTCTCGAACACCTCCTCGTCGAAGTTGGCCGAGCGGTACACCAGCACCACCCGCTGGCCCTTCTTGATCTGCACCCCGGACAGCTCGGTGTCCTCGAGCGCGGTGCGCTGGAACGAGGAGACCGGCGTGCCCCAGCGGATGATCTCGTCGGCCGCGGTCGCCGGACGCTCCTTCTTGTACAGCTCCCACTGATCCGGGTTCTCCAGGAACGCGACCATGCCGTGCGAGATGGCGTTGCGGGTGGTCTCGTTACCGGCCACGGCCAGCAGGATCACGAAGAAGCCGAACTCCTCCGAGGTCAGCGCCTCGCCGTCGATATCGGCGTTGACCAGCTCGGTCACGATGTCACCGGCCGGGTTGGCCTTGCGCGCCTCGGCCATCTGCCAGGCGTAACCGAGGATCTCGGTCGAGGCCAGCAGCGGGTCGGCGGTCGACTCCGGGTCGTCGTAACCGGTCATGTCGTTGGACCACTGGAACAACTTCATCCGGTCTTCCTGCGGCACGCCGATCAGCTCGGCGATGGCCTGCAGGGGCAGCTCACACGCGACCTGGGTGACGAAATCGCCGGCACCGGACGCGGCGGCCGCCTCGACGATGCCCTTGGCCCGCGCGGACAGCTCGTCACGCAGCCCGTTGACCGCGCGCGGGGTGAAGCCCTTCGCGATCAGCTTGCGCATCCGGGTGTGCTGCGGAGCATCCTGGTTGAGCAGCACGAAACGCTGCATCTCGATGTTCTCGCGCTGGATGTCGTCGTTGAACCGCGGGATGGCGGTGTTTTCGAAGTTGGAGAACACGTCGCTGCGACGCGACACCTCCTTGACGTCAGCGTGCTTGCTGACGACCCAGAAGCCGTCGTCCTGGAACCCGCCCACCTCGGGCGATTTGGGATTCCACCAGATCGGTGCGCTCCGGCGCAGCTCGGCCAATTCCTCGACCGGCACCCGTTCCGCCCAGATCTGCGGATCGGTCACGTCGAAGCCCGTGGGCAGGTTCGGCGCGATGCGAGTGTCAACCACCGGCTTGTCTCCTTCAACTAACTGAAACACGTTCTATCTTCATTGCAGCATAGGTGGTATCAGTAGTAAAGAAGCAGGATTCTGCTCGCAGGACATCTGGAGAACTTGTTACAGTTTCCCTACGGGAGGATAGCCATGGGAACACCCGTCATCGTCGAGGCCGCGCGCACCCCGATCGGTAAGCGCAACGGCTGGCTGGCCGGTCTGCACGCGGCCGAACTCCTCGGCGTCGCACAAAAGGGCGTGCTCGACAGGGCCGCGGTGGATCCCGCCCTCGTCGAACAGGTCGTCGGCGGCTGCGTGATGCAGGTCGGCGAACAAGGCAACAACGTCACCCGCACCGCGTGGCTGCACGCCGGACTGCCGTGGCAGACCGGCGCGGTGACGATCGACAACCAGTGCGGCTCCGCGCAGCAGGCCGCCGGTCTGGTCGCCGGCCTGATCGCCACCGACGCCATCGAGGTCGGCCTCGCGTGCGGCATCGAGTCGATGAGTCACGTGCCGCTGGGCGCCAACGTCGGCGAGAACGCCGGACCGCGCCGGCCCGCGTCCTGGGATATCGATATGCCCAACCAGTTCGAGGCCGCGGAGCGAATTGCCAAGCGGCGCGGGCTGACTCGCGACGACGTCGAGGAGTGGGGCGAGCGTTCGCAGCGGCTGGCCGCGCAGGCGTGGGCGCAGGGCCGCTTCGATCGCGAGGTGCTCACCGTCGCGGGCGCGCCGCAGGTCGACAAGGAGGGCAAGCTCACCGGCGAGACGCTGGACGTCAACCGGGATCAGGGCCTGCGCGAGACCACCCGCGAGGGCCTGGCCAAACTCGAGCCCGTCATCGAGGGCGGCGTGCACACCGCCGGAACCTCCTCGCAGATCTCCGACGGCGCGGCCGCGGTGCTGCTGATGGACGAAAAGGCCGCGGCGCGAAAGGGTTTGCGCCCGCGCGCCCGCATCGTGGCGCAGTGCCTGGTCGGCGGCGAGCCCGAGTTCCACCTCGACGGTCCGGTGCAGGCGTGCACGCGCCTGCTCGAGCGCAGCGGGATGAGCATCGGCGATCTGGACCTGTTCGAGATCAACGAGGCGTTCGCCTCGGTCGTGCTGTCCTGGGCCTCGGTGCACAAGCCGGATCTGGACCGGGTGAACGTCAACGGCGGCGCGATCGCGATCGGGCATCCGGTCGGCAGCACGGGCGCGCGCCTGATCACCACGGCCCTGCACGAACTCGAACGCACCGATCAGAGCACCGCGATGATCCTGATGTGCTGCGGCGGCGCCCTGGCCACCGGCACCATCATCGAACGGATCTGATACCGGCAATTCGGTCAGCAACGATCCCGGCATCTCCGCCCCGGCGCGCACCATCCCGTGCGCCGGGGCGGAGTCATGAGTAAGGTCCTCATGTGCGTCGCTGGCGCACATGCGACAGCCCAGTTCGGAGCCCCGCGAGTCCGAACAGCGCTCTTATCAGCGGTTGTCGAATCTTCACGCCGGGATTACCGGAACGTGTCGTACGCCACACAATCACCAGTACAGACAGGACGATGAGACGTCAGCTATTCCTTGGCTACCATGAGCGTGGGACGAAGGACCCTCGCGACGGGCTAGAACCGGCCTCTACCTGCGGTTCCCGACAACCGTTGCGGTGGCCCGCAAACGCCCTCGCGACCACCTGTTCACGAACCGGGCGTCTGGAAGCTTCAAGGAAATCGCGAATCAGGCGTAGGTTTTCAGTTACTCAGCCGCTAATATCAATGATACGTATCCGAGATAACGACTGTTAGTACAGCGAAGGGAATTGGGCGGCTCACAATGGCTGATTTCGCGGCGCGGCTGAACAAGCTGTTCGAAACCGTGCATCCCCCGGGGCGTAAGCCGCACACCAACGCCGAGGTGGCGGCTGCGCTGACGGCCTCCGGCCATCCGATCTCGAAACCGTATCTCTCTCAGCTGCGGTCGGGACAGCGCACAAACCCCTCTGACGAGACGGTGGCCGCGCTGGCGAAGTTCTTCAAGGTCAAACCGGACTACTTCTTCAACGACATCTACGCGGCCAAGATCGATCACGATCTCGAGCTGCTGTCCCAGCTGCAAGGCTATGGACTGCGTCGTCTGTCGAGTAGGGCGTTCGACCTCTCCGAGGAATCGCAGAACCTCCTGACCTCCATGGCCGAGAAGCTACGGGCGAGTGAGGGTTTGCCCGAGATCCCGCCGGACGGCACGGAATAGGAAGTCCCACAAAGCGACACAGCGCGGAACCTGTATCCGCGCTGTGTCGCTTTTGGGTCGATAACCGAAGCGAGTAGCGCTTCGGCCCACAACTGTGCGCACATACCTCGCGGTTGTGCCGCGGTCATCAGTTGTGCTTACACATGTGCTTACAACCGAGACAACCGATTAGTCGATGTGATCGACAGCGCCATACCGGTTGGTTCGGCGAACACCGAGCGTTTGTGACTCGGCACCAAAAGAATCGGCAAGTGTTCCCGTAATCACAGAAGACAAAACATGCATACCGGACTTTCGCGCCGGAATTTTCAGGCGCGGCGCGAGAGTGCCGGATGCCCCGGTTCGGCGTCGAACGCGCGCGCGATCGCCTGCACCCAGCCACGCGGGCTCAGGCCCTGCGGCGGCGCGATCCAGCGGGCATCGACCACCACATCGCCGAGCGGGTTGTGCGCCCAGCGCGCGACGAGTTGAGCGCGGCGGTCGGTCGAGCCCGGCGGTGGCCCCGCGGCGGCCAGTTCGACGCCGCCGCCGGATTGCAGGTACAGCGCGTCCAGGATCTGCGCGACGTGGTCCGACGCCTTGAGCTGCGTCGTCGAACCGGTCTGATCGTGCGCGACGACCTCCGGAAAACGCTTGGTCATGGTGTGGTGCAGCGGCCGGATCTGCCGCAGCAGCACCCGCGCCCGCACCCACAACTCGATGACGATCCACACCGCGCCCACCGCGATCAGCAGGCTGCCGAGCTGCCAGATCGGCCAGTACCAGCCGGGTTCCGAGGGCCGCGCGGGCGGCTCGCCGATCGCCAACCGCCGCACCGACAATGCCGCGAGCACGCCGACCACGACGGTGCCGAAGGTGTAGAGCGCGATACCGCGGCCCAGCGCGGTCCAGTCCAGATTCCGCAGACCCGTCACGGCGATGAACCCGCAGCCCAGCAGGGTCACCACCCAGCCGAACAGCACCGACCAGGCCACCGTGAGCGCGATCGCGATCAGGCCGGCGCCGTAGATCGCCAACGCGATCTGCCGCAGGTTCTGCCGCGACACCACCGGCCACGCCGCCGCCGCGACCACCGAGGTCGCGACGGTGAACAGCAGCCAGGCCGCCGCGGTCACCCGATCGCCGAACATCATGCCGTTGATCCCGTGCGGCACCAGATTGTCCAGCGCCACAGCGATTTCCGGCACCGACACGGTCGCCGCGGCGGCCACCGAGGCCACCGCGACCACGATCGCCACCCGCGCGGTGGTCGCCGGTTTCACCAGCACCCGGCCCACCCGGGCGCCGGCCGCCATCCAGATCAACAACGCGGTCAACCAGAAAGTCATGCCGCCACCCCTCGCGAATATCCTTGCGCCCCTGCATAATCGGCTGTCTCACTGATGCCGGGCAACGTCGGCCCGAGGCGCGCCACGCCACCGAACTCGCCTCGGCTCATCCGGCGCATGCCGGTATCGGCCGACACCCTGGCCGTGCGTTCTGTCCATCCGAGGTGCGAGCCGACACGAACCACGTTGTCGCCCGGCCCGATCCGGAGCGGGATGGGCGCGCTCATCCGAGGGCCTCGTCGAAACGGAGTACCGAGACGCCCGCGCCGCGGTTGTGGAATACGCGCAGGCGGGTCATCAGCATGTTGGCGAAGGTTTCGGCTTCCCATTCGGCCTGTTCGTCCTCGCCGTCCTCGACGATCTGCTGATGTGCGCGCTGGCTGAGCATGTACGCGATCAGGTCGTCGCTGGCCTCGAGGGTGACCTCGGTGGCCATCTCGCCGGGATGGTCGAAGATGATGTGCCCCAACTCGTGCGCGAGGGTGTGCTCGCGGCTCGGCAGCGCCGAGGCCAGCACGATGACGTCCCGGTCCGGATAACTCCGCCGCTGACCGCACACACCGGGACCCAACTGGGCGTCGGCGATCTCGATGGGGCGGCGACGTTCGGCGGAGACGGCCAGGACCACCTCGTCCAGGTCGGTGGCGTCGAAATCGGCGGCCACCGCGCAGACCGCATCGACTGCCGCTGCCACGCGACGATACGAACGGCTGCTCTGTGCGCGACTCTCGGTCATGACCTCACCCCCTACCGGAAGAATTCCGCGCGCGCGGCGTCGATGCGTGCCTGGGCGGCCGACGCGCTCTGGAAGCTGATCGCGCCGGACGCGGCCGCGGCCAGCGCCATGGCGACCAGGCCGCCGAGCACGGTGAGCACCTCGGGCTTGGGCAGACCGGAGTTCGCCGAGGTCGGACGCACATCCGGATTCGGCTGCGCCTGCGGCGCGGGTGCCGACGGCGCGGCGTGCGGGGCGGCGGCGTGCGGGGCGGCCGGAGCCGGAGCGGGGGCCGGTGCGTGCGCGGGCACGGCGGGTACGGCAGGTGCGGCGACGGCCGGAGCCGGGGCTGCGGGAGCCGCGCCACCGGGGGCCGCGGGCGCGGGCGGGATAGCCAGCGGCGCGGAGGGGGCGGGCGGTGTCGGCGGCGGTTGCAACAGCAGCAGGAGCAGCAGCGGGGAGGCTGCGGCGGCGGAACCGAGTGCGGCCGAACCGGTCAGTGCCGAACCGGTTCCGGCGAGTCCGGCGAGTGCGGAACCCGTTGCGGCGGAACCTGTTCCGAGGATCGCGGCCAGTACCGGACCGACCGCCGAACCCGTGCCGAGCAGCGCGGCACCTGCCGCGGAACCGGTGCCGAGCAGCGCAGCGCCGGTACCGACCGCAGCGGTACCGACTGCGGCGGAGCCTGTTCCGAGCAAAGCGGCGAGCAGTGCGGTGGCGGCGGAACCGGTGCCCAGCAGTGCCGCGCCGGTACCGGCGGCAGCGGAACCCGCTGCGGCGGAACCGGTTACACCGAGCCCTGCGGCTGCGGCGGCAGCG
Source organism: Nocardia macrotermitis (assembly GCF_009604405.1). Taxonomy (GTDB): domain Bacteria; phylum Actinomycetota; class Actinomycetes; order Mycobacteriales; family Mycobacteriaceae; genus Nocardia; species Nocardia macrotermitis. Next base: position 561,828 of record NZ_WEGK01000004.1, read on the forward strand.
GCGGAACCGGTTCCCGCGAGGGCCGAACCGGTCCCCGCGGCGGCCGAGCCGACGGCCGCCGAACCTGTTCCGGCCAATGCCACCGCAGGGCCCGCCGCAGCGGAACCGACTGCGGCCGAACCTGTTCCGAGCAGGCCCAGCAGACCGGCCAGACCTTCGATTCCGGCGGCCGGAGTGGGCTTCACGGGCAGACCCGGACGTGCGTGCGCGGGCGTGATGCGCTGCGGCGACTGTTGTTCCTGGACCGACGTGTCCGATGTGGACCGGCCCGGAATCCTCAGGGGAATGCCGTGCTCGGGATCCACCGGAGTGTCCGAGCGCGCCACGTTGCCCGGCTTCACCGAACTGTTCGGCTTCGCGGGGTTGGTCGGTGTGATCGGACTGCCGGGCTTCAACGCGTTGCCTGGTGCAATCGGGGTTCCCGGCTTCACCTGGTTGCCCGGCGCGATCGGTGTTCCGGGCTTCACCGGATTGCTCGGCGCGACGGTATTACCCGGCGCGATCGGATTCCCGAGCTGCAATGGACTGCCCGGCGCGACCGCGCTACCCGGCCGCACCGGATTACTCGGCGTGATCCGGGTCCCAGGCCGCACCGCGTTCCCGGGCTCGACCGGGTTGTTCGGAATGATCGGACCGCCCGGCCGCAACGGGTTGCTCTGCGGCTGCTGCTTACCCGGTTTCGCCTGGTTGGTAGGGGTTGCCGGACTGCACTGGAGACAGGGCGGGGTGGGCTGCGCCTGGGCGGCGAACGCGCCCAGCAGCGCGTAACCGGCAGCCATGCCGGTCACTGTCAGGACGCGCAGAGTGCGACCTATGGCCATGCGCTTGCCTTCCCCTTCATCATGTTCAGCGCAGATCTGTACCCCGTCGCGTGCTCACCCGGGATTTGAACGATGCCGATCATCATAACTGCGGGTTGTTTGCTCGCGCAGCGGGATCATGTGAGACATCCCACTCGTAGCGGGCAGCCCACATGCTCTCGCGGCCGTATCACGCACCGAATCGCAAAGGCCCTGGCAGGCGGCCCGTCCCGGCGGCGTGGAGCAGCCGGGCGGGCCGGTGACCCACCGGGTCATCGCAACTCGCACAGGGATATTCGGCGCGGTGAGGTGTCCGGATCGTTGCCGGGGGAAGGTTCCGGCGCGTCGCACGATCCGGGCCACGCGTGTCGTCCCAGGTCACCCGGACCCGGGACGTGACGCGGGATTCACGCTCCGTACACGGCCTCCGGTGGCGTCGCTCCGGCAATCAGCTCGCGTACCGCCGCGCCGACCTCGGCGGGCTCCCAGCGCGCGCCGCGATCGACCGGAACGCCGTGCCGCCAGCCGTCCGCGAGCGCGACCTTACCACCCTCGACCTCGAACATCCGTCCGGTCACCCCGGCGGAATCGGCGCTGCCCAGCCACACCAGCAGCGGTGAGACGTTCTCCGGGGCCATGGCGTCGAAGCCGTCGTCGGGGCGGGCCATCATGTCCGCGAACACGGTTTCGGTCATCCGGGTGCGGGCCGAGGGGGCGATCGCGTTGACGGTGACGCCGTACCGTCCGAATTCGGCCGACGCGGTGATGGTAAGCGCGGCGATACCGGCCTTGGCCGCGGCGTAGTTGCCCTGTCCGACGCTGCCTTGCAGGCCCGCGCCCGAACTGGTGTTGATGATGCGCGCGTCCACGGTGTTCCCGGCCTTCGCCTCACCGCGCCAGTACTCCGCGGCGTGCCGCATGGTCGCGAAGTGGCCCTTCAGATGCACCCGCACGACCGCGTCCCACTCCTGCTCGGAGAGGTTCACCAGCATCCGGTCCCGCACGATACCGGCGTTGTTGACCAGCACGTCCAGCCCGCCGAAGGTCTCCACGGCCTGCGTGATCAGGCGTTTCGCGCCCGCCCAGTCGGCGACGTCGTCACCGTTGACCACGGCCTTGCCGCCGAGTTCGAGGATCTCCTGCACCACCTGCGCGGCCGGGGAATCGGTGCGCGGGGTGCCGTCGAGTTCCGCGCCGATGTCGTTGACCACCACATTGGCCCCGGCCGCGGCGAAGGCCAGCGCGTGCGCCCGGCCCAGGCCGCCACCGGCTCCGGTCACGATGACGGTGCGTCCGGCGCAGAGCTTGTTCTCCTCAGCCATGTTCTTCTGCTCTCATTTCCCTTGTGGTGCTGTGCATTTCAGTGCGGGCGCGAAATTTCAGTGCGGCGCGGCGGCGGTCTCGTTGACGGTCGCGGCATCCAGGAAGGCCGGACGCTCGCCGCCGCCGTGCGCGAGCAGCGTGCCGCCGGTGACATAGGAGGCCAGCGGCGAGGACAGGAACAGCGCGCAGCGGCCGATCTCCTCGGGGGCGGCCAGCCGTCCGAGCGGCACGGTCGCGCCGACCGCGTCGATGCCGTCCTGATCGCCGTAGTGCAGATGGCTGCTCTCGGTGTGGACCATGCCCACGATCACCGAATTGATCCGTACCTTCGGGGCCCATTCGATGGCCAGCGAGGAGACCAGACTGTCGATCCCGGCCTTGGCCGCGCCGTACGCCGCGCTGCCGGGTGAGGGCCGGTGCCCGCTCACGCTGGAGACCATCACGATCGAACCGCCGGTCTCCTGCGTCTGCATCACCGCGTTCGCGGCCTGCGAAACCAGCAGTGGAGCAAGCAGATTCAGCTCGACGATCTTCGAGTGGAAGTTCTTGCTGGCGGTGGCGGCGGGCGCGAACGGCGCGCCCCCGGCGTTGTTGACCACGTGGTCCAGGCGGCCGTAGCGGGCCACGATCGCATCGACGAGCGCGGTGACCGCGTCACCGTCGCGCACATCGCAGGGCAGGTATTCGGCCGTGCGGCCCGAACTCTCGACCGGGGCGTCGCCGGGACGCCGCGCGCAGGTCACCACGGTTGCCCCGGCGTCCAGGAAGACCCGGCTGATACCGGCCCCCACACCCCGCACGCCGCCCGTCACGAGAACTACGGATCCGGACAGGTCCACTTCGATTGCCACCGTGCTAACCTACCAAGCACTTGCTTGTTTTGCCAACGATGGGACTGAGATGGGGATCAACCGTCACACCGAAACCGAGGGCGTCGAGGTCGTCACCGTCGACTACCCGCCGGTCAATGCCCTGCCCTCGGACGGGTGGTTCGCCCTGGCCGACGCCATCCGCGAGGCCGGGCGCGCGCCGCAGACCCGGGTGGTGGTGTTGCGCGCGGAGGGCCGCGGCTTCAACGCGGGCGTGGACATCAAGGAGATGAACGCCGATTCCGGGCACACCGCGCTGATCCGCGCCAACCACGGCTGCTTCGAGGCGTTCGCGGCCGTGTACGACTGCGAGGTCCCCGTCGTCACCGCCGTCAACGGTTTCTGCCTCGGCGGCGGCATCGGCCTGGTCGGCAATTCCGATGTCATCGTCGCCTCCGACGACGCCACCTTCGGCCTGCCCGAGGTGGATCGCGGAGCCCTCGGCGCGGCCACCCATCTCGCGCGCCTGGTCCCGCAGCATCTGATGCGGACGATGTTCTTCACCGCGGGCAAGCTCACCGCGCAGCAGCTGCACCACTTCGGGTCGGTGTACAAGGTGGTGCCGCGAGCCGAACTCGACGCCGCCGCAATGGAAGTCGCGAAGAACATCGCGAACAAGGACGGCCGGGTCATCCGGGCGGCCAAGAAGGCGCTGAACGGGATCGATGTGCAGGATGTGCACCGCTCCTACCGGTTCGAGCAGGGTTTCACCATGGAGTTGAACCTGGCGGGCGTGGCCGACGAGATCCGGGCGCGGTTCGACGACGACCTAGCCGCCCAGAAGAAGGAGAAGTAGAAAGCCATGCGCGACAAGCGAACAACTCTCGACGCGGCCGTCGGCGAGCTGCGCAGCGGGATGACCATCGGCATCGGCGGCTGGGGCTCGCGGCGCAAGCCGATGGCCTTCGTGCGGGCGCTGTTGCGTTCGGACGTCACCGATCTCACCGTCGTCACCTACGGCGGTCCGGATCTGGGCCTGCTGTGTTCGGCGGGCAAGGTGCGAAAGGCGTACTACGGCTTCGTATCCCTGGATTCCGCGCCGTTCTACGATCCGTGGTTCGCCAAGGCCCGCACCGAGGGTGCGATCACCGTGCGCGAAATGGACGAGGGCATGGTGAAATCCGGATTGCAGGCCGCGGCGGCGCGACTGCCGTTCCTGCCGGTGCGGGCCGGATTGGGTTCCGCCGTCATCGATTTCTGGGAAGGCGAGCTGAAAACCGTTGTCTCGCCGTACCTCACGGACGGTAAGGCCGAGACGCTCGTCGCCATGCCCGCGCTGAATCTGGACGCGGCGTTCGTGCATCTGGATCTGGGCGACCAGCACGGCAACGCCGCGTACACCGGCGTCGACCCGTACATGGACGATCTCTACACCTTGGCCGCCGAGAAACGCTACCTGTCGGTGGACCGGCTGGTGGAGACCGAGGAACTGGTGAAATCCGTTCCGCAGCAGGCACTCATCCTCAACCGCATGATGGTCGACGGTGTGGTCGAGGCGCCCGGCGGCGCGCACTTCACCTTCTCCGGGAGTTACCGGCGGGACGAGAAGTTCCAGCGGCACTACGTCGAGGCCGCCAAGACGCCCGAGTCGTGGGCCGAGTTCAAGGCCCGCTATCTGGACGTGTCCGAGGACGAATACCAGGCCGCCGTCAAGGCTTTCGGCGAGGAGCAGCAGTAATGACAGAAGTAACCACCATCACTCGGGCCGAGATCTGCGTGATCGCCGCGGCCGAGATCTTCCGTGGCGCAGGCGAAATCATGGCCTCGCCGATGTCCACCATCACCACCATCGGGGCGCGGCTCGCGCGGCTGACCTTCGAACCGGACCTGCTGCTGTCCGACGGTGAGGCGCTGTTCTTCGCCGAGGTGCCGCCGATCGGCGGGAAAGCGCCTGTGGAGGGCTGGATTCCGTTCTCCAAGGTGTTCGACGTGGTGAATTCCGGTCGCCGCCACGTGGTCATGGGCGCGAACCAGATCGACCGCCACGGCAACCAGAACCTGTCCGCGTTCGGGCCGCTGCAACAGCCGACGCGGCAGATGTTCGGCGTGCGCGGGGCTCCGGGCAATACGATCAACCATCCGACCAGCTATTTCGTGCCCCGGCACAGCAAGCGGGTGTTCTGCGACACCGTTGACATCGTGTCCGGAATCGGTTACGACAAGGTCGATTCCGAGAATCCGGCGTACCGGTTCCACCACCTGCACCGGGTGGTGTCGAATCTGGGCGTGTTCGACTTCGGCGGTCCGGACCACACGTTGCACGCGCTGTCGCTGCATCCGGGCGTGAGTGCCGACGAGGTCGCGGAGAACACCTCGTTCGAGGTCGCGGGTCTGGCCGAGGCGGGCGAATCCCGGCTGCCCACCGACGAGGAACTGAATATCATCCGGAATGTCCTGGATCCCAAGGGTATTCGCGAGAAGGAGGTCACCTCGTGACCCAACGCCTGCGGACCGCTCTGACCGAGCTGGCCGGTATCGAACATCCGATCGTGCAGACCGGGATGGGCTGGGTGGCCGGCCCGAGCCTGGTCGCGGGCACCGCCAACGCGGGCGGGCTGGGCATCCTGGCCTCGGCGACGATGACCCTCGCCGAACTCGAGGAGGCCATCGCCAAGACGAAGGCCAAGACGGACAAGCCTTTCGGGGTCAACATCCGCGCCGACGCCACCGACGCGCCGGACCGGATCGAGCTGATGATCCGCGAGGGCGTCAAGGTCGCGTCGTTCGCGCTCGCGCCCAAGAAGGAACTCATCGCGCGGCTGAAGGACAACGGCGTGGTGGTCGTGCCGTCGATCGGCGCGGCCAAGCACGCGGTGAAGGTCGCCTCCTGGGGCGCGGACGCGGTGATCGTGCAGGGCGGCGAGGGTGGTGGCCACACCGGCCCGGTCGCCACCACGCTGCTGCTGCCCTCGGTGCTGGACGCGGTCGATATTCCGGTGATCGCGGGCGGCGGCTTCTTCGACGGTCGCGGACTGGCGGCGGCGCTGTCCTACGGCGCGGCGGGCGTCGCGATGGGCACCCGGTTCCTGCTCACCCAGGACAGCAGCGTGCCCGATTCGGTGAAGCAGGAGTATCTGCGGCGCGGACTTGCGGACACGGTCGTCTCCCGCAAGGTGGACGGTATGCCACACCGGGTGCTCAACACCGATCTCGTTGACCGACTGGAACATTCGGGCAGTTGGCGTGGTCTGACCGCCGCGGTCGCCAATGCCGCGAAGTTCAAGTCGATGACCGGGATGAAGTGGTCCACGATCGTGCGCGACGGCCTGACCATGCGTAAGCAGAAGGACCTCACCTGGTCCCAGGTCATCATGGCGGCCAATACCCCCATGCTGCTCAAAGCCGGTCTGGTGGAAGGCAATACGCACGCCGGCGTGCTGGCCGCGGGTCAGGTCACCGGCATCATCGAGGATCTGCCCACGGTGGCCGATCTGATCGACCGCATCGTCGACGAGGCCGTCGCCCGCATCGACGCCCTCGCCGAGCTGCGCGCGGAAAGCAGCACCCCCACAACATGATCGGTTCCCGAGCCGATCACCGCAGGCCGCCCCGACCACCTCTCACGGGGCGGCCTGCGCTTCGCTCGGATTCGCGGCTGGCTCGATGCGCAAGCGGCACCCTCGCCCACCGCACCGCCGAGACCCCTCGCCCGGCGGCTGCGGCAGAACGTCCGGCCGCGCGTCGTGCGTGAGACCGGTGAGGGTTCGCGATACAGACGGCATGACACGGCAGAATTCATCGGCCGTTTCGAGCGGATCCCCACGGCACCGAGCGAGACGTGGACTCAGCGCGGGGTGATCTCGACCCGGTTGTCGTGGAATACCGCGCCGCCCGCGAAGTCCGAATCACGTTCGGCGATGGTCGCATTCACGGTGGCACCGTTGGTGAACTTGGCCCAGCGGCCCTTGGTGGTGGCCGCTACGCCGGGGCGGACGCGGTCGGAGACCTCGGCGATCGCTTCGAAGGAGCCGCGGGCGTTGGCGACCAGAACCGGTGTGCCCTCGGCGATGTCACGTGCGGCAGCGTCGTCGGGGTGGATGGTGATGCGGGATTCACCGGTGCGGCGGCGCAATTCCGGGTTCGAGCCGAAGGTGGTGTTCAGGAAATAGTGTGGCGCGGCGGATATCAGGATCAGGCCGGTGCCAGGGTCGCCCGGCGGGGTGTAGCCGGGGAGCGGATCGTGTCCGGCGCGTTCGGCGAGCGGGGAGATGAAGTTGATCTTCTCGATCGGCACCGGACGCGGCTCGATCTTGAGGAAACCTTCCGTGCGTAATCGGTCGATGTCGTAGCCCCGCAACACGGTTCGCAGCAGGTCCTCGTCCGATTCGTACAGCGCGGGTTCGGTCAGTCCCATCCGGCGCGCGAGTCTGCGAAACGTCTCGGTCGTGGACAGGCATTCGCCCGGCGGCTCGACCGCCTTCTCGTTCCACGCCAGATACAGATTCCCGTATGCCGCAACGAAATCCGTGTGTTCGGGTTGCATGGTCGAGGGCAGCACGATATCGGCGTAGTCGACGGTGTCAGTCGGAAAGTGTTCCAGCACAACGGTGAACAGATCCTCGCGGGAGAGCCCCTCGATCACCGCGCGCTGTTCGGGATTGGAACCCACCGGATTGGCCGCGATCACGAACAACGCCTTGACCGGCGGATCGGACGCCTCGAGCAGCCCCGCCCCCACCCGCGTCTGCGACAACGTGCGCACCGGATTCGGCAGCAGATCGAATCGCGCCAGACTCGGCACGTCGAGCTGGTAGTGCCCCGATGTCGAATAGTGCAGTCCCCCACCACGAATCGCCCAATCACCGGTCACCGCGGGCAGACACGCCATGGTACGCAGCGCCATCCCGCCACCGGCATGCCGCTGGATCCCCTGCGAGGCCCGGATCGCGGTCGGCCGCGTGCGCGCGATCCGCTCCCCGAGTTCGACGATCCGCTCGACCGGCAGCCCCGTGATACCCGCCACCCGATCCGGCGTGAATTCCATTATGCGACTGCGAAATTCGTACCACCCGACGGTTTTCTCGGCGAGATATCCGGCATCGTGCGCACCCCTGGTCACGATGACGTTCATCAACCCGAGCGCCAACGCCGCATCGGTCCCGGGCAGCGGCGCGAGATGCTCATCGCACCGTTCGGCGGTCCGGCTGCGCACCGGATCGATCGCGACCGTATAGGCCCCGCTGTCCTGGATGAACTTCCAGATGTGATGCCCCGAGGTCAACGGATTGGTCCCCCACAGCAACACCAGCCCCGAATGCGCGAAATCCTCCGGATCCATTCCCCCCGCCGTCCCCAGCGTGTATTTCAACCCCGCCGACCCGGCCGCCGAACAAATCGTCGGATCATGCAGCGATGCCCCCAGCACATTGAAGAACCGCCGCACCGGAAACCCCTCGGTCCCCTGGATGTACCCCAGATTCCCGGTCCCCGGAAACGGCCAGATCGCCTCTCCCCCATACTCTTCCACAATCCCACCCAACCGCTCGGCGATCTCCCCCAACGCCTCGTCCCACTCGATCCGCTCGAACCGCCCCTCCCCCTTGCGCCCCACCCGCCGCATCGGATACCGAATCCGATCCGCCGCATTCACCTGCTCCAGATACCGATTCACCTTCACGCACAACGCCCCCCGCGTCACCGGATGCGCCTTGGCGCCCCGCATCCCCACCGCAACCCCGCCCTCGACGGTCACTTCCCAGGAGCACCCATCAGGACAATCCAACGCACAAGCCCCGAACACCTTCACCCATCGATCGTATCCCCACCCCACCGACCACCCACCGCCCCGAACCACCCCACCTTCAACATCACCCCAGCTCGAGACCGCAATCCCCGCATTACATTCCCACTGATCGCCGCATCCGCGAGCCCTGGCCCATCGACTTCGCCACTCCAGGAGCGGCAATATTCGAACGTTCCGAAATATAGTTCGGACTATTCGATGGAACGAACCGTCATGAAGACCCGCCGTCGCCGTCGCACCCCACCCGAAACCGTGGATCAGGTATTCCGAAAGCTGATCGACCGCTACTCGATGTTCGAAGCGGTTCAGCTGATGCGCTGCGTACGCTGGCTGCTGCACCGAAAGCAATTCCACCGCGGGCGGAAGCGCCGAGGGGTTGCGAACGCCCCTCGGCCACAACCGAATTCAGCTCAAACGCTCGATGATGGTCACGTTGGCCGTGCCGCCGCCCTCGCAGATGGTGAGCAGACCGTAGCGGCCGTTGACTCGTTCGAGTTCGTTCAGCAGTGAGGCGAACAGTTTGGCGCCGGTGGCGCCGAGGGGGTGGCCGAGGGCGATCGCGCCGCCGTTGACGTTGACCTTGTCGGGGTCGGCGCCGGTTTCCTTCAGCCAGGCCAGCACGACCGAGGCGAAGGCCTCGTTGATCTCGATGACGTCGATGTCCTCGATGCTCAGGCCGGTTTTCTCCAGTGCCCACTTGGTGGCGGGGATGGGGGCGGTGAGCATGTAGATCGGGTCCGCGCCGCGGGCGCTGACGTGGTGGATGCGGGCGCGGGGGGTCAGGCCGTATTCGGCGACGGCCCAGTCCGAGGCGAGCAGGGTCGCACTCGCGCCGTCGGAGATCTGGCTGGCGACCGCGGCGGTGAGGCGGCTGCCCTCGCTCAGCGGTTTGAGCCCGGCCATCTTCTCCAGGGTGGTCTCGCGCGGGCCCTCATCGATCCAGAAGTCACCCACCGGCACGATCTCGCGGTCGAATGTGCCCTCCGCGATGGCTTTTCGCGCCCGCTCGTGGCTGCGCAGCGCCCAACGCTCCATATCCTCGCGGCTGATGTCCCACTTCTCGGCGATCAACTGCGCGCCGTTGAACTGCGACACCTCACCGGTGCCGTAGCGGTGGTCCCAGCCCTGCGCACCGACGAACGGCGAATCGAACCCGTACTCCTTACCGGCGAGCATGGCCGCGGAGATCGGGATCGCGCTCATGTTCTGCACACCGCCCGCGACGATGACCTCGGCGGTACCGCTCATGATGGCCTGCGCGCCGAAGTTGATCGCCTGCTGACTCGAACCGCACTGCCGGTCCACCGTGACGCCCGGCACATGCTCGGGGTACCCGGCGGTCAACCACATTGTGCGCCCGATGTTTCCGGCCTGCGGCCCGATATTGTCCACGCAACCGACGATCACGTCGTCCACCACGGCGGGATCGATCGTGTTGCGCCCCAACAGACCTCGCAGGGCCGCGGCGCCGAGATCGGCCGGGTGCACACCCGCTAGCGAGCCGCCGCGCTTACCGACCGGTGTGCGCACGGCGTCGACGACGTACGCCTCCCGCAAGGGCGAGTACTGGCGACGGGAAGGTGCTGACATGGGTGACTCCTACTTACCTTGCTGGACTGTGGATTTCGCGCCGGGGTCGGTGAGACCGTCCAGCACGATGGTCAGGTACTGCTTGGCCAGGTTGTCCACGGTGATGCGGCCGCCGGGTTTGTACCAGCGCACGGACACCCAGACGGTGTCGCGCAGAAAGCGAAGGGCCAGTTCGGTATCGAGCTCGGGCCGGAAACTGCCGTCGCCGACGCCCTTGTCGAGCACCCGCCGCCACAGCTCGCGGAACTCCCGGTTGTACTCGTCGATGTAATCGAAACGCGGTGTGCCACTGAGCCTTTTGGCCTCGGCCTGATAGATCGCGACGGCGGCGTGCGAGCGGTCGAAGGATTCGAAGGACGCGATGACCAATGCCTCGAGCGTGTCGCGGGCGGGCAGCCCGGCCGCGTCGATCTCCCGGTACCGCCCGAACAGGTCGTCGAGGAATCCGCGCAGGATCTCGTCGACCATGGATTCCTTGGAATCGAAGTGATGGTAGAGACTGCCGGACAGGATTCCGGCGGCGTCGGCGATATCGCGGACCGTGGTCGCACGCAGCCCGCGCTCGGCGAACAGACCTGCCGCGATGGCGAGCAGTTCGGTGCGACGTGCGGATTTGGTGGCGTCGGGTGCGGGCACTCCGCCATAGTACAACCAAGCATTTGCTTGGTCCAACGGCATCGGCGGCGACGCGACGCCCGACGGTTCAGCGCACCGAATACCGCAGCGGCGAGGACACCGACAGATCCGCGAGCAACCGATCACAGATCGCCACCGGTGACACCCCCGCCCGCGCCATCCGCGCGACCAGCGCCAATCGCCGTTCGCAACTGTCCCATTCGACGGTCAGCGGCCCCCGCCCCGGCCCCGCGTCGACCGTCGCCAGCACCCGCGGCGGCCCGCTCGCGGCCGGTTCCTCGATCAGTTTCAACACCATCCCCCGCTGCCAGGCGCGATAGGTGTCCATATCCGCGCCGTCCACCAATTTGTCCGTGGCCGCGCACAATCCCTCCGCGATCCCGTCGGCGAAGGCCACCCGGTCGTAACTGAATCGGCGGCACCGCCGCACCACCGCGAGCAGATCCGACCGCACCTCGCACAGCAGCGAGGTGCGCCGACGCCGCCGTAGATCGTCATCGGACTCCTGGTCCCCCGGCGCGGTCAGCAGCCCGATCCGCGCCGCCCGCGCCCGATCCCGAGCCATATCGGCCCGCAACGCACACCGCGGATCGCGTGCGACCTCGTCCTCATCCACCGCATACTCCTCGAGAATCTGTGCGGCGCGCGCCGCGACGACAGCATCCGATTCGTGATCGAGAAGTTCCGCACCCAGCGCCAACGCGGCCATCACCTTGCCGTCCAGCCGTCTTCGAGCCAGTACCACTTCGCGCACCAGCTCTAGTTCCAGCTTTTCGTTGTCACGGTGGTCCGGACCCATGGGCCGTGGTCCCTTCGAAAAATTTCCACCGAACCGGCCTACCTCAGGATCGCACAGTCCGGGGTGGTCGGCGCCAGCGATTTTTCGAACGCCCGGAGTTCGCTGTCTTCGCCGGGCGGGGGGTCGCGCGCGGAACTCGGTTCGGTTCCGGGGCTGGATCTGGCAGACTTTCAGGAGATCTCGTGCGGGTGGGAGGGGTGGGGGTTGTGCAGGCTCGATCCGATGGTGGTGAATTCGGTGACGTCGTCATCGAGCACACCGAATCCAGCGTGGCGACCTGGCTCGAGTCGGATGCGTCGAGGGTGTTCCGGATCGAACGCAGTGGTCCGAGGACACGGAAGAACGTTCCGATCGGAACCCGGGACGGGAATTTCCTGACCGCCGATCTGGGCGGTGAACCGGTGACGATCAGGCCCGGCAGCGGGCGGATCGTGCGGAGAAGCTATCGGGTGATGCTCGAATTCGGTTCCAGGACAACGAGTCTCAGCCCGAAGGATCTGACGACGTGCAGGGTCCTCAACGGGCATCCCCGCGAGATCGAAAACGAATTCGCGCTACTCACCGCCTACCGGGACGGCAGCGTCGGGCTCGAATGGGCGTATCCCGTGCGCATCCCCATCATGCGACGGACGATCACCCCGCCGGAACCGGAGGCCGACGACATCCTCATCGGCTGCGGCGCGGCGGCCGCGTTCGGAACCGGATCACTCTCGCTGACCTCGATCGTGATGGGCCTCGTCTCGTCCGTATTCCCCACCTGAGCACGGGAATCCCGAAGCGGCAGCCGGGATCGCGGGCACAGTGCCGGTCCCGTCACCGGGGGATCGTCAGCTATGACCACCCGGTGACGGAACGCGAAATGGACTCAGACGATCACCGGACGCCGAGCGGCGTTCTCGGTGATGGCGTCGACAACCACGCGGAACAGCGGCGCGGGAATGTCGTGCCCCATCCCCTCGAGCGGCAGATACCCCGATCCGGGAATCGCGTCGTGGGTAGCCTGACCTCCGGCGATCTTGATCAGCGAATCCTCGGTGCCGTGGATGACCAGCGCGGGCACCTGCAACTGCTGGAGTGCGCGGCGACGGTCCGGGGCGACGATCGCCGCGGTCGTCTGCCGGGCCGCCCCCTCGGGATGACGGGCGCGATCGTAGGCACGGGCGGCCAGGGCGTAGCGACGCTCCCGCTCACTCTCCGCGTAGGTCTTCGAACCGATCATCGCGTACAGCGCGACGATCTGTTCGATCGCCGCATCACGTTCCGGCGGCAGCGGTTTCATCAATTCCTGGAGCACCTCACCGTCGGCCATCCCGATGCTGGCGTGCGGTGTGCTCATGATCGAACACAGCGACAGCGTGCGCGGCGCGTGCTCGATCGCGACCAGTTGAGCGACCATCCCGCCCATCGACGCGCCGACGATATGCGCCTGTTCGATGCCGAGGTGGTCGAGCAGCTCCATACTGTCCCGCGCGATCGCCCGCAGGTAGTACTGGCTCTCGGGGATCCTCCATTCGGTCAGTCCGCTGTCCCGGTTGTCGGGGCGGATCACTCGATAGCCCCGCATGCAGAGGCCGTCGACGATTTCCTGCGGCCAGTGGATCAGCTGCGAGTTGAGCCCCATGATCAGCAACATGGGCGTCCCCGCAGGATCGCCCTCGTCGCGGTAACACATTCTGACCTCGGACAGGTCAGCGAATCGGTCCATCGCATCGCTCATGACAAGCCTCCCGAAGTTGTGGTCGACGATTGCAGACATCGAGCATGCAAAACGAACTACATCCGGGTGTTCATGAAGCTTGGAACCGCGACGGCTGCTGATTCTCTCCGACAGCCGCCACCCATCGATGGTCTCACACCGAGGCGCACTCGGGACCGTCGCACCAGAGTTCGTCGGCGGAACCCGCGGCGAGGTGATCGGCGTACAGGGTGATCTTCCCGCGGATCACCGCCAGCGCATCCTGGAGATCCGAAATCTGTTGCCGCACTGCGGATTCGTTCTCACGCACCAGATCGAAACGTTCGTGCACGGTGTCGGCGCCCTGCCGGGCGAGGTCGGCGTAGCGGCGGATCCGCGGCAGCGGCATGCCCGACGCGCGCAGTTTCGCGCAGACCCGCAACCAGCCGACTTCCTGATCGTTGAACAGGCGTCGTCCCGCGGAGTTGCGACGCACCGGGTCGATGAACAGGCATCAACAACATCCGCCGAGCCCTCACCAACGGCACGAGCGGTGCGGCGATTACAACTCATCCACGACACATGGTTCCGACCGCGAGCACTTGCGCCGTCCCGCTTTCGAAGGCCAACCGCTGCTGTCCGGAGAGGTGCACCCAACTCGGGAGAAGAGCAGTCGGATAGATCCGGCTGATATCGAGAGAACAGTTGGGTGGGGCCTTTCCGAGATATATTACGGCCTCGTTCATACCGGGCAGTTCATTCGGGGGATCAATCCTGGTAATGGAAAAACCCGGAGCCGTGACATCCATACGGCCGGACGGGCCGATGAAATACGCAGAAGCCGTCGGCGGGAAGTCACCGCTGCCGTTGCTAGGAATTTCCTTCTGCGCAACCTTGTCGAACCCTGAGATGGTGACCTGGTCCAGATGTCTGCTGGACTGCCCCTCTCGACGAATCCAGCACCACAGCAATACCGCGATCGCCGCGCCGAGTGCGGCTAGAAATATAACCAGAAATATCCATCGCCGGACCGATGCAGTTGAGTTCAGTTGCATGCGTGCACCCTGCTGCCGCACATTAGATCCTGAAATGCTGGGTTGCGTCTCGCTCACCCGCCACAGAACACTCCAATTTCGAGTACTTGTGACGAACCGCTTTCGAATGCAGACCGCTGTTTTCCGGATAGGTTGGCCCAATTCGGAATCTGTGCAGTTGGGTAGAGGTGGTTGACGAGGAGGACGCAGTCTTGCGGTGCCACTCCGCGATACAACACCGTCAACTTCATGCCTGGAAAGTCGTCCGGTGGGTCGACTCTGGTCACTGTGAACCCTGGAGCCGTAATATTCACACGGCCCGAAGGACCGAGGAAGTAAGCGGAAGCCGATGGTGGATAATCGCCGCTGCCGTTGTTGCCGAGTTCGTTCTGGGCGATCTTGTCGAAACCGGATACGATGACATTGTCCAGGTACTTGCTGGATTGTGACTCTCGATGTAGCCAGAACCACAGCAGCATCGAGACTATCGCCGCGAGTATCACCACCGAGAATGCCAGCCATATCGAGCGCCGGACCGATGTGGTTCGGTTCAGTTGCATATGTATGCTCCGCTGCTGCACAGGAGATCCTGTGCATGGTTGAAATGCTGTGTGGCCCGTTCCATGTAACTGGTGGCCGCTGGCCCGATCGAGCCAGTCTGTACGTACCGGCTTGTTTCCTTGTCACCCGCATTGTAACTGGCAGCCAGGAACTGGTTTAACGTGTATTTAGATTTGATATCGTCATGGACCTGGGGACCAAATTGGTTCTCGATCAGTTTAAGTTTGTATGTGGTGGCCTTGATAGCGAGGTCATTGTTGCCGATGAGGTCGTGCCAGTCGTCGTTCTTGAATTGGTCAGGGAAGGCCGCCTTCACGTCGTTGAAGGTGTTCTCTTTCATGTTTGTCAGGCCCAGCGAGTTGCCTTCCTTGTTGCCGCCGATCCCGAGGTAGCCGCCTGCTACACGGGCAGGGTCGGTGAGGTATCGGCCGATGTCGTATTCGTCGCTGAGTCCGCTCCCGCCTTGCAGGGTGCGGGTTGCGCCCTCATTCGCGACGATCGCCAGGACCAGGCGGGGGTCGATGCCGGCCTGGTTTCCGTAGGTGACGGCAGCTTCGGTCCAGGGCCGCAAGGTTGGGTCGATCTTGCTCACGTCAACCGCAGACAGCGTGGTGGGGGCCGCTTCCCAAGTCTCAATGGTGGCCATGGCGCCGTCCAGGCGAGTATTGTCCTGCTGGTTTCCCGATTCCGGGACGAGCGGAATCTCGGCGATGGACCGCATCCGGCCGATGATATCGCCACTCTCGGCACCGCCGAATACCGGCGTACGCAGCAGCCCGGACAGTGGATGCCGGGTGAATACGTTCTCCAGAGCGGTTGCGGCGGTGTCGATGTTGTCGGTGATCTTGCCGGTGAGGGTGATCCGGACTTCGGTGGCGGTGGTAGTCACGGTCACGGTTTCGTGCAGGAATGCATCGGGTGCCTCTGCGGCGAGTGCGGCACGGAAATTCACCAATTCGTCGTGGTAGGCGCGGACGCCTTTGGCGAGCCCACCCGCGGCGTTCCAGATCGCGGCCTGGCCGTTCTCCAGCGTGATGAGGATTTCCTGGATGTCCATCACCTCGGGCGCGTTGATCGCGCCGAAGGAGTCGCTGATCTGCCGTAGGGCCGGGCTGGTCTCGAATGGGTCGCTGATGGCGAAGGCATTCCAGGCGGTGGCAGCGGCCTCCAGTCGGTGGATATCGCCGCCGGGAATCCGCAGGCCGCCCAGTGAGGTGCCCACCATGAACAGGGGTGTCGCCATCAGCGGATCGATGAAGAGCCCGAGTCCACTGCCATTGCCTGGTTCGGGTACATGCGGCAGGTTCAATTCCGACGCGGTGTTCAAGGTCGGCTTGGCAGGAGCGGCGGACTTGTTCTTACCGATAAGCGCGTTGTGTTCGGCTGTGTCCCAATTCCATCCGCAGATGTTCAGAATGTCGGACAAACGCCGCAGAGCCGACCAGTACGCGCGTACGGTGTCGATCACGTCGTCTGCGAGCCTCTGGTAGGCACTGTTCCATGCGGTCGCTGGGTCCGCACCACCCATGCCCGCCGTACCTCGCACACCTGTCCCGAGCGCTGTCGCGGCCTGGCCCACTTCCTCAGCCAGTGAATTCAGTCGGCGAGCGGCGGAGTAATAGACCTGAACGTCGATATCGAGTCTCACCGGTCACCCCCACATCAACCCCACTCTGCGACCGGGGCCGACAGATCGCTTGTTATTGACAGTCAGTCGCGCGTTGGAAATCCGCAGCGGCACACCATCATCGGTCAGTGTAGCTGAGCCAGGGTGGCGAGCTGCCGCCATCGGTCACGGCACCCGCTCTCGTCGTGGCGCACGCCAGCAGGTTATGAGGTGTGGGATTCGGCGACATGCCGGTCCAGAGCGTCGGGGATCGGGGTCTGGGGGTTCACGGTGACCACTACCGGCGACCGAACATGCGGGTGTTCGCTGTCGCGGCACCGGTATATCGGGTGTGGGCGTTTCGAGCGGCGGTGCTCATCTCGGTGATTCCTGCGACGAATTCGGCTGCCGCAGCGGACCATTCGCGGTGCGCGGTTTCGTGGGCCGAGGCGGCGGTGCCGGACCAGGAGCCGGCGTGCACGGCCGCGGATTTACTGTCGAGAGTGTCGAGGTGTTCATTGATGAACTGGGCCAGGCTCGACAGGCGGGTGACCAGGTCGTCGAGTTGGTTCAGATCGACGCTGTATTCCCCGGTCACGGCAGGTCCAGACTGGAGACTTCGCCTGCGAACTGATTATCCTGTGCGACATAGGATTTCGCGGTGACACCGAGCGTCGAAGCCATCATGGTCAACGCATCGATGATCTTGCCGCCACCATCTTGCGTTTCGGCCCAGCCCTCCGCGAAACTGGTCGCCGCCGCACCGGACCAATCCTTCCCGGTCACCGCCTGCACCTCGCGCCCCGCGTCGATAAGCGCCGAGCGCAAAGTTTCGGCGAGGTCGTAGGCGTATTTTCCCAGTGCCGCAACATCATCCGGAATGACCGAAAATTCCGAATTTCCCCCATCTTCGCTCATAGCCGGACGCTACCACGACAATCCTGTCGCCACTACCCGCCGCTTCCGATCGACGGCAGACTCCTGCCGCCCCGTACCGATCATGCGCCGCGACAATCGATCTCGACAGCCCACACAGGTGACCGGTCCACAGCTCGCCGAGATTAGAATGACTGCGACCTACTCGGCATCGCTCGAGTGATGGCCGGATGATGCAGGCAATCGGCAGGGATGCAGGGGGCATGATGTCCGAGGATGTATCGATCGCTGTTCGGCCGAGCGGCGAGGACATGACCGTATTCGAGCAACTTCAGCGAACCGTGCCGATACGGGTCGAACGAGACGAGCTGCTGACATTACAAGTGGCGCAACCACTTCCGGAGCTCTGCGTCAAGCACGGTAGGGATGCGGATCAGTGGCGGTCGATCGGCATCAACTTTCGGCCGGGATTGCTTGGGCAGGAACAGGTTTCGGTGGCGTCCTTTGCGCGGGCGGCGTTGTGGGTCACCATTACGTTCGGGTACGCGATGGGGCGGGTTCTGAATGTGAGTGCCACGTTGGAGGGGCGGTGGCCGATCTGCCGGCGGTGTCGGTGGGCGGCTCTGGTCTTCCGATGGATCGGCCACATCTTTGCAGCAGTCGGCCCGCTGGCGCTGTTCGTCATGTTCGCGGGTCTCCAGTCAGGGGCGAGCGGAGAATTGTTCGAGAAGTTGCGCTTGGTGGTCGCTCCTGGGTGGTTCCCGTTCAGCCTCATGGTCGCTGGGGCCGCCTACCTGCGATCGGCAACGTATGTGAGATGCCGCCCGATCGAGGACGATGCACCCACCACGGTCGTGATCCGCGCACACCCGGCATTCGCGGACGCAGTGGCGGACCTGTACACCGACACGTCAGGTGCGACCACGAGTTCGGAGGAGGCGTAACGAGTTCGGAGGGGGTGCGGCCGCGCCTGTCGGCACGACAGGCTTCCGCCAAGGCCGCAACGCCGATCCGTCAATGTCCCTTGATACTCGGAGTCAACCCCTGCCACTGCGCCCCGCGACATCGGTTGAGATGCGTGAGGGCCGCACTGACTCGCAATCGGGTCTCGATCCGACTGCACCCCAAGGTGATCCGATCAGGCAGGATCCGCGAATGTTCCCGAGCGAAGGCGCGTGGTGAAGGCATCCCATTCGGATGGGGTGAAGGAGAGCGCGGGGCCGGTCGGGTTCTTCGAGTCGCGGACGCCAACAGCGTCGGAGGACAAGAAGGCGACCTCGACACAGTCGCCGCTCTGCGTGCTGTAGCTGCTCTTGAACCATTCGGCGCTCGGAGCGTTCACCGGGATACCTCCTGCATGATCTCGGTCAGACGAGCCCGAGTCCTGGGCGCGTTCAGTACGACTCGCTCGATCTCAGACCACGATTTACGATACCGCGCCACCTGTTCGGACGTATCGAAGTAGAGAGCACTCCCGACTCCGGACTCGACATACACCACCGGCGGGTCGGGATTGAGGTTCCCGATGGCAGCGAACTCGAGGATGCTGAACGGACCGGTCTCGGTACCCCGATAGATCCCCACCTCGAACGGGACGAGCCGGATCCGTACGCTCGGCATTCTCGACGTGCCGATGATGTGCCGGAGCTGCCCTTCCGCCACGTCCGGTTCGGCGAGAAATCGTCGAATTACGTTCTCGTCCAAGATGATATCCAGCCTCGCCTCGGGCTTGGTCAGGGCGATCCGCCGCCCCATCCTGATCTCGATGTTGTGTTCCACTTCCTCCGAGCCGAGATACGGACTGGTGCGCAGCAGGGCGCGCGCGTACTCCGGAGTCTGGATCAGACCGGGCAGACGGGTGTTCTGATAGGTCGTGATGGTCGCGGCGGTTGTCTCGAGGGTGATGTAGGTCCCCAACTGGTTCGCAGACTCCGTGTCGGTCAGCGTGTGCCACCAACCGTGTGCCGACTCCGCTTCCACAGCAAGCACTTTCAGCTCACGTCTGACCGCATCCTCAGCGCCGTAGATGTCACACAGCTTGTCGAGGTAGATCGCCTTGAGCTTGCACGGTTCGCCCTTGAGCATTCTGGACACCGTCGTGTGGTGGAGGTCGATCCGCTCGGCGATGTCCTTGATGTACAGACCGGACTCGGCATGCAGCTTCGACAGAATGTGCGCGACCTGGCGACGCGGAACGGATGGGACGTTCGGTACAGCGGGCATTGCGAGCGATCCTCCTCATCATGACCTGGGAATTCTTAGGCTTGAACCGAGCCGATTCGTTTTTTCGAAACGGACCGATTCTTGGATTTCGATTGCGCGATCAACTACGACGGTGTGACATGGAACCGCAGCCGCACAGAGGCTTCGAACGCACCGCTTACCGGCCGGTTTCCGGACGTTCGACCAACATTTTCCGACTCAATTCCGGGGAACTCCATGATTACCACGCGATCAGAGGTCTCGACAAGAGTTTATCGAATACCAGTTCGACTGGAACGTTCCACAGGCCGATGGGCCGCAGCAGCCCGAAGGAGTGTGAAGCCCAGTTCACCTGCGGTGATACCGCATCCCAACTCGAGCGCGGAACGTCAGCACAAGCTCGCCGCGCAGCTCATGCCGCCGGAGGGGACAGCATGACCGCATCACAATTGCCATCGAAAGTCCTACTCGTGCAGGCATGCACGGGCACTGCCACGCCGAATCATCCAATTCTCCTGGCGTGTCGAGAACTGACCAGATTGCACCAGTCCCGTTTGGATTGTTCCATTGCGAATATTCCAGTAATAGATAGCGTCCGGCGAAATACCGTGCGCGAAGTAGACCGCTGGGTGTCGGCGAGCGGCACACAAACCCCTACTGCACCGTTTCTGCACACCGAAACCCTCGGCACGGTGATCGACCGGATCGCCGAATACTCGGTCGCAGCACAAGCCTCCTTGACTCAGGACGTGCGCGAACTCCACCGCCACTACCTCTGGCAACGCATGTCCGAACTCGCCGTCGCCTACGAGGACCTGGCCTCGGAAATCCAAGTCGGCCGCCGCCGAGTCCCCGAACTCGCCGACCTCCGACTCAACCCCTGTCCCCCGATCATCCGACAGGCGACAACATGAACGGAGACAACAAGACTCACCTCGTCCGAGACGAACTCCGGCGCATCGCAAGCTACGACCATGCCACCCTCGACGCCGTCGCCGCAGTCCTCGATGATCGCGAAATCAACGTCCTCGCAGGAAGATTGGGAATGCTCGCCGCCCACCTGGCATCTCGCGCGGGACTCGGCCGCGGCATGCCCCCACCCGGCACCTTCCCGGGTGCGGGCAGCGAACGCATAGACCTTGCGGCCCAATGGAATGCGGTAACCGTCGCCGGATGGTTCGTCCGCAGGAAACTCACCGCCTGGTGGTGGTACGACCTCCTCTTCGACGGCGTTCTGGTCACCTACGAGTTGGTGAAAGCCTTCGTCACCGCCGTAGCCGAGGACGACCCGAGCCGGGTAACCCGCCTCACCCTCCGCCTCCGAGCCCTCTCCGCGGGCCGCCTCGTCATCGAAGTCCACGACTCCCCCGAAAACGCCCACCTCATCTCCGCCGCCGACAACCTCATCTCCACCCAGGTCCAACACGTGGCCCACCTGTACGGCCGCCACGAACACCACGGCCGCACAGTCCTCTGGTGCGAACTCGCCCGCCCGGAACTGACCCGTTGGATCTGACGCAACTATCGACAATCCTCTCGAGCACGAACCTTTTCGCCTGTGCATCTGTCCGGACCGGACAATCCCTCTGGACGCAGAGTCGGTCACGCCCGTCGACCCGAGCCTCCGATCGGCTGGGCAGTCGATCCACTTCTCTCCATATGGCGCGCCAGCTGCGCGGCGAGAACAGACATGTGATGCCGGCTCCCTGTATTGAAGCGCACGCCGAGAGCAGGTACGTTCGATTCGAGCCGTTGAGGGGTGGGAAGTCGATCCGGCCCTCTTCACCGTGATATCGGGCCGAGAGGACGACATGACCGACTGGGGACGCGTAACCCGTTGTGCGGCAGTAGCTATCGGTGCAACCGCCCTGCTCGCAGGGTGCAACGACAGTGGTGGGACATCGGGTGCCAACTCGTCGGCAGCGGCCCCAACCTCGACCATTGCGGCAAGCGTGCCGACCGCGATAGATCCCTGTCAGTTGCCGCAGTCCGTGGTTACCGCCGAACATCTGGACCGTTCGGATGACCAAGCGACCGAGCAGGACGGCGATGGCGGGGCCAAATGGCGCGACTGCGGGTGGGGAGCCTACGAAGGCGACGGATACGGCCTGAATGTCAGCGTAACGAATGTCACGGTCCCCATGGTGGAGGCCAACAAGAAGTTCACAGTCACCGAGCATTTGACCATCTCCGGCCGAGAAGCTGTGACTTACCATCGTGCTGATATAGCAGATTCTCACGGAGAATGTCTGATTCATCTGGCGCTGAAGGATGGCGGACTCGAGCTCACAGTCACCAATCCGCCTGAGCGCAAAGCAACCGGGAATCTGGACTCTTGTGAGATCGCAAAGAAGCTGGGCAAAGAGATCGCTCAATCGATACCCGCAACCGCCTGAGATTATTCGATCACGGATCACACCAAGGGGAGGACCCACACAATGACTGACGCTAGCAAGTCTTCAAATACGGGCCCATTGGCAAGTCTGATCACGGAAGCACAGAATGGAAACCTGAGCGTCAGTTTCGACAAATCCGATGTGGTTGTCAACGCAGATGAGTTCGTCTACATAGAGCGCGACTGCCAAGCCATGAAGCAGAAGATTCAGGACTTGCAGAGAATCGCGGACCGCATAGCCAACCGAAGCGACTGGGGTCTCGGCGACCGCACCGATGGACTGACCTCCGCACCGACACTTGTATCAAGATTCCGAAGCAAGGCAGCCAAAGCTGGCATCGCTGCCACAGACTCGGATGACAATGTATATGACATACTAAGCGCTCATTACAAGATTATCGATGACCTCGAAACGCTACATCGAACCATCGCCGAGAAGTTCGTAAATGCAGATACAGAATTCGCCGCCGAGTACAATAGATTGAAAGCCGATCTACCGAAGAGTCCGATTTCGACAAACATTCAACCCGGCATCGTGGTGAGCGGCGTAGGAAAGTCGATCTAATGGTTTCCTACGAATCGGCAAAGATTCCCGGAAACGGCGAGAATGCCGACAGCTACTCACATTGGGATATTTACAACAAGTTCAATCCGCTGGACACCAACAAGGCTCACTCAGCGCTACAGGATTACGACAAGCTCGCCCAGGAGTGGTCCGCTGCGTCGGCGTTCTTCGCCTCGCGCATCCAGCATTCGAGCTCAGCCGCTTGGCAGGGCAAGGCTGCCGACGCGTCCCGCACCGCGATCTCCAACTACACCCAACGTGCCGAAGATCTCACCGACGCATTGAAGGCACTGTCCACCCAGGTCACCACTGCGGTAGACGGTGTCAATAACACCAAACACGGTGTCGCGGAACCGATGCAGCACGTAAGTCGCTGGAATTTCTGGGACGGCGATTTCATGTGGCATCACGGCTCACGATCGAAGCAGAAGATCGACCAGGCTCGCGACGAAGCTCGCGAAGCAATGAAGAACAACTACGTTAAAAACTTCGTTGGAGCCGACAAAAGCATCCCTGTAATTCCGAAACCGAACGAAATCAGCAACCCGCTGTACACCTATACGCCCACCAGTTCCACCCTGTACACCCCGAACTCCGGCACCAACCCCAGCGACAGCGGCGCAAACCACAGCGGCACGAGCGGCAACAACGGAAGCCAGTCGGACACCTCGTCGAGCCAGTCGAATTCCACGTCGACAGCGGGTTACGCATCGTCGTCCATGCCGACGATGTCCGGGTATTCGAGTTCGACCGCTACCACGCCCAGCAGCTTTTACAGCGGAACGTCACCGACTTCCACGACTCCGAGCAATTACAGCGGGCTCGGCAGCGGAACGGGCGGTGACAGTGCATTGAACGGACTGGGATCGTCGGCCGGTGGCGGTGGATTGGGCAAGAGCGTGCCGGGCACCGGATCCAACGCGACCGCGGCGGCTGCGAATGCCGCGAAGGCTGCCGGTAATACGGCTGGCAATCTGGCCGGCATGGGCGGAATGGGCGGCGCGGCAGGCAAGAGCGGCAGCGACGACAAGGAGCACTCACTTCCGGATTGGCTCCGGAATATGGAGAACACGCTGGACCTCCTCGGTCCTGAAATCAAAACTCTTCCCGGCGGTGTCATCGGCGGGGATCGCGAGCCGCCTTCCGACAACCGCGGCTGATCGCCGAATCCCGACGAATACCCGGTTGTCCGACGCATCGACGCGTCGACCCGCGCACATATTCCAAATATCATCGTCCCGGTACGGAAACGACCGGGATTCGTGTTCGAAGGATGTTCGATGGCCGAATGGAGTTGGGAGCCCGAGGATTTCGCCGCGCTGTGGCTCGGTGACGCACGCGATCGGCTGCCGAGCCCGCTGAGCTACACCAGCAGCCTCCCGACCCAGGACGATGTCCGCCGGCATCGTCAGCAGGTGCACGGCCGGTACGACGCGGACGAGCGTGACCTGATCGAAGTCGCCTTCCGGACTCTGACCGACGCCGAACTGCGCATCCAGATCCACGGCCAGTCACGGGCACTCGGCAACGGCAAGACCCGGGACTACCGAATCCTCGGCGCGCGAACGAGATTCAACGCGATGATGCTCACCCAAACCGCCGACCCGGGCCAGGACGGCGTCGACGGCACCGTGCGCTGCCGCCTGTTCCGCACCGAGCAGCTGGCCCCGCGCCTGGCGAATATCGTGCCCTCCTTCCCACCGGGCAAGGAGAAGCCCGATACCTTCCACTTCGAGGACATCCGCCGTCCCGCACAGGGTTTCAGCCGCAATACCCCACGCGACCGCTACGACCGACTGTCCAAGCGCCCTGTCGACGGCGGCGGCACCGCCGCCCTGTTCACCGGCTCGGTCTTCCACACCCTCAACCCTTGGTACGCAGTGCAATGGGTCGACGTCGGCCGAGACGGCCGCTATCTACAACAACGGACCAGGGAACACCTCACCATCCGCCCCGCCAGCCCCCAAGACCTCACCACCACTTTCCAAACCTGGATAGAACGAGCCCTCGAGCGCCTCCGCGAGGACGAACCCGATACCTGGTGACTCCCATGGCGATCCACTACCGCAGGCGGACGTCCGCGATCCCGCAGCCATAGGCCACGGCTGCGGGATCGCTGCCCGACCTACCGCATCTCGATCCGTACGAGTCGATCCCGTCGAAAGAGAAGATTTCCGAATCCGCTACTCCGCTGCGTGGCGGGATGCACACTGATGCGTATGAGCTTCGGGGGGCCGAACGATCGCAGACCGCGAGGGGAATGGGCTTGGCCCGCATCGAGTTTGCTCGGCGGGCTCACCACACCTTCGCGTAAGCGGATGCTCGCGCTGGGCGTGCGGGTGTGGTATCCGGCGGATCGAATACTCATGCGGGAGTCCGAGGACACCACTTTCGTGATGATACTGCTGGACGGTGTGGTCAAGGCGACCGGGCGCACCCACGACGGCCGGGAGGCACTGCTGGCCGTGCGCATGGGCGGCGATCTGGTCGGCGAGTTCGCCGGCCTGGACGGTCGTCCCCGCTCGGCGACCGTGACCAGCTGTGGCCCGCTCGCGGCGCTGACGGTCACCCGCGCCGAATTTCTCGACTGCCTGCGGCGAGATCCAGCGATCGCGCTGGCGGTCAACGAAGCGATAGTCACCAAGTTGCGCGTGGCGAACAGTCGCCGAATCGATTTCACCGGCTGCGATGTCGCAACCCGGCTGGCCCGGGTGCTCCACCAGATCGCGATGACCTACGGCGAACGCGTGGGTGGCGGCGCGGTGATCCGTTGGCCGATAACGCAACCGGAGCTGGCCACCCTGTCGGGCGCGGCCGAGCCCACCGTCCACAAGGCGCTGCGCGCGCTGCGGGATTCAGGCGCGATATCCACTGGATATCGCAGTATTCGAATCGAGGATCTGGCGCTGTTGAGCCGTATGGCTTTCGCCGAATAGCGCGGGGAGGGAACGGGAGGGAATCCGATAATTCGACGGTATCTCCGCGCGGCGACGGGGATAGCGTCGCAGCAGGACAAAAGCAACGGCGGAAGGGGCTACTTCCGTCGAATCTCGCACGGGGAAAGCGATTTCAGCCATGAGTGATCCACAATATGCTGCTGGACAAGATGATTCGGTGAACGGTGAGCAGTACCGGGTTGACATCGGCGGCGATGCGACGGCTCCGATCGTCGCGGGCCACAACAACGTCGTCATCAGTGCCACCGGGTCATCGGTCAACGTACTGATGCCCAAGGAGGAGCCTGCACCGGTACGCCTCGAGCGGATCGAGCTGCTACCCGCTCAGCAGCCCGAACCACTCGGCCGCGCAAGCGAACTCGCAACACTGTCCGCCGCACTCCGGAACGGCGGTGCGGTACAACTGTGCGGCCCGTTCGGAGTCGGCAAGAGCACGCTGCTGCGATACGCGGCACGGACGTTCGCTGGCGGACCCGACGGCACGATCTTCGTGAGTGCGGCCGGTGGTGAGGTCTCCGACGTGGCTCAGCAGATCTTCGAGGCATGTTACAAACCGATGGGTCGGCCGTATCTGCCGTTGCCGACCGAGCTGCGCAGGCTGATGACGGGTGTGCGGGTGACGGTCTACGTCGACGACGCGGACCTCACACTCCAGCAGATGCGCGATCTCACCGACGCGGTACCAGACGGCACCGTCGTCTTCGCGGCGGCCGAGCGGTCGCCGCTGGAGGGGGTGACGGTACTGGAGCTCGCTGGCCTCGACCGCGACTCAAGCTTGAAATTGTTGCGTACCAGCATGAATCGTTCATTGTCCGAGTCGGAGACAGCTGCCGCCGAAGAGTTGTGGAGGGCGGCGGATGGCAGGCCACTACTGCTCAAGCGCGCGGCCGGGATCGCGGGTGAGCAGCCGGGCGCGCTGCCGAAACCCGGGCAGATCGCAGAATTCGTCCCGATGCTGCGGAACCACCTGGACGACACGTCGAAGCAGATTCTGAACCTGCTGGCAACGCTCGAGGGAGCCGAACTGTCGGTGGCACATATCGAGGGGTTGTGTGACGGCAGCGGGGCCGCTCGGCTATGCGATCGCATGGTCGCTCTCGGCCTGCTCGCGCGCACCGAAACCGGATATTGCTGCGCATTGGATATTGTTACAGTGCTGGATGATTCGGATCGTTATCCGATCGCCGGGCTGTGTGTGTACTTCACCCGGTGGGCGCGACGGGCGGGTGTCGAGCGTGCCGAAGTCGCGGCCGCCGGTCCGGCGCTGGAGAAGGTGCTCGAATTGGCCCAACGCGCGGGGCAGCCGAAACTTGCTGTCGCACTTGCCCGCGCGACCTCACCGGCCATGGCCCGAGCACTGCGGTTCGGGATGTGGGGCCGGCTGCTCGGTTGGGGCTGGCTCGCCGCCGAGGAGTCCGGGGATCGTGCTGCGGCAGCGTATTTCATGCACGAGGAGGGTATCCGCAGCATGTTCACCGGCCGTCGGGTGCTCGCCGTCGCACTGTTGGCCGAGGCGGCTGTGCGCTGGCTGGAGCTGGGTAACCAGCATGCCGCGACGACGGCGGCGAATGCCCAGCAGTATCTGCTGCCACACGATCCCACGGCAATATCCTTGGGGGCCAACGGGATCGGCGCGTCGCCGGGGTCTACGACGCCAGTGCACGCCGCAGCATCCGGACACACTGCGGCGACGCATATGACCGGGCTGGTCGTTCCGCCGTCTGGGCCGCATACGGTGTCGTTGCAATTGCCGCATTACGCCGGATCGGCTCTGACATCAGCCGCGGGTCACGGGAGTTCGGTCGGAGCGGCACACACGGTGGCGGCGAAATCGGTTGCGGCTTCGGCGGGAACGAATGTCGTCAGTGGTGCGGCCGGTGTTGGCGGTGCGAGTGCGGCGGCGGGGTCGGCAGTACTCGCCAAAGCCATCGCCGGGGTGATCGCCGCAGTCGTATTCTTCGTGGCTGGGCCACGCATCATCGCAGAGGTTCGCCAGGCGATCGAGTCGGCGACCGAACACGGAATCGTCGGTACATGGAATGGTCCCACCGGGACGTTCAGAATCACAACATCGGGATCTGGCAGATATACGGTACCGATGAAATCCGAGATCGGTTGCTCCAACAGGGAAGATGTCACCTTGACCGGCAACGATCAGAGTGCGAGTGGAACGGCTCCTATTTTCGATACGAGCACGTGCGCGATCGACGGGTACGGCACCATCACGCTGTCCGTATCCTCGGACGGAAATACCCTGACCGAGACGATGAGCGCTCCGAGTTCCTCAAACTGCGAGAATTGTGACAGCAGGACCTACACCCGCAAGCACTGACACTCGATCGGACAAAGGACACCTCATGGCCGACGAGCCAGACACCCACATCCGTATCCATATCGAGGGCGGTGCCCACGGCCCCGTCATCGGCGGTCACGGAAACCGCGTCGAACATCACGCCCCGGCTGCACACGACCACGAGACTCTCTCTGCCACAAAAGATCCCGTTGCTCAACCCAGACAGTACCGAGCACTGCTCGCGGTGGACATCGAGCGTTCGGCGGGACGCGGCGACACCGCGCTCGGGATGATCCGCGATGCGCTACAGACGGCATTGCGAGAGTCGTTGCAGCGCAGTGAGATCGATTGGGACGACTGTTCGCGCCACGATCTCGGTGACGGTATGCGGGTGATCGTACCCGCGGGCATTCCGAAATCCCGTTTGATTCATCCACTGCTGCACGAACTTTCGGCCCGCCTGCGCGCCCACAATCGAATGTCCGCAGAGCTGACGCAGATCCGAGTCCGGGTCGCCCTGCACGCTGGCGAGGTGCACATGGCCCAAGGTGAGGAAGCCAGTGGAGGCCCGTTGGAGGTGCTCGCCCGACTGCTGGACGCCCCAGCGGCGCGCGACGCCCTGACACAGGCACCTCCGACGATCACCACTGCGGCAGTGCTGTCACAACACTTCTTCGAGGACACCGTCGGGCACGACTACCCTGGCATCGATGACGCGGCCTTCCATCGAATCACGGTGCGCGTCAAGAAATTTGCCGCCGACGCCTGGCTCTACCGTCCCGAGCTTCCCTCACCACCACCCGAGTCACCCGACGTTCAGCCGTCCCGAATCGTTCTACGGTGAGCAGCCATGCCTCGGACCATCTACGCGACACAACATGGCACACTGAACGTCCACCCCGACCCCGGCGCATGAGAGCATCCGACAATGTCCGAAATATTCGAATTCGGATACCGTACGCATCCGATACTCGCCGCCGAACTACCGACAAGCCGACATGCGTAAACACCGAGTTGTCGCGTGGTCGCAGGTTGCACTGGTGGGGGTCGGGATGGTCGCAGCGGCAGTCGGCAGTGCGCTGGAATCCGATTGGGGTGCAAGGATTCTCGTTGACGGGTGGTGCGGGATTCAGGGTGGTCTACTCGGCCTGTTGCTCGCGGTTCTGATCCGGCAGCGCAGTGACCGTGTGATTCGGGCCTGGTTCCTATCACTGTGCGTGCTCGGTGTCGGCGGCTATGTGGCGTTTCGGCTCACGACGAGTGGGGCCGATGGGGAGAACATCGGGCTCGGGATGGTTGCGCTGGTCGCCACGATGGTCGGGTTGTCGGGCATCTTCGGGACGGTCGCGGTTGTGGTCGGCGGGCTCCGGCGTGGTGCGGAATCACCTGCGGACCGGCCGTCCGATGGTTCGTGAATCATGCTTGACCTCAATGAAAGTTGAGGTTCGAGGATGGGGGTATGACTCTGATCGAGATCGAGGCGGCATATCTCCGGACGCAGGAGCGCGGGCGGCTGGCCACCGTCGCGCCCGGGGGTGCGCCGCAGAACAAACCCGTCGGGTTCACGTACAACGCCGAGCTCGGGACCATCGACGTCTACGGCATGAATATGGAGAATTCGGCGAAGTACCGGAACGTCATGAGCAATCCCGAGGTCGCCTTCGTCGTCGACGACGTCTTCGGGGAGGGGTCGGAAGGGGTGCGTTTCCTGGAGATTCGCGGTCGCGCCGAGACTGCGGTCGGTGACACTCCCGATGATGACGGGCATCTGAGCAGGCATTTCATTCGCATCCATCCGCGTCGGATCACCGGCTGGAACATCCTTGCCGATCGGCCCGGCTTCTACACCCGCGATGCGCGAGCCGACTGAACCACCCGGTTGTGCGCGTCCACCCATCGGGGCTAACATCGCCATATGACGATGAAAGCGTCGAGCATCGCTGTAGATCGGGTCGAGCTGATCCCGGCCGCCGCACTGTTCCGCTCGCTGGGTGACCCTGCCCGGCTGGCGATCGTGCGACGGTTGGCGACCGGGCCCGCGCGGGTGACGGATCTGGTCGAGGCACTCGGTTTGGCGCAGTCGACAGTCTCGAAACATCTTGTGTGCCTGCGTGATTGCGGGCTCATCGACTCCGAACCGGTGGGGCGGGCGTCACTGTTCCGGTTGACCCGCCCGGAGTTGGTGCAGATGCTGTCCGCGGCGGAGGAAGTACTGGCCGCGACCGGGAACGCGGTCGCGCTGTGCCCCGAATACGGCATCGATTCGTGCTGTTCAGGAGATGCGTCGTGACCGAAACGGGTGCGAACCTGATGGCGGCACAGGACTGCTGCGGCTCGTGCACAGCACCGGTCACCAAGGACGCGGCCTGGTACCGCGCGGCGAGCTGGGCACGCCGTCTGGCCTGGGTGAGCCTGGTGTGGATGCTCGCCGAGGGCGTGATCGGACTGTGGCAGGGGTTCGCGTGCGGATCGATCGCATTGGTGGGCTGGGCGCTGGGCAGCGCGGTCGAGGGGCTGGCGAGCGTGATCGTGGTGTGGCGGTTCACCGGCGCGCGCACCCTGTCCGAAACCGCCGAGCGGACCGCGCAAAAGCTTGTGGCCGTGTCGTTCTGGTTGCTCGCGCCTTATATCGCGATCGAGTCGGTGCGAAATCTGTTGGGCGAGCACCGATCCGACACCACCGCGCTCGGAATAGCCCTGACCGCACTGTCATTGGTTGCTATGCCGCTGCTGGGTCGCGCGAAACATCGTCTCGCCGTCCGCTTGAACTCGGCGGCAACCGCCGGAGAGGGCACCCAGAACTACCTGTGCGCGATCCAAGCGGCCGCAGTCCTGGTTACGTTGGCGCTCACGGCGGTGTGGAGCGGCGTCTGGTGGCTCGACCCGATCGTCGGTCTTGGCGTCGCGGCCGCGGCCGTCTGGCAGGGCATCCAGTCCTGGCGCGGCGACGATTGCTGCTGACTCGGCTTCGATACAATCTCCGCCGACGACCGCACCCACAGCGCGCCCGATGCAGGTGCGTGCGGCCGAAAATGGTTGAGGGCCAGCCGAATACCTCCGACCGGCCCTCTCCCCGACCGAACGCTATCCGGCCCGCACGGTCGTATCGATGACCCCGAACACCTCGCCCTGCGCCCCCGCAACCGTCGCCATCCGACCGAACGGCGAATCCATCGGCGGCATCAAGACCGTCCCACCCAACGCCACCACCCGTTCCACGGCGGTATCCACGCCGTCGAACTGGAACCACGTCAACCAGTACGCGGGCATCGGATCGCCGGGCATGAGGGTGTCGTCGTTCATACCGCCGACGCCCTCGGTACCGCCGGGAGGAGTGAACATCACGTACCGCATGTTCACGTCGTCGCCGACATCGGTGTAGGTGTAGCCGAAAACGTCGGCGTAGAACTGCTTCGCGGCATCCAAACTCCGGGTGTGCAGTTCGTTCCAGCAGTACGCGCCGTGCTCGTTGTACGCCTCGGCCCCGTTGTGCGCGCGGGCCTGCCAAATGCCGAACACGCCGCCGGTGGTGTCGGCGAAAACGGCCATGCGGCCCAGGTCGAGCACGTCGAACGGCGGTACGAGCACCTGCCCGCCCGCCGCGGCGACCTTGCCGGCGACCGCGTCGCTGTCCTCGGCGGCCAGATACGTGGTCCACACCGACGGCATCCCGGGTTGCGGTTTGGGGCCGATCCCGGCCACGGCCGCGCCGCCCTTCGAGGCCGTGAGGTATCCGCCGGTCTCCGGCCCGCCGCCTTTGACCTCCCAGCCGAACAGGGCGGAGTAGAACTCGCTCGCCTCGGCCGGGCTATCGATCTGACAGTCGACCCAGCACGGGGTTCCCGCCGACCAGGGCATATCGCGCACAGGCATAGATCTCTCCGTTCCGTGTTTGCGAGCTCGTCTGCACTTGCGGTCGCCGCGACGCCGGATCGAGCACACCGCGCGGGCGGCGGTACCTCGGGGAGCACCCTCGATGATACCGACCGGTTCGACGTGATCGCAGTCGATCGACGCGGATCCCGATCGCGCGCCGAGCTCAGCCCAGGAAACGTCCGATCGCCACGAAAGCCGCGAGCAGCAGCAGAATTACGTTGGCGGGCAACGGTTGTCGCTCGTCGCGGGTCAGGTGCACCCGCAACGCGAGCACCTGCACGACGACCAGGCCGACGGCCGCGATCGGCGTCAACACGGCCAGAATTCCGGTCGCCTCGGGCAGGATCAGGCCGAGCGCGCCGAGCACTTCGACCGCACCGACCCCCTTCACCGCCGCGTCCGAGTTGTCCTTCATCCAGTCCAGCCGCCCGGTCGCCACGAGCTGCGCACGCGACCGGACGAGTTTCAGCCCGCCCGCGACCAGATACACCGCCGCGAGCAGACCCTGCACGATCCACAGAGTGATATCCACCGTTTACCCATTCCGCACCGATGACCCGTGGTCATATCGTGTGTGAATGTCGATACGTCGACAAAAGGCACAACGATGTATGTGCCCAGGAAACGAGGCTCAACTATGACGCAAATCACACCGAAGCCGGTACGGATCCCCGACACCGGCGCGGTCCGCGAGATCTTCGACCGCATCGGCGACAAGTGGAGCCTGCTGCTCATCGGCACCCTGCACGACGCCCCCCTGCGCTACGGCGAGCTGAAGGACGCGATCCCCGGCATCTCCCAGCGCATGCTCACCCGCACCCTGAGCAACCTCGTCGAAGACGGCCTGGTCACCCGCACCGCCTACGCCGAAGTCCCCCCACGCATCGAATACGCCCTCACTGACCTGGGCCGCACCCTGCTCCCCATGGTCGCCGACCTCGCCGAATGGGCCATGGCCCACCGCGACGAGATCAACGCCAACCGCACGTCACGGGGTCGGGTCGCGGACGACTCCGCCGCAGAGTAGGCCCGAATCGCGCCGCCCGTCGGCCTCGACCCGCCCGGAACGACCTCGCCCGCCTGATCCGATGTGTCGGCAATCTTCCTGCTGCCCTGAAGAATTCACGTCAGGATGGTCCCGAGCGTGGCCCGCGCACACCGGTCTCGACGCGCCGACGAGCGCCTCCATGGGCGAGGAGCACACGGCGATTCGGCAGAGACAACCCACGACGACGAACGCGCGGCGATTCCGCAGAGGCGCAGGTACGAGTCCTACGCCCGCTGGCTGCTGACCGAAACCACCTCGCCGGTCATGTACGACGTGTAGTCGCTGGCGAGCATGGCGATGGTGGCGGCGACCTCCCAGGGTTCGGCGGCGCGGCCGAAGGCTTCTCCGGCGGCGAGGCGGTCCAGAAGTTCGGTGGAGGAGACCTTGTCGAGGAAGGGGTGGCGGGCGATGCTGGGGGCGACGGCGTTGATGCGGACGCCCAGGTCGGCGGCTTCCACTGCGCTGCAACGGGTCAGGGCCATGACGCCCGCCTTGGCGGCGGCGTAGTGGGCCTGGCCGTGCTGGGCGCGCCAGCCCAGCACGCTGGCGTTGTTGACGATGACGCCGCCGTGTCCGGCCTCGCGGAAGTACTTCAGCGCCGCGCGGGTGCAGCGGAACGTGCCGTTGAGCGTGATGTCCAGGACGCGGTCCCACTGCTCGTCGGTCATGTCGACGACCGGCGTCTCGCCGCCCAGTCCGGCGTTGTTGACCAGAATGTCGATGCGCCCCAACGCTTTCGCGGCCGCGGCGATCAGCTCGTCCACCTGCTCGGTGCTGGTGACGTCGCAGACCACCGAGGCGACCCGGCGCTGCGGGTATTCCGCGGCCAGTTCCTCCTCGGTCTGCTTCAAACGCCGTTCGTGCCAATCGGATACGACGACGTCGGCGCCCTCGTCGAGCATGCGGCGCGCGGTGGCCGATCCGATCCCGGTCCCGGCCGCGGCGGTGATCACCGCGATCCTCCCGGCCAGCAGCCCGTGTCCCGAAACCGGCTGCGGCGCAACAGAAAGATCGGTCACTGTGATTCCTCCAGGTCTGATCGGATCCGTTGTCCGATCGGTCGATCCGGCCGGGTGCGGCCGATCCGGTCAGGGGTTAGCGGGCCTCGCGCGGGAGGCCGAGGACGCGTTCGGAGATGATGTTGCGCTGCACCTCGTTCGAGCCGCCGTAGATGGTGTCCGCGCGGCTGAACAGGAACAGGCGTTGCCATTCGTTCAGGTCGTCGGTCGGCGGCCGACCGACGGGCCCGGAGGCGGCAGCTTGCGTAACCACGGAGGGCCCCGGGAGGCCGCCCATCGGACTCTGCGCGATAAGGCCGGGCGCGCCCAGGACATCCATGGCGAGTTCGCCGAGATCGCGATGCCAGTTGGCCCACAACAACTTCGAGACCGACGCCTGCCCGGCGGCGGTGCGCGGGTCGACATTCTCGTGCGCGGATGCCAAGGTGCGCAACGCATGTGCGCGCAGCACGCGCAGACCGACCCACGCCTGATCGATACGTTCGGCGAGCACCGGGTTCTCCAGCGCGCCGTTGTCGCGAGCGACCGCTTCCAGATCGGCGAGCTCGCGGGCGAACCGGATCTGTTGTCCGACAGTGGAAATGCCACGTTCGAAGGTGAGGGTGCCCATGGCGACGCCCCAGCCCTTGCCGGGCTCGCCGACGACCAGACTCGCCTCGGTGCGGGCGTCGTCGAAGAACACCTCGTTGAATTCGGCCGTGCCGGTGAGCTGGATGATCGGCCGGACCTCGACGCCGTCCTGCCGCATCGGCACCAGCAGATACGACAGGCCGTGATGCCGACTCGACCCCGGCTCGGTGCGCGCGATGACGAAACACCAGTCGGCCAGATGCGCCAGCGAGGTCCAGATCTTCTGGCCGTTGATCCGCCACTCGTCGCCCTCGAGCCGCGCCGAGGTGGTCACTGCGGCCAGGTCCGAGCCTGCGCCCGGCTCGGAATATCCCTGGCACCACAGTTCGGTGACCGAGCGGATGCCGGGCAGGAAGCGCTGCTTCTGCTCCTCGGTGCCGAACGCCAGCAGCGTCGGGCCCAGCAGCTCCTCGCCCAGGTGCGACACGCGGCTGGGCGCGTCGGCCTTCGCGTACTCCTCGTGGAAGATCACCTGTTGGCGCAGTGTGGCATCGCGCCCGCCGTACTGTTCGGGCCAGCCCAGGCAGGTCCAGCCGGCCGCGGCGAGGTGGCGGTCCCATTCGAGCCGCTCGTCGAACGCCTCGTGCTCGCGACCGGGCCCGCCCAGTCCGCGCAGCTCACGGAATTCGCTCTCGAGGTTCTCGACCAGCCATTCGCGCACGTCGGCACGGAACTTCACATCCGCGGACGTGTCGGTACCGGCCGCGGCATCGGGGGTCTGGATCACACTCACTCCGGTAGAGTAACCTACCAAGCACTTGCTTGTTAACCGACAGTTTCGAATCGCGGCTCGCCGCGGGAGGACGCTCGTGACCACCCTTTCGCAGACCACCCCCCGGGCCCTGCACGATGCCGCGCGCGCCCACGGCGACGCACCGGCCGTCCACGACGGCGAGGTGCAGCTGAGCTGGACTCAACTGCTCGACCAGGTACAACAGGTCGCGGGCGCGCTCATCGCCCGCGGTGTGGGGCGCGGTGACCGGATCTCGATCTGGGCTCCGAACACCTACCACTGGGTCGTCGCGGCGCTGGCCTCGCACTACGCCGGTGCGGCGCTGGTTCCGCTGAACACCCGTTACGTGGCCGACGAGGCCGTGGACGTGCTCGAGCGGGTGCACGCGAAGGCGTTGTTCATCGCCGGGCCGTTCCTGGGTCGTGACCGTCTGGCCGAATTGCGCGCTGCGGCACCGGATCTCGATATCGACACGATCATCGTGATGCCAGCGGAAGGTGATTCGGCGAAGACCGCCGCCGCTCAGGGATCCACCGCGATACTCGACTGGTCCGATCTCCCCGCGATCTCCGCGCGGATTTCCCGCGACGACATCCTCGCACGCGGCGAATCCATTGACCCCGAGGATATTTCGGACATCCTGTTCACCTCCGGCACCACCGGCCGCAGCAAGGGCACCCTCGTCGCGCATCGCCAGGCGCTGAGTGTGGTGCGCGGGTGGGTCGCCTGCTCGACGCTGCACAGCGAGGACCGCTATCTGGTCATCCCGCCGTTCTTCCACAACTTCGGTTACAAGGCCGCGATGCTGGCCTGCCTGGTGACCGGTGCGACCATCGTTCCGCAGGCGAGTTTCGATGTGCCGCAGGCGATGCGGATGGTGCACGAGCTCCGGATCACCGTGCTGACCGGTCCCCCGACGATCTATCAGACCATTCTCGATCACCCCGATCGCGCGGATTTCGATCTGAGCAGTCTGCGCGTCGCGGTCACCGGCGCGGCGACCGTGCCGGTGGTACTGATCGAAAGAATGCGCGGGGAACTGGAATTCGACGTCGTGGTCACCGCGTACGGCCTGTCCGAGTCGGCCGGCTTCGGCACCATGTGTCAGCCCGACGACGCCGCGGAGACCGTCGCCAACACCTGCGGCGGCCCGATCGCCGACTTCGAGGTGCGCATCGGCGACCAGGGCGAGGTGCTGCTGCGCGGCCCGAACGTGATGCTCGGCTATCTCGACGATCCCGAGAACACCGCCCGGACAATAGATTCCGAGGGCTGGCTGCACACCGGCGACGTCGGCGTCCTGGACGAACGCGGCTACCTGAAGATCACCGACCGGCTCAAGGACCTCTACATCAACGGCGGTTTCAACGTCTATCCCGCCGAGGTCGAGCAGACCTTGGCCCGCCTGGACGGCGTCGCGGATTCGGCGGTCATCGGCGTGCCGGACGAGCGGATGGGCGAGGTCGGCAAGGCGTACATCGTCCGCCGCGCGGGCTCGACGATCACCACCGAGGACGTGATCGCCCACGCCAAGCAGACTCTCGCCAACTTCAAGGTCCCGCGTTTCGTGGAATTCCGCGATCAGCTGCCCTACAGCGCGGCCGGAAAAGTCCTCAAACGGCAACTACGCGAGGAGAATTCGTGACCAACGCAACGACTCCCGGCGCCGTGCCCGACGAGGGCGAGGTGGTCACCTACACCCGGCGCGGCCCGATCGCGGTCGTCACGATGAACCGCCCGGACTACCGCAACGCCCAGAACTCGGTGATGACCTACGCGCTGGACGCGGCGTTCACCCGCGCGGTCGAGGACCCCGAGGTGAAGGCAATCGTGTTGGCGGGCAACGGCGAACACTTCAGCGCCGGGCACGACATCGGCACCCCGGGCCGCGATCATCACGTGCGGTACGAGAACAAGGCCGCGCTGTGGTGGGACCATCTCGACCGGCCCGGCGGCGATCAGCGTTACGCGCGCGAACTCGAGGTGTATCTCGGCATGTGCCGCCGCTGGCGCGAGATCCCCAAGCCGACCATCGCGATGGTGCACAGCGCGTGTATCGCCGGTGGGCTGATGCTGGCCTGGGTCTGCGATCTGATCGTCGCTTCCGAGGACGCGTTCTTCTCCGATCCCGTTGTGCGCATGGGCATTCCGGGCGTCGAGTACTTCGCGCACCCGTGGGTGCTGGGCCCGCGCCGGGCCAAGGAAGTGCTCTACACCGGTGACCGTTTCAGCGCGGCGCAGGCGTACGAGTGGGGCATGGTGAACCGGGTGGTGCCGCGCACCGAACTCGAGTCCGCGACCTTCGCACTGGCCGAGAAGATCGCCACCATGCCGCAATTCGGGTTGGCGCTGACCAAGAAGGCCGTCAATCAGTGTGAGGACCAGATGGGACTGCGCTCGGGAATGGATTCGGTCTTCGGGCTGCATCATTTCGCGCACGCGCACAATGCCGAGGTCGGCGCGGATTCGCTGGGCGGGATGAACGCCAAGTCGATGAAGGACAGCGCGACCGTATCCGCAGCGTCCACCGACGCGAGTACCGCAGAGAACAGGGCGAACTAGATGGATCTGGAAATCGATTCGGGCGCAGCGCAATTCCAGCTGGAAGTACGGGAATTCCTGCGCGCCAACGTCCCCGCGACGCCGCTGCCGTCGATGGATACCGCAGCAGGTTTCGAGGCGCATCGGGCGTGGGAGGCCACCCTGGCCGATGCCCGACTGTCGGTGGTGGCCTGGCCGCGTGAATACGGCGGACGCGATGTCTCCCTGCTGGAATGGGTGTTGTTCGAGCAGGAGTACTACGCCGCGGGCGCGCCCGGACGAGTCGGTCAGAACGGTATCTTCCTGCTCGCGCCGACGTTGTTCGAGCACGGCACGCCCGAGCAGCTCGCGCGGATCCTGCCGAGAATGGCTCGGGGAGAAGATATCTGGGCTCAGGCATGGTCCGAGCCCGAAGCGGGCAGCGATCTGGCCGGTATCCGCTCGAGCGCCAAGCGGGCCGAGGGCGGCTGGGTGCTCAACGGGCAGAAGACCTGGAGTTCGCGAGCATCGTTCGCGGACTGGGGATTCGGGCTGTTCCGCAGCGATCCCGAGGCCGAACGACATCGCGGGCTGACCTACGTGATGTTCCCGCTGACCGCGGAAGGCGTTACCGTGCGCCCGATTCCGCAACTCGACGGCGAGCCCGGATTCGCGGAGATCTTCCTGGACAACGTCTTCGTGCCCGATCAGGACGTCATCGGGGAGCCGAACGACGGCTGGCGGGTGGCGATGGCGACCTCCAGCAACGAGCGCGGCCTGTCGCTGCGCAGTCCGGGCCGGTTCAGCGCGACCGCGGATCGGCTCATCGACCTGTGGCGCGCGAACACCGAGGCGAGCGACACCGCGGCGCGAAATCGCGTGGTGGACGCCTGGATCGGGGCCGAGGCGTACCGGCTCAACACCTTCGCGACCGTGACCCGGCTGTCCGAGGGCGGCAAACTCGGCGCGGAATCCTCGGTCAACAAGGTGTTCTGGTCCGATCTGGACATCGCCATGCACGAGACGGCCCTGGAGTTGCTCGGCCCCGCCGCCGAACAGGAGAGCACCTGGACCGACGGCTACCTGTTCTCCCTCGCGGGCCCGATCTACGCGGGCACCAACGAGATTCAGCGCAACATCATCGCCGAACGCCTGCTCGGCCTGCCCCGCTGAACCCGCCCGACCCGGATTGGACCGTTCGATGAGATTTGCACTTTCCCCCGAACAGCGGGATTTCGCCGACAGCCTGCGCAAGATGAGCGAGGCGGCCGGGACGCCCGGCGTCATCCGCGCCTGGGCCGAGGGTGAGCACGACGGCGGGCGCGCACTGATCCGCCAGCTCGCCGAGGCGGGCGCGGTGGGCCTGGCGATCGACGAGGCGCACGACGGTATGGGCGCGGAGACGATCGACTCGGTGGTCGCCTTCACCGAATTCGGCCGGGCCGCCGTGCCCGGACCGCTGGTGGAGACCGCCGCCGCGATTCCCGCACTGCTGCAAGCACTTCCGGACAGCGCGTCGGCCGAGCGCTGGTTGGGCGCGTTCGCCGAGGGCCGCACGCTGGGCACCCTGGCGCTGTCTCCCGAGACCCCCGCGCTGGACGCCGACACCGCCGAGGTGATCCTGCTGGTGGACGGCGACCGGCTGTACACCGCGCGGCACACCGCGGCCGTCCGCTCCGTGGACCGCGCCCGCCGCCTGTTCCCCGTGGCCGCGGAAGATCTTCTCGCCGAAGGTGATTCGGTGCGGGCGGCGGCCGCGGCGGCATTCGACGCCGGAGCCCTGGCGACCGCTGCGGTGCTGCTCGGCGCGGGCCGCGCGATGTTGGACACCAGCGTCGCGT
The DNA here is from genome assembly GCF_009604405.1 of Nocardia macrotermitis. GTDB lineage: Bacteria > Actinomycetota > Actinomycetes > Mycobacteriales > Mycobacteriaceae > Nocardia > Nocardia macrotermitis. The sequence continues at coordinate 601,419 of NZ_WEGK01000004.1, forward strand.
ACGTGCGGCAGCGCCACCAGTTCGGCAAGCCGATCGGCCAGTACCAGGCGATCAAACACCACCTGGCCAACGCCCTGATCGGCCTGGAAATGGCGCAGCCGCTGCTGTTCAACGCGGCCCTGACGCCCACTCCGCGCGATATCTCGGCCGCCAAGATCGCCTGCGCCGAGGCCGCCTACCGCACCGCCCGCATCGCCCTACAGGTGCACGGCGCCATCGGCTACACCGCCGAATGCGACCTGTCGCTGTGGATAACCAAGGTCAATGCCCTGCAATCTGCCTGGGGCACAACCGATTTCCACCGCTCACGGGTGGCCGCGGCGCTGCGTGATCCGGAGGCCGCGTGAGAACCGGTGAACCGCCCCACCGGATCGGCCCGGCACACCGGGGCCCGAACCGCCGGATTGCCGGACGATCCCGCATCGGCCGCTGGCCGACCGAGCCGAACCACACGGTTCGATCCGACACCGACGCGCCGCCGAGCCCGGTCTCCCACGACGAGAACACAGGAGGAACCCCGTGAGCAGCACGGCCGAACTGAAGGAACTCGCCAGTACGGTGCGCGCGGTGCTGGCCAAGCACGGCGATCGCGACGTGCTGCGCCGCGCGATCGACGGCGAGGCCGGATACGACCCGGCGCTGTGGACGCTGCTGTGTGAGCAGGTCGGCGTGGCCGCGTTGGCCGTGCCCGAGGAGTTCGGCGGGATCGGGGCCGGTCTGGTCGAGGCGCTGACGGTGGTCGAGGAGCTCGGCCGCACCCTGCACGCGCCGCCGATGTTCGGCTCGGCGGTGCTGGGTGTGCAGGCGTTGCTGCTCTCGGGCGCCACCGAGGCGTGCGAGCGGCTGCTGCCCGAGGTCGCCGAGGGCGGACGCACGCTCGCGGTCTGCTGGGCGGACGCGACGGGCTGGGACACGCCCGGAGTTCATGTCGAGGACGGAAAGCTCACCGGCACAGCCCATTACGTCCTCGATGGCGACACCGCCGACACCCTGATCGTGGTCACCGCCGACGGCTGCTACGAAATCGACGCGGCCGCACCGGAACTCACCCGCACCACCGCACCGGTGATGGATCCCACCCGCCGCCTGACCACGATCACCTTCACCGCCGCACCGGCCAACCGGCTCGGCGGCGACCCGCAGGCGATCACCCGGCTGCGCGAAATCGCCTGGGCCACACTGGCGGCCGAACAGGTCGGGGCGGCGGACGCCTGTTTGCAGATGACGGTCGAATACAGCAAGTCCCGGGTGCAGTTCGGCCGCCCGATCGGCAGCTTCCAGGCCCTCAAGCACCGCATGGCCGATATGTACGTCCTGGTCGAATCGTCGCGCTCGGCCGCCTACGCCGTCATCGCCGATCTGGCCCGGGGCAGTGCCGATCCCCTGGACATCGCGGCCGCCCGCATCCACTGCTCGCGCACCTTCGCCACGATCGTCGGCGAGACCGTCCAGATGCACGGCGGCATCGCCATCACCTGGGAACACGACGCGCACCTGTTCTTCAAACGCGCCCACGCCGACGCCCAACTCTTCGGCCAGCCGCCCCGTCCCTTGGCCCGCCCGGCCTGATCAGCAGCTTGTTTCCGCCGATCGACTCGGTGCCCGCGCACCGCTGCGGAGTCGCTCGGCACCGGTAAGGAACCCCCGGAGTCTTCCTCTCGACTCCGGGGGTTTCTACGTCCGTCCTCGATCCCCGTCGCCAGGCTCCGCGATCGCGGTGGAGTCATCGTTCCCGGCGCCACTCTGCTCGACCGGCGACTCCGGCCCCACCGCACCCCGCGATGCGACCTGCCGACGCAATGCGATCAGCACCGCGACCCGTTCCAACCATCGGGCGAACAATTCGTCACGAGCAATATCGGTCCCTCCGGCCCCCTGGACCGCCGCCGACATCCATCGCCGCACGAGTTCCGTACGTTCCGCGCCGATCAACGGCTCGGGCAGTTCGAGCGCTCCGGGTAACCCCATCGACCGCACACATCCCGCCAGGAACTCCAGCGGATACGGCCCGGCTCCCAGAGCCTCGGCCAGATGCGATGCCGCGAGAGCGGCATCGGAGAACATCGCGCGACGCGCCTCGCCCTCCGGCATTCCCACGACGATCGCGGCCTCGACATCGAGTCCGCGCAGCATCTCGTCGGTACGTCGAGCCGTCATTGCGGCAACTCGACGCTGGACGGATCGGCCAACCCGCCGGTCGGCGTCTTGCTGGTCAGTTCACCGAGCTGTCCGTCGATGAACTGCTGTTTGGTGACCCATTCGGTGAACCCCCACGGATTGTAGATCTCGAGTTTGTCGCCCTGGGCCGCGAGAATCATCACCTGATGGCCGTAGACGACTCCGTCCTTGTCCGGCTTCGGGTCGGTCGGAAAGACACCCAGCGGAACCGGCTTCCCCGAGTCCACCGCGGCCTCGATGTGAGGGAGCGCCGCCCTTCGCTCCTCGGGGGTGTGCACGGAGACATCCTGATACGAACTGCCGGTGGCGGGTTTGAGAAGCGTGTTGGCGTTCGCCGTCGGGTCGGCTTTGTTGAGGTTGTAGTTGCTGGTGTAGTTCTGTTCCAACCGGTTGTGGACTGCTTTCGGGCTGTCATCGCCCACCTTGGCTCCACTGACTGCCATCGGCCCCTGCCCAGTGGTCATGCCGAGCATGAACACGGGATCATTCGCGGCTCGCGCCATGACGGTCGATGCGGCGACGCAGTCTCCGGTGTTCTTGTCGCCGTTGGTGAGTTGGTTGTAGAAGTCGTACCGGTAAACGTAACCGGGTTTACCCGGCACCGGCACATCGTAATTCGACTGTCCCGCGTAATTCACCGTGTACTGGCCCTTATTACCCGTCTCGCGGCTGTAGATGTCGTTGATATGCGGGTCGAGATGCTGCGACAGCCATTTCGTATCATCGCCGTGCGGATGGATCACCTGATCGAATTTCTGCACGTCGGACAGGCCGTAACCGGCGCCCAGCGCCTTCCACAGATAGGCGGCCTCCTGCGGCGACCTGGCATTCGCGAGCATTTTCTCGAACGCGGCGCGATCGGCGGCGGACATGGCGTTCAATGCCTGCGACGCGCGGGCGAGACCGTTGGGGTTCGTGATGCTGATCAGCGGGTCACTGGTCCAGCCGGTATCCGAGGAATACCCGAGCACCACCGAGGTCAACGGATCGATGTCCGGTGAATTCATCTGCCGCGCACGCGCGGTCGCCGCGAGCTGATTGAGCACGTCGGCCGCGTCCGAAGCCGCGCCTGTGATGATCTTCGCCGCGGCGAGCCGGTCCTTGCAGCCCTCCTCCGCCAGCGCGCGCGCCTCCGCGGTCGCCCCCTTCCCGAACGAGAACAGGCCGTCGCCCATGACCATGCCATCGGCTTTCCGCAGCAGCTCCTGCCCCCGCGCGTCACGCCGCTGGGCGTCGGCGAGTTTCCCTCCCCAATCCGTCAACGCCGAGAACGCGGAACTGAATGCGACTCCCGCCGCTTCCGCCTGCGCCGCCACCGCGCGGGTGGCCTGGGTCGCGCTCTCGGCGGCCTGCCCCCGCCATGCGGTCGGCAACAAACTGTCGGCGACGGTTCTCAGGTCCGAGCTGGTATCGAACAGGTTGGTGCCGATCGTGCCGTAGGTGAGCGCGGTGCCGCCCGTCCCTGCGGGAGAACCCGCGATCCGCGACGGCGAACCCGCGGGCGTCGGCGGCTGCAACGCGATACCGATGATGGCGCTGGTGATGAGATTCGACAGGTCCTTCGCCGAATCGAGGAGATCCAGCGCCTGTTCGAACACCTGCTCGGCGGTCACTCGGCGTGCACCCGGCCGTGGGCGACGCCTCCGGAGGGGGTCGTGCCCTTCGTTCCGCTGTTGGTGCCGCTCGGGGGCGCGCTGCTCGGAGGTCCGCTGGCCGGACCGGTACCCGAGGAAGAGCCCCCCTCACCCCCGACCGACTTTCCGCCCTGGTTGTCGGCGTGCTGGAGTGCGTGCACCGACTTGGGCACGTGGGTCGCCAATTCGTTCAGGGCTTTCGTCGCGGCATCGGCCTCCGACAACCAGGCCGACTGGAACGCATCCCACGCCGACTGGACGGCAGCATCTCCCATCTCGGGCGCGTCCGAGAAGAAGTTGAACAGGCCGGTCAGGTCCAGTCCGATCAGAGATCCGATCGCCGTCTGATAGGTGGATGCCGCCTGGGCGACTATCGCGATGGGATGGATGAGACCGTCCGGGTCGACATGCACGCCCGAATCGGAGTTGCCACTACCGCCGGGCACGGTGTCACCCGTTGCCGAACTTCCTTGATCCCCCACGTCATCCCTCATTTCTCCGGCCGAAGGCACGCGGGACGTTACCCATCGGCAGCACACCGACGCGCGAATCGGACCCACCAGCCCTGGGGATGATTCACCGCATCCCGGTGGGGGATCTCACAGCTATTTACATAGCCAACCTATGTACTTACTTAGTTAGCCTATGTAAATTAATAAGCGTGCAGTTGAACCAGGCATCCGAATCCGCACCCCTCCCCGAGGGGAGTGAGCACGTGGTCGACATCGTCTCGGCCGCGGCGCAGCTGACCCGCCTGGCCCGCACACTCCGCGAGGACGACCTCCCGAACGCGATGCTGCGGGCGATGTCGGTCCTGGACGAGCGGGGCGCGTTGCGGGTCAGCGAGTTCGCCCGGATCGACGGCTGCTCCCAGCCGACGGCAACGACGCTGATCGGCAGGATGGCCGCGGCCGGATTGGTAAGCCGCACAGCAGATCCCGGCGACTCCAGAGCCGTAGTCGTCGCGCTGACGCCGGTGGGACGCGACCGTCTGGCCGTGTCCCGCCGCGCGATCGGCACCGCCCTCACGACACGATTGCCCGGTTTCGACACCGCCCGGCTCGCCCATCTGCGCGGCGAGTTGGACGAATTGCTCGAGGCCCTGAAATCGGCCGCGTAACAAGCAGATTCCGCAGGAGCATCTCCGATGAGCATGACTTTGTCTCCGCGCGCCGACACCGCCGACGCACCGACCACCACACCCCGTCCGGCGAGCCCGGCCCGGGCGAAACAGCCCAAATCGGTCTGGGCCGTAGCGTTCGCCTCGGTCATCGCATTCATGGGAATCGGCCTCGTCGATCCGATCCTCAAGCCGATCGGCGAACAACTGCACGCCTCCACCTCCCAGGTGACGTTGCTGTTCACCAGCTACATGCTGGTAACCGGCATCGCCATGCTGATCACCGGCGTGGTGTCCAGTCGCTTCGGCGCGAAGAAGACGCTGCTGGCGGGCCTGGCGATCATCGTCGTATTCGCCGCGCTGGCAGGCAGTTCCGGCACCGTCGGGCAGATCGTCGGCTTCCGCGCGGGCTGGGGCCTGGGTAACGCGCTGTTCATCGCGACCGCGCTGGCCACCATCGTGGGCGCGGCCACCGGCGGCGTGGCGCGCTCGATCATCCTCTACGAGGCCGCGCTGGGGATCGGCATCGCCGCGGGACCGCTGGTCGGCGGCGTACTGGGCGGAATCAGCTGGCGCGCACCGTTCTTCGGCGTTTCGGTGCTGATGGCCGTGGCGTTCGTCGCCATCGTCGTGATGCTGCCCGAGGTCCCCAAACCCGCACAGCACACCTCGATCACCGCGCCGTTCAAGGCGTTACGGCACCGCGGCCTGCTCTTGGTGAGCATCACCGCGCTGCTGTACAACTTCGGTTTCTTCACCCTGCTGGCCTACACCCCGTTCCCGCTGAACATGGGCACCTATTCGATCGGCTTCATCTTCTTCGGCTGGGGTCTGATGCTCGCGCTGGCCTCGGTATTCCTGGCGCCGCGCCTGCAACGCCGATTCGGCACCGTGCGGATGATCGCGCTGGCGCTGGCCCTGTTCGCCGCTGATCTCGCGGTGATGGCGATCTTCGCGGACCACAAGATCGTGCTGATCGTCGGCACCGTGCTGGCCGGACTGTTCCTGGGCGTCAACAACACCCTGATCACCGAGGCCGTGATGATCTCCGCGCCGGTGGAGCGTTCGACCGCCTCGGCCGCGTACAGCTTCGTCCGGTTCGTCGGCGGCGCGGCGGCCCCGTATCTGGCCGGCAAGCTGGGCGAACAGCATATGGCCCTGCCGTTCTGGGTGGGCGCGGCGTGCACCGCGGTCGGGGTGCTGGTGCTGCTGGCCGGACGTTCGTACCTGGCGCACGTGGACGATCACGAGCCCGCACCGCACAGCGTCGAGGAGGCGCGGGCGATCAGCGTCGGCGAGGACTGATCCGGTTCACCATCGCAAATCCCCGAGGGCCGCTCCCATCCGGAGCGGCCCTCGGGCGAATTCCTGGCACATTTGGGACAACCATTGACGGCAACGTCGATTACCGCACCCGGAACCGGGGAATATGTGCCACAGCCAATTTACATGCGGCCGATTTCCACATAGTGTGAGCCCGATGCCGAATGGGGAGCAAGTTTTTCGAGGCGCCCTTTCGTCACGACCCGACAATCTTTTACCGCTGAAGGAATCCTCGTGACAGTTTCGATCCAGACCCTCGGCCGCAGCGTGGCCCTCGCCGTTCTCACCGCCGGCGCGGTGATGATCGGTTCCAGCACCGCGGGCGCGACCCCGGTCACGCAGCCGACGCAGAACGTCGCCACCCAGCAGGTGTCCGCCACCAACGACACCACCGCGCACACCATCACCGCGACGCTGCCCGCGGGTCGTTTCGTCTCCAATGCGGCCACCCACTCGATCGACATCAAGGACGTCGCGGGGAAGACCACCGAGTCGATCCCGATGACCCTGCACGGCAAGACCGTCCCGGTCGCGGCCACCATCAGCAACAACGGCCGTTCGGTGACCCTGAAGCAGATCGCCTTCACCGACACCGGCAACGCGCTGATCAACCAGTGGGTGTGGGGCGTGCAGCACGGCGGCGCGGTCGGCGCGATCATCGGCTGCCTGCTGGGCTTCTGGTTCTTCGTGCTGCCCGGTTGCGCGCTCGGCGCGGCCATCGGCGGTGCGGTCGGCAGCCCGAACAGCGGCCAGATCAACGCCACCTTCTTCCGTCTGCTCTCGGGCAACTGATCCGATAACAGCCGAAACGGCCGCCGCGGCATCTCCTCGCGAGATGCCCCGGCGGCCGTTCGCGTTTCCGGGGGGGCGGGATCACGATCGATCGGTACCGCGGAATTCGCTGCGGCCCATGCCTTCTCCGCATAACTGCCACGCCCCATCGATCATCCACAGATCCCGAGCGCTCCCCGATGTGGAATCCGCAGTGCAACAGCGCGGTCGAGACCTGGTGGGCACTGCGGCGATCGTCGGCAGGGCGCTCGGCTCGCCTACGAATCGGAGCGGGCGAGCAGGTCGGCGACCAGTTGCGGCAGGGCCGTACCGATGAGGTCGCGGACGACCTCGGTGGCCATCGGGTCGTAGGGGGTGGGTTCGGCGTTGACGATGATCAGGTCCGCGCCGTGCTCGACGGCGATGGCGCACAGCGAGGCGGCGGGTTCGACCTGGAGTGAAGTGCCCACGGCCAGAAAGATTTCCGAGGTTTCGGCGATCAGCTGGGCGGTGAGCATACTGCGCAGATTCAACTGCTGGCCGAACATGATGACCGCGGCCTTGAGGATGCCGCCACATTCGGGACAGGGCGGATCCGGTTCACCGGCGGCCACCCGTTCCAGCGTCGCGGACATGGTGGTGCGGAAATCGCATGTGGTGCACTCGACTTCGAACATGTTGCCGTGGATCTCCACCACCGATTCCGGCGGCGAACCGGCGCGCTGATGCAGCCGATCGATGTTCTGCGTGATGATCCCGACCGTGCGGGATTCGGCGAGGCGGACCAGTGCGCGATGCGCGGCATTGGGCCGCGCGGCCCAGGCCGGATTGTCCCGGCGCGCGATCCAGGAACGTTGTCGCAGTGCGGGATCGGCCATGTAGTTGTCGTAGGTCGACAGCAGTTCCGCGATCGGATCCTCGGTCCACACCCCGCGCGGCCCGCGAAAATCCGGAATTCCGGAGTCGGTCGAAATCCCCGCACCGGTCAGCACCCCGACCGCACCGCCACGCTGTCGCCAGCTCATACCGCCCACACTAACCCGCGCCGCGACCGTGCGCGGCCGGTCCGCGACGCGCACGCACTCCGCGCGACATCCGGCCGCGCGCGGCGCACCGCACCCCAGCAGCACGAGCGACCAGCGCAAACCCGAATTTGATACGGTCGTGTATTCGATGCGGCAGGAGGTGACGATGTCCGTGCGGGCCGATGAGACCGATGCGGCGACGCCGCGTCCGCCCCGGGTCACCAAGCGGCGCGCCGAGACTCGGCAGCGACTGCTGGACGCGGCGTTCGAGGCGTTCGCGCGCGAGGGTTTCGGCCGCTGCACCGTAGAGCAGATCTGCGACGCGGCCGGATACACGCGCGGCGCGTTCTATTCGAATTTCTCCTCGCTCGAGGAGTTGTTCCTGGCGATGTGGGAGCAGCGGTCGGCGGGCATGCTGCACGAGTTGTCCGCGGTCCTGGACGAAGTCGCCGAGGTGAACGACCTGCGCGCCGGAGTCGCCCGGGTCCTGGACGCGATTCCCCTGGACGACAAGTGGTTTCGCATCACCTACGAATTCACCGCGCACGCCCTGCGCAACCCGCCACTGCGCCGGGTGATGGCCGCGCGCGAGGAGGCGATCGTCGCGGCCCTGCTGCCGGTCCTGGGCGCCCTGCTGGACCGCGCGGGCCGCACCGTGACCGATCCGCGGGCCCTGGGCCGCGCCCTGGTCGCCGTCCACGACGGCACCGCGACCCAGTGCCTGCTCGAACCCGCCAGCCACACCGCCCGCACCCAGCGCGTCGACCTCTTCACGCACGTCACCCTGGCCTACAGCCGACCACATCCGAGCAAGTGACCGCCGCAGGAGAATCCGTGACCGAACGCCCCGAACTCGCCCGCGCCCTGGACCTGCAACCCCACCCCGAAGGCGGCTGGTTCCGCGAAACCTACCGCAGCCCAGTGCAATTCACCCCCGAGGGCTACGACGGCCCGCGCACGGCGGCAACCGCGATCCACTTCCTGCTGCTGCCGCACGAGCACTCCGCCCCGCACACGGTCCGCTCCGACGAGATCTGGCTGTGGCAGCGCGGCGGTCCGCTGCTGCTGAACATCGGCGGCGACGAGATCACCCTCGGCCCGAATGTCGAAGCGGGGCAACTACTTCAAGCGGTCGTGCCGGGTGGTGTCAGCCAGTCCGCGAGACCCGCCACCGACGAATACGTCCTGGTCAGCTGCATCGTCGCCCCCGGATTCGACTTCCAGGACTTCCGCCTGGACTGACCCGTCCCCACACCAGAACGCACCCCGCCCGAAACTTCGGACGAGGTGCGTTCTCGCACAACAGATCTACTCCTCGACGGCGATGATCCCCTCGTGCACGGCATGCTCGATCGCACGCTGCAGATTCGGGCACCCCTCGGGACGCCCCGGCCCACCGGCCAACTCCTTGAACACCGGACAACTCCGCGCCGGATCCACCGTCCACTGCACCGAGGTCTGCTGCGAACTCGACTTGCGCACAAGGACTTTCGACCCGCACGTCAGACACGACAGCGGCGTCATCCCCGATTCGAGATAGTGCTGTTTGTCCACGACCGTCTGGGCACGCACCTGCGCCCGCCGCTCCGGACGATCCGCGAAATCCGGCGCCTTCGCCCAGGTGGTCATCACACACCCGCCTCCGCGGCGGCCGCCTCGTCGGATTCCCGCTTGCGGCGCAGGTTCTCGGCGACCTCCGCCTCCCACGCCTCGTTCGCCTTGGTCGTGTCGACCTCGAACTCGAAACGCTGGGTGCTCTTGGGATCGACCTCGGCGACGTCGACGTAGAACTGGTCGTACCAGCGACGCAGCTGATAGACCGGCCCGTCCTCCTCGCACAGCAGCGGATTCTCGATCTTGGACTTGTGCTTCCAGATCTCCACATCCTGCAGGAAGCCGACGCCGATGCCCTCGGTCATCTTCTCCGCGAGCTTCTTGGACGACACGTCGTCCAGGCCCTTCGGCTTCTGCACGGTGATGCCGTACTGCAACACGAACGAATCCTGCGACACCGGATAGTGGCAGTTGATCAGCACGCTCTTGACCTCGAACCCACCGTAGAAATTGTTCAGCGGATTGATCATGTACGAGGGTCCGTAGTACGCGGCCACCGATTTGAGCAGCGAATCACCGTACTGCGAGCCCATACCCACGTCCGGGCGCGATTTGGTCTCCAGGAACTGCGAGGCCACATGCCCTTCGAAGACGTTCTTGAAGAACGTCGGATACGCGAAGTGGATGTAGAAGAAGTGCGCCATGTCGACCACGTTGTCGATGATCTCGCGGCAGTTGGCGCCCTCGATCAGCATCGAGTTCCAGGTCCACTCGGTCCAGCCGTCGTCGAGGGTTTCGGTCGCGTTGCCCTCGGCGTCGGTGTACGGGCCCTCGATGTGCGGGATGGTGACCTCGTCCGGCGGCGGGTTGCCCTCGTGGTCGTGCCAGATGAACAGTTGCCCGTTGCGCTCGAGGGTGATCCAGGAGCGGGTCTTGGCCAGGGGTGGCACCCGGCGGCCGTACGGAATCCCGGTGCAGCGGCCGTTGCCGCCCCAGCGCCAGTCGTGGAACGGGCAGGCGACCGAATCGCCCTTGACCTCGCCCATGCTCAGATCGCCGCCCATGTGCCGGCAGTACGCGTCCAGTACCTGCAGCTCGCCGTTGCTGTCGGCGAAAATCACCAGTTTGGTGCCGAACACCGAGATGGCGTGCGGCTTGCCGTCCCGGAACGGTGCGGCCAGGCCGAGGCAATGCCATCCCCGCGCATACCGGGTGGGCGCGGTGCCGACATCGATCTCGCGGACCTTCCCGCCCCGTGGTGGGGTTCCTGCCATTGCGATCCCTCCTCTACGATTACTAGAACACGTTACAAAATTGTCCCGCGCAGCGCCAGTCATTCGTACGACTACCAGGCACGGGCCACCTACCACCCCCAGCGAACACCCGTTCTCGACATGAACAGGAACGTGTTCTAGTCTCAGAGTAAGCATCAGTCCCGGGGACACATCAGCCCCAGGATGAAGGATCCCCGCACCGATCGAGCCAGGAGCAGCCACCGAGATGACGCAAGAAGTGACCGAACGGGTCGAAGCGCTGTTGCCGAAGCTGCGCGAACAGGCGCAGGAGGCAGAGGATCTGCGCCGCATCCCCGACGAGACCATGAAGGCGCTACAGGAGACCGGTTTCTTCAAGCTGCTGCAACCGCGCCAGTGGGGCGGCTACGCGTGCGATCCGGTCATCTTCTACGACACCGTGCGCAAGATCGCCAGCGCCTGCGGCTCCACCGGTTGGGTGTCCGGCATCATCGGCGTGCACAACTGGCATCTGGCCCAGTTCAGCCAGCAGACCCAGCAGGAAGTCTGGGGTGAGGACCCGGCGGTGCGGATCTCCTCCTCCTACGCCCCCATGGGCGCGGGCGTGGTCACCGAGAGCGGCGACGGTTACATCGTCAACGGCTCCTGGGCCTGGTCCTCGGGCAGCGACCACGCCAGCTGGACCTTCGTCGGCGGCCCGGTGATCAAGAACGGCAAGCCGGTCGACTTCGGCAGCTTCCTGGTCCCGCGCACCGACTACCGCATCGACGACGTGTGGAATGTGGTGGGCCTCAAGGGAACCGGCTCCAACACCCTGGTGCTGGAGAACGTCTTCGTGCCGCGGCACCGCTTCCTGAGCTACAAGTCGATGAACGACCTCACCGCGCCCGGCCTGGCCGAGAACACCGACCCGGTCTACAAGATGCCTTGGGGCACAATCCATCCCACCACCATCTCCACCCCGATCGTCGGCATGGCCTACGGCGCGCTCGAGGCGCACGTCGAGCACCAGGGCAAGCGCCTGCGCGCCGCGTACGCCGGTGAGAAGGCCAAGGACGACCCGTTCGCCAAGGTCCGCATCGCCGAGGCCGCCAGCGATATCGACGCCGCCTGGCGTCAGCTCTCGGGCAACGTCGCCGACGAGTACAAGCTGCTCGTCGCGGGCGCGGAGATCCCGTTCGAGCTGCGCGTGGCCGCCCGCCGCGACCAGGTCCGCGCCACCGGCCGGGCCATCGCGTCGATCGACAAGATGTTCGAGAGTTCCGGCGCCACCGCATTGGCGAACGGCACTCCCCTGCAACGCTTCTGGCGCGACGCGCACGCCGGACGGGTGCACGCCGCCAACGATCCCGAGCGCGCCTACACGATGTACGGCACGCACGCGTTCGGCCTGCCGGTCACCGACGGGATGGTGTGATGACCGCGGTTTCGGAGATCACCTTCGAGTCCACCTCCCGCTACGCCCAGGTCCGCCCCGACCTGAAACTGCACTATCACGAGGCGGGCGTGGGCAACGGTCCCACCATCGTGCTGCTGCACGGCGGCGGTCCGGGCGCGTCCTCGTGGGCCAACTTCGCGCGCAATATTCCGGTGTTGGCGAAGGACTTTCACGTGCTGGCCGTGGATCAGCCCGGATTCGGCCTGTCCGACAAGCCGACCGAGCATCCGCAGTACTTCGTGCACAGCGCCTCGGCGTTGCGGGATCTGCTCGACACGCTCGAAATCACCGACCGCGTACACGTTCTGGGCAATTCGCTCGGTGGCGGTGCGGCGGTGCGGTTCGCACTCGACTCCCCCGACCGCGCGGGCAAGCTCGTGCTGATGGGTCCCGGCGGCGTGAGCACGAACCTGTTCGGGCCCGACCCGACCGAGGGCGTGAAGGCGCTGAGCACCTTCGTCGGCGAACCGACCCGCGAGAACATCGAAAAGTTCATCCGCATCATGGTTTTCGACCAGAAACTCGTGACCGACGAGCTGATCGACGAGCGCTTCGAACTCGCCCGCACCCCCGAGTCGCTGGCCGCCATGCGCGCGATGGGCAAATCCTTCGCCTCGGCCGACTTCGAGAAGGGCATGCTCTGGCGCGACGCCTACAAGCTGCGTCAGCCCGTCCTGCTGATCTGGGGCCGCGAGGACCGGGTCAACCCGCTCGACGGCGCGCTGGTGGCGGTCAAGTCCATTCCGCGGGTACAACTGCATGTGTTCGGCGGCTGCGGGCACTGGGCCCAGGCGGAGAAGTTCAACGAATTCAACCGTCTGACAACCGATTTCCTGCTCGGGGTCAAGGAGGCACGATGACATACCATGGCGAAGCCTGTCATCGTGCCGACCGGGTGCGGGTGTCCCGCAAGACACAGGAGAGGTGAATATGAGTATTCGTGCGCTCGGGTACATGCGCATCGAGGCCACCGATATGGCGGCCTGGCGCGAGTACGGGCTCAAGGTGCTCGGCATGATGGAGGGCGAGGGCTCCAACCCCGACGCCCTCTACCTGCGCATGGACGACTTCCCCGCCCGCCTGGTCATCGTGCCCGGCGAGCGGGACCGGTTGCAGGTCTCGGGCTGGGAGGTCACCGATGCCCCTGCGCTGCAACGTCTTCGGGAGACCCTGACCAAGGCGGACGTCCCGTTCACCGAGGCCACCAAGGAGGAACTCGCCGACCGCCGCGTCGAGGGCATGATCCGGTTCCAGGATCCGGGCGAGAACACCCTCGAGGCGTTCTACGGTGCGCAGTATCTGGCCCGCCGGTTCGTCAGCCCGTACGGGCACAAGTTCGTCACCGCCGAACAGGGCCTCGGCCACGTCGTGCTGACCTGCACCGACGACGCTGCGGCACAGGCGTTCTACCAGGACGTTCTCGGCTTCCGGCTGCGCGACTCGATGCGGCTGCCCCCGCAGATGGTCGGCCGTCCCGCCGACGGCGACCCGGCCTGGCTGCGGTTCTACGGCTGCAACCCGCGCCACCACGCGCTGGCGTTCCTGCCACTGCCGAACCCGACCGGCATCGTGCACCTGATGGTCGAGGTGGAGAACTCCGACGACGTCGGCCTGTGTCTGGATCGCGCGGCGCGCAAGAAGGTCAAGATGTCCGCCACCCTCGGCCGGCACATCAACGACAAGATGCTCTCGTTCTACATGAAGACCCCCGGCGGCTTCGACATCGAATACGGTTGCGAGGGACTGGAAGTCGACGATCACTCCTGGATCGCCCGGGAGTCCACCGCCGTGAGCCTGTGGGGTCACGACTTCTCGGTGGGATTCAAGTAGAGGGCAAGTGCAGATGACCACGAGTGAGCAACCCGCTATCGACCCGCGCCAGTTCCGCAATGTGCTGGGGCAGTTCTGCACCGGCATCACCGTGATCACAACGTTCGGTGAGGACTCGGCCCCGATCGGCTTCGCGTGCCAGTCCTTCGCCGCGTTGTCGCTGGACCCGCCGCTGGTGCTGTTCTGCCCGACCAAGGAGTCCCGCTCCTGGAAGGCGATCGAGACCAACGGCAGCTTCTGCGTCAACATGCTCGCCGAGGAACAGCAACCCGTGTGCGCCCGCTTCGGCTCCCGCGAACCCGACAAATTCGCCGGAATCGATTGGCACACAACGGACCTGAACCTGCCCGCACTCGACGGCGCACTGGCCACCATCGAATGCACCGTGGACAACGTCATCGACGGCGGCGACCACTACGTCGTATTCGGCCGCGTCCAGAACCTGTCGGAATCCACCGAGTCCGGCAGACCCCTGCTGTTCTACCGAGGCCAGTACACCGCCATCGAACCGGAGAAGACCACCCCCGCTCCCTGGCGCGCCGACCTCGAACACTTCCTCACCACAACCACCCTCGACACCTGGTTGTAGGCGCGATCCTGCTGTGGGCGGTATCGGTACTCACCAGCTCAGGTCGGTGGGGTCGCACGCCAACTCCGGGGTGCCAGTCCGAAGGTGCGGCGGAACTGGCGACTGAAGTATCCCGGATCGGAAAAGCCTGTGCGGCGGGCGATTTCGGCGATCGGCAGGTCGGGGTCGGACAGTAGGCGGCGGGCACGGTGAGCACTACCCAGCGCGGCCGGATCGAAGAACACACCACACCCGTACGGACGGATTCGATCATCGACCCGTCGACCACCTGTCCCGCCGCGGCCACGTGCACCGACCCGGTCGTCGGCACGTACCACAGCGCCGGGAAGTTGTGGATGTGCCGGCGGCGCGCGGGTTCGGAACCCGAGTACCGCATCGTCGACACCGGCGGCGTCACCGGATCGCTCCGATAGTCGTGGACCGGCATGCCACGCTGATGGCGCACCACCCGTGTCAGCCGCACGATTACCTCCCCGCCGCCGGACACGACATCCTGCTGCCCGCCTTCGACCTCCTCTCCCGAGTCCTGGGCACCCCCGCCCTGCACGACCGCCTGATCGCACAGGCCGACCTCCAACCCGGCCACCGCGTCATCGAAATTGGTTGCGGCACCGGCAATCTCGCCATCAAAACCATCCGAGCCCAACCCGCGGCCGAAGTGATCGGCTCCGACCCCGACGCCGAATTCGACCGTGTCCTGTCCGCCCTGATGCTCCACCACCTCCCCACCGATATATCGCTCGGAACCGATACAACAGACTCTCACTACAAGGATGCAGCGCGACACAGCCTGAAGAAGTCCGACGAACAGTTACCGGCGCTGAGCGGTCCCGCACTCGAAGCGTCGAGCACCTCACGCCACGAGCACAGCTCGGCACAACGGCACAGGTCCGACGCGCGGTTGTCGGCGCGGGCGGGCCGTACCCGAGACGGCGATCAGGCTGCCTCGGGTACGGCCGCGGGGTCACCGGCCATCGCTTGCCTCACCTCCGTTCTCCGATCCGCCTGCACCCGCAGGATCCGTCCGATGCGCTCGCTCCGCCGCACGGCGGCATCGAGCACCGCATCACCCTTGCTCAGCGTTCCCGAATACACCCGCAGGTAGGTCAGGCGGCCGGTGGACGTCGCCTGCACCTTGAACACCAGCGCCGCGAAGGGCTCCGCCGGATCCGCCGAGCGCCGTCGCGTCTCGTCACAGACATCGCACACCGCCGGACGATCCAGCGGCGCGGGCAGATAATCCACCACCGCATCGAGCAGCGGCTCGACCCCACGGTTCCGGTAGGCCGCCCCGCACAGCACCACCACGATCTCGCCGCGGCAGGTCAACGCCCGCAACGCCTCGACGAGGGTGCCCTCCGACAACTCGGATCGCACGACATACTCCTCGAAGGCCGTCGAATGTCGTTCGGCCACAAGCTCATCCAACTCGGCACGCCGACGGGCCGCCTACGCGAGCAGCTCCTCCGGAATCGGCTCGCACGCGAGCACACCGGAATCGTCCGCCCACACCAGCGCCCGCATCCGCACCAGATCCACGACACCGCAGAACCCGCCTTCCCGGCCGATCGGCAACTGCACCACGACCGGAGTCGGATGCAATCGGCGGCGAATCGAATCCACGGCGGCATCCAGATCCGCTCCGGCGCGGTCCATCTTGTTCACGAAGGCGATCCGCGGCACCCCGTACCGATCGGCCCGCCGCCACACCGATTCGCTCTGCGGCTCGACACCGGCGACCGCGTCGAAGATCGCGACCGCGCCGTCCAGCACCCGCAGCGCTCGCTCCACCTCATCGGAGAAGTCCACATGCCCGGGCGTATCGATCAGATTGAGCCGGTGCTCGCGCCACCCGCAGCTCACGGCGGCGGCGAAGATGGTGATGCCCCGATCCCGTTCCTGCGGATCGTAATCGGTGACGGTCGTGCCCTCGCGCACCTCACCGCGCCGGTGGATCTCCCCGGCCAGGTAGAGCATGCGCTCGGTGACAGTGGTCTTCCCGGCATCGACATGGGCGAGGAGCCCAGATTGCGAACAATGGCCGGGGTGGTTCGAGACAGGTTGGTACGCACGGTATTCGGTCGTTTCTGCTGATCCGGATCGGGACAGCGCAATTCCCGGACACGAGCGCCCGCAGGCAGCTCGCCAGGGCCCACGACGGGCCCGTGATCGGTCCGGTCCCTCAGTGTCGGCCGCGCAGCCGACACCGGGCCCGCATGGACACCGGCATCACCTCGAACCGAGACCGGGTGGCGACGACCGCGCAGTACACGCCTCGCATCGCTTCCCTCCTCCGGCCGAGAACCCGCAGCGCACCTCGCCCACGGTGATACCGAGGCTATCGCCGAAAAGCACTCGGCGAAACCGATTTTCGAGCCCGTCGTGCAGTGCGTCATCACCACAACCTCCCCATGATCTCGAACGATGTGGGCAGGTTACCGAGCCCCACCGACAAGAATCACCACACCTGACCTGCACAGACCTCTCACCTTGGATCTGTGTCGCGGAATCGCTGTCTGTCGGTGCCCCGGCATAGCTTCGCGGGCACAGATTCGATCGAGTTCCGACGGACTCCAGGGGGTTCAAACGCCATGTGTGCCAACAATTCGTTCAACACCTTGCCCGAGGACTTCCCGCCCGGGCACGTCGTCTCCGCCGAAGGTGGGCGCGGCAGGCCCGTCATGTGGGTGTCCGAGGAGGCCGGGCCCGCACTCCGCCGGTGGTGGGAACGGATGTACGACGACCATCTGCGAACCGGCCTGTACCCGCTGCTGCTCGATTCGTCGGTGGACATCGATCTCCTCGGCGCCGCCCCGACCACCGATGTCATCGAACGAGTCCCCGGCGACCAGCTGATCCGCGAGTACTTCGACTACTCGGGCAACGGGTGGCCCGGATTCGCCCCGGCCAAGCGACTGTCCGTCCATCCCGGATACGCTGCGGGCCGCCTGGCCGCCGAGGCCCCCGACACGACTCGACTCGCACTCGTCCCCAGCATCCGCAGCGCCGACACCCCGGCCCTGATCGGCTGGACCGGCGCGATGGACTACACCTGGGACGTGGAGAAGATCTCCGCGGTCCTACGCACCTGGGAGGACAGATTCGGCATCCGCGTGGTCCGGCTCGGCAGCACCACACTGGAACTGTCCGTGGCCGCACCACCGTCCACCCTCACCGAGGCGCGGCGAATCACCTTGGAACACGCGGGATTCTGCCCAAGCATCTGGCAGGAAGAAGTGGCGCTCGACAGTTACGCCACAAGTCTCGTCAAACGCCCCGTCTGGAGATTCCAATGGGCTTGAGCCCGTTCGAGGGCTGACATATTGACCAGGAACTAAACGGTTGAAGCGTAAATGGTGTGTGGGGCCTGGAAGTAGCTGCGGACGTGGCCGGGTAGCTTCTGGACGCGCCGGAAGAAGGACTTCACCGCCAGTTCCATCTGGTCGTGGCCGGTGATGGTTTTG
>NZ_WEGK01000040.1 GCF_009604405.1 Nocardia macrotermitis
ACGCGATCGCGGTGTGCAACCGGGGATTCGAGGCGATCCGGGCCGCGGGTGCGGTGATCGTGGCCACCTCGGGCAATCACGATTCGCCGACCCGGCTGGGTGCGCTGGGCAGTTTCGCCGCGGCCGGGGGTTGTTTTCGGGGCCGGCTCCGTGAGCGCGGAGTTTGTCGAGGTCGTCCTCGGTGATCGCCTTACTTGCTTTGGCCAGTTCGACGAGCTTGCTACGCCTCTTGGTAGGGGGGAGGTCCGGGACCTCTAATAGGGTGCTGAGTTGTCCCAGCACTCCCTTCACCGCAGTGTCCCGGATGCCTACGTACCTGGAATGTCCGGTTTTCTTGAGGGCTTCTGCGATCGCGTAATTGGTGGAGTACCCGAGGGCTGCGTATGCCGCGAGTGTGCGTTGATGGGCGGTGACCGTGGCCGTTTTGCCGTTGGTGAGTGTGATCTCTTTGTTGTTGGTGATTATGAGTTCGTCACGGTCGATGGTGGCGGTGTGTTCGAGGGGCGGGTTCTTTTGTGTTGGGGGTGCGCGTGTGGTGGCGATGTTGGTGGTGTTGGTGGGGTCGGGGTCTGTCGTGTAGTCGGTGTCAGGGTTGAGGTTGCTGAATAGGTCGAATGCGTTCATCCATTCTTTGTGTGTTGTGGGGAACGGGTGTGTTGCACGGCCGAGTTGTTGATCGTTGTCGTCGCGTTCGAGGGGGGCTCTTTGGTTGAGCGCCCCTGTCTGCTTGGCCCATGCTATGAGAGCGGTGCGCCCAAGTATATGATCGGTGTTGATTCCTATTTTTTGGCGCAGTGTTCTCATGGAATTTCTTACTGCGCTGTGACTGGTCTTCTTGAACTTCGGATCTTCGCTTTGTTGGAGGGTGTTCGCGATCTCTTCGTCGGTGTGTCCGGCGACGAGGTATCGGAGGTAGGCGTGTTCGTGTTCTGTGAGTGTGATGGTGGTGCCGGTTTCGTAGGTGTTGTCGTTGTTGTGGCGTATGTGAATGGCGGGTTGGCCGGGCTTGTTGTGGTAGTGGTGTCGGGTGGTGTCGGGGTGTTGGATGGTGAAGTTGGTTGTGTCGGTGAGGTTGATTGCGGCGATGAGGGCGAGGGGGGTGTTGCCGTGGCCGAGTAGTCGGTTGGTGGTGGGGAAGGGGGTGTTGGGGTTGCGGAGTGCTTCGATTTCTTTGTCGAGTAGCTGGGTGCGTTGTTCGGTGAGCTGGGTTTCGAATTGTGTGTTCGCGTCGATGACTGCGGCTGTGGCGATGTTGTCGGGGTGTGTGGCCAGGAATTTCTGGTATCTGGTCAGTTGGGCGATGCGTTCGTGGTCGAGGGTGTCGTTGGTGATGTGGTGGCGGTAGCGGTCTCGGTTGGTCTCGAGGTGGTGGGCGAGTTTTTCGCGTATGTGTTGTGGGTCTGTGTTTGTTATGCGGGCGGTGGTGGCGATGAGTGGGTGGTGTGTGCCGGGTTCCACGTGGTTCCAGTGCACTGGTGTGGTGCCGGTGGATGTGGATGTGGGTGTGGCGGGTGTGTGGATGATGACTGGGTTGTTTTGGGTGTGGTCGAGGGTGTTGAGTGTTGTTCGGATGGGGTTGTCGGTGTTGGTGTTGGTGGTCGTGGTCCAGTGGTGGGGGCCGTCGGGTGTGGAGAGGTGTATGTGGGTTCCGGGGGGGAGTTCGTTGTAGTCGAGTCTGCGTGCGAGTTCGAGGGTGGTGTCGAGTGTTTCGAATCCGTTTGTTCGGGTCGTGGTCGGTGCGGGGGGGTTGGTGGTGTTGTCGGGGTTCGCGGGGTTGTCGGTGTCGTCGGCGGCGTTCCGTGTGAGTTCCCCTGTCTGGATGGCCCATGTTCTCAGCGCATCATATCCCGCCTTGCGAGTAGCCTCGATTCCTACTTTTTCGCGAAGGTCGTACAGCGATCCATTCACCGCCTCGACGGGGAAATTCGTGATCCCCGCGATCTCGGTGAGCGATTGCCCGTCGACGAGGTGTGTTAGGTATCTGCGTTCGTTTTTGGTGAGTTTTATGGTGGTGCCGGTGTAGTAGGTGTTGTCGTTTTTATGGTGTATGTGGATGGTGGGTTGGTTGGGTGTGTTGCGGTAGTGGTGTTGGGTGTGGTCGGGGTGTTGGATGGTGAAGTTTGTGTGGGGAGTGAGGTTGATTGCGGCGATGAGGAGTAGGGGGGTGTTGCCGTGGCCGCGTAGTCGGTTGTGGTTGTCGTAGTAGTCGTAATTTGTGTTGCGGAGTGCGGAGATTTCGTTGGCGAGTGTTTGTGCGCGGTGTTCGCTGAGCCAGGTATTGAATTGTGCGAGGTGTTCTGGGTTGGATTCGTCGAATTTGTGTGTGTACAGGTATTGGTTGTAGACGTCGCGTTGGTCTTCGAATTTTCCTTCGTAGCTGTCGTTGGTGAGGTGTTGGAGGTAGAGCTGGGAGTTGGTTTCGAGGTGGTCGGCGAGTAGTTCGCGAATCTTTTGTGGGTTGTTTTCGCCTGCGATGCGGGCTGCTGTGGCGATGAGGGCGTTGCGTGTGCCGGGCGCGACGGGGTTCCAGCGGGTGGGCGGAGTGGTGGTGGTGTCGGGTTCGGGTTCGCGGATCGATGGGATCTCGTTGCCGCGGTATATTCGGTCGCGGAATTCTCCTATCTCTTCACGGGTGATCCAGTTCTGCGCCAGAGCCGCGTTCACGATGATCTGGTTCTCCTGCCCGCTCTCGAACCCCAGATTTTTACGCAGTGTCATCTGCGAGAATTTCACCGCGTCTGTGGAGGTGTTCGCGTAACCGTCGCCGAGGTGGAGTTTTGCGGCTTCCGCGATGTCCTTGTTGGTATTTTTTTCGAGGATGGCGGCGAGCATCAGGTAGTGGTACGCGCGTGATGTTTTCTTGGGTCCGGCGGGGGTTGGCTGTGGCCCGGTGTTGTGTGGTGCGCCGATGAGGGTGGTGGCGAATGTGGTGGTGTCGGTTGGGGGGGCATCACCGTGGGTGGGGTTGCCGTCGTGATCTGCCCGGGTCCCGGTGTGTGTGGTGGGGTGACGGTTGTCGAGTTTCGCGAGGTCCTGAATTTTTTTGATCTGTTCTGGGGTGAGTAGCCCGGGTACCGGGGTGAGTCGCCCGGTTACGGCGAGTTTCTTCAGGAGTTCCCCACGTCCGGGTAGACCTCGCTTGGCTGTGATACCCATGGTTTTGTTCAGCGGCAACAGCGAGTTCGACACTTTTTTGGAGTCGGCGTCGGCGATCCTGTAGTCGGGGTCGGTGCTGTTCTTGGCAGCGTTCGCGATATCCACGTCTCTGGTTTGGCCGGTGTCGGCGTATAGCGCGGCAGCGTGTGCTACGTATATGCGTGCGACAGGGCCGAGTTCGAACCTGGGCTTACTGTTGTCGTGTGCTTGGTTTTCGGTGGGTGTGGTGTCGTCGATGTTGTCCGGGGTGTCGACTGTTTGATTCTGTGGTTGCCCGTCGGGGAATAGGTGGTCGAGTTCGTTGTTTATCTGATCCCAGGTGGGGGGTGGTGCTTGGGTGTCAGTGGCGGTGTGTGTGGCCGGGCGGCGGTTGTCGCGTTCCGCGAGGTCCTGAATTTTTTTGATCTGTTCCGGGGTGAGTAGCCCGGGCACGGTAGTGATCCGTCTGGTGGAGACGAGTTTCTTGACGAGTTCCCCGCGCGTGGAAATTCCACTCCTGCCTTCGATTCCCACGTCTGTGGCCAACCTCAACAGCGAGTGTGTCACTTTGCTGATGGTGGCGTCGGCGATCGTGTAGCCGGGGACTTCGCTGTTCTTGGCGGCGTTCGCGATAGCTTTGTCTGTGGTTTTTTCGGTGTTGGCGTATAGCGCGGCGGCGTGGTGCGCGTATATGTGTGCGGTCGGGTCGAGTGGGGGCATGGGCGTATCAGGAGCGTCTGCCGGGGAGTCGGGTGTCGGGGAGTCGGGTGTCGGGGTGTCCGGGGCATCGAGTTTCATCAGGCGCCAAATTTGGTTGATCTGTTCCTGGGTGATCACCCCGTTCACTGGAACGATGAATCCCTTTTTCAAGAGATACTTCACGAGCTTCACGCGTTCGCTCGAAAATTGGTTCTCCGGTGTACTCAGTCGTTTACCAAGATTTTGCAGCAGTAGGCTTACTGTGCCTCTGGTGACAGATTTTCCGGTTCTCTCGACGTCGCGTCGGATATCTGCGTCGATTATATTCCCGGTGTTGGCGTATTGTGCGGCAGCGTACAGTGCGTATATGTGTTCGGCGCGGTGGACTGTAATCCTGGTCTCGGGGTTGTCGTGTGTGTTGGTGTCGGGTGTGCCGAAGCCGAATTCGGTGAAGTCCAGCATCGTGGTGTCGGCGGCTGGTATTTGCCTGTCGATTTCTTCGAATGTCGATGGCCGGTCCCCCGGTGCCGAAGAGGAGGGGCCTGCGGGGTCGAATGTGTAGTCCGTCGAGTCGGTGATGGTGAGGCCGAGTGTGTGGTCGATTGTGGTGAAGTCTTGTTCCCATTGGGGGGTGGTGGGTTGGGTGGGTGTGGTTGTTTCGGGTGCGCCGATGAGGGTGGTGGCGAATGTGGTGGTTGTGGTGGGGTCGTTGAGGGGGTGGTTGGGGATGAGGGTGGGTTGGGCTTGGGGTGTGTAGGTGGTGGTGGTGATGGTGGTGGTGTCGGGTG
>NZ_WEGK01000041.1 GCF_009604405.1 Nocardia macrotermitis
TCGCACTGAAAGTGTCTTCCCGATCTGCTGTTGATTGTTGCGTAGAGAACATCAATCATCGCAGCTCGGAAGGCACTTTTCCTATTCCGGCACACCCCGCCCCACCGACCACGTCCACGGATTCAGGATTAGCTCTCGGGAGGCGAACCGTCCGACTACCCTGCCCGTCCTTCAAGGCTGGGAACTCATGGCCCCAGCGCCAGTACATATGACTACGCGCCAGGAGTCCATCGGCACCCAGCTCGAGCCAACGCCCCACCTCCACGGGCACGGCGAGCACACAGAGCAGCGCGGGGTTCGAACGATTGGTGCGCGACATCCGGTCGTACGCCCTCGCATCCAGCGCCAAGGCGATCCCCTCGTCGCGCCGCATCAGCCTGCGCGCCGAACACTTCAGCTGCACGGCAATGCTCGGACCGTACATGTTCGGGGAGTAGTCGACACTGGAGCTGAGCGTGACATCGGTGCAGTCGTAATCCTGGGACCACTCACCAACCGTCAAGCCGCAGGAACTGGCCAGCATATGCACATACGCCCGACTCAGTTCTTCCTTCATCGCACTGATCGGCAGGGACCCATCGGGAACCTCGTGCGACACAACGAGAGTCACCCCGGCTCCCCACATCCCGATATACCCGACCCGACCACGGTAAGCCGTTCCCCTCCTCGATCACCTGCGCTGAACATTGAATCCCCTTGGGCAACAACCTATCCGCCCTGTCCAGCACAGTACATCACGTGACGCCCGGTTCGCACCGACACAACCCCGATCACCCGCGAAACGTCCGGAACACGCTGGTGGACTCGCAGACCCCGCGACCACCCGGGCCGTACTGGCCGAGCAGGTCCGTTGGACGCTTCGTTCCTGAGGCAAATATCTACCGACCGGTCCGCACGGGCATTGACATCCGTGGCGAAATCAATTGTGGTATCAGATATTACGCAGCACACTACATTCGACCAGATGTCCAGGGGGACACGTCGTGGCACTCGACAGTCCGAAGCTTCACACCGTACTCGAGCAGATTCGTTCCGGCGCCATGCAACTGCCGGACTTCCAGCGCGATTGGAAGTGGGACGATCAGCGCATCCGGGAGCTGATCGCGACGGTGACGTTGGACTATCCGCTGGGCGTGGTCATGACCTTGGAGACCGGCGGAAAATCGCAGTTTCGCGCGCGCCCGCTCACCGGATCGGAATCCACCGGGCCGATCGACCCCGATCTGCTGCTGCTGGACGGGCAGCAACGTCTCACCTCACTCTTCCAGAGCCTGTACCGGGACGAACCCGTGCTCACCTCGGACGCCCGGGGCAAGGCGCTGGAACGCTGGTACTACATCGATATCCAGCGGGCGATCGTCAGCGGCGGCGATCGTGACGAGTCGATCATCTCGGTTCCACCCGACCGCTTCTACCGGGACAAGTCGAAACGTCCCACGATCGAACTCGATCTCGGCGACACCGCGGCCGAATGCCGCGCCAAGCATTTCCCGCTGCACATCGTCTTCGATGCCGACCGGGTGAATGCGTGGATGCGCGAATTCGTCACCAACGTCACCGACGGGTGGCAGCTGTGGGCCGGCTTCGATCCGATCCTGCACAACATCCGATCGTTCCTGATCCCGATGATCCGGCTGGAAGCCGCCACGACCCCGGACGCGGTGTGTTCGGTCTTCGAGCGAGTCAACACGAACGGTGTGCCGCTCAACGTCTTCGAACTTCTCACCGCCACCTACGCGGGCAACAGGGACTACGAGACCGAACACGCGGACTACTACCGGCTGCCCGAGGTGTGGCAGGACATCAAGAAGGACCTCGCCACGTCCTATCCGGTTCTCGGTCAGCTGGATGCGGGCATCGACCACGGCCTGTCGAGTTCGGACTTCCTGCAGGCCGTCACGCTGGCCTACACCTGGGAGCGCAAACAGGCCGGGCTCACCGCATCGGTGTCGTGCAAGCGACGCGATCTGCTGAACCTACCGCTGACCGCATTCGACAGGATCGCTCCGCAATTGCGGGATTCCTTCGCCTGGGTCGGCGAATTCCTCACCCGCCAGTGCATCGTCCACTCCGATGACCTGCCATATCGGCCGCAACTGCTGCCACTGGCAGTTGCACACACCATCGTCGGTGAGGCAGTGGACGATCCCGGGGCGGAGGCGCGGATTTCCCGCTGGTTCTGGTGTGGTGTGCTGGGCGAGATGTACAGCGGATCGACGGAGAGTCGGCTCTCGCGCGATGTCGAGCAGCTCGTCGAGTGGATACGGGCCGACGGACCGATACCCGATACGGTCGCCGAGGCCATCTTCCTGAACGACCGCCTCGATACCCTCAGCACTCGAAACAGCGCCGCCTACAAGGGAATCTACGCACTGCTGGTCAAACAGGGCGCGATCGACTGGTACTACAATCAGGAACCGATGACCGCGGGATCACTGCTGCAGAATGCCGTGGACATCCGCCAGGTATTCCCGAAGAACTGGTGCAGCCGCAACAATATTCCGACTTCGCGCGCGAATTCGATTGTGAACAAGACGATGCTGTCCAATCGTGCCAGCCGCAGCATCGTCGGGGCACCGAGTTCCTATCTGCCCGTCCTGGCCAGCGAATCTGGTACTCGCGACGAGTGGTTCGACGACTTCATCGCCACCCACCTGATCGACCCGGCGACACTGCGCACCGACGACTTCCACGGATTCTACGCCGATCGCTCCCGGCAACTGGTCGGACTCGTCACCGATGCCATGGGCAAGGACACCCTCTTCCGCGCGCCGACGGAGCGATGACCATGACCGAACTCCCCTCACCGGAACTCATCGCAGCTCTCGGGGGTACCGAGCAGACGATCGCGGAGTTGCTGCGGTTCTTCGGATTTCGAGTGCGCAACTACCATTCGGTGCCGGTAATCGATGCGGCACTGCAATCGGTCGGACTGACCACCGATCCCCCGTTCAGCACCTGCCGCCGGACCGAGACGATGAAAGTTGTCCCACCGGGGCCCGCCACGGTGACCGACGATGACGGGAACGACGCGGACGACTCCCAGTCGGACGCGTTACCGCACCGGCCTTTTCTGGTCAGCGACCTGCCCTGCGCAACCGCGACGGACATTCTGCGGGCGAAGTCCGTCCGCTCGAATGACACCCTGCAGAAGGCCCTGCACATGATGCAGCGCGAGGGGCTGTCCCAGATCCCGGTCATCGATGGGGTTTCCGAGTTGAAAGGCATCGTGACCTGGCGTTCGGTCGCCACGATGTATCTCCGCACGGGCATCGCTCACGAACTCGCGAACGCCATGGAGCCGGCCGAGACGGTCGAAAAACACATGGACCTGTTCCGCGAGTTGCCCCGGCTGAACGAACACGGCTACCTGCTCGTGCGGGACAACACCGGCAGCCTGACCGGAATCATCACCACGGCCGATATCACCAGACGCTTCCACGACACCGCACTGCCGTACTACCTGCTCGGCGAGATCGAGAGCAGACTACGCAGCTGTCTGAGCCGACTCGACGCGAACGCCATCGGCGCGATACTGAAGGGCAAGAACAGTATCGCGGGCTTGATGTTCGGCGACTACCTGAAACTGTTGCATCCAGAATCCGACAAGTACGCCGCTGCCGTAGAAGCCAACTGGCAAAGCCTCGGCTGGCGCGGCGTGGACCGGGCCATGTTCGTCAATGATCTCAGGAGGGTCAAGTCGGTCCGGAACAGCATCGCACACTTCGATCCCACGCCTCCGACCCCGGAGGATATCGACCATCTGCGGAAATTCTCATCGTTGCTGAAGCAGTTGATGTGAGCTCGGCGAGCAAATTCGTCGCAACTTTGTAATCCATTGCCGCACAGGCAATTATTGACCAGGAACTTAACGGTTGAAGCGTAAATGGTGTGTGGGGCCTGGAAGTAGCTGCGGACGTGGCCGGGTAGCTTCTGGACGCGCCGGAAGAAGGACTTCACCGCCAGTTCCATCTGGTCGTGGCCGGTGATGGTTTTG
>NZ_WEGK01000042.1 GCF_009604405.1 Nocardia macrotermitis
TGTCCGTGGCCATGAGAAAGTCTCCACTGGTGGCCGGTTGTAGGTCCCCGCTGGTGGCCAGGTAGAAGTTCCCGTTTCCCCTTGCTTGTCGTGTCGATGCCCGGAGCTCGTGGCCTGGGCGGTGACGGTGATAGCGCCAACTGTCATCCGTCACTGCCCAGGGAGTTCCATTGAAGTCTGCGAGGGAGCGAATGGACATTATTTCCGCCTATCGAGAGGTCGGAACGTATCGTGGTGCGGCCGAGTTGTGCGGCACCACCCATAAGACCGTGAAACGGGTCGTGGACCGTGCCGAGGCCGGTGGCGACCGGGCGCAGCGGGAGCCACGAGCCCGTAACTACGACCGGGTGGCCGAGCTGGTCGCCGAGCGGGTCACGAAATCCAATGCCCGGATCTCGGCCAAGCGGCTGCTGCCGATCGCCCGCGCCGCTGGCTATGACGGGTCGTCGCGTAATTTCCGGCGGCTGGTCGCGCAGCAGAAAGCGTTGTGGCGCACCGATAATCATCGGGGTCGTCGTCCGGCGGTGTGGTCGCCGGGTGAGTATCTGGTGATCGATTGGGCCCAGGCCGCGCCGGGGTTGCAGCTGTTCTGCGCGGTGTTGGCGTTCTCGCGGTGGCGGTTCACCGCGTTCGCCGCCGATCAGAAGCAGTCGACCACACTGGCGTTGATCGCTGAGGCGTTCGCCGCGATCGGCGGTGTCCCCGCGAAGGTGCTGGCCGATCGGATGGGGTGTTTGAAGGGTGGGGTGGTCGCGAACGTGGTCGTCGCGACACCCGAATACGTCCGGTTCGCAACGCATTACGGGTTCGCCCCGGATTGGTGTCACGCCAATGATCCGCAGTCCAAGGGCATCGTGGAGAACCTGTGCGGGTATGCCCAACGGGATTTGGCCGTCCCGTTACTGACCGAAGCAGCGGTGAACGGGCGGGTCCTGGGCCTGCGCGATGCCAACACGGCGGCGAAATCGTGGTGCGCGGAGGTGAATTCGCTGGTGCATTCGGAGATCTGCGCTGTTCCCGACGAACGTCTCGCGATCGAGCGGGAGTTGTTGTCCCCGTTGCCGTCTCTGCGGTTGGAGGTCGGCGCCCCGGCGGTGACCCGCAAGGTCGACCGCCTCTCGTGTGTTCGTTACGGGTCGGCCCGCTATTCGGTGCCGACCCGCCTGATCGGCATGGCGGTGCATATCCTCCTGGACTGCGGTGCACTGCTGGTGCTCGAACCCGCGACCGGTGTGATCGTGGCCGAGCACGAGCTGGTCGCACCGGGCTCCGCGTCGATCCTCGATGCCCACTACGACGGCCCGCGGCCCGCACCCAGTCGAGGGCCGCGCCCGAAAACCAATGTCGAACAACAATTCTGCGCCCTCGGCGAGGACGCGCAAGCGTTCTTGGTCGGTGCGGCCGCGATCGGCAATACCCGCCTGGGTTCGGAGCTGGAGATCCTGCTCGGCCTCGGCGCCGCCCACGGCGAGCACGTCCTGGTCGCCGCGCTGCGTCGCGCGGTGGCGTTCGGGCGGTTCCGCGCCGCCGACGTCCGGTCGATCCTGGCTGCCGGCGCAGGCGCTCCGCAGCCCCGTCCGGCCGGAGACGCGCTAGTGCTGGACCTGCCCACCGCGCCGACCCGGTCCCTGGACGCCTACAAAATCGACCATGATGGGAGCGCTTCATGACCGCCACGACCCGGGCGAAAACGGTTGCCCCCAAACATGTCCCGGAGCTGTCTGCCGACCTCGACGCCGGACTGCGCCGGTTGAAGCTGGCCGCGGTCCGTCGCAACGCACCGGAAGTGTTGCAGGTCGCCAAAACTCAGCGATGGACCCCGGAAGAGGTGCTACGCACCCTGATCGAGGCCGAGCTCCTAGCCCGCGACGCCTCCAACACCCGCAACCGGCTCAAGGCCGCCGCGTTCCCCGTCCTGAAAACCCTCGACAGCTTCGAGGTCCCCGCATCGTCCATCCCACCAGCCACCTTCGACTACCTGTCGAGCCTGGAATGGATACGGGCACAACACAATTTATGCCTCATCGGCCCGCCGGGCACCGGCAAAAGTCACACCCTGATCGGGCTCGGACACGCCGCCATCCACACCGGACACAAAGTCCGCTACTTCACCGCCGCCGACCTGATCGACACCCTCTACCGCGGCCTGGCCGACAACACCGTCGGCAAAATCATCGACACCCTGCTACGCGCGGATCTCGTCATCCTTGACGAAATCGGATTCGCCCCACTCGACGACACCGGCACCCAACTATTGTTCCGGCTCGTCGCCGGCGCCTACGAACGCCGCTCCCTGGCCATCGCGTCACACTGGCCGTTCGAGCAATGGGGCCGCTTCCTGCCCGAACACACCACCGCCGCCAGCATCCTGGACCGGCTCCTGCACCACGCCACCGTCGTCATCACCGACGGCGACTCCTACCGCATGAAAAACCGGACCAAGCGAGGTGACCGCCCCTGAAATAACGACCCCCACCCGCAAGAGGGTGGGGACTTTCCCTGGCCACCAGTGGATACCTCACTTGGCCACCAACGGCGACTTCCATATGGCCATTGACA
>NZ_WEGK01000043.1 GCF_009604405.1 Nocardia macrotermitis
AGGCCGCGCAACGCGGATTCGTCCAGTCCGGTCAGCGCGTTGGACGCCCGTTGCGAGCTGAACAGCACCATCGCCGCGGCCATCACCGCGAGGAAACCGAAGAAACCCAGCAGCAGGTCCACGAAGTTACATGGACTACACACTCGACCCCGCAGCCTCCTCCTCTTCAGCACCAGAGGACTGGCAATCGACATTCGAAGAAATCGACAGGCACGTACAAGCCGCCCCCAACACCACAACACTGGACCTCACCGAATTCGGCCTCGGCACACCCGACACCGAGACAACCAACACCCCCGAACCAACCACGAGCCAACTACCCGTCCACCCCACGATCAGGATCTCCGGAGACGCCATGCGCACCGCCGCGGAATATGCTGTCAAGCTGTACGCGCAGGGCGAAACCGTCACCGACGAGATAATCGCAGAAGCTGCCGGGACCAACGCCAACGCAGTGCGACAGACACTGGCGCGATTGACCGAAAAAGTGGGAGCAGAGACACGCGGTGGTCACGGCGGGAACCAACGCGCGCCCCTCATAGAGAAGCTCGTGAAAGACAAGTGGATCACCACGGCAAACAATGGAATCACCGAAGCACACATAAAAGCAGTCGAAAGACGCACACAAGGCAACGACGGCTCCATCGCACCCGACGTCCCTGACAACACGCCCACACCAACCGGAGAACAATCAGACGACAGACCCACGACCCAGATGGCTATCCATCCAACCCGACTCATGTATGCGCAATACGCTGCCGCGCGATACGCCGACACCGGAAGTACCACCGACAGAGATATTGCGAGCGATATCACGAAAGACGGCAGACCTACCAGCGAACGCACAGTGAACCAAACGCTGAATAGATTGTCCAAGCAAGCCGGTATCACCAATAGGAAACCCCGGAGCGGACGCGGAGAACTCGTGGAGAAACTCGTCGAAAATGGATCGCTCACTCCGTCCAAGAAACTCACCAAGGAGCACATCGATAAAATTCGTAAACGCACGGAACTCAACAACCCGAACGCCCCACCACTCAACAACCCGACGGACGCCCCTGCTCCGACCGCGAGCCGAACACACGACAACAGCAAGCCCAAGATCGAACTCGGCCCTGTCACAGGCGTATACCTGGTACACGCCGCCGCGCAATACGCCGACACCGGAAATACCACAGACAAAGAAATCGCGAACGCCGCCAAGAACAGCCCGAACCCTTACTGCAAGATCCCCGGCGCCAACACCAACGCAGTGACGCTATCGCTGTGGGCGGTGACCAAAGGCCTCCGGCTCACGAAGACGACGGCTCAACGCGGGCGCGGGGAACTCGTGGAGCAAGTCGTGTCCGACGGGCTGATCACTCCAGTGGACGGGGTGCTCACCCAGGCACAGATCAACAAAATTCTGGCACGCGCGGACCTCAGACGCGGCTCGGCCACACACACCACCACCCAAACCCGGACGATCCCCCGCACCGGCAACCCCACCCACGGCGACGGAAGCCACCCGAGGACACCCACAACCCACACCGATTCCGACTCGATGGACCTCAACCCACCCGAGAACACCAACACCACACCACCCGCACACCAGGCCCACGGATTCGAAATACTGAAGAACCCACAGGAACTGGCGCACAAACTCGACGAAAACGGACTCCCCCTCGGAACCCGGATCTACCAGATCACACCCAACGGCTCGATCAA
>NZ_WEGK01000044.1 GCF_009604405.1 Nocardia macrotermitis
CCTCGCGCATTCACCGGAATTCCGACACCGTGTGTCGGTATGAGGAAAGGGTGCTCTGACCTGCGATAATTCGAGTTGTCTAGGTTCGAATATGGCAGTTGCAGGAGCACCCTTTCGGTGAGTCAGTCTATGTCGTGGTACCCGTCGCTGAAAGTTGACGGGACCGGAACGGGCGTCGTGTCGCAGGCCGGGGCGGTCGCGCTGCTGCGCGTTGCGGCCAAAGTCGGGTTGGATCGGGTGTTGTCGCAGGTGCTGGCGCCGTGGCGCAAATCCCTCGCGACGCACGATCCGGGCAAGATCGTGCTGGATCTGGCGGTGTCGATCGCGATCGGCGGTGACTGCGCGGCGGATCTGTCGGTATTGCGGTGCGAGCCTGGGGTTTTCGGTTCGGTGGCCTCGGATTCGACGGTGTCGCGGCTGATCGCGGTGCTGGCCGCGGACGCACCGAAGGTGCTGTCGGGGATGGCTTCTGCTCGCGCCAGGGCCAGAGCCACGGCCTGGGCGAAGTCCGGAGAACACGCACCCGACCACGACATCGACGCCGAGCATCCGCTGATCATCGACCTGGACGCATCGCTGCTGGACGCTCACAGCGAGAAAGAAAGGGCTGCACCGACATTCAAGAAAGGATATGGCTTTCACCCGCTGTTCGCGTTCATCGACCACGGCGCTGAGGGCACCGGGGAGCCCGCGGCGATCATGCTGCGGCCGGGGAACTCCGGCGCCAATACTGCTGCGGACCACAAGACGGTGCTGGCCGCCGCGCTCGAGCAGTTGCCGTGCCGGCCCGGCTACCGAGTCGGCCGGAAAGTGCTGGTACGCACCGACGCCGGCGGAGGCACCCACGAATTCGTGAACTACTGCACGGCTCGGCGGTTGCAGTACTCGCTGGGTTTCGGACTCACCGAAGCCCTGGTCGAGGCAGTCAACAAGATCCCGAAGGACGTGTGGACCCCCGCCTACGACGCCGAGGGCCAGGTACGCCCCGGCGCCTGGGTCGCCGAACTCACCGGCCTGGCCGAGCTGACCGGCTGGCCCGAGGACATGCGGCTGGTGATCCGCAAAGAACGCCCGCACCCAGGCGCTCAGCTGCGGTTCACCGACGTAGATGGGCTGCGGTTGACCGCGTTCGTCACCAACGCCCGCCGCGGCCAGCTGCCCGACCTGGAGTTACAGCACCGGCGCCGGGCTCGTTGCGAAGATCGGATCCGTCATGCGAAAGACACCGGAATTCGTAACCTGCCGTTCCACGGTTTCGACCAGAACCGGATCTGGACCGCGATCACCGTCATCGCGATGGACCTGATCGCCTGGCTGCAAACCATCGCACTGCACGACCACGACGCCCGCCGTTGGGAACCGAAAACCTTACGCCTGCACCTGTTCTCGCTACCCGCCCGCATCACACGCCACGCCCGCAGAACCTGGCTACGACTACCGAGCCACCACCCGCACACCGGCCTGATGGTCACCGTCATCGGTCGCCTGCAATCTGGCTGACCAGCGCCAACCACCCCAACAAGAGGAAAGGACAACTATTCCGGGCCCGTGGAGCCCGGCGGCCAACCCGCCGACCGGGCCACCCAAGATTGCCCGAAAGCCGCTGATCAGCGGCAAACAACCAATCCGAACCCGATCACGCCGGGCCGCAGGCCCGGCGCAAGATCCAGG
>NZ_WEGK01000045.1 GCF_009604405.1 Nocardia macrotermitis
CCTGAATCCGTGGACGTGGTCGGTGGGGCGGGGTGTGCCGGAATAGGAAAAGTGCCTTCCGAGCTGCGATGATTGATGTTCTCTACGCAACAATCAACAGCAGATCGGGAAGACACTTTCAGTGCGATTGTTCCACACCTTCGCCGGGGACTCGGCGCGGTTCGATGATGACAACCTCGTGTCGGTTGCCGGGCTGGTGCCGGTGATGACGTTGGCGGAGCAAACCGGCTTGACCAGCATGTTGACCGAGAAGATCGCCATCGATGCACCACGGATCAAAGCCGGATCGGCCAACCTGGCACCCAAGCTGGCCACCGTGATCGCAGGGATGGCTGCCGGCGCGGACAGTATCGACGACATCGATGTGTTGCGCAGCGGCGGGATGAGCGAGTTGTTCGATGGTGTGTACGCGCCCTCGACGGTGGGGATTCTGTTGCGGGAGTTCACCTTCGGACATGCCAAGCAGCTGGAGTCGGTGATGCGTGAGCATCTGCTGGCGCTGGTCGAGCGAGCAGATCTACTGCCCGGTGCCCAGGTGCGAACGTTCGTGGATATCGACTCGCTGCTGCGGCCGGTCTACGGCCATCGCAAGCAGGGCGCCTCCTATGGGCACACCAAGATCGCCGGGAAACGGGTTCTCCGCAAAGGGCTTTCACCGTTGGCGGCCATCCTGAGCACCGATCTGGCCGCGCCGGTGATCGCGGGAATGCGGTTGCGTGCCGGGAAAACCGGTTCCGGCAAGGGCGCGGGCTCGATGGTCACCGCCGCGATCAGCACCGCCCGCGCAGCCGGGGCCACCGGCACCATCCTGGTCCGTGGCGATTCGGCCTACGGCACTCGCAAAGTCGTGCGCGCCGCACTGCGCGCCGGTGCCCAGTTCTCGCTGGTCCTCACCAAGAACCCCGCTGTCACCAGGGCCATCGCCGAGATCGGCGAACACGCGTGGACACCGGTCCGCTATCCCGGCGCGGTCCGTGACCCCGACACCGGCGAGTGGATCTCCGACGCCGAAGTCGCCGAAATCGGTTACACCGCTTTCGCTTCCACCAAAGACCGCACCACCGCGCGACTGATCGTGCGCCGCGTCAAAGACGCCCGCTACCCTGACGCCCTGTTCCCGGTCTGGCGATACCACCCCTTCTTCACCAACTCGCAAGAGCCGGTCGCCGCTGCCGATATCACCCACCGCCGCCACGCCATCATCGAGACCGTGTTCGCCGATCTGATCGACGGCCCCCTTGCGCACATCCCGTCCGGGCGCTTCGCCGCCAACTCCGCCTGGGCACTCTGCGCCGCGATCGCCCACAATCTGCTCCGCGCGGCCGGAACCCTCGCCGGCGGCTCACACGCCCGCGCCCGCGGCGCCACCCTGCGCCGCAAACTCGTCAACATTCCCGCCCGCCTCGCACGCCCGCAACGCCGGCCGATCCTGCACCTACCCAGTCACTGGCCTTGGACCGAGGCGTGGCTCACGTTGTGGCACAACACAATCGGCTACACACCACCACAACCTGCCACCATCTGACCACCCGGCCCGACAGGCCCGAACCGAGAACTCACGTGGAAAAGCTGGACAGACCAGCGGCTACCCCACACCCGAAATCTGCTGGTCAGCGCACCTCCGGTCCGCTGACCAGCCCAAAACCCACGTCCACGGATCCAGGCT
>NZ_WEGK01000046.1 GCF_009604405.1 Nocardia macrotermitis
AGCCCGGATCCACCGACGTGGTTTGTGGGTGGTCCGTGCGCCTGCGGCGCGCGGACAACCAGGTTATGGGTAGCCGGCAGCCGCTGGTCTGCCCAGCCTTTCCACTGTCGTTCCTGGTAGAGCCCCGGTTCTGCGGGGAGGGTGAATACGTCAGGCCGCGATCGGTGGCGCGTGGACGGCGGCGAACAGTTCGTGCCAGTCGTGTTCGGTGTGCCAATGTTCGGGGAGGTGCCAAATCTGTTGCCGCCCAGAGAATGCCAGTCGCGCTGGCACTTCGATGAGGTCGGCGCGGATCGTGGCTGTGGTGGCCTTGGCGTGGAACATCGAGGCCAGCGACCCGGCGGCGCGGGTGAGATTGTAGGCCAGGCATGCCAGCAGCAGCCAGGCGGCGTTGGCGTTGAAATGCCCTGATGGCGCATGCGCGAGTGCGGAGCCCTTCAGATCCGCGATGACCTGCTCCACTACCGCATGCTGACGATGCGCCTTCTCGGCATCGACCAGTGGCAGCGGCGAATCGGTGAACACGGCGTGGAACCGGTAGGTGGTGAACAACTCGCCTTGACCCTGCGGCGTTCCGGCACCCAGGCGCTTGACCCGCCGCACGATCAACGTCGCGGTGACCCGACGGCAGGTGGGTTTGCTGACGAACGCCGTGTAGGGAACCCGCGTGATTTCTGCGTCGGAGATCCAGCACTGACCCTCCTGGTCCCACACTGCGTGCGGGTATTTGATTGCTACCCAACCTTTTTCATCGATGCTGCTGATCGCGGCCCGGATCGAGGGATTCATGCGGACGGTCACCGAGAAATGCACCCCCAGCTTGCGGGCGGCGGCCACGACTTCCTCGGCGTAGAACGCCGAATCCGCCCGCACCACCAGCAACCCGGACGCACCGGCGGCACGCGCGGTCTTGATCGCCTCGGTGATGAAACTCGCCGCACCACGCGCGGAGTTGACCGCGCCCTTGCGAAGTCGCGCGGCCACGATGACCGGACGCGCCAATGGTGTACTGACACAGCCGATCAACGCGTTCACGCCCTTCACCTTCGAATACCCGATCCCGGCACCCTGTTTCGCATACCCGTAGGTGCGGCGGATCGTGTCATCGATATCGACATACGCGGCAGCATCGGCACCGGGCAGCAGCGGCGCATGAGAAGCCAACGCGGGCACCATGTTCCGGCACACCGCCGCCAGCTGCTGGACATGGCCGTGGGTGAACGCCCGCAGGAACGAACCCAGCGTCGAGGGTGCCCGGACCCCGGCGAACGCCCTACCCATCGCACCGTGCCGCAACCGATCCATATCCACGATCGAGTCCGCGCCGGCGACCATCCCGAACACCAGCGTCAACATCTTCACCACCGGATACGCACCCGCCGAAT
Organism: Nocardia macrotermitis; assembly: GCF_009604405.1. Classification (GTDB taxonomy): domain Bacteria; phylum Actinomycetota; class Actinomycetes; order Mycobacteriales; family Mycobacteriaceae; genus Nocardia; species Nocardia macrotermitis. Next base: position 1,386 of record NZ_WEGK01000046.1, read on the forward strand.
TCACCGACGAACGCCATCGCAGCAGCTCAGAACCCAACTCCGGCAGCCCGCACCGCTCAGCCAACCGCACCACCGACACCAAACCGCCGTACTTCACCAGATTCCGATCATCGAACCGGGCAGACACCGCCCCCGCCGACATGACAGACTTCACTTCGGAGATGCTCCTTCGAACTCGCTGATAATGACCGTCGCAAGTCACATCATCGCAGCTCGCAGGGCATCTCCATTCACACTCTCACCGACCACTCAGAATCGGGTCGGTGGATCCGGGCT
>NZ_WEGK01000047.1 GCF_009604405.1 Nocardia macrotermitis
GGGCGTAAAGGTCCAGGTCGGAGCCGTAAAGAAAGCGTCAAGGCGCGGGTCGGCCGGTGTGGCGACGGTAGACAGAGAGGGCCCGGCCGCACCCTTCTCCCGGCCGTCCCTTCACATCCCCGAGGAGTGGGCGTCTTGCCCGACTGCTCAGGCCCTCGCACCCCAGGCCCATTCACCTTCGGCGACTTACCCGACTCATCCGGCTCCCGAGTACCGGACCGCTCACCCTTCGCTGCCGTACCCGACTCATCCGGCTCCTGCGTCCCCGACCGCTTCACCTTCGGGCCTTCGGCCGACTCCTCAGGCTCTTGCACACCAGACTGCTCCACCTTCGGCGTCTTACCCGACCCCTTCGGCTCCTGCGCACCAGGCTGCCTCACCCTCGGAGTTTCGGTGGACTCGTCAGGTTCCTGCACACCAGGTTGCTCGACCTTCGGAGTCGCGATGGACTCCTCAGGTTCCTGCGTACCAGACTGCTCCACCTTCGGCGTCCTACCCGACTGCTCAGGCTCCCGCGCCCTACCCGGCTCCTTCGGCTCCTGCGTCCCAGGCTGCCTCACCTTCGGGACTTCGGTCGACTCCTCACGCTCTTGCGCGCCAGGCTGCTCAACCTTCGGCGTCCCACCCGACTGCTCGGACTCTTGCGCCCCAGGCTGATTCGGCCTCGATGGTTTACCTGATTCCTCAGGATCCTGTGCGCCGGGCTGCCTCACCTTCGGAGTCTCGGTCGACTCCTCAGGTTCCTGCACGCCGGGCTGCTCAACCTTCGACGTCTTGCCAGGCTGCTCGAGCTCTTGTGCCCCAGGCTGATTCGACTTCGGCGGTTTACCTGATTCCTCAGCTTCCTGTGCGCCAGGCCGCCTCACCTTCGACGGCCCACCCGGCTCCTGCGCCCCGGGCTGCCTCACCTTCGGCGCTTCGGTCGACTCCTCAGGCTCTTGCGCGCCAGGCTGCTCAACCTTCGGCGTCCTACCCGACTGCTCGGGCTCTTGCGCCCCAGGCTGATTCGTCTTCGGGGGGTTGACGGGCTCTTGTGGCTCTTCCGGTTCGGGTTGCTCGGTTTTCGGGGGGTTGGGCTGCTCGGTTGGGTCGGACTTCTTCTCGGGCAGCGGTTTCGGGGGTTCGGGGGTCTCCTCGGGGGTGAGGGGCTGCGGCTTCTGTTGTGGGTCAGTGGGTTTCGTGGGGAGGGCGGTG
>NZ_WEGK01000048.1 GCF_009604405.1 Nocardia macrotermitis
AACGGTTGAAGCGTAAATGGTGTGTGGGGCCTGGAAGTAGCTGCGGACGTGGCCGGGTAGCTTCTGGACGCGCCGGAAGAAGGACTTCACCGCCAGTTCCATCTGGTCGTGGCCGGTGATGGTTTTGTCGGCCAGGGTGTGTTTGAGGTCGGCGTTGACCAACTCGTCGGGGTTGAGGTGCGGGGCGTAGGCCGGCAGGTAGTGCAACTCGATCTGTTCGGCGTGCTCGGCCATCCAGTTCTTGGCGGCTTTCGATCTGTGGACCGGGTGTCCGTCGACGACGAGGTGGATCTTGGTGTCGTATCCGCTGATCAGACGCTTGCAGAAGGTGAGGAACCCGGTGGTGTCGAACCGGCCGTCGAACACGGTGAACCGCATGTCTCCGCGAGGGGAGATCGCCGACATCGCGTTGAGGGACAATCGTTTTCCCGTCCGCGCCACCGTCGGGGTCTGCCCGACCCGGCCCCAGGTGGCGCCCGACAGATGATCCGAGCGCACCCCGACCTGGTCGGCGAACAGGATCACCGCCCCCTCGGCCGCTGCTCGCTCAGCCAGCGCCGGATACGTCGTATCGACCCATTCGGCCATTGCCTCGGGGTTCGCCTCGATCGCACGTCGGTCGGGCCGCTGGAACGACAATCCCATGCGCCGCAACAGCTTTCCCATCCCACGATCGGTGTAGGACACTCCGAACAGGTTCAGTGCCAGTTGCGTGGCCTTGCGCCTGGTCCACAACTTGCCGTCCAATGCCAACTGCTCCGGTTCGAACTCGATGATCGCCTCGATCAACGCCGCCTCCTGCGACGGCGTCAGCTTCCGCGCCTCACCCGCCTTGCGGCCACCACGCCGCGACTCCAGACCCTCCGCACCACCAAAAGCGAAGCGGGCCCGCCAATTCCGGATCGAGTTCTCCGAAACCCCGAACACCCGCACCGCCTCCGCGCCCGACATCCCCTCACGCAACGCGGCGACCACACGCATCCGCAACGCTTCCTGCTGACCGGGAGAGAGCCTGCGCATGTCCACCCTCAGATCATCGACCACCGGACAGGCGTACACGAACACGACCCACACCCGCAAACGTTCAGTTCCGGACCAATA
>NZ_WEGK01000049.1 GCF_009604405.1 Nocardia macrotermitis
CTTGAACCCTTTGGCGTAGCCTCTGGCTTCGAGTTGTTCGGCGGTGGTCATCGTGGTTTCCTTTGCCGCTGGGCCGGGTTGGTGGACGAGTCGGCTCGGGTTGTGGGGTGTCAGCTGAAGACTTCGGGGAGGGATGTAGCGGTCAATACTCGTTCGCTCCATCGTTCGAGGGCTGTCGCGTCGGCGGCCTCAACCCTGTTGACCATCTGCTGAGGGAGCGGTCCGAATTTGATCGTCAGTTGATGTATCAGCATGACGGCTTGCCCTTTGACTTCGCCTTCGGCGCGGAGTTGTTCGGCGGTGGTCATTGCGGCCTCCTTTGCCACTGGCCCGAGTTGGTCGACGAGTCGGCTCAGGTCCTGGGGGCTGGTTTCGGACACTTTACTAATGTACGTGAACACGGTGTGTAGGTCGTGGGGTCCGGTGGGGGTTTGTTCGATCGCGCGGAGGACTTCGATGTGGGGTTTCAGGTCGTGGTCGAGGTGTTGGTTTCGGGAGGCGAGGCGGTGTAGGAGCAGCATGGTGGTGACCGCGGGTGGGAGGTTGCGGGCGTAGAGGTTGTCGATGCTGAGGCGGGATATGTCGTCGACGATGATCTGGTATCGGGGGATGAATGGTCCCAGGCGTGCGCGGAGGGTGGGGTCGGTGCCGACGCGGTCCCAGAGTTCGGTGCTGTGGTTCCAGGTGCGGTTGGCGGGGCCGGAGTGGATGACGACGGGGATGACCAGTGGGTAGTGGTCGGAGTTGGGGTTTTCCTTGAGGTGTTGGCCCCATTGTCCGATGGTGTATTCCAGGGTGCGTAGGGGCATGTGTTTGTGGGGGGTGGATTGGTGTTCGAGCATGAGGTGCAGGTAGCCGTGGTGTCCGGCCATGGTGGCGGTGAACACGACGTCGCTTTCGCGGTTGCGTAGGCCGTCGAGGATGTATCGGGTGGGTGCGAGTTCCAGGGTGTTCCAGTCGATGAGTGCGACGAGCCATGGTGGGAGGATTGTTTGCAGGTGCGCGGCCGCGGCGGTGGGGTTGGACATGATTGCCCGGAACAGTGAGTCGTGTGGGTTGTCCTGGGCGGCAGTCATATCCGTCACGATAGCG
>NZ_WEGK01000005.1 GCF_009604405.1 Nocardia macrotermitis
TGCTCGGCTTCGACGTCGACCCGCACGACGAGAGCCGGGTGGTGGGGGGCTCGGGGGGAAGCGGGGGGAGCCTTGGCCGTATTACGGGCCGCGGACGCCGCATATTCCGATTCGGCACAACTTTCGGTGGCCGGAGAAACCTGGTGTGCCTCCGCATATTCCGGGGGCGGATCTCACGCCGGTGCCACCCGAGCCGCCGGTGCCGCCCAAGCCACCCAAGCCGCCGGTGCCGCCCAAACCGCCCAAACCTCCTGTGCCACCCAAGCCGCCTGAGCCGCCGACACCGCCGCCGCATCATCCGGGTGCGTCCGGGCCGGGGTGTGATCAGCACGAGCACTGCAAGCATGACGATTGTTCGTGTGGGCATGGCAAGCACGACCACTGCTCGCATGAGCATTGCGACCGTGACCATTGTTCGGGCGGCCATGACGATTGTTCGTGTGAGCGTTGCAAGCACGGTCATTGCCCACACGAGCACGGTGTGCATGGTCATTGTTCATGCGAGCACGGCGAGCACGATGATTGCCAGCACGAGCACGGCGAGCACGATGATTGCCAGCACGAGCACGGCGAGCACGATGATTGTCGGCACGAGCACGGCAAGCATGAGCATTGTCAGCACGAGCATGGCGAGCACGAGCATTGTCAGCACGACCACTGTCCGCATGATTCGAAGCCGTGTCCGGAGTGTCCGGCGCAGGGGACGGGGTCTCCGGATGTGCCGTTCCTGCCGTCGCTACCGAGCTCGCCGAATCTGCCTGGCATGCCGGATGTTCCGGGTTCGGGCGGTGGCTCGCAGCCGTCGGAAGGCGCTGTGCCGCAGGGACTTCCGCGACCGGGATCCGAGATGCCGGGTGGCAAGGGCGCCCCGGGGGTCGGCGATCGGCCCGAGTATCCGAGCCTGCCGGGGACGGGCAGTTTCGGCCCCCCGGACATGTCACTGCCCGACCGATCCGGCATCCACAACGGCGCAAACGGCCTCGACGGCCCGAATTCACCTTCCCAGCAAGGTGATTCGAACGGCGCCCAGTACCCGGGACCGCCAGGCCTCCCCGGCCTGCCGGGCGCAGCCCCGCGCGGCTCGGACTCCTCGCGCAAACGCAAGAACTACATCCCCCGCGTCGGCAGCGGCATCGGTCCGGGCAACGGGCACGGGAACGGCACCGAGATCTACGTCCGGTCGCACACGGGGTGGGGGGAGAGCGCGGCGTTCGATCCGGCCACGGGTGTGCTGCGGCCGGTCGAGCTGGCGCTGGGCGGTCTCGCGGGTGTCTACGGCGACCTCGGTGGCACGCCGATCGTGTTCTACCGCAACGGAAACGGGCTCGCCCTGCACGTGAACACGCGCGGTATCGATCTCGACTCGCCGGATGTCGCCACGCACTGGCAGCGCATCGATTCGCTCCGGACCCGGTTCGCGGTCGCGGTGGGCGGCGTCGTGGTCTGCGATCTGTACTATCCGTCCGCACCGGACGAGACGGATCTGGGGCTGCTCATCCGTGACGTGCTGGCCGATCCGGACCGGCGCGGTCAGATCTTCGCGCGATGAGTGCGGAGTCGCGCGCGGGCAGCGCCTACCACCACGATCGCGGGCGCAGCCGGTTGGCCAGATCGATCAGCGCGTACCGCTGCAACCGGCGCGGGGTGGCGTGGGCGATTTGACGAAGGGCCAGTTCGATTCCCACGCGCAACGCCTCGTCGGAATACCGCAGCCCCAGGATCGTCGCATCCGGTTCGGGAGGCGGTCCGCCGCGTCGCAACCAGTCCAGCGCGGCGCTCATCACCAGCACCCGCATCTGTTGCAGGCGCGGCTCGTCGGGCAGTCCGCGCAGTTGGGCGGCGGCTTCGTCGAGGTCCTCGCGGGTCAGCTCGTCGGCCGGTTGCGTCACCAGCAGCAGGCATGCGGTCATCCGGGCCACGTCGTGGTGGCGCGAGGATTCGGGCATCTGCCGCAACGTGTCCACGGCGGCGGGATGATCCTTCGCCTCGGCCAGGCAGCGCGCCAATCCGAAAGCGGCACTGGCGATTCCGTGATTGGTCCGCCAGACGGCGCGATAGTGGTCGGTCGCGGCGCGCGCCCAGCGATCGGAATCCGCGTGCTCGGATTCGAGCAGCAGTTCGGCGGTCGCGGCCAGCGCCAGCAGCGGCGCGGATTCGCCGGGCAGCATATCGGCGACGAGATCGAAACGGGTGTAGGCCTTCTCGTAGTCCGCGTCGATGAGTTCGGCGACCGCGCCGTACCATTCGATGCGCCAGTCGACCAGGTATCCGGCGCGCAGCCCGTCCAGTTTCGACCGCGCGTATTGCACCTCGCCGAGATCCAGATAGGCGCGGACCTCGGTCAACGCGCCCTCCAGCTCGAAGGTGTCCGGCATGGCGATCTTGCCGGTGCGCATGTTCTCCCGGCCCTGCCGCAGCGTGTCCAACGCCCGATGCGGATCCCCGTACAGCAGCGGCGAGAGCAGATCCGCACTGGGATCCTCGCCGTCTATCAGCGGAATAGGAAGTGCCGCAGCCACTTTCGTCGCATCCAGATCGGGCGTGCGACGCACCCCGTCGACGATCACGTCGGTCTGCCGCAGCAGTGTGTCGGTGCCGAAATCCCCACGCGGAGCACTGAATACGGTGGACACCTGGGGATATTCCCGCCCGGTGTCCGCGGCCAGCACCGCGCGCAACACCCCGAGCAACTGCCGGTACAGCGCGTAGGCGGACGGAAAGCGCTGCGCCGGATCGGGATCGGTGGCCCGGTGGATCAGCCGCGCGAACGCCGGATACCGGGTGAGCACCGATTCGTCTGCGGCGGCAGGAATTCCGGGCAGCTTGTGCCCGTGCGCGTCCTTGGGCATCCGCATGGTCAGCGCGGCCAGGGTGCGCCCGACCGTGTAGATGTCCGAGGCCACCGTCGGCCCGGTGCGGGTGAATTCGGGCGCCTGGTATCCGGGCGTGCCGTACAGACTCCCGCCGGACTGCCGCGCGGCCACCGCACCGAGATCGATCAGCTTGACCTCGTCCTCGCTGACCATGATGTTGTCGGGTTTGAGATCGTTGTAGGCCAGCCCGAAAGAATGCAGATAGTCCAGCGCCGGAAGCACTTCGAGCATGTAGGCCACGGCCTCGGCGACCGGCAGGAACTCCGGGGCCCGCTCGTCCAGTTCGGTCTTGAGCGAGCGCCCGCCGACGTACTCCATCACGATGTAGCCGCACGGAATCCCGTCCGCGCCACGATGTTTGACGAAGTTGTAGATCTTCACGATCGCCGGATGCGCCATCTCGGACAGGAACTGCCGTTCGGCCAGCGCCACCACGTGCGCCTCGATGTCCAGCGGATTCTGCAAACCTTTCAGCACCACCCAGCGCCCGCTGACATTTCGGTCGCGGGCCAGGAAGATCCACCCCATCCCCCCGTAGGCCAGACAGCCGCGCACCTCGTACTGATCGGCGACCAGTTCGCCGGACGCGAGCATGGGCCGGAAGTTGAACGGGGACCCGCAGTGCGCGCAATTCCCGGCGGACGCGTCGGGCGGCCCGGAATCCGAGGTCGGTTCGGCCGCGCTCTCCTCCGAGCGCCCGACCGGCTGCTGACATTTCCAACAGAACCGCTTGTCCTCGGGCACCTGCGGATCGCGCAGCACCGCGGCGGTCGGATCGACCGGATTCACCCGCGGCAGGCTCACCAGCCCGACCCCCACCCGCCGCACCCCGGGCCGCGAACGCTGTTCGGTATCGGACTCGACCGGAACCGAATCCTCCTGTCCCTCCCAGGAACTGGGCTGGGTGACCACCGCGCGCCGGGTCGCCCACCGATAGGACGACGTATCGGCGGCCTCGCGGAGCTGGCGCGTCAACCACGGGGGTGGACCCGGTCGGCCGGTCGGGCTGGAATTCTCGGCCATTCGCCTTCTTCGGAACCTAGGACCTCGCACTGACCCGGAAACCCCACCGCTCCGCAGCCGGAGTGATCCGTACTGCGGAGCGGCGGGGACCGGTCCCGGCGGTGTTCCGGTGATCACCGGAACCGACGGGTATCAGTGCGATTGTGCCTCATCATCCGAGCTCGCGCTGGGAGTGGAGAGCTTGTCCTCCCGGTGCTCGAGCGGACGCTCGGCCAGCACCGGGAACTGCCCGGTGTAACCGACCCGTGCGTTCGCCAGCTCCAGGACCCGCTTGCGGGTCAGGAACCAGCCGCCGATCAGCAGCGGCGCCACGATCACGACCATGGCCAGCACCGCACCCCACTGCGTGACATCGCCGCTGCACAGCATGATGATCACGACCACCGCGAGGAAGATCAGCGCGGAGATGCTGGTGTACGGAGCGCCGAACAGCCGGAACGACGGCCGCGAGGCCTTGCCCGCCTTGGCCCACCGCCACAGCTGCAACTGGCACAGCAGGATCGCGGTCCAGGCGAACATGGTGCCCAGCGCGGACACGTTCATCACGATGGAGAACGCCTTCTCCGGGACGACCGCGTTGAGCCCGACACCGATCAGCGCGACACAGCCGGTGGCCAGGATGCCGACGTAGGGCACGCCCCGCGAGGACATCTTCGAACCGATCTTCGGCGCGCTGCCGTTCATCGACATCGACCGGATGATGCGACCGGTCGAGTACAGACCCGCGTTGAGGCTGGAGAACGCCGCCGTGAGCACGACCAGGTTCATCGCCGTACCGGCGCCGTCGATGCCCAGCTTGGAGAAGAAGGTCACGAACGGGCTGACGTGCGGATCGAACGCCTTGAACGGGATCAGCAACGACAGCAGCACCAGCGAGCCGACGTAGAACAGGGCGATGCGGGCGATGACCGAGTTGATCGCGCGGGGCATGATCTTCTCGGGGTTCTCGGCCTCACCGGCTGCGGTACCCACCAATTCGACTGCGGCGTAGGAGAATACGACGCCGGTGACGGACAACGCGAGTGGCCAGGTGCCGTTCGGGAACAGGCCGCCGCTGTGACTGATGACCGTCCAGCCGGTGGTGTCGCCGTCCAGCTTGAACCGCCCGGCGAGGAACACCACGCCCAGCACCAGGAATCCGACGAGCGCGACGACCTTGATGATCGCGGCCCAGAACTCCATCTCACCGAACCACTTCACCGAGATCATGTTGATGCTCAGCACGATGGCCAGCGCGATCAACGCGATCAACCACTGCGGGATGACCTTGGTGGCTCCCCAGTAGTGGACATAGGTTGCAATGGCGGTGATGTCGGCGATGCCGGTCATGCACCAGTGGAAGAAGTACATCCAGCCGACGCCGAAGGCCAGCTTCTCGCCGTAGAACTCGCGGGCGTAGGAGACGAACGAGCCGGAGGACGGGCGGTGCAGCACCAGCTCGCCGAGGGCGCGAAGTATGAAGAATACGAAGATGCCACAGACCGCGTACGCGATGAACAGGCCGGCGCCGGCCGAGTGCAGGCGTGAGCTGGCACCCAGGAACAGGCCCGTGCCGATGGCGCCGCCGATCGCGATCATCTGCAACTGACGTGGGCGAAGGGCCTTGTGATAGCCCTCGTCCTCGGCGTGCAGGGAGTGCGCCTGCGTCTCCGGAGGAGGTTGAACGGTGGTCATGTCGGACCTTTCCTGTGATGCCAATCATACCGCTGTGTGGTGTAACGTACCGCTGATAAATGGCACATGCAAGAGGTAAGTTCATATGTAACGTCATGGAAACCCAAGGCTCTCACCGAAACCCGGTGGTTACGCGCACTGTGGACACGGGTTTCCATATGGTTTCCTGGAGGTATGGCTGTGGAATCGGAGTTCACGATCGACGAGTTGGCGCGCGAGGCGGGGATGACCGTGCGCACCCTGCGCGTGTACAACGAGCGCGGTTTGCTGCCTCCGCCACAGCTGAAGGGCCGCACCGGCTTCTACAGCGAGGAGCATCTGAACCGGGTCCGGATCATCAGCCGGTTGCTCGATCGCGGCATCAAGCTGAACGGGGTGCGTGATCTGCTCGAGGCGTGGGATCGCGGCGACGATCTGGCCGCGGTGCTCGGGGTCAGCGCGTCCACCGCCCCGGCGCCCGCACCCGCCAAACCGGTGCCAGTCGCGGCCGAAACCACCGTTGCCGCAACCGAACTCGCCGAACGCTACAGCGAGATCCCGAACGGCCTGGCCCGCGTGGTGGCCACCGGACTGTACGAGCCGCTGGACGCCACCACCTACCGGGTGAAGGATCCGCACCTGGTCGACATCGCCGCCCAGCTGATGAGCGCGGGCGTGCCGCCGACCCGGGTGCTCGACGAGATCGAGCGTTTGCGGGACGATTGCGACCACATCGCCCGGCAGTTCGTGGACATGTTCGAGCGGACCGCGGTGCGCGATTTCCGGCGCTCGGATCGCAAGTCCCAGGACGTCGCCGAACTGGTCGGGCACCTGTCGATGACGCGCTCGATGCCCGGCCGGGTCGCGGGGGATCTGATCGGGCAGTACGTGGCCCGATATCTGGAGCACATCACCCGGGAGCTGGGCGACATCCTGCCCGACGGGATGTGAACCGCGCCGCGCCCCGCACAACGACGTGTGAGCCGCGCGATCGAACTGCACGCGAGGCACGAACCGCTACTGGGACGAGTTCTTCTCGTTCTGCTCGAAGGTGTTCGCCGAGTCCCGCAGGTTGTTCGCGTTGTCGGCGAAGACGGTCACCAACTGCGAGAGGGTGTTGAACATCCCGTCGCGATTGGTGATGTAACCCTTCTCGCCCTCGGCGAACTTCTTGCCGTTCTTGTCGTCGCCCCAGGGTGCGCCCTTCGCGGCGCTGGCGCCCTGCAACTTGTCCAGAATCGCCTTGGTGGTGGCGGAGACGCCCTCGAACTCCGTGGCTGACTTGCGCAGTCCCTCGGGATTCAGCTCTACCGATTCGGCCATGGGGTCCTCACCTTCACTTCTCGATCAGTGGTCTCGATCAGTCGTCGTCGGATACCGACCAGGGCTGGGCCCGGTCCGGCCGCTCCTGCTTGCGCACCGCGGGCGAATCGAACGACGCGCGTTCGGGTTCGGGCACCTTGGCCGACAGATCCGGCAGGTCCGCGACGATCGAGGACAGGCTCGGCAGCCGGGAGCGGGTCTTGCGGATCGGCGCGATCAGTTCGTCGGCCTTCTTGGCGACCGCGGCCGCGGCGTCCTGCGCGGCCTCCAGCACCGCCGTGGCGATCTCGTCGTAGTCCAGATCATCGATGTCGTCGGCGAAGACGATGTCGATGGGCACCCCGTCGGCGTTGCAGGTCACCTCGACCCGGTTCTCCGAGGCGGTGGCGCTGGCGACGAGTTCGGTGCGCTGGCGCTGGGCGTCGGCGATCGAGCGCATGTGGGTGTTGACCGTATCCAGCAGATCGGCGAGATCGGCCTTGGCTCTCTCGTTGCTCACGACAGCCCTTCTCCTGGTGCACCGACGGCGAGATCTCCGCGCACGGAAACTCCTCCGAGTTTACCGTGTATTCGCCACGGGAGCTCAGTGAAGATTGAACTCGTAAGTGGCGTAACGGGGTTGGTCGGTGCCCGCGTCCTCCCACTGGAAGGTGTGCCGCCCGATGTGGCCCAGGCGGATCCGGGTGTCGGCCATGATCCGGAATCCGCTGCGGCGGGCGCGTTCACAGAACGCGTACTCCGCGCTCATGTACCAGTGCTCGGTGCCCTCGGGCAGCACCATCGGCAGGAAGTACGGCACCGTGATGCGATCGAACTGCTTGTTGCACACCGGAAGTTCCTCGTGCACGATCATCTGCTCGTAGACCGTGCGCTGGGTGTAGCAGAAGCCCATCGACGCGTACCGGATCTCCAGCAGGCCGCCGCCCTCGCCGAAGATGATCTTCGGGGTGTCGGGCAGCAGTTTGCAGGCGAGCTCGCGCCGCGCCTTGCGCGGATAGATCCCGGTCACCACCGGAAGATCGTGCTCGCGCAACATGTCCACCGCGTTCGCGTCGAAACCGATGTCCGAATCGATCCACATCAGCGCCTCGTAGTCGTCCATCAGCGCGTCGGTGGCCAGCTGACTGCGGCCCTGATCGATCGCGGCGTACCGCGGCACGGCGCGCACGGGATAGCCGCGCGCCTCCAATTGTGCCAGGCCCCTGGCACATTCGGGCTCCAGGTAGCCGCCGATCGGAACTATGACGACGCAGCGGGACGGGTCCATCGAAGTTCACTTCCTCGTCGAGATGTGCGCGCGGATCAGAAGTTGAAGGTGAAGCTGGCGAACCGCTCCTGGGAGCTGCCCGCGTCCTCCCACCCGTAGGTCCGCCGCCCGATGTGGCCCAGCCGGATCTTGGTGTCGGCGATGATGTCGTATCCACAGCGGCGGGCGCGCTCGCAGAACGCGAAATCCTCACCGAGATACCAGAAGTCCTCGCCCACCGGCACCGCCATCGGCAGGAAGTACGGCACCACCGGACGCCCGAAATGCTTGTTGCAGGTGGGCAATTGCTCGTGTTCCTGGATCTCGTCGTAGAGGCGCCGGCGGGTGTGCAGGAAGCCGGTCGCGCCGTATTTGATCTTGGCCAGGCCGCCGCCCTCGCCGAAGGTCAACCGCTCGGTGCCCGGTTCGAGGTGCACCACCAGTTCGCGCTGGCCCTTCTTGGTGTAGACGCCGCAGGAGATCGGCAGGTCCAGGGTGCGCAGCTGCATCACGGCCTCGACCGGGAAGGACATATCCGCGTCGATCCACATCAGTTCCTCGAACCCGGCCGCCAGCGCGTCGGTGGCCATCTGGCTGCGGACCTGGTCGATACCGGACGCGCCGTACAGCCGCCACACCGGATAGCCCAGCTGCTCGAGCTTGAAAAGCGCACTGGCGCAATCGGGTTCGATGCTGTCACCGACCGGGACCAGGATCACGCAGCGCGCCGGATCCAGGCGTTCGCGGGTATCGGAGGCGACCCAGAAGGGGTCCAGTTTCGGCGGCGTCGCGGGCGGTGCGTCCGGATCGGCGGCCACCTCGCCGCGCACCCGCGGTTCGATCGGCGTCAGGTCGTGCGCGTCCAGGTAGTGCCGGTAGGCGACGATCGTCGGATTCACATCGGGCAGGTCGTCGTAGTCGTCGGTGTCCTCGAGCTCGATGAGCCGGGCGAACTGTTCGAGTTCCTCGTCGGTGGCGGGCCGCGGAATCGGGCGCGAACGGACGTTGCGCACCGACGCGCGGTCCACGACGGCGATATCGTGCTCGCCGAGCATGGTCGGCCACAGTGCGGCCAGGCCGGGTTCGGAGATCGCGCCCTGGAATTCCGGCAGACAACGATTCAGGAATTCCCGGCCGAAGCAGGGGGCCATCGGACCGATGTAATTCGTGTATCGCAGCACCTGATCGGGAACGATCCGGCTGATCTCGTGATCGACATAACTGTCGGCGGTGAGTGCGGGTTGCGCGAGTGCCAACGAGTATTCGGCACAGATTTCGAACAGCCTGTTGATCGATGCGGTATCGGTTTGCAGATCATCGTCCGGAAGCCAGACATATTCGTACTGTTCGAAGGTATCGCCCGAGGCCCGCGCCACCTCGCGCAGCACATCCCATTTCGAGCCCTCGAAATCCATCCGTACCGCGTGCGGGGTCCGGAAACGTTTCGTATCGGAACCGGTGAAACTGACGATCAGATCCCAATTCCGATCGCCCGGACCGGTCAGCCAGGACTCGTGCTGCGATATTTCGGTGGCCCGGACGATGACAAGGTTACGTCGCACAACGTCAGTATCGCATCGGTCGCCGGAGTCCGCCTGTGCGCGTGCGAGGGCGGGGCCGAGAGGAAAGTTGTCCACGAATTCGGTCACGATTTCCGTCCGGATACGGGCTGTGCGTCGTCCGGCCGCGGCAGTGCCCAGTCGGGGGCCGCTTCGGGGTCGGTGACGGTATCGGGTGCGTCGGTATCGGGTGGTGTGTCGGTATCGGATTCGATCGGCGTCGGAGATTCCGAATCGTCCTGTGCGGCAGCATCTTTCGGGGTGCTGTCCGGTCCGATCAGATCCTCCGGGGTCGGGCTGTCCGGGATCGGGGGCAGCGCGACCTTCTCGGCCGGGGGTGCGGCATTCTCCGGCTCGGCCTGCTCCTGCTTCGGCGGGTGCAGGTGATAGGTGTAGGTGTGGTAGCGGGGCGCGTCGGTACCGGCCTCCTCCCAGCTGTAGGAGTTACGGCCGATGTGCCCCAGGCGAATTCGGGTGTCGGCCATGATCGGGAAGCCGTTGCGCCGGGCCCGCTCGCAGAAGGCGAAGTCCTCACCCAGATACCAGGGATTCTCGCCATCGTCGACGACCATCGGCAGGAAGTACGGCACGGTCGGGGTGCCGAACTGCCGGTTGCAGATCGGAAGTTGTTCCGCCGCTTGGATTTTCTCGTACACCGAGCGCTTGGTGAGCAGGAATCCGGTGGCGGCGTACTTGATCTCCAGCACGCCGCCCGCCCCGCCGAACACCAGCTGTTCGGTACCCGGCAGGAAGTGCACCACCAACTCGCGGCGGCCCTTCTTGGCGTAGACGCCGCACACCACGGGCAGATCCAGGGCACGCAACCGGTTCACCGCGTCGGGTGGGAAGTCGATGTCGGCGTCGATCCACATCAACTCCTCGAACCCGGCCGCCAGCGCGTCGGTGGCCATCTGGCTGCGGGCCTGATCGATCGCCGAGGCCCCGTACAGTCGCCAGACCGTGTAGCCCTGCCGTTCGAGTTCGAAAAGTCCACGCGCGCAATCGGGTTCGATCTTGTCCGCGACCGGGACAAGTACCACGCAGCGCGCCGGATCCAGCACCGCCCGGGACGGGGCCTGCCAGGTCAGGCGGCGGCGGACCAGGCTCGCCGGTTCCGGGAATCCGGCCGGAATGCCGCGATACACCACCTGCTGCTGCCGGACCAGGCCCTTGCGGGTCATGTAGGCGTCGTACTCCTCGCGCGGATCCTCCACCCCGGCCTCGCGCACCGCCTCGTACAGCGGACCGCTGCCCTGGGCGCGGCTGTGCCGCATCGGTACCGCGTCGAGAATGGCGGTGTCGCCCTCGCCGAGCATGCTCGTCCACACGTAGTCCATACCCCAGCCGGACTGGGTCTCGGTGAACTCCCCGAGCGTGCGGCGCAGGAATTCCCGGCTCAGGCAGGGGGCCATCACTTCCGCGAAGTTGGTGAAGCGCAACGTGTATCGCGCGTCGAGCCGGGTGATCGGGTGGACGATGGAACTGTCCGGGGTCAGCGCGGGCTGGGCGAGCGAGAGCTGGTATTCGGCGCAGTAGTCGAACATCAGATTGACCGCGGCGGTGTCCGCGTCGATGTCGTCGTCCGGCAGCCAGATGTAGTCGTACTGGTCGATCAGGGTGGCCAGGCTCGCGATCAGCCGACCCAGCGGCGGCCACTTCGGGCCTTTCGCGTCGATGCGCACCACGTCGGGCACCCGGTAGCGGTCCGGGTCGTCACCGAAGTAACTGACGATCAGGTCCCAGTTCCGATCCACCGGCCCGGCCAGCCACTTCTCGTGCATCGACGTGTCGCCGGCTCGGACAATGACAAGGTTGCGTCGCACCGCGCCAGTATTACATCGTCCCCTCCGGCCTGCTCGTGGCCGTCGCCCGTGATGCCGGTCTCGGATCGCGCGCGTCGCCGCACCCGGCCGCTCCGGTGTGCCGGACGGCTCCGCGGGCGCAGTGATGTGTCCGACCTCACGTCGAGAACTGTTGGCGTTCAGTACATCTCGTCGCCACCGATGATTCGTCCGAAGTTGTCTGGAGATTTCCCCGGCATTACGCCTACCGTTGGGGTGCTCGTCACGTGACTCCGGATCGGCTGGGCAACTTCGGCATTGCGGTGCGGAATGCGGCGTGGAACGGCCATGATGAACCTCGACGACAGCAACGGTCCGGACCGTCCGGATATAGCTGAACGTGCGCCGGGGCAACGTCTCGACGTGCGGCTCAACGGGTTCGGCCGTAGCATTGATCCGTGGAGGTTGCCGATGAGCAATGAGCGACTGCAGGCCGATGCCGCGATGATGATGGAGGCGTTCGCCGAGCAGATGTCCGGCATCGCCGAGATCCAGCGCAACCGGTCCCAGCTCACGGCCACCGTCACCGCCTGCGACAAACGTATCTCGGTCACCGTCAACGCCGACGGCATTCTGATCGAAACCAAATTCGCCGACGACATCAAGGATCTGAGCTACGAGGAGATCGCCCTGGCGATGACCCAGTCGGTTCAGGCCGCGTCCGCGAAGGTGCACAAGCAGGCCCGCGATCTCATGCAGCCGCTGCGCGAGCGCAAGGAGCGCCTGCCCCGGCTGTCCGAATTACTCGATGGCGCACCGGATCTCGGCGAGATGATGCCGCTCGCTCCGCCCGCGTCGATCGCGCCGCCCGATGCCGCCGAACGTCGGCGCGAGGAGGAGCCCACGATGGTCTTCGGTGACGTCGAGGATGTCCGGCCGCGCTCGATCGTCAGCGACACGGACCGGTAGGTGCGGGTTGCGCGGGCGCGCGCGGTCAGGCGCGGAGGCGGTAGCGGAGCGTAACCACGTAGCGCCCCGCTCGTGCCGGAGTGTCTCAGCATGAGTCTTTATCTGCCGCCCGAGCTTCGTTGGCTCGGCTATGTCGCGGGCACCGAATGGCCCGATGGTGACGAGGACGCCATCTGGGCGGTCTCACAGATCTGGAAGGACACCGCGGAGGCGCTGCGCGGTGTGGTCTCGGAGATCCAGGGCGCCAAGGGCGTAGCGGTCTCGGCCTATCCGCAGGGCACCGGCGGCGAGAACATCGCGGCCATGTTCGACCAGATGCTGCAGGGTGACTCGTCGGTGGAAACCCTTGCGAAATATATGGATTCGGTCGGCGACGCCGCCTTCGACATGGGCACCCAGGTGCAGGCCGCCAAGCTCATGGTGATCATCTCGCTGATCATGCTCGCCATCGAGATCGCCTGGGCGTGGCTGTTCCCGCCGACCGCGCCCGCAGAGGAGGCCGCGGCGATCGGCGCGACCCGCGCGGTGGTCCGGTTCCTGGCCCGGATGCTCGAGGATCAGATCGTCGCGCGCGTGCTGCGGATCTTCGGCGAGAAGTTCGCGAATCTGGCCAAGGGCTGGGTCGCGCGCATCCTGGAGTCCGCGCTCATCTCCGGCGGTGTCGACGCCGCCGTGCAGCTGGGGCAGATGGCCGACGGTAAGCGAAAGAACTTCAACGCCACCGAATTCGGCACCGCGCTGGCCGGTGGCGCCGCGATGGGCGCGGTGGGCAAGGGCTTCGGCAACTTCCTGGGCAAGCAGTCCGAGAAGTTCCTCGGCAACAAGCTGGCCAATCCGTGGGTGCGCACCGGTAACAGCATGGTGATCGGCGCGACAGGCGGTGTCTTCGGCAACGCGGTGACCAACGTGGTGGCCGCGGCGATCACCGGTGACTGGAACGAGACCTTCGGCAGCGGGGCGGGCTGGGCCGGTGGTGCGATCCGCGGGGCCATCGGCGGCGGTATCGGCGGTTACCGCGGCATCATCGGAGCGCCGGGATCCAAGAGCTTCGAGATCGAATCCTTCACGCCCAAGGGCGGTTTCGAGAATTCGTTCACCCGCGGCGGGGGCGAGGACTCCCCGTCGACCATCCCGACCGGATTCCGCGGGGGTTCGGAGACCCCGCCGCCGTCGTCGAACGAATTCCGCGGCGGCAGTTCGGATTTCATGCCGGGTGGCAACTCGCGCGGTGGTTTCGGCGAGGAGCATCCGGGCAACCAGACCCCGATCACCAACGGGCGCGGTGGTTCGAACGAGTCGGTGACGCAGAACCAACCGGCCAACCAGAAGTCGACCACCCCGACCGGATCGAATCAGAGCGATCAGCGTCCGGGGTCGAATTCGACCGGTGGACAACAGAAGTCGGATCCACCGGTGAACGAGTCCGGTGGCGTCGGCGGTGGCGGCAAGAAGAACCCCTCGGAAGATCCGCTCGCGCAGTCGAATCAGAAGTCCGGCGGGGCCGACAACTCCGTCGTGCAGTCGAACCAGAAGTCGAACATCACCGACGGCCCCGCGGTACAGACGAATCCGAAGTCCGAGGTCACCGAAGGCCCTGTCGTACAGTCGAATCAGAAGGCGTCGGTCACCGAGACCCCGGTGACGCAGAAGACCGACGTCACGACCAACAACAGCAGTCAGACCCCGCAGCGCGCCGCGTCGCAGTCCTCGTCCACCAGCAGCACCTCGCAGTCCTCGCCGATCAAATCCTCCTCGTCGTCCTCGTCCTCGTCGATCGCGGGCACCGGCGACGGCACCCGGGCGCGCCCGACGCTGAAGGTGGACACCTCGGTGTCCGGCTTCTCGCTGTCCCGCGAGGGCGACGGCGACGTCAGCCCGCTGTCGGACACCTCGCCGTGGAAGTCCGAGGACCTGTCGCCGGTCAGCCCGATCACGCCCAAGGCCACCCCGGCGTTCCCGAGCACCTCGCAGCTCGGATCGGATCTGTCGACGAATTCCAGTGCGATACGGCCACTTTCGTCCGATACGAATTCGACGAGCACCCCCATCCGGGCGTCGAGTTCGCTGGGTTCGAGTACCGAGAACGGCGGCACCGGGACCCGCAATCCGATCGCGTCCTCGATCAAGACCACGGGCGGCGGCACACCGTTGCAGAGCGGTCCGCGCCCGTCGGTCGGCGTCACCGGCGACGGCACCTCCACCCCGACGCGGGTCGGCGCGACGCCGAGCACAGGTTCCTCGACCGGCAACACCGGCGGCGGCCGCCCGCTCGGCGACGGCAACTCGACCCCCCTGCGCGGTTCGAACGAGGACTCCGGCACCTCCGGCAACGGCCCGCGTGCCGGGGTCGGCGGCGGCCGGTCCGATCAGACTCCGTTGTCCCCCTACGGATCCCGGAGCGAATCCGACGGCGGCTCGCACTCCGATGCCACCCCGGGGAACAACCGCGGCGGCTCCACCGATCCGGACAACCCGACCTGGCGGCGGAACAAGGACGGCACGTTCACCGTCCGCCTGCCCGACGGCACCGAGGTCCAGGTGCAGGACGGTTTCGTCTTCGTCGGCGTGCACGGCGGCGTCGACGGCGGCGGATCCGCGGGCTCGCACAGCTTCGGCAAGGACGGTTCGGTGCGGTTCCCGAACGTCACCGTGAAGCCGAACGGCGAAACCGAGGTCAGCTCCACAGGCGGGAAGAAGACCACCTACCGCCCGGACGGCACCAAGATCGAGACCGAGCCGGGCAAGCCCACCATCGTCACCACCCCGGACGGCACCCAGCACACCGTCTCGACCGACAAGCAGAGCTGGTCCAAGGACGCCGACGGCAACACCACCGTGGTCTCCCCGGACGGCACCCGGCACACCGTCGACTCCGAGGGCAACATCACCATCACCCGTCCCGGCGAGGAGCACGGGATCTCGGTGTCCGCGGACGGCAAGACGGTGCGCTTCGTGGGCGCGGACGGCCACGAAACCGGCACTCCCGCAGGCAAACCCGGCAAGGGCGCGGGCCAGTTCGAGGAGCAGACCTTCGGCCGCCCGGACCGCACCACGCACACCACGCTGCCCGGCGGCGGGGTGCGCACCACCGGCCCGGACGGCACGACCACCACCGTGAAGCCGGACGGCACAACGGAATTCGCCTCCCCGAACGGGCACACCACGATCCACGGCCCGAACGGCGGCAAGGTCGAATTCGGACCGGACCGCCCGACGATCGTCACGCACGAGGACGGCAGCACGCACGTCGTGCAGACCGACCGCGCGAGCTGGAACAAGAACTCCGACGGCGATCTGCTGATCAGCTCGCCGGACGGCACCGCGCACCTGATGAAGTCCGACGGCGGCCCGATCCAGGTGGGGCGCGGCGGAAACGATCCGCACCGGTTCACCATCCACCCGCCCGCGCCCGCGGAGAAGCCCGGATTCCTCAGCCGGATCACCCCGGGCGCCTCGACGCCCAAGACCAGCGACCACAGCGTCGAATTCGTCGGGCAGAACGGGAAATCGGTCACCGTCGAGGCGCTGCCCAACGGGTCGGTCAAGGCCACCACCTCGGACGGCGCGACGGTCACGATCAAGCGCAACGGTTCCGCGGACTTCGTCGCCGAGGACGGCACCAAGACCGGATTCGGTTCCAGCGGAAGGGAATCGGGCTCCAAGTCGGGATGGCAGGGCAGCGGCGCCGCGTGGAACAAGAGCGGCGATGACGTCCACATCACCACGCCGGACGGCATGCACGTCACGGTCGACAAGAACAAGAACGTCATTGTCGGGCATCCCGGTGATCCCGATCGCACCATCACCGTCGACCCCGATCGCACCATCACGGTCGACCGCCCGGACACCACGACCCACGCGGTCACCCCGGACGGCACCGTGCGCACGGAAACCCCCGACGGTACGGTCAGCACCGTAAAGACCGACGGCACAACGCTTTTCGAGGAGACGAACGGCAACACCACGCTGTCCAAGCCGGACGGCACGGTGGTGCAGCGGGGCCCGGACGCCCCGACCGTGGTCTCGGTGCACGACGGCACCGAGCAGACCCTGCACGGCGACGGCGCGGTCACGGTCAAGGACGCCGACGGCGCCACGCACGTCATCGCGGACAGCTCGAATCCGTTCGGCCAGCGCCGGACCACGTTCCCGGACGGTTCGACCACGTCCTCGCCCAAGGCGCCCGAACCGTCGGGAATCATGGAGCGGATGACCGGCCCGCAGCGGCCGCCGGTGCGGCTGGACCGCCCGGACGGCACCGGGTTGCAAGTGGATTCGAAGGGCACGATCAAGGTCACCGACCCGAACGGCACCACCTTCGAGAAGGACGCCAAGGGCAAGGTCACCGTCACCGGCCCGGACGGGGAGGCGGTCAAGGGCGGCTCGTCGGTCGATTCGACGCACGGGACCGTCAAACTGTCCAACGACTCGACGCTGGAGAACACCCCGGGCGGTTTCAAGGTGTTCCACGGCGACTCGGTGTCCGAGGTCGGTAAGGGTGGAGTGAAATTCACCGACCTGCAAGGGATTTCGCGTGAGACCCGGACCGACGGCATGATCGGGATCAAGAATCCGGACGGGTCGATCCGGGAGGTCCGTTCGGACGGTTCGGTGCGCGTCACCGACAAGGACGGCAACTCCACCGGCAGCCGCCCCGACGGCACCACCTGGACCGTCGACGAACACGGCAAGGTGCATGTCAACGATGCCGACGGCGCCAAGCAGCCGCCGCGGGACCGGGACAGCCAGTACGTGCTGGGCGGCGATCTGACCACTCGGTTCCGTTCGCGCGAGGTGCTGCCCGCGCCGCCGCCCGATCCGATGGAGTACATGGCGCCGCTGGGGCCGTCGAGCATCGAGTTCATCCCGGCGCAGGATCTGGTGCCGGACCTGCCGCCGCCACCGCCGCTGGAACTGCCGCCACCGCCGCCGATCATCATCTACGAACCGCCACCGTTCCACTGGAACCCGCCGTGGACGAGCAACTGGGGTGGCGGTGGTTACGGCGGCGGTGGATACGGCGGCGGCAACCACTCCGGTCCGGATCTGTCGGCGCTGCACAGCGCCGCGCGTCGCGCTGCACAGGAGTTGGCCGGTGTCGGTGGTCAGTCGGCCGCCGCGCAGCAGGCCGCGGCCCGCATGGCCCAGGCCCAGCAGGCCGCCGCCGCTGCCCGGCACGCGGCGGATCTGGCAACGGGATTGTCGAACCAGCTGGCCGGTCTGCACGGATTGAACTCCGCGCAGCTCGCGGGCCTGTCGGGCCTGTCGAATCTGCCGGGTCTGTCGAGTCTCGGTGGGCTGGCTGGACTTTCGCCGTCGCAGCTGTCGAATCTGGCGGGCCTGTCGCATCTGTCGCCCTCGGCCCTGTCGGATCTGCTCGGTTCGGCCGGGAACCCGCTCGGGCTGTCGAATCTGCTGTCCGGACCGACCGGGGCCAACGGGCTGTCGGGGTTGAACAACATGCTCAACGGGCTCAACGGGCTGACCGGGAACAACGGCCTGTCGGGTCTCGGCGATCTGTCGAGTCTCGCGAACCAGGGAGCGCAGGGCCTGTCGAATCTGCTGAACGCGGCCAGCCCCGCCCTGGACTCGCTGCTGAAGGCGCTCACCGGGCAGAACGGGCTGCCGTCCCTGTCGGCCCCCGGACTGCTGAATGCGTTGGCGCAGAACCCGTCCGGAGCCCAGGGCACCTCGGGTGCGGGCGGATCGTCCGCGGGTACCGGTGGCGACGGCGCCGGATCGGGTACGAACGGCACCGGTTCGGGCACCGACGGCACGGGATCGTCCACGGACGGCACGGGATCGTCCACGGACGGCACGGGATCGTCCACGGACGGCACGGGATCGTCCACGGACGGCACGGGTTCGGGCACCGACGGCACGGGTTCCGGCACGGACGGCACCGGATCGTCCACGGACGGAACACATTCGGGCGCCAACGGCACCGGATCCGGCACAGACGGCACAGGTTCGGGCACAGACGGCACCGGATCATCCACGGACGGAACGGGTTCCGGTACCGACGGCACCGGCGCCTCCGGCGATCAGCAGTCGCAGTACGGTCCCGAGGCGAACAAGTCCATGGCCGACGTCACCAACGACGACGGCACCAACGGCGCCTCGCGCAACGGTCACCTCGGGTCCCTGGACGGCGGTACGGGTATACAGGATCCGACGAACCAGCACACCCCGGCCGACCGGAATCCGTTCGCCCAGGACGGATCCGACGGCCAGGGCCTGCCGGGCGGTTCGGGCATGGGCGGTTCGGGCGGCGCCGGCGGCGCGGGCGGTCCCGGCGCGACGGCCGAGTCCAAGGGACCCAAGGACCGCAACAAGAAGGACCGGAAAAAGGACGACAAGCGAAAGCGCAAGCCGCCCAAGGCGGTTCTGATGCCCTCGCCGGACGAGGAGATCGGAGGCGAGGAGCCGACCGCCGACGTGGACGTCAGTTTCACGCTGGGCGCGCCGTTGACGCCGCAGGCCGGCTCCCGCGATCCTGCCAAGCAGAAGCCGAAGGTGAGCGTCGAGACGACGGTCGCCGAGGGCGGGTCCAAGACCACCGACAGCGAACCGAGGGCCCCGGGGACGAGCACCCGGGATTCCGATTAGGGCAGCACGCTCGGTAGACACCTAGTGAATTTGATGAGGGAGTAGGAAAGAGATGGCTGACGGTACCGGCACCAGCGGTACGACGACCGGTGGCCCTACGGATACGACGCCACAGGACACGTCGGACTGGAACAATCTCCACACCTGGGCCAGCAGCGACCCGCCGAGCCTCACCCTGAACACGGCCGAGGGGATGAAGGCCGATTTCCAGGTGTTCAAGGACAGTGCCGCCGCAGTCCACGAACTGATCCTGCAACTGGACGTCTTTCGCAAGTACGTCACCGACAACAACCTCAACGGCCTCAAGCCGATCACCAACTACGCGCTGGACCCGGCCGGCCCGCAGCTGACGAACATCTACAACCAGAAGGGCGAGTCGATCCTGGCGGGGATCGACGGCCTGAAGTCCATCCTGACGAATATGCAGGACACGTTCATCGCGGCGCTGAAGGCGTACCAGAAGGCCGAGGGCCAGACGGTCGACACCTTCGACAGCGTGCGGAACGCCGCGATCACCGCCGACCCGACGAAGGTGAACCCCCCGCCGGACGCCTCGACGTTCTCGGTGAGCGGCGACATGCCCGACGCGCCCACCACCCCGCTGAACCACGACACCGGTCAGACGGTGCAGATCAACGACGCCAGCTCGTGGACCTACGACGACTTCTACTACTTCGACCGGTCGATGATCGGCAGCGACTGGAACACCGAAGCCGCGAGCGTGCGGTACGGATGGCTGGCCACCCAGCTGTCCACAGACGTCGGCAAGGTGACCCAGCAGTTGTCGAAGATCACTGCCGACATGTGGACGGGTACGGGCGCGACCGCGGCCATGGCCGCGGTGACGCGTTTCGAGAACAACGCGATGGCGTTCAGCAACAGCATCAGCGAGCTGTCCACGGTGCTGAAGTACACCAGCGGCTTCCTCAAGGCCACCTTCGATCAGATGCCCACCGACACCGAGGGGAACTGGCGTAAGTGGGTCGGCCCGTGCACCATCAAGAAGTGGCGCAACAAGGCGCTGGACGCGTACAAGAACGACTACACCGTCGGTATCCAGAACGCGATGAAGGCGCTGCCCTACATCACCGTTCTCGGTGCGGGGACCGGCAATACGAGCTCGAGCGGCTCGAACAGCAGCAGCGCCGGTGGGAGCACCAGCGGCAGCGCGACCGCGAGCACCAGCGCGAGCGCCTACGCGAGTAGTAGCACCTATGCCAGCGGCTACGCCAGTGGCAGCACCTATGCCAGCGGCTACGCCAGTGGCAGCACCTACGCCAGCGGCTACGGCAGCGGCGCCGATTCCGGTTACAACGCGGGCTATTCCGCCGGTTACGGCGCGGGCTATTCGGCCGGTTACGGCGCGGGGTACTCCGCGGGTTACGCCGCGGCGCAGGCCGCGGCGGGCAGCGGCACCGGCGGTGGCTACGGCGGCGGTTCGACCGGCGGCACCGGTGGCGGCACGGGCGGCGGCTACGGCGCCGGCGCGGGCAGCTACGGCGCCGGCGCGGGCAGCTACGGCGCCGGCGCGGGCAGCTACGGCAGTGCCTACGGCGCCAGCAGTGGTAGCGCGGGTGGCACCGGTGGCGGTACGGGTGGCGGTACCGGCGGCGGCTACGGCGCTGGTAGTTACGGCGGCATCAGTGTCGGCAGCGCCTACAGCGGTGCCGGGGCGGCTGCCAGCGGTACCGGTGGCGCCGGCGGTGCCGGTACCTACGGCGGTACCGCGGGCGGTGGCGGTACCACCGCGGGCGGCGGCGGCTCCTCGGTCACCGGTGGCTACACCGGCGCGATGGGGTCGGCGTACATGGCCGGTTACTCCGCGGGTCTCGCGGCCCTGTCCGGTATGAGCGCCTACTCCGGACTCGGCGCGTACTCCGGAATCGGTTACGGCAGTGGCGCATTCGGCAGTGGCTACGGTTCCTTCGGCTACGGCAGCGGGTACGGCAGTGGCTACGGTTCGTACGGCTACGGCAGCGGCGCCTACGGTTCGTACGGCCTCAGCGGTTCGGGCTACGCGGCCGGTTACGAGGCGGGTTATTCGGCGGGCTACCTGGCCGCCGAGAACGCGCTCGGCCTGTCGGGCGCATCCCCGTTCAGCGCGCTGTCCGGCCTGGAGGGCCTGGGCAACACCCTCGGCGGCGCGCTCTCGGGCCTGCTGCCGACGCTGCTGGGGGCGGCGACCTCCGGCCTGGCCGGGATGCCGGACATGCTCAACAACGCGCTCAGCAGTCTCGGTCACGGTCTGACCGAGGCCGGGAACGCGCTCGGCGGTGCGGGACAGGACATTTCGAACGCCGTCGGCGCGGCGCTGGATCCGAACAGTTCGCCCGACGTGTCGAAACTGTTCCCTCGCGCGGCCGGCTCCGACCTGCCGGTCTCGACCGATCACACGCTGGACACCTCGAACGCCACCAACGGGCCGAGCATGCCGGGTATGCCCGGACCCATGGGTGGTAGTCAGCAGGCCAACAGCAACAAGGAACACAAGCGGGCGAAATTCCTGGACGGCGCGTCGAACCTCGATGAGATCCTCGACCCGATCGACAAGGTGAGGCCGGTGATCGAGCCGTGACGCTGTCGTGGACCTTCACCGGCATCGAATTCCAGGTGCTCTGTGAGAAGTACCGAGGCGGGGAATTGCCGGACCCGCTGTTCTGGACGCTCGAGGAACACATGTCCCTGGACGCGGGCCGCGCGCTCAGAGCCGATGTCTGGCAGGAACTTCGGGCGAAATGGGATCCGTCCTGGGATTCGGTGATCGACGTCATGTGCGCGCCGGAGATCTGCATCCGGCTGCACGCCTGGGACGAGAGCGACATGGCGGACGGCAAGGAGCCGGACGGCAAGAGTTCCACGTACATCCATTTCGCGCGCAGCGGCGCGCAGGCGTACAAATTCGAGCAGCTGCCCGGAAAGTCCTACTGGCACACCGACGGATTCATCATCACCGAAATCGATCCGCGGAGTCTGGCGGCCGAGGTGGTCCGGTCCATGCCCAACGTCGAGGCGGGCAGGCTGGGGAGCACCCCGATCATCATCGATCCGGCCGACCACGTCGGGTACGGCGGCAGCAGTTTCTTCCGGGACGACGACGAGGATCCGCCCGCCGTCGCCTCCACGAAGTTCTTCAACCTGCCCGCCAGCCGGACCGGGACGTTGCGCGTGTTGCAGGGCCGGTCGAAATACGGTCCGCGCGGCATCCAGGAGACCAAGATGCTCTGGCGCGATGTGATCGACGACGGCCGCTATCTGATGAACATGGACGATGCCCCGGTGGCCGTGGGCATCAGCCGCAACGGGCTCGCCGGAAAACTCCAGGACCAGATCGACAATCTGATGGAGCGGCTCGATACCCATTGGGAGAGTGGACGTCCCGAGGACCGCTGGTAACGCGATCACCGAGGACGACCGGAAAAGGAGAGTTCGATGACCAGAGTCGAGGTCGACACCGCGAAATTGCGGCAGGCGGCGGGCACGATGACCGATGTGACCGGCCGGGTCACCACCATCGTGAACAACCTGAAGAACCATCTGAACGCCAAGGGCTACCCCTGGGGTCACGATCACTACGGGAACAAGTTCACCGAGGGTGAGAGCGGCTACACCAACTCCAGCAAGAATCTGGTGCAGGGTGCGGACAACCTGGTCGTCTCGCTCGGCCAGTTCGGCACCGGCATGAACGATGCCGCGCAGAAGATGGACGATATGGACCACTAGTTCGCGATGGTCCGGCGTCGGTCCGGAATGGATTCGGCTGCGGCCGTTTTCGAGATATTGGCTCGTCGTTCACGTCGATCGGCGATACCGTTGAATAGCGTGACGGCTGGTGACACGGCATGATTGCCGGTGTCCGTGATGCGGCAGGCCGTCGCGGCACCGAGGAGGGTTCGAGTACATGACCGATCCGCACCAGGATGCGCCGAAGGGCCAGGACGCCCCGGACGTCACCTTCAGCCTGGGCGGTCTTCCGGCCGGGGACGCCCCCGGCCCGGCCGCGGGACCGTCCGTCGAGGCGGGTGCGAGCCCCGCGGCGGGTGTGAGTGCCGAACCCACGCCGGAGGCGGGCGCGCAAGCGCCGTTGGACATCTCGCTCGTGGATGAGGAGACGCCCGCGGATCCCGACGCGTCGGATCCGGCCGCCGAGGAAGCCTCCTCGATCGAACAGCAGGCCACCCAGCTCGCGCACACCATCGCGCGCGAGCTGGCGGTCGCCGGGCCGGAGGGCTGGCGGCGGCTCGAGGCGTACTTCGCGATCACCGTCGCGGGCGGGGTGACCTACACCCTGTACTACGACGACGCCGATCGGGTGGCCCGGCGCGAACCGTCCCCGGAGATCATCGATCTGGTGCAGATGCAGCGCGAGGTGTCCGCGCAACTGGGTGACGGCCCGTGGTGGCGGATGGAGATCCGCCTGGACGTGTCCGGCCACGTCGAGGCCGATTACGACTACGGCGACGAGCCGTTCCCCGACGACCAGATGCTCGTCCCCGACGCGTATCTGGCCGACCTGCAAGCCTTTCCGCGCGAGCGGGTGCCGGTGTGGCTGGCCGCGTACGTCGGCCACGACAACCGGCAGTGGCGCTCACCGCAGCAGGCCGCGCAGACGGTGCGCGCCGAGCGGGAGGCCGGTGTGGTGCCGGTGCCGTCCTACGACGACTTCCCGGTGCTGCCGGTGTTCTGGGCGCGCTGGGCCACCATCGCCGCGGCCTTCGTCGCGATCGGTTCGGACTGGGGTCCGCGGGTGCTGCCCGCGCTGGGCGTCTTCGAGGGTTCCTCGCGCAGCGGCTCGACGTTGTACATCCTGCCGGGCGGGCGCGCGGTGCTCTCCGGCGGTGTCTGGGACGCCCCGGCGCTGGACGCGGCCTACAACGACGGCGAGCCGATGCCGGATCTGTATTCCGGTGCGCCGGAATGGGTTGCGAACCAGGTCCTGAATCCGCGCGCGGCCCGCGGCCTGATGTCGTTCTGCTACTGGTGGGATCGGGACAGCTGGTACCGCGGCGAGTCGCCGACCTCCGACAAGATCAGCGCCGCGATTCCCGGCGCCTGGTCCGCCGATACCGTCGCCGACGTGGTGTGCGGTGTGGTGAGCAACGATCCGAGCAGCACCCAGCGGGCCGCGGCGATGAACCTGGTGTCCGCGGCCGAGGCCGGCGTGGTCACCCGCGACACCCTCACCGCCCTGTTCGACGATCCGGCCGACGATATCGACGGCGCCCTCTACCAGCTCTCGCTGGCGGGCCTGGTGACCGACGACGCCGTCGCGCTGTCCGAGGATCGGGCCATCGCCCTGGTGCGCGAACACATCCTGAACCTGGGCATCGACACCACCGACTATCCGGTGAGCGATCTGGTGGCCGAACGGCTGAACGTGGGCTGGATGGTTTTCGTCCCGGTCCCCGAGGGCGAGATCGCCATCGGCCGCGCGATCTTCTACATCGCCGACGACGGCGTGATCGAGCAGTCGTCCTCCTCGACGGCTCCGTCGGTCTACGTCGCCGGTTTCGAGGAGCGTTTCCAGCAGCGGCAGACGGGTGCGGCGGCCGATCTGAGTATCTGATCGTGCGGTGGGTATTACGGAGTTGGATCCCGGTGCGGTATCGCCGGGCCGAGCGAACGGGGGTGCTGTGGTGAGTACCGAGAGCGGCGGGTCGGGTATCGGTCCGGTCGTGGGCGAGGCGGGCGCGGAACCGGTCGAGGAGTCCGCGGCACCGGAGAGTCCGGTCGTCGAGCAGGCCCAGCAGCCGGTGCTGGTGGAGTGGACCGCGGCCAACCGGACCGGATCGATCTCGGTGCGGACCACGGAACAGGGTCTGCCCCTGGGGATTTCGGTGGACAAGGCCGAATTGCGCAGGGACCCGGGAGCTTTGGCGGCCGAGGTGCTGCGGTTGTGCAAACAGGCGGCGAACCGTGCGGCGCTGGCGCGGCGCGCGGAGTTCGAGGCGGCCGGGGTCGATTCGGCGGCCCTGCACCGGATGGGTTTGCCCACCCCCGCGGAGGTCGCGCAGAGCGAACTCGTGGAGGAGGACGAATACGAGACCGAGCCGGAGAGCTGGCTGCGGTCCGTCTAGCCGGTTCGGCTCGAAAACCCTTGTGAGGAGCGTCATGTACGAATCGATGGACGAGCTCGAGGCCAGCGTGCGCAGTCGCCTGTACCGGCTGCGTGACCTCGGTGATCAGATGGCGGGCGTGCGCGCCCGCGAGACCTCGCCGGACGAATCGATGACCGTCGAGGTGGACGGCAACGGCGCGATCGTGGATCTGCAACTGTCCGAGTCGATTTCGCGGATGACCCCGGAGCAGTTCGAGAGTACGCTCGTCGCGACCTCGTATTCCGCTGCGCGCCAAGCCTTCGCCGAACGTGCCGATCTGGTTAATACCTTCAATGACGAAGTTTCGAGCTGGTGAACTTCTGGCCGGATACGGGCGGCCCCGGGGTTCGGGGGCAGCAATTGCGTAGCGCGATCGGCGCGGATCCGCTTACCATTGATGGCAAGTGAGGATTTTTGCCACCGGGATAGAGGATTTACGATGGAGCCTTTTGTCACAGTGCCGGATGCGATCCGCGGATACGGTGCGTCCTCAGCGGCCATGGCGACCACCATCGCCACGGTCGGTAACGTCGACCAGGTCGCCACGGTCGGTGCGGCGGTGCCGGTGTTCGGGTTGATCGGCCAGGATTTCCTGGCGGCGTTCGCCTATGCGCAGGCCAACCACGTCTCGTCGGTCAACGAGCTCGCCGCGGTGCACGCGGGTACCGCACTGGCCGCCTTCACGGCCGCGGACCACTATCAGGCCTCCGACGACGACTCGGCCGCGCACTTCCGGTCGGTATAGCCGCGATGAACGCGCCACTGGACCCCAGCATTTCGGATCTGCTGCGGGGTAGCTCGCTGGCACCCATGATGGATCAGCCGGTGGGCCACATCCTGCACAGCATGGGATTGCCGCAGCTGCCGACCATTCCGCCGCTGCCACCGCTGCCGGGCCTGCCGCCGATGCCGGTGATCGACCTGACGGCGATCGTGAAGCCGATGACGGATATGGCCGCCAGCTTCGGCAGCGGCCAATTCGGCGGCGGCGCAGTGCATCACGCGCTCGGCGTCGCGCCGGATGCCGCGCCCGCGGCCAATAACGCCACGAATCACCCTGCGACACAGCAGAATTCGCCCGCACCGCAGGAGAGCAAGCCGCAGGCCGCCGCGCCGCAACCGGCCGCGCCCGCGGGCAACAACGTGGCGGGCATCCCGCTGCCCGCGATGCCGAATGTCGATCCCACCCAGGTGCTTTCGGCGATCACCAGCGGTCTGCAGGTCGCCATGCAGCTCGGCACCTCCGCGCTGCAAGTGGTGATGCAGATGTGGCAGGGCCAGGGTGCGACGCAGGCGGCCTCGACGGGTACCCAGGCGGCGGCCTCGGGCAGCCAGCTGGCGACCCAGGGCGCCAACCAGAAGGGGATTCTGGTCTCGGGCGCGAGCTCGGTGTTCACCGGCGGCGCGCTGATGTCCACGGTGGTGGGCAAGTACCTGACCACGATGGCGCTCACCGCGCCCGCGCTGTCGGTGCCCGGCGGTGCGGCGTTCATGGTCGCCGAGACCGCCGACGCCATCGCCGAGGCGCTCGCGGTGATCACCAAGACGCGCGTGGAACTCACCATCCACTCCGCCAATATGACCGAGGCCGGTACCAAGGTCGAGGTCAGCTCCGCGCCGACGGGTGTCGACGCGGGCACCCAGGCGGCGACCGCGGCCGATACCGCCGCGACGACCGCCTCCTCGACGGCGTCCTCGTCCAGTAGCCAGATGCAACAGCTCATGCAGCTGATCTCCCCGATGAGCCAATTGCTCACCACCGGAGTGCAATCGGCGAGTCAGCTGGGGGAGGCGGCCAAGTCGCTGTTCCCCGGTGGGTCCGCCACGGCCGCGGCCGCGCGGGTGCCGGCCGACAAGGCCCTGTCGGCGTCCGAGAAGGCCGCGGATGCCAAGGATTCGAAGGGCGGCGCATCGGTCGGCGGCGGCGGTGGCGGTGGAGTCACCGGAATCGCGGCGGTGCCCGCGACGCCGCTCACCCCGTACATCGGCACCCAGGTGGCCGGCGGCAGCACCTTCGGTCCCAGCGCGGCCGGTGCGATGGTCCAACCGGCGTCGGCGACCTCGTCGCCGCTGTCCAGCACCAGCCCCGGAATGATGCCGATGAGCAGTGCGGGCACGGCGGCGGCAGCGGCCAAGGGCGCCGCCGCGGCGGGCGCGGCCGACGCGAACGGCAATCTGGTCACCGGCACCAACGGGGACGAGGTCATCGGCGCCGTCGAGGGCGCGACCCTGCCGGTGGTCGGCGCCTACAACCGAGGCGTCGAAGCGCCGCCCGACAAGGAACTGACGTTGTGATGGTGCAGCGACAACTGATTCTGGAGGGATCGTCATGACAGACAACAACTTCGGCGGAGTGTACTTCAGCCCGGCGGCCGCGACCGACGCCGCGGGCCGCTTGGACGCGGTGGCCCTGCGTCTGCAGCAGGACCTGCAGGACAACAAGCTCGCGCTGACCGTTCCGGCGGCCGGCGCCGACGAGGTCTCGGTGCGCGCGGCCGACACCATGAACCACGTCGCGGGTTCGTTCACGACCAGCGCCGAGGCGAGCATTCTGGAATTGCAGAAGCTGGCCGCCTCGCTGCGCGCCCAGGTCTCGCACTTCGGCCGGGTCGAGAGCGCGAACGCCGCCGGAATCGAGCAGGCGCGGTCGGTCTAGATGATCGAACCACCGCAGCCCGGCTTCACCGGGGTCGTCTGGGAGGCGCGCGAGTCCGACCGGCTCGCACGCGATCTCGACACCGGCCCCGGTCCGATTCCGATGGCCGAGGCCGGTGCCGCGTGGGCCCGCCTGGCCGCCAGCTTCGGGACTGCGGCGGCCGAGTTCGAGGCGGTGCTGGTGAGCCTGCGCGGTGCGTGGCAGTCGGCGACCAGTACCGGTGTGCACGACAGCGTTTCGGTGCTACGTGACTGGCTGGCCGGTGCCGCCCAGGCGGCGGCCGGCAATGCCCTCAAGGCCGAGCAGCACGCCGCGGCCAACGAGCTCGCCCGCCTGACGATGCCGAACATGATCGACATCAAGGCGATCCTGGAAGCCCAGCAGATGTTGCAGCAGATCGGCATCTCGCTCGGCGCGCCGATCCAGGCGATCGCGGCGATCACCGACACCAATTCGGATCTGGCCAAGGCGACCGCGTCCCGGGTGATGCGCGTCTACGAGGCGGCCACCGAACCGCTGGCCACCCCGTGGGTGCAGGAGCATCCGCCGGAAATGAGCTCCGGCGCCGCGCTGGCATCCGAGCAGGCCGCCGCGCAGACGCCGAAACCGGCCGCGCCCGAGGGTGTTCCGGTGTTGCCGACGAACTTCGACCCCGCGGCGTTCGCCGCGCTCGCGACGCCGCCGATCAAGACCGCCTATCGCGCCCCGCGCATGGTGCAGTCGACGACCGAGGCCGAGACGGCCGAGGTGGTGCCGGCGTCCTCGACCGGTTCCGCCAGTCCGATTCCCGCCAGCGGTATTCCGGCGGCGGTCGCACCGGCGGCAGCGGCCGCGGCGTTGCACAACGAGGAACATCGTGCCGGTATCGCGGTCGAGGGTGCGGACACGATGGACGTCGAGAACGGAATCGTCAGTGCGCCAGCGGTTCTCGGCGGTCCGGCGGCCGGTGCGCAGCCGCCGGTCCCGACCCAGGCCGCGCCGGGGCAGCCCGTGCCGACGCGGACCGTGCCCGGCGCCGCCCGACCCGGGGCGGCCTGATGACGACGCTCACCAACGACGGCCTGTTCGCGGTGGCCGAACGCCTCGGCGTACAGACCCTGCCGTTGGTGCTCGCCGTCGCGCCGCACCATGATTCGTACGACGCGTGGCAGGACGCGCAGGAGAGCGCGGTCGCCGGGCTGACCGAGGCCGGGGTGTTCGACTCCTACGGCGAGGTGAGTTCGGAACTGGCACAGGCGATGTTCGTGCTGTCCCAGCCCGAGAGCGAACTGGTGGCGCGGATCTACCGCGTCGCCCCGAGCCACCCCGGCGAGCCGCCCGCGCCCGCCGACGTGGTGCGAGTGTGCTTGGCGCGCAGGGGAGAAGACCACGCCATCGCGATCCGTTCCGGCGACGATTTCCGGCTGGAGACCTTCTGGTCCGACGGTTCGGGTGCGTCGTTGGCCCGGCCGCTGCTCACCGCGCTGGGCGCCTGCGCGCCGGCGCAGATTCCCGATTTCAGTGTGCTGTCACAGGATCTGAGCGAGCGGCTCAGCGCGGCGAATACCGCCACCGAGTACGCCGATGCCTGTTACGCGCTGGGTATACCCGATCGGGAGGCCACCATTCTCGGGCTGGCCTTCGAATCCTGTTCCGCCTATGCCGAAATCGTCGCCTATGCGCACGAGGACGGTATAGCCACCCGGACGTCGGGCGCCGTCGCGATGTACGACACCGGCCGCGGCCGGATTATCGCCATTCCCGCGACGGCGCCCGATCTACAAGCATGGTCGACGGTCACACCGGGCACCGACCACCGTATCGCACAAGCGATTTCGGCCTTGATCGAGATGCTTCCCGGGGAAAGGTGGCTGCGGCAATAAGTTCTGAAAGCCCCACGAAAGTCGTCTATTCTGAATGCGATTGTCCTCGGATCTCCGAGCAATTCGCCACCCAGCAATCCAGCACCATGAGGGAAAGGCAATAAAATGGCAGGCGCAGGAGCAGTTGGCCTTAGTCTTGATCAGATCAATACTCTGGCCAACAACATGGACACCTCCATCAACGCTATTCGCACCCACATCCAGAGCATCGAGGATGCCGCGGATGCCGCGAAGGCCGGCTGGCACGGTGACGCGAACGCCTCGTTCGTGAAGGCCGCGGACTCGTGGCACTCCGAGGCCGAGACGCTGAAGGCGAATCTGGCGTCGCTGCAGCAGGCCGTCGTGGACGGCAAGAACAAGCTGATCTCGATGGACCAGCAGGGCTGATTGCCGCTGTCCTACGGACATTCCGGCCAACCTGACCGAATCATTCCCACAGAAACGAGGACGCGATGAGCGACATTCTCTACGACCCCGCGACGATGAACACCCTGTACGACGATCTGAACCACTCGGGTTCCCAGCTGCGCAGCGAGGGCTCGAACCTGGAGGATCAGGCGAAGGCCTTCAACTCGGCCCTGCAGGGTGACAACGCGAACCAGGGCTTCCACGCCACGTACACCAAATGGGCCGACGAATTCGACAACCACCTGCAGGTGCTCGACCAGCTGCAGCAGTCGGTCGAGGACGCGCTGCACCGCGCGCTGGCAGCGGACTCCGCCGTCGGCCAGGGTTTCGACGTCAGCTTCTGATCCGTCCCCGCGGATTTCACAACAGCCGACCGAGCGGAATGCTCGGTCGGCTGTTGTATGTCCGAATGCTGTTGTGTCCCGGGAACGTTACGGCCTCAGCGCGTGGCGAGTGATTCCCCGATGTACTGCATCTCGTCCGGCGTGGTGACCATGTGCACCGTCGCCGAATCGGTCGGGGTGCGGACGGTGATCATGTTCGGCGACGCCGGATCCTGGAGCAACGTGACATCGGCGTCGAACGGACTCTCCGGACCGTCGTCCTCGCGCACGTGCAGAATCGTCGCCCCACCCGGCAGCGCGGTCGGGGCGATGCCGTCGAAGACGACGACGGTCGTTGTGGGATAAGAACTTCCGGGCTGTCGCGGGGGTGCGGCCAGATGGTGACTGGCGCCCGCCGAGCGCGGCGCCAGCGAAAGCGAGTGCGGCGCGGCCACACTCGCGACCATGGCGGTCCAGGCGTCCGGACGCGCGGTGTGCACCACCGTGTGCGCGCCCAGCGCGATCGCCCGCAGCACCACCTGCTGGGCCAGATCGAGCTTGCCGATGACCTCCAGATGCCTGGTGCCCTCGCCGATCAGCGGCACCGCGATGCCCTGTCCGCTCAGATCCGCGCCGATCAGCTGACCGCAGCCCGCGGTGGGGACCGCAAGCCCGTCCAGCGCGTCCAGTGGGCCGCGAAAATCCTCCGGGGTATCACCGGGCGCCACCGCGATGGGCAGGCTGTCCAGGAAGGCGCGCAGCTGCTGTCCGGGCAGTCGCCGCAGCCCCGGCACCGGCGGATCGGCCGGATCGCTGAGGGTGTCGAACCGGACCAGCGCGTGCAGCGAGATACCTGGCCGGATCTCGTCCGTCGCGGCGCGCACCGCCTGCGGCCGCAGCCGCACGGTGATGGTCGTCGAAAGGCTCTGTGCGGCCCACAGATCCGCGAAACCGGGGGAGGCGATCAGATCCCGCCCGATCGCGTAACTGGTCAGGTGCAGGCCCTCGTATTCGAGCGTGTTCGGGGATTCGGTGAACTGGTCCGGGGTGATGCCGTGCGTGAGTTGCCGTACCGCGCTGTTGATCTCGCCCGCGGTCAGCACCGAGACGGTGATGTCGCGCGCGGCCAGCCGGTTGGCGACCCGGCGGGTGGCGATGATCGCCGCGCGCAGCGCACCGGCCCCGCCGCCGCCGCGATTGTCCACCGCCTGGGCGTTGGCCAGCGGATCGAACCGCAGCACCAGCCACACCGTGCGGCGCGCGATCGCGGGCAGCGGGCCCAGGATGCGGTCGTAGAGCCAGGCCACCGCGCCGTTGCTCGCGGTGCGCGCACCGGTGCTGATGACGTCGATGGAATCCAGCGTGATGTCGAATTGTCCCAGGCAGTCGGCGATTTCGCGCAGCGGCAGTTCCTGGGTCGAGCCGAGCGAACCCGGACGCAGCCAGGTCATCGAGTCCGGCGGCGGTTCGATCCGCAGCATGCTGATCAGCCGGTCGGCCTCCCAGCGCACCCCGTAGCTACCGCCCTCGGGCAGCGGCACGTCGAACGCTTCCGGCGGTTCGGCGCCGGGATCGTGCCGCCACCGGTTCCAGCGGAACGACACCGCGCCGCCGATGATTCCGGCCAGCGAGCGCGGGTGGCGGCGGCGCAGCGGGACCAGTCCGATCAGCGCCACCACGACACCGATCGGGACGATCACGTACCACCGCAAGTGGAAGGCGATCGCGACCCACACCGCGATCGCGACCAGCAGCAACACCGGAACCACATGGCGCAGTGGGAGATCCCGGAACAGCCAGAAGTCCTGATCGTGCAGCGCGATCGGCGGCCGGACGGTACGCCCCCCGCCGCCGGTCTGCCCCGAGCGACCCTCCGATGACTCGGATTCCTGCTCCTCGGGTCCGGTGTAAACGATCGCTTCTTCGACCATCGTTTTCCATATCTGTTCGCGCCCGCTGCTGTGGAGTCCGGCCAGCACGGCCGGAAGCACGGTCCGAATGGCCGGTTTCGCGGATTACGTTACCTGTTCCGGCTGCGAGTGGCGTGCTGCCCGCGTAACCGCCTAGTCTTTTCGTGCGGGGAGTTTCCACCGGTGGGCGGTCACCCTCGCGCGTTCGACCGATGCCCTACCGTTCGAGGGAGATCCAGTGCCGGCACAGCTGACAACTCGGGCACAGGTCAATGGCTATCGCTTCCTGTTGCGCCGCCTGGACCACGCGATGGTCCGGCGCGATGTGCGCATGCTGCACGATCCGATGCGGTCGCAGTCCCGTTCGCTGATCATCGGCGGCATCCTGGGCATGCTGGGCGTGGCCGGTTGCGTGATCCTGTCGTTCATCCATCCGCAGGGTTCGGTGGGCAAGGCGTCGATCATCGTCGGCAAGGACAGCGCCGCGCTGTTCGTGATGGTGAAGGACAAGTCCGGGAACCAAACCCTGCATCCCGCACTGAATCTGGCCTCGGCCCGGTTGATCAGCGGTACCGCCGAAACACCCACCTCGGTCAAGGATTCCAAGCTGTCGAGCTATCCGCGCGGTCCGCTGCTGGGGATTCCGGGGGCGCCGAACGCGTTGCCGGGGACCTCGCAGGGTGATCATTCCGACTGGTCGCTGTGCGAGTCGGTCACGTTGACCGCGAGCGGCAATGTGGCCAGCGCCGCGGCGGTCACCACGACCGTGATCGCCGGGCCGCCGGAACTGGGCGCGCAAGCGCGGACCGCGAGCCAGGACGAGGCGGTGCTGGTGAGTCACGACGACAAGACGTATCTGATCTACGACGGTAAACGCGCGGAGATCGATCCGACCAACACGGTCATGGCCCGCACGCTGAACCTGGTCGTACATCCGGCGCGTGCGACCGGCACCGGCCTGCTCGACGTCGCGGTCCCGGTACCGCCGCTGGCGCCGCCGACCATCCCGGACGCCGGGCATCCCGGTCCGGGCAAGTTGTCGAATGTGCCTGTGGGCGGGGTGATCTCGGTGGCCTCGGCGGACGGCAGCGGTACCTCGGATCTGTACGTGGTGCTGGAGAAGGGCGTGCAGCGCATCGGCCCGTTCGTCGCGCAACTGATCCGCAACGCGGATTCGCACGGCATGAGCGAGATCAAGTCGGTACCGCCGGATGTGCTCGACGGCATCACCGTACTGGACACCCTGCCGCTGGAGCAGTTCCCCACCCAGGTGCCGAAAATCATCGGCGCCGAGGATGATCCGGTGACCTGCGTGCGCTGGAACAAGAGTTCGGGCATGGCCACCGACCAGCCCGAGTCGAGCAATCCGACCGATCGAGCGTGGGTCTCGCTGGTGCTGGGTACCAAACTGCCGCTGGGGAATTCGGATCATCCGGTGAAGCTGGCCACCTCCTCGGGCACCGGCGACCACGTCGATCAGGTGTTCGTGAAGCCGATGACGGGTGAGTTCGTGCAGACCACCGGTATGGATTCGGGCAGCCTGCGCCGGGACAGCCTGTTCTACATCACCGACGATGGAATCCGGTACGGCATACCGGATCTGGCCACCGCGGAGATGCTGGGCCTGGGTAAGACGCCGCATCTGGCGCCGTGGGCGATCGTGGGGCAGCTGGTGCCGGGGCCGACGCTGTCGCGGACGTCGGCGTTGGTGAGTTACGACAGTGTGCCCACCGGCCCGTCCGCGGCGACCTCGGACGACTCGAAGACCACCACCGCGTCGCACTGAACCGCGTCCCACAGCGGAAACGCCTGCGGCCCTGCTGCTTTCGAGTGAATTCGAAAGCAGCAGGGCCGCAGTGGTATTCGGTCCAGACGCTCAGCCCAAGCCGAGCGAGGCCAGGATCGTGGCGAGCGCGGCCTGCATGTCCGCCGCCTCGATGCGCATCAGCACCGACTCGTCGATCTCGCTCAGATCCAGCGAATCATCGTTGGCGAGACGGAATTCCCGCTCCTCCTCGGCCGCTTCGATGACGTTACGGATGAAACGACCGTTACCGGCGAGGTCGACCCCGCGCCGCGGCTGCCCGCTCTGATCGGTGCTCTCCATCGCGTACAGCCGCCCACAGGCCGCGACGAGCTGTTCGACGGCGCCCTCGGCCAGTTCCGAGTCACGGGATTTGGCGATCACCCCGCCGATCTGGCCCAGCTCCTCCGCGGTGTACGAGGGGAACTGCAGGCGCTTGGCGAAACGCGAGGCCAGACCGTCGTTGGCGGCCAGCAGGCGGTTGATCTCACCGTCGTATCCCGCGATGATGACCACGAGCCGATCGCGGTCGTTCTCCATGCGGGCCAGCAGGGTGTCCACGGCCTCGCGACCGAAGGCGTCACCGCCGGACAAGCCGCTCTGGATCAGGGTGTACGCCTCGTCGATGAAAAGCACACCGTCCATTGCGCTATCGATCAATTTATCGGTTTTTATCGCGGTGCTACCCAAATGTTCACCGACCAGATCCATTCGCTTCGCTTCGACGACCTTGTCGGTTTTCAGAATGCCGAGGCCGCAATAGATCTTGGCGACCACGCGCGCGATCGTGGTTTTACCGGTACCGGGCGGACCGGTGAACGCCAGGTGATTGCCGCGCGATTTGGCCGACAGGCCCTTCTCGGCGCGGATCTTGGCCAGCTGTGCGCTCGACTGCAACCGCGCGACCTGGGTTTTCACCGAGGCCAGACCAATCTGACGGTTGAGCTCCGCGCGAGCCTCGTCCAGGATCTTCTTCGCGCGATCCTGGAAATCCGCCTCCTGCTGCTCCTGCATCGAGGGCGCCGAGTCCGAATCCCAGCGGTCGGTGCGGGCGGCGATGGTCTCCTTGGAGGTGATGGTGATCCGGTAGGTGCGATCCCGCATCGCCTCGGTGTTCGCGGCGAAATCCGGCGCCTGCGAATACACCTTCTCGAAGAGGCGCTGGGCCTCCTCCTCGTTTCCGTTCTCGCGCAGGCACAGTCCGCGACAGAACATGGCGGTGGTGCGCGCGGCCGGAATCGGGCCGTGCTCGGCCATCTCCATGCGGCGGATGGCCTCACCGAACAGGCCCAGCTGCGCGCAGGCCGAGCCGACCATGACGTGCGCGCCCGCGGCCATGAACGGATCGTCCCACTCGGCCGAACCGGCCAGCACGGTCATCACGTCGGGCCAGCGCTGCGTGTTGTAGTGCATGACGCCGCGCACGTAGGCACTGATCCGGTTGTCCGGCTCGGTTTCCGGTGCGTGCGCCTGGCCGCGACGGAACTCGGCGAGCTCGTCGAGCACCTGCTCGGCCTCGTCGTACTTCTTGTCCGAGATCAGCTGCGCGGCCTGGGCGACCCAGATCTCGGCGTAGTTGGACAGCGGGTAGTCGATGTACAGACCGGTGACGAAGCGTCCGGCCAGCTCACGCGGGCGCAGCCCCAGGCGGCGTTGCTCGCGGTAGAGCGTCGAGCCGCTGGTCTTCTGCAATTGCGTGAGGACCTCGGGAGTCATCTCACCCGCGACGGCCAGGCCCAGCCAGGCGTCGCACATGGTGGGATCCCACTCGGTGGCACGTTGGAACGCGAGCTTGGCGTACTCCAGATCGCGCGTGGCCTCCTGGCCATCGATGGTCAGACCCAGCGACAGGACGCCGGCGTCGAAGGCGCGTTGAGCTTGGCGGTTGCCGGTCATAACACTCGAACCCCGAATTTTCTTTTGTGAAGGCCCATTCCGTATCTCTCCTGACCAGCCTACCGATCGCGCACTACCCAACTGTCCGATACATTAGGGTTCGCTGCACAAAGGTCGCAACGCGAAGGCAATTGACGGGGTGAAAGTGGTTCGGCCAGCTGACAGATCGTCGTGTGAAACACCGTTGGTTACCGTCGTCGCGGGATCGGCGACCTCATGACGGCACCATCGCCGGGCGGGCGCACCGCCGCGGAACCCGAGCTCTGCAGGGTCTCGGTCATCGGGGGAAACACCCAGTTGGACGTGGGTCTGCCCACGGCGATCCCGGTCGCCTCGTTCATCGGTGATCTGGTCTCGCTCATCGAATCCCGCAATCCGGACGTCGGGGACGGCGAGGACGACAACGCCCCGATGGTGACCCAGCACTGGACCCTGGCGCGCCTGGGGCGCGACCCGATCCCGCCGAGCCGGACCCTGGTCGAGGCCGAGGTGCACGACGGCGATCTGCTGGTGCTGCGCGCGGTGGGCGCGAAAGAGACTCCCGCGCTGTTCGACGACGTCATCGACGCGGTGTCCCGGCTGACCGCGGACACCTTCCGCGGGTGGTCGCCGCAGGCCGCGCGCTGGACCGGCCTGGTCGCGTCGGTGCTGACCACGGTGGTGGCGATGCTGCTGCTGGCCGCCGGACGCGCGCACGTCAACGCGCTGGCCGAGGGTTTCATCGCGGCCGGAGTCGGCGTGGCGGCGATGGTCGCGGCCGCGATTGCGGTGCGGCGCTACAGCGATCCGCTCGCGGGCACCTGGCTGTCGCTGTCCTCGATGGTGCTGCTGTTCTCCGCCGGAGTGTTCTTCGTACCGGGCAGCCTGGGCAGTCCCCATCTGCTGCTGGGCTTTTCGGTGCTGCTGGTGGCCGCCGCGGTGGGCTACCGCGCGACCGGTATCGGAATGACGTTGTACCCCATGGCGATCACCGTCGCGCTGTTCGGCGGGATCGGCGCGGCGGTCCGGATGATCTGGGACGTCGCGCTGGCCGGGATCGGCGCGGGCCTGCTGGTCGGCGGGCTGATCGTGATCTCCTCGGTGCCCCGCCTGTCCGCGGTGCTGGCCCGGCTGCCCGTGCCGCACGTGCCGACGGCCGGCGCGGCGATCGATCCGGCCGACCACGAACCGCGTCCGACCATCGAGGGGATCGGCGCGATCGGCGCCACGGCGCTGCCCTCGGCGGTCGGTCTGGGCCGACGGGCCAAGGCGGCCAACGCATATCAGACCGGCATCATGGCGGGCTGCACGCTGGCGGCGGTCGTCGGCACCATCGCGGCCGCGGATCCGTTCGGCCCGTTGAGCTGGCCGGGGATCGCGCTGGCGGTGGTGACCTCGATCATCCTGGCCCTGCGTGGCCGTTCCTTCGCCGATCTGACCCAGGCGGGTTCGCTGATCGCGGGCGGCGGGGTGATCTTCGTCGGCACGGCTGCCGGTGCGGCCCTGGGTGATTCGCGCGCGGTGTTGATCTCGGCCGGACTGCTGCTGTTCTTCGCGGCGGCCGTGGTCGGCTTCGGCGTCATCGGCCCGCACATCGAGATCACCCCGGTGATGCGCCGGATGAACGAGCTGTTCGAATACCTGCTGATCGTGCTGGTGATCCCGCTGGTGCTGTGGATCATGGACGTGTACTCGATGGCCCGCGACATATGACCGGTGTGGGCCCGTCGGGCGGGGAAGGTGTCGGCCGGGGTCGCCGCGTGCTTCGGATGATGTGCGCGGCAACGTTTCTCGGTGCGGCGATCTTCGCCGTACCCGGACCCGCGAACGCCGTCCGGCCGCCCACGGTGAATCCCGGGGCGCTGGGTGCGGCCCAGGCGCTGAGCGGTCGCCCGGCACCGCTCGAACCGACCCAGCAGCGCGAGGTCTGCGCCACCCCGCTGCTCAGCGGCGCCGTGCCCGCCGACGCCCCGATCGCGCAGCGGGTGCTGAATCTGCCTGCGGCATGGCAGTTCTCGCAGGGCGCGGGACAGAA
This sequence comes from Nocardia macrotermitis, assembly GCF_009604405.1. GTDB lineage: Bacteria > Actinomycetota > Actinomycetes > Mycobacteriales > Mycobacteriaceae > Nocardia > Nocardia macrotermitis. The sequence goes on from NZ_WEGK01000005.1 coordinate 38,005, forward strand.
GGTCGCGGTCGTCGACACCGGCGTGAACCGGCATCCGCGGTTGCCGAATCTGCAGGCCGGCGGCGACTACGTCTCGAACTCCGACGGCACCAGCGACTGCGACGGCCACGGCACCATCGTCGCGGGCATCATCGCCGGACAGCCCAGTACCGGTGACGGATTCTCCGGTGTCGCACCGCAGGCGCAGATCCTGAGCATCCGCCAGCTGAGCCTGGCGTTCTCGGCCAAGAACAGCCAGTCCAACGGACAGCCGGGCACGATCTCCGACTCCGGCTACGGCAATGTGCTCACGTTGTCCGCGGCGGTGGTGCGCGCGACCGACATGGGCGCCACGGTGATCAACATCTCCGAGGTGGCCTGCACCGCAGCGGGTTACGACACCGCCGACGGCGCGCTCGGCGCGGCGGTGAAATACGCGTACGACCACAACGTCGTCGTGGTCGCCGCGGCCGGGAACATGCAGTCCGACGGACCGTGCAAGACGCAGAACAGCGGCTCGGGTTGGGATGAGGTGCAGACGATTCCGAGCCCGGCGTGGTTCGATAAATACGTGCTGTCGGTAGGTTCGGTGGATCCCAACGGCATCCCGTCGGAACTGACGTTGCGGGGGCCGTGGATCGGTGTCGCGGCGGTGGGCCGCCAGATCGTCTCGCTGGACAGCAAACCCGGTGGCAACGGCCTGGTGAACGCCGTGTCCGGCACCGACGGCGTCCGGAACATCGAGGGCACCAGTTTCGCCGCGCCCTACGTCTCCGGCCTTGCGGCACTGGTGCGTTCGCGATTCCCGAAGCTCACCGCCGGACAGGTGATCGAGCGGATCGAGCGCACCGCCCATCATCCGGGCGCCACCCGGGACGACTCGGTCGGCTACGGCATGATCGACCCCGTCGCCGCCCTCACCGCGGTGCTGCCGGACGAGCCGGTGTCCGCGGGCGCCGCTGTGCCCCGGGCGATTCCGACGCCCTACTCGCCGCCGCCCGCGGACACCCGGCCGCGCACCTTCGCCACGATCGGCTCGATCGTCTGCCTGTCCGTCCTGGGAATCGGTCTGGCGCTGGCGATTCCGCTGCGCCGCCGCCCCGGCGCCGATACCCTCGACCCCGATCGGTAGGCCCCATGATTACCGAAGGTTTCGTTCGCCGTCCCCGGATCGCGCCGCCGCGCGCGCCCGGCGGTGAGGTGACGCTGAGCCCGCCGCCCGAGGTCAGCCGTCCGGTGCCCGGTCCGCTGATCGCCAAGCTGATGCCGGTGGTCATGGTCGTCGCGGTCGTCGGCATGCTCGGCATGTTCGTGATGATGGGGCGCTCGCTGCTGAGCAACCCCATGATGATGATGTTCCCGATGATGATGCTGATGTCGATGGTCGGCATGATGATGGGCCGCGGCGGTGGTGGCGGCAAGTCCGCCGGTGAGCTCAACGAGGAACGCAAGGACTACTTCCGGTACCTGGACCAGATCCGCCGGGACGTGCGCAAAACCGGTGTCCGGCAGCTGGATTCGCTGCGCTGGTCGCATCCCGAACCGGTGGATCTGGAATCGCTGGTGGGCAGCCGCCGGATGTGGGAGCGCCGCCCCAACGACCCCGACTTCGGCCATGTGCGCGTCGGGGTGGGCAGCCACCGCCTGGCCACCAAACTCGCCCGTCCGGAGACCGGCCCGCTCGAGGATCTCGAACCGGTCGCGACGGTCGCGCTGCGTCGTTTCGTGCGCACCCACTCGGTCGTGCACCAGCTGCCCACCGCGGTCTCGCTGCGCGCGTTCCCGGCGGTGAACATCGAGGGGCCCGTCGAGGACTCCCGAATGTTCATGCGCGCCATGCTGATGGAGTTCGCCGCCTTCCACGGCCCGGATCACGTCGCGGTCGCGATCGTCTGCGCGGATCCCGACGGCGAGGCGTGGTCCTGGGCGAAATGGCTTCCGCACCTGCAACATCCGACCCATCGCGACGGAATGGGCTCGGCCCGGATGATGTACGGCTCGCTCGGCGAACTCGAGACCGCGCTGGGCGCGGAGCTGATGGAGCGCGGCCGGTTCATGCGCAATCCGCAACCGACACAGGGCCGTACGCATCTGCTCGTGGTCATCGACGACGGTTTCGTCAACGGCACCGAACGACTGGTCAGCGAATCCGGTCTGGACTCGGTGACCGTACTGGACCTGACCGCCCCCGAGAACGGCCTGGCCGCGCGCCGCGGTCTGCAACTCGTCGTCGGCGACGGCGCGGTCAGCGCCCGCAGCGCCGCCGGGGTGGAGCGCTTCGCCACGGTCGACGAGGTCAGCGTCGCCCAGGCCGAGACCTTCGCGCGTGCCCTGGCCCGCTATCGGATCGCCACCGCCGCGCAGATCGTCAGCCTGGGGGAGGAGACCCGCACCGATCCGGGTCTGATGGCGCTGCTGAAGATTCCGGACGCCGCGCAGATCGAACCGGCCAAGGTGTGGCGTCCGCGCACCCCGCGCGAGCGGCTGCGGGTGCCGATCGGCGTCACCCCGGACGGCACCCCGGTCGAACTCGACATCAAGGAATCCGCCGAGAACGGCATGGGCCCGCACGGATTGTGCATCGGCGCAACGGGTTCGGGTAAATCCGAGTTCCTGCGCACGCTGGTGCTGTCCATGGTGACCTCGCACTCCCCGGACGCGCTGAACCTCATCCTGGTCGACTTCAAGGGTGGCGCGACCTTCCTGGGTCTGGATCCGCTGCCGCACGTCGCGGCGGTCATCACCAACCTCGAGGCCGAACTGTCCATGGTCGACCGTATGAAGGACGCCCTGGCCGGTGAGATGAACCGCCGCCAGGAGCTGCTGCGGTCCTCGGGCAACTTCGCCAACGTCACCGAGTACGAGAAGGCCCGTGCCGCGGGCGCGGCGCTGGATCCGCTGCCCGCGCTGTTCGTCGTGGTCGACGAGTTCTCCGAACTGCTCTCGCAGAAGCCGGATTTCGCGGATCTGTTCGTGATGATCGGCCGCCTGGGCCGGTCGCTGCACGTGCACCTGCTGCTGGCCTCGCAGCGCCTCGAGGAGAACAAGCTGCGCGGCCTGGACTCGCACCTGTCCTACCGCATCGGTCTGCGCACCTTCTCCGCCAACGAATCCCGCGCCGTGCTGGGTATCACCGACGCCTACCACCTGCCGAGCGTGCCCGGCGCGGGATACCTCAAGACCGACGCCGCGGATCCGTTGCGGTTCAACGCGACCTACGTCTCCGGACCGTACGTCGCCCCGACCACGTCGGGTCCGGTCGTCATCGGCGGCCGCACGATCGGCGGTTCGCCCACGGTCTTCACCGCCGCGCACGTGGAGATGCCCGAACTGCCGCCGGAGCCCGAACCCGCCTTCGATCCGCTGGAGCTGCCCGAACCGCCCTCGGTCGAGGACGGCATCCCGGATTCGCTGTTGACCGTGGTGGTCAAGCGGCTGACCGGACACGGCCGCCCCGCGCACGAGGTCTGGTTGCCGCCGCTGGAGGAGTCCCCGTCGGTGGATATGCTGCTACCCGATCCGGATTGGCGTTCGCCCGCCAACCGGCACGGTCAGCTGTGGATGCCGATCGGCATCATCGACAAGCCGTACGAGCAGCGTCGTGACGTGCTCACCATCCAATTGTCCGGCGCGCGTGGACATGTCGCGGTGGTCGGCGGTCCGCAGTCGGGTAAGTCGACCGCGCTGCGCACCATCATCATGTCCGCGGCCGCGACGCACACCCCCGAACAGGTGCAGTTCTACTGCCTGGACTTCGGTGGCGGCAGTATGGCCGGTCTGGTCGGGTTGCCGCACGTCGGTTCGGTGGCCGGTCGCCTCGACGTGGACCGGGTCCGGCGCACCATCGCGGAGTTGACCTCGCTGATGCGTCAGCGCGAGGAGCGGTTCAGCGAACTGGGCATCGAATCCATGGCCGAGTTCCGGCGACGCAAGTTCTCGGTGATCAACACCGACGGCACCATGCCGGAGGGGGATCCGCTGGCGGCGGACCGGTTCGGTGACGTATTCCTGGTGATCGACGGGTGGGCGACCATCCGCGAGGAGTTCGAACCGATCGAGGCGCAGATCCAGGCCATTGCCGGACAGGGCCTTTCGCTCGGCATCCACCTGATGGTGGGTGCGTCCCGCTGGGCCGAGATCCGCCCGGTGGTCAAGGACCAGATCGGTACCCGCCTGGAACTGCGGCTGGGTGATCCGACGGATTCGGAGATGAACCGGCGGGCGGCGGCCCTGGTGCCGGTCGGTCGTCCCGGTCGCGGTCTGACCGCCGAACAGCTGCACATGCTGATCGCGTTGCCGCGCTTGGACACCCAGACCGAGCCGGGCAACCTGTCCGAGGGCGTCGCGGCCTCCCGCGAGGGCCTCGCACAGCTGTGGGGCCAGCGCCGCGCCCCCGAGGTGCGCATGCTGCCGATGCAGTTCGGCCGCGACGAGCTGCTGACGATGGCGGCCGAACGCGGTATCGAACAGAGCTCGACCCGCCTGGTGGTCGGTCTCGGCGAGAACGAATTGGAGCCGCTGGTCCTGGATTTCGGCGCCGAACCGCATCTTATGGCGTTCGCCGACGTGGAGTCCGGCAAGACCACGCTGTTGCGCAACATCGCGATGGGCATCATCGAGAGTTCGACGCCCGAACAGGCCCGCATCATCATGATCGACTACCGCCGCACCATGCTCGGCGTCGTCGAGGGTGATCAGCTGGCCGGGTACTCGACCTCCTCGCAGACCTGTAGTTCGATGGTCAAGGACATCGTCGCGTTCATGGCCGAGCGCATCCCCGGTTCCGACATCACCCCGAAGGAGTTGCGCGAACGCAGCTGGTGGAGCGGCCCGGAGATCTACATCCTGGTGGACGACTACGACATGGTGGTGCAGGGCTCGAACAACCCGCTGATGCCGCTGCTGGAGTACCTGCCGCAGGCCCGCGACATCGGCATGCACCTGATCGTCACCCGCCGCACCGGTGGTGTGTCCCGCGCCCTGTTCGACCCGGTCCTCGGCGGTATGAAGAACATGTCCGTTCAGGCCCTGATCATGAGCGGCCCCCGCGACGAGGGCAAGATCATCGGCGATGTCCGCCCCTCCAAACTCCCGCCCGGCCGCGGCATCCTCATCTCCCGCACCCACGGCCAGGAAATGGTCCAGATCGCCAACCTCCCACCGCTGTAACTTCGGCCTCCGCTTCGCTCCGGCGGGCCGGGGCCCTATCAACCCCGGTCCTTCCCTCCTACGCTCCCCCGCTTCGCTCCTCCGCTCCGGTCAGTCCAGGCCCGGGGCGGGAGTTGGCGTGATCGGGGGTGGGCGGCGGGCCGGGGTTACCAGGCGGGCAGCCGCCGACGCCCAGCGAGCACGTCGGTCACCAGATCGTCGTAGGCGTCGGCCAGTTCGGCGAGGTGGTGCCAGGCGCCGTGCAGGACCTCGTCGCCGGCGTCCAGGGTCATCAGGGCGTGGTGGGCGCGGACCGAGGCCTCGGCGATGCGGTCGATGACCGAGCCGATGGTTTCGGTGTGCAGGGTCGCGCCGAGCCGGTGCTGGGGGATGGACCGGGAGACCCAGTCGTCGATCGCCATCACCAATTCGCTTCGGCGACGCTCGATCTCGGTCAGGGTGGCCGGATCGCGCGTCGGTTCCGAGCCGCCCCGCCCGATCAGCCTGCGCTCATGCAGCACCGCGAGATCGCGGGTGAACCACATCAGCGGATCGCCGACCACGCGATGGCCTCGGCACGCGCGTAGGAGTAGGTCCGAACTCGGCAGGATGCCACTCACGTAGGTTTTGACCCCGGTCACCCTCTGAGATGCGTCGGGCACAGCTGCCACGACCACCGTCTGAGATGTCTCCGAACCCGCCACGTTGCCTCGCCGTCATCGCAGTACAGCACCCGTTCAGGACGTTCATTACAATAAACCTCTGAATCCGGGTGTCAAGGGTCACGCGCAATCAACTGGCGGGGTAAACTGCTTTACCTTGCAGTAACAACCCCGTAGGAGCGAGATGGCGGCCGGTCCGAGATATCAGCGGATCGCCGACCTCCTGCGTGAGGAGATCCGCAACGGCAGATGGCAGCCGGGCGATAGGCTCCCCAGTCACAACGAGCTGGCCGAACAGATGCAGGTCTCGATCACCACCGCGCGCAACGCGATTCAAGTCCTGGTCGCCGAAAACCTGCTCTACACAGCGACTTCGCGCGGCACCATCGTGCGCAGCCGGGAAGTGCTGGAATCGGTTGTCACCGGCTCGCTTCGGCCCGATCGGCCCAAGTCCTCGCAGGACATCTTCTCCGAGATCGCGCGGGCGGCCGGTCGCGAACCGGCCAAGCATTTCACCGCTCGGATGGAACCAGCCAGTCGGGATGTGGCATTGTGGCTGGGTGTTCCCGAGGATTCCTGGGTGGTCGCGCGTTCCGTGGTGGAGTACCTGGATAACGAGCCGTGGTCTTGGGAGGTCAGCTTCTATCCACGCGACCTCGCCGAGGACACCGGCGTGGACTCCCCGCACGACATCCCCGAAGGCACCACGCGCCGCCTCGCCGAGCGCGGCTATCGTGAATCCGCGCATCGTGACACCGTCGTGGCCCGTCCCGCGACCGCCGAGGAGGCAGCCGTGCTGGGGGTAGGAACGGGCACTCTGCTGCTGGAACATCTGCGCATCGGTGCCAGCGCCGACCGGATCACCCGCGTGACCAGGCATCTTTCCATCGCTGCGCGCAACCGTCTGGCCTACGAACTCGGCGACGACGCCGGGATCGAACTCATCCGTAAGACCCTGGGCGCGCAGCAGCCGCCGGGCAAATCTCATTCCTTCGTTAACTCGCTGGTACCCGGTTCCTCATGACAGTTCACATCCGAAAGGCCGCGCTGGCCGACATCGGCACCATCTGCCGACTGCGGCTCCAACGAACGGCCTGGCTTGCCGCGCGCGGGTCCGATCAGTGGACACCACAGGCTAGGGGCCTGCCCATCGAGATATTTGCCAAGGTGGTGAATCGTGCCGTGCACGGAGGCGAAACCTGGATGGCCGAGGTCGATGGCGAGCCCGCAGGCACCATCACCGTGAACGACCGCGCCGACGAGGGCCTGTGGACCCCCTGCGAAACCGCCGAGTCCGCGATCGTCCACTACATGATCGTCGACCTGCGTTTCGCCGGAAATCGCATCGGCTCCCACCTGCTCGCCCACGCCGCCACCCTCGCCCGAGCCCGCCGCCGCACCTGGGTCCGCCTCGACGCCTGGACCACCAACACCGACCTGCACGACTACTACCGCCGCGCCGGTTTCCGCCTCGCCCGCCTCGCGGGCCCCGAAGCCTCCGGCCCCTCCACCGCCCTGTTCGAACGCCGAGCCGACTCCTGGCTCCCCGCCGTCATCCCCAGCCGCCCCCGCCAGCCCGAGGACACCATCCGATCGGTCACTCCGTACTGAGAACCGCTGTGCGGGTGCGTGTTTCGGTTCGGTACACACCGAATCGCAACGCCTGTCGAGCATCCGGAACGCGAGTTCGGTCGGTGCGGGTGCGGTTCGGTACGCACCGGGGCGCAACGCCTGTCGAGCATCCGGAACGACAGCTCGGTCGGTGCGCGGTTGCTCCCTGGTGCGAACCGCGACACCTGGATTCGAAAGGCGATCGAACGACTACGTCAGGACCGCGGGCGCTGACTCCCCGGCACCACCGTCGCCCGGACTCGAGGTAGCACGGGCCGACGATTCGCGCCCGTCTCCGCAGGGGAGACGGGCGCGAATTCGGTTGGTGGCCTTCGCTTTCGAACGATCAGTAACTGAACCTCTGATGTTCGGTGGCGAAATCGTCGGCGACGGTGGCGGCGAGTTCGACCAGGGCCCGCTTGGTGGTTTTGTGGAGGCGGGCCAGTTCGATCTCCGCGCCCTCGGACAGGTGTGGGTCGTAGGGGATGATGTGGACGGCGCGGCAGCGGGACAGGAAGTATTCGCGCAGTTGCTGGATACCGACGTTGGGGGAGCCGGGGCGGGGCAGGTTGATCACCACGACGGCGTTGCGGACCAGGTGGTCGTGGCCGTGCAGGGACAACCAGTCCAGGGTGGCTGCGGCGCTGCGGGCGCCGTCGATCGCCGAGGAGGAGATCAGCACCAGCGAATGCGCCAACTCCAGCACACCGGCCATCGCCGAATGCATCAGACCGGTACCGCAGTCGGTGAGGATGATGTTGTAGAAGCGTTGCAGGATGCGGGCGACCTTGCGGTACTCGTCCTCGCTGAACGATTCCGAGGCGGCCGGATCACGTTCGCTGGCAAGCACTTCCAGTCGGCTGGTGCCCTGGGAGGTGTGCCGCCGGACGTCGGAGTACGAGTTGATCGACGGGTCCAGCAGCAGATCGCGCACCGTGGAACGGGTCTGCAACTGCACGCGCTGGGACAGCGTGCCGAAATCCGGATTGGCGTCCACCGCGATCACGCGGTCACCGCGGATCGAGGAGAAGATCGAGCCGATACCCATGGTCGTCGTGGTCTTGCCGACGCCACCCTTCAGCGACAGCACCGCGATCCGGTAGTCACCGCGGACCGGCTGCCGGATGCGGACGACCAACTCCTGGAGACGACGTTCCTCGGCCGACATACCGGGGTTGATCGCACCACCGGAGATGTGGTGCACGGTGCGCCGCCACCCGGTGCCCGGCGCCTTCTTGGCCTTGCGCACCGGAACGTTGTCCAGCGAGGGCTGCTGTCCGGGCGGACCCTGGAACTGCTGCCCGGGATGCCCCTGGAACTGCTGCTGCTGATACTGCTGCGGCGGCTGCTGATACTGCCCCTGCTGGTACTGCTGTGGATAACCCTGACCACCCTGCTGCGGCGGCGGGGACTGCCACTGGTTGCCCTGCACCGGCGGCTGACCCTGACCCGCGAACCGCGGATCGGCCTGTGCCGGACCCTGTGCCTGATACTGCTCGCGCTGCGGCGGTTGCCCATTGAACTGCTGCGCGTCCGGCGGCGGCACCTGCTGATACCCGCCGGAGGGTGGCCGATCCCCGGAATACCCTTGCGCGGCAGGCGGATACGGAGCCTGCTGCGACTGCTCGTCCGGCCCGGGGTGGGTGGGCGCGGGCGCGTCGAACGCCTGATGCCGCCCGCTGTCGGGACCCGGCGGTATGGCCATATTCGGTTGCGCGACAGGGGAATCCGGCAGCCGCTGCGGCGCCTCCGAGACCGGTAGCTCCGAACTCGCCTGCGGCGCGGCCGATTCCGTCCCACTCGCCCACGCGGGCGCACCCTCGTCGGCAGCGGGCTGCGGAACCTCGTTCGGCCCGGGAGCGTCGGGCAGCGGCGGCCGCCCCGGCGGCTGCTGCGGAGGCGGCGGCAGATCCGGCCGGCCATCGACCCGCACCGTCATACCATCGGAATCACCGGACTGCGGAGAATATCCTTGCGGCGCATCGGGAATCGGCGGCCGGTCGGCGGGCGGCCCGTCCGGCCGCGCCGGCGGCACCTGCGGGAACGAACCGGACTGCCGCGCCGGAAACTGCTGCTGCGGCATCGGTCCGGGCGGCATCTGCTGCTGCGGCGGCTGATTCTGTTGCGGCTGTACGAATTCGGCCTGCATCGGGCCGGGGCCGGGCTGCTGCTGCCCCGGGAAACCCTGCCCCAGCTGCTGCGGACCACCCTCGGGCCGATGCTCGAATCCGTTGCCGGACTGGCCGAATCCACCCGAGGACGGACTCTCGGGCGGCTGCGGGCTCGGCGGCATCTCGCGCGGCGTGGCGGGCATCGCCATCGTGCTCGGCGGCACGTCGACGGCCTGATCCTGCGGCCGTCCCCACGCCTGCGGCTCGGACTGCGGTTCGCCCCACGGCTTGGGCTCGGGCGCATCGGGTTTCGACTTGCCGGGCTTCTTCTTACGGCCCTTCAGACCGTTGTCGGGCTCGGCGTTGTCGCCCTTGCGGCCGAACCTGGGGCGTTTGGACTTCTCCGAGATCAGATCCCGCTGCGGCAGATTCTCGACCGGGGCCTCGTAGCCGGACTGGGTGTCCTCGCTCTCGGACAGCCATGGCGGCAGCATGGGGAGTTCGTTGTTGCTCACAGCGCCACCTCGCAGGTGCTCGCCACGACTGCGTGCGCTGCGTCGCCGACGTAGTCGCTGCGCTCGCTCACTGTTGTCCCCCTGGGATCTGCTCGGCCGATTACCTGGATAGTGCGCAGTTTACGCGAGCGGAACCAATGGCGAGTGATCCGCTGCCGCATCGCACGAGCCGGGTGCGGGACCGGTGCGCGGTGTAGTCTTCGGCCGGGCTCGGCGTGCGCTTTCGCCGGGAATTTCCGGATTCGAGAGCAGGGCGCGATGGCATCACCGGTCGATCACCAGGACCTCACGCGCCTGGACCAGCTGCCGATCCGGCCGATTCATCGCAGGCTCGTCGCCCTAATCGGGATGGGACTGTTCTTCGATCTGTACGAACTGTTCCTGGCCGGGACGATCACCGGCGTCTTCAAACAGCAGTTGCACCTGTCGACGTACGAACTCAGCGGCATCCTGGCCTCGGCCTTCGTCGGCCAGTTCCTCGGCGCGCTGGTGCTGGGCCGGTTGTCCGACGTGTTCGGCCGCCGCCGGATGTTCATGATCAATATCGGCCTCTACGCCGGATTCACCCTGCTGGGCGCGTTCAGCCCGAACGTCTGGTTCCTGATGGTGACGCGCATGCTCGCCGGTCTGGGCATCGGCGCGGAGATGACCCTCTCGGACACCTACCTGTCGGAGGTGATGCCGCCGCAGGTGCGCGGCCGGATGATCGCCATCGCCTACACGATCGGTTTCTGCGCCGTCCCCACGGTCGGCTTCCTCGCGCGCTGGCTGGTCCCGTTGAAACCGCTGGGCCTGGACGGCTGGCGCTGGCTGTTCGTGATCGGCGGCCTGGGCGCGGCGCTGGTGTTCTTCGCGCGCCGGTTCATGCCCGAATCCCCGCGCTGGCGCGAACATCGGGAGCGCTCCGTCGAACGCGTCCGCTTCGCCGAGATCCTCACCGCCCCACTGCGCACCCGCACCCTGCTGTTCTCGGCGGCGATGATCCTGCAGGTCTTCGGCTACTACGGCTTCGGCACGCTGGCCGTACTGGTGTTGCAGCACAAGGGATTTCCGGTGGTCAACTCGCTGGGCTACCTGGCGATCACCTATCTGGGCTATCCGATCGGCTCGCTGCTGACCATCCCGCTGATCGAGCGGATGGAACGCAAATATCTGGTGCTGGCCTCCACCGCCGCGATGGCGATCTTCGGGCTGATCTTCGGATTCGCCGTGAGCGTGCCGCTGATCCTGATCTCGGGCGGGCTGTTCACCCTGTCCAGCAACGTGTTCTCCGACGCGATCCACACCTACCTGCCCGAATCGTTCCCGACCAGCGTGCGCGGCACCGCCTCGGGGATGACCTACTCGCTGTCCAAACTCAGCACCGCGTTCCTGCCGTTCCTGCTGCTCCCGCTGCTGGACAGCCGCGGGCCGGGCGCGGTCTTCACGATCATCACCGCCGCGCTGCTGATCATGTTCGCGCTGATCGGCGTCTGGGGCCCGCGCACCGGACGCGGCCCGGTGGCCTGAGAAGTTCGTACGCCTGGTCGGAGAGTTCGCACACGGCGAAACGGGCCGGTTTGGCCCCCGGAACTACGCGCAGGTAAGCTTGGTCGGCGGTGCACCTATCCGCCGGTCCGTCCATGCTTGCATGTCGCTGTCCGGTGAGTATGGCACCCGGCCGGTGAAAGTGCACGAGCATCGGCCACAGAACAGACGGTGACGGCGGAGAAATCCGCCGACGAGCTGCGACCAGCCAGGGTTTCAGCGCAAAGGGATCGCGGAGGATATGGCGAAGAAGGAAGGGGCCATCGAGGTCGAGGGCCGGGTCATCGAGCCGCTGCCCAACGCGATGTTCCGGATCGAACTGGAGAATGGCCACAAGGTTCTCGCCCACATCAGCGGCAAGATGCGGCAGCACTACATCCGCATCCTCCCCGAGGATCGTGTGGTCGTGGAGCTTTCGCCGTACGACCTGACCCGCGGTCGCATCGTCTACCGCTACAAGTGATCGAGCGGGCCGCGGCCCCTCGAACCCCGAAGACTCCCGAGGCCCCGAGCCTCGGGGAATCACCCCGGTCACCTGGCCGGGGAACATCTGTGTTCACAGCCTGTGAACACCGACTCGGATTGGATTTGACGTGAAGGTCAACCCCAGCGTCAAGAAGATCTGCGAGAAGTGCAAGGTGATCCGCCGTAACGGACGGGTCATGGTGATCTGCGACAACCTGCGGCACAAGCAGCGTCAGGGCTAGTCCCAGGCGGTTCGCACCACCAGCCAAGCACCGAACGCGGTTCGGATTGGCACATATGTAGAACTCCCGGAGCCATACGACATCGGCGAGCCCGCACAGCCCCTCGGGGCCAGGCGGGCGGATGTCGGAACCACCCCCGGAACGGAGGCCGGGGCCCTCGAATACCTGCGGAACATCCGCAACAGAGGAGAGGGACGGCCAGGGAGCAGACCTCCGCAACAGAAGGAACATGCCACATGGCACGTCTGATGGGCGTCGACCTCCCGCGCGACAAGCGCATGGAGATCGCACTGACCTACATTTTCGGTATCGGTCGTACCCGCTCCAAGGAGATCCTCGCAGGCACGGGCATCAGCCCTGACCTGCGTTCGAAGGACCTCACCGACGATGACGTCACCCGGTTGCGCGATTACATCGAGGCGTCGGACCAGATCAAGGTCGAGGGCGACCTGCGCCGTGAGGTGCAGGCCGACATCCGCCGCAAGATCGAGATCGGCTGCTACCAGGGCATCCGCCACCGCCGCCACCTGCCGGTGCACGGCCAGCGGACCAAGACCAATGCGCGCACGCGCAAGGGTCCGAAGAAGACCGTCGCCGGCAAGAAGAAGTAGGGGATAACAACAGATGCCTCCGAAGAGCCGGACCTCCGGCCCCAAGAAGACCCAGAAGTCGCGGCGCAGGGACAAGAAGAACGTCCCGCACGGCCACGCGCACATCAAGTCCACGTTCAACAACACCATCGTGTCGATCACCGACCCCGAGGGCAACGTCATCTCGTGGGCGTCCTCGGGCCACGTCGGCTTCAAGGGTTCGCGCAAGTCGACCCCGTTCGCCGCGCAGCTCGCCGCCGAGAACGCTGCCCGCAAGGCGCAGGAGAACGGCGTCAAGAAGGTCGACGTGTTCGTCAAGGGCCCGGGTTCGGGCCGTGAGACCGCGATCCGCTCGCTGCAGGCGGCGGGCCTCGAGGTGGGCACGATCTCCGACGTCACCCCGCAGCCCCACAACGGCTGCCGTCCGCCCAAGCGGCGTCGCGTCTAGCGGGAAAGGATTTAGCGAAAAATGGCTCGTTATACAGGCCCCATCACCCGCAAGTCGCGTCGTCTGCGCGTCGACCTCGTCGGAGGCGACCAGGCGTTCGAGCGTCGTCCTTACCCGCCCGGCCAGCACGGCCGCGCGCGGATCAAGGAGTCCGAGTACCTGATGCAGTTGCAGGAGAAGCAGAAGGCTCGCTTCTCCTACGGCGTCATGGAGAAGCAGTTCCGCCGGTACTACGAAGAGGCGAACCGCCAGAAGGGCAAGACGGGTGACAACCTGCTGCGCCTGCTGGAGTCGCGTCTGGACAACGTCGTGTACCGCGCCGGTCTGGCCCGCACCCGTCGTCAGGCCCGTCAGCTCGTCTCGCACGGCCACTTCCTGGTGAACGGCACGAAGGTCGATGTGCCCAGCTTCCAGGTCAGCCAGTACGACATCATCGATGTCAAGGAGAAGTCGCTGCCGACGCTGCCGTTCCAGGTGGCGCGCGAGACCATCGGCGACCGGCCGAACGCCGGCTGGCTGCAGGTCGTGCCGAACCGGCTGCGGATCCTGGTGCACCAGCTGCCCGAGCGTGCGCAGATCGATGTTCCGCTGAACGAGCAGCTCATCGTCGAGTACTACTCGAAGTAGACGAAGGCGTTACTCGCCGCTGGTGGAACCGCTTCACCCGGAAGGGATTTCGGGGGCCATGCCGCCGAACCCCTTCGAGAACAAGGGTTTCGGCCTCTCGACAAGGGAGGCCGAAACCGGAGTTCTTGTCCGGGATGGGGTTTCGGTTCCACATATTCCAGTCGTGAACGTCAAATAGTGGGCGTTCAGAAGGAGGAAAACAATGCTGATTTCACAGCGACCGACGCTGACCGAAGAGGTCATCGCCGAGAACCGCTCGAAGTTCACCATCGAACCGCTCGAGCCGGGCTTCGGTTACACCCTCGGCAACTCGCTGCGCCGCACCCTGCTCTCGAGCATCCCGGGCGCCGCGGTCACCAGCATCCGCATCGACGGCGTGCTGCACGAGTTCACCACCGTCCCGGGCGTGAAGGAGGATGTCACCGACATCATCCTGAACCTCAAGGGTCTGGTCGTGTCGTCCGAGGAGGACGAGCCGGTCACCATGTACGTGCGCAAGTCGGGTCCCGGCGCGGTCATCGCCGGTGACATCGTTCCCCCGGCGGGCGTCACCGTGCACAACCCGGATATGCACATCGCGACCCTGAACGACAAGGGCAAGCTGGAGATCGAGCTCGTGGTCGAGCGCGGTCGCGGTTACGTCCCGGCCGTGCAGAACAAGGCCTCGGGTGCGGAGATCGGCCGGATTCCGGTCGACTCGATCTACTCTCCGGTGCTGAAGGTGACCTACAAGGTCGAGGCGACCCGTGTCGAGCAGCGTACCGACTTCGACCGGCTCATCCTGGACGTCGAGACCAAGAACTCGATCTCCCCGCGGGATGCGCTGGCCTCTGCCGGTAAGACCCTGGTCGAGCTGTTCGGTCTGGCGCGTGAGCTCAATGTCGAGGCCGAGGGCATCGAGATCGGGCCCAGCCCGGCCGAGGCGGATCACATCGCCTCGTTCGCGCTGCCGATCGAGGACCTGGACCTGACCGTGCGGTCGTACAACTGCCTCAAGCGCGAGGGTGTGCACACCGTGGGTGAGCTGGTCGCGCGCACCGAGTCGGATCTGCTGGACATCCGCAACTTCGGGCAGAAGTCCATCGACGAGGTGAAGGTGAAGCTGCATTCGCTGGGCCTGTCGCTCAAGGACAGCCCGGCCTCCTTCGATCCCTCCAGCGTCGTCGGTTACGACGCCGCCACGGGTACCTGGAGCGACAGCGGCACGTTCAGTGACACCGACAACGGCGAGCAGGACTACGCCGAAACCGAACAGCTCTAGGTCTTCGGGGCCGCAGCCCCGGAAGCCTTCCCAAAAGGAGAACACCAATGCCCAAGCCCAAGAAGGGTGCTCGCTTCGGCGGGTCGGCGTCGCACCAGAAGGCGATCTTCGCCAATCTGGCCACGGCGCTCTTCGAGCACGGTCGGATCACGACCACCGAGGCCAAGGCCAAGGCGCTGCGCCCGTACGCCGAGAAGCTCGTCACCAAGGCCAAGGCCGGCACGCTGGCCGACCGCCGTGAGGTGCTCAAGGTCATCCGCAACAAGGATGTCCTGCACGAGCTCTTCGCGAACATCGGACCGTCGTTCGAGGGTCGCGAGGGTGGTTACACCCGGATCATCAAGACCGTCCCCCGCAAGGGTGACAACGCTCCGATGGCGATCATCGAGCTGGTCCGGGAGAAGACCGTGACCAACGAGGCCGATCGTGCCCGTCGGGTCGCCGCGTCGCAGCAGGCGACCGAGGAGGCCCCCAAGGCCGACGAGGCTGCCGAGACCGAGGCTCCGGCCGAGGCCGCTGCCGAAGAGGCTGCCAAAGAAGACGCCTGATACTGCGTCGGACCCATGTGCGAGCCCGCCGTCCCCTCCGGGTCGGCGGGCTTCGCTCATGTTAACCAGGAGATCGCTGTGACCATGTCCGAATCGTCCGGGCGAACCGTTGCAATTCGGGTACGGCTGGATATCTCCTACGACGGCACCGATTTCGTCGGATGGGCACGTCAGCCCGGTTTGCGCACGGTCCAGGGGGTGCTGGAGGAGTCGCTGAGCAAGGTGCTGCGGGAGCCGATCCAGCTGACCGTCGCGGGCCGCACCGACGCCGGTGTGCATGCCGAGGGCCAGGTCGCGCACTTCGACACCACGGCCGAACTCGATGCCGACAAGTTGCTGTACCGTCTGGCGCGTTTCCTGCCGAAAGACGTGCGGGTCACCGGAATCCGTCCCGCCCCCGCCGATTTCGACGCGCGCTTCTCCGCGATCCGGCGGCACTACATCTACCGCCTGACCACCGCCCCCTACGGCGCGTCGCCACTCCAGGCCCGCAGCGTGGTCCCGTGCCGCCCGGTGCGTCTGGACGTCATGCGCGAAGCCTCGCGAAACCTGTTGGGCCTGCACGATTTCGCCGCCTTCTGCCGCCGCCGCGAGGGCGCGACCACGGTCCGCGAACTCCAGCGCTTCGACTGGACCCGGGACGGCGACCTGCTCACCGCCCACGTCTCCGCCGACGCCTTCTGCTGGTCCATGGTCCGCAGCCTCGTCGGCGCGGCCCTGTCGGTAGGCGAAGGCCGCCGCACCCCCGAATGGCTCCCCACCCTCCTGGACGAACGCAACCGCTCCAGCATGATCACCGTCGCCCCCGCCCACGGCCTGAGCCTCACCGCCGTCGACTACCCGGCCGACGAAGACCTCGCCACCCGCAACGCCCAAACCCGCGAAATGCGCACGGTCCCGAGCCCGGGCGGCTGCTGCGGCGAGTGACAGCGATCAACACCACCCGCGTGCACTCATTCGAAACTTCTGAGCCGCAACGGAATACACCGCTGTGATGGTTTCGACTGCGCTGCCGATCGAGTGTGTGGATGAGGCTCGGGTCGGTTTGCGCGGGCGGCGACGGGCGACTCGGTCTGCTGCCGAGAGCGGGGCATGGCCGCCCGCTCGGCGGCGGCTAGGTGAGCCGGACCTCGGCGGTGGCGAGGCCGAAGATCTTGCGGCCCGCGGATTTCGCGACTATGACGACCACCGCGGAGCGGGTGGTGGGGTCGACGGATTTGACGCGGCCGGTGAATTCGACGGCGCCGGGGGCGGTGGGTTCGACGATGGTGTAGTTGGAGAGGCGGACGCTGTAGCGGGTGATCGCGCCCGGATCGCCGAGCCAGCCGGTGACGAAGCCCGCGCCCAGGCCCATGGTGAGCATGCCGTGGGCGATGACGTCGGGCAGGCCCGCGAGGGCGGCGAGGCTGTCGTGCCAGTGGATGGGGTTGGCGTCGCCGGAGACGCCGGCGTAGTTGACCAGATCGCCGCGGGTCAGGCGGGCCTCGCGGAGGGGGAGTTCGGTGCCGACGGCGATGTCCTCGAAACGCGGCGCGGTGTGCGGGGCGCGGGTGCGGGTGAGCTGGGACAGGTGTGCGGCGGCTTCGGGGTCCAGGCTCGACGGGTCCGTGGTTCCGGTGCGCGAGGGCGGGTTCAGGCCGCTCATGATGACGCGCTCGACCGCGGCGGTGATGTCGACCTCGGTGGCGAGGTCCTCCCTCGTGATGCCGACGACGGTGGTGTGCATGATCTGCACGATCTCACCGGCGGCATCGATGAAGGTGTTGGTGATGGTGATCAGATCCTTGCCCGCGATGCGGCGCACCGACGACACCTCGACATCGCTGACCAGCCGGTCGCCGGTGAGCACCGGGGCGTGCATCTCGAAGACCTGATCGGTCTGCACGAAGACGTCGTAGCCGGTGATCACGGTGTCGAAGAGCCTGCGGTTGGCCAGCATCGCGGCCGCGGACAGGAATGTGGTGGGCGCGATCAGCCCGCGGTAGTCGAGTTCGCGCGCGGCGTCCTCACTCCAGTGCGCCGGGTGGAAATCCTGCACGGCGCGGGCGTATTCGCGGATCTTCTCCCGGCCGACCTCGTAGTAGTCGTCGGCACGATAGCGATATCCGACCAGCCCGGTCGTATCCACCGTTGCGTCCACCAGATCGCTCCTCGTCTCGGTCACATCTGCTCGTCGTATTCGCGGCGGCGAATCCATGAACGATAGCCGGGCGGTCCGACTCGCGGCGAACGGCCGTCGCGCGTCGGTCAATCCGCTTGGCGGACAACCGATGTCAGCGCGGTGACCAACCTGCGGACCGTGCGTTCGATCGGGCAGAAGAACAGGCCCGCGAGCCGCGTGTACGGCCACAGCGCGATCGCCACGACGACGGTGAGGGCCCGAATGCGGTGCAGCAGCGGCGCGTCGGCCATCGCGGCCGGATCCGGATGCGTGCTGAACAGCGAGGGGAACCAGGTGAACAGCGTGTGCGCCGCGATATCCCGGGAGCCAGTGGATTTCGGATCGAAGATGACCAGCACCCCGGACAGCAGCGCGGCCCCGAGCACCGGCAGCGTGATCCGGTCGACGACGGTGACCGGACGGGCCGAACCGTCCACCATCGCCGGAATCAGCAGCAGCGCCGCACCGGTGAGCGCGATGGGCGCGGCGATGGTCTCACTGGCCACCACGACCTGCGCGATGGTGAGCGGGGAGCCGAAATGCGTTCGGGTGAGCACGATCTGGGCGATGCGCGGCAGCACCACGACCAGCACCCCGGCACGGAACAACCACAGTCCGGTGCGCGACACATCGGTGCGATTGGTGATGACGCCGGAGCGGAACCGATCGTGCCGCCAACGCCACCAGTGGCCCAGCACGAAGGAGGCGAAGGCCAGGTAGGGGACGATCAGCCAGATCAGCGTTGTCATGGGGACTCTCGGTGCCCTCCGGAGGCGACCGCGGTGGTGCGCCGTTCGCCGCAAGCCTATGCCGCCGCCGGGCCCGGGGTGGGGCGGAATCCGGATCGACTCACGTCGCGGGGTGGTCGTGCGTCGTCGGGTCGAGATGGCAGACTCGGGGCCCATGAGTCCGGTGAGCCGTGGTCGCGAACGTGAGGAGTACGAGAGAGGAGAGGCGATGGCAGGGGGCGTCGACGGGGTGGAGGAGATCGACTACGACGAACTCGGCGTGGCGGAGATGATGGCCGAGGTCGTCACGCGGATAACGGAATTCGAGCAGGTGGACGAGCCGGTGGACGGGGAGTACCTGGCGGCCGGACTGCTCGCGGTCGGATACGGGGAGAGTGCGGACTACCTCGAGGCGTTCGTGCGGATGTTCGCGGATCGGGCCGAGGAATTGGCGACGCCGGGCGCGCTGGCATTCCTGCGCTGCGTCACGTCGCTGACCGCCGAGCCGGTGCGCACGGTCGCCCGCGAGGCCGCCGATCGGTTGGCCGCGGCGGGTGTCGTCCCGCCCGCCTGGGTGCCCGAGCTGGACGAACCGCTCACCGCGGGTGAATTCGTGCGCTGGCCCGATACCGACGGGACGGGTGCGACGCTGTTCGGCAGTTTCGCGCGGGCGGGCCGCACGGACGGTTTCCTGATCTTCGTGGACGACGAGAACTGCGGTGCCGCATACGATCTGGCCCCGTTCGTCGGGGAGGGGCTGATCGAGTCGCGGCGCTTGACCGACGAGCAGGAGCCCGCCGACGAGGAGCCCGTCACCGCCGGTGAATTCCGCTGGCAGGTGCAGGCCGCGCTGGACGCGCGCATGGTGCACGATCGCGGTGCGCGGGATGCGGGCGTGGAGTGGGAGGAACCCGAGGAGGACGACGCGATTCCGCACGAGGTCGCCGAGGTGGTCGCACGGGCCCGGCTGCGGATTCTGCCCGTCGCGGCGAAACCGCTGCCGATCCACGTGCATCCGGAGTTCGAGGCGGGGTTGGTCTGAGCGGATCTCGTTCGGGCGGAATAGCTGCCGCGGTGGCAGGGTTCACAACCGATATGACGATTCGTGGACTCGGCCGGTTCGGGGTGTGGCGCTACTACGCGGCGGTGACTCCGGACGAGGCGAAGGAGTTGGAAGGGCTGGGCTACGGCTCGATATGGCTGGGTGGATCGCCCGCCGCCGAGCTGCCGGTGGTGGAGTCGCTGCTGGAGGCGACGGAGAACCTCGTCGTCGGCACCAGCATCGTGAACGTGTGGAGTGCGCCCGCGGCGGAGGTCGCGGAGTCGTTCCATCGCATCGACAAGCGTTTTCCGGGGCGTTTCATCCTCGGCATCGGGATCGGGCATCCCGAGCACGACAACGACTACCGCAAGCCCTACGACGTCCTGGTCGAGTACATCGACGTGCTGGACAAGGCCGGTGTGCCCAAGCAGCAGATCGCCCTGGCCGCGCTCGGCCCGCGGGTGCTGAAACTCTCCGGTGACCGCACCGCCGGAGCCCTCCCGTACCTGACCGTCCCGCAGCACACCCGCGAGGCCCGCGAGATCCTGGGCCCGGACGCGCTGCTGGTCGCCGAGCACAAGATCGTCCTGGACACCGATCCGGCCACCGCGCGCCCGACCGGCCGGGACGTGGTGAAGTTCTACCTCGGCCTGCGCAACTACGTCGCCAACCTGCGCCGCCTCGGCTTCAGCGACGAGGATCTCGCCGCCCCCGGCAGCGACGCCCTGATCGATGCCCTGGCCCTGCACGGCACCGCCGAACAGATCGCCACGGGTCTGACCGAACATCTCACCGCCGGTGCCGACACCGTCGCGATCCAGCCGCTGGGCAGCGACTACATGGGCACGCTGCGCACCCTGGCCGCCGTACTCGGCTGATCCGCGCTCGCTCGCATCCGCACCTGTCGCAATGTCGGCGAGTGCGGATGCGAGGGTGGGCGACATCGCCCGACTCGGGGACGATCGTGTCGGCGTCGGTTGCCGCGACCTGGTCCGGTCAGCGGATGCGAGGGCGGGCGATATCGCCCGGCTCGGGGACGATCGTGTCGGCGTCGGTTGCCGCGACGTGGTCCGGTCATCCGGCGGCTGGTATCTGCCTTGTGACTCGGGAGTATGCGTGCGCTGCCGACCTGAGCGAGATGTCCGGGGCGGTATCGACTGTTGCCAGGTCTTGTCGTTCGCCGGGCCGCGGGTGTCGTCCGGTTCGGTCGTATGCCATCGGGTGTCGGGGCTGCGGCCGGTGTAGCCGCGGAATGGGTCCGCGACGAGATGGGCTGTGCGAGTGGGATTCCCGACGCGCTCAGGAGCGGACGAGGCGGGCGATGGCGTCGGTGGCTTCCTTGATCTTCGCCTCGGCCTCGGGGCCGCCGCGGACGGCCGCGTCGACGACGCAGTGGCTGATGTGATCCTCGAGCAGGCCCATCGCGACCGCTTGCAGGGCCTTGGTCATGGCGGAGACCTGGGTGAGGATATCGATGCAGTACTGCTCTTCCTCGACCATGCGTTGCAGGCCGCGGGACTGGCCCTCGATGCGGCGCAGACGTTTGAGGTAGTCGTCCTTGGCGGTGATGTAGCCGTGGGCGGCGTGATCGTGGCATGGCGCGGTTTCCGCCGTGGTGGTGTCGTCCTCGGTCACCGGATCGCCCTCTTCTCCCAGCCCGTCGAGCCTGCCGTCTGTGATACCCCACCAGGGTACAGGCTGGTGGGAGTGGTCGCGCCCCGGTTTCGGCCCGGTGCGCGGGGGTGCGCGAGAATCGGCGCATGAGTTCGGTTCCCCGGCCCGCGCTGGCCATCATCGGCGGTAGCGGTTTCTACGATTTCTTCGGCGACGACGCGGTGCGTCTCGAGATCGACACGCCCTACGGTGCGCCGAGTGCGCCGATCACCGTCGGGCAGGTCGAGGGGCGGCAGGTGGCGTTCCTGCCGCGGCACGGCCGCAAACACGAATTCTCCCCGCACACCGTGCCCTATCAGGCGAATCTGTGGGCGCTGCGGTCGATCGGGGTGCGGCGGATCCTCGCGCCCTGCGCGGTGGGCAGCCTGCGCGCGGACTGGGGGCCGGGCACGGTCGCGGTGCCCGATCAGCTGGTCGACCGCACGTCCGGGCGGCCGCAGACGTTCTTCGACAACGGCGGCATCCACGTCTCGTTCGCCGACCCCTACTGCGACGAACTGCGCGGTGCGGCAATACGATCCGCGGTGCCGGAACTGCCGATGAAGTCGTCCGGGACGATGGTCGTGGTGCAGGGCCCGCGATTCTCCACCCGCGCGGAGAGCCGCTGGTTCGCCGCGCAGGGCTGGGAGCTGGTGAACATGACCGGATTCCCGGAGGCCGTGCTGGCCCGCGAACTGGAAATGTGTTACGCCGCAATCGCTCTGGTGACCGATCTGGACGCCGGGCTGGAGGCGGGCGAAGGTGTCAGCGCCGCTGCCGTTTTCGCCGCGTTCGAGCAGAATCTGGTGCCGTTCGCGGGACTCGTGCGCCGGGCCGTGGCCGCGGTCGAGGGCACCGACACCTGTGCCCGGTGCCGTGTTCATACCGGTGTGAACCTGCCGTTCGAACTACCCTGATGCGCATGGGTGCACCGTCGCAGGCTTCGGCTCGGGCGACGGGCGCGCCGTTCGTCAGGCGGGGGATTCGCGGACCGACGGAGACGATATGCGGGTATTGCTGACCGGCGCTGCGGGTTTCATCGGCCGGCACGTACTGAGCACCCTCACCGATGCCGAGCACGAGGTGGTCGCGCTGGACGCGCTACTGGAATCCGTGCACGGCCCCGACCCGGTGCCCCCCGACGGCATCATCCGCGCGGACATCCGCGATCCGGACGCCCTCGATCCGCTGCTGCGCGGCATCGACGTCGTCGTGCACCTGGCCGCCGCGATCCCGCCCGGGTCCTCGGCCGGTGGTGGGAACGGCTCGTCCATGGGAGTGCAGGGGCCTCCCGGACTGCCGCCGCGTGACGCTGGTCCTGGGCCGCGAACGGGCGCGATGGGGGCGGTGCCCGGCCGCGGGGCGACGGGTGCGCTGCCGGGTACGGGTGAGATGAATGCGGTGCGGGGTCGCGGTGCGACAGGTGCGTCGCCCGGTACAGGTGGAATGAGAGCGGTACGGGGCAATGGTGCGGTGGGTGCGATGCCTGGCACGGGTGGGATGAATGCGGTGCGGGGTCGCGGTGCGACAGGTGCGTCGTCTGGGACGGGTGAGATGAATGCGGGGCCGGGCACGGGCGAGATGCGTTCGGGGCGCGGCGGCGGTGCGGTTGGCGCGGGGCCGGGCGCTGGTGAGATGGGTGCAGCGCGTGGCAGTGGTGCGGTAGAGCGGGGCACGGGTGGGATTGGTGCCATCCGGCCGGGTGGGCCGAATGTGCAGCGGGGGCCGGTGTTCGCTGCGCACAACGACTTCGGGACCGCGGTGTTGTTGGCGGCGATGGAGCGGGCGGGGGTGCGGCGGCTGGTGTTGGCGTCGTCGGTGTCGGTGTATGGGGAGGGGCGGTATCGGGGGTTGCGTAGTGGGCCGTTCTTTCCGGGGGTGCGGCGTCGGGCCGATCTGGATCGGGGGATGTTCGATCATCGTGCGCCGCGGTCGGGGGAGATTCTGACCTGGGAGCCGGTCGGGGAGGACGCGCCGTTGCGGCCGCGTACGGGGTATGCGGCGAGTAAGGCGGCGCAGGAGAATTACGCGATGGCGTGGGGCGCGGCCACCGGTGCGGGGGTGACGGTGCTGCGGTATCACCATGTGTACGGCGATCCGGTCCGCGAGAATGCCGCGCTGCGTGCGCATTCCGGTGTCGCGGCGCGGTTCCGGGCGGAACTGGTGGCCGGGCGTTCGCCGTACGTGTTCGAGGACGGCGGGCAGGTGCGGGATTTCGTGCACGTGCGGGATGTCGCCGCCGCCACGGCCGCGGTCGTGCAGCGGCCGCTGTCCGGATTCGTGCCGCTCAATATCGCCTCGGGGCATCCGATCACGTTGTGGGAGATGGCATCCATCATGTCCCGCGCCCTGGACGGTCCGAATCCCGTTGTGAGCGGCCAGTATCGGATCACCGACGCGCGGCATATCGTCGCCGACCCGCAACGTGCCCGGCGCACGGTGGATTTCACCGCCGCCGTGGCTCCGGCGCAGGGATTGGCCGAGTACGCCGCGACCGGGGTGCGGTCCTGACTCCCGGGATTGCCTGGGCCTCAGGATATTTCGAAGCGGACCAACGCGAAACGGGGCGGACCGTCGTCGGGGTCGCCGTGCGGCAGCGGACTGATCTCCGCGTCGACCCGCAGCCAGCCGCCGTCGGTGGCGGCCAGACGTAGTCCGGGCAGGCTCTGTTCGAGTTTGCCCGCTCGAATATCGTTGCGGGCAGCGCGAATCCGGTCCAGATCGGCGGGGTGCGGGAGTGTGCGTTCCTCGATGTCGGCGGACCACCGCAGGCCGGGGATCGGTCCGCTGATCCAGCGCAGCACGCGGACCTGCTCGGTGTCCACGACCGCCAGATACAGTCCCGGATTGGCGGTGATGAGGGTGTCGACCGTGGCGGCCTCGACCGACTTGGGTTGCGGCGGAACGCTTTCGGTGATGTCCACCAGCAGGCCGCGCCAGCGGCGCGGGTCGGTGTCGTCGCAGCGGGCCGCGGTCAGCAGGGTGCGCAGGCCGTCGGGGATGCGGATGGTCATCTCGCCCAGCCAGCGTGCGCCGGGCGTCGCACGGGCCATGGTGGCGACCCAGTCCAGCGCATCGTCGAAACGTTCCACGTGCTCGAAGGTTTCGGTGCCCGTCCACACCGAGCGGCCGCGGTCGAAATCCGGGCCGAGTCCGGCGGAGGCGACCTCGAGCCGCCGATCGTCGTTGGTGTACAGATACGGCGCGGCCGGTGTCGGCGCGGTATCGCCCTCACCCACCAGAACGTGCACCGCGTACAACCGATCGTCCGGCCCGACGACGGGAACGGCCCGCACCCGCTGCTGCGACCAGGTGTGCCGGGATCGGGGTAGCGGGTGCTCGATCGGCTCACCACTCGCCCGCGCCGCCGCGATGATCGGCATGGCGGGACCGGGTACGGTGCGCGCCAACGACTTCCACTGCCGGGGCGCGGTACCGACGGCAACCAGGGACCAGCTCTCGGGTGCCCCGAGAGTCTCGATCAACAGCCAATCCGTCATTTGGCCTCCTGGTGTTCTCGGCCTCCGCTTCGCTACGCCGGGGCTGTGATTCCGGCCCCCACTGCGCCCGGTACAGAATCGGCTCTGCCCGTGGATTATTCAAATCGCTGCGGCTTTGCTGGTCGGGGGCGGGATCCGCTCGGCCGGTGGACTCGCTGTTGGCGGGCTCGTTGCGGAGGGGGTGCGCCGGGGCGGGCGGTAGCGGTGCGGGTGTGGATGGTGTCCGGTCCGGATGTCGCGGGCGGTTAGGCTCGCTGACATGGAAACTCCGCTGCGGCTCGAGGTGATCGTCGCCAGTGTGCGGCCGGGGCGGTTCGCGCCGGTCGTCGCCGACTGGTTCCTGCGCACCGCGCGGGCCGACGATCGGTTCGACATCGGCGTCATCGATCTGTTGCAGACCCCGCTGCCGGTGGATCTGGCCGACACGCCCGAGGTCGCCGCCTACCGCGAACGCCTTTCCGCCGCAGACGCTTTCGTCGTGATCACCTCGGAATACAACCACGGCTACCCGGCCGCGCTCAAGACCGCCCTGGACACCGCCAAACACGAGTGGCGGGCCAAACCCATCGCCTTCGTCGGCTACGGCGGCCTGTCCGGCGGGCTGCGCGCCATCGAACAGCTGCGTCAGGTGGTCGCCGAGGTGCACATGGTCTCGATCCGCGAATCGGTCAGCTTCCACCAGGCCAAGCGCGCCTTCGACGCCGACGGCGAAACCCGTGACGGCGCGGCCGTCGACGCCGCCCAACGTCTGCTGCGCCAACTCGCCTGGTGGGCAACGCATTTGCGCACCGCCCGCAGCGCCGACCCCTATCCCGGCTGACCCGGCTGACCCGGCTGACCCGGCTGACCCGGCTGACCCGGCTGACCCGGCTGACCCGGCTGACCTGGCTGCCGCTTCCGCGCACTCGATTCGAGACGTGCACGCGCAGTAGCCGAGCAGGCGGGCATGGTGGCTGCCACCGGTAAGCGGAGGGTCCGTCCGGTAAACTGATGATCATGATCGAACGAATCGCGGACCGGGAGGCATCCCGATGAGCGGACTGGACGGCAAGATCGTCGCCATCACCGGAGCCAGCAGCGGCATCGGCGCGGCGACCGCCGTCGAACTGGCCGCGCGCGGGGCGGCCGTCGTCCTCGGCGCCCGGCGGACCGATCGGCTCGAGGACCTGGCGGCGAGCATCCGGGAAGCGGGCGGCCGCGCGGAGCTGCTCGCGGTCGACGTCACCCGACGTGCGGATCTGTTGGCACTGGTCGCGCTGGCGGTCGAGCGTTTCGGCCGCCTGGACGTGCTGGTGAGCAATGCGGGCGTGGCCCGCACCGCGCCGGTGGAATCCCTGGACCTGGACGACTGGGACGCGATGATCGACGTCAACGTGCGCGGTGTGCTGCACGGAATCGCCGCTGCCCTACCGGTTTTCCGCAGCCAGGGCCGCGGCCACTTCGTCACCACGGTCTCCACATCCGGACTGAAGATCGTCCCGACCCAGGCGGTCTACGCGGGAACCAAGAACGCCGTACGCACCCTCCTGGAAGCCCTGCGCCAGGAATCCACCGACGGCGTCGTGCGCACGACCTCGGTCTCGCCCGGCTACGTGCGCACCGAACTCCTCGACCACCTCGACGACCCGGCCCAACAGGCGATGGCCGCCCTGGGCATCAGCCCGGACGCCGTGGCCCGCGCCATCGCCTTCGCCATCGAACAACCCGACGACGTGGAGATCGGCGACATCACCATCCGCCCCACCCGACAGGGCTGAAATCGCTGGCGGCAGGACCGATGCCGCCGACCCGCAGGGCTGAATTCTCGCTGCCGGGAATGCTTTCCGACGAAGCTCGAAGCCGCCAGTAGCCGGAAGCCACTGGCGGTCGGAGCTCAAGAACAACTAGCGGGACATGGTCCGTCGTTGCTGTTGTTGCCGACTGCGGGGTGCTGATGAAGCTCGAAGCCGCCAGCGGCCGGAAGCCACTGGCGGTCGGAGCTGAAGAACAACTAGCGGGACATGGTCCGTCGTTGCTGTTGTTGCCGACTGCGGGGTGCTGATGAAGCTCGAAGCCGCCAGCGGCCGGAAGCCACTGGCGGTCGGAGCTGAAGAACAACTAGCGGGACATGGTCCGTCGTTGCTGTTGTTGCCGACTGCGGGGTGCTGATGAAGCTCGAAGCCGCCAGCGGCCGGAAGCCACTGGCGGTCGGAGCTGAAACAGCTAGCGGGACATCGCCCGGCGTTGCTGTTGCTGCTGGCTGCGCGGGTTGCCGATGTAGGTGGACTCGCGGGGGATGGAGACGAGGCTGAGGTCGACCTGGGTGGTGCCGGTGCGCAGCAGCACGTGGTTGCCGATCGCGCCGGGCTGGTGGATCTGCAGGTCGGGCTTGGTGGCGGGCCAGCCCATCGGGTCGCCCGTGACGTAGATGGTGGTGACACCGGCGTGCGGGGCGGGCGCGAGCACGCCGTCCACGACCGCCGCGGTGAACGCCGCGTCGCTCTGGTGCGTCTCCACCGCGATGGTGAGCCGCTCCGGATTGCCGATGGTGCCGACCAGCTGCTCCCACGCGCCCGGACGATCGGTGCGGATCAGGATGCGCTCGCCGACCGCCAGCGCGCGGAACACCAACTGCTGCGCCAGATACAGCTCACCGGCCACGTACACCGTCGAAATACCCTGTCCGACAAGGCGAATCGCGACACCGTTACCCTCGGAGTCGGAGCCGATCAGCTGACCGCAGCCGGAGGAGGGCAGGTGCAGCGCGTCGATCACATCGATCGGGAACTCCGCCAGCGGCACCGTGTCGTCGGCGTCCGGAATCCCGATCGGGAAGTGCGCCAACAGATTCTGCCGATGCCGCCCGCTCATCGAGACCATATGCCTGCGCTTGATCTTCTCGGGCATCTCGCGGGCGGTCAGCCGCCACGCCGCGCCGATGTTGACCGACTCGGCCGAACTACCCGGCCGCAGCCGCACCGCGACCGTGGTGCCGCGCGACGGCGGCACCCACAACTGGGCCAGCAGATCCGACCCCAAACGCTTGGGATCGACTGCGGCGCCGATGTTCACGCCGTTGCCGAGCTCGGCGTACCGCCAGCGGTGGGTCAGCGTGCGCGGGTCGATTCCGGCGCTGATCTGCAACACCGCCTGCCGGATCTCCGGCGCGGTCAGCACGCGCGAATAGCAGTCCGCGTCCTCGAGCGCGCGCACGATGCGCTGCGTCGCGACGGTCACCGCGCGGCACGCGCCCTCGCTGCCGCCACCACGTCGATCCGCGGCATCCGGGCAGGCCACGGCGTCGAAACTGATGGCGAGCCAGACCGTGCGGTGCGCGGTCGCGGGCAGCGGGCCCAGCAGCGTCTCGTAGATCGGCCCGGCCGGGGTGCCCGAGCGGCTGCGGTGCCCGTGGCTGATGATGTCGATGCCGCTGAGCAGGATGTCGTGCTGATTCAGGCACTGCGCCAGCTCCGGCATCGGCAGCAGGTGCGAGGCGTGCACGGTGCTGCGGTCGATCCGGGTCAGCCCGCCGCGCGGCGGCAGCACCTCGACCACGGCGACCACCCGGCTGCCCTCCCAGAACAGACCGAGCGAACGCCCGTCCGGACCGCGGAAGTCGATCGTGTCACCGATCTCGTATCCCCGGTTGGTCGAGAAGCGCCAGATGGTGGCGATCCAGGAGGCGATCGTGCGCTTGCCGAACGGGATCAGCAGCAACAGACCCGCCACCACCGCCGCGCCCAGCGCGTACCAGCCCGGCAGCCGCCGCACGGCCAGCACCGCCATGGCGACCACGAGGCCGAGCAACTGTGCGGCGAGCAGATTCGTCAGCGTGATCCGTCCGAGAAGCGGACGCCTTTTCGTCCCGCTGGGTTCGGCCATCGTGATCCCCCAAGTACCCGGTGTCGGCCAGTTTCGATGGCCGAGCTGAACTGAAGTCCCCGTGAACTGTACTGTGTTCCACGAACGCGAGCACTGTTCGGGGGAGGAATCATGCCTTCAAGACCCACTACTCGGTGGCAGGTAAGCGGTTACCGCTTCCTCGTACGCCGCATGGAGCACGCCCTGGTGCGTCGGGATGTGCGAATGTTGCACGACCCCATGCGCTCTCAGTCGCGCGCCTACAGCGTCGGACTCATCCTCGGCGTCGTCGCGCTCGCCGGTTGCGCGGTGCTGGCGCTGCTCAAACCGCAGGGTTCGATCGGCAACAGCAAGATCCTGATGGGCAAGGAATCCGGCCAGATCTACGCGGTCATCGACGGCACCGTGCACCCCGCACTGAACCTGGCCTCGGCCCGGCTCGCGGTGGGTGACGCGTCGAGTCCGGCCAGTGTCAAGGAATCTCAGCTCTCCAGCATGCCGATGGGCGCGCTGATCGGCATTCCGGGCGCGCCCTCGCTGCTGACCTTCGACTCCAGCGGCAAGGGCCGGCAGTGGACGGTCTGCGACGAGTTGAAGACCGACGGCAGCGATACGTTGACCACCACGGCCATCGCCGGCGGGGTGACGCTCGGTGACAAGGCGTCGAGTCTGCCCAAGGGCAGCGCGCTGCTGGTGCAGGGCAACGATTCGACCTATCTCATCTACGACAACAAGCGGGCGCGGATCAACATGAACTCCCGCCCGGTCACCGACGCATTGCAGATCACCGGCGTCACGCCGCGTCCGATCAGCGACGGACTGCTGAACGCCATTCCGGAGGTGGCGGCGATCACGGTCCCGAACATCACCGATCCGGGTGGGCCCTCGGCGCTGTCCGGGCATCGCAACGGTGACGTCATGAAGCTCACCACGGGCAACGAGTACTTCGTCGCGCTGAACAACGGCATCCAGAAGATCTCGGCGCTGACCGCCGACATCATCCGGCACTGGACCTCCACCTCGGGCCGGGACGAGTTGTCGCCGTCCGACTACTCCAGCACCAATATCGTGAACAGCCTTCCGGTGCAGGACTATCCGGATACCGCGCCCACGGTGGTCGATTCGAAGGACCGGCCGGTGGAGTGCCTGTCGTGGAAGCCGTTGAGCTCCGCGAACAGCACTGACGGCAGTAAGCACGCCGAGTTGTCCGTGATCACCGGTCACGCGCTGCCCATCCCCGACGGGGCCAAGCCGACCCGCCTGGCCCAGGCCGACGGTTCGAGCACCGACAAGGCCGACCAGTTCTACACCACCCCGGGCACCGGAATCCTGGTGCAGACCACCGGAATCGAGCCCGACAGCCAGCGCAAGGATTCGGTGTTCTTCATCTCCGACACCGGTGTGCGCTACGGGCTCAAGGACAACGACGCGGCGAAGGCGCTCGGCATGGATTCGTCCAAGACGAAGTACGAGCCCGCGCCCTGGCCGATCGCCGGCCTGCTGGCCACCGGCCCGAGCCTGTCCAGGCAGGACGCCATGGTCGCGCACGACGGCGTGGCGCCGGATTCGCAGCCCGCCAAGACGCTGGTCTCCCCGACCTCGGCGGTGGCATCGTCCAACTGATCGAAATCGTCTGCGGGGCACCGGATTCCGAGTAACCCGCAGAGAGCGCACGGTCGCCTTCGACCGTGCGCTCTTGCGTTTACCGCGTCCCTCAGGTGGTCGCAGGTAGCGGATCGTGCGGATTCTCACCCACACCGAACCGAATTCCCTTGGCTTCCTTGCCGACCGCGGTCAAAATCGCCACCACGATCAACACCGGAACGATGGTCACCGCCAACGCGAACGGATACCCGTGATGCTGGGCCAGACGTTCCTGGATGGGCAGATTCAGCGAGGCGAGCAGATTACCGAGCTGATACGTGACCCCGGGATAGAACCCGCGGATCGAATCCGGTGACATCTCGGTCAGATGCGCCGGGATCACACCCCACGCGCCCTGCACCATCAACTGCATGAGGAACGAGCCCAGACACAGCATGGCCGCGGTCGTCGAATAGGCGAACAGCGGCACGATCGGCAGACCCAGCACCGCGCAGAAGATGATCGTGTACCGGCGGCCGTATCTCTCGGACAGCGAACCGAACACCAGACCGCCCACGATGGCGCCGATATTGTACACCACGGCAATCCATTTCGCGGTGACCGCGCTGATCGCCGCACCACCCTGGGCGTGCGGTGCGGACAGGAACGTCGGGTAGACGTCCTGGGTGCCGTGGCTCATCCAGTTGAACGCCGTCATCAGCAGGACCAGGTAGACGAACCGTCGCACGATCACCGGATTGCGGATGATGTCGCGAATCCTGGTCTGCGTCACCTTCATTCGCTCCTGGGTGCGCTCCCACGCCTCGGATTCCTCGGTGCGGGTCCGGATGAGCAGGATGATCAGCGCCGGGATGATCGACAGCGCGAACAGCCAGCGCCACGACAGCCCCGCCCAGTTCATGACGACCAGCGAGGCCAGCGACGCGAGCAGGTAGCCGAACGAATACCCCTCCTGGAGTAGCCCGGAGAAGAAGCCGCGACGTTCGGTGGGGATCTTCTCCATGGCCAGCGCCGCGCCGAGCCCCCATTCACCGCCCATCCCGATGCCGTAGAGCATGCGCAGCACCACCAGCACGGTGAAGTTGGGCGAGAACGCGCACAGGAAGCCGATCACCGAATACATCGAGACATTGGCCATCAGCGGGATGCGGCGTCCCACGCGGTCGGCCCACATCCCGAACAGCAGCGCGCCCACCGGCCGCATGATCAGCGTGGCCGTGGTCAGGAACGCGACCTCGGCCTTGCTCATGTGATAGGTGTGCGCGATGTCGGCGTAGACGAACACCACGAGGAAATAGTCGAAGGCGTCCATCGTCCACCCGAGTTGGGCGGCGATGAACGAATTGCGTTGATCCGCGGTCAGTTTCGGTCTGGGTGCCTTGGGTACGGCTGTGGCCATGTGTATCCCTCGCCCTCGTTCTCGGTCCACGGCGCGATCAGTCCGCTCGACCGCGCCGTAGCGCATTCTGCAACGTAGAAAGCACTACGGGACCCGACTTCGCCGCGTTGGTTACCCTTCCGAACGGAATTTTGCGGCGCGATGGGAAGAACTTGGGGAAGGCTTTGATCGATGGCGCGTTGTCCGGCCGGACGAGACTCCGGCCGGATCAGCTGGCGCGCACCGTCAGTCGTGCATGCCGAGGCGGCGGCGGATCGGGAACGACGCCAGATAGCCCAGGATCAGCAGCACCGCGATCACGGCCGTGCCGATCAACGCGACGTTGCGGGCGGTGTTGTCGGGCGCCTTCGGCGGTTGCGGCACCGGCATCCGCCAGCTCTGCGCGGCGAACGGCTGCTTGGGGGGCAGCTGGGTGGGGACGTCGGCGGTCAACGCCGCGACCGGATCGATCGCGCCGTACCCGACGTACGGATCCCAGCCACCGGCCGGTGCGTGCGCGGTGGCCTCGATGCGCTTGATCACCTCGGCGGCGCTCAGGCGCGGGAACTTCGCGCGGACCAGCGCCGCGAGACCGGCCACGTAGGGGGAGGAGAAACTCGTCCCCTCGATCGAGCCCATCTTGCCCTGATGGGTGAGCCCGGTCGTGATGTATTTGCTGTTCGCGGCGTAGTTCAGGTCCAGCGACGTGATGTCCTGACCGGGTGCGGCCACGCCGACCCAGGGGCCGGGCACGGTGAATTTGGACGCCGATCCGGTCGCCGGGTCGATCGAGCCGACCGAGAGCACGTACTTGTCCCAGCGCGCGGGCGAGACGTACTGGATGATCCGGCTCCACTGATCCCCGGTGGGGTCGGTGGGATCCAGCACCGGGTTGACGCTCTTGCACGCGTCGTTGTTACCCGCGGCCACCACGACCACGACATCCTTCTGCACCGCCGCGTACTGCACGGCCGCGCCGATATTGCTGTCCGGCGGGACGCTGTTGCTACAGAAGATCTCCGAGATGTTGATCACGGTGGCGCCCAGATCCGCGGCGTGCCGGATCGCCGAGGCGAGGGTGTTCAGGTTGCCGACCGAGTTGTCGGCGATCTTCTGCTCGTCGGTGCCGGTGCCCTTGACCTCGAAGTAGTTGCTGGTCTGGCGGATTCCGATGATCTTCGCGCCGGGCGCGACCCCCGCGAAACCCTGCCCGTCCACCCGGCTGGCCGCGATGAGACCGGCCACGGCCGTGCCGTGTCCATCGCAGTCCTGGGTGCCGTCGCCGGTGCTGACGTAGTCGCCGCCGGGGGCGAGATTGGCCAGTCGCGGATTGCGGGCCACCCCGGTATCGATGACCGCGACGGTCTGCCCGGCGCCGGTGGAGAACTGCCAGGCCTTTTCCAGGCCCAGCACCCGCTGCGGGGTGGGCACGGTGGCCACATCGCCGGCGGGCTGGCTGCTCGCGCAGGGGGTGTTCGGCTTCGCCTCGGTGGTCTTCTCCGGATGCGGGGTGTCGTTGGCGGGCAACGCACTCGAGTTCGCCGCCGGTGTCTTGTCGCCGAAAGCCGTTCCGGCCCCGACCGATACGCTCAACCCCAGCACTGCGGCTGCGGCGACGACGCGGATTGCGTTGCGTCCGAATGTCTTCGGGTTCATCGCGCGGCTCAGAGCGAGAGGGAGCGGATGATCGAGTACAGGTCGGCCACCCAGAACGCGAGCGGCAGGACCGCGGCGACGAAACCGTATTCGAGCAGTTCCACCGCGCGTCGCATGGGCGGGGTCGCGGTCTGGTTGGGGATGATCAGACCGCAGATCAGCGCGCCGATCAGCAGGATCATCGCCGCGCCGAACACCGCGAGCGGCTGGGACTGGGTGAAGGCCGCGCCGAGCATGACCGCGAGCAGGATGGCCGCGCCGCCGCCGATCAGCACCACCGCGAGTTCGGCATTGGTGTAGGTGCGACTGCGGAACAGCAGCACCACCGCCGAGACCAGCGCCAACGCGATACCGGCCCAGAACGGGCCGCCGTGGTGTCCGGGATCACAGCCCGCCAGCGAACCGACCACGGTGACCAGCGTGGTCGCGCCGACCATGCCACCCAGGTACATGCGGGCCCGCTCGGCCTTCTCGCGCAGCACGTCCATGGTCGGCAGCGCGCGGTGATCGTCCGGATCGTCCTCGGTCGGATCGATCGGGGTGCCGGGGGAGGGGACCGGCGGCAGCGGCAGCTTGGCCAGCAGCATCGAGGCGCGCGGCGCCAGCGACAGCCCGCCCAGGGCCAATACCGCCGCACCGGCCCCGACGGCCCGAATCGGTTGTCCGGCAAGCAGACCCACCAGCGCGGCCACGACCGCGAACAGCGACACCGTGGTCGCGCCGATGAACAGCGCCAGCCCGACGCCGCTGACCCGCCACGCCAATACCGCTGTCGCGCCGAAGAGTACGGAGCCGAGCAGGACGTTCGCCCAGCCGTACTGATGATGTTGCAGCGGCACCAGCAGCATGCCCGCGGCGAACGCGGTGGGCAGCGCGGAGCCGCCGATCACGATCGCCGTCGAGATATCGCCGTACATGCGGCTCAGCACGGTTCCGGCGACGACGAGCAGGATGGTCAGCAGGGCAGCGACCGCGCCGGATATCCAGCCGGGCATGGCATTCGGGGCGGCCAGCAGGCCGACGCAGCCGACGATCATGGTCAGTACGGCGATGGTGGAGGCGGAGATCCGCGCCATCCGGGGGGACCAGGTGCGGAAGTTGTCGCCGTCGGCGATCGCGACGTTGTACATGATGTCGTCGTACAGCGGCATCGGCGCGACGTGGTCCGCGCTCTCCAGCATCAGCAGTTCGCCGTCGCGAACGCCCTGCTCACCGAGGCTCAGCGAGTTGGAGAACGGCGGCTGCCCGATCCGGGCCAGCACCCATTCGGCGGGCTGGAACTGCTCGCCGCGCTGATCGAAATCGTTCGTCCGGCTGTGCTGGGCGACCATGTCCACGACACTGGGAATGACCAGTGCCACCGGCACATCCACCGGGATCGCCATATCGACCTGGGTGTGCTTGGCCAGAATCGTGACCCGGGCAAGATCCGGCGCGCGGACGATCCCGCGGGTCGAATCATCTTCGATGTGGCTCATTCGCGCGTGCGTCACGCTGCCCCCAACTCCGTCTCTACCTGGTGTTTCCGCAAGCGCGCGAGTTGCGATCGCGCGGTTGACCCGTGCAGAATGCTGCCCGAACTGTACGACATGTCGGCCGTGACCTCTACACTGAGGCCCGCACCAAGCCGCCGAAGGGGGAGCTTCAGTCGATGAGCACAGTCCGTTTCCAGCGCCGTACGCGCCGAGAGGTGCCACGCACGCCCGGCGGTGAGGTCACGCTGCAGCCGCCCCCGGAGATCCCGCGGTCCATACCCGGCGGCCTGATGGGCAAGCTGATGCCGGTCGTGATGATGGTCGGCATGGTCGGCATGATGGCGGTCATGTTCACCAAAGGTGGTGGCATAGGCTCGAATCCGACCGCGCTGATGTTCCCGATGATGATGGTCTTCTCGATGGTCGGGATGTTCACCCAGGGCGGCGGCAAGGGCCAGAAGGCGGCCGAGGCCAACGAGGATCGCAAGGACTACCTGCGCTACCTCGACCAGGTCCGCAAGGATGTCGACGAGACCGCGAAACAGCAGCGTGCGGCCGTGGAGTGGAGTCACCCCGAGCCCGGTCTGATCTGGATGCTCGCCGGTACCAGCCGGATGTGGGAGCGCCGCCAGGGCGACAAGGACTTCTGCCACGCCCGCATCGGCCTGGGCGGTCAGCGCCTGGCCACGCGGCTGGTGTCGCCGGAGACCGGGCCGGTCGAGGAGCTCGAGCCGATCGCCGCGGTCTCGCTGCGCCGTTTCGTGCGCACCCACTCCACGGTTCCGGATCTGGCCACGGCCATCGCGATCAAGGGCTTCGGCACCATCCAGCTCAACGGCGACCGCGTCCAGGCGCGGGACATGACGCGCGCGATGTTGTTGCAGCTGTGCATGTTCCAGGCGCCGGATCAGGTGCTGCTCGCGGTGGTGTCCGGTGCGGACACGATCGGCGAGTGGGAGTGGACCAAATGGCTCCCGCACACCCAGCATCCCGAGTCGCAGGACGGCGTCGGCGCGGAGCGCATGGTGTACGGGTCGGTCCGGGAGATGACCGCGGGCCTGAATCCGCTGGTGCACAACCGTTCCCGGTACTCGCGCAATCAGCCCGCCGACCGGAATCTGACCCATATCGTGGTCGTGGTCGACGGCGGTCTGCTCGAAGCCGAGGAGGACGCGCTGCGCGAATCCGGCTACGAGGGCGTCACCATCATCGACCTGTGCAATTACGCTCCGCGCCTTGCGGTTTCGCGCGGCATCCAGATGGTCGTGGAGAACGGCGAATGCGTCGGCCGCGGCGCCACCGGCAACATGGAACGCTTCGCGGTGATCGACCG
This sequence comes from Nocardia macrotermitis, assembly GCF_009604405.1. Taxonomy (GTDB): domain Bacteria; phylum Actinomycetota; class Actinomycetes; order Mycobacteriales; family Mycobacteriaceae; genus Nocardia; species Nocardia macrotermitis. Next base: position 74,110 of record NZ_WEGK01000005.1, read on the forward strand.
GATCAGTGCCAAGCAGGCCGAGCAGGTCGCCCGGCGGCTCGCGCCGTTCCGGGTGGTCGCGCAGACCGGCGCGGAAACCGTCGCGGACGACAACGCCGAGGTCATCACGTCCTGGGCGCAGATGCTGGGCCTGGGCGACATCGGTACGTTCAGCCCGGAGAGCCAGTGGAAGCCCCGCTACGGCCGGGAGCGGCTGCGGGTGCCGTTCGGCCTCGGCGCGGACGGGCTGCCGGTCTTCCTGGACATCAAGGAGGCCGCCGAGAACGGTATGGGCCCGCACGGCCTGTGCATCGGCGCGACCGGTTCGGGTAAGTCGGAATTCCTTCGCACGCTTGTACTTTCGATGCTCGCCCTGCACTCGCCGGATCAGCTGAACCTGGTCCTGGTCGACTTCAAGGGTGGTGCGACCTTCCTGGGTCTGGACGGTGTGCCGCACGTCGCGGCCGTCATCACCAACCTGGAGGAGGAGGCCGACCTGGTCGGCCGTATGCACGACGCCCTCGCCGGTGAGATGACCCGCCGCCAGGAGCTGCTGCGCACGGCGGGCAACTTCGCCAACGTCGGCGAGTACGAGAAGGCGCGCGCCGCGGGCGCCGATCTGGATCCGCTGCCCGCGCTGTTCGTGGTGCTCGACGAGTTCTCCGAACTGCTGCAACAGCATCCGGACTTCGCGGAGCTGTTCGTGATGATCGGTCGTCTGGGCCGTTCGCTCCAGGTGCACCTGCTGCTCGCCTCGCAGCGGCTGGAGGAGGGCAAGCTCAAGGGCCTGGAATCGCACCTGTCCTACCGGATCGGTCTGAAAACCTTCTCCGCCAACGAATCCCGGCAGGTGCTGGGTGTTCCGGACGCGTACAACCTGCCCGCCAGCCCGGGTGGCGGTTATCTCAAGGCCGGCGACGGCGAGATCCGGCGTTTCCAGGCGTCGTACGTCTCGGGCCCGTATGTCGGCGGCGGTTCGCAACGTCAGGTGACGCAGGCGGGCATCGTCGGCGGCGAGATCGATATCAACGCCCGCGCGTTCACCGCCGGTCACGTGGATTTCCGCCCCGCCGACCACATCACCGTCGAGGCCGAGCCGGAGGTCATCCAGGAGTCCGTCAAGGGTGAGGACGGCGAGGAGGTCTCGAACGTCGGCATGCTGGTCTCCCGCATCACCGGCCACGGCCGGCCCGCGCACGAGATCTGGCTGCCGCCGCTGGACGAGGCCTCGACCATGGACGAGCTGCTGCCGCGTTCCATCCTGACCGGCGACGTTCCGCAGATCGCCTCGCTGCGCGTGCCGATCGGCATCGTCGACCGGCCGTACCACCAGCGTCGCGATCCGATGATGGTCGATCTGTCCGGCGTCGGTGGCAACGTGGCCGTGGTCGGTGGTCCGCAGTCGGGTAAGTCGACCGCGCTGCGCACCCTGATCATGTCGATGGCGTTGAGCCACACCGCCGAACAGGTGCAGTTCTACTGCCTGGACTTCGGTGGCGGTACGCTCGCCAGCCTCGAGGGGCTGCCGCACGTCGGCGCGGTGTCCGCCCGCCTCGACGAGGACAAGGTGCGGCGCACCCTGTCCGAGATGCACAGCATCGTGCGGGCGCGCGAGGCGCGGTTCCGGCAGCTGGGCGTGGAATCCATGTCGGAATTCCGTCGCCTGCGCGGTTCGGATCCGGCCAGCAGCACCGCCGCGACCGGTGTGCACGAGGACCCGTTCGGTGACGTCTTCCTGGTCATCGATGGTTTCAGCACCATCCGCCAGGATTTCGACTCGCTCGAACAGGGCATCATGAACCTGGCCGTGCAGGGTCTGTCGTACGGCGTGCACGTGATCATCGCGCTGAACCGATGGGCCGAGGCCCGCCCGGCGCTCAAGGACCAGATCGGTACCCGTATCGAACTGCGCCTGGGTGATCCGATGGACTCCGACCTGGGCCGCAAGTTCGCCGCCCTGGTCCCCAAGGGCCGTCCCGGTCGCGGTATGACCGCCGAAACCCTGCACATGCTCACCGCGCTGCCGCGCATCGACGGCGATTCGAATCCGGACACCATCAGTACCGGTGTGGCCCAGGCGGTCGCGGCGGTGCAGCAGATGAATCCGGGTCGTCCGGCCCCGCGGGTGCGCATGCTGCCCGAGCGCCTGGAGCGCGCGGATCTGCTGCAACTGGCCGGGAACTGGATGGGCGATCCGGGGCAGAAGTGCATGCGGTTCCCCATCGGTATCAACGAATCCGAGCTGGCGCCGGTGTTCATCGACTTCGCCGCCAGCCCGCACCTGGTCATCGTCGGTGACGAATCCGGTAAGACCACGCTGTTGCGTTCGATCGCGGAGGGCATCGTCGCCTCCAACACGCCCACCCAGGCGCGCATCATCATGGGCGACTACCGGCGCGGCATGCTGGGTCTGATCCCGCAGCAGTACCTGGCCGGATACGGTTCCACCGCACCGCAATTCACGCAGAACATGGCCGATCTGGCCGGTTACGTGGCCAAGCGGACCCCGGGCCCGGACGTCACCCCGCAGCAGCTGCGGGACCGCTCCTGGTGGGACGGCCCGGAACTGTACGTCCTGGTCGACGAGTACGACCTGGTCGCCAGCTCCAGCGGCAACCCGGTGCAGGCGCTGCTCGAAAGTCTGCCGCACGCACGCGATCTCGGCTTCCACGTGGTCATCGCGCGACGTGCCGGTGGTGCCAGCCGCGCCATGTACGAACCGGTGATCGGCCGCATCAAGGATCTGGGCTCGAACGCGCTGATCATGAACGGCAGCCGGGACGAGGGTGTGCTGTGGGGTAAGGCCCGCCCGTCGGCGATGCCGCCCGGCCGCGGTACCTACGTCACCCGCAACAGCGAGGAACTCATCCAGACCGGCTGGATGCCGCTGACCTGATGTCGAACGTCGATGTAGTACTGACCGACGCGCGGTTGTGGGCGCGCAGCGAGTCGACCCACTGGGATGGTCCGCCCTCGATCGTTCCGGCCAGCGACGGCCGGAGTTTCGTTGTCGGGGAACAGCTTCGGCCGCAGTATCCGGCGGTGTCGATGGTCCGGATGGCCTCGGCCGACCGGATTGCCTTCCCGCCGACGCTGCCGCCGATCATCGACGCCTGGGCGGTGACGTTCGGCGCGGTGCTGACCAATCTGCAACTGCCCACGCCGTGCGAGCGGCTCACCATCGTCGGCCCCTCGGCCTGGGGGCGGCGACGGCGGGCGGCGTTGGAGGCCGCGGCCCGGCGGCTGGTCTCGGAGGTGACGTTCGAGCCGCTGGCCCGGCGCGCGGCCTCGCTGGGCAGCAGTACCGCCCAGCAGCAGCGGATCGCCGTGCTCGAACTCGATCCGCTGTCCACCACGGTCACCCTGGTCGGCCGGTCCGGGCAGGACACCTGGATCGAGGGGTGCGAGTTCGAACCGGCCATCGGTCTGGCCGATGTCGAGGAGGGCCACGGCCTGCCCGGTGTGGTGGGTGTGATCGCCCGGCTGCTCGCCGGGCAGCCGCCGACGTATCTGCTGGCCGTCGGCGTGACGGATCGGGCGTTGCTCGACGCACTCGCCGCGACCCTGGCCGAACAGTGCGGATTCCCGGTCGACGTGCGTCCGCTCACCGGCGTCGAACTGATCCGCGGCGCGCATCCGGGCATGCCGATGCCCAACGCGCAGCCCGCGCAGTCGCAGCCGATGGAATTCGATTCGCTGCACGAGCACGCGCTGGCCGTCCAGCCGCCGCGGCAGGGTCCGAATCGGCTGCTCATCGCGGCCGCCGCGGTCGTCGTCCTGCTGCTCATCGGCGTGGGCGTGACGATCGCGCTCACCCGCTCGAGTACGTCGCCGAAGACCACGGCCGCAGGCTCGTCGACACCCGTAACCTCTGCCGCGCCAACGACTTCGGCCGCCGAGCCCGGTCCGCCCGGCTCCGGTCCGCCCAAGCCCGGCGCGGACGGTTCCACGGTGCAGACCCTGGGCCGGATCCAGTTCCTGGTCCCGCCCGGTTGGAAGATTGCCTCGCAGACCGCTGACCGGGTCAACCTGTCGCCGAACGACGGTACGCGCCAACGCATCATGCTGGTCCAGAAGAGTCTGAACTCCGGTGCCGACCTGGACGCCGTCGCCACCGACCTGGATACCCAGATCAAACGCCGCCCATCCGGTCAGGTCAGCACGCTGCGCCGCAATGTCGTCTTCGGCGACCACACCGGCCTGTCCTACGAGGAGTCCCCCGGCGACGGCACCACCGTGCGCTGGCAGATCCTCGTCGACTCGGGCGTCGAGGCAAGCATCGGCTGCCAGTACCCCGAGGGCAAATGGGACCCGCTGTCGGCCCCTTGCGAACAGCTCGTCCGCGACCTCCACATCACCGGATGAGAGCGTCGCCGCGGCCGGGCTCATCAGATCCACTGGTCGAGTTCGGGTCGCGCGATTTCACACCAGATGACCTGAGTTTGTTCAATGTTCAGTGCGTGAGGTCCCGCAACCTTTGCGCGTTGAGTGTCCGGTTGTCGGACATACCGTTTCGCCGAGTACGACCAGACCGCCCGTCACGACCCCGGATGCCGGTGGCGATCCCAGACCGGCTCCGCGCGAACCCCCGCCGGGTTGTCGTCGTTGGCGCCGCGTTTCGGAGTGACGGTGTCGATGACCTGATCGTCGCTGAAAACCCCACCGTGCCAACGGAAATGCGACTCCATATCGACGGGGGCCTTCGTCACCCGCGACCCCACGATGAACCGCATTCCCGCCGCCAACGGAGGAAAGTGAATAGGTTGAGTAAATTCGAGGTGGACGACGTATTCAGGGTGAGCTTCCAAAAGCTGCCCATTGTTACCGGATTTGTCCAAGGAGAGTTCACGGTCGGACAGCAAGTGGAACTCACCAAGCGCGATGGACGGATTTACCGTGGGGCGATGACGGGAATGCATATTCGCACGTCCCCAGTCGCCCCGAACCACTTCTCGATCACTTTTTCCGAGCCTATCTCAGATAATGTAGAGCCTGGCGATGTGATCACTACGATCGATCCTGATCAGCATTCCTTCCGCTATTTCTTGGCCAGTTGAACGATGTGTTCGGTCGCACCGCCGACTACGAGTGTTCGGGTTCGTCTTCGCGGAGGCGTTGGAAGGCGCGTTCTATCCAGGCCGCGAAGCAGGTGGACAGGTCGGCGGGGGTGGCTGGGCGCATGGTGAGGTGTTCGCGTGTGCGGAGTTGTAGGTAGCGGCCGTCGCGGGCTATGTCGAGCCATTGGGCGGCGAAATCTCCTGGCTCCCATGCTCATTCGGCCACGGGCCGTGTGGGTTCTGGCTGCCTGTGCTGGAAAGCGCCGTGGCCCGCACCGAATATCGGTGCGGGCCACAGTGATTCGTAGGACGAGATGGTTCAGCGGAGCGCGGCCTCGCTGGCGGCCGCGGTCGGCTCGACGATCTTGCCGAAGTCGAGCTTGACGATCTGATCGGCGTGATCGAAGTAGCGGTCGTCGTGGGTGATCACGATGACGGTCTTGCCGCGTCGCTTGAGCCCGGCCAGGATCTCGGTGTAGAAGACCTCGCGGAAGCGGGGTTCCTGGTCGGCGGCCCACTCGTCGAAGACGTAGATCTGGCGGTCCTCGAGCAGCGCGGTCAGCAGGGCGAGGCGTTTGCGCTGGCCCTGGGACAGCGCGATGGTGGACAGCCGCCCGTCCTGGACGGTCACCTTGTGCGCGATCTGCAACTCCTCGAGGTAGCCGCGCACCTCGTCGTCGATGCCCGGACGATCGAAGCCCAGATAATCCTCGAACAGGTGGAAGTCGGTGAACACCGCCGAGGCGTTCTGCCGGAACCATTCGATGTTCTCGTGATCGATCCGCTCGTCACCGAGGGAGATCGATCCGGTGCGCGGCACGTACAGGCCCGTGATCAGCTTGGCCAGCGTCGATTTACCGCTGCCGTTACCGCCGATGACGAAGCTGATCTGACCGGGTTCGAAGACCAGATCCAGTGGGCCGAGCGCGAATCCGGAGTCGTCGGCGGTCTCGATCGGACCACCCGGCGGCGGCGCCATCGGCACCGGCCGGTCGTCCGGGCGGCCGTGCTCGAGCCGCCTGTGCCCGTTGACGTCCGGACGCGCGCCGCCGGGCGGCTGCGCCCCGGGCGGCGGTGGCGGCGGTGCGCCCGCGGGCCGTCCGGGCATCTCGCCGGGCCGTCCCGGATGCGCACCGGGCTTGCCCGCGCGACCCCGCCCACCGGGCATCGGCGGCATCCCCGGCGGGGGCGGTGACCCCGGAATCGGCGGCACCGGCGGCAGCGCCTCGGTCCGGTAGCTGTAGCCGACGTTCGTCAGCACCAGCGGCACCTGTCCGGCGGGCGGCCGCTCGGTGTACGGCAGTGAGTCCTCGTTGTGCAGCGTCTCCATGGACAGGTTCATGGTGCGGATCTTCGCCAGCGCGACGTCGCCGCGCACCAGATCCGGGATGCGGTGCATGAAGTTCTGCATCGGCATCGCCAGGAACGTCGTCACCAGCACGTAGCCGACCATCACGTTCAGCGACAGGTGCATCGCCGAGGCCAGCCCGAACAGGATCACCGCCATCGTGCCCAACTGCAACAGCTGCCCGAAGCCCTGTGCCAGTGAGAATTTCGATCCCGCCTCGACATTGCGCGCCCGCACGTCGCGGGCCGAGCCGAGCAGATGCCGGTCCATGAAGTCGCGGCGCCGGCCCCGGTGCAGTTTGAGTTCCTTGATGCCGAGGGTGACGGCCTGGAACGAGCCGAGCAGTCCGTCCTCGTGCTCGCGCGCGGCCCGGTACAGCACCCGCACCCGCTTGAGAACCAGTTCCACACAGGCGATTCCGAGCAGCGTGCCCGCGACGGTGACCGCGAAGATGGGCCCGGACACGATCGCGAGGAAGACGAAGCAGCCCACGATGGTCGCCACGTCCACGCAGATGCTCGGAATCGCGGTGACCGCCTCGGACAGCGACCGCACGTCCTCGGTCAACGTCGCCATCAGCCGGTGCGTGCCGAGCCGTTCGAGGTGTTCCAGTGGGGCGGAGACGATTCCGGTGCTCAGATCGGCGCGCAGCCGGTAGATCGCGTCCTGCGCCAGCCGGATCAGCAGCAGTTGCGACACCACGCCGCTGACCAGGATGACGGCCCCGGCCAGCACGAAACTGGTGACCGTGACCGGCGGATGCGGTGGTGGTGACACGACCCCCCGGATCAGTGTCACCAGGTAGGTGTTCGCCACGCCGCAGATCAGCCCGGCGGCGATGACCGCGGAGATCCGCATCCAGGAGATCGAGATCAGAAATCGGATGAGTTGCATGATGCTGCGTCTTTCGACTCGGGTGGGGCCGGGCGCACTAGCGGCGGATGATGTCGAAGATCATTCCCTCGAGGGTGACTCCGGGCGCGAAGGAGAAGGCGACACCGGTCGATATCGGCTTCGTGGTCGATGATCCGGCGCGGACCATCTCCTCCAGGACGAAGATCAGCGAAACGCTGAGCATATTTCCGTAGCGGGCGAGCACCTCCCAGCTGGGCGCGGCCTGTTCGGCGGAGATGCCCAGCGACCGCGCGGATTCGGAGATGATCTTGGGGCCGCCCGGGTGGATGGCCCACAGATCCACGTCGGATTTCCGTAATCCGTTGCGGTCCAGGATCTTTCCGATGACCGGATCGACCCCGGTGTAGATGTATTCGGGGAGCTGTTCGGACAGTTCGCAGGTGATGCCGTGATGGTTGACGCCCAGCACGATGCCGTCCTCGGCGTCGTCGAGCAGATGGCTGAAGCTGTCCCGGATCACCACCCGGCCGGGCGCGAGCGGCTGCTGCACCTGGCCCGCGCCGATGACGACCGCGCCGCAGCCGTCGCCGAACAGGCTGTGTGTGATCACGTCGTTGATGTCGTCGTCGAACACGGCGTTGACCGAACTCAGTTCGAGGCAGATGACCAGCGACTTCTTGTCCGGATGCGCGCGCACGTAATCCACGGCCGTGCGCACGGCGTTCATCGCGGCGGCACAGCCCATGAAGTTCACCATCACCCGGCCCACGGTCGGCGACAGCCCCAGCTGCTTGACGACCGCGACGTCCACGCCGGGCGCGATGAATCCGGTGCTGGTGGCGAAGATCAGCTGCCCGATCTCCTCGGCCGGATCGTCCATCCCCGCCACCGCGCGGGCGGCGACGTCGACCGCGAGCGGCACCGCGTGCCGGAAGAACAGATTCATCCGCTCGCGAATGGTCGCGGGCTTGCGGCTGAATTCCAGGAATTCGGGATCGAGCGGATCGACCGCGAGCTGCCGGGTGCGCACCATCGTCTTGGCGTAGATCCGCGGAATGCGCGCGCGCTGGGCGGGATCGGCGAACAGCGCCGCCACCTGCTCGGCGGAGGCGGCCTGGTCCATGACCCGCGCGGGCGCGCCGGTGGCGATGGATTCGATGACGCCCACCGTGGTCGGTGGCGCGGGCGGCAATACGGCGAGTGCGTGCTCACCGGTCACCTCGGGCCGGATGGCTCCGGCCGGGCGAGCGCCCCCCGCATCGAATGTGATACTCACGAATTCTCCCCTTCTACAACGAAACAACATCCTCGCGCCGGAATCGAGGCGCGGTGATCGCGAAATCTGTTTACACCGTTCCGATTCCGGTGAATCCCTGCACCATGTAGACCGCGCAGGTCTTGAGTGCGTCCGGTGCGACGTGTTCGCGGACGAAACCCCAATTGCGTTCCTGCGCATCGCGCGAGGGCGCCAGCAGATAGGTGTGGACCTGTTTCGGGAAACGGTCGGTGAAGAAACTCTTCGCCGGAATCCATTCCACGCCGAATTTCGCGGCCTCCTCGCGCACCACGTCCTCGGTGGTGATATTGGCGAAACCGCTGCGCTGGAACGGCAGTACGTGGTGGACGCGGTGCGAGCTCAGACCCGCGGATAGGAAGCAGTCCAGGTAGCGGTTGCCGACCACCTTCAGGTCGTACGCCTGCTCGAGCTGGTTCACCGCCCAGTCCTCGGTGTCGGGCTCGGGCAGTTCGCCCGCCTCCTCCTCGAAGTCGTGACTCGCGACGACCAGGAAGGTGCTGATCCACAGCGTGATCACGAATTGCAGTGCCCAGGCCCAGAAATCGCCCGCGAGGACGAAGGCGATCAATTCGCCCAGCAGCAGGAAACGCACCGCGAAGGATCCGATGAAGTGCGGCAGCGCGCCGCCCCAGGTGCCGTACATGTCCTTGATGCCGACCTTGCGGGTCAGGCGGCACACGTCCAGCAGGCGAATGGTCATCCCGGTGATGGTGTGCCCGAATTTGTGGACGGTGTGCACCGGGATCCGATACACCCGCGGAATGCGCATCATCATCGTGAAGACGTTCTTCTTGATGTCGACTTCACTCTGGGTGTGTGGATGATGCAGCAGCGCATGGCCGTCCGCGGTCACGAAGGACAATGCCACGTAGTTGAAATCGAAGGCATTGGTGAAGTATTTGTTGAGCCCCTTCTGGGCCCGGTGGATTCCGTAGTGCCCGAATCCGGCCAGCGAACTGCGCAGCAGCACCATCGCGATCACGAAGACCGGCAACGGCATCCAGCTGCGTTCGAACAAGCGCAGACCCTCGACCGCGAAATAGGCGATCGTCAGCAGCACCGCGACGATGTTGAACAGCTTGTCCATACGATTCAGGCGGGCGGCGAGTTTCGGTTCCTTCAGCCGCGCCTTGATCTTGTGCAGCAGATCGTTCTCGTCGTCGAAGCGGTACTTCGGGGTGTGCGTCCAGCTGTCGAAACCCTCGGTGAACAGGAAGTCCGGGGCGTTGTTCTTGGGGTGGATGTCCTCGGGCAGGGCCTGGCGGTCCAGCGAGTACCGCTCGAGCATCCGCGCGATCCGCTCGGGTTCGCGGTGGTACGAGCCGATGATGGACGTGATGTCGCGATTCTTCGTCCGGCCGATGAAGAATTCTCCGCCGGGATGCTTGGAAATCCAATCGCTGAGATCGTAGGCTTTCCCGTTGTAGATCCAGACATTCGAGACCGGCGGAGGTCCGTCGGGAATGGGAGGTCGGCTGAACTCCTCCCGCTCCTGCACATCCGGGCGGTCGGTCGTCATCTCTCTACCTCCATGTCTGATCGGCCGTTCGGGCCGTGCTGCCGATCAGGTTCTCCGGCAGGCGTCGCGTTCGTGCGTCGTTGGAGTTCAGATTCCGTGCGGCGCCTTGTATTCGACTGAACAATCCCTTAAGCGGCGCGAAACCATACGCGAGCCGGTCCGGGGAGCGTCGGGCGGCACAGTGCCGCCGGTACGCGATCCCGGACCGGCTCGCAGGTCCGAACTACCGTGTTCGTGGGATCAGCCGGCCGGTTTGGTGACCGTGACGGGCTTGGCCCAGTTGGACAGGTCGATCGTGGCGTTGCCCTTGTCCTTGTCCACCTGTGCCTGCACCAGGTTCGGGCCGGTCCCGGGGGAGGCGGCCGTCGAAGGCAGGGTGGTGGCGTCGGTCGCGGACTTCGGCGGGGTGGTGTCGGTGATCCACAGGGTGATCGGCAGGGTGCCGGTGACCTTGTCGCCGATCTTCGGCACGATCGGGTCGATCACGGTGGGGTCGATGGTGCCGGTGACCTGCACGGTGTTCACGCCGTTGACGGTCTCGCGCTTGACCGCCTTCGCGCCCTTGACGTGCGCGATGACGTTGGCGATGCCCTTCTCCTTGTCCAGGATGACGCCCGGATCGTAGACCTTCTGGGTGTCGCCGACCGGCACGTACTTGGTGCCGTCGCTGGAGACGTAGATCTTCTTGTCCACCGCGAGGAACTTGGTCTTGGTGAACGGGTCACCCTCCTTGAGGCGGATGCTCGCCTCACCGATCGCCTGGCCCGAGGGCTGGTTGGTGACGTCGGCGGAGATGGTGTCGACGGGCAGGTTCTGGAGGTTGCTGACCTTGATGTCCAGGTGAACCGAGTGCAGCGTCTGCGTGGTCTTGGCGGACTCGGAGATCAGCTGCGCGCCGTCGGGGAGCTGGCTGGGCGGCGGCGAGGGCGGGGAGCTGCTCGCCGCGGCGGTGCTGGAGGTGCTGGAGGAGTTCGAGGTGCAGCCCGTCGCGAACGCGCCGAGCAGTGAGGCCGCCAGCACGGCCGCGCCCACCGTTTTCACGGTGGTCCGCCGGGAGCGGCGGGCGGAGCGGTCGAGCGATTGCAGGTCTGTCATGTGTCAACCCCCGGAGGTTCTTCGGTTGCCCGGTCGAGGTGCGCGGTCGCGACCTCGGGTCGCAGTATGCAGCACTCCGCCGACGTACGCTCGGACGAGCGGACACGGGCATTCAACCAGCACCGCTGTGCCGATGTCGACCTCTTAGTCGAACTCGAAGGCGCGCAGATCATTACGGATCCGCCGGCGGTCCATCGATAGGGGGCGTGCCCTGCGGCGATCGATGTCTCGTGTCCGAATGGTCCGGATGGCGATCCCGGTGGATGGGAATTTCGCGCATATCGGGAATTGATCAGGCGCGCAAGACGCTTGAAGTGATGGGCCGAGGTGACGGTTCGCTGCCGGGAGATATACCCGGCGGCCGAGTCCAAGATCACAATTCTCATGTGGAGAGGTGGCCCCGGTTTCTGTTACCGTTACCTAAACGGAGATTTCCTCCGTTTATCGCTCTCCGGGGAGGAAACCCGTATCTCATGGCGCTAGTGAAGACTCGCCCGCACTACAACGTCGTCTTCGCGGTGCTGCTGCTCGGAATCGCCGCGTACGCGATGCTCCAGTCGATGGTCGTACCGGTGTTCTCGCTGTTGATTCCGGCTCTGCACACCACGCAGGCCACCGCGACCTGGTTGATGACCGGCTATCTGCTCTCCGCCTCGGTGGCCACGCCGATCCTCGGCCGGATCGGTGACAAGGTCGGCAAGGAGCGGATGCTGCTGGTCACCCTGATCGGCCTCACGGTCGGTTCACTCATCGCGGCACTCACCGAATCGGTGAGCGTGATGATCGTCGCCCGTGTCATCCAGGGGCTCGGCGGTGGCGTGATTCCGTTGGCATTCGGCATCATTCGCGACGAATTTCCCGGCCACAAGCTCAACGGCGCGGTGGGTATCGCCTCCTCACTGATCGCCGTCGGCTCCGGACTCGGGCTGGTGCTGGCCGGTCCGATCGTCGATCACCTGAACTACCACTGGCTGTTCTGGATCCCGATGATCATGACGGCGGTGGCCGCGATCGCCGCGGTGCTGTTCGTGCCCGAATCGCCGGTGCGCAGTCCGGGCCGGATCAATTGGGGCGCAGCGGTGCTGCTGTCCGCGTGGTTGGTCGCGCTGCTGCTCGCGGTGAGCAAGGGACCGTCGTGGGGCTGGACCTCGGTGACCACGCTGGGGCTGTTCGCGCTGACGGTGGTGTGCGCGGTCGCCTGGGTCGTGGTCGAAATGCGTTCGGAGACACCGCTCATCGATATGACCACGATGCGGATTCCGGCGGTCTGGACGACCAACATCGTCGCGGTGCTGACCGGTGCGGCCATGTACGCGATGATGACGTTCCTGCCGCAGCTGTTGCAGACGCCGAAATCCGTTGCCGGATACGGGCTCAGCGCGAGCATCACCGCCTCGGGCCTGTATCTGCTGCCGCTGTCGGTGGCGATGTTCGTGATCGGTCTGGCCATCGGGCCGCTGGCCGCGCGACTGGGCTCCAAGGCGATCGTGCTGATCGGCGCCATCATCACCGCGCCCGCCTTCTTCCTGCTCGCGATCGGACACGATCAGAGCTGGGAGATCTACCTGGCCGCCGGGCTGCTGGGGATCGGCATCGGGATGGCGTTCTCCTCGATGCCCGCCATCATCGTGGCCGCCGTACCGCCCGCGCAGACCGGCGCCGCGACCGGTATGAACGCCAATGTGCGGACCGTCGGTGGTGCCATCGGCAGTGCCGTCTCCTCGGTCATCCTGACCTCGGGTGCGCATGCGGCGCACGGACTTCCGGCGGATTCGGGATATGCCAACGTGTTCTGGTTCCTCGGTGCGGTCTCCGCGGCCGCGGCGGTGGTGAGCGTGTTCATTCCGTCCGGGCGGCCGCGTGAGCTGGGGTCGGTGGAGTTGGCGCATTCGGCGGAGGCCGAGGCGGAAACCGTGGTGGCGCAACAGGTTGTCGATGTCGCTCCGCTGTCCAACGGTGTACCGGTCTCGGGTTCGGCTGTGGTGCTTTCGATTTCGGAACAGGATCTGGATGCCGGTGTCGGGTCGGCGGTTGTCGGATACGTGCGGCGGGCCGGTGGACAGCCGGTCGGCGGTGCGGCTCTGACGTTGATCGATCCACGCGGACAACAGGTTTCGCGGGTCACCGGTGACGCGGACGGTGGTTATCGGATCGCCGCGCCCGGGCCGGGTAACTATGTGCTGATCACCTCTGCGCACGGGCACCGGCCGGTTGCGGTGAGTGTCGCGGTGGGTGCGCGGCCGCATCGGCTGACCGTCACGTTGCCGGGGTCGGGTGAGCTGACCGGTGTGGTGCGCGATCCGGGTGGTGTGCCGGTGAGCGGCGCCACCGTCACGCTGACCAACGCACACGGTGAGGTGGTCGGGGCCGTGGTGACCGGCGCGGACGGTGCGTACAGCTGCGGCGTCACGCCGGGTGCGCACACCGTGGTCGTGGTGGCCGAGCGGATGCGTCCCGCGGCGAGCACGGTCGTGGTGCCCGAGAGTGGTGCGCTGCGGCACGACGTCGAGTTGGATGCGGCGGCGGTGCTGGTCGGCGCGGTGCAGGCCGGGGATCGTGTGGTGCCCGACGCTCAGGTGACGGTGTTGGACGAGAGCGGCGAACTGGTCGCCACCGCTCGCACCGACGAGAGCGGGCGTTATCTGGTTCCGGATCTGCCCGCGGGGCGGTACGCGGTGGTTACGCGCGGTTATCCGTCGGTGGCCAGCAGTGTCCGGGTGGAGGGTGAACGTATCCACCACGATCTGGAACTGGGTTACGACGACGTGCCGCTGCCGGTGCGCTAGTTCGATACAGGTAGGCCGCCTCGCCGGAACTTCACTCGCACAGAGTGATTCCGGCGGGGCGGTTTCGTGTATCGCTGGTGTGCGAACGCGTTCACTACAGGTAGGCCGCCTCGTCGGAATTCCACTCGCACAGAGTGATTCTGGCGGGGCGGTTTCGTGTATCGGCGGTGTGTGAACGCGTTCACTACGGGGAGGCCGCCTCGTCGGAATTCCACTCGCACAGGGTGATTCGGCGGGGTCGGTTTCTTGTACCGGCGGTGGGTGAACGCGTTCACGGTCGCAGGCTGTCGGCTTCTCAGCCGGGTGTTCCCGGGGGCTCGGGGGAGGGTTGGGCGAAGGTGCGGCGGTAGTCGCTGGGGGTGGTGCCGACCTCGTCGGCGAAGCGGCGCCGGAAGTTGGAGGGATCGGGGAAGCCGGTCGCCGCGCCGATGGCCGCCACGGTTGCGTCGGTGCGTTCGAGGAGCGCGCAGGCATGGTGAATTCTTCTGCGCAACAACCACTTTCCCGGTGTGGTGCCCAGGTGGCGATCGAACATGCGGGTCAACGTCCGGGGTGAGACCGCGCAGCGGGCAGCGAGATCGTCCACGGCGATCGGGCGGTCCAGATTGTTCTCGATCCAGGACAGCGCGGGCGCGAGCGAATCGGGTTGCGGGGTGCGGCGGCGCGGGGGAGTGCGGGTGTACTGCCGCTGGCCGCCCTCGCGATGCGGCGGTAACACCATGTGCCGGGCGATATCGGCCGCGTAGGCCGCGCCGAAATCGCATCGGACCAGCTCCAGGGCAAGATCGATGGCCGCGCCGGTGCCCGCGCTGGTCGCGACGTCGCCGTGGTTCACATACAGCGCGTGTGGGCGCACCCGCACCCGCGGATACCGCTCGCGCAACTCCTCGGCCATCCGCCAGTGCGTGGTGGCCTCCCGGCCGTCCAATAACCCGGTTGCCGCGAGAGCGAAAGTGCCGGAACAGATTCCGACGATCCGCGCACCCCGCCGATGCGCCTCGCGCAGTGCCCGGGTGAGTTCCGCCGAGGGGCGCTCGTCCCGATCCGGCCATCCGGTCACGAAGATCGAATCGGCCGTCCGCAACGTGTCGAGTCCCTGCTCCACCAGCATCCGATATCCGGCCCTGGTCGCCAGCGCCCCGGTTTCCTCCGCGCAGACCTCGAACGTGTACCTGTTCGGCACGCCGGGGTGGTCGATACCGAATACCTCCGCGACACATGCCAGTTCGAAGGTCGACTGCGGCGGAATCACTACTGCGGCGATTCGATGACTTCGATGCACTGTGGCAGAATAATACCTATCGGTGTCTTTTTCGCCGCTTTGCATCACGACGCCCGCCGAACGTGCGGTTCCGGCCGAGGCGAGGTCGCAGTCGGGTCAGGGTGCGGTGGAGATCCACTGCACCCTGTGCGCTTCGGTGGGATCCGGTGTCTCCCAATGTGATGCGAGTCGATCGATGACCGCCGCCGGGACCGGCGAGGGGCGGGATCGGTTGCGGGCGTGCAGGATCGGAGCCGGTGCTTCCAGCGAGATGATCTCCGTCCGGGCGTGATAGGCGGCGGCGAGATCGATGGTGCGGGCCCGGAGGCGGCGGGTGGTGTTGGTGGCGTTCCAGACGAATGATGTTCCGGCGCGCAGGTATTCGCGGGCGCGGTCGCGGGCCAGGCTGACGACCGGCTGTTGGTCGGCGGTGGGCGCGATGCCGAGTTCGGCGCGGATCCGGTCCAGGCCGACGACCGGCAGATCGGGGCGGTGGGCGGCGATCCAGTGGTCTTTACCCGCGCCGGGCAGGCCGGACAGGACGGTCACGGTCAGGCGGGTGTCGTCGTAGGCGGCGTAGTCCGGATCGCGGCCGGGGGTGCGGAAATACTGGAATCGCGCGTGATCAGAGGCGAAAACCCTTGGGCGGTCCAGACATTGCTGTTCGGCGCAGTATTCGCGGTACAGCGCGATGTGGTCGAGGATCTGTGCGGTGTCGCGGCAGATCCGCCCGAGCAGATCGGCGGTGGCGAGCAGGACCAGATCGTCGTTGCGGGCCAGCAGGGCGACGCGGAAGGCGATCTGCTGGAGATCGGGGCGTTCCAGCGCCCAGAACGGGATCTGATGATGCCGCACCAGCGCGGCGATGTGCTCGCGTTCGGTGATCGGCACACCCAGGCGCCACAGCGCGTGCCGGACCAGCAGATCACCGCGTCGCGAATGTCCGTGCGCGGTGCTTCGGCCGTCCGAATCCGTCTGTGTGCAATAGGGTTTGGCGATATCGTGCATCAGCACGGCGGTGAACAGCCGGACGCGTTCTGCGGCGGGCCGGGCGCGCCACTCGGGCAGTTCGGCCATGGCCTCGCAGGCCATCCGGGTGTGGATCTCGACATCGCCCTCGGCGTGGTGCACCGCGTCCTGCGGCACCCCGGTCATCGCGCGGACCCAGTCGAATCGTGCGCGGATCCGCGCCCACGGCACCGTCCAGTCGGGCGGTCCGGGGCACAGTTCCTCATACGCGTCCATAGAGCACCTCCGGGTCGGCCAGGCCGTTCGCGATGACGGGCCGGTCCTGCCAGTGCGTGCCGGAATCCAGGATGGTGGTGAGGAATTCGGCCCGCACCCATTTGAAACGGTCGACGGTTTCCGCGCCGGATTCGACCTTGATGTACAGGCCCTCCATCTCGTCCGCGGCATCGGTCTCCCGTGCCGCGCGGTCCGGATCGACACCGGCGGCCTGCGCGGCGTGCGCAAGTGCGTTGCGCCAGTGGGGCGTTCGGCAGCCGGACGGTCCGATCAACGCCGTGAGATCCGCGAGCCGATCGAGCGGACCGGTGTGCAGGACCGGCACCGAGACCACGGGCGTGCCGTCGAGCAGTTCCCGGCGACGTTCGGTCGACAGGAAGATTCCGGTCTCCCGATCCAGGATGTCGAACTCGCAGAAGTAGTGTGGCAGTGCGTCGTAGAACACGGTGTGCTTGGCGTAGAGCCATTCGCCGTACATGATGTAGCGGCTGCCCAGCCGGGCGCGCAGCACGTGTTGCACCGCGGTGGCCCAAGCCTTGAACGGTCCGAACTGCCGCTCGCGCGGACCGCCGGTCAGATAGTGCCCGCGGCTCTGAAGTCGCAGTGCGCCTTCGGAATCGAAGCTGATCGCCGCGTTCGCGCCGTCGAGTTTCTCCTCCACGACCAGGTACCGGCCCGCGATCCGCGCGAACGGTTCGGCACGCAGGTCGTGGTCGCCCGGTTGCAGGCGCGACCCCTCCAGGTGCCGGGTGCGCGGATATTTGCGGATCATCTCTCGTTTGTAACGGTGTGCCGCAAGCGATGTCCACCGGATTACCCGTCGAATCCACGACGGCCGACCGCGCCTCGTTGCTCTCGGAGGAAACCTCGGAATCACCTTGTCGCACAGTAGCTTCGGAATCCTCCGACGCAAGAGTTTCGGAATCCTCCGATACCGGCTGATCACCCGACTCGTGCTGGGCATCCGCCATTCCCGCACCTCCCGCATCCGTGCTGGACCCCGTCGGCCAGATCGTAGCGGCCTCCCAGTTACCGGAGCGAGGCAATATCCGTGACCCGGTATCGCTCGGGTCGAGTCGGCTCTCCCCAGGTCACAACGGTGCGTTCGGCGAGCAGGGCCTGACCACTGTCCGAGCCGACCACGCTCAGGTCGCATTCGCGGCGGAAGGTGTTGTAGCAGCCGATCATCAGGAGACCGGCATTGTTCGCGGTGCTCCAGAGCATGTGACGAGTCGGGTCACGGTCTCCGGGAAAGAGGTCGTCTACGGTGTGCACTTCGATCATGACGAAGACGCCGAAAGCGTACGTCCGGATCGCTAGTAGGCCGCAGTTACGACATTGAACCCGCGTCGGGATGCCGAGGCGCATTCTCGAGCTGTGAGCTGTGAGCTGTGAGCTGTGAGCTGTGAGCCGTGAGCCGTGAGCCGTGAGTAGCGAGCGGTGAGTAGCGAGCCACGAGTAGCGCCGACGCCGCGCGCGGTCGCCCCATGCCGTTATCGAATCTCCCTGTCGTGCACGGAGATCGGTTCGACATCGATCACCTGCACCGCTTTGAGCGGCAGAGCGGCCGGTTCGGCCTCGGCGGCCGGGAGCTCGTCCAGCGGCACCGGCACACCGTCGTCACCGAGCGCGGCCCAGCTGCCGTCGGCGTACTGAACCCACCTACCGCCGTATTCCGATGCCTGCGAATACATTCCGCCCCCTTCCCGCGCACTCGGTGTCGGCGGGTGTGGTGTCGGCGCACGACGGACCGTGCGCGGGATCAGCTGTGTTTTCGAATGATCACGACGAGACGTGCGGGCATCGGATGCCTGTGTGCCGCGGCGGTCGAGTCCTGCTTCGGAAGGACTCGACCGCTGCGACGTCCCGGACGCCATGCGCGCCGAAACCGGGTGCCGGACAACGGCACCGGTCACTGCGCGGGCTGCGACCCCCGAGTGTTCCCTGCGGTGTGGGCGGTACGCCGGGCGGCTCAATGCACTGCGATACCGGCCACGTTTCGAAGAGTAGACCGAACTCCGCGCCTCGGACCTGCCTTCACCCTGCCGAATCGCGGCCGGTGGACAATTCTGTTGGGGCCGATAATTTCCCCGCCGCGCGGGTGTGGGCGGCGACAAACGATCCGGCACGACGGTGGGCGCGGTACGCCGGAATCGGACGCTTCGTCCGTGCGACCGAGTACGGTTGGGACGCCCGGAACCTGTGTCCCCGATCATTCGAGAGGTACCGCACCAGTGTTTGTTCTGCCCGAGACCGTGAAGGCTGTCCTGATTCGCACGGACTTCTCCGACCAACAGGCATGGGAGGCCTGCCGCTCGGCGATCGACGCCGCGGCCATGGCAGCGTTCGACACCAGCGTCGACGAGGACGTCGAGATCCTCGACGACCCCGCCAACCGCGACCTCACCGCCGACCGGCTGCTCGCGCTGGAGAGCCTGGCCGAAACCGACCACACGTTCGTGATGCTGGTCGACGGCGAAACCCTCTCCAGCACCGAATACCCCGTCCTGTTCCTCGACCTCTTCGAGGACCAGCGCGGCGCCACCGTCCGCGTCGTCGCCGCCGAACTGAGCGAGGCCGTAGGCAACGTCGACAACGGCAACATCACCATCCAGGACTACGCCGCCGCCGCGGAGAACGCAGGCGACAAGGGCGTCTTCCGCGGCTTCGCCTGACACATCGCCGGTGACGGGCGTGGTCACCCACGCCACGCCCGTCCCGGAACTACGGCCCGGCAGCTCAGGCCGGAACCTGGAACGGTCTGTGCGTGGTCGGTCCCGGTAACGTCCCGCAGCCGACCGACGACATCGCTTGTGCAACAGGAAATTTCGGTGGAACCGGCGTTGCGGTTGCCGGTTGATTCTCAGGAGATTCCATGAAAGCACACAGATTCGTCGGTGTGGCCGTCGCCGCGCTCGCGCTCTCGCTGGCCGGTGCCGCCGGCGCGAATGCCGCGCCGCCCAGCGTCGATGTGACGCCGTATCTGGTCGGCGCCACCGCCTATTTCAGCGTCGACGGCGCGAACTGCTCGATCCAGTCCAACGGTGACGTCGGTTGCGACATCCCGGCGGGTATGGCCAAGTGGTACAACGTCATTCCGATCACCGACCTGTCGATCGACCTGCCCTTCCTACCCGCCCACCCCACCTTCGGACTCCTCGGCCAACACGGCCGAGCAGGCAGCCTCACCCTCCCCGCGGGCGACGGCTACGGCAGCACCATCAACTACGCGGGAGCGACCTGCTCCGGCGGCGGCCGCGGCGCCGTCAGCTGCACCTCGAAGGGCCACAGCTTCAGCTTCGGCTGGTCCGGCACCCAAACCAGCTGAACAACGGACTCCGTCAGTCGCGAATCACCGCCCGGCCGAGGCTGATCCGGGAGTGCGCATGGTCGGTCGCATCTGCAACGCGTCGAGCAATTCATCGACCAGAGCTGCGAAGGCCGGGGCGACGATCGGGTCATCCTGAGCTGCTACTGCGGCAAGTTGTGCGAGCTGTTTACTCGGCGTCGTCCCATGCGCTCGAAGGATGTCGAGTGCATCAGCGGTTGCGGCTGCGGCATACTCGTCTTCCCTGTGCTTCTCGAATCCGTTGACGAGGTCGGAGACTTCGATCGCCTGCAGAAGTCGGAATATATCGAGCGCATCCTTTTCTTTGAGCCGGTCGGGCTGACGATCAACTTGGCCCAGGCGCTCGCCGACCTTGATAGCTTTCGCAGTCACCAGTGCCGCCGGTCCAGCCACTCGGAGGCAGTGCTTCCTGGAGTCATCGGGCTCGAACGCAGCGATGGAAACGATTTCGTTGTCGACCAACGCGGGTTCGAGCCCACGGGCGATTCGGGCGGTGAGCTTGTCATGAGGAGTGATTCGCGCGGCGCGGGCGGAGGCTTTGACCGTACCTGCCTGATGCGGCACCACCATCAGGTCGACGGCGACGTTGCTTGCCGCCACCCAGTGCCCGGGATTCGGCCCGGGGGTGAAACCCGCAGCCCGCATTACTCCGCCGATTTCCGGGGCGTCGGCGAGTCCTCGAGTGTCGACAGTCAGATCGGCGTCCGTCGTCATGAGCGGCACGTTCAGATCGGCCGATCCGGCGTGATAGTAGATGGCCTGGGCACCGACGAGTATGAGATTGTCCAGATGGTCTTCGAGTGCCACGAGCGCATCGAGCAGTACCCGCCGTGCGGCGACGTACTCTGGCGCCAGGTTGTTCAAGGTCGTTCCCTCCATGCTTCGTTGTTGTCGGCAAGTGCATCCATGAGCTGTTCGGCTTCTGCGTCTGACCGACCGGGAAGAGTGAGCAGATCCGCGATCACGAGCGGAAGCGGTGCCGTAGTGAGATGGTCATCATGTGGTGGAGCGAGCAACTCGGGGTCTTGCGGTCGTGCGATGACGACATTCGTGGTCGTCGGATCGCCGTCGATCAACTTGAGGTTGTCGGCCAACTCGGTTGGTTGTGTTGCGTAGATCGCCAGCAGCCGTAGCGGCACCACAGGTACCATCGTTTCCGGCAACAACCGGCGCGCGGCGGCCGATCCCGTGATCGCGACTTTTTTCTCCTCAGCGAGTCTGAGGAGTGTCCGTTCCAAGCCTCTGGGCGCTATGTAGTAGCCGACCGATGAGTTCGTCTTCGCGAAGGAATAATCGAGCACCCACCGCCTGAGCAGTGCCCGTCGACTGACGGCGAGAACCCTGCCGGTTCCGTCGCGGTCGACGATGCCCTCCGCGGTCAGGGTGGTCATGAGTTTGGAGACGGAGCCTGGCGAGACATCGGCAAGAATGGCCAGGTCGCGGATCCCTATAGGGAGATCCGCGGTCGCAAGTACGCGGATGGTCCGGCTCGCAGCGAGTCCATTGAGTCGGGTGACGGCGCTCGACCGTGGAGGGCGCGGTGCGCGGGCAGCGCCCTGTCCGGTGAGGAGGACCAAGGGGGACGTGGAAGTCATTCGAACCCAGCCGGTGGCATCGGCGAAACTGAACTCCGCAGAGGTCAGCGCATCGCGAAGGGGCGGCCCGATGTAGTCCGACACGAACAGCACCGGCATCCCGCTTGTACGCTCGAGTTCACGGAGAGCTGGAATCAGCAGCGGCACCGGCATGGATTGCCTGGCCTCCACGACGAACGTGGCTTTCTCGTCGGTTGGACCCGTCAATTCGACGACTGCGTCGAAACGGTGGTCGTCGAATGCGCTCTGGCGCTTGTCGATGTGCCAGGAGGCGGGAAGTAGCATGGCGACGCTCTCGAGAGCATCGTCGATCAGCGGTGTTTCCCGAAATCTCTTGTTTCCCATTAGGGGAAACATGCTATTTAGCGAAACATGAAAGGTCAACCTACCGCGTTATCGGAAGCCGTAGTGCCGCGACAGTTGATTGCTGTGCGCGCCTCGGTCATTCGGCGGTGTGGGCGCGGTCCTCGCTCATGCCTCCGATTCGGACCGGTGCCGCGCCGGAACGGCGGAAGCGGCCGGGGGAGATGCCGTATTCGCGGCGGAACGCGCCTGCGAACGCGAACTCGGTGGCGTAGCCGACCTCGCGGGCGATCGTGGCCAGTGGGGCGTCGGACTCGCGGAGTAGTTGAGCGCCCCGGTTGAGGCGCAGGCCGGTGACGTAGCGCATCGGGGGCTGGCCGAGTGCCTCGGTGAAGCGCCTGGTGAACGAGGTGCGTGGTAGTCCGGCGGCCTCGCTGAGTCGTGCCACGGTCCATTGGTGTTGCGGGGCGGCGTGGATCTGCTGCACCGCGGCCGCGATCGCCGTGTCCGCGGGCGCGGCGTGCTCGGTGGCATTGAGTTCGTGCCATCGGCGCAGTACGTGCACCAGGATCAGATCCAGTAGCGCGGGCACCGTCGCACCGGCTCCCGGCACCGCGCTGGACACGTCGGCCTCGAGGAGTTCGATCAGCGCGTTGAGCTGCGGGTGGCGTTCGTAATCGAGTGAGACGGTGAGCAGGCCGGGAAGCGACCGCAGATACTGCGGGGCGTTGCCGTGGGTGAGTCGGTAAGCGCCGCAGAGGAATTCGAAGTCCGCGGGTTCCGGCGACGGTTGTACCGGCATCAGTACGGAGAGTTCCCGCAGTGCGCAGGGGCGATTGCTCAGGCCGTGCTCGGCGCCGGAGGGAGCGAGTACCACGTCGCCCGGGTGCAGTTCGACCGGCTGCTGATGTTCGGTGATCAGCCAGCACGTGCCCCGCAGCACGATGTGGAATCCGCTCCCGGCGAACCCGGCGAATCGCAGTCCACGGCCTCCGGAATGCCGGATCACCCGAGAATTGGCGCTGCCGACACGCATGGTCCGTATCAGTTCGCTGAGCAGATCCACTCCACCGATGATAAATGACCGGCCGCATCGGCCAGCGGGCACAACCGCGTATGAACCGGGACGTTTCGCGTATGTTCCGGGTGTATGCGTCGGTGGTTGGCTCGATCGCATGATCGATGACGCCACCGTGCACGAGGCGGCCGCCGTGCTGCGCGCCCACGCCGACAAGACCGAGCAGGACCTGCGTCCCGCCGCCGAGAGCCTGGATGCGTTGCGCCGCAGCGGAATTCTCGCCCTGCGCACCCCGCGCGAGCGCGGCGGCAACTGGTCCGACGTGCGGACCATCACCCGGTATCTGGCCGAGCTGGGACGGGCGTGTCCCGCGACGGCCTGGGTCGCGGGCACCTGCGTCACCGCCAAGAACCTTGTCGCCGCGAGCTTTCCGGAGCCCGATGCGTTCGATCCGTTCGCCGACCCGGACGCGCTGTTCTGCGGCTCCGGAATGCCCGGCGCGCAGGCCGAGCGGGTGTCCGGCGGCATCCGCCTGAACGGTCGCTGGCCGAACGTGTCCGGATGCCGGGACGCGGCCTGGGCCGGCGTCGCGGTGATGGTCGAGGGCGCGTTTTCCTTCGCCGTCGTGCCGCTGGACGACCTGGTCGTGGAACCGACCTGGCGGATGGCCGGGATGCGCGGCACGGGCAGCCACACCCTGGTCGCCGAGGACGTCCCGGTGCCGTCCGCGCGAGTCGCGCCGATGTCCGGCTTCGGCGCGGCGGACCAGCTGCTGTACGCGCTGACCACGCTCGGACCCGTCGTCGGGGCCGCCCGCGGCGCGCTCGACCGCATCGAGGCGATGTTCGATTCCCCCCGCAAACCGCACATGACCTCGTACACCCGCATGGGCGAGTCGCCGGGCGCCCGGCACTGGCTGGCCGAGGCGACCCATCTGGTCGGCCGCGCCGAGAACACGATGTTCTCGATTGCGCGAGCGGCGGATTCGCCGGACCCCACCGCGGCCGCGGACTCGCGGTTCCGGATGGATCTCGCCGACGCCGCACGCGACGCCCGGTCCGCGGTCGAGCGAATGCTGGACCTGCACGGCGCCAGCGGCTTCGACACCGGCAACGAACTCCAGCGATTCTGGCGGGATGTGGCCGTCGGCAGCCGCCACCCGCACCTGAATCCCTATCTCGCCGTGGAGGGTTTCGGATCGGCGCTGACGGCGGTCACAACCTAGCGCCAGTCCCTCGACCGAGTCAGCCCGTAGGCCGCGAGGTGTATTCGCCCCAGCGATCGACGGCCTGTTCGAGGCTGAGCGCCGCGACCTCGGTGGGAGCCATGCCCACGGTGTGGATCAATCGCTGCGCGAGCCAATCGGGTACGGGTTCCCGAGTCGCGGTCCGTTTTCGCTCAGGATTCAGATGCCGAAGTGGCCGCCGATGCCGGTGTGGCCGCCTACTCCGTAGCTGGTGTGGCTGCCGGCGGAGGGGGTGGGGCGGGGTGGGGTCGGGAGGGCTCGGGAGTTGGGCCAGGAGTCCGGTGTTACTGTGCGCCACCAGGTTTCGAAGTCTATGCCGGTGTCACGGGTGAATTCCGTGCGGTTGGGTTCGTTCCAGGTGAGTGTGTAATTGCCTGTGGTGGAGAGGTTTTCGAGGGCTCGGGTGAGTTCGGGGATGGTTGTGGTCGAGTCGTCCGTGCGGAAGATGTGGACGACGTGATCGGGTTCGTCGATCTCGTAGCTCCAGCGGGTTCGCGCGGCCAGGGCTCGGTACAGGATGTCCTGCTGGGCTTTTCGCTTCGCGGCTGCTCGTTCTCGCGCCGCTTCTTCTCGAGCCCGAACCCCCGCCTCCTGGACGCGCGTCGCGATCAGTTCCCGGACGGGACGGTAGGTTTCGTCGATGTCGCGGAGCCGCTCGCGGAACTCGTCGAACGCCTGCTGCACCGCTGAGCCGCCGAATCTCCGCACCGCCGCGTGCCAGCCGTATCCGTGCCGCAGGCCGTACAGGTCGCCCGCGACGATCCGGAGTCCGAGGTCGTGGGCGAGCTGTACCTCGGCATTGCGCAGCGCGTCCTGGGTGGTCGTCTGGGCTCGGGACCACGAGGCGATTTCGTCGGCGGTCGCCCGGACTTCGATACGCGCGGCATCGCGGGCGGTCGACTTCTCCGGGCTGAAGGTGGTCCACTCGTGCTCGAGCCAGAAATCCCGGTACGAGGTCTTGTCCAGCGCGTACATCTCGAATGTCGTCCGGGGCGGGTCGACGTTCCCCCGCCACCACGTCATCGCCAGGATGGGCTCGGGCCAGGAGATGAAACGATGCAACCTCACCAGAACCATCGCGATCCTCCTCGCGGCTATCCACCAACGATAGGTCCGCCGGCTCGCGACCGAAAGCGAATTACTCTGCGCCGCAACGCCCCCGGCCCGAGCTCGGGATTCACCTCTCCCCGGCGAATTCGGCACGTATCGCACCGACCCGCAGGAACTCGAGTTTCTCGGCGTCGGGCCCGCTCTTGGTGGTCGTATAGACCACGAGCTTGATATCCGAATCCGGCACCGTCAGAACATCGCAATCGAGCGTCACATCCCCGACCACCGGGTGGTGAATCGTCTTGACCGTGCTGCGGTGCGCGGCCGCATGCCCCTGCTCCCACAGCTCCGCGAAGCGCGGACTGCGCGCCCGCACATCCGCGATGAACGCCCGGAACCGACCGTCGCCCCCGAGTTCCGCGGCCGAACGCCGCAGGTCGGCCACCAGCGCCCGCTCGAAGCCGTCCGTACCGCCGTGCGGTGTCGCGATGCGGGCCACGGTCCCGTCGACGAACGTCTGCACGATGAGGTTCTGCCCGGGATCATCCGTCACCGACGGCGCCTGGAACAGCGCCTGCCACAGCTGAGTCGAGGTGACCAGGGTCCAGTCCGCCGCGAACGCCGCCAGCGGAAAATCGGACAGCCGGGTGATCATCCGCTGCACCCCGGGCGGGATGTGCTGCGACACGATCCCGGCACTCGGCGCCGTCAGCCCGGCGGCCCGGTACAGCAGCGCGGTCTCCGTGCGATCCAGTTGCAGGGCCCGCGCGAGCGACGCGACGACCTGCGCCGACGGCGTGCGCGACCGCCCTTGTTCGAGCCGCATCACGTAGTCGACGCTGACCCCGGCCAATTGCGCGAGTTCCTCGCGCCGCAGCCCTTTCGTGCGACGCAGGCCCGACGACGCCAGACCGACATCGGCCGGGAGGAGACGCTCGCGCCAGATGCGGAGCAGACCACCGAGGGAATGAACTTCAGAAGGCATCACCACCACTATGACCCGGATCGCCCGACGCTGCCTCGTACTGCTTTTCCCATGAACCGCCGTCCACATTCCGCGGCGTGGGTAGCACTGTTCGTCTCTGGTTGCGGTGCCGGACCGCGAGGCAATCTCGAACCACCGATCGAAAGGAAACCCACAATGACCAACGGATACGTGACCGTCCTCTGGGAGGCCGAGGCGAAGCCGGGCCGGGAGGCCGACCTCGAGGCGTTCATCACCGCGGCCGTGACCCCGTCCCGCAACGACGCGGGCAACATCGACTACGAAGCGCATCGGGTCGAGGGCCGCCCCGGCACCTTCGTCATCTACGAACGGTGGGAGAGCCGCGAACACCTCGACGCCCACCTCGGCGCACCCCGGATGCGCGAACTCGTCCCGCAGATGCTCGAACTGATCGACGGCTCGATCGAGGACGGTATCCGGCTGCTGCACCCGTTCCGGCCCGCCCGATAGCACCCGCCGCGCTCTCGAAGGAAGAATCTTGACCAACACACTCATCACCGGCGGCAACAAAGGTCTCGGATACGAGACGGCACGTCGGCTCATCGACGCCGGGCACACCGTCTGGATCGGTGCCCGCGACGCGGAACGCGGTCGCGCCGCCGCGGCCGCACTCGGCGCCTCGTTCGTGCAACTCGACGTCACCGACGACACGTCCGTCGCCACCGCCGCGAAGACCCTGCACGCCGAGCTCGACCACCTGGACGTCCTGGTCAACAATGCCGGAATACGCGGTGACCTGGTCTCTCCGGAGGACACCTCGGTCGAACAGTTCCGCACCGTCTACGAGACCAACGTGCTCGGCGTCGTCCGGGTGACCCGCGCCTTCCTCCCCCTGCTGCGCGCGGCCGCGACACCGTCGGTCATCAACGTCACCAGCGGCCTGGGCTCGTTCACCCTCATCCACGACCCCGACCGCGTCGAGTCGAAATACCCCCTCGCCGCCTACAGTTCCTCCAAGACCGCGGTCACGATGCTCACCATGCAGTACGCCAGAACCATCCCCGACATCCGATTCAACGCCGTGGACCCCGGCCAGTCCGCCACGGACTTCACCGGCCATCTCGGCCACACCGTCGAGGAAGGCACCGACGCCGCCGTCCGCCTCGCGACCCTCGGCCCCGACGCCCCCACCGGCACGGTCACCGATCGCGACGGCGTCCTGCCCTGGTGACATCGGTCCGCCGACGAATGGAAAGGCCACTCGCACGCGCGGGTGGCTTCCCGGCGACCGGCCGCGGCTCCAGCGGGATTCGGCGGTCGACCCGGTGTCGATGCGAGGACCAGTACGCTGGTCATCGGTCCCGGTGATTGCCGAGCCGCTCGAGGCCTCTCTGCGGTCCTGTTTCTCGAATCGCGATGCCACCCGAATCACTCGGAGAGGCGAATGTGGCTACGACCGCAGGCGAAGCAGATGACCGAGATTCCTCCGGCGCCTCGGCGGAGCAAGATGACGTCGCGGACGACATCTGGGATGAGCAGGAGTCTCCGGCGCTGCGTCGGGCGCGTAAGGAAGCCGAGCTCACCGCCGGTGGGGATTCGACACGGGCGTATCTGAAACAGATCGGGCGAGTTCCCCTGCTCTCCGCGGCCGAGGAGGTCGATCTCGCGGTCCGGATCGAAGTCGGTCTGTATGCGGTGTACAAACTGCAGGCCGAACGCGAGGGTCTCACGATCGCACGTCGCCGGGACCTGACCTGGCTCGTACGAGACGGTGTCGCGGCCAAAGATCATCTGCTCGAGGCGAACCTGCGACTGGTGGTGTCGATCGCCAAACGGTACAGCGGGCTGGGCATGGCCTTCCTCGACCTCATCCAGGAGGGCAATCTGGGTCTGGTGCGGGCGGTCGAAAAGTTCGACTACAGCCGAGGATTCAAGTTCTCGACCTATGCCACGTGGTGGATCCGCCAGGCGATTTCTCGCGCCATGGCCGACCAGTCCCGCACCATACGAATCCCCGTGCACATGGTGGAGATCATCAACAAGCTTGCGCGGCTGGAGCGCGAACTGCTGCAGCAGCTGGGCCGCGAGGCGACAGCCGACGAGCTTGCCACCGAATTGGGTATCGCACCCGCGAAGGTCCTCGAGGTTCGGCGGATCGCGCGGGAACCGATCTCGTTGGACCAGCCGCTCGGTGACGAGGGCACGACCCAGTTCGGCGATTTCATCGAAGACTCCGAGGCTGTCGTGGCCGTCGAGAAGGTAGCGTTCACCCTGCTGCAGGAGCAGTTGCGGGCGGTACTCGGCACGCTCAGCGAGCGCGAAGCCGGCGTCATGCGCCTGCGTTACGGCCTGGGCGATGGGCAGCCTCGAACGCTGGACGACATCGGGAAGGTCTACGGCGTCACCCGTGAGCGGATCCGGCAGATCGAGTCGAAGACGATGTCGAAACTACGTCACCCATCGCGCGCGCAGTTGCTCCGGGATTACCTCGAATAGTGGGCAATGGTCCTGCGGATGGCTGAGGTCGGCAACAGATTCTCATCCGGCGTCCTGCTGTGTGCGTAGGGGTGCGCCGACGTGGTGCAGGTGCGTCAGCGTCTCGCGGTAGGAGGAGATCAGCCCGGTCTCGTGGTAGGGCACGCCGATTTCGGCGCAGTAGTCGCGGACGATCACCTGGGCGTGACGCAGGTTCGGCGTCGGCATGTTCGGGAACAGGTGGTGCTCGATCTGATAGTTGAGTCCGCCGAGGGCGAGGTCGGTCAAGACGCCGCCCCGCACGTCGCGGGAGGTCAGTACCTGTCGACGCAGGTAGTCGGGGCGATCGTCGCCGGTCAGGGTTGGCATACCCTTGTGGTTCGGGGCGAAGATGCACCCCATGTACAGGCCGAAGATCGCCTGGTGGACGGCGAGGAACGCGAACGCCTTGTCGGCGGGCAGTACCGCGAACAGTGCGGCCAGATAGGCGGCGAAGTGGCCGAACAGCAACGCGCCTTCCAACCAGCGATGTTTGACCGATCGGCTTGCGAGCGCGCGAACGCTGGACAGATGGAGGTTCAAGCCCAGCAGCATCAGCAGCGGGAAGAACAGGAACGCCTGCGCCCTCCCGATGAGACGAGCCACGCCGTGGCTGGCCCGCGCCTGCCGCTGTGACCAGACGAGAAAGTCGGGTGTGACATCGGGGTCGAGTTCCTCGTGGTTCGGGTTGGCGTGATGTCTGGTGTGCTTGTCCTGCCACCAGCCGTACCCCAGGCCGATACCGGCGTTGCCGACGACTCGGCCCACGATCTCCGTCGGCCGCCGCAGCCGGAAGACCTGGCGGTGCGCGACATCGTGCATGACCAGGGCGACCTGAGCACACGCCACGGCCATGAACGCCGCGACCACGAGCGTCCACCACGAGTCACCGACCAGGACGAACGCCGCCCAGCTGCCCGCGAACGCGATCCCGACGAGCCCGAGCCGGACCGCGTAGTAGACGGGACGCCGGGTCATCAGTCCCGCGTCGGAGACCCGGCGCAACAGACGGGCGTAATCACCGTCGCCCCCGGACCGGGCTGATCGTGGAGACGATTCTGGAACCAGGGCTGGTGTGGTCATGAGATTCGAAGTTATCGACCGAATTCTCGTTGGATGTAATCCCTTGGTATGACCCGGAATCGGGCTGCGGTGTGCTAGCGGTGCGCACCGCAGCTCTCGGGTTACCTTGCGGCTTCGATGGTTAGGTTTCTCGAAAAGTGAATCAGCCCAAGGGTTTTCATGGAATCAAGAGGAGTTTCCCTGTGGTCCTGCGGGATTCGATGTCAGTGTGGGCGCGGGAGGCTTCGCTCAGGGCGTAGCGACCGCCGATGTGGACGACCAACTCGCCCGCTGCGGCCCGGGTGAACAGTTCGGCGGCGTGGGTTCTGAATTCCTCGGTGGTGCGGATGTGGTCCTCGGTGACGCCATAGGTCAGGCGGGTGCTGCGGGGGATCTCGTTCATGGCGATGGTCGGCACGTCGCCGATGAGTGGACCGTAGAAGACCAGGGTGCCGTGGGTGCGCAGGGCGTGCAGGGATGCGGTGAAGGTGGTCGCGCCCGCGCCGTCGAACACCACGTGGACGCCCGCGCCGTCGGTCAGTGTGTGCACCGGTTCGGCGAAGGCGTCACCGGTGGAGACGATGACGTGATCCGCGCCCGCGGCGGTGGCGAGTTCCACCTTCTCGGGGCGTGAGACGAGGCCGATCACGGTGCCGCCGCGGGCCTTCACGAACCGGGTGATCAGCATGCCGACGCCCCCTGCCGCGGCGTGCACGAGGGCGATGTCGCCGGGCTGGACCGCGTGCGAGACGGTGGTGAAGTGGTGGGCGGTCAGGCCCTGTAGCAGCAGGGCAGCGACCGTCTCGTCGTCGATGGCGTCGGGCAGCGCGACCACGTTGCCCACCGGCAGCACCATCTGCTCGGCGTAACTGCCGTGGGTGTTGATGGTCAGCCAGCCGACGCGATCACCGACCGCGAATTCGTGCACGCCCTCGCCCGTTTCCCGCACCACGCCCACACCCTCGGCACCCGGAATCTCGGCCGCGCCCTGCTTGCGGATCGCGGTGTCGAAGAAGTTCACGCCCGCCACCCGGACATCCACCAGAATCTCACCCGGACCCGGCGTCGGCGTCGGTCGTTCGCGCAGTCGCAGTACCTCGGGCCCGCCGGGTTTCTCGATCACGATTGCTCTCATGCGGCCCAAGGTATTTCGTGAAAAATGTACCAGCAAGTACAATCTGATCGTGACCACCGCGAAGGGAACCGCGACCCGCCACCGCATCGTCGAGGCCGCCGCGGCCGAGATCCGGGAACGCGGCACCCTCGCCACCACCCTCGACGACGTGTGCCGCCGCAGCGGTACCGGCAAGAGCCAGATGTTCCACTACTTCCCCGAGGGCCGCGAACAACTGCTGCTGGCCGTCACCGAACTCGAAGCCGCACGAGTCTTCGACGACCAGCAGCCCTACCTGAACGAACTCACCTCACGCGCCGCCTGGGAGGCCTGGCGCGACGTCATCGTGACGGACTGCCGCACCCGGGGCCTGCACTGCCCGCTGGGCGTCCTGATCGCCGACGTCGGCCGCTACAGCCCTGCGGCACAAGCGGTTACAACCCAACTCATCCGCCGATGGCAGGACAGCGTCCGCGCCGGTATCGAGGCCACACAATCCGCCGGCGAAGCCGCCCCCCACCTCGACCCCGACCGAACCGCCGCAGCCATCGTCACCGCCGTCCAGGGCGGCGTCAGCGTCCTCCTGTCCACCGGCTCCGCCGACCACCTGGAAGCCGCCCTGAACCTGTGCCTGGACCACCTCTTGTCCCCGGCGCGGGAATGATCCGGGTCGCCTCCGAGGCGCGGTCGCCGTGACCGTGTTCGGTCAGTCGGCTGGGTGGGCGGTGGTGCGGATGACGGCCGCGCACGCGGCTGGGGCATCGATCATCGGGACGTGGCCGGTGTCGGGGAGTTCCACGTATCGGGGGGAGGTTCAAGGCCCAGTTGATCGTGGAAGCGCAGGCTGTTCAGTCGCGGGGCCAGCTCGACGTATCAACGTCGATTGCACTCGACGGCAAGGTGAATCGAACACCGAACGGATAGGTCACCTCGTCGGTATACGCGTCGTTCTCCGGTTCGCTGTGGACCCACACCAAGCCCGTCTTCGGGTCGATGATCAAGTACTCGGGGATACCCGCCACCGCATAAGTCTTCAACTTGGCGTCGTAATCGTCGCGCCGACTGCTGTCAGCTCGGCGATGCCGGTTTCTCGCCTGGGAAAAGAATCGGGCTGATCAAGTACGGTCTGCGGCCCGGACCAGGCTGGTTCGCGGCCAGGGGTGCGATGAGGTCGCGGAAGCCGGTGAGCATGGTGTCGAGTTCCTCGGGGCTGAGCCAGAGCGTGGCTTGGCGGTAGCCGACTGCGTCGGCGACGGGGTCGGCGTCGGCTTGATCGAGGTAGGCGTTGAATTCGGCGATCAGCACAGCCATGGCGGCCGCGAACCCTTGGCGGTGATCGTGCGAGGTCATCGCGCTACTCGCCTCGGGGGAGACGGTCGGACGGTCGGGTCGCAATCGGTAGGAGCGTTCCACCGCGCCGCGTACGCGTCGCTCGTCGCCGATCTCGAGCATTCCTCCCTCGGTGAGCAGGCCGAGCTGCCGGTAGACGCTGGTCCGGGGCACGTCGGGCATGCGGTCGCACAATTCACCCGCGGTGCGTAATCGGCCGCCGGAGAGTGCGTGGATGATGCGCAATCGCACCGGGTGGAGCAGCAACTCGGTCGGGTCCATACCGCAACTATCCCACATATGGTACCTTTACCAAAATTGGTATTGAAGGAAGGTGACCGCGATGCGGGATGTTCCTGGGCGTCGAATGATGGTGAACGGCACCGAGATCTACTTCGAAGAGTCCGGCACCGGGGACACCTGGGTGGTGTTCGAATCCGGTGCGGGCGCCGGGCGGACGCTCTGGGATCGAGTGGTTCCGTTACTCGGGGACATCGCGCACACCGTCGCCTACGACAGGGCCGGTCGCGGCCGCAGTGCCAGCGCCGCGGAACCGCAGAACATCGACGACATGGCGGCGACCCTGGTGGCATTGGTCCAGGCGCTCACGACGGAGCGGGTGATCCTGGTAGGCCACAGCATGGGTGGGCTGATCGCTCGTCGCGCCGCCGAAACGCTGTCGCCAGCGGGGCTCGTCCTCGTCGACCCGACACCGGAAGCCGCTCCGAACTACGACAATTGGGCGCCGACCGCGAAGAAGACCGACCGCATCCTCGCCGCGCAGCAGGCACTGAGCCACTTCCCACCGCTCATGCGGATGCTGACCCGCTCCTATGGGCGCAAGTTCCCCGTCGACAGCTACGCGACCATGCTGGCCGAGGACTTCACTCCCGTCGGTCTCGCCACAACCCGGCATGAAATAGCGGCCGTGGCGGGGGCGATCGCCGAATTCCGCCGCCGCCCACCAGCACCGCCGAAATCCGGCGTCATCGTCATCTCGGCGATCCGTGCCGCCGGCTACCAGGCCCGCAATCTCGACCTCATACGCGAATACCAGCACAGATACGCCGAACAGGTCGGCGGGCAATACGAGGATGCCGCCTCCGAGCACATCGTCCCCGCCGAGCGACCCGAGCAAGTCGCTACCGCAGTTCGCCGACTGGTGAACGCTTGGCATCGCGGGAGCAAGTGACATGGCCGATCGGAACGCCGATCACTCCGACCCCTCTGTGCCATCGCATCCATGCGATAGTCACGGTAGCTTCGGCCGCATGTTCCATACCGACTACATCCGTTTGGTCAGACTGGATCTCCTCTCGGAAACCGACGCCGCCGAGGTGGCCGGGATCCTGGCCGAGCGTGGCTACACGACGGTTTCCCTCGGACCGAAACCGGTGACGCACCAGGTCGGCACGTTCGATATGACGGACGATTCCCGCGGCATCCGGGTGATCGGCCTCGACGAGGGGCCGTATCCCTCCGACGACCGTGAGTGGTGGACTGGCATCGAACGACGGTTCATCGATACCCTGGCCCGCGGATTCGGTGCTACGGTGAGCGGCCTCACAGCGCACCGTTCGGGTCTGTCGGAGATGCGGTCGGAACTGGTCACCGCCACCGGGACGATCGTTATCGATCGTGATCGCGACGAAGCGGCGACCGCGAGGCTGGCAGCGTTCGCGGAGTTCCCCGAGCGCGCACCGGAACCGCGGACAACCCATGAACTCGGCGATATGTCCGCTGCGGACGGGCCGAACTTCGCGGCGGTCGAGTTGATCGGGCTCGACGATATCCCCTGGGACACACTGGAACACGCCTACGGATCGGCGGAAGAGGTACCAGGCATTCTCCGCGATCTCGCCGCCGACGACGAGGGATTCGACGACACGGTGCAGGAGGGTTTGTACAGCGCCATCATCCACCAGGGCACCTGCTACAGCGCGACCCCGCTCGCCGTGCCGTACCTCGCCGAACTCGCGGCCGCGCCGGACTTCACCCCGGCGTATCGGCTGACATTGCTCAGCGCCCTGGTCGGCATCGGAGCCCTGGAACTGCCCGGCGAGCACGGCCCTGCCGAACGGTCCGCGGCCGCGATGGCCCGCGTCGTGCCGCGGGTGTTGTTGTCGTGGGCAGCCTCGCCCGAACACATTCGCCCTTGGCTGATTGTGCTCGCCGCATTCGCGCCGGCAGATGCGGTCGAACTCCTACCGGAGTTCGACGAATTCCGCCGCGCCGTGCCGGGGCCGAGTCCCGCGCTCGACCTGGCCATCGCGTTGGCCGTCGGCGACCGCGATGCTGTCGATGCGATCGTCCGCGAGGCATCGACGTGGAGCGGCCGGATCGCCGACATCATGGCCTACGACGCCGCGCCCCTCCTGCGGCACTACAGGGTGCTGGAGGTGCTGGCGAATCGAGAGCTGGCCCGCTGACGGTGTCCGGCGCCCCACCCCACACAAACCAAAAACGCCACCACTTCACAACGAAGCGGTGGCGTTGACGTCCTACTACACGGCATTGATTCGGCACCGTGTTCTAGTAAGCGCCCTAAGGTGGAGCTAAGGGGAATCGAACCCCTGACCTTCTCGATGCGAACGAGACGCGCTACCAACTGCGCTATAGCCCCGTGGAACGTTTCCGAACCAACGTTGGAGAACTGTAGCAGGTGGGTGGGGGAGACTCCGAATCGGCTGGTCGGGAGGGGTTTGCGGGACAAGGCGGCGTGGGGCCGGGGCGGGAAGCGGGGTTCACATCGTGGGATGGGGGTGAAATTGCCGATAATTTGCGATCGGGGAGGGGGTGGGGTGTGGCAAACCCGACCGGAAGGTGGGGGTCGTGTCATATATCTCTCGCAGGGCGGGTTGATAGCATGACGGCTCTGGTCGGATGGGTTCGGCTGCGCATGCGGGCTGCCTGCGTGAATACTTCGAAAGAGTTGTCTGCCATGCAGTTTGAGATCGTCGAGCGGGACGAGACGTGGGTTGCGGGGCTGCCCGTGCGAAGTCCCAGGCGCGCGCTCGGGGAACTGCGTGACCGGGATCTCGACGCGGCGTGGGGGGCGGTGCTGCATCAGGAGCTGGGTGGGCCGCTGGCCTGCGCTTATACCGATTATTCGGCGGATATGAGCACATTCAACACGCAGATCGTCGGGTACCAGTGCGATTCGTTCGATCAGGTCACTCGCGGGCACATCGTGGCGCGGCTGCCGCGTGGGGTGTACGCCAGATTCTCTTCGGTGGGGAACTTCCCGCAGGTCATGACCGACTTATGGACGCAGATCGCGTACGCCGAGGAACACAAGCAGATCAAACGCACCCACACCGGGGATCTGGAGTGTTACCCGCACGCCTACAAGATCGATCTGTATCTGGCGGTAGATCCCCGATGAGCTACACGATCGTACTGCGTGACCAGGCGATCTACGGTGGCCTGGTGGTGCCGCGGGTGCGGCCCAGTTTCAAGGTCAGCAACGGTGAGCTGATCGAATTCCTGCGCGACCGGTTGCGTGATCGCGACGTCGCCGCGGACCGCGCGCTCTACACCGTCTACGTCCCGGACCCGGCCGGGAACTACAACGTCCTGGTCGCCTACGACTATCCGGCCGTGCCCGCGATTCCGCCCGGGGACGTGCTGGTCCGGGTGCCCAAGGGCGTCTACGCCCGATTCGAGCCGAACGGCGACTACCACGATCCGGTCGAGGATGTCTGGGCGCAGGTCGACGACGCGACCGCCTCGGCCGAGATCACCCGCGCCTACCGCGAGGAGATCGAGCTCTGGCGGGGCCCGAAGGTCGAGCTGTACATCTCGATCCTGGTGTAACCAGTGCGGATAGCTATCAGATAGCCATTTTGGAACCAACCAGTCTTTCTGTTCCGTCCGATCGCCGAGGTCATCGTCTTGACCAGGGACGATTTCGAACCTCGCGCCCAGGTTTCGGAAGATTTGCCGGATGTCTGGTCAATTCCTGTCCGATGACGGATACTGCCTTAGCGACCAACCCCGGGCGCCGGTCGTGATCCGGTCGGTGTCGGGAGGGTCTCGGGTAGGGCGCGGTATCGCGCAGCAACGGAGTAGGAATTCATGACAGTCGTAGCGGCCCGTCACCCCGTGTTCGCAGGGATTTCCCCGGAGTTCGCCGATACACTGGCGGGGATTCGGGACAGATTCCTGGGCCTACCGGAGGGGCCTGTCCATGAGATCATGGCGTTGGTGTTCCGTCTGAGGTATGCCGCCCGCACTACGGTCCGCAGCAGGCGGTTCCCGGTGCCGGGTACGAATTCCCGCAGCTGACGCGATCGGAGACAAGGTGCCTCGGCGGACACTCGACTCACTGGTGACACAGGTCGCCTCGGAGTTGATGGGTGTCGACGCCACCACCCTGGTGGCGGCGACGGAACGTGTGCTCGCAAGCCTGATCGAGCATTTCGACGTGGACTTCTGTTATCTGCGACGGACCGATCGCGAGCGTCGCGCCACGATCCTCGTCGCCGAGTGGCCGCCGCGGCAGGCGGTGCCCGATCCGGACCCGCTCGGGATCGTCTACTTCGACGATCCGGACCCCGCGTTCAAGGCCGTCGAACACGCCACCGAGCCGCTCATCGTGCGGCCGGGCAAGGCGTTCACGCCCTACCGAGATATCGCCCGCCGCACCGCGGGCATCACCGATCTGACCTCGGCGGCGGTGCCGCTGCTCTCGCGTGGCACGCCGATCGGGCTGCTGGGTTTCATCAAATTGGGTGATCGGGAGTGGAGTACCCGCGAACTCAATGTGCTCAAGGCGATCGCGTCGCTGTTCGCGCAGTTGCAGGCGCGGGTGGAGGCCGAGGAGCGGCTGCGCTACATCGCGATGCACGACGATCTGACCGGGTTGGCGAATCGGCGGGCGCTGCTGGAATACATGGAGGAGCGGTTGCAGCCCGGTAATCCGGGTCCGGTCGCGGCGTTCTTCCTGGATCTGGATCGGCTCAAGGCGCTCAACGATTTCCTCGGACACACCGCGGGCGATAATTTCATCCGCACGCTGTCCACGCGACTGCGCGAACATCTGGATCCCGCCGACATGATCGCGCGCCTGGGTGGCGACGAGTTCGTCATCGTCCCGGCCAAACCCATGGAGGCGGTCGAGGCCGAACTCGAGGGCACCCGGTTGCAGCAGCTCATCGCGCGGCGGGTCACCGTCGGGGAGGAGTCGGTCAGCCGGGCCGCGAGTGTGGGTGTGGCCGTGGGGATTCCCGGCGAGGCGACGGTCGCGGACGTGTTGCGGCGGGCCGATCACGCGCTGCTGTCCGCGAAATCCGGCGGCGGTAACGGGGTCGCGGTGTTCACCGACGCGATGCGCGCCCAGTTCGAACTCCAGGACGACGTCGAACTCAATCTGCGCAGCGCGGTCTCGGACGGTTCGCTGCTGCTGCACTATCAGCCCGAGGTGGATCTGCGCACCGGGCGGATCGTGGCGCTCGAGGCGCTGGTGCGCTGGCAGCATCCCACCCGCGGACTACTACCGCCGGGTGCGTTCGTCGGGGTGGCCGAGGCGACGAATCTGGCCGGGGAACTCGGGCGCTGGGTGATCCGCACCGCGTGTGCGCAGTTCGCGCAGTGGCGTCAGCAGGGTTTGGCCTCCAACGTCGTCATCCGGATCAACGTCTCCCCGGTACAGCTGGTCAGCCTGGATTTCGTGGAATCGATCGAGGACACGCTGCGCAGCAACGGAATCGACGGCAGCTCGGTCTGCCTGGAGATCACCGAACACGTCGTGGTGCAGGACCTCGCCCGCACCCAGCTCACCCTGCGCGGGCTCAAGCGCATGGGCGTGCAGATCGCGATCGACGATTTCGGCACCGGCTACAGTTCGCTCTCGCACCTCAAGGCCCTGCCGGTGGACGCGGTGAAGATCGATCGCGGATTCGTGCAGCGGCTCGGGGTCAGCACCGATGATCTGGCGATCGTGAAATCCATCGTCGGGCTGGCCGGGTCGTTCGGGCTGGGTGTGGTCGGCGAGGGAGTGGAGACCGCGGTCGCCGCGCGCACCCTGGTCGGGCTGGGATGTTATCGGGCGCAGGGCTTCCTGATCGCGCGCCCGCTGCCGCCCGAGGCCGTCGAAACGCATCTGGCCGCCGGGCGGATCCCCCTGGATCTGGAACTGCCCCGGGTCTCGCGGACCGCCAAACATTAGCCGCGCGACCGGCCGCACCAGCCGGTTGACGATACTTCCACCCGTGTTCACGCGGTGTTGCCCCGCCGGGCCGAATGCCGCTGGACGATCGGGCCGTGCGCATCGTTCAGCTGGCCAACTTCTACGGGCCGCGGTCGGGGGGACTACGAACGGCGCTGCATCATCTCGGTTCGGGATATGCGGCCGCCGGGCACGAGGTCGTGCTGATCGTGCCGGGCCCGCGTCGCGACGAGCAGCTCCTGCCCGGCGGAGTACTGCGAATCACCTTGCCCGCCTTGCAGATTCCGTGGACGCGCGGCTACCGGGCGGTCGATCCGCGCAAGGTCGCCGATGTGCTGAGCGGTATCCGGCCCGACGTGCTCGAGGTGTCGGATCGGCTGACGCTGCGCGGTTTCGGCCGCTGGGCGCGTCGGCGGGACGTGGCCGGGGTGATGATCTCGCACGAACGACTGGACCGGCTGCTCGGCCAGGCGCTGCCCGGCCCGATGGCCCGGCGCGCCGCCGACGTGGCCAACCGGCGCACCGCGCAGGATTACGACATCGTGGTCTGCACAACCGAATTCGCACGTCAGGAGTTCGAGCGGATCGATGCGCCGAACGTCGAGCTGGTTCCGCTCGGCGTGGATCTGGAGATGTTCGCCCCGCATCGGCACGACGGTTCGGTGCGGGCCAGTTTCGCCGCGGCGGGTAATCCGCTGCTGGTGCACTGCGGGCGGCTGTCGGTGGAGAAGCGGGTGGATCGCAGTATCGAGGCGATCGGCGCGCTGCGTCGCGAGGGGGTGGACGCGCGGTTGATCGTGGCCGGGGACGGGCCGCGTCGCGAATCGCTGGAACGCCGCGCGCGCGGGCTGACGCCGCTGCCGGACGGGCGGTCCGCGGTGCACTTCACCGGATTCATCGCCGAACGCACCCGGCTGGCGACCCTGCTGGCCAGCGCCGACGTCTCGCTCGCGCCGGGACCGCACGAAACCTTCGGCCTGGCCGCGCTCGAGGCGCTGGCGGCCGGGACGCCGGTGGTGGCCAGCCGCTCCTCGGCGCTGGCCGATATCGTGACCGCCGAATGCGGCGCGGTCGCGGCCAACGATCCGGCGGATTTCGCGCGCGCGGTGACCGAGGTGCTGGCGCGGCCGTCGGCGGATCGGCGGCGGGCCGCGCGCAGCCGGGCCGAGCAGTTCACCTGGCCCGCGGCGGTGTCCCGCATGCTGCACGTGCTCGGCGCATAGGAGCCGGATCCGGGCCGCGCACAGGTCCACCCCGTATGCTCCCTGGAAAGCACGGCAAAGGGTCCGGCGCGTCGAAAGCCGATCAGCGGATCGATTCGGCGACGGCATTGAGCATTCGAGGAACGGTGTGCACGATCGCCTGAAATCCGTGAGCGGTAAGAAGGTCCTGATCACCGGCGCGGCCAGTGGTATCGGCCGGGCGACGGCGCTGGCCGCCGCACGGGCGGGCGCGGAACTGGTGCTGACCGATATCGACGCCGACGGGCTGGCCGACACCGTGCGGGTCATCGGCGACGACGGCGGCAAGGTGCTGGTCGCGCAGGATCTGGACCTCACCGATTTCGACGCGGTCACCGCGTTCGCCGACGAGGTGCACGATCGGCACGGCAGTCTCGACGTGGTGATGAACATCGCCGGGACCTCGGCGTGGGGCACGGTGGAGAACCTCGAACACCGGCACTGGCGGCGGATGGTGGACGTCAACCTGATGGGGCCGATCCACGTCATCGAGAATTTCGTGCCGCCGATGGTGCGGGCCGGGCGCGGTGGCGCGCTGGTGAACGTGTCCTCGGCGGCCGGGCTGCTGGCGTTCCCGTGGCATGCGGCCTACAGCGCCTCGAAGTTCGGGGTGCGCGGGCTGTCGGAGGTGCTGCGTTTCGATCTGGCGCGGCACGGGATCGCGGTGCGGCTGGTGGTGCCCGGTGCGGTGGACACCCCGCTGGTGCGCAGCGTGGAGATCGCCGGGGTGGATCGGGACGATCCGCGAATTCAACGCTATATCAAGCAGTTTCAGCGGCACGCCAAGACGCCCGAGCAGGTCGCCGAGATCATCCTGCGCGGTATCGAGCGCAACAGCTTCCTGGTGCACACCTCGTTCGACGTGCGGTTCGGGTACTGGTGGTCGCGGAAGTTCGCGCTGCCGTACGAGATCGTGATGCGTAAGGCGAATGACGGTTTCTACGGGATCTACCAGCGGATCAACAGCTCGGAGCGGTAACTTCGGCCTCCGCTCCGCTGCGGGAGGTTCGCGGCCCCCGAAGCCTCGCCGGGCCGCGAACATTGCTGTTGGTGTTCAACGGGATTGGCGGAACCGAGTGTTGAGGGGGCGGTGTCGCTCAGGTTCCTGTTTGCTGGGCGCCGGGTTTGTCGCAGGACGGGCCGCACTGGTCGTTGAGCGCGACGTCCAGGACGCGCGCGCCGGGGCCCTGGTCGCCGAGGCGGTCGTGGAAGTTGACGATGCGGCAGCTGGCCAGGGACAGGCAGCCGCAGCCGATGCAGCTGCTGACGCTGTCGCGCAGGCGGATCAGCTGTTCGATGCGTTGATCGAGATCCTGCCGCCAGATGGTGGACAGTCTTTCCCAATCCTTGCGATTGGGGGTGCGGCCCTCCGGTAGGGTGTGCAGCGCCTCGCGAATCTCGCTGAGCGGTATGCCGACTCGCTGTGAGATGCGGATGAACGCGACCCGCCGCAACGTCTCCCGTGGATATCGGCGCTGGTTGCCGCTCGTGCGGCGGCTGGTGATCAGGCCCTCGCGTTCGTAGAAATGCAGCGCCGACACCGCGACTCCACTGCGTTCGGACAGTTGTCCGGGAGTGAGCTCCTTCGCCTGCCAGGTCGTGTGCTGCATACCTCAACAATAGTCGAGGTTTTTGGTGTCCGGTCCGGAATCGCCTCCGGTGACCTCCATGAGCCGGTGCAGCACCCGCCCAGCCAATTCCGTGCCAAGCCGGGCGTGGCCTACTACGGTCGAATCATGGAAATCGATGGTGGGCCCGACGGGCGACCGTTTTCCGTGACATCCGAGGTCGGGACGCTGCGTTCGGTGCTGCTGCATCGACCCGGCGACGAGTTGCGCCGGCTCACCCCGCGCAACAACGACCAGTTGCTGTTCGATGCCATTCCGTGGGTGGAGCGGGCCCAACAGGAACACGACATCTTCGTCGAGGTGTTGCGCGGGCGCGGGGTCGAGGTGCTGCTGCTTTCGGATCTGCTGACCGACACCCTCGCGGTCAGCGGCGCGGGCCGCAGCATGGGCATCACCGCGGCGGTGGACGCGCGCCGGATCGGATTCACCCTCGCCGAGGAACTCAAGGCCCATCTGCGCGGCGTGCCCGCGCCGGAACTGGCCCGAATCCTGATGGCGGGCATGACATTCGACGAACTGCCCTTCGCGCCCGACACCACCTCGCTGGTGCGGCGCATGCACCACGGCACCGACTTCGTCATCGATCCGCTGCCGAATCTGCTATTCACCCGCGACTCCTCGTTCTGGGTGGGGCGCAAGGTGGCGATCACCTCGCTGGCGCTGCCCGCGCGCGCCCGGGAGACCTCGCTGACCGATCTGATCTACGCGTTCCATCCCCGTTTCCTGGGCGTGCGCCGGGCGTACGAATCGCACACCGCGCCGATGGAGGGCGGTGACGTGCTGTTGCTCGCGCCGGGCGTGGTGGCCATCGGGGTGGGGGAGCGCACCTCGCCGGCGGGTGCGGAAGCGTTGGCGCGCAGCCTGTTCGAGGATTCGCTCGCGCACACCGTGCTGGTGGTGCCGATCGCGCAGAACCGCGCCACCATGCATCTGGACACCGTGTGCACGATGGTCGACTCCGATGCGGTGGTGATGTATCCGGCGGTGCGGGATTCGTTGTGCGCCTTCACGATCGCCATTCGCGACGACGGTTCGGTGGATATGCGCGGCCCCGAGCCGTTCCTGCCCGCCGCCGCCGAGGCGATGGGGATCGACAAACTGCGCGTCATCGACACCGGCCTGGACGGCATCACCGCCGAACGCGAGCAGTGGGACGACGGCAACAACACCCTGGCCCTGGCGCCGGGCGTGGTGGTGGCCTACGAACGCAACGAGAACACCAATGCCCGGCTGACCGACGCGGGCGTCGAGGTGCTGACGATTCCGGGTTCCGAACTGGGATCCGGCCGCGGCGGCCCCCGCTGTCTGTCCTGCCCGCTGACCAGGGACGAGATGTAGAGGCGCAGATGGATATCCCGGTCGACCACCATTCGGCGGTCCCACCCTACGAACAGTTACGACAGAACATCGTCGCCCGCGTTCGCTCCGGTGAACTCACCGCCGGCACCAAGATCCCCACCGTCCGAGCCCTCGCCGTCCAACTCGGCCTGGCCCCCAACACCGTGGCCCGCGCCTACCGCGAACTCGAACAGGACGGCGTCCTGGAAACCCGAGGCCGCCTCGGCTCCTTCATAGCCTCCTCCGGCGACCCCACCCAGGACGCCGCCGGTCGAGCCGCCACCGACTACGTCACCGTCATCCGCCGCCTCGGCCTGGACGACGAAGCCGCCCTGCGCTACGTCCGGGCGGCGCTGGCCGAGTAGAACGTGTTTCGCAGCTCGATCCCACGTCGGCTCGGAACCGTCGGATGGGAACCGCGTAGATATCGAAGTCGGGCCACTGCCACCTCGATCCCAGCGGTTGGCCCGACTTCGTGCGGGAAATTCCGGTTCACGGTGCGGAGTGGTTCAACGCCAGCTGGGGAGCAGGAGGTGGTTGTGCCAGCTGTCCACGGTGATGGGGAGGGCGGTCAGGATGGGCCAGAGCCAGATGAAGTTGGCTATGACTATCGATACGTAGAGGCTCACCAGTAGGAGGCCGAGGGATTGGCGTTCGCTGGTGAGCAGAAAGCGGTGGCCGTTGGGGGCGCGGGCGAAGGGGGCGGGGCCGAGGATGTCGCCGAGGGTGATGGCCAGGCCCATCACCAGGAAGGGGGCCAGCGGGACGGCGTAGAAGAAGTACATCTGGCGGTCCAGGTCCAGGAACCAGGGCAGCAGGCCCGCCAGGTAGCCGACCAGCATGGCCGCGTAACGCCAGTCGAAGCGGGTCACCGTGCGCCAGATGCCCCAGGCCAGCATCGGCAGCGACAGCCACCACATCGCGGGCGTGCCGATCAGCATGACCGCCTTGACACACACCGATTGGCCGCAGCCGGTGACGCCGGTGTCGGCGTAGTAGTACAGCATCGGCCGCAGACCCATCGGCCACGACCACGGCTTGGACTCCCACGGGTGATGGTTACCGGCCGAATTGGTCAGTCCCTCATGGAATTTCAGTGATTCGCCCTGGTTGTGCCAGAGCGAGCGCAGGGCGTCGGGTATCCACGACCAGGTGCCGCCCGTGCCGATCGCGTTGCCGACCGAATAGCGGTCGTACCCGTCCTCGCTGGCGAACCACATGCCCCAGGTGCCCAGGTAGACCAGCAGTGCGATCGCGACCAGCGCGTACATCGCCGGGAGCACATCGCGCACGATGGTCCCGGCCCACGGCCGCAGCACCCCGTACGCGCGTCGGGCGGCGACATCGAAGAACACCGACAGCAGTCCGAACGCGACGATGTAGTACAGGCCCGACCATTTCACGCCCGTCGACAGGCCCAGCAGTACGCCCGCGCCGAACCGCCACCACCGCACGCCCAGCCGAG
Source organism: Nocardia macrotermitis (assembly GCF_009604405.1). GTDB lineage: Bacteria > Actinomycetota > Actinomycetes > Mycobacteriales > Mycobacteriaceae > Nocardia > Nocardia macrotermitis. Next base: position 117,919 of record NZ_WEGK01000005.1, read on the forward strand.
GACCCCACTGGCTCAGGGCTATTCGGCCCTCGGCGTCGGCGCGCGCGAGACGCATCCGGACCACGTCGCGATCCACGATCAGGCAGCCGAACGCGGCCAGTACGAAACCGGCCTGGAAGATGTCCAGCATGCCGATGCGCGAGGATACGAACGTCACGCCGTCGCAGATCAGCAGGATTCCGGCGATCGCGCCGAGCAGGGTGGAGCGCGTCATCCGGCGGGTGATGCGCACGACCAGCAGGATGATCACCGACCCGAAGATCGCCGCGGTGAACCGCCAGCCGATCGGCGAATACCCGAACAGCAACTCGCCCAGGCCGATCATCTGCTTGCCGACCGGCGGATGCACCACCAGCCCGAACCCCGGGTTGTCCTCGACGCCGCCGCCGGTGACCATCTGCCAGGCCTGCGGGGTGTAGTGCTTCTCGTCGAAGACCGGGGTGCCCGCGTCGGTCGGATAGTTCAGCATGGTGAACCGGGTGATCGCGGCGATCGCGGTCACGAACGCGGTGACGACCCAGCCGCGCGCCCGATCGAGCGGACCGAAATCGGGGGATGGCCGCCGCGGCGCTGGACTCGATCCGCGCGCGTTCGGCGGTCGCACGTCCGTCAGCTGGGTCACGCAGACGAGTCTAGGTGGGGGCGGGCCTAAGGTGACGATGTGGATACCACTGCGGGCACCGGGCGCTTGATGCTGGCGGCGACGCCGATGGGGGAGATCGGTGACGCCTCACAACGTTTACGGGATGCGCTGGGTGCGGCCGATGTGGTCGCCGCCGAGGACACCCGCCGCACCCGCGCCCTGGCCAAGGCGCTCGGCGTGGAGATCACCGGACGCGTGGTGAGTTTCTACGATCACGTCGAGGCCGCGCGCATACCGATGCTGCTGGACGAGATCGCCGGGGGCCGAACGGTTCTGCTGGTCACCGACGCCGGGATGCCCTCGGTGAGCGATCCCGGATACCGGATGGTCGCGGCCTGCGTCGAGCGGGAGTTGCCCGTGACGTGTCTGCCCGGCCCGTCCGCGGTGACCACGGCCCTGGCCCTGTCCGGCCTGCCGATGGAACGTTTCTGCTTCGACGGTTTCGCCCCCCGCAAGAGCGGCCAGCGCAAACAGTGGCTCGGCACCCTGGTCGCCGAACCCCGCGCCGTCGTGTTCTTCGAAGCGCCGCACCGCCTCGCCGCCTGCCTCGCCGATGCCGTCGACGTGCTCGGTCCGGATCGTCGCGCGGCGGTCTGTCGCGAGTTGACCAAGACCTACGAGGAGGTCGTGCGCGGCACTCTCGCCGAACTCGCCGAGTGGGCCGTCGAGGGCGCGCGCGGCGAGATCACCGTCGTCCTGGAAGGCGCACAACCGATCTCGGCCGCGCCCGCCGACCTGGTCGACCACGTCGAATCCCTTGTCGCCAAAGGACTTCGCCTCAAGGACGCCTGCGCCGAGGTAGCCGCCGCCAACGGCGCCTCCCGCAAAGAGCTCTACGACGCCGTCCTGGCCGCACGCTCGGACTGACCGCTGGATCTCATACCGCTCCGGACGCATGCGGCGCGCATGCCGGGATCGGTTGTCTTGTGCGGGAACTTATTTCGTTCGATCGTGGGCGGTGATTCGATCGAGCGCGGGTTTCGTCGATGAGTGCATGTCATATCAGCTCTGGTTCCTGAAAACCCTTGTGCAATATGGGAATAGGGCACATGCCGGGCGAACCGGAAGGGTGCGCCCCATTGCTTCGATGCTCGACAACGCTCCTGTGACACCGTGATCCGGGCGAAGTCGTGTGCCGTGTCGAGTTCGGTGACGAGGTCGTCGGGGCACAGCTCGTAGGGTTCGCCACAGCGGCGAGTTCTGTTGTCCCAGAGGCGATACGCCGCCGGGATTCCCTGGCGGCGTATCGTCTGCGGGACATCTCAGTCCTTGGGTTCGATGTACTTCGGGAAGACGGGTTCGGGGGTGGGGAGGGGGAGGCCCGCTTCGATCGGGGTGGTGAGGTCGGCGAAGGTGCGGGCGGTTTGGGCGAGCAGGTCGAGGATCTTGCCCGCCGAACCCGGGATCACCGGCTGGACCAGGATGGAGACGATGCGCAGGACCTCGAGGGTGACGTACAGGACCGTCGCCTCGCGGGCCAGATCCTCGGGGGCGCCGGATTTCGCCAGGGCCCAGGGCTGCTGGGCGGAGAAGTAGCGGTTGGTCTCGCCGAGGGTCAGCCAGATCGCCTCGAGGGCGAGATGTATTTGCTGCTGGTCGAATTCGGCGCGGCAGCGCTCGAGCAGGCCGTTCGCGCGGTCGAGCAGGGCGCGGTCGTCCGCGGTGAATTCGCCGGGGGTCGGCACGACCGAATTGCAGTCGCGGGCAACCATTTTCAGGCTGCGCTGGGCGAGGTTGCCGTATTCGTTGGCCAGGTCGGAGTTGATCCGGCCGACGATCGCCTCGTGGCTGTAGGAACCATCCTGCCCGTAGGAGATCTCGCGCAGCAGGAAGAAGCGCACCGCGTCCAGGCCGTAGCCCTCGACCAGCGCGAGCGGGTCGACGACGTTGCCGACCGACTTGCTCATCTTCTCGCCCTTGTTGTACAGGAACCCGTGCACGAAAACGCGTTTCGGCAGTTCGATCCCAGCCGAGAGCAGGAACGCGGGCCAGTACACCGTGTGGAAGCGGGTGATGTCCTTGCCGATGATGTGCACATCGGCGGGCCAGAACCGTTGGAACGCAACCGAATCCGTGTTCGGGAACCCGGCCCCGGTGAGGTAGTTGGTGAGCGCGTCGACCCAGACGTACATCACGTGCGCCGGATCGCCCGGCACCGGGACGCCCCAGTCGAACGTGGTGCGCGAGATGGACAGATCCTTCAGCCCGGCCTTGACGTAGCTGACGATCTCGTTGCGCCGCGTCGCGGGCGCGATGAACTCCGGATGCGTCTCGTACAGTTCGAGCAGCTTGTCCTGATAGTTGGACAGCCGGAAGAAGTAGTTCGACTCCTCGGTCCACTCCACCGGGGTGCGGGTGTCGGTGGAGATCCGCGCGCCGTCCTCGAGGACCGTGGTCTCCTCGTCGGTGTAGAACGCCTCGTCGCGCACCGAATACCAGCCCGCGTAGGTGTCCAGGTAGATGTCGCCGCGCGCCTGCATCCGCTCCCAGATCGCGATGGACGCGGCCTGGTGGTCCTCGTCGGTGGTCCGGATGAATCGGTCGAACGAGATGTCCAGCACCTTGTCCATGCGCTCGAACACGTCCGAGTTGCGCGCGGCGTACTCCTGCACCGGAACGTCCGCCGCTCGCGCGGCCTGCTGCACCTTCTGGCCGTGCTCGTCGGTGCCGGTCATGAAGAACACCTCGAACCCGTCGAGGCGCTTGAACCGGGCCAGGGCGTCGGTGGAGATGTACTCGTAGGCGTGCCCGATGTGCGGCGCGCCGTTCGGGTAGGCGATGGCCGTGGTGATGTAGAAGGCGGGGCGTGAGGATGCGCTCATGGTGGCTCTACTCTAATGCGCGTGCCATCGACCCCTCGCGTGAATATCCCCTGTGCTCATGTCCGGTAAGCGGCCCGCACCCGAACCGCCCGAACCGCTGTCCCCTCTGGTGGACGCGCACACCCACCTCGATGCCTGTGGTGCGACCGACGCGGAATCGGTTGCCGCCATGGTGGATCGGGCCGCCGCGGTCGGCGTCGGACGGGTCGTCACCATCGCCGACGACCTGGATGCCGCGGGGTTCGCGGTGCGTGCCGCGCACTGGGATCCGCGCGTGTACGCGGCGGTCGCACTGCATCCGACCCGTGCGAACGCGCTGGACGACGCGGCCAGGACCGAACTCGAGAGGCTCGCCGCCGACCCCCGTGTCGTCGCGATCGGCGAAACCGGCCTGGACTACTACTGGCCCGGCAAACTCGACGGCTGCGCGACCGTCGAGGAGCAGATCGAGGGCTTCCGCTGGCACATCGACCTGGCCAAGCGGCTCGGCAAACCGCTGATGATCCACAATCGCGAGGCCGATCACGACCTGCTCGCGGTGCTGCTGGACGAGGGCGCACCCGACACGGTGGTCTTCCATTGCTTCTCCTCGGACGCGAACATGGCCCTGGCCTGCGTGGAGGAGGGGTACGTGCTGTCCTTCTCCGGCACCGTCAGCTTCAAGAACGCGCACGAGTTGCGTGAGGCCGCCAAGCTCGTGCCCGATGAGCAGATCCTGGTCGAGACCGACGCCCCGTTCCTGACCCCGCACCCGTTCCGGGGCGCGCCGAACGAGTCGTACTGCCTGCCGTACACCGTGCGGTCGCTGGCCGAGACCCGCGGTCAGGACCCGGTCGAACTGGCTCGGCAGACCACCGCCAACGCGGAACGCGTCTACCGGCTCGGATCCTGAGCGTTACAGCACGTTCAGTGGGATGTGTCACACCGACACGCCTCGAGGTGCGCGATTGTGTCCGGTGTCACTACTATTGCGACACCTGTTACACCCCCGCGTTGTCGATATAGCTTCGTGACCTGGAAGTCGCCTGTTCCGCCAGCTGTGGTTGTCGGGCCCTGACCTGCTCGTTATCGTATTGTGACCATGTCGGAGTTTCGGATGTCCGCACTAGAGCGGATCAACTCGTCACGATCGCCGATGTTGTACACGGCCATCGCGGCGCTGCTGATCACGTTGATCCTGGGTGCGGGGCTGGCCGTCATCGACCGTAAGACGATCACCGTCGTCGTCGACGGCCGCACCACCACGGTGACCACCATGGCGGGCAGTGTGCGCGGCGCGCTGAAATTCGCGGGCTACCGGGTCGGCGACCACGACGCGGTGACTCCGCCCGCCGGATCCTCGGTCGAGAACGGGGCGACCATCACCTTCGATCGCGGACGCCAGATTGCCATGGTGGTCGACGGCTCCCCGCAGACGGTGTGGACCACCGGCAACACCGTCGCCGAGGCGTTGTCGCAGTTGAAGATTCCGAACGACGTCTTCGTCTCCCCGGCCCGCCCGGCCTCGCTGCCGCTGACCGGTGCGTCGCTCTCGGTCACCAGCCCGCACACCGTGCTGCTGGCCGACAACGGCCGCAGGGCGAAGTACGTGCGTCTGGCCGCGCCGACGGTCGGCCAACTGTTGCAGGTGCAGGGGATTCCGCTGGTGGATCAGGATTCGGTGCAACCGCCCGCCGGTACGCCGCTGACCGACGGGATGAACATCACCGTCACCCGCAAACGGGTCGTCAGTCGCGTGGAACGGGTGCCGCTGCCGCCGACGGAGCAGAACGTCTCCGATGTGACCATGAACATGGACCGGACCGTCGTGGAGAATCCGGGCAAGGCCGGGGTGCAGGACGTGACGTTCGCGGTGTCGATCGTGAACGGCATCGTCACGGGCAAGAAGCCGGTTTCCAGCTCGGTCGTCGTCCCGTCCCAGCCCCGGACCGTGCGCAAGGGCGCGAAGCCGGGCACGGAGGTGCCGCCGGTCCGCGACGGCGCGATCTGGGACGCGCTGGCCAAATGCGAATCCGGCGGCAACTGGGCGATCAACACCGGTAACGGGTACTTCGGCGGGGTGCAGTTCGATCAGAACACCTGGGCGCGTCAGGGCGGTCTGCGATACGCCCCCCGCCCCGACCTGGCGACCCGCAACGAACAGATCGCCATCGCCGAGAAGACCCGGGCGCGGCAGGGTTGGGGCGCCTGGCCGACTTGTACCAGCAGGCTGGGAATCGGGTAGCGACCCCGGTTCGCCTCCCACGCCGGAGCGGGCCGGGGAATGCGGCTACATCAGCGCGCCTCCGTCGACGCGGATTTCGCTGCCGGTGATGTAGCGGCCGTCCTCGGAGGCGACCATGGCGACCACGCCCGCGATGTCCTTCGGGTCGCCGAGTGCGCCGTTGTTCAGCCAGCCGGTGAGGCGGGCCATGAGTTTCCAGTCGGCGTCGGCGGGGAGTTGCAGGCCCGAGGTGATGCCGGTGTTGATACCGCCGGGGACGATGTTCACCGCGCGCAGACCGTGTTTGACGTATTCCAGGGCCAGCGAGTGGGTCAGCGCGTTGACTCCGCCCTTGGACGCGGAATAGGCGGCCATGTACGGATTCGAGCCGAAGGCCGCGGTGGAGGAGAAGTTCACGATCACCGGGTGGTCGGATTCGATCAGGCGCGGCAGCACGGCCCGGCACATCAGGAAGGTGCCGGTGAGGTTCACGCCGATGACCTGATTCCAATCCTCGAACGGCATCTCGTGGGTGTGGGCGGCGCGCATGATGCCCGCGGCGTTCACCAGGACATCGATGCCGTCGAGGGTGTTCAGGGCGGAAGCGCAGCCCGCGCGCACCGATTCGGGATCGGCGACGTCGATGCGGACGGTGTGCAGCCGGTCGCGGTCGGCGGCGTCGGCGGCTTCGACGGTCTCCTTCAGGCCGGTTTCGGCGATGTCGGCGGCGACCAGCGTCGCACCCTCGGCGAGCAGTCGCAGCGCGACGCCCCGCCCGATGCCCGATCCCGCGCCCGTGACGAGAATCCGACGTCCCTCATGCCTGCGCTGCATTGCGTGCCAACCTCTCGACCGTGTGAACGCACCCGTTCCGATGCGATCCAGCCTGAAAACTAGAACGTGTATCAGTATGCAGTACTTTCGGAAGATGTGACTTGGGCCTCCAGTTCGTCCTGGTTGCACGCCATGCTTCAGGGCTCGGCCCACTGCGGTGCGTATCGCACGAAGTCACGGCCGATGACGTTCGTGTCGCTCACAATGGCTTCACAAAATAGATCGATACGATCGCCCGGATTTGTCCACGAGACGGTGAGGGGTTTCGGATGCGGTGGTTCGGCGGTTGGGGGCGGCTGGTCGTGGCGGGGGCGGTCGCGGTGAGTGCGATGTGGACGGTGGCCGGGCCCGCGCGGGCCGCCGCGCCGGGGACCGTGATCGATGTGCTGCCGCAGGCCGACGGGTGGCGCGGGATTCCCGGTGGTTCGATCGTCGATTACTGGATGGCCGGATCGGACGGTACGCCGCGGCGGGCCAGCGGGGTGCTGTTCGTGCCGTCCGGTCGCGCGCCGGTCGGTGGCTGGCCGATCATGGCGTACGACCACGGGACCTCCGGGTTGGGTGCGGGTTGTGGTGGGCAGACCACGACGCCGGGGCAGTCGGAGGACAACCTGATCGCGAAGTACTTCCTGGCCAAGGGGTTCGCGGTGGTTGCGCCGGATTACTTGGGGCTCGGGCGATTTCGGACCGGCCCGCATCCGTATCTGGAGTTGAACACCGAGGCGACCGCGACGATCGATCTGGTTCGCGCGGCCCGCGCGACGCATCCGGAACTCTCCCGGACCTGGGCGGTGGTCGGCGGATCGCAGGGTGGGCAGGCGGCCCTGGGGACCGCGCATCTGCAACACGGTTATGCGCCGGAGCTGGATTTCCGCGGCACCATCACCGTCGATCCGGAATCCGATATCGAGGATGTGCTGCCCGCCGCCGGTCCGTGGGTGCCGCGGGTCAGCGGCGTCACCGACGGCGATACCGCCGGCTTCATCGCGATGATCCTGACCGGCCTGCGGGAAACGCACCCCGAGGTCGACGTGAACAGCTACCTCAGCCCGCGCGGCCGCGACCTCGTCGACAGCATCGGCAACCTGTGCCTGCGCGACATCATGCGCCGCACCGACGGCTCGACGATCGGCGACCTGCTCTCCCGCCAACTCACCACCCCCACCTTCCATGCGGCCCTGGCCTCCTACATGGCCGTCGCCACCACCGGCTACGACGCTCCGATCCTGCTCCTGACCAACGCCACCGACACCACGGTCCCCGCCCCCCTCCACGCCACCCTCGCCGCCCAATTCCTGGCCGGCGGCGTCGACTTCCACACCGTCGTAGGCCACGGCACCCACTGCGAACTCAACCCCGAAATGTGGTCCGCCATAAGCAATTTCGCCGCCCGAATCAAAACAACCCCCACCCACCCCTGACCTCCCCGCATGCCCGGTCCGCCTGGTCCCCTTGCGTCCGATCGAAGACCTCGCCGCGCCTGTTCCGCCGCTGATTCCGGTCGTGCGCGCTCGGGATCGGTCAGTTCGCCGGGTGGGCGGATAACTTGCCCCGCCGGTGACCCCGTCGTGCGTGGGATCGAGCACGCTTGCTCGTCCTGCCGCTGATTCCGGTCGTGCGCGCCCAGGGTAGGTAACTTCGCCGGGTGGGCGGATAACTTGCCTCACTGGTGACATCGTCGTGCGTGGGATCGAGATCCGATGGGCCGCTGCTACTTGTTGATTGGTGGCTGGCGTGATGGCGGCGGTGTTGGCTGATCGTTCGGCTGTGGGCCGGTGTGTGGGGTGGTGGGGTGGGGGTTGGTAGGTTTGCGGGCGTGTCCGAAGCAGAGGTCGTTGGCCGTGGTCAGGCGGGGTTGTTGGGGCCTGTAGAGGTGCGGGTGCTGGCGGAGCGGTTCGGGGTACGGCCTACCAAGCAGTTGGGGCAGAACTTCGTGCACGATGCGAATACCGTGCGGCGGATCGTCGCGGCCGCGGGGGTGGGGCGGGCGGATGTGGTGGTCGAGGTCGGGCCGGGGTTGGGGTCGTTGACGTTGGCGTTGCTGGATGTGGTGGACCGGGTGGTCGCGGTGGAGATCGATCCGGTGCTGGCGCAACATCTTCCGGGGACCGTCGCGGATCGGGCGGCCGGGCTCGCGGATCGGCTCAGCGTGGTGCGGGCCGACGCGTTGCGGGTGCGGGCGCAGGATCTGCCCGCGCAGCCGACCGCGCTGGTCGCGAACCTGCCGTACAACGTCGCGGTGCCGGTGCTGCTGCATCTGCTGGCCGAATTGCCCAGCATCACAACGGCTCTGGTGATGGTGCAGGCCGAGGTCGCCGATCGCCTGTCGGCCGAACCCGGCTCCCGGATCTACGGCGTACCGAGCGTGAAGGCCGGTTTCTTCGGCACCGTCCGCCGCGCGGGATCGGTTGGGCGACAAGTGTTCTGGCCGGTCCCACAGGTCGAATCCGGTTTGGTCCGAATCGATCGCTACACCGAGCCCCCCTGGCCCCTCGACGTGGCACACCGCACCCGCGTCTTCGAAGTGGTCGACGCCGCATTCGCCCAGCGCCGCAAGACATTACGCGCCGCACTCAGCGGTTGGGCAGGCTCGCCCCCCGAAGCCGAACGCCGCCTGCTCGCCGCAGGCATCGACCCCACCGCCCGCGGCGAAACCCTCGACACCGCAGCCTTCGTCCGCCTCGCCGACCAGGTCTGACCGGGCGTTGCCCGAACGGTGACCGCGGAACTGCTGGATGTTCTGTTGTGGGCGTCGATCCCACCGCCTGCGGTGACGCTCTCGGCACCGCAGCTTTCGCGCGTCTGGCTGACCAGGTCGGATAGCTCTACAGACAACACCAAGTTTTCGGCTCGGCTTGCTGTTCGGTCGAAGTACATGGCTGAGCGTCGAGTCACCACCGCCGAACTGCTATGACAGCCCAACGTAACGACCGACGCGCCCAGCGGCGAATCGTCTCCGTCGGGCTGGAAATCGCCCGCGAAGCGAAAGGCTCAACAAGCCCAACCCCAAAGGTTTTCGGCGCGGCTCGTCGTTCAGCCCTCGAAGCGCATGGCCGGAGGCCGAGTCTCGAGGGGTGAACGACGAGCCACACGGGCGCCGAAACCTGCCGGAGCGGAGCGGAGGCAATCAAACACAGCGCATGGCCGAAGGCCGAGTCTCGAGGGGTGAGCGACGAGCCACACGGGCGCCGAAAACCCGCCGGAGCGGAGCGGAGGCCAAAGACACAGAGCGGAGGCGGAGGCTGTTGGTGACTACGAAGACGCTGGACAGGGCCATGGCGGCGCCGGCGAGCATGGGGTTGAGGAGGCCGGTGGCGGCCAGGGGGATGGCGGCTACGTTGTAGCCGAAGGCCCAGAAGAGGTTTCCCTTGATGGTGCGAAGGGTGTTGCGGGACAGGCGAATTGCGGTGCCTACGGTGCGTAGGTCGCCGCGGACGAGGGTGATGTCGCCCGCCTCGATGGCGACGTCGGTGCCGGTGCCCATGGCCAGGCCCAGATCGGCCTGAGCGAGGGCGGCCGCGTCGTTGACGCCGTCGCCGACCATGGCGACCACCTTGCCGCTGTCCTGGAGCCGCTTCACCACGTCGAGTTTGTCGCTGGGCAGCACCTCGGCGATGACCTCGGTGATGCCGACCCGATCGGCGACCGTGTGCGCGGCGGCGGCATTGTCGCCGGTCAGCAGCACGGGGGTCAGGCCGAGGGCGCGCATATCGGCGATGGCGTCGGCGCTGGTGGGTTTGATGGCGTCGGCGATGACCAGTACGCCGCGGGCCACCCCGTCCCAGGCGACCACGATCGCGGTCCGACCGGCGGTTTCGGCGTCGGTCTTGGCGGTGGCCAGCGCGTCGGGCAAGGTGATGGACCAGTCGTCCAGCAGTTCGGTGCGGCCGATCACCACGGCACGCTCGCCGACGAGGCCCTGCACGCCCTTGCCGCCGTGACCGACGAACTGCCGCACCGGATCCGGAGTCAACCCGCGATCGGCGGCGCCGGCCACGACCGCGCGCGCCACGGGATGTTCGGAGCCGTGTTCGACCGATGCCGCGACAGTGAGCAACTCGTCGGAATCGGTGCCCTCGGCGGGGATCACCTCGGCGAGCGTCATCGTGCCGGTGGTGACGGTTCCGGTCTTGTCCAGCACGACCGTGTCGATCCGCCGCGTCGACTCCAGCACCTGCGGACCCTTGATCAGAATGCCCAGTTGCGCACCGCGACCCGTCCCGACCAGCAGCGCGGTGGGCGTGGCGAGTCCGAGCGCGCAGGGGCAGGCGATGATCAGCACCGCGACCGCGGCCCCGAAGGCGACGGCCACCGACGGTCCCGTGATCAGCCAGACGACCAACGTGACCGCGGCGATGGCCAGCACGATCGGCACGAAGATCCCCGCGACGCGATCGGCGAGCCGTTGCACGGGCGCCTTCCCCGTCTGCGCCTGCTCGACCAGCGCGGCCATCTGCGCCAGCTGGGTGTCCGCGCCGACGCGGGTCGCGCGCACGGTCAGCATGCCGCCCGCGTTCACCGTCGCCCCGACCACCCGATCGCCGGGCGCGACCTCCACCGGCACCGACTCACCGGTCAGCATGCTCATATCGACGGCCGAATTCCCTTCGACCACAACACCATCCGTGGCGACCTTCTCGCCGGGCCGGACCAGGAAGACCTCACCGGAGCGCAATTCGCTTACCGGGATACGGATTTCGGTGCCGCCCGGTCCCGCCTCGGCCTGGCGTAGTCCCGGCTCGGTCTCGCGTGGACCGGCCTTGGTTCTGTGTGAACCCGTTTCGGTGTCGCGCGGATCGGCCTCGGTCTCGCGCGGTCCTGCCTCGGTCTGGCGTAGTCCCGGCTCGGTGCTGCGTGGACCGGCTTTGGTTCTGTGCGAATCTGTTTCGGTGTCGCGCGGATCGGCCTCCGTTTCGCGCAGTTCCGCCTTGGTTTCGTGCGCACGAGCCTCGGCACCGCGTGGACCGGCCTCGGCACCGCGCAGAACGGAGACCTCTTTAGCCCCCATCTCCAGCAACGCTCGCAGCGCCGATCCGGCACGTTCCTTGGCGCGCGTCTCGAAATACCTTCCGGCCAAAAGGAATACGATGACCCCGGCCGCCACCTCGAAGTAGATGTTCGACCCCGCGTCACCGCGCTCGACCGTGAGGCTGAAACCGTGCCGCATTCCGGGCATTCCGGCATGGCCGAAGAACAGCGCGTACACCGACCAGCCGAACGCCGCGAGGGTGCCCAGCGAGATCAGCGTGTCCATGGTGGCCGCGCCGTGCCGGGCGTTGGTCCAGGCCGCGCGGTGGAATCCCGCGCCGCCCCAGAACACCACCGGCGCGGCCAGCGTCAGCGAGAGCCACTGCCAATTGCGGAACTGGAAGGCCGGAACCATGGCGAGCACGATGATCGGCACCGCCATGGCAACGGTGAGCAGCAGTCGGTTGCGCAGCTGCGCGGCCAGGGAGAGCGGCGAATCCTCTTGCGGCGCAGCGGTATCGACCGGCGCGTACACCTGTGCGGTATATCCGGTGTCGACCACTCGCTCGATGAGCTGCGCGGGACTCACCGAATCCGGGAAGCTGACGAGGGCCTTCTCGGTGGCGTAGTTCACCGACGCGGTGACGCCCTCGATCCGGTTCAGCTTCTTCTCGATCCGGGCCGCGCAGGAGGCGCACGTCATCCCGCCGATCTCCAGTTCGATCGACCGCTCGGCCACCGGTGCGCTCATCGTCTCGCTCTCCTCGGGTGATGGTTCTCGCGCCGCGTACCGCTCGCGGCGGGTCGTACGTCAGCTCGCGAGCTGGTATCCGGCCTCGTCGACGGCGGCGGCCACGGCGGCCTGGTCGACCTCGCTCGCCGACTCCACCTTGACCTGCCCGCTGGCCAGATCCACCTCGACGCCCGTGACACCGTCGATCCGGCCGATTTCCTGCTGGACCGACGCCACGCAGTGGCCGCAGGTCATTCCGGTGACGGTGTAGGTGCTGGTCGCCATGTTCGGCTCCTTCGGAATCATACGGTGAGGGGGTATCCCCGGACGCTCCCGAAGGTACCCCCTATGGGTATCCGACGCAAGTGTTCGGGGTGGGTGTGACCGGGTCGGCGGCGCGTTGGCGGCCGCTGCGACCGCACATGTCGGTCCCGCCCATTACGCTTGGGGCTCGTGCTTTCTGTTGTGCCGAGCCCCGTGGTCGTGCGGGCACCCTCGAAGGTGAACCTGCACCTCGGGGTGGGTGACTTGCGTGACGACGGGTATCACGAGCTCACGACCGTCTTCCAGGCCCTGTCGCTGAGTGACGATATCGAGATCACCCCGGCCGCGTCGCTGTCGGTCCGGGTGAGCGGCGAGGGCGCCGAACAGGTGCCGACCGACCGGATGAACCTGGTGTGGCAGGCCGCGGTGCGGCTGGCCCATCGCGCGGGGCGTGCGCCGCTGGTGGAGATCGCGATCCGCAAGGGCATTCCGGTGGCGGGCGGGATGGCGGGCGGCAGTGCCGACGCGGCCGCGGCCCTGGTCGGATTGAATGAACTCTGGGATGTCGGGCTCACGCGGGACGAGCTGGCGACGCTGGCCGCCGAGTTGGGCAGTGACGTCCCGTTCGCGCTGTACGGCGGGACGGCCCTGGGGCGCGGACGCGGGGAGAAACTGCTTCCGGTGTTGTCGCGCAGCACCTTTCACTGGGTGCTGGCACTCGCGCGCGATGGCCTGTCCACGCCGACGGTCTTCCGCGAACTGGATCGCCTACGGGAACAAGGTGATCCGCCGCGCCTGGGTGAACCGCAGGAACTGTTGCAGGCCTTGGCATCCGGCGATCCGGCGCAGTTGGCCCCGCTGCTCGGCAACGATCTGCAAGCCCCCGCGCTGTCCCTGAAACCGGATCTGCGTCGCACTCTGCGTGCGGGTACGACTGCGGGAGCCCTCGCCGGGCTGGTCTCCGGATCGGGCCCCACCTGCGCATTCCTGTGTGAGAGCGAGGACGCCGCCATCGCTGTCGCCGCCGAACTGTCCGGCGCGGGCGTATGCCGCAGCGTCCGTACTGCCAGCGGCCCGGTCCCGGGTGCACGCGTCGTCGGGGAACACTGAGCCGTCGGGAGCATCGACGAGTCTTCGGGGCATCGAGTTGCGGCCGTCGCCTGCTCGGCAATGGCCGTAGCGTGCTCGGCAATACCGAGCGGGCGCGATATCGCCCCGGCTGGTGTGCGGTCGCTCCGGTGGGGTGCGCGGTCGTGTCGGTGGGACGCGCAGTCGTGTCGGCGGGGTGTGCGGTCGCCCCGGCTGGTGTGCGGTCGTGTCGGCGGAACTGTTCGATGACCGACGGCCCGAAAGCCCCGCGATCGCGAAATGCGCCGCAAACCTGCTGTTCCAGGCGCGATTCGGTATTCCGGGGCAGGCTCGTGTACTGTTGGAAACACGACGCGGGATGGAGCAGCTCGGTAGCTCGCTGGGCTCATAACCCAGAGGTCGCAGGTTCAAATCCTGTTCCCGCTACTAGCGAAAGTGGCTCGGAGGCAATGCTTCCGGGCCACTTTCGTATTTCCGGATCGCGCCCGCTCGGGGGGAATCCGGGACATGCGCGGCGGCGTGAGATCATGAGGAGCTTGCCGAGCGCCCCGGGGACGGGCTGCCACCGCGGCAGGCGATCCGACGATGATCACACGCCACTCACACTGTTTGGCCTGAATTACGAGAGGCGGACGAGCCCATGGTGAACCTGGTCAACCTGGAACAGGTCGGCAAGAGCTTCGGGATCACACCGCTGCTGGATCAGGTCTCGCTCGGTGTGCAGGAGGGTGAGCGGATCGGGGTCGTCGGTCTGAACGGCGGCGGCAAGACCACCCTGCTCGAGGTGCTGACCGGGATCGAGGCCCCCGACAGCGGGCGCGTGAGCCGGATGAACGGGCTGCGGATGGCGGTGGTCACCCAGCGCGGCAGCCTGCCCGAGAACGCCACCGTCGGCGATGTGGTGCTCGCCGGACTCGCGGACGACGCCGTCGGCGGCAATCCCGTTGTGGCCGAACACGAATGGGCCGCGAATCCGCGTATCCGCAACGTCATCGAGGGCATCGGCATCGCCGACCTCGGGATGGACAGCTCGGTCACCAATCTCTCCGGCGGTGAACGTCGTCGCGTGGCGCTGGCCGCGGCTCTCGTGCGCGAGCTGGACCTGCTGGTGCTGGACGAGCCCACCAACCACCTCGACGTCGAGGGTGTGCAGTGGCTGGCCGAACATCTGCTGGCCCGCCGCAGCGCCCTCGTCGTGGTCACCCACGATCGCTGGTTCCTGGACACCGTCGCCACCCGCACCTGGGAAGTGGTGGGCGGCAAGGTGGAAAGCTACGAGGGCGGTTACAACGACTGGATCTTCGCCCGCGCCGAACGCGCCCGGCAGGCCGACGCCACCGAGGCGCGCCGCCGCAATCTGGCCCGCAAGGAACTGGCCTGGTTGCGTCGCGGCCCGCAGGCCCGCACCTCGAAACCGCGCTATCGCGTCGAGGCCGCCGAGGCGTTGATCGCCGATGTGCCCGCCCCGCGCGACAACGTCGAACTGGCCGCCTTCGCGCGAAAGCGGTTGGGGCGCGTGGTGATCGAACTCGAGGACGTGCGCCTGACCACGCCCGACGACCGCGAGCTGGTGCACGATCTGACCTGGCGGCTCGCGCCCGGCGAACGGGTCGGCCTGGTAGGGGTGAACGGTTCGGGCAAGACCACGCTGCTGCGCGCGCTGGCCGGTGACGCCGAACTCGCCACCGGCCGCCGCATCCAGGGGCAGACCATCCGAATCGGCTGGCTGCGTCAGGAACTCGACGATCTGCCGACGAATATGCGTGTGCTGGAAGCGGTTTCCGACGTCGCCGAGCGAATCATGCTGGGCGACCGGGAGGTCAGCGCCGGGCAGCTGGCCGAGCGGCTCGGCTTCACGCCTGCGAAACAGCGCACCCCGGTCGGCGATCTGTCCGGTGGTGAGCGTCGTCGCTTGCAACTGACCCGCATCCTGATGAGCGAGCCGAACGTCCTGCTGCTCGACGAACCCACCAACGACCTGGATATCGACACCCTCCAGCAACTCGAGGACCTGCTCGACGGCTGGGCGGGCACCCTGGTCGTGATCAGCCACGACCGCTATCTGATCGAGCGCATCTGCGATTCGACCTGGGCCCTGTTCGGCGACGGCAAACTCACCAACCTGCCCGGCGGTATCGAGGAGTACCTGCGCCGTCGCGCCGCCCTCGCCGCCCCCGCGTCGAGCCCGGCCACCGGCGGTTCCACCAATTCCCCTGCCCCCGCGACGGATTCGGCCGCCTACCGCGCCGCCCGCAAGGAATTCGCCCGCCTGGAAAGGGCTCTGGAGAAACTCACCGACCGCGAACAGCGCCTGCACGACGCCCTCGCCGCGGCCGCCACCGAACCCGACAAGCTCATCACCCTCGGCGTAGAGCTGAAACAGGTTCAGGCGGACAAGGAATCGACCGAGGAACGCTGGCTCGAACTCGCCGAAGAGGTCGGCTGAGCTGCATCGACCTGTGTCGCTCCGGAACCGGTTGCTGCGATGCGGCTGAATATCGCACGAGGTCACATGACCCCGTCCGACCTCTGCGGCCGTGCCACATCGATGACATATGCGGCGCGCCGAAAGCTGTTGGCGAACACCGTAGATTCGGCTGGATCCCCTACAACGCCTTATCGATCGGCGGAACAGGCAGGCAGCAGCACACGAAGTCCCCGCCGAATCCCGTGAGAACGATGCTGCAATAACGGATCTTGACGCGCGGGCGGGTGCGGGACAGCAGTGCGCGCGCCTGTGGCTGGGCCTCGAGGAGTTGGTAGCGGGCCGGGTTGTCGAGTGGTTCGACGGTGAAATCGATCAGGCCCAGGCGGCTCAGGTTGGTGAGGTAGTGGGCGGTCCGGTCGGGGGAGTGCAGGGCGGCTTCCTCGCCGATCAGGTTGAGCCCCATCTCGATTCGCTGCGCGCCGGGGCTCAGCGCGCGGCCGGTGCGCACGTCCAGGGTGGGCTGCGGGCCATCCAGGTAGAGGAAGCGCAGGATGCGGGCCTCGTCGGGGGTCAGCTCGGACAGGATGCGCGCGTACGCCGGATGCTCACCCTCGCCGGTCCGCACCCGCGCCGAATGCCGGAGTAGTTCGGCGCCGCGCTCGCGCAGTGTCGAGCTCGGTTCGGGAGTCGAATCCGCTTGCGGCGCAGGGATACCCAACGCCTGACGCACCGATTCGCGCATCTGCTCACCGGCTTCGGTGAGTAGCTCGCGGGGTGGGCGGCCCGCCATACTGCCGCGCACCACGTTCCCGGTGATGTCGCGGGCGGTGTCCACACTCCACGAAGTCGCTTCCGCCGCAGCCGATGCCGCCACCTGCACCAGCCCGGCAGCAGCGCGCACGGGGTCGCTCAGAGCCATGTTCTCGCCACTTCCGTTCCGAAGATCAGAAGATGAGCGTAACCGGCGATGAGTCCCAACACGCCGCCATGGACGAACAAAAGCCACTCGTCCTGTTTGATCGCCGAGCGCAGCATGTCCACGAAGCTCGGCGGCGACAGCGCGGCCATCTGCTTGGCGATGTAGTGACTGACCTGAGTGCTCTGCTGCGCGTTGAACGCCGGGTCGGCAAATGCGGCCGGCGCCAGGCTTTTTGCCTTGTCCGCGAAGCTGTCCTGCAACGTCGTGTAGTCGCGTCGGCCCATCATGAACTTCACCGGACCGCGCGCGGGGCCCAGCGCCTTGTCGGTGGCCGGGCGCAGGGTGTCCTCGAGGACCTGCATGGTGCGGTCGGCGCGCGGCCCGTTGAGCAGTTCGTCGCCGACGTTCGCGACCGTGATGATCTGCGTGGCAACCAGTTCCGCGTAACCCTCGGTGATCTCGGACTGTCGCTTGATCAGCAGTCCCTGCCGCCACGGGCACCACCACTTCGGGTACGCGGGGGCGAAGATCATGTTCAGGCCGATCCAGTTCACCACCCAGCCGATGACCACCCCGCCGATCGGCAGCACCACCAGCGCCGAGAAATGCGTCAGATGCAGGATGGCGACCAGCACCGCACCCATGGGCGCGCCGAAGTAGAAGCCGAAGTTCTGCATGAACCGCAGCTCCTTGGCCCCCAGCACCTGGAAGACCGTGTTGAGCAACTGCGGGCGGGACTGGAAGTACCGGATCACCATCTGCTTGACGTCCAGCAGCTGCTCGATGTTGTTGCCCAACTCGACGGTCAGCTCCCGCAGCACCTCCGGCAACTGCTCGCGCACCCGCTCGTGCACCATCTCCCGCACCGGATTGGGCAGGTTGTACCAGAGCTGCGGATGCTCCCGGATCGCGATCTCCTCGACGATGTCGCGGATCTGCTCCTGCGCCAGCGTCGTCAGATGTTCGGCCAGGGCGTCGGGTTCGAGTTCGCGATAGAAGTCGCTGACGCTGCCGAGTTTGGCCAGCCCCTTGTCCACGGCGATGGATGCCATCTTGTCCGCGCGCGAGGGGACGATGCCCTGCCAGCCGATCCGGCCGTCGTAGCGCAGCAGCGGCAGCACCTGAATCCGCTTGGGCAGGAAGTGGAACAGCGATTTGAGGCCGGGGACCGAAATACCGTGGAAGTAGATCGGCTTGAACAGCATCAGGATGCCGGTCCAGTTGGTGATGTAGCCGATGATGCCCGTGAACAGGGGAATCGTGATCAGTTCCAGCAGAATTGACGGGTGGATATGAAAATAGCTGTCTAGCACGACACCCTCCTGCTGAACCGTACCGGTGACCGCCGCCTCACCCGGTACTCGAAGGTACCCGTCGGCACGCAGGACCTTACTGTGGAATTGCGGAGATGGGCGAATTTGTGGCCGGATGCGGTCCGTGCCGTCCGAAGTGGGAGACTTTCGGGTAGCCGGTCGTCGTGATTGCCCGGTACTCTTCGCACGGCCCGCCGGGCCGGGGCATCCGGTGTCCGGGTGGCGGCGATAGTCTGTGAACGATTTCGTTCACCTGGCGAGTTTCGGAGAAGAACGTGGCAGAGGACAGGACCGGGCGCGATGTTGTCCGCCCCGGACCGCGTTCGGTCGAGCGCGGCACGAGCGGGTCGGGCCCGGAGGCGGCAGCGGAGCGTAACCACGTAGGGCCCCCGATCGTGCCCAGAAGGCACAGCTCGGACGTGGAAGAACGACAGATCAGCAATGAGGCCAGGCTGATTCGCGGCGTGTTCCGCGCGGCGGGGCTGGCGGCGGGCACTGCGGTGCGTGGTGGTCAGTGGGCCGTCGGCACCACCTACGAAGTCACCCGCACGATCACTCAGGCGGCCCTGGACGGGGAGTCCTCCACCGAGATCGCCGAGCGCGCCGGACAGGCGCTGCAATCGGTCGCTCGAAGTGTGCTGGGCGTGACCGAGGGCTCGGTGCGCGAGATCGTCAGCTATGTGCCGACCGCGAACGGGCATACGCCGCAAGCCATTACCGGCGGTTACGTCCGGTCGACCACGATGGACGATCTGCGTCGGCGCGGTGACGCGCTGCTGGCTCGTTCGGCCGATGTGTATTTCACCGAGGAGGTGCATCCGGCCTACGACCGCATCCTCGATCAGCTCGCTCCCGACGAGGCGCGCATCCTGCGTTTCATGGCGCAGAACGGCCCGCAGCCCTCGGTCGACGTACGCACCAACCGGCCGCTGGGCATCGGTTCGGAACTCGTCGCCGGTGATCTGACCTCGGTCCCCGAACAGGCCGGTGTGCGCTACCCGGACCGCGCGCGCCACTACCTGATCAACCTCAACCGCCTCGGCCTGCTGATGAACTCCGACGACCCGGTCCTGCTGAGCCGCTACATGGTGCTCGAGGTCCAGCCGATCGTCGAAACCGCGCTCAAGGCCGCCGGTCGCGTCCCGAAGATCGTGCGAAAGAGCTTGCGCCTCACAGAATTCGGCGAGGACTTCTGCCGCACCTGCTTCACCCTCCCCGCCGAGGGCGTCACGTCGCCGCGCACCGACGCATAGTTCGAACGTCGACCGTCAGCGCACCCAGTTCCGCCAGCTCCAAATCACGCCGACAGTAAGGGGCGGGGCCCGGGGCGATTCTGGACTGACGGAGGCCAAGAATCCAGCACAGATCTCCCAAATCACGGAGAAGTGCGGTTGTGAATGGGATTGTTGAGGTATGGACTCCGATGCCGTCTCCGCAATCAGTCGGCTGAAGTTCCGCTACCTGCGGGCACTCGACACCAAGTCCTGGGACGATTTCGCCGACACCATGGTCCCGGACGCGACCGCGACCTACAGCGAGTACCTGCAGTTCGAATCGCGGGACGCCTTCCTGGCGTTCATGCGCAATACTCTCGGGCCGCACGTGATCACCGAACATCACTGCGATCATCCGGAGATCGACGTCGACGGTGACGAGGCGACCGGGACCTGGTATCTCGCCGATACCGTGCTCATCCCCGGTCACAACATGCTGTTGCGCGGCGCGGCGTTCTATTCGGATCGCTACGTGCGGTGCGAGGACGGGCGCTGGCGCATCTCGCACACCGGTTACGAACGGACCTACGAGGTCGTGCTGTCCCTCTCGGACCTACCCAGCCTGCGCTTGACCTCGAGCCGCTGGGGGCTGATCGCCGCCGAACCGGAGACCGGCGGTATCACCGGCGGCGACGGGCAATCGCCGAGTACTCCGGAAGAAACCATGGGGTGAGAGCGTTCAGTCCGCCGCGGCGACCAGCGGTTCCATGGTCAGCTTCGGGAATTCCTTCTGGATGTACTGGAACCGCCACTTGTCGCTGAACAGGGCCAGGATCGCGCCGTCGGTGCGGGTGAAGACCTCGACGCCGCGCTGGCGATCGAGTTCGGCGGCGGACTCCGCGTCGGTGCGGCGGGCGAGCTGATACGGCAGGAAGTCCAGCTGCGTCTCGACCGTGAATTCGGCCTGCATGCGGGCGGTGACCACCTCGAACTGCATGGGACCGACCGCGGCCAGCACGGGGGAGGCGTCGCCGCGGGTGTCGTTGCGCAGCACCTGCACCACGCCCTCGGAGTCCAGCTGATCGATGGCCTTGCGGAACTGCTTGTACTTTCCGGCGCTGCGGGCCCGCAAGGTCGCGAAATGCTCCGGCGCGAAGGACGGGATCGGCGGGAACTCGACCTTCTTGTCCACGAACAGGGTGTGCCCGGGGGCCAGCGCGGTCGCGTTCACCAGGCCGACCACGTCGCCCGGATAGGCGGTGTCGACGGTGGAGCGTTCCCGGCCGAACACGGTCAGCGCGTACTTGGTCGCGAACGGCCGCCCGGTCTGCGCGTGCGTGACGACCATGCCGCGCTCGAACTCGCCGGACACGATGCGCATGAACGCCAGCCGGTCGCGGTGCGCGGTGTCCATGCCGGCCTGCACCTTGAACACGACCGCGCTGAACGGGTCGGTGGTCTCGCGCGCCGAACCGGTCACGTCGTCGCGCGCGCCGGGCGGGGGAGCAAGGGACACAAGGGTTTCCAGGATCTGCCGCACCCCGAAGTTCAGCATCGCCGAGGCGTAGATGACCGGTGAGGTCTGCCCGGCCAGGAACAGTTCCTCGTCGTGGTCCTGTCCGGTGGCCGAGAGCAGTTCGCTCTCCTCGGCCGCGGTGGTCCACGCCTCGCCCTCGCGTTCGGCCGCCTGCTCGACGCCGTAGGACTCCTCGGGCGCGATGGTCGCGCCGCCGGCGGTGCGGGTGAAGTGGATGTACTCGGTGGCCGCACCCTCTTCGCCGCGGCGCAGCAGGCCGCGGAAATCGCCCGCGATGCCGACCGGCAGGAACAGTGGCGTCGGGGTCAGGCCGATGCGTTCGCTGATCTCGTCGAGCAGTTCCAGCGGCGCGCGGCCGGGCCGGTCCCATTTGTTGATGACGGTGATCACCGGAATGCCGCGATGCCGGCACACCTGGAACAGCTTGAGCGTCTGCGGTTCGAGTCCCTTGGCCGCGTCGATGAGCATGACCGCGGCGTCGACGGCGGTCAGCACGCGATAGGTGTCCTCGGAGAAATCCGAGTGACCGGGCGTATCGACCAGATTGATCACGCAGTCCCCGTATTCGAACTGCAACGCGGTCGAACTCACCGAGATACCGCGCGCCTTCTCCATCTCCATCCAGTCCGACACGGTGGACTTGCGCCCGGCCTTACCGTGGATCGCACCGGCCTCGGCAATCACCTTGGCGTGCAACGCAAGTGCCTCGGTGAGCGTGGATTTACCGGCGTCGGGATGCGAGATCACCGCAAAGGTGCGCCGCCGCGCGACTTCCTGTGCCAACCGCCCGGACGTGGTCGCGCTCGGGGAAGGGGAATTCACGGCACGGGCTCCTGTTCGGGGGGTGGTCAACCCCTTAAGGCTACTCGAGCGGCATTTCTACGCCTGTCTCGGTCCGCCCGCGCACGACGTGCCGTTCGTTTCGACCGCACTACGCTGGTGATCCGGAGCGCACCGCGAGAAGAACACCGAGAAAGGCGGCGTACCGGATGGCACGCACGCTACCGGAGTGGATGTATCCGCCGAGGCCGAGCGGCTGGGAGGCCGACGATCTCGACCGGATCCCCGAGCTGCCCCGGCATACCGAGTTGATCGACGGGTCGCTGATCTTCATGGTGTCGCCCCAGCGGTCCTGGCACGATCGCATCATCCGTCGCCTGACCAGTGCGCTCGAGGACCAGGCCCCCGCCGGGCACACCGTCGAGGCCCGGATGACGATCACGCTCGGCCGAGCCGACAGGCCGGAGCCCGACGTCATCGTGGCCGCGGTTCCGTACGATCCGAATCGCACCAACTTCCTTCCTGAGCAGGTGACACTGCTGGTAGAAGTGGTTTCGGAGGAGTCCCGAGCGCGAGACCGCGAAACCAAACCGTTCAAGTACGCCCGCGCGGGTATTCGCCACCACTGGCGGATCGAGGACGAGGCGGGCAACCCCGTGGTTCACGTCTATGAACTGGACGAGACGACACACGCATACGTCCCGACCTCGATTCAGCGAGACAAGCTCGCCGTGACCGTCCCCTTCGCCATCGCTGTGGATCTGTCGGCGCTGGCACGCTGAGCCCGGCGGCCCTGGCGACAGCTGAACGACGGTGCGCCGGTGATTCCGGTGGTGCTGTCGGGGACCGATCGGGTGAATCCGCGAGGGCGCGGCGTGGGTGGCGGTTCGCCAAGGTGCGGATCGGTTTCGGGGAGCCGCGGTACTTCCGGCCCGCGGACCAGGACGGTGTGCGTGGCGCGACCGATGCGTTGATGTCCGAGCTCGTGCAGCGTTCCGGGCGGCGATATGTCGATCACTACGCGAAACGGTTCGATGTCGCTTCGTGAGTGATGTGTCGGTGCCTCGTGAGAGTGTGGGGTCGCCTCGTGTGAACGTGTCGGGCGACCGGGTTCGTGTGGATGTTGCGGAGCGGGGATTCGATTCGAGGGATTCGAACCTCTGTACATCGGCGCGCGGGGCGGTAGGGTGGCAGGTGCGCGATGCGCCGGTCGGGGCGCGGATACGGGCGTGCTTCGGCGACGCGGGGTCCGGTTCGGGGTGTTCCGTCGTGCGTGTTATTCTCTTCGGGTTGTCTCGGCGAGGGTGTGAGGCACAGATGTGCACACACCGTGATCGACGCGGCTCGGCTTTTCCGCCGTTCTCGTTCGTTCTTTCGCCTGACGAGCAGACCCTTTGCCAGGGCAGTCCCTGGCCAGTTAGGTACACCCGCCCCGGAAAGCCGTAGGAGAACTTCCAGTCATGTCCGACACCAGCCTTCTCGAAGCCACCGTACGCACCGAATTCGGCAAGGGCGCCGCGCGCCGTACCCGTCGCGACGGCAACGTTCCGGCCGTGCTGTACGGCCACGGCGAGGCCCCCAAGCATCTGGCGATCAACGCGCAGGCGTTCGCGGCGATCCTGCGTGAGCAGGGCACCAACGCCGTGGTGAACCTGGAGATCGAGGGCACCAAGCAGTTCGCGCTGACCAAGTCCGTCGTGGTGCACCCGATCCGCCGCTACATCGAGCACGCCGACCTGCTGATCGTCAAGCGTGGCGAGAAGGTCGTCACCGACGTGCACATCACCCTGGTCGGCGACGCCGCCCCCGGCACCCTGGTCACCCAGGAAGCCACCACCCTGTCGGTGGAGTCGGACGCGCTGAGCATCCCGGAGCAGATCGAGGTCTCGATCGAGGGCGTCGAGGCCGGCACGCAGGTCACCGCCGGTTCCATCGCGCTGCCCGAGGGGGTCACCCTGGCCGCCGACGCCGAGACGCTGGTCGTGAACATCATCGTCGCCCCGGCCGCCGAGGCCGAGGGTGAGGGTGAAGCCGAGGCCGCGGCCGAATAAGCTGCCGCCCAACGGTTCTCCTATCGAACGACATGCCTGAGATGCCCGAGAATTCGACGTCCGGTTCGGCACGTCCCACGGGGCCCGCGCTCGTGATCGGTCTGGGTAATCCCGGTACCGAATACGAGCGCACCAGGCACAACGCGGGTTTCATGGTCGCCGACGCGCTCGCCGGGCGCGTCGGTGGCCGTTTCTCCGTGCACAAGAAGTCCGGCGCGGATCTGCTCGAGGCGCGGCTGGACGGGCGCAAGGTGCTGGTGGCCAAGCCGCGCTCGTTCATGAACGTCTCCGGCCGCCCGGTCGCCGCGCTGGCCCGCTTCTTCTCGATCCCGCCGACCGAGGTGATCGTCGTCCACGACGAACTCGATCTGGATTTCGGCGCCATCCGGCTCAAGCGCGGCGGCGGCGAGGGCGGCCACAACGGTCTGCGTTCGATCTCCAGCGCCTTGACCACCAAGGATTATCTGCGCGTCCGCTTCGGTATCGGGCGTCCGCCGGGTCGGCAGGATCCGGCCGACTTCGTGCTCAAGCCCTTCGCGAGCGTCGAGCGCAAGGAACTTCCCGTCATCGTCGAGCAGGCCGCCGACGCGGTCGAGCTGCTGCTCCGAGTCGGCCTCGAGCCCGCGCAGAATCAATTGCACTGACCTGATCGATCGCGTCTGCGTCGATCGCGTCCGCCTGGATCGTCTCTGCCTCTATTGCTCGGCCGGGATCGCGTCCGCTTCGATCGTGTCTGCCGGGATCGTGTCTGCCCTTATCGCGCCTGTCGCTGTCGCATGGTTGCTGTGCTGTGGCGCATACGGGTTGATACGGCGCTCGGGTGCCGAGTCGGTAACCGCAGACATTCAGCGGCGTCGATTACGTTGCGCCGGAACCACTTACGCCGAAGTAGCGCTATCATCGCGCGTGCTCGCGTACCCCTGCTCGAGGCACTGTTCACCAGCGCCGATTACGTTGTGCGAGACTCGGATTGCGGTCTGGGCGCGTGAGATCTGCGGTGGGCTGCGATGATCGGATGTGTGCAGGAGTACACGAAACTTGTTGATCGGGTCCGTGGGTCACTGCTCGGCGGGGCAATCGGTGACGCGCTGGGGTGGCCGATCGAGTTCTACGAGCTGGATAAGATCCGGGACGCTCACGGTCCGGACGGTGTGACGGATTTTCTGCCGGGGCGGGTCGCCGACGCGCCGCAGCAGATCACTGATGACACACAGATGACGTTGTTCACCGCGGAGGGGTTGTTGCGGCTGGTGCCGGGCACGGATCCGGCCCCGGCCTTGCGGCGGGCGTATCTGCGCTGGTTCCGGACCCAGAAGCAGGAGGAGCCGGATCCGGCGCCGGACGGCTGGCTGGCGGGTCGGCCGTTCCTCTACGCCCGGCGCGGACCCGGCAGCGCGTGCATGAGCGGACTGACGCGGCAGCAGGAGCAGTACCGCGAACCGCATCAGCTGGGTGTGCCCGGACCGGTCAACCCGGACTCCAAGGGGTGCGGGACGGTGATGCGGTCCGCGCCGTTCGGGTTGGCGCGCCTGGGCCCGGACGTCGCGTTCACCATGGCCGCGCGCTGCGCCCAGCTCACCCACGGCCACCCGACCGGCTATCTCGCGGCCGGGGTCTTCGCCGCGCTGATCGATCGGGTGGTCGCGGGTATTCCGCTGCGGGATGCGGTGCAGCAGAGCATCATTCAGATCA
The DNA here is from genome assembly GCF_009604405.1 of Nocardia macrotermitis. Classification (GTDB taxonomy): domain Bacteria; phylum Actinomycetota; class Actinomycetes; order Mycobacteriales; family Mycobacteriaceae; genus Nocardia; species Nocardia macrotermitis. Next base: position 143,409 of record NZ_WEGK01000005.1, read on the forward strand.
CCGGCGGTCCGCACGCGGAGGAGACCGTGGCCGCGCTGCATCGCGCGGTCGAGGTGGCCGACGAGGACGAGGTCACGGCCGAACAGGTGCAGAAGGTGGGCGCGGGCTGGATCGCGGAGGAATGCCTCGCGGTCGCGGTGTACTGCGCGCTGGTGGCCGACCGGACCGCGGATCCCCGTGCGGCACTGCTGCTTTCGGTGAACCACTCGGGCGATTCGGACTCCACCGGCGCGGTCGCGGGCAATCTGATCGGCGCGGCGCACGGCCTGTCGGCGCTGCCGCTGGAGTGGGCCGGGAAGGTGGAGGGGCGCGACGAGCTGATCCAGGTCGCCGACGATCTGATCCTGGCCTTCCACGTCGGCGACCGCAATCACCTGCCCGCCCGCTATCCGCTCGACGTGCCGGTGCACTGACCGGCCGCGAGTCAGCGACCGGTGGCCAGCGCGGTGACGGCCTCGGTGAAACGCTCCAGCTCGTCGGGGCTCACGAAGCAGTGCGGCGAGGCGCGCACCACCGAGTCCAGCCGGCGCGCGGACATGTCCAGCAGCGTCGAGCCGCGATGGCTGACGGTGACCGTGATGTCCTGGGCGAGTAGGCGATCGCGGATGTCCACCGGAATCCAGCCGTCGATGGTGAACGAGACGATGCCGCTGTGCCGGGAGCCCAGATCGCGGACGGTCACCTCGGGAATTCCGGCGAGGGTCTTGCGCAGTTGCTGGGCGTTGGCGGCGATCGCGGCGTAGACCTCGTCGGGGCCGTGATCGAGCAGGTAGCGCACGGCCGCGCCCAGACCCAGGCGCGCGGCGACGTCGCATTCCCAGAATTCGAAGCGGCTGGCGTCGGCGGCCAGGCGGTATTCGCGCGGGCCGACCCAGGCCGCGCTGTGCAGATCCAGGCGGGTGGGTTCCATGGTCGCGGCCAATTCCGGTCGCACGTACAGGAATCCGGTGCCGCGCGGGCCGCGCAGCCATTTGCGGCCGGTCGCCGACATCGCGTCGACGTCCAGTTCGGCCACGTCGAGGGGGAGCTGTCCGGCGGATTGGCAGGCGTCCAGCAGGACCAGCGCGCCCACCCGGTGCGTCAGCCGGGCCGCCTCGGCGACCGGGTTGACCAGGCCGCCGTTGGTGGGCGCGTGCACCAGCGAGACGAGTTTCACCCGTTCGTCGAGCATCGCGGCCAGGGCGTCGAGATCGAGCTGACCGGTGTCGTCGCTGGGGATCTGTTCGACCACCGCGCCGCTGGCCTGGGCGCGCTGGAGGGTCGCGATGGCGTTGCTGGCGTAGTCGACCTCGGAGATCAGGATGCGGTCGCCGGGGGCGAGCGGCACCGCGTAGAAGAAGTCGGACCAGGCCCGGGTCGCGCTGTCGCTCAACGCGATACCGGCCGGGTCGGCGTTGATCAGCGTGCCGATCGCGGTCTTGACCGATTCCAGGTCGTCCAGGCGTTCGTTGGCGGCGCGGTATCCGCCGATCTCGGTCTCCCGGCGCAGATGCGCGGTCACCGCGTCCAGCACCGGCCGCGGCGGCAGCGACGATCCGGCACTGTCCAGGAATACCGGTGTCGGCCAGGTGACGTTGTCGTAGGCCGGGATGTCGGCGCGAAGGCGAGTCAGATCGAGCACCCGATCGACGATAGAAGATCGGAGGCGTCACGTGTGCGGCGAACTCGCCGAATCCGGCCCGGGACGTCCCGCGTTCGGGCGCGCCGCGTGAATCCGAGATTGTCCGTGAGGTCGGGTGAATCCGATTTATGCTGGTCGGAAGTGGTGTCCACGCAGCTGTCACCGTTTCGTCAGATTTCTTGTCGGTGCCCGCCGCTACTCTGGTTCGGGTCGGTCGGACGAGGGTTCCGGGCGGCACAGCTAGGGAGCAGCACGGCTGCCGCGGCCGAGACGGTCCGCGGCGGAGCGGAGGTTGACATGGCAGTCACGGCGGTACGGACCGCGGTCGGAGCGGGGGCTGGTTTGACCTCACGCGCCGCGGCCGAGGCGTATATCGGTGGTGTCTGTTTCAAGCAGGGCCCACCCTGTCTGATCGGTGCCGAGCTCGAGTGGCTCACCGAATCCGGTGAGTGTTCGGCACCCGCCCCGCGTCCCGAGCCGACGGCGCTCGCGGAGGCACTGGGGCCCTACGCGCCGTCCACGATTTCCCCCGAATCTCCCGCGCTACCTCTGCCCGGCGGCAGCCGAGTCACCGTCGAACCCGGTGGGCAGGTCGAACTCTCCAGTGCCCCGTTCGAATCCGCCGCCGAACTCTGCGCGAATCTGCGGGCCGATGCCCGCCAGCTCGAACGATTGCTCGAATCCCGTTCCATCCGAACGTTCTCCGCCGCGGCCGACGGCCTGCGCCCGCCGCAGCGCGTGCTGCAATCCCCGCGCTATCGCGCCATGGAACGGTCCTTCGCCGGAATCGGCCCGTTCGGCAAACTCATGATGTGCAATACTGCCGCGACGCAGGTCAGCGTCGACGCGGGTGCGGACAACGCCGAGATCGCGGCCCGCTGGACCGCCCTGAACACCATCGGCCCGGCCCTGCTGGCGGCCTTCGCCTGTTCCCCGGATCTGCATCAGGCCCCGGCCGGTGCGTGGGCCTCGCAGCGCATGCGCACCTGGCTGCGGCTGGATCATGCCCGGACCAGGCCGCCGGTGCTGGACTGGTCCGATCCGATCACCGCCTACGCGCGCTGGGTGCTGGACGTCCCGCTGCTGTGTGTGCGGCAGTCCGATCGCGACGGCGACTGGACCGCCCCGCCCGGCGCGACCTTCGCCGACTGGCTGTGCGGTGCGCTGGACGACGAGATCGGCCGTCGCCCCGACGCCGCCGATCTGGACTACCACCTGACCACGATGTTCCCGCCGGTGCGGGCCTCGGGATATCTCGAGGTGCGCTACATCGACGCGCAGCCCGGTCAGGACTGGGCGGTGCCGATCCACGTGATCGATGCCCTGATGTCCGCGCCCGAGGTGGTCGCCGCGGCCACCCGCGCGGGCGAACCGGTGGCGGACCGCTGGCTCGAGGCTGCCCGCTGTGGTCTCTCCGATCCTGAAATTCGTTCGGCCGCAGTGGATCTGCTGGAGATCGCGGCGTCCGCCGCGGCCCCGGACGTCGTCGATGTGGTGCACGACGCGGTGCGCCGATGTCGCGCCGGACTCATGCCCACCGCGCGCTGAACCGACCCCTCGCGCGGTTGTCGCGTGCTCATCCACCTCACCCACGGAGTGCTGTCATGACCGTCCACCTGCCCGGAACCGACCACAGCGATACCGAACGATTACGCGAGCGGATCGCCCGCGTGCTGATCAGGGCGCGCGAGCGCACCGCCGGGCTCACCGACTGCCTGGACGAGGGCGAGTTGGTGGCCCAGCATTCGCGGCTGATGAGTCCGCTGGTGTGGGATCTGGCGCATATCGGCAATCAGGAGGAACTGTGGCTGGTGCGCGATGTCGGCGGGCGGGAGCCGGTGCGCGCCGATATCGATCAGCTCTACGACGCGTTCCGGCATCCGCGCGCGGACCGGCCCGCGCTGCCGCTGCTGGATCCCGCCGAGGCCCGCGAGTACACCGGCACGGTGCGGGCGAAGGCGCTGGATGTGTTGGCGGACAGCGATTTACGGAGTGATCGGCTGATCTCCGGCGGTTTCGCCTTCGGCATGATCGCTCAGCACGAACAGCAGCACGACGAGACGATGCTGGCCACCCATCAGCTGCGGACCGGCGCCCCGGCGCTCGCGGCCTCGCCCGCACCCACCGCGGCGGTGCCGGTGTCGGGCGAGATCGTCATTCCCGCGGGAGAATTCACGATGGGCACCGCGACCGATCCGTGGGCGCTGGACAACGAGCGGCCCGCGCATCCGGTGCGGCTGCCCGGCTTCGCGATCGATGCCGCGCCGGTCACCAACGCCCAGTATCTGGAATTCATCGCCGACGGTGGTTATCGGCGGCGGGAACTGTGGTCCGAACGCGGGTGGGCGCATCGGGTCGAGGTGGATCTGAACGCGCCGCAGTTCTGGGAGAACGACGGCGGAAACAATTGGTGGCGAAGGGTTTTCGGCGCGATGACGCCGTTGCGGCCGCGGCAGCCGGTGGTGCACGTGTGCTGGTTCGAGGCGGAGGCGTACGCGAACTGGGCCGGTAAGCGGCTGCCCACCGAGGCGGAGTGGGAGAAGGCGGCGCGGTTCGATCCGGCCACCGGGCGTTCGCGCCGGTTTCCGTGGGGGGATGCCGATCCCGACGAGAGCACCGCGAATCTCGGGCAGCGGCATCTGGAACCGGCCGAGGTGGGTGCGTATCCGGCGGGCGCGTCACCGGCCGGGGTGCATCAGCTGATCGGGGACGTGTGGGAGTGGACGTCTTCCGGATTCGAGCGGTATCCGGAGTTCGAGTGGTTCCCGTATCCGGAGTATTCCGAGGTGTTCTTCGGCGGGGACTACCGGGTGCTGCGGGGCGGGAGTTTCGGCACCGACGAGGTGGCCTGCCGATCGACGTTCCGGAACTGGGATCATCCGATCCGGCGGCAGATCTTCTCCGGCTTCCGGCTCGCCCGCGATCTGCGATCGGACGAGCGCTGATGTGTCGTCATCTGGGATATCTGGGTCCGGTCGCGCCGGTCGGTGAGATCCTCACGCGCGGTGCGCATTCGCTGTACCGGCAGGCGTGGGAGCCGCGCGATATGCGGGGCGGCGGGACCATCAATGCCGACGGGTTCGGGGTCGCGTGGTGGCGGCCCGGGGGCGAGGTGAGCAGGTATCGGAACTCGTCGGCGATCTGGACCGATCCGGCGGTGGAAGAGGTGCTGCCGCAACTGCATTCGTCCGCCGTGCTGGGTGCGGTGCGGTCGGCGACCAATTCGCTGTCGGTGGAGCGTAATGCGTGCGCGCCGTTCGCCGGTGGGCGCTGGGCGTTCAGCCACAACGGCCGGATTCCGGACTGGCAGCCCGTATTGACCAGGCTGGCAACCGAATTCGGGTCACCGTCGCTGATCGAGGCCGAATCGCGCACGGACGCCGCGACCCTGTGGGTGATCGTGCGTGATCTGCTGGAGAAGTCCGGTGACGCCGACGCCGCGACCGCCGACCCGGCCGAGGTGCTGCCGCGGGTGATCCGCGCGGTACTGGAACTGTCTCCCGAATCGCGCCTGAACCTGTTGCTGGGTGATGGCGGAACACTGTGGGCCACAACGGTTCACCACGCGTTGTCGGTGCTGGTCACCGAGGAGATCGCGGTGGTGGCCTCCGAACCGTACGACGACGATCCGCGCTGGCGGGAGATCGCGGACCGGCAGCTGGTGACATTGCGTCCCGGCCACCTGTCGATCGTCCCGCTCGATACCGAAGATGCCGAAGACGCCGAAGGGGCACTGTGACATGACCGCACCGACGCTGGAAATCCACCTCACCGACGCCGATCTCACCGAGGCGCTGCGCGCGGACGCGCGGCGCGGGCTGACCTCGGACCCGAAGACGTTGCCGCCCAAATGGTTCTACGACGCGCGCGGCAGTGAGCTGTTCGAGGAGATCACCCGGCTGCCGGAGTACTACCCGACCCGGACCGAGCGGGCGTTGCTCGAGCGCGTCGTCGGGGAGATCGCGCGGATCGCGCGGGCCGAGGTGCTGGTGGAACTCGGTGCCGGGTCGGCGGCCAAGACCCGGCTGTTGCTGTCCGCGCTGAGTTCGGCCGGGCCGTTGAAGACCTATGTGCCCCAGGATGTTTCGGAGTCCGCGCTGCGCGGTGCGGCCGATCAGGTCAGTGTGGAATTCCCGGGGCTCGCGGTGCACGGCGTGGTCAGCGATTTCACCGATACCCTGCACAATCTGCCGCGCGGCGGGCGTCGCATGATCGCCTTTCTCGGCGGCACCATCGGCAATCTGATCCCCGCCGAACGCGCCGAGTTCCTCGCCGGTGTCGCGGCGGTGCTGGAACCCGGTGAGCAACTGCTGCTCGGTGCGGGGCTGGTCATCGATCCGGCCGTCCTGGTGCCCGCCTACGACGACGCCGCCGGAATCACCGCGGAGTTCAATCGAAATGTGTTGCACGTCTTGAACTCTCGCCTCCGCGCCGATTTCGATCCGGATGCCTTCCGGCACATCGCGCTGTGGGATGCCGAGCACGAGTGGATCGAGATGCGGCTCGAAGCCACCCGGGATATGACCGTCGCGGTTCCCGATCTGGATATCACCGTCGAGTTCGCGCGGGGTGAGCAGATGCGGACCGAGATCTCCGCCAAATTCCGTCCGCAGGGCCTGACCGCCGAACTCGATGCCGCGGGTTTCGACACCGAGCACATCTGGACCGATCCGGACGATCGCTTCGCCCTGATCCTGGCCGCCCGCCGCTGATCGACAGCTCACACCGGTAGCCCCGACCGTCCCATGGTCGGGGCTACCGGTGCTGCGCCGACATGCGACACTCCTGATCTCCGATGCGGTCCGCTGATTCACTGATTGTTTGCCAAGACAACAGGATCCGGCCGCCCGTGGCTTGTCGGGGCTTCATCGGGGCTGGTGACCGTTGTTCGGTTTGCACCACATGTATGAATCGAGGGATCAGATGGTGAAGACCAGTTCGGTACGGGCCCGATGGGTGGCCGCGGTCGCGGGGCTCATGGTGTCGCTGTCCAGCACCGTGGCACTGACGGCTCCGGCGACGGCCGACACCGACTGCGCCACCACGCAGCGGCACAACCCGGCGGCGAAGTACCTGTGCGCCAAGACCAATGATCTGGTCGACGTCCGGATCGGTGACGTGCTGCCGACGCAGCCGTCGCTGGGCTACGACGAGGTGTATTACAAGCTGGGGCGCTACACCCTCGGCAAGGACACCGTGAACAAGAAGTTCGACGACTGGTGCGAATCCAACGGTCAGGTCAGTGCGGCGACGGTGACCGCCGCCTCGACGCTGCGGAATTCGGCCTCGTTCACGTGTTCGGTGGCGATCGGCAAGGAGACCACCGAGAGCATCGCCAATATGAAGACCGTGGTCATCGGTCCGGGCGGCAAGCTGTACCTGACCGACGGCCACCACACCCTCACCTCGTTCTACGAGACTCCGGACGCCGGCGCGGACACCCACATCCGGCTCAAGGTGCTGGGCAACCTGAGTGCGCAGCCGATGTCGACGTTCTGGGACACCATGCAGAAGAACGGCTGGGCGTGGCTGAAGGATGTGAACGGCAGGACGATCAAGCCGGCGCAGCTGCCGAAGTCGGTAGGGCTGGCCAACTTCGCGAACGACAAGTACCGGGGCCTGCTCTACTTCGGCCGCGACATCGGCTATTCGCAGAATTCGCTGCCGTTCCAGGAATTCTATTGGGGCGCTTGGGTTCGCGACGGCAAGGCGGTCCCGGACTGGAACGCCAAGGACCTGACCAGCTACCTGTCCGCGGTCGAGACCATGACCCGGGCGCAGGTCGCGCTCGGTGCCAATGGTGTTGTGGCCGAGGGTAAGACGGCCGGCGACCTGGGCGTGCTGTCCGCGTGGAATGCCGGAAGCGCCGCCACCGCAGGCGAATTCGCCAAGCTGTCGAAGCCGTACTCGGATGCGAAGCCGGGCAAGCTCGCCTACGCGATCGAATACAAGGCGCGCAACGGTAAGTGATCGCCGCATGTCCGGGCGGCTCGTCGTCGCCCGGGCATGGGTTTTCGTCGGTGCTAGGCGGCCATTGCGGTGAAGACCCGGGTGATCACCAGGGCGATCTGGGTGGTCGCCTGATCGATGGGGCCGATGGGCTGGAACAGGTGGCTCAGGGTCAGGCGGACGAGGATTTCCACCAGGGTGGACAGGTCGTCGTCGGTGAGGGTGAGGTGGGGGTAGCGGTCGCGCATGGCGGCGATCAGGGCGGTCAGGGCGCGGCCGAGGACCGGTTCCGGTTCGGTGACCAGGGCGGGGAGCAGGGTGGTGTCGCCGGTGTGGCGGCCCGACAGGACCGCTTTGAGCAGGGTGTTGTCCGCGCCGGTGCGCAGGGTGTACTCGGCGGCGTGGGTCATGCCGGTGATGGGGTCGGCGGGGTGTTCGGCGAGGGTGGCGACGATACCGCTGAGGAAGGTGCCGAGTTCGCGTTCGATCAGCGCGTCGGCGAGGGCCTGACGGGTGCCGATCTCCTTGTAGAGGACCGGGCGGCTGATGCCGACATCCTTGGCGAGCCGGGACATGTTCACCGCGCCCCAGCCTTCGGTGCAGACCACCTCCCGGGCGGCGTCCAGGGCTCGTTCGCGCAGGAGCAGGCGCATCTCGGACTGGAAATTCGGCGCATCTGCCACGGTCGTCATCGTACATCAGCTCCTCTTGTGACTCCGTCGTTGACAATCAAGCATAAGTTGTCTTCACTGGATACACATGCGGCGAATGTGTAAACGGAGAGCGATATGACGACATCTCGGATCGGCGAATCGGGGCCCACCGCGGCCGAGCCCCGGCAGTGGCGTGACCGCAAGCGGTATCTGTGGCTGCTCGGCCTGGTCGCGCCGACCGCGCTGTTCGTGGCGACGGCGCTGGTCCGGGCGTTCAACTGGTTCGGCTGGCAGGCGGTGAGCCCGGTCTGGTGGTGGATCGGCCCGATCCTGGTCTACGTGCTGCTGCCGACGCTGGATCTGTTCTTCGGTCCGGACGGCCAGAATCCGCCCGACGAGGTGATGGAGCAGCTCGAGAACGACCCGTACTACCGCTACTGCACCTACGCGTACATCCCGTTCCAGCTGATCAGCCTGGTTTTCGCGTGTTATCTGTGGACGGCGCCGGACCTGTCCTGGCTGGGCATCGACGGTGGGCTCGGCGTGATCTCCAAGATCGGCCTGGCGCTGAGCATCGGCGCGGTGGGCGGCGTGGGCATCAACACCGCGCACGAACTCGGGCACAAGAAGGATCAGCTCGAGCGCTGGCTCTCGAAGATCACGCTGGCGCAGACCGGCTACGGCCACTTCTACATCGAGCACAATCGCGGACATCACGTGCGGGTGGCCACGCCGGAGGATCCCGCCAGCGCCCGCTTCGGCGAGAATTTCTGGATGTTCCTGCCGCGCAGTGTGTGGGGGAGCCTGCGGTCGTCGTGGGAGCTGGAGAAGACCCGCCTCGGGCGAATGGGTAAGAGCCCGTGGACGATTCACAACGACATCCTCAACGCCTGGCTGATGACGCTGGTGCTGTGGGGCGTGCTGACCGCGATCTTCGGACCGGCGATCCTGCCCTATCTGCTGGTGCAGGCGGTCTACGGCTTCTCGCTGCTGGAGACGGTGAACTACCTCGAGCACTACGGCCTGCTGCGGCAGCGCACCGCGAGTGGGCGGTACGAGCGGTGCACCCCGGAACACAGCTGGAATTCCGACCACATCGTGACCAATATCTTCCTGTACCACCTGCAGCGGCACAGTGATCATCACGCGAATCCCACTCGGCGCTACCAGATTCTGCGCAGTATGGACGGCGCGCCGAACCTGCCCAGCGGTTATGCCAGCATGATCGGTCTGGCCTATTTCCCGCCGCTGTGGCGCAGGGTGATGGATCGCCGGGTGCTCGAGCATTACGACGGCGATATCACTCGCGTGAATATTCAACCCGCACAACGCGAACGGGTGCTGGCGAAGTACGGAGCACGGTGATGGCCGAATATCGTTGCCCGGTCTGTGAATACGTCTACGACGAGACCGAAGGCGCGGCGCGCGAAGGGTTTCCGCCCGGAACGCCGTGGTCCGCGATTCCCGACGACTGGTGCTGTCCGGACTGTGGCGTCCGGGAGAAGGTCGATTTCGAGCCCGTCACCGATTTATCCGGAAGGAAGTCCCGATGAGTACCGACTACAAGCTGTTCCGTTGTCTGCAATGCGGTTTCGAGTACGACGAGGCGCTGGGCTGGCCCGAGGACGGCATCGCGCCCGGCACCCGCTGGGACGATATTCCGCAGGACTGGGCGTGCCCGGATTGCGGTGCGGCCAAGGCGGATTTCGAGATGGTCGAGGTCTCCCGGGCATGACGGATCGGATCGTGATCGCGGGGGCCGGACCGACCGGGGCCACCGCCGCCCGGACCCTGCGCGCCGAGGGGTACACCGGCCGGATCGTGCTCGTCGGCGCGGAACGCCACGGCCCCTACCGCCGCCCGATGGTGTCGAAGGATCTGCTCGCCGGGACTCGCGAGATCGAGCGATGCCTGCTGGAGCCCGAAAAGTATTGGTACGACAGCGATATCGAGCTGCGCTTGGCGACCAGGGTGGTCGATATCGATACCGATCGCCGCCGCCTGTGGTTGAGCAGCGGTGAGTCGCTGGATTACGACGCGCTGCTGTTGGCCACCGGTGCGCGGGCGCGTCGGCTGGAACAGCATCCGCCCGTGCGGGTCCGGACGTTGCGCGGCGTCGCTGATATCGCGCCGCTGCGCGCGGCGATCGAGAACGGGCCGTTGCTGATCATCGGCGCGGGGCTGGTCGGGTTGGAGGTCGCCGCCACCGCCCGCGGTCTGGGCGCGGAGGCGCGGATTCTGCATGCGGGCGCGGCGCCGCTGGATCGCATTGTGCCACCGGAGATTTCGGATCTGATGGTGGATCTGCACGCCGAACACGGGGTGCGGATCGAGAACGACATCCGCCTCGCCGAACTCTGCCAGATCGACGGTCGGGGAGTCGTCGCCACGGCTACCGACGGCCGCACCTGGACCGCCTCCTCGGCGTTGGTCGCCATCGGCGCGGTTCCCGACACCGCCCTGGCCAGAACCGTCGGAATCGTCGTGGACGACGGCATTCTGGTGGACGAGCAGTACCGAACCTCCGCCGCGGGCGTCTACGCCGCTGGCGATGTGGCCAGCCGCTTCGACCCGCGCCGTGGCCGCCACGAACGCTGCGAACACTGGAACAGCGCCCTGTCCGACGGTAAAGCCGCCGCCAAATCCCTGCTGGGACAACAGCTCCCCGACTCCGAAACGCCCTGGGGCTGGTCCACCCAATACGGCCTGAACCTCCAGTTCGCGGGCTGGCCCGCCACCTACGACGACCTGATCATCAGAGGCTCGATCGCCACCCGCAACTTCACCGCCCTCGCCCTCACCGCAGGCGCCCTGACCGGAGCCGTATCCCTCGGTCGCCCCCGCGACATCGGAACCGCCCGCGACCTCATCGCCTCCGGTGCCACCCGCACCCCCGAAGCCTGGGCCGACGAGTCCATCGATCTCGCCGACCCGGCCCCGGTTCCGGTCGCCCCCTGAACCCCGACTGCGTACGGCCACAGGTCATTCCGACAGACGGGCGTATGAGTAAGGCGCACAACGTATTCGCCGAAGTGTCTCGTGGCGAATCGCGCGTTTCCGGCGGAGACAGGCGACGTTACGCCCGAAGCCTGGGCCGACGAATCCACCGATCTCGCCGACCGGACCCCGGTCCTGGTCGTCCCCTGGACCCCGACTGTCCACTGCGACAGGCCATTCTGTTCAGGCTGCCTTATGGGTAAGGCGCACAACGTATTCGCCGAAGTGTCTCGTGGTGATCCGTGCGTTTCCGGATCGAGACCGGCCACGTACTTCGCCTTGCCTGCGGTCGTCGGATGCGCTTAACTGCGAGGCGCACAACGTATTCCAGCGGACTTGTGGGTTTGCGGCTACGCCGATGCTGCCAGGCGGGGGTAGAGCCGACGGGCTGTTCCGGCGAAGATCTCCTCGCGGTCGGCCTGGGGGACGTCGCTGAGGACGGCTTGGGCCAGGGCGAGGAGTTCGGGGAGGGGTTGTTCGGCGGCGGGGAGGTTGGAGCCCCAGGCGATGCGGTTCGCGCCGAAGGCGGTCAGGACGGGGTCGAGGAAGCTCGCGGCTTCCTTGCCGACGTCGCGGAGGGGTTCGAGGGTGCGGTGGGTCAGTTTGAGGTGCAGGCCGGGGTGCTGGGCCAGGGCGGCGACCTCTTTGCCGGCGGCCGAGGGGGAGGCCACGACGTCGGGGTAGCCCATGTGGTCGAGCAGGACGTAGACCGAGGGGAAGCGGCGCAGCAGTTCCTCGAGTTGGGCGGTCGCGGGGCCCAGGCGCATCTGCATGCAGACGGTGACGCCGAGGTCGGTGGCCTTCTCCCAGAACGGGTAGGTCTCCGGGGCTGCGAACCATTCACCCTGCACGGGAACCGTGCTGCCGCTGGTGAACAGCCGCACCCCGGACAGGCCGCCGTCGCCCACGGCCGCGGCCAGCTTGTCGGCGGCATCGGGCCGCAGCGGATCCACCGTGCCCACCGCGATGAACCGGTCCGGCCGCTGTGCCTGGCTGTTCAGCACGTACGAGTTGTCGTAGCCGTACGCGGTGGTGGCCTGGACCAGCACCGATCGGGAGATTCCGGTCTCGTCCATGGCCGCGACCATGCCCGCCGCGGTGACCGGGCGGGTGGAGGCCCAGCCGGACTGCTTACCGCCCAGCGGCGCGCGCGGGTAGCGGGCGGTGTCGTCGGAGATGATGTGGCAGTGCGTATCTATGATGTCCATAGCTGATCTTTTCCATTGCGGGACAGTCTTTTTCGGTGCAGTGCGCTCAGGCGTCCGGATAGTCGCCGTCGTCGAACAGGCGCGCGGGATCGGCGGGGAATTCGGGGTCGAGCAGGCCCTGTTCCCGGGAGAACTGCACCAGCGCGCGCAGGCTGGCGTCATTCGCCTCGAGGCCGTAGGGAATCGGGTCGCCACCGATCTGAGCTGCCTGCCTCCCCAGTCGCGGCAGCGCCGACCACTGCGAATCCGCCTCCACCTGACGACGTTTGGACTCGGCGAACGCGGCGTACAGCGCGGTCGGCAGTTCGGGATCGCGCCGGACCAGTTCGCTGCGGATCGCGATCACCGAGTGCAGCGGGTAGATCCCGGTGCGCAGGTACCAGTCGGTGGCCAGTATCTCCGGCTCGGCGAACAGCGGATACGGTCCGGCGTCGGCCTCGGGTTGCGCGTCGGGCTGCGCGGCCTGCCAGCCCGAGCGGGGTGCGCCCGCGCGACCGGTCCCGGCGTTACCGCTGAGCGCGGCGTCGATATCCCCGGCGCGCAACAACTCTCCGAGCGAACGCCCGTCGGTGACCCGCTCGACGTTCGACGGCGCGCGGCCCTCGATATGGTCGTCGTCGTCCACGACCCAGGTGATCGAATCGGTGTCGACGCCGTACTCGTTCGACAGGATGCCGCGCACCCACACCCCGGTCGTCACGGTGTAGGCGCGCACGCCGATTCGCTTGCCCGCCAGATCTTTCGGGACACCGATGCCCGATCCGGCGGCGCACTGCACATCGGAGTGGTGGAAGCGGCGGTTGAGGAAGACCGGGATCGCGGTCAGCCCCACCTCGGCCTGCAGGGCCATCAGGTAGGAGGTCGGGGCGAGTTCGCAGACGTCGAATTCGAGGTCGCGGATCATCCGCCGGTACGCGCCGATGACCGGTTCGACCGTCACGGGTTCCACCGCGTACCCGTCGAGCTCGACGTCACCCCGCAGCAGCGGCGCGGCGTGTGGGTAGTTGCCCAGAACCATCGAAAGCTTGTTCATATCTTGCCTTTTCGTTCAGAAATCGGAATCGGATCAGACGTCCTCGCCGAACTGGATCCGCCGGTACGGCACACTCAGCACGTCGCGGGTGATCCGGACGTCGATCACCGTCGGCCCCGGCGCGCGCAAGTATTCGCCCAGCGCGGAACGCAATTCGGCGACGGTGCGGACGGTCGCGCCGTTCCCGCCGAGCGCCTCGGCCACCGCGCCCAACTCCGGCGTGGAGATCACCGCGAGTTCCGGATCCAATCCCTTGGCCCGCGACTTGTGGTACTCCGCGCCCAGCCCCTCGTCGTTCATGACCACAACCAGCACGGGAAGCCCGTAGCGGCAAGCGGTTTCGAATTCCGAGAGGTGCATCAGGAAACTCGCGTCACCCTCCACCACGAACGTCGGCTCCCCGGTCGCGACGGCGATGCCGATGGTGAGCAGCGGCGCCTGCCCGATCGCGCCGAACATGCCGTAGTTCGAGGTGATTTCGCGCGAACGCTGGAACAGCATGGTGCCGAAATCGGTCTGGTGTCCGCTGCCCAGCACGAGCCCGATCTCACCGGGCAGCTCGGCGTCGATCACCGCGATCGCCTCGCGCGGATCGAGAAGTCCGTTGCCGCTGCGGTATTCGGCGGGATCGATGAGCGGTGCGGTGAGCCGGTCGTGCACCTCGGGGGTGTGGAATCCGGTCAGCCCGACGCCGCGCGAATCCAGGGCCGTGGTCAGCTCGGTGAGCCCGCTGATCGCGTCGGCCTGGATGTAGCAGTCGGCGACCTTGCCGTTGCCCATCACCAGATGCGGCGCGGTGTCGATCTGCACGAAAGTCGCTTCGGGGAACAGATATCCGCTCTCGATCGTGTAGTGGTTCAGGCTCGCGCCCACCGCGATCACGCAGTCGGCCTCCTGCAACAACTCCATCGCGACCTTGCTGCCGAACAGGCCCGCGATACCCACGTGATAGTCGGTCTCCCCGTACAACCAGTTCTTGGCCTGCAATGTGGTGGCCAGCAAAGCCCCTGTGCGACGCTGCAATTCGAGGATCTGCGCACCCGCCTCGGCCCGCCGTGCCCCGCGCCCGCCGATGATCACCGGACGTTTGGCCGCCGCGATCAGCTCGCACGCCCGCGCGATCCGCTCCGGATTCGGCAGCAGCGTCGGGGGCCGGATCAGCTCGGTCGAGGGAACGTAGTCGTTGAAGTCGTCGAACTCCTGCAACTGCACGTCGAACGGCGCGCTGATCAGCACCGGCCGCGATTCGGTCCGCGCTCGGTAGAACGCCTGTCGCACAACATCTTCGGCGGAGTCGGCCTTGGTCACCTGGATGAACTCGGACTCGATCGCGGCGGCGAACCGACGCTGATCCAGATACTGCACGGCCGAGGTGTCACCGAGCGAGGTCTCCCCGCAGAACGCCACCAGCGGAATCCGTGCCCGGCTCGCCACGATCATCGAGGTCGCCAGCTGCGCGGTGCCCGGACCGCTGGTCGTGGTCACGATGCCGGGTTGCCCTGTGGCACGGGCGAATCCGTGCGCCATACTCAGGCCCGCACCCTCGTGCCGCACCTCGTACAACCGCGTTCCGTGTTCGGCCAGGGCGTTCATCCAGTGCATATTGGCGTCGCCCATCATGCCGAAGACGTGGGTCGCCCCCTCGGCGGCGAACGCGTTGGCGAGCGCTTCGTAGACCTTCACTGCGCAACCTCCTGCTGCTTGGTGTTCTGCAATGCCGCGTTCAGCCGCGGGAAGACGCGTAATGCGTTGTCGCCGTAGATCGCCGCGCGATCCTGGTCGCCGATCGACTCGATGGAATCCAGGATCGCCTTGGTGTCGTCGAACCGGCGTCCGGTCTCGGGATCCACGCTGCGGACCGCGCCGATCATCTCCGAGGCGAACAGCACGTTGCGCGCGGGCACGATATCGGTGAGCAGCTCGAGGCCGCGCTTGTGATAGACGCAGGTGTCGAAAAAGACGTTGTGCAGCAACGCTTCTTCCAGCGGCGGCCGCCCCTGATCGATCATCATGCCGCGGTAGCGACCCCAGTGGTACGGCACCGCGCCGCCGCCGTGCGGGATGATCATCCGCAATGTCGGGAAGTCGCGGAACAGCTCCGACTGGCACAGCTGCATGAACACCGAGGTGTCACCGTTCAGGTAGTGCGCGCAGGTGCCCTGGATCGCGGCATTGCGGGACATCGCGACGTGCACCATCGCGGGCACGTCGAGTTCGACCAGCTTCTCGTAGAGCGGGTAGTAGACCCGGTCGGTCAGCGGCGGGGCCTGCCAAAACCCGTCGGACGGATCGGGATTGAGCAGACAGCCGACGAATCCGTGCTCGGTGACGCAACGCTCCACCTCGATCGCCGAGGCGCGGATGGATTCCGCGAGCGCCTCTCCGGGCGACTGCGGCAGCTGGCACGCGCCGACGAACCGGTCCGGGAACAGCCCGCACACCCGCGCGATCAGATCGTTGCTCACCTGCGACCAGTCCAGGCTGGTCCGCGCGTCGCCGTAGTGGTGCGCCATCTTGCCCGCGCCCGGCGAGAAGATGGTCAGATCGGTGCCGCGCTCGATCTGGAGTTTGAGCTGCCCCTGTTCGATGGCGGTGCGGATCTGTTCGTCGCCGATCTCCAGTTCGCTCGGCGAGACGCGCGCGCCCGAACCCTCGAACGCGGCGATCTGGCGCTCCCGCCATATCCCCAATTCCTTTGGGGCCGTGGTGAAATGGCCGTGACAGTCGATGATCATGAATTCTCCAAGAGTGCTGATTCAGGCGCGGCCGGTGAGCGTGCGGCCCAGGTCCAGGCCCGGATAACCGCGCACCGGCGCGGACATCAGGAAGCGGTAGCCCTCGTCGAGCACCTGCTCGACGTTGGTGGGGGTGACGTGCGGGTGCCCGACGACGACGCCGTGGTCGTGGCAGATCCGCACGATGCGCCGCCGGGCCTCGACCAGCAGCGGATGGTCCAGCTGACGCGGTATGCCGAGTTCCTGGCTCAGATCGCCCTCGCCGATCAGGATGAGCCCGATCCCGGGTACCTGCTCGAGGATCGCCGGCAGGTTCTCGATGCCGAGCTGATCCTCGATCTGGATCACCACCAGGATCTCCCCGTCCGGATCCAGCGGCCACACATCGGCTTTGGCGTAGTACTCGGTGGTGGACACACCCCAGTAGCGGGCGGCGGCGGCCGGTGCGTCACCGCGCAGGCCCGGTGGCTCATGGTATTTCGCGTCGGGCAGGCGCGGATAACGGCATGCGGCAACGGCATTGCGCGCTTCTTCGACCGTCGAGATGTGCGGCCAGACGATGCCGTAGGCGCCCAGATCCAGTGCCTGCTTGGCGTGCCACTGCCCGAATTCCGCGCCGTTCACCGGGATTCGGATCAGCGGAGTGGGTGCGGGGGCGAGCGTGTCGGCCTCGAAGATGCGGCGGCGGTTCAGCAGATATTGCAGGCTGTCGCGCAAAGTCGTCGCATCCCAGGGCTTGTGCTCGGATTCGAACACCAGGCCGTCGTAGTCCGACGTCGCGAAGTCCAGTGCCACAGCGGGTTCCGGGGCCGCGAAGGCCGCGAAGGCATGGCCGCCCGATTCCAGGGCGGCGATCACACTGTTCAGTCTCATCGCACGGCCTCCGCGGTCCGCTTCCCCGTGACGCGTCGCCACCAATCGCCCAGGCGCGCCCACCAGGACCGCCGGACCGGCGCGACCTCCGCGGCCACCTCGTCACCCGCGCACCGCCGCACGAGTTCATCGGCGAAGTCCTTGGTCATCCGCGAAATGACCGCTCCCGCTCCGGCTTCGATCAGCGGTACGAGTTTTCCGGTGAGGGTGATCTCGCCCCGGACACGCACTCGGGACGTCCCCTCCTTCGGACCCGCACCGACCCCGAAGGTGGCGTTCGCCTTGTAGCGCGTCGCGCCCTGACCGTCGTTACCGCGGGCGGTCAGATGCCCCTCCCGGGTGTCGGCGTCCAGATCCAGGGCGATGCGAGCGCCGAATTTCACCCGCACCGCGCCGAATTTCACCACCAGCGCGCCGTCGAACGAACCGTCCTCGTGGGATTCCCCCAGTTCCGCGCCGCGGATGCACCCCACGACCTGCGAGGGGTCCGAAACCACCTCCCACACGCGCTCGGTCGGGCAGGGGACGTCTATGTCTTCTGTGATCGTGATCAACGCACTGGACCTCACTTGGCTCGGGCGGCGTCGGACGGGTGAGCTCGGCTGCGGACGGACGCCGGAGACGGTTCTGCGGCTGGGGGAGAACTATCCCTCGATCGCCTAGATTGTTTAACAACTTCTCAGGCACGTTAGCAGTGGGTCATTAGATAGAGCAAGATACTTGCCGCGATGTCACAACGATGTTAGCTTGATCTCACATCTTGTTAGACAATCTGCGTTGAGAGCGATGGTTCGACCTCGCTACCCCTCGAATCGGATCCGCACCTCACGGCCCGGCGGTCACCCCGCGCGGCGCGAGTCGGACGACGGCCGGGCCACACCCGAAACGCATGGGAGGTTGGTGGACAGTGAAGACCTACACAGCGGCGGTTCGCGACTACCCGTACACGACACCGGTGAAGTCCGGCGCGCGTGCACCGGAGAACTGCCGGGTCGAATTCCCGGAGATCGAACCCATCCACCGGGCCTTCGCGCCGATGGTGCGGGAGCTGAAATTCGACTTCTGTGAACTGGCCTTGGTGACCTATCTTCAAGCACGGGAAGCGGGCATTGAGCTGAGTGCGTTGCCTCTAGCTCTGCACGGGAACTTTCATCACCGGTCGATCTGCCAGATGGTTAGCGGTCCGATCAAGAGCCCGAAGGACTTGGCAGGCAAACGAGTTGGGGTCCGAGCTTATACACAAACCACCGGGATGTGGGTGCGTGGACTGCTTGCCGAGGACTATGGCATTGACCCCGATGACATCACCTGGGTGACCACCGAGGGGCCGCATGTTGCGGAATACGTCGAACCGGCCAATGTCGAGCGGACCTCCGAATCGCTGATCGATCTGGTGTGCTCGGGTGATATCGCTGCGGTAGTGATGGGCCCGAAGGCAGTGCCTGCCGGTGCCCCGCTCGAACCGCTGATTCAGGACTATAAACAGGTCGAGAAGGCATGGTATGAACGGCATCGGACCGTCCCGATCAATCATCTTCTAACCGTGCGCACCGAACTCTTGCGCGAGGATCCAGAGGCTGTGCGTGCGGTCTATGATGCATTCGCCGCAGAGATCGACGCCTTCACCGCGAGGTCCGAACCGGGCCCGCGCGGCTACGGCCACGGTCTCACCGACAGTATTCAAGAAGCGCTGCGCTTGTCGATCGACTATGCGGCACAACAACATCTGTTAGCGGCTCTCCCCCCTGAGGTGGGAGATTTCCAGCTCAGACTGCAACCGGACTATCCACCTGGGGGTGGTGATTCGATCGTCTTACGTCCTCAACACTGACGTGGCCCCGTTCTGCCACGGCCAGAATCACTCTGGCAGCGTTCCGGTCTCGACTGTCTGCGAATCCGCAACTGTCGCACCGGAAGTCCCTCTCGTGCAGTTCCAGTCTTTGCTTGGTTCTCGCAAAGCAAGCGCTGCATGTCATGGTTGTATATGCGGGCCGGACCATCACCACCGTCCGCCCGGACCGCTTGGCACGTTTGATCAGTTCCTGCTTGGCTGTACCGATCGCAGCGTCAGCGGCTTTGCGGGCCATGGTGGACTTGGCCAGGAAAGTCGGTTTGAAGTCCTCGATTGCGATCAGATTATGCTGGTCAACAACATGTTTGGCCCACATGCGCGAGTCGTGGGTGGTTCGCCGGGCCGCTTTCTTCGTTAACCGAGCAACTCGGCGTTTGGCATCGGAATAACCGCGAGACTGTGGGCGACCTTTTCGATGACGTCGCGCCATTGCACGTTGCGCCTTCGCCAACTCTGCGGCACAACGCCTGCGATGGCCGAGATGCGGTAGATCGAAGGTCGGGTCGGTGGTGGTCGCAGTGGTGGTTACACCCCAATCGATCCCGATGCCACCCTGACCCTGTGGAGAATCGGTAATCTCGCGTCGTACAACGAACGAGGCATACCAATGTCCCAGACTGTCCTGGCGGACACGGACCGATGTTGGTTCGGATGGCAACTCTCGCGACCAAACCACTGGGATCGTGACGCCCTTCGGCAGTATCAAACGACCCTTGCGAAGCGAGAACCCACTTCGCGTGTACTCCAGCGAGGGTAGGGATGTCTTGCGGGACTTCACCTTCGGGCGGCGTCGCTCTTTCACCCTGAAAGAAAGATCCAACGACTGCGCGTATTCGCGTAGCATCTGCTGCTGGGCAACCCTGGAACCTTCCCGTAGCCACGGCATCGCCGCTCGCGCCCGAGTCAGCAGCTTTCCCAACCGCGCGAACGTTGGCTTCTGCCCCGATCGCTGCTGGTGGACCGCCTCATTCCACAGCCATCGGCAGCGGCCCCATTCGGCCAGCAGCGCTTTCTCTGCGGTGCGACCGGGCCGAAGCCGGTATGTGTATCGCACCACCTCGTCCATTCGAACATACTATCGAAGAAGGTTGTCATGTGCCATAAGTCGCTTTCCCGTGCCCTCTCTGCCAGGGACGGCGGGTCACGCTCGACCAAGGCGTTCATGCTGACCTTGTTCTCGATGCTGTTGAACGCGTCATAGGCGCGTGAGGTCGTTCAGCACGTGCTCTACGTCTACCGCGCGTACGTGGCTTCGGCATACCAGATGGTCGCAAGACCGATCCTGTCGAGTTCGGTGCTGTTCGTCATGGGGGGTCTCCACATCTCGATCGGCCGCGCGCTGATCGGTGTGATTGCCGAACTCTTCACCGGCATATCCGGATTCGACGGTCGGATCCAGACTCATACTGCTGTCTATCAGGCAGACTCCATGTCTCCGTTGCTGATCTTGATGCGGATCGGCGTGCTGCTCGAGGTGTGGCCCGTTGGCTGAAGGAGATTGCCGCGCTGTCGCGTGACGAATCGAGGTGAAAGTGACGATAAGACTGGTCGAATTGCACGCGCACATACAATCCGGGGTGCTGAGCGCTATCCGGCATCCATGGTGGACGGCAAGCAATCCACCTGGTCCTCGGAACGTCCGGCCACGCTCGATGAGTTGCTGCGGTCGCTCGACGAGGCCGGGATCGAGCGGGCGGCCGTGGTGCAGGCGGCGACGATGTACGGTTTCGACAACAGCTACGTCGCGGATTCCCTTGGTGCACACCGGGATCGGCTGATCGGGGTCTGTTCGATCGATCTGGTCGCCGACGACGCCCTCGAACGCATCGAGTACTGGATCGGTGAGCGGGGATTCGCCGGGGTGCGGGTTCGCGCGGCCGACGGTACGACGCCGGTCGCCAATGCCGCGAGCCTGGACGATCCCCGGCTGGAACCGGCCTGGTCGCGGCTGGCGGCCGAGCGGATCCCGGTCTGCATCCAGATGCATTCGCATCACGCGCCGATCCTGGCGTCGGTATTGCGCCGGCATCCGGATCTGGTGGTCGCGCTCGATCACGGTGGTCGGCCGAATCTCGCTGGGGGACCGCCATATTCGGGTCTGAGCGAGTTGTTCGAGCTGACCGAGTTCCCGAACGTGTTCCTGAAGATCACCCCGATCACCATCCGCCGGGCCGCGGCCGAACCGGACGGTGATCCGGTCAAGCTGATCGCGCGGCTGGTCGAGGGTTTCGGCGCGGAGCGGATCGCGTGGGGTTCGAATTTCCCCGCCTCCCAGGGGTCGCTCGCCGAACTGCGCGGCTTCGTCGAGAACGCGCTCGCCGCACTCGCCCCCGTGCAGCGCGATGAGATCCTCGGCGGCACCGCGGCCCGGATCTATTCCGGCACAAGGAGATAGCGATGAACCATGCAACGAGGCAGGTTCCGCT
Source organism: Nocardia macrotermitis (assembly GCF_009604405.1). Taxonomy (GTDB): domain Bacteria; phylum Actinomycetota; class Actinomycetes; order Mycobacteriales; family Mycobacteriaceae; genus Nocardia; species Nocardia macrotermitis. The sequence continues at coordinate 164,756 of NZ_WEGK01000005.1, forward strand.
CGGACGGCTGTCGCGGCGCGGCTTCCTCGGTCTCACCGCCGGGGTGGGCGCGGCCGGGCTGCTGGCGGCCTGCGGCAGCGATCCGAATACCGTCCGGATCATCAACACCTCCGCCACCGCAGCCGTCGCGCTGAACCAATTGCTCAGCGACGGAAAGTATTTCGAGAAACTCGGGGCGCAGGCGAAGATCTCCAACGTCAGTTCCGGCAATCAGGTGCTGGCCGCGGTCGCGTCGGGCTCCTCGGATCTGACCATGACCAGCGGGCTGATCGGCATCCTGCCCGGTATCGAGAAGGGTATGCGGCTCAAGGTCGTCGGCGGCACCCAGGTCGTCTCCACCAGTGCCCTGTTCAGCAGCGATCCGAAGATCACCTCCGCGCGCGACCTCCGCGGCAAGACGCTGGGGGTGGGCGCGGTCGGGTCGGAGCTGTACGCGGTGTTCGCCGCGCTGCTGGCCAAGTACGGAATTCCCAAGGAGAGCGCGACCTTTCGCAATGTCGGCAGCAGCGCGGATTCGTTGAAGGCCGCGCTGGCCGGTCAGGTCGACTGCGGGTACGGCCAGGTCGGCAACGAAGTACTGGCGAAGAAGCAGCACACCCGGATGATCGCCACGGTCAACCAGGAACTGCCGCTGTGGATGAACAACGCCGCGGTGGCCTCGACCCAGGCGATCGCCGACAAACGCCCCGCGATGGTGAAGGTGCTGGCGGCCTACGCCATGCTCTTCGCCTACCTGACCACGCCCGAATCCAAGGATCCGTACGTGAAGGCGTATATGGGCGCGGGCGGCTCGCAGGCCGAGGGCGAGGTGGAGTGGCAGTTCGTGAGCACGAACGCGGCCTACTCGCCGACGCTCGAATTCCCCGAGAACAAGGCCGAATTCATCCAGCGACAGAACGTGGCGAGCGGCAGTCAGCGCAAGGTGCTGGCCTACGACAGCTACACCGACCTGTCGCTGCGGACCGAGGCGCTGGCCCTGGCCCGGAAATAACGACGCACGCAGCCGATCGGGTACCCGGAAACCGCGGGGAACCCGATCGGCTGCGTGCTCGCGTTGGGCCGTCATATTGTGCAACAATGCTGAATACAAGCATTCGGCTGGGCAGGCCCATACTGGATGATGATCGAGCAATCGCAGGGCAACGCTCCAGTGTTGTTGAACAACATGGCAGTGCGAGCGTTGTCCCCGAACCGCGGGGAAGGTACTGCACCATGGTGATCGCTGTGGGTAACGAGACCGGGGCGGATTCGGTCGCCAACCGGACCGCGCAGGCGTATCAGGATCTGCGCACGCTGATCCTGTCCGGACATTACGCGCCGGACTCCCGACTCACCGAATCGGAGCTCACCGCGCAACTCGGGGTGTCGCGCGGCACGATACGGTCGGTACTCGCGCGGCTCGCGCAGGAGGGCTACGTCACCACCGAGGTGAATCGCGGGGCCCGCACCCGCTCGTTCACCGTGGACGAGGCCGTGGAGATCCTGGAGACGCGCGCGGTGCTGGAGGCGGCGCTGGCCGCCAAGGCCGCCGAACGCGCGACCGAGGAGGACATCGCGGCCATGACCGAGACCTGCCGGCGCATGTGGGATCACCAGAAGCCCGGCGGCCGTGACGAATACGTGCGGTTGAACCACCGCTTCCACGAGCAGATCCGGCAGACCGCGCGGCAGTCCACCCTGACCCGGTTCGTGGACAGCCTGCTGTACCCACTCGTGTTGCGGCAGTACAGCAATGCCGATCGGACCAATCCGCGTCTGGATTCGGTCAAGGAGCACGAGGCGATCCTGGCCTGCATCGTCACGCACAATCCGGAGGCGGCCGCGGCGGCGATGCGGCATCACCTCTCGGCGGTGCGGCGCGCGTTGCAGTTGAATTTCAGTGTGCCGGACGATACGTCGTCGGCGCACGGCCACGACTGCTGAGGGCGGCGTCAGTCTGACGGTGTGGCGTAATCCGTTGGGGCGGACCACTTCTGCTCGATCCGGGCGAAGCGCCAGATCAACGCCGAGACCGCCCACGTCAGCACGAACAGCGCGACGATCCCGAACCCGACGATATTGAGATCCAGTCCGCCGATCCACCCCCAGAACCCGCCCTGCCAGCCGAGTTGCTGTGCGAGCAGGCCCAGCAACTCGACGCTGCCGATGACCAGCGCGACCGCGACCGACAGTCCGGTGACCGCGATGTTGTAGTAGACCTTGCGCACGGGTTCGGCGAAGGCCCAGCTGTACGCGAAGTTCATGAACGTGCCGTCGATGGTGTCGAACAGGCTCATCCCGGCGGCGAAAAGGATTGGCAGACAAAGGATCGCGTACCACGGCAGCCCGGCCGCAGCGCCCGTGCCCGCCAGCACCAGCAGCGCGATCTCGGTGGCGGTGTCGAATCCCAGCCCGAACAGCAGCCCGACCGGATACATCTGCCACGGTTTCCGGATCGCGCCGGTCAGTCCGTTCAGCAGCCGATTCATGAAGCCGCGCTTGGCAAGTCGGTCCTCGAGTTCGCGTTCGTCGTAGCGGCCGGTGCGCATGTCCCGGAAGACGCGCACGATGCCGAGCAACGCGACGAGATTCAGCCCCGCGATCAGATAGAGGAACCCGCCCGAGACGCCGGTGCCGATCAGGCCGGTGTAGCGGTGCAGCGCCGAGGAGTCGTCCTCGACCGAACCGGCGAGCGACCGCATCCCGAGTGAGAGCAGCAGCGCCAGGCCGAACACGATGCTGGAGTGGCCGAGGGAGAAGTAGAACCCGACCGACAGCGGGCGTTGCCGGTTGTTCATCAGCCTGCGGGTGGTGTTGTCGATGGCGGAGATGTGGTCGGCGTCGAAGGCGTGCCGCATGCCCAGCGTGTACGCGGTCAGGCCGATACCGATGCCGAATGTCTTGGTGCCCAACGCGAAATGGCGCGGCGCGACGAGCATGGTCAACGTCAGCCAGCCCAGCACGTGCAGGAGCAGTACCACCGCGGCCATCGTGGCGACCGAGGCCCACTCCCGCCCGGTCAGGGCGGCGGCGACGGTGCGGTGCCAGGGTGCGCGGCGGTCGGTGGTGTGCGCCAAGGGATCTCCTCTGCCGGGAAGTGGGAATTCTAGGCCGCTCGACCAACGGCCACAGCCCGCCCGGTGCGGAACCGGGCGGGCCGAGGCTGACTCGTCAGCGGAATCCGTTGCGGGAGAACGGTTCTACTTCGACGGGGTGAACGGCGCGTTGATCGTGCTGAAGTACTGCGCCACGGCCACGATCGCCGCCGGTGCGGTCACCAGCAGCTGACCCGCGAGCGTGCCCAGCGCGCCGACCGCGATGATGCCGCCCATGCAACCGATCACCGCGGCCGGGACGAACGCGCCGAACAGGCCGACGATGGTCGCCGCGGCCACGGTCGCCCCCGCGATACCGCCGAGCACGCAGCCCACGGCCCCGCCGGTCAGGCCGCCGGTCAGGGTGCCGATGGTGGCGCCGGTGGAGATGGTGTCCTTCATCCGGTTCCAGGCCGCCTGCTCACGGTCGTACGGGGTCTTCCAGGGCGCGGTGTTCTGGTAGGGCAGATCGACCGGCTTGTAGACCGCGTGGCCCATGTCGAACTGCGGGGTCAGCATGGCGGTGTGGTCGGCGATGTTCGCGGCGATCGGGAATTCGAAATCGTCGACGCGGAACTTCAACGGAGTTCCGGCCAGGACCGTGCCGTCGGCCGCCTTGATCTCGAAGACGCCGTTCGCGACGTCCATGGAACCGGCGTCGGTCTTGATGATCGTCGAACTGTCGCTGGCCCTGGCCGTGAAATCGACCGCGCCATTGTGTGCGGTGGTCGCGGTCGCGGTGCCGGCCGGGATGCTCAACGCGGCCGCGAGCAGCACCGATGCTGTTGCGATTTTCCTCATCTGGGTTCACTTCCTCTTCTGGGTTCCCTGCGATGCGTGAGATTCCGCCGGTCGGAACGAACGGTCGCCGGTAGGAACGGTCGGCTCGGTGGTCGAGTCCGCCGGAGGAGATGGCGACGTCGGGTTCCGCCGCCGCTGACGCCGCATCCGCACGTAGCGGTGGGGATGTCGGGTATGTCGCAGGTCACATGAGATTGTCATACAAGACTGTGTTGCGCAAGGGCTTTCATAGCCGACTCGTCAGGGTCAATCGGCTATGACCTTGTGATGCTTGTGGCGGAGATCTCGCCGTGCTAGTTTCGAGTCACAAATTGTTAGACAATCTATGAGTGGCCGTGTGGGACGGTGGATCGGGCGGCGCCCGGGACGTCCCGCCGGAGGGTGCACTCGACGCCAGTTGTGAGGCTGCGGGCTTCCAGTACCCGCGTGCACGTCAAGGAGACACCGATGTCGACCGATCAGCGCGATCCAGCTGCGGAAGCGCTTCGCTTCGAGGACGTCACCCTGGAGTTCCCAGGGGGCCACCGGCCCGCTATTCGTGATGTATCTTTCCAGGTCACCAAGCGAAAGTTCATCGCGGTGATCGGGCCCAGCGGTTGCGGTAAGAGCACCGTGCTGGACCTCGCCTCGGGCCTGCTGCGCCCGACCCGGGGGCGAGTCTACTTCGACGGCGAACCCGTCACGACGGTCAATTCCACGGCCGCCTACGTCACCCAGCGCGCCAATCTGCTGCCGTGGCTGAGCGTGAAAGCCAATATCGGGCTGGCGCTGAAATTCCGGAACGTGCCCAAGAGCGAACGCGAGGACCGCATCGCCCACTGGGTCTCGCTCGTCGGACTCACCGGATTCGAGAACCATTACCCGCGCGAGCTGTCCGGCGGTATGCAGAAACGCGTCTCGATCGCGCGCGCGTTGATCTACGACCCCTCGATCGTGCTGATGGACGAGCCGTTCGGCCCGCTGGACGCGATCACCCGGCTCAAACTCCAGCAGGATCTGCTGGACCTGTGGGAGGAGCAGAACGGCACGCTCGTATTCGTCACCCACGATCTGAACGAGGCGATCTATCTGGCCGACGAGGTCATCGTGATGTCGAGCGGGCCGGGCACGGTCCGCCGGGTGCTGCCGATTCCGTTCGAACGGCCCCGGCACATCGGTTCGCTGCTCGAGACGAGCGAATTCGCCGAGCTCTACAACGACCTGTGGAGCCTGTTCAAGGCCGAGCTGGATACGGCCGATGCCGGCGTCCGATAAATCAAGTCCGCCGAGCGCGGGCCGCGAAGGAGAATCAATGGGACTGCGTAATCGGGGAGCCGCGCCGACGCGGCGGCCGACGGTGTGGACACCGGAGCTGCTGGCGAAGGTCGAATGGCGTCGGCGCGCGGCCGCGGAACCCTTTCGCGGACTTGGCACTTCGGATGGCGTGGTGCCCGGATTGTTCCCGCTGCGCAGCACCGGCGTCGACGTCGAACGCCCCCGGCGCGCGGCACAGGATTATCTCGCCGCGCTCACGCCGGAACAATTGGCCGAGGGGCGTTTCACCATGCGTGATGTGTCCTGGCGGCACTGGAACAATGGCGCTCGCTATTTCCTGCGGCACGGGGTGTGCCTGGAGGAACTCGACGAGACCACCCGCGATCTGGTGCTGGAGATCCTGCGCCGCAGCCTCAGTGCGGCCGGATACGCACAGGTCATCGACCTGATGCACCTGAATCTCACGATCGGCGAGATGCGTGACGAGGTCGATCTGCTGAACGAATGGCTGTACTGGTTCAGCATTTACGGGGAGCCGGAGAAGGGCGGTCCGTGGGGCTGGCAACTCGACGGGCATCACGTCAATGTCAACTGCGTCTTCGTCGGCGATCAGATGGTGCTCACGCCGAGTTTCCTCGGGGCCGAACCGGTGCTCGCGGAGTCCGGAAAGTACGCGGGCACACGCGCTTTCGGGCGCGAGGAGGTCGTCGGCCGGAATCTGTTCGCCAGCCTGGACGAGCAGCAGCGCAAGGCCGCGACCATTGCCGAGGACCTGCCGCCGGAACTGTTCGTCGGCGCGTTCCGGGACAATTTCGAGCTGAACTATTCGGGTCTGCCGTTCGGGGAGTTGACCGCCGAACAACATGTGATCGCGCGGGATCTGTTGGGGCTGTACATCAATCGGGCCAACGACGGACACGCCGCGGTGCGAATGGACGAGGTGCTGGCCCGCGAATCGGACACGCATTTCGCCTGGGCCGGTGATGCGAACGGGGTCTTCTACTACCGCATCCACAGTCCGGTGATCCTCGTCGAATTCGAGCACATGGCCGGGGTGATGTTCGACAACGACACCCCGACGCGGCGGCACATCCACACCATCGTGCGTACGCCCAACGGCAACGACTACGGCGTCGACCTGCTGCGGCAGCATCACGAGCGGCATCGGCACGGCCCCGACGGGCACGAGCCGCACGACCATGCGCCGCACGGACATTCGCATTCGCACACGCACGGCCCACACGCCTGAAACGCGCATTCCCAGACTTATCCACGTGGAGGAACAATGAAATTGGTAACGGGCCGTGACGATCTCGCGGCCGCGGCGGAGAAGGCGGCCGCTGCGGCCGGTGCACCGCTGGAGCGGCTCGCGGTGAAACCGGTGCACAAGGCGTCGCGCGGATTCCTCAACGGCGGTTCGCCCGAGGTCTGTGAATTGGCCATCGTGACGCTGTTGCAGGCGGTCGCCTACCGCAAACCCGTTGTGCTGCTGCCGATCACCACATTGACCCGGTTCCAGCACCAGACCCTGGTGACGTGCGGGGAGCTGACGGTCGGGGATATCGAGGGCCGTAGCGTCGGCATCCGGTCCTGGAGCCAGACCACCGGGGTGTGGATGCGCGGATTCCTGTCCCAGCAGTACGGCGTCGACCTGCGCAAGGTGAACTGGATCGTGTACGAGGGCGGGCACGTCGACGAATACACCGATCCGGAATGGGTGAGCCGCGCACCGGCGGGGGAGAAATTGCAGCAGGACTTCCTCGACGGCCGTCTCGATTTCGGGATCATGGGTAACGAACTGCCGAAGGACGATCGCATTCGCACCGTCGTGCCCGACGCGCTCGATGTCGCCGCACAATGGGCGGCGGACAAGGGTTTCGCTCCGGTCAATCACGTGATGGGCGTGAGTGTCGCTGCGGCACGGGTCAATTCGGCGTCGATCTGCGCGATCTACGACGGCATGCGCGACGCCGTCGAGGAAAGCTCGGCATCCGGTGCGGCGCAACGTGATTCGGCGGGCTTCGAGGCGCTGCGCGGGCCGATCTCCGCAGCCGCGGACTTCGCGTTCGAACAGCAAGTGCTGCCCCGGCGGGTCGACTTCGACGAGCTGGTCTCCCAGTCGTGTGACGCCCTCGGCGTATCACCCGCGCGTCTCGGTGGCTGATTCGGATGCGTAATTCATTGGTACCCAGGCGCATTCGGATCGGCGTGCTCGCGGCGATCGCGCTGCTCGGTGCGACGCTGGTGACCGCGTGCGGTTCGGACGACGCCGACGGGCTCACGAAGATCTCCATCGGCGTCGGCGGCAGTATCTTCGACACCCAGCTGCATGTGGCCGACGCCAAAGGCTTCTTCCGGGCCGCGGGCCTGAAGGTCGATTTCGTCTCGCTCACCGCCTCGATCGGTTCTGCTGCGCTGGAATCGGATTCGGTGCAGTTCTACAACGACAGCCCGACCGGCTTCCTGACCGCCGTCGGCCGCAAGATCCCCGAGATCGGGGTCTCGATGAACGCGGTCGGCAATCCGATCGGCCTGATCGTCAGCAAGAGATTCGCCCAGGCGCACCACCTCACCGAGCAGACCCCGCCCGCGACGGTGGCCAAGGCGCTGATCGGTTCCACCGGCGGCGCGAGTTCGTCCACCACCAAGGGCCAGGCCGGAATCTTCCTGCGCGCCTACGGTGTTTCGCCCACCAGCCCGCGCTGGGTGATGCTGCCGAGCCCGGCCGCGGACAAGGCCGCACTCAACAACAATCAGATCGACTGGTTCGTCACCTCGGAGCCGATTCCGCTGGCGGTGCAGGCGGCCGGTGACGGTGTGGTCGTCGCGACGCCGGAAACCGTTCCGGCATGGTCGATTCCGCAGACCGGATACGGCCAGATCGTGGTGGCCCGGCAGAGTTACGTGCAGTCGCACACCGATATCACCCGGAAATTCGTCGGTGCGATCGAGCAGGCCACGAAATACATGCGCGGCCACGAGGACGAATCGCTGAATATCGCGAAGCAGACATTGACGGGCATCCCGGACGCGGTGTTGCTGCGCAGTCTGCGGCAGGTGGATTGGCCCCAGAGCACGTCCATGAACGATTCCGGCTGGAAGACCACCATGGCATTCCTCAATGCCGAGGGTGCGCTGCCCAAGGGCACCAAGCTCACCCACGCCCACTGGACCAACGAATATCTGCCGCACTGACGTTCAGGGTGGACCCGGAAGGAACCGAAATGGTAACCGCGGAGAATATCGAACAGCAGACCGGAAAGGTCGCGACCGCGGCCCCGGCGCGGAAGAAGGTGAAGAGCACCGGGCTGAGCAATGCCGCGATCATCGCCCTGCGCATTCTCGTGATCGTCGCCTTCCTGGCCGTCTGGCAGCTGGTGAGCGGGCCGCTGATCCCGGATTACGCGATCAGCAAACCGACCGAGGTGGCGACGTCACTGTGGAAGGTGCTGGGCTCCGCGGCGGGCTGGATCGATATCTGGGCAACGACTTTCGAGGTGGTGGTCGGTTTCGGGCTGGGTATCGCCCTGGGCGCCGTGCTCGGGTTGCTGCTGGGCACCTTCACCACCGCGGGCCGGGTGCTGGAACCGCTGATGGCCGCGATCAACGGAATTCCCAAGATCGCGCTCGCCCCGCTGTTCATGCTGTTCTTCGGCATCGGGGCCTGGTCCAAGATCACGATCGCGGCCATGGGGGTGGCGTTCGTGATGTTCTACAACATCTATCTGGGCCTGCGGCAGATCGATCGTGAACTCGTGCAGGGAATTCAGATGATGGGCGGGCGCGGTCGTCACACGCTGTTCTACGTGACCATTCCGACGTTGGCGTCACCGTTCTTCGCGGCGCTCAAGGCGGGTGGCCCGCTGGCCATTCTGGGTGTCATCGGCGGGGAATTCATCGCCTCGTCGAAGGGGGTCGGGCACGAATTGTTCAATTCCGCGATGGCGCTGGATGCCGCCGGGGAATTCGCCGGGCTGATCATCCTGGTGGTGATGACCTTGATCCTGAACGGATTCCTCGGTCAACTCGACGCGTACGCGCTCAGACGTCTCGGCCTGGGTGTGCGGCGTCCCGCGCAACGTAGCTGAGCGGAAACTCCCGCAGCACTCAACCGACCACGGCCGCAAGCCATTCCACGACCGGGCGCATCGTCTCCCAGGATCCGCGGATATGTTTTGCGGCACGTGGCGTTTCCAGCCAGTTGGGTGCGCCGAACTCCCGGCTGACCACCAGCGACCGATGCCGCAGCAGGTCGATGCGCGGGTGGTCGGCCGGATAACCCTTGGGCCGGGTCTTGAGCCGGTCGCCGCCGACGGTGAATCCGGCGGCGGTCGCGGCGGCCAGGATCGTTTCCAGTTCGCTCCCGCGGACCTCGTCGTCGATGGTGGCGCGCAGTCGCGAAAGTTGTTCGGGGGAGGCCGAATACAGTCCGCCCGCGACGAAAAGCCCTGCGGCCCCGATCTGTACGTACCAACCCGCGCCCGGCGCCACGTGCGCCACCGCGCCCTGGTGATTCTTGTACGGCGTCTTGTCCTTCGAGAATCGCACATCGCGGTAGGGGCGGAAGATCTTGGCCGGGCCGAAATCGTCTTCCAACTGGGCCACCAGCGCCGTCATCGGCTCGCGGATAGCGGAATCGTAGACGTCTTTGTGTGCGGTCCAGAACGCCTTCGAATTGTCGGCTTCCAGATCCTCGTAGAAGTCGAGTCCAGCCAGCGGGAACCCGATGAAACGGCTCATCGTCCCAACCTAGCGCGGCCCGTCCAGGGTCAGATCCCGCGGGGCGAAATGGTAGACGGCCAGACTCAACACCGTCGCCGCCACCGAGGTCACCGCGGCCCACCTACCGAGCCGTTCGCCCCGCACATGCCCCACCACGCCCAGGATCACCCCGATCGGCCCGAGCAGCCACAGACACGACAGCAGCGCGAGCCCCGCGCAGACGAACGCGATCGCGGAAAACAACCCCGCCACCGGATGCAGCGGCGAGGAGGGCGGATCATCCTGCGGCGGAACGGGATCCGGCCCCGGACACCGCCAGCTTCCGGCGGCGTCGTCCGCGGGCGAGCCCGGCCGCTCGGGTCGATGGCCCCCCGGATACTGCCAACTGGCGTCGGGATTGTCGGATTCCGGTCCCACGCCGCATCCCCTCGCTATCGGTGAAAAGCCTGCACCGTAGGGGTACCACGCCGACGCGTTCCGCGCGCGGCGATCGGCTCAGTCGCCCGGTTCGTCCACGACCTCCATCGCGGCGAGCTCCGCCGGCCGATCATCCTCGGCCCGCTCCTCGTCCCGATGCCGCCGCCGAGTCCACGACTGCTCCAGATCCCGGGAAATCCCCAACCGCCCCCCATCCTCGTGATACCCGATCACCAGATCCCCCGGCGGATCACTGATATACCGCTCATACTCCCGAACCTCGTCGGCCTGCTCGTCATCCCCGAGGTCGTAATCGAGATCCGGTTCGGCCTCGTCGATGTCCAGCACCTCGTCCACCAGCGGATCCCGCTCTTCGTCCGATCCCGATGCCGTGGTCACAACATCACCACCTCTCCACCACAACCGCGCCGTTGCCGATCAGCCCCAACCTACCGCCGATCCAGCGAAGAGAGAATGCACAAACCACCAGCGTTACCGAAGTGCGGACACCAAGACCGCCCAGAAGACAACTATTCCCCTATCCCCCGATGCCGCAGGCGAGCCCCCCACGAACCGTGAGATGCAACGCTCCACCAACCCCCTCGTGACGTGCCCAGCGGCGAATCGTCTCCGTCCCGCTGGAAATCGCCCGCGAAGCGAAAGGCTCAGTAAGCGCACTCCAAGGGTTTTCGGCGCGGCTCGTCGTTCAGCCCTCGAAGCGCATGGCCGGAGGCCGAGTCTCGAGGGGTGAACGACGAGCCACACGGGCGCCGAAAACCCGCCGGAGCGAAGCGGAGGCCAAAAATACAGCCTCAAGCGTTGCCGTTGAACAGGCCGGTCACCGACCCGTTCTCGAAAACCTCACGAATGGTGCGGGCCAGCAGCGGCGCGATGGACAGCACTGTCAGCGACGGGAACTTCTTGTCCTCGGTGATCGGCAGCGTGTTGGTGACGATCACTTCCTTCGCACCACAGGACGACAGCCGCTCGGCGGCCGGGTGCGAGAGCACGCCGTGGGTGGCCGCGATGACGACGTCGCCGGCGCCGGCCTCACGCAGCACGCGCACGGCCTCGGCGATGGTGCCACCGGTGTCGATCATGTCGTCGATCAGGATGCAGGTGCGGCCCTCGACGTCACCGACCGGGCGATGCGACTTGACCTGGTTGGGCACCAACGGATCACGGGTCTTGTGGATGAACGCGACCGGCGCGCCGCTGAGCGAATCGGCCCACTTCTCGGCGACCTTCACGCGGCCCGCGTCGGGGGAGACCACGGTGACGTTATCGGTCGAGTAGTGCGTCCGCACGTACTCCGAGAGCTGCACCAGCGCGTGCATGTGGTCCACCGGCCCGTCGAAGAAGCCCTGGATCTGGTCGGTGTGCAGGTCGACGGTGATGATCCGGTCCGCGCCCGCGGTCTTGAGCATGTCGGCGACCAGGCGCGCGGAGATGGGCTCGCGGCCGCGGTGCTTCTTGTCCTGCCGGGCGTACGGGTAGAAGGGCAGCACCGAGGTGATCCGCTTGGCCGACCCGCGCTTGAGCGCGTCGATCATGATTAGGTGCTCCATCAACCACTCGTTCAACGGAGCCGGAAAGCTTTGCAGCACAAAGGCATCCGAGCCACGCACGGATTCCTCGTACCGGACGAAGATCTCGCCGTTGGCGAAGTCGCGCGCCGTTTGCGGAGTGATGGAGACGTCCAGCTCCTTCGCGACCTGCTCGGCCAACTCGGGGTGAGCGCGCCCCGAGAACAGCATCAGGTTCTTCTGGTTATCGGTCGAGAACGCGGTCACTCTGTGTTGCCATCCTTTTGCTCGGTTGCTTGACTCGCTGTGTCTGCGGCCTCGAGTGCCTCGGCCGCGGCCTGTGCTGACGCGGTCCCTGGACGTTTCCGCTGCACCCAACCCTCGATATTGCGCTGCGCACCGCCCGAGACGGCCAGCGCGCCGGGCGGAACGTTGCTACGCAGCACAGTACCCGCCGCCGTATACGCCCCGTCACCCACCGTGACCGGCGCGATGAACATGGTGTCGCTGCCGGTCCGGACGTGCGAGCCGATCGTGGTGTGGTGCTTGTGCACGCCGTCGTAGTTGACGAACACGCTGGACGCGCCGATGTTGCTGTATTCGCCGATCGTGGCGTCGCCGACGTAGGTCAGATGCGGCACCTTGGTGTGCGCGCCGATCGAGGCGTTCTTGGTCTCCACGAATGCTCCGAGCTTGCCGGAGCCGCCGACGATGGTGCCGGGCCGCAGGTAGGCGAAGGGGCCGATGGTGGCCGTGGCCCCGATGGTCGCGCCCTCGCCGTGGGTGCGCACCACGCGCGCGCCGTCGCCGACGATCACGTCGGTGAGCGTGCTGTCCGGACCGACCTCGGCGTCCTCGCCGATGACGGTGTTGCCCATCAGCTGCACCCCGGGCCGCAGCACCGCGTCGCGGCCGATCCGCACGCTCGCGTCCACCCAGGTACTGGCCGGATCGATGACGGTGACCCCGGCGCGCATGTGCCGCTCCAGGATGTAGCGGTTCAGCGTGCGCGCCGCCGCGGCCATCTGCACCCGGTCGTTGACGCCGGTGACCTTGTTCGCGTCGATCAGCCGCGCGCCGTGCACCGGATGCCCGGCCTCGCGCGCGAGTTTCAGCACATCGGTCAGGTACAGCTCGTGCTGTGCGTTGGCGGTGGTCAACCGGCCGATCATGACCCGCAGCACGGTCGCGTCGAAGACGTACACGCCCGAGTTGACCTCGGTGAGCGCGGCCTGTTCGGGGGTGGCGTCGGCGTGTTCGACGATCTCCAGCACCCGGCCCCGCTCGTCGCGCACGATGCGGCCGTAGCCGTTCGGGTCGTCGGGTTCGAAGGTCAGCACGGTGACCGCGGAACGTTCGGGGTAGCTGCGATGTTCGTCCAGCAGCGCGGAGAGGGTGTGCCCGTCCAGCAGCGGCACGTCCGCGGAGGTGACCAGCAGATCGCCGGTGAAGTCCGCGGGCAGCGAACCCAGGGCGCACTGCACGGCGTGCCCGGTGCCCAGCTGCTGTTCTTGAACGGCCGGGACGATCTCCCGATCCAGTTCCGCCGCAACGGCATTCACCGCCGCGCCGACCTGTTCGCGATCGTGGCCGATGACGGCGACGAGGTAGGTCGGGTCGATCTCGTCGGCGGCGTGCAGCGCGTGCGCGAGCATGCTGCGGCCGGCCATCGAGTGCAGCACCTTGGGAGTCTTGGACCGCATTCGAGTTCCGGCTCCGGCGGCGAGAACAACGACGGCGGTCTGCTGTGGCATGGATCTCCCTCGGCTGGCGGCGTCAGGTGTCGTCGTCAGTATCGGATGTCTCATCGGTATCGCACTGTGGTGAGTCGGGCGCGGCCCACCATAGTCACCGCGCTCCCGAGCTCCGCCGCCAGGACTCGAACCTGAACTAACTGAACCAAAATCAGTGGTGCTGCCATTACACTACGGCGGATTGTCACACCGGCGGATCTCGCGAACCCGCCGCTGCGCCACGGCATGCGCGTAGATCCTCGCACGAGGGGGGTGTCCACTGCCAGTCAGTACCGCCTCTCCGGAATTTCAGCGTGCCGTCGGGAGCCACGAAACCTGCGTTTCGGGTCGTCGGCGGGGTGCGGAAAAACTTTTGGGGGTCCTTCGGAAGTTGCCCGGGTACGTGTGAAATCGGTTGGTGCGCCGGCATCGCGCGGGGGAGCGGCCGGGGAGTCCGACGGTCGGTGCCGGGCGGTGATCGGTGCCGGGAATCGTCGCTGAGTTACCGGTGGTTCTGCGGTGGCCGGAGCGTTGCGGGAGGGGCGGGAATGGGGAAATCACACCGGAAAACGGGGCCGCGGATGTGGTCCGGAACAGTGCGCGCGACAGGGTACGCGAAAGTGCGGCGGGGCGGTCTGGAAGAGTTCTCGGCAAGTTGGACGGATGCGCAGGGAGGTGGTCGGGGATGACCTCGGGTGATTCGAACCGGGTGGGACGCGCACGCATGACCGGAACCCAACGGCGGCAACAGTTGATCGAAATCGGGCGGTCGCTGTTCGCCGAACGGGGGTACGACGCGACCTCGATCGAGGAGATCGCGCAGCGCGCGCAGGTCTCCAAACCCGTTGTCTACGAACATTTCGGCGGTAAAGAGGGCCTGTACGCGGTGGTGGTGGACCGGGAGATGTCCTCACTGCTGAACATGGTCACCTCCTCGCTGACCCGCAACCGCTCCCGGGTGCGACTCGAGCAGGTGGCACTGGCGTTGCTCACCTATATCGAGGAACGCTCCGACGGATTCCGCATTCTGATGCGCGATCAACCCGCCGCCGCAGCCGAGGGCACCTACTCCAGCCTGCTGAACGAGGCGGTCAACCAGGTGGCGCACATCCTGGCCGGGGATTTCGGGCGACGCGGCTTCGACACCAGCCTCGCCACGCTCTACGCGCAGGCACTGGTGGGTATGGTCGCCACGGCCGCGACCTGGTGGCTGGACGCGCGCGAACCCTCCAAGGAGGTGGTCGCGGCGCATCTGGTCAATCTCTGCTGGAACGGTCTGACCCACCTCGAGGCCGATCCGCAACTGGCCTCGGAATGGCCGCGCGGGATTCCCGAATCCTCCGGTGGCGCAACACCCTAATTCGCGCCGGGGCATCGGGATGGGGCGTAATTGGGGGTGGAACTGGACAGTTAACCCAAAAATAGCGACGGAGGCTGGTCTGAATGCTCGATTCCACTGGCGCGGGCCGGTCGGATGGTACGGTTCACCCATCCTTCAAGTGCTGTTCGAGCTGTGATGTCGGTCAACTTCGGGATGTCGGTCTACTTCGGGATGGCTGGATTGAGGACAGGCGGATCTGATGGCTAGGCAAGCGCGCGCGGAGATCACGCGCGATTCCGTCCTTGCGGGCGCGGCCGATGTCTTTCTGCGCCTGGGCTACGCGAACGCGAGCCTGAGCGAGATCATCGCGCAGTCCAATGTCACCAAGGGCGCGTTGTACTTCCACTTCGGCTCCAAGGAGGAGCTCGCGCGCGCCGTGGTCGACCAGGGCAACGAGCGGTTGGTCAGCGCGTGTCAGGGCTTCTTCGATCCGCGGGTGCCCGCCCTCGAGGCATCCATCGGAATCACCTACGTGGTCGCGGATCTCACCATGAACGACCCGATGGTCGGCGCGATGCTCAAGCTGACCCACCAGATCGGCGACTACCGCGGCGCCAGCGGCGACAACATCGCCAAGACCTGGGGCGAAACCCACCGCCTGCTCGCCGAACGCGCTGTGTCCCAAGGCGATCTGAAGCCCGACCTGGACCCCGACACGATCGGCATGCTCCTGCAGGAGATGACCGCGGGCGTGCACATCACCGCCGTCGGCACCGACTCGATCGACCAGATGGCCGTCCGCATGGAGCGTCTCTGGTACTTCCTGCTGCCCTCGATCGTCCCGGAGGAGAAGCTCGCCTACTTCCGCGAGTTCGCCGCCCGGCGCTTGCGCCGCTACGTGCCGTAGGACGAGTAATCAGCCGATGGCCTGAGTGGTACTGGAAAGTTGTACCTGGATGGTACGATATCTCTAGTTCCAGGCTAAGGAGTTGTCGCGATGACGATCAGTGCCAGCGAGGCTCGTTCACGCTTCTTTCCGCTGATTCAACAGGTCAATGATGATCACGTGCCGGTTCGAATCAGCTCGAAGGGTGGCGACGCGATACTCATGTCTGCGGAGGACTACGACTCGTGGCAGGAGACCATCTATCTGCTTCGTTCTCCGGCCAATGCGCGACGGCTGATGGAGGCCGTCGCTCGTGACCGCGCCGGGACGAGCGAGGTGGTCAAGACGATGGATGAACTGGAATCACTGGCGGGTGACGTGTGAGGAGCATCCACTTCGATCCCGTTGCGTGGGAGGACTTTCTGTTCTGGCTCGGTGCGGATCGCAAGATGGCCAAACGCATTACGCGCCTGATCGGTGAGATCCAGCGAGAACCATTCAGCGGGATCGGCAAGCCTGAACCGTTGAAGGGGGAGTTGTCGGGCTATTGGTCGCGGCGCATCGATGATGAGCATCGCCTCGTGTACCGGGCTGACGACAAGGAAGTCAAGATCATGAAGGCGCGGTATCACTACAACGACTGAGTCGGCGGGGACTGGGCGAGGGGTTGTCGGGGGTGGTGTTTAGACTCGGTTGGCCGCCGTCTTATGCCTATTCGCGCCAGGAGTCTGTTCATGTCCAGCCAACGCCCACCTCTTGCGGGACTGGCCGCGGTGGCCGGTGCCGATACCGCGCTTGCCCAGGTCAGGGGGTTGATCGGGCGGTCGCCGGTGGAGTTGGTCGCGCCTTCGGCGGTGCGGCCGTTCGTGGCGGCCACGTTGGCGGGAGTGGCAGGCCCGGAGGCGGCAGCTTGCGTAGCCACGGAGGGACCCGCGGACGCCACATCGGTGCTGCCGGGGGAGCGGTCGCTGGTGGTGGTCACGGCGACGGGGCGGGAGGCCGATGATCTGACCGTCGAGTTGGCGGAGATCGCGGGGGCGGGCGTGGCGTTGTTCCCGTCGTGGGAGACGTTGCCGCACGAGCGGCTCTCGCCCAGCGCCGACACCGTCGGGCGGCGGTTGCAGGTGCTGCGGCGGCTGGCGCATCCCGACGATCCCTATGTCGAGCCGTTGCGGATCGTGGTGACCACGGTGCGGTCGCTGATGCAGCCGATGGCCTCGGGGCTGGGGGATATCGAACCGGTCGTGCTGCGGGTCGGCGCGGAGTTCGAATTGGACGAATTGGCCGCTCGGCTGGTCGAATTCGCGTACGAGCGGGTCGACATGGTCGGCAAGCGCGGCGAGTTCGCGGTGCGCGGCGGCATTCTGGACATCTTCCCGCCGACCGCGGATCACCCTGTGCGCGTGGAGTTCTGGGGTGAGGAGGTCAGCGAGCTGCGGCCGTTCTCGGTGGCCGATCAGCGTTCGCTGACCGATGTCGCGGTGGAAGTCGTTGTGGCGCAACCGTGTCGCGAGCTGCTGCTGACTGCGGAGCTGCGCGCCCGCGCGGCCGAGGTGGCCGCGGACAACGCCGCCGACGCCGCCCTGGTGGAGATGCTGGACAAACTGGCCCAGGGCGTCGCCGTGGAGGGTATGGAGGCGCTGCTGCCGGTGCTGCGGCCGCAGGGTTTGCAGTTGCTCACCGACGTGCTGCCCGCCGGAACCCATGTGCTGCTGTGTGATCCGGAGAAGATCCGCACCCGCGCCGCCGATCTGGTGCGCACCGGTCAGGAATTCCTGGAAGCCTCCTGGACCGCGGCCTCGTTCGGCGCCACGGCCCCGCTGGGCGCGCACGGCCTGGACCTGGCGGCCTCGGCCTATCGCGGCCTGGACGTCATCCACGCCGACGCCGACGCCCGCGAATTGCCCTGGTGGACACTGAGTCCGCTGGCCTCGGGCGATCCGGCGGAGGTCGTGCTGCCGGTGCTGTCCGCACCGGCCGCGCGTGGTTCGGACGAACTCGTCGCGACCGTCTTCGCCTCGCTGCGCGCGCACGTGAGCACCGGCGGCCGCGCGGTCATCGTGGTCGCGGGACACGGTACGGCACAACGCATTCTGGAACGTCTCGCCGATGCCGAGGTGCCCGCGGCGACACTCGAGCCCGGTGCCGAACCGGTGCGCGGACTGGTCGGGGTGCTGTGCGGTTCGCTGCACGACGGCGTGGTCTTCGACGACGCGAAACTCGTCGTCATCGCCGAATCGGATCTGACCGGCAACCGCGTCACCGCACCCGGCGAGGGCAAGAAGCTGCCCGCGCGCCGCCGCAACCAGGTCGATCCGCTCGCGCTGAGCTCCGGCGACATGGTCGTGCACGATCAGCACGGCATCGGCCGGTTCGTGGAGATGATCGAACGCACCATCGGCGGCGCGCGCCGGGAGTACCTGGTCATCGAGTACGCGCCGAGCAAACGTGGTCAGCCCGGCGACCGGCTGTTCGTGCCGATGGATTCGCTGGATCAGCTCTCGCGCTACGTCGGCGGTGAGCTGCCGAGCCTGTCCAAACTCGGCGGTTCGGACTGGTCGAATACGAAACGCAAGGCGCGCAAGGCCGTTCGCGAGATCGCGACCGAACTGGTGCAGCTGTACGCGGCGCGCCAAGCCGCTCCCGGACACGCCTTCGCCCCGGACAGCCCGTGGCAGCAGGAGATGGAGGACGCGTTCGCGTTCACCGAGACGCACGATCAGCTCACCGCCATCGCCGAGGTCAAGGCCGATATGGAGAAGGCCGTCCCGATGGACCGGGTGATCTGCGGCGACGTCGGTTACGGCAAGACCGAGATCGCGGTGCGGGCGGCGTTCAAGGCGGTGCAGGACGGTAAGCAGGTCGCGGTGCTGGTGCCGACAACGCTACTGGCGCAACAACATCTGCAAACCTTCGCCGAGCGCGTCGCGGGATTCCCGATCACCGTGAAGGGCCTGTCCCGCTTCACCGATCCGGCCGAATCGCGAGAAGTGCTGGAGGGCATGACAACCGGTGACGTCGACATCGTCGTCGGCACGCACCGGCTGTTGCAGACCGGGGTGCGGTGGAAGGATCTGGGCCTGGTCGTCATCGACGAGGAACAGCGTTTCGGCGTCGAGCACAAGGAGCACATCAAGGCGTTGCGCACGCACGTGGACATGCTGACCATGTCCGCGACGCCGATTCCGCGCACCCTGGAGATGAGCCTGGCCGGGATCCGCGAGATGTCGACCATTCTGACCCCGCCCGAGGAGCGTCATCCGATCCTGACCTACGTCGGCGGCTACAACGACAAACAGGTCGCCGCCGCCATCCGCCGCGAACTGCTGCGCGACGGTCAGGTGTTCTACGTGCACAACCGGGTGTCCTCGATCGACAAGGCGGCCAAGCGGATTCGCGATCTGGTGCCCGAGGCGCGGGTGGCGATCGCGCACGGTCAGATGAATGAGGACACGCTGGAGCGGACCGTGCAGGGGTTCTGGGAGCGGGAGACCGATGTGCTGGTGTGCACCACCATCATCGAGACCGGCCTGGACATCTCCAATGCCAATACGTTGATCGTGGAACGCGCTGACACACTGGGTCTTTCGCAGCTGCACCAGTTGCGCGGCCGGGTCGGGCGCAGTCGCGAGCGCGGCTACGCGTACTTCCTGTATCCGCCGGAGAAGCCGCTCACCGAGACCGCCTACGACCGGCTGGCCACCATTTCGCAGAATTCGGATCTGGGCGCGGGTATGGCCGTGGCGATGAAGGATCTCGAAATCCGCGGCGCCGGAAACGTTCTCGGCGCGGAGCAGTCCGGGCATGTCGCCGGGGTCGGTTTCGATCTGTATGTGCGACTGGTCGGCGAGGCCGTGGAGGCGTATCGCGCGGCCGCGGACGGGCGGCCGATCGTCACCGACGAGGAGGTCAAGGAGGTGCGCATCGATCTGCCGGTGGACGCGCACATCCCGCCCGACTACATCGCCAGCGACCGGCTGCGGCTCGAGGGTTATCGCAAACTCGCTGCGGCACAGGATGATGCGGCGTTGGCGACGGTGGTGGAGGAGCTCGTCGACCGGTACGGGCCGCTGCCGGTGGAGGTCGGGCGGCTGGTGTCGGTGGCCCGACTGCGGTTGCTGTGCCGGGAGTACGGGCTCACCGAGGTCGGCGTCACCGGGACCACCCTCAAGATCTCGCCGATGCAGCTGCCCGACTCGAAACAGTTGCGCCTCAAGCGTCTCTACCCGACGGCCACCTACCGCCCGACCACCGGCATCGTGCAACTGGCGCTGCCTCGGGTGCAGGACAGCGTCGGGGCGGCCCGCGTGCGTGATGTGCAACTGCTCCAGTTCATCGCCGACATGCTGCTCGCGTTGGACGGAAAGCCCCAGGGCACAGTCGATCTGAGCGTTGCCACGGAAGTGTCGGTCGCGCGATGAGCCGGTGTGCTCGGGCTGCGTGGGTGTTCGTGTGCGCGGAACGATGATTCGGTGACGGTCATGTGCCGGGGTGTGGAGATGGAGGTCGGGTGACCATCGATCGTGAGGACCGTGCGGCCGATTCCGAACAGGTCGCGCACGGATTGTCCGAGGCCGTCGAGGTGATGGACCGGCTGTGGAGTTTCGGCGGCTGGGAGATCACCCAGACGCACGACTCGCTGCGCCCCTACCTGCTCGAGGAGACCTACGAACTCCTCGACGCCATCCAGCAGGGCGATACCGAAACCATCCGGGAGGAACTCGGCGATCTGCTGCTACAGGTCCTGTTCCATTCCCGAATCGCCGAGGCCGCAGGCGAATTCACCGTCGACGACGTAGCCGCCGCCCTGGTCGCCAAGCTCGTGAACCGCAGCCCGCACCTCCGCGACGTCCCGATCGATCCGAACGCGACGGTAGCGGAGAAGATAGCCGCCCAGGAAAAGGCCTGGGAGGAACGCAAATCCGCGGAGAAGTCCCGCCGCTCCTGCCTCGACGGCATAGCCCTGGCCCAACCCGCCCTCGCCCTGGCCGAAAAGGTCCGCACCCGCAGCGCCAAGGCGGGCCTCCCCGAAGACCTCGTCCCCGACCTCCTGCGAGTAATCCACCTCGGCGAGGACGAAAGCGCCGAGGAACGCCTCCGCAAAGCCACCCTCACCTTCGCCACCGCCATCCGCACCACCGAGAACACCGCCGAACAGTCCCGCGGCCACCGCCTCCCCCTCACCCCCGACGACTGGCGCACCTACTGGCCCCGTTGACGTGAGGTGCCTGGTGGCCCGCCGAAGGTCGAATCTGCGATGATCCCTGACATGAGCGCCCCCGAGAAGCGGTGCGAACTCCGGTTGACCTCAGAGGAATTCGCCGACGGCAAGGCCGACGGTCTCGGCGACATCGAGATCGTGCAGGGGCTGGTCATCCGAATGATCGCCCCGAGCCCGCTGCACAGCCGTGTCGTCCGGCGGCTGGCCGGGATGCTGGAAGACGCGCGTCGGCCCGGTGGTCCGTGCATGGTGGTCGACTCCGACGTCGCGGCACGATTCGTGGATTCGGAGTCGCCGGTCGAGGACCGGCGCTTGAACATCCGCTATCCCGACGTGTGGATTCGCGATTGCGAGCCCTACGACGTCAACTCCGTGCGCGAACACATCCTGCTGGTGGTCGAGGTGACATCCGGATCGACCATCGATGTGGATATCAACGACAAGCGGATTCAGTACGCGACAGCGGGAATTCCCCGGTACCTCATCGTCCGGCTCGATCAGAAGGAAGAGCGGATCGAGGAGATCGAGGA
Source organism: Nocardia macrotermitis (assembly GCF_009604405.1). Classification (GTDB taxonomy): domain Bacteria; phylum Actinomycetota; class Actinomycetes; order Mycobacteriales; family Mycobacteriaceae; genus Nocardia; species Nocardia macrotermitis. Next base: position 186,241 of record NZ_WEGK01000005.1, read on the forward strand.
ATACCGGCTGGACTGGTCGGGGCGGCGCTATCTGGTGCACACCGTGCATCGGCGGGTGCTGCTGCTCGATGAGCCGGTCGAGGCGACGATTCCGTTCGACGCACTGGAGCGGGTGTAGGGGCGAAGGTGGTGGCGGTGGTGAGTGGGCGGTGGTAGTCGGGATTCGGCGGCGGGAGTTGGCGCTGGCCGTGGTGTTGGCGGGGGTGTCGGGGTTTCTGGATGCGGTGGGGTACATCTCGCTCGGCGGGTACTTCGTGTCGTTCATCAGCGGGAATTCCACGACGATGGCCGCGGAGGCGGCGCAGGGGGCGTGGCACGGGGCCGGGCGGGCGATGGGGCTGGTGGGGTTGTTCTTCGTGGGGGTGCTGGCGGGGTCGGTGCTGTCGCGGATCGGGGACGGGCGGACGGTGGTGCTGTGGGCCACGACCGGGCTGGTGACGGTGTCGGCGGTGGCGCGTTCGCTCGGGGTGGGGGTGCCCGCCGTGCTGCTGATCGCGGTGGCGATGGGGCTGCTCAACGCGACGTTCCTGCGTGGCGGGGAGGTCTCGGTCGGACTCACCTATATGACGGGCACGCTGGTGAAGGCGGGTCAGCGGCTCGTCGACGCGCTGACCGGCGGCCCGAGGTGGGCGTGGGCCCGGCACATGGTGCTGTGGGTGGCGTTGACGGGCGGGGCGCTGGGCGGGGCCTTCGCGTACGCGCACTGGCATCTGGCGGCCTTCTGGATCGCGGACGGCGTGCTGTTCGCCGCGGCCGTCACCACGACAGTGGTGCGCCGGGTCACGCAGACAGCGATCGAAACCCCACGCTCGTGAGGTCGCCCGGCGTGGTCAGGTGCTCAGCCCTCGGCGAGATAACGCTCGACGCTCGCCACCTTCGAACTCATCGCATCGCTCACCCCGGGCCGCACATCGGCCTTGATGACCAGACTGCACCGCGAGGAAACGGCCATGACCGCATCGGTGGCCTGTTTGATCACCGCCATCACCTCGTCCCATTCGCCCTCGACGGTGGTGTACATGGCGGTGGTCTCATTGGGCAGCCCGCTGGCCCGCACGACCCGCACCGCCTCGGCGACCGCGCGCCCGACCTCCTCGCCGGCCCCGATGGGCGTGATCGAGAAGGCCGCGATCACTGGCGCGCCTCGGCCAGCGAACGCAATGTCGCCACCCGCGATTCGAGATAGTGCAGCTCCGATTCGTCCAGCACGTCGCGCTGGATGCCGGTGGTGATGGCGAATGCGGACTGGTGATGATCGTCGATCACATCGACATCGATATCCACGGCGGTGTAATCATCCGCACCCGGCATCGGATCGGCCAGCACATGCGCCCGCCCGCGCGCGCACAACGCGACATTACCGCCGCCGAGAATCAACAGCGCCACTTCGGGCCGCGCCCGCAGGCGCGCCAGCGAACCGCGATCGGACTTGAGGCTCAACAGAATTCGACGATCTCCGGCGCGCACCGGCCAGGAGACGGGAATGGCGTGCGGAGCCGGATCGGTCGTCACGAGAACCGCGATCGTATCCGTCGGCCACTCCGGCAGGGAGTCCAGTTCGGGATGTTCGATCGAGGACTCGTGACGTTCGGGGGCTCCGGTTACCATTTTCTGCTCACCTCGCGGTCGGCTGTGCGGCGGGCTGTGCCACTCGTAGCAGTGTAAGCCGTTGCGCCGCATGCCCGCTGGCTTCGCACACTCTTCGCAATGCGGTACGGGTGCGGATGGGTATGCCTAACCTCAATTGTGGATGAGAGGTCTGTGCGGCACGATCACTTGCCGCTTGTTCGCGACGATTTCGTTACCGGCGTGAAAAATGCTGCGGACCTGCGCAGGTATGGATTGACTAATCGGTCTCGCGCGTTGCATCATTCGTAACAGTTCCTCGTCGAGTCGAGGTCTGGAGAGTTACCGGCCGATGGCCGTCCGGTGAAGTTCGCCGGTCGGCGCAGTGCGTGGGGTGTACGCGCGTTCGGCGATCGTCACGACAATCAGCGACGCTGCGACGCGTCCGTCCGTGAGTGAGGTGAGAACCGATGGAATTGCGATCCCTTCGCTACAGATTGTGGGCAGCCTTCCCGAGCGGTCCCACCACGGTGGCGCGAATCCGGGTTCTTCCCTAGCGCTTTCGAAGGCGTCTCGAGCCCTCCGCGATGATCGCGGAAGGCGTTGTGCAGGTTTGTCATTCAGGGGTGTGGATGCCCGGATTCCGTCGATTCGACGGGTGTGGGCCGATGTGGAAAACAGGAGAACGGTGATGACGGAATTCGATGCGGTGGGCGTGACCGGCTGGGCCGAGGGGTCCAATGCGGTGCGCAATCTGTCGGTGTCGGCCGCGGTGGTAGACGATTTGCATTATCTGCGAACCGAATTCGCCGCTGCGGAGGTTCCGATTCTGCTGGTGCGAGATGCCGCGAGTCGTCCGGTACTGGCCGTGGATTCGGTGTACCGCACCGCGTTGCGCCGGGTGCTGGGCGCCTCGATGATCGCCGGATTCTCCTGTAACGAATTGCGCCACAATGTGATCCGGCTGGGCCGGGATGCCGATCCGGCCCATCACGTGGATATCGAACTCTGGGATCACCACGGCGACACCGTCGAATGCCCGCGCCCGAATGCGTTGACCCGCACCGTATTCGACCTCGCCGACGTCACCCGGAGCACGGTCCTGCTGTTCGACACCAGCTGGCCGACGCTCGACGGCATGTTCGCCCCGCACCCTACCGACGTCGGGTTCGACATCGATATCGTCTTCTCCTGGGTGGACGGTACCGATCCCGAATTCCGTGCTCGCCGTGCGGGAATGATGGCGCAGGTCGTCGTCGGCGAAGGTGATGCCGCCGACGCCCGTATCCGCCAGATCGACGAGTTGCGGTACGCGCTGCGCTCGGTGCACAAGAACGCGCCCTGGATCCGGCGCATCTTCATCGCCACCGATTCGGCCGTACCCGCCTGGCTGGCACAGGATCCCAAGGTGACGATCGTGCGCGCGGTGGATCACTTCCCGGACACCAGCGGGCTGCCGGTGTTCAATTCGCACGCCGTGGAATGCCAGCTGCACCACATCGACGGCCTGTCCGAACACTTCCTGTACTCCAACGACGACATGTTCTTCGCCCGGCCGACCCGGCCGTCGATGTTCTTCACCCCCGCCGGGATCAGCCGGTTCATCGAGGCGGGCACCCGCATCGGCCCGGGGGAGAACAACGAACGGCGCAGCGGCTTCGAGAACGCGGCCCGGGTGAACCGCCAGCTGCTCGCCCGCCGCTTCGGTCCGCTGCTCACCCGGCATCTGGAACACACCCCGGTTCCGTTGCGCCGCAGCGTATTGCGTGAGATGGAACACGAGTTCGCGGCGGATTTCGCCCGCACCCGGGCCAGCCGGTTCCGCGCGGCCACCGACATCTCGGTCACCAATTCGCTGTACCACTACTACGCCCTGCTCACCGGCCGCGCGGTGCCGCAGGAGTCGGCGAAGATGCGCTACGTCGACACCACCAGCCACCACGGCCTGGGCATGCTCGCGGGCCTGTCCCGCCGCCGCAACGTCGACTTCTTCTGCCTCAACGACGGCAGCTTCCCGGAGGTCGCCGAAGCCGAACGGGTCCGCACGGTCTCGGAATTCCTCCAGGGCTACTTCCCCGATCCGGCCCCGTGGGAACTCATCACCGACGACGATCCGCTCGCCGCCCTCGAACCCGGTGCGGCATAACCGGATTCGCCGTGAAACAGCTGATCTCGGGCGACGCGGCGGAATCCGGTGTGGCGCAGACAGACACGGTATCCACGGATCGACCCTGGCTGCGCTGGATCTCGGGTGGCTGCGGGTCCTGAAACCGCGTCGCATATCTCCGAGGGCTGGGATGACTGGTTGCGGTGCAGTCGGTTTCGGATCACGTACTGCTGTGCCGCAGGAGTGGCTACGACACGGACTCGTCGTCGGACTCCGGCGTCGAGGTCCGGCCCGGCAGCACGTGCGGGATGCGCGCGGCATCGGGGATGACGATCCCCGCCTCGCGCAACCGCTGTGCCGCCTCCGCGGGGCTCGTGGGCTGCCCGACGGTCGGGCCGTGATCGAGCGGGACCACCGAGTGCACGACCGTATCCGGGTACAGGTGCACGTAGTTGAAACTCTGCGCACCGTCACGCCCGCGCTGACCGCCGTAGGTGACGGCCAGATCCTGGCTGTAGCAGGCCGAGGACGCCACCGAGACCGGGATCCCGGCGAACGTCGCGGTGGTCGAGAAGTGCAGATGCCCGGCCAGGATCGCCCGCACATCGGTACCGCGTAGCACCTCGGCGAGGCGACGCTGCTCGCGCAACTCGACGGTGACGGCCAGATCCTGGATGCACGGCACCGGCGGATGATGCATGGCCAGAATGCTGCCGAACGGCGCGGGCTCGGCCAGAACCGAACGCAGCCAGGCCAATTGGCCGTCGGTGACCTCGCCGTAGTGCTCACCCGGCACGGTCGAATCCAGCACGATGATGCGCAACCCGTCCACGACGTGCACCCGGTCCAGCGGTTCGGCCGACCCGGATTCGTCGAGCAGCCGCTCCCGCAGCGCGGCCCGGTCGTCGTGATTACCGGGCACCCACACCACGGGCGCGCCGAGCTGCTCGGCGAGCGGTTCGACCAACGCGCGCAACCGGTCGTAGGCGTCGGGCTCACCCTGATCGGTCAGATCGCCGGTGAACACGATCGCATCGGGCGTGATCCGGCTGGCCTCGGCCTGGGCCAGCAGCCCGCGCAGCCGCTCGACCGCGTCCACCGCGTCGTAGAGCGCACCCTCACCGATCAGATGGGTATCGCTGAAATGGAACAGAATGTGGTCCGGTCGCGGATATTCCGCGACTCTGCTGCTGGGCACCGGACTCCTCCCCGCGCTCGCTCGTCGTCGTGACGGGCACTGTGGCTTCGTCCTCGTTGCCGAGAATAGCGAAACCCGTTCGCTCCACAGTGCCCGCTGTCGATGACGACTCGCTTACGCGCAGATGAGCATTTCGACTCAGCCGTGCCCCGGTGCGCTACCGGCCAGCACTCGCGGTGCGGCCTGCGCACGGGTGTCCAGATGCGCGAAGTAGCGGCGCAGCATCAGCCCGGCAGTCGTCGCCAGACCCGCGGCCAGACCCCACCAGACACCCGCCGCACCCAGTCCCAGCGGGAAGGCGAGCAGCAGCGCTGTGGGCAATCCCACAAGCCAGTAGCCGACCAGCGACAGCCGGAATCCGGCTTTGGTATCGCTCACGCCGCGCAGCAGACCGTTGCCGATGTTCTGTGCCGCGTCGAAGAATTGCAGCACGATCGCGATCAGCAGCAGGGAGTGCGCGAGCTGGATGGTGGCGTGATCGTGGCTGTTCAGGAAGGGCCGCAGCACGATGCTCGGCACGGCCAGATACAGCACGCCGACCAGTGCGGCGACCACCGCCGCGTGCCGCAGCGCCAGCCAGGCCAGGGTGCGGGCGCGCCGGTATTCCTCGCGCGCCGCGGTCCGGCTGACCAGGATGGAGGCGCCGTGCGAGAGCCCGACCGCCACCTGGAACACGATGTAGACCAGCTGATAGACCACGTTGTGCGCGGCCAGCGCGGCCGGGCCGAGGGTGCCCATCACCAGCGCCAGCACCGAGAACAGGCCTGCCTCCGAGCCGTAGGTCAGCGCGATCGGCGTGCCGAGGCGCAGTTCGGCCATGACCGTCTCGCGGCGCACCGGCCACGGCCGCAGCGGCAGCGTCGCGCCGAGTACGGAGTCGTGGTGCACCATCAGCCAGAACGTCACGAACATGACCAGGAACACCAGCGAGGTGGCCACCCCGACACCGGTCAGGCCCATCGCCGGAATACCCGCCCAGCCGTGCATGAAGGCAAGGGCCGCAACGGCATTCAGCGCGACCGAACCGAGCGTCACCAGCAGCAGCGCCTGCGGCCGCTGCATGCCGACGGTGTACTGCCGGATCACCTGGAACCACAGGCAGGGCAGCAGTCCGGGCGCGAGCGCGACCATCATCGGCCGGGCCTGCGCGAGCACCGATTCGTCCTGGCCGAGCCAGCGCAGCGCCCAGCCCAGGCCGATCAGCACCAGTCCGCCCAGGATGCCCGCGACCGTCGAGATCAGCAGGCTCGCCCGCACCACGTCGCGAATCTCGGTGTCGGCCGGGGTGTTTCGCTTCTCAGCGCGGCTGAGCGCGGTCGCGACCTGATTGCCGGTCGCGGTGATCAGCCCGACGCACATGGTGCGGATCTGATTGAACAGCACCAGCGCGAGACCGCCGGCCGCGACCTGATCGACGCCGAGCGAGCCCATCAGCGCGATATTGGTGGTCGACACCGCGACCTGGGCCAGCTGTGTCATGGCGATCGGCGTGGCCAGGGCGGTCAGTTGCCGCCCGTCCGAACGCACTGTCATGTTGCTCATCGTGCCGCCCCATCGGTGAGAATTACATTCTCACTTAGGTATACCTTACTTACTGAGGTTTTTGGAAACCTCCTTCTCGTCACGATATCCGTGCGCGGCGCCCGAGACGGCGGCGGGATCGGCGGCGCGGTCATCGCACGCCCACCAGGCTCTCCGGGGCGGCCGGCGCCTGCGGCGCGGTGGCGGGTGCGTAGCGGTCCAGCAGCGCCAGGACTTGCGCCTCGGCCGACGCGTCGAGCAGTTCGCGCGCGGCCATCCAGGCGTCGTCGAACACCGTGTCCAGGTACTTCTCGCCGCCGTCGCACACGATGGTGACGATGGTCGAGCCCGCCGGGAACTCCTCGAGCCGGGTCAGCGCGGCATGCACCGAACCGCCCGCCGAACCGCCGATCATCAGCCCGAGCTTGCGGGCGACGGCGCGGGTGGTGGCGAAGGCGTCCACATCGGAGACCTTCAGACCCTCGTCCAGCAGCGAATAGTCCACGGCGGTACCGATTGTCGCGCCCGGCGGGGTGCCGGTGCCGGACTGCCAGTACGGGCCGCCCTCGCCGCCGAAGGCGATCGAACCCTCCGGCTCCACGCCGATCACCCGGGCGGGGCGGCCCAGGTCGCGCAGCCGCCGCGCGGTGCCGAACAGCGAGCCGCCGGTGCCGACCGCCGAGAGCAGGATGTCGACCCGCTCCAGGTCATCCAGCAACTCATCAGCGACCGCGTAGTAACCGAGGGCGTTGGCGTCGTTGTTGTGCTGTTCGGTGAAATACGCGTCCGGTCGGGCCGCGGCCATCTCCTCGGCGAGATCCTCCCGCGCCGAGGTCGCGAGGGTGTCGTCGCCGTCATCGGCGACGTAGACGAGTTCGGTTCCCATGGCTTGCATCGCGCGCAGTTTGTCCTTGCAGGCGTGGTGGTCGACGACGGCGGTGAAACGATATCCGCGTTCCGCGGCCACCACGGCCAATCCGAGTCCGGTGTTTCCTGATGTGGACTCGATGATATGCCCGCCATCATTCAGCAAACCCCGACGCTCCGCATCGAGCACCATTTCGCGGGCCATCCTGATCTTGGCCGCGCCCGTCGGGTTGAACTGCTCGAGCTTGAGTAACAGCCGGGTGCCGGATTCGGTCGCCGCCAGTTCGAACAGCGGTGTGTTGCCGATCAGGTCCGTCACACGCGTGACGAGCGGCATTGCGGGTCTCCTCGGTTCAGGGTGGTTCAGGGGGATCAGGGTGAGATCGGATCGAGCAGCGCGGTGCGGATGTGCGGGTGGTCAGCGAGCATCGAGCGTCCAGCGGAACCGCCCGTCGGAGGTGTTGTGCAACACCACTTTCGGCGGGATGGGCAGCTCGTGGAACGCCGATTCGTTCGAATCCATCTGGTAACCGGCGGTATTGGGATAGACGAGCAGATCGTCGACCACCGCGGCCCGGGGCAGCGGGATGCGCCGCCAGCTGAGCATGTCGGACTCCAGGCAGGTGGCCGCGCCGACGCTCGCCGGTGTGTCGACGCCGGGCCGGGTGGGCCACAGCGCCGGATCGGGCAGGTATTCGCTGTCGAACCACTGCTCGGACAGGCTCAGGCTGGTCCCGTCGACGGTGAGCAGCTGGTACGAATCGCCGTGCGCGGTACGGGTTTTCACGCCCTGCACGCGGAAGACGGTGCTGCCCGCCCGATCGAGCAGGGCGCGTCCGGGCTCGACGGCCAGACGGATCTCGTGCTCGCGCAGGCGCTGCGCCAGATTCCCGTGCCGCAGGATCGCCGCGAGCATGGCCGGGCCGGGGGAGTCGCTGTGATAGGGGTAGTAGGAGTCGAATCGCTTGTCCGCGTGGAACTGTCGCGGATCCGAGGCGGCGCGGAAATCCTGCCAGGACTGTGCGCTCAGGTAGTCCACCGCGAATCCGCCGCCGATGGAGATGATCCCGGCGTCGTGGCCGAGTGCGCGGGCGGCGCGACAACGTTCGATCAGGGTGCCGGCCAGTTCCGCGCGGGCGACCGGATCGTAACCGGACAGGTGGAAGCTGAAGCCCTGCACCGTGATCGGCCCGAGGTCGGTGCGCCGCAACGCCGCGTCGAGTTCGGCCTCGCTCATCCCGAAGCGGCTGCTCGAATCCGGCGGCAACACACGCAGCAACACCCGGGCGGGCAGGCCGGCGCGGACGAGCGCGTCCAGCTCGTCCGGGGCGTCGACGGCGATCAACGCGTGGTGCCGCGCGGCCAGCCACAGCAGCTCCGGCGATTTCGCCGGACCAGTCACCATCAACTCCTCGCCCCGAATGCCCTGTGTCAGTGCGGAACCCAGTTCGCCGACGCTCGAGACGTCCACGCCCGCACCGTGTTCGGCGCAGGCGCGGGTCACGCAGGACGCCTTGTTCGCCTTCTTGCCGTAGTAGACGACGCCGTCCACACTGGCTTGTTCGAAGGCCGCGTGGAAGCCATCGATGTTGTCGCCGACCCGTTCGGGATACATCATATGGAACGGCCCGCCGACGGCGAATGCGATGTCCCGCAGCAGTTCCGGATCCGCCAGCAGCCGCAGCTCCCGGTCGTCGCGGTGGGCGGGCATCGCCGGAGCGGCGATGCTCAATCCCACAGGGCCACCTCCGTGCCGCGCCCCTCGGCGATCGCCCGCTCGGCCAGGGCGTGCGCGACGGCGATATCGGTGAGCACCAGACCGCTGTTGTAGACGAAGATGCGCTCGTCGTCGCGGGTGCGGCCCTCGATGCGGCGGCTCAGGATCTGCGGCAGTTCGGCATTCACCCCGCGCAGTTTCCCGTCCGGACCCGCCATATCGGTTCCGGTCAGCGACATCTGCTGGGCACTGGTCGCGACCACGCGATCCGCGTCCACCAGTGTCGAGGGTGCGAGACCGTAGCCGACCAGCACCACCGTGGAACCCGGTGCCAGATCGGCGGATTCGAGCGCGACCGAGGTGCCCGGACCCGCGGTGGCCAGCACCACGTCGGCGGTGCGGGCGGCCTCGCGCGGATCGGCCACGTTCTCCAGTTCCAGATGCGGATTGTGCACCGCGAGCTGCTCGTGCACGGCCTTGAGCCCGTCCGGATGGGTGCCGTAGAGCATCAGCCTGTCCAGTTGCGGATTCGCGGCGAGCAAGTGCGGCAACGCATTACGGCCCTGCGTGCCGGTGCCGATCAGCAGCACGCTGCGCGCGCCCGGCCGGATCGTCTCCCGGACCAGCAGCGAGGACACCGCCGGAGTGCGCAGCGCACCCACCCGCGCACAGTCCATCATCGCGATCGGCATACCGGTCGCGTCGTCGTACAGGGTGATGGTGGTGTAGTAGCGCTTGGTGCTGCGGTCGTGACTGGGATCGAACTTGTACGAGGTCTTCATCGCGACCACGCGACGTCGCCCGTCGCGGCCCAGCATGGCGTACGCGACCGACCAGCCGTCCGGATGCGCCACGCTGAGCTTGCGTGGATTGTCCGAATCCCCGGCTGCCAGAGCCAGATACGCCTCTTCGACCGCGCGCACCACGGCGGCGGGGGTGATCGGAACGTCTGCTAGATCGCTGCGGCTGAGCACGCGCAGCGGTGTGGTTCGGGTACTCACGACAATCCTCGGTTCACTGGTCGTCCACGGCCTCTGTCCGCCCGTGGACCTCGGCTCCACGGGTGCCGGTCCTCCCGTCGAACGGGGTGACCGTATGTTGTCCGTAACCATTTTCCGCCGACTCGGCGGCGGGGCGGTCACGTGCCAGCCGCACGTTCACCCGTTTGAGCCAGCGATCGGTGCCGTCGTAGCGCGGGGTGAACGGCACCCGGCCGTGCACCACCACGTCGTTGTCCACCAGCAGCAGCTCGCCCGGGTCCAGAACGGCTGTGTGACACACCCTTTCGAGTTCCGCGCCGAGATGGTCGTAGGCGCTGCGGAATTCGTCGTCGGCGTCGTCGAGGGGGGTGTAGGCCGGATCGTAACGCAGGGTGGGGCGGGCCTGGTCGCCGCCGACCGTCGCGATCGGCACGGCGGGAAAACTGTGGAAGTCGGTGCCGTAGGACACATCCGGCAGGATCGGTAGTCGCGGACGCCCGAGCCGATGACGTTGCGCGGGGCTCAGCCGCACCTGCCGCACCGAGGACACCGTGGTGCCCACGCGATCGGGATTGCGCAGGCAGCCCAGTATGAGCAGATGCGCCCGCCGCGGATGGAACGCGTCCTCGGTGTGCGGGCACAGCAGCGTGGTGCTGCTCGCGCCGGACTGTTCGTGCTCGTGTCCGGGGGAGGGCAGGATGTTGTTGACCAGCCGTCCGCCCTGCTGCCCGCCCCAGCCGAACGGCTCGCCCGCGCTGCGGCCCAGCAGCAGCATGGTGACGTCCAGCTGGAACGACGCCCGGCCGCGATCCGGATCGCCGCTCCACGCCGCCGCCTCGCGCCAGTCCCGCGGTGTGGGGCCCAGATCGTCGGTGAGCAGCGGTGATCCGGTGAGTACGGCGGCTCCGGCGCGGGTCGCGGGCGGGCGCAGGGACTCGCGCACGGACTCCGGCAGCGCGGCGGCGCGCGCGTCGACGAGGTCGATCAGTCTCGGATCGGTAAGGGTGCGACACGCCTGTTCGGACACCCCGGACATCGCTCGGAATGTGACGGCGATCTCAGTCGCCGCGGTGCGCACGGCGTGTGCGGCCGCCGCGGGGAGCGTGCGGCGCTCGATCTGCTCGTCGGGTGGGCGATGGGGGGCGGTGTCGACGGGGTGGTGCGGGTTACGTTCGCAAAGAACGTGATTCACCAGGGATTCCCTTCTGCGAGGCATGGTGAAGCATCAGGAGGACCACTCATTTGCGAAGGTAGTCGCTTCAACCTTATTAAGCAAGCCTTACCTAATAAGCGTGGATTTAAGATAGCCAACCCACATCGCGACAAGCAGGGAACACCGTAGCGGATCCGCACCCGGATCAGCGCATCTGGATGATGGTGGTGTGCCTGCTACTCGCGTCGGCGTATTCGCACTCGTCGCGGCGCTTCTCGTGCTGTGCGGATGCGGTGCGGTCGAACAGCTGCCGCCGATTCCGGACGGCACTCCGCCCGGTCCCGGTGCGGTGATTCCGGCGATCGCGCTGGACGCGCCCGGTCGCACAGCGGCGCAGTTGCACGGCTGGGCCGCCGATCGATCCGACGCGTTGAACGTTCCCGTGATCGCCCTGGAGGCATACGGTTACGCCGCCGCGGTGCTGGCGCGTTCGCGGCCGGACTGCGGCATCGGCTGGACCACCCTGGCCGGAATCGCGAACGTCGAGAGTCGGCACGGCAGTCACGGCGGCGCGCACATCCAGGCCGACGGTCTGGTCACCCCGCCCATCCGTGGCGTCCTGCTGGACGGATCACCCGGTGTGGCAAGGATTCTCGACGCGGAGGCCACCGCGCGTACGGGCGGTCCGGTGTACGTCCGGGCGATGGGTCCGTTCCAGTTCCTGCCCGAGACCTGGCAACACTGGGGCGTCGACGCCAACGGTGACGGCGTCGCCGACCCGGACAGCATCGATGACGCCGCCCTCACCGCCGCGCGCTACCTGTGCGCCAGCGGCGGCAACCTGACCACCGCCGCGGGCTGGCAGCGGGCGTTGCTGACCTACAACCAGTCCGCCGCCTACATGGCCGAGGTCCGTCGGGACGCCGCCGCGTACGGCATCGGCAGACACCCGTAACCGAAATGTCCGGCAACGGGTGCGCATTCGGTCCGCAATCGCACTCCTTGTCCGAATCCGCACTCGTTGCACGGCTGGTAGCGGGTGCGTGTGCCGCTGACGGGTGCGGCTGGGTACGGGGCTCGGGTGTGGTCGGCCAGGCTGGGCTAGGCTCGCTGTCGCACGGGGTCGCCGTGCGACCTGCTCATGAACGGCGGTGAGCAGGGCCGTCGTTGCTGCCGAAGGAGTGTCGTTTTCGTGGCCATCATCGAACAGGTCGGAGCTCGCGAGATCCTGGATTCGCGCGGAAACCCCACCGTCGAGGTCGAGATCGCTCTCGACGACGGCACGCTCACCCGGGCGGCGGTGCCCTCGGGCGCGTCCACCGGCGAGCACGAGGCCGTGGAACTGCGCGACGGGGGTGATCGGTACGGCGGCAAGGGTGTGCACAAGGCCGTCGAGGGCGTGCTCGACGAGATCGCCCCGGCCGTGATCGGCCTGGACGCGGTCGAACAGCGCACCGTCGACCAGGTGCTGCTGGATCTGGACGGCACCCCGGACAAGTCCCGCCTCGGCGCGAACGCGCTGCTGGGCGTCTCGCTCGCGGTGGCCCGCGGTGCAGCGGAGTCATCGGGCCTGGAGCTGTTCCGCTACCTGGGCGGCCCGAACGCGCATGTGCTGCCGGTGCCGATGATGAACATCCTCAACGGTGGCGCGCACGCCGACACCAGTGTCGACGTGCAGGAATTCATGATCGCCCCGATCGGCGCGCCCACCTTCCGGGAGGCGCTGCGCTGGGGTGCGGAGGTCTACCACGCGCTCAAGGCCGAACTGAAGGCCAAGGGCCTGTCCACCGGTCTGGGCGACGAGGGCGGTTTCGCCCCCGATCTGGCCGGCGGCACCCGCGAGGCGCTGGACCTGATCGCCGCGGCGATCGGCAAGGCCGGATACAAGGTCGGCAGCGAGGTCGCGCTGGCCCTGGACGTCGCGGCCACCGAGTTCTACACCGCCGGAAAGGGTTACAGCTTCGAGGGTTCGGTGCGTACCGCCGAGGAGATGACGGCCTTCTACAACGAGCTGCTCACGGCGTACCCGCTGGTCTCCATCGAGGACCCGCTGTCCGAGGACGACTGGGCGGGCTGGGTCTCGCTGACCGACGAGATCGGCGACAAGATCCAGATCGTCGGCGACGACCTGTTCGTCACCAACCCGGAGCGCCTCGAGGACGGTATCGCCAAGGGCGCGGCGAATGCGTTGCTGGTCAAGGTGAATCAGATCGGCACCCTGACCGAAACCCTGGACGCGGTCGAGCTGGCCCACCGCAACGGTTACAAGACCATGATGAGCCACCGCTCGGGCGAGACCGAGGACACCACCATCGCGGATCTGGCCGTGGCGGTCGGCAGCGGTCAGATCAAGACCGGCGCCCCCGCCCGCAGCGAGCGCGTCGCCAAGTACAACCAGCTGCTGCGCATCGAGGACGCGCTGGGCGATTCGGCCCGCTACTCCGGGGACGTTGCGTTCCCGCGGTTCGCCGTCGAGGGATAGTACCGTCGGAATCGTTGTCATGGCGGTGCGACCCGAGGTGTGAGATGACCGAACGACGGACGCGCGGTGCCAGTCCGGGCGGACGTGGCGACCGCCGTTCGTCGCGGTCGGCCCATACCCGTCCGGAACGCACCGTCTCCACCCCGCCCGCCCGCACCGCCGCGGGCAAGCGGGCCGCGCAGCGGCGGGCCACGAGTTCGAGGTCCGAATCCGGTCTCGCGGTGAAGAAGTCGCCGCGGCGGTCGTCCGGGCGGTCGCGGGGCAAGCGCGAGCACCGGATCCTGGGCCTGTCGACCGGGCGGGCGGTGGCGCTGGCGGCGGTGCTGTGCGCCCTTGCCCTGACGTTGGCGGTGCCGATGCGCACCTACCTGAGTCAGCGCGCCGAGGCGACGCAGCTGTCCCAGCAGCGTCGCGACCTCGAGGAGAACGTGGCCAAGCTGCGCGATCGCCGTGCCCAGCAACAGGATCCGGCGTACATCAAATCCGAGGCGCGCGAGCGGCTGCGGCTGGTGATGCCGGGCGATACCGCGTACATCGTGCAGGTCCCCGGTATCGAACAGCCCGCGGTACCCACCCCGACCGCCGCACCTCGCAAGCCCGACCCCTGGTACACCGAGCTGTGGCGCAGTATGAACAATCCGCAACCGGCTCCGGCGGCCGCGCCGCAGCCCGGCACGCCGCCGCCCACGACCCCGGAAGGACAGCCCCGGTGACCGACACCCCACCCAGCGACGCCGATCTCGAGATCGTCGCCCGGCAGCTGGGCCGTTCGCCGCGCGGCGTGCTCGCCATCGCCTACCGCACCCCGGACGGGCAGCCCGCGGTGGTCAAGACCGCACCTCGGCTGCCCGACGGCACCCCGTTCCCGACTCTGTACTACCTGACCGATCCGCGGCTGACCGCCGAGGCGAGTCGGCAGGAGGCCGAGGGCCTGATGCGTGGGATGACCGAGCGGATCGCGACCGATCCGGCGCTGGCCGCCGCCTACCGCCGCGCCCACGAGAGCTACCTGGCCGAGCGTGACGCGATCGAATCGCTGGACACCGATTTCAGCGGCGGCGGCATGCCCGAACGGGTCAAATGCCTGCATGTGCTGATCGCGCACGCCTTGGCCAAGGGGCCGGGGCTGAATCCGTTCGGCGACGAGGCGGTCGCGCTGGCCGCACAGGGTGGGCTGCGCGGTACCGCGATCCCGGCCGATTGGCCGAAATACGAGCAGTACCAGGCGGATTCGACAGGAGGCTCGGATGGCGACGAATGACCGGGTGGCCGCGGTCGACTGCGGCACCAATTCGATCCGACTACTGATCGCGGACGTGGCGGCCGGGCCGTCGGGGCAGCCGCGGTTGACCGATCTGCACCGGGAGATGCGGATCGTGCGCCTGGGCAAGGGGGTGGACGCCACCGGTGAGCTGAACCCGGAGGCGATCGAACGCACCCGCGTCGCCCTGCACGATTACGTGGATCTGATGCGCGATGCCGGGGTCACCACGGTCCGGATGGTCGCCACCTCCGCCACCCGCGACGCCCGCAATCGCGACGACTTCTTCGCCATGACCGCGACGGAACTGGGTCGCGTCGTACCCGACGCGCAGGCCGAGGTGATCACCGGTGACGAGGAGGCCCGCCTGTCCTTCTCCGGTGCGGTCGGCGAATTGTCCAGTGCCGAAGGGCCTTTCGTGGTGGTCGACCTGGGTGGCGGATCCACCGAGGTCGTACTCGGCGACGGCGCGGGTGTGCAGTCCGCCTACTCGGCCGACATCGGCTGCGTGCGGCTGACCGAACGGCATCTGCACGGCAATCCGCCCACCCCCGAGGAGGTCGCCTCCGCGCGGTTCTTCGCCGAACAGCGCCTGGCGCAGGCGTTCGGCGTGGTGCCCGTCGAGCGGGCGCACACCTGGGTCGGGGTCGCGGGGACCATGACCACGATCGCCGCGGTCGCGCTCGATCTGCCCGAATACGATTCGGAGCGGGTGCATCTCACCCGGTTGCGGCTCGATGACCTGCGTGCGGTCTGTCATCGGCTGGTCGGGATGAATCACGACGAGCGCGCGGCGTTGGGCCCGATGCATCCCGGGCGGGTCGATGTGATCGGCGGGGGTGCGGTGATCGCCGAGGTGCTGGCCGACGAGTTGGCGCGGCGGGCGGATATCGGTGAGCTGATCGTCAGCGAGCACGACATTCTCGATGGGATTGCTCTGTCACTGCTCTGAATCCGGGTGTGGGGTAACGGTTTTCGAGTGATTACCGGCGGTGGGTTGTCGGTCGGCGGGTGAATGCGAGTACCAACTGCTCGGTGCTCGGTGCTCGGTGCTCGGTGCTCGGTGCTCGGTGCTCGGTAACAGGTATGTGGCTGTACTTGCCCCGGCTGCGCTTCGGTCGGGGTGATAGGTCTGTTGAATGGTTCGATATGAACGCATCAGGGAATCTGTGAGCGCTCACATAGGGCTGGCGGAGCGTGCATACTGTTCAGTCGTACATCCCGAATATTCGCCATATGCATGCAGAATGCTCAATACCTGATCAATCTGCTCGCAAATATCGTCACAGACTCGACGAACTGATTACTCTGCCTTCAGCAGCGAACCGGCAACCGGTTCGTCGGACATACCGCAACCCTCATAATGATTGCTGGAAAATTGCGTGTCATGGAAAGGTCGAATGCATGACGGAGGTGGGCCACCCGCCCGGACGGGCATCCGAACGCACCGTGTTCGGACACCCGATCGGTTTGGTGAATCTGTTCGGGGTCGAGCTGTGGGAACGGTTCTCGTTCTACGGCATGGTCACGATCCTGGGGTACTACCTGTACTACTCGCTGAGCGAGGGTGGGCTCGCGCTGGAGAAGACCACCGCGACCGGCATCGTCGGGGCCTACGGCGGTGTGGTGTACATGTCCACCGTGCTGGGCGGTTGGCTGGCCGACCGGGTATTGGGCATGGAACGCACCGTCTTCTACGGCGGCGTGGTCGTCATGGCGGGCCATATCGCGCTGGCGGTGCTGCCCGGTCTGGCCGGGGTGGGTGCGGGTCTGACGCTGGTCGCGCTCGGTAGTGGCGCGCTGAAGGCCAATGCGTCCTCGCTGCTGGGCACGCTGTACGAGAAGACCGATCCCCGTCGCGACGGCGGATTCACGCTGTTCTACCTCGGCGTCAATCTCGGTGCGTTCATCGGCCCGCTGATCACCGGCGTGCTCCAGACCGATCTGGGTTTCCACTACGGTTTCGGCGCGGCCGCGATCGGGATGGCGCTGGGGCTGATCCAGTACGTGGTATTCCGGCGCAATCTGGGCACGCACGGGCGTATCGTGCCGAATCCGTTGCCGCGCAATCAGATTCCACAGGTGATCGGATTCGTCGCCGCGGTCGTGGTGGTGGTGGTGATCGCGGGGGTGAGCGGGCTGGTGAGGTTGTCCGCGATCGCGTGGTGGATCACCGGTGTCATTGCCGTCGCGTCGATCGTCTACTTCTATCTGATGCTGAACAGCCCGAAGGTCACGCCGCTCGAGCGGGTCCGGGTGCGCGCGTTCATTCCGCTGTTCATCGCCAACGCGGTGTTCTGGTCGCTGTTCCAGCAGATCTTCACCGTGCTCGCGGTCTACTCCGACGAACGAATGAACTGGTCGGTCTTCGGCTGGACCGCGCCGTCGAACTGGATCGGTTCGGAGGAGCCGGTCTGGGTGATCGCCCTGTCGCCGCTGTTCGCGCTGATGTGGACGCGGCTGGGCAACCGCGCGCCGACCACCCCGCACAAATTCGCCTATGGCGTGATCGGGATGGGCGTGGCATTCATGTTGTTCGTGCTGCTGTCCGGATTCGAGGGTAAGACGGTGCCCGCGCTCCTGGTATTCGTCATCCTCGGCGCGTTCGCCGTCGCGGAGCTGATGCTCTCCCCGATCGGCCTCGCCGTGACCACCCAGCTCGCCCCCGAGGCGTTCCGCGCCCAGATGATGGCTCTGTACTTCTTCTCCGTCGGCATCGGCACCTCCATGTCCGGTGTGCTGTCCGACTACTACAGCCCCCACCACGAGGTCGCCTACTTCGGCATCATCGGCCTGGTCACCATCGCGGTCGGCCTCGTCGTCCACGTCCTGGCCCCCCGAATCAGCCGCCTGATGGAAGGAGTTCACTAACTCCTTTCCATCGAACCTACGCAGAATTCCGAGACGGACGTACGACTTCGGTACGCTAACCGGGTCGCCCCCGTAGCCCAATTGGCAGAGGCAGCGGACTTAAAATCCGCCCAGTGTCGGTTCGAGCCCGACCGGGGGCACTACGACGCCGCAGGTGGATCCGGGTTTCCGGGGCCGGGACGAATCGTCAGCAAGTGTTGGCATTCCTTGCTGGACAGGTGGTTTCGCTTGTCGGCGCGCAGGCGCGCAAAGTCCGGGCTAAGGTGTGAATCGGCGACGGATCTGCCGGAAGAGGGGCGAATACAAGTGGACCTGCGTGACGTTCCGTGTGGGCCTGGACGTTTGCCCGTTGTCGGACACGGTTTGCGGCTGTGGCGTGATCCGGTTCGGTTCATGGTGGATCTGGCCGAGGCCGGGAAGATTGCGCGGGTCGAGGTCGGAAGTCTCGTCGTCTATGTCATCACCGATTTCGAACTGCTGCACCGAGTGTTGGTGGAGAGCTCCGCCGACTACGAGCGCGGGCTGCTGTTCGAACGTATCCGTCTCATCTTCGGGGATTCGCTGATCGTCGCGGATGGTCAGCGGCACAACGATATTCGTCGTCTGCTGCAACCGGCCTTCCATCGGGCCAGCTTGGCGAGCTACGCGCCCGTCATGCGGCGCAACGCGGATGCGCTGGCGAGTTCGTGGCAGCCGGGCCAGATCGTCGAGGCCCGTGCGGCGATGCTCGAGGTGGTGATCGCCAACCTGCTGGGGTCCATGTTCTCGCACGAGCCCGATTCCGAAGAGATACAACTCATCTCGGGTCTGATCGAGGACATCGGCGCGGGCGTCATGGTGGGCAGTGTGCTGCCGAAGCGGCTGGCGAATCTGCCGTTGCCGGTGAACCGCAAATTCTTCGCCGCCGGAACGCGGCTGCGGGACTACTGCCGGGAACTGCTCGTCGCGCGCCGGGCCGGTGGTGAGCGCCGGAACGACCTGATCGACATCCTGCTGGATTCGTCGGAGGAGGCGGGCCACGATGACGAATTCCTGGTAGCGCAGGCCATGACCGTCCTGTTCGGCGGAACCGACGCCTCGACCGCCGCACTGACCTGGGCGCTGTACGAGCTGTCGCAGCATCCGGAGGTGGCTTCGAAACTGCGGCAGGAGATTTCGGCCGCGGGCGATCTCGGCCCCAACGACCTCGACGAGCTCGACTATCTGAACCGGTTCCTGAACGAGGTCGTGCGAACCCATTCGGCGCTGCTACAGACCCGACGTAGCGTCACCACGGTCGAACTCGACGGCTTCACCATTCCCGCCGGGACCGATATCGGCTACAGCCTCACGGCCATCCATCGCAATCCCGACGTCTTCGCCGAGCCGGACGTTTTCGACCCCGACCGGTGGCCGACCTCGAACTCCGGGTCGAAATGCCGGAGCTTCATCCCGTTCAGCATGGGCAAGCAGATGTGCATCGGAAACAACTTCGCGTGGGTGGAACTACAGACGACTCTCTACAGTCTGCTGTCGAAGTGGGAGTTCCTGCCCACCACGAACAAGAAGCTACCGCGAGCCCTGGGCCCGATCCCGGTGCCGGGAAAACTGCCGCTCGAGGTGCGCCCGGTCGCCGGATAGCCTTGCGGCCGAGCGTAATCGGCGTCGCTTCGCCGGATAACCTTGCGGCCGAGCGTAATCGGCGTCGCTTCGCCGGATAGCCTTGTGGCCGAGTGCTATCGGCTTCGCTTCGCCGGGTAATTTTGCGGCCGAGCGCAAATCGGCGTCGCTCAGGTCGTGCCCGATTCGGCGAGCGCCCTGCGACGTCCGGGCATCAGGCGCAGGAGGATCGGCAGCACCGCGGTGATGACGAAGAGTGCGACGGCGACCAGGATGAAGTAGAGCAGCGATCCGGTGCGCCCGAAACGCGGGACGAAGGCGACTTCCTGCCCGGTCGAGGCGACGGCGTTGAGGAACGGCGCGTATGCCTGCAAGGTGTATCCATGGGGCAGCAGGTTGACGGCGTTCTCCGCGACGTAGACCCAGAACAGCAGCACGGCGACCGCCGCGGACGGAGTGCGAATCAGCGACCCGACCGCGATACCCACCCCGCACGCGGCGAACGCGTAGGTCGGCACGGTCCACAGGAACCGGATACCGGCGGAGTCGGTGACATGCACGGCTCCGTAGATGTGCGGAAATTGGTGCGGCAGTGTGACCATGACGACGACGAGCAGCACCACTGTCGATATCGCCGCGATGACGCCGTAGTAGATCCACCGGGCCAGCGCGACCGTCCACGACCGGGGAAACAGGAAGGCATTGAGATCGCTTGTCTGCCCGTGCCATTGGGTGGCGTGGGCGTACGCGGCAGTGACCATCATGATCGACACGGAGAAGGTCATGACCCAGTACACGGAGTTGGTGGTGGTGACCGTAGCCACGTAACTCTGTCCGGGGACGGCGGCGAGCCGTTCCGCGACGGCGGCGATTCCGAAGGTGATGACCAGCGGCAGCGCGAAGGTGAGGGGGACCGCGGCGGTCCACAGGAAGCTGCGTCCGGAGGTGCGGGTCCATTCGGCGGCGATGCCGCGGCGGACCAGGGTGATCGGACCGGGGTTGTTCATGGGGCCACGCCCGACGTGAGTTGGGTTGGGGGACCGGCGATTCGGAGGTAGGCGTCTTCGAGGCTGGTCTCGCCGGGCCCCAGGTCGCTCATGATGTCGGCGAACGGTCGATCGGTCAGGATGCGCCGGTTCCCGAGGATGACGATGTGGTCGGCGTTGCGTTCGACCTCGTCGAGCAGGTGCGTGGCGACCAGGACGCAGGTCCCGGCATCGGCGAGGCGGCGCAGTAGTTCGCGTATCCAGCGGATGCCCGCGATGTCGAGGCCGTTGAGCGGTTCGTCGAGCAGCAGGGTGCGGGGCTCGCAGAGCAGTGCGGCGGCGATGCCGACGCGTTGCAGCATGCCGAGCGAATAGTGCGCCAGCCGACGATCGGCGAACCGGGTGAGGTCGACGGTCTCGAGGACGTCGCCGACCCGCCCGGCGGGTAGTCCGCGGGCTCGCGCGATCCAACGCAGGTGCCGACGCGCGGTGTGGCGCGGGTCGAAAGCCCGGTAGTTGAGGTGCATTCCGAGCGTTGCCGGTGTGGCGCGGTGGGCTCGGATGGGGGTGTCGTCGACCCGGACGGTCCCGGCGGCGGGTGCGATGACGCCGCAGATACACCGCAGCAGTGTGGTTTTGCCGGTGCCGTTCAGGCCGATCAGGTAGGTGATCGCACCGTCGGCCACGCTGAGTTCCGGGACTTCCAGGACGGTCGCGCCCGAGTAGCTCAGGGTCAGGTCACGAATATCGATCACAGCACACGGAGCCGATCAGAAGTCGCAGGCAATCGCCAACCCCACGGCCTTGACACCCTCGCACACGGAACTGTTGGACAGCTTCCAGACGCCGTCGATGCGCTTCCACACCACCCGCGCCACCAGATCCGGCCGCCCCGCGGTCTTGCTGCGCAACATGGCGGTGTGCACATTGCCGTTCTGGGTTTCGGGACCGGTGACATCGTTCGACCCGAGCGGCGGCCGGAACAGAGCGAGGTTGTAGAGGGTTTTCGCGACCACGACCGCCTTCATGCCGCCTTCCATATTGGCGGCCTTGGCCTCGTCGGAGGCGGGTGTCTCGATCAGGAACACGACCTGGGCGTTGAGATCGTCCAGGGTCGGGACTGCCTTGGTGATGAGGAACGTGCCGGGAGCGGCGGAGGCGACAGGAGCATCGATGACCGAGGCGCCTGTCGTGACCAGGACGACCGTTGCGATCGTCGAGACTGCGCCGGCGACAATTCTGAGGATCTTCATGGTTTCTTCCCTACTCAGGGTTCGCACTCAGGGTTTGCGTCCGATTGCACCGAGCATGACCATTCGGGTTTCCGGCAGGTCGGGGCCCAGCCACTGTTGCACCGGCACTACACCGGGGTCGAGCAATTCGAAGCCGTCGAGGAAGGTCTGCGTCTGCGCGGTGGACCGATAGGCGACCTGGGCCGACGTGTCGTCGAGGCCGGTGAGTACCTGGAGTATCTCCGGGTCGGAATCACTGGAACCATGCGCGATCGCCAGATAACTGCCCGGTGCCAGCCGATCGCGCAGGGCGGCGGTGATCTCGGCGGGGTGCTCGTCGTCCATCACGTAGTGCAGCACGCTGATGAGCAGGATGGCTACCGGCTCGTCGAGGTCGATCAGGCTGCGGTCGTGCAGCTGAGCGAGGATGTCGCCGGGATGACGGACGTCGCCCAGCAGTGCTGTGACACCGGGTGAATTGGCCAGCAGCGCATCGCAATGGGTGACCACGACCGGATCGTAATCCACATACACCACCCGCGCCGACGGTTCGATCTCCCGAGCCACCTCGTGCACGTTGGGCGAGTTCGGGATACCCGAGCCGATATCGACGAATTGACGAATACCCGCCTCGGCGGCCTTTCGGACCGCGGTGTGCAGGAAATTCCGGGTGAACCAGGCCAGCGTCTTGAGTTCGGGTGCGCAGGAGAGCATTTGGTGCGCCATGCCTCGATCTATGGCGCGGTTGTCTTTTCCGCCCAACAGATAGTCGTACACCCGGGCGGAGGTCAGCTGCCCCTCGAACGGGTGCGGCGTTCGGTCGCTTTCCGGCGCGGGCCCCTCGGTTCCTTCGACCACGGATGTAACCGTAGCCGATCGCCGCCGCGAGCGTACAGCCCTGCGCATATCCGCCGATTCGAATCATCGGCGAACCATGTACCGACACAACAAGATCCGGTGCGTGGTGCCGGGGCCGCGCGCACCCGACTCCACTGCTTTCGCCGGTCGGACCCGGATTACCGCACGGTGTCGCCGAGGAGTTCGGCGACACCGTGCGTCTCACAGATCCGTTTCGGCCAGGGCGACCGCGTGTTCCACCGCCGATCGCGCCCGATCGACGGTCGTATAGCGGCCTAGACCACAGGGGGCCGCGACGTCCAATTTGTCGCCATAGGCCGATTCCGCCGCTGCCAGTGCCTGTCTCGCTTGCGCCAGCGGCTGCGTCGGAAGCGCGAGCCCGGCGATGACACGGGTGTCGGCAGGCATTTCGAGGTGCGCCAGGGGTGCGTAGTACTGCGGCTGGATCGGCGCCTGCTTGCCGTTGCCGACGGGCAGGTGGACGAAATCGAGATGCCTTCCCGCGGGCCAGTATCGCGCTATCGCGTTGGCCAGCGTGACGACCGCGGCCGTCGATCGCGGCGCCACGGCGGGCTTGTCGTCGAGGCTCCCGTAGCACAGGTGCACCCCGAAACGGGCCCCGTGCGGTGTGCGGGTCACCAGGCGTGCGATCGCCCGGCCCGCCGCGGTGGCGAGGCGCTGCCGCACGGGCGCGGGCGTCCGCGCGCACAGGAGCGTCTCCGCGGCCAGTTCGAGTTGGAATACGGCGTTGTCGCCCAACGCCTCGTGGATTCGGACGATCTCCCTGACGGTGGCGTCGACGATCGGCCGGTAATACGGGAAGGCTCGCTCGCCGCCGCGGGCCGAACCGCGACGCCACACCAGCATCCGTGCCTCGAAGGCGATGAAACCGATGACGAAGGGCGTCGGAATGCCCACCTGCAAGCGAAGTCCGGGATCGGTCAGGCGCATCTCGGTCAGCGCCTCGACGGCGTGCTCGGTCTCTGCCGCGTAGCCGAGCGCGGAGTCGAGATCGGCCTCGGCCAGCGAGCGGCCTTTCCGAAGCCGAAAGGTGTTGCGGGAACGTAGCGTCGACCAGTCACCGCGACGCACGGGCTCCAGCGCCGGGATGTCGTCGAGCCGGTCGATGATGGGCCTGATATACCACTGGGCGCGATACGGATCCGCTTCGCCGC
Organism: Nocardia macrotermitis; assembly: GCF_009604405.1. Taxonomy (GTDB): domain Bacteria; phylum Actinomycetota; class Actinomycetes; order Mycobacteriales; family Mycobacteriaceae; genus Nocardia; species Nocardia macrotermitis. The sequence continues at coordinate 209,814 of NZ_WEGK01000005.1, forward strand.
CGGGAACCACGCCGTCCAGGAATTCACCGGCCGTGTCGACTGCGAACGCCATTGCCTTGCCTGGACTGTCCAACTGTGCGGGCAAGCTGCCCACGAAGTGGATTCTGCGTTTGGGCTGCACCGCGTCAGTGTTGCATACGGTTGTTCCGCGCGGACTGTTCAAGGGAGATTCGTCGTGGTTGCCGACCGTTCGGGCCTTGATGACTCCAGGCGTGATTCGGCTCGGGAGTTGGGAAAAGCGTTCGGCCCCAATGCAAACCACTGGCCATGCCGTACCTCGTCATGCTTCCGGATGTTCGGGGACGTCACCGTGGGCCGTATGTCGGCGCTATCCTGGCGGGCACAATTGGTGATCGGCGCGGATGTTCGGCCGAGGTGTCAGGGGGCGGCGTGGGTCCGATCAATGTTGCGGTGGTGGATGATCAGCCGCTGGTTGCCTCGGCGTTCGAGATGCTGTTGGCCGATGAGCCGGATTTTCGGGTGCTGACCGGTGGGCGGACCGGGCGGGATGCGGTGCGGCTGTGCCGGGAACAGCCGGTGGATGTGCTGCTGTTGGACATTCGGATGCCGGAGATGGACGGGGTTGCCGCGACTCGGGAGATCGTTCGGGCGGGCCCGCGTCCGCGGGTTATCGTGCTGACGACCTTCAATGTGGATTCTTATGTGGTGGAGGCGGTTTCGGCTGGAGCTGCTGGGTTTCTGCTCAAAGACTGTGAGCCGCATGAACTTCCGGCGGCTATTCGCGCGGTGCACGCGGGTGGCGCGGTGATCTCTCCGACGGCCACCACGCACCTGTTCGACGCCTATCGACGCGGCGGCGCCACTCCTGACCAGCCGCCCGCCGGGGCGCATCGGACCTTGTCCGGGCTGAGTCCTCGTGAACTGGATGTGCTCGGGCTGATCGCGATCGGGCATACGAATTCCGAAGTGGCCGAACGGCTTTGTATTGCCGAGACGACGGTCAAAACGCATGTGCGCAACCTGCTGACCAAGCTCGGCTGTCGTGATCGAGTTGCCCTCGTGGTGCTCGCGCATGCCGCCGGACTGGTGCGTTGATCGCGTTCTGCGCTCAGTGGAAGTGCGGCGCTGTCGGCCGGGCGGAATTGTGTCGGGCCTGAATCGAACTGCTGCCGTTTGCGTACTGCTCGAATCTGAATATGAAGTGCGCCAAGGAAACTCGCGCATCTGACAGGTGAAGTGCACCAGGGAGACTCGAGCATCTGACAGGTGAAGTGCACCAGGGAGACTCGAGCATCTGACAGGTGAAGTGCACCAGGGAGACTCGAGCATCTGACAGGTGAAGTGCGCCAAGGAAACCCGAGCATCTGACTTATGGATAACCGTCCGGTGTCCGCGTCGGAATCCGGGCGGCCAAGCGGACCCCGGACTCGGTGGGGACGACCTCCAGAGTGCCGCCGACCGACGACATTCGTTCGCGCAGTCCGGCCAGGCCGCGGCCCGCGCCGAGGTTGCGCGGGACGACGCCGGTGTTTTCGATGACCACCACACAGTTCCCGGATTCCCGGCCGATCCGCACCCGCATGCTCGCCCCGGGCCCGGCGTGTTTGATGACATTGGTGACCGCCTCGCGCACCACGCGCAGCACCGCCAGCCGGATCGGCGCGGGCCAGGTCTGTTGCCAGACAACGAGTTCCACGTCGGAGGGCAATTCCTCCTCGACGGTGACCCCGGCGGCGCGGGCCCGCCGCACGGTGTCGCGCAGGTCGGCGAACGAATCGGCGGACGCGGTCCCGTCGTGTCCGTCACGCAGCAGCCCGACCAGATGACGGACGTCGCCGAGCGCATCCTTGGTGATCTCGGCGACCGTGCGCAACACCTCGGCCGTCGACTCACCGCGACGTTCGGCGATCACCAGCCCGGCCCCGGCCTGCGCCCGCACCGCGACCAACGTATGCCCCAGGACGTCGTGCAGTTCGGCCGCGATGCGAGCGCGTTCGTTGCCGCGCGCCGCCGCCAGGTCACGCTCGTGTGCGGCGCGGACCGCGCGCCTGCGGCTACCCCACAGATACTCGGCCGCGAGCACCACCACGTGATACGTCACCGACCAGGCGAAATGCTCCATCCTGACGGCGGGACTCCCGAGGCTCACCACAATGCCGATCACCAGCCCGACCGGCCCCCACCACCAGGATCGCGCGTACTCGGTGACCGCCAGCAGCGAGATCGGCGCGAAGAGCAGAATCGGCTCGACGCTCAGATAAACCGGTGAGAGCTGCGCGGTGACCGCCATCGCGCCGAACATCACACAGGTGATCGCGAACGACGTGACCGGCCGGGTGCGTCGCACGGGGACCGCCGCCGCGACACCGGTGGAAAACACTGCCAGACACAGGTATTCGATCGCGTGGTCGCGTATCGACATCGCCGCGAGCGTCCAGGACAGCCCGGTGAACAGCAACGCGACGATCCCCAGAACGAGATCGGTGCGAGGCACAGTGCGGTGCATGGCAATCATCATCTCCCCTCCGGATGACGAATCGCGTCAGCCCGCGAGATGCACACCGCTGGACCAGGTTCGGATGGTTCCGCCGGAGTTGGCCGCGGTGACGGCGCACACCACCTCGCCCTTCCCGTGGTCCGGGAGATCCGCGCTGGTGGCGCCCGGGATCGGCGTCAGGACCGGCAGCGAACCCATCCAGGTGAGGGTCGACCAGTCGACCGAACTGCTCGTCGGCGGTCGTCCGCGCACCGAATCCCATTGCGGTGGAACGCAATGCAGGGATCCGCTCGTCTTTCGGACGACGGGCTCGCCGGTGGGATACGGTTCGTGGGCACTCAGCGGTCCGAGGATCCAGTCCCGGAATGCGGTCGGATCGGCGAGGCCCTCGAATGTCGGAGCGCACTCCTTACCCGCGGTTTCGCCACCGAAACTGAACAGCCCCACCAGCTCCGGCCGCCCCCGCACATAGTGCACCGCGGGACTGCCACTGTCCCGCCAGCAGCCGCCGACGCGGTGCGTCACGGTGTCCTGGGCGCACAGCACGGACCGCTCGTCGATCGTCGCCGGGGTGGCCGCGGCGCAATCGGCGTGGGATATGACCGTGAGGTTGCCGCGATGCAGTGTGTCGTCGCGGTAGGCGGGATCTTCGAACGAGACCGCCTTGCCCGTATTGCCGTGCGCGAAAACCGAAATCGGCGTACCCGGGGCGGGGCGGCTCGACGCGATCGGCAACACGGGTACGCCGTCGACGGGGCGGTCCAGCAGGATCACCGCCAGGTCGTCACGCCCGCTGGCGTCGTTCGGATCGGCGTCCCCAGGAGTGGGCACGGCCGTATACCCCGGCGCGACGACGATGCCTCGCACCCCGCGCACGATGCCCGGGTCCCGGGACAGGGTCCGAGCGTTGATGTGGATCCGCATCCGATACGGATCCAACTCGTCCACGCAATGTCCCGCGGTGACGACCCGATCCGAACTCACCAGCGCCCCACCACATCCCGCGGTGTCGAACAGCGAGCCCGTGCCGATCGGATCGATGGTCGCGACCCATTGTGCGGTACTCGGATCGGTCACCGGAGTCCCGTTCACCATCGCCTGCGCGACTCCCGCCGAAGGCAGCACCGCGACCGTGACGGCCGCCCCCGCCAGGACGCGGAGTCGCATCGAATTCTTGTGATCACCGTTTCGAGCGAGTCTGTATTTCACGAATCGATTATCGAAAAGTGCTGTGCGGCAACGTATCCTCCGGCAGAAGGAAAAACGAGGCTGGGCTCCTCCCATGGGAGGAACCCATCGCCTCATGCCCAGTCGCCGACGCCCCCGAGTTCCTCGATGCGTTCAGGAGATAGACCGGTCAGCATGGCAACGCTGGCGGTGAGCGATCCGTCGAGGACCGTCGTCGATTCGACCATGCCGCGGCGTATCTCATCGGTCGCCGGATCGATCGTCAGGGGCGCTGGCCGTTTGGATGCGTCGGTACCTGATGCGGTCATGCTCCACCTCCGGGAACCACGGTACCCAAGTACCACGATCGCTGAATCGGGGATGAGGGTTGCGCGGTCCGGACAACTCAGGTGAGGGCGTCCTCGAGGATCAGGGTGCGTAGCCGGCGACGGTCGAGTTTGCCCGATGGCAGGGTGGGGATTCGGTCGCTCGTGGTGACGAACCAGCGGGTCGGGACCTTGTAGGCGGAGAGTTGTGCGCGGGTGCGGGTGGGTAGGGAGTGCGGGTCGATGTCGGGGGTGGCCGGGATGACGACGGCGCAGACCTGTTCGCCGCGGGTGGGGTCCTCGATGCCCAGCACTATGCATTGGCGGACGTCGTCGAAGGATTCGACGACGGCTTCCACTTCGCGCGGGGAGACGTTCGCGCCCGCCGATTTGATCAGTTCGCTGGTGCGGCCGACGTAGAACAGGCGCGGGTCGTCGGTGACGCGGTAGACCAGGTCGCCGGTGTGGTACCAGCCGTCGGGGTCGAAGACCTCGGCGCGTTCGCGTTTGTTGTAGCCGCTCATGACGCCGGGGCCGCGGATGAGCAGTTCGCCGACGCTGCCGTCGGTCGCCTCGGCGCCGTCCGCTGTGACGACGCGGATCTCGGTGTACGCGAAGCTGCCCGCGGTCTCGGTCAGGCTGCGGTGTACCGGAAACTGTTCCGGCACACCGGCCATCGCGATGTCGAGCGGTCCGTCGCGCAGCATGGGCGCGCTGGACAGGTCGCGGTCGGCGAAGGTGGGGTGCTCGCGCAGGCGCTGGGTGAACGCGGGCCAGCCGATCACCCCGGCGGCGCGTTCGCGTTCGATGAGATCCAGTCCGGCGCCGGGTTCCAGGCGCGGCAGGACCAGCAGGGTGACCGGTTCGTGCAGCGCGCCCGTCGCGGCCAGCACACCGCCGATCCAGAACATCGGCATCGCGCACAGGATGCGCGGCGTGCCCGCCACCCCGGTGACGTGCCGGATCGCCGCGGGCCAGGTACTCGTCTGCCGGACCAGCGTCCCGTGCGTGTGCAGGACGCCCTTGGGGTCGGCGGTGGATCCGGAGGTGTGGATCATGATCGCGGGATCCGCCGGTGAGACCTCGTGCTCGACCGCGGCGAGGATCTCCGGCGACACCGCGGGCAGGTCGTCGCTCCAGCGGGTCGCCCAGGTGCGGGCCGGGTCGTCGGTCAGGACGATTTCCCGCAGATACGGCGTGTCGGGCAGTTGCAGCACGCCCGCCGTCGCGGTGGCGAGTCCGGGCAGCGCCTTTTCGAACGTCTCGGCGGTATCGGTGGACAGGATGCGGCCCGGCGCGACGAGCAGCTGAATATCCGCCAGCCGCAACACCTTCCGGATCTCGGCCGGTGCGTACATGGTGCTCAGCGGCACCGCCACCGCGCCGATGCGGCCGATCGCGAGCCACCATGTCACCCATTCGGGACCGTTGGTGAAGAACAGTCCGATCCGCGCGCCCTTACCGATGCCCTTGTGCAGCAGCCGCCGCGCGATAGCGGCGGAACGTCGATCGGCCTCGGCGTAGGTGAGGCGATCGTCCGTGGTCACGACGTACGGTTCGGGTCCGACCGCCCGCACGCAACGTCGAAGTAGTTCGGGGATGGTCGAACCCGGTTCGACGTCTGAAACGGACACCCGATCAGCATAGAGCAGGATTCTCTTATTTGGAGAATGTAATTTCTATGAACTGATTCCCCGGATGCGAATGCCGAGGGGCGCGAGACAATCTCGCGCCCCTCGGCGATATTCTGTGGCTCGGATCAGTCGTCGACCAGTTCCGTTGTGGGGGAATCGGATTCGGCCAACTCCTCCAGTGGAGTATTACCGGACCGGTTCGGCAGCAGCACGGCCGTGACGATCACCAGCACCGACAACCCGGCCGACACGACGAACGCCCACTGCAACCCGTTCAGATTCGCCGCGATCGGGTCGGTGCCGTGCGCGATCAGCGAGGTCGCGCGACTGGACATCACCGTGATCACCAGTGCGGTACCGAATGCGGCCGCGACCTGCTGCAAGGTGCCGAGCATGGAACTGCCGTGCGAGTACAGATGTTCCGGCAGCGCGCCCAGGCTCAGCGTGAACACCGGCGTGAAGGCCGCGGCCAGCGACAACATCAGCAGGATGTGCAGCGCCAGCAGGATCCAGTACGGCGTGCTCAGCGACAGCTGCGTCAGCCCGGCCAGCGCGGCGGTGATGCCGATCGAACCGGGAATCACCAGGATGCGCCCGCCGAATCGGTCGAACACCCGCCCGATGGTCGGTCCGAGCAGGCCCATCGCCAGGCCGCCGGGCATCACCAGCAGACCGGTTTCGAGCGGGCTCAGATGCCGCAGGTTCTGCAGGTACAGCGGCAGCAGCATGGTCGCGCCGAGCATCGCCAGGAATGCGATCGACATCAGGATCAGGCCCTTGGTGTACGCGCCGTGCGTCAGCGTGCGCAGATCCAGCAGCGGAGTTCCATTGCGCTGCAACATGATCTGCCGCCAGACGAAGGCGCCGATCAACGCGATTCCGGCGACCACGATCGACACCGGCTCCACCACGCTGCCCTGGCCGAACAGGCTCAGCCCGTACACCAGACCGCCGAATCCCAATGCCGCGAGCACCACGCTGAGCCAGTCGATCGAGCCGGTCTCCGGTTCGCCGATGTTCTCCAGATTCCGCAGCCCGAACCACGCCACGCCCGCCGCGATCGGCAGCACCAGCACGAAAAGCCAACGCCAGGAAGCGATCTGCAACACCAGACCGGAGATGACCGGACCCATGGCCGGCGCTACCGAGATGGCCAGGGTGACGTTGCCCATGACCCGGCCGCGATCGCGTTCGTCCACCACCGTCATCAGTGTGGTCATCAGCAGCGGCATCATCACCGCCGTGCCGCCCGCCTGGACGACGCGTCCGACCAGCAGGAATGCGAAGGACGGCGAGACCGCCGCGATCGCGGTCCCGGCCAGGAACACGCTCATCGCGATCGCGTAGGCGCGGCGAGTGCTGACCCGCTGCAGGAACCAGCCGGTCACCGGAATGATCGCGGCCATGGCCAGCATGAACGCCGTGGACACCCACTGCGCGGCGATCTCGGTGACGTGCAGATCGGTCATCAGGCGCGGGATCGCGTTGATCATGATGGTCTCGTTCAGGATCACCACGAAGGTCGCCAGGACCAGGAGCCGGATCACGACCGGCGTCCGCCGTTTCGTTGGACGAACGTCTAGTTGGGCGGACATCGGGTTACCTCCGGAGCGACTATCGGGCGTTGAACGACGGGTGGCCCGATGCCGGAGATCCGGCGGGTGCTCTCGGAGCCACATGAGTACGGACGGGGTCGATTCCCTCAACTCATCGGTCGCGCGAAAGTATTCCAGCGTCGGCCGGTCGAGTCACTCGATTTTTTCGGTTGCGGGGGTGCGCTCCCGCGTTGCGGGAGGGGCACGCGTCCCGGTTCCGCCGGGGCGAATCGGGTCGTCCGCGGACCGCGATCCGAGTCGTTCGGAACGAGGTCGGAATCGTCGAGGACGATGGTCGGGGTTTCGGATCGAAATCCCGCAAGGCGCAGCGCAATTGCCGATATGAGTCCGGAAGATGCAGTGCCGCAACGAATTCGGTGTCCGAATATCGCACGATGCTCTCCTCGTGGAGTTCGTCCGGTTTCGCCGACATGACATCTCTTGGGACGGTGAGGGGTTCGACCGGGATTCGACTCCCCACCTCGCCGGGCTATAACATGGACACCCGACGCGGTGCTCTACACGACCGGTGGGGTGCTGCCACGCCATCGCCGGGACCTTCGACCAATCGGAGCAGATTCATGGCCGCAGAGTTCTTCCGGATCTCGGGCTTGGACCATATCGTCGCCGAACGTGGCCCGGTCGCACTGCGGATCATGGTCGGGGGACAACTACGCAAGCTCCGTCTCGCGGCCGGTATCGACGCGGGGCGGGCCGGCGCGCACATCCGTGGTTCGCACGCCAAGATCAGCAGGCTCGAACTGGGGCGTACGAGTTTCAAGGAACGTGACGTCCGGGATCTGCTGGCCATGTACGGGGTGTTCGAGGACGCCGAGGTGCAGTCCTTCCTCGAGGTGGTGCGCCGGGCCAACCAGCCCGGGTGGTGGCATCGCTACAGCGATCTGATGCCCGCCTGGTTCGAGACGTATCTCGGGCTCGAACACGCGGCGTTGTCGATCCGGACCTACGAGGCGCAGCTGGTGCCGGGGCTGTTGCAGACCGAGGCGTACGCCCGTGCGGTGGTCGCGCTCGGACATACGAACGCCGAGACGGGACGTCGGGTGGAGCTGCGCAAACGTCGTCAGGAGCTGCTCGAGCGCGAGAGTGGCCCCACGCTGTGGGCGATCGTGGACGAATCGGTGCTGCACCGACCGGTCGGCGGCGCGAACGTACTGCGCGCCCAGCTCGAACATCTGCTGTACATGTGCGACCACACACACGTCACCATCCAGGTGCTGCCGTTCTCCGCGGGCGGGCACGCGGCGCTGGGCGGTTCGTTCACCATCCTGCGTTTCGCCGAGCCCGAGCTACCCGACATGGTCTACACCGAGCAGCTGGCCAGTTCGCTGTACATGGACCGTCCGGACGACGTGGAGGACTACCGTCGCGTCATGGAGCGGGTCAGCCTCCAGGCCGAAACCCCCGACCACTCCCGCGAGATATTGCGCGCGGCGGCCGCACAGCTCTGACCGGCGTCACCCCGGCCGCCGGAACACCACCCACCGCATCGCGCAGTACATGAACGCCGCCTCGCAGGCCCCCGAGACGAGGCGGGCCAGATGATATTCGACGCCGAGCAGCGACAGTCCCGCCGATATGCCGAGGATGAAGGCCAGATAGTTCACCACGACGACGGCGATGTACACCGCGAGCTGCGGCCCCACCGCCGAATGCGAGCGGAAGTTCAGCGTCCGGTTCAGGACGTAACTCACCCCGAACGCGCACGCGTACGCCACGGTCACCGCGACCGGCACCGGCCAGCCGAACCCGCTGCGCATCACCGTCAACAGCAGCAGATCGAGCCCGAACGTCGCGCTGTTGATCACCCCGAACCCCAGAAGTGTCGGTGCCACAACGGTATTCAGCCCGAACGGCAGCCGCGCGACCACCAGCTCGCAGGCGCGATGAAACCGCTCGACCATCCGACCCGATTCCGTCTTCGCCACAGCGTGCACGTCGCCAAGCTGCCAGGGCGAGGTTGTGGGCGGGTGATCAGTTTCCGAACGGAACTTGAACTGCGCCGGTGATCGCGACTCACCCGCCGATTCGGTGGGAATCATGAGCACCGCCGAAACCGAGGTCCGGCGGCGTGAGTCGGCCGGGGCGGGGATGTTCGGATCATCCGAAAGGCGTTACCAGCAAAGGGATTCGGCGTAGGTCGTCGAGGGTGTAGACGCCCGCGAGGGCGCTGATCGCGCGCATGCAGACGGCGAAATCGGCCTCGCCGGGCTCGAGGTAATCGGCGGGGACGGTGCCCGCCGCCTCGAACGCGGCGCGCAACTCGGGCGGCATCTCGGGGAGGTCGGTCTCGAGGACCAGGTCGTCGACGTTGACCCAGAGGACCTCCTCGCCGTCGACGCAGTACAGCAGGCTGGCATCGGCGTTGATGGAGAAGTAGCTCATGGCCGCGACCCGCCCGTCGGCGGACAGCGCCGCCACCTCGTCGGTGGCGCCGAAATCGTCGTAGACGAAGGTCCATTCGCCGATCCGCCCCGCCAGCAGCGCCGCCGACGCGTCACCCATCGCCGCACCGAGCGCCGCCTGCGGCAGGGACATCCGCTCCGGCTTGTGATCCGGTAGCTCGCACGGCCGGAACAGCCGCGACTTCGCGCCGAGCGCCTCCAGCGCCTCGGCCGGTTCCAACCCCTTCACCACGTGCACACAGTGATTGGGATCGTCGTGCTCCAACCCGCTGATCCAGAGCGGAAAGCCTTCGTCGTCAAGCGTATTCGGCGCAAACCCCGGCGTACTCATACCGTCCTCATCTCTCGGTTGACCGGGACCATACCGAAAGGGTGTGACATGTTCGGCTCGGCCGATCCGAAGGCCGTGTCGCAGGACGGTATTCGGCTCAGGCCTCCGCGGCGGCGCGGGAACGCAGGTTGCGGATCGACGGGGGCAGCAGCGGTTCGGGGTTACGGGGTGTGACCAGGACGTACCACGCGACGAGCAGCACGCTCAGCCAGACGTAGGTGTCGCCGTAGATGTGTTGCCAAGCGGTCCAGGCGAATTCGCGGTTGTTGTCGCCGGGGAGTTGGTTCTGCGGGCCGATGACGAAGATGGTGGCGGTGGCCAGCGTCACCGCGTACCAGATCAGCGCGGTGCGGAGCGGAAGCTTGGTGGCCGCGCCGACGGCGGCGAGCAGCGCGGGCGCGATCCAGACCCAGTGGTGGGACCAGGAGATGGGGGAGACCAGCAGCGTGAACACGGCGTTGAACGACATCGCCAGCGGCGGATTGTCGATCGCGCGGCGCATGGCGGCGACGACCAGGACCAACAGCACCAGACTCAGCGCCAGCCACAGACCGGTGAAGGCGGGTTCGGGAACCTGGAGCCGCGCCAGCACACCCTGGATCGACTGATTGGTGTGGAACGCCGAACCGCTCAGCCCGGACACGTTGCCCATACCGCCGAACCAGTACCGCATCGACTCCTGCGGCATCGCCGCGAAGGCCAGCGCACTGGCCACCGCACCGGTGACCGCGGCGGTGATGGCGGCCTTGTAGTCGCGGCGGACCAGGAAGTACAGCACGAACGCGGCGGGGGTGAGTTTGATCGCGGCCGCGAGACCGACGCCGATGCCGCGCTTCCACTTCGGATTCTCGGTCAGGCAGTCCGCGGCGACCAGCACCATCAGGATCAGGTTGACCTGACCGAAGTCCAGCGTCGAGTGGATCGGTTCGAGCAGCATGCCCAGCGGGGCCGCGCAGGCCGCCGCCCACAGCACCGTCTCGGTGCCGCGATAACCCCACAGGCGGCGCGCGGCCAGATAGATCGTGATCGTCATCGCGAGCGTCGAGACGACGAAGAAACTGATGTGCGCGGCATCCCACGGCAGCAGCGCGAACGGGCCCAGCGCGATCGCCGCGAACGGCGGATAGATGAACGGCAGGCTGATGTCCAGCGTGGTCTTGGGCAGCGACCCGTACATGTCGACGCCGTGCATCGCGGCCTGCACCCCGAGCCGGTACACCTGCAGATCGATGAATCCGCGACTGATCGGCGTCAGCGGCCACGAGGGATGGGCCAGCCACAGCACCGAAACGGTGAGCAGGGTCGGCGGAGCCAGCCAGGCGACACGCCTCATGCGGCGGGTGGCGGGCTGCGGACGCGCGGAGGCCGTGACACTAACCATCCGGTAAGAGGTTACCTGCTGCCCACCGCCCCCACCGAACCCCGGTCGGATCGATGGCCCGACCCCGACCGTCCGACGTAGGGTCCCCGGACGAAGGCGCGCGGCCGTAGCATCGAAAACGCTATGACGATCATCCGACCACGGCGACGGACCGATGAAGCGCCGTTGGTGCTGACGACCGAGCCGCCGCGCAGCCTGTCCTTCGCCGATCAGACGGCCTTCTGGGCCAATCTCGGGGTGAGCCTCATCGGGTTCACCGGGGCGGTGTACGTATTGCAGCCCGCCGGGCATCCGCAGTTGCCGCTGTTGGGTGCGCTGCTCGCGACGATTCTGGGGACCGTGCTGGGCACCGCGATGGTCGTCGCGGCCGGGGCGGTCGGGGCGCGCACGGGCGCACCGGCGATGGCGAATTTCCGCGGACTGTTCGGGACGCGGCTGTCCTATCTGCCGACCGTCGCCAATATCGTGCAGTGCGTCGGCTGGGGTGTGTACGAACTGACGGTGATCGCGGGTGGCGTGCTGGCGCTGACCCACGGACGGGTCGCGCACGCGCCGGTCATCGTCGCGGCGGGTGTGCTGTGTACCGCGATGTCGATCTGGCCGTTGCGGGTGCTGCATATTCTGCGTCGGTATGTGACTGTGGCAGTGGCGATTTCGATGCTGTACTGCACCGTGCAGCTGTTGCGCAATCCGCTGCCGACGGTGCACGGGACGTCGTGGAGCGGATTCTTCCCCGGGGTGGACACCGCGTTGGCGGTGGCGGTGTCGTTCGTCCCGCTGGCCGCGGACTACACCCGGCACGCGCGGTCGGCCCGCGCGGCGTCGGGGGCGGCGATGCTGGGATATTCGGTGGCGCAGACCTGGTGCTATCTGCTGGGCGTGGTCGCGTTGATCCAGGTGGGCGGCAATCCGGATCGGATCTTCGACACCTTCCTGGGCGTCGCGGCGGGGTGGGTCTTCTTCGCGGTGCTGGTGTTGCGCGAATTGGATCAGTCCTTCGCGAACGTCTACTCCACGGCGATGTCGCTACAGAATCTGCTGCCCCGGGTGGACCGCCGGATTCTCGCGGGCGCGGTCGGCGCGCTGGCGACCGTGCTGGCGTTGGGCGTGCACGACTTCACCGGATTCTCGAATTTCCTGCTGCTGATCGGGTCGGTGTTCGTGCCGCTGTCCGCGGTGCTGGTGGTGGACTACTTCTTCGGACGCGGGCGGCGCGGCTGGAACCTCGACGACGACGCCCCGGCCCGGCCGTTGATGCTGCTGCCGTGGGCGCTGGGTTTCGCGGTGTACCAACTGCTCAATCCCGGTTCGATCGTCTGGTGGGCCCGGCTGTGGACGCATGTGCAGGACGCGCTGGGCGTACATCCGGGCTGGTGGTCCTCGGCGTCGCTGTTCTCCTTCGTCGTCGCGGGCCTGGCCACCGGTGTGCTGGTGTTCGCCGAACGCCGCCTGACCCGTGCGTGAGGGTGACGATCATCGGGTCTTCGGGATGGGGACCTCCCCGACCGCCGAGCCCGACTGGCCGCCGCTGACCATCGGGGAGATCAATGATGTTCTGCGGGAACATGATTCGCGTTGTTTCCCGGCCGTAGATATCGAATGGCGTAGTCCGCGTCCGTTGTCCACGACCGCGCTGGTCCGATGCGCCGATGGTTCGGAGCAGGTGGTCAAGCGCGTTCCGGTGGGGCTGCGGGATGCCGGCGCGCTCGCCGAGGAACATGCGTTCATGGATCATCTTCGGGCGCAGGAGATCCCGGTTCCCGAGGTGTGGTCGTACTCGGGTGCGGAGTTCAGCTATGAATTCCAGCTCCCGGGCGCGGGAGAAGATCGGTACCGGGACGCGTTCTCCTGGTCGCCGTATCTCTCGGATGCGCACGCCGCCGCGTCCGGTGCGATGCTGGCCCGAATACATTGTGCCGCCGAGGGTTACGATGCGCCCGCCCGCCCGCTGCGGCCGTTGTGTTCGACGCTCTGCGCGGATCCGGTAGCGGCGGTCGAACGTCATCTCGCCGCCCGCCCCGCACTCGCGGAATTCCTGGCCGAACGAGACTGGCGCGCGGATCTGCGCGCTGCCCACGCCCCCGGCGCGATCGACCTCTCGGGCCTGAAACCGCTGTGGACACACAATGATTGGCACGGCACCAACCTGCTGTGGCACGGCGACGAGATCACCGCGGTACTCGACTTCGGCCTCGCCGACCGCACCACGGCGGTCTTCGACATCGCCACCGCGATCGAACGTTTCGCGATCGACTGGCTGGCCCCCGGGCGCGGCGAACCGGTCCGCGTGCACACCGCGCAACTCGCCGCATTCCTGCGGGCCTATCGTGAAATTCGCCCGCTCACCGCCCGCGAACGCGCGGCGCTGCCCGAAATCCTTCCGCTCGTCCACATCCATTACGAACTCTCCGAGATCGATTATTTCCGCTCGGTCCTGCCCCGCCCGAATCGCGAAAACGCCGAAATCGCTTATCGCAGCTATTTTCTGGGGCATCTGCAATGGGCGGCATCCGCACCGGGCCGGGCATTGCGCGAGTTGGCGGGCGAGGTTTCATGCTGATTCCCCATCATGGCGGCAGTATGGAGACCCAGGTCACATATGCTCAACTGAGTTCGAGCCGGGAGTGAGCGCGTCGCGTCGGCGGCGCCGAGGGAGGAGTGACGTTGGGTATCCGCGGTGAGCAGGACCGGCCGGCGCCGGGACAGCGGGCGACCTCGAGCACACCGGCCGGGCGCTGGGCGGCGTTGATCCGCACCAAATCGGTCGAACAATCGATCCGCGACACCGACGAACCGGACTCCAAGCTGCGCAAGGACCTCACGGCCTGGGATCTGACCATCTTCGGCGTGGCCGTGGTGGTCGGCGCGGGCATCTTCACCCTCACCGCGCAGACCGCGGGCGGCGTCGCCGGGCCGTCGGTATCGCTGGCCTTCGTCTTCGCCGCGATCGCCTGCGGGCTGACCGCGCTGTGCTACGCGGAATTCGCCTCGACGGTCCCGGTCGCGGGTAGCGCCTACACGTTCTCCTATGCGACGTTCGGCGAGCTGGCCGCGTGGATCATCGGCTGGGATCTGATCCTGGAATTCGCGCTCGCCGTCTCCGTGGTGGCCAAGGGCTGGTCGCAGTATCTGGGGCAGGTGATGGGGTCGCACAGCCCGATCGCGCATTTCGGGTCGGTGTCCTTCGACTGGGGCGCGGTGCTGTTGATCGCGGTGCTCACGGTGCTGCTGGCGATCGGCACGAAGGTGTCATCGCGGGTGTCGGCCGTGGCGGTGGCGATCAAACTCGCCGTCATCGCGGTGGTGGTCGTGGTGGGGCTGCGGTATTTCAAGGCGTCGAATCTGACCCCGTTCATTCCGCCCGCCAAGCCGGGCAGCGCCGGATCGGGTATCCACCAGACGCTGTTCTCCTGGCTGACCGGGGCCGGGAACAGCGAATTCGGTTGGTACGGGCTGCTGGCCGCGGCGAGTCTGGTGTTCTTCGCGTTCATCGGATTCGACGTGGTCGCCACGACCGCGGAGGAGACCAAGGATCCGCAACGCAACGTGCCGCGCGGCATTCTCGGCTCGCTGGCGATCGTGACCGTGCTGTACGTGGTGGTCTCGCTGGTGCTCACCGGCATGGTGCCCTACACCGATCTGGCCGCGAAGGACGCGACCCTGGCCACGGCCTTCGCGGTGCACGGGGTGACCTGGGCGAAGAACGTCATCTCGATCGGCGCGCTGGCGGGCCTGACCACCGTGGTGATGGTGCTGTTCCTCGGACAGACCCGCGTGCTCTACGCGATGGCGCGGGACGGGCTGCTGCCGCGCGGCCTGGCGCGCACCGGCAGCAAGGGCACGCCGGTGCGGATCACCGTGATCGTCGGCGTGATCTGCGCGGTGCTGGCCGGTTTCGTGCAGTTCGGCACGCTCGAGGAGATGGTCAACATCGGCACGCTGTTCGCCTTCGTGCTGGTCTCGATCGGCGTGCTGATCCTGCGTCGCACCCGGCCGGAACTGCCGCGCGGATTCCGGGTGCCGCTGGTTCCGGTGATTCCGATTCTGGCTGTGCTGGCCTGCATCTGGCTGATGTTGAATCTGTCGGTGGAGACCTGGTTGCGCTTCGTGATCTGGATGATCGTCGGGTTCGGGCTGTATTTCACCTATGGTGTGCGGCATTCGTTGTTGCGCAAGGTTTATCGATGACCCTGGAGTGAAAGTCCCTGCCGCCGTGCGTTATCGGGCGGCGGGGAACTCCTGGAAGACCGGCGGGCGGCCCAGGTTGCGCTGGGGAATCGTCTCACCGGCCGCGTGCGCCGCGCGGGCCAGGGCGCGGGCGCGTTCGAGCTGATCCAGGATGCTCTCCCAACCCGGGTGTGCCGCACCGGTTCCCGGCTTCTCCAGCAGATCGCGATGGATGCGCAGCAGGGTGCGGGTGACCTCGGCGGTGTAGGCCGCGGCGGCCAGCGGGGGCGGGGCCGAATCGAGTTCGCCGTAGAGTTCGGCGATGCGGTCGGTCAGCCAGTACGCCTCGAAGTGCGCCTGACCGTAGAGGTCCTCGCCCCGCACGGTGACGGCGCTGGGACCGGCGGCGCGGGCACGATCCTCCAGGCTGCCGACGTCGGGCGCACCAGCCAGGGAATCCCGCAGTTCCGCGCCGACCACCCGGTACAGCAGCCCCGCCAGCATGGCGTGTTCGACCCCGGTGCTGTCCACGCCGGTCATCGTCCGTTGCCACACCTGCTCCTCGACGGCGTCGGTATCGGCGTGCAGAATCGCCAGTGCCGCGCGGAGCTGTCCGTTCGTAGCCATGAATACCTGCTTCCCCGCCGTGTACCAGGCGCACTTCCACTCGACGGGGCGGGGACCGCCCTGTCGTCCGAAAGGCTACCTTTTGGCTAACAATTTTCCTATACGTTCGGGGAGTTGATTTCCGGGGCGTCTAGGGCCTAAAGGCCTGATCTAGGGTTGTATTGACGTTCTGTCGGGGTTGTGCGGCCCGGCTGCTGTGGGTGCTGTGTGATTGCTGTCCGATTCGGGAAGTTCGGTGTGGGGTGGATTTCGGGCCGCAGTGGTCCGGTCGGGAAGTCGATGTGTACATTCGAGCGGCGGTTCGTCGGTGATGGAGGTCGGTTGTGCGAGGGTTTCGGCCGTTGCGGCCCGATCAGGATCCGTTCTACCGGCCGCCGGCCGGATTCGAACATCGGGCTCCGGGGGAGCTGCTGCGCAGCCGGGTGGTCGAGTTGGCCGTGTTCGGCGTTGTGCCGCTGCGGGTTTCGGCGTGGCAGCTGCTGTATCGCACCTCCGATCTGAACGGCGTGCCGGAGGCGTCGGTGACCACCGTGCTGCTGCCGCGCGGGGCCGTGCCGGACGGGCGGCGTCCGCTGATTTCGTTCCAGTGTGCGATCGATGCTCTTGCGCCGCAGTGCTTTCCGTCGTACGCGTTGCGCCGGGGCGCGCGGGCGCTCGGGGCGATTCCGCAGTTGGAGGTGCCGCTGATCGCCGCGGCGCTGGCGCGCGGGTGGGCGGTGTCGGTACCCGACCACGGCGGGCCCGGCGGGCGGTTCGGTGCGCCTCGGGAGCCGGGATACCGTGCGCTGGACGGGATTCGGGCCGCGCTGGCCTTCGGGTCGCTCGGGCTCGACGCGGATACGCCCGTGGCGCTGTGGGGGTATTCGGGTGGTGGGCTGGCGACGGTCTGGGCCGCGGAGGTGGCCGCTCGATACGCACCGGAGCTGGCGATCGTCGGCGCGGTGGCCGGATCTCCGGTCGGTGATCCCGGCTCGGCGTTCGTGCGATTGAACGGGACGCTGTTCGCCGGATTCGCGATGGTCTTCCTGGCCGGATTGCGGCGCACCTATCCGACGCTGGAGCCGATCGCGCAGCTGCGGGTTCGCCCGCGATATCTGGATATGCTCGCGAAAGCCGAAGTGGGAGTGACACTTCCGTTGCTCGCCCGGTTGGCGCGGCGGGATGTCGGCAGATATTCCGATCTCGATGTCGACACGCTGCTGGGGCTGCCGGAGATGCGGCGGATCATCACGGACATCCGGCCCGGGGTGGTGGCGCCGACGATGCCGCTGCTCATCGTGCAGGGGGTCAACGACGAGATCATCGCCGTCGCGGATATCGACGCGCTGGTCGAGCGTTACGTCGGCGCGGGCGCGCGGGTGGAGTACCTGCGTGATCGGTTCAGTACGCATTTTCTGTTGCAGTTCATCGCAATTCCCACCATGCTCGACTGGATCGCCGATCGTCTCGCGGATATTCCGGCTCCGAGCGGGACGCGCACGGTGCGGTCCGTCGCGGCGAGCCGACGGGCGTCCCGGGGGCACCGCACCATGGCCCGGCTCTCCGCCCGGCTGCTCACCGGTCGGCCGATCCGATCCGAACCCCTTGTCCCGCAAGTGGATAGGGCAGGTCAGCACCCGGACGCCACCCGGCTGACCGGAAGCTGACCACTCGCGCGGGATCGGTACCGCATTCGCTCGGTCGATTGCATACGCTTCCGGCGGCACAACGCCGGAGGCCGCCTCTCCCATTCGTGGTGTGCGAGGAGAGGTTCCGTGCCGCGGCGGCGACACGCTGATCGGCGAATCGGGCCGGGTCCTCGCGAACCGTCGAGGCGACGGTTAGATGTGAAACATCAGCTGTCGGTCGGCGGGGGTCGGTGGCAGCGTTTCGGCCTGCCTGCCGGGCGATTTGGTGTGTCCGCGTGCGCGGAGGCCGGCAAATGCGGTTCAATGGTGGAGATCGACGAGTTCTACCTGCATGCTCCCGCCGCTTCTGAGCGACATTCGGGCGGGTGGTCACACCAGCATCTCCTCAGCATCCCGAGAGGACAACGAACGTGAGCATGGTTCTCGCCGCACACGAGATGTACACGACTGTGCTTGCCCAGGTCGGCAATCCCACTCCGGAGACACCGCCGGCGGCGGACAAGCTACTCAAGATGGTCCGGTATTTCACCTGGTTCGTACTGCTGTCCGGCGTCACGGCGATCACCTACGGCGGTGGCCGGTTCGCCTGGGAGAAGTGGAGTGGCGGCGGTCTCGAGTCGCCGAAGATGATCGCGGGCGCGATGATCGGCGGTGGTGTGGCCACCAGCGCCGGAACCATCATGAACGCCGTCATCGGCAGTTGATCGAGCCGCTCGTGCCCGGTTGAGGCGGGCACGAGCGAACCCGAACGGAGGTCCCGGTTCCGGGGGACCTTCCTTCGAGTACCCGATCAGCTCTGCGTCATACCCCGCATCTGCTGGATCTCCGCCTGCTGGGCGGTGACGATGCCCTGTGCCAGCGCCTTGACCTCGGCATTGCTGCCGCCGGACAGTTCGGTGTTCGACATGGTGACCGCGCCCTGGTGGTGTTCGATCATCATCTGCAGCCACATCTTGTCGAAGGCCGCGCCCGACGCCTGCCGCAACGCGGTCATCTGATCCTGCGACATCACCCCGCCCATCGGGTGATCCATGGTGGCCGACGGAGCCGGTTTGCCGAAGCTGTGCAGCAGCTCGGCGAATTTCGTCATCTCGGGTGCCTGTGCCGCCTCGATCTTCGAGGCCAGCGCGATGAGCTGCTGATTCTGCGACCGGCTCGGCACCAGCTTCGCCATCTCGACCGCCTGCGCGTGATGCGGATACATCATCTGCAGGAAGGTCACATCGGCGGCGTTGAAATCGGTGCGCGTGGCCGCGGCCGAACTCGTGCTGCTGGGGCTCATGCCCGGCATATCGGCCATCTCGTGGGTCGTTCCGGAGGCCGAACTTCCCGAATCGCTGCTACAGCCCGCGACGAGCAGCGCGACGGCGATTCCGGTACCGGCCAAGGTGATTCGTGCACGTGAAGTGAACATGGTTGTACTCCTGGAGAATTGCGAGTGTCGGAAATTTCTGATCCGGAGAACCCGTGTCCGCGTGGCGATTCCGCGCCGACACGGCGGACCGTCAGATCCGCAGAATCGACAATTCGGCCAGTGTGAGCGTCATCCGAGGCGGCGGCCGCGCATCCCGCACCACCCACCCCCGCACCGCCCGCGTCCCCGCCCCCGCATCCCCACCGACCCGCCCCACCAACGCCAACCCGAGCAACAACACGAGCGCGGTCAGAATGAACACGCAAGCATGCATCCCACCCATCCCACAACAGTCCCCCGCACACATCCCCATCCAGCCGCCGGCCATCATCGCTCCGAGCGCCGTCACCGGACTCGCCGAGTGCGGCATTCCGAATGAGTCCGACATGCTGGCCGCCGCCACCGCATTCGTCGTGCTGACCGGGTGGTGCTGCGTGACGAGCATGCTCGAGGTGCTCGGCGTTCCGGCCGAGTTGGTCACCTGCATCGCGCTGACCGGGTGATATTGCCTGATCAACGCGGCGGAGGCGTTCGGTGTTGTGTGGAAGGTGATCGCATTCGGCGCGTCTGCCTGGTGGTGCTGTGCGACACCCGCCCCTGGCGCGATCATTGAGGTGTTCGGCGTCCCTGCCGAGTTGGTCATTTGCATCGCGGTGCCCGGGTGGTGTTGCCCGAACGACGCGGCGGAGGCGTTCGGTGTTGTGTGCGAGGTGATCGCATTCATCGCGTCTGCCCGGTGGTGCTGTGCGACGCCCGCGCCTGGCGTGATCATTTCGGCCGCCGCCGGTGCAACGGCTGATGCGTTCGTGCTCTCGGTAAGTGCGGACCGCGCCGATGTGACGCTGACCGATCGCTGGTCGCCGGGGGTATTCGCTGCACCATTCGAAGTGGCTGTCGGCATCGTCGTTGCCCGACGGTTGGCGCTGGAGTGTGAGGTTTCCTGGCTGCTGATCGGTTGTGGCGCAATGTATCCGGCTGAACCAGCTGCTGGCGATGCGTCAGTGACCGAGGGTGGTTCGATCGGCGGATTCACGGTGCCGTATGCCGTTGGCCGAGGGGGTGTCATCGTCGATGCGCCGGGAGTGGTCATCGACATCCCGGGGTGGTGGGGTGTGGTCGACGAGTGGGGGAATGGTTGTGCGGCAATGGGTTCGGGGGTGTGGGCGGCGACGAAGGTGTGCATGAGCATGATGCCGAGCAGTAGCGTGAGCAGGCCCGCCGACCGGACGTATCCGGTGGCGAGGTGTTGGGGCCGGGGGCTCACGGGGACAGTGTAGCGATTGTTTGATACCCCCTGGTGGTATGCCCCTGGATTGGGGTCCGGTGGCCGGTCGCGGGTGGGGGATGCCGGGGCGGTGTGCCGGATAGCGTTCGTGTGGGTGGGGCTGGCGGGCGAGGAGGTCGCGGCCGCATGTCGATGAATTCCGCTCGTGCGGGTCGAGGTGGGGTGGGGGCTGGGAATATGGGCGGCGGTCAGGGAGGCGGTGGGTTAGATTCTGTGCGTATTGCGGCGATGCGCAGGCGGCACGCAGGGTGTCGGATTCGCTGGGTGGTGACGGGAGTCGGGGTGGTTCTGCAAGCGGGGACGGTGTTCGCTGAATTCACCGTCGAACGTCTCATCGGTGTGGGTGGGATGGGGGCGGTCTATCTGGCGCGGCATCCGCGGATGGAGCGGCGGGTCGCGTTGAAGGTCGTCAACGACGGGATCGCGGCAGATCCCAAGGCGCGCACGGCATTCGATCGGGAGGTGGCGCTCGCGGCCGGGTTGGATCATCCGAATATCGTCGCCGTCTACGACCGCAGTGGGCCGGACGATCCGGCGCTGTGGCTGTCCATGCAGTACATCGAGGGCGGTGATGTGAATGCGCTGCTGGCCTCCGCGCCGGGCGGGTTGCCCCTCGCGCAGGCGATCGGCCTGATCACCGATGCCGCGCGGGCCCTGGATTACGCGCACGCGCAAGGGCTGCTGCATCGTGACGTGAAACCGGCGAACCTGCTCATCGAACGCGGGGAACGGTTGCTGCTCACCGATTTCGGCATCGCGCGCACCCTCGACGACACCCGCACGATATCGGCGGTCGCGGCGACGCTCGCCTACGTCGCGCCGGAACGTTTCGCGAATCTGCCGAGCGATCAGCGCGTCGACGTCTATTCCCTGGGCTGCACCCTGTTCGAATTGCTCACCGGCAGAACGCCTTTCCCGTTCACCGACCAGGCCGCCGTGATCGCGGCGCATATGACCGCGCCGCCGCCGGTCATCTCCGAGATACGGCGCGATCTGCCGCCGGGGCTGAACGCGGTGATCGCGACCGCGCTGGCCAAGAATCCGAACGAGCGTTACCGGACCTGCGGTGATCTCGCCGTCGCCGCATATCAGGCGGTGATTACGGCGCAGTGGTCCGCCGCCCCGGCGATGATGTCCGCGCCGCCGCCGGGTCCGTTGCCGCCGGGTCCGTTCATGGCGCCGCCGCCGAATCCGGCCGGGCGCGGGAAAGTGGGTCGGCGACTGCTCATCGCGGGAGGTATCGCGGTGCCGGTGGTCGCCGCTGCGGCCGCCGGGATCGTCGCTCTGAAACCATTTGCGCGGCAATCGGATTCGGCCGCCGACTCCGACGCGGAGTCCACGCGGTTGCGTGCCGACGCGCGCGATGCGGCACTGGCCGGAGCGCGCAAGGCGGCGACGGTCATGGGCACCACGAATGCCGACGATATGGACGGCACCATCGCGGCCATGAAGTCGGTCCTCACCGGTTCGATGCTCGAGCAATTCAACACGTCGGCCGAAGAGTTGAAGCAGATCGCGGCCACCGCCGGAGTGCACAGCTCCTCGACGGTGCTGTGCGCCGCACTGGCGAGTCTCGACGATGGACTCCAACATGCAACGGCCGTCGTCGTGCTGGAATCCACCCATACGCCGCGCACCGGTGCGGCGACCATCGATTCGATCGCTATGCGGATGGAACTGACGCATACTCCGGACGGCTGGAAAGCGAACAGCATCACAGCTCCGTCGACCACCTCGAACACGACCACGAACCACCGGACCGCCGCCCCCACGCCGCCGACCGGCACATCCAACGCGGCCTTCCTCGACACCGCCGCCACCGCCGCGGTCAAATCCGCGGGCGTCGCGGCCCTGACCGCCCTCTTGCAGCATCGCGCCGCCGATATCGACAACTTCGCCGCCGGAGTCCGTGCCGTCACCACCGCCGACGCGTACCGGAAACTCACCACCACGATCGACACCGTGGTCACCGCCGTCCGCACGTCCCACCAGGACACCACCGCCAAGATCGACCCGGTCGGCCTGACCCGCCTGACCGCCGACCGGGCCGAGCTGCTCTGCGGCGTGGAGGTCACCGCCACGAACCCGTCCACCACCCAGTACAGCTCCGTCACCGTCCAGATGCAGAAGCTCTCCGGCCACTGGCTGCTCTCCGACCTCCCCAACACCTACTGATTTCGAGCACACGCCCACCGCCACCGCGCGGGAGATGCCACCCCACTGCCCAGGTCGAGTCCCATCCGCCGCCCTGCAACGAGTTCTGGGGGACTGTCTGATATCTGGCTCTTGTCCATATTCAGTGGTCACGCCGATCCGATGGTCCGCGTCGGCGGCGCATCACGATCGCTGTGCGAAATACCCCTTACGACAAGATCGTTCACGCCGCATCCGAGCCTGCGGAATCGGAGGTCGTGCCGAGACTACCGAATGTGCTCCAGAGCCGAAAGCGCGACAGCGCCAATTCCGACCCTCCCGCTCTGGGCGTTCGACATTGTGTGGCAAAGGATTCGGTACCGCAGATACGGCGTCCGCGATGTGATGCAAGCCGGGATTCCGGTTCAGGAACGCCTCGAGCGCGGGCTGATCGGTATCGACGATCCGCGCTACCCGATCGACCACCCACGAGAGATGATCCACCGAACCCAGTAGCGAGTCCTTGTTCCGTTGCAGCCCTACCGGCGCGATCCCGAATGCTGCTGGCGGTGTCAAAGTCTGTTGGTGTGCAAAGTTATTGGATCAGCAATGGTGCTTCGTCGAGGTCTGTTCCAGGGGTGATGGCGGCCGGGGGGCTTCGGGGTGGGGATGGTTCATCGCTCAGATGTTTCGGGTGGATGGAATATCGGGGGCGGTGGGGCGTTGCATCGGACTGTCGGATCGGATGAGTGAGGGGACAGTGTGGCAACTGTGACGCGGGCGTCCATCGGATTGCGGTCCGAGCGGGGGCCGGTGCTCGGGGCTTTGATGTTGGCCACTTCGCTGGTGGCGTTGGATTCGACGATCATCGCGACCGCGGTGCTCACGATCACCGACAGTCTGGGCGGGTTCGCGCAGTTTCCCTGGTTGTTCTCGATTTATCTGCTGGCGCAGGCGGTTACGGTGCCGATCTACGGGAAGCTGGCCGATACCTTCGGGCGTAAGCCGGTGATGCTGTTCGGGATCGGGGTGTTCGCGCTCGGGTCACTGCTGTGCGGGCTGGCGACGAATATGGTGGGGCTCATCATCTTTCGGGCCGTGCAGGGGATCGGCGCGGGGGCGGTGCAGCCGATGTCGATGACCATCGCCGGGGATATCTACACGCTGGCGGAGCGGGCCAAGGCGCAGGGGTATCTGGCCAGTATGTGGGCGTTGTCGTCGGTGCTGGGGCCGCTGCTCGGCGGGATCTTCTCGCAGTATCTGAGCTGGCGCTGGATCTTCTTCGTGAATCTGCCGCTGGCGGCGGTGGCCGCGTGGATGCTGTGGCGCAGTTTCCGGGAAACCGCACCGCGCCAACGCAATCGCATCGACTACCCGGGTGCCGCGCTGCTCGCGCTGGGGGTCGGCGCGATCATCCTCGCCCTGCTCGAGGGCGGACAGGCATGGGCCTGGGATTCGCCGACCGGTATCGCGCTGTTCGTCGGCGGCGGCGTCGCGCTGGTGCTGTTCGGGCTGGTGGAATGGCGTGCGGAGCATCCGATCCTGCCGCTGTGGGCGCTGATCCGCCGGGTGGTGGTGGCGGGCAGCCTGGTCTCGATGCTGGTCGGTGCGATCATGCTGGGCCTCACCTCCTATGTGCCGACCTACGCCCAGGGCGTACTGGGCGCGGACGCGCTGATCGCCGGACTCACCGTGGGCGCGCTCACGCTCGGCTGGCCGCTGGCCGCCTCCCAATCCGGCCGGATCTACCTGCGGCTCGGATTCCGCAGTACCGCGCTGATCGGTTGTGTCCTGGCCACTTTCGGCAGCGCCTCACTCCTGCTGCTCACCGCGCATTCGGCACTGATCGAAGTGGCGGCGAGCTGCTTCGCGATCGGCGTCGGCATGGGACTGACCGCGAGCCCGACCCTGATCGCGGCACAGAGCAGCGTCGACTGGACCGAACGCGGCGTGGTCACCTCCACCAATATGTTCGCGCGTTCGATCGGCAGCGCGGTCGGCGTCGCGATATTCGGCGCACTGGTCAACGCGCGCGTCGGGCACGGCAATCACCCGACGCCCGCGGCGCTGACCGCCGCGGTGCACTGGGTGTTCCTCGGCGTGACCGCGATGGCCGTGGTCATGCTGATCGCGGCCGCCGGTATGCCGAAGGGACGCCCGGTGACCACCCCCGAACCGGCCCCGATCATGGACTGAGCGCGGCTCAACCCTTGCTCTGTTGCAGCGTCAGGATGCGGCTCACCGCCTCGGTATCGTGGGTCGCGGCGTCGTACAACTCGGCCATATCCTTTTTGAGCGCCGTGCGAGAATCACCGTCGAGATACACCATGTGACCCGACGGGTAGAAACGAATCGTCAGATTCTTGCGCACATCCGCATTCTCCAGCGGCATCTGCTGGAGATCCAGGACGGTCCGGTAGCAGGGCGTCACGAAATCGTAGAATCCGTTGGCGGACAACACCCGCAGATCGACATTGATCGCCATCAGCGCGGCGAGATCGGCCGAGGTGTTCAGCGGGCCGGTCTGTTTGGCACCGGTGGGGTCGGTGTGGGTGAAATCCCAGCCCTCGAACACCTTCGTGTTCAGATCGGTGTATTCCGAATTCGAGGTGAATTTCAACTGCTCGTTCAGATAGGAATTCCACATGGCGGTGTAGACGCCGGAGACCGCCGCCATAGTCGGATCGTTGCCGCCCGCGGCGGGATCCACCTCGCCGGCGATACCCGAATCGATGGCTGTCACCCGGCCGTCGTAGGCGCCGAGGGCGAGTTTGCGATCCTGCAGCAGCGTCGTCAGGAACGGGTAGCCGACGGCCAATTTCCACGAGGTCAGCGTCGCGACATCGATACCGGTGTACTCGGACAGCTTGGTCACCAGCCTACCGAGCCCCCAGCGTTCCGGCAACAGCGACTTTCATGGCCAACAGCGTTGTGCGGCAAGACCTTCCGAGAGGTCTGTGCAGTGGCTCGCCGGGGTCGCACACCTTGGAGCGCGCGGCCGGTGCGATCCTCCGAACGACGCGCGGCGGACATTGTGAGGTATTACAGCTTCGCGTCAGCAACCCTGCCCCGACGCGACCCGCGGAACCGCGATCGACGGCCCGCTGTTACCCGTGAGACGGATGGTGGACAGGTCAACCACCGGGGTCGGCGCGACGGCATGGCAACGATCTAGCACACTGTAGGGGTGCAGGAGGTCGACGACGTACTGGGCCGGTTGCGGCGATACCCCGATGTGGAGGCGGTGAACCTCTATGCGGTCGATGCCGCCGACCGGCTGATCCTCGATGTCGCGGCCGATGCGTTGGCCGCGGCGGGTGACGGCCGCGTCGCGGTGGTGGACGACGGGTACGGCGCGCTCACTCTCGGCGCGATCGCCGCACACGATCTGCGTGGCGTGCGGGTGCATCAGGATCTGCTCACCGGTGAACTCGCGTTGTCGCACAACGCCCGTACCGTCGCGCTGGCCGACCGCTACGTCACGCATCCGCTCGGTCGTGAACTGCTGGACGGTGTGCGGGTGGTGCTGCTGCGACTGCCGCGCGCCTTGTCCGGATTGGCCGAGATCGCCGACGCCGTAGCGCGTTACGCCGATCCGGAGGTGCAGGTGTTCGCCGGGGCCCGCGACAAGTATCTGACCCCCGCGATGAACGAGGTACTGGCCGAATCGTTTTCGTCGGTCCAGGCCAGCCGCGGGCGGCAGAAGTCGCGGATCCTGTTGGCGCGGCAGCCCAGAACCGTGGGCGAACCGCCGTATCCGATTCGCAAGCAACTCGGCGAACTGGATCTCGAGGTGGTCGCGCACGGTGCGGCGTTCTCCGGCCCGCGCCTGGATATCGGCACGCGTTTCCTGATCGAACATCTGCGGCGGATGAAACCCGACGCCCGCGACGCGATCGATCTGGGCTGCGGCACCGGCATTCTCGCGGTCGCGCTCGCCAAGGCGCGACCGCACGTCACGGTGATCGGCACCGATCAGTCCGCGGCGGCGGTGGCCTCGGCGCGCGCGACCGCGACGGTGAACGGCGTCGCGGATCGGGTGCGGGTGGTGCGTGACGACGCGATGTCGGCGGTGCCGGACAACAGCGCGGATCTGGTGCTGTGCAATCCGCCGTTCCACATCGGGGCCGCGGTGCACACCGGTTCGGCGATCAAGATGTTCACCGAGGCCGGGCGGGTGCTGCGGCCGGGCGGGGAGTTGTGGACGGTCTACAACTCGCACCTGAACTATCGCGGTGTGGTGGAGCGTTTCGTCGGGATGACCGATGTCGTGGGGCGCAATCGGAAGTTCACGGTGACCCGGTCGGTGCGGGGTATGCGGGACGGTCGCCCGGACCAGTAGCTCGGGCACGGGACCGTGCGGGTGGAATTTCCAGCCGGTACAGTCTGATTTGTCCGATTCCTGTCCGGTTGGGAACTTGTCTTCCACGCGACACGTTGGATACTCAGAACGGCCACGATCGCCGTGGACCGCGACTTCCGGAAAGGCACGAGAACGGTGCGCACTTCGAGCAACCCGATCTTCAAAAACCTGCCGCAAAACCAGCGCGGCGGCGGCTACGCGAGTTTCGGTTCGCCGACCGCCCCGCCCTTCGATCAGTACGGCCAGCCCTATCAGCAGCCGTACCAGCAGCAGCCGTATCAGCAGGCCCCGGCCACCCGGCCGATGACCATCGATGACGTCGTGACCAAGACCGGCATCACGCTCGGCGTGGTGACTGTCATGGCGATCATCTCCTACGCCCTGACCTCGATGAACAACGGGCTCGCGGGCATCTTCGTCGGCGTCGGCGCGCTGGTCGGCTTCATCCTGGTGATGGTCGCCACCTTCGGCCGCAAGCAGGACAATCCGGCCATCGTGCTCGGCTACGCCGCCTTCGAGGGGCTGTTCCTGGGCGCGCTGTCGTTCGTCTTCACCAATGTGAAGTTCGGCGGCGTCGGCGGTGCGAGCCTCATCGGTGAGGCCGTCCTGGGCACCTTCGGCGTGTTCTTCGGCATGCTCGTGGTCTACAAGACCGGCGCCATCCGCGTCACGCCGCGCTTCACCCGCATGATGGTCGCCGCCATGATCGGCGTGCTGGTCCTGGTGGTCGGCAACCTGATCGCCGGTTTCTTCACCCCCGGTGGTTTCGGTCTGCGCACCGGCGGCCCGCTGTCGATCGTGTTCAGCCTCATCGTGATCGGTATCGCGGCGTTCAGCTTCCTGCTGGACTTCGACGCCGCCGACCAGCTCATCCGCGCCGGTGCGCCGGAGCGGGCGGCCTGGAGCGTGGCCCTGGGCCTGACCGTCACCCTGGTCTGGCTGTACATCGAGATCCTGCGCCTGCTGAGCTACCTGCAACGCAATTAACGCGGTACCGCACTGATCCACACAACGGGTGGTCGCCGATCCGGCGACCACCCGTTGGCGTTCGCGGACTATCCGTTCGCGTCCCGGTGCGCGATCAGGCCGCGGCCTCCGCGCGGAACTCCCTCGCGTGCCGATCGGCGAAATCCGCGAAAGTGGTCGGCTCCACACCGAATTCACGATGGGTGGACAGATCCACGCGGGTCTCCGGCGAGGCGGCCCGGCCGCGGTAGATCTCCTCGAGCAGATCCACCACGTCCGGCGGCAGTCCCTCGGCGGTGTGCAGCGCGCGTTTACGCTCGAACGACACCTCCTCGTAGTCGAACCGCTGGCCGGTGGCCGTGCTGATCCGGTCGGTGACCTCGGACATCGTCAGCGCCTCGGGACCGGTCATGTCGAACGCCCGGCCCTCGATGCCCTCGGCGCGCATCATGGCCACCGCGACCTTCGCGATATCGGCGATGTCGACCGGCGCGAGCCGACTCCGCCCGATCGGCATGACCAGCGCCCGGCGTTCGGGATCCACGCCGGTGAGCGTGCCGGGCAGATAGACCTGCATGAACTGGCTGGGCCGCAGATGCGTCCACGCCAATCCGGAGTTCTCCAGGTAGTTCTCGATCTCGAGATGCCAGCGGGTGCCGCGAAAGGTCTGTGGATCGAAGGTGGTACCCGATTCCTTCCCACTGAATTTGATGATGTGGCGCACCCCGGCCGCCGCGGCGGCGTCGATGAAACGGCATTGGGTTTCGACCATGTTGTCGCGTGGTGAGGAGATCATCAGCGCGCGGTCGACGCCGTCCAGGGCGGCGGTCAGCGATTCGGCCACCGCCATATCGCCGCGCACGACCTCGATGTTCGGGAGTTCGCGCAGCCAGGGCGCGGCCTCGGGATCGCGGACCAGGACGCGCATCGGAACCGCCTGCCGGGCGAATTCCCGGACGACGATGGATCCGGACAGGCCGGTGACACCGGTCAGGAGCTGCATGATGTGCTCTTTCCTTGTGCTGGAACGGGATTCGGTGTGACGTCGGCCGGTGCCAGATGTGGCAGGCCGACGCGCGGGAACAGGGTCGGGTCGTGGATCATGTCGATGCGCGCGATCCCGGCCGCGCCGACGGTGAGCAGTTGCAGTGCGTGGGCGCGCAGCACGCCGCCGTGGCCGCGGGTGTAGAGGCCGAAGGCTGGTTGGCCGTTCGCGGTGGTGGGCATGAGGTAGCGGCCGTCGGGTTCGGTGAGCCGGGTCGCCAGGAAGCGGACGATGTGGTCGCGCCCCCGGAACCAGGATGGGATCGGCGGCATCTCGAACACCGCGTCCTCGGTGAGGACCTGCACCAGACCGTCGATGTCGGCGCGGGTGAAGGCGGTGGCGTAGCGATCGAGCAGGGTGCGTTGCCGGGCGTCCTGCGGCTCGGCCAGGTCGTAGCCGTGTGGCGCCGACTTGGCCAGTTGCGCCCGCGCTCGTTGCAGTGCGCTGTTGACCGCCGCGGTGGTGGTGCCGAGCAGATCGGCGACCTCGTCGGCGTGGAACATCAGCACCTCGCGCAGGATCAGCACCGCGCGTTGGCGGCCGGGCAGATGTTGCAGTGCGGCGATGAAGGCCAGTCGCAGCGTGTGCCGGGCCGCGGCCACCTCCGCCGGATCCAGTTCGGTGTCGGAAACCGGTTCCACCCAAGCGATTTCGGCTCGACGGGATCGCAGCGGCCCGGTCGGGTCGGTCACCGGTCCGCCCAGGCCGGACGGGTACGCGCGGCGCGCCCGGCGTTCGATCGCCCGCAGGCAGGTGTGGGTGGCGATCCGATACAGCCAGGTCCGCAGCGAGGAACGGCCCTGGAACCCGTCGTAGCCGCGCCAGGCTTTCAGATAGGTTTCCTGCACCGCGTCGTCGGCGTCGTGCGGCGAGCCGAGCATGCGGTAGCAGTAGGCGAACAGTTCGCCGCGATAGCGCTGTGCGGCGGTGTCGAACGGCTCGGTGCTCACCGCGACAGCCGGGCGGTGTCGAAAACCACTGTGTCGGAAGCGATTCGGTCGCCCCGCACGGTGATGTGGTCGACGGTGCGCAGGGTGCCGAACGGGCCGGTGTGCATGTCGTACACGACCAGTGCGCGCTCGTCGTCCCCGAACGCGTCGAGGATGTCCACCCCGGTCACCGCCTCGGCGAACTCCCCGATGGCCGCGGACACATCGGCGGCGCCGGTGAGATGTGTTCGGGGACTGTCGAATACGACGTCCTCGTGCAGCATCGCGGTCATCGTCACCAGATCGCGCCGCCCGAACGCCTCGACGAACGCGACCGCGACGGGCACACTCGCCGGAACAGGCCGATAAGCGCCGATCACCGTGGCCGTCTGTGCCTCGGGCGCGGCCACGACCCGCGATCCGGCATCGCTCTGGAAGCGTCGGAACGTCTCCAACTCCGACAACGCGCCATCGGTGGTGGTCGCGGTATGCACGAACTGCCCCGAATCGCCCAACTCGAACGCGGAGTAGGTCACTCCCGCGGGCTGCTCGCGATGCAGTTGCGCGAAAACCTCCTCGATCAACCGCCGATTCTCGTCCCTGGCGTCGTCCCGGGTCCGGTATCGAACCACCACTGTCCTGTCCATGTCGCACTCCTTCGGATTGGTACCGGTCACTGATATGGATCCACGGGAGTGCGTGAATTCATCGGTGGGTGGGTGGCCACGCAGAATGTCATCGCGGCCGTGTTCGGGTGCGGCCGTTTCGTTTGCGGGATGCGCAAGCCTCATCGGTGTGCATGCGAGGTGCTGGACGGATCTTGGCGGGCTCGGGATGGTTCGGATGGTCGCCGGGAATGTCGTCGCGGCCGTATCGGGCTTCGGAGCGGCTGCCGGTCATGATCTGGCTGCGGCCGGACGGCAGATGTGGAGCCGACGCGGTGGGGTGGTGGGCTCCGGGAATGCGCTGGGGAATCGGCTGGTCGGGCGCAGTATTGTTGGCGGGCGGGTGGTTTTCGGGTGTGGAAGGGGATCGGTGATGGTGTTCGCGGTGGCCGGGGATGGGGTGCGGCTCGCTTATCAGAGTGTGGGGGACGGGTTTCCGTTGTTGCTGTTGTCGGGGCAGTCGAACAACCATCACTGGTGGGATGGGATTCGGGAGGATTTCCATGGTTCGCATCGGACCGTGACGTTCGACTATCGCGGGACCGGGGATAGTGACAAGCCCGATATTGCTTACAGCACAAGGGGATTCGCCGAGGATGCGATCGCGGTGCTGGATGCGGCGGGGATCGATCGGGCCGATGTGTACGGCACGTCGATGGGCGGGCGGGTGGCGCAGTGGATCGCGGCGGAATATCCGGGGCGGGTGCGTGCGCTCGTGCTCGGTTGCACGTCACCGGGCGGGAAGCACGGGGTGGATCGGGGGAACGAGATTCGGCGCCTGCTCGCCGATCCGGCCACCGCGCAGCAGACGCTGCTGGATCTGATGTACACGCCGGACTGGCTGGCCCGCACCACCGGGCCGTATCAGACGGTCGGTGATCCGGAGATGCCCTCGTTCGCGCAACGTCGTCATCTGATCGCGAGTCACCGGCACGACGCGTGGGATGCGTTGCCCACCATCGCCGCGCCGACCCTCGTCGTGCACGGCGCCGACGACCGGTTCAACCCCACTGCGAACGCCCCGCTGATCGCCGACCGCATCCCGGGCGCAGAACTCGAGCTGATCCCCGCGGCCCGGCACGCGTACTTCGAGGAATTCCGTTCCACCGCAAGCCCTCTGGTCCGCGACTTCCTGGCCTCGGCCATCGCGTGAGCCGAACACTCCGGACACGGCGAAGGGCGGCCGCGCACGGCAGCCGCCCTTCATCGAAATGCGCTGTCCCGGTTGATCTTCCGAACCGGGGAGACGCGGTCTAGCTCAGGCGCTCGAGCACCATCGCCATACCCTGGCCGCCGCCGACGCACATGGTCTCCAGACCGAACTGCTTGTCGTGGGTCTGCAGGTTGTTGATCAGGGTGGCGCTGATGCGGGCGCCGGTCATTCCGAACGGGTGGCCGAGGGCGATCGCGCCGCCGGAGACGTTCAGCTTGTCCAGATCCATCTTCAGCTCACGCGCCGAACCGAGCACCTGCACGGCGAAGGCCTCGTTGATCTCGTACAGGTCGATATCGTCGATGGTCTTACCGGCCAGCTTCAGCGCCTTGCGCACGGCCTCGATCGGGCCCAGGCCCATGATCTCCGGCGACAGACCCGACACACCGGTGGACACGATGCGCGCCAGCGGGGTCAGGCCCAGCTCCTTGGCCTTGGTGTCGCTCATGATGACCAGCGCGGCGGCGCCGTCGTTGAGCGGGCAGGCGTTACCGGCGGTGATCGTGCCGTCGGGACGGAAAACCGGCTTGAGCTGCGAGATCTTCTCGTAGGTGGTACCGGCGCGGGGGCCGTCGTCGGTGGATACGACGCTGCCGTCGGGCAGGGTCACCGGGGTGATCTCCCGCTCGAAGAACCCGGCCTTGATGGCCTCCTCGGCGCGGTTCTGCGACCGCACGCCCCAGTGGTCCTGTTCCTCGCGGGAGATCCCGGTGAACTGGGCGACGTTCTCGGCGGTCTGACCCATCGCGATGTAGATGTCGGGCAGCTCGCCGCCCTCGCGCGGATCGGTCCAGGTGGCGGCGCCGCCCTCGGCCCGCTTGACGGTGCGGGCCTCGGCCTCGGCGAACTGGCCGTTGTGGGTGTCGGGCCAGCCGTCCGAGGTGCCCTTCGGGAAGTGCGAGACGGTCTCGACGCCGGCGGAGATGAACACATCGCCCTCACCGGCCTTGATCGCGTGCAGCGCCATGCGGGTGGTCTGCAACGAGGAGGAGCAGTACCGGTTCAGGGTGACACCGGGCAGGAAGTCGTAACCCAGCTGGGTGGCGACGACCTTCGCCATGTTGAAACCGGCCTCGCCGCCGGGCTGGCCGCAGCCGAGCATCAGATCGTCGATCTGGGTCGGATCCAGCGCCGGAACCTTGTCCAGGGCGGCGCGCACCATCTGCGCCGCGAGGTCGTCCGGGCGCATGCTCACGAGGGACCCCTTGCCCGCGCGGCCGATGGGGGAGCGGGCATAGGAAACGATGACGGCCTCTGGCATTGAGGACTCCTTTGTCGGGCGAGTGAACGACCGGCCGGTCATTCGGTACTCGAGTGCGGAATTCGCTTCCGAATTTACGTCGCCGGGATGAGAGGTCCGACACCCGGTATGCGGTAATCCGGCCGCGCCTGGTCGGGCGTGTCGCGAGCCCGGCCGACGACGACGCGCCGGGCCACGCGAATCATCCCTCCGTGACCGCGGCCACCATGTGCGTCTCGCGATCGGTGATCTCGCGCAACACCGCGGGTAGCAGGTACCCGGCCGCGAGTTCGTAACCGGCCGCCGAGGGGTGGAAACCGTCGGCGGAGAACAGCGCCTCGGGCGCGCTGCGGAAATCGCGGCCCAGCAGATCGCCCATCCGTACCGCGCGGCCGCCCGCGGACCGCGTCGCCGCCCCCTGCGCGCGGGCGAGCCGGACGCTCCAGCTGTGCACCAGCGTGCGCAGCGGCTGCGGAATCGCCGCCACCGTCCCGAGATCCGGGCAGGTGCCGACCACGACCACGCTTCCGGCCTTGTGCAGCCGCTCGACCGCGCTGCCCAACCGGTGTGCGGATTGCAGCACCGAATGCTTCTTCGTGACATCGTTCGCGCCGACCAGGATAACCGCGACATCCGGTGGCGGCCCGGCCACGAACATCGCATCCACCTGTCCGGCCAGACCTTTCGAGGTCGCGCCCGAAATGGCCTTGGTGCTCAAGCGAATTCGCCGCTCGGTCGCCTCGGCCACCCCGCGGGCGATGCGCACCCCGAGCACCTCCTCGGCGCTGCGGCAGCCGACACCGGCGGCGGTGGAATCGCCGAAGATCATCAGGTGGATGTCGAAAGGTGTTCCGGTGCGCCATGATTCGGGCGCGGCGCAGCCCGCGGTGTAGACGCCGTCGGCCTCGGGCGGTTTGGTGGTGTCCCGCCCGATCACCGTGCGCGCGGCCTGGGCCTGCGACATCAGCAGGCGGTAGGTCGCCCACGAGGCGGTCCCGGCCCCGGAACCCGCCACGACTGTCGCGGCACTCGTCACCGCGAATGTGCGCCAGCCTCTTACCACGGCAGTACCTCTCCGTCCTCGTTATCGGTTTCGTCCCTGTTCATCGGCCCGCTCGGCCGTTGGCATCCATCGTGCACCATGACCGGCCCGCGAGCACCCCCCGAATGACAGCCGCACCCTTTACCCGGCTTCGCATATCCATCAGCGCTACGTAAGGGGTGCGGATTCCGAGACGGTGTGCGCACCGTAACCCAACACGAACGGCGGGCTCCTCGAAAACGAAAGCACCCCGTCCGAATTGCGGACGGGGTGCGTCGGTACGGAACGGGTGGTGTGGTCAGCGCGCCGGAACGTCGAAACTCGCGTGGCCGGGCGCACTCAGATTGTCGGTGGTGACGGTGACGTCGATGCGGCCCGGACCGGTGTTCTGGTAGACGGCGTAGAGAATGCTGCCGTAGATCCCCGACACCACGTTCACCCGCCACTGCCCGGCGGCGCCGGTATTCAGATTCCGCCACGCCACGGTGGTGTTCACATGGCACAGCGGGGCCAGCGGGTACGCGCCGGGACCGACGCCCTGGATGGGCTGGGCCTGGATGTTGAACACGGCCCGACCGGCATAGTCGGGGCTGGTATCGGCCCAGGTCCGGATGTTGGCACCACAGAGCCCGCCGTAGAACAGGCTGGGCGTCTGCGGGAATTCGACGGTCTGCGCGCCTGCGACGGCGGGCGACGCGATCGCGGCTGCGGCCCCGAAGGAGCCGAGCAGGATTGCGGCACTGCGGGCGATCTGAGGCATCCTCACGCCGGAGATGATAGGGGAGTTCTCCGCACGGTGCGGTCGACGCGCGCTTTCATAGAGAATCACTGTGCCGATTCCGAAGGGGCCGCGATCCGGATAGTGCGCGGGGTCGCGGCAGCTCGTGCGCGGGGTCGCAGCAGCACTGTCGGTTACTTCTGGAACGATGGGCGGCATGCGCATCGCGAACCATGTCGTCGAACTGATCGGCAACACTCCGCTCGTTCGGCTGAACTCGGTGGTGGGGCCCGAGTCCGGCCTGGTGGCGGCCAAGATCGAGTATCTGAATCCGGGCGGCAGCTCCAAGGACCGCATCGCGGTCAAGATGATCGACGCCGCCGAGGAGCAGGGGCTGCTGAAGCCGGGCGGCACCATCGTCGAGCCGACTTCCGGCAACACCGGCGTCGGCCTGGCGCTGGTCGCCCAGCAGCGCGGCTACAAGTGCGTGTTCGTCTGCCCGGACAAGGTCAGCGAGGACAAGCGGAACGTGCTGCGGGCCTACGGCGCGGAGGTCGTGGTGTGCCCGACCGCCGTACCGCCCGAGCATCCGGACAGCTACTACCAGGTCTCCGATCGTCTGGTGCGCGAGATCCCGGGTGCGTGGAAGCCGGATCAGTACTCCAATCCCGGCGGTCCGGCCAGCCACTACGAGACCACCGGCCCGGAGATCTGGCGCGATACCGACGGCACGGTGACGCATTTCGTCGCGGGTGTGGGCACCGGCGGCACCATCACCGGCACCGGTCGGTACCTCAAGGAGGTCTCCGGCGGCAAGGTCACGATCGTCGGCGCGGATCCCGAGGGTTCGGTGTATTCCGGCGGCACCGGGCGTCCGTACCTGGTCGAGGGCGTCGGCGAGGATTTCTGGCCCAGCGCCTACGACCCGGCGATTCCGGACGAGATCATCGCGGTCTCGGACGCGGACTCCTTCGAGATGACCAGGCGTCTGGCGCGCGAGGAGGGCCTGCTGGTCGGCGGGTCCTGCGGTATGGCCGTGGTGGCGGCGTTGCGGGTGGCCGAGCGCGATCCGAACGCGGTCGTGGTGGTGCTGCTGCCCGACGGCGGTCGCGGCTATCTGTCGAAGATCTTCAACGATCAGTGGATGAGCTCCTACGGCTTCCTGCAGTCTCGTCTGGACGGCAGCATCTCGGAGCCGACGGTCGGTGATGTGCTGCGTGGCAAATCGGGAGCAATTCCCGATCTGGTGCACACCCATCCCCAGGAGACGTTGCGCGACGCCATCGAGATCCTGCGCGAGTACGGCGTGTCACAGATGCCCGTGGTCGGCGCGGAGCCGCCGGTGATGGCCGGCGAGGTGGCCGGAAGTGTGAGCGAGCGTGATCTGCTCTCGGCGGTGTTCGAAGGGCGCGCGCACCTGACCGATCCGGTGTCGAAGCATATGAGCCCGTCGTTCCCGCTGATCGGCTCCGGCGAGCCGGTGTCCGCGGTGACCAAGGAACTCGAGTCCACCGACGCGCTGATGGTCGTCGAGGACGGTAAGCCGATCGGCGTGATCACCCGGCACGATCTGCTCGGCTTCCTGAGCGCTTCGGGGATCCCCGCGGTGCACTAGGGGCCTTCGCCTCGCCCCGGCCGCTCTCTCGTGACCTCAGCGTGTCGCGCGGGCGCCTCGGGCTTTCGCTCTGCTGACAGCGCATCGGTGATTTGCCGCCGATGCGCTGTTTGCTGTCTCGGGCCAGTGCATCGTTACCTGTCCGTGTCCTAATGAGGCTGAAAATCAGACAAAACGGACCAATCAAGCTCAACACGCTAACTTTTTCTGTGATCTGGCGCACTTACTGCTAACAATCAAACCTCCCGCTCAGGGCGTGATAGCAACTGTTGATCATGCGTGAGCCGGTCAAGAAACATCTTCTGTTCATCTTCGGTTAAGTTTACGTTAACCTACCGCAATCATCCTGTGACCTCGTTGGTTATCGGACCACGTGTCCGGATTACACGAGGAGTTGTCAACGCCATGCGGAATTCGACCGCGCTTGTCGCGCCACCCGGCGCAGCAGTCGCAGCGTTTGCCGTCGCGGCCGCGAAGCTCTCCCGCGTCGCCGCACCACCCGGCAACCGCCGAGTCGCGACGTGACAGCGGGGAGTCAGATCTCCCCTTTCTGAGCCCAACAGCATCCAGTGCCAGGGCGAGTGCCGAGAGAAAACGGTGTTCGCCTCTATTCGGTGCTGCCTGCTGCAGGTCGGCAACGGCCGAAACCCAGAGTAGGAACCCACTTCGCATGTCCAGCAAGAGCAGTAGAGCCAAGGCGGTCGCACGGACCGCCGGATCCGCCACCCTGGCCGTGGCCGCCCTCGCCGCCATCACCTCGGCGGCCGGGCAGCGCACCCCGCACGTGGAGCCCGTCGCGCTGGCCTCCACCATCGAGCAGGCGACCCATCCGGCCGCCGCGCCCACCACCCCGGCTCATGCGGCGGCCATCGCCGCGGCCGCACCCGCTCCCGCGCCGATGCCCGCCCCGCAGGTGCTGCCGCCCGCGCCGGTCGTCCCGGTGCCCGCACCCGCTCCGGCGCCGAGCTACCCGAACACCCTGGACGGCTGGATCCATCAGGCGATGGACGTCATGGCCGCGCGCGGCATCCCGGGCAGCTACGACGGCATCTACCGCAACGTGCTGCGCGAGTCCAGCGGCAACCCCCAGGCGATCAACCTCTACGACTCCAACGCCGCCGCGGGCATCCCGTCCAAGGGCCTGCTGCAGGTCATCGATCCCACCTTCCAGGCGTATCACGTCGAGGGCACCTCGTGGGACATCTACGATCCGGTCGCCAACATCGCCGCAGCGTGCAACTATGCCGCCCACCGATACGGCTCGATGGACAACGTGAATTCGGCCTACTGACCGGTCCGATTCCTGTGCAACTGCCGAACCGGTCGTATCCGCGCGTTGTATCGAATCAGCAATACCGGTGCAAACTACGGGTCGGGATGTTTCCCGGGGTATAACCGGAAGTGGAGTGTTTCGGCACCCGGCCGGAATACGCGGTGCGAGGGGGTTTCGTGCACGCGGTGGACTCGATGCGAACACAGGCCGGGTACTGGCTGCCGAATGTCGCCGGGGCGCTCGTCATCGCCGGTGTCGCGGCCGTGCTGGGCCGCGTCGTGATGCACCCGGTCGCGAAACGATTCGGTGATCCGGCCCGGGGCCGCATACTCGGCCGATTCGCGGCCGTGCTGGTCTGGGGCGTCGGTGCCGCCGTCGCGCTGGGGCTGGTCGGCGTGCCCGCCTCGATCACGCTGCCGATTCTCGGCACGGTCGTGATGTTCGTCGGCGGGGCGTTGCTCCTGCTCATCGCCGTCCCGGTAGCGCTCAGCAGTGCTCCGCGGCATATACGCAGATCGCGGCCAGACGCAGCGGGAGCCAGTCGGCGCGTATCCAGTCGGCGAGGTCGCGCGGGGCGATGATCTCGGCTCGGGTGGCGTTCTCGACCAGTCCGCGGGCGTAACCGGCGAGCACCACGCTCACCGGAATCGCACCGGAATTCGCCATTGCGCGGTCGGCGATGTCGCGGACGGCGGCGGTGTGCTGATCGAGAGCCGCGCATACCGCCGGTGATTCCCGGGCCGCGATGATCGCGGGAATTCCGTGCGTTCTGTGCAGGCGGTGGAAAGTCTTGCGTGCTGATGCTTCGAGCAATGCGGGGCCTAACGGAAACACCCGGGAGACACTAGCAACTTCCGGGTATTTTCCGGCAGTTTCCTCCGATTATTGTGAACGATGACAGCGCCCCGCTGAAATACGTTGTCAGCGAAATGCTTTGGACCCGGTGAGCGCCTCGCCCAGGACCAGCTGATGCACCTCGGCGGTGCCCTCGTAAGTGAGTACCGATTCCAGATTGTTCGCATGCCGCAGCACCGGATAGTCCAGGGTGATGCCGTTCGCGCCGAGAATCGTCCGGCACTGCCGCGCGATCGCGATGGCCTCGCGGGTGCTGTTCAGCTTGCCCGCGCTGACCTGTTCCGGGCGCAGCTCGCCGCGATCCTTCAACCGGCCCAGATGCAGGGCCAGCAACTGGCTCTTACCCAGTTCGACGGCCATATCCGCCAGTTTGGCCTGGGTCAGCTGGTAGGCGGCCAGTGGTTTGTCGAACACCTCGCGGGTGCGGGCGTAATCGATGGCGGCGGCCAGGCAGTCCGCGGCCGCGCCGAGAGCGCCGAAGACGATCCCGAATCGCGCCTCGGACAGACAGCCCAGCGGTGCGGACAGCCCTTTGCCCTCGGGCAGCAGGGCATCGCCCGGCAGCCGCACACCGTCCAGATCGAGTTCGGCGGTGATCGAGGCGCGCAGCGAGAGTTTGCGGTGCATCTCCCGCGCGGCGAAGCCCGGGGTTCCGGCGGGGACCAGGAAGCCGCGCACACCCTCCTCGGTGCGTGCCCACACCACCGCGACGTCGGCCACCGAGCCGTTGGTGATCCACATCTTCGAACCGTCGAGCACCCAGTCCGCACCGTCGCGGACCGCGCGGGTGCGCATACCGCCGGGATTCGAACCGAAATCGGGTTCGGTCAGGCCGAAGCAGCCCAGGGCCCGCCCGGCCGCCATCTCCGGGAGCCACCGCTGCTTCTGCTCCTCGGAGCCGTACTTGTGGATGGCGGTCATGGCCAGCGAACCCTGCACCGACACCATGCTGCGCACACCCGAATCCACCGCCTCGAGTTCCATACAGGCCACGCCGTATTCGGTCGCCGAGGTGCCCGCACAGCCGTATCCGTCCAGATGCATACCCAGCAGACCGAGCTTGCCCAGTTCGGGGGCGAGTTCGCGGGCCGGGAAGGTGCCCTGCTCGAACCACTCGGCCACATGCGGGCGCAGCCGCTGCTCACCGAAGGCGCGCACGGTCGCGCGGATCTGGCGTTCGGTATCGGTGAGCAGGGAATCGATGGCGAACAGTTCGTCGACGGTGACCATGCGCTCACCCTAGGTCGGAGAGATCTCGGTAACAATGGCACCCGGCCCGTCGTGAGGACGGTTCGGGCACGGATTTAGGCTGGTCGGCATGACCGATCAGCTGGGGTTCTCCACACGCGCCGTGCACGCCGGATTCGATCCCGATCCGCAGACCGGCGCGGTGAATGTGCCGATCTACGCCAGTTCCACCTTCGCCCAGGACGGCGTCGGCGGATTGCGTGGCGGCTTCGAGTACGCACGCACCGGCAATCCCACTCGAACCGCGCTGGAGGCGAATCTGGCCGCGCTCGAGTCGGGGCGGCACGGCCGGGCCTTCGCCTCCGGGATGGCCGCGACGGACTGTGCGTTGCGGGCGACGCTGCGGCCCGGCGACCACCTGGTGATCCCCGACGACGCGTACGGCGGCACCTTCCGGTTGATCGACAAGGTGTTCACGCAGTGGGGCATCGAGTACTCGGTGGCGCCGGTCTCCGATCCCGACGCGGTGCGTAACGCGTTGCGCCCCAACACCAAACTGGTCTGGGTGGAGACGCCGACCAATCCGCTGCTGAACGTCGGCGACATCGCGGCGCTGGCCGGCGTCGCGCACGGCGGCGGCGCGAAACTGGTGGTGGACAACACCTTCGCCTCCCCGTACCTGCAACAGCCGTTGCTGCTGGGTGCCGACATCGTGATCCACTCGACCACGAAATACCTTGGCGGACACTCCGATGTGGTCGGCGGCGCGCTGATCACCGACGATCCCGAACTCGACGCGGCCTTCGCGTTCCTGCAGAACGGCGCGGGCGCGGTGCCCGGCCCGACCGACGCCTTCCTGACCCTGCGCGGCATCAAAACCCTTGCGGTGCGGATGGATCGGCACTGCGACAACGCCGAGACGATCGCGGAATTCCTGTCCGGCCATCCGGCCGTCGCGCAGGTGATCTACCCGGGGCTGCCGCAGCATCCCGGAAACGCGGTGGCGCAGAAGCAGATGCGTCGTTTCGGCGGGATGATCTCGGTGCGGCTGGCGGGCGGTCGCGACGCGGCGCTGAAGTTCTGCTCCAGCACCAAGCTGTTCACCCTCGCCGAATCGCTGGGCGGGGTGGAGTCGCTGATCGAACATCCCGGCGCGATGACGCACGCGTCGACCGCGGGCTCGGCCCTGGAGGTCCCCGCGGACCTGGTGCGCCTGTCCGTCGGCATCGAGGACGTCAGCGACCTGCTCGCCGACGTGGAACAAGCGCTGCTGTAATTTTGGCCTCCGCTCCGCTCCGGCGGTGCTGTATCTTTGGCCTCCGCTCCGCTACGGCGGTTCGCGGCCCCCTAAGGCTCACCGATGAGCCCCGTGTCGGGCACTCGTTCCTCGCACCCGCCACGCGTCTCATCGGCGAGCCGGGCCGCGAACATTGTTGTTGGCGTTCAACGGGGTTGGCGGAACTGGGCGCGAAAGCGCAGCGGCCGCACCGAAAATAGGTGCGGCCGCTGTGGTGTTCGTCGATCTGATCAGTGGGGCGGCCTGCTGCGAGCCGACCCGACCGGGGCTCAGCTGTGGTAGGGCTCCGCGCTGACCAGGGTCACCTTCATGATGTTGCCGTTGGGCAGGGTGTACTCGCGGGTCTCGCCGACCTTGGCGTTGATGAGCGCGCCGCCGAGCGGGGAGTTCGGCGAGTAGGTCTCGAGGTTCGAGCCGCCCAGGCCCTCCTCGCGGGTGGCGATCAGGAAGGTCTCGGTGTCGGTCTCGTCGCCGTCGTAGTAGACCTTGACGACCGAACCCGGCAGCGCCACGCCCGACTTGGTGGGGGCGACGCCGACCTTGGCGTTGTTCAGCAGCTCCTGGAGCTGGCGGATGCGGGCTTCCTGCTGGCCCTGCTCCTCGCGCGCCGCGTGGTAGCCGCCGTTCTCCTTGAGGTCGCCCTCTTCACGTCGCTCGTTGATTTCGGCCGCGATGACCGGACGATTGGCAATGAGCGCGTCGAGTTCGCCCTTGAGCCTCTCATGCGACTCCGGTGTGAGCCAGGTCACTTGCGTCTCAGTCATCTCGATCACTCCCTAGTAGTTGTTCCCGGCGAACCGGGATTCCCAGATACCCGCAGCCGCGCACATCCCACGCGGATGCGCGCAGCAACAGACGACGGCTAGAGCGATCCCTGGGGGATATCTTCGAACCCCGACAGGCCCCATTCCCGTATGGCATTGTGTGCCGGGAACCGATAGCGCTGGCCGCCAATGCAGCAAACACGGCTCCGAGCGTTCGGAACCGTGTATCGCATCATTTTAGCACGATTTACAAAAATGCAGGTCGGAGCGGTGATTGCAAGGCGTTTCGCCTGGATCGCCCGGTCGGAGACCTTATCCGGCGCGCAGGTAGGCGGGAACTTTCCCACCGCAGCCGTAGATATCGGTGGCGGCCGGTCGTGCCACGCTGCGCACGATCGTCTTCAATTCGACGGTTCCGCTGGTGGAGGGCGTGATCAGCACCTCGCGGCGGCCCACCTCGTTGCCGTCCTTGTCCATCGCCCGCACGAAGCAGAACGCCGCCTGGTCGGGATGGGTGCGGGTCACCTTGAAATGCGCCTCGATGGTCGAATCGTCGATGACCGTGTAACCGAGCTGCTCGGGATCGATGTCCTTCGGGCCGAACTGCTTGTAGCCGATGTACGCGATGATCAGGCCGAGCACGACGACGCCGACGCTGAGTACGGGGAGCATCCAGCGGCGGGTGGTTTTACGGCCGTAGCGATCGCCGACCGAGCCCGAGCGGGGCCGGTCCGGTGTGTGGGCCGTTTCCAGCGGTGTGGCATCGCCGAGCTGTTCGTCGCCGGTACCGGATCCGGAAAGCGCGGACTGCTCGACCTCGGCATCGTCGCCGCCCGACGCGGGCGAAGGCTCGTCC
The DNA here is from genome assembly GCF_009604405.1 of Nocardia macrotermitis. GTDB lineage: Bacteria > Actinomycetota > Actinomycetes > Mycobacteriales > Mycobacteriaceae > Nocardia > Nocardia macrotermitis. Next base: position 252,412 of record NZ_WEGK01000005.1, read on the forward strand.
GCGCTGGTCGTGCGCTCACTGCGCTCGCTCATGATCTGCTCGCTCCCGCAGGTAATCGGCGTGCCCCACCTTTGCAGGGGGCAGCTCGGAACAAAAGAGGGTCGAATGGAACTATAGGGAGACAGTCCGACACCCCCCTGCCCGGATGGCGGCGGAGTAATCAGGTGAGACGGTGAGTGACGAGGTGAATCAAGGCGTGAACGAGATGGTGGAGTCGTGACCGGTCTGCGTCTCATGGCGGTGCACGCCCATCCCGACGACGAGTCCAGCAAGGGCGCCGCGACGACCGCCAAGTACGCCGCGGAGGGCAACGACGTTCTCGTGGTCACGCTCACCGGTGGCGAGCGCGGGTCGATCCTCAATCCGGCGATGGACACCGCGGGCGTGCTCGACCGCATCGAGGAGGTGCGGCGCGAGGAGATGGCCGAGGCCGCCAGGGCGCTCGGTGTCCGTCAGCAGTGGCTCGGCTTCGTCGATTCCGGTCTGCCCGAGGGTGATCCGCTGCCGCCGCTGCCCGAGGGCTCGTTCGCGCTGGTTCCGCTAGAGGAGTCGACCGAGGCGCTGGTGCGCGTGGTGCGCGAGTTCAAACCGCACGTGATCACCACGTACGACGAGAACGGCGGCTACCCGCACCCGGATCACATCATGTGCCACACGGTGTCGATGGCCGCCTACGAGGCTGCGGGCGATCCGGATCGATTCCCCGACGCGGGCGCGCCGTGGACGCCGCTCAAGCTCTACTACGACCACGGTTTCAGCCTGTCGCGGGTGGAGATCTTCGCGCAGGAGTACGAGCGCATCGGCGAACCGTTCCCGATGCAGGAGTGGCTGGATCGCAGCCGCAAGCGGGCCGCGGAGCACGGCGACATCATGGGCCGGGTCACCACCCAGGTCGACTGCGCGAAGTATTTCCCACAGCGGGACGAGGCGTTGCGCGCGCACGCCACCCAGATCGACCCCAACGGCGCGTTCTTCGCGATTCCGATGGAGATGCAGCAGCGGCTGTGGCCCACCGAGGAATTCGAACTCGCCAAGACCCGGGTGCGCACCGAACTCCCGGAAACCGATTTGTTCGCGGGTATCGAGGATCCGCAGATCGAGGTAGCGGACCGATGATCATCACCGTGCTGGCACAGAACACCACCACCAATCCGACCGGACCGGAGTTCGGCAAGGCATCCCCGCTGGGGCTGGTCATCGTGCTGATCCTGCTGGCCGGGACCGTGCTGCTGATCCGTTCGATGAACAAGCACATCAAGGGCCTGCCCGCGGATTTCTCCCCGGAGCATCCCGAACCGGATCAGGCGGCGGACGAGGGGACCGATCCGGGGGTGGCGGAGATCGGGACCGAATCGGAATCGGAATCCGCGGAGCCGGAGTCCGATGCCGCGGAGTCGGCGGCCTCGAATTCCAAACCACCGCGAAAATCCTGAATTAGTTTGTGACGCTTGTACATTCGCCCCCGTCTGGAATTCCGGACGGGGGCGAATGCGTCTGCGGGACCGGTCAGAACGGCCAGTCCGCGTGCGCGCCCCGCTCCAGCAGACCGATCGCCGCGAAGGCCGCGTCGCTCAGGCCGCCGAAGGTATGGCGGTGGTGGGAACCGCTGGGCGCGTGGCCCATTCGGTACCCCGCGAGGTTCCAGGTGTAGAGCGGAACCGTGGCGGGCAGCGCCCGGCCGACGTCCCGGCCGCCGGCCTGTTCGTCGGTGAGGACGACCACGCGGTCGTGTCCGGCGAAGTGACGGCGCACCGCGGCGGCGGTCTCGGTGCCGCCACAGAGGAAGTAACCGCCGGTCCGCCACCGCTCGACCGCCCGGAGCAGCGCCTCGTCCGGCCGCAGGTCGAAGACCCGGGTGATCGTCGAGAAGGACACCACGTCGGCGTGCTCGCAGCGGCTCGCCAGCGCGATCCCGAAGACCACCGCGGCATCCCAGCGACGTAGCGAACCGTCCTGGGAGAACCCGGCATTCATCGAGGCCGAGGTGTCGACCAGCACCAGGGTGCGACCGCGCAGCGCCGGAACCGACGCCAGCGAATGCCCGAGTGCCAGTTCCAGCGCCGGACGCCAGCGCCGCGACCGGGAGGTGGCCCGGTACGCGGACAGGAACCGGATCGGCAACTGCCGGGAGCGGGCCACCTGCGCGGGATCGGCCAGCCGTGCGGCGACGTCGCGGGCGACCGCGTCGTCGATTCCGGTCCGGTCGAAATTCCGCAGGTTGCGGAGCCGCGCCATATAACCCATCGACGGGATCATCGCCTCCCAGGTCCGCGCATCGAGGGGGCCCTGGAGCCAACCGGCGACCGATTCCCAGGTCATCCCCGCCGCCCGCAGGGTCGCGCGGGCGGTTTCGGCGTCGTCGAACAGCGCGCGACGTCGTGGTCCGGGCGGCAGCGCGAGCAGCTCGGCGCGGGCGCGCAGGGTCGGCAGGCCGTCCGGGATCGGGGTGTCGCGGTTGTGGCGGCGGTCCAGGGCGTGGGCGAAAAGCTCACCCTGCCAAGACTTGTCGGCCGCCGGTGCCGGATGTACCAGGTCCAGGACGTCACCGAAACGCACGGCGCTCGCGGGGGAATCCCACTTGATCAGCGCGCGTTCGTCGTAGAGGCGGCGTACCGCGTCGGCGACACCGCGCTTAACCGGCTTGGGCAGTGCGCGGCCGTACGAGGAGAGCCAGTAGGCCAGCAGCTCGCCCGGTTCGTCCGCTCGCTGGAGGACGGAATCGATTGTCTGCCGGGACATTCCGTGCGCACCGGCGTCCAGTCGCGCACGGGTGAACTCCGCCGCGCCCACGAGTGCGGCGCTGCGCAGGTTCGCCGACGTACGCAGCCAGCGCAGGAAACGCGCGGTCCACTCCGGATCGGCAAGAGTGTTCGCCCGGATCAGGGTGGCGTAGCGGCTGTCGCGGGCCTGGCCGGATTCGTAGAAGGTGTTCTCGCCCACCATATTCGAGACCGCGAGCAGGAACAGCTCACCCTTCGGGGTGCGCTCGTATCCCGGTGCGCCCTCGTGGGTGCGTCCGGTCGGCGTCCGTGCGGTGCGCACCGCCGACGTCGCGCCGGTGCGCATGCGTGCGGTGTTGAACTTGCTCACGGTATTTCTCCGGTGTTGCTCGCGCGGGAGCCCCGTCGGTGATCGACGCGGGTCGAGGGACAGGTCTCCCGAGCTCATCGGTACCCGCGGATTCTCCGGTGCTGGTGGGGAAGTAGCCGTGGGTGTCGCACCGGGAGGTGCGAAACATTGATATCGACCGGCCGCACCCGATTGGCCGCATCCGAATCGGACGCGGTCGTCGATGAGGTGCCCGAGATCGAGTCGACGACGGCACGTGAGCTGCTCTGCCTGTTGAGCTACCGGCCCGAGTGGTGGACCGGGTGGGACTCGAACCCACAACCCGCCGATCGAGAGTCGAAGTATCCGTTGCCTGCGCACCGGGCACGAGAAGAAATATACGGAGCGGATTCCGGTGCCGCCACGTATTTTTCGCCGCAGGTCGCGGGGTATCCGGGCTCAGAAAGTCCGCTCGTGGTGACGGTGATGGCAGATATCGCAATCACAGTCGAAATAGCCGACCCCGGCACTGCCGTGCGCGCCGCGGCGTTCGGCGTCCTCGAGATCGGCGTACCAGGGCCGACGTGCCGCCGAATCGGGTGCTGCGGTGTTCCTCATATGGAGGGAATACCCAGCCCGGAGGCTGTCGTGGGTCACGGTTTCGGCACGCCGGGCGGGTGTCCTTCGCGGGCGGCCGGTGTCGTTGATGGGGTGAGGGCGGCGACGGCTTTCGGTGCGGCCAACCATTCTCGGATAGTGTTGCGTACCAGGGTTTTCCGGGTGCAATCACGGTAGGCGTCCACGCCGAGCGCATCGATGCCCGCGCCGCGTGCCAGGGCGATTGCCCGTGGGAGGTGTTGATGCTGGGTGACGATGATCGCGCGGTCGATACGGAACAGATCGTGTGCCCGTTCGCAGGTTGCGCGGGTGGTCAGGCCCTCGGGGTCCGGGCGGATCAGGTCGGGGGCAATGCCGTGAGCGATGAGATAGCTTCGCATGGAGGCGATTTCGTCACCGGAACGTCCTCGCGCGTCGCCGGAGATCAACACCTCGTCGGCCTTGCCCGCCGCGAGCAGTTCGACGGCGATGTCGAGCCGTCCGCGCAGATACGTCATCGGTAGCCCGTCCGGCCCGATCTTCGCGCCCGGCACGATCACCACCGATACCCGCGGCACCGTCGACACGGTGAAACGACGTCCGGCCGACAACATCCGCAACCACGCGTTCGCGCCGCCGACGATCAGCGCCAGAATCGCTCCCGCGCCGAGCATTCCGCCCGTCGCCCGTCGGATGCATGATCGCTGCTCGCCCATCGTCAGCACTCTTCCAGATCACCTCGCAGGCCGGGCTGCCCGCCGGTCCCGGTGCGCATCGGGACTTCCGATTGCGCGTCGCCGCTCGCTCGCCAGTGCAGTTATCGAGCGAGCGTGATCCCCGTCCATCCGGGCTTGTGCGCGCAGGCATGGTCGAGCGGGCGGCCATGATCGGAGCGTGTGTGCGGCCGGATAATCGTGCGACAGGCTCGGATCGGCGCTGATAAGGTCCCACGGCTGGCTGCGGGACTTCGGTGCGACTTCCGGAAAATGCCTGTAACGCACTTGTTCGCTGCTCGTGCCCCCATTCCCCGGCCAGCGCCATACCACCCGGGAGATCTGTGATGAGTTCGCGCAGCGATCGGCTTGCCGCCGAGGACGTGCTGTTGTTCGCCAACGCCGCGATCACGGCCACCGGTCAGCGCGAATTCCACAGTGAGCAGGGGCAGCAGCGGCTGTCGCTGGATTTCCTGCACGACTACATGCTCGGCAACTATCGCGAGTTGTATGCCGCGATGCTGGCGCTCGAGATCAACGATCACAATGCCGCGCTGATCATCCGGCGGCTGCTGGAATCCGCGCGGGAGGCGAACGGTGAACAGCGTCGAACCGAGGGCAGATTGATCGCTCGACGGCTGGAACTTCTTCCGCCGCAACGGGTTTACCGACTGTTTCGAGACCTGCGCGCGTCGGGCGTCAACAACCGGCGCACGCGGGCGATCATCCGCGACTGGCTCACCACCCGGCCCGATCCGGCGTTCGACGCGGTGAAATATCGCGGTGCGGTCAAGACGACGCTGCGGCACGCGCATCTCCGGCCGCCGACCCCGGAGCTGGGCGATTTCCTGTTCGCGCCGCACCGCCGCAAGCGGTTCGACACACCGCTGCTGGAGGCGTGGCGTCGGGCACACCATGAGCAGGCCGCGCTCTACGAACTGCCCTACACGGTCGCGGAGGGTTTCGCGGTCAAGCACCGTATCGATCGCGCGGTCTTCCTGGAACGCATCGCACCTCGATTGACCCGGCTCGAACAGCTGCGTCTCCAGGAGTCCGCGCACCGGCTCGACGCCTCGGCCGTGCGGGCGGATCTGGGGCGAATGTCGTTGACGCGCTTGGCATCCTACGTGCTCGCGTTGTCGCTGGACGCTCGTGCGGGACGTCGCGAGGAACTGACCGCCGCCCTGGCCGTCGCGGCCCGGCGCACGGCGGGCGAGCAGCGCGGGAGCTGGGGCCGGGTGGCCGCGGTCCTGGACGACAGCTTCTCCAGTTTCGGTTCGTCGGCGAAGCGGCGTCGCCCGCTCGCGGTGGCGCTGGCCTGCCACTGTCTGCTGCGGGAGCTGGCGGCGGAATACGTGCCGCTGTGGACGTCCGGGCGCACCGACGCGCTGCTGGGCTACCCGTACGGCGCGACACCCCTGGGACATCGGATCATCGACGCGCTCGACACCGCACCCGACCGCCTGGTCATCGTGTCCGACGGCTGGGACAACGCGCCGCCCGGACTGGCCGCGGAGGTGTTGCGGGTGTGGCGCGGGGTGCTGGATCCGGACGAGCGCGTCGACGTGGTGCATCTCAATCCGGTCTACGACGCGGAGAATTTCGAGGTGCGCCGGATCTCCGGGGTGGTGCCGACCGCCGGGGTCCGCAATGCCGAGGATCTGCCCGCGCTGGTGGAACTGGCCCATTTCGCGACCGGTCGCGCCGAATTGTCCGGGCTGACAGCACATCTGGCCGATCGCACCCGCACATTCGTGGAGACGTGATGAACACCTTGGACCTCACCGGCCTGGACGCCGGTCCCGCGCAGGTGTGGGGCGGGGTCCGGCTGGTGCCGCTGCTGCGGGAGCGGCCGGTGGCCGGGCTGCGCCTGCACGCCGAACTTTACGACGAGGACTACGGTGTGGTGGATCTCGGTCGCACCCAATACATTTCGTACATTCCGCACGGTTTCGTGGCCGATTGGGGCGGCGACGGCGGCGCGTCCGCGGCCTACGGAACGCAGCTGGGCGTCGACCGGCCCGAGCGGATGGCGGTGCGTTCGCATCGCCGGATGGCCCGGCGGCAGGATCGGACCCGATTGCGTTTCCTGCCACAGCATCTGGCGTTGGAGGGTTATCTGGCACTGCATTTCGGCGGTCCGACGGTGGCCTGGTCGGAATGGTCGCAACGGGCGCTGCGGCACGGGCTGTCGCCCCGGATCGAAGAGTCGTATCTGGGGACGCAGGTGCGGGGACTCGCGGATGCGTTGCGGGTCTTCGAGATTCATCCGCGGCAGTGCGGTGTGATGGTCTACGTCGCGGATGCGCTGGCCGCGGCGTTCGTGGCGCCGCATCCCGCGGACTATCGCTCCCTGCACGCCAGCCTGGTCCAGGATCTCTACGGCGAATTGATCCACCACTACGCGTATCTGATGCCGCCGGTGCCCGAATTCCCGGTGCGCCTGCCGGATGCGGAGATCGGGTCGCTCGCCGAGCTGCGGACCGCCGCCGCGCGGCAGCAGGACGAGTGGGCGCGGTTCCACGACGAGACCATGGCGATCGGGCTCACCGACGAGGAGTACACCTGGGACCGGGTGTACCGGATGCGTTCGTTCACGCTGTCCCGCTTCCGGCCGCCGTTCCGGTTGAAGCGGGAGAATCACATCGGCGAGACGATCACCGACGCGCAGGGCCGGATCGCGTACCTGAAAACCTTCCGGCTCTCGGAGAACCAGATTCGTCGCGGCCATCTGCTGACTCGCCTGGCGGCCCACGATTGGCGCATTTCGGCCACCGCGACCGAGCTCGGTATCACCGAGGCGCAATTGGGCCTCCGGCTGAAATCCTCCGGATTCGGGCACCTGCTGCGGGAAGATGTACTCGACGGCTACCGTGCCCAGGTGCGGCGTAAGGGTCCCGCACACCTGCGGTAAACCTGTTGAATGGTCACGATTTCGTAACGGATGCTGGTACCCCCTTTTTGACGCCACCGGGGGTCCGGTTGCATGACAGGTAGGGCCGAAGCGACCGTCGCGAGTGGTCGGTTCCCCGGTCGAGGCCGGGGTAGCTGCTAGTCGGCCGAAGGAGGATGGACCGTGCGGATTCGGGCGATCGAGGGGTGCGGGGGCGTATAGGCGAGCGTCGGCGGGCCGGTGTCCCGGCCACTGTGACCGTGTTCATGCAAATACTCGTCCATCTGCATGTTCTTCGATAGATAGTCGCTTCGAAGCTTCTGCCGCCCATGGCGGTTCCGAGCCTGTGAGTTTCTTGCGTAAATGGTGATGAATGTAGGTCGCCCAGGTCTTCATTTTCCTGGCGATCAATTTCGCATGCCTTTTTTATAATCGCGAAGTCGAATTGAATTGAAACAGGTTCTCATGCTGTGTGGCAATAACTACATGTCCGATTCGAGTTGGTGCAATATCGTGATCCAACCGATATGCTGTGGCAATGTTTAAACCGAGACTGGGTGTCCGGGCTCGTATTCTCGCCATTGCACTCATTCCGAGCGTCGTATTGCTCGTCATCGGTGTCGGCGGCGCAGGATATGCCGTGGCACACGGTAAGCACGCCCGCGAGTGGTCGAAAGCCCTGGCAGCGGCCACGCCGCAGACCAAGGAATTGGTGACCGCAGTACAACTCGAACGACAGAATTCGGTCGCTCGGCTGGTCGGCGGGGGTGATCCGACCGCGCTCGCCCAGGCGCGGGCGCGATTCAATGCCATCTCGAGCACGTTGGATCAGGCGTCGCCGGGATTCGACAAGATCGGGCATTCCGAGGTGACCGGCGACATCGGCGGAATCCAGACGGCGAAATCGCAGCTGCTGTCGATGCGCGCCCGGGTCGACGCCGGAACGGTGCCGATCGCCGAGGCATTCGACTACTTCGGCCACTATCTCGATGCGATCTCGGTCGGCAGCGAGATCGTCGAGAGCGACGCGCCGACGCCGCAGGTGGCCAGCGCGGTCGCCACCGCGCTGTCGATCGTTTCCGCCTCGGAGCAGCTCTCCCGCAGCACGGCACTGGGTTTGGCGCTGGTCCACAACGAAACGCTGACCCCGGCGCTGGCCATCGAATTCTCGCGGCTGGTCGGCGGATACCGCACCACCATCGAGGCGCAGGCGGGGCAGTCCCCAGCGGTCAAGGCGATCACGACGAGTCCGGGCTGGACGCGGCTGATCATGATGGAGAACACGCTGCTGGCCCGCGCGCTGGATCCGATCACCTCGGCCCCCGCCAAGTCCGGCACGACGCCCACGCAGGCGCCGATCACGTTCACCGCGCAGGACTGGTCCGACACCACCGCCGAGGCGAACAACGCGCTGCTCACGCTGTGGAACAGCGATATGATCCGCGCCCAGGACCTGGCCACGCAGGCCGCGGACAACAGCTCCCGCGAGGCCCTGATCGTCGGCGGTGCGCTGCTGATCGCCGCGGTGGCCGCGTTCGTGGTGTCGCTGCTGCTGGCCAACCGCCTCATCGCGCGGCTGCGCCGGTTGCGCAACGAGACGCTGGCGCTGGCCAACGAGCGGTTGCCGCGGATCATGCAGCGCCTGCGGGCCGGGGAGACGGTCGATGTGAGCGCCGAATCGACGCCGCTGGCCTTCGGTTCCGACGAGATCGGCCAGGTCGCCGACGCGTTCAACCACGCCCAGACCGAGGCCGTGGGCGCGGCGGTGACCGAGGCCGGCACCCGGGAGGGGGTGCGCAAGGTCTTCCTGAACATCGCGCACCGCAGCCAGACTGTTGTGCATCGCCAGCTCGAACTCCTCGACGAGGCCGAATCCACGCAGGAGGATCCGACCCTGTTGGACATCTTCTTCCGCCTGGATCACCTTGCCACCCGCGAGCGGCGCAACGCCGAGAACCTGATCATCCTGGCCGGTGGCGAGCCCGGACGCGGCTGGCGTAATCCGGTGCAGCTGTTGGAGATCGTGCGAAGCAGCGTCAGCGAGGCGGTCGACTTCAGCCGCGTCAAGATCGTCCGGGCGCCCGATCTGATGATCGCCGGCAGTTCGGTGGCCGACCTGGTGCACCTGCTCGCCGAGCTCATCGACAACGCCGCCAACTTCTCCCCGCCGCAATCGCAGGTGGAGATCCGCGCGAACGTGGTCGGCAAGGGTGTGGCCGTGGAGATCGTGGATCAGGGCGTCGGCATGGGGCAGGAGCAGTTCGCCCGGCTCAACGCGCTGCTGGTCGATCCGCCGGACTTCGGCGTGGGCACCCTGTCGGAGGATTCGCGACTGGGCATGTTCGTGGTCGCGCAGCTGGCGCGGCGCAACGAGGTCGTGGTGCGGCTCGCCGAATCCGATTACGGCGGGGTGCGCGCGATCATCCTCATTCCCTCGAAACTCATTGTCGCGGACGCCTTCTCGACGTCCGGCGGCTTCCCGTCCACGGGTTCGTGGCGGGTCGGCGAGGGCCGGGGGACCGCGGCCGTGCCGGAGTTGTCCGGCCAGCTCGCCCAGCCGGTGCCGACGGGTTCGTGGTCCGGTGACACCGGCAACGGATTCGACGCTCCCGCACAGCTTCCGCCCTACTCCGGTCCCGCCGACAACGGCCGCGCCGAGCCGGGATCCCGTGCGCGCCCGTCACTTCCGCGTCGCCGTCGGCAGGCGAGCCTCGCGCCGGAGTTGGCGAACGACGGGGCCCAGTACCCCCCGGACACCTCCGCGCCGCCGGCTCGCACCGCCGAACAGGCCCGGGACATGTTGTCCGCCATCGAGATCGGGACATTGCAGGGCCGCCGGGCCGACCCCGGCGCACCTGGTTCCGGCACCCCGACGTTCTGACAGGAAGCACCGATGACCAACCCGCAAACCAATGATCTGAACTGGTTGCTCGACGATCTGATCGAGCGACTGCCCGGCTCCCGCTACGCGGTGGTGCATTCCACCGACGGGCTGCTGCTGGGCCGGTCGTCGTCCCTGAACCGGGATGACGCCGAGCATTTCGGTGCGATGTCCTCGACGCTGTACGGCCTGGGCCGCAGTGCGGGCGCGCGGTTCGACGGTGGCGGCGTCCGGCAGGCCATCATCGAACTGGATCGCGCCATCCTGTTCGTCACCGCCGCCGGTAGCCACGCCTGCCTGGCGTTGCAGGCGACCGCGGACGCGAAGCTCGGCATGGTCGCCTACGAGATGAACCTGACGGTGCAACGGGTCGGCAGTCTGCTGTCCACCACGCCTCGCCACCAGCTGACCGGACAGGTCCTCAACCCGCGACTGACATGAACCCGGACTCCAGGAGGTGGTTCGACGAGGCGGCCGGGCCGCTGGTCCGTCCGTATGCCCGGACCGGTGGACGGACCGCCGGTGGAGCCCACGCTCTCGACATGCTGACCATCGTCGTGGTTCCTCCCGGAGCGCCGACGTTACGTCGCATCGAAATGGAATACGGCCAGATCGTGCAGCTGTGTCACCAGCCGCTGGCGGTGGCGGAGGTGTCCGCGGCGCTGCGGGTGCCGCTGGCGGTGACCAAAATCCTGGTCGGCGATCTGATCGCCGACGGCATACTCGTTTCCCGTGCTCCGGTCGCCGCGCATCACGCCCCGGCCGAGGACCTCAATCTCTTGCGAGCGGTACTGGATGGCATCAGAAAACTTTGATTCGGACAAGCCCATGGCGACCTCGGTGAAGATCCTCATCGCCGGTGGGTTCGGGGTCGGCAAGACCACGATGGTCGCCGCGCTCAGCGAGACTCCCGCGCTGAGCACCGAGGAGTTCATCACCGAATTGTCCACGGGCGTAGACGATCTGCGCGGTGTCGAGTCGAAGGTCACCACCACGGTGGCGCTGGATTTCGGCCGGGTGACGATCGACGACACCCTGGTCCTGTACCTGTTCGGGACGCCCGGACAGGACCGGTTCTGGTTCCTGTGGGACGAACTGTCGCGCGGTGCGCTGGGCGCGGTGGTGGTGGCGGACACCCGACGGCTGGAAGCGGCGTTCGCGGCGATCGACTACTTCGAACGTCGCGGGACCGCATTCGCGGTGGCGGTCAACACTTTCGAGCACGCGCCGCAGTACACGATCGCGGAGGTGCACGAGGCGCTGGATCTGAGCGAGCAGACTCCGGTGCTGCTGTGCGATGCCCGGAACCGGGACTCGTGCAAGCACGTGCTCATCACTCTCGTCGAACATCTCATCCAGCGGGTGGGCGTCGCGCCGAGTGCCCGTCCGGCTCGATAACGCCTGCGCGACAACATGACAACCGAATTTTCTCGAATAGAGGACGTATGAGGATATCCGTGGACGCCGCACGCTGCCAGGGCCACACCATTTGTGCGATGGTCGCCCCGGACCTGGTTCGGCTCAGCGATCTGGACGGTCATGCCACGGCCGTCGACGGTGATGTTCCGGTTCCGGCGCAGGAGGCGGCCCGCGAGGCCGTCGGCTCGTGCCCCGAACGCGCGATCTCGTTGCGCTGAAAGGACTTTCGACATGACTGTGGAGAATGTCCGGCCGGATGCGGACCGCGTGCACACCACCTATCACTTCGACCGCCACACCCCGGAGTACCGGCATCGTTTCGGTGAGATCACCCGGGAGATGCACGCGCAGTGCCCGATCGCGTGGACCGATACGCACGGCGGGCACTGGGTCGCCGCCGGTAACCGCGAGGTGTTCGAACTCGCTCGCTGCCCGCACATTTCGAGCGATCGGGATGTGAAGGGGGAGCGGCGCGGGTACAAGGGGATCACCATTCCCTCGGACGAGCAGGCGATGCCGATCCGCAACGGGATCCTGGAGATGGACGATCCCGAGCACGGCCGGTTCCGTTCGGTGCTGAACCCGTATCTGTCGCCGAGCGCGGTGCAGCGGTGGATCCCGTTCGTCGACGACATGGTGCGGGCCTGTCTGGACGAGAAGATCGAGTCCGGGCGCATCGATTTCGTCGACGATCTGGCGAATGTCGTTCCCGCCGTACTGACTTTGGCGATGTTGGGTATTCCGCTGCACAAGTGGTCGATCTACTGCGAGCCCGCGCACGCCTCGGTCTACACCCATCCGGACTCGCCGGAGATGGCCCGGATCAAGGAACTGCATCTGGCGATGGGGATGGACCTGTTCGCCAATCTGAACGAGATCCGCGAAACCCCGCGCCCCGGCCTGATCGACGCGCTGGTCCGGATGCGGATCGACGGCGAACCGGCCGACGACATGGATCTGCTCGGCCAGCTGGCCCTGCTGATCGGCGGCGGCTTCGACACCACCACCGCACTGACAGCCCATGCGCTGGAATGGCTTTCGGAGAATCCCGGCGACCGCGAAACCCTCAGCCGCGACCGTGATCTGATGCTGAACGCGGCCACCGAGGAGTTCCTGCGCTACTTCACCCCCGCCCCCGGCGACGGCCGCACCTTCGCCGAGGACTGCGAGATCGCGGGCCAGCAGTTCAAAGAGGGTGAGCGCCTGTGGCTTTCGTGGGCGATGGCCAACCGCGACCCCGCCGTCTTCCCCGACCCCGACACCGTCGACCTGGACCGAAAAGGCAACCGCCACTTCAGCTTCGGCCTGGGCATCCACCGCTGCATCGGCTCCAACATGGCCCGCATGGTCTTCAAGCGCATGCTCCTCGCCGTCCTGGACCGCCTCCCCGACTTCGTCTGCGACCCGACCGGCACCGTCCACTACGACACCATCGGCACCATCCAGGGCATGCGCCACCTACCCGCCACCTTCACCCCCGGCTCGCGTGTGGGAATCGGCCTGGAGGAGACCATCGACCTCTGGCAACGCCGTTGCGACGAGGACAACCTGGCCCAACCCGTGACCGCGCGCGAGTCACACTGACAGTCTGTCGTAGCCGATTCCCGGGTGAGTGCCGCCGCACTGCTCGGGAATCGCTATGCGGCAGCGATCATTTCGCTGCGCCGCCGCGAACGGATAACAATTCCGCTCGCCCTCCCGCAGTTGTCCCAAGGCCGCGCTGCCCCGGCCCGTCTCGTCGAAGCGCATCCCATGTCGTCGGCGAAGCTCCACGATCAGGCCCGTGCGACTTCTCGACGCCAGGCGAATTCACCTCCCGCCCGCCGAGCGCGCCCGCGCATCCTGCGCGGGATCCACCGGCACGATCCGGCCGCGCTTGGTGATATCGATCGCCTCTGACCAGCGTCATCGCGCGTGCAGTGTTACGCCGGCGACGCTGTGGTGGCGGCGACGGCTCTGCGCGCGGTGAAGCCCACGGTGATCTTGACGTCGGACGTCGACGACATGAGCAAGCTGTGCGGCAAGCGGATTCGCATTGTGGCGGTGTGGGCGAGTGCATGGGCAGGGTTGTCCCGGCATATCGCGCTGCCGCCGTGAGGCAGTGGTCCGACATGATCACATCGGGCGAGCCGCGTCGGCGATCCGGACGCCGAGGTCGTCGAGTTCGTCGAGGACTGCGCCGGCGCCCCAGATCTGGTTGTGTTTCCGGTCGGTGAGCGGTCGTAGTACGCCAGCTTCGGCCAGGCGGTCGATTGCCGCGAAAACACTGCTGCGAGAGGCGTTTGTCAGGGTTTGCGCCTCCTCGGCGGACAGGATCGGGTGGGCAGGTAGGTGTCCGAGTAACGCGGCGGCGGCGCTGCCGGCGCGCACGCCGCCGAGCAGGTCGCGCCACTCGTGAGGGATCTCCTCGCGCAGCCGCTCGGCTGTCGTTCGCGACTGCGCCGCCGCGATCGCCGCACATCGCGCGAAATCCGAGATGAGCGGCCGCACGTCACCTGTCCGGTAGAGCGTGAGCAGCTCGAAGTAGCGGTCGCGCCGGGCTACCAGTGCCGACGCGAGCGGAACCACCACCAGTGTGGTTACGCCACGCAACCGCAGCACACTGTTGATGAGCGCCCGCCCGATCCGGCCGTTGCCGTCGGTGAACGGATGGATGGACTCGAATTGCGCGTGCGCGATCGCCGCTTGTGCGAGCGCCGACAGATCGCTCCGGTTGACGAACGTCTCCAGATCGGCCATGTAGTCGGCCACGGTATCCGGTGGTGGCGGAATGTAGAGCGAACCACGCGGCGAATGGTCGCTGCCGCCGATCCAGTTCTGCATGTCCCGGAAGCGCCCTGCATGCATGTGTTCGTACTTGTCGTCGGCCATGAGAATGCGGTGCGCGGCAAGGAAATTCGGTATGGTGACCCGACGCTCTCGGGAGGCGGAGCCGATCAGCGCGTCCAGCGCGTCTGTTGCGGCGGCCATCGCCACCGCCGAAGGGTTGCTCCGAATGCCGTGCAGCGCGCGAGCGTAGTCGTCGAGATCGGCGTCGATGGCTTCGATCTTCGACGACGCCACCGACTCGGTGCGCAGCAGCAGTAACCCCAACGCCTCGAGTTGGTCCCCATGCGCGGCGTCCAACACCGCGATCTCCCGAACCGCCGCCTCCAATTCGGTCGACAGCGCAGCATCGATGTCGACTGCCCGTCCGGCGATCCTTGGTGGCAGGGACACTTCGATCTCACGCAGCATTCGATCGTCCCGAGTGCCGCCGCGATGCGTCTGCTGCCACGCTCGCCGCTCCCGGGCGTGCGCGGGCCACTTTGTCGACACAGACGCCTCCAAACCCGGAAAAACCACTACCTTAGTCCGACTTAACCTTATAACTCGGACTAACGCAACGATCAATCCGAGTTGGCCTTGGACGCGGGAGGCGAGCATGGATCGGGTTTGCGTGCACCCTGGTATGGCAGGCTGGAAGCGTGAACCAATTGGCCGCCGCGACATCTCCCTACCTACGTCAGCATGCCGACAATCCAGTTCACTGGCGGGAGTGGGATGCCACTGCCTTGGCGGAGGCGGTGGCGCGGGATGTGCCGATTCTGTTGTCGGTGGGGTATGCGAGTTGTCACTGGTGTCATGTGATGGCGCATGAGTCGTTCGAGGATGAGGGGACGGCGGGGGTGATGAATGCGGGGTTCGTGTGTGTGAAGGTGGATCGGGAGGAGCGGCCCGATATTGATGCGATCTATATGGCGGCTACCGTGGCCATGACGGGGCAGGGTGGGTGGCCGATGACGTGTTTCCTTACGCCGCAAGGGGAACCGTTCTATTGCGGGACGTACTATCCGAAGACGCCGCGTGGGGGGATGCCGTCGTTCACGCAGGTGTTGACCGCGGTGGCGGATACCTGGCGGACGCGGCGGGCCGAGGTGGACGAGGCGGCGGGGCAGGTGGCGGAGGCGTTGCGGGCGCAGGCCGGTGGGTTGCCGGAGAGTGAGCTCGCGGTGGGGGCGGAGTTGCTGGATCATGCGGTGGGGGCGGTGCTGCGGGATGTGGATCCGCGGTATGCGGGATTCGGTGGGGCGCCGAAGTTTCCGCCGTCGGCGTTGTTGGAGGGGCTGCTGCGGCACGTCGAGCGGACCGGTGACGGGGAGGCGCTGCGGGCGGTGGTCGATACGGGCGTCGCGATGGCTCGCGGTGGGATCTACGATCAGTTGCGGGGTGGGTTCGCGCGGTATGCGGTCGATGCCGCCTGGGTGGTACCGCATTTCGAGAAGATGCTGTACGACAACGCCCTATTGCTGCGTGGCTATGCGCATCTGGCTCGGCTCGGCGCGCAAGAGCTTGCCGCGGAACGGCTTTCGCGTGGGGAGCTGCCGTCGCGGGTGATGGTGGAGACCGCGGCGTTCCTGCTCGATGATCTGGGTACCGAGGAGGGCGGCTTCGCCTCCGGGCTCGATGCCGATACCCATGTCGACTCGGATGGTCCCGGTGTCGAAGGTGCGACCTACGTGTGGACGCCCGCACAGCTGGTCGAGGTGCTGGGTCCGGACGATGGCGCTTGGGCAGCAACGGTTTTCGGTGTGACAGCGGATGGGACTTTCGAGCACGGCACTTCGGTGCTCACCTTGCCGGTGCCCCCGGGGCATGACGGCACGGCAGGCCCGGAGGATTTCGAACGTTTCGAACGAGTCCGAAACCTGTTGCGGCAGGCCAGAGATCAGCGTCCGCAACCCGCGCGTGACGACAAGGTGGTCACCGCGTGGAACGGGATGGCGATCACCGGGCTCGCCGAGGCCGGGGCCGCCCATGCCCGGCCCGATTGGATCGCGGCGGCGGCCCGCTGTGCGCGAATGCTGTTGTCGGAACACATGATCGACGGCCGACTTCGACGCGCCTCGCTCGGCGGCGTGACCGGTGCCGCCCCGGGAATCCTGGAGGATTACGCCTGGCTCGGCAGCGGTCTGCTCGCCCTGTATCAGGCCACCGGCGAATCGGACTGGCTCGCCCGCGCGCAGGCCCTGCTCGACACCGCGATAACGCATTTCGCCGACCCGGATTCCCCGGGCGCCTGGTTCGACACCGCCGACGACGCCGAAGCGCTCATCTCCCGCCCACGCGACCCGATCGACGGCGCAACCCCTTCGGGCGCTTCATCATTCGCCGAGGCCCTGTTGACCGCCTCCGCGCTGAGCGATCCGGACAACGCCGTCCGCTACCGCGACCTGGCCGAAGCCACGCTGACCCGCAACGCCGTCATACTCGCCCGCGCGCCCCGATCCGGCGGCCACTGGCTCACCGTTGCCGAGGCCGCGATCCAGGGCCCGTTGCAGATCGCGATCGCCCTGCCCGAAGGTGTCGACCCCGCCACCTCCGAATTGCTCACCGCCGCACGCTGGTCGGCCCCCGGCGGATCGGTAGTGCTTGCCGGACAACAGAATTCCGCTCCGTTGCTCGACAGCCGCCCGGCCGTCACCGGCCGCCCCGCCGCCTACGTCTGCCGCGGCTCGGTCTGCGACCTCCCTGTCACCGAACCCCCGAGCTTGCGCGCATCCCTCGGCCGCGAGTAAACCTGCCCGCTGCCCGCTGCCCGCTGCCCGCTGCCCGCTGCCCGCTGCCCGCTGCCCGTCGTCGGCCGCTGGCTACCGGCATTCCCATCGAACATCGACAGTCTGGACTTCGACAGGTGGTCTACTCGTTCGTTCATGGTGGCGGGGTGATGCCAGGCCGTGGATGCCACTGCCGCCGTCGAGCGGTCGGCGATAGCCCCGGTGGCTGAACTCGGTCTGCGCAACCGCATGCGAAGCACCGCGCCCGCCGACACCTGCCCGGGTATTAGTCCGGCTCGAGAAAAGCCTGATTACAGGACATGCATAGCCCCTCGCTATGAAGTCTCACCAGCTCGGCGGGGCAGGCTTGCCGCGCGCGCCGAGTCCTTGCAGGATGGCGGACAGGAAGCGGTCGTCGGGGTTCGGATCGGCCGCTCGGACAGGGAGTTCACGTGACCATGCAGCCTGGTAGGAGCCGTTCGCGCCGTCCGTTCGGACGCGGTGTGCTGGCATTGACCGCGGGGGTCGCCACGGTGGTGTTTGCCACTGTAACGGGCGCGGGCCCGGCGTCGGCGCGGCATATCGGGGCCTTCGACGTCGGCGGCGCGATCGAGAAGGCGTACGACAAAGCGGGCGGCGCGAGCTTCTTCGGCAACCCGACCGGCCCCGAATCGGCCGCGCAGGGCGGCCGGTTCCAGGTCTTCGAACGCGGCTGCTCGATCTACTGGTCCGTCGGCACCGACGCGCACGACGTCTGCGGCCTCATCCGCGACAAGTACGCCGAACTGGGCTGGGAACGCAGCCCGCTGGGCTTCCCGCTCTCCAACGAGTCCAAGGCCGGTAACGACGGCGCGGGCCGCTACAACATGTTCCCCGGCGGCGTCATCTACTGGTCCGAGGACACCGGCGCCCACGCCGTCTGGGGTTCCATCGCCGGTGTCTGGCAGGGCAACGGCGCGGAGAAGGGCCGCTACGGCTACCCGACCAGCGACGAATACGACTACAACGACGGCAAGGCCCAGGACTTCCAGGGCGGCCGCATCACCTGGCACCCCTGATCGCGGATCATATTGCGGTGCAGCGGAATCAGAGCGGATGGTGATCGGATCGGCAGGGCTACTCCGAGCGCGCGGCCTGCGCCGAATCGGTTGCAGGCGAGTCGGATTCGCTCGAAGCCCCATTGCTGCCGGTGACCGCGTCCCGGCCGGGAACTCCGGCCGGGGCGATATCGGTCCAACAGTCGGTGGGCTGCTTGCGGCCGCGCAGGTGAATCGTCTCGTGCAGCTCCCACGATGCGCTCTCGTTCCCCGACGCCGCCTCGATAACGTTCTGGCTCACCAGAATTCGCCGCGCGACGTGCTTGGCCTCGGTGGTCAGCCGCGCCGCCTCGTTCACCGCGTCGCCGATGACGGTGAACTCCAGGCGGGTGTCGGTGCCGACGTCCCCGGCGAACACCGAGCCGCGCGCGACACCGATCCCGATGTCGAGTTCACCCCCGGCGGCCACCTCGTCGCGGATCCGGCGGGCGGCGCGCAGGGCGGGAGTCGCGTTGTCGCGCAACGCGATCGGCGCGCCGAAGATGCACAGCGCGGCGTCGCCCTCGAATTTGTTCACCAGTCCGCCGTTGTCCTCGGTGGCCGAGACGACGATCGACAGCAGCCGGTTCAGTTTGGCCACGAATTCGCGCGGGGCCAGGCCGGTGGACAGTTCGACCGAGCCGACGACGTCGACGAACAGCGCGGTCACCACCCGCACGTCACCGGTGAGGTCCATGCCGCCGGCCAGCGCGCGTTCGGCGACCTCGGCGCCCACGTGCCGCCCGAACATGTCGCGCAGCCGCTCGCGTTCGGACAGGTTCTCGGCCAGCTCGTTCACCGAATGCTCGAGCCGCCCGATCTCGCTGGCGCTGCCCACCGGCACCCGCACCTCGAGATCGCCGTGCGCGATGCGATCCAGGGCGCGCCGCAGGATGCGCAGCGGTTCGGCGACCGCGCGGGCCAGTGCGGCGGTGGCGATCGCGCCGACCAGCAGCCCCACGCTCGACATGTACAGCGCGGTGTGGATGCGGTCGCCCGGTTCGGCGACCGGATCGGCGAGCACGGTGATCAACATCAGCAGCGGCATCGCCCCGGACACCGTCCAGGACAGCACGACCCGGTTGAGCACCGTGGAACTCCAGTGCATCGTCCCGCCGAGTACCTGCGCGACCAGCGGAATCGCGGGCCGGATCAGCCGGTCCACGATCAGCAGGGTGAATCCGGCCGATTCGAACGCGCCGAGGGCGAACATCGCGCCCACCACCGCGATCGCCCGGGACGGCACCACCTGCGCGAACAGCAACGTCACGATGACGACGCCGGGCAGCCAGATGGCCAGCGCCCGCAACGTGGTCGCCATCGGCAGATTCAACAGCCGCCGCGCCTCGGCCTCGGTGGGTTTGCGACCGGTGTCCAGCCAGCTGAAGTAGTGGCTGCGGTCGCGCCCGGCCAGCGCGATGCCGACCAGCGCGCCGAGGATCGGATAGATCGCGGTCTGCGCCACCGCACTCATCCAGTCGGGTCCGAGGCGGCCCAGGAAACCGCTCAACCACAGTTCGATGAGGATGACCGCGAGCCCGCTGACATGGCACAGCAGCACCACACTCGACAGCCCCCAGCGCATCCGCAGCGCCCACAGGATCAGGCGATTCATCATCGCGCGCGGGGTGCGGCGCCGGAGCGATCCGACCGCGATTTCGATTCGTAGAGCACGAACGAGCAGCATAGAACCCGCGCGTGCGGCGTCGTCGGTTTCGACCGGATCGTGTCCGGTACGTCACAGGTGCGCCGCGGGTTCCGGATGTCCCGTCGAGGTCAGCGCAGCACCACCAGCCACACCGCGACGTAGTGGCACAGCGCCGCGAGAACCGTTGCGGCATGGAAGAATTCGTGATGTCCGAAGGTTCGCGGCCAGGGGTTGGGCCATTTCGCGGCGTAGAGGATCGCGCCGATGCTGTAGGCCAGCCCGCCCACCAGCAGCAGGATCATCGGGGCCACGCCGACGTTGTGGGTCATGCGCGCCGCGACCGGCACGATCGCCCAACCCAGCAACAGATACAGCGGCACGCCGACCCAGCGCGGCGCACTCGGCCACAGCAGTTTGAGCGCGACCCCGGCCAGCGCGCCCGCCCACACCACGATCAGCAGGGTGGTGCCGGTGCGTCCGGGCAGGCCCAGCAGCGCGAACGGGGTGTAACTGCCCGCGATGAACAGGAAGATCATCGAATGGTCGGCGCGTTTCATATGGGTGCGGGCGCGCACGCTCGACCAGGTCACCCGGTGATAGGTCGCGCTGACCCCGAAGACGCCGCACACGGTGAGCCCGTAGATCAGCGTCGAGACGCCCGCGGTCGCCGAGACGTTCGCGGCCACCGCGACCAGCACGATCACCGCGATGGCGGAGATACCGACCGCCCAGGTGTGGATCCAGCCCCGCATGCGCGGTTTGACCGGGATGTTCACCGCGAGCCCGAAGCTCCCCGGGGCGGCGGGCACGGGCGTCACCGATTCGGACAAGACTTACCTCCTGAGTAACCTACGGTACCGTAAGTTAGCGAGCGCGCCACTGTTTCGCCGATGACACGTCAGCGGCTCGATTCCCATCGATCTACGCGTCGTGCCGACAACTCCGGGGCGTAGGGTGGCACTCCGTGAGGCTTGCAAGTCGGGCGCGTGAGCTGCCGTATCGCATCTACCAGGCGCGGCTGTCCAAACAGCTCGCGGGCAAACAGCATCCGCGTCACGTGGCGGTGGTCTGTGACGGAAATCGCCGCTGGGCGCGGGAGAACGGCTTCACCGACGTCAGTCACGGGCATCGCGCCGGTGCGCTGAAGATCGCCGAACTCGTCGGCTGGTGCGAGGCCGAGGGCATCGAGATGGTGACGGTCTACCTGCTGTCCACCGAGAACCTCAACCGCGATCCGGACGAGCTGGAGATCCTGTTCGAGGTGATCACCGACGTGGTGGAGGAACTCTCCGCGCCGGAGCAGAACTGGAGCGTGAAGATCGTCGGCACGCTGGACGGGCTGCCCGAGGAGGTCGCGCGCCGGATGCGCAAGGCCGCCGACGAGAGTCACGGCCGCACGGGTGTGCACGTCAACGTCGCGATCGGCTACGGCGGCCGCCAGGAGATCGCCGACGCGGTGCGTTCGCTGGTCCGCCAGGAGATGGCGGCGGGCGAGACCGGCGAAGATCTGGTCCAGTCGATCACCGTCAACGCCATCGGCCAGCACCTCTACACCTCCGGCCAACCGGATCCGGACCTGGTCATCCGCACCTCGGGCGAACAACGCATGTCCGGATTCCTGCTGTGGCAGAGCGCCTATTCGGAGATCTGGTTCACCGAGGCGTACTGGCCCGAATTCCGCCGCGTCGACTTCCTGCGCGCCCTGCGCGACTACGCCGCCCGCCACCGCCGCTACGGAGTCTGAGCCCTCGCGATTTCAGGCGGCCCTCGTGCCCTCGACGATCGTGGCCGCGAGCTCGCGAGCCCGGCGGTGGGCGCTGGTCATGGACGCCTCGTGCACCGGAAGCAGTGCGGCCATGGCCGGGACGTGCGGCGCCATGGTCAGTTCGGGCACGACGGTGGTGACGTCGAGGCCGAGCATGTCCTGGCGGCCGAGCACGGCTTCGAGCGTGGACACGACGTAGTCCAGACCGTGCTTGGGTGCGCCGGGACCGTAACCGCCGCCGCGCGCCGAGATCACCACCGCGGGACGACCCGCGGACGGCGCGGGACCCTCCTGGCTCATGGTGCGGCCGAAGACCATGATCTGGTCCAGCCACGCCTTGAACACCGACGGCATCGTCAGGTTGTACATCGGAACCGTGAGCAGATACGCGCTCGCGCCGAGGAACTCCGCGATCAACCCGTCCTGCGTCGCGGCCGCCGCGGCCTCCTCGGTCGTGTACCGGGCGGGGTCGGCGCCGCGGGCGGTGATACCGGCCGCGGTCAGATGCGGCACCGGCGAAGCGGCCAGGTCGCGGTGCACGACGCGGCCGTCCCAGCCGTCGAGGAAGGATTGCGCGACCTGACGCGAGATCGACGCCGCACCGAGCGCGGAGGAGTCGATGTGCAGCAGATACGACATGATTGTTTCCCTTTCGAAGTGGTCGAGGGCGTTACATACTGGTAGTGCGGTTACACACCGGACGAGAGGTATGAGTGATGGCGTCAGTGCGACGGATCGCAGGCCCGTGCCAGGAGTGGCCCGAGGACAGCGTCTTCATCCGCGAGGTGCTCGACCGCATCGGCGACAAGTGGACCGTGCTGATCATCAGCACCCTGAGCACCGGTCCGCTGCGCTACTCCGATTTGCAGGCGAGCGTCCCGGGCATCTCCCAGCGGATGCTGACCCAGACGCTCAAACACCTCGAGCGCGATGGGCTGCTCACCCGGACCGCGTACCCCGAGGTCCCGCCGCGGGTGGTGTACGAGCTCACCGACCTGGGGCGCTCGCTGCTGGACGCGGTCATGGCGATGGCGGGTTGGGCCGCCGCTCATCACCGCGAGGTTGCCGCCAACCGGGCTGCCAGCGAACTCACCGGCGTCGGCCGCGGCAAGGCCCCGGTCGTCGCGTAGCCGAACCGGGCGGCGGTAGCGCGCTTGCTGCTCGACCATCTTCCATACCTCACTGTTGGTGCGTAACACCATCATGAGTCAGTGGTCGAGGGCTTACAAAAGGCACTTTCGAGTGCGTGTAAAAGGCACTTTCCAGTGCGTGGGCACATTGCATCCGCATCGGCAAAGGGCCGAAATTACAGCTTGCGCAAGCGGATTCGGTTGATGGTGTGGTCGGCGTCCTTGCGCAGGACGAGGGTGGCGCGGGGGCGGGTGGGCAGGATGTTCTCGACCAGATTGGGGCGGTTGGTGGCGTTCCAGATCTCCTGGGCCGCGGTCGTGGCTTCCTGATCGTTGAATCCGGCGTAGTGGTGGAAGTGTGAATTCGGGTCCGCGAACGCCGTTTTACGCAGGGAGAGAAAGCGATTCACGTACCACTTCTCGATATCCTCGATGCGTGCGTCGACGTAGACCGAGAAATCGAACAGATCCGAGACCATCAGACGCGGCCCGGTCTGTAATACGTTGAGCCCCTCCATGATCAGGATGTCGGGCTGCCGCACGCAGTGGAACTGATCGGGCAGGATGTCGTACGCGATATGCGAATAGATCGGCGCGCACACCTCGGGCGCACCGGATTTCACCTCGGTGACGAAACGCAGCAGCTTGCGCCGGTCGTAACTCTCCGGGAATCCCTTGCGATGCATGATGCCCCGACGCGTGAGTTCGGCTGTCGGATAAAGGAATCCGTCGGTAGTGACCAGATCGACGCGAGGGTGGTGATCCCAGCGCGCCAGCAGCGCCTGCAGCACGCGCGCGGTGGTGGATTTGCCGACCGCGACGCTACCGGCGATGCCGATCACGAACGGCACCTGGTGATCCGGATGCGTCTCGCCGAGAAAGGTCGCGGTGGCGGCGAACAATCGCTGTCGCGCGGCGACCTGGAGGTGGATCAAACGGGCCAGCGGCAGATAAACCTCGGCGACCTCTTCCAGATCGATCTGCTCGCCGAGTCCGCGCAGGCCGAACAGTTCCTCCTCGGTCAGCACCAGGGGAGTGGACTTTCGCAGTGTGCGCCATTGTTTCCGGTCGAATTCCACATAGGGACTCGGCTCACTCATCCGTGCCATTTACCCACGCTCTCGGTTCGGTGCACATGACGCATTCGGTCCGGACGCCACGCCGGTGGATCTCGCGTCGTCCGCGCACCCGGCGGGACGGGATCCGGTGGGCAGTCCTGGCATAGCCGAATTCTCCTCGGGGGCAAGGCCACCTCGTACACGGGGTGTTATTACTCGCCGGTAACTATGGGTGACATTTCTCTCCCGGCCTCGGGGTTTCGGCGCCGGGTCGAGCTGCTCGGACCGCGTGAACGCCCGGTCGCGGTAGGGTCGGCTGTCATGGATGCGCATCCGCTCGTGACCGACTATCTGCGGCTGGGGCTGGCCTTCGACCGCCTCGAATCCGGGTTCGTCGACGCCTACACCGGTGATCCCGCGCTACGTCGCGAGGTGCAGGAGGGACCCGCGCCGCTGCCCGCCGAGTTGGCCACGCGCGCGGCCACATTGCGCAAGGAACTGCCCGAGGCCGGGCTGTCCGCCGAACGCACCGAATTCCTCGACGCGCATCTGCGCGCCCTGGAATGTTCCGCGCGCAAGTTCGCCGGTGAGCGGATCTCCTTCATCGACGAGGTGCGCGCCTATTTCGACGTGGATATCGCGCCCGGCGACGAGGACGACTACCGCGACGCGCATCGGCAGATGGACGAGGTGCTGCCCGGTGAGGGATCGCTGTTCGAGCGGATGCGCGCGCACCGCAGGGGCGAGGA
Organism: Nocardia macrotermitis; assembly: GCF_009604405.1. Classification (GTDB taxonomy): domain Bacteria; phylum Actinomycetota; class Actinomycetes; order Mycobacteriales; family Mycobacteriaceae; genus Nocardia; species Nocardia macrotermitis. Next base: position 276,926 of record NZ_WEGK01000005.1, read on the forward strand.
GATTCCGCCGGAACGGTTGCCCGAATGCGTCGAGGCGTTCTCCGGCGCGCTGCGCGAACTGGTACGGGGACGTTATCCGCTGCCCGATCACGAGCAGGTGGAATACGAGGTCGTCGGCGACAAGCCGTGGTCCGGATTCAATTACTACCTGGGCAACTACCGCTCCAAGGTCGCGATCAACTCCGACCTGAAACAGCATCTGGCGCATCTGCCCGCACTCATCGCGCACGAGGCGTATCCGGGACATCACACCGAGCACTGCCGCAAGGAGGCCGGACTGGTCGGCGCGGGGCAGGCCGAGCAGACGCTGTTCGTGGTGAACACCCCGCAGTGCCTGATGGCCGAGGGCCTGGCGGATCTGGCGTTGCGTGCCATCGTCGGGCCGGGCTGGGGTCGCTGGGCGCAGGAGATCTACGCGGATCTCGGGTTGCGCTTCGATGGTGAACGCGCGGAACGACTTTCGGACGCGTCGGCGAAACTGCTGGGCGTCCGGCAGGATGCCGCGCTGCTGCTGCACGACCGCGGCCGCGACGCCGACGAGGTCGTCGAATTCCTGCAACGCTGGAGTCTGGCCACCCCCGACCGCGCCCGGCAGTCGCTGCGCTTCCTGTCCTCGCCGCTGTGGCGGGCCTACATCAGCACCTACGTGGAGGGGTATCGCCTGCTCGGCGGCTGGCTCGACCGCGCCGCCGACGAGGACGACCGCGCCGATCGTTTCCGCAGGCTGCTCGACGAACCGCTGACCCCCGGAGCGGTCCGTCGCCTGTGAACCCCGGTCACCCGCGCCGGGCGCGGGATCCCATGGTCATCGAATTCGCCTGTGCTCAGTACATCGGCGGGGTGCAATGTCCGCCGGAAATAGAGCAGAGCAGCAGCGAGATCTGCTGCAGCAGGGCTTCGAGGGGGCTCAGGGGTGCGAAGATCGGTTGCATCGTCGACGTGCCTTTCCGGTGATCGAGTTCTTCGCGTCCCAGTCTCGGCTGCCGGTTCCCTGTCCGTAATACCCAGATTCGAGTGCCCCCGAAATCGAGGGCTTCGAGAGGGCGACCGGCGCTGACGACGTCGAACTCGTTCCAGCAACTCCGTGCGACGCCGACCGTGGAGTTCGTGGCGCGGATCGCCGCCCGGACCAAGGTGTGAGTGGGCCGGGCGGTGAGCCTCGGAGCGCGGCAAACCCGCCGAAGCGGAGCGGAGGCCAACGACACTGTGCTATGTCGGTCCACTTAGACTGTGGGTCGTGACCCAGACGACCGCCGCCTCTGTGAATTCCCAATCACTCGCCGAACTCGATCCCGAACTCGCTGCCGCGATGGCGGGCGAACTCGCCCGGGAACGCGACACGCTCGAGATGATCGCTTCGGAGAACTTCGTACCGCGCGCGGTACTCCAGGCCCAGGGCAGTGTGCTGACCAACAAGTACGCCGAGGGTTATCCGGGTCGCCGGTACTACGGCGGCTGCGAGCACGTCGACGTGGTGGAGAACCTGGCGCGCGAGCGGGTCAAGGCGCTGTTCGGCGCGGAATTCGCCAACGTGCAACCACATTCGGGCGCGCAGGCCAACGCCGCGGTGCTGATGGCGCTGATGAATCCGGGTGAGAAGCTGCTCGGCCTGGACCTCGCGCACGGCGGTCACCTCACGCACGGTATGCGGTTGAACTTCTCCGGCAAGCTCTACGAGGTGCACGCCTACGGGGTGAGCAAGGAGGATCACCGCGTCGACATGGAGGCGCTGCGCGAGCAGGCGCTGTCGGTGAAGCCGAAGGTGATCGTCGCCGGGTGGTCCGCGTATCCGCGGCATCTGGATTTCGCGGCGTTCCGGGAGATCGCCGACGAGGTCGGCGCGTACCTGTGGGTCGATATGGCGCACTTCGCCGGTCTGGTCGCCGCCGGGCTGCACCCCTCGCCCGTCCCGCACGCCGACGTGGTGTCCTCCACCGTGCACAAGACCCTGGGCGGTCCGCGTTCGGGCCTGATCCTGGCCAAGCAGGAATTCGCGAAGAAGCTGAACAGCGCGGTGTTCCCCGGTCAGCAGGGTGGCCCGCTGATGCACGTGATCGCCGCCAAGGCCGCCGCGTTCAAGATCGCCGGGACCGAGGAGTTCAAGCAGCGGCAGGAGCGCACGCTCTCGGGCGCGAAGATCCTCGCCGAGCGGCTGACCGCGGCCGATGTGAAGGACAAGGGCGTCACGGTGCTCACCGGCGGCACCGACGTGCACCTGGTCCTGGTCGACCTGCGCAACTCGGTGCTGGACGGTCAGCAGGCCGAGGATCTGCTGCACGAGACCGGAATCACGGTGAACCGCAATGCCGTTCCGTTCGACCCGCGCCCGCCGATGGTCACCTCCGGCCTGCGCATCGGCACCGCCGCCCTGGCCACCCGCGGCTTCGGCGACGCCGAGTTCACCGAGGTCTCCGACATCATCGCCACGGCCCTCGCCGGCGGCGCGGATCTGGACGCGCTGCGCGCCCGGGTCAGCAAGCTCGCCGCGGACCGGCCGCTCTACGACGGCCTCGAAAACTGGGGTCTGCTGTAATTCGGGCCTCCGCTGTAATTCGGCCTCCGCGCGTGTGAGCTTGCGCGTGGAGGTCGGTGGGTTTACCAGGGTATGAAGCGGCGGGGGCCGCCGGTGAGTTCCGGTGCGTCGGCGGTCACGGTCGCGACGAGTTTCCTGGGTGTGGGGTTCACCCAGTGGCGTTGTGACGCACCGTGTTTCAGGACGACGGTGGGTACTGTCTCGTTGCCGTCGGCGACCGAGCGGACGAATGCGGCGGCCTCCGGGTCGGACCAGATGTCGATTTCGCGGTGGATGATTCCGTGGCGGTTGAGCACTCGCCGCAGCCGGGCGCAGAAGGGGCAGCCGGGGCGGCGGTAGACGACCAGTTCGGGGGTGGTGTCGTCGGACATGCCAGCCGAGTCTATGCGGTGTCGCCGTGACGTTCCGGGAGATCGTTCGGTCACCCAGATGAATCCCGCTCGTCCGGGGGATGACGTTATCGGGAGTTCTTGGTAGAAAATGCTGTTCGACCTGGGCCGATCATGGTGCGCGATGGCACGATGAGGGTGGTACGACAGGCTCGACGAGAACAGGGACAGCGGGTATGACCGATGTGGGGACCGGTCGGAGGGATCGCGCATCTCGCGAGCGGCCGGTGCGGGCGATCAACTCGTGGCTGATCGGGGCGGCGGTCGTTGTCGGGGCGTTCCAGATGTTCTTGTTACCGCTGATACTGCTGCCGTACGGCGCGGCGTGGGGCTGGGTGCTGGCGGTGCCGGTGGTGCTGACCACGCCGTTCTGGTCGCTGATCCACGAGGCCATCCACGGCACGCTGATCCGCCGCCGCGATCGCAACGATCTGTGCGGGCGCGGCTTGGCGGTGCTGTACGGGTCGCCGTTCGCGATGCTCAAGATCGGTCATCTGCTGCATCACCGGTACAGCCGCACCCGCGAGCGCACCGAGATCTACGATCCGGCGATGTCGAGCTGGGCCAGGACCGCGCCCGGCTACTACCTGCGGCTGTGCGGCGGGCTCTACCTGCTCGAGGTCGTGGCGCTGCCGCTGGCCGCGCTGCCCGCCGCGGCGATCCGCGGACTGAGCCGTCGAGTGGACGCGCCGGATTCGGTTGCGGGACCACTGTTCGAACGGGTTGCGCAGCCGAAAGCATTGCAGCAGTTCAGGATCGATACGGCCGTGATCGTGTTGCTTTACACCGCAGCATTTCTCGCGTACGGCGGCTACGGCTGGATGCTGCTCGCGGCATTGGGCGGGCGAGCGTTCGTGATCTCCGTATCGGACAACGCCTACCACTACGGCACCGACCTGAGCGCGCCACTGGAAGCATTGAATCTGCGCCTGCCGCGCCTGCTGGAACAGGGCGCGCTGAGCTTCAACCTGCACGGTGTCCACCACCGGCACCCGGGCCTGCGCTGGTACGAACTGCGAGGTCAGTTCGTCGACGAAGGCGCGGACTACGACCTGAGCTGGACCACTGCGGCCGCACGACAGTTCCGCGGCCCCATCGAACTCGGCTGACACGCACTCCGGCGACGTCGTTTCCGGCGACCTTCGATCGGGTCAGGCTGACGTGGTCGGCGCGTCCCGCCGCCGATGCTCGATCCGGTGAGCTGACGCGGTTGGCGTGCACTCGGCTGATGCTCGATCCGGTGAGGTTGACGTGGTGGGCGTGCGCTCGGCTGATGCTCGATCTGGTGAGGTTGACGTGGTGGGCGTGCGCTCGGCTGATGCTCGATCTGGTGAGGTTGACGTGGTGGGCGTGCGCTCGGCTGATGCTCGATCTGGTGAGGTTGACGTGGTGGGCGTGCGCTCGGCTGATGCTCGATCTGGTGAGGTTGACGTGGTGGGCGTGCGCTCGGCTGATGCTCGATCTGGTGAGGTTGACGTGGTGGGCGTGCGCTCGGCTGATGCTCGATCTGGTGAGGTTGACGTGGTGGGCGTGCGCTCGGCTGATGCTCGATCTGGTGAGGTTGACGTGGTGGGCGTGCGCTCGGCTGATTCGCGGTCCGGCGAGGCCGATTCGGTCGGCGTGCGCCCGGCGGTGTCCGATCCGGGTACGCCGATTCACATGACGCCGGATTCCGTTGAGCTGCCAGCGATTTCGTCCGCTGCCGGGCGTTCTCGACGGAACGAGTGTCCCGCCGCCGAGACTGCCCGGCGGCGGGACGCGGCACTCTACTGATCCTGGTGCACCAGCGGGCTCAGCGCCTTACCGGCGAGCTCCAGCACTCCCGGCTCGTGCCCGTTGGTGACCATGTTGACGATGATTCCGTCCACGCCGTGGTCCAGCACGCGCCGCTGAATCTGCTCGGCGACATCGTCGGGGGTGCCGACGAACTGGCGGTCGCTCAGATCCGCACCGCCCTGCTGGGCGGACAGGTCGGCCTGCAACTTACGGGCGCGATCGCCGTCGGCATTGATGATCGCGAAGGCCAGGAAGCTGGTCTCCAGGGTCGCCGGATCGCGGTCGTTCTCCTCGCAGCGGGCGCGCACCGCGTCCATCTTGCGCGGCAGTTCGCTCGCATTGCAGATGATGTTGAGGTGATCGGCGTAGCGCGCGGCCATGCCGAAGGTCTTCTTCTCCCCGCCGCCGCCGAGCATGATCGGCAGGTCGTCGCGAATTCGCGGCTCGTTCAACGCTTCCCGGGTGTGGTACCACTTGCCGTCGAAGGTGGGGTGCTGGCCGTGCAGCATCGGCGCGATGATCGCCAGCGCCTCCTCCAGCCGCTCGAAACGCTCGGTGAAGGTGCCGAATTCGTACCCGTACCCGATGTGCTCGAACTCGAACCAGCCCGCGCCGATGCCCAGCACCGCGCGCCCGCCGCTGACCACGTCGAGGGTGGTGACGGTCTTGGCCAGCATCGCCGGATTCCGGTAGGTGTTCCCGGTTACCAAGGTGGACAACTGGATTCGCTCGGTCGCGGTGGCCAGCGCGCCCAACGCGGTGTACGCCTCGAGCATCGGCTCCTCGGGCGCACCGAGATTCGGCAGCTGATAGAAGTGGTCCATCACGAACGCGGCGTCGAACCCCGCCGCCTCCGCCGCCCGCGCCTGCTCGATCACCGACGGGAACAGCTCCCGCGGCGAGGCCGCATGACTGAAGTGCGGCATCTGATAGCCCAACCGGATCCGCCGCTTACCGCCCGGCCCGGAACCCTGCGTCTGTGCGTTCGTCATGGGGGAAACGCTATGACCTGGAGTGCACTCCAAGTCAACGGGAACGGCCGCGGTTTCGCTGTCAGCGATCAGTCGTGCTTGCTGAGGTACTCCACGTACATCGGGCGCAGCACCTCGGCGATCTCGCCGTCCCCGGCGTGCACGTAATCGTCCAGCATCGGCAGCACGTATTTGATGTCGGCCGCGCTCTCGTCGACGTTGCCGGTGGCGGCCTCGGCGGCGGGGATCTGCTCCAGCAACCGCCACAGGAAGCGCACGTCACCGTGGCGCACCGCGTACTTGACGGCACGGTCGTGCAGTTCCTTCGACGAGAGCTTCTCCAGATCCGCGACATCGGCCATGAGGGAAACTCTATCGGCTCGGACCGCGCGGGTCTCGCGCGTTGCGGGAATTCGTGCTGCCATGGAGGTATGACACAGCAACCGTCGATGCACTTCGCCGTGAAACGTGTCTACGACACGCCCGATCCGGACGACGGTCGGCGGGTGCTCGTCGACCGGCTCTGGCCGCGCGGGATCAGCAAACAGCGGGCGCACATCGATGAGTGGCTCAAGGACGTCACGCCGTCGACCGATCTGCGCCGCTGGTTCCATGCCGATCCGCAACATCGCGGCGCGGAGTTCGCCAGCAGGTATCGGAGCGAACTCGAGGACGACGCACACCGGCAAGGGCTCGAGCAGCTGCGGGAGTTGCGCGCGTCCGGTCCGGTGACTCTGGTGACCGCGGTGAAAGACCTTGCGCACAGCCATATCCCGGTGCTGCTCGCGCAGTTCGGCGAAGAACTTCCCTGAGCGTTCGCGACGCCCGCGGGGTCGCCGCATCGGGTCTGCCGCCGCTGAAACGCGAGGCTCATCGCCGCTGAAACCGTTCGAGCAGCGGATATTTCGCGATTCGGCAGCCGATTCGATGGATGATTCGCTGAGATACATATCACACCGGGGCATCGGCCCTGCACACCCGGTCGAGCCGCACGTTAACGGGAACTTCACCAACACGCTCGCTGAACCGGCGAGCCGGATCGGTGAAATCGCAGTAACGTCGGATGTGCGGGCCGCGTAGGTGTGGTTCGTACGGGAGGTCCTGATCGTGGCTGAGCAACTCAGTGCGAGGGGGCCGGCACCCGGCCCTCGGGTCGAATGACCACAGGGCGGACCGGTCCAGCGAGATAGGTCCGGGCGGGTGTAGCCCGGGCAACAAAGGAGCCCACCGTGACTGATGCACGCTCCGTCATCGCTTCCTCGAATGCCCGCTCCGATGTGAGCGGAGGCTCCGGAAAGGGAGCCCACACCGCCGGTTCCGGCGATAAATCCGGGTCGAAGACCTTCGTGATCGATACCTCCGTACTGCTGTCGGACCCCTGGGCCATCACGCGCTTCGGCGCGAACCAGGTCGTCCTGCCGCTGGTGGTGATCAGCGAACTCGAGGCCAAACGCCACCATCACGAACTCGGTTGGTTCGCGCGCGAATCGCTTCGGCTGCTGGACGATCTGCGTATCGAATACGGCCGGTTGGACGAGCCGATTCCGATCGGATCCGAGGGCGGTACGCTCCACGTCGAGCTCAACCACACCGATCCGGAGGTGTTGCCGGTCGGATTCCGCACCGACACCAACGATTCCCGCATCCTGGCCTGCGCGCTCAATCTCGCCGCCGAGGGACGCACGGTCGTGCTGGTGTCGAAGGATATTCCGTTGCGGGTCAAGGCCGGTGCGGTGGGTCTGCAGGCCGACGAATACCACGCGCAGGACGTCGTCACCTCCGGCTGGACGGGGATGACCGAACTCGAGGTCGCCGCCGACGTCGTGGACCGGCTCTACGCCGACTCCTCGATCGATCTGGACGAGGCCCGGGATCTGCCCTGCCACACCGGAATTCGCCTGCTGGGCACGAACGGCAGCGCGCTGGCGCGGGTGACCGCGGACAAACGGGTGCAGTTGGTGCGCGGTGACCGGGAGGCGTTCGGGCTGCACGGGCGTTCGGCCGAACAGCGCGTCGCGCTGGACCTGCTGCTGGACGAGAGCGTCGGCATCATCTCCCTCGGCGGCAAGGCGGGCACGGGTAAATCCGCGCTGGCGCTGACCGCGGGCCTGGAAGCGGTGCTGGAGCGGCGAACTCAGCGCAAGGTGGTGGTCTTCCGTCCGCTCTACGCCGTCGGTGGGCAGGAACTGGGCTATCTGCCCGGATCCGAGAGCGAGAAGATGGGCCCCTGGGCGCAGGCGGTGTTCGACACCCTCGACGGACTGGCCAGTCCCGAGGTGATGGAGGAGGTGCTCGCGCGCGGCATGCTGGAGGTGTTGCCGCTCACGCACATTCGCGGTCGGTCGCTGCACGATTCGTTCGTGATCGTCGACGAGGCGCAGTCGCTCGAGCGCAATGTGCTGCTCACGGTGCTGAGCCGGTTGGGCAGCGGGTCGCGGGTGGTGCTCACGCACGATGTGGCCCAGCGCGACAACCTGCGTGTCGGGCGACACGACGGCGTCGCCGCGGTGATCGAGAAGCTCAAGGGGCATCCGCTGTTCGCGCATGTCACCCTGACCCGCAGCGAGCGGTCGCCGATCGCCGCGCTGGTGACGGAGATGTTGGAGGAGTACGGCCCGAACGCCTGATTTCGGGCGAATTCGCAGCATCCGAAAATCTCGGGGAATCGGCGGGTATATTGCGCCGAGATACCTGTTCGGCTGCGTTTCGGTGAAACACCAGTGATTCGCTGATTTGTAGCAGGACACCGGCTTCGAGTTGCCGATGGTCCGCGCTGTGCGGGCCATCGGCAACCTCCCTCGAGAGGATGGATATGCACCACTTCGCTCGACGTTCGGCCGCGACGACCATGACGCTGGCCGCGGCGGCGCTGCTGTTCACCGCCGCGTGCAGCAGCAACGACAGCAGTTCCAGCAGCTCGTCCACCACCAACGCCGCCGCCACCTCGGCGACCGGCGCCGCGAACGAATCCGGCGCGAATCAGTCCGGGGCCAACGAATCCGGCGCGAACGCGGCCGGTGGCGAGACCAAGATCCAGACCCCGAACGGCGAGATCAGCGTCTCCGGGCATCTGCTGGCCAAGTACAACGAGATGGGCGGTCCCGCCGGTGCTCTCGGCGCACCCACCGGCAAATCGGTGAGCGGCCCGGACGGCGGCTCCTGCCAGGAGTTCACCGGCGGCGCGATCTGCTGGAGCGAGAAGACCGACGCGCACGTGGTCTGGGGCGAGATCCGCAAGGCGTGGGACGGCCACGGTGGCATCAACGGCAAGCTCGGCTACCCGACTACCGACGAGAAGGACATCGCCAACGGCAAGCAGAGCGACTTCACCGGCGGCACCATCACCTGGGTGAACAACCAGACGTCGGTGACCGAGAAGTAAGTCCGCTTCGCACCGTGCGGCATTCGTGCCGCGCAACAGCCCGGGAACCCTGTTCCCGGGCTGTTGTACGGTAGATCCCCGTTTCGGTCCTCGACTAGGTAGGTTGACCGCGTGCAAACTCTCTTGACCGACCGTGAGCTGCTGGAATCGCTTGCGCCGGTGGTGGAAGACAATCTCCGGCGACACATCGCCGCCGCCGACGGCTGGCAGCCGCAGGACTATGTGCCCTGGGACGACGGCCGCAATTTCGCCTTCCTCGGTGGAAAGGATTGGGAGCCCGCGCAATCCGAGCTCGGCGAGGTCGCGAAGCTGGCGTTGAGCGTCGGGGTGCTGATCGCCGACAACCTGCCGTCGTACCATCGCGAGATCGGCAGGTATCTGCGGATCGGTCCGTGGTGGCGTTGGGTGGGGCGGTGGACCGCCGAGGAGAATCGGCATTCGATCATGCTCCGGAACTATCTGACGCTCACCCGCGCGGTCGATCCGGTCGAGTTGGAGCGGATGCGGATGGCGCACATGACGACCGGATTCCGCCGTCCCGCACTGCATCTGCCGGATGTGCTGGCGGTCGGCGCGTTCGAGGAGCGGGCGTCCGCGATCCGGCATCGCAACACCGCGGCGTTGCGGGAGAACGCGATCGTCACCGCGATGTCCGATCGGATCGCCGCCGACGACGAACTGCAATCGGAATTCTTCGCCGATCTCGTCGCCGCGACGTTGACTCTCACGCCCGATCAGACCCTGCGCGCGATCGCGGATCAGGTCGCGACCTTCGCCGTTCCCGAGGTCACCCTCGCCGACGGTCGTTCCGGTACCGAGGTGCTGGCCGCGGCCGGAATCTACGATCCGGCCCGCGAGGCCGAGCTCGTCTTCACGCCGCTGCTGGCCCGCTGGGAGGTGTTCACCCGCACCGATCTCGGCGCGGAAGGGGAGCAGGCCCGCGCCGAACTGGCGCACCTGGCCGTCGGGTAGTCAGCGACTGACGAGCGTCATGGCAGACGGCGTTATCGGCACGTGTGTCAGCGGCGGTCGAGCGCTGCGGCCGGGCGGGCGTGTCGGCGGGCAGCCTCAGCGGCGGACGGCCTTCCAGATGCCGCTGACCGTGCCGCGCAGGAAGTTCTCCCAGCTGAAGTGGTCGTGCCAGAGGGTGATGCGGCCGTCGACGAGTTCGAACGTGCCGCACACCCAGAAGCCGATCTCGACCGGGCCCGCCCGCAGGTAGTCGGTGCGTTCGGTCAGCACGGTGTCGCCCTCGGAGACGGGACGGCCGTCGGCCTCGATCGCGATGTGGTTCAGATCGACGCGGAAGCCGAAGGAATCACGCGACAGGCCGCGCAGCAGACCGCCGACGCGGCCGATGCCGCGCACATCGGGCAGTGAGGTGTTCTTCCAGACGATATCGGGGTCGAGCAGCTCGAGCGCCTCGTCCACCGCGCTCATCTCCAACGCCGCGAAGAATTCGCGCACCGTGGTGATCGCGTCCTGCCGTAGCTCGGGTTTATCGGACATGCCTCCGACTGTATGCCGCGACGGGGTCCGAATCCATGGAATCGGGGCCCGTTCGGCCTGCCGTGTTCGTCGGTTCCGCCGCTTTTGTTCGTGGGCACAAGTGAGTGACGGTTTCGGTGTGGCCGGTTCGCGCCGGTGACGGGGCTGGTCGGTCGGTTCAGGTGGTGGGTGGTGAGTCGGGGGCGTTCGCCGCGCGGGTGGCGATGAGGGTGGTCAGGCCGTCGAGGATGCGGTCGATGCCGAAGTTCAGGGCGTTGTTGCGGGCGGCGGGCGGCGCGGGTTCGCCGAAGGCCGCGACGGTGTGCGGGTAGCGATCGGCCCGGTCGGCCAGGACGCGGGTCAGTTCGGCGGCCATGTGGTCCTCTACGCCGCTCTCGCTCAGGGTGGCGCGGGCGAAGGTCTGGGCCAGGCCCGAGAGCAGGGCGAGGGTGTCCAGGCGTTCGGGGGCGGTCATACCGCTGTCGGCGAGGGGAGCCAGACCGGCCTCGAACCAGTCGAGTTCGTTGGGGCCGTAGGGGCGGGTGCTGATCAGCAGGCCGAGCGTCCAGGTGTGGGCGCAGAACATCTCGTAACTCGTCACGCACCAGGCGCGCAGTTGGGCCCGCCAGGGCGGTTCGGCCGAATCCCGCGTTGCCGCAACGAGATCCGGCGGATTGCTCATCGCGGCGTCCAGCATCAGCGCGGTCAGTTCGGCCTTGCCGGGGACGTAGCGGTACAGCGCCATCTTCGCGCAGCCGAGTCGTTCGGCCAGGCGCTGCATCGAAAGGTTGTCCAGCCCTTCGGAATCCGCGAGCGCGATCGCCTCGGTGACGATCCGGTCCAGTGAGAGCGAGGGTTTGGGCCCGCGCTTGGGCCGCTGCTGGGTGCCCCACAGCAGTTCGATAGCGGTCGGTCCGGTCATCTCACCATCCTTGCCGATCGGGTCTTGACTTCGAAACTGTGTCCATCGTACGCTAATTTGCGTCCGACAGACACAGTTAAGGAAACCGGAGCTCACCATGCGTAATCAGACCGTTCTCATCTCCGGCGCGAGCATCGCCGGACCCGCCCTGGCCTACTGGCTGCACCGCTACGGCTTCGAGGTCACCGTGGTCGAGCGCGCGCCGGAACTGCGGCCGGGCGGGCAGGCCATCGACTTCAAGGGGCCCACCCATCGCACCGTGCTCGAGCGGATGGGCGTGTGGGAGGAGATCGTGCGGCAGCGGACCGGTAAGACCGATCTGGTCTTCGGCGATGACGACGGCCGCGAATTGGCCGTCATATCAGGCGATTTCACCGGCGGCGACGTGGAGATCCTGCGCGGCGACCTGGCCCGGATCCTCTACTCGCGGACCGCGGGCGAGTGCGAGTACCTGTTCGGCGATTCGATCAGCGCGCTCACCGAGACCGCCGAGGGGGTGCACGTCGAATTCGAGCGTGGGCCCGCGCGCACCTTCGATCTGGTCTTCGGCGCCGACGGAATCCACTCCCGGGTGCGTCGGCTGGCCTTCGGGCCCGAGGCCGATTATGTCCGCCACCTGGGCTATTACTACTGCATCGCCGGTGCGCCCGGCTGGGGTCACGATGCCAACGGGCCGCGGGTGCGGGGGCGCGCGGCGGCCTACAACGCGCCGGGACGGCTGGCCGTGCGCGGTGGGGCGAAGGCGGCGCACCAGTACGTCTTCGCCGCGCCGGTGCTCGATTTCGCCCGCGACGACGTGGCCGCGCAGCAGCGATTGATCGCCGAGCGGTTCGCCGGACTCGGCGGGCCGGTCCCCGCGATGCTGACCGAACTGCCCGGACTCGACGCGTTCTACCTGGACTCGATCAGCCAGGTCGAGATGAAGGGGCGGTACACCACCGGGCGGATCGCGTTGATCGGTGATGCGGCGTACGGAAATACGTTGGGCGGCTTCGGAACCGGGCTCGCGGTCGTCGGGGCCTACGTGCTGGCCGGCGAATTGGCCAGGGCCGGAGGGGAATACGCGGGTGCGTTCGCACGGTACGACGAGATCATGCGGCGCTACGCCAAGATCGCGGGCAACACCAACGCCGGGCGCTTCCTCGCGCCGCGGACCGCGCGGGGCATCGCGATGCGCAACTGGTTCGTCGGGTCGCGGACGTTCTCGCTGATGACGCGGTTCGGCGACAACGCCGCCAAGGATATCGATCTGGTGGATTATCCGGCCGTGGTCGGTGCGGGCGAGTGAGTTCGGTCGAGCCGCCGGTGTGGTGGGTATCGTTGCGGCGTACCGAGATTCGGGACACCGAGGCTCGAAGGTGGAGCGGTGGCGAGGCTCCGGCCGGCGGGGTGGGATCGGGGGCGTAGGTGGATCCGGTGACATCGGCCGGTCGACCGGATCCACCCTGGGGCGCCGGTTATTCGGCGTCCTGGACCTTGGCCATGGACAGCACGTCCAGGCGGCGGTCCAGTTCCTCGAGCGAGAGCTTGTCGCCGATCAGGCCGCGGTCGATGACCGTCTGGCGGATCGTCTTGCCCTCCTTCAGTGCCTGTTTCGCCACCGCGGCGGCCTCCTCGTAACCGATCGCCGAGTTCAGCGGCGTCACGATCGACGGGGAGGATTCGGCCAGCTGACGCAGATGTTCGGTGTCGGCGACGAGCCCGGCGACGCACTTGTCCGCGAACAGCCGGGATACGTTGGCCAGCAGGCGAATCGACTCCAGCACGTTGCGCGCCATCACCGGGATGTAGACGTTCAGCTCGAACGCGCCGTTGCCGCCACCCCAGGCGATCGCGGCGTCGTTACCGATCACCTGCGCGGCGACCTGCGTAACAGCCTCCGGCAGTACGGGATTCACCTTGCCCGGCATGATCGAGGAGCCCGGTTGCAGATCCGGCAGCCGGATCTCGGCCAGACCGGTCAGCGGACCCGAACCCATCCAGCGAATGTCGTTGGCGATCTTGGTCAACGAGATCGCGACGGTGCGCAGCGCGCCGGAGACCTCGACCAGTCCGTCGCGCGCGGCTTGGGCCTCGAAATGGTTTGCGGCCTCGGACAATTGGTCCAGTCCGGTCGAACGCCGAAGTTCGGCAACGACTTTCGTCCCGAATCCGTCGGGTGCGTTGAGCCCGGTGCCGACCGCGGTGCCGCCGATGGGCAGCTCACCCAGGCGCACCAGCGTCGCGGTCAGCCGATCGATACCGGCCTCGACCTGCCGGGTGTAGCCGCTGAACTCCTGCCCGAGGGTGACCGGCACCGCGTCCATCAGATGCGTGCGCCCGGACTTCACCACGGTGCGCCACTCGGTCGCCTTGTCCAGCAGCCGAATTCGCAGATGATCCAGGGCCGGGACGAGATCGCGCAGTACCGCCTCGGTCGCGGCCAGATGCGTCGCGGTCGGGAAGGTGTCGTTCGAGGACTGCGACATGTTGACGTCGTCGTTGGGGTGCACGGTGACCCCCGCCCGCGCGGCCAGACTCGCGATCACCTCGTTGGCGTTCATATTGGAGCTGGTGCCCGAACCGGTCTGGAACACGTCGATCGGGAACTGGTCGTCGTGCGCCCCCGACGCGATCTCCTCGGCGGCCGCGATGATCGCCGCGGCCTTCTCCGAATCCAGCAGTCCCAGATCCCGATTCACCACCGCACAGGCCGCCTTGAGCAGTCCCAACGCCCGAATCTGCGCCCGCTCGAGCCCCCGCCCACTGATCGGAAAGTTCTCCACCGCCCGCTGCGTCTGCGCCCGCCACAGCGCATCCACCGGAACCCGAACCTCACCCATCGTGTCGTGCTCGACCCGATACTCAGTCTGCTCAGTCATAACCCGAGCCTAGGCCCGCACAAACCCATACCGGCCAGCCACGCCTGAGGCTTTTCGCACACGTCAGCGGGGAATACCCGTCTACCGGAACCCCGATGCCGCAGGCGAGGCCCCGAGCGAACCGTGAGATGTACGCGCATTACCCGGCCGCCTCGGTAGCGCGCCCAGCGGCGTCGTAGGGCTCAGTGTGGTTTTCGTACTCGGTAGCGCCGCCGCCGCTCCGGCCAGTGACCACCCCGAGGCAGGGGCGATTGCGAGCCTGTGATGTGCGCGACCCGAGAACGACCCTGCCCGCCTTCGGAAACCGAAGGCGGGCAGTCGAATCGGCTGGTTCGTGGGAACCGGGCCGGGGGGTCAGGGCAGCGGGGGTACGGCGTGTTCGTCGCCCTCGAAGTTGACCGACGAGTACTCGCGCAACTTCGTCAACCGGTGGTACGCGTCGATCATGCGCACGGTGCCGGACTTCGAGCGCATCACGATCGACTGGGTCGACGCGCCGCCGGAGAAGTAGCGCACGCCGCGCAGCAGGTCGCCGTCGGTGACGCCGGTGGCGCAGAAGAAGACGTTCTCGCCGGAGACCAGGTCCTCGGTGGACAGGATGCGGTCCAGGTCGTGGCCGGCGTCGATGGCCTTCTGGCGCTCGGCGTCGTCCTTGGGGGCGAGCTTGCCCTGCAGGGCGCCGCCCATGCAGCGCAGGGCGGCCGCGGCGATGATGCCCTCGGGGGTGCCGCCGATGCCGATCAGCATGTCGGTGCCGGAGTCGGGACGGGCGGTCGCGATCGCACCGGCGACGTCACCGTCGGAGATCAGCCGGATGCGCGCGCCCGCGTCCCGGACCTCCTGGATGTGCTGCGCGTGGCGCGGGCGATCCAGCACGCAGACGGTCAGGTCCGAGACCGAGGAGTTCTTGGTCTTCGCGACTCGGCGCAGGTTCTCCGAGATCGGCGCGGACAGATCGATCACATCGGCCGCGTCCGGGCCGACGGCGATCTTCTCCATGTAGAACACGGCCGAGGGATCGAACATCGCACCCCGCTCGGCGACCGCGAGCACCGAGATCGCGCCGGGCGAGCCCTTCGACATCAGGGTGGTGCCGTCGATCGGGTCGACCGCGAAGTCGACCTCCGGTCCGGTGCCGTCACCGACCGCCTCGCCGTTGTACAGCATGGGCGCTTCGTCCTTCTCGCCCTCGCCGATCACGACGATGCCGCTCATCGACACCGTGGCCACGAGCTGGCGCATGGCGTCCACGGCCGCGCCGTCGCCGCCCTCCTTGTCGCCGCGGCCGACCCAGCGGCCCGCGGCCATCGCACCGGCCTCGGTCACCCGGACCAACTCGAGCGCGAGGTTGCGGTCCGGGGCCTCACGGCGATGGGTTGCGGGTGTGGGTGCCGTCATCTGCGGTGCCTCCTCGTTGGGTACTACCGGGAATTGTCGCAGAACGGTCAGAACATCCCGTCGGGTACCGCCGTTCGGCTTCCGTATGGACGAGTCCGATGCTGGTCCGGGCGTTGTGATATCGGCCTCGTTTTCCGCCCGGGACTCGGGTGCGCGAGTGAGTCGCCCAGGTCGGCGCACCCTCCGGCGCGCAATGCGGAAAACGCGGCGCGGCATACTGGGGTTGTGGCGAATCAGAAACCCCGGATCCTCAACGACTATCGCGACCTGCTGTGGTCGTTGATTCCGTTGCTGCTGATCTGCGTGGTTTTCGCCGCACTCGCCCAGCAGTGCAGTTTCTCGCCCGGTAAACCGGCTACCGGAAATATTCCGGCCTTCGACGTCAAGGGGGCGTTGCAGTCCGACGCGCACACCCTGCCGTTCCCGATCCGGCAGCCGAGCCTGCCCGAGCACTGGACCGCCAATTCCGGCAGCCGCGACACCATCAGCGGGGACGCCGGTGGGACGCTCAGCACCGTCGGGTACATCACCCCCGAGGGCACGTACATGCAGCTGACCCAGTCCAACGCGTCCGAATCCGCACTGGCCGACCACATTCTGCAAACACGCAGTCCGTCGGGAACGCAGCAGGTGGGCGATCAGACCTGGACCGTGTTCCACGTGCAGGGCAACGAACCGGCGTGGATCACCGATTTCGGTGCGGTTCGAGTGTTGATCAAGGGCGCTGGCAATCAGTCGGCGTATACGACTCTGGCCGGTGCGGTGGATGCCGCACACCCGCTTCCCGCCTGATTCGACCTGCGGATTCGTGATCTTGGTCCGGTTCGGCCGAATCGGATCCGGGTAACCGCCAACGACTCTCGCTGCCTTTCGGCTAACGTTGCGCGCGTGGATCGCGCGGACTTGGCTTGGCTCGAGCGGGTATTGGATCGGCCGATCATCGAGGCGACAGCTGCCGAATGGGGAGTCGGTGACAACACCAGTCTGGTGACCGTCGCCGACGGCACCGGCGTCGTCGTGCAGCGATATCGCCGGGGCGGTGAGGCCGACCGCCGGATGCGGATCATGAACGCGTTGCGAGATCCCGCCGCCGCCAGGGGAATTACCATTCCGGGCATTCGCGCGGCCGATCTCGGGGCGCAGCCGCCGTGGATCGCGTTCGATATGCTGCCCGGCACGCCGAGCGCCGAAACCGCCATGGACGGACCGCATTTCCCGGCGTTGGCGCGGGCGATGGGGGAGATGCTCGCCGATTTCTCCGAATTGCCCTGTACCGATGTGGAACTCGACGACATGTGGGCCCGGCCGCGATATCTGGCCGCGCGCGCGGACGCCTGGGCCGAATGTCTGGCGCCGGCGTTGTCGGCCGCGCAGAGCGCCGCGCTCGAGCGGGTGCTCGTGGATCTGCCCGCGCTGTTCGACGGCCGCCCAGCGGTTCTCGCGCACGGCGACTACGCGCCGGTGAACATTCTGGTCGAGGACGGCGAGATCACCGGACTGCTGGATTTCGAATCGGTCTGCGTCGCGGATCGGCTCTACGATCCGGCGCGCTGGGCCTGGTCGGTCGGCTTCGCGGGGCGCACCGCGCTGGCCCGGTCCTGGCCCGAATTCCTGCGGGGCGCGGGCATCGATCCCACCGAACCCGCTCTGCCGGAACGGATTCGGTCGTTGCAGGTGATCTGCACGATGCAGATGCTCGCCGACGCGGATCTCGCGCCGGGGCTGTGGCGGCTGGTGCACGATCGGCTGGTCGGCCTGCTGGGCTGAGTCGCGCGGCTACCGCTCGAACGTCCTGGTGGTGGCGAGCGTGGTGATCCGGTCGTCCTGGCCGGAGTCGCGCAGTTCCACCCGGCCCACGCCGTGTCGCACGGCCGCGGTGGCCACCACCGGGCCCACGCGGGCGGCTTGCAGATAGCGCAGCCCCAGGAAGCTCAGCCCGTTCGAGGGACCGAGCGAGAGCACCGCCTCCTCCGCGGCCAGCGCGAGCAGACCGCCGTTGACGGTGCCCGCGGCGTTGAGCCCGTCCTCGGTGCGCGGCAGCACCGCGACGCCGGGTTCGCGACGTTCGCAGCGGGCGCGTTCGGCCAGCGGGAGGGACAGGCGCGGACCGCGCGGGGGCATATCGATACTGAGCTTGCGCGGCAGCTGGACATCCGGATTCGGGGCGGCCATGAAGGAGGTCGCGCCGAAGCCGATCGGCACGTCGTCGACGCTGAACTCGATCTCCGCGACGAACACCGAGCGACCCGCCTTGACCGTGCGCCCGACCGCGTGCACCTCACCCGAACCGGGTGCGGGACCGAACAGGTTGACGTCCAGCTCCAGCGTCATCGGCACCCGGGGATGCAGCACCAGCGAGGCCAGCAGCCCGCCCATGGTGTCCAGCCAGATCGCCAGCACCGAGGTGCGCAGATGGTCGGTGCCCGGGACGTGCATCTCCGGGCTGATCGTCGCCGAACCGTGCAGTTCGTCGCCGACGCGGCGGGTGGCGAAGCCGAGTTCGAGCAGGATGTGCCGACGCCTGTTCAGGTGTTCCTCGACGGTGGTCACGGCATCTCCTCCTGCTCGGCCGGGGCTGCGCCGCTCGGCATCCTTTCAGAGAACCCCACTTCGAGGCAGTTGTGCAAGTGTCATTTTCAAAATTGAGAGTGACATTCTGCACTGGCTCGTTGCCGCGCGGGTGGCATTCCCGGCGGTCGGCCCTACTCCTCGGCGGTCTCGCGACGGGACAGCGCGTCCTCGACCCGTTTGCGGGCGCCAGCCAGATGCTCCTCGCAGCGGGTGGCCAGGGCCTCGCCGCGCTCCCACAGCGCCAGCGAATCGTCCAGATCCATACCGCCCTGCTCGAGCATCTTCACCACGTTGACCAGTTCGTCGCGGGCGCGCTCGTAGCCGAAACCCGCGATCTCGGCGAGGTCACTCTCGGTCATGGGCGGGGCTCCTTCGTGATGATCTGGCCGGACAGCGCCGCCGCGCTGATCGCGCCGTCCGCGACCCGGATGCGCAACTGGGCGCCCGGCGGCGAATCGGCCACCTCGTGGACGACGTGCCGTTCCTTACCCGAAACGCGTTGCACCACAGCATATCCCCGGGCGAGGGTGGCGGCCGGACCGACGGCGGTGAGTTTCTCGCGCAGGTGCCGGGTCGCGGTGGATTCGGCGGTGAGGCCGTGTTCGACCGCGCGCCGGGCCGCGGTGCGCAGCCGCTCGGCCTCCTCGTAGCGCTGGTCCAGCTGGCGCAGCGGCGCGGCCAGGACCGGACGCGAACGCAGTTGGTCCAGGGCGCGCAGTTCGCGCTGCACCCAGCCGCGCAGCGCCGCGGCGGAACGTTCGCGCCAGTCGTGGATCATCGCCAGTTCCGCGGCCGCGTCGGGGACGATGCGTTTGGCGGCGTCGGTGGGGGTGGCCGCGCGCAGATCCGCGACGTAGTCCGAGAGCGGATTGTCCGGCTCGTGCCCGATCGCGCTGACGATCGGCGTCGTCGCGGAAACGATGGCGCGGCACAGGGTTTCGTCGGAGAAGGGCAGCAGATCCTCGACGCTGCCGCCGCCGCGGGCCAGCACGATCACCGCGATCTCCGGATCGCGATCCAGCTCCGCCAGGGCCGTCAGGATCTGCGGGACCGCCGTCGGTCCCTGCACGGCGGTGTTGCGGATCTCGAAACGCACTGCGGGCCAACGGCTTCGGGCCACGCTCAGCACGTCGCGTTCGGCGGCGCTGGCGCGTCCGGTGATCAGGCCGATCGTGCCGGGCAGGAACGGAATCGGCCGTTTGAGACGCGGATCGAACAGGCCCTCGGCGGACAGCAGGGCCTTGAGCCGCTCGATGCGGGCCAGCAGTTCGCCGATGCCGACGGGCCGAATCTCGGTGATACGCAACGACAATGTGCCGCGCCCGGTGAAATAGGAGAACTTGCCGTAGACGACGACGCGGCTGCCCTCCTGCAGGGGAACCGGCGAATTGCGCAGCAGCGCAGGGTCACACGTCACCGACAGCGACATGTCGGCGGCCGGATCGCGCAGCACGAGGAAGGCCGTGCGGGTGCCGGGGCGGACGTTCATCTGGGTGATCTGGCCCTCGACCCACACGCTGCCGAGGCGGTCGATCCACTGGACGACCTTCAACGCGATACTGCGCACCGGCCACGGGTTCTCCGCTGAATTGGCTTGCCGGGTATCGGGATTCGCGGTCGGGCTGGTGGTCTTCTCGGGATCGGTCACTTGGCCTGCACGGTGGCGATCCGGTTGGTCAGCATCGTCACGAAGGCCGCGCGGTCCCGGGTGTGTCGCTCGTACTCGAGCAGTGCGGTCAGATCCTCGACCGTCAGCATCCGCAGGCGGGCGCGCAGCTGGGCCAGCGTCATGTTCAGGTAGTCGTAGCGGGTCGCGACCTCCGGCTCCACGACCTCGCCCTGACCGTTACCGGAAGACGTTGCCGCAGTAGGAGATTCGACTTCCTCGGGCTCGGCGGGCGCGTCGATCGGCTCCGGCGCGACGTACAGATCGAAGCGGCTCAGCGCGGCCTCGCGACCGTTGGCGAAGGATTCGCGCGCACCGGCGAAGACCAGGTCCGGATCGTCCTCGTCCTCGTCGAAGGTCGCCCACGCGGGCTGCTCCTGCGGACGATTCGTCAGCTGATCGAACACCTCGTCGCCCTTGAGCGCGAGGCTGGTCACGAACTGCTGGGCGTGCATGGTGGTCTGCAACAGCTGGCTGATCGCGGTGATCGGCAGATGCATCGCGGTCGTCGGCAGTCGGCGGGCTTCCTCCAGGGCGTACACGGCGGCCCCGGCGACGACACGGGCGAAGAACGGCGGTCGAAACATAGCCCTAGCCTGCCCGATTCGTCGTGTGAAGCAAAGGAGGGAATCCACGCGCGCCCCTCTCGTCGGATCGTTCGCCGTCATGTCGTCGGGCCGCGGCGCGAAGCAGGTGAGAGGACTCACAATTCGCCACGCCCGTGCACCGACGATACCGGCCGCGACCGCGCGCGTGTCGCCACCTGCGCGCACGTAAGCTGAGGAGCATGTCCTCGGCAATCCCCTTGAACGTCGGAATCGCCCGGTCCGCGGGTGCCAACGCGGCCGGCGCCGCCAAGCGTGTCCTGCTGGCCGAGCCGCGCGGCTACTGCGCCGGTGTGGATCGGGCGGTGGAGACCGTCGAGCGCGCCCTCGACAAGCACGGCGCGCCGATCTACGTGCGCAAGGAGATCGTGCACAACCGGCACGTCGTGGAGACGCTGCGCGATCGCGGCGTCGTCTTCGTCGACGAGACCGAAGAGGTGCCCGAGGGCGCGGTCGTGGTGTTCTCCGCGCACGGCGTCTCGCCGATGGTGCACGAGGCCGCCGCCGCCCGCGGCCTGCACACCATCGACGCCACCTGCCCGCTGGTCACCAAGGTGCATCAGGAGGCCAAGCGGTTCGCCCGCGACGATTTCGACATCCTGCTGATCGGTCACGAGGGGCACGAGGAGGTCGAGGGCACCGCCGGTGAGGCGCCCGATCACGTGCAGCTCGTGGACGGGCCCGACGCGGTGGACGGCGTCACCGTGCGCGACGAGGACAAGGTGATCTGGCTGTCCCAGACCACGCTGTCGGTCGACGAGACCATGGAGACCGTGCAGCGGCTGCGGCAGCGTTTCCCGAAGTTGCAGGATCCGCCCAGCGACGACATCTGCTATGCCACGCAGAACCGGCAGATCGCGGTGAAGGCGATGGCGCCGGAATGCGATCTGGTGATCGTGGTCGGCTCGCGCAACTCCTCCAACTCCAAGCGCCTGGTCGAGGTCGCCCTGAACGCGGGCGCGGGCGCGTCCCATCTGGTCGATTTCGCGCGCGAGGTCGATCCGGCCTGGTTCGAGGGTGTGCGGACGGTCGGCGTCACCTCCGGCGCGTCGGTTCCGGAGATCCTGGTGCGCGGTGTGCTGGACCTGCTCGCCGAGCACGGTTACGCCGACGTCCAGCCGGTCACCACGGCGAACGAGACGTTGGTGTTCTCGCTGCCGCGTGAGTTGCGCGCCGCGCGTCAGTAGCGCTGCCGGTATCGGAGTCCGCGTGGTTCGTCTATCCGTGTGAGTTGCGTGCCGCGCGTCAGTAGGCGCTGCTGTGCCGGAATTCGCGTGGTGCGTTTGTCCGTCGGGTGGGGTACGCCGTATCGGAGTTCGCGTAGTGCGTCTATCCGCCGGGTGAGGTTATGCCGCAGCGGAATCCGCGTAGCGCGTCTATCCGTGTGAGTTGCGCGCCGCGCGGCGTAGGCGCTGCCGGTACCGGAGTCCGCGTGGGGCGTCTATCCGTCGGGGGTGGGCGTATGCCGTATCGGAGTCCGCGTGGTGCGTCTATCTGCCGGGTGGGGATATGCCGCAGCGGAATCCGAGTCTCACAGATGCGAGGGCGCTCGAAGTTGGCTCGTGGGCTCTGAGTTGGTGTGCCGGCTGTGGGCTGCGTACCGACGGACCGTGATCGAGGCGACCCGGGAAGTGGCGAGTGGTCAGTGCTCGATGCGGCCCGAGTCGCGTTCGCGGTAGCGGACGTTCGGGCGCGGGTGTGGCGGGACGTCGCTCGGGTCGGTGCCGCGGGTGCGGCGTTGCGGCTGGGGTTCCGCGGCACGCTGACGTGGCTCCTGCGCGCGTCGGCGCGGCTGCTGGCCGGTGGCACCTGCGGATGGCGTCGCGCCGCGCTGACGCGGCTGTGCGGGCGGTTCGGCGGCCCGGCGGCGCGGCTGCGGGTCGGCCGACGAACGCTGACGGCTCGACTCCCCGGAACGCCGGGACGGCCCCTCGGAATCGGGACGCTGCCGGGACGGGGGGTCGCTGTCGGCGCGATGCCGTGAGGGCGTTTCGGCGTCCGCGCGGTGCCGCGAGGGGGTATCGGCGTCGGCGCGGTGCCGGGACGGCGTATCGGTCTCGCCGCGCTGGCGGGCGGTGGCCGCCACCTTCGAACGCTCGGCGGTGCGCGAGCCCTGGGCGGCCGAGACCCGCGGCGGACGCTCGGCGACCCGTCCGGCGGTCTTACGGCCCCCACGCGTCGGTTTCGTGGCCGCCTTCTCATCGGTGGCCGACTGCGCGCGGGCGCGGCTGCGGAGCGTCTCGGACGAACCCGCGCCCCGGCCGCGCCGCGAACGGCTGTCGGCCCGGGTGCCCCAGGAATCGCCCTTGCGCGGCCGGGCGCCGCGCGCTCGCGGCTCGGCGTCGGCGAGGCGGCGTTGCAACACCAGGCGGCCCAGGCCGATCGCCAGCACGAGCACCGTGGCGATGGCCATCACCGGGAAGCGGTTCACCAGGGGAATGCCCTGGTTCAGCAGGATGTCCTTCAGCGAGGACGAGGTATGGTCCAGCAGCTGCCCGTAGGCGACGGGTACGGCGATGAACAGCAGCAGCGGCGGGGTCACCATGGTGGTGAACAGACCGCGGTAACGCACGACCAGCGCGGCCAGCGCGCAACCGATGATGTACGCCCCGGCGAACACCCGGGTCAGATCCTTGCTGCCGCCGCTTGCGTCGATGAAAAATCCGACCAGAGTGCACGCCACCGCGATCAACACCGCCGCACCGGCCGGGATGCCGGGCACCGACGGGATGATCGAGCGGTGCGGTGCGGGCACCTCGGATCGGTCGCGTTGGGTAGCTGCCACGTAAAGCACACTATCTGCCGCAACGGGAACGTGTATCGAGGCTGGGCGGATGAACCGGTTACTCGTTGATGTCTGAGAAGCCTGCCACGCGCGGTCGAGACTCGATGTAGCGGATAGCCGGAATCTCCCGATCGCCGATGTCCAACTCGTGCAGCCGCCGCGCGGTGACCAGCACCCGCGACTCCACCGAGCCTACTGTCTGGTTGAAAGCCTCTACCGCCTTTGCCAGTTGGCCTCCCATCCGGTCCAGGTGTGTGCCCACCACACCGAGTCGCGCGTAGAGCTCCCGGCCCAATTGCTGCACGGTTGCCATCTCTTTCGAGATAGCGTCCTGTCGCCAGCCGTATGCGACGGTGCGCAGCAGCGCGACGAGGGTCGTCGGCGTTGCGAGGATCACGTTCCGGCCGAATGCGTACTCCAGCAGACCGGCGTCGGCATTGAGCGCAGCATCGAGGAAGCTCTCGCCCGGCACGAACAGGACCACGAATTCGGGCGCGGGATCGAAGGCCGCCCAATACGCCTTACCGGACAGCTGATCGATATGGGTGCGTAGATGCCGGGCGTGGCGGGTCAGGTGTTCGGTCCGGAGGCGGGGGTCGTCCTGGGCGGCGGCGTCGAGGTAGGCCGCGAGCGGGGCCTTGGCGTCCACCACGATGTGGCGGTTACCGGCCAGGCGCACGACCAGGTCGGGGCGGACCGCGCCGTCGTGGCCCGCGCGGGTGACCTGGGTGTCGAAATCGCAGTGCCGCGACATGCCGGCCAGCTCCACCACGCGTTCGAGTTGGATCTCGCCCCAGCGGCCGCGGACCTGCGGTGCGCGCAGCGCCGAGACCAGCTGACCGGTCTGCGCGGCGAGCTGGTGCGATTGGCGCTGCATGCCGGCGACCTGTTCGCGCAGGCCCGCGTAGGCGTCGATGCGGCGGTGTTCCACCTCGGCCAACCGCTGATTCAAGGCGCCGACCGCCTCGCGCAGCGGACCGACCAGGGTGCCGATGGCCTGTGAATTGCGCTGTGCGGCATCCTCGTTCGCCGCGCCGAGGGAATGCCGCAGCAGCTGCTCGTTGTCGCGCAGGGCGGCCAGTTGCGCCTCGGCCCGCCCGGCCCGCGCGAGATGACCGAGCCAGCCCAGGCTCAGCCCGGTACAGAACACCACGAGCATCGCTAACAGTGTCGGTGCGGTCATGACGCAGATAGTGCCGTATGCCACCGACAAGTTCGGCGGGGTGGCAAATACCTAGCACTTGCTCGGCGGCTCGTGACGGCGGCCGACCGGTCGGTCGCGGCCGATCGGGACGCGGATTTCCGTGGCCGCGCCGGGGTGGCGAATTCGAATCTGTCGGTGCCATCGCCTACGGTTTCGCGGCATGCGGATGCTGCACACTTCCGACTGGCACATCGGGCGGACCTTCCACGGTGTGGATCTGCTGGCGGATCAGGCGAGCTCGCTCGAATCGCTGGCCGAGATCGTCGCCGAGCAGCGGGTGGACGTGGTGCTGCTACCCGGTGACGTGTACGACCGCTCGATTCCCAGCGCCGACGCGATCGCGGTGTGCAACCGGGGATTCGAGGCGATCCGGGCCGCGGGTGCGGTGATCGTGGCCACCTCGGGCAATCACGATTCGCCGACCCGGCTGGGTGCGCTGGGCAGTTTCGCCGCGGCCGGTGGACTGCATCTGCGCACCTCCGTGGCGGATCTGGAACGGCCGGTGGTGTTGCGCGACGAGTACGGCGAGATCGCCTGCTACGGCATCCCGTACCTGGAGCCGGAGATCACGCGCGCGGAACTGGGTGTGCCGCAGGCGCGTTCGCACGCGGAGATCCTGGACGCGGCGATGGCGCGCGTGCGTGCGGATCTCGCGGCGCGCGGGGGGATGCGCGCGGTGGTGCTCGCGCACGCCTTCGTCGTGGGTGGGGAGGCGACCGGATCGGAGCGGTCGATCTCCGTGGGCGGGGTGGAGACGGTGCCGATGGGGGCGTTCGACGGGATCGATTACGTGGCGCTCGGGCATCTGCATTCGCCGCAGACGCTGTCGGAATCCGTGCGGTATTCCGGTTCGCCGCTGCCGTATTCGTTCGCCGAGCGGTCACATCGCAAGGCGGTGTGGATTGCGGATCTGGGGTCCGACGGGCTCACCGGGGTCGAGCGGGTCGAGCTGCCGCGGGTGCGTGGACTCACCCGGTTGACCGGCGCGCTCGAGGAGTTGCTCGAGGATCCGGCGCATGCCGCGGCCGAGGATGACTACGTGTCGGCGAATCTCACCGATCACGCCCGTCCGGTGGACGCGCTGCGGCGGCTGCGGCGGCGTTTTCCGCACGCGGTGCACGTGGAATGGGCTCGCCCCGAAGGCAATCCGGACCTGCGCTACCGTGAACGGGTGCACGGCCGCGGCGACACCGAGGTGGCGCACAGCTTCCTCACCGATGTCCGGGGTGAACCCACCGACGCCGAAATGGATTGGCTGGCACGCGCATTGGCCGCCGGTGCCGCCGAACGCGAGGTCGCCGAGGCGCAACCGGTCGAGGCGCAGGAGCGCACGGCGTGAGTGGGCGACTCCGGATGTGGCGGATATGAGCGGCTGCGATAGCGGGAGGCGGGTCGGATGAGGCTGCATCGGTTGGAGTTGACGGCGTTCGGGCCGTTCGCCGACACCGCGGTGGTGGATTTCGATGTGCTCGGCGGTGACGGCCTGTTCCTGCTGCACGGGCAGACCGGGGCCGGGAAGACGACGGTGCTGGACGCGATCGCGTTCGCGCTGTACGGGCGGGTGCCGGGGGCGCGGGCGGAGGGCAAGCGGCTGCACTCCGATCACGCGGACCCGCAGACGCCGCCGCGGGTGGTGCTGGAGGCGACGTTGGGTGGGCGGCGGTTGCGGCTGACCCGGTCGCCGGAGTTCCGGCGGCCCAAGAAACGCGGTGAGGGCTGGGCGGACGAGAAGGCCAAGGCCACCCTGGAGTGGTTGGACGGGCGCGGCCAGAACCTGTCGCGGCTCAACGATATCGGCGACGAGGTGATCCGGCTGCTCGGGATGAGCGCCGATCAGTTCTTCCAGGTGGTGTTGCTGCCGCAGGGCGATTTCGCGCGATTCCTCTGCTCGGACAACGAACATCGCGAGATCCTCCTCGAAAAGCTTTTCGATACCAAGCGATTCGGTTCCGCCGAGGAGTGGCTGACGCAGCGTCGCAAGGACAGCGGCGCCGAACTCGCCGCGCAACGGCAGAGCATCGACCGGCTGATCGGCCAGGTGGTCACCTCCGCCGGGATCGGTGCGGCCGAGACCGTCGGCGTGCTGGAGGCGACCGAGTGGTCGCAGCAACTCCTCGCCACCGCTCGTGTCGACGCCGAGACGACGAAGGCCGAACGCGCACAGCGCCAAGCGGATTCGTCCCGCGTCACCGCCGATGCCGAACACCAGCGCCGCCTGCACGACCTGCACCGCCGCCTGTCCGGTGCCCGCGCGACATTGGCCGATTACGCCTCCACCGCGGAACTCCGCGCCCGCCGCCGCATCGAACTCGATCAATCCCGTCGCGCCGAACCGGTGGCCACCGCCCTCGAAGAGGCCCGCACCGCGGCGAAAATCCTCCGCCGCCGCACCGCCGACTCCCGCGACCTCGCCGAACGCCTGGCCACCCGCCTACTCGAACCCCCGAGTGCCGAACTCCCCGGAACTACCTGGGCCGCAACTGATCTGGCCACCAACGAACTGGCCGACACCGATCTGGCCGCCGAACTCACTGCAATCCCCGACCGAAACCCCAGCACAACAACCGATTTCGGCAACAGCTTCCGCTCTGCCGACCCCGATCCGGATCGGATCGCCAGTGCGGCAACCGATCCAGCCGATGATGGGGCCACGTATGGGAGGGCTGTCGTCGGTGGGGCCGGAGTGGTTGCGGGGCGGGAGTCAGGGGAACGTGCGGAGGCGGTTGGGAGTCGGGGATCGGTCGGGTATATCGAGCTGGAGTTGTTCTCGGTTGAGCCGGTGCCGGGGGGTTCGGTGGACGCCGCGGATGCGGCGTTGCCTGTGGATGGGGAGGGGAAGCGGCAGGGATCGGGTGAAGGCGCTGCTCGGCGGGGGAGTTCAGCGCGTAAGACAGTGAAGAACGTTGCGGGGGACAGTCCGTTGCGTGCGGTGGATTCGGTGGCCGAGTGGGGCTCGGATGACGGTGAGCCAGGGTTGTTCTCGGTGGAGTTGCCTTCTGTGCCGATCGATGAGTCGGCTGGCGTGGGCAGTGCGTCGAGGGACGCGGTGCCCGGGTTGGTTGCGGATGACAGTGAGCCGGGGCTGTTTTCGGTGGAGGTGTCGTCGGGGAATGAGGCTGCCGGTGTTGGCATTGTGGCGGGGGTTGAGGATGAAAGTATTTGTGCCACAGGTGAATTGGGTGCTGAGCATGCTGCGGGTGTAGCGGGTGCTGCGGTTCGGGGAGCTGAATCGGTTGCGGTGGTTGATGACTCAGGGTCGGCATCGCAAGAGGATCGTTTCGGTGATGATGCGGGGGATGGTTCGGAGGGGTGGGAGGGGGATGCCGAGGTCGAGTTGACCGGGATTGATGCGGCTGTGCAGCGGTGGGTGGCGCAGATCGGGGCGTTGGACGAGGTGCGGGTGGATGCGGAGTCGGCGCAGCGGGTGGGGGTGGAGTTGGCGGCGTTGCGTAAGGAGCAGTCGGGGTTGCGGGGTGGGATGGAGCGGGTGTCGGCGGCTCGGGCTGTGCTGCCGGAGAAGGTTGCGGCGCTGGATGGTCGGGTGCGGGAGGCGGAGCAGGCGGCGGCGGGGTTGGACGGGTTGCGGGCCGAATGTGAGCGGTTGCGGACCGCGTCGGAGGCGGCTACGGCGCTGGCGGCGCGGCGGGATGAATTCGACCGTGCGGCAAACGTATTCGAGTCGGCTCGGGTTGCGCATGTCGATGCCCGGGAGCATACGTTGGCGATCCGGGAACGTCGGCTGGCCGGAATGGCGGCCGAATTGGCGGGTGCGCTGGTCGATGGGCAACCGTGCAACGTCTGTGGTTCGGCCGAGCATCCGGCACCCGCGCAGCCGACCGCGGCCGCCGCGTCCAAGGCCGATGAGGAACGCGCGGTCGCGGCCGAACGGACCGCCGAATCCGCCCGGGACCGTGCGAAATCCCGGGTGTCCGAGCTGGAGAACGAGATCGCGGTGCTCGTCGCGCGCGGCGGCGAGGGTGATCGGGCCGCACTGGCCGCGGAGCTCAATGTCGCCACCGAACGCTACAAGTCCGCCGACCGCATCGGATCCCGCGTCGCCGAGCTCACCGACGAGCTGAACCGGTTGCGTGCCGAGGAGACGCGTCTACAGAACGAGTTGCGCGACCTCGAGATTCGCAGCAGTGCGGTGGGTGAGGGGCTCATCGCGGCCGATCGCCGGATGGCCGAGCTGACCGAACGGCTGCGCACCGCGGCCGGTGCGGACCAGACCGTGGATCGCCGCCGCGCCCGCCTCGACGCCCTGGTCCGCGACGCCACCGAACTCCGCGCGGCCCGAACCGAAGCCGACGCGGCTCGCGAACAGGTCACCATGCTGGCCCGGCGGGTGGAGCAGTCCGCCCGCGCGGCCGATCTGGTGACGCTCGCGGATGTCGTTGTGCCCGAGCAGAGTTCGGAGCCCGACTATGCGGTACTGGCGGCCTACGCCAAGGTGGTGGCCGCCGCGACCCGCACCCCGCAGCAGCAGAGCACGATCGAACGCGAGCTGACCGAGGCGGACAGCAAGCGTGCGCACGCCGAGGCCACCCTGGCCGAACCGGAGATCCGGGACGCCGCCGATACCGAACCCGGCGATCTGCGCGAGCTCGAAACCCGTGTGGCACAGGCACGTTCCGCGCTGGACGCCGCCATCGAAGCCAACGGCCGGGCCGAGCATCGCGTGCGGCAACTCGAGGAACTGGGCACGCAACTGTGGGCCGCGGTGGACCGCATCACCCCGATGCAGTGCGCCCACGACGAACTGGCCGGTCTGGCCGATGTGGTCGCCGGTCGCGGCGAGAACAACCGCCGCATGTCACTGCGTTCCTACGTCCTGGCCGCGCGGCTCGAGGAGGTGGCTGTCGCTGGTTCAGTCCGGCTGCGCCGAATGTCCGGTGGCCGTTACGAATTCGTGCACACCGACGTCGCGGGCCGCAACGGCCGACGCGGCGGCCTGGGCCTGGACATCCGCGACGACTACACCGGCGCGGTCCGCCCCGCCAAAACCCTCTCCGGCGGCGAAACCTTCATGGCCTCACTGGCTCTGGCCCTGGGCCTGGCCGATGTGGTCGCCGCCGAATCCGGCGGCCTGGTCCTGGACACCCTGTTCATCGACGAGGGTTTCGGCAGCCTCGACGCCGACACCCTGGACGCCGTCATGGGCGTCCTGGACGAATTACGTTCCGGCGGAAGGGTGGTCGGCATCGTCAGCCACGTCGACGAAATGCGCCAACGCATCCCCAGCCGCCTGCACGTCATCCGCCAACCCACCGGCTCCCACCTGAAAACCATTGTGGCGTAAGCGATGTGTTGATATCGCCAGGGTCAGTGTGCCGGGGCGGCGGACTGCTCGTGGCGGATCAGCCGGGCCTTGATGTCCAGGCCCCAGCGGAAGCCGCCGAGGGTGCCGTCGGTGCGCAGGATGCGGTGGCAGGGGACGAAGAGGGCGGCGGCGTTGCGGGCGCAGGCGTTGGCGGCGGCGCGGATGGCTTCGGGGCGGCCGGAGCGGGCGGCGAATGCGGTGTAGGTGATGGGGTTTCCGGGTGCGACGGTGCGCAGGACGTCCCAGGCGTGTTGCAGGAACGGGCCGGAGATCTGGTTGACCGGGATGTCGTCGATCGCGGAAAGTGTACCGGCGTGGTACTTTTCGACCGCGTCGGTCACTTCGCCGAGCGAATCGCGTTGTCGCGGTTCGCCATTGCGGAGACGCGGGTGGACGAGCTGCCAGAGTCCGGCGGAATCGGCGGTCCAGCCCGCGGCCAATACCGCGCCGTCCGCGTCGACCACCGTGGTGAACGGTCCGAGTGATGTCGAGACCGTCGCGAATTCGGCGGAACTCATTGTCCTGCACCTACTTTCGTATTTGTCAATTGAGGATCGCGGTCTCTGTCGCGGCTTCCTACGTGCCACCGCGAAGGTACGGCTGCGGCGTCGGAGGCCGGGCTATTTCGGATGAAATCCGTTACCGTGCAACCACAGTCGCGGAGCGCGCCGCTCGGGCGGGCGCTGTCCTGATCGGTGGCGTCCGGGCGGCCAGCGCCTGTTTCCACAGATGCATGGACAGATACGACCGCCACGGCGACCAGCGCGCGGTATCTGAGAGATCGATACCCAGCAGCGTCGCACCCTGCCGGACCACCAGATCGGTGTTGAGCAGCACATCCGGATCGGCGAGCAGCCGCATGGTCACGTAATCGGCCGTCCACGGCCCGACCCCGTCCAGCGCGAGTAGATCGCGGCGCAGTTCGGGGGCGGTGCGCCCGGCGTGCAGCCGCAACTCCCCGGACGCCAGGGCACGTGCCGCGGCCACGATAGATGCCGTGCGCCGCGCGGGCCCGGTCAGTACCTCGCCGCCGTGCTCGGCGATCGCTTCGGGAGTCGGGAACAGTTTCGGCACCGGCCCGCCGATGTCCTCGCCCAGCGCCTCGACCAGGCGGGCGGTGTGCGTGGCCGCCGCCGCGACCGAGATCTGCTGACCGATCATGGTGCGCAACAACAGTTCCGGGCCATCGATACAGCCGGGCACGCGAATGCCGGATCCGAATATCGGCCCGCGACCGGACGCCGCCGCCCCCGCGGTGAGCGCCTCATCGATACCGACCGGATCGGCGTCCAGATCCAGCAGATGCCGCAGCCGCGCCACCGTCGGCGCCAGATCCCGCATATCGTGCAGGGCCAGGCCCGCCCGGACATGTCCGCGCTGCACGCTCAGGCGCACTGTGGCCTGCCCGTGCGGGGTGCGCAGGCCGCGGGTGTAGTGGCCGTCCTCCCACAGATCCAGCCCGGGCACCGCGTGCGAGGACAGGAACCAGGTCAGCCAGCCCGCGTCGAGCGGTTCGCGATAGGGCAGCCGCAGCGTGAGCATGCCGTTGGTGGCGGGCAGAGTGTCCCCGCGCAGCCGCCGCGACTCCTCCCGCAGAATCGTCGGACTGACCGCGAACACCTCGCGCACGGTGTCGTTGAACTGCCGGATGCTGGCGAATCCGGCGGCGAACGCGATGTCGGACATCGGCATTCGCGTGGTCTGGATCAGCAGCCTGGCGGTGTGCGCGCGGTGCGCCCGGGCCAGTGCCAGCGGTCCGGCGCCGAGTTCGGTGGTCAGCACCCGGGTCAGTTGACGCTGGGAGTAGCCGAGCGATCCGGCCAGCGCGGGCACGCCGCCGCGTTCGATCACCCCGTCGGCGATCAGGCGCATGGCTCGCGCGGCCAGATCGGCACGGGTGTTCCACAGCGGTGAACCGGGTGCGGCGTCGGGCAGGCAGCGGCGGCAGGCCCGGAAGCCGGACTGTTGTGCGGCTGCGGCCGTCGGCAGGAAGGTGACGTTCGCGCGTTTGGGGGTGATGGCCGGACACGATGGGCGGCAATAGATTCCGGTCGTTCGGACGGCCGTCACGAACTGCCCGTCGAACCGGGCGTCGCGGGTGGTGACCGCGCGATAGCAGCGCTCGAACTCGAGACCGTGTGCACTCACGCAAACCACCCTGTCAGGCTCGGTCGCACCGCGCTAGCGGAAAACAGACAGCTATCCCGGACAGTCGGCGATCGGAGTCGGTCCGCGTCGCCGAGGCACGTCCGTGAAGCCGTCCGTGCCTGCTCAGCAGCAGCGGGTTGCCGGATTGCGTCCGGCGGCCGCATACCTGTCACGCCAATATTCACGTTCGCTCGGGACCGGATGTTCGGGATGATTGCGCCGCAGATGCTCGACATAGCGCGCGTAATCCCGCCCGCCCAGAATCGCGTTGAAGTACCCGGCCAGGGCGCGGGCCGCGCGCAGCACAGCGCGCGCGGCCCGCAGCGTCGGCCCGCCACCGAAGCCCGCATCCGGGAGCGGCGCGGAGGTCATTCCGCGGCCACCGAATGCGCGGCCCCGGGCGCGGTGACCTTACCGGCCTTCACCAACTCGTCCCACTCCCGCTGCACTTCCCGTTCGGTCTTGGTGGCCAGGAATCCGCTGGGCCCGAAGATCTTCGAGGGCACCTCGGGCGTCTCGGTGGTCTCGCTGCCGCCGCGCCGCAACGCGCGGATACACACCAGCGCACCGATCACCGCGACGATCAGCACCAGCACCGCGAACACGATCGACAGCGTGCCCTGGATGAAGCTGTTGCGGATCACCTTGTCCATATCGTGCATGTTCTTGGCCGGCGCCAGCACCTTCCCGGCATCGCGGGCCGCGCTGTAGATGCTGTGCTGCTTGAAGTAGCCCAGATTCTTGTCGGCGGAGAAGATCTTCTGCCAGGACGCCGTCATCGTGACGATCAGATCCCAGATCAGCGGTAGCGCGGGAATCCACGCCCACTTCACCAGGCCCTTCTTCACCACGATGACCAGTACGACGGTCAGCGCGATCGCGGCGAGCAGCTGGTTGGCGATGCCGAACAGCGGATACAGCGTGTAGATGCCGCCGAGCGGATCGGTGACGCCCATCAGCAGCACCGAACCCCAGCCCGCGACGACCAGCGCCGAGCACAGCCACGCGCCCGGACGCCAGGACGGATCGGCGAACTTGCGGGCCGGGCCGCCCAGGTTGCCCAGGGTGTCCGAGAGCATGAACCGCGCGACACGCGTGCCGGCATCGATCGTGGTGAGGATGAACAGCGCCTCGAACATGATCGCGAAGTGGTACCAGAACGCCTTGAGCGCCGAGCCACCCAGGAACCCTTGCAGCACATGGGACATGCCCACCGCGAGCGTCGGCGCGCCACCGGTCTTGGACAGCAGTGAACTCTCGTCGACGCTCTTGGCCTCGTTGATCAGATCGGTGCCGGTGACGGGCGTGCCGCCCAGATTCATGCCGTTGATCTTCTTCGCCGCGGCATCGGCGGTGGCCTGCGCGATCTGCGCGGGTGAGGCCCCGGCGGGCAGGCCGGGCGGGGTGGCGGTCAGACCGCCGGTGTTGATCGCGAAGAAGACGTGCTGATCGATGATGCTGGCCGCGATGATCGCCATCACCGCGACGAACGACTCCATCAGCATGCCGCCGTAACCGATCATCCGCGCCTGGGACTGCTTCTCCAGCAGTTTCGGGGTGGTGCCCGAGGACACCAGCGCGTGGAATCCGGACAGCGCGCCGCACGCGATGGTGATGAACAGGAACGGGAACAGGCTGCCCGCGAAGGCCGGACCCTTGCTGTTACCGGCGAACTGCGAGATCGCGGGAGCCTTGAGCACCGGCATGGTGATCAGCACGCCGACCGCCAGCAGCACGATGGTGCCGATCTTCATGAACGTGGACAGATAGTCGCGCGGGGCGAGCAGCAGCCACACCGGCAGCACCGAGGCGATGAAGCCGTAGATGATCAGCATCCAGGAGATCGTGGTGCCGTCCAGGGTGAAAGCCGAACGGCCCCAACCGGAATCGCCGACCCAGCGACCGGCCGCGATGGCGAACAGCAGCAGCACGAAACCGACGATGGAGATCTCGCCGACCTTGCCCGGCCGGACGTAGCGCAGATACAGGCCCATCAGCACGGCGATCGGGATCGTCATCGAGATCGAGAACACGCCCCACGGGCTGCCGCCGTGCAACTGCCCGTCGGCGCCCTTGGTGGCGGCCAGCGCGTTCACCACGACGATGCCCAGCACCGCCAGCAGGATCACCATGATGGCCAGCACCGCGACCAGCGCCGCGATACCGCC
The DNA here is from genome assembly GCF_009604405.1 of Nocardia macrotermitis. Taxonomy (GTDB): domain Bacteria; phylum Actinomycetota; class Actinomycetes; order Mycobacteriales; family Mycobacteriaceae; genus Nocardia; species Nocardia macrotermitis. The sequence goes on from NZ_WEGK01000005.1 coordinate 311,113, forward strand.
GACCACGCCGAGCTCGTCGCGCGCCATCTGCCCGAGGCTGCGGCCGCGACGTTTGACCGAGGCCCACAGCACCAGGTAGTCCTGCACCGCGCCCGCGAGCACGACGCCGACCACGATCCACAGCGTGCCGGGCAGATAGCCCATCTGCGCGGCCAGCACCGGCCCGACCAGCGGGCCCGCACCGGCGATGGCGGCGAAGTGGTGGCCGAACAGCACCCGCCGATCCATCGGCATGTAGTCGGTGCCGTTCTCCATTTCCTCGGCGGGCGTGGCGACATCGTCACGCGGGTGGGTGATCCGGTTCGCGATCAGCCGGGAGTAGAACTGGTAGGCGATGATGTAGGTGCAGACCGCGGCCACCACGATCCACACCGCGTTGACGTTCTCACCTCGGCTGATGCCCAGTACGGCCCAGCCGACGGCGCCCAGCACGGCGATGGCGAGGAATATCGCCTTCTTGGTCGTGCTGATGGGTGAGCGGTCCACGACCCCGACCGGAGGTAGGTCGGGGTCGGTCCGGAGGTATTCGATCGTCGCCATGCGAGCAGCTCTCCCGTGGTCATGTGCGTGTCCGACAGACGGAATCGGACATGGGCAGTTTGCCACGGCGGACCGACAGGAAGTGGCGGTAACGCGGGTATCGGGTGCGGGAAACGTTGTCCGTGCGTGTGCTGCTCCGCATCCTGCGCTGCCGACCGTAAGCTGCGCGTGCTGGTCGTTGGATTGCTGAGGTTTTGCCTGATCGGGTGCGGCTGTCGGATGCGCCGCCCGGCGATCGGGCCGACGAGGAGGTCCGTGCTCCCGGTGCGCCGCCGAACCCTGCTCGGATCGATGCTGGCCGCGCCGATCCTGGCCGGTTGCGACGACGCCGACGACGACGCTGTCACCTTCTTCTTCCAGGCCCGGCCGCAGGAGGCGCGGGCCCGGATGCGGATCATCGCCGCCTTCACCGAACGTCATCCCGGGATCCGGATCCGCACCGTCATGTCCGGCCCGGATCCGTTGCAGCAGATGCTGACCTACTGCGCCGGGGGTAAATGCCCGGACGTGCTGATGGCCTGGGAACTGCTGTTCGCGGGCCTGGCCGAGCGCGGAGTGCTGCTGGACCTGCGCACCATGCTGGATCGCGATCCGGGATACGCCGCGCGGCTGCGGGCGGACAGCTATCCGACGCTGTACGAGACGTTCGACTACGGCGGCGGACAGTACGCGCTGCCCGAGCAGTGGTCCGGGGTGTTCCTCTACTACAACCGGAAAATGTTCGCGCAGGCCGGAATTCGTCCGCCGGTACGGTGGTCGCAGGCGTGGAGTTTCGAGCAATTCCTCGGGGCGGCACAGCTTCTCACCCGACGCGACGGTCGCGGCAGGGTCCGGCAGTGGGGTTTCGCCGACGCCTGGGTGCCGTACTACTCGGCGGCCTGTTTCGGGATGAACAACGGCGCGCAGTGGTTCAGTCCGCCGAAAGCGCCGTCGCACACCGATATCGGCGATCCGCGTTTCGCCGCGGGATTGCAGTTCTACGCCGATCTCGCGGTGCGGCACGGGGTCGCGCCGAGCGTCGCGGATCGGTTGTCGGATTCGGCCGCGGATCTGTTCGCCGGTGGCCGGGCGGCCATGCTGCTCGGCGGGCATTGGCTCTATTCGGAATTCGTCGAGCAGGACGGTCTGGATTTCGATGTCACCGTGTTGCCGGTGGGTCCGCAGGGCGGGCCGGGGGCGATCACCGATGTCGGTTGTACGGGTCTGGCCATTGCCGCGCACAGTCCGCGACGCGAACAGGCTTGGGAATTCGTGAAATTCGCGACCGGGCCGATCGGGCAGGCGATCATCGCCGAATCGGGATTGTTCGTGCCGGTGCTGCATTCGGCCATGGGTTCAGCGGGATTCGCCGCGGCGCATGCTCGGATCGAGAATCTCGAGGTGTTCACCGGTGGGCCCGCTGCGTCGCGCACGATGGTGACGACACCGGCGTGGGGGAAGGTCGAATCGTTGATGTCGCGGGGGTGTAATCGGGTGTTACGCGGTGCGGCACAAGCTGATTCGCTGGGTGCGATGGCGGGGGACATCGATGCTCTGCTGCGAGCGCCGACATGAGCGGCAGGGCTCCGCAACGTCGATCCGCTTTGGATCGGCAGCGATCTCGGGCCGGAATGTCCTTCGTCACACCGAATTTGGCCGCCGTCGCGTTGTTCATGCTGTTCCCCCTGGGCTTTTCGCTGTATCTGAGTTTCCATTCGTGGGATCTGTTCCGGCCCATGCGATTCACCGGACTGGCCAACTATCGTCAGCTTTTCGGTGATCCGCTGTTCTATATCGCGGTGCGCAATACGGCGGTGTTCACGGTGTCGACGCTGATACCGACGGTCGTGATCAGTCTCGGTGTGGCCGCCGCGCTGAACCGGAAACTGAAGGGGATAGGGCTGTTTCGCGCTGCGGTGTTCTTACCGCTGGTCGCTTCGACGGTCGCCATGGCGGTGGTGTGGCGGTTCCTGTTCACCACCGATGACGGCCTGTTGAACAGCGCGCTCGGCTGGTTCGGAGTGCGTCCGGTGCCCTGGCTCAGCGATCCCGATTGGGCGCTGGTGTCGCTGAGCATCGTCACGGTGTGGAAGGGTGTGCCGTTCGCGACCGTCATCCTGCTGGCCGCGATGCAGGCGATTCCCGAGGAGTTGTACGAGGCCGCGAAGATCGACGGGGCCGGGCCGTGGCGGCGGTTCCGAGCGATCACCGTCCCGCTGTTGCGCGGGCCGCTGTCGTTCGTCGTCGTGATCACCGTGATCAATACGGTGCAGGCGTTCGATCAGGCCTATGCCCTGACCGACGGTAACGGCGGCCCCGAAACCGGCACCTATGTACTGGGAATCATGCTGTTCCAGAACGCATTCCGCTTCTACCAGGTCGGCTATGCCGCCGCCCTGGCCTGGGTGATGTTCGCGGTGCTGCTGCTACTGACCGCGCTGCAACTCCGTTTCTCGCGGCGCGGGGTATGAGCGGCCGCACCGATCGCGGGTGTCACAATCGGGTTCGGGCGGGGGTCTGCATGGATCTCTGGAACATTGTATGAAGAGGGGAGCATCCCGTGAAGGTCATGATCGTGTGCGCATCGGTATCACATGGCAATACGAAGCAGGTCGCCGAGGTGATGGGGGAGGTGCTGCGCGCCCGCGTCGTGGAGCCCGAGCAGGTCGATCCGGCGGAGTTGGCGGCGGCCGATCTGGTGGGCTTCGGTTCGGGAATCTTCCTGCGCGCCTTCCATCCTCGGCTGCGCGATTTCGTCGAGGGGCTCGAGGTGCGATCGCGTGGCAACGCATTCGTCTTCGCCACCAGCGGATTTCCCGAGGCGCGGTTCCAGCCATTCACCCGCCCACTGGTCGAGACGCTCGAGCACAAGGGATTCCGGATCGCCGGAACGTTCTCGTGCCGCGCCTTCGACACCTACCTGCCGTTCAAACCGCTCGGCGGCATCCGCAAAGGACGACCGAACGCGGACGATCTGGCCGCCGCACGCACCTTCGCCGAGGGACTACGCGACACCTGACCACGCGACTCGATCGGCAAACAGTGCAGCTCGCAGGTGCTGTAGCGGCCATCTACGACGGTGACCGAGACCGCGTCGCCGGTGCGGCCGGGTGAGTCTCGGACGAGATGCCGTGCAGCAGTCGGTATTCGCTTCAGGGGCCGATGTGAAGGTCACCTGCCGAGTCGGGACAGCAGTCGAGACATGGCGTTGCGGTTCGATGCGGGAGCCACCCATTCCGCGATGGCGGCCACCACGGCCGGGTCGACGTGGTGTGGCGCTTGGTAATCCGACGGGATCGAAGGGCCTGTCCCGGGGAAGAACATGTGGTCGTCGGCCGGGAGGACTCGAATGCTCACATCGGGTTTGCCTGCCAGACCGGCGCGCCATCCGGCCAGATCGTCGGCCTCGGTGACCTGGTAGTCACGACCGCCCTGTAGCACCAGGATCGGCCGGTCCAGGGTCGCCGCGGTGGCTATCTGATCGAACTCGCGCAGATCCAGCCAGTACGAGGCGGGCCAGCCGAACAACAGTTCCGCACTGGGGGTTTCGGGCGACAGGGACGGATCTTCGGTTCGGGCGATCGCTTCGGCGGTGCCCGGGAGCGCGGCGGCCGCGGCCGGTTCGGCAGCGGCGACGTAGTCGAAGATGCGGGCCGCGGCGCGTGGCAGCGGGACCGTGTCCGCGGCCAGCATCACCACGCCTGCGATCGACGGTTCGGTGGCGGCCACGCGGACCGCCGCCTTGCCGCCACCGCTGATGCCTGCCACGAAGATTCGGGTGGGATCGATGCCGGGCTGCCGTTTCAGCAGCTCGACGGCGGCGAGCGCGTTCGGCAGATATTCCTGGACCATGGTGAAGCCGGGCTCGTGCTCGACCGTGGTGTGCACGTGGGTCACCTTGTCGAACCGGACCACGGCGATACCGCGACTGGCCAGGCCCCACGCGAGATCCTTGAACGGCTTGTTCGGCCCGACGGTCACGTCGCGGTCGCTCGCTCCCGACGCGAGCAGCACCAGTCCCGGACGGCCCCGGCCACCCCGGGGCAGCGTCAGCGTGCCGGGGACCGTGAGCGGCCCGCAGTCCAGGGTGATCTCCTGTTCGGTGATCCGGCGCGGTGCGGCGTAATCCGGTGGGGCCCAGCTCGATTCGGTCGGCGGTGCGAGTCGCAGACCGTGCAGGCGGCCGGAAGCGTCGACCGCAATCCGCACCTCGATTCCGCCGTTCTCGCAGTGCGCCGTCGTCACGGCCCGGGTCAGTCGATCGCCGAGCGGGGTGATGGTCACCTCGTCGAGAGTGTGGACCGGACCGGTCTTCGCAGTCTCCGCGAGCCACCCCGTCCGGACCGTGTCGGCCGATACCGCGCCGGCCAGCGCGGGCGCGAACAACTGCTCGAGTTCCTCGAAGCGACCGTCGCGCAGCAGCGCCACGACGGTGGTTGCCACGGCTTTCGGGTCGGTCTGTGTCGTCATCGTGCCCCACCTTTCTCGTTATATGAGAAAGGTAGCAGGATATGAGAACATTGAGAAGTGGATGCTTTGGAACTGGTCGCCCACCCCGCCCGGATGCGGATCGTGCACGCGTTGCGCGGCGGACGCACCCTCACCACGGCCGAGTTGTGCGCGCGGCTGCCCGGAGTCTCGAAGGCGATGGTGTACCGGCACGTCGAGGCGCTGGCCGCGGCCGGAATCCTGGAGGTCGCGCAGGAGCAGCGGGTGCGCGGCGCGGTCGAACGGCACTACCGGCTGCGCGCGGAGCGGGCGGTGATCGGTGCGGAGGAGGCCGCGTCCGCCACGGTCGCCGACCATCGTCAGGTCTTCGTCACCGCGATGGCCGTGCTGATCTCGGAGTTCATGGCCTACCTCGATCACGAGAACGCCGATCCGGCAGCGGATCTCGTCGGTTACCGGCAGCACGCGCTGTGGCTGGATCGAGCGGATTTGGAACAGCTCATCGTGGAGTTGCGCCGAGCGATCGCGCCCGCCATGGCGAACGAGCCCGCTCCCGGTCGGGCGCGATATCTGCTCAGCCCCATCCTGTTTCCGGTCGAGGACGCGCCGGAGTCCTGATCGTTGCGCTCACGATGATCCGGATACGTTGCGGCACTGTGCTTCCGGCATCGGTTCGCCGAGCACATCACGGGTCGACCCGCGCGATTACTCCTGCGGCACAGGGATTTGCGGTCCGGTGGTGCGGGCCAGCAACTGGGCTTCGTAGCTGTAGGCGAGGTGTTCGCGGGATTTGAGGGTGTCGGGGTGGTCGGGGCCGAGGAGGCGTTCGCGGTCGTCGGCGGTGCGGGTGTGTGCCTCGATGGCCTCGGCGAAGCGGCCCGCGTCGTGGTAGGCGACGGCGAGGTTGTTGCGGGCGATGAGGGTGTGGCGATGATCGGGGCCGAGTTGACGTTCGCAGTCGGTGAGCAGGCGTTCGAACAGGTCGGCGGCCTCGCTCGCGCGGCCGACCTCCGCGTAGGCGTGGGCCAGGCCGATGCGGGCGCGTTCGGAGATCGGATGATCCGGGCCCAGCACCCGCTCGCTGGTGCTCAGCGCCTGTTCGTAGAGGTCGGCGGCCTCGCCCGCGCGATTGGCCGTCGCGCGGTCCGACGCCAGGTTGACCGTGGAGTGCAGGGTGTCGGGATGTTCCGGGCCCAGGACGCGTCGTCGCGCGGTCAGCAGGCGCTCGTCCAGCGCGGTCGCCTTGGCGGTTCTTCCGGCCTCACGCAGGCACGACGCCAGCGAATCGCAGGTGATCAGGGTGTCGCGGTGGTTGGAGCCGAGTAGGCGCTCGCTGTCGGCCAGGCAGGTGCGGTAGAGATCGATCGCATCATCCAGCCGACCGTCCTCGCGGTAGGCCAGCGCCAGATTGTGCCGGGCGGTGAGGGTGTTCTTGTGATCGGGACCGAAGCCCTTCTCACTGTCGGCGAGGGTGCGTTCGTACAGGTCGACGGCCTCCACCATGCGCCCGGCCTCGCGATAGCAGCGCGCGAGACTGCCACGGAAGATCAAGGTGTCGAGATCCTGTGGGCCGAAAGTGCTTTCGCTGTCGGTGAGCACCCGCTCGTAGACGTCGATGGCCTGCGAGGACCGACCGGCCTCCCGGTACGCGCGGGCCAGATTCCCGGCGGAGATCAGGGTGTGCCGATGCAGCGGGCCCATCGCGCGTTCGCGGTCGACCAGGATCTTCTCGTAACGCGCGATCACTTCGGCGTGCTCGTCGTCGAGGTCCGGGAATGCGTTGCCCTTGGTGACCGGGGTCGGGGTCGGGTCTTCGGGGGCTCTCTGGATAGGGGAGGTCGGGGTGTCGGCAGCGGTGACGGCGTCCTGGGGGACGTCCGGATCTGTCACGGAATCCGCTGGCGCGGAAGCGGTGTCGACCGGTTGCGCGGTGGTGCCGTCGGATACGGCTCGCAGTTCTGCTGTCTTGTACGGGTCCGGTTCGTCTCCGGTGCGTTCGGATGATCCGTGCGGTTCGGTTGTGACGGCATCGATGGGATCGGAATCCGTGTTGTCAGGCGATGTTTCGGGGCTGGCGGTTCGTTCTGTCCGCGTGGTGGGTGCGTCCGCCGCATCGATTAGCTGCTGAGTGTCGGGCGGCGGCGCGGCTACGAGATCGAGTGGTTCGGAATGGGTTGTCTCGCTGGATGTTCCGGTCTCCGCGGTGTCCGAGAGCTGTTCATCGGCGCTGCTGGTCGGTTGCGGCAACTCTGCTTCGGGAACGTCGAGAGGCTCGGAATCCGTGTCGCAGTGCGGTGTTCCGGGGTCGACCGCCTCGGCGTCCGTGACCGAGTCGGTGTGTTCGGATTCTTCGCTGGGTTCGACAATCGTGAGACGGCGCGGTTGCGATGACTCGACGGTGCTGGTGAGTTCGTCCGCCTCGTGATGAGTCGCGTCGGATGACTCGGCAAGCGCGACGTCATCGGATTCGGCTGGGGCGGTCCGGGTGTCCTGATCAGCGATGACATCGCTGTCCTGATCAGCAGACTCCGAATGAGGCTCAGCGAGTAGACCGTTCGGTTCGGCCTGCCCGGCCTCCTCGCCGCCCGACACGAGCTGAGAAGCCTTGTGCAGCACCCGCGTAACAAGACTGGGCTCCGAATCCGCCGGTACCTCGTCCGGCACTTCGGCGTCCAGAATGCCCGGACCACTCTCGGACTCCGCCACGAACACGCCCTCGGTCGGCTCGCCGACCAGCGGCCGCAAGGTGAGTTTCAGTGTGTGCGTGGTGGTTCCGGCGGTGTCGGGGATCTCCGGGCCGACCACGTGGAAGCGGGGCTCGCCCGCCTCGGTGTCGATCAGCAGGCGCACCGTCAATTCGGCTGCGCGCGTCTCGAATCCGCTGGTCCGATCGCCTGTCATGGCGGTGAGCTCGCGGCTGAGCGCCCGTAGCACGTCGGGCAATGGAATCGCCTCGGTCACCGCAATCCGGTCGTCGGTCATGATCATCCCCTTGCCGGAACTCGAGTGGACATCCGCGCGCGGCGGTCGTTCGAGTTTATCGTGCCGGGCTCCCGCGGCCACTCTCCGAGGACCCCAAACAGACTGTACGGCAGGGATTCTCACGTCGACAGCATCGTGTGTGGTAGTGGCGGTCGATTGGCAGCTCAAGGGCATGAGTAGTAGTGTGGTGCTGTACCACTTCGGCACCAAGGACGATCTCGTCGCGGAGTGCTACCGGTCCGTCATCGAGTTCATGCCGAGACCGGACGACTGGCGTCCCGGTCTGGAGGTGACCGGTTACTGGTGGCCTCGCCGTCCCGAGGGCTGGGAGCCGCCGAGCGAGGTGGTCGAATTCCTCGAATCCGGTTTCGCGCCGGTATTTCTCGGGCTCGGCAGCCTCATGCTGTCCGAATCGTCGGCGGCTCGTCTGTCCGAAACGATCGGCCGCGCACTGCAACTCGCGGGTGTGCGCGGAATCGTCCAATCGGGCGGTGCGGGGTTGAACGTCGCAGATGCCACCACTCTGACCATCGGCACCTTGCCGCATGATTGGTTGTTCCCCCGAATGGCGGCCGCGGCACACTCCTGCGGCGCGGGCACCACGGCTGCGGCCCTGCGAGCCGGAATCCCCACGATCCCGATCCCCTTGCCGGGCGGAGACCAGCCCTTCTGGGCGCGCCGCCTGCACGCATTGGGCGCGAGTCCCACCCCGCTCCCGCGTCCGAAACTCACTCCCGAACGCCTGGCCCGAGCCATCGACGACGCACTCGCAAATCCCGTGTACCGCACCGGCACACAGACTCTGGCCGCCGGAATCACCGAGGAAAACGGCGCTGCGATCGCCGTGGACGTCATCGAAAAGCTGCTCGGTTGAACACATTTCGGTGCACGACAACGGCCGACATTGCGGCCGATGTGGTGGAATGCGAGGAAAGCGGAGGTGCTGGAGCTTAACAGGCTTTGGTTGGAAGGAAGCTCCTCCATGGCCTCGCAGAATCCAGCGTATCAGATCACGCCGGGACGATCTCGCCCAGATACCCCGGTGTGATCACGGTGGATCCGTCCGGAAGTTCCTGCGGCACTTCCATTCCCACGTACGTCACCGGGCCGCCCGCGGGATCGGGCGCACCGATCCGCGCCCCGGTCAGCTCCGCCAGGTAGCGGATCGTCAGATACTTCCGCCGCAGGATCGAGCCGACCAGGTCGGATGTGCTGATGTGATTGTCCTCGACTTGGTTGCCATCCTGCTCTCCGGTGAGGTGTAGATGTGTCGACAGAGCCACCCACTCGTTGCCGGTACGTACGAACACCATGGGCAGCGCGACACGACCCCGCCCGCGCAACCCGGATTTCATCCGCACCGTGCGCGGCTCGAACGGCGCACCCTCCTGCTCGGCGGTGCGCAGCATGTACCCGAAGAACGACTCCGCGACCTGCCCGAACCCCTCGCCCGAAAAGATGTTCACCTGCGGAATCACGATGTCGCAGGGGACCTTCGACAGATCGAGATCGATGAACTCCGACGCGCCCTCGGGCGCCTCGATGACATCACCGGAGTGACTGCCGCCGACCGCGGTGAGGTTCGTGTAGGACAGCCACTCCGGATTGCCGAAGTCCGCGTCCAGCATGAGCGCCGACAGATCGAAGTCGGTGGTCTGCCGCGCTTCTCGCCAATACACGAAGAACCGCAACAGATTTCCGGCGATCGGCAGCCGGGACCCGCGCGGCAGTGTGCCGAACCCGTCGGCAATCGCTTTTCCGGAGATCGGCAGGGCGATATCGAGCACGTCGGGCGCGACCACCCAGCGTCGATCACCGAGCCGGGTGCGCAGTTCGGCATCCAGGATTTCCCGGAGTTCGGTCAGGATCGCCCCGGGGATCGGTTCGCGCTGGTCCGGGGCGATGTGGCCGCGGGCACTCTGGTTGATGAACACACGCCGCTTGCCCGGGGCCTCGCGATTTTCCAGATGCTCACGCAGAGAAAGCAATACGCGTCCGGAGACCTGCCCCGCGACGGCACCGATCTCGGCCGTGACCGTGGGCAGGTCGCGCTCGTTCGCCGATCGGAGCAGCCGGTCCGCACTGCGGAACAGCTGGCCCGGCGCGTTCCGCAGCAGTCGCGTCGCACCCGGTACGTCATCGCGTGTCAGGAGATCCTCGACCCGTGCGGCGAGCGACGGTGCGGACTTCTGACCACGCGCCACCGCGAATACATCGGCCGCGTGCGGCAAGGCGAATTCGTGCGGATGCAGCCGCTCGCCCAGTCGTTTCCAGCGTTCCGCGTACCGGTTCACATCGCCCAGCGCGGCCGGGTTGGCCTCGACGACGCCGTTCAGCGCGGTCAGCAGCGTGCGACGGGCCCGGCGCGGAAAACCGCCGAACCGCGTCGGGCTCGCCAGCGTGACATCGCCGTCCGATATCGCGCACGCCAACCGCAGCACGTCGGTGACGGTATCGACCAGCAGCGGCGCACCCAGATCCACGCGCACCCGGTTGATCAGGGCGCGGTTCTCCCGGATCGGAATATCTTGTGGCTGAACATGATCGAACGCGCAGAACTCGGCCAGCGCCGTCAACGCGGCACGATCGTCGTCGTTGCCCGGGATGGTCGCGGCGGCCAGCGCGCCGTACAACTCGCCCGCTTCCGAGGAGGGATCGCCACCCGCCCGCAATACGGTCACCCGGTCGGCGGCGTCCTCCACGAACCGCTCGTGATGATCCAGCATTTCGAGGTAATCATGTTGGTAGCGACCATATTTCGGCAGACTCAACAGATTCAGCGTGCCGATCCGAGCATCGGCGGCAACCTGCGCGGCGGCTTCCGGATCGGCCAGCGCCTCGAGCAGGCATTCGGTCCAGAACTCGACCGTATCCGGGACGCCGCGCGGAAAGTCCCGGAAGTACACATTGTGCTCGACGTGATCCCCGACCATGCGACGAACGGCACCCAGCGTCCCGACCGCGATATCCATGACGAATCCCGAATCACGCTGGGACAGTATGGAAAACAGCTCGGACGAGAGTTTGAATCCGGCCGACATCAACACTGCGTCGAACTGACGCACCACGGCGGCGGCGTCACCCGACGGCCCCTCTGGCACGGGCACGCGGAGCGTGCGCCGAACGACCAGGTCGTTGATGTCCATCGGCTGATCCTCTGATTCCTGTCGGAGCTGTTCCCGAACCGGTCGAGGCTATCCGTCGAAGTCGATGCCGACCAGCCGTTTTCGCCGGGAATCCGCCTAACGCAGCAGCGGGGCCGGGGTCGTGCTCGGGGTGCCGATGTTCATGCTGATGCCCGGCGGCAGTGTGTGGCAGGCGGTTTCGGGCAATCGGTGCGGTTCATCGCGGTGTCGGTGGTGAGTGCACGCGTCGTATGGGGGCTATTCGGCGGCACCGCGCCGTTCATCGCGACCTGGTTGATCGACGTCACGGGGAACAGTCTCGCGCCGGCCGGTTACTTCGTGGTGTGCGCGGTGCTCACGCTGGGCGCGGCGTTGTTCGTGCGGGAGACCAGAGGGATCGAATTGCCGGTGGACTGAGGTGGTTCCGGACGTTCATGAGGGGACGTCCGGGCCTACCCGGTGCCGATCTCGCGTACCGCGTCCAACAGCGGCTGGCGCGCGTGCTGCACGGTGGCCTCGCGATTGGTGACGATATTGATCGCCGCGAGGCCACCCCAGCCCGGCAGCGGTGCGGCGATGGCGTGCGCACCGGCATTGAGTTCGCCGTGTGTGGTGATGAAACCCTCGGTGCGCGCGGTCGCGACCCGATCGGGCTCACCGGGGCGGGGTGGACCGGCGGCGAGCGCGGCGACCCCGCCCGCGCCCCGGTCCAGTGGATCGCGGTTGCCGAGTCGGTAGGAGAAGCGCGGGCCGTCGCTCGGCGGTTCGGCCACCAGCGTGGTGATCGCGTAATCGTCGACGATCTCGACCAGGGAGGCGGTCGCGTCGACGGTGCGGGCGAGACGTTCCAGGACGGGTTCGGCCACTTCGCGAAGTCGGGGGCGCGCCAGGCCGAGCAGATCCGGGACCGCCGGTCCGATCCGGAACGCGCCCGCGTCGTCCCGCACGGCGAAACCCGTGCGCTGCAACGAGATCAGCAATCGCGTGGTGATGGAACGATGCAGTCCGCACGCGGTGACGACCTGCGCGGTGGTCAGGCCGTCGGGATGACGGCTCAGTTCGACCAGTACCGCCAGACCGCGTTCCAGCGTCTGCGCACCATCGGTGGGTTCAGCGCGTGTCACGGGGGTCATTGTTCACTTCCGGTTCGGTCGTGTGATCTTCGGTCGGGGTGCGGGTGTCGGGTGGCTGTGCGGTTTGCCCACGGCGGGATTCGATCATCGGGGTGAGGCTGACGGGCCGGGTCGGTTGTCGAGCAGGCCGAGCGCCGCAAGATCTTCGTAGGATTCGGCGAGGCTGCACGAGCCGTAGGAGACGAAGAGGGTTCTGGGGTTGGTGTCGCCCAGTGCGTTGGTGAGGGCGGTGGGGTTTCGCTCGGCGAGAATTGTTGCGAGTGAGTCTGTTTCGGCATTGTCGAGGGCGGATGCGGTGGCGCACAGGATGTTGAGGAAGCCGTGGTGTTCGAAGCCGGTCTCAGGGTCCGTGTGGCGGATCGCATTGTGCAGTCCCGCAGTGCATTTGAACGGTGTGGTGTGGCGGGCAGCGTCGTGGATCCAGGTGGCGAGTTCGGATTCATCGGGGAAGGCATCGGATTGGGTGCCGCCGGTGCGGAATTTCAGGCGGAGATCGTGGGCGGCGATGGCGGCGAGTAGTTCGGGCCATTCCGGGTGGGTCGGGCGCGGTACTTCGATGTGGGTGGTGATGCCGCGGCGGTCGTGGTTCGCGATGGTGGTGACCTGCGGAATCAGGGGTTCGGATCGGTCGAGTTTGACCTCGAGTGCGCGCACTGTCACGCGGAGGTCGTCGGCTGTCTCGATCGTTTCGGCGAGGGCGTCCGGGGTGGGGACGACGATGCTCACCGGTAGGGGTTCGGGAAACAGGTCGGGCGTCGCGAGTTGTGCGGCCGCCGCGAGGTCGCCGGTGCCGAGCACGAACGGGCCCGCCAGCGCTTCGTATCGCGAATTCCGTTGTGCGGCATGGGCGATGATCGCCTCGGGTAGCGGCAGGGATCCCGGCGGGAAGATCGCGGCGTCGTCGACGAGGGCGGCAAAGACGTTCGGGATTGACATGGGTCACACTGTAGCGCATTATGGTCGATAATAGGTTATCTAGTGACCGTTTATAGAACATTCATCCGTCGAGTATCGAGGTGAGGTATGGCGTACTACCGACGCGTGGGGGAGGTTCCGGGCAAGCGGCACACGCAGTTTCGCGACAGCGCGGGTGCGCTCCGGTACGAGGAGCTGATGGGTGAGGAAGGGTTCAGCTCGGATTCCTCGCTGCTGTATCACCGGACGGTCCCCTCGGCGATCGTGGGCAGCGAGATCTGGGAGCCGGGGGAGCAGTCCACCGTCGCGAACCATCCGATGAAGCCGCGTCATCTGCGGCTGCACGAGCTGTTCGCCGCTGGTGAGAGCGGTGTGGACACGGTCACCGGGCGGCGGCTCGTGCTCGGGAACGGGGATGTGCGGATCGGGTACGTGGTGGCCGATGCGGTGTCGCCGTACTACCGCAACGCGATCGGCGACGAGTGCGTTTATGTCGAATCCGGGCAGGGTGTGGTCGAAACCGTATTCGGCGTATTGACCTACCGCACAGGCGATTTCGTTGTCATTCCGCGTGCGACGACGCATCGCTGGGTGCCCGAGGGGCCGAGCCGATTGTACGCGATCGAGGGGAACGGTCACATCGCGCCGCCGAAGCGTTACCTGTCGCGTTTCGGTCAGCTGCTCGAGCACGCGCCCTACTGCGAGCGGGATCTGTACGGGCCCGGACAGCCGCTGCTGGTCGAGGGGGCCGACGTCGAGGTGCTGGTGAAACATCGCGGGTCGACCGGGATCGTCGGCACTCGTTTCGTCTACGCCGACCATCCGTTCGATGTCGTGGGCTGGGACGGCTGCCTGTATCCGTACACGTTCAACGTCGAGGACTTCATGCCGATCACCGGTAAGGTGCACCAGCCGCCGCCGGTTCACCAGGTCTTCGAGGGCGACAACTTCGTGATCTGCGCGTTCGTGCCGCGCAAGGTCGACTACCACCCGCTGTCGATTCCGGTGCCCTACTACCACTCGAATGTGGATTCCGACGAGGTCATGTTCTATGTCGGTGGCGATTACGCGGCCCGCAAGGGTTCCGGGATCGGCATCGGGTCGGTGTCGCTGCATCCCGGCGGGCACGCGCACGGTCCGCAGCCCGGGGCGATGGAGGCTTCGGTCGGCGTGCAGCAGGTCGATGAGCTGGCGGTGATGGTCGATACGTTCCGGCCGTTGGAACTCGGTGCGGGCGGGACCGCTGTTGATGATGGTGTCTATGCGTGGTCCTGGGCCGGGCGGAAGCTTGTGGAGGTAACCCGATGACCGCCGCCGAACGTCTGGCAGCTCCGGGCTTCGATATCGATCATCTGCCGTACGGATCGTTCTCGACGGCCGAGGATGGTCCGAAACTCGGTGTGCGACTGGGGGATCACGTTCTCGGGGTCGCGGCGTTGCTGGCTCGCGCCGATGCCGCGCCCGAGGACATCGCGGCTGCGGATAATGCGAATCTCGACGGTCTGCTCGCGTGTGATCGCGCTGCCTGGGATCGGGTGCGCGCCGGGATCATTCGTGCGTTGACGGACTCTTCGGTTACCGAAGCCATTGTTGCCCAGGCTGTTCCGATCGATCAGGTGACACTGCACCTCCCGTTCACCGTCGCCGACTACGTCGACTTCTACGGCAACGAATTCCACGCCTCGAACGTCGGCCGGATCTTCCGTCCCGGACAGCCCCCGCTGACCCCGAACTGGAAGCATCTCCCCATCGGCTACCACGGCCGCGCGGGCACGATCGTCCCCAGCGGCACCGACATCCCGCGCCCCAAGGGCCTGCGCCCCGAACCCGGAGGCCCGCCCACCTTCGGCCCGAGTCGTCGCCTCGATATCGAGGTCGAGATGGGCTTCGTCCTGGGATCCCCTGTCCCGCAAGGAGAAATCGCGCTCGCGGCCGCCGACGACCACATCTTCGGACTGGCCCTCACCAACGACTGGTCCGCCCGCGACATCCAAGCCTTCGAGTACGTCCCCCTCGGCCCCTTCCTGGCCAAATCCTTCGCCACCTCGATCTCCGTCTGGGTGACCCCGCTCGCGGCCCTCGACCGCGCCCGCGTCACCCCACCCGCGCGAGACGTCCCGCTTGCCCCCTACCTCGACGACTCCGCAACTCCCGCTTGGGCTTTCGATATAGAGATCGACGTGATCCTCAACGGCGAAGTCGTCTCCACCGCCCCCTACAACACGACCTACTGGACCGCGGCGCAAATGCTGGCCCACATGACCGTCAACGGCGCGGGCCTACGTCCCGGCGACTTCTTCGCCAGCGGCACCATCTCCGGCCCCGATCCCAACCAGCGCGGCTCCTTCCTCGAAATGACCTGGGGCGGAAAGGAACCCCTGTCGCTCGCCGACGGCACCGAAATAGGCTTCCTCCGCGACAACGACGAGGTGACCCTCCGAGCCCGAACCGCCGCGCTCACCCTCGGCGAAACCACCGGCCGCATATTGCCTTCTCGCTGAACCTGATTCGGGCTCCGACAAGACACGAACGGGTCTTGTCGGAGCCCCATTTCTCCTTCGGACGCTCTGCGCGGTTCGTATCTGCGAGTCGATCGCACCTGCTCGATCAACCGCGATGTCCCGCCAATCCCGCCTTGCTTCATACGCAAGATCGCATGTGCTTACGGCAAGATCCCCGTAGTCTCGGTACAGGGTCGTTCCCACAACTCGGGAACGTCGAACGACCAAGCTACCCAAGGAGATTCGCGATGTCCCGCATGAAGAACCCCGCCCGCATCCTGCCCGACACCCAGCAGGCGATCCAATCCCTCACCGTCGCGACCCGCAGCGGCGGCGTACCTGAATCCACCCTCGAACTCGTCCACATCCGTGCGAGTCAGATCAACGGCTGCGGCTTCTGCGTCGACAACGGCTCCCGCTCGGCCCGCAAGAACGGCGAATCCGCCGACCGCCTCGCCGCCGTCGCCGCCTGGCGTGACACCCCCTACTTCACCCCCGCCGAACGAGCCGCCCTCGACCTGGCCGAACACGCCACCCGCCTTGCCGACCGCCCCAACCCGGTCCCCGACGAGGTCTGGTCCGCCGCGGCCGCCCACTACGACGAAAAGGCCCTGGCCGCCCTCGTCGTCTCGATAGCCACCACCAACTTCTTCAACCGCATCCTCGTCACCACCAAGCAGATGGCCGGGGCCTGGTAAGCGCGCGGATCGCGACTGCCTGTCCGGGTGGCGTCTTCGCGGGTCATCCGGATTCGGGGCGGGTTGTTGTCGGACGGATGGGGCACGGTTCTTGACAACCTACAACCAACTGGTTGTATATTTGTCCTGTGACCGAGTTCGACGAGGAGGACAGGGCGGATGCTCTGTTCCACGCACTCGCCGACCGGACCAGGCGCGACATCATGCGCAGGGTGCTGGCCGGGGAGTATTCGGTCTCCGCGCTCGCCGCGAAGTACGACATGAGTTTCGCGGCGGTGCAGAAGCATGTCGCCGTCCTGCAGAAGGCCGGGTTGCTCACCAAGCGGCGTGACGGCCGCGAGCAGCTGGCCAGCGGCGACGTGACGGCGGTGCGGTCGGTGGCATCCATGCTCACCGAGCTGGAGCAGGTCTGGCGTGGCCGCATCGCGCGCATCGACGAACTGCTCGCGTCCGACCCCACCTCGCACACCGAACCCAAGGAGTAGCAATGCCTGTCATCGACGTCCAGCACGACCTGGACTCCCGCACCCTGACCATCACCGCCGAATTCGCCGCGGGCCGGGAACGGATCTGGCAGCTCTACGCCGACCCGCGCCAGCTGGAAAAGATCTGGGGCCCACCGACCTACCCCGCCACCGTCGTCGACCACAGCCTCACCCCAGGCGGCCTGGTCACCTACTTCATGACCAGCCCCGAAGGCGAGAAATTCGCCGGATACTGGAAGGTCACCGCCGTCGACGAACCCCGCACCTTCTCCTTCGAAGACGGATTCGCCAACCAGGACCTCACCCCGAACCCGAACATGCCCGTCGCACACAACGTCTACACGTTCACCGAACAAGACGGCCGCACCCGCGCCGAATACGTCAGCACCTACGAAACCGCCGAAGGACTCCAGAAAGTCCTGGAAATGGGCGTCATCGAAGGCTCCAGCGCCGCCATCGACCAGATCGACACCCTGCTCGCCTCCTGAGCGGGCCACGCCGTCCCAGCGCCCGAACTGCTTGTGCGAGTTCATCTTTGCGCGAACAAGGTCGGCTGGTAGTGGCTCGATGTATCGCGCGAGTATCGAACGTCGTTGTCAGGACGGACAGTCGGCGCGGTGCGCTACATTCTCGGCCGGTTCGAGCACGAACATCCTGGTCCCACATCGTGATCGGGACGGACCCGCTCGAACCGGCCGAGGTCGATCAAGGGTGCGGCTTCGGAAACCGCATCCGAAACCTGTTGCGCTACCGGGCTATACGTTGAAGCGGAACTCGACGACGTCGCCGTCTGCCATGACGTAATCCTTGCCCTCCATGCGCACCTTGCCCGCGGCCTTGGCGGCGGCCATGGATCCCGCGTCGACGAGGTCGTTGAAGGCGACGATTTCGGCCTTGATGAAGCCGCGTTCGAAGTCGGTGTGGATGACGCCGGCGGCCTTGGGGGCGGTGTCGCCCTGGTGGATCGTCCAGGCGCGGGCCTCTTTCGGGCCCGCGGTGAGGTAGGTCTGGAGGCCGAGGGTGTGGAAGCCGGCGCGGGCCAGGGCGTGCAGGCCGGGTTCGGTCTGGCCGATGGATTCCAGGAGTTCCAGGGCGGACTCGTCGTCGAGTTCGAGGAGTTCGGCTTCCACCTTGGCGTCGAGGAAGACCGAATCCGCCGGGGCGACAGTGGCTTTCAGTTCGGCTACGCGGTCGGCGTCGGTGAGGATGGACTCGTCGGCGTTGAAGACGTAGAGGAACGGCTTGGTGGTGAGCAGCGAAAGTTCTTTCAGCAGTTCGGAATCCACCTTCGCACCCGCCGCGAACAGGGTGGTGCCCGCGTTCAGGATCTCCTGGGCGGCCTTGGCGGCGTCGGCGACCGGCTTGCGGTCCTTCTTGACCTTCGCTTCCTTCTCCAGGCGCGGGACGGCCTTCTCCAGGGTCTGCAGGTCGGCGAGGATCAGTTCGGTCTCGATCACCTCGATATCGGCGGTCGGGTCGACCTTGCCGTCCACGTGCACCACATCGTCGTCGGCGAACACGCGCACCACCTGGCAGATGGCGTCGGCCTCGCGGATATTGGCCAGGAACTTGTTGCCCAGCCCGGCGCCCTCGGACGCGCCCTTCACGATGCCCGCGATATCCACGAACGACACCACCGCCGGGACGGTGCGCTCGGAGGTGAAGATCTCGGCGAGCTGACCCAGCCTCGGATCCGGCAGCGGCACCACGCCGACGTTCGGCTCGATGGTGGCGAACGGATAGTTCGCGGCCAGCACGTCGTTCTTGGTCAGCGCATTGAAGAGCGTCGACTTTCCGACGTTGGGCAGGCCGACGATTCCGAGGGTGAGACTCACGAGAAGGAGAGTCTACGCGCCGCGCCTCAGCCCACGTAACCGACGATGGCGTTCGCGATCACGGTGGCGATCCGCGCCCGCCCGTCGGGGGACTCCAGCGCGGCCGCGTCGCCCGGGTGATGCATATTCCCGCATTCGACCAGGGCGGTCGGGCGTTCGGACAGATTCAGGCCGGACAGGTCGTCGCGGGGGTTCAGGCCCTGTGCGCCGACGTAGGTGGAGGGCGTGAAGCCCGCCGCGCGGAAGCCGTCCCGCAGGGTGGTGGCCAGGCGGATCGACGGTTCGCCCTGGGCGGGGTTGCGCGGTGGGGCGGAATAGGCGACGTGGAAGCCGTGCGAATTCGCGCCCGGTGCGCCGTCGGCGTGGATCGAGACCACCGCCACCGCATCGCCGCGATTGCCGATGGCCGCGCGTTCGTCGACGCACGGTCCGACGCCGGCGTCGTCGGGACGGGTCATGACGACGGTGAATCCCTTGGCGGACAACGTATTTCGAACCCGTACCGCGACATCCCAGTTGAACGCGTGTTCCGGATACCCGTCCAGGGCCGCGGTGCCGGTGGTGTTGCACGCCTTCATCCCGCCCCGGCCGTCGGGGACCAGGCGGTTGATCGCGGCCGGGTGTGTGGCATTGCCGCCGTTGTGCCCCGGATCGAGCACGATCACCCGACCCGCCCCGACCGGAGCCGATACCGGTGACGCGCTGGTCACCGGCGTGGGCGCGGCCGACGTACGTGGCGGGGACACCCCGGCGGCACCGGATCCGCACGCGGTCAGCAGTACCGCGCAGGCCGATACTGCGGTCGCACCGTAACGACGACGGTTCATCGGCCCACCGTGCCACACCTCGTCCGCCGCCCCGAACGCCGACACCGGAATGGCTCGAATGAGCCGTGGGTTCAGCGCGACTCGTCCGAAGTCAGGCCCTGCACGTGGACGGCCTGCCCGTAGTACCCCGCGGGTTGCTCGGCCAACAGTTCGAGAAAACGCCTGGTCACCGCCGCGACCGGCGCGGATCGGGTGGTCGCGTCGTGCGACTCCCGATCGGTCCACAGCTCGGTCACCCAGATCGCGTCCGGGTCGTCCAGCGCGGTGTTGATGCTGTACGTGAGCAACCCGCTGTCTGCCCCGCCCGCACTGGCCGACTCCTTGATCAACGCGATCACCTCCGCCCGCCGCCCCGGCAACGCGGTCATTCGCCCGAAGACACTGAACAAATTCGGCTCGGACACGCATCCGCCTTTCGTCGGCCCACTTCCGCCCACCATACTGATTTCTCCGGGAATGGCAGGTCGGACGAAGCTCTCGAAGTCACTGATGCGCCACGCGGCGTTGTCCGGACGATGATTGTGCCGCCGTATCGGACGCCAACCGGGATTCCTTCGACTCTCAACTATCTATGAGATCTGTTGCGGCAGTGAGCGAGTGGAGAGTGTCACTGAGATGCGGCGTATTCGCTCTCGACTGGACGGCGATTCGAGCGGTCGGTGTTCTCGACCCCTGGCCCGTCGGATATGTCGCGGCAGAGCCGCAGCCGGGAGCATGCTGGTCCGAGATTCATTGTCCCCGCAGTAGTCGACCAGCAGATTTCGCTGGCGCTGTGGACTCGTGAGATATGTTGCGGCAGAGCAGAAGTGGTGAATTCGCTGAGAGAGCGGTGCTTCCGCGATGACCTGTTCGGGGTTTCGGTCGAGGTGATGGCGGAGGCGGTCGACCGGAGTGTTCGGGACGATGGCGGCGAATGCCCCTCGCTTGGCGTAGGGTCGGCCGCCGCCCGGATCCGGTGTCGGCAGATCACCCCCGGCAGCTTCCCGAAGATCGATACATGGACGCTGAGATGCCGCCAGCAGGGCCACCGCCAACCGCCCCGGCAGAAGGTGAACTCGGAGTGAACGACCGGTCGAATTCGCCGGGCCGTTTTGCCCGTAAAGCCGTTACACACAGGGGATTTGCGACCCGCCGCACGACACGCGAACCGCCGCGGTGAATTTGTCCTCAGCCTGCGGTGCGGTCGGTCGATGTTCCGTTATCGTTCACTTCACTATCCGATGCTGCTGCTGGCGCGCCAGGGCTGGTTCGTCGATCCGGAGCGTGCTGGCCGGTGCGGCGGCACCTGTCCGACGCGTGCCGGAGACCGTCCCGAAAGAATGAGGGAAACGTGCCTGCACTCGTTGCTCTCACCGGTCGCCTGGTGCGACTGGAACCGCTTGCGCCACATCACGTCCTGGGCCTCGCCGCGGCGGGCACCGGGGACCGTGACGCGTATGCGTACACGCCCGTACCGCACGGGGTCGACGAGGCCGCCGACTATGTCGCGCAGGCCGTCGCCGCCCACGCCGCCGGTACCGGTCTGGCCTTCGCCATCGTCTCGGCCAGAGATGATCGGGTGCTGGGTTCGACCAGATTCACCCGCTTCGACTACTGGCAGGGGCCGATGGTCTGGCCGATGGTGCACGGGATCCCGGCCGGCGATCCGCTGCTGGCCACGCCCGACGCCGCCGAGATCGGCAATACCTGGCTCTCGCCGCACGCGCGTGGGGCGGGCATCAATCTGGAATCCAAGCTGCTGATGCTGACGCACGCGTTCGAGGTGTGGCGGGTGCGGCGCATCGCGATGCGGGCCGATATGCGAAATATGCGCTCCCGCATGGCGATCGAGCGCCTCGGCGCGACCAGCGACGGGGTCCGGCGGGCGCATTCGCGGGGCTTCGACGGCGAGGTCCGCAGTACCGCGTTCTACTCGATTCTCGACGAGGAATGGCCCGCCGTGCGCGCCACCATCGGCCGTGAACTCGACGGCGGACCGCAACTGCTCAACGCCTGATCGTCGCGGCCCGGTGCGCGTCATCGGGCCGTCACGAATCCCTGCGAGACCATCCAGTCGCGGGCGACCACGGCCGGTTCCCGGCCGTGCAGGTCGACCTGACCGTTGAGTTCGGTGATGGTCTCGTTGGTGAGCAGCCGGGAGATCGGCTCGAGCACCTGCGCCACCTGTGGATGCGCGTCGGCGAAGGATTTCCGCATCACCAGTGCCGCATTGTATTTCGGGAAGAAACCGAGATCGTCGTCGAGCAGACGCAGGTTCAGGGCCTTGATGCGGCCGTCGGTGGTGTCCACCGAGCCGAACTCGCAGGTGTTGTTCGCCGTCGCGGGGTAGACCAGCGCGTCCTGCATGAGCTGCTTGTGCACCTTGCCGACGTCGATACCGTATTTCGCGGCCATTCCCGGGTAACCGTCCGGGCGCACGCTGAATTCGGTGCCCAGACAGGTCGCGCCGATGCTCGCACCGGTGTTGATCAGACGCGCGTAGTCCGACAACGTCTTCGCCCCGGTTTGCTGCGCGCCCGCCTCGTTGACGACCATCGCGTAGGTGTTGTTCATCGGCGCGAGATCCGCCCACACCATGCCGTTCTTCGCCAGATCCTGATCGCGCACGGCCTGAAACTGCTTGGCGGAGTCGGGAATCGGGCCCTCGTTGCCCAGATAGTTGATCCAGCCGGTGCCGGTGTAGTCGTAGGCGATGTCGACCTGGCCGTGCAACTGGGCGTCGCGCAGGCTGTTGGATCCGGTGATGTCGGTCAGGTCGCGCACCTGCGCCCCGGCCGCGGTCAGGGCGAATTCGAGGATGTAGCCCAGGACGAGTTGTTCGGTGAAGTCCTTGGAGCCCACCGTGATCTGCACGCCCCGCAGCGCGGGGACCGGGGTGATGCTGCCCGGCCCGACCTCCAGCGGCACCGAACCACCCGATTCCAGGCCGCAGCCGGATATCGGAAGCAGACAGAGCGCGGCCGAGAACGCCGCCAGCAGTGCACGTTTCACCGCAGCCCCCGAGGTCCGAGGAATTGTTCGGCGAGCGCGCCGAGCCAGTCGACGAGCAGGGCCAGCGCGACCACGAGCAGCGCGCCGACCCAGAGCGTCACGTTGTCGCGCAACTTGTATCCGGTATCGATGAGGATGCCCAGCCCGCCCGCGCTGACCAGGAAGGACAGCGTCGCGGTACCCACGGCCAGCACCAGCGAGGTCCGCAGGCCCGCCAGGATGTACGGCACGGCGAGCGGAAATTCGATGCGCCGCAACACCGTTGCCGCCGACATCCCCTGTCCGCGCCCGGCGTCGACCAGTGTCGGATCGACCTGCTGATAACCCAGAATCGTATTGCGCAGCACCGGCAGCAGCGAATAGAACGCGATCGGTGCGACCCCGACCCAGAACCCCGTCTTCTGGGTGAGCAGGTAGTACAGCACGATCAACCCGATCGCCGGAGCCGCCGCGCCGACATTGGAGATACCGACGAAAATCGGTGCGAGCCTGCGATATCCGGGTCTGCTCAGCAGCGTGCCCAGCGGCACCGCGATCACCACGACGATCACCACCACGGTGACGGTGATCAGCACGTGCTGCCACACCACGGTTCTGATGTTCGCACCCGTGATACTGGCCTGCTGCGTCGTGGTCAGCGTCCGGTGGAACGCCCAGAACAACACCCCGACCGCCAACACGATCGCCAGCAACGGCTGCACGGCCAACCGGATCAGCTCGGCCCGCCGCTCGGTACGCTGATCCACCGGACTCATCCGCGCCCCCCGCGGCTACCGGCCCGGCCCCGAATCACCCTGTCGCTCACGGCTTCACCTCACCACCAGGCTCGCCCGGTCCAGGCTCCGCATCGGTCGCCGCAGCACTCGAGTCGGCGGCCAGCTCGGTCGCGGTGGATTCTTCCGTTCCGGTGCCGTCCGGTGTCGCGATGTTTCCGGGCGCGCCTCGGTCCTCGGTGGGTGCGGTGTTGTCGGTGAGTTCGGTACTCGCATCAGGTGTTTCGGAGGAATCCGCACTCGTGGTCCCGGTACTGCCCCCAGCGTCGTCAGCGCTTGCGACGGTGTCTGCTGTGGTCGTATCGGCCGATGCGTCAACGCTTTCAGCCGTGCCTTGCTGCTCGGCAGGTGCGATGTTGTCATCGGATTCGTCACTCGCATCGGAACTTTCGGAGTTCCGTGGGTTCGTCTCAGCGGAATCTGCGATGTCGGTTCCGGTCGACTCGGCGATATCCCCAGTGGCACTGTCGGTTTCGTGCTGCTCGGAATTCGGCCAATCGGTGGTATTCGCCACGGCAGTCGAATCCGTTGTGCCGCTGGAGTGTTCGTCGCGAATGGCAGACAGGTGGGTGACCAGGGTGTCGATGGTGATGAGTCCCGCGTAGTCGCCGCGCGGGCCGGTGACCACGGCGTGGGCGGTGCTGTCGGCGAGCAGGGTTTCCAGGGCTTCCTGGAGTGAGGCGCGTTGGCGGACCGTGCCCGCGACGGGCTGGCCCGCCTCGCGCAGCGAGGCGGCGTGTGCGAGGTGGTCGGCGGAGACCCAGCGCAGCGGGCGGCGTTGGGCGTCCAGGATCAGGCCCCATTTCCATTCGCGTTCGGCCAGGGCGGCGCGCAGGGCGTCGGGGGCGTCGGATTCGATGGCGGTGGGGCATTGGCTCAGATCGACGTCGGCGACGCGGGTGAGGGTGAGCTGTTTGAGGGCCGCGTCCGCGCCGACGAATCCGGCGACGGTGTCATCGGCGGGTTCGGCCAGGATCGCGGCCGGGGTGTCGTATTGCAGGATGCGGGATCGATCGCCCAGCACGGCGATTCGATCACCCAGCTTGACCGCCTCGTTGAAGTCGTGGGTGACGAACACGATGGTCTTGTGCAGATCGGCCTGTAGCCGCAGCAATTCGTCCTGGAGCAGGCCGCGGGTGATCGGGTCGACCGCGCCGAACGGCTCGTCCATCAGCAGCACCGGCGGATCGGCGGCCAGCGCCCGCGCCACGCCGACGCGCTGCTGCTGCCCGCCGGAGAGTTGCCGCGGGTAGCGGCGGCGGTAGGTGCCGGGTTCGAGGCCGACCAGTTCCAGCATCTCGTCGACGCGGGCGTTGATTCGCTTGCGATCCCAGCCGAGCAGTCCGGGCACCGTCGCGATATTGCGCGCCACACTCAGATGCGGAAACAGCCCGGCCTGCTGGATCGAATAGCCGATACTGCGCCGCAGCCGGTCCGCGTTGATACCCGCGACGTCCTGACCGTCGATCGTGATGGTGCCCGAGGTCGGCTCGATCAGGCGGTTGATCATCCGCATCGTGGTGGTCTTACCGCAGCCCGACGGCCCGACGAAGACCACGATCTCCCCGGCCGGAATGGTGATCGAGAAGTTGTCGACGGCCGGATCCCGTTGTCCCGGATAGTGTTTGGTCACCGAGTCGAGCACGATCTCGGCGCCGTGCCGCTGTTCGGCGGTCTCGGATCCGGCGGTTGCGGTGTCAGTCACGAATTCCCCTGGGGGTGGTTAGGCGGCCGATGAGGGCGAATACGGCGTCCAGCAGCAGCGCCAGCACGATGATCAGCAGCGTGCCGCTCAACGCCATCGGTACCGCGGTCGGGCTGCCGAGGCGGGCGAGGCCGGAGAAGATGATGTTGCCCAGGCCGGGGCCCTTGGCGTAGGCGGCCATGGCCAGGATGCCCATCGACATCATGGCGCTGACCCGCATACCCGCCAGGATCGCGGGCCAGGCCAGCGGCAGTTCGATGCCGGTCAGCACCCGCAGCCGGTTCATCCCGACGCCGCGCGCGGCATCGGCCACGGCCGGATCGACCCCCGCGAGCCCGACGATCGTATTGCGCAGGATCGGCAGCAGCGCGTACAGCACCAACGCGGTGACCGTGGGCCGCACACCCAGGCCGAGTACGGGAATGAGCAGGCCGAGCAGCGCGAACGAGGGGACCGTCAGAATGATGCTGGCCGCCGCGGTGGCCAGCGCCGAACCCCAGGGACTGCGATGCACGACGATGCCGACCAGCACCGCCGCCACGGTCGCGATCAACACCGACTGCACCACCGCGGAAACGTGCAGATACGAATCCGTCAGCAGTTGGGTGCGGTGATCGACGACGTACGTCCACAGAGTGTGCAGGATGGTTCCTTCCGGCAGCCCGACATCCGCGGCACAGTGTAGCGAGGGTTTGCCGGAGATGTGCGATTTCGGTACTTCGGCCGGACTTTTCGCGTAGTTCGCGGCCAAATATCCAGTGCGACGGTGCTTTTCCCATTTCGTGAGATGAAACTTGGCGTGACTGAGCCACTTTCGAGCATTCGGGTGTGGCGTTCGAGGGCTTTGGACACGCGCGGGCGCGAGGCGAGGAAAAAAATTCTCGGAACCGAGGGAACCGCGGCGCTCGTTCGAACGTCTTATCGACTATCGGTGGTTCGACTCGTCGGCGGTAGGGGGCTCGAATGTGTGAACTCGCGATGGCGTGGCGGCGGCTGCGATGGGATCGCTCACGGCGAAATGCTGCGCGCGGCCGTTGGCCGGGGCCTCACCGATGCGCTGACGAGACTGTGATCCATGCCTCTACCAGCACATTCGGGTATCAAGAGCGCATCGGTTCCGGCCCCGGGGCGAACGCTGCTCCCACCCGTGGGAGGAATGAGTGCGATGCGGTAGAAAATTCCCGTTACGCCAGGGCCGATCGGGCGGGTAAGGTCGGTCTCGGTCATTCGGGAAATACCGCCCGTGGCGTGCGAGTATTTCCGACCGTCGGGGGAAGCGCACCACGCGCCGAGCCCTACCATGGACCCGGCGGTGCCCGGCAGCACCGTCGACGCGGTCCCTGTCCTGCTGCCCCCTCATCGGCAGGACAGGGACTTGCACACCGGGGGCCGCTCATCTTCTCGCTGATCATGGTGTGTGTTGTGTCATGGCGTCGTATTCGCGTGGCGGAGCCGGGGATCGGTACGCTCGTGCATGGGATTGGGATCGGCAGGCGCACCATCCGGCACAGCGAGGTTTCGGTAACTCATGCGACAGTCCAGCCAGCACAACCCCCCTGCCTGGATCGATTACGAGGTGTTCGGCGAACGCTTCGTCTCGGCCGCGGTCACTCCGGCGCGGATCGAGGCCGCGGTCGCGGGAATGGCCGGGCGGGGGATATCCATCGGCCCGTTCTCGATCGGCCCCGCCGGGCTGGCGGGATTCGTGGCCGAGGGCAACGTCGGCAGACCACAGATCGTGCGCAACGGGCCGCATGTGACCTTCGAGGTCGGGCTGCCGGTATCGCTGCACCTCACGGTCACTCTCGGCGGCAAGCAGTTCCGGCTCGAGGCGGTCGTGGAGATCGATCTGACGCTGCACGCCCGCACCGCGGATCCGCTGCTGATCGTCATCGACATCCCGCGCGTGCGGGGGCGCGATGTGAGCCTGGTGGTGCGGGCCGAGGCCATCGGAAACGCGATCGACCTGCTGATGGATCCGATCGCGACACTCGTGCAACGCGAGGTGGCCAATCGGGTCAACGCCATGCTCGTCGATCCGGGCGCCCGCCGCGCCCGCGTCTTCGACGTCGAGGCCATCATGAACGGCACTCGCTCGCGGTATCGGACCCTGGAACAGTTCACCTGGATCGACTACACGGAATTCGGGCGCAGATTCTTCCCGCGCATCGTCACCGCGGCCCGGGTCCGCGAGGTCGTCGAGGGTCTGGCCGGGCGGATCATCGAGGTCGGTCCGCTGCGTACCGGCCCGCGCCGGGCGGCCACTGTCGATGTGAAGGGCACCGTGCGGCTGCCGCGACTGTCCGAAAGACCCGG
Organism: Nocardia macrotermitis; assembly: GCF_009604405.1. Taxonomy (GTDB): domain Bacteria; phylum Actinomycetota; class Actinomycetes; order Mycobacteriales; family Mycobacteriaceae; genus Nocardia; species Nocardia macrotermitis. Next base: position 338,367 of record NZ_WEGK01000005.1, read on the forward strand.
GGACCCGGTGCAATTCGACCTGGTCATCCCCGTCACGCTGGATATCAGTGTCATCGTGCTGAGCAACAACCGGTATCGCGCCGAGGTGGAGATCCCGCTGGTGCTCGTCGCGCGGGCGGCCGATCCGCTGTTCGTCGTCATCGATGCCGAACCGCCGGCCGCGCAGGACATCGTGGTCGAGTTGCGGGCCGAGACCAGGCGGGCACGCGTACTGGGTGCGCTCGGCGGTATCCGCGCGCAGATCGCGGCGCAGGTGGCGCGGGTCGTCGTCGCCGAACTCGCCGATCCGTCCATCCGCGTCATCGATGTGGCCGATCGGATCACCGCCGCCACCGACTGATCCTCGCCGAGGCGGGCGGGATTTGTGGTGCGCATGTGGTTGATGTGTCCCGTGAGCATGGCGGTTCTGATGTGAGTGTGGTGAAATTGGTGCACGTTCGAGGTGCCTGGCGCGCAGATGGCAGCCACGATGTCATTGGGGAAGGCGCGCCGGGTGCGTCGGCGGTTCCACCGGGCAGTTCAGGGCAGATACAGCAGATCCGCGGGTATGCAGTTCCACTGAGCCGAGGGAGTGTCGTCGATGCGTTCCGTGCCGATTTCGCGCCGTACTCTTTTCGGATTCGCCGCCGGGACAGCGATCGGGGCAACCACACTGGCCGCGCCGACGGCCACCGCCGAACGTCCGAAACTCGGCACGCTGGTCGACTATTCGGTGGGGGTGCCCTCGGCCGCGGCCATCCGCTCGGCCGGGCATACCGGTGCGATCCGGTACGTCTCGCAGCGGCGGCCGGGCGCGGAATGGATGGCGGCCAAGCCTTTACAGGCCCGGGAGGTCGAGGCACTGCACGCGGCCGGACTCACGGTCGTATCGAACTACCAGTACGGCAAGGGACCCACGGCCGATTGGCGCGGCGGCCGCGAGGCGGGCAAGCAGTGCGCCGACCGGGGTCTGCAACTGCACAAGGTGGCCGGGGGCCCGGATTCGGCCCCGATCTATGCCTCCATCGACGACAACCCGACCCCGATCGAGTTCGCCCAACTCATCGCCCCCTACCTGACCGGCTGGCAATCGGTGGTCGGCAACAATCGCCTAGGCGTCTACGCCAACGCTCCCACCATCTCCCTGGCCCGCACCGCCGGGCTGGGAGCATACTTCTGGCAACACGATTGGGGCACCCCGCGCGGATTCGTCCACCCGGCCGCCAACCTGCACCAATTCCAGATCAACAAATCCACCCTCGACGGCATCAGCGTCGACCTCAACACGATCCTGACCGCCAATTACGGCCAATGGTGATCGGCCCGGTTCCGTCGACGCTGAAAGCTCCGACCGTGGCTCGACACGATTTCGGACCGATCAGCGGAAGAGTCGGCCCAGCGGTTCGGGCTCGCTGGGCCGGGTGAACGCGAAGACTCAGGTCTGGCAGGGGTAGGTGGGGTCGTCCGAGGAGAGAGCGGGTTCCTCGGGAACCACGCGAAGTGTGGGCCTGGCCTCGGGAATCTCGCGGTTGCCCATCCAGGACAGCAGCGACCAGCGGGAAATGCCGGACAGCACCGAACCCATGCTCAGGAACGAGCCGATCGAGCCGACCGACAGCACCGATCCGACGCTGCCGACGGACAGCACCGAATAGGCCGATCCGATGGACAGGATGGACCGTTCGGAGCGGATCGACAGGATCGATCGGTGCGAGCGGGTGGAGAGCACCGATTTGTAGGAGCGGCGGGACATGACCGACCGTCCGGCGCGACCGCGCCCGGCGGAATCCGGTTTCGCACGCGCGGAATCGGAGGCGGATGATGCGGACCGTACGAGCTGATCGACAGTCGACATATATGGGGTCTATCACAATTCGCGGGCGTTCTACGCCGTATCAAGACCAAAAAACCGGAGTGTCGCGGATCGCGACACTCCGGTCGGAGTTGCTGTCGAGCCTGGTAGAGCCCGAATCGAATTACGCGTGCGCCGGCACCTTGGCCTGCGGCTGCGCGGCCTGCTGCGGCTTGGCGGGCGTCTGCGCCGACGGCACGGCCGCCTGCTGCGGCTGCTTGGCCGGGGTCTTGGTCGTCGTCTGCGCGGCCGGTGCCGCGTTGGGGACGATGAAGAAGCCCAGGGTCGGCAGGAACGAGCAGGTGATCGGCGCCTTGTCGGCCGCGGGCCGCGTGGTCAGCGAACCGGAGACCACCGCGACGACCCGTCCCGAACCGGTGTTGGCGATCGCGCTCAGCGTGGCCGGACCGTCGGGGTTGATGTGCGCGGCGTCGGTCAGCGCCTGCGTGCTGCCCCGGCCGGTGTCCAGGTTGATCCACTGCACCGTCATCGGGGTGCCCTGGTGCGGCGTGAGACCTTTGGTGCCCAGCGCGGTGAACACGAAGCCGGTCTGCCCGGCCTTGGGGCCCGGGGGCGGCAGTTCGGCGGGGCCGGGCACGGCCAGCGCGGTGCCGACCGAATCGGAACCCGCGCCGATGCAGTTCTTGCCGATGCTCGGGTACAGGAACTGGGCGATGGTCGGACCATTCTTGGGAATATCCGGTCCGCCGCCGTTGCTACCGTCGAGGAATGCGATGAGCGCGCCGAGGGTCGTCTTGACCGACGGCGGCAGGCCCGAGGAGTTCAGCGCCTGTTGCGCCTGGCCCAGGATGGACTGCTGTGCGGGCCCGGAGATCTGCTGGGCCGCGGCCGCGCCGATGATGGCGGGGGCCAGCGAGACCAGCGCGTCCACCGGCACGCCTTCGGGCACCAGCGGGGTGTTCGCCTGGGTCTGCGTGGCGGGGGCGGCGACTGCCGTGGTCGAGGCGGTCAAGGCCGCACCGGCCGCAATAGCCAGCACCGACAATGCGAACCGCGTTCCTCTGATGCGAAGCACTGGTGTAGCCGTCCTTAGCTCGGGTACGTCAAAATGCGATGCGGGGGCGCATCGCGTACGCCGTGCCACTCTAGGGAGTGAGCAGGGTGTTGTACAGCGCAGCCGTGATGTTCTGTTCAGCTAATGGCAGGTTATTCGAGACTTGCCCGGGATAACCGGGTACAGGCTGGAATATATCGTGTGACCAGTGGTGCTCATGGGATTGATGGTGCAAATGGTGCCGGGCGTGTCACGGGCTCGCGGGACGGGGGAACGGTGTGATTAGTCTTGACCCGGCCCGCCGACCCGACCGAAAGTTGTTCGCAGTGAACCCAGATCTCCGGACGGCACCCAGCGCCAGCGCGGGGCTCGGAGAAATGTGGACCGCCCCGCGCGCCCGCCCGATCGCCGCGTCGTTGCTGGGACTGTCGGTGTTGGCGCGGATGCTGTGGATGTTGCTCTCGCCCAACGGGATGAACCTGGTCGATCTGCACGTCTACGTCTACGGCGCGGCCTCGCTGGGCAGTGGTCACCTCTACGACTTCACGTACGCGGACAAGACACCGGATTTTCCGCTGCCGTTTACCTACCCGACCTTCGCGGCGGTGGTGTTCTGGCCGTTGCATTTTCTGCCGTTCACGCTCGTCGCCGTGGTGTGGTTGCTGCTGATCGTCGCGGCGCTGTATGCGGTGGTGCGGATCAGCATGGGGTTGATCCTGGGTGACGCGGCGCATGAAAGTCGTTGGTACACAGCGGCACTGGGTTGGACAGCGCTGGGGTTGTGGCTCGAACCGGTGCGCACCACGATCGACTACGGCCAGGTCAACGTGTTCCTGATGCTCGCGGTGATGCTGGCGGTGCGGTCCGCGCGCTGGTGGTGGTCGGGACTGCTGGTCGGTGCGGCCGCGGGCGTCAAGCTGACCCCGGCGATCACGGGCCTGTACTTCCTGACGCAGCGACGCTGGGCCGCCGCGGTGGCCTCGGCGGTGGCGTTCGCCGCGACGATCGGGCTGAGTTTCGTGATCTCGTCGGACGAGACGCGCACGTATTTCGGGCCGCTGGTGGGCGATGCGAACCGGATCGGGCCGGTGGGTTCGGTGTGGAATCAGTCACTGCGCGGGGCGTTGAGCCGCATCCTCGGCCACGACGCGGGCGCGCCCTGGCAGCTGGCCGGACATCGAATTCCGTTCGGGCCCTGGTGGATCGCGTGGGTGGTGGTGGTCGCGGTGCTCGCGGTGCTGGCCTGGCGGGCGCTCGAACCGGACGATCGGATGGGCGCGCTGCTGGTGGTGCAGCTGCTGGGCCTGATGGTTTCGCCGATCTCCTGGTCGCATCACTGGGTCTGGTTGCTGCCGCTGCTGCTGTGGCTGACGTACGGGCCGTTGCGCACCGCGGTCGGCGTTCGCGTGGTAGCGGGATATTGGCTGGTCAACGCGCTGATCGGGGTGCCGTGGGTGCTGTCGTTCGCGCAACCCACGATCTGGAAGATCTCCCGGCCCGGCGTACTGGCCTGGCTCGGCGCGGTGGACGTGATCGGCGTGCTGGGGTTCTACTCGTGGCTGATCTGGACCCGGCGGGATCGGTTCGGGATGCACGCCGGGTCCTACGTCACCGCCTGATTTCTCAGCTCAATTCTGTTGTGCGAGTTCGTCTATCCGCTTCGCCAACCTCACGTCCAGCGCGGTGAGCCCGCCCGCGGAATGGGTGGACAGCGTGAAGGTGACCTTGCGCCAGCGGATATCGATGTCGGGATGGTGATTCGCCTCCTCGGCCGCGGCGGCGACCCGGCCGACCAGATCGATGCCGGCCGGGAACGACGACGCCTCGACGGTGCGGGCGATGCTGTCGCCGGTGCGGGTCCAATCCGGCAGGCCGGTGAGCGCGGTACGCAGTTCTTCGTCGGTGAGCAGTGGAGTACCCATAACCCCGGTTGTACCCCTGCCGGGGCGTCCCGTGGGGCGATCCGAACAGGTCGAAGGGGGAGCCTTCACCGGATTTCGGTACGCTGTATCCGGCCGCATGCCCGGTGAGTTGTCTCCACCTGTCTTGTACGGACCCTCTACGGCGAGGGTTGGCCGGCAACCACTTCATTTCAGCAGGAGGAATCAACGTGTCGTCTGTCGACTTCCGCAACGTCGCCATCGTGGCGCACGTCGACCACGGCAAGACGACGCTGGTCGACGCGATGCTGAGGCAGTCCGGCGCCTTCGCCGAACGTGCCGAGCTCGTGGACCGGGTCATGGACTCCGGTGACCTGGAGCGCGAGAAGGGCATCACCATTCTCGCCAAGAACACCGCGGTGCACCGGCACAACGCCGACGGCAGCATCACGGTGATCAACGTCATCGATACCCCCGGCCACGCCGACTTCGGTGGCGAGGTCGAGCGCGGGCTGTCCATGGTCGACGGTGTCGTGCTGCTGGTCGACGCGTCCGAGGGGCCGCTGCCGCAGACCCGTTTCGTGCTGCGCAAGGCGCTGGCCGCGTCGCTGCCGGTGATCCTGGTGGTCAACAAGACCGACCGGCCCGACGCGCGCATCGAGGAGGTCGTCGAGGAGAGTCACGACCTGCTCCTGGACCTGGCCTCCGACCTGGACGACGAGGCTTCCGAGGCCGCCGAGCTGGCGCTGGATCTGCCCGTGCTGTACGCCTCGGGCCGCGAGGGCAAGGCGTCGACCAATCGTCCCGAGAACGGCAACGCGCCGGACGCGGAGAACCTCGACGAGCTGTTCGAGGTCCTGATGAAGTACGTGCCCGCGCCCAAGGGCGACGCGACCGCGCCGCTGCAGGCGCACGTCACCAACCTGGACGCCTCGCCGTTCCTGGGCCGCATCGGGCTGGTCCGTATTCACAACGGCACCCTGACCAAGGGACAGAACGTCGCGTGGATGCACGGTGACGGCGTCAAGACCGTGAAGATCACCGAACTGCTCAAGACCGTCGGCGTCGAGCGCACCCCGGGTGAGGAGGCCGTCGCGGGCGATATCGTCGCCATCGCGGGCATTCCGGAGATCATGATCGGCGACACGCTCGCCGACGTCGAGAACCCGGTCGCGCTGCCGCGCATCACCGTCGACGAGCCCGCCATCTCGGTGACCATCGGCACCAACACCTCGCCGCTGGTCGGCCGGGTGCAGGGCCACAAGCTGACCGCTCGCATGGTGAAGTCGCGGCTGGATCAGGAACTGGTCGGCAACGTCTCGCTGCGGGTGCTGGACATCGGCCGCCCGGACGCGTGGGAGGTACAGGGCCGTGGTGAGCTGGCGCTGGCCATCCTGGTCGAGCAGATGCGGCGCGAGGGTTTCGAGCTGACCGTCGGTAAGCCGCAGGTGGTCACCAAGCAGGTCGACGGCAAAGTGCACGAGCCGTTCGAGGAGCTGACCATCGACTGCCCCGACGAGTACCTGGGCGCGATCACGCAGCTGCTGGCCGCGCGCAAGGGCAAGATGGTGCAGATGAGCAACCACTCCGCCGGTTGGGTGCGGATGGAGTTCATCGTGCCCTCGCGCGGTCTGATCGGTTTCCGCACCGACTTCCTGACCGAGACGCGCGGCACCGGCATCGCCAACGCCGTGTTCGACGGGTACGCCCCGTGGGCCGGTGAGATCCGCGCGCGGCACACCGGTTCGCTGGTGTCCGACCGTGCCGGTTCGGTGACGCCGTTCGCGATGATCCAGCTGGCCGATCGCGGGCAGTTCTTCGTGGAGCCGGGTGCGGACAGCTACGAGGGTCACGTCGTCGGGATCAACCCGCGCGCGGAGGATCTGGACATCAACGTCACGCGCGAGAAGAAGCTGACCAATATGCGCTCGGCCACCGCCGATGTGTTCGAGACCCTGGCCAAGCCGTTGCAACTCGACCTCGAGGGCGCGATGGAGTTCTGCGCCGCCGACGAGTGCGTCGAGGTCACCCCGGAGATCGTGCGGGTGCGCAAGGTCACCCTCGGCGCCACCGAGCGTGGCCGCGAGGCCGCCCGCCGCAAGGCCCGCGACCGGGCGGCGACGAACGCCTGACCGGACGTCCCGTTCGTCGTGACGAAGCGTGAACGCCTTGTCGCGCAGCACTTTCCGGTGCGCGCGGCAAGGTCGGCGGGTAGTTCTGCGAGCACAACCTCCAATGTCGACCCTGGGTTCACCCGGTTTCACCGACCTCCGATAACGTCTGCTCCTGGTTGCGGCCGAGGTCGAGTCTGGATTGGCGGAAGAGGGATCGCATGGTGAGCCGCTCAGCGTGGAGTAGCACGAGGTCCACCCAGTTTCGCCGACCTCGGACAACGCCAACTCCTGGCCGCGGCCCGGGTCGATTCTGGACTGACCGGAGCGGGGGAGCGAAGCGGAGGAGCGGAGGGAGGGAAGAATCGGCCCTTGGGGGGCCGCAGCCCTGCCGGAGCGGAGCGGAGGCCAAAGATACAGCGGGGGCTTGCGCGACGCGGCGTGCCACGGTGCTGCTGCGGGTTGTGGCGTTGGTGTTGGCGGGTTCGGTGACGTTGCTCACCGGGTGTACGGCCAATCCGCCGCCGCCGATCGAGAGTACGGACAGTCCGAAGACGTTGCCCGCGACGCCGACCAAGACCACGGTGGTGGTGGCGGTGGACGACATCGGGATCGGGTTCAATCCGCATCTGCGGTCGAATCAGTCTCCGGCCACGGATGCCGTTGCGTCCATGGTGTTTCCGAGTCCGTTCCGGCCGGTGCCCTCGCCGACGACGCCCGGGGCGACCGATTGGGTGCCCGACAGTGCGTTGATGGTGTCGGCGGATGTGACGTCGCAGAATCCGTTCACCGTCACCTACAAGATCCAGGATCAGGCGTCCTGGTCCGATGGTGCGCCGATCGCGGCGGAGGATTTCCGGTATCTGTGGCAGCAGATGATCACCGAACCGGGGGTGGTCGATCCGGCCGGGTATCGGATGATCACCGATGTGAGCTCGTCGCAGGGCGGTAAGACGGTGACGGTCACCATGAACGGGGCCTACCCGGCGTGGCGGAGTCTGTTCACCGATCTGCTGCCCTCGCATCTGCTCAAGGACGCGCCCGGCGGATTCGAACGGGCGCTGACGCTCGATCGCGGGCTGATCGATCAGAATCCCATCTCCGGCGGGCAGTTCCGGGTCAAACAGGCCGACGCCGGTCGCGAGGAGATCCTGCTCGAACGCAACGACCGGTACTGGGGCACACCGGCGGTGCCCGATCAGATCCAGTTGCGCGGCGGCGGCACCACCGCGCAGGTCGCCGAATCGCTGCGGTCGGGTGATGCGCAGATGGCGCTGGTGCACGGCACGGCCGCGACGCAGGCGCAGCTCGGCGCGGTGCCCTCGGTGCGGACCGCGATCATGCCGCAGGCCCGGGAGATGCAGTTGGTGCTCAACGGGCGCACCGGCGATCTCAGCGACGTCCGGGTGCGGCGCGCGGTGCTGGGTCTGGTGGATCCCGGACTGCTGGCCTCGGTCGGCGCGCAGACCGGCAGTTGGGTGGAACCCGCTCGCGCACAGGTACTTTCGCCGTCCGATCCCGGATACGCCCCGACCCAGCCGCCGCGGATGAACGCGGATCAGGCGTTCGGATTGCTGGCCGAGGCGGGCTTCGCGCGCGCCCCCGAGACGCCGCCGACCAATTCCACGACCTCGCCCGCCCCGCAACCGCGTCAGGTCGCCAAGGACGGCAAGACGCTGACCATCAAGATCGGCGCGGTGGACAAGGACACCACCGCGCTCGCGGTCGCCAATACCGCCGCGGACCAATTGCGCAGTGCCGGAATCGATGCCAGCGTGCGCAACCTGCCCGCCGACGAGCTCTACGGTAAGGATCTGCTCGACGGCACCGTCGACGCGATCGTCGGCTGGGAGCAGGCCGGCGGCGATCCCGCGACCGTGCTGGCCTCGCGGTACGGCTGCCTGCCCGCGGTGCCCACCACCGGCCAGAACGACACCGCCACCACGCAGGCCGAGGTGATCCGCAAGGCTCCCGGCAACGTGTCCGGGGTGTGCGATCCGACGTTGCAGGCGCAGATCGACGCGGCGCTGCGCGGTATCGATCTGCCCAAGGCGATCGCCCAGGCCGAGCCGAAGCTGTGGGATCTGGCGACCGTGCTGCCGATCGTGCAGGACAACGGCGTCGCCGCGGCCGGGCCGCGGATGGACGGGGTGTCGCTCAGCGGTTCGATCGAGGTCGGTATCTTCGGTGGCGCGGCGAACTGGCGGCGGCTGTCGTGACCGGTGACGCCCCGGTCGGCGGCCTGCTGCTGGTGCACGCGCATCCGGACGACGAGACGATCGATACCGGCGGCACCATCGCGCACTATCGGCGTCGGGGGGTGGCGGTGACCGTGGTGACCTGCACCCTCGGCGAGGAGGGCGAGGTCATCGGCGCGGAGTTGGCGCAGCTGGTGAGCTCCGCGGCCGATCAGCTCGGCGGTTATCGGATCGGCGAATTGTCCAGGGCCCTGGGCGAATTGGGTGCCGGGCCGCCGCTGTTCCTGGGTGGTGCGGGGCACTGGCGGGATTCGGGAATGTCGGGGACGACCGCCGCGCCGCGCGAATCGGAGGCGGCGCTGCATCCGCGGGCGTTCGTGAAATCCGGTGACGCCGCGGTCGAGGCGCTGACGCGGATTCTGCTCGAGACGCGGCCCGCGGTGGTGGTCGGCTACGACCCCAAGGGCGGGTACGGACATCCGGATCACCTTCGCGCACACCGGATCACGATGGATGCGGTGGATCGCGCCGCCGAAAGTGGTTGGGACGTACCGAAACTCTACTGGTCCGTCACCGATGCGACGGTGTTGCGGTTGCACACCGAGGCGTTGGCCCGCCGCACGGTGGACCAGCTGCCGGGCGCACTCCCGGCCGGTTGGATCCTGCCCGCCGAAGGGGAATTGGCTTGCGTGCCAAGTGAATCGGTGACCACCACCATCGACGTCTCCGAGGTGCTCCCCGCCAAACGCGCTGCCTTGCGCGCCCACGCGACCCAGGTCGCCGTGGCTCCGTCGGGCCGCGAATTCGCCCTCTCGAACGATATCGCCCAGCCGATCCTGCCCGAGGAGCACTACATCCTCGTGCGCGGGCAGCGGGGCGAGGTCGGCCCCGACGGACGCGAACACGATCTGTTCGCTGGTCTGGATCTGCCCTAGCGCCCCTGGATACCCGTCCGGTCATTGCGCTGATTCGGGATGTTCGCAGAGCTATCGAGGCGCGGGGAGCAGGTCATACGGCGAATACCTGAGTAGACAGAGGGTTGGCCGCGCCCTGGTGATCTGAGCGCTGATCGGGTGTTCGCGGCGTGCCGAAGTCGTGCTGGTTTCGGGCGGCTGGCGCAGACCTCTGATCGGTCCGGGTGGTGAGCGACAACTTGTCCGACGATGATGCATCGGCGCGCGGTCGTGGCGAACGCGGTGACGTCGGCGAGAGTGGCTCCGGGCTGGGGAAGTTCATGTCGGACGGCAGTGTGCCCGATCCGTGTCGCGATCTTGTGACGGTCGGCGCGGCGGTGTATCGGGCGGCTCTAGACTGAGCGGCATGTACAACTGGAGTTTGCAGGATGCCATTGTGGCGTTCGTGCAGAGTCAGCAGCCGCATTTCCAGGCGCAGCACGAGCTGTATCTGTCGGTGCTGTACTCGGTCGTCGATATGCAGAGTCACCTGTTGACACTGCTCGGCTTCCCGCCCGTCCAGTGACGGCGCCGACGATCGGCCGCACGGAATCCTCGGCGGAGGAGCAGCGGCCCGGATATCTGCTGGCCGGTGTGGCGCTGGCGGTGCTGCTGGTCTTCAACGGGCTGCTGACCTTCGCGGTCGAGGTGTTGTATCTGCCGAGTTATATCGGTGCGACTCCGTTCCCGATCAGCGCGCTCTTCGCGGCGGTGATCAATCTGGTGCTGGTGATGGGGATGGCGACGGTGGTATCGAGTCCGGCCATGATGTCGCTGCCGGTGCTGGTGTGGCTGGTCGGTTTCGTGGTGTGCCTGACCACCGGGCCCGGCGGGGATGTGATCCTCACCGACAGTTGGACCACCCCGCTGTTCCTGGCCTGCGGTGTGATTCCGGCGGGCGGTTATCTGTTCTGGCGCGGGTATGTGCTGCCCGCGCGCAATGCGGGGAAGGCCGCGCGGCGCTGAGGTTCGGGCGTGCTCAGCGGTGCCCGAGACGTCCGGGTGTCACCGCCTCGATCAGCGACCACGCCTGATGCAGCGGAACATCCACGACCCGGTACCGCTTCTTACCCGCGGCCGTCGCGGCGACCAGGGTGGCCAGGCCCGCGCGACGTTGGAAGAAGGTCTGGCGGACGGTCCAGCCGATGATGCCGGGTGCCTCGAGGCAGTCGCGGTCGCGGTCCAGGGAGCCGTTGCGGGTGATCAGCCAGGTCGGTCCCGTGGCGTCGCCGGGGATCACGGCATGTCCCAGGCCCCGGTAGCGATCCTGCGCCAACGCCAGCGCGATCACCGCGACGACCGCGAGCACGATCCACGACCACGCCGGAATCCCCAGTCCCGCAACGTCTATCACCGCCATGATCACCGCGATCACCACTAGTGGCACCAGTGCACGGGTGAACCGCCGCCGCCGGGCGCGGCTGCCGTGCGGGATCAGGGCGACGTGTACGGGCGCGGCCGCATCTTTCGTACCGCTGAAGTCATTCGATGCGGATTGCCTTGCGGGAGGGCATATTTCATCGATGCTGGTGACCGCAGTGGTCGATCCCCAGCTCGTTATACGGGCTGCGGGCGTGTCGGCATTCGGGGTCCGGCGATCGGTCTCCGCGTGCTCGACCGCGTCGCTCGATGACTGGTAATCCGTTGCTGCGCCGTATGTTTCACCCTCGACAAGAGGTTCGGACTCGCGATGTCGCCGGCGGCTGGTGAGCAACTGGGCGAGGGTGTGGTCCACGGCGGTGCGCGGGGCCTGGGGCAGGATCTTCTGCCGGGAACCGGTGCCGGTCATGATGGCGTCGAGTTCCGCGCCGCCCGCGAGCCGCAGCAGCAGTGGTTCCTTGAGCGTCGCGCCGCGCAGACGGGCCAGATCCAGCGTGGTCTGGCGGGTGGTGAACAGGCCGTGGCTGATGTGCAGGGTGCGGCCGTCGTCGATGACGCGCAGGCCGAAATACGTTGTCAGATAACGCAGACAGTCGCCGAGTGTCACCACCACGATCAGCGCCACCAGCACGATCACGACGGTCATCGCGATGAAAACCGCACCGCGCGTACCGATCTCCTTGACCGTCTCGGAGTTGAACAGCACGCTGGCGACGCCGAACTTGAAGGCCAGACCGACGATCGGCGCGATGACCGCCAGTCCGCGCAGGGACAGCGGCGCATAACGGACCCAGCCCGCTTGCCAATGTCCGATCTCGATTCCCTTGTGCGGCTGGGAATCCGGCTGTTTGACCTGTGGAACATGCTGTCCCGCAGGTGATTCCACGTCGTGCAGCAGCAGTGCGCGCAGTTCGGGCACCTGCCGGGCGTCCACCCCGTCGAGATGGAACCGTTCCTGCTTGTCTGCCTGCTGGCCGGTGCCGATGGCCAGCACCACCAGCCCGAGCAGTCGGTGCATCAGATCCGCGTGCACGTCCACCGAGCGGATGCGTGAGCGCGGCACCGTCAACGTCTTGCGTTGCAGCAGCCCGCGCCGCAATTGCACGGTGTCCGGGCCGATCCGGTAGGTGGTGGTGAACCAGCGCGTGACTGCCAGCCCGACGATCACCGCCAGCGCCGCCAGGCTCCACATCGGATTGTCGCTGCGGCTGCCCGCGATGACGGTCACGATCAGCACCGGGATGAAGCGCACCACCTCACGCACCGGATGCAACAGCAGCATCCGGCCGTCCAGCCGACGCCAGGGGACCGCGGACGTGCCGGTCGTCGCGGCGCCGATCGGCTCCGGTGCGGTCACGTCGCATCTCCCTGGTGCGTCGCGGCGACCTCGGTCAACCGCTCGACGGTCTGTTCGGCCGTCGCCAGATCCAGTGCGGGAATTCGTACCGCGCCCGCGGAGGACGCCGTGGTCACCGTGACGGTCGCCAGGCCGAGCAGGCGTTCGAGCGGGCCGCGATGCGTGTCGACGGTCTGCACCCGGCTGATCGGCGCGACGCGGCTCTCCTGGGTGAACCAGCCGGTGCGGGTGTACACCGCATCGGCGGTGACCTCCCAGCGATGCACCGCGTACCGCCACATCGGCACCCCGGCGACATGCGCCGCGGCCACCACCAGCGTGATCACCAGCGCGAGCACCTGCCAGGGACGGTGCGCGGAATCCGAGAGGAACCACACCACCTCGGCGATCACGACGATCACCCAGCCGATCGCCGCCGGTATCGCCCAGAGCGTCTTCGCGCGCGGACTCGGCCGCCACGCCGGTTCCGCGAGAACGGTTCGCCCTGCTGGAGTTTGCTCCTGGCCCATCGCCCCTCCGTATGCCATACCGCCATAGTGCATCAAATCGGACGGTCACGCGGCTACTGTGACTGCTGCGTGTGTGCGGGCCCGGAGTTCCCGCTGATTCGGACGGATTGCCCCCGATCCGGAGGACTCGGAATAGGGTGCGCGGGCGGCGAGTTGTCTCACCTCACAGGCACCGAAGGGAGAACTGTCGGATGGTTGGCGCATGATCGAGAGCGTGACGGAGCTACCTGTACCGGGCGTCCCGGTCGCCGTGCCCACGGCCTCGGCGATGCGTGCGGCATTGCGGCGCGTGCGCGAGGGAGTCGGACTCGAACTCGACGATGCCGTGGTGCTGTTACACGCGCGCGGCGCGGATCTGGCGGAGCTGTGCGAAGCGGCGGCCCGGGTGCGCGACGCGGGATTGCGTGCGACGTACGGCGATCGCGAGTCCGCGCTGCCGATCACCTACTCGCGCAAGGTCTTCATCCCGCTGACCAATCTGTGTCGCGACGTCTGCCACTACTGCACGTTCGTCACCGTCCCCGGCAAGCTGCGCGCCGCGGGCCGGGGGATGTATCTGGAGCCGGACGAGGTCCTCGAGATCGCTCGCAATGGTGCTGAAATGGGTTGTAAGGAAGCACTTTTCACGCTCGGGGATCGACCCGAGGAGCGCTGGCCCGAGGCCCGGCAGTGGCTCGACGAGCGCGGGTACAGCTCCACGCTGGATTACGTGCGCGCCATGGCGATCCGGGTGCTCGAGGAAACCGGTCTGCTCCCGCATCTGAATCCGGGGGTCATGAGCCAGGAGGAGATCGCGCGCCTCAAGCCCACCGCGCCCTCGATGGGCATGATGCTCGAGACCACCTCCGAGCGGCTGTTCACCCAGCGTGGGCAGGCCCATTACGGCAGCCCGGACAAGAATCCGGCGGTCCGGTTGCGCGCGCTGAACGACGCGGGCCGCGAGTCGGTGCCGTTCACCACCGGCATCCTGATCGGCATCGGCGAGAACATGACCGAGCGGGCCGAGTCGATCCTGGCGATCGCGAAGTCGCACAACGAATTCGGGCACGTGCAGGAGGTGATCGTGCAGAACTTCCTGGCCAAACAGGACACCGCGATGCGCCACAGTCCCGACGCGAATCTCGAGGAATTCCGCGCCGCCATCGCCGTGACCAGGCTGCTCCTCGGCCCGAACATGCGCATCCAGGCCCCGCCGAACCTGGTCTCCCTCGAGGAGTGCCGCGCCCTGCTCGACGCCGGAATCGACGACTGGGGCGGCGTCTCCCCGCTGACCCCCGACCACGTCAATCCCGAGCGCCCCTGGCCGAACCTGGACACCCTCGCCGAACTCACCGCCCAGTGCGGTTACGTTCTCACCGAGCGGCTCACCGCGCACCCGCGCTACATCCTGGCCGGTTCCCCCTGGATCGCCCCGCAGGTTACGGAACATGTTGCGGCACTTGCCGATCCGCACATCGGGCTGGCGTTGTCGGTGAACCCGCAGGGCCACCCTTGGCGCGAACGGGGCGGAGCGGTCACCGCGGTACCGCTCTCGGTGGGATGAGTGCGCGCGGCGGTTACGATGGCAGCGTGACCGCGAGCTGGCCTCGGGCCCAACAGGAGCCGATCTCCTGGGAAGCCTTCCTTGATCTCGACGAGGACATCCGGCGTGAGCTGGAGATCGTCGACGGGTACGTCGTGCCTCGCGAACAGCGAGGCCGAGATCACCAGAAGGTCGGGACCCGATTGTCCCTCGCCTTGGAGCAGGCCGCCGTCGGCGAGATGCGCCGGGGTGGGGGTGAGCCCTGCTACGAAACCAACACCGAGATCGATGTGTTGTTGTGGGAGGTACCCGCTACCGCTCGCAAACCGGATTTCGTCCTGCATCGATGCCTTCCCGAGTACGAGCAGCTGACCGCCGAGCATTGCCTGATCGTCGGCGAGGTGTTGTCGACCTGGTCGGCGAGGCGTGATCGAGTTCACAAGATGAGCGACTACGCCGACGCCGGGATCCCGCACTACTGGATCATCAGCTTCGACAAAGTCGGTGTTCTGACGATCGAACGGTATGCGTTGTCGGCGCGAACGGGCCCGTACACGCACATAGGGACGTCGCATCGGGATATGAGTCCGGTGGCGGTGTCGGTCTCGGATCCGTTCCGGCTGGAGTTGCTCTGGTCGGATCTCGAGGTGGCACCGCGGATCTGACCGAAAGTTAGGCAAGGCTGACCAGTAGTAATGTGTGATGCCGGGATACTGTTGCGCGGGCGGAGTATCCCGCAGGCGAGGACAGACTAGGAGAGCGGCAGTGCCGTACATCATCGCTGAACCGTGCGTTGACGTGAAGGACAAGGCGTGCATCGAGGAATGCCCCGTGGATTGCATCTACGAGGGTGGTCGCATGCTGTACATCCATCCCGACGAGTGCGTGGACTGTGGTGCATGTGAGCCGGTGTGTCCGGTGGAAGCGATCTTCTACGAGGACGACACCCCGGACCAGTGGAGCGGGTACGTCAACGCCAATGTCGACTTCTTCGACGACCTGGGTTCCCCGGGCGGCGCGACGAAGGTCGGCAAGGTGGACTTCGACCCGCCGTTCATCGCGGCGCTGCCGCCGATGGCGAGCGAGTAACGACGTTGGGAGTGCGTCGTCCCGTCAGTAGTCTGCTGCCGGATTTCCCTTGGGACACCATCGCTTCCGCGAAGGCGCGGGCGGCGGAACATCCCGGCGGCATCGTGGACCTGTCGGTGGGCACACCGGTCGATCCGGTCGATCCGCTGATCCGTGCGGCGCTGTCCGCGGTCGCCGAGGTGCCCGGTTATCCGGCCACCCACGGGACGCCCGAACTGCGTGCCGCGGCCGTCGAGGCGCTGGCGCGGCGGTTCGGCATCACGGGTCTGGCCGCCGAAGCGGTGCTGCCCGCGATCGGTACCAAGGAGTTGATCGCCGGGCTGCCGCGACTGCTCGGACTGGGTGCGTCCGATCTGGTGGTCATTCCCGAGGTCGCGTATCCGACCTACGAGGTGGGTGCGCTGCTGGCGGGCACCCGGGTGCTGCGCGCGGACGGGATGACGCGCCTGGGCCCCGAATCTCCGGCCCTGATCTACCTGAACTCGCCGTCCAATCCGACCGGCAAGGTGCTGGGCGTCGACCATCTGCGCAAGGTGGTGGACTTCGCCCGCCAGCGCGGCGCGGTCGTCGCCTCCGACGAGTGCTACCTGGGCCTGGCCTGGGACGAGCCCGCGGTCTCCATCCTGGACCCGCGCGTCTGCGACGGTGACCACACCGGCCTGCTGGCCGTCCACTCGCTGTCCAAGACCTCGAATCTGGCCGGTTACCGCGCCGGATTCGTGACCGGCGATCCGGCCCTGGTGCGCGAACTGCTCGAGGTGCGCAAACACGCCGGAATGATCATGCCGTTCCCGGTGCAGTCGGCCATGACCGCCGCGCTGACCGACGACACCCACGAGGCGCGGCAGCGCGAACGTTATCGCGCGCGCCGGGAAATCCTGCGAAAGGCATTGCAGGAGGCCGGTTTCCGCATCGACCATTCGTCAGCGGGCCTGTACCTGTGGTCCACCCGCGGCGAGAACGGCCGCACCACCCTGGACTGGCTCGCCGAACGCGGTATTCTCGCCGCCCCCGGTGATTTCTACGGCCCCACCGGCGTCGACCACGTCCGCATCGGTCTGACCGCGACCGACGAACGCATCGCCGCCGCCGCCGAGCGGCTCACCGCGGAGTAACCGGATCCCCTGTCACGCAGAGGATTTCGAATTCGTGAGCGTCGTTCCCGAATTCGGATTCGTGCAGTGGTGCCCTCGGCTTCGCGGATTGTCGCATACCGAGCGGTCCGCCGTGGTGTACGCGGATTCCGTTCTCAGGCAGGGGAATCCGGGCCCGCCGGTTCGATGCGGGGGTCCGCGTAGACGGTGGTCTCGGAATCGGATTCGTTCAATCGTTGCGCGGCCACATCGGTGACGCGCAACGCGTACAACCCGTCGTCGGGGTCGAGGCAGATCAGGCCGTAGCCGATATCGGCGTCGGCACGGGTCAGATGTAGTTCGCGCAGTGCGTCGTCGAGGCTCGCGCCCTCGGGCAGCCGGACGGTGAGTAGCGGCATGAGTCCACGGTACTGGATTTCGGTGCGGCAGCAGGGCCCGACTTTCTTGGTCTCGGGCCCTGCTGCCACCGGGGGGTCAGGCGCGGGCCGCGGTGGCCTTCTGGAGTTCGGCGAGGATCGCCGACGCGTCGAGGGTGCCGTAGCCGTAGTCGTAGTCGTAGTCGAAACCGGACGGGTCGTGATGGGTTGCGGTGCGCTGCAACAACGCTCGCAGCTGGGCCGGGGGGAGGGCGGTGGCCGAGTGGGTGGTGCGGATGGCCGCCACCAGGCCCGCCGCGACGGGGCAGGCCGCCGAGGTGCCGGTGTCGGGCTCGGTCGCGCCGAAGGCGGTGGAACCTTGGAAGTGGGTGTACGCGCAGACGTCGGGCTTCTTGTCGCTGAGGCGGCCCGGGCCCTGGGAGGAGTAGCCGACGCGCTGTCCCTTGGTATCCACACCGCCGATGCTCAGCACGCTCGGGCTGGAGTTGGCGCCGCCGATCGGGTGATCGGGGTAGGCGCAGCGGCCGTCCGGGCATTCCTTACCGCAGTTCCCGGCGGCGAACAGGATGTCCGCGCCCGCGGCGTCGAGCGAGCGGACGATGACGTTGAACGGGTGGTTCGGGTTGTCGGAGTAGTTCCCGGGCTGGCCGACCGGGAAGTCCCACTGCGGCGAGAACGAACCCCAGCTGTTGCTGATCACCAGTGCGCGGGAGGCTTCCGGCTGATCGGACAGCACGGTGCGCAGATGCGCGTAGGCGGCCACGGCGTCCGACAGCAGGCCGTCCATGGTGGAACCGCCCTGGCGGGTGCTCTTCATGACCGGAATGTCGAGGTAGCTGGCCTGCGGTGCGGCGATCAGCGCGTCGAACGCGCACATGCTGCCGTGATCCACCGGGAACTGACCCGCGGTTCCGGTGACGCCCTGGGGATTCCAGCTGCGCTTGGCATCGATGGTGAACGTCCCGCCGCGCACCTGGTTGACCTTGTCGGCGTTGATGCCGGTGTCCACGATCGCCAGCGCGACGCCGTTACCGGTGAGCCCGGCGGTGGTGAGATCGCCGGTGTGCAGCAGGGTTTGGACGTCGTGCCAGGTACCCACGGCCGGATCGCCGCCGCAGGTGAGTACGGACTCGATCACGGGATCGGCGAAAACCCCTGCGACAGTGGACAAACCGTGCAGACCCGACAGGACGTTCGCATCGTCGTCGGGAATCTCGCCGCGCACCACGACCGAACCGTCGGCCGGATGGGCGGAGAACGTTTCCGGTCCGCCGGCGGTACCCGCCGTGAATCCCGGAATATGGATCGGTTCGTAGGTGTTCTCGAGGGCGAAACCGGGCAGATCCCCGACCACATCGGCCGCCGCGACCTGTGTGCCTGGATCGGCAACGGCGGCAAGAAGTTCGGTGGCGGGGTGAAGCTGAATCACTACGCGCATGATCACCATCCTGCCGTCTGGACCGGAAGTTCGCTCGGTGGATGCGGAGATTGGTCCGTCCGGTCCGGAAACTCCTGTGCCGCACGGGGAACGTGCGGCACAGGATCGAGAACGCGAGTGCGGGGCTCAGACCAGCGGACGGCCCAGTCGGCGCTGCATACGCATGTAGGCCAGGCAGGTGTTGAGCGGAGCTGCGCGGATCACCGCGGGCATCCGTGTCCACACCACCGAGATCGAGCGCAGCAGCAGGGTGAAGCGGCGCTCGTCCCGCGCGGTCCAGGTCATCCCCATCTGATCGCGAAGGTGTTGCGGCAGCAGCGCTGTCACACCGAAGCGATGCACCTTGGCGAACAGCGTGCGCGGCACGAAGGACAGCCACTTCAGGTCGATCATCTCGTTGAAGTAGGCGCGCACGGTGTCGTCGATGGTGCGCTTGGCGATGTTCTCGTCCCAATACTGTTGGAAGGCAGCGCGATCGGCGGGCCACATCTCCGGACGCATCTGCAGCGTGGTGCCCAGGCGCGCGCTGTAGCGGTAGAATTCGTCGGCCAGTGCGGGTTCCATCGGGCCGCGCATGCGGGTGTACAGATCGTCCACGCCCCAGTACAGGCAGGCCGCCACCCACAGCTGCAGGTTCGGGTCGAAGGCGTTGTACTTGACCTCCGCGCCCGGCTTGGAGTGCACCGCGCGGTGCGAACCGTTGACGGCCTCGCGATAGGCGGCGCAGTCCTCCTCGGTGCCCATCCAGGCGACCGCGAGGTAGGTCAGGGTGGTGCGCAGCCGCTTGACCGGGTGCAGCGACGCCTTGCCGCTCTCCACGGTGCTCTCCACGACGCCGTAGCCGACGGGCGGGTGGCTCAGCTGCATGACGACATTCGCGGCCCCGCCGATGAACGCGGCGATGCCGTCGATGTGTTCGCGGACCGTCTCCGGGGTAAGTGTCACCGGTCGGGTCGGTTCGGGCTCGGCCCATTGCTGGGCGGCGGCGGTCATCGTCGACTCGTCTCCTCGATCTCTCTTCACGCCACTCCAGCGGAAGAAGTGTGAGAAACTTTCCTTCTCACCTTCTCATCGGGATCTGGACCTGTCAAACGCTGCGGTCGTAAAGTTGCCGGTGTGCGGTGATTTCCTTGTCATCGTCCCGAGGTACGGAGAGAGGATACGGTCGTGACCAAGCTGGCGAAGCTGAAGCTGCTGCCGCTCGTGCGTGACGCGGCTCCCGAGGACCGCAACCAGGCGACGGTCCTGGACGCCGCACTGCTGGCCTTCCTCGATTTCGGGATCAAGCGCACCAGCATGGTGGAGGTCGCGCGGCGCGGCGGACTCTCGCTGGCCACCCTGTACCGCCGGTTCGCCGGGAAGACCGACCTGATCCAGGCGGTCGGGCTGCGGCAGGCGCGCGAGTTCATCGTCCAGGTGGACACGGTCGTGCAGGGGCAGATCGACTCCGAGGCCGGCGCCGAGGAGCAGATCGTCGAACTGTTCGTCGCCTTCCAGGAGGGGCTGCGCGGCAACCAGCTGCTGGACCGGCTGCTGACCACCGAACCGGAGATGGTGCTGCCGTATCTGACCGTGCGCGGCGCGCCCGTGATCGAACTCGGACGTGACTACCTGGCCGAATTCATCGAACGGCTGCAGCGGGAGGGCAAGTTGGAGCAGTACGACCCGAAGCCGCTGGCGGAGATGATCGCGCGCACCGCGTTGTCGATGGCGTTGACCCCGCAGACGGTCATCCCACTGGACGACGACGCCGCGGTGCGTCGTTTCGCGCGTGACCACGTGGTGCCCGGCTTCCGGATCCCCTGAGCCGCAACATTTTCCGGCGGTACCGCTGGAAGGCGGGAACGGCGGGTCGGCTGCTTGATAGGTTGATCCGGTGTCGTATGGGTCACTACCGCTGCTGAAGTCCCTGCATCCGGCCGCCGTCGCCGCGGGTGCGGATATTCCCGACGCCGTCACGATCGACGGGCTCACGCTCTCGCGCAGTGATCTGATCGGCGCGGCGACCTCGGTGGCCGAGCGCGTCGCGCAGGCCGAACGGGTCGCGGTGCTGGCGCGCCCGACCGCGACGACCGTGCTGGCCGTGCTGGGCTGCCTGATCGCCGGGGTCACGGTGGTCCCGGTGCCGCCGGATTCCGGCACGGCCGAGATCGCGCACATCCTGACCGATTCCGGGGCGCAGGCGTGGCTCGGCGAGGCTCCCGAGGGTGCCGAACTGCCGGTGGTTCCGGTGCGCGCGCATGCCCGCTCCTGGCACACCTACCCCGAACCCGGCCCGGACACAACGGCTTTCATCCTCTACACCTCCGGCACCACCGGTGCGCCCAAGGGCGTCGTACTGAGCCGGGGCGCGATCGCCGCCGGACTGGACGCGCTCGCGCGGGCCTGGGCGTGGACCTCGAAAGACGTTCTGGTGCACGGACTTCCGCTGTTCCACGTGCACGGTCTCATCCTGGGGCTGCTGGGTCCGCTGCGGGTGGGCAGCCCGCTGGTGCACACCGGCAAACCGACGCCCGCGGCCTATGCCGCGGCCCCCGGCACGATCTACTTCGGCGTGCCGACGGTGTGGTCCCGGGTGGTCGAAGATCCCGGCGCGGCAAAGGAACTGGCGAATGCGCGGCTGCTGGTCTCGGGCAGTGCGCCGCTGCCGGTGCCGGTGTTCGAGCGGTTGCGCGAGCTGACCGGGCAGGCGCCGGTGGAGCGGTACGGGATGAGCGAGACCATGATCACGCTGTCGATCCGCGCGGACGGTGAGCGTCGTCCCGGCTGGGTCGGCGTCCCGGTCGAGGGCGTGCAGACCAGGCTGCGGGACGAATCCGGCGAACCCGTCCCGCACGACGGCGAGAGCATCGGCGGATTGCAGGTGCGCGGGCCGATGCTGTTCGGCGGCTACCTGAACCGCCCCGATGCCACCGCCGAATGTTGGACCGCGGACGGCTGGTTCCGCACCGGCGACGTCGCGGCCATCGACGCGGGCGGCTACCACCGCATCGTCGGCCGGGAGTCGGTGGATCTGATCAAATCCGGCGGCTTCCGGATCGGCGCGGGCGAGATCGAGACCGTGCTGCTCGGCCACGCCGCGGTCGCGGAGGTCGCCGTGGTCGGCGTCCCGGACGACGATCTGGGGCAGCGCATCGTCGCCTTCGTGGTGCCCCGCGCGGACGCGCCCGGCGAACTCGAGCAGGCGCTGATCGACCATGTGGCGCAACAGCTTTCGGTGCACAAACGGCCCCGCGAGGTGCGTCTGGTGGAATCGCTGCCGCGCAACGCGATGGGCAAGGTCCAGAAGAAACTGCTCGGCTAGCGAAACACCCCGCCCGGCCACGATGTGCGGCCGGGCGGGGATGCGTTCGAAATCAGTTGGCGTGCAGTGCCGCGTTGAGTTCGATACCGGTGCCCTTGCGCGCGACGACCTCGACCGCGCCGGTCAGCGAATTACGCCGGAACAGCAGGTTCGACTGCCCGGTCAGCTCGGCGGCCTTGATCGTATTGCCGTCGGGGAGAGCGACTTTGGTGCCCGCGGTCAGGTAGAGTCCGGCCTCCACGATGCAGTCGTCACCCAGCGAGATGCCCAGACCGGCGTTCGCGCCGAGCAGACAGCGCTCACCGATCGAGATGACCTGCTTGCCGCCGCCGGACAGGGTGCCCATGATCGACGCCCCGCCGCCGACGTCCGAGCCGTCGCCGACCACCACACCGGCCGAGATGCGACCCTCCACCATCGACGCGCCCAGCGTCCCGGCGTTGAAGTTCACGAAACCCTCGTGCATGACCGTGGTGCCCTCGGCCAGATGCGCGCCCAACCGCACCCGATCCGCGTCGCCGATCCGCACACCCGAGGGCAGCACGTAATCGACCATCCGGGGGAACTTGTCCAGGCTGTACACCGTGACCGGCCCGCGGGCGCGCAACCGGGCGCGCACCAGCTCGAACTCCTCCACCGCGCACGGCCCGTAATTGGTCCACACCACGTTCGCGAGCAGCCCGAACTGACCGTCCAGGCTCAGCCCGTGCGGACGCACCAGACGATGCGAGAGCAGGTGCAGCCGCAGGTAGACGTCGTGCGCGTCGGCCGGGGCGGCGGACAGGTCGGCGATCGTGGTGCGCACCGCGACCACCTCCACGCGACGGGCCTCGTCGACGCCGACCAGATCCGCGAATCGCGCGTACTCGGGATCGGCCGGGCTCAGCTTCTCGGTGCCGGAAGTCTCGAATCCGCCCAGTTCGGGATATGGATACCAGCTGTCCAGGACCGTGCCGTTCACGGTGACGGTCGCCAGGCCGACTGCGGATGCTCCCTGAATGCTCACGGTCCCGAGTGTATGGGCAGGCCGGGCCGGGTGGGGCCGGTGGGTGCCGCCGGATACCTCGCGACCCGGGAGCCCGAGGCCGTGAACAATTAGTCTGGTTCGGGTGACCATCGATCTGCGTGCCGACCCCATCGTCCTCACCGCCGCCCTGGTGGACATCCCGAGCGTTTCCAAGGACGAGGCGGCCATCGTCGACACGGTGACCCGGGCGTTGCGCGAGCAGACCACGGGTTTCGAGGTGCTGCGCTGTGGTAACAGCGTGCTGGCCCGCACCGATCGCGGCCGGGACAGCCGCGTCATCCTGGCCGGGCATCTGGACACCGTGCCGATCGCGGACAACGTGCCGGGCCGATTCGAGACGGTGGACGGGCAGCAGACGCTCTACGGTTGCGGCAGCGTCGACATGAAGTCCGGTGACGCGGTGTTCCTGCATCTGGCCGCCACGGTCGCCGAGCCGGTGTGCGATCTGACGCTGATCATGTACGACTGCGAGGAGATCGCCGCGGAATTCAACGGCCTCGGCCGGATCGAACGCGAACTCCCCGAATGGCTGGACGGCGATCTGGCGATCCTGGGCGAGCCGTCGGGTGCGTGGATCGAGGCGGGATGTCAAGGCACACTGCGGGTTCGGCTCACCGTGCGCGGCACCCGCGCGCACACCGCGCGAGCCTGGATGGGGGACAACGCGATTCACGCGCTCGGCCCGATTCTGCAACGGCTGCGCGAATATCGGCCGCGCGAGGTGGACATCGACGGCTGCGTCTATCGCGAGGGCCTCTCGGCGGTGGGGATCGACGGCGGTGTGGCCGGTAACGTCGTGCCGGACGAGGCGAGCGTGCTGGTGAATTTCCGTTTCGCGCCGGATCGTTCGCTCGAGCAGGCGACCGAGCATGTGCGCCAGGTGTTCTCGGGTCTGGACTTGGATTTCGAACGCACCGACGGTTCGCCGGGCGCACTACCCGGTCTGACCGCGCCCGCCGCGAAGAACCTTGTCGAACAGGTGCATTCGCACGGCGGTGGTGGTATCCGCGCCAAATACGGTTGGACCGATGTGTCGCGTTTCGCCGCTCGCGGTATCCCCGCGGTCAACTTCGGTCCCGGCGACCCGAACCTCGCGCACACCGTCGACGAGCACGTGCCGACCGCGCAGATCACCACGGTCGCCGATATTCTGCGCGGTTACCTCACACGCGCCTGACCCCAGCAACCCAACTGCTAGCGTTGATTTCATGTCCAGCGAAACCGAGCCCGCCGCGTCCCGATCGCCTCGATCGGCGCCGAAGTTCCGGGGGCCGATCATGTTGCGGGGGGATCGTAAACAGGGGACCGGCACCACGGATCAGCATCTGCTCGACGGCCGCGGTCCCACCGACTGGGTGCACACCGACCCGTGGCGGGTGCTGCGGATCCAGAGCGAATTCGTGGAGGGATTCGGTGCGCTCGCCGAAATACCGCGTGCGGTAACGGTTTTCGGGTCCGCGCGGACGCCGGTGGACCATCCGGAGTATCAGGCCGCGCGGGCGATCGGCGATGCGCTCTCGCGGGCGGGCTTCGCGGTGATCACCGGTGGCGGTCCCGGTGTGATGGAGGCGGCCAACCGCGGCGCGCACGAGGCGGGCGGATTCTCGATCGGCCTGGGCATCGAATTGCCGATGGAACAGGGTCTGAACGAGTGGGTGGATCTCGGGATCAACTTCCGCTATTTCTTCGCACGCAAGACGATGTTCGTCAAGTATTCGCAGGCGTTCATCTGCCTGCCGGGCGGATTCGGCACGCTGGACGAGCTGTTCGAGGCGCTGACGCTGGTGCAGACGCACAAGATCACCCGCTTCCCGATCATCCTGTTCGGCACCCGGTACTGGTCGGGTCTGGTTGACTGGCTGCATGATTCGCTGCTCGGGTCGGGCAAGATCTCGCCCGGGGATCTGAGTCTGGTGCAGGTCACCGACAGCGTGGAGCAGGTCGTCGACATCGTGGTGCGCGCCGCGGAGGGCCGCGGCGAGGATGTGATCGGGACGGAGGATCAGTGGTGAGCGAGCGGACGTTCGCGGTGTGCGTCTACTGTTCGGCCAGTGCGGGGGATGCGGCGCAGCTGCGGTTGGCCACCCAGGTCGGCACCGAGATCGCCCGGCGCGGTTGGCAATTGGTGTCCGGCGGCGGGAACGTGTCGATGATGGGCGCGGTCGCGGTGGCGGCCCGCGCGGGTGGTGCGCGCACGATCGGGGTCATCCCGAAACAGCTGGTGCATCACGAGGTCGCCGATGTCGACGCCGACGAACTGATCGTCACCGACACCATGCGCGAGCGCAAACGCATCATGGAGGATCGCGCCGACGCCTTCCTCACCCTGCCCGGCGGCATCGGCACGCTGGAGGAGTTCTTCGAGACCTGGACCGGCGGCTATCTGGGCATGCACGACAAACCGGTGGTCGTGCTCGACCCGCTCGGGCACTATCAGGGCCTGTTCACCTGGCTCGATCAGTTGCGCGACAGCGGATTCGTCACCCCGGCCTCCCTCGACCGGATCCGGGTCACCCCGGATCTGCCCGAGGCGTTCGACGCGCTGGCGGCCCGGTCCGGCTGAGCGCGAAACCCGTCCCAGCGGCCACGCGGCCCGCGTCTTCGACCAGCCGAACCGTGCCGCGTGTCCCCTCGCAGAGGATCCGAGCATTGTGTCCGACTGGACTGATCATGGCTTCTACCATGTGAACGTGCGCATATTGACCCTGATCGGCGGCCGGAACCGCAAACCCGGCCCGCCCGAGCCCGGCCCCCGCGAATCGGTGACCTGGGCGCGGGGCCACGACCGCGCCGTGGTCGAAGCCTTGCGCGACACCGGAATTCGACGCCTGGCCCGCGCCACCGACGGCCTGTCCGGCTCCTCGATGAAAATCCTCGCCGACTTCACCGACGCCCTGCGCACCGCCGAGGACCTACCTGTCGAAACCGCCGACCTCTGAGGACGGTCCGCTGAACCGTTGCCCGGCAACGCGGGGCCCCGTCCTCAGGTGCGACGCAACCTGCGTGTCAACGACTCCAGTTTGCCGGCTGCTTCGGCATTGCCCTCCTCGATGGATTGCCGGTACCAGCGTTCGGCTTCAACGAGTGCACCGCGCCGCTCGAACAGCGATGCCAGGTTGCTCATCGCCAGCGCGTTATTCGACGCGGCGGCTTGCCGGTACAGCTGTTCGGCCTCGGCGAGCTTGCCCTGCCGCTCGCGCAGCGATCCCAGATTGTTCATCGCCAGGGCATTGCCCAGTGCGGCGGCTCGGCGGTACCACTGTTCGGCCTCGGTGGGTTCGCCGCGTCGGTCGAGCAGCCATCCGAGATTGTTCATTGCCGAGGCGTTGTCCTGTGCGGCGGCTTGCCGGTACAGCTGTTCGGCTTCGATGAGTTCGCCGCGTCGGTCGAGCAGCCATCCGAGGTTGGACATTGCCAGGGCGTTGCCCTGTGTGGCGGCTTGGCGGTACCACTGTTCGGCTTCGGTGAGTTTGCCGTGTCGGTCGAGCAGCTGTCCGAGATTGTTCATTGCCAGGACGCTGTTCTGTGTGGCGGCTTGGCGG
Organism: Nocardia macrotermitis; assembly: GCF_009604405.1. Taxonomy (GTDB): domain Bacteria; phylum Actinomycetota; class Actinomycetes; order Mycobacteriales; family Mycobacteriaceae; genus Nocardia; species Nocardia macrotermitis. The sequence goes on from NZ_WEGK01000005.1 coordinate 364,994, forward strand.
TACCACTGTTCGGCTTCGGTGGGTTCGCCGTGTCGGTCGAGCAGCGATCCCAGGTTGTACATGGCCGCGGCGACGTTCTGTGTGGCGGCTTGGCGGTACCACTGTTCGGCCTCGGTGGGTTCGCCGCGTCGGTCGAGCAGCCATCCGAGATTGTTCATTGCCGAGGCGTCGTCCTGTGCGGCGGCTTGCCGGTACAGCTGTTCGGCTTTGGTGAGTTCGCCGCGTCGATCGAGGATCCATCCCAGGTTGCACATGGCGAGGGCGTGGCCCTGTGCGGCGGCTCGGCTGTACAGCTGTTCGGCTTCGGCTGTTTCGCCTCGCTCCTCCAACAGTGACCCCAGGTTGTTCATCGCCGCGGCGTTGTCCTGGGCGGCCGCCTGTCGAAACCATTGTTCGGCTTCGACGAGTTCGCCTCGCCCGTAGAGTAGCCAGCCCAGGTTGGTCATAGCCGTGGCGTTGTTCTGCAAAGCGGCTTGTCGGTTGAGCCGCTCCGCCCCTTGTCCGTCTCCCGCGTCGCCCAGCTCTTCTGCCAGGATGACCAGGGCTGTCGGATCGATGTGTGGGTTGCGCCGGTTACGGGCAAGCGCGAGATGGCCGATGTTTCGGGTACTGCGACGTTCCGGGCGGGGAAATCCCTTGGACGGCAACGTCTTCTGGAGATGCTCGTGGATCACGTCGAGGGTGAGCATGTCGATGCCGGGGTCCTCGATGCCGTTGCGCAGTAACGCCAGTAGTTCGCCGGTGTAGGCGGTGTGCCTGGCTCCGCTGGGTGCCCTGGACGGGCGGTTGGCAGGGGAGGAGGCGAGGGTGCAGGTGCCCGCGACGGTCAGTTGGCCGGACACCGCTGTGGTGACGTCGGTCATCAGATCGATGGCTGTTCCGGAGAAGCAGCAGTCCAGGATCAGGACTCGATTGTCGGCACGGGCCTTGGCCAGGGTGTTGCGCACCAGTTCGAACGGCAGTGCCGTCCACGACACCATGTCCGGGTTGCTGCGGGTGTCCGGGAGCGACAGGTACAGCTGCCCGTCCATGCCCACCAGGCCGTGGCCCGCGTAGTAGACGAGCAGCATGTCTTCCGCCTCGGTCGCCGCGGTGTTCAACTGCTGCCCGATGACGCCGCGGTCGGACTCGTCGGCCAAGGCAATGCAGTATTCGCTCGACAGCGCCGTCCCAGCTGGACCGACGAGGATCTCGGCCAGGTCGGCGAGGTTGTTCCGGACGCCCGGCAGGTCGGGGAGTTCTGGATCGGTGAACAGACTCGCGCCCAGCAGTAATGCCCGCGACCGGGACGGATCCGGCAGGCGCATCAGCCCGCGAGCATCGCGTCGAGCAACTCCGGCACATCCAGATCCGGCGCGTTGCGCAGATCGATCGTGACTTCCCGGCCGTCGGCGTGTTTGACCTCGATCTTCACCGTGGGCCGACGGTGTTTGATCCACACCGACAGCGACGCCGCCAGTGTCGCGCCCGCCCCGTTCGCGCCGAGGGTGACCATCAGCACCTCGACGAGGCCACCCATCTCATCGGCCTCGATGGCGGCGGGTACCGCCTGGACATGTCCGCGCAACTCGTCTTCCCGTGACAGCCAGTCCCGTAGCTCGACGATCTCCCGCGCGGCGGTATCGCCCACGAGCCTGATCTGCACGGCCATCCGAATTCCCTCCCGAAGTTGTGACAGCGCCCCGGCTGTTCGGGTCAATTTCATCACGAAGCGCCCCGGATACGCAGGCATCTGCCGATGCGACAACCGTTTTCGTGAACGCCCGGCGACACCCTATGTCCGGGCGCCCATTCGTCGCGTGAGTTCCGGGCAGACCGAAGGCGCACCGAGGCGGAACGGGTGCTCCAGTACAGTCGGGGTATGAGTGCTGTGCCGCCGTTACCTACTTTGTGCGGGAAAACGGTGGCGACGGATCGGGCTCTGGTGATGGCGATCGTGAATCGGACGCCGGATTCTTTCTACGACCGGGGAGCCACATTCTCCGATGACGCGGCGTTGGCGGCGGTGGATCGGGCCGTTGCCGAGGGGGCCGATCTGGTCGATATCGGCGGGGTGAAGGCGGGGCCGGGGGATGTGGTGGATGCCGCCGAGGAGACGCGGCGGGTGGTGCCGTTCGTCGCGGCTATCCGGGAGCGTTATCCCGAGCTGTTGATCAGTGTGGACACCTGGCGCGGGGATGTCGCGCGGGCGGCGGTGGCCGAGGGCGCGGATCTGATCAACGACACCTGGGCGGGCGCGGATCCGGATCTGGCCGGGGTCGCCGCGGCGACCGGCGCGGGCATCGTGTGCAGCCACACCGGCGGCGCGCGGCCACGCACCCGGCCACATCGGGTGCGGTACGACGACGTGGTCGCGGAGGTCACCGAGACGGTCGTGCGGGCCGCCGAGAACGCCGCGGCCGCGGGCGTGGCCAAGGACGCGATCCTGATCGACCCGACGCACGATTTCGGCAAAAACACCTATCACGGGCTCGAACTGTTGCGTGCCGTGGACATTCTTGTAAATACCGGATGGCCGGTCTTGATGGCGCTGAGTAATAAGGATTTCATCGGGGAGACCCTGGGTGTCGGCCTGTCCGAGCGATTGGAGGGCACATTGGCAGCAACGGCATGGGCGGCCGCGGCCGGCGCCCGCGTCTTCCGAGTCCACGAGGTCGCCGCGACCCGGCGAGTAGTGGACATGATCGCGGCCATACAGGGCATCCGTCCTCCCGCACGAACCTTGCGAGGTCTGGTATGACGACCAACCCCGACCGTATCCCCGACAACACCTGGGCCACCAGCAACACCTGGGACCGCCCGGACTGGACCGTCGACGAACTCGTCGCCGCCAAAGCGGGCCGCACCGTCTCGGTGGTGCTGCCCGCGCTGAACGAGGAGAACACCGTCGCCGACGTGGTGGCCAGCATCCTGCCGCTGCTGGGCACCCTGGTGGACGAACTGGTGGTGCTGGATTCCGGCTCCACCGACGCCACCGCCGAACGCGCCCGCGCCGCCGGGGCGCGCGTGGTCAGCCGCGAACAGGCCGTGCCGGAACTGGATCCGGTACCCGGCAAGGGCGAGGTGCTGTGGCGCTCGCTGGCGGCCACCACCGGTGATCTGATCGCGTTCGTCGACTCCGATCTGATCGATCCGGATCCGTCCTTCGTGCCCCGGTTGCTGGGCCCGCTGCTGACGGTGCCGGATATGCATCTGGTCAAGGCGTATTACCGTCGTCCGCTGCGACAGGGGCAGACGGTCGATCACAACGGCGGCGGTCGCGTCACCGAACTGGTGGCCCGCCCCTTGCTGGCGGCGTTGCGCCCGGACCTGTCCCGGGTGCTGCAACCGCTCGGCGGCGAATACGCCGGAACCCGGGAGCTGCTCACCGCGATCCCCTTCGCCCCCGGCTACGGCGTCGAGATCGGCCTGCTGCTGGACACCTACGATCTGCTCGGCATGTCCGCCATCGGCCAGGTCAACCTGGGCGTGCGCACGCACCGCAACCGCCCGCTGTCCGACCTGGGCGTGATGAGCCGTCAGATCATGGGAACCATGTTGGGCCGCACCGGAATTCGCGATTCCGGCGCGGCGCTGACTCAATTCCCCTTGGTGGGAGACGAATTCACCGCGTTGAGCACCGAGGTCTCACTGGAGGATCGTCCTCCGATGAATACGCTGCGTCCGGCGATCGTCGCTGCCTGAGAAGTTTTCGCCGCGCGGTGACCGCGGTGTGTCGCCGGGTGCCCGAGACCGGCCGGTGCGGTGGCGAGATGCTGCACCGTCCCCGGGCCGCCCGGCGAATACGCTTGTGCGCGTGGGAGATTCCGGCGCATCGTGATTGCCCCGGAGCGTCCGGTCGCCGTCGTCGGCCGACGTTTCGGGTCGCTCGCGCGGCGAACTGTCATGCGGGTGGACGGAACACGTCGGTACCCATCGACATGCGTCGAGGATGCCGGGGCGGAAAGCTCAGCGCTCGTGGCGATAGATGGGTGTCAGCAGATCCGCCTCGAGCGGTTCCCCGGTGTTGCGGTCGTAGCGGACGCCGACGACGGCCGAGAACGGGTGCGTGCCCGCACGCTCGTGCAGGGTGGCCAGGCGGGTGGCCAGCAGGCGGATCGCGCCCAGCGAACCGGGCGGGTGCAGGCCGTCGATGAGCAGTACCGTGCCGTGGCTGTCGGGGCGGTGCAGCCGGGCCAGATACGCGATGTCGTAGGGTTCGGTGCCGCCGGGGCGGTAGACGCGGCGGGCGGCGCGGTCCTCGATACCGCGACGCACCCGTCCGGCGCGGGCGACGGTGCGACGCAGGCGCGGATCGGCGGCGGCCAGATAACGCAGACTCGGGGAGAGTTCCGGGCCGCCCAGGACGATGAGTCCGTCCCGCTCGAGATCCAGCGCCCGCCCGGGTAGGAAACGTTCGACGGTCACCGAGAACCCCAGCTCGCGCAGTAATTCCTGGAGGCGGTGCGGTGCGGTGGCATCGGGCGCGCCGACCAGCGGTGCGGTGCGGGTGGTACTGCGCACCTCGGGAGTCAGGATGGTGAGCGGTCCGTGCCCGAAGAACAGGCCCTCCGGCACCGGCCCCTGGGTACTCACCTGATGGATGCGCGCACGCGAAAGTCCTGCGGCCGCACCGATTCTGGCGAACGTCCAACCCTCGGCATGCAGGTCCCGGATGACTGCGCGCCGGATGCGCGTGAGCTCGTTGATGGTCTGTTGCGCTTGGGCAACCCCGTCGGTGGCCGCCTTGAGGCGTTCGACCTTGTCATCGATCGCGAACACCCGTGCCACCTCATCGGCAGACATGTGCGCAGTCTAGATACCTCGACAGCGGTATGTGTCTAGACCACTTGACGTGATATTTCCGACTGGCGACGCGCATCGGCTCGCTACCTCGCCGAATGTCATCGGTCGACCGGCCGGTCCACGACGAAATCGTTATGTCGCGTCGAAATCGATGGGCGGCTTCTCGTTGTGCGCCAGCGGTTTCGGCGGGGCCGCGGCCGGTGGGGTGTACGAGGTCGCCGCATCCGGCGACGACGTGCCGCCCGGTGTGTCGAAATTACCGGTGAACAACGAATCGTCCCCGTTCAACAGGTGTTTGGTCACCATCGAACGCGGCGTCATCCCCCGTAGATCATTGAGCGGTTTGCGCAACTCGTTGAACTCGTCGAGCGGTTTGCGCAGCTCGTCGAGTTCGGGACCGAGTTCACTACGCAGCTGACTGGTCGCACCGCTCGCGTAATCGCGTACCTGCCGCAGACTCTGCGCGGTCCAGCGAATGGCCCCGGGCAACCGTTCCGGCCCGAGCACGACCAAGGCGGCAACCACCAGGATCATCATCTCGGGCCAGCCGATATCGAACATGAGACCAGGTTACTGGGCCGGCTTGGGTGCGTTCCGGTCGGATTCCAGCGTTACCGGAACCGTGACCCGACGCCCGTCGCGCACGATCTGCAGATCGACCTTCTGACCGATCTGCTGGGACATCACCGCGACGGTCAGTTCGGCCTGCTCGGTGACCTCGCGATCGCCGACCTGCACCACCACGTCGCCCTCGGTCAGACCCGCCTTGGCCGCGGGGCTGTTGGCCACCACGTCGGCGATGGCCGCGCCGCTGAGCGTGTCGTTCTCCACCTGCTTGGTCTTGGCGCTGACGCCGAGCCACGGATGTTCGATGACGCCGTGGTGAATGATCGTCTGCGCGACCCGCTTGACCAGATCGACCGGAATCGCGAAGCCGAGCCCGACCGAACCGCCGCTCTCACTGCGGATCGCGGTGTTGATGCCGATCAGCCGACCTTGACCGTCGACCAGCGCACCGCCGGAGTTGCCGTGGTTGATCGCCGCGTCGGTCTGCACCGCGTCGAACGCGCCCGCGGTGTCGTCACCGGCCTCCGGGGTCTCCACCATCGCGCGATGCAGCGCGCTGACGATGCCCGCGGTGACGGTCTTCTGCAGGCCCAGCGGCGAGCCGATGGCGAGCGTGGCGTCGCCGACCTGCACGTCGTCGGATTTGCCGAGCCGGGCGACGGTGAGGTTCTTGACGTTGTCGACCTTGAGCACGGCCAGGTCGGTCTTGGGATCGCGGCCGACCAGCGAGGCCGGGACCCGGGAACCGTCCGAGAAGGTCACCTGGATCTTGCCGTGATGGGTGTTGTCCATCGCGACCATCGAGATCACGTGGTTGTTGGTGACGATGTAGCCGCTGCCGTCGATGACCACGCCCGAGCCGAGCGCGCCGTTGTCGCCGACGGTTTCGCGGATCTGCACCACCGCGGGCATCACGGCGTCGACGACCTTGGACACCGAACCCTGCGGTTTACCCGACGCGCTGTCCTGCGCCAGGGTGACCTTCTTCGAGGTCAGCACCGAGGTGGCCTCGGCGGTGAAACGGCCGACCAGACCACCGGCCACGCCGATGACCAGCGCGATCACGCCGAGCACGGCCAGTGCCTTCGGGGCGACGCGGCTGCCGAACAGGACCTCGCGGGCGGTGAGTTTGACGCCGGGCTGCGGCCGCTCGGGTTGCGGGGTGCCGACCGCGGGCGCGCCGAGCCGGGCGGCGGCGGACGGATCACGCCACGGGTCGGCCGGTGGGGTGGGCGCGGCGGCGTCGCCGGTCGCGTCCGGGTCGCGCTGGAGGAATTCGCCGGAGCCCTCGGGACGGCCGAACGCCTCGGCCAGGACCGCGTCGGGCGGCCGGTTCACCAGTTCGGATGCGGCGGCCTGCTGCTGCGGGGTGCCGGTGTAGGGGGCGAACGAGCCGCTCTGCCCGTCGGGGCGGCGGAACGCGCGCGCGGTGTGCTTGTCGATCTCGGGCCGGGAAACCGGCCGCGGGCCCAGTACCGGTGCGTCCGACGGCCTCAGGTTCCCCCGATCGGCCGCCGAATCCGGCACGGACGACTGCCCGTCCGCCGCGGATTGTGATCCGGTGTTCGTAGATTCGGTAGTCACGACAGAGCCTCGCTAGCGCTCGCCCCCGCCGCGCCAACGCGGTGCTGTGTCAATGGTTCACTCCGCTGCGCTCCGTTCACGACCTGAACTCTACTTGCGCCACCAACCGGTCCACCGCTTGCTGTCGGAACTCAGATCGCGGTCCGCCGAAGAGGGGAAACGGAACGAATCCGTGCGCAGGCCCAGGAAACTCGCGCCGCGCGACATATCGTCCACACCATTTCCGGTGAGGTCGGCCAGCGGAATCCGGCTGAGCGTGTCGTGCAGGTCGTGCGGTGCGGAAATCTGCATCTGGGCGGCCTGGCGCAACGCGATGCGGGCCTGCTGCTGGGCCTCGACCTCGGCGGCGCATTCGGGGCAGCGGGCCAGATGTTCGGCGGCGCGCAGATAGGGATTCATGCGCAGCTCACCGTCGACGTAGGCGGCGATGGCCTCGCTGGCCAGATGTTCGGTCGGGGCGAAACGAGGTCGGCGTTGGGGCGCTCTACCGGCCGCGTTACCCGAATCGCGCTCCTGGCCACTCATACGGTGCACACACCCTTCCGACCTGACAACAGCTCATACCGACCGACCACACGGCCGCTGCCGACGGCCGTAAATTACCCGACCTTCTCCGTGGCGGCGAACCGTGCCTGAGATCCATTATGCGCAAGGTACTCGCGCAGTGCCTGACGCCCGCGATGGATACGGCTGCGCACGGTGCCCAATTTGACGCCGAGCGTCGCGCCGATCTCCTCGTAGGACAGACCCTCGATATCGCACAGCACGACCGCGGCGCGGAATTCCGGCGCGAGCGAGTCGAGTGCGGTTTGCAGGTCCGGATCGAGCCGGGAATCGTGATACGCCTGCTCGGGATCGGGCCCCTCGGACGGGACGCGGTCGTAATCCTCGGGCAGGGCCTCCATCCGGATCCGGTTGCGGCGGCGCACCATGTCCAGGAACAGGTTCGTGGTGATGCGATGCAACCAGCCCTCGAACGTGCCGGGCTGATAGCTCTGCAGCGACCGGAAGACGCGGATGAACGTCTCCTGGGTGAGATCCTCGGCGTCCTGCGGATCGCCGGTCAGACGGTATGCCAGCCGGTACACCCGATCGGCGTGCTCGCGAACCAGTTCGTCCCAGCTGGGCATCATGGTGCGATCGCCGGTGGCGTCGAAGGCCGCGGTGCCCGACAACGGGTCGGACTCGGCGAGTTCGGCTTCGAGGGCCTCGTCGGGGTGGGCGGGGAGCGCGGCAGGGTCGCTGCCGTCCGCCGCGGGCAAGGGGTATTCGGCCGAGTTACCGTCGATCGGCATACTCGACTCTGGCAGGGTGGCGAACTCACGCGCCGCATCGACCATGTGGATGGGGTTACCTCCTACTCGGGACCGTGCCCCGGCGCTCTCACGACTGTCATGTCGTGTATCGGGTACAACCGCCGATTCGTATCGGGTTGTTCCCGGCGCCGGTCGACGATCGGTCGGCCTTTGCGTACTGCTTACTTAACGTGGTCCCGATGAGGCCGTGGTATGGGGAGCCTGAGTGACACCTGAGAAAAACTGAGCTCGCGTCGCCGGGCCGTCGCGGTGATCCGCGATTAGCCTCATACGCGTGAGCGTCATACCCACCGCATCGGCCCTGCAGCGCAACCTCGCGTACGTCGAGGACTCCGTGGTCGAGGACGAGGTTCTCCTCGCCGCGCGGGAGCGGGCCACCGAACTGGGCGCGGCTCCCGTGCCGCCGTCGGTGGGCGCGCTGCTCAGCATGTACGCGCAGTTGCTCGGCGCGCGGGCGGTGGTCGAGGTGGGCACCGGCGCGGGTATCAGCGGTCTGTGGCTGCTGGACGGTATGCGCGAGGACGGCACGCTGACCACGATCGATTCCGAGCCCGAACATCAGCGGGCGGCGCGCGACGCGTTCCGGACCGCGGAAATCGCCCCCGCGCGCACCCGTTTGATCAACGGCCGTGCCCTGGACGTGCTGCCCCGGCTCGCCGACGGCGCCTACGACCTGGTGTTCATCGATGCCGCGCCGCTGGAACATCCGCAGTACGTCGAGCAGGGGGTGCGGTTGTTGCGTGAGGGTGGCGCGATCATGCTGCACAACGCGTTGCTCGGCGGCCGGGTGCCCGATCCCGCGCAGCGCGACGCCGGTACGCACGCGGTGCGCGCGGCCACTCGCGCGATCGCCGAGGATCCGCGGTTGACGAGTGTGCTGATCCCGCTCGGCGACGGCTTGCTCTGCGCCTCGCGCGGGTAATTTCCCCAGTTCACAGCCCTGATCGCGGGCCGTCGAACCGAATCGCGAAGACGACACGCCGGAAAATCTGCCGAACTCTTGCGTGCGGATTGAACGCCTGTTTAGTATATTAAACATGTGTTCAAAGGAGTCGCCGTACCGGAAGGATCCCCCGAGGATCTGACTACGCGCGCCCGCATCCGCGAGGCCGCGATGACAATTTTCGGAGAGCAGGGTTTCGGGGTCGGGGTGCGTGCCATCGCCGCGGCGGCGGGCGTGTCACCCGGCCTGGTCAACCACCATTTCGGTTCCAAGGACGGGCTGCGGCAGGCATGTGACGATCATGTCCGCGAATTCATCCGCAGGGCCAAGATGGAATACATGAGCAACCCTTCTCCGAAGGGGCTGTTGCAGGCGATGGCCGAGGTCGAGGAGTTCGCGCCGTACCTGGCCTATCTGATGCGCAGTCTGCAGGCGGGCGGACCGCTCGCGGTCGAGATGTTCGACCACATGGTCGGCGATATGGAGTCCTATCTGCGGGTCGGCATCGAGAACGGCTCGTTGCGCGCACCGCTGGACCTGAAGGCGACCGCCCGGTACATGGGTTTGCAGAACGGCGGGGGATTCCTGCTCTTCATGCAGCTCTACCTCGCCCAGCACGACGGTGTCCCCGACTATCCCAAGATGCTGCGGGAGTACACCGACGCGATGATGCTGCCCGCTATCGACCTCTACACCAACGGCCTGCTCACCGATTCGATGGCGCTGGACACTCTGCTGTCCGGGCGCGAAACCACTGACGCACAACACATTCCACCCAAGAACCGATCCGGCGCGGAGGGCTGACCCCGGGGACGATCCCGCGGAGTCGCGGTCCGCGCCACGAATACAGGAGATCCGATGTCATCGGCAATCGTCGTCCGGCAGTTGCACAAACATTTCGGGCAGGTACGCGCCCTCGACGGACTCGATCTGGACGTCGCCGAGGGGGAGGTGCACGGCTTCCTGGGCCCCAACGGCGCGGGCAAGTCGACCACCATCCGGATTCTGCTGGGAATCCTGTCCCGCACGTCCGGCGCCGCCGAGGTGCTGGGCCGGGACCCGTGGACCGACGCGGTCGCGCTGCATCGCGATATCGCTTATGTCCCAGGCGATGTCACGCTGTGGCCGTCGCTGTCGGGCGGGGAGACCATCGATCTGCTCGCCCGCATGCGCGGCGGGCTGGACCTCGAGCGCCGGGCCGAGTTGATCGAACGCTTCGAACTCGATCCGCGCAAGAAGGCGCGCACCTACTCCAAGGGCAATCGGCAGAAGGTCGCGCTGGTTTCGGCCTTCTCCTCGCAGGCCCGGCTGCTGCTGCTGGACGAGCCCACCTCGGGCCTGGATCCGTTGATGGAACAGGTATTTCGCGATTGTGCCCGGGAGGCGGCCGAGCGCGGGGTGACGGTGCTGCTGTCCAGTCACATCCTGTCCGAAGTCGAGGCGCTGTGCGATCGGGTCACCATCATCCGGGCGGGACGGACCGTGGAGAGCGGTTCGCTGGCCGAGATGCGGCATCTGAGCCGGACCTCGATCAAGGCCGAATTGATCGGTGACCCAGGGGATCTGAGCCGGATCGCGGGTGTCGAGGACGTCAACCTCAGCGATCACACATTGAGCTGTCAGGTCGACAGCGAACATCTCGGCGAGCTGATCCGGGTGCTCGGTGACGCGGGCGTGCGGAGTCTGGTCAGCCAGCCGCCGACGCTGGAAGAGCTGTTCCTGCGGCACTATTCGCGCAACGGCGAGGACTCCCGCGATCTCGCGGAGGTTTCGAAATGACGACCGCTACGTTGGCCGGGCCGCTCGGCCGTGCCGAATCATCCGGTGTCGCTTCGGAATTCACCGGGACGTGGCGGCTGCTGCGGTTGTATCTGCGGCGCGATCGGATCGTGTTGCCGCTGTGGGTGATCCTGCTGTCGCTGCCGCTGGGCAGTGTGTACGTGAAGAGCACCGAGAAGGTGTATTCGAGTCCGGATCAGTTGGCGCACTTCGCACATACGGTCAATACCAGTCCCGCGCAGCTGGCCATGTACGGGCCGGTCTACAACACCACCTCCGGGGCGGCGGCCGGGTTGTGGAAGGCCGGGATGTTCTTCACCATCATCGGTATCGCGACCATTCTGACCGTCATCCGGCACACCCGTGCGGAGGAGGAGACCGGCCGCGAGGAGTTGCTCGCCTCGACGCGCCTGGGTCGTCTGTCGAATCTGACTGCGGCACTGCTGGTTTCGTGTATCGGCGCGTTGGCGACCGGGCTGCTGGCGGTGGTGAGTATCAAGGGTGCGGGCGTGGATGCGCACGGGGCCTTGGCATTCGGGCTGGCGTTGGCCGGATCGGGCATGGTGTTCGCGGCCGTCGGCGCGGTGGCCGCGCAGCTGTCGGCGAGTGCTCGCACCGCCCGGGGGGTCGCGTTCGCGGTGCTCGCGGTGACCTATGTCCTGCGTGCGGTGGGTGACGCGCGCGCCGCCGACGGGCCCGCCGATCCGCTCAGCTGGCTCTCGCCGCAGGGCTGGTCGATCCAGGTGCGGGCGTTGTCGGGGGATCACTGGTGGATTCTGCTGCTGCACGTGGTGACCACGGTCGTGCTGATCGGGGTGGCGTATTCGCTGTTGCGGCGGCGGGACGTCGGGGCCGGGCTGATCGCCGAACGTCCCGGTGCGCCCGTGGCGTCCGAGGTGCTCTCCGGGCCGCTCGGACTCGCCTGGCGGTTGCAGCGCGGCACGCTCGTGGCCTGGGCGGTGGGTCTGGGGTTGTACGGGCTGGTCATCGGCAGTGTCGTGAACGGGATCGCGAACGAGGTGGGCGGCAGTAAGGCGGTGGCGGACATCATCGCTCGCATGGGTGGGGCCAGTGCGCTCGAGGACGCGTTCATCACCACCGCGTTCACGCTGCTGGGGTTGGCCGCGGCCGCCTACGCGATATCGGCCACGCTGCGGCTGAATTCGGAGGAGTCGGCCGATCGCGCGGAGATCGTGCTGACCGGGGCGGTCGGCCGGATCCGCTGGGTCGCATCGCATCTGGTGTTCGCGCTGCTGGGTCCTGTTGTACTGCTGCTGATCTCGGGTGTGCTGGCCGGTCTGGCGTACGGTATCGCCGCACACGACGTCGGCGGGAAGCTGCCGCGGGTGCTCGGGGCCGCGCTGGTGCAACTGCCCGCCGTCTGGTTGTTCACCGGTGCCGCGGTACTGCTGTTCGGGGTGCTGCCGCGGTGGGCCTCGGTGGCCTGGGGTGTGTTCACCGCCGGGGTGGCGCTGTTCCTGCTCGGCTCGATTGCCGGTATGCCGCAATGGGTTCTGGACATCGATCCGTACAGCCATCTGCCGAAGTTGCCCGCGGAACCGTTCACCTGGACACCGGTGCTCATCCTGCTGGTGATCGCCGCCGCGCTGATCGCGTCGGGCCTGTACGCCTTCCGTAGGCGCGATCTTCGCTGAGAGTTCGCCCGCGGCTTCCACCCGATACGCCCCCGGCCCGTTCCGGGGGCGTATTCTGCGCCTGATCGCTCGGAGTTCTGTGCACCCACCTGCCCGACCGCCATCAGCCGAAACCGCCGCGCAGCCGGTCGAGTGGTCGCGAGGGGTGAGGACACCATGGTCAGATTCGTAGACATCCAGGACGAGCTCGGCGAGCACATGCCCGGCGGTTTCGTCGGCCCCCTACTGGTCGTCTTCGGCCTCATCATCGCGCTCGCCGTGCTGGTCCTGCTGCTGGTCAGCGGCGCTCACTTCGGAGATCAGCAATCCTCGATCCTCACCACGCCCGGCACCTGCGCCCCCTTCTGCGCCGCCACCCCCACACCCTCGCCGGTCCACCCGAGCTGAACGTCCGGCGGGCCGATGTCCAGGCAACGCCCCCCTAATCGCCCCGAACCGATACCATTGGGGCAGTGAGCGATTCGGTTGTGGGGTGATGGGCAGTGGTGATACAGCGGGCGATCCTGATCGAGGTGCTGCCACGAGGCTGGATCGTGCTCGTCGGCGTGGTGCTCGGATTCGCCGTCTTCGTCGCCCTGCTGGTCATGCTGCTGGTGACCGGCTACGGCAGCCGCCCCTCTACCAATCCGGCCCCCACCCCGACCCCCGGCACCTGCTACCCGTTCTGCACGGCGGGGCCGAACACGCCGCCGCCCGGCTGGAATTAGCTGATCGCCAACAGCATCGAGTTGGCGAGGGCCGGGGACAGCGCGGCCGCCGCGCGGATCAGGTCAGGATCGTTTTCGTCGCGCTTGTCGCAGGAAGTAGACGCCGATCAGGACGATCGCGATGACAGCGGCGGCCTCCGGGGCCAGGAGTGCGATTGTCGTGAGCACGTCCACGCCGATCAGAATTTCGGTGACGGGGATGGCGACGAGTAGCAGCGCGCCTGCTCGGAGCATGACGGTCGACATCGCACTCGAGATCGTGAAGTAGGCGAGGGACAGATATCCGGGCAAGCGCGACAAGGTATTTCGAACGCGCTGGGCGATTCGGGCATGAGTGGATCGGGGTGGGATGTTCATCGAGGAAGCTCCAGGCATCACGTGACCACGTATGTGCTCGCTCGAATGAGCACATACGTAACGGACAGGGGATCTACTACGGCCGGAAGGCCGATCCCGGAGCTCGGGGAAGAACGTGGCCGGCGACATCGGGCGCGGTATGCCCACACGGTGTCAGCGGAACAGTGTTGTCGCGCACACGGATTCGCGAATCCACCACGGCACGGCCCGCCACTCCCCGGAATGCGACGACACTCACCAGCAGAACCGCGACAGCCACAGCCGCCACGGCCTCGGCGGTACCGCCCAGAGCAAACGGCAACAAAACCAGCAGCACCGAGGCCGCAAGGAACTTCAGCACCAGAACCTGATCACTGAATCCCGTCATCACAAATCCGATGGTACCTGCGTCCGTGGGGAATCCACCGCGGCGAATTCCCTTATACCCAAATGCCTTTGCCGACGGTTACCACGCCGCCGTTGCTGACGGCGAAGCGTTGGCGGTCGCGGTCGAGGTCCACGCCGATGATTTCGCCCTCGCCGACCATGACGTTCTTGTCCAGGATGGCGCGGCGGACGACGGCGCCGCGGCCGACGCGGACGCCGGGGAGCAGGACGCTGCCTTCGACGGTCGCGCCGTCCTCCACGAAGACGTTGGAGCTGAGGACCGAATTGCGGACGGTGGCGGCCGACAGGATGCTGCCGGAGCCGACGATGGATTCCTGGGCCAGGCCGCCCTGGGCGAACTTGGCGGGCGGGAGGTTCTCGGCGGCGCCGCGGATGGGCCAGTGCCGGTTGTAGAGGTTGAAGACGGGGTGGACCGAGACCAGGTCCATATGGGCGTCGTAGAAGGCGTCGATAGTGCCGACGTCACGCCAGTAGCCGCGGTCGCGGTCGGTGGAACCGGGGACGTCGTTCTCGGCGAAGTCGTAGACGTTGGCCTCGCCCTGCGCGACCAGCGTCGGGATGATGTCGCCGCCCATGTCGTGATCGGAATCCGAATCGTCGGCGTCGGCGCGGATCGCGTCCACCAGCGTCTTGGTGGTGAACACGTAATTACCCATCGACGCGAAGGTCATATTCGGGTCGTCGGGGGTGCCGGGCGGATGGGCCGGTTTCTCCAGGAATTGCGTGATCCGCCCGGACTCGTCGGAATCGATGCAGCCGAACGCGCTCGCCTCACTGCGCGGCACCCGGATCCCGGCCACGGTCACCCCGGCATCGGAATCGATGTGATGCGCCACCAACTGTTCGGGATCCATCCGGTACACATGATCCGCACCGAACACCACGATGTAGTCGGGATCCTCGTCGTAGATCAGGTTGAGCGACTGCATGATCGCGTCGGCGCTGCCGGTGTACCAGCGCGGGCCCAGCCGCTGCTGCGCGGGCACCGGGGTGATGTATTCGCCGCCGAAACCCGACAGCCGCCAGGTCTGCGAGATGTGCCGATCCAGCGAATGCGACTTGTACTGGGTGAGAACGCAAATCCGCAGAAAGCCCGCGTTGACCAGATTGGACAGCACGAAATCGATCAGCCGGTACGCACCCCCGAACGGGACCGCGGGTTTCGCGCGGTCCTTGGTGAGCGGGAACAGGCGCTTACCCTCACCACCGGCGAGCACGATTCCGAGTACGTGCGGCTGGCTCCTCACGCCTCCAACTTACCGCCCGAGGGGGATTCGGGTGGTCATGCCGAAGGTGAACGATTAGGTTGGACCGGTGAGTTCCCGTCTGATGAGCGGCGAGCCCCAGGAACGCGATCGTCTCCGGGTCGCGATGATGACTCGTGAATATCCGCCCGAGGTGTACGGCGGTGCGGGTGTGCACGTCACCCAGCTGACCGCGAAGCTGCGGAGACTGTGCGATGTGACCGTGCACTGTATGGGTGTCGCGCGCAACGACGCGGTGGTGCACCAACCCGACCCCATGCTGTACGCGGCGAATTCCGCGTTGCAGATGATGTCGGCGCAACTGCGCATGGCCGATGCCGCCGACGGCGTCGACGTGGTGCACTCGCACACCTGGTACACCGGCCTGGCCGGACATCTTGCCGCGGCGCTGTACGGGATTCCGCACGTGCTGACCGCGCATTCGCTCGAACCGCGTCGCCCCTGGAAGGCCGAACAACTCGGCGGCGGATACCGGTTGTCCTCGTGGTCCGAACGCAATGCGATGGAGTACGCCGACGCGATCATCGCCGTCAGCGCGGGTATGCGACGCGATGTGCTGGACGCCTATCCGGCCATCGATCCGGACCGGGTTCACGTGGTGCACAACGGAATCGACGCGCAGGTGTGGCATCCGGGCGGCCCGGTGTCCGAGGCTCGCGACGTACTCGACGAGTTGGGGGTGCGCAAGGACCGGCCGATCGTCTCGTTCGTCGGGCGGATCACCCGGCAGAAGGGCGTCGGGCATCTGCTCGCGGCCGCACGGGATTTCGATCCGGGGATCCAGCTCGTGCTGTGCGCCGGGGCGCCCGATACGCCGCAGCTCGAGGCAGAGGTGTCGGCGGCGGTGGCGGAGTTGGCGCGGCGTCGCGGGGACGTGTTCTGGGTGCGCGAGATGCTGCCGACCGAACAGGTGCGTCAGATTCTCGCGGCCTCTGCGGTTTTCGTGTGCCCGTCGGTGTACGAGCCGCTCGGGATCGTGAATCTGGAGGCGATGGCATGCGGTACCGCGGTCGTCGCGTCGGATGTGGGCGGGATTCCGGAGGTGGTCGGCGAGGCCACGGGGCGGCTGGTGCACTACGACAGCGAGACGCCCGCGGAGTTCGAACGCGGTCTGGCCGATGCGGTGAACGCGGTGGCCGGGAATGCCGAACTGGCCGCAGCCCTGGGTCTCGCCGGACGTGAGCGGGCCATCGCGGAATTCGACTGGACGCAGGTCGCCGAACGCACCGTGCGGCTGTACGAACACATCCGCAAGGGCTGATCGCACCGAATACCTTGCTGTGCAAAGGTATTCACCGGTGCGGCGGTGCTCACCGGTTAGGGGTGAGGCTCAGGCCCGGCCGAAGGTCGAGACCGTCACCGAGGCGGTCACCGGAACCACCTCCGGCAGCGCCGCGATCCGCTCGGCGCGCTGTTCCGCGGCGTGATGGGCCGAGGGGCCCATGGCGGCGACATTCGCGATGTCGGTGTGGGTGAGTGTCATCGGGTACTCCACGACGTCGCGGTCGCGCAGCACGAAATGCGCGGACATCGTCTCGGTGAGACGATCGTCCTTGGCGGTGTCCACGCCGATCATGGCCAGCGGCTCGATCAGCTCGGACAGGTGTCGCGGCGTCGGGGTCACCACCGTGATCAGACCGGCGGGCGAGAGCACCCGGGCGATCTCGCCGGCGTTGCGGGGCGCGAACACCGACAGCACGTGATCGATCCGGCCGTCCCCGATCGGCAGGCCGCGCCAGGCGTCGGCGAGGATCGACGCGGCCCGCGGATGTGCGCGAGCGCCGCGCCGGGCTGCGGGCTTGGACACGTCCAAGGCGATCCCGTTCGCATCCGGCGCGGCGTCCAATGCCGCGGCGAGGTAGTACCCGGTACCGGCACCGATCTCGAGTATCGAGAACGGCGTCGGTGGAGTGTCCCGATGCACGCCGTCGGCCACCGCCTCGGCGATGGGTGCGAAATGGCGCGCATCCTGAAAGGCGGCCCGTGCGTCGAGCATGGCCGCGGTATCGCCGGACATTTTCGTCGACGCACCCGTCAGCAGGCTGACATATCCCTGCCGGGCGATATCGAAACCGTGTCCGCGCGCGCAGAACAATGAACGACCGCGGACAGCCAGGACGTCACCGCATTCGGGACAGGCCAGCAAGAACGCGACCGTGGCGAGTTGTACCGCCGGATTCACCTCCTCGGGCGAATCGAGCGACTAACTCGTGACTTGGGTGAGCTCTTTGCCCAGAGCCGCCGCCTCATCGGGCGTGAGCTCGACGACCAAACGCCCGCCACCCTCGAGTGGAACCCGCATGACGATTCCACGCCCTTCCTTGGTTGCCTCGAGGGGACCATCCCCGGTGCGGGGCTTCATGGCCGCCATCCTCTGCTCCCTCCAGATCCGCGCGGTCTTCTGCGCACTTTCTTGGAACTCGTTGTTGTCACCAACAGGTAGCCCGCCGAAGCGGCGATCGCCGCGCCGAGGGGCTACACCAGGCCCATTCTTCCCTATTGCGGAACTGGGCGGGTACCGGAGTTCCAAAACCGACCAGCCGGGCGTGTACTCACGCGTGCGCGTCGACCCAGCAATCGGCCAGATGATCGTTCACCATTCCGGTCGCCTGCATCAGGGCATATGCCGTCGTCGGACCGACGAAGCGGAACCCGCGTCGCTTGAGTTCCTTTGCGAGAGCGGTCGATTCGGATGTGACGGCGGGCACATCGGATAGTGTTCGCGGCCGGGCGTGTGGCCTCGGGGCGAACGACCAGATCAACTTGTCCAGACTAGTGTCCAGCTCACGGGCAACTTTTGCGTTCCCGATACACGACACGACCTTGGCGCGATTGCGCACGATGCCCGGATCGGCCATCAGCCGCTCGACGTCCGCGTCGTCGAATTCGGCGACCCGCTCGATCGAGAACCCGGCGAAGGCCGATCGGAAGGCCGGACGCTTGCGCAGGATCGTGATCCAGGACAGCCCCGATTGGAACGCCTCCAGGCTCATCCGCTCGAACAGCGCGTCGTCGCCGTGCAGCGGCCGACCCCACTCCTGGTCGTGATAGTCCCGGTAGAGCTGCGAGGATTCGGCCCAGCCACAGCGCACCCGGCCGTCGGGGGTGGCGGGTCCGTCGGCACTCACAGCTGCCCCGGTGCGGTCGGTCCGGGCTGGGTGGGCCAGGCGACGGGCTGCTGCGGAGCCTGGACAGGGGTCGGGCCGACCGGTGGTAGCGAGAGGCTGCCGGTCGAGGGGGCGGGCGGCGGCTCCCAGGGTCCGGTTTCGGAGGGGTTGTGCCAGGGGATCTGACCGGACGGGTTGCCGGGCGTGTCGGTGGCGGGGGTGTAACCGGAGGTGAGTCCGGCCAGGGACGATTGCATTCCGTCGATGCGGCCGGGCGTGTCGCCGGAGGTTCCGGTGTTCTGTTCGGGTGACGCGGTGCCCTGGCCGTTGCCTGGGCGTTCGAGAGGTGCGCCGGACGGTGGCAGGTCGAGGGCGGGGTGGCCGCCGGTCCAGGCGCCGGGGATCACGCCGGGGCCGGTCTGCTCCACCGGATCGGTGGTCCTGGCGTGCTGCGGTGTCTCGCCGCGCGACTGGGCCAGTTGGGTTTCGAGCTCATCGATGCGGGCCGCGAGCCGGGCCAGCGCCCAATCCACCTCGCCCGCTTTGTAACCCCGGAAAACCTGCTGGAAGCGCAGATCCCGCACATCGGCGCCGCTGATGTCGTGGGCGGGCAGCACGGTCTCGGTCGTCCCCTCGGGCAGCGGACCCAGCTCCTCCGCGCGACCGAACACCGCGCTCGCGACCAGGAACAGCAGCGCGGCGACCAATCCGACGATCAGCACGTACAGCAGCATCGTGAGCATGCGTTCGAGAATAGGGGGCGGCACCGACAGGGGCGACGCTGCCGTCGAAGGCGTCGCCCCGCAACGGGTGCGGATCGCGCCGGGACGCGAACCGCCGGTTCATCTTTCGCCGGTGCGCCGGAAACAGAACGCGGACGCGGCCAGGTACTGCCGACAGCCGCCGCCGTGCCCGGCGTGTACGGCCAGGATGAATCGCGCCAGCTCGTCGGTGAGTTCGACGGGCTCGTGCGAGCAGTTGCGGCTGTTCATCAACCACATGTCCCGGGTGCCGGAAGATGGTGTGTGCATGGGAGATACCTCCTGGGCGAGCGGATGCACCCGGCGCCGGGAACGGGCTCGACGACGTCCGCGTGCCTTCCTGGGTACGCATACCGCCGCCGTCGTTCCGCCGTGGTCTCAGGATCGCCGCCACGGTGCGCGATGACTCCGGCTGTGGGGTGACGCTCGACGCCGGGTGCCCCATCTACTTTCGTCGTTTCCGTACCGATGCGAAATCGCGCAGTGTTGGCGTTGGTGTTGGCCTACTGTTGGCACGAAGGTTCGAAACACAGAATTAACAAGTACTCACAACAGGACTCACAATGGTGTTGGGTCGGCCGTGGACCGGATTCGAAGCGGTGGCGCTGCAGGAGGCTACGCGAAAGTCCGTGCGGGAGTTCGCAGCTCACCTCGGTATCGAGATGACGACGGTGGCCAATTGGCGTGCCGGTTTGAGCGCGGTCACCCCGCGTCCGCTCACCCAGGAACTGCTCGACACCCTGCTGGTGCAGGTCGGGCCGGAGGTGCGAGAGCGGTTCGAGCAGATCCTCGTCGAGGGCGAGGCCGCGCTCGGCGCACGCCGGTTGCCCGCGCGCCGAGCCACCGCGCCCGCCGCCCCGGTCGCGAGTTACGACGCGACGCTGTTCGCACGATTGGACGACGCCCGCGCGCTCGTGGACCGCACCGTGGCCGCCTGCACGGTCGGACCGGTGATGGTGGATCTGATGGAGGAGCGGGCCGCCGGCCGCGTCCTGGCCTACACCCGCACCCCGCCCGCGCAGGTGCTGGCCACGGTGCTGCCGGACGTGCTGGAAGTCCAGGCCGTCGCGACGCAGCGGCAGCCCGCGGCCATCCAGTCCCGGCTCTCGGAGGTCACCGCGGTGCTGGGCCTGCTGATCGCGGACGCGCTGATGAAACTCGGCCAGATCGAACGGGCGAACTTCTGGTACGGCACCGCGCGCATGGCCGCCGACGACACCGCCAACCTGCGGTTGCGGGCACGGGTGCGGGCCCAGCACGCGATGCTGCCGTACTACTACGGCAGTCCGGAGCAGGCCGTCGTACTGGCCCGGGCCGCGCAGGCGCAACTACCCGAAATCGCCGATGACGCAACGGCTCTGGCCGCGGCGGCCGAGGCGCGGGCGCTTGCCCGGCTGGGTGATTCCGCGGGCGCGGATCTGGCGTTGAACCGGGCGGTGCACCGGACCGTCGAACTCGGCGACACTCCCACCGACGAGGCGTTCCGATTCGGTGAAAAGCGTTTGCTGCTCTATCAATCCGGCATTCTGACCAATCTGGGGCGCACCGACGCCGCGCGGCGGGTGCAGGAGCAGGCGTTGCAGCTGTATCGGATGAGTCCGGGCGTGGTGGTCGATCCCGCGCTCATCGAGCTGGACACCGCGATCGGTTACGCCCTCGACGGCGCGGTGGACGAGGCGTGCGAGCTGGCCGCGCAGGTGCTGACCACGTTGCCGCCCGAGCATCGGACCACGATCGTGGTGCGGCGCGCGGCCGCGGTGGTGGACGCGATCGGGGATCGGGGGCGCGGGCGGCGGCGGGTGGAGGAATTGCGGCATCTGGTTGCGGCTGGCACGGAGGCGGCGCGATGATCACGACATTCGAGCCCGTCGAGCCGGTCGCGGCCCCGGGGTTCACTCCGGAACGGACCCTGGCGATCCTCGACATCGCTTGTCGTGCGGTCGGTCTGGACCACACGGGCGCGCAGTTGCTGCGGCATCACACCAATGCGGTGTACCGGTTGGTGAGCGCGCCGGTGGTGGTGAAGATCGATCGGCCGCATCAGGGGGCGACCGCGGTCGATGTCGTCGCGCTGGTGCGCTGGTTGCGGGCTCGGCAGGTGTCGGTGGTGGGGTTGGCGTCGGTGCGGCAGCCGATGGAGATCGACGGTTGTGTGGTCACCTTCTGGCAGTATCTGCCGCAGTATCGGGAGATCATCGCGCCGGATCTCGCCGAGCCGCTGTCGATGCTGCATTCGCTGCGCACCCGGCCGCCGCAGTGGTTGCCCGCCCGGCACCTGGCCGGAACCTTCACCCGGATCGCGAGATCCATTGCGGCGAGCCGGATTCTGACTCCCGAGCATCGCGCACTGCTGCGGGCCGAACGCGCGCGGTTGGCCGCGCGTGCCGCCGAGGTCACCTTCGTGCTGCCGCCGGGCCTCATCCACGGGGACGCGCATCACCGGAACATGCTGTGGGACAACGAAACCGATCGTGCCGTGCTCTGCGACTGGGAGAGTGTGGCGTACGGCCACCCCGAATGGGATCTGGTCACCCTCGAGGTGCACTGCCGCCGCTTCGCCCATCCCGCGGTCGAATACGAGAAGTTCTGTCACGCCTACGGTTTCGACATCCGGACCTGGTCCGGCTACCCGTGGCTGCGTGACCTCCGAGAACTTCGCATGATCACCACCAACGCGTACAAGTCCGCCCCCGGCACCCCGTGTGCGCGAGAGGTCCTGCGCCGCATAGACGCCCTTCGTGCGGGCACGGCGTCCCGCTGGAACATCCTGTAGCGCAGGGCCTTTCGCGGACCTGCCGCGCCGAACTCGCCCGGGGGCGTGCAGAAGCCCGGAGTGGCGGGAGAACTCAGAGATGCCGGGTGGTGTCGATACCCAGCGACATGCCCGCCAGACCGCGGCGACGGACGGCGAGTTTGTCGGCGATGGCGTGCAGGGCCTGGGCGGCCGGGTTCTCGGGGGCGCTCAGGACGATGGGGGTGCCGTCGTCGCCCGCCTCGCGGAGTTCCTGGGTGATCGGAATCTGGCCCAGCAGTGGGACATTCGCGCCGACGGCCTGGGTGAGGCGATCGGCGACGTCCTGGCCGCCACCGGAGCCGTACAGGTCCATGCGGGAGCCGTCGGGCAGGTCCAGCCAGGACATGTTCTCCACCACGCCCGCGATGCGCTGCCGGGTCTGCAGGGCGATCGCCCCGGCCCGCTCGGCGACCTCCGCGGCGGCCGGTTGCGGCGTGGTCACCACCAGGATCTCGGCGTTCGGGATGAGCTGGGCGATGGAGATCGCGACGTCGCCGGTGCCGGGCGGCAGATCCAGCAGCAGGATGTCCAGATCGCCCCAGAACACGTCGGCGAGGAACTGTTGCAACGCGCGGTGCAGCATCGGGCCGCGCCACACCACGGGCGTATTGCCCTGGGTGAACATGGCGATCGAGATGACCTTCACGTCGTGTGAGATCGGCGGCATGATCATCCGCTCGACCTGGGTGGGCCGCTGATCGGTGCCGAGCATGCGGGGCACCGAATGGCCGTAGATGTCGGCGTCCAGGACGCCGACCGACAGTCCGCGGGCGGCCAGCGCCGCCGCGAGATTCACTGTGACACTGGACTTTCCGACACCGCCCTTACCGGAGGCGACCGCGTAGACGCGGGTCAGCGAACCCGGCTGGGCGAACGGGATGACCGGTTCGGCGGCGTCGCCGCGCAACTGCTTGCGCAGTTCGGTGCGCTGCTCGTCGTTCATCACGTCGAGTTCCACGGTGACCGCGCCCGCACCGGGCACATCGGCGATCGCCCGCGACACCCGATCACTGATCTCGGTACGCATCGGGCAGGCGGCCGTGGTCAGGTAGATCCCGACGTCGATGGTGCCGTCGGCCGCAACCCGAACCCCCTTGACCATGCCCAGCTCGGTGATCGGCTTGCGAATCTCCGGGTCGATCACCTTCGCGAGCGCGCCCCGCACATCCGATTCCGTAACCA
Organism: Nocardia macrotermitis; assembly: GCF_009604405.1. Classification (GTDB taxonomy): domain Bacteria; phylum Actinomycetota; class Actinomycetes; order Mycobacteriales; family Mycobacteriaceae; genus Nocardia; species Nocardia macrotermitis. Next base: position 388,183 of record NZ_WEGK01000005.1, read on the forward strand.
CAGACATAACGCCGAGTCTAGCTGTGCGGTTTTCGGCTCCCGTTCCGCTCCGGCGGGTGCCGCATTTTCGGCCCCGGCTCCGCTCCGAAGGGGGCGTGGCCGGTGTTGGGCACTCGTTCCTCATATCCGCCACGTGGCCGATCGGTGGGACGTGCGGCGGCTTGCGGTCCTCGACCTGCGTATACGACACGTGTCCGAACCGACGAGACGGCCTCGAACTCTGCGGTGGCCGTGAACTTCGTTGCCGGCCTTCGCTTCCCGGAGCTGTGGATGGGACTCGTCGGCCGTGTCAGATGGTGGGCAGGTCGGCTGCGTGGGGGGTGACGCCGGTGCGGTAGGCGGTTTCCCAGGCCATGACGTTGGCGACGTAGGCCATGGAGTTGTTGTAGCGCATGATGGCTCGGGACTGCTGGGACAGGTCGCGCATGTCCAGGCCGCCTTCGCAGAGGTACTTGCCCGCGGTGAGGGAGGCGTCGTAGATGTTCTGCGGATCGGAGACGCCGATGCCGCGGCCGTCGCCCGCGTACTTGCGGTAGGTCTCGGGCAGGAACTGCATGGGGCCGACCGCGCGGGCGTAACTCGTCATCCCGTCGAGAGCGCCGCCGTCGGTCTCCGGGACGACGTTGTTGCCGTAGAGGCTGCCGTCCAGCACCGGGCCGTAGATCGGCTCGAGCGGATTGCCGTCGGCGTCGAGCTTGCCGTACGCCTGATGCGACTCGATCTGACCGATACCGGCCAGCATCGACCACGGCATATGGCAGTCGGGCTGCTCCTGCGCGAGGATCTTCTCCGCGTTCTGGTAGGCGGCGTAGGCCACGCCCGGCATACCCAGCGGACCGGCCGGGGCCTGCGCCTCGGCCCGATTCTGCGGCAGCGCAACCGATTCCACGACCGGCGGCCCGGAATGCTTTGCCATGTGCATGGTTTCGTCGGAGACCGTGGCCGCGGCGGCGGCCTGGGCCTGCTGCGTGCCCGCTTCGTGCTTGGCCGCGGACAGGGCCGTGAACTCGCCGGTGTTCAACTCGGAGGCGGAGGCGGTGCTGACGGTGACGACCCCCGCGGGGACGAGACCGGCCAGTGCGATAACGGATCCGCGCCGGAAAACGGGCTCCGGCTGCTTTCGGTGACGTCCCACGGTGCGCGGACCCTCCAATGCTCGCTGTGAGCTTTGCGTGACACAACGATTGAAGGTTACCGCATCCGAGACCTTTTCGTTACCCCTTCGTGATGCCTTTCCCGGTTTAGCGTTATCGCGGCGCCGGGGGTAGCGGGATGACGATGCCGAACGGCAACGTGATGCTCGGCGGAGGCGGCGCGACGGTGGCCGCCTGCGGCGCGGCGGGGCCGGGCTCGGGCGTCTTCGCCGGTTCCGCGGGCTGTTGCGGCTTGATAGCCGGAGCAGGCGCGGGAGCCTGGTGAACGTCCGGCTTGGCCGGGGCTGCCTGCGGTTGGGCCTGTGCCTGCGGCTGTGGCTGCGTGCAGGACGCGGGCAGTTGCTTGGCGTTCGGATCCTTCGGATCGACCGGGGTACCGACCGCAGGGTCGCCGGGCTTGGCCGGGGTGGCCGGATTCGCCTGTCCCGCAAGCGCTCCCGGAGCCCATTTCAGGAATCCGGCCAGCGGGTTGTTCGGATCCGGGTGCTGCGCCGGAATGGGCGTCGCGGCGGGATCGCACGGTTTGACCTGCTGCGGCGCCGGACAGAAGATGCCACACGGGATCGGCGGCAGCCCCGGGACGTTGATCATCACCTCGGTCGGCGTGGGCGTCGGCGGGGTGTTCGCGGTGACGGGGGCCTGCGTGGCCGGACCGGGGGTCGTGGTCACCTTCGAATTGGCCGCGGTCATCTGCGCGCCCGCGCCCTCGGGCATGGTGCCGGGCGGAATCAGGTCCGGGGAGATGGTCACCTGCGTCGGCACGCCACCGGTCCGGTAGGCGTTGGCCCAACTCAACACCTCCGAGGCGTACGCCATCGAGTTGTTGTAGCGCAGCACCGCGCGCAACTGCTGCTGCGGATCGCGCAGATTCAGCCCGCCCGAGCACAGGTACTTGCCCGCGGCCAGGGCGGCGTCGAAGACGTTGTTGGGGTCCGGACGGCCGTTGCCCCGGCCGTCGGCGGCGTACTGGGACCACGTGCCGGGCAGGAACTGCATCGGGCCGATGGCGCGCACATAGCCGCCGTCGCTGGCCTTCATAACCTCGTTGCCGGGCAGCGTGCCGTCCAGCGCGGGACCGTAGATGACCCCGACGGTCGTGCCGTTGGCGTCGGTGCGGCCGTTTCCGGCGTGATTCGACTCGATCTTGCCGATGCCCGCCAGCAGGCTCCAGTTCAGCCCGCAGCCGGGCTCGGAGGAGGCCAGCGCCAGTTCGGAATTGCGATAGGCGGCCAGCACGATCTCGGGGATGCCGAAGATCCCGCCTCCGCCGGGTAGCGAGATGTCCCGCAGCGGCATCGTGCCCCCGAACAGCGGCAGGCCGTCGGTCGGGGAGGACATCGCGCGAAGTTTGCGGGCGGGTTCGGGCGCGGCCGGAACGAGACCGGCGGACTCGTCGTTCAGGGCCGCGATCGGGTTCGCGGGGTCGGTGGCCGCTGCCAGCTGTGGTTCGGCCGTACTCTGCGACCCAGGATGCGCGACGGTCTGCGCGGCCGAACTCGAGGCCACTAAACCCGCTGCCACCAGCGCCGATACGGTAACCGGTCCAGATATTCGCATCGGCACACCATTCCCCTCTGGTCATGTGAGCGGCTCTGATACAACCCGCCGTTCCGTGTATCGTGATCCAGGTTACCCATCGGTGTCGAAGATGTTGTCGATATTTGCGGTCAGTTGCCACTCAGTTGTGGCGAAATCGGTACCTGCGCCCTCTTCCGATCGGTACTCTTCCGCGTTTTGGGCGCATCGCTCGGATCTTCATCGTCCAACGGTGTGATCGACTCGATGCGGCTCAACATGCCTTTGATGTCCTCGAGCTCTCGACGCAGGTAGTCACGCGTGGCGACCTCGCCGACCGCGATCCGCAACGCCGCCAGTTCGCGGGCCAGGAACTCGGTATCGGCCTTGGTCTGCTCGGCGCGTCGGCGATCCTCCTCGAGCGAGACCCGGTCCCGGTTGTCCTGCCGGTTCTGCGCCAGCAGGATCAGCGGCGCGGCGTAGGCGGCCTGGGTGGAGAAGGCCAGGTTGAGCAGTATGAACGGATACGGATCCCAACGCAGTGCGATCGTGAAGATGTTCAACACGATCCACACGGCCACGATGACGGTCTGGATCGCCAGATAACGACCGGTGCCCAGGAAACGGGCGATCCGCTCGCTGGTCCGGGCCATCGCCTCGGCGTCGAAATCGAAGCGGAACCGGGTTTCGACCGGGGTCTCGAGGCGGGCGCGGGGCTTGTCGGCGCGGTCGGTCACTGCACTTCTCCTTCGGCCACGGCCTGCGAGCTCACCCCGGCGTGCGCGGCGGCGTGTACTTCGTGTGCTTCCTCATCATGTTCTCGCCAGTCCTCGGGCAGCAGGTGATCGAGCACATCGTCCACGGTCACCGCGCCCAGCAGGTGGTTCTCGGCGTCGACCACCGGTCCGCAGACCAGGTTGTAGGTGGCGAAGTAGCGGGTCACCGCGGGCAGCGAGGTCTCGGGCCGCAGCTGGGACAGGTCGGTGTCGACGATGCCGCCGAGCAGGGTTGCCGGAGGTTCGCGCAGCAGTCGCTGCGTGTGCACGCAACCCAGATAACGTCCCGTCGGGGTGGCCGTGGGCGGCCGGACGACGAACACCATCGAGGCCATCGCCGCGGGCAGATCGGGATCGCGCACCCGGGCCAGCGCCTCGGCCACGTTGGCGGCCGGATGCAGTACGACCGGTTCGGGCGTCATCATGCCGCCCGCGGTGTAGGGGGAGTACTCGAGCAGCCGGCGCACCGGTTCGGACTCCTCCGGGTCCATCTGCGCGAGCAGCGCCTCGGCCTCGCCCTTGGGCAGTTCGCCCAGCAGGTCGGCGGCGTCGTCGGGGTCCATCGCCTCGAGCACGTCGGCCGCGCGCGAGACGCCCAGGTTCTGCACCACGTCGATCTGGTCGGTCTCGGGCAGCTCCTGCACGACGTCGGCCAGACGTTCGTCGTCCAGGGCGCGGACCAGTTCGATGCGGCGTTTCTCGGGCAGTTCGCGCAGCAGGTGCGCGACGTCGGCGGGCCGCAGACCCTCGAACTGTTCGAGCAGCGCGGTCACGCTCTGGCCGGGCAGATTGAGCTGTTGCAGAGTCAGCCCGCGCACCTCGGTCCAGTCCACCACGTGCACCGCACTGCGTCGCAGCGCCCGGCCCAGTCCGCGATACCGGCGCACCGCCACCCGCGAGACCACCCAGTCGCGGGTGCGGGTCTGTTCCATGCCCAGATCGGCGACGAAGACCTCGACGCCGTCGAGTTCGGGCAGATCGGGATCCTCGACCTGCACGCGCGAGTCGAGGATCTGGGCCAGCGCGAGCATCTCGCCGGGACGCTTCTGGAACCGGCGCAGACTGACCGTGCCGGTATTGAGGCTGACCGAGCCGGGCTCGATCGAGGTGACGCGCAGCATCGGCACGAAAATCCGTTTGCGCGTTGGCAATTCGACGATGAGGCCGAGCACCCGGGGTTGTTGTCGGTCGTAGCGGATCGAGATCGCCGCGTCCCGGACGCGGCCGATCGATTCGCCGTCCGGACCCAGGACCACCAGACCGGCGAGCCTGGCCGCGAAAACCCTCGTCGAAGCCATGCCTGAAAGCGTAGAGGCACCGGTCCGGGGCCGGATCGCAGGACTCGCCACAGCTAGACTCCCCACCGAACCCAGACGTGGAGGAGTCGCCCATGCCAACCCGCCGTTCGGTGCTCGCAGTTCCCGGCAGCAACCCCCGGATGATCGAGAAGGCCAAGGGCCTTCCCGCCGACGAGATATTCCTGGATCTCGAGGACGCGGTGGCTCCGGCCGCCAAGGTCGCGGCGCGGGGAAACATTGTCGCAGCGCTGAATTCGTCGGGCTGGGGTGATCAGATCAAGGTGGTGCGGGTCAACGACTGGACCACCCAGTGGACCTACGCCGATGTGATCACGGTGGTCGAGGGCGCGGGTGCGCACCTGGACGCGATCCTGCTGCCGAAGGTGGTCGACGCCGGGCAAGTGCGGGCGTTGGATCTGCTGCTGACCCAGTTGGAGAAGGCGTGCGAGCTCGAGGTCGGGCGGATCGGTATCGAACCGCAACTGGAGAACGCCCTGGGCCTGCGCAACATCGATGAGATCGCGACCGCGAGCCCGCGGGTGCGGACGCTGGTGTTCGGTCCGGCGGACTTCATGGCCAGTATCAATATGCGCACGTTGGTGGTGGGGGAGCAGCCCGAGGGGTACGACACCGGCGACGCCTACCACCACATCCTGATGACCATCCTGCTCGCCGCCCGGGCGCACGGGTTGCAGGCGATCGACGGTCCCTACCTGCAAATTCGTGATCTCGACGCGTTCCGGCGGGCGGCGGCGCGCACGGCCGCACTGGGTTTCGACGGCAAGTGGGTGCTGCATCCGACGCAGATCGAGGCCGCGAACGAGATCTTCAGCCCGCGCCAGGCCGATTACGACCGGGCCGAGGAGATTCTGGACGCGTACGCGTTCCACACCTCGGCTCAGGGCGGCGCGCGCGGTGCGGTGATGCTCGGTGACGAGATGATCGACGAGGCCAGCGCGAAGATGGCTCAGGTCGTCGCGGAGAAGGGGCGGGCCGCCGGGATGACGCGCACCACAGCGTTCGAACCTCCGGCCGACTGAGCTGCGGGCCCGGCCGCCGGAATGGCACGAACCACGCGTTTCGTACCCCCACCGGCCGCCGGGAACTAGCATGATGGAGTTATGACCAACCCACTCGGGAATTCGAATCGCAATCGGCAGGCGCTGCCGACCCCGCCGTCGGGGTGGCCGGTCGGTTCGTATCCGACGTATGCCGAGGCCCAGCGCGCGGTCGACTATCTGGCCGACAACCACTTCCCGGTGGAGAACGTGACCATCGTCGGAGTGGACCTGATGCAGGTCGAGCGGGTGCTCTACCGGTTGACGTGGGGCAAAGTCATTGGCGGAGGGATGGTTTCGGGCGCGTGGCTCGGGCTGTTCTTCGGGCTGCTGTTGAGCATATTCTCCAGTGGCGGCGCGCTGGCGTTGCTGGTCGGCCTGGTGGGCGGTGTGATCTTCGGCGTCATCTCCACCTCGATCCCGTACGCGGCCACCCGCGGTCAGCGTGATTTCGCCTCGACCATGCAGTTGGTGGCCGGTCGCTACGATGTGCTGTGCGAGCCGAAGGCCGCCGAGCAGGCGCGCGACATGCTGGCCCGGCTGGCGATCTGACGGTATGAGCGATCCGGTACGCGCCCTGCGGCGGCGCGGATTCTCGTTGCGTCGTGCTGGTGTGGAGGCCGGTTCGGTATGGATGTGATCGAGTCGGTCCGGGCGGCGGTGCTCGGGTATTTCGGTGTGCCGAGCGCGGATTCGGCCTCGGTGACGTTCCTGGGGCTCGAGCCGATCGAGATCCTGAGGATTCCCGGCGGCGAGTTCGTGCACTACGTCACGCTCGGTGGCGCGCGGCATCCGATGACGGATCCCGCTGCGGCAGTGGTGGATCCGGAGCGTGGGCCGCGTGCGGAACTGGTGTTGACCCTGCGCGGCAGTGCCGCCCACACCGGCCTGACCCGCGCGCTGGGCGTCCTGATCGCCTCCCCCGCAGTGGAAGGTGTTGTGCTGCAACCGGATGCGCTGCTGGACCTGGGAGAACCGTTGTGGCGCAACGCCCCCTTCACCGCCGTCCTGCTCGGCCCCGGTGACATCCCCGACCTCGCCCTCCCCGAACCCGCCGACCCGGTCCGGTTCCTGTCCGTCGCCCCGATCACCGCCACCGAGGCCGCCTGGGTCCGCCTGCGCGGCGCCCCCGCGTTGCGCGAGGCATGGGCCGAGGCCGATATCGACGTTCGCGACCCGGAACGCGGCGCGGCCAACCTCTGACTCACCGTGGTCGCTGACTCACCGTGGTCGCCGTAGCAGCTACCGCGGCGTTGGGCAGTATGGATGGGTGCGCATCGACCTTCATACCCACAGCAGCGTGTCCGATGGGACCGACAGTCCGGCGGAGTTGATTCGGAATGCCGTGGGGGCGGGGCTGGATGTGGTGGCGATCACCGATCACGATACGACCGCGGGGTGGGGGGAGGCGGTTGCGGCGTTGCCCGCGGGGATGAGTGTGGTGCGGGGGATGGAGATGTCGTGTCAGGGGATGGGGGAGGACGGGTGGCCGGTGCCGGTGCATCTGCTGGCGTATCTGTTCGATCCGGGGGATGTCGCGTTCGCCCGGGAGCGGGAGCGGTTGCGGGGGGAGCGGGTGGCGCGGGTGCGGGCGATGGCCGAGCGGATGGCGGCGGACGGGTTGCCGGTGGATCCGGAGGAGGTGGTCGCCTCGGCGGGGCCCGCGGCGGGACGTCCGCATCTGGCGCGCGCACTGGTCGCGGCCGGGGTGGTGCCGACGGTGGACGCGGCCTTCGTGGATCTGCTGGCTCCGCGCGGGCGCTACTACGCCGAGAAGGCCGACACCCCGTTGCGAACGGCGGTCGAAATGGTCACTGCGGCAGGCGGAGTCGCGGTGGTGGCGCATGCCCGCGCCCGCACGCGCGGCCGGCTGCTCGCCCTCGACGAGATCCGCGACCTGGCCACGATCGGTCTGGCCGGTCTGGAACTCGACCACCCGGACCACAACCCGGCCGACCGCGCGGTGCTCCGCGAACTGGCCGCCGAACTCGGCCTGCTCACCACCGGCTCCTCGGACTACCACGGCGCGAACAAGGTTATCGCGCTGGGCGAATGCACCACGGACCCAGCACAATTCGAGAAACTCGTGAGCAAGGCGACCGGCGTCCCGGTGATCACCGCATGACCCCCGACGCTGAGTGCGTGTGCGTGTGCGGGATGTGGTGAGCGTTGCGTGACTTCCGGCGCTGTGATGGGGCAGCCCATGGTGGGGCGAGCCGGGGTGCGCTGTGGTGATCCGCGTGGCCGGGGTGCGGGCGCACGTGCCGGGGCGAGCCGGATGCGCTGTGGTGATCCGGGTGGCTGGGGTGTGGGTGTTCGTGGTGGGGCGAGCCCGGGGTGTGGTGTGGTGATGCGAGTGGCTGGGGGTGTGGGTGTTCGTGGTGGGGCGAGCCGGACGCGGTGTGGTGATCCGGGTGGCTGGGGGTGCGGGTGTTCGTGGTGGGGCGAGCCCGGGGTTGCGGTGTGGCGATTCGCGTGGCCGGGTGTGGGTGTTCGTGGTGGGGCGAGCCCGGGACGCGGTGTGGTGATCCGGGTGGCTGGGGGTGCGGGTGTTCGTGGTGGGGCGAGCCCGGGACGCGGTGTGGTGATGCGAGTGGTTGGGGGTGCGGGTGCCCGTGGTGGGGCGAGCTTGCGGGTGCGGCGTACGGTCGCGTGGGGGGTGGTTGGTCCGGTCGTGGTTCGGGATCGTCCACTTGTTGGGGCGCAAGGCTTTCGGGTGTGGGTGTGCAGTGTCGGTGGTGGTCGAAGGGAGTGGTGGCGATGGTGGCGGTCGATGGTGGGGCGCGGGATGGGGTGTGGGGCGTGAGGTTCGTGCGGGGGGTCAGTGGGGTGGTGGCCGCGGGGATGGTGGTGCTCGCGTTGGTGGTGGCGGGGTCGGCGGTGCTGGGTGACGCGCGGGGGTATCCGGGGCCGGGGATGAAGATGGTGGGGTGGCATGTCGGTTTGGCGGTGGTTGCCATGGTTGGGCAGGTGTTCGCCGATCGGCGTCGAGGTTTGGCCGCTTTTTCCGGATCGGTGGTCGTTTTTGTGGCGGCAGGTTATCTATTGGTTACGCAGTGGTGGAATTGAACTCCGTGTAATGGTTGCCAACAGGTGAACTGTGTCCGAACCTTATTTCCTGTGGGCAAGATCGCGAACGAATCATCGAAGCAGTCCGTGGCGTCGACGCGCCTCCAGCGAGTGGGGTCCGACCGCCGCGGGAGGCGGCCGTGATCGACCTCGAGGCCGACGTGCTGGTGCTGGGCGGTGGCCCGGCGGGAGTGTGGGCGGCGCTGTCGGCCGCACGTGCCGGAGTCCGGGTGGCGCTGGTGGACAAGGCCCGCTGCGGGCACAGCGGCCCGACCGCGAAAAGCACTGTCTCCCTGTGGAATATCCCGCCCGGTCCGCTGCGTGACGCGGCGGTGACGCGCGGCCTCGCCGACGGCGGCTGCCTCGGCGATCCGGAGTGGATGGCGCGGGTGCTCGCCGAGACGTACCGGCAGGCGGACCACCTGGCCCGCTGGTCGCGGCGCGAACCGGCCGAGCCCGCCGCGCGCGTCACCCGGATCCGGCTGGACGGTGCGCAGTACCTGGCCCGGATGCGTCGCGCGCTGATACTGGCCGGGGTGCGGATCCTGGATCACCACCCGGCGCTGCAACTGATCGTGGACACCGAGGGCGTGGTGTCCGGCGCGGCGGGCGTGCGGACGCAGGACGGCTTCCGGTCGTGGACGGTGCGGGCCGGGGCAGTGGTGGTGGCGACCGGCGGCTGCGCGTTCCGCTCCGGCGGCGCGGGGACGGACGTCGATACCGGCGACGGCATGCTGATGGCGGCCGAGGCGGGCGGTGAGCTGTCCGGGATGGAGTTCTCCAGCGCGTATTCGCTGGCACCGGTGCTGGGTTCGCATCCGGCGGGCGCGGATCGGCGCGCGACGGCATCCCGGGCGGCATTGCGCACGGCCACCCTCTGCGATGAGAACGGCACGGTATTCGGCAGTGCGGGAGAGGGATTCGGCGCACAGGCGCTCGCGGCGCTGGCGGACGGACGCCGTGTCTACGCCTGCTGGCAGCTCGGCGCACAGGACGCCGCACCGGGCAGGCGGCTGCCCGGCGATCTCGCGCGGATGCCGGTGCGGGCCGTGCTGGAGGGCACCGTGCGCGGCGCGGGTGGCGTGCGACTGATCGGATTCGATTGCGCGACAACGGTTCCCGGACTGTTCGCGGCCGGTGAGGTGGCCGGGCGCGAACCGATCACCGGTGCGGTCGGCGGATTCGGAGGTCAGGGCGGGGCGTGGTCGATGTCCTCGGGCGTGTGGGCGGGCGCGGGTGCGGCCCGTTTCGCGGCCGGGCGTGGTCGGCGCGGGCCGGTGCGGCCGGTGCCGGGCGCGGGGTTGCACGGCGGAGCCGGGCTCGATCCGCGCGCGGTGGTCGGTCTGGTCCAGGAGCACACGCTGCCCATGCGCCGCAGTTACCGGCGCAGCGCGGACAGTCTGCGCGACAGCATCGCCGAACTCGACGCGCTGTGGCCCGCCACCGAATTCGCGCTCGGCGGTATCGGTCCGGACCGTCTGTACGCGCGGGAGGCCGCGGCGCTGCTGGCGGTGGCCCGCTGGACCAAATACAGCGCGCTGGCCAGAACCGAATCGCGCGGTATCCATCGCCGCACGGATCATCCCGAGGTGATCGAACACTGGTGCCGTCGCCTGCTCACCGGCGGGCTCGGTACAGTCTGGGTGCGTCCGCAGGCGTGCGAGCCGGTGCCCGTCGCGTCGCAGTCCGCTGTGCGGCAGCCCGCTGTGCCGGAGTCCGCTGTGCTCCAGTCCGCTGTGCCGGAGTCCGCTGTGTGGCAGCCGGTCGTGTCGCAGTCCGCTGTGTCGCAGTCCGTCGCGTCGCAGTCCGCAATGTCGCAGCCTGCTGGGTCGCCGCCTTCCGCGTTGCAGCCCGAGCAGGCGTGCGAACTCGAACGTCCGGATCTGGCTACGGCCTGAGTCGGTGCGGGTGGCGTGAACCGTCGTACCGACTCGGATGGTTCGTGGTTCGACGGGCGGCGGATTCCGGTCTGGGAGCGCGTATTAGAGTCTCGAACGCGCCGCTGGCCCGCCGCACATCGCGTGCTCGGCCGCGGTGCGACAGTTCACCGGATCGTCGTGTGGATCGTCGGTCTTCGGTGACGCGGCGGTAATTTCTGGCACGTAGCCTCGGGAAATGGCACATACCGGCCGTTCTCGACCTGCTGCCGCGCGGGAGGATTTGGCAAGACCTGCGGCTGCTGGCAGAATGTTCCGGATCCCGGCCGGTGCCACCGCCCGGCCCGGGGAGGTTGGTGAACGGCGATCCGTGACGCACGGCTCCGGTCCGCGGATCACCACCGTAGTGCATTGCCCGGACAACCATCCGGCTCCGGCTCGACGGATCTGTGCGGCGATACGCGAACCGTATCCCGCAATACCCCTTACGGCTTGCCGCGAAGTAACCACCGTGACTTGCCGCGATGTAACTACCGAAGGGTATTGCGGGACATGTGCGAGCGCATTCGGAGCACCCTCGAGTAACCCGAAAAATCCCTAATTTCCATACCCGACGGTAACCGTCCCCCGGTTTAGCCCGCATCGAGCAGGAGTGAAATCGTGTCCTCTGTGACTGACGCACCGAATACAACTGCCAGCCTGTCCGAGATCACCCACGAAGAGATTTTCGCCGGCCATCTCGGAGGCAAGCTCTCGGTGGAACTCAGCGCCCCCCTCGACACCCAGCGCGATCTGTCGATCGCCTACACCCCGGGTGTCGCGCAGGTCAGCCGGGCCATCGCGGCGGACGACGCGCTGGCCAAGCGGTACACCTGGACCGACCGCCTGGTCGTGGTGGTCAGCGACGGCACCGCGGTGCTCGGCCTGGGTGACATCGGCGCGCGTGCCTCGCTGCCGGTCATGGAGGGCAAGGCCGCACTGTTCAAGAAGTTCGCCGGGCTCAATTCGATTCCGCTCGTGCTGGACACCAAGGATGTCGACGAGATCGTCGAGACCCTGATCCGCCTGCGTCCGAGCTTCGGCGCGGTCAACCTGGAGGACATCTCCGCGCCCCGCTGCTTCGAGATCGAGAAGCGCGTCATCGAGGCGCTGGACTGCCCGGTCATGCACGACGACCAGCACGGCACCGCGATCGTGGTGTTGGCCGCGCTCAACGGCGCTGCCACCGTGCAGGGCCGGGACATCAAGGACCTGAAGGTCGTGGTGTCCGGCGCCGGCGCCGCGGGTGTGGCGTGCACCAACATCCTGCTCGCCGCGGGTGTCGAGGATGTCGTGGTGCTCGATTCGAAGGGCATCGTCAGCACCGATCGGGACAACCTCAACGAGGTCAAAGCCGAACTGGCGCAACGCAGTAACCCGCGCAAGCTGAGTGGCACCGCGGCCGACGCGCTCGCCGGTGCGGACGTGTTCATGGGTCTGTCCGCGGGCACCATCGCCGAGGAACTGATCGCCTCGATGGCGCCGAACGGGATCGTGTTCGCGATGTCCAACCCGGATCCGGAGATCCACCCCGAGATCGCGCAGAAGTACGTGCAGATCGTGGCCACCGGCCGCAGCGACTTCCCGAACCAGATCAACAACGTGCTCGCCTTCCCGGGCGTGTTCAAGGGCGCGCTGGATGCCGGTGCGCGCCGGATCACCGAGGGTATGAAGGTGGCCGCCGCCAACGCGATCTTCGGCGTGGTGCGGGACGAGCTGGCCGTGGACAAGATCATCCCGAGCCCGCTGGATCCGCGGGTCGCCCCGGCCGTGGCCGAGGCTGTGGCCGCTGCGGCACGCGCAGAAGGCGTTGCGTAACAGGTGGTTTCGAAGGTAGAACGCCCCACGCCGGGTCGGCGGGGGCGTTCTGCGCTGTCCGGGGGTGTGCTGACGGCGCTGGCCGGCGCGCTGATCATGGTGCTGGTGCTGCTCGGCGGCGTCGCCTCGGCGCCGTTCGCCGACACCGTGCACCTGGGCGGTACCACGGCGATCGCGATTCCCGGGGTGGCGCGCACGCCGCCGATGGGGTGGAACTCCTGGAACGCCTACGGCTGTTCGGTGGACGAGCGCACCGTCGAGCAGACGGCCGATGCCATGGTGGCCAGTGGGATGCGTACGGCGGGTTACCGATACGTCGTGGTGGACGACTGCTGGTTCGCCACGCAGCGCGCGTCTTCCGGTGCGCTGCAACCTGATCCGACCCGTTTTCCGCACGGCATCGCGGCCCTGGCGGCCTATGTGCACGCGCGTGGATTGAAATTCGGTATTTACGAGAGTCCGAATTCCCGTACCTGCGCACAGATTTCCGGAACCTATCCGGGAAGTACCGGAAGTTCCGGACACGAGATGCTCGACGCGCGCACATTCGCTTCCTGGGGTGTGGATTATCTCAAATACGATTGGTGCTCACCGGATTCCAATATCGACCGGCAGGTGTCCGCATTCACGACAATGCGAGATGCGTTGCGCGCCACCGGACGTCCGATCGTCTACAGCATCAATCCGAACAGCGATGTGCCCGGTGCGCCGCCCGGCGGGATCTACGACTGGTCCGGCATCGGCACGCTGTGGCGCACGACCAACGATCTGCTGCCCGGCTGGGCCCTGCGTCAGGGCGCGGCCGGGAATCAGGGCGTCAGCGAAATTCTTTCCGGCGCAGCGGCATCGGCGGCCCGATCGGGACCGGGGCACTGGGCCGATCCGGATATGCTCGAGGTCGGCGTCCCGGGGGTGCAGGGCACCTCGTATCCCGGACTCACCACGGTCGAGCAGCGCACCCAGTTCGGCATGTGGGCCCTGCTGGCCGCGCCGCTGATGGCGGGCAACGCCCTGCCTTACATGAACGAGACCACCTGGCGGCTGCTGACCGATCCGGAAATCATTGCCGTGGACCAGGATCCGCTCGCCGCGCCGGTCGCCGTGGTGCCCGGCACCGACGGGAAGGTCTGGCGCCGAACGTTGTCGGACGGTTCGGTCGCGGTCGCGCTGTGGAACAGCGGTGACGCGACCGCGACGCTCTCGATCGCGTTGCCGAACCTGAATCTGCCTGCGGCGAACAGTTATACGGCCCGCAACCTGTGGTCGGGCGCGCACGCGCTCGTCCGCACCAGGGTCGGTGCGCAGGTGGCCGCGCACGACACGGTGCTGTTGCGGATAACCCCCTCGCGGGTGACCTGATCGGCCACCGCGCGAGATCGGTTGCGGCTCAGTGGTTGAGCGCCTGCTGGTTCTGCTGGTTCAGGTAGTTCTGCAACTGCTGGTAGTCGGTGATGCCCGAGGAACCCCACAGGATCGGATGCGCGCCGGGACCGCAGTCGCGAACCATGGTCTGCGTGGAGTTCGGCCCGATCCGCTCGGTGTGGTACCACTCGAACACCAGATTGGTGCACAGCAGTGAGTAGTTCATCGTGCCGGGTCCGAGATCGGTGTTGGTGCAGGTGGTGACGAGCTTGCTGCCGATGGGCGCCGAACCGCAGTTGACGGTGCCGATCGGCGTCGCCTGCGCCACTGCCGATCCGAGCGCGGCGAAGCCGCCGAGCAGTCCGGCGGTCAGTGCCGTCGCGGTGACGATCTTGCGAATCATTCGAATTCCCCACGTCGAGAACGACTTTTGTCTTCTCACCCGTTCTATCCCACCGGCCACTGCGGTACAACGTGTTATCGGCGGTTATCAGCGGAGTCTCGAGTTGGGGATTCGGTCACCTGTGGCAGGCGTGCCGGTAGTCGATGACCGGCTGGCGTGTGCCGCGCAGGCCTGCGATCAGGTCCGGATGGGCCTGTCGGTAGGACTGGCGCTCGGCCCGGCGCTGATTCTGCGGCAGGGTCCGGATGTGTGCGAGTTCGGCGGCCAGATCGGGGTGTGCGGCCAGGTAGGTGGCGACCCGCGGCGCGGCGGCGGCGTGGGCGGCGGCGCGGTTCTGCGGGGTGCACTGCACCGGGGCCGCCGAGGCGGCGGCGGGCAGCGCGATGGCCAGGGTTGCCAGGCCCGCAGTGGCGGTGAGCAGGGCGGCGGCGATGCGTTTCACGATGGGTCTCCGTTCGGTGGATACGTGCTGTCGAGACGAATCTGCCCGCCGTTGCTGAGAGGGCGCTGAAATCCGCGTGTTCGACCGGCGTACCTTCAGCTGATCTTCAGGGTCAGCACGAATCGGGCCCCGCGGCCGCCCTCGGGTTCGGTGCAGATCAGGTCGCCGCCGTGCGTGCGGGCGATGCCGCGGGCGATGGGCAGGCCCAGACCTGAACCGCCCGAACGGGTTTCGCGTGCCTGGTCCAGGCGCACGAGACGATCGAAGATGCGCTCGCGGTCGGCCGGGGCGACCCCCGGGCCGGTGTCGGAGACGGTGATCCGGGCCAGGTCGTCGTCGGCCCGCACCTGTACCGCGACGGTGCCGCCGACCGGCATGGCCTGTCCCGCGTTGCTCAGGACGTTCATCAGGATCTGCCCGATACGTTCGGGATCGGCGATGGTGTGGACCGGGTCCCCGTCCAACCGGAAATCCACGCCGGGGTGCAGCATCCGGACGCGATCGAGCTGAATTCCGGTGAGCTCGTACAGGTTCACCGGTTCGGTGTGCAGTTGCAGGCCCGCGTCGATGCGGGCCATGTCGAGCAGATCGTCGACGAGCCGACCGGCCCGCTGCGCCTCGCGGGCGAGCAGCAGGTACATGCGCTGACGTTCCTCGGGATCGGCGTCGGGCGGTTGGTGCAGGACGGCCTCGGCGATAGCGCGGATACCCGCGACGGGGGTGCGCAACTCGTGCGCGGCGTCGCCGACGAAGGCGCGCAACTGCTGTTCGGAACTCCGGGCGCGCGATTCCGCGCCCTCGAGCGCGTCCAGCATCTCGTCGAAAGCGCTTGCGGTGCGGCCGAGTTCGGTATCGGTGCGATCGGGGGACAGGCGGCTGCCGCGATGGCCGCGGGCGATGTCGCGGGCCAGCCGCGTCATCGAGTCCAGGGGCGCGAGGGCTCGGCGCACCCCGAACCAGAGTCCGCCCGCGATCAGCAGCAGTGCCGCGGCGATGGCGGCGACCAGCACCCAGACCAGTCGTGAGCCGATCCGCGCGAGCAGCGGCTCGTCGATCTGCACGGTGAGGTGCGAATGGTTGAGCTGACCGGGCGCGATGAGGGTCACGCGCCGGGTTTTCGCGACGTTCTGCGACTCGCGATACGGGGTGAGACTGCCGTACGCGTGGCCGTCGGCGAGCACCAGGCGGGCCCGCACCGAGCGGTTGTCGACGCGGGCGATCAGTTCCCGGGGCGGGGTCTTCTGCGTGGCGAGCTGGCGGGCCAGCTGTACCCGGTCGGTGAGGGTGGTGTCCTCGCTGCGGGAGACCACGACGGCGAACAGGCCGTGCACCACCACCGCAACGACCACCAGTGCGATGCCGGAAACGATTGCGGCGGTGAGGGTTACCCGGCGACGCAGCGATACCGTTCTCATGCCGCCACACTCCCGGCCCGCGCGCTCATCGGTCCCCGGCTCGCAGCGCGTACCCCATACCGCGCACGGTGTGCAGCAGGCGCGGCCCGTATTCCTCGAGTTTGCGCCGGACCGCGCTGACGTAGACCTCCACCAGATTCGGGTCGTACGCCTCGTATCCCCATACGGCGGTGAGGATCTGGGTCTTGGTGACCACCTGATCGCGATGGGCGGCCAGATAGGTCAGGAGTTTGAACTCGGTGGCGGTCAGGGTGACGGTTTCGTTGCCGCGCAACACGATTCCCGATTCGACGTCCACCACCAGATCCGCGATCGTGATCTTGTTCTGCAATTTGCCCATGCGCCGCAGCAGCGCCTCCACCCGGGCCACCAGTTCGGCCAGATCGAACGGTTTGACCACGTAGTCGTCCGATCCGGAACGCAGGCCGCGCACCCGATCCCGCACCCCGTCGCGCGCGGTGAGCATGACCACGCCCGCCGCGCAGTGCGCGCGCACCGCGTCCAGCAGGGCGAAGCCGTCGCGGCCGGGCAGCATGACGTCCAGGATCACCACGTCGGGGCGGAACTGCGCCAGGTCGCGTTCGAGTTCCTCGCCGTCGGGGCGGGCCAGGACCTCGTGACCGGCCGCGCGCAGCCCGGAGGCGACCGCCGCCCGGATGGCCTCGGCATCTTCGATGATCAGGATTCGCCCGTGCACACCCGATATTGTGGCCGCTGGGGGCTGAGGATTGGCTGAAGGTCCGCGTCCGGGGTGCGCGCGGCCGGTGGTCCGCGGCCGATACTCGGAGCATGGCGAGCCAATCAGCACAGTGGATGCGCACCGCACGGGTGCTGCGCCGGTCCGGATTCGGTGCGTCGGGGCCGGAGGTCGACGCGGTGAGCGATCCGGCGGCGTATCTGCGCGCTGCCATCGCCGCCGATCCGGAGGCAGATCCGGGTGCGCGGGCCACGCCGATGCCGCAGTTCGCGCCGCCCAACCCGCCCGGCCGCAAGGCCACGACCGCGCAGCGGCGCAGCTACAACACCGAACTCACCGCGCAGTTGAACGAGCTGACCGTGTGGTGGTTGCGGCGGATGGTCGCGGTGCGGGTGCCGGTGCGGGAGAAGCTGACGCTGTTGTGGCACAACCACTTCGCCACGTCGGCGGTGAAGGTGCGCAGTGCCGCGGAGATGGCCGGGCAGAACCGGACGTTGCGGAGTATGGGCGTCGGCGACTTCTCGGCGCTGGCCTACGCGATGCTGACCGATCCGGCCATGTTGCGCTGGCTCGACGGGCAGACCAATACCGCCAAGGCGCCGAACGAGAATCTGTCGCGCGAATTCATGGAGCTGTTCGCGCTCGGGCACGGTAACGGTTACACGGAAACCGATGTGCGCCAAGGGGCTCGGGCGTTGACGGGGTGGACGATCACGAACGGTGCGGCGGTGTTCGTGCCGAAACGTCACGACGCGGGGTCGAAGACGTTTCTCGGCGTGACCGGTCCGCTGGGGGCGCGGGAGTTCTGCGATGCGGTGCTGGCGCGGCCGGAGTCGGCGCGGTATGTGGCCGGGCGGATGTGGGGGCAGCTGGCCTCGGACGATCCGCCCTCGGAGGCCGCGCTGGGGCGGGTGACGGCCGCGTACGGGCCGGGGCGTGCGCTGGGGGCGATGATCACCGCGATCCTCACCGATCCCGAGTTCACCGGGGCCCGGGACACGGTCGTGCACGCGCCGGTGGAATGGCTGATCGGGGCGGTGCGGGCGTTGCGGGTGCCGATGAACACCGATGCGCAGGCGCATCGGGTGATGGGGGTGCTGCGGACGTTGGGGCAGTTGCCGTTCTATCCGCCGAATGTGGGCGGCTGGTCCAGCGGGCAGGCGTGGATGTCGACCGCGGCGGCGCAGACCCGGCTGACCGCTATCACCGTGTTGTTGAAAGGTGCTGACCTGTCGGCGATTTCGTCCGCGAGTAGCGCGGATCGGGTGGATGCCGCCGGACATCTGCTGGGCGTGGGCGCGTGGTCCGATCGCAGTGCGAAGGTGCTGCGGACCGCGGTCGGCAATCCGGCGCGGCTGGCCGCGATCGCGGTGAACACTCCCGAATACCTGACGAGCTGAGGAATGTCATGCCGGCTGTGAATCGTAGACAGTTCCTCGTCGGGTCCGGGGTGCTGGGCGCGCTCGGGGTGCTCGGCGCTTCGGCGATCACGTGGGACCAGTTGCATGATGCCGCGAGTACCAGCCCGCTACCCGCGGGATCGGGAATTCTGGTGGTGCTCACCATGTATGGCGGTAATGACGGCATCAATACCGTGATTCCGTACGCGGACAACGCCTATCACGACGCGCGTCCCGAATTGTCCTATCGCCCCGAGGAAGTGCTGCATCTGGACGGGCAGCTCGGACTCAATCCGGCGTTGAAGGGCATGGCGCAGCTGTGGAATCGGCATCAGTTGGCCATCGTGCGCGGCGTCGGCTATCCGAAGCCGGACCACAGCCATTTCCGGTCCATGGACATCTGGCAGACCGGGGTCCCCGACGAACCCTCGCCGACCGGGTGGGTCGGCCGCTGGCTCGACGCGACCGGCGACGATCCGCTGCGCGCGGTCAATATCGGCTCGGTCCTGCCGACATTGGCGATCGGCGCGAAACATACTGCCTCGGCGCTGGATCCGTCCTCGACGCCCTTGTCCGCACAGTTGAAGACCGAACTCGCCGGGCTGGGCGCGGCCGATCCGCACGACACTGCCACGCAGGGTTTCGTATGCAGCGGATATCGCTCGGAACAGACTGTGTCGCAAGCATTCTCGTCGATCGAAACGGTCGGAAAAGCCAAAGCCGAGCCCAAGGCGGGAGGCAATCCCCTTGCCACACAACTGAATCTGGTCTCCCAGTGCATCAAGGCCGGTGTACCCACCCGCGTCTATTCGGTCAGCCTGGGCGGCTTCGACACCCACGCCGACGAACGCCACACCCAGGAACAACTCCTCGGCCGCCTGGACGAGGCCGTCACCGCATTCCTCCGCGACATGTCCACCCACCCCCGCGGCCGCGACGTGATCCTGCTCGCCTACAGCGAATTCGGCCGCCGCGTCACCGCCAACGCCTCCCAGGGCACCGACCATGGCACCGCGGGCCCCGTCTTCCTGGCCGGTTCCCAGGTCAAAGGCGGTTTCCACGGTGACGAACCCAGCCTCACCGACCTCGACAACGGTGATCTCAAATCCACCGTCGACTTCCGCGACATCTACCACGAACTCCTGCACCGAGTGGTGTCCACCGACCCCACCCCCGTCCTCGGCCCCAACCGCCGCGACCTTGGCCTGATCACCTGAATACCCGGGCGCGGATCTCCACCCGAGGTCCACCCGGGGGTGGTGGGTTCGACGGCGTGTTTGGCCGACGCTTGAAGTATGAACTTGCAGAATGCGGTACTCGAAGGTCTTCTGGTCGTCCTCGTGTTGGGGTGGATCGTCTATCGCCAGACCCGGTGGCAGGTGGTGGATCTCGCGCGAGTGTGGCGCGGGCCGATCATTCTGGCGGTGATCGGGGTGGTGGAGTTGCGACCGGCGGTGACGGGTGCCGTGGTCGGGGGACTGGCGGTGGGGCTGCTGGTGCTGGAGGCGGTGCTGAGTGTGGGCGTCGGTGTGGCGATGGGGACGCTGTCGCAGATCCGGCGGGCGGACGGGAAGCTCGAGGCGCGGACGGGAGTGGCCGGTTCGCTGCTCTGGTTCGTGATGGTGGCGGTGCGGTTGGGAGTGGATGTGTGGGCCTCGGCCAGCGGGGCGAAGATCGTGGCGTCGGTGGGGGTCATTCTGCTGATGCTGGCGCTGAATCGGGCGGGCCGCACGCTGATCCTGTTGCAGCGGACACGGGAGCCGCATCAGGTTGGGGCACACTGAACGCGATGACCGCCGCCACCGCGCCGACGAGCCTGTCCAGGCTGCTCCGCCTGATCGGGCTCGTCGCCGTGCTGTTCTCCTCGCTGCACGCGCACCTGTGGACGCATCCGTGGATCGCGGCGGGCGCGGTGCTGTCCTGGATCGCCTGGGCCGCGTGGGCCGCCGAGCCGCAGGGCACGGTGTGGCCGGGCCGGATCTGCTTGTGCGCCATGGCGATCGGCGGCGGCTCGACCGCCGCGTGGGTCGCGGGATCGGCCATCACCGCCCTGGGCACGGTCTTCGCGGCATTGTCGCTGGCGACCGCGCCGGTGACGATCGGACTCGCCATCGCGACCCTGTCCGCGGTGTGCACCTGCATCTCGGTGCTCGGCGTGGCGGGACATCCGCGCGATCTGCTCGGCCTGCTGGTGGGGGTGCTGGTATTCGGTTTGATGGGCTGGAGCCGACGTCAGGCGCGGGAGGCCGCGGACCAGAATCGGCTACTGCTCGAACAGAACCGGGTGATCCGCGCCGAACGCGACCGGGCCGCCGCGCTGGCCGAACGCGGCCGGTTGGCCCGTGACATCCACGACGTGCTCGCCCACACCCTGGGCGGGCTGGTCCGGCAGCTCGACGCCGCCGACGCCCTGCTCGAGGCCGGTGAGGTGGATCGCGCGTCCGAGCGGGTGAAAGCCTCGCACGAACTGGCCCGATCCGGCTTCGAGGACGCCCGGCGAGTGGTGAACGCGCTGCGTGCGGAGGGTTTCGATCTGGGCGAGGAGTTGCGTCGCCTCGCCGCGGAGGAGCGCGCCTCCGGCGGCCGGGCCGAACTGCGCGTCGATGCCGAACTGCGCCGGTTGGACGAGCAGACCGCCGTCGCGATCGGCCGCGCGGCGCAGGAGGCCTGCACCAATGCGCGCAAACACGCTCCCGGACAACCGATTACGCTCACCCTCGAAGACCGGGACGAAGGTCTGGACGTGACGATCGGCAATCCGATCACCGGAAAGCTCAGCGCGCTACGGGATTCCGGTGCGGGCGCGGGCCTGCTCGGTATGACCGAGCGAATCGCCGCGGTGGGCGGCACGGTGCGAGCGGGAAGGCAGGACAACCTATGGACGGTGCGAATCCGGGTGCCGCACAGATGATCTCGGTCGTGGTGGCCGACGATCAGACCACGGTGCGGGATGGGCTGACCACCGTGCTGTCACTGCTGCCCGACGTGGAGGTGGTCGGCGAGGCCCGCGACGGCGCCGAGGCGGTCGACCTGGTCCGCAGCCTGTCCCCGCAGGTGGTGCTGATGGACCTGCGCATGCCCGGCCTGGACGGGGTGGCCGCGACCGCCGCGATCACCGCCGCGCATCCCGGCACCGCGGTCCTGGTCCTGACCACCTACGCCGACGACGCCTCCATCGCCGGGGCCCTGCGCGCGGGCGCCCGCGGCTACCTCACGAAGGACGCCGGACGCGCCGAGATCGCCGCGGCGGTCCGCTCGGTCGCCAGCGGCCACACCACCCTCGCCGCCGACGTCGGCGCGCGCCTGATCTCCGCCCTGGGCGCGCCCGCCCAACCCGCGCGCGCCGACCTCACCGATCGCGAACTGGACGTGCTGCGCCTGATGGCCCAGGGCCGCAACAACTCCGAGATCGCCGCGGCACTGTTCATCGGCCTGAGCACCGTCAAGAGCCATATCAACTCGCTGTTCGCCAAACTCGACGTCCGCGACCGGGGCCAGGCCATCGCCTACGCGCATCGGACCGGACTGGCGAATTGACCGGAATTGTGCGCGGTCAGATTCCGAGCACTCTACGTAGACCCGCGTCGACTTCTCGGAGCAGACCAGCGGGCAGGCTGCCTACGCTGCCGGACAGCTCGTCCTTGTTGAGGGTCAGTAGTGCGGTCACATTCACGACAGAATCCTTCGGCAATCCTGAAGCGGATGCCGGGATGAAGACATTCCCGGGGGCGGTGGCGAGTTTCGTGTTCGAGGTGACTACCGCGACGAGCACGGTGGCAAGCCTGCTCTTGTTGTACGGATCTGCTTGAATCACGAGAACAGGGCGACGTTTGGCCGGTCGCGACCCGATCGCTTCGCCGAGATCCGCCCAGTGCACTTCACCGCGACGGATCACCATTCGTCGGATTCGGCGAGCAGTCGACGTCCTGCGGAAGCGGCTGCGGCGTTGGAGTCGTCGGTGCCCGAGATCAGGTCGAGGGCGGCGTCGATCTCGCTGGTCAGGGTCGTCTCCTCGAGGTGAGCGATATAATATTGAGCTGCGTGTACATAGAACTCCGAGCGGGTCACTCCCAGGGAGTGCACTGTGCGTTCTATCTTGGCGTAGGTGTCGTCCGGTACTGAAATCGCGGTTTTCATGAATTCAGTATAACTCGGTATAACTATCCTGTCCGTGGCCTGTGGCGGCGCAATCGGCCGGTCCCGGGAGCACTCGCCCAGACCGCGAGGGCGAGCAGGGCGTCCAGGAGCAGCGCCAGCGCGGCCACCAGGATCGCGCCGACCAGTACGCGATCGTATTTGTAGAGGCTGATGCCGTCGAAGATGTAGCGGCCCAGCCCGCCCAGGTTCACGTACGCGGCGATGGTCGCGGTCGCCACCACTTGCAGTGTGGCCGAACGCAATCCGGTGAGGATCACCGGCAGGGCGTTGGGGGTTTCCACGCGCAGCAGGAGTTGGCGTTCGGTCATTCCCATGGCGCGGGAGGCGTCGACCACGGTCGGGTCGACGTTGGCGATGCCCGCGTAGGTGCCCGCGAGCAGCGGCGGGATGCCGACGGTGAGCAGGGCCAACAGCGGCGGAATCAGACCCAGGCCCAGACCCAGCACGACGATGGTGAGCACGCCGAGGGTCGGCAGCGCGCGCATCGCGTTGGCGAATCCGACGACCAGGCCGCCGCCGCGCCGGGTGTGCCCGATGAGCAGGCCGATCGGCACCGCGATCACCGCCGAGATCGCGATGGCCAGGAAGCTGTACCAGAGGTGCTGGAGCAGCCGGTTGCCGATTCCGGCCGAGCCGCCCCAGTTCGCCGCGGTGCTGAAGTAGTGCCAGGCATCGATGAAAAGGTTCACACGCCAACCCCTTTCGCCGGACGCAGGCGTTGCGACAGGCGCGGTCGCCCGGCCCGCAACCACGGCGTCGCCCAGCGGCCGAGCACGAACAGCACCCGATCGACCACCAGGGCCAGCAGCAGCACCACGATGATCCCGGCAACGATCTCGTCGGGATAGTCGCGCTGATATCCCTGGGTGAACAGTTTGCCCAGCCCGCCCACGCCGATCAGCGCGCCGACGGTCACCAGGGAGATGTTGGTGACCGCCACCACCCGCAGATTCGCCACGAAAACCGGTACGGCCAAGGGGAATTCGACGGTGAGGGTGCGACGCAGCCGGGTGTGGCCGATGGCGTCGGAGGCGTCGAGCACCTCGGCGGGCACCGAATCCAGCGCGGCCGGAACCGCGATGATCAGCAACGCCACCGAGTAGATGCTCAGGGTGATGACCACGTTCAGCGGATCGATCGTCGCGATACCGGCCAGCGGCGGAATGATCACCAGCAGGGCCAGCGACGGGATCGTGAAGGCCACGCTCGCCACGGTGATGGTGATCCGGCGCAACGACGGCACCCGCCGCACCGCCGCGCCCGCGGGAATCGCGATCACCAGCCCGACCAGCAGCGGGACCAGCGCGAGATACAGGTGGGTGCGGGCGAATCCGGCGATCTCGGCGAAGTTGTCGATCAGATATCTCATCGGGTTCCGACCGCTCTCACCGTGTCTGCTCCTGTTCGAAGAAGTGACGGTTGCGGGCGGCGTCCTCGTCGGAACGTTGCGCCGCCAGCCGGTCCAGGACCTCGGTGGCCAGCAGGCCGCCGGTCACCGCGCCCGAATCATCCACGGCCACACCGATTCCCGAGGGGGAGGAGATCGCCGCGTCCAGGGCCTGTCGCAGATCCGCGCCGGGGGAGAACAGCGACCCGCCCGCGGACATGCTCTCGGCGAGCGCGTGCCCGGCGCGCACGCGCTCGACGCCGGTGACATCGACCCAGCCGATCGGGCGCCGCGAATCGTCCACCACCAGTACCCATTCCCCGGCCTCGAGCCGGAGTTCGGGCACCTGTGCTGCGGTGACGCTCCGAATCTCGTGCAGCGCGACATCATCCGCGGCGCGGAAGGACAGCCCGCGATACCCGCGATCCCGTCCGGCGAAGTCGGCCACGAAATCGGTCGCGGGCTCGGCCAGCACCCGCTGCGGCGAATCGTATTGTTGCAGTACGCCACCGCGACCGAAGACCGCGATCCGATCGCCGAGTTTGATCGCCTCGTCGATATCGTGCGTGACGAAGACGATCGTCTTGTGCAGATCCGCTTGCAGCCGTTGCATTTCCGCCTGCAACTCCTCGCGCACCACCGGATCCACGGCGCTGAACGGCTCGTCCATCAGCAGGATCGGCGGATCGGCCGCCAACGCCCGTGCCACACCAACCCGCTGCTGCTGCCCG
Source organism: Nocardia macrotermitis (assembly GCF_009604405.1). Lineage (GTDB taxonomy): Bacteria > Actinomycetota > Actinomycetes > Mycobacteriales > Mycobacteriaceae > Nocardia > Nocardia macrotermitis. The sequence continues at coordinate 412,782 of NZ_WEGK01000005.1, forward strand.
CCGGACAGCTGCGCCGGATACCGTTCCGCCAGTGCGTGATCGAGCCCGACCCGGTCGAGCACCGCGAGCGCGTCCCGGCGCGCCGCGCGCCGGGACTGTCCACGCAACACCGGCACCGTGGCCACGTTGTCGAGCACCGTGCGATGCGGGAGCAGCCCGGCCTGCTGGATCACGTACCCGATACCCAACCGCAACCGCACCGGATCGACCGTCGAGATATCCTGCCCCGCAACGGTTATCGTGCCCGTGGTCGGCACGATCATCCGGTTGATCATCCGCATCGAGGTGGTCTTACCGCATCCCGAGGGCCCCACGAACACCGTGAACGACCCGGACTCGATCCGTAGGTCCAGATCCGACACCGCCGTGGTCCCACCCGGATATGTCTTACCCACACCGCGGAACTCGATCTCACTCACCCGAAACCCCGCTCACCCTCGACTGACTCGCACGGAATCCGTTGTGCCGCCGGTCTGTTCGGCATATATCCCATACATCCGTCACACCTGATCCTCGGCGCCAAACACCGGTCCGCACGTGCGATGCGGTGCCGACGCCGTGCTCGTTCACCGTTCCCGACCTGCCCCATGCTCGGCATCGTCGCGCACGCGGTACCGGCAGGTCTGTCGGTCGCGTCGTATCCGGTTCGCCGGCAGCCGGTTTCGAACGTGTGTTGCGCGTGGGATCGGTGGTCGGAGCCGTGCCGACGCTGTGTTCGGCCGCACCGCACTCCCGTCGGCACACCGGTCGTCGGCGGGGAACATCGTGCGGGGCCTGCGTTTTCGTGCTCATCGGAAGCTATCCGATCGGCTTGTCCAGGCCCTGCGCGGTGACCCAGGACTTGGCGGCGGCGGCCGGTTCCACCTTGGCGGAGCCGGACACCTGCTCGTTGAGGGCGATCAGTTGGTCGGTGGTGAGTTTGGCGGAGATCGCGTCCAGGACCTTCAGGGCCTTGTCGGACTTCTTCTTCGCGTTCAGCACCGGGACGACGTTCTGCGCCGCGAAATGGTGTTGCGGGTCGGCGAGCACCACCAGGTTGTTCTCCTTGATGGCGGGGGAGGTGGTGAAGATGTCGGCCGCGGTGACCTGGCCGGCGGTCAGCGCGCGGACGGTCGCCGGGCCGCCCTCGTCGCTGATCGGGACGTACCGGTTCGCCGGGATGTCCAGGTTGTAGTGCTTCTTCAGGCCCGGGAGGCCGTCGGGACGTTCGGCGAATTCCGGTGAGCCGCCGAAGGTCACCTCGGCCGAATGCGGCGCCAGATCCGCGATCGAGTGCAGATTCCACTTCTGCACCGTCTCCTGGGTGACGACCACCGCGTCGGAATCCACGCCCGGCGCGGGCGTCCCGGCGACCAGATCGCTGCCCAGGGCCTTGGTCAGCGCCTGGTTCACCGCGTCGGGAGCGGTCGCGGTCGCCGACTTGTCCAGGTATTGCAGCAGGTTGCCGGTGTAATCGGGGATCACGCCGATCGAGCACTCCCGCAGCGCCGGAATGTACGCCTCGCGGCTGCCGATGTTGAGTTTGGTGTCGACGGTGAAACCGTTGGCGCGCAACGCCTCGGCGTACACGTCGGCCACGGTCTCGGATTCGGGGAAGTTGGCCGAGCCGACGGTCAACTTGTTCGCATCGCCCGAGCAGTTGCCCGAACCCGAGGCGAGCGGATCCGAACTACCACCACACGCGGACAGCGCCATCGCGGTGGCCAGCGCGACGGCCGTGGCGACGAATCGGACGGCGGTGAGGGCGGGACGGAACCCGCGCCGACGCGCGGAGAGGATGATCGTGGATTTCACTGCGGTCCTTCCGAGGGCCCGGCGCTGCCGGGTGAGGTGCGGCGCGGCCCGGCTACCATTCGTCGTCGGGACGGCCGCGGTCTGGCTGTCCATCCTTGCAGCCGGGCGTCGTTCTGACTATTTAAACGGGAGTAGGTGTCGCCGGATGGATTTGGCAGCGTCGCTGCGAACGGCGACCCGCGCGGTACTCGCCGTCACGACGTTGACGCTGGTCGTCTCGTGTTCGCACGGCGAATCCGGCGGGACGATCAGGGTCGGCGCGGGCACCTCGCCGCAGTCGGAATTGATCGCCGAAATCTATGCCGGAGCGTTGGCGCGCACCGGTGCGCACACCGTGGTGACCGCGCGACTGGGCGGGCGCGGGGACTATCTGGCCGCGCTGGACGCCGATCGGGTGACGTTGGTCGGCGACGACAGCGGCGATCTGCTCGGCGCACTGGATCCGCGCTCGACCGCGCGCACCCCCGATCCGGCGACCGCCGCGACCGAGGTGAGCGAGCAGAGCGGGACGACCGTCGCGCAGGCCCCGCCCGGCTCCTCGGTCTCCGACGCGCTGAGCCGGGCCATGCCCGAGGGATTGGTGATCTCCGATATCGCCGACGGCACCGATCTGCGCCCGGATTTCGTGCTGTCCGCCGCCGCGGCCGCCCGCGTCCCGCACTCGCTGAAGGATCTGGCCGCGCGCTGCGGTGACCTCACCGTCGGCATCGCCGTGGGCACCGAGCTGGAACCGCTGCGTGCCGCGCGGAATCCGCAGCGCGATGTGCTGACCCCGCTGCGTGCGGTCTACGGCTGCGATATCACCCGCTACACGATCTACCGCGACGACACCGACCTGCGAAATGCCTTGCGGGGCGGTCGGATTCAGGCCGGTGTGCTGACCGCACCGGCCGCGCTGCTGCCCGGCGGCCCGGGTGATCTGGTCGCCGTCGCCGACCCGGAGTACGTATTCCGCGCGCAGAACGTCGTTCCGCTGTTCCGTCAGGGCTCGCTGACCGGCACCCAGATCAAGAAGCTGAACTACGTCGCGGGCGAACTCGTCACCGCCGACCTGACCGCGATGATCCGCAGGCTGCGCGACGAGCACGCCGACCCCGCCGACCTGGCCCGCGACTGGCTGGACGAACACAATCTCTGATGCGCCCGGCGACGGTTGCCGCACCTGCTGATCGGGACCGAGATCAGGACGAAGACAATCGGTTCGGACGCTGCTGATTCCGGTGTCGGCCCAGCTGTGTGAAGCGGGATCCGCCGCGCTCTGCCGGGTAGGTCACGGGTTGCCGGATCGTCCGTATGTTGTCCTGGATTCTCCGATTTCGAGGCGGCAACGGCCGTCGCGGATCGGGTTCGGCAGGTGGTTCCGGCGAGTAGTGTCGGGATGATCAAGCAGCCGTCCCGAGGGAGGCGATGGCATGTTCGATCGAACGATCGCGACACGCGCACTCACCGTTTGCGCGCTGGCCGCACTGCTGACCGGTACGGCGGCGTGCGGCGGGTCGGACAAGGAATCCGGCGGCACGCCGTCCAGTACCCGCGCACCGAGCGTGACCGAGGCCGTCAGCAGTACTTATCAGCGGTTCTTCAACGGGTCCACCACCGCGGATCAGAAGATCGCGCTGCTGGAGAACGGGCAGGCGTTCGCGGCGACCATCAAGGCGCAGGCCGGTTCGGCGATGGCCAAGAGCACCACCGCGACGGTGTCCAATGTGGCCAGTTCCGGCACCGACCACGCCGATGTCACCTTCACCATCCTGTTCGACGGCAAACCGGCGCTGGCCGGACAGTCCGGGACGGCGGTGCGCACCGACGGCGCCTGGAAGGTCACCGCGGCCACGTTCTGCGCCCTGCTGACCCTCGAGGGCAATCCGCCGCCGGTCTGCGCCACCCCGGCCCCCACGCCGACATCCTGAGCCGACCATGGCTCGCTCGGATGCCCCGAAAGCGTTGTGGCACAGCCTGATATCGCTGGATCCGGCGCGCGGGCGCACGGTGCGGCCCAGGCTCGCGCTGACCGTCGTGACCGCGGTGCTGTTCGTGACGTTCCTGGACACCACGATCGTCAGCGTCACCCTGGGCAACATCCAGTCCGATGTGCACGCCGGAGTGGTGTCGCTGCAATGGGTGGTCAACGCCTACACGCTGGTCTTCGCCAGCCTCATGCTGACCGCGGGATCGCTGGGCGACCGGTGGGGCCGCAAGCGCGTGATGATCGCCGGACTGGTCGTTTTCTGTGTGGGATCGGTGTTTTCGGCGCTGGCCGGATCGGTCGCGGTGCTGATCGCCGGGCGCGCGGTGATGGGGTTGGGCGCGGCGGCCTCCGAACCCGGGACGCTGTCGGTGATTCGGCACATCTACCCCGATCGCGGCGCGCGGGCCAAGGCGTTGGGTGCGTGGGCGGCGGTCTCCGGGCTCGCGCTGGCCGCCGGACCCGTGATCGGCGGGCTGCTGGTGGGCGCGTTCGGGTGGCGGTCGGTGTTCTGGTTCAACCTGATCATCGGCGTCGTGGTGCTGATCGCCGCGCTGCGCTACGTTCCCGAGAGCGCCGATCCGCAGCCGGGACCGGTCGACGTGCCCGGATTCGTCCTGGGCGCAACGTTTCTCGCGTGTGTGATCTACGCGGGCATCTCCGGGGAACAGGTCGGCTACGGCGCGGCCTCGGTGATCACGCTGTTCGTCGTCGGCGGCATCGCCGGGGCGGGATTCCTGGTGGCGGAGCACAGGGCTCGCCATCCGATGTTCGACTTCGCCTATCTGCGAAGACCTTTGGTGCGCAGCGCGCTGATCGTCGCGTTCGCGGTCTACTTCGGCATCTTCTCGATCTTCTTCTTCACCGCGCTGTATCTGCAAGAGGTGGTGAGTTATTCGGGCTGGCGGATCGCGGCCGTCTTCGCGCCGATGGCGGTGGCGATCATCGTCGGCGCGCTGGTCTCCGGATTCTGGGTGGCCGCGCGCGGGTCGCGCTCGCCGATGATCGTGGGCTGCGGGCTGGGCGGTGCGGGAATTCTGCTGACGCGCGAATTCCTCGGAGTCACGGTGCAATTCACGCCGTTGGCGCTGTCGCTGACGTTGGCGGGGATCGGTTTCGGTATCGCGGTGGTGCCGCTGACCTCGGCGGTGCTGTCCGGTGTGCCGGCCGCGCATTCGGGGATGGCGGCCGCGGCCACCAACACCATGCGACAGGTCGGCGCGGTCGTCGGCGTCGCGGCGCTGGGGTCGCTGGTCAACTCGTTCCTCAACGCGGACTTGACTTCTCGGCTGAACCAGTTGCGGATTCCGGCGAACTTCCAGGCCATCGTGATCGACGCGATCGAGACCGGCAATGTGCCCGCGGGCGGTGATCAGGCCGCCTCGGCCGCGTACGGGCCGATCGTGAATCAGGTCATCACCGCCACCTACGCGGCGTTCCATCGCGGACTCGAGGTGGCACTGCTGGTTTCGGCGGTGATGATGCTGCTCGCCGCGGCGCTGACCGCGATCTCGCTACCGCGTTTCGATCGCGCGGGGTACGAGTACGAGACCTGATCGTCCGGCCCGACTGCCTCGTCGCTGCGGGGAGCGGCGCTGCTCCCCACGGCCGGTGCGATTCGAGCGGCCGGAGTACCGAACCGGAGCGACCCCTCCGCGCTCCGGGCCGGAGCTCCGGCCGTTGGGGACAACCGTAGGAGCGCGCCCGGGGCGCAGGAAGGGAGTCGACCGGTATCGGCGGTGAATGCGCTGTTCAGAGTGGTCGCGCTGATAATCCGGACCGGAATTCCGGCCGCTCTCGGACGGGCCGACCGGGCCGGATTCGCTTGCCCGGCAGCGCGATCGGGTTGCCCGGTGGCAGCGATCAGCTACCGAGCAGGGCGATCAGCGTGGGATCGGCCGCGAGTCCGGGTAGCGATCCGACGAGCATCTCGATCAACTGCTCGCGGCTGATGGTCTCGGTGGTCAGCCAGCTCAGCGTGACCTCCTCGACGAACGCGATCCAGCCGCGCACGGCCAACTCCAGCCGGGGCCGGTCCGGATGGTCCGCGGGCAGCGGGATCTCGGCCATGATCCGGTCGGCCTGCGCGCCGCGGGTCGCGTCGACCAGGGTCATGAGTTCGGTCCCGGCGGGTCGCCGCAGCAGGGCCAGATACGAGGTGCGGTTCTCGCTGACGTAGTCCACGTACCGGCGCACCGCGTCGTACAGCATCTCGGCCAGCGGCAGGCTGCGGTCGGGTTCGGTGCGGGTGAGCAGCTCGGCGTTGGCGTTGGCCACGATGGCCAGCTGGAAGTCCTGTTTGGAGGAGAAGTAGTGGAACAGCAGGCCGCGCGAGATCCCGGCCTGCTCGGCGACCTCGCTGATCGAGATGTCCTCCAGCGCGTGCTCGCGCAGCATCCGGGTGCCGAGGGTGATCAGCTGCCGACGGCGTTCGTCGGGGCTCAGCCGCACCCGCTTCCCGTTCTTGCCGGCAGTTCTTCCGTTCACGGCGACCATCCTACTGAACGTGAGTCAATACTGTTGACTCCGGCTCAATAAGCCCTTAGGCTCGAATACATGAGTCGCAAGGTTACAGACAGTGGTGTCGGTGATCAGGGGGATCCGGCGCGCCACGTCCACGTCCTGATCGTCGGTAGTGGTTTCTCGGGGCTGGGCATGGCAATCCGGCTCAGCCAGCAGGGTGTCGAGGACTATCTGGTGCTCGAGCGCGGCGGCGATGTCGGCGGCACCTGGCGGGACAACACCTATCCCGGCGCGGCCTGCGATGTGCCCTCGCACCTGTACTCGTACTCGTTCGCGCTGAACCCGGAGTGGTCGCGGTCGTTCTCCAAGCAGCCGGAGATCCAGGGCTACATCCAGGGCGTCGCCGACAAGTACGGCGTGCGCGACAAGCACCTGTTCGACTGCGAGATGACCGGCGCGAGCTGGAACGAGGCGCAGGCCCGCTGGGAGGTGCACACCAGCCGGGGCGAGTTCACCGCCGACATCCTGATCTCCGCGGTCGGCGCGCTGTGCGAGCCGAATCTGCCGGATATCAAGGGTATCAACACCTTCGAGGGGGAGATCTTCCACTCCGCGCGCTGGGATCACGAGGCGGATCTGACCGGTAAGCGCGTCGCGGTGATCGGCACCGGCGCGTCGGCGATCCAGATCGTGCCCTCGATCGCGTCGAAGGTCGAGCACCTGGACGTGTATCAGCGCACCGCGCCGTGGCTGCTGCCGCGGATGGACCGGCCGTACACGCTGCCCGAGCGGCTGGCGTTCAAATACGTTCCGGGAGTACAGAAGTTGTCCCGCGCGGCCATCTACGCCGCCCGCGAGACGCAGGTCGTCGGCCTGGCCAAGTTCCCGCCCGCGATGCTGGCGCTGGAGACCATCGCCCGCGCCAAGCTGCGCTACGAAGTGCGCGATCGTGAACTGCGCGAGAAGGTCACGCCGAATTTCCGGATCGGCTGCAAGCGCATGCTGATCTCCAACGAGTACTACCCGGCGCTGAGCCGCGAGAACGTCGACGTGGTCACCGACGGGATCGCCGAGATCCGTTCCGGCTCTGTCGTCACCCGGGACGGCGTCGAGCGCGAGGTCGACGCCATCGTCGTGGCCACCGGCTTCCACGTCACCGATTCGCCTGTGTACGAGACGATTTCGGGTCGCGACGGTCGCACCCTGACCGAGGTCTTCGAGGAGGGCGGTCAGCAGGCGTACAAGGGTTCGGCGATCGCCAACTTCCCGAACATGTTCTTCCTGCTCGGCCCGAACGTCGGGCTGGGACACACCTCGATGGTGTACATGATCGAATCGCAGATCAACTACATCTCCGACGCCGTGGCCACCTTCGACCGGATGGGCCTGCGCACGGTCGAGGTCCGCAAGGACACGCAGGACACGTTCAACAGCGCGTTGCAGGACAAGCTGACCGGCAGCGTGTGGAGCACCGGCGGCTGCGCGAGCTGGTACATGGACAAGCACGGCAACAACACCACGCTGTGGCCCGATTTCACGTTCCGATTCCGTAGGCTGCTGGAGAGCTTCGACGTCGCGGCGTATCGGACCGGTACCGCGGCGAATTCCGAGACATCCGGGGCCCAACCGCGGCCCGAAGCGAAAGTGGTGGCAGGACAGTGAGCAACGACGCGTATTTCACCGGCAAGGTCTGTGTGATCACCGGCGCCGGATCGGGTATCGGGCGGGCGCTGGCGGAGAATCTGTCCCGCCGCGGCGCCAAACTCGCGCTCTCGGACATCGACACCGAGGGGCTGGCCGAGACCGTCCGGCGCTGTGAGGCATTGGGCGCGCAGGTCAAGTCCGATCGGCTCAACGTCGCCGAGCGCGAGGCCGTGCTGCTCTACGCCGACGAGGTCAAGAAGCACTACGGCGTCGTGCACCAGATCTACAACAACGCCGGTATCGCCTTCCACGGCGAGGTGGTCGATTCGCAGTTCAAGGACATCGAGCGGATCATGGATGTCGACTTCTGGGGAGTCGTCAACGGCACCAAGGCATTTCTGCCGCATCTGATCGAATCCGGTGCGGGACATGTGGTCAACGTGTCCAGCCTGTTCGGGTTGATCGCGGTGCCGGGTCAAAGTGCTTACAACGCAGCCAAATTCGCGGTGCGCGGGTTCACCGAATCGCTGCGTCAGGAGATGATGGCGCGCAAGCAGCCGGTCAAGGTCACCTGCGTGCACCCCGGCGGCATCAAGACCGCCGTGGCCCGCAACGCCACCTACGCCGAGGGGATCGACGCCAAGCAGTTCGCGTCGTTCTTCGACAAGCAGCTGGCCCTGCACACCCCGGAGATGGCCGCGCAGACCATCACCGAGGGCGTCGCCAAGGGGCACGGCCGGGTGCTGATCGGTTGGGAGGCAAAGGCTCTGGACCTGTTCGTGCGGACCACCGGCTCCTACTACCAGCGGATCGCCAACCTGGTGAACTCGCGGTTCCTGCCCTGATCGGTATGAAAGTTCCTGCCATGCCCGCTGTTTCGCTGCCGCTGCCGATCGCCCGCGCGGTACTGCACCCGATGTTCCGATACGCGATGCACGACCGGCTGCCCTGGGGTGTGCAACGCGCACTGCTGGACGCCGGTTCGGCGTTGCAGGTGTTGCCGCCGGGCACCCGGGTGGACCGGATGCGCCTGGGTGGCCGTGCGGCCGAACGGATCACCTCCGGCGCGGCCACCGGCGAAGGTGCGCTGCTGTACCTGCACGGCGGCGGTTACACCATCGGGTCGATCGCCACCCATCGTTCGCTGGCCGCGCATCTGGCTCGCGAACTTGGGCGTCCGGTGTATCTGCCGGACTACCGGCTCGCGCCCGAACATCCGTATCCGGCCGCCCTCGACGACGCCGAGGCGGCCTACCTGGAACTGCTGTCCATCGGATTGCGGCCGGAAAGCCTTGCGGTAGCGGGTGATTCGGCCGGTGGCGGACTGTCCCTGGCGCTGGCCCGCCGCCTGCTCGACCGGCACGGAATCCGGCCCGCCGCACTGGGTTTGATCGCACCGTGGTCCGATCCGAACGAATCCGCGCCCCGGGAACGGGATCTCGTGGTCAGCCGTCCGTGGTCGCGGGCCTGTGCCGATGCCTACCTGGGCGACGGTGACGGCCTGGATCCCGGCTACGCGCCGCTGCTGGGTGAGTTGCGCGGACTGCCGCCGACCTACGTCCAGGTGGACGAGGGCGAGATGCTCTACACGCAGTGCACCCGCCTGGTGGAGCTGTTGCGCGCGGCCGAGGTGCCCACGACGTTCTCCGTGACGCGCGGGCTGTGGCATGTGGCGCAGTTGCAGGCTTCGCTGGTCGCCCCGGCGGCGGCCGCGATGCGCGAGCTCGCCGACTTCCTCGGCGAATCACTGCAACCTGCGCAAACCCGACCATAGGATGAGATACGGACGATCGGCGCCGGTAGACGGCCCGGTCGCGGCCGATGCGGGAGCACCCGTGTCGGCCGTTGCGGCGGCTAGCGTAAATTACTGGCGAGTAAACCACGTGGAAGGGCACCGATGCGAGAGTTCGAAGTCCCGGCTACCTACACCATCCCCGAAGATGTGAACGTCTCCGACGGCGTCTTCCGGCATGCCGAGCGCACGCCCGGCCTGGTGGTGTTCAACAGGCCGGACGGTAAGGGCGGCTGGACCGATGTGACTGCCAAGCAGTTCGCGCAGGCCGTCACCGGAGTGGCGAAGGGGCTGATCGCCACCGGCATCGAACTCGGCGACCGCGTCGCGATCCTGGCCTCGACCCAGTACGACTGGGTCGTGCTGGATTTCGCCATCTGGGCCGCGGGCGGTTGCACGGTCGCCATCTTCGACAGCTCCTCGGCCGAACAGGCCAAGTGGATCCTCCAGGATTCGGCGACGAAACTGCTTATCGTCGAGACTCCGAAGCAGCGCACCATGATCGGCGAGATCGAATCGGTATTGCCGGAGTTGAAGGAAACGCTGCTGCTGAGCGGCGGCGTGAGCGGGTCAGCGCCAGGCGCGCCCGGCGGGCCCGGAGGAGGCAGCTTGCGTAACCACGCAGGGCCCTCGGAAGCGCCGTCGTCGGATACTGCGGCGGCAGCGGAGCGTAACCACGCAGCGCCCCCGCTCACGCCCAATGGATACGGCGCGGTCGCTGAATTCACCCGTCGCGGTGCGGATCTCGACGACGCGGTCGTGCACGAGCGGCGTGCGCAGGTCAAGGCCGCCTCCCCGGCGACCCTGATCTACACCTCGGGCACCACCGGGCGGCCCAAGGGCGTCATGCTGTCGCATTCGAATCTCTACGCCGAATCCGTCGCCGATCGCGCGGTGATGGCGCAGGATCTGCGGCCGGGTAAGCGGTCGCTGCTGTTCCTGCCGCTGGCGCACGTGTTCGCGCGGGCGGTGGCGCTGGCCGCGTTCGACGCCGGGGTCACCATCGCGCACACCGCCGACTGGTCGACGCTGGTCGAGCAGTTCGGACAGTACAAGCCCGATTTCATCCTCTCGGTGCCGCGCGTCTTCGAGAAGGTGTTCAACGGCGCGAAGCAGAAGGCGCACGACGGCGGCAAGGGCGCGATCTTCGATGCCGCGGCCGAGGCGGCCATCGCCTACAGCCAGGCGCTGGACGAGGGCGGGCCGAGCCTGGTGCTCAAGGTCAAGCACGCGGTGTTCGACAAGCTGGTCTACGGGAAGTTGCGCGAGGCCATGGGCGGGCGGTGCGATTCCGCGGTGTCCGGTGGCGGCCCGCTGAATCCGCGGCTCGGGCACTTCTTCCGCGGCGTCGGCGTCACCATCCACGAGGGCTACGGCCTGACCGAGACCACCGCGGCCATCGCGGTGAACACGCGTCAGCACACCCGCATCGGCACGGTCGGTCGCCCGCTGCCCGGCCACGGCGCGAAGGTCGCCGAGGACGGCGAGTTGCTGCTGCGCGGTCCGGTCGTGTTCCACGGCTACTGGGGTAACGACGCGGCCACCGAGGACGCCTTCGCCGACGGCTGGTTCAAGACCGGTGACCTGGGCGCGATCGAGGCCGACGGTTTCATCCGCATCACCGGACGCAAGAAGGAAATCCTGGTGACCGCGGGCGGCAAGAACGTCTCCCCGGCCGTGCTCGAGGATTCCCTGCGCGCGAACCCACTGATCAGCCAGGTCATGGTGGTCGGTGACAGCAAACCCTTCATCGGCGCGCTGATCACCCTCGACGCCGAGGCCCTACCCGGCTGGAAGGAACGCCACAACCTCCCCGCCGACACCCCGATCGAGAAACTGATCGAGAACCCGGACCTGGTCGCCGAGATCAACGCCGCCGTAGCCGACACCAACAAACTGGTCTCGCACGCCGAAGCGATCAAGAAGATCCGCATCCTGCCGGTCGACTGGACCGAGGAATCCGGCGAACTCACCCCCAAGATGTCCCTCAAGCGTGCGGTCGTGATGAAGAACTACGCGTCCGACGTGGAGGCCATCTACGCCTGAGTCCTACTGTTGGACAACGAGTTCCATCGCGAACGGCCCACTCGCTCTGTGCGGGTGGGCCGTTCGCGATCTACCGGCGGATCATGTTGTGATCCATCAGGTTTCGTCGTACTCGGCGGCGCCGAGCCGGTCCGCGCCCCAGCTGCGACGGATGTAGCCGGTCACCCGATCGAGTTCGGCGGGGGTCACCGAGGCCGATTCGCCGTGCTCGAGCGGGTCGAAGTGGAAGATGTACAGGCGCGCGGCGAACTGCTCGAACGGCAGCGACGCCTCACCGGGACGTTCGCCGTGCCCGGCCGTTCCGACGACTACGCCGTCACCCCAGTCCTGCCCGCTGTCGTTGTTGGGGTTGTAGAAGTAGACCCGCATCTGCTCCTGCGGATCGAGGCTGACACGCAGGATGGTGATCGCATGCCAGCCGACGAACCGGGCCGCGCTGTCGGTGACCGCGATACCGGCCGGCTGCGGGTGGATCAGCGGCTGGTTGCCGTTGTAGTACGGGTGATAGCTGGCGTAGAAGTGCCGCAGGAACTCGTCCAGATCGGTCAGCGCGCCGGTGGCCACGTCGACGTTGATGCGGAATCCGCGCCCGGACCACCAACCGTGGAACTCCGGATTGATCCAGCGGTGCGGATCGCCCTCCCGACCGATACAGCGCCGCCCCATCTCCGCGTAGATCCGGTCCAGATGCGGCACCACCAGCAGCGACACCGGGTCCAGGTCGAAGCCCAGCGTGGTCGCGACGCCCGGCGCCAGCTCCCGGGAGGAGAGGGGCTGCCCCTCGAAATGCATGACGATCTCGTCGTCGCGCGCCGCCCAGGCGACCGTCTGGAGCAGATAGTCCGGGTCGTTGTAGGCCCACATCGACAACGCGCGCGCCGACTGGCAGGTGGGATTGTCGCCCTGCCCGACGCCCAGCGGCAGACCCAGGATGGACAGCACGCCCGAGAGCAACCAGGCCGCCGGGTCGGGGGAGGGGCCGAATACCTGCGTCAACCGGTCGCGGGAACCCGCGGACAACTCGAGGCCGAGCTGCCGCCACATCGCGGGGGCGACCGGCGGCTGATACAGGATGCCGCGTTCGAGCAGCGAGGCCAGGCCGTAGACGCACTGGGCGGTCTCGGGATGGACTGCGCGATCGATCAAGGTGCGCACCAGTTCGTGGTAGCACAGCAGGCAGTCGCGCCCGGTGCTGGACAACCCCATCGCTTCGCCGAGCAGGTATTCGCCCTTGCCGAGTAGTTGGCGCAGCAGCGTCGCGTGATAGGGCGAGACCAGGCCGGTGTCGTGCATGGAGCGCGCGAATCCCGTTGCCTCGGACTGCAATGCGCTGTCGTCCATCGCCTCGAGCCGGGCGCGATAGACCTCGATGCCGGGATCCTCCCGGCACGCGTCGGTGGTGCCGTAGAGGCTGCTGATCAGCCGGTCCGCGCCGAGGGCACCCGCGCCCAGGTCGATATCGGGATTGGCCCGCGCGACGGCGATCTGCGTGATCATCCGCTTCACCGAATCGACCTGGATGGGCCGCTGGCGCAGGATGCGCCAGATCTCGTCGATCAGATTCTCCAGCACCTTCTCGTACCCGATCTCCCGGACCAGGTGGTGCAGCAGTTCGCGCGAGGCCAGCGCCATCCGGCCCTGCTGTTCGCGTTCGGCCTCCGAGGGAGGGCTGAACAGCAGGGACAGATTGGTCGCCAGCACCTGCGACAGATGGTGGTGGGCGTATTCGGCGGAGACCGAGGCGTGTGCGTACTCGCCCCTCGCCACGGCCAACAGGCGCAGATCGCTGACCGCCTCGAGGACCACGGTGTCCGGGTTGGGGCTGCGCAGCGAACCGGAACTCAGCGCCGGAATCAGGATCTCCGGACTCGCCCAGTCCGTGCCGAGGAACAGCCCTGCCCCTTCGAGTCCGGCCGCGCGCGCCCGGACCGCCGCGCAGCCGCCTGGTAACGGAAGCACCCGGCGCAGAATGCCGAGCACGCGGGTGAGCTTGACCTGCTTACCGAAATCCGCTGCGGCAGCGAGAGATTCGATGGCATCGTCCAGCGCGGCCAGGCGTCGGTGCAACGCCGGGATGTCGCTGTCGGGTGGACTCAATCGCCGATCCTCACCGTGAGCTGTTGTGGTCGAACGGATTCAGATATAGAAGTCGAGTTCTTCCTGTCGTTTCAACAGATTTCGGAGAGTGTACGGATCCTCTCCGAAGAAGTACAGTACGCCCCAATGGTTTCCGAACGCGGTGCGCTTGGTCACCATTTCCTCCAGCGGTGGTGTCAGCTCGTGGGAATCGAAGTAGTCGTGTTCCTCGGTTTCCTCGGGCATGGCCAAGCGGCTCACCACGCGTCGCCGGGGATAAACACCGAAACAGCCCGCATGTCCCTTCGCGTCCACCACCTCCTTCGGGAAGAAGGCCTCGATCTCCTTGGTGGTGGTCTTCGGATCGAAGGCCAGCACCAGCGCGTGATAGGCGTTGAAGCCGTAGCATCGTTCGAGTAGTTCGAACACCTTGAAACCCGGTGGGCGATAGGCGACCTCGCCGAAATACATCTCGCCGTCGCTGGTCACGAAGTACTCCGGATGGACGAATCCGAAATCGATGTCGAACGTCTTGATCAACTTCTCGATCTGCCGGGTGATCTCCGGGCGGTACTGTTCCAGTTCCGGTGTCGCCGGGACGAATACCGAATAGCCGAGCGTGACGTATTCTGAAATATTCAGGAAGCAGATCTTACCGTTGTGGATCCATGCCTCGACCGCGAATTCCCAGCCGTCCAGATGGGATTCCATCAGGACCGGGAATTCCTCATCGGGTATCGAATCGATCTCATCCGGCGTGCGGATGACCCGGTGGCCGAGGCAGCCGGCCTTGTCGAAGGCCTTGAGGTGGATCGGATCGTTGGGATCGCCGTCGAGTTTGAGCAGGGTCTGGTTCACCCGCTTGAGAAAACGGATGACGTCGTCGCGTTCGTGCGCCTCCTCGAAGATGCCGACGCGGATACCGCCGAGTTGCGCGCGGCGTTTCATGAGGGATTTGTCGCGTAGCAACATGGCCTGCCCGAGCAGGCGCGGATTGTCCAGCAGGACCGAATTGATCGCCCCGGCCCATTCCACGGTCTCCTCGAAGATCGGAATGGCGACGTCGACGCCCCGGTCCCGCAGCGTCTCGGCGATCTCCATCGAGCGATCGTTGAGCCGCTCGAAATTCCAGGGGATATAAGGAATCTCGTGTTCGGTGCAGTATTCCTCCGCCCATTCCGGAGCCACCACCACATAGCGCCGATCGAAACGATCCACCGCTTCGACGGCGTTCAGACTCCAGCCCAGCAGGGCGATATAACCTTTGTCCGGGTTTCGGATCGTCGATTCCCGTGTTGTAGCTTCCGGTGTTGCAGTCGACAAGACCTGTCTCCTCTCGACCCTGGATCCGGCATCGATTCGGGGCCGTCATCGCGGATACGCTGTGCGATCGGTGTGCTACGCGCTATCCGTATCTCCAGCCGCCGACGACATGTCCCGAAGTCCTCCTCGACCCGGGTATGCGGCGGCTCTGTGGATCGAAACGGCTTCTGGGCGTTGGTGATTGGATCGGATCCCGTTCCGCCGTCATTGCCTGTGGGTACCCATGCGGGTGCCGGGTCAAACGGAAGCGGTGGCCGCGTGCCGCGTCGGAAGTGTGTGCGGCGGCCGTTCGATCATGCGAAATATGTTGCGGCAGTGACGGATCGGCGAACGATCGGGATCGGTGAATTCGGTGTCGAACGAGAACGGACCGGCGCCGCATCGAGCGGTGCCGGTCCGTCGGCGGGTGCCGGGGCGGGTCAGCCGACCGGGCCCTGGGCGAGTTGGGTTCGGGCGGACTGGGATTGGCCGAATCGGTCGGTGAACTTCAGGGTTACCGTGTCGCCGGGGTGGTGTTGGTCCATGGTGTCGGTGAGGGACAGGGCCGAGTCGACGGTGGTGTTGTCGACGGCGGTGATGACGTCGCCGGGGGACAGGCCGAGTTGTTCGGCGGGGCCGTCGGTGACGATATTGCGGACCAGCGCGCCGCCGTTGGTGGCATCGCTCACCGAGACGCCGAGGAAGGCGGACTTGCCGATGTGCACGGTGCTCGAACTCTTACCGCCCTGAATCTGCTTGGCGATGGTCAACGCCTTGTTGATCGGGATGGCGAAGCCCTGCCCGCCGCCCTGCGAACTCGCGTTGCCGAAACGGAAGCTCTGGGAGGCGGCGGTGTCCACGCCGATGACCTGTCCCGCGCTGTTGATCAGCGGACCGCCCGAATCGCCCGGTTGGATATTCGCCGCGACCTGAATGAGGCCGGTCAACTGCTCCGACGCCCCGGCCGACTCGTCGCTCGCGGTGATCGAGCGATCCAGTCCGGTGACCTGCCCGGCGGCCGCGGTCGGGGTACCGGTGCCACCGGCATTGCCCAGGCCGACGATGGCGTCGCCGATCGCCACCCGATCCGAATTGCCCAGCGTCGCGGTCTGCAGACCCGATGCGCCGGTCAACCGCACCACCGCGAGATCGTCGGAACGGTCGTAGCCGACCACCGTCGCGGGGTAGGTCCGGCTGTTGCCCAGCGCGGTGACCGTGATCTTGGTGGCGCCTTCCACGACGTGGTTGTTGGTCAGGATCTCGCCGTCGGAGGTGAGCACGATGCCGGTGCCCGCACCCTCGCCGTTCTGCAGGCCGAGTTCGGTGTCGACGTTGACGATTCCGGAGACGACCTTGTTCGCCGCCGCGGTCAGATCGGCGGTGCTGGTCTGCGAGTCGACCGGTTGCGAGACGATGCCCGGCGACTGCGCCAGCGGCGATCGGGCGCTCGTACCGGTGGTGGTCAGGCGGGCCGCGACCATGCCGATGGTCACCGCCAGGGCCAGTACGACCACGGTCACGACGGTGAAACCCAGCCCGTGCCGGGGTGGGCGCTGCTGCGGCGGGTGGTTGTAGGGCGGGTGGCCGCCCTGGGGTGCATGCGGTCCGTATGGTGCTCCGTACGGACCCGGCTGCCCGGGCCTGCTCCCCTGATTCGGATACACGGTCATCACGTCCTCTTGGTCAGGAACCTCTGGATCAATTAAGCGCGCGATTCCTGAGAGAGGGCTGGGGGTATGCCGTGGAACCGCCACGGTGAGCACCGCCATACCCGGATCGGTGTCGGCTGCGCGTGCGCATTTCTGACGAATCCGTGACGGACCGGGATTGGGGCTGCGCGGCCGGTCACGAGGGCCCCGAGCGGAAGTACGCTCACGATATGAGCTCTTCGGGCACGAGTGGGAACGCTCCGGGTACGGGCGCGACTGCCTCCGATGCCGATTCGCGTGGAGGTGCGGGCGTTTCGGGTGGCGCGTCGGCTTCGGGCTCCGGTGTGGCTGCGCCGGGTACCGGGACTACCGCTTCGCGCACCGGTGCTACGCCGCGTGGTGGTACCCGGCCCGGGGCCGACCCCGCCGAGGCCGGATCGGGATTGCGCACCGCCGCGGGCATTCTCACGGCGGGGTTCGCATTGGGGGCGGCCGAGTTGGTGGCCGCACTCGTCGGCTCGGGGAGTGCGCCGCTGACCGCGCTGGGTGGGACGGTGGTCGACCACACGCCCGACAATGTGCGTGAATGGGTGATCCGACTGGTCGGCACCAACGACAAACTGGTGCTGTTCATCTTGATGGTGGCGGTCGCGGTCATCGTGGCGGCGTTCGTCGGGCGGATCGAGCGTTCGCGTCGGCCGATCGGGTCGGTGTTGTTCGCCGTGTTCGGGCTGGTGGCCGCCGGTGTCGCGGTGAGCCGGCCGGGTTCGTCCTGGACGTGGGCGCTGCCCTCGGTGATCGGGGTCGGTCTGGCGATCATGGTGCTGCGCGGGCTGATTCGGCGGATCGAGGCTTACGAGTCCCGGGTCTTGGTCGAAAATGGCTCTGCCGAAACAGATTCCGGTTCGTCGGAATTCGATTCCTCTGACCGTAGTGGCGAGATCGATTCGGGGACAACGGTTTCTGGAACTGTTGTCGACGAGGTAGGTCCGGCTGGATCCGGTGCCGATGTTCGTGGCGCGAGGGGTAATGGCGGCGAGACTGCTTCCAGCACAACAGTTTCCGGATCGGGTGCCGAGATCGATCGGCGGGGATTGATCCGGACGCTCATCGGTGTCGGGGCGCTGGCCGTGGCCGCGGAGGTGGCGGGACGGTACCTCGGGTCCAAACTGCACAGCGTGTCGGCCGAGCGCGCCACGGTGCAGTTGCCGGTCGCGCCGTCACCGGAACCGCCGGTCGATCCCGCGGCCGACCTGCGCATTCCCGGCCTGACCCCGTATCTGACCTCCACCCGCGACTTCTACCGGATCGATACCGCGCTCACCGTTCCGCAGGTCAGCACCGAGACCTGGTCGCTGCGGGTACACGGCATGGTGGATCGCGAGATCCGGCTCGACTACGCCGCGTTGAAGGCGCGCCGACCGATCGAACGGACGGTGACACTGACCTGCGTATCGAATCCGGTCGGCGGGGATCTGATCGGCAACGCCCGCTGGCTCGGCTACTCCCTGGCCGAACTGCTCGCCGAGGCCGGACCCCATGCGGACGCCGATATGGTGCTGTCCCGCAGCGTCGACGGATTCACCGCGGGCAGTCCGCTGGCCGCCCTCACCGACGGCCGCGACGCCATGCTGGCCATCGGGATGAACGGCGAACCGCTGCCCATCGAACACGGCTATCCGGTGCGACTGGTCGTGCCCGGACTGTACGGCTACGTCTCGGCCACCAAATGGGTGACCGATATCGAGATCACGAGATTCGATCGCGCCCAGGCGTATTGGACCGAGCGCGGCTGGTCCGAGCGCGGCCCGATCAAGACCGGCACCCGCATCGACACCCCGAGTGACGGTGCGTCGGTGGGCGGGCAGCGGGTCGCCATCGCGGGCGTCGCGTGGGCCCAGCACCGCGGTATCAATGGTGTCGAGGTCCAGATCGACGACGGCCCTTGGCAGTCCGCGCGCCTGGCCGCCGAACCCAGCATCGACACCTGGCGACAGTGGGTCTACGACTGGACCCCGACCTCGGGCACCCACACCGTGCGCGCCCGCGCCACCGACGGCACCGGTCAGGTCCAGACCGCCCAGCTGGCGGACGTGGTCCCGGACGGTGCCACCGGTTATCCGGTGGTCACCGTCCGGGTGGGCTGATCCGGCGGGCCGAGATCCCCCGCTGATCGGGCTCAGTTCCGGTCCGACGATCCGTTGTAGCTGATGGCGTCGCTGAATTCGGCGTGCGCGGCCTCGGGTTCGTAACCGAGATTCACATTGTGGGTGAGGTTCGCGCCGTTGATCCACACCCGGCTGCTGACCTCCGGATACCCGCGCGCCACCACGGTGTAGTCGCCGTCGGGCAGATCCGGGATGCGGTAGTTGCCCTCGGCGTCGGTGAACACCGAGCCCACCACCCGGCCGGCCGAGTCCAGGACCGAGACCTGCGCGTCGGCGACCACGTCCGAAGCCGACCAGGCCCGGCCGACGAGTGCCGCCGTCGAGCTCAGTTCGATGTCGTAGTGCAGCATGCCCGACTCCGGAACGGTCAGGGTCACCGCGTGCGGCTGCCGACCCTGCGCCACTGCGACCAGGGTGTAGACCCCAGCGACGGTGCCCTGGCAGGTATAGACGCCGTCGTCGCCGGTCACCCCGGCAGTCACGACGTCGCCGCGCGGATCGGTCAGGGTGATCGTGACGCCGGCCAGCGGCTGTCCGTCACCGGTGGTGACCACGCCCGACAACTCGCCGTTCCCGGTCAGCGTCAGCTCCCACGGCGTGGTGCGACCGTCGGCGAAGACGGTGGCCGCGGCGGGCTGATGCCCACTCGCCGAGGCGATCAGCACATACTGCCCGGCCGCCGGCGCCGCGATGCGGTAGTTGCCGTTGTCGCCACCCGTGGCCCGGGCGACCTGCTGACCACGCTGATCGATCAGGGTCAGCGCCGCGCCCGACACCGGACGCCCGTCCTCCCGGTGCACGCGCACCGAAAGTGGTTGTCCGCCAACGGCGGACGCGAACCGAGCGGTATCCACCGCGTCGACCGGGGTGACCTCGGCCGCGTCGATGACGACCGGCGCGTCGTCGGTCGTCGGCACCGCGGTCGTTCGGGTGACGGCTGCGGGTGCGGCACCGGCCGGGGCGTGCTTGGACCTGACGAACAGCGCCGAGGCGACGACGCCGACGAGCAGGATCCCGGCCGGAAGATACATCGACTGACTCAGCGCGGTGCTGAACGGATGCACGATGAACTCCGGGAGCTTCGTCGCGCCCGAGCCCTCGGAGAACTTGCCGTCACCGAGATGCTGCGCGGCCATCCGGTTGGAGACCAGGGCGGCGATCACCGCACTACCCAGCACCGATCCGATCTGCCGGGTCGTGTTGTACACACCCGCACCCGCACCGGCCAGTTCCATCGGCAGGTCGTGCGTCGCGGTCGAGGCCAGCGGAGCCCAGATGCAGGAGTTCGACAGACCCGCCACGCCGCCGATCACGATGAACGCCACGATCGAGCTGTCCGGCTTCATCAACGTCGCGAAACCGAAGATCGACGCCGCGAACAGCGCGAAACCGATGGTCGGGATGATCCGCGGCGGCATCCGGTCGGAGATCTTGCCGATCAGCGGCGCGCTGATGCCGGTGACGATCGCCATCGGCGCGAAGACCAGCGCCGCCCGGGTCGGCGAATACTCCCGCACCGCTTCGAGATAGAAGTAGGCGGGCACCATCAGCGCGGTGATCGCCGCGCCCATCGCCGCGATCGCCACGCTCGACAACGCGAAGTTCCGGTCGCGGAACAGGCTCATCGGCACCAGCGGCTCACCCTTGTTGAGCGCCTGATTGATCACGAACAGCACCAGGATCACCGCACCGGCGATGATCATCGTCCAGATCCAGGCGTCCCAGTTGCGGGTGTTGCCCTCCTGAATTCCGAAGACCAGCAGGAAGATTCCGACACCGGACAGCACCACGCCGACCAGATCGAACTTGTGCTCGTGCCGCGGCAGCGAGGGCACCAGCCACATCGCCAGGGCGAAGGCCACGACGCCGATCGGGACGTTGATGTAGAAGATCCAGTTCCAGCTCAGCTGGTCGACCAGGACGCCGCCCAGGATCGGGCCGACCAGGGTGGCCAGGCCCGCCACGCCGCCCCACAGACCCATCGCCGCGCCGCGCTTGTCCGGCGGGAAGGTGCGGGTGATCACGGCCATGGTCTGCGGCGTCATCAGCGCCGCGCCCAGGCCCTGCACCGCGCGGGCCGCGATCAGCATGCTGATGTTGCCGGACAGGCCGCACCACAGCGAGGCGAGGGTGAAGACCACCAGGCCGATCAGGTAGATGTTCTTGGGGCCGAAGCGATCTCCGAGCCGCCCGGTCACCAGCAGTGGTACCGCGTAGGTCAGCAGGTACGCGCTGGTGACCCAGACGACCTTGGTGATGTCGGTGTTCAGGTCGCTCATGATGGTCGGATTGGCCACCGCGACGATGGTCATATCCAGCAGAATCATGAAGAAGCCCACGACCAGCGCGTACAGCGCCAGCCATGGATTGCGTCCGGTGGTGGTACTCATAAGTCCTCTTCAGCAGATGTCGATCGTGGTGGAACGACCGGTGTGACGTCGGGTGAATCGCGCGCGTCGCGGCGGATGCGCCTCATTGGTCGGCAGGGAGTACACCGCCCTTCCGCAACTGGGCGAGCACGTCGTCGGTGACGCTGGACCCCCAGTCGGGACCCGGATCCTCGGTAGCTGTTCGTTCGCCGTCGGAGGTGAACTGCTCCCATTCGAGCGTGCCGTCCTGTAGTTCCGCGATGATGCGGCGCAGCCAGGTGAGTTCGGCGGTGGTCTGTCCGTGGATGTACTCGATCACCATCCAGTAGCGGCGTGGCACCCGATTGGTGGGGAGCCACTTCATCAGGGCGTCGAGTTCGGCGATGTCGTTGTGCAGCCAGCCGATGCGTTCGGTGATCAGTTCGATCACCTCTGCGGCGGGCAGGTTGTGCGCCTCGGAGACGGCCAGCGGGAAGATCGGATATTCGCGGATGGGCCGGCGGATGATGTCGGTGATCCGGGTGCGGAGGGCGGTTCTACCGGCGGGAGTGATCCGGTAGGTGGTGCGCTCGGGTCGGTTGCCGGCTCGGTCGGTGCCCTCGGCGCGCACCAGCTGCTGCTCGGCCAGCCGGGTGATCGTGTGGTACAGCGAGCCCGGACGGACCTTGACCAGGAAGTCCTCCCGGCGCTGCACGAGCAGCTGGTACATCTCGTACGGATGCATCGGCCGCTCCTCGAGCAGCGAGAGCACCGCGAGCGCCAGCGGCGTCAACGTGGCACCCGGCTGCTTGGTCATCGTGATCACTCCTTGTCGTCGATCAGGACTCTATTCGAGACCCCTGACATCTCCCGCCTCAAATATTCCACTCCGAATATACGATGCGGGAGAGGTGCGGACAAGGGCGAATGATCGCCGTCACATCGGCCGGTCGCCGCCGCCCGGCCCGGTCGTGGTCGGGCGTCCGGTGCCACGAGAACGCCGGACCGGAGCCGCTCGCTGGGAGCGATTCCGGTCCGGCGTCGTCGTGGACCGTATTCGGTTGTGTCCTAGAACATTTCGATCATGCGGTCGGGGCGAACGCCTCGGCCACGATCTCCGCCTGCTCGACCGCGTGCACCTTCGACGAACCCGAGGACGGGGCCGACATCGCACGACGCGAGATCCGGCGCAGCTTGGTGAACCGCTCCGGCAGGATCTCCGGCAGGTTCAGCCCGAAGAACGGCCAGGCACCCTGGTTGGCGGGCTCCTCCTGCACCCACGCGATATCGGTCGCGTTCGGGTACGCCGAGAGCTTGTCGTTGAGCCGGTAGGACGGGATCGGGTAGAGCTGCTCGATGCGCACGATGGCGACATCCTCGCGGCCCTTCTTGTTCTTCTCCGCGACCAGCTCGTGGTACAGCTTGCCGCTGGTCAGCAGGATGCGCTTGACCTTGGTGCGATCGCCGTCGCCGGTCTCGTAGGTGGGCTCCTCGAGCACCGAACGGAACTTGTTGTCGGTGAAGTCCTCCACGTTGGAGACCACGGCCTTGTTGCGCAGCATCGACTTCGGGGTGAAGACGATCAGCGGGCGGCGGATGCCGTCCAGCGCGTGCCGGCGCAGCAGGTGGAAGTAGTTCGACGGGGTCGAGGGGACCGCGACCGTCATCGAACCCTCGGCGCACAGCTGCAGGAAGCGCTCGATACGACCGGAGGTGTGGTCCGGACCCTGGCCCTCGTGACCGTGCGGCAGCAGCAGCACGACCTCCGAGAGCTGGCCCCACTTGGCCTCACCGGAGGAGATGAACTCGTCGATGATCGACTGCGCGCCGTTGACGAAGTCACCGAACTGCGCCTCCCACAACACCAGTGCGTCCGGGTTGCCCAGCGAGTAGCCGTACTCGAAGCCGACCGCGGCGTACTCCGAGAGCGCGGAATCGTGCACCGCGAACCAGCCCGGGTTGGCGCTGCCGATGTTGTGCAGCGGGGTGTACTCCGCGCCGGTCTTGCGGTCGATGACCACCGAGTGCCGCTGGGTGAACGTGCCGCGTCGGGAGTCCTGACCGGTCAGGCGCACCGCGCGACCCTCGTCGATCAGCGTGCCGAAGGCCAGCAACTCGGCGAACGCCCAGTCGACCTTGCCCTCGTACGCCATCTCCCGGCGACGCTCCAGCACCGGCTTCACGCGCGGGTGCACGTTGAAGCCCTCGGGCACGTTCAGGAACGCGTCGCCGATGCGTTGCAGCACGGTCTTGTCCACGGCCGTGACGACGGTGCCCGGGACCTGCTCCTCCTCGACCGATTCGCTCGGCTCCGGCGGATACTTCTCCAGTTCGCGCACCTCGTTGAAGACCCGCTCGAGCTGGCCCTGGAAGTCGCGCAGCGCGTCCTCGGCCTCCTTCATCGAGATGTCGCCACGACCGATCAGCGCCTCGGTGTAGGACTTGCGGACGCTGCGCTTGGTGTCGATGACGTCGTACATGTACGGCTGGGTCATCGACGGGTCGTCGCCCTCGTTGTGGCCGCGACGGCGGTAGCAGATCAGGTCGATGACCACGTCCTTGCGGAACTTCTCGCGGAAGTCGGTGGCCAGGCGGGCGACCCAGGTGCACGCCTCGGGGTCGTCGCCGTTGACGTGGAAGATCGGCGCGCCGATCGACTTGGCGATATCGGTCGAGTACTCGGTCGAGCGGCTGTTCTCCGGCGCGGTGGTGAAACCGATCTGGTTGTTCACCACGATGTGCACCGTGCCGCCGACGCGGTAACCGCGCAGGCCGGACATGTTCAGCGTCTCCGCGACCACGCCCTGACCGGCGAAGGCGGCGTCACCGTGCAGCATCAGCGGCACGACCGAGAAGGTGCGCGCCTCCTCGCCCTTGGTGACCAGGTCCTCCTTGGTGAGCAGGTCCTGCTTGGCGCGGACCAGGCCCTCGAGCACCGGGTCGACGGCCTCGAGGTGCGACGGGTTGGCCGTCAGCGAGACCTCGATGTCGTTGTCGCCGAACATCTGGATGTAGGTGCCGTGCGCGCCGAGGTGGTACTTCACATCGCCCGAGCCATGGGTGGCGGCCGGGTTCATGTTGCCCTCGAACTCGGTGAAGATCTGCGAGTACGGCTTGCCGACGATATTGGCCAGCACGTTCAACCGGCCGCGGTGCGGCATGCCGATGACGACCTCGTCCAGACCGTGCTCGGCGCACTGGTCGATGACCGCGTCCATCATCGGGATGGTGGACTCCGCGCCCTCGAGCGAGAACCGCTTCTGGCCGACGTACTTGGTCTGCAGGAAGGTCTCGAACGCCTCGGCCGCGTTCAGCCGGGACAGGATGTACTTCTGCTGCGCGACGGTCGGCTTCTCGTGCTTCTGCTCGACCCGCTGCTGAATCCATTGCAGCTGTTCGGTTTCCAGGATGTGGGTGTACTCCACGCCGACGTGGCGGCAGTACGCGTCACGCAGCACCGAGAGCACGTCGCGCAGCTTCATCCGGTCCTGGCCGTGGAAGCCCGCGACGTTGAATTCGCGGTCCAGGTCCCACAGGGTCAGCCCGTGCTGGGTGACATCGAGGTCGGAGTGGCTGCGGAACTTGTCCTTGACCAGCCGCAGCGGGTCGGTGTCGGCCATCAGGTGACCGCGGTTGCGGTAGGCGGCGATGAGCTCCTGCACGCGCACGCTCTTGTCGACGCCGCGCTCGGTGATGTCCTTGCGCCAGCGGACCGGCTCGTAGGGCACGCCCATGCCGTGGAAGATCTCGTCGAAGAACTCGTCGGAGATCAGCAGGTTGTGCACGGTGCGCAGGAAGTCGCCGGACTCCGCGCCCTGGATGATGCGGTGATCGTAGGTGGAGGTCAGGGTCATCAGCTTGCCGATGCCCATCTCGGCCAGCTGCTGATCGCTCATGCCCTGGAACTCGGCGGGGTACTCCATCGCGCCCGCGCCGACGATGGTGCCCTGGCCGGGCATCAGGCGCGGCACCGAGTGCACGGTGCCGATGGTGCCGGGGTTGGTCAGCGAGATGGTGACGCCGGAGAAGTCGT
This sequence comes from Nocardia macrotermitis, assembly GCF_009604405.1. Classification (GTDB taxonomy): domain Bacteria; phylum Actinomycetota; class Actinomycetes; order Mycobacteriales; family Mycobacteriaceae; genus Nocardia; species Nocardia macrotermitis. The sequence goes on from NZ_WEGK01000005.1 coordinate 438,063, forward strand.
CGGCGCCGAGCTTTCCGTCGCGGGCGCGGCGCACGATGTCCTCGTACGCGTTGTGGAACTGCGCGAAATTCATCGTCTCGCAGTTCTTGATGGCCGCGACGACGAGGGTGCGCGCGCCGTTCTTCCCGGGTAGGTCGATGGCCAGGCCCAGGTTGGTGTGCGCGGGGGTGATCGCGTTCGGCTTGCCGTCGACCTCGGCGAAGTGCCGGTTCATGTTCGGGAAGGCCTTGACCCCCTGCACGATCGCGTAACCCAACAGGTGGGTGAAGGAGATCTTGCCACCGCGGGTGCGGGCCAGGTGGTTGTTGATGACCAGGCGGTTGTCGACCATCAGCTTGGCCGGGATGGCGCGCACGCTGGTCGCGGTCGGGATGGTCAGCGAGGCCGACATGTTCTTGACGATCGCGGCGGCGGGACCGCGCAGCACCTGCGATGCCTCGGCCGACTCGGCGGGCTTGGGGGTACCCGCGGTCGCGGCGTTGGAGGCCGGGGCCGGAGTGGTCTGCGGGGTGCGGGCCTGCGGCGGCGCGGCGGCGGCGGAGGCCGGAGCGGCGACCTTGGGCGCGACCGGGTTCGGCGCGGTGGTGGGTGCGGCGGCCGGGGCCGGCGCGACCTGGGGGGCCGGGTTCGCGGCGGGCGCGGGGACGGGGGCCGCGGCGGTGGTCGCGGTGGCGGCGGCAGTCGGCGCGGCAGCGTTACCGGCACCGTTGTCGGACGGACTCTCCGGCGTGTAGTCAGCGAGGAACTCGTGCCAGCTCTCATCGACCGACGACGGATCTTGCTTGTACTTCTGGTACATCTCGTCGACGAGCCACTGGTTCTGTCCGAACTGGGATGTTGAGCTGCTCACAGCAGGTGTTCGCCTCATTTCGTTCTTCGCGCTGCGACGTTTGTGACGTGCTGGCACGGGTATCGGCTATATGCGCGCCGATGCGCCCTTTCTGAGGATAGGCCCAGCCCTGAACCGGCGCTTCACGGCGGTCCCGCGGGTCGCTGCCTGATTACCCAAGCTGCCTCCTCCGGGCCGTACCGGCCCCCGCACCCCGCTGGCAAATCCACGCTGCCAGGAAATCTGCCGGACGGATCGACTCGTAAATGACGACCTGTCCTATGTCGAGAATATTCCCTCGTCGGCCCCGGCCGCTTCCCATAGTCGGCTGTAGATGCCGTCGGCCGCGACGAGTTCGGCGTGGGTGCCGATCTCCGCGATGCGCCCGGCGGCCACGACGGCGATCCGATCGGCCCGGGCCGCGGTGGCCAGGCGATGCGCGACGATCACCGCGGTGCGGCCCTGCGTCATCGCGGTGCTGGCGGCCAGCACCCGTTCCTCGCTGTCCGGATCCAGGACCGCGGTCGCCTCGTCCAGCAGCAGCAGATCCGGATCGACCAGTTCGGCGCGGGCCAGTGCGATCAGCTGGCGCTGTCCGGCGGACAGGCCACGTCCGCCCTCACCGACCGGCTGCCGCATACCGCGCGGCAGGTCCGCGATCATCGCCAGCGCGCCGACGGTCTCCGCCGCCCGCTCGATCTGCGCGGCGGTCGCGGACGGTCGGCCGAAGGCGATATTGGCCGCGATATCACCGGTGAACAGGTGCGCTTCCTGGGGGACGACGCCCAAGCGGGCCCGGTAATCGGCCAGCCGGTAGTCGCGGACGTCCGCGCCGTCGACCAGGATCGCGCCGGTGGGTTCGGGGGCGCCGACGTGCTCGCCGTCGACCCGGGATCCGCCGGCTCGGGCGTCGGCGGGTGGCAGGTCGTAGAGCCGGGCGAGGAGTTTGACGACGGTGGATTTACCCGCGCCGGTCTCGCCGACCAGCGCGAGGCTGGAACCGGCCGGGATGTGCAGGCGCAAGCCGTCCAGCGCGGGGGAGATCGCGCCCGGATACCGGAAATGCACCGTGTCGAACACCACATCGGTGGCCTTGCCCACACCGGACGGCACCGGATCGACCGGATCGGGTGCGATGGAAGACGGTGTGCGCAACAGTGTTTCGATCCGGCCGAGCCCGACGCGGGCCTGCTGATAGCCGTCGAACACCTGGGACAGCTGCACGATCGGGTTGATCAGCAGGCTCAGGTACAGCACGAACGCGACCAGCGTCCCCGGTGTGCTCACCCCGTGCGCGATATCGCGGGCGCCGACGTACACCACCGCGGCCTGGGCCAGATCCGCCCAGGCGACGATGAAGCCGAAGTAGACCGCGATCGCCTTCTGCGCGCGCATCCGGGCGTCGCTGTAGGCGGCGGAGTAGCCGGTGAAGCGCACCGCCGCATGCGGTTCGGACCGATACGCCTGGGTGGTGCGCAGTCCGGCGATGTTCTCCTGGAAATCCGCGTTCACCGTGGCCACGCGCTCGCGGGAGGCCGAATACGCCGAGGCCGAGATCTTGCGGAACACCAGCGTCGCGATGATCAGCGGCGGCAGCGCCGCGAAGATGACCAGCGCCAGCCCGGCGTCGCAGATCACCAGCGCCACCATGACCCCGACGACGGTCGCGATGCCGATCAACGCGGTGCTCAGGCCGGTTTGCAGGAAGGTCGACATCGCGTCGATGTCGGTGGTCATCCTGGTCATGATGCGGCCGGACAGTTCGCGCTCGTAGAAGTCGAGCCCGAGTCGCTGCAGATGTGCGTAGCTGCGAATACGCAATCCGTACAGCACCCGCTCGCCGCCGCGGGCGGACAGCAGCGTGCCCACGGCCTCGTCCAGCCAGCTCAGCAGGGCCAGGATCAGCGCGCCCACCGCCGCGGCGATCAGCGCGGCCTCGCTGTGCGCGGCCACGCCGTGATCCAGCGCGTAGCGGGTCAGCATCGGGAAGGCCACGCCGATCGCGCCGTCCAGGGCCAGCAGTGTCACCACGGCGACCAGCAGCCAGCGCACCGGACGCAGCAGCCGCGTCAGCCGGAAGTTCGGATCGGGACGTTCGTGCTCGCTCGGATCGATATTCGGTGGCTCGTCCGCCGCGGGCAGCCGCGTGAGCGTCTCCCGCAACTCCGGCGGCACCTCGACCTCCGACACGTCGCCCTGCAACGGCTGCGCGGCGACCGCGGCCAGCGGTTGCCGGTTGTTCGCCACGGACTCGGCGGCGGCCGAAAGCTGTTGCGGCGCGGACGGACCGGGCCACAGGTCGGCGACCTCGTGGCGCTCCGGCGCGGGCAGCCGGATGACGCGGTCGGCGTGGGCGAGGGTGGATTCGCGGTGCGCCAGGATGAGGGTGGTGCGGCCGGTGTCGTCGGCGAGGCCGTCGAAGATGGCGGCCTCGGTGACGGCGTCGACCGCGGAGGTCGCATCGTCCAGGACCAGCACGCGGGGATCGGCCAGCAGCGCGCGGGCCAAGGCCAGGCGCTGGCGTTGGCCGCCGGACAGGGTCAGGCCGCGCTCGCCGACGACGGTGTCGTATCCCTCGGGCAGGGCGGTGATGAACTCGTGCGCCGCGGCGCGTTCGGCGGCGCGACGGATGTCCTCGGCGGTGGCGCTGGGACGTCCGAGCGCGATATTGGCCGCCACGGTGTCGGAGTAGAGGAACGGCTCGTCGAACACCACCCCGATCGCCGCTCGCAGATCGGCCGCCCGCACCCGCTCGACGTCGGCCTCGCCGTTGACGCCGTGCAGCACGATGCGGCCGTCGTCGGGGTGGTAGAAGCGCGGCAACAACATGGCCAGCGTGGACTTGCCCGAACCGGCGGGCCCGATGATCGCCACGGTCTCGCCCGGACGCACGGTCAGATCGAAATCGCGCAGCACCGGACGTTCGTGCTCGAATCCGAAAGTGAGGGAATCGATCTCGATACCCAGCGGCCCCTCGGGCAACGGCTCCGGTTCGGGCTGGTCGACGGTGTCGGGCGCCTCGTCGATCACCGCGAAGACCCGTTCGGCTGCCGCGCGGGTGAGTTGGGCCAGCACGATGACGCTCGCCACCACCCGGGTACTGCCCGCGAGCATGGTGACGTAGGCGGCGAAGGCCAGGAAGGTACCGACACCGATGGTGCCGCGCAGCGCGAACGTGCCGCCGAGCGCGATCACCGCGACCATGCCGATCTGCGGGATCGCCGCCACCGTGGGCGCGAATCGGGAGTCGATGTGCGCGGCGCGCATCCGCTCGCCGAACAGCCTGCGGGCGTGCCCCTCGAGCACGCCCACCATGCGCGCCTCCTGGCCGAACCCCTTGACCACCCGCACGCCGGTGACCGTCTCCTCGACGTGCTGTGCCAGATCGGCCGCGCGCTGCTGCGCGGACCAGGTGGCCGCGTGCAGGCGCGGGCGGGTGCGATACACCACGTACATCAGCGCGGGCACGGTCAGCAGTGCGACCAGCGCCAACGGCGGTGACAACACGATCATCACGAGCGCGGCCAGCACGGCGAGCAGCAACTGCATCGCCGACATCGGCGCCATCGCCAGAAAGCCCTGCACCAGTTGCAGATCCGAGATCGATCGGGACACCACCTGCCCGGTGCTCAGCCCGTCCTGACCGCGCCCGTCGTATCGGTGCAGCGCCGTCAGCAGCGAGACCCGCACCTCGTGCTGCACATCCAGCGCCAGTTGCCCGGCCAGCCAGCGCCGCCCGGTCGCGGTCGCGAATCGCACCACCGCCAACCCGACCAGCACCGCCGTGACGCCGGTGATGGCCCGCACATCCCCGATCCGGGCGCTGTCCAGCGCCTGTTTGGCCGCGACCGGAACCGCCGCCTCGGCGACCGCGCCCACCACCAGCGTGAGAATGACCGCGAAGAGCAGTCGCGGCCGTGCCCAGCACTCCGCCCACAACCGGCGTAACCATCCGGTCTCGCTGTTCTGTGTCACATCCGCCCCCATTTCCACCGCGCTCCTCATCGGCCTCCGAGATTACCGACCAGGTCCGACAACCCCTTTCGCGCGCGAATCCTTCCCGGTGAAACCTCTGTGCGGCTGCTGGAGCGGTCGTGCCGGGCGGATGATCGGCACGATTCGCCCACCCGGGGGTAGTACAAGGCGGTCCGGGGTCGCATCGAGATGCGCGACTCCGGACCGCCACCGGTCGGACTCAGTCGTGCCAACGACGCAGGTGCGGAAGCGAGAGCAGGTGCAGGATCATGGTGAACGGCACGCCGAACACCGGGATGACGCTCAACGGCAACGTCCCCATCGCATCGGCGCTGATCGATCCGTGATGCAGCAGTCCGATCGTCGAGCTGGTGTCGAGCACCCCGAGCGTGACGGCATCGATCAGGTCCAGGATGCCGAATACGGTCCACGCCACGAAGATCCAGCGTCGCCGGGTGCCGAGGACGAATGTCGCCACCAGCGGAGCGGTCAGTGCGACGAATACGTCACCGATTCCGGCGGGCAACGCGAACGACCGCGGCAGGGTGCCGACGACGCCCAGGGCGAGCAGCGTGAATCCGGCGACCCGCAACATCTGCAACTGGGTCAGCATGCGCAGATCTGCCGCGCGCGCCCAGGCTCGCACGCGCGGCGAGACCAGTAGCGCGACCAGCACGGCCAGCGGCGGACCGGCGCTGAAGATGCCCAGCGCGATCGGCGGACTGGACGCCGGGCCGGTGAACACGCCAGCGGCGCTGAGCGCGACGACGACGGCCAGCCAGGCCACGACCAGCGCGGCGAGCAACTGGGGTGTGCGACGTCCGGCGACGGATCCGGTGCGCAGGGACGGGGCGGTGACGGAGGTGGTCATGGGGTTCTCCCTAGTCACTTGCAAATTTAAAGTAACACTAGAATGGTAACTTTAAATACGCAAGTGACTAGGAGGATGTCGTGACCGAAACCGAAGAGCTGCAATCGGTCGAGACGGAGGCGTCTCGATCGGAGGACGGGGGACAGCCGCCGACGGCCCGAACGCGCAAACCGCGATCCGAATGCGCGATCGCCGGGACGCTCGACATCCTGGGCGACCGCTGGTCACTGCTGATCGTGCGAGATCTGCTGGTCGCGGGCGAACTCCGCTACGGCGACTTCATGCTCGCCGGAGAATCGATACCCACCAACACCCTCGCCGAACGCCTACGACGGCTCGAACTCGCGGGCATCGTCGAACGCACTGCGTACCAGGACAATCCACCCCGCTACGCCTACCGCCTGACTCCCCGAGGCCGCGAACTCGACACGCTTTTGGACGCGATGGCCACCTGGGGCCTGACCCACCTCCCCGGCACCCGCCGACTCGACGCCCGCAATCTCGACGCCCGAAACACTTGCGCCGGTGCGTAATTCGATGCGCCGCGACGTATCGATCCGTGCCTAGATCTCCCGCTGCCGCAGCTTCCACCAGGTCAGCGCCCCGGTGGCAGCGGTCCAAAGGATCAGCACGACGGCGGAGACGGCGCCGGGCGACAGAAACGGGCTGTGCGAGAAGGAACCGACGGCGACCGTCCCGATGGTGGCCGAATCGGGGAGCAGCACCGCGAACCCCGGAATACCGATACCCCGGGTGATCAGCCACAACAGCGGCTCGGCGACCAGGCACCAGCCGACCATGGCGGTCACGGCCAGACCCGTGGAACGCAGCAGCAGACCCAGACTCGCGCCGATCACACCCCAGCACACGGTCGCGAGCAGACCGCCCAGCAGCACCCCGGTCAGACGCAGACCGAACTGCACCTCCGAATGCCCCAGCAGAGCCAGGCCGACGCCCGCGCCGATCTCGGCCGCCAATCCCAGTACCAGCGAAAACAGTGCTGTCACACCGAGTTTCGCGCCGAACCGCAGATCCCGATCGGGAATGAACAGCGCGGTCAGCGAGATGCTCTCGTAGCGGTATTCCGCACCGGTGGCCGCCGCGCCGCTCACCGCCGCCGCGATCACCGCCACCAGAACGGCCAGATACAGCCCGACCGTGACGGTGCCGGTGGCGATCTGCGCGCCGTCCCGCGGTCCGCTACCGGTTCCGCCGCTGATCAGACCGGTGATCAGGCCGCTCCCCGCGCAGCCCGCCGGAATCAGCCATCCCGAACGCTGGGTGATCACCCGGCGGATCTCCGAGTACGCGGCCCGGCGCACGGGGACCGGAATCTGCGGCAGGGGCGGTAGTTTCGGCATGGTCGGATTCATTGCGGCATCCCGTACGGTGTCGGCGCGGTCCTGGTCAGAGCGGTCAATACCCGATCCGGATGGACGGGCTCGGGGATCATCTCGGTCAGTTGCACCCGGGCGCGACCGGCGGCGGCCTCGATATCGGCGCGTCCGGCCTCGGCGATCGCCAACCGCCCGTCCGACCGCATGACCGCGTCGGTGAAACCCTGCGCGGCGAGCATGGTGGCCAACGCGATCGGGCTCGAGGCGGCGACCACGAGCCGGTCGGGATGGTTGCGCCGCAGCGAACGCGGACTGCCCTGATACACCACCGAACCGGCGCTGAGCACGACCAGATTGTCCGATACCGGCAGTACCGTCGACAGACTCTGCGAGGTCAGCAGCACACTGCCGCCGCGCCGGGCGTGCCGGTGCAGGCGGTCGAACAGCCAGGCGCGTTCTGGGCCGTCGAGTCCGGTCAGCGGGTCGTCCAGGATCAGCAGCGGCGGATCGCCCAGCAGCGCGATGGCCAGCGCGACCCGCGCGGTCATATTCGGCGGCAGTGTCTGCACCTTGGTCCGCGCGACCGCGTCCAGGCGGGTGAGCGCGAGAATGCCGTCCACCTCGGCATCGGAGACGCCCGCGGCCGCGGCGTAGACCAGCAACTGCCCGCGCACGGTCCGCCCCGGCTGCAACCCGTACGGCTGCAACACCGCGCCCACCGGGCGGTTTCCGCGCACACCCGAGCCGGGTCCGCCGACCGACGCGGTGCCGGACGAGGGTTTCAACTGGCCCAGCAGGATCTGCACGAGCAGCGATTTCCCGGCGCCGGGCGGCCCGACCAGGGCGGTGGTCGTCCCGGCGGGTACCGAGAAGGTCACCTCGCGCAACACCGTGACGCCGTCGAACTTCATGGTCAGCCCGGTCACGCCGAGGGCGAGCGGTCGGGCCGCACTCATCGTTCCCTCCCGTGGGCAGTGGATTCCGGGGGTTTCACTGCTGTTCCTCCCGCAGTTGGTCCAGGGCGGGCAGCGGATCCGCGTCGATCACCAGCGGAGTCGGCCAGGCCGGGGGCGGCGGGCCGAATGCCCGGTGCGCGTTGGCGATGGTCTGTTTGCCGAGCGTCCGGTTGCCGAAACCGCCGATGGCCGCGCCGATTCCGGCCGGCAGCACCTTGCCGAACATCAGCGGGCTGCGCTTGGCCAGGAAGCGCAGCACGAAACGTCGCATCAGCGTGTCGTTGAGGCTGTGGATACCGGGAATCCGCTCGGTCAGCAGGCTGGCCCAGTTCTGCGCCGAGCGGCCGACGTTCTTCTCCACGATCTGCATCCCGCTCTCGCCGAGCACGACCGCCAGCACCAGCGCGCGGCGGCGCTCGACGTCCTCGGGGGCGATGCCGTGCACGGCCGCGACCGCGAGGGTGTAGACCGCCGAGGCCTCCAGGAAGAACGTGGTCTCCGCGCTGACCGCCGCGAGTGCGGCGATGGTGCCGATCGCGGGTACCGCCGCGGTCGCGCCGACGGCCGTGCCGCTGCCGGTGACGCTGGTCAGGAAGATGGTCTCGATCCGACCGATGATCTGCGCCGGGGATTCCTCGGGGTGTGCGCGCCGGAAGCGGTCCACGTACTTGGCAACCGCGGGCGCCTGCAATTGCGCGCCGTTGTCGAGTACGGACCGGATCGCCTTTTCCATCCCGGCCTTGAATATCGGCATGTCACCCCTCTCGTCCGCGCCGAGTCTAGTGTGGCCGACCGCGATGCCGCCGACACGGCGATTCCGGTTCGCCGGGATTACGCCGGTCGAGCGGTGGTTTGCCGAACTTGTCGGTGGTACGGCCTACCGTGGAGGCGTGAGCGAGCTCACCGGTGGGTTCCCCGGCTCCGCATCCGTTCGGCTGCGGTGGGGGCGCACACGGTCGGAGTTCTCGCCGTACGAATCCGAAACTGTTCAGGGGGTGAACGGGTGACCGCGACAGCCGTAGTGGAACCGATGGACGACGGCGCTGCGAGGGAGTTCGACCGAATCGTGTTCCGGCCGAACGCGAGTGTTGGGGAGTTGGTGAGCGAGTTGTCGGCGTGGCAGCGCGCCGAAGGGGAGTCGTTCGCCGATGGGCTCGGCGTTTCCGAGGGGGCGCGGGCCGCACCCGATCCACGATTGCGGCCCTACCTGGGCGATTACGTCGGTTATCGGCTGCGTGGTTTCGCGCCGGGAGTGCACATCGGGATGCCGTCGACGGCGTTGACGGTGATCGTGACGATCGACGAGCCGATCGAGCTGCCCGTCAGCTGTCATCCCGCCCAATCCGGCGGGCGCTGGGATGCGCTGGCCAGCGGGCTCACCGTGCGGCCGTGCCTGATCGGGCATCACGGATATCAGCACGGGGTGCAACTCGCGGTGACGCCGCTGGGCGCGCGGGCGCTGTTCGGCGTGCCGACCGCGGATCTGGGTTCGTGGCTGGTCGATCTGACCGATGTACTGGGCTCGTCGGCCGCGCGGCTACGCGAGCGGATGGCCGCCACCGACGACTGGTCCCGCCGGTTCGCGATTCTGGATCAGGTGCTGCTGGAGCAGGCGCGCGAGGCCACGATCGAACCGGAGTTGCGGCGGGCCTGGCAACTGTTGACCCGATCCGCCGGGCAGGTGCGCGTGGGTGCGGTGGCCGAGGAGATCGGTTGGAGCAGAAGGTATCTGGGCTCCCGTTTCGCCGCCGAGTTCGGGATCACGCCCAAGGATGCCGCGCGATTGGCGCGCTTCGAATACTCGCACCGTTTGTTGCGCGCCGTCGCCAACGGTGTGGTGAGCGATGTCGCGGCCGCGGCTGTCAGGACGCTCGCCGAGGTGGCCGCCGCGTCCGGTTACTACGACCAGGCGCACATGGCCCGCGAATGGCGGGAGCTGGCCGGTCTGCCGCCCTCGCGGTGGCTCGAATACGAGGTGTTCCCATTCGTCCAAGACCCGGTACCCGAACTGTTGGAAGGCTGATGGACATGACAGAGACAACCAGTGAAATCAGCACCCGCGCGGCGACTCCGGTGTGGCCGTGCCTGACCTACCGTGACGCCCCCGCGGCGATCGAATTCCTCTGCCGCGCATTCGGTTTCGTCGAACGCGCCCGCTACGGCGAAGGGGACGTCGTGGACCACGCCGAACTGGGCTGGCCCGGCGGTGGCGGCATCATGCTCGGCTCGGTCCGCGAGGATTCGCTGCACGGCCAGCTGCCCACGGCCACCGGATCGGTGTATGTCGTCATCGACAATCCGGACGAGCTGTTCGCCCGCGCGGAGCAGGCCGGAGCCACGATCATGCGCGGCCTGCGCGACGAGGATTACGGCTCGCGCGGCTTCACCTGTCGCGACCCGGAGGGAGTCATCTGGAGTTTCGGCACCTACGCGGGAGCGCCGGAAGGCGAGTGACCCGTGCCGTCGCGGCTCATTCGGCGCGGTGGACCAGCCCGGCCGCATCGATGTCGACCTGGTTGCCGGTGTGGAACCAGCTTCCGGTGAAACGGGATTCGGTGGTCTGCGGGTCGTTCCAGTAGCGCGGGGTGATATTCGGTCCGCGGCAGAGCAATTCGCCGTGGCCGGATTCGGCGCGCGGCCCCCACAGCGCCAATTCCGTTCCGCCGAAAGGAAGTCCGAGCAGATCGCGGCAGTGCGGTTCGCCGCTGTCGGTCAGGGCCAGTCCGATACCGCTGGTCTCGGTCGCGCCCCAGACCGACCACTGCCGCGCCAGCGGGAACACCTCGCGCAGCGCGTCGGCCACGACCGCGCAGGTGCCGGGATCGGTGGCGGCCAGTTCAGCGCGATGTCCGGCGCTGCACACCTGCCGCACCCCCTCGGCGTGCAGTCCGGCCAGATCGGGCAGCAGTCCGGCGAAGATGCGCGGCGTCGCGCAGACCGTGTCGATGCGTTCGGCCACAATGGTTTCCGCGATGAGGGATGGATCCGGGGACAGTACGACGGTGCCGCCGACCGCGAACGTCGGCAGCATCTGATCCACGCACCCGCTGGCGTGGGCCAGCGGCAGCAGCACCAGATTGCGCATCCCGTCGGTGGGCAGATCGAGCGCGCCGACCATGGACCGCACCGCCGAGAGCAGATTCTCGTTGGTCAGCTCCACCCCTTTGGGATCGCCGTGCGCGGGCGCATCCTCGGGGCAGACGGTGCCGCTGGTGTAGCAGAGCAGGGCCAGTTCGCTCAGTGACGCACCGTCGTCGATGAAGGCCGCGCCGTCGGGCAGATCCGCGTAGTGCGCCTCGGCCCCGCCGCCGTCCAGGATGAAATCCGCGGCGCTGTCCGAAAGCAGTTGCGCGGCAAGCGCGTCGGGCAGCCGGTCGGGCACCAGCACCGGCACCGCGCCGGACAGCAGCGCCCCCAGGAAAGCCTGCACCCAGCGGGCGCCGACGGGCATCCGCACCGCGACCCGGTCGCCGTAACCGATGCCGTGCTCCTGCAACCCGCCCGCGATCCTGGACGCGCTGTGCCACAACTGCCGGTACGTCAGCCGCGTCTCGTGCCCGTCCGCCCCGCCGATCTCCACCACGGCCTCGCGCTGGGAGAAGGCGTGCACCTGCACGTCGAGCAGTTCGGTGAGGGCCGGATTGAGGTTGCCGTAGCGCAGCACACCGTCGGCTCCACGGGCAAGAGGGTTGGTACACCACGGGTTTCGTGTCTGTGGATATTCGACGAGCTGTGGCATGCGTCCCTCCGAGTGCCTCGTATGCGGCAGGCACCTGTGACTATATGACGCAGCTCACAATCGCGGGTTGATTGTCGGCAAACGTGTCTTCGTCGTCATCGTCCGGTGTAGGTCGCCTTGCCCGGCCCGACGTCCAGGAAGCTGCGGACCGCGCCGCGGAGGTCCGCGGTCGCGAACAGCTCGCCCGAAACCTGCGGTGTCACCGAATCCGCATGTGCCACACCGCCGGACCGCCACGCCTCGATGATCTGCTTGGTGGCGGCGTGGGCGCGGGTCGGGCCGTCGGCCAGCCGGGCGGTCAGGGCACGCGCGGCGGTGTCGACGTCCTCGTGCACCGCGTTGACCACACCCCAGTCGGACATGGTGGCGGCGTCGTACAGGTCGCCGGTCATGACGAATTCGCGGGCTCGGCCGGATCCGGCGCGTTCGGCCAGTCGCTGCGGTCCGCCCATCGACGGCGTCAGCCCGACGACGGTCTCCACCAGCCCGAACTTCGCCTTCGGCGCGGCCAGGATGATGTCGCAGGCCAGCGCGATCTCGAAGGCCGCGGTCAGGGTCAGCCCGTGCGCGGCGAACACCACCGGGCACGGCAGTGCCTCGATCGGATGGATGATCCGGCCGAACAGGTCCTCCCAGAGCGCGGTGCCCTGTTCGATCGACAACCCGTCGAAGACGTGCACGTCCACGCCCCCGGACACGACCTTGCCCTCGGCGCGCAGCAGCACCGCGCGCGGCGGCGCGGCGGTCAGCTCGGCGACGTTCGCGGCCAGGGAATCCAGCAGTCCCTTGTCGAACAGGTTCAGCGGCGGATGGTCGACGGTGATGGTCGCCAGCTGCGCCCCGGCGTCGGTTTCGGTACGGTCCAGACGAGTGGGTTCGGTCATGGCCCGAATCTAGCCAGCCGGGGCCGCGCGGAACAGAGCGAGGGGCCTCGAATTGTCCGTGCGGCTCACCCCGCACGCCCGCGAGCCGCTACCCCGCGCACCCTTCGGAGATGACACCCCATCGCACGCCGCCCGCCCTGCCGACCGATTCCAGCTGGAGCAGATCGACTGGCGGCGCGGGGAATTCACGCCAACATACGTTCACCGAGGCGGGCACGCAGGTCCCGGGTGAGGCCGAGGGCGGCGAAGTAGCCGTTCAGGTCGATGTGCAGGTCGCGCATCGAATCCGTACCGGCCGCGAGGTATTCGGGGCGGACGCCGAGCACCTCGGGCGGGAGGCGCAGGCGGCCACCGGAGTTGTGGTGCACGTCCGCGGCCAGGGCGTCGGCGGCGTGATTGCTGAGCAGGAAGTCGGCCAGGATGTCGGCCTCGGAGACGCCGATCGCGCGCAGCAGGGTCGCGATCGCCCAGCCGGTGCGGTCCTTGCCCGCGGCGCAGTGCACCAGGACCGCGCCGTCGTCGCGCAGCAGCGATTCGGCGATGGCCAGCAGCGCGGTATGCGCCTCGGGCATACCGGGGAACGAGCGGTAGATCTCGAGCATCTCGGAAAGGCTGTCGCGTTCGCCCGCGGCCTCGTGCGGCGGTTGTCCGTCGATGGCGGAATCGAACGGGGTGAGTCGCAGCCGCACGTCCGAGGGCAGGACGTCCGCGCCCAGATGATCGATCTCCTGCGGTCCGCGTAGGTCGTGCACGGTGCGGACGCCGAGTTCACGCAATGTTTTCCGGCCCTGGTCGTCGATCCGGCACAGATGTGCCGAGCGCAACAGCACCCCGCTGCGGAGTCTGCGCCCGTGCGCGGTGCGGAGGCGGCCCATATCGCGGTAGTTGAAGGTACCGGAGATCAGAAAGTGGTCTGGACGCGCGGTGTTCATCTGTCAAGGCTACGGTCGGGGTGGTTGCTCCAGGGTGTCGTTCATCGATCGAACCGGCGAATCTCCGGCGGCGTGTGGGAACCGCCACAGAGATTCGGAGCCGAATCCGTGGTTCACTGGAACTTCGGCCCGATCACAGACTCGTCTCACATTCCGGCGGGATGATGGGGCGGATGTCCGTTGGATCGCAGCGTGGTTCCAAGGGGGTAACAAAACATTCCTTCAGTCCGCAAAACCGCACTGAACTCGGTCGCCAGCCCTGGAAACCTTCTATATTGATGAAGTTGAACGGGTCGACCGGACGCGCGGGTCCGGTCCGATCAGCGAGGATCCACAACCCGTTGAGCGGCCCGCGCAGGTGCGTGTGTTCAGTTTGCCCAAAGGGAGTCTTCGTTGAGCGTTAGTGGTGAGATGACCGAGCTCCGGCCCAGACCGGCGCTCGCCGAGGCGGTGGAGCGGGCGCGTGCCGAGCTCGATTTTTCCGGCACCCGCGCGTTACGGGTGCTGCTGCACGCGGGCGTGAGCGCGCTGTGGCCCGCGATCAAGGCCACGCCGGACCGGCAGGTGCGCATCTACGAGGCCACCATCTCGGCGTTGCGCCGCAGGTGGGACGGGCAGGGCGAATCCGCGGTCGAGGAGTCGGCGGTCGCGTTGTTCCGGCAGCAGGAGGCGGAGGTCACCGCGTTCCTGCGGTTGTGCGCGGAGCGGTCCGAGACGGAGTGGATCGAGCCGGTGGAGGCGATCTCGGCCTATGCCGTGGCGGTTGTGCAGGGTACGGTGCTGCGCTGGCTGGCCGACGGTGACGACGAGACGACGCTGGTGGTACTCGACGATCTGGTGTCGAGCCTGTCCAGCCGGGCCGTGGACAAGTAGTTCTTCCCCGCGGGGATTTCCGAGGTGATCGTTCCGGAGGCGGTCGTCGCCGTCGAACTGGACGTATGACCAACTTCATGGTTCAGTGGGTACCGTGACAGACGTGTCGTCCCTCGTCGGCCTGCACGAGGCCACCGCCGACCTGGATCCGCCGCTGGCCGCGCTGGATCTGGCCGCACTGCGCGCCAACGCCGCGGATCTGGTCCGCCGCGCCGCTGGTCTGCCGATCCGCGTCGCGAGTAAATCGGTGCGCTGCCGCGCGGTCCTCGAAGAGGTGCTCGGTGCCGGGCTGACCGCGTCCGGGGGCTTCGCCGGGATCATGGGTTACGCACTGCCCGAGGCGATCTGGCTGGTCCGCCAGGGCGCCCGCGACGTGCTGCTGGGTTATCCGAGCGTGCATCGCGCCGCGCTGGCCGAACTCGCCGCGGACGAGGTGCTGCGCGACTCGATCACGCTCATGGTCGACGACGTCGCCCAACTCGATCTCGTCAGAAACGCCGTCGGCGCCGACCGGGTGCGTCCGCGCGTCTGCCTGGACGTGGACGCCTCGCTGCGGATCGGCCCGCTGCATCTGGGCGTGCGCCGCTCGCCGATCCGCACCCCGGACCAGGCCGCCCGCCTCGCGCGCGCCGCGCTCGATCGCGGTTTCGAGGTCGTCGGGGTGATGACGTACGAGGCGCAGATCGCGGGGCTGCCCGATACCAATCCCGCTGTGCGCCTGGTGAAACAGCTCTCGGCCGCGGAGATCGCGAAGCGCCGGGTGCGGGTGCTCGACGCGGTGCGCTCGGTGGTCGGCGAGTTGCGGATCGTGAACAGCGGCGGCAGCGGTTCGATCGAGGTCAGCGTGGCCTCGCCGGGGGTCACCGAGGTCACCTCCGGTTCCGGGCTGTATGTGCCGACGTTGTTCGACGGCTATCGCAGTTTCACCCCGCGCCCGGCGCTGTACTTCGCCGAACCGGTGCTGCGCCGCCCCGCGCGCGATATCGCCACGGTGTTCTCCGGCGGATACATCGCGTCCGGACCGGCCGGTAATTCTCGTGTGCCGAAACCGGTGTGGCCCAGCGGGTTACGTCTCATCGGGACCGAGGGTGCGGGTGAGGTGCAGACCCCGCTCAGCGGTGCCGGAGACCTGGCGATCGGCGACCGCGTCTGGTTCCGGCACGCCAAGGCGGGCGAACTGTGCGAGCGTTTCGACACCGTGCAGTTCGTCGATCCCGACGGCACCCGCACCACCGTCCCCACCTATCGCGGCGAGGGCAGGAACTTCGGCTAGCTCCGACGACGCGCGGCTCACCGCAACCGAGGTGACGGCGGAAAGGTGACCGGCAGATCCACCAGCGCGCGATGGAAAGGCCCCGGCCGCCAGCGGATCTCACTCGGGTCGACCGCGAGGCGGATCTCCGGCAGCGCGTCGAGCAGTTGATCGATCGCGTCCTGCACGACCAGATAAGCCACCGACCGGGCCGGACACGCATGCGGCCCCGCACCCCAGGCCAGATGTGACCGGTTGCCGGTGCGATCCCCGCCCGCGATCTCCGGATCGTTGTTACATGCCGCGAAGCTGACGACCACCGGTTGGTGGGCGGGCAGCCAGGTGTCCTCGATCAGAATGGGCTGGCGCGGATAGGTGATGGAGAAGTTGGCCATCGGTGGGTCGGTGAACAGCACCTCGTCCAGCGCATCGCGGGTGGACAGGCTGCCGGCGAGGATGTCGCCGCCGAAACGTTCGTCGGTGATCATCAACAGCAGTGTGTTGGAGATCAGATTCTGCTGCGGTTCGATTCCGCCGCCGTAGAAGACGATCAGATTGAACAGCATCTCCTCGTCGGTGAGGTCGGCCGGATGATGGCTCAGATGCGAGGTGACGTCGTCGGCGGGTTGGGCGCGCCGCAACTGGACCTGTTCCATCAGCGCCCGGCTCAGATGATCCATACCCCAGGCGGCGTTCACGGTGTCGAACAGCGCCGCCATCCCGGTCGCGACGCGCCCGCCCAACTCCGCCGAACAACCCACCAGGCGGTTCAGCACCTCGAAGGCCAGCGGAAACGCGTACTGGGACACCAGATCCGCCGACCCGGACTCGCAGAATTCGTTGATCAGCGGGACCGCGATCTTCTCCACGGTGGCGTGCAATTCGTGCAGGTCGACCCGGTCGAAGGCGGCCGTGAACGCGCGCCGGTAACGCTCGTGCGCGGCACCGGCGCTGCGCAGCACGTTCGGATACCACTGCATGATCGGGCGCACCGGGCAGTCCTCCGGAACGGTTCGCTCCCAGATCCGCGGGTCGGCCGGGAAGTGGTCCGGATCGTTGAGGATTCGCAGCGCGGTGTGATAGCCGATGACCAGCGTCGCCGGGACGCCGGGCGCCAGTTCGATCGGCACCATGGAACCGTAGCGGCGGCGCATCTCCCGGTAGGCACCGTGCGGGTCGGCGACGAATTCCGGTGTGCCCAGCGAAATTCGGGGACCGTCGAGGGCGACCGGGGAGTCGGGGTGCGGAACGGGGCGGCCCTGGGCAGCGGGGACCGCGAACAGGTCGGAACGTGGTGATGTCAAAAGGGTGACTCCAGAGAACGAACCAGCAAGCGCGACAAGGGATCAGTGTCGGTGGTCAGTTAACAACGCAACCTCGTGCTCGCGGTGGGAATACGGGCTTCGGCAGCCCGTCAGCAAGCATATTTACACAACGGATGGCCGGCCAGGGTCGGAAGACCGTAAAGGCGCACCTTCTTCGGAGTCCGCGAGTCGCAGGAAGACGGCCAGATCGGTCAGTTCCTCCGGGGTTTCGGGGAGGTACTCGGTGAGCAGCGCCGAGTGGACGATGACGGCGGTCCACATGGCGCGTGCGACCGCCGTGGTGATCCAGTGCCGGGACAGCAGGGTCTGGATGCCGTGCGGGGCGTCGGCGGGGGAGGAGGTGGTCATGGAGATCAGGACCACCGCGGCCTCGCGGCCCGCGAGACGTTCGGGGGTGCCGACCAGGACGTCCTCGATGCGGGCGCGCGAGAGCAGCGTGCGGATGCGCGCGACCTGGGCGTGATACGGAGTGACGACCAGGATGTCGTGCGGATGCAGACGTCGGGTCATCGCGCCCTGATGCCAGGGCAGGCCCAGCAGCGCGCGGACCCGGCGCACGATCTCACGGGCCTCCTCGGCGGATTCGGTGCTGTTGCCGTGATGTTCGATCGGCTCGATCCGCACGCCCGGCGGCACGCCTTCGAGATCGCGTGCGAGCGTGACGGTTTCGCTCGAACGCAGCCGTCCGGCGTAACGCAGCCGGGACACCGGTCCGCACAGTTGCGGATGCATCCGCCAGGTGCGATCCAGGAAATAGCCGAATTCGATCGGTAGCGTGGGTAATTCGCCGAGCAGGCGGCCGAGTGTCGAATCGTGCACCGGTTCGGGGTGGATGCCGTGGCCGGGCAGCGGGGCCGGATCGCCGAGCAGCAGCAGATTGTGCGCGCTGCCGGAGACCGCGATGGCGTCGGCGAGCGAGAAATGCCCGGCGTCGGCGATCAGCAGCAGATCCAGCGCGCCCGGCGGCACCTGCGCGGCGTCGGCGAAATCGCCTGGTAGACCGCCTATTACGCAGCCGTTGACGGCGTTGTCGAGGAAGCGCGGATAGCGGCTCGGCTCGATGGTCAGCCATTCCGGGGCCACCGCGTGGGTTTCGGATTTGGCGACCAGTTCCGGCAGTACGCCGACCCGTACGAGTGCGTCCAGGACCTGCTCGACCGCCCAGTGCGAACGGGCGACCACGCCGACCCGCCACTTGTACCGGGTGACCAGGCGTTCCACCACGCGGGCGGCGGTATCGGTCTTGCCGGTCCCCGACGGACCCTGCACCGCGACATAGGAATCGTCCAGGTCGAGTACGGCCGCGGTCACCGCGGCGGCGTGATCGCCGAACACCTCGGGCAGCCTAGCCCCCGAACGCAGCCGTGGTGGCCGCCGCAGCAGTAGATCGAACGCGGCCGTCGCGGGCACCTCCGGCAGGCTCACCAGCAGGTCGTGTGCGGCGGATTCGAGTGCGTCCGCGATGTTCTCGTCCTGGCCGGGTGGGCCGGGCACGATCGCGACCGGCAGTTCGTCGTACGGTTCGCAGCCCTGCGGGAGCAACTCCTCGACGCGCACGGCGTCGTCGAAATTGGCGTCCAGCGCGCAACCCAGGATGGTGGCCTGCGCGGTCGCGCGACGGCCCGGTCTGCTGGTCATGCCGGGGACGGGCCGGTCGTAGACGGTGAGCACCGGCGTCCCGGGACGTGGTGCGCCGCCCGTGCCCAGACGCCCGGTCAGGGTGAGATAGCGGCGCATGGGCGACTCGCCGGTGCTGTGCCACTTGGTGTCCACGGTGCCCCAGTCCGCGATGAGCACGCCCGGCGCGTCCTCCCATTCGGCGATCGGCTGCCGCAGGCGATCCTCGTGCGCCCAGTGCAGGGGCTGGCGTTCGCGGCGGTGATAGGCCAGGGTGGCGGCGGTGAGGGCGGCGGCTCGCTGTGCGGCACTGCGGGATTCGTCGAAGTCGAAGGCGAATTCGCGCAGCGCGGCCTCGACGGCGGGCAGTGGTTCGGTCTCCCGGCGCGGGCGTTCGGGGGCGGGATGCACGCCGTGTTCGGCGGCCAGCCCGCGCAGCCACTCGCGCAGTCGCAGGGTGTGCGCGCACTCCGATTCCAGGTCCGCGCAAGGGGTTTCGGATCGCGCGTCGAACAGCACGGCCAGATCGGCGAGGCGGTAGGAACGCTGTCCGATGATCAGCGCGGAGCGCAGGATCGGATACAGATCCACCAGGGAGCCGAGCAGATCGTCGATGATCTGTTCGTCCGCGCCGTACCGGACGCACAGCCGCGCCAGCAGTTGCCGGACCGGGGAGCGATAGTGGTAGATCCGCATGCCGGGGTGGTGTTCCTGCCGGTCCAGGAGATATTCCAGCAGGTCGGGCGTTTCGTCGGCGGCGTCGAAACCCTCGTCGGCCGAATCGTTTCCGGCGATGGCGAAGGCGTGGAACAGCACCACCGGGTCCTCGCCGCCCTCGGCGTGATGCGCCGGACTCACCCCGACGCCCACCGCCGTACCGGGCGTATCCGTCACGGCCAGGAAGACGTCGCCGGGCGAGGGCAGCGGCAGCGCGCCCAGCGCCCCCGCATCGGTCACCGTGTAGACCGCCGCCCCCGTGCGCTCGTGCTGCAACTGCACCTCGGCCTGCCGCGACAGTGCCGAAAAGGTATGTGCCGCAACGCCACTCACCGACGAATCCGCGGCCGCGAGCCGATCGACGGTGGTGATCCCCGCATCGCGCAACTGTGCCCGCACCCCCGGCCGCATACCGGCCACCAGCAGCAGATCGCGACCGGCCACCAGCTCCGCGGTGCAGGTCGGGCAGTGCCCGCAGGCCAGATAGCGGCGGTCCCCCCACTGCACGGGCAGCAGCTCGTCCTGCTTACCCGCCAGAATCGTCGCCAGCCGTGCCCGCCGCGCCCGGAACACCGCCACCACCGTCGCCAGATCCCGCACCAGCTCCGCCCCATCGCCCAACCGCACCCGCAACCACGGATCGACCCGAAAACCCCGCTCCCGCAACATCTCCGCGACCCCCGCCAACTCGATCAACGTCCCCATCGGCGACCCCGCCCCCGCCACCCCGTGTATCGAATACCGAGCGCTCCGATCGATCACCGGACCATGCGTCGAGTCCCCCGCCGATCGATCGATCTGCACGCCGTCCGCCGCGTATCCCGCCGCCGCGCTGCTCATCGAACGCTGCTGGTCCCGCCCAGCTGTCGCGCCATCGCTCGAGTACTCGTCCGCTTCGCCGGGTGCCGGGTGGTCGGCTGTGTGCGGTGTGGGCCGCTGGTATTCGTGTGGTGCGACGGTCGCCGGGTTGGGGGCGGGGTGGTCGGTGGTGCGTGGTGTGGGCCGCTGGTACTCGTGCGGTTCGCCGGTCTCCAGGGAGGGGGCCGGGTGCCGGGTGATCGGCGTCGGTGTGGGCTGCTGGTATTCGTGCTGATCGCCGGGTGCGGAGGCGGGTGCCGGGTGATCGGCGTCGGTGTGCGGTGTCGGTCGCTGGTACTTGTGTGACTCGCGGGTTGTCCGGTTGGGGGCCATGAGGTCGGTCGCGCCGGACGTTGTCGAGGAGTACGGGAAGTGGGCGGCCGAATGGTTCTGGTGATGGTCGGCGGTGCGGGACGTGGTGGGCGGGGGGAGTTGTTCGGCTGATCCGGTGACGATCGGGTGTTCGTTCGAGCCGTCCTTGTCGGCAACGGCGTCGACCGGTTCCGGAGCATCGTGCGACTCGTCGGGGGCGGTGCGGATCAGGAGGGCGCAGCCGGTGGTGAATTCGCCGTCGAAGAAGCGTGCGTCGAGGATCACCGGTGCGTCCGAGTGCAGGGCGGCGATCGTTCGGCGATCGGCGTCGGTGAGGGCGGTGACCATGGTGGCGGGGTCGTCGCCGGTGGGAGGTTCGATGCGGGTCGCGGCGGCGGCGAGGTGGGGTGGGAGGGTGTCGAGCTCGGTGGTGGGGAGGGGGAGCGGATCGGGTGCCGCGACCGGCGGCACCAGGCCCAGTTCGGCATCGAGCGCGCGCAGCAGCGCGAACTCGCAGCGTGCCGCCTCCACCAGATCACTGGTGCTGCACACGACACGATCACCGAACAGAATCAATCGTGGCCCTCCTGCGTCTCGGGACACCCGAACCCCGGGCGAACGCACCGTTGCGTGCCGAATCGCGCAACAGCGTAATCATTCGAGGTCGCACGGCGTGGCGTACGCGGTGCGTGTCGTCACGTGAAGTGAAACGCAGCCAGCCGAGGGGACCGGCCGTACCCCCGCGTGACGGCAGCCCCGGGTCCGAGTGTATGGGACGCGGGCGATCGCCGGTGGTCAGGTGGGGTTACCACAGGTGCAGGGGGTGCGGCGCGGGCGAGCGGGGGCGGTGAAAGGATTGCGGCATGCCGTTTTTCGAGGGCGCGCGCGGGCGGCTGCACTATCGACGCTGGCCGGTGCGGCAACCGCTGGCCGTACTGGAATGGCTGCCCGGTTCGGGGCAGCACACCGGGCACTACCACCGATTCGCCCGCGCACTGGGCGCGCGGCGGATCGAGGTGTGGGGCCTGGACACGTCCGGGCAGGGTTTGAGCGAGGGCGATCCGACCGCCCCCGGCTCGCTCGGCGAGCTCGCCACCGACGCCCGACTGCTGGCCGCCCTGATCCGTCGCGAACTGCCCGAGGCGCCGCTGCTCATGGCCGGACACTCCCTCGGCGCGGCCACCGCGCTGGCCGCGTTCTCCGCGCTGCCGGACTGCGCGGGGCTCGTCCTCACCGGCACCCCGTCGCGCGCGGCGACCGCCGATGCGCTTGTGCCCGAACGACTACCGGTGCTGGCCCTGCACGGCGTCGACGATCGGCGCGCACCCATCGATCCGATTCGCGACTGGACCGGGCGTCAACAATCTGTAGGGTTGCGTGAGTACGCCGATGCCGGGCACGATTTGCTCCACGAACCGGTTCACCCGCGAGTCACCGCCGACATCGCGGAGTGGATACAGGGTGTGGTCACCGGTGCGGTGCGTACGCCCGTGGAGTGAGGTCGAGAAAGGGGGACCGGGTGCAATCACAGGAAACCGGGGACCTGCACAGTGATGTGGCAGCCCTGACCCAGGCGGTCGACGACGGCGATCTGTGGATGGACGGTGTGCTGGTCACCGACGGCGTCCACGAACGGTGCGCGAGTCGCTACGAGGCGCTGGCCGAGCAGGTGGAGAAGCAGATGCAGGTCCTGCACGCGGCCACCTCGCTGCCCGGCTTCGGCGGCTTCGAATCCGGCGGTTCGCTGCGACGCGGCTTCGAGGGCAAGGCCACCGACGCCCTGGAACATCTGCGGCAGTACGCCGACGCGGCCCGCCAGCTCGCGCAGACGCTGCGCATCGCGGGCAAGGCGTACACCCAGCACGACGCCGATATCGCCGCCGCCCTGGGCAAGGTCGACAACGGCGCGGTGGTGGCCGGACATGCATAAGCTCAGCGGCAACGGCACCACGATCGAAACCACCCACCCCGACCCGGATTACGCGCCGAACGTCGAGGTCTTCGACCACCTCACCTACGACGAGATCTACCGCGGCGTGATGGCGCTGAAGCCGGAGGTGCTCACCTCGGGCCACCAGACCTGGCAGCAGTCGGGCAGCGCGCTGAGCGACGCGGTGCAGCAGGCGCACGCGGAGATCCGCGGCGCCATCGCCGACGGCTGGCGCGGCAGTGCGGCACAGCTGGCCGCGAACGCCGTGCAGGCGTTCGAATCACTGGGACAGAATCTGGCCGACGTGATGTCCGATGTGGGGCGACGTCTCGGACAGGCCAATGACGCAGCCGAGACGCTGCGGGCCTCGGTCTCGCATCCGGTGTCGATCACCCCGGATCTCGATGCGGCACTGCTGGATCCCAAACACGCCGCGGTCAACGCCGAAACGCAGAAGACGGCCGAGAACCTCCGCCTGGACATCGTGCGGGTGATGAATTCGGTCTACGTCGGGGCCTTCATCCCGACCGGCCAGAACGTGCCGGGCTTCCCGGTCGGCGGCATGTACCCGACTCAGCAGCAGCCCACGGTGCAGCCCGGTGTGGCCGCCCCGGGCACCAGCGTGGACACCGCGAGCCCCAGCACGACGCACGCGCCGAGCTCGAAACTCGCCGACACACCGTCGGATACCAGCATCCACCAGCCGACCCAGCCGCAGACCGCGAAGCCGGATCAGTCCCGCGCCGATGCCGCCGCCCCGGTGACTCCGGCGTCGGTGACCAGTTCCACGTCCGCGCCGCCGGTCGCGGCGACGACGCCCGCGTCGGTCACCTCGACCGCGCCCGCGTCGGTGCAGTCCGCGGCCGCCGCGGCTCCGGTGAATACCGTTGCGCCGCAGGTCGATCGGGCCGTCCCGGTGGCTCCGGCGACGCCCGTGGTGGCGGCGGTGAAGCCGTCGAGCGCCTCGGCGAAACCGCAGGACACGTCGACGAAGACGCAGAGCACCGACGGCGACGGCAAGCACAAGGATCAGGCCGACGCGTCCAGTGGCAATGGTGGCGCGGACGTCTCCTCCGGAATGGGTGCGGGAATCGTCGGCGGACTCGCGGGCGGCGCCTTCGCCGTGGGCGATGCGACCCGGCCGGCCAATACCGTGCCGCTGCCGCCGCGACGTCCGGCGGAGGACGAGTACGAGGAATACGAAGAGGATCAGGACTACGACCCCGACTTCGACGATCCGACCTTCCTCGAGCCCGCTGAGCCCGAAACTCAGCTGGTCGGAAAGCTGGATCCGACGACGCCGCCGGTCGTGGGCGAATGGGTGGGTGACGATGACGACGAGGAGTGAGCCGGTGGGGATGACCTTCGAGCGTGTGGTGGGCCGTCTGCGGTGAAATGGACGCTCACCCCCGACCAGTTCGCGCTGGCCTGGGAGCGCACCGACGGCGACCGGATCCCGTATCCGCTCGCCGTCCGTCTGTCCGCACGCGACAGCGACGAACGTGCCGCCCAACTCCCCGAGTTGAACGAATGGTGTTCGCGCACACTGGATCCCGATCTGGAAGCGGCGTTGCGGGTGCTGGCCCGCCCCACCGTGCGGGTGGAGGTCTTCGGTCGGCAGGGACCGGGTGCGGACGCGCCACCGGTGCGGGTACTCGGTGCGGGTTCGGGGCACATCACCGTGGTCGCCGCCCAGCGCGCCGGTGTCACGCCCGATCGCGGCTCGGATGTGCGACTGTTCGTCGGTAATGCGAAATCCCTTGCGCCCCGGCTGATCTCGATGCTCCCCGAGTGTGCCCCGGGCCGTGGGCCGCAGTACAGCGCCCCGGTGGGCCGCGTCCGGGAGGACAGCCGCGATCTGGTCACCGTGCCGATCTCGGGCCCGTCCGCCCCGGCCCGCATGCGGCGTCTGCTCAAACAGCCGCGCGACGGGATCGGGCAGATCATCGTCTCGGCGCTGCGCGGCAACGGTGAGATGCGTCCGCTGGGCGTGCTGTGCTGGATCGACGTCGCCGGGGACGGCCGCTACACCGTGCACACCCGCAAAGAGGTCGACATCACCCCGGTGACCGCGGAGGCGTTCACCGCCGCGCTACGCCCGATGCTCACCGCGGCCGAACGGATCGTCGCCGAGGCCGCCGCCTGGTGATCCGCCCGGCGCAGCGGAGGTGCGCAGCAGTTCGACGACCTCGTCGTCGGAGAGCTGGTGGAAGTCCCGGTACGCCCCGCCGACGCCGCCCAGCACCCGCGGGACCAGCGGGCACACGAGTTCGTCGGCCAGCGCGTCCACCCGGCGCAGCGCCTCGACCGAGGAGACCGGCACCGCGACGGTGAGCCGGCGCGGCGCGCAGATCTCGGCGACCTGACAGGCCACCGCGACCGTGGCGCCCGTGGCCATCCCGTCGTCCACGATCACCACGCAGCGGTCGGTGAGCGGGACGCGCGGCGCTCCGCCGCGCAGGACCTGTTGTCGCCGTGCGAGTTCCGTGCGTTCGTGATCCTCGACGGCGGCCAGTTCGGCGGGGGTGACGCCGGTCTGGCGGATGACGTCCTCGTTGACGACCCGAGCCCCGCCCTCCCCGATCGCGCCCATCGCCAGCTCCGGCTGCCACGGCACCCCGAGCTTGCGGACCAGCAGAATATCGATCCGGCCACCGATCACCGCGCAGACGCCCGCAGCGACCGGGACCCCGCCCCGGGGCAGTCCCAGCACCAGCGGATCCGCCGCTCGCAGGTGCATCAGCGACCCACCCAGCGAGCGACCGGCGGCGATCCGATCGGGATAGATCATGGTGTACGTCAGTCTAGTTCGCCGACGCCGAATCGCCGCAGGTTCAGGCTGGGGTTCGTGGTGCGCACCCGCGCCAGGTGCTCGGGTTCGACACGGGCGGTGGCGATGCCGGGACTCTCGCCGAGTTCGGCGAGCACCATGCCGGTCGGATCGACGATCATCGACCAGCCCGCACCCCGTGGCGCGGCATGGTCGGCGGCCGCGACGTAGGCGGTGTTCTCGATGGCGCGCGCCCGCAGCAGCGTGGACCACTGCTCGACCTTGTCCGGGCCCGGAATCCATTGCGCGGGAAGGAGTAACA
This sequence comes from Nocardia macrotermitis, assembly GCF_009604405.1. Classification (GTDB taxonomy): domain Bacteria; phylum Actinomycetota; class Actinomycetes; order Mycobacteriales; family Mycobacteriaceae; genus Nocardia; species Nocardia macrotermitis. The sequence goes on from NZ_WEGK01000005.1 coordinate 463,562, forward strand.
CCTGCGCACCGGCCGCGGCCAGGCGTCGGAAACCCTCCGGGAAACGCAGATCGAAACAGGTTTGCAGGCCGAAGACCACACCGTCGGCGGTGAAGGTCGCGGGTTCGGTGATCGGGCCCGGCAGCACGATGTCCGATTCACGGAAGCCGAACGCGTCGTAGAGGTGCACCTTGCGGTAGACGGCCGCGAACTCGGCGTCGGGGCCGGCGGTGACCAGGGTGTTGTAGACCCGGCCGGACGCTACGTCTGCCTCGACCACGCCCGCGACCAGATGCACCCCGAATTCGGCGGCCAGCCCGCGCAGTCCGGTGACGTAGCGTCCGGTGAGCGGTTCGGCGGCCTCGATGACGCGCTGATCCAGCCGCGTCACCGCGTACATCGAATACTCCGGGGCGACCACGACCCGCGCACCGCGCGCGGCGGCCGCGCGCACGTGTTCGCGCAGCATGTCCAGATTGGCGTCCTTGTCGGTGTACGGGTCGAACTGCACCACCGCGACGTCGAGTGCCCGCGCCGGTGGCGAGGCATCGGAGCTGCTGGTCGGTCGCGCGGCGGACGCTTCGGCGGTCACGGTGACGGGCGGCGCGGACGGCTGCTGCGGTTGCATACGTCTCACCGTATTGGGCCGATGGTCGGGGTGACCACCAGCACGCAGTAAACTGCTGGTCAATGAATACCTCAGAGGTCGACAGCGATTCCCGGTCCGACGAGAGGGACGCCGCCGACCCGTCCTTCGCCGATCTCGGTATCGATGACCGCATTCTGACGGCCATCGCCGATGTCGGCTACGAGTCGCCGTCGCCGATCCAGGCCGCCACGATTCCCCCGCTGATCGCGGGGGCCGATGTGGTGGGCCTGGCGCAGACGGGTACCGGTAAGACCGCAGCCTTCGCGATCCCGATCCTGATGGGTCTGGCCAACGCGGAGGGTCGTCCGTCCAAGAGCCCGCGCGCGCTGGTGCTCGCGCCGACCCGTGAGCTGGCGATCCAGGTGGCGGAGGCGTTCGGTAAGTACTCCGCGCATCTGCCGGGTGTGCACGTGCTGCCGATCTACGGCGGTCAGAACTACGCGGTGCAGCTGTCGGGGCTGCGGCGGGGCGCGCAGGTCGTCGTCGGCACGCCGGGCCGGGTCATCGATCACCTCGAACGCGGCACGCTGGATCTGTCGCAGTTGCAGTATCTGGTGCTCGACGAGGCCGACGAGATGCTGAAGATGGGCTTCCAGGAGGACGTGGAGCGCATCCTGCGCGATACGCCCGCCGAGAAGCAGGTCGCGCTGTTCTCCGCGACCATGCCGTCGGTGATCCGCAAGATCTCCAAGCAGTACCTGCACGATCCGGTCGAGATCACCGTCAAGGCCAAGACCGCGACGGCCAGCAATATCACCCAGCGCTGGGTGCACGTGTCCTACCAGCGCAAACTCGATGCGTTGACGCGGATCCTCGAGGTCGAGTCCTTCGAGGCGATGATCATCTTCGTGCGCACCAAGCAGGCCACCGAGGAGCTGGCCGAGAAGTTGCGTTCGCGGGGTTACTCCGCGGCCGCGATCAACGGCGATATCGCGCAGAACCAGCGCGAACGCACCATCGGACAGCTCAAATCCGGTGCGGTGGACATCCTGGTCGCCACCGATGTGGCCGCGCGCGGGCTGGACGTGGATCGCATCTCGCACGTGCTCAACTACGACATCCCGCACGACACCGAGTCCTATGTGCACCGCATCGGCCGTACCGGCCGCGCCGGTCGTACCGGTGAGGCGCTGCTGTTCGTCGCGCCGCGCGAACGCCGCCTGCTCGACGCGATCGAGCGCGCCACCCGCCAGCCGCTGACCGAGATGCAGCTGCCCAGCGTGGACGATGTGAACGCGCAGCGGGTGGTGAAATTCCACGACGCCATCACCGAGAATCTGTCCGCGGACAATCTGGCGCTGTTCCGCAAGCTGATCGAGGATTACGAGGCCGAGCACAACATCCCGCTGGTCGATATCGCCGCAGCGCTCGCGGTCGGTTCGAACGACGGCGACAACTTCTTCATGGAGCCCGAGCCGGAGCCGGAAAAGCAACGGCGCGAACGGGTTCCGCGCAAGTTCGACGAACGCGAGGAGCGTCGTCCGGCCGGGCCGAGCAAGAATCGCGCCACCGGCGCGGACATGGTGACGTACCGGATCGCCGTCGGTAAGCGGCATCGCGTGGTGCCCGGAGCGATCGTCGGGGCCATCGCCAACGAGGGCGGCCTGCGCCGCAGCGACTTCGGGCATATCAGCATCCGGCCTGATCACAGCCTCGTCGAGCTCCCGGCCGATCTGCCGCCCGAGACCCTGGAAGCGTTGCGCCGCACCAGGATCAGCGGTGTGCTCATCCAGCTCCAGCTCGATCAGGGCCCGCCCGGACAGCGTCCGCTGACCCGCGGCCCGCGTCGCGAACCCAAGCGTTTCGACCGCCGCAAGCCGCGCGCTTGAGCGCTTGACCGCCTCCCCGCGCCTCAGCGTGTCGTGAGTGCCGCGAGAGTTGGGCTTCGGGCCGACGGTGAGTAGTGGGTCGGCTTCCGGGCGTGCCCCAGAAGTTACCCATGTACTCGCGAAATCAGCCGTCGCCTTGTCGTGCTCACGAAACCAGCCGTTGGCTTGTCGTGCTCACGAAATCAGCCGTTGGCTTGTCGTGCTCGCGAAATCAGCCGTTGGCTTGTCGTGCTCACGAAATCAGCCGTTGGCTTGTCGTGCTCACGAAATCAGCCGTCGCTTTGTTGTGCTCGCGAAATCGGCCGTCGGCTTGTTGTGTTCGTGAAATCGGCCGTCGGCTTGTTGTGTTCGTGAAAAGCCGTCGCTTTGTTGTGCTTGCGAAATATGCCGTCGCGCCGCCCGAGGTTTTGTGCCTCGGGCGGCGGTTGTGGAGCGTGGTTGCTGGTGGGGGTGCCGCAGACTAGCGGGCGCTGTGGGGGCCCGAGGGGATGCCGCCGGGGACGGCCTGGCTCGGGGCCTTCGGAGCCGGGCTCGCTGGGGTGGCGGGGTCCGGGATGGGCGCGTTGAAGTTGGGGGCCGGGGCGTTGTAGACGGTGAACGCGCCGACGGTGGGGGCGATGACGCAGGTGCCGCCGGGGTAGCCGATGGTGCCCCAGATGGCGGCGACCACGGTGCCCGGGCCGGTGGTGACCGTCTTGGACAGGCCGGGCAGGCGGTACTGGGTCATATCGTTCAGCGGGGCGACGCCGCTGCGGCCGTTGCCGGTGTTGAGCCACGCGACGTTCAGGCCCGAACTGGTCGCGTAGCCGGGGGTGGCGGTGGTGGCCTGGAAACGCAGCGTGCCGTAGCCGCCGTGCAGGCCGTTGTCGACGCCGTTGGATCCCGCGACGCCCGAACTCACCGTCATGGTGACCGGGTTGCCGGGGCAGCCGAAGGTGGGGGAGGAGAACCAGAACGGCTGGAACGCGCCCGCGATGTGATCGAGTTTGGCGGCGGTCAGCAGGTGTGCGGACTTGGCCAGCTTGCTCACCGCGTTCTTCGCCGCGGCGTCCTTGCCTGCGGTCGCGGTGAGGTGATCGATCGCGGTGTCGGTCGCGCTCGGCGCGGCGGCGGCGGTACCGAATACGGTCGCCGTCCCGATACCGACGCATGCCGCCAGCGCGGCCAGACGCGCGAAGATCCTGCCGTTCACTCGTCGTACTCCTTGTCGTGCATCCCGACCTCGACGGGACCGGCCGCCGACGGGCGGCCGCATCCTCTTCCGGGGCAACCTACCAGCTGACGGCCGGTCGAGTGCGGTGGACCGGACACGCCCGGCCGGTCATGGCGAATACGCTGGTGTGATCCATCCGACAGCTCCGGTTTACCGGGGAGTAGGTTTGAGTCCGGAAATCCGACATGGTGGGAGACGCCCATGAAACTTGCTCTGGCACCCGATGCGGTGGCCTTCCGGGACGAACTGCGTAAGTTCTACCGGTCCGAGATTCCGGCCGAGATCCGGGACAAGGTGAAATACGGCCGGGAACTCTCCCGCGACGACATCGTGACCGCGCACAAGACCCTGCACGCGAACGGTCTCGCGGTGCCGAACTGGCCCGCCGAATGGGGTGGCAAGGACTGGACGCCGCTGCAGCGTCACATCTGGGAAGACGAGATGCAGCTGGCCTGCGTGCCCGAGCCGCTGACCTTCAACGCCAACATGATCGGCCCGGTGATCGCCCAGTTCGGTTCGCCCGAACTCAAGGAGCGCTTCCTGCCGCCGACCGCGGCCCTCGACATCTGGTGGTGCCAGGGCTTCTCCGAGCCCGACGCCGGTTCGGACCTGGCCTCGCTGCGCACCACCGCGGTGCGCGACGGCGATTCCTACATCGTCAACGGCCAGAAGATCTGGACCACGCTGGCCCAGTACGCCGACTGGATCTTCTGTCTGGTGCGCACGAATCCCGATGCGCCCAAGAAGCAGGCCGGTATCTCGATGCTGCTGTTCGACGTGAACACCCCCGGCGTGACGATCCGCCCGATCAAGCTGATCGACGGCCATCACGAGGTCAACGAGGTCTTCTTCGAGAACGTCCGGGTGCCCGCCGATCAGCTGGTCGGCGAGGAGAACATGGGCTGGACCTACGCGAAGTTCCTGCTCGGCAACGAGCGCACCGGTATCACCGGCGTCGGCCGCACCAAGGTCAAGCTGGCGGTCGCTAAGGAGTACGCGGCGCAGACGAAGCTCGGTGCGGGCACGCTGCTGCAGGATCCGGTGTTCGGCGCGCGGGTGGCCGAGTTGGAGAACGAACTGCTGGCCCTGGAACTCACGCTGTTGCGCGTGGTGGCCAATTCCGCCGAGGGCAAACCGAATCCGGTGTCCTCGGTCCTGAAACTGCGTGGTTCGGAATTGCAGCAGGCCGCGACCGAGCTGCTGCTGGACATCGCGGGCCCGGACGCCCTGCCGGTGAACGCCGAGGCCATCGCCTCGCCCGATTGGGCGCAGCGCAGCGGTCCCGGATACCTGAACTTCCGCAAGACCACCATCTACGGAGGATCGAGCGAGGTGCAACGCACCATCATCGCCTCCACCATCCTCGGATTGTGAGGCGCAGCCATGGATTTCGAACTCACCGATGAACAGGGCATGCTGCGCGACACCGTCCGCGATCTGCTGGCCCGCAGCTACGACCCGGAGTCCCGGTTGAAGGTGATCGACACCGAACTGGGCTGGAACCGCGACGTGTGGGGTCAGCTGGCCGAATTGGGTGTGCTGGGACTGAGTTTCAGCGAGGAGGACGGCGGCGTCGGCGCCGGTCCGGTGGAGACCATGGTGGTCATGGAGGAGATCGGCCGTCGGCTCGCGCCCGAACCGCTGCTGGACGCGGTGCTGCTGCCCGGCGGGTTGATCGCCCGGGTGGGTACCGCGCAGCAGCGTGCCCGGGTGTTGCCCGAGGTCGTCTCCGGCTCGACACTGCTCGCCTTCGCCCACGACGAGCCCGGAACCCGCTGGCCCGCAACCGGTTCGGCGGTCACCGCGACCACCGACGGGGACGGCTACCGGATCACGGGTGTGAAGAATCCGGTGCCGCACGGTGATTGCGCCGATCTGCTGGTCGTCAGCGCGACGCTGCCGGGTGGCGGTGTCGGGTTGTTCCTGGTCAGCGCCGATGTCGTGACCCGCACGCCGTACCGCACCTTCGACGGGCAGCGTGGCGCGCAGATCGAATTCGACGGTGCGGCAGCCGAATTGCTCGGCGAGGCCGCCGACGTGTCGGGGGCGATCGCGGCGCAGATCGCCGAGGCGCAGGCGAGCCTATGCGCGGAGTCGGTCGGGGCGATGGCCGAGGCGTTGCGGTTGACCACCGAATATCTGAAGACCCGCAAGCAGTTCGGGGTCACGCTGTCGAAGTTCCAGACGCTCACCCAGCGCGCGGCGAACATGTACGTCTCGCTGGAACTGGCGCGCAGCATGAGCGTGTACGCGACCGCCTCGCTCACCGAGTGCGAACCCGATCCGGCCGTGGCCTCGCGGGCACGTTTGCAGGTCGGCCGCTCGGCCCGGCACATCGGGCAGGAGGCGATCCAGATGCACGGCGGCATCGGCATCACCACCGAATACCCGGTCAGCCACTACACCGCGCGGCTCACCGCCATCGAGCACACCTTCGGCGGCGGCTTCGAACATCTGCGGGTGCTGACCGATCGTCTCGGCGAATACGACCTGGTCGAGCTGTAATACGACCGCGGTGACGGCCGCCCGCGCCTCAGTTGTCGCCCTCCTCGGACGGCAGCCGGTGGTGGGGGGAACGCGGTTCGGTCGTCACCTCGGTGGTCGTGGTGTCCTGCTCGTCGAACGGGTCGGTGGTGCTCGTCGGCGGCGTGGTGTAGGTGGGGGTGTCGAAACTCTGCTCGTCGAACGGGTCCGTGGTCGTCGTCGCGAACGGGTCCGAGGTCGGGGTGTCGCCCGGATGGGACGGGAACGGCGAGGTGGTGGAGGTGTGCCGGGGCGTGGTCTTGGCCGCGATGTGCCAGGACGGCGAGGGTGGGATCACCACGACGTAGGTCGGGGAGGCCGAATTCGCCGCGCGGGTGCCGGTGGCGACGTGTCCGTCCGCGCTGATCGGCGGCGGGGCGACGTACACGTCGTGCTGGCCGAGGCCGCAGGCCCCGATCAGCACCAGCCCCAACGAGATTGCGCCCGCCGCGATTGCCGGGCCTGCCACCTTGGCGGTCAGGCGGTGTGGGATGTCCTCGGCGTTATCCCCCGACTCCGCCTTGCTGCCGTGCATTGGTGACTAGCTCCTCAAACTTTTCCCGAGTCGGCCTCACATTATCCGAGCGCAGGGGGTGGGACCAGATGAGTGTGCCGGTCGACAAGATACCGACCCGTTTTGTCAAACAGCTTTGGTTCAGATAACGAATTGATAACTTCGGCGTGTCACGCGCGTGTCGGGTGGAGATTTGGCAACGGAGCCGTAGCGTGTGGGCAAAGTTACACGTCAGACGCCTTCAATATGCCGGGGGAAGCCGTGAGATTCACGGCTCCGGCGGCGTCATCGAGGAGTGGTGATGGGAGCTTTCTCGACGACCCCCCTGGGCGCGGCGACCCAGAGCGATTCGGCCGCAGCCGAATCCGTGCGCCCCGTCTGGGCAATCGTTTCTCGCCTCGTGGCCTGGGTGATCTTCGCAGGCGGCATGGTGGGAGCCGTGATGGGCATTGTCGATCTACGCGTCCTGGTCACCGTCGCGGGCCTGATCCTCGCCAGCACCGCAGGTTTGGTGCTGTTGAAGCTCCGGGCCGACGCGCACGGCACGGCCTGAACGCGCAGATCCCCCGACGCCCGCGGAAATCCGCTGGGCGGTAAGGAATTACGCGCCCGGCTCCGGTCGGGGTGTGATTCGAGTGGGCCGCGGGCCTCGTGCGGGTCCGGCGGTCCTGTCCGGTGCCCTCGGTGATTCGTTGCGGCACACGGTGATTCCCGTGGTGAGCGGGATGTTCGGTGCCTCGGTCGTGGATTCGTAGTCTGCCGCCCGACCTATCGTGGAACCCGTGCTCGCCGAGGGGCGTTACCCGGCCTTCGCCCGCTGGTTCCAGGGGCGCACCGGCGTGCGTCCCGCTGAACCGGTGGAATGGCCCCTCGGCTGCATCCTCGACGGCCTCACTGTGCGGCTCAGCCTGCCTGAGTACGCCGTTCGCCTGAGGCGAGTTAGCTTGTCCGAGTGGACCGTTCGCTTGGCGCGAGTCGCCTTGCCGGAGTGGGCCGTTCGTCTGGAGCGAGACGATATGCCCGAGTGGGCTTATGCGCCCCGAGCGGGTCGAACTGTCCGGACAGGCCTGCCGCCCGTCCGGGACGAGCGGGGGTCAGTCCGTCGTCAAGGTGCGGATCTGCTCGTCGGACATGCCGAGTAGGTCGGACAGCACCTCGTGGGTGTGTTCGCCCAGGTCGGGGCCGACGTTGCGGATGGGGAGCGAGGTGTCGCCGATGACGGGGACGATGCCGGGGAAGCCCACCTGCTTCGGCTCGGGTTCGCCGACATCCACCGGGAAATGCTGAATCATGTTGCGGGACAGGTACTGTGCGTCGGTGGTGATGTCGGCTGCGGTGTAGATCGGGCCGGACGGGATGCCGGCGTTCTCCAGGATGGCCAGTGCCTCGTCGCGGGTGTGGGTGCGGGTCCAGTCGGCGATGGCGGCGTCGAGGCGTTCGCGGTGCTGCCAGCGACCGGCGTTGTCGGCCAGTTCCGGATCGGCGGCCAGGTCGGGGCGGTCGATGACCTGCATGTAGCGCTGGAAGATGGCGTCGCCGTTGCCGCCGATGATGATGCTGAAGCCGTCCGAGCAGGGGTAGGCGTTGCTGGGGGCGATGCCCTCCATCCGGCCGCCGACGCGTTCGCGGGCGATGCCGTAGGCGTAGTAGTCCGGGACGAGGGATTCCATCACCGACAGGATGGATTCGTTCAGCGCGACGTCGATCATGCGGTGCGGCAACGGAATCGGCGTCGCGCCGGTCGAGCGTTCGCGCTGGAACAACGCCATCACGGTGCCGAAGGCCGCGTAGATGCCAGCGATCGAATCGCCGATGGACACACCCACCCGCACCGGCGGCCGGTCCGGATCGCCGACCAGTTCGCGCAGCCCGCCGACGGCCTCGGCGACCGCCGCGAAACCGGGGCGCTGGGACATCGGCCCGGTCTGACCGTAGGCGGAGATGCGGGTGATGATCAGATCCGGATTGGCCGCGTTCAACTCCCGCGGCCCCAACCCCCACTTCTCCAGCATGCCGGGACGGAAATTCTCCAGCAGCACATCGCAGCGGGAGACCAGATCCAGCACGATCGCCCGGCCCGCCTCGGACCGCAGATCCAGCGTGATGGACTTCTTGTTCCGGTTCACCGTCCGGTACAGCATCGAGGTGTCCCCGCCGTACAACCGCCAATTACGTAGCTCGTCACCGGTTTTCGGCCGCTCGACCTTGATCACCTCGGCCCCGAAATCCCCGAGGATCCGCCCCGCGGTCGGCGCCGCGATGTAATTGCCCAGCTCCAGAACCCGCACTCCGTCCAGCGGCCGAATCTCCATGAAACCGATTCAACCAGTCCGGGTGCGAACCCCCTCGCTCGCGCTGCCGATCCGGAATCGAGCGCAGTACTGTCGGCGGCAGCAGCACAGACCGCGGTGCGCCCACGAGCACTCTGCCCATGCTCTGTGTGAGAACACCTCGACCTCGCGCGTGGTGCCGTCCGGCGCGGGCACCCCGACGCGACATTGGGCGTGTCCACGCCGCGGCGCTCCACGAGGCGATCGGCCACGACCACGCCGGGTCTCGCATCGGCCGGATCGGCACGATCGTGGCGGCTGGAATGGACGGTATCGGCGGGGATCCCGCAGTGCGGTTCCAACAGGGGGTCGAGCGGTTGGTGAATCGACCGGAAATCGCGGCTGCCGAAGGTAATTCGCGGTCGTAATTCTCAGGTGCGCTGTCATCGGGCGGTGGCAGGTCGACACGATGCGTGCGATGAAGGTGAAAGCCGCAGCCGCGGAGGGGGATTCGCGGCTGCGGCTTTCGGGGCGGTGGGATCAGGCGGCGACCTTTTCGACGACCGAGTAGTGCTCGGCGTTGCCCGCGATCACCGTGCTGGAGCGGCCGTCGACGCCGACCGGGATGTCGCCCGCGAGGGTGATGCGGGTGAGCTTGCGGTGTTCGGCGGCGGAGTAGTCGTCGATGGCGTAGTGCTGGGTGGCACGGTTGTCCCAGATGGCGACGTCACCGAGGGACCAGTTCCAGCGGGTGGTGTGCTCGAGGCGGGTCACCCGGTCCTGGAACAGGCGGAACAGGGCCTGCGATTCGGCGGAGTTCAGGCCCGCGAAGTACTTCACGAAATGTCCCAGCAGCAGCGCGCGTTCACCGGTTTCGGGGTGCACGCGCACCACCGGGTGCTCGGTCTCGTAGTAGGTGGAGACGAATTCGTCGCGGTAGGACTGATACTTCGGATCCGACTCCTTGCCGTGACCGGCGGCGTAGTCGTAGGTGTTGGTGTGCACCGCGCGCAGGCTCTCCGCCAGCCGCTTGAGCGGGTCGGGCAGCGACTCGTAGGCGGCCACGGTGGAGGCCCAGGTGGTCGAGCCGCCGTAGCTGGGCAGGGTGACCGCGCGCAGGATCGAAGCCTTCGGCACCCGGTCCACGAATGTCACATCGGTGTGCCAGCTGTTGGCCCGGCCGGTGTCGGAATCGATGGCCAGCGAACGGACCCCGCGCGAGGTGACCGTCGGGTGCGGGGTGGTCGGGGTGCCCAGCAGTTCCGCGAACTCGTACTGGCCGTCCTCGGTGAGATGGTCCTGACCGCGGAAGAAGATCACCTTGTGCTCGTTGAGCGCCGCGCGGATCGCCTCGACGACCGGTGCGGACAGGTCGCCACCGAGCCGCACGCCGTCGATACGTGCGCCGATGTGGGTGCCGAGCTGGACCACCTGCACGGCGGTACTGGTTTCTACTGCGTGATCGACGGACATGAGTAGGCCTTTCGCTCGGATCTGTAGTGCATGAGCAGCACATCACCGGCGGGGCGGCCGAACCAGATTTGCGGTCAGCTGGATCGAAACGGTCGCAAGCCTTCTCGATCCGGGGTGCGGACGTCGGATGGCTCGGACGCGGATGGCTCAGCTGAGATGCTCGCGCAAATACGCCAGATCGTCGGCGACACCCTCGGCCGGGGTTTCCAATACGACCGGCGCACCGGCCGTGCGGCAGACCTCGGCGAGCAACTGCGGATCGATGGTGCCCTCGGCGAAGTTCGCGTGCCGGTCCGCGCCCGAATCGAATTCGTCGCGCGAGGAATTCAGGTGGACCAGGTCGATCCGGCCGGTGATGGCCTTGATGCGATCCACGACGCCGATCAACTCCTCACCGCCGGCCCAGGCGTGGCAGGTGTCCAGACAGAAACCCGCGCCGTGCTCGCCGACGACATCCCACAGCTTGGCGATGGAATCGAAATACCGTGCCATGGCGTGATTTCCGCCCGCGGTGTTCTCGATCAGGATGGGCACCGCGAAACCGCCCTTGTCCTGCTGGCGCTCGAACAGCTTGCCCCAGTTGGTGATTCCGGCCTCGATCTCCGCATCCGACCGCACATGCCCGCCGTGCACGACCAGACCGAACGCGCCCAGATCCGCCGCGGCCTGCGCCTGCAGGGCCACCGCCTGACGTGAGGGCATGCGCAGGCGATTGTTGGTGCTGGCCACATTGATCTGATACGAGGAGTGCACCACCACCTCGATCGGGCTGGCCTTGATCTGCTCGGTACGCGGATGCGGTTGGGGTTTGTCCCAACTCTGCGGATCCACCACGAACATCTGGATGACCTCGGCCCCCAACTCCTCGCCGAAGCCGATCGGATCGCTGTCCTGCCTGACGTGGGCTCCAATGCGCATGGGGCGAGCGTATCGCTACCCACCGACAGGTTTCGCCGGGACGCGGAACGGGCTCTCGCGGCCGCTGCGGGGTTCGCGCCGCCGGGGCGTGTGGATTCGTCCGGGCTGCTATGGTTTCGGTGTTTCCCGTGGCCGACGCGAGACGGCGACGGAGTTCATGCGGTACACGGCCGTGCGCTGGCGGGTCCCGGTGCGCGGCACGGGAAGTGGGAGCGGACATCATGGTGGCCAACGGTGAGGTCTTCGCCGGATATCTCATCGAGCGACAGCTCGGTCGCGGCGGCATGGGCTCGGTCTATCTGGCCAAACACCCGCGGCTGCCGCGCATGTCGGCGATCAAACTGCTCAACCGTGAGATGGTGTCCGATCAGGAGATCCGCGCCCGGTTCGAGCGCGAGGCCGATCTGGTCGCCCAGCTGGACCACCCGAATATCGTGACCGTCTACGACCGCGGTCTCGAGGACGGTCAGCTGTGGATCGAGATGCAGTTCATCGACGGTATCGACGCGGCCAGTGTGGACCCGACCAAACTTCCGCCCGAACGCGCGGTGCAGATCATCGGCGAGGTCGCCGAGGCGTTGGACTACGCGCACGGCAACGGCGTCATGCACCGCGACGTGAAACCCGCGAACATGCTGCTGGCCCGCTCGACCGGCGGTAAGGGCGAGCGCGTCTACCTCACCGACTTCGGCATCGCCCGGCTGCGCGACGACGGCGGCCACCTCACCCAGACCGGCACCTTCACCGCGACGCTGGCCTACGCCTCGCCCGAACAGCTCACCGGCGCGAGCCTGGACGGCCGCGCGGATCAGTACTCGCTGGCGTGCAGCCTGTTCTGGTTGTTCACCGGGACCGGGCCGTTCGCGGCGTCGAATCCGGCCGCGGTGATCCGGGGACATCTGCAGGAACCGCCGCCGCTGCTGAGCAAGATCCGGCCCGGCCTGCCGCCGACCATGGACGCCGTACTGGCCAAGGCCATGGCCAAACGTCCGGACGAGCGGTTCGCCTCGTGCGCGGAATTCGCCGTCGCGGCCCGTCGCGCCCTGGCCTCGCCCAGTTCCCCGGCGCAACCGGTGGCCCCGCGGCAGTACACCGGCCCCGGGATGCAGACGGTCGGCCCGCAGACCGTGGGGCCGCAGACGGTCGGCCCGCAGACCGTCGGCCCCCAGATGGGCATGACCGGAACCGGCCCCGGCAACCCGATCGCGCCGCCGCGCACCGGTACCGGGGTGCCGAACGCCGGACCCATGCCGACCATCGGCCAGACCCCCATGCCGATGTCGGTGCGCGCGGCGACACCGCAGCCGATGCAGCAGCCGATGTATCCGCAGAATTCGCCGTACGGGCAGCAGACCGGGTACGGCTACCGGCCCGCGCAGCTGCCGCCGCAGCGCAAGTCCAACACCGGCCTGATCATCGGCATCATCGTCGGCGCGGTGGTCATCCTGCTGATCGTGCTGGCGATCATCGGTTCGGTGGGCTGAGCCGATCCGGCGGTTGCGGCCGGTCCGGTATACCCCCGAAGTATTGGGGGGCATTCCTGATGGCGCGGACGTGCGGGCCACGGAACACTGGAGAGCATGACTGCCGATGCCCTGGGCACCGAAACCACTGCCGCCACCGCGATCGCGGCCCGCGCCACCGATCTGGTCAAGCTGTACGGAACGGGAGACACCCAGGTCCGCGCCCTGGACGGGGTGAGCGCCGACTTCGCCACGGGTGAGTTCACCGCGATCATGGGCCCGTCGGGCTCGGGTAAATCCACGCTGATGCACTGCCTGGCCGGGCTGGACGAGGCCACCACCGGCGCGGTGCACATCGGGGGCACCGATCTGACCGGCCTGTCGGACAAGGCGATGACCGCACTGCGCCGCGACCGGATCGGGTTCGTGTTCCAGGCGTTCAACCTGGTGCCGACGCTGACCGCGCTGGAGAACATCACGTTGCCGTTGGACATCGCGGGCCGTCGCCCCGACCAGGACTGGCTCGACACCGTGATCGAGCGCCTGGGCCTGCGGGATCGGCTCACCCACCGGCCCAGCGAACTGTCCGGCGGCCAGCAGCAGCGGGTGGCGTGCGCCCGCGCCCTGGCCGGAAAACCCGAGATCATCTTCGGTGACGAACCCACCGGCAATCTGGATTCGCGGGCGTCGGGGGAGGTGCTCTCGATCCTGCGCGCGGCGGTCGACGAATTCGGGCAGACGGTCGTCATCGTCACCCACGAACCGCACGCCGCCTCCTATGCGGACCGAGTGATCTTCCTCGCCGACGGCCGCATCGTGGACGAATTGCGGGATCCCACCGCCGAATCCGTGCTGGACCGGATGAAAAAGCTGGAGAACGCCTGATGGCCGGGAGCCCGATGCGCAAGGTGGCCTTGCGCAATCTCGCCGCGCACAAATTGCGTCTGGCCCTGACCGTGCTGTCGGTGATTCTCGGAACCGCTTTCATCGCAGGGTCTTTCGTGTTCACCGATACGCTGCAGAGCACGTTCGACGGGATCTTCGCCGATCAGGCCAAGGGCGTCGACGTGCGGGTGGAGCCGAAGGACCGGCTGTCGCTGGGGGTTCCGCTCGACGTGGTCCAGAAGGTCGCCGCGACTCCGGGCGTGCGCGCGGTCGCACCCGCGGTGCAGGGGCCGGTCGTGCTGTTGAAGGACGGGCGCGCGGTGCAGACCGGCGGTGCGCCGAGCCTGGGGCAGTCGTATCTGCCGCCGGACAAGGCCGTGGCCGAGTCGCAGAAGATCGTCGCGGGCGTCGCGCCGACCCAGCCCGGCCAGATCGCGATCAATTCCGGTGGGGCGCAACGTGCCGGGCTGGCGGTCGGGGATCGCACCGAGATCCTGATCCCGTCCAAGGGCAATATCGTGGTGACGGTCACCGGGATCTACACCATGGCATCGGATTCCGGCGGATTCGTCGGAATCCTGTTCGACGACGCGCAGGCTCGTGAGCTGTTCACCGACGGACAGCATGTGGGCTACGTCGACGTGGCCGCGTCATCTGGCGTGGCGGCGGATACGGTGCGCGACAGGCTGTCCCGGATCCTGCCCGACTACAAGGTGCACGACGGCGATCAGGTGCGCGCGGATCTGAAGGCGCAGGTCGGGAACGCGCTCAAATTCGTGAACTACTTCCTGCTCGCGTTCGGGGCGATCGCGCTGCTGGTGGGCACGTTCATCATCTACAACACGTTCTCGATGATCGTGGCGCAGCGACTGCGGGAGTTGGCCCTGCTGCGGGCGGTGGGTGCGAGTAGACGGCAGGTGGGTCTGTCGGTGGTCGCCGAGGCGGCGATCATCGGATTGATCGGCAGCGCATTGGGTCTGGCCGGTGGTATCGGGTTGGCGTTCGGACTGTCCGGGCTGCTCAACGCCTTCGATCTGGGGCTGCCGACCGGGTCCATGCAGGTGCAGCCGCGCACCGTGCTGGCGGCGCTGGGCATCGGTCTGGTGGTGACGGTGGGCAGCGCGTACGCACCCGCGCGCCGGGCGGCCAAGATTCCGCCGGTGGAGGCCATGCGCGAGGAGTTCGCCTCGACGGGTGAATCGCTGCGGATGCGCACCGGAATCGGGATCGCGCTGGCGGTCGTCGGTGTCGTCCTGGTCGTGCTCGGGGCGCGGCACACCGGCGGGAATGCCGCGTTGACCGTCGGAATCGGCGCTGCGGCACTGATTTTCGCGGTGTTGTTCGCCTCGCCGTCGTTGTCGCGGCCGGTGCTGTCGGTGCTCGGCGTGCTGGTGCGGCCGTTCGGGCCGATCGGGCACATGGCGCGCAATAACGCGGTCCGCAATCCGCGCCGCACCGCCGCGACCGCGTTCGCGTTGACGCTCGGGCTGATGCTGGTCTCGGCGATCGGGATGCTCGGGGCCTCGGCGAAGGCGAGCGTGAGCGATGTGGTCGACCGGGGCGTCAAGGCCGATTACATACTGACCGGTCCGCAGCTGACCGGGGTGCCCGTGGATGCCGGACCGGCCGCGAGAGCCGTTGCGGGAGTGCGGGATGTGGTCGCGTTCCGGGGCGTGCAGATGAAGATCGGCGACCAGCCGGTGTACGGCGTCTCGCCGGACGCGCAGATGAGTCCGGTGCTGAACTACGAGATCCGCAGTGGCGGTTACACACTCGGCGACAACGATATCCAGGTCTCGGAAACCGAAGCCGGGAAACACGATTGGCACGCCGGGCAGCAGGTGCAGTTGGCCGGTATGGACGAGAAGAAGTACACCGTCACGGTGTCCGGGATCTACAAGGACACCCAGTTGCTCGGGGCCATGGTGGTGCCCCCGGCGCTGTACGACCAGGTGATGCCCGTGCAGTTCCGCGCCGATGTGGTGGTGCTGATCGTCGCGGCGCCGGGTACGGATCTGACGCTGCTGCGGGAGAACCTGGTCAAGGCGACCGCGAAAGACGTTGTGGTGCAGGTCGAGGACCGGCAGGAGTTCAAGGGTACGCAGGGGCAGCAGATCGACACCATGCTCGCGATCCTGTACGGGCTGTTGGCGCTGGCGGTGGTGATCGCGGTACTCGGCATCGTCAATACGCTGGCGTTGTCGGTGGTCGAACGGCGTCGCGAGATCGGGATGTTGCGGGCGGTCGGCATGCAGCGGCCGCAGGTTCGCCGGAGCATCTATCTGGAGTCGATGCTGATCGCGGTATTCGGTGCGCTGGTGGGTGTGATTCTCGGGCTCGGGCTCGGTGTCGGATTCCTGCGGACGCTGAGCGATCTGGGGATCAGCACCATCAGCGTGCCGTGGGGGCAGATCGTGCTGATGCTCGTCGGGTCGGGCGTGGTGGGTGTGCTGGCCGCGCTGTGGCCGGGCATTCGTGCGGCGCGTACACCGCCGTTGGCCGCCATCGCGGATCTGTGAGAGTGGCCCGGTCCGGTCGCCGACGCGGTGACCGGACCGGGTGCTCTCAGCCGGGATACCTCGTGTACCAGTACTCCAGGGACGCACCGTAATCGAGTGGCCGGAAAAGGGACTGCTGGATGCAGAAGTCCCGGGACAGTGTGTAGACCAGGTCGTTGACCTCGCTGTTGAACGCCCAGACGTCGGGTACGCACTGCACGCCGAACCGCGCTCCCAGCAGCGAACCGCACAGTGCGCCGGTGGCATCGGAATCACCGGAGTGATTCACCGCCAGCCGCAAGCCGAACTCCAGGATTTCGGTCGAGGGCCCGCGGCCGATCGCCTCCGCGCTCAACGCGGCGTAGACGGCGATGGCCAGGGCCTCCGGCGCGGTCCAGCCGCGGCCGAGGGATTCCACGGCCTCCGCGGTCGGTGATCCCCTGCCCGCCAACGCGATCGCGGCGGCCAAGGCCGCGGCGACCTCTTCGTGTCCGGCCCGGCGGTTCAGCTCGAGTTGGGCCTGGTACAGCGACTCGCGGAGATTCAGCCGGGAGTACAGACCGTGGATCACCGCCGCGAAGGTGCCGGCGGCCAGCCACGCGCTGGGGTGTCCGTGCGTCAGAGCCGCTATCTCGCAACCGGAGTGGAATGCGGTTTCGACTCGATCGGTGAATCCGCACGCGGCCACCCGGACCACGGCCGCGGACCCCTTGGAGTTGTTCACCGGTTGGGTCGTGGTGCCCAGCGGCTGATCGGGTCGCTGCCGGCTCGCCGCGCGGTGCATGGCCTCGATCACCGTGCGCGAGGTGCCGCGGCGGTCGGTGAAGGGTGCGCGGCCCGCCAGGAAGCCGGATGCGACGGGTTCGCCGGGCATCGTTTCGCCTTGGGCCGCAAGCCAAGCGATGTAGGTCTCCTGCGCTATCCCGGTCGCCTTCCGCGGCACCGCGGCGGTGATGTCGCGGGGCGGGAATCCCGTCATCACGCGTAACAGCGCCTCGGTGGTCAGCAGCGCCAGTTGGGTCTCCTCGGAGATGCGTCCGTCGAAGTCCCTACCGAACTGGGGCGTACCGGGGACCAGGGCGTACGGGACCTGGAGGGTGCGGTAGGGCACGCCCGGTGATCCGTGCTTCTGCCGAATCTGTCCGAGCGACAACGATTCCAGGGGCACGCCGACCGCATCACCGATCGCGCCGCCGAGCAGGCAGCCGTACACGATCGGCAGGCATGGGGACGGAGTCGCGGAGAAATCGGGCACGGGCGAGACCTCGGTGGACGGATTGTCCTGTGTCGGTGGGTGATACGTTGCCGGGTGGTCGGGGAGATTGATCTCTGTCGACGGTCCGGTGGTCGAAATGCCTTCCGCCGGTGTGGAATACCACCAGTCCGACGACCGGGACCGGCTGGGGACGTACCCGGCGATCGGATACCCGCCCGTCGACGAGCGATACAGCGCGGGTTCTGGAGGCTGGAGAACCCGCATCGGGCCGGGGGCGGACATCAGACAAAGGTAGCCGGTGGTCGCTCGGGTCGCCGGTGCCGTGTGACTCAGCCCGCATGGGTGTTCGCCCAGGCGCCCACGTCGCCGCGGTCCAGGGCCACCGCCAGCAGATCCGGGAATTTGTCCGGAGTGCAGGCGAAGGCGGGAACATCGAGGCCCGCGAGGGCGGCGGCGTTCGCGTGGTCGTAGGCGGGCGCGCCGTCGTCGGACAGGGCCAGCAGGACCACCACCTGCACGCCGGACTCACGCATCGCGGCGACCCGGCGCAGCATCTCGTCGCGGATGCCGCCCTCGTAGAGGTCGGAGATCAGGACGAACAACGTATCGGCCGGACGCGTGATCAACTGTTGGCTGTAGGCGATGGCGCGGTTGATATCGGTGCCGCCGCCCAGCTGCGTGCCGAACAGGACGTCGACCGGATCCGACAGCTGATCGGTGAGATCGACCACGGCCGTGTCGAAGACGACCAGCGAGGTCTTCAGCGACCGCATCGAGGCCAGCACCGCGCCGAACACCGAGGCGTACACGACGCTCGAGGCCATCGATCCGGACTGGTCGATCGCCAGCACCACATCGCGCCGCACCGCCTGCGATTTGCGGCCGTAGCCGATCAGCGTCTCGGGTACCACGGTGCGATGTTCGGGCAGGTAGTGCGCGAGGTTGCGGCGGATGGTGCGGTCCCAGTCGATATCGCGCAGTCGCGGTCGGGTGGTGCGCGCGGCGCGGTTCAACGCGCCGGAGACCGCGGCGACGGTACGCGAGGCGATGCGCTGTTCGATCTCGCGCACCACCTTCTCCACCACCATGCGCGCGGTGGATCGGGTCGTCTCGGGCATCACCCGGTTCAGGCTCAGCAGGGTGCCGACCAGGTGCACATCGGGTTCGACGGCCTCGAGCAGTTCCGGTTCGAGCAGCAGCCGGGTCAGATCGAGCCGCTCGACCGCGTCGCGCTGCATCACCTCCACCACGGTGGACGGGAAGTAGCTGCGGATGTCGCCCAGCCACCGCGCCACCTTGGGCGCGGATCCGCCCAGCCCGCCCGAGCGCTTCTCCGACGGGGTCATCTCCTCGGCGTTGTACAGCGCGGACAACGCCCGGTCCATCGCCGCATCGTCCCCGGCCGCCAGCCCGCCCAGGCAGGATTCCGCGGGCGCGCCCAGCACCAGACGCCAACGGCGGGACTGTGTTCGGTCGATATCGGTCATCGGTGGCTACCGCCTCTCCGTGAGGTCGCGGGTGTGATCTCGGTGCGGCATCAGGTGACCGCCAGGATTCGGGTGGCGGCGTGCAGGGCGAGCAGGCCGCGGTCGAGGTCGAAGTCGTCGGTGCCGGTCGGAGTGGTGGTGGCGGGGCCGCCGTCGCGCACGGCCTGGGCGATCGCCTGGCGCTCACCGGATTCGAAGGCGCCGAAGGTGCGGCGGAGCAGCGGCAGGGTGGCGGTGAACTGGTCCTCGTCCAGGCCGCGGAGCCAGGTGTCGATGCGGTGCAACAGATTTCGGTCGTGCACCAGGAACAGGCCGCGGCCGCCGAGGAAGCCGTCGATCCACGCGGCCTTCTCGGTCGGATCGTGGCCGACCGAGAGTGCCGCGGACAGGCGGCGGGCGGATTCGGCGTCGTCCAGGATGCCCGCGTCGCACAGCAGCCGGACCGCGCGGCCGACCAGGCTGCCGTGCACATCGGCGCGGTCGGCGAGTTTGCCCAGGGCGGTGTGCCATTCGCGCGTCGCCCACTCGTCGTCGCGGGTGGCCAGGGCCAGATGCGCGTCATCGATCAGGGCGCGCAGGGCGGCCGCGGCGTCGGCGTCCAGACCGGTGACCGCGCCGGGCAGTCCGGCGCAGATGCGCACCAGCATCCCGTCGGCCACGCGGGTGAGCGCGGTGACGTCGGTGCCGCGCACATCGCCGTAGCGCAGCGTGCGGATCAGGCCCGGCAGTGCGCCGAGCAGCCGGGTGACGTCGTGATCCACCGCGGCCGCGGATTCCAGGCGGGCCACCAGTCCCGGTATCGCCCCGCCGAGGTCGGCGAGCAGGGCCTGTTCGAGGGCCCGGCTCAGGTCGGCGATGGTGGCCTCCGGCGCGGCGGCGGAGTCCAGGATCTTCGCCTCGGCGGCGGCCAGCAGGGTGGTGCCCCAGCGGGACGCCTCGATGACGGCGATGGCGAGTTCGGGTTCCCAGACCAGCGTCCACGTCTCGCGGAAGGTGCCGGTATTGCGGACCTCGCTCGATGTCGGTGTGCCCCAACCGATTCCGAGCAGTCGCAGCTGGTGCAGCAGTCGCGAGCGCGCGACGTCGCGATCCTTGCGCAGGTCCAGGTCGAGTTGCCGGGACAGTGCCTGCCGCGTCAGCCGCAGCGTCCGCGCCTGGGCGCGCAGATCCGTTTCGAGCGGGACCGCGGGCGTGTCCTCGGGGACCGCGCCGAGTGCCTCGCCGACCACCAGTGCCCGGGTGACCAGGCGCAGCATGGTCTCGTCGCCCTCGCACAGCACCGCGCGGGTGGCCTCGGTGACCTCCGACAATCCGGGCAGCGGTCGTTCCCGCAGGGCGGCGAGGGTGTTCGCCAGGCGCACCGATTCGATGATGTGCGCACTGGATACCGGCAGGTCGTGCGCCCGCAAGGTTCCGGCGACCCTGGTGAGCCAGCGCGCGATCGGCTGTTCGGTCTCGGTGAACAGGTGGTGGTACCAGCCCGGCGAGGTGACCCCCGCGCCGTAGCCGGAAGCACCGGCCAGCCGGGAATGCGTCCAGGGCACCCACGTCAGCGTCGCCTTGACCTTCGGCAACCCCTTGAGCAACTGGGCGTCCGCCGTCGCCGGTCCGAGCTTCCCCACCAGCGCGGGAGCATGAAATGCCCCGCACACCACGGCAAGTCGCCGCGCCCCGCCCTTCAGCGCCTTACGCATCGTCTGCCGCATGTACGCCTCGCGCTGCAACGTATGCGGATCCACCGGCGATCCGAGCAGTTCCTCGGCATCATCCGCCGGACCCTGCGGCATCCCTGCCTTGTCCGGCGCGAATCCCGCCGCACGGCAATCGCCCTGTGCGGCATCGTATTCAGGGATGCCATCCGCTGTTCCGGCAGATTCGATAGTGGCGTCGTCGGGGCTGCTCGAGCGTGGAGCTGTGGATTCGACGGCAGTGCTGTTCCCGAGCGGCCGATCGGTAATCGCAGAATCGGAATCATTCTGTGCGGCAATGAATCCGGATGTCGCGTTGCCCTGCGAGCCGACGGTCGTCTCGTCGGCAGGGGACCCGGTCGCGGCTGCCGCATCGGGGTCGACCCGGGTGGTTGCGGTAGCTGCCGCTGCGGTGGGAGTTTCGCGCAGGACGGCCATGGCCTCGGTGACGGCGTCGAAAATGTCGGCGTCGGCGGTGGATTCGATGATCGCGTCCCACCAGCGTTCCGGGTCGTCGTAACCGGCGGTGGTGGCGAGCAGCGCGAGGGGGTCGGTGCGGTCGGCGGGTTCGTCCCTCGCGGCCAGGGTGTGGGTGGCGGGGAGATCGCAGAAGCCGACGGTTACGTCGTGTTCGTGGGCGTAGCTCAGCGCCTGCCATTCGGGGGAGAAGACCGCGAACGGCCAGAACGCCGCTTGTGCGGGGGTATCGGGGACGTAGGCCAGCAGCGCGACCGGCGGTGCCATGCCCTCGGCGGCGATATGGGTGAGCAGCGGGTCGGCGTCGGCCGGGCCCTCGATGAGGATGACGTCGGGCCGGAATCGCTCCAGCGCCAGGCGAAGTGAGCGTGCCGAACCCGGCCCGTGATGGCGGATGCCGAACACTCGGGTCTGCGATGCTACGGCCGCTGCGGAGTCCGGCGGTGAGTCGGTGGTGTGTGGACTCATGCGTGGACCTCGCGGCAGGCTCGGTAGAAATCGGCCCAGTCCGCGCGTTCGCGGACGACCGCCTCCAGATATTCGGTCCACACCACGCCGTCGGCCACCGGATCCTTCACGACCGCGCCCAGCACCGCGCCCGCGATATCGGCGGCCCGCAGCACGCCGTCGCCGAAATGCGCGGACAGCGCGAGGCCGTTGGTGATCACCGAGATCGCCTCGGCGGTGGACAGCGTGCCGGACGGGGATTTCAGTTTGGTCCGCCCGTCGGCGGTGATGCCGGACCGCAGTTCGCGGAAGACCTGGACCACCCGGCGCACCTCCTGCGCGGCGGCGGGGACGGCGGGCAATTCCAGTGCGGCACCGAGCTGTTCGACGCGGCGGGTCACGATCGCGACCTCCTCGTCCTCACTGGCGGGCAGCGGCAGCACGACGGTGTTGAAGCGTCGTCGCAGCGCGGAGGACAGCTCGTTGACCCCGCGGTCGCGGTCGTTGGCGGTGGCGATGACGTTGAAGCCCTTGGCGGCCTGCACCTCGGTGCCCAGTTCGGGAACCGGCAGCGTCTTCTCCGACAGCACCGTGATCAGCGCGTCCTGCACATCCGACGGGATGCGGGTGAGTTCCTCGACGCGCGCGATGGAACCCAGGCGCATGGCCGTCATCACCGGGGAGGGCACCAGCGCGCCGTCGCTGGGCCCCTCGGCCAGCAGCCGCGCGTAGTTCCAGCCGTACCGGATCGCCTCCTCGGCGGTGCCGGAGGTGCCCTGCACCAGCAGCGTCGACTCGCCGCACACCGCGGCCGAAAGGTGTTCGGACACCCAGGTTTTCGCGGTGCCCGGCACGCCGAGCAGCAGCAGGGCGCGATCGGTCGCGAGAGTGGCGACCGAGACCTCCATCAGCCGGCGCGGCCCGACGTATTTGGGGCTCACCACGGTGCCGTCGGACAGGGTGCCGCCGAGCAGATAGGTGACCACGGCCCAGGGCGAGAGCCGCCACGAGGGCGGGCGGGGGCGGTCGTCGACCGCGGCCAGTGCGCGCAGCTCGTCGGCGAACGCCTGTTCGGCGTGCGGGCGCAGCAGGCTGCTGTCGGTCGTGGCGGTGGTGGTCTCGGTGGTCATTGCAGCTCCTCGAGCATGGTCGTGCGCTGGATAAGGTCGCTGGTCAATTCCTTGAAACAGAATTCCCAGTAGCTGTCCCGGCAGCGGCGGGCGGCCACCTCCACGGCGGCGGTCGCCTCGATCGGGAAATGTGTTGCGGCGGTGTGGAACAGGCTGCGGTAGGCGGCCGGGGACAGGCTCGGCACGCCGGGCCGGGGCGCGGCGAGTTCGGCGCGGTCCAGCAGCAGCCGGATCAGGTGTTTGGCCAGCGGGATCGGCCACGGTCGCGGCACCGCCTGCACCAGCAGTTCGATCTCGGCCAGCCAACTGCTGTCCAGTGAGCGCAGATACTGCACGCGCTGGTCGAGGGGCAGCAGTGCGAACAGTTGCCGCCGCACATCGGGATCGGCGCCGAGCGTGGGCGTACCGGTCAGTACCTCGAACAACGTTGCCGCCCAACGACTGTCGCGCTGCGCGAGGGCGGCATCAGCCCACCCGGCGGTGACCGGGCCGAGCAGATCGTCACGCATACCGACCCGCGCCGCCGAGCCGGGTGCGCCCAGCAGGGCGTCCCAATGCCGCAGCGGGGTCGCGGCGATCACGCGACGCAGCCACTCCGCCGCGACGTGCGGCGCCCCGTCCAACCGGTAGGCGGTCTTCGAGGTGCGGTCGGCGATACCGTCGCGACGGGCCGAATCCTCCAGCCGCTGCGGCAGATCGGCCACCAGTTGCGCGCCGTCGAAGCCGATCCACCGCGCGGCGCGTTCGGTCATCCGCCCGGCGAAGGCCGAATCCGGCAGGCGGGCGAGCAGGTCCGCGGCGACCCTGCGGACCTGCGCGCGCGAATCGTCGAGCGCGGATTCCAGCAGCGGCTCGTCGGCGAGGGTGAGTCCCTCGGCGAGTACCGCCAGCAGATCCGCGCGCGCCGGGCCGGGCTCGGAATGCCAGGTGCCGGTGAGGGTTTCGCGGGCGGCCTGTGGATCGTGGGCCCGCAACTCGGTCAGCCAGGCGAGCCGCTCGGCGGGGCGACCGTGCGACCAGACATCCGTGTCGTCGGGTTTCGCGCGCGTCAGCGTATGCCAGGGCGTGTGGTGCGCGGACAGCCAGCGGCCGCGTTCACCGGCCAGTCGTAGCAGCGATTCACGCAGGGGGACACGGGTTTTCGCCTGATCCAGCAGCAGGGTGCAGATCCCGTCGGGTGCGCGGAACCCGTGCGGTTCGGCGAGTTCGAACCATTCGGTGAGGAACGGCGATCCCTCGCGCAGCAGGCGGACCAGCCTGGTCGCGGCCGCGGCGGGCAGGACCGGACGGGGGTCGATCGCGGCGGGCTCGGGTGGCTCGGCGGTACCGGGCCGCACCGCGCCACGCGCGAAGACGTCCTGCAGGGCGGCGGCCTCGAGTAATACCAGGGCCGGATCGCCGTGCAGCCGCCCGACCGCCTCGGCCACCGGCCCGGACAACGTGGCCGGATCCAGTCCGCGCCGCGCCGTGCCCAACAGCGCCACCGAACCCAGCGCGCTGTTCCCGGCCCGGGACCCGCCGATCGCCGCCGCGTCGACGGTGGCCAGCTCCTCGCCCGCCCACGCCGAGGTCGGGACCAGCCCGTCGGCGGTCCATTCGCCCATGACCGTCACCGGCCGACCGCCCGACAGGCTCAGCAGCTGCCAGGGCTGCGCGGCGAGTCGCGCGATCGGCAGCGCTGCGCCGTCGTGATCTGCCACGGACCAGGCGCCACCGGACACCACCGGGATCACCTCGGTCAGCAGCATCGGCCACGACCGAAGCCACGGATCCGCGCCGAGCGCGCGGGCATGTTCGGTCAACGCGGCGGCGATTCCGCCCGGCCGTGCACCCGTGGCATCCGGCGTCGTGACGAGCGGCCGCGGGATCGGCTCCGGCACACCGTGCCGTTCACCCCACAGCGCCCGCAGCGGCGCGGCCCCCGGATAGAAGTGCAGCTCGGCATCGATCATCGTGCCCGGTACCGGCATATCCGGCGGAAAGGCGGGCGAGCCGTGTGAATGGTCCAGGATCAGCGCCCAGCGCCCGCTGGTCCGCCCGCGCATCCAGGCGCGACGCGTGTGCAGCTGCTCCTCCTCGGTGATGCGTATGCCCAGCACCATCCAGTGATCCCGGACGATGGGCTCCGCGCGGACCGATTCGGTGCCGACCGGGTAACCGATATGCGTGCGCGCACTCGCCGCGAGCGCCGGGTCCAGCTCGTCCAGGCGGCGATGTGCCGCCGCGAGCAGATGCAGCCGGGCGTATTCACACAGCAGCACCGCGGGCCAGTCCTCCCGGCCGACAATATTGCGTGGAAGTTGCCGCAGCGCCGCCGCGACGCCGGGAACCTGTGCGTCGACCATCCGCGCGGCCACCGCTTCGAAGGCGTCGAACGAGCGATCCGCCTGGGCCAGCCCCGTACGCACCTGATCGCACAGCCACACGTCCAGGTCCGCGAGTCCGCCCGCGACCCGCTCGCGGCGCTGCGTCACCGTCGCCGCGGACGGGGTCTTCTGTTGTGCGGCAACCGATCCGGCCTCCCGCTGGGCGCGAGATGCGAGCCACTGCTCGGCGTAATCGGCGGGCGCACCGACCTCGGACACCATGCCGTCGGACCAGATCAGCAGCAGGGACAAGGCGTGCTTGCAGGGGAATTTCCGGCTCGGACAGGAACATTTGTACGCGGGCCCGGACAGGTCCACGATCGTCTGGTACGGCTTGGCCCCGCTGCCCTTGCACAACCCCCACAGCGCGGTCTCGCACCAGCCGGTAGAACTCCACCGCCCGTGCAGCTTTCGCGCGGCGGCGAGGGACGCGGCATCGGGTGCGAGCGCGGTGACCTGTTGCGCGGTCCATGTCATCGATTCGGTTCCCACTGGTGTCGTCGGCACTGTCGTCCCCCGTTTCGTTCGGTTCATCGGATTTCTACCCCACCCCACCGACAGAAATCGTCCGAGCGGCTCCGGAGCGAGTTCGCGGAGGGTTAGCGAGACCAATGATGCTGGGGCGGTGCGTGATTGAAACTCCCGTGCGGTCTTGTGCCGGATATCGAACTCTGTCATTCTGTTCTGTTCGGTTGATCCGAACCACCCGATTTCGGGTGAGACCCGTGGAACTGCCCGGCCGGGGACGGCCGAGGGGTGGACATCGGGCGGATCACCGCTCGATGTCCATGAGCACACCCCGTCCGGGACGGTTCGCGGCCTCCGGCATACGCGAACGCGCGGCGGATCCGGTAGCGTCGCCGTATCTGTAGTCCGAACGCGTCACCGCGTTTGCGGAGGGAGTGGCAGTTGGGGGACGTGTCCACCGGCGTCGCGCAACGCCTGTCCGATCTGGTGCGGCACCGCCTGGATGCCGATCCGGCGATCACCCCGGAGGTCTCGGCCGCGGTGCTGGCCGCGCTGGACGCCGAACCGGATCGGTCGCCGAGCCTGGGGATGAGCGGAATCTTCCTGCGCGCCATCAGGGTTCGCGGCTTTCGCGGTATCGGGCCCGAGGCGTCACTGCTACTGGATCCCGGCCCCGGACTCACACTGGTGGTGGGGCGCAACGGATCCGGTAAGTCGAGTTTCGCCGAGGCCGCCGAACTGGCCCTGACCGGCGACACCCGGCGCTGGGCGGGCCGGGCGTCGGTCTGGCGTGAGGGTTGGCGAAATCTCCACGACGGCAGCACATCCCGGGTCGAAGTGGAATTGACCGCGGCCGGTCGGGACGGCGCGCTGAGCGTCGCGCGGGAGTGGCCCGAGGGCGCGGATCTCGCCGGTGGCACCTGGACGCAAGCGCGAAATGCCGCCGATCCCACCGAATTTCGCGTCGAACGCTGGTCCCGCGCGCTCGAGCTGTACCGGCCGTTCCTGTCCTACAGCGAACTCGGCGCGCTGGTCGACGGCCGTCCCAGCGATCTGTTCGACGCACTGCACCGGCTGCTGGGCCTGGACGATCTCACCGCGGCGCAGGAACGCACCCGCGCGCGCCGCCTCGAATTGGAGCGTGCCGCAAGACAATCCCGCGACGAACGCAACGAGCTGCGCACCGCTCTCGAAACCGTCGTGGACGACCGCGCGGCCCGGGTCGCGCAGTTGCTGCGGGCCGCCGATCCGGACCTGGCCGCGATCGGCCGCGAGGTGTCCGGCGCGCGGCACGACCCCACCGGTACCGCTGCCCTGCAAGCCATCCTGCGGCTGCGGCTACCCGATGCCGGGGCGGTGGACGGCGCGGCCGCGGCGGTGCAGGCGGGTGCGCGGCGGCTGAGCGAACTCACCACCGGCGACACCGAGGCCGAACTGCGGGTGCTGGATCTGCTCGATCGCGCCCGCACCCATGCGGCCGCGGCGGGCGCCTGCGCGTGTCCGGTATGCGGCGCGGGCACGCTGGACGCGGAGTGGTTGCGCGAGACCGACACCCAGATCGCCCGCCTGACCGAGCGCGCGGCCGCGGTCACCACCGCCCGCGACGCACTGCTGGCAGCGGCCGGCCGGGCCCGCGCTCTGGTCACTCCGGTCCCCGCCGAACTGGATCCGCTGCCACCGCAGGCACCCAATGTCGACACCGCACCGGCCCGCCGCGCCTGGTCTGCATGGGCGACGCTGGCGCAGGCCGAACCCGACGCGGAGTTCCCGGAGCGGCTGCGCGCCGCGCACGCGGACCTGTCCCGGCTGCTGAACGCGCTGCGTGGTTCGGCGCGTAAGGAATTGGACCGGCTCGACGCGGTCTGGATGCCGTTGGTGCCGCGGATCGCCGCCTGGTTGCAGGGCGCGCGGACGGTCACCGCCGCCGAATCCGAACTGCACACCGTCCGGCGCGCCGAGGATTGGCTCAAATCCGCCGCCGCCGGACTGCGCGAGGAGCGGATGGCCCCGCTGGCCGAGCACGCCCGCGGCATCTGGCGCGGTCTGCGGCAGCAGAGCAATGTGGATCTGGGCGTGATCCGGTTGCAGGGCAACGCCGGAGCCAGCCGCAAGGTACTGCTGGACGTCACCGTCGACGATGCCGGGAGCAACGCACTGGGCGTGATGAGTCAGGGCGAGCTGCACGCGCTGGGCCTGGCGCTGTTCCTGCCACGTGCGACGGTGTCGGAGAGTCCGTTCGGCTTCGTCGTCATCGACGATCCGGTGCAGGCGATGGATCCGGCCAAGGTCGACGGTCTGGCCAAGG
Source organism: Nocardia macrotermitis (assembly GCF_009604405.1). GTDB lineage: Bacteria > Actinomycetota > Actinomycetes > Mycobacteriales > Mycobacteriaceae > Nocardia > Nocardia macrotermitis. The sequence goes on from NZ_WEGK01000005.1 coordinate 491,360, forward strand.
TGCTCGCCGCGGCCGCGCGCAGCGGACGGCAGGTCGTGGTGTTCACCCACGACGAGCGGCTGGCCGAGGCGGTGCGCCGATTGCGTTTGGACGCAACGGTTCTGGATGTGCAGCGGCGGGAGCGTTCGGCCGTCGAGGTGCGGGTCGCGGAGGATCCGGTGCGCCGCTATCTCAGCGACGCCAACGCCCTGGTGCGCACCAAACAGCTGCCGCGCGCCATCGCCGCCGAACTGGTGGTGACCTGTTGTCGTTCGGCCATCGAGGCCGCCGCCCTGGCCCGCTCCCGGCGCACGCTGCTGGGCGAGGGCGTGGATCACCGGGAGGTGCAGCGCCGGGTGGATGCCGCGCGCACCACCTGGGAGAAGGTGTCGCTGGCCGTATTCGGCGATCCGGACCGGGTCGACGATCTGAACGAACTACTCGATCGGGAGGCGGCATGGGCGCGGGCGGTACTGCGGGACGCGGCCGCCGGGGCGCACATCCGGATCGATCGCGGCACCCGCGAATTGATCAGCGGGACCAGGAAATTCGTCAAATGGCTGAATCCGTAGCGGAGCCTTCGCAACCGCCGACGGTCGCCGAGCGGCTGGCCGCGGCCGACGAGTTGTTGCGCGGCACGGTGACCGACGCGGGCGGGCTGTGGTCCCGGGCGACAGTATGGATTCTGCGGCTGGCGCTCGAACAGTCCATCGACCGGCTGTGGCTGGTGCTCGCGCCGCCGTTGGCGCGGTGCAGTATGCGGGCGCAGCTGCTGGCGCTGGATTCCTATGTCGGCCAGGAGACCTCGGCGCGGATCTCGGCGCTGTGGGCGACGTTGTCGCGGGTGGGGCATCACCAGGACTACGAGCTGGCCCCGACCGTGGTGGAGTTGCGCCGCTGGTTCGACGAAACCGCCCGGCTCACCGGGGAATTGGCGATGTTGGCCGAGGCCGACGCCACGGCTACGGGAAAGCAACTACATACTGGCCGGTCGTAGCGGCCCGTATTGTCCGGCGATTCGCTGCCGGACGCCCCAATTTCGCTATCGACATGGGGATTTCGGCGATGCGGATGATCTATGAACAGTACTGTGTGCTTGCTGCGCGGTTTGCGGCATGAATGCGGTTGTTACACGGTCGGGTTTCATCCACGTCGATGAAAGAGAGCTGCATCATGGATACGCTCAACCTGCTCAATACCGGTTCGGCCCTGGTCGGTGACGTCAATTCGGCGCTGACCAACGTCATCAACCTGCTCAGTATGTTGTGATCCGATAATCGAACGATGCACAGCGAATCTCCGGCCGGCGCCGATCGGTGCCCGTGCCGCAGTGGTGAATCGTTCGAGCAGTGCTGCGGGCCGCGCTTGGACGGCACCCGGCCCGCACCCACTGCCGAAACACTCATGCGGTCGCGGTACACCGCGTTCGCCGTCGGCGACACCGCCTATCTGCTCACGTCCTGGCATCCCCGGACCCGGCCGCGTCGGCTCGAACTGGATCCGGGACAGCGTTGGATGTTCCTGGAGATTCTGCGCACACAGGCGGGTGGGCCGTTCGACGACACCGGTGTGGTGGAGTTCCGCGCGCACTACCGGGCTGCGGGCGGCCGGAGTTCGCTGCACGAATGCAGCAGATTTGCCAGAGTCGACGGCGCATGGCGCTACCTGGACGGAGACGTGGAGATATAACGATTCGGGTGCGTCTTTGTCGAGTTGTTGCCCGGTGTCGGAGACGCTCATACCGTTCCCGGTACAGATGCACCGAGGAAGCGGAGGAGTTGCCAGAAGTTTTTTCCAGGGCAGATCCGCCGCCCACGTAGGGTGCGGGTATGCCACGAGTCGCGATCGAGTACTGCACCCAATGCCGCTGGCTACTGCGGGCGGGGTGGATGGCTCAGGAGCTGTTGAGTACCTTCGCCACCCAACTGTCGGAGGTGGCGTTGATCCCGGGGGACGGGGGTGTCTTCCGCATCACACTCGACGGGGACCAGATCTGGGAACGCCGGTCCGACGGCGGTTTCCCCGATATCGCGCTGCTCAAACAGCGCGTTCGCGACCGGATCGATCCCGGTCGCGATCTCGGTCATATCGATCGCGACTGACGTGCGAGCGTTCGCGCCTCGCCGTCGGACATGATCTCGGACGTACTCTCGTAACAGAGAGTTGAGGAGGTGCCGCCATGAGCGAGCGAGTTTCGAGCGCAGCTACCGCGGTTGTCATACCGGAGTCGAGCCGGAGCGAGGCACGGGGATGAGCACTCAATTCTTCCAGGAGGCCCCGGGTGTGGACACCCGTGGACCCGAACCCGTAGCCCTGACCGCCGCGGGCGCGGTGCGCGGATTCCACGACGGATCCGTGCACGTCTGGCGCAGTATTCCGTACGCGGCGGCTCCGGCCGGTCGCAAGCGGTTCCGGCGGCCGCAACCGCCGGTGCCGTGGGAGGGGGAACGGGACTGCACCGAATTCGGCGAGATCGCGCCGCAGACGATGGGCACCATGGTCCCGGTCGATTCCGGATTGCGGATGGGCGAGGACTGCCTGTGGGTGAACGTGTGGGCTCCCGCCACGGCGCATTCCGAACCGCGTCCGGTGCTGGTCTGGTTGCACGGCGGTGCGTACTGTCTCGGGACCGCCGCCCAGGGCATCTACGACGGGCGCAAGCTCGCCGAGACCGGCGATGTCGTCGTGGTCGGGGTCAACTATCGGCTGGGTGCGCTGGGTTTTCTGGACCTCTCCTCACTCGGGCACGACTTCGTGCCGAATCTGGGACTGCACGATCAGATCGCTGCACTGGAATGGGTGCGCGACAATATCGCCGCGTTCGGTGGCGACCCCGGCAATGTGACGCTGTTCGGTGAATCCTCGGGTGCGGGCTGTGTGACCGCGCTGCTCACCTCCCCTCCGGCGGCCGGGTTGTTCCATCGGGCCATCGCCCAGAGTCCGCCCGCCACTTCGGTTTTCGGACCCGAACGGGCCGCGGGTGTGGCGACCAGATTCCTGGAACTGGTGGATCTGCCGCGGCAGCGGGTCAAGGAACTGCTCGAATGCCCGATCGATCGGATCGTGGAGGCGGCCGGAATCCTGCTGGACGAGGTGCCGCTGCAATCGCCGGGCAGGCTGGCCGCCGCGCCCGTGGTGGACGGTGAGCTGCTCCCCACCTATCCCACCGATCGTTTCCAGCAGGGACGTTCGCATCGCGTGCCCCTGATGATCGGCACCAACCGGGACGAGGCGTCGCTTTTCCGGCTGTTCCGCTCGCCGATCATGCCGGTCACCCCGGACGCGGTGAACGCCATGCTCAAGGGCGTCGCCGCCGATCATCCCGAGCTCTCGCCCGAGCGGATCGCCGAGATCACCTCGGCCTATCCGGATCTGAGCAAACCCCGTGGCGCACTGGCGATGTCGACCGACGCCGCGTTCCGGATGCCCGCGCACTGGGTCGCCGACGCGCACTCTCGGCACACCCGAACCTGGATGTACCGGTTCGACCAGGCCACCCCGATGCTGAAGGCGGCCCGGGTCGGAGCCGGACATGCCACCGAATTGCCCTACGTCTTCGGCAATTTCGGCACCCTGAACCACGATCCGACGTTCTGGCTCGGCGGCCGCAAGGCGGCCATGGAGATCTCCGGCCGGATGATGCGGCGCTGGCTGGCCTTCGCCGAACACGGTGTCCCCGCGGCACTGGACGGATCCAAACACTGGCCGCCGTACCGCGAGTCCACCCGCGCGACCCTGGTCATCGATGCCGTCGACCGCGTAGTCGACGACCCGGACCACGACCTCTACACCGCCTGGGGCGATCAGGTCGTCGGCTTCAGCTGACCTCTACCTCAGACCGGCGTGGTGTGCTCGGCCCTGCGGCCCAGGTTCGCGCGCATATGGCTGTAGCCGTGCAGGGTGAACAGGGGGCGTCGCTGCGGCGGGCCGTCCAGTCGCAGGTCGGGGAAGCGGTCGAACAGCGCGCGCAGGGCGTGGGTGGCTTCCATGCGGGCCAGGCTGGCGCCGAGGCAGGCGTGGATGCCGGAGGAGAAGGTCAGGTGCTCCTTGGCGTTGGCGCGGGTGATGTCGAAACGGTTCGGCTGCTCGAAGACGTTCGGATCGCGATTGGCGCCGGCCAGTGACAGCACGACGGTCGTGCCCTTGCGCAGCCGGACGCCCTCGTACTCGACCTCTTCCAGGGTCACCCGGCCGGTGTTCTGCACGGGTGCGTCGAAACGCAGCACCTCCTCGACGGCGTTGGGCCACAGTTCGGGCTCCGCGCGCAGCCGGGCGAGCTGGTCGGGGTGGGCGAGCAACTGCACGATGGCATTGCCGATGAGGTTGACCGTCGTCTCGAAGCCCGCGCCCATCAGCAGGCTCGCGGTGGCCTTGAGATCCTGCTCGTCCAGATCGCCCGCGGTGAGCAGGCTGGACAGGATGTCCTCGCCGGGGGAGCGGCGCAACTGCGCAAGGTGCCCGTCGGCGTATTCGTCCATCTCCCGGATGGCGGCCACGGCACCGCGATAGGAGTGCCACGGGATGCCGATATCCAGCAGCGGGCTGATCGCGTCGCCCCAGCCGAGGAACTGCTCCTTGGCGCTGCGCGGGAAACCGAGCATGTCGGAGATGATCGCGATCGGCACCTGCGCGGCGAAGTCGGCCACCAGATCGGCCGAGCCGTCGCCGGGCATGGCGTCCAGCAGCTCCTCGGTGACCGATTCGACGCGGTCCTGCAGACGGCGGATGGCGCGCGGGGTGAACGCCGCCGACACCGACCGCCGCATCCGGGTGTGCTCGGGCGGGTCGATGACGAGCATGGACGGCGGTTCGACCGGATTCGGCGGCAGCGGGGCCAGCCTGGTCAGTCCGCGCAGCGGCCGGGGGATGTCGAAACTCTCCGCGGCGCGGGTGCCCATCGCGTTGTCGCGCAGGATGTTCCGGCACAGATCGTGTTCGACGGTGACCCGGGCGAAGGGGGTGCGGACCAGCCGCCCCCGCGCGCGGATCGATTCGAGCAACGGATACGGATCGTGGGTGATCGCGGGATCGCCGAACAGCTGCGCGAGCGGATCGCCCCGCCGGGCGTACGTCTTGAGCGCCATCCGCGGCACGCCGTGCACCGACATCCAACGCAACCAGTACTGCGGTCCCATCACAACCCCCAAATCGTCGTTTCATCCGGTTGGACATCCACGGTACGCACGCGTACTACTCGCGGAAACGTCCTACGGTCGGACTCGAACCCCTACCGCGGTAGGACTGTCCCGACCCATGCTACGAGCGCGATACCAGGGCGTACACACTTCTTTCCCAGCCGCACCCGCTACCGGGAAAGGCACCCGGAACAGCCCACGAAGCGGGTGCGGATCCATGAAAATGGTGCGGCAATCGGCCCGCCGCACAGACCGATCAGGACCGCGTGACGGTGACCCGCTCGACGCCGACGCGGTGCTCCCGCTTCGCCGGATCGGCATGGTCGACCTGCACCAGCGACGCACCGGCGACATACACCGCGACCAACCCGTCGATCACCTCGGCGGCGGTCTCCCACGACCCCTCCGACAGCACCCGATCCTGCTCCGAGAACCCTTGCCGCGCAGCCGATTTGCGAGCGGCGGCCAATACCTCCGCCACCGATTCGCCGTCCAGCGCCGCCCCCGCCCCCCGCGGATGGAACTGATCGCCGTGCGCCCGCACCGACGTCGCGAAATCGGTGATCCCGAGCGGTAGATCACGCACCGGCCCACCCATCGCGTCCAGCGACAACGCCAGCACCTCGGCGATATCGGCCACCTCGTCGAACCGTCCCGGCGTGGTCAGTGCGAGTTCGGCGTCGTCGTCGGCCCGCAACACCACCTCCACCCCCGCCCACCAGCACCCCAGCAGCACCGCGGCGGTCTGCCAGTGCGCGGGCAGCAGCACCGCGACCCGCGCGCCCGGGGTGAGACCGAATTCGTCGCGAATCAGGTTGGCGGTCTTGGCCGCCCAGTTGGCCAGGGTCAGCGCGGACAGTTCGATGCGGGCGCCCGTCGCGTCGTCGTAATAGGTGATCCGCGGCCCGGCCGGATCCCGGGCCAGGATCGGCTCCAGCAGCGCATCGGTCAGGGTCTGGTTCAGTTCACGCATTTCGGTCCGTTCTGGCCTGCGTCGATGGGAGCCGCGGGCGGGACCGGAGTCGCCGTGGTCGAACTCCCCGACGTATCGAACAGTTCGCCCGCCGCCGAGCCCGGACCAGAGTAGTCACCGGCCAGCACCACCCGCACGGCCCCCTCCGCCATCCCCGGCACCGCCAGCACCGGCAGCCCGCCCAGCGCCTTGGCCACCGCCGCGGCCTTGGCGTCGGTGGTCTTCGCCGCCAGCACCCGGCTCGTCGACACCGGCGCGCCCGCCCAGTTGTCCACCGTGCCGGTGCGGAAACCCTTGCCCGTCAACGCCTGTGCCACCTGCCCGGCCAGTCCCGAGGTGTCGCTCGCGTTGTAGACATCCGCGGTGACCTGCGCGGGGGTGACGCCGCCCGAACCGGATCGGCCGACCAGCGAGGCGACATAGGTGCGGACCGCGGAGGTGTCCACCCGCACCACCGATTCGCCGTCGTCGGTGGTGCCGTTGAGATCGGCCACCGGAATCGTCTCGAAACGCACCTGACCGCCGGTGAGATCCTGCAACTGCTTCATGAAATCGATGACGTTCCACTTGTCGTCCAGCACGATGGTGCGCCCGACCGCCTTGCTGAGCGCGTCCAGCTTGGTCGGATTCGCGAGGATCTGCGCGCTGAGCGCCTGATGCACCAGAGAGGCCATGTACACCTGCTGACGCACGATCCGGTCCAGATCCCCGCGCGGCAACTCGTGCCGCTGACGCACGAAGCTCAGCGCCTGCGCGCCGTTGAGCCGCTGCACCCCCGCAGGGAAGTCCGCACCCGACATCGGCTCGTCGACCGCGTTGTTCAAACAGACCTGCACCCCGCCCACGGCATCGGTGAGCAGCACGAATCCCAGCAGCCCGACCTCGGCGTAGTGGTCGACCGTGATACCGGTCAGCTCGGCCACCGTCTTGATCAACGCCTCGCGCCCGGCCTGGGTGGACTGCTTGTCCGCCTCGGCGTCCGAGACGCCCTTCGCGGCGAGTTTCTGCCGGGCCAGTTCCTTGGTCGACCCGTACGCCGAATTGATCTTGCCCTTGCCGATACCCGGAATGTCCACGTAGGAGTCGCGGGGGATCGAGATGGCCGTGGCCGAGCGGCCGTTGTTGGGGATGCGGATCAGGATGATGGTGTCGGTGTTGGTGCCGACCTCGTCCCCGGCGTGCAGCATCGCGCGTTCGGCCGAGCTGAGTGGATTGCCGTGCGCGTCGGTGCGGCTGTCGATACCGACCATGAGGATGTCGGTCGCGCCGTCGCTGCCGCCGCCCAGGCCCAGATCGCCGATCCGCTCGATTCCGGAGATCAGTCCGTCGATGCTGTGCCAGCCGAAGCCGGTGACGACGAAGATCAGGGCCGCCAGGGCCGCGACCAGCAATCGGCCCGGACGGCGTCGAGGCGATCGGCCGGGCCGGGCGGAAGACAGCTGCTGCGGCAATGCTCTGATCCTTTCGGCCACGCCTTGAAGAGAACTCTTTTCACGCATCGACCCCGTGATCCGAGGCTAACCAACACAGTCGCGGGCACCCCTGAGGCGCGGCGGGCGTGGCGTGCCAGACTGACCCGCGTGTGCCCAGAAATTTCCCGGCGTGTGGTGGTGACCGGCGCGGGTGGACAGCTCGGCCGGGCAGTGCGCGCCCAGGCTCCTGATGCCGTGGCGCTGCGACGCGAGGATCTCGACATCACCGACGACGCGGCCGTGCGCGCGGTCCTCGAACCCGGTGACGTGGTGCTCAACTGCGCCGCCTACACCGCCGTCGACGCCGCCGAATCCGATGTCGCGGGCGCGTTCGCCCGCAACGAGACCGGCCCGGCGGTGCTGGCCGCGGCCTGTACCGCGGTGCGCGCCACCCTGATTCACGTCTCCACCGACTACGTCTTCGACGGGACCGGGACCAGCCCGTACGAGCCCAGCGACGCGACCGGGCCGACCACCGTCTACGGCCGCTCCAAACTGGCCGGTGAACAGGCGGTGCTGCGCTGCGCGCCCGACGCGCACGTCGTGCGCACGGCCTGGGTGTACACCGGTGATCAGCGCGATTTCGTCGCGACCATGCGTCGGCTGGAACGCGAACGCGACACCGTGTCGGTGGTGAACGACCAGATCGGTTCCCCCACCTTCGCCCCGGATCTGGCCGCGGGTCTGCTCGAGCTGGCGCGATCGATCGACTCCGGTGCGGACGGTATCGCGCCGATCCTGCACGCCACCAACGCCGGACAGGCCAGCTGGTTCGACCTGGCCCGCGCGGTGTTCGCGGGAGTGGGCGCGGATCCGGAACGGGTGCGTCCGTGCAGCAGCGCGGAATATCCGAGTTCCACACCGCGCCCGGCATATTCGGTGTTGTCGAACCGTGCCTGGACCGCGTCCGGACTGACTCCGCTGCGCGATTGGCGGTCCGCACTCGACGACGCGCTGACCCGTCTCGACCAGTAGGCTGCACCGGTGAACTCTTCGGATGCAGTAGAACGGCAAGACGGTGAAACGACCGCCACACCCCGACTGGTCGTCGTCACCGTGACCTATTCGCCGGGCGAGCATCTAGAGCACTTCATCAGCACGCTGACCACCGCGACCGGCGAGAAACCGCAGGTCATCCTGGCCGACAACGGTTCCGACGACGGCACTCCCGAACTCGCGGCCGAGGCCAACGAGCATGTGCGGCTGCTGCGCACCGGCGGCAACATCGGCTACGGCGGCGCGATCAACCGCGCGGTGGCGGAGATCGACCCGGACATCGAGTTCATCGTCATCTCGAACCCGGACATCCGCTGGGGCACCGATGCGATCGACATCCTGCTCGAGGCCGCGCAGCGCTGGCCGCGCGCCGGGGCGATCGGTCCGATGGTGCGCGAACCCGACGGCAGCGTGTACCCGTCGGCGCGGTCGGTGCCCGGCATCCTGGACGGCGCCGGACACGCCTTGCTCGGCAGCGTCTGGCCGGGTAACCCCTGGACACAGCGTTATCGGCAGGACAACGAGGCCGTCGCCGAACGCACCGTCGGCTGGCTCTCGGGCTCGTGTCTGCTGGTGCGCCGCGCCGCGTTCGACAGCATCGAGGGCTTCGACTCCCGGTACTTCATGTACATGGAGGACGTCGACTTCGGCGATCGGATGGGCCGCGCGGGCTGGCACAACGTCTTCGTGCCCGCGGCCGAGGTCACCCACGCCAAGGGGCACGCGGCCGGACGTCATCCGGAAACGATGTTGCCCGCCCATCACGCCTCGGCCTACCGTTTCCAGGCCGATCGGCATCCGCACTGGTGGCAGGCGCCGTTGCGGGTGGCGCTCAAGGCCGGACTTGCGATTCGCTGCCGGCTTGCGGTTCGATCTGCGCTGCGTGAGCGTGACGCCCAGAGCTGACGCGACGACTACCAGCCACGCCCGCGTGGACCGAACCTGACAAGGGGAGATTGATGGCGGACAACACTGACGGCCGCAGCACCGGGTCCGAGCCCGGTACCGTGGCCGACGCGGTGATCCTGGTGGGAGGTCAGGGCACCCGGCTGCGCCCGTTGACGCTCTCCGCGCCCAAACCGATGCTGCCCGTCGCGGGTCTGCCGTTCCTGCACCATCTGCTGGCCCGGATCGCCGACGCCGGCATCACGCACGTGGTGCTGGGCACCTCGTTCAAGGCCGAGGTGTTCGAGGAACACTTCGGCGACGGGTCCGAGCTGGGGCTGGATCTGGAGTACGTGACCGAGACCGAACCGCTGGGCACCGGCGGCGGCATCCGCAACGTGCTGCCCAAACTGCGCGCGGACACCGTGCTGGTGTTCAACGGTGACGTGCTCGGTGGCGCGGATCTGGGCGCGGTGCTCGATACGCACGTCGCGACCAACGCCGATGTGACGCTGCATCTGGTGCGGGTGAGCGATCCGCGCGCGTTCGGCTGTGTGCCGACCGACGATTCGGGCCGGGTGACCGCGTTCCTGGAGAAGACGCAGGATCCGCCGACCGATCAGATCAACGCCGGATGCTACGTGTTCCGCCGCGAGTACATCGAGAAGATCCCGACCGGGCGTCCGGTGTCGGTGGAGCGCGAGGTGTTCCCGTCGCTGCTGGCCGAGGGCGCGCACATCCAGGGCCACGTCGACGTCTCGTACTGGCGCGATATGGGCACCCCCGAGGATTTCGTGCGCGGTTCGGCGGATCTGGTGCGCGGTATCGCGCCCTCGCCCGCTCTGCCCGGACAACGCGGTGAGGCGCTGGTGCATCCCGGTGCCGGAGTCGCTCCCGGCGCGCTGCTGATCGGCGGCACGGTCGTCGGTCGCGGTGCGGAGGTCGGCGCGGGCGCGCGGCTGGACGGTGCGGTGCTGTTCGACGGCGCGCGCGTGGAAGCCGGTGCGACAGTGGAACGTTCGATCATCGGCTTCGGCGCCCGCATCGGCCCGCGTGCCCTGGTCCGCGACGCGGTGATCGGTGACGGCGCGAACGTCGGCGCCCGCTGCGAACTCCTGCGCGGCGCCCGCATCTGGCCCGGCGTCGACCTCCCCGACGGCGGCATCCGCTTCTCCACGGACGTCTAGGGGTCAGACATCCCTGGAGCTTGGATGTCAAGCGGCGATATCCCAGGGTAGGCGGCGATGCCTCGGGGCAGGTGGTGATGTCCCGTGGTCAGGCGTCCGACTCGACCATGGATTCGTGCACGGCGCAGACAGCGCACGGACGTCGGCCATCGCACCGTGACCGGCGTCGCGGCTGCGGACACCGGTTCGTCGTTCGCGGCGATTCCGACCGTGCGCCGATCGCGGCTGTTGCGGTGTGGCGACTCCGTCGCACGCCGATCGGTTCGAGTGACCATGTCGACCTCGACCATGGATTCGTGCACGGCGCAGACAGCGCACGGACGTCGGCTATCGCACCGTGACCGGCGTCGCGGTCGCGGATACCGGTTCGTCGTTCGCGGTGATTCCGACCGTGCGCCGATCGCGGCTGTTGCGGTGTGGTGACTCCGTCGCACGCCGATCGGCTCGAGTGACCATGTCGACGAGTCGGGCGGTGGTGTGCCCGGTCCGCTCGCACCTACCATGGTGATCATGGACGTCGCCGTTGTCGGATCCGGGCCGAATGGTCTTGCCGCGGCGGTGATCTGCGCCCGCGCGGGGCTCGATGTGCAGGTGTTCGAGGCGGCCGATACTCCGGGTGGCGGCTGCCGTACCGCCGAGACCACCCTGCCGGGTTTCCGACACGACGAGTGCGCGGGCGCGCATCCGATGGCGGTGGCATCTCCGTTCTTCCGCGCGTTCGACCTGCCCGCGCAGGGGGTCGAGCTGCTCACCCCCGAGATCTCCTACGCGCACCCGCTCGACGGTGGCGCGGCCGGGCTGGCCTGGCGCGATCTGGATCGCACGGTGGCCGGGCTGGGGCGCGACGGTGCGGCGTGGCGGAGGTTGTTCGGCCCGCTGGTGCGGAACTGGCGCGAACTCGTGGATCTGGCGATGTCCGACACTCGCCATCCGCCGCTGGACGTGTTCGCCGGTGTGCGGTTCGGCAGGCGGCTGCTGGAACAGTCGTCGCCGCTGTGGAATCTGCGTTTTCGCGAGGATGCCGCCGCCGCGCTGTTCACCGGGGTGTCCGCGCACGCGATCGTCCCGCCGCGCGCGTTCTCGGCCGCGGGCGTCGGACTGTTGCTCGGCACCCTCGCGCACGTGGACGGCTGGGCGATTCCGCGCGGCGGCAGCAGTGCCATCATCGAGGCGCTGGTTCGCGCACTCGAAGCGGCGGGCGGGCGCATCACGACCGGTCGTCGCGTCGACTCCCTCGACGAATTACGCGGTGCGCGAACAGTTCTGCTCGACACCGCGCCCGCGGAACTGCTGCGATTGGGCGGTGATCGCCTGCCCGCGCGGTACGCGGCGCAACTCTCCCGGGTGCGCTACGGCGGTGCGGCCTGCAAGGTGGATTTCGCCTTGTCGGGCCCGGTGCCGTGGCGGACACGCGACTGTGCGCTGGCCGGGACGCTACATCTGGTCGGTACCCGCGCCGAGGCGCTCGCCGTCGAACGTGACGTCGCCGCCGGACGTCATGCCGACAAGCCGTACGTCCTGGCCATCCAGCCCGGCGTCGTCGACAATTCCCGCGCACCGCAGGGCAAACACACGCTCTACACCTACGCCCACGTCCCCAACGGCTCCACCCGCGACGTCAGCGCCGAGGTGATCGCCCAGGTCGAACGTTTCGCTCCCGGCTTCCGCGACCTGATCCTGGACCGGCACGTCCGCACCGCCGCACAGATGCCCGCCTACAACGCGAACTACATCGGCGGTGACATCTCCGCCGGCGCAATGACGTTGCGCCAGACCCTCTTACGCCCCACCCCCCGCTGGAACCCGTACTCCACCCCCCTCCCCGGCGTCTATCTCTGCTCGGCCTCCACCCCACCCGGCCCCGGCGTCCACGGCATGTCCGGCCTGCACGCGGCCTCCCACGCCCTGCGCACCCGCTTCGACATCCACACCAACCCCCTCACCCTCGCCGCCGGAACCCCCGCGATCCGCAGCTGATCCCCACCGACCGACTCGGCCGCACCACGATCCGATCGCCTCGACGAATGCGAGAACCAGTCATAATCGCTGTTTCGTCCGCCCAGCAGCAGCGAGAACAAGCCCCCGCCTCCGGCGCGACGTCGATCACCGTGGACGGCACCTTGTAAGGGATGCCTTTCCGGTAATCTGATGCGCGCGGGGATTCGGCGCACCCACCTGTGCTGTGTGACAAGGGAATTCGAGCGATGAGGGAATTCGAGTCCGATGATCTGATGCGCGCGGGGATTCGGCGCACCCACCTGTGCTGTGCGACGAGGGAATTCGAGCGACAAGGGATTCGAGCAGCGGCCCTGTGGGTGCGGTCTGTCGTGGCCTATGCGGGCTGGGTGCGGTAGAGGTCGGGTTCGATGTACATGAGGCGGGCGATGGGGACCGCGGCGCGGACGCGTTCCTCGGCGGCGTCGATGGCGGTGGCGATGTCGCCGATCTCCAGGCCGGGCACGATGGCCACCTTGGCGGCGATCAGGAGTTCCTCGGGGCCGAGGTATTCGGTGCGCAGGTGGATGACGCGGTCGATGTGGGTGCCGTCGGTGAGATTCGCCTCGATCGCGCGGATCTGCTCGGGTGTCGCGCCCTCGCCGATCAGCAGGCTCTTCATCTCCACGATCAGCACGACCGCGATGAAGCCCAGCAGCACGCCGATGCCGAGGGTGCCGATACCGTCCCAGACCGGGTTGTCGGTGAGCATGGTCAGCACCACGGCCAGTAGTGCGATCAGCAGGCCGACCAGGGCCCCGGAGTCCTCCAGGATCACCACCGGCAGTTCCGGATTGCGGGAATTGCGGATGAACCGCCACCAGCCGACACCGTCGCGCAGCGCGGCGGACTCCTTCATGGCCGTCGCGAAACTGTAGCCCTCCAGCATGGCGGCGATGACCAGGATGACGACCGCGACGATCGGCGAGCTCAACTCCTCCGGATGCTGGATCTTGTGGATCCCCTCCCAGATCGCGTACATCGAGCCGAGGGTGAACAGCACCAGCGCCACGACGAACGAGTAGAAGTAGCGGTTGCGCCCGTAGCCGAACTGATGCAGCTCGTCGGCCTCCTGCTGGGCGCGTTTCTGGCCGAGCAGAAGCAGCCCCTGATTACCGGTGTCGGCCAGCGAGTGCACGGCCTCGGCCAGCATCGATCCGGATCCGGTGATCAGCGCACCGACGAACTTGGCGACTGCGATGCCCGCGTTCGCACTGAGTGCCGCGAAGATCGCCTTCTTACCGCCACTCGCAGACATACTTCTCGCCCTTGCCCTTTCGTCGCCCTGCTCGATCGATGTCCGATTTGCCCGCAACCCTAGCGGAACCCTCCGACATCCCGTCGGGGAGCACTACTCGCCACCCACGCAGGCACAGAACAGCTGGGCCGCCCCGTCGACCGCCTGGGCGCGGATATCGGTGTCCGCCGCGGAGATCCACGCCGCCCCGCCCTGCGGAATCAGCAGGCTGTCGCCCCCTTGCAGCATCCGCACCGTCCCGGCCGTACACAGCATGATGCCGGGGCCGGTGCGGGGAATCGGCGTCGGGTCGGCTCCGTCCGCGAGCTCGAAGCGCCGCAACGCGAATTCCGGTGCGGGCGTGCGGTATCGGAACGAGTGCTCGTCGACCGGTTCGGGGGTCACGATGGGCAGCGCGAGCGGTTCGAAGTCCAGCACCCGCAGCAGTTCGGGCACGTCGACGTGTTTGGGGGTGAGCCCGCCGCGCAGCACGTTGTCGGAGTTGGCCATGATCTCCACGCCGACCCCGTTGAGGTAGGCGTGCAGATTCCCGGCCGCCAGGAACAGGCCCTGTCCGGGTTCGAGGGTGATCCGGTTGATCAGCAGCGCCGCCAGCACCCCGGCATCGCCCGGATACGCCTCGGCCAGTTCGAGCACCGTGCGCACCTCGGAGACGAACTCCTCGCAGCTCGCGGCCAGATAGCTCACACAGCCGTCGAGTACCTTGGGCAGCAGCGTGTCCAGGATGGCCTGCGGCAGCGTGATCCAGGTGGTGAACACCGTCCGCAGACCGGAGGAATCCGGTTGCGCGGCAAGCAGTTCGGTGTACTGCTTCAGCTCCGGGACGGCCAGCGCGGTGAGCAGCGCGACGGTGCGGTGCGGATCGCGGAATCCGGCCAACGCCTCGAATCGGTTGAGCGCCACCACCAATTCGGGTTTGTGGCTGTCGTCGCGGTAGTTGCGCATCGGCGAATCCAGCGGCACCCGTTGCAGATTCTCCCGTTCGAATCCGGCACGGGCCTGATCGGCGCTGGGATGCGCCTGCAACGAGAGCGGCTCCTCGGCCGCGAGAATCTTCAGCAGGAACGGCAGCCGTCCGCCGAATTCCGGTGCGACCGCGCCCAATTGACGTTGCGGATCCGCCGCGACGAGTTCGAGCAGCGATTCGGTGTGGCCGTCGATGCGCACCCGCGCCGGGTCGGCCGGATGCGCGCCGAACCACAGTTCGGCCTCGGGATGCGCCGACGGCACCGGACGTCCGCACAGCTGAGCCAGGACGGTGCGCGAACCCCAGGCATAGGAACGCAACGCACCAACGAGTTCGTGCACTAGAAATGGCCCCCGTCGTAGTGGGCAGAACGATCGGCCGGTGTCGCGGGACCACCGAGCAGACGCAGATAGGCCGCGGCCGTCTCGAACCGCAGCGCGAGCACCGCGAGCTGTTCGAGTTCGCTGGCCGGCCGCGAGGTTCCCGGACCCGGCGCACCGGGTTGCCCGGCGATCAGTTCGGTGTCCACGTTCGCCACCTCGGCATCGATCAGGCCGGACCCACCCGCGAAGATGCCCAGCCGACGATGCGCGGCGAGCTGATCGGCGTCGGCACTCAGCACGAACAGGCCCACCCGGCGTACCGGGGCTGGGCCGTCGAGCTCCTCGTCGTGGAACAGCGGATCGAAACCCGGTGCGGCCGCACCCGCGGTCGCGGAGAGCAGGCCGTGCGCCGCGGCCACCTGCGCCAGCTCGGCGGCCGCGCAGATCTGTCCGGCCGCGGACAGCAGCACCTCGGCGATGTGCCCGGCGACCTGGGCGGCGGCGGGGGCGTCCCCGGACAGCACGACACTGCGCTGCTGCATCCGCACAGCCAGCGTCTTGGCCGGATTGTGGAAGACCTCGTTGGTGGGTCCGTCGCGCAGGGCCTCGGCGTCCAGGGCGTCGGCCAGCACGTCCAGATCCGGTGTGAGCGGCTCGATATGGGCCGGATCGACCGCCTGCAGCACGGCGATGCCGATGGCCAGATAACGCAGCAGGCGATTGTGGTCCAGCACCGGCACCCGGGGCGGCAGCACCACCGCGCGTCCGGCGGCGGCGGTGCGCAGCGGACCCTCCTCGGGTGCGGCGACGACGACCTCCGCGCCGCGGTGCAGCGCCCGATCGATCGCGCCGATCACGCGCGGATCGCCCGCGTCGTCCCCGGCGACGAGCACCACGTCCAGCGGGCCGACCCACTGCGGGATCGCGGTGACCGCCACGATCGGCAGCGCGGCCCGATCACCCAGCGCGGCCACCAGGATCGCGGCCGCGCGCGCGGCACGCCCCGCCCCGGTGACGATGACCAGACTGCGCGGACGCATATCCCGCAGCCGGGTGAGCACGCCTTCGGCGACGGCCGCCGCGGTGGCGCGCACCTGCGCACCGCCGGACGCGGCCGACCGCAATGTCCCCCCGGTATCGGCGGCCTCCAGTGAGGCGACGTCATCGAGGTCGAGAACCGGTGTCCCTGCGATCATCGGACGTTGCCACCTCCCCTCATCGAGTCACCAGGCCGGGAGAACCTGTCCTGTGATTCCACTATTCCAGTCAGCCGCGCACGATGCTCAGGATCTCGGTTACGAGTGCGTCTACTTCCTCGGTCGATCGGGCCTCGACGTTCAGGCGCAGCAGCGGTTCGGTATTGGAGGCGCGGAGGTTGAACCACGCGTCCTCGGGCAGCTGCACGGTCACCCCGTCCAGCCGGTCCACCGCGACGGCCCGGTCCTGGAATGCCGCGAGCACCGCCATCGTCCGCTCCTTCGCGTCGGCCACCGTCGAATTGATCTCGCCCGAGGCCGCGTACGTCGCGTAGGACGAGCCCAGCTCCGACATCGGCCGGTCCCCGCCGCCGAGGGCGGCCAGCACGTGCAGGGCGGCGAGCATACCCGAATCCGCACCCCAGAAGTCGCGGAAGTAGTAGTGCGCGGAGTGCTCGCCACCGAAGATCGCACCGGTCGCGGCCATCTGCTGCTTGATGAACGAATGCCCGACGCGGGTGCGTACGGGGGTGCCGCCGAGTTCGGTGACCAGCTTCGGCACCGACTGCGAGGTGATCAGATTGTGGATGACGGTCGCGCCGGGCTCCTTGGCCAGTTCGCGCTCGGCCACCAGCGCGGTGATCGCCGACGGCGACACCGGTTCGCCCCGCTCGTCCACCACGAAGCAGCGGTCGGCGTCGCCGTCGAAGGCCAGGCCGATATCCGCACCCGAGTCGCGGACCAGCTGTTGCAGATCGACCAGATTCTTCGGATCCAGTGGATTGGCTTCGTGATTGGGGAACGAGCCGTCGAGTTCGAAGTACAGCGGAACGATGTTCAGCGCGTCGACCGCGCCCAGTACCGCGGGCACGGTGTAGCCACCCATGCCGTTGCCCGCGTCGACCGCGACCTTCAGCGGGCGGATACCGCCGAGATCGACCAGCCCGCGCAGGAATTCGGCGTACGCGTCGAGCAGCTGCCGTTCGCCGGCGGTGCCGGATGCGCCGTCGTGCGCCGGGACGCCCTCGATCAGTTCGTTCGCGATCGTCGCCAGGCCGGTGTCCTGCCCGACGGGCAGCGCGTTGGCGCGGCACAGCTTGATGCCGTTGTAGCGGGCGGGGTTGTGGCTGGCGGTGAACATCGCGCCGGGGCAGCCCAGATGTCCTGAGGCGAAATACAACTCGTCGGTGGAGGCCAGCCCGATCTGCACCACGTCCAGGCCCTGCGCGAGGACTCCGGCGGCGAAGGCGGCGGACAGGGTGGGGGAGGAGTCGCGCATATCGTGCCCGATGACGACCCGGGTCGCCGCTTCCCCCCGCATCAGACGAGCGAAGGCCGCGCCGACATCACGCACGAATTCTTCATCGATCTGCTCCCCGACAACACCCCGCACGTCGTAAGCCTTGACAACTGCTTGAACCGAATCGGCAGACCGGACGACTGGCCCACCCGTCGCCCGACCACCGCCCCTGATCGAATCGCTTCGCGATGCTGACATACGCAACACCCTAGTAGGGCCCACCGCGGGGAACATATTCCGTCCCGGAACGCCCTACTCAGTTCGGCGGGTCGGGCAGCACCCGGAGGTGCCCGCGACGACCGGTGCGCGCCGGACGGGCCGGGCGCTGCGGTGCGGGCTGGTAGTCGGCGGAGTAGCCGCGCTGTTCGGGTTCGCTCGGGCGGCGGCGCATCCCGGCCTCGCGCACGGCCTCGGCCAACGCGGTCAGATCGTCGTCGTCGGGACTGGTCGTGGAGAAGCCGCCCTCGTGCCGCATCATGTCCCAGCCCTTGGGGGCGGTGATCCGGGAGGCGTGGGTCTCGCACAGATCCCAGGAGTGCGGTTCGGCGACGGTGGCCAGCGGGCCGACGACGGCCGTGGAGTCCGAGTAGACGTAGGTCAGCGTCGCGACGGCCGGATTCTTACAGCCTGGTCGGCAGCAACGACGCATGGGGATCACGCAAAGGAGAGTAACCCTCCCGGGGCCCGCGCGCCGCTAGACACGCGCGAATGCGCCGTACCAGTTTGTCGCGTTCACCTCCCCGCCCTCGGTGCCGGGCGGGGTGACTAATCTCGTGGTTATGACGCGTTCACGGAAGCGGCGGCCGCCGACGGCACGGTCGGTGATCCGTCGCGGGCGGGGGGTGCGCGGCCCGATGCTGCCGCCGACGGTGCCTGCCTGGCGCACTCGCGGGCAGCAGTTCGACCGGCTCGTGCTGGAAGCGTTCGCGCCGTTGGACAGTCGCTGGCACGATCGCCTCACCAAATTGGATATCGCGGTCGACGATGTGCCGAAAATCCGTGCGCTGCACCCGGATTCGGTGACCTGGCCGGACGAGGTGGTGGCCGACGGCGCGGTGCCGCTGTCCCGGCTGATTCCGGCCGGAGTGGATTCGCGCGGTGAGCCGACCCGCGCCCGCGTGGTGATCTTCCGCAAGCCCCTGGAATTGCGGGCCAACGACCCCGATGACCTGGTGGATCTCCTGCGGGAGGTCCTGGTCCAGCAGATCGCGACCTATCTCGGCGTGGAACCCGACGTCATCGACCCGGAGAACTGAACTTGTGGTGCTGAACTCGCCGCGTCACCACGCGGCGAGTGAAACGCAACAACTGATTTCGTACGTACATGGGTAACTCACCGGGAACGCCCAGAACTGAAGACGCTCCCAACCGCCGGCCCGAAGCTCGAATTTTCGGCACCCACGACACGCTGAAGTCGCGGAGAGGCGGGGGAGTCCTCGACCCCCGTTTAACCGATGCCGCGCTTGAGGCGACGGCGTTCGCGTTCGGACAGGCCGCCCCAGATGCCGAAACGCTCATCGTGTGCGAGCGCGTATTCCAGGCATTCGTCCCGGACCTCGCAGCCCAGGCAGATCCGCTTCGCCTCGCGCGTCGAGCCGCCCTTCTCGGGGAAGAACGCCTCCGGATCGGTCTGGGCGCACAACGCCCGTTCCTGCCACTGTTCCTCGATGGTGTCGAACATCGCATCGAAGTCGGTGACGATGAGGCTCAGCTGCGGTGGTTCCGGCTTGCGTTGCGCCCGCGGCCACTGTCCGCCCTGCGGCGTGTAGCCGTCGAGCTGTGCCGGTGCGTCGGAATCGAATTCGGTCACCGTGCTTCCCCCCTCTCCTTCGTCGATCCAGCGGTCGGTGCAGACGCCTGGAACTGCGCCTGCCGTGGAATCGGTTTGCGATACACCACCCGGAATGCCCGACGGGGCCAGCTCCTCGGCCATCGCTCCGCCTCCTCACTGTGTGTTAGCGCAGAAAGATTTATCCGTCGGACCCGATCTGCAAACCGACGGCCCAACTCCGCGATGTTGTCCCGCGGACATCCCCGAGCTCGTCATCCCTGTTCGAACATTCGTTCGAAATGTGGTCTGCGCCTTGCACTCTCGCGCATGCCCGGAATGACATGCCTGTGATTAGACACGCCGGACGGCGCGATGGTCAAGCTGCCGACACAATTCCGTTACTATCCGCGACCGGGTTCGAGGCGCTTCGGTGACCGTCGAGTAGCAAATGACCAGCTATTACGCTACTCGACGACCTGTCGGAGACAACGCATAGGCTGTGCGGATGTGACTGGAGAACAAGCGGATATCGCGCCCGCTGCCGAGCAAGCCGGTCCCCGAACCAGTGTTGCCGTTCTGGTCGGCGGAGTCGGCGGTGCGCGGTTCCTACAAGGCGTGCGAGAACTACTGCCCGATGCCGATATCTCGGCGATCGTGAACGTCGGCGACGACGTCTGGATGCACGGTCTGCGCATCTGCCCGGACCTGGACACCTGCATGTATACGCTCGGTGGCGGTATCGATACCGAACGTGGCTGGGGCCGGGTCGGGGAAACCTGGCATGCCAAGGAGGAGTTGGCGAAATATCACGCGCAACCCGATTGGTTCGGACTGGGCGATCGCGATATTGCGACCCATCTGGTTCGCAGTGAAATGTTGCGTGCCGGATACCCGCTCTCGGCGGTGACCGAGGCGCTGTGCAACCGATGGCAACCCGGTGTGAAACTTCTTCCCGCGAGCGACGACCGATGTGAAACCCATGTCGTCATCAGTGAGCCGGAGAACGCTGGCGAACGTCGCGCGATTCATTTCCAGGAGTGGTGGGTACGCTATCGCGCGAACGTCGACACCCATGGATTCGTCACAATCGGGGCGGATCAAGCCACTCCTGCCCCGGGTGTGACCGATATCATAGAGCGGGCCGACGCGGTGTTGCTGGCGCCGTCGAACCCCGTGGTGAGCATCGGCGCCATCCTCGCGGTTCCCGGTATTCGCGGTGCGCTGCGCACCACGTCGGCCAAGGTGGTCGGCCTGTCGCCGGTGATCGACGGAAAGCCGTTGCGCGGCATGGCGGACGAATGCCTCGCGGTGCTGGGTGTGGAGACCACGGCCGAGGCCATCGGCAGGCACTTCGGGGCGCGCTCGGACACCGGCATCCTGGACGGCTGGCTGGTGCACTCCACCGATACCGCCGAGGTGCCCGGGGTCGAGGTGCGCAGTGTGCCGCTGCTGATGACCGATCCGGCCGCGACCGCCGAAATGGCCCGCGAGGCACTGGATATCGCTGGGGTGAAGCCGTGAGCGACGTATCGACACAGCGCGGGCCGGTGTTCTCCGAGACCGGTGATCACGCGCCCGGCGGCGAGCTGCGGATCATCCCCGTGCCCGGACTGCCGGAGTTCCGTCCCGGCGACGATCTCGCCGAACACCTTGCCGCACAGGCTCCCTGGCTCGCCGACGGCGATGTGCTGGTGGTGACCAGCAAGATCGTCGCGAAGGTGGAGGGCCGGATCGTCGCCGCCCCAGCCGATCCCGAGGAACGCGACGCGGTCCGCCGGGAGCTGGTGCGTTCGGAGGCGGTGCGGGTGCTGGCGCAGAAGGGCCGCACGCTGATCACCGAGAACAAGCTCGGCATCGTGCAGGCCGCGTCCGGTGTGGACGGTTCGAATGTCGAACAGGGCGAATTGGTGCTGCTGCCCAGCGATCCCGATGCCAGCGCGGCGGCGTTGCGCGGTGCGCTGGCGCAGCGGCTGGGCGTGGACGTCGCGGTGGTCGTCACCGACACGATGGGCCGGGCCTGGCGCAACGGCCAGACCGACGCGGCGATCGGCGCGGCCGGGCTGCGGGTGCTGCACGACTACGCGGGTTCGGTCGACGGGCAGGGCAACGAACTCCAGGTCACCCAGGTCGCGGTCGCCGACGAACTGGCCGCCGCGGCCGATCTGGCCAAGGGCAAACTTGGCGGCGTCCCGGTCGCGGTGGTGCGCGGGCTCACGCCCCACGACGACGGTTCGCGCGCCGCGGATCTGTTGCGTGGCGGCGAGGACGATCTGTTCTGGCTCGGCACCGCCGAGGCGATCGAGCGCGGACGGCGCGAGGCGCTGCTGCTGCGTCGTTCGGTGCGCCGATTCGCCGACACCCCGGTCGATCCCGAGTTGATCCGGTCCGCGGTCGCGGTGGCGTTGACCGCGCCCGCGCCGCACCACACCCGGCCGGTGCGGTTCGTCTGGGTGCGTGATCGCGCGTTGCGGGCGCGGCTGCTCGGGACAATGGCCGACGCGTGGCGCGCGGATCTCACCGGCGACGGCCGCAGTGCCGAGAGTGTGGAGCGGCGGGTCGCGCGCGGGCAGCTCCTGTTCGACGCGCCCGAGGTGATCATCCCGTTCTGCCTGCCCGACGGTGCGCACGACTATCCGGACGAACGTCGCCGGGCCGCCGAATCCACCATGTTCACCGTGGCCGTCGGCGCGGCGGTGCAGGGGCTGCTGGTCGCGCTGGCCACCGAGGGTGTCGGCAGCTGCTGGATCGGCTCGACCATCTTCGCCCCGGAGACCACCCGCGAGGTGCTCGGGTTGAGTACCGAGTGGAATCCGTTGGGAGCGATCGCGATCGGCTATCCGGACGAGGAACTCGCCCCGCGTGAACCGCGCGATCCGGGCCTCGGTCTGATCGAGCTGTAAGACAGGTGGATCCGACGACGACCGGCGGCCGGACGACAGTGGGAGTGAACGCGCCCGTCAGAGCGGATGGCCGTCGGCATCGTCCCGTTCGGAGGTATATCCCGGGGCGGGACGAATCTCGGTACGAGAAAGGTTGTGATGAGCGCAGGTTCGCTGCACGATTCGGCTACGGAGTTGCTCGAAAATTGGCCTGCGGCAACGGGTTCGGAGCAGTCGCTGCGACAGGCCATGCTCGCGTTCCTGGGCTCGGCTCCGCGCGGGTGTCTGCGTGAGCATGCCGCCGGGCACATCACCGCCTCGGCGATGGTCTTCTCGCACGACGAGCGCGAGGTGCTGCTGACGCTGCATCCGCGCGTGGGCCTGTGGATCCAGCTCGGCGGCCACTGTGAGGAATCCGACGACACCGTGGCGGGCGCGGCGCTGCGCGAGGCGACGGAGGAATCGGGCATCCCGGATCTGGTGCTCGAACCCGGTCTCTACGGTGCGCAGGCCCACCCCATCACCTGCTCGCTCGGGCGGCCCACCCGGCACCTGGATCTGCTGTTCAAGATCCGGGCCCCGAAAGGCGCTGTCCCGGTGCGCAGTTCGGAATCCACCGATCTGCGCTGGTGGCCGGTGAACGCCCTGCCGCCCGAATCGGATCTGCTGCTGCCCTGATCGTGCAGCGGCGCGGAACCTGTTCCCCGGCAACGCAGATGGAAGCGCCGACGCACTCCCCAGGGTGAGAGGGGTGCGTCGGCGCGCTGATCCCGGTCGGGGATCCGGTCGCTCAGGCCGGGATCAGGTCCTTCTTCTCCGGGATCTCCGGGGGATTCTCGGGCGACGTCGCGGCGGGCGCGGTCCCGTGGTCGTCGGTGAGCGCCGATTCGTCGAAGGGCAACTCGCGGTTCAGCACCGCGCGGACGCGCTCCGGATCGATGGTGCGGGTCCAGGTGGCGACCAGCACCGTGGCGACGGCGTTACCGGAGAAGTTGGTGATCGCCCGGGCCTCGGACATGAACCGGTCGATACCCACGATCAGCCCGACCCCGTTGATCAGATCCGGGCGATGGCTCTGCAAGCCGCCGGCCAGCGTGGCCAGCCCCGCACCGGTCACCCCCGCCGCGCCCTTGGACGCGATGATCATGAACGCCAGCAGGCCGACCTGCGCGCCCAGCGACATCGGCTTACCCATCGCGTCGGCGATGAACAGCGAGGACATGGTCAGATAGATCGCCGTGCCGTCCAGGTTGAACGAATATCCGGTCGGCACCACGATGCCCACCGTGGACCGCTCGACGCCCAGATGTTCCATCTTCGCGATCAGCCGCGGCAGCGCGGACTCCGAGGACGAGGTCGAGAAGATCAGCAGGTACTCCCGCGCCAGGTAGCGCACCAGCCGGAAGATCGACACCCCCGCGACCAGTCGCATCGTCACGCCCAGCACGCCGAACACGAAGATCAGGCAGGTCAGATAGAACGCGAGCATCAGGGCCGCAAGCTGTTTCACCGCACCGATCCCGGTGTCGGCGACCACGTTGGCGATCGCGCCGAACGCGCCGATCGGCGCCAGCCACAGGATCATCGACAGGATCCGGAACACCAGCTTCTGGATCAGCGACACCCCGCGCAGGATCGGCTCACCCGAACTGCCCAGCGCCTGGATCGCGAAGCCGACCAGCAGCGCCACGAACAGGGTTTGCAGCACGCTGCCCGCGGTGAGCGAGGACAGCAGCGAGGTCGGGATGATGCTCTCCAGGAAATGCCAGGTGCCCCCGGCGCCCTCGGCCTGATGCGCGTATTTCGCGGCCGCGGCGGCATGTTCGTGGATGTTCAGCCCGGTGCCGGGATGCAGCAGGTTGCCGACTCCGAGCCCGATCGCCAGGGCCACCGTCGAGGTCACCAGGAAGTAGGCGATCGACATGCCGCCGATCCGGCCGACCCGCGCGGCCGCCCGCACCGAGCCGATGCCCAGCACGATCGTGCAGAAGATGACCGGCGAGATCATCATCTTGATCAGGTTGACGAACATGGTGCCCAACTCACCCACCGATTTGCCGAATCCCGGCGCCAGCCAGCCGGTCAGGATTCCGGCGACCACGGCCACGATGACGGCCAGGTAGAGCCAGTGGGTTCGGTCGCGACGGTGCGACCCGGTCGGGTTGTTCATGGCGATCATTGCCTCCGGTCCGGCGTGGGCAGCACCCACGCGTTGGTGGCCCAATCCTGGCGGCTGTGGTGACGCCGGTCACCATTGCGTACATTTCGTTCACGGATGCGGTTCACAGGAGGTGTCGTGCGGGCGAAGGACCGGGCCGGGTGGTGGCGTGGCCGGGGGCTGACCCTGGCCGGTCAGGTCTTCGTCGTCCAACTGCTGGTACTGGTCGTGGTGATCGCGGTCGGTTCGGCGCTGGCGGTGTGGGAGGTGCGGCGTCAGCAGGACGACGCGACCCGGCAGCGGGTGATCGGTATCGCCGTCTCGATCGCGCAGTCGCCCGCCACGGTGGACGCGGTGCACACCCCGGATCCGGAGGTGCTGCTGCAACCGATGACCGAACGCGTCCGGCGGCGCACCGGGGTGGATTTCATCGTCGTGATGGCCCCGGACCGCACCCGGTACACCCACACCGATGTATCCCTGATCGGAAAACCGTTCAGCGGCAACATAGCTCGCGCGTTGAACGGCGAGACGTTCACCGAGACCTACACCGGATCGCTGGGCCCGTCCATCCGCTCGGTGACGCCGGTCGAGGAGAACGGCCGCGTCATCGCCCTGGTCTCGGCGGGGGTGACCCGGTCCCGCATCGGCGATCAGGTCACCGCGCAGTTGCCGCTGATCCTGGCCGCGGCGGGCGCGGGTCTGCTGCTGGCGGTGCTGGGCGCGCTGGCGCTGCGTCGTCGATTGCTGCGTCAGACCCACGGTCTGGCTCCGGCCGAACTGCGTACCCTGTACGAGCATCACGACGCCGTCCTGCATTCGATCCACGAGGGCCTGGTGGTGTTCGATCGGGACGCGCAGGAGGCGGCGGTGGTGAACGACGAGGCCCGGCGGCTGCTCGAACTGCCGCCCGGACCGGTGCGTCGCGAGGATCTGCCGGTATCGCTGCGGCGCGCGGACACCGTCGAGGTGCGCGACGAGATGCATGTGACCGCCGAACGGGTGCTGCTGGTGAATCAGGACGTGGTGACCTGGTCCGGCCGTCAGATGGGGACCGTGCTGACCATCCGCGATCACACCGAATTACGCGGCATCATGGGCGAATTGGATTCCGCGCGCGGCATGGCCGAGTCGCTGCGCGCGCAGGCGCACGAGGCCGCCAACCGGTTGCACGCGGTGATCACGATGGTGGAGTTGGGGCACGTCGGGGAGGCCGTGGAATTCGCGACGACCGAGTTGCGGCTGTCCCAGGCCCTCATCGATCGGCTGACCGAGGCGGTGCACGAACCCGCGTTGGCCGCGTTGTTGCTGGGCAAGGTGGATCAGGCGATCGAACGCGGCGTGGAACTCACCGTCGCGCAGGACACCGCGCTTGATTCCAGTGCGCCGCTGAGTGCGCAGGAGATGATCACCCTGGTCGGCAACCTCGTCGACAACGCCCTGGACGCGGTCTCCCACGACGCCGACGCCTGGGTCGAAGTCACCGTGCGCGCCGCGGAGTCCGAACTGTACGTGCGGGTCGCCGACAGTGGTCCGGGCATGTCGCAGGCGGTGTTCGCGGACGCGATGGCGCGCGGCTATTCCACCAAGTCCGATCACCACGGGCTCGGGCTGGCGCTGGTATGGCGGCTGGTGGCCCGGCACGACGGTGAACTGCGCGCCGAGCGAACGCCGGAATCGGCTGTCGTGGTACGGATTCCGCGATGATCCGGGTGTTGATCGTCGAGGACGATCCGCTGATCGCGCGGGCGCACCGCTCCTATGTGCAGCGGGTGTCCGGTTTCGAGACCGCCGGTGTCGTGCACACCGGCGGGGACGCGATTCGCGCGGTGGCGCACGCGATCTCGGCGGGCGAGCCGATCGAGTTGGTGCTGCTGGACATCGGTCTGCCCGATATCGGCGGGCTCGAGGTGGCCGCCGCGCTGGCCGAGGTGGATCCGCGCCCGGACGTCATCGCCATCAGTTCGGCCCGCGATCTGGCGATGGTGCGGGCCGCGGTGGCGCACGGGGTGGCGCTGTATCTGCTCAAACCGTTTCCGTTCGCGGCCTTCCGGGACAAGCTGGAGCGCTATCTGGAATTCCGGGCCGCGCTGCCCGCGCAGGAATCGGCGCTGACCCAGCACGATATCGATCGGGCGTTCGGCGCGCTGCGCACCACGGATCCCAAGGCATCCGCGCCGAAGGGGATGTCCCCGCAGACGCTCGAACAGATCTCCGGGGCGTTGCGGGCCGCGCCCGACGGGCTCTCGGCGTCCGATGCTGGGCGGTCGGTCGGGGTCTCCCGCGTTACCGCCTGGCGTTACCTCGAGCAACTCGCGACGGCGGGTGCGGTGCGGCGGCGGACCGATTACGGCCGTGCGGGGCGTCCGCAGGTTCGCTACGTCTGGCGGCGGTGAGTGATCGCGATGCAATCGAATCTTGTTGTGCCATCGGAAGATCGGTTCGACCACCCTGGTCGGCGTGGTTACGTCGGCAACTGCCGGGCCGACGTGCGGAGTGCGCGTCGGGTGCGGCCGGATGTTCGCCTGCCGTATGCGGTGATGGCCGGGGCATGACGAAAGAATGGCCGGGCAGGGGTCCGATCCGTTCAATGTATGTAACGGTCACCACTCATCCGCCCTGAGACGTTGTGTAACACGCGTAATGTCTGTACCTATCTACTGGCAGTCGTTCCAGTGAGTCTTTTAGCGGGGCAAACGTGCAATCGGTCGGCAATCGCTCGGGTAGGCCCGACCCCAAGCGATACCTGTGGGTGCTTGGGCTCATCGCGCCCAGTTGTGCCCTGCTGCCCTCACAGTTGGTGTTGCACACCGGATTACGGGTGTTCTGGTGGATCGGGCCGATCATCGTGCTGCTCGCGATTCCGGTGCTGGACTGGGTCGTCGGCGAGGACGGCAGTAATCCGCGCGATGAGGATTACGAGGCGTTGTCCAAGGATCGCTACTACCGCTGGTGCACCTACCTGTTCCTGCCGATCCAGCTGTTCGGGCTGGGTATCGCGGCGTATCTGTGGGCTCGCGACGAGCTGAGCATCGTCGACAAACTGGGGCTGGCAACGACATTGGGGCTGGTCAGCGGTATCGGCATCAATGCCGCGCACGAACTCGGGCATCGGGTCGAACATGCCGAGCGGTGGCTGGCGAAGATCGCGCTCGCGCAGTCGGGGTACGGCCACTTCTACGTCGAGCACAACAAGGGCCACCACGCCCGGGTGGCGACCCCGGAGGATCCCGCCAGCGCCCGGCTGGGCGAGTCGCTGTGGGAATTCCTGCCGCGCAGCGTGCTGGGCGGCTTCCGCTCGGCCGTGCGGATCGAGCGGGAACGCTTGCGGCGCAAGGACTTACGTTGGTGGCACGTGCAGAACAACGTGCTGCAGGCGTGGGCCATGACGGTGGTGCTGTTCGGCGGTCTGCTGCTGGCCTTCGGGCCGATGATCCTGCCGTATCTGTTGCTACAGGCGGTGATCGGGGCCGGGCTGCTGGAGACGGTCAACTACGTCGAGCACTACGGTCTGCTGCGCGCCAGGCGGCCCAACGGATCGTGGGCGCGCTGCTCGCCCGCCGACAGCTGGAACAGCGACCGGCTGGTCACCAACATCTTCCTGTTCCATCTGCAACGGCACAGCGATCACCACGCGAATCCGGGACGCCGGTACCAGACGCTGCGCAGTTCGCAGGAGGCCCCGCAGTTGCCCGCTGGCTACGCCGGGATGCTCCTGCTGGCCGCGGTGCCGCCGCTGTGGCGGCGCGTGATGGATCCGAAGGTGTTGGCGCACTACGGCGGTGACGTCGCGCGGGCCAATATCGCCCCGCGCAAACGCCGCCGGATCCTGGCCGCGCAAGAGGGCCGCCCGGCCGCCGCCTGAGCGCTGTTCGTACGCTCGATCCGCAGGTGAACGACCATGCGTACCGTGTACGCAGGATTCGTACTAGTCTCTTCTGCGTATACGCCGACCAGGAGAGGCAGATGACGACCGCAGTGAGCAGCATGATGACTGCCGACAGCCGCAACGGGATCGATTACAAGGTCGCGGACCTGTCGCAGGCCGAGTTCGGCCGCAAGGAGATTCGACTCGCCGAGCACGAGATGCCCGGCCTGATGGCACTGCGTCGCGAATACGCGGAGGTGCAGCCGCTGAAGGGGGCGCGCATCTCCGGGTCGCTGCACATGACCGTGCAGACCGCGGTGCTGATCGAGACGCTGGTATCGCTCGGCGCGCAGGTGCGCTGGGCCTCGTGCAACATCTTCTCCACCCAGGATCACGCGGCCGCGGCCGTGGTCGTCGGCCCGCACGGCACCGAGGACGAGCCGCAGGGTGTGCCGGTGTTCGCGTGGAAGGGCGAGAGCCTCGAGGAGTACTGGTGGGCCGCGGAGCAGATGCTCACCTGGCCCGGTGAGCCCGCGAACATGATCCTCGACGACGGTGGCGACGCCACCATGCTCGTGCTGCGCGGCGCGCAGTTCGAGAAGGCGGGCGTGGTGCCCCCCGCCGACGAGGAGCATTCGGCCGAGTTCACCGTGTTCCTGAACCTGCTGCGCGAGCGGTTCGAGACGGAGAAGAGCAAGTGGGGCGTGATCGCCGACTCGGTCAAGGGCGTCACCGAGGAGACCACCACCGGCGTGCTGCGGCTGTACCAGTTCGCCGCCGCGGGTGAGCTGGTGTTCCCGGCGATCAACGTGAACGACTCGGTCACCAAGTCCAAGTTCGACAACAAGTACGGCACCCGCCACTCGCTGATCGACGGCATCAACCGCGGCACCGACGTGCTGATCGGCGGCAAGAAGGTGCTGATCTGCGGTTACGGCGACGTCGGCAAGGGCTGCGCGGAGTCGATGGCCGGTCAGGGCGCGCGCGTCCAGGTCACCGAGATCGACCCGATCAACGCGTTGCAGGCGCTGATGGACGGCTTCGACGTGGTCACCGTGGACGAGGCGATCGGCAACGCCGACATCGTCATCACCTCCACGGGTAACAAGGACATCATCCTGCTCGACCACATGAAGGCGATGAAGGACCAGGCCATCCTGGGCAACATCGGCCACTTCGACAACGAGATCGATATGGCCGGCCTGGAGCGTTCGGGCGCGACCCGCCTGAACATCAAGCCGCAGGTCGACCAGTGGACGTTCGGCGACTCGGGCAAGTCCATCATCGTGCTGTCCGAGGGCCGCCTGCTGAACCTGGGCAACGCCACCGGCCACCCATCGTTCGTGATGTCCAACAGCTTCTCCAACCAGGTCATCGCGCAGATCGAGCTGTGGACCAAGCCGGAGCAGTACGACAACGAGGTCTACCGGCTGCCCAAGCACCTGGACGAGAAGGTCGCCCGCATCCACGTCGAGGCCCTGGGCGGCCAGCTCACCAAGCTGACCAAGGACCAGGCCGAATACATCGGCGTGGACGTCGAGGGCCCCTACAAGCCCGAGCACTACCGGTATTGAGAACGGAACGTCCCGCCGGATCTCGGGATCCGGCGGGATTGGGCATGTATCGCCCGCACCAGAAGTATGACCGTGCCGAGGCGGTCACCGTGATCGGCGGGCCGATCGAGGTCAAGCTCAACTGGGATCGTCTGGACGAACCGACTCGCTGAGGCAGTTGACCGGGGTGGGATTTCTGTCGGGGGTGGGCGGTAATCTGCTGCGCATGGGAGTACTGGTGGCGGTGGAGGGCCTGGACGGGGCCGGCAAGCGCACGCTCATCGATACGGTGGTCGGCGGGCTGACCGGGCGCGGGGTTCGGGTGGGGACCATGGCTTTTCCGCGATACGGGAAATCGGTGCACGCGGATCTGGCGGCGGAGGCGTTGCGGGGGCGGCACGGGGATGTGGCCGGATCGGTGAACGCGATGGCGTTGCTGTTCGCGCTGGATCGGGCCCAGGCGCGCGAGGACCTGTCGAAGCTGTTGGCGGACAACGACATCGTGTTGCTGGATCGGTATGTCGCCTCGAACGTCGCGTACAGCGCAGCGCGGACCGGACAATCCCTGGACGGCGAGATCGCCTCCTGGATCGAGGAATTGGAGTTCGGGCGCTTCGAATTGCCTGTCCCGGACGAACATGTGCTGCTGGCGGTGCCGGTCGAACTCGCCGCCGAACGTGCCCGTCGCCGCGGCGAACTCGACAGTGCGCGAGCGCTGGACGCCTACGAGCGCGACAGCGGGTTACAGGAACGCACCGGCGAGGTCTATCGTGTGATGGCCGAATCACACTGGCACGGCCCGTGGTGCCGCCATGCACCGCAGGACGATCCGGCGATACTGGCCGCGCGTCTGTCGAAAATTATTGCCCGATAGGGTTGGATGTGCGTCGGATACGTTCCAGTGTTGGCGTGGTTGCCCGTTCCGAGCCGGAGAGATGACACCATAGTAGTTATGAAGCCGAAGATTCTGGTCGTCGACGACGATATGGCGCTCGCGGAGATGCTCACGATCGTCTTGCGCGGCGAGGGTTTCGACCCTCACACCGTCGGCGACGGCACACAGGCGCTGACCGCGGTCCGGGAGCTACGCCCGGATCTGGTGCTGCTGGATCTGATGCTGCCGGGCATGAACGGCATCGACGTATGCCGTGTGCTGCGAGCGGATTCCGGTGTACCGATCGTCATGCTCACGGCGAAGACCGACACGGTCGACGTCGTGCTCGGGCTGGAGTCCGGCGCGGACGACTACATCGTCAAGCCCTTCAAGCCCAAGGAGCTCGTGGCCCGGGTGCGCGCGCGGTTGCGCCGCACCGAGGAGGAGCCCGCGGAGCTGCTGTCCATCGCCGACATCGTCATCGACGTCCCGGCGCACAAGGTCACCCGGGCCGGTCAGCAGATCTCGCTGACCCCGCTCGAATTCGACCTGCTGGTGGCGTTGGCGCGCAAGCCGCGTCAGGTGTTCACCCGTGAGGTCCTGCTGGAGCAGGTCTGGGGTTACCGGCACGCCGCCGACACCCGCCTGGTGAACGTGCACGTGCAGCGGTTGCGGGCCAAGGTCGAGAAGGATCCCGAGAATCCCGAGATCGTACTGACCGTCCGCGGGGTGGGCTACAAGGCCGGACCGCCGTGATCGATCGCTCCAGAAACCGCGTCGAGCGGTTGCTGGCAGCGATGGTGGCGTGGTTCAAGACCGTCGGAGAGTCGCTGGGCCATGTCTGGCGACGTTCGCTCCAATTGCGTGTCGTCGTGTCCACGCTCACCCTGTCGCTGATCGTGATCACCATTCTCGGTGTGGTGCTGACCAGTCAGATCACCGACCGGCTCCTCGACGGCAAGATCGCCGCGGCCGTCGAGGAGATGGCGCGTGCCCGCGCGACGGTGGACAGCCAGATCTCCGGGGCGCGCGACTCGAATACCCAGGCGACCAGGTTGCAGTCGGCGCGCAGTGCGCTGTCGATCGGCAACAGCGGGCCATCCGGCAGCGAGGCGGGCAGTTTCGACTCCGCGCTGGTGATGGTCGGGGAGAACATGCAGGAGATCTCCGCGGGCCCGGTCCAGGAGGTACCCAACGAACTGCGCCGCTTCGTGCGGCAGGGGCAGGTCAGCTATCAGTTCGCGACGGTGTCGGATCTGGACGGCTATCACGGCCGGGTGCTGGTCATCGGCAGTCCCAGCACCGCGGTGCCGACGCTCGAGGTGTATCTGATCTTCCAGCTCACCAACGAGGACCGCAGTCTGTCGCTGATGCGCGGCACGATGTTCATCGGCGGCGGTGTGCTGCTGGTGTTGCTCGCCGCGATCGCGATGCTGGTGACCAGGCAGGTGGTACTGCCGATCCGGTCGGCCGCGCGGATCGCGGGCCGGTTCGCCGACGGGCGGCTCAAGGAGCGGATGCTGGTCCGGGGCGAGGACGATATGGCCAAACTGGCGATCTCGTTCAACGCGATGGCCGAGAGCCTGTCGAACCAGATCACCCAGTTGGAGGAGTTCGGCAATCTACAGCGGCGGTTCACTTCGGACGTCAGCCACGAGCTGCGCACCCCGCTGACGACCGTGCGCATGGCGGCCGACCTGATCCACGGCTCGAGTGACGAGCTGGATCCGGCCCTGGCCCGCAGTGCCGAACTGCTGGTCACCGAGCTGGACCGGTTCGAGGGTCTGCTCAACGACCTGCTCGAGATCAGCCGCCACGACGCCGGTGTGGCCGAATTGCAGGTCGAATCGCTGGACGTGCGGATGTGCGCGCGGGCGGCCATCTCCACGGTGCGGCATCTGGCCAAGGAATCCGGCGTCGAGGTGGTCGTGGATCTGCCCGAGGAACCGCTGGTCGCCGAGGTCGACCCGCGACGCGTCGAGCGCGTGCTGCGGAACCTGCTGGCCAACGCGATCGATCACAGCGAGGGCAAACCGGTGCTGCTGCGCATGCGTGGGGACGCCGAGGTCAATTCCGTCGCGATCGTGGTGCGCGATCAGGGTGTCGGGCTGCGGCCGGGCGAGGAGAAGTTGGTGTTCAATCGGTTCTGGCGCTCGGATCCCTCGCGGATGCGTCGTTCCGGCGGTACCGGTCTGGGCCTGTCGATCAGCGTCGAGGACGCCAATCTGCACGAGGGCAAGCTCGAGGCGTGGGGCGAGCTGGGCGCGGGCGCGAGCTTCCGGCTGACGTTGCCGCTGGTCCGGGGCCGCAAGATGGGCGTCAGCCCGCTGCCGCTGGAACCGCCCAAGCGACGCACCGCGCAGCTGGAACTCACCGAACGCGCGGAATCGGCGTTCGGCGAGGAGGTGGATGGCTCGGATCTGGGAGATGTGATCACGGTGCCGTCCGACGCCATTCGGTCCGAAGCCGTGCTGACCGAGCCGAATTCGGAGTTGCTACCGAATGTGTCCGACCCCGAACCTGATTCGGTGTCGGAGGCGTCGTCGGCCGATACCGAAGCGGACTCGAGTTCGAAGGTTTCGAGCTCGCCTGACACGGAGTCGGATTCGAGTTCGGACGAGTCGAATTCGCCTGGTGCGGAATCGGATCCGGATGCCGAGGTGTCGAGTTCGTCTGATCCGGAATCGGATTCGAAAGTGTCGGGTGCGGCTGATGCGGAGTCGGGTTCGAACTCGGAAGTAGCGAATTCACCTGACACGGAATCGGATTCGAGCTCCGCAGATTCCGGAGCGGGTACGGCCGAGGCAGTGGCGGCGTCGGGCGCCGAGTCGTCGGCGGATACGACGACGAACTCCGAAACCGCAGGGACTCAACGGAATTCCGGCGACGACGCGGACAGCAAGTCATGAGCCGACGTTCTCGGGGCCGCCGCCGCGGCCGGACCCGGCTACGTGCGGTCCTGTGCCTGATCCTCGGTGCCACGCTGCTGCTGGGCGCGTGCGCGAATCTGCCGGACTCCTCCGCCCCGCAGGCGCTGGGCACGATCGATCGCCAGACCACCAGCACCGGCCCCGCAGCGCCGGTACCGGGGCGCGATCCCGATCTGCTGGTGCGTGACTTCCTCACGGCCACCGCCGATCCCACCAACCGGCACGGAGCCGCACGGCTGTACCTGACCCCCGCCGCGGCCCTGGCCTGGGACGACACCGCCGGAACCGTGATCGTGGACATGCCGGACACCCTGCATCTGTCCCAGACCTCCGATACCGCGACGTACCAGATCCGGGGCCGGAAGGTCGGCGAGTTGAACGCCGACGGCTCGTTCCGCGCCACCGACAAGGCGTACGAGTCGCAGATCAAGATGACCAAGGTCGGCGACGACTGGCGCATCTCCCAGTTGCCGCCCGAGGTCGTGGTGGCCAAGGACGCGTTCTACAAGACCTATCAACGTGTCCCGCTGTACTTCCCGAACAGCGCGGGTACCGCGATGGTGCCCGATCTGCGCTGGATCTACACCACCAAGGAACAGCTCACCCAGCGGATCCTGGCGCTGCTGGCCGGTGGTCCGCAGCGGCAACTGACCTCGGTGGTCCGCAATCTGCTCGCCGCGCCGGTGACGCTGCACGGCGCGATCACCAAGGCCAACGGTGACACCGCCAACGTCGGGGTCGGACTGGGCGGGGTGCGGATGGACTTCTCCGGCGCCGCGGCACTGGATCCGCACGACAAGGAACTGCTGGCCGCGCAGGTGGTGCTGACGCTGGCCGAGGCCGAGATCCTGGGTCCGTACATGCTGCTGGCGGACGGGAAACCGCTCGATGCCCGATACGCCGACACAGGTTGGTCGATGAACGATGTGCGGGCGGTGAATCCCGCGTCCGATCAGCACGGCCGGCTCGGTCTGCACGCGCTGCGGGACGGGACGCTGGTCTCGGTGGATCTCGAACAGAACAAGATCGCGCCGGTGCCGGGCTATTTCGGGACGGTGCGCAATCTGCAGGCGGTCGGTCTGTCCGATGACGGGCAGTTGATCGCCGCGGTCGCCGACAGCGGGCGTCCGGCGCCGTCGCCGCGCCGCATCCTGGTCATCGGCAGTTACGACGGCACGACCAGATTCCCGGTGGCGGAGGGGAATTCGTTCACCCGGCCGTCGTGGACGCAGGACGGCCGGTCGGTGTGGACGGTGATCGACGGCAACCGGGTGATCCGCGCGGTGCACGATCCCGACACCGGCAACCTGTCCAAACAGGACGTCGACATCTCCGATCTCACTGTGGCACAACCGAACAGCACCGATCCGGTACCCCGGCTGCCGATCACCGAACTGCGGGTCTCGCGGGACGGCGCCCGCGCGGCGATCATCGCCGACGGCAAGGTGTATCTGGCCCTGGTGGTCCGGCTCCCGGACGGGCGTTACGCGTTGCGGTCGCCGACGCCGGTCGCGGTGAATCTCAGTACCGCGGCGGTATCGATCGACTGGTTGTCCCCGGAGCAACTCGTCGTCGCGCGCGAGGGCAGCGTGAACCCGCTGGAATCGGTCTTCATCGACAGCACGAATCTGGAATCGCTGCCGAGTCAGAATCTGACGCCGCCGGTGCGGGTGGTGACCACCGCGCCGGACAAGCTGTATCTGACCGATGCGCGAGCGATGATGCAGCTGCAATCCAGCGATCCCGCCGCGGACCGGTTCTGGCGTGAGGTGCAGGGGCTCGGGGCGAATTCGATCGCGGTGCTGCCGGAATGAGCGTCGCCGGTCGTGCTCGGCACCCGGCGTAGTCCGGTCGTTTCGTTCGCACCCGTTGCACCTGGGCCGATACCGAAGGTGTTGGCGAGTCCGGAAAACGTCGGCAGACTGGGCCGATGCGGATGCTGCTGGATTTGATCCTGCCGCGCACGTGCGGGGGATGTGGGGTACATGGTGACGTCTGGTGCGCCGGATGCGCGCGCAGTCTGTCCGGTGGACCGGTGCGGGTGCGCCCGCGCACCGATCCGGGGGTGCCGTGCTGGGCGCTGGGCCGGTACTCCGGCGCGGGCCGCCGGGCGGTGATCGCCGTCAAGGAGCATGGACGACGAGATCTCGCGCCGCCGCTCGGGTTGGCATTGGCCAGGGGGCTGGCTACACTTCGGGATCCGCGTCGGTCGCTGATCCTGGTTCCGGCACCCACCAGACGGGCCGCCGCCCGCCGTCGCGGAGGTGATCCGGTCACCCGGGTGGCCCGCATCGCGGCGGGTTTGCTGCACGATTGCCAAGTGGCTTCAGCGCTGCGAATGCACCGTGCCGTACGGGATTCGGTGGGCCTGGGTCCCGGGGCGCGCAGAGCCAATCTGCGCGGTCGGATCACAGCTCGCGCCGAGTCCCTGCGCGCTGCCGTTTCGGCGACGAATGCCGAGGTAGTACTGGTCGACGACGTCCTGACGACGGGTGCCACCGCGGGCGAATCCGTCCGTGCGCTGGCGGCCGCGGGCATCGGCGTGCGCGCTGTCATGGTGACTTGCGCTGTGTGAGTGGGCAAAATTTGCGTGAATACTGGCGGACAGCTCTCCGGCGTAATAGCGTGGCCATCAGAGCGATCTGACACCCCGATATCAGAGGTTGGAGGTGGCGCCTCGAGCGACTTTCGTATCGAGTTCTCCGGTGTGTGCAACGAGTCTCGCGACCGCCGCCGTGTCAGCCATCGCCCGCCGCACGCACCTCTCGATGCGAGTTTGATACCCGCCGCGCACGACTCGTGTGTGCGGCCAGATCCGGGAGGTACGCGTGACGACTTCACGACCTTCAGTGAAAGAAGCAGATGCCTCGGCCCGCTTCGGTGCGAGCGCTGACTCAGCCGCTTTCGACCGAGCCGAACCCGAGGAACAGCCCAAAGTCCCCAGTGCCGACGTCGTGGTGAAGGGCCGCAACGTCGAGGTTCCCGATCATTTCCGAATTCATGTGGCGGACAGGCTCTCCCGGCTCGAGCGTTTCGACCCGTCGATCTATCTGTTCGATGTCGAGCTCTTCCACGAACGTAATCGCCGCCAGCGCAAGAGCTGTCAGCGCGTCGAGATCACCGCACGCGGCAAGGGGCCGATCGTGCGCGCGGAAGCCTGTGCGGACAGTTTCTACGCCGCCCTCGAGCAGGCGGCCGACAAGCTGGAGAGCCGCCTGCGTCGCGGTAAGGATCGTCGCCGGGTGCACTACGGGGAGAAGACGCCCGTGTCGGTGGCCGAGGCGACCGCGGATCTGGGGGATCGATCGCTGGGCCGTCCGATCACCGATGGCGCCGCCTCGGAGCAGGAGATGGATCCGGACGATTACGCCGGTCCCGGCCATATCGTGCGCACCAAGGTGCACCCCGCCGCCCCGATGTCCGTGGACGACGCGCTGTATCAGATGGAACTGGTCGGGCACGATTTCTTCCTCTTCCACGATCGTGAGTCCGACCGTCCCTCGGTCGTGTACCGCCGCCATGCCTTCGATTACGGCCTGATCAGGCTCGCGTAGAGCCGGGTCCGTACCCTCGGGGCGCTTCCCCCGGGGAGTGGTGGCCAGGGGCCGACGACATCGATGTCGCCGGCCCTTCGGTGTGTCCGGGACAGAGCGTGCTCGGGGCCGGAGTTTTCTGTGACGCGGTGTATCGATTTTCTTCTTACTTCGGAGTAGGTTCGGGGCCGGGGTGCATCTCTCGAAAGGAAATCGCATGGCCACCAGCGCAACTCGCCGTGCCGTGATCGTGTCCGGGGTGCGGAC
Source organism: Nocardia macrotermitis (assembly GCF_009604405.1). Lineage (GTDB taxonomy): Bacteria > Actinomycetota > Actinomycetes > Mycobacteriales > Mycobacteriaceae > Nocardia > Nocardia macrotermitis. Next base: position 528,859 of record NZ_WEGK01000005.1, read on the forward strand.
GCCGTTCGTGCGGGCGTTCACCGATTACACGCGGATGGATTCGATCGATCTGGCCGATACCGCGGTCGCCGGGCTGCTGTCCCGGACCGGACTGCCCAAGGCGGCGGTGCAGGCGATCGTGTGGGGCGGGGTGATCCTGCCCGGCGCCGCACCGAATATCGCGCGGGAGATCGCGTTGGATCTGGACCTGGATCCCGGCTGCGAGGGGCATACGGTGACCCGCGCCTGCGCGTCCGGATTGCAGGCGGTGACCACGGCGGTCGCCGCGATCGAACGCGGTGAATACGACGTGATGATCGCGGGCGGCAGCGATTCCACCAGCAATGCCGAGGTGAAGTTGCCGCAGAAGCTGGTGCACGCGGGTGCACCGCTGGCGCTGGGCAAACCCAAGCCGAAGGACTATCTCTCGGCCGTCGCGCAGCTCGCGCCGTTCACCGATCTCCTACCGCGGCGGCCGAAGATCGCCGAGCGCACCACCGGTGAGGTGATGGGGGAGTCGGCGGAGAAGATGGCGGCCATCCACGGCGTCGGTCGTGCGGCCCAGGACGAGTTCGCGGCGCGGTCGCATCACCGTGCCGCCGCGGCCATCGACTCCGGCCGATTCGACGACGAAGTGCTGGATGTCCTTACGCCGGAAGGTAAGACGGTCACCCGCGACGGTCTGGTGCGCGCGAACACCAGTGTCGAGAAGCTGGCCACCCTCCAGCCGGTGTTCGCGAAGAACGGCACGGTCACCGCGGGCAATGCCAGCCCGCTCACCGACGGCGCGTCCGCGGTGCTGCTGATGAGCGAGGATGCCGCGCGCGCACTGGGTTTCACGCCGCTCGCGGCATTCCGGTCGTGGAGTTACGTCAGCGTGGATCCGCGCGATCAGGTGCTGATCGGTCCGGCCATCTCGATGCCGCGGGCGTTGGACAAGGCCGGAATAGCCCTGGGCGATGTGGATTTCGTCGATATTCACGAGGCCTTCGCCGCGCAGACGCTCTCGGTGCTGGCGGCCCTGGCCAGTGAGGACTGGGCCAAGACGCGGCTCGATCGGGATACCGCGGTCGGCGAGATCGATCCGGACACGCTGAATGTGCACGGTGGATCGGTGTCCCTCGGACATCCCTTCGGTGCGACCGGTGCCCGCATGGTGACCACGATGGCGAACGAACTCGCGCGCTCGGACAAAAGCTTCGCGCTGCTGGGTATCTGCGCGGCCGGCGGGATCGGGGCCTCGGCCGTACTCGAGCGGGTGTAACCGGACGAGGCCGCGCACTTTCGGGTGCCCGGCCTCGCATCGTTCGCTTCTCCGTGCGGAAAGTCCTTGGGGGGCAGCGATATTCAGACGGACGAGTCCGGAGCGAACTTCTCCCAGTGCACGGCCTCGCGCAGCGGGCGGCGCTCGCGCCAGCCGAAACGTTCCAGATCGGGAGTCTCCTGGAATTCGTGCACCGCGCCGACGCACAGCCAGGCGACCGGGCGGATGCCGGGCGGAAGATCGATGAGTTCGGTGAGGAAGGGCGCGTCGTAGAAACTGACCCACCCGACGCCCACGCCCTCGGCGGTCGCGGCCAGCCACAGGTTCTGGATCGCGAGAATCGTGGAGTAGAGCCCGGTCTCGGGGACTGTCGCCCGGCCCAGGATGTGCGGGCCGCCCCGGCTGTCGTCGTGGGTGACCACGATGCCGGTGCCGCTCTCGGTGATGCCCTCGATCTTGATCGGTTCGAAGGTTCGCGCGCGCTCCGGCGGTAGCGACTCCCCGAACTCGACGCGCTTGTCCGCGACGTGCGCGGCGAAACGGGTCAGCGTGTCCGGATCACGGACGACGATGAAGTCCCACGGCTGCGAATTGCCGACGCTCGGCGCGCGATGAGCCGCATCGAGGATCCGCATCAGGGTGTCGTCGTCGAGGACCTCCCCGGTGAACTCGGCCCGCACATCGCGCCGCCTCCGGATCACTTCGTAAATGTCGTGCTCAGTAACCACACCATCGCCAATCTCGCCGACACCTGTCCAAACAGCACAAGTCAACCAGAGACGAGAAATCCCACTGCGCCAAACCCTTGCCGAACGCAGCACGGTCGCCGCGACCTGTCCGCGGAAGTACCCGCTTCGCACGAACGCCCTGCTCGGAAGATTACCGAGCAGGGCGAATCGCGGACGTCATCGGCGTTCATGCGAGATTGTCTTGCCATGGGCGACAACTGATTTCGGGAGAACATGGGTACCTCCCGGGTACGCCCGAAACTCGACCCTGCTCTCAACTGTCGGCCCGACGCGAATGTCTCCCCGTGCTCAACGGCCCGCTGAAGTCGCGGGGAGGCGGGCAGGCACCGCGCGGCGGGCTTCGGCGATGCGCTTGCGGCCCTGCTTCAGGGCGGTGCGCAGACCGCGTCGGCGGCCGGTGATCGGATCGATCTCGGCGACGCCGCCGAAGGCGCGTTCGGAGCGGGTCTCGGGGGCGTCGTCGGTGGAACGGCGCAGGTACTTGTTCGGCAGCGAGAGCTTGATGATGGTGCGCCACGACTTGCCGTACTGCACCGGCATCGAACCGGTGGTGTAGGGCAGATCGTATTTGTCGCACAGCGCGCGCACCCGCACCGCGATCGAGGCGAGCCGGTTGCTCGGCAGATCCGGGAACAGGTGGTGCTCGATCTGGTGTGAGAGGTTACCGGTCATGAAATGCAGGACCGGGCCGCCGGAGATGTTGGCGCTGCCCAGCATCTGGCGCAGATACCATTCGCCCTGGGTCTCGCCGTCGATATCGGCCTTGGTGAATTTCTCGGCGCCGTCGGGGAAGTGGCCGCAGAAGATCACCGCGTTGGTCCAGACATTGCGGATGATATTGGCGACGACATTGGCCGAGAGCGTGGACAGGAACGCCGGACCGGTCAGCAGCGGGAAGATCACGTAATCCTTCGCGACCTGTTTGCCGACCTTCTTCAGCACCAGGCGGCGATCCTCCTCGAATTGCAGGCGCTCGGGGCTGTCGGCGTCCCACTTCTTCTTGGCGACCTTACCCAGTTCCAGATGCTGGATCGCGACGCCGTATTCGAAGAACATCTGCAACAGCAGGTTGTACACCGGCTGCCCGAGATAGAACGGCGACCACCGCTGATCGCGCGTGACGCGCAGCAGGCCGTAGCCGATGTCGTCGTCCATGCCCAGCACGTTGGTGTACTTGTGGTGCAGGAAATTGTGCGTGATCTTCCAGTGCGCGGACGGGCCCACATTGTCCCATTCCCACGCCGCCGAGTGGATTTCCGGATCGTTCATCCAGTCCCACTGGCCGTGCATGACATTGTGGCCGATCTCCATGTTCTCGATGATCTTGGCCGTGCCCAGCAGGGCCACCCCGGCCAGCCACGCGGGCGGCAGGAAGCCCGCGAACAACACCGCACGCCCGCTGATCTCGAGCGCACGCTGGAGCCGGATCACATTGCGGATGTAGCGGGCATCGCGCTGTCCACGGGAGGCTTCGATTTCACGCCGGATGGTATCCAGCTCGACACCGATTGCTTCGACATCCTCCGGGGTGAGGTGCGCGTATTCCTTGACATCCGAGATCGCCATGCGGGTTACACTACCGTAGGTTACGGGTCCGTAGGTTGTCTCGGGATCGATTCACAACTGTGGCGTACGCCGCATTGTGAATGTGACCAGGATATGCTTAACGGTCCCGTCGCGACCGCTGCCGACGGCGTACCCGCCACAGCGCCCGCTCCCGCAACGCGCGCCGCCGCAACTGCCGCCGCTCCTCGCGCGCCTTGTCCTGGAGAACCTGGGTGGCCTCGCGCAATGCCTGTTGCTCCTGGCGCGCTTTGTCCTGCCACGCCTGGGTTGCTTCGAGCAATGCCTGTTGTTCCTGGCGGGCTTTGTCCTGCAGTGCGAGTTTGGCTTCGCGCAGGGCCTGTTTCTCCTGCCGGGCGCGCTCCCGCAATGCCACCTTCGCCTCGGCCATCGCCGATCGCAGACCGCGACGTTCACCGGTTTCGGGATCGATACGGGTTTCCGCGCTGGGCCAGTGCCGGGACAGCGCCGCGAATTTGCGTTCGGACGAGGTTTCCGGGGCGTCGTCGGCGGTGCGGCGCAGATATCGGTCCGGCAGCGCCAGCTTGTGAATGGTCCGGAAGGCCAGCAGATACTGTTTGCCCAGCGAACCGGTGGTATACGGCAGATCGTATTTGTCGCAGAGTTCGCGCACCTGGACCGAGATCTCCGGATAGCGGCTGCTCGGAATGTCCGGGAACAGATGATGTTCGATCTGGTAGCACAGGTTGCCGCTCATGAACGCCATCGCCGGGCCCGCGGTGAAATTCGCGCTGCCCAGCATCTGCCGCAGATACCATTCGCCGCGGGTCTCGCTCGCGAACTGCTCCTCGGTGAATTTCTCCGCGCCGTCCGGGAAGTGGCCGCAGAAGATCACCGCGTACGCCCACAGATTGCGCAGCAGATTCGCGGTGGCATTGGCCTGCATGGTGCGTTTCCAGCCCGGGCCGCTCAACGCGGGATAGAACACGAAATCCTTGGCCACCTGCCGACCGGCCTTGCGCGCGAACGCCTTGTTCGGCTCGGACAGCACCTGCATGGGCGGAACGCCCAGCTGTTCCTTCTCCGCCTTCAGGTCGTGCAGTGCGATACCCCACTCGAAGGTCGCGGCCAGCACCAGATTCGCCAGCGGCTGGATCAGGTGGATCGGCCGCCACTGCTCGTCGCGGGTCATGCGCAGGATGCCGAAACCCAGGTCGTCGTCCTTACCCAGCACATTGGTGTAGGTGTGGTGCGAGTAGTTGTGCGCGCGCTTCCACTGTCCGGAGGTGCCCGTCATATCCCACTCCCAGGTGGTGGAGTGGACCTCCGGGTCGTTCATCCAGTCCCATTGCCCGTGGCTGATGTTGTGCCCGAGCTCCATGTTCTCGATGATCTTGGCAATCGTCAGCAAGGCCGTACCGGCCAGCCACGCCGTGCGCCGTTTACCGGCGAACAGGGTGACCCGTCCGGCGGTCTCCAGGATGCGCTGGGCGCGAATGGACCGCCGGATGTATTTCGCGTCGTTCTCGCCCAGCGATGATTCGACGGCGCGCCGGATGCTGTCGAGCTCCTGTCCCAGGGTCTCGATATCCGTTTCCGTCAGATGAGCGAACGCCTTGATATCGGTGATTGCCACTGTGCTGAGTTGCCTCGATTCGCTCCACGCGTCAGGGGTGGGGGTGCGCGGTGCACCGGGATGCCACCGAGGGTATCGGGTTTCGGTGAATAGTGTTCACACGTCCAGTGTGCAGTCCCCGGCGGCCGCGGAAATACAGGTCTGGATCTTCTCCCCGGCCTGGTGTTCGGTGCCGTTGCGCAGGTCACGCGCGTGGCCGTCGGTGATGGTGACCACGCAGGTCTGGCAGATGCCCATCCGGCAGCCGAACGGCATCTGCACGCCCGCGTCCTCACCGGCCTGCATCAGCGTGGTGGCGCCGTCGATCGCGACGGTGCGGCCGCTGCGGGCGAAGGTGACCGTGCCGCCCTCGCCGACCGCGGAACGTTCCACCTCGAATCGCTCGACATGCAGATTGTCGCTGACATCCGCTGCGGCCCAGTGACTTTCGATGTCGTTGAGCATCTGGAGCGGGCCGCACGCCCAGGTCTGCCGCTCGCGCCAGTCCGGGTACAGCTCGTCCAGGGAGGTGAGATCGAACTTGCCCTGTTCGCCGGTCAGGTTGACGTGCGAGGTGAAGCTCGGGTGCGCGTCGTGCATGCGGCGCAGTTCCTCGCCGAACATCACGTCCTCGGTGGTGCGGGCGGAATGGATGTGCACCACGTCGGGTACCGCGCCGCGCCGGTCCATCGTGCGCAACATCGCCATCACCGGGGTGATGCCGCTGCCCGCGGTGAGGAACAACACCTTCGCCGGGGGCGGCTCGGGAAGTACGAATCCGCCCTGCGGCGCGGCCAGCCGCACGATCGTGCCCTCGGGCACGCCGTTGACCAGATGGCTGGACAGGAACCCCTCCGGCATCGCCTTGACCGCGATGGAGATCACCCGTTGCGAGTTCTTCCCGCCCTCGGTATCGCTCCAGTCGGGCGGCGAGGTCAGCGAGTAGGAACGCCAGTGCCAGCGGCCCTCGATCAGGACGCCGATGCCGATGTACTGGCCGGGGGTGAACTTGAAGTCGAATCCCCAGCCCGGCTTGATCACCAGGGTGACCGCGTCCGCGGTCTCCTTGCGCACATCAACGATGCGGCCGCGCAGCTCGCGCGCGGACCACAGCGGGTTGATCAGGTGCAGATAGTCGTCCGGCAGCAGCGGCGTCGTGACGCGGGCGGCCACGCCACGCAACGCGTTGAGCCGGGTGCGTCCGGCCATCTTCGCCTCGGCGACCGGGGCCTCCAGCCATGCCCGAACGCCCTGTACCGATTTCGAGACCATCGTGCGAATGCTCATTTCCCTGTGATCAATGGTGCGACGCATCTGTCGCAGGCAAGGTTACGGCATCGTAGGTTAGCGGTGGATTTTTGGCTGAGATCAATCACGGCACCGCATAACGTAACTTCGGACGTGCCCAGCGGCGAATCGTCTCTGTCCGCCTGGTAGTTGCCCGCGAAGCGAAAGGCTCTGCAAGGCCAGCTCCAAGGGTTTTCGGCGCGGCTCGTCGTTCAGCCCTCGAAGCGCATGGTCGGAGGCCGAGTCTCGAGGGCTGAACGACGAGCCACACCTGCGCCGAAAACCCGCCGGAGCGGAGGCCAAAATTACAGCAGATCCAACAGGAACGGGAGTTCCTGGGCGGCGTACCAGGCGAGCTGGTGGTCCTCGGCGTCACCGAGGACGAATTCGGCGTCCTCGTCGCCGATGTCGGCGGCATCGATGACATCCACCGCCTTGGCGATCGCCGGTTCGGCGTCGGCCAGGTCGACGTGCACCGAGGCGATCTGCTTGTAGGTGACGGCCGCGGACAGCCGGACCACGGCGTCGTCCAGGTCGGGGCGCAGGGTCGCGCCGGTGACGTCGGCGGCGATCACCGCGCGGCGGTAGACGGGGGCGGAGTAGTCGCCGCCGTCCTCGTCGGAGTCCGCGGCGGTCTCGTCGGCCAGCAGCGCGGCCTCGCGTTCCTGGGCCAGCAGGCGCAGTGCGGCGCGACCGGCCTCGATCATCGCGACCTCGGCCAGTTCCTCGTCGTCACCCGACGCGTACGCCTCGCGCAACGCCGGGGTGACCGCGAACGCGGTGTCGTTGATCGCGCGGATCTCCCGCTCGGCCACCAGTTCCCGGAGCATCGGAACGGTCGCCGGGATGTAGACCCGCAGTTTGCCTTTTCCGGCCGCGGCTTCACTGGACGCAGGCACCGAGCATCTCCTCCATGGATTCGTGCACCGCCGCGGACAGCACACCGATATCGGCCATCGCATCGCGATCGGCGTTGAGACCGTAGAACACCCGTCCGTCGTACGAGGTGATTCCGATACTCGTGGCCTGGTTGCGCAGCAGTGGCGACACCGGATACATCTCCAGCATCCGCGCGCCGCCGATGTACATCGGTTGCTGCGGACCAGGTGCATTGGTGATCACCAGATTGAACGTGTGCTCGGCGAACGTACTCGCCGCACGCACGCTCATCGCGTGCAGGCTCGCCGGGGCGAAACCCGCCATGTGCACGAGCGTACGCGCCCGCACCCCGCGCTTGTGCCGGGAATTCGGCTCGGTGGCGTGCGCGATGTGCGACAGCCGGATCACCGGATTCGGTTCGCCCACCGGCAGATCGATCAGCAACGAGGAGACCTCGCTGGTGGGTCGCGGCCGATCCCCGTGCCGCCCTTCGACATAGACCGACATCGGCACCACCGCGCGCACCGCCGCCGATTCGGTGAGCACCTCGCCGCGGGACTGGATGAAGATGCGCAGCGCGCCGGTCACCACGGCCAGGATGGCGTCGTTGATGGAGCAGTCGAAGCCGCGGCGGATGGTGCGGTAGTCGTCGAGATCGGTGGACACCACCTCGAAACGGCGGTTACGGGAGGTGGGCGCGTTGAACGGGCTCACCGGCGTCCCGCTCGCGGCGGTGCGGACCGCGGTGACCACCCGTCCGGCCGCCTTTCCCGCGGCGTCGACGAACGAGAAGGCGTCGGTTCCGGCGCGCCGCAGCACCTCGAGCGCCTCGGCGGGCTGGGTGGCCAGATCGATCACCGACATGGCCAGCAGTTCGGCCTCGCCCGGTTCGTGTCCGGTGACCCACGCCTCGGCGGCGACCTCGCGCGGATACGGCGAGTTGTCCAGGATGACGTGCCCGATCTCGAAGGCCGAACTGCCGTCCACCAGCGCGGAATGGGTTTTGGTGAAGATCGCGCAGCGATCCCCGGACAGGCCCTCGATCAGATACATCTCCCACAGCGGGCGGGTCTGGTCCAGCGGTCGCGAGGACAGCCGCGCGACCAGTTCCAGCAGTTGTTCGTCGGTGCCGGGGGCGGGCAGGCCGGCGCGGCGCACGTGGTAGGCCGGGTCGAATCGGCTGTCCTGCACCCAGACCGGGCGGCCGAGTTCGAGCGGGACCTCGCGGACCTTGCGCCGGTAGCGCGGCACCAGCGGCAGCCGGCTGGCGACCAGTTCCAGCAGCCGGTCGTGGTCCAGCGGTCCGCACGGGCCCTCGGCCGGGGTCGCGCGCATGATCGCGAGCGATCCGATGTGCATCGGATTGCTGCTCGTCTCGAGTCGGTAGAACGATGCGTCCTGCGGTGACAGTCTCGTGATCACGCTGACCGGTACCCCTTTCGATACTCGCTCCATTGTGATGCGCTCCGAACGGTTCGGTGCCGGGTGTGGGACATGTCGCGGTACCGACGGGAAATCCTGTACCGGCGACGTCGCACGTGGCATGCTGTTTCGATCCGTGTCCAGGGGACCCGACAAGCAGGGGGAAGGCGGAATGTTCGGATCTCGGAACGACACCGGGACGGCCGGTGCGGATCGGTCGCTGGCGGAGGTTCCGGCCTTCGAACCGCCGTTGGAGTGCGCAGGGGGCATTCCGGCGCGGTCCAGCGGTCCGGCCGGGCCGATCGTGGAGTCGGTGGTGCACCCGATTGGGGCCGCGCGGCGGTATGCCGTGGCTCGTCGCACACCGCACGACGGGCGTTCGGCGGCGCGTGCGGCAGCGCCGGTTGTGGATGAAAACCATTCGGCGGCAAAGCAATTCGCCGAGCGGGCGTTGCGTTTGGTATTCGAGGTGCTGGACGGCCGCCGCAGTGCCGCACAGCTGCGCCCGCTGGCCGAACCCGCTGTGATCGCGGCGGTGCAGACGCTTGTGCGCACCGGCGGCGGCGATCGCCGATTGGGTGCGGCGGTGCTGGTCGGGGTGCGTGTGGTGCCCGACGGAACGGGTGCGGCGGAGGTCTTCGGCGGGTACGAGCGCGGTGGTCGCCGATTCGCGGTCGCGGCCCGCATCACCGCGAAACGCGGCGAGTGCCGATTGACCGCGCTACGCCTGCGCTGAGCGCGTCCGGAGCCCCGTCCGGACGCTCGCACCCCTTCCACCGGCGGATCCTGCTGGCTCCGCCGCGCGACGCATACCATGGGCCGCGCATTACCATGAACCTTGCCGCGCATCCGCGCATCGGCGATGCCGACCGAACGACAACCACCGACCAGAGGACTGACGAGACCCGTGCCTGCGCTGACACTGACGAGGTTGCTACGTATTGGTGAGGGTCGCACCGTCAAGCGGCTCTCCAAGCTCGCAGACGAGGTCCTGGCTCTGGAAGAGGAGTTCGCCGATCTCAGCGACGCCGAGTTGCAGGCCAAGACCGAGGAGTTCCGGGACCGTCTCGCCGACGACATCACCGACGCCCTCGAGGGTGTCGAGGACGAGGCCGAGCAGGAACGCGTCGTGCTGCGGGTCAAGCGGGATTTCCTGGATCAGACCCTGCTGGAGGCGTTCGCGGTGGCCCGCGAGGCGTCCATGCGGGTGCTGAACCAGAAGCACTACAAGGTGCAGATCATGGGTGGCGCCGCCCTGCACATCGGCAACGTCGCGGAGATGAAGACCGGTGAGGGCAAGACCCTGACCTGTGTGCTGCCCGCCTACCTCAACGCCCTCGGCGGCGACGGCGTGCACGTGGTCACCGTCAACGACTATCTGGCCAAGCGCGACTCGGAGTGGATGGGCCGCGTGCACCGGTTCCTCGGCCTCGAGGTCGGGGTGATCCTGTCCGGGATGACCCCCGCCGAGCGCAAGGTGGCCTACGCGGCGGACATCACCTACGGCACCAACAACGAGTTCGGCTTCGACTACCTGCGCGACAACATGACGCATTCGCGCGAGGATCTGGTGCAGCGCGGCCACAACTTCGCCGTCGTCGACGAGGTCGACTCCATCCTCATCGACGAGGCCCGCACCCCGCTGATCATCTCCGGCCCGGCCGATGTCACCGCGTCCAAGTGGTACACCGAGTTCGCGCGCATGGCGCCGGAGATGAAGGGTATCGATACCACCGCGATGACCAGCCAGGAGCGGCAGAGTCGCGCGGCGGAGATCGAGGGTCGGTACCACTACGAGTTCGATCTGAAGAAGCGCACCGTCGGCGTGAGCACCACCGGCGTCGCGTACGTCGAGGATCAGCTGGGCATCGACAACCTGTACGAGGCGGCGAACTCGCCCCTGATCAGCTACCTGAACAACGCCCTCAAGGCAAAGGATCTGTTCGCCCGGGACAAGGACTACATCGTCCGCAACGGCGAGGTCATCATCGTCGACGAGTTCACCGGCCGCATCCTGGTGGGCCGCCGCTACAACGAGGGCATGCACCAGGCCATCGAGGCCAAGGAGGGCGTGGAGATCCAGCCCGAGAACCAGACGCTGGCCACCATCACGCTGCAGAACTACTTCCGGCTCTACGACAAGTTGTCCGGGATGACCGGTACCGCCGAGACCGAGGCGGCCGAGCTGCACCAGACGTATTCGCTCGGTGTGGTGCCGATCCCGACCAACAAGCCGATGTTGCGCAAGGATCAGGCGGATCTGATCTACAAGACCGAGGAGGGCAAGTTCTCCGCGGTCGCCGACGACATCACCGAACGGTACGAGAAGGGGCAGCCGGTCCTGATCGGTACCACCTCGGTGGAACGGTCGGAGTACCTGTCCAAGCTGCTGACCGAACGCGGCATCCCGCACAACGTGCTCAACGCCAAGTTCCACGAGAAGGAGGCGGAGATCGTCGCCGAGGCCGGGCGGCCGGGCGCGGTCACCGTCGCGACGAACATGGCCGGTCGTGGTACCGACATCGTGCTCGGCGGCAACCCGGACATCCTGGCCGACCTGCTGCTGCGCCGGCAGGGGCTGGACCCGGTCGAGACGCCGGAAGAGTATGAGGCGCACTGGCATTCGGCGCTCGAGCAGGTCAAGCAGGAGGTCGACGAGGACGCCGAGGCGGTGCGCGACGCCGGTGGGCTGTACGTGCTGGGCACCGAGCGGCACGAGTCGCGGCGTATCGACAACCAGTTGCGCGGCCGGTCCGGTCGGCAGGGCGATCCGGGGGAGTCGCGGTTCTACCTGTCGCTGGGTGACGAGTTGATGCGGCGGTTCAACGGCGCGACGCTGGAGTCGATCATGACCCGCCTGAACCTGCCCGACGATGTGCCGATCGAGGCCAAGATGGTCTCGCGCGCGATCAAGAGCGCGCAGACCCAGGTCGAGCAGCAGAACTTCGAGATCCGCAAGAACGTGCTGAAGTACGACGAGGTGATGAACCAGCAGCGCACCATCATCTACGACGAGCGGCAGCGCATCCTGGGCAACGAGGATATGGACGGCCAGGTCCAGGAGATGATCACCGATGTGGTCACCGCCTATGTCAACGGCGCGACCGCCGAGGGCTACGTCGAGGACTGGGATCTGGACAAGTTGTGGACGGCGCTGAAGTCGCTGTACCCGATCACCCTCGACTACAAGGATCTGACCGGCGAGAACGAGCACGACGAGATCGGCGAGCTGAGCCGCGAGGAGTTGCTCGAGGCTATCCTCGACGACGCGCACAACGCGTACGAGCAGCGGGAGAAGGAGATCGACGACCTGGCCGGCGACGGCAGCACCCGCGCCCTCGAGCATCAGGTGCTGCTGCAGGTCCTGGACCGCAAGTGGCGTGAGCACCTCTACGAGATGGACTATCTCAAGGAGGGCATCGGCCTGCGCGCGATGGCCCAGCGCGATCCGCTGGTCGAGTACCAGCGCGAGGGTTACGACATGTTCTCCGCGATGCTCGAGGGCCTCAAGGAGGAGTCGGTCCACTTCCTGTTCAACGTGAAGTTCGAGGTGGAGCCCCCGCAGGACGCCCCGATCGGCCAGGGCCTGCGCTCCCCGGTGGGCGCCCTCGTCGACGCCCCCCAAACCAACGGCACCGCGGCCCCGGCCCCCCTGCGCGCCAAGGGAATCGACAACTCCGCCCCCCGCGGCCTGAGCTACTCGGGCCCCGACGAGGACGGCCACGCCGCCCGCAGCAGCGACGCCCAGGAATACGGCGCCACCGAGGACGCCGGCATGACCCGCCGCGAACGCCGCGAGGCCGCCCGCAACGAGTCCCGAGCCGACCGCGGCCCGAAATCCAAGCGCCGCCACTGATTCCACATCTCACAGACGCCCGTTCCGTTTCCGGAGCGGGCGTTTGCGTTTCTCCGCGTGGTCGCTGGTCCCAGACGTCGTGACGAGTGGCGCTGCCCGGTTGATTTCCGCCGGTACGATGAGGCCATGTCGAGTCCACATGTCGGCCTGCCCGATCTTCCCGAGTGCATGACCTGGGAGGAGCTTGCGCGTCTCCCGGAGGAGATCGCTGCGCAGATCGAGTTGTGGGATGGCAGGGTGGTGTGGCTTCGGCGCGGGCCCGCTGAGCATCAGGAGTTCACCAACCTGATATGGAGTGGCCTACGGCGTTGTGCCCGTGAACACATGTCCGGTGATCCGGAGCAGTGCTGGCGAGTGCACACCGAGACGAATGTCTTCTTCGGTCGGTCCGGAAAATCGGACTTCGTCACGCCGGACTTCTTGGTACACCGGTGTCTCCAACGTCCTTATCAAGATGTGCGCGCCGAGGACGTACTGTTGGTCGGCGAGGTCCTGTCCCCTTCGAATACGCAGACCGACATGGACGACAAGAAGGCTCGTTATGCCAAGGCGGGTATCCCCTGGTATTGGGAGGTGGCTTTGCAGCAAGCCACAAGCGCGATCGAGACCGTCCGAGCCTATGCATTGGAGACCTCCCACGGTCCTCTCCCGGCCGGAGCGCACCCCCTGCATCGTGCCAACTACCTCCTGGCAGGTAAATGGTCGCCGAAGAGCAGCGACGCCATAGAATTCGCCTTCCCTTATCCCATCCGCATTCCCTGGTCGGAACTCGAATTCTGAATGGTTCCCGGCAGCCATCTCGTGATCATCGGCGACCGGTGCCGAGGTCCTGATCGGCTCCGCGGCAACCGAAATGCCGTGTGATCTGCACACGAATGCGGTGAGTCCGGCATTGACGCTGTGCCTAGCCGTTGCCGACGACCCAGGGGTCGTTGGAGTTGAGGGCTACGAGTAGGAGGCGGATGGCGGCTACTCGGCGTTCTTTGCCGGGGAGGGTGTCGAGGGCGCATTCGGGGTCGGCGGGGGGGCCGAGGTGGGTGCAGCCTCGGGGGCAGTCTTCGATGGCTTCCGCGAGGTCGGCGAAGGCTTGGATGACGTCGTCGGGGGTGATGTGGGCCAGGCCGAAGGAGCGGATGCCGGGGGTGTCGATGATCCAGCCGCCGTCGGTGAGGGGCAGGGCCAGGGACTGGGTGGAGGTGTGGCGGCCCTTGCCTACGCCGGAGACGTCGCCTACGGCTCGATCCGCTTGGGGGACAACACGATTGACCAGGGTGGACTTGCCGACGCCGGAGTGGCCGAGGAGGCAGGTGAGTTTGTCGCGCAGCAGGTCGTGGACCGCGTCGAGGGGGTCGTCGCGGCCGCCGTAGACGATGGTCAGGTCCAGATCGTCGAAGGCGGAGGCGAATTCGGATTCGGCGGCCAGATCGTGTTTGGTCAGGCACAGGATCGGTTGCAGCCCACCGGCATACGCGGCGGCCATGGCGCGTTCGACGAAACCGGTGCGCGGCGGCGGATCGGCCAGCGCGACGACGATGAACAGCTGTTCGGCATTGGCGACCACGATCCGCTCGAACGGATCGGTGTCATCGGCGGTGCGCCGCAACACCGTCGCGCGATCGGCCACCCGCACGATGCGGGCCAGCGTGTCGGGTTTACCGGACAGATCACCGACCACGTCGACCTGATCGCCCACCACGATCGGGGTGCGGCCCAGTTCGCGCGCCCGCATCGCGACGATCGGCAGTTCCGGATCCCCGTCCAGCACACAACTCCAGCGCCCGCGATCCACCGAGGTCACCATCGCGGCGCGCGCGTCCCGATGCTCGGGACGGGTCTTGGTGCGCGGACGCGAGCCCCTGCCCGGGCGTACCCGGACATCGGACTCGTCGTACTCGCGCCGCTTCAGTGCGCCGACCCTGCCGTGCCGTCGGCAGCACCCGCCCCGTCACCGGAAAGCATTGTCTCCCAGAGGGATACGAAATCCGGCAGGGTCTTGGCGGTGGTCCCGATGTCCTCGATCCGCACACCCGGCACCCGCAGCCCGAGTATCGCTCCCGCGGTGGCCATCCGGTGGTCGGCGTAGGAACGCCACTGCCCGCCCTGCAGGGGCGTCGGTTCGATGGACAGCCCGTCGTCGGTCTCGGTGACCTTGCCGCCCAACCGGTTGATCTCGGTCGACAACGCCGCCAGCCGATCGGTCTCGTGCCCGCGCAGATGCGCGATACCGCGCAGCCGCGACGGCGAATCGGCAAGTGCCGCAAGGGCTGCCACCGTCGGCGTCAGCTCGCCGACATCGTGCAGATCGATATCGATCCCGGCCAGTTGCTCGGGCCCGCGCACCACGAGTTTGCCGTGCGCCCGCCGCGCCTCCGCGCCCATGCGCACCAGAATCTCCCGGATGACGTCACCCGGCTGCGTGGTCAGCTGCGGCCAGTGCGGAATGGTCACCTCACCGCCGGTCACCGCGGCCGCGGCCAGGAACGGCGTCGCATTGGACAGGTCGGGTTCGACCTCCCAGTCCACCCCGTGGATCGGTCCGGGCGCGATCGTCCAGATCTGTTCGCGCCGTGGATCGGTGGGCGCGGTGACCTCGACGTCGGCCTGGCGCAACATCTGCACGGTCATCTCGATGTGCGGCATCGAGGGCAGCGGCGCACCCTCGTGCCGCACGGTCAGCCCCTCGGTGAAGCGGGCCGCGGACAGCAGCAGCCCGGAGACGAACTGCGAGGAACCCGACGCGTCGATGGTCACCGAGCCCCCGCGCAGCGCACCGCCGCCGTGCACCGTGAACGGCAGGGCGTCCCCGTCGATGGCGACGCCGAGCCCGCGCAACGCGTCCAGAATGGTGCGCAGCGGCCGCGCGGCGGCCTGATCGTCGCCGGAGAACGCGACGTCGCCGCTCGCCAGCGCCGCCACCGGGGGCAGGAATCGCATGACGGTCCCGGCGAGCCCGCAGTCGACGGACGCGCCGGTCAGTTCGGCCGGGGTGACGGCGAGAGTGTCGGCGTCACCGCTGATCTCGGCGCCCATCGCCCGCAACGCCGCGATCATGAGATCGGTGTCGCGGCTGCGCAGCGCACCGGTGATCGTCGAGGGGCGATCGGCGAGCGCGGCGAGGATCAGGGCCCGATTGGTGATGGATTTGGACCCGGGCAGGGTCACGGTCGCATGGACGGGGTGCTCGGTATGGGGCGCTGGCCAGAGACTCACCCCACCATCTTGTCCTATCGATTGATTCGGGATGCGCATGGTCACGAACTCGCAGTGAACGCACAAGCCCGCGGCACGGAAATCGCCGCGGGCTTATGAGATTTCACCGATCGTGGCCGCGGTCAGAATTCGAGTTCGGACCACGGGATGGAGATGGGGAACGGGTGCGTGAACTCGACGCCGTTTTCCTCGTCGTGGGTCCATTCGCCGACGAGGATGTAGTTGGCCTTGTGGAGGGCTCGCACTCCTTCTGGGAGTGATCCCGGGGCTGTCTCGAGGGCGAAGATCGCCACTGTATCAATCGCGCTGGCGTCGTCGGCCAGGATGACCTCCCAGTACCAGGGGATCCCGCCGTCGGCGTAGCGCCTGCGTTTGGCGTTGATTTCCTTGGGACGGTTGGAAGGAGAAAGTACCTCTCCGACCAAGAAGATATCGTCGGCGTGGAGGTCCTGGTACGGGGCACCGAGACAGCGGTGCACCAGGAAGTCCGGGGTCATGAAGTCGTTCTTGTCGGTCTTCCGGAAGAAGACGTTGGTTTCGAAGTTCGCACGCCAGCAGTGCTCGTCCTGAGTGGTCATGTCCTTGCGTGCACAGCGTTCGAGCGCATTCCAGAGTCTCCCTGTGAATACCTGATGTTCACCAGGCCCTCTGCGTGCCCACACGACATGACCGCCCCACAACTCGATCTGCGAAGCGACCTCTTCCGGAAGACGTTCCAGTTCCTCCCACGTCATGGTGTCGGGGAGGTCGTGCTCGACGAAAGGGCTGGACATGCCCAGATGATATCTCGACCCACAGGTGGCCGGTGATTTTCCACCGGCCACCCCAACACAGCTACTTGTTGCGGCCGTGCAGGATCGGCACGACCCGGCGCAGCAGTTTCATGGTGCTCGCGGTGCGCGAGTAGCTCATCAGCGCCATGCCCGGAATCGCGAAGCGCTGCACCGCGATCGAGTGCGGGGTGGTGAATTCCAGCATGCCGGGCGCGCCGTGGATGCGGCCGATGCCCGAGTCGCGGCCGCCGCCGAAGGGCAGGGCGGAGATGGCCGCGAAACCGAGCACCGAGTTGACCGAGGTGGCGCCGGCCTTGATGCGGCGGGCGATCTCGAGGCCGTGCTTGCGGGAGAACACCGTCGAACCCAGCGAGTAGGTGGAGTCGTTCGCCAGGTCGATGGCCTCGTCGATGCTGTTCACGGTGCGGATGGTGACCGTCGGGCCGAAGGTCTCCTCGCGCACGGCCGCGGAATCCTCGTCCACGTCGACCAGCACGACCGGCTCGATGAACGCGCCCTTGATCGAGTCCAGGCCGCCGAGCACCGCGGTGCCGCCGTTCTTCAGCGCGTCCTCGATGTGGCGGCGCACGATATCGATCTGGCTGGGCATGGTCATCGGGCCGTAGGCGGCCTTACCGTCCGAACCCGGGTGCACGTCGGTGAGGATGCGCTTGACCTCGGCGACGAACTTGTCCCGGACCGAGGCGTCCACGTAGACGCGCTCGACGCCCGCGCAGGTCTGGCCGCTGTTCATGGTCGCGCCGTAGGCGACCGCGTCGGCGGCGGCGGTGACGTCGGCATCGGCCGCGACGATGACCGCGTCCTTACCGCCGCATTCGAGCAGTACCGGGGTGAGCCGGTCGGCTGCGGCGGCCATGATCTTCTTGCCGGTGGCTGCGGAGCCGGTGAACGCGATCTTGTCGATATCCGCGCGCACCAGCGCGGCGCCGGTCTCGCCGTAGCCGTTGATGGTGGTGAAGATGCCGTCGGGCAGTTCGGGATTGGCCTCCGCGAACGCCTGGGCGACGAAATTGCCGATGCCGGTGGAGAATTCGCTCGGCTTGTAGACCACGGCGTTACCGGCGGCCAGCGCGTAGGCGATCGAACCGTTGGGGGTGTAGATCGGGTAGTTCCACGGGCCGATCACCCCGATGACGCCGAGCGGGCGCTGCTCGATGTACGCGCCGAAGTTGGACATCAGCGCGCCGGCGGAGACCTTCTTGGTCTTGAGCACCTTTTCGGCGTTCTTGGCGGCCCAGGAGATGTGCTCGAGGGTCAGCAGCAATTCCAGGAACGCGTCGTCGCGGGTCTTGCCGTTCTCGAGGTGGATCAGATCGCACAGTTCGTCGGACTTCTCGACGAGCCGGGTGGACCACCGCAGCAGATACCGCTTGCGGTCGGAATAGCTCAGCGCACCCCAGCTCGCGGCGGCGGTACGGGCCTTGGCGACGGCCGCGGCCACCGCCTCCTCATCGGCGATCGGATGCGTATCGATGACCTCGCCCGTGGCCGGGTTGACCGAGGTCAGCACGGTCCGTCGGGCGGTTGTCGGCTCGGTGGTGGACATGGTTACGGCGACCCCTTGTGAGAAGGTGAACGTGTGAAGTTCTCATAGCGTAGATGTGAACAGCTTAGATATGAAGTCACCCGCCATCACATGTAATTCCGGCCAACTGTATTTTCGGCCTCCGCTCCGCTCCGGCGGGTTCGCGGCCCCCTGAGGCTCACCGCTGAGCCCCGTGTCGGGCACTCGTTCCTCGCACCCGCCACGCGTCCGACCGGCGAGCCGGGCCGCGAACTTTGCTGTCGGCCTTCAACGGGGTTTGCGGAACTGGGTGATCTTGTGGTTGACGTGGTTCGAGTGTGGGTTTTGCGTAGTGGTGCTCAGTAGCATGGGGGAATGTGCGGCAGATATGCGACCACGGTGAACCCGGGCCGTTTGGCGGCCGAGCTGGATGCGATCGATGAGACCGGGGAGGGGCCGGTCGATCCGAATTACAATGTGGCGCCGACCAATCAGGTGTTGACGGTGGTCGAGCGGCACGATCGGGAGCATCCCGAGGAGGCCGCGCGGTTGCGGATCCGGCGGATGCGGTGGGGGCTGATTCCGGTGTGGACCAAGGCGGCCGAACCCGGTGTGCCGGTCAAGGGGAAACCGCTGTTCAACGCGCGCGCCGATCGGGCGGCCGAGGCGCCCTCGTTTCGTGACGCGGTCAAGAAACGTCGCTGTCTGGTGCCGATGGACGGCTGGTACGAGTGGGTCGTGGCGGGTGATCCGGCGGCGAAGGGCAAAGCTGTCAAGCGCCCTTATTACATGTCCCGCGCCGACGGGTCCCCGCTCTACATGGCCGGGCTGTGGTCGATCTGGCGTGATCGCGCCCAGCCGCAGCCGGATCCGCTGCTGTCCTGCACGATCCTGACCACCGACGCGATCGGCGAGCTGACCGCCATCCACGACCGGATGCCGCTGATGATGCCGCGCGAACAGTGGTCCGCCTGGCTCGACCCGGATCATCCCGCACCGCACGAACTCCTGGAAACCCCTGGGCTGGAACGGATTTCGGACATCGTGGTGCGGGAGGTCCCGGCTCTGGTGAACAGCGTCCGGAACAACGGCCCCGAACTGCTGAACCGGGTCGAGGACCAACCCGGCCAGATCAGTCTGCTGTGATTCCCGGGCCGCGGTCCGTGCGGCCGGAAATCGGTCGGACTCGGGTGGGATCACTTGCAGGCGACGCTCGGGGTGATCAGATTGAGGCCGCATTTGGTGAGATCCGCACCCATATCGATGATTCGCGTGACGATGTCCCCGCCCAGATCCTGCGCCTTCTCGGCCTGATCGCCGAGGTCGCCGGGACCGGGCTGAGCGGGGGATTCGTGCTGGGTGCCGAGCGGGAACTCGGGTTTCGGCTGGGGCGCCGCGACGGCGGTGGCGACCCCGCACGTCAGGATCACGCCGCCGGACAGGGCGATGATCAGGGTGCGAACGGACTGCCTGTGGAACATGCGCATCACATCCTCGGATCGACGGAACGGGCCCGTCAAGTAAACGCACAACCGGGGGATTCGCAGGCTATTTGCCGATTCGGCCCTGTGGCACAGCGTGTTTGAGTTACTCGTCGCCGTTTCGCTGGGCGTCGGCGGTGGGTTGCGCGGTCGCGGAATCCTTCGGGGGGAGCGTGAGAATCCCCGGACGCGCCTGCTCGTAGTCGTCGACGAAGCGGCTCATCATCCGCCCGAGATCGATCCGTTCCGACTCGCTCCAGTCCCGAAGTACGTTGTCCAGCATCGCGTTCCGGCGTTGGCGCAGCGCGGTGGCGAGTTCCCGCCCGGCGTCGGTGACCGCCAGCACGCTGGCCCGGCCGTCGGCCGGATCGGCGCGGCGTTCGATGAGTCCGCGCTTGACCAGTGCGGCGGCCTGGCGGCTGATGGTGGAGGCGTCGGAGTACAGCAGCTCGGCCAGCGCGCCCGAACGCATCGGGCCGTCGTAGAGCAGACGGAAGATGATCGAGTAAGATGCAGCCTCGATCTCTCCGTGCGAGGCGGCCGCGATCTGAGCGTTGGTGCGTTCGCGGATTCGGCCCAGTCGGATCAACTGCAGGGCGATGAGATCGATCGCCTCGTCGTGGTCCATGGACGCCCTCCTCGGGGAACCGCAACACTGGTTGAGGCGGTCAATTGCTTGAGTTTTCCAACTAGTTGTACTTGGCAAGTATGTGTCAGGGTGTCGGGATATGCAAGGTGACCGATGTGGTATTCCATCGGTGCAGGTCAGTGGGGGCTATGTCCGGGATGTCCGAGTTGTGGATGCTCAGCCCGCGGTCACCGGAGCGGTCACGGCCGAGGTGAGACGCACCAGATCCCGCGGATCGAGTTCGATCTCCAGACCGCGTCGTCCGGCGCTGCACAGCATCCGATCCCAGTCCAGCGCCGAGGCGTCGACCACCGTGGGCAGCGTGCGCTTCTGACCCAGCGGGGAGATGCCGCCCAGGACGTAACCGGTGGTGCGTTCGGCCTTGGTCTTGTCCGCCATCACGGCCTTGGACGCACCCAGCGCCGCGGCGGCCGCCTTGAGCGAGAGCGTCGTGGGGACCGGCAGCACCGCGACCGCCAACCGGACGCCGCCCGACCCGCCGGACAACTCGATCACCAGCGTCTTGAAGATCTGCCCGGCCTGCACGCCCAGGCGTTCGGCCAGCGCCGCGACCGCCTCGGCTCCGAACGAATCGTTGCGCGGATCGTGCGGATAGGTGTGCACGCGATGGGCCACTTCGGCTTTCGCCGCTGCGCGGATCGCGGGGGTCGGACCGGCCATGCCGGTCACATTAGGCGAGCCGCCCGGTCGGGCCAAGGCGGTGTGTCCGGCGTAGCGGCGCGGTGTGTCCGGCGTCGCGGCCACCCGGCAGCGGGAACACAGCGGCCCCGGCGCATGTTGCACGCCATACGCATCCCATTCCGTGAGAAAGAAGGAGTCCGCCGGTGACGGTTCTGATCGATGAACGTCCGCCGCGCACCGCGTCGTCCGCGGAGCTCGTCGCCGTGGCGGTGCCTCCCGTCACCGGATTCCCGCTGCCCGTATCGATCACGGTAGATTCTGTGATTACGGCGATCGAAGGGATGGGCGTGACGAGCGACGACGATTTGGCGGCCGATCGCCTGGACGGTGCGGCCGAAACTCCGGATTCCGGTGACGAGCCGGACACCGGCGAGGAGGCACAGCGGCCGACCGCCCCGGCGGATCCGGCCGAGCTGGCGCGACGGTTCGAGCGCGACGCGCTCCCGCTGCTGGACCAGCTCTACGGCGCGGCCCTGCGGATGACCCGCAATCCGGCCGACGCCGAGGACCTGGTGCAGGAGACCTTCGCCAAGGCGTACCAGGGCTTCCGGTCCTTCCGCGAGGGCACCAACCTGCGGGCCTGGCTGTACCGGATCCTGACCAACACCTACATCAACTCCTACCGCAAGAAGCAGCGCCAGCCCGCGCAGTATCCGACCGACGAGATCACCGACTGGCAGCTGGCCGCCACGGCCGAGCACACCTCGACGGGTCTGCGTTCGGCGGAGATGGAGGCGCTCGAGGCGCTGCCCGACGACGACATCAAGGCCGCGCTCCAGGAACTGCCCGAGGAGTTCCGGATGGCGGTGTACTACGCCGACGTCGAGGGCTTCCCGTACAAGGAGATCGCCGAGATCATGGGCACTCCGATCGGTACGGTCATGTCGCGGCTGCACCGCGGCCGCAAACAACTCAAGGGGCTGCTCGCGGATGTGGCCCACGAGCGGGGGTTCGATCGCAACCAGGCGGGGGACGGGGCACGTCAGGAGGTCACCCAGTGAGTGGGCACGAGCACAACGAGGGTGATGCGGATATGAAGCTGGACTGTACGGCGGTACTCGCCGATGTCTGGCTGATGATCGACGGCGAATGTGATCAGGCCACTCGCGAACGGCTGCAACATCATCTGGAGACCTGCTCGCCGTGCATCGACGCGTACGGCCTCGAGGAGAAACTCAAGCGGCTGCTCAACCGCAAATGCGGCGGTGATCGGGCCCCGGACTCGCTGCGTGAGCGGTTGACCGTGGAGATCCGCCGGTCGATCACCGTCACCGAGCGTTCCGACGAGCTCTGATAGACGAGCTCTGATATCGGGTGAGTTCTCGACCCTGCTGAACCACTCGGGAGCGAGTCTTACGAGCGACGTTCGCGGCCGGCTCGTCGTTCAGCACTCGAAGCGCATGGCGAAGCCGAGTCTCGAGTGCTGAACGACGAGCCTTCGGGGCCGCGAACACGCGGCGCCGGAGGCGACGCCGAAATTACAGCTCAGCTGTTCGGACGCTTGCCGTGATTGGCTGCGTTGCCCTTGCGGCTGCGCTTCTTACGACCACGCTTTCCCATGATTTCTCCCTTCTGATCGAACGACATTGTTCCACGTGTGGTTGGCTATATCGTCAGCTGGTCGTCACGTCGAACTCCGGAAGGGTGCCATGGCTGAGGAAGTGCTCGCGGAGATGGTCTCGACCGTCTTCCAGATCGTCGCGCGGGAGGGCGCGGTGGTGGCCGAGGGCGACACCCTGGTGCTGCTGGAGTCGATGAAGATGGAGATCCCCGTCGTGGCCGAGGGGCCGGGCACGGTCACCTCGATCAATGTCGCGCCCGGCGATGTCCTACAGAAGGGCGACCTGATCGCCGTGATCTCCTAGCATGTCCACTCTGAGTGATCTGCTCGCCGAGCACACCGATCTGCCCGGCGCGGCCGTGGACCATCTGCAACGTGTCGTCGGCGACTGGCAGCTGCTGGCGGATCTGTCGTTCGCGGATCTGCAACTGTGGGTGGGCGTCGGCCCGGTCGCGGAGGGGGCCGACGTGGTGTGCGTGGCCCAGTGCCGCCCCACCACCGCGCCGACCGTGCATCCGGAGGATCTGGTCGGTTCGCTGGCCTCCCGGGACGATCATCCACAGGTCTTCCAGGCGTTGCGCGGCGGCGCGATCGTGCGGTTCGACAACGATCAGGAACAGGCGGGGGTCTACCACCCGAATCCGACCCGGCTGATCCACGAGGCGATTCCGGTGCGCGTCGGCGAGGACGTCATCGCGGTGCTGGGCCGCGACCTCGAGGTGCAGCGCACCAAGATGCGTGGCAATCTCGAGATCGCCTACATGGCGTGCGCGGACGATCTGTGCCAGATGATGGCCGACGGCACCTTCCCGACGCTGGAGGATCGGACCGGTTCGCACTCCAGTCCGCGCGCGGGGGACGGATTCATCCGCCTCGACACCGACGGCATCGTGCGGTACGCCAGTCCCAACGCGCTCTCGGCCTATCACCGGATGGGGTTGCAGGCCGATCTGGACGGCCAGGATCTGGCTCAGACGACACGTTCGCTGATCACCGACCCGTTCGACGCGCAGGAGGTCGTCAGCGACATCCAGGCCGCGCTCGCGGGGAAATCCGGACGTCGCATGGAGGTCGAGGCGCGCGGGGCGACGGTGCTGCTGCGCACGCTGGTGCTGCGCCCGCACGGCGAACTGGCCGGGGCCGCGGTGCTGGTGCGCGACGTCACCGAGGTCAAGCGTCGCGATCGCGCGCTGCTGTCCAAGGACGCCACCATCCGTGAGATCCACCATCGGGTGAAGAACAATCTCCAGACCGTGGCCGCGCTGCTGCGGTTGCAGGCGCGTCGCACCGAGAACGAGGAGGCGCAGCTCGCGCTGACCGAATCGGTGCGCCGGGTCACCTCGATCGCCTCGGTGCACGAGATGCTGTCCATGTCGGTGGACGAGGAGGTCGATCTCGACGAGGTCGTGGACCGGCTGCTGCCGATCATGGCCGACGTCGCGACGGTCAACACCGCGCGCATCAAGGTCCGCCGCGAGGGCTCACTGGGCGTGTTCTCCGCCGAACGCGCGACACCGCTGGTCATGGTGCTGACCGAACTGGTGCAGAACGCCATCGAGCACGCCTTCGACGCCGGTGAGAACGGTACGGTGACGATCCGCTCGGAGCGTTCCGCGCGCTGGCTGGACGTCATCATCGGCGACGACGGCCGCGGCCTGCCGGACGGTTTCAGCCTGGAGGGTTCGGACCGGCTGGGCCTACAGATCGTCCGCACCCTGGTCACCGCCGAACTCGGCGGATCGATCGGGCTGCACCCCGGTGCCGACGTCGGCACCGATGCGGTCCTGCGAGTCCCCTTGGGGCGTCGTACGCGGTAGATCTCTCCACAGCCGACAAGCCCAACGCAACCACCAAGGTGCCCAGCGGCGAATCGTCTCCGTCCGCCTGGTAGTTGCCCGCGAAGCGAAAGGCTCTGCAAGGCCAGCTCCAAGGGTTTTCGGCGCGGCTCGTCGTTCAGCCCTCGAAGCGCATGGTCGGAGGCCGAGTCTCGAGGGCTGAACGACGAGCCACACGGGCGCCGAAAACCTGCCGGAGCGAAGCGGAGGCCAAAGACACAGGTTGCTCGGCGTGCGCTTGGGGGCGTCAACAGGAATTTCCTGTTTACGGGACTTGTCGTGTGGCGCACAACACGGGTGATTTTCGGATTGGCACATTGCGATGCCGAATTTCCGTCCGGTTGTTTTGTCCAGCACGGTATCCGCCATTCCGGTGCACAGCTGGCCGAAATGTACGGATTGCGGTCTCGCCGGAGTTGCCGTCCGGACCGGAGATATCCGGTCCCGGAGACAATGAAGCCCGGCACCTCACGGGTGCCGGGCCGAAGTGCGTTACGCGCCGGGGCTGATGCGTGTGATCGGTGGCCGTAACGCCGACCGTCGTGGGTTAGACGACGGCCCGGGTACGCGTCCGCGCATTGCGACGCTTCAGCGCGCGCCGCTCGTCTTCGCTCATACCGCCCCATACACCAGCGTCCTGCCCGGACTGAAGGGCCCAGGACAGGCAGTCGGCAGTGACGGGGCAGCGGGCGCAGACCAGCTTGGCATCGGCAATCTGCGCGAGTGCAGGACCGCTGTTACCCACCGGGAAGAACAGCTCGGGGTCCTCATCGCGACAGATGGCCTTGTGGCGCCAGTCCATTCCTCTGCTCCTTTGCTGGGCGCGCCGCAAGGCACGCCATGAGTTTGTGGTTCGTTCACTTGTGCGACTCGAATGTTTCCGCACGGTTGCTTGTGAATGCTTTCACGAACACCGTAGATGTCAATAGCTTTGTGGTGCACCGTGGGGAAGCTCACGCCTAAGACCCCGGTAACGGGGACTGCGGAGTCCTTTTTACCCGCTCGAACCGGTTTCCGCAGCACAACTGGGATGTTTCTCAGTTGTGTCGGGTCACATCCGGCTGCGGCGCGACCACATCGAGGACCTGCGGCACGGCCGTGAAATCCACCACGTTGCGACGGCCGATGAAATCGCCATCGATTTGCAGACCTATGGGCGTGTCGGCCTCGATCCGCACCGATGGCACGTCGTCATCCCGAAACAGGCTGCGGGCCTGCGGGTTTCCCTCGGCGGCCAACAGTTGCCGGGTGATCAACAGGGTCGAGGCCACGCCCATCGTCCGCATCGCGAACACTCCCAGACCCGTCTCGAATGTTGTGCCCGGATTGGTATGTACCGGGGTGGAATCGAGATACGTCCACGGCGTCGTATTCGTCACGAACGCGTAGTACACGCCGCGCACCGGTTCCTGCCCGGGAATGTGCACCGTCACCGACGGTTCGGTGCGCCGGGCCCGGAAGAACTGCCGCACGGTCGTGGTGACGTAACGGACCGGGGTGGCCGCGTGCCCCTTGGCGCGGCTCTCGTCGATGGCCTCGCACACATCCGCGTCCAGCCCGACGCCCGAGCTGAAGGTGAACCAGCGATCGTCGGCCAGGCCCAGGCCGATCCGGCGATCCTTCTCCAGCGACATCAGGTCGATGAGCTGGTTGGTCGCCGCGACCGGATCGGGCTTGATGCCCAGCGAGCGCGCGAAGACGTTCGCCGAGCCGCCCGGGATGACGCCCAGTCGCGGTTTCCACGCCTGCCCGTCATCGATCTGCGGCAGCGGCAGGAATCCGTTGATCGTCTCGTTGACGGTGCCGTCGCCGCCGTGCACGACGATCAGGTCCATCTCGTTGGTCGCGGCCCACTGCGCGAGTTCGGCGGCGTGCCCGCGGTGCTGGGTGTGCGCGACGGTCAGTTGGGTGCGGCTCTCCAGCGCATGGGCCAGCAGGTCGCGGGTGGCCGCTGTGGTGGAGGTGGCATTCGGATTCACGATCAGCAGCGTCCGCACGCGACGAGCCTACTGACCGCCCGTCCGAATTCCGTGCCCCGGCCGTGCCCGCGGTCGGATTCCCTGGTCGTGGTCCGGCTCGGCCGGGTCGTAGGCTGGGCGCGTGGCGATGCAGAACTCGGACGGGCGCGACGACGATCAGGTCGTCGCGCAGGGCGACGTGCCGACGGTGGTGCCGAACACGGTGCGTGGTGCGGGCGCGCTCGCGGCGCTGGAGGGGGTGGCCGGTGTGATCGTGGCGATCGTGCTGGTCGTGCGCGGTCTGTCGGGGGTGGATCAGAGCAAGGTGAGCGCGTACGGGACCGCGGCGTGGTTCCTGATTCTGGGCGCCGCGGTGCTCGCGGCCGGGATCGGGTTGTTCCGCGGACGTCGCTGGGGCCGGGCGATCGCGGTGATCGCGCAGGTGCTGCTGCTGCCGGTGGCCTGGTACATGCTCGAGGGCGGTCAGGCGCAGTTCGGGATTCCGCTCGGACTGGTCGCGCTGGCCGGGCTGGGGCTGCTGTTCGCGCCGCCGTCCTCGCGCTGGATGGCGCAGGGGTACGACTCGTCGATCGGGTCGGCGGGCTGAAATCGGTTCGGGCCGGGGCTGATTCGAGCCGCGGCCGGTTCGGGCCGGGGCTGATTCGGGTCCGCGGTCAGCGCGGGGTGCGCCACATGGGCCACATCGGCGGGCCGCCCTCGGGACGGTGATCGTCATGCGTTTCACGATAGGTCGCCGTCGCGCGATGGGCCCGTAACGACCCCTGAGTGCCTCGTGGGCGAACGTTTGGTCACTCGTCCAGCTCGGCTGCGCGCGCGGCCAGGAACGCGCGTTCGGCGGCGTTCTCGGTGAGCAACAGGGCCTCGTCGTAGGCGAGCCGGGCCTCGCCGGTGCGGCCCAGTGCGGCCAGGAAGTGGGCGCGGGCGGCGGGCAGATAGCCGTATCCGGCCAGCTGCGGTTCGGTGGACAACTCCGCCAGCGCGGTCAGTCCCGCCGCGGGGCCCGCTGCCATTCCGAGCGCAACCGCGCGGTTCAGCGCCACCACCGGTGAGGGCCAGACCTGGATCAGCACGTCGTACAGTCCGGCGATCTCGGGCCAATCGGTGTCCGCGTAACCGGGCGCCTCGGCGTGCACCGCGGCGATGGCGGCCTGCAGCGCGTAACGGCCCGGCGTGCGGTTCAGCGCGGCCCGCACCAGCGCGATGCCCTCGGCGATCTGCGCGCGATCCCAGCGGGTGCGGTCCTGTTCGGACAGGCGCAGCATGCTCCCGTTCGCGTCGACGCGGGCGGCGCGACGGGCGTCGGTGAGCAGCACGAGCGCGAGAAGCCCTGTCACGTCAGGGTTTTCGGGCAGCAGGGCGTGCAGCATGCGGGCCAGGTCGGTGGCCCGCTCGGTCAGGTCGCGGCGGATCAGATCCGCGCCCGCGGGTGCGGTGTGCCCGGTGGTGAACAGCAGATGGACGACCGTGAGCACCGCGTCGACGCGGTCGGGGAGTTCGGCCGGGCCCGGCACCCGGTAGGGGATGCGGGCCGCGGCGATCTTCTTCTTGGCCCGGGTGATGCGGGCGGCCATGGTCGGCTCGGCGACCAGGAAGGCGCGGGCGACCTCGGCGGTGCTCAGGCCGCACACGAGCCGCAGCGTCAGCGCCACCTGCGCTTCCAGGGCCAGGGCCGGGTGGCAGCAGGTGCAGATCAGCCGGAGCCGGTCGTCGGGGATCTGGGTCAACGCCGTCACGGTGGCATCGGCGATGTCCTCGGTGTGGTCGTCCTCGATCAGCAACGGCAGCGCCCGGCGCATCGTCGAGTGGTGACGCAGCAGGTCCAGGGCTCGATTGCGGGCCACGGTCGTCAGCCAGGCAGCCGGGCGGGCCGGGACGCCGTGCCGCGCCCAATTTCCGAGGGCCTGGGCGTACGCGTCCTGCACACACTCCTCGGCCAGATCCAGATCGCGGGTGACACGAACGGTCGTCGCGAGCACGAACGCCCATTCCCGCCGATGCGCGTCGGCGACCGCCGCGGCCGCCAGGACGTGGGTATCGGGTGGGTTGGTCATCGTTGCGACCTCGGCACTGCGGGTGGTGGCGGGGTTGATCCCCGAGCGGTCCCACGCGTGCCGAATCCGCGGGACCGCTCGAGGTTCTGGTGAATCATGTGGCAGTGCAACATAATTCGTCGAGGGGAGGCGCTCAGCTCAGGACGAGTACGGGGCGTACCTCGACGCCGCCCTCGGCCATCGGGACCTGTCGGGCGACCGCGAGTGCGGCGTCCAGATCGTCCGCCTCGATCAGGTAGTAGCCGCCGAGTTGTTCCTTCGTCTCGGCGAACGGGCCGTCGGTCACGGTGAAACCGCCCGCGCCGTCGGGACGGATGCTGGTCGCGCTGTGGCTGTGGGCGAGGGCGTTGCCACCGCACAGCGCCGACTGGTTGGCCTCCATGAACTGCCGATGGCTGCTCATCGCCGGGTTACCCGGGGTGGGCTCGGTGACCTGACGTTCGTCCTGGTAGATCAGGACCAGATACTGCGACATGGTGATCGTCCTTCGAACAGTGTGGCCCGCCTTTCGGACCATTCAACTCTTCGACGGACGACCTCCGGCGGAATCGACAACCTCGCGAGAAAAAATCTGGGTGCCGCGAAAATCAGCGCGCGGCCAGTCGGGTGAGTGCCTCGCCGGTGAGGCGGTAGCCGGTCCACTCGTCCTGCGGGGTCGCGCCCAGTGCGTCGTAGAACTCGATCGAGGGGGTGTTCCAGTCCAGCACGGACCACTCCACGCGGCGGTAGCCGTTGGCGACGGCCTCGCGGGCGAGCTCGGTGAGCAGGGCCTTGCCCAGGCCCAGACCGCGCGCCTCGGGGGTGACGAACAGGTCCTCGAGGTAGATGCCGTGCGTGCCGGTCCAGGTGCTGTAGTTCAGGAACCAGATCGCGCAGCCGAGTACCTCGCCGCCCGAATCACGTTGTGCCACATGGGCGAAGACCTTCGGATCGGGGCCGAACAGGGAGGCGTGCAGTTGTTCGTCGGTGAGGGCGCATTCGTGCCGGGCCTTCTCGTACTCGGCCAGGTCGTAGACGAGCCCGACCAGTGCGGGTACGTCCTCGGGGGTGGCGCGGCGGATCATCGGACTCCTTCGGTGGTGGCCGGGACGAGGTTGTGCGCGAGAATCGTGCGGGTGCCGTGCTCGTGGCCCAGCACGCTGATTCCGGCGGTGGACAGGTAGAACCGGCGGGCCTCGCGCACCTCGAATTCGGCCCAGCGCGCGATCAGGCAGCGCGAGAAGTGCCCGTGCCCGACCAGCACCACGTCGCGCACCTGGAGTTCGGGTTCCACCTTCGCCAGCACCCGATCGGCTCGGGCCCGCACCTGCGCGGCGGATTCGCCGCCGGGCACCGGATCGGTGAAGATCGTCCAGCCCGGCGCGGATTCGCGGATCTGCGGTGTGGTCAGGCCCTCGTAATCGCCGTAATCCCACTCGACCAGGTCGTCGTCGGTTCGCACGTCGGTGAGTCCGGCCAACTCGGCGGTCCGGCTCGCGCGCTGCCGGGGGCTGCACAGCACCAGCGGTTCGGTCAGTGCGAGTCCCGCGAGCACCTCCCGCGCGGCCGCGGCCTGCCGTTCGCCGGCGGCGGTCAGCGCGATATCGGTCCGTCCCGTGTGTTTGTGCGCCTTCGACCACTCGGTTTCGCCGTGTCGCAGCACCACCAAACGGAATTCACTCGTGGAACCACTCATGGGCTCGATCATGCCGGACGAGGTGGGGCGGCGGGTGAGGCCCGGTCCGGGGCGGGTGTCGGCGGCTCGTCGCTGTCGCGCGGATGGTGTCGAATGACGTTGCAGGGGAACAATATTCGATGATTCTTCGGTCGATTCCGGCGAATTGTCCTGTGTGCGAGGATGAGATGGGCGACGAAGTGTGCTGATCAGTTGCTCGGCCGCTCGAGTTCGCTCGAATCCGCACCGGGGGAGTGGTCGGCGACATACGATCGAACTACGAAGTCTGTTCGGGCGTCTATTGTCTCGTGAAATCTCGCGAGGGTTGGGGTGTCGAGGTGGACGGATACGCGCGGATCTACGAATTTTGCTGCGGTACGCCGGAGATCGGTGCGTTCGGACGCGCAGGGGGGAGAACGGGATGTTCCGGACAGGGTGCGACGGGGTGGCGCGGCGATCGCGGGCGGGCGTGGTGAGCCGGGAGGACACGGGTCTGCCGTGCCGTCCCCGCGGCCATCCGCACGATCCGGACTGCGCCCTGGCGGGGCCGGGAAACGTTGTGACACCGCAGGATTGGGCCGCGTCCTATCGATCGCTGTTCGGCCTGCCCCGAGTGCACGTCACCACACCGGGTTTCGTCGTACTGCCGCTCACCGACTCCATCGCGGCGGTCAATACCCCTGAGCCGCTGGGTGTTTCGATTCTCGGCGAACTGATCGACCGGGGCATCCCCGGCCCGGTCCTGGTCCGTGCCCGTCCGGCTCGCCGCACCTTCCTCGTGGTGGCGGATCGTCATCCGTCCCCCGACCACCTGACCCGTCTCGAACGACGCGGCGTGGACATCGGCCCGCATCGCGGAAATGTGGTGCTACCCACCGGTTTCGGGCATCGGACCCCCGAGGGCCGCTGGTGGGCCCGCCCACCCCGGCGGGACGAATCGCTGCCCCTGCTCTCGGAACTCGTCTCGGCGGCCATCGCCGTGCTGTACGGCCTGCGGTGAGGTCCCGGGCCTGGGCATCGAAGAGGGCTTCGGTGGGGTAACGCGAGTCGAGCCTCCCCGGGTTCCGGCGAACGCGCCGGAACCCGGGGATTGCCTGAGGATTACCAGGTGCGGCAGCGGTTGTCGTGGTGGCCGCGGTTGTCGTGTTCGTTGTTGTGCCAGTTGCCGTGTCGGTCGCAGTGCCAGTCGTTGTGGAACGGGTCGCGCGGGTCGTGGTAGCCCGGGCGGTTGAGCCCGCCCCAGTCGTTGTTCTGGTGTGGCGCGGGCGGGAACACCGGGTTGGCGGCGGCCGAACCGATGACAGGTCCGGCGAGCAGCGCACCCGCGGCGATGGCGACGAACGATGCGGACAGTGTCCTCTTCATGATGACCTCTCGTAGGCAGTGCGGTCCCGACCTCGATGCCATTGCATGTCCCCGCCGGTCCGGGATGCAACGACCTGGAGCAGATGCACAGCAGACTCATATCCCGCACTGATGTGGGCGGCGGCGGACCCGGCATCCGACTCGAGTTGCTGAGCGATAGCCACCGTACTTCATATGGATGACCGGCAGCGGGAGCGCGGCCGCGGATGTGGCTGCGGTCAGCCGACCGCGGCGAGCAGGCGGCGGAATTCGCGACGTTCACCGGCGCTGAGTTTGGCCAGCACGTGGGATTCGGCGGCGAGTACGAGTGGATCGAGTTGTGCCAGCAGGGCCGTGCCCTCGCGGGTCAGGGTGGCGGGCAGCGATCGGCCCGCCGATACGGTCGCCGGGCGGGTGACCAGGCCGCGTTCCTGCAATTCCCGGATCACCTTGTTCATCGCCTGCGGCGAGACGGTGGCCTCGCGCGCGAGTTGCGCATTGGACTTGCCGGGGAGCTGGGACAGCAGCCGCAGACAGAGATATTGCGAGAACGTGAGTTCCAGCGGTTCCAGTGCGGTCGCGACCACCTCGGAGCGCAACGCCGCGGCAACCCGGTACAGGAGGTACCCGAGCGGACTGTCCTCGAGACCTTCCATGTCAACCATATTGACACATATCAACTTGGTTGACATAAAATGGGGTCATGACGAGTTCATCGAATGACGCGATGTTCGAATCCGCCTACCGGGGTGAGGCACCCGAGATCGGGCAGGGCAACCGGCCGCCGTGGAGTATCGGCGCGCCGCAGCCCGAGATCGCCGCACTCATCGACGCCGGAAAATTCCACGGCGAAGTCCTCGACGCGGGCTGCGGCGAGGCCGAGACCTCGCTGTACCTGGCCGAACGTGGTTTCACCACCGTCGGCCTGGACCTGTCACCCACCGCCATCGACCTCGCTCGCGCCGCGGCCGCCGCCCGCGGCGTGACCACCAGCAGTTTCGAGGTCGCCGATATCAGTGCGTTCACCGGTTACGACGGCCGGTTCGGCACCATCGTCGACAGCACCCTGTTCCACTCGATGCCGGTGGAATTGCGCAAGGGCTACCAGGAATCGATCGTGCGCGCGGCGGCGCCGGGCGCGTCCTACTTCGTGCTCGTCTTCGATCGCGCGACCATGTCCCTGGGGCCGGTCAACGCCGTGACCGAGGAGGAGTTGCGCGAGGTCGTCGGCGCGTACTGGACCATCGACGAGGTCCGTCCGGCCCGCATCCACGCCAATGTTCCCGACAACTTCGCGGCCTTCGCCGAATTCGCCGGCGGCGGTATCCAGGACGAAGGCCCCGGCCGCAAATCGGTAGCCGCCTGGCTGCTGTCGGCGCACCTGGGCTGACCGAAAGGGTTACGGCACAACAGTTTTCCGAAGTCTCCCGAACGCCCGCGCGATGGTTCACGACCACGCGCGGGCGTTCGCGCTATCGGAGGTACGGATTCCCGCAATGCACCGTGCGACACGCGCATTCGGATCCGGACGAGACAATATCTCGCACAAAGGTTTTCGAGTGTATCGCGGTATCGAGGGTACGGATTCCCGCAAGTGCACGTGCAACGCGCGCTCACTCGGATCCGATCGAAACTATCTCCCGCGCAAAGGTTTTCGGGTGCTGCATGTGACGAGCCGACGACACGCCAGGGGCGAAGTCTGCCGGTGCGCAGATCTCCCGCGAGCCGATGAATTATCGGCCGAGGCCGTAGATGCGGCCGCCGCGCTGCTCCAGGATGGTGGATCCGACGACAGCCAGGGAGATGGGACCGTTGTGATAGTCGCTGCGCCGCACGGGAATTCGGGTGGTCTCCGCGCCGGTGTCGGAATTGAGGGCTGCGATCGCGCCGTCCACCGGGATCAGGATCTGACCGGCCATCAGGGCGGGGGAGCCCAGGGCGTCGGGGGCGGTCCAGAGCGGGTCGAATGTGCTTGCGTTCAAAGCGATCACGCTGTTGCCGGAGTAGATCAGGTAGGCCGAGCCGATGCGGGTGGTGGTCGCGGTGGGCGGGAGCGGGGCGTTCAGGCGGTCGGTGGACAGCAGATTCGCGGTGCCGTCGAAGATCGCCAATTCCGGTGTGGTGGTACCGGTTCCGGGCAGGTACAGCAGCACCCGGTTGTCCGACACCGCGAGCACGCGCGCGCCGTCGACGTTCCCGCCGGGCTCGGTCAGCACGTGTGAGCCGTACTCCTCGGGGGTCGTCGCGTCCTTGGGAGCCGGATTGAGCACGCTCAGCCGGTCCGCACCGTCACCGGGGCAGTGCTCGAGCACCGCCAGGCGGGTACTGCCCGAGATCGAGGACAGCAGCGTGCAGCCCGAGCGCGGTTGGGTCTTGACGTTCACCGGCGCGTCCACATAGCCGTATTCGAGGGTGCGCACCAGATCCGAACGCCACACCTCGAGCCGGTCCGAACCCTGCGCCAGGAAGTAGGTGCCGTCCGCGGTCAAGGTGATCGCGCGGTCCATATAGCTGCTGCGCGCGGTGCGGCGGGCGCCGGTGTCGGCCGAGAGCATCGTGGTCTGACTGCACCCGCGCTGATCGCGATAGGTGCCGATGACGGTGCCGTACTGCGCCTCCACCCCGCACAGCGGCATATCGCGCTGGTATTTCCACACCTGCTTACCGGACACCGGGTCGTAGCCGGTGACCGTACCGCCGTCACCGGCGACGGCCACCCCGCCCGCGGTCAACGCCCGCGCCGCGGCCCCGTCTGGCGCGTGCCACAGCTCGCGCAACGCCACCGGTAGTTCCTCGGCGGCGGCGGGTTGTTCGGCGGCATGCGTGGCGGGCTCGGAAACCGTGCCGCGCGCATCGCTGATACACCACACGACGACCATCGCGATCACCACCACGACGGCGATCGCGACTGCGGCAAGGAGATCGGCGCGCGTCCGCCGCTCGGGTGCGAGCACGTCAGCGAGCGTAGTCGATCCGCCGCACCCGCCGGATGGGGACATCGCGGCATCCGGCCCCACCACCGCATTTCCGTTCGGCGGCTACGGTTTTCCGCGCGCTGGCGCTCCGGCTCGGATCCGGGTGTTCATCGACTCGAAGTACCCGGCGGAAGCGGTCGAGCGGGTCAGCGGGCTCACCGAAACTACAGGGCGCAACGAAGAGTTGATCGTCGGCGGAGTACACGTCGCTCGAATGGCGGTATCCGGCGGCCCGGAGTGCGGGGATGAAGGAAGCGCGATGGGGAGCGCGGGCGCGCGCCGAGCGTGTGGTGATGAAGGAGGCGTGGTGGGGAGCCCGGGCGCGGGCTGAGCGCGGGCGCGGGCGCGGGCTGAGCGCGGGCGCGGGCGCGGGCTGAGCGCGGGCGCGGGCGCGGGCTGAGCGTGTGGTGATGAAGGAGGCGCGGTGGGAGCGCGGGCGCGGGCGTGGGCCGAGCGTGTGGTGATGAAGGAAGCGCGGTGGGGAGCGCGGGCGCGGGCCGAGCGTGTGGTGATGAAGGAAGCGCGGTGGAAGCGCGGGCGCGGGCCGAGTGTGTGGTGATGTGGCTCGCATGGAACGAGGGGTCCCAGCTTGCCGGAACAAGCTGGGACCCCTCGATCGGTGTTGTCGCTCAGGCGCTCGCGGAGACCGGGGCGTCGGTGGCCTCGGTGGAGTCCGCGTTGGCGGGCCTGCGGCGGCGACGGCGGCGACGGGCCGGTTTGTCGGCCTGGTCGTCCGAGTCGGCGGCCGGTGCGGACGCGGTGTCGGCCGACTCCTCCGACGTGCCCTGCGCGTCGTTCTCGGCGGCGCTCGCACCGGAGGAACGGCGGCGACGGCGGCGACGCGCGGGCTTGGCGGCGTCGTCCGACTCGGTCGAATCCGGTTCGGCCGCAGTCGAATCGGAGTCGGAATCACCGGCTTCGGTTGCCACCTCGGCACTTTCGACGCCGTCGATCGGCTGACCCGCGCGGGTGCGGCGGCGGTTGCGCTTGCGCGGTGCGCGCGCGGCGCGCTCCACCACGACCGCGTCCTCGTCCCGCTCCACCTTGCGGCGCAACGTTCCGGTCACGCCCTCGGGGATGTCGAGATCCGAAAACAGGTGCGGGGAACGGGAATACGTCTCCACCGGCTCCGGAATGTCCAGTCCGAGCGCGGAATCGATACTGGACCAGCGGTTCAGCTCGTCCCAATCGACCAGGGTGACCGCGACGCCGGTGCGGCCCGCGCGGCCGGTGCGGCCGATGCGGTGCACGTAGGTCTTCTCGTCCTCGGGGCACTGATAGTTGACCACGTGCGTGACATCGTCGATGTCGATACCGCGCGCGGCGACATCGGTGGCGACCAGCACGTCGATCCGGCCCTTGCGGAACTTGTCCAGCGCCTTCTCGCGTTGCACCTGCCCGAGATCGCCGTGCACCGCGCCGACCGCGAAGCCGCGCTCGGCCAGATCGTCGGACACCTTCTGCGCGGTGCGCTTGGTGCGGGTGAAGATCATCGTCGCGCCGCGCCCGGACGCCTGCAGAATCCGCGCCACCAGCTCGCTCTTGTCCAGCGCGTGCGCCCGGTAGACGAACTGCGCGGTGCGATCGTGCACCGCGGAATCGTGCGGCTCCTCGGCCCGGATGTGGGTCGGCTTGTGCAGGAAGGTGCGCGCGAGGGTGATGATCGGGCCCGGCATGGTCGCGGAGAACAGCATCGTCTGACGCTTGTCCGGCACCATGCTCAGGATGCGCTCGATATCGGGCAGGAAGCCCAGATCGAGCATCTCGTCGGCCTCGTCCAGCACCAGCACGCCGACCTTGCCCAGGATCAGATGCTGCTGTTCGGCCAGATCCAGCAGGCGGCCCGGGGTGCCGACGACCACGTCGACACCGGAGCGCAACGCCTCGATCTGGGTCTCGTAGGGGCGGCCGCCGTAGATCGAGGTGACCTGCAGCGGGCCCTGCTGATTGGTGAGGTGTTTGCTCGCGTTCTCCAGATCCTGGGTGACCTGGATGCACAATTCCCGCGTCGGCACGATGACCAGTGCGCGCGGTGTGCCGTCCAGCGCGACGGTGCCCGAATCACCGCTGGAAATGCGGTGCAGCAGCGGGACGCCGAATCCGAAGGTCTTACCCATACCGGTGCGGGCCTGACCGATCAGATCTTCACCGGCCAGTGCGAGCGGCAGGGTGAGTTCCTGGATGGCGAAAGTACGTTCGATACCGATCTCGGCGAGTGCGCGGACGATTTCCGGGCGAACTCCCAATTCGGTGAATGTCGGTGCGGTGTGTGTGGGGTCGAGCTCTGCTGTAACCAGGTTTTCGCTCAACCCCGGTTCGGTTTCCACGGTGATCTTGCTCAGGTTCTTGCCTTCCTCGCGGTATCGCATCTCGCGCGCACGAGGTGTGGGGCGGACCCGGCGGTCCACTCTCGGCCACATATCCCGCGGTGTGTCCCACCTCGGCCGCTGCGGGATACCGGTGGTGGTATCAACCTGGCGCGGCGCATCGGTGTTGCGGATCTGTGCGCGCACATTTTCCATTCGGGCCGCGGTACTACGCTCGGTCACGCGGTGATGTCACGAGTCGAAATTTCCGCTACCCATGCAGATTGTAGCGTGATATCTTCCGCCGCCCGAGATGCACCGTGGGAAATGCGTGCGGCGGGCGTCGCGGAGTTCGGTGAGTTTATTGTCGCGCCGCGCGGTGTGCGCTGCGGCACAGGATAATTCGTGAATCGGACGGAATTCGCGCGCCGCCGCGCCGGGCCGGCTCGATGTCGGGAGAGTGGTAGATCACACATATGTGTGACATCGTGTCACGGGATATCTTGCTGGGTGTGAGTTTGGCAGACACCGTGACCCTCGCCGCGCGCAACGCCTGGGCACTGACCCTCGGCGACGGTATCGAGCAGCCCGCCCCGACGCCGTACACGGTGCTGTGGGATCAGGAGCACCGCCGACTGCATCGCTTCGAGCGCATCGGCGAACCGGTCGCGGCCGACACCGGATCCGCGGTGCTGCTCGTCCCGCCACTGGCCGCCCCTGCCACCTGCTTCGACCTGCGCCCGGATCAGAGCCTGGCGCGGTTCCTGCTCGACTGCGGACATCATCCCTACCTGGTCGACTACGGCGAGATCGGTTTCGCGGACCGGCGGATGGGCTTCGAGGACTGGATCGACGACATCCTGCCCGAGGCGATCCGGCGGGTGTCCGCGGATCGTGACGGCGCGCCGGTGGATCTGGTCGGCTGGTCGCTGGGTGGGGTGCTCGCGTTGCTCACCGCCGCGGCCGATGTGGCGCTGCCGATCCGCTCGATCACCGCGGTCGGCGCGCCGCTGGACTACGACAAGGTGAATTTCGTCCCGCAGGTGCGCGCGGTCGCGCGGTTCACCGGCGGGATCGGCGCGTCCACGCTGATCCGGCTGGCGGGCGGGGTGCCCGCGCCGCTGACGCGCCTGGCCTACCGCGTGACGTCCT
Organism: Nocardia macrotermitis; assembly: GCF_009604405.1. Taxonomy (GTDB): domain Bacteria; phylum Actinomycetota; class Actinomycetes; order Mycobacteriales; family Mycobacteriaceae; genus Nocardia; species Nocardia macrotermitis. The sequence continues at coordinate 566,610 of NZ_WEGK01000005.1, forward strand.
GGGAGCGCGAGTTGCGGCGTCCGCTGTTCGTCGCCACGCATCTGACCGACGCCGCCACGCTGGGCCGGATGGAGACCATCGACCGGTTCCAGGACAGCATGCCCGGCTATCCCGGACGCCTGTACAACCAGCTGTGGGGCCGCTGCATGCTGGCCAACGACCTGGGTAGGGGCGAGTTCCGGCTGGGCGAGCGCCGCATCGCGCTGTCCGAGGTGACCGCGCCGGTGCTGCTGGTGGGCGGCCCGGACGACGTGATCACCCCGGCCGCGGCCGTCGAACACGGCACCCGCACCCTCACCGGGGCCGCCGAGGTCCGTTTCGAGACCGCGCCCGGCAGCCACCTGGGCATCCTCACCGGCCCGGCCGCCCGCAACACGACGTGGCTGTACCTGGAGAAATTCCTGGCTGACGCCGCGGCATGACCGGCCGTGCCCGGAGGCGGCAGCCGCTGCCGCCGATGGACACTGCTCGAGCACAGCACCGTGAAATCGCGGTGACCTGTCACAACCTCGCCGAGGGCGATACTAGGGTGTAGGGCATGGGAGCAAACCCGCCTGCCGCGCTGGACGATTCGACCGAATCCACTGTTCGCATTCCCGCTGATCATCCCGGTGTCACCGACCTTTTCGCGGTCCTGGCCTACGGCGAGATCTCGGCCTTCTACCGGCTCGCCGAGGAGGCGAAGCTGTCGCCGTCGTTGCGGGGCAAGGTGTCCGTCGCCGCGATGGCCGCCGCCGAGATGGGCCATTTCGAGACGTTGAACCGGGCCCTGGCCGATCGCGGGGTCGAGGTGTTCGACGCGATGGCCCCGTTCGTGCGCGCGCTGGACGCGTACCACAATTCGACCGACCCCTCGACGTGGCTCGAGTCGATGGTGAAGTTCTACGTCGGCGACGGCTTGGCCGCGGACTTCTACACCGTGCTGGCCAGCGCGCTGGCCCCCGAGGTGGGCGCGGTGGTGCGTGATGTGCTGGCCGAGACCGACCATTCCCAGTTCGTCGTGGAGGAGGTCCGCCGCGCGGTCGCCACCAGCCGTTCCGAGCGTGACCGGCTGACCCTGTGGGGACGCCGCCTGCTCGGCGAGGCGATCACCCAGGCGCAATGGGTGATGGCCCAGCGCGACGAGCTGACCGAATTGGTGCTGGTGGCCACCGGTGACCTCAACGGTGTGGCCGCGCTGTTCGAGCACATGCAGACCAGCCACGCCGAGCGGATGCGGGTGCTCGGTCTCGGATGAGTCCGGGATCGCTTGTCGCGCTGCGTTTTTCGAGGGCGTATGCGATCGGTTCGGCGTGGCGTGTGAGCTGCGGTCGCGGTTTCGCTGACAGCGTTACGTGTGCTCGCCCGCCCTGCATTAGCCTGATCAGGACGGTATTGAGACTTAGTAGGAGGTTGGCCGTGGAGGTCAAGATCGGTATCTCGGATAGCCCGCGTGAGCTCGTGATCACCAGCTCGCAGACCCCCGAAGAGGTCGAGGCGCTGGTGTCCGGTGCGCTGACCGGCAAGGACGGCGTGGTATCGCTGACCGACGAGAAGGGGCGCAAGTTCCTGATCCAGGCGGCCAAGGTGGCCTACGTGGAGATCGGCACCGCCGCCGCCGGCCGGGTGGGGTTCGCCGCGGTCTGATCGCAACCGCACACGTTTCGGGGCCCCGGCACAGTGCCGAGGCCCCGAAACGTATGTGAAGCCTCTTAGACCGAACCGCCCGGCAGCCGCGGCACGTGCTTGAGCCCACCCCAGCACAGCGACACCGTGGTGTCGACGGCCTCCTCCTTCGGAATGGGGCGATCGGCCTCGAGCCAGTAGCGCGCGGTGATCTGGCTGGCGCCGACCAGGCCGACGGCCAGGATGCGGGCGCGGTAGGGGTCCAGGCCGGAGTCGTGCGCGACCAGGTCGAACACCGCGTCCACACACGCCTCGGTGGCCTGCTCGACCCGGCGCTGCACCTGCGGCTCGCTGGTCAGATCGGATTCGAAGACCAGCCGGAAACCCTGGGTGTCGTGGTCGACGAAGTCGAAGTACGCGGCGACCGCGGCACGTACGCGCTGCTTGTTGTCGGTGGTCGAACGCAGCGCCTGGCGCACACTCGAGACCAGCGCGTCGATGTAGTTCTGCAACACCGCCAGATACAGTTCGAGCTTACTCGAGAAGTGCTGGTACAGAACGGGTTTGGAGACACCCGCGCATTGGGAGATCTCGTCCATGCCCGCCGCGTGATACCCGCGTAGCACGAAGACCTCGCTGGCCGCCGCGAGTAGTTGCGCCCGGCGGGCGTCGCGGGGCAGTCGGGTTCCACGCTTGTTCGGCGCCATGGTCTCGGACGACAGTCGCGATGACGTCATCCGGTCCACGAGGTCTGTCATTTCGGCATCTCCCAATCGATTCCCGGCGGAAAAGGTGTGCACGGGTATCTCACGAACGATACTCGCTCCGATTGTCCGTCGCTGGGCTCGGGCCAACTCGGAGACCGGTATGCGCAGCCGATCCCGGTAGCTATTGGCAACTTGTCAGTAAATGGTCTTCGTAAGCAATCTCGCACAGTGGTGAGATATCTCGCAACCGTTCCGCTCTTCCCGGTCCTGCACTGCGCGCGTCGCGGTTGTGAGAGTCTGTTGGGCGTGGCCGACCAACAGGACGGATCATTCGACGACGGTGTTCGGCGCGGCCGCGTCGGCACGGTAGTGCCCGATCCGGACGTCGCGGACGATGTGGATCTTTCCGGCGGGGAACACGAGCGGCACACCGCGAATCACGATCGGCAACCACTGCGGGCGCAGTGGGATCCGATGCATGCCGCGGCGTTGCCGGGCGGCGGGCCACCGGCGCGTGCCAAGGGTGGCCGGGCCGCGGTGCGGCGCTTCGTGTCCACCTACGGCTGGCGCGCCTACGCGCTGCCGGTGCTGGTGGTGATCACGGTGCTGGTCGTGGTGAACGCGGTGCGGGAGGCCGGGAACTCCGGCGGTTCCGGGCTGCCCGGGGTCGGGCGGCTGAGCCCGCGGTCGGATCGCGGCGGCATCATCGGCGTCCCGCCCAAGGGCGACGGCAAATTCGCGGCCGGACTGCCGACCGGCGCGCTGCCCGACGGCGGCGCGTTCACCGAGGCGGGCGCGGGGACCTGGCACATCGTGCCGGGAACCACCGCGAAAGTGGGTCTCGCGCAGGAACATCTGTTCACCTACACCGTCGAGATCGAGGACGGTGTGGACACCGCGGGCTACGGCGGTGACGCGTCGATGGCGCACATGGTCGACGCGACGCTCGCCAATCCGAAGAGCTGGACCCACGACACCCGCTTCGGTTTCCGCCGGATCGACGCGGGCGAACCGGATTTCCGCATCTCGCTGACCTCGCGCAAGACCACCGAGGCCGACTGCGGCTTCGACATCCCCATCGACTCCTCCTGCTACAACTCCGATCTGGGCCGGGTGGTGCTGTCGGAGGTGCGGTGGGTGCGCGGCGCGCTGGCCTTCGAGGGCGATATCGGCTCGTACCGGCAGTACCAGATCAATCACGAGGTCGGCCACGCCGTCGGCTATCACGAACATCAGCCGTGCGCGGTGGACGGCGGGCTGGCCCCGGTGATGATGCAGCAGACCTTCGGCACCCGCAACGACGACATCGCCGCCCTCGACCCGCAGGGGGTGGTCCCCAAGGACGGCAAGAAATGCCGTTTCAACCCGTGGCCCTACCCGCGCGGGTAGCCACCTCACCCGGGGAACAGTGACCCGGTCGGCGGTGTTGCATACTTCGTTACTGCGAATTCGATACAAGGAGTCCAGGACGTGTCATCACCGAAGCCCCTGCCGCCGCTGGTCGAGCCGACCGGTGAGCTGAGCCGGGAGGAGGTTGCCCGCTACAGCCGCCATCTGATCATTCCGGATCTGGGCGTGGACGGGCAGAAACGGCTGCGCAACGCCAAGGTGCTGGTGATCGGTGCGGGCGGGCTGGGTTCCCCGGCGCTGCTCTATCTGGCCGCCGCCGGGGTCGGCACGCTGGGCGTCGTGGAATTCGACGAGGTGGATTCGTCGAATCTGCAACGGCAGATCATTCACGGCGAATCCGATATCGGGCGCAGCAAGGCCGACAGTGCGCGCGATTCGATTCTGGAGATCAATTCCGGGATCAATGTCGTGCTGCACAAGTTCCGGCTCGACAACGACAATGCGGTGGAACTGTTCTCGCAGTACGACCTGATCGTCGACGGCACCGATAATTTCGCGACCCGCTACCTGGTCAACGATGCCGCCGTGCTGGCCGGTAAGCCGTACGTGTGGGGTTCGATCTACCGGTTCGAGGGCCAGGTGTCGGTGTTCTGGGAGGACGCCCCCGACGGTCGCGGCATCAACTACCGCGACCTGTACCCCGAGGCCCCGCCGCCGGGTATGGTCCCCTCCTGCGCCGAGGGCGGCGTGCTGGGCGTGCTCTGCGCGTCGATCGGCTCGATCATGGTGACCGAGGCGATCAAGCTGATCACCGGTATCGGCGACCCGCTGCTGGGCCGGCTCATGGTGTACGACGCACTGGACATGAGCTACCGGACCATCAAGTTGCGCCGGGATCCCGAACGTGCGCCGATCACCGAACTGATCGACTACGACGCGTTCTGCGGTGTGGTGTCCGAGGAGGGCCAGGCCGCGGCGCTGGGTTCCACGATCACCGCGCGCGAGCTGAAGGACATGCTCGACGCCGGTAAGGACGTCGCCATCGTGGACGTGCGCGAGCCCGTCGAGTGGGACATCGTCCGGATCGAGGGCGCGCAGCTGATTCCGAAGGACCGCATCCTGTCCGGTGCGGCGCTGGCCGAACTGCCGCAGAACCGCCCGATCGTATTGCACTGCAAGACCGGTATCCGTTCGGCCGAGGCGCTCGCGGCCCTCAAGCAGGCCGGATTCTCCGATGCCACCCACCTGCAGGGCGGAATCATCGCCTGGGCCAAGCAGATCGATCCCTCGCTGCCGGTCTACTGAGCCGGGCTGAATCCGGTCCGTCGCCCGCGATCACCGTGGGCGGCGGGACGGCTCGGGCGCGGCAGATCCGGTGCCCGTGGACGGATCGTGTGACAGGTGGCTCGGGACTCCGGTCGTAGCGGATCCGGTGGCCGCGGACAGATTCATCCGGTAGGCGGCGGACGCCGCGGGTTGCGGCAGATCGGCGTTCCGGTGGCGCGAGGCCGTGAGTCGGTGCCCTGAGCAGGGGTTCTTGCTGCGCGATGTCGACGCGGAAACTGCTCGGCGCGGCGTCGGGAGCGGTTCACCCGGCGGGTATACGGTACGGCCGTGACTTCTGTGGAACCCCCCGAGCACGTGCGGGCCACATTCGGTCTTCGCGAGGTGACGCCGATCGGGTTGGGGGATTGGGACGGCGGCTGGCGGTGCGGGGATGTGGTGCTCTCACCGGTCGCCGATCATGCGCGCGCGGCGTGGTCGGCGAATGTGCGTGAGACGTTGGTGGTGGACGGATTGCGGCTGGCGCATCCGGTCCGCGCGACCGACGGACGATATGTCGTATCCGGTTGGCGCGCTGACACATTCCTCGAAGGCACCCCCGAACCCCGGCACGACGAGGTGGTGTCGGTATCGCTGCGGCTGCACCGGGCCACCGCGCGGCTGGAGCGGCCGCGTTTCCTGATGCAGCAGCCCATCGCGCCGTGGATGGATGTGGACGTCTTCGTCGCCGCCGATCGCGCGGCCTGGGAACAGGTGCCGCTGCGCAGTCTCAAGGCCGGGGGCATGCTGCCGGTGACCTCGCCCGATGGGCAGCGCAGCCTGGAGATCCTGACGCAGCTGTCCACGTTGCGCAAACCGGTGCAGTCGGCTTCCCAACTGGTGCACGGCGATCTGTTCGGCACGGTGCTGTTCTCCGGTACGGCCACGCCCGGCCTGACCGATATCACCCCCTATTGGCGGCCCGCGTCCTGGGCGGCCGGGGTGATCGTGGTCGACGCGCTGTCCTGGGGCGGCGCGGACGAGGGACTGCTGCATCGGTGGTCGGATCTGCCGGAGTGGCCGCAGATGATGTTGCGAGCGGTCATGTTCCGGCTCGCGGTGCACGCACTGCATCCGCGGTCGACGCCGGAGGCGTTCCCCGGGCTGGCGCACACCGCCGATATGGTCCGGCTGCTGCTGTAGAACCCGTCAGTGTTCGGGGTATTCGGCGATGAGGGAACCGAGGAAGCAGTTGGCGGCCCTGGCGGCGCGTTCGGAGTCGCCCGCGATGACGGCGTTCACCAACTCGGCGTGTTCGGTGTGGTACGAACCGCCGGATTTGGATGTGCGGGAACGGATTCCCTGTTCCATGATCGGCAGCAGCGAGTCGTAGAACTCGAGGTAGACCGCGTTGTGGCTGGCGACCACGATGCCGCGGTGCAACTGGATGTCGGCGTGGATCGCGCCGGGATCGTCGTCGTCCCAGGCTTTTCGTCGTTCGTCGAGCAGATGCCGCAGGGTGGCGATGTCGTTGTCGTCGCGGCGTTGCGCGGCCAGGTGGGCGGCCTGGGTGTCCAGGGCCTGACGTAGTTCGAGGATGTCGCGTTCGACGGCGTCGGCGAAATACTTCGCGAGGGTGCCGCCGAGGTCGGAGGTCGCGATGACGTAGGTGCCCGATCCCTGCCGACGCTCGAGCATGCCGGCGTGCACCAGCGCCTGCACGGCCTCGCGCACGGTGTTGCGGCCGGTGCCGGTGAGTTCGGTCAGCTCCGGTTCGGTGGGGATGCGGGAGCCGACGGGCCAGCGGCCGGAGCGTATTTCGGCGCGAAGCTGATCGGTGACCTGGGCGATGAGGCTGGTGCGCCTGACCTGTTGCACACGCAACAGCGTACCCGGCGGGTAATCCATTGCCTCCCATCATCCGGTCATCCTATGATTTGTCGGTGTCACCGACTGTCACCACCGAAAGCCCGTCCCGCGCGTCCGCCGCATCGCCGCACGCGGATGCCCACACCGTCGCCGAACGTCGTCGCTCCCTGCTCGAGGGGCGGCTGCTGGTCTTCGCCGCGATCATCGTCTCGGCGTTCACGCTGCGTCTGGCGGTGACGGCGTTCACCCCGCTGGCCGAGCGGATCGGCGCGGAGGTCGGATATTCGACGACCGTCGTCGGCGTCTTCGGCATGATCCCGACGGTCATGTTCGCCGCGGCGGGCGTACTCAGCCCGATACTGGTGCGCCGGTTCGGGCTCGAGCGCACGGCGTTGCTGGCGATGCTGGCCGCGGCGGCCGGGCAGGCGGTGCGCGCGCTGGTGCCCGCGACGTGGGAGTTGCTGGCGTTCTCGGCGCTGGCGCTGGCCGGTATGGGTATCGGCAACGTCGTGATCCCGCCGCTGGTGAAACGCTATTTCTCCGATCGTCTCGCGACGCTCAGCGCCCTCTACATCACGATGGTGCAGTTGGGGACCGTGCTGCCCGCCCTGATCGCGGTGCCGGTCGCCGATGCCGACGGCTGGCGGGTGTCGCTGGGCGTGTGGGCGTTGTTGCCGCTGGTCGCCGCGCTGCCGTGGCTTTGGGTGCTGCGTGATCGGCGCGGGCGCGAGGTGGTCGACCGGACCGCGCTGCCCGAGCCGGACGCCGACGGCAGGGCGTGGAAATCGCCGGTGGCGTGGGGCATGGCCGGAATGTTCGGGATGACCTCGCTGACCACCTACGCCATGTTCACCTGGCTGCCCAAGATCTTCACCGACGCCGGGGCCAGTGCGGGTTTCGGCGGGACCATGGTCGCGGTGTTCTCGTTCATCGGGTTGGGTGCGGCGCTGGCCGCGCCGACCGTGACCGCCCGGGTGCGCAATCCGTTTCCGATCGTGATCGGTTGTGCTGCTTGCTATTTCGTCGCGTTCGCCGGACTGCTGTGGGCTCCGATGAGTGCGCCGGTGCTGTGGGTGCTGCTGCTCGGGCTCGGGCCCAGCACGTTTCCGATGTCGCTGACGCTGATCAATCTGCGCAGCCGCACGCAGGCGGGTTCGGCGGCGTTGTCCGGATTCAGCCAGGGCGTGGGTTACAGCGCGGCCTGTGTCGGGCCGTTGCTGTTCGGGGTGCTGCACACCGTGACCGGCGGGTGGACCGTGCCGTTCGCGCTGCTGGCCGTCGCGGTGCTGGTGATGTTGGCCGGGGCCTGGCAGGCGTGCAAGCCGCGGATGCTCGAGGACACCTGGCGCTGAACCGGTCGGGTTGCGGGGACGGGCCGTATGGGTTTCGATGACCGTGCGTTTCGGTGACGCTGTGGCCGGGAACACTTCGGCCCGAACGCATTCGCGGCAACACGCCCGGTAGCAGGGCACGGGCCGGTATCTCACGGGGAGATCGCGACGCGCGTGAGCAACCGTTGATTTGACGGTCATTTCGCGCAGCATCGTCGCAATACCCGTTTCCTACCGTGGGGTCATCCGGAATTCAGGAGGTTCCCCGTGAGCGTGCCGCGCATCCCCGCCCAGCGCACCGTTGTGGTCGTCGGCCACGGCATGGTCGGCCATCGTTTCGTCGAGGCGCTGCGGTCGCGTGATACCGAGAACCAGTGGCAGATCGTGGTGCTGGGCGAGGAGCCGCGCGCCGCGTACGACCGCGTCGCACTGTCCTCCTACGTGGGTGTGTGGGATCCGTCGACGTTGGCGCTGCCCGGTAACGAGTACGCCGGTGACGAACTGGTGGATCTGCGCCTGGGCGTCCGGGCCGATTCCATCGATCGCGGCGCGGGCAAGGTCTTCACCTCCGACGGTGACGCCATCGCCTACGACGCGGTGGTGCTGGCGACCGGCTCGTACGCCTTCGTGCCGCCGGTGCCGGGTCACGATCGGCCCGAATGTTTCGTCTACCGCACCATCGAGGACCTCGACGGCATCCGGGCGGCGGCGCAGGGGGCCGGGCCGGGAGCCGTGGGTGTCGTCGTCGGCGGTGGTCTGCTCGGTCTGGAGGCCGCCAACGCACTGCGGCTGATGGGTGTGACCCCGCACGTGGTCGAGTTCGCGCCGCGGCTGATGCCGGTGCAGGTGGATCAGGGCGGTGGCGCGATCCTGGAGAAGCTGGTCACCGATCTGGGGTTGCATGTGCACACCGGGGTCGGGACCGCCGCGATCGAATCCGCGGAAGACGGTGCGGGAGTTCGTGTTTCGCTGTCCGACGAGTCGGTGATCGACGCGTCGCTGGTGGTGTTCTCCGCCGGTATCCGGCCGCGGGATCAGCTCGCTCGCGAAGCCGGGCTGGAGGTCGGGGCGCGCGGTGGTGTGATCACCGATCTCGGGTTGACGACCAGTGATCCGAACATCTACGCGATCGGTGAGGTCGCGGCGGTCGAAGGTACTTGTTATGGGCTCGTCGCGCCCGGGTACAGCACCGCTGAGGTTGTCGCGGATCGGCTGTTGGGCGGGTCGGGTGAGTTCCCGGGGGCGGATCTGTCGACGAAGTTGAAGCTGCTCGGTGTGGACGTGGCCAGTTTCGGTGACGCGCATGCCACCAGCGAGGGCGCGTTGTCGGTGGTGCTGCACGACGCGGCCAAGGGCACCTACGCCAAACTCGTCGTCTCCGATGACGCGAGCACACTGCTGGGCGGTGTGCTCGTCGGTGACGCCTCGCAGTACGCGGCGTTGCGGCCGTTGGTCGGGCGGCCGTTGCCCGCCGAGCCCGCGGCGCTGATCTCCCCGGCGGGTGCGGAGCTGGGGGCGGACGCGTTGCCCGATGACGCGCAGATCTGCTCGTGCAACAACGTGTCCAAGGGTTCGATCTGCGGTGCGATCGCCGAGGGCGCGTGTGATGTGCCCGCGATCAAGAGCTGCACGTCGGCGGGGACGTCCTGCGGTGGTTGTGTGCCGATGCTCAAGAAGCTGCTCGAGCAGTCGGGCGTGGCGATGTCGACCGCGCTGTGTGAGCATTTCGAGCAGTCCCGGGCGGAGTTGTTCGAGATCGTGCAGGTCACCGGGATCCGGACGTTCTCGGGGTTGATCGCGCAGTACGGCAAGGGGTCGGGCTGCGATATCTGCAAGCCGACCGTGGCCTCGATTCTGGCCTCGACCGCGAGTGAGCACATCCTCGACGGCGAGCAGGCCGCGTTGCAGGACACCAACGATCACTTCCTGGCGAATCTGCAGAAGAACGGCACCTATTCGGTGGTGCCGCGCATGCCGGGCGGGGAGGTGACCGCGGAACAGTTGATCACGATCGGTCAGATCGCGAAGGAGTTCGATCTGTATCTGAAAGTGACCGGTGGACAACGGATCGACATGTTCGGTGCGCGGGTCGAGCAGTTGCCGTTGATCTGGCAGCGGCTCGTGGACGCGGGGATGGAGTCCGGGCACGCCTACGGCAAGTCGTTGCGGACGGTGAAGAGTTGTGTCGGGTCCACCTGGTGCCGGTACGGGCAGCAGGACTCGGTCGCGATGGCCGTGCTGCTCGAGAAGCGGTACCGCGGCCTGCGGTCCCCGCACAAACTCAAGCTCGCGGTCTCCGGTTGTGCTCGGGAGTGTGCCGAGGCCCGGGGTAAGGACGTGGGGGTGATCGCGACCGAGAACGGGTGGAACCTGTACGTCGGCGGCAACGGTGGCCTCACCCCCAAACACGCGGTCCTGCTGGCCGGGGATCTGGACGACGACACACTGATCCGGTACATCGACCGGTATCTGATGTTCTACATCCGCACCGCGGACCGTTTACAACGCACCGCGCCCTGGCAGGAATCCCTCGACGGCGGTATCGAGCACGTCCGCAACGTGGTGTGCCAGGACAGCCTGGGCATCGCCGAGGACCTCGAAGCCGCCATGGCCCGGCACGTCGCGGGATACAAGGACGAATGGGCCGCGGTGCTGGAGGATCCCGAGAAGCTCTCGCGGTTCGTGTCCTTCGTCAATGCCCCTGAAGAAGCCGATCCGACCATCTCGTTCGACAACAGCGGGGAACGCAAAGTGCCGGTGCTGCTGGGCATTCCGGAGATTCCGGTCACACACTGAGGCGGGACTCACAAGTGCCGCCATGCATGGGAAATAGGCGCGTAATCGCGTGGAAACAGTCCGCCGGTACCAATAGGTAAGGCGTTCGGAGGAGAGTTACCGATGACCGTTATCGATACACCCGCATATGCCCCCGTCGTGACAACGGGCTGGACCCGGGCATGCAAGCTCGACCAGCTGATTCCCGGCCGTGGCGTGGCCGTACTACTCAGGGGCGGGCGGCAGGCCGCGCTGTTCCTGCTGCCCGGCGGCACCGTCTACGCCGTCGGCAACGTCGACCCGTTCGGCCGGGCCGCGGTGATGTCGCGCGGCATCGTCGGCGATCGCGCCGGCGTGCCGGTGGTGGCCTCGCCGCTGCTCAAGCAGGCTTTCTCGCTGCTCGACGGGCACTGCCTGGACGACGCCACCGAATCGCTGCCGGTCTATGCTGTGCGTGTGGACGACGGTCTGGTGTCGGTATCCAATGAACCCGTGGACTGCCCATGAACGAACAGCTTCCGCTGGAGGGTTTCACCGTCGGCGTGACCGCAGCCCGGCGCGCCGACGAACTCTCCACGATCCTGACCCGGCGCGGCGCGACCATCGTCGCCGCACCGGCCATTCGGATCATCCCACTGGCCGATGACACCGAATTGGAGCGTGTCACAAGGCAATTGGTCGCCGATCCGCCGCAGCTGACCGTCGCCACCACCGGTATCGGCTTCCGGGGCTGGATGGAGGCCGCCGAGGGCTGGGGCCTGGCCGAGGAACTGCGTTCGACGCTGGCCTCGACCCGGCTGCTCGCGCGCGGTCCGAAGGCCAAGGGCGCGATTCGCGCCGCCGAATTGCGTGAGGAGTGGTCCCCGGCGTCGGAGTCCTCGGCCGAGGTGCTCGATCATCTGCTCGCCGAGGGGGTGGAGGGCGTCCGGGTCGCGGTGCAGCTGCACGGCGCGACCACCGAATGGGAGCCGGTGCCCGACTTCTGCGAGGTATTGCGTTGTGCGGGAGCCGATGTCGTGCCGGTGCCGGTGTATCGCTGGATCCCGCCGGAGGATCAGGCGCCGATGGACCGGTTGCTCGAGACGATCATCACCGGCGGATTGGACTGTGTCACCTTCACCAGTGCGCCCGCCGTGGCGTCGATGCTGATGCGCGCCAAGGAAACCGGACTGCTCGAGGGGCTGCTGCACGCGCTGCGGACCCGGGTACTGGCCGCGTGCGTCGGATCGATCACCGCGGCGCCGCTGGAGGAGCTCGGCGTGAGCACCACCATGCCCGCGCGGGCGCGGCTGGGTGCGCTGGCCCGGCACGTCGCGGAGGAACTTCCCCGGCGCGCCAACCGAATTCACGCTGCCGGACACGAACTGAGCGTGCGCGGCGGATGTGTCGTGGTCGACGGTGGGGTGCGGCAGCTCGCGCCCGCGCCGATGGCCCTGATGCGGGCGCTGGCCCGGCAGCCCGGACGGGTGGTGTCGCGCGGTGATCTGCTGGCCGCGCTGCCCGGCGGCGGTGAGGACACCCATGCCGTGGAGACCGGGATCGCGCGGTTGCGCGCGGGGCTCGGTGCGCCGAAAGTCATTCAGACCGTGGTGAAACGGGGTTATCGGCTGGCCATGGATCCGGCCGAATGCGTGGACAACAATCCGCGTCCGCCCGTCGCCGGAACGACCGGACCGCGACGTCCGGCGCATCCGGCGCCGCTGGCGGGCGTGTGGTGAGCGCACCCGCACTGGTGTTGGTCGCGCACGGCACCAGAAGTGAACGCGGCGTGCGCATGATCGGTGACCTGGCCGCGGCGGTATCGCGCGAATTGCGCGGAAACGCCGCGCCGGAGGATGTTTCGGCGCCGCAGGTGCGGACGGCCTTCGTCGATGTGCTCGGGCCCACCCCCTCGGAGGTGCTGCGGGAGCTGGGATCCGTTCCGGCCGTGGTGGTTCCGGCGTTCCTGGCCTCGGGATACCATGTGTACCAGGATGTTCCGCGCGAGGTCTCCGAGAGCGAGCATCCGTCGGTGACGGTCACCTCGGCCATGGGGCCCGATGCCGCTCTGGCCCGGGTGATGCGCATGCGATTGCGTACGGCCGGTTGGCGTCCCGGCGATGCGGTGGTCTTCGCCGCGGCCGGATCCTCCGACTCCCGGGCCCGCCACGACGTCCGCCAGGCCGCGACCCTGCTGTCGGCGCAACTGGACACTCCCGCGCACGTCGCCTACGTCGCCACCGGATCGCCGCGTGTCCCGGAAGTTGTTGCCACACTTCGTGAGTCGGGTGCACAGCGCGTCTTCATCGCCTCCTATCTCCTCGCCCACGGCCTGTTCCACCAGCGCCTGCACGAGGCCGGAGCGGACGGTGTCGCGGAACCGATCGGCATCCATCCGGCGATCGTGCGTCTGCTGGCGAATCGTTATTACTCGGCCGTCCCGGAGCTGGTTCACACGGCCGCCTGAGTGCGTCGTGCGGCGGTTCCGGTGTTGCCACCAACCGATCACCGCGGTTGATCACCGTTGTGACCATGGGCAATTCGTTCGTTCCGCCCTGATGCGAAGTTGCTGGCCCGGACATCAGGCATGCCCGCATACTGGTCTCGGTGCTTCGATGGGAACCACCGGCACCAGCGGCGGCGGCCTGGTCGAATTATCGGCTCCGGCCCTGCGGTCGTTCGAGTGGAGGGCGCAAGACCTGTACGTAATGGTGGTGTGGGCGTGGGTTCGCCCGCCACACAGGATCTTTCGGCGTGTAGCGGGCGAGGTGCGGCGGCGTACTCAGGCGCGGGTGGGGATTTTCAGGTCGCCGTGGATGACGGTGTGGGTCATGTCGCGGGCGAGCATGTTGTGGGGGAAGCCGGGGTCGAAGGCGCTGACCTCGGCGAGCCGGGTCAGGTGGGTGGGGTCGAATTCGACGGTCAGTGCGCCGAGGTTGTCCTCGAGCTGGTCGGAGGTGCGTGCGCCGATGATGGGGGCCGTGACCGCCGGGTTCTGGAGCGTCCAGGCCAGGGCGACCTGGGCGGGGGTCTTGCCGAGGGCGTGGGCTGCGGCCCTCGGCTGAGGTATTGGAGGCGCTGGCGCGTGCGTTGCGGCTGGCTCCCGACGAGCGCGCCTACCTGTTCGATCTGGCTCAGCAGCGCGCGCCCGCGACCGGTAAGCCCGCGAGTGTCGCGGATCCGGCGCTGGTCCGGTTGGTGGCCGATCTCGCGCCGCTACCGGCGATGGTGGTCAACCACCGCTACGACATTCTGGCCTGGAATCACGAAATGTCCCGGGTGCTGGTGGATTTCGAGGAGTTGCCGCCGCATCAGCGCAATTCGATGTGGATGTGCGTGATGCATCCGCTGATCCGGGACGGGTTCTATGTCGACCGGGAAAACATTGTGCGCGAAGGGGTCGCGGATCTGCGGGCGGCCTGGGCCGCGCATCCGGAGGATCGGGTGCTGGCCGATCTGATCGCCGAATTCATCGCGGCCGATACGGAATTCGCGACGATGTGGGATCAGCGGGACGTGCGGGTGAACGGTCGCGGCACCAAGGTGCTGCGGCATCCGGAGGTCGGCCGGGTGGCGGTGCAGTTCGAGGTGTTGATGCCGATGCAGGATCCGGATCATCGGTTGGTGATCTATCGGGCGGCGGACGAGGAGAGTCAGGCGGCGCTGGATCGGCTGTGCGCGGGGTGAGTCACGGGGACCGGAAAAATATTTCGGGAAGTCAGTGAGGATGTGTCGAATCGGGCCGGACGGCTCCGACCGAAGGGTGACAACAGCAGTTCACTTCCATCGAGGAGCACATCATGACCAGCGTCAACACCTTCCTGTGGTTCGACAGCGAGGCCGAGCGGGCGGCGGAGTTCTATGCCGCGACGGTGCCGGATTCGCGGGTCACCGGGATCACGCGTAATCCGGACGGTTCGGCCTTCATCGTGACGCTCGACTTGGCGGGGCAGGCGGTGACGCTGATGAACGGCGGCCCCGGGCATCCGCACACCGACGCGGCGTCCATCCAGGTCATCGTGGACGGTCAGGACGAGGTCGATCGGCTGTGGGCGGCGCTGACCAGCGATGGAAAGCCCGGTCCCTGCGGCTGGCTGACCGATCGGTACGGGCTGTCCTGGCAGGTGGTTCCGTCCGAACTGCCCGAACTGATGAGCGGTCCGCACGCCGCCGCGGTCGGTGCGGCGTTGAACGGTATGTCCAAGATCGAGCTGAAAGGTCTGCGGGAGGCGCACGAGCGCGGGTAGCCCGATCTCCCGGCCGCATCCGGTGTGCGGATGCGGCCGATGTGTGTCCCGAAACCGGCGACCCGCCCGGATTGCCCGCGCACACCGGAACGAATGCCGTAGGTTTGCCCAGAATCGTCCAGTGCATCCGGATCCGAGGAGGGCGCGTGCGGTCAGCCGGGGTCGGCACCGGTGAATTCCCGCTGTCGGCCGCCCAATTGCGGTGGTGGGTGGCACAGCAGCTGTATCCCGAGGTGCCCAATACCGTTGCGATGTACCTGGATCTGACCGGTCCGCTCGATCTCGCGGTGCTGCGGAGCGCCATTGCCCGCGCGGCATGGGAATTGCAGTCTCCGCACGTGCGATTCGTGCCGGGATCGGGCGGGCCGCGGCAGATCCTGGACCCCGACGCGTTCGGTGAGGTGCCGTGTCACGAGCTCGACGATCAGCCCGATCCGGTCGGTGTGGCGGTCGCGGCGATGGCGGAAGACCATGGCGCGCCGGTCGATCTGATCGCGGGGCCGATCACCGTGGCGGAGGTGTTCCGGGTGGGGGCGGCGCGGCATCTGCTGTATCTGCGCAGTCATCACATGGTGTTGGACGGGGTCGGGGCCGCGGCGATTCTGCGTCGGACGGCCGAGCTGTACGTGGCCGGGAGTGGTGGTGGCCGGGAGGGTTCCGGCGAAGATCGCGATGTCGAGGGAAGTCTTGTCGCGCAATCTGTTTCGGATCGTCGGCGACCGCTGACGATACCGGAACTGGTCGAAGACGAACGCGCATACCTGAATTCCGCGCGGGCGGGTGTGGATCGTGAGTACTGGCGTGCGCAGCTGTCCGGCCCGCTGCCTCCCGCCGGGCTCGCGGGACGTACGGCAGCGCCCGCGCCGCAGCCGCATCGCGTCGAAGCGATGCTCTCGGCCGAGACCGCGGAAAGCCTTGCCGCCGTGCGGAATCGGACCGAAGCGAGTTTCGCCGAACTGCTGGTCGGCGCGTTCGCCGGATATCTGGCCGCTGCCCTGGGCGTCGAACAGGTGACGGTGTCGCTGCCGGTCGCGGCCCGGCCGACCGCGGCCCTGCGCCGGTCGGCGGGGTCGGTGTCGAATGTGGTTCCGTTGCGGCTCACCGGGATCGGCGATCTGACGGTGCCCGAGCTGATCGGGCAGGTCCGGGCGCGGGTGATCGGTGCGCTGCGGCATCAGCGTTACCGGTACGAGGACATGCAGCGCGATCGCGGCGAGTCGCAGGTGATCCGAGGCGGATTCGGTCCGGTGCTCAATGTGCTCGGATTCGTCGAACCGCTGCGGATGAGCGGGGTGACCGGTCAGGTGCGGCTGCTGTCGCTGGGGCCGGTGGAGGATCTGCTCGTCAACGGTTATCAACTCGGGCCCGACGAACGCAGCGTCAGCATCGGTATGCAGGCCAATCCGGCGCTGTACTCCGAGGCGGCGCTGGCCTGGCATCATCGCAGATTCCTGGACTACTTCGACCGATTCCTTTCCGCCGCACCGTATCTCGTCGTGCGGGCAGTGGATCCGCCGCGGGTGCTGCCGGAGGTTCCCGGGGTGCGCACCGATCGGGTGCTGGCCGAGCTGCTGTGTTGCCGGGGTCCGCTCGACCGGATCGCGGTGCAGGCGGGTGCGCGGACCTGGACCCGGGCCGAATGGGAGCGGCTGGTTGATCGCTGGGCGCGCGAGTTGATCGAATTCGGTGCGGGCCCAGGGGATTTCGTGATGGTCGCGGTGCCGCGCTCGATGGAATCGGTGCTCGCGGTCTGCGCGGTGGCGCGGGCGGGTGCGGCCTTCGTTCCGGTGGATCCGGCCGATCCCGCCCGGCGGATTTCGGCAATCGCCGTGGATTCCGGTGTGCGCCTGGGTATTACGGTGCGACCGGTTCGCGACGGATTGACCGATGAGGTGGATTGGCTGGTACTCGACGATCCCGGGACCGTGGTCCGGGTCGAGCGGCGTGATGTCCATCCGGTCGCCGAGACCGACCGGCGGCGCGCGCTGCACGTGGGACATCCGGCTTATCTGATCTACACCTCGGGCACGAGCGGAACCCCGAAGGGCGTCGTGGTCGGGCATACGGGTCTGGGCGCGTTGGCCGACCATCTGGTCGAACACTATGGGGTGAACCGGGATTCGCGCATCCTGCACGCGCATTCGCCTGCTTTCGACGCCCATCTGCTCGAACTGCTCGCCGCCTTCGCATCCGGTGCGCGGCTGGTGATCGAACCGCCCGCAGTGATCGCCGGACGTGAGCTGGCGGATCTGCTGAACAGCGCGGCGATCACCCATTTCCTCACCACCCCGGCGGTATTGGCGACCCTGGAACCGCATCAGGTGCCGGGACTGTGCGTCGCGGTGGTGGGCGGGGAGGTGTGTCCACCCGAACTCGTACGCCGCTGGGCGACCCCGCTGCACCTGTTCAACGGCTACGGTCCGACCGAAACCACGGTGATGGCAACGCAATCCGCTCCACTGCGGGCGAGTGGTCCGGTGACGATCGGGCGGGCGCTGCCGGGTGTGCGGGCACTGGTGCTCGATCCGGCCCTGCGGCCGGTGCCGCCGGGAACCCGGGGCGAGCTGTACATCGGCGGTCCGGGGGTGGCATGTGGGTATCTGGGCAGGCCGGGCGCGACGGCCGAACGGTTCGTCGCGGATCCCTTCCGGCCGGGTGAACGGCTGTATCGCACCGGGGATCTCGTGCGCGCCGAAGTGGACGGCACCCTGGAGTTCCTCGGCCGTGCGGACGAGCAGCTCAGCGTGCGGGGGCGTCGGATCGAACCCGCCGAGGTCGAGGCCGCGCTCACGGATCTGCCGCAGGTGGCGCAGGCCGCGGTCACCGTGGTCGACGGTCCCTCGGGGCCGCGGCTGATCGGCTATGTCGTTGCGGCCCAGGGGATCGAGGTCGACGCGGCCGTGATCGTCGCGAGTCTGCGCGCGGTGCTGCCCTCGGCCCTGGTGCCCGCGCAACTGGTCTGCCTCGATCGGCTTCCGGTCACCGCGCACGGCAAGGTCGACCGGGCCGCGCTCGTGGCTCCGGCGCCGGTGAATCGCCCCTATCGTGCACCGGAATCCGTTCTGCAACAACGAGTTACCGAGTGCTTCGCCACTGCGCTGGGAGTGTCGCGGGTCGGACTCGACGACGACTTCTTCGAACTGGGTGGCAATTCGCTGCTGGGAGTGGCGCTTTCGGCCGATCTCGCAGCCGCGACGGGTGCGCCGGTCACCGTGCGATGGCTCTACACCGGTCCGACAGCCGGGGAGTTGGCCGCGCGGATCGAGGGTCATCAGGGCGGCTCGGAGACCGAGGACGGGCTCGGTGCGGTGCTGACACTGCGTCGTGGCGGGTCCGCGCCGCCGCTCTTCTGTATCCATTCCGCGGTACCGCTGGCCTGGTGTTATGCGGGGCTGGCGCGATACGTCACCGATCGTCCGGTATTCGGTCTCCAGGGGCTCACGCCGGAAGGCGAACCCGCCGCCACGATCGACGATCTCGCGGATCACTATGTGACGCATATTCTTCGGATCCAGCCGCAGGGCCCGTACCATCTGCTCGGCTGGTCCCTGGGCGGTCAGATCGCCCATGCCGTCGCCGTGCGTCTGCGTGAACGTGGTTGTGCCGTAGCGGTTCTCGCGATGCTGGACAGCGTCGTATTCCCGGACGGCACCCCGCCGCCGCCGACACCGCGAATGCGTGATCTGCTCACACACCTGCTCGGTGACGAACCCGAGGACGGTGATACGCTCCCCGATCTCACCGCGGCCGAGGCCGCCGCCGAATTGGCCACTGCCGGACCGAGTTTCGGCACGGGATTGACCGCTTCGCAACTGACCCGGCTGCATCGCGGCTACGTCGCGTGTGTGCGTCTGTCCCACGGCTACCGTCCGGACACGTATGACGGTGACCTGCTGTACTTCTCGGCAACGCGCGGGGTGACCGCGTCGCTCGGTGCGGACCTGTGGCGGCCGTACGTGACCGGCGCGCTGAACGAGTATCCCGTCGCGGCCGCGCACGCCCAGCTCACCAATTCCGATGTGGTGGCGGTGATCGGCCCGCTACTGGCCGCGCAGCTGTCCGGAGCGTCCGGGTGAGTGTGCCCGAAGAGACTGCGGCACAACATGATCCCCGATCATCGGCGGATCGGGACGAAGAGGTGCGGACCGGGAGCGATACCGGCGTGCGCTGGCGGCGGCTGTATCGGGACCGGGACTCCTGGGCACGGCTCGACCCCGCCGCGGCCGACTTCACCCGGTGGGTCGACGGACATCTGACGCATCCGCATCCCGATCTCGGGCGCGACGGCCCGGTCTGTCCGTTCGTCCACACGGGGGTCGCGCACGGGTTGCTCTGGGCGGGCCTGGCCGACGGCGGCGACGGGCTCGACACCGCGGATCTGCGGCGGATCGTGGCCGATGCGCTCGCGCAGTATCGCGAGTTGTGCGCCGAGGATCCGGATCGGGTCCGGCAGCTCGCGCTGGTCACCCTCTTCCCGGGCCTGACCCGCTACGAACGCATCGACGCGGCGCATCTGGCCTGTAAATCCGAGGTGGTGCGGCACGGCTTCATGCTGGGGCAGTTCTATCCCGGATGCGGGGTGCCGGGGCTGTGGAATCGCGAGTTCCACCCGCTCGACGCCCCGGTGCCGATGCTGGTGCTGCGCCCGATGATGAGTACGGATTACCCGTTCCTGGCGGGGCGTGCCGAGTGGCTGTACGCCTATCTCACGCATCTCGCGCCGGATCTGCCGCGTCGTCTGCGCTGGGCGATAGCCGAACGGATGCTGGTGGAGGGCGCCGCGGTCGCGGACATCACCGCGCTGCGGGCGCACGCCCGCGACGAACACGCTCGCTGATACCGGTACCGGACCGCCCGCTCGAGGCATACTCCAGGGATGCACCGGCTTCCGCGTTGCCTTTTCGCTCTGTTCGCCGTGATCGCCACCTTCGTCCCGGTCGTCGCGAACGCCGATCCCGGGAGGGGATCCGCGATCGTCGAAGTGCGGCCGCTGGGTGGTCAGCAGTATCGGGTGGTCGTGTACTCCGCGGCCATGAATCGGCCTATCACCCTGTGGGTTTCGCATCCCGATCGGTCCGCGCCGACGCTGTACCTGCTCAACGCCGTCGATGGTGGTGAGGACGGCGGTCCGTGGAACGTGCGCACCGACGCCGCGCGGTTCTTCGCCGACAAACCGGTCAACGTGGTGGTGCCGATCGGCGGCCGGGCCAGCTACTACACCGATTGGGCCGCAGACGATCCCGCGCTCGGGCGCAACGAATGGTCCACCTTCCTGACCCGCGAACTGCCGCCGCTGCTGAACGCGCAGTTCCACACCACCGGGCGCAATGCCGTTGCGGGAGTGTCGATGTCGGGTACCTCGGCGTTGGATCTGGCGATCGAGGCGCCCGGAATGTATCAGGCCGCCGGCGTCTACAGCGGTTGTCCGAGTACGAGCGATCCGGCCTCGCGGGCGCTGGTGTATTCGCAGTTGGCGACGTTCGGTGCGAACGCCGCGAACATGTGGGGCGGGCCGACCAGCGCCGCCTGGTCCGCGCACGATCCGGTGCTGAACGCTGCCCGGCTGCGCGGCGTGGCGCTGTACATTTCCGCGGGTAACGGCGGTGCGGGCGTGCACGACACCCTCGCCGATCCCTCCATCGGCGGCAACCCGGCCACCCTCGCCAACCGCCTGTCGATCGGCGGCACGATGGAGAGCGTCGTGAACGGCTGCACCCGCGCGCTCACCGATCGCCTTGCGGCCCTGAGTATTCCGGCCACCGAGGTGTTCCACGCCGGCACCCACGCCTGGCCCTACTGGCAGGACGATCTGCACAACTCCTGGCCGGTGTTCGCCGCCGCGCTCGGTGTGTGAGCGCGCGTCGGTAGTCGCGGCTGCCTCGACGGCGTCGGTGCCGCTGGCCGTGTGCAGAGGCGGGGCAGGTCGCGGCGATCTTTCGACGTGCCTTCGTGACGTGCCTTCGTGACGTGCCTTCGTGACGTGCCTTCGTGACGTGCCTTCGTGACGTGCCTTCGTGACGTGCCTTCGTGACGTGCCTTCGTGACGCGCCTCCGCGACGTGCCCCTGCGATGCGCCCCCGCGATTCGCCTCAGTGACGCGCCTCCGCGATGTGCTTTCGCGACGCGCTCGCCGAGTTCCGGCCTGGGCGGGCTTCGTCCAGTTGTCCGAGCGGTGGACCCGGTCGGCCGGTCATTTGCGCTGACGAGGGTAGGCGCGGGGGAGTGTGCCAGGTGGTCCTGACGTTGCCGAAATCTGTCGGTGCTGGGTGCCACAATGCGGTATGGCTTACGACGAGGAGTTGGCCGAGCGGATTCGGGATCTGCTGGGGCCGGTGTTGCCCGAGGTGGCCGAGAAGAAGATGTTCGGCGGGTTGGCGTTCCTGATCGGCGGGAATATGGCCGTTGCAGCAAGTGGGCAGGGCGGGATGATGGTGCGGGTCGATCCCGCCCGGGCGGCCGCCTTTCTCGGGGCGGCGGGCGTGGCACCGATGGTCATGGGCGGGCGGGAGATGAAGAACTGGCTGCGGGTGGATACGACGGTCGTGCATGATGACGCGGATCTACAGCAGTGGGTCGAGCGTGGTGTCGAGTACGCGCGCTCGCTGCCGCCGAAATAGGCCACGTCACACAACCCACGTCACCCGGCGTCGTCACACAACCCACGTCACCCGGCGTCGAGCAGCGTTCTGACAGGAGCGTTGCGGTCCGGCGGCTTCGGCTGCATGGTCGCGTCGCCGGAACTCGTGACCGGTGGCATCGCGCCTGGGCGTCCCACCGAGAAGTCCCGGTCAGCGGGAATACTGTCCCGGGCCGGGTGGGAGTGAACCCGGCGAATGTTAGCGTGTGCCTCAGCTCACGCTCGGCGGGCGGGAGCATGAGTTGTACTGCTGAACGGCCGCGGTGATCGGAGCGAGATGATGCGTGCGCTGCAACTGACCGGGCCGGGCACACTCGAGCTGCGGGAGGTTCCGGTTCCCGAGATCGGGCCGGGGGAGCTGCTGTTGCGCGTCGGCGCGGCCGGGATCTGTCATTCGGATTCGTATGTGCTGAGCCTGCCGTTCGCCATGCGCGAGGATCCGTTGACCATGGGGCACGAGATCGCGGGCACCATCGAGGCGATCGGTGCCGAGGTGGACGGGCGCGTCGTCGGTGAGCGCGGGATCGTCTATCTGTGCTGGTCGTGCGGGGTGTGTCGGGAATGTCTGAGGGGGCGCGAGAACGTCTGCCTGGCGGCGGGGCGCACCGCGATGCC
Organism: Nocardia macrotermitis; assembly: GCF_009604405.1. Taxonomy (GTDB): domain Bacteria; phylum Actinomycetota; class Actinomycetes; order Mycobacteriales; family Mycobacteriaceae; genus Nocardia; species Nocardia macrotermitis. Next base: position 588,988 of record NZ_WEGK01000005.1, read on the forward strand.
GCCCTGCCCGGGGCTGGGTCCGGACGGCGGTATGGCGGAATACGTTGCGATACCGGCGAATTCGTTCGTTCCGATCGGTGACGAGCTGGATTTCGCCGAGGCCGCACCGCTGGCCGACGCCGCGCTGACCCCGTATCACGCCATTCGCGGCGCGCTGGATCAATTGCAACCCGGATCCACCGCCGTGGCCATCGGCATCGGCGGACTCGGGCATGTGGCGGTGCAGATTCTCACCGCGATCACCGACGCCCGCGTCATCGCGGTCGACATCGCTCGGGACAAGCTGGACCTGGCCGCGGATTGTGGTGCGGCACTGGGGATTACGGCCAACGACGACACCGCCGCGCGGATCCTCGAACTCACCGACGGGCGGGGCGCGGAGGCGGTGTTCGACTTCGTCGGCACCGATGCGACCGCGACGCTGGCCGTGCGGGCGGTGGCGCCCGACGGCGCGTACCGGATGGTGGGCCTGGGCGGTGGCGTGCCCGGAATCGATGCCGGACCCGCCGGAGGGCCGGGCCTGCCCTGGGGGGCGACGGTGCGAAAGTCCTACGCGGGCACCAGAAGTGATCTGCACGCGTCGGTCGAGTTGGCGCGGCGGGGTAAGGTTCGGGTCGAGGTGGAGCGTTTCGCGCTGGAGGACGGCCGCGACGCCTTCGAACGTCTCGATCGCGGCGAGATCCGCGGCCGCGCCGTACTGATCCCGTGATGGGTGCCGACGCCATGACCGGCGGTACCGGTTCCACGGTGGGCGGTAGCGACCCATGCCGGGCAACACGGATCCCATGACAGGCCGAACCGACTCCATGACAAGCCGTGCCGATTCCGTGACAGACAGGGAGTAGCCGATGACCGCATCGACCGATCCGCGTGCCGCCGTCGCGCGGATCACCGCCACCCTCACCGGGCCGGGCGGCCCGTTCGAGACCACTGTGGAAGAGGTCCTCGGCGCGCCGCTGACGGTGGTGCGGAACCGCCACCGTGCCCTGTCCGAACTGCTCGATGCCTCGGCCGCCTGGGCCGATCGGGACTACCTGGTGACTGCGGACCGGCGACTGTCCTTCACCGAACACGCCACTGCCGCAAGCGCTCTGGCCGCCGCGCTGGCACGTGACCACGGGGTGGGCAAGGGCGATCGGATCGGAATTCTGGCCGCCAACACCCCCGAATGGGTCGTGACGTTCTGGGCGGCCCAGTGTCTGGGCGCGATCGCGGTCGGCTACAACGCGTGGTGGACGCCGCGCGAGATCGGCTACGGACTCGAACACACCACCCCGAAGGTCGTCATCGCGGACGCGAAAAGAACAGCCCTGCTGCGTGATTCGGGATTCGACGGCCCGGTGCTCACCATGGAGCGCGACGTGCCCGACCTGATCGCCGCGCACACCGGCGCGCATCCCCGCACGCCGGTCGCCGAGGACGATCCCGCGGTCGTGCTCTACACCAGCGGGACCAGCGGACGGCCCAAGGGCGTGGTGCATTCACATCGAAACCTGTTGGCGGTCACCGACTATCACCGTTTCACCGATGCCCTGTCGGCCACGATGCGCGGCCGAGAGTTCTCCGAACCCAGCGACAAGCGCTACCTGCTCACCTCGCCGCTGTTCCACATCGCGAGCCTGCACAACCTGGTCGTGCCACGGCTGCGGACCGGTGCGGCGGTGGTCATGCATCAGGGATCGTTCGCGGTGGATCGGGTATTGCGGCTGGTCGAAGGCGAACGGGTCACCAACTGGGGCGCGGTGCCGACCATGGCCGCGCGCATCCTCGAGCACGATCTGAGCGGTTACGATCTGTCCTCCCTCGCGGCGCTCTCGCTCAACGCCGCGCCCTCCTCCCCGGCTTTCCAACAGCGTCTGCGCGAACGCCTGCCGGTCGCGGAGGTCGGGTTGACGACCAGTTACGGCCTCACCGAAAGTGGTACGGCCGCAACGGTTGCCACGCCCGCCGAGCTGTCCGCGTATCCGGAGACGGTGGGCCGCCCGATCCTCGGCGTGGAGGTCGAGATCCGCGATGTGACGGGCGCGGCGCTGCCCGACGGTGCGGAAGGCGAGATCTGTGTGCGCAGCCCGTACGTGATGCTCGGGTACTGGAACGACGAGGCCGCCACCGCCGCGGCCATCGACGGCGAACGTTGGCTGCGCACAGGCGATTTCGGCACCCTCGCCGACGGCCGCCTGCATCTGTCCGGCCGCCGCAGCGATCTCATCCTGCGCGGCGGTGAGAACGTGTACCCCATCGAGATCGAGAACGCCCTGGACGAACATGCCGCGGTGGTCGAGTCGGCGGTTCTCGGTGTGCCGCACGAGGATCTGGGGCAGGAGGTGGCCGCGGTGGTGGTCGTGGACGAGGCCGACGCGGTGACGCCCGAGCAGTTGCGTGCCTTCGTCGCCGAGCGGCTCGCCTACTTCAAGGTGCCCTCGCACTGGGTGATCACCACGGAACCGTTGCCGCGCAACGCAACCGGTAAGGTCGTTCGCCGCGAGATCCAGCTGTAGCTCAGCCACGTCGCAGGTGCACGACCCAGACCAGCGCACCGAGCGCACCGGTGTTGGCCAGGGCGCGCAGGATGTTCAAGCGCACCCATGAGGTCTCGAATTGTGCTCGCAGCGTGGCGAAGTCGCCGGTGTGCGCATCGGCCAGGCGATTGTTCAGCGGGATGTTGCCGCCCGAGGTGATCAGGAAGCTCAGCACGTTCAGCGCGACCGCCGCCAGGATCCACCACAGCACCGTGCGCTGATCGCCGCGCAGGTGCAGTACCGCGGCCAGCGCGGTGAACGCGACCGAGCCCAGGAAGCTCAGCATGAACACCGGATTGACGATGACCACGTTGATCCGGTTCATCACCTCCACGAACGTGCGGTCGTCGACCTGGCGCAGGGCGAGCATCACCGAGCAGGCGTAGGCGTAGAAGACCCCGGCCAGCAGACCGGTCGTAATCGTCGCTGCCACAAGGGAAATCGTGCCGAAGGTCTGGGATGTCGCGGGTGCTGTCGTCGTCATGGATCCAGTACAGCCGTCCGCGCCGCCGGTGCCCATGGTCCGGACACGCAGAAACATATGCGAGCGTCTACGCGGCCGGGCGGGGTCAGTTCTGCCGGGGCAGCAGTTCGGCCGCGAATCGATCGATGAACTCCTCGTAGGGGCGGTCGCCGGTGGTGCTGATGACGAATTTGCTCAGACCGGCCGCAATATATCCGTCGATCAGGCGATGCAGACCCGGCCAGCCGTTCGCGATGAGTTCGCTCGGATCGATGTCCGGGCGGCGGCTGCGGATCTGCGCGGCGCGTTCGGGCGCGATGCCGTCCTCGGCGAGGAATACGGTGATGCCGTAGTGGTCGTCCTCGATCTCCCGGCCTGCCTGGTCCGCGGCGTCCCGGATGGTTTCGCGGGCGCGTCCGGCCTCGGCGGGAGTCAGGAAGCTGCCCAGCCAGCCGTCGGCGAGGCGGCCCACCCGGCGCAGTCCCGCCGGGGCCGAACCGCCGAGCCAGATGTCCAGCGGCCGGGTCGGGCGCGCCTCGAGCCCTTCGCCGTCGAGGGTGAAGAATTCGCCCGCGAAGTCGACGCGTTCGGAGTCCAGCACCTCGCGCAGCAGTCGCAGCGATTCGTCGAAGACCGCCGCGCGTTTGCCCGGCGGTACCGGGAACAGGTCGTGTTCTGCGGGTTGTGCGGGCCGCAGGCCGAAGACGGGCAGCACCCGTTTCGGGGCCAGGGCCGCCAGCGTGGCCAGCTGTTTGGCCACCAGCACCGGATGCCGGCCCGGCAGAATCGCCACCGAGGTCCCGACCTTGAGCCGCGTCGTCCGGGACAGCGCGAACGCCATCCCGACCGTGGGATCCACGGCCTTGGAGTACACGAGTTCCGGCAGCCACAGCGAATCCACCCCGGCCTCTTCGAGCCGGTCCACAAACCCCGGGAACCGCCCCGGATCGCTCCCGATCCCCGCGGCCACCCCGAACCGAACCTTCATACGCGACTCCTTCGCCGACTCCATTCGATGCCAACCCGAAATCGGGCCCCGGCCATTCCCGGTGGAGAGGATCGGGTCCGGAAAGACGGAACCGCGCGGTTCGAGGGCGCGCCTCGCGGCGAGGACTATCGTGCGACTGTGCAGCGATTCGAGGCGAGGATCGAACCGCGCGCGGTGGCGGCGCATTCGTGCCGGCACCTGCTGCGGTGATCACCGCGATCACCGAAGCCAAACGTCCGCAGACGCGAAACAGCCGTATCGAGAAGGCTGTCTACTCACTGCGTTAGCAGGTTGGCTTCGTTACTTCGAAAAATATTGGCTGCCAGTATGTGTCGCTGAAATAACACACCATTCACCCGATCCGGGACCGGTCCCATGGCAACTGTGCCAGGCTGTGGGAAGTCGTCGTTTGACAAAGCGGCACAGCACTGTTGGGGAGATATGCGTGCGGGATATGACCGGGGAGAGCGAGCGTGTCTGAATTCGAAGGGGCCGACCTCTTCTATCGGCTGATCGGGGCGTTGTTCATCCGGCAGCGGGGCGACTGGCCCCGTGAGCTGGACGAAACGAAGAAAGGGAAGTTGTACTGGCACGGCGGCTATCCCAAAGCCGAACGGACCAAATCCCAAGGGCTGCCGATGCTTTGTCTCGTGCAACCCGACGAGTCGGCGTCGGATGCGATGGTCACCAGGATCAACGCATTGCTGGGGGAAGCGCGAGCGGGTAGGCGATCGGCGAGCCCGCCGCACGCCCGGTTGCGGGACTTTCTCGGTGCGGAGACGACGAGTGCCATCGAGGAGGACGCGCAGGCCGCGAAAGACGCACGAGCTCAGGAGAATTCGGCCGACCCTGACCGGGCAAGGGATAGCCGGGCCGAGACCTGGTCCACCACCGATGTGAAGGTTGTCCGGGATCTGCTGCTGCAAGCGCGCACGCTGCTCTCGGACAGCCGCGGCCAATTCGGCCGCCGATTGCGATTTCCGCTGTTCTCCCTGGTGATTCTCCTGATGGACAGCAGCTCCGATGCGAACGCCCCGGACGACAAGGGCTGGCGGCTGCGCCTGTTCCGGCAGCAGGGCCCGATGCGGCAGATCGAGACGGCGGTGCAGACGGTCGACAAAGAGGTTGCGGCAGGCAGGTTCTGGTGGCGGCTGTCGCTGTGGGGGATGTACCTGGTGACGCTCGGACTCTTCCGTCTCGTGCTGACCGGACGAATTCCCTTGCTGTCCGGCCGATATCGCTGGTTCATGCGGCAGCCGCATCTGGCGCCGGAGTTGTCGGGAACCTTCACTCGATTCGCCGAACGCGTGACCGATTGGGAGAACGAGGATCCGGAGTATGTCGCTCGGCTGTTGATGAACGCATTTCTCGAGGACCTGCGGCGTTCCTATCGCCTGCCGTGGTGGAAGGCCGGGGGGACGCGCCGGATGACCTATCCGGTCCTGCTGTTGGACGCTGCCGCGCTGGCGGCGGGTGGGGACCGAATTCTGCGGTTGGTCAACGTGATACGCAATCAGACCGGTCTGTTCGACCCGCTGCTGATCGTCGCGATCGGCCCGGATGTGCAACCGAATCCGGGCCGCCGGGAGCGGGACCATCTCGAGGTCGAGTCGGCCACCGAAGCGGTCACGGCATATACCAACTGGCGCAAGCAACTTCCGGAGAGCCGGATGGCGCGTTCGGACAGCGCCTGGTATCTCCTGTTCGACGTGTCCGAGTCCGCCGGTGCGGCAGGGACTTCCGGTCGCGGGACGTTCGCGAACTACAACCTGAGTACCGTCGAGGAGATCGCGTCGATCCGTCCACCGCTCTGGGCTCGCGGATCGGTCCGCGGCTCGGTGGTGGGGCTGGTCGTGGTCCTGGTCGCGGCCGGATTGTCGCTGGCTGTGGTGCAGCGGAGCCGAAACCATTGCTGGACACTGGATCTGCACCCCACACTCGATCGCAACGGTTCCGAATGCATCGGTATCACCGACGGATCCCACAACCTGTTCCAGCCGTCGGACGCGGCCAGCGGACAGGCCGAGCATGTCATCTACCAGCAGAACCTGGAAGCCGCGAAACTGCATGCGCAGCAACCGAATCGGCCGTACGTCACCATCGCGGAGGTGGAGGCGACGACGTCCTCGGACGGTTCCCCCGACGGCCTGACCGCCGAACGTGAAAGTCTCGAAGGTGTGGCGACCGCGCAACGGCGGCAGCTGGATCAGTCCGGCGACGCGGATCCGATCGTGCGGGTGCTGCTGGTCAACGCCGGGCAGGGGATGCAGCAGGCCGCGAACGTGGCTCGTCGGCTCGGTGAGTACGCGGTGCGGGATCCCTCGCTGATCGGGGTGATCGGTCTCGATATGAGCAGTGCCCCGACCATGGACATGGTGCACGCGCTCAGTGCGGCGGGGTTGCCGATGGTGGCCTCGACCCTCTCGGTGGAGCGGGTGGGAACGGGGCATCCGATGTATTTCCAAGTGGCGCCGACGAATACGACCGAGGCGCAGGTGGTCGCGGCGTTCGCGGCGGACCGCGCGGGGAAGGATGCCTCGATACCGCGGTCCGTGCGGATCTACTACTCCGAGGACCCGGCCGACATCTACAGTAGCGATCTGCGGTACGCCGCTCAGAAAGCGTTCGGTGACAAGGGATTTCAGGTGCAGAGCACCTCGTTCCCGCCGGGCAGGGCGACCAGGGTCGGTCAGGACACCTGTGGGTACCACGGTTTCGTCTTCTTCGCCGGACGCGGCGTGCCGGATTACGGTGACTTCCTCGACGGCGCGACGAAGTGTTCCAGTCCCGCGATATTCATCGGCGACGACGACGTCAGCCGCTATGTCGCGGACACGGAGAAGCGGATGCAATACCGCGCGGTGGACTTCGACTACGTCTCCTTCGCGTTCGCCCCACCGATCCGGGACCGGCACGGTGCGGAAGTGGATTTCTACGAGGAGCTCGAGAAGCTGTTCGACTTCGAGAAGCATCCGGAAACGGGCCGATCCCTCGACGGGCACGCGGCGCTCGCCTACGACGCGGCGGAGGTGATCATCACCGCGGTGAGTTATCTGCGGACGGGGCCCGACGAGTTGCCGATCACGCCGGGCACGGTGTGGCGCGAGATCACCGACATCCACGACGCCGAGAATCAGCATCTACAGATCGATGGGGTCAGCGGCACCGTCGATTACGGCGGCGATATCACCCGGCAGGTGCCCAAGGACAAGCCCGTGGACATCGTGCAGGTCCATCAGGGGAAGGTGAACGGCGAGATCGTCGGCTTCTGCGGCAGCAGCAAAGGGCATCAGCCGTCTTCGTGGTGTCCGCCCCTCACCAGCAGAAGCGGGTCGGATGGGTGAAAAGCCATGCGACGATGACGATTCCGGTCACCATGGTCACGACCGCGACGGATACGGACAGCCGGGTCCGGGTGCGCAGCGCCCAGATGACGAAGGGTAGGGCCCAGACGGTGACGGTGGCGATCACCCACCAGCCGCCGGTCATGTCCACGCGGGCCGTGGTGGTGCCACAGCGGGTGTCGGCGGCGGCGAAGACTCCGATCGCGACGCTGTACGCGGCCGCTATCGTCCAGACGATCGCCGACAGCGTGAGCAGCACTCGCACCGCGATTCGGGATGGGGACACGGCAATATCCTGCACCCGGTCAGCCGGGCAGGGGCAGGAATTCGACCAGGGCGCCGTTCTCGGCGTGGGCGGGGACGATCACCAGGCCGTCGCGATCCAGCAGACCCGCCAGGTGGGCCGTGCGGATGCCGGGGTCGCCGGTCCAGCCGCCTTCCGGGAGGGCCTGCGCGGGCACGATACGCGGGACCGGGCCGGAGATGTCGGCGGCGTTGTGCAACGGTCCGATGATCGCGCGGCGGGGTGTGCGGCCGGTGCGGCCCTCGACGATCGCGGGAGCCAGAGTGAGCAGTGTTGCGACCGCCGCGAACGGGTTTCCGGGTAGGCCAAGAACGGTTGTCCCGCTGCGGGTTTCGGCGACGACCGTGGAGCCGCCGGGGCGTAGTCGCAAGCGGTGCACCGGGAGGTGGGCTCCGGTGCGGTCCAGGGCCGTGCGGAGCTGGTCGGCCGCGCCGCCGCCGGTCGCGCCGACGATCACCAGCAGTTCGCAGTCCACCGCCCGCGACAGCACCTCGTCGAAACCATTCGCGGTGTCGCGCAGGTGAACTCGGTCCAGGGGTCGAATTCCGCACCAGGACAACAGATCCGGAAGCACGGGGCCGATGGAGTCGCGGGTCTGCCCGGTGTGCAGCGGGCCGTCGCTGCGAATCTCGTCGCCCGTCATGACGATTCGCGCGTGCACCGGGCCGCGCACCAGGCCCTCGGACACCTCGGCCGCGGCGGCGACCGACAGGAGTGCGGAGGACACCGGTGTGCCCGTGGGGGCGAGGGCGTCGCCGGGTTGCCAGTCCTCGCCGCGGCGGCGGATGTCGTCGCGAATCGGGCTGTCCGGCAAGCGATGTAGGCCCTCGGCGTCGGTTCGGACGAATTCGTCGCGGACCACCGCCTCGGTGCCCTCGGGGATGTGCGCGCCGGTGGCGATGCGCACGGCCTCCCCGGCGTGCAGTCCGGCGGGACGTTCGCCTCCGGCGAAGCCGATGTCGTGCCGCACCCGCCACGGTTCGGGTCCGCGCACCGCGTAGCCGTCCATGGCGGAGACGTCGAATCGCGGTAGTGCCTCGGCGGCGGTCAACGATTCGGCCAGTACCGCGCCGACGGCCCGGCGCAGCGTTACGCGCCGGTTCGGCAGCCGGGACAGCTTGTCGCGCACCATGTTTCGGGCCTGTTCCAGGGAGAGCGGTGCGGCCTGCGCGCGGGCTCGGGCGATATCGTCCGGGGTGTCGCAGTCGGTGATATCGGACAGCGGCAGCAGCAGGGCGGTTTCCGGGATCAGGGCCTTCATGGGCTGATTGACCGGTGCGTCGAGCCGCTCGATCCCGGCGTGCAGGGCGGTGCGACGCCAGACCCCGACCAGATATTGCGGACGTCCGGACTCGTCGGCGGCGAACACCGCATCGGCCCCGGACTCGGTGGCGCGGGCAATCAGCGCGTCGATCGCCGCGCCGTTCAGGAACGGCATATCGGCCGCCAGCACGACCAGCAGATCGGCGGGAAAATCGCAGTCCGCCAACGCTTTCAGCCCGGTCGAGATCGCGGCCACCGGACCGGCCCCGGCAGGCACCTCCTGCACCTGCCGAATCTCCGGCCCCAGATCCGGCCGATGCGGCCCCACCACCACCGTGCGCACACACCCGCGCACCGCCGCGACCGCGGCCTCCAACATCGACCGCCCGCCGACCACGATCCCAGGCTTGTCCACCCCACCCATCCGACTGGCCCGTCCACCGGCCAGCACGATCGCATCCACCGTGCTCACGATCGCTCACCCGCGCGGTACTCCATGCGCCGATCGTAGTTCGTCCGGCCGACGCGACTACGTCACAGCGGGTGCCAGGTCGTGGTCGCGATCGTCCACTCGCGCGGCACTTCATGTGTTGCTGTGGTTCGTCCGTCGATACGGCGACGTCACAGCGGCGGTCGTGGTCGCGATCGTCCACTTGCGCCGCACTTTATGCGTTGCTGTGGTTCGTCCGTCGATACGGCGACGTTACAGCGGCGGTCGTGGTCGCGATCGTCCACTTGCGCCGCACTTTATGCGTTGCTGTGGTTCGTCCGTCGATACGGCTTCGTCGCGGCGTGGTCGTGGTGGTCTACCCGCGCGGCACTTCGTGCGTTGCCGTAGTTCGCGCGTCGACAGGGCTGTGTCGAGAGGTTTGTAATAGCGAGGCGGTGGTCGGTCGTGGTCGCGATAACCGACCTGCGCGGTGCTTCATGCGGTTTTGTAGTTCGTCCGGCCGACACGACTACAGCACAGCGGGGTGGTGCCGGTCAGTGCTGGTGGGGGCGGAGTAGGCGGAATTCGTAGGTTTCCGGGTCGGCGAGGGTGATGGGTGGGGTGGTGTTGGCGGCCAGTTACGAGGCGAAGGCGCGCGGGATACGGACGCCGATGAACGGTCG
>NZ_WEGK01000050.1 GCF_009604405.1 Nocardia macrotermitis
GCCCGTGGAGCCCGGCGGCCAACCCGCCGACCGGGCCACCCAAGATTGCCCGAAAGCCGCTGATCAGCGGCAAACAACCAATCCGAACCCGATCACGCCGGGCCGCAGGCCCGGCGCAAGATCCAGGCTAAACGAGCCACGCACGGCTGACCCCATCATTTCGCGACCTGAGGCCCGGAACATGATCCATTCTTCACCGCGAGGCGGTGCGCGCCGAAGCGCCTATTTCGGTATACCGCAGTACTTCTGGCCATGTTCCACGACGGCCTTGCCCGCAGCTCCGTTCCGTTGCGGATCGTCGGACTTCATGCTCGAAAGATCTGCATTCGCGGCCATCCGACCCGAGTAATCGACGAGGAAGTCCCAGCTGCTGTGCAGTTCGTCGGGTGCGATGGCTTGCATCTGCTTCGCCTTGGCCGCCCATTCATCGAACCTTTTCGGATCTTCGACATTTTTGTTCATGCTCTCGAACATGACTTTGAAATAATTGGGCAGCTCGGTGCAGTAGGTGCTCGAGGACTTGGGTTTCTCGGCATTCGAATCGTCGCTACACGCGCTGGCGAATCCGGCCAGGGCAATAATTGCGAATGCGAGAGCCACTGCCGTTCTCTTCATACGAAGCTCCGGGATCGTTGCTGGTCATCGTGTCGGGATATCGTGCCGGCGACCGTCGGTGAGGCGAGTGTAACGACGGAAATTGCTGGGCGCGAGGGGATTATCCGTTGGGGGAGCAGCGGGGCCGAGCGGTCGTCTCAGCCCGGATCCACCGACGTGGTTTGTGGGTGGTCCGTGCGCCTGCGGCGCGCGGACAACCAGGTTATGGGTAGCCGGCAGCCGCTGGTCTGCCCAGCCTTTCCACTGTCGTTCCTGGTAGAGCCCCG
>NZ_WEGK01000051.1 GCF_009604405.1 Nocardia macrotermitis
CGGTGAGTATCGAATTTCCCGAGGGGCTCAATTGGGTGTCGTATCTGGCGGGTGCGGAGTGGCCTAAGGGGGACGAGGACAAGGTCTTCGCTCTGGGTGATTCGTGGTCGGGGGCGTCGAAGCAGACGACCGGGACGTTGGTTCCCGAGACCGAGGCCGCGGCGGGGGGTATCGGTAAGGCGTATGTGTCGGGTCCGGGGCGGACCGCGATGATGTCGATGTTGGCGACGTTGACCGATTCGGGTGGCACCTCGTTGCAGAGTGTGGCCAAGTCGATGGACGCGGTGGCGGATTCGTGTGATCAGACCGGGTGCGCGATCCAGTCGGAGAAGATCCAGATCATCGTGGGGTTGGCGTGGTTGGCGTACGACCTGTCGACCGCGTGGATGGCGGGTCCGGGCGCGGGCGCGGTGGAGGCCGAGGGGATCGCGGTCACCCAGACGGTGCTGGAGATCGCGGGGCGGGTCGCCCTGGAGATCATCAATGCCGCCGCGATCGGTGCGGCGGTGGAGGCGGTGACCAACGGGCTGACCCAGTTGATCCAGATCGCGCAGCATCACAAGAAGAGCTTCGACTGGAAGGAGTGGGGCGGGTCGGTCGTGATGGGCTTGGGGGGTGGCGCGTTGGGTGGCGCGGCAGCGCGGGCGGCGGGTAAGGCGTTCGACAGGTACGCCGCGGACGCGGTGAGCAGGCGGGTGGGTGGTCGGGGCACGGTGGTGGCTCAGACCGCGGTGGAGGGGTTGGCCGGTGGTGTGGGGGGCATGATCGGTGGGTCGGTCGCGGGGGCGATGGTGACCGGGGAGTTCGTGTTCACTCCGGCGGGTTTGTTGCCGGGTGTGGCCGGGGCGATGACCGGTGGGATCCGGGGGCATCGC
>NZ_WEGK01000052.1 GCF_009604405.1 Nocardia macrotermitis
GCGGCCGCCGGCGGGGCGGCAGCCCCTTAGAGGAGAAGGGAAAAATACTGATTTTGAATAAAAACAATAAGTTAGGCGGATGTAATAGGAAGCAGGGCTTCCGGACAACCGGAAGCAGCTTGCTTCCGCTCACTTCCTATAATAGGAAAAAAAAATCCTTGCATAGGACTGTCGACTCGGAATAGAATTTCCACCAATAGGAAGCTGACGTCCGATTGTCCGGATGCAGTGTTTCCGGTTTGAGGGGATGCCCATGCAGCAGATCACGGTAGCGACGGACGCTCAACGGCGTATTCGCCAGCGCGAGCTGGCCATGCTGGACGAGAAAGAGGCTCAGGAGCGCGAGGAAGCGCGGAAGAACAAGGGGTTCACACAGGTGTATTCGAGGGGTTGGAGGCGCGTACGGGAGCTTGCTACGGGCAATTCAGGCGCTGCCGGTCTGTACGCCCTCTTTGCCGAGCACATCGACCCGACTTGTGGCGCGGTGATCTGCGATCAGCAGTTTTTGGCCGATCACATGAAGGTGACTACCAGGACTATCCGGTCTTGGCTCGCCTACCTGGAAGAAAACCGGGCGCTTGTCCGCATCCCTGTCGCTGGCCGAGTTTGCGCCTACGCGCTGGACCCTCACGAGGTCTGGAAGGGCTACGACAACGCCAAGGAATACGCGGCCTTCGTGACCAAAACCTTGGTCAACAAGGACGGCGATATCCGCCGCCGGATCATGTCGATGTTCAGCCCGGAAGAGCGGCCAAACGACGACCGCGACCCGAAAACGCTGGACATGTTTGAAGGCACTCCCCACAATGAGCAACGAAACGAAGGAGAAAATCTTTATGAAAAAAACGTTCGCTCTTGCTGCCATGAT
>NZ_WEGK01000053.1 GCF_009604405.1 Nocardia macrotermitis
GGCGAATTCGAGGCGTTCGCGCCCGTCGTCGCCGCCCTGGCGGGCACCTAGCGAGAGAAGGATCGACATGGTCAAACGTTCGCGCTACAGCGAATACAAGGATCGCTACCGGAACTACCGTTTCGAACTCGACGAGGACGGCATCCTGCTGATGCAGTGCCACACCGAGGGCGGCTCGCTGGTGTGGGACTGGAAGGCGCACGACGATATGGCCGACGCCTTCGCCGATGTCGCGGGCGATCGCGAGATCAAGGTGCTCATCCACACCGGCACCGGCGAGAACTACAACGCCGACTGGGGTTTCATGCCCGACGGCTCACTCATCGATCCACCGGTCTACCAGGCCATGCCGGGCGATCGCGGGCTGTGGAAGCTCGACGAGAAGGCCTGGTACAACCGCAATCTCATGTTCAACGTGCTGAACGTGGACGTGCCGATGATCAGCGCGGTGAACGGCCCGTGCAATATCCACTCCGAGGTCCCGCTGATGGGCGATATCGTGCTCGCCTCGGAAGACGCCTGGTTCCAGGATGTTTCGCACTTCCCGCGCGGTCAGGTCCCCGGCGACGGCCAGCACGTGATCTGGAATTTCCTGGTCGGCCACAATCGCGGCCGCTACCTGCTGCTGACCGGTAAGAAACTCGCCGCCCGCGAGGCGCTGGACTGGGGCGCGGTCGCCGAGGTGCTGCCGAAAGATCAAGTGCTGGACCGGGCTTGGGAACTCGCCCGCGAACTCGTGAAGCGCCCGCCGCTGAC
>NZ_WEGK01000054.1 GCF_009604405.1 Nocardia macrotermitis
CGGGCTGCGCACGACGCCATCGTCGCGGCCATCGAAACCGTCCTGAAAGAAGGCCCGCGCACACCGGATCTGGGCGGCACTGCCAACACCACTCAGGTGGGCGAGGCGATTGCCGCGCACCTCGGTTGAGCGACGAGAAGGAATCGATGATGGCTTTCAGCTTCGACCAACTCCGCCAGACGGGGCTCGTGCGCACCGACAACCTGATCGACGGCCAGTGGGTGGACGGCACCGACGGCGCACGCTTTGCCGTGACGGACCCGGCCACCGGCAGCCTCATCGCCAACGTGCCCGACAGCGGCGTTGCCGACGCGCGTGCCGCCACCGACGCGGCAGCCCGCGCCTTTCCCGCGTGGCGCGACACGCTGCCTGCCGAGCGCGCTGCCATCTTGCGCCGCTGGCACGCGGCCATCGTTGCCAATGCCGACGCGCTGGGGCGGCTGATTTCTCTGGAGCAGGGCAAGCCGTTTGCCGAAGGGCGCGGCGAGGTCATGTACGGCGCCTCGTACGTCGCCTGGTTTGCCGACGAGGCCACGCGCATCTACGGCGACCTGATCCCGCAGCAGCAGCGCGGCAAGCGCATGAGCGCCGTCAAGGAGCCCGTCGGCATCGTGGCGGCCATCACGCCGTGGAATTTCCCGCTGGCGATGATTGCGCGCAAGATCGCGCCGGCGCTGGCGGCGGGCTGCACCGTGGTCGCCAAGCCGGCGGAAGACA
>NZ_WEGK01000055.1 GCF_009604405.1 Nocardia macrotermitis
CATTCGGGAACGAAGGCAGCCACACCACGTTTTTCGTATTTGGCTGTTCCTTGATACCAAGTACCGTCTTCGATGCCTTTAAATGCAGATACAGGCAATAAATCGCCGTCTTGTGCATTGATAGGACGAACTACCTCGTTGATGAAAGCAGGATCGTTGTTCTCAACAGCTTTCTCGTCAGGAAGGTTAGCCCAAGCCGGATCAACAGGAAGTTGTTTGTATTCGCCACCACGGTCTACGGCTGCGTAGTTCTTGTTTACGATATCTTCACCCTTCTTGCCATAAGACGTCTGGATGAATTTCTTCATCTGCTCTACTGCCAGATCAACAGGGATAACGCCTGTGATGCGGAAGAATGCCGATTGAAGGATGGTGTTGGTACGGTTACCTAAACCAATCTCCATAGCAATCTGTGTAGCGTTGATGTAGTATACGGTTACGTTCTTTTGTGCAAGATATTTCTTCACCTTGTTAGGCAGGTTCTTAGCCAAGTCTTCGCCTTCCCAGATGGTGTTCAACAGGAATGTACCGTTTTGACGCAGACCACGAGTTACATCGTACATGTGAAGGTACGCCTGAACGTGGCAAGCAACGAAGTTAGGTGTATTTACCAAATAAGTTGAGCGGATAGCTGTGTCGCCAAAACGCAAGTGCGAGCAAGTGAAACCTCCCGACTTCTTAGAGTCATAAGAGAAGTA
>NZ_WEGK01000056.1 GCF_009604405.1 Nocardia macrotermitis
ACCAATCTTCAGCTGTTTCAGATTCTTGTCCTGATGCCGTTTTTCGCCATAAAAGGTTTTTCCCATTATCCTGATTCGGCTTTAAGTCGAATGTTCGGCGGCAAGAAGGATGTCTTGTATTCGTTTATGTCACATGATAATATCAACTGGCGCAATCTGATATACCGCATTGTTGTCAAGCTGATAGCCAAAGTGACTAACCGTCAGGATTTCAAGAAGAGTCATCTTCCTGTAGTACTCATCGCTGATGACTCTGACTTGCCTAAAACCGGAATGCGTATGGAGTCTATCGGCAAGATATTCTCACATGTTCATCAGAAATGTATTCTTGGGTATAAAGCGCTTATGCTGTGCTGGAGTGACGGGCGCACCCAGTTTATGCTTGACTCATCTCTGCATGGAGAGAAAGGCAAGGTAGAGGGTAAGGAACAGGGGTTAAGCGCAAAGCAACGACAGAACCGTTATAATAGGAAACGAGATGAGAACTCCCATGTGGCCAAACGTAAAGAGGAATATTTCATGAGTAAGGGAAAGAAACTCATTGAAATGGTCAGACGCGCCATCAAAGCAAAGATTCCTTTTGAATATCTGCTTGTTGACAGTTGGTTCACTTGTTCCGGGCTTGTCGATTTCGTATACAACAGTCATAAGAAGTTTCACTTGTTAGGGATGGCAAAGATGGGTAATACCAAATAT
>NZ_WEGK01000057.1 GCF_009604405.1 Nocardia macrotermitis
CTCGAGATGGAGTACGGAGATGCGCCGGCCGAGGAGCGGCCCCACTTCGTCGCCAACATCTGGTGGCCGGACTACAACGACCCGTGGAGCCAGCTCTATCCGAACTTCCATTCCGACTCGATCGGCAGCAAGGGCTCGAACTCCAGCTACTACGCCAACAAGGAAGTCGATGCCTTGCTGGACCAGATGCGGGACGCGAGCACGGAGGATGAGATCCGCGAGGCGACGCGGAAGGTTCTGCAGATCATGATGTGGGACGACCCCGCGGCCATCTTCTACGCGTCGAGGAGGGGACCACCTTCACCTACATGTATGCCACCGGCGATGCGACCAGCGCGGCGATGGCCCAGCTCTTCCAGGCCAACCTGGCCGAAATCGGGATCAACCTGGAACTGATGCAGGTCGATCGCGCGGCGTACCTCGAGATGGAGTACGGAGATGCGCCGGCCGAGGAGCGGCCCCACTTCGTCGCCAACATCTGGTGGCCGGACTACAACGACCCGTGGAGCCAGCTCTATCCGAACTTCCATTCCGACTCGATCGGCA
>NZ_WEGK01000058.1 GCF_009604405.1 Nocardia macrotermitis
TCCCCGAGGCTTATCGCAGCCTCCTACGTCCTTCATCGGCTCTCGGTGCCAAGGCATCCACCGTACGCTCTTACACACTTACAAACAAAGATGCTCGCGTCCACTGTGCAGTTCTCAAACAACACACCCACTCGAACCTGAACCTCGAAACCAGCCACAGCACGCTGCGCGGTATTCACGAAGACCCGAGCGGATCGTCTGAATTTCCTAGAAAGAAACTCGCTTCCGCGTGTTCTTTCAGGACCCAATAGTGTGTCGATATACCACCGCGACCGAAGACATGGCTCCGACCCGATGCGATGAGCTTGTCAGCGTTCCACCCATGAGCATCCGCAGTCCCACTGACGGAGACTAAACGGTCTCTGACGCAACATCATCCGACTATTCGAAGAGTTACGTAGAAGTGCTCCTTAGAAAGGAGGTGATCCAGCCGCACCTTCCGGTACGGCTACCTTGTTACGACTTCGTCCCAATCGCCAATCCCACCTTCGACGGCTCCCTCCACAAGGGTTAGGCCACCGGCTTC
>NZ_WEGK01000059.1 GCF_009604405.1 Nocardia macrotermitis
TCCCCGAGGCTTATCGCAGCCTCCTACGTCCTTCATCGGCTCTCGGTGCCAAGGCATCCACCGTACGCTCTTACACACTTACAAACAAAGATGCTCGCGTCCACTGTGCAGTTCTCAAACAACACACAAAACCCGATCTCGGCTCAGCACCAGCCCGGAAACAATCCGGCGGTATGACTGAAGATCCAGTCTTGTCGTTCATTCGCCTAGAAAGAAACACTCGCGTGTTCTTTCAGGACCCAACAGTGTGTCGATATATCACCGCGGACCCGGACATGGCCGAATCCTTGATGCGATGAGTCAGTCAGCGTTCCACCCATGAGCATCCGCCGGACTACAGATGAGTCCGAAACGGTCTCTGCCACAACCACATTCACCTGCGTGAACTGTCATGGAGAAGTGCTCCTTAGAAAGGAGGTGATCCAGCCGCACCTTCCGGTACGGCTACCTTGTTACGACTTCGTCCCAATCGCCAATCCCACCTTCGACGGCTCCCTCCACAAGGGTTAGGCCACCGGCTTC
>NZ_WEGK01000006.1 GCF_009604405.1 Nocardia macrotermitis
TATCGCGAACCCCGACGACCCGACCAGCCCCGGCACCGACCTGGACCACACCGATCCAGCACTGATCACCACCGCCGCGCAACGCGATACCCGCACCGCCACGCAACGCACCCACGACGCGTTCACCCTCCTACTGGGAACGTTGATCGACCCGGATGCTGCGGCCAATGACCGGCAAGTACGACGTCGCCTTCATCGATAGCATGGGCTGCGACAGGTCAGACCCTGCGTCCAGGGGCGAACGGACGGAAGCCTGGGGTCTGCCGTTCGGATACTCGTAGGGGAGGTGGTGAACGACTTGCTCAGAAACGTAGTTCGCGGATGGTATTGAGGTCGATGCCGTGCCGGGCATAGATTTTGATCGTATTCTCGCCGGTGAGGTCGGTTTCGGTGTAGCCGAGGAGTTCGGCGATCCGGATCACGTCGTGTTTTGTCGCGGCTTCAATTTCAAGGTATGGCGGGATGTGTGGCCAGGTGTCGATTTCTAGTTGTGCGCCGTCGAGAGTGAAGCTGACTCGCTTGTTTTCCTGGTAGGACTTCGCGGTGAAGCCCAGCATTTCGAGCAGGGTGTTGGTGGTAGCGAAGTCCTCGACAATCACCTCTACTTCGTGGGTGCCGTCGATGGCGTCACTGGTGATCTCCTTGACGGCCAGCGTTGTCGTGGTTCCATTGTCGCGCAATCTGATCCATTTACCGCCGACACCGGAGGTGACGTCGTAGACGCGGCGACGCATGAACCGTTCGCCGATTTTTCGACCGCCTTTGCCCAAGATGTCCTGCTCGATAGTGTCGGGGTCTATATCGAGGATCTTGGCTTCGTGCTCGATGGGCACGGGAGGCTCCTTCTGGGTCGGTCGATGGGTTCAGGTTATCCGGCGCGGCGGGTGGTGAGCCTGTGGTACTCGGCGTTGCGCAGGTTCAGGATCTCTGTGCGCAGTGGGCTGGTCAGGAACTCGGCCAGTGGCAGGCACAGGTCCATGCGCTGAATGCATACGCCGATCTGGAATCCTGTGGTCCGGTCGTAGTAGAGCCGGACCCCGTAGAAGCCTTCCTCGCAGTCGGTTTCGTTGTTGAACCGGCACCCGGTGCAGGTGCTCGGTAGGCGGACGGGGCGGATCTGTTTGAAGTAGATTCGGCGACCGCCGGGCAGGCGGTAGGCGGTGCGCGAGTTCGAGCCGCCGGCGGTGATGTAGTGCGCCTCGGCGACTGCTCCGCGCTCGGTGAGGATGCGCTCGATCGCTTCGATGGATGAGGCACCGTGGTCGAGTGACATGAGTAGCCGGACCGTAAGATGCGTGGAGAACTCGTCAAGTAGCCTGTGCACGCGCGAAGCGTGACTATGGTCGGGCACAACGATATTCGCGCTGGCCTTGATCCCGTGTGCTTCGCAGGCGGCGATCGATCGGTTGAGTGCATCGATTTTGCGTTGGGCGAGAATAGGATTGCGGAATCGGGCGTGCTGGACCTCGACGATTTCGGCGGCGGTCGTGCCGAAGATCGAGAAGTTCACCCGATCCAGTCCGGCGGCTGCGCAATCCGGGATCACTCGCTCGCCGCGTTCACCGTTGGAGGTCATGCCGACCTGGTAACCGGCATCAACGGCGAGCTTGGTCAGCTTCGCGATGCCTGGATGCAGGGTCGGCTCTCCGCCGGTCCAGTGCAGTTCGGTTAGTTCGAGAGCGTCACGCAGCGCCAGGAGTGCACGGGTGAATTCGTCGTTGTCGGGTACAGGGGCAGGCAGGAACGTTGCGCCGTTGGTCGCGGCGTAGATCGACATGCGCCCGCTGGGGCCGGTGGACAGGAAATCGCCGGGTACTCGGTGGCGGTTGTCGATGGCGACGGGTGTTCCTTCGTTGTGGCAGAACGTGCAGGTGAATCCACAGGCGTCGTGGATCTTCACACGCAGGGTGGTGTCCTTGTCGACGTGGACAGGGATTATGGCGCGGAACATGACCGTGCCCCCTTCATTTCGATTTGCTGGGTGGTGTCGGCCGCGGCTGACAGCTCCCCGGCCTGATTTCGGTGAGTGACTGCGTGAGTGGGGCCGGTCAATACCGGCGGGAGGTGTCCGGTGTCATGTGTCCGGCGTCGATGAGTGTGCGCTGTGCTGCTGCCTTGCGTGGACACTGATCTGCGCGACATGCTTTGTGCTGCTGCATGGTTCGGTGTGCTTCGGACACGCCAAACGGTTTCTCCGGGGCCGCATGAGGCGACCCGGCAGGCCGGGCAGCCGTGCCGTGCTGCTCGGTGCGGTCTTGCATGTGCTGGTGTCCGGCACGCCACTCGGCTGCCACGCGGTCGATGATCGCTTGTGCCGACATCTCGTCGGGCTCGGCTTCGCGCCACCAATTGAAGCTCACCGTATTTCACTCCTGTCATGTGATCGACGTTTCTCGTACGCGTGCAGCGAATTTGGGTGGCATCGTCAACGTCGCCATCTAGATTGGTTGTAAGACAGCCTGTTTCGGGATGCTCAGCGCGCAACGGGGCGGTCGTGGTATATGGCGACGGTCAGCGGATGGTCGGGGTTGGTGGTCCCAGCGTCGCGGCGGCCCAAGTCATTGGCGGGCTCACCGTTTCCAGGTCACAGACGTTGCACACACGAGCAAGGGTGTTGTCCAGGGTGTCGAGGTCGTATACGGCAACGACGGCGGCCTGGACCCCTCTAGCGATGCCGAGCGCATAGCCGATGGGATCGGGATGACGGTCAGGGGGGCCGGACCGTGTAGAGGTAGTGGTAGCCCAATCGCTCTACGTGTCGGCGGATCTCGATCGCGTGTTCTAGCGCGGTCAGCCCGGATTTATCGGGCCGTACCAGGCCGATGGCCTTCGGGTTCATCTCTTCGCACTCCGTGGTGTCGTGAGCGTCGTCGGCGCGTTCTCGAATCCGCCGGGCAATTCTTCGGAGGCTTCGCGGAGGGGCAGCGCGACATCTATTGCTTCAGAACACCGCGCGGCAGGGGGCGGGCATAAGACGTGCGTGCCGGGAGGATGTGTGCAGGTGGGGTGGGGGTGTGCACAAGGGGTGTGCGCGACCGGCTGAAAGTCGCGCCCGGAGTGTTGCGCGTGCCACACTCTGGCTATGGGACGCCAGCCCAAAGAACCGAACCGGGAACTGGAGGAGCTCCTCGACGAGTCCGGCATCAGCAACAAGGGCCTGGCTCGGCGGGTGGTTGAACGAGGGCGTGCGGTCGGCCTGGAACTGGCCTACGACCACCGGTCGGTAGGCCGGTGGCTGGACGGCCAGCAGCCGAATTCCCCAGGGCCGGAGTTGATTGCGGACGTATTAACCGAAGCTCTCGGGCGACGGATCACTCCGCCTGTGTGCGGGATGTCCGGCGGCCGCGATCCGGTGGATATGGGGTTGGAGTTCGCATTGAGCTTGACCGAGGCGACGACGTCGGTGACGGCGCTGTGGAGGAGTGACGTGGAGCGCAGGCGGTTCCTGAAGGGAGCCTCGTACGCGGTGGCGGTGTACCCGGCCGCTTCGATGCGCTGGCTGACGCTGCCGGGGCCTGAGCACCCTGTGTCGGCTGGGGCGCGGCGTGTGGGTCAAAGCGACGTCGACGCGGTTCGCGCCATGGCGGCGGCGTTCCGTGACCTCGACAATCGAGTTGGCGGAGGCAAGGTTCGGCCCACGATCGTGCAATACCTGCATAGTTCCGTCGGGCCACTGCTGCGTGGCAATTACGCCGAGCCGGTAGGTCGTCAGCTGTTCACGGCGGCGGCAGAACTCACCAAACTAGCGGGATGGGCCGCCTACGACCAGGAAGAGCACGGATTGGCCCAGCGATATTTGATCCAAGCGTTGCGGTTGGCCCGCGCTGCTGGTGATCCCGGTCTCGGAGCGGAGATTCTGGCGGCGATGAGTCATAAGGCGACGTACGTCGGCCGACCCGGTGACGCGGTCGACCTGGCCCGGGCGGCCCAAATCTCTGCCCGCAGTGCGGGATTGGCGGCCCTGGAAGCGGAGTGCCGGCTGGTCGAAGCCCACGGCCATGCCGCACGCCTCGACGAGGCGATGTGCGCCACGTCCATCACTGCAGCCGAACGGACATTCGCCAAGGCGGAATCGTCCGACCAACCGGAATGGCTGGCCTACTTCGACGGCGCGTACATGTCGGCCAAGGTCGCCCACTGCTTCCGGGAGTTGGGCGACGACGCCCGATCCGCGCGGTTCGCCGAGCAATCACTGAACATGTCCGACGGATATCTCCGCGGCCGCGCGTTCAACCTGACGCTACTGGCTTCGACTCGCGTGACCGAAGATCCACAAGAAGCTGTACGCATCGGCCACCAAGCGCTCGACATCGCGGCAGGCTTGTCGTCGCGACGCAGCCACGCCTACTTGCGTGATCTGCGCCAGCGACTGGCCCCTCATGCGGGTATGCCGGATGTTCAGGATTTCCGGCAGCAGGTTCGCGAGCTGACTACGCGTCGAGACTGAGCGCACGATAGATCGCGACCACGGTGGCCGCGCCGACGATCTCGCCACGATCGATCATCGCCGCTGCATCCTCGAGCGGTATCCAGCGAATGTCTTCGGCCTCGTTGATATCGGGCTCAGTGTCGGTGAGTTCGGCGCAGCGGGCGAGGTAGATCTCCTGGGGCTGATCGAGGCTGCCGATCGACGGCTGATAGGTGACCAGGTGCTCCATTGAGCATGGCCGCCAGCCGGTCTCCTCCTGGACCTCACGGGCAGCGGCGTTCGCGACATCTTCGGCGTGGTCGACGTAGCCGCCGGGCAGCTCCCACACCCATCTGTCGATGATGAACCGGTGCCGATACATCAGCAGCGCTTCGCGGTTCTCGTTGAGTACCAGCGTCATTGCGCAGCGCGGCATCCGCGCCACGTACTGTGTGAACCTCACGCCGTCAGGCAGTTCGACATCGACGGTCGACAACCGGATGTGCCGGTTCTCATCGACAAGCTTCTCGCCGTGGATCTTCCACTGAGTGCGTTTCACGACCCGACCCTACGCCCAAGACGGCACTGACGATCTTTGATCCACGCTCCGATAACCGCCTGGTCTCGGCGGGACGAGGATGGGTCGCTCTGGACAACGGCCGTTGGTCAGGGGCGAGGCGTCCTGACGCGTCCATTCACTGTGATGTCGCCTCTGTACACGTCGGTGACGCGTCGCGGTATGCGTCAGCGAGATGTAGACGCGTCTGCCGGAGTCACCTTTGCGGGTAGCAATCAACCGGGCGGGTTCTGTTGTCTCCGTTCGATGTTCCTGATCGGGTCGACGTATTGGGATGGTGCGAGGGTTGTGAGTATCTGATCGAGGACAGTCTTGGCGGGTTGATAGGTCGGGGTGTCGAGTCTGCCGGTGAGAGCGAGCCCGAAGATCACCCTGAGCACGGCGGCGACCAGTTCCGGGGAAGCGAGGACTTCCTCAAGCGCGCGGCCGGACCTGTCGACCTCGTTGTCGAGGGGCTGAGCAAGCGATCAAGGAACGCAATGAGCACGTGGCGTAAGAGCAGCTACAGCACAGGCAGCGATCACTGCGTCGAGGTCAAGTTCGCCGACGACACGGTCTACATCCGCGACAGCAAGTACCTCCGAAACCCGGCCAACACCCCCGCCAACCAACCGATCCTCGCCGTACCCGCCGCCGATTGGGACAACTTCCTCCAACTCGCGACAAACCGCCCGCCGCACAAGTAGGCGCATGCGGAGCGGTGCCACATAGCTGCGGCCGAGCAGGTCGGCCCTATGTCCCCCCGCGACGTTGGGCGGCGAACATCACCGAACCACCGATCAGCATGCACCCGGCACCGATCGCAATCATGGTTCCGTAGGGGTTCACGACCGGCGAGCCCGAATCATGTCCGATGAGCAGATCCAGCGCCTGCGAGAGCGCGACCGTCCCGGCGATCGAGGCGAGCGCCATGACCGGAGTGGTGATCGCGGTGATCCTGCCCATGTATCCGTACGGGGTGGCCTCCTGAAGGATCGGCCCCTGGCACAGGACGTACAGCGAGAACACCGTGCCGCACACGAACATCGAGACGAAAGCCACGGGAATCGAACGCGCCAAACCATAGATGCCGTAACCGATACCCAAGCCCATCAATGCCAGCACATAGACACGATGCCGGCCGTATCGCTTCACCAAACGCACGCCCAGGATACTGGCCACCAGATTTCCGGCGGGGAACATCATCGACAGCAGACCATACTGTTCCGGTTCGAGTCCCAGAGTCTTCAAACCATAGAGGCTCAACGTCGTACTGTTTATTCCGAGAGAAATACCGTACAGCACGACACCGATCAGAATCATCCGCAGTGATGCACTACCCCAGGCCGTTCGAAATCCTTCGGCGAACTCCGACCAGAAATGCGCGGGAGAACTTTCCGCTCGGATCGATCGATTCGTGGTGAGACAGGTCATCGACAACGAAATCCCGTAGGCGCCGATACACACCGATATCGATGCCACGGTCCCGAGGACCGCATAGGAGACCGGGCCGAGCGCCGTCGCGGCCATCGCAACGCCGGTCAGCGCGAACATGCTCGTACCGGCTGCCTCCACGCGCTGCTCCGCGGGGATTATCACCTGCATCAATGCGCCACGAGCAGGGTTGAAGAACTGGGCCGACACATTACCGATCGTCAAGACGATCAAGGACGCGCCATACTGCACGGCACTGCTTTCCGAGCCGCACACCAGAACGATCAACAGTATTGCGTAGAACAACGCTCGGACCGCGTCGCTGACGACCATTACACGTCGCGCGTCCCAGCGATCGACGAGTACTCCCGCGAGCGGCGCGACAATGATGCGCGGAACAGTCGCGGACAACACCACCGACCAGCGCCGACGCACTGCCGGACGCGTCACCGAACCGTTCCAGCGCGAGAGCGGCCGCATTGGGCAACGTCAGACCGATGGACGACACCATCACGAAAAAACGACCCGCGCTACAACTACGCCTGAGCGTCGGTCCACGTACGGCCAGCAGTCCAGGCGGCTATGGAGAGCGTCCTGGCTCACCGATCACTCCGGGAGCGTGCAACTGGCCAGGAAACGCAGCAGATCTGTGGCTTCGTCGAATTCGAAGAGGGTGTCCAGGGCATTGTTGAATTCGAGTTTGCGGCTGAACGGAATGCTGACCACGTCGTAGCCGGAGGACATCAACTCGCCGGTCATCATCAGACGAGCGGTTCGTTTGTTGCCGTCGAGGTAGAACTGGCGGCGGGTCGCGGCCGCGAAATACAGCAGGGCCCGACGGCGCGAATCCTCTTCGTTGCCAAGATGATCGACAAGGTTGTCGAAATGCTCGCGCAGTACCGCCCCGGTCGGCCCCGGGTCGATGCCGGGGACGAGTCCACCATTGGCGAGGCGTACCGTGCCACCGCCACGGACTGATCCCTCGCCCCGGAATCGCCCTGACTCTATGGCCTCGTACCTGGCCGTGACCGCATGTAGTCGGTCCGAAATCGGTTTCGTGAGCTGGAATTCGCCCGCGGCGACGATCTCGTCCAGCAGGTTGTACGCCTCGCTGAGGGCGATGATCTGCTGTTCCTCCTCGATCTTCTTGCCGCCGACCGTCACTCCGTCGAGCAGTGTCCGAACCTCCGGCAGGGTGAAGGTATTTCCTTCCAAAGCCGCTGTATTCCAGATGAATTCGGGCAGGTGTGCGCGGAACCGATGGCGGGTGCGCTCGATCGGGCTCGTCGGGATGGCATCGACATCGAAGGCGGCCCAGGTGATTCCGGTGTCCTCGAACCGATGCCTGTCCTGGCGAGATGCGGAGGTGCGGGCGGGTGGCGGCCCGGATGTGGGCGCGTACCGGTCCGCGCCGGGAGCCCACTTCTTCTCACTCACCATGTCCTCGCTTCCCGCATGGCATCGTCTGCTACCGGGCCGCCCTGGGCGAGACAGTCGAGAATGATCTGAATCGGCGCCGCGTACCGGACTATTCCTCGCTGAAAGGAGCCCGCGAACAGTTCGGGCTCGGCCCTGACGATCGCGATCCGCGCACGGTCGACGCGGTGCGTGGCACGGAGGTTGGCGTCACCCAGTAGTCGGCCGACCTTCTGGACGTCCAGACACCACAGGATCGTCACCACCGGTGCGGGATCGTGCTGCGGAGGCAAGGTCAGACCGGCGGGCCCCGACAACGCCCAACTGTCACCCGAGGCGTCCCCCGCCGAGGCGAGGCGGCCCAGCGACACCGTGCCGGACAGCAGGAGCGCGCCCGGCCGATCCAGGGGCGAGGAGGCCGATGCCGCGGCCGCGGCGAGGTCCAGCGGGGAGTCGCCCTCGGCCATGCGCGTCAAACGCTCGCGCCATCTCCGCACCTCGGGATCATCCGGGGCTCGGTAACCCTCCTCGAGCAATTCCCGGGCTGCGGCGGCGGCGAACCGATCACTGACCGGACGGCTGACGATATCGAAATCGATCCCACACGCCAGGGCGATTTCCCTGAGAGTGCCGAGCGAGGGGTCGACCCGGCCGGTTTGGATTCGATGAACGGTGGAAGCGGACACACCTGCACGCCTGGCCACAGCAGCCGCACTCAGCCCGGTCGCACCGATCCAGTCTGCAACCTCATGTTCCCGTTCCATATATGGAATATTACAGGTGCCATTCCATATATGGAACAGCGAATGCTGCTCAGGATTCGATGATCACGATCTGTGACGGCCCGAATACCTCGCCGAACTCCTGGACGAGGAGGCCGCGGACGACGCTCACGCGTCAGCGGCTGGCGGGGAAGTGTTGGGACAGAGGGACTGCCAGGCGCGTGAGTTCGGCGCAGACGGCGTCGCGGCTGCTCGCGGTATCGTCTCTTGCCTCTATCTGGACGACGCCGGTCCTGACGCCGTGGATGTCCGTGGTTTGGGGGATGTCGAACAGGAGGATGCAGCCCGGATCGGTGGGGATATCGCTGTTGACGAGCAGGGCACGTCGATTGCCAACCATGACCGGGCGGGGTTGGGTGTGGACCTCGTAGGCCCAGTCCGTGAACCGGCTGTCCCAGGTAAACACGTCCACGTGGTACGAGGGGCTGGTCCACCAGCATCTTCCACTATGCGTGTCCGGGCTGTCCGCCTTCTTGGACTGTGGATTCAGGCCCGCTGCGGCGAGGTCGGCGTCGGGGATCGTGCACGGATCCCACACTGGTTGGGGCGCAGGCTTTGTCGTGGTGGCCGGGGTGGGAGCGGAGGTGGTGGTCGCGGCATCAGGCCGGAATGTCTTGCGCGGCAAGGTCTCCGAAAGATGGTGAATGAGTGCTTTCGCGATGGATTCGGCGCTGGAGGTGAGGTCCTTGCGCAGTTCTGGTGAGTCGCCGGTGGGTGCGGCGCCGCTTGCGCCGGACCAGTTGAGGCCCTGCGTATCGATCTCGAGGGAGAGGTTGTCGAGTTTGGTGTCGAGTCTCATCTGAGCTTGATTCTTCTCGAGCGGTAGGGCTGTGAGGGTGGCTTGATCGCCGATACCGCGAACCGGTGTCGAGGCCGGGCTTGCCGCGGTGGTGGTCGTGGTCTGTCCGGCAATGGCCGGGGTTGTCACAGTCAATAGGTTGATTGTCACTGTGCGCGAAAGGGATTCGGGTGTGGACACCTTGTCCGGGTGCGGAATCGGATCCTCGTAGATGACCGTGCAGTTGAGCGTGTCCCCGACCCAGGTGTCGTTCTTGAACGTGTTGACCAGCTGCGCACCCGCGGTCGGTAGGCTGCCCGCGAACTGGCGCAACTCATCACCCGCCGCGGTGAGGACCTCACCGCACGATGCGGGCAGCGCCGAATATCCGGATGTGTACTGAGGTTCGGATGGCCCGGTCAATCCCCCACACGAGCAACACGCGGCGACTACTGCCCCGACAACCACGATGCTTTGCCATGATCGCGACCCGGCCCCGATCAGCTTCCCGAACATGTTGTGCCCGCCTCGAACTCGATTCTCACCGTAGGTGTCTCACCTCGGGTATCGGCGCACGATATCAAGCTCTATCGGGCAACGACAGTCGTTTTCAGGTCGCCGGACGCACCCTGAGCATGGGCATTCGGAAAACGCTACGTGTTCGGATCCGCATCCGATCGCGTGGCGGTCGGCTCGGCGGATCGCCCACCCAACCGCACCAGCCCGACGCGCGCGACCACCGCCAGCACCGCCACACTCACCGTCACCACACCCATCGGAATCGCGCTGCGCCCACCGAGACCGACCAGCGGAGCCACCGCCGCACCCAGCACGAACTGGGTGCAACCGACCAGCGCCGACGCACTGCCGGACGCGTCACCGAACCGTTCCAGCGCGAGAGCGGCCGCATTGGGCAACGTCAGACCGATGGACGACACCATCACGAACAGCGGAATCTCGATCGCCACCGCCCCGCCGTGCGCGAGCGCCACGATCAGCAGCACGATCGCGCCCGTGCACACACCGGCGAGTCCCAGATCCAGCACCCGCCGCGGCGACCAGCGCCGCAGCAGCCGGATGTTCAGCGCGTTGGCCAGCATGATCCCGACACCGTTGACGGCGAAGATCAACCCGAAAACCTGTGCGCTCAAAGCGAAAAGGGTCTGGAAGACGAACGAGGACGCCGAGATGTAGGCGAACATCGCCGCGAAGGCCAGCGCACCGGCCAGGGCGTATCCGGCGAATTCCGGGACGACCGCGATTCGGCGCAGGGTGGCGAACGTCGCGGTGAGCTCACCGCGATGCCGGGCCTGCGGCGGCAACGTCTCGGGCACGCCCACGATCGCGATGATCAGGAAGATCAACCCCAAACCGGCCAGCACCCAGAACAATCCGCGCCAGTCGATCACCCGCAGCAGCTGCGCCCCCGCCACCGGCGCGATGATCGGCGCCGCGCCACTGACCCCGAGCAGAATCGAAAATGCCCGTGCCCCTTGGGTTCCGGACCATCTGTCGCGCACGATGGCGAAGGAGATGACAATCCCGGCCGCACCGGCCAACCCCTGCAACAGCCGCGCCCCATCCAGCAGCGCGACCGTCGGCGCGACCGCGCACAGCGCCGAAGCGATGGTGAACACCGCCATCCCGGCGATCATCGGACGTCGTCGTCCCCACCGATCGCTGAGCGGCCCGGCAAGCAGCTGCCCGAGCGCCAACCCGACCAGACACGTCGTCAGCGACAACTGGATCCCGGCCTGACTCGCGTGCAGCGACGCCGCCGCCTGGGGCAGACTCGGCAGATACAGATCCGTCGTGATCGGCCCGAACGCCGACAACGCCCCCAACACCACGATCAACCGCGCGTTCCCACGCCGCGACCCCACCGCCTCGGCCACCTCCACCGACCCGTCCCGCTCACTCATCCGCCGCTCACCCATCTACCTCGAACCTCCTCACCCACCCCGCCGACCATACCCAGGTCCGCGCGGAAAAGTGGCACGCCCGTACGCCGTGGTCGTCGGCCGCCGCGAACCTCGCAATCGCGCACCACGCCGTCATTCGGCCCCGGTCCAGGATGAACCGCAGCCGAATCCCCTTGCCTGTCACCACCCGCATCACGTGCGATGCGCGCACAGACTCTCCAGTCACGCCGAAGGGCGGGCCTCCGATGAGGAGACCCGCCCGACGTGTCCGCGAACTACACGGAACTACTTCTTGGCAGCCGGCGGCGCGGCCGGGTTGGTGCAGAACGCGCCGGGCGTGGTGCACGGGGCGTTGATGGTGCTGAAGTACTGGTACGCCGACCACAGCATCATCGGGCCGCCGACCAGGATGGTGCCCAGCAGCGTGCCCACGGTGCCGACCGTCGCGACACCGGCGATGCAGCCGATGATCGCGCCGGGAATCACGCCCGCGAACAGCGTGGTGATCGCGGTGGAGACCGAACCGACCACACCACCGGCGACGCAGCCGACGGTGACGCCGATCAGCGCGCCGACGACCGCGCCGATCAGGCTGGAGATGGTCGCGCGCGAGCCGAACGCCGACAACTCCTGCTGGTCACGGGGGGTGAAGGACTCGTCGATCTGCTTCGGATCCACCTTGGTGGCATCCTTGGCGGCGGCCATCGCCGCCGCCGAGATCGGGTGCGCGACCGGGGTGCCGCCGGTGGACCGCGGAGTCAGACGCACCTGGTGGGCGGCGATGTCGGCGTTGATCGGGAACTGGGTGTTGTCCTTGCGGTACACCAGCGGAACCGAGTCGACGACGGTGCCCTTGGTATTGGCGACGGTCAGGCTGTCACCGACCTTCTTGAACGTGGCATCGGTGGCCTTCAGGACAGCTGATCCGCCATCACGGTTCAGCGTGTAGTGAATTCCGTTGACGACCACCGTCTGCGATGCCGGAACATTCTGGAACGGCGACGCGGCGGCGGGGGCGGGGGCCGGTGTGGCCGGGGCGGCATACGCGGGTGCTGTGGCGATTCCGACGGCGCCGACCACCAACGCTGCACTCGCAGCAAACTTCCTCATCTGATACGACCTCAAACCTTTCTTTGACCACGGTGAGTCCGCGTACTCAGCACGGACACACCGATCCTCACCGGTCAATCAGGCCGTACCAATATTTCAAAAAGGTGAAATTCAAATGGAAACTCGACCCTTTCGACAGAAATCCACCAAAAAACCGGCAGCGAATTACAATCAAAGGGTGGTCAATTTCCTTGAAGGAAATTGACGAACCTTTGATTGAAACCGTTCGAATTGTAATGAAGGAAATAACGGCGAATTATGCGGCGTCGATCCGCGCGTCGATGTTCATCCGCTTGCGAACGTGCATCGAATAGGCGAACGCCAGCCCGAGCCCGACCCACTCCACCGGATTGCCCAACCCGACCACCGTCGACACCGGCAACGTGGCGATCATCGCGAACCGCACCAGCGCGACCGCCGCGAACGCCCCACCCCAGACCAGCGTCGACCGCAGGAAGATCCGCCGCACCTCGGCATCGTTGTCCCACAAGGCATTCCACGCCCGCACCTGCTCCTCGCCGGACGCCCGCAGCCGCTGCACGATCCCGAACATCGCCGGTCGCCCGAACGCGCAGGTCCCCAGCAGCAGCCCGCCGACCACCGCGTCGGTGATCGGATCCTTCGCCAACACCACCCGATCGCTACCGCTCACCAGCGCCAACACCAGCCCCAACCCGTTGATCGCCAGCACGAACCCGGCCAGCCCGTCGAACCGCCGCAGCACCGCCGCCGGAACCAACACCCACAACGCCGAAACCGCCGTAGACCACAGCAGCGCCACGAAACTGCTGTGCCCCAACGCCGTGATCAGGTAATACAGCCCGATAGGCAGCACCACCGGACACAGATTCACCACCATCCGCCGGAACCGCCCGCCCTGCGCGGACACCGAGCCGACCGGAGACCCACCCCCGGCAGCCGAACCGGCACCCCCGGCAGGAACAGAGCCGCCGCCGGACGCGAATCCGGCAGTGCGACCCGCCGCAGCACCTCGATCACCACTGACAGCCGGGGTGGCCGCCGTGACGGAACGAGCGGCTGAAGCGAAACCATCGACCCGCGCAGAACCGGGAACCCGGTCGGCACCGACAGCCGAGATCGGTTGCCCCGCAGAGACAGAACCGGCAGCGGACACCATGCCGACAACCGGTGCCGACTTCGTGCCGGACACGCCAGCAGCGGACTCCGTGCCGGGCGCGAACCACTCGCCGTGTGCCGGATCGCCGGTGCGCACGGGCTGCGCGGTGGGTGCGGGACTCGCGGTGGGCTCGAACATCGGGTTCTCCCTGGTTATCGCCGAATTGGTATGTCAATCAAGCTATTTCGCCCAGGCCCGCAGCGCGTGGACCGACGGATGGAATCCACCGTCTCCACCCCCGGGTGTAGCTCGACCCGCGACTCCACCGTCGGCAGGTTCCCGCTCACCTGTCGCACTACCTACCCTCGACACATCATCGGAACCCGCGACACGCCGCACCCGCGCTGCGCGGCCGGTGGTCGGCGACAATGCTGGCGGTACCGATCCGGAGGAGAGTGATGGCGCAGAGACTGCTGCGTGCCGCGCGACGGTTGCTCGGCAGCGATCCGGAGAACAGCCCGCTGTTCCGGATCGTCGGCGGGCTGCTGCTGGCGGCGAATCTGCTGTGGAATCACGGTGGCGCGGTGCCGATCTGGTTGTGGATCGTCTTCGGCGGCGCGTACGCGATCTTCCTGATCTACGAGTTCTACGGCGACGCCCGGCCGCGTCTGGTGACGCCCGCGCTGATCGCCTGCATGCTGCTCGCCGCGGTCGCGGTCGGCCCGTGGCCCGATATCAGCCAGGTGAGCGCGCCGGTGATCCAACTGTGGGTCACCATCGGGATCTTCGCCCGGCAGATCGCGGTGAGCACCCGCCTGATCCTGACCACCGTCGCCCTCGCGGGCGTGGTGATGGTGCTGAGCGAATTGTTCGCCGGAGATCCCGCCCACATCCTGACCCCCGTGGCGATCCTCGTGATCGTGCTGCTGATGGGCCTGTACCGCCGCGAATACCGCGTCCAGATCCATCAGACCGAGATGCTGCTCGAACAGACCCGCCGCGCCCAGCACGAACACGCCCGCGCCGCCGCCCTCGACGAACGCGCCCGCATCGCCCGCGAGATGCACGACGTCCTGGCGCACTCCCTCGGCGCGCTGACCGTCCAACTCGAGGTCGCCGAGGGCCTGCTCAGCGAGAAGGGCGATGTGACCGGCGCGCTGACGCATCTGCGACGTTCGCACCGCCTGGCCCGGGATGGGCTGACCGAGGCGCGCGGCGCGGTGGCCGCGTTGCGCGAGGACGTCCCGCCGCTCCCGGAGGCGGTGCGCGGCCTGGTCGAGGGGTATCGCCGCGATCGCCGGATGAGCGTGGACTGCCTCGTCGACGGCGACCCCCGCGCGGTGCGGTCGGACGCGGTGGTCTCGCTGCTGCGCACCGCCCGCGAGGCGCTCACCAACGCCGCCAAACACGCACCCGGTGCGGCGGTGACCGTCGCGTTGAGTTTCGCCCCGGAACGGGTGCGGCTGTCGGTGCGCAACCCGATCGTCCTCGCGGACACCGGATCGGCCGAACCACCGCGGGCGCACGACGAGGGCGGCGGGTACGGTCTGACCGGAATGCGCGAGCGAGTCGCGCTGGTCGGCGGCACCCTGTCCGCCGGACCGGGACGCGACGGTCGCGACTGGGTGGTGACGGCGGAAGTACCCGGCTGAGCGGGCGGCGACGAGACGTCGGCGGCCGAATTCCGCCCGGCCGAAAGGGAGAGCATGAGTGGGTCAGGGCCGCAAGCGACGACGGAGCCCGACACCGCGATCCGGGTGCTCGTGGCCGATGATCAGCAGGTGATGCGCGAGGGCCTGGTCGCGCTGCTCGGCCTCGTCGACGGGGTGCGCGTGGTCGGTTCGGCCGGTGACGGCGAGGCGGCCGTGCGGGCGGTGGGCGAGCTGTCCCCCGATGTCGTGCTGATGGATCTGCGCATGCCCGTCCTGGACGGCGTCGCCGCGACCGCCAGGATCACCGCCGAACATCCGGGCACCGCGGTCATCGTGCTGACCACCTACGCCGACGACGAGTCCATCCTGGGCGCGCTGCGGGCGGGCGCGCGCGGCTACCTCACCAAGGACGCGGGCCGCGCCGAGATCGCCGCCGCCATCACCGCCGCGTCCGCCGGACAGTCCACCTTCGACGCGACGGTCTCCCAGCGCCTGGTCGCCGCCCTCTCCGACGCCACCGCCGCACCCCGGCCCACCCGCGAAAACCCAACGGCCCCAACGGCTACAACGCCCAAACCGGACGGACTGACCACCCGCGAGACCGAGGTCCTGGGCCTGATCGGGCAGGGCCTGAACAACGCCGAGATCGCCGGATCGCTGTTCATCTCCGAAACGACCGTCAAGACGCACATCAACAACGCCTTCGCCAAGATCGGCGCGCGCAACCGCGCCGAGGCCGTCCGCTACGCCTACCGCCACGGCCTGGCCCAGCCCTGACATGGCCGACTACGCGCACACCGACTTCGCCGCCAAGGGCCGCGCCGACAAGGCCCGCCGCCTGGCCGCCTACCTCTGGCAGCGCGGCATCACCGGCGCCGAACTGCTCGCCCTGCCCCCGGCAACCCGCCGCAAACTCGCCCGCGCCGCGGACACCAACCCACCGAGCACCGACGAAACCTGGTCGCTGACAGCGGAATTACTCGACGAGAAGGATGCCTGGGCCCGCCGCAACCCGAATCATCCTGCGGCACAACGCAGCTGCTCCGACGAGAAGATCCTCTGGGTGAAACCGCCGGTCACGCCCTGGCACGCACCCCCGCCGGAACCGCCCGGGCGCTGACCCGGCGTGTCGCCTCGCTGGGAGCCGCCTGGGAGATTCGGGCGCACTCGGGTCACGAGGTTGACAACGGCGCACGCCATCAGAACAGTAGACTCGCAAGCCCGGCGCGAGCACCACGGGGAGTGCCGACCGGGACCCGCCCCAGTCATCCGTAGCTACTATCGAGGAATACATGAACGTTCGCAGGCTCATCGTGACCGTGGGCACGGGCTTGGCCCTCGCCGCCCCGCTGGCCCCTTCCGCCGTTGCCGGAAGCCCCAACATCCCGTCGGGTTCGGCGGGCACCGGGTCTTCGAGCATCGACGACCTGATCGGCTCCACCGGATCCGCTGGTCTGGCCCAGACCGGTTCCGCCAGCGGCCGGGTGTACAAGAACTGCGACGAGGTCCGCAAGGCGGGCAAGGCGCCGCTGTTCCGCGGCGAGCCGGGCTACGCCCCGTACCTGGACCCGGACGGCACCGGAATGGCTTGCCCCACGCACTGATCCGGCCCCTGATACACGACACCCGGTGTGGCGCAATGCCACACCGGGTGTTCGTCGTTCGGGGCCGAAATGCTCAGCGGCGGAAGATCTTCACCAGCGTCACGGCCACGACGACCGCGCCCGCGCCGATGAGTCCGTACTTCACCTTGGGCTCGTTCAACTTCGCGAGCACCGCGTGTTTGGTCTTGTCGGCGATCCGCTGCGGGTCGGCCCGAACGGCGAGTTCATCGAGTGTGTTCGCGAGCCGGTTGCGCGCGGCTTCGATCTCCCGCTCGATGCTCTCGGTATCCTTCGCCACGTTGTATCTCCTGTGATTCGTCCGATGGGCGTGCGTCGCTGCCGTGGAGTCTATCCGCCGCCCCGAGACGACCGCCGCATCCGTCGCCGCCTGCGACCCGCACCGCCTCGCGCGTGAGCTACCGTGCTGGGCATGACCGAGAACTCCCGGCTCGCTCCGGGCGATATCGCGCCCGGCTTCACCCTTCCCGATGCCGACGGTAAGCCGGTGTCCCTGGCCGACTATCGCGGCCGCAAGGTGATCGTCTACTTCTACCCGGCGGCCAGCACCCCGGGTTGCACCAAGCAGGCGTGCGACTTCCGCGACAACCTCGCCGACCTCGGCGGCGCGGGCATCGACGTGGTCGGCATCTCCCCCGACAAACCGGCCAAACTGGCCAAGTTCAGGGACAACGAGAAACTCACCTTCCCGCTGCTGTCCGATCCGGACCGCGAGGTGCTCACCGCCTGGGGCGCGTTCGGCGAGAAGACCATGTACGGCAAGAAGATCACCGGCGTCATCCGCTCGACCTTCCTGGTCGACGGGGAGGGCAGGATCGAGGTGGCGCAGTACAACGTGCGCGCCACCGGGCACGTGGCCAAGCTGCGGCGCGATCTGTCGGTGTAGTCCCCCCGAACGAATGGTGCGGCCCGGACGCCGGAAACGGCCGGGCCGCACCGTTATTCGCGAATGCCGTCGTCCACGAGGCATTCACGTATCTCGCGGCCGCGGACTCACATGCGTCGCGCCGCGTCCGGATTCTGGTTCGCGTTCTGGTTCTGGTGCGCGTTCGGATTCTGGTTCTGCATGGCGTGCGGCGCGGGATGCGGCATCAACTGCGCGGCCCACGCCAACATCAGCCGCCAGTGGTTGTTCCACCACTTCGCGAATTCCGGCGACGTGACTTCCGGCGGCGGAGCCTCACCCGGGAACAAGAGCTGCTGATTCGGCCCGACCACCGGTGAATTCGGTTCGGGCAGTGGCGGAAATTCGGTCGAGGGGCCCGCGGCGGCCGGGCCCGGCGTCACCCGCATCAACTCGGGCACCGGCTGGTGCTGGGGCTGGTGTTGATCCAGCCGCTGTCCCGCCACCGGACCCCACAGCATCCCCGTCGGATCGATCGGCACCCCGCCCGGCGCGTCGGCCGATTGCGAGGGATGTCCCGAAAGCGCTTGCGGCCGTGGCGACTTCGCCGGAGCGGGCGCGGGCCGGGCGGCCGGCTGCGGAGCCGGAGTCACACGCTGACGCTGCGGCGTGGCGTTCGCGGCATCGGCCAGATCCGGCGCGGTACCCGAATGCGAATCCGAGGTCGCCTCGTACACCCCGCCCACCGCCAGCCCACCGGCGAGCACACTGGCCGCGGTGACCAGCACCGCGGCACTACGCGACACCCGCGGCCCACGCGGCACGACCACCGGCTCGGGATGGACGGCCAACGCCGCACCCGCCGCCGCGGCCGCCGCGCCCAGCCGGCTCGGAATGACCGGCACCCCGAATCCCTCGGCCAGACTCGCCTGCACCACCGAACCGCGCACGCCCGACCCGATCGGCACCACCGCCTCGGGCTGCACCCCCGCCGCCTCGAACTGATCCCAGGCCGCCGACACCGCCGGATGCATCGATTCCACACTCAGCCCGGACCCCGCGGCCGAGATCGAGGCGACCACCCGATCCCGCCCCGGCGAGATCAGCGAGAAGCACTGGCATCCCGGCACCACCTCGCAGATCAGCAGATGCCCGAACTCGCCCGTCCACGACATCGCCCGCGCCAACGCCAGATGCGCCGATTTCGCCGACACCATGGACGCGCTGCGCCACGGCCCCGACGCCAGCCCTGTCACAATCGCGCGCCGCTCGGCCGGATCTCGGTAGGTGACCGCCACCCCGGCGACCTGCTGATCCGGCTCGATCTCCTCGGCTAGCGCCTCCAACGCGGCCTCGACCGCCCGTGCGAGATCGGTTCGTCCGGCCCCGATGGTGAACGTCCGCTGGATCGACAACCGGTCGGGCAGTGCGCCGTCGCCGTCGGACAGCGCCACCGCGTGCACCGCGCCCCGCTCGGTCGAAACACCGAAGCTCACCACAGATCGTGCTACCACAGATCAAGCCTTTCGACGTGCCGTGTGAAGCCAGCAATTACCGAGGTCGTGCTGTTACCCGAGGTCGTGCAGCTGTTACGCGGGTCGTGCGATGGGGGGCTCCGCGCACCACGCGCGCGTCAGCGCCACGCCACGGAATGCGGGAGTCGGAGCAGAGAGCTCGCGTAGACGCACGCGCGCTCGGTATGTCTTCGTTACCATTTCCGGGCCGGATGGGTCGTGAGCCGCAACGAAACCGGAATCAGACGGCGCAGCCGCGTGTCATCAGCGTGTCGCTACCGCTAGCCTGGTGGACGTGGTGGAAGCGCGCACGGCAACGAGGTCGAACCGACGTCCGGACCCGGCGTTGGAGTTGCAGGACGATCCGCAGGAGCTCATGCCCCGCCGCCGTCCCACCCAGGAACGTAGCAAGCGCAAATTCGACGCGCTCCTCCAGTCGTCCCGAGAACTGCTGGTAGAGGTCGGATTCGAATCGTTCACCTGTGAGGAAGTGGCTGCGCGCGCGGAGGTGCCGATCGGCACGCTGTATCAGTTCTTCGCCAACAAGTACGTCATCGTGTGCGAGCTGAACCGGCAGGACCTGGTCGCGGTCACCCGCGAACTCTCGGATTTCAACGGCGAGGTCCCCTCGATGGACTGGCTGCGCCACATGAACAAGTTCGTCGACCACATGGCCGACCTGTGGATGACCGACCCGTCCCGCCGCGAGGTCTGGCTGGCCATGCAGTCCACCCCCTCCACCCGCGCCACCGGCACCATCCACGAGAAGGAATTCGCCGAGGTCGTGCAGCAGATGCTGCGCCCCCTGATGCCCCGCACCCCGCGTGCCCGCCGCTCGATGATGGCGCAGGTCCTGGTGCACGTGGTCTATTCGATGCTCAACTTCTCCGTCCAGGACGGCCTGCGCCACGAGGACGCCGTCGGCGAACTCAAACGCCTGATGGTCGCCTATCTCCTGGTGGCGGAGAAGGAATCCCGCTCCGGCGGGCAACGTCAGCCCGAAGCCTGAGCCGTTCTTCCGGCGCGCCGCAATCACTTTCGGTGCGTCGGCGGGGTTCCCGGCGCGAAATGAGCACGGCCGCAACGTCAGCCGAGCGCCACGCCCGGAACATCCTGTGACGACACAGAGTGTCCGGGCGCGGCCCCGTGCTGCGGTGCGGCCGCGACGTGAGAGCTAGGAACGCTCGATGAGATCCGCGAGTTCGCCCGGGTCCTCCAGGACGACCATGGCCGCGGCGGTGTCGCCGTCGTGGGTCAGGGACAGGTGCACCCGGACACGCGGCAGGAATTCGGCTGCGAGACCGTGCAATTTGATGCTGGGGCGGCCCCAGGCGTCGTTGACGACCTCGATGAGCGGATAGGGGTTGTCGCCGATCTGCGGGCTGCGGGCGAAGCGCGAGGTGGCCCACGCCTTGAGCACAGCCTCCTTGGCGGCCCAGCGGGCGGCGTAGCTGCGCGCGGGATCGGTGCCCTTGCTCTGGCAGTAGCGCCGCTCCCCTGCGGTGAAACTCTCCCGCAGCATGGTGGTTCCGGCGCGCTCGAGTTGTTCGGCGAATTCGGAGATGGTGACCAGGTCCAAGCCGATACCCAGGATCGTCAAGGCGAACGAACTCCTCGTCGTAGTGCGGGGGGTGAAGTGCGGGCGACGTGAGACGGACGGGTTGTCCCACGACCGTTTCCGCCGCGACTACCCGCCGACCTTACGGGATCGGCGCGCGGTCGCGGCGGAAACGAGTTGGTGTGCGGCCCGGCGTCGTTCCTCCAGGGGACGAACGACGCCGGGTGCGATATGTCGTTATTCTGCGAGAGCGCCTGTGCTGCAACCACCCTGGGCCAGATACAGCCCGTCCGAGCCGAGGCGAGCCTGCTCCGAGAGCAGCACATCGGCCTCGAGCTGACGGGACTGCTTGGCCGGGGTGCCGTCACCGCCGAGCCGCCGGTCCGCCGGACGCTCGTACATCGGCGCACCGCCGCACATGGCCTCGGTGAACCGCTGCCGACCGTGCACCCGACGTTCCTGCGCCCGCCGCTGGTACTCCTCGCGACGCTCCGGGTCGATCGCCTCGAGGAACGCCTGCGGGTGCACGATCGCCAGCAGCCCCGAGACGTGCCCGAAGCCCAGCGAGGTGACCAGACCGGCCTTGAGCGCGAACCGATCTCCGAACCGCAGCGGCTCGCGCGCCCACACCAGGTGCGGGTACTCGGCCATCTTCTCGTCGACGCAGTCCAGGCTGCGGTTCGGCGGCACGACGCCCTGTTCGAGCACCTGGCACAGACCGATCATCTGGAACGCGGCCGCACCGCCCTTGGCGTGCCCGGTCAGCGACTTCTGCGACACCACGAACAACGGCGCGCCCTCGGAACGTCCGATCGCCGTGGCGAGACGCTCGTGCAGCTCGGACTCGTTGGGATCGTTTGCGCCCGTGGAGGTGTCGTGCTTGGACACCACCGCGACCTCGTCCGGGGTGACACCCAGCTTGCGCAGCGCGGCCGCGAGCCGGGACTCCGCACCGCCACGCCCCGCGCCCAGCGCACCGAGTCCGGGCGCGGGGATCGAGGTGTGCACGCCATCGGCGAAGGACTGCGCGTAGGCGACCACGCCGAGCACCGGCAGGCCGATCTCCAGCGCGATGTCACCGCGAGCCAGCAGAACCGTTCCGCCGCCCTGGGATTCGACGAATCCGCCGCGGCGGCGGTCGTTGGCGCGGGAGAAGTACCGATCGCTGATTCCCTTGGCGCTCATAGCCGCCGAGTCCGCGGTGGCCGACATGTCACCGAAGCCGACGATGCCCTCGATTCCGAGATCGTCGTAACCACCGGCGACCACCAGATCGGCCTTGCCGAGGCGGATCTTGTCCACACCCTCCTCGACCGAGACCGCCGCGGTGGCGCACGCGGCGACCGGGTGGATCATGCCGCCGTAGCTGCCCACGTAGGACTGAACCACATGTGCCAGAGCGACATTCGGCAGCGCCTCTTGGAGGATGTCGTTCGCCCGCGGCTCGCCGAGCAGGTTGTCGATGTACAGCGAGCGCATCGAGGACATGCCGCCCATACCGGTGCCCTGGGTGTTGGCCACCAGCGACGGGTGCACCCAGCTCATCAGTTCGGCCGGGCTGAAGCCCGAGGACAGGAACGCGTCCACGGTGCAGACGATGTTCCAGAGCGC
Source organism: Nocardia macrotermitis (assembly GCF_009604405.1). Classification (GTDB taxonomy): domain Bacteria; phylum Actinomycetota; class Actinomycetes; order Mycobacteriales; family Mycobacteriaceae; genus Nocardia; species Nocardia macrotermitis. Next base: position 22,286 of record NZ_WEGK01000006.1, read on the forward strand.
GACCCGGTCGATCGAGGCGGCCATATCCGCGGAGATACCCCACTTGGTGGGATCCCAGCCGGTCGGGATCTGCCCGCCGACCGTCCGCGACAGCTTGGCCCGGCGCGGCACCCGAATCTCGGTGCCCGCCTGCCGAATCACCTGCCAGTCACTGGAATCCGCGACGGGCGTGATCACGGTGTGCTCCGGATCCGCGGCGTAGAACGCGCGCGCCTCGGCCTCGCCGTTGACCACGAAGGTCAGATCCTTGTCCAGGAACACCGAGGTCAGCAGCGGCGCGGTGTTCTCGGCCATCGCGCCGTCGTCACCGTAGCGGCGCACGCCACAGCGCTCGACCACGATGTCGTGGTACCGCTCGGCGATCTCCGACTCGTCCACGTACTCACCGGATTCGGCGTCGTACCAGCCCGGCTTCGGGTCGCTCTCCCAGGTGACCAGTCCGGTCGTCCAGGCCAGCTCGAGCACGCCCGCGGCCGAAAGCTCCTCGGAGACTTCGAATTCGAAGCGGGTGCGCGCCGAACCGTACGGGCCCAGCTCGCCCGCGCCGACGATCACCACCATATCGCTGAGATCCGCTGTGACAGCGCCCCATTCGGGCGTCGGCAGCGCCGAGCTCAGGGTCGGCGGGCAGGGCAGCGCGGCGATGGTCGGAGTCGAATCCTGTTCCTCCGCAGCGGATTCGGCCTCGGCCTGCTCGCGGGCCTGCTTGGCCAACTCGGGCAGGTCCAGCTTGGCGCGGGCCAGTCCGCCGGTCAGGTCGATCTGCTGCGGGCCGGATTCGCTGACCACGCGGGCCTGTCCGGTGCACCACTGCAACAGCTGCTCGGCCATCTCCTCGGTCGACCAGGTCTGCACCCCGGCCGCTTCCACGGCCTCGACCAGCGGATCGTTACCGCCCATCAGGCCGGTGCCGCGCACCCAGCCGATCAGCGCGTGCACCAGGGTGACCCGCGCCGACCAGGACTTCTCCGCACGCCACTTGGCGACCACCGCGTCCAGCGCAGCCTTGGCCTCGCCGTACGCGCCGTCGCCGCCGAACATGCCGCGGTTGGGCGAACCCGGAAGCACCACATGCAGTTTCGCGTCGACATCGTGATCCGCGCCGATCGCGGACAGGCCGCCGATCAGCCGCTCCACCGACCACAGCAGCACCCGCATCTCCATTTCGGCGCGTGCACCGGCGTCGGAGAGGTCACCGGCCACCCGGGGCGCGGCGAAGGGCAGCAGCAGCGTCGGGGTCATCGCCGGCTTGACGAGAACCTTTGCGCCACCGGCATTGTCGATCTGCTCGTTGCCGACCCACTCGATCAGGGCGTCCACGTCGGCGTAGGAGGCCATGTTCGCGGGCAACACCCACAGCGCCGCGCCGTGGCGGGCATTGTCGCGGTAGAGCTTCTTGTAGAACGCGAGGCGCGCGTCGTCCAGCTTGGAGGTCGTCACGATGACGGTCGCGCCGCCGGACAGCAGCCGCCCGGCCGTGGCCGCGGCGATGGAACCCTTACTGGCGCCGGTGATCACGGCGATATCCGCGGACCAGGTCCCTGGCTCGACGGTGTCCAGCGCGGCCTCGGCGATGCGCTCGTACTGCGCGGCCAGCACCGACCGGGCCTCGCCCATCGCGCGCTTGCGCCACCAGTTCGCCTGTGCGGCAACGGCTTGTCCCGCACCGACGAAACCGTCGACGCTCTCCTCGCCATCGCTGCCCAGCCACAGCCGGGCCAGATCCTCACGGGCGGTCGCCCAGCGGTCGTCGATCAGCACCGCGCGGCGAGCGTCGAAGGCCGGGGCGACCAGGCGCGGCCAATCCGAACCCAATTCGGCGGCAACGAGATCCACCAGCGAGTCGTCCGACGCCTCGGGCGCGGAGACCCGGTCGGACAGACCGAGCTGATCGAGCACCACGCGGGCCGCGGTGGCGAGCACGCCGTCGCGTCCGGTGATCTGCTCGGTGAATTCGCCCAGCGCGGCGGCATCGACGGTCGCACCGCCGCCACCACCGGCCGCGGGCAGCGACACCGCCACGCCGCGACGCGCGGCCACCGACTGCACGGCCGCGTCGATCGCGGCGTCCACGGCGGCGCCGTCACCCAGCGCGCCGGATACCAGTCCGCCCAGGTCACCACCGCGAATGCTGGCACCCTCGCGGGTGCCGAGGGACACCTCGGCGGTCACGTGGTGCGCCCAGCCGTCGCCCAGTTCCCAGACCTTCTTGACACGTTCGGCGATCGCGGCGGGCCGCTTGCCGGACGGGCCGAACACCTTGCGCAGGTGGTCGCCGATGGCGTCGGACAGCACCGAGCCGAATGGCTTGTAGGTGCGGGCCAGCCGCTCCACCGTGCCCGACAACGCGCCCATATCGGCGTCGGCGGCACCGTCGATCGCGCCCAGGGACAGTTCCGAACCCAGGTCGACCAGCAGCTGGTTGCGGCGCGAGGACACGCCGTCGCACAGGCCCTCGATGGTGTCCACCGGGCCGATCTGATCCATCCGCAGCTTGGTCCACAGCGCGATGAGCACGCGGGTGGCGTCGGCGGCGGTGAAGGAGATGTCGTCGGGGCGCGGGCCACCGGACGGGGCCGCCGGGGCGGCGGCAGCGACGGGAGCCGCTGCGGCAGTGGCGGTTTCGGCCGGAGCCGCGACCTCTTCCGGCTCGTCGACCGGGGCGGGATCGGTGTCGGTGGAATACACCACACCGGCCTCGCGCTCGATGTTGAGCACCTCGACCTTCGCACTGCCGAACTGCGGCAGCTTGAGGGTGTTGCTGGCCAGGTTCGCGACGGTAGGCGTTGCGGCCAAACCGATTTCGACGAACCGCTCGACGTCCAGACCACCCTGATCCGCGCCGGTGAACAGCAGATCCTGCGTCTCGATCCAGCGCACCGGGCTGGCGAACTGCCAGGCCAGCAGCTCGATCAGCACCACCCGGCACAGCTCCGATCCGCGCGCGGACCAGCTGTCCCAGTCCGCCAGTACGGCCGAAAGCGGTTCGGAGGGAACGTAATCGGCGATCTCGGCGATGAACTCGCGATCCAGCGAGAACGGCCGCGGCACCAGGTTCGGGATGTAGCGCCCGGTCAGTACCTCCGGGTGCAACTCCTGCGGCAGCAGCTCCTCGAGCTTGCCGCGGAATTCCGGAACGCCCTTGCGCAGCACGGTCGAGTGGAACGGCACGTCGATGCCGGGCACCAGGATGAACGCGCGCTTACCGCCGAATTCCGCACGGCGACGCTCGATTTCGTCCTCGAGCCGCTCGAGTCCCTTGACAGTGCCCGCGATCGCGTACTGCGCGCCGCGCAGGTTCAGGTTGACGACCTCGAGGAACTCCCCGGCCTGCTCGCTCACGCTCGCGACCCAGTCGATCACCTCGGCGTCGGGCAGCCCGATCTGCGACGGGCGGATGGCGGCCATCCGATAGTCGCTGCGGCCCTGGGCATCCCGCGGCACCAGCTCGTGCATGGCCGAACCGCGCTGGAACACCACCTCGAGCACCGCCTCGAGCGGCAGCACACCGGCGACCGCGGCCAGCGCGTTGTACTCGCCGACCGAATGTCCGGCCAGCATCGCGCCCTCGACGAACGCGCCCGCCTCACGCAGCTCCTCGACCTGCGCCACACCGAGCACGGCCATGGCGACCTGGGTGAACTGGGTCAGATGCAGCACGCCCTGCGGGTGCCGGTACTCGACGCCGCGCGCCTTGAGGTAGGTCGGGTTATCCCGGACCACGGCCAGGATGGAGAAGCCCAGCGCCTCGCGGGTGTGCTTGTCGGCGCGCTCCCAGACCTGCTTGGCGGCCTTGGAGCGGGAGCGGGCATCCAGGCCCATCCCCTTGGTCTGGATGCCCTGTCCGGGGAAGGCGTAGACGGTCTTGGGCGCGGCCAGCCGGCCCGTACCCGTCATCACCAGGTCGCCGTCGATACGGCAGGACACCTCGACGATCTCGCTGCCCGCGTCGACCGCGACACGCTCGACGCGCACGTCGATCTCCGCGCCCGGCCGCACCATGCCCAGGAACCGGGTGGTCCAGGCGGTGACGCTGCGCGGGGGCAGCGGGGAGGACGGGTCGATCGCCGAGACCGCGTGCTGCGCGGCGGCCGAGAGCCACATGCCGTGCACGATCGGGCTACCGAGGCCCGCCAGCTTGGCGGCGTTGTCGGAGGTGTGGATGGGGTTGTGGTCACCGGAGACCGCGGCGAACGCGGCCATCGCGCGCGGGGCCAGGATCTTCACGTCGCGGCGACGGCGCCGCGGGGTGTCGGTCGCGTCGTCCGAGACCGTTCCGGCGGCACGCGGCGGATCGGTGAGTTCACCGCTACCGTTGCGACCGCGAATCGCGAAGCGCTCCACCAGCTTTGCCACCACCGGGGTGTCCAGCCCGTGATCGCGCATGACGCCGACGGTGACGCTCACCTCGACCACCCGGCCCAGGTCGGTGTCCAGCACCGCACCGGATTCCGCGCGCACGGCCAGTACCGCGTGCTCGTCGGGCAGGGCATCGGCCAGTTCGATCCGGTGATCGAGGTGGACCAGGTCCAGCATGCCCTCGATGACGCTGCCGCCCGCTTCGGTGCGGGTCGCGCCCAGCACCGCGAACACTGCGGGCCAGCACGCGCCGACCAGCACGTCCGGCACGATGCGGCCGATGGTGCTCAGCGCGGCGGGCAGACCCGAACCGGTGACACCGGCGTGGTCGGCGATCAGATCCGGCGTCCAGGCCAGATTGACGTGCGCCACATGGGTGCTCTGCTCGATGCCGCTCGAGCGGGGGCCTTGCGTGGTTACGCAAGCTGCCTCCTCCAGGCCCTGACCGCTCGAGCGGGCGGCGGACTTGACCTCCGGCAGCGACTGCCCGGCGGCGACGGCCAGCAGCGCGGACATCGCGGCCGAGGCGTCGTCCTCGGAGACGACCGGCGCGCCACCGTTGTAGGCCGAGGCGGGCACGGTCAGCCGAATGCGAACGCTCGCACCGGAATTCGTCTCACGCCCGGTCAGACGGGCCAGCGGCACGCTCAGCTCGACGTACGCGTTGTCGGCGTCGGGCCCCTCGACCGCGGCCAGCGTGGCGCCGGTCGAGCGGTGGTACGCGCCCGCCTCGTCGACGACCCACTCGCGCGGGTCACCCAGGCGGTGCACCGGGTTCGGCGCGGTGCGTCCGGCCCACTGCACGTCGGGCGCGGCCAGCACCAGATCCACGGCGCCGGCGATGACGTCAGCGCGGCGGCGGCCGTCCACGGCCAGCGGCGTAACACCCTCGCGGACAAGCGAATACGCGGCGTCCTGCTCGAAACGGTCCAGCAGCTCACCGACCGGCTCGTCGACCCGGGTGATCCCCGCGACCGCGACGGTGCCCGGGATGACGCAGACCTGATCGGCCGAGTAGCGCGGATCGTGCGCCTGCCACAGCGAATCCGAACGCCACCAGCGGCGCACGTCGCGGTCCACGACGGGCACGAAGTTGACCGGCTTGCCCGGGGTCTTGCACAGCGAGACGAAGAACGGCACGTCGGCGGGGTGCAGCACGGCCTCGGCAACGGCCGGGTACTGCTCGGTCAGCGTGCAGATCGCCTGCACCGGAGCCTCGAACGCGTCCTCGCTCGCGAAAAGCGTTGCGATTTCCCCACGGTCGGCCGGGTTGAGCCGGGATTCGGTGCGGCGCACCATCTCCGCGAACCGGTCACGCCAGGTGATGTCCAGCCAGACCGAGCTGGTGGCGTCGGCGATGGCGTCGCCCAGGTCGGTGCCGCAGTCGAAGTCCTTGCGGCGATCCAGGCCCACGGCCAACTCGACGTAGCGCTCCAACCAGTCCAGGTAGGTCATCGTGGTCAGATCGCCGAAGTACGGCTTGGCGGTGCCGTTCAGCGCGGCGATGATCTCCTCGCGACGCTCGGCGACCGCGTCGGCGTCACCTGCGACCTCGTCCAGCAGACGGCCGGTGCGCGAGGCGGCGTTGTCGATCTCGTGGATGTCCGCGCCCAATTGGCTACGGCCCGAAGCCATTCCGCCGTTCGCGGTGCCCGCGCCGACCCAGTCCGGGGTGCCGGGGGTGTCCACCAGCAGCTGCTTGACCTCCGGCGCGGTGGTGGCCTCGAGGGTCGCCATCGCGGCGGTGCCGACCAGCACGCCGTCCAGCGGCATCACCGGGTAGCCGTGCACCTGCGACCAGCGGCCGGTCAGGTATTCGGTGGCGCGCTCGGGGGTGCCGACGCCGCCGCCGACGCAGACCACGACGTTCGCGCGGTTGCGCAGCTCGGCGTAGGTGTCCAGGAGCAGGTCGTCCAGGTCTTCCCAGGAGTGGTGACCACCGGCGCGACCGCCCTCGATGTGCATGATGACCGGGTAGTCCGGCACGGCGTCGGCGATGCGCAGCACGGCGCGGATCTGCGCGACGGTGCCCGGCTTGAACGCGACGTGGCTGATGCCGACCTCGGTCAGCTCCTCGATCAGCGCGACGGCCTCGTCGAGTTCGGGAATTCCGGCGGTGACGATGACGCCGTCCAGCGGCGCGCCGGCCGCACGGGCCTTCTGCACCAGGCGCTTACCGCCCAGCTGCAACTTCCACAGGTACGGGTCCAGGAACAGCGAGTTGAACTGCACCTGACGGCCCGGGTGCAGCAGCGTCTTCAGTTCGGCGACGCGATCGGCGAAGATCTGCTCGGTCACCTGACCGCCACCGGCGAGCTCGGCCCAGTGGCCCGCATTCGCCGCCGCCGCAACGATTTTCGCGTCGACCGTGGTCGGAGTCATGCCCGCCAGCAGGATCGGCGAACGTCCGGTGAGCCGGGTGAAGGAGGTTTCGACCACGACCCGGCCGTTGGGCAGCCGAATCGGCTTGGGCGCGAACGCCGTCCACGGCGCGGCGACCGCGGGGGCCGCGCCCGGGGTGAACAGCGCGCGCTGGCCCGGCCGGGTGGCCGCGGCGACGATGCCGACGCCGGTGCCCTTGAGCGAACCCTGCGTCAGACGGGTCAGCAGATCGCCCGGACCCAGATCCAGAATCCATTGCGCGCCTTGTGAAACCGCGCTCTCGACGATGGACACCCAGTCCACCGGATCGACCAGGATCTGCCGGGCGAGTTCACCGGCCAGTTCGGCGTCGATACCGCACTTGGTGGCCCAACCCGACACCAGATCGACGGTCTCGGCCAGCGCCGGGTGATGGAAGCCGATCTCGACCTCGACGTCCTCGAACACGGGCGCGAACACCGCGCCGCCGCGCTTCTTGGCCTCACGATCGTGGGTCTGCTCGGCGTTGATCTCCGCGCACCGCTGCCGCACCCGATCCAACTGGGCGACGGTGCCGGACAACACGACCCGGCGACGTCCGTTGCGAATCGACAGCACCGCGGCCGCGGCCGGATCCACACCCTCGGCCACCTCGGCGACGATCGCCTGCAACTGCTCGGGGTCCACATTGGACACCGCGACCATCGGGGACTTCTCGCCCACCGGAATCAGCCCGCGCCGCCGCGCCACGAGAGTGGCTGCCGCACCGATCAATTGGGCCACCGCGAGCAGTTCGGCATCGCGCGAGCCGTGCTCCTGCGCGGCCTTGGCCGCCAGCAACCCCTGCGAATGCCCGACCACCGCGACCGGCGCCTGCTCGGCCGGATCCAGCCCCTGCAACCGCAGCGCCCGCAGCGCGGCAACCTGACTCAGGAACACACCCGGCATGGACACCGCCGCCGAGCGCAACATCTGCGACGAGGGCGCGCCGGAGATCTCCTCGGAGTCCTCGTCGGCGAGTTCGTCCTCCAGCATCCAGGCCACCGGGTCGAACCCGACCGGCCGGACCACCAGCAACTGCTCGGCGACCGGCCCCAGCAGCGCTGCGGCCTCGTTCACCAGCGCGGTCAGCTCGGGCTCGAGCGCGCTGTCGCGCCCGATCTCCTCGAGCTCGCCCAGCCACTGCGCCCCCTGGCCGCCGAAGGCCAGCGCATAGGCCTCACCGGCCAGCAGTCGGTCCACAAGCGACGACTTGATACCCGTATCGGGAACCCCCCCGGAAACCTTCGCGGTAGATCCGGTCCCGGTGCTCTCGTTGATCGTCAAGACGTTCGACTTCCTTCTCGTGGTGGCTCGCCCCTGCACTCGGGACCGCACCTGGCGTGCACAGCGCACTCCTCGGCCCTGAGGACTGATCACTGGCGAGGATGGCACAAAATCATGAGGAAATCCTCACGTTTGCCACCTCCCCGTCCGGCTACCGCCGAGTATTCCGGCACACCCGTACAAGAATCCCGCCAAACATGACCCTCCCTCACGTTTGAACCCCCAGCTGAGACGGGTAACCCCCGTTCAGAAAAGCTGAGGCCCCCTCACATTGACCGTTACCCGATCGTTATAATACCAGGTGGTGTTACCCGCGAGTACGAAACGCCGATCCAGCGCTTCGCTCCAGCCGCCCCGCCCGGTAGAGTTTGGACGGTCGTACCATCACGCGCGAGTGGCGAAATTGGCAGACGCGCTGGATTTAGGTTCCAGTGTCCTAACAGACGTAGGGGTTCAAATCCCCTCTCGCGCACAGATTCCCGGCAGATTTGCTGGGTTTGCGTGCCGTGTGTTCGAGCGCACTCGAACACACGGAGGTGACCTGGGAAATGCGCACCCACCTGCGGCAACTTCTGACGGATCCGCCAGGATCGGCTACCGATGACCCCGGTGTTCCGGACACCGGACGGGAACGGGGCCGCCCGTGATTCCCCCGCTCATTCCGCCGCAGGCACCGTTGGAACAGCTGATCCGGGGTTCACTGCCCGGTCCGCCGGAACCCAGCCCCGTACCCGATGACGACATCCTGTACGGCGTTTCGACACTCGGCGAGGCAGGCAGAGTCCTCGACCGGTATGTGATGGCAGCCCGGGTCCCGAAGGGGTGGCGCCGAGTCGCGGTGGGGGTGTCGGTCACGACGGGTCGTGGTGGCCGTGCGCGCCTCACGCCCGGAACTGGACCAGGGACGGTCGATGATCGCCGCGGAACGCACCCGCGGGGTGTTCTCCCGTCAGTTGTTCCTCGGGGAGAATCTCGACACCGACGCCATCCGCGCCGACTACCGCGACGGCGTCCTGCGCCTGGTGATCCCGGTCGCGGAGAAAGCCAAGCCCCGCAAGATCGAGATCAGCCGCCACGACGAGCATCAGGCGATCAACGCCTGACCCGGGCCGCAATCACGGGAGGTCCTGTGATGATGGCTGAGACGGTGTGCACGACCGGTTACGCGCCGACCGAGGTCGCAGACGAGCTGTCGTGGCCCGATGCCCGGCTGCTGGAGTCCGATCCGGATCTCGAGGAGTTGTTCGCCGAGATCGACGAGGTCCTGTGCCGGGCCTGGGCCCGGTGGCGGTCCCGGCCGCCGCGCGAGCATCGCGCGCCCCGGGACCGGCCCGGGCACGCGGTGGCCGCGCAGGCGGCACTGTGTCCGGGACGCCGACCGGCCGCCGTGCCGGGCCGCCCGCGCGGCCCGCCCCTCCGCGGGCGCGCGGCGCTCTCGGTGCGTTCCCGATGACGAGACGAAGTGAGGTGATGCCCGTAGCAGACACCGAAGACCCGCACGAAACGTTCTCGCACAGAAGCATTCTCGCGACAATCCGGGTCGGCGACCCGAGCCCGAGGCCCGCTCAGCGATACAGGCGCGTCAGGACTCCCCTTCTCCGGCGCGTGCGCAGCCACTGTGGTGGCATCAGCGGCAGGGCCCGGTTCGCCACCCCGTGCGGGAACATCACAGCAGTCCATGTTCAGACTCTTCCCGTCCACGGGTGAGCCCGGTCAGCACGAACGCTTCCGGGCTCACCCGGCCCCTTTCGCTCAAATCGATCACACGATGATGTTCGAGGGAGGGACCGCCGTGACCAGTACCCGGACCACCATCACCCCAGCAGGCAGCGACTTCGACCGCGCCGGGCAGAACCTTCCCGCCCACGACGGCGACCGCGACATCGGCCTGGACACCACCACGCTGACTCCACCAGCCGAAACGGTGCGCGCCGCGATCGACCCCGCCGACCGTATAGACCAAGCCTGGATCACCCCACTCGACTGCGATGACGACCACGACTACAGCCCCGCCGACTGACCACACCCCGAACAGAGGATTCGGCACCCCACCCTGTTCCGAGGAGCGGTGTCCATCCGAACGAGTGCAGGGTTCCTCCAGGGCAGAGACGTGGTGTCCTGTCCGGCCAGGGCCTCCGCAACATCACGAGAAGAGGTGGCATCGCTCGCCATGACGGGGCGATGCCGGACCGTGGGTGTCGTTGGTGATCAGGGCCGGGCGAGAGTGGCGGCGCCGGAGGACACGCTGAAGCGCTCGCACCAGATCGCCACTGTGGGAAAACCGGTGAGGTCCGTTCCGGGCGGGACCTCGTAGTTCTGGTTGCCCTGGTTGCCCTTCAATGCGCCGAGGTCGATGTGGCGGCCGTCGTCGAGGTTGTGCCAGTCGTCCGGGCTCAGCGGCTGATCGGTGAGCCAGACGCCGATCAGTGGTCATCGCGCCGCACGGCGTTACAACGCCACAGATGTGGACTCACCGGGGAGCCCGCAACAGCGCCGCCACCGCCCGGCCGATGATGGCCGAGCGGCACAGCGGCGAAACTTCTTACGGCTCAGCCATTCTCGGCCGATTCAAGCGGGGTCGCGGCTACCGCGGGACGCAGATGCTCGGGTTCGATCTCCGTGGAACTCTGCGCGCGCACGGTAGCCAACCGGTCGGCGGTCTCGTTACGAATCCGATCGACCTGCGCCGCGAATTGCGCTTCGGCCTTTTCCAATTCGGTGACGGCCAGATCTGCCGCCTGCTCGGCCAGCAGAGCACGCCGCTCCGCGACCAGTACCTGCTCCGCCGCCGCGCGGGTGATCGCCTCGATCCGAGCCTCGGCGACCGCGGAATCGGTGATGACCGCCAACTCCTCCAGGTAGCCGGGCAGATCGGCGGACAGCCGTTCCAGCAGATGAACCAGTGCGGCGCGAGACTGCATCGCAGCGTCCACGGCCCTATCCGGCGCCGGTTCCGGCACGTCCGCGGCGGTCGGCGCAATCGAGCTGCCATTCTGTGTCCCAACGGATTTCGCCTCCTCACGCTCCGACTTCCGCTGCTTGCGGCGGGCCCGGAGTCGGCGGAATACGCCCAGTGAGTTGTGGTCCGGGTTCGCGCAGTACTGTGGCGCGGCCGCCGGAGCGCCGGGCTCGGCCGGTTCGGCACGGTTTTCGCAGCCTGGGTAGGCGCAGGTGGGGATGGATTCGGTCGCTTGTGTCATCGTGTCTCCAAACTTCGCGGGGATTCCGGCGGCGGTGCGATGCACGGGCCGCTCGCAGTTCAGTGGTCGACGGGTCGCGATCGTTACGGCGCCGTCGTGCCGAATCGCTCAGGAAACCAGCACCGGAATCAGAGCGGCAACGAACACCGTGAGGCTCCACAAAGCCGGTGCGGCCGTGCGGATCTGGTTGTCTCGGGCGAGGGTTCGCACCGCCGCCGCCCGGCTGCGAGGCGGCGGCGACACCCGTTGTTCCAATCGCTGATACATCAGGCCGAGCACGGCCCCGTACGACAGGTGGCCGACGAGCGAGGGAAACGCCTCCGCCACCGTCTCGGCGGACCAGTGTGGCACCTGCCCGAGCAGCAGCGGCAGCAGGAGCAGGTCGCCGAGTACCCACCACAGCAGGCCGTAGGACACACCCCATCCGATCCCGGCTGCGGCATCGAAACTCCTGCCGCGGAAGAAGATCGCATACGTGACACCGATCGTCAGCGAGATCAGCAGGTGCACGACCAGTCCGACGAACACCGATCCGGAATCCACCAGCGCCGCCACCGTCGGCAGGAATCCGACCGCCACCATGACGCCGGTGAACACCACCCCGCCGGTCAGACCGGCGACGATGCCGTGCAGCACGGACACGGCCCCGCCCGCGATCAGGCGGTCCGCGTACCGGTCGCGAACGTCATCGGACAGCACGGCCCGCGTGACACCGTCGAACAACCCGAACGCTCCGGCTGTCCCCGCGCCTACCAGGAGATACCCCGGTAACGCAGGAACCGCTTCGCGAGCCGCCTGCGCGGTCCAGTCCAGACCGTCACCGGCGAGCAACGACGGCAATGTCAGCCCGGCGACCAGCCACCACAGCAACCCGTACACCGTGCCACGGATCAGCGCGGGACCGGTTCCCTCCCGGCGAGCGCCGAACAGCAGGCCGTAACCGGCGCCGAGGAACGATCCGGTGATCACCAGCGTGTAGCCACCGCCCTGCATGGGCCGCAACACCGCCGACAGCAGCAGTCCGGAGACGATCCCGGCCAGCGTCGCGAACGCGGCGGTACGGATATCCACGCCCCTGCTCGACCGACCATGAAACCGCTTGGCGGCCACGGCGAATACGGCCGCCGTCACGGCGCCGTACACCAGGTGGCCGACCAGGCTGGGGAACAATTCCCGGGCGTCGGCCACGGTCCAGCGGACCGGATCGCCGGACAGCACCGGCAGCAGCGTCAGCGGCCCGGCGAACCACCACGCCACACCGTAGATCAACCCCCAGAACAGCAGGTCGCCGCCATCGATCGTCTGCCGCGAGGCCAGCACGCCGAATCCGGCGCCGAGGATCGCCGCGATCGTCATGTACACCACGGTCCCCACCACCGGGCTGTCGGATCGCACCAGGGCGGCGACGGTCGGCAGGAATCCGATCAGCGCCATGATCGCACCGAACGCGACGCCGCCGGCCGATCCCGCGACCGCGCCGAACAACGCACCCGGCGCCAGCGGTAACGACCTGCCGCCCAATGGGTTCGAGCATTCCGCTGCGGCGGAAGGACCGGTAACTTCGAGCGATTCACGCATGTCGATTCCTGTCCGGTGCGGTGGTGGAGATGATCTCGTTCGAGGTGAGCGCTATGTCACGGGAGAAGCCGAGATCCAGCAGCCAGTCGACGGCCACCCGCAGTCGTTTTTCGGCCCCGGGCAGTTTGCCCAGATACACCGCGCGCCACAGCACCCATCCCGTGAGACCGGAGACCCTGTGTCCGAATACCTGCCCTGCCGCCCTCCGGTGCCCGAGCGATACGAGAATTCCCAGCCCGCCGAAACGGAACGGCGTCGGCGCACGTCCGCGGACGACCGCGGCGACGTTGTCCGCCACCGCCTTACCTTCACGAATGGCGTGCTGCGCGGTCGGCGGGTAGTAGGTTCCGGGCTGGGCCGGATCCGGAATCCGGGCGCAGTCCCCGATGGCCCAGACCCCGTCTACACCGGTCATCCGCAGGCACTCGTCGACCCGCAGCGGGCCGCTGTCTCCTACCGGCCCGATGCGTTCGACGAGCGGGTTCGGCCGAGTGCCGGCCGTCCATGCGAAGGTGCGCGCCTCGATCTGAGCACCATCGGAAAACCGCACGCTGCCCGGCCCGGCCGCGACGACTCGCGTACCGAGCCGGAATTCGATCCCCCGGCCGCGCAGGGTGCGCAGTGCGTAATCACCCAGGTCTGCGGGCAGTTCGGGCAACAGCCGGTCGCCGGAGTGCACGAGTACGAAGCGCGTCTCGGCGTCGTGCAGCCGCGGGTAGTGGTGCAGCACACCGTGTACCAGGTCGAACAGCTCGGCGATCAGTTCGGTCCCGGCGAACCCGCCACCGGCCACCACGAAGCTCAGCAACCGACTCTGTTCGGCCGCATCGGTTTCCAGATCGGCTTGTTCCAGGGCGGCGAGCACGCGGTTGCGCAACCGGTTGGCGTCGTCGATGGTTTTCATCGTCAACGCGTGCTCCGCCACTCCCGGCAGATCGAACAATCGTGGCACCGCCCCACGGCAAGGATCAACTCGTCGTAAGGAACCCGCTGCCTGCCTCGGCTTCCGGCGGCGACCACCAGCTCCCGGCGATCGGGGTCGACAGATTCCACCCTCCCATGCAGGAACGAGGCATAACGCAGCGCCGCCCGCACCGGTGCGCTGACATGCCGCGGTTCCAGCGTGCTCGCGGCCACCCCGACCAACAGCGGCGTGAACAGCAGGAAGTTCGATTCGCTGATCACCGTGATCTCGATCTGCAGGCCGCGCGCGACCAGGGCGTCCAGCCGACGAGCCGCGCCGACGCCCCCGAATCCGCCGCCGACCACGACGATGTGAGGCTTGCGCGGCACCGTCGCACCGGTGACGGCGCGACGGTGCCACAGCGCGACCAGCCCGTACATCACCGGACCCGCGACGGCGCCCAGCAGTACGGTCCGCACGAGTTCGTCGAATGTCGAGACCGCTTCGGCCAGTGTCCATTTCGGTACCGCTCCCGAAACGAGGACCGACAGTGTCAGCTGCCGGAACAGCCAGTCGGCCAGGCCGAGCAGCAGACCCGCCGCCAGCGAGGACCCGAGGCTCTGCTTCCGTCCTCCGCCCAGCAGACCGAGCACCGCGCCGAAGATCACCGCGTGCACCATCCACGCGCCCCACGGTGGCGCCTCGGCTCCCCCGCCCGGCACCGTCGCGAGCAGCCCCACCGCCACGCCCGCCGCAACCGCGGCGACCACGCCCGCGGGCAATCGCGGCAGCACCATCGTCCGTATCCGTTCCATCTCAATCTCCGTCATCCCTGGCGCGGCAAGCCATCACGCGGCCGGCAACGCCGCCATCGAGCCAACCTCCGGGCACAGTGCCCGCGAGCGGGTACCGCGTTACACCCGTCCGGTTGACCCCGGACAGGAACCGCGATCATCGACTTCCGTTGCACACCAATATGATTCGATCCACCTACCGAAAGGCAGGCCCGGGTGACCGCGCCGTTCTCGGGCTCGCCCCGCCGTGACAGTCCCGATGCCCGGTCCCGCCGGGCAAATCGCCAGGAGGCCAACATGATTCATACCGCCGAGGTCGACTCGTACGGCCGATCCGGCACGGGTTGTCGATGTGGCTCACCGCACGCAAATCCCAAGTCACATCATGGCCGATACGCGCCCGGGAGACACCCCCGGATTCGGTGACGAAATTGTGACGGCGTACCGCGGGCACCGAACAATCAGCCGCTCAACGCAATACACGGCTTCGACGCCCTCGGACGTCACAATTTGTTCATTCCTTTCGGAGTGATTTACCCCGTGTGCCGACCGTAGCGTCTAGTACGTGATCGACGTAGACAGCAAGTCGCTCGCTATTCCGGGCGCCGATCGTGTCGCCGGAACGCGAAGGAACGACAGTTGAAAACATCAGCCGCACAGGATGATCCCGCGACAGAGGCGGACCTGCTGCTACCCGGGACCGTCAGCCGGCGAATTTCACCCGCACGGTCGGCCGCCGTCGCCGCGCGGGTGGGCATCGCGCTGGGCATCGCGGTCACGGTCTGTTTCGTGACCGGTCTGATCAGCCACTGGGTGCAGCATCCGACACCCTGGTTCCACTGGCCGGCCAATCCGCCGTGGCTCTACCGCGTCACCCAGGGCGCACACGTGATCTCCGGCGTCATGGCGATCCCGCTGCTGATCGTGAAGCTGTGGTCGGTATTCCCGCGGTTGTTCGCGCGCCCGCTGATCGGCAATCCCCTCCGGCTGCTCGAGCGCGGATCGATTGCGGTACTGGTCGGTTCGATGATCTTCCAGCTGGCGACCGGGCTGTTCAACACCGCGCAGTACTATCCGTGGGAGTTCTTCTTCACCAGCACCCACTACGCCATGGCCTACGTCGCATTCGGCGCACTGGCCGTCCACCTGGCTGTGAAGCTACCGGTGGTGCGGACCGCGCTGGCGCGGCCGGCCACAGACGCCGGACGCACCGATACCGGAACCGATACCCCCGGCACCGACACCCCGGACAGCGGCCGGCCCAGCCGGCGCGGCGTTCTCGGCGCCGCGATCGCCGCCACCGCACTCGCGGGAGTCGCCGTGGCCGGGCAGTCCGTGCCGTGGCTGCGGTGGATCTCCGTGCTGTCACCACGCACCGGCGAAGGGCCCCAAGGGCTTCCGATCAACCGCACCGCTGCCGCCGCGGGTGTCACCGACCGTGCGCGGGAGGGTGCCTACCAGCTCACCGTAGCCACCGGCGGCACAGAACGCGGCTTCTCCCGGGCCGAACTGGAGGCGCTGCCGCAGACCTCGGCCGTGCTGCCGCTGGCCTGTGTCGAGGGCTGGAGCGCGTCGGCGCACTGGTCCGGTGTACGGCTGCGCGACCTGCTCGCCGCGGCCGGTGGCTACCGCGGCGGCGATGTCGCGTTCCACTCGCTCGAACAGGGCGGCCTCTACAGCAACACACTCCTCCCGGACACTCACGTCGTCGATGACCAGACGTTGATCGCGTTGTGCCTCAACGGCGAAGAGCTCTCGCTGGACCACGGTTACCCCTGCCGCCTGATCGCCCCGAACCGGCCCGGCGTGCTGCAGACCAAATGGCTCTCCAGGATCGAGGTGCGGACATGACCGCCATCCGGATACTGCTCGGACTCGGCGGAATCTGGCTCGCCTGGTACGGAATCGACCTGGTACTGGAACAGAACCCCGCGAGCCTGATGTCCACCGCCGCCTGGTTCGTCGGGGGCATCCTGCTGCACGACGCGATCCTCGCTCCCGTGTGCGCGGTCGTCGCCCTGCTCGCCCGCCGGTTGCTCCCGGCCGGCTGGTGGGCATCGATCGTCTGGGGCGGGCTGTGTACCGTCACCCTGCTGTTTGTCGCCGTCCCGGTCGTGCAGCGATCCGGTGCGGTGGCGGGGAACCCGACCATCCTCGACCGCGACTACCCCGTCGGACTGCTCATCGCGCTCGCCGTGGTCTGGGCATTCGTCGGCCTCGACATCGCCCGCCGGTACGTCCGCCGGAAACCGCGGCGACAGCTGTAACACCTACCACCCCACCACCACCGCAAGACCCCGTAACGCACGACACCGACCCGGTAGGAGAACACCACCATGACCGCATTCGACGACCTGCGGGCACTGTTCATCAACTGCACCTTGAAACGATCCCCGGAGACGAGCAATACCCAGGGACTGATCGATGTCAGCGCAAACATCATGCGCAAGAACGGAGTCGAGGTCTCGCACCTGCGCCCGGTCGATCACGACATCGCCCCGGGCGTGTGGCCGGACATGACCGAGCACGGCTGGCCGGCGGACGAGTGGCCCGCGCTCCAGGAGCGGGTGATGGCCGCCGACATTCTCGTGCTGGCGGGCCCGATCTGGCTGGGCGACAACAGTTCCGTGATGAAGAAGGTCGTCGAGCGGCTGTACGCGAACTCCGGAACACTCAACGACCGCGGCCAGTATGCCTATTACGGCCGCGCCGGAGGCTGCCTGCTCACCGGCAACGAGGACGGCGTCAAACACTGCGCGATGAATCTCCTCTACAGCCTGCAACATCTCGGATACACCATTCCGCCACAAGCCGATGCGGGCTGGATCGGCGAGGCAGGGCCGGGACCGTCCTATCTGGATCCCGGATCGGGCGGTCCGGACAACGATTTCACCAACCGCAACACCACGTTCATGACCTGGAACCTGATGCATCTGGCGCGGCTGCTGAAGGACAACGGCGGCATTCCGGCGCACGGCAATCAGCGGTCGGAATGGGACACCGGCGAGCGGTTCGACTTCGAGAACCCCGAATACCGATAGACACGAAATGATCAGCACTGCCGCAACTTTCACTGGACGAGACGGAATTCGACTGGCCGGGCGACTGGAACGGCCCACCGACCGGCGCATCGCCACCGCGGTGTTCGCGCACTGCTTCACCTGCGGCAAGGACATCGCCGCTGCGGCCAGGATCGCCCGCGCGCTCGCGAAACGCGGCGTGGCGGTCCCGCGGGCTCAGCGACGCGAACAGGTCGGCTCCACCGAGCGGCACCATGCCTGTGCCGCTACAGTGCCTGGGGTCGCACCCAGTTCGAGGAGATCCTGTGAGTTCCGAGGGGACACCTCACACAGATCCGGCAAACCACACGCTACGTCCGGAAACTCGCGAGCGAGCCGACGGCGGGCACACAGCAGTCCGACGGACTGAGCGTCGCGACCCGCGACCACCTCCTCGCCGCATTCCGGGAGACCAGTGCGCGCCGCTGGACCGACATCATCGAAACCGCCTCGGAGTACTGTCCGTACGCGGCGCAGGTTCTGGTGCTGGACAAGGTATTACGCAAACTGTCGGATACCGATTGGCTCCGGCCGGTGGCCCACCGATGGAATGCCGACGACTCGGGCCCGCCGGTGCGAGAGGTGGTCAGCCGTCTGGCCGCCGTGGACAGCTTGCTCGCGCAGCACATCGGCCTGGAGACAGCACTCGCCACCCCGGACGATGACGTGGCCGCTCCGACGGCCCCGGGTTTTCCGGCCGACGGGATGCCGTCCGTGGAACAGCTCCGTACACAGTGGCTCGCGCAGGCGGCCCGAATCTGCGCGGCCCTCCCGCGGACACCCATCGAGACGGTGATCCGGCTGTCGACCGATCTGCCACTTCCCGACGCGGTGGTCGCGCGCGCCTTCGAAATCTGGCTGCGCACAACCGATATCGCGGGAACAGCGGGTTTGCGAACTCCGGTTCCGAAACCCGAGAATCTCGCATCCATGGCGAACATGAGCATCCGGACGCTGCCGGCCGCGTTCCGGTCCCACCGCGGCGCACCGGGCGGCGGCACGGCCGAGATCACCCTCTCCGGCCCGGGCGGCGGGCAGTGGATCATCCCACTGACATCCGGCGCGCCCCGAAACCCTGACACCCGGATCGCCATGGATGTCGTCGATTTCTGCCTGCTGGCCGGCGGACGACGCGATCCCGCGACCGTGAGCTACACGGCCGAGGGAGACCTCGGCCTCGCACGCGACATCGTCGCCGCCACACCCGCTGCCGCCGTGCCGTAGCCCACCCCGGTCACCACCGTGGACCACCGCACCGGCGCGCCCAGCGCTTCCAACTCGCCCTTCGCATCACGATCGCCGGCCTCACCACGCTGATAGATGAAGAGCGCCAACGGAGTTCATCTGCCGCAACGGGCTCGCCGTGAGTGTGACCGCGGTGATGCGTCCGGCGAACCGGGTGAGCCGGATGCGCAGGAGAGGGTCGCGGCCGTGCGGCACACCAACCCCCGCAATGCTGGCCGATGACCAGGACCGGTCCCTGGTGGCGGCGTTTCCCTCCAGTGACGGTGCCGGGCGGTCGCCGACGACGGCGCTGGACGCCTTCAGGAAGATTCTCGGGGTGGCGCTCGGGAGGAATTGATCTCCCCGAAGCCTGGAAGCGCGGCCCGAGCTGCGGGCTTTCGGCCCGCAGGCGCTCTGCCACCCCGACCGCACACCCCAGGCCAGCCCAGCATTGCCGCCGGCCATCGACCAACATCGTCAACCTCGACGACCGGTTGCACGAGACAATCGACCGCAGTCGGCTCGGCGAACTGCTAGCTCAAGCTGGCCGCGGCGTGGACGGTCCGGTCGAGTTCGCGGCGGGCGAAGGCGGCGAAGCCTCGATAGGTCCGGCTTGCGGCCCAGCGTTCGTATGCCGCGTCGAACGCCGCGGCGCCGCCCAGTCCGGCCAGCTCGGCCGTCCCGCCGGTGACGCCCCGAGCCTGTAGCGCATCGGTTATCGCCTGGGCGAGCGCGGCGCGCTTGAGCACGGCGCGCTCGTGCAAGGTCGGCGAGGAAGCTATCAGGCGTTGACGGGTCGCGGCGTGGTGGTGCCGGTCGGCGTCGAAAACGGGGGCGACGGCGAGGACCGCGGCACGCACGAGCTCGAGCGGCGAGGCATCTGGCGCGCCGTCCGCGATGGCCTGCCTGAAGGTGTCGGCCAGCAGGTCCCGGCCCCAGAACAGCACCTCGGGCTTGTCGGGGAAGTGGCGGAAGAACGTCGCCTTGCTGAGTCCGGCGCGGGCGGCGATCTCGGCGGCCGACACCGCCTCGAATCCGCGCTCGGCGAACAGCTCGAGGGCGGCGTTTTCCAGCCGTGACTGTGCGTCCGGTTGCCAGCGGGCCATGACGTCACTATAGGCGCATTGCGACTCGGTCTCATCACCATGTACGGTGACGAGACCCAGACTCATCACTGGGTCTTGTTCGGACACATTCGAGGAGAGCGCAACATGACTGTTCGCCGGGTCGTCACCGGGCATGACAGCGAGGGCAGGTCGCGGGTGGTCGACGACCGGAACGTGGAGCCGATCACCTCTGCGCTGACGCCCGGATTCGCCGCTTACCGGCTGTGGGGAGGCGACGAGCCGCCCACGTTCCCGGACGACGGGTCGCCCAGCGCCGTCGAGACGTACTTCCCGCCGCGGGATGGATCGCGCTTCGTGATCATCACGCATCCCCCGGAGCGAGCGACCCCATCGCCGGACGTGGACGCAGCCGCGGCTTCCGCCGAGTTGGAGCGCCAGATGCCCGGCGTGACGGCCTCGATGGAGCCCGACGGCTCGGGGATGCACACCACCGACACGATGGACTACCTGATGGTCGTGCAAGGCGAGGCCACGCTCGAACTCGACGACGGCGAGCGAGCCGTATTGCGGGCAGGCGACGTAGTCGTCCAGAACGGCACCCGGCACGTGTGGCGCAATTACGGCACCGAGCCCTGCACGCTCGTCGCCGTCTCGATCGGCGCGGACCGCACACCAACCCGTTAGTCCCACGCACCCCAGGGACCTCGAACCTGTCCGCCTTCAGCGAGCAGGGCCTCTTCGACATCGCGGCGACCGAAGCGCATCGCGATCGACCGTCATTAACTACGTTATAGTGTCTCTTAACACTAATTACTGACATTGAAACGTAGGATGTGAGTGTTGTGGTCAAGCGTGGAGTGTCCCCGTCGCGTGCCACTAGGGACGCATTGGAAACCCTCGGCAACCAGATCAAGGTCGCGCGGGTTCAGCGCGGCTGGACTCAGGCCAACCTCGCCGCCAGGGCCGGGATCGATGCCCGCACAGTGTCCGCGATCGAGAAGGGTGCGCCCACGGTGAGCATCGGAACGGTGTTCAATACCGCATTCATCACCGGCGTGAACCTGTTCGGCCTGGAAGGCGACGAGTTGGCTCTGGCCCGGCGCCGCGGACAGGAACACCTCGCTCTACTGCCCAAACGAATCCGCGACCACTCGACCGAGGACGACACCGATGCCGACTTCTGACTCCGCGACACCGCCCAGTGAGGCATACGTCTGGGTGTGGTTACCGGATCGAACGGAGCCGGTGGTCGCCGGCCGCGTGCAACTCGACGGGACGCTGCACCGGTTCATCTACGGCCGCAGCTACCTCGAACGCCCCGACGCGATCAGCCTGTATGGACCGGAGTTGCCACTTCGCCCAGGTTGGATCGAACCACCCGACGGCCTGGATATGGCCGGATGCCTCTGGGATGCCGGCCCGGACTCTTGGGGACAGCGCGTCATCGACGTACGCCTGGCCGGCGGCCGACACGGTGACGCCGCAGACTCGGCCGGCGCCACCAAACTCACCTACCTCTTGGAATCCGGATCCGACCGCATCGGCGCGCTCGACTTCCAAACCAGTGCAAGCGAATACACCCCACGCACCGAGGACGCGAGCCTCGACCAACTGCATGGCGCGGCCCAGGCACTCGAGCGCGGCGAACTGTCGACCATACTCAGCGATGCTTTCGTACACGGCACCTCTGTCGGTGGCGCCCGTCCGAAAGTGTTGTTGCACAACGACGATCAGCACCTCATCGCGAAACTGTCGTCCTCGACCGACCACTATCCGGTCGTGAAAGCCGAAGCAGTCGCCATGACACTGGCCACCGAGATCGGAATCAACACCGCCCCAACGAGTCTCACCACCTCACTCGGCCGAGATGTGCTCCTGGTCGAACGATTCGATCGCCTCGGAGGCGGACACCGCCGAATGCTGATATCCGCGCTCACACTCCTCGGATTCGGTGACTTCCTCGGCGCCCGATACTCCTCCTACGTGGAACTCCTCGACATCCTGCGCAAACGTGGGCGCGACGGCGACACGGCCGGACGCCAACTGTACGAACGCATCGTGTTCAACATCGCCATCGGCAACACCGACGACCACGCACGCAACCACGCGGCATTCTGGGATGGCCGCCAACTCGAACTCACCCCCGCCTACGATCTCTGCCCCCAACCACGATCTGGCACCGAAGCGCGCCAGGCAATGGACATCACCGGCGACGGCCGCCGCGACAGCCGATTCACCACGTGCCTCGAAGCAGCACCCGCCTACGGGCTCACCGAGCAACAAGCCCGAAACATCATCGACCACCAGATCGAAACCATCCACACCCACTGGACCGACGCCGCCGACCGGGCCCGCCTCACCCGTGACGAACGAAACCAACTCTGGGGCCGTCAATTCCTGAACCCCTACGCAACCAGGGACTATCGGTGAGCGCCCCGGGTGGTGGATCACCCACTGCTGTCGGGTGATCCACCAGCGTCGATGAGGCCGTGACGCCGGTATGAGCCGATCGCGGGTTCGTTGTCGGATTTGACCGACAAGACTGCTCAGTCGAGGCAGAACTCGTTTCCCTCGACGTCCTGCATCACCAAACACGACTCGTTGACGTCGTCGGCAGGCAGCAATCGCAGGCGCACCGCGCCGAGCGCCACCAGTCGCGCACATTCGGCCTCGAGTACAGCCACACGCTCCGCACCCACGAGCCCGGTACCCACCCGCACGTCCAAGTGAAGCCGATTCTTCACGACTTTCCCCTCCGGCACCTGCTGGAAATACAGACGCGGGCCGACACCCGAGGGATCCACACATGCCGTACCTCGATGCTCGTACCCCAACACCTCACACCAGAAACGAGCGACACGCTCCGGCTCCGCACAGTCGAAAGTGACCTGAATCCGCTTGACCGACACCATCAATCAACTCTAGAAACGGAACCTCACATCGTCTCCAGTTCGAATCCCCACTCTCACAATGTGATACACGATGGTACGCCGAACTCGAGCCGGAGTGTTCGTCTGTTTCACCGCTGTCCGATTCTGTGGCCAGGTCGTGACGGCAAGGTCGCGGCACGCCAGCGCCGACCACGCGGGGGTTTGGGAGCGCCCTCCAGTCACACCATCAGCCGGGAAAACCCCCGGGCTAAAGTTGGTCCATGACCATCGGGGACGAGTGGGCTGAATCATCGGGGGTGGACCCCTGGGCGGCGCATCTCCCCGGGCAGGAACTTGTTCCGACCTATCTCGCCTCGCGGTACGCGGCCCAGTATCGGGCGATCGTCGATGTGATGCTGGAAGCGCAGGACACCAGCCTCACGGGTTTGTCCTACAGCGATATCGAGACCCGGTTGCGCGCGCTGCTGGCCGAGCGCACCGAGGCGGTCGTGGCGGATCGGCTGTTGCGCGAGGAGGTTTTCGCGCTCGACGCTCGCCTCGACAGCCTGGTGAAATGGGAAGTACTGACCCGATGGCAGGAACCCGCGCGTACCGGAGAAGACTTCCTGCGCCGCCGGGACCGTTTCCAGCTCACGCCGAAAGCGGCTCGCCTGCATACGTTCTGGACCTCCGAGCTCACCTCGGACGAGGACGCCGCCGCCGACCTCACCTTGGCGCCGCGAGCCATCCACGATCGTCTCGCGCAGTTCGCCGCCGCGGTGCGGGAGCGCCGGTTTCCGGCCGCGGCCGCGGAGTATCAGCAGATCATCACGGTCCATCACGGTATGGCCGTGGCCGCCCGGACCTGGCAGCGGAGTCTGGCGCACGCGCTGTCCGGCGGCCCGGACGCCGATAAGCAGGACGCGCTGTGGCGGACCTTGCAGTCCTATATCGGCATGTGGGGAGAACAGGTCGACATCTACACACCCGCCGTGGCCGAGATGATCGCCGAACTGGAGCCGCAGCTGACCGAATCGGTATGGCGCGCTTGTGTTCTCGGCGCACTTCCGGGGGATGCGGCGGCAGCGGTCGTCGACAATCAGGCACAGCGCTGGGCCCGGACCTGGGAGGCGCTGCGCACCTGGTTCGCCGGAGCCGACGGACAGGCGCGACGTTTGCGGCGGCAGCTACGTGACCTGGTCGCGCCCTGGGCGCGGAACATGCACATCCTGATGGATACCGGAGGCGCACTGACTCGTGGCAGCGAGCTGCTGGCGCTGGCCCGCGCGATCGAACGCGCGCCGGACGACGAGACCGCCTGGCAGATGTGGGACACCGCCGTGGGGGTTTTCCCGGCCCGGCATCTGCTGATACCGGCGGACGGGCCCGATGAGCACACGGTCGGCTGGGAAGACGCCGAGGCGGCCCCGATCACGGCCAGATTCCGGGAGTTCGGGCATCGGGCGGCGGTCGGCAAGCGCACCCGCGCGATCGACAACTCGGCCGGACGCGCGGCTGCCCGCCGGGCCCGGGTGGCCGCGCTGGCACAGCGCCGCGCCGCGGAAGCCACCCTGCGTACCCGATCGGGCACCGCCATGGCGGACTGGGAGCCGTTGTCGGCTGCCGAACTCCAACTGCTGCAAGAGTTTCTGGCCGTCGCCCGGGTGCGATCGGGCGAGTCGAAGCGTTCCGAGGTGACCGAGGACGGACGCTGGCGGGTCACCCTCACCGGCCCTCCCGACGGCACCGTCGCGGAATTGCCGTCGCCGGTGGGGCGCTTGGTCACGCGGAACTGGCTGTTCGAGCTGGAACCCACCGGTTCGGAGTCGACTACTCTGGAGCGGCGTGACCGCAACCAGGGATGAGGTGAACAGACGCCGGGCATTCGTCGGACTACTGGCGAATCCGGTGGTGGATCGGCATCGCGATGCCGAGCTGTTCGGGCTGATCCGGGATCCGCGTCACCGCGCGGATCTGATGGGCTGGTTCAGTAACCGGCTGGGTTATCGGCTGGTGGTCACCGACACCTCGGCACGACTGTTCCGTCTTCCATTGGGCGACAAGGTGATTGCGCCACGGAGGCTGACACTGACCTCGCGGCGGGCACTGGTGCTGGCCTTACTGGCCGCGGCCGCCGCCGAAGACGCGGAGGACATCACCAGCACCCAGGATCTTTCGGACCGAGTGCGGGTGCTGTCCGGCCGGGAGGACACCGGTGTCGCGGAATACGATCCCGACCGCTTCGCCGAGCGAAAGTTGTTCGCCCAGGCCGTATCTCTGCTCGTGTCGACCGCGGCGCTGATTCCGGCCGACAAGTCGGGAGACGAGCAACGCGAGGGCTGGGCGCGTAAGACCGACAAGGTCGGCGGCACCTTCGGAGTTCAGCGGGAAATGTTGTTGCGCATGGTCGATCCCGCGTCCTTGGCCGCCGCACTCGGTGAGCGGGGTGCGGTGGTCAACGACAGTGCCGAACGGTTCACCGTGATGCGTCGTCTCATCGAATTGCCGGTCTGCCTGTACAGCGACCTCACCGAGGCCGAACGTGCGTATCTGATCCGGCAACGGACCCGCGTGGTCGCCTGGTGTCACGAAATGACCGGGTGGACAGTGGAACAGCGGGTCGAGGGCCTGGCGCTCATCGCCGCCGAGGAATCGCAGACCGACCTTCCGTTCCCGCGTTTGCGGGCGGTCGATTTCGTCGCCCTGATGGTCCTGGGCGAGTTGTATCGGCGGCGTGACGAGAACTCGGTGGTGACCGAGGACGATCTGGTCGCCGCGGTCACCGAAGTCGCGAGTGCGCACCCGAAATCCATTACGGCCGAGATCTCGGCCGCGTCCGCACGCCGCGATCGAACCGTGGAACTGCTTCGCGCACTGGACTTGTTGCGGCCGGGACTACGCCCCAGGTTGTGGCAGCTCACACCCGCCGCCGCCCGCTACCGCGATCCCCGAATCCTGTCGGTAACTGCTCGTTTGGAGGAAGCCGAATGACGCAAGCGCCCGCCGATCATTCGCCGAACGGCGCGGTGGTCGCCGAGTCTCCGGAAATCGAACAGTTGGGTTCGGCCTGGTTACAGTCCGCACTGTCGGGCGGTCTGCCGACACCGGGACGCCTGCGCTGGCAGCCGCTGCGGGTCGGCATCGCGAATCTGTGGGAATACGACGACGCCGAATTCTGGTTCGCCGATGGAAGATTGGTGCTGCGCGGCGGCAACGGTGCGGGCAAGACCAAGGTGCTGGAGCTGACCACCCTGCTACTGCTACGCGGTGAGATCGCGCCGTCGGTACTCGACCCGTTCGGTTCCCAGCACCGCACCATGCGATTCAATCTGCTGCCCACCGGCGACGGTGACGATCCGCGAGCACCCGCCGACGCCGGACTCGGTTACGCCTGGGTGGAATTCGGCCGCCGCACCGAGGCCGGATCCATGGAGTTCTTCACCTGCGGCCTCGGCGCTTCGGCCCGCGCAGGTACGGGTTCGACTCAGGTCACCACCTGGCGGTTCGTCA
Source organism: Nocardia macrotermitis (assembly GCF_009604405.1). Lineage (GTDB taxonomy): Bacteria > Actinomycetota > Actinomycetes > Mycobacteriales > Mycobacteriaceae > Nocardia > Nocardia macrotermitis. The sequence goes on from NZ_WEGK01000006.1 coordinate 48,538, forward strand.
CCAGATCCCGGCTCGGCCGCGATTTCCGGCTGATCAGCGAGGGCCGCGCCCTGGCCCGCAAAGACCTCGAGAAGATCGACGGCATCGAACTGCCGGTCAACGCCGCCGCGTATCGATCACGGTTGGCGAGCGAGCTTTTCGGCATTACGGCCGAGTCCTATGACAACCTCACCGAGTTGCTCAAACAACTGCGGAAGCCGAAATTGGGCGAACGGCTCAACCCCGCGAGCCTGGCGGCGACCCTGCGCGATGCGCTCCCGCCGCTGGCCGCACACGAGGTGGACCAGTTGGCCGACGGGTGGGAACACCTGGAGCAACTGCGGACCGCGGTCCAGCGCACCGAGGATGCCGCCCGCGCCATCGCGCAGTTCGTCCGTACCGGATGGCGCCCCTGGGCGCGCGTGGTGATGCGCCGACGCGCAGATGAAATGACCTCCGCGACAACAGGATTGGACAACACAACGGCGGCGAAGAAGGACGCCGAACAGAAGCTCGAACAGGCGCGGGTGACGCTCGGGGATGCCGAAGCCCAACTGCGCGAGCGTGACCGCGAACGCACCGACAGCGACACCGCATTACGTGAGCTGCTCGAATCGGATGCCTATCGTGACGCTGTCACGGCGAACCAGCGCGTCGAAGGAATGCGGCGAGATCTCACGAACCTGCGGGATCGACGCCGTGCTGTCGGGGACCGTGTGGAGCGGGACCGCACAGCGGAATCCACTGCCGCGCAACTGGTTACGACCGAGCGTTCGAAGTGTGAACGGGCGGGCGAAGCGGTCCGCGAGGCGGCGGGCGTCTTGACCCGCAGCGCCGATCAGGCCGGTCTCGCCGAACCTGTCGCCCAGTACCTGCCGAACGATGATGTCGATGCGATCACCGCCGCGCACGCGGCGCGCACGGAGAAATTCCAGCATCTGCGCAGGCTCGACCGTGCGCAGTCCGACGCGGACGCACGCGTCCAGCGGTCCGCGCATGCCGTCGAGATCGCGGAGAACGCACTGGTGAAGGCCCAGTCGGAGGAGAACGAAGCACAGGAGGCCGTGCAGCGGAACGCCGACAACCTGACAGAGCAGATCCGGGTGTGGAACGGTGTCGCCGAGGTGGCTGTCGCCACGGACGAGGTCGCCGGGCACTGGTACGACCTGGTCGCGGAGATGACCGTCGTCGACGACACCGGCATGCGGGAACCGCAGGAGTCGGTTGTCGACGCCATGCGCGGGCATATTGCCGGTATCCGGAACATCTGGACCGAACGGCTGTCGGCACTGCGGCTCGAACGCGCGCCGGTCGAGACCCGTCGCACCGAGGTGGTGCGGGACCTCGCCCGCACCCGGGCCATGACAGAGGCGGCGCCGCCCGCTCCGGCGACGTGGCGTCGGCGTGATCGACCGGAGCCCTCCGAGCAGGCCGGGGCACCGCTGTGGCGGCTGGTCGATCCGGTGCCGGGTCTCGACGCCGGGAAAGTGGCGGTGCTCGAGGCGGCGCTGGCCGCTTCCGGGCTCTTGGATGCATGGGTATCACCCCACGGCACAATAGATTTCGATACAGCGGATGTGATGGCCGGGACGGGCGGCGGGGCCGGTGTTCCGCGCGGTGCGACCCTGCTGACCGTGCTGGAACCGGCCGCGGCCGGTGGCGTCGAACCCGCGGTGATCGAACGGGTGCTGTCCGCGTTCGGGTGGTCCGAAGGCAGTGTGGCGGATGCGGAACCGGACGGCGACAGGTTCGCCGCCGACGGAAGCTGGCGGCTGGGTGGTGTGGCGGGCCGCGCCGAACCCGCCGGCCCCGCAGCCTATCTCGGGGCGGCGGCGCGCGAGGCCGAGAAGGCCCGGCGAATCGCCGTGCTGGAAACCGAACTCCAGGAACTCCTCGCGCGGCTGTCGGAACTCGACGAGCAGATCGGCGCGGCCTCCGGCGCGTTGGAGCAACTGCGCGCGGAGCAAGACGCACTGCCGGCGCGGGGTGAACGAGAACTTGCCGATTCCGTGGTGCGGTGGGGCGATCGACAGCGCGCGCGAATCGCCCGCGAGGGTGAGCACCGGACCGCCGAGACGACCCACGCCGACGATCGGGCCCGCTACGACGAAGCTCGGGCCAAATTCGCGGAATATGCTGCCACACAACGCTTTCCGATGACCGGCTTGGATGCGCAAGGAGAGGCGCTCACCAACTTCCGGAATCACCTGAACAGCTACTCCACCGCGCTGGTCACCCAGGACCTTCAGCAGAACGCCGTCGACGCGGCCGTGACCCGCCACACCGAAGCCGCCGAACGCCTGCGCGACGCGGAGCAGGAACTGGACGGGGTGAGCACCGCCTACCGGCAGGTTCAGGTGCGGCTCGAAACAGCCGAACAGGCGCTGCGTTCGGACCACCGCCAGCAACTCGATCGGAAAGCGACACTGGACAATCGGGTGCGCGAACTGGGCAAGGAAGTGAACTCACTGACCATCCGGGTCAGCGATGCCAAGGTCGCACAGGCCACCGCCACCGAGGTGCTGCAGAGTCACGAAGAACGCCGCGCCGAGGCCGAACAACGCCGGGACACGGCCATGACCGCGCTCTGGGAGGCCGTCGACAGCGGCCTCCTGCAGGCGGTGGATCTCGAATCCCCCGAGCGGCAGAACGTGCAGAACGCACGTGAACTCGCGACCGCCATTCGCCGTCAGGCCGACGTGCAGGCCGGTGACGCCGACGTCGAACGGGCCTGGCGCAGTTGCTCACAGAAGATGGAGGCACTCCGTCAGAACCTGCTTCCCCAGCAGGATGCGCGGGTGCTCGACGACGAGGGCACCCTGCCCCGGGTCGAAATCCACACCGGCGCCCCGCACGGCTATCAGCTGCCACCGGCGGCCACCGACACTCTCGCCGAACGCGTCCGGGAGCAACGCGCCGGCTACGACGCCGAACAGCAGCGCGTCCTGGCAACCCTGCTCGGCTCCACTTTCATCGAACATCTCAAGGACAGACTGGATTACACAACCAGGACCTTCACCAATATCAACACCCATCTCGCGGCGCATCCGACCCGTCAGGGCCACGCGGTCAAGGTGGACTGGGAAGCCGATCCCGCCGACCCGGACGCCGAATCCGTTGTCGGAGCTCTGAGCAGAGGCTATGACCAGCTCTCGCCCGACCGTCAGCAGATGGTCCGTGACTTTCTCACCCGCAAGATCGATCAGGCCCGCGCGGAAGCCGACGCCGAAGGCGCCTCGGACTGGAAACAACAACTCACGCAGGCGCTCGACTATCGGCGCTGGCTGAAGATCAGCCTGCAGTACCGGCCCGGCGCCACGAGTCGCTGGAGTCGTTTCGACGCGGCGAAACACGGTGCGAAATCCGGCGGTGAAAAGGTGGTGCTGCTGTCCCAGCCCCTGTTCGCCGCAGCGGTGGTCGCCTATGACGCCGCCGCCCCGCACGCTCCCCGGTGTGTCTGGCTCGACGAGGCGATGACCGGTGTCGACGCCCAGGTCAAGGCCTCGTTCATGGGCCTGACCGTCGACTTCGAACTCGACATCATGCTCACCGCTCACGACGAATGGTGTACGTACGACACGGTTCCCGCGGTCGCGGTCTACGATCTGGCCCGCGAACGGCATCTCCCCGGTGTCGATGTGCTGCCGTATCTGTGGTGCGGCGGGACGTGGACCGAGGTGGATGTGGATCGTCTCGGTGCGGCGCAGGCCCGGGAGCCGATGCCCGCCGCGGGCTTGTTCGGGCTCGGCGATGACGGATCGTGAACTTCCCGACGGCCTCCGGTCTTGGGCCCAACTTCCCGGCCCCGCAATGGTATTCGAGGCCCTGCGTCGGCGCGCGTATCGCGGCGGACAACTCGATACCGGATCGGTGCGCGTCACGCTCACCGGTGAGCAGCGTCGTCAGGTGGCACGGATGCTCGGCACGGATTGGGAGGTCTCCGGGCGTCAGGTCAATGTCCGGGTACTGAACGCCAGTCTCGCCGAACATGGGCTCACCGTAAGGCAATTCATCGAAGCGCTGGATGGCCGGCCGCTCCCGGTACGCCGGGACGAGGTTGCCGAACAAGAGCGGGAGGAAGCGGCGGAACAGGAGTTCACGGTCCGAACATTGTGTGCCGCAGGGGTTTCGGAGCCGGTGGTGCGGTCATGGCTCGCGGGCTCCGGGGCACCCCGGCTCGGCACCGGCAAAGCCGCCGATCTCGCTACCGAGGTGGCCGCGGTGTGGCCGCGACTTCCGTGGTCGGGCCCGCCGATGCGCTTGGCGCAACTCGCCGCAGCCGCCACCGACAACGCCCACGCCCTCGACCACTCCACCGATCTCGGACGAACCACCGCGCGCCTCATCGCCGCCACGACCGGCATCGCCGGTCCGCGCAGACCCGGACGCGAATGGCGGGCCGCCTGGAAATCGGCCGGAATCCGCTGCGACACAGTCTCTTCCCGGGTCCTCACCCTCAACCTCCCCCTCGATATCACCGCGGGCCACCGGCCGGGCGCACCGGCCTGGCTGACACTGCGAGACCTGCTCGGCCCGTGGAGTTTCGACCCGGTACCGGACCGTCTGTACGTCTGCGAGAACCCGACGATCGTCGAAAGCGCCGCCGACGAACTCGGCCCCACCTGTCCCCCACTCATCTGCACCGACGGCGTTCCCGCTCTGGCCGCACTGGACCTCGTGGCCGCCGCCGCCGATCACCACATCGACATCCGAGTACGAGCCGATATCGACCGGACGGGTCTCATCATCGTCTCCGCGCTTCGCTCCGTGGCCCCGCACGTGTCCCCATGGCGATTCGACACCCACACCTACACAACGTATTTCGACCTCGGAACGAGCGAGAGTCCACTGGCGGAAATATATGAACGCCACGGCCGGGACCTCCACGAGGAAGCAATTCTTCCCCAGTTGCTCGACGACCTGCGCGCTACGCCGTGATCACAAGCCGCGCGCTCAGGGCCTGGAGTCCAGCCATCGCACTGCACCGCGGTCGGCGTCACCGACGCCGGTACTCACGGTGAGCTCCGCCAGGCTATAGGTCATCCAGGACTCCCGGAGCCGATATTCCTCCCGTGGTCCGGCGACTCGCAGGTGGGGGTACTTCTCCAGCACCGCGCGGGCGGCGTGATCGGCCTGCAACTCGGCGAGTTTCGCGCCGAGGCAGTAGTGGCGGCCGCGACCGAACACCAGGTCGGGGCGGCCGTGAGCGGCCGGGTCCAGGTGGGCTGAACGCAGTGAGGCGAATACGGTGTGGCCGCGGGGAATGACGACGCCGTTGATCTCGATGTCGGTGAGTGGGAAGCGACGCAGCGCGTAGTTCATCGGTGCCGCTTCCCGGATCAGTCGACGGGTCAGAGCGGCGAATTCGCTTGGCCTATCGAGCATTTCGCGAGCGTGGCCCTGATGCGAACGCACGAGTTCATCCAGCACGAAGGCGGTCGAACTGATCGTGTTCTCGAATCCGCCGATGATCGTCAGGAATGCCAGGCTGACCAGTTCGTCCTCGGTGAGCCGGTCTTGTCCGTCACGCGCCGCGATCCACACCGAGAGCAGATCCTGGCCGGGCGTGCGCCGTTTGTCGGCGAGAGCGGCCGAGATCAAACCCCACAGGGTCATCATCGATCGGCGCAACGCGTCCTGCTCGTGTGACGCGTCGGAGCGCAGCAGTGGCGCGGACGCGTCGCGGAAGGCTCCCAGTTGCTCGGGCGGCAGTCCCAGCAGAGTGCCGGTCACCCGCGCCGGGAGCGGTTCGCACAGTCCGTTCATCAGATCGATCGGGCCGTCGGAGGGCAGGTCGGCGACCAGTTCACGCACCGTGTCCGCGACGATCTGCTCGTGGAATCGGTGGTGGCGTGGGCCGAATGCCTCGGCGGCGAGCGTCCGCAGGCGGCGATGGGCCGGACCGTCCAGGTTGAGCAGGTTGGCGTCCAGTGCGGGCGGAAGCCTGTTGCCGCGAAATCCGGTGGTGCTGTCGGCTTTTGCCGCCGAGACGGCCGTGTCGGTGAGCAACCGCGTCACGGCGTCGTAGCCGGTGACGACCCACGCCTGCGATCCGTCGGGCAGAACGGCCCGGTGCACTCCGCACCCCTCGGTGCGCATTCGCTCGTGCAGCACGTCGACATCGTGTGTGCTCGCGCCGAACGGACAACTCCCCACTGTCATGACGCCAGCTTGCCAGCCCCGATGGGAGATTGCCGCGTTTCGGGCGTCAGTGCGGTCGTGGGTCGGGCGATATCAGTCGGTGAGAAGCGGTGGGGTCGTGTGGGTCAGACGCGGGTCGGGTGTGGTCGCGGACATCCGCAACGCGCCGCCGAGAGCACGCATCAGGGTCAGCAGGTCCTTCGGGTTCTTGCGGTCCAGGCCGCCGAGAAGCTGTTTCAGGATGCTCAACTGGTCGAAGTAGATGCGTTCGGTGACCAGGTTCTCGTGCTCGTCGAAGACGAAATACGCGGTCATCCGGGTGCGATGCGCGGCGCCGGTCGGCGGGATCGGGCCCAGCGGGCCCAGATGGGTGCCCAGTAGCCAGAACTCGACGATCACCGCGTCGTGGCTGTGCCGGAAGGCGATGATCTCGTGGTTCTGATCGGGGAAGGCGACGCGGGTGTCGCGGTAGTAGTCGCGCACCTCGTTGTCGCCGTCGTGGACCAGCATCTGCGCGATCAGCTCGTAGTGCGGGTGCGGGAACGTCGAGAGGGTGGCGTCCCAGTCCTGCGCGACCTCGTCGTTGAAATGGTCGAGCACCAGCTTCTCCCGGGCGCGCAGCACATCCTCGGATGGCATCACGAAACGCGCTGGCGTGGTCGGGCTCGTCTCGGGGTCCAACTCGGATCCACCTTCCGATAGATATCCACAGCGTGGATCAACTGCGATCACGGTATACCCGCGTCGTGAGATCCGGGCCGCCCCACCCGACTTCCCGCGGGAGGTGGGTACGGACCGCTGCCGTTCGATCACGTGCGGCACAATTCCCGTGCCGGGCACGCCGCGCGGCCCACGCACCGAACGACCGGCAACGTCCGGAAAGCCTTGTAGGCGAGTGGAATCGGCCGTGTCGACGGGCGAGGGGTCCGCTCGCGACAACCGACCGAGAGGAACCGACGTGAACATCGCCAGGCGCATTCTCGACGTGATCGGCACACGTCACGCCGCGGTAGCGGTGCTCGCCGCCATCACCGGGCTCTACTACCTGATCGTGGCCGTCACCAACTGCGTCGACACCACGACGAACCGGCGCGGTGTCGCCGACGTGCTGTCGATGCGGTCCACCATCCACACCCATGCCACGGACTGGCACGCCATCACCAATAGCACTGTGGCACTGGTCGTTTACATCCTGATCGTCGCGTGGGAGTACCTCACCGCCGGCGCGCTGCTGGCCGGTGCGGCGATGTGGGTGCGGGCGCTGTCGAGCCGCGCCCGGCGAGGCCCCTCGATCGATCTGGCCGCGAAACTGTCCAGCCTCGGTTGGACGATGGCGATCATGCTGTTCCTCGGCGGATTCCTCACCGTCGCCGGCGAGTGGTTCCGGATGTGGGCCAACAAGGAGGTCAACGCCTCCTCGGCCGCGTTGCAGAACTTCCTGGTCGCGGCGATCGGCCTGATCCTGGTACATCTGCCGTCGACCGACCGCGTGCGGGCATAAACCCTTGCGGTCCAGCTACTCCCAGCTGCCCGCTTCCGTGCGCTGGATGTTCCCGCACAACGGATTTCGGGGAGGACGACGACGAAGCGGTCCCACCCTGTTTTCAGGTGAGACCGCTCGACTTGCGTGACTTCCGGCTGAGGGCTGCTGTTACGCGCTCGGCTGGTTGAGGTCGCCGTTTCGTACGTCGGCGGCGAAGGTGTCCCACTCGCTGGGGGTGAAGATCAGAGCGGGGCCGGTGGGGTTCTTCGAGTCGCGGATGCCGACGTGACCTTCGCTCAACCAGGCGACCTCTACGCAGGCGTCCTTGCTGGGGCTCTTGCTGGATTTGAACCACTGGGCCCCGGATAGGTCAGCGATCACGAACGAACTCCTCTGCGATCTCGGTACGGACGGAGTGGGTGGCGCTCCGTCCCGGGGCAGGCGGCGACGCCTCGGGGCAAGTGGTGATGCCCCGGGGTCAGGCGGCGAGGTCGCCGGGTTTTCGTTCTCGTAGCCAACGCTGATGCGCCGCGCGTTCTCGTTCCCGCCGGGTGTGGATTCGCGCGACGATCTGGGCGAGGAGTTCGCCCGCGTGGTGGCGGTGGTTGACGCGTGGGGTGCCGGTCGGGTCGATATGAGCGGGCGCGATCCATGCGGTCCGGCCCGGGAATTGTGAATCCTCGTCCAGGACAATGGTTTTCCAGCCGGTGTCGGTGTCGTTGATCAGGGCGTGGCAGTGGTCGCACGCCAGAACCAGGTTCTCGATGTCGGTGGGTCCGCCTTTGCTGTGATCACGCACGTGGTGGACCGCGCACAGGGATGCGGGTGCGTCGCAGCCGGGGCGGGAGCAGCCACCGTGTGCGGCGATCAACGCGAGTCGTTGCGCGGGGGACGCCAGCCGCCGTGTCCGCCCCAGATGCAGGGGTAGCCCGGCGTGGTCGAACACCGCCAGGTACGGGCGTGAACGCTCGGCCAGGCGTAGTGCGTCACTGATCGGGACGGTGCCTCCGGTGGCGGTGGTCGCCACCCCCGCACCTTGTTCCACGTCTTCCACGCGCAGGGTGAGCACGGTGGTGACCGGTATCCCGCGATGCGCGCCGAGGGTGTCGGGGTCGATCAGTGAGCCCAGCAGGAAGGTGAACGCGTCGTGGGTGCGTTGCGTGGCGGTGCGGGTATCGCGTTGCGCGGCGGTGGTGATCAGTGCTGGATCGGTGTGGTCCAGGTCGGTGCCGGGGCTGGTCGGGTCGTCGGGGTTCGCGATACCGGGGCGCGCGTATTTGGCCAGGACCGGGTCCAGCAGTGCCCGCAGGACCGGGTCGATGTCGCCGCTGATGGGGGACATTCCGTCGGGGCGTTGGCGGCCGATGCGGATTCCGCGCATGCGGGCGCGATCGGTGGAATCGGTGAGTTTCCCGTCGGGGTCCAGGTGCGCCAGGATACGGTCGCCGATTGTGCCGATGTCGTCGGGGGAGCCGGTGACCGCGAACTCGGCCAGGATCTGTTCGGCCGCGACCCGGTCATCGGTGTCGGTGGTGCGGGGGACCCGGGTCATCACCGCCCCGATCCCGCGAGCGTGCTCGGCCGAGATGTCCCCGCGTCGTAACGCTGCTGCCGTGCACGGTAATTCGGGTTCGCGTTCGTCCCCGGCAAGGTTGCGGAACGTGCCCACACGAGTGGCGGCGCGGACTCGTGCACCGGCCTCGGCGTGGGACAGGCGCAGGGTTTCGGTCAGGAACCGTTTGATCGTCTTCGCACCCGTGTTCGCGGGGATGGATCGGGAATCGATATCGATCAACACCTGATGCTGGACCGCGGTGAGTATGCGTGCCGCGCGTTCGATCCCACGCAGAAACTCCACCACCGCACTATCGGACAGCGGGGTCAATGGCCGGTCGAGCAGGTCACCGACCGCGGCCAGCAACGCCTCGGCGGTGAGCTCCTCGATCCCCTCGCTGTTCGAATCCATGTTCGAATTCTATCCCGAAAATCACCCCCCGAACACCGCCACAGCGATGTGAAATCAGAATCTTCACCCTGGACAACCGACCGAATCACACACGCACACACCACCTTTCACCACCGAGCAAGCGGAAGGCTCGCCCTGGCTCTGCGCGCACTCCTGGACCCGATACAACGCCGTTCGTCTGGCGCGCGCTCGTATTGAACCTCGATTCACCCGAGGCGACGGTGTGTCCGCCTGACGGTTGCGAGTCCGCCTCGATGACCGGGCTCATCCCGTCGAGTTGGTCCGCGACCCGTGTGCGGGCCGTCGACCGAGTAGTCGACGGCCCGCAGCAGGCGGGATCGGGGCGTTACTCCTCGACTTCGATGGCCAGGGCCGGGCAGACTCGGGCTGATTCTCGGACGGCTTCGTGCTGGTCGGCGGTGGGGTTTTCCTGGAGTAGGACTACGACGCCGTCTTCGTCGCGTTGGTCGAAGACGGCTTCCGAGAGCATTACGCATTGGCCGGAGCCGACGCATTTGTCTTGGTCTACAACGACTTTCATGGGATGGTCCTTACCAGGTGACGGGGAGGGTGTGGACGCCGTAGACGACCATTTCGTGTTTGAACTGGACCTCATCGAGCGGGATCGCAAGGCGCAGTGTGGGAATCCGCTTGTACAGGGTGCTGTAGACGACCTGTAGTTCCATGCGGGCCAGGGGTTGGCCGAGGCATTGGTGGACGCCGTAGCCGAAGGCCACGTGGTGGCGGGCCTTGCGGTGGATGTCGAGGACGTCGGGGTCGGGGAAGGCCGAATCATCGCGGTTGCCGGCGTCATTGGCCAGGATGACGCCCTCGCCCGCGCGGATCAGCTGGCCGCCGACCTCGACGTCGGTGAGGGCGACGCGGCGGCGGCCGCCGTGCACGATGTTCAGGTAGCGCAGCAGTTCCTCGACCGCGTTCGCGATCAGCGCCGGATCGTCGGTGTCGCGGAGTTCGGCGAGCTGATCGGGGTGTTCGAGCAGGGCCAGGGTGCCCAGGGCGATCATGTTGGCGGTGGTCTCGTGCCCGGCGATCAGCATCAGCACGGACATGTCCGCGGCTTCCTCGACGGTCAGCTCGCCCTCGGCGACCTGTCCGCTGACGAGCCTGCCGATCAGGTCGTCGGCCGGCGTCTGTTGTTTGGCCGCAATGAGTTTCAGCAGATACTCGCGCAACGCCTCGTTCGCGGCGATGGCCTCCTCGGGCGGCGATTCGCGGGAGATCAGCTTGCGGCTGCACGCCTGGAAGAAGTCGTGATCCTCGTACGGCACGCCGAGCAGTTCGCAGATCACCAGCGAGGGCACCGGTAATGCGAACGCGGTCACCAGATCCGCGGGTTGCGGTCCGGCGAGCATGTCGTCGATCAGGCCGTCCACGATCTGCTGCACCCGCGGCCGCATCGCGTCGACGCGTTTGACCATGAAGTTGCGCGTCAACATCTTTCGCTGTCGATCGTGTTCGGGATCGTCCAACGCGATGAAGGTGCGGAAGGTGCGACGTCGCGCGTTGATCGCCGCGGACTGGTGCGGATAGCCCGCCCGCGAGGAGTCGGCGCTGAACCGCTGATCGGCCAGCACCGCGCGTTGCTCGTCGTAACCCGTGACGAGCCAAGGTGTTTCGCCACTCCAGATGCTCACCCGGCTGATCGGATCGAGCTCACGCAGCTGCGGCGGCGGGTCGAACGGGCAGCCCGTGGCGCGCGCCATGGGGAAGGTGGGAAGGGTTTCGGTCATGGGGACCCCCTGACAGAGTTACTAAACAATCGTTCACTAACTCGGCCAGGATAGATCCGGATGGTTCTGTTAAGCAACGATTAGCGAGATGTGAAGGGACTCAATCGATGACGAGCGAGATGAGTTCGTCGACGAAATCGGTGACCACCTCGGTCGGCCGCGCACCCTGGCTGGCGTGCCACAGCGCGACCCGCCCGTGCGTGCCGACGAACACCACCACCGCGGCCCGCTCCGGTGGCAGCCGCAGTCGCACCCCGGCCTCCTGACAGCGTTCGAACGCGGTGATCACCTGCTGCACGAACTGCGTCAGCGGCCCGGGACGCCCGGTATTGGCGGAGCGGTTGTCGATCATCAGCCGGTAGTGGCCCGGACTGTCCAGCGCGAACCGGCAGTACGCCTTCATCTGCGCGCGCACCCGATCCAGCACCGCGTCGGCGGGGAGTTGCGCCTGCGCCTGTGCCATCACCTCGGCCAGTTGCGTGGCGTCGTAGTCGATCAGGCCGTCGACCAGCGCGGATTTATCGCTGAAATGTTGATAGATGCTCGCGGGGGAGATCCCGGCCACGCGGGCCACGCCGCGGATGGTGAGCCCCTCGGCGCTGCCCAGCTCGGACAGCAACCGCGCGGCGGCCTCGAGAATCTCCAGCCGCAACCGCTCGCCCTGCCCCCAGGGGTTGCGTGCGCGTTGCGAGGTCTCACCCACGCGAGCACTGTAACCGGTGCCGATGCCCCGAGTCCGGCCCTCCTTGCCGGTGCTGGCAGGCCCGGTATCGGTTCACCCGGTCAGGCCCAGCAGGGCCGCGGTGAGTCCGAAGTCCGGGCCCAGATCCTGAACCCGTCCGGTCCGGCAGCCATCGGCCCGCAACTGGATCCGCTCGCAGAAGGTACTGACGATCTCGCCGCTGACGGTGCCGATCAGCGCGTGCGCGCGCCCGAACCGGCCCTGCCGATCGACCAGGCGATCGAGGTTCTCGGAGATCAGCGGGGCGACGTCGACGAACTCGATGACGCCGGATGCGTTGGCGCGCAACTGATTAGTGACGTTCGTCAGCCCGGTGAGACTGGACGCGAGCCGATCCTGATAGCCGCCGAAGGTGCCGCTGCTGTCGGACAGGAACGCCTCGAGTCGATCGAGCGTCGCTTGCAGGCCGGGGGCCTGTTCGGCGAGCATCGTGGACATCCGGGTGACGTTCGCGCCGAAATCGCGCACCGATCTATCGTTGTCGGCCAGCATCGAGGTCAGGTCGTTGAGCTGCACGATGATCTGCGAGATCGCGTCCCGGTTGTCCACGCCGACCCGCAAAGCGCCGGTCAGCGCGGTCAGGGTGTCGCGGATCTTCGCGCCCTGGCCGCCGACCATGTCGTAGAGCAGGGTGCCCGACAGCGGGCCGCGCGTACTGCCCGGCGGCGGGTCCAGGGCGGTGGTGAAGTCGTCGATGGTTTTCAGCAGCGTGTCCAATTCGACTGGGCTGCGGGTGGATTCGGTGGTCAGGTGCGCGCCGTCGGACAGCGCCGGGCCGCCGGTGTAGGCGGGGGAGAGTTCGATGTGCCGGTCGGTCACGATGGATTGCGAAATCAGTGCGGCCGTGACGTTTTCGGGGATCGTGATGTCGGGGTCGATGGTCATGTGCACCTCGGCGTACCGGTTGTGCGGGACGATCGCGTCCACGGTGCCGACCCGCAGGCCCAGGACGGTGACCGGGTTGCCCTCGAACATGCCCGAGATGCTGGTGAAATCGGCGGTGATGTGCCGGGGTTCGGGACGTCCGGGCATCGCCGAGCAACCGGTACACACCACTGTCAGCACGCCGATCAGCACTGCCGCCGCACACCGGATTCGTTGCTTCACAGTGCGGCTCCTCGTGGCGGGGACGACTGGTGGAGAAGGCATCGCCCGGTCGTAGGCCAAGGTAGCAGCGTTGCGCTCGCGGTACGGCGCAGTTGGACAAATTCCTGGACATTTGTATCGCCGATGGAATTCGGGTGCCCCCGAACAGGATTCGATCACAGGAAGTGTGAAACCGGACACAGTGTCCGGCTATGGTCTAGCTATTGATTGGCTATTCCTCGACGGTGACGGTGAGCCGCGGTTTGGCGGTATCGGGCTCGTCGGTCACCATCTGCCATACCGAATCGATCATCGGGGCCAGCAGCAGTTCCCCGAACTGACGTACCAGCACCGCCACCACCTGGGTCGATTCGCGGCGGGAGGTCGAGGCCAGGCCCGCCTCGCGCAGGGCGACGACCTCGCTGCGCACCAGTTCCACCTGGCGTTCCAGGAACTTCAACCGCGCCGGTTCGGGTTCGAGGACCGCGCGGCGGATGTAGTTCACCACCGCCGGGTTCTCCCGCAGCATCTCGCGCACGGCCTCGTCCCGCGCGCCCGCGACCTCGGCCGGGGTGCCGGTATTGGGCACCGAGTGCACGGCCTGATAAAAGTACTCGCTGACCAGCTGATCCACCGCCTCGCGCAGGCCCGCCTTGGTCTTGAAGTGGTGCTGGACCAGCCCGAGCGTCACGCCCGCCTCGGCCGCGACCGCCCGCAGCGACACCCGGGACTCGCCGTACTGCGCGAACAGATCCATCGCGGCATTGCGGATCCGTGCCTTGGCGGTCAGATCCTCGTTGGTCGCGCGTGGGTTCAGCATCGGTCCTCAGCTCGTCAGGGTCTGTCGGCGATCTTACGTCGGCGACGGCTCGCTCCGGTGGGGAACGACTGTGCTGTTGACCGGCAGACGATACAACTGTACTGTCACGTGCCGAGAACGACCGGGGTGCCTCACCCCGCGCGCCGGAAAGCAGAGGATCACCGATGTCCGAACTCTTCCCCGACTACCGTCCCTCCTGGGAGACCGATCAGCATCGCGAACTGCGCAAGCACGCGGCGGAGTTCTTCCGCAAGGAGAGCGTGCCGAATCGTCAGCGCTGGAGCGAACAGCACCACGTCGATCGCGAGTTCTGGAACAAGGCCGGAGCGGCGGGGCTGCTCGGACTGGATCTGCCGGAGGAATTCGGCGGCGCCGCAGGCGATTTCGGTATGCAGGCGGTCGTGCAGGAGGAACTGGTCTACGCGCACGACAACGGGTTCGGCTTCTCGGTGCACTCGCCGATCGTGTCGCACTACATCCACCAGTACGGCAGCGCCGAGCAGCGGGAGAGGTGGCTGCCGGGCATCATCTCCGGTGAACTGGTGCTGGCCGTCGCGATGACCGAGCCGGGCACGGGGTCGGACCTGCAAGCCGTGCGCACCACCGCGATTCGCGATGGCGACCACTACGTCGTCAACGGCTCGAAGACGTTCATCTCCAACGGAACCCACTGCGATCTGGTCGTCATCGTGGCCAAGACCGATCCGTCCCAGGGGGCCGCGGGCGTCTCGCTGATCGTGGCCGAGACCAAGGATCTGCCCGGTTTCGAACGCGGCCGGGTGCTGGAGAAGATGGGGCAGCACGCGCAGGACACCCGCGAGCTGTTCTTCTCCGACATGCGGGTGCCGGTCACGAATCTGCTTGGCGCACAAGAGGGTCTGGGCTTCTATCAGCTGATGGAACAGCTCGCCCGCGAGCGGCTGATCATCGCGACCATCTGTTCCGCGCTGGCCGAGGCCGCGGTGCTGGAGGCGCTGCGGTATTCCCGCGAGCGCGAGGCGTTCGGCCGCCCGATCGGCAAATTCCAGCACAACGCCTTCGCGCTGGCCGAGGTCAAGACCGAGGCGTTGGCCATCAAAACCCTTGTGGACCATGCGATCTCGCAGTACATCGCCGGGAAGAACGATCCGGCGACCGCGTCCATGGCCAAGCTGTTCGCCGCCGAGACCTCCGACCGGGTCGTCGACAAGTGTCTGCAACTCTTCGGCGGTTACGGCTACATGATGGAGTACCCGATCGCCAATATGTACACCGCGTCGCGGGTGAACCGAATCTACGGTGGCACAAGCGAAATCATGAAGGAGATCATCTCCCGGGCACTGTGATCCCGGGGCCGCCGCGGTGCTCAGCTCGGCCGGACCGGGCTGCACTCGGCGGGGTCGGCGAGTTCGCCGCAGGGGGTGCCGCCGTGCGTGCGGATGACGTCCTTGCCCGCGCCGTCGGTGAGGAAGCGCAGGAAGGCCGCGGCCAGTGAGTCGGGCGGCAATTCGCCGTTGCTGTAGGCGTATTCGACGCCCCAGAAGGCGTAGTCGTGCGCCAGCACCTCGTCGCGGGTGGGTGCGTGTCCGTCGATGGTGACCGCGGTGACGCCCCGATATCCGGCGGCCTCCTGGTAGGAGGAGTAGCCGACCGCGCCGGGGATGGCGGCCACGGCCTCGAGCATATCGCCGGTGAGCGGCACCTCGCAGGCGTGCACGCCCGGCGGATTGGTGACCTGCAAGGCCCGGCAGGTGTCCTCCGGCAGCGTGACGGACCGGCCGCCGAGCAGCCGCTGCTGGAAGGTCTCGCGGGTGCCGGATCCGAAGGCGCGGTTGACAAGTCGCACCGGCAGGTCGGGGCCGCCGAGGGTTTTCCAGTTGGTGATCCGGCCCTCGAACAGATCCTGGATCTGCCGGGTGCTCAGATCCCGCACGACCGGATCGCTGTGCACGATCACCGAGAACACCGCCATGGCCAGCGGGCGCTGGCGCAGATCGGGATAGCCGACGCTCTTGGGGCCGTCGGTGATGGCCAGCAGGTCGGGATTGCCGTGCCCCTGCTTGTCGACGGTGGCCAGGCCGCGCTCACTGCCCTCGAAGGCGTAGGCGAAATTCGCTGCGGGACAGGTCTTCCGGTACTCGGTGGCGGCGTCGCGGATCACCGGTTCGAACGCCGAGGACCCGACCAGGGTGAGTTGACCCGGCACACAGCCCTGCACCGGCGGATTGCTCCCGAACAGGGCGATGCCGAACTGCACGACGATCACGATCACCAGAAATCCGATGAACGCCAACATGTTTCGTGTCAGTCCGGTGCGGCTCTGGGTGGTGCGGACGCGGCCGCCCTTGAGTTTGCCGTGCAGGGTGGGTTCGGGGTAGTCGCCCGCGGTGGCGCCGCGCGCGAGAATGGCGAGGATCTTGTAGTGGTCCCGCCGGTTCATCGGGACCTTCGGTAGATCGATGATGCCGATATCGTGTGTTTCGTCCGCGCGCGCCGCGATTCCCCGGCCCGGTTCGAGATAGTCGCCCAGGACGGTGTCGCTCAACTCGGTGACCGCCATTCCGGCGACCCGGCGATTCGGGAAATGCAGATGCAGACCGGTGTCGTCGGGCATCGCGTAATCGTCGGAGTCGATACTCGTGACGCCGTCGTTCTCCACGCGAATCAGCACGATCGACAGGTCTTGCAGATTCTTGTCCGCGGCATTGCCGCCGGGCTGCAATTGTTCCAGCACGCCGGGAAATACCGACTCGATCTCGCCGGTCACCGGGGTGTCCATCTGCACGCGATAGCCCAGGCGTTTACGCCGGATGACCACGAATTCCCAGAGGAACGCGACCAGTGATACGACGAGCGCGATGACCGGTAGGCCGATCTGCACCAGATAGCTGTCCATTCGGATCAATCCCCCGAATATCTCGATGTCCAGCCATCTTCGTCGCTGCTACTCGCGGATTCATCCTCGGATCGAAGTGTTGGGCAACAGTTCACCGTTCGGATGAATCGGGCGAATGGTTCGCGCTGTTGTGTGGATCGGGCGTGGGAGCAGGTCGGTGGGTGCCGATTATGTTGTGTGGCAGTGGGATTCGAGGTCCAGGAGGGTGCGCTTGTGCTCCAGGCCACCCGCGTAGCCGGTGAGCGCGCCGTTCGCGCCGACGACCCGATGACACGGCCGCACGATCAGCAGCGGGTTCGCGCCGATGGCCGTACCCACCGCTCGCACCGCCGCGCGGGGCGCGCCGATTCGTTCGGTGATCCGGCCGTAGCTCACGGTCGTGCCGTAGGGGATCTCGTCCAGTGCGTGCCATACCCGGCGTTGGAAATCCGTTCCGCGGCTGGTGTATTCGAGGTCGAAGCCGGTTCGTTCGCCTGTGAAGTAGGCGTTCAGCTGAGCGATCACCTCGGCGAACGCCTCGGGTGCCGCGGTCCGTTCGCCCACGGCCGGTGGTTGCTTTCCGCCGCTCATGGACACCGAGTCGAGCATCAGGCCGTCCGGGCCGAGTTCGCCGGTCAGCAGCAGTTCGCCGACCGGGCTGTGGATTGTCGCGTAGACCGCCATCGCGATTCCTCTCACTCGTCGTCTCGCTACCGACTCTGCCCGAGTCGCACCGCCGATACCAGCGGTAATCGGACATGGCATTCGGTGGTGATTCGACACCGAGTTGCCTGGTCAAGGCCATGTGCACGCGGAAATCGGACGGCCGACGGGATCGAATCAGTCGATGGTCGTGCGTCCGGGGCGGATATCGATATCGCTCTTGGCCAGCAGAGTGGCGAGCTGTCGCCACCGGCGCTGCCGATGCCGGAACATGAGGTGGACGAACACCCGGACGCCGAATCCGGGCAGGCCGTCCTGCACCTCGACCTCATCGGTGTAGCGGCAACGGTTTTCGTCGATCGGCTCGAAGGTCAGCCGGTGATTCCAGACCCGGACCGGCCCGCCCCACTCGTTGGTGTAGATCTCCCGATCGGTCAGCCGCACGAGTCGCAGATGATGTCGCCACGCGGGGATCACACCGAACCACCAGATCCGTGCTGCCCCTTCGACTCCCGGCTCGACCCGATCCGGGATGTCCAGCCGGGGCGCCGAAATGATCGGGGCGACAACGAAAGCGAACAGCTCCGGTGTGCGGGCCAGTGCGCATGCCACCTCGGGGCACAGTGGCAGCTCGGCACTTAGGGTTACCTTACTAATGGTGTCATGATGGCTGTTGTCGCCTGCGGTCCGCAAGGGATTCGTGCTCGGCTACGGGTTTCGGGCCGAATCGATCCGGTCCAGGAGCCAGCGGGGGCCGGTTGTGCGTGCGCCGAGGGCTTCGACTCGGGTGCGTAGGCCGCGGTCGGCGGTGACGACCAGAACCTGGGTGCGATCGTCGCGTTCGGCCGTGACCGCGACGATGGTGTCGTCGCCCGAACCTGCGGCTCGCACCACGCGCAGGTTGCGGAATGTGTTGTCGTCCACGGCTTTCGCGGCACCTTCCAGGACGACGACCACCTCGCATGGAAGTTGTGCTCGGAGAGCCGCTACTCCCGTCAGTAGCCGGTGGGCCGCGCCCGCGCGGTCACGCCACCAGCCGTCGGGGCGCGAACCGACCACATTGGCCGCATCCACCACGAGCATCCGCACGGAATCGTCCATCACGTCCCAAGTCTCCACCACGGGCAGATGAGAGGTCGGGTTCCGTAGACTGCGGACGTGACCGATCTCGCGGATTTCGCCCGGCTGATCGCCGGTGATCATGGGCTCTGCGTCGTGTCGACCGCGCGGGCGGACGGCACGATCCACTCCTCGCTCGTCAACGCCGGTGTGCTGAAACATCCGCTGACCGGCGAGGGTGTGGTGGGAATGGTGTTGCGTGGGGGCACCCGCAAGATGGCGAATCTGCGGGCCCGGCCGCGGATGACGGCCGTGGTGCGCGTCGGCTGGGAGTGGGCCGCGGCCGAGGGGCCGGTGTGGATCGCCGGGCCCGATGATCCGGTTTCGGGGATCGATGCCGAACGGCTGCGTCTGCTGTTGCGTGCGGTGTTCACCGCTGCCGGTGGTACGCACGAGGATTGGGACGAGTACGACCGGGTGATGGCGCAGGAGCGGCGTGCGGTCGTGCTCATCGAGCCTGACCGGGTGTACGCCAACGGCTGAGTTCGTACTCGGGTCAGCGCAGCCCGTCGTGGGGATCGGTGGGCTCCCACGCGACCGGCAGGACCACATCCACGTCATCCCGCTGTGCCAGCGGCAGCAGCAGGTCCATCGTCGCGTCGAAGTTGTCCGCGAAGTACGGCAGTGGGCGTAGCGGCTGGTCCAAGCCGCGGAAGAAATCGTCCCAGTGCACCAGGACGACGCGGCGCGCGCCGACCGTGCCGGCGACATCGTCCCAATAGCGGTGCACGAACTCGCGGGACTGCCTGCCCAGGCCGCCGATACCCAGATAGACGACCTCGGCGCGTCGCCCGTCCAACATCCCCGGACGATGATTCGCACTGGCGTGCAACAGGATTCGGCCGACCGGATGCTCGATGAGTACGGAATAGGCGGCACCGGTCTTCCACGCGCCGGTCCGCGCCGGGGGCACCAGCGGGCGCGTCACGACGCCGGGATACCGATCACCCGGACTGTGCACCGAATCCAGAAACGTCAGCGTGAACCGCCCGTACTCGAGCGCATCCCCATCACCCACCACCCGCAGCGACGCCTCGGCGAGCCCGAGCCCACGCCCGATATTCGCGGTGGACTCCGAACCCACCAGTTCGGCCCCGGTCTGCGCACACCACACCGGCGCGTCGAGGGCATGGTCGTAATGCGAATGCGCACAGAACACCGCGGCCAGCGAACGCACCCCCAATCGCTCGATCGCCGCGCGCACCAGCCCCGCGTCCGGCGCGATCCGACCGAGCCCGACGCGGAGAAGCCCGGGGCGAGTGACGAATCCGTCGCACAGCAGCGTCGTCGTACCGTCCGACAGCAGCAGCGAACTGGTCCCCAGGAAGTGCGCCGTCAACCCGCCGGACGCGGTGCCGGACCGCTGCCGGTAGGTGAGGTAGGGCTCGAGATCGGGCCGGCCGAGAGGATTGCGCACGTGGTCATCCTGCACCCGTTCGGCGGGATGGTGTGCGATCGGGTGGCCGCGTGGTGTGTCACCAGGTCGGTAGATCGGGTGGGCGATCGAAACCGCCGTAGCGTTCGTCGGCGGCGCGGATGTAGCGGTGCAGCGCGATCGTGCCGTCGGGCATCCGCAGCAGCGGCGGGGGCCGCACGGGCAATGTGGCTCCGGCGACGATCGCACGGACCGCATCGGACGGGCGGCCGGCCGTCTCGGACACTGCTTGCGGCTCCGGATCCGGTTGGGCAGAAAGTGTTTCCAGGATCAGCACCGCGAGTTCGGTGGTCGTCGAATCCGGTGGCGGGCCGCCGGGCACGCCGACATTGAGCAGTACCTCGATCAGTTCCGCCATCAGTGCCGCGTCCGCGAGCCTGTCCACCCAGTCGAACAGCAGGGCCTGGAGCGTGGAATACAGTGCGGCGGTGCCGATCCGGCCCGCCGCGTCCGCTAGTTGCACGCGGCGCGACTCCAGGTACAGCATGGCCGGAAGCGCCAGATCCAGGGCCGGTCGCAGCGGGCCGTCCGGTCGCATGAGGGTCGTCTCGGCCGCCAGGATGTCGATGAACGCGACGTCGATCGTCGTGCCCAGTGTCACATTCAGTTCGCGGGCCCGCGCCAGATGTCGCAGCGCGAGTTCGTAGTTGCCGCAGGTGCGGTGCGCGATCCCGATATTGCGGTGGCAGGCCGTGGTGTTCGCGCGGAACGCCGGATCGGACTCGAAGTGGGACAGTGAGGATTCGAGCAGGGCCAGCCCCTCGGAGGTGTGGCCCTGCATGAGGATCGCGACGCCGAGGTTCTGTCGGCAGGCGGCGGCGCGATCCGGGAAACCGGTGCGCTCCAGATCGGCCGCGGCGTGGCGGAACGCGGCCGCGGCGTCGGCGTAATTGGCCTTCTTCATGTGGACCCCGCCCAGATTCGCCTGTGCCTGAGCGAGATCCGCGGTTCGGCCGATCTCGGTGAATATCGCGATCGAACGGTGGAAGGACGCGATCGCGCGGTCCAGTCGGCCGGTCTGCATGAACAGCAGGCCGAGGTGGTGTTCGGTGGCCGCCTCATGGGTGTGGGTGCCGAAGGACCGTTGTGCGACAAGGGCTTCGGTGAGTGCCTGCTCCGCCTCGTCGTAGCGGCCGAGCTGTTGCAGGCAGGCGCCCTCGGTGGCGCGGCAGGCCGCCGCCAGCGGCCACGATCCGATGCGTTCGAGTTCCAGTCGTGCTGCGGCGGATTCTCTTGCAGCACTGTCATATTCGCCCATATGCAGCAGTGCGGCGGCGCGGTTCGACCGGCAGTGGGCATGGAATTCGGGATCGTCGCAGCGCGCGGCGAGCGGCAGGGTGATGGTCGCCAGTTCCAGGGCCTCGGCGTATCCGCCGCGCTGTAGTGCCGCGGAGCCGAGATGATGTAGTGCATGGGCGAGCAGTTTGTGTTCGTCGGCGGCCCGGAACAGATCGCGGCACTGCCGGAGGGTCCGCTCGGCGATACCGTCCGGATCGCCCTGCGAGAGACGTAATGTGGCCAATTCCATGTCGCAGCGGGCGATCTGGATCTCGTTCTCGGTCGTGAGATGACAGTCCCGTGCCCGGACGAAGGCCGCGCGGGCCTCGTCGTATCTCCCCAGGTTCTGTGCCATCGATCCCTGGACGATGGCCATGTCGGCGGTGATACCGGGCTCACCGGCCGCGGCGAATTCGTCGGTCGAGAGTCCGAATTCTCTTGTCGCCGCGTCGATTCGACCGATTTCGAGCAGCAGCATGCCGATCCGCCGATGGCAGTCACCCGCCTGGAGATGATCCTCGAGCGCACGATGGACAGCCGCCGCGGCGCGGAATTCCTCGATCGCCTCGGCCGTTCTGCCCAGTTCGGCGAGTATCTCGGCCAGCGTCCGGCCGCACTCGGCGAGCGCCTGCCGCGATTCGGCCGCGTCGGTCTGCCGGTACAGCCGCGTCGCGGCGAGATACTGTTCGCACGCCGCGGCCGCGTCCTCGTCCGCCAGCGCCATATCGCCGGCCGCGTGATGACATTCGGCTGCCTCGGAAAGGTTTTCGGCGGCAATGAATTTCGCCGCGGCCTCGGACATGGTCCGGTATCCGGACCGGACCTCGCCGGTGTCGGCCAGAGCGAGGGCGAGTTCGCTCGTGCACTGGGCCTCGTCGCCGAGGCATTCCAAGGTGTGATAGCCCCGAATCGCTTGTTGCAGATACGGAATCGACTTCTCGGTCCGACCCGACATATCGAGGGCGTTCGCCGCGAAATGGGCGCAGTCGGTACACAATTCGGAGTCTTCGTCCAACAATCCGATCGCCTCGACGAAGGCTTCCGCCGCTGCGGCCGGGTCCTCGGCCTGTAAGTGGGCCAAGCCGATCCAGTACAGACACAGAGCGGTGTCGTCATCGAGTTCATTTGCAGTACAAAGCATCCTGGCCTGGTCGAGCAAATCGATCGCGCGCGTCGTATGCTCCTGCTGGAGCGCCTCCACTCCGGCCTGGAAGAGCGTCTCGGCGATCTCGATATCCTCCGCGCCCATCGCGTGACCTTTCGAATGTCCTGCGTGTGAATGATTTCCGTGGGCGCGCTGCGGTGCTAATTTTTGATCCGTCCCCACGGAATTATTCGGTTGTCAAGGGATTCAACGGAATTCAGGGTGGCCGAAAAGTATTCGGCTGCTCCGAGACTGGAGTATTCGATATGCATATCTTTCTTGTCATGGTGGTGGCCGGTGTGATCGCGACGGTCGGCGTCGGCGCGATCGGCGGTGCCGGAGCGGGATTCGTCGGACTGCTGATCTGGATCGGTGCGCTGCTGATCCTGGGCCTGGTGCTCAGCTCCATGGCGAAGCGGCAGGTCAGCGTGCGGCTCGGCGCGCCCGCGGAACTCGTCCTGGAGGCGGTGCTCGACGAATTCAAGACGCTCGGCTGGACACGGGTGAACGGTCCCGGTGCGTTCAATTTCAAGGCCCGTGGCTTCGGTATGTCGATGAACCTCGGGAAGCCGGTGGTGTCGGTCGATGTCGAACAGCAGGAGGACGGCAGTACGGGGGTGGATATCTGGCTGTCGACGTGGAATTCGCAGTGGGGCGTGGTGGGATGCTGCGATCGGGTGGTGACCAAGGTGTGGCAGGTGCAGCGGCGGATGGCGCAGTTGGAGGCCGATACGCGCACCGACGCATAGCAATTCGATGCGCGCGTGATCCCCGGGCCGAGTGACTCGGCCCGGGGATCACGCGTGGTGTCACAGCTTCGCATCTCGACGCAGTTCGGCGAACCACGTCACCTCGTCGGCAGCGCCGAGTTTCTTTCCGTCCAGGCGGGTCCGAACCTTGTTCAGGTATCCATCGGCGACGGCGTCGTCGGACGCGGCCAGCAGCAGGGCGTGCCGGACGATATGTCCGCGCGCGGCCGGATCCAGGTCGATCGCGCGGTCCTTCGCCGCGGTGAGGGAGCGGCCGACCATGTCGTGCCAGTTCGCATCGATCATCCGGAATCCGGACCGCTGGCCGTCGTTGCCGAGGTAGGTCAGCAATTCGCTGTCGTACAGGCCCTGGACCACCGATTCGGCGGCGCGGTTCTCGACCAGGTCGCGCAGGTCCGCAGCGGTCGTCACCGGATGACCGGTGTAGGCCAGGTCCGCCGACGGGGCCAGTCGCGCGACGAAGTAGGTAACCAATTCATCGGGGCCCCAATCGTTTCCGTGGGTCTTCAACGCCGAATAGGCGTCCCCGGTGCGTACCTCGGTGGTGAGCCATTCGACGAGTCGCGGCCGACCCTTGCCGGCCAGGGCGCGGGCGGCCGCGTCGGGATGGGCGGCCATCGCTCGGCCGAGTTCGGTCGCGTCGAAGAACTCGCCGACCCCGGCGATCACGAAGGGTTCGGCCGCCCGCGTTCGCCCGGCGTCCACCGGTGCGGCGTGTACCTGCGGTGATTGCCCGTCCAGCCAGGCGGTGACCTCGTCGTAGCCCCAGCGGGTGTGGTGATCGTGGGTCAGCAGCCCGGACAGCAGCAGCCGCCAGCGGGCCCGGTGTCCGGGTGGGAGCGGGGTGTCGTCGAGTGCGTCGAGGGAGATGTCGTTGTCGAACAGCGCGCGGCCGATGACCCGTTCGTCGATGGTGCCGCCGTCGGCGCGGACGAAGTAGCGCCGCCCGACCAGCACCCGGTACAGCACCATGCCCAGACTCCACCAGTCTGCGGCGGGTCCCTTGAACAGCACGAGTTCGGGCGCGCCGTAGGCGGCGGTGCCCAGGCCGAGATTGGTCACCCGGGACCGGTCGCCCATCTCGGCGGCCAACCCGAAATCCGCGAGTACCAGATCGAGTGGTTTCGCCACGCGGACCAGGATGTTTCCCGGTTTGATATCGCCGTGCACCAGCGTGGAGCCGCCGGTGCCGCCCTGGAGGCCGTGGATGGCTCGGGCCAGCCCGGCCAGGATCTCGCGGGCGCGCGCGTTGCCGGGCGGGCCGGGATTCTCCTCGAGTTGTTGCTCCAGGGAACCGAGCGGGCAGTACTCCATCACCTCGTAGTGCACGCCGTGGTCGGCGTCGCGTTCGAAGACCTCGACGGTGAATTCGCGGTCGAGATTCGCCCGGAACTCCGGCGCACCGAAATCGACGTTGTAGGTCGGCGCGGTCCGGTAGAGCTTGATCGCCACCTGCGCGCCCGTGTCGGTGTCGCTGCACAGCCACACCGACGCCTCCCCTCCGCGGCCGAGCAGGCGTTCGATGCGATAGTGCGACTCCAGCCGGGGCGGGAGGCGTTCGAGGTGATACTGCTGCTGTGGCGCGGCGGTGGCGGTCGCGTCGGTGTCAGCGCGATCGGAACTCTCGATCCGGGTGGGTGGCGCCGCCCCATCCGTTCGGGTCTCCGGCGCCGAACGCGCCGTGGAGGTTTCGATCCGGGTGGGTTCTGCCATCGTCTTCTCCTTCGTCGGAAGCGGACCCGGGTCTGTGCGTCACCGGAGCCGCGATCGCCTCGACGCGGACCACCGTGACGTTGTCGCCGCCACCGCCCGCGAAGGCGAGATCCCTGGTGGCGGTGAGGAATTCGGGTCCGGGGGTGACTGCGAGTCGTTCCAGGTCCGCGGTGTTCGTGTAGTCGGACAGGCCGTCGGTGCACAGCAGTAGGCCGGGGGCGGGCGGGATCGGGCAGTCGAAATAATCCGGCTCGACACGCGTCCGCACGCCCGCCCCCAGGGCCTGGCGCAGGACGTTCGACCCCGCCCGGCGATGATCGACGGTCAGTTGGGCCAGGTAGCGGCCCTCGACGCGGTAGCAGCGCGAATCGCCGACGTTGAACACGATCGCCCGGCCGTCGGGGACGACCACCACACCGACCATGGTGCAGCCCATCCGGGCCAGCCGGGGATCGGCCGCGCCGAGGTCGTTGATGATGTCCGACGCCTGTTGCAACTGCCGGCCCAACGTGTCCAGGATCGCGTCGTTGTCGGTGGCGGTGCCGAAAATCCCTGGTTCGGTGAGGATTTCGCAGGCCAGGCGGGCGGCCTCGCGGCCACCGGCGTGACCGCCGAGGCCGTCGCACACGACGATCGTGGTCGGCTGCTCGATATCGAACTCCACCGTCATCGGTGCCGGGGCCGGGCCGCTGAACGACCAGCCGTTCCAGCCGACGCTGTCCTCGTTGACCTCGCGATGCAGGCCGCGATGGGTGAGTGCCTCGATCCGGATCCGCATCAGCGCCGCCGCAGGATCTCGATCGGGACGTCCGCGGCGAGGCGCAGACGCTGTCCGGGCCGGACCTCGTGCTCGCGGTGGGTGTCGATGCGGATGTCGTCGACGAATGTTCCGTTGGTGGAATCGGTATCGGTGACGAACAGGCGTTCGCCGTCGAAGCGGGCGATCGCGTGTCGGCGTGAGATGTTGGTGTGGGCGCGGAAGGCGGGTTCGACCGGGTAGTCGTCGTCGCGGCCCAGGAGTAGTCGATCGCCGGGGGCGAGGGTGTGGTGGGTGCCGTTCACCACGAGGTCTATGTGTGTGGTCCGCTTGTCGGGGTCCACTCTGGTTCCCGCGCCGGGCTGATCGGGTTCGATTGGGCCGGTGTGCCCGCGGCCGGTTGTGGTGCCGTCGTCGGTGTCCCCGGGTGCGGGCGGGGTACCCCGGTTCGCGAGATCGGTCAGATCCGTGCCACAGTACGGGCATTGCGCGAATTGCGCACTGTCCCAATACTGTTCGCATACGCAGAGAACGGGCTCGCGCATCACATCAGCCATGAGGTCCTCGTCAGGTCGACGCCCCGCTCGGCGAGGTCGTGTTCGAGTCGGCGCAGATCGCCGGGCAGCGGTATGCCGACCATCCAGACGGACCGGTCGTCGACGTGCAGGGCCAGGCTGCGGCGCTGTTCGCGGTAGCCGTCCTCGAGCGTGGCCTCGGGATAGCGGTCGCGGCCCAGGTCGGTGTGGGTGCGCACGAGCTGGTTGTCCGAGCCGCGCAATGCGCAGTCGGTGGCACGCGCCGCGATGAACGGTTCGCTCACCAGCACGTCGGTAGAGTCGGCGAGCCAGTCGAACTCCCGGTCCAGATGTTCGCTCGAACGTCCCGAGTACAGCAGGATGTCGACCGGACGGTCGTATCCCGCGCGCCAATCATCCAGTCCCGCAAGCAATTCACGCAGTGCGTCGAGCTGGTCGGTGGGTTCGCCGCCGGAGATCGTGATGCCGTCCACGGTGTCGGCGGGCAGGGCACGCACCCAGGCCAGCACGTCCTCGACGCTGCTGCCGCGCGCCGGATCGAACGGCCAGGTGTCTCGGGAGATGCAGCCGCGGCAGTACACCGTGCAGCCCTGGAACCAGATTCCGGCGCGGCAGCCGAAACCGAGATTGTGGATCGGAAAGTGCAAGCGGGACAGCAGAAGTGGGGTCATGTCAGTACCGCCGTCCAGCCCTCGGGGGATTCGGTGAGGTCGGTCACGGTGGCCGTGCGGGTGGTCGGCGGGAGTTCGAACAGGGCCCGGGCCAACGGATTCACCAGCAGCGACTCCACCGTGCTCGACACGCCCCGGGCGCCGAAATCCAGTTTGGTGAACGCCTTTTCGAGCAGTTGGTCGTGCACCTTCTCGGTGACCGACACCTCGATCCCGGTGGTGTCGCGCACCCGGTCGGTCACATTGCCGATGAATCGGGGTATCAGCGACCGCGCGGTGTCCTCGCCGATGAAGTCGAACACCACGATGTTGTCGCCGATGCGGTTGAGCAGTTCCGGGCGGCCGATCTCGCGGGTGAAGTGCTCGCCGACGGCCGCGCGGATCGTGAATTCGACCTGCCGGTAAGCGATTCCGCGCGCGATCACCGGTGCGCGCTCGCCGCGTTCGTCGAGCCGGTAGACCCCGAGGTTGGAGGTGAACACGATGAGGGTCTCGGTGAAGAACACGGTCGCGCCGGTCCCGTCGGTGAGGCGGCCGTCCTCGAGGATCTGCAGGAATTTGTCCAGGATGCGCGGATGCGCCTTCTCGATCTCGTCGAACAGCACCAGCTGGAACGGCTTCTGCCGGATGGCGTTGGTCAGCTCGCCGCCGGTGTCGAATCCGGTGTAACCCGGTGGGGCGCCGATCAATCGGGCCTCGGCGTGTTCGGCGGAGAATTCGCTCATATCGAAGCGGACGAAGGCGTCCTCGCGGCCGAAGACCAGTTCCGCGATGGATTTGGCCAGTTCGGTCTTGCCGACGCCGGTCGGGCCCGCGAAGAACAGCACGCCCTGCGGCCGGGTCGCGCTGCCGGTGGTCTGGGCCCCGGTCAGGCCCAGTGCGGACCGGATCAGGATGTCGACCGCCTTGCGGACCGCAGCGGGTTGTCCGAGTACCTTCTCGCCCAGCAGATTCGGCGCGTTCCGGATGCGTTCGCGCAGATCCGGTGCCTGCCAAGGGTTTCCGGGCACCCCGACGCGGAAGGTGCGCACCGCCTCCTCGATGGACCGCGCCGGGATCCGCCGATCGATGGCCAGCCGGTTGATCTCCCGGATCGAGCGCAGCGACAACCCGGCGGTGCGCGCCGCGTACCGCTGCACCACCTGGTCGAACTGTTCGCTGCCGCGTTCGGGTGCGTCGGGCAGGGAGGGGATCAGGGTGCTGGTCAGGGTGATGCGCTGGGACATCTCCGGCTCGGGTATGGAGATCACCCGGGCGGTCTCGCCGCCGATCAGCCAGTGCGGCAGGTCGTTTCCGCGATCCAGCAGCCAGATCACCGTGTTGTACAGCAGGGCCCGATGCGGGCCCGGCACCTGCACGCGCGGTGCGGTGGTCATCGCCTTCTCGGCGGTGACCAGCAGCCGGTGCATGGCGGGGTCGGCGAAGTCGCCCTGCGGCGTCAGCCGGGACGCGCCGTCGATGATCAGGCAGTTCGGACCGCTGGAATGCACTGCCGCGCGCAGCAACTCGGGCAGCCATCCCAACAGTGGGATGCCGCCGTCGCGCGGCTGGGCATTGCGGATCAGGGCCGTCGCCATACCCTTACCGTCGAGCGCGGGGCGTGCGCCGTCGACCGAATCGGCGACCACCACCGCGGTATGTCCGGCCGCGGCCAGCACGGCCAGGAGTGCGTCGACCACGGATACCGTGCGCGGCAGCATATCTCGTGTGAGGGGCGGTGCATCGACCACGGATATGTTGCGCGGCACGGTATTTCGTGTCGGCGATGCGGCGTCGGCTGTCGACGTGCGGTGTGAGAACGCATCTGGTGTCTCGTCCGTGGCCTGCGGTGTCTGCCGGACCGGCGGCAGCAGGACGAGATCTCGGAGGTTGCCGGTGATCAGCAGTTGGGGGTGGGCGGCCAGGGCGACGTCGATCTCGCGCAGCCACTCCGGGAAACGGTCGATCGGTTCGGGTGTGGTCATGAGGTGCTCCGGTCGATCGTCCGGGGTGCGGCCTTGCGCTTGGTCTGCGCGGCCGGTGTGGTGAGCCGGACTTCCGGGGGCGTGACGCTGCCCGGCGGGAGTCTGCGGACGCGGCCGGGTTGGATGCCGCGGCGGCGGAGTTCGTCCAGCAGCGGTTCGACCTCGGCGCACAGCGCGGCGTCCGCGTCCCGGTCCGCCTCGCGGTCGGTCGCCGGGCCGGTCCGCACCGTGTGCAGGTCGATCTCGTCGTCGGAGACCCGGGCGCGGATCGCGTGTGTGCCGGTTCGGTTGGGGCGCAACACGATCGAATCGGCGGTGTCGAGTTCGACCGGAGCGACGTGGTAGCCGAGTTCGGCCAGCGATTCGGTGACCGCGGACAGTACGAAACGCCGGTCGCGTTCGGCCCGCGCGGCGACGGTCAGGCGTTCGAGTGTGATGCGGGCGTGCTCGAGTACCGCGGCCGCGTCGCCACCGCCGTCGAGTGCCGCATCGGCCTGCCGCAGCTGCGCCGAGACGGCCGATGGGTCGTCCAGACCGGCTGCCTCGCAACGTAATTGCTCCAACTCGAGGCGCTGTTCGCGCCGCCGGGCACAGCGCCGGTTGGCCGCGCGTGCCCGCGCGTCCAGATCGGCCAGCAGCAGTCGGGTGCGGTGCGGTTCCGCCCGCAGCGCCGCGCTCGCGGCAGCGGTGAGTTCGGGTGAATCCTCGCTCAGGGAGGCGAGGATTCGGGATACCCGGGCCGGCACGTCGAGGTCGGGGGCCTGCGGACGGGCGACCGGCGCCGAGGCGGCGGCCTCGCGCCGGGCGAGATCGTCGAGCAGTCCGGACAGGTCGTGCTCGACGCGGCGCGAGCGTTGTCGGACGAGGCGGTTCTCGAGCCGGGATTCGGCGTCGCGGATCCGCTCCTCGAGCCGGGTGCAGGCGGCCTCGAGCGTTTCGGCGTCCCGCGCGGGCGCGCTCTCCGGCTCAGTCACCAGCAGGTCGGGGCACTCGAATGCGTTGCAGCGCAACGAATGCGCCCGCGAACGTCCGAGCAGTCGCCGCCAGCGCCGCTGCGCGTCCTCGAGGCGTTCGCGGGCCGAGGTGATGCGGTAGGCGACCGCGGTCGGCCCGCTCATCGCGGTTCTGCCAGCTGCTCCGACGCCGCGAGGGTGCGGAGGTAGAACCCGTACGCGGCGTGTGCCAGGACCGCGAACAGCGGCCCCCAGCACCAGCTCATTCCCGATCCGGAGCCGGAGAACGCCTGCACGACCAGGATGAAGGTGCCGATCGCGAAACCACCGATCGCCGGTGTGGAGACGACCTCCTTGTCCCGCGGATACGGCAGCAGCAGCGCCAGCACGGTGAGTGCCGCGATCATGCCGATGATCAGTTCGGCGCTGAGTACGTACAGCGTGCCGGGCCCGCTGCCCGCAGTGTCGCCGGTGTCGCCGTGCAGGAAGATCGCCGAGGTGACCTTGTCGTCGGCCGCCGCCAGGAACGATCCGACGACCGGGGTCAGCAGCCAGACCGGGATGGAGATCAGCAGCAGACCGGTCGCCTGCCGCCGGATCCGGCGGAGGCGGTCCCGGCGTTCGCGACGGTGGCGGATCTCGGCCTGCTCCTGGGCCTGTCGCTCGCGCTCGTCCGCCTCGGCCTGCCGGGCCTGGGCCTCGGCGCGCGCCTGTACCGCGAGTTGTTGTGCCTGCGTTGCGGTCGCGTCGACCAACAATGCCAGTGCCATGTCATGGCTCGATCGCATCAGCCCACGATGGCACGGCCGGTGCGGGCTGTCTGTCGGCCGAACACCCGACATCCGCTGTGCCGCTTGACCGTACCTGTCGGCTGTTCGAATGAACTTCGGGCCGAAGGGATTCCGCGCACGATGCGGATCGGGTGAGAATGCGCGGGACAGTTGTCGTCGCCGAGATGTCAGGACGGTGGAGCGGATGCCGGGATACCCGAAACCGACATGGGTACGGCCGCTGTGGTGGGCGTCGCCGCCGAATTCGGGCGCGACATCGCGGCGGCGGATCGCGGAGCTGTGGGTGCGCGCGGCCGCCTCGCCCAAACCTCGGCTCAAGGAGTTCGCCACCGAGCTGCGCGGCTGGTCCGGTGGGCTGTCCGCGCTCGCGTGGGTGTCGGCGAAATACGGTGCCACGGCGGTGTTCCTGGCGCGGGTGGATACCGAGATGGAGGATCCGGAGGGCTGGCTCGCGGTATCGCGGCTGTATGCCGATCACGGCGACGGGCTGGCGCGGTTCACCGCCCAATTCGCCGCTGCCGCACACGAATACCGGCCGCAGGGGCTGCCCAATCTGCTGGGTGAGACGATCCGGAGCTACCAGCTGAAGGTGCCGCCCGCGGTGCGCGCGGTGATGTGCGGTCCGGCGCGTGGCGAGGTCGGCGCGGTGGTGGAGACCGAGGAGTCGGTGTACCGGTTCCTGGCGGATCCGAGCCGCCCGCGGCGGGTGTACCACCCGCTGGCCATGCGCCGGTACGCGTCGATCCTGCTCGCGAAGCGGCCCGAGTTCGCCGACGATCCCGGTGCGCTGGAGTCCTTCGACGTCGCGTTGGCGGCGTTGCGGCAGTTCGGGGAGCCCGATCGGCCGCGTGCCGACCCGACCGAGGCGCAGCGCCGGCATGTGGACGAGTTGCTGTGCGCGCAGGTGCGCGCCGACACTCGTCTGTTCGACGACCCGTATCTCGACGAGGCCTATCTGCGGGCGCGAAACACCATGCTGCGCTGGGCGATCGACGGGCGGGAACTCGACAACGCCGCGGTGCTCTACACGAAGTTGCGGGCGGCCAGACTGGACGGGCAACGCGCCGAACGGGTCGTCGCCGAGCACGAGCAACCGGTCGCCGAGCCGATCGCGGTGCCCGCCTCCCTGTCCGAGCCGATGGATCTGCGCCGCGTCCCCGACGCCGATATCCTGCGGCGTGCGGCCGCGGTGGTGCGCGCGGTCGCCGCGCCCGGCCCGGACGACTGTGCGGACTGCTGGGAGAAGACGACCGCGATAAGTATTCTGAATGATGGTGTGGCACAGGAGAGTACGTCCGCCACGGTGGTCGCGGCGTGGTCGGCGCAGCGGCCGTCCGGGCATCGTACGCGGCCGCGCGGCGCGGTCACCGCGTCGGCGATCGCGGCCACGGAGCTGGTGTCGGCGTTGCTGTTCCTGGGTGCGTCGGCGGTGACGCAGACCGGTGATCTGCCCGAGGTCTTCCGGGACGCGGCGGCGATCGGCCGGCTGTCCCGTCGGCAGGCCGAGATCACGAATCTGTTGTACCGCTGCGGATTCGACATCGATGGAGACGGTGAGTGATGAGCAGGGAGCAGGACGGGGTGTTGGTCGTCGAGGCCGACGGCGCGGTGAGCTGGTGGTCGCGGCGCGCGGCGGCGGTCGGCGAGGTCGATCTGCTGATCGCCGCCGGGATCGGTGCGCAGACCGACGCCGCGCGCTCGGATATGTTGCTGGCCTGGACGATTCGTCCGGAAGCCGAGCCGGGCCCGCTCGCCGCGGCGGTCGGCGATCCGGTACTGGCCGAGGTGGTGGACGAGTTGCGCCGCCACGGTGAGCGGGTGTGCGCATACCGCTGCCCGCCGCTGGTCCCGGTGTGGCGGCGGCGGGCGCTGGTCGCGGCGATCGGCCGCTGGACGATGCGTCCGGTGCACAGCGGGGCGTTCCTGCTGGACGAGGCGGTAGCGGAGAAGGATCTCGGGCACGACGCGGTGGCCCGGCGGCTGTTCGGTTACGCGGAGGCGGCGCTGCTCGACCTCGGCGAACGCTGCGCCGCGAACGAATTGCCCGGCGAGATCCTGCCGCTGCTGCGTCGCGCGGCCACCGACGCGACGGTGCTCGGCGTCGGCGACGACGGGCTGGTCGCGACGTTGGCCGACCTCGATCGCATCGACGATCAGGAGTTGCTGCGGGTGCTGGGGGAGTGGAGTCAGAACAGCGGTACCGCCGGGGCCGTACCGGTCGCCTCGGCGCTGGACGCGTCGGTTCCCGGGCGCGAGACCGACAGTTATCCGCTCGATCCGGCCGTGCTGCCGCCGCGGATCGTCGCGTGGCACGGTGCGCGGGCCAGTGAGCTGCTCGTCGAACATCGGCGGGCGCGCGATGTGTTCGTGGTGAGTGCGGCGTTGGCCGAGCGGGTCGATCCGACCTGCCGCGAGCTGGCCGAACTGCTCGCGTACGCCGTGCACCGGAACAGCGGGCGGGTGTTGGCTGTCGCGCCGATCGCGGTGCAGGACAACGTGATTCAAGCCGAACTTCCGGCGCAGGGAGCGCGGATCGGCGCCCTGGTGTTCGGCCTGTGCCGCGGTGATGTGGCTGCGGCGGCCGCGCGCTGCGGATCGCTCGGGCGCACGCTGATCGATATCGACCGGCGGATGCTCGACGGCTGGAATCAGCACCGCGCCGCGCTGGCGAAATTGTCGGCCGCGGGTGCGTCCGGTGGCCGGGCCCGCGCCGCGGGGGAGATGCAGTGGTTCGCTGCCGCGGCCGCGGTGCGCAGCGCCCGACGGCAACTGCGCGACCTGCTCGAATCCATGACCGAGGAGACGGACCCGGCGGTGCTGGCGGCGTTGCGGGCGCGGCGGACCGCCATCGACGAATATCTGGGCGATCTGGCCGGGCCGACCGCTGTCGACACCGCGGAACTGCTACTGGCCGAACTGATTCCGCCCGATCCGGCGGAGCTGTGAGCCGGACGCTGTGAGCGGGGCGCAGGTGCTGCTGCGGGCTGTCGATCGCAAGCACACCTATCTGGCGTGGCGTTGGCTGGATCGTCCCGGGGACCCCGACTACGTGGTCATCGGCGAGACCGCGGCGCGGGCCGCCGGAGCCGCCCTCGAATCGGCGCTGTTCCCCGCGCTGCCCGGTGAGACCGGCGCCGAACGCGAACATCGGGCCCTGGTGACGGGTGCGTTCGCCGACCGGGATCGGGAACGGGCCTTGGCGCGCAGCCTGACCGACGCCTTCCTGCCGGACCGGTTGCGCACGCAGATCCGGGACCGGTGGCGCGCCGGGGAACGGGTGCGGGTCCGGATAACGCCCAGTCCACGGCTCGCCCGGGTGCCGTGGGAACTGCTCTGGATCGATGCCCGGCATCGCCTGATCGACGCCGCGACCGTCGTCTACGAGCCACCGGCGGTCGTGCACGCGGGTCGTGCGCGGACGCCGGAGGAGTGGGCGGAGGTGCGGGATCGTCCGGTGCTGTTCGTCATCGATCCGGCCATCGGTTCGAATGCCGCCGCGTTCGGCCTGAGTTCCGCGCTGCCGGGAGACGGTACCGAGCCCTTCGTGGCTCGGATCGGGCAGTACATCGCAGCCGGGCGGGCACTGGCCGAGGAACTGGATCTCGCGATGGGGCCGACGTTCACCCGGCGGGATCTGACCGAGGCGCTGGAGACTCCGCGATCGCGGCTGCTGTATTTCGGGCACGCTTCCGCCTCGCCGAACGAACCTGCTTCTGCCGCAATACATCTCAGCGACACCGCGGCGATCTGGGGATTGGCGCCGCCGCTCGTCCGCGCCGGGAGCACGCCGTCCGAATCCGATCATCGTCCGCTCGCGGCCATCGACCTGCTGCACGGGACCGGCACCGCGGATGAGCGCTCGCGCCGGACGTACCGGATCGGCGCGCCGCGCAGTGGTCCCGACCTGTGGCCGATGCCGTCGCGGGTCGCGCTCATCGCGTGCGAGAGCGGTGCGGACTACCGCTCCGCCGAACTGTTCGGACTCGTCGTCGCGATGGTGAATTCCGGTGCGGCACTGGTGACTTCGACGCGGTGGGTACTGCCCACGGACGGTTCGCTGCGTGGCCGGGCCGGCCGGGACTCCGCCGCCCGCCCGACCACCGAACTGGCACTGCGGGTGGACGCCGCGCACGAGCAGGCCGATCCCGTCGAGGAACTGGCGCAGTGGCAGCGTCGGCAGTTGGCCGCGTGGTCCGAGGGGACGGACGAGGCCACCACGCCGTTGGTCTGGGCCTCGCTCACCCACACCGTCGCGCCGAAGCGGCCGTCGGCGTAATCGCCGACGGCCGCTTCGGTACGGGGAGTGCTACTGCCAGTGACCGCCGTGCTCGTTGCAGACCAGGCCGGTGTCCTTGCAGTTCCGGCAGTGCAGCGCATCGCCCAGCGGGCTCTGCCCCGCGCGTCCGCCGCGACAGTCCTGACACTCGTTCAGATGACGATGGCACTTGGTGCAATTGCTCATGGGACAGCCTTTCGGAATGTCGATGTGATTCCCCCTGTGACGTCGCCGCATTCAGCGTAGGTGCGTTGCGTGCCCGGGGCCATCGGCCGAACGGGGGACACGAGCGGGTGAACGGGCGCCGGCGGGTGGGGCGTCCGGGGGATCGGTGTTCGGGGCGAGGACTTCGGTTCTCGCTCACGAGAGGAGATCCCCCGATGACAGTACTTCCGACCGACATCACCGGCGCGCCGCCGGGATGCGACCGGGCATTGGAGCTGTTCCACCGGGCCGCCGCACAGCTGCCCGCCTATCGAACATTCCTGGCGGACAATGGAATCGACCCCGAGTCGATCCGTACGCCGGAGGACTTCGCCACTCTTCCCGCGGTGACCAAGCAGGACTACCTGCGCAGGTATCCGCGTCGGGATCTGGTGTGGGACAGCAGGATCGAAGGTTCCGAGACCTGGTCGACGAGTTCGGGATCGTCCGGGACGCCGTACTACTGGCCCCGGGCGGAGGTATCGCTGGGTGATGCCGTGGAGCTGTACGACCGGATCTTCCGATCCGGATTCGGCTCCCATGATCGAACGACGTTGCTGGTCAACGCATTCGCGATGGGCACCTGGATCGGCGGTACGTACACCTACCGGACGGTGTCGGGGTTGCGCGAACGCGGCCACCGGCTGTCGGTGATCACCCCCGGGATCGACCGGGACGCCGTGCGGGCCTGCATCACCGACCTCGCCCCCGACTACGACCAGGTCGTGCTCGCGGGCTACCCGCCGTTCGTGCAGGACATCCTGGACGGCGCGGATCCCGCTGTGCTGCACCAGGATCTGAAGATCCTGCTGGCCGGGGAGAGCGTCACCGAACAGTGGCGCGAATACATCCTGGACCTGATCGGCGCGTCCGGTGATCCCGGGCGGATCCGCCTGATCTACGGCACCGCCGACGCCGGGGTGATGGGGCACGAGACCGCGACCAGCGTCGCGGTCCGCCGGTTGGCCGCCGCTGACAGCCGGTTGGCGACCGCGCTGTTCGGCACAGCCGAGGTGCTGCCGACGCTGGTCGAATACGACCCGCTGCTGCGGTACACCGAGGTCGACGACGAGGACCGGTTCCTGTTCACCGTCGACAACACGCTGCCACTGCTCAGGTATCGGATCAACGACGTCGGCCGCATCCTGACCGCCCGCGAGATCGGGGATACGTTGCGCGAGTGCGGGTATCGGGCACCGGTCGAGACCAGTACGCCCGACTGCGGGTTCCTGGCACTGCGCGGCCGCACCGATGTGGCCGCGAGTTTCTATGCCCTGAACATCTATCCGGACAGTGTGCGGGCCGCGTTGGCCGAGCCCGGGGTACGTGAGTACGTCACGGGCAAGTTCGTGCTGTCGACCCGCACCGGGCCGAAACTCCGGCCGATTCTCGGACTCGCCGTGGAACTGCGCGAATCAGTGGTTCCCGCAATCGGTTTCGCCGACATGGTGCGCGATCGGGTGGTTCGGTCGCTGATCCGGACCAATGGCGAGTACCGCCGCCTGCACGCCGAGCTCGGTGCGGCCGCCGAACCGATTGTCGCCGTGGATCCGTTCGGCGGCAACGCCTTTCGCTACAACATCAAACAACGCTACGTGAGGAACGACCGATGATCGAGATTCTGGACCCGACCCGCGACGCCGCACGCATCGCGCTGCTGCTCGAACCCGGCTCCGGCTACCGGCTGGTCGACGCCTGGCCGATCGCCGTGCGGGAGTGGCGGGCGATCGCCCCGACCGCGCCGCTGCCCGAGATGCGTTATGTCGTGTATCCATGGCGTCGCACGGTGGTGAAACTGCCTGCGGCCGAGGCGTATCGACGGCTGCGCACCACGCGCAACCGCTATCTGATCGACGATTCCGAACAGCGCCGATGGTCCCGCGCGGTGCTCGGGATCGCCGGGCTCAGTGTGGGTTCCTCGGCACTCACGGTGTGCGCGCTGACCGGTGCGAGCCGGTTCCGGCTGGCCGATCCGGACCATCTGGGCCTGACCAATCTGAACCGGTTGCCCGCCTCGGTCTGCGATATCGGAGTGTCCAAGACGGTGCTGGCCTGCCGCCGGGTGCTCGAACTGGATCCGTACAGCTCGGTGACGGCGTTCCCGCGAGGATACGACGACACCACCGCCGCAACGTTTCTCGGCACCGCGCCCGGTGCCGAGCCGCTCACGGTCCTGATCGAGGAGATGGACGATTTCGCGGCCAAGATCGAGATCCGGTTGCGGGCGCGGGCGGCCGGAATCCCGGTGCTGATGGCGACGGACAACGGCGACAACGTCATTCTCGACGTCGAACGCTTCGACCTGGACAGCGACTACCCGCTGTTCCACGGCCGGGCCGGTGAGGTGACCGAATCGCTTGCCGCGGTGAGTGATCCGCGCGAGCGGGCGCGGATCGCGCAGCGGATCGTCGGCACGGAGATCACCCCGCGCACCCGGTACTCCCTCACCGAGGTCGGCCGTTCGCTGACGTCCTGGCCGCAATTGGGCACCGCCGCAACGCTTGCCGGGGTCGCGGCCGCCTACGCGGCCCGGCTGGTGGCGTGCGGCAGCCCGCTGCGGTCCGGTCGTTACCGGATCGATCCGGACCTCGCGCTGCGCGGTGCGGCCGCGGCGGCGGCGACCCGATGGAACGAGATGGACACCGCGGCATTCCTCGCGGTCATGAATCCGGCAGCGACCACACGGGAGTGATGAGATGACGATGCACCCGCCACCCCTCACCGGTGCGGACCGCCCGCAGTTCGTACCGGCTCGCGACCAGCTGCGGCCCGCCCTCGGCGGTCACCAGCGCCGCGAGGACGTTCGCGAGCACCCGCGCGGTGTCCGGCTCCGGCCGGATCGCCGCGATCGTGACGAAATGCTGTGTCTGCCGGAATATCTCGTGATTGCGCCGGGCGACCTCGACGATCTCGGTGACGCCGGTGCACGTCGCACCGGGCAGCGTGAGTTCGGCGTCCGCGGCGTAGATATCGGCCAGGCCCGCGAAATCCCTGGCGTCCAGGCAGTTTCCGATGCCGGTGGCCAGTTCTGTGAGTTCGGCTCGATCCAGCAGCGTCTGGATGCGGAGTTCGGACGGGGTCATGCGCACAACGTAGTGCGACGGACCCGGGCGCGGAAGGGAGTTCGGCGATGAAGCTGTCCACTCGCCTGCGTGCGACGCTCTGCACGCTCACCGGCACGACCGGGCCGGTGGTCCGGCGTGCCGGGGCACGCGCGGTACTGCCGGAGGTCTTCGTGCCGCGCTGGGCCCGCCTGGCCGGTGTACCACCGGCACGGCTGGCCGCACAGCTGGACGGCGCCCGCTCGTTCGCCGATCGCGAATGGTGCGAGTACTGGACCGGTATCGCCGAACATCATGTGGCACAGGCAGATGCGCTGTTGCACGATCTGGCCGTCGCGTCCGGCGTGACCCCGGTGAGCGTGGCCGCGATGTCGCGATCCGGATCCGCCGCGTTGCCGGGCCCGGCGGCGCAGTTCCTCGCCGAGCGCGAATCCCCGCCCACCACAGCGGAAGTCGAGCGCTTCGTCCGATCCCGCGCGGTCGGCGGCGCGCTGGACGAGCGGCTGCTGTGGGCGACCCGGGCGGTCGGTGCCCTGCGTACCGCCGTCGGCTATCACCTGATCGCCGCCTGGCCGGGCCGCTCACCGGCGCGGCGAGCGGCATATGCGCGGGCACAGCGCCTGTTTCGCGTGCTCGTCGAGCCGCTCGCCGCGGAACTCGGCATCACCCTCGAGGTCACCGATCTGGTGGCCGACGGTGAACGGGTCCGCCTGTGGGCGATGTTTCCGATCGGAAAGGATTGTCGGGCAACGGTTCTGGTCACCAACGGTCTCGACGGCTCGGCACTGGAACTGCTGCTGCCGCTGTTACCGCACCGGAACTCCGGTCTCGGCTTCGTGGTGATGGATCTGCCCGGAACCCACACCGCACAACGTCCCATGTCCATCGAGTCCGAGCGCGTCTTCACGGCGGTCCTGGATCATCTCGCGGCCCATCCGCGGGTGGACGCGGACCGGATCGCCATGCTGGGCACCAGTTTCGGCGGATACTGGGCGGCCCGGATGGCCGCGGTCGAATCGCGACTGCGGTGCGCGGTGGCCTGTGGCGCGCCGACGCATCGTGGTTTCGGACCGGCCGCGGCGATCGGGGCTCCGGCGATCATGGTGCGCACCCTGTGTGATGTCACCGGGGCGCGCGGGCCGCTCGGCCTGGGCCGCGCGCTGTCCCGGCTCTCGCTGCGGAAACTGTACCGGCGCATCGCGATACCGCTGCTCGTGGTGGACGGCAGCGCAGACAGCGTGGTCGACGTACGGGACTCGATCGAGCTCGCGGACGCGACCCGGTTCGGCGTGCTGCGCCTGTATCCGGGCGACGACCACTGCGCGACAGGTCATTTCGCGCAGTGGCTGGACATGGCAGTGGCGTGGATGCGAGCGGAGTTGGGAGAGAGCTGATCCCGCCGTCAGCTCTTGCGTAATCCGTTGATCGTGAGCCCGGAGACGAACGCCGCGTTCTGCTCCGGGCTCACGTTGCGGCGGGTGAAGCAGCGCAGCAGCAGCGTATTGGTCAGCAGCGCGGCCAACTCGACGGCCGGTTGGTCGTCCGCGAAGACCCCGCTCTGCTGGCCCTGGGCGATGACCGGGGCCAGCAGAGCGGGAAAGCTCAACTCCCGCTTGATCGATATCAACCCCTCGGGCTCGGCGTAGGTGTCATGGGCGACCACGGCCATCAGGGCGTCCATCAGCGCCCGCTCGGCCACCACCAGCCGCGCGCAACGCAGGAAATGGTTCTCCAGCACGGCGATTTCGTCGCGACCCAGGGCCAGATCGTCCTCGATTCCCTGGCGCAGTGTCTCGTACGCGGGTTTGAGTGCGCCCGCGATGATGTGGGCCTTGGTCGGGAAGATGCGGTACGCGGCGTCGGGTGGGACACCTGCCTCGGCGGCAATGGTTTTCATGGAGGTCATGAAGTAGCCGCGCTTGGTGAATTCCCGGCGGGCCGCTTCCAGCAGGGCCGCGCGGGGTTCGGGCGGCAGTGTTCGGGTGTGGTTGTGGGAGCGGGTGATCGCGGCGAGTGCGTCGTCGATGTGGGTGTGCGGCTGGGTGCTGCCGACCGACGAATTCAACACGGTCAGAACGGCATCGGTGACCAGTTCGGGTGTGACCGCCTGCGGGTCGGTGCGGTGCCGGAGCACCAGACCGTCGATGAGTGCGGTCAGCATGACCCCGAAACTCTTGGCGGTCAGCGGTTTTCGGAAGGTCGCGCCGCTCTGGGCGAACAGCAGGTCGAAGATCTCCAGCACGATGGCGTCGCTGCGGCGGTGTGCCGCGAGCATCGCCGCGGCGGTGCGCTGGGTGGCCGGGCCGCAGGCGGCCGCCAGTAATCGGTGGGCGCCGGCATTGTCGTCGAAGACCCGGTCGAAATGCTGCTGTACCACCATGTCCAGGGCGCGGCGGCGGTCGCCGTCCACCGCTGCCAGGGCGGCTCGGACCGGTTC
Organism: Nocardia macrotermitis; assembly: GCF_009604405.1. GTDB lineage: Bacteria > Actinomycetota > Actinomycetes > Mycobacteriales > Mycobacteriaceae > Nocardia > Nocardia macrotermitis. The sequence goes on from NZ_WEGK01000006.1 coordinate 89,133, forward strand.
GCGCACGTCGACCGGCAGCGGCGGTGTGGATTCGACCAGGCGGATCAGCACCTCCTCGACGTATCGGGAACGGGTGCCGAACTTCCGATAGAACGTCGCATGCGCGGAATTCGCCTGGTTGATCACCTCTTCGGTGCGTAGCCCACCGTCGAGCAGCCGGTCGGGTGACTCGATCACGAGTTGCAGGCCGGTCTGCACCAGAAGGTCGGTGATCACTCGATCGTCAGCGGACATGCTGGTCCTTCCCCAGGATTCACCGCGGGGGTACGCGCACCCGCTCGGGGGGATGATCCGGTCCGATAGCCGCGTTGTTACGCGCCGCGTGAGAGCAAATGCTCTCACGCGAGCCGGGTCGGTCCGGCGGGCGGAGTGATCTGATGGCCTGCCTGCGTTTTCATGGTGAATGCCTGCCGAATGGCATTGTCCGAGTGCGGTACTCGGCAGCAGAAGGGATCCGGCCATGAATCCGTCGCCCGGCCTGTCCGATCGACCGTCGTTGAGCCGCCGCGAGGTCGAGGTGCTGCTGGCATGGCTCGCCTCCGATTCGAAGGTGGAAGTCGGCCGCCGCCTCTACATCTCGCTCGGCACGGTCAACACCCATTTGTCCCGTATTCGCGGCAAATACGCCGCCGTCGAGCGCCCGGCCTCCACCAAGGCCGCCCTGGTGGCTCGGGCCCTCCAGGACGGACTCGTCGACATCGAAGAGCTGTGAACGACTCGCGGGCCACCGGACGTGGTCTCGGACAGGACATCGCCGTGGGTGTCCTGGGGACGATCGTGCTGATCGCGGTGACCGGAGTCGTGCTGATCGTGACCGGCGGGAGTACCCGGCACGTGGTCGACGCGGGCCGCGCGACCGTCTCGTCCCCGATGTCGCAGTACGCCGCCGCACCGGAGGTGACCTCGGCCCCGACGACGACGGCGATCGAGTCCGACGCGGCGGCCGCCGACGAGTTGCGCCGGATCGCGGACGTGGACCGGCCGGTCGTTGCCGGACAGCTCGCGGATCGCTGGATCCCGCAACTCAGCACCAAGCGTCCCGGACTCGTGGCAGATGGTCTGACCTGGGACAACATCGCGATTCTGCGGGAACATCGGGAGTTGCGCGCGAAATATCCGGGGGCGCGGCTGCTGTGGTCCGGGGAGTGGAGCACGTTCAGCGGTCGCGATTACTGGATCACGGTCGCCGGGACGAGTTTTGCCGATTCCGCCGGTGCGAATTCGTGGTGTGACGGCAACGGCTTCTCGGCGGATCACTGCTTCGCGAAATTGGTCAGCAGTACCCGGCCGGTGGAGGGGAGCACGGTGTATCGGGGGTGAATGCTGTTCGGGGCGAATGGGTTCAGGGGTGTGGTGGGGGACCGGTCGGTTCGATCGATGTGGTGAGTTCGTGGCCGATTTCCCGGAGGTATCGGTCGGGGTGGCCGAGGAACGCGGTCCAGGACAGGAGGCGTTCGAGGTAGCGGTGGGCGGGGTGTTCCCAGGTGTAGCCGATGCCGCCGAAGATCTGGATGGCGGTTTCGGCGACGGTGGCGAGTTCGGCGGAGAATGCCTTGAGGCGGATCGCGGCGAGGTGGTGGTCGGTGTGTGGGGCCGTATCCGCGGCCCAGAGTCCGTGAAGTACGCCGCCACGGGTCAATTCGATGGTTTCGTACATGTCGACGCACAGGTGTTGTACCGCTTGGAAGGCGGCGATCGGGCGGTCGAATTGTCGGCGGGTGCGGGTGTGGTCGATGGTCAGATCGAACAGGGCCTGGGCCGCGCCCAGGGCGTCGGTGGCGGTGGCGATGAGGATGTCATCGGTTGCGGCGCTGAGGGATTCGGTTGTAATTTCGCCGAGGTATCGGGCCGGGGCGTTGTATAGGGTGGCGCGGCACAGTGGGCGGCTAAGGCTGGGTAACTGTTCGAATTCAGCACCAGCTGTGGGGATTTCGACTGTGAATAGGCCGAGGTTGGTGCCGTGACGTGCGACGACGAGCAGCGTCTGGGCGATGTCTGCGTCGGGAATTTCGGCGATACTGCCGTCCAGCGTGACAGGGTCGTCCGGGTGCCTCGCGGGTTCGGGCCTGTCGAATGTGGCTCGCACGGTCGGCTCGTGGGCTCCGGACAGCCCGATGGTAGCGGTCGTTGAGCCGTTGGCTATTGCGGTGAGAAGTGTTGCAGCGCTGTCAGTTACTCCTGCTCGCGCGATGACACGCGGTACGGCGACCGAAGACGACAGCCACGGTCCGGAATCCAAGGCGCGGCCGATCTCCTCCAGGACCACACCGGCGTCGACCATCGACGCGCCCGCGCCGCCGTGGCTCTCCGGAATCAACAGACCCGCCAGATCGAGCCCGGCAAGGGAATCGTGGCCTCGAGCATCCGATGTCGAGTTGCTCAGGTCCGCACCGGCTTTCAGGCAACGTCGCACCGAATCTCGTAGCGCCAGCTGTTCGGGGGTGAGTTCGAGGTTCATCGTTCGATCGGTCCCAGGATGCGGCGTGCGGTGATGTTCTTGTTGATCTGTGTCGTTCCCCCGGCGATGGTGAGTGCGCGGGCGGCCAGTCGCTGGCGGGCCCAACGCCCCTGTGCGCCATGGGGTCCGAGCAGATCGAACCCCAGCGCGGCGATGTCCTGACCGAGCTCACCCCACACCGTCTTGGCCAGGCTCGCCGAATCGAACGACGTATTCCCGGCCAGGCTCGCCGATATCCCGCGCTGGCACAGGATCCGGAGGAACGCGCTGCGCACCTCCAAACCGCCCAGCCGATGCAGCGTGACCGGATCATCCAGTGCCGCGGCACTTCCGGATGATTCCTCGACCACATCGCGAACCAGATCCTCCAGCCGAACGCCCAACTCGCTGTAAAGCCTTGCCGCATTGGCCCGTTCATGACTCAAGGTCGTCGTGGCCACCTGCCAGCCCTGGTGCAGCGGCCCGAGCAACGCCGTCGCGGGCACTCGGACCTCGTCGAAGAACAACTCGGCGAAATCGGAGTCGCCGGTGAGCGTGGCCAGCGGCCGCGCCTGGATGCCGGGCAGCGACATATCCACGATCAGACACGAAATCCCCTGGTGCTTGGGAGCTTCCGGATCGGTCCGCACGAACAACTGACAACGATCGGCATGATGCCCCAGCGAGGTCCAGATCTTCTGCCCGGTGATCACGAACTCCGCACCTTCGCGCACCGCCCGGGTGCGCAGCGAGGCCAGATCGGATCCGGCCTCGGGTTCGGACATGCCCTGACACCAGATCTCCTGCGCGCGCATCATCCGGGGCAGCAGGGTGCGCTGCTGCTCCGGCGTGCCGTACCGCATGATCGCCGGGGCGATATTGTTCATCCCGATCACGTTGAGCGGCATGGGAGCTCGCGCTCGCACGGTCTCCTCGACGTACACCATCTGTTCGAGCAATCCGGCGCCCCGGCCGCCGAATTCCTCCGGCCAGCTCACCGCGGCCCAGCGATGGTCGGCGAGCAGGGCGTTCCAGCCGCGTACGAGCTCGAAGGCCGCCGGATCGCTCGCGACGTGCCCGCCGGCCGCGATCACCTCCGCGGTGAGATACGACGCCAGCCAATCGCGCAACTCCGCCCGGAACTCCCGAACCGCTTGCGGCAGTGTGAAATCCATGATCAGCCGAACAGCACCGGCAGCGCGGTGGGGGAGCGGAAGACCTGACCGCGGATGTGCGGATCGTCCGCCTCGGGATCCAGCCGCAGATTCGGCAGCTTGTCCAGCAGCTTCTCCAGCGCCAGCCGCATTTCGGTGCGGGCCAGGTGAATTCCCAGACAGTTGTGCGATCCCTGCCCGAAGGACATGTGCGGGCGGGGCGCGCGGAAGATGTCGAAATCATCCGGATCGTGCCACCGGCTCTCGTCGCGATTGGCCGCGGCGAGCATGAGCATCACCGTCGAACCCTGCGGAATGGGCACATCGTGCAGCACCGTACTGGTGGTGGCCATGCGGGTGATGTTCAGCAGCGGCGTCTCGTAGCGGATCGACTCCTCCACCGCGCGGGGGACGAGTGCCCGATTCTCGCGCAGCGCCTGCAACTGATCAGGGCGAGACAGCAAGGAGTACAACATATTTCCGGTTGAACGGTAGGTCGTCTCGATTCCGGCGGGCAGCAGCAGCCGCAGGAAGGAGAAGATCTCCTCGTCGCTCAGCTTCTCCCCGTCCAGCTCCGCCCGGGACAGATCGCTGATGAGGTCCTCGCGCGGTTCGCGACGACGTTCGGCGAGGATTTCCGCCAGATACTCCTTGACCTCCTGCGAGGCGACGATCGCGCGCTCCCGGTTGGTGTGGAACCCCAGAATGGCGATCGACCAGCGCTGGAACCGTCGCAGATCCTCGCGCGGCAGCCCGAGCATCCCGGCGGTCACCAGCGTGGGGAACGGGAAGGTGAACTCGGTGACCAGATCGGCCCGGCCGCGGTCGGCGAACCGGTCGATCAGCTCGTCCGCGACCGGCTCGATGAGCCGTTCCTCCCAGTTCGCCAGCGCCTTCTGCCGGAACGCGGTGGACACCAGCGCCCGATAACGCCGGTGTTCGGGGTCGTCCATCCCCAGAATGATGTGTTTGCCCATGATGTCGCCCATGAGCATGTCGATGATGTGGGCCGAGGAGTAGGTCCTGCCATCGCGCAGCACTTCGAGAATGTCGTCGTAGCCGTAGACGAAGAACACCGCCGCGTCGTCGGCGTGCGGCATGTTCGAGGTGTCCAGGCGCTGCACCGGATGGGCGCGGCGGGCGGCGGCCAGTTCCGGATAGGGGTCGCGGACATCGCCCGCGACATCGTCGTCGAACACCTCGAAGGCGCTGTCGTCACCGGCCGCGCGCCCGTTCGGGGCCTGGTCTGCGGTGGTCTCGACGTGTGTATCCACGAACCCTCCTCGGAAAGACCAAATATTCGTTCCGAAGCGTACGGATCCCTGGATGGTCGGTCAATACCCGTTCATACCGGTTGATGCCGACCGTTGACGACGGCCGTCCGGCCTCCGTAACATGTGGAACGAATTTTAGGTTCGCTGCTCGAGCGCCCTGGCAGACGGAGATACACGTGGCCTACGAAAGCACTGCCGAGCCCATCAAACTCGGCTATCTGTTCGACTTCCGCCTCCCCGAGAGTTTTCCGCCGGATATGCGGGACGACCTGGTTCGCCCCTTCCATCTGGTCTTCGCGGAGGGACAGCGGCGGGGTCTGATCGATCGTCCCGTCGAGATCGTGTTCCGCGAGGTCGAGGGGCTACCGAAGGGGTCGGTGAAGGCGGTGATCGACGCGTACGGGGAACTGGTGGACGAGGGGTGCCTGGCCGTATTCGGCCCGCACATCACCGAGAACGCCGTGCCCATGCGCGAGGAGATCGAACGCCGATTCCGCGTCCCGGCGATCAACGTCTGCGGATCGGACGACTGGCTCGGCGAATGGACCTTCGCGCTGCCGCAGGGCTCGATGACCGACGAACCCGTGTTCTGGGCGCAACTGCTGGCCAAGGGCGGGCACACCGAGGTCGGCGCGCTGGTGGAACGGTCCCTGGTCGGCGAGAGCTACATCCGGAATTTCCGGAAAGCCTGCCGCGAGGAGGGAATTCGCATCGTCGCCGAGGTCGCCATCCCGCAGACCGCACAGGACATCAGCGAGGAGGTGCGCGCGCTGCACGAGGCGAAGGCCCACGCGATCGTGCACTGCGGCTTCGGATTCGGCGTCGCGATGGTGAATCCTGCACTGGCCGCGCTGAATTGGGATCCGCCGCGGTTCATGGGCACCGCGTTCCAGAACGCCTGGATCAACGGGCTGCTGTGGAACGCCTTCCTCGGCTGGACCGGCGTGGACCAGTACGACGAGGGAAACCTTGTGGGACAACGCTTCCTGGACGTCTACGAGGCCGATGCCGGACGTCGTCCGCAGTACTGCGTGCCCGTGGTGAACCACGACGTCGCGACCGTCCTGCTGCACGCCTTCGCCGACGCGCATCCGCTGTCCCCGCGCGGGGTCGCCGAGGCGCTCGAGCGGGTCAAGATGCTGCCCGCCGCGGCCGGTGCGCCCGGCACCCGGCTCTCGTTCGGGAAGTGGACCCGGCGCGGCTGGATGGGTGCGGGCTATCTCGTTGCGCGGCAACTGGATCCGGACGGCGTGACCTCACGCCTGGTCGCGCGATTCGGGCAGGAGTAGTGCCGTGAGCGCCCCGGAGGAACTCCGGACCGGCACCTCGCCGGACAGCCCGCCCGCACCGGGCGGTACCTCGCGTCGTCTCGTCACGGCGGGGATCACCGTCCTGGTCGTCGCGCTGCTGGCCGTCATCGCGGCCCACGCGAGCCGCGGCGCCGATGATCCCCGGATCGCGAACCCCGCGGTGAGCGGTGCGCCTCGCCCGGTGCCGCCGCTGTTCGGGTGGAATCACTGGGTGGCGGTGAACGAGATCGGGACCGTGGTGATGATGGTGGTCCTGGTGACCGCCGTCGTGCTGGCCTGGCGACGCTATCCCGCCCATCCGGTGCTGTTGATGACGCTGGTGACCACCGCGATCGTCTGGCAGGACCCGATCATGAACTGGGCGCCGTACGCCGCGTACAACCCGCAGCTGTGGCATTGGCCGGTGCACTGGCCGCTGGTTTCGCTGTCGCCCACGGTCGAGCCGTTCATCGTGATCGGTTATGCCACTTTCTATCTCGGTCCCTACTTCCCCGCGATCTGGGTGCTGCGCCGGTTGCAGGCGCGCCGTTCGCACGATTCGTTCGTCGCGCGGCATCCGCTGTGGAGCCTGGCCGCGCTGACCCTGGTGATCGGGTTCGTCTTCGACGCCATTCTGGAATGTTTCCTGGTGCGGACCCAGCTGTACATCTACACGCAGGTCATCCCGTTCGGCTCGCTGTTCACCGGCAAGCCCTACCAGTTCCCGCTGATCTGGGAATCCGCGCTGGTCACGGTCGTGATGATACCGGCCGCGGTGCTGCTGTACCGCGACGACACCGGACGCACGGTCGCCGAGCGACTCGCACACCGGGCGCGGATATTCCGGAACCGTCCCACGCTGGGCGCGTTCACGGTGATGTTCATCCTGATCAATATCGCCTACTTCTGCTACGGCGGCGGCTTCGCCGTCATCCGGGACAGCGGCGCGGCCACCTCGGTCGCCTGCCCGTGGCCGTTCCCGGAGGCGAAAGTCTATGACCCGCAAGGGTTCTACGAGAAGAGCGGACAACCCGGGCCGTATTCGGCGGGGATCTGGGCGGGTTGGGAGAGCGCACAATCCGGTCGTCCGGACGTGAGCATGCCCGCCGATGGCGGGCGGTGCGGGGGCACGAGGTGAGCGGTGTGAGTGTGCGGACGGGTGATCGCCGGCATGAGCGGGGCGAGGCCGTGACGCTCTCCCCGGCCGATCTGCCGCGGCGGGATCGACGCGGAGGCTCGAGTGCGGATGGATCAAGGCATGGCGGCTGACCTGGCTGAAACACCGGTCGGTCCAGCACGATTCGGACTGCTGGCGGCGGGAGTGGCGGGAGCGGCGTTGCGGGTCGCTCCCGGGCCGGTGGGGGAGCGAGCCTGGACCGATGGCCGGGTGATCTTCCTCGACGCCGAATCGACTGTGCCCGAGCAGATTACGGCGATAGCGGTGCAGGCGTCGATGGTCGCCGCGGGGAGTTTCGACTCCGAGGTGGTGCGGCGGCTCGTGCGACGGCCGTTTCCGGTACTCCAGCGGTATCTGCTGCTGGAGGGGCATCGCGCGCTGGCCGCAAACGCCGATCTGCTGCCGGTCGTGGCCGGGTCGCTGTTCGATCCGGAGACCGCCGAGCTGTCCGATTGCGCTGCAACATCATTGGCGCTCGCGATGGGTAAACACCCGCTGGACGATCCGCCGCGGGAGTTCGGCGCGATTCATCCCAAGCGACTGTTGACCGCGCAGGAGAAGCTCGCCGAACGAGCGGCCCCCGACGCCCGGCCGCCCGACTCGGCCGATCCCGAGGACGAATCGCCGGACGAGCAGGACGACGATGAGTCCGGCGGCAAGCTGCCCGCGCTGTTCGACAATGTGGTCGGCGGGCAGGGACCGCTGGCCCGGCTGTTCCGCCGAATGCTGAGCCTCGGCCGGGAATCCGAAGGCGGCATCACCGGCGGTGGTGTCCCGAAATCGGCTCGGGCACTGGTGAAACCGGGCCGCATCAACACCGGCGGCACCGGTACCCCGATCGCGGCCGATGCCGTGGCCGACCTCCGTCGCGACGGGCTGTCCTATCCGGAATGGGACGTCCACCGCCGCCGATACCGGCCCGGCTGGTGCACGGTCGCCGAATCCGATCCCCGTCCCGGAGACCACCCGATCCCGCTCGCCCCCGTGAGCAACGCCCTGATGCGCGCCCTGGCCCGTTTGCGCTCGAGCCTCGATCACAAGCATCGCCGCATGCAGGGCGACGACATCGACGTGGACGCGGTGGTGGACGAACGCGTGCAACTACTGTCGGGCGCATCACCGGACGGCGCGGTCTACATCGAAAGCGTCAGGTGCACACCGGATCTGGCAGTGGTCGTACTGCTCGACATCTCCGGCTCGGCCGCGCTGCCGAGCATCTCCGGCGGCACCGTGCACGATCAGCAGCGCACCGCGGCCCTGATGCTGACTTCGGCGCTGCACGCGCTGGGTAATCGGGTGTCGCTCTATGGGTTCTACTCCCAGGGCCGATCGGCGGTCCGGGCATTGCGGGTCAAGCGATTCGACGATCCACTGGACGCCGCCGCACTGCGCAGACTCGCGGCACTGGAGCCCGCGGCCTACACGAGAATGGGTGCGGCGATCCGCCACGGCACGACCATCGCGGGCGAATATCGTTCCGCCGCAAGAACACTACTGGTAGTGCTGTCCGACGGCCTCGCCTACGACCACGGCTACGAAGGTGCGTACGCCGAGTCCGACGCCCGGCGCGCACTGTCCGAGGCGCGCCGCCAGGGCATCGGATGCGTCTGCATGAGTGTCGGATCGGAGACCGAAACCGATGCGCTGCGAAGAGTTTTCGGCACCGCCGCGCACGCCGCCGTCGCGCACCCGGGGGAGGTGTCGCAGGTGGTCGCACCACTGTTCCGGGATGCGTTGCGCTCCGCGGATCTGCGTCGACGGATATCCCGGGCACGCGCGTCGTGAAACATCGATAGTGCTGTCGCGCAAGCAATCCCGGAAGACTACCGAGAAAGGTCAGGACGAGATGGAGACCTCCGTTCGCCCCTACTATGTACCGGTCGGCAACGAGGAACGAGTCTTCCTCGCGGCCTTCCGGCAGGGCCTGCCGATCATGCTCAAGGGTCCGACCGGCTGCGGTAAGACCCGATTCGTGGAGGCCATGGCCCACCAGGCCGGACGTCCGCTCATCACCGTGGCCTGCCACGACGACCTGTCCACCGCCGACCTGGTCGGCCGATACCTGTTGCAGGGCGGGGAAACCCGCTGGGTCGACGGCCCGCTGACAAGGGCCGTGCGCGAGGGCGCGATCTGCTATCTCGACGAGGTGGTCGAGGCCCGGCAGGACACCACCGTGGTCCTGCACCCGCTGGCCGATCATCGCCGCCAGCTCCCCATCGACCGGCTCGGGGTGACTCTCGATGCCGCCGAAGGGTTCTGCCTGGTGGTCTCCTACAACCCCGGATATCAGAGCGTCCTCAAGGATCTCAAGGATTCCACTCGCCAGCGCATGATCGCCATCGAATTGGGTTATCCCCCAGCGGAAATCGAGGAGAAGATCATCGCCGTCGAGGCCGCCGCCGATCAGCGCGCCGCCGCGCAACTGGTCCGCATCGGCCGCGCCGTCCGTCAGGCCGACGCCCCCGGACTGCGCGAGGTCGCTTCGACCCGGGTCCTGATCAGCGCGGCCAAACTCATCGCCGAGGGTCTTGCCCCCGGCGATGCCGCCCGCGCCGCCATCGCCGGACCACTCACCGACGACCCGTTGGTCGCCGCGAACCTCACCGCCGTGATCGACGCCTACCTCCAGGAGTGATCTCCGGTATCCCGTTGTCCACGTGCCGATTTCCGGCACATCACCACCCACCGGTGCCGCACGAGTCGATGCGGCACCCGCCCAGCCGAGAAAGCAGAAGCCCATGTCCGACACGGCGACAACAGATTTCGAACCCCGCATGCTCATCGACGGCCGCCTCACCGACGGCGAGGCGGGTCGCTTCCCGGTCATCAACCCGGCCACCGAGCAGGTGCTGGGCGAGGTCGCCGACGCCTCACCCGCCGATATGCGGCGGGCCATCGCCGCAGCACGCAGCGCCTTCGACCACACCGACTGGTCCACCGATCGCGCCCTGCGCCGACGCTGCCTCGAACAACTTCAGGACGCGCTGGAGAACGACCGAGAAGCGTTGCGGGAGGAGCTGATCGCCGAAGCGGGCTGCCCCCGGGCGATCACCTTCGGCCCGCAACTCGACGCCCCGCTGTCCGACGCGCTGAAGGTTCCGGCCAAACTCATCGACGACTATCCGTGGGAGACCGATCTCGGCGATATGTACGTCCCGGTGACCGGCCGCGAGACCAAACGGGTGGTGTGGCGGGAGCCGGTCGGCGTCGTCGGCGCGATCGTGCCCTGGAATTTCCCCTTCGAGGTGAGCATCCACAAACTCGCGCAGGCGCTGGCCGCCGGTAACACCGTGGTCCTCAAACCCGCGCCCGACACCCCGTTCAACGCGACCCGCATCGGTCGGCTCATCGCCGAACACACCGACTTCCCGCCGGGCGTGGTCAATATCGTCACCGCCGCCGATCACCTTGTGGGAGAACAGCTCACGCTCTCCCCACAGGTCGATCTGATCTCCTTCACCGGTTCCACGGCGGTCGGCCAGCGCATCATGGAGAAGGGCGCGGCCACCATGAAACGCCTGTTCCTGGAACTGGGCGGCAAATCCGCGAGCATCGTGCTGGACGACGCCGACTTCGGCCAGGCGCTGCTGCTCGGACTCGCCCCCTGCCTGCACGCCGGGCAGGGCTGCGCCAATCCGACCCGGCTGCTGCTGCCCCGCGCTCGATACGCCGAGGGGGTGGAATTCCTCGAGGCGATGTACCGCGGCATCGAACCGGGCGATCCGCAGGATCCCGCGACCCTGTGCGGCCCGGTCATCTCCGCGCGGCAGCGGGACCGGATTCGCGGCTACATCGACAAGGGCGTCGCGGAAGGCGCGCGACTGGTCGTCGGCGGCAATACCTCGCCGTTCGAGCACGGATTCTGGGTCCGCCCAACACTTTTCGCGGATGTGGACAACGGTATGACGATCGCCCAGGAGGAGATCTTCGGCCCGGTTCTCGCGGTCATCGCCTACGACGACGATGACGACGCCGTGCGCATCGCCAACGACAGCCGCTACGGCCTGGCGGGCAACGTCATGTCCGCCTCCTTCGAGCGTTCGATGTCGGTGGCGCGCCGGCTGCGCGCCGGATTCATCGGCGTGAACGGCGGTGTCGCCTACGGCGCCGACGCCCCCTTCGGCGGCTACAAGTTCAGCGGCGTCGGCCGCCAGAACGGCGTGGCCGGATTCGATCAGTACACCGAGATCAAGTCGGTCGGATATCCCGTCGACTGATGTGGACGCCGGGGGTTACCTGCGCTGGTACGACTACCACGTGTGAAATACGCGGTGCCGCAATCTCTTCGGCGCAGTCGTGCCGAAGAGATCGGGCAGGTGGTTCGCGGGCCGGCGCTGGCAGGCTGCTCGTATTCCGGCCGACCGGTCGTCGCATGCGGCCGGACTCGGGCGGCTGGCACTCTCGAATCGGTCGGCGCGGTAGTGATCTCCGGCGGTCCGGTTCGCAGTGCTGGACCGAAACCGTCACTACTGCAACGGATCAACCCCGAGACGCTCACAGATCCCGAAGACCTCCTCGAAGATCGACCCCGGTGTCCGCGCCGTCGCCGCGCATGCTGCCGCCGAGATCGTTGACCACGACCGCCGCGCCCCGCGCCGCCAGTTCCCTCGCGTAGAGCCGCCCCAAACCGCGGCCCGCTCCGGTCACGATGGCGACCTGGCCGGTGAAGTCGATCATTCCCGTTACGGTACAGCGGAACGAATATTTGGTCAACGAATCCGGGCGGGAAGGCGTGCCGTGTGCTGCCGGATTGCCTGCCCGCATTCGGTCGAGATACCCGCGCTGCCTGCGGAAATATAATTCTCAACTACTGCATACGACGTTGTACTTCGGGAGCCGATCCGTTATCGTTGGACGACGCGGCCGAAGGGTGGCCGCGGGGCGATGGCGCCGGGTATCACGCGCCGTCCCCGGATGCCGGCGTGCTGCGGCGTCCCACGACAAGGCGAAAGCCTTTCTACAGCAAGCGATTCGATGTCGACGAGAGCTGTATCCGGCGGTAGTGCCGCCGAGCGGGCGGTATCGGGTGCCTTCCGCGAACTGATCGAGTGCCTGCGGTGCGGTGACGGTATCTCCGCCGCCATCCGGCAGTTGGAGGCCGCGGCCACCGGCTGGGCGGCCACCGGGGTCACCCTGCGCGCGTTCAATGCCGAGCTACAGGCGTCGCTGACCGAGGCCGTTCGCGGCGTCGTGCGGTCGGCCGCGCTCACCGGCGACGCCGAATCCGTGGTCGAGATCATCATCTCCGCGACCGCGGTGGTCGCGGACATCCATCACCGGATCTGGTGCGACGGCCGGTTGGGGGAGATGCAGTCGCTCGCCGGGGCGTTGCTGTCGGGTGAGAATCCGCTGCGATTGTCGCGGGAGAGCGGCATCGCGGTCGCCGGATCGTACTGGGTGGTGGCGTTGTCGGTGCCGCCCGGCGCCGCACCGGCCGCCGAACCCGTGTTGCGGCGGATCCGGATCGAACTGGCCGAACGCTACGGCGACCGGGTGCTGCCCCGGTTGTCCGCGGCCGGTGGCACCATCCTGGTTCCGGCTATCGACGCGGCGGATCCGCCGGCCTCGCTGGTGTCCGAATTATCCGCTGCCGCACAGGTTCCGGTCACCGCGGCGGGGGTGTGGGCCGCGCGGCCCGATATCCCGGCCGCGGCCCGGCAGGCGCACGATCTGCTCGAACTCGCGCTGCTGTTCGGCCGCACCGGCCGCTGGCACACCTTCGCCGATCTGGCCCTGGAATATCAGCTCACCCGGCCCGGCAGCAGCCGCGAACACCTTGCGGCACTGCTGGATCCGCTGTCGAGCCATCCGCATCTCGCGGAGACGCTGCGGCTGCATCTGCGCGGGGACCTGTCCCGCCGCCGCATCTCCCAGATGCTGAACATCCACACCAACACCCTCGACTACCGCCTCAAGCGGATCGGTCGGCTCACCGGGGTGGACCCGTTCAGCTCGGACGGTCAGTGGTATCTGCGCGCCGCGCTCGTCGCGCATACGGTGCTGTCGAGTCCGGTTGCCGCACAGCGAATTCCGAAACCGGCCACGCAACATCTGCCGAAATCCGCCGCCCCCAGGCTCGCGGAATCGGCGCCGCAGCACCTCGTGGAGGCCGCCGACGATCAGTCCGCGCGCGCGACGACACCGCGAAGTGTGGTGTCGCGCAGGTGAATCAGCGAGGCGCGCGTGCCGATCTCGCCCAGGATGTTCTCCGGAATCCAGGCCACCCCGATCATGCAGCGGGCCAGCATCTCGTCCGAGGGACTCTCGATCGCGATCTCACCGGATCGAATTCCCTTGGCCAGCAACGCTTTCATCTGCCGCACACGTTTGCCGAAGAGCCAGCCCGGATTCGGGGTGTCCGGCGGGGACTGCCGCATCCAGGCCAGCTGGATGCGGAACTCGTCGCCGAACCGGTCGAGCATATTGGTGTTGATCCAGCTCAGCGCGTCGAGCTTCTCGATCGGTGAGGATTCCGAACGCAGCACATCGGTCCAGCCCACGGCGACCTTCTCGCCGAAGGACTGCATGATCGAGGCGAGCAACTCCTCCTTCGAGCCGATCACCCGGTACACCGATCCGGTGCCCAGCCCGGCCGCGGCCGCGATATCGCGAATCGTCGTGCTCTCGTAGCCCCGGCGGCCGAATTCGGCCCGGGCGACCGCGCGGATGTGCGTGGCCTTGGAGTCGTCCTGGTCCTCGGACCAGGTCCGCACGACCGCGTCGGCGGTCAGGAAGGCCGGGGACGCGTCGAGTGCGGCGTCGGAATGCGTTGCAGTGGCGATACCTTCGAGCAGAATCCGGCAGAACAGCCGGGCCACCTGATCCGCGGCCGCGTTGTGCCGGATGACATCCAGCCCGACGTGCAGCATGGTCTGGGTGATCCGGTCGGCCAGCAGGTGCAGATCGATGTCGGCCCGCAGGTATCCGGCCCACCGCGCGGCGCGCAGCGTCTGGAACATGGCCTCCAGGATCGCGGTCGGGCGCTGCCGGGTCAGCTCGATCAGCGTGGGGTTCGAACTGGGGCCCTCGTAGAACGACATCTGAAGTGCCGCACGGTGATCCACGGCACAGCCGGCGATCTGCGCGCCCAGGTCGGCGATGCGATCGAAGGGGGAGCGGGCATCGGGCCGATCGAGGGTGTCCAGGGTGCGCTGGGCGATCTGATCCAGCGCGGCGTGATAACGCTGGAGCAGGCCGACCAGAATCGCTTCCTTGGATTCGAAATGGTGATAGAGGCTGCCCGGCAGAATGCCGCAGGCGTCCGCGATTTCCTGTAGTGACGTGCGCAAACCCGAGGATGCGATGAGTGATGCCGCGGTCTGCAGAATTTCGGTGCGGCGGGATCGGTCCTCCTCGGTGCGGCTCACCTGACCACGCGCCACAACACCTCCACAACATCTCCGCCCCGCGCGTCGCACGGCGGCGGGCCCGGCGGCTGGGAATACCAATTCTTTGCTCCAACGGTATCACCAGCCGTGATTCCGTACCGGCCGCGGCATTCCGGCCGCCGGTACGGAATTCGCGACTCGGATCAGGACGAGGTCGGCAGCTGCCTGGCCAGATCCAGGACGGTCACCGTATCGGTGCCGGTCTTCTTGAGCCGTTCGGAGGAGCGGTAGCCCAGATCCACGTCGGTGGCCTGCGCCCGCAGCGCGCCGACGGTCACCTGGTCCCGGTCGAGCCGGTCGAACATGTCGAAGGAATAGAGTCGCAGCGCATTCTGGTGGGTTATCTTGTTCACCTGATCGTCGGGCACGCCGTCGAGATGAAAGGCCAGCGTTTCGGGGGCGACCGGCCAGGTGGAATCGGAATGCGGATAATCGCATTCCCAGTTGAGCATGTCGAGATTGAGTTTGTCGCGCGCCTCGATCCCGAATCCGTCATCGATGAAACACAGTGCGATGCGGTCGAGGAACACCTCGCTCGGGAGTTTGTCGCCGAAATCCTGGTGGGTCCACGCGCGATGCATCTTGTAGACCCGGTCGATACGCTCGAGAAAGTATGGCACCCAACCGATTCCGCCCTCGGACAGGGCGAATGTCAGGTCCGGGAATTTGCGCAGCATCGGCGACCAGATCAGATCCGCGGCGGCCTGCACGATACTCATCGGTTGCAGGGTGACCATGACGTCGACGGGGGCGTCGATCGAGGTGATGACCACGCTCGACGACGATCCGATGTGCAGATTCACCACCGTGTTCGTATCGCTGCACGCGGCCCAGAACGGATCCCAGTGCGGGTCGTGCAGCGACGGGTAGTTCAGTTTGGTGGGATTCTCGGAGAATGTCACCGCGTGGCAGCCCTTCGCCGCGGTGCGCCGGACTTCCGCGGCCATCAGTTCGGGATCCCAGATGGGCGGTAGCGACTGCGGAATCATCCGGCCCGGATAGGTCCCGCACCATTCGTCGATATGCCAGTCGTTGTAGGCACGCAGTACCGCCAAGCCCAGATCCTTGTCCTGCGCGCGGGCGAAATACTGCCCGCAGAACTGCGGATAGGACGGGAAATTCAGGGCCGCCGCGACACCGTTGGCGTTCATATCGCGAATGCGCTCGTGAATGTCGTAGCAGCCCTCGCGGATTTCGGAGAGTTTGGTGGGTTCGGCGCCGTATTCGTCCGGCGGGCGGCCCGCCACCGCGTTCAACCCGACGTTGGTCGCCTCCTGGCCCTCGAACACCCAGGCGTCGGTGCCGTCCGCGCGCTGGATGAGCTTGGGCACGTCGTCGGCGTACCTGGCGGGGATGTGGTTCTCGAACATGTCGGGCGGTTCGACGAGGTGATCGTCGACCGAGACGAGCACGAGGTCGTTCATGTCCATGCTGCACTCCTGTCCGGGCTCGGGGTGGTCCGGTGGCGCGAAATCCGTGCGCGACCCCGCTCGCAGACCGCCGCTCATCTGGACTGTAGTCCGGAACAGATATTTGGTCAACAGGGTATTGTGCTGTGCCGTAAGTGAATAGAATCCGGACAGCAGCAGATCCGGGGTAGGAGTGCGCACATGGCCGAGCCGCGAACCGTCGTCGTCACCGGAGCCTCCCGAGGGCTCGGACTCGTCTCGGCGGCCCATCTGTATCGCCGGGGCTGGCGGGTGATCGCCGCCATGCGCTCGGTCGACGCCGGTCTGAGCCGACTGCGGGAGCTGACCGGGGCCTCGCCGGGGGACAACCGGCTGGTCGGCGTCGCACTGGACCTGACCGAAGCGGCCTCGGTCGAGCGGGCCGCGAAGGAGATCCTCGAGGTCGCCGGTGCGCCGGACGCGCTGGTGCACAATGCCGGGATCTCTGCGGCCGGAATGGTCGAGGAGACGCCGATCGCGTTGTGGGAGAGGATGTTCGCGACCAACCTGTTCGGTCCGGTGGCGCTGACCAAGGCGCTGCTGCCCGCCATGCGCGCGGCCGGGCGGGGGCGCGTCGTGCTGGTCTCCAGCGAGGCGGGTGTGCGCGGAATGCCCGCTACCGCACCGTATTCCGCGGTCAAGGGCGCGGTCGAGCGGTGGGGTGAGTCGATGGCCGGTGAGGTGGCGCCCTTCGGCATCGGGGTCACGGTGCTCGTCGCGGGCACCTACGAGACCGACATCATCACCGATGCGGGTACCACGGACAGCCGTGACCTGGACGGACCGTACGCGCGTCTGCATCGCACGATCGATCGGCGCGGTCGGCTGCTGGTCGGGCGCGCGGCGCGGCCTCCGGAGCGTTTCGTCGGCGGGTTGGCCGCTGCCCTGGACGACACCGGGGCCTACATTCGCCGCCCGGTGGGTCCGGATGCTCGAATGTTGTTGCTGCTCAACCGGATCGCGCCGACCCGGCTGATGCATCAGATGATCCGGCTGCTGCTCGGCATTCCGCGTCGCGGCAGTCTGTGGCCCGCGCCGGAGGGATCTCAACCAAATATTTGATCCGAATGCGATCGGGTATCTCCGGTGGCGGGGAGTTTCGAATCAGGCTGAACGCAACAGGAGGGTCGGGGCGGTCGTTCGCCCTACCATGACCCGGCGTGCGGACGAACTGCACTCGTCGTCCGTGCCGCGTATCGAGAGGATTTGTTGTGAAGCCGAACCGTTTTCGGAATTCCCGTGTCCGGGCCGTGGCCGTACTGGCCGCCGTCGCAGCCCTGGGTCTGTCGCTGACCGCCTGCGGGAAGAGCGATTCGGTGCACGCGGAGAACGGTGTCACCACACTGCGTTACCTGGGGTGGGCCGATCAGGTGACCCCGCCGGAACTGGCCGAGAGCCTCGGTTACTTCGACGGGAAGGTCAAGCTGGACTGGTCCGGCACCACGACCAGCGGCCCGTCGGAGATCCAGGCCGCGGCCACCGGGCAGGTCGATTTCGGTGGGGCGTTCGCCGGTGCGGTGGCCAAGCTGATCACCGCGGGCGCGCCGATCACGGCGGTGATCAACTACTACGGGTCGGATGCGAAGTCGTTCACGGGCTACTACGTGCCCGACAACAGCCCCATACACACTGCCGCGGATCTGGTCGGCAAGAAGATCGCGGTGAACACCCTCGGCGGCCAGAACGAGGCCGATATCCACGACGCGCTGGCCAAGGCGGGCCTGAGCCAGGATCAGATCAAATCCGTGCAGCTGATCGCGCTGCCGCCGCCGAACCTCGAGGACGCGGTACGCAAGGGTCAGGTCGACGTCGCGTCACTGAACGGTCAGTTCCAGCAGCGCGCAGTTGCAGCCGGCGGCCTGCGCCCGGTCTTCACCGAACTCGACGAATACGGCGGCCCGATCAACGGCGGCCCCTACGTCTTCCGCAATGACGTCATCGCGAAGAACGCCGACGCGGTCCGCACCTTCACCACCGGCGTCGCCAAGGCTCTGGAATGGGAACGCGACACCCCGCGCGAGCAAGTGGTCGCCAAGATGAACCAGATCATCACCGCCCGGCACCGCCCCGGCGAAGACACCAGCACCCTGAAATACTGGCTCTCGGTGGGCGTTCCGGCAAAATACGGCGTCATCTCGGACCAGGATTTCACCCGCTGGGAGAGCTGGCTCCGCGACACCGGCGCCATCCACGGCAAACTCGATCCGAGCAAGTTCTACACGAACAAGTTCAATACGCTGGCTCAGCATTCGTAATAGCCACTGCCGCATCGCACTACGTCGGCGCGGTTGGTGGTCGTCCTCGGCCGTCGCGATCTCCGCGACGGCCGTCGGCGTTTCTGTGCGGGTGCGGTTCTTGTAAGGGGCGCAATATGTTTCGCGCATCGCACGGTCGGCACGGAGACGTAACGCGCGCCGGTCCGGTTCGAGACGCGATAGGGATTCGAACCGGGTTGGCGCGCAGGTAATTCGGTGATCGCGGGGGATTCGGCGGAGTTCCGGTTGGTTTGTTTCCCACGCCGCCCCCGGATAACTAGTTTGCTGAAACATGTTCTAGATCAATGGATCTCGAGAATTTCGGCGGCGGCGGGAACATGTCGAAAACGCGGCCTCGGCGGCGATCTCGTCGGTAGAGTGCGGGAGCGTACGGCGGGTCGATCGTTTCGTGTTCCAAGGGGGGCCGGTGCTCGATCAGAACAATCATCAGGGCAAGTTCGGTGCGGACTACGTCCGCGTTCTGGCGTCCGCGGCCGGATTGCTGTGGTCGCAGGACGACCTCGATTTCGACACCGTCGATCTGTGCCTGAAGGTGCCGGGGCGCACTCCGCGCGGTTTCTCGCCGCGAATCGATGTGCAGGTCAAGACCGTTCGCAGACTCGACGTCAGCGGTGGTGCGATTCACTACGGCCGGCTCAATCACGCCCAGTTCAACAATCTGGCCGGTACCGACTTCGTGGTGCCGCGCTACCTGTTCGTCGTGCACGTCCCGCCGAGCACCGCCCGGTACGCCGATCTGAGCACCTACGGACTGCTGCTGCGGCACATCGGCTACTACGTATCGCTGAGCGATCGGCAGCCCATGCCGGTCCCCGATCCGAACCGGCACGTCGGGGTGAAGATCCCGCTGACCAACGTGCTGACCGCGAACAGCCTGCGGCGCTTGGTGACCGGCAATGTCGTCTTCCCCGTCGGATAGGCCGCGCCGGTGACCACGCCTCCCCGCATCGACCATGTGACCGCCTATCTGGCCGCCCGCGGCTGGACCGTGAGCGGCCGCTGGCGCGGCGCCGACATCTGGAGTCGGAGCGAGTTCGACGTCCTGGTCCCCGCGACCGACGCGGTGGGCGATGTCGTATCGCGGTTGCGTGAGCTCGTCTCGTGCGTCGCCGACGCCGAGGGGCTCGCACCCGAGCTGATCTGGCGTGAGATGACCACGCCCGCAGTCGATGTCGTGTCCTACCGCACGCACGATGCGATCGAGGCGCTCACCCTGCCGGCCGGTGCGGCCGCGATCGGGGCGGTATCGGAGCTGATCGCGACGACTGCCGGAGAAGCACTGGGGGACAACCGAACCGGCGTCCGGCGCAGGTCCGATGCCGTGCGACTGCTGCTGGACCGGTCGTTGCTGTCGCTGACCGAAGATACCTTCGGGCTCGAGGTGCGGCTCCCGTACGACGACGATCCGGAGCCGCTCGGACGTCGCACGGCGCTGCGGATGCTGCACAGCTCGCGTACGGTGCTGTACGCGGTGAACTCGTCCGAGGTGGACGCGTTCGAACACGTTGCCCGAGAAGGTGTTTCCGGCGCGGTCTGCCGTGCCCTCGCCCTCCTGGCGGGTCCCGATCGTGAGGCGCCGTTCGACCTGGGATTCCGCTGGTCGCCGCTCCAGCCCCTGGACGACGTGGCCGTGCACTTCCCACCCGGTGCCGGTACCCGTATCGCGACGATCGGCCGTCGGGAGGAACCAGCGCCCGATACGACCTCCGGAGGCGTCGAGGGCCTGGTGACCGGCCTGTCCCATGACGCGGACGGCGCCAACGGGTGGCGCATCGAGGTGCGCGGCATCGTACGTGCGGACGGCGACCCGATCGGGGAAGCGCGACAGTCCGTGACGGTCCTGCTGCGCACCGCCGACGAGTACGCGACCGCATTGGCCGCGCATCGCGACGGCCGTGTCGTGCGGGCCGTCGGCGAACTCGTCCGGAACCGGAGAAGACCCGAAATCCACAGTGCGGAACAGGGATTCACCCTTTCCGACCAGATCCGACCGGAAACGTGACAGAACGGAAATACTATGTGCGATGACCAGTTGACCTTGCGGGAGCGCTGCATCCTGCTCGTGTTGATGGCGGAGGCCCGCGAGCTCAGCAATGCCGAGTTGTACGCGCGAGCCGGAGTGAAGCTGGACGGCGAATCCCGGCGTCGCCTCAACGAATTCGGGCTGGTGGAGAGCAACAAGGTGAACCGCGCGTATGTGCACGAACTCACCGAGCGCGGCACCCGGTGGTGCGCCACCGAGCTGTCCGGTACCCGGCCCGCCCGCTCCGGAAGTACCGGTGGCGCACTGTATTCGGTGCTGGCGGGGCTGGGGCGCCATCTCGACGAGACCAAACGCTCACTCCTGGACATCTTCCGTGCGGATGTCGTCGGACAGGTCGAGGCGGCCTACGCCCAATTGAGCCGGGGCAGCGGAAAACCGGTGCGCCTCACCGCACTTCGGGATCGGCTCGACGGCATCCCCAAGCGGGAGATCGATCGCGCACTGGACAAACTGGCCCGCCGCGAGGACGTCAACGTGCGCGCCGAAGCCGATCAGAAGACGCTCACCGACCGCGATCGTGAGGCCGCCGTGGTCCTCGGCGGTACCGCCAGACATCTGCTGAGCATCGAGGCGCCACGATGAACGATGAACAGCGCCAGGCACTTTCGGCGATCCAGTTCAGCAGTGTGCTCGGCACCGAGGGGATCTGGAGCCCGCTGAGCCATCATGTGGACGGTCTGCATCCACGGGTGGTCGCGGAGATCGAGAGTGCGGTGCGCACGGCGAAGAATCGGCCGCGCAGTCAGCCGGTCGGACTGGTGCTCCAGGGTGAACGCGGTGTCGGCAAGACCCATATGCTCGGCTGGCTGCGGCAGCACACGCAGGAGCAGGGCGGCTCGTTCTTCATGCCCAAACTGATCGTCGGCGGTTCGTTCTGGGCGGGCGCGGTGCACGGCATCGTCAATCAGCTGCGCGGGGCCGGGGATCAGCAGCTGGGCCGCATGATCGATGTGCTCGGTGAGCAGACCGGATGCGATAACGAGCTGCGCGTCCGGCTGCGAGGCATGCCGCCGGTGGACCGCCGGAATCTCGACGAATTCGTCGAGCGCGTGCGGCAGTTCGACGAGTTTTCGATGCGCGATTACGACGACACACTGCGAGCCCTGGTGCTCTACCAATCCGGGGATCGCGACCTGCGCGAGATCGGACAGTCCTTCCTGTCGTGGGAGGAGGGCATCGAGGATGTGGTCAAGGCGCGCTGGGGTTTTCGCGCCCGGTACCGCAAACCGCAACTCATCTTCAACGACCTGTCCGCGCTGTTCGCGCTCACCGGTCCGATGGTGCTCGCCATCGATCAGGTGGACACCGTGATCACGCAGTCGGGGCGGACCGACGAGGCGCGGTTGGCCGACGATCTCGCGGGCGGGCTGATGGCCATGCGCGAGGAGACCGTCCGGACCATCGTCGTAGCCGCCTGTATCCCCAAGTCGTGGGAGTTGATCGAGCAGCGCGCGGTGAATTCCGCGGCCGACCGATTCCGGGTGCTGGAGCTGCGGACTGCCATGCCGAGTACCGAGGTGGCGCGAACCCTGGTCGAACGTCATCTGGCGGAGCAGTACGAGGAGATCGGGTTCGAACCGGAGTATCCCTCGTGGCCGGTGGCGCCGACGGCGTTCGCGGACGACAGCGTCGCACACTACACGCCACGACAGCTGCTCAAGCAGGTCACCGAGCATGTGCGCAGATGTCTGGACCTCGATACGGTCACCGAGCTCGAGCATTTCGGCGAGACCGTCGACGCCGCTCCGGCGCCGCTCCTGCCCGCGCATGAAATGCGCGGTTTCGACGCCGAATTCGAGCGGTTGCGGGCGGCGGCGGATGTGACCGCGCCCCTGGACCCCGCGACCGAGGACGAGCGCATGGTCGCGGTGCTGAACGCCGCGCTGCATTGCTACGTGCTGGAACAGGGCGAGGAGGTGCTGAATCTGACGCTCGATCGGCGTACCCAGGTGCAGCCCGCGCTGCATGCCAGGTTGCGGCGGACGTTGGACGAGGCGAGTGAGGACGAGGAGCACTGGAGCTTTCGCGCCATCGGGCACACCAATGCGCGGGCCGTGCTCACGCGGTTGCGGTCGGCATGTCTGGAGGCGGGGGTCGAGCCGGGGCTGCAGAAGCGTCATCTGGTGGTGGTGCGGAATCTGCCGTTTTCCGGGGGTGCGGTGACGACTCGGACGTTGGCCGAGTTCGAGGACGCGGGTGGGGTGGCGCTGCCGGTGTGTGAGGACGATCTGCGTACCTACTCGGCGTTGGAGCAGATGGTTGTCAGTGGGCGGGCCGGTTTTTCGAGTTGGCTGCTGGCTCGTCAGCCTGCGGGGCGGTCGCAGTTGTTCAGTAGTTCGGTGGTGGGTAGTGGGTTGATCGAGTCGTCGGCCGAAGCGGTGGCTGTGGCGGACTTCCCGGCCGCGCGGGAATCTGCGGTTGTTGTGGAATCTATCGAGGCTGAATCGCCTGCGGCCGAGGATGATTCGACGGGCGAGAACGTGTCGGGTAACGCGACTGCCGTGCCCGGCCGTGAGGTGCCCTCGGTGTGTCTGGGCCGGACGAACAGCGGACGCGAATTCCGGATTCCGTTGGAACTGTTGCGTAAACACACCGCACTGTTCGCGGGGAGTGGATCCGGCAAGACCGTCCTGCTGCGTCGACTGGTGGAAGAGACTGCGTTGCAAGGAGTTTCATCCATTCTGATCGACAGCAACAACGATCTGGCGCGGATGGGTGATCGGTGGCCGCGTCCGCCGGAGGGCTGGGGCGATGCGGATTCCCAACGCGCCGAACAGTATTTCGCCGAAACCGATGTAGTGGTGTGGACGCCGGGCCGCGAATCGGGACGGCCGATCGCGCTGAATCCGTTGCCCGACTTCGCCGAAGTGGGCGGCGACGCCGACGAATTGCGCAGCGCCGTCGATGCCGCGGTGGCGGGTCTGATGCCGAAGACCAGACTGCCGCGAGGTCAGCAGAACAGAGGTGCGGCCGTTCTCACCGAGGCGCTCACGCATTTCGCCGACGAGGGCGGTAGCGAGCTGGACGATTTCGTGGATCTGCTCTCGGATCTGTCGCCGGAGGTGAGCACCATCCGGCGCGCACCGCAACTGGCCGCGACCATGGCCGACGAACTACGCGCGGCCATGATCACCGACCCGGTGTTCCGGGGTGCCGGTAACCGCCTGAGCCCCGGTGACCTGCTCGCGCCGCCGCCGGGTAAACGCGCCCGGGTGTCGGTGATCAGTGGTATCGGCCTCACGGACGGCCAGCTCGAAACCTTCGTCAACCAGCTGAACCTGGCCCTCTACGCCTGGATCAAACAGCACCCGTCCCTGGATCGCCCGGTGGGTTCGCTGCTGGTACTGGACGAGGCGCAGACATTCGTCCCCGCTCAACGCCCTGCGGTGTCGAAGGAGAGCACCCTCAGACTCGCCACCCAGGCCCGCAAATACGGCATGGGCCTGGTCTACGCCACCCAGGCCCCGAAATCCCTGCACAACGTCGCGAGCGGCAACACCGCCACCCAGTTCTACGGCAGATTGGGCGCCGCGGTACAGATCCGAACCGTGGAAGAACTGGCCCGAGCCCGCGGCAGCCAGATCGACGACCTCCTCAAACTGAACGCCGGCCAGTTCTACGGCGCCACCGAAGGCACCGCCTTCACCAAACTCCGAACCCCCATGTGCCTCACCCACCACGCCAACAGCGCCCTGACCGAAGGCGAGGTCCTCGACCGAGCCCGCAAAACCCGCTGACCCACCACCAGAGCTATTGGGGAACAGCGGTTTCGACAATCCCAGCCGGATATCCGGGCTAGTGTCGACGGCGTGACCTCTACAGGGAAGACGGCGTTGGTCACCGGCGGTTCGCGGGGATCGGACGGGCGATCGTACAACGCTTGGCGGCGGACGGGGCGCGGGTGGTGTTCAGTTATCGCGAGGGCGAGGGCGGGGCTCGCGAGCTGGCCGAGGAGGTGGGCGGGGTTGCGGTGCGGGCGGATCAGAGGGATCTGTCGACCATTGATGCGCTGCTCGAATCGGTCGGTCCGCGGCTGGACATCCTGGTGAACAATGCCGCCATCAATTCGGTGGTTCCCTTGGCGGCCGTCACTGCCGAGGAGTTCGATCGCGGCTCGAGAACTCGGTGGACGGGGCATCACCGTGAACACCATCTCCCCAGGTCCGACCGATACCGACCTTCTCCGCACCAGTAATCCACCCGAAGCAATCGGTCAACTTCCATCCCTGACGGCCCTCCGCCGCCTCGGCACTACTGCTGATATTGCCGCGGCGGTAGCTCTCCTAGTAGCCCCTGACGCCGGTTGGATCACCGGCCAGAACATCCGTGCCACAGGCGGCTTCGTCCTGTAGCGCAATCGAATCCGGACGGTGGTCGATGGGCAGGCTGCGTTGGAAGCGCCGCGATCGGTAAGCGCACTGCGGAGCAACTGTGCTGGTCGGGTGGGTTCAGTCGTCGGTGGGGAGGGGGTGGAACTGGATGTGGAAGGTTGCGCCGTGGGGTGGGTTGGGGGAGAGGTGGATTCGGGCGTTGTGGGCGGTGAGGATGGCGGTGACGATGGCCAGGCCTAGGCCGGAGCCGCCGTGGGGGGTGCGGGTTAGGCGGGCGAAGCGGTCGAAGACGTGGTGGGCGCGGTCCGGGGGGATGCCGGGGCCGTTGTCGCGGACTTCTATGGTGGGGAAAAGGGTTGGGGTGGAGGGGGATTCGTCTGCGCCGGCGGAGGCGACGGTGTTGGGTGGGGGTGCGGATGCGTCGGCTACGGTGATGTCCACGGTGGCTGTGGCGGGGGTGTGGATGACGGCGTTGTTGACCAGGTTGGTGATCACCTGGCGTAGGCGGTGTTCGTCGCCGAGGGTGCGTTGGGGGCGGGGCGAGATGTGCAGGCGCAGAACGCGTTCCGGGTAACGGATGCGGGCGTCCTGGACGACCTCGGTGGTGAGAGCGATCAGATCGACCACCGTCAGATCCAGCGGTCGTTGTTCGTCGAATCTGGCCAGTAGCAACAGATCCTCGACCAGTACGCCCATTCGTCCGGCCTCGCCCTCGATCCGGCTCATCATACGGCGCACGTCGTCCTCGGATTCGGCCCCGCCGTGCCGGTACAGCTCGGCGTAGCCGCGAATGGAGGTCAGCGGGGTGCGCAGTTCGTGCGACGCGTCCGCGACGAAGGTCCGCAGCCGCGCCTCGGAGTCCTCGAGCCGCCGCATCGTGGTGGACAACCGCACCAGCATCACGTTGAACGCCCGCCCGAGCCGCCCCACCTCGGTGCGCGGATCGGCATCGTCGACCCGGCGGTCGATATCGCCGTCCGCGATCGCCTGCGCGGTATGTTCCACCCGGTTCAACGGTGCCAGTCCGCGGCGCACCAGCAGCGCCGAGATGATCCCGAGGAAGACGAGAAGTGCTGCGCCGACGGCGATTTCGATATTCCGGAGCTGTTCGATGGTGCTGTAGTAGGTGTCCAGCGGCATCGCTATCGCCGCGGTGCCGCCCTCCGGCTCGTAGCGATCGGGCGGCTGCACCACCACGGTCACCCGCCACTGCGTGGATCCGTCGCGCTCGCCCACGGTGAACGGCGCCCGGCCGTGCGCGCCGACCGACGCCGAATTCATCGGCGGCAGTAGCAGAGTCGAATGCCAGACGCCGACCTGGCCGACCAGGGCGCCGTCGGGTTCGAAGAAGATCATCCGCGCGGTCAGCGGATACGCCGGATCGGTGTAGTTGGTCGCGGCGCTCGGTGGCGGGGGCGGCGGCGGACGGTTCACCGACGTCAAAGCGTCTGCGACACGGTCGATCTGGTCGTCGGTGCGAGCCAGCAGCGAATGCTCGAGCAGGACCACGCTCGAGGTCGCGAACGCGGCCAGACCGACCGTGGTGATGGTCAGCACAGTGAGCAGCAGCCGGGTGCGCAGCGTCAACCTGCGCCTGCCGAGGGCGATCAACTCGTCCGGCTCGATCCGCGCAGCACGTACCCGACACCGCGCGTGGTGTGCAGCAGCGGCACGCCCTCGGCGTCGATCTTCTGCCGCAGCCGGCTGATGAAGGTCTCCACCACCCGGCTGCTGCGCCGCTCGCCGCTGCCCCACACGTTCTCCAGGATCTGCTTGCGGCTCAGCACCTTCTCGGCGTTCTCCATCAGATAGCGCAGCAGGTCGAATTCGGTGGGCGACAACGAGATCGGCGTCCGGTCCCGCCACACCCGATGGGCGGCGGCGTCCAGGATCAGGTCGGCGTAGCACAGCCGTGCGAGATCGTTGCCCGGTGACGTGCGGCGCAGGATGGAGCGCAATCGTGCGGCGACTTCTTCGATGCTGAAAGGTTTGCTGACATAGTCGTCACCGCCCACGGTCAAACCCGTTATACGGTCTTCGACGGTATCCCGAGCGGTCAGGAACAGAATCGGCGCATCGCAGCCGACGCCGGGGAGTTGTTGGGCGACGGCGAATCCGTCGATATCGGGTAGCATCACGTCGAGTACGACGATATCCGGGCTGTGCATCGCTGCCATCGCGAGCGCTTCCGCGCCATCTTCGGCCGAATATACTTCGAAGCCGTTCAGTCGCAGTCCGGATCCGAGCAGATCCAGGATATACGGCTCGTCGTCGACCACCAGAACGCTCGCGGTCGTGGCCTCGGGACGATAGTCGTTCACCAGGCCACGATAGCCGCTGTGGCCGATCGGGGCGACAACCGTGACATTCCGGTGATCGAGCCGGGCTCGGGAATCCATCGGTCCGCTGGGGGCGATTGTCGTTGGCCCGGTAGGGCTTCCGGGATCCTGGCAGCCCTACCGGAGTTACGAGATCGCCGGTTCGATCAGCGGTGCGGCGCCGGCGGCGGGCAGGCGGGCTGACCCGGGTGTCCGCAGGTGGGAGCAGGCTTGGGGGCCGGAGCGGGCTGGGCGTTCGCCGAGGCGGCGATGGCCAGGGGCGCGCTCAACACACCGGCGACGGCCGCGGCCGCGACGAAACCGCGAACGGTCTTCCGCTTCGAGGACATAACTGTTCCTTTCTTTCGGTGGACATCGGCATTCGGTATCCGCGTTATCGGGGAATATTCGATTCGCGGATACCTTCGAATTGCCCACTGGAGTCCTGCCGTGTGAACAATTCGATGCCGATTTATTTCTTCGCGGCCGAATCGGGGAATTCTGGCCGGAAGCATCATCTGCTGCTGTGCGACGTTGCGCAAGCAGCGGTCACCCTGTGTGCTTTGTTAGCAATACCGGGCGGAAATTCTTGCGTGTGGCGTGGCCGGTGTGATAATAGTCCGAGCCGAATCGAGGGCCCCTCCCGAACGTCTCCACAAGCCGCCCTCCTCGGTCGATGTCATACGGTGGCACCACTCGAACGCTGCTGAATCTAACTGCTGATTGTCAATATTCCCTGGCAGTTAGCTGTGTTTCACTTCGGTGATGAATCGGCCGTCCGAACGAGCCCGCCGCGCCCGGATTCAGCGCCGGAATCCGCCCTCGGAATTGATGACTTGCCCTGTGATCCAGGCGGATTCGTCGGTGGCCAGCCAGCGGGCGTCCATCGACTCGAGCGGGCCGTCGCCGCCGCTGCGTCCGTGGTTGCAGATCAGAATGTCTATGTGGCCGTGCGCTTTTCGCGCGGCGTCGAACAGTCGATCGGGTGCGTCGGGAATCG
This sequence comes from Nocardia macrotermitis, assembly GCF_009604405.1. Lineage (GTDB taxonomy): Bacteria > Actinomycetota > Actinomycetes > Mycobacteriales > Mycobacteriaceae > Nocardia > Nocardia macrotermitis. Next base: position 117,269 of record NZ_WEGK01000006.1, read on the forward strand.
CGAGGTCCGAGCCGAGGTGGTGGATTGTGGCGCTCTCGGGCTGTAGTTCGGCGATGTCGTCGGTAATCGCTTGTGGCCCTGCGGGATCCGCTCCCCACGGCTGCTTCGCGTCGTGTGGTGTGTGGTGGTGCAGGAACAGGCTCGCGCCGTAGGCAGCCAGGTGGCGGGCGATCGCGTAGCCGATCCCCTGGCGTCGGCTCACGCCGGTGACGACGGCGGTCCTGCCCAGCAGCGGCAGCGGATCACGTTGTGGTGCAGCGGGATCCGGTCTCATCGGTCCTTGTTCTCCAGGATAGTGAGGGCGGCGAGACGGTCGGTGCCCAAGGTTCGTTCCCAGTTGCTCTCGATGGCTCCAGGCTACAGAATTCGCTCGTACTGCGACACGGGCGACCCGTTCTGCGACAGCGGGAAGAACTTTCCCATTCACCTGACCTACCTGTTGCACTATGGGAACGACGCGACCCGGTTCGTCGTCGCGATCGGTGGTTGATCAGGTGTGCGAATGAACTCCGATGTTGTGCAACGCAATGCACCGCGTCAACATCCGGGCGGCCGGATGAGTGACGCGGTGCGCGGCTACTACCAGTTTGCGAGCGAACTTCTCAGGCCCGCGCGAAGATGCCGGTCATATGGTTGATCCGGTGTGCGCGAGCGAGTTTGGGCAGATCGCTGCCGTCGGCGACGTGCTCGCCCGCGGGGCCGAGACGATCGATCGTCTCCGCTGCCCAGGCGACCTCGTCGGGTTGCGGGCTCAGGGCGAGGTTGACCGTCGCGGTGTCGCGGGCGTGCATGCAGAGTTTGCCGCTCATCCCCATCGACTTCGTCACGGCCAGTTCGGCGGGCAGATCCGCCGGGCCGGTCACGCACGGTCCATCGATCGGGCCCGCGATGTCGGCGGCCCGGCTGGCGACGACCAGGCGGCTGCGCGCGTAGGCCAGCGCATCCGCGCCGACATTGGTGTCCCGGCGGAAATCGCCTGTGCCGAAAGCCAATCGGATGGTCGCCTCGGCCGAGGCGATATCGAAGGCGAACTCGATACCCCGCGCCGATTCGACCAGGGCGAGCACCGGAAGGCCGGGCAGTTCGTCGGCGGTGCGGTCGACCTGATGTCCGGATTCGGTCTTGGCGAGCATCACCCCGCGCAGCCCCGGCAGCCCGCGCAGGGCCGCGAGGTCGATGGCCCAGTCGGGGGTGGTGATGTTGTTGATCCGCACCCAGCCGATATGGCCGGTCGAGAGGTACTCGGTAACACGTTCGCGGGCAACGGCTTTCGCGGACGGGATGACGCCGTCCTCGAGGTCGAAGATGACGGCGTCGGCGGCCGAGTGTGTGGCGTCGTCGAACCGGTCCGGGCGCGAACCCGGGACCAGCAGCCAGGAGCGGGCGTGGATCGCCGGGACCGGGAGAGTCTGCGGCGCGGTCGTACGGGTCATTCGGTTTTCTTTCCACTCGGCGCTCAGCTGTCCCGCTGCGCGGATTCGATTCGGTACGCCAACCGCATCGAACGGTACACCACATCCAATATATTGGATGTGGACAGGGTCACTCTGTGCCGTATGTACCCCGGGGGTTTGCCGGACGTACAGTATCCAATATGTTGGGTGACCGCGTGGAGCGACGACGCATGAGCGATGTGGCGTTCGATCGGATCTGCGATGCGATCGTCACCGGGCAGCTCGCCCCCGGTTCGAAGGTCCGCGACAGCGATCTCGCGGATCAGCTGGGCCTGAGCCGGACTCCGGTGCGCGAGGCCCTCGCCCGCCTGATCGATACCGGTCTGGTAGAGGCCAAACCCGCCGCCTTCACCCGGATCACGCCACTACACCGCGCCGATGTCGAGGCGACGCTGGCCGTGCTCGAGGTCCTGGACCAGCTGGCCGTCCGCACCGGAGTCCCCAACCTGACCCCCGACATGATCGCCCTCATGCGCACGGCCAATGACGATCTGGCACAAGCGATCCGGGCCGACGACATCGCCGCCGCCCTGGCCGCCGACGACATCCTGCACGGCGTCATCGTCGATGCCGCCGCCAACCCCCTCCTCAAACGCCTCATCCAACAGGTCCACCCCCAGATCCACCGCATCTACTACCGCAAATTCTCCAGCCTCCGAGGCTGGCAGGACGCCCTCGAACACCACGACAACCTCATCGACCTCTGCGCCGCCGGCGACAGCACCGCCGCCGCCGAAATCTCCTCCCAACACCGCCGCTTCCTGGGCGGCCTCATCGGCGAACTCTTCGACATCGAGGACAACGCCGCGGCCCCGTCGCAGTGACGAACCGGCCGCGTTTTCATATGGCGGAGGGTGCGAGATTCGAACTCGCACAGGCTGTTCGCCCGACGGCTCAGCAAGCCGCTGCCTTACCGATTCGGTCAACCCTCCCGGACCCGCGATTACGCGCGACCAGCACCGACCCGTTCGCCGAGGCGGTCGCACTGTGGATCGGCCTGCACGGCCTAGCCCACCAGCGGCTGGTCTCGCCCCGCTTGCCCTGGCCGCCGGGCATCGAGGACCGCGTCATCCTCCCCCTGACACACCTCGTCGAGCAGTGACCCGACTACCAGAATCCGACGTGCACGTCCGCGGCCTCATCCTCGAGCATCGGCCCATGCACCTCGACAACCCGCTGCCCCCGCGCGAAAACCTCACGACAAGGCAGCGCGAAGGTCGGATTCTCCGGATTGTCACCGGTGAGACCGAGAAGTTTCTCCTCGGACAACGCGTAGACGACCCGCCCGATACCGGTCCAATAGATCGCCCCCGCGCACATCACACACGGTTCGGCACTGGTGTACAGCGTGGCGCGCGCGAGTTGCGCGGCGGTGAGCTTCGAGGTGGCTTCGGCGGCGGCGGTCAACTCCGCGTGCTGCGTGGGATCCCCCTCCGGCGGCATCGAGTTGTTGCCGCGCCGCGCCACGACGACGCCGTTCTCATCCGCGACGACGGCCCCGAACGGATGCCGCCCACGCTCCCGCGACGCATACGATTCGGCGATCGCTTCGCGCAGCAGCTCGAGTTCCGATGCGGTAATTGCTTGTGCATCAGGTATTTTCGTGTTCACTGGTGACTTCCTGTAGTTAGGGCGGCGCGACGGGCGAAGAGCTCCTCCGCCGCGTGCTGCGCCCGGACACGTACGGCTTCGGTATCGACGGTGATCGCCTTCCCGCCGTCGACGACCAGTCGGCCCTCGACGTACACCTTCCGCACATCGGCGGCCGATGCGGAAAAGACCAGGTGCGCAACGGCATTGAAATTCTCGCCGCGCAACAGCGGGGTCGTGTGCAGCGTCCGCAGATCCACCAGCACGATATCGGCCTGCTTCCCGGGCGCCAACGACCCGGTCTCGCGATCGAGGCCCAGTGTGCGTGCGCCGTCGAGAGTGGCCATGGTGAGGATGTCCCACGGATCACCGCTCGTCGGATCCAGGGTGCTGACCTTCTGTAGCAGCGAGGCGACTTTCATCTCCTCGAGCATGTCCAGGTTGTTGTTCTCCTTCTCGCCGTCGCTGCCGAGACCGACGGCGATTCCCTTGTCCCGCATGGTGATTACCGGCGCGCTTCCCGAGGACAACTTCATATTCGAACACGGACAGTGCGCCACGCCGGTCCCGGTCTGTGCGAGTATCTCCATTTCGCGGTCGTCTACCCAAACGCAGTGCGCCACAACGGTTCGCTCGCCGAGGATGCCGCGATGGAAGAACTCCTCGATCGGCCGCCGACCGAACCGGCGCAGCGATTCCTGTACCTCCCAGATGGTTTCGGAGGAGTGTGTGTGCAGACCGGTGTCGAACTCCCGCGCGAGGTTGGCCGCTGCGGTGAAAGCCTCTGGGCTGCAATAGAACAGATGCTCGAGCCCGACCCAGGATCGCACCCGCCCACCCGCGAAGCTCCGATAATTCTCCAGCAGTGCGCGATTGCTCTCCAGGGTTTCGAAGTAGTCGTAACCGGGCAGATCCGCGACATACGGCACCAGGGTGGCTCGCAGGCCGACCTGCTCGGCGGCACGCGCGGAACCCTCCATGTACCGCCACATGTCCATGACCGAGGTGGTGCCGCCCTGCAACGCCTCGGTGTAGCACAGCAGCGACGCCGTCTCGGCGATCTCCGGTGTCAGTGCGCGGTGCGCCGGATCGACGTAGTCGCGCAACCAATCCCACAGCGACTTCGATTCCGCTGTGCCACGCAACAATCCGGAATGCAGGTGGCAATTGTGCAGGCCGGGAATGACGGCATGCCCGGTGGCGTCGACCACCACTGCGTCGTGCGCGGCCGCGTCGAGCTGTGCCACGGTGCCGATCGCGGCGATGCGGCCGTGCTCGAGTAGTACCGAGCCCGGATCGAGTACGGTCCGGTCACCGGCGCAGGGGATGACGATGCCGTTGCGGATCAGGGTGCGTGGTGGCGTGGTCATGCGCGGGCCTTCCGGGAAATGACGGCGTAGGCGAAAACTGCTACAGCGCAACCGATCACATGCCCGAAGCCGCTGACGGTGGGGTAGGCGTGCGCGATCGGTCCGGTGTACAGGGTCTGGCTCATGAACGGGATCGACGCGATGACTCCGAGCAGTGTGGCCGGTAGGCCCGGACCGAAACGACGTCGGCGATCGGCCAGTTGGGCGGGTGTCGGCGCCACGTCGCGGTCGAATCGGAACAACGCGGCGACGGTGACCGTGGCCCACGGCGCGAGCCAATAACTGGTGATCAGCAGGAAGTTCTGGAAGGTGTCGGTGAAACTGTGCTGTCCGGCCCACCAGGCCAACACCGAGCCGATGGCGCAGACGACCACGACCGACACCCAGCGCGGAATCCGCACCCCGGCGGCCAGCGCCGCCATCGACCCCGAGTACAGATCGATCACGGTCGAGGACAGTGTCGAGAGCAGCAGCGCGACCAGCACGATCCGGCCCAGTGTCGGCGGAAGTAGTTGGCTCACCATCGAACTCGGATCGGTCACCGCCGCCGCGGTGCCCAGCGCCGCGCCCAGACCACCGATCCAGATGCCGGCCAGCGTCGAACCTCCCGTCGCGGCCGCGAACACCCGCCGCGGACTCGTCCCGGCGGGTAGGTATCGGGTGTAGTCGCACGCGTACGCGGACCAGCCGAGCCCGCGCGCGGCCGTCACCGACACCGCCAGCATGAACGCGCCGATCGTGCCCAGCGAGGGACTCGCGGCCGGTGCGAGGTGGGCCCGGCCGCCGACATAGCAGGTCACGATGGCGAAGACGCAGATCAGCAGCACCGACATGCCCCGTTCCAGCGCGTGGATCATGCGATAACCGATGATCGGGACGATCAACTGCCCGACCACCATGATCGCCAGCGAGGCGGTGAACCCGATGCCGAGCAGGTTGCGCAGGATGAACACACCCAGGATCGTGTCGACGACGTACCAGCCGATACCGCCGATCGCGGTGGACAGCGCGGCGGGCAGATTCCCGAACCAGCCGAATGGTCCCCGGGTCTGAATCAGTTGCGGCAGACCGGTATTCGGGCCGCGCGTGGACAGCAGGCCCACCACCGTGGAGCTGAGCAGGGTGCCCACCGCGATGGCCAGGATCGCGGGTATCAGGCGCAGACCGAAGGCCGCGGTGGTCAGCGCGCCCACCGAGAGCGTCGCGAACTGGGTGTTCGCACCGAACCACAGCGTGAACAACGACCGCGGCCGCCCGTGCCGCAGCGTTGTCGGAATGGGTTCGATGCCGTGGATCTCGATGCCGTACCGGCGGGAGTGGGCGGCCGATGCGACCTCGTCAACGGTGGACATACTGGTGACTCCTACGAACAGCGAGCTGGATCACCGGCGGGTGTCGGAACGTTGCCGGTGATCGGGTGGTAGCTCCAGTCAAGCCTTCAGCCAGCTACTTCGGCAGAATGTGAGTCGACGAACAGTTCGATCCGGGATTCTCCGGTGTTTGTAGAATTCTCCGAACAGCGATACATCGGAATGCACGTCGCCGTAACACGCGAGGGTGCGCCCGAAGACCAGGAAGTGCCGACCATGCTGGTGTCCGACCTACTCGAGTTGCCCGATCTCGAGCTCGAGTTGCTCAACCTGGGCCGCCGCGACCGGGAGGTACGCGGCGTGTACACCACGGATCTGCCGGACCCCGTCGGCTATCTCGCGGGCGGGGAACTGGTGCTCACCAGCGCCACCTGGTATCGCGATGCGGCGGACGCCGAGGTGTTCTGCCGGGCGCTGGCCGGTGCGGGGTGCGCGGGACTGGTGGTCGGCAGCGCGGTACACGGGCGGGTCCCCGAACCGGTCCTGGATGCCTGTCGCCGACAGGGGATCACGGCGTTCACCGTCGGCGACGGCGTCTCCTACGCCACCATCACCGCGACGATCGACGCGGCCCTGCGCGATGCGACCGGGCCGACGCCGGGTGCGGCGCTGCATCGCGGACTGCTGGCGAGCCTGGCGGCGGGCGAGGGGCCCGCGGGGTTGCTTGCGCCCCTTCGTCTTACGACCGGGATCGGCTGTGCGCTGCTGTCCGCGACGGGCCGGTCGACCACGGGTGCGATCCCCGGCGTCGAATCCGATCGGCTCGACCGCGCGTTTCGAAATGCGTTGGCGGAGTCGGTATTTCCGAGTGTGCAGTCCGTGGGGAACAGCACCGTGTCGATCCATCCGGTGCAGTCGCCGATCGCGCGGCGTCCGTCGGCCGGATATCTCGTGACCGACGGCGATTACCGGGATCGGGAGCCGTGGGTCGTCGACGCGATGGCGCAGGTGTGCATGCTGTGGGCGATGAGTGAGGCGTTGCGGCAGGAACGTCGGATCGTCGAGGAGCGTTTCCTGCGCGAGTCGCTCGCGCATCTCGGCGCCGGTGACGACGCCGCGGTCGGAGCGCGGTTGCGCAGTCTCGGTCTGGATCCGGACCGGCCGATTGTCGCGGTGCTCGCCGCCACCGAAAACACTGCCTACGGTGGGGAATTCGCGGCGGTGCTGCTGGGTGAGCTGGTCCGCGCGGTGCCCGGCACGCCGGAACCGATTGCGGCCGAACCCGGTTACCTGCTCCTGATCCCCGCGGCGCCCGAGCTACCGGGGGAGCGGTTGATCGACCTGGTCCGGCAGGCCGCCGAACGCATGCGCCCACTCGTCGGACGCGGCCGGATCGTGCTCGGTGTCGGCCACGCGGCGACAAGCGTTGCGGCACTCCGCCGTTCGTTGCACGAGGCGCGTCACGCACACCGCGTTGCGGCATTGTCCAAGGACTGGTTCAGCGCCTCGACCAGCGCCGAACTCTCCTCCCATCTGCTCCTGCTCGCCTCGATCCCCGACGACGTCCGAAAGTTGTTCCGCCAGCGCCTGATCGGGCCCGTCGAGGAGTACGACCGCCGACACCGAACGAACCTGGTGGCCACCCTCGCCACATTCCTGGCCGCATCCGGTTCCTGGAGCCGCTGCGCCGCCGAAATGCACCTGCACGTCAACACGCTGCGTTACCGGATCCAACGCATCGAACAGTTGACCGATCACAGTCTCACCGACCCCGACGACCGGGTCGACTTTCACTTGGCCCTGGCCATCGATTGAGCGTCGAGACGGGTGTTGTTGGCTTACAGCTGGATCGGCCCCAGGTCGGCTGCGGTGTGGGACAAGGCTCGGATCAGGGGGTTGTCGGTGGTGGAGGGCCAGACGAGGGCCCACTGGAGTTCAGGGGTGTCGGGCATGGGGAGGAAGGTGATGCCGGGCGGGGTGTTGTAGCGGGCGGCGATTTCGCCCAGGGGATGGATGCATCGGCCGGAGGCGACGAGGGCGAGGAGTTCGTGGAAGGTGCGGGCTACCGGGCCGCGGGGGATGCGGCGGCCCTGCGGGGTGCGGGTGGGGACCATGGCGGCCACCCAGTATTCGGGGGCGTCGGGGCCGAAGTCGACGACGTGGTTGTCGGCCAGGTCTTCCAGGGATGCGGCGCCGCGGTCGGCCAGGGGGTGGTCGGTGGCGACGGCCAGGACGCGGCGGCCGGTGAGGACGGTGGGGCCGACGGTGAGGTCGGGTTCGAAGACTGGGAGCCACAGCACGTTGACGTCGTGTTCCCCGCTGCGCAGCGCGTTGAACGGTTCGGCGCCGTTGACCTCGCCGAAGGTGACGTCGTTGCCCGGATAGCGGGTGCGGAAGGCGTCGATCAGGGGGCGCATCTCATGTCCGGCGTGCCCGAATACGCCGATCTTCAGAGTTTCGCCGACGCCCGGTCCGGCGGCTTCGGCGCGGGCGAGTGCGGCTTGGAGCAGGTCGTGGACCTGTTGCAGGTCCTCCCGCAGGCGGCGGCCGACGGGGGTGAGCCGCACGCGGCGGCTGGTGCGGTCGAACAGTGCGGTGCCGATGCGTCGTTCCTGGGCGCGGATGGCCTGGCTGACGCGGGCCTGGGAGACGTGCAGGCGTTCGGCGGTGCGGCCGAAGTGCAATTCCTCGGCGAGCGTCAGGAAGATCTCGATATCGCGTAGCTCCACGAATAACTCCAGGGTTATCAATCGGTCCACGAAGCTTACGTTGATCAGCTCTCGGCCGACCGCGAAGCTTGATTCATCACCGGGAACACCCCGAACGGCCCCGATGTCCCAGGTAGGCGGCCTGGACCGAAGGAGAAGAACATGAGCAAGCACGAAGTCGTCGTGGTCGGTGGCGGATACGCCGGTGTGATGGCGGCCAATCGCCTGACCCAGCGCGACGACGTGAAGGTGACCGTGATCAACCCGCGCCGGGCCTTCGTCCCGAGGCTGCGGTTGCATCAGCTGGTGGCCGAAACACATGAGGCCACAGTCGATTTCAAGGATATTCTGGCCGACGGTGTCGAGCTGGTGGTCGACAGCGTGACGCGGATCGACGCCGCCGAGCGCACGGTGGTGCTGGCCGGCGGCCGCGGTGTCGGCTACGACCACCTGATCTACGCGGTGGGCAGCGGCAGCGCGACGCCGCAGGTGCCGGGTGCGGCCGAATTCGCTTATCCCATAGCGACTTCGGAGGCGGCGCGGCGATTGCGGTCGGTGCTGCTGGACACCCCCGCGACGGCCGCGGTGACGGTGATCGGCGGCGGCCCGACCGGGGTCGAAACCGCCGCCGAACTCGCCGAGCAGGGGCGGGCGGTCACACTGATCTGCGGTGACGTCCTCGTTCCGTACCTGCACCCGAAGGCGCGGCGCACGGCCCGCAAGAACCTCGCGGGACTGGGGGTGACCGTCATCGAGGGGAATGCCGTCACGGCGGTGACCCGCGAGACCGTGCAGCTCGCCGACGGTCGGACGCTGGCCGGTGACGTCACGATCTGGACCGCGGGTTTCGGCGTGCCGGACCTGGCCGCCCGCAGCGGCCTGAGCACCGACACCGCCGGACGTCTACTCGCCGATGAGACGTTGACCAGCATCGATGACGAACGCATCGTCGCGGCGGGCGACGCCTCGGCGCCGTCGGACGTGCCGTTCCGCATGAGCGCGTACGTCGCGTACTGCCTGGGAGCCCACGCGGCCGACACGGTGCTGCACCGAATCGCAGGCGAACAGCCCACCCCGATCGACCTCGCCTTCCCCGCCATGTGCCTGAGCTTCGGCCGGGCCGCCGCCATCTACCAGCTCGGTCACAAGAACGAGACCGGTATGCGGCTGTACTTCGGCGGGGCCGTGGGGCGAAAGTTGAAGGAAATCGCTTGCGAGGCAGGTATCAAGCACCTCGCGGCCGAGGCCCGCAAGCCCGGCTCGCATCACTGGTTCAAGGACGGCAAGCACCGTCCGGCGCTGCTGCTGGCAAAGCGTGGCGACACGGTTGTTCCGGTCGGTTAGTCCGCCGAAACATGTTGCGCCGCATGGTTTCCGTTGAGCGGGAAGTCAATACCGGCAAGTGCGGAACCTGCGTGGCGGTACGTATGGAACGCCGACGTCCCCATGGCTCCGAGACCGATGCGCGAGACCTCGAGGCCACCGAGTGAAGTGGTTTTCATGGTCATGTAGATATGTACCGAGGGGTACTCTTGTGCTATGGGTGACTCGCGCAGGGCTGTCATGGGGCGGCCTCGGGGATTCGACATCGATGAGGCGCTGGAACGCGCGATGCGGGTCTTCTGGGCGCAAGGCTACGAAGGTGCGAGCCTCGCCGAGCTGACCGGTGCCATGGGGATCACCAAAACCAGTATGTATGCGGCCTTCGGCAACAAGGAGGAGTTGTTCCGTAAGGCTCTCGAGCGCTACGCCGCCGGGCCGGCCGTGTATGTCACGCGGGCCCTGGAGGAGCCGACCGCACGGGCGGTGGCCTTCGCGTTCCTGCGCGGAGCGGTCTGCGCCACGACCCCTGCGGAGGGTCCCTCGGGGTGTCTGGCCGTGCAGGGGGCGCTGGCGTCGAGCGAGGAGAGCCGGGCCGTCCACGACCTGCTTGTCGACTGGCGCAACGACGCGGGGGTTCATCTCGAGGCGCGCTTCCGGCGTGCCGTCGACGAGGGTGATCTTCCGTCCGACGCCGACCCTCGGCGTCTTGCTCGGTTCATCATGACGATGGGTTTCGGCATCGCGGTCCAGGCTGCCAATGGCCTCGGTCCTGCCGAGCTCGATGAGATCGTCGATACAGCGTTGCTCGACTGGCCCGTGTAGCCGCTGTCTCCTCCGCTTGTTCCCTTGTCTCGGTGAGACATTCGCCTCACGTGCGGGGCGGTGACAACGTGGTCGCACTTCAGTACCGTTCGGAACAGAAGTATTGAGCACGCCCTCCTCTCCGAGGGCTGAAAGAAGGCGATCATGTCCGACACCGATCTGCGCGAGTTCTACCTTCGCTACATCGCGGCGCTCAACGCCCACGAGATCTACCGGATGGACGAGTTCATCAACGACGAGACCACCCTGAACGGCGAGCCCGGCACTCGCGACCAGGTCGTCGCCGTGCTGAACGGCGACATCGACGCGGTTCCGGACTTCCACTGGGAACTCCAGGAGATCGCGGTCGACGGTGATCGCCTGGCCGCTCGCCTGATCAACACGGGGACGCCCGCCAAGGAGTGGCTCGGCGTGGCTCCCACCGGCGCCTCGTTCGAGATCGTCGAGTACGCCATCTATCAGGTTCGTGACGGGCGGTTCGTGCACATGACGGCCCTGCACGACGCCGAGACCCTGATGCGGCAGCTCGGTGCCTGACTCCGGCAACTCGATCGGCGTCGGCATCGTCGGGCTGAGTGCCACGGGTGGGTGGGCCGCAGGGGCTCACCTGCCCGCGCTGAACGCTGTCGACGGGATCGAGCTGCGCGCGCTGGCGGCGAGCTCCGCAGCATCGGCCCGGGCGGCGGGCGCGGCGTACGGCGTGCCCGCGTACACGTCGGTCGAGCAGCTCGCCGGCGACGAGAACGTCGACCTCGTTGTCGTCGCCGTCAAGGTGCCTCGGCACCGCGAACTCGTGTTGCCCGTGTTGGAGGCGGGCGTGCCGGTGCTCTCCGAATGGCCGCTGGCCGTCGACCTGCGCGAGGCGTGGGAGATGGAGCGTGCCGCCGGGACGACGCCCACCTTCGTCGGTCTGCAAGGTCGCTCCTCGCCTGCTTTCCGTTGGCTGGCCGACCTCGTGTCCGAAGGATTCGTGGGAGAAGTGCTCTCCGCCACGGTCGTGGCGTCCTCGACCGAATGGGGCACTCCGGTGCCTCCGAACCTGGTCTACACGCTCGACCGCAAGCTCGGGGCCACGATGCTGACCATCGCTTTCGGACACGCGATCGACCTGGTGTCGATGGTCGTCGGCGAGCTTCGGGACGTGGTGGCCACCACCGCGACCCGTCGTCCGCAGGTTCCCCTCGGGCGCACCGGACAGGTCGTTCCGATGACCGCCGAGGACCAGATCGCGATCTCCGGCACGGTGGCGGGCGGGGCGATCCTGTCCGTCCACCACCGCGGCGGCGCGGCATCGGGTGCGGGGTTCTCCCTGCTCATCGACGGTACGGAGGGGAGGCTCGAGATCACCGCCGCCGAGTTCCCGCACCTCGGCCCGGTCACGGTGTACGGCACGCGCGGCGGCGGTCGGCCCACGAAGATGACGCCGCCCAGCGGGTACGACGACTATCCCGGCCTGGCCGGAACGGTAATCCACACGCTGGCGCACGCCTATGCCGCGATTCGGGACGACCTCGTCCACGGAACGACTGTCGCCCCGGATTTCGCACACGCCGTCAAGCGTCATCGGCTCCTGGACGCGATCGTGCGGTCCGCCGCCACGGGGCAACGACAAACCCTCGGGCCTTGTGCGCAGTAGTTGATCGTGCGTGACCTGCGGTTACCGGGAGAGTCCGGCGGACTCGTCGGAAACCAGGCCGGCGATGGTGTTGCGGGTGAGGAGGTGAAACGGAAAGGGCGCGGTTCCCTCGATCCGATCTGCCGGATCGAGGGAACCGTTGCTGTTCAGTGGGTTTGGAACGGTTGGTTGATGGTGGTGAAGTACTGGACGGCGGCCAGGACTGTCACCGGGGCGGTGACCAGTAGTTGGCCTGCGAGGGTGCCCAGGGCGCCGACCGCGACTATTCCGCCCAGGCAGCCGACGAGTGCGGCTGGAACGAAGGGGCCGAACAGGCCGACCAGGGTGGCTGCGGCCACGGTGGCGCCGGCGATGCCGCCGAGTAGGCAGCCGACTGCGCCGCCGGTGAGGCCGCCGACCAGGGTGCCGACGGTGGCGCCGGCGCCGATGGTGCTGGTCAGGCGGGACCAGGCGGCCTGTTCGCGGTCGTAGGGGGTTTTCCAGGGGGCCTGGTCTTCGTACGGCAGTGCGATCGGGCGATACACGGCGTGGGCCGGGTCCAATTGCGGTGTGAGTGTCGCGGTGCGGCCGGTGATGTCGGCGCGGATCGGGAAGACGAAATCATCCACCCGGAAGGACAATTCGGTGCCCGCCAGTACCTTGCCGCGGTCGGAGCGCACCTTCAGGACGCCGTTGTCGTCGGTGAGTGATCCGGAATCGATCTCGATGCCGATCGACGAGGCCGTGGTGGTGGCCCGATAGCCGACGTTGTGGTCTGCGCCGGAATCGGCGTGCGCGCTACCCGAACCGATGGTCAGCGCCGCGATCGAAATCGCCGCGCCGAGTGTCATCGCTTTGGTATTCATTTATATCTCCCTCATCGTGCGATGTGCATTTACCACGATCGGGCACTGTGATTGCGGATGCGATATCAAGAATCGTCCGGATTTAAATTGCCCGATGCCGAGAATCCGCATGAAAAAGGAGATCCAGGGGGTTTGGACACGACAAATTCCCGTCGCGTCGCGACGGGAATTGATCGGTCGGGAATTCGGTGTACCGCTACTGATGAACGACCACTCGATCGGTGTCGGGAACGGATATCAGTGCAGGTAGTGGTCGTAGTGGGGACAGGAAATCCTCACCGAGACGCTCTCTCTTCTCCGGATCGGTTACGCCCAGACCCGCATTCGGCGCCAGCCCCAACACGCCGACCTTGCCGACATGCACATTCTGCTGCACCGAACGCACCGCCTCGGCCACATCGCTCAGCGGATGAACCGCCGACAATGGTGGCGCGAGTTTCCCGAGGTCGAAGAGGCGTATCATTTCCGCCGCTTCTTTCAAATTCATCGCGTGACTGCCGATCACGCGTTTCAAATTCATCCACAGATAGCGGTTGTCGTATTCGTGCCGGTATCCGCTCGACGAGCCGCAGGTGATGACCGTTCCGCCGCGGCGCACGACGATCACCGACATGCCGAAGGTGTCGCGACCGGTGTAGTCGAAGGCGACGTGCGGATCCTCGCCGACCGCGGCGCGTATGGCGCGGCCGAGCCGTTTCGCGGCCGCGATCGTCGCCTCGGGTCCGCGATCTCCGCTATCGAGCTCCAATTCCGTGCGATCGACCACGACCTCACATCCCAGCGCCCGCACCAGCCGTGCCTTCTCCCGCGACGACACCACGCCGACCGGGATGCCGCCGGCGTTGCGCACCAGCTGGGTGGCGAAGGCGCCGAGCCCGCCGGCCGCGCCCCAGATCAGCACGATGTCACCCTGTTTGATCCGCGCGCCGTGCTCGCCCACCAGCATCCGGTAGGCGGTGCCGCCGCACAGATTGATACAGGCCGCCTCCTCCCAGGTCAGATGTGCCGGTTTGGGCAGCAGCTGACTGGCCCGCACGACGCAATAGTGCGCCAGCCCACCGAAATTGGTCTCGTAACCCCACGCCGTCATGCCCGGATCGAGCATGGCGTCGTCGTGCGCGCCCGCGTTCTGATCGTCGACCACGACGGGCGACACCGTGACGTGGTCGCCGACCTTCCAGTTGCGGACCCCGGCGCCAGTCCGGACCACGACCCCGGCCGCGTCCGAGCCGATGACCTGATGATCGCGCCGGTGCCGGGCCGCGAAACCGCCCGGGCGGGCGTAGCGGTCGAGCATGTCGAAGGTCGACACCGGTTCGAAGATCGACGACCACACGGTGTTGAAATTGATCGAACTGGCCATGACCGCAACCAGCGCCTCGTCGGGTGCGAGTTCGGGCATGGGCACCTCGCCGAGATGGATCGATCGGCGTGGATCCTTGTCGGTCACGCCGTCGAACATGCCGACATCCTCGCGGCGCAGATGCGCGGCCCGATAGTGCGTCGGAACCTGTTGTGCGAGTAGCGCTTCGGCAGGTGCGCCCTCGATTACCGCCGTGGCGAGCCGATCGGTCATGATCGTGGTCCTTTCCACCACGCGGTCTCATCGCGCGGGTAATCTACTGAGCTGCAACGCTGTTCGTCCTACCGGCCGGGGTGGAGAATCGACCCTCACCGGAACGCTAAGGTCGGGCCGAGCCCCCTGACAGCCCCTAGTGGCCCCCTAAACCCGGTCGGCGCGCGACGGCACGGGTAGGGGTGTCCGGGGCGCTCGTTTCCCGCGACGCTGATCTTCATGACAGCCGAACAGCGCACGCACGAGCCGTCATCGGCGGGTACCGGGGGACGCGAGGAGCGGGCGGTCGCGATCGTCGGCATGGCGGTCCGGCTGCCCGGTGCGGAGGATCTCGCGCGGTTCTGGCAGTTGCTCGCCCGCGGCGGTGACGCCGTCACCGTGAGCGACCGGCGCCACCGGCCGGGCGGCTATCTGCGCGATGTGACGGGGATGGACATCGGCCTGTTCGGCGTGTCGGCGGGGGAGGCCGCCGCGATGGATCCGCAGCAGCGGCTGCTGCTGGAGTTGGCGTGGGAAGCGGTGGAGGACAGTCGAATCTCCCCGCACGATCTGTGCGGCACCTCCGCCGGGGTCTACATCGGGGCCATGCACGGGGACTACGAGATCCTCTCGCAGGCCGCGGCCGCCACCCGGCACACTCTCACCGGGCTGAGTCGCGGCATGCTCGCCAACCGGATCTCGCACGTCCTGGGTGTGCGCGGGCCCAGCCTGACCGTCGATGCCGGGCAGGCGTCCTCGCTGGTGGCGGTGCATCTGGCCGTGCAGAGCATCCGGCGCGGTGAATGCGCGGCGGCGCTGGCGGGCGGGGTCAATCTCGTACTGGGCGAACACGAGACGGTGATCGCCGAGCGGTTCGGCGCCCTGTCCCCGGACCATGCCTGTCACCCTTTCGACGAGCGCGCCAACGGCTACGTGCGGGGCGAGGGCGGGGCGCTGGTCGCGCTGAAACCCCTCACCGCCGCGCTGGCGGCGGGGGACCGGATCTACGCGGTGATCCACGGTTCGGCGGTCAACAACGACGGCGCGACCGCCGCCACCCTCACCACGCCGAGTGCCGACGCGCAGGCCGAGGTGCTGCGCGCGGCGCTCATCGACGCGGGAGTCGAGCCGCGACGCGTCGGCTATGTCGAAATGCACGGCACCGGAACGCCGGTCGGCGATCCGGTCGAGGCCGCGGCGCTCGGACGGGTGTACGGGGCCACGCGGGACGGTGCTGCCGCGCTGCGGGTCGGATCGGTGAAATCGAACATCGGCCATCTCGAGGGGGCGGCGGGGATCGCAGGGCTGGTGAAGGCGGCGTTGGCGGTGTACCGGGGTGAAATCCCGGCGACTCGCAACCATGATCGCCCCAGTCCGCGAATCCCGTTGGCGGAGCTTGGTTTAGAGGTCGTTACAGCGCACACGCCCTGGCCCGCAACGGATCCGGCTGTCGCTGGTGTGAGTTCGTTCGGGATGGGTGGCGCCAACTGCCATGTCGTCCTGGCCGCGGCCGCACCGGTGCCGCCGGATGATCCGTTCGTGTCCGGAGACGCGCTCACGCCGTTCGTACTCACCGGCGCGAGTGCGGGCGCGTTGCGGGACCGCGCGCGGCAACTGGGCGAATTCCTCACGGCCGATACAGATCTCGGCGCTCTGGCCTACTCACTGCACGTGACCCGGGCGCGCCACGATCACCGGGCCGTGGTCTTGGCGCGCGATCGGGCCGACCTCGACGACGGTCTGGCCGCGGTCACCTCGGGTTCGGTTGTGCCGCAGGTGGTGTCGGGACGGCGGACCCGGACGGACCGGGGCGCGGACGGGCGTCTGGCGTTCGTATTTCCGGGTCAGGGGGCGCAACGACCGGCCATGGCCCGCGCGCTGTATCGGACGTTGCCGGGGTTCGCCGCACAGCTGGACGAGGTGGTCGGGCAGTTCGGCCCGTATCTGGATCTGGACCTGCGGCGACTGCTGATCGAAGAGGACCGCGACAGCGCCGGGCTGCTCGCTCGCACTCGTTACACCCAGCCCGCCCTCTTCGCGGTGGAATACGCGCTGTACCAGGCGGTCCGGGAACTGGGGGTGCGGGCCGACCATCTGATCGGTCATTCCATCGGCGAACTGGTCGCGGCCACCGTCTCCGGCGCCTTCGCGGTTCGGGACGCGGTGCGGCTGGTGGCCGAGCGCGGCCGGTTGATGCAGGCCGCGCCCGCGGGCGGTGCCATGCTCGCGATCGCGGTGTCCGAGAACGAGATTCGTGAGCATCGAGATCGCATCGGCGCCGACTTCGACATCGCCGCGGTGAATCACCGGCAGGCCACCGTCATCTCGGGTGCGGCCGCCGCGGTGGCGGCGGCGGGTGTGGAATTCGCCGGGCGCGGATACCGGACCACCCGGCTGACCGTGAGCCATGCCTTCCACTCCGCCCACATGGACCCGGTGCTCGGGGAATTCCGGGATGTGGTGGCGGGCACCGAGGTTCACCGCCTGGGCACACCGGTGGTGTCGAACACCACCGGCCGCTTGCTGACCGACGCGCAGCTCGCCGACCCCGGTTACCTCACCTCGCAACTGCGCGGCACGGTACGTTTCGGCACTGGCATCGAGACCTTGCTCGAGCACGGTGTGACCACCTTCCTCGAGCTCGGGCCGGGGTCGGGACTGTCGAGCATGATCCGTTCGGCTCCCGGCATCGACGCCGGTGGTCGCACCATCGCGGCCGTGGCGGCGCTGCGTGACGGCACCGTCGATGCCGATGGTCTGCTGCGGGTCCTCGCCGAACTCGAATGCGCCGGTGTGCCCGTCGACTGGGAGCGTTCGATACCCGCCCGTCGGCGAATCGATCTGCCCACCTACCCCTTTCAGCGCACACCGCACTGGATCACAGGCGTGGAACGGAGTATCGATGCCCGGCCGCGCGCCGAGATCCCGGCCGAAACAGCCGAAATCCTCACGAGCGCAGCTGGAATCCGTGCCGACACGTCCGAAATCCCGATAAACAAATCCGAAGTCCATTCGGGCAAAGCCAAAATACATTCGGGCACCATAGAAATCGCTGAGAGTGCGACCGAAATACCGGCAAACTCAACCGAAATCCGCCGCGACTCCGAGATCGATCCTGTCAGCGCGGTGGTGACCGCGCTGACCCGCACGTTGGGCTCCACCACCGTCGGCGACGATGAACTGCGCAGCGCGTTCACCACGCTGGGCATGGACTCGCTGGGTTCGGTGCAGTTCCGCGACGTCATCGCCGAACTGACCGGCCTGCCCCTGCCCGCCTCCCTGGTCTACGACCACCCCACCCCGCGCGCGGTGATCGACCATCTCGGTGAACTGCTCGGCGCCCGCACGGCATCGACGAATACCAGTGGTGTGCAAAGGATTCGAGCGGACGACGACGAGGTGGTCATCGTCGCCACGGCCGGGCGCTGGCCGGGTGGGCTGGACACCCCGGAGGAATTCCAGGACGCGTTGCTGGCCGGGCGCGAGGTCACCGGAACCTTCCCGGCCGATCGTGGCTGGGACCTCCACCCGCAGGGATCGGGCCCGGCTCGTCGCGGCGGATTCCTGTACGACGCCGCCGATTTCGACGCGACGTTCTTCGGCATCGGCCCGCGTGAGGCGGAGGCGATGGACCCGCAGCAGCGGCTGCTGCTGGAGTCGACCTGGACCTGCCTGCAACGCGCCGGAATCGCACCGAGCTCGCTGCGTGGAAGCGGTACGGGCGTGTATGTCGGTGCGGTACAACAGGAATACGGCCCCCGCATGCACGAAGCGGCCGTCGGCGCCGCCGGATATCTGCTGACCGGGACCACCAACAGTGTGATCTCGGGCAGGCTGGCCTATCATTTCGGCTTCACCGGCCCGGCCGTCACCGTCGACACCGCCTGCTCCTCGTCCCTGGTCGCGCTGCACCTGGCGGTGCGTGCACTGCGTTCGGGTGAGTGCGATCTCGCGGTGGTGGGCGGGGTGTGTGTGATGGCCACACCCGGCATGTTCACCGAATTCGCCAAACAGGGCGGTCTGGCCGCGGACGGTCGCTGCAAACCCTTCGCCGACGCCGCCGACGGCACGGTGTGGGCCGAGGCGGTCGCGACCGTACTGGTCGAGCGACGCGCGGACGCGATACGGGCCGGGCACCGGATTCTCGCGGTCGTGCGCGGCACCGCGATCAATTCCGACGGCGCGAGCAACGGTCTCACCGCGCCGAACGGTCTCGCCCAGCAGCGCGTCATCTCCGCGGCCCTCGCGGACGCGCGGTTGTCGCCCGCCGATATCGATGTGGTCGAGGCGCACGGGACCGGCACCGCGCTCGGTGACCCCATCGAGGCGAAAGCGCTGGGCGCGGTGTACGGCAGTGTGCGTGGCGCGGATCGGCCGGTACTGATCGGCTCGGCGAAATCCAATATCGGGCACACCCAGGCAGCGGCCGGTGTCACCGGCATGATCAAGCTGATCGGCGCGCTCGGCTCGGCGACGGTGCCGCCGACGGTGAACGTCGAGACGCCCAGCGGTCTGATCGACTGGTCCGCGGCGAATCTGCGGGTGCCGGTCGGCGGACCGGTGCCGTGGCCCGAGACGGGTCGGCCGCGTACCGCGGCGGTCTCGTCGTTCGGAATCAGCGGCACCAACGCGCACGTTATCCTGCAAGAGCCGGAATTGCCTGTGTCGCAAGAACTTCCGGATCTCGCAGCGCCGCTGGTGTTCTCGGCCCGCTCGGCCGTGGGTCTGCGCGCCCATGCCGTGGCACTGGCCGCAGCGATCGATCCCGGTGGTGTGGTGGTGGCCGCGGCCGAATCGCACCGGGTGGACGAGGGTTTCGCCCATCGCGCGGTGGTCCGCTCGTCGGCGGATATCGGTGCCGCGCTGGCGGCGGTCGCGGCCGGTGCGCCGCATCCCGATGCCGTGGTCGCCGGTCCGCCGGACAGGGTGGGGCCGCGCGCGTACGTTTTCTCCGGTCAGGGCAGTCAGCGAGTCGGGATGGGGGCCCGGCTCGCCGCGGCCGTACCGGGGTTCGCCACGGAGCTGGACGCGGTGATCAAGCGGCTGGACCCGTATCTGCCGGTGCCGCTCGCGACGGTGCTGGCCGACGAGTCCGGGCTCGTCCATCGCACCCGCTACACCCAGCCCGCGATCTTCGCCGTCGAGGTCGCGTTGTTTCGCTGGCTCGAAACGTTCACCCCCGCACCGGATTTCGTGGCCGGTCATTCTGTGGGTGAGCTGGCCGCCGCACATGTGTCCGGTGTGCTCGACCTCGACGACGCCTGCCGCTTGGTAACCGCGCGCGGCAGGCTGATGGACGAGATCGATGCGGACGGGGCGATGGCCGCGCTGGCGGTCCCCGAGGCCGAGGTGGTACAGGCGCTGCGGGCGTACACCGGGGTGGATATCGCCGCTGTGAACGGACCGCGCGCCACCGTGATCTCCGGTGACCGGGCGGCGGTCGAGGCCGTGGCCGAACAGTTCCGGTCCGACGGGCGAAAGGTGCAGTTGCTCAACGTCTCCCACGCGTTCCACTCGGGCCACATGGACGCGATGCTCGACGAGTTCCGGCAGGTGGCCGAGACCGTGCGGGCGGGAGCGCCGCGCATACCGCTGATCTCGGGCCTGACCGGCGCGGCGATCGAAACGGCGGCCGAGCTCGGTGCGGACCACTGGGTGCGGCACGCCCGGCACGCCGTCCGCTTCGCCGGCGTGACGCGCACGCTGCACGACGCGGGTGTGCGGACGTTCCTCGAGGTGGGGCCCGACGCGGTACTGCTGCCGATGATCACCGACTCGATTCCGGAACCGATCGTCGTCGCACCCACCCTGTCCCGGCGAGCGGACGAAACCGATTCGGTCACACAGGCATTGGCGACCCTGTACCTCGACGGGGCCGAGGTGCGCTGGCCCGCGCTGCTGGGCGCCCGCCCGGTCGACACCGCTCCGCTACCCGGATACGCCTTCACCCGGACCCGTTTCTGGAGCGCACCCGGTGGGGCGGATCGCCGCCACCCCTTCCTGGGATCGGTGGCGCGCGCCGAGGACGGCGCGATCCTGCTCACCGGCACGATCTCGCTGGACTCGGTACTGTGGCTGGCCGATCACGCGATCGGTGACGCGGTGCTGTTCCCCGGTACCGGATTCCTCGATCTGGCCCTGTACGCCGCCGCACGGGCGGCGCGGGAGCAGGTCGCCGAACTCGATCTCGTCGCGCCGATGGTGTTGGGGGAATCCGATCGCCTCGTGGAGGTTTCGGTCGACGCCGACGGCGAGGTGGCCATCCGGTCCCGCGCACCGGGCGAGCCGTGGGTGACCCACGCGACCGGGCGGCTGGGCCACGAGACCGCCGGACCGGACGCGGTCACCGGGGAGCTGCCGGCACCGGATACCGAACCGGAGGAGCTGTACCGGCGGCTCGCCGCCGACGGCTACCGCTACGGACCCGCCTTCCGCAATCTACGCGGATTCGATTATGCGACAAGCGATTCCGTTCGGGTACGCCTGGAGCTGGATCGATCCACCCCTGCGGCCGCGGGGCACCGCGTCCATCCGGCGCTGCTCGACGCCGCCCTGCATCCACTGGTGGTCGCGCTGTCGCCGGACGACTCCGGGCCGGTGCTGCCCGCGCAGTTCCGCGGCGTCCGCGTCACCGCCGCGCCCGCCGGACCGGTCCTGGCCGAGGCCGCGCGCACCGGACAGTATCGAGCGGCACTGCGGGTGAGCGCCCCCGACGGCCGGACCCTGGTCGAGATCGATGCCGTCACCTTCCTCCCGGCCACCCTGCCCGCCGCCTCCGGCCCGGAACTGCCCGGCCGGCTGGTGTGGCAGCCGGGCGCACCGGTCGCCGCCGAGCCGGACGGTGATGTGGTGATCGTCGGCGGTGCCGACGCCGATTTCGCGACACCGGAGGCGCTGCGGGCGGCGGTGCGCGACGGTCGCGCGGCTCCGGATCTGGTGCTCGCACTACCGGATTCCGCAGCCGCCGACGACATCGCGGCAGCGACGCATTCCGTTGTGGCCGAAACGATCACGACGTTGCGGGACTGGGCCACCGACGACACACTCGCCGAGACTCCCTTGGCGGTCGTGGTCGAGAATTCGGGCGCGCTCGGCTCGATACCCGGCCAGGCGGTAGCCGGTTTGGTCCGCAGTGCGCAGAACGAATGGCCCGGACGATTCCGGCTGGTGGAGACCGACAGCCTCGCCGAGCCCCGGCGGATCGCGGCCGCCGTCGAAGCCGTGTCGGATCCCGAAATCATGTTGCGGGACAATCATATTCAGCGTCCTGAGGTCGAGGCGGTCACGACACCGACAGACGACACCACAGCCGCCGCCCTGTCGGGCACGGTCCTGATCACCGGTGCCTCGGGTGCGCTGGCCGGAGTCGTGTGCCGACACCTGGTCGCCGCCCACGGGGTGCGGCGGCTGCTGCTGGTGAGCCGCGGCGAGGTCGCGGCCGAGACGGTGGCGCAACTGCGGGAGCTGGGCGCGCACGTGCGCACCGAGAGCCGCGACATCGCGGACGCCGAACAGGTGCGGGATCTGATCGCCGGAATCGATCCGACCGCACCGCTCTCGGCCGTCTTCCACCTCGCCGGAGTACTCGACGACGCGGCGCTGACCTCCGTCACGTCCGAACAGATCTCGACCGTCCTGCGGCCGAAGGTCGACGGTGCGTGGAATCTGCACCGCCACACCGAGCGGCTGCCGGAAGTCGTTGCGTTCGTGCTGTTCTCGTCGATGGTCGCGACCACCGGCAACCCGGGACAGAGCACCTACGCCGCCGCCAACGCGTTCCTGGACGGGCTGGCCCGCGCGCGTCGGCACGCGGGTCTGCCCGCCACCGCGATCGGGTGGGGATTCTGGGAGGATGTCGAGGGCATGGGCGCCACACTCGGCGGCATCGAACTGGCGCGGCTGCGGCGTTCGGGCGTCGGTTCGCTGAGCGTCGATCGGGCGGTGCGCTATCTGGATGCCGCACTGGTCGCGGGGGAACCCCATGTGCTGGCCACCCCTGCCTGGCCCGCCGCGATCCGGGTCCGATCGGCGCGCACGCCCGCCCCGCACCGCGACTCCGAACAGCGTGGCTCCCAACTGCGGGCCGCCGCGCCCGCACGGTCCGAGAACCGTTGGGCGGCACTGTCTCCCGAGGAACGTCGGCAGTCCGTGACCGCGCTGGTCCGGGACGCGGTGGCGCAGTCGCTGGGCCATCCCGCCGGTACCGAGATCGACGCGCGCCGCGGATTCCTGGACATGGGCGTGGACTCGCTGGCCGCGGTGGAGTTGCGCAATCAGCTGTCGAGGGCCTGCGGCGTCCGCCTGTCGGCGACGGCGCTGCTCGACCATCCGACCGTGACGCAACTCGGTGACCACGTGACCGCGCTGCTCACCGCACAATTCGGCGACACCACGACCTCCGCCGCCGTCGACATCGCGGCACTCATCGCGAATCTCGAACGCGTGCAGCAGGATTCGGCAGAACTCGACGGCCCGCACCGAGAACTGCTGCTGACCCAGCTGCGCCGCCTGACCGCACCCACGGCCGAACCGGCCACCGCGGACCGCGATCCGCGCGCGGCCACCGACGACGAACTATTCGATCTGATCGACAACGAGCTCGGGTTGAGCAGAGATGAGGCGCTGTGACGACGGTATCCGGCGATGCCCCGGCGGTATCGGGCGAGGACAAACTGCGGGCCTACCTGAAACGGGTCACCGCGGAACTCCAGCAGACGCGGCGGCAGCTGGCACAGGTCACCGCCCGTGCCGATGAGCCGATCGCGATCGTGAGCATGGCCTGCCGCTATCCCGGCGGGGTGCGCGAACCCGAACAACTCTGGGATCTGGTGGCCACCGGCGCCGACGCGGTCGGCGCCTTCCCCGGCAACCGCGGCTGGCCCGCCGGCCTGCACGACGCCGATCCGGACGCGGCCGGTCGGTCGCTGACCGATCAGGGCGGATTCCTCTACGACGCCGACCGTTTCGACGCCGGATTCTTCAATATCGGAAACCGGGAAGCGGTCGCGACCGATCCGCAGCAGCGACTGATGCTCGAACTGAGCTGGGAGCTGTTCGAACGCGCCAATATCGTGCCGGAAAGCTTGCGCGGCAGCGGAACCGGTGTGTTCACCGGCGTCATGTACTACGACTACGGCACCCAGCTGCCCACCGGATCGCCGCAGGACGGTTACCGGGTCATCGGCAGTGCCGCGAGCGTCGTGTCCGGGCGGATCGCCTATCACCTCGGGCTGACCGGGCCCGCCGTCACCGTCGACACCGCGTGCTCGTCGTCGCTGGTGGCGATCGCGCAGGCGGCCGCGGCGCTGCGGCGCGGCGAGGTCGAACTGGCGCTGGCCGGTGGTGTGACGGTGATGTCCACGCCGACGACCTTCATCGATTTCAGTCGTCAGCGGGCACTGTCGCCGGACGGCCGCTGCCGCTCGTTCTCGGCCGCGGCCGACGGGACCGGTTGGGCCGAGGGCGCCGGACTGCTGCTGCTGGAACGCGAATCCGACGCCCGCCGCAACGGGCACCACATCCACGCGCTGATCCGCTCGTGTGCGATCAATCAGGACGGCGCCAGCAGTCAGCTCACCGCGCCGAACGGGCCCGCCCAGGAGCGCGTCATCGGCGCGGCACTGGCCGGGGCGGGACTGCGGCCCGCCGACATCGACGTGATCGAGGCCCACGGCACCGGGACGGTGCTGGGCGATCCGATCGAAATCGGCGCTCTCGCAAGGGCTTACGGTGCGGGTCGAGCCGCCGACGACCCGATCCACGTGGGCTCGCTGAAATCGAATATCGGGCACAGCCAGGCCGCGGCCGGAGTCGGCGCGGTCATCAAGATGACGATGGCGATGGCGCACGAACGCATGCCGAAGTCGCTGTACGGCGACGATCCGACCCCGCACATCGATTGGGACGAGATCCCGCTGCGGTTGCTCGCCGAGGAACGGCCCTGGCCGCGCGGTGACCGGCCGCGTCGGGCGGGCATCTCCTCGTTCGGAATCAGCGGTACCAACGCCCATCTGATCCTGGAGCAGCCCGCCGACGAGGCGCCGGTGGCCGCCGAGACCGGGCGGGCCGGGGCCGCGCCGTACGTGTGGGTGCTGTCGGCGCGCACCGACCGCGCACTCGTCGCCCAGGC
This sequence comes from Nocardia macrotermitis, assembly GCF_009604405.1. Classification (GTDB taxonomy): domain Bacteria; phylum Actinomycetota; class Actinomycetes; order Mycobacteriales; family Mycobacteriaceae; genus Nocardia; species Nocardia macrotermitis. The sequence continues at coordinate 142,011 of NZ_WEGK01000006.1, forward strand.
CGACCGGCTGTCGCAACGGTTGCGTGCGGAACCGACGCTCGAACCCGACGCGCTGGCCCGCACACTCGCGTTGGGGCGCACCGCATTCGAGCATCGAGCCGCGATCGTGGGCGACACGGTCGCGGATCTGCTGTCGGGTCTCGGCACCCTTGCTTCCGGCACTCCCGGAGCCGGCACCCACGTCGGACAGGCGCGGCACCACACGGTCACGTTCCTGTGCAGTGGGCAGGGCAGCCAATTCCCGCGCATGGGATACGAACTGCGCGAACGCTTTCCGGTGTTCCGGGTGGTGTTCGACCGGATCTGCGAGACCGTCGACGAACTGCTCACCGGTGTCGCGACCCATTCGCTGCGCGAGGCGCTCGAGGGCGCGACCGACGACGATGACCGGCTCCTGCTGGACCGCACGCTCTACACTCAGCCCTGCCTGTTCGCCGTCGAGGTCGCGCTGGCCGCGCTGTTGCGGTCGTGGGATATCGTCCCTGACCGGGTCATCGGCCATTCCATCGGGGAACTCGCGGCCGCGCAGATCGCCGGTGTGCTCTCGCTCGACGATGCCTGCCGGCTCGTGGCCGAGCGGGCCCGGCTGATGCAGGAGATCGACACCGCCGGAGCGATGATCGCGATCGAGGCCACCGCCGCGGAGGTGCGGGCGGAGCTCGAGCGGACCGCGCTGCCGGTCGATATCGCCGCGGTGAACGCGCCGCGCTCGGTGGTGATCTCCGGCAGCCCCGACGCCACCGAGGCGCTCGCGGACGGGTTCCGGCAGCGTCGGCGTCGCACCAAGCGGCTCAACACATCCCACGCCTTCCACTCCGCTCAGATGGACGGTCTGCTCGCGGAATTCGAGGCCGTCGCGGCCCGGCTGACCTACCGGCCCGCCGCGGTGCCGATCGTGACCACCGGCGGCGCCGTGGACGCGGGAGCGCTACTGGATGCCGCCTACTGGACCCGGCAGATCCGCGAACCGGTCCTGTTCGCTCCGGCCATCGAATTCGCCTGTGCGGCAGGGGAGAACGCCTTTCTGGAGATCGGTCCGGGTGGGGTGTTGAGTGCCCTCGCCGCGGAGACGGTCGCCGCGGCCGAGCCTGCCGCGGTTCGCCCCGAGCCGGTCGTGATCACGACGCTGCGCCCGGACGTGCGCGCCGACGAATCGATCGCCGCGGCCGTCGCGCGACTGCACGTCGTGGGACTGACACCGAACTGGGAACGGCTGCAACCGGATTCGCCGATGTCGGCACTGCCCACCTACGCGTTCGACCGCGAACGACACTGGCCCGCGGCACCGGCCGACACCGAGACCGGCCCGGGCTCCGACGGCGAGTTCTGGACCGCGGTGGTTGGGCAGGACGGCACGGCACTGCGTCGGCTGATCGGCTACACCGGCGCCGACGAACATGTCGAGGCCCTGGTGGCCCCGCTGGCCGACTATCACCGGCGCACCACGCACGCTCGGCAGCGCGACCGCTGGACCTACGTGACCGAATTCGGTGACATCGAAACCCCTTCGGCTCCTGCCGATCCCGGTGACTGGGTGATCCTCGGGCACCCCGACGACGACTTCGGCGCGCGGGTGGCGCAGGCACTGCGCGATATCGGCGCCACCGTCGCCGTCGTGGCATTCGACTCCGCCGAACTCGCACGGCACCGAGCATTTACGGCTGCGCTACGGGAAGCCGCGCCCGATGCCGCGCCCACGGGCATCATCTCGGTACTGCCGGTGGGCGCGTCCGGAACCGACCCCGCCGAGGGCGTCGAACGCGCGCTGGCACCGGCCGTCGAACTCGCCCGGACCTGCGACGAACTCGGCTGGCAGTCCCGGCTGTGGACGCTGACCTCCGGTGCGGTCGCCGCGGTCGACGGCGACACGGTGCCGGATCCGGCCGCGGCGACGGTATGGGGATTCGGTGCGGTCGCCGCCGTCGAACTGCCGCATCTGCGCGGCGGCCTGATCGACATCGATGATTCCGGCGACCGGGCCGGGCTCGATATCGCGCTGGCCGTGGTCACCGATCGGCGTTCGACCGAAACCGAGATCGCCGTCCGATCGGGACGAGCGTTGTCCCGCCGGCTGATCCGGCACCGGACGCCCGCCGCGGAGCCGTGGACGCCGGACCCCGCCACCACCGTCCTGATCACCGGCGGCCTGGGCGCGCTCGGCCGGGCACTGGCCCGCAGACTGGTCGCCGACGGCGCCCGCCACCTGCTGCTCACCAGCCGCGCCGGTATCGACGCGCCCGGCGCCGCGGAGTTCGTCGCCGAACTCGCCGCCCAGGGTGCGCGGGTGCGGGTCGCCCGCTGCGACGTCGCGGATCCGGAACAACTACGCCTGGTGGTGAATTCGGTGGCGGTGACCACGCCGCTGTCGGCGGTGTTCCACGCCGCGGCGGTACTCGATGATGCCTCGATCGCTGCCCTCACTCCGGATCAACTCCGAAACGCGTTGGCGGCCAAGGCCATCGGCGCGCACAACCTGCACGAGACGACCCGGGCGTTGGAGTTGTCGGCCTTCGTCCTGTTCTCCTCCATCGCCGGACTGTGCGGGGTCGCCGGACAGGCCAACTACGCCCCGGCCAACGCCTACCTGGACGCGCTCGCCCGGCATCGGCGCGCGGCGGGGCTGCCCGCCACCGCGGTGTCGTGGGGGTTGTGGGCCGGTGACGGCATCATCGACGACGCCGGTGCGCGTCGCGCCGAGGCCAACGGCTTCCTGCCGATGGACCCCGCCCGCGCGCTGGACGTGCTGCCGTATGCGATCACCGATCCGGCCGCCCATCTCGCGGTCGCCGACATGGACTGGGATCGGCTCGCGGCCCAGCAGTTCAACGCGATCTCCGGCGGCCTCACCGCCACCGCGACCGACCCGGCTCCGGCGGCCACGGACGCCGCGCACGAGGCGTGGTGGCGGGAGTTGACCGCGCTACCGGGCGACCAGCGCCGGGCCCGGGTGATCGCACTCGTCCAGGAGCACATCGCCGCCGTGCAGGCCGTCGACTCGCCGACCCGCATCGATCCCGGGCGCAGTTTCAGCGATCAGGGCTTCGATTCCATCACCGCGGTCGAACTGCGTAATCGGCTGCGGGCCCGCACCGGACTGGCCCTGTCGCCCGCGGTGCTGTTCGACTACCCGACCACCGCCGAACTCGCCGATCATGTGCTGGCGCTGCGGTACGCCGATTCGACCGAACCCGACATCTTCGGCCAGATCACTCGTCTGGGTGAGGCATTGGCCGGATTGGACGGCGACCTGGCCGGGCGGGCCAGAACCGAATTGTCCGCCGTCCTGGCCACTCTCGGCGATCGGCACGCGGAGACGGACGCCCCCGACCGGCTCGACGACGCCACCGATGCCGAACTCGCCGAGTTCATCGAGAAGAACCTCGGAATCACCTGACCGACCCGGGTTCGCCGACCACCCGCCCGACGCGACCAGTGAGGTAGACGCATGCAAGACGACCGGATTCGCGACCTGCTCAAGAAGGTCTCGCTCGAGTTGCGGCAATCACGGCAGGATCTGGCCGCGGTGGAGCAGCGGCGTCGCGAGCCGATCGCGATCGTCGGCATCGGTTGCCGGTTTCCGGGCGGGGCCGACTCACCCGAGCGGTTCTGGGAGCTGCTGGCCGGGGAGCGCGACGCCATCGGGGAGTTCCCGGCCGACCGGGGCTGGGATCCGGGCGCGCTGTTCGATCCCGGCCAGGGTCCGGGTACCTCGGCCACCCAGCGGGGCGGATTCCTCGACGGCACAGCCGATTTCGACGCCGCGCTGTTCGGGCTGTCCCCGCGCGAGGCGCTGGCCTCGGATCCGCAGCACCGGCTGCTGCTGGAGACGACCTGGCAGGCGTTCGAGCACGCCGGTATCGATCCCACCGGCCTGCGCGGCAGCCGGACCGGGGTGTTCATCGGCACCAACGGCAACGACTATCCGACGACGCTGCACGGCTATCCGCCGGAGTTGGAGGGCTATCTGAGCGTCGGCAATGCCGCCAGCGTCGCCTCGGGCCGCATCTCCTACAGCTTCGGTGTGGAGGGTCCGGCCCTGACCGTCGACACGGCCTGCTCCTCCTCGCTGGTGGCCGCGCATCTCGCGGTGCGCTCGCTGCGCGACCGGGAATGCGACCGCGCCGTGATCGGCGGCGTGACCCTGATGAGCTCGCCGACGTTGTTCGTGGAGTTCTCCCGCCAGCACGGGCTGGCACCGGACGGGCGCTGTAAAGCGTTCGGCGACAACGCGAACGGCACCGGCTGGGCCGAGGGCGCAGGTGTCGTCATCGTCGAGCGGCTGTCGGACGCGCTCGCGAACGGGCGTCGGGTACTGGCCGTGATCCGCGGGTCCGCGGTGAATCAGGACGGCGCGTCCAACGGCCTCACCGCGCCGAACGGACCCGCGCAGCAGCGCGTGATCGAGGACGCGCTGGCGGCCGCGGCCCTGCTGCCCGCCGACGTGGACGCGGTGGAGGCGCACGGCACCGGCACGGTGCTCGGCGATCCGATCGAGGCGCACGCGCTGATGGCCACCTATGGCCGGCGGCGGGCGGGCGAGCCGCTGTGGCTGGGCTCGGTGAAATCCAATATCGGGCACACCCAGGCCGCGGCGGGTATCGCCGGGCTGATCAAGATGGTGCTCGCGCTGCGGCACGAGACCCTGCCGCGCACCCTGCACGCCGAGCAGCCGTCCTCGAAGATCGACTGGGATGCCGGGCAGGTCCGGATCCTCGATACCGTCCGGCCCTGGCTGCGTGGTGAGAAGGCAAGGCGCGCAGGTATTTCCGCCTTCGGTGTGAGCGGGACCAACGCGCATCTGATCGTGGAGGAGGCGCCGGCGCAGGACGTTCCGGCCGTCGCCGATCCCGTGCCGGAGCCGACGGCGTGGCTGTTGTCGGCGAACTCGGCGGTCGCGCTGGCCGGGCAGGCCGGGCGACTGGTCGACGCGGTCGCCGAATCCGCCGTCGCGGATGTCACCGCGGCATTGCGCAAGCGCGCGTTGTTGAATCAGCGTGCGGTGGTGGTGGGTTCGGACCGGGCGGAGTTGCGGAACGCGCTCGCCGCGCTGGCGGACGGCGCGGTCGACGAGAATCTGGTGCGCGGTACCGCCACCACGGGACGCCGGGTGGTGTTCGTGTTTCCCGGACAGGGGTCGCAGTGGGCCGGTATGGCCGCGTCGCTGTCGCGCACCAGCCCGGAATTCGCCGGGTATCTCGCCGAATGTGCCGACGCGCTGGCGCCTTTCGTGGACTGGTCACCCGCCGATGTGCTTGCCGGAGCACCGGGCGCGCCGAGCTTGGCCCGCGTCGACGTGGTGCAGCCGGTGCTGTGGGCGATGATGGTGTCGCTGGCCAAACTGTGGATCGATCTGGGGGTGCGCCCCGATGCGGTCATCGGCCACTCGCAGGGGGAGATCGCCGCCGCGCACATCGCCGGGGCGTTGAGTCTGAGCGATGCGGCGCGGGCGGTCGCGTTGCGCAGCAAGGCGATTGCCGCGCTGTCCGGTCGCGGCGCGATGCTCACCGTGGCGCTGCCGGAGGATCGGGCACGCGCGCGGCTGGACCGCTGGGAGGGCACTTTGGCTCTGGCCGCGATCAACGGGCCGTCCGCCGTGCTGATCTCTGGGGACACTGCCGCGGTCGACGAGTTCGCCGCGGAACTGGATGCCGACGACATCTGGAATCGGCGGGTCGATGTGGATTACGCCTCGCACTCGCACCACGTCGACGCCATCCGGACGGAGGTCCTGAACGGGCTCGCACCGATCATCCCGCGCCCGGGGGCGATTCCGCTCATCTCCACCGTCAGCGGGGAGCCCATCGACACCGGCGTGATGGACGCGGCGTACTGGTTCGGCAATCTGCGTTCACCGGTGCAATTCGAGCGGTCGCTGCGCCGCGCGCTGGTGGACAGGCACGACACCGTCGTGGAGGTCAGCCCGCATCCGGTGCTGCGTCACACCATCGACGCCATCGCCGAATCCGTCGAGGCCGCCGACGTCATCGCCACCGGGACGCTGCGTCGCGATCGTTCCGGCGGCCACGAACTGCTGCTCGCCGCGGCCCGCCTGCACGTGCACGGTGTCGCGGTGGACTGGCAGGCCCTGCTGCCGCAGACCGCGACGCGCTGGGTCGACCTGCCCACCTACGCCTTCGACCGGCAGCGGTTCTGGGGTGCGGACGACTGCACCGCCGGTGTCGCGGATGCGCGGCGGCTCGGGGTGCGGCCCACCGGTCATCCGCTACTGGCCGGGGAGGTGGAGATCTCCGCCTCCGACGCCACCCTGTTCGTCGGGCAGCTCAGCCTCACCGATCACCCGTGGCTGGCCGACCACGCGGTGGGGGACACGGCGGTGGTACCCGGTGCGGCCTGCGTCGACATCGCGCTGTGGATCGGTGCCGAACTCGGGTGGCCGGTACTGGCGGAGCTGATCAACGAGCGGCCGATCGTGATCGGCGCGTCCGGCCGCGTTCGTATCCAGGTTCATCTGGCCCCCGAACACGAAGGCGGACGGGCGATTACGTTCTACCGTGCCGACGGTGACGACACGTCCGGCACGGACTGGCAGCGCTGCGCCTCGGGCCTGCTGGTCGCCTCCGACGCCGTGCCCGCACCGCGCGTCGACCCCGCGCCCGTGGGAGGTTCGGCCGATCCGGAGACCGTCTACCGGGAGTTGAGCGAACTCGGACTGAACTACGGCCCGGCGTTCCGCGGGCTGCGGGCGATCACCAGCACGGGCGATCCGATCCGGGCTACGGCGGAACTTCCCGAAAGCGCAGGCACCGCAGCGGAATTCGGTATCCATCCGGCGCTGCTGGATGCCGCGCTGCACGTATTACCCTACGCGGGTGGGGAATTGGCATTGCCGTTCAGTTGGTCCGGGGTGCGGCTGTGGGCACGGGACGCTCGGGAACTGTCGGTCCGCGTGACGCGGCTCGGTGAGCACGAGTTCGGTGTGGTCGGTGTCGACGCGGCAGGTGAACCCGTCGTGAGTATCGATTCGGTGACCCTGCGGCCCACCGGAGACGAACCCGTCGCGGCGACCTCGGCCACCACCTACCGGGTCGGCTGGACGGAACTGGTCCGCGCGGCGGGCGAAGAACTCTCCGCTGCGTTGTGGACCGCCGAGGTCGGCGAATCGGCCGACATTGCGAGTGCGGCAGCGCTTTCCGAGTTGGCCGGTGCTGATCTCGTACCGCTGGATACTGCGGCGTCGGATGGCGAATCGGCCGATATCGCCGGTGTGGCAGCGCTTTCCGAGCTGGTCGGTGCTGATCTGGTACTGCTGGACACTGCGGCGTTGGACGTCGGGGGCGGGGATGTGCTTGCCGATCTGCATACCGTCACCGAGCGAACCCTGGCGCGGGTGGGGGAGTGGCTCGCCGACGGTGAGCCGGGGGCGCGGCTGGTCGTGCTCACTCGGCGTGCGTATGCGGTGGCCGACGGGGAGGTTCCTGATCTGCGGTTCGGTGCGGTACCCGGTCTCATTCGTTCCGCTCGCACCGAGCATCCGGGCCGCATCGTGCTGGTGGATCACGACGGGTCCGCCGGGTACGCCGAACTCGCCGCTGTCGCGTCGGCGGCGATCGCGGCCGATGAATCGGAAGTAGCGGTTCGTGCGGGGCGGGCGGCGGTGGCGCCGCGGCTCGAGTCGGTGCGAGATACGACAGAAACCCTTGTTGCCGAAGGTATTTCGGGAGACGATGAGTCATCGGACGGAGTGTCGTCCCCGCCTTCGGAAACCGCCGTTGTGATCGGTGGACTCGGACTGCTCGGCCGACTGTCGGCGCACACGCTGGCCCGGCAATCCGCGGCGTCCGCGGTCGTGCTGGTGTCCCGGCGCGGACCGGCCGACGAACAGGCCGTCGCGGTACGTCGTGACCTCGAGGCGGTCGGACTGGAGGTCGAGATCGTCGCCTGCGACGCCACCGATCGCGCTCAACTCGCGGCCGTGCTCGACGCCGTGCCGCCGCACCGGCCGGTGACCACCGTGATCCACGCGGCGGGCATCCTGGCCGATCGTCCGGTACACGACCTCACCCCGGACGCACTGCATCAGGTGCTGCGCGGCAAGGCCGATATCGCCTGGCATCTGCACGAGCTGACCGCGGGCCTGAAGCTGCGCGCGTTCGTCCTGTTCTCCTCGGCGGCAGGCACTTTCGGTATCGCGGGCCAGTCCAACTACGCCGCGGCCAACACCTTCCTGGACGCTCTCGCCCAGCATCGTCGCAGGCGTGGACTCCCCGCGACCTCGCTCGCGTGGGGCCTGTGGGAGACCGCGAGCGGTATGACCGGTCACCTCGGCGGAACCGACCGGCAACGCCTGGCCCGGCAGGGTGTGCGGCCGATCGCCCCCGACGCGGGCACCGCACTGCTGGAACGCGGATTACGCACGGGCGCAGGCGATCTGGTGCCGGTCGAACTGGTGACCGGGCCGTGGCAGGACGGTATGTCGCCGACCCTGCGCGGTGTGCTGCGTTACCGGCCGCAGTTGCGCCGCGCCGCGACCGGTACCGAGGTGCGCGGCAGCGGCCTGGCCGCACTCCCCGAACGCGATCGCCTCGACGCGGTGCGCGAGGTCGTGCGTGAACAGGCCGCGGCGGTGCTCGGCTACGACGGCCCCGACGCGATCGCCGCGAGCGTGACCTTCAAAGAACTGGGCATGGATTCGCTCACCGCGGTGGAGTTGCGCAATCGGCTCGCCGGAACGCTCGGCGTGCGCCTGGCCGCCACCGTGGTCTTCGACCATCCGACACCCGCGGCACTGGCCGCCGAGATCAGCACGAAACTCGTTGGCGTACAACCTACTCGGCCGACCGAAGCCGCGCCGGTCACGGCAGCGAGTGAGCCGATCGCGGTGGTGGGCATGGGCTGCCGGTATCCCGGCGGGGTGCGCTCGCCGGAGGATCTGTGGGATCTGGTCGCCGGTGGGGTCGATGCCATCGGGCCGTGGCCGGACGATCGCGGTTGGGAGGTCGACGACTCCCGTGCGGGTGCGACCGCCCGTGCCGGCGGATTCGTCTCCGACATCGCCGATTTCGACGCCGGTCTGTTCGGTATGTCGCCGCGGGAGGCGTTGGCGACCGATCCGCAGCAGCGTCAGTTGTTGGAGGTGTCGTGGGAGGCGTTGGAGGGTGCGGGTATCGATCCGTTGTCGTTGCGGGGCAGCAACACCGGCGTCTACACCGGCATCATGTACAACGACTACGCGACCAGGCTCGACGCGATCCCCGAGGATCTGGAGGCGTATCTGACCAACGGCAGCGCCGCCAGCGTGGCCTCGGGCCGGGTGGCGTACACGTTCGGTTTGGAGGGGCCGGCGGTGTCGGTGGATACGGCGTGTTCGTCGTCGCTGGTATCGATGCATCTGGCGGTGTCGGCGTTGCGCGCCGGTGAATGCGATCTGGCTCTGGCCGGTGGTGTCACGCTGCTGTCCTCGCCCGCCAGCATCGTCTCGGCCGAACGGCTGGGCGCGCTGTCCCCCGACGGCCGGTGCCGTTCGTTCGGATCGGGCGCGAACGGTACGGGCTGGGCCGAAGGGGTGGGAGTCGTTGTCCTGCAACGTCTCTCGGACGCCCAGCGGTCCGGACGCCCGATCCTCGCGGTGATCCGTGCCACGGCGGTCAACCAGGACGGCGCGTCCAACGGTCTGACCGCCCCCAATGGCGCAGCACAGCAGCGCGTGATCCGCCGCGCCCTGGCCGCCGCGCGGCTGGAACCGGGCGATGTCGACGCCGTCGAGGCGCACGGCACCGGTACCGCACTCGGCGATCCGATCGAGGCCAACGCGCTGCTCGAGACCTACGGCGGCGTCGGCCGCGAACATCCGCTCTACGTCGGATCGCTGAAATCCAATATCGGCCACAGTCAGGCCGCCGCCGGTGTGGGCGGGGTGATAAAGATGGTGCTGGCGTTGGGTCGCGGGGTGCTACCGGCGTCGTTGCATGCGGATCAGCCGAGTGAGCATGTGGATTGGTCGGCCGGTTCGGTGCGGGTGCTGTCGGAGTCGGTGGGGTGGCCGGAGACGGGGCGGGCGCGTCGGGTGGGGGTGTCGGCGTTCGGGGTGAGCGGGACCAACGCGCATCTGATCCTGGAACAGGCTCCGGTCGGCGATTCCGCTACCACGACGGCCCCGGGTGCCGACGACTCGGACCTCGGCATCCCGGCTCCGGCGTCCGCCTGGTTGGTGAGCGCGAATTCCGATGCGGCACTGCGCCGTCAGGCCCGCCGCCTGGCCGCCCACGTGCGCGCCCACCCCGATCTCGACATCGCCGCCGCCGCAACCACATTGGTGACCGGACGCGCCCGGCTCGGTCATCGCGCCGTCGTCATCGGACGTACCGCGGGCGAATTCGCGGATCATCTCGAGGCATTCGCCGCGGACCGGCCCGACGAGACCACCGTCCACGGCCTCGCCGTGCCCCGGCGGCGCATCGCCTTCGTCTATCCGGGCCACGGATCGCAGTGGGCCGGGATGGCGGTCGGTCTGTTGCGCGGCTCGCCCGTGTTCGCGGACGCCGTCGCCCGCTGCGCCGAAGTGCTTGCCCCACACCTGGAATGGGATGTGGCCGAACTGCTGCGCTCGGGCGCGGGCACCGTGCCCGGCCGGTCGAACGTCGAGGTCGATCAGCCCGCACTCTGGACGGTGATGATGGGGCTCACCGCGCTCTGGAAATCGGCCGGGATCACCCCCGATGTGGTGATCGGCCACAGTCAGGGCGAGGTCGCCGCGGCCTGCGCGGCGGGCATCCTGAGCCTGGCGGAGGGCGCGCGCATCGTCGCGGTGCGCAGTCGGCTGCTGGCCCGGCTGGTCGGGCGCGGCGCGATGGCCTCGCTGGCGCTGCCGCAGGAGCGGGCCCGGGAACTGCTGCGCGAGGTCGACGGCGTCGACATCGCGACGGTGAACGGCACCGAGGCCGTGGTGGTCTCGGGTGATTCGGACGGTATCGACCGGCTGATCGCCGCCTGCGTCGCCGACGACGTCCGGGCCCGCCGCCTGGATGCCGAACTGGCGGGGCATTCACCGGTCATCGACGCCGTGCGCGCGGATCTGCTCACCGAACTCGGTGTGGTGCAACGGGACTCGGCGACGGCCCGGATGATCTCGACGGTGACCGGTGCGCCCGTGTCGGCCGAGGACCTCGACGCCGCCTACTGGTACCGGAATCTGCGCGAGACCGTTCAGTTCCACACCGCCGCGGGCGTCGCCATCGCGGGCGGCTGCGATGTCTTCGTGGAGGTGAGTCCGCATCCGGTGCTCGCCGGGCCGCTGGCGGCCACGCTCGAGCACTCCGACACACCGGACGGGGTGACCACCGCGACGCTGCGACGCGACGAGGGCGATCCGAGTCGATTCCTGCAATCCGCGGCGGAGCTGGAGGTCGGCGGGGTCGCGGTCGACTGGTCCGCCCTCGCACCCGCCGCGGCGTCGATTCCGTTGCCGCCCTACGACTTCGAACGACGTCGGTACTGGCTCGACGGCTCCGTGGGACTGCCGGAGGTCACCGCGGCCACCGCCGACGATCTCGGCGGCGACAACGAATCCCGCGCCGCGACACTGGCCGCGCTCCCGCGCGAGCAACGGCTCACCGCCGTGCGCGAACTCGTCGAAGCGCAGATCCGGACGGTCCTGCGCCTGGACCCCGCCGACGAGCTGGCGGTCGAATCACCGCTCAAGGACCTGGGATTCGAATCGGTGTCGGCAGTGGACCTGACCAAGCGGCTGAGCCGGGCCACCGGCCTGCGGCTGCCCACCACGCTGGCCTTCGAACATCCCAGTCCCGAGGCCATCGCCGCGCACATCACCGCCGAACTCGATGCCGTCGGGCGGCTCGACATCGCGGATCTGGTCGACCGGCTCGAGTCCGCGCTGCGTGACGGACCGGCCGACGAATCGGCGCTGCTGCGGCTGCGGGCCGTGCTCGCCGATACCGGAGCGCGGCTCGAATCCGGGGACGACCTCGGTTCGGCCGTCGATCTCGGTTCGGCGGTCGACCTCGAGCAGGCCAGTGACGACGAACTGTTCGACATCGTCGACGTCGGGAGGAATTCGTGACCACCGAACAGACCGCCCAGCCCGGCGCGCGGGAGGCGAAACTGCGCACCTACCTGAAGAAGGCGATCGCCGACACCCAGGAGCTGCGCGCCGAACTCCAGCAGGTGCGCACGGCCGCGACCGAGCCGATCGCGGTGGTGGGGATGGGCTGCCGGTATCCCGGCGGAGTGCGTTCGCCCGCCCAGCTGTGGGATCTGGTCGCGGACGGGGTGGACGCCATCGGACCGTGGCCGGACGATCGTGGCTGGGACGCCGACGGACTCTACGACGAGGATCCGGCGCGGGTCGGGGCGTCGTATGTGCGTGCGGGCGGGTTCGTTTCGGGGATGGCGGATTTCGATGCGGGTCTGTTCGGTATGTCGCCGCGGGAGGCGTTGGCGACCGATCCGCAGCAGCGTCAGTTGTTGGAGGTGTCGTGGGAGGCGTTGGAGGGTGCGGGTATCGATCCGTTGTCGTTGCGGGGCAGCAACACCGGCGTCTACACCGGCATCGTCGCCGACGACTACGCGGACGGTTACTGGTCGGCGGTGCCGCCGGAACTGGAGGGGTACGTCGGTGTCGGTACCTCGGTGAGCGTGGCGTCGGGTCGGGTGGCGTACACGTTCGGTTTGGAGGGGCCTGCGGTGTCGGTGGATACGGCGTGTTCGTCGTCGTTGGTGTCGATGCATCTGGCGGTGTCGGCGTTGCGTGCGGGTGAATGCGATCTCGCCCTCGCCGGTGGCGTGACCCTGCTGACCTCGCCCGCCGGATTCATCGAATTCTCCCGGCAGCGAGGGTTGTCGCCGGACGGGCGGTGCCGGTCGTTCGGATCGGGGGCGAACGGGACGGGCTGGGCCGAGGGGGTGGGAGTCGTTGTCCTGCAACGATTGTCGGACGCACAACGGTCGGGCCGGGAAGTGCTGGCGGTGATCCGTGCCACGGCGATCAATCAGGACGGCGCCTCGAACGGGTTGACCGCACCCAACGGCGTCGCCCAGCAGCGCGTGATCCGCCGGGCGCTGGACGCCGCCGGACTGGATCCCGCCGACGTGGACGCGGTCGAGGCCCACGGCACCGGAACCACACTCGGCGATCCGATCGAGGCCAACGCGCTGATCCAGGTCTACGGCCGGACCGAGCGCCCGCACCCCCTGTACGTCGGCTCCCTGAAGTCGAATATCGGCCACACCGCCGCCGCGGCCGGTGTGGGCGGGGTGATCAAGATGGTGCAGGCGTTGCGTGCCGGGGTGCTGCCGATGTCGTTGCACGCCGATGTGCCGAGTGAGCACGTGGACTGGTCGACCGGTTCGGTGCGGGTGCTGTCGGAATCGGTGGTGTGGCCGGAGCTGGGCAGGCCGCGCCGGGTGGGGGTGTCGGCGTTCGGGGTGAGCGGAACCAATGCGCACCTGATCCTCGAGCAGGCGCCGGCCGGTGCGTCGAACGCCGCGACCGATGGGACGACTGCGACGGGTAACCCCGCGACGGCATGGTTGTTGTCGGCAAATACTGACGCGGCGTTGCGGCGGCAGGCGCGGGATCTCGCCGACCACGTTCGGAGCCGCCCGCCGGTCGATCCGGCGGATATCGCTCGCGCGTTGGCCACCGGTCGGACGCGGCTGCCGCATCGTGCGCTGGTGATCGGTTCCGGCGAAACGGAATTCGCTGATCGTCTGGCTGCGTTCGCCGATGGTGCGGAGACCGCTACCACGGTCTCCGGCAGTGTGCGGCGGCGTGGTGTGGTGGGTTGTCTGTTCACCGGCCAGGGCAGTCAGCGACCGGGGATGGGAGCCGAACTGGCGCAACGCTTCCCGGTGTTCGACGAGGTGTACCGGCGGGCACTCGCGCTACTGGACGAGCGGCTGCGCGGCCGGATCGAGGGCTCGCTCGCGACCATCGTGCTGGAGTCGAGCGATGCGGCAGCGGTGGCGCCGACCGTCATCGCCCAGCCCGCGCTGTTCGCCTTCGAGGTCGCGCTGTTCCGGCTACTCGAATCCTGGGGCGCGCGTCCGGATTACGTCTGCGGTCACTCGATCGGCGAGATCGCCGCCGCGCACGTATCCGGTGTACTCACCCTGGAGGCCGCGGTCGAGCTCGTGGCCGAGCGTGCCGCCCGCATGCAGGAGCTGCCGCCGGTGGGCGCGATGCTCGCGGTGGAAATGTCGGTGGCGGAACTGGATTCGGCGATGCCGGGCTGGCACGACGGGGCCGATCTCGCCGCCGTCAACGGTCCCACGGCCATCGTCGTGTCCGGCCCGGTCGATGCCGTCGAGAAGGTGCGCGACACCGTACGGTCCCACGGCCGCCGGGTACGTCGGCTCGAGGTGAGCCACGCCTTCCACTCCCGCTGCCTGGACCCGATGCTCGACGGATTCGAGAAGGCCATCGCCGCACTGCCTTTCGCCGCACCACGGATCCCGCTGCTGTCCACGGTGACCGCCACACCGGTCATCGCCGAGACGATCGCGACTCCGGAGTACTGGGTGAGTCAGGTCCGGCAGCCGGTGCTGTTCCACGACACCGTGCGCGAACTGGTCCGGCTCGGTGTCACCGACCTGCTGGAGATCGGGCCCGACGCCGTGCTCGCGCCGTCGGCGAAGGCAACCGTGTCCACCACCGCCACCCCGCCCACGGTGACCGCTGCGGTACGACGCGACCGCTCCGAGGTCGAGACCACACTGGCCGCCGCCGCCCGACTGGAGTTGGCGGGCACCACGATTGATTGGGCCGCGGTCGTCGGAACCGGACCGGTGGCCACGGGCTTGCCCAGCTACCCCTTCGAACGCGAAACCTTCCGGCTACCACCGGGTCCCGCGCTCTCCCCTGGTCGCGGACGGACTGCCGTGTCGGCAGACAGGAGCGAGACGGCGGGCACGGACGAGACGGCGGGCTCGACATACTCACCTAGCACTCGAACTCCCGACGATCCGACGGATCCGCCCGGCGGAGTCGAGCGAGGGGGTCGCTGGCGCGAGCGCGATGCGGAGCAGATCGTGCGGCGAACCGACCGCGAAGCACCGCAACCCGCCCAGGGACCACTGTCCGCCGCCGACCTCCTGACCCTGGTCCGCCAGTCCGCCGCCGCGGTGCTCGGCCTCGATCAGCTGGACCGAGTCGAGCCCGACACCCCGTTCGCCGAACTCGGCATGACCTCGCTCGCCGCAGTCGAACTGACCGAAAAGCTGTGTGCACGAACAGGTACCGCACTATCGGCGAGCGCGCCGATCGAACATCCCACACCCGCAGCCCTGGCCGAGCACCTACGAGTACACCGCACCGAGGACCCCCCGACGGCAGGCGCGGATGCGCTCCCCACGCTGTATCTCGACCTGAATCGCGCGGGCGAGATCGAGGCCGCCGCAGCCCTGATCACCGCGGCCTCGTACACCCGCCCCCGATTCGGCCCCGGCGACATCCGGCAATCCACCCCGCCACCCGTCCGGCTCGCCGCCGGTGGTGGTGACGCACCGCCGATCATCTGCTTCCCGGCACTCACCGCGATGTCGGGCCCACACGAATTCGCCGGATTCGCAAGCTCTTTCGGCAACCACCACCCGATCCACGCCATGGAAGCACCGGGCTTCCGCGTCGGATCGGCGGTACCGCAGGACCTGCGCACCTACCTGCACGCGCAGGTGACGACCATCCTCGACACCGTCGGCGATCGGGACTACTTTCTCGTCGGCCGCTCCCTCGGCGGCTGTGTCGCCCATGCGGTGGCCGCCGAACTCCTCACTGCGGGACGGCCACCGCGCGGGCTGGCCCTGATCGACACCTACCCGCTCGAGACACCGGCACTGCCCGACAAACAGTGGTGGATGCCCGCGCTCATCGCCGGTATGGTGCGCCGCGTCGACCAGCTGGGCCTGGAACTGTCCGCGCACCGCCTCACCACCATGGGCGCCTACCTCCGCATCGCCGCCGAACTGACCGCCGAGCCGATCCCGGTCCCGGCACTACTGGTGCGCGCCCGCGATCCGCTGCCGGGTATGCCGGTCGAGGATCCGGACTGGCAGGCGGACTGGCCGTACGCCGGGCACACCGTCGACGTTGCGGGCGACCACTATTCGGTGCTCGAGGACCGGTCCCCGGGAACCGCCGCCGCGGTCGCCGACTGGATCGCCACCCTGGACGACGGGCGTTGACGAGCATGTGCGGTCGCGTTCGGTCCACCCCTATTTCCGGTCCACGGTACCGCTAGCACACCGCGCTGCTTAGGGGTGATATGCGCGCGAACCGGTTGTTAGCGTGCGAACCATGAGCGAAAACGCAACCCCCGCAACGAAAACCGTGTTGATCACCGGCACCTCCTCCGGCGCCGGCCTGGCCGCCGCGGTCGCCGCCGCGCAGGCCGGATTCACCGTCGTCGCCACCGTCCGCGATCTGGACCGGACCACGGCCCTGCGCGAGGCGGCCCACGCGGCCGGAGTGGAACTCGACATCCGCCGCCTCGACGTCACCGAACCGGACAGCATCGAGGCGGCGATCTCCGGCGTGCTGGCCACCCACGGCCGGCTGGACGCGGTGGTGAACAACGCCGGGGTCGGCAGCATCGGCACCCTCGAACTGCTGGACCTGGACCAGATCCGCTACGGCATGGAGGTCAACTTCTTCGGTGTGCTCGCGGTGAGCCGGGCGGCACTGCCGCACCTGCGGGCCAGCGGCGGCCGCCTGGTCACCGTGGGCAGCGCCTACGGTGCGGTCGGACAGCCGTTCAACGAGGCGTACTGCGCCGGAAAGGCCGCGACCGAAACGTATATGGAGGCCCTGGCCACGGTGGCGGCCGAGGTCGGAGTGACGGTGTCGGTCGTGCAGCCGGGCCCGATCGCCTCCTCGTTCGGCGACAACATGCCCATCGACCGGGTGGCCCTGCGGGCGGCGGCCGAAGCCGGGCCCTACAAGGCCGCCTACGCGAACTATCTGACCTACCTGCCCGGCATGATCGCCGGTGCGGTGCAGACCTCCGCCGAGGTCGCCGAGTACGTGGTGTACGCGCTGACCGACCCGGCGCCGCCGTTCCGCATCCAGACCTCGGACTTCTCCCGGAGTTTCGTGGCGGACAAACTCGTCGATGTCGACGGCTCGGCAGTGCAGGCGATCACCCGGCAGTGGCTGGTCCCGGCGGATACGGGTGTCAACCCCTAGCTTCCCCGCCGCCGCGGGCCGCATTTCTGGGGTAACCGGCGCGGAATTTCGTTGTTAATGTCCGAGATGTGCGTTCGATTTCGCCGTTGCGGCTGGTGATCCTTTCCATTGTCTCCGCCTTGTCCATTGCCGGATGTACCGGGTCCGGTACCTCCGGGACGGCGCCGTCGACGCCGGTTTCCGGAGGTACGCTGACCTTCGGAATAAATGATTCCCCGAGCTGTTTCGATATTCACGTGACCTCCGCCGACGTCGCCGCGGAAATTCAGCGAAATGTCGTGGATTCCCTCGTCTCCGAGGATTCCGGACACAAATTCCGCCCCTGGCTGGCGACCGCGTGGACCGTCGCCGACGATTTGCGCAGTTATACGTTCACGCTGCGCAAGGACGTGACATTCACCGATGGCGCGCCGTTCGACGCGGCGGCCGTGAAAGCGAATTTCGATCATATCGTGGCGCCGGCCACCAAATCCCAATACGCCCGGAATCTGCTCGGCCCGTACACCGGTACCGACGTGATCGACGATCACACCGTCCGTGTCGATTTCTCGGCGCCGTTCGCGCCGTTCCTCCAGGCCGCGAGCACGCCGTATCTGGGCTTCTATTCGCCGCGCGCACTGGCCACCGGCGCGGACAAATTGTGTGCGGGCGGACCGGCCGACATCGGTTCCGGACCGTTCGTTTTCACCGAGTACACCAAGGGCCAGAGCGCGGTGATGACCCGTAATCCGAATTACCGGTGGGCTCCCGAGGGAGCCGCGCATCAGGGCCCGGCCTATCTGAACTCGCTGGTCTTCCGGATCCTGCCCGAGGACGCCACCCGGGTCGGCGCGCTGACCAGCGGTCAGGTCGACATCGCCAGGGCGATCCCGCCGATCCAGGTGCGGACCGTGGAGGCGTCCTCGAATCTGACGGTCACCCGGGTGGATCAGCCGGGGCTGACCTACGGCATCCACCTGAACACCGCCGCCGCACCCCTGGACGACGAGCGGGTCCGCCGCGCGATCCAGCAGGGCGTCGATGTGGCGCAGGACGTGCAGACCGTCTACTTCGGCCAGTACAAGCGGGCCTGGGGACCGCTCTCGCCGACCACCGCCTCCTACGCGGCGACGGTGGAGAACTCCTGGCGCTACGATCCGCGGGCCGCGGGCCGGCTGCTGGACGAAGCGGGCTGGACCGGCCGCGACAGCGCGGGCTTCCGGACCCGGGACGGTCGGCGCCTGAGCCTGTTCTGGCCCGCGCTGCCCGAGGCGAGCACCCGCGACCAGCGCAACCTGCTGGACCAGGCCGTGCAGGCGGATCTGGCGAAAATCGGTGTGGAGGTACAACATCCGCATCTGACCGCCGGTGAATACAACGCCCGGGTGGCCAGCGGCGACTTCCAGTTGTTCTCGGTGAGCTGGGCGCGTTCGGAGGCCGATCTGCTCCGGTTGTTCTTCCACAGCGCGAACATCCCGCCCGCCGGGCAGAACGTGTCGCATCTGCGCGATCCGCAGGTCGACGGCTGGACCGCGACCGGCGCGGCGACCACCGACCAGCACCTGCGCGATCAGGTCTACCGCGACACCCAGCAGCGGGTGCTGGAAACCGGTGCGATGGTCCCGCTCTACGTGCTGGCCGCGGTCGACGGCTCCTCGCGGCGCGTGCACGGGCAGAAATTCGATCCGAACGGCTGGCTCCAGTTCTACGACGCCTGGAAGGCCTGATCGTGCAGGTACTCGGCATGCCCGACGTCGTGGTCGGGGACGCGGTGGTCCGGGCGCTGACGGCGGTGGGCAAACGCCTGCTGGCAGCGGTCGCGGTGGTCTTCGGCGCCGCCTCGCTCGGCTTCGTCGCACTGCAACTGCTGCCGGGCGATCCCGTGGACTGGCTGCTCGGCCCGAACATGACCGCCTCACCGGACCTGCGAGCGCGGGTGCGGGCCGACTACGGCTTCGATCGGCCGGTGTTCGAGCAGTACCTGTCGTATCTGAACACGGTCCTGCACGGGCAGCTCGGCACCTCCTATCAGCTGCAACAGCCGGTGACGACGCTGATCGCGAATCAGCTCGCGCCCACCGCGGAACTGGCCGTCACGGCACTGGTGCTGGCCCTGGCGATCGCGATCGCCGCCGCAGTCGCGACGGCCGGGCGACGGCCCCGGCTGCGCGCGGGGGTCTCCACCGCCGAACTCGTCGTCACCTCGGCGCCGCAGTACTGGGTGGGCATCCTGCTGCTGACGGGGTTCTCGTTCCAGCTGCGGGTGTTCCCGGTCGCGGGCGCGCAAACTCCCGCGGCGCTGGTGCTTCCGGCGATCACGCTCGCGCTGTCCATCGCGGGGGTGCTGTCGCAGGTGTTGCGCGAGGGGCTGGAGGCGGCGCTGACCCAGCCGTTCATCGTCACCGCGCGAGCGCGGGGGGCGAGCCTGTCGGCGGTCCGGTTGCGGCATGCGCTGCGGCACGCGGCGGCGCCGCTGCTGACCCTCACCGGCTGGCTGACCGGCACCCTGCTCGGCGGTGTCGTCCCGGTGGAGACGGTCTTCGGGCGGCCGGGCATCGGATCGCTTGTGCTGCAAGCGGTCACGAGCCGGGACATGCCGGTCGTCATGGGCGTCATCCTGCTGTCCGCGGTGGTGTTCGTGGTGATCTCCACCCTCGTCGACCTGTTGCAACTCGCCCTCGATCCGCGTATCCGCACGAACGGAGACCGACCGTGACCGCCCCTGACATCGCCGCGCCGGAGACCGCCGCGGCGCTCCGGCCCCGGATGCCGCGCCCGGCCCTGGTCGCGGCCGCCGCGGTGCTGGCCCTGATCGTCGTGGTGGCGATCGCGCCGGGCCTGTTCACCGACTTCTCGCCGACCGCGACCGATATGCGGCAGGCCCTGGTCGCCCCGGGCGGCGCGCACTGGTTCGGCACCGATCAACTGGGCCGCGACGTGTTCACCCGGGTGCTCTACGGGACCCGGCCCGCGATCCTGCTGGCGGTGACGGCGACCGCGTTGGCCGTCGCGATCGGCACCCTGACCGGACTGCTTGCGGCACTGGGCGGCCCGATCGCCGATCAGATCCTCATGCGCGGCGCGGACGTGCTGCTCGCGCTGCCGCCGCTGCTGCTCGCCCTGCTGGTCATCGCGGCACTGGGGCCGGGCACCGGCAATGTGGCGGTGGCGGTCGCGATCGCGTTCCTGCCGCTGTACGCGCGGCTGGTGCGTTCGGAGGCACTGCTGGTGCGCCGGTCCGGCTACGTGGAATCGGCTACCGGCCTGGGCATTCCGCGGCCGGTGGTGATCGTCCGACACGTCGTGCCCAACGCGCTGGGACCGTTGCTGGTCATGGCGCCGCTCGGATTCGGCACCTCGATGCTGTATTCGTCGGCGCTGAGTTTCCTGGGGCTGGGACTTCAGCCCCCGACGCCGGAGTGGGGCGCGATGCTGTCGGAGGGCAAGAGCATCCTGGCGGCCGCGTGGTGGGTCGGCGTCTTTCCCGGAATCGCGGTGACCTGCACCGTGATCGCGGTCAACGTCGTGGGTCGCGCGGTGCGCACCCGCTTCACCGGGCGAGGTGTGGCATGAGCGGCACGGACCGGAACGAGCCTGCGGCCGAGACGCTTTCGACCGAACCACAGCTGATCGTCGACGGACTGGAGGTCGTTTTCGGGTCGGGTCCGAGCCGGGTGCACGCGGTGCGGGACGTGTCGTTCGAGGTGCGGGCGGGCGAATGTCTCGCCGTCATCGGCGAATCCGGTTCCGGCAAGAGCGTCACCGCGCGCACCCTGATGGGACTGACCGGCGACGACGCGACCGTCACCGCTCGCCGGCTCGAATTCGAGCACACCGATCTGCTCGCCCTCGACGAGCCCGGCTGGCGCGCCCTGCGCGGGCGGCGCATCGCACTGGTGTTGCAGGACGCGATGGTCGCGCTGGATCCGTTGCGCCGCACCGGAACCGAGATCGCCGAGCCGCTGCGCATCCACGCCGTGCCCCGGCGCGGTTCCCTCGACGACGCGGTGACGGCGCTGCTCACCGATGTGGGTGTGCCCGAACCCGAACGACGCGCGCGCCAATATCCGCACGAGCTCTCCGGCGGATTGCGTCAGCGCGCGCTGATCGCCTCGGCCATCGCCGCGGGCCCGGATCTGCTGCTCGCCGACGAGCCGACCACCGCCCTGGACGCCACGGTCGCCGCCCAGGTCCTGGACCTGCTGCGCGACCTGCGCGCGGGCGGTATGTCGATCCTGCTGATCAGCCACGACCTGACCGTGGTGTCCCGGTCGGCGGACCGGGTCGCGGTGATGTTCGGCGGCCGCATCGTGGAATACGGTCCGGCCCAACGCATTCTGCGCGAACCGCGGCATCCGTACACCCGCGCGCTGCTGGCCGCGGTGCCCACCGGCGACAGCCGGGGCCACTACCTGTCGGGCAGCCGGAGCGGCGCCGCGACCGAGTCCGGAGGCTGTCCGTATGCGGCCCGGTGCCCGCACGCCGACGAGCAGTGCGTGCGCGAACTTCCCACGCTGACAGCCGATTCCGGCGAAAACCCCGACGGTCCGGCGCACGAGGTGCGGTGCTGGCACCCCGACGCCGTGGTCGCGGTACCCCTGCGCGTCCCCTCGCCCGCGCCCGCCGACGCGCCCACGCGGACCCTGCTCGAGGTCGACGCCGTCGGCAAGACGTACCGCGTCCCGGGCGGCGGGCGTCACCACGCCGTGCGTGACGTGTCGTTCCAGCTCCGTGCGGGCGAGGTGCTCGGCGTCGTCGGTGAATCGGGTTCGGGCAAGACCACGACCGGACGCATCGTGCTCGGCCTGACCAGGCCCGACACCGGCGCCGTCCGCTTCGACGGGCTGGCCTGGAGTGACCTGCGCGAACACCGGCGTCGTCCGCACCGGCGCCGGATCCAGGCGATCTATCAGGATGCGCTGGGCTCGTTCGATCCCCGGCTCACCGTCGCCGGGATCCTCGGGGCCGCCGTCGCGCGCGGGGGCGTCCCGCGCGGTCCGGCGCGTCGGGCCCGTGCCCTCGAGCTGCTCGATCAGGTCGGCCTCGCGGCGACCGTACTGGACCGCCGCCCCCGCGAACTGTCCGGTGGCCAGCGGCAGCGGGTGGGGATCGCCCGCGCGCTGGCGCCGGGACCGGAGATCCTCGTCTGCGACGAACCCGTTTCGGCACTTGATGTTTCGGTGCAGGCGCAGATCCTCGATCTGCTCACCGTGCTGCAACACGAACTCGGTGTCGCCATGCTGTTCATCTCCCACGACCTGGGCGTCATCCACCATCTCAGCGATCGGATCCTGGTGATGAAGGACGGCCGGATCGTGGAGGAAGGCACGGCGACCAGCGTGTTCGCCGATCCCCGCGACCCGTACACCAGGCAGCTGCTCGCCGCGACCGCGGTGCGACCGGACGATCGGCGGATCTCCGACCGGCCGGTCGCACCGGTGCCGAGCTGACCAGCGGAGGCCGTGCATGAGTGAATCCGCCGCGCGGACCGTCGTCATCGTCGGCGCCGGGCCCAAGGGCATCGGCGTGCTGGAACGGCTCTGCGCCGGTGCGCCGGAACTGCTGGGCGACCGGAATCTCGTTGTCCACCTGATAGATCCGTTCCCACCGGGCCCCGGCCGCGTGTGGCGGCACGACCAGTCACCGCTGCTGCTGATGAATTCCAAGGCCGCCGACGTCACCATGTTCACCGACGACAGCGTGCGCTGCGAGGGGCCGCCCAGACCCGGCCCCACCCTCGCCGAGTGGGTCGAACAGGTCCGCGACGGCACGCTGGACGTCGAGATCGATCCCGGCCTGCGCGCGGAACTCGATCGCGCCACGCCCGCGACCTTCCACACGCGGCGGATGCAGAGCGCCTACCTGTCCTGGTGCTACCGCCGGATCCTGGACACCCGGCCGGAGTCGGTCGAGGTGCGGGTGCACGGCACCGAGGCGGTCGATCTCACCGAATCCGGTGCGGATCAACTGGTGTGGCTGCGCGACGAGCCGTGGCCGCTGCGGGCCGACGCGGTCGTGCTGACCGTCGGCCACCTCGACGGCGAGACCGACGAATCCGGAAGTGCGCTGGCCGATTTCGCGCGTCGGCACGGCCGCACCTACTTCCCGCCCGGCTACACCGCCGACACCGATCTGTCGCCGATCGTCCCGGGTGAACCGGTGCTGGTGCGGGGATTCGGCCTGGCGTTCATCGATCTGCTGACGCTGCTGACCGAGGGGCGCGGCGGCAGTTACGCGACCGCCGCCGACGGCACCCTGGTGTACCGGCCGTCCGGTGCCGAGCCGATCCTGTACGTCGGATCCCGGCGCGGAGTCCCGTACCGGCCCAAGCCGGGGTACGGATTGCTCGGCGCCGCAGCGGAATTGCCGCGTTTCTTCGGCCCGTCCGAGATCGCCGCGCTGGCCGCCCGGCCCGGCCCGATCCGGTTCCGCACCGATCTGTGGCCGCTGATCGCGAAGGAACTCGGCTGGGGCTACTACACGGAGCTGTTCACCGCTCACCCCGAGCGGGTGACGATGGAGTTCGCCGAATTCGCCGAGTGCTATCGCGAATTCGACTGGGACAGTGAGCAGTTGCGCACGCTGGTGGCCAAGTCCGTACCCGCCGCCGAGGACCGCTTCGATCCCGAGGAACTGGATCGCCCGCTGGCCGCGGCATCCGCCGCCGACGCGCCCGCACTGGCCGCGCTGGTCCGTGAGCACATCGTCCGGGTGCTCGACCGGGGCGGGGACGGCGCGTTCAGCGCCGACCTCGGCGCGGTCACCGCGATGCTCTCGGTGTTCCGGCAACTTCCCACCGCCGTCGCCACCGGCAAGCTCGACCCGGAATCGCAGCTGTTCGATGTGGACGGGTGGTGGTTCGGCTTCTTCAGCTATATCGGCAGCGGGCCGCCCCGGGCGCGGCTCGAGGAACTGCTGGCCCTCGAACGCGCCGGGATCCTCGCCTTCCTGGGCCCCGAGATGTGGGTGGACACCGACGAGGAGCGGGGGCTGTTCCTGGGCGGCAGCCGCAAGGTCCCCGGCGCGGTCACCGCGACGACGCTCGTCGATGCCCGGCTGCCGCCCCCGGATGTCACCCGCACCACCAATCCGATCGTGCGCGCCCTGCACGATCGCGGCCGGTTGGGCGCCGAGCGACTCGTCGGCGAGTCCTCGGTCCTGAGCACCGGACGCATCCACACCTCCGGAATCGACGGGCAACTGTTCGATTCCGGCGGAGTCGCGCACCCGCGGCGCTTCGCCCTGGGCCCGCACACCAGTCTGCGCATCGCGGGCGCGTTCAGCAGACCGCGCACCAATGCGCTCGGCTTCCGCGAAAACGACAGTGTCGCATGCCAAGTGCTGCGGCTGACAGGAGAGTCATGACCCATCAACTCCGCAAGACCTATGCCCGCGTCCTGACCGAGGAGTTGAAGGAGACCGTCGGGGTGCTGCGCGATCTCGTCGGCCGGGACCCCGATTTCGAGGTCACCTTCGGCCGCTTCGACATCGCGCTGATCGGCGACTTCTGCGTGGTGGCCGGCACCGAGGAGGCGCTGGCCCGCTACCGGGGCACGGTCGGCCCGGTGATCGTCGCGGATATCGCTGCCACGCTGGCCCTGCTCGAGGACACCGGCGCCCGGATCACCGTCGCGCCGTTCGACGGACCGGCCGGACGCAGTGCCCTGATCCGTCACGCGGACGGTGTCGAATTCGAGTACGTCCAGTTCCACGCCGAGTTGGACCGGCAGGTGTTCGGCTGAGATTTCGGGCGCGTTCTTTTCGGCTCAGTGTGAGCGGAATCGGAAAAGCGGGAAACTCCCTGTATTCCGGATATGAACCGACCGTGGCCCCGCGACGGCAGACTGCACACGGTCGGGCGGTCGGTTACAATAGGAGTACGTAATGCTTCGATTCGGCCGACCGCAATTCACTTTCAGCCGAGAAGTACGGCACGGTACCCATTTCCGTCATTCCGTGTCTTTTCGGCTGCAAAGGCAGGGTGCTACCTGGGGCCCATACCGTGGTGCCCCAGGGCAGAACGATGAGGTTCCTCGATCCCCGGTGCGTGGTCGCCAAGAGCGAGATGAGGGCGCCCGTTGTTTGCCGAACGTCGATCACA
Source organism: Nocardia macrotermitis (assembly GCF_009604405.1). Classification (GTDB taxonomy): domain Bacteria; phylum Actinomycetota; class Actinomycetes; order Mycobacteriales; family Mycobacteriaceae; genus Nocardia; species Nocardia macrotermitis. The sequence goes on from NZ_WEGK01000006.1 coordinate 167,249, forward strand.
GCTTGTCACACTGGAGCGGATCCATCATCAATGTATTGCCGGTAAAGGGGGAATATCGCTGATTGCCGGTCCGGTTGGGAGCGGCAAGACGGAATTGCTCCAGATATTCGCGGAACAGTTGTCCGCGGCGGGCGCCACAATCCTCGAAGCCGTCGGTTCGCCACGAGAATGCGATCAGGCGTTCGGAATTCTGCAGCAACTGTTCGCGGGCCTGCGTGACCAGGACGATCACGCGCGCATCCGGCGGTTGCTGTCCGACAGCGCATCCCGGCTCATCGGCGGGTCCGGTGAGCGGGACGCGCAGGTGTTGCGCAATCACGCGAACCAGGAACTGTGGGCGATGGTGCTGCGGTTGTCGGCACAGGCCCCGGTCGCCATCATCGTCGATGACCTCCAGTACGCGGATCTGGCCTCCCTCCAGTCGCTGCTGTATTTCAGCGGTCGGCTGCGGTCGTCCCGGGTCATGATCATCGGAACCCGCACCGATCTCCCGTCGTTCGCCGGTGACGAGCGCGCGGTGCAGATCACCGAACTACTCCGCCAGCCCCGGTTCCACCTGTTGCGTACCGGCCCGCTGAGCGTCGACGGCGTCCGGGAGACGCTGTCCGAGCGCATCGGCGTACCGGTCGGGCCGGGGCTGGCGCAGTCCTGGCACCGCCTCACCGGCGGCAGCCCGTTCCTGCTGCGCGCCCTGACCGAGGACAACGGATCGGCCGGAGTGGCACTGGCACAACGACTTTCCGATCCGGTCGCCGGTGACGAGTTCGCCAAGGCCGCGCTGGCGTGCGCGCATCGCGGCTGCCACCGGTTCCTGCGGGCCGCCCGCTGTCTGGCGGTGCTGGCCGAATCGGGATCGTTCGCGCTGCTGCCCCAGCTGATCGGCGAGGACGAGGCCACCGCCGCGGCGATCGTGCTGGCGCTCACCGAGGCGGGCATCCTGGACGGGGAACGCTACCGGCATCCCGCGGCGCGGGCCGCGGTGCTCGGCGAGCTCGACATCGCCGAACGCGCCGACCTGCATCGCCGCGTCGCCGGGCTACTCTACGAGGACGACCGCCGACCCGATCGCATCGCGGTCCATCTGGTCGCGGCCGCCGCCGTGCGCGAACCCTGGGCGCTCGAGATCCTGCTGAACGCGGCGCGCGAGGCGGTGCAGCGCGACGACACCGAATTCGCGGCCAAATGCCTGCGCGCCGCCGAACCCGTGGTGACAACCGCGGAACAGCAAGTGGCACTGGCGATTCTGCGCATCCACGTGGACTCGCACAGCAACCCGGACAACACCGCCCAATCGGTGGCGACCGTGCTCACCGCGGCGCGCGCGGGCCGGGTGCCGGTCCGAGAACTGGTCGGGTTGCTGAATCCGCTGCTGTGGCAAGGATGTTCGGGCGCGGCGACCGAGATCCTCGAACACATCGAGCGGTCCGACGACGCCCTCGAGGATCGCTGCGCGGCCGATCTCACCTCGATCCGCACCTGGATGCGGTCCACCCACCCCGGTCTGCTGGCCGGCACCGGCGACAACGAACCCTCGGGTGGCGCCCGGGTGCGCATCATCGCCAACCGGTCGGTGCGCGGGCCCGGCCTGCTGGCCGACGTCCTCGAGATCGGCCCCACCGAACACACCGTGCCGACGGCGGAATGGTTGTTGCAGACCACCCGGTTGTCGGGCCCGTCGCTGGCGTCGATCGTGTCCGCGCTGCTGTCGCTGGTGCACGCGGATCGGGTCGATCTCGCCGAGCGCTGGTGCGATTCGCTCCTGCGCGAATCGGCAGCGCGACAGGCCGTGACCTGGCAGGCGCTGTTGACCGCCACGCGTGCCGAGATCGCCATCCGGCGCGGCGATATGGCCGCGGCCCGACGCGACGGACTGGCGGCGCTGGAGCTGATCCCGCGGCAGGCGTGGGGGGTGGCGCTGGGCACCGTCGTCTCGCGGGTGCTGATCGCCGCGACCGCCCTGGGCGACTGGCAGACCGCGGGCGATTGCCTGATCCAGCTGCCCGACGCCGTCTTCGACACCCGCTACGGCGTGCAGTTCCTCTACGCCCGGGGCCGGCGGCTGCTGGCGGGCGATCGGCTGTGGGCGGCCCTGGACGATCTGTCGACGTGCGGCAGGCTGATGGTCGAATGGGATATCGACCAGCCCACCTTCCTGCCGTGGCGGGCCGACGCGGTGGCGGTGCTGCTGCGACTGGGCCGGGATCGCCAGGCCGCCGAACTGGCCGCCGCGCAACTCGCCCGCACGAATCCGGGCCAGCCCCGCGCGTACGGGATCGCGCTGCGCACCGTCGCGGCCACCGAATGCGACGACGGCGCCCGCCGCGACATGCTGCTGCGGGCGATCGAATCCCTCGAAAACTCCCCGGACCGAATGGAATTGGCGTACGCGCTGGCCGATCTGGGCGACGCACAGGTGCGGCTCGGTGAGCCCCGCCGTGCGCGGCAGACGGCCCAGCGCGCGACCCGGCTGGCCGAGGAACTGGCCCTGGAACCGCTGCTGCATCGGCTCGACATCGGCCGCCGACCCATCGAATCGATCCTGCCGGTGCGCGCGGCGGGCCTCGACGACGGTGACAGCGACGTCCTGAGCGCCGCCGAACGTCGCGTGGTCATGCTCGCGGCGCGCGGCCGCACCAACCGCGAGATCGCCGCGGAGCTGTACATCACGGTCAGCACGGTCGAACAGCATCTGACCCGGGTGTACCGGAAGCTGCGCGTGAAGGGGCGCGGTGATCTGGCGGCCTATCTGCACAGCGGCTTCACTCCGCGCGCGGTGGGGGTCGAATTACGGCCCCGGCCAGGCGGTTCGGACACGGTCCGGCGCGGCGCGGCGTGAGCGCCACGGCCTCCACCGCGGTCGTGCGGTGGAGGCTCGCCGCGTCAGGCCGCCGGTTGCTTCGGCTCCTTGATCACGAACAGGCTGATCAGCAGCGCCGCCGCCGCGAAGGCGACCGCCGCGATGACCGCCGTGGACAACCCGTGCGCCAACGCGTCGTGCGTGGTGGCGCCGGTGTGTTCGTGAGCGATGCGGGCGGACTGGTAGATCGTGGTCAGAATGCCGACACCCAGCGACAGGCCGATCTGCTGCGTCGCCTGCAACAGACCGGACGCCGCACCCATGTCGCGTGGTTCCAGACCGCCGAGCACGGTCATGTTCAGGGTGACGAAGGCCAGGCTCAGACCGGCTCCCAACAGGATGAACGGCGCGAGCACACCGGTGAAGTAGTTGCTCGAACCGGTGGTGGTGGTCAGCCACACCGCCTCGGCCAGCATCAGCACCACGCCGGTCACCAGGACCCGTTTACGCCCGAACCGGGCGATGATCTTCGGAGCCCACTTCGCGACCGCGAACTGCACGACCGCCATCGGCAGGAAGGCGAGACCGGCCACCAGCGGACCGAAGCCGAGCGCGTCCTGGATGTAGAGCGACAGCAGGATGTAGGTACCGGCCATGGTCGCCATCAACAGCACGAACGTCAGATACGCGCCGCCCCGAATCCGGTTGCCCAGCAACCGCAACGGCATGATCGGCTGCTCGGCGTGGCGTTCGATGAAGATGAATCCGGCCACCAGCACCACGCCCACGACGAACGGGATCACGGTTCCGGGCGCGGTCCAGCCGTTGGTGATATTGGTCAGGCCGTAGACGATGCCGACCATGCCCAGCGTGGACACGATCGCACCGAGAAGATCGAAAGTGCCACGGTGACGCTCGGTTTCGTCGAGATAGCGGCGCGCCAGCAGAATGGTCACCAGGCCGATCGGCACGTTGATGAAGAACACCAGCCGCCAGCTGAAGCTGGTGAGTACGCCGCCGACGATGAGGCCCAGTGTGATCCCGAGTCCGGTGACCATCGAGAACACCCCCAGTGCCCGGGTGCGCTGCGGGCCCTCGGCGAAGGTGGCCGCGATCATCGACAGCGCGGCCGGTCCGGCGAAGGCGAAACCGACGCCCTGGAGTGCCCGCGCGGCGATCAGCAGACCGCCGTTCGGCGCGATGCCGCCCAGGATCGAGGCCACGACCAGCAGCCCCAGACCCCAGGAGAACATCCGGCGCCGGCCGAGGATGTCGCTGGCGCGCCCGCCCAGCAGCAGCAGTCCGCCGTAGGCCAGCGAATAGGCGCTGAAGACCCAGGCCAGCGACTGCGCGGACATCCGGAGCCCGGACTGGATCTCCGGCAGCGCGATATTGACGACGTTGCTGTCCACCGCGACCATGAGCTGACAGGTCACGATGACGCCCAGCGCGATCGACAACCGGCGATTGCGGGTGCTCGTGGCGGGATCCGGTGGCGGGTCCGCGGCGGGGATTCTGTTGTCGGGCTGGATATCTCGGCTGGTCATCAACAGTCCGTTCGGGAAGGTCGGGGAGAGGGCGGGGTGAGCGACCGCGCGGCACTGCGCATCGGCTCCACGCTTGTAGACTCAATTCAGCATAGGGCCGCGAAGCATTTTCGTCTACACATGTTGAGTGAGGTTGTCATGCCGGTTCACGAAATGGAGGCGCCGGTCCGGGAGGCCGCGGCGGCTCCGGCCAGCCGCGCCGAGCGTCGTCGCCAGACCAGGCAGCTGATTCTGGACGCGGCGCGCGAGTTGTTCGCCGAGCGTGGCTACATCGAGACCACCATCCGCGCCATCGCGCAGCGCGCCGACGTCGACCCGGCATTGGTGATGCAGCACTTCGGCACCAAGAGTGCCCTTTTCGACGAGGTCGCGGGCATTCCGGAGACCCTCGACGACGCGCTCGAGGGCCCGCCGGAGGAACTGGGCGAGCGCCTGCTCCGGCACGCCATGGCGGATGTGGACCGCAAGGAGGACCGGACGATGCCGGTGCTGCGCTCGATGCTCACCCATCCCGAGGCGGCGCACGCCGTGCGCTGCGCGATCATGAATCCGGAGACCAGCCCGTGGACCCGGGTGCTGGTCGGCCCCGATGCCGAGCGGCGGTCGGTGCTGATCGGCACGCTGGTGCTGGGCGTTCTGGTCGCCCGCTACATGGTGCATCTGCCCGGCGTCGCCGACGCGCCCGCCGAACGCCTGGTCGACCTGCTCGGACCGTGTCTGCGGCCGTTGGTGCTGGGCGACGCCGAATCTGCCGGTGCGACACCGGGTTCGGCCCTGGACGCGCTGGCCGAGGCGGATGCCGCGCGGCGGGCCGCGACGGCGCGGGTCGACGAATGCGCTCGTGCCGCATTGGCCGCCGGTGCGTCGTACGGTGACGTCGGCCGGCTGGTGGGGATCACCCGGCAAGCGGCGCGGAAGCGCTGGCCGCAGGGCGGGGATGCCGAGTAGCGCGGAGCCACGCTGGCGGTCAGCGCGCGCGGATTCCGACGACCTGCGTCTGAGTGACAACCTAGGTTGTCGATCCGGATGAAGTCGAAGCGGCGCGCCTGCCGCTTCGGCCCGTTGACAACTTGTGTTGTCGAAAAACGGCGCGACTGATATCCGTACCGCCCGAGCATCCCAGCCAACAGGGCAAGCGGCAGGTCGGTCGAACCCCTACTACTCGAGACGCCGCCCCCGAGGCTAGGGGACCGTCGCGACCGAGATAGGGGTGCCCGTAGCAGCCCTGCCTTCCTAGGCTTTCCGGTGCGCAAACATGCTCGCCCGCAACAGATCCCGTGCACGACCGAGATTCCGTGCATGACCGCGGCGAGCCGCCGAAACGGCCGACCGTGAAGGAGCCATTCCCTTGACCAGCCTCGATACTATCGACGTCTTCGATCAGGAACGCTATCTGGACGGTCCGCCGTACGCCGACTTCGCGGTGCTGCGCCGGCAGGCCCCGGTCTTCCACCACCGCGATCCCGAAGTGCCCGAAGGACATTGGGCCCTGACCCGGCATGCCGACATCGTCCAGGTGGCCCGTCATCCGGAACTGTTCTCCTCCGAGCGCAAGGGTTCGCAGCCGCAGGAGTTCGACGAGGTCGCCATCGATGTGCAGCGGCGCATGATGATCCACCAGGACCCGCCCCGGCACAGCCGCATCCGCGGTCTGGTCAATCGCGGTTTCACCCCCCGCGCGGTGGATCGGCTGCGGGCCCGGATCGCGGAGGAGTGCGAGGCCATCGTCGAGAACGCCTTGGCCCAGGGCGAATTCGATCTGGTTCCGACGGTGGCCGCCGAACTGCCGCTGATCGTGATCGCCGAGCTGATGGGCATCCCGCGCTCGGACCGGCACCTGATCTTCGAATGGTCGCGCGCGATCGCCGGGCAGACCGATCACGAGCACGGCGGCGCGGAGGCGACCCGGGACGCGGTGGTCGGCATGTCCGGCTACGCCGCCGAACTGGGCGCACAACGTCGCCGCTGCCCGCTCGACGACACCGTCACCAGGATGGTCAGCCCCGACGACAAGGGAAATCAGCTGACCGACGAGGAATTCCAGGCGTTCTTCATCCTGATGACCGTCGCGGGCAACGAGACCACCCGCTACTCGATCGCCGGTGGGGTCGAGGCGTTCACCCAGTTCCCGGACCAGTGGACGCGGTTGAAACAGGATCCGGAACTGGCCCGCACCGCCGCCGAGGAGATCGTGCGCTGGGTCTCGCCGACCAAGGTGTTCCGGCGCACCGCACTGGCCGACACCGAGGTGGGCGGGCAGCTGATCCGCGCCGGTGACAAGGTGATGGCTCATCTGGTGTCGGCCAATCGCGACGAAACCGTCTTCGCCGATCCCGAGAGCTTCGATATCGGCCGCGACCCCAATCCGCACCTCGGATTCGGCGGCGGCGGACCGCATTTCTGCATCGGCAAACATCTGGCCGTGACCGAGATCGAGATCATGTTCCGGACCCTGGCGCGCAAGGTCGATCGTTTCGAGATCACCGGTCCCACACCGCGATTGCGCTCGTACCAGTTCACCGGCATCACCGCCCTGCCGGTCCGCGTCGTCGCGGCGTGACCAGCCAGCCGGGCCGGGCGGCGCCGCGCGGCATCAGCACCGTGCGGTACCACCCCGGGGTGGCCGACATCGAAACCTGTTCGGTGAGACCGCGATAGCGCCCCAGCGGCGTGTCCGCGGTGAACATCTCCGGCGTCCGGGAGCGGTGCCGGTCATCGGTTCCGGCGACCTCGGCGGCGTAGTCCCGGTCGAAATACCCCATCCCGAGAATCCACAGCGCGACCCGGGTCAGGCTGACGTGCACCCGGTAACTGCCGCCCGCCACCGCGCGCCGAGCCAGCGCCTCCACGATGCCCGTGGTCAGCAGCCAGGCGACGAGGTAGTCGTTGACGACCGTGATCGGCGACAGCGCGGGCCGCTCGGGGGTGCCCTCCAGCAGCATCGCGCCGGTCAGGCAGCCCGCGGACTGATCGAAGCCGACCCGGTCGGCCCACGGGCCGCGCTCACCGTTCAGCGAGATCGTCGCGTGCACGATGCCCGGCCGCAGCTGCGCGGCCTGCTCCGCGGTCAGGCCGATCCGGGCGAGATATCCCGGCCGCCGATTGGCGAAGAAGACGTCGGCGTCGGCGAGCAGGGCGCGCACCAGCCGAGCGCCGTCGGCGTCGAAGGGGTCGACGGTGCTGGAGCGGATGCCCACATTCGCGGTCAGGTACGTCACGTCGTGCTCGAAATCGCCCGGCCGCCAGAGGTTCAGGACGTCGGCGCCGTGCAGGGCCAGCGCCCGCCCGGTTCCGGCGCCGGCGATCACATGTCCCATGCCGAGCGCGCGCACGCCGTCGAGGGGCTGAATCCGGGTGGCGGGCAACGGTTCCGGTGCGCTGTCGGCGATCCGGGTGATCTCGATCAACGGCATCTCGGCGAGTCCGTCCCGGAAATGCGGTTCGGCCGTCAGTTCCGCGAGGGTGCGCAGCATCGGCAGCACCACTCCGGCACGGGCCCCGTCCTCCTCGAGATCCCTTGCGCGCCTGCGTCTTATCGCCGCGGCCACCGCGTCCACGTCGTCGGGCGCACCGAGCAGTCGCTGGGCGGCGACCTTGATTCTCGGATACGGATTCAGCGGCATCACCCAGCGGTCGTCGGCGGTCCGGTAGAACTCGAAACCGAATGCGGGAGAGGCGTTCACCGGCGCGGCGGGCGGGTATCCGTTGAGCCGTTCCCAGCGGCCGTGGAACGGGGCCAGCCGATGCACGGCGGTGCGCAGATCCACGGCGATGTCCTGGCCCGCACCGCTGCGCAGCCGCGAAAGTTTCGCCACCGCAGCCGATTTGGCGGCGAGCCCGATCGCCCCCGCCGCACCGAGACGCAGGGTGCTGGGCACGATCGGATCCGCGCCGATGAATTCGACCCGCCCGCCGCTGTCCTCCGGGTGCATTCCGATGCCCGCGAGAACGTCGCCGAACGCGGCGTACACGTCGAATTCGTCGTCGGTGGCCGGGCTCGCCACCGCGCCGAGCAGCCGATCGGTCAGCGGAACCTTCGCGGGCATCATGCCTCGACGGTAGGACCGCCCGGTGGCCCTGACCACGACCGATCCGGACAGGTGCAGATGACCGCTACGGTCCGATGACCGTAAGGTGGACCGGTGGAGATGCTGCACCTGCGCTACTTCATCGCCGTCGCCGAGGAGCTCAGTTTCTCCCGCGCGGCCGCCCGCCTGCACCTGTCGCCCTCGCCGCTGAGCCGCCGAATCCGTGATCTGGAGCGCGAACTCGGCCGCGACCTGTTCATCCGCGGCCATCACCACATCGAACTCACCACCGCGGGCGCGAGTCTGCTACCCGCCGCCCGCGAGATCATGCGCCGTGTCGACGCCGTCCCGACGCTGGTCCGGGAGGCCACAGGCGCGTGCCCGCACACCCTGACCCTCGGCATCGCCCCCGAGATCTCCGCCGCCGTGCGAACCGCGGTCCTGACCGCCCTGTCTACCCACCCCGACATCGCCGTCCGCCTGCACCCGGCCGACGGCGCGGGCCTACTGCGCGCACTGCAAACCGGCGCGGTCGACCTGGCCCTGGTCACCGACCCGATCGGCGCGCGAGGCGTAGGCCGGGCCCGCCTGGAGTGCCAACCGATCGGCGTCGTCGTAGCCACCGGCATCGGCTTCGACGACCGCACCTCGATCCACCTCGACGAACTATCCCATCTCCCATACGTTTCCATGGATTTCGGAGCCGGCCCGACCTCCCTGGAAGAGGTGGAACAGCTGATCCGCCGCCGCGGCGCCCCCCGCTGCACCGCAGCCACCCCCCTGCCCCCCGACGGCATCGCCCACGTCGTAGCCACTGGCCAAGCCTTCACCCTCACCGGCCGCTGCACCGGAGCCGAAAAGGTCTTCGCAGGCGAACAGGTACACGTCCTCCCCCTGGAAGGAATCAACGCCTCGATCACGACAGTAGCCGCCTGGCGCGAGGACCGATTGCGTCCCGGCGGCGCACTCACCGGCCCGGTCGCCACTCTCCGCGACCTGGCCGCCGACCGAATCCGTTCCGCTTCGCAACCGCACCCGCCCGGGGACGCCGAATCGTCCGATGGTGGCGTTACTGCAATCGCCGCCGAAACGGCCGATCTCATCGCGCGGGCTTACTCGAGTAATCGGAGGAAGTAGTTCGGCTTGCTCTGCCCGGACTGCCTCCCGGGATACTCGGCGGAGAATCCGATCACAGCAGCTCCCGCGTCAAAGCCATTGCAGCATCAGGCAATTCGGCCGAGTGCGTGTTGTGGCACATCGGCGGCAAACTCACGGTAGATGGGTGGAAGCGCCTCGCTGGACATCATGGGGACAACCTTTCGTGTGGAGCCGACGTACCACCAGGATCGACTATGGGACCGACAACTTCGGCGCATCGCTGAGCACCGCAACCTTTCCGGCGTTCAAATGCCGACTCGGGTATGACGGCGGCGCCGGGCTTGACGGACCTGGAGATTTCCCGGGCTGATCCCCCATCGGTACCGGCGGCATAGCGGCCGACCAACCCGGCGCACGAAGTGTGCCCGCGCCGAGGCGTGGCCAGCCTGGACGCCGTCCGGCAGTATCCTCGAGGCGGACGACCCTCATCAGCCTCGGGCGGCCGGTGGAATGAGTCCGTTTCGCTCCAGACGGATCGTGATCGCGTTGGCGTTCCGGCCGAACTCGCTCACCAATTGTTCGAGGCTGGCTCCTTGTCCTGCTCGGCGTATCAGCCTGGCTTCTTCTTCGGCGGTCCAACGCATGTGGGAGTTGGGATGAACGCGACGGCGGTCGTCGACCGCGGAGGTACTCGCCTGCTGTGCCTCGTGCCGCCGACCACCCTCTACGCGCTCCACAGCAGCCAGTTGCGTCACCGCGATTCTGGCACGGTCGGCGGCGCCCGGCGGCCGTACGACGGTCAAGTCGGCACTGCTGAGGATGCTGAGGTCCAATGTCCAGTCTCGTGCAGATCGACGCTCCCACAAGCGAAATGCGTCCGCGATGTGGCGCTGTGCCTCGGTGGCGGACAGTCCGGTGACTCGCATCAGATGATTGAAGGCATGGGACTCGTTTCCTGTGATCTGGGCGTAGCCGAAGTGGGTGGTCTGGTGACAGTCGGTGCAGAGCAGGATGATCCGCCGCAGTCTCTGGATGGCGCGTGCGTTGTCGTAGTCCCATCGCTCATGGGCCTCCAGCCACCGTCGAGTGGCTGGGTCCTTGGTCGCGCCGCAGACCTCGCATCGGCGCCCGGCCCTGGAAATGACCATGCGGCGCAACCGTTCCCAGTCTTGCTTGTCGACGCAGTAGCGGACATTGGTGAACCAGCACGACGAGGGCACCAGGTCCACGAACAGGCCGGCACCGAAGTCGCGGTCCTCTCCAGGCAACAGTTGGGGTACGTCGGGGCGGACTCCGTGAGGTTGCCCCTCGGGGTGGTCTTGAATCCATTTCAGGCCGCCGAGGTCCAGGTGCGTCTTGGCGCGGGTGACGGCGACGTAGGCCAGCCTGGCGTCGGCGTCGTCGATCGGGTTCGGGCGTCCGTCGTCGTCTTCGCCCGGTTCGGAGAAATCGTCGGCCATACGCACCGTGTTCCACTCGCGGCCCTTGGCCTTGTGCGCCGTAGAGACGGTCAGCTGGGCGTGTCGTTCGTCGCTGAGTTTGCCAACGGCTTCCAGGATGGCGTCCACTCCGTGGTCATCGATCAGCTCGACGAAGGTGTAGAGATCGGCGCCGGAAGGGTCTTGCGTGGCGTAGTCCTGGACCTCGCCCCAGGAGGAGAACAGGAACAATTCGGGATGGCTCGTCTTGTGGCCCGCCTTCAAGTCGCGGGCGGCTTCGGCCAGCGAACGCAGCGGGCCGCCGCCGCCGACCAACGCGACCTTCACCCCTGCCTCCAGCGCGTTGAGGACTTCTCGCATTGCGCCGGAGTTCGTCCGGCACAGGATCGCGTCAGGGCGCTCGACGGGTCCGACGGTCGTTGCGATCGGGCCGTAGCCGCTGAGCCGGATCGGCGCGTCGATAATCGACAGCCAGCGATAGGCCTCCTCGGCAACAGCAGGGCCGAACCGAAACGATTGAGTCAGACCGAGTTTCGTACCGTCGAAGTCGGTCATCACATCCTGCGCGCCTCGCCACCCGTAGATGGCCTGGGCCGAGTCGCCGACCATTACGAGTTGTGCCGAGCCTCGCTGCGCATTGAAAACCTGTTCGATCACGGGGTTTGTGTCCTGAGCCTCATCGAGCAAGATGAAGTCGTAGTTCAGGACCGGGCGGCTGAGCGCCCAGAGCTTCAGATAGTGATCGTGCTCGAATCGCACGGTGCCGGATTCGGGATTCTGGATGTCGGCCCACGCCTTGTGCGCGAAGGGAAGTACGGTCTCGATGAGTTTCTGGTGTTTGTCCGCGCTGTCGAGCCCTCGCATTCGAGGGACGTGATGAGCGCCGATGACGTCGTCAGCCGAATAGCAGAACCGCAGCACGGTGCGCACCGCTGCATAGGATCGTGCGAGCGGACTGACCTTGCGATCGCCGATGCGCATCTCGCCGCGGATGCCGAGTCCTGCGGCGACCTCTCTGGAGGGGATACGTGGAGCGTTCAAGCGGGCACTGAAACGCCGCCCGTAGGTCTGGAAGGCTATCGAGTGTGCCGTGCGGCACTTGATGTCGCGCGAGAACCTCGCCTTCGCCTCGTCGGCGATGGCCCGGTTGAAGGCGATGTAGAGGCCGCGCTGGGGTGTCGCCGATGCCAGCATCCTCAGTGTGGTCGTCTTCCCGGTGCCGGCGCCCGCCTGGATGGCCAGGTGATCGCCTCGTACGAAAGCATCGACCGCTGCTTGCTGTTCGTCCGTCTGCCTTATCGACGACTCGCCCACGCACACTCCCCATTCATGTGACATCCCTTGGCGATCATGCCATTACACGCCGACACGACACCGAGGTTCATCAGCATGCGGTCGTCGACAAGGTCATCGTTGGCCGACCAGTCGCAGAGTTGCTGGAGTGCCGGTATGGGTTGTTACCAGGTTGCGAATTCCGCTGTCGTCCTACCGTCCTCGCGTCGAGGGCACGCGAGTCGTCAGCTCCTCGCGGGCGGTCCGGCCTCGGAGGTTCCCGGGATCGTTCTGGCATACCATGTGCTCGACCAGTGAATTCTTTCGTAGCAAGGCGGGCCAGTGACTGTATTGCCGGTATGGGCAGACGACCCGGGCGCTCTGGAACTCACCGAGGACGAATACGACCAGCTGCCCGATCAGTTGCGCAAGCTGATCGAGGTCATCGACGGCAACGTCATCCGCTGCCAGAGCGGCTCGGCCGAGCACAGCGACGTCGCTCGACGGCTGGCCAACCACCTCGAGGCCGCGAAACCGGACGATCCATGCACCCGGGTCTCCACCGATATAGACGTTTACTTCGGCAAACGGCGTCGGCGCGATGGAGCCTTCTCGTTCCGCCGCCCGGATGTCACCGTCTATCGCTGTATCGAGCGCGGATCGAAACTGACAGCTGCCGACGCCCTCATGGTTGTTGAGGTCGTGTCACCGGGATCCGGGTACACCGACACGGTCGACAAGCTGGCCGAGTACGCCTACGAGGGTATTCCGGTGTACCTGATCGTCCACCTCGGTTCGGACCTGTACATCAAGATGATTCAGGAATACCGGCTGGACTGGGCCAGTCGGGTCTATCGGTTGGCCGACACTCACGAGGGGGCACTCCTACTCGAGAGCCCCTTTGCCGCTGCGATCGATTTCGCGAGACTGGACGGCTGATAACGCCGTCGGCGTGCCGGTCAGGGCGGTGAGCTCGGCCTGCCGCGCATTGCGTGTGCTGGGCTTGGAAGTGTGCGAGGACCGTAACGTGCGTCCAGGGCCGCGACGACAGCAAGACCACTGGCCTGGCCACCGCCGCTCACGACCGTGGCGGCAGCGCCATACACATATCGACAAAGTCGTCACCGGCCGCCGTTGTGGGCAATTCTCGAAATCCTAAGTTCGCATACAGTTTTCGTGCGTGCGTACGGTTGCTCAACACGCTCAACACGATCGACGAGGCACCGGATTCCCGCGCTTGGTCGATGATGTAGTCAGCCAGCTCGGCACCACGCCCGCCGCGGTGAGCCTTTCGCACATACAGCCGGGTCAGCTCAGCGGTGCACGGTTCGATCGTGCGTAGCCCCGCACAACCGATCAACTCGCCACTGTCGTAGGCCAAAACGAACATCGATGGCGCGCGATAGACCGCAGCCGGTTGCAGGCATTCGTGGCGCAGCTCGTCATCGAGGTCGTCCACCTCGAGCGGGACCGGCATGCCGGCGTCGGCGTGAGTGTGTTGAAAGTACTCGAACAGAATTTCTCTGCTCGACGCGATCGTGGCGCTCTGCAGACCGTCGTGGATATCCATGACGGCTGCTATGTGGTCGCAGCCGGTAGGAAGGCATCGACCGTGACACCCACCCGGTGCTCGCGCGCGCGATCGGCCACGAACCGGGCCACCGCGATGTCCAAGACCCCGAGTCCGAACGGCGAGAAGATCTTGCGGCCACCGGAGGGTACCTCGGCACCGTCCTCGAACAGCGCACCTATCTCCGCGGTGATGAAATCTCTACCGCCGGTGGCTTGTTCGGCCAAATGCAACGATGTCTGGGCTCGACACACATGATCGGTGTCATCGACGATATTGACTGCCGACACGATCGTGGCCGGTGTCAGATCACGCAACGAGACATGCAGAACGACCGCATCCGCTCGCGCCTCGCCGAGATCGGTGTAAGGCGAGGAGGCCGTCGTCGCGAACGACAGCAGCGGCTGGCCGCGCACTGCCTCGGTGAATGTGGTGGCGGCACGCACAGCTACGTCAGGGTGGTCACTGGCGATCCGGTCGGCGAACGCGCAGGCTCGGCCCGCATCCAGGTCGTAGATGGCAACCTCACGCAAATTCGGCACGGTATGTCGTAGGAACCGGAAGATCTCGGCGTTGATCACCCCCGCGCCGATCAGAGTCACGCTCGAAGCCTCGCCACCAGCGAGCAGGACGGAGGCGCCCAGAGCCGCGCTGGCCGCCGTGCGCCAGGCCGAGATCCTCGAGGCCTCGAGGAAGGCGACGGGTTGTCCGGTGCGTGTCGAATTCAGGATGATCGCGGCTGACGCTCGGGGAATGCCGACGGTGATATTGCCGGGATATGAAGCGATCCACTTGGTTCCAGCGATCGGATCGTCGTCGCCGAGGTAAGCGGCCAACGAGATGATGCGATCGGCCGGACTTTCCGGAAATCGCAAGAAGCTCGAATGCGGTACCACGGTGAGGCTACGACTGTGCGCGAGATAGGCGGCACGAACGACTTCGAGCACATCGCGTTCGGTGTCGGCGAGCAGGCGGTTCACCTGGTCCGATGACAAGATCAACATTGAGATCCTCGAATGTCTAGTTAGGGTGCTCGGCGAGCTGATGAGCAGTGATGTTCCGGCCGACCCACCCGTCGTCGTAGATCGTGTCGAGGTAACGCTCGCCACGGTCGGGAAGGATCAGCACGCAGGTCGCAGCCGCGGTGAGTGTGCTCAGGAAACGCTGTGCGGCGACGGTGATTCCGCCGGAGGAACCACCCGCGAGGACTGCCTCGGTGACCGCTAGCCGCCGACAACCCTCAACGCAGTCGGCATCGCTCACATGGACCACATGGTCGGCCAGCCGTTCGGTGAAATGTGCGGGGCGCTCGGAGGCGCCGTGACCGGGAATCAGTCGTGGCAGAGAGGGCTGCCCGAAGATGACACTACCGACCGCATCAACGGCGACCAGCTTGGTCCTCATTCCGTGCGCGGCGATGAAATCCGCACAGCCGCGCAGGGTTCCGACCGTGCCGGTCGCGCAGACAACAAAATCGATCTCCTCGCCGAGCCAAGCGACGATCTCGTGCATCGTCGTGTGGTGTGCCTGCGGATTGGATGGATTGGCGTACTGGTCCAGGCTGACCGCGCCGGGGATGGCTGCGACCAGTCTGTGCACGAGTTCCTTACGTGCGGTGAGCAACTCGCCGGTCACCGGATCAGGACGATCGACGATGCGTACGTCCGCGCCGAGCGCTCGCATGATCTTGATGTTCTGAGGGGAGGTTCTGGTATCGGCGATACAGATGAACCCTATTCCCAGGTAGGCGCATACCTGCGCCAACCCGATACCGAGGTTGCCCGAGCTCGACTCGACGAGTGTCGAGGTCCCCGGAACCAGTATTCCCGAATCCACGGCCCGCTGAACCATATTGACGGCCGGACGGTCTTTGATGCTGCCACCCGGATTGAGGCCCTCCAGTTTCGCGAATACGCGCAGCCCCGTGGTGTCGGGGAAGAGTTTCTTCAAACGAATAATCGGTGTCGTGCCGATAGCGTCGAGGATGCCTTGCTCGGATTCAATCACATCGTTTCCCGCCCATCCTCGAGCACAGCGTGTTCCATACGTTCTGACATCGAAACGGTAGGCATTCGTCGGGCGCCGAGTCCAGCACACGAATGTGCTGAAGTCAGAACTTCGAGTTCTCGGTCATCAAGCCATAACCGGTTGTTCTGACCCGAGCACGAATCTGTCATGGACGTCGCCTGACACCCGGCGATTGAATCGAGAGAAATCTCGACAGGAACGGCATCCACCATGTACGCACCTTCCGCACTCCCCCCGGAAAACAGCCAGATGGCGAGAGACACCGCGACACTGCCGCAGGCACTGCGCGGCCCGCTCTCGGAGCGTGTTGCACGTACGGCAATGGACCCGAACGAACTGCTGCGCTATCGGCAGGCAGTCCGCCAATGGGTTCCCGTGGCCGACGAACGCTACCGGTGTTGCAGCTATCTACCACTGGGCGCGGATATTCCGGCTGTGCGGATCGGTGTGAAGGACACCGCCGACATCGCCGGATGGCCGACCCGTCTGGGGCTGCCGCACCATCGTGCCTATCCGGACACCACCGCGTCGGTCCTGCGCGGGCTGCCCGTCGATGCGCTGTTCGCGAAGCTGGTCACGACACAGTTGAGCGTGGGCCGGGCCTCCGGGTGTGTGAACCCCTATTTCCCCGCTGTCGACCCTGCCGGATCGAGCACCGGCAGTGCGGTCGCGGTCGCTGCCAATATTTGCGACGTAGCGTTGGGGACCGATGTGCTCGGTTCGGTCCGGTTCCCAGCCGGATGCTGCGGCGTCGTCGCGTTGCGCATGACACACCATCCGGCGCTGCTGCCGGGGTTGCTGACGGTCTCGCCGGTGCTGGACGCGCCCGGTTGGATCACCCGGACCGTCGCCGACCTTGCATATGTCTGGGAACAGTTCGGCCTGGACCACACCATCCCCACCCTGCGATCTCGCGGCGGCACGAGAACTGTCGGTGTCGTAGCCGATGTGTTCGGCGAGGACTGTGACGACGACGTGGTGGCGGCCGTGCACAACGTCGACGCTCTGGCCCGTGCCGGAGGTCTCGGTGTGCGATCGGTTGACCTGTCGACGATTTGGCACAGTCGCGCCGATGCGTGGCGGATGTGCGCCTACGACACCGAACGGTTGGGACAACGATGGAGCGCCGAGGTCGGCGATGAACTCGACGAGGCAACCCGCGCGGCCTTCGGCCTCATCGCGCCCGTCCGGTCGGCCCGCTACGCCGCGGTGCAAGACGAGTTGCACCGAGTGCGTTCGCTCGTCACCGAACTGTTCGACAACCACGGCGTCGATGCTTGGCTGATGCCGTTGAGTCAACGCCTGCCCGTACCTACCGGCACCATCGCGGCGACGGTGCCGACAATCTTGAACCCGAGTGACGCGCTGTTCGCGCGCCGCCTCGGGTTCACCTCTCTGGCCAGCGCGGCCGGGCTCCCGGCGGTCTGCTTTCCGATCGGTGTCGACTTGAAACGGCAGACACCGATCCCTATCCAACTGGTGGGCCCGCCCGGTAGTGAAACCGCCCTGATCGAGATCGCCGCGCGCATCGCCGCACAGGTCGAGCTACATCTGTTGCCGCGGTGAGCTTTCGGCTTCGAGCGTTTCGCGCGCGAAGTCGATGAAATCACGTAGCTGCGGGCTGTGATTGTGTGTCAGCCATGCCAGCCCCAACGCCACGCTTGGCTGCGGGTCCT
This sequence comes from Nocardia macrotermitis, assembly GCF_009604405.1. Taxonomy (GTDB): domain Bacteria; phylum Actinomycetota; class Actinomycetes; order Mycobacteriales; family Mycobacteriaceae; genus Nocardia; species Nocardia macrotermitis. Next base: position 184,704 of record NZ_WEGK01000006.1, read on the forward strand.
CGAAACGGGTGACCACCACGCCGCGCATGTTCAGGATCTCGGCGATCGACTCCAGAATCAGCGTGACACCGATCCCCCGCGACACCGCCGCAAGCATGTAGGTCTCCTCGGGCTCGATCGCCACAGGATTCGGATGCCCGTCGGGATAGACCTGGTCGAGAATCTCGCTCCACAACCCGGGGCTCTTGGCACGGTCGAAAAACACCAAAGGCTCGTCGAGGACGCACCGCCGATCAACGCGGGCGACCCCGGCCAGGCGGTGCTGGGCCGGCACGGCCAGTAGCACCTTGTCACGCGCCAACGCCAAGACCTCGAGGTCGTGTTCGGACGGCGCGAGTGGTAAGCGCACAAACCCGACGTCGATGAGGCGTCTGCGCAGCCGGGCCAGGTTCAAGCTGGTATGCCCGACACTGGAATGCACTCGGACCGCGGGAAATCGCTGGCGGTAGCGCCGGACCAGTTCCTCTCCCGGCCCGGACACCGCCGAGCGAGAGTAGCCCAGCCGGAGTCCTGGCCCTGTGCCTCGTGCTAATTCACCAGCCAGCACGGTGACCCGATCGGCCTGGTCGAGTAATCGCTGCACCTCCGGCAGCAATGCCGAGGCGGCTTCGGTCAGCGCCACCCCACGCGGGCTGCGCTCGAACAGGCTCACGCCCAGCTCTCGTTCGAGTGACCGGATCCGTTGCGACAGGCCCGATTGCGCGATGTGCAGTGCGTTCGATGCCTGGCCGAAACTGCCACTGTGCGCGACCGCCAGAAAATACCGAAGATGTCTCAATTCCATTGTTTCTCATTCCTCAGAACCAATAGTTCTCACGCGATCGCGAATCGAGGCCTACAACGCTGCTCGCGAGATTGTTACGTTCATGCCGTGCACACGACCGCCGAAACGACCCGGCACTACCGGTCGTCCCGAGATCGAAATCTGGCACTCGCGGCTCTGCTTCTCGCGTCGTTCGTCGGAACCGTGGACGTCTTCGTCGTCATCGCTGTCATTCCCTCGGCTGAAAAGGCTTTCGGCGCAGGGTTCACCAGCGCTCAATTCATCGCCACTGCCTACACACTCGCCTACGCCTGCACTCTCATCACCGGTGGCCGTCTTGGAGACTCCTTCGGCCGTAAACGCGTATTTCTGGTCGGGACAGCGCTTTTCGCGATCGCAGCCCTGGGTAGTGCTGCGGCACCGTCGTTGTGGATGCTCATCGGCGCCCGAGTCATTCAGGGATTTGCTGCGGGGTTGATGCTGCCGCAGGTGCTGTCCATCATCCGCGCGACCTTTCCTCCCGCCGCGCAGCAGCGCGCGGTGAGCATCTACGGTGCGACACTGGGCGCTGCCACCGTCTGCGGGCAGACCATCGCCGGACTGCTGCTGACATTCGACCCGCTGCATATCGGTTGGCGCACGGTATTTCTGGTCGATCTCGCTCCTGCCCTTGCCGTTGTCGCGATCGCCACGTGGGTGGTCCCGGCCGGTCCGGCCACGACTCGTGCACGGCTGCCGGTAGCCAGTCCCGTGCTGTTGGCCCTCGGACTAACGACCTTGCTCGTGCCCCTGGCGACGGGGGCGGCACGCGGGCGGTCGACCACGTTGTGGATCAGTGCCGCGCTCGGCATTGGCGTGCTGGTGTTGTTCGTGATTCGTGAGCGGCGACTGTCCAGCCGCGGCGAAACGACCCTGTTGCCTGCTGCGGCCCTGCGCCATCGCGGCTTCGGTTTGGGTGTGCTGACAGTGTTCACCTACTACTCCGGTACTGCAGCACTGAACATGCTGCTGTCGTATTTCTTGCAATCCGGGTTGGGGCGCAGCGCTCTCACTGCCGGGTTGCAGTTCGCGCCGCTCGGGGCGGGGTTCATGATCGGGTCCCTGTTGACCGGGCAGATCCGCACCGTACGTCGTGTGCCGCTGCCCGTGATCGGCGGATTGCTCATGGCTCTCACCCGAGGGCTGATGCTGTACGCGCTGGCACAGAACGACTTCCTACACGTCGCGCTGCTCGAGTTGGCGTTGCTGGCCACCGGAATCGCCCAGGGCTTCGTCGTCGCGCCGTTGATCGCGGCGATCCTGACCCGGGTGACCGCGCAGGAATCCGGGGCGGCCTCAGGAACCATCATGACCACATCCAACGCTGCGGTGTCCTTCGGTGTGGCGGGCATCGGCGGTGTGTTCCTGGCGGCCACCGCGCGGTGGGGCAGCCTCACCGGATTCTCGCTGGCCCTGCTGATCATGACGGCACTCGCCGTGCTCACCGCTGCACTGAGTTTCACGTTGACACGTGCCGATGACCGTGCGGCACAACAGAAAGGATCCCGGTGACCGCTCTCGAGGCGCCCTCCGACCGTCCGTCCCCAGACCCCGGCTCGCACACGATCGATATCGCACCGTTGCTGCGGCGCCTGGCCGGACTGCCGAGTGTGGCCGACCGTTATCTTCCCTTCCTCGCCACGGGCCGCTCTGTGACCTTGTCCGAGCTGCCGCTGCTGTCCAAGAGTGATCTGGAACTGGTTTTTCCCGAACTCCTGCAGCAGATCCGGCAGAACGACACCAGCGCGTACCTCTACGCCAGTGGCGGAACCACGTCCGCGCCCAAGCTGAGCCTGATCCCCGCCGACATGTTCGTGCCCGACATCCTCACCCAGTGGAGACCACTCAGCAGCAACGACGTCATCGCCAATATATACAGTCCGGGCAGGCTGTGGTCTTCGCACAACTTCTTCAACGCGGTCGCGGCCGAATCCGGCGCGATCTGCCTGGCTTTCGGGTCGCTCGACGATAAGGAAGTGCCGCAATGGCTGGAGTTCTTCGAGCAGCGAGGAGTCACCGCACTCGACGGCACCGCCAGCCAGATCGCACAGCTTCTCGAAGCCTGTGCGCGCAGCGGCCACCGACCGCCACAATTCATCAACAAACTGCTGTGGACTGGTGAAGCCTTCGACGAGCACACAGACCGTTTGGTGCGCGAACTGCTCCCGGAAGCCGACCGCTACGGGGTATACGGCTCGACCGAGACCTGGGTGGTCGGGCACAGCGGCCCGTCGTGCAGCACCAACGTCTTTCACACGCTGCCCTACCAGCGCGTCGAACTCGTCGGCGGGGAGATCGTGATCACCAACATCCACCCGCAGGCGATCAATCCCTTGCTGCGCTACCGCATCGGCGATCGAGGCGAACACGTCGACTGTGGGTGCGGCGCAACGACTCCCGGACTGCGCGTGCTCGGCCGCGCCGACACACAGATCAAGTTCCGTTCTGTATTGCTCACCGCAGAAGAACTCGTCGCCACCGCCGAGGCCGACCCCGCAGTGCGTCGGGCGCAAGTGATCCTGCTCGACCACGGCGCAGCCGAGGAACGGCTCATCGTGTCCGTCATCGCCGCGACGAACGCACCCGAGGACCTCACCGACACCCTGCGTGCACAGATCCTCAGCGAGGTCTACCGGCTGGCCTCGGCTACCGCTTCGGACCCGGCGAGTTTCACCATCGAGATCGTCTCCCGGCTCGAGCTCAACCCACGCACACACAAGACTCCGATCCTGGTGAGCCGTCCGTCGAAATAGGTTGTGCCGTGCGACTCCCGCCACGGCAGACGGGAGTCGCGGCACCGGGTCGGCTTGCTCATCGGCCGTAGAGCGCGCCACCGTTGACCTGGATGATCTGCGCGCTGATGTGCGCGGCGGCAGGTGAGCTCAACCAGTGCACGGTCTCGGCGACGTCTTCGGGGCTGCCGGCGCGGCTGACCAATGTCTGGCCGATGAGGACATTTTCACGGGCCTCGGTGAGCTTGCCATGAAAGAATTCCGTGCCCGACACATATCCCGGTGCTACCACATTCACCGTCGCGCCGCGGTGACCGAGCCGCGCGGCCAGATCGAACGCGTAAGGATGCAGCGCCGCTTTCGCCGCCGCGTACGATCCGGTGCCCGACCCCCGATAGGCGGCGATCGAACTCAACAACACGATCCGGGCGTTGTCGGCGAGTATTCCGGTCACCGCCTCCGACAGCAGCACCGCCGACAAGACGTTGCTGGCCAGGTTGTCGTTCCATCGCCGTGCAATCGTCTGCAGCGCCGATGCTGCGGGCACGGTCTCGCCGCGGTGGGGGTCGTCGGCGAACTCGACGTTGCCGCCGGCGGCGTGAACGACCACGTCGATGCCGCCGAACCGGCTCTCGAGGTCAGCGACGATGCGTTCGACATCCTGGACTCGGCTCAGATCACCGGCACTGACGGCAGGGGCGAGAGCTCCCTCGACCGTGTCGGAAATATGTTGTGCCGCAGCGGTCAAACGATCGAGCCGACGTCCGAGCAGGACCGTCTGCTCCCCGCTGTGCGCGAACCGTTGCGCAGTCGCACGTCCGATTCCGGTGCCGCCACCACTGACGACTACGACTCGTGGACTCATGCTGTACTCCTTTGTGACGTCAGGTAAATCCAATGGTCGGTTGAGCGGTAGCTCGCGCGAGCCCACGCACCCGCTCCGTGAGGACCTTGCCGGTCGCTGACCGAGGGATGCCCTCGACTCGACATACGGACCGAGGCAGCGGAACTGGTCCCAGGAAACGACCGAACACCGACCAGATCTGCTCGGGTGTCGGGCCGGGCGCGGGCGCACTGTAGAACAGGTCGTAATGCTCCCCGCGCAACGTGTCACGGTCGGCAACGCAGGCCACCTCGCAGCCCGGATGAAGCAGCGCCACGTGGGCTTCGACCGCGTCGAGGTCACACCGGACACCGTTGACCTTGATCAATCGTGAGGCGCGCCCGGCGTGCGCGAACAACCGGCCCGCCTGAGGCTCGACCAGATCGTCGAGGACCAATACCTGCGGATAGTCGGCCATCGTCTCGTTTCGTCCCAGCCGTGGACTGCTCACCCGCAACGGTTGCGGACCACCGTCCACCTCGGCGATCAGGTCGACATCGGGCAGCAGGCTCCACAACGGCTGCGACCCGGTGGCCTCGACCGCGCGGGTGGCTATCGCACCGGTTTCAGTCGAACCGAAAATCTCGACTACGCGGAAGTTCCCACCATCGAGTCGCTCGATCACCGTGCGGGTAGCCGGCACGATCGGACCGGTGCCGTGCAATGCCACGACCGCGGGCAACGCGGCCAGACTGCGGGCCATGCTGCGCACGATCGGCCAACTCGACGGTAGGCATACCAGCAGCGTGGCAACGTCAGGACGGATAGTCGGCACCGCGGCCGGGTGGTGCCAGCCGTGGTGCACCGGGACGCCCAGAGTCTCCGGCAGCACCACCCCGTATAAATGTCCGAAGAGATGTCCGGTCGGTGCGAAGTTGACGATCTGGCCGATCGGACCGAGCCGTGCGGCCACGACCGTCACTTCCGCACGGATCTGCGCGAAGGTCCGCACCCACCGCGTCGAGGTGCCCGTGGATCCCGATGTGGCAAAGGAAATTTCGTCGCCGTGCAGGCTAATGACCACCAGCGGTGCTTCCCTCCACGGCGCGCTGGTCTTCCAACTGCCAATTCACGAATCGGGCAATGCGTTCCAGGCTGGCGAACTCGTAACGCACATCGTGGCCTACGAAGTCGACTTCGATGCCGAATTCCTCCTCGATGCGCGTGATGCATTCGACCGCCCGCAAGCTGTCGAATCGGTCACCGAGGCGTTCCCGCAGTTCGTCGGCATCGGCGACAGCGTCGAGCGCCTCCCCGAGCACGGACCGTAGTGTGTTTCGCACACGGGTGCTGATCTGCTCCGCTGATGGGGTCTGAGTCATCATCAACCTCTCGGTAGGTGGTGTCGGTACGTGCCGCGGCACGGCACACGGTGTCATCAGGACACGTCGGCGCGCGCCATGACGCCCTCGCGCGCCAGAAAGACGTGCTGAGGCAACGTGATTCGGAATTCGATGTAGATGAACGGCACCCCGTCGACTGCGCTCAACGCGGTCCGCAGGAACTCCGCGAGCGACGCCCGAAAGTGATCGTCACGCCCAGGTCCGAGTCGGCATGTCACCAAGATGTAGCCCACCGGGTACTCATCGCTGGCCAGCATGTCCAGCGGCATCCCGCCGCTGAAGACAGACTTGGACCCCAGTTCGTGGAAGCTGACGATCACGTGGGCCGGTGCCACTCCGCGGTCGGCGAACCAGCGGGCGAGCCTGACCGAGACCGCCTTGCGGCGTGCCGGTGGCAGTGCGGAAGTGGTGGAGATATCGATGGTCGGCATCGCAGCTGTGCCTACGACAGTGACAGCGCGGGCACGGTCGCCGCACGATCGGAGAGCCGCTGACGCAGCAGCGACCCGAGACATCCGGCCAGCGCCCCACCTGTCCCCGGGGCCAACGGACTCCATCGAATGCCGTCCGGGGCACTGACTCGATCCACGAAGCGATGCAGATGGTCGGTATCGACAGCGAGCCCGAGACGATCGCAGGTGGCCACCGCCTCGTAGGTGGACAGAAGATCCGGCACGCGATTGCTCTCGTTCGCCCATCCACCGCCACGAACCCGATGCGCTGTCAGCAGCCGCACTGCGGTGTCGGTTCGTGCTTCGGCTACGGTGGACAGAATTCGCACTGCCTGCAGTCCCGCACGCAGACTCGGCTGACCACCCGGAACAGACGCATAGTCCGCGTCGTCGACACTGCATGTCACGACGAACGATGCCAACGCGTCGGCATCGACGATCAATTCGATCGGTGCCCCCAGTTGGTAGATGATCTCGGTCGCCGCCGCAGTGGACACCAGATCTGATCCTCGGCCTTCCCAGTATCCGAAACCACCGTCGGGGTTCTGCAGTGCGGTCAGCCATTCCGCGATGCGCTGTCTCGCCTCCGGTTGATCATCGAAGGCGCCTGCGGTCAGCGCCCACAAGGTCGAGCGGACCTCCGCGCCCCGGGCGGGCATGTACATCACGCCACCTTCGTTCGGAAGCTGGCATCCCCGGATCCATGCGCGCAATCGCGCCTCTTCACTACTGCCGGGTGTCGACAGAATTGTCGCCGACGTGCTCAACACATCAGCGGCCGAGCGCGTGTCCCGGTAGGTGTAGCCGCCGGATGCGACCGCCATCGTCGCGATGTGGGCGGCGATCGCTTCGGCTGCCGGTGGTGTGCTCCCGAGTGCGCGCAACGTCCCGACCGCACAGAACGAGGCCCATACATCTTCGACGTCGTAGCCGCTCCAACGAACGTAGGCACCCGTTCGGCCGCGATGATTGTCGATCCATTCTTGGACTGGCTCAGCGGGTTTCGCTCTCAGCCAGGCCAAGCTTGCGGTGGCGCGGTAGGTCGCCCACATACAGGGATCGGTCGCGGTCTCGGCGAATCGGAATCCACCGCCTCGCATCTGCTGATGTCGGATCCATGCGATCAGGTCCGCTGCCCGCCATGGCAGTTCAGTGTGGTGATCGGTGTCGGCGAGAGTGTGGAAGGTCGTGGTGGCGTAGTGGCATGCCCTAACGTCGGCAATGCCACGTTCGGCATGTTCGGGCGTCCACCCCAGGCCGCCGACGCTGGTCTGCAGCCGCCGCAACCAGCCCAACAGTCGATCACGGTCGGGGACGTCGATACCGCAGATTTCGAGCGCTGTCCGCGTAGAGAAGTGGGTGGCCCATACGTCCGGTGTTTGGCCGGGCATCATCGCGAACGCCTCCCCCGACCACGTCTGTGCCAGCCATTCAGCGGTGCGTTCGGTGTCGGGAACGGGATGCCCGAGATCCGCCAATGCTTGTGTGCTGTAGAAGGTGGCCCACGCGTCCGAGGCCATTCCCCGGTTCCACGCATAGCCGCCATCGCTGTTGAGTTTGCTCAGCAGAAATTCCACCGTCTCGTCGCGGTGAGCAATTTCTTGTGTTCGCCCCAACCAGGACAGTGTTCGAATCGCCGCGTAGGTGCACCACAGGTCGCCCTCGCCGGTTCCTGTTCCGCCGTCGACGCCGAAAGGGGTGACATTCGACGAAGTCACAGCGCCTCCAGAACTCGAATATTCGACCGTTTCCAGCTCTTTTGCGAGCCGCCACTCTTGGTGATGACCGGCAGGGAATTCACGAATATCGACTGATGCCAACGGAATCCCAGAGCGAACTCGGACCGATTCTGCAGATCGGCGATCTGCTCATCTTCGTTCAGCCTGTTCGTATTGTATCCTCGCTCCAAGAGGATTCTGGCCCGCTGCCCTTCGGAATCGATTTCGATCAGATACCCCGTGGCGGCAGTGGCTCCGTATACGACATCCTCGACAGATCGAATCGTCAGCGGATTACCAGCGATGGTGACCGCATCCGAAGACCTCCCATGCACTGTTATCGACGGTGCCAGGTTGCCGCAGGAGCAATCACGATGCACGGTTACCTCGTCGCCGGTATCCAGTCGCAGCAGCGGCCTGGCGAATAAGTTCAATGGGGTTGTGACCAATATTCCGGAATCGGTGGATTCCAAGGGGGAAACCTGGTTTCCGTCGGATAGTTCGAAGTAGTTCGTTGCTGTCATGAGATGCTGTCGATCGTGGTCGCATGCGGCAGCGAGCGTCCCGGTCTCGGTGCTGCCGTAGCTGGCGTCGAAGACCTCGGCGCCCCACCAGCTACCCAGGCGATCGCGCAAAGCGGGTGTGCTGACTTCGCCGAGAAGCATGATTGCGCGGATGTGCGCGGCGACATCGGTGAAGATCCCGCGATGCTGCAGCAGCCGCATCAACTGCAGAGCTAGACCGGGTGCGCCGAACAGCACAGTTGGCCGATACACCTCCCACAGCCGGATCAGCCGATCCCAATCCGAGACTCCCGTGGTGAAGGGGTAATTCCTGGTGTGCGTAATTCTGCGATATTCGCAGACGCCGGCAATCAAATCGGCAACAGGCACGATATCCGATGGCAACAGCACGGCGACCCGGTCGTCGTCACGGAGGAGATCGAGCCACGCCCGGGCTACCGAAACAGTATTCCAAATGATATCGTCTGCCGTCCGTGGCGTCGGTGTGACGAGACCACTCGTTCCTGTGGTCTCATAATATTTTACCGCCCCTGACCCGTCATCGATAATGAAATCCCATGGGTTTTTCTTTATCTCATCCTTGTCGGTGGTCGGTAGCAGCTGAAAGCTGTCGAAACTATAATCGGATAGGTGTGCGTATGCTTTGGATGCGCGCGCCCGAGACCATACTTCACCCAATCTGCGATCATAGAAGGTTCGAGGAATCTCGCGTCCATGATTGGCATTGGCTGATATCTCCGCGCTCGATAGAGTGTTCAGGAGATCGATATTACTGATTAGCATGATACCCCCAAATGGTCAACGTACCTTGCCGCTCGATGACCCCCTGCCGCTATGTCTGCAAGCAAATCGCCGAACCGGTGCCAATGATCTTTGTCGGGGCAAACGTGTGTCGCCACTATTAGAATCAGCATGACGACAAACCCATCTACCGCGTCGCAATGGGGATGCGGAAGAATTGCACTCGTTTGCTACCCGCGTCCCTGGCCTCGTGAATCTCGCGACCTGCAAAGGCCCTCCCCCGCTCGGGGGCCTGCGCGAAGGCGGGGTGTATCTCCTGAATCGCGGCCATGAGATGCAGTAAACTCATGTGTTGCAGAAGCTAACGAACCGATCGGTATCTATGTCGGTGTCGCGGTAAATGTGCGGTTCCGAGGGGAATTCTCGTTCCCGCCGAATATGTCCGACCGGTTGGTATTTCTCGTCAAACTCCATCGGCTGAGTTGTTCGCCACCTACCGGTTCCATGCGGCGTCAGGCGACTTGCCGTTGCTCCTGGTCGAGGCTCAGCCCGCGCATCGTCAGCGTGCGGTCGTCGAGCAGGTCAGCGCTGGCCGATCAGGCGCAGAGTTACTGGGGTGCCGGTACGGGGCGTGTTGTCGGGTGACTGGTGTCGAAGGCTGGAGTGCTCACCGCCATTCGTTCCAGGTCGACGATGAAGCGATCCTTGGAGAGATGCCTGCCCTCTCGCCGACGGCGATGGCTGCACCTTGACAAAGAAAGCCTCCGGCCGGTGCTATCCGCACTGGTCAGAGGCTACTTAATGTGCGCCATCAGGGACTTGAACCCCGAACCCGCTGATTAAGAGTCAGCTGCTCTGCCAATTGAGCTAATGGCGCTGGTGCAATGTTCCGTTTCGGGGCCGGTGGGCTCCGTTGCGGTGCTGGGAAACGATAACAGTTGGTTGGGGGGAAAGTGAAATCGCCTGGTCAGGTGGGGTGGTGTCGTTGCGGGGGTGGGGTGGGGGTGGCTGGCAGGATGAGGGGGTTGGTGTCTGGTGAGTTGCGCAGCCGGTGGTCCGGGTGTGCCCGACTGGAACGGGGTTGCCTGTGGGCCGACGGCAGCGGGGGATGGCGTGGGCGGTTGTGGTGCTGGTGTCGGTGGCGGGGTGTGGGGGGCATGCGCGGGACGCGGTGGTGGTGATCGAGCGGCGGCCGCTGTCGGCGATGATCATGCCGAAAATTGTGCCGCCGGTTGCCGATGGTGCGGTGAATGTGTCTGTGGCAGAGGCGGTTCGGGTGCGGGTCGAGGACGGGCTGCTCACGGATGTGTCGCTGTTGACGCCGGAGGGGCGGGCGGTGGCGGGGCGGATCGCGGCGGACGGGCGGTCCTGGCAGGCGGGGGAGCAACTGGGGTTCGGGCGGACCTATCGGTTGCGGGCCACGGCGATCGGGATCGGCGGGGCGGACACCCGGACAGTGAGTTTCACCACGATGCAACCGGCGAATCGCACGCATCCGTGGCTGCTGCCGGGGGAGAACGAGGTGGTGGGGATCGGGCAGCCCGTCGCGGTGCAGTTCGACGAGGACATTCCGGACCGGCACGCGGCGCAGAACGCGATCGAGGTGACCACCACGCCCGCGGTCCCGGGCGCGTTCTACTGGGTGAACAACCGCGAAGTGCGTTGGCGGCCGGAGCATTTCTGGGCGCCGGGCACCCACGTCATCATCGCCGTGAACACCTACGGCCGGGATCTGGGCCGCGGCCTCACCGGCGACAGCGATATCCACTCCAACTTCACCATCGGCGATCCCGTGGTCTTCACCGCCGACGACAACACCAAGATGGTCACCGTCGAACACAACGGCCGGGTGGTGCGCACGATGCCGACCTCGATGGGCAAGGCGTCCTCACCGACCAACAACGGCATCTACATCATCAGCGATCGCTTCGACCACATGATCATGGACTCCTCCACCTTCGGCGTCGCCGCGACCGCACCCGGCGGCTACCGCAGCCGCGTCGACTGGGCCACCCGCATGTCCTACAGCGGCATCTTCATGCACTCGGCCCCCTGGTCGGTGGGCCAGCAGGGCTACACCAACACCAGCCACGGCTGCCTCAACCTCAGTCCGTCCGACGCCCACTGGGTCTACGAGAACGCCAAGCGCGGCGACATCGCGATCGTGAAAAACACTGTGGGAAGCATACTTCCGGGCACCGACGGCCTCGGCGACTGGAACGTCCCCTGGCCGGAGTGGAAGGCCGGGAACGCCGACGCGGCTCACTGATCGCGGATACGTTCCGCGGCCTCGTCCAGGGCCGCGGTGCCGGGCTTGTGGCGGGTGAGGGTCGGCAGGACGAGCAGGCGTTCGCCGTCGGGGCCGCGGTGGGTGCGCAAGGGGGTTTGCAGGTGGGGCCGGGGACCTACCTCCAGGAAGACCGTTTCGGTTCGGGCGGCGCGCGCGGCGGCTTGCTGGAGCAGCGTCGTGGTGACGAAATGTTTTGTCCAGTAGTCGATGTCGAGATCGGTACCTTCGACGTAGTCGCCGGTTACGGTCGAGATCATGGGAACGGTGGCGGGGGCGGTGCGCACGCTGTCCATCTGCTGCCGGAACGCGGTGCAGACACCGGCCATGAGCGGCGAGTGGTAGGGATACGGAAACTCCTCCAGCACACGGTAATAGAGACCCTCGCGAGCCAATTGCGTGCCCAGCTCGTGCAGTGCGGAGTCCGTGCCCGCGAGCAGTACCCCGCCCTCGGACATGACCACGGCTATCTGGATGTCGCCGTGCGAGGCGGCGACGATGTCGTGGGCGCGATCCTCGGAGATGGCCGCGGTAGCGGTACCGCCAATTCCGTTGGCGGCCTTCAACGCCAGCGCCGAGGCCGCGACGAGCCGGCAGGTCTCGGGCAGCGCCAGAATCCCGGAAGCCGTGGCCGCGGCGTATTCACCGAAGCTCACCCCGACGGTCACCGACGGGGTGATGCCGCGTTCGGCGAGCGCGCGGATCAGGCCGTACTGGACCGCGAAGATCGCCGGACCGCCGACGGTCAGATTCCGATAGTCCCCGGTCCGCGCCGATTTCAGCTGCTCCTCGACGGACCAGTCCAGATTCTCGTCGAAATGCCCGGACACCTCCCGGATCGCCGCGCGGAACGTCGCGTCCTGGTGCAGCAGTGCGACGCCCATGCCCTCCCACAGCGCGCCGTACCCCGAGAAGATGAACGCGACGCGAGCGCCGGTTTCGGTCATGGCTCGATCCTCCCTCGAAATATCATGTGACACAGACTTTTTCGTCGTCCTCGGCATCGGAATCGACAGGTGGCGCGGCATCGGACCGCGGCCGCCGCCGGACCACCGGCCACCAGTTCCGCGCCCCGAGCAATGCCGCGATCGCCGGGACCACGATGGTCCGCACCACCATCGTGTCGATGATCAGACCGAGTCCGATGGTGAAGCCGACCTGCGCGGTATTACCGGTCGCGGCGGCGGTGAGCGCGAGCATGGTGATCGCGAAAACCGCACCGGCAGTGGTGATCACGCCGCCGGTCGAGGTCACCGCGTGGATGATGGCCGAGCGGGGCGAACCACGCAGACCCGTACTCGATTGCAGCATCCGGTCCCGCACCCGCGAGGTCAGCAGCACGTTGTAGTCCGCGGCCACCGCCACCAGGATGATGAACGCCAGGGACGGCACCGCCCAGTGCAGCGGCTGATGCAGGATGTGTTGCCAGACAAGCACACTCAGTCCCAGAGCCGCGCCGAACGACAGGATCGCCGACCCCACCACGTACAGCGGCACCACCAGGCTGCGCATCAGCGCCGCGATGACGATCAGGGCCAGCAGGCTCGCGAGCACCACGATGGTGGCGAAATCGCGCAGGGCCATCGAACGCAGATCGCGGTAAGTCGGTGTGAGGCCGGTGGTTTCGACAGCGGCATTGCGTAAGTCGGTGCCGCGCACGGCCTGTCGCGCGGTGTCCAGGATCGCACCGGTGCGGTCCATCGCCTGGGTGCTGAACGGATCCCCGGAATCGGTGACGATCATCCGCGCCATCCGGCCGTCGGGGGAGATGAACAGTCCGATCGCGGTCTGGAGATCGGGTCGCGACATGGCCCACTGCGGGATGTAGAAGCCACCGGTGTTGCCCGCGTTGGTATTTCGGCGCAACTCGCTCAGATAGTCCGACGCGGTCTTCAGCCCGTTCTGCAATCGGGTCAGTTGCGAGGTCATCAGGGTGACGCCGTCGTCGACCCGGGTGGAACCGTCCGCGAGTTGGGCGCTGCCGTCCACGAGCCGGTCCGTGCCCGCGTCGAGTTGATGCAGGCCGGTGTCGAGCTTGCGCTGGCCGTCCAGCAGCGCGCTGGTGCCGTTGCCGGCCCGGGTCAGTCCGTCGTCGAGCTGCGCGAGGCCGTCGGCGAGGCGGCGATTGCCGTCCGCGACCTGCTGGACCCCGTTCTGTAGTCGCTGTGCGTTGGTCAGCGCCTGTCCGGCGGGAGTCGAATCGAGAAATGCCAGTAGGGATTTCGATGCCGCGCACATCGGCTGGGCATCGCAGTTGGGGGTCGCGGCAGTTTGCTGGCGGAGCGCGATCAGGTTGCTCTGCGGGGCGTTCAGGAAGGCGAGGGCCTGACCGACGCCGTCCGCGAGCTGCCGCGAGCCCTTGGTCAGCTGATCCGCGCCGTCGCGCAGCTGTTTCGTGCCCGATCGCGCCGCGGTCAGCCCGTTGTCGAGCTGGACGTCACCGTTCACCAGCAGCCCGGACCCCGCGACGGCCTGTTTCATCCCCGCGCTGAGCTGCTGCGAACCCTCGTGCAGCGCCCGCGCACCATCGGCCAAACGTCCTGTGCCGTCGGTCAATTGGTGGATCTGCGGTTGTGCGGCGGCGAGTTGCACCACACCACCGGACAATCCGTCGGCCACCACCCCGGCCTGATATCCGAGCGAACTCTCCGGGATCGTCGTCCCCAGCGGGCGGCTGATCGACTGCACCGAGATCACCCCGGGCACCTTCGCCACCGCCGCCGACACCGATTCCAGCGCCGCGAAGTCCTTGGTGTTGCGCAGGTCGTGATCGGCTGTGACAGTGACGTATTCGGGCAGCAGGATATTGCCGTGGTAGTGCTCGGCGACGATGTCGTAGCCGCGGTTGCTGTCGGTGCTCGCGCGCTGGGCCCGACGCTCGTCGTAGCTCAGGTGGATGGTCGGGATGACCGCGGCGAGCAGGATCAGCCCGCCGAGCGAGAACGCCAGCGCGCGAGCGGGCCGCCGCACCGTGCGCACCGCGATCCACCGCCAGTACCGGGACCGCCCGGACTGCTTGCGCGGTTCGAGCATGCCCATCCGGACCGCCAGCGCGATCAGCGCCGGAGTCAGCGTGAGCGCGGCCAGCAGCGTGACGAAAACGCCTATCGCACAGGGCAATCCGACCGTGCGGAACAGGCCGATCCGGGTCACCGACATGCCCGCGCAGGTGAGCGTGACGACCAGGCCCGACGCCAGGATCACCGCGGCGATCCGCGGATAACTCGTCGTCATCGCCTCGGTCGGGGATGCGCCGGTCCGGCGGGCCTCGTGGTAGCGGCTGATCAGGAAGATCGCGTAATCGGTCCCCGCGCCCAGCACGATCGCCGACAGCAGCGACACCGAGAAGATCGACAGCGGCATCCCGTGCATCCCGAGGAACGCCGCGGTCCCGTTCGAAACCGCGAGGGCCAGACCGATGGTCGCCAGCGGTATCGCGACCGCGGCCGGTGAGCGGTAGACCGCGAACAGCACCATCATGATGCACAGGACCGTCAGCGCGGTGACGAACGGCAGCGAGGATTCGATCCCGGCGAACTCGTCGGAGATGGTGGCGGCGGGACCGGTGGTCAGCACCGTCAGATCCGGTGGCCGCGCGAGGCCATCGATCGTGGTGCGGATGGAGTGCACCGACGCGGTGGACGCGGATGTGCCGGAGTCGCCGACCAATCGGACCAGGGCGTAGACCGTGGTCTTGTCCGCGCTCAGCGCCGCCGGCGCGGTGGTCGGGTTGCCCCACAGATCCTGCACGGACTGCACGTGCGCGGTGTCGTGCCGCAGCGCGGCGACGAGTTTTCCGTAGTATGCCCGGTCGGCATCCGTAAGGCCCCCTACACGATTCAGCACGATGTAGGCCGAACCGGACGAAGTGGACTCGTGGAACGTGATTCCCATGTTCTGAAGTGCGCGTACCGCGGGTGCATCTCTGGGGATGAAATCCGCCGAATGCGACGAGGCCACCGAACTGATTTGCGGGACCGCGATATTCAGGATGCCGGCGAGTACTATCCAGATGCCGATCACAAACATCGGACGTTTGCGAGCTACCTTGCCGAAACCTTCGATCAGGTCGAATGGGACTTTCATGTCATTCCCACCATCGGGGGCAGTGCCGGTCCGGAAGTGTCGGCGAGCGGGTTATCATCGCTGGCTACGGACGCTGTCAGCAGCACGGATGTCCAAGTGAGGCAGCGTTCTTGGCGCAGCATGGTGCTCACCATACGGGAGGGATCGAACCGATGCCGGTACCTGAGCCAATTCGGTCAAACGCCAGACAACACGCGGCAATTCAGCTGATAATTCTGCGGTCATCAGTTTCCAGACACACTGAGTGGGGGCCATGGTTGCCATCGCGATAATCGGAATCGGGTGCAGGTATCCCGGGGGCATAGTCGACTCGTCCAGTTTCTGGGATTTCCTGGTGCGCAAGGGAGATGCGGTCACCGAGATCCCGGACTGGCGCTGGGATGTCGACCGCTACTACGACCCGGACCCGGAAGCCCCGGGCCGGATGTACACCAGGCACGCGTCTTTCGTCGACGAACACTTCGCTCGATTCGACTCGGACTTCTTCGGCATCTCCCGCCGCGAGGCCGCGACGCTGGACCCGCAGCAGCGGCGGCTGCTCCAGGTGTCCTGGGAGGCCCTCGACGACGCGGGCGTCGCCGGACATGTCACCGGCACCTCGGTCGGCACCTTCATCGGCGGCTTCACCAACGACAACGCGGTGGGCAAGGCCGGATCGCACGCGCTGGACCGGATCGACAACTTCGCGGCGACCAGCTCGTCGCAGACGTTGTTGTCCAACCGGATCGCGTACACCTTCGATCTGCACGGCCCCAGCCTGACCGTGGACACCGCCTGCTCCTCCTCGCTGGTCGCCACCCATCTGGGCGTGCGCGCGATCGCCGACGGTGAATGCGAGATCGCGCTGGTCGGCGGTTCGAACGTGATCTTCCAGCCCGAGACCTTCATCACGATGTGCAAGGGCCGATTCCTGTCCGTGGACGGGCGATGCAAGTCGTTCGACGCCTCGGCCGACGGTTACGGCCGCGGTGAGGGCGTCGGCGTGGTCGTGCTCAAGAGCCTGGAACACGCTGTGCGCGACCGGGATCGGATCTACGCGGTGATCCGCGGCAGCGGTGTGAACCAGGACGGTCGCACCCTCGCGCTGCCCGTGCCGAATCCGGATTCGCAGTTCGCCCTGGCCAGGAAGGTGGCCCAGGACGCCGGAATCGACCCTGCCCGAGTCGGTTACGTCGAGGCGCACGGGACGGGCACCGGCGTCGGCGACCCGCTCGAGGCCTCCGCGCTGGGTCGCGCCTACGGATTGGCCGAGGGGCGCACCCGCCCGCTGCGGATGGGTTCGGTGAAGAACAACTTCGGTCACACCGAGGCCGCGGCCGGTGTGGCGGGACTGATCAAGGCGGCACTCACGGTGCGGGAGGGGCGCGTCGCGCCGCAGGCGTATCTGGAGAACCCCAATCCGGAGATCGCGTTCGATGATCTGGGCCTGACCGTACCGCTCGAGGTCGAGGATCTCGACGGAATCCACGCCGGTGTCAACAGTTTCGGTTACGGCGGCACCAACGCGCATGTGCTCGTCGAACGCGCGCCCGACCCGGTGCCCGCCGACGAGGCGCGCGACGAGGTCCGGGTGTTCCCGGTGTCGGCGCGCAGTGAGGAGTCGCTGCGCCGGCTCGCGCGCGGGTACGGGGATCTGCTCCGGTCGCATCCGAGCAATGCCGAACCCGCTTCTCCCACAGCCGATTCGCCGACCGTGGACGCCGCCAGCGGTGGCGGCGCGGTCGATGTGCCGCGGGTCAAGGCCGCGGTGGTGCATCGGCGGGCGCATCATCACCTGCGCCGCGGGTTCGTCTATCGGAACACCGAAGATCTTGTCGCACAGCTGGATTCGTTCGCCTCGGGGGAAGGAAAGGTCGGCGACCGGGTACTGGTCGAGGGCCTGCGCACCCCGGTGTTCGTGTTCAGCGGGATGGGTCCGCAGTGGTGGGCGATGGGCCGCACGCTGCTGGTCGGGTCCGGGCGGTTCCGCGATACCGCCGAGACGATCGACGCCGAGTTCCGGAAGATCGCCGGTTGGTCGATCCTCGAGGAGATGCTCGCCGACGAGGACAGCTCCCGGATCGCGCGCACCGATATCGCGCAGCCCGCCAACTTCCTGATCCAGGTTGCGCTGGTGGATCACCTGGCGCAGTGGGGAGTTCACCCCGCGGCGATCGTCGGACACAGTGTCGGCGAGGTGTCCGCGGCCTACGTCAGCGGGGCGCTCTCGCTGACCGACGCGCTCACCGTCGCCTACCACCGCTCCCGGTTGCAGGCGCAGACCGCGGGCAGCGGCGGCATGCTCGCGGTGGGTCTGGGACCCGACGAGGCACGGCAACGTTGCGAACGTTTCGGTGACGCGCTGTCCGTCGCCGCGGTCAACGGCTCCACGGCGGTGACGCTCGCGGGACTGGAGGGTCCGCTCGAGGAACTACGCGAAGAGCTCACGGCCGACGGCGTTTTCGCGCGGCGGCTGCGGGTCGAGGTGCCGTATCACAGCCATCTGATGGACCCGATCCTCGGCGAGTTGACGCAGTCGCTGGCCGGTCTCACCCCGCGTGAACCCACGGTGCCGGTCTACTCGACGGTCACCGGAGAGCTGTTCGACGCCAAGGAATTCGCCGATCCGGCCTACTGGTGCCGCAACGTGCGCGACACCGTCCGATTCGCCGACGCCATCGACGCGCTGATCGAGCAGCGGTTCCGGGTCTTCCTGGAGGTCGGCCCGCACCCGGTGCTGGTGGGCAATATCCGCGAGGCGTTCATCCGGCACAGTGTGAGCGGCGCGGGCATCGGCACGTTGCACCGCGACGAGGACGCCGAATCCGCCGCGCTGACCGCCCTGGCCGAGTTGTATCGGGCCGGCGCCGTCGACGCGCCCGGCGACGTCTCGACATACCGGGACACGAAGGTCGCGCATCTGGATCTGCCGCCGTATCCGTGGCTGGATCTCGAGGTGTGGGAGGAGAACATCCGCACCCTGCGGGCCCGGCACGGTGACGCGAATCGGTTCGCGCTGCTGGGTGATCGCACCGATTCCCTGGAATCGGAGTGGGAACTCACCCTGGCCCCGGCGAATCTGCCCTGGTTGCGCGATCACAACGTGGGCGGTGCGGTGGTGCTGCCCGGTGCGGGATACATCGACGCGGCCCTGGCCGCCGCGCGGCAACGCAGCAGTCGCCAGCAGTGCGGTGTGGACGCGCTCGCGTTCGTCGCGCCGCTGATCGTCTCCGAGCACGATGTGCCCGTGGTGCGCGTCGCGGTCGAGAACGCCGCGAAACGCCTGTCCATCAAATCGCGTTCGGGACACGGTGATCTGTGGACCCAGCACGCGTTCGGGCGGCTGGTCGAGATGGATTCGGGTGCGCATCGGCTGGAGGTTCCGGCCGAGGAATCCGGTGATATCGCGTTCGATCACGACGAGATCTACGCCGCGATGGACGCGCTCGGCCTGGCCTACGGTCCGGCGTTCCGGCGCATCCGGCGCGCCCGGGTACGGGGTACGACCTGTGTCGCCGAGCTCGATACGCACGGCATCGTCGAGGGCGAATTCGCGCCCGACGCACCGCATGTCGTGCATCCGGCGCTGACCGACGCGGCCTTCCAGTGCGCGGCGGTACTGCTCGCCGCGAGCAGTACCGCGCAGCACACGCGCGCGGTCGCGCACGTGCCCGCCGCGGTGGATAGGGTGCGGCTGTTCGGGCCGATACCGGAGAAACTGCTCGCGGTCGTGTCGGTGGTGTCGACCGCGCCGTTGCGGGTGGACGCCTTCCTCACCGATGAGAACGGGGAGGTCGCGCTCGCGCTGTACGGCGCGGAATTCGCGCCCATCGGCGTCGCGCCGGACCCGCTGGACGATCTCGAGCGGCTGTTCTACGAGCGGCGCTGGGAGGATCTCGAGGCGCTGTCCCCGAACGATCAGGGCCGCGCGATCAACGTCGCGGTCACCATCGGCGAGCCCGCGCGGGCGGTGCTGTCGGGGGTGACGCAGGGCCCGATCGAACCGCTCCGGATTGCCTGGGACGCCGATCCCGACGATGCGACCGCCATCGCGGCGGTGACGCAGCAGCTCACCGAAACCCTTTCTCGGGACGGCTATCTCAGGATCGGGCTGGTTCCCGGACCCGGTTACGACGCCGCCGGACTCGCCTATCGCGTGGTGTCGTTCGCCCGCGTGGTGGTCGCCGCGTCTTCGGGCCGGCTCGAGGACGATCCATCCGATTTCGATGTGCGGGTGGTCGTCGTGACCGGCAACGGCATGGTCGGACCGGGTGACACCGCCTGCGATCCGGCGCACGCCGCGCTGATCGGACTGCGCCGCACCCTCGCCAACGAGCAGAACCCGATCGGCTGGGCGCTGATCGACACCGACGCCTCGGTGAACACCGAATCCCTTGTCTCGGAACTGATTCGGGGAACCAGCGCGGAGTCGGACGAGATCCGGTTGCGCGGGGACGGCCGCTCGGCCGAACGGTTGTTGCGCTCGGCGGCGGAATTCGTCGAAAAATGGGATGTACCAATCCAATTGGAGAGCGCCGAGGAGCCGTACGAGGTGGTGCTGCCCCGCACCCGGTTGCTCAAGGATCTCGCGCTGCGCGCGTGCGATCGGGTGCCGCCGGGTCCGCGTGAGGTGGAGGTCCGGGTCGAGACGATCGGCCTGAACTACAAGGACCCGCTCAAGGTGCTCGGCATCCTCACCGAAAGACAGTTGGCCGGAACATATTTCGGCACCGTACCCGGTATGGAGGGATACGGCGTGGTCACCCGCGTCGGCTCCGAGGTCACCGAGTTCGAAGTGGGCGACGCGATGGCGGTGGCGACGCGCGGTCTGCTGAGTCGCTACGCCCTGCTCGATATGGACGGCGGCGGCGCGTGGGTGCGCGCGCCACGCGCGGTACTCGGCGATCATCGCGAATTGGACCCGCTGGCAATCGGTTCCGGGCTGCCGTTCGTCACCGCGTACTACTCCTTCCACACGCTCGCGGATCTCGGGCCCGGCGACAGCGTGCTGATCCACGGTGCCGCCGGTGGCATGGGCATGGCCGCGGTGCAGGTTGCCGCGAGCCTCGGCGCGACGGTGTTCGCGACGGCCGGCTCCGCGGAACGTCGTGCGGCAGTGGCGAAGCTGGGCGCTACCCACGTGCTGGACTCGCGCTCGTCGAGCTTCGTGGACGAGGTGCTGCGCCTGACCGACGGTCGCGGCGTGGACGTGGTCTACAACTCGATGCCGGGCGAGGTGATCAGTCAGGACTTCACCGTCGCCGCGGAATTCGGCCGGATCATCGAAATCGGTAAGGCGGACGTCTATTTCGGCGGCACCGTGGATCTGCGGCCGTTCAACCGGAACCTGAGTTTCTACTCCATCGATATGGACCGGTTGCTCGCGCAGCGGCCGGAGCGGTTCCGGGAACTCATGAAGGAATGTGTGGTCGCGCTGGCGCAGGGTGGCGTGGAACCGCTTCCCTACGTACGGTTTCCGATCACCGAGCTGTCCGCGGCGTTCGAGACGGTGCTGCGCGCGTCGCAGGTCGGGCGTGTGGTCGTCGATCTGCGCACCGATGTGCCCGAGGTGCTGCCGCAGCGTCCGCCCGCATTGGCGGTGCGGCCGGACGCGACGTATCTGATCACCGGTGGGTTCGGCGCGTTCGGTCTGGCGACCGCGCGGGCGCTGGTGCAGCGCGGGGCCACCCGGCTGGTGCTGGTCGGGCGCCGCGGGGTGACCACCGATGAGGTGCGCAGGCAGCTCGAGGTGCTGGCCGCGCGCGGCGTCGAGGTGGTGTGCGAGTCCGCCGACGTCAGTGATCCCGCCGCGGTGGGACGCGTACTCGACGCGACCGTCGATCCCGCGCGGCCGCTGCGGGGTGTGTTCCACACCGCCGGGGTGATCGCCGACGAACCGATCGCCGATATCAGCGCCGAGACGATCGGCACGGTATTCGCGCCCAAGGTCGGCGGGGCCTTCGCCCTGGACGCGGCGACCCGGGAACGCGGTCTCGAGCTCGACGCGTTCGTGCTCTACTCCTCGATCAGCGCGATCACCGGCACCATTCCGCAGGCGTCGTACGCCGCGGCGAATACCACACTCGATGCGTTCGCCGCCGCCCGCCGCGCCGCGGGACTCGCCGGGACCTCGGTGAACTGGGGTGCGATGGCCGGTGGCGGGATGGCCGAGGCGTCCTTGGCGGTCAGCAAATATCTCGAGGTGCTGGGCTTCATACCGCTCGATATGGATCGCGGCGCGGGGCTGCTGTTCGATTCGGCCCGGTTCGGGCAGGCGAATCTGATGATCGCCGATCTCGATTGGGCGACCTGGCGCGGCAGCAACCGCGTCGCGGCCGAGAGCGGCCGGTTCGAGGAGGTCGTCGACGAGGTGCCGGAGTCGCAGCAGGCCGCGGCGGCTCGGCAGATGCTGCTCAACCTGCCACCCGAGGAACGCGCGCCGGCGGTGATCAAGGTGATCGTGGAGCAGCTGTCCGAGGTGTTGGGCGTCGAACCGGAGAGCATCGATACGCGCGGGCCGATCGCGGACCTCGGTATCGACTCGGTGATGGGCGTCGAATTCGGGGCCCGGGTGCAGAAACAGCTCGACGTGCAGATGAGCGTGTTCCAGTTCACCGGGGATCTGACCATCGAGTCGATCGCCGCGCGGGTGGTCAAGCTACTCGAGCAGGAGCAGGAGAAGGCGGCATGAGTTCCGGACCTACCGCGCTGGAGAAATGGTGGTTTCCGACCTCGGAATATCGCGGTCGGCGGCCGTCGGTGTGGTTGTTCGGCGGCGCGGGCGTCGAACAGGCATGGACGGCGAATCCGCTGATTCCGCTGATCGGGGATTACGACTTCGCGGTGTGGCGGATGCCGGGCCGCAGTGTGCGCAAGGACGAACCGGATCCGACCAGCCTGCGCGCGGTCGGCCGGGAGATCGCCGAATCACTCGTGGAGATCGGCGCGGTCCGGCCGGTGCTGTCCGGATTGAGTTTCGGCGGGTTGCTCGCCTTCGTCGCCACCCAGGAGTTGGAGAAGCTCGGGGTACAGGTCGGGCGGTTCATTCCGATCGTGAGCGCGTGTCCCAACGAATGGCGGATGGGTGCGGTCTACGCGTGGCTGAACGGCGGGCCGGTCAGATATACCAAGCGCCGGCTCGCCGCGGCGGATGCGGCCGGGAAACTGCCGCCCGAACTCAGCGGGGCGAATCGGGAGGTGATGCAGCGCCCGTACGTCGCGGATCTCACCTCGGGTTTCCGGGAATGGTCGCATTCGATGATCCATACCTCGATCACCGATATCTCGGCGTCGGACGAGCAGCGTCTGCATCTTTCCAGTCTCACTCGGTGGCGGCCGTACACTCGTGGCGAATTCGATTCGATCACCTCCACGGGCGGTCATTTCTTCTACCGTGAGCACCCGGAGGTGGTATCGCGCGTCTTCGATCGGGAGTCGGAGATCGCCTACAGCGGCAGTTTCTGAGAATTGTTGATCGGGGTGTGGTCTGGTCGTGACGGATGTAGCGATCGTGGGAGCCGCGTGCAGGTTTCCCGGTGCGGAGAATCTGGAGGAGTTCTGGGATCTGCTGAACAACGCGGTCGAGGTCGCTACGACGACGGGAGTGCGCCGGACCTCGGGTGAGCCGGGCGAGTCCGCGCGCGGGCTGTCGGGGAGATTTCTCCCGGATGTGGCGGAATTCGACGCCGACTTCTTCGGTATTCCGCCGCGGGAGGCGGCGTCGATGGATCCCCGGCAGCGCGTGGTTCTGGAGCTCGCCTGGAATCTGTTGGAGAATTCCGGAATCGATGCCGATGTGCTGGCCGGTGCGCAGGTCGGGGTATTCGTCGGTGCGATGGGGGATGATTTCGCCGGGTTGGTTCGTGGTGGGTCTTCCGGGTTCGATCGCTATACGCATACCGGGATCAGCCGGGGGATGATCGCCAATCGGGTGTCGTATTTTCTGCGGCTGCGCGGGCCCAGTCTGACGGTGGATTGTGGGCAGTCTTCGTCGCTGATGGCGGTGCATCTGGCGTGCCGGAGCGTGGCGTCGGGGGAATCGGTGTCGGCCATTGCCGGTGGGGTGCAGCTCAATCTCGATACGGTGGCCGAGGAGATCGAAGCGCAATTCGGCGGGTTGTCCGCGCAGGGGCGGTGTTTCACGTTCGATTCTCGGGCGGACGGATATGTTCGGGGGGAAGGGGCGGGGCTCGTACTTTTGAAGCGGCTGGCGGATGCTGTTGCCGACGGTGATGAGATTCTGGCGGTTGTTCGGGGGAGTGCGGCAGGGCACGGCGGGGAAGGGCAGGGTGGTATTGCCGTGCCTACCGTGGCGGGGGAAGTCGATGTGTTGCGGCGGGCTTATCGGGATGCGGGGATCGATCCTCGGGATGTGCACTATGTCGAATTGCACGGGACCGGTACGAAAGTCGGTGATCCGGTCGAGGCGGCGGCGGTGGGGGAGGTTTTCGGGCCGCGTTCTTCCAATGATCCGTTGGTGGTCGGGTCGGTCAAGACCAATATCGGGCATCTGCTCGGTGCGGCGGGGATTGCCGGGTTGTTGAAAGTTGTTCTGGCTATTGGGAATCGGCGGGTTCCGGCGAGTTTGAATTATCGTGAAACGCGGGCGGATGTCGATCTGGATTCGCTCGGTGTTCGGGTCGGTGGTTTCTCGAATGATTGGCCTGAGGGGGCTGCTCGGATTGCGGGAGTCAGTTCTTTCGGGATGGGTGGGGCGAATTGTCATGTGGTGATTTCGTCTGCCGACGAGTGTGAGGGTGGGGGTTCCTCGGGTGGCGGTGTCTCGGTGGGGATGGTGCCGTGGGTGTTGTCGGGGAAGTCGGCTGAGGCGTTGGTGGGGCAGGCTGGGCGGTTGTTGGGGTTTGTGCGGGAGCGGCC
This sequence comes from Nocardia macrotermitis, assembly GCF_009604405.1. Classification (GTDB taxonomy): domain Bacteria; phylum Actinomycetota; class Actinomycetes; order Mycobacteriales; family Mycobacteriaceae; genus Nocardia; species Nocardia macrotermitis. The sequence goes on from NZ_WEGK01000006.1 coordinate 209,128, forward strand.
TGGGTTGGATGTTGGCGATGCGGGGTTTTCGTTGGCGGGGCGGTCTGTGTTCGGGCATCGGGCGGTGGTTGTCGGGGGTGATCGGGATGAGTTGATGCGTGGGTTGGCTGAGGTGGTCGCGGGGGAGGCTGGGCGGAATGTGGTTGTTGGCCGGGGCGGGATTCTGGGTGGGACTGTGTTCGTGTTTCCGGGGCAGGGTTCGCAGTGGGTGGGGATGGGGGTTGAGTTGCTGGATAGTTCTCCGGTGTTTGCCGAGCAGATGAGGGCTTGTGCTGCAACGCTTTCGGAGTTTGTTGAGTGGTCTTTATTCGATGTGTTGCGTGGTGTCGATGGTGCGCCGGGGCTCGATCGTGTGGATGTTGTTCAGCCGGTGTTGTTTTCGGTGATGGTGTCGTTGGCTGAGCTGTGGGGGTCGGTGGGGGTTCGGCCGGATGCGGTGATCGGGCATTCGCAGGGTGAGATTGCTGCTGCGTATGTGGCGGGTGCGTTGTCGTTGCGGGATGCGGTTCGTGTGGTGGCGTTGCGGAGTCGGTTGTTGGTGGGGTTGTCGGGTGGGGGTGGGATGGTGTCGTTGGCTTGTGGTGTCGAGCAGGCGCGTGAGTTGGTGGACGGCTGGGGTGATGCGTTGAGTGTCGCCGCGGTGAACGGCCGTTCTGCTGTGGTGGTGTCAGGTACTCCGGATACATTGGGGGAGTTGCTTGTTCACTGTGAGCACCGTGAGATACGGGCGCGGCGCATCGATGTGGATTACGCCTCGCATTCGAGGCAGGTCGAGGTCATCCGCGACGAGTTGATCGAGGTGTTGGCGGGGCTCGAGCCGCGTTCCTCGGAGATCGCGTTCTTCTCGACGGTTACCGGAAGACTCTGCGACACTGCTGGTTTGGATGCCGAGTACTGGTATCGCAATATCCGTGGGACGGTGGAGTTCGAGGCAGCGGTCCGTGCGGCTGGTGAGAGTGGGTTTCGGGTATTCGTCGAATCCAGTCCGCATCCGGTGCTGATCGCGGGGATCGAGGACAGTGTCGATGGGGCCGTGGTTGTTCCGTCGCTCGGGCGTGGGGATGGCGGGATCGATCGGTTTCTGCTCTCGGCTGCTCAGGCTCACGTGCGTGGTTTGGCGGTGGACTGGCGTGCGATGTTTGCCGGTGCTCGGCGTATTCCCTTGCCTAACTATGCATTCCAGCGTCGGCGATTCGAGCTGCCACGTTCTGCCGAGTCCGGTGGGACGACCTCGTCGAGTGTGTTTGAAGACGATTCGATCGAACCTTTCGAGGACACTCCAAAACCGGTATCCGCGCTGGTGTTGCGATTGCGCGGGCTGCCGGAAGACGAACAACACGCCGCACTGTCGCAAGTGGTTCGGAGCCAGGTCGCCGTGGTGCTGGGGCATGACGGTCCCGGTGATATCGCCCCGGAGACGGTCTTCCGCGATATGGGATTCGATTCGCTGTCGGCGGTCGAACTGCGGCATCGGCTCGAGGCTGCGACCGGTGTGGCGCTGACCTCCACGCTCATATTCGATTACCCGACGCCCACGTTGCTCGCTCGCCATGTGCGGGAGGAGATCGTCGGTGCGCAGGATCGAGAGCGGCACTCGCCGGTGCGTGCGGTGGTGGATGAGCCGATCGCGATCGTTGGGCTGGGATGCCGGTTTCCGGGTGGTGTGGAATCACCTGATGATCTGTGGCAGTTGGTATTTCACGGCGGGGACGTGATTTCGGAGTTCCCGGTCGATCGGGGCTGGGACGTGGCCGGATTGTTCGATCCCGACCCGGACGCGGCGGGTAGGTCGTACACCCGATCCGGCGGATTCCTCGATGACGCAGCCGGATTCGATGCGGCCTTCTTCGGCATCGGCCCGCGTGAGGCGACGGCGATGGATCCGCAGCAGCGGCTGCTGCTGGAGGTCTCGTGGGAAGCGTTGGAGCACAGTGGGATTGATCCGCTCACACTGCGCGGCACCTCGACCGGCGTCTTCACCGGCCTGATCGAGCAGGGCTACGGCACCCAGGCGGCCGCCGCGGAAACCGAGGACTACTCCGGCACCGGCCAGACCTCGAGCGTGGCATCGGGACGGGTGGCATACGTGCTGGGCCTGGAAGGTCCTGCGGTGTCGGTGGATACGGCGTGTTCGTCGTCGCTGGTGGCACTGCACCTTGCGGTGCAGTCGCTGCGGCTCGGCGAGTGCGATCTCGCGCTGGCCGGTGGCGTGACCGTCATGGCGACGCCGCGCATCTACACCGAATTCAGCAGGCAGCGTGGACTTTCGGTGGACGGTCGGTGCAAGGCGTTCGCGGGTGCGGCGGACGGCACCGGTTTCGCCGAGGGCGCAGGTGTACTGGTGGTCGAGCGGCTGTCGGATGCGCATCGGCTCGGGCACGAAATCCTCGCGGTCGTAAGAGGTTCCGCGATCAACCAGGACGGCGCGTCCAACGGACTGACCGCGCCGAACGGCCCCTCCCAGCAACGCGTGATCCGCGCGGCCCTGGCCAACGCCGGTCTGTCGGCCGCCGACGTCGACGCGGTCGAGGCGCACGGCACCGGCACCAGACTGGGCGACCCCATCGAGGCCCAAGCCCTCCTGGCAACCTACGGCCGCGCCCGCACCGCCGACCACCCGCTGTGGCTGGGTTCGGTGAAATCGAATATCGGCCACACGCAGGCCGCCGCGGGCATGGCCGGTGTCATCAAAATGGTCCAAGCCCTACGACACGGACGCCTCCCGCAAACACTCCACGTCGACACCCCCAGCCCCCACGTCGACTGGTCCGCCGGCACGGTCACCCTACTGACCGAACCCCGCCCCTGGCCCGACACCGGCTCCACCCACCGTGCTGGCATCTCCTCCTTCGGAATCAGCGGCACGAACGCCCATGTGATCCTGGAACAGGCTCCGCCTCAACAGAACTCCCGCCCTACAGACACCACTGGCACTGCCACCCCGGATCGCGATGCCCCCGAAACCGATGCACCTGACGCCGCCCCACACGCTCGTGCGTCGCGCGGCACCGGCGGCGCATCGAGCGGCGTGCCACCCCGTGGTCCTGTGGTCGGTGGGGCCAACCTCGAGCGCATGGTCTCGAATGACGGAGTACCTGAACACGATTCGGCGGTCGGTGCCGCTGACTTCGATCCCGTCATGGTCGATAACGCTGTGGTAGTTGAAGACACTTTCTCCGATGACACCGTGGACGGCCGTGTCTCCGCTTCGGGGGAAGCTGTCGATGCTGGAGTGTCCGCGCGGGATTCTGTCGTCGGCCGTCGTGTGGTGGGTGGTGGTTCCGTTGTTGATGCTGCGGTGGGTGGTGGTGATGTTGCTGATTATGTTGCGGCAGTGGGGGATCACGCGCTGGGTGGCGTGGTGGACGATGGCGGCTCCGCTGTGGGGGAAGCTGTCGACGATGGAGTGTCCGCAAGGGATTCTGTTGCTGGCCGTCGTGTGGTGGGTGCTGGTTCGGTTGTCGATGCTGCGGTGGGTGGTCGTGATGTTGCTGATTATGTTGCGGCAGTGGGGGATCACGCGCGGGGCGGTGTGGTGGACGATGGTGGTTCCGTTGGGCGGGTGGCGGTCGATCGTGGAGTGTTCGAGCGGGACGCTGTGGCTCGTAGTGTGGTTGGCGGGGGTGGACTTCGGGGGCGGTTGGTGGTGCCGTGGGTGTTGTCGGGGAAGTCTGTTGAGGCGTTGGCGGGGCAGGCTGGGCGATTGTTGGAGTATGTGCGGGAGCGGCCTGGGGTGGGTGTTGCCGATATCGGGGTTTCGTTGGCTGGGCGGTCGGGGTTCGAGCATCGGGCGGTGGTTGTTGGTGGTGATCGCGCGGATTTGATGCGTGGATTGGCCGAGTTGGCCGAGGGGGAGCCCGGTGGGAATGTGGCTCAGGGGCGTGCCGAGACGGCTGGTAAGACGGTGTTTGTTTTTCCGGGGCAGGGGTCGCAGTGGCTGGGGATGGGGGTTGAGTTGTTGGACAGCTCGCCTGTGTTTGCTGAGTGCATGGGGGCTTGTGCTGCAACGCTTTCGGAGTTTGTCGAGTGGTCTTTATTCGATGTGTTGCGTGGTGTTGATGGTGTGCCGGGGTTGGATCGTGTGGATGTTGTTCAGCCGGTGTTGTTTTCGGTGATGGTGTCGCTGGCCGAGCTGTGGCAGGCGATGGGCATTTATCCGGATGCGGTGATCGGGCATTCGCAAGGTGAGATTGCCGCTGCGTATGTGGCGGGTGCACTGTCGCTGCGGGACGCGATTTGTGTGGTGGTGTTGCGGAGTCGGTTGTTGGTGGGGTTGTCGGGTGGGGGTGGGATGGTGTCGTTGGCTTGTGGTGTTGAGCAGGCGCGTGAGCTCGTGGGGGCTTGGGGTGAGGCGTTGAGTGTTGCTGCGGTGAATGGTCGTTCGGCTGTGGTGGTCTCGGGTGAACCGGATGCGTTGGACGAGTTGATCACTCACCGTGACAGCGACGGGATACGGGCGCGGCGTATCGATGTCGACTATGCCTCGCATTCGGGGCAGGTCGAGGCGATTCGAGACGGTCTGAGCGAAGCGTTGTCGGATCTCGAGCCTCGCGGGTCCGATATCGCGTTCTTTTCCACTGTTACTGGAAATGTCTATGACACAGCGGGTTTGGATGCCGAGTACTGGTATCGCAATATTCGTGGGACGGTGGAGTTCGAGGCTGCGGTTCGTGCGGCCGACGAGCAGGGATATCAGGTGTTCGTCGAATCCAGCCCGCATCCGGTGTTGATCGCGGGCATCGAGGATCTGGCTGGGGAGAACGGTGAAGATGCTGGGGCGGTGGTCATTCCGACGCTCGGGCGTGGTGACGGTGGACTCGATCGGTTCCTGATGTCCGTCGCGCAGGCTCATGTGCGCGGTGTGCGAGTGGATTGGAGTGGGACATTCGCCGAGCTGTGTGCTCGGCGTATCCCCTTGCCGACGTACGCGTTTCAACGACAGCGGTTCTGGCTGTCCGGGTCGGCATCCGCAGGTGACGTGAGCAAGTTCGGCGTGGGGCAGACCGGGCATGCCTTGCTCGGCGCGGTGATCGAGCAGCCCGATACCGGTGGAGTTGTGCTGACCGGGCAGTTGTCGTCGGCGGCGCAACCGTGGCTGGCCGATCACGCGGTATCCGGTGTGGTCGTCTTCCCGGGTGCGGGGTTCGTGGAACTGGCCGTCCGTGCCGGTGACCAGGTCGACTGCGGTGTGGCCGAGGAACTGATCATGCGAGCACCGCTGGTACTGCCCGTCGAGGGTGCGGTTCAGGTGCAGGCAGTCGTCGGCGGAGAGAGTGATGCCGGACAGCGGACGATCTCGGTGTACTCGCGCCGAGGCGCGAACTCCGGTTGGACACTGCACGCCGAAGGAGTCCTGAGTTCCCTTGTCGAAGAAGCGAATACCTCGGAGCCATCGACGTGGCCGCCACTCGACGCCGTCGCGGTCGACATCTCCGATGCTTATGCCCGGTTGGTCGCCCGGGGATACGAGTACGGTCCGACATTCCAGGGCCTCCGCGCGATGTGGCGACACGGCTCGGACATACTCGCCGAGATCGCCGTTCCCCCGGACACCGACGTCAAGGACCTCGGGATACATCCGATCCTCCTGGACGCAGCGCTGCACGCAGCGGTAATCGCCGCCGAAACACCCGAAATCACACTGCCTTTCGCCTGGGAGGGAGTATCGCTGCACGCATCGGGAGCCACCGCGATACGTGCCCATCTCACCCCAGCCGGAGCCGACACTGTATCGCTGCAACTGACCGATCACGCTGGCCTTCCGGTACTTTCGGCCCGATCGATAGCAATGCGCCCGGTCACACCCCAACAACTCCGTGCGGCGGCAACAGCACACTTCGATCTCGGGACGAACAACCTCTACGAGCTGGTGTGGTCCCCGGCACCTGAGCCCATCGCCTCAACTGCCCCCGTGTCTGTGCTGTCCTGGGAGATATTCGAAAGGACCAGGCGCGCAACAGGTATAGGTGGATCTGGTGAATCTGTTGGTGTCGACGGGGATGGGGCTGCATCGGATGTGCTCGGTCGGAATCCGGCCTCGTCGGCTGCGGTGTCTGGTCGTAGCGAGGGGGGCGTCAGCGGTCCGGATGCCGTGCTGTTAGAGGTGGAGACGCCTGCCGTTGATGTGGTGGCTGGTGTTCATCGGGCGGTGCATCGAGTGTTGGGGGTGGTGAAAGACTTTTTGGCGCAGAGTGTTTCGGGGACATTGGTCGTGGTGACGCGCGGCGCGGCGACCCTGCCGGGTGAAGACGTGGGAGATCTGGCGGGGGCGGCCGTGTGGGGGTTGGTGCGATCGGCGCAGACGGAGAATTCTGGACGAATCATCTTGGTGGACAGCGATTCCGAGATTGATGCGGCTCGCGTCTTGGCGATAGGGGAGCCTCAGGTGCTCGTGCGCAATGGGATTGCGCATATTGCTCGTCTTGCGGGAGCACGCATTGATGAGGCTCTGATACCCCCGGAGGGGCGGGCCTGGCGGCTGGGGATCGCGGAGAAGGGCACGCTGGAGGACCTCGCGCTGGAGGAGTATCCGGCAGGGAATGCGCCGCTCGAGCCGGGGCAGGTGCGGGTGGCGGTGCAGGTGGCCGGGGTGAACTTCCGTGACGTGCTGATCGCCCTGGGCATGTATCCCGCGCAGGATGCGGTGCTCGGCAGTGAAGGTGCGGGGGTGATCACCGAAATCGGTTCTGCCGTCGAAGGTTTCGAGGTCGGCGATCGGGTGATGGGTGTGCTCATCGGTGCCGGCCCGTGTGTGGTCGCCGACCATCGGATGGTGGTGAAGATTCCGGCGGGGTGGTCGTTTGCTGAGGCGGCGGGCGTCCCGGTGGCGTTCCTGACGGCCTACCACGCGTTGGCGGATCTGGGTGAGGTGCGGGCCGGGGAATCGCTGCTGGTGCATGCCGCGACCGGTGGTGTGGGGATGGCTGCGGTGCAGCTGGCGAGGCTGTGGGGGATGGAAGTGTTCGCCACGGCGAGCCCTGGCAAGTGGAATACCCTGCGGCAGATGGGATTCGATGAGGATCACATCGCGAATTCGCGCTCACTCGAATTCGAGGGCAAATTCCTGACCGGCACCGGTGGACGTGGTGTCGACGTGGTGTTGGATTCGCTCGCCGGTGAATTCGTCGACGCGTCGTTGCGGCTGCTGCCGCGCGGCGGACGATTCCTCGAGATGGGCAAGACCGACATCCGGGATGCGGCGGCGATCGCCGAACAGCATCCGGGCGTGCGGTATCGGGCTTTCGACCTGCTGGAGGTGAATCCCGAACGGATACAACAGATGCTGGCCGATCTGGTGGGCCGGTTCGAGGCCGGGGAGCTGCGACCACTGCCGGTGACCACCTGGGACATTCGGCGTGCCCCGGACGCCTTCCGATTCCTCGGTCAGGCCCGGCACGTCGGCAAGCTGGTGCTGACGATGCCCGGTTCGTTCGCGGCTGGCACCGTGTTGATCACCGGTGGCACAGGTATGGCCGGAGCGGTGGTGGCCAGACATCTGGTGGCCGAGCACGGCGCGCGGAACCTGTTGCTGGTCAGCCGACGCGGTGCGCAGGCCGACGGCGCGAATGATCTGGTGGCGGAACTGACCGGCGCTGGTGCCCAGGTGCGGGTCGCGGCCTGCGACGTGGCGGATCGGAATGCATTGGCGCAGTTGCTGACCGAGATATCCGGGCAAGCACCGTTATCCGCGGTGGTCCACGCAGCCGGGGTCCTCGATGACGCCGTTGTCGAATCGCTGACCGTCGAGCAGGTCGATCGAGTGCTACGCGCCAAGGTCGACGGTGCCTGGCATCTACACGAGCTGACCCGCGACATGAATCTTCCCGCGTTCGTGTTGTTTTCGTCGGTGGCCGGAACCATCGGAACGCCCGGCCAGGCCAATTACGCTGCGGCGAACGCTTTCCTGGATGGCCTGGCCGCACAACGCCGGGCGCAGGGCTCGTCGGCAGTCTCGCTGGCATGGGGGTTGTGGGCGCAGACCAGCGGCATGACCGGACATCTACAGGATCGGGACGTAGCGCGGATGGGGCGCGGTGGGCTCGTGGCGATGTCGTCGCGGGAGGCGGTTGCATTGTTCGACAACGCATTACGCGCCAATCACCCCTGCCTGATACCAGCACGTTTCGATCCGACGGCGATGCGTTCTCGGACACCGCTGTTCGCGGGCCTGGCTCGCGGCCCGGCGCGACGATCGGTCGATCACATTGCCGAGCAGCCGGTTTCGACGCTGTCCCGCAAACTCCACGGAGCGGACGAACAAGAACAGCACGCAATTCTGTTGCACGTGGTCCGCTCCCAAGCCTCCGTCGTGCTCGGATACACCGGCCCCGATGACATCACTCCCGATGCGGCCTTCCGTGATCTGGGTTTCGACTCGTTGTCCGCGGTCGAACTGCGCAATCGACTGAAGGCCGCGACCGGGCTGGCCCTGTCGTCCACCCTCGTCTTCGACTATCCGACACCGACCGCCCTGGCCCGGCACATCCGCGACAAATTCGATCTCGGACCATCTCGGACGAAGGCCGCGAATACGGTCCAGGACAAGGAAATTCAGCAGCTCATCGCGTCCATACCGATCGATGAGCTACGCCGAGCAGGAGTCCTGGACACGCTGCTCCGGCTGGCGGGCACGCCGGACGACGAGAACGTGCCGACCCCCACGGAAGAAGATCTCGTCGATATGAGTTTGGACGACCTGCTCACTGTCGCTCTCGGTGATCAAGACGACCGATGAATTGGGAGACCGCATGACCACGAAGCTCGAGCAGGCGACCGAGGCACTGCGCAAGGCACTCATTCAGATCGAGCGGTTGAAACAACAGAACAAGGCGATGGCCGAACGTTCGACCGAGCCGATTGCGATCGTGGGCGCTGGATGCCGGTTGCCGGGCGGTGTGGCATCGGCGGATGACCTGTGGGAGTTGGTGATTCGCGGCGGTGATGCGGTATCGGACTTTCCTGCCGATCGAGGCTGGGATGTCGACGGGTTGTTCGATCCGAACCCGGACGCGCCGGGTAAGTCGTATACCCGCGCGGGCGGATTCCTCGATGACGTGACCGGCTTCGACGCGGGATTCTTCGGCATCTCACCCGACGAGGCGACGGCGATGGATCCGCAGCAGCGGCTGCTGCTGGAGGTGTCGTGGGAAGCGTTGGAGCATACGGGAATTGATCCGCTGACACTGCGCGGCACTCCGACGGGCGTATTCACTGGTGTTATCGCGCAGGGCTACGGGGTGGCCTCGGAGGGATTCACCGCGACCGGTCAGGTATCGAGTGTGGTATCCGGTCGGGTGGCGTATGTGTTGGGCTTGGAAGGTCCTGCGGTGTCGGTGGATACGGCGTGTTCGTCGTCTCTGGTGGCGTTGCATCTGGCGGTGCAGTCGTTGCGTTCGGGGGAATGCGAGCTGGCATTGGCCGGCGGTGTGACCGTAATGGCAACGCCGAGTCTGTTTTCGGAGTTCAGTCGGCAGCGCGGGTTGTCGGTGGATGGGCGGTGCAAGGCATTCGCGGGGGCGGCGGACGGTACCGGTTTCGCTGAGGGTGCTGGTGTGCTGGTGGTCGAGCGGTTGTCGGATGCGCGTCGGCTCGGGCATGAAATCCTTGCGGTGGTGCGGGGTTCGGCGCTGAATCAGGATGGTGCGTCGAATGGTTTGACCGCGCCGAACGGGCCTTCTCAGCAGCGAGTTATCCAGGCGGCCTTGGCGAATGCGGGTCTCTCGGCAGCCGAGGTCGATGCGGTGGAGGCGCACGGCACGGGGACGAAGTTGGGGGATCCCATTGAGGCACAGGCATTGTTGGAGACCTACGGGCAAGGGCGGGCGCGGCCGCTGCTGCTCGGGTCGCTGAAGTCGAATATCGGCCATACACAGGCCGCCGCGGGCGTGGCGGGTGTGATCAAGATGGTGCAGGCTCTGCGGCACGGGGTGCTGCCGCGAACCTTGCACGTGGATGTGCCGAGCCCGCATGTGGATTGGGCATCGGGTGCGGTGGAGCTGTTGACCGATTCCCGGAAGTGGCCGGTGACGAATGCACCACGCCGCGTGGGGGTTTCGTCGTTCGGAATCAGCGGGACCAATGCCCATGTGATCCTCGAGCAGGCACCCGACGATGTTGTATTCGACACGGCTTCCGGCGGTCCTGAATCTCCACGCGTGGTCCGGGCCGAATCCGGTGATCCGGCTGCGGTGCCGTGGGTGTTGTCGGGGAAATCAGCCGAGGCGTTGGCTGGGCAGGCGGCCCGGTTGTTGGAACACGTGCAACGGCATCCCGAGCTGGGTGTGGCGGATATCGGGTTCTCTTCGGTCGGTCGTTCGGTATTCGGGCATCGGGCGGTGGTCGTCGGTGGCGATCGTGCCGAATTGATGCGTGGATTGGCTGGTCTGGCCACAGGGGAGCCGGGCCGTAATGTGGCGCAAGGCAGGGCCGAGGCGGCCGGCAAGACGGTGTTCGTTTTTCCAGGGCAGGGTTCGCAGTGGCTGGGGATGGGCGTTGAGTTGTTGGACAGCTCACCTGTATTCGCCGAGCACATGAAGTCCTGTGCCGCAGCACTTTCGGAATTCGTCGACTGGTCTCTGATCGATGTGTTGCGTGGTGTCGATGGTGCGCCGGGGCTCGATCGTGTGGATGTTGTTCAGCCGGTGTTGTTTTCGGTGATGGTGTCGTTGGCTGAGCTGTGGGGGTCGGTGGGGGTTCGGCCGGATGCGGTGATCGGGCATTCGCAGGGTGAGATTGCTGCTGCGTATGTGGCTGGTGCGTTGTCGTTGCGGGATGCGGTTCATGTGGTGGCCTTGCGAAGTCGGCTGTTGGTGGCATTGTCGGGTTCAGGCGGGATGGTGTCGCTGGCCTGTGATGCCGGGCAAGCCGGTGAGCTGGTGCGACGCTGGGGTGACGCGGTGAGTATCGCCGCGGTGAACGGCCGTTCGGCTGTCGTGGTGTCCGGTACCCCGGCCGCACTCGGAGAGTTGTTGGCGGAGTGCGAGAGTCGAGATATTCGTGCCCGGCGCATCGACGTGGATTACGCGTCCCACTCGAGCCAGGTCGAGATGATCCGGGACGAGCTGCTCCAGGTGCTGTCAGGCATCGAGCCGCGCACTTCCGAGATCGAGTTCTTCTCGACGGTCACCGGAAATACCTGCGACACTGCGGATCTCGATGGTGAGTACTGGTACCGCAATATCCGTGGGACCGTCGAGTTCGACGCGGCGGTCCGCGCGGCATGCGCCCAGGGCTACCGGGTGTTCGTGGAGTCCAGCCCCCACCCCGTGCTGGTCGGTGGTATAGAGGACGCGGTCGATGAATGCGCCGATGGTGCAGGGGCCGTGGTGGTTCCATCCCTCGGGCGTGACGAGGGTGGTCTGGACCGCTTCCTGCTCTCCGCCGCACAGGCGTATGTGCGCGGTGTGGCGGTGAACTGGGGTGCGGTGTTTGCTGGAACCAGTGCCCGACGTGTTCCGTTGCCGTCGTATGCGTTTCAGCGACGGCGTTATTGGCTGCCCGGAGGTGGTGCCGGTCTGCCGGTCGCTGACACCGGGGCCACGGCATCGAATGTGGCGACCGCCCAGCCTGATTCCGCACTTCCCGGGACAGAGCTCACCGAGACGGATGCGAACACCTTGTTCGAGCTGACGTGGACGCAGGCCCCCACGGCAAGCAGGCCGGTGTCAGCATTGACCACGCTGACCTGGGAAGTATTCGCTGCGCGGGGAGCTGCTGTGCCGCGTTGGGCTGGGTCCGGCGGTGTGAGTGCCGATGCGACTCCGAGTGCTGCCGTTCCGGATGCGCCTGGGTTGCACGGAATGGGCGCCGAAGTCGTCGCGAACGAAGTCGCGGATGTTGCTGTCGCGGATGCGGTGGTATTCGACGTGGGAGGGTCGCGGCATGGGATGTTGACTGATGTCCGCGAGCTTACTCATCGGACCTTGGCGGTATTGCAATCCTTTTTGGCGCAACAGGTTTCGGGCACATTGGCCGTAGTCACGCGTGGCGCGGTGGCCTTGCCCGGTGAGGATGTGCAAGACCTGGCCGGCGCTGCGGTGCGGGGTCTGGTGCGATCGGCTCAATCGGAGCACCCCGGCCGAATTGCGCTGGTGGACACGGATTCCGAGTTCGATATCGCCGAGACCTTGGCGCTCGGAGAACCACAGGTAGTCGTCCGCTCGGGGATTCCGTACATTGCACGGTTGGCTCGGGTGCCGGAGGAACCGAACACAGCGACAGTACGATTCGATCCCGCTGGCACTGTGCTGATCACGGGTGGCACAGGCATGGCCGGTGCGACGATAGCCCGGCACCTGGTCGCCGAACACGGTGCACGGAACCTCTTGCTGATCAGCCGACGCGGCTCACAAGCGCCCGGTGCATCCGACCTCGTCTCGGAATTGACCGCCTCGGGCGCGCGGGTCCGACTGGCCGCATGTGATGTCGCCGACCGAGATGCCTTGGCGCAGTTGCTGACCGAGACACCCTCGGACTCTCCGCTGACGGCGGTGATCCACACCGCCGGATTTCTCGACGACGCGGTGATCGGTTCATTGACCGAAGACCGCATCGATGGAGTTCTGCGAGCGAAGGTCGACGGTGCCTGGCATCTGCACGAGCTGACCCGCGACATGAATCTCCCTGTCTTCGTGCTGTTTTCATCGATGGCAGGGATCCTCGGCTCCCCGGGCCAGGCCAATTACGCGGCAGCGAATACTTTCCTCGACGCCTTGGCCGCCCACCGCCGAGCCCAGGGTTCACCAGCGACCTCCCTCGCCTGGGGCCTGTGGTCCGAATCCAGTGGCATGACAGCCCACTTGCAACCCGAAGACCTGGCCAGAATGACTCGACTGGGCCTGGCGCCGATGAGTTCCCGCGAAGCCCTCACCCTCTTCGACACCGCATTGCGGAGCGACCGCCCCTGCCTGGCGACCGCCCGCATCGATCCGGCCGGACTTCGCTCCCAAGCGACCGCGGGAATCGCCGCACCGCTGTTCGCGAACTTGATCGGGCCACCTTCGCCCATAACGGCCGATAGTGACACCCCGACGCTGATACGGCAGCTGCGCGAATCGACCGAGGCAGAACAGCACGCCCTACTACTGCGGACGGTCCGCTCCCACACCGCCATCGTGCTCGGATACCCCGGCCCTGACGACATAGACCCGGAAATCTCCTTCCAGGACTTGGGATTCCGCTCACTGACGGCCGTCGAATTCGGCAACCGGCTCAAAGCCGCCACCGGACTGACGTTGTCCTCCACGCTCATCTTCGACTACCCGACACCCGTGAAGCTCGCCCGCCACATACGCGCGGAGACCATGGGACACCAGGCCGGGCCGGACCTGCCGGTGCGTGCGGCAACCGACGAGCCGATCGCGATCGTCGGTCTGGGTTGCCGGTTCGCGGGTGGCGTGGATTCGGCAAATGAGTTGTGGGACTTGGTTTTCGACGGCGTGGACGTGGTACAGGATTTCCCGGTCGATCGCGGTTGGGATATCGAGGCCCTGTTCGACCCGGACCCGGATGCGGTGGGCAGGTCCTACACGCGAACGGGCGGATTCCTCGATGACATAGCCGGATTCGACGCGGGATTCTTCGGAATCTCACCGGCCGAGGCGACGGCGATGGATCCGCAGCAGCGTCTGCTGCTCGAGGTCTCCTGGGAAGCGTTGGAGCACAGCGGGATCGATCCACATCAGTTGCACGGCACCGCGACGGGAGTATTCACCGGGATCATCAACCAGCCGTACGGATCCGCGTCGACAGATGGTGAGGGCTATCGGCTGATCGGCTCGGCGTCGAGTGTGGCGTCGGGGCGCGTGGCGTATGTGCTGGGCTTGGAAGGTCCTGCGGTGTCGGTGGATACGGCGTGTTCGTCGTCTCTGGTGGCGTTGCATCTGGCGGTGCAGTCGTTGCGTTCGGGGGAGTGTGATCTCGCGCTGGCAGGTGGTGTGACCGTATTGTCCACGCCCGCAGTATTTCCGGAGTTCAGTAGGCAACGCGTACTGTCCGCCGACGGGCGATGCAAGGCGTTCGCCGCGTCCGCCGACGGTATGGGCTTCGCCGAGGGTGCCGGTGTGCTGGTCGTCGAGCGGTTGTCGGATGCGCGTCGGCTCGGGCATGAAATCCTTGCGGTGGTGCGGGGTTCGGCGCTGAATCAGGATGGTGCGTCGAATGGTTTGACCGCGCCGAACGGGCCTTCTCAACAGCGGGTCATCCAGGCCGCCTTGGCGAATGCGGGTCTCTCGGCAGCCGAGGTGGACGCGGTCGAAGCACACGGCACCGGGACCGCACTGGGCGATCCCATTGAGGCACAGGCATTGCTGGCCACCTATGGACGTGACCGCGTCGACGCTCGCCCGCTGCTGCTGGGTTCGGTGAAGTCGAATATCGGCCACACCCAGGCGGCCGCCGGTGTGGCGGGTGTGATCAAGATGGTGCAGGCGTTGCGATTCGGTGTGCTGCCGCGGACGTTGCACGTGGATGTGCCGACCCCGCATGTGGATTGGGCCTCGGGCGCGGTGGAACTGCTGACCGAGCACCGGGAGTGGCCCGATACCGGCACGTTGCGTCGCGCTGGCGTCTCGTCCTTCGGAATCAGCGGCACCAACGCCCACGTGATCTTGGAGCAGGCTCCGGTATTCCACACGCCCGCTGAGGTTTCCGGCATCGGCGGAACCGAACCAGGTGTGCCACTGGTGCCGTGGGTATTGTCGGGGAAATCGGCCGAGGCGCTGACCGGTCAAGCGAGCCGCCTGCTGGAACACATCCGCCGCCATCCCGGCCTGAATACGGTGGATATCGGCTTGTCCCTGAGCAACCGGACGATGTTCGAGCATCGCGCGGTCGTGGTCGGCAGTGACCGCGAAGAACTGATCCGCGGCCTGACCGAACTGATCCAGGGCGAACCCGGCCGAAACGTACTGCGCGGCCGCGCCACGACCACCGGCGGAACAGCATTCGTCTTCCCTGGTCAGGGCGCACAGTGGCTGGGGATGGGCGCGGACCTGCACGCGAGGTTCCCGGTATTCGCCGAGGCATTCGACGCCGTGGCCGAGGTACTGGACAAACACCTGGACCGCCCGCTACGCGAAATCCTCTGGGGCAGTGACGAAAAGCTTTTGAACAGTACGGAATTCGCGCAACCGGCGCTGTTCGCCGTCGAGGTGGCGCTGTTCCGGCTGCTGTGGCAGTGGGGACTTCGACCGGATTTCGTGATGGGCCATTCGGTGGGCGAACTGACCGCGGCGCACGTCGCGGGCGTGCTGTCGCTGTCCGACGCGGCCGCGCTGGTCGTCGCGCGGGGTCGGCTGATGCAGGCGCTGCCGCGGGGCGGGGCGATGGTCGCGGTCCAGGCCGACGAGGCCGAGGTCCGATCGTCCCTGGTCGAGGGTGTAGCCGTCGCCGCAATCAACGGGCCACGATCGATCGTGATGTCCGGCGCCGAACACGCCGTCCACACCATTGCGAATCGGTGGCGCGAACAGGGCCGGAGAATTCATCATCTACCGGTATCCCATGCGTTCCACTCACCGCTGATGGAACCGATGCTCGCCGAATTCGCCGCGCTGGCAGAAACTTTCGCACGCACCGAGCCCCAGATACCGCTGGTGTCGAACCTGACCGCGGGCCCCGCCGGTGCGGATTTCGGTTCGGCTCGCTACTGGACCCGGCACGTGCGCGAAACCGTGCGATTCGCCGACAGCGTGCGCTACCTGGAATCGGCCGGTGTGACCAGATTCGTCGAGGTCGGGCCGAGTGGAGGACTCGCCGCATCGATCGAGGAGTCGCTGTCCCGCCCCGAGGCCGCCGTCGCGATCCCCGCGCTGCGCAAGGGACGCGTCGAGCCGGAATCCCTGATGGTTGCGCTGGGACGTCTGATCGTGGCGGGCGTGCCCTGCGACGGGGTCTTCGCAGGAACGGGTGCGCGCCGTATTCCCTTGCCGTCCTACGCATTCCAACGGCAGCGGTACTGGTTGTCGAGCACGGTCCCGGCCGGTGACGCGAGTCGATTCGGTGTGGAGGAGACCGGTCACGGGCTGCTGAGTGCGGTACTGGAGCAGCCGGATACCGGTGGAGTCGTGCTGACCGGTCGGCTGTCCCTGACAGCCCAACCCTGGCTGGCCGATCATGCGCTGTCCGGCGTGATGGTCTTCCCGCCCGCCGGACTCGTGGAGCTCGTCGTCCGTGCCGGTGACGAGGTCGGTTGCGGTGTGATCGAAGAGCTCACGATGCGGGATCCGCTGGTGCTACCGGCCCGGGGCGCGGTCCGCGTGCAAGTGGCCGTCGGACCTCCCGACGAGACCGGCCAGCGGACGGTATCGGTGTACTCGCGCCGCGACGCCGACACCGATTGGGGCTTGAACGCACAAGGTACGTTGGGCCCCAAGGGTTTCGCACCGAATACCTCGGACCTGTCGACCTGGCCACCGGCTGATGCCACCCCAATCGACATCGCCGACCTCTACCAGCGGTCGGCCGCGCGCGGATACGAGTACGGCCCGGCATTCCGGGGCCTGCGCGCACTGTGGCAGCGCGGCGCGGATCTGTTCGCCGAAATCGCCGTCGACCCGAATTCCGCTGTGCCACTTGCTGGTTTCGGCATACAGCCGGTGATCCTGGACGCGGCCGTGCACGCCGCATCCACCCACAGCGAAGAACGCACCCTGCCATCCAGCTGGTCGGGCGTCTGCCTGCACGCGGGGGGAGCCGAAGCCGTGCGTGCGCGGATCAGCCCCGCCGGTCCCGAGGCAGTCTCGCTGGAATGCGTTGACAGCCAGGGCCTTCCAGTGCTGTCCGTGCGATCGCTGGCAATCCGCTCGGTGACAGCAGAGGAGTTGCGCTCGGCGCTTGCGCTGCCCGGAGGCGGCGCGGGCAACATGTTCGAGGTGGTGTGGTCGCTACTGCCGACGGCCGGGGAGCCTGTGGCGCTGAGTGGCCGGCCGGTGCAGGATTCGGCCGGGGCGGACCCGGCTCGGGATGGTGTCGTGCCGGCCAAGGCGGGCGTTGACATCGGCAGGGGAGTTGCCGCACCGAATTCGCCGACAGGCGTGGTTGTTTCGGATATCACGGGCGTCGATGGCAATCGGGATCGGAGTGTTCCGGGCACGCTCAATTTGTCTGCTGTGGATGCATGGGTGTTCCGAGTGGGCGCACTGCGCGGCGATGTGGTGACAGATGTCCACAACGCCACCAATCGGGCGTTGACTACTCTGCAATCGCATTTGGCGCAACAGGTTTCGGGGATGCTGATCGTGGTGACGCAGGGCGCGGTGGCGCTGCCGGGTGAAGATGTAACCGATCTGGCGGGTGCGGCGGTATGGGGTCTGGTGCGGTCGGCTCAGACCGAGCACCCCGGGCGAATCATATTGGTGGACACGGATTCCGACATCGACGCGGCGCAGATCCTGGCGACCGGTGAAGCACAGATCATCATCCGCTCCGGAACCTTGCGCGCCGCCCGTTTGGCGAGGATCACCGAAGAACCGAATCCCGTTGGGGCGGCAATAGATCCGGCGGGAACAATACTGATCACCGGCGGCACCGGAATGGCCGGTGCAGCGATGGCCCGCCACCTGGTAGCCGAACACGGAGCACGAAATCTGTTGCTGGTCAGCCGACGTGGCCCACAAGCGCCCGGTGCCGCAGACCTCGTAACAGAACTGACTGCCGAGGGCGCACGTATTCGAGTCGCATCATGTGATGTCGCCGATCGAGATGCGTTGGCGCAGTTACTGACCGAGATACCAACGGATAATCCGCTGACAGCAGTGATCCACACCGCCGGAGTCCTCGACGACGCGGTAATAGGTTCATTGACCGAAGACCGCGTCGACACCGTCCTACGAGCGAAGGCCGACGGCGCCTGGTACTTGCACGACCTGACCCGCGATATGAATCTCCCTGTCTTCGTACTCTTTTCATCGATGGCAGGCATAGTGGGTTCCCCCGGACAAGCCAATTACGCCGCCGCCAACACCTTCCTGGACGCCTTGGCCACCCACCGCCGAGCCCAGGGTTCACCAGCGACCTCCCTCGCGTGGGGCCTGTGGTCCGAATCCAGCGGCATGACAGGCCATCTCGCCACCCGCGACATGGCCAGAATCACCCGCGGCGGCCTGGCCGCGATGCACTCTCGCGACGCACTGGCCCTGTTCGACCGCGCCCTCGGCCTCGATCGCCCCTGCCTGGCCCCCGCCCACCTCGAAATGCGGGCACTCGAACGTGGCACCAACGTATTCCCGCTGCTCAGAACCCTGATCCCGACGCCCGCACGCAGACAGGTCGACCGCGAACCCGTCCGCCCGAGTATCGGCACCCTGTCCCCGGCCGAACAACGCACCGAGCTGATCACGATCATCCGCACGAAAGCCGCTGTCGTGCTCGGCTTCGCGGGTCCGGACGATATCGACCCGGACTATCCGTTCGAGGATCTGGGCCTGGATTCCATGGGCGCGGTCGAGTTGCAGAACAGCCTCGGCGCGGTGCTCGGACAGCCGCTGCCGCCGGGATTGGTCTTCGACTACCCGACGACCACCGAACTGGCCGATCACCTGATGGAGGAGTTGTCGATCGAGGTGAATCCGGGCTAGCGGGAGTCGCCCGACTCGTGCAGCCGCGTCGCCTCCAGCCGGGCCGCGACGTCCACGGTGCGTAGCGACGGATCGGCCAGGTGCCTGCTCACCGCCGCCGACACCTGCGCCGCGATCCGCCGACGCATACTGCCGAGCACGCCGATCGTGCGCGCCCGCAATCCGTCGGCCTGCAACCGGACGTCGATCTGCGAGGCGTCCGGCTGCTCCACATCGATCACGATGAGCAGCGGCGCGGCCGTGCGCGTCACCAGGACCAGCGGAATCTCGACCTCGGCGTGATAGTGATCGGATTTGCGCACGTCCACGACCACATCCAGGGTGACGGGGACGACCATGTCGAATGTGACCGTGTCCGCGCCGGTGCGCTCGGTCACCCGGGGTAGGCGGATGACGCCGCGTGCGGTCACCTCGGCCGCGTCGCGCGGTCCGGCACGCTGCGATTCGACGTCGATGACCCGCCCAGACAGGCTCTCGGCCACCGCGCGCACCCGCGCCGGCGTCACCATGCGCGGCAGGAAACGACGTCCGAACTCCGCGTAGTCGATCCAGTCGAACCGCGCGAGATCCCCGGGTGCGGCGACCTCGCCCGCCGAGATCGCCTCGACGTCGAATATCCGCGCCCGCCGCGCCTCCGGTTCGGACAGCATGGCGTTGAGCCGGTCGGCGACCTCTTTGCGGATCATCTTCGCCGTCGGTTCGAGCAGTACCCGCGCCTCGGCGTCGACGGCCTCGGCCCGGATGACCGGCGGGCTGACCGCGCGCTTGGTGATCGGCGGAATATCGATGACCACCAGCAGCGGATCGGCGGTGCGCGCGTGCAGAGTCAGATCGATATCGACCGCCGCGGCGAGCTTCAGTTCCCGCCCGCCGAGCGTGACCGTCAGCTCCAGTCGCACCGGAATGCGTACGGCGAAAACGACTTCCGAGCCCGCGCGGGCGATCGTCGGGGCACCGCTATCGCCCCGCACGGTGACGCGCGCGAGCTTGCCGGGCCCGACCGCGAACGGCCCCAGCTCGAACGGCCCCGCCAGACCGGACACGGCCGCGTCGATCCGTGCCGGGGTCACCGCATGCGCGACGAACCGTTCACCGAACTCCGCGTAGGAGATCCGAGCGGGCAACTCGACTTCACTGGCCTGTCGCATGAACTCCCCGGAATCTCGTGGTGTCGGACGGCACGCTCCCGCCCCGGGTATCGAACGTCAAATCTACCGATGAACCGCCAACCCGGCCAAACCTCCCCGCCGCGGCTCGTAGACCGTTTCGACTTACTTGGGGGACAACGGGTTTCCGGCGTCTCATGCTTTGGCGACTTTCGCGCTCCGGCGACACTCGGCTTGGATGAGTTCCGTGCTCCGGTGGGTCCTGTGCTCCGGTGGGTTTCGTGCTCCGGCGAATCCCGGCATCGCTGAACTCCGAACGGCGACATCATGATTTCCGGCGAATCCCGGATCACCGCGGATCTCAACTGCTGGCCGGGTCGCTGTGGTGCAGCACCCACCGACCGCGCCCGGCGGCCTTCGCGTGGTACAGCCCGGTATCGGCGTCGTCCAGCAGCTTCTCGGCATTCGCGCCGATCACCGAGGTGACCACCGCGCCGATACTGCCCGACAGCGACAGTGGATCGCCGAGTCCGACCGGAATCGGGTCCCGCAGCGTCGCGAGCATGGTCTCGGCGGCGGCGTGGGCGGCGTCGTCGTCGCAGGGCGGTGCGAGCAGCGCGACGAATTCGTCGCCGCCGATGCGGGCCAGCGTCACTCGCGACGAGGTCAGGGCCGCGTCGAGGCGGTGCCCGATCTCGGCCAGCACGCTGTCTCCGGTGCGGTGGCCGTAGCGGTCGTTGATGAGTTTGAACTCGTCGAGATCCAGGAAGCACAGACCGATCCGGTCGGTGGAGTCGGCCGCCGAGACGATCGCCTCCAACCGTTCGAGCAGGCAGTGCCGGTTCGCCAGCCCGGTCAGCGGATCGTGCCGGGCCTGCCACGCCAGTTTCTCCTGGATGGCCCGTCGCTCGGTGATGTCCTCCCCGACGGCCAGCAGGCGCAGGTCGCCGCCGCCAGCGCCGCGCACCAGCGTCATCGTCCAGGCACCCCAGCAGACGGTGCCGTCGGGTCGGCGGAAACGCCCCTCGAAACGGACGGTGCCCTGTTTGCGCTGGTACAGGTCGACGACCACCTGACGGAGTCCCTCGCGGTCGTCGGGATGCATCAGGTCCAGGCCGTCCACCCCCGGCAGGTCCTGCTGGTTCATCCCGACCATCCGGGCCGTCGTCGGATTGGCCTCGAGCGTGATGCCGTTGCTGTCGTAGAGCGCGATCGCGACCGCGGCATTGTCGAATACCACCCGAAACCGCTGGTCGGCGGCCTCCTGACTGCGGGCGTGCACCCTGGACAGCTCGGTGGCGTACCCGCGGCCCAGCTCACCCAGCAGCGCGCCGAACCGCTGTGCCCGATCCGATCGCGGCGACCGCTCCAGCAGGCTGGCCAGCGCCGCGGCGGTCGGCCCCATCATGCCGGGGCTGGTCAGATTGGCCCGCACCATCTCGCCCCCGATGCGGTACGCGGTCGCCGGATCGAACGCCTCGGCCGACAACGCGGCCTCCAACTCGGCCAGCCACCGCGCGGTCGACCGCCGAATATCACCCGACGCACCACCACATTCGATCAGCGCCGCCGACCAGTCCCGCACCGTGTCGGCAACCTCGCACCCGTTCATCCACGAGGACCTTCCTCCATCGCCGACCCATCCAGGCCCAGCACCGTCACCCCTCCGATAGCTACCACCCAGCATACGAAAGAACCCCTGCGCCCGTGCCGATCCCGACCAACCAGCCGCCCCCCGTGGAACTTGTCACCTGACCGGTTCGGAATACCCGGGAATATGCGCGAAATGTCCGGTGTAGCAACGTGATCGGATAGCCGCGCCACTCGATTGCCGTCCCGGGCCACCGACCCCGACCGAACTCCGCGCCCGTCCACCCGGGTTGCCGCCGCCGCTCGAGCGAATTCGTTGTCGCCGACAGGAACTCGTCCGCGATCGACACCCGCGACGCGTCCGGCACTCGCGACGCGTCCGGCACTCGCGACGCGTCCGGCATCCGCGACGCGTCCGGCACTCGCGAGGCATCCGGCATGGGTTCGCGAGTGGTTGAACGTGAAGCTGCATGCATCCGATTGGATCAGAGCCTGCCGACCGCTACGTCGACCGGTCGCGCCTCCGCTGGTCGCGCCTCCGCTGGTTGCGTCTCTGCCGGTTGCGTCTCCGCCGGTTGCGTCTCCGCTGGTCGCGTCTCCGCTGGTCGCGTCTCCGCTGGTCGCGTCTCCGCCGGTTGCGTCTCTGCCGTCGTGTCGACGATCACCAGCAGCAGCCCGGCCCAGAACACCGGGCCGAAAAGGTGTGGCAGCCGCACACGTTCGGCCTGCGATCAGATCAAGCGCGCTCGGGACCTGTCGACATGCGGCATTGTCGGCAGCGCCGAGTAGCTCGCTTGCGCAGTGACTCGAGTCGTATGGATCGCGTCCGGTCTGGGTGGAGTCCCTGTCGGACGGTCCAGACGCAGTGGCAATGCATCCAAATTTGATAGTATTGCGATTAATAGTATCAAGATTGATCGTATTGACGCGGAGGGGTGGGTCACGTGGACGGCTTCATCGGCCGAGAGCGTGAACTCGAATTGCTGCAACGGTCGGTTCAACGGGTCGTGGCGGGCGGCCGAGCGGGTCGACCGGGCCGCGCGATACTGATGCGAGGGCGTCGGCGAGTCGGCAAATCGCGTCTCGCCGAGGAGTTCGTGGAACGCTCCGACCTGCCATTTCTCTACTTCACCGCCTCGGCGCAACGATCGGCCGCACTGGATCTGCGGTTGTTCGTGGAGTCCGGCGAGGCCTCGTCGTTGCCGGGGGCGGATCGGTTCGCCGGGCAGCACCCGAGGGACTGGAATGCGGCACTGACGTTGCTCGCGTCGGCGTTGCCCGAGGACCGGCCCAGCGTCGTCGTCATCGACGAGATGCCCTATCTGATCGGCAACGATCCGGGTTTCGAGGGCAGTCTGCAGAAGGTGTTCGATCGGGAGTTGTCGCGCAAGCCGGTGCTGCTGCTGTGTATCGGGTCGGACCTGGCGATGATGGAAGCCCTCAACGCGTACGGCCGGCCGTTCCATCAGCGCGCGAGCGAAATGGTCGTTCCGCCGCTGAATCCCGCTGCGGTCGCGGAGATGTTGGGGCTGCCCGCCGCCGAGGCGTTCGACGCCTTTCTGGTATCCGGTGGTCTGCCGCTGATTCTGGACGAATGGCCGCATGCCGCCACACCGGCGGAATATCTGGCCGACGTGGTCGCGGATCCGACCTCGGCCCTGCTGATCAGCGGCGAACGCGCACTGGCCGCGGAATTCCCCGAAGACGCGCAGGCCCGGCGGGTGCTGGGCGCGATCGGGGCGGGAGAACGCTCGCACGCCCTGATCGGCAGAGCGGCGGATCTCTCGGCGGCCAGCCTCGGCCGGGCACTGCGATTGCTGACCGACAAGCGCATCGTCGAGGCGCTGACCCCGCTGTCGACACAGCCCTCCCGCGAGACCCGCTACATCGTCGCCGATCCCCACCTCCGGTTCTGGCTCGCCTTCCTCGGCCCCTACCTGCCCGAAATCGAAAGAGGGCGTGGCGATCTCACGCTCGCACGCATCGAGCGCGGCTGGACCTCCTGGCGTGGTCGCGCGGTGGAATCCATTGTCCGCGAATCACTTCGGCGACTACCCGAACTGCTCCCCGACAACACCAACGCCATCGGCGGCTACTGGACCCGCGCCAACGATCCGGAAATCGACATCGTTTGCGCGGACCGAGACCCCATCGCGAAGAAGATCACCGCGGTCGGTTCGATCAAATGGCTCGAGAAGCGCCAGTTCGACAGCCACGACCTCACCCGCCTGTACATGCACCGCTCACGGCTGCCCGGTGCGGACGACGACACCCGGATGCTGGTCGTTTCCAGAGCGGGCATCAGCGTCCCGGGCGTCACCGGCTTCACCCCGGACGATCTCCTCGCCGCCTGGCGCTGAGCTGTCGAGAAACGCGAACGCGCTACGGATTCACCGATCGGCTGCATCGGCGGTATGCGGAGCGGTTGCCGAATGGGTGATTCAAGTCACATAGATCTGATCTTACATAGATTGGATCTATGTAAGATGCGATCTATCTAATCTCTGTTGAAGGTGGGTGGCCGAGTGGAATTCACAGGGCGTGCGGCGGATCTCGACCTGTTGGGGAGGCAGTTGAACCTGGTGACGGATGCGGCCGGTGCGACGCGCGGGCGTGCGGTGATCGTGACCGGTCGGCGGCGGGTGGGCAAGTCGCGTCTGGTGCAGGAGCTCTGTGATCGCTCCGGTCTTCCATACCTCGTCTTCCAGGCGACGTGGGGGCGTAACTCTGCTGCGGAACGAGCGGATTTCGTTGCTGCTCTTGCGCATTCGCCATTGCGGGGCGCGGAACTCGTCGCGGGAATATCGGCTGCAGATTGGAGTCAGGCACTGCGGACATTGGCCGTCGCGTTACCGGACGATGCCGCGAGCATCGTCGTGGTCGACGAGGTGCCTTGGCTGGTGGAACAGGACTCCGAATTCGAAGGCGCGCTCCAGACGGTGTGGGATCGGTACCTGTCGGCCAAGCCGGTGCTGCTGGTGTTGGTGGGTAGCGACATCTCGGTGATGGAGGCGTTGCAGTCGCACGGTCGACCCTTCTTCGGGCGGGCCACGAAGATGACCGTCCAGCCACTGCATCTGGCGGATGTGCAGGCCATGACCGGCCTGTCCGCGGCCGAGTCGATGGACGCGCTGCTGATCACCGGCGGTTTTCCGGAGATCGTTCAGTCCTGGCGTCCCGGCATGAGTCGGAAGGATTTTCTGAGTGACGCCACGGCGAATCCGTTGTCGCCGCTGCTGGTCGCGGGCGAGCTTTCGATGCTCGGCGAATTCCCCGAGACGTCACGTTCCCGGGCCGTGCTGCAAGCGATCGGCAGTGGTGAACGCACCTACGGTGCGATCGCCGCCGCTGCGGGCAGCACCGGCGCGCTATCGGCCGGGACGCTGACGCCGCTGCTGAATACGTTGCAGGCCAAGCGAATCGTGGCCGCGGATGTGCCGTTGTCCACGAAGCCCGACAACAAGAACAAGCGATACCGCATCGCCGACTCGTACCTCCGGTTCTGGCTGGCCTTTCTCGAGCGTGGAATTCCGCTCATCGAACGGGGCCGGGGTGATCTGGCGCTGGAGCGGATCGAACGCTCGTGGACAACCTGGCGCGGTCGCGCGGTGGAACCGGTGATCCGGGATTCGGTGCTGCGTTTGCTACCCGATGCCCACTGGCCGGAGGTCGAGGCGGTGGGTGGCTGGTGGAATCGGCAGAACAACCCCGAACTCGACCTGATCGGCGCCGACCGCCAACCTGTCGCGGGGTCGGTGCATTTCGTCGGATCGATCAAATGGCTCGAGGATCGGCCATTCGACCGCCACGACTACGACAGCCTCGCACGCGCCGTACTTGCCGTCCCCGGCACACAGCACGACATCGCGTTGGTGGCGGTCTCGCGGTCCGGGGTGGATGGCGGTCTGCCGCTTGCGGCTAGTTGGGGGCCGGAAGAGCTGTTGCGCGCGTGGCAGTAACGGCGAAGGCGCGAACCGGAGCGGTTCGCGCATTCGGGGCGGGGTCCCCGACGTCCCAGCATACGAACCGCGAAATCCTGGTCGACGGGCAGCAGATCATGATCCGGGCGGTTGGGGCGGTGGTGCGGTAGGCGGGCTGTCCGATACCGGTCTTCGGTGTGGGACAGCCCGCCTTATCCCGTATCAGTTGGGCTGTCCGGCCACGGGGTATCGATCGCCGCGCCGTCCACGGCGGAGAATCCGATGAGGCCGATCAGCAGCACGCGTTTGCGTCCGACGTAGTCGGCGATCCTGCCGCCGAGCAGGCCCAGGCCCGCGAACGGCAGGGTGCAGGCAACGATCACCGATAGTGCCGTGGCGGCCCCCGCGGGGCGCCACTTCCGGACCAGGTCTCGTAGGCGACTATAACTTGCTCAGGTCCCGATCGGCGAGGCTCCACGTCTTGACGCCGTAGGAACCACCGAAATCGACCTTCATCTCGGTCGTGCCGACCTCGGTCACCCTGCCCATGCCGAAGGCCGTGCTGAGCACCCGGTCACCGATCGAGTACGCACTTCGCGTCCGCGCCATTGCGGTCGTCGAAAGATTCTTGCGTGGAACGATCTGGTTCAGGAACCGGGAAGGTTCGTTGTTGTGCCCCTTGTCGCTGTGTGAGGCACAGGAGAGTTCCAGCTGCTCCCTGGCCCGGGTCAGGGCGACGTAGAGCAGGCGGCGTTCCTCCTCGATCTCTTCGGGCAAAGTTGCATGAACGATCGGCAAGAAGCCTTCCGTGAGCCCCGGAAGCAGAACGGCGTCCCATTCCAGGCCTTTCACTTTGTGCATGGTGGCCAGCACGACTCCGCCGCTGCCGCGCGGAGTGTGCTCGGCGTCCGCCCGGCGTTGTAGTTCCGCAACGAGAACTCCCACCGTTCCGCGCACGTCGTCCGGCAACCCATCGACGAGCCGCAACAGCGCTCCCAACGCGTCCCACTGTGCCCGCGCGGCACCCACTCCGATCGGCGGAACGCCGGGATCAAAACCGTGCCGTCGAGAACCGTACGCAGCCCGGCCGAACCGACAGTTTGCGGCGATCGTCCAGCGAGATCGGCCAGTGCGCCCATCGCCTTGCGGATTTCTGGTCGTTCGAAGAACTTGTCGTCGTTGAAGGCCTCGGTGACAACTCCCGCATCCTGCAGCGCGGTCCGGTAGGACAAAACTTGGGTATTTGTCCGGACCAGGACAGCGATCTCGGATGCTGTCACGCCTTCGGCGATAAGTTCGTTGACCCGTTCCGCAAGCGCGGTCGCTTCGGCTGCCTCAGTATCGAAGGTGTGCCAGACCGGCTCGGGACCGGCTGGACGCTGTCCCCGGAGCGTTACGTCAGCCGAAGCCTGTGCCATGAGCCGGTTGGCGGTGCCCACAATCTGCGGTGTGGACCGGTAGTCCCGGTTCAGCGAAACACTCACCGTGCCGGGATGGCGGTCGGCAAACCCGACGAGCAAGGAAGGGTCGGCTCCCTTGAACGAGTAGATCGCCTGGTTGGGGTCACCGACGACAGTTACGTTGTCCCCAGGCCCGAGCCACGCGGTCAGCAGCCGCTCTTGCGCGGGATCGGTGTCCTGATACTCGTCCACCACGAAGCATCGATACCGCTGTCGAACCTGCTGTGCCACGTCATCGTTCTGTTCGAGGAGAAGCGCGCACTGCTCGATCGTGTCGCTGAAATCCAGCACACCATTGGATCGTTTCAGGTGTCCATACCGCTCAAACGCGGCTGCTAGTGCATCGGGGGGCAGGTTTCGCCGCCGCCCGGCCTTTTCTGCGGCCGCCGCGTACCCGGATGGGATGATGCGGCACGTCCGAGCCCATTCGACTTCGGCCTCGAGGTCACGGACATCCGTAGACCCGGCGGATGGCGCCACAGCCCTCAACGCAGTGCGAAGGAGTTCGCGCTGACCACCGGAGACATCATGGATCATCCTCAGTTGATCTCCGGGCAGACCGGTTTTCACCCAAAAGTGGCGCAACTGGGCCATCGCCGCGCTGTGGAAAGTTCGAGCCTGCACGGACACTCCCAGCGACCGGATGCGATCCCGCAGCTCGCCCGCCGCCTGATTCGAGTGGGTCACCGCCAGGACCTCAGTCGGACCAACCTGCCTGGTCACAGCCAGATATGCAATCCTGCGGGTTATTGTTCGCGTCTTTCCAGTACCGGCACCTGCCAGGATGCACACGGGCCCAGGTGGCGCCAAGACCGCCGCGCGTTGCTCCGGATCCAGCCCGTCGAGGATCTGCTCCCGCCGCTGAACAGCATCGGTCATGTGAACCTTCCTCAGTCCCTCGCGCTGTGCCGCCTTCGTCGAATCAAGACGATACGACGCAGCCATGTCGTCTAGGCCCAGGGATCGAGCACTCCTCTGGCTGACCGACGCCGACATAGCAATCCCGGACCTCGCTGATGTGCCGGAACCCATCGAGCCGATGCTGGCCTTCGACCCAACGGCCCAGCCGAAGGCCGAGGGAACTGCGCCTTCGTTGACCGTGGCGTTCGGGTCAGCCTATCGATACAGACATCACATCAGCTGCGGCGGATCGGCAGGACCGTCACGTCCGCGTTGCAAGCGGTCAGCTCGCGCAGCGCCTTGACGAGCGAGATCTGGGCGAATGCGAAGAGCGAATCGACGGTGATATCGATCCCGTCCTTGAGCAGGATCGCGAACACGACCTTCAGGGTGCCCATGTCGCTGAGCATCGGGTGGTCGGGTGTATTCAGGCGCACCTGGTCCAGGAATCGGGTCCGTACTTCCTTGTCGAGACGCAAGGTCGTCACGGCTACGACGGCCTGGGCGAACAGATGGTTGAGTGCGGCAGTGGAGGCGGCCTTCTTGACGCAGATCAGCTCGCCGTCGGGGCCGAGAACGTCGCAGATCTCCAGGCCGCCGCCCCGATACTTCGCGGTGACCACGGTCTTCTTGTCGAACAATTGGTATCCGGGTTTCTTGGCCACTTCCCTGTTGAACCAGCCCTCGTCGTGGACGTGGTCGTCGTCCTCGGTCTTCGTCCACGCCGGCACCGCGACGCGGGCGATCTTGGCCAGCAACGCTTCCAGTAGTTCACGCAGTGTGGCGAGGTATCCGGCGCCGATCTCGTGCCAGCGTCCCTGGCGGTAGAAGTATCGGCTCCCATCGGCGGTGTCGACTTCCGCGACGAGCCAATCGGTTCCGTGGGTGTCGGTCTCGAGTGCGGAGCCCTCGTTGTCGTCGGTATACATGACGATCTCCAGGCGGCGCAGGTATTCCAGGCGCCGCCCCGTCGGCTTGCCTTGCACGAAGGCCAGCAAGGAAGGCAGATCCAGTTCCTCAACGTCGAGACTCCGACGTCCGAGGGCCAGCCGAAACCGCTGTGCGGCACCGAATTCGTCCAGCACCGAGTCCGGAATGCCGATGGTGAGTCGATCGCGGTCATCGCCGGCCAGGAGCTTCTCGAGGGCGGCATCGGCCGCCAGTGCGGCAGGACTACGCTTGTGCAGCGCGCGGATTCGCTCGATGAATGTGAGATCGCCCAGCGGATCCTCACGCGCACAGACCTTTTCGATCTGCTCCAGATCCGACAGGAACTCCTGCGGTGAGGTGGCCAGCGGAAGCTTGATCGACGATCCCGAGCATTCCACCCGTACCCGGCATTTCGTGCCGGTCCGAGCGCTGAGCGCCAGGTCGGTGGTACCGCAGATCCGGCGCACCAGCGAGCTGAACCGGTCGACCCCGAATCCGTCGATGTCGCTTCCCCGAGCCATCGTGTATTCGTCGACACGACCACGGCGATCCATGATCTCGTTGCGGATCACCGTGATAGCGCCCGGATCGAGCGCGCGGACCGCGAATGTCAGGCCGAAATCGTCGTCGCGATAGGCGGTGTCGAGCATGTGGTGGCCGAGCCCGTAGGTGAGGGCATAGAGGCCGTGCGCGGTCCGGGTGAGCACCACGCCTCCGGTGAGCCGGGTCGGCTCCATGATCGGCAGCCCGGTCAGGCGTTCGGGGGCGCTACACCAGTCGGCGCGGTCAACCGGCGTCCCGCCGTGCGCGAGCACGCCGCTCAGGCCGTCGTTGTCGAACTCCCGGATTTGATAATCGGAGTCCTGGCGGTATCTCTCGCGCAGGAAGATCCGCGGGTCGACGGTGCCGTCGACGGGTTCGATCAGACGGTGCAGCGTCGTCCAGCGTGTATGGCTCCGGTCGGCGGTGGTGGGGGTCATCGGCTTCTCCTGAGGGGTGAGTCAGAGGCTTCTTCTCTGACCGGCTGCGGCCGTGCGTATGGGATGCGGCCTTCATGGTGGTCACCGCATCGCTCGCTTGTCGCTGTAGTGACAACTTGAGCATGGCATGTACTGAAAATATTCACAAGCGTAAATCTAGAACTTGACGTTTACGTGCCAGTAGTCAAGGATGGTCTTTGTACACGAGAGGGGTGACATGGTGAAACTGGTTCCACCCATGACGGCCACAGAGATCTCCAAGCTGGCAGGCGTGACCCGCGCAACGGTGAGCAATTGGCGTCGTCGACACGAGGACTTTCCGCAGCCTGTGGGCGGCACCGAAGCCCGGCCCGTGTTCGACCGGAACGAGGTGCAGTCGTGGTTGTCGTCGCGGGGCACCGATATTTCCGAGTCACCGCTGAGCCGTCTGCGTACAGCGGTCCGGTCATCGCTCACAGCCGACGAGTCCGTGGAGGTTGCGAAGCTGCTGGTACACCCGGCCGGTTCCACGTCGCCCGATCAGGCGAGCGATGCCGTGTCCCGGATTCTGAAGGCTGCGCGTGCGATCGTGCCATCGGAAGGGCTTGCGGCCGTGGCCGACGTGCTGACCGAGTCGGCCCTCACCGAACCCGGCACCTACGCGACCGCGGAGCCCGTAGCGGAATTGATGGTGACCCTGGCCGCAGCGGGTACGCCCATCGACACGGTGCTGGATCCGGCCTGCGGTAGCGGCTACCTGTTGCTGGCTGCAGCCAGGGAAGGGGCGACCGGCTTATTCGGTCAGGACGTGCTTGCTGTGCAGGCCACGCGGGCCCGACTGCTGATCGGCGCCGAAATTGAGAAACAACCGGAGATCGAGGTCGGCGACAGCTTGCTCGCGGATGCCTTCGCCGGCAAGGGCTTCGACGTGGTGCTGTGTGATCCGCCCGGCTCCGGGGCGGCCCCGAGCGAGGACGACCTCGCGCTCGGGGATCCCCGCTTGGCGTACGGAATTCCCCCCAAGAGCGAAGCGGAACTGGCGTGGGCGCTGCAATCACTGGTTCACGCCCGGATCGGCGGCTACGCGGTGCTGTTGCTGTCACCCGGTGCGGCATCACGTCCCACAGGCAGGCGCATTCGGAGCGCACTGTTGCGGGCCGGCGCGGTGCGCGCCGTTATCGCGTTACCGCAGCGGGTTGCGCAACCGTGGGCGTTCAGCCTGCATCTATGGGTGCTACAAGGGCCTGATCCCTCGACCCGGCCCGGGCACACGGTGCTGTTCATCGATACGGAGTCGCTCGGGGCCGACGGGGCCGTGGATTGGCCTACGGTCGAAGAGACCATCACGACCGCATGGCGAAGCTTCCTGCGGCCACGGTCGCGGCC
Organism: Nocardia macrotermitis; assembly: GCF_009604405.1. Taxonomy (GTDB): domain Bacteria; phylum Actinomycetota; class Actinomycetes; order Mycobacteriales; family Mycobacteriaceae; genus Nocardia; species Nocardia macrotermitis. Next base: position 239,954 of record NZ_WEGK01000006.1, read on the forward strand.
GATCGCCGTGCCGGGGCTGGTCGCCGAGGTGGATGTGATCGGACTGCTCGACGACACGGTGAACCTGGCACCGTCGGCCTGGATGAGTTCATCGCTGGATCCGGAGACGATGGCGGGTGAAGCGACGGCCGCGCTGTCCGATCTCGAATCGACGGTGGCAGAGCTGGCCGCCGCGGTGACGGCAGTCGACACGTTCGAACCGGCGGTCACGGACTGGCGGACCGCTACTGTCCTGGAACTGGTCAATGGTGGTGCGCTGCACTGGTTCCCGCCGGGAACAACCGGGGTGGACTCCGGCGGTGACCATGCTGTGTGGCGCACGATCGAGCACCGCGACATTGCGCGCGGCACCGGCCCGTCCGGCACTGTACGGCTCGATAACCCAGACAGTCAGCTGATTGTGCAACCCGACGACATCCTGCTGGCGCCGCTACCGAAAAGCAGCACACATACGGACCTGCGCCTCAAGGTCGCGGGGCCCGACGATGTTGGGGCGCTCCCGGGCCGTGGCGTTGCCATTCTCAGAGCCGTGCCGGACCGGACGGATCCGTGGTTCCTTGCCGCCTTCGTCGCCGAGGGTGACGGATTGCCCACCGGAACCACCAGTTGGATTCGCGGCGACCGGCTCCGAACTCGAATACCGTTGCTGGCCATGGCGCAACAGCGACGGTGCGGCGCGGCCTATCGCCGGATTTATGAGGTTCACCTGGCCTCGGCACGGGTGACGGCGGAGGTCCGCAAGGCCACCGACCTGCTTACCGGCGGCCTGACCGCCGGCGTACTGGTCCCGGCCGCCGACGACACGAACGACAACAACTTTCGAGGAGGTAATGCGTGAACACCGGCAAACACAGCGAGCTGGCCAACCATGCATGGAAGGTCGCCGACCTGCTGCGCGGCGACTACAAGCAGTCCGATTACGGCAAGGTTATTCTGCCGTTCACGGTGCTGCGGCGGCTCGAATGTGTGCTGGCCCCGACGCGGGACGCGGTGGTGGCGCGCAACGCGGCGCTGAAAGATCTCAACGTCGACAAGCGCGAGTTGCTGTGTCAGGCCGCCGAGGCGAGGTTCTACAACACCACCGATCTGACATTGAAGAAGATCGCCGACGACGCCAAGCAGGCCCGGGCGAATCTGGAGGCGTACGTAAAAGCGTTCTCCGCGAACGCGTTCGAGGTACTCGAGAAGTACGAATTCACCCAGCAGATCCGCAAGCTCGACGCGGCCGGGTTGCTCTATCAGGTGTTATCAAGGTTCGCTGACCTCGATATGCGGCCGGAGGTGGTATCGAACCATCAGATGGGCTACATCTTCGAGGATCTGATCCGGCGTTTCTCGGAACAGTCGAACGAGACCGCAGGTGAGCACTTCACACCCCGTGAGGTCATCGAACTGATGGTGAATCTGCTGATCGCACCGGACGCGGACCTGCTGTCACAGGCGGGCAAAGTGCGGCGCATCCTCGATCCGGCCTGCGGTACGGGCGGCATGCTCACCTCCGCCGAGGCACATATCACCGCACTGAATCCCAAGGCGACAGTCGAGTTGAACGGACAGGAGCTGAATCCGGAGTCTTACGCGATCTGCAAGTCCGACTTGATGATCAAGGGCGAGGACGCCGACAACATCGTGCTCGCCAACTCTCTCGGGGACGACGACGGGCACAAGGGCCAGAAGTTCCACTACATGCTCTCCAACCCGCCATTCGGTGTGGAATGGAAGAAGATCAAGGACGACGTCGAATGGGAGGCCGAGCATCTGGGTGACTCCGGCCGGTACGGCGCCGGCCTGCCGCGCATCAACGACGGGTCGCTCCTGTTCCTGCAGCACATGATCTCGAAAATGCGCCCGGTATCCGATGGCGGTAGCCGGATCGCGATCGTCTTCAACGGCTCCCCGCTGTTCACCGGCGCCGCCGAGTCCGGCGAGTCGAACATCCGCCGCTGGATCATCGAGAACGACTGGCTGGAAGCCGTTGTCGCGCTACCGGATCAGCTGTTCTACAACACCGGCATCTCCACGTACTTCTGGATCCTGACCAACCGCAAGTCGCCCGAACACGAGGGCAAGGTGTTGCTGCTGGATGCCCGCGACTACTGGGTGAAGATGCGAAAATCGCTGGGCGACAAGCGCAAGCAGATCAGCGAGAGTCAGATCGAGGAGATCACCCGCCTGTACGGCGACGCGACCGCGATCGCGGCAGATCCGGCGCACCCGTTGCACGGCAAGGTGAAGATCTTCGCCAACGACGACTTCGGTTACCGGCGCATCACCGTCGAACGCCCCCTGAAGCTGCGGTTCGAACTGACCGCAGAGGGCCTGGACAAACTGGCGGGCTCGGCGCCGGTCCGCAAACTATACGGCGATTCCGATGCATTCACCCGCCTGCTCGCCCCGCTGATCGGCCAGACCTGGAAGGCGAAGGCCGACGCCATCAGCGCCCTGCGCGACGCGGTCGTCGCCACCGGCGAAACCTGGCCCAGCGGAACCCCGTTCGCGAAGATCTTCCGCGACGCCGTCGGCTTCCGCGACTCGGACGGCGAAGTGCAGCTGATCAAGGGCGCCCCCGAACCCGACCCGGAGCTGCGTGACTACGAGAACGTTCCGCTCGCCGAAGACGTGAACGAGTACCTGACTCGCGAAGTCCTACCGCACGTCCCCGACGCCTGGATCGATCACGCGAAAACCAAAGTGGGGTACGAGATCCCGTTCACCCGGCACTTCTACGTGTACACGCCACCCCGGCCATTGGCGGAGATCGACGCGGAGTTGAAGGCGTTGGAGGCGGAGATTCAGGAGCTGTTGGGGGAGGTGACGCGGTGACGCTGATGCGGGCAAAGTATCTGTATCAATTGATCGATAGACGTGCGGGATCGGATCAGCCTCCGCTATTGGCAGTCTCAATTCACCACGGGGTTGTTCCACGGGAATCGCTGACCAATGATCTCCCTCGTGCTGAAGATCTGAGCAGCTATAAGTTGTGCAATATCGGTGACATTGTTCTGAACCGAATGCGCGCGTTCCAGGGAGCCATTGGAATCAGTCCTATGCATGGAATTGTCAGCCCTGACTATATAGTGCTTCGCCCGGATGCTGATGTGGATGCTCGATACCTGCATCATCTGTTTCGCTCAAGCTGGTTCGTCGGAGAGATGGTTTCCCGACTGCGGGGTATCGGCAACACGGAGAGTGGAGCGGTTCGGACGCCGAGGATTAATGCCGACGATCTTGGCGACATTGCTGTAGAACTCCCTCCGCTGGAGGAGCAGCGCCGCATCGCCGACTTCCTCGACGTCGAGACCTCCCGAATCGACCGTCTCTGCCGCCTGCAGATCAGCGCGTTTTCTGTGCTTTCAGAACGTGAGTCGGCTCTGAGGGATCTGGCGATCGACGAGCTGTTGAATTCTGCGCCACCGGTAGAACTTCGCCGTTATGTGCGGTCGGTTGATCAAGGCTCAAGCCCACAGTGTGACGCGATACCTGCGGAGATCGGAGAGTGGGGGATTCTTAAGGTCAGCTGTTTGCGTCCCGGGGTCTTCGATCCGACCCAGAATAAACGGATTCCTGACGATCTGGTCGTCGATGCGACTAGCGAGGTCAAGAAGGGTGACCTTCTGATTACCCGTGCCAACACCCCACTGCTCGTCGGGTCGACGGCAGTCGTAGGCGACGTGCGTCCTGGGCTCCTGCTCTCAGACAAGATCTTCCGAGTTCGTCTTGATAGCGGCCTTGATCCAAAATTCGTTGCCGAGGTCGCCGCTGGCAGCCGAATTCGAGCCTTGTGTGGAGCTTCGTCGAACGGTGCATCTCAGTCAATGGCGAACATTCGGTTCGAGGAGGTCAAGGCCTGGCCTATTCCGCAGGTAGGGCTCACCAAACAGCAAGACTTTGTCCGCCGCATGATTCGGGGACGCGAGGAGATTAGTCGTTTAAAATCGGCAATCGACCGCCAACTCGCTCTCCTTGCCGAGCGCCGGCAGGCGCTCATCACCGCCGCCGTGACCGGTCAATTCGATGTCACCACCGCCTCCGGGCGAAATCTAACCCAGGGGGTTTAACATCCATGTCGATCTACGACGAGAACACGTTCCGAGAGGCCATCGTTACCTCGATGGTGGAAGACGGCGGCTGGCGGGAGGGGAATCCGCACGAGTACAACACCCAACTCGGGCTGGATATGGGCGAGCTGCTGGAATTCCTTGGGAGGACGCAACAGCAGGAGTGGGAAGAACTGGTCGCCGCGTACGGCGGTCAGGGTGAGGCGCAGCGGGGGTTCTCGAGGCGGCTCGGACAGGAGTTGGCCAGTAAGGGACTGATCACGGTGTTGCGGAAGGGAGTGAAGGATCAGGGGACGCTGATCCGGCTCGCCTACTTCAAGCCGAACCTGGTCGGTTCCGAGGAGGTGATGGAACGGTATCGAGCCAATCGGCTGACCGTGGTGCGGGAGCTGCTGTGCACCACCAAGCCGACCGCTTCCCGGCCGCGACTGGATCTGACACTGCTGCTCAACGGGATTCCGGTCGCCACCGCCGAGCTGAAGAACCCGCTGACACGGCAGGACGTGGAACGCGCGAAGAAGCAGTACCGGGAGGACCGGGATCCGACCGAGCTGATCTTCAAGCACCGGGTGATCGCCAACTTCGCCGTCGATCCGAATCTGGTGTTCGTCACCACCCAGCTGCGCGGTGCGAAAACGGTGTTCCTGCCGTTCAATACGGGATCGGAAGGCCCGGGTGAAAAGGGGGGCAAGGGCAACCCGCCGGCCAGCGAGCCCGGCAAGCACGCCACAGCCTACCTGTGGGAGCGGGTATGGCAGCGTGACGCCTGGTTGGACCTGCTGGAGCGGTTCGTACACACCGCCGAGCGCAAGGGCCCGGGTGGAAAGGCGGTGCGCTCCACCATTTTCCCGCGTTATCACCAGTGGGATGTGGTGAAGAAGCTGACCGCGCACGCCGCCACCCACGGCGCCGGACACAACTATCTAGTGATGGCGTCCGCGGGTTCTGGGAAGTCGAATACCATCGGCTGGCTGGCGCACCGGCTCAGCGACCTGCACACCGCGCAGCTCGAACAGCTCGACCCCGAGGCTCGTGCCGCGGGATTGAAGCCCGGCATACCGGTCTTCGACAAGATCATCATCATCACGGACCGCCGCAACCTGGACTCCCAGCTCCGCGACACTGTTGGCGGATTCGAACAGGTCCAGGGCCTGCTGGTCCCGATCGACGACAAACATGGCGCCAAGTCGCCGCAGCTCGCCAAGGCCCTCAACTCCGCCTCCGGCAAGATCATCACCGTCACCCTGCACACCTTCCCGGCGCTGCTGGACTATCTGCGCCGCGAACAGATCGCACTGGCGGAGGGGCGGTACGCGATCATCGTCGACGAGGCGCACTCCTCACAATCCGGAGACGCCGCGGCGGATGTGAAGACCGCGCTACGGGACCTCGGTCTGGATGCCGACGACGACGATATCGGAGCCACCGAGATCACCGTCGACGATCGCCTGCGAGCCAAGGCCGCCGCCCGGGGCAGGGCGGACAACATCTCCTATTTCGCGTTCACGGCCACCCCGAAGGCCAAGACACTGGAGAACTTCGGCACTCCCGACCCGGACAGCACCCCGGAGAAACGGAAATACCGTGCGTTCCACACGTATTCGATGCGCCAGGCGATCGAGGAAGGATTCATTCTCGACCCGCTGCGCAACTACGTCACCTTCAAGGCCTACTACCGGCTGGTGAACAACAATGCCGATGACGTGGAGGTGCCAGAAGGCAAGGGCAGCAACCTGCTTGGGCAGACCGCGACCATGCACTCGTCATCGGTGGCCGCGCACGCTCGCGAAATCGTCGAACACTTCGTCGCCCATACCCACGGCCGGATCGGCGGGCGCGCGAAAGCCATGGTGGTCACAGGATCACGGCGCAGCGCCGTCGACATGTGCCGGGCCATCCGGCAATATATCGCCGAGACCGGCTACGGCAAGAGGTTCCCGGATCTCGGTGTGCTGGTGGCATTCTCCGGTTCCATCGAAATCGATGGTGTGGAGACCAGCGAGGTCAAGGAGAACGGTGGCCTCAAGGAGTCCGCGCTGCCCAAAGCATTCGCGTACACCCGGGCCGACGATCGCGCCACTAGGTCCGGTGGTAACGGTCAGCCGGAATACCGGATCCTGGTCGTCGCCGAGAAGTACCAGACCGGCTTCGACGAGCCGCTGCTCACCTCCATGTACGTGAACAAGACGCTGGACGGCATCGCCGCCGTGCAGACCCTGTCCCGGCTCAACCGAACCCGGGACGGCAAAACACAGGGCGACCTGGTGGTGCTCGACTTCGTCAACGACGCCGAGAAGATCCGCGAAGCCTTCGTCCCCTACTACGAGGACGCCTTTACCCTCGCCACCGACCCCAACCTGCTCTACACCGCGCAGGACCGGGTGCGGTCCGCGCCCATCCTGGTTGATCAGGAAATGCAGGAGTTCGCGGCCGCGTATCTGGATGCAGAACAAGCGGCCGCCGGGTCGCCTGCCAAGTGGGCGCAACTGCACGCCGAGCTGTACCGGCACCTCGAGCCCGCCGTCCAACGGTTCCGGGAACTGCTGGAAAGCGACGACGAGCACGAAGCCGAGGTCGCCGAGACCTTCCGCGGCGCCCTGACCGACTACGTGCGCAAATACGCCTTCCTCGCCCAGATCGTGCCTTACCAGGACCCTGACCTGGAGCAGCTCTACTTGTACGGTCGGCATCTGCTCAATAGGTTGCCGCGCCGCGCCGACGGCGGCGTCGACCTCGGCGATATCGACCTGAGCCACCTCCGGCTGGACAAGACCGGCGAATACAACCTCAGCCTTTCCCCGGATGGTGCGCAGGAATTGCCTGGTTTCAGCGATGACGCCGGCGCCGCCAAGGATCCCGAGAAGTCGCTGCTGTCGGCATTGGTCGACCGATTCAACGAACAGCACGGCACAAACTTCGCCGAAGGTGACGTCGCCGCCCAGTTCTACGAAGCGGTCGATGAACCCGCGGTGGAGGACGCCGCCCTCTCCAACAACAAGGAAGATTTCGGCATCGTCTTCGACAAGGTGTTCAAGGACAAGATCGTCAAGCATTTCAACACCCAGACCGATCTCGGCAAGCGCTACTTCCACCCCGACCAGCAGTTCCGCAAGGACCTGGACCGACAGGCGCGCACCGCGGCATATCGGTTGATTCGCCGACGGCACGGGCTGCCGGAACTGTAATCGCCCCTTCCGGTGGCACGTATCCGGGCATGTACGCGATACTTCAAGCCGGACCGGAAGCGGGAAGGGCAAGGGGGACGCGGTGCGGCCACCGGATATCGGCGAACGCTACGACCTGATCGAGGAGATCGGATCGGGTGGGATGGGTGCGGTCTGGCGGGGCTACGACACGGTGCTCGACCGGCCGATCGCCGTCAAAATGATCCGGCTGCCAGAACAGCCGACCGGTAGCGAGGCTGCCGAAATCGCCGAACGGTTCCGGCGGGAAGCACGGATTACCGCACAGATCCTGCACCACGGGGTGCCCCAGGTCTACGACGCACTGCTGAAGGCCGATCTCACGCAGGTCTACCTCGTGATGGAGCTGGTCGAGGGGGCCACCACGCTGCGGGAATACATAGATCCGCACGCTCCGTTACCCGTCGCCTGGGTGGCATCGGTCGCCGCCCAAATTGCCACCGCACTGTCGTACGCCCATGCCGTGCCGGTCGTGCACCGCGATCTCAAGCCGGACAACATCCTGGTGACACCGGACGGCACGGTGAAGATCATCGACTTCGGAATCGCGGCTTTGCTGACCCCGGGCACACCCCGGCTGACCAAACTCGGTGGGTGGGTCGGCACCTGCCAATACATGGCACCAGAACAGGGCGCCGGCGCTCGGCCCACCCCACGCGCCGATCTGTACGCACTCGGCTGCATCGTGTATGAAATGCTCAGCGGCTACGCGCTATTCGATGGGATCGACGCGAAGGTCCTGCACGACCATGCGTTCACCCCGCCGACCCCGCCGCGAAATATCCGTGCCGATGTTCCGGACGAACTCGACGAGCTGGTCATGGAGCTTCTGGCAAAGGAGCCCGAACAACGTCCGGTTGACGCCGCCACCGTGTACGAACGGTTGTTTCCGCTGTTGCCTCCGCCCGGCAGCCCGATGCCGCCGAGCGACGGATATCTACCGGAACGCCCCGACCCCACACGGATTTTCCGACAGCCGAACGCCCCACTGCGACCAGACCGCGTGACGCCCGCCGTTCGATTCCCCGGCGCGACACCCGCAACGGTGCCGATCGACGCCGCAGTGCTCAACGAGCGAATCGAGCAGCTCCAGAAGGAGTACCTCGAACTCATCGACCAAGGCCGCTGCGTGCAGGCGGCGGACCGTCTGAGCAGCGTCATCGAAGCCGCAGTGCAGGTGCATGGCGTCGATAGCCGACCGGTGCTCGACCTCCGATTCGATGTCGCTCTCGCGAATCTGGCCGGCGGCGAATTCCGCAAAGCCCAACCGGAATTCGATGCGCTGGCCCCGGCGTTCGCCAAACTGTCCGGATTCTCCGACGAATCGGCACTGCAATGTCGGCGGCACGCAGCCGAATGCCGATTCGAACTCGGCGCGGGGACCGAGGCATTGTCCGGGATGCAGGCCGTACTCACCGACGTGCGGGCTGTTCACAGTGACGGCAGCATGCTGGTTCTCGAAATCCGCCAGGCGCTCGGCACCCTCTTGGCCGCCATGGGCCGGAGCGCCGAGGCTCGCACAACCTTGAACGACCTGTACAGCGACCTGGTAATGCTTCGCAGCACCGACGATGACCTGACTGCAGAAGTGGCGGATGCGCTGGAGCGCCTCCCGGTAGAGGAAGCTTAGATTGGCAGTGACGAACGCCCAAGGCGCGCTCGTCACGCGGGATATCATTCGGGTAACGGCCAGACCAGGACGACCGCACGAGGGGGATCGTGACCACCGCACCGCCGCAGGTAGATCATGTACGGAAAGCCATCCATCGTGAGTCCGATGGCCTCGTCGACATGTCGGACGTTGAGACCAAAGACCCGCAGGTCGCCGAGCAGTGTTTCGTCTCCCGCGGTCTCGCGGCGCTGGCGGCTCGGATCCTCGTCGGGTGCGACGCCGCCACCGCAGCCTCCTATGTCATCGACGGCCGCGGAGACCACGGCATCGACGCCATCGCATTCGCCGATGGAACCCCGGACCTATACCTGATCCAGGCGAAGTGGAGCGACAGGGGAACCGCGGGCATCAAGGCCGCGCATGTTCGAGACCTCGTCGACGGTTTCCGGAAGATCGAGGACCAGAGTTTTACACGCTTCAACACCCGGTTCCACGCCATGTCGGGTCGAGTGAAATCGCTGATCCAGAACCCGAAGGTTCAGGTTACCCTGGTTCTTGCGGTAATGGGCGACGGCTATGTTCACCCGGATGTTCAAGCCGAATTCGATGAGGCGGCTGATCATTTCAACAGTCATGGTCGGTTTGTCCATAAACGGGTCATATCGGCGTCGGAATTCTGGGAGTTCGTCCGTGCCGACATGAGCCCCAGCCCTGTCCAGCTGGTATTGCCGATGTCCCGCTGGCTACCCTGGAATGGGCTCCCGGACTCCTATTTTGGCATCGTCTCGGTGGACTGCCTGGCAAAATGGTACGAGGAGTACGGAAATCGGTTGTTCGAGTCCAACGTCCGGAAGGCGCTCGGGCTGACCTCCGTCAATCAAGGCATGATCGAGACGCTGACCCAGGACCCGGAAAGCTTCTGGGCCAAGAACAACGGAATCACTATCCTGTGCTCGGACGCCGTACGGACCAGGCATTACGGAAGTCGCCTCCGTAATGACGAGCCTCTCGAACTGACGTTATCGGACGCGGCGGTCGTCAACGGCGCCCAAACTGTTCAGGCTGCCCATCGCGCCGCGCAGGAGAATTCTGAGCAGGTGGCTGAGGCCGATGTGATGGTCCGAGTCATCACGGTGCCGGCCGATATGAAGGATCTCGGCAAGACGATCACCCAGAGTACGAACACTCAGAATCATATCGAGCCACGAGACTTTATTGCCCTTGACGATACACAGGCGCGGATCAGGGACGACTTCATGCTGAGTCTTGATCTCATCTACGTCTACCACCGCGGCGAGCCCGATCCACCCCGTGACTCCGGATGCTCGGTCGTCGAAGCCGCGACCGCGCTCGCCTGTGCCCACCCCAATCCGGCGATTGCCATCCGCACGAAGATCAGCCAGGACACGCTGTGGGAGCAGGGGAAAGGCGGTACCTATCCGCTGCTGTTCGGCAATCAGCCTCCGGCGGTTGAGATTTGGCGCTGCGTGCAGCTGCATCGGCGCATCCGCGATCGGCTCGCCGCCGAAACCAAACGGTTGCGCGAGCGCGAACTGGCAGTCGCTGAATACAGCGACCTGCTCGTGGCGCACATGGGTTTCCGTCTTGTCGAATCGGATGAGCTGGAAAATCCCGAAAGTGATTGGGATCAGGTGCTGGATCGGGTCGGCGCCCAGGTCGGGGCCCTCCTGAAGTGGCTGATCGTTGAGAATGACCGGGAGCTCGGCTCCAAGTCGTTCGTTTCGAAGACGTTCACTGACGAGGAGAAATGCCGACTCCTGGCTGGCCAGGTGTTGATACATGTGCGCGATCAGGACGAGGTCCCCAAGCTGTCGTCCGAATTTATGACACTGAGGAAGGTCTCGAAGTCTCGGGCCAAGAGTGCCGTTTCGGTTATTCTTGACGCAAATTACCTCAAGTCGGGCACTCCGTTGCATTACCGTCCGCTGAATCCGCGCGAAGATGCCGCTATATCCGAATGGATACAACAGGATCCGCGCCGGGGTCGTGCGAGCTGGGTAATCGACCGCAGTAAGCCGGTGCTGTGGGAAGCCGACGGGAAAAGATACTCGCCCACCGGGCTTATCATGCACATGTGGAGCCTCGCCGGATGGAACGAGGCCCCGGTCGCGGTGCAGGGGCCAAAGTGCTGGCTGGTGCCCGATCAGGGATCGTTGGCGAGTATTGCTGAGATTCTCCGTAGGCCGCAGGAGGAACTGTCGCCGCTGGACTCGGCCGACAGGATTACAGTTGTCGTCGGCAGGGATCAGATCGAATCAGGCGATGTCGAATCGATACTGAAAGTTCTCGAGCCACTGTTCGATTTACCTGACCACGCCAGGAAGGCCATGGGCATCCTTGAGCTACTCATCGAAGGCTACAACGACACTTCAGTTGAGCTTTCCGAAATGGAACCGGTTCGCGCGTACATCCAGGGTCTCGATGCCCGGTTCCCGTATTGGCTGTACTTCTCGAACCTGGACAGCTCATCATTGGAAATGATCGCCTTGTGTTTCCTGCCGCCATTCCTCGCCGACGAGGCGAAGAAGGCAGAGTTCGGACCGCGGCTCGGAGACTTTCTCACCAACCGTTGGATTCCTGCGCTCAACTATATGGCGCAGTTCGCTGGCTTGACGCCCGGTGAGCTGAAGGAACGGTCCGACGCCGCGATCGGATACTTCGGCGACCGAAGGTGAACGGCAACCTACGGTCTCTTGGTGGCCTATGAGATCCAACCGGTTGTCGTGCTGCGGCCAGAAGTTGCCGACGTTGGCCGCGGACACGTGGAGGTGATCCAGTTGCGGAAGATCCGGACGTTCTGGTTGGCCGCGTATAAGAGATAATGAAATGGCGCACATATGTGATGTAATTCATATGTGGGTCATGACGAAATGAGGGCGTTGATCGAGGACTTGGTAGCCAAGGTAACGACTACCGCCGTCGACCGACTGGTTCCGGTATTTCGTATCTGGCTGGACGATGGCACAGGCGACAGGAAACCTTCTGGTCCCGGTATGCAAACCACCCTTGGGGGGCGGTTTGCATACCGACACGCTTGGGGTGGCTGACGGGACTCGAACCCGCGACACCCAGGATCACAACCTGGTGCTCTACCAGCTGAACTACAGCCACCATGCCGGTAACAACCGGCGCGGTAGATACTAACGCGTACCGGGGTTCGGGACCTAATCGGTGGGTTACGCTGGGCTTTTGCCGGGGGTGCCGAGTTGGGCGGCGATGGTGGCGATCTCGGCGGTGGAGGGGCCGGGGGCGGGGACGAAGGCGGTGCGGCGGTAGTACTCGAGTTCGCGGATGGATTCCTTGATGTCGGCCAGGGCGCGGTGGGCCAGGCCCTTCTCGGGCTGGCCGAAGTAGATGCGCGGGTACCAGCGGCGGCACAGTTCCTTGATCGAGCTGACGTCGATCATGCGGTAGTGCAGGTGTTCGTCCAGGGCGGGCATGTCGCGGGCCAGGAAACCGCGGTCGGTGGCGATGGAGTTGCCCGCCAGCGGGACCGTGCCGGGGGTCGGCGCGAACTCCTTGATGTAGTCCATGACCCGCTGTTCGGCCTCGGCCATGGTGACCGTGGAATTGCGCACCTCCTCGGTGAGTCCGGAACGCGCGTGCATCTCCTGGACGACCGGGGGCATCGCGGCCAGCGCCTCGTCGTCGGCGTGGATGACGATGTCCACACCCTCACCGAGGACGTTGAGATCGCTGTCGGTGACCAGCGCGGCCACCTCGATCAGCTTGTCGCTGTCCAGCCGCAGGCCGGTCATCTCACAATCCATCCACACCACAAGTTTCTCGGACACCTGGGCAACATTAGCCCCGCGACCGGCCGACGGGGCCCCGGCCGGGCCGCGGGCAACCGAATCGGCAGCATCGTCCACCGTCCGAACGAGGTAGTGCGTGCGATGCGACGGTGCGCGGTGCGGCCCACGACCGGTGCCGCGACGACCGGGCCGAGAGTCGTACGGAACCCGCTACCCGAGATCCCGGGCGAGCAGATCCGCCGGAGTCTCGCGGCGGATCCGCTCGTGGCAGCGGCCGTTGCGGACCGAGATGATCGGCGGGCGGCCGACGCCGTTGTAGGTCGAGGCCAGGCTGTGGTGGTAGGCGCCGGTGCAGGGGACCGCCAGCACCTCGCCGGGGCGCAGATCGGCGGGCAGGCGGACGTCGGCGGCGAGGATATCGCCTGCCTCGCAATACCTTCCGGCCACGGTCGCGGTCAGATGCGGGCCGGTGGGGTGGCGATTGGCGACGACGGCGTCGTAGCGGGCGCCGTAGAGGGCCACGCGCGGATTGTCGTTCATACCGCCGTCGGCGATGACGAAGGTGCGACCGCCCTCGACGTGTTTGATCGCCATCACCCGATACAGCGTCACCCCGGCGTGCGCGACGATGGCACGGCCCGGTTCGAGCGAAATCCGCAGGCGCGGAAAGTGATTCAGCGCGCAGGCCGCGTCCAGGGCGTCCTCGAGGATGTCGGCGAGTTCGGGCAGATTCATCTCCGCGTCACCGCAGCGGTAGGCGACCGCGTGACCGCCGCCGAGATCGAGCTGCGGCAGTGTGCGGCCGTATTCGGTTCGGATACGGGACATTTCGGCGATCAGGCGACGCACCGCCTCACCGTAGAAGTCCGGATCGTGGATCTGCGAGCCGAGATGGCAGTGCAGGCCGACCAGGTCGAGCATGGGCTGCCGCATGACGCGATCGATCGCGTCGAGCGCGGCGGCGCTGCCGAGCGGGAAGCCGAACTTCTGGTCCGCCACACCGGTTTTCACCGCCGGATGGCCGTGCACATCGATATCGGGGGACAGCCGCAACAGCACCTGCTGCGGCCGGGTGGCGACCGCGGCCAGCAGGGTGATCTCGGTGAGCGAGTCGATCACGATCCGGCCCACCCCCGCATGCACCGCGGCTTCCAGCTCCGCGAACGGTTTTCCACTGCCGTGCAGGACGATTCGCGCCGGATCCACGCCCGCGGCCAGGGCGACGACGAGTTCCCCGGCCGAGCAGACGTCGACCGACAGCCCCTCCTCGGCCACCCACCCGGCCACCGACTTGGTCAGCAGAGCCTTTGCCGCATAGACGATTTCGGCATCCGGGAAGTACTTGCGGTACGCCCGGCAGCGTCGCCGCACCTCGGACTCGTCCAGGACGTACACCGGGGTGCCGTACTGATCGGCGATATCGGCCAGTGCCACCCCGCCGACGGTGATCCGGCCCAGATCGTCGTAGTGCGTCTCGCACGGCCAGAGGGTGGCGTCCAAACGCGGGGACGGCATTCCCGACCGCAGCGACGGGAAGATCTCGAGCAGCGTCACGGCTTCTCCTGTGTGTTCCCCGCTTTCTCCTGTGGTGCGGGGCCACTGTCAGGATTACGCCGCCCACCCCCGGCCGAAGCGGTCGATTACGCGTCCTTGACCAGCTCCCGAGCGATCTTGACGCGCTCCTGACACCACTGTGATCCGGCCGATCCGGCAGCTGGGAGATGCGGGTACGGCCGACGCCGGGCACCTCTGCCCGACGCACCGGTATTCCCGCGAATCATGTTGCAGCGCGGTGTACTTCGGAGTTCGAATGCGCGCTGCAAAACCGTCTCGCGATGCCCACCCTGCTCGGAGATGGGCACCGAGGGGCGGTATTACCCGCCGAGTTTCTTGTAGAACGCACCCACGATCGGCGCGGTCAGCGCGCGCGGCGAGTACTGCCCCGCGACGCTCATTCCCTTGCTGATCAGCCCCGGGACGACGCGCATCTTGTTGCGCTCGAGGGCGTCGATGGAGAGCTTGGCGGTGTAGGCGGCGGTGACCCAGATGAATTCGGGGACCTTGCTGCCGACCTCGTCCTGGTCCGGGTTGTCGGTGCGGACCGGGCCGGGGGCCAGCAGCGTGACGTTGATGCCGCTGCCGGTCAGTTCGCCGCGCAGGGATTCGGAGAAGCTGTTGGTGAACGCCTTGCTGGCCGCGTAGGTGGCGTTGTTCGGGATCGGCATGTTCCCGGCGGCGGAGCCGGTGATCAGGATGCCGCCGCCGCGCCGGGACAGCATGCCGGGCAGCACCGCGAGGGTCAGATCGTGCACGGCGACGGCGTTGAGCTCCATCACCGCACGTTCGAAGTCCAGATCCAGCTCGGCGACCGGGCCGAAGGTGGCGACCCCGGCGTTGTTGCACAGGATCGCGATATCGCGGGAGGCGAGTTCGGCCGCGAGCGGCGCGCGCTGGTCGCGGTCGGACAGATCCACCGCGCGCACCTCGGCGGTGACGCCGTATCGGTCGGTCAGCCGCTGGGACAACTCGGCGAGCAGGTCGCCGCGGCGGGCGATCAGGATCACCGAATAACCGCGGCGGGCCAGTTCCTCGGCCAGCGCGGTGCCGATCCCCGAGGAGGCTCCGGTGACGACGGCACGATTTTCTGAGGTGGGTGCGGGAAGACTCACGCCGGGGAGCCTACCGGGCGGGCCGGGGTCGTCGACGGCGAGCACGCACCGGATTCCACGACATCGCATTGTGCGCGGGCACAGTGCGCCGGTGCGCGCTCGTCGCAGGGCTCAGCGCGCGGGCTCGTAGAACGCGATGCCCCAGTTCAGATGGCCGGACCACGCGCTCGCGATCCGGCCGCCCTGGACCGCGGGTTTCGGATCGCTGATCGGACCGTTCGCGGCCCGCACGGCGGCCACGGTGGCATCGAGATCGCGTGTGCCGAAAGCGATTCCGGGAAGACTGGCGGGCTTGCCCGAGGCCACCACCTCGATGACGGCCCCACCCGAACGGAAGAACGCCATCTCGGGCCCGGAGGGTCCGCGCGGCCGGAAACGTCGGCGGGGTCCCTCACCCAGCACGGCGGTGAGCGCGGCGACGGCGTCGTCCAGATCGGGCACCCAGTACACGACGTGATCGATGAAGCCGACCGCGTTGGGATGCACTGTGTCACCGGGCAATTCGTCCCGATCCCCGGACAGCAGCTCCGGAATGCCGAGCAGTTCCGGATCGGCGATGGCGTCGTCGAAACCCCAGCTGGGCCGGGTATCGATCGTGCAGCTGATGCCACCGGCCAGGAAACCGCCGTCCGAGACCGTGAAACCCAGTGCGGTCCAAGCCTTCTCGTCACCAGGCAGGCCCAGGCGGGTGAGGATGCCCATCAGATCCCCGCCGCCAGCCGGGTACCCTGATCGATCGCGCGTTCGGCGTCGAGTTCGGCGGCCACGTCGGCGCCGCCGATCAGGTGGATCCGCACGCCCGCCGAGCGCAGCGGTTCGACCAGTTCGCGCACGGATTCTTGTCCGGCACACAGGATCACGTTGTCGCAGTCGATGACGGTCGGTCGGGCGCGGTTCTCCCCGAAGCTGATGTGCAGGCCGCGATCGTCGATGCGTTCGTAGTTGACTCCGCCGATCTGCTCGACGCCCTTGGCCTTCACCGCCGCGCGGTGCACCCAGCCCGTCGTCTTGCCCAGGCTCTTGCCGAACGAACCCGATTTACGTTGCAGCAGTACGACTTCCCGGGTCGCGGGGGAGGGGCGTGCGGTCGCGAGCTGACCGCGCACCTCGGGATCCTCGGCGGTCACGCCCCACTCCTGTTTCCACTCGTCGAGTTTCAAGGACGGATGACCGTCGACGGTGAGGAATTCGCTGACGTCGTAGCCGATTCCACCCGCGCCGATGACCGCGACCTTCTTGCCGACCGGCTTCTCCTCGCGCACCAGCTCAGCGTAGGTCAGCACCTTCGGATGGTCGATACCGGTGATATCCGGAATACGCGGGCGCACACCGGTGGCCAGCACGACCTCGTCGTACCGCCCCTCGATCAGCTCGGCGGCCTCGACCCGGCGATTCAGGAACACTCGTACACCGGTGACCTCCAGTTTCCGCGTGAAATAACGGATGGTCTCGGTGAACTCCTCCTTGCCGGGGATGCGCCGGGCGATGTCGAACTGCCCGCCGATCTTGTCCTCGGCCTCGAACAGATCCACCTTGTGCCCGCGTTCGGCCAGATTCACCGCGGCCGACAGCCCGGCCGGACCCGCCCCGACCACCGCGATGCGCCGCATCCGCCGGGTGGGCAGCAGCCGCAGTTCGGTCTCGTGACCCGCGCGCGGATTCAGCAGGCAGGACACGGTCTTGTGCACGAAGGCGTGATCCAGGCACGCCTGATTACAGGCGATGCAGGTGTTGATCTCGTCCTCGCGGGTCTGCCGCGCCTTGTTCACCCAGTCCGGATCGGCCAGCAGCGGACGCGCCATCGAGATCAGCTGCGCCTCGCCCCGGGTGAGGATCTCCTCGGCGGTCTCGGGCATATTGATCCGGTTCGACGCGCACACCGGAATATCCACGTGCGCAGTGATTTTCGCGGTGAACTCGACGAACGCCGCGCGCGGCACCGAGGTCACGATGGTCGGCACCCGGGCCTCGTGCCAGCCGATGTCGGTATTGAGCACGCTGACCCCGGCGGCCTCCAATTCCGCTGCCAGCGCGAGGATCTCGTGTTCGGTCTGGCCGTGCTCGACGAATTCGGCCATGGACAACCGGAATACGATCAGGAAGTCCGGTCCGAGCGCCGCGCGGATGCGCCGCACGATCTCCACGGCGAACCGGCGGCGGTTCTCCGGCGAGCCACCCCACCGGTCGGTGCGCTTGTTGGTGCGCGGGGCCAGGAACTGATTGATCAGATACCCCTCGCCGCCCATCACCTCGACGCCGTCGTATCCGGCGAATTTCGCCAGTTCCGCACAGCGCACGTAATCGGCGATGGTGCGTTCGACGCCCTTGCCGGACAGCTTGCGCGGCCGGAACGGATTGATCGGCGCCTTGGTCGAGGAGGCCGAAACGCTGAACGGCACATAGGCATAACGCCCGGCGTGCAGGATCTGCAACGCGATCCGGCCGCCCTCGGCATGCACCGCGCGGGTGATCGCGCGATGCCGGTACGCCTCGGTCCGGTTGGTCAGTTTCGCGCCCAGCGGCAGCAGCCAGCCCTCCCGGTTCGGCGCGTACCCACCGGTGATGATCAGCCCGACGCCGCCGCGCGCGCGTTCGGCGAAGTAGGCGGCCAGGCGGTTGGTATCCCAGGCCCGGTCCTCGAGTCCGGTGTGCATCGAACCCATCACCACCCGGTTGCGCAGGGTGAGCGAGCCGATCTCGAGCGGTTCGAACAGATGCGGATACGGGTTGGCCGATGCGGCCGCCGCGGGGTTCGCGGTCATGGATCTCACCTTTCGGGGAAGGAATCCGGTTGTGAGGCAGCGGAATTCGGGCTGTTCCGCGAGGTCCGGGCGAGGCTGTTGCCGAGCGCTCCCACGACCTCGTCACACCATTCGACGAAGCCGGTCTCCACTCGGATGCCGCCGCGCAGCACCAGATACTGATGTAGCGCGGGGCCGGTGAGCCGGTCGGGCGCGGGGAAATCCCGCTTCTCGATCTGCCGGTACAGCTCGAGCCGTCCGGCGTGATTGTCGCGATGCCGGGCGATCTCGGCGCACAGCGCGGGCAGGTCGCCGTGCGCGGCGGCGCGGATCTTGATGCCGAGTTCGCTACGCTGGAAGGCGGCGTCGTCCTCGGTGGGTTCGGCGATCCAGCGGGAGAGTTCGGCGTGGCCGCTGGGGCCGACGGTGTACACCTTCTTGTCGGGGCGGCCGTCCTGCGGGACGGTTTCGCCCACGACCCAGCCGCGTTCCTCCATCCGTTTGAGGACGCGGTAGATCTGCTGATGCGTCGCGCTCCAGAAGAATCCGATGGATTTGTCGAATCGGCGGGCCAGTTCGTAGCCCGAACCGGCCCGCTCGGTCAGTGACACCAGCAGCGCATGCTCGAGGGCCATGCCGCGAGGCTAATTGATACCCGCCGTACTATGCAACGTGGTGCATAGGCTCTTGACGTTCCGATTTGCCGTTCGGTGCGGTAGCGTCGGGCTCGGTGCTCGGAGCACCATCTTGGATACGGGAAGAACGTCTCGCGATCCCGGGAGGCTCGCGGGGCGTTCTTCTGTTTCGATCTACGGCGTCGAACGCCAGGCGGCCATGCCCAGGGCGATCAGCCGGACCTGACGTACGGTGCGCTCCACGAGTTCCGGGCGTTCGCGGGGCAGCGCGGCGACGTAATCGGCGATATGGCTGGCGACCGTCGAGACGATCAGATCCGCGGCCAGCTCCAGATCCTCCGGCGACCAACTGTCCAGTGCGCGCAGGCGCGAGAGGTCCACGACCAATTCCCTGGTGAGCAACTGCATTTCGATCGCGATGGCGCTGCGCAGTGCCGCGGAACCACCGTGCCGTTCGCGGATCAGGAAGCCGTACAGCGCGTCGCGCCCGGCGATCTGAGCGAAGACGAAACGCACCGTCTCGGCCAGGCGGGCGTCCGGGGTGCGGCGCAAATCCCGTAGGGCCAAACGCAATTGGCGCACACCCTCGTCGACCAGGGTGGTGCCCAGCTCGTCCAGCGAACCGAAATGCCGATAGAAGGCGGTCGGCACGATTCCGGCCGAACGCGCGACCTCGCGCAGGCTCAGGGCGGCGAAACCGCGTTCGGCGGCCAGGGCCAGGGTGCCCTCCAGCAATGCCTGCCGGGTGCGCTCCTTGCGCTCACCCCGGGTTTCGGCCTGATCGGTCCGCTCGCTCACGTCGGTGAGCATACATCCGTTCACGATACGTCCATTCCTCAGGATGTTACTGCGGTCACATGACCTGCTGGTTGAACTTCCATGCCCCGCTCGGGCACACTTGGTCAGTGTACAGATGTGCACCGAAATATTGGTGGACTACCACCCCCCGATGAGGTGGACTACCACCCCCGATGAACAGCAGTGGGAGATCGCAATGGCAGGACTCGTCGATCTGGTTCAGACGTTGACAACGCCGCATGCCCTCGATCGCTACCTGGAACTGGTGCGGCCGACGTTGACCGTGCGCGACATGCGCGCGGAGATCATCGCGGTGCGGCGCGGCACCCCGGGTTCGGTCACTCTCACCCTGCGGCCCACCCGGCAGTGGCGCGGCCACCTCGCCGGGCAATACGTGCAGATCGGCGTGCTGATCGACGGTGTCAAGCACACCCGCTGCTACTCGCCGATCGACGTCGCGGCCGGTGCGCAGCGGCGCTTGCAGCTCACCATTAAGGCGCATCCCGAGGGCCTGGTCTCGCAGTACCTGCACCGGCACGCCGCGCCCGGCATGGTCGTGGACCTCTCACCCGCGGCCGGGGTGTTCACCCTGCCGGCGATCCGCCCGGACAAGATCGTGCTGATCAGCGGCGGCAGCGGCATCACCCCGGTGCTGTCCATGCTGCGCACCCTGGATCGGGAGGACTACCGCGGCCCGGTGACCTTCCTGCACTACGCGCAGTCCCCGGAGGCGGTCCCGCACCGCGACGAACTCGACGCGATCGCCGCGCGACGCACCAATTTCCGTGTCGCACTGTGTTATCCGGAACTGAACCTGTCCGAGGTGCTGCGCGGCGCGCCGTGGAGCTGCGCGGCCAGCCCGGTCTCCGGATTCTTCGACCGCGAACAGCTCGAACGGGTCGCGCCGTGGTTCGCCACCGCCGAGACCTACGTCTGCGGACCGGCCCCGCTGATGAACTCCGTGCGCGAGGTCTTCCGGGCCGAAGGGCTCGAAAACCGGCTGCACTCGGAGGAATTCGTACTCACCGCGGCCCCGGTCGATCCCGCGCAGATCACCGGCGCCACCACCTTCTCCGCCAGCGGCGCGGAGGCGCGCAACACCGGCGAGAGCCTGCTCGATCAGGCCGAATCCGCCGGTCTCACACCGGAATACGGCTGCCGGATGGGAATCTGCTTCTCCTGCACCGCGATCAAGCGCTCGGGCTGCACCCGCAACCTGCGCACCGGGGAGCTCGACAGCGATCCCGACCAGCCGATCCAGCTCTGCGTCAACGCCGCCGTCGGCGACGTCGACATCGAAATCTGAGAGGGGAAACGACATGGCAATCCTCACCGAGACCAAGGACGGCCCGCTGGTCCTGAGCCCGGAGCAGGTCGAGGAGATCGGCCGCGTGCTCGACGAACTGCGCGAGCGCGTCACCGCCGACCTGGGCGAGCAGGACCGCGAGTACATCTACTCGATCATCAAGGCGCAGCGCGGATTCGAAGTCGCCGGGCGCGGCCTGATGTACCTGGGCTTCCTGCCGCCGTTCTGGCTGGCGGGCGTGGCGGCGCTGAGCCTGTCCAAGATCCTGGACAACATGGAGATCGGCCACAACGTCATGCACGGCCAGTGGGACTGGATGCGTGAGCCGGGGCTGAATTCCCGTGTGTTCGAATGGGATACGGTCTGCCCGGCCGACCAGTGGAAGCATTCGCACAACTACATGCACCACACCTACACCAACATCCACGGCCGCGACCGGGACATCGGCTACGGCATCCTGCGCATCGACGAGGGCCAGGAGTGGAATCCGTACTACCTGGGCAACCCGGTCTACGCGTTCCTGCTGATGGTGCTGTTCGAGTGGGGCGTGATGGTGCACGACCTCGAGGCGGACAACATCGTCCAGGGCAAGCGCTCCTGGTCCGACCTGAAACCGCTGCTCAGGGGGCAGTGGCGGAAGGCCGGCAAGCAGGTGCTCAAGGACTACGTGATCTTCCCGCTGCTGTCGGGGCCGCTGTTCTTCTCCACCCTGGCCGGTAACGCGACGGCGAACCTGGTGCGCAACGTGTGGGCGTACTCGATCATCTTCTGCGGGCACTTCCCCTCGGGCGTACAGACGTTCACCGAAGAGGAGACCGCGCAGGAGACGCGCGGCGAGTGGTACGTGCGGCAGATGCTGGGTTCGGCCAACATCAGCGGCAGCAAACTGTTCCACATCCTGTCCGGCAACCTGTCGCACCAGATCGAGCACCACCTGTTCCCGGACCTGCCCGCGAACCGGTATCCGGAGATCGCGCCCGAGGTGCGGGCGCTGTGCGAGAAGTACGGACTGCCCTACAACACCGGTTCGTTCAGCCGTCAGATCGGTTCGGTGTGGGGCAAGATCTTCCGGCTCGCACTGCCCCCGGCGCTCGTCGGCAAGGGCCCGCAGCCCGGTGTTATCGTGATGCGTAGCGGCTCGACCAGCAACGAGTCGCGGCCGGATCCGAGCGAAGCGGGCGTTGAATGATCGGAAAATTCGAGAGCAACAAGGATCTGATCCAGGAGCTGACCTCCTCGGGGGCGCGCCACGTCGGCAATATCGCCTCGATCATCACCGGCACGGTGTCCGAGGTGACCCGCGAGATCGGCGACTGGATCACCGACGCGATCGAGATGCGCGAGGCGGCCGCGGCCGCCGAACGCGACCGGGAGGCCGCGGCGCGCGTGAACGCGGGCCGGGAGGAGCCGGACGTCCTCGTGGACGAGCCGAAGCCCAGTGCACGGGTGTCCGCCGAGCAGCCGTACATCGACGCGGACGTCGAGATCATCGATCCGGAGCGCTGAGCCGCCGCGGTGATGCCGAGGGCGGGCCGCCGTGCGGCGTCGTGCTCAGAACACCGGTAACCGGCGTCGTCGTTCGGCGACATCGGTGATGAGATCCTGGTAGCCGTCGGTGAGTTCGGCCAGTCGCACCCAGTGCAGATGGGCTTCGAGGTCCACCCCGCGATGCTCGTCGCGGGGCCGGCCGGACTCGCTGTCGGATCGGAACAATCCCAGCGCGTCCTGCGCCACCACCCATTTCGCGGCCAGCCGGTCGATCACCGCGCCGAGGGTTTCGGTGTGCAGGGTCGCGCCGGTGCGGTGCGGAATGGTGTCGGCCACCCAGATATCTATCGCCGCAACGAGTTTCGCGCGTTCGGCGTCGATGGTGCCGACCGTCCGGCTGCACTGCGCGAGCCGGTCGCTGTCGATGCCGCGGGTGTGCGCGGTGGCCACCGCGTGCTGTCGCCGCTCGTGGCAGCCGACCAGCGCGTGCGCGGCCCGCAGCACCGCGTGCGGTCGCACCTGTCGGTCCGCCGGGGTGTGAAAGGCCCGTAGCAGTTCCGGCGCCGTCGGCAGCTCGTCGAAACCGTTACGGCCACCGGCATATTCGGTCGCCATGGCATTCCCGCCCTCGTATCCGATATCGGATCGTGGTCACCTCCGCGTTCCCGCGCAGGGCGATCCGCTGTCGGACGCACGCTGACGGACCGTGAAATCCGCGACTGTGCGACGGGGCGGTCCGGGAAAAGGGGGCCCTTTCAGGAAAGCGCGTGGCAACATCGCGCGCAACCGGCGCTACCCCCATCGGTGGAAGCTGCCGGTGAATCGTTATACACAATTACGGCGGGGTCACATGATCGCGAAGATCGATGCTTCCGTAACCTGGTATTTCGTGTCCGCCTATGTGTCCTCGCCGGAGCTGACCTTCGGCTTCCTGTTCGCGCTGGAAGATCCCGAGCGAATCGCCGAGGTGGTGCGTGGGCTGATGGAGCGGCAGGTGGTCTCGGTGTTCCGGATGGAGCCGATGTCCGGGGCCGACGGTCCGCCCGAACGCTACGTGGTCAATTGGGCGTCCATTCCGCAGATCGCGATCACCACGGCCGCGCCGGAGCCCGATGTGCTGCACGAGCGTCGCACGATGCTGATCAACGCCTTCCTCAGCGAGAGCGGCGAGATCAGTTTGTATTCCGCTGAAGGTAAAACGCCTGGTAGGTAGGGGAGCGGCGGATATTCGCGGGCTCGGTTCCCGATGCCGGGGTGATCTTAAATACGGTCGCTTCTTATTCTCCTCATAGCTCCGATACAGCGCGCGTAGACATTGCCTTGTCAGGGTGGGATCTGTTCGGCCGACCGGTACGGAAGGCCGACGAGTTCCACTCCCGACAGAGAGGTTGACCTCCATGATCCCGCTGATCCTGAACACCGGCTCCGCCGCACTGCACGGCCTGATCGGCACGGGCAGTGCCGCCACCCACGGCCTGCTGAGCACCCTGTGGACCGGTTCGTTCGGCTAGATCGAGCGAGTACGGATACGCGCCTCGCGCGGAATTCGGCACCGCCCCGGCATCGCGCGGATGCCGGGGCGGATTCATGTCCGGGGTCGGCGGGGATCAGCGGTTCAGCTCGCGCGCACCGAATGCGCGGCCAACCGGGCGGCCAGCACCTGTTCGAGCAGCACCACCAGTACCTGCTTGACCGACTCGCGATCGCGCGCGTCGCATTCCACCAGCGGCACCGCCTCGCGCACCCCCAGCGCCTCGCGCACCTCGGGCAGTTCGAACCGCTCGCCCTCGGCGAACCGGTTGACCGCCACCACGAACGGGGTCTCGTGCTGTTCGAAGAAATCCAGTACCGGATAGCAGTCCTGGATGCGGCCGGTGTCGACCAGGATCACCCCGCCCAGCGCGCCGTCGAGCAGATCGTCCCAGAGGAATTCGAACCGCTCCTGGCCCGGCGTGCCGAACAGGTACAGCACCAGCGACCGATCCAGGGTGATGCGGCCGAAGTCCATCGCCACGGTGGTGGTCGTCTTCTCGGTGCGTTGGCCCGGATCGTCCACGCCCACCGAGACTTCCGTCATCGCGGCCTCGGTGGACAGCGGCTCGATCTCGGAGATCGCGCCGATGAAGGTCGTCTTGCCGACCCCGAAGCCACCGCTGACCACGATCTTGACCGAGAAGGCCGACGGCTCCGGTGGTGCGGGTGTCGGCTCCGGGGTGTTGCGAAACTCAGAGTGCCCGAACAAGATCCCTGATCCTCTCGATGACTGCGGTGGAAATTTCCTGGGCCTGTGCCACCGACGCGTGTCCGGCGGCCACCAGATCGCCGACCACGACCCGGGCCACACCGATCGGAACATGTAGTGCGGCAGCGATTTCCGCGATCGACTGCGGCTGCTGGCACAACCGTACGACAGTTCGCAGCTCGAAGCGCAACGGGGCCGACAGCGCCGAAGGTGTGGCGTGGACCAGGGTTTCGATGCGCAGTCCCTCGATCGTCGGGGTGGTCCGGCCGCCGGTCATCAGGAACGGGCGCACCACGGGTTCGGGATCCGATGGCCCCGCGGGTGCGCCGAACTCGGGGCCATCGGGTGCGTGCCGGGCCGGTCCGATCGGTGGATCGGGGGCCCGGTGCTGACCGCTCATCTGCGTAGCGACTCTCGCAACTCGCTGATCAGCGCCGGAGTCAGCAGCGATCCGGCCCGCTCGGCCAGCACGGCCATCTGGTAACCGACCAGTCCGATATCGCTGTCGCTGTCGGCGATCACGCCGATGCAGCTGCCGTCCGCGACCGCCGAGATGAGCAGGAAACCGCGCCGCATCTCGATCATGATCAACTTGAGACCGTCGAAATCGTAACTGCGCGAGGCGCTTCGGGACAGGCTCACCAGACCCGACACCATCGCGGCCAGCCGGTCCGCCCCGGCGCGGTCCAGCCCGTCCGACATCGCCATGAGCAATCCGTCCGAGGACACCGCCACGGTGTCGCGGACTCCGTCGGTGGTACGCACGAAATCGGCGAGCAGCCAGTTGAAGGTGTGCGGACCGGAATCCGGCAGTTGTGTGGTCACCGGGTTTCCTCCTGTGCGATCGATGCCGGAACCCCTGGGGTTTCGTCGGATTGGCCGCGCCGATGGCCCGCGCGGAAGCTGGTGAGCATCCCGCGGACCTGCTCGGGTGAGCGATCGACGGCGGGCGCTGTCGGATTCCCGGGCGGGACGACCGCCGGTGTGGGTGCGGTGGTCGGTCCCGGAATCTTCTTGGCGCGCTTGACGAGACCGTTGCGGGTCCGTTGCACCGCGGGGTCGGGTGCGGCATCAGTGTAGTGAATTCCGTTGGAGTCCGAAGCAGGTGCCGGATGTTTCGGCGCACCGAGCTGATGACGTTGCGCCGCAGTGGTGTTCAGCGCCTTCTTCAGCGGGCCCGGCGGCAGCGTCGGGAACGGATCCGGGCGGTCGCCGAGTTCGACCGCGGCGGGGTCGAGTGCGGGACGTTCGGGCTGTTCGCGGCCCTGGGGCGACGCTTCGGGCAGTTCCGGGAGTTCGGGGAGCTCGCGTCGGCCCGCGGCGTGGTTCGCCTGCGGCGCGGGCCAGCCCGGGACCGCGAAACCGCTGTACCCGTCCTGCGACGCACCGGCCGGCACCGCGGCCGGGATCGCGGCGGCGGTGCGGCCCGGGGCGAGCTCGGGCAGATCCTGCGACACCGGCTCCAACGCGGGCAACCGTTCGGCGGACGGCAGCGAGACCGTCGTCCAGACCGGTTGTGCCGGTTCGAGTTTGCGCGCGCCCAGGGCGATGTCGGTGCCGATCAGGGCGGTGGGCAACAGGATTCGCGCCGCCACCCCGCTGATCGGCGACGCGGTCAGCTCGACCTCGATACCCAGGCGCTTGGCCAGCCGCCCGACCACGTAGTGGCCCAGGAACCGGGTCGGCGCGACCAGGAAGTCCGCGTCGCCGCGCAGCCGCGCGTTGGCCGCGGTCAGCTGATCCTCCGGCATGCCGATGCCGTGGTCGACCACGGCCAGCATGTACTGCTGGCCCAGGCGGCGGCCGTAGATCTCGACCTCGACGTCGGGCGGGGAGAAGGCCAGGCCGTTCTCGATCAGCTCGGCCAGCATGTGGGCCAGTTCGCTGACCGCCGAACCGGAGATCGCGATCTCGTCGATGCGCCGCAGCACCACGCGGCGGTAGTCCTCGACCTCCGAGAGCGCGGCCCGGATGACATCGCTCAGCGGGATCGGCTCACTCCAGCGCCGCGGGCTCGCCGCGCCGACGAGCACCAGCAGGCTCTCGGCGTTGCGGCGCATGCGGGTGGCCAGATGGTCCAGCTCGAACATGTTGGACAGCGTCTTGGGATCGAGTTCCTCGCGCTCGAACTCGCTGATCAGGCCGAGCTGGCGGCGCAGCAGGTTCTGATTGCGGCGACCGAGGTTGCCCAGCGACTCGGTGATGTTGCGGCGCAGCAGCGCCTGCGCCGAGGCGAGTTCGAACGACGTGGTCTGCAAACGATCGAATGCCTCTGCGACCGAAACGATTTCGCTGCTCGCGTTGTGCGGCGTGCGGATCGGTTCGGGCGGATCGGGCGGGGTCGCGTTCTCCTGCTGCCAGGCGGCGATCAGCGCGGGCAGCCGCTGGGTGGCGACCTCGTCGGCCTCCCGGGCCAGCGCGGCGAGCGGGCGCACGATCGCGCGCACACCCGTGACCACCAGCATGACCAGGATCAACAGCGCCACCACCGCGGCGGCGGTATAGGCGATCAGGGTGATCTCCGAGATGCGGCGCAGATCCTGCGCGCGATGCTGGATGTCCGCGCCGATCGAGCGCTGCACATCGCGTTCGGCGTCGATCACCGAGCTGGTCTGCGACCACCACTGGCCGGGCGGGACGAGCTCGGAGAGCTGGCCGTCCTGCGCGGCGGCGGCGATGGTCAGCGACAACGCGGCCGCGGTCGCGTTGGGTGAATGCAGGGCGTCGTCCAGGCGGGCACGTTGACTCGCGGTGGCGTCGCGCGGAAAGGCCGCCAGCGCAGCCTGTTTCGCGGCATCGATCTGGAGGAACTGCACGTATTCGCCGGGGTGGAAGGCGTTGGCGGCGAAGACCCCGGCGAGGAATCCGCGTTCCTGGCCGGTGAACTCCTTGACATCGCCCAGCGCGTACAGCGCCTGCACGCCGCGCCGGATCTGCGCGTCGTTCGTGCTGTCCTGGCCGGGGCGGGCGCGGTCCAGCGCGGCGACGGCGTCGGTGTAGAACGAGAACGCGTCGGTGCGGTCGATGCGCTGCCCGTCCACCTCGGCGCGGGTGCTGCTCAGCGAGGCCAGCTGCGCCAGGGCCGTGCGCACCTCGGTGGTACCGGGGGCGTCGGCGGTCAGTGCCGCGTTCAACGCCAGCAGCGCGCGATCGGTGGCCGGGCGCTGGGCGTCCAGGGTCTGACGCATCTCCGCGTCGCCGCCCAGCATGCCGTTGGTGAGACCGCGTTCGCGCTGCACCTCGTGCACCAGATCCTGGACCGACAGCGCCAGCGACACCGCGTGCACCGTGTCGCCGCTGTCGCGATAGGCGCGTACCTCGGTGGTCAGCACGACGCCCAGCAGCGCGAGTACCAGCACGACCGAAACCACGAGTACCCGGATCAGCTGCCCGCGGATGGTGCGAGGACGCAACAGCCTGGCCGCCGGGTTGCGCCTTTTGTCACTTTTCGGTGACATCCGCGCTCGACGGAATTGCACTTCCACTCCTCATTTCCCTCTCCGCGGCCCGGTGGCTCGAACGTCGCGGAGAATCAGAAGCAAGGTGTCACATACGGGTCGTTCGCGCAACACGTAAGGTGGGCCCGACCGGGCGATGTGACGCGCCGGGGCCGGATCGGCGCGACGCGCCGGGGCAACTGCCGGATCCGTCCGATAAATGGGTCTGAATGTGACCTCGGTGCGAAACAATTGGGGGTGCCAGGGCTCGGCCGCGAGCCGGTAACGCCCGAGAGGAGCGTGGTCATGCAACCCGATACCCCCGTTTACCCCGTCCGAGTTCGGGGTGATCTGGATCCGGCGCTCTCGCGCTGGCAATGGATCATCAAATGGATTCTCGCGATTCCGCATTACATTGTGCTGTTTTTCCTGTACATCGCCTACTTCGTGGTCACCGTGATCGCATTCTTCGCGATCCTGTTCACGGGCCGTTATCCGCGCGGGCTATTCGATTTCAATGTCGGGGTCATGCGCTGGGGCTGGCGGGTCCGGTTCTACGCGTTCGCCCCGCTGGGCACCGATCGGTATCCGCCGTTCAGCCTGCGCCCGGACGAGAACTATCCGGCCGACCTCGACGTCGAGTATCCCGAGCAGCTGCATCGCTGGCTGGTGCTGATCAAGTGGTGGCTGCTGGCCATTCCGCAGTATCTGATCGTCGCGGTCATCGCCGGTGGCGGGATGCGGTACTGGGGTGGTGGCGGCGGGTATCGCGGCCATCACGGGCACGGTCACCACGGGCATCACATGGCCACGCACATGGGCGGTATGAGCTGGGTGTCGCTGATCGGTGTGCTGGTGATCATCGCCGCGATCGGGCTGCTGTTCACCGGGCGGTACCCGCGCGGGCTGTTCGACTTCGTGATGGGTCTGCTGCGTTGGACGATCCGGGTCCGGGTGTACAGCTCGCTGATGCGTGACGAGTACCCGCCGTTCCGGTTGGACCAGGGTGCGCGTGAACCCGGTGACGCGGGGGCTGTCGTGGCCGCGCCCGAACCCGGTCCCGCGCCCGAACCCGGTGCGGCCGCGGACGCCGGTGCCGAGGCCGAAACGCGCGTCAGCCCGGAGCCTGGAACCGAAAACACCTGAGCCGCAGTATTATCGGCTTCCCTACTCTTGCGCGTCCCCGTCGACAGTCGGCGGGGACGCGCTGCTGTGCGGGGCAGGGTTCTGCGTGCTGTCCTGGGACTGATAGATGCGGCGCACCACGTCCTCGATATCGGGCTCCTCGATGGACAGGTCACGCACCTCCACCCGCGCCGAGACGGCCGTGAGCACCTGGGCGGCGGTGACCACCTGGGGATCGAAGGCCAGTCGCTGCCGGATGCCCCCGCCCTCGCTGGCGACCAGTTCGGCCCCGGGCAGGTCGGTCAGATCGGGTGCGGGTGCGGCCAGATCCACCACCAGCTTGCGGCGCACCCGCACGGTGGCGGCCAGGCCGGTGAGGGTGCCGTCGTAGACCAGGCGGCCGCGGTCGACCACCAGCACCCGTTCGCACAGCCGCTCGATATCGCCCATGTCGTGGGTGGTCAGCAGCAGGGTGGTGCCGCGTTCGATGCGCTCGTAGGACAGGAAATCGCGTAATCGCTGTTTGGACAGCACATCCAGGCCGATGGTGGGCTCGTCCAGGATCAGCAGTTCGGGCGAATGCAGCAGTGCCGCAGCGATTTCCGCGCGCATGCGCTGGCCCAGGGACAGCTGCCGCACGGGGGTGTCCAGGGTGTGCGCCATCTCCAGCTGTTCGATCAGTTCGTGAATGCGTTTGCCCGCGCGATCCGGATCCAGGCGGTGGATGGCCGCCAGGATGGTGAACGATTCGCGCAGCGGCAGATCCCACCAGAGTTGGGAACGTTGTCCGAACACGACGCCGATGTGTCCGGCCAGTTCCCGGCGTTGCCGCACCGGTTCGAGCCCGCAGGTGCGCACCGTGCCCGAGGTGGGTACCAGGATGCCGGTGAGCATCTTGATGGTGGTGGACTTACCCGCGCCGTTGGCGCCGATATAGCCCACTGCCGCACCGGGTTCGATGCTGAAGCTCATCCGGTCGACCGCGGTGATCACCTCGCGACGTCGTCGTCGCCAGCGCCCCTCCTGCTTGCGGTGGATGACGAATTCCCTTGTCAAATCGGTGATCTCGATGGACATCGCTATCCACCGCCTCCCTGGTAGTGCCGAACTCCCGAACGCCAGCACAGCAGTGCGATACCCCAGACCCACACTGCCGCAAGCGGACTCGCCCAGGCCAGCCACGCGGGCAGCCACTGCGGACCGGGCAGGTCCAGCAGGGCGATCGTGGGCAGATAGGCGACGAAGGACACCGGCACGGCGAAGCCGAACAGCAGCGTCATCGGGTGGCCGAACACCGATGTGGGCTGCTGGGCGGCGAATGCGCCACCGTAGGTGAAGCTGTTGGTCAACTCGGAGCCGTCGATGAGGAAGAATTGCAGGCCGGCCGCGCACACGAACAGTCCGGCGAAGATCGCCGTGCCCGCCAGCAGCGAGATCGTGATGAGTGCGAATGTGGTTGCGGTCCAATCGATGTCGTCGGTGACGATGCCGACGCCCAGTACCGTCGCGGCCACGCCGGCGCGGGCCACCCGACGCAGCGAGATGTCGCTGGTGATCAACTGCAACAGCAGCGGTTGCGGGCGCAGGTGGAATGCGTCCAGAGTGCCCGCGCGCAGATAGGTCGGCAGGGTGTCGGTGTGCCCGACCAGGATCTGCGCGAGCGAGAAGGCCAGATTGGACAGGCCGAACAGCAACAGCATGGCGTGCATGTCGAGTCCGCCCAGTACCCGCACGTTGTGGTAGATGACCCACACCTCGGCGAATTCCACCACGCCGATCAGCAGGGAGGACAGCATATCGGCGGCGAAGGACAGCGGGTAGGCGCGCTGTGAGCGCATCCGGGAGCGCAACACCGCGCTGTAGGGGGTGAACCAGGTCCCCGATCGGCGCGTGGCGTCGAGCAGTTCAGCCACCCTGCACCTCCAGCTTGTGACGCCCTGCGCGCAACAGGATCCGGCCGAGGAGAACCGCGACAACTATCCAGAATAGCTGTACGCCAAGGATTCCCAGTGCTTGCGAACCGACCGCCCGGCCCGATAACACATCGATCGGCGCTTGCAGCAGTGACGGGAACGGCGTGAGGTCGGCGACGGTCCGCAACCATCCGGGAAACAGGTGTACCGGGACGAACAGTCCGGCCAGGAAGGTCGCCACGATCTGGTAGAGCAGCCGGACCCCGCGCGTCTCGACGGCCCAGAATCCGGTGAGGCAGACCGCGAACAACAACAGCAGCGAGATCATCACCGCGAGCACGACGCTCAGCCCGCCGAGCAGATACGGCCACACGCTGTGCGGCAGCGTGAGCTGGAACGCCGCCAGTCCCACCGCGACGCTCGGCGCCCCGCGCAGCAGCAGGGTGCAGGTGGCCCGGCCCAGATCGGTTGCCAGATAAGAGAACTGGACGTCCACCGGGCGCAGGAAGTCGATCGCGACGTCACCGTTGCGGATGCGATCGGCGATGTCCAGCGGCGGCCCCATGATCCGCAACGCCGCCAGCAAACCCTGGGACAACCAGACGTACGCGCCGATCGAATCGGCTGTGTACCCGCCCAATCCGGCACTCGCGCGCACCGCGGCGAGCATCACCGCGGCCCGCACCAGCCCGAACACCACATTGGTGACCATGCCCGCGAACATGGCGAGCCGGTAGTGCCACTGTCGGAGGAACCCCGCTCCCACCAATCGCCAATAAACCCCAGGGCCGCGCACAAAGATTCAACGCTACGGCCCCCCAATGTTGTTACACAATATCTTTGGCCTCCGCTTCGCTCCGGCGGTTCGCGGCCCCCTGAGGCTCACCGGTCGGCCCCGTGTCGGGCACTCGTTCCTCGCACCCGCCACGCGTCCGACCGGCGAGCCGGGCCGCGAACTTTGCTGTTGGCGTTCAACGGGGTTGGCGGAACTGGGTGGAGCGAAACCCATGTCGGGCACTTGTTCCTCGCACCCGCCACGTGTCCATCAGCGAGCCGGGCTGCGAACACGAGGCTGAGATCTGGAGCTTGGTGGAACGGCGTCGGAGCGGCCGCGAGCGTGTCACCATTGAGGGTAAGACGTGAGCTGCGCCACACCGTTGTGCAATTGTGACCTCCGCCGCCCTCTGAGTGCCATATGTTGTTGCCTACAACATATGGCACTCGTCATCCGGTCCCTACCCGAGCCCGGCGACGAGTGTCGTCGGCTCGAAAGGTTCACCTGATGAGGATGAAACACTATGGGGCGGTGGCCGTTGCGCTGGCCGGGCTCCTGACCCTCACCGCTTGCGGATCCAACTCCGCGAGCAGCGGCGGCAACTCCACCAGTTCGGGCGGTGGCGGCGGAGGTAAGAACGGGACCGTCGGGGTGATCTTGCCGGAGACCGCCACCTCGGCCCGCTGGGAGGGCTTCGACCGTCCCATGCTCCAGAAGGCCTTGAGCGCACAGGGATTCGACTCCGATATCGAGAACGCCCAGGGCGATGTGCAGAAGTTCAGCACGCTGGCCGACGGCATGATCGCCAAGGGGGTGAAGGTGCTGGTCATCGCCTCGATCAACAGTGAAGTCGGCAACGCCGTCGCCAACAAGGCGCACAAGGCCGGTATCCCCACCATCGACTACGACCGGTTGAACCTGGGCGGGTCCTCGGACTACTACGTCTCCTTCGACAACGTGAAAGTCGGTGCGCTGCAAGGCCAGGACCTCGCCGACGCGCTCAAGACCAAGCCGGGCGCGCAGGTGATCGAGGTCGAGGGCGCGCCGACCGACAACAACGCCACCCTGTTCCACCAGGGCCAGGAGCAGGTGCTCAAGCCGCTCTACGACTCCGGTGCGCTCAAACTCGTTGCGAGCCAGGCGATCGACGGTTGGGACAACCAGAAGGGCGGCCAGGTCTTCGAGCAGCTGCTCACCGGTAACGGCAACAAGATCGACGGCGTCGTCGCCGCCAACGACGGCCTCGCCGGCGCCATCATCACGGTGCTCAAGAAGAACGGCCTCAACGGCAAGGTGCCCGTGACCGGCCAGGACGCGACCACCGAGGGTCTCAAGGCGGTGCTGCGCGGTGATCAGTACATGACCGTGTTCAAGCCGATCGAGGAGGAGGCCGCCTCCGCCGCGAAACTCGCCGCCGCGCTGGCCAAGGGCGACAAGGCCGCCGCGGATGCCATCGCGACCGCCAGCTCGCAGGATCCCAAGGGCAACCGGACGGTGAAATCGGTGCTGCTGGATCCGCAGTCGATCACTCGTGACCAGGTCAAGGTGGTCGTGGACAAGGGTTATGTCAAGGCGAGCGATCTGTGCTCGGGCGACGTGGCCTCGGTCTGCACCCAGCTCGGGATCTCCTGACATGAGTGAGCCGCTGTTGCAGATCTCCGGGCTCAACAAGAGCTTCGGTGCGGTTCATGTTCTGCACGATGTCGAGTTCACCGCACCGGCGGGCGAGGTGACCGCGCTGGTCGGCGATAACGGCGCGGGCAAGTCGACGCTGGTGAAATGCATTGCCGGAATCCATGGTTCGGATTCGGGATCGGTGAAGTTCCGGGGTGAGGAAGTGCACCTGCACGGCCCCAAGGATGCCGCGGAACTGGGTATCGAGGTCGTCTATCAGGACCTCGCGCTGGCCGACAATCTCGATATCGTGCAGAACATGTTCCTCGGCCGCGAACGCGGCAAGCCGTGGTTCCTGGACGAGGCCGCCATGGAGGATGCGGCGCGGCGCACCCTGGCATCGCTGTCGGTGCGCACCGTGAAATCGGTGCGCACCCCGGTGGCGTCGCTGTCCGGTGGGCAGCGGCAGACGGTGGCGATCGCGAAATCGGTGCTGTGGAACAGCAATCTGGTGCTGCTCGACGAGCCGACCGCCGCGCTCGGTGTGGCGCAGACCCGTCAGGTGCTCGATCTGGTGCGACGGCTCGCCGAACAGGGCCTGGGTGTGGTGCTGATCAGCCACAACCTCGCCGACGTGTTCGAGGTCGCGGACCGGATCGCGGTGTTGTACCTGGGCCGGATGGCCGCGCAGGTGCGGACCAGCGAGGTCACTCAGAACCAGGTCGTGGAATTGATCACCGCGGGACGTTCCGGCGAGTTGGGCCTGGCCCGGCCGGACTCCGCGGTGCTGTAGCAGGATCAGCAGGAAAGTAGTTGCGATGACGCAAGTTTCGGCGGAGACAGCGGGTGGCGGCGACAGCCCCGAGTCCGCCAACGGGGACCGGACGGCGATTGCCGATTTCGGTATCGACACCACCACCGTATCCACGGCGGAGGCCGTGCGTTCCTATCTCGCCCGCGTGAGGGGCGGCGAGATCGGTTCTCTGCCTGCGCTGTTGGGGCTGGTGGTGCTGATCGTCCTGTTCACCTCGCTGTCGGATGTATTCCTCTCACTCAACAACATCGCGAATCTGCTCGCCCAGGGAGCCGGGCAGACCATCATCGCGATGGGCATCGTCTACGTGCTGTTGCTGGGTGAGATCGATCTGTCGGCGGGTACCGCCTCCGGTGTGGCGGGGGCGGTACTGGCGATGCACTATGTCGACAACGGAAATCTGTTGTCCGGCATGGGAAATACCGTCTTCTTCATCTTCAACGGACTGCTGGTGCTGGCGGCGGTGCTCGCGGGGCTGCTGCGGATCTGGCCCGGGGTGGCGATGTCGCTGCTCGGGATCCTGATCACGGTGGTGGGCTTCCACGCGAATCCGTGGATCGAGATGCTGCTGGCGGTGTGTGTGGGCACCGCCATCGGCTGCATCACCGGATTCCTGATCTCCAAGATCGGGATGCCGTCGTTCGTGGTGACGTTGGCGCTGTTCCTGGCCTGGCAGGGTGCGATCCTGCAACTCATCGGCGAGGGCGGCGTGCTGGGTATCAGCTCCTCGCACGTGCTGGACGCGGTGGCCAACGGCAATCTGTCGGTGCTGTGGAGTTGGGTGCTGTTCGTGGTCGGCGCCGGTGGTTACGGCGCGGTGACGCTGGTCGGTCATTTCCGCAGGCGCAGTAAGGGTTTGGTGACCCAACCGACCCCGCTGGTGCTGGGCAAGGTGATCGTGCTGACGGTGCTGGCGGCGGTGGCGACGGCGTTCATGTCGGTGAACCGGTCGCCGAGTCCGCTGATCAAGATCTCCGGGGTGCCGTACGTGGTGCCGATCGTGCTGGTGCTGCTGGTGGTCGGAACGTATGTGCTGAACCGCACCACCTACGGTCGGCACCTCTACGCGATCGGCGGCAACCGGGAGGCCGCCCGGCGCGCGGGTATCAATGTGACGCAACTGCGTTCGAGTGTGTTCGTGATCAGTTCGGGCTGTGCCGCGGTGGGTGCGATCGTGTACTCCTCCAAGGTCGGTTCGGTCGATCCGCAGGCCGGTGGGCTGAACACGCTGCTGTTCGCGGTGGGTGCGGCGGTGATCGGCGGCACCTCCCTGTTCGGTGGGAAGGGGCGGATCGCCGACGCGGTCATCGGCGGTACTGTGCTCGCGGTGGTTTCCAACGGGCTGGGCCTGCTGCGCCAGCCCGCCGCCGTGGTCTCGGTGGTCACCGGTCTGGTGTTGCTGCTGGCGGCGACGGTCGACGCCCTGTCACGTCGCCGGGCCGCCGCATCGGGTCGATGAGTCCAACGGTCGTTCGGCCGAATGTCATTGGTGCGCACGGTGTCCGGACCCGGTCCGGACACCGGTACCCGGGCGGTCCACTGCCCGAACGGCATTCGGCCGAGCGGCCCGGGACGAGTGGAAGAGGGAGTGTGGTCGCGAATGTCGGTGAAGGTGGAATCGTGAGTGAGTTCGTGCGCGGCGGCGAGCAGTGGCGAGGTGGCATCGTGAGCGCTCACGGCGGAGTTGTGCGCGCATGAATGTTGCGCGGCCGGACGAGGTGCGCAAATTCAATCGCGCCTCGCTGCTGCGGATCCTGCACGTCGGCGGACCGGCCACCCGCGCGGCCCTGGCCACCGAACTCGGGTTGAACCGGTCGACCATCAAGATGCTGGTCGACGGTCTGGCCGGGGACGGGGTGGTCGAGGAGCGGGTGCCGCGGGTGCCGCAGGGCGCGGGACGGCCGTCGCTGCTGGTGCTGCCGCAGGCGCAGGCCGCGGTGGTGCTGGCAGTGGACGTGCAGGTCGAACACGCGGGTATCGCGCTGGTCGGTCTGGGCGGTCAGATCCTGGGGCGCAACAGCTGGAATCTGCGTGGGCGGCAACGGGATCCGGACGAGGTGGTGACGCACGTCGCGGAATCCTCGGCGATGCTGGCACAGGATCTGGACCTGCATCCGGTGGCCGCGGGGATCTCGGTGCCCGGGGTGGTGCGCCGCGCCGACGGGATGGTGCACGACTCGACCAATCTCGGCTGGACCGATGTGCCGTTCGGCGAGCGGATGGGCACGGTGCTGGGCGTTCCGGTGGTGGTGGGCAACGACGCCGAACTCGGCGCGCTGGCCGAATACGTGCGCGGGGTGGGGCGCGGCGCCTCGGACGCGGTGTTCGTCTCCGCGGATGTGGGCGTCGGCGGGGGGATCATCGCGCAGGGCGGGCTGCTGCGCGGTTCGGGCGGCTATCTCGGCGAAATCGGCCATATGACAGTGCATCCCGGCGGTCGCCCCTGCCACTGCGGGAACGACGGCTGCTGGGAGACCGAGGTCGGGGAGTTGGCGTTGCGGCGGGCGCTCGGGCTGGCCGAATCGGTGCCGCGCGGTGCCATCGTCGCGGAACTGCGTGAGCTGCAACGAGATTCGGATCCGGTGGCGCGCCTCGGCGGCTACGTCGACTGGCTGATCCTGGGTCTGGTCAACGTGGTCAACATCCTGGGCCCGGAGTTGGTGGTGCTCGGGGATCTGTTCGCGATTCTGCCCGAGGCGGTGGTGCAGCGCGTGCAGCAGGAGGTGCGCACGCGCAGTATGGTCAGCCGCGCGCTGGGCGGCGTGCGGATCGAGAAGTCTTCTCTCGGTGCGGATCTCAAACTTCTCGGGGCCGCGGAGGCGGCGTTCGAGGACGTGCTCACCTCGCTGTGAGCAGTGCACGGTCTCACCGGGCCGATCGCCCGGAGGGGACATCTACGCGCGCGGTCCCATGCCCGAACAACGGGCATGGGACCGTGTCGCACTCGTCCTGCTACGCGGCCCTCATCTGCCGCGTGGAACTACTTGTGCGGGCAGGCGGGCGGCTTACCGGCGGGCGGGTTCCCCGGCGGCTTCTGGTGGTTGCCGGGCGGCGGGCCCTGCGGGTGCCCGGCAGGCGGAGCGCACTGACCGTTCGGTGCGGGGTTCTGCTGTGGCGCCGGAGCGGCACTCGCCATTCCCGCACCCGCACCCACCAGCGCGAACGTCACGGCGCCCGCCGCAACACCCGCCGCCAACCTCGACTTGATTCGCATCGCATCTCCTTGTC
The DNA here is from genome assembly GCF_009604405.1 of Nocardia macrotermitis. Classification (GTDB taxonomy): domain Bacteria; phylum Actinomycetota; class Actinomycetes; order Mycobacteriales; family Mycobacteriaceae; genus Nocardia; species Nocardia macrotermitis. The sequence goes on from NZ_WEGK01000006.1 coordinate 277,388, forward strand.
TCGCCGGACATCGTCCGATCCGTCGACCCGGCAGCACCGAACCGACCAGCAGAGCTTCGCGAGTGATCTTGTGGCGTGCGTAGGTGGAAGTTAGGTGTGTGCTGTGAGAATGCACAACTCGAGGTGTCCGGGCGGTTTCGACAGCGGTGTCGCGTGGGCCATATCCGCACTGGCACTGTGGGTTTCGCTGTCCCGGCTGTCGTTGGGTCAGCTGTGAAGTCCCGTCCCGTGGTGGAATATGCCTCTCGCCGGTGGCAGATCCGGGATCGGCCACCCGGTCACCTCACTGCTGCGGCCCCTGCGGGGGAGTCGGATACGGCGACGGCTGCTGCGGTGGAGTGCTGTACCCGGCATCGGGTTGGCTGGGGACTTGCGACTGTGCCTGGGGCTGTTGAGGATTCGGATACTGGTCCGGCCGTTGTGGGGGAGGGTTGTATCCGGCGTCGGGTTGGCCGGGAATCGGTGATTGCGCTTGGGGCTGTGGGGGATTCGGATATTGACTCGGCTGCTGAGGGATGGGCTGCTGCCATCCTGGGGTTTGGGGTGGGGTCTGCTGGGGCGTTTGGTAGGTCGCGGGGGTTGCCGGCGGCTGCGGGAATTGGCCGGGTTGAATGGGGAATTGTTGTTGTGGTTGAAAGGCATTCGGACCGAATTGCGCGGGGGTGCCCGATGCTGGCTCGCGGAGGTTCGGTGCGGACGCTGGTGACCATACTGGGGCCGGGGCGAGCGGAGCGCCTGGCTGCTGCGGACTGGATGCAGCGGCCACCGTCTTGCTGTCGGAAGCCACCGCGACCAAAACGGAGATGAGGGATACCAGGGCCAGCACCGTGATCGAAACCGCGGGCAGAATACCGCTTCTCCCGATTGCGCTGTGAACCAAGCCGCCCACAAGTGCGGCTGGTGCGAGACCGAGCAGCTCATCCATGGCGTGGGTGAAGAACACGCCACTGCTGATCGCGGCAAGAAGACGAGCCGTCGTGGAGCGTCTGCCGAGAACCAGCATCAGCCCGGCGACCGTCGCGCTGATGGCGGCCAGTATCCAGGCCAGTTCCGTCAGGAAATAGTGGTACCCCTCGACGAGAGCCACTACGAGAAAGACGACATATACCAGTGCGGCCAAGATCAGCGATACAGCTGCAACCAGCTCCGCTTTGTTGCGCTGCTGAGCAAGATTCGGTGCCGGTAGCACCGAAACCGGCTGTCCCGGAAACAATCCGGGCTGCGGCCAACTCTGCGGTGGAGGCGAGGGTTGCGGGATCGATCCGGGTTGGTACGGGTTGGCCACGGCGATTCTCCTTGCTGGAACAGCGATCTCGTGCAGCCTATGGGATCGCGGCCGCAGCGGCAGATCGGACTCGACGCCGAAAGGCCCACCGCACTGGGGATTCGGTGCGGTGGGCCTGGTGGGGATGCCGTGGGGCGGTGGGTCAGCTGGTGGGGGTGGGGGCGGTGGATGCGGACGGTGTGGTGGAGGGCTTGGCCTTGGCCGCCATGATCGCGGTGGCGGTGATGGTGGTGCCGGATTCCTTGCCGCGCACGACGACCTTCTCGCCGACGGTGAACTGCGACTTCTGCGCCGGATTCTTCTTGCTGCCGAAGGTGGTCTGCGGCGTGATGGTGACGGTCTCGGTGGAGCCGTCCTTCTTGGTGAGCGTCCAGGTGTCCGCGTTCTCCGAGGCGATGGTCCCCATCACCCCGTGCCCGCGATGCATCCCCTTACCCGGCTCGGCCGAGCTCGAGGCCGCTGCCGAGGTGGACGACGCCGCCGTGGAAGTCCCCGACGACCCGCACGCACTCACCCCCGCCACCACCGCCACAGCCAGCCCAGTACTACCGATGACCAGCGTAATCCTGCGCCGCCGAGACGAAGCGGCCGATCCCTCGAGGGGCGTCGAATCTGTCATGGCGGCAACAGTATGGGCCCTCCCTGTGAGCCCTCTCCGTACTCACTGGCAGTCCCACTGGTACCTCCTGTGAGCTTCCTGGGATGTTATGGCACGGCGGGCGTCCGGGCGACACCAAATCCTGCTGAAGCAGCGCGTCAGGCGCGCAGGAGAGTGACGGATCTGCCTGCGGGACTGGTTGTTTCGATGAATCGGGTGCGCTCGGCGATCGGTTCGGCGGTGTTCCGTCGATCGAAGACGACCAGGACTCCGGTGTCCAGGTCGATACGGTCGAGGTAGCCGTCCAGCTGGGCCAGCCCCTCAGCGAGCGGATCCGGGTCCTTGTCACGCCAGACCTTCAGTTCGAGCGCTTCGCGTTGCCAGGCCCGCCGTCCGTCGGGATCCGTGTAAGGCTGCCGCAGGAGCAGGTCGATGCGGCCGCGGCCGAGTCCGTACTCACGGTCGATATAGCCGCCGCCGTTGACGATTCGGTGCAGATACGCCATGAGCACGAGTTGCGCGGCGGCCTCGTGGTAGCCCTGTTTGACGGTGAGGATCTCCCCGTTCTGTTTCCAGAACGCCGCGAACTCGGCGAGCAGACGCGGGAAATCCAGACGCCCGTCCGGTAGACGGAAACTGCTGGGCTGCGCCAGGATTACGCTTTCGATGCCCGCACCCAGCACCCGGACGATGACCTCTTTGTAGACGGGGTTGGCGATGCGAATCGTCTTCTCGTCGGCGATCAGTCCGAGGTCGCGGACGTAGGACGCGTCCTCGTTGAAGGTGGGATCGACATCGGGCAGGGTTCCGGTGATCAGCGGTTCGATCACGCGTTGTACCCGCGGTTCGTGCAGCCTCGCGACCAATGAGTCCAAATGTGTTGCGCGCGCGAGGATCAGGCGTTCCTTGGCTTGGTCGATGTGGTCGTCGGTGATGGTCGTCTCGACGCGCATCCTGTCGATGACCTCGGCGGCCAGGGCATTGACCAACCACGGTTGGCCCTGCGTGTAGTAATGGGCGAGATCGATTGCGCGAGAGGTGAATTGCTGGCCGGTCTCGGTGGTGTGCTGGGTGTACAGCGTGGCGACCTCGTCATGGGTGAAGTCTCCGATGCGCACGGAGTCGACCTTGATGTTGAACGGACTCGACGAGCCGAAGCGGGACGGATCGTCACCGGATGCCGCCTTGTAGTCGCGTACGTCGCGCAGACCGCACAGCACGATCGAATGTACGAACCCCTCGCGGTCGATGGTGTAGCCGTCGCGCAGTTGCCGCAGCACGCTGTGCAGGCTGTTGCCGCGGACGGCATCGATTTCATCGAAGAGCAACACGAGTGGGCGGGGGCACCTGGAGACCCAGTCGGATAGTCCGAAGTTGATCCGTAGGCCCGGTGTCGCAGTAGGCCATGGAGTCGGTGGCTGCAATTCGAGAGGAAGCCTCCAGCGGGCGGTGTCGGCGATAACATCCAAGATTTGCATTTCGGCTCGTTCGTAGTCCTCACCAGCAGGTTCGGCAGTTTCGCAGGAGAAATGCAATGCCGCGTACTCACCCTCGTCGGTGAGTTGTTGTGCCAGCGCCGCCAGGCTGGTGGTCTTCCCGGTCTGACGTGGTGCGTGAACCACGAAGTACTGTCCGCGATCGATGATGAACTGGGCGTCGCCGAGTCTCTGGGCAGCGGGCAGCATGTAGTGCCGCTCGGGGTCACACGGACCGGCGGTATTGAAATACTTCTTCACAACCCCTCCTTGCCCAGCTCATGATGCATGGAGGCTCGGCGCAGCCCCGTCGCGAGTGTAGTCGAGGATGTCGGCTGTCCCAGCCGAGCGGCCGTCGTGGGCCCGGCGGCCCGGCGGGGTGTATGGGTCAGCTCAGGGGGAGTAGGGCCGTGGGGGCGTCGGTGGGGGATTCGGCGAGGTCTTCGAATTCGGTGATCGCGTCGATATCGGTTGTGCCCATGGGGATGTTGGTGACTTTCTCCAGGATGATCTCTACGACGACCGGGACTCGGAACTCGGTGGCGAGGGCCTCGGCTCGGGCGAGGGCGGGGGCTATGGCTTCGGGGGTTTCCACGCGGATTGCCTTGCAGCCCAGGCCCTCCGCGACGCGGACGTGGTCCACGCCGTAGCCTTTGGCGAGGCCGATGGTGTCGTCTGCGTTGATGTTGTCGAAGCCGAGTTGGACGAAATAGTCCATGTCGAAGGCGCGTTGGGCCTGGCGGATGAGGCCGAGGTACGAATTGTTCACCAGGACATGGATGTACGGGAGGTGGAACTGCGCGCCGACGGCGAGTTCCTCGATCATGAACTGGAAGTCGTAGTCGCCGGACAGGGCCACCACGTGCGCGGACGGGTCCGCGGCGACCACGCCGAGGGCCGCGGGGATGGTCCAGCCGAGCGGTCCGGCCTGGCCGCAGTTGATCCAGTTGCGCGCCCGATAGACGTGCAGCAGTTGCGCGCCCGCGATCTGGGACAGGCCGATGGTGGACACATAGCGGGTGTCGCGGCCGAACGCGCGGTTCATCTCCTCGTACACCCGTTGAGGTTTCACCGGGACGTCATCGAAATGGGTTCTGCGGTGCATGGTTCGCTTGCGGTCGAGGCATTCGGCCACCCAGGACGAGTAGTCGGGCAGGGTGCCGGAGCGTTCGCGGACCACCGCGATCATCTCCCGCAGTGCCGCAGCGGCGTCGGAGGTGATGCCGTAGTCGGGCGCGAAGACTCGGCCGATCTGCGTCGGTTCGATGTCGATGTGTACGAAAGTGCGTCCCTTGCAGTATGTTCCGAGGCCACCGGTGTGGCGGTTGGCCCACCTGTTGCCGATGCCGAGGACGAAGTCCGAGGCGAGCAGGGTGGCGTTACCGTAGCGGGTGGCGGTCTGTAGCCCGGCCATTCCGGCGGCCAGATCGTGATCGTCGGGCAGGACGCCCCAGCCCATCAGGGTCGGGATCACCGGGACGTTCAGCAGCTCGGCCAGCTCACGCAGCAGCTCCTCGGCTCCCGCGTTGACGATTCCGCCGCCCGCGACGATCAGCGGCCGCTGCGCGGCGGTCAGCATACCGATGGCCTTGGCCGCCTGGGCGCGGGTCGCGGCCGGTTTGTACACCGGCAGTGGCGAATACGTGTCCGGATCGAAATCGATCTCGGCGACCTGCACGTCGATCGGCAGATCGATCAGCACCGGACCGGGACGGCCCGACCGCATCAGATGGAACGCCTGCTGGAAGACGCCCGGCACCTGGGCCGGTTCCAGCACGGTCACCGCCATCTTGGTGACCGGCCCGGCGATCGCGGCGATGTCCACGGCCTGGAAATCCTCCTTGTGCAGCCGCGCGCGCGGCGCCTGTCCGGTGATGCACAGGATCGGAATCGAGTCCGCCGCAGCGGAATACAGGCCGGTGATCATATCGGTCCCGGCGGGTCCGGAGGTGCCGACGCATACGCCGATATTGCCGTGCGCGGCGCGGGTGTAACCCTCGGCCATATGTGCCGCGCCCTCGACGTGCCGGGCGAGGATATGGTTGATGCCGCCGTGGTCGCGCAGCGCGGCGTAGAACGGGTTGATCGCCGCGCCCGGCAATCCGAATGCCTGTGTGGCGCCTTCCAATTCGAGAATCTTCACGGCCGCGTCGACGGCCCGCATGCGTGTCACGTGCGGTACTCCTTCGTGTGTGGATGTTTGGATCGGTGTTGTCTGCTGAGGAGCCGTCATCCTCGGCAGTTCGGTTGCGCTTCGGGCGGGCCTTGCGGCGGTAACTCGCCCGGAGAGGATTGGACGGCCGCAGCCCTCGATCACGGTGACCCCGTTGGTTTTCAGCAGCCCCGCGACACCGTCGGTCAGTCCCTTGGCGATCCCGTCCTTACGCAGTGCTTCACTGCGGCGAAGCAAGGTCCGTTGATCTGTGGGTCATACAGTGGCGCAGGTGGTTTCGAGGGTGCGATCGATGCTTCCGGTGTGCGGATCAGTCGGGGGCCGATGACTCGCGGTAGGCGCGCCAGTCGCCGATATCGGAGATATCGATGAGATCAGGGGAGTCGACCAGGTTGGTGCGCAGGACGGTGGCAAGGCAGGCAGTGCCGTCGTCGAGTTCGATCAGCCCGAGTTCGAGCTCGGGGGGCTCGTGGGGAATAAGATTGTCCCGCAACACTTCCAACGGAAGGTCGTAAACTTCGCCGCTCACCGAGCGACCGTTGTCGGTGGTGCTGACCATGGCGGGGAAGCGGTCGCCGATCGAGTAGTAACGGTACTTCGCGGCACTGCGAGCGGTGCGTAGCAGCGGTGCGCCGTCGAGTCGAGCGTTCAGGGCGCCGCCGCGCATGCCGTCGCCGTTGAGAAACATCAGGACCATGCGGCTCCTTCTTCAGTGGGCGGATATTGCTGCGGTGAAACGGTTTTCGAGGTATGTGCGTCCGGCGAGCGTGATCCGGCCGAACAGTCGCAGGCGGGCGATACCTCCATCCGGAAATACGTTGAGTCGCACCTGATGGACCGGGGTGTCGGTGTCGAGGCGGAATCGATGTGGTGCGTCGGGTTGCAGCGTGACGGGCTCGAGCAGACCGATCAGCTCTCCGTCGGACGTGTAGCCGTCCAGTGAGATCCGGGCCGGAGCGTTGCCCTTGTAATGCGTGGTATCCACTTCGAGCACCGCCGGGATCGCCTCGGCGGCCAAAGCCACCGTGGCCCAGTCATTTCCGTCGTCACGGCGGCGTCGCATCTCCCAGCCGTCGGCCATGAAACGCGAAATACCCTGCTGCAACATATTGTTCGGCGGCGAGAAGAACCCGTCACTGCACGCGGTCACGCGGCCGCCGTTGTGCAAGGCCAGCAGATCGAAGGGAATGTCGTCGATCCACTGCGGATCGGGAATCGCATTGCCGTGCACGCGAACCCGTGCGATGCCACCATCCGGGTGCATGTTCACCCGAACGTGCGTGATCCGGCGATCGGTATCGACCTCGAACGAATTGAGGGTGTCGCCTTCGACCGCCGATACCGGAACCAAGGTGTGCCAATCGGCCTCGAGCAACTGCTCCACCGAAGGATGACCGGGCACATCACATCCCTCGACCGAAACTCGCGGCGGGAAGTTCCCGACGAAATGCGCTGTGTCCACGATGATTCCGGCCGGAATCCCCGCGATCCCCAGCCGGATCACCGCCCAGTCGGGCCCCGCACCGCCATCCCGCCGACGTCGGGTCTCCCACCCGTCGTACACCTGCCCCTTGGCATTGAAGGTGTGCGGCCGATACGTCGGCGGCTCGTCCCGGACGAGATTTTCCCGCTCGGCGAAGAATTCGTCATTGGCGGCGACCACACTGCCGCCGCCGCGCCGGGCGGCCAGATCGGGAAGCTGCGACCAGTCACTCATCGATACCTCATTTCTGCAACAGGCGGCCGCGCGGACGATCGCCGGTGATCTGCTCACCGCGCAACCAGGTGGAACGGACCACGCCGCGCAGGGTGCGGCCGTGGTAGGCCGAGATCGGATTGCGATGCCGCAATCGGGCCGCGTCGACCACGAACTCCTCGTCCGGGGCGAAGACGCACAGGTCCGCGTCCGCGCCGATTGCTATGCGGCCCTTGGTTTCCAAGCCGACCAGGTCGGCGGGTGCGGTGGCCATCCAGCGGGCCATATCGGTCAGATCGACCCAGTCGGGTGCGGCCGTCCACACCGCGGGCAGGCCGACCTGCAAGCCCGCGATACCGCCCCACGCCTTGCCGAAATCCCCGTCACCGGCACGTTTCAGCGCCACGGTACTCGGCGAGTGATCACTGACGATGCAGTCGATGATCTTGTCCCGCAACCCGTTCCACAGCTCCCGCTGATTCGCGCGATCACGGATCGGCGGACAACACTTGAATTCCGTTGCGCCGTCGGGAATCTCCTCGGCGCACAGGGTCAGATAGTGCGGACAGGACTCGGCGGTGATCCGCACGCCCCGCGCCCGCGCCGCCGCCAGCATCGGCAGCGCACTCGCCGCCGACAGATGCAGCACATGCACCCGGGCGGCATACCGTTCGGCCAGCTCGATCAGGTTCGCGATGGCCCGGATCTCCGCCTCGGCCGGACGTGACGCCAGGAAATCGGCGTAACCGGGGCCGTTCGGCTCGGGTGCGGCCTCGATGACGTGCGGATCCTCCGCGTGCACGATCAGTAGCGCGTCGAGTTCGGCGACGGCCCGCACCGCATCCTCGAGCTGCGCCGAATCCAGATGACAGAACTCGTCGACCCCCGAGGGCAGCAGAAACGCCTTGAACCCGAACACCCCGGCCCGCACCAGCTCACCCATATCGGCGAGATTGCTCCCGACCGCACCGCCCCAGAACCCGACATCGATACTGCACTGCGCCGCGGCGACATCCCGCTTCGCCCGCAACGCCGCCACATCCACGGTGGCGGGAATACTGTTGAGCGGCATATCGATCAACGTCGTCACCCCACCCGCGGCCGCCGCACGGGTAGCGGTGGCGAACCCCTCCCACTCGGTCCGGCCCGGTTCGTTCACATGCACGTGACTGTCGACCAACCCGGGCAGCAACGCCGCGTCATCGGGCACTTCCACGACGTCACCGGCGTCGGGCACCGCGTCGTACGGCGCGATATCGATGATCCGTCCCGCGGCGACCACCACGCTCGCCGCGATCTCACCCGTCGGCGTGATCACCCGTCGCGCACGGAATACCTTGTCGGCCTGTTGTTTCGGTGTGTTCATGGGCACTGGGACTCCTGGATTTCCGTAAGGTTCGATCGCTTCGGGTCGGCGACCACGCGGGCGGCTCTCTGGCTCAGGCATCGCAGCGCCACCGTGATAGCGACTGCGTGTTGTGTGCAGGACTCCGGCGTGTTGCTGGAATCGGGGCTTCGGGATTGGCGGCCCGGCCGGTTGTTTCGTGCCGGAAGGACCGCCGATCGTCGTGGTTCGCCCGCGCCCGCCGAAGGGGTGGAAGTCGGAAACCCTTTGACGGCGTAGGGTTTCCGGCTTCCGCCCGGACAGCGGGCGTGGTCGGCATCATGGTGTGGCGGCGAGCTGTTCGCGGGCAATTCGTTCCCCCTGCTGTCGCAGCAGTGCCGCGGCCTCGCTCTGACAACGTCGCAGATCGGGCTCGAGATCGGTGAGCGGGTAGGCGGCCGCGAACCCGGCGGTGCGCAACTGGTCCGCATCCAGCAGCTGCCGACCGGCGACGGCGATCGTCCGCACTCCGGCCCGTGCGGCGCGGTCGGCCACACCGACGGGGGCCTTACCGTGCAGGGTTTGCGTGTCGAGTGAGCCCTCACCGGTCACCACGAGATCCGCGTCCCGCACGACGTGGTCGAATCCGACCAGGTCCAGCAGCACATCGATACCGCCGGACCGGCGCGCGCCGAGTACCGCCAGCGCGGCGAACCCGATCCCTCCGGCGGCCCCGGCTCCGGGACGATCGGCGACGTCGAGCCCGGTGTGCTGCGCCACCAGCCGAGCCCAATGGGTGAGACCGGCTTCGAGCGCCGCCACCTCGCCCGCGCTCGCACCCTTCTGCGGCCCGAAAATCGTAGCGGCACCGTGGATTCCGAGCAGCGGATTGTCCACATCACTGGCCAGTACCAGATCGGCGTCCCGGATACGCGGATCGATCCGGTGCAGATCCAGATGAGCGATATCGATCAGGCTGCCTCCACCGGGACCCACCTCCCGGCCGTCGGCATCCAGTAGCGAAGCGCCCAGCGCGGCAACCAATCCGGCCCCACCATCGGTGCAGGCACTCCCACCCACACCGAGAACCACTGTGCGACAACCGGTATCGAGCGCGGCCAGAATCAATTCGCCGACACCACGGCTGGTCGCCGTCAACGGCGCGAGCACACCACCGGGCAACTGGTACAGCCCGCACGCCGCGGCGGCCTCCACCACGGCGACGGATCCGTTGTGCGCGAAGGATGTTCGCACCTCCTCACCCGTCGGCCCGGTGACCTCCACCTCGCACGGCTCGAACCCGGCCGCTACGGCCGCATCCACCGTCCCCTCCCCGCCATCGGCCACCGGAACCCAGGTGATCGACGCGTCGGGACGAACCCGCCGGATGCCCTCACCCACCGCGTCGGCCACCTGCCGAGCGGTCAGTGACCCCTTGAACTTGTCCGGTGCCAGGATGATTCGCGGTGCCATGACTATTTCCCGCCGATTCCGTTGAGATTCTCGACAACCTTCAGCAGCGCCGAATGATCCAGCGTCCCCAGCCCCTGTGCCCGCCCCGCGGCGATCAGGGAGGCGGTCAGCGCGGCGCTCGGCAGCGCGAGATCGGCCTGCCGCGCGGCATCGGCGACGATCCCCATATCCTTGTGGTGCAGGTCGATTCGGAATCCGGGCGTGAATTCCCGCGCCACCATCGATGCGCGCTTGCGGTCCAGGATCGTACTTCCCGCCAGACCGCCCGCGAGCACGTCCAGCCCCTTCCCTGCGTCCACGCCCAGCGACTCCATCAGCACGATCGCCTCCGCCACGAGCGCGTAGGTGCCGCCGACGACGAGTTGATTGGCCGCCTTCACCACCTGCCCCGCACCGTGCGGTCCGACGTGGATGAAGGTCTTACCGAGAACCTCGAAAATCGGTGTGGCCGTGGTGAAATCGTCCTCCTCGCCGCCCACCATGATGGACAGCACGCCTTCCTCGGCCCCGCCCTGACCACCGGAGACCGGCGCGTCCAGCACCCGGAAGCCGGCGGCCGCACCGGCCTCGGCCAGCGCGATCGAACTCTCCGGCCGGATGGTGGAGAAGTCGATCAGCAGCGCGCCCGCGGGTGCGTGGGCGAACACCCCGTCCGCCCTGAGCACCACCTCTTCGACCTGAGGATGGTTGGGCAGCATGGTGATGACGACTTCCGCATCCCGCACCGCATCCGCGACGCTGTCCGCGGAACTGCCACCATCGCCCCGCAATCGCGCGTACGCGGCCGGACTGTGGGTGTGGCCGATCACCTCGTGCCCCGCCTTGGCCAGGTGAGATGCCATGGGAGCACCCATGATTCCGAGTCCGATGAATCCGATCCTGGTCACATCTTCTCCAATGCTGTTGTATCCGAGGCAAGTTCGACAAGAGGGGCGATGCCGGTTCAGGGCGTCACGTGCATCCAACCGAAACTGTCGGCGCTCGCACCGGTCGGGATGTATTCCGCGGCAACGTATCCGCGATAACCGGCCGCGGCGATCCTGCCCAGATGCCCGAAGATGTCCACCTCGCCACTGCCCGGTTCGTGACGTCCGGGCGCATCGGCGATCTGCACGTGTGCGATCCGATCGCCGTAACCCTCGATCGCCTTGTCCAGGTCGTCATCGTTGACCGTCAGGTGGTAGAGGTCCGCGAGCAGACCCAGATTCCGCACGTCGTGCGCGGCGCTCACCCGGTCGATGACGCCGACCGCATCCTGCGCGGTCTGCAACGGATACGCCGGTATCCCGCTGACCGGCTCGATCAGCACGGTCCCGCCGATCTCCCCGAGCGCGCGGGCGGCCACCCCCAGATTGCCGATCGCCACGTCGTCCTGGATCCCGGGTACCTGGCCCTCGATCCGATTGCCGTAGAGAGCGTTGAACGCCGGGCAACCCAGGCGTCCGCCGATCCGCGCGGCCGCCGCGACACCGGCGGCGAACTCGTCCTCCCGGCCGGGCCAGGAAACCAACCCGCGATCACCGGCCGGCATATCCCCGGCGAACAGGTTCAGCCCGATCAGCCGCACCCCGGCCCGTTCGATCGCCGCGACGAAGGCGTCGACGTCGGCGTCGGGCGGGGTCGCGGTGGGGAAGGGCCACCAGAACTCCACCGCCTCGAATCCGGCGGCCGCGGCGGCGGCGGGACGCTCGAGCAGCGGGAGTTCGGCGAACAGGATGGACAGATTCACCGCGTAGGGCAGGGGGTGTCGGGTCATGCCGTATCTCTCCGTCTCGGGATGTTCGCCTGCGCGGTCCACTCCGCTGCCGTCTATTTCATCATGGATCGTGGCGATAAGTTTCGTAATATGGAATTTCACTTCCGTAATATGACGGTAACGCTCATCGGGCATGGTGGTCAACACTTTTCGTCGATGTCGGACGAACCGCGTCCGAACTGTTGACAGCGTGTCGCGCCCGCCTTAGATTCGCTATGACGGAACTAAGATTCCACAATGCAGAACTTTCGGAACGATTCGATCGTTCGGTCTCCGGCCGCGAGCCCGCCGGAACAATGGGACCCGGAGGTGTGGCGAATGCGGCAACCACTGATGATGACGCAGCTGAACGAGCTGCCCGAGCAGGACTGGCGGGCCGTGTTGCGCGAGGTCGTCGGCCTACCGGCATGGATCGAGGCGGTCGCCGCCGCCCGGCCCTACGCCGATCGCCCGACGCTGCTGGCCCTGGCCGAACGCGAGGTGCTCGCCCTGCGTCCCGATCAGGTGCGCGCCGCACTCGCCGATCATCCGCGCATCGGTGCGGCGACCGCCCCGGGCTCCCGGCCCGCGGGTGAGCAGTCCGGCGTCGATCGTGCCGATGCCGAACTGCTCGAGCGGTTGCGCGCGGGAAATCTCGCCTACGAAGCCCGATTCGGGCTCATCTATCTGGTGTGCGCCGCCGGTCGCACCGGACCGGAACTGCTCGCCGATCTCACCGCCCGCCTGGACAACGCCCCCGAGGACGAAATACTGGTCACCAGAGGGGAACTCGCCGCGATCGCGCGAAAACGCTTGGAAGGGACGGTAATCGCATGACCCGCAGCGCCATCACCACCCATGTGCTCGACACCGCCGAGGGGCATCCCGCCCGCGACGTCCCCGTGCTGCTCGAGCTGCGCACCTCCGAAGGCTGGCGGGAACTGGCCACCGGCCGCACCGACGAGGACGGCCGCTGCACCGCCCTCGGCCCCGAGCGCGTCGAGGCCGGACGGTACCGGCTCACCTTCGACACCACCGCCTACTACGGCGATCGCGCGCACTTCTTCCCCGAGGTGACGGTGACCTTCGCCATCACCGATCCGCAACAGCACCACCATGTTCCGCTGCTGTTGTCCCCGTTCGCCCTGTCCACCTATCGAGGGAGTTGACCCATGGCCATCCGGCTCGGGCCCAATCAGTACGGCAAGGCCGAGAACCGTCTCGTGCGCGTGTTCCGGGAGACCGAACGTCATCGGATCCGCGATCTCAACGTCTCCACCGCGCTGCGCGGCCGGTTCGAGGACGCGCACATCACCGGCGAGCAGCGCGACGTGCTGCCCACCGATTCGCAGAAGAACACCGTCTTCGCCTTCGCGAAGCAGCAGGGCGTGGCCGCGATCGAGGATTTCGCGCTCACCCTCGGTGACCACTTCATCGCCCGCTGTCCGGGGGCGGACGGCGCGCGCATCGAGATCGACGAGTACGGCTGGGATCGCATCCCGGTCGACGGCGCGCCGCACGACCACTCCTTCGTGCGGACCGGCGGGGGAGTGCGCACGACGGTGGTCAATATCGATGGGACCGGATCGGATCGGCGGGCGCAGGTGGTGGCCGGGATCAAGGATCTGGTGCTGCTGAAGACGACCGGTTCGGAGTTCCACGGTTTCTTCGAGGACGAATTCACCACCCTGGAGCCGACCACCGATCGGATCATGGCGACCTCCCTGATCGCGCGCTGGCGTTACGACCCCGTCGGCACGATCGATTGGGATGCGAGTTTCGACTCGATTCGCTCGATTCTGTTGCGGGAGTTCGCGGTTGTGCATTCCTACGCGTTGCAGCAGACGTTGTACAGCATGGGGCGCGCGGTGCTCGAGCAGCATCCGGGCGTCGCCGAGATCCGTTTCTCCGCGCCCAACAAGCATCACTTCCTCTACGACCTGGATCGGTTCGGTATCGAGAATCCGGGGGAGGTGTTCATCGCGGCGGACCGGCCGTACGGGCTGATCGAGGCCACTGTCGAACGCGATGACGCACCCGAACCCGGCAACGCCTGGCACGGTATCCCGGGCTTCTGCTGAACGGGATCTCTTGCCGCCACCGTGCCTCGGCGCGTTTCCCCGGAGTGAATTCCCCGGCCCGAACTTCCGTATGGCGGAACTTACTGGCAGGATGACGGAAACGCCTACCGAGGAGGACGAGCGCCGTGACCGAGACGCAGACGCGGGCCAGTGGCGGTGTGCAGTCCGTCGATCGGGCCTTCGAACTGCTGGAGTTGGTGGCCGACGCGGGCGGGGAGGCGACGCTGTCCCAGCTCGCGGAGGCTTCCGGGCTGCCGCAGCCGACGATTCACCGGCTGTTGCGCACGCTCATCTCGGGCGGTTACATCCGGCAGCAGCCCTCGCGGCGATACTCGTTGGGGCCCAGGCTGATTCGGCTCGGTGAGACGGCCAGTCGGGTGCTCGGCGCGTCGGCGCGACCGCACCTGACCCGGCTGCGGGATCTGACCGGGGAAACCTCCAATATGGCGGTGCTGGACGGGGATCAGGTCGTCTACGTCGCCCAGGTGCCCTCCCCGCACGCGATGCGCATGTTCACCGAGGTCGGCCAGCGCGTGGACCTGCACTGCACCGCCGTCGGCAAGGCCGTCCTGGCCACCCTGCCCCCCGCCGAGGTCGACCGCATCCTGTCCCGAATCACCATGAGCCCCCGCACAATTCACACCATCACCAACCCCGCGGTGATCCGCGCGGAGATCGACCAGATCCGCGAACTCGGCTACGCCCAGGACGACGGCGAACAGGAAATCGGCGTCCGCTGCTTCGCCGCCGCCATCCCCGACGCCCCCACCCGCGCCGCCCTCTCCATCTCCGGCCCCCAGGCCCGAGTCTCCGGCCTCGACATGAACACCATCATCCCCCTACTCCGAGACACTGCCACCGCCCTCGCCCGCGACCTCAACGCGGGCGGCTGACCCGACTCGCCTGCCGCGACACATCAGGCGATGATCATTCGCATATCGGCGCATTCGCTGGATCATCCGCACCCGATGTCGCTCGGCCGAGCCGCTTTCGTCCGGTGAGTCTGCGTCAGAATTCGAGTTCGCTCCAAGGGATTCGAATCGGGAAGGGAAACTCGAAAGTGATTCCGTCCGGATCGGATTTGTCCTGCACTGTGTTGTCGTTCGTGCCCGGTGTACCGGAACGCCACATCCCGGCGAGTACGTAGTTCGCCGGATGTAATGGTGTCACGCCTGCTGGCAACGTCCCATGGCCGGTTTCCAGCGCATACGCGCGGACAATCTTGATACGGCGAGGCGAATGTCCCATCTGTACCTCCCAGTACCACGGGATGCCTCCGCGCGCATAACGTACTTTCTTCTCTTCGATATCCCGGTCGGAGTTCGAGGGGGAAATGACCTCTCCGGCGACGTAGACATCCGCAGCGCGGATATCCTGAAACTCCTCCTCAAGGCAGCGATAGATCAGAAAGTCGGGAGTCACGTAATCGGACTTGCCGGTTTCTCCGAAGAAGATGTTCGTCTCGGTCGACACTCGCCAGCAATGTTCGAGATTGTCCTGCATGTCCTGCCGGGCGCAACGCCGCAGGCCCGACCAGAGCAGGTTCGTGAAGTCCTGATGTTCCGCCGGACCGCGCCGCGCCCACACCACACGCCCGTTCCACAGCTCGATCTGGCCCGCGATCTCTGCGGGAAGGAGTTCGAGCTCTTCCCAGGTCATATAGGCCGGGAGGTTCGACGGTGCGACATGTGGGACACCCATATCGGTCATGATAACCGCGGATCGGACGACGGTGTGAGCTCGTTTTCGATGGCTACCAGCGATGGACTCCGGCGATTCTTGGACGAGTTGCAGGTCACTGGCTATCGTCTCTGACGGCGTTGTCTTTTCGCGATGTGGTGATCGGATCGGTAAGGAAGTGTGCGCGGTGGCCGAAGTGAGCGCGGAATCCGGTGAAGCAGTAGGGCGGGGTGAGGGCGTTATCGCGGTGGCGGGGGAGGCGTTGGTCGATCTCGTGCCTGCCGATGTCGCGGGGCAGTTCGTGGCGATGCCCGGGGGGAGTCCGACGAATGTGGCGGTCGGGTTGGTGCGGTTGGGGGCGCCGGTGCGGATGTTGGCGCGGATCGGGGCGGGGGCGATGGGGGATCGGGTTCGGGATCATTTGCGGCGCAATGAGATCAGTCTCGATCATACGGTTGAGGCGGCCGAGCCGACCTCGCTGGCGATCGTGGACTTGGATTCGGATGGTGTCGCGCAGTACGACTTTCGGATCGACGGCACCGCGGATTGGCAGTGGACCGATGCCGAGCTCGCCGATGCGCTCGAGGGTGACGTGGTCGCTCTGCACACCGGGTCGCTGGCGATTACGCAGCAGCCGGGAGCCGATGCGCTGTTCCGTCTGCTCGAACGCGCCCGGCCCACCGCGACGATCTCCTACGACCCGAATATGCGGCCGCAGTTGATGATTCACGAGCAGGCGCGGGAGCGTTGCGAAGCGGTGGTGCGGCTGGCCGATGTGGTCAAGGTCAGTTCGGAGGATCTGGAATGGCTGTATCCGGGACGTTCGCCGCAGGACGTCGTGGTGGATTGGGCGAGTTGGGGCCCGGCGCTGGTCGCGGTCACCCTCGGTGGTGACGGTGCGCTGGCCGCCACCGCCGAGGGGCGCACGCCGATCCATCGCCCAGGCATGCCGATCGAACTGGTCGACACCGTCGGCGCGGGCGACGCCTTCTCCACCGGTCTGCTCGCCGGTCTGCACCGCCGCGACCTGCTCGGGGCGAACCGACGAAAGGCCTTGCGCGCCATCGATGAATCCGACCTGGATCAACTGCTGGGCGAGGCCGCCCTGATCGCCGCCCTGACCTGCGCCCGCCGGGGAGCGAACCCGCCGACCGCCGCGGAGGTCGAGGAGTACCGGCGCAAGGTGGGCCGCTGAACCCGACTCCGCGTCGGCGCGGTGAAGTGTCGTCGGCGGTTGCGGAACCTGATCCGCCCGCTATGGACATCCGGCCGGTCCGGCCGGACCGGATCGTCGGTGCCGACCTGCGGCATTCGGTACCTGCCCGTGTGGGCGTCGGGCCGGACGCGGCGGCGGTCGTCAGTTGGTCGTGGGCGCCTGCGCGTCCATCGGCGTTCCCGGACCACCGCCCATGCCGCCAGGGCCGAATTGTCCTGGCCCACTGGGCATCTGGTTCTGATCACCACTGGTGTCGTCGTTCGTGCCACCCGGTCGCCCGGACGTGTGGTTGTTGCGACGACTCAAACCGTTGCTGCTCTGACTGAGGCTGGGCTCGGTGATGACCGTCGCCGTGGACGTCCCGTTCGCATCGGTAGCCCGAATACTCACCGTGTCACCGACTTTCAGCCCGGACTCGGACTGCGTCGTGGTGTTGATGGTGTAGGTGTGGGTGTAGCTGTCGGTACTCTTCGCGGTGATCGAATCGGCGGAAATCGCTGTGACGGTTCCGGTTTGGGTGAGTTCGGTGGTGTATCCGCCGTTGCCGTCGGAGATGACGAACTGACCGTGCAGCGTCGGCGTGCCGATCGCATTGCCCGGCCCGGAGTTGCCGCCGCCCGGACCGGACGAATTCGCCCCGCCGCCCTGACTGTTCATACTCCAGCCGGGCCCGCCGCCCGGCCCGCCGAAGCGGTCGTGCTCGGACGAATTGCCCGACGCCGCGTAGATGACGCCGCCGCCCACCGCGGCGATCGCGGCCGCGATACCGACCGTGGCGATGGTCTTGCGCTTGTTCCAGGTCGAGGGTGTGGTCTGGGCCGCACCCCAGGTCGGCTCGGTGGCGACCGGTTCGGTCTGCGCCTGCTCGGCGTGTTCGGGCTGCTCGGGGCGCGGGGGCTGCTCGGGAGCGGTCATGATGGAGTTACTCCTTGGGTACGAGGCCCGACTGGGTCGTCGGTGTTGGCTCCACCGTGTGCGGCCAAGCTGGGTGCGGGCTGTGCGCGGCGTCAGTGTTCGATATGTGCGCCCTGGTCACGAATGGTTTTCCGGGTCCGCCGAGGTTTCACAGGTAGCGCACAGCAGGGACAAAGCCCGCTCCGAGCAGTGGGCGTGACCATGATGAGGTGACCGCTATGACCAGTGCCAATTCCCCGACCGAACGCCCCGTGATGCGCCGCGCCGACGGCAGTCCCGTGACCGTGCTGGTCGTCGACGACGAGCCGATGCTGGCCGAGATGTTGTCGATGGCGTTGCGGTTCGAGGGCTGGGAGGTGCACAGCGCCGGTGACGGCCGCACCGCCATCGCCCGCGCTCGTGAGACCCGTCCCGACGTGGTCGTCCTGGACGTCATGCTGCCCGATATGACCGGACTCGAGGTGCTGGGCAAGATGCGCGCCGAGATCGCCCATCTGCCGGTGCTGCTGCTGACCGCCAAGGATTCGGTCGAGGATCGGATCGCCGGACTCACCGCGGGCGGCGACGACTACGTCACCAAGCCGTTCAGCATCGAGGAGGTCGTGCTGCGCCTGCGCGCCCTGCTGCGTCGCACCGGAATCACGTTGCACGACAGCGGCGCTCAGATCGTCGTCGGCGACCTCATCCTGGACGAGGACAGCCATGAGGTGACCCGCGGCGGCGACCCGATCACGTTGACCTCCACCGAATTCGAGCTGCTGCGCTTCTTCATGCGCAACCCCAAGCGCGTGCTGAGCAAGGCGCAGATCCTGGACCGGGTCTGGAACTACGACTTCGGCGGCACCTCCAATATCGTCGAGCTCTACGTCTCCTACCTGCGCAAGAAGATCGACAACGGGCGCGAGCCGATGATCCACACACTCCGGGGGGCGGGCTATGTCCTCAAGCCTGCTACCTGAGCCCCCGGTCGCCGGCGCCGCGGCGGTGCCGTTGCGGCGGCACTACTCCGGGCACGATGCGCACGAATCTGCCAGGGACACAGCCGATTCCGGAACTTCTCGGCGGCATTCGCGGGCCGGTTCGGTTCGCGAGTCCGCGGGTGAATCCGACAGCTACCGCCGCTCGGGCCGCTGGTCTCCGCGACGCTGGTCGCTGCGCCTGCGGCTGCTGGTCGGCCAGGTGCTGTTGCTGGTGCTCGTCGTCGTCGGCATCGGCGCCGCGACAGAGCTTGCGCTGCAACAGTTCCTGGTGCATCAGCTCGACACGCAACTGATGGACACCGAGAAGCACGCCCTGATGGATTCCGGTGGCGGCTCCCTCGTCGGACCGCTCCCGGCCGACTGGTCCGCGCATCCACCGCCCCGCCTGCCGGATGCCACGACATCCGGTGCGGGCCCGACCTTCCTCAATCGCGGTGGCATCCAACCCGATTCGATCGGCGCGATGGTCGCCGACGGAAAGGTCACCGCTGCGGGCAAGATAGGTTCCGACGGTAGTCAGGTCGCGCTGAGTGACACCGCGAAGAGCCAGCTGGCGAGCCTCACGACCGACGGCAGGCCGGTCACGATCGATCTGGACGGCGTGGGCAGCTATCGCGTGGTGGCGAGCCAGACCTACAAGCACGTCACCATCGTCACCGGCCTGCCGATGGACTCGGTGAACGCGACACTCATGCGGGGACTTCTGGTTTCGGTGATCGTCACGATCGTCGCGCTGGCCGTCGCCATCACCGTGGGCGTCTGGGTGATCCGGCGCGCCCTGGCCCCGCTGGACCGGGTCGCCTCGACCGCGGCCCGGGTGGCCCGGCTGCCGCTGGATCGCGGGGAAGTCGAACTGCCCGTGCGGGTTCCGGCCGCGGACTCCGATCCCGGCACCGAGGTCGGCAAGCTCGGCGCCGCAGTGAACCGGATGCTGGAACATATCGCCGGTGCCCTCTCGGCCCGGCACGACAGCGAGATCCGGGTGCGGCAGTTCGTCGCCGACGCCAGCCACGAATTGCGCACGCCGCTGGCCGCCATCCGCGGCTATACCGAACTGGCACAACGCAATCGGGACGAGGTCCCGCCGATCGTGGCCGAAGCCATGGGCCGGGTGGACGCGGCCGCCCACCGGATGTCCGGCCTCGTGGAGGACCTGCTGCTGCTGGCCCGCCTGGATTCGGGCCGCCCGCTGGAACGCCAGCCGGTCGACCTGACCCCGCTGACCGTCGACGCCATCTCCGACGCCCACATCGCGGGCCCGGACCACCACTGGGACCTGTCGCTGCCTGATACGCCGGTGATGGTCCTCGGCGATGTCGCCCGCCTGCACCAGGTCCTGGCAAACCTGCTCACCAACGCCCGCGTCCACACCCCACCCGGCACCAGCGTCCTCGCCACCCTGCAGGTCGACACCGATTCCGCGGTCTGGACCGTACGAGACGACGGCCCCGGCATCCCCGCCACCCTGCAACCGGAGGTCTTCCAACGCTTCGCCCGCGGCGACTCCTCCCGCTCCCGCCACGCGGGCAGCACGGGCCTGGGCCTCGCCATCGTCGCGGCAGTGGTCAAGGCCCACGGCGGCGAGATCACCGTCGACAGCGAACCCGGCCGCACCGAGTTCAAGGTCCGCCTGCCCCTGGTGCGACCGAGCACGGCGGAGTCGACGGCCTAGGGTCTGTCCTGCAATTCGTTGTGGTGCGGCCCCTGTTGGTGAGGGCCGGGCACCAACGGCTGCCCCGAGACCGGAGTCGAAAGGCGGCGCCGAGCGCGAGGCCGGTGATGACGCAGCCGATACGGAGCGCGATCTTATGGCACAGCTTCATGGTCGTGTCCCTGCTGGGCTGATGAGGTCGTGAGATACACAGGGGTGCACCCCGGTCGCGTTGCTGCGGCCGGGGTGTATTTTTCGTCTCCAGGGTCAGTGAGTCGCGCGCACCGCGCGGCCGTCGCGGGTGTGCACGAATACAACCGGTTCGTCCTCGGCGTGGATCCGGGCGAACGCGAACGCTAGCCCGCCGTCGCCGATCGGCTCCCGATACTCGTGCCCGCCGACGATGACGGCGATTTCGGTTGCGTCCTCGGCGGCGAGCCCGGTCACGGCGTACCAGACATCCCCCACCCAGTTGCCTGCGGCGTCAACCTGTCCTGTGCGTTTGCGGTTCATGCGCGCCAACGGCAGATGATCGGGTGTGGCCGGTTCGCGTGGGCGTTCCGGTGGAGGGCTGCCGATGATTGCGCCCGGGGCGGTCCATATCCCGTCGGTGTTCTCGACGATCACGACGGCCCGAGCCTGCTCGCTGTCCATGACGACACCAGCAACATTGTCGTGAGGCAGAAAAGCTACGACGCTGAAGTCTCCAGGGAAGTTGCCGAGCGCTTCGTGCGCGACCGGGATCGCCGGGTGAAGTTCGGTACGGCTCACCGGGGCCATCCTTTCTGGTCAGCAGTCGAGTAGCGCGGGGTCGCTGTTGCCGTCATCGTGGCCAGCGGAGTAATCGTAGACCGCTGTGGCGATGGCTTCGGTGTGGAATTCCCATTGAACCGACGCATCCGAGCAGGATGCGTAGTAGATCTTCTCGTCCATTGCCTTGGTGCTGTGGTCGGTTCGTTCGGCGTGCATATAGATCTGTCCCGTGTGGACGTTCTTGCGCCACAGTTTGACGGTCACGGCCCGCGGATCAGGGTCACGTGGATAGCACGCGACTTTGAATCCGAAGCTGATCGGCGCGGTCGAGCCGTGTCCGATCTTGTGCGGCCCGATGGGGTGCACGAGACAGCCCGCATTGCTGACCGGGGTGACCGGTGCTGCCGCGACCGGTGCTGCCACGACACCCAGAAGCGTTGCGGCAGCTGCCCCCACGATTACGGTGACGATCTTCATTTGTTCTCCCCTGAATTATTCTGTGCCGCTGCGGTTCTCGCGGCCTTTCCTGGTCGATCCATACCGCGGTCTCGGTGCTGATGGCGAGGCGGATCCACGCCCACGTGCATGGGGTGTTGGCCGTCGATCATCCACGACCAGATCCATGGCCCGTCCATTCATCCTCCTGTGCAAGGGTTTTCGCGTGATCACGCTCGGCCCATGCATCGAGGCCGGTCGCTACGCGGATCAGCAGCGCGAAACTGGCTGACCCGGTTCGGTGTGGGGTTTCGGGCGCGCCGGGTATGCGGCGCGGCAGTTCAGGACTCATCGGAAATGGCCGTGCTCGATGAGGACGCCGCGCGCTGCGCGCTTACGCGGGCGCTGGTCCAGGTGGTCGCCTGGATCGTTCCCGTATCGAATCTCGATGCGCAGAAAGGGAATTGCGATTTTCTTCTGCGCAAGCTGTGTATCGGTCTCCATGAGGGTGCGCTGCCTTCTTCCGGCTGACGGATGGTGCGCGCCGCTGCCGAGGTGCCTCTCCACTCGGCGGCGGCGCGTGAAATCAACTCTCGCGCCGAATGATTCGCAAGAGAAGATCGGCGCGGGCCACGCTGGTATACGCTCGGTTCACGCTGGTACACGCAGCTCACACCGGGGACAGGGGATTGGGTATGCAGGTCATGTGGACTGGTGCCGACGCGACCGCGCTGCGCGATGCGCTGCGACTCTCCCAGCGGGATTTCGCTATGCGCGCTGGCGTATCCCTGTCGGTGGTGAAGAAGTGGGCTTTGGGCGGCCCTCAGCATTCCGGTGGGCGTGCGGCAAGGCATTCGACGAATTCTCCAACTCCGATCCGGCATCGGATCCTTACTGGATCAACTACTTCGACTCCGCGGAGCTGGTCGGCACTATCGGTGGTCGTCTGCTGGATATCGCCCGCCGAGACTCGACCTTTGCCGGTGAAGCCGCCGATTCGATCGCGTGGGCGATCGGTGCGCGGCGGCCGGAGCGGCTGCGCAGCTCCGCTCTGGACCAGCTCGGGATCGTCGAGGCCCGCATGATCGCCGGTGAGTACGAGGAGGCGTGCCGACTCGGCTTCGACGCGTTGGATACGGTCGGCAAGACCAGCTCCGACCGCGTGCGCAAGAAGCTCCAGAAGGTGTGCGACCGGACCGGACAGCTGGCCCAGGCCGGTCAGATCGCGGAACTGCGCGACCGGATCCGGCCCATGGTTGACGCAACGATGTAGAGGAGTCGAGCCGTGCGAATCGGTGTCACTGGACACATGAACCTGACCGCGGACACAACACCGTTGGTGTACGCGGAGATCACCCGCCAGATCACTGCGGTCGGTGGGGCCGCCGAGGTGACCGGTGTGAGTTGCATTGCGCGGGGAGCTGATTCGGTGTTCGCTCGAGCCGCACTCGACGCGGGCGGACGGTTGGAGGTTGTCGTGCCCTCGCGGAACTATCGGGAGCGGAAGGTGAAGCCGGATCACGCGCCGCTGTTCGATGAACTGGTGCAGCGCGCGGAACGCGTTCAGGTGATGGACTTCGATGACGCCGGCGCTGAAGCGTACGAGGCCGCGAACGAGGTCGTGGTCGGATCGTGCGATCGGCTGATCGCCGTATGGGATGGAGAAGGGGGCGAGCGCGGCGGCACCGGCAGTGTGGTCGCGCTGGCGCGTGAGCGCGGTGTGCCGGTGACGGTTGTGTGGCCGGAGGGCTCGGCGCGCGGCTGACCTCACTGTTCGCGAGGGGTGAGCGCGGGCCACCATGCTTCGGGAAAGGCTCGGATCGGCGCGAACGGGCAGGTACTGTCTCAACGGTGTGGGCGACTGTACTTTCCGCTTCCCTTTCTTTCCTGGCTGTCCTCGGGGGTTGTTGCCAACTTCCTCTACACGCAGAGGAAGACCGGTCAGCGCGAGATCGAGAAGTGGCGACGTGAAGAACTGCTGAAATTGACCAGCTCACTCCTCCGTCTGTCCGCCCGGCGCCAGGAAAACCTCATGGCAGTGCAACGAGGGGTCATCAATGGTTATACGCGTGTGAATCAGCCAGCGGAACCGGACACTGTGGAACTCGCTTTGCAGATGGGGCTGGACGTTGAGCAAATTCGGCTTCTGGATGGTGGGATGGCTCTGGCTGAGGCTGCCGCTGCTGTCTGGCAAGCGCACGCAGATACCGAGCGCGACTACTACCCTCAGCCGAGCACGTACGACGATGTCGACCAACTCATCATTGCGCCAAAGGTTTTGAATGCTCTGCACGCTGCTGTGGTCGATTGCTTCCATGAGAATGTAGGGGTGCGCAGGCGGCGTTGGGGGCCGCTCTCACCGAACGCCCGTAAGGTCGAGAGCAACAGAGAGAACGTAGCGGCGGCGATCCCCATCGCCTCTGTAACCAGCCAACAATCCGGTGGCGATTCGGCTGGCGGGCCGCGGGGGCGCGGAAAGGGCTGAGCGCGAAGGGGACACGTTGAGATCGACCGGCCCGAGTGGGCGTGATCCGAATCTGTTCGCTTGATTCGGGTTGGTGTAGGGCGGGCCGGTATCAGCCGGAGTCGGCGCGGTTCGAGCGGTATCGGGTCGTACCGCGTCGGGCGGTGTGGGCGGATGTGGCATGAAGACCTTCGAGCGTTGGGCGATATGCCGCTCACGCCGGAGGGCTTCGTCATATTCCGGCGGCGATGGTGACGGCCGATACGTCGGACCGCCCCACCCTCACAGCGAGTGCACAGCGGCAACCTAGGGGGCAATCACGAATGATCGCCAGAATTACAGCGTGACCTCGACATTGCTGGAACCTGTAGCCGCCCCGCCGGAGCCGCTGCCCGCTGTGAACCGGCGGCCGCGGTGGATTCGGCGCCTGAGTCTGGCGGCCCTGCTGGTCGCGACGGCGGTGTTGTATCTGTGGGATCTGGGGGCGAGCGGCTGGGCCAACCAGTTCTACGCCGCGGCCGTGCAGGCCGGGTCGTCGAGTTGGAAGGCGATGCTGTTCGGATCCAGTGACGCGGCCAATTCGATCACCGTGGACAAGACGCCCGGCGCGCTGTGGGTGATGGATATTTCCGCGCGGCTGTTCGGCTTCAACGCGTGGAGTCTGCTCGTACCCCAGGTGCTCGAGGGCATCGCGGCCGTCGCGGTGCTGTACGCCTCGGTGCGGCGGGTCGGCGGGCACTGGGCGGGCATCCTGGCCGGCGCCGTGCTGGCGCTGACTCCGGTGGCCGCCTTGATGTTCCGCTACGACAACCCCGACGCCCTGCTGGTGCTGCTGCTGACCTGCGCGGCCTACTGCACGCTGCGCGCGGTCGAGAAGGATTGCGCCGCTTGGTGGTTGCCGCTGGCGGGGGTCTTCGTCGGATTCGGTTTCCTGGCCAAGATGATGCAGGCGTTCCTGGTGCTGCCCGCGCTGCTGCTGGTGTATCTGCTTGCCTCGCACCGTTCTTGGCCGCGACGGCTGCTACAGGCCGGTGCCGCCGCGCTCACGATGGTGGTGTCCGCGGGCTGGTATCTGGCCCTGGTGGCACTGTGGCCCGCGAGTTCGCGGCCCTATATCGGCGGCTCGCAGCACAACAGCGTGCTGGAGCTGGCCCTGGGCTACAACGGCGTCGGCCGCCTGACCGGCGACGAGACCGGCGGCCTCGGCAACACCAACTACGACGCGGGCTGGAATCGCCTGTTCGCCGACTCGATGGGCGGCCAGATCGCCTGGCTGATCCCGGCGGCGGTGATCCTGGGTGTGGCCGGGTTGTGGGTGATCCGGCGGGCCCCGCGTACCGACCGCACCCGTGCGGCCCTGCTGGTGTGGCTGGGCTGGCTGCTGGTCACCGGCGCGGTGTTCAGCTTCGCGAACGGCATCCTGCACCCGTACTACACGGTGGCGCTGGCACCCGCGATCGCCGGCGCGGTCGGTATCGGCGCCGCGCTGATGTGGCGCAGCCGCAAGGACATTCGCTCTCGCGTCGTGCTGTCCGGGACGTTGCTCGTGACCGCCGCGCTGGCCTGGGTGCTGTTGCACCGCACCTCGGACTGGCTGTCGTGGCTGGCTCCCACCATCGTGGCCGTCTCGGTGGTCGCGGCGGTGCTGCTGCTGGTGATCGATCGACTCCCCGAAGTCGCTGCCGCGGCGGCGATCTCGCTTGCCGTGGTCGCCGGTCTGGCCGGTCCCGCCGCGTATACCGTCGCGACGGTGACGACCACGCACAGCGGTGCCATGCCCTCGGCGGGTCCGGACGGTGCGGGAGGCTTCCCCGGCGGTGGCCACGGCGGCCCCGGCGGCGGACATCGGAACGGCGGCTCGACCGCCAATGGCGCGAATGCCAACGGTGCCGCGAGTTCCGCAGGCGGACAGTCCAATTCGACCTCCGCATCGGGCACGGGCACATCCACGACGGGAACCCCGGCCGCCAACTCCCAGACCGGAAACCCCGGCGGACAACACGGCGGCCCGTTCGGCAGCGTCGAACCCGGCGCGAAAGTCGTTGCGGCACTGAAGAGCAACGCGAGCAACTACACCTGGGCCGCAGCCACCATCGGCTCCGACAACGCCGCCGGTTACCAACTGGCCGTGGACTCCCCGGTGATGGCCATCGGCGGCTACAACGGCACCGACCCCTCGCCGACCCTGGCGCAGTTCAAAACCTATGTGGCCCAACACAAGATCCATTACTACATCGACGCGTCGGTGATGGGTGGCATGGGTGGCCGCTCGTCCGGCAGCGGCAGCGAGGCGTCCTCGGAGATCGCGGCCTGGGTGAAGGCCAACTTCACCGCCCAGACCATCGACGGCACCACGGTCTACGACCTGACGGCCACCAACTAACCCTCGAAACGAATCCGGCCCCGCTCCTGAATCAGGAGGCGGGGCCGGATTTCCATTTCTGAGCGGATGACGGGATTCGAACCCGCGACCCTCACCTTGGCAAGGTGATGCGCTACCAGCTGCGCTACATCCGCATCTCCGCGTTTCGGCGGCGAGTAGAAACCTTAGCCCACCGCGCGGGGAAATATCGAATCCCCAGGTCACAAGGGTGTGCCGCGAACGCGCGGGTGAGATCTCCGGTTCACAGGATGCGCACAGGGCGGACCAATACCCGGCCCATCGCGGAATTCGACCATGGTGAGGACCGATGAGAGGACCTACCGATGACCATCACCGAAGCGCCCGTCCGCCGGGCCGCACCAGTCGAGCCCGTCGAGCCGCGCAAACAACCGCCGTGGCGTCGCTGGGTCTACGGACCACCCGATCAACCGCGCTGGGTCCGCCCGAGCCTGTGGGCGCTGCTGGCCGTGGCCGCGGTCCTGTACTTCTGGGGCCTGACCCGTAACGGCTGGGCCAACGACTTCTACGCCGCCGCAGTGCAATCCGGCACCAAGAGCTGGAAGGCGCTGCTGTTCGGTTCGCTCGATCCGGGTAACTCCATCACCGTCGACAAGCCGCCCGCCGCGATGTGGGTGATGGCCCTGTCCGGCAGGCTGTTCGGCTTCAGTTCGTTCTCGATGCTGCTGCCCGAGGCGCTGATGGGCGTGGCCTCGGTCGCGCTGGTGTACGCCGCGGTGCGGCGCTGGAGCGGTCCGGCGGCCGGTCTGCTGGCGGGTAGCGCGCTGGCGCTGACTCCGGTGGCCGCGTTGATGTTCCGGTTCAACAATCCGGACGCGCTGCTGGTGTTCCTGCTCGTCGCGGCGGCGTACTGCACGGTGCGCGCGACCGAGAAGGGCAGCGGTCGCTGGATCGCATTGGCCGGTGTGGCAGTCGGATTCGCCTTCCTGACCAAGTTGATGCAGGCGTTCCTGGTGCTGCCCGCGTTGGGTCTGGTGTTCCTGGTCGCCGCGCCGATCTCCTTCTGGAAGCGGATCGGCAAACTGCTCCTGGCGTGCGTCACGATGGTGATCTCCGGCGGCTGGTTCGTCGCCCTGGTTGCCTTGTGGCCCAGCGCTTCCCGGCCGTACATCGGCGGCTCCACCGACAACAGCCTGCTGGAGCTGGCGCTGGGCTACAACGGCCTGGGCCGCGTGCTCGGCGGTGAGGGCAACGGCGGCGGCGGAGGTGGCGGCGGGGGCACCATGTTCGGTGGCAGCACCGGCATCACCCGCCTGTTCGGCGACTCCTTCGGCACCGAGATCTCCTGGATGCTGCCCGCATCGCTGATCGGCCTGGTCGCGGGCCTGTGGTTCACCCGCCGCACCCCGCGCACCGGACGCACCCGGGCGGGTCTGCTGCTGTGGGGCGGCTGGCTGCTGGTGACCGGCATCGTGTTCAGCTTCATGCAGGGCACCATCCACCCGTACTACATGATCGCGCTGGCCCCGGCCGTGGCCGCCCTGGTGGGCATCTCGGTGATCGAATTGTGGCGCGGCAGAAGCAATCTCTCGGCGCGCATCGTGCTGGGCGCGATGCTGGCCTCGACCGGAATCTGGAACTACGTCCTGCTCGACCGCACCCCCGACTGGTATCCGGCGCTGCGCTGGATCATCCTGGTGGGCTCGATCCTGATCGCCGCGATCCTGATCGTCGGCGCGCACGCCCTGGGCCGGTTCACGGTGATCGTGGCGGCGGCCGGTCTGCTGTTCGGCTTCGCGGGTTCGGCGGCCTACACCGTCGACACCGTGGCGACCGTGCACACCGGTTCCATCCCGACCTCGGGCCCGAGCACGGGACAGGGCTTCGGCGGCGGACCCGGCGGTGGCGGCAGTTCGCACAAGCCATCGGGCACAACGAGTTCCACGGCACCGGGCGGTTCGACCTCTGGCACGAACGCTGCGACCTCGACCGACGCGAGCAAGACCGCGCCGTCCGGCGGCGGACAGGGCGGCCCGGGTGGCGACAGCAGCAACAACACCGAGTTGCAGCAGCTGCTGAAGAACGCCACCAGCTACCGCTGGGCCGCGGCCGCGGTCGGCTCCCAGTCCGCGGGCAGCCTCGAATTGTCCACCGGCGCTTCGGTGATGGCGATCGGCGGCTTCACCGGCAGCGACAACTCGCCGACCCTGGCGCAGTTCGAGCAGTACGTCGCCAACGGCGACATCCACTACTTCATCGCGGGCGGCCAGGGCGGCCCCGGTGGAAACTCCGGAGTCGCCTCCCAGATCACCAACTGGGTCAAGCAGCACTACACCGCGACAACGGTCGGCAGCACCACGGTCTACGACCTGACCAAGCCGATCTCCTGATCACCTCGACAAACCATCGGTGATCGGTACTCCGGGCCCGGAAGCCAAGGCACAGCCTGAGTTTCCGGGCCCGTGGCATGTGTGGGGCAATGTCTCCGAACCCGCGCGTCGGTCGTGATTTGCGTGGATGATTACGGGTGTAGTGGGGACGATTATCGCTGTCGTGCAGCATATTCGGATTCCGAGGGGACAGCCAACGGACGAACAGGAGCAGGCGTGAGCTATCTGGTGGAGCTACCGGTCGGCGACATGGACGGGGTGCCGCAGACGGTCGCGGTCGAGATAGATCAGGTCGACGAGGGTTTGGTGCAGGTCTCCCGGCCGGGCGAAGTAGTGGCGAGGGCCGGGCGGTCACTCGGCGAGATGGTGGCCGGAATCCGACCGGTCGCAGAACATTTCGTGCAGGGCTTGCGCGGTATGGTCCACGCGCCCGACGAGATCGGCATCGAGTTCGGACTGTCCCTGTCCGCCAAGGCCGATGTGATCATCACCAGTACCGCGACTCAGGCGAACTTCAAGGTGAGCCTGAAATGGCGTCGGCCCGGCGTAGAGGCCGCCGCCGACGAGCCTGCCCCGCCTGATCAGGAAAAGCCTAACGAATGACGAATCCGGAGCGGGCGACGCCCGATGCGACGGGTCCCGGTTCTCTCGACGCAGCCGTGTTGCGGATCTTCGATACGGCGGGTGGGGTGGTCGGGCTCGGCTTTCTCATCACCGAGCAGATCGCGTTGACGTGTGCTCATGTCGTCACTGCGGCAACGCATTCCGGGGCTGATGCGGAATCATCGACGGGTGCTTCGCTCGACGTCGACCTGCCGTTGCTGTCCTCGAATCATCGTGTGAAGGCGACGGTCGAACAGCTGATTCCGGCCACATCCTGGAGTTCCGGCGACGTCGCGGTGCTCCGGCTCGATGCACCCCTCGCCGACGCCCACCCGGTGCGGCTGATCGAGGCGGGACAGCTGTGGGGGCATCCTGCGCGGGCCTACGGGCTCCCACAAGGGCGGCCCGCAGGTGTCTGGCACAGCAGCGTGCTGCGACACCGGCAGGCCAACGGCTGGGTCCAAGCCGACCTCGCGGGTTCCGGGTATCAGGTCTCCCCGGGATTCAGCGGCGGCCCGGTCTGGGACGACGAACTGGCCGGTGTTGTCGGCATGATGGTGGCGGCCGAATCCGGTCAGCCACCGGTCAGCTATCTGATCCCGACCGAGAATCTGCTCGCGGCATGGCCAGGCTTGCGTGCGCATGTGGTGCCGCCCTCACCGTTTCGCGGACTGCGCCCGTTCTACGAGGCCGACGCCGCGGCGTTCCACAGCCGGGACGCCGAGAGCGACCGAGTGGCCCGAACAGTGGGCGAGCAACGGTGGACAACGCTCGTTGGGCCGTCCGGCTGCGGTAAATCCTCGCTGGCCATGGCCGGTGTTCTCCCGCGACGTCGAGCCGCCGGTGATATTCCGGTGGTGATGCGGCCGGGCTTGCATTCCGGGCCGCTGCACGCGCTGGCGGCGGGATTGCTTCCGCTCTTGGAGCCGGATCTGCCCGAGACTCGGCGTTTCACCGAAACCGAAACTCTGGCAGATGTTTTGGCGCGTCAGGGCTTGAGCGAGATTGTGCCCCGCATCCTGGAACTGCATCGGGCCGACCGGTTATTGGTCGTCGTCGACCAGTTCGAAGAATTCCTGGATCTGCCGCCGGATGTCGTCGACAGCATTGCCGACGTATTGTTCGGCGACGAGACACCCGCCGCGGTCAAGGTGCTGAGCACATTGCGAGCGGACTTCCTCGAGCCGTTGCTGGCTCATCCCCGGCTCGGACCGGTCGTCAGCCAGCGGGTTGTCGCGCTGGAGCCGATGCGCCCGGAACAGTTGCGCGAGATCATCACCAAACCCGTGGACGACACCCCGGGCGTGGCCTACCAGCCGAATCTGGCCGAACGGATCCTGACCGACGCCGGAGCCGAATCCGGTGCGCTGCCGCTGCTCGGTTTCACCCTGGAGCTGCTGTGGGAACGTCAGGACAGGGGCCTGCTCACCCATCGCGCCTACGAGAAGCTCGGCGGCGTCGCCGGAGCGCTCGGGGAATACGCTGACCGAGCCTGGTCCGAAAATGTACCCGAACAGGACGAGCAGGCCGCTGAACATGTTCTCGCGCAACTGATTCGGATTCCCATCGGCACCTCTGCGGCGACCCGCAGGATCGCATCTCGGTCGGAGTTGGGTGAGCAGGGCTGGCGCATCGCCCAGCGCCTGGCCGCGACCCGGCTGCTCGTCATCACCGTGGGCGACGGCCCCGATACGGTGGAGCTCGCGCATGAGGCCCTGATCACCGGCTGGGGCAGACTCGCCGTGCGAATCGTCACCGACCGCACCTTCCTGGACTGGCACGAATCGCTGCGCCACGATCTCGATCGCTGGCAGCGCAGCGGCCGCGCCCGTGACCTGCTGCCGACGCCGACAGCACTGGCCGTCGCCCGAGACTGGCTTCGCCAGCGCGGCAATGATCTCAGCGAGACCGAACGCGAATTCCTCGAGCGTGGCCGTCGCTATCACCGCTCGCGCCTGCGTCGGCGGCGTGCCTTCTACGCCATGCTCGGCGTTCTCATTCTGGCTATCGGTGGCGGCAGTGTCGTGCTGGTGCACGCGCGGCAGGATTCGGCACGCAAAGCCGCTGTCGTGCGGTCGAATACGCTTGCCGCCGATGCGCAGGCGCTGACCGTCAGCGATCCGGGGCTGGCCGCCCAGCTCGCGCTCGCGGCGTTTCGCTCCTCACCAACGGAGGCGGCCACGACGGCGGTTTACAGTGCGCTCCACGCGGCGATGCTCGACAACGTCCTTGCGACAACCAAGGATTCGGTCCTGCGGGTCGCGACTCAGCGCAACGGGCCGCTCGCCGCCGCGATGCTGAGTCCGGCCGATCACAAGTCCGGGACCGTTCAGGTGTGGAACCTCGGCGACCCCGCCAAGGCGGTCATGTTATCCACGATCCGAACCCCCGGTGCGACTGCGGTCGCCCTCGCACCGCGAACTCCGTTGCTGGCCGCGCCATGCGATGACGAGGGGTTGTGCCTGTGGAATCTCGTCGATCCGGCTCATCCGGTAGTGCAGGCTCATCTGCCGCCGTCGCCGCTGCATGGTGCCGTCACCGCGATGGCAATCAGTTCGGACGGCACGCTCCTGGCCGCCGCGATCGCCCCGGGCGGCACTGCGCTCTGGTCCATCGCCCAGCCCGATCGCCCCAATTTGATTGCGACACTGCCCAATCCATCCGATGGCAGCCAGCTCTTCGCCGCCGTCACCTTCGCTCCGAACGGCTCGCTTCTCGCTCAAACCCAGGAGAACGGAGCTACGAGCCTGTGGTCTCTCGCCGATCCGGCGGCACCAACCCGGATCGGCACGATCAATACCGGCTATCAAAGCATCGCGATCGACTCGACCGGCACCGTTCTCGCCGGTGCAGGTGACCTGAATCTGAACCTGTGGGACATCCGGAACCCGAGCGCCCCGGCGACGATCAACGTGGAAGATGCCGCCGGATTGTTGACCGTTGACCTTCAGGCACTGTCTGTGAGTCCTGACGGACGGACTCTCGCTGTCGGTGGTTCGGGTACAACCAACGGGAATTCCCAATTGTGCCAACTGGATCTGGCCGGGCTGACCAAGGATTCGGAGATGGCTGTCCCGAGCTGTCAGAGCACCGGCTCCTCCATGTCCACGATCGCATACACGAGCACCGGCGCACTGCTCGGTGGTGGATACGACAACACCCTGCGGCTCTGGCGAGACTCGCCGGCCCGCATTCCCAATACTGTTGTGTACAACGCGAATTCGACCCAGCTGGTCACCTCGGGCGAGCATGTGATGCTTGCCGCGATCATGGACTCACAGCGGGCTTCGGCGCTCGGCCTGTGGAATCTCGATGCAGTCGGTGGTCCGACCCTCGAGTCGACCATTCCGGTGGAGTCGGCGGCACCCGCGGAACCGGCCGGTGGTCTGTTCGCAAGTGGTCTGTTCGCGGCGTTCATCGCTACCGATGTGGTGCTCACCGAAACCGATGACGGCGACATCCGGATATGGAATATCGCGGACCCACACCATCCGCGTCGGACCGCCGAGTTGGGGCAGGTGAAAAACGGGCCGGGCGAAATCCCTGGCGGGGGTCCGCCGGACGTAGTCGGGTCGAATGGAAACATTCTGGCGGTCCTGGAAGACAAGGGCACGTTGCGCCTCTGGCATGTCGACAGCACGGGTACCGCGACCCAGGCGGGCGTCATCGTCGACCCCGACGCCACTGGGCCGGGAAGCGTGCTCGGTGGTGGTAATACGGCATTCTTGACCACGACGAACGGCATGGACTGGTGGGATATCAGCGACCCCGCGCATCCGGTGAAGACCGGCTTCTCGGCGCTCGCCGGTGCTGATACGGGGGAGGGGATAACCAGTTCGACCGGCGCGTATGTCGCCGCCACCAGACCGACGCTACTGCAGGGCGGCTCCACGCTCGCGCTGTACAACCTTGCCGAGGGGCGTGTGCTGTCCAGTGCGATCGTTTCCCGGCGTACCGGTTTCGTACTCACCCTGAGTCATGACGGAAATCTGCTCGCGGCCAGCGGTTTCGGCGGAAATGGGCTGAGCGTGTGGCGGACGAGCGACCCGCGCTCACCG
The DNA here is from genome assembly GCF_009604405.1 of Nocardia macrotermitis. Classification (GTDB taxonomy): domain Bacteria; phylum Actinomycetota; class Actinomycetes; order Mycobacteriales; family Mycobacteriaceae; genus Nocardia; species Nocardia macrotermitis. The sequence goes on from NZ_WEGK01000006.1 coordinate 310,714, forward strand.
CAGTTCGCGGTCTCGCTCACCACCGCTGCCGATCTCGCCGGCGTAGGCATCTCCGATGACGACACGATGCTGGTCGACTGGTCCGGCCGGACCGTACAACTGTGGGGCATAGGCGATCTCGGCGCGCCAGCCCTGGTCGGCAATTTCGATTCTTCACCGGGAGTGATCACGACAGCGGGATTCACCGGGGACGGAAAGTATCTCTTGTTGACCACCACGTCGTACGGATCCCCGTCGTCGGTCTATTTCCTCCGCACCGATCCGCGAGGGGCGGCCGACCAGCTCTGCTCGATCATCACAAGTCCCATCACCCCGGCACAATGGGCACAGGATGCCCCCGGCGTCACCTATCAGAACCCGTGCCCGGCTCCGCGCGACCGTTGACCACGTCCAGCCCTACTGGCAGGCGGCTCTCCCCGAGTCCGCGCCCACTCTCGAGGCCGGTGGGCGTGTAGATCGCACGGCGACGCCTGTGTCCCCCATCGGACGCAGGCGTCGCCGTTCTCGTGGAATCTAGTGCAGTTCAGCGGAATCCGCTGTGGTAATAGCGGGACGATCAGCTGAGCAGGAGGTGAACCTGGAGTTCACCGACCAGGAAGCCCAGGATGCCGCCGATCGCGACGAGTTTCCATTCGTCCTGCTTGAATGCCGGGCGCAGCAGGCCCTCGTATTCCTCGTCGGTGAGGTTGCGGGTTTTCTCCACCACCAGATTGCGCAGGTCCAGGGTCTGCATGGCCTGTTCTTCGAATCCGGCTGCGGCGGTGCGGATATAGGCGAGCATCTCCGGGACCATCTCGCGTTTGAGGGTGGCGATGGCGTCCCCGGCGACCAGGGTGACCAGCGGTTGCACGGGGGCGGACTGGGTGTCGATGAATTCGCTCATCCGCCGGGACAGAATGGCGGTGAGGCGGTCGGCGCGTTCGCCGTCCAGCACCGCTTCGAGCATCCTTGCGGGAGTGAGGATCTCGGTGGCGATCAGGGTGGCGTAATCATTGCAGACCTCTTCGCGGCGCTTGTGGAACAGGCCCTGCCACGGCACGATGCCCAGGATCCGGCGGCGGTTGATCGGCCGGAAGATCATCTGCAGCGCAAGCCAATCCGTACTCAGCCCGGTGAGACCACCGAACAGCGGCATCAACATCGGCGAATGCGTGAACGCCCAGGTGAGCATCTGCACGAAACCCAGCACCGTGCCGAACAGCAGTCCGGAGCGGACGATGAACCGCAGCTCGTTGGTCGCGATGTCGCGCACCAGCTTCACCAGCAGTGCTTTGTCGTTGACGAGCGTGTCGACCGCGACGGCGCGCAGATCCATCACGTGTTCGAGGTTGTCGCGCAGATCGTTGGCGATATCGTCGATCAGGGCGGGCACGTCCCGCTGCACGCGCGCGATCATGGTGGCGCGCGCGAATTCCGGCACGGTGACCCAGATGCGCGGCTCGTACCGCATCATCAGCTCGTGCACCAGGTGCGCGATGGCCTCGTTCATGGGTTCGCGCAGCGTGGTGGTGAGCTGGCCGACGTCGATGCGGCTGAGCAGTTCCTTGGGATCGATGAGCCGGGTGAACATCAGATCCACCGCGACGGTCGCCATCCGCGGCGCGGCCCTGGGCACCACGCCCTGCCAGCCGAACCACGGCCGGATTCCGATGAATTCCAGTGGCCGGAACAGCATCTCGACCGCGACCAGCTTGGTCGTCCAGCCGATCAGCGCCGCAACGAGGGGAATCGAGCAGTACAGCATCCAATGCTGGAGAAAATCGTCGATCACGCGACCGCTCCGCGCGCGACGGATGAATCTAGGCCCACGGCGGAACAGTAACAGGTTTCTAACGATGGCCCCGGAAACGGCCCGGGGATGTGAGGGCGAGTGCCATCACGCCGACGGCGCGACGAACATGTACCCCTTCTCCTCCTCGCGCCGCTGGATCCGCCACTGCCCGTCCACCCGCACGAACGTGTCGAGATACCACAGCCCGCACAGCATCAGGCTCTGCTTGCCCTCCGCGTCGGCGACGATCATCGGGTTGTGACACAGCGTCCGCCCCGTCGCGGTGTCCCCGTCCACACTGATCGACGAATTACTGATCAAATGTTGGAACGCAAGGAAATTCGGCAACATCGCGGCCAGAAACTCCTTCGTCGCCCCCAGATCCCCCGCAGACCCACCCATCGCGCTGTAGTCGATATACGCATCCGCCGTGAACACCTCGTCCAACAACCCCCACTGCCGCGTATCCACAGCATGCGAATACCGCACCATCAGATCCTGAATCTCCATCCGATCCGAAATCTCTTGCAGGGACAACATGATTACCTCCAACCAGCGCCGTGGATGATCATGTCATCAGCGATCGCGCTCCGTGGTGATGGTTTCGGCGAATTACGCTGTGTGACAGGTAGATCGACTGTCGATGGTCGTCCTCGTCGCGAGGCTCTCTACGAGGGAGTGAAGGCGCACTCGGCACGCGGGCGGTCCGTGGCCGACAGCTCCCGATATTCGAGCTGGCTGCGCGGTGGTTAGCGCCCGGAGTTCTCGTCGAAGGCGCGGACCAGGGTGCGGGGTGCTTTGTTGCGCCAGGCGTCGGTGAGGAGTTCGGTTAGTAAGGGGGTGGTGATTCGGGGGAGGGTTATGCGGGTGGCGGAAAGTCTTTTGCCCCACCATTTTTCCTCGCAGATGTCGGGGTGTTCGGCTACTGCCGCGTGGATGTCCTCCTCGCTGAGCATGACGTGGAGGTGGTCGGGGTCGGGGAGGGTGGCGAAGATCTTGCCGCGGATGCGGAAGGAGGCCATGTCGAAATGGGGCTGCTCGGTGGTTTCGGGCAGTCCGAGGGCGATGGTCCGGACGTCTGCGGAGTCGGCCATGCGGTCATTGTCGCAGGGTGCGGATAATGTGTGTGTGATGGGACACACTCCTGAGTCCGCCGAGTCGAGGAGGTGGCGAACCTATGAGGAGATCGCCGACCTCTGGGATGGTTCCGCGGACGAAGCTTGGGCAGCCGACCGCGACTTGATTGACCAGCGTCTGTTCCGCGATCGGCAGTAATTCACTTGGGCGAGCGAGCGATTCGGGCCTGCATGGCCGCGAGGCGTTCGGCGAACTCCGGGGAATCGATCGACTTCAGTTGCGGCGCGATCTCGGTGTCGACGGCGGTGGGGTGGTCGGGGAGTTCGCGGGTGATGCGGAGGGTGCGTTTGGTACTGATGAGGAGGTCTCGGGGGGCGTCGGCGGCGGGTTGGGCGAAGGTGACGGCATCGGCGATGAGGGTGTCGTGGTCGCCGAGGACCACGCGGTGGACCAGACCGGCGGTCTGCGCGGTCTCGGCGTCGAGGATTTCACCGAACAGGGTCATGGCGGCGGCGCGCTGCGGGCCCAGGGCGCGTTGGATCATCCAGGTCATGCCGCCGCCCGGATGCAGTCCGAGTTGCAGGAAACGGGCGTCGAAGCGGGCACGGGGACCGGCGATGCGGATATCGGCGGCCAGCGCCAGATTGAATCCCGCGCCCACCGCCGCGCCACCGACGGCCGCGATCGTCGGCAACGTGCAATTCGCCACCGCGAGAAACCCCGCGTAAACCGCCCGCAACCCCTCCTCCCGCGCCGCTCCCAGCAATGTCAGATCGGCCCCGGCGCAGAACGCGGGCGGCGTACCGGTCACCACCAGCGCATGTACCCCCGGATCCTGCTCCGCGTCGGCCACCGCCCCCGCCAGATCCGCCGACAAATCCCTGGTCAGCGCATTGCGCCGCTCGGGATCATGCACCGTGACAACAGCAACCTTGCCCTGCCGATCAACCAGGATCTCCGCCATCCGGCGATCGTATGTGACGGGACCGGCGTCGCCGGACGCGGCCTGTGCGCGTCGCTCGGAACTCAGGCCCAGGGGACTCCCGCGCGGAGCAGGACGTTGGCGTAGGGCTTGGCCTCGCCGGTGCGGACTACGAAGCGGCAGGCGGAGATTCGGGATTTGAAGGTCTCGTGGTCGAGGAGTTCGGGGTGCACGGTCTGGGTGAGAAGGATTGCGGCTTCGGGGTTTTCGGTGGTCACCTCGCGGCTGGCCCAGGCGGCTTCGATGGTCACATCCTGGAGGATGAGGTTCAGGATGGGCGCGAAGTTGGGGAAGCCGTAGGTGATGCCCAGGTCGATCACCGGAACGGCGGCGGGGACGGGGAGACCGGAGTCGCTGACGGCGAACAGATCGGTGTGACGTAGGCCGGTCAGGGCCGCGGCCAGTTCGGCATGGATGATTCCGGTGGTGCGCATGGGTGCTCCTGGTTGGGCTGACGCGGGCTCGCTGCTGCGAATTACGTTGTGAGCGTGCGAGGTTCCGGGACCGCGGCAAGCGCTTCGGTGATCCGCTCGCCGGTGGGGTAGGAGCCGTGGGTGCCGGGTGACTGGACAGCGAGAGCTCCGGCGGCCGTGGCGAAGGTGACGGCGGGGCCGAGTTCGGTTCCGGCGGCCAGCGCGGTGGCGAGGGCCCCGACGAAGGCGTCGCCAGCCCCGGTCGAATCGACCGTATTCACCTGGGGCGCAGGCTGATACGCGCCGACGACAGACGAGTCGGGGGTGGTACGGGCCCACACCGAGCCCGCCGCGCCGAGGGTGGCCACCACTGACGGCACTCCGCGCAGACACAGTGCGCGTGCCTGGGCGAATACGGCCTCGGGAGTCTCGGCAACGCTGCCGCTCACCGCCGCCAACTCGGATTCGTTGACGACCAGCGGGTCGCAGCGACGCAGCAGATCCTCGGACATCCGGGTGGCGGGAGCCGCGTTGAGTATGAATCGCCGGGCCCGCGTGGAAATCCATTCCACCACGCGCACAGGGATTTCGAACTGCGCGACGACGACCTGAGCCGCGTCCAGCAGTCCGGTCTCGATGCTCAGCCCATCCAGTTCGGCGTCGCTCTCCCAGACGAAGTTCGCCCCGGGATCCACGACGATCTGATTCTCCCCACCGGCCACGGTGATATACGCGGTACCGGTTCGACTGTCCGGCACTTCACGTACCGCGGTCAGTCCAATGCCGAACTCCAACAAAGACTTCCACAGTCCGGGATCGGCTCCCGCGCCCACCCTCGCCACGAACTCGACCTGTCCACCGGCCTGCGCCGCGGCAACGGCCTGATTGGATCCCTTGCCCCCCAGGTTCGTTCGCGACCCCGACGCCAGCACCGTCTCGCCGGGCGCGGGCAACCGCTCGACCTCACTCACCACATCCACATTCACCGACCCCACCACGACAACGGTCACGACGCCGCCTCGGAAGTGCCCGACGCGGCCGCTGCGCGCGAATCAGATTCCGCGTCAACGGAATCGGATGTTCGACTCTCCGTTGCCGCCTCGACATGCCGGGCTTCGAGATTGCCGGGAATCGCGCCGGTGATCAACCCGACCAGCCGATCACCATCGACCTCGGAAATCTTGTGCGCCGCAACAGATCTGCCTCGCCGCAGCACCACAACGTTGTCGCAGATCCGCATCACCTGAGCCAGATCATGACTGATGATCAACACCGTCACACCGCGATCACGCAGCCCCCGCACGAGCTTCTCCACCGCCGCGGTCTCCCGAACCCCCAGTGCCGCAGTGGGTTCGTCCATGATCACCATCGCCTTACCCCACGCCACCGCCCGCGCGATGGCGATCGACTGCCGCTGCCCGCCACTCATCCGCCGCACGGTGGTGCGAACCGAGGGCACGTCGACATCCAACTCGCGCATGATCTCCCCGCTGCGTGCGATCATGCCGCGCCGATTGACAATTCCCAACGGGTACACCAGTTCCCGATTGAGGAACAGGTTCTGCCACACCGTCAGATCATCGATCAGCGCGAGATCCTGATACACGGTCTCGATACCCATTTTCCGCGCATCCTCGGGGGAGCGCAGCCGCACCGGTTCACCACGGAACAGGATCTGACCGGTATCGGGCGACTGCACACCGGTCAAACAACGCACCAGCGTGGATTTCCCGGCCCCGTTGTCGCCGACGAGCGCGGTCACCTCACCTTCGGGGATGCGCAACGACACCCCGCCCAGCGCCCGCACCGAGTCGAAGGATTTGGTCAGCTCCCTGGCCTCGAGCAGGGGAGTGGAGTCAACAGTCATGGCGCACACCTACTTTCGGAACCGGGAGATCCCGGCGGCCAGCAGCAGCACCGCACCGACCGCGACCGGCTGGTAGTACTGCGAGATTCCCAGGATGGTGAACCCGTTGATCAGCGAGGTGAACAGCACCGCACCGGCAACGGTCCCCAGCACCGACGCCTTGCCGCCGGCCAGCGACGACCCGCCGAGCACCACCGCCGCAATGGAACTCAGCAGATACGTGGTCTGCAACGACGGATCCGCACCGCCGTTGCGTGCCACCAGCATCACCCCGGCGATCCCGCACAACAGCCCGGACATCGCGTACGCGAACAACCGGATCCGATTCACCGCGATACCGGTGTCGCGCGCGGCCTCCAGCCGCCCACCGGTGGCCAGCAGATGCGTACCGATCCGGGTGCGAAAGATGATGCCCGCCACCGCAAGTGCGGCGACCAGGGCCAGCAGCCAGAACCAGCGCACCGGACCGATACCGTCCAACGCGAGCTTCTGCAGGAAGGGCGAATTCACCGCCGTGGTGTTGCCGTGCGTGAGCAGCAACGTCAGCCCACTCAACACGCTGAGCATGCCGAGGGTGACCACGAAATCGGTCATGTGCAGCCGCCCGATCAACACGCCGTTGATCACGCCGACGACCAGTCCGCCCACGATCGCCACCACGATGCCGAGCGCGAGCGGATAGCCGTGACTGGTCGTATAGCCGAGAAGCGCTGCGGCCCAAGGCAGATTCGCGCCCACCGACAGGTCGATACCACCGACGGTGACCGCGAACTGCTGACCCAGGGCCAGCACGGTCAGGATCGTCGCGGAGACCAGCAGGTCGCCGATATTGGCGAGGGTCAGGAAGTCCGGGGTGGCGATGAAGAACGCCACCCAGAGCACGACCAGCGCGATCGGCGCCGCGAATTCGGCGAGTTTGGCCGTTACTTCGGTGCGCCCCTCACGCGCATCGACCTGTGCGGCCGGTCCCGGATCGGCGGGTGCGATATCTGCCGTGGAGCTCACTTGGTCAGGAGTCCTTCCAGCGGGTTGTCGAAGTTCACGATCGGCCGCGGGAACGCCGAGATCTGTTGTTCCACATTGTCTTTACCGATGAACGCGATCGGCGAGACCACCCGGTCCGGCAGCTTCTTGCCCTGATGCTGCGCCAGGCAGCCCTGCACCGCGAGTTGTCCTTCGGCATAAGGGTATTGGGTGACGGTCCCGTACAGCGTGCCTGCCTTGACCGCCTCCAGCGCGGCCTGGATGCCGTCGACCGAGATCACCTTGATCTGCCCGGTGCGGCCCGCGTTCTTGATCGCCTGCGCCGCGCCCAGACCCATGGTGTCGTTGGCGGAGAAGATGCCGGTGATGTCCGGATGTGCCTTCAGGATCGCCTCGGTGACCTGCAATCCCTTGTCCTGCTCGTAATCCGCGGGCGCTTCCTGGACGATGTCCAGCTTGCCCGCGACGGCCTCGGCGAACCCCTTGTCGCGGTTGATGCCGTTCTGCTCACCGGCGATGCCTTGCAGGACAGCGACTTTGCCGCTGCCGCCGAGCGCCTCGAGCAGCTTGCCGCCCGCGGTCTTCCCGGCCTCGATGTTGTCCGAGCCGATGAAACTCGCGTACGAGACCCCCGCGGACTTGGACGCGGCCGGATCGATCTGGGTGTCCAGGTTCAGGATCGGAATGTTCTTGCGCGCCACCGCGGTGAGCGGGGTGATGACGTTGGTGCCGTTCACCGGGACGACCCCGAAGCAGCCGAAGCCCTGCGCGGCCATGGTGGAGATCTGCGCGTTCTCGCCGTCGGCGTCGGTTTCGGACTGCCCGGCCTGCACGGTGACCTTCACGCCGAGCTTGGCCGCCTCGGCCATCGCCCCGTCGCGCAACGCCGCCCAGTACGGGTTGGTGAAGTTGCGGGTGACGATGGCGATCTTGAATTCCCCGGAGCTGCTGTTGTCGCCACGCCCGCAGGCGGCCGCGGCGAGCGCGCCGACGAGGACAAGCGGCACCATCGCACGCCTGAATCGAGCATTCATGGGTGTTCGACCTATCCCTCTGTGATCAACTCGTGTTGATCAACACGAATTGATGAGTAGTCTGTGACCCGAGTCACCAACTGTCAAGAGGTTGGTCCCAATAGCGTGGAATCGGACCGTGATCGAGGACGAGGAGAGCTCCGCATGGCAGTGACACGCGCGGATGTGGCGCGGCTGGCCGGTACCTCGCCCGCGTTGGTGAGCTATGTGCTCAACGGCGGGCCGCGGCAGGTCGCACCGGCGACCCGTGCGCGGATCGAGGCGGCCATCGCCGAGTTGGGGTACCGGCCCAATATGTCCGCGCGCAGCCTGCGGATGAATCGCGGGCACGCGCTGGGCATGGTGATTCCCGACGGTGCGAATCCGTTCTTCTCCGAGCTGTCCGCGGTCGTCGAGGCGGCGGCGTTCGCGCGCGGGTACCCGTTGTTCGTGGGTAACGCCGCGGGTGATTCCGAGCGTGAACAAGCCTATGTGCGGACCTTCATCGACCGGAGAGTCGAAGGGCTGCTGGCGATTTCGTCGTCCTGGGAGAGCGGCGTGGGTGATGCCTGTGTCGAGGCGGGGATGGCGTTGGTCGCCGTGGACCGCATCATCGATCCGGCCCGGTTCGCCCATGTGATGTGTGATTCGGTGGGGGGCGCGCGTGACGCGGTCGCCCATCTGATCGAGCACGGGCATCGCGAGATCGCCTGTCTGAGTGGGCCGCACGTTTCCACGGCCGAGGATCGCGTGCAGGGATACCGAAATGCGTTGTCCGAGCACGGATTGCCCGAAGGGCCGATAGTTCGGACGGATTTCGGCGGCGCGGCCGGTTACCGGGCACTGTCCGACCTGCTCGCCGAATCACCACGTCCGACAGCGGTTTTCGTCACCAGCGACCTTCAGGCGATGGGTATGCTGCGAGCCGCCTACGACGCCGGTCTGCGCGTCCCCGACGACCTGGCCGTGGTCGCCTTCGACGGCATCGAATACGCCCGCTACACTCGCCCCGGCCTCACCACCATGGTTCAGCCCACCCGCCGCATGGGCGAACTCGCCGTGGAACTACTGCTCGACCAGATCGACAGCGGTACAACGGATCCCGGCGTCCGAAACCTCGAAGCGGCACTCACCACCCGAGGCTCGTGCGGCTGCCCCGACGATTTCTGACCCCGTCGGTCGCACGAAGCTCCGGAGTGAAGTCGTTGCCCGCGAACAACATCGGCCCGGTGCGCTGTCGTCTACTCGGGAATCCCGCGCCGCGAGCCCGCTCCAACTGCTCATCCCGATGATTGCGCTGGTCTTGTCGCGCGGGTGATATCGATGTGCCGCTGGATTGCTGTAGCGGGACGGATCGGCGGTTTCCGATCGGTGGATCTGCCGGAACATCTCTGAGCAGCGAGGATGGTTTGCGGATGGCCGGTGATGGGAATTCGTCATCTGTTGTTGGCCAGTTGCTCGGCTGTGTGTTGCGCGATTTCGGTTGCGGCGACGGTAGATTCAGCGCGGGGTGTCGGAGCGGTGCCGGTGTATCGACGACCATTGCGAGGTATTTGATGATGAACGATCCGATGTCGCCGGACACGCTGTCGTCCGAAAGAGGCTGGACCAAGCCGTTCTCGCGGCTCGCCGCGATGACGCTGGCCACCATGGTCGCGTTGTCGGTGCTGCTGGGCGGCCTGGGCGCGACGCAGTCGACCGGTACCGCGACGGTGGCCACGCAACACGCCACCGACCTGCGGCTGATCGCCTGCACGGTCTCCGATCAGGCCCGCCAGACGCTGACCCTGATCGATTCCGGGCAGTGGCCCCCGCAGGACGGTTCCGGCACCAAGGGCGGCACCACCTGGAGCGACCGCGAAGGCAACCTCCCCAAGACCGACGCCGGCGGCAAGGCCATCCACTACAAGGAGTGGGACGTCAACCGCAAGATCCCCGGCCACAACCGCGACGCCGAACGCATCGTCACCGGCGACGACGGCTCCGCCTGGTACACCAACGACCACTACGCCACCTTCTGCCGAATGCGTTGACCCACAACCATTCCCACTGAACACCACCCGCGCGCCCGACCTTCGGATCGGGCGCGCGGTGTGTCTGTGGCTATCGCGGTCCGATCACATCCGGTTGGTCTGTCGGCTCGGGCCGGTGGGCCGGGGTGGCCAGGAGGTGGTCGAGGTGGGTGCGGGACCAGGTGCAGAGGGTGTGGACTGTGGTCAGGAGTTCGGTACCGGGGGTGGTGAGGGTGTAGTCGACGTGGGGGTTGGGGGTGTGGTGGTCGAATCTGGTTATCAGGCCGTGGTTTTCGAGGTCTCGTAGGGTTTGGGTGAGCATCTTGAAGCTGATGCCCTGGACCGCGCGGTGTAGTTCGCGGAAGCGGTGTCGTCCGCTGTCGATCTCCTCCAGGACCCGCAGTGCCCATTTGGTCGACACCACCGCGAAGACTCGCAGCGCGATGTCGTGTGCGTGTCGCTGTTCGTCGTCGGGGTTCACCGCTCACCTTCGAGTGCGTACTGCCGCTGTCGCCGGATCGGCCGTAGCGTCCGGCACATGCGAATTCTGAAGACCTATGCCCGGCTGTTCGTCGCCGATCTGGACACGGCATTGCCGATCTATCAGCAGCTCGTGGGGGCGGCGCCGGACCTTCGGGTCGGGTTCGAGGCCGCGGAACTCGCCGCGATCGGCGACTTCCTGCTCATCGCCGGCCCACCCGAGGCCGTCGACGGCTACCGCGCGACCATCGGTCCGGCGATCGTCGACGACCTGGATGAACTCGTGGAAGTCCTCACCGCCGCGGGCGCGACCCTGACCGGTGGCCCCTTCCACGGCCCGACCGGTCGACTCGCCTATCTCGACCACCCCGACGGCACGAACGTCGAATACGTCGAATGGACGGCATCGATACGCGAGCGCATACTCGGCTGAGTGCCGGTCGAAAACCGTTGGCCGGCACCGGATCATCCGGTGCCGGCCGTCGCGGGACTACCGGAACGGAACGATATCCGCGAGTTGCCGCGCGCGAATCTTGTTCACCCATTCCGGGTCGGCGAGCAGTGCCCGGCCCAGGGCCACGACGTCGAATTCCCCGCGTTCGAACTGGTCGGTGAGGAAGCGGAACCGGTCGGCCTGGGTCTCGTCGATGGTGTCGCCGCGGAATACGCTGTCCACGCCCACCGAACCGACGGTGATGACGGGGCGTCCGGTGATCTTCCTGGTCCAACCCGCCAGGCTCAGATCGGCTGCGTGGTCGGTGAATTCGGGCAGCCAGTGGCGGCGCAGCGAGGTGTGGAAGATATCGACTCCGGCGTCGACGAGCGGGGCCAGCAGTTCCTCGAGTTCACCGGGATTGTCGGCGATCCGGGCGGTGTAGTCGACGCCCTTCCACTGTGAGAAACGGTAGATGATCGGGAAATCGGGGCCGACCGCCGCGCGTACGGCCGCGACCACGCGCGCGGGGAACGCCGCCCGCCGACGCGGCGTGACGCCGTAGTCGTCGGTGCGCTGATTGGTTGTGGCCCAGAAGAATTGGTCCAGCAGATAGCCGTGCGCACCGTGGATCTCCACCCCGTCGAAGCCGAGTTCCTGTGCCAGCAAAGCGGATTCGACGTAGGAGGCGATCAGGGTGTCCAGATCGTCGACGGTCAACGCCCGGCCGACCGGCGCGCCCTCGTGATCCACACCCGACGGGCTCACCGACAACGTGTCCGGCTCGAATTCGGGCGTGTTACCCCGGTCGACGCCGGTGTGCCACAGCTGCGGCACGATCGCCGCACCCTCCGCGTGCACCGCCTCGGCCACCGCCTTCCAGCCCGCCGCGCTGTCCGTGCCGTAGAACCGCGGCACCGCCGAGAACGGCCCGGCCGCCGGGCCGCGCACATAGGTGCCCTCGGTGATGATCAGCCCGACCCCACCGGCCGCATGCTCCCGGTAGTACTCGATGTTCTCCGAATTCGGCACTCCGCCAGGCGATTTCACGCGCGTCATCGGAGCCATCGCGAACCGGTTCCGCAGTCGCAGCGATCCGGCGTCGAATTCGGTGAACAGTGCGTCGAGCTGGATCGCCGAGTCACCGGCCGATTCTTGTGACATGGAGCATATTTCCTTCCGATGCGGCATTCGATCGTGAAGATCCGATCGCCCGAACAACGCCGCAGACGTCCCGGCCATTCCTGCTCGGATGTGATCGCGGTAACCGGGCGCGCACTGCGCGGCTGTACGGTCCGGCGATATTCGACGGCCTGGGGCAGACGCATAACCGCTGCTCAGAGCCATTCTGGGCGGCTATAACCCGGGATATCCGGTAGCGCTCGAACCTCCCGATATGGTCGAGTGGTTGTCCCACCCGGATGCGATTTCCGAGCGAAGCGAGCCCGAGCGATGACTGCCGTCGAACCCCCGAACAGCGATGAGATCTACGACCCACAGGCCGTGATCGACAAGTGGCTCGCGGTGTGGGACGAACTCGGTACCTTCGAGGTGGACCGGACCGATAACGAGCCGGATCGGCCGCGGCGCTACGTGGTGAGCATGTTCGCGTACCCGTCCGGTGACCTGCACATGGGCCACGGCGAGGTGTTCTCGATCAGCGATGCGATCGCGCGCTTCGCCCGGATGCGCGGTGCCGAGACCCTGTTCCCGGTCGGCTGGGACTCCTTCGGCCTGCCCGCCGAGAACGCGGCGTTCAAACGCGGTCTGGATCCCCGGGAGTGGACCTACACCAATATCGAGACACAGGCGGATTCCTTTCGGCGGCTGGGGATCTCGTTCGACTGGCGCACCCGTCTGCACACCAGTGATCCGGAGTACTACCGGTGGAACCAGTGGCTGTTCCTGCGGCTGTTCGAGCGGGGGCTGGCGTACCGCGATGACGCCATGGTGAATTGGTGCCCGCAGGATCGAACGGTGCTGGCCAACGAACAGGTGGTGAGCGGTCGCTGTGAACGATGCGGAGCCGAGGTCGTCAAACGCGCACTCACCCAATGGTTCTTCCGGATCAGCGCGTACGCCCAGCGACTGCTGGACGACATGGATCGGATCGAACCGGGTTGGCCGCCGGAAATCCTGACCATGCAACGCAATTGGATCGGACGTTCGGAGGGCGCGCATATCGACTTCGCCATCGAGGGCCGCGACGAGCCGGTGCGTATCTTCACCACCAGACCGGAAACCCTGTTCGGCGCAACATTTTTCGTGATCGCCTTCGACGCGCCACTGGCCGCGCAACTGTGCGCACCCGAGTGCCGCGCCGCCTTCGAAACCTACGTCCGGCAGGTTTCCGCGAGCACCGATATCGAGCGCTTGGCCACGGATCGACCCAAAACCGGTGTGTTCCTGGGCCGGTACGCGATCAATCCGGCCACCGGCGAACGGATTCCGGTCTACGCGGCGGACTACGTACTCGCGACCTACGGCACCGGCGCGGTCATGGCCGTACCCGCACACGATCAGCGCGACCTGGATTTCGCTCGGACACAGGGGATTCCGGTGCAGACCGTGATCGACACCGGCGCGGCCGACCCGGCCCGAACCGGCGTCGCCACCGACGGCGCGGGAGTACTGATCTCCTCCGGACGCTTCACCGGGCAGTCCGATACCGAGGCCCGCGCGGCGATCGTGGCCGACCTGACCGAGCGCGGTATCGGCGCGAGCGCGGTCACCTACCGCCTGCGCGACTGGCTGCTGTCACGCCAGAGATATTGGGGCACACCGATTCCCATCATCCACTGCGACGACTGCGGTCAGGTGCCGGTGCCCGACGACCAACTGCCGGTACGTCTGCCCGAGAGCGGTTACGACCTGCGCCCGGACGACGGCCGCGCACCCCTGGCCAGCGCGCACGAGTGGGTCCGGGTGCCGTGCCCGCGCTGCGGTATCACCGCCCGTCGCGACACCGACACCATGGACACCTTCGTCGACTCGTCCTGGTATTTCCTGCGATACCCGAATCCGGACTTCACGCAGGGCCCGTTCGATCCCGCCGAGATCGCCCGCTGGCTGCCGGTGGACGAATACATCGGCGGCAAGGAGCACGCCACCGGCCACCTGCTCTACGCGCGTTTCCTGACCAAGGTCCTGCACGATCTGGGCCTGCTGCCGTTCACCGAGCCGATGACCCGCCTGACCAATCAGGGCCAGGTGCTGATGGACGGCAAGGCGATGAGCAAGAGCCTGGGCAACCTGGTCGACCTGCGAAGTCAGATCCGGCAGTACGGCCCGGACGCGGTGCGGGTCACCATGATCTTCGCCGGACCGCCCGAGGACGATATCGACTGGGCCGATGTCTCCCCGCAGGGCGCGGTCAAATGGCTGGCCCGGATATGGCGTCTGGCGGTCGACATCGGTTCCGCCGCAGGCACTTCCGAGCCCACCTCGAACAGTGCGACGCTGCGCCGGGACGTGCACGCGACGATCGCCGAAACCACCGCGCTGATGACCGGCAAACGCCTCAATGTCGCTGTCGCCCAACTGATGCGCTTGACCAACCTGCTGCGCAAGGCCGTCGACACCGGCCCCGGACCGGCCGACCCCGCGGTCCGCGAGGGCGTCGAGGCGCTGGTCCGGATGTCCTCCTGCTTCGCCCCCTTCACCGCCGAGGAATCCTGGGAACGCCTGGGCCATAACCCCTCGGTCTCCGACGCGGGCTGGCCCACCCCCGACCCGTCCCTGCTCGCCCACGACACCACGACCTGCGTCATCCAGATCGACGGCAAACTGCGCGACCGCCTGCAAGTCCCCGTCGACATCGACGAAACCGCCCTGCGCGCCCTGGCGCTGGCCTCGGCCACCATCACCGATGCGCTGGCCGGTCGTGCCACGACGAGAGTGATCGTGCGCGCCCCGCGACTGGTGAACCTGGTGACGAAACACGGGCGATAACAGTCTGCACGCCTTACCCGGGAAGTTCGCTCGAGATTCGCTCATGATCACCTAGCCTGGGTAGGCCGATCATGGCCGGGTGGTATTCGCCGAGGATCGGGATGGTTGACCCGCAGTCCGAGGAGGTCGTGTCCGGTGAATGTGCTGATCCCGCGCGAACGTCCGAGGCGCTGGTCGCTCGACGATATCGTCGTCACCGACCCGCCGATCATCCGCCGGGCCATCGGCGCGGCGAGCATCGGCAACATCACCGAGTGGTACGACTTCGGCGTCTACGCGTACTTCGAGCCGACCATCAAAGAGGTGTTCTTCTCGCACCTGGGCAACACCGCGGGCACGATCGCGACGTTCGGGTTGTTCGCGGTGGCGTTCCTGGTCCGGCCGTTCGGCGGCATGTTCTTCGGACCGCTCGCGGACCGCGTCGGCCGCAACAAGGTGCTGGCCACCACCATGATCCTGATGGCCGCGGGCACCTTCGCGATCGGCTGTATCCCGGATCAGGATTCGATCGGGCTGTGGGCGCCGATGCTGCTGCTGTGCGCGCGGTTGCTACAGGGTTTCTCGACCGGCGGTGAATACGGGAACGCGATGACCTTCATCGCCGAGTACGCCCCCGACCGCCGTCGCGGATTCCTCGGCAGCTGGCTGGAATTCGGGACCTTCACCGGATATCTGCTCGGCGCGCTGATCGTCACGCTCGCCGATGCGACGATGTCGCACGAACAACTGCTGTCCTGGGGTTGGCGACTGCCGTTCTTCGTCGCGCTGCCGCTGGGTGTGGTCGGGGTCTATCTGCGGATGCGGCTGGCCGACACGCCCGCGTTCGCCGCGCTGGAGAAGGAATCCGAGGATCGGGAGAAGGCCAACAAGACCGGCGACGAGGCCAGGATCCTGGCCCGGCTCTGGCCGTACGTGCTGGTCTGCATGGGCCTGGTCATCGTCTGGAACGTCACCAACTACATGCTCACCTCGTACATGCCGACCTATGTCACCTCGACGGTGCCCGACGCGACCGGCGGCGGCGTGTCCTCCACGACCTCGCAGTGGTTGCAGATCGCGGTGATGGCCATCGCGCTGCTGACCATTCCACTGCTGGGCCTGCTGTCCGATCACATCGGCCGCAAACCGATCATCTGGGGTGGGATCGTCGCGCTGATCGTGCTGGCGTTCCCGATGGTGCTGCTGGTGCGGATGGACAACGCGTTCGCGGTCTTCCTCGGGCTGCTGATCATGGGCCTGACGCTGATCTGTTTCAGCGCGACGATGCCGTCCACCCTGCCCTCGCTGTTCCCGACGAAGGTGCGCGGCGCGGGCCTGTCGGTGGCGTTCAACGTCGCGGTCTCGTTGTTCGCGGGCACCACTTCGGTGGTGGTCGGCGCGCTGGTCGGCGCCACCGGCGACCTGAACTGGCCCGCCTACTACCTGATCATCGCGGGCGTGATCGGCGCGGTGTCGGTCTACTTCCTCCAGGAACCCAACGGCCGCCGGATGTGGGGTTCGGCCCCGGCCGCGCAGTCCGAGGCGGAGGCCGAAGAGCTGGTCGGGGCACAGCGCGCCGGATAACCGACCCGAACCCGCCCCGCGACCATCCACCGAGGGGGTGGCGTGAATCGATGAGGCAATTACACTGTGGCTGCACTGTTTCCGTGGTCGGATGGAAGGCGTCACGTGAAGAGGTTCACTGTTCGGATCGGTTTGGCCGGAGCTCTCGCGGCGGCACTGGCATTCGCGTCGATGACGTACGCGACGCCCGGTGCATTGCCCCAGGCAGAGGCCGCGCCCGCCGCGCCGGTGGCGGATGAGCTGGTCACTCTCCAGGAGTTCGCGACCTTCAACGACGGCGCGCGCGACCCCCGCGACACCGGGTTCTACTTCGCCACCAAGCAGTCCGAGGCGTCCGCCGCGGTGAACAAGTTCCACTTCCGCAAGATCGAGGATCTCGGTCGCGTGCACACCACTCCCGGGGCCAACCGGGCCGCGGTGCACCGTCTGCGGCTCAAGTCCAGCGAGCACCCGTCGTACCTGCTCGCGATCTCGGACCGCGACATCAGGAACACCCAGTGCATCGATGAGGGCATCATCGGCTGGATCGACAACTCCCCGGAGATCGGCGACCATCCGCTGCTGCGCTACAGCTACAACAACACCCGCTGGGCCGCCGCGGTCGACACCTCGCCCGGCCAGGCCGCGCTGATCGCCCACGGTTTCCACTCCGACGGCCCGATCGGCTTCGTAGTTCCCTGATTCCCGGGGATTTCCCTGAGCCTCAGGCTCATTCGGCCGGGGCGAGCACGATGTCGAACCGCACCTGCGTCCAGGTGCGGTCGATCGTGCGTCCGTCAGGGGCGGTTCCGGCGGGCTGTTCGATGAAGTCCTTGACGAGCGACTCCTTCACTCCGAAGACGCTGTCGCGGTCGAGCAACTCGTCACCGCGGACGAAGATGTGGGTGACCAGACGGCGATAGCCCTCGACGGTGACCATGAAGTGCAGATGCGACGCTCGGTAGGGGGAGCGGCCCGCCGCGCGCAGCATCGCGCCGACCGGGCCGTCGTGGGGGATCGGGTAGGGGGTCGGGGTCAGCGCCCAGAAGCGGTAGGCCCCGTCGTCGTCGGTGAACAGGTGGGCGCGTCCGGCGATGCGGCCGTCGGGATACTGCACGTCGTAGAGTCCGTCGTCGTCGGCCTCCCACACCTCTATGCGAGCACCGGGCAGCGCTCGGCCGTCGGTGTCGGTGACGGTGCCTTCGACCCAGCACGGTTGTCCGGTCGCGCCGAAGGACATGTCCTCGCCGAGTTCGATGTGCGGGGAGTTCTCCACGAAGAAGGGGCCGAAGACGGTGGCTTCGGTGGCGTCCCGATGGATCTCGTTGTTGATGGCGATGGTCTGCATGGACACGCCCAGGGTGTCGGACAGCAGGATGAACTCCTGCCGCCGGTCGTCGGTGATATGCCCTGCCGCCGTGAGGAATTCGATGGCGCGCGCCCACTCGGCCTCGGTGGGCCGCACCTCGCGCAGGAAGTCGTGCAGATGCTCCACCAGCGAGACCATCACCTGTTGCAGCCGCGGATCGGGACACTGGTCGAACGAGCGCACCACCCGGTCCACCACATCCTGCTCGATCGCCGCCTGCCGGTCGGACCCGGCCGGACGAGGAATCTCGTTGTCGGAGTGCGTAATCGGCGTGCTTTCGGTCATCGGGGATCATCTCCTGCCCAGGCGGCCCGCAGCAGAACGGTGAGCCCGTCCGCGGTGACGGGGGTCGGATTGTTCGTCGGAATCGCGTTCAGAATAGGCGTGATCGCTTGGGAGATACCGCTTTCGGGCATTCCGAAGTCCTTCAACGCGGTCGGTGCGCGCAGGGCGGTGCGCAGTGCGTTCAGGCCCGCGCTCGCGGTCGCGGATCCGAAACCCTGAGCGATCCGGCGCTCGGCTTCCGGGGCGTTCGGGGTGTTGAACGCCAGGACGTGCGGCAGGACGACGGTGTGCGTCTGCGCGTGCGGCAGATCGAACATGCCGCCCAGCACATGACAGATCTTGTGGTGCATCCCGGAACCCGCCGAGGTGAAGGCGACCGCGGCCAGATACGCGCCGTACAGGGTCGGCTCGATGCTGTCCGGCCCGGTCGTCCCGTCGGCCAGCCGGGTCAGGCCGTCGGCGAGACCGCGGATGCCCTCCTGGGCCAGCGCCCGATCGATCGGATCGGCGCGCGGCCCCCACATCGCGTCGACGCAGTGCGCCAGCGCGTTGAAACCGCTGGCCACCGTCATTTCCGGCGGCAGTGTGGCGAGCAGTGTCGCGTCGTAGACGATCGAGGCGGGCAGAACCCGGGGATCGATGCCGGTTGTTTTCCGCCCGTCCTCGGTGAGCCCCCAGACGTTCGTCGCCTCGCTGCCCGCGTACGTCGTCGGCACCGCGACGATCGGCAGTCCCGTGGTCAGCGCGACCGCCTTGGCCAGCCCGGTCGCCGAACCGCCCCCGATGCTGACCAGGACATCCGCGTCGGAGGTGGTCGCCGTCCGCCTGGCTTGTTCGGCGACCGCGAGCGGTACGTGCATCACCACTTCGCGCTGATGCGCCACGACCGTCAACGCACGCACGATCGCCGCCGCCCGCTCGGCTTCTCGCTCCGACGCGATCAGCAGCACCCGCGATTTCCCGAGCGCCGCGATCTCGGCCGCAACCGCCTCGGCGGCATCACCAGCACCGAACACCACCCGCTGCGGCAGCATCTCGTGCACGAAGTCCAGGGTCATCGGCTCAATACCTTCGTAAGTGCCACGCGCAGTTGGGTTTCCGGGTCGTGCGGCATGTTCGTCGACCGCCACGCGATATGTTTGTCCGGCCGCACCAGCACCGCCCCCGACTCGTCGATCTCCCGCCGCCGCGCCCAGTCGTAGTAGAGATCCGTGGTCGCCTGCCCGGGACCGATCACCACGACCTCCAACGGCAGCCCCAGTTCCCGCCCGATCACATCGGCGGCATCGACCCACGCCGAACCCGCGATCCCGGTGATCAACGTCCACCGCGTGTAGGGAGCGAGATCCATCATCGCCAGGCGGGTGGTGTTGTCGCCGACCCACGCGTGCGGCAGATGCGCACCCGGCGATGTGCCCGCGGCGTAGTAGAGATCGGCATCCTGCTTACCGGTTTCGGGTGCGGGCCGCGTGCCGTCCGAGACGATCGCACCCGATTCGTAGAACTGCCCCAATTCGACTCCGTGCGCATTGAATTCGTAGTTCTTGGTCTCCATCGCATGCACCAGCGCGGCCCGTTTCGCCGCCCCCGCCGCGGTGTCCGCCTTACGTTCCTCGATCGCCGCGGCCATCTCCTCGCCCGCGAGACCGACCACGCCGAGCGCCTCGAAGATATCGCCGAACTCGCGCGCGGACCGGTTGGCGCGCGTGACGATCCGCCGCGCGACCGGGGCCCGCTCGGCGGTGTAGGAATCGAGCAGCGCCGGACCCGCCTGACCCCGCAGCACCGCGGCGAGTTTCCAGGCCAGGTTGTAGGAGTCCTGCACCGAGGTGTTGGAGCCGAGCCCGTTCGACGGCGGATGACGGTGGATCGCGTCGCCGACGCAGAACACCCGGCCCCGATGCAGTTCCGTCGCGTACATCTCGTTGACGCCCCACAGGCTGTACCCGGTGATCTCCGGTTCCAGATCGGGCATGCCGAGCAGGTCACGGATGATCTTCGTCGCCATCTCGTCGTCGAGATCCGGTGCGGGACCGTCGATGTCGTAACCCCACACGATCAGCCACTCGTCCCACGGCCGGACCATCCGCACCAGACCCGTGCCGATCCCGCCGACGTTCGAACCCGGCTGGATGACCCAGTACAGCACGCTCGGGCGATGATCGACCAGCGCCGCGATATCGGCCTTGAAGGTGATGTTCATGGATCCGGCGATATCCATCCGGCCCTCGTACGGCAGATCGATATCGGCGGCCACCGCGGACCGAGCGCCGTCCGCGCCGATCAGATAGCGGGCCCTGATCCGGTACTCGTGCCCGGTCAACCGGTCGCGCACCTCCACCGTGACGCCCGCGTCGTCCTGGACGTGCCCGAGATATTCGGTGGAGAACCGCGTCTGCGTGCCCGCGACCGTGGCGTTGCGCACCAGGATCGGTTCCAGATAGGTCTGCGGAATATCGACCGTCAGGCACGGCGAGGCCAGCCGATAGTCGGCCTCGCGATCGGGCCGGGTGCCCCAGGTGCGGATCCGGCCGATCTCCTCACCGGCGATCGAGGTGCAGAAGACGGTGTCGCCGACCAGGTCGTGCGGTGTCGCGTCGGCCAGCACCTGATCCTCGATGCCCATATCGCGGAAGATCTCCATCGCCCGCTGATTGGTGATGTGGGCGCGCGGAGTGTTCGCGGTCCAGCGGTACTTCGTGATCATGATGTTGGGAACGCCGAGCGTCGACAGGAACAGCGCGGCTGACGCGCCGGCCGGTCCGGACCCGACGATGAGGACGTCGGTGTCGACGAGCGCATCGGTGGGCAGTGCGGTCTCGGCGATGCCGTCGTTGAATACCGGCACCGGAACACCTTTCTCTCCGAGTCTTTCCAGGTCTTTCGAGGGGATGCGTTCAGTGTCGCCGGTCACATCGCCGTCGCCGCCGCACAGCGCCCACGGTGGCGGAAATGAGAACCTTGGCCGCCGACGTGACTCGTGTCACGATGGGAAAATGCCGGTGCCGCTGCCACAGATCTCGAACTTCGAGGTCGACGCGCTCGGGGGAGCCTGCGTCCGGCCGTGGGAGGAGTACAACGCGGCGACCCTGATCGAGTTGTCGTGTCAGGTGCCCGCCGGGCGGACGTTCCGGGCGAGTCTGGTGAATCTGGCGCTGGATCAGGTGCATCTCGCGCATGTGCGTGGCACCGCGCATCTCGTGCGGCGGGACCGTCCGATGGTGGCCGATCGGCCCACCGGCGCGATCGGCGTCTACGCGGCATTGCGTGGCGAGGTGCGCACCGAGTCCGGTTCGCTGCGCACGGTGATCCGGCCGGGACAGGCGCTGGTGTGCGACGTCGACAGTCCGTTTCGTCGCGAATTCGGTTGTGGGCTGGAGGAATTCGTGGTGAAGGTGCCGCGCGCGGCGCTGACCACGATCGCGGGGATGCGCGAGTTCGGTCCGCTGGTACTCGATACCGCCGCGGATCCCCACGCCCGCGCACTCGTTCGGCTGGTCGGGCGGGCGGTGGGTTCGCCGGTGCCGGTGCCCGCCGATGATCAGACAGTGCTCGAGCTGGTCGCGGTCATCGTCGGCGGTGGCCGGGTCCGGTTGCCGCTGGCGCATCGTGCGGCGGCGCGGGCGTTCATCGAGGACAATCTCGCCGATCCCTATCTTTCGGCCGCCGATGTCGCCGCCGGTATCGGAATCTCCGAACGTCAGCTGTCGCGGATCTTCGCCGAACTGGGCACCTCGGTTCCGCGGCACGTCCTGGCTCGACGCCTGGATCGGGCCCGCAGCATGCTGATCCACGCCGGATCCGATCGTCGCACGGTCGATATCGCGGCGCAGTGCGGATTCACCTCGATGCCGTATTTCTCGACGGCGTTCAAACGCCGGTTCGGGGTGGCGGCCGGAGAGGTGCGGCGGGCTTCACGATGAGCCCGGATGCGTGTCCGCGCGCGGTGCGGGTCATGTTTCCGCTGGTGGTTTCGCTGTAAACCATCCAGGTATGTTGGAGAAATGCACGTTTCCGAACCGCAGTGGCTCGAGCCGGACGAGGCCCGGACGTGGCGCGCGTACATCGATGCGTCCCGGCTGCTGCAAGGTGTGATGGAGCGGCAGCTGTCGCACGACAGCGGAATCGGGTTCGCCGACTTCGAGATTCTGGTCGCGTTGTCCGAGGCGCCCGACCGGCGTTTGCGGATGGCCGACGTCGCCGACCGGATCATGACGACCCGCGGCGGCGTCAGCCGTGCGCTGGCCCGGCTGGTCCGCGCCGGGTGGGCCGAGCGCGTCAACTGCGAGGACGACGGTCGCGGCGTGTGGGCGGTCCTGACCGATGCGGGCTGGGCGAAACTGGTCGAAACCGCTCCGGGACATGTGGATACGGTCCGCAGACAGCTGTTCGACGCCCTGAGTCCGGACGAGGTCGGACAACTCGGCGATGTGCTGTCCCGAATCGTCGAGCACCTCGACCCCGCCGCCGCACAGCGAGCCGCCGAGCGCTCTCGAACCTGACCGCGCCGCCACTTCGCCAGGCTGGCCGATGAGCGGAGTGCGCACCGGCCGACCCGACGTCCGTACCCGATCGAATCTCAGCGACGCATGCGGTCGGTCGCGTCGATCAGGTTGTCCAGCAGGCCGGTCAGCTCGCCCTCACGCCGCTCCATCGGCGCGAAACCGTCGGTACCGAAGTCGGTGAACAGCCCCAGCGCGACCTGGCTGCGGATGTCGACCATGTGGAAGTTGGCGACGATCTGACGCCACTGCTCGACCGCGCGGATACCGCCGTCGGCGCCGTAGGACACGAAACCGATCGTCTTCCGGGCCCATTCGGAGCCGAGCGAATCGAAGGCGTTCTTCATCGCGCCGGGCACGCCGTGGTTGTACTCGGGGGTGACCAGGACGAATCCGTCCAGCGCGTCGATCGCCCGGCTCCAGGCGGTGACGGCCGGGTCGTCGTACTGCTTGTTCGCCGCGCCGGGCACCGTGCCGGAGGTCAGGATCGGCACGTTGAAGCTCTTGAGATCGACCAGCGAGAACTCGGCGTCGGTGCGCTGTGCCGCGGCCTTGTACACCCAGTTCGCGACGGCCTCGCCCGCGCGCCCCTCGCGCACGGAGCCCACGACGATTCCGATCTTGGCGGACATATGAATTTCCTCTCGCTCGTTGCCTTCGACTCATTGAATCGGATCGCGGTCCGATGTGACCGCCGACGCTCGGAGACTACAGAGTGGTTGACTAGGAAACTACTTGGGGTATCGTGAGGAAGTCGCCTCGAGGCCGGGTAGGAGGAGCGGGAGATGAACGAGACCGAACAACGACGTTCCGCGGAGCGGGAAACGATGCGTGGACGGCTGCGGGAGCAGTACATGTCGCCGCACGGCGCCGCGCCCGCGTCGACCGCGCGCGGACTGCACCACACCGCACTGGTCTCCTCGGACGTCGAGCGAACCGTCCGCTTCTATCAGGACCTGCTCGGATTCCCGCTGGTCGAACTGATCGAGAACCGTGATTACCCCGGCTCCTCGCACTTCTTCTTCGATATCGGGAACGGAAATCTGTTGGCGTTCTTCGACTTTCCCGGTCTGGACCTCGGTCCGTACCAGGAGGTGCTGGGCGGGCTGCACCACGTGGCGATCAGCGTGGAACTCCCGCAGTGGGAGACGTTGCGGGACAGGCTGATCGCGGCCGGGGTCGAATTCATCGAGCACAGCGAGGTATCGATGTACTTCCGCGACCCCGACGGCGCTCGGATCGAACTGATCGCCGACCCGCTGGGCGAGATGTACGGGAGCCGGATTCTGTGAGCGCCGATCACCGGCCGCTCCGAAATGCACTGTAACGCACTGTGAAAGGCATCGTGATGACGTACGTCGAACCGTCCGTCGACATCCGCCGCGCGGGCGAGCGTCCCGCCACCGACGCGGGATGGCTGGACTCGAAGCATTCGTTCTCGTTCGGGGGACACTACGACCCCGACAACACCCACCACGGTCTGCTGCTGGTGAACAACGACGACATCGTCACGCCCGGAATGGGATTCGAGACGCATCCGCACCGGGACATGGAGATCGTCACCTGGGTGCTGCAGGGGTCGCTCGTGCACCAGGATTCGATGGGCAATTCCGGGGTGATCTATCCGGGGCTGGCGCAACGGATGAGCGCTGGAACGGGCATCCTGCACTCGGAGAAGAACGACTCCTGGCGGCTGTCCGACGCGGACTCCGCCCGTCACGACGATCCGGTGCATTTCGTGCAGATGTGGGTGGTGCCCGACGAACCCGGCATCACGCCGTCGTACGAACAGCTCGAGATCGATGGTGAGTTGCTTTCCGGCGGATTGGTTCCGGTCGCGTCGGGTATGCCCGAGCATGCCGACCATGCGGCCATTCGTATTCGAAACCGTTACGCCACAATGCATGTGGCGCGGATGCAACCGGGACACGACCCGATCACGTTGCCCGACGCGCCGTTCCTGCACATCTTCGTCGCGCGGGGGCAGGTCGCGATGGAAGGTGCCGGGGTCCTGGACGAAGGCGACGCGGTTCGGCTGCGCGGTGGCGGCCAGACCCTGACCACCGATACCGGTGCCGAGGTCATCGTCTGGGAAATGCACGCCACGATCGCGTCCTGATCCACCTCGAAATTCCGGAACCGCGTCAGCGATCAGAGCCGACCTCACGGAACAACCACTGGTGCGGCGGACGGCGCACCAGCCCGGTCGGTTCGGCCTGGATACGCGGCCGCACATGGCTTTTCGAGGACGCGATGAGCACGACGCGATCGTCCGACGAACAGTAGACCCGAATATCGCTGGTCTCGCCGAGCTCATCGGCAGCGGTCGCACGAACCCAGTCGAGCAACTCCGCACCACGGCCCGGGATCGCGGCGGCCTCCCACATGAGCGTCGGCCTCGGCCCGCTCATCACGAAACCAACGGTGGCACAGTCGGTATCGCCGGTGCCGCGGTCAGATCCGACGCGGTCAGGCGGAACGCCGCCGGATATTGCTTGCGGTCGATACGACGTGCGGGTTCGGTTGTGCGCCAGGTGAATCCGCACGGTCCGCATTGACGGACCTCCCAGACTCCCACAACGGGACTGGTCGCGAGAGTGTGGATCGTCTCCGATCCGCAACGTGCGCATACGGATTGCGCGGAGGTGGTCATCGTTGTGCTCCGATCATGGTGGTGAGGCGCTCGACCCAGGCCGCCGCTTCGGGCAGGTCGCGCACGGATTGGCTGAAGTGACCGCGATCGTCCGGGGTGACCGGCGTGGTGGCGTCGATGATGAGCTTGTCGGTGATGCCCGACGGCGAGGAGCTCGGATCGAGCGCCACCACGGACAGATTGGGCAATCGCACCACATCGCCCGCCGCATTGACCTTGGTCGACAGTGACCACATCACCTGCGGCAGATTGAACGGGTCGACGTCCTCGTCCACGAGAATGATCATCTTCACGTACCCGAGCCCGTGCGGCGTCGTCATCGCGCGCATACCCACGGCCTTGGCGAACCCGCCGTAGCGCTTGCGCGTGGAGATGATGGCCAACAATCCGTGCGTATACATGGCGTTGACCGCCTGCACCTCGGGGAAATCCGCCTTGAGCTGCTTGTACAGCGGCACACAGGTGGCCGGGCCGATCAGGTAGTCGACCTCGGTCCAGGGCATGCCGAGATACAGCGATTCGAAAATGGGATCGGTGCGGTAGGAGATCCGATCGATCCGGATCACCGGCATGCTGTGCCCGCCGGAGTAGTGCCCGGTGAATTCGCCGAACGGACCCTCGAGTTCGCGCCGCCGACCCTCGATGACGCCTTCGATCACGACCTCCGAGCCCCACGGCACGTCGAATCCGGTCAACGGCGCGGTGGCGATGGGATACGGCGATTGCCGGATGGCCCCGGCCATGTGATATTCGGACTGGTCGTAGCGCAGCGGCGTCGAGGCCATCAACGTGATGATCGGGTCGTTGCCCAGGGTGATGGCGATCGGCAGATCCCGGCCGCGTTCCTCGGCCGCATGCAGATGAATTGCGATGTCGTGCACCGGAACCGGCTGAATCGCCAGGTATCGCGGGCCTTTGACCTGCATGCGATAGATGCCGACGTTCTGCTTGTCGAAATTCTCCGGCTCGTCCGGGTCGCGCGAGACCACCGCGGCCTTGTCGAGATAGAAACCGCCGTCACCGTCGTTGAGCCGGAACAGCGGCAGCAGATCGAAGAGGTTGATGTCCTCGCCCTCGACGGTGTTGGCACGCCACGGCGCGTCTTCGCGACGTTCCGGCTCGATCGGGAACGCGTCCCAGCGCCGGATGAATTCCGCGACCTGGGCCCTGGTCGAGGTCGCCGGGTCCATGCCGAGCGCGATCGCGTGATTGGGCCAGGAACCGAGCGTGTTCAGCGCGACCTTGGCGTCGGTGAAACCGGCGATGTTGTCGAAGTAGAGGCCCGGGGCGTTCTCGCCGATCCGGCCCGCGGCATTCGCGGCGGCGGCCAGATCCGGCTCCGCCCGCACTTCGTCGGAGATCCGGAGCAGCTGACCGGCTGCCTCCAGTGCGTTCAGGAACGACCTGAGGTCATCGAATGGCATCTTCTCTCCAATCGGTTGTGGATTCGAGGTGGTGAATTCCGGCCCAGCGGCGGGCGCGGGGATGGGGCAGATCGAATTGATCGAGGACCCGCGCGACGACGTGATCGACGATGTCCTCGACGCTGCCGGGGTGGTTGTAGAACGCGGGCATGGGCGGCACGATGCGCACGCCCAGTTCGGCCAGCGCGGTCATGTTCTGGAGATGAATGGCGCTCAGCGGCGTTTCGCGGGGGACCAGCACGAGCCGGCGATGTTCCTTGAGCACGACGTCCGCGGCACGGCCGAGGAGCCCGTCGGAGTATCCGGCGCGGATGCCCGCCAGCGTTTTCATACTGCACGGGATGATGACCATCCCCTCGGTGCGGAACGAGCCGGAACTGATCGAGGCGGCCTGATCACCCGATCCGTGGACCACGTCGGCCAGCGCCCGGACCTCGGCCACCGAATAGGGAGTCTCGAGTTCGATGGTGGTGCGCGCCCATCGCGAGAGCACCAGATGCGTCTCCACGCCCGGAATGTCCCGCAACGTTTTCAGTAACGCCACACCCAGTGGCGCCCCCGTTGCCCCGGACATTCCGACGATAAGACGCATCGTATCCTCCATGGTTCGTATACGAACTATCTGTTTTCAGGCTAGTCTGTTCGTGTACGAACCACAATGGGGAGGTCGCGTGTTCGACGACACACCGTTTCACCTGATGCGCGTGATCCTGCAAGACCACGGCGCCCGCTGGTACGACCGCATGCCACACCTGACCAAACCGCAGTACGCGGTACTCGAGGCACTCGACGCCCACGACGGACTCGACCAGAAAGCACTCGGCGAGGCGAGCGCGACCACGAAGGCCACCCTCACCGAAATGCTCACCCGCATGCAGGAACGCGGCCTCATCGAACGCCGCGCCGACGCCGCCGACGGCCGCAAACGATCGGTACACCTCACCGCCACCGGCCGCCGAACCCTCACCGAAGCCCGAATAGTCGCCCGCGACCTGGAAAAGGAAATCCTCGGCACACTGACCCCCGACCAACTACGCCAGCTCTCATCCCTACTCGCCACCCTGCGCCACGCCACGTCCTGACCCGAACAACACCCCGGGATTCGGGTTTACGCGGTGACTCGCGGGGAAATTGCTAGAGACGCCCCACCTGGGATCCGCCCGAGAAATCCCTTGTCGTACGAGCGCCGAATAGACCGAAAGTCTCTGAACCCGACGGCATTGTCGCTGTTCAGAGCATCCGAGCGCCCCCGGCAGGAATCGAACCTGCGACCTAGGGATTAGAAGGCCCTTGCTCTATCCAACTGAGCTACGGAGGCAGTGCGGCACCAAACACCATGCCGCTTTGGAGGCCCGCTGTCCAGTAAGGGGAGTATAGCGACCGTCCAGGTTGGTCTTGGCTTACGGAGAGCAACCTTGGTGGGGGTCAGTGGGGGGTGGTGAGGATCGCGTCGGTGATCAGGGTCGAGAGTTGTTCGCGGTGGGTGGGGGAGACGCTGGTCAGGAGCGTGTTCAGTTGGGTGACGACCGCGCGGTGGGTGGCTTCGGCTCGGGTGGCGCCGGCGTCGGTGAGGGCTATTCGGAAGGCGCGGCGATCCGTCTCGTGGGGGATGCGGGTGACCAGGCCGCGGCGTTGGGCGCGGTCTACCAGGCCGGTCAGACTGGATTTCTCCAGTGCCAGCCAGCGTGTCAGATCGGACATACCGACCGGTCCGGCCGCGAGGCGGCAGAGCAGCTGAGCCTGCTGGGGGGTGAGGTCCTGGCTGCGGCTGACCTCGGCGAACACCTGCTGCACCCGATGCGACAGCCGTACCAGGGCCTCGGCGAGGGGGAGTTGCTCGACGGTCGTGGTCACGAAACCTCCTGGGATTCGTCGCCATTTTACTGCCGCTTGCATGTTGTTGGTTGTACGAACTAAATTAGTTCGTACAACCAACAGTTTGTAGTGCGAACTTGGAGGGCTCATGGTCGACGTGGTCGTCATCGGCGGGGGATTCGGCGGGACAGCGGTGGCGAAGGCGCTGGACGACATCGCGGAGGTGACCGTCGTCGAACCGCGAGACGCCTTCGTCTACAACGTGGCCGCGCTGCGCGGGCTGACCGATCCCGCGTGGACCGACCGCATGTTCTTCCCCTACGACCGGTTGTTGCGTCGCGGCCGCGTCGTGCGCGATCGGGCCGTGCGGGTCGACGCGTCGAAGATCGAACTCGCCTCGGGCGAGCGGATCGATGCCGACTTCGTGGTGCTCGCGACCGGTTCGGCGTATCCGTTCCCGGCCAAGACCGACGACGATCAGAGCCTCGACGCGAAGGCGAGATTTCATGCCACGCGCGCGAATCTCGTTGCGGCCGAACGGGTCCTGTTGCTCGGTGCCGGTGCGGTCGGCCTGGAACTGGCCGGTGAGATCGTCGCGGCCTGGCCGGGGAAGGCGGTCACGATCCTCGATCCGTCGCCGGAGATTCTCGGCGGTGGCTACCATCCCGACCTGCGCGTCGAGGTGCGACGGCAACTCGCCGAGTTGGGTGTCGAGCTGATTCTGGGTACCGGCCTGCGCGCGGATCCGCCCTCGCGGGCCGGTGAGCTCGAGACCTTTACCGTCGTCACCCGGTCGGGCGAGCCGATCACCGCCGATACCTGGTTCCGCTGCTTCGGCGTGCGGCCGATCACCGATTATCTGGCCGAGGAGTTGTCCGCGGCGCGAGGTCCCGACGGGTATCTGGAGGTCACGCCTGAACTTCGGGTGCGCGGCCAGGATCGGGTATTCGCCCTGGGTGACCTGGTGGCCAGCGCCGAGGGGAAGACCGCCAAGGCCGCGGGTCTGCACGCGGACGTGGTTGCGGCCAATATCCGAGCGTTGATCGAAGGTACGGACGAGTTGCGCGAGTACCGCCCCGGGCCCGAGGGGATTGCCCTGCCGCTCGGGCCGCACGGCGGTGCGTCCTATTCGCCCGAAGTGGGCGTACTGGGCGCGGAAGCCACCGCGCGATTGAAAGGCGCCGATCTCAGGATCACCGCGTATCGCGAAATGTTCGGGCTCGCCGCGCAGTGATCCGGGCTTGCGCCACAGTGAATCGAGAGCGACTCACAGGCGTGTCGGCGGGGTCACAGCGGGTGCGGTCAGGGCCGGGGCGGGGCCGCTGTGCGGGGCGGACCGCATTACCCTCGATGCATGTCGTCACCGCAGGACTCGTCCACCGAACCTGACAGCCAGGCCCCTCGGTCCGAGTCCGCGTCGACGTTTTCCGCGCTCACCACGATGGCGGTCGCGGTCGCGGCCTTCGTCGCGCCGCTGATCGTCGGGCTGTCCGCCGCGCAGGCACTGACGTTGCTGGGCATTCCCGATCCCGGTCCGCTGACCACCTACGGACTTCCGGCGCTGCGCGCGGTCGCGGATCTGTCCGGGGCGCTGGCCATCGGATCGCTGCTGTTCGCCGCGTTCCTGACCCCACCGCAACGCGACGGCCTGCTCGACGTGGCCGGATATCGCGCGCTGCGCCGGGCCGGGATCTGCGCGCTGGTCTGGGCGGGCGCCGCCGCGCTGCTGGTCCCGCTGACCCTCTCGGACACCACGGGACAACCGGTGCTGCGCACGCTGCGCCCCGAACAGGTCTGGCACGCGATCGGTCAGGTGGAGGTCGCCGGTGCGTGGCGGACGACGGCGATCATGGCCGTCGTACTGGCCGTCGCCTGCCGGATCGCGCTGCGCTGGGGGTGGACGCCGCCGCTGTTCGCGCTGTCGCTGGGCTGTCTGCTGCCGATCGCGCTGACCGGGCATTCCTCCGCGGGCGGTGCGCACGATCTGGCCACCAACAGCCTCCTGCTGCATCTGGTCGGCGTGACGGTGTGGACCGGCGGGCTGTTCGCCGTCCTCGCGCACGCGTTGCGCGGCGGTGCGCACACCGATCTGGCCACCCGGCGTTTCTCCGCGGTCGCCACCTGCGCGTTCGTCGTGGTCGCGATCAGCGGCGTGATCAACGCGTGGGTGCGGGTGCCGCTGAGCGATGTGTTCACCACGACTTACGGGCAGTTGGTGGTCGCCAAGACCGTCGCGTTGTGTGCCCTGGGCCTGATCGGATTCTTCCAGCGGCGCAAGGCGATTCCCGCGCTGGCCGCCGATCCGGGCGATCGGGGGGCGCTGATCCGGTTCGCCGGGGTGGAGGCGCTGGTCTTCGCCGCGACGATCGGGCTCGCGGTCGGACTGGGCCGCACCCCGCCGCCGGACCTGAAAACCGTACCCACCCCGGTCGAGGTGGAGATCGGCTACGACCTGCCCGGACCGCCGACGGTCACCCGGCTGCTGTTCGACTGGCGATTCGATCTGATCTTCGGGACGTTGTCGGTCGTGCTGGCGGTGCTGTATCTGATCGGCGTGCGCCGACTGCGCGCGCGCGGCGACGCGTGGCCGGTCGGACGCACCATCTCCTGGCTGTGCGGCTGCGCGATCCTGCTGATCGCGACGAGTTCGGGCGTCGGCCGGTACGCACCGGCCATGTTCAGCGTGCACATGGCCCAGCACATGATGTTGTCGATGCTCGCGCCGATCCTGTTCGCGCTGGGCGGTCCGGTGCTGCTGGCGCTGCGGGTGCTGCCCGCGGCCGGTCGCGACGCACCACCCGGACCCCGGGAATGGATCCTGGCCGCGGTGCACAATCCGGTCTCGCGGTTCATGACAAATCCCGTGGTCGCCGCGGTGTTCTTCATCTCCGGGTTCTACGCGCTGTATCTCGGCGGCATCTTCAACGCCGTACTCGATCAGCACGGCGCGCATCTGGCGATGAATCTGCACTTCCTGGTCTCGGGCTACCTGTTCTACTGGGTGGTGCTGGGCATCGACCCCAAACCCCGGCAGGTACAGCCGCTGACGAAGGTCGGCATGGTGTTCGGGTCACTGCCGTTCCACGCCTTCTTCGGTGTCGCGCTGATGAGTATGACCACGGTGATGGGCGGCTGGTTCTATCGCTCGCTGGGGCTGAGCTGGAATCACGACCTGCTCGGCGACCAGCACACCGGCGGCAGTCTGGCCTGGGCCAGCGGTGAGCTGCCGCTGGTCGTGGTCATGCTGGCGCTGCTGATCCAGTGGTCCCGCAGCGATTCGCGCGAGGCCAAACGCATCGATCGCGCCGCGGATCGCGATCACGACGCGGAACTGGCCGCGCACAACGCCATGTTCGCCGAATTGGCCAGGCACGACCGGGAACAGCGGTGACCGAGGTGGGGCGGGAGCCGCGGCTGTACCGCTCCGATGTGCGTGCCGCGCGGCGGCGACTGGGCCGGCACGTCCGGGTGACGCCCGTCTGCCATACCGACGTCGCCGGTCCGAACGGGCCGGTCGGGGTGAGCCTGAAATTCGAATACCTCCAGCACGGCGGCACTTTCAAGGTGCGCGGCAGTCTCAACGCGCTGCTCGCCGCCGGGGTGCGGGACGAGCGTCCGGTGGTGATCGCCTCGGGCGGTAACGCGGGTATCGCGGCCGCGCTGGCCTGCGCGATCCTGGGACGCTCGTGCACGGTGGTGGTGCCCGAATCCGCGCCACACACCAAGGTCGCGGCCATGTGGGCCTACGGCGCCGAAGTGCTCTGGCGCGGAACGACTTACGTCGAGGCGACCCGGCACGCGGAGGAACTCGCCGCCGAACGCCGCGCACTGCGGTTGCACGCCTACGGGATGCCGGAGGTGGTCGCGGGCGCGGGCACGATCGGGCTGGAGATAGAACGTCAGGTGCGGGCGCGCCCACCCGTGCTGGTGCCGGTGGGTGGCGGCGCGCTGGCGGCCGGGATCGCTGCCGCGCTGGGGACACGCGGACAGGTGGTCGGAGTCGAACCCGTCGGTGCACCGACTCTGCACGCCGCGCTCGCGGCCGGGCATCCGGTGGATGTGCACATCAACACCATCGCCTCGGATGCGTTGGGGGCCACCAGGATCGGCGAGATGGCGATGGAGCTCGCGCAGCGCTACCGGATCGGTTCGGTGCTGGTGAGCGATGACGCGATCTCGATGGCGCGGGAGTATCTGTGGCGCGAGTTCCGGGTCGTGGTCGAGCCCGCCGGGGCGACCGCGCTGGCGGCGATCCAGAGCGGTGCGTATGTGCCGGGACCGCAGGAACGGCCGGTCATCGTGTTGACCGGAGCCAATACGGACCTCACCACGCTCTGATCCGGGCGTCGGGGAATCCGGAACGTCGTCTACTCACAAGGCGAAAGTTATCCCCAAATCGGGAATCGCTCTGGCACACCCCGCGATGATCGGCCAGGCTTGATCACAACGTCGAAATGTCCGCGACGTCGAAATGTCAAGGGGTGGAGTCATGTACGAGGCATATACGGCACTGGTCGGCAATGTGGTCACCCATCCGGTGCGACGCAGCCTGCCCAACGGGCAGCAGTTGGTCACCTTCCGGATGGCCAGCAATGCGCGCAGACTCGATCGCGGCAGTGGGGACTGGGTCGACAACGGGACGGTGTACGTCACGGTGAACTGCTGGCGCAAACTGGTCGAGGGGGTCGATGCCTCGCTGAGCGTCGGCGATCCGATCCTGGTCTACGGCCAGTTGCGGTCGAACGAATACCGCACCAAGGAGGGGCATACCCGGCAGGATCTCGAACTGCGGGCCAATGCGATCGGACCGGATCTGGGCCGCTGTACCGCCACGGTGCTGCGGCGCGGGAATTATCGAAAACCCACCGAACCGCGGTTCTCCGATTCCGCGCCCGCACCGTCGTCGGACGCGGAGGCCGGAGTGCCGACCGAGCCCACCACGCGACTCGTGGCGGTGCTCGATTCGGACGCTTCCGGGCGCGGGTAGGGCTGTTCGCACACGGGGCGGATACGATCGCTCCGCACTGTCATCGCGCGGTGCATCGGCGCCGGGCTCCCCGCGTGAGCGGGGATGAGCCACACTAGGGTGAGGGATATGGCTGAGTTCATTTACCAGATGAGGAAAGTTCGTAAGGCGCACGGCGACAAGGTCGTCCTGGACGATGTGACCCTGAACTTCCTTCCCGGTGCCAAGATCGGTGTCGTCGGGCCGAACGGCGCTGGTAAGTCCAGCGTGCTGAAGATCATGGCCGGACTGGATCAGCCCAACAACGGTGATGCGTTCCTGGCTCCCGGTGCGACCGTCGGCATCCTGCAGCAGGAACCCCCGCTGAACGAGGAGAAGACCGTCCGCGGCAACGTCGAGGAGGGTCTCGGCGAGGTCAAGGTCAAGCTGGACCGGTTCAACGAGATCGCCGAACTGATGGCGACCGACTACTCCGACGAGCTCATGGACGAGATGGGCAAACTCCAGGAATACCTGGACCACGCCGACGCGTGGGATATCGACTCCCAGCTCGAGCAGGCCATGGACGCGCTGCGCTGCCCGCCGCCGGACGAGCCGGTCACCAACCTCTCCGGTGGTGAGCGTCGCCGGGTCGCGCTGTGCAAACTGCTGCTGAGCAAGCCGGACCTGCTGCTGCTGGACGAGCCGACCAACCACCTGGATGCCGAGAGCGTGCTGTGGCTCGAACAGCACCTGGCCTCCTATGCCGGCGCCGTCCTGGCCGTGACCCACGACCGGTACTTCCTGGACAACGTCGCGGAGTGGATCCTCGAGCTCGACCGCGGCCGCGCCTACCCGTACGAGGGCAACTACTCCACCTACCTGGAGAAGAAGGCGCAGCGCCTCGAGGTCCAGGGCAAGAAGGACCAGAAGCTGCAGAAGCGCCTCAAGGAGGAGCTGGCCTGGGTCCGTTCCGGCGCCAAGGCCCGGCAGGCCAAGAACAAGGCGCGTCTGGGCCGGTACGAGGAGATGGCCGCCGAGGCCGAGAAGCACCGCAAGTTGGACTTCGAGGAGATCCAGATCCCCGCGGGGCCGCGCCTGGGCAGTGTCGTGGTCGAGGTCGAGCACCTGGACAAGGGTTTCGGCGATCGCCAGCTGATCAAGGATCTGTCGTTCACGTTGCCGCGCAACGGAATCGTCGGTGTCATCGGCCCCAACGGTGTCGGTAAGACCACGCTGTTCAAGACCATCGTCGGACTCGAGTCGCCGGACAGCGGCGAGGTGAAGGTCGGCGAGACGGTCAAGCTCAGCTACGTCGACCAGAACCGCGCCGGGATCGACCCGAAGAAGAATGTGTGGCAGGTCGTTTCGGACGGTCTGGACTTCATCGAGGTCGGCAACCAGGAGATGCCCTCGCGCGCCTACGTCAGCGCGTTCGGATTCAAGGGCCCGGATCAGCAGAAGCCGGCCGGGGTGCTCTCCGGTGGTGAGCGCAACCGCCTCAACCTGGCGCTGACCCTCAAGCAGGGCGGCAACCTGATCCTGCTCGACGAGCCGACCAACGACCTGGACGTGGAGACCCTGAGTTCGCTGGAGAACGCGCTCGAGCAGTTCCCCGGCTGCGCCGTGGTCATCTCCCACGACCGCTGGTTCCTGGACCGCACCTGCACGCATATCCTTGCGTGGGAAGGTGATTCGGACAACGAGGCGTCCTGGTTCTGGTTCGAGGGCAACTTCGAGGCTTACGAGGCCAACAAGATCGAGCGGCTCGGACCGGAGGCGGCCAGGCCGCATCGGGTCACCCACCGCAAGCTCACCCGGGACTGATCCCGCCCCGGCGCCGCTACCGCGCGGTAACCCTCCGGCGAAACGTGTGTTTCGCCACAATTGGATAGAATCGCCCAACGTGCAACGGGCGCAACATATGTCGGGCTTCACCTGGTAGTTCGGTCATGTCCGAGTGAGGTAGGACCAACCGGGCCGCATTGGCGGCTGGGCGTCGCCGAAGCTTTGGGAAGTATTTCCTTCAGCGTTCGCGACGCCCAGCTACCCTCGACTCCGGCGTCACTTTGTTACGGAACCTAATCCGAGGAGTTGGCGAAGAAAATGACGGTCTCGTCCGAATTGTCCAGTGCCGCTTGGGCGGCGGGGTTACCGGAGCCGCTGCGGGGCGAACTCGCGACGCTCGAGGAAGCCTATTTCCGCCATGCGGACACCGGCGATGTGGACTGTGCTATCAGCGGAAGTTCGAGTCTGGTGTTCCGCCGACACCTCGAGCTCGGTATGCAGCGGCGCGCGGGCGAGCGTCGCGTCCTGGTCCACCACCCCGACGACAACACCGGGCTGGGTGCGGCGGTCCAGCTCGTCACCGATGACATGCCCATGCTGGTCGAATCGGTCACGGCCGCACTGACCAGGATCGGAGTCAGCGTCAGCGAGGTGATCCACCCGATCTTCGAGGTGATCCGCGACGCCGACGGACGTCTCGAATCCGCCGCCGCGCACGAGGTGGACGGCCACGGCATGATCGGGCTGCGCGAGTCCTGGATGCATGTGCAACTGCATCCCTCGACCAGCCGCGAACTGCTGGCGCGGGTGGAGAACGAGATCCCCGACGTCCTCACCGACGTGCGCCAGGTCATCGGCGACACCCAGGCCATGCGCACCGTGCAGGACACCCTCGCTGGGGCGTTGAAACTCGCCGCGAAGAACGGCACCGCGCCGTTCTCCTCGACCGATCTGATCGACTGCGCGAATCTGCTGCGCTGGCTGGCCGACGGTCACTTCACCGTGCTCGGTTACGCCCGCTACGAGCGCGCCGCCACGGCGACGAAATCCGTTGTGGTGCCGGACAGTTGCCTCGGCGTGCTGCGCCCGGACGTGGGCACCGACTTCCGCGTTCCCGTCAACGGCGGTGACCGTCCACTGCTGATGCTGACCCAGGGGCTGGTCCCGGCCACGGTGCACCGCTCGGTCTACCCCTACTTCATCGGTGTCGCGGACTTCGACGACACCGGCGCGCTGATCGGGAAACACGTCTTCATCGGCGTGTTCACCGTCGCCGCACTGCACGAGAACGTGCTGGACATCCCGGTGATCGAGCGCCGGGTCCGGTCGGTCATCGAGGCCAGCGGATTCGATCTGGAGTCCTTCTCCGGGCAGGCCATGCTGGAGGTGATCCAGTCCTTCCCGCGCACCGAGCTGTTCTCCTCGGACGCCGA
Source organism: Nocardia macrotermitis (assembly GCF_009604405.1). Taxonomy (GTDB): domain Bacteria; phylum Actinomycetota; class Actinomycetes; order Mycobacteriales; family Mycobacteriaceae; genus Nocardia; species Nocardia macrotermitis. The sequence continues at coordinate 347,453 of NZ_WEGK01000006.1, forward strand.
GACGATGCGTCGCACGGCCGGTGCGGTGCTGAATGTCGGTATGCGACGGCAGGTTCGGCTGTTCCTGCGCTCGGACTCCTACGGTCGTTTCGTGGCCTGCATGGTGTATCTGCCGCGCGACCGCTACACCACCGCGGTCCGGCTCGAGATGCAGGAGATCCTGGTCCGCGAACTGGGCGGCGTCTCCATCGACTATTCCGCGCGGGTGTCCGAGAACGAGCTCGCCAGTGTGTATTTCACCGTGCGCCTCGCGCAGCCGGGCACCCCGGTGGACGCCTCGGAGGCGAACCGGCTGCGCATCCAGGATCTGCTCGGCCAGGCGAGCCACACCTGGGACGACGAGCTGCGCGAGGTGGTGTCCAGCTCCACGGTGCTCGATCCCGCTGTCGTGCAACGGTATTCCGATGCGCTGCCCGAGGCGTACAAGGCCGATTTCGATCCGGCCCGCGCGCTGGCCGATGTGGTACGGCTCGAACATCTGGGCGGCGACCGCATCGAGCAGCATCTGTATCGGCGGCCCGGATCCGATTCCGGCTCATGGCGTTTCACGCTCTACGTGGGCAGCGGCGTCTCGCTGAGCCAGGTGCTGCCGCTGTTGCAGAGCCTGGGCGTCGAGGTGGTCGACGAGCGTCCGTACCAGGTGTCCTTCGAGGACGACCGGGAGTGCTGGATCTACGATTTCGGCCTCCAGGCCCGCCCGGATCTGCTCAGCCGCGCGCTGGACCGGAACATGGACGCCGAACTCATCGAGACCCCCGAGCGGCTCGACATGTTCGAGGCCCAGGAGCGCGGTCTGCGCGAGCGTTTCACCGAGGCGTTCGACGCGCTCTGGTACGGCCGCGCCTCGGCCGACGCACTGAACGAACTGGTCCTGCGCGCCGGTCTGCACTGGCGCACGGTCTCGATCCTGCGCGCCTACTCGAGGTACCTGCAACAGGCCGATTTCCCCTACAGCCAGGCCAATATCGCCCGCGTGCTGCTGGCCGCCCCCGATGCGGCGCGGTTGTTCGTGGAGCTGTTCGCGGCGCTGTTCGATCCCGATTCCGCCTCGCCGGAACGGGCCGCCGAGCTCGAGCAGGCGGTGGCCGAGCGGATCAACGAGGTGGTGAGCCTGGATGCCGACCGCATCCTGCGCGCGATCCTGAGCCTGGTGAAGGCGACGTTGCGGACCAACTACTACCGCACCGACGAGAACGGCGAACCCCGCTCCTACCTGTCGATCAAGGTGGAACCGCAGGAAATCGCCGAATTGCCCAAGCCCAGGCCACAATTCGAGATCTTCGTGTACTCGCCTCGGGTCGAGGGTGTGCACCTGCGGTTCGGGCCCGTGGCCCGTGGCGGGTTGCGATGGTCCGACCGGCTGGAGGATTTCCGGACCGAGATCCTGGGGCTGGTGAAGGCGCAGGCGGTCAAGAACGCCGTGATCGTGCCGGTCGGTGCCAAGGGCGGTTTCGTGGTGAAGCACCCGCCCGCCGCGACCGGTGATCCGGGCGCGGACCGGCAGGCGATGCAGGCCGAGGGGATCGCGTGCTATCGGACGTTCATCTCGGGTCTGCTGGATGTGACCGACAACGTGGATCACGCGTCGGGTGCGGTGATCCCGCCCGAGCGCGTGGTGCGCCGCGATGGTGACGACACATATCTGGTGGTGGCCGCGGACAAGGGCACCGCGACGTTCTCCGACATCGCCAACGAGGTCGCGCAGTCGTACGGGTTCTGGCTCGGCGACGCGTTCGCGTCGGGTGGTTCGGCGGGCTACGACCACAAGGCCATGGGCATCACCGCCAAGGGCGCGTGGGAGAGCGTGAAGCGGCACTTCGCCGAGATGGATATCGACACGCAGACAACGGATTTCACTGTCGTCGGTGTGGGTGACATGTCGGGTGACGTGTTCGGCAACGGCATGCTGCTCTCACGCCACATTCGCCTGGTGGCCGCGTTCGATCACCGCCACATCTTCCTGGACCCGAATCCGGATGCGGCCACGTCGTTCGTGGAGCGGGAGCGGATGTTCGCGCTGCCGCGGTCGTCCTGGGCGGATTATGACAAATCCCTGATCAGCGCCGGTGGCGGGGTATTCGACCGCACGGTCAAGGCGGTGCCGATCAGCCCGCAGGCGCGCGCCGCGCTGGGCCTGGCTGACAACGTCACCACGCTCTCGCCCCCGGAATTGATGCGCGCGATCCTGCTGTCCCCGGTGGATCTGCTGTGGAACGGAGGTATCGGCACCTACGTGAAGGCGTCGAGCGAATCCAACTCCGAGGTCGGCGACAAGGCCAACGACGCGATCCGGGTCAACGCGAATGCCATGCGGGTCAAGGTGATCGGCGAGGGCGGCAACCTCGGCGCCACCGCGCTGGGCCGAATCCAGTTCTGCGCCAACGGCGGCAAGATGAACACCGACGCGCTGGACAACTCCGCGGGCGTGGACTGCTCGGACCACGAGGTCAATATCAAGGTGCTGCTCGACGGCGTGGTGACCAGCGGTGAGCTGCCCGCGGGCGACCGCAACGCGCTGCTGGCCTCGATGACCGACGACGTGTCCTCGATGGTGTTGGCGGACAACGTATCCCAGAACTTCCTGATGGGGATGTCCCGCACCGAGGCGCCGCGCATGCTGAATGTGCACATGCGCGTCATCGACGATCTGGAAGAGCGTCGCGGGCTGGATCGCGAACTCGAGGCGCTGCCCTCGGACGCGGAGATGAACCGCCGGGCCGAGATCGGTACCGGTCTGACCTCGCCCGAATTGGCGAATCTCATGGCGCACGTGAAGCTTTCGCTCAAGGCCGATCTGCTCGAGACCGATCTACCGGACAGCCCGTACTTCTCGGCGCGGCTGCCGGAGTACTTCCCGGTGCCGTTGCGGGAGCGGTTCGGCGCGGCGATCAAGCGGCATCGGCTGCACAGCGAGATCGTCACCACCATGGTCGTCAACGAGATGGTGGATCTGGGCGGTATCACCTACGCGCATCGGCTGAACGAGGAGATCGGCGCGGGCACCGGCGATTCGGTGCGGGCGTTCGCGGCGGCGAGCCAGATCTTCGATCTGCACTCGATCTGGGAGCGGATCCGGGCCGCGGACACCTCCGTCGCAGTCAAGGACGATCTGGAGCTCGAGACCAAGCGGACCCTCGATCGGGCCTCGCGCTGGTTGCTGAGCAACCGGCCGCAGCCGGTCGCGGTCGGGTCGGAGATACACCGGTACAACGAGCAGGTGCGGGCGCTCGCGCCGGAGGTGCCGGGGTGGCTGCGCGGTCACCACATCGACACCCTCCAGGAACAGTCGACGAAACTGATCGCCCGCGGCGCGCCGGAGGCCCTGGCCACCGAGGTGTTCGGCCTGCTCAATCTGTTCCCGCTGCTGGACATCATCGATATCGCCGACATCACCGAACGCGACGGCGCCGAGGTGGGCGCGCTGTACTACGCGCTCAACGAACACCTCAAGGTCGACTGGCTGTTGCAGGCGGTCAGCCACCTCGAACGCGGTGATCGCTGGCACGCCCTGGCTCGTCTCGCGCTGCGTGACGACATGTACTCCTCGCTGCGTTCGCTCACCCTGGACGTGCTCTCGGCCGGTGATCCGGAGGAGACCGCCGAGGAGAAGATCGCCTACTGGGAGTCGAAGAACCAGGCCCGCCTCGGCCGCGCCCGCGCCGCCCTGTCGGAACTGTTCCAATCCGGCACCCACGACCTGGCCACCCTGTCGGTCGCGGCCCGCCAGGTCCGCAGCATGGTCAGCGGCGTCGGCGTGCAGTCCGACCTGCGCTGAACGTCGTCCCGCCGGTCGCCCTGATCCGGGCGACCGGCGGGACGCGCAGCCGTGGGTTCGGAACGACCACTCGATGCTGGTCCGGTGCGCGCTGCCCGGCATACTGGGTAGCCGATTCGGTCCGCGCGGTGTGGCGGTGGCGCCGGACGGGCTCAGTGCTTCTATCGGGAGGTATCGCGTGACCAGTGTCGACTCGCCGCAGAGTGACGGGGGTGTCGAGGCCGAGGCGCCGCGGCATTTCCACACCAAGGTCGAGGTGCGGTGGTCCGATATGGATGTGTTCCAGCACATCAACCACGCTCGGATGGTGACGTTGCTGGAGGAGGCGCGGATTCCGTGGCTGTTCGGTGAGGGGAAGCCGACCGACGGGTTGCGCACCGGGTGCGTGCTGGTCGATCTGCATGTGCAGTACAAGGGGCAGTTGCGGCACGAGGACACGCCGCTGGACGTGTCGATGTGGGTCGAGCAGTTGCGGGCGGTGGATTTCACCATCGGGTACGAGGTGCGGGCCGCGGGTGCGGCGCCGGATTCGCGGGCGTCGGTGATCGCGACCACGCAGATGGCCGCCTTCGACATCGATACCCAGCGCCTGCGCCGGTTGACCCCGAGCGAGCGCGACTATCTGGCGCTGTGGAAGTGACGATACGGCGATGATGCCCGGACAGGGAACGCTGCTGGTTCCCGATCCCGCCGAACGCGAGAACCTCAGCACCTTCGTCGGTCGCGCCGTGCGCCTGGACCCGGCCGCGGTGATCCGGCTGCGACGTCGCGGTGATCGCTACGTCTCCGCTTGGGCCGCAACGAGTTTCGAGGTGCTGGCGGTGCGCACGGTGGTCGGTGAACTCGGTGTCGACGATGTCACCGCCGGTGGGGATGTGTTGCTGACCGGTCTACGCGCGCCCGCGTCGGACGGCCGGATCGATCTCGGATTCTCCATGGATTCGGCCTGGCGTACCGCGCTGCCGCCGGTGACGGGTTTCAGCCACATCGACGACATTCCGGCCCGTTCGTTGGTCGAATTGGCCGAGCGCGGTGTGGAATTGGCCGCCGAACACGGCAGTGGACACGGTCCGCCCGCCTCGCTGCTGGAGCAGACCGTGCTGACCGTCACCGGGGCGGGAGAGCGGGCCGAGGTGCCGATGCGCGTGGTGTTCGCGCTGACCGCAATGGATTTCATCCCGCACGGGGGTGATCGTCCCGATGCGCGGCGGATCGCTCCCGGTGAGATCGTCCGGGTCCGGGCCAGCCGCACCTGGCTGCGTCTGGACGCCCGCTACGGTTCGGTGGCTCGTCGTCGCGGACCGGCCCTGCTCGCGCGCTGACCCCCTGTTTGCGCGTCGAACTGTCTCGTCGAGGCGGTACTAGGTGTGCACGGGTGCGGCTGCGGTCAGCACCGGACGCAACGGCCCGTCCGACAGCCGGTTCACCAGGGGAGTGACGTAGCGCCGCAACAGAATTGCGGTGAAGTAACCGACGACCACACCCACGATGGCTCCGGCGAGGACGTCGTGCGGATAGTGCGCGCCCACGTACACCCGGGAGATCCCCATGATCGTCGCGGCGACGAATGCCCAGATGCCGAGTCGCCGGTTGACCACCAGTAGCGCCACCGCCATGGCGAACACCACGACGGTGTGATTGCTCGGAAAGGAGTAGTCGTCCGGCGCGGGGCATTTCTCCAGCAGGAATGCGCTGGGGAACCGGTAGCAGGGACGCCGTTCGGAGATGATCAGCTTGATCGCGTCGTTGACGACATAGGCGATGACCGCGACGAACGGCACCGCCAGCGCCGCGGCCATCACCGACGCGTCACGTCGGCGGGCGAGCCACCAGCCGATGACCATGAACACCACGAACAGCCCGACCCCGACTCCGCTGTATACGGTCATCGGGGTATTCAGCCAGGAGGTGTCCCTGGCGAACCGGGTCGTGTCGACGTACCAGGATCCATCGATACCGGCTGGATCCAAGCTCAGGATGTCGCTGGTCATATCCTCGATTTCTCGATCGAGGTGCGGCCGCTCGTCGCCCCGCACCGTGCCCGGACAGATCATCCAGGCTCGCACAGGCCCGCTGAGAAATTGCTGAGCGCGACTCGCAGCGCTTATGCCGAAGTTACGAAGCGCAGTGCTCGGGCGACTCCGGCAGCGTCAGGCGACTCCGGCCAAACGCAACAGCGCCGTGGTGGCCGCGGCACCGATGGCGACCACCACCAACGGCACCTTCCGCCAGGCGAGCACCACCGCGACCAGCACCCCGGCGGGCAGTGCGAATCGAGCCCGATGATCGGCCGGAACGAGGGTGGTCACCGCCAACGCGGTCAACAGCACAACCGACCCGATCTCCAGAAATTGAGCGATCCGAGGCGGAAACGTCAGCCGCCGTCGCAACACCGGCCCGGCCAACCGAATCCCGAACGTACCGACAGCCAGACAAGCGGCCCCGGCGATCAACGCGACATTCATGACGCCGCAATCCGTTCCGCGTTCGATGACCCGACTGCCATGCTCGTTGGGTCGCTCGCGTACGTCGGGCCGGTTGTCGCAGCGGCCGCGCGCCTCGGGTCGGTTGTCTCACTCAAATAGCTGATTGCCGTGTTCGACGGTGTGACCGTGGCACCCGATGGACCGATCATCGCATTCGAAGGATCGGCTATCGCATCCGATGAACCGGGGGTCGCACTCGTTGTGGCTGTTGTCGGCTGTAGCGAGTCGCGGTGGGGAGCGGGCAGCATTCTCGTGATCACATCACCCCGACGACCGCGCAGTTTGTCGGTCATATGTTGTGCGGTGAGCACGACGAACGCGGCGGGCAGGGCCAGCAGTACCGGCAGACCTGCGGGTAGGAACACGGCGGCGACCACGGCCACCACGGCTCCGGCCAACGCGGCGTGCCGGGTTCGACGATCTCGCAGGGCGGGCAGCGCCAGCGCGATGAGTACGGCGGGGAACACCGCGTCCAGCCCGAACTCGTCCGGATTCGGGACCGCGGTGCCCAGGCCGACGCCGAGCAGCGCGCCCACCGGCCAGGCCAGCAGCACGCCCAGGCCGCAGAGCCAGTAGGCAGCGCGGCTGCGTTCGCGATCGGATTCGCCCAGTGCCATGGCGACCGATTCGTCGTTCATGACGTGCGTGCCGAGCAGTCGCCGCCAACCGGTGCCCAGCACGTCGGGCAGGGCCAGCCCGTACGGTAGATGCCGGGCATTGACCAGCAGTCCGGCCAATACCGCCGCGATCGGTCCGCCACCTGCGGCGATAATGCCGACGAAGAGGAATTCCGAGCCGCCGGCCAGCACCAGCACACTGAGTACGATCGGCAGCCAGGCGGGCAGTCCGGAGGTGACCGCCGTGGCCCCGTAGGACACGCCGATCACGCAGACGGCCAGGCAGACCGCTGCGATTCCGGTGAGGTCACCGCGACTCAGTGTTCGTTGTATCGAACGCACGACTTCTATAGTGAACACCGCATCGCGGTTCGTCAACGTCGCCCGGAGCACACCCCATGTACCCTTCGGAATCACCATGACCGAGCAGGAAAGCGTTCCCGAATCGACCCCGCAGCAGACGATCGCGGCCGGACTGCGCCGTGAGCGCGCCCGGTCCGGGCTCTCGCTCACCGAGGTCGCCAAGCGCGCCGGAATCGCGAAATCGACGCTGTCGCAACTGGAATCGGGTTCGGGCAATCCGAGTATCGAAACCCTGTGGGCGCTGTGCACCGCCCTGGGCATCCCGTTCTCGAATCTGCTGGACCCGCCGCAACCGCAGGTCCGGGTGATCCGCGCCGGTCAGGGCCCGGAGGTCGCGTCCTCCACCTCGCGCTACCGGGCCACCCTGCTCGCCGCCGCCCCGCCCAACGTCCGCCGCGACCTGTTCCGCATCACCGCCGAACCCGGCCACCCCCGCGACTCGGACCCACACCTGCACGGCAGCGTCGAACACGTCCTGCTGGCCGCCGGCCGCGCCATGGTCGGCCCTGCCGACGACCCCGCCGAACTACATCCGGGCGACTACATCTGCTACCCCGGCGACCGCCCCCACGTCTTCGAGGCCCTCGAACCCGGCACCTGGGGCATGCTCGCCAGCGACTTCATCTGACCCCTTCCGCCGCAACACATTCCGGTCGACGACGGTTGCCGGCGCCGGATTACGCCGCGCCCTCGCCGAGGTACTGCAACCACACCGGGTCCAGGTCGGCGGTGGTGGACAGCAGCCGCCAGTGCGGGCCCTTGGGAGCGACCATCGGGTGGCGGAGGGTCCAGCCGAGTTCGCTGAGCATCTTGTCGGCCTTGCGATGGTTGCAGGGTGCGCAGGAGGCGACGCAGTTCTCCCAGGAGTGCGCGCCGCCGCGGCTGCGCGGGATGACGTGATCGATGGTCTCGGCCTTGCCGCCGCAGTAGGCGCAGCGGTATCGGTCGCGGTGCATGAGGGCCGCGCGGGTCATCGGGACGCGCGCGCGATAGGGGACTCGGACGTAGTTGCGCAGTCGGATCACCGAGGGCAGCGCGATCGACGCACCGGCCGAATGCACGACCGGACCCTCGGCGTTGTGGTGCACGGCATCGGCCTTGTCGCAGATCAGCAGCACGATGGCGCGACGTGCGGACAGGGCGGTCAGCGGCTCGTAGGTGGCGTTCAGAAGCAGCACCCGGCGCTTGCGCCATGCTGGCTGCGGTGGATTTTCCAGATTGCGATGCACCGGAGTGTCGCAGGGAGAATGTTCGGAATGCTCGCGATCGGGGTGGTCACGATCGGGATGGGAATGGTCGGACAGGATGTGCAGCGGAATGGCCCCCGACCCACGATTGTGGACGTCGGCGGGCTGGAGTTGTCGATGCGCTCTGGCCTCTTGTGACCGAGCGCCGTGCCGCTGCTTCATGAGGACCCCGAATTCGTGTAGTCCGGTTCGTGTGGTATCTGGGCACAGACACTGCCACCCAGTTGACCACGGAACCCGTACCAATGCACGAGTATTTCGCACATTGTCGGGCACGTTCGGGTGAACAACGCGTGATCGGCGGCCGTCCCACGCTCGACCGGCCGGTTCGCCGCCGCCGACTATGCTTCGAATGCGGCGGGCCCATTCGGCCGCGAGGGACGGTAGGCGGCCCGGATGACGTCCGGTTGCCGCGCACGAGGCGATGAAGGAGCGAGCAGGTGGCCGGTGAGCGACAGGTGACGGAACCGGCGACGTTCTACGAGGCGGTCGGCGGCGCGGAGACCTTCCACCGGCTGGTGGCGACGTTCTATCGTGAGGTCGCCGCCGACGAGGTGTTGCGCCCGCTGTATCCGGAGGAGGATCTCGGCCCGGCCGAACGTCGCCTGCGGATGTTCCTCGAACAGTACTGGGGCGGCCCGCGCACCTACTCCGACGAGCGCGGACATCCGCGACTGCGCATGCGGCACATGCCGTTTCGGATCGGCCCGATCGAACGCGACGCCTGGTTGCGCTGTATGCGCATCGCGGTCGAGGAGATCGGATCCGAGGTGCTGGACGACGAACACCGCCGCGCGCTGCTCGATTACCTGGAGATGGCGGCAAATTCGCTGGTCAACTCGACTTTCTGAACCTTGTGGCACAAAACCTGGTGCAACCCAAAGCTTTTCCGGGCGGCGGGCATCGGCTGCTGATCATTTGCCGAATGTCGCCAACACTAGGTAGTTGCCGCACCTTCGCCGGAAACCTTTGGCACTATTGGGTGTCGTGACGCCTTCATCACCCGGAGATCCGGCGGTAGGGCCGGATATGGGGTCCTCCGTGGTTGTGCCGACGGCCTCGTCCGGGCCCGATGCTTCCGACGAATCAACAGTGCTCGAGTCCGGTCCGCCCGGCGGGCAGTGGTGGCGCTCGGCCGTGTTCTACCAGGTCTATCCGCGCTCGTTCGCCGATTCCGGCGGTGACGGGGTGGGCGATCTGGGTGGCCTGCTGGAGCGGCTCGGCTATCTGGAGTTGCTCGGCGTGGACGCGCTGTGGATCTGCCCGGTGATGCGCTCGCCGATGGCCGACGGCGGGTACGACGTCAGCGATCCGCGCGATATCGATCCGCTGTTCGGCGATATCGCGGTGCTCGACGAGGTGCTCGAGGAGGCGCACGACCGGGGGATGCGGGTCACCATGGATCTGGTGCCCAATCACACCAGTGACCGGCATCCGTGGTTCACCGCCGCGTTGCGGGCCGCACCCGGCAGCCCCGAACGCGAGCGCTACATCTTCCGCGACGGCCGCGGCCCGAAGGGGGCCGAGCCGCCGAACAACTGGCCCAGCATCTTCGGCGGTCCCGCGTGGACGCGCGTCACCGAGCCGAACGGTAAGCCCGGCCAGTGGTACCTGCACATCTTCGCGCCCGAACAGCCCGATCTGAACTGGGAGAATCCCGAGGTCGTCGCGGATTTCGAACAGACCATGCGGTTCTGGCTGAACCGCGGCGTGGACGGTTTCCGGATCGATGTCGCGCACGGGATGGCCAAACCGCCCGGCCTGCCCGATATGGACCGGGTCAACACCGCGATGCTCGTGCACGACGACAACGACCCGCGCTTCAACGATCCGGGCGTGCACGACATCCACCGCCGCCTGCGCAAGGTGCTCGACGAGTACCCGGACGCGGTGTCGATCGGTGAGGTGTGGGTCGATGACAACGTGCGTTTCGGTGAGTACGTGCGGTCCGACGAACTCCATCTCGCCTTCAACTTCCGCCTCGCCGAGACCTCCTTCGACGCCGCGAAAATCCGTGCCGCGGTCGATAATTCGATCGAAGCGGTGGCCGCGGTGGGTGCCGTGCCGACCTGGACGCTGTCCAATCACGACATCGAACGCGAGGTGACCCGGTACGGCGGCGGCGCGGTGGGGCTGCGCCGGGCGCGCGCGATGATCCTGCTCGAACTGGCCCTACCGGGTGCGGTGTTCCTCTACAACGGTTCGGAACTGGGCCTGCCCAATGTCGACGATCTGCCCGAGGACGCGCTGCGCGATCCGACGTGGGAGCGCTCCGGGCACACCGAACGCGGCCGCGACGGGTGCCGGGTGCCGATCCCGTGGGAGGGCCGGCAGCCGCCGTTCGGTTTCACCAGCGCCGAGCAGTCCTGGCTGCCGATCCCGCCGCAGTGGGCCGGGCTGACGGTGGAGTCGCAGCTCGAACGGCTCGACTCGATGGTGTCGCTGTGCCGGATGGCGATCGAATTGCGCAGTGTGCGACCGGAATTCGCCGGTGACGGGCTGGAGTGGTATGGCAGTCCGGTCGGCTGCCTGGCGTTCCGGCGCGCGGGTGGATTGATCTGTGCGGTCAACACCTCGTCCGTGCCGACGCCGCTGCCGCCCGGTGAGGTGCTGCTGTCCAGCGTGCCGCTCGACGGCGCGATGCTGCCGCCCGATACGGCGGTGTGGCTGGTGTAGCGGGTGCGGGAATCGACACGCGCGGGCGAACAGCTCACCAGTCGGCACGGCGTCCGGGCGCATCGTCTACCGTTGGGTCGTGAGCATTCTCGAGACAGTGCTGATCTTCCTCGGCATTCCGCTGGTGATCTACGCGGTCATCGCGGGGTTGTCGTTCCTCGGCAAACCGTATCCCGGGGAGAAGCCGGTCCACTACAACCTCGGCGACAAGTGGACCGCGGACCCGGTGCTGTGGAGCGCGACCGACGAGGTGACCGGCCACGGCCACCACGACGCCTCGCACGGCGCCCACGACGCAATCGAATCCGCGGAGTCGGACCTGATCGGAGGCCGGGCAAGTGGCAAGTTCTAATTGGCCCGCGGTGGTCGAGGCAGACCTCCCACACGGGTGGGTCGTCACCACCAGCGGACGCGTGTCCGGGGTTCACGAGCCGGGCACCGTGTTCAGGGAGGCGCCGTTCAGCGACACCGAGCGGTTGATCATGGACAACACGCTCACCGAGGTCACCCGCGCTACCAAGGTCCGGTTCAACGTCTTCATCGGTGAGCTGGGCGCGGATTCGGCCGCGGGCGCGGACGCGATCTTCCCGCACACGCCCGAGGCGGCGCGTTCGGTGCTCATCGCCGTCTCCCCGAACGACAAGGCCGTCGAGGTCCGTTCGGGCCGCGACGTCGCCGACCGCGTCAACGACCGGATCTGCCAGCTCGGTCTGACCGCGCTGCTCAGCTCGCTGCGTCAAGGTGAGCTGATCGACGGGCTGGTCTCGGCGGTTCGGGTCATGGGTTCGGCTATCGGCCGTCCCAGCTGATCGACGTCTTCGGACAACTACAGACTGTTTCGCGATCCCGTGCACGGGCGCGTACCTGGTTGAGGTGCGTGCTCGTGCACGGGATCGTGTGTATGTGCCGGTGTGGTGCGCTCGTTGTACGAGCGTCGGCGGATCGCGGTGCGGCCGGTGCGTTCGAGATGGTCCTGTGGGACAACACGTACGGCTGTCCGAGGACCACAACGCAGTCGTTGACCGCCACTGTCTACGCGGGGACGCGGGGACGCGGGGACGCGGGGACGCGGGGACGCGGGGACGCGGGGACGACGCGGCAAAATGTGAACTATGGCTCCGGTAATCCTAGTCCTCATTGGGCTTCGGCGTTGCGATCTGTACCTCTTTTCTGTGAAAGATGGTTCTGATCAAGCAATTCTGGAGATACCCGTTGACCGGCCAGGCTCGACTCGGCAGACTTGAGTAAACCGGAATGGTGATTCTCATTATCGCGTCGATTGGAGGGCCGGATGACGGTCCGAGCAGAGTCCGAAGTACGTTCGCCCGAGTTGGCCGGGCGGGTCGAGGAGTTGAAGGAGCGGGCGCGCAGGCTGCGGCGGGAGTTGCCGGACAGCGCCGCGGCCGCCGATGCCGAGAACGCCGACTCGGCCGAGAGTATGCGCAAGATCTGGGAGGCCGGGCTGTACGAGTTCCATCTGCCGCGGCGTTACGGCGGTATCACCGATGGCGATCCGGGCGTGCTGACCGAGGATTTCCTGGAGATCGTGCTGGATCTGTGCGCCGGTGATTCGGCGGCGGGGATGAACTACAGCGTGCAGACGTTGGTGACCACCGAGATCTTCGGCACCGACAACGGTCTGCCCGAATCGACCAAGGCCGAGCTGGCGGAGCTGATCACGCGCGACGGTGTCAGGCTGGTCGCCTCGAATGCCGAAACCGGTTCCGCGCGACCGGTTCTCGGCCGCGTCGTGCCCGGCGGGATCCGGATCAGCGGGGTGAAGTCGTTCAATACCAACAGCGGCGGTGGCGGCTGGGCCAACGTCGGGCTGCGGATGTCGCCGGACGACCAGCCGATGAGCTATCACGCGCTGGTGCCGCTGGACAGCGAAGGTGTGCGGTGCACCCACGAGTGGGACATGATGGGGCAGCGCGGAACACACAGTCAGACAATCGAATACAACGACGTCTTCGTGCCGGATGGTTACCATTTCCCGCGGCCCGGGATGTCGCCCGGGGCGTTGTCGGCCCTGTTCCTCGCGCACTCCGCGATCATGCTCGGACCCGGATACGGCGCGCTGGACGCGGCGCTGGACTACGTCCGCAAACTCGACCGATCGACGTTGCCCGGCGAATTCGATTCCGCCACAACCGATCCCCTGGTGCGTCGGCGGATCGGGGAGTACGTGTCGACCCTGGGCGCCGCGCGGGCGTACCTGCTGCGCACCGCGGGGCAGGTGGCCGGCGGTATGGACGATCTGGACCTGACCATCGAGTCGTTCGCGGTCAAGGTCGCGTGCGTGAAGGCCGCGCTCGACGTCACCGCGGGCATCTTCGATTTGACCGGCGCCCGCAGCGCGTCGAACCGGTACCGCTTCGACCGTTTCTGGCGCAACGCCCGGACCTTCTCCCTGCACGATCCGACCGACGCCAAGGAGGTCTGGGTCGGCGACTACCACCTGACCGGGGCCGAGCCGCCGGTGGTCGCGTATCTGCGGGTGTAGTGCCCGGGTAGCCTCCATGCCATGAGCGCCGAGGTCACGGGTGCCGCGGGGCCGCGCCCCCCGCAGCAGGAGCGGAGCCGGGAGGCGCTGCGGAAGGTGCTGGCCGCCGCCGAGGACATCCTGCGCACCGAGGGCCCCGACGCGTTCACCATGGCCGGGGTCGCCGAGCGGGCCGGGGTGTCGGTCGGCGCGGTGTACCGGCGGTTCGCGGGCCGGGAAGAGCTGGTCAACGCGGTGAAGGATCGCCTGATCGACAACATGGAGAGTGAGTTGTCCGCGGCGCTGGCCGCCGCGGACGACTCGCTCGAGGGTGTCGTGGACGCGTTCGCCGGCGCGATCGTGCGCGGGTTGTCCGCGGGCACCGATGTGTTCCCACATCTGTTGAGCGGCAAGGGCGGTGAGGCGAAACAGGAACGGACCGGCCGCGCGGTGGCCGTCATGCAGCGCCTGTTCCTCGACGCCGCGGGCGCCCACGCGGCCCAGGTCCGCCGCGCCGATCCGGTGACGGCTCTGGCGACGGTCTTCCGCGTCCTGCTCGGCGGCTGCATCCACCGCATGCTGACGGTGCAGAACGTCCCCGACGGCATCTCCTGGCAACGCTGGATCGAGGAGACCTCCGATATGGCCGTCGTATATCTGACCACGCCCGGTCGACACCACGAATGAGCTGCGGCCCGATATCTGCTGTGAGCAGAATCGAGGCGTGCCGCGGGCGGGGTGATCGTAGGCTCGGAACATGGCCGAGCATCCACGACTTCATGCCATCCCCGGCGGACGAGACGAACGCACCGGGCCGGATGCGCCTCGGCCCGCGCCGGCGCGGCACACCGGCGAGCCGCTGTGGCGGGAGGCGCTCGGGCGGAGGTTGCGCGCGTTGCGCGGTGAGCAGGGGGAGACCCTCGTCGAAACCGCTGGGCGCGCAGGCGTTTCGCCGCAGTACCTGTCCGAGGTCGAGCGCGGGCGCAAGGATCCCTCCAGCGAGATGGTCGCCGCCCTGGCCGGAGCGCTGGGCGTCACCCTCGTCGGCCTCACCGAACAGGTCGTGCGGGATCTACATCAGCGGCACCGCACCGAATTCGCGTCAGGGGCGCGTCGCAACTCGGGTCCCACGATGTACGCCCTTGCCGCCTGAGCTCTCGGATATCGTGTCGCGGATGTGTCGGCGCGCCGTAGGCGGGTTGCACCGTCGGCGAGGTCGAGCCGATGGCCGGTGGTCGTAGGCAGTCGGCCGCAGCGATCCGGATCATCGGGTGAGTTCGGTATTCCCTTGCGCTGCAGTCGCATTCCGTTCGGCGTGCCAGGTACGGGCCGCCTCGACATCGTCGATGTGGTTGTACGCCCACGATCGCAGCACCGCAACCGTGTCGCTGAGGCCGCGGGTTCAGCGGCCGATCACGCGACGGGGTCGAGGATCTGGTCGATCAGGCCGTAGTCGACGGCGGTGTGGGCGGTGAAGACACGGTCGCGGTCGGTGTCGTGGCGGAGGGTTTCGACGTTCTGGCCGGTGTGGCGGGACAGGATGGATTCGATTTCCGCGCGCATGCGGACCAACTCGTCGGCTTGCAGGATGAGGTCGGGGATCGCGCCCTGGCCTCGGGTGGCGGGCTGGTGCAGGACGACGCGGCCGTGCGGGAGCATCGCGCGACGTCCGGTCGAGCCACCCGCCAGCAACACCGCGCTGACGGCGATGGCCTGGCCGACGCAGGTGGTCGCGACGGGGGACCGGATGTACTGCATGGTGTCGTAGACCGCGAGCATGGCGGGCAGGTCGCCGCCCTCGCAGTTGATGTAGAGGTTGATGTCCTGGCCGGGGCTGTCGGCGTCCAGGTGCAGCAGTTGGGCGATGAGGGCGTTCGCAACACCGGCGTCGATGGGAGTGCCCAGGTAGACGATCCGCTCGGTGAGCAGATGCGAGTAGACGTCCATGATCCGCTCGCCGCGCGGATGCTGGGCGATGACATTGGGAATCGTGTAGCTGGTCATGAGTGCGCCTCTGCGGTCGTGGTCGGCTCGGTCACGCGTTGATGCCGACGCGCGGTCGTTGCGGGATGATCTGGTCGAAGGAGTCCACGATCCGGTCCACGAAGCCGTACGCCCGGGCCTGCTCGGCGGTGAACCAGCGATCGTGCAGCGAATCCTCGTAGATGCGGTCGAACCGCTGGCCGGTGTCCTCGGCGATGATGCCGAGCACCGTGTTCACCGTGTGCCGCAGATCGTCCGCCTGCACCTCGACCTCACCGGCGGTGCCGCCGATCCCGGACGAGCCCTGATGCATCAGGATGCGGGCGTGCGGCAGCGCGAAACGTCGCCCGGGACTGCCCGCGGACAGCAGGAATTGTCCTGCGCTGCAAGCCAATCCGAGCGCCAGCGTGGACACCTCGCACGGGATCAGCCGCATGGTGTCGCGGATCGCGAGCATCGAGGGCACCGAACCGCCGGGGGAGTGGATCCACAGCGAGACGGGCGCGTCGGGATCCTCGGCGGCGAGGGTGAGCAGTTGCGTCATCAACACGGTGCCGTTGTCGTCGTCCAACGGTCCGTCCAGTACCAGAATGCGGCGGCCGAACAGCTGTTCGCGCATCCGCCAACCGAACATCGGAGTCTTGTCGTCCTGAGCCATGCCTCCACGATGCCGCGCGAACGCCGGGAAATCGCGCCACGCTGCTCTGGGCGGATCAGCTCACAGCAGCGAACGCTTCGGGGACGAGTTGAACTGGTGTGCAACCACTTTCGGATGTCAAACCGGCAACGTCAGCGGTCGCGGAGCGGAATGTCGCAGGGCGGTTCGACGCCCATTCGAGAGGTGCTGTGCGCGTCGGACCAAGTGATGTCGTTGCCGACCGCCGACTTCATTCAGCGACCGCATCGATCGGCGAGTGTCGTTGGGCAGCAACCTGTTCGGCAGTTATCGGACCCGGCCCACGGGGCGGTCTTTCGGCGGTCCGGGATCGTCCGGCGCGCCGATGTAGGCTGCGACGCAGGGGCCGGATACGCCGCCGACCCCCTCCCACGACGGTGGAAGGGGGCCGGCTAGTTCGCGCCTGACTCAGCTGGCGTCGAAAGTCCTTGCGCGCAAGGAGCGTTCGATGCCCGCTTTACCCTCGACCACCAGGCGGCGCAGGGCCGGGGGATGGTCGTCGGCGAGGAACTTGTCCGCCACGGCGACGGCCTCGTCGGTGATCGCCCAGTGCGGGTAGAGGCCGACCACGACGGTCTGCGCGACCTCGCTCGAACGCCGCTCCCACACCGCCGGGATCTCGGCGAAGTAGCGCTCGACGTAGGGGGCGAGCAGATCGGCCTGACCGGCCGGTGCGAAGCCGCCCACGATGGCGCGGGTGGTGATGTTCGGCAGCGAATCGTCGGTCAGCACCGAATCCCAGGCGCTCTGCTTGACCTGCGCCTGCGGGCGGGCGGTCGCGGCGGAGGCGGCCTGACGGCGGCCCGCGGCGGTCTGGTCGCGATCCAATTCGCTGTCGATGACCGGTGTTTCGACACCGTCGGCATCGATGACGCCGGATGCTGCCAGTGCCTGCACGACACGCCAGCGCAGATCGGTGTCGACCACCAGACCGGGCAGCCCGGACGTCGCGGCATCGCCGGACAGCAGCGCGTGCAGCACCTCGGTATGCGCCGGGGACAACCGCGCGCCGGTCAACGCGTTGACGAAGGCGAGCTGATGATCCGACCCCGCCTCGGCCGCCCGCGCCAGCTCCAGCAGCCGGTCGGCGAATTCGGGCCAGCCGGTGGCCGCGGCCCAGTCCGGTTCGGCGTAGCTGCTCAGCGCGGTGTTCGCCTGCATCAGAAGACGTTGCACCACACCGATTTCCGACTCCGCGCCGACACCACTGCGCACCAGGGCGACGAAATCGCGGGCCCGCATCTCGGCCTGACGGGTCATCTCCCACGCGGCCGACCAGCACAGCGTGCGCGGCAGCGATTCGGCGATATCGGCGATGCGGGTGGTGACCGTGTCCAGGGACTCCGGATCCAGCCGCACCGAGCAGTAGGTGAGGTCGTCGTCGTTGATCAGCACCAGCTTGCCGCGTTCGACGCCGACCAGTTCGGGCACCTCGGTGCGTGCGGCGGCGTCCACGTCGAGCTCGATACGCTTGGTGCGCACCAGCTTTCCGTTCTCATCGTCGTAGATGCCGATGGCCAGGCGGTGCGTGCGGTACTCACCGGCGCCGGGCGCGGCGCCCTCCTGCACCACCGCGAACGAGGTGAACTTGCCGTCCGCCACCTCGAACTCCGGGCGCAGGATGTTCAGGCCGGTGGTCTTGAGCCACTGCGCGCCCCAGCTGGAAAGGTCACGGCCCGAAGACTTTTCGAGCGCGCCGACCAGATCGTCGAAGGTGGCGTTACCGTAGGCGTGGTCGGCGAAGTAGTCGCGCAGCCCGGCCAGGAACGGCTCCTCGCCGACGTAGGCGACCAGCTGCTTGAGCACCGAAGCGCCCTTGGCATAGGTGATTCCGTCGAAGTTGACCTCCACCGCGGCCAGATCCGGGATGTCCGCGGCGATCGGATGCGTGGAGGGCAGCTGGTCCTGCCGGTACGCCCACGACTTCTCGACATTCGCGAAAGTCGTCCAGGCACTGGTGTATTCGGTCGCGGAGGTCTGGCACAGCACCGAGGCGAAGGTCGCGAAGGACTCGTTCAGCCACAGGTCGTCCCACCACTTCATGGTGACCAGATCGCCGAACCACATGTGCGCCATCTCGTGCAGCACTGTCTCGCAACGGCGCTCGTAGGAGGCGCGAGTCACCTTGGAGCGGAACACATAATCCTCGAGGAAGGTGACCGCGCCCGCGTTCTCCATTGCGCCCGCGTTGAATTCGGGCACGAACAGCTGGTCGTACTTGCCGAACGCGTACGGCACACCGAAATTCGCGTGATAGAAGCCGAAACCCTGTTTGGTCTCGGTGAACAGCCGCTCGGCGTCCATGTGCTCGGCCAGCGACGCGCGGCAGTAGATGCCCAGCGGGATGTCGCCGTGGTCGTCGGCGTAGCTGTCGGTCCACTTCGCGTACGGACCGGCGATCAGCGCGACCAGGTAGGTGCTCATCTTCGGGGTGGTGGCGAAGGTGTGCCGGACCACCTCGCCGGTCTGCTGGGTGTCGGTGGTCGCGCCGTTGGAGATGACCTCCCAGTCCCGCGGCGCGGTGACGACGACGTCGTAGGTCGCCTTCAGGTCCGGCTGGTCGAAGCAGGCGAACATCCGCTTGGCATCGGCTGTTTCGAACTGCGAGTAGAGGTAGACCTTGTCGTCGGTGGGGTCGACGAAGCGGTGCAGACCCTCACCGGTGTGCGAGTATTCGGCGTCGGCCTCGACGACGAGTTCGTTGCGCTCGGCCAGGCCGGTCACGGTCAGGCCCACGGACTCGTCGTACTCGCCGATCTCGACCGGGACGCCGTTGAGCACCGCGGACCGCACACCGGCGCCGACGAAATCGATGAACGTCTGCGTGCCGGGCTGCGCGGTGAAGGTGACGGTGGACCGGGAGAAGAACGTCTCACCGGCGCTCGTATCGGGACCGGTCGGCTGACCCGTCAGGTCGAGTTCGACGCGGTAGTTCTCCACGGTGATCGTCGCGGCCCGTGCGAGCGCCTGCTCACGGGTGAGGTTCGGTGCGGACAAGGAGACTCCTTCGCTGGTCGGAGAACTGTGCCGGGCAGGCTGCCCCATCCGGTCCGGGGACGGGCGACGCGCTCGGCTCGGTGCGTCGTGCGGTCCGCGACCCGCCGCGCCGACCGGGATCACCTGTCGTGCACGGGTGCGAATGCAACGTTGCCCAGAATGCCACGTTGTCCGCGAGCGGGGGTGTGTACGTGCCCGCGACCGGCGGCGGCGTACCCCTCGGTAGGCTGTGCGGCGTCCGCGCGGCTCGGTGCCGAGCGCGCTGGGCCGGACATCGGGTGAGTCACCGCCGCGCATACGAGGAGGACAGTTGAAGCACATCCACGCGGGTAAGGTGCGCGATCTGTACGAGGACGGCGATTCGCTGATCCTGGTCGCATCGGATCGCGTCTCGGTCTACGACGTGGTGCTGCCGACGCCGATCCCCGACAAGGGTGCGCTGCTGACCCAGCTGTCCAACTGGTGGTTCGAGCATCTGTCCGGCATCCCCAACCACGTGCTGTCCACGACGGATGTGCCCGCGGAGTTCGCCGGACGCGCGGTCCGGGTGCAGCCGCTGAAGATGGTGCAGGTCGAATGCATCGCCCGCGGTTACCTGTCCGGCTCGGGCCTGAAGGAGTACCAGCGCACCGGATCGGTCTCCGGCATCGCGCTGCCGCCAGGCCTGCGCGAGGGCGACCGCCTGCCCGAACCGATCTTCACCCCGACCACCAAGGCTTCGGTCGGCCACGACGAGCCGATCACCTTCGAGGACGTCGTCGCCCAGGAAGGCCGCGAGGTCGCCGAGCACCTGCGCGACCTGACCCTCGAGATTTACACCCGCGGCGCCGCCCACGCCGCCGACCGTGGCGTCATCATCGCCGACACCAAGGTCGAATTCGGCTGGGACGCAGACACTCTCACCCTCGGCGACGAGGTCCTCACCTCGGATTCCTCCCGCTACTGGCCCGCCGCCTCCTGGCAGCCCGGCGCCCCCCAGCCCTCCTTCGACAAACAGTTCGTCCGCGACTGGTCCACCTCCACCGGCTGGAACAAGGAATACCCGGGCCCCGAAATCCCCGCCGACATCGTCACCGCCACCCGCGCCAAGTACCAGGAAGCCTACGAACTGATCACCGGCACCCCCTGGACCGTCCCGACCGCCTGACAGCGCCTAGCCCAGATCGACCCGCACACCAGCGATTTCAACCGGTGCGCTGATCGGCTCGGTGACGACGGTCTGGTAGCCGACCGATGTCGGTTCGGTATGCAACGTCCACACCTCACGTTCCGGGTCGACGATCAAGTACTCGGGAACCCCGGCCGCCGCACAGATGCCGGGTTTGTCGATGTAGTCGGTCTCCCTGCTGCTGTTGGAGACGATCTCGACAAAGGTCAGCGCCTTCGACGCGTGCAGCTCGGAATTGATGTGAAAGATGCTGATGTCGGGAGCTTTGTCGTTCTTGCCGGTACCGGCGACCTTGACATCCGATTCGATGCGAAGACCGGGCGCTTTGACACGGATACGGAATGCGATGTCGAAGATGGCGTGCCAGTGTGCGGAGCGCTGCGGTGATACGACGATTACGTCCCCCTTGGCGTCGGCCCGGAACCCCTCGGGCACGTCCATTGCCGCTGCGATTTCTACCAGCTCGTTGTGCAAGCTCATGCGCGCTCCTGTTTGTGGGTAGCCCTCTCTCGACGGCCAGGGCTACCCGAGTCCTGGCCGGGAAGGGACGAGTGTCTTATGGGTGCTGAAAGATGTTGTGCACCAGTGTTATCAGCGTAGGCGGGCGGCGCGGAGGAGGAGGTAGTCGCGTTCGGGGGTGTTGGTGGCTTTGCGGGCGGCGGATGTGTAGTAGGTGATCGCGGTGGGGTGGTCGTGGGCCATTTCGTGGAGGTGGGCTCGGACCGCGTCGAGGCGGTGGGTGGTGGGGAGGGTGGGGTCGAGGGTGGCGGTTATGGCCAGGGCGGCGGCGGGGCCGTGCACCATGGCTACCGCTACCGCGCGGTTCAGGGTGATCAGGGGGTTGGGGGTGAGGGATTCCAATTTGTTGTACAGCAACAGGATTCGGGGCCAGTCGGTGTCCTCGGCGCGGTGGGCCTGGGCGTGCAGGGCCGCTATGGCCGCTTGCAGACGGTAGGGGCCTTCGAGGCCGGAGGCGATGGCCGTGGTGGTCAGGCGGATGCCTTCGGTGAGCTGGGTGCGGTTCCAGCGGGTGCGGTCCTGCTCGGGCAGGGGGATGAGTTCGCCGCTGGGGCCGGTGCGGGCGGCGCGGCGGGCGTCGGTGAGCAGCATCAGGGCCAGCAGCGCGGTGACCTCGGGGTCGTCGGGGCGGAAGCGGCGGGTCAGGCGGGTCAGGCGGATGGCCTCGGCGGCCAGGTCGGCGCGGTGCACCGCCTCGCCGGTGGAGGCGGTGTGGCCCTCGGTGAACATCAGGTACAGCACGTGCAGCACCGATTCGCGGCGGTCGGTCCACGCGGCGGCCTCGGCTCGATCCGAGAGCGCGAAGGGGCGTTCCAGTGTGGCGAGACGCTTCTTCGCGCGTGAAATCCGTTGCGCCATGGTCGCTTCCGGGATCAGGAAGGCGTGCGCGATCTCCTCGGTGGTGAGTCCACCGACCGCGCGCAACGTCAACGCGATCGCGCTTGCCGGGGACAGCGCGGGATGACAGCACAGCAGCAACAGGGTGAGGGTGTCCTCGCGCGCGGACCCGATATCGTTGTCCGGCCGCACATCTCGCGTCGCGGCGGTGACCTCGCGATTACGCCGGGCGATCTCGGACCGCACCGCGTCGACCAGCCGCCGCTGCGCGACCTGGATCAGCCAGCCTCTGGGATTGTCCGGCAGTCCGCTCTCGGGCCACTGCGTCGCGGCCGCCAGCATCGCCTCCTGCACCGCGTCCTCGGCGGCATCGAAATCCCCGAACCGCCGCGCCAGCACCCCGAGTACCGTCGGAGCGACTTCCCGCAGCAGATACGCGATCTCCCGATCCGGCCCACCGGCCCCGACACGGTCCGATCCGACGACCGTGCCGGACGAACGGGACCGGGACGGCGTTCCGGTGGGCGGCTCGACTGCCGAACTCTCAGATTCTCTTGCAGCGGAACGGGATTCGCTCACGAGTCGGTCGCGGGTGCGGCCATGACCTGCCGGACCTCGATGCGTTCACCGATCGGCTTGCCGCCCGGACCGGGAGCGGCCGAAGCCTGGGCGGCGATCTCGACGGCGCGCTCGGGGGTGTCCACGTCGACGATCCAGTACCCGGCCAGGAACTCCTTGGTCTCGGGGAACGGGCCGTCGGTCACCACCGGGGCCGAGCGGCCGTCGGAGCTGACCACCAGAGCCTGATCGGGAAACGCCAGCCCCTGGGCGTCGACCAGTTCCCCGGAATCGCGCAACTGTTCGCCCAGCATGCGCTGGAAATCGATGTGCGCGGCGATCTCCTCGGGCGTCCACTCGGTAATCGGGGTGTCGCAGAATTCGGCGGGCGCATAGGTCTTGATCAGCATGTATTTCACGGTCGGCTCCTGGTGTCGGTTCGGCGGTCGCTCGGCGCAGGCGGTAACGCCCGCGCCTCGCATCGGGGTTGTTCCCTGAAAGGTCGGAACCGGCGGCCCGGAATCATCACATCCAGATAGTGATCCGCATCACAGCGATGTGGAGGTGTCCGCCAGACGCTGCGGATCGACCGGTTCACCCGCCCGGACCAGCTCCTTGATCCGATCGGTGACATCCCAGACGTTCACATTCATCCCGGCCAGCACCTGATTCCCGGAATCCAGCCAGAACGCCACGAACTCACGAGCGGCGGTATCCCCGCGCACCACAACCGTCGTCTCCTGATCGGGCGCGACGTAACCGGTGTACTCCATGCCCAGGTCGTACTGATCGGTGAAGAAATACGGCACCCGGTCGTAGACCGCCGCCACGCCCAGCATGGTCCGCGCCGCCACGGCGGGCTGATTGAGCGCGGTGGCCCAGTGCTCCACCCGAACGCGCCGCCCCAGCAGCGGATGCTGCTGATCGGCGATATCGCCGACGGCGACGATATCGGGATCGCTCGTGGCCAGCGACTCGTCCACCAGCACCCCGCCCTCGACCGCGAGCCCGGCGTCGGTGGCCAGATCGATATTGGGCCGCGCCCCCACAGCCACCAGCACCGCGTCGGCCTCGATGACGGTGTCGTCGTCGAGCCGCACCCCGACCGCGCGCCCCTGATCGGTGACGATCTCCGCGACCCGGGCCCCGCACCGCAGATCCACCCCGTGCGAGCGATGCAGATCGGCGAACACCTGCCCCATCTCCGCGCCGAGCGCGGCACGCAGCGGCACCGGCTCGCTCTCCAGCACCGTCACCTCGACATTCGCCGCCCGCGCGGCCGCGGTGACCTCCAGCCCGATCCAGCCGCCGCCGATCACCGCCAGCCGCCGCACCGAACCGAACAGCTCGATCAGCGCATCGGAATCCTCGATGGTCCGCAGGTGATGCACGCCCCGGGCATCGGCCCCGGGCAGCGGCAGCCGGCGCGGCCGCGATCCGGTCGCCAACGCGAGTTTGTCGTAGGGCAGCGTCGAACCATCCGGTAGCTCAACGGTTTTCGACGCCCGGTCGATCCCGGCCACGGTGGTGCCCAGCATCACCTCGACATGGTGATCGCGGTACCACTGCGCGGGCTGCACCGTGAAATCGGGCAGCGCCTGTTTGCCGAGCAGATGTTCCTTGGACAGCGGGGGCCGCTCGTACGGCAGGTGGTCCTCCGCGGCGATCAGGGTGATCGCACCGGCGAAATCGTCGGCACGCAGATTCTCGGCGATCTTGGCCGCGGCGAGCCCGCCGCCGACGATGACGAACCTGGGATCTGTGCTCATGCGAACCCTCCGTGCGACGGTGACCAGGTCGTCTCCGACCCTACTGCGACCCACCGACAAGGTCGGGAAATATCCGGAACTTTCCGTCGTTGATGAGAATTGACGGTGGTGGTGCACCACCGCCCCGAAACTTTCGAGAGGACGCGACGTGAGTGATGCGACAACCGGCACCAGGGACCGGGTGGACTTCTGGTTCGATCCGCTGTGTCCCTGGTGCTGGATCACCTCCCGCTGGATTCTGGAGGTCGAGAAGGTCCGCGATATCGAGGCCCGCTTCCACGTGATGAGCCTGGCGGTGCTGAACGAGGGACGCGAGGGTCTGCCCGAGCAGTACGTGGAGATGATGAAGTCCGCGTGGGGCCCGGTGCGGGTGGCCATCGCCGCCGCGCAGAAGCACGGTGACGAGGTGCTCGCGCCGCTCTACACCGCGATGGGCACCCGTATCCACAACCGCAAGGAAGAGTACGAGCGCGAGGATCGCGCCGAGTCGTTCGCGCTGATCATCCCCGAGGCCCTGGCCGAGGTCGGTCTGCCCGCGGAGTTGGCCGAGGCCGCCACCAGCACCGACTACGACGAGGCGCTGCGCGAGAGCCACCACGCCGGGATGGACAAGGTCGGCCCCGATGTGGGCACCCCCACCATCCACATCAACGACGTGGCGTTCTTCGGTCCGGTGATCTCGCGGATCCCGCGCGGCGAGGAGGCCGGCAAGATCTGGGACGGTGCGGTGGCGCTGGCGTCCTACCCGCACTTCTTCGAACTCAAGCGGACCCGCACCGAGGGCCCGGTCTTCGACTGAAACGAATTGGGGTGCACCGTGATTCGGTGCGCCCCAATTCGTCGTCCCCCGGGAATCGTCCTCCGGCCGGGCGAAATCGCTCAGCGCACGTTGCTCGGGATCTCGGTGTAGTGCCCCAGCACCACATACACGTCGGGCACGGTGTGCATGCCGTAGCGCGCCGCGGCCTCGGCCACCATCCGATCCCCCTCGGGAAACTGCGTCGGCGACATCCGCACCGAGTCGACCCGCTGTCTCGCGTAGTTCATGCCGGTGACCGGAAATTCGCCGTCGGCCCCGCGTCGGAGCCGCTCGCGGGGCCTGACACAATCGCTGCCATGCGCGTATACCTGGGTGCCGACCATGCCGGCTTCGAGCTGAAGAATCACATCAAAGACCACCTGAAGCAGGCCGGACACGAGGTGATCGACTGCGGCGCACACGAATACGACGCCGTCGACGACTACCCGGCGTTCTGCATCGATGCCGCGCGGCGCGTGGTCGCCGACGAGGGCAGCCTCGGCATCGTGCTCGGCGGTAGCGGGAACGGTGAGCAGATCGCCGCGAACAAGGTGCCCGGCGCGCGCTGTGCCCTGGCCTGGAGTGTGGAGACCGCGCAGCTGGCCCGGCAGCACAACAACGCGCAGCTGATGGGTATCGGCGGTCGGATGCATCCGCTGCCCGAGGCGCTGGCCATCGTCGACGCCTTCCTGGAGACCCCGTGGTCGGACGAGGCGCGGCACCAGCGACGCATCGACATCATCGCCGAATACGAGACGACCGGTGTGGCGCCGGAGGTTCCCGCGAACTGATCGCACCACCAGGAGTCGATCGCACCCCGTCCGCGCAGTTCGGCGGGGTGCGGTCGGCTGTGGTGTTGTTCGATCGTGAGTGAAGGGTGAGGACGGGTCATGCCGGAGGGGCATACGCTGCATCGGCTGGCGAAACTGCATCATCAGCGGTTCGCCGGGGGAATGGTGCGGGTGTCCAGTCCGCAGGGCCGCTTCGCCGAGGGGGCCGCGCTGGTCGACGGGCGGGTGCTGGTGCGCGCCGAGGCGTGGGGGAAACATCTACTGCACCACTATGATTCGGGCCTGACCGTGCACGTGCACCTGGGGTTGTACGGGACGTTCACCGAGACGTCCGGGCCGCTGGGTGATCCGGTGGGGCAGGTGCGAATGCGCATCGCCGGTGCCGGTCGGGGCGGGGAGCAGCTGTATGGGACCGATCTGCGCGGGCCGACCGCCTGCGAGGTGCTGCACGAGCCGGAGGTCGCGGCGCTGACCGCTCGGCTGGGCCCGGATCCGTTGCGCCGCAACGCCGATCCCACGGCGGCCTGGGACCGCATCCGACGTTCGTCGCGCTCGGTGGGCGCGCTGCTGATGGATCAGAAGGTGCTGGCCGGGGTCGGCAACGTCTATCGCGCGGAAGTGCTGTTCCGGCACGGGATTTCGCCGCAACGCCCCGGGCGCGAGTTGAGCGTGGCCGAATGGGACGAGCTGTGGGCGGATCTGGTCGAGCTCATGCGGGTCGGGGTGCGGCAGGGCAAGATCGTCGTGGTACGTCGCGAACACGACCACGGCGCACCGTCTTACGTCGAGGGCAAGCCGCGCACCTACGTGTACCGCCGCGCCGGAGATCCTTGTCGTCTGTGTGGTTCGACCGTCCTGCATTCGGTGCTGGACGGCCGAAATCTGTTCTGGTGCCCCACCTGTCAGCCCGGCTGACGGTTCCCCGCTACGTCGCCGCCGCGATCAGTGCGAGGTCTGGGCGGTGAAGGCGCGACCGCGGTCGCTGATCTGCCAGCAGCCCTTGTACGGGATGGCGACGATCAGGCCGCGGGCCTGTAAGCGCGCGAGTGCGTTGCGAGTGCTCCATCCGGAAAGCCTTGCCTGGCGCTGGATCTGCACCGCCGACAACAGCCCGCCGGGACGCAGGATGCTCAGCACGACCGACTGTGCTGCCTGGCCGAACTTCATGGCGTCTCCTTGAAATGCTCGAACACCCGAAGGTGTAGGCAGAGCCGGTGAATTCGCTCGAATCGCGGGAGGATTACACTGACCAGGGTAATTATCGACATCACCTGCTGTCAACAGCGTGTGATGTCAACATCAGCAGGGTGAATTCGTTGTGAGGGGACACACATGCCGACGGCCACCGAGGAGCCCAAAGGGGAATCCCGGCGCTGGCGGGGGCGCGAACCCGCCGACCGCATCGCCACCCGCCGTCGGCAACTCCTGGACGCCGGATTGGAGCTGATGGGGACCATCGGCGCGGCCGGGATGTCGATGCGCGCGGTGTGCCGCGCCGCGAGCCTGACCGAGCGGTACTTCTACGAGAGCTTCGCGAATCTGGACGCCCTGCAACTGGCCGTCCTCGACGAGGTCGTACTCGGCGCTCGTGATCGGCTGCTCGCCGCGTTGGCCGATGCCCCGCCCGAACCGGAAAAGGTTTTCGCGCACGTGGTTTCGCGCTTCACCGACTACATGGACGAGGATCCGCGACGCGGCCGCATCATGTTCGTGGAATCCCAGGCGACCCTCGCGCTGGGTGGCCGCGGTAACGAGCTGATCGTCGAATTCACCGCGCCGATCGCGATGAGTCTGTCCAGCGGTGAGCGCAAACGGAATCCGCCGGACGATGTCGATATCCGGCTCAATGCGCACGCCATCTTCGGTGCGCTGGCATTCCTGTATCGGCCGTGGCTCGATGGGGCGCTGGATATTTCGCGGGATCGGTTCGATCGGCATGCGACCAGTGCGATCACCGAACTCGCGCGGGCCAGGTCGTCGGGGGCGGTGCGTTCGGGTAAGTCGGCCAAGGGGAAATAGCGACTTCAGAAGCCGCCTCCGCCCCAATCGCCGCCACCGCCGTCGAAACCGCCACCGTCCCAACCACCTTGGTCGAACCCGCCCTGGTCGTAACCACCTTGGTCGTAGCCGCCCTGATCGAATCCGCTGTTGTCGTAACCGGATTGGTCGTAACCGCCCTGATAATCCTGCCCGGCGGCGAACCCGTCGTCGTAGCCCGAACCGTAGCCGCCCTCGAAACCGGCCGCGTCGTATCCTACGCCCGACATACCGTGGAAGAGCGTGTCGAACAGCAGTACCGAACCCACACCCCAGGCCCCGGCCACCAGCGCGGTCTTCCACCACGGCTCGGAATACCACCCGGCCGGGACGGGCCGGCCGGCCACGCGACCGCCCGGGTAGTAGTTCGGGGTCTGCGCGGACGGGATCGGCGACGCCTGCACCCGGCGGCCGTCGAAATCGACCGTGCGATCCTCGGAAACCGCTCCGGCCGAACGCTGTCCGTCGAGCTCGGCGACCGGCGGCCCCGGATCCAGGCCCATCGCGGTCCGCGCGGCCCGCACGTAGTACAGCCCTTCGAGCGCGGTCTCCTTCGCCAGCTGGGCCTGCGCGACGGTCGCGGCCTGATCGATCTGCGAACCGGCGGCGTTGAGTCGCTCACCGGCGTCGGCGAGGGCCTGCTTGGACGCCTGATCGGTGCCCGTGAGGTTGTAGACCTGACCGCCCAGACGCTCGATGAGCCGACGGGCCTCGGCCTTGGCGTCGGCGAGCTGCGTCGCTCGATGTCCGCGGGCGGTATTGCGCCCCGCGAAGGTCATCACCAGGAAGACCACGAGGACGACGACCAGGATGGCCAGAAGTATCAGCACACGTCCAGCGTACGCGGATTCGATAGCCGCCCGGTTGCTGTTATCCCGCTGCGGCTACGTCGTACGGGAGTTGCACGGGGATCGGCAGACTCGGCTCCGGCTCGTCGTACTCCGGCTCGGATATCGCGAATCGCCGTTTGCCCGCGGTCTTCGCCGAGTACATGGCCCGGTCCGCGCTGCGTAGCAGGTCGGCGAAATCGCAGGTGCTGTCCGGCGGGCAGTACGCGACACCGACACTCGCCGACACCGGTACCGGTCCGGCGTCGGTCGACACCGGGTCGTGCAGCGCGGCCAGCACACACACGGCGACTTCGCGCAGGGTGTTGCGGCGGGTCGGGAGCGCCAGCACGAATTCGTCGCCGCCGTACCGGCAGACCACCGTGTCCGGTGGGCAGGTGACCCGCAGCCGACGCGAAATCTCCACCAGCACTTCGTCTCCGACGCTGTGCCCGTAGCCGTCGTTGATCTGCTTGAAGTCGTCCACGTCGATGAGCAGCAGCCCGACGCCGCCCGAACCGTTCACGGTCATCATGCGGACCCGCTGCTGGAGCAGCGAGCGGTTGGCCAGATCGGTGAGCGCGTCGTGGGTGGCCTCGTGCCTGAGTTGATGATGCAGATCCACGATCTCCTGGACCCGGACCGACATCTTCTCGTCGAGATTGGCCTGCTGCTGTGCGAGGGCCTGCTGCTGGAGCGCTTCGGCGTAACTCTCGAGGGCGTGACTGGCCACGAGCGGCCAGCGGCTGGCGACGAGTGAGCGCGGATATCCCGGGGCGAAGCCGAGTAGTGCGCGGCTGGCGGGCGCGAGCATGCTGCGGGTGCGGTCGAACGGCGCCTCGGCCAGCCGTCGCCCGATCCGGCGTGCGGGCTCGGCGGGGAACGGCTCCGAGCAGGCCAGTTCGAGTAGTTCGTTGATGAGCGAGGCGAACACGCGCTCCAGATGTTCGGGCGGGACGGTCAATCCGCTGTGGTGATAGACCGCGCAGGCCCAGTCCCGGGACGTCGTGGTGACGGCGGCGGCTGTCGCCGGATCGAGTTCGGTGAGCATCGCGCTCACCTCACACAGACGTCACGGGGCACGCGCGGCGCGCCGACTGTGCTCTCCGGACCGAAACCCTCCGGATCGTGCCTACTGCTATGCGGTCCGCTCCACCGATCCCGGTGCATGCTCACCGCCCCCTTTCCAGATACCCCCGTCCGGCAAAAAGGATCCTAGCAAGCCACCCGACTCCGAAAAATGCTGTTTTCCAACCTCTTCCGGAATTCGGCCAATGGCAACGCGTAGGTCATCGGTGTGAGAGCTGCGGCGTTACACCCCGCCCCAGCGTGTCGCCCACGACGCGCCGAACAAGTTCTGTCGACCGCACTGGACAACGATGTGACATCCGTCTCCTCCGCATCGGGCGCGTCCACCCCCACCATCCGCTTCCCGCGGCACCCCGCCGCCCCCGCTGGCAGGGCGATTGGCATTTCCGAAGCGAGGTTCGGTACAGTCTCAGTCGCAGACGACATCGAGGCGATCCCGTCGGTGTCGTGTGCCTGCGGGCGTAGTTCAATGGTAGAACCTCAGCCTTCCAAGCTGATGGTGCGGGTTCGATTCCCGTCGCCCGCTCTGTGGTCCACTCGGATCCTCCGGGATGTAGCGCAGCTTGGTAGCGCATCCGCTTTGGGAGCGGAGGGTCGCAGGTTCAAATCCTGTCATCCCGACTCATGGTCAGCGACGTGCCTGGTCAGACCATTTTTTTGCTTGCGCCCAACGGGTGCCGTTCAAGTTGCTCCGCCTGCAACCCGCTGGCAGGCTACAACTGTCGGGTGCAGTTGCATGGTCGATCGACGTCCCCGAGGGTCTGCCGAGGAAATGTAGCCGACTCCTTGGTCGGCTCAGCAACCTCGCCGTAAAGCGTTGTGCAGCAGATGCTCTGGACACATCCGCCAACGCTGCACCGAGCCTGGTCCGAGGAAGCTCGACACCGGAATCCCGAGACTCTCGATATGACCAGATGGTAGTTGTGTGCGACGCCCAGCCAAGAGGCCACGGGAACACCAGTATCTTGTCCTGCAGCACTTTCGATCGAACCGGGGCGTGCAGTTGTGAAACTAAAGTGAATGAAAAACCATCCGACCGCCGATGAAACCGCTGGTCAAGAAGTGTGCTCCCCGCGCACGCGGGGATGATCCTTGACATCGGCATATCCGAAGGGCGGAACATACGTGCTCCCCGCGCACGCGGGGATGATCCGCGGGCACTGGGGGTGTAGCGCCGGAATCACTCGTGTCGGTCCGGCCATGAGCTCATCGTAGGGTGGTTGGCGTGCGCGACTTCGACAATGTCCTCGGGGGCGAGACGATCACGCAGGTCGCCTGGGTGGTGACCGATATCGCGGCGACCGAGCGATTCCTGAGCACCTGCTTCGGCGTGCGGGCCTGGACGCGGCTGCCCGATGTGCGTTTCGGTCCCGAAACCTGTTGGTACCGTGGCGAACCCGCCGATTTCACCGCGCACATCGGGCTCGCCTATCGGGGCGCGATGCAGTTCGAGCTGATCCAGCCGGTGCGCGGGGTGTCGATCTATTCGGAATTCCTCGAGCGATCCGGCCCCGGACTGCACCACATCTGTTCCGAGCCAGCGGATTTCGACGCGGCGCTCGAGGCCGCATCCGCGCAGGGCATCGAGATCGTGCAGCACGGCGATATGTTCGGCGAGATGCGATTCGCCTACCTCGACGGCGCCGCGGCAGGGGTGCCGTTCCTGGAACTCGCCGAGATCGGCCCGAACATGCGCCAGATGTTCGAGCGGATAGAACGGGATTCCTGAGCGCGAAATATAGACTCCGCACATGAAATTCAGCGCCGGAGTCCTGTTGTTCCGTCGTACCTCGGGCATCGAGGTGCTGCTGGGGCACATGGGCGGGCCGCTGTGGGCGCGAAAAGACTTGGGGGCCTGGTCGATTCCCAAGGGTGAATACGATCCGGAATCCGAGACCGCGCGGGTGGCGGCGCGGCGGGAGTTCACCGAGGAACTCGGACTGCCGGTGCCCGAGGGGGAGTGGATCGCGCTCGGTGAGGTCCGTTACGGCAGCGGCGGCGGCAAGAAGGAACTCACGGTCTGGGCGATCGAGGCGAATCTCGATACCGCACAGGTGAATCCGGGTACCTTCGAGATGCAGTGGCCGCCACGATCGGGCCGTATGCAACAGTTCCCGGAGATCGATCGCGCCGAATGGTTCGATACGTCGGTCGCGCACGACAAGCTCGGCGCGGGTCAGCGACCGTATCTGGACCGCCTCACCGATCAACTCGCCGCACCGTGACACGCCCGTAGGAAATGCCCAGTCGGCTTGCAGGAATCTCCCAGCTTCGCTCGGTAGAGATAGGTCGGTGATCACCGTATTCCGGCGCACCCGGGCGATGCTGGGACGCCGCGTGTCGGCGGTCCCGTTGCGTATCACGCTGGTCGTCGCCCTGGTGACGCTGGCCGGAATCGTCCTGGCCGCATCGGGAATGGCGGTCACCTCGGCCCTGTCCAAATCGCTGACCGACCGCACCGACGAGCAGCTGTTCGACGCGTCGCACTCCTGGGCCCGGCCCACGCCGATGAAACTGGTCAGCACCGCCGACGGCCAGATGACGTGGATTCCGGCCGACGCGACGGCCCCACCGCCGAAGCTCGGCTCGGCCGAGCAACCGCATCGCTTCTTCGAACTGCGCCGCGGCCCGGAGGGTGAGCTCTACCGCGTCCAACCCGACCGAACCACCTCGATCCCGAAACTGTCCGGACTCAGAGCGCACACTCCGGTGACGCTCCCGTCCTCCGACGGTTCGGACACCAACTGGCGAGTCCTGTTGACCACCAACACATATGGCTCGACCATCATCGGCCTGCCGCTCACCGACAACGCCGACACCGTCTCCAAACTGATCGGTTTCGAGATCGCCACCACCGTGGGTGCGCTGGTCCTGCTGGGCGCGGGCGGCTATCTGGTGGTGCGGCGCAGTCTGCGTCCGCTCAGTCAGGTCGAGGAGACCGCCGCCGCGATCGCCGGGGGCGATCTGAGTCGCCGGGTGCCGGTGCGAGATGTGGATACCGAGGTCGATCATCTCGCGCGTTCGCTGAACGTGATGCTCGCCCAGATCCAGCACGGCGTCACCGCGACCGAGGCGTCGGAGGAGGCCGCGCGGCGTTCGGAGGCCAGGATGCGGCAGTTCGTCGCCGACGCCAGTCACGAACTGCGCACCCCGCTCACGACCATCCGCGGTTTCGCCGAACTGTATCGCCAAGGGGCGAGCCAGGATCCGAAGCTGGTCCTGGAACGGATCGAGGCCGAGGCCGGGCGGATGGGCCTGCTGGTGGAGGATCTGCTGATGCTGGCCCGGATGGACGCGCAACGTCCGCTGGAGTCGGTTCCGGTGGATCTGCTGGCCCTCGCCGGTGACGTCGTGCACGGCGCGCAGGCCATGGCCGCCAAGCAGGATGGCCCGGATCATCCTGTGGCACTGGATATTCGGGAGGGTCCGGGCACGCTCGAGGTGTCCGGTGACGCCGCGCGGCTGCGGCAGGTGCTGGCCAATCTGGTCGGCAACGCGATGGCGCACACCCCGCCCGGCACGCCGGTCACGGTGCGGCTCACGCCCAGCGCGGATTCGGTGCGGATAGAGGTGATCGACAAGGGGCCGGGCCTGTCACCCGAGGCCGCCGTGCGCGTGTTCGAACGGTTCTACCGCACCGATTCCTCACGGGCGCGAGCCAGCGGCGGCAGCGGGCTGGGGCTGTCGATCGTGCGGGCGCTGGTCGTCGCGCACGGCGGTACCGTCGCTGTGGACAGTGCGCCGGGCGAGGGTGCGACGTTCACCGTCGAACTGCCGCGCACCCGCCCCGAACAGTGACGATTCCGGAAGAATCGGCTCCCAGCGATCTCGCAGCTCCGATCCAGTGCGCACCAAGGCTGACCGACGAATCTTGATGACATGACCGAGACCTCGACCGTTATCGCTTCGAACCGCAGGGGCGCGGCGGTGGTGCGCCCGGCGAGCCCGAAGGAGGCAGCGTGCGTAACCACGCAGGGCTCTCGGAAGCACCACGATGCAGCAGAGCCCGCACCCGTACTGGATGTGGTTATTCCCGTGTACAACGAGGAACGTGATCTCGGCGTCTGCGTGCGCCGGTTGCACGAATTCCTCGGCGACGGATTTCCGTTCAGCGCGCGAATCACCATCGCGGACAACGCTTCCACCGATGCCACCCTCGACGTTGCGAACTATCTCGCGGCCGAGCTGGATGGCGTCCGGGTGGTCCATCTGGACCGCAAGGGCCGCGGCCGCGCGCTGCGGGCGGTCTGGGAGGCGTCCGACGCCCAGGTCGTCGCCTATATGGACGTGGATCTGTCGACCGATCTGAACGGACTGCTGCCGCTGGTCGCGCCGCTGGTGTCCGGGCATTCGGATCTGGCGATCGGCACCCGGCTGGCGAAATCCTCGCGCGTGGTGCGTGGACCCAAGCGGGAGTTCATCTCCCGCTGCTACAACCTGATTCTGAAAGCCTCACTGCAAGCGCGGTTTTCGGACGCGCAGTGCGGTTTCAAGGCGATGCGCACCGATGTGGCGCGCAAACTGCTGCCGCTGGTGCAGGACGGTGAATGGTTCTTCGACACCGAACTGCTGGTGCTGGCCGAGCGTTCCGGGCTGCGGATCCACGAGGTCCCGGTGGACTGGATCGACGATCCGAACTCGAGCGTGAACATCGTGGACACCGCGCGCAAGGATCTCGAGGGCGTCTGGCGGGTCAGCAAGGGCCTGGCCAAGGGCACGCTGCCGGTGAACGAGCTGCGCGCGGCGATCGGGCGCGAACCGCTGGTGGACGGCGTGCCGCTCGGCATGGTCGGGCAGCTGGTGCGGTTCGGCATCATCGGGGTCATCTCGACGCTGGCCTACATGCTGCTGTATCTGGTGTTGCAGCCGCTGACCGGTGCGCAGTCGGCGAACTTCCTGGCGCTGCTGATCACCGCGATCGGTAATACCGCCGCGAACCGGGCCTTCACCTTCGGGGTGCGCGGTTCGGCCAACGCGGTATCGCACCAGGTCCAGGGGTTGGTCATCTTCGCGCTGACCTGGTTCCTGACCAGCGGTTCGCTGTTCGCGCTGCATCACTGGGCCCCGGCCGCGGCGGTGCACCTGCAATTGTTCGTGCTGGTGGTCGCGAATCTGATCGCCACGTTGATCCGGTTCGTCGCGCTGCGCTGGGTGTTCCGCAATGCGGTTCCGGCCGCCGCGATCGCGAACGAGCAGGCCGCGAGCGAGATGGTGGCCGCGGATCCGGCCGTTTCGCAGGCCGCGACGGCCGAGATGGCGCTCGCGTCGCGGGGCGAGCGGCTCTGCGCCGACCAATAATTCGACATCGAGTGGCCGGGATCCCCCGTGGATCCCGGCCACTGTCGTATGCGGGGCGCGAATTTTCGGCAGGCTCCCAGCTTCTTCTCAGCGTGGTCCCAGGGGCGACGTGGACGGATGGACGATGATTGGTCGCCATGACCGATACCGCGATTGCGCCGAGTCCGCCGAGCAGTCCACCCGGGCGCCCGGGGCGACACCTGCCGCGCGGGGAGAGTCTGGCCGTCGCGCTGCTGCTGATCGGGACCGCGGTCGCGTATCTGTGGAATCTCGGGATCAACGGCTGCGCCAACTCCTTCTACTCCTCGGCGGTGCAGTCGGGGGCGCATTCCTGGAAGGCGTTCTTCTTCGGCTCCTCGGACTGGGGCAATTCGATCACCGTCGACAAGACTCCGGCCGCGCTGTGGCCGATGGAGATCTCGGCGCGGCTGTTCGGCATGCATCCGTGGAGCATGATGCTGCCGCAGGTGCTGTTGGGTATCGCCTCGGTGGCGCTGCTGTGGGCGACGTTGCGGCGCACGCACGGCAGTGCCGCCGGAGTACTCGGCGGGCTGGTGTTGGCGGTGACTCCCGTTGCGGCACTGATGTTTCGGTTCAACAACCCGGACGCGCTGCTGGTCTTCCTGATGATCGCCGCGGTGTGGGCGATGACCCGGGCGCTGGCGGACGGTCGCTGGCGATGGCCGGTGCTGTGCGGGGTGTTGGTCGGATTCGGTTTCCTGGCAAAGCAATTGCAGGTGCTGCTGGTGTTGCCCGCGCTGGCGCTCGTCTATCTGATCGCCGGGCCGCCACGGGTGCTGACCCGGCTGCTGCAACTGTGTGCGGCTGGAGTGGCGATGATCGTCGGTGCGGGCTGGTGGGTGCTGGTCGCGCAGCTGTGGCCCGCGTCGTCGCGTCCGTATTTCGGTGGGTCCGAACATAATTCGATCATCGAGTTGACCCTCGGATACAACGGGCTGGGGCGGTTGGGGGTCGGGTCGTCGGGGCAGTTCCCCGGGCCGCCCGGCGGGAAGATGCCGAAGGGTGGCATGTTCGGGTCCTCGCCGGGGATCGATCGGATGTTCCAGGAAACCGTCGGTGGTCAGATCGGGTGGTTCATTCCGGCGGCTGTCGTTTTGCTGATCGCGGGGATCATCCTGCGCGGCACAGTGTCCCGGACGGATCCGCAGCGGGCGGCGCTGCTGCTGTGGGGTGGGTGGATGCTGGTCACCGGGCTGGTGTTCAGCTATATGCAGGGGATCTTCCACCAGTACTACACCGTGGCGCTGGCCCCGGCGGTCGCCGGGACCGTGGGGTTGGGTGCGGTGACGGTGTGGCGTGCGCGGGAACGGATGTGGGTGCGAGTGGTGGCGGCGTTGGCCGTCGTGCTGAGTGTGGCGGCGTCGATGCTGTTGCTGTCGCGCACACCGGATTTCGTGCCGTGGCTGCGGTGGGTGGTGCTGGCCGTCGGGATCGTGAGTGTGGCGGCGTTGCTGATTCCTCGGTGGGAGAAGCTCGCCGCCGTGGCCGCTCTGGTGACCGTGTTGGCGGGGCCGGTCGCGTTCTCGCTGAAGACGATCGGCATGCCGCATACCGGTGGCATCGTATTGGCCGGGCCGAAAACGAGTTTCGGCATGTTCGGCCCGCCGCCCACCACCCAGGACGAGCAGAAGGGCGCGCAGCCGGGGCAGAAGAACGGTGCCGCCGATCTGAAAACCCCTGCGGGACAGCAGGACAAGCGGCATCACGGACCGTTCGGCGATGCGCCGGATCCCGCGCTCATCGCGAAGTTGCGCGACGGAGGTACGAACCACACCTGGGTTGCGGCCGCGGTGAGTTCGATGATGTCCTCGGATCTGCAACTCGAATCGGGTCATCCGGTCATGCCGATCGGTGGTTTCGGCGGCGGCGACCCCTCACCGACCCCGCAACAGTTCCAGGACTATGTCGCGCACAGGCAGATCCACTACTTCATCGACCGGCCCAAGGATATGCACGGTCCCGGCTCGCGCGACCGCACCTCGGCCGCGTCGGAGATCACCAAATGGGTCGAGCAGCACTACACGGCGACGATCATCGGTGACCTGCCCGTCTACGACCTCACCGCGCCGCAACACGCTGCGCGGTAACGAGATCGGACCGGCAGGTCGTCGGCACGCGTCTACAGTCGCGGGTCGACCGGCTCGGATTCCAGGGCCAGCACCGCGAAGACGGCCTCGTGGACGCGCCACAGTGGTTCGCCCGCGACGAAGCGGTCCAGCGACTCCAGGCCCAGGGCGTATTCGCGTAGGGCCATGGAGCGTTTGCGGCCCAGGCCGCGCGAGCGTAGGCGGCGCAACTGGTCGGGGCGCAGATACTCCGGGCCGTAGATGATCCGAAGGTATTCCGGGCCACGGCATTTCACGCCGGGCTGCACGGGACGCGCACTGCGCGTGGCGGTTCCGAGGGTGAGTGCTTCGAGCGGCTTGACCACCATGCCCTCGCCGCCGCTCGCGGTGAGTTCGGTCCACCAGGATGTCGCCTCGGCCTCGGACTGCGGATCGGACAGGTGCACGATCCTGCGGCGGGTCTCGGTGAACAGTCCGGTACCCGCGGCGGCGAGGGCATCGAGCTTGCTCAGGTGCCATTCATGGTCGCGCACAGCGTAATTCACACCCTCGGCCGCGAGGAGCTGGAACGGGGCCAGGCGCAGCCCGTCCAGGCCCGACACCGGCCAGCAGTAGCGGCCGTAGGCGGTGGTGAACGCGTCGGCGTCGGCGTGGCGGGCGGTGGTGCGGGCCGCGAGTTCGCCGACGTCCTGACCGCGTGCCGCGGCGGCCGCGACGATCTCGGCGGCCGCGCCCAGGGATGCCCGGGCCGCCGCGCCGACGGCCGCGTACTGATCGCGCAGCAGGCCGATCGCCTTGGCCGACCACGGCAGGAGTTCCGCGTCGAGGGCGAACCAGTCCGAACCCAATTCCTCGAACAGGCCGGACTTTTCGGCCGCAGTGCGGATGTGGTGCAGCACCGCCTCGATCAGTTCCGGATCGTCGAAGAACGGGCGGCCGGTGCGGGTGTAGAGCGCGCCGGTGCTGCCGTCCTCGATGCCGAAGCGGTCGCGGGCGGTGGTCGCCGAACGCGTCACCACGGCGATGGCGCGCGAGCCCATGTGCTTCTCCTGGCACACGACGGTCGGGACGCCCTCGGCACGGTAGTACGCGAACGCCTGCGCCGGATGTTCGAGCAGATCCTCGGAATCGGCTGTGGCACAGGGGGACATCGTCGGCGGCAGGTAGATGAGCCAGCGCGGGTCGACCGCGAAACGGCTCATCACCTCGAGGGCCGCGCTCGCGTTCTCCTCCTGGACACTGACCCGGCCGAGGTGGCGGGTCTCCACCACGCGGCGGCCGAGCACGTCGTCCAGATCCAGCACGGCGGGATCGCGGTGGGTGGTTCCCCCGGATGTCGTCGTGTCCTCCAGCGGGCGGGCCGGTTCGCACCAGACCTGTTCCGCCGGAACCGATACCGTCTCGCGCTCCGGATAACGCAGCGCGGTGAGTCGTCCGCCGAACACCGCGCCGGTGTCCAGGCACAGGGTGTTGTTGACCCAGCGCAGTTCGGTGGTCGGGGTGTGGCCGTACAGGACCGTGGCGCGGCCGCGGTAGTCCTCGGCCCACGGGTAACGCACCGGCAGGCCGAATTCGTCAGTCTCGCCGGTGGTTTCGCCGTACATGGCGAACTGGCGCACGCGGCCCGACGCGCGGCCGTGGTACTCCTGCTTGAGTCCGGCGTGGGCGACCACGAGATCGCCGCCGTCCAGGACGTAGTGTCCGATCAGACCGCGGCAGAAATCATGTGCGGCCCTGCGGAATTCGTCGTCCTCCTGCTCGAGCTGGGCCAGGGATTCGGCCAGGCCGTGCGCGATGGTGACCTTGCGGCCGTCCAGGGCGCGGACCAGCTTGAATTCGTGATTTCCGGTGACGCACAGGGCATTTCCGGATTCGACCATG
Organism: Nocardia macrotermitis; assembly: GCF_009604405.1. GTDB lineage: Bacteria > Actinomycetota > Actinomycetes > Mycobacteriales > Mycobacteriaceae > Nocardia > Nocardia macrotermitis. The sequence goes on from NZ_WEGK01000006.1 coordinate 386,415, forward strand.
CCCATGACCAGGCGCAGTACGCCCGGGGTGTCGGGTCCGCGGTCGACCAGATCGCCGACGAACACCGCCGTGCGACCGTCGGGGTGCCGGGCGTCGACCGGACGTGCGGTCTCGTCGCGTCGGAGCGCGTAGCCCAGTTCCTCCAGCAGCGTTTCCAATTCGGAGCGGCAGCCGTGCACGTCGCCGATCACGTCGAACGGGCCGGTCAGCTCGCGCCGATCGTTCCAGAGCTTCTCGTCGGCCACGGTCGCGGCGTCGATCTCCTCGGCCCCGCGCAGCACGTACACCCGGCGGAAACCCTCCCGCTCCAGGCTGCGCAGGCTGCGGCGCAGGTCGCGCTGCTGGCGGGTCACCACGTGCGCGCCGACGTGCGCGCGTTCGGGGCGTCGGGTGTTGCGCTCCAGGCACACTCGATCGGGCACGTCCAGCACGATCGCGACCGGCAGCACGTCGTGTTCGCGGGCCAGGCGGATCAGTTCCTGCCGTCCGTGCGGCTGCACATTGGTCGCGTCGACCACCGTGCGCAGGCCGCGTCGCAGCCGCACGCCCGCGATGTGGTGCAGGAGTGCGAAGGCGTCGTCGGTGGCGGTCTGGTCGTTCTCGTCGTCGCTGACGATGCCGCGGCAGGCGTCGGAGGACACGATCGCGGTGTGCGGAAAGTGCTTGTGCGCGAAGGTGGATTTACCCGAGCCGGTGCATCCGACCAGTGCCACCAGGGACAGTTCGGGGATGGTCAGTTCGGTCATCACGCCGCTCCCTTCTCGCCGCGCTTCTCGAAGACGGCCAACTGCGTCGGCGATCCCAATGCCGGATCCTGCGGGCCCACCGGCTCGAAACGCACCAGGTACCAGTATTTTTCGGCCACTCGACGCGCCCACGCCTCGAATTCCGCACGGCTCCACTCGAACCGGTGATCCGGATGCCGGAACGACCCGGCGGGCAGCGTCTCGAACAGCGCGTTGTATTCGCCGTTCGGCGTCGTCACGATCACCGATCCCGGTGCGGCGGAACCGAATACCGCCTGCTCCAGCGCACCGAGGCGGGGCGGGTCGACGTGCTCGATGACCTCCATCAGCACCGCTGCGTCGAATCCGCGCAGCCCGGCGTCGCTGTAGGTCAACGCTCCCTGCCGCAAGGTGATTCGCTTGGCAACCCGCTCGGGCGCCCGATCCAACCGCAACCGCCGCTGCGTGATCCGCAGCGCCCGCATGGATACGTCCACTCCCACGATCTCGCTGAACGCCTTGTCCGCCAACAACTGCCGCAGCAGGGCTCCCTCACCGCATCCGAGGTCGAGCACTCGTCGTGCATCGACCTCGTGCAACGCGCGCACCACAGCTGCTCGTCGCGTGACCGCCAACGACGGCGGCGCGGGTTCTTCGGCATCAGCGGCAACCTCGCTCGCCGCTCGATCATCCGCCGCCGCAACGGTTGTTCCACCCGACAACTCACCGGATTCCGTTGTGGCCGAATCATCTTCGTCCGTCACGGTCTCGTCGATCGCGTCCAGGGACTCCGGGGTCGTGTCATCGATCTCGGCCAGGCGGGCCAGAGCGGTGCGGACCAGGGAGTTCTTGCGCGCGAGATAACGCCGGGTGATCCAGGCGCGCTCCGGGTGGCCGACGAGCCAGCCCGAACCCGCGCGCAGCAGCTTGTCGATCTCGTCGGCGGCGAGCCAGTAGTGCTTGCTGCCGTCCAGCACGGGCAGCAGGACGTACAGGTGTGACAGCGCATCGGCCACACGCATCATCCCGCTCAATTCCAGTCGCACGTAATGTGATTCGCCCCATTCGGGAAATGCCGGATCGAGCGGAATCGGGGTGGCGCGAACCTCCCAGCCCAACGGTGCGAACATCCGCTCGACCGTCTCCGCCCCACCCCTGCACGGCACCGCGGGCAATTCGATCCGCAACGGCAGCGCGGTGGCCGCGAGTTCGGGCCGCTGCTCGCACTTCCCGTGCAGCGCACTCTTGAACACCGTCGAGATCGCCACCGACATCAGCGAGGAAGCCGCGTACGGCCGATCGTTCACATACTGCCCGAGGCTGAATTCCGTTGTCCCCCGGTTCTTCCCCCGCACCAGCCGAACCGGATCGATCTCCAACAGCAGGGCGGCGGTACACCGCTCCTCGTCGGCTTCGGGATACAACACGTGCGCCACCCCGTACGACTGCTCGAAAACCTGCCCCCGCCCAGGATTCTTGTGCAGCAGAAACCCCAGATCGGTGGCAACCCACTCGGCCCCGTCGTCCCGCACACACGTAATCGTCAGCAACACCCTGCGATTTTTGCCCGCCCCCACCACCCCCAGCAACCCAATTCCGGACAGATTCGCGACGGTCCGTAGCGGTCCCGCGTCAGCCTCGATTCTGTGCCGGTAGCCTCTCCTCCGATAGATCCGTACGCCGAAGGTTTGCTGGAGGTCGGCGATGGAAACCGGATGTACTGGTGCGCCAGCGGCAATCCCGCGGGCCGACCAGCGCTGGTGGTGCACGGTGGGCCGGGCCGCGCGCCTGTCCGGCATCCCCGGCGACCTGATACACGGCCGCCTGGACCTCAGCGCCCCCCTCGAAACCGCCTGGGACCTGGCGAAAGCCTGGCCCGACGCCCGCCTCCACATCATCGAGGACTCCGGCCACACCGGCAGCCCCACCATGGCCGCCGCCATCACCCACGCCATAGCTCGCTTCGCCCAGCCGGATACCGATCACCCATGACCAGCGTTCACACACGGCAATGTCAACGGCTGCTTGGCATCTCGTTGTACAGCGAACTTGTATGATCGATTCGTGAGGCAGCTCTCCTATACAGAAGCTCGCAGAACTCTCTCGCCGAGGTGTTGGACGCCGCTACCGAGGATCTCGAAGAGATCGTTGTGACTCGTGCTGGGCGTGAATCCGCCGTTGTGGTCTCGCTTCGTGAATACGAGGCGTTGAAAGAGACCGCGTATCTGCTCGGTAACCCGGCCAATGCCCGCCATCTGCAACGCGGACTCGAGGAATTCGCGGCGGATGGCTTCAGGCTGGGGGAATGTCCGAACGTTCTCTATGACGGGGTCCGTGTGAAGAGTTTCGGCGGGGTGTTCAGACTGCTTCGACGCCGAGGGGGATTACGCGGGCCGTTGCGGTTGCGGTGGCGATGACGGTTCCCTCGGGGGTGGTGAGGGTGGCTTCGAGTCTGGCTATGTCGCCGTCTCGGTGGGTTACGTGGCCGCGGCCGAGGAGGCGGCCGGGGCGGGTGGGGTGGAGGAAATTGACGTTCATGTCCAGGGTTGATTGGAATTCGTCGGGGGACAGGGTGGCCAGGAGGGCGGGGCCGAGGGTGTCGTAGAGCATGGCCGCGAGGAATGCGCCCAGGACGTTGCCCATCGGGTTGGTGAAATCCGTTGTGGCGGTGAAGGCCAATTCGATGACGCCGGCTTCGGGGTCGGCGTCGACGAATTCCAGGCCGAGGGTTCGGGCGGCCGGTGGTTGCGGTGTCTCGCCGCGCATCGCGGCCCAGAACTTGCCCGGACGGCCGTGGGTGACGTCGGCATCGGGACTCATGGCCCGACTCTACTTGTTCGCCGGTGGTCGCCATGGGTGGTCGCGGGCACAGGGTGTGCGTCGATTAGGGTGCGGCGCATGCGAACACTGGCCAGAATCATCGGTTCCACCGCTGTCGTGGCGGCCGCGGTGGCGCTCACCGCATGCGGCGGCAGTGATACCAAGAGCTCCCCGGCGAGTTCGACCACGACCGCGGCGGCCTCGGCGAGTGCGCAGACGCAGTCCGCCGCACCGGCGAGCCACGGGCGGGAATGCACCGCCGACGACGTCAAGACCACCGGCGGATTCGGGGATGCGCCGACGATCACCATTCCCGACGATTGCGATCCGCCGACCCACCTGGTCACCAAGGACCTGATCACCGGGACGGGGCCCGCCGCCAAGACGGGCGATCAGGTCAGCATGAACTACACGCTGGTCACCTGGTCGGACAAGAAGAAGCTGGACAGCTCGTTCGATCGGCACGAGCCCTTCCCGCTGCAACTCGGCGCGGGCCAGGTCATTCCCGGATGGGATCAGGGCCTGGTCGGCATCAAGCAGGGTGGACGGCGGTTGCTGATCATTCCGCCGGACCTCGGTTACGGCCAGGGCGGCAACGGCATCAAGCCCAACGAAACCCTCGTCTTCGTCACCGACGCGGTGAAAATCGGCAGCTGAGCCGTTGACCGATCCGGGCGTCCGGCTACTTGTCGGTGGCGCCCGGTATGGTTCGGCGAGTAGGAGAGGTCGAGCCGCGGGAGTTGCGGCATCGGCCGCGAGCCGCTCGACCGGAGATGCCCGGTGAGTCGGCCCTCCGGCCGGTTTCTGGCCGGGGACCGGGGTCGACTAGGCTTGTCGGGATGCGTTCGGGGGGACGAACCAGAAGACTTTGTCCAGTGAACAACGAGCAAGGAGCATGTCCGTGAAGAGCACCGTCGAGCAGCTGAGCCCGACCCGGGTCCGCATCAACGTCGAGGTGCCCTTCGAGGAGCTGAAGCCGGACTTCGACCGGGCCTACAAGACACTGGCCGGTCAGGTGCGTATTCCGGGTTTCCGTCCGGGTAAGGCCCCGGCCAAGCTGCTCGAGGCCCGGCTGGGTCGCGGCGCGGTCCTCGAACAGGTCGTCAACGATGCGCTCCCGGCCAAGTACAGCGACGCCGTGACCAGCAGCGAGGTCAAGGTCATCGGGCGTCCGGAGATCGAGATCACCAAGATCGAGGACGGCCAGGAGCTGGCCTTCACCGCCGAGGTGGACGTCCGCCCCGAGATCACCCTGCCCGACTTCTCCGGCATCGCGGTCACCGTCGACCCGATCGCGATCGAGGACACGGACATCGAGGAGCAGTTGCAGTCGCTGCGCCAGCGGTTCGGCACCCTGACCACCGCCGAGCGCGCTGTCCAGGACGGCGACTTCGTCTCCATCGACCTGTCGGCCACCGTCGACGGCCAGGACGTCCCGGAGGCCTCGACCACCGGCCTGTCCCACGAGGTTGGTTCGGGCCAGCTCATCGAGGGCCTGGACGAGACGCTGATCGGCCTGAACGCCGAGGAGTCCAAGGAGTTCACCTCCACCCTGGTCGCCGGTGAGCACGCCGGTAAGGAAGCGGTCATCACCGTCAAGGTGAACTCGGTCAAGGAGCGCGAGCTGCCCGAGGCCGACGACGAATTCGCCCAGCTGGCCAGCGAATTCGACACCATCGACGAGCTGAAGGACGATCTGCGCACGCGCGTGGAGCGGGTCAAGAAGGTCGAGCAGGCCGGCGTCATCCGCGACAAGGTGCTCGAGGCGCTGCTGGAGCGGACCGAGGTGCCGCTGCCCGAGGGCGCGGTCCAGGCCGAGATCGACGCGGTGCTGCACGACGCGGTGCACGGCTTCGACCACGACGAGGCCAAGTTCGCCGAGGCCCTCGAGGCGCAGGGTTCCACCCGCGAGGAGTTCGACAAGGACACCAAGGAGGCCGCGGAGAAGTCGGTGAAGACCCAGCTGCTGCTGGACGCCGTCGCCGACGCCGAGGACACCCAGGTCGGCCAGGACGAGCTGACCGAGCGGATCCTGTTCCAGTCGCAGCGCTACGGGCTGTCGCCGGAGCAGTTCATCCAGCAGATCCAGCAGGCTGGTCAGCTCGGCGCGATCTTCGCCGATGTCCGTCGCGGTAAGGCCCTGGCCGGTGTGGTCGGCCAGACCACCGTCACCGACACCGCGGGCAACACCGTCGACACCGACGAAATGTTCGGTGGCGCAGCGGATTCCGAAGACGAGGGCCAGGACGAGCAGGCCGCCGAGACTGCCGCCGCGGCTGCTGAGTGAGTTCAAGAATGTGCGGCGCGGTTGCGCAGCGCGCGAGCTTGCGAGGGCGCCGTCAGGCACTGCGCGATTCGCTTGCAGCGTGGCTGAGCGCCAGCGAAGTTGCGCTGTAAGCGAAGACAGGGCGGTACCGGGAGTTCGGTGCCGCCCTGCTTCGTTAGGGTTTGTGTCAGCGAATCAGATCTGCGGTCGATCCGACGGGCGGTCCGGGTATTTCGGACCGGATGTCCACGGGGGATCGCACGTTGGATAGAGACTGCGTGCTTGCAAGCAGCGAGCCGGTGAGAGAGGGCAGGTATCCGTTAATGACATCCCCAACTTCTGGGCTCAACCTGAGTGATTCGGTCTACGAGCGGCTGCTGCGGGAACGAATCATCTTCCTGGGCACCGACGTCAACGACGACATCGCCAACAAGCTGTGCGCCCAGATGCTGCTGCTGTCGGCCGAGGATCCCAAGCGCGACATCGCGCTCTATATCAACTCGCCCGGCGGTTCGGTCTCCGCAGGTATGGCCATCTACGACACCATGCAGTTCATCGAGTGCGATGTCATGACCATCGGCATGGGCCTGGCCGCCTCGATGGGGCAGTTCCTGCTGACCGCGGGTGCGAAGGGTAAGCGTCTGGCGCTGCCGCACTCCCGGATCATGATGCACCAGCCCTCGGCCGGTATCGGTGGTACCGCGGCGGATATCGCCATTCAGGCGGATCTGTACGCGAAGAACAAGGAGGAGATGAACCGGCTGCAGTCCGAGCACACCGGCAAGACGGTCGAGCAGATCGAGGCCGACGCCGACCGCGACCGCTGGTTCACCGCCGCCGAGGCCCTGGACTACGGCTTCATCGACCGCGTGATCACCCGGCAGACCCAGGCCGGTAACGGCAGCAGCGAATAAGCAGACCTCACAAGGACTTTGGAGACGAAGATGGCCAATCTTTACGGTGCGCAGTCGCGCTACATCCTGCCCTCGTTCGTGGAGCACTCGAGCTTCGGGGTCAAGGAATCGAACCCGTACAACAAGCTGTTCGAGGAGCGCATCATCTTCCTCGGCATGCCGATCGACGACACCGTCGCCAACGACGTGATGGCGCAGCTGCTGGTGCTCGAGTCGCTGGATCCGGACCGCGACATCACCATGTACATCAACTCGCCCGGCGGTGACGTGACCGCGCTGATGGCCATCTACGACACGATGCAGTACGTGCGTGCCGACGTGGCCACGGTCTGCCTCGGCGAGGCGGCTTCGGCGGCGGCGGTGCTGCTGGCCGCGGGCACCCCGGGTAAGCGGGCCGCGCTGCCCAACGCCCGCGTGCTGATCCACCAGCCGCGCACCGGCGGTATCCAGGGCCAGGTCTCGGACCTGCAGATCGCGGCGGCGGAGATCGAGCGCATCCGCACCCAGATGGAGACCATCCTGGCCGACCACACGGGCAAGACGCCCGAGGAGGTCCGCAAGGACACCGACCGCGACAAGATCCTCACCGCGGAAGAGGCCAAGGCGTACGGGATCGTCGACGAGGTCTTCGGTTACCGCAAGCTGAGCGCACAGAAGAAGTGAGTGATTCGGCGGCGTCCCGGTGGCCGTAGGCTTCGGGTATCGGGATGCGCCGGACACTCGGAGTGAGAAACATGCCAAGTTGTCGCCCATCCCGGGGCGCAGCAGGTACGGTCGTTCCAGGGACCTTTGCTCGCGGTAGTCGACAAGGACCGCACAAACTCATCAGGTCGGTATCGGGGAGAATTCAGCCGGTACCCTCCAGCGCCGCACCGGGTGTTGCGGGTAGCGTTGTTTGAAGGCGGCTTGTCGGCGACCGCGGAACAGATGGTTGCACGCGGACAAGGAAGTAGGGACCCACGAGATGGCGCGCATCGGTGATGGCGGCGACTTGCTCAAATGCTCGTTCTGCGGAAAGAGTCAGAAGCAGGTCAAGAAGCTCATTGCGGGACCGGGGGTGTACATCTGTGACGAGTGCATCGACCTGTGCAACGAGATCATCGAGGAGGAACTCGCCGAATCGAGCGAGGTCAAACTCGACGAGCTGCCCAAGCCTGCCGAGATACGGGATTTCCTGGAGAACTACGTCATCGGGCAGGACACCGCCAAGCGCACCCTGGCGGTCGCGGTCTACAACCATTACAAGCGAATTCAGGCCGGCGACAAGAGTCGCGACGGCCGCGGTGAGCCGGTCGAGCTCACCAAGTCGAACATTCTGATGCTGGGTCCCACCGGCTGCGGTAAGACCTATCTGGCCCAGACGCTGGCGAAGATGCTGAACGTCCCGTTCGCCATCGCCGACGCGACCGCGCTGACCGAGGCCGGCTATGTGGGCGAGGATGTGGAGAACATCCTGCTCAAGCTGATCCAGGCGGCCGATTACGACGTCAAGCGCGCCGAGACCGGCATCATCTACATCGACGAGGTCGACAAGATCGCCCGCAAGTCGGAGAACCCGTCGATCACCCGCGACGTCTCCGGTGAGGGTGTGCAGCAGGCGCTGTTGAAGATCCTGGAGGGCACCCAGGCCAGCGTGCCGCCGCAGGGTGGTCGCAAGCACCCGCATCAGGAGTTCATCCAGATCGACACCACGAACGTGCTGTTCATCGTGGCGGGCGCGTTCGCGGGCCTGGAGAAGATCGTGCAGGACCGGGTCGGCAAGCGCGGCATCGGATTCGGCGCGGAGGTCCGCTCCAAGGCCGATATCGACACCGCCGATCACTTCGCCGATGTGATGCCCGAGGATCTGATCAAGTTCGGTCTGATCCCGGAGTTCATCGGCCGTCTGCCGGTCGTGGCCTCGGTGACCAACCTGGACAAGGATTCGCTGGTCAAGATCCTGTCCGAGCCGAAGAACGCGCTGGTCAAGCAGTACGTTCGGCTGTTCGACATGGACGGCGTCGACCTGGAGTTCACCCAGGACGCGCTGGAGGCCATCGCGGATCAGGCGATCCTGCGCGGCACCGGCGCTCGCGGTCTGCGCGCCATCATGGAAGAGGTGCTGCTGCCGGTGATGTACGACATCCCCAGCCGCGACGACGTCGCCAAGGTGGTCGTGAACGCCGACACCGTCAACGACAATGTGCTGCCGACCATCGTGCCGCGCAAGCAGTCCCAGCGCACCGAGCGTCGCGAGAAGTCGGCTTAGGAGCGTCGGGAGAAGCCGGACCGAGTTTCACCGCACACGTCGAACGGGCCCTGGGAGAGTGAATCTCCCAGGGCCCGTTCGCTATTCGGCTCATTCAGAGGTAATGGTCAGTTCGGCCAAGCGGGGTTGCGGCCGAGGTGGGTGAGGATGCGGTCCAACGGGGATGCGCCGGGGGTGCTGGGGAGTTCGGTGGCGAAGGCGGTGGATGCCTTGCGGGCCTCGCCGGTGGGGATCACGGCGATGATTTCGAGGGAGGGGGCGATGAAGTCGTCGGCGAGGTGGTACGGGACGTGCAGGGCGCGGGCGATGTCCCAGGCGTGCACGACGTAGTCGATGAAGTGGACCTGTAGGGCGAACGCGCCGGGAGCCTGTGCGCCGGGGCCGAATTCGGGGAGGTCGAAGGTGCGTTCCAGGATGTCGGGCTGATCGTAGGCGGCGGTGACCTCCGCGACGGCGTCGGCGTAGTCGCGGAGGGGGTCGGCGGCGAGGGGCTGGACTTTCCAGACGTCCAGGTCCGCGCCGTTGCCGCAGGCTGCCGCCGCGAAGCCTCGATGCTGAATGGTCATGTGCGCCAACAGATCTGTGACTGTCCAGTCGGAGCACGGGGTGGGGCGGTCGAGGTGGTCGGGGGTCAGGTGGTTGACGATCTCGACGGAGTAGTCGACGGCGCGGCGGTTCAGGTCCTGGATGTCGGTAATGGTCATACCGAGATAGTAAGCGCATGCATATCATATGTCTATGCTTATTAATTGGAGCACGTAAAGTTTGCTGGCATGGCGGAGTTCGATGGCGGCGCGCGCCCCGATCTGGCGGCGATGATGGCACCGCTGACGCGGGCGCTGATGGCGGCCGAACAGCCCGTACTCGATGAGCACGGGCTGTCGATGTGGGCCTATGTCGTCCTGCTCGGGCTCGAACGCGGGCCCGCGCGCGGGCAGGGCGTGTTGGCGCAGGAGATCGGCGCGGACAAGACGCGGATCATTCCCGTACTGGACGACCTACAGCAGCGCGGCCTGATCGAACGCCGTCCGGACCCGGCGGATCGGCGGGCGCGGGTGCTGGCGCTGACGCCCGAGGGACGGGCGCTGCGGGACGCCACGCAGGCCGGTATCCAGGCCAAGGAAGAGATCCTGTTGCGCAGGCTCGACGCCGCCGACCGGCGCGGCCTGCTGAACTCCCTGATCGCGCTCTCCGCGCTCTCGCGCGAGGAACTCCTCGGGGAGGACGGTCCTACACCCCCTTGAGCACTCGGCGAGTGCGTGCGCACCCGCCCCGGACCGGTGTCGAACGGTGTGCCCGCTCGAGCCCGTCGCCGGAGATCGCCGTTGATCTCCCTGGTTCGCCGTTGAACCTTCGTCCGTCATTGAGAAAATCGTCCGCGGTGGAAGGCTTGTTACCGCCGAACCGCTCAGCTGTTGTGACGGTCCGGCGGTCGCGGATTCATCGGCGCCGGAGCGGATCAGATGGGCTCGACCTGGAGGTCGTCCTGGCTCCAGTAGGCGCGCATGCTCAGGATGCGGCCCTTGTCGTCGAACTCCATGATGTCCACGGGGGAGATGGTCATGCGGTGGCCGTGGCCCTCGGAGACCATGGTGAACGAGACGGCGGCGTGGTTGCCCGAGACGCGGATGACGCCCGGTTCGGCCTTGCGCTGCAACGGTTCCAGGACCGCGTACAGCTCGCGGATGGCCTCGAGTCCGCGACGCGGTTCGCTGCCGATCGGATCCTCCACGACCGCCTCGGGCGCGTAGAGCTCGAGGATCTGCGCGGCGGTACCGCTCGCCACCAGCTCGACGTACCGATCGACCGTCGCGCGACTCTGCTGTGTGCCCATGGCTGCTCCCAGTGGATTGAAACGTGTTCCAGTTTCGCAGCGTAGCAGTCGGGCGGCGGGTGGTCAGTCGGCGTGGGCGGTCAGTGGGACCGCGGTGAGGCGTTCGGGCGCGGAGTAGATGTTCATGGTGTCGCCGCGCAGGAAGCCGACCAGTGTCAGGCCGGTTTCCAGGGCCAGGTCGACGGCCAGGGAGCTGGGCGCGGAAACCGCGCCCAGCATGGGGATTCCGGCCATCACGGCCTTCTGTACGAGTTCGAACGAGGCTCGGCCGCTGACGATCAGGATCAGGTCGTGGGCGGGAATCCGGTTCTCCCGCAGGGCCCAGCCGATCACCTTGTCGACCGCGTTGTGGCGGCCGACGTCCTCACGCACGGCCACCACCTCACCCTCGGGGGTGAACAGCCCGGCGGCGTGCAGGCCGCCGGTGGAGGCGAAAACCTTTTGGCGGGTTCGTAATTCGTCCGGCAGGGTGGTCAGGACCGCGGGGTCCACGGCCGGGCCGGGTGTGGGCAGGGGGTAGCGGCTGCGGGTGCGGACCTCGTCGAGGCTGGTGCGCCCGCACAGGCCGCAGGCGCTGGTGGTCAGCACGTTGCGGGTGGAAATCGGTGTGGGCGTGCGTAATTCGATGTCGAGGACGTTGTAGGTGTTCTGCCCGGCGGTGCTCTCGGACGGTGTCTCCGGGAAACCGAGGTGGGTGCGCATGTTGCTCGCTCCGGGTGCGCAGCGGTCCGCACCGGCGCAGTAGCGGGCCGAGACGATGTCCTGGGCGGACCCGATGATGTTCTCGCTCAACAGGAATCCGTGCGCGAGATCGACATCGTTGCCCGGGGTGCGCATGGTCACCGTCAGTGCTTCGCCGTCGACGCGCAGTTCCAGCGGTTCCTCCACGGCCAGGGTGTCGGGGCGTCGCACCTGACCGTCGGCGGTGATCCGCAGCGTTCTGCGCCGGGCCGTCACCCTGCTCATGGTCCTGCCTCGTTCCTGTTCTCGCCCAACGTCATCGGTCCGTGCGCCGATGGCTCACCGGGTGTGGACGTGCGGCTCCAACCGTATGGTCACGGCCTTGGACACCGGCGTGTTGGACCGGTCGGCCACGTGATTCAGCGGCACCAGCGGATTGGTCTCGGGATAGTAGGCCGCGGCGTTACCGCGCGGAGTGGAGTAGGCGACCAGCCGGAATCCGGTCACCTTACGCTCCACGCCGTCGGTCCACTCCGAGATCAGATCCACCAGATCGCCTTCGGTGAAACCGAATTCGGCGATGTCCCGCGCGTTGACCAGGACCACGCGACGGCCGTTGTGGATGCCCCGGTAGCGATCGTCCAGGCCGTAGATGGTGGTGTTGTACTGGTCGTGACTGCGCAAGGTCTGCAGGATCAACCGGCCCTCGGGCACGGGCAGCCACCGCAACTCGTTGACCGCGAAATTCGCCTTGCCCGTGGTGGTTCGGAACTCGCGCGCATCGCGCGGCGGATGCGGCAGCTGGAAACCGTTGTGCCCCCGGACTTTCGCGTTGTAGTCCGTGCAGCCGGGCACCACCCGGGAGATCGAGTCGCGGATCGCGTCGTAATCGCCGCGGAACTTCGCCCACGGCACCGGGTGATCGGGACCGAACAGCTCCTGCGCCAGCTCGCACACGATGGCGACCTCGCTGCGCAGATCCGGGCTCACCGGGGTCAGCCGACCGGTCGACAGATGCACCATCGACATCGAATCCTCCACGGACACCTGCTGTTTCGCCCCGAGCGGGGACAGATCCAGATCGGTGCGGCCCAGGGTCGGCAGGATCAGCGCGGTCCGCCCGTGCACGACGTGGCTGCGGTTGAGTTTCGTGGAAACCTGCACGGTCAGCGCACACTGGTGCAGCCCGGCCTCGGTGACCCCGGTATCGGGGGTGGCCGAGACGAAATTGCCGCCCATACCGAGGAAGACCTTCGCGCGGCCCTGCTGCAACGCGCGAATGGCGTCGACGGTGTCGTAGCCGTGTTTGCGCGGGCTGGTGATGCCGAATTCGGAATCCAGTGCGGTGAGGAAACTTTCGGGCATCTTCTCCCAGATGCCCATGGTGCGGTCGCCCTGCACGTTGGAGTGGCCGCGCACCGGGCACACGCCCGCGCCGGGCTTGCCGATCATGCCGCGCATGAGCAGCAGGTTGGTGGCCTCCTCGATGGTGGCGACGCCGTGCTTCTGCTGGGTCAGGCCCATCGCCCAGCAGATGATGGTGGATTTCGAGCTGGCCAGCAGTTCGGCGGTGCGGTCCAGATCCTCGCCGGTCAGACCGGTGGCCTCGAGCACCGTGGCGAGATCGACTGCGCGCATCTGCTTTTCGTATTCGGCGAAACCGGCGGTGTGCGCCTCGACGAAGGCGCGGTCCACGACCGTGCCGGGCGCGCGGTCCTCTGCCTCGAACAGCAGTTTGCCCAAGCCCTGGAACAGGGCCATATCGCCGCCCAGGCGGATCTGCAGGAAATCGTCGGCGATATCGATGCCGGTGGTCAGGCCGCGCAGGGTCTGCGGATCACGGAAACCCAGCAGCCCGGTCTCAGGCAGCGGATTGATCGCGATCACCCGCGCGCCGTGCTCCTTGGCCTTCTGGAGGGCCGAGAGCATGCGCGGATGGTTGGTGCCCGGATTCTGCCCGGCGACCACGATCAGCTCGGCCGCGGAGAAGTCGTCGATGGTCACCGAGCCCTTGCCGATACCGATCGAGGCGCTCAGCGCGGTGCCCGAGGATTCGTGGCACATGTTCGAGCAGTCCGGCAGATTGTTGGTGCCGTAGCTGCGGACCAGCAGCTGATACAGGAACGCGGTCTCGTTGGCGGTACGGCCGGAGGTGTAGAACAGGGCCTCGTCGGGGGAATCCAGCGCGCGCAGTTCGTCGGCGATCAGCCGGTACGCCTCGTCCCAGGCGATCGGGGTGTAGTGCTCCTCGCCCGGACGCAAAACCATCGGATGGGTCAGCCGACCCTGCTGGCCGAGCCAGTAACCGGACTTGTCGGCCAGCTCCGCGATCGAGTGCCGGGCGAAGAAATCCGGATCGACCGTGCGCAGCGTCGCCTCCTCGGCGACGGCCTTGGCCCCGTTCTCACAGAATTCGGCCGGGCGGCGATGGCCGCTGGGTTCGGGCCAGGCGCAACCGGGACAGTCGAATCCGTGCTGCTGGTTGACCCGGGTCAGGGTGCGGGCCGTGCGGATGACGCCCATCTCCTCGACCGCCCGCTCCAGCGCGACCGTCACGGCGGTGACACCGGCGGCCTGATGCTTCGGAGGAGTGACAGCGACCTTGGATTCGTCGATATCGTGAGACGGCGCGCTGCGATGCATGATTCCATCGTCCTCCTGACCGGACAGCTCGGACAACCGGCCGCGCGCTGTCCGACCGCACACGGTCCGGCTGCCGAGCCTACGCGCCGCGCCGAAGGTCGTCGGCAATGCCATGGGAACGTTCACAATCCGAGACGGTCGTACCCGCGCCGGTGCGACACACTTACCGCCGATGCCGCGAATCGCCCCCATTCGGGCCGCCGGGCAGTAAGTATCGATGCGACCGCCGGGGTCGAATGCCCCGGAACCGGACAGCAAGGATCGGAACAGGATGGACAAAGGACTCTGGACCGCGCGGATTCGCCGGTGCGTCGCACATCCCGCGGCAGCGGGCCTGGGCGTGGCGGCGGTGCTGCTCGCGCCCGTCGCGCTGCTCACCGCACCCGCCGGAGCGACCGCGACGCAGGTGGGCGCCGAACCGGGGATGAACTACGGTCTGGGCACGAACTACGCGGTGGGTTGCCAGTCGGCGGTACAGGTGACGGTCAACGACCCGGTCCAGCCGGTCCAGGTCTTCGACAACAACACCTCGATCGGCTGGTTCCGGCCCTCGGGCGGCACGGTCGTCGCGCCGTGGACCCCGGCCACGACCGGGTGGCATCATCTCACCGCCGTGCAGGCGGGGACTCCGGCGGGCGCGCCGACGCCGTATGTGGACGTCCGGGCAGCGAACGGCACGCACATGGGTAACAACTGCGCCGTATTCGGCTGAGCGGCAACGTATATCGGGACATCCGAGGAAGACGAGTGCGGGCGACCTTCGAAAAGGTCGCCCGCACTTGCTGTTTCCGTCGAACGTTCGCCGCTACCGGATGTCGAAGTTCAGCGGCCCCGGCTTCCAGCGTGCCGAGCGCTGCTCGACGACCGTGTTCAACTGCGCCGGAGTCGCTTTCGAATCCAACGGGACCAGACGTTCGATCTCACCCCAGTTGCGTTTCCAGTCGTCCTTCAGGTACGAGGACATGACCTCCGGCCGGGTCAGCAACTGCACGTAACCCAGCGGACCGCCCGAGGCGTGGCTCTGCCAGTTCGTGGTCATGATCGCGGCCGCGAAATCGGGGGTGATGCGGTATTTCGGAACCTCGGCGACCCCGTCCCGGTGCCGGAACGGCTGCTGGCACGGGAACTGCAGGCCGACCAGCCAGTCCAGCATGACCGGATCGGAGTGCCCGACCAGCGAGTCCAGGGTTTGCAGATGCGGCACGCGCGGCGGGGTCACCGCGACCCACTGCAACGGATCCGAGCTGTTCACCGAGGCGACCACGCGCACGACGTCGGCCTGGGAAGGCAACTGCTGCAACGGAATCCGCAGATTGCGCCAGGACGGCTGCAATACGCTCACATCGTCCGGGGTGACCCGGCCCAGCGCCTGCACCCCGCCCGGACCGGCGACGCCGTACTCGAGCTGGACGCTCTGTCCGGCGACGGGCAGATTGTCGATATCGGTGGAGGCGATACGCCCGGCCGCGGCGATCGAGACGATCTGGCCCCGGCTGCCCGCGGCATCCGCGGCGGGCAGGCGGTACCAGCCCGAGGTCAGCGACTTCTGCGCGCCGGGGCTGCCGTAACTGCCGAGCATGGGCGTCGTCGCGGGGTTCAGCCCGAACGGCAGCGGGATGTTGCTGCCGTTGATCCCCGGCTTCGCGGCCCCGCCCCCGGCCCCGGTGCTGTCCTTACCGGTCTTGGTGGTGGTGCCCGCGCTGCCCAGGGACTGGCCGACCGACGCGGCGGCCGCGGCCGAACCGTCGGGGGTCAGGTCGCCCAGGTTCAGGCCGTCGGGGGTGAACCCGTCGTTGGCGCCGCCGCCCAGCGCGGTCCCGGCGCTGCCCGACAAGGGTTGCAGCACACCGGCATTCGCGTCCGGCTCGACCAGGACCGCATCGCCCATCGCGCACGGATTCCCGGTCAGCGCCTTGATGTTCGACGACGCCAGCGAGTACGCCGGATACTGCTCGACCGCCGCCTTGACGAACGACAGCACCTCGAACGCGACGACCAGCGCCGCCGCGACGGCCAGGATCGGAATCGGGCGACGCGGCCTACCGCCTTCGGCGCGGAACGGCTCCCGGATGTGGAACCAGCCCGCCAACGCGATCAGCAGCAGTGAGATGCCCAGCAGCACCGTGCCCGCGCTGATGCCGTGCACCGAGATCGGCTTGTCCCACCAGGAGATGCGGTAGCTCGCCACGTACCACCAGCCGTTGGAACTGGCGAACGACAGCGCCAGCATGGCGAAGACGGCGGCGGCGAACAGCGTGCGGTTGCGCGCCGAGCGCAGCGAACGGGAGCCGACCGCGACCGCGGCGACCACCGCGACCGCGCCGCCGAGTCCGGCGAACACACCCAGGTGATGGGTGAACTTGGTGGGGGAGAACATCATCAGCGGCACCGCGGCGACCGTGGTGCCCAGGATGCGGCGGGTCGGTCCGGTGGCGAGTCCGGGAATCCGGCCGCTCTTGGCCAGCAGCGTGATCACCGCGGCGGCCAGCGCCAGGAACATCACCAGCATCGCGAAGCGCCGCGCGAGCGAACCGTCCGGTGTCGGCTGGAGCAGATCCTGATAGACGAGATAGTCCGTGTACCAGGGCATATCGGGTCCGACGACCTTGTGTGCCTGCCGCATCGCGGCGACCTCGGCGATCGGCTGCCCGGCGAACACGATGGTCAGCACCACCAGTCCGGCGGCCAGCGCGGGGGCGATCAACGCCACATAACCCGAGGTGCGTGCGCGTTGCACGATGATCTGCACCAGCGGTCGCGCACCGGCCAGCAGCGCGGCGAAACAGATCAGGCCCGACGGATTGGTGACCACGGCCAAGGCCGCGGGAAGCAGTGCGACCGCGGCCGGAGCCAGTCGCCGGGTGGCCAGGGCGCGTTCCATCGACACCCAGGTCAACAGTACGGCCAGCGCGATCGCGGGCTCGGGCCGCAGACCGTTGTTGTAGGGCAGCCAGAACGCCAGCAGCACCAGGCCGCCGGCCCAGATCGCCGACCGTTCCGTGCGCGCGCCCACACCCAGGCGCGGCACTACCTCGCGGCTGATCAGGAACCAGCAGGCGATGCCGAAGATCAGTTCGGGCAGCCGCACCACGATGCTCGCGGTGGAAACGCGGGCGAGCAGCTCGAACAGGTTGTCGTACGGGATGCCGATGGGCGTTTCGGGGACGCCGAAGTACGCGAAGTAGTTCGCCAGATAGCGGGCGGGTCCGGCGGTGCGGGCCATGCCGAAGATGTAGCCGTCGTCCGCGGTGCCGACGCCGATGAAGTACCAGAGCACGAGCGTGCCGACCACGGCGAAGTCGACCAGGCGCGGCCGCCACCACCGCCGCGGCAGCACCCGGCGGTTGCCGCGGCCGTCCTGGCAGTCCAGCCGGTGCAGCGAGTACAGGGCCACGGCGGTGGCGATGATCGCGCCGATGATCGCGATCAGTTTCAGGACGGTCGGGGAGGTGGTGAATCGGGAGTCGATAACCACGTCGGCGCGCATACCGGCCGGTGCGTTCCCGGTCAGATCGGTGAACAGGCCGACCAGTTGCGGGCGGTGCTCACCGGCCAGGGTGACCGGCGCGCCGCCCGCCTGCACGGTGGTGGCGGTGCTGTCGGAGGCGATCGTGATCGTGCAGCCGCGCGGCAGCTCGCGCACCGGGGTGTCGATCAGGGTCTGATCGCGCAGCACCACCTGCAGCCGATCGCCCGCGGCGGCGGGGGTGACCAGGACGTTCAGGCCGTAGTGCCAGGACGAGCCGGATTCCGCCGGGACCGTGGACAGCAGCGTGCCGCCGCGCGTGCCCAGCGCCGCGGCCGCAGCGCACGGGATGTCGGCGTGCACGCTGGTCGGGGAGTAGGACACCAGCGGCGCGGTGACGCTGGCCGCGCGACCCGCCTTCGGCCAGGAGATCGAGGACTGCTCCTGATGCACCGGCAGCAGCGGCACCGCCACGGCCAGCAGTGCGCCGAGGATGCCGGTCACGATGGCGAGGATCCGCCACAGTCGACTACTCCCGCGTCGAGGGGCGGGTTGGTCCAACGGCCGGTCGTCGGCCGGGTGTCGACTGAGCGTCTGGGTCACGGTCGGGCATGCTATCAACCGGAACTGAGACCGTGTCCAGCTCGACTCCCAGCGCGATCGATGCTAGGCGGCATCGCCCTCAGCCGACCGCGCTCACCAGCTGTGACGCCTCGAGTTAGGTTGTGGCCGAGCGGGTTTGCGGGCCAGGGTGACCAGCGGGGTGGGTTCGCGGCCGTAGAGGTCGCCGATGCGGCCCAGCAGCGGGGCGAACACGGCCGCGGACAGCAGCGTCGCGGTGGTCACCCTGCCTCTGCTCGCGGACGTCGTCGAGACGTGCGGTTTCGTTGTGATCAGGACCAGGATCGGCACGGCCTGGGTCTGCATGACGGTCACGATCATCGCGGCGAACGCGAGGACGCCGGTCAGCAGTGCGGCCTTCCGCGTCATGTGACACCACCGGAAAGTTCGAGAAGAGCTATGAGTACGGCCACAGCACCGAGTCCCCTCGCACTACTGATCGGACGGTTCGTCTCGGCCTATCTCCAGGACTTCCTGACCGCCGCCGAGGAACACGGCCTCACTCTCACCCAGGCCAAACTGCTGCTGGCCCTCAACGAACCGCCCGAACTCCCGATGCGCGAGCTGGCCGGGCGGCTGGCGTGCGACCCGTCCAACCTCACCGGCGTCGCGGACCGCATGGAATCCCGTGGCCTGGTGGTGCGCACCGTCAACCCGGCCGACCGTCGCGTGAAATATCTCGCTGCTGTTGAGGTCTAACTGTGGGAGTGGTCGGCGAAAAGTAGGGCGGTGTCGCCGAATTCGTGCCAGAGGTAGGCGGTTTCGAGGGCTACCTGGTAGGCGGTGTGGACTCGGGCGGGGCCTGCTACGGCTTCCAGGAGGTGTAGGTGTGAGGCTCCGGGGACGTGCCAGCCGGTGATGAGGGCGTCGACCGTGCGGGCCGGGTGGGAGGGGCCGAGGATCAGGTTGGTCCAGCCGGTGGTGGGGTGGACCAGGCCGGTGGGGGTGGTTGCCGATTCGAGGGCGCGGGTGACGGTGGTGCCCACGGCGATCACTCGGCCGCCGGTGGCGTGGGTCGAATTCACCAGGCGGGCAGTGGTTTCGGGGACGGTGTAGCGTTCCGGGCTCGGTGGTTCGCCGGATTCGGGGGAGGAGACCCCGGTGTGCAGGGTGATCGGGGCCAGGGTGATTCCGGACGTCACCAGGTCGGTGACCAGCGTGTCGGTGAACGGCCTGGCGGCGCTGGGCATCTCGGCGCTGCCGGGTTCGCGGCCGAAGATCGTGCGGTAGTAGTGCGGCGACCATCGCTGTGTCACATAGGAATACGTGATCGGGCGGCCGTGGCGGGCCAGCAGCGTGGTGACATCGGTATCGATGTCGGCGATCCACAGTCGGCGGGCGGGTGGCAGCCACGGGGTGCGCAGTTTCGCCGTGGCACTCGGAAGATGCACGCGCGCACCGGATTCCGGCTCGGTCGCGGTGAACGGTGTGCCCTCGGGACTGCGCAACTCGACCGCCCAGCGGCCGTCGTCCAGTCGCGCGGCGAAGTGCAGCACCGCCGGAACACCCCGGTAGCGGGCGTCGACCGCGGCGGCCAGCATGGACGAATTGTTCACCACGACAAGGTCTCCCGGACGCAGGAAGCGCGGCAGCTCCCGGAACTCGGCGTGGGTGATGCCCGCGTCATCGGACACCAGCAGGCGAACCCCGTCGCGCGCGAGCCCGCGTGCCTCGGCGGGCGCGGTGGCGGATCTGTCCGCGGGAAGGACGAATTCGGTCGGGACGGCGCTCACGGCTGCCTCCTGAAGTGGTTGAGCTGCGGCGGAAGTCAGTGCGCGGCGGACAATTCCGCGGCGGTGTAGCGGCCGCTGGGCGGTCGGGTGTCGATCAGGCGCAGTAGCGCCGGGACCACGGTCTCCGGTTCGGGGCGATCGGAGATGTCCTCGCCCGGGAATGCGGCCTGATGCATGGCGGTGCGCATATCGCCGGGATCGAAACCGTAGACGCGCAGCAGCGGATTCTCGGCGGCGAAGATGGCGGTCAGATGATCCAGGGCAGCTTTGGATGAGCCGTAACCGCCCCAGCCCTCGTACGGTGCCACCGCGGCGTCGGAGCTGATGTTGATCGCTGTTCCGTCGCGGGCCAGGAGTTTCGGCAGCGTCAGTTGCAGGACGGCCAGCGGCGCGACGACGTTGGTCGCCAGCACGGCGGTGAACTCGCCCAGGGGAAAGTCCGCGAGGCGCGGCATCGGACTCGGGCCCAGCGCGCTGGCGTTGTTGACCACCAGGTCGAGCCGATCGCGGCCGGTGAGGACGTCGGCCAGGCGTTCGCGATGGGCGGGATCGGCCACATCGCCCGGTACGGCGAGCGCGCCGGTCGCCTCGCGCACTCGTGCCAGTGCCTCGGCGCCGCGTGCGGTGATGATCAGATCCCAGCCGCGTGCGGCCAGGGCCAGCGCCACCGCGCGACCGAAACCGGCCGATGCGCCGGTGATCAGGGCTGTCGGGTTCTCGGACATGATCCCATCGTGAAACCTGAAGTCAACTCGAGGTCAAGAACGGGGTTTGCGCCTACAGTGAAACCGTCCGGTTCGTGGTCGGCCGGGTATCGCGGCCGATGAGTTTGCGTATGCGGTGTCGTCTCAATGTGCGAGTCCCCGACGTCTTCCCCAGGAGCCAACATGACCTACACCTTCAAACCCGGTGATCCCTGCTGGGTCGAGCTGTTCACCTCCGATCCGGAGCGTTCCATCGCGTTCTACTCCGAACTGCTGGGCTGGACCGCCGAGCAGGCCGGGCCCGAGTTCGGTGGGTACATCACGTTCCGCCACGGCGAGAATTCCGTGGCGGGCGGCATGCACAACGACGGCTCCTCCGGTGGGCCGGACCAGTGGACGATCTATCTGGCCAGCGCCGATGCCGAGGCGACCGCCGCGGCGGCGACCGCGAACGGCGGGCAGGTGATGCTGGCGCCGATGCGGGTCGGCGACGTCGGCACGATGGCGATACTGGGGGATCCCAGCGGTGCCGGGGTCGGGGTGTGGCAGCCGGGTGTGCATCCGGGATTCGGCGCGATCGGCAACGTCGCGGGTGGCACGTGGACCGATCACGTGGGCAACCCGTCCTGGTTCGAACTGCACACCCCGGCCTACGACGAGGCGCTGAAGTTCTATCGGGAGGTGTTCGGCTGGCAGGATCCGTTCACCGTCTCCGATATCCCGGAATTCCGTTACACCACAATCCATTCGGAGAGTCCGATGCTGGGCGGCGTGATGGATTCCACGGCCTTCCTGCCCGCCGGGGCCCCGGGCGGCTGGCGGGTCTACTTCGGTGTGGAGGATGTCGACGCGTCGGTGAAAACCCTGGTGTCCCTTGGCGGTTCGGTGGAGCGTGAACCGGAGGACACCCCGTACGGGCGGCTGGCCGCCGTGGTCGATCCGGGCGGCGTGCGATTCAGCCTGGGCGGCAACAACTCCTGAGCCCCGTACCGGATGCCGGGCGGCACGTGCCGTCCGGCATCGCTACAGTCCCACCGCGCCGTCGATGCGCTCGCGCAGCAGGTCGGCGTGGCCGTTGTGGCGCGCGTACTCCTCGATCATGTGGGCCAGCACCCAGCGCAGGGACACCTCGCCGAGCCAGAGGTCCACGCCGGTGACCCCGAGATCGGTCGTGGCGATGGTGAAGCGTTCGGCGAAGGCGACCTCGGCCCGCCAGGCGCCCCAGGCCGCGGTGATCGATCCGGAATCGGTGTTCGCCCCGTCGAAGTCGGCGTCGGGCCGATCCTCGGAGGTGAACAGCGGCGGGGCGTCCTCCTTGGCGAGCACGCGGTGGAACCAGCGCCGCTCGACATCGGCCAGATGCCGCACCAGACCCAGCAGCGACAGCGTGGACGGCGCGACCGACCGCCGGGCCAGCTCCGCGCCCAGGCCCGCGCACTTGAGTTCGAGCGTGGCGCGCTGACCGGCCAGGATCTCGGTCAGGACGCTGCGTTCGTCACCGGTGGTGTGGAGGCGGGTGCGCGGATCGTGTTCGGGGGCAACGAACATCTCGGCCCGTCGGGTATCGGTCGGCGTCTGCCGGGTATCGGCCACTCCCGCCTCCTTCGCATCGTTCCAGCTGCCCGCACCGGCAAACCTGGGGCTCGACCGATCGGGCACGATCGGGACGATATCGCGTGTGGCGGTTCATCGGAACGTTCGGCGGCACATCGGTCTCAGCGTACGGAGGAAAACGCCGCCGCGCCGGACAGCAGCCATACCGCTATCGGCGGGTGTTCACCGGAACAGCTGTGCCGCGACGGGACTCGCGGCGTCGCGGTCGGTGGTGACCAGGCCGATCCGGGTGCGGCGGTCCAGCAGATCGTCCGCGTCCAGCGCGCCCTCGTGCGTGATCGAATACGCGAATTCGGCGCGCAGCACATCTATTCCGGGGGCGACGGGTGCGGCCAGGGCCGGATCCCGCTGTGCCAGAGCCATGATCGCGGTCGCCTCGCTGCCGTAACGTTCGATGAGCGTCGGCGGTGCGTCGAGACGATCGCGCGCCGCGCCGGATACCGCACCCGCCAGCGGGATTCGCGCGGTCCGGCAGGGGCTCGCGGTCAGGCCCGCGTGGGCGATCGCGGCATCGACGGTGTCCTGCGCCATCTTGCGATAGGTGGTGAGTTTGCCGCCGACGATCGTGATCGGGCCGCCGGGGGAGTGCAGTACCGCGTGTTCGCGGGAGATGTCCGAGGTGCTGCCCTCGGCGGTGCGCAGCAGCGGGCGCAATCCGGCGAACTTGCCGCGGATATCGCTGCGGTGCAACGGTTCCCGCAGCACGGTGTTGACGGTGTCGAGCAGGAAATCGATCTCGGCGTCGGTCGGTTCCGGTGCGTCGGGCACCGGGCCGGGCGCGTCCTCGTCGGTCAGGCCCAGGTACACCCGGCCGTGCGCGGCGGGGAACGCGAAGACGAAACGGCTGGTACTGCCCGGAATCGGCACGGTGAGCGAGGCGCTGAGCCCGCCGAACGCGGCCGCGTCGAACACCAGATGAGTGCCTCGGCTCGGGCGCAACTCGATGGACGGATCCACCTGGTCGGCCCACACGCCGGTGGCATTGATCACCGAACGCGCTCGCACGGTGAGGGTTTCGCCGGACAACGTGTCGTGCAGCACCGCGGACTCGCCGCTCACCTGCTCGGCTCGTACCCGGGTGAGCACGCTCGCGCCGTGGGCCGCGGCGGTGCGGGCGATGGTCACCACCAGGCGCGCGTCGTCGACGAGTTGACCGTCCCAGGCGAGCAGTCCGCCGCGTAATCCCGCGCGGCGCACGGTCGGTGCGAGCCGCAGCGTCTCGGCGGTCGCGGCGCGGCGCGAGCGCGGCAGCACCGCGGCCGGGGTTCCGGCGCTGCGCCGCAACACATCTCCGGCGGCGAATCCGGCCCGCACCAGCATCCGTTGTGGCACACCGATATCCGGCAGCAGCGGGACGAGTTGGGGTATCGGCCGGGTCAGGTGCGGTGCGGTCGCGGTCAGCAGGATGTGCCGCTCCACCGCACTCTCGTGCGCGATCCCGACCCCGCCGCCGGCCAGGTACCGCAGCCCGCCGTGCACCAGCTTGGAACTCCACCGGCTCGTCCCGAACGCCAGATCCCGCGCCTCCACCAGCACCGTCCGCAACCCCCGCGCCGCCGCGTCCAGCGCCACCCCGACCCCGGTGATCCCGCCGCCGATCACCAGCACGTCGACGACCCCGCCGTCCCCCAGCTCGCGCAATTCCCGTTCCCGCCGTGCGGCATTCAGCGCCGAATCCCCGAAACCTCGTGCAGTACTGGTCATCTCATCGCTCCACATCGTGTTCTTGTGCTTGTCCGAGGCCGCGCGTCGTACTGCCGAGGCGTGGTGCGGCACCGCACGCGGCGGTTCACAGCGGGCCGGACTCGTCGCCGGGGCGCAGGTAGCCGTCGAGGACGTGGGCCAGTTCGGCGTCCAGGCGGGGTTCGGCGAGGATGTGACCGACGGTTCCGGCGGACTGGACCACGGATTGGGAGATCAGCAGGATCATGGTGGCCAGTTCGTCCGGGTCCCCGGGGCGGATGGAACCGTCGCGCTGGCCCTCGCGGATCAGGGCGGCGAACAGCAGGATCAGCTCGCGCTGGTTGCGGCCGAGGCGACCGAAGACGTAGGTCAGCATCAGATCGGTGTCGGTGCGGAAGATCTTGGCGAACAACGGATTCGCGCGCACCGTCGCCGCGCCGGCCACCACGCCGTCGACCAGGCGGGCGCGGGCCGGGCCGCTGTCCGGGATGGTCCGCCCCACGATGCCGCGCAACTCGCGCACCAGCAGTTCGGCCAGCAGTGATCCGGTATCGGGCCAGCGCCGGTAGACCGTGGGGCGGCTCACCCCCGCGCGTCGCGCCACCTCGGTCAGCGTGGTGCGCCGGACGCCGAACTCCTCCACGCAGGCGCGGGCGGCGTCCAGGATCGCCAGGTCGATCTCGGAGGGTTCGTCACCGGTTCCGGCGACGTCGATTGTCTGCATCGGATCACTTGTCGTTCGGGCGCGGACGTCGACGGACCGCACGTCGGTTGATTACTGCTTGACATTCTATGTAAGACTGTAACGCATGGTCGATGAACGGCAGGCCCCGTCTTCTGTGGAATTGCCGGGCGAGTTGTCATCCCGCCCGAGTATGGTGTGGGACGCCTGGGGCATTCCGTCCGCACATGCACCGCTCCCGGAGAAGATCCGGAATCTGCTGGTACAGGTGTTCGGGGTGTCCGGTGAGCCGGTGGCGCGTCGCGATGAGGGCAACGTGCCATTGCGTGCCCCGGCCCTGCCGGGGGCGCATCTCACAGGATTGTCCGCGGTGGTCGGCCCGGAGTACGTCCGCACCGACCACCGCGCCCGGCTCCTGCACGCCGGCGGTAAGAGCACCCCGGATCTGCTGCGCAGGCGTGCCCCGGAACCGCAGGACGCACCCGACGCGGTCCTGTTCCCCGCCGATCACGACGAGGTGCTGGCCGTCCTCGGCTACTGCGCCGAACACGGTGTCGCGGTGGTGCCCTTCGGCGGCGGCACCAGTGTCGTCGGCGGCGTGGATCCCGCCCGCGATGCCTTCGAAGCCGTTGTCGCCCTGGACCTTCGGCGATTGGACGCGCTGACCGACCTGGACGTGATCAGCCACACCGCGACACTGGGAGCCGGCCTGACCGGACCGCAGGCCGAGAAACTGCTTGCGGCGCAGGGCTTCTCGCTCGGACACTTCCCGCAGAGTTTCGAATTCGCCACCATCGGCGGTTTCGCCGCGACCCGATCCAGCGGGCAGGCATCGGCCGGATACGGCCGCTTCGACGATATGATCCAGCACCTGCGCGTCGCGACACCCAGCGGCACACTGGATCTCGGCCGTGGCCCCGCCTCGGCCGCGGGACCCGATCTGCGCGAACTGTTCTCGGGTTCGGAGGGCGCGCTCGGGGTGATCACCGCGGTGACGCTGCGGGTGCATCCGGTGCCGGAGACCATCGGGTATCAAGCCTGGTCGTTCCCGGATTTCGCGACCGGCGCGGCCGCACTGCGCACGGTGATCCAGGCCGGGGCCGCCCCGACCGTGCTGCGCCTGTCCGACGAGGCCGAGACCGGCCTGAATCTGGCGCGCGCGGGCGATATCGGCGGTGCGCCGGTGGCGGGATGCCTCGCGGTGACCACGTTCGAGGGCACCGCCGCGCACGTGCGAGCGCGCAGCGCCGAGGCGTACGAGTTGCTCGCCGCCGCCGGGGGAACCGCGCTGGGCGAGCAGCCCGCACGCGAGTGGGAGCACGGCCGTTTCGCCGCGCCCTATCTGCGGGATGCCCTGCTGGACAACGAGATTCTCTGCGAAACCCTGGAAACCGCGACCAGTTGGTCCGGTCTGGCGGACCTCAAGGCGAAGGTGACCGCGGCGCTGACCGACTCACTGGGCGGCCAGGGCGCCCCGCCGCTGGTCATGTGCCACATCTCGCACACCTACCCGACCGGCGCGTCGCTGTACTTCACGATCATCGCCAAACAACTCGACGATCCGATCACCCAGTGGCACCGGGCCAAACACGCGGCCGGTGACGCCATCGCCGCGGCCGGAGGCACCATCACCCACCACCACGCGGTCGGACGCGACCACCGCCCCTGGATCCCCGGCGAGATCGGTGACCTGGGCGTACAGGTGCTGCGCGCGGTCAAACAAACCGTCGACCCGGCCGGAATCCTCAACCCCGGAAAGCTGATCCCGTGACCGGATCCGCCGGGGTGGGCTCGGTGCTGCTGGTGACCAATCCGCTGTCGGGTCACGGCAGGGGACAGGCCGCGGGGGCGGTCGCGGCGGCCCGGATGCGGGCGCGCGGCGTACGGGTGGACGAGCTCAGCGGCACGAGCGCCGCGGAATCGGTTCGCCTGGTGCGGGATCGGCTCACCGGCGACGACGTGCCCGATGTGGTGGTCTGCGCGGGTGGTGACGGACTGGTCTGCATCACCCTGCAAGCACTGGCCGGGACCGGCGTGCCGCTGGGACTGGTTCCGGGCGGCACCGGTAACGATCTGGCCCGCGAACTCGGTGTGCCGCAGGATGATCCGATCTCCGCCGCCGACATCGTGCTGGGCGGGACGATACGAACCATCGATCTCGGTGCGGCCGAGGTCGCGGACCCGGGCTCGGGATCAATCGAATCCGGTTCGGGAGCAATGGGATTCGGCATTCCCGGGCCCATCACCTTCGCAACCGTGGCGGGCACCGGCCTGGATGCCCGGGTCACCTTGCGCGCCAATCGGATGCGCTTCCCGAAGGGACGCCTGCGCTACACCTTCGCCGCCCTGGCGGAGCTTACCGGCAGGCTGACCGTGCCGTACCGGCTCGAATTGTCCGGCGTACCAGGACAATCGGTGCATTCGGTGATAGAGACCGAAGCGGTGATGGTCGCGGTGGGCAACACCCGCACCTACGGCGGCGGCATGCTGGTCTGCCCGGACGCGCTGGTCGACGACGGCCTGCTCGAGGTGAGCGTGGTCGGCGCGATGTCCCGGCCCGAGATGGTGCGCCTGCTACCGGCCCTGGCCTCGGGTAAACGCCTCGATCATCCCGCGATCAGCCAATACCGCGCGGCCACTGTCGAATTGAGCGCACCGGGCGCGCCGGTGACCGCGGACGGCGAACCGGTCGGCATGCTGCCCACCACCTTCCGCGCGCTACCGGGCGCCCTGCCCGTGCTGGTGCCCTGACGGCTACCAGAGCTGCACCACGGTCAGCTCCGGGCCGCGCACCAGCAGCGCGATCCGGCCGTTGGGCTGGTTCGCGGCCTCGGTGACGATGCTGGGCAGATCCGCCCGCACGTGATTGCCGCTGCGGGGCAGTTGCGAACCGCGGCCGATGCCCACGGCGATGGCGTCGGCCGGGAGTGCCTGATCGATCAGCGCGGGGATCGGACCGTTGGCGAACGTCTGGGTCTCGCCGTGGTCCAGGGCCACCCCGACCCCGCCGTGCGGCAGCGTGAGGGGAGTGACCGCCGCGGCCGATCCCGCACCGGCGAGACCCGCGGTGATACCCGCGGCGGTGGCCACGGTGGCCATGACGACAGTCCGAGCGCGCATGGAGAATCCTCTTTCGTGAATGTTCGGGGTGCGAGGCCGCACTGCCTCATCCCTGATGAAGTGCGGGTTCAGCCGTACCCGCAGTCGGGCCGAATCCTATCCCGGTGAGGGTCGACCCGCGCGCCCGCGCGGGCGGCAATCCTGCACCAACACAAAGGATTCGGGCCGAACCTGAGAATTCGATATGGAAATGGGAATACCGGGTGAATAGACGGTAGCCTGAATCTGTGGGCGGGGTTTTCGGTGTCCCTCATCCGCCGAAACCCCCGCCCTCTCGGGTATCCGGCCCGCCTCCGCCGGGGCCGTCGTCCGGCCCGCGACCCAACTCCTTAGAATCACACGGTGACCAGCACAGCCTCTGAGAACTCACGAAATCGTGCCGATGCCCTCCCCAAGAGCTGGAATCCCGGCGAGGTGGAGGCGGACCTGTACGAGGGCTGGGTGGCCGCTGGTTACTTCGCCGCCGATGCGAAGAGCGCGAAGGCCCCCTACTCGATCGTGCTGCCCCCGCCCAACGTCACCGGCAACCTGCACATGGGCCACGCCTTCGACCACACCATCATGGATCTGCTCACCCGCCGCAAGCGCATGCAGGGCTACGAGGTGCTGTGGCTGCCGGGCATGGACCACGCGGGCATCGCGACCCAGTCCGTGGTGGAGAAGCAGCTCGCGCGCGACGGGAAGACCAAGGAGGACTTCGGCCGCGAACTGTTCGTCGACAAGGTCTGGGACTGGAAGCGCGAATCCGGCGGCGCGATCCAGGGCCAGATGCGTCGCCTGGGCGTCGGCGTGGACTGGGCGCGGGACCGTTTCACCATGGACGAGGGTCTCTCGCGCGCGGTGCAGACCATCTTCAAGCGCCTGTTCGACGCGGGCCTGATCTATCGCGCCGAGCGCCTGGTGAACTGGTCGCCGGTGCTGGAGACCGCGATCTCCGATGTCGAGGTGAAGTACGAGGACGTCGAGGGCGAACTCGTCTCGCTGCGGTACGGCTCGCTGAAAGACGATGAGCCGCACATCATCGTGGCGACCACCCGGGTGGAGACGATGCTCGGCGACACCGCCGTCGCGGTGCATCCCGAGGACGCGCGCTACGCGAGCCTGATCGGCACCACGCTGTACCACCCGATCACCGGACGCCAGATCCCCGTCGTCGCCGACGACTACGTCGATCCCGAATTCGGTTCCGGCGCAGTGAAGATCACGCCCGCGCACGACCCCAACGACTTCGAGCTGGGTATGCGGCACAACCTGCCGATGCCCACCATCATGGACAAGACCGGCAAGATCACCGATACCGGAACCGAATTCGACGGGATGGACCGTTTCGAGGCGCGGGTGAAGATCCGTGAGCGCCTCGCCGAAGAGGGTCGCATCGTCGCGGAGAAGCGGCCGTACGTGCACAGCGTCGGGCATTCCGAACGTTCCGGTGAGCCCATCGAACCCCGGCTGTCGATGCAGTGGTGGGTGAAGGTGGAGTCGCTCGCCAAGGCCGCCGGTGACGCGGTTCGCAACGGGGACACCGTGATTCACCCCGCCAGCCAGGAACCGCGCTGGTTCGACTGGGTGGACGACATGCACGACTGGTGCATCTCGCGCCAGCTGTGGTGGGGTCACCGCATCCCGATCTGGTACGGCCCCGAGGGCGAGGTCGTCTGCGTCGGACCGGACGAGCAGGCCCCCGAGGGATACGTGCAGGATCCGGACGTGCTGGACACCTGGTTCTCCTCGGGCCTGTGGCCGTTCTCCACCATGGGCTGGCCCGACGCCACCCCGGAACTCGAGAAGTTCTATCCCACAAGCGTTCTCGTCACCGGCTACGACATCCTGTTCTTCTGGGTGGCCCGGATGATGATGTTCGGCACCTTCGTCGCCGACGATCCGGTCATCACCGCCGGTAAACCGGCCGACTCGGCGCAGGTCCCGTTCCGGGATGTGTTCCTGCACGGCCTGATTCGCGACGAATTCGGCCGCAAGTACTCCAAGTCCAAGGGCATCGGCGTGGATCCGCTGCTGTGGATCGTCGAATACGGCGCGGACGCAACACGTTTCACCCTCGCGCGCGGCGCGCAGCCGGGCAGCGACCTGTCCGTCGGCCCGCCGCACGTGACCGCCTCCCGCAGCTTCGTCACGAAGCTGTTCAACGCCACCAAGTTCGCGCTCATGAACGGCGCGGCCCCGGGCGAACTTCCGTCTCGCGCGAGCCTCACCGACACCGACCGGTGGATCCTGGATCGCCTGGAACAGGTTCGCGCGGAAGTGGATTCGGCGTTCGACCGGTACGAGATCGGCAAGGCGTGCGAGGCGCTGTACCACTTCGCGTGGGACGAGTTGTGCGACTGGTACCTCGAGCTGGCCAAGGTGCAGTTCGCCGAATCCGAGGAGCGCGCCGCGAGCACCCGCACGGTGCTGGGTGTGGTGCTGGATTCGGTGCTGCGCCTGCTGCATCCGGTGATTCCGTTCGTCACCGAATCGCTGTGGCAGGCGTTGACCGGCGGCGCGGAGGGCTCCTCCATCGTCGTCGCGTCCTGGCCGGAGGTCTCGGGCGTGACCACCGACGAGGTCGCCGCGCGCCGGGTCGCCGACGCGCAGCGCCTGATCACCGAGATCCGTCGTTTCCGCAGCGATCAGGGCCTGACCGACAAGCAGAAGGTCGCCGCCGCGCTGATCGGCCTCGACACCGCCGACCTGACCGGGCTCGCGGCCGAGATCACGAACCTGGCCCGGCTCACCGAGCCCGGCGAGGATTTCAGCGCGACCGCCTCGGTGCAGGTGCGCCTGTCCGGGGCCACGGTCACCGTCGAACTCGACACCTCCGGCACGGTCGATCTGGACGCCGAACGCCGTCGGCTGGAGAAGGATCTCGGGGTGGCACAGAAGGATCTGACCAGCACCACCGCCAAACTCGGCAACGAGGCGTTCCTGGCCAAGGCCCCCGACGACGTGGTCGCCAAGATCCGCACCCGCCGCGAGGTGGCCGAATCCGAGGTCGCCCGGATCGGTGCGCGGCTCGAGGAGATCGCGCGGCTGGCGGCGGCGAAGTGAACTCCGAACCGGAATTCCAGCAGGGTGCCGCCGGGCGACTGCACTCCGGTCCCTCCCCGGTCGATCTGGCGGAGATGGCGTTGGTCGAGGCCGAACTCGACCAGCGCTGGGGGGAGACCAAACTCGAGCCCTCGCTGACCCGGATCGTGACGCTGCTCGACCTGCTCGGCTCCCCGCAGCGCGGTTACCCGGCCATCCAGGTGGCCGGGACCAACGGCAAGACCTCGGTCACCCGCATGATCGACGCGCTGCTGACCGCCCTGCACCGCCGCACCGGCCGGATCACCAGCCCGCACCTGCAACTGGCCACCGAGCGCATCGCCATCGACAACGTCCCGATCAGCCCCGCGAAATATGTGGAGATCTATCGGGAGATCCAGCCGTACCTCGAGATGATCGACCGGCAGTCCGAGGCCGCGGGCGGGCCGCGGCTGAGCAAGTTCGAGGTGCTGGTGGCGATGTCGTACGCGGCGTTCGCCGAGGCGCCGGTCGACGTCGCGGTGGTCGAAACCGGCATGGGCGGCACCTGGGACGCCACCAATGTGGTCGACGGCCAGGTCGCGGTGATCACCCCGATCGGCCTGGACCACATGGACTATCTCGGTTCGGATCTGACCTCGATCGCGGGCGAGAAGGCCGGGATCATCAAGAAGGCCCCCGAGGATCCGCTCGTCCCGCGCGAGACCGTCGCCATCATCGCCGAACAGGATCCCGAGGCGATGGACGTGCTGCTGCGTCGCACGGTGCAGGCCGACGCCGCGGTCGCCCGGGAGGGCGCGGAGTTCCGGCTGCTGACCCGGCGGATCGCGGTCGGTGGACAGGTCCTGGAGATCCAGGGGCTGGGCGGGGTCTACGACGAGATCTTCCTGCCCCTGCACGGCGAACACCAGGCGCACAACGCCGCGGTCGCGCTGGCCGCGGTCGAGGCGTTCTTCGGCGCGGGCGCGGACCGGCAACTCGACATCGACGCCGTGCGCGCCGGGTTCGCGAACGCGATCAGTCCGGGCCGGATGGAACGAATGCGCAACGCGCCCACCATCTTCCTGGACGCCGCGCACAACCCGCACGGCGCGCAGGCTCTCGCCGCGACCCTCACCGAGGAGTTCGACTTCCGCAAACTCGTGGGCGTCGTCGCGGTCCTGGGCGACAAGGACGCCGCGGGCATCCTGGCCGCGCTCGAACCGGTCCTGGACGAGGTCGTCGTCACCACGAACGGCTCGCCGCGCGCCCTGCCGGTCGACGATCTGGCCGATATCGCGGTGCAGCGATTCGGCGACGAACGGGTCGTCACCGCCGCGACGATGGCCGACGCGGTCGAAACGGCCATCGCCATCGCGGAGGAGGCGGGCGAGTCCGGGGAACCGGTGTCCGGCGCGGGGATCGTCGTCACCGGATCGGTCGTCACCGCGGGCGCCGCGCGCTCGCTGTTCGGAAAGGATCCCGCGTGAACGAGGAACAGCCGAGTCCCGTACCGCCCCCGGCCACCGACCCGTGGAAGGGTTTCCGCGGCGTGATGGCCGGTGCGCTGGTCCTCGAGGCCATCACCGTACTGCTCGCGCTGCCGGTGGTCGCGTCGGTCGGCGGCGGGCTGAGCTGGTGGTCGATCACCTATCTGGTCGGGCTGGCCGTGCTGATGTTCCTCGGCGCGGGCGTGCAGCGGCGGTCCTGGGCGATGCCGTTCAACATCGCCATGCAGGTGCTGCTGTTGCTCGGCACCTTCGTGCACCTGTCCATCGGCATCATCGGCGTGGTGTTCGTCGCGGTATGGGCCTTCATCCTGGTGCTGCGCGCCGACGTCAAGAAGCGGATGGACCGGGGCCTGCTCCCCAGCCAGCGCGCCTGAGGAGTGGGGCCCGGGGGCCGCGAACACCTCGCGCCGCGGCTACCGCAATAATTGCCCCGTGACTGAGCAGACGTTGATACTCGTCAAGCCGGATGGTGTTGCCCGTGGGCTGGTCGGTGAGATCATCACCCGCATCGAGCGCAAGGGTCTGAAGATCGCGGCGCTGGAGCTGAAGCAGGTTTCCGAGGAGCTTGCCGCGGCGCACTACGCCGAGCACGCCGAGCGCCCGTTCTACGCTTCGCTGATCGAGTTCATCACCTCGGGGCCGGTCGTGGCCGCCGTGCTCGAGGGGCCGCGCGCGGTCGCCGCCTTCCGGCAGATCGCCGGCGGCACCGATCCGGTCGAGAAGGCCGTGCCCGGCAGCATCCGCGGCGACTACGCCCTGGAGACCCAGTACAACCTCGTCCACGGTTCGGATGCTCCCGAGTCGGCCAAGCGCGAGATCGCGCTCTGGTTCCCGGAGTTCGCCCAGTAGTCGCCGGAACTTTCCCTCGGGGTGGATTCGGTCCCGGTCGGCACCG
The DNA here is from genome assembly GCF_009604405.1 of Nocardia macrotermitis. Classification (GTDB taxonomy): domain Bacteria; phylum Actinomycetota; class Actinomycetes; order Mycobacteriales; family Mycobacteriaceae; genus Nocardia; species Nocardia macrotermitis. Next base: position 419,578 of record NZ_WEGK01000006.1, read on the forward strand.
AGTGCCGAATCCACCTCCATACCCGTGGGAACACTGTCCGAGGAGCGGCGTTGCCGACTCGGCCGGTGCCCGAGTGCCCGGTTCCGACGCCGCGGCGGTACCGGTTCACGCCGGTGGAACCGCCCGCTCGAGGGTCGTGAACACGCCGGAGCGAAGCGCAGGCAATTGGACACGGGAGCCGTTTCCCCGGGAGCGTGTGGGATACTGGGGGTGGAAGTGCTCGATATCGGCCGAAGCTGCCGGTTACGGGCGCGACCGGATGGCACCGCGGCTCGACGCCGATCATCGCTGCCCCGGACGGTAACCAAGACTCTGCCGCCCGGCCGCACGCTGGATGAGCGCTCGAATCCGGTGTCGGAGCCAACAGCCAGGCACCGCGTGATCGGTTACCCGAACGACGCACCGACAAGGTGATGACGGATCACGCGGCGCGGAGACCACTTGGCCTCGCGTCCACGGGACGTGGGGCGAACGGACAGCGCCCCCGCGTTGGCCGCGTCACTCTCTCGGTTTCGAGTGGGACGCGCCCGGGGGTCCGAGGAGATTTCGTGGCCGATCAAGAGCCGCAGGATACGTCGCACGATACGAATGGACACGCGCCGCAGGCGCCAGGGGTAGGGGAGGCGGCGCAGTTGCCGGAACGTATCCGGGTACACGCGCTGGCGAAGCTGCTGGGAACCACCAGCAAGCGCATTCTGGCCCATCTGACCGAGTTGGGGGCCGAGGCCCGCAGCGCGCAGTCGAGCCTGGATCGCACGGTCGCCGAGTCGGTGCGGGAAGCCTTCGTACCCACAGAACAAGCGTCGGAGCAGCCTCCGGCGCAAGCCTCCGCCGAACCGGCGCAGGTGGTCACGCCGCAGCCGGAGGCGTCGGTTGTCGAACCCGAGACCGCCGCGGTGGGTGCTCCCGACGCTCCCAGCAATGCCGAGCCCGCGGGACGTGCCGAAAAGTCGACGGGTGCGCCGCAGGCGGTGGCGAGTGCGCCCGAGCCGGTGGCGAACGGCACCCGGGCGGCGGCCGATGCCGAGTCGGAGGAGGGATCGGCGGCGAGTGCGGCCGAGTCCGTGACGCGTGCGTCCGCCGAATCCGGGACCGCCGCGTCCGAACAGTCCGCTGCCGGGACCGCCACGCAGTCCGCGCCCGCGCCGACGGTGCCGCAGCGGCAGTCGCTGTTCACCAGCCCCTTCCAATCGCATCAGACCCCGGCCCCCGAACCGCTGGCCTTCGAGGCGCCGGCGATGGTCGCCGCACCGCTGTTCCTGCCACCCGACGCCGCGGCCGCAGAGGAGGCACGACGTCAGCGTCGGGCCGCCCGTCAGGCCAAGGCCGCCGAGGAGCAGGCCGCCGCCGAGGAGGCCGCCGCCCAGCAGGAGGCCGCCCGCGTCGAAGTCGCCGACGAGCGGGTGAGCGTCGACGAGACCGACACCGTCGAGACGACCGAGACCACCGAGTCCGAGACCGAATCGGGCGACTGGGACGACGAGCAGTCCCGCGAGGACCGGGAGGATGCCGAGGACGGCGGCCGCTCGCGGCGTCGTCGTCGTGGTCGTCGTGGTCGCGGTCGCGGTCGGGGCGAGCAGTCCTCGGACGGCGACTCCGACGAGTCGGAGGACGCCGACGAGAACGAGGAATCCGCCGAGGAGTCCACCGACACCGAAGCCGAATCCACCGAGAGCGGCGCCGAGGACGGTGACGGCACGCCCGAGGGCTCGACCCGTCGCCGCCGTCGCCGTCGTCGCCGCAAGGCCGGTGAGGACGGCGAACACGAGTCCTCGGACGACGATCCGCCGAACACCGTCGTGCACGAGCGCGAACCGCGCAACAAGCGCCGGGTCGCCGCCGCGTCCGTCGACGAGGTGCAGGGCATCAGCGGGTCGACGCGGCTCGAGGCCAAGCGCCAGCGCCGCCGGGACGGTCGCGAGGCCGGACGTCGTCGTCCGCCGATCCTGACCGAATCGGAATTCCTGGCCCGCCGCGAATCGGTGGACCGGGTGATGGTGGTGCGGGAGAAGACGTTCGTCGATCACCCGAGCGCGGTCACCCAGGTCGCGGTGCTCGAGGACAACATCCTGGTCGAGCACTTCGTGACCAGCACGGGGTCCGCGTCCATGGTCGGCAACGTGTATCTGGGCAAGGTGCAGAACGTGCTGCCCAGCATGGAGGCGGCGTTCGTCGACATCGGCCGCGGCCGCAACGGCGTGCTCTACGCCGGTGAGGTGAACTGGGAGGCCGCCGGGCTCGGCGGTAGAGAACGCAAGATCGAACAGGCGCTCAAGCCCGGTGACACGGTGCTGGTGCAGGTCAGCAAGGATCCGGTCGGGCACAAGGGCGCTCGGTTGACCACGCAGATCAGCCTGGCCGGGCGTTTCCTGGTGTACGTGCCGGGCGGGACGTCGACCGGGATCAGCCGCAAGCTGCCCGACACCGAGCGCAAGCGTCTCAAGGAGATCCTGCGCGACATCGTCCCGCAGGACGCCGGTGTGATCATCCGCACCGCGTCCGAGGGCGTGGCCGAGGCCGAACTGGCCCGCGACGTCGAGCGGTTGCAGGCGACCTGGAAGACCATCGAGGAGCAGTCCAAGCACGGTTCGGGCACGCCCAAGACGCTCTACGAGGAGCCGGACCTGCTGGTCAAGGTCATTCGTGACCTGTTCAACGAGGACTTCTCCAAGCTCGTCATCGAGGGCGAGCGGTCCTGGACGACCGTCGAGAACTACATCCGCACCGTCGCGCCGGATCTGCTGGTGCGCGTGGAGAAGTACGACAGCGACAGTTCCGTCGACGTCTTCGGCAGTTTCCGGATCGACGAGCAGCTGTCCAAGGCCCTGGATCGCAAGGTGTGGCTGCCCTCGGGCGGCACGCTGGTCATCGACCGCACCGAGGCGATGACCGTCATCGACGTCAACACCGGCAAGTTCACCGGCGCGGGCGGCAGCAACCTCGAGGAGACGGTCACTCGCAACAACCTCGAAGCCGCCGAGGAGATCGTGCGGCAGATGCGTCTGCGGGACATCGGCGGCATGATCGTCGTCGACTTCATCGACATGGTGCTCGAATCCAACCGCGACCTGGTGCTGCGTCGGCTGACCGAGGCGCTGGGCCGGGACCGCACCCGCCATCAGGTGTCCGAGGTGACGTCGCTGGGCCTGGTCCAGATGACCCGCAAGAAGCTGGGCACCGGGCTGGTCGAGGCGTTCTCCACCACCTGTGAGCACTGCCACGGGCGCGGCATCGTGGTGCACGACTATCCGGTCGAGTCCGCACCCGCCGAGGAAGGCGTCGGGCGTCGCGAGGGTCGCCGTCGGCGTAAGGACAAGGAGAAGCCGAGCACGCCCGCGCCGGTCGTGGCCGCGGCACCCGTGGACGCGCACGCCGAGGAGGATGCCGCGGCCAAGCGCGCGCATCCGGTGGCGTTGGCGATGGCCGCGCACCACGGCGAGGAGATCGCCGAAGGGCAGGTGGCGACCGCGGATTCGTCCGTCGAGCCGGAGAAGGCGGCCGCGCCGGAGGAGACCGGTGAGCGGCCGTCGCGTCGGCGGCGTTCGCGGTCCGGTCGGGATCAGGGCGCGCGCGGGCACGAGTCGGCGCGGTCCGATGAGTCGGGTCGTGGGGACCAGGCGCAGGGCGATGAGTCCGCCGTGGTGCGTGAGCCGGAGTCGGACGAGTCGGCGCACGGCGGGTCGGGCATCGCTGCTCAGGATGTCGATGCGGTGACTGCGGATGCTGCCGTCGAGCCGGAGACCGCGCGGGCCGCTGTGGAGGCGAGCCCGGTGGCGCAGGCCCCGGAAACCGCTTCTGCCGCAAGGTCGGACGAGAAGGCCGCAGATCAGGACAACGCTCCCGAACCCGCTCGCAAGGGCCGCCGCCGGGTCGCGCGCTCGTCGGCCGCGCTCAGCACCGACAGTGCCGCAGCGGTATTCGTGCTGTCGAGTTCCGATCAGTCGGAAGGCGCGGCGGCTTCGGTGACGGATTTCACGCCGGTCGCCGTGCCGCGCAGTCGTCCCCGTCGTCGGAGCGCCGGGCGCGCTGCCGGAGCGCCGGAACAGGACGACTGAGATCGGGTGACCGAGTAGTCGGTAGTCGAGTAGGCACGCGGGATCCGGGCACCGTCCGGATCCCGCTGTCGTGTGAGTAGTGGGTGTTGGAAAGCCGTGGTGCGCAGCGAAATTCGAGTCCGCGATGCCATGGTGACCGCGCGGCCGACAGTGCCGGGCACGAGCAGGGGTGGAGTAGGTTCCCCGCGCCCAGCCGGAGCCGGTGCGGTGCAGCGCAACCCTGGTTTTGTTGCCGGGGTGCGTGTCCTGTAGCCTTGGTCAGTCGCTGCTCGGCGTCAGCACTGCCTTGTGCGCTGGCCCGTGGCCCGGTTCCAACGAGAGCCACAGGCGCTGAGGCGGCGGTGATTACCAGACCAGTCGTGCGGCGGTTTCCGGTGTGAACCGGACAGCGGCCGCGCGAGCAGAGTGCCGAGCACTAGTAGAGAAAGAGGGCAGCCGACCGATGGCAACGTACGCGATCGTCAAGACCGGCGGAAAGCAGTACAAGGTCGCGGTCGGTGACCTGGTGAAGGTCGAGAAGATCGAGGGCGAGACGGGTAGCGCGGTGTCGCTGTCCCCGGTGCTCGTCGTCGATGGCGCTGAGCTGACCACCGATGCGGACAAGCTGGCGAAGGTTTCGGTTTCCGCCGAGATCGTCGACCAGACCAAGGGTCCCAAGATCCGCATCCACAAGTTCAAGAACAAGACCGGCTACCACAAGCGTCAGGGACACCGTCAGAAGCTGACGGTCCTGAAGGTCACCGGCATCAAGTAAACGGCCTGCGGGATTGCCTCCCGCACACGTCCGTCGGAATCTCCGGGAAGAACCTCTCCCGCAGGTCCCTCCGGACCTGCAATTCATTCAAGGCGAGGAGTAAAAGCCATGGCACACAAGAAGGGTGCATCCAGCTCCCGTAACGGTCGTGATTCGAACGCCCAGCGGCTCGGCGTGAAGCGCTTCGGCGGTCAGGCTGTGCAGGCGGGCGAGATCCTGGTGCGTCAGCGCGGGACCCACTTCCACCCGGGCGTGAACGTCGGCCGTGGCGGCGACGACACGCTGTTCGCCCTCGAGGCGGGCGCGGTCCAGTTCGGCACCAAGCGTGGCCGCAAGACCGTGAACATCGTGGTTCCGGAGCCGGTGCAGGCCTGAGCCGCACCGGAGCCTTTCCACACATTCTTCGAAGCGGGTCAGGGTGAGAACCCTGGCCCGTTTCGTGCGTTCGGGAGCAGACCGTGTCGGCCACCCGGATACCCCCCTTGTCGCTCCAGCGGTGACGGCCTCCGAGGCACCTGTTCCGGCTCCACGGATCGGTCCAGGACTGGTCTCGGGGCCACCCAGCTTCGCCAGCTATCAATAATGCCAACTCCAAAGGTCGGGGCCCGGCTCGATTCTGGACTGACGGAGCGGGGGAGCGGAGCGGAGGAGCGGAGGAGGGAAGAATCGAGCCCTCAGGGGCCCCGACCCGCCGGAGCGGAGCGGAGGCCAAAGATGCAGCAGCTTAGCGGAGGCAGAATAACAGCATGTCGAAGTTCATAGATCGCGTCGTGCTGCATGTTCGCGCGGGTAAGGGCGGGCATGGGTGTGCTTCGGTGCACCGGGAGAAGTACAAGCCGCTGGGCGGGCCCGATGGCGGGAACGGGGGGCACGGCGGGAATGTGGTTCTCGAGGTCGATCCGAATGTGCACACTCTGCTGGACTTCCACTTCCATCCGCATGCCAAGGGCGGTAACGGCAGACCCGGTGAGGGGAGCAACCGGGACGGCAAGCAGGGGACGGATCTGCTGCTGAAGGTGCCGGACGGGACCGTGGTGATCGGTTCCGACGGTGAGGTGCTGGCCGATCTTGTCGGGGTGGGCACCACCTTCGTCGCCGCGCAGGGTGGTCGCGGCGGGCTCGGTAATGCCGCGCTGGCTTCCAAGGCGCGCAAGGCTCCCGGATTCGCGCTGCTCGGTGAGGACGGCGAGGAACGCGATGTCGTCCTGGAGTTGAAGTCGGTCGCCGATGTGGGGCTGGTCGGGTTCCCGTCGGCGGGTAAGTCCTCGCTGGTGTCGGTGCTCTCGGCGGCCAAGCCGAAGGTGGCGGACTATCCGTTCACGACGTTGGTGCCGAATCTCGGGGTGGTGTCCAGCGGTGACACCACGTTCACCGTCGCCGACGTGCCCGGCCTGATTCCGGGTGCGAGCGAGGGGCGTGGGCTGGGGCTGGAGTTCCTGCGTCACCTGGAACGCTGCGCGGTGCTCGCGCACGTGGTGGACTGCGCGACTCTCGAGCCCGGTCGCGATCCGGTGTCCGATGTGGACGCGTTGGAAGCCGAACTGGCCGCGTACAAACCGGCGTTGACGGCCGATGCCGAACTCGGGGATCTGGCCGATCGGCCGCGCGTGGTGATCCTCAACAAGGCCGATATCCCGGACGCCGCCGAACTGGCCGAGATGGTGGGCGCGGAGTTCGCCGAGCGCGGGTGGCCGGTCTATATGATCTCGACCGTGAGCCGGGAAGGGCTGCGGCCGTTGACGTTCGCGCTCGCGGAGATGGTGCGCGAGTACCGTGCGGCGCATCCGAAGGCAGCCCCGGCGCGGCCGGTGATCCGTCCGGTGGTCTCGGGCGTGAGCGGGTTCAGTGTCGCGCGCGATCCCGATATCGAGGGTGGATTCATCGTGCGCGGTGAACGTCCCGAGCGGTGGGTGCGGCAGACGCAGTTCGACAACGACGAGGCCGTCGGCTACCTCGCCGACCGTCTGGCTCGCCTCGGTGTCGAGGAGAAGCTCGAGAAGCTCGGCGCCGAACCGGGTGCGCCCGTCACGATCGGCGATGTCACCTTCGAGTGGGAGCCGCAGATCTCCGCGGGCGTGGACATGGTGATGACCGGTCGCGGCACCGACCCCCGCATCGACCAGACCGAACGTATCTCCGCCTCCGAACGCAAACACGCGTCGCGGGTCCGCCGCGGTCTGGTCACCGACGACGAGATCGTCGAATGACCGTCGGCCGCCGCACCGGCTCCGCGGCGCCGCGCTCGGTATCGAGTGGCGGAGCGGGCGTGGTCGGCGGTCGGGCGGTTTCGGCGCTGCTGTTCGCGGCGTGTGGCCCGGCGTCGGGGGCGGTCGATGGTCGGGCGCGGGGGTTCGAAAAACGTTGTGGTGCTGAGCGGTTCGGGTGAGGTTGATGAGTTCCGGTATGACGCAGGCGGATTCGGATCAGGGTGAGGTGCTGAGTGGGACTCGGCAGGTGATCCGGTCGGCGCGCAGTGTGGTCGTGAAGATCGGATCCTCGGCGCTGACGAGTCTCGAGGGCGGGCTGGACACCGGGCGGCTGGATCTACTGGCCGATGCGGTGGAGGCGCGGATGCGGGCCGGATCCGACGTGGTCGTGGTGTCCTCGGGGGCTATCGGCGCGGGGCTCGCGCCGCTCGGATTGACCTCGCGCCCAAAGGATCTCGCGACGAAACAGGCCGCGGCCAGTGTGGGGCAGCTGGCGTTGGCGCATGCCTGGGGCACCTCGTTCCAGCGGTACGGCCGCACGGTCGGGCAGGTGCTGCTCACCGCCGGTGACTTCTCCCGGCGCGAACATCACCGCAATGCGCAGCGCACCCTGGACCGGTTGCGCGCGCTGCACGCGATCGCGGTGGTCAACGAGAACGACACCATCGCCACCGACGAGATCCGCTTCGGCGACAACGATCGTTTGGCCGCGCTGGTGGCGCATCTGGTGGGAGCCGATGCGCTGGTGCTGCTCTCGGATGTGGACGGCCTCTACGACGGCGATCCGCGCAGGGGCGGCGCGACGTTCATCCCGGAGGTGCGGGGCAGCGCCGATCTGGACGGTGTGATCGCCGGGAGCGGTGGTGCGCTGGGTACGGGCGGGATGGCCTCGAAGTTGTCCGCGGCCCGGCTCGCCGCCGACGCCGGCGTCCCGGTGCTGTTGGCCGCCGCCTCCGACGCCGCGGCCGCGTTGACCTCCGCGACCGTCGGCACCGCCTTCGCCGCGCGTCCGACTCGCCTGTCCGCCAGGAAGTTCTGGGTCCGGCACGCCGCGGACAGCCGCGGTGCGGTGCTGCTCGACGCCGGTGCCGTGCGCGCGGTCGCGAAATGTCGCCGCTCCCTGCTGGCCGCCGGAATCACCGGTGTGCGCGGTCGTTTCTCCGGTGGCGACGTCATCGACCTCATCGCCCCGGAGGGCACTGTGGTCGCCCGTGGCGTCGTCGAATACGACAGCTCGGAACTGGAAACCATGATCGGCCGCTCCACCACCGAACTCCCCGAAGGTATGCGCCGACCTGTCATCCACGCCGACGACCTGGTCAAGGTCTGATCCATCCGCTCCGTCGATCGTGGCGGTGCGGGCCGGGCTTGTGACGCGGATGGACCGTGGTAGGACTACCGATTACCCACCACGACAAGGATTTCCGCTGAGTGGGCGGTTGATTCGCGGGCGGGCGGGTATGTCGTTCGGCTCGGCTAATGGTCCGGGGAGATGCCGGGTTGGTCGGGGGTTGTCGGGGTGGTGTGGTTGGGGATGGGGCCGGTGATGCCTGGTTGGCCGCCGGGGTCGTTGAGCTGAGGGCTGGCCGGGGGGACCGGGGCCGGGGAGGCTGGGGCAGGAGAGGTTGGGGTGCTTGGGGATTGGGGTGCGGGGGTGGAGTCGGGTTGGGTCGACTCGGGTGG
>NZ_WEGK01000007.1 GCF_009604405.1 Nocardia macrotermitis
CCGAAGTCTTCAGCTGACACCCCACAACCCGAGCCGACTCGTCCACCAACCCGGCCCAGCGGCAAAGGAAACCACGATGACCACCGCCGAACAACTCGAAGCCAGAGGCTACGCCAAAGGGTTCAAGAAGGGCTACGCCAAAGGGCTCGCCGAGGGGCAAGCCATCGTGCTGGTACATCTGCTGACGATCAAATTCGGGCAGCTCACCGACCAGATTGTCAACAGAGTCGAAGCCGCGGACACAACCACTCTCGAACGGTGGAGCGAACGGATCTTGACCGCGACATCCCTCGACGAAATCTTCGGCTGAACCCCGTGACCCGGGTCGCGCAGCCCGGTGACGCGGGAGTGCGACGAATAGACCTGGCCTGACGAGGTTCTCAGTGACCTGCATTTCGAGCCGCTGCGGGTGGCTGCGGGCGGAGTGCTGGGATGATCGTGCCTGCGAGTGCGCGTAGGAGCCCGGTGCTCAGTTCCCAGGGGTCGCTGTAGTCGCGCCAGCTGACGATCTGTCCGTCGCGGATCGTCAATCGGGCGTTGATCCATACGTAGATGTGTATGGGGCCCAGGTTGATTCGGTCGATGCGTTCACTCAGAACGGTGTCGCCGGCTGCGGCGACGGAGTCGATGTGCACGATGTCGACATTGCGGAAGAGCCGCATGACTCGTAACACATTGCGTTTGCCCCGGATCGTCGGCGACGACATGGAGTACTCGACGTCGGGATGAAGCAGGTCCGCGAACGCGGGGTCCCGGCGGCGCATCAGATCCAGGAACAACTCGGCAGTTCGCTTGGCCCCCATAGCATCACGATACTATTCCGCAGTCGCTGTCATCGTCAGAGGAGGACTGTAGACGCCATTCGCGCCCGGTCTTCCCACAGGGCGCGGACCGCGCAGGCGGGGCGCATCCGGGTCCTGATCGCGGCGACGAATCGCACGCTGACCAGTTCTCGGAGGCGATGTTCGGGGCTTCCCGAGGATGATTTCGTAGACCACGGTGCGGTCGCACTCGTCTTCGAGGTCGAATCCTGTCCGGCCGCCCCAGGCGGGTTCGACAGGTGCAGCACCCGTGCTCCACGGGCGGGACGTGGCGGTGTCCGGATGTGCGCGCGATCGAAGATCAGAGAACCGTTAAAATCGGGACAGGTGTGTCGGGAAGTCTGGTCGACGGAATCAGTCAGTGGGTCGAAAGGGCTTCCGTGCGTGCACAATCGTATTCGTATCGTTCTGACGACCGGTGGGGTGTTTCCGGGGTGCCGGCGCGATGAATGATGTGACGCCGTTCGCGGTTGTGTTGTTGATCGCCGCGCTGGTGGGGTTGGCGGCGGTGTTGTCGAATCGGCTGGGTGAGTGGGTTCCGGTGCCTGCGCCCGCGTTGTTTCTGGTGGGGGCCGCGGCAGCTTCGGATATCTGGCCGGGGCTGGCGAAGATACCGATCACGTTGGTGGAGCAGATCGTCACTGTTGCGCTGGTGGTGGTGCTGTTCGACGGGGGGATGCAGATCGGGTGGCGGCGGTTTCGGGCCAATGCGGGGGCGATCACCTGGATCGGGGTTGCCGGGACGTTGGTGACGGCGGCTGCGGTGACGTTCGCCGCACACGGTCTGTTCGGGATGGACTGGCGGATCTCGTTGTTGCTGGGTACGGCGTTGTCGCCGACCGATCCGGCGGTGGTGTTCTCGGTGCTGGGGCGGCGGCAGATCGGTGGGCGCGGCGGGGTCGTGGTGCAGGGGGAATCGGGGGCCAACGATCCGGTCGGGATCGCGCTGTTGGTGGTGCTGTTGGGGGCGAGCCGGATCGACGTGCAGTCGGTCGGCTCGGTGCTGGGGGAATTCGCGGTGCAGATCATCGTCGGCGCGGTGGCCGGGCTGGGCGGTGGGCTGGGGCTGTTGTGGTTCATGCGGCGAGTGCCGCTGCCCGCGGCGGGACTGTATTCGCTGCGAGTGCTGATGTGCGTGCTCGCCATCTACGGCGCGACGACGCTCGCGCACGGTTCCGGATTCCTCGCGGTGCTGGTGGCGGGCGTGGTCATCGGCGATCAGCGCGCCCCCTATCGCGGCGATATCGAGCGATTCCATTCGGCGCTGGCCAGTCTCGGCGAGATCGTGGCGTTCGTACTGCTCGGCTTCACCATTCAGGTCACCGGGCCGCACGGTGTGGTCGACGGCGGCGCGTGGTGGATTGGGCTGCTGCTGGCGGTCCTGCTGACGTTGGTGATCCGGCCGCTACTGGTCGGCGCGCTGATCTGGCGGATGCGTCTGACACGCGGCGAACGACTGTTCGTACTGTGGACCGGACTCAAGGGCGCGGTCCCGATTCTGTTGGGCACCTACATCATTCGGGCCGGGGTACCCGACGCGCAGCGGGCCTACGAGATCATCTTCGTGGTGGTGGCATTCTCGGTGATCGTGCAGGGCGGGCTGGTTCCGGTGCTGGCGCGGCGGCTCGGCATACCGTTGCAGACGGTGAATCCGCGACCGTGGACGATGAATGCCCGTTTCGAGGAGGAGCCCGACAGTCTGCACCGGTTCACCGTGGCCGCGGGTTCGGTCGCCGATGGGACCAGCGTCGGGGAGCTTCCCTCGGACGATCTGTGGGTCAGCGTCATCATCCGGCGTGGACGTCTGGTCACCGTCACTCCGGAGACCCTGCTGCTCAGCGGTGACGAAGTCCTCGTACTGGCCGAACCCGATTCCCGCGCAATGATTTCCGATCTGTTCACCTCGGATACCATTGGACCGCAACAGCTTTCATGAGAAGCCTTGACGCAGAAGCTATCTCCGCGACAGACTCACGGCAGCGGCGGTGAGCGCGGCGGCGAACTGCACGGACTCCGAAAGTCGCACGGCGCGACGGAGATCCGCGACGCGGGGCACGGGACCGTTCCCGAGCGTCGGACGCAATTCGGTGCCGTGCCGGTATTGGGTGCGCCCGCCCAGTTGTACCCCCAACGCACCGGCCATCGCCGATTCGGCAACGCCCGCATTGGGACTCGGATGTTTGGCGGCATCCCGACGCCAGGCGCGCAACGCGGCATCGGGCCGTCCGCCGATCACCGGTGCCAGCGCCGCGGTCAGCACACCGCTCACCCGGGCCGGAAGTAGGTTGGCCAGGTCGTCGGTGCGGGCCGCGGCCCAGCCGAAGTTCCGATAACGCTCGTTCCGGTACCCGACCATCGCATCCAGGGTGTTCACCGCGCGATACGCCAGCAGGCCCGGGATTCCGGCCAACGCACCCCACACCAGCGGCGCGACGGTCGCGTCGGAGGTGTTCTCGGCGATGGATTCGACTGCGGCACGGGCCAATCCGTCCGCGTCGAGCACCTCCGGATCACGCCCGCACAGCGACGGCAGCAGCGCGCGGGCCCCGTCCAGATCATCGGCTTCGAGCCGATCGGCCATCGCCTGCCCGGTCCGCGCCAAGGTCGTACCGCCCAGCACGGTCCAGGTCGCGAGCGCGGTCAACCCCGTGGCGGCTGCACACCCCCACCTCGTCCGCTCGTCGCGCCCCACCCTGCCGAGGGCCGCCCCCAGAGCAGCGGTCCCACCGACGAGCACCACCTCGTGCACCACCCCGGCCACCCGATCCCCCCGATAGGTCACCGACTCCAGTCTCGCGGCAGCCGAACCGAACCCGGCCACCGGATGCCACCGCCGCGGATCCCCGAACGCCCGGTCCAGCCCGAACCCCAGCACCAATCCGATCGCCGTCGACATCCGAGTACCCACTGACCGAGACTAACGCGCCGCCTCACCGCCCAGTACCGGCCGGGCACCCCGCATCCACCGCAACTCCTCGGACCACCGGGCATCGACGTCGACTCATCGTGTCCCAGAGCCGTTTCCAGCGCAGCTCTCCTGGCCTCCGGTGACCGATCGTGCGACAGCATGACACACGGTGCGGTGACCCTCAGGACACCGTGCGGCGGACCTCAGAACACCGCGCAGCAGACCTCGAGACGCCATGCGGCAGACCACAGGACACCATGCGCGGCAGACCACAGGACACCATGCGCGGCGGGCCTCAGGACACCATGCGGCGGACCGCTCGGATCAGCACAACCACATCGGACGCGGTTCCGGAGGCTCGTGCCTGGTCAAGCGCCGATCGGTGCGGAATTGTCGTACCCCTGTGCTGTGATCTGCCCATGGGATATATCGGGGTCTGGTCCGTCACCGCGCTTCCGGATGACGCGATCCGTACACTCAGGCCGCATTTCGCCGACGATCTGACCGAGCCGTACCCGGCGGAGATGGCCCGATGGCGAGCGAGCGGCGGCGACTTCCCGATCGAGGAGGATCTGAACGGGTGGAACGTGACCTCCGTGGAGGCCGAGGATTTCCGCGACCTGTTCCTCTGTGAATGCGGCGACGAGTTGTGGGATGCCTTCCGCGCCCTGCCCGAAGAACCGGGTCCGGAACACAGTTACCAGGTCGAGGCGAGTAAGGGCGATCCCACCGCGGCGCTGTGCTACGGCCTCGGGCCCGCGGCCACGGATCTGCTCCCCGGCCGCCTCGGTGATTTCCTGCTGCCCGCGGCGGAGGTCACCCGCGCCCTGCCGAACGTCGAGCAGGCGCTCGCGATCGAGGGCGAACGGCGCGAACAGGTGACCGCGCGTATCGAAGCCTGGATGACCGGCATGGTCGACGGCGGCTGGATCTGCGACCCCGACGAACTCCTGGACACACCGCTGGGCCTGTTCCGCCGCGCGGCCGCCGACGGTCTGGGCCTGCTCTCGATGTCCTTGCAGTCTTGAAGCATCGCGGCACCCGAGCGGGCATGTCACACATCCAGCCACGATTTCGTCCACCTTTCGACCGATAAGCTCGCGTTACCCCGCGCGGGCACGGCAGACAGGACGCACAGTGACGACCGACGAACACCCCGAGGATATCGACCAGGCCGAGCTGGCCCGGCGGTTCGAGGAGCATCGGCAGTATCTGCGGCGACTCGCCTACAGCACGCTGGGCAGTCTCAGCGACGCCGACGACGTCGTGCAGGAGGCGTGGTTGCGGTTGCAGCGCTGGCACGAGAATCGCGCGCCGGGTGAGCGGATCGATAATCTGCGGGCCTGGCTGTCCACCGTCACCGGACGACTCGCCCTCGATCAGCTCGGTTCCGCGCGCGCCCGCCGCGAACAGTACGTCGGGGAATGGCTGCCGGAACCGCAGGTCAGCACCGACGACGATCCCGCCGACCGCATCACCCAGGACGAGCGCGTCACCACCGCGCTACTGGTGGTGCTGGAGTCGCTCACCCCCGCCGAACGCACCGCATTCGTCCTACAGGAGGTGTTCGGAATGACCGGCCCGGAGGTGGCCGAGGTGGTCGGCCGCACTCCTGCCGCGGTCCGGCAACTGGCCTCCCGCGCCCGCAAACACGTCGAGGACGGCACCCCGCGCTTCCCCGCCAGCGCAGACGAACACGGCAAGGTCGTCTCCGCCTTCGCCCTGGCCTGGCGCACCGGCGATATGAGCGCCCTGCTGGGCATACTCGACCGGAACGTGGTCCTCACCGCCGACGGCGGCGGCAAGGTCCCGGCGGTCCGCCACCCGGTCCGCGGTTCCGAACTCATCGCCAAACTGTTCCTCGGCTGGTACCGCGCCGCCACGGGCGCCTGGGGCCGGGAAGTGCACGTCAACGGCCAACCCGGCCTCCTGGTCTTCGACGGCGCCCACCCCGGCGTCATGTCCTTCACCGTCGAACAGGGCGTCATCACCGCCATCCACGTCGTCCGCAACCCCGACAAACTCCGCCACCTGCCGGAGAACCCGGAGCCCGACTGGTACCTGTAGGCAGCGCCATCGAGCCGAAAATCGGACCGCAGTCAGCCCGCGCCCCGGACGACATCGACCGAAAACAGCTCTCCCACACCAGTTGTCGGGCACACCGAGTCCGGTCGATGGCATCCGCACCCCCACAACCCGCCTGCCGCGGAACCCCGGACGGATTCGACCGCCGCAGAACCCGGGGCGGATTGCATCCGCGAACAGCAGCAGAGGCGGGCGTCGGCTGCGACCGAACTGTGCAACTGGACAATATCGATCGAAAGCCATTGTCCCGCAACAGATATTGGCCGACATCAACCCGGTTCAGCTTGCGGCGACCTGGATCCAATTCGCCGAGGTGCGGCCGGTCCAGTTGGCGAGGCGTTCGGTCAGACCGGCCTCGGCGCGTGGCTCGACGACGGGGCCGAAGGGGATGTCGTCCAGGGTGCGGATTTCGGCGGGGATGAATTGGCGGGCCGCGGCGAGGGTCGGTTCGACGATCGCGGGGTCGGCCTCGGAGTTCTGTCCGGTGGCGACCGCGAGATCCCAACCGTGCGTGAGCGCTTCGCTGATGTACCCCCACAGCGCGGCCGCGAGGGGGACCTGGCCCCACGGCACCGTGACGATCTCGCCGAGGCGTGAGCTGCCGGCCAGCAGTTCTACGGCTCGGCCGGTGGCTTCGGCGTAGGTCGCGGCGTCGTGGCGGTCGTCGATCGGCGGGACGGCCAGGATGTCGGTGCCCTCGGCGAGGGCGAGACCGCGTTTCCCGGTGCCGATCAGATGGCGCATGAGGGTGCGGACGTCGAACTCGTCGCAGGGGGTCGGGCCGTCCAACTGGGTGTCGGTCACTCCGGCGAGCAGGTCGGCGACCCAGGTGGTGGCGGCGGCGTAGGCGGGGCGGGGGTCGGCGGGCTGGTCGATGGCCATTTTTCGATGTCCTTTCGGGTTGTCGTCGTGTTCGGGACCAAGTCAAACGCATAAACCTGACATCTTCTGTCGTGTTTTCGAGAGAGAATTCTCGGCATGCGCGCAGAACGATTGATCGCGGTGCTGATGCTGTTGCAGAAGCGCGAGCGACTCACCGCCGCCGCGATCGCGGCCGAGCTCGAGGTGTCGGAACGGACCATCCTGCGCGATATCGAGGCCCTGTCGCTGTCCGGCGTGCCGGTCTACGCCGAACGCGGCCGCAACGGCGGTTTCGCACTCCTGCCCGGCTATCGCACCGACCTGACCGGCCTGACCCTCGACGAGGCGATCGCGTTGCTGTCCGGCACCGGCCGCATCGATTCCCCCGCCGCCGTCAGCGCCATGCGCAAACTCGAGGCCGCGTTACCGGAGATGCATCGAGATCGCGTGGCCGAGGCGAGTCAGCGAATCCTGGTGCGCCCCGAGGGATTCGTCCGTTCTCCGGACACGCTGGACGCGCTCGCCGTACTCCAGCAGGCGGTATTCGGGGGCCGGAAAGTACGGATCGGCTACCAGCGACGCGGAGCCGAGATCACCGAACGGGTACTCGATCCGATCGGCCTGATCGTGGCCGGAGGAACCTGGTATCTGGTCGCGAATTCCGTTGGCCGGGAACGGATGTACCGCGTATCACGAGTAACCGACGCCGAGCTGCTCGAGGAGGCGGCCGAGCGGTCGGAGCGAGTGGATCTGAACGAGGTGTGGGAGCGACGACGCACGGAATTCCTCTCGTCCTTCGAACCTCTGGAAGTGGTGATCGATTGCGCGCCAGGCGATGTGGCGAAGATCGGTCACGCGATCACCGAGCCGCCGGTGAGCGAGATCGACCACGCCGCCGACACCGTCCGAGTACACCTGCGATTCGCCGATCGCGCAATGGCGTTGCGCACCTTGTGGATCGCGTCCCTGGAACACGCGATCACCATCATCGAGCCGGACTGGGTCCGCACCACGATGGCCGACAACGCACGCAGAATCCTTGCCCGAACAGCGGATTAGCCGCAACCGGCAGCGAACGAAAACCCTTGCGCCGAAACACTATTGCAAACCGGAAGGGAGCAACGCCGCGCGAAACCCCCTCCCGGCCACAACCCTCAGATCCGCTTGTTACGCCCGAGCTGCTCGTGCGCCGCGACGAAATGCCCCGCCGCGATCGCCGCAACGGTCGAAATATCCAGCGCCAGAGCGAAACCGGTGACGATCTCGGCCAGCCGACGCGCCTTCCCCGCCCCCGCGCAACCCAGCGCTTCCAGGAACGCCTGCTGCTGCGGCAGACCGGTACCGCCGCCGACCGTGGCGACGAGCAGACTCGGCAACGTCAACGTGATCAGCAGATCATCACCCTCGAACCGGCTGGAGATCATCGCGGTACCCGACTCGAAGACGCTCGCCGCATCCTGCCCGGTCGCTATGAAGATCGCCGCGAGCACGTTCGCCGCGTCGACATCGGGCCCGAGCGCACCGCTGTGCCAGGCGGCGTCGTCGAACACCTGGAGGGTGCGGTGCAGCATCTCGGGTGTCGTCTTCAAGACCCGCTCGATCGCGTCCCGGGTCAGCAGCGTCTCCGCGACGACCCGATAGCCGCGCCCGCCGATGGTGCTCAGGCTCGCGGCCTTCTTGTCGTTGGCCATATTGGCCTCGATGATGAACCACAGCACGTCCACCCCGGACAGTTCGCCGACGTGGTCCAGGATCCACTGGCAGGCGTTCCAGGTCGTCGCCGAGGTCATGTTCTGGCCGGTGGCGTCGGCGGTCTCATAGCAGAACCGCACGTGCACATCGCGCCCGATCTGCACCGCCTCGACGTCGAGCAGCAACGCGTGCCGGGACGCCTCGCGCACCCGCGCGGCCAGCTGATCGAACTGCAACGGCACCCAGCGCGCGAAGCGGGCGGCCTGTTCGAGCGAGCCGAAGCCGAAGCCGGGCACGCGCGTCATCCGCTGCCGCAGCACCCGGGTCACCACCCCGCCCGAATCGGTCATGGCGCGCGCACCGCGGGCGGTCGAGGCGAGCACCGCGCCCTCCACCGTGGCCATCGGCGCGATGATCGGCCCCTGCGCGTGCTCACCGTCGAACAGCAGCGGCCCGGCCAGACCGACCGGCACCTCGATGGTGCCGACGTAGTTCTCGATGTTCCCGCGCACCGATTCCGCGGAAACCCCCGGTTCGCGCAACGCGTCGAGCGACGCGCCCGTCGCGGACCTGTACCACGTCAACCGTTGCGCGCGAGCCTGTTCCGAGTACTCCCCGAGCCCTGGCATCTTCTCGATGACGGGCGTTTCGTCGACCACCGGATTGATCGTCATCACAACTCTCCACTCGGATCGTTGCCCCGTGAGGCAGGTACTGGGAGCGGCTCCCGCACGGAGCGTATCCGCCCGATCCGTATAGCGCATTGTGAGCAATTATCCAGCGCCGCAGCGTAATTCGCCCATCACAAGTATCTAACGAGTAGGAAATCTTGCGCGGCGCGAGGGCGTAGCCATCGTGAACAGTAGGTCTTGCGGTGGCCTCCGAACCGACCCCCGAGCGCCTTCCGAAACCTCGTCGCGCGTCCCCCTATTCACTTTCGCGCGCGGCGGCAACCATCTCGTCGACGCAGACGACGATCGCCAGCGCCAACGGCACATCAGGGTGATAGATCTCGACACCGTAGCTGTCACGAATGCGGAACCACTTGCGCGAAGTTTCCGCGACGATGCCGCCCGGCCCCTCGAGCGTGTAGTTCTTCTCGATCAGATCCCCGCGCGCGGTCCACTGCTCACCGTTGGCCAGCGCGATGGTGAAACTGTGCCGCAACGGACTGAACAGCTTCTTGCGCACGGTCGCCGCATGCCCGCCACCGACACTCACCACCATGGCATTACGCAGCGCGAACACCTTCCTGCGCCCCACCGCGTACACCTCCCCCTGCGGCCCTCGCAACTCGAAGGTCCGCCGGAACGACAGCGCCTTCCCGTCGACCAGAAACGCCTTGTTCCCCGAGTCGTCGGTGACCCAGTAGTCCTGCCCGAACCCCAGCACCCGCTGCCGCATCACATATCGCACAACTCCAGTCTGCCCGAATCCCCCACGCGCGAACCTCGAAAGGCACAGCGGCAGCCGCGAAACGGAGGCCGGGACCCTGCTGACGCATTCGCGCCGACAACCCGCCGGTAGGTTGACGAGCATGATGATCAAACTGGGTGAGCACGCGCCGCGGATCGACGAGACCGCGTGGGTCGCGCCGAACGCCACGGTGATCGGGCGGGTGACGCTGGGCTCCGAGGTCGGGATCTGGTACTCGGCGGTGCTGCGCGGCGATCTCGAGGACATCGGTGTCGGCGCGCGCACCAACATCCAGGACGGCTGTGTGCTGCACGCGGATCCGGGCTTCCCACTCACGGTGGGTGCGGGGGTTTCGGTGGGGCACAACGCGATCCTGCACGGCTGCACGGTCGGCGACGACGTCCTGGTCGGCATGGGCGCGACCGTGCTGAACGGCGCGGTGATCGGCGCGGGCAGCCTGATCGCGGCCAACGCGCTGATTCCGGAGGGCGCGCAGATCCCGCCCGGTTCCCTGGTGGCCGGGGTGCCGGGCAAGGTGCGGCGCGAACTCGGCGAGGCGGAGCTCGAGCGCATTCGCCTGAACGCCACTGTGTACCTGCACAATCTGGCCGTGCACCGGGACGCCACCGAGGTGTGACTCGTCACACAGGGTCCGAATCGGGGTTGCCGGGACTTGCTAGCATCGTGGCAGCGCGCCCGATGTCCGGGTGGTGTGGCCGAGACGGATGGCCGCACAAGGGATATCGCCTGGCAGCGGGTGTGCGAGCGTTGGGCAAGGAGGTTTCACGGTGGCGTGCGAGCAGTCCGGTATGCACCGATCCAACGGGCGAATCAGTGTGGCCGATATCGCGGCCCAGCCGGGGGGTATCGAGGCGTTACAGCGCCGGGTCCACGAATTACGTTCCAGCGGAATCGACTTCGCCGCGAACGCGATCGAACAGGAGATGGACGCCCTGGATCTGCGGTAATAGCTGTTAACCGTTGCGGCGATGACACAATGAGAAAAGTCCCCCCGCAACGACGCGGTATCCGCCGACTATCTGGAGGCTCGATGCCCACTGTTCACTCGATCCTGGCCCGCATTCTGGAAAAGCCCCGGGCCGATGGTGAGCACCTGCTCGAAAGCGCGCTGTCGGCATTCATGGACTTCGGAATCAAGCGCACCAGCATGGGCGAGGTCGCGCGCCGGGCCGGGATCAGCCCGGCCACGCTGTACCGCCGATACGAGTCGAAGAACGATCTGGTGCAGGCCGTGGGGGTGCGGGAGGCGCAGCGGCTCGTCGCCGATATCGAGGAGCGCGTCCAGGCCATCACCGACGGTGAGGATCAGCTGGCGGAGATCTTCGTCGCCTTCATCACCGCGCTGGCCCACAACGAACTGCTGCAACGCCTGCTGCGCACCGAACCGGATCTGGTCCTGCCGCGGCTGACCACCCAGGGCGGGCCGATACTCGCGGTCGGGCGCGCCTACCTGGCCGACAAGCTGCGCATCCTGCACCAGGACGACACCGACCGGGATTTCGACGCCGACCTGGTCGCGGAGATCATGGTGCGCCTGGCGCAGTCCCTGGCGCTGACCCCCGACGGGATGATCCCGCTGGGCGACGAGGCCGCCGCGCGCGAGTTCGCCCGCCGCACCCTGCTACCCATGATGGGCGGACATCACCGCTGATCGAGTCCGAACGCGGCCTCGACCCATTCGTCCAATGCCCGCGGATCCGGTACCGAATCGTGCTCCAGCGCGGCCCGGACGCCGTGCACGAGTGCGACCGCCGCCGGGGTGGACGGGTCCGGAACCGGAAGGCGCGCAACGTATTGCGTGATCCATCGGCGTCGGGCGGCGTAGAGCCGGTTACCGCACACCGCGTCGTAGAAGCGCAGCCCCAGCGTCGAATTCGCCACGCCCATCAGTAGATACGCGAGAGTGTCGCTGCCGATGTCCGGTACCGAGATCCAGTAGCAGTCGCCGTTGACGATCGCGCCGCTGCGATCGAGCGCGAAACGCGGTGCGACGCTGATATCGGGGAAGACGAGTTTGGGATGCCGCCACAGGTGCGGACGTTGCGGCACCCAGATCTCGAACCATTCCCGGCCGCTCGCGGTGAGATAGTCGCGCGCGGCCAGCACGTCCTTGTGTTCCGCCAGATAGGATGCCGCACAAGGAAATTCGGTCAGATCCACCGGTATGCGGCGAGAGCAGCTGACATCGTACGGGTAGAGCACCTGTCTGGGTCTTTCCCGGGAGATCCGCCACGGCACCACATCGTGATGGGTGATCAGATCGAACAGCAACTCCGGTTCCGGCGGCGAGGTATGTCGTTCCCACTCGTCGGAGATGAACACCCGATCCGCAGTCGTCTTGATCCCCACCCGAATTCGTGCCACCTCCCCGAAGGTTCGCCACGTCCCGCCCCGCACCCGCCGCAGCCACTCGTCCACCCCCGGTCGCGACATCCGCCACGGTGTGGAGTCATCCACCGCCGTATGCGTGGCATACAACGAATCATCCAGCGGCACACCGATATCCGCATCACCCTGGCCCGCCACGGCGATTTCCTGTCGATGCTCGGCCTCCGTTTCCGCTGCGGCAGGATCCGGCAATGCGACCGGTCCCACCGGCCCGATCACACGACTCGATTCCTGTTGCTGTGCAGCAGAACCCGGATCCAGTATGCCCGCCTCGATCGCGATGTGGCGGCCGTCGTGCCGCAGCGTACATTCCCGAGCAGTCGCCAGAGCGGTGAAAAGATCTATGGCACTGGCAGATTCATCGTCGGGGATCTCGTAGGCCGAGACGTAGCGGCAGGGAGTCGCGATCGGGCCGCGCACCGCGACGGTGACGGCCGGAAGTACCGCGGCCTCGAAGAGTTTGGTGTCGCCCAGGTCGTAGAGTTCCACCGGAGTCAGTTCCGCGCGCAACAGTGCGCGCAGATTCGCGCCCGCCTTCGTGGTGAGAAATCGATTGGCGCACAACAACCCCAGGACTCCCCCGGGCCGAAGTAATCGCGGCACGCTGGCCACGAACGGATGGGTCAGATCAATACGCCCACGCAGCCCGAACCGCACACTCAACAGCCGAGCGGTCGCCCCGCCGAGCTGCTGGGTCCGCACATAGGGCGGATTGGTGATCACCGCGTCGAAGCTGCCGTCCGCTAATTCCTCAGCGGCACAGAGGAAATCGCCCACCTGCCAGCTCACCGGCAGCCCGGCCGCCCGCTCCCGCGCCAACGCGACCGCCGCCACATCCAGATCGAACCCGGTGAGCTGCACCGGAATCCCCGGAAACCGTCGCACCGCGGCGCGATACACCGCCAGCAACAATTCCCCGTCCCCACACGCCGGATCCAGAATCCGCAATCCCCCCTGCGGCACAACATGTTCCAGCAACCGCTCGGCCAGGAACTCCGCCAACCGCACCGGCGTGTAATGCCGCCCGTGCCGCTTGCGCACCCCTGCCCCGGCGGACGCCCGCGCCCGCCGGTCCGCCCCTACCCGCCCACCCCGGCCGTCCATACCGGCCAATTCTGCCCGGACCGACGGGTAAATGTGAGGTGACGAGCGGATTGACCAGAACAAAATCACCACCGCCCACCGAGCGCGTTCTCCCGGCCGTCCGACAACGAAATCCCCGCATACATCGCCCGGCCGCGACGACGTTCCGACACAGCGACCTCCGACACGAAGCTGTGCCGGTACAACAAGACACGAACCCGACTCACACAGGTCGCGCAACCCGAACACACCCAGCTCCCAAACGACAGTGGGCTCGCAGGGACATCTCCCTGCGAGCCCACTCACCGGCGCTCACTCATCACCGGCACACAGACCGCGACGTCGTCAACCCGGTGATCGACGCCCGGCCGACTCGGTTACCCGCGCAACACGGCCACCCTGCTAACTCGGCCACCCGACCAACTCAGCCATCCTGCCAACTCAGGCGCCCGACCAACTCAGCCTTCCGACCAACTCGGCCACCAACCTCGGGTACCGAACCGACCAGCCACCCGACCAGCTCAGCCGAGGCTGAAAGGCTTGCCCCACAACGTCTCCGTGGAATCCATGACGTTGTCGTGCAGCACGACCGTGGTGTACGCGCGGGCCTCGGCGTATCCGGCGCAACCGTCCAGCGAGATGGTGTGGTCGACGTACTGGGTCGTCCCGGAGGTCCCGGTGAAGTTGTAGACCTGGATCACCTTGCTGGCGACCTTGCCGGGCTTGAGCTTGATCGACATCGAGGGGTCGGCGTACGGGGTGACGCCCGAGCTGGTGATGCCGACGCCGCTGTCGCCGGGCGAGATCGACAGGCCGTCGCCACCGCCGCCTCCGCCGCCACCCCCACCGTTGCCGCCGCCACCTCCGCCACCGCCGGAGCTGTCACCGCCCTGCGAAGCGCCACCGCCGCCGTCCTGCTCCCCGCCCGCGTTGCCGGACTGGGAGTTGGTCTGATCAGCGGTGTTACCACTGCCGTTGGCGTGCACCGCGCTGCCCAGGTCGATCTGGCAGCCCACCAGATAACCGGTCTCGATCCGCCCGCCGGTGACCTTCACCCCGCCGGGCGCGGTGACCTGCACAGCGGCGACGGCCGAAACCATCGCGTTGCGGGACAGCGGGCTCGCGGCCATCGATCCGGAGATCGTGGCACTCTCGCCGGTGCGGTCGACGTGCACGGTCACACCGTCGTGCGTGGTGTAGGAGGCGTGCCCGTCGGGCAGCGGCAGATGCGTATCCGCCGCGGCCTGCCCGCCGACGCCGAGCACGAGCGGCACGCACACACCCGCCACGACCGCGCTGCCCAGCACACCGCGCACCGCGCGTCCGCCGGATGTCGTTGCGGCACTGGCATTCATCGAAGTTTTCGTCCTCATCGCCCTCATCCGATGCTGAACGGGTTGCCGTACAGGGTGACCTCGGCGGTGCCGCGATCGTTGGTCACGGTCAACGTGCTGAACGACCGCGCCTGCGCGTATCCCGCGCAACCGTCGACCTGCACGCCGCGATCGTGGTACTCGATTCCGATCGCACCGGCCTTGGGATCCATCTTCTTGGTCCCGAATTTCACCTGCGCCACACCGCCCGGCACCAGGCTGATCCCGGGCGAGACCTCGGGCCATGCCGAATCGGGTTCGATATAGACGTCGCCGCCGAGCGAGAGCCCGCCGGACAGATCCACCTGGCAGCCGATCAGATAGCCGGTGACCAGTGTGCCGCCGGTGACGCCGGGCGCGGTCGCGTAGACCGTGCCGGACATGGTGGCGGTCCGGGACAGGCCGTTGTAGGCCAGGGACGGGGAGATCACCGCTTTCTCACCGGTCCGGCTGAAGTCCACCGCGACACCGGTCGCGGTCGTGAAATGCTGCCGTCCGTTGGGTAGCGGTACAACCGTATCTGCTTGCGCCACACCACATCCGAGCATCAGAACGGCGAGCCCCGCCCCACCGCGTATGAGCCAGCGACCGGCTCCTGAAACCACTCTCATATTTCCTTCATCGTTCGTTTCCGGGCAAGCGCAGCCAACGGTTGTTGATCTAGGTAAGAGTTCGCTGTGAGCCCACCGGGAATCTGCCGGGAATCGCGGGGCGGCAGCGCATCCGGGCCCGGGGTTCCACGGACAGTACTCCGGCATACCGAAGGGTCCGAATCCCGATGTATCGGACAGTTCGGATCGGCGGATCGGCCTGATCAGTCGGAGACGAAGACCCGCACCGCCGACACCAGTCCCCCGCGTGCCACCACGATTTCGGCGATCCCGTGCCCGGCGGTCGTCTCCACCGACGCGGTCACATAACGTCCCGCCGCGATCGTCTTGCCGACCCCGGTCCCAGCGGCCTGCGAGACGAAGGCCGCGGGATCCACCGCGATTCCGGCGGGCCACTCCAGCACCGCGCCCGGTGCGAGCGCCGCCCGCACCCGCTCGACCTCCCCGCGCGCGGCATCCTCGAGCAGTCCGATCGCGGCCCGCTTACCCGCCGCACCGACCCGCACGAATCCACGCGCGAAACCCAGCGCACCACCGATGCCCTGATTGCCGAGCAGCTGCGGTGTCAGCCGCAGCCCCGCCGCCAGGCCCCGCACCCCGGCGGACAGCAGCTGCACGATCATCACCGGCAGCTCCCAATGTGCGTGCAGCGCACCGATTCTCAGCTCATCGCCCACTCGCTCGAGGTCGTAGCGCAGATGCATGGGCACCCGCAGGGTGACGCCGGTGGACATGGTCGTCTCGATCACCAGATCCCGGAACACCGTCGTCCCGCACACCACGTCGTGCTCCACCCGGAAGGCGATGCCGTTGGGCGCGATGAACGTGTCGTAGAAGCGCTCGATCGCCGCGTGCCCGATGTGCGGGCGCGAGCCGACCGGATCCTCGACCTGGGCTCCGGAGGTGAACAAACCGACCCAGGCCGCACGGTCGTGCGCGGCGACCGCGCGCGGTGAAGCTTCGACGGCGGCCAGCAGTTCCGATCCCGTTGCGGACATCTTTTCCCTTCGCGACGTGGGGCGATGACCCCGCACCCAACCTATAACGTGTTCTACTTCATGTCACGAGGCGGGAAAATGGATTCCGGATCGAGCCCCCGACCGGGCAGACTCGCGACCATGAGTCCGCGTGAAACGCCCTCGGCGGTGCGAGCCTTCCTGAAACCCTGGCTGCGGCCGAAGGTGCTGCTCCGGGTCGGGGCGGTGGCCGCGCTCACGGTGTTGGTGCTGGTCGGCGCGTGCATCGGCGTCGTCCGCTGGCGGGCGAGCGGCCTGGAGTACTCCGCGACCTCGGTGCCGCAGGCCGACGTCGCCCTGGTGCCGGGCGCGGAGATCTACCCGAACGGGCAGCCCTCCCCGTATGTGGCCGGTCGGCTCGACCTGGCCCGCACCCTGCTGAATTCGGGCAAGGTCAAGGCGCTGCTGCTGACCGGTGATTTCGGCACGCCGACCTACGACGAACCCGACGCGATGCGCAGATATCTGATCGGCAAGGGCGTGCCCGCGAACAAGATCGCCCTGGACTACGCCGGATTCGACACCTATCAGTCCTGCGCTCGCGCGTATCGCATCTTCGGGGTGCGCAACGCGATCGTGGTCACCCAGGATTTCAGCGTCCCGCGCACCATCGCCCTGTGCCGGTCGGTCGGCATCCGGACCACCGCCGTCGGCGACCACAGCCAGGCGCACAACCTGACCTATGACAAGTGCTGGCTGCGCGATCAGATCGCCGCGATCAAGGCGGTGTATTCGATGGTCGTGCAACCGGATCCGAAATTCCTGGGCCGTCAGGAGACCTCGGTCCGCGACGCGATGGCCGGGAAGTGACCCGTCACCGCGGCGGCATCAGCATCGGGACCGGTTCGCGTACGGTCACCAGGACCACGACGTCACCGTAGGGAGCCGCGCCGCGCGCGACCCGATGAGCGACCCGCGCGATGGAGGTGCGCCAGCGATATTTGGCGTCGATCTCCGATTGCACGAACGGCAGCAGGGTGCCACCCGTCACGACCTGCGCCTGCCCGTGCCACTGGTGTGAACCCAGCGCCGGATTGCCGCGCCAGTCACCGGGTTGCACGATGACCCGGCCGTCGCGGGCGAGCTGATCGGCCTCTTCGGCGTAGGAGGAGACGCGGAATGCCAACTGGTTCTGCCCGATCGGGACGACCAGTCGCGGAACCGTCACCAACTCTTGCGGACCGGCGACGCGGGTGACCAGCACCGTCTTCGCGGCCTGCCACATGGTCGCCAACGGGGAGGCGCCGACCCGAGCGGGGAGCCGACGTGCGCCCGCGGGATCCGGCTGCGCGATCTGCCGGTAGTTGGTAGGGACATCCACCAGGGTTCCTGCCATCTCGATCATCCTCTCCCGTAACACAATCCAGCGCTGGTTCGGTGTCGGATCCACCGGCCCCGTCGTCCGCCGACCTGCGATAGCCCGCTATTTGCGAGAACATCACAGACCGAACGGTCGGCTCGATTGGTGAGCGTACGCGCCCCCCTTTCCGCCCGGATTCATCCCATGCATCCGGCCGGGCACGAGCCCGACGTGCCGGGCACCCTCGGCCGACTATGTCGATAGTCCATTCCCCGCGCCGGATTGGCAACGATGCAGGTCACACCTGTCTCAGACGCGCACACTGGCTAGTTCGCGTCAGGTTTGCCACGAGGTTCGGGAGAATCGTCGATTAGACTCGGCGGCAATGTATGTCGAGATGATGTTCGACTCGCTCGCGGGTCTTTCGGTGGGGGATGCGCTCGGCCAGCAATTCCCCGTGATGCGTGTCTCGGTCGACGCGTTGCGCTCCGGGACCGTCCCCGGCGGGCAGTGGCAGTGGACCGATGACACCGAGATGGCGTGCGGCGTGGTCGCCGAACTGTGCACGCGGGGGGCGATCGATCGAGGTCGGCTCGCGGTGAGCTTCGCACGGCATCGCAGTCCGGATCGCGATTACGGTTTCTCCACCGTCGCGGTTCTGATGCGGATCGGCAAGGGTGCGTCGTGGCGCGAGGTGTCCGGCGCGGCATTCGGCAACAAGGGTTCGTACGGTAACGGCGCGGCCATGCGGGTCGCGCCGCTGGGCGCCGCCTTCGCCGGTGACCCGGAAACGATTGTCGCCCAGGCGATCCGGTCGGCCGAGGTCACCCATATGCATCCGGAGGGAATCAGCGGCGCGGTCGCGGTGGCGCTCGCGGCCGGACAGGCCGCGCAGGCCCGCATCGACGGCATCCGGCCCACCGCGGAGCAATTCCTCACCACGGTGCTCGACCACCTGGACGACAGTGAGGTCGCCCGCGGAATCCGCCGTGCCAGAACACTTCTCGGCGCGAACGTCCAGCAGGTGGCCACCGAACTCGGCAACGGCTCCCACGTCAGCGCCCAGGACACCGTCCCCCTCACCCTCTGGATCGCCGCAACCCACCTGCACGACTACCCCGCCGCCATCACCAGCTGCCTCACCGCGGACGGCGACATCGACACCACCGCAGCAATAGTCGGCGGCATAGTCACCGCCCACACCGGCACCGACGCAATCCCCCCGGAATGGCTCGCAGCCCGAGAACCATTGCCCACCTGGCTACTTCAAGCCCGCGCCGCCATGCCCCGCCCGAGCCGCTTACGCCGCTGGTTCACCGGCTCCCGAGGCTGACCACACCTCCCCCCCGAAATCGACTGATGCACAAGACAATATCGCCGAGTCGACAGCCATGACACCGATCCTGATCGCCGTGCCGGCGTCGACGATGCCGACGATCTGCTGGCTGTTCCGGGCCGAAACCCCGCTACGCCACCGTGATCGGCAAACGCGACTATCGAACGGCCGACTGTGGGATCGAGGGCTGGGGCTGGACCGAGTTCGGGTCGAGGCCGAAGTCTTCATCGAGGGCGATCGGGTGATGGTCGACTACCAGTACTGGGACAACTGGTGACCGTGACAGGTGTCATGGTCGGGTCGTGACGAACGATCGGGGTGGGGTGGGCCGGGGGGTCGTAGCTTTGGTTCAGAGGCAGAAACGAATCAGAGACCGCCGTTCGCGGGGAGGCCGAGATGACCACGAGTACTACTGCACAGACGCCCGATCGGCGGGCTGTGGCACGTCGGATCCTGCGGGACGCGGGGGTGCCGCTCGTCGCGTATTACGGGCTGCATGCGTTGGGGATGAGCAATCTGGTCGCGTTGGGGGTGAGCACCTTGATTTCGGGGGTGTTCATGCTGGTGGAGGTTGTGCGTAAGCGGAAGGTCGATTTTCTCGCGGGGGTGATCCTGGCGGGGTTCGTGGTCGGGTTCGTGCTCACCTTCGTGTCCGGGGACGCTCGTTTCATCCTCGCGAAGGATTCGGTGGTCACCGGGCTGGTCGGGCTGGCGTTCCTGGGGAGCACCCTGGTCGGGAAGTCGCTGATCTACCTGGCGGCGCGCAGTGGGGCGGCCGGCGGCGGGCCGGAGAAGCTGGCCGCGTTCGAGGAGCGTTACCGGTCCCGGCCGACCATGCGACGGGCATTCGTCATGATGAGCGTCATCTGGGGTGCGGGTCTGCTGGCCGAGGCGGCGCTGCGGGTGTTCCTGATCTATCAGCTGCCCGTATCGACCATGGTGTGGCTCTCGACCGTCATGACGGTGGTGACCATGGCCGTGTTGATCGGACTCAGTGTCGTGGCGGTTCGCAGCCTCAAAGCGGCTGGGGATCGCGAAGAAGCAGCCGCACTCGCCGCCCAGCCCGCCTGAGAATCAGCGTGCAGCAACACAATTCGCGCCTCGCCCGGAGCATTCCGAGCGAGGCGCGAGTGCTGTGACCGGTCTCCCGACGCCTCAGCCGTTCGGCAGAATCACCGCGCGACCATTGATTTTCCCGCTGTGCAACCGCTCGTACGCCAGCGGCGCATCCTCCATCGGGAACGTTTCCACATGCACCTCGACCGCACCGGCCCGCGCCAGATCGAGCACCTCGTGCAGTTCACCGCGACTACCCCAGTACGGCGCGGTGACGCTCACCTCGAACGGCAGCAGCCCGAAACCCACCGGCACCGAGGCGCCGGCGATGCCGACGATCGTGATATCCCCTTCCATCGCAACGCATCCCGCGGCGGTGGCGGTCGTCGGCGCGGCGCCGACGAAGTCGAACACCGCGGTCGCACCGAGGCCGCCGGTCAGCTCGCGCACCTTGTCCGCCGCCGCGGCATCGGACAGCACGGCCTCGTGCGCGCCGACCGATCGCGCCAGCTCGAGTTTGTCCTCGGTGACGTCCATGGCGATCACCTGCGCCGGGCAGAGCGCGCGCAACAGCTGAATGGCCACGTGTCCCAGGCCACCGGTGCCGATCACCACGGCCGTCGAACCGGGCACGAGCTTGGGCAGTGATCGTTTGATCGCGTGATACGGGGTCAGTCCCGCGTCGGTCAGCGGCACGGTCTGCACCGGATCCAGGCCGTTCAGCGGTTCCAGATGACGCGCGTCGTCCACGATCATGTATTCGGCGATCGCACCCGGCGACCCCAGTCCGGGCGGGAATATGCCCAGCTCACCGGCCCGCAGACAATAATTCTCGCGGCCACCCGCACACGGCGGACAGGCGCCGCACCCCCACGGACCATAGACCGCGACCGAATCCCCGACGGCGAACCCGGTCACCCCCTCACCCATCGCCTCGATCGTTCCGGCCCCCTCGTGCCCCAGCGTGAGCGGCAGCGGATACGGGAAATCCTTTTCCGGCCAGGACATCACCGCGATATCCGAATGGCACACCCCCGCCGCCGACACCTTCAACAACACCTGCCCGGGTCCGGGTTCCGGATCGGGCACGGTCTCCAATTCCGGTGCGGCGCCGATGGTTCGATATTGCAGAGCCTTCATCGCGATACCTCCGCGATCGAGTTCACGGTCGGATTCACCACGTCACATCCGAACTCATAGCAAATTATTCGCAAATATTCGGATGTCTCGCGTCCCGGGCCTCCAACGTCGGCGGCGATGAGTCACCACGACCGCTGATGCCTGGGGAATATCTCCCCGATCATACGACCGGGACCGCTTCGTCCAGCCGATTACCACATTTCACCGACGGGCGATGCGGGATTTACCCGCCGCCCGGCTACCTGACAGTTCACTGTGTCGCATTCGCTGGACCCGGTCGGCACTCGTTCCCTGCGGCATTCGATTCACGCCGACCACAACCCTCCCCGGCCGGTCGGCCCCGGGATAGCTTCGGCCGCATGACAATCGATGTGGACGCGCCGCTCAACGCCATCACCCGGGCCACCGCGCAAGCCGTGACCGAGGATCCCGCGAACGCACTCGCCGTGTTCCGGGCGTCCGGAGTCGCGGAGAGCGCCGTCGCCACGGTGGTCCGGGCGCGCACGCATACGGTTCGGGTGGACGAGCCCGCGGCGCTGGGCGGTGCGGACACCGCGGCCAACCCGGTCGAGGTGTATCTGGCCGCGCTGATCGCCTGCCAGGTGGTGACCTACCGATTCGTCGCCCAGCAGCGCGGCATCGTCGTGGAGGATCTGCGCATCGACGCCGAGGGCGATCTGGATGTGCGCGGATTCTTCGGACTCGACGAATCGGTACGCCCGGGTTTCCAGGCCGTGCGGCTGACCGTCCACGTCCAGGGACCCGAATCGGCCGAACGCTACGCGGAATTGCAGCGCGAGGTCGAAAGCCGTTGCCCGGTACTCGATCTCACCACCGCCCCGACCCCGGTGCAGACCACGCTGGTCACCGGCTGACTTCCCGCATGCGCGAACCGGGTTCGGCCGAACGGACCCGGAAGTTGTTGATTCACAGTAGGTTGAGGCAAATCATCACGCACGCGCGGGAGGAAGCCGTGACCATGCCTCGCATTCCGTCCGAAAGATGGGAGGAAATCGCACTCTCCTTCTTCCTGTTCGTCTGCTTCCTGCTGGCCTTCTTCAAAGACTTGTTCCCCTTTCTCGAGAAGGGCCTCACCGCAGCCATGTTCGCTGCGGTTTTCTTCGTTCTCAAGCAGATTCGCGACCTACGGATCGCGGTGCAGGAAACCAAACCGACCCAGCTGTTCTTCGCGACCAACGAGGAGTTCTACGACTCGGCGCGCGAGGCCGTGCACCGCGGAACGCAGGAGGTACGGGTGACCTACTTCCGCGATGTGCCCGCATCGGATCTCTCCAGCGAGGAATCGCACAGATACTTCGACGAGGTTGTCGATTTCGCCCGTCGAAAGGGAACCGTCCGGCGAATTGTCGGAATCGCCAACGACGCAATGGCCGAATGGTGCGCAACGCAACTGCCGTTGGTCCGACACAATCCCCGATACCATGTCCGGATTATCGACACCACGAACCAGGTGGTGGAACCGATGAATATCTGCCTGATCGACAACGACATCATCTACATGGCCTTCTCCGGTCCCACCGACCAGCAGTTGGGCGGAATGCGAGTCGACGGGCCCGAACTGGCACGTTTCCACCAGAACCGCTTCGACCAGTTGTGGGGCCAGGGAACAGATCTCGAGGACTTCATCGCTATGAGAACAGCCGCAACCGGCGTTCCACCGAGCTAGCCGACGCCCTTGCGGACCGGCCCGCGCCGACGCGATCGGGTGAATCCGTCAGCCCTACCCGGCCCGCTACGGCCGCGCACGGTACCGATCGTTATGCGGCTCCGGGGTTTTCGCTGTCACACTGTGGTGGTGAGCCTGCGGAAATTGTTCAGACGGACCCCTCGCGATTCGATCACCGGGACGTTCCGGGTCACCGGTGTGTCGGTGACCCGCGACGAGGACGGCTACGGCAGCGCGCGGTTGTCGGGTGTGCTGTCCGGGCCCGAGGTGCCGGCGCGGGCGCTGCGGGTCGGGCGGCGGTACGGGCCCGGTGAGCAGGTGCCCGAATGCGGCGACGAATTCCCGGCCACGATCGATCGCGAGGACCCCGCTCGCTACGGAATCGTTTGGCCCGAACGGGTTTCGCCGACGGCGAAGGCGCTGTGGAACGAGGAGTACGCCGAACGGGTCGCCGCGGCGATGCGGCTGGGGCTCGAACCTTCGGTCGTGCCCGAGGTGACCGGCATCGGCATCCGGGAGCTGGCGAAGGTGGCCGTCGAGCGACGCTACGGCCGGGACCTGCTGCCCGACGGCAACCGGCAGATCACCGCCGAGGAGGCCACCGAGCTCTACCGCACGGGGGTACGCGCGACCGCGACGATCACCGGGATCGACTTCCTCGAAGTCCCCTCCCGCAGTATGCCCAACGACGAGGCCAGCCTCGCGAATGTCGCTGTGCGCGTTAATCATCCGAATGGCAGCGAGTACACCACCACCGCGCGTTTCGGTTTCCGCACCGCCGCCAGGCGCGCCCAGATCGGCTTCGTCGGCGCCCGGGTTCCGGTGCGCATCGACCCGCAGGACCGGGCGCGCCTGTGCCTGGACAGTCCCGCCCTGCCGCCGCTGCCCGAGTGATCCGGACGCGTGCCCGAATCGCGTTTTCCACCTGCCGCTTTCGCGGAAAGGACACGACTCGGTATCGGCGCTGGCATCCCTCGCGATCGCTGCCTACGGTGGTGTCCATGTCGACGATCGTGATCGAGGATCTGCCCGAGCCCGCCGCCCGCGTCCTGCGACGCCGGGCCCAGGCCGCGGGCCTGTCCGCCGCGGCCTACCTACGGGTGGCGCTGGCCGAGCTCGCGAACACGCGCATCCCGCTCGATGACGTCGTCGCTTTCCTGCATGCCGAGCTACCGAATCCGGCCGTCGCCGAAATCGACAGCGACGCAACGGCATTGATCCACGATCTGCCCGAGGATGCCGCGCGCACGTTCACCCGTCGCGCGGGCGCGGCCGGTGTCCCGCTGAGCACCTACCTGCGCCAGGAACTCACCACGCTGGGCCGCCGGACCACCATCGACGACGTGATCCTGGAGTTCCGCGAGGCCCAGGACCACGACCCGAACCTGCTGGTCGACATGGACGCGGTCATCGCCGCGGCTCGGTACGCGCGAGCGGAGTGATGGTCGAACCGAAATCTCTTGCGGACGAACACATGACATCTCCCGAGGTGGGTATCCCGTTCTGCCGCAACGGAACTGCTACGCCGCACTGAACAGGCCGTGCAATGCGCCGATCACGCGTGCGCCGGTCGGAGTGGTGAAGTCGCGCACCATATCCGCGGCGAGGTTCGGCACGCAACCGACGTAGCCACCCGCGGATTCGATCCGGCGCAGCGCCGCCAGTTCGGTGCTGTCGGACAGTCCGGCACAGGCATCGAGCGCCACGTAGACCCGCATGCCCGCCTCGATCAGGTCGAGCGCGGTCAGCTGCACCACCAGCTCGGTCAGCACGCCGCAGATCAACACCGTCGGACGCCCGGTCGAGAGCAACGCGTCGCGGGTGCCGACGTGGTCGAGGCAGCCCGCGCCGGTCCGCACCTGCACCCCGCCGACCGGCCGCAGACCCGACAGCTCCACGATCGGGTCCGGCCCCTCCGGGCGGGGTGCGATCGATACCGTCGCGGGCAGTTCGAGCAGGTCGGCCACCTGCGCCAGGACTCGGGCCGCTGCGCGAACACCGCTCTCGGACCGCGTCCGGCCGAGCGGAACGATGGATTCCTGGAGGTCGGCGAACAGCAGTTGAACTTCGGATGCCATGAGCACGAGAACCACTTCCTTCACGTCTATATCGTTCAGCACCGAACAATACAGTGAGAAATAGTTCTCTGTCGAATGCAAATCTTCGATATCATGTGTCGTGCACACCACACCGGACGACGCGGAGCGCTTCCTGCGCCGCACCACCTTCCTGACCACGGTCGTCGGCCAGGCCGCCACCGATGTGCAGACCAAAGAGCTTGCCGCACTGGGCCTGTCGACCAAGGCGCACGGCATCCTCACCATGCTGCGCCAGTACGGCCCGCTGGCCCAGAACGAACTGAGCCGCAGCATGAACGCCGCCGCCAGCACGGTGGTGACCCTGGTGGACGGTCTCGAGCGCGCCGGTTACGTGACGCGCCGCGGCGATCCGGGCGATCGGCGGCGCAACGCGGTCGAGATCACCGACTCCGGGCGCGAAATCGCCGCGCGTGCAGACGATCTCGCCGATGAGCTGGAGGAACGGTTCCTGGCCCCGCTCACTCCGGATGAACGCGAGACCCTTCGCAGCCTGCTGCAACGCCTGTGGACTCCCTCCCAGCCCCGCTGATCGTCCGGGCTTCAAGCGATTTCGACTCCAGGGGATTTCGACGAAATGATCGCCGTTCCAGCTGATTTCGCTGCCCGGCTTCGCAATCCGGAGCAGCGGCGCTGGCTCGATTCCCTACCGGAGTTGGTCGAGCGGTATATGCGGCGGTGGGGGTTGCGGCTCGATGGGGACACCATGCACGGATATTCCGGGCTGGTGGTTCCGGTGCGGGTGGGCGATCGGGCGGCGGTTCTGAAGGTGTCGTAGCCACACCTGGAGGCGCGGGACGAGGCGGTCGCGTTGGCCACGTGGCGGGGTGCGGGGCCCTTCGAGTTGATCGATCACGACGAGACGGAGCTGTCGACGACTGGCTGTACTTCCTGCCCGTGAGCAAACCCGATGCCGACATTGCCGCCGAAATCGCCGGCGCCCTCAGCGATTTCGGCACCCGAGCACTCGGTCGATGACTACGGGAAGGTCAGCACGATACGGCCGCGCAGTCCTCCGGCTTCCAGCCTACGATGCGCCTCGGCCGCCTCGGTAGCCGGAAAGGTTTGCGCCACACGCAAAGTCAGCACTCCCACCGACGCCAGCCGACTCAGCTCCGCGAGACCGGCCGAATCGTGAACGCGATCCAGCACCATCACGTAATGCACGTCGATCCCCCGCTCCGACTCGACGGTTCCGCTCAACCGGGGCGGCCGCAGCGCGACGTACGCCCCACCGTCACGAATCGCGGGCAACACGGCACTTCCCAGCAACGCGCAGTCGATCACACCGTCGACCCCCGCCGGGACCTGCTCCGACACGCGCCGCGCGAAATCGTCACCCCGCTCCAGCACGGTATCCGCACCGAGGTCGGCGACCAACCGCGCATCCCGAGCCGAGGCATCGGCCAGCACGGTCAGCCCGCGATACTTGGCCAACTGGATCACATACCCGCCAACAGCCCCCGCCGCACCGGTCACCGCGATCGTCCCACCGGACCGAACCCCCGCGACATCGAGCGCCTCGACCGCGGTGAGCCCGTTCATCGGAAGTGTCGCCGCCGCAACAACATCGGCCCCCTCGGGCAACGGCGCAACCGAATCATCGGAAACCACAATCCATTCCGCATACGCACCACCCCCTTCCAGCACAGGCTTCGTGATCGCGACAACCCGATCCCCCACCCGCCAACGAGACTGCGCCCCAACCTCATCCACCACCCCGGCCGCATCCCACCCCGGCACATACGGCGGCTCCACCTCCCGATACCGATCGTGCGCCGCACCACCGCGAGTAACCAGATCCGACGGATTCACCGTCGCCGCCGCCACCCGAATCCGCACCTGCCCCACCCCCGCATGCGGCTCGGCCACCTGCACCGCCCGCAACACTTCCGGACCACCCGGCTCATCGAACCCAATCGCCAACATCGCCACTCCTTCGCTCACATCCCCACAGAGCAACCACGACCACTCCCACCGATGTTCCCGACCTGCGAAACCCCCCACACCGCCGCCCAACTCACCACCGGAACCACCACCAACACCCACCTCACGATGGCCGTCTCGGTAGCCTGCTGTGCGTGCACACGCCCGCGGACACCCGCAGCACGAGACGAGGATTGGTGGATGGCTGCGATCACCACGCTCAGTGCTGAACAGAAGCGATGGCACGAGGCCGACAAGGTCAAGGGGGTCGACTCGTCATGGAAGCTGACCCCACCCAATCCGGCCGCCACCGATGCCGAAATCCAGGCCGCGGAACAGCGTCTCGCTTCGAAACTGGACGATCAGCTGAAGGATTGGCTTCGCCACGCCAACGGGTGGAACAATTTCTCCGGCGGTGACAGTCTCTATCCCGCAAGTGAGCTGACCAGGGATTCGCATGAACGTACATTCCTGCTCGAGACCCTACAGATCAACGATGTGACGCCGGCTGAGCTCGAGATGGATTCCTTCGACTCGTTGATCGTCATCGGAGGTAACCGGCAGAGCTATTTCATCGTCACCACCGGCTGCGGCGACCATAGTCGCCCCTCCGCGCCGGTCTGGGAGATCGACGGCGACCACAAGAAATACGCCCGCCTCGAGGAATTCATTCAATCAACAATCGACCTCATGAAGAGCTCGAAGCACTGAACTGCGTCGCGGCAGGCACAGCAGGGGATGCCACCATTGTTGTCTTCATCGGGTCCGCAGGGGTTGAGATCAAGTTACAGCTGACCGGACGTCATTCCTTCAGAGTGCGAGTCATACTCACCACCATCTTCGCTGCTGCCTCGAGGGTGGCCTCGTCACCACTCCCGAATCCGAAGCTGCCGGTCCACTTGCCGATGGTCGCGTCCATGCCGATGTATGCCCCTTTGGCGGGATAGTCCGGCGTACCCGGAAGCGGTATCTGCAGAACGGAAACACCGTCGACCGTCCAGGTTCGAGCTACCCCGGACCTCGGCTGGTTCGGTACCGATGAAAAACTCATCGATACCGAAGCAGCCAGCTCTCCGTCCGGGCTTTCGAGGTCGCAGTCGTTTTCGTAGGTCAGTTTCCGACTCATCGACGACGGCGGT
The DNA here is from genome assembly GCF_009604405.1 of Nocardia macrotermitis. GTDB lineage: Bacteria > Actinomycetota > Actinomycetes > Mycobacteriales > Mycobacteriaceae > Nocardia > Nocardia macrotermitis. The sequence continues at coordinate 27,956 of NZ_WEGK01000007.1, forward strand.
GCACCGACGAGCTTCTCCGTCAACACAGTCGCATGAAAGTAGGTGGCGAGGAACTGCTTGGGGAAGTTACACAAATCCGACATGGTGTGTGTACTCTCCGGCTCACGATGCGTGAGGGAATTGGGCAACAGGGCGCAGCCCGAGAGAACCGTCAATGACATTGCACCCATAGCGATGCGCAAAACTACTCGGCCTGCCACGAGTCTCCTTCGGTGTAGGCCTGTTCGACCTTCAGCGCAGCGGTTACGGTTGCTCAGCATTCGGCACGGATGAATACGCGGCGGGTATCTCCACCGCCATTGTGTACCACTACCCATCGTGCTGGATATTGAGGCTCCGGCGAGTGCTCGTTGCCAGCGTCTTGTTCAAGCAGAGAGGAATCACCGATGTTCTGCCAGTACTTCGTTCTCCAGTTCGCTGGAACTCCGTTCCCGAAATCGCCGAGCTCGGAGCGAGATTTGAATTCTCCGACCTCGCTGGCGGGCATGTCGACCACCGCCTCCACGGTCTGGTAGCGAAAGTGGCTGTCCGCGTAGTGGGAGATCAGGTGTGCATCTGTGGGAATGGAAAGACTGCCGCACGTCGATACATTTTTCAGGATCGCGGGTGGCGCGGCACCGCAACCGGCCACTGAAATGAAAGACAGACAAAGTCCGATGATTCCCAGTCGATTGAGCCACTGACTCCTTTTCACAACGCGCCGCTCCAGAACTTGAGTATGTCGCCGCGAGCCTTGAAGCTTCGGGCCCACCCCGCCTCTTCGAGTTGCCTCATGTCGTTGTTGACACCAAGTTGGAAATCGTCCCAGGGATTATAGCCGTCAATGGGCTTATCATCGAAGTTGTAATAGTCATATACGTACACGTTATACCAGATCTCAGCTACGAGACCACTTCCGTCCGCAGACTTCTTAACACGCGTATCACTGCCAACGGCTACAGCGAAATGCCCGATCCCGTGCGCAACGTCGGCGTTTTCGGTAGGACCGGCGCCTACCCATCCGGTCGAGATATCTCTCAACACATCGATCTGAGGATCTCGCTTCGCCTCGTTCCTGATCCAGTCGAGACACCCGGACACCTTGCCCTGAACCTCACTCGTACCCACGACAATCTCCATGTTGGCCTGACTGATGGTGTACTCGTGGTCAGGGCCGTTGTTACCGAGGTAGTAGCCGAGCAGGTCGGAAGAGAAGTCCCAGCCCATCGAATCGAAGAACGCCTGTGCGGCAGCAGCTTCGGCGCTGTTCGCGGCTGCCTCCGACTTATCGAGTATTCCGGTCTTGGACCCGTACCGAGCGCGATCACCGGGCAGCGGCGGATCAGAAGGCGGATGCAAGGCTGCTCTCCCACCAGACGTTGTTCTTGTACCCATAACGAAGTGTCCCCAGATCGGCGACGACCTTGCTCTGCGGCTCGAAGAGGTCGCCTGTCGGCTGGGTGACGGCCGTTCCCGGTTCGTAGGCGAGGGCCTTCCGGATGTGGTCCATCAGGTCGGTGATCGAGGCGTTTCTCGTGTCCGCGATGGCGCGGATGGTGTTGATCTTCGCAGTGATCTGATCCTTGACCGCACTGCTCATCCGACGATCCACCACCTGGGCCCAGGCACCCACCGGCAGTGAGAATCCCAGGAGGTTCAACGGCTCCATCAGTCCCGATGCCAGGCCCACGGCCTGGTTGTAGACCAGCCTCTCCAGGCATTCGCCACCCTTCCGGAGGGTCTTGGCGACGGTGTCGAGATCGGTGCCGCGGCCGGAGATCGCCGTCTGCAGCGTATTCATCGCGGTGGCATACGAATCGGCGGCTGCGCCTGTCCAGTGCGAGGTCAGCCACTGCGACCCGCTGTGCAGATTACCGGCTGTCACGGAGTCGCTGATGCTGAGCTGCCAGATGCGTTGCCCGATGGTTTGGAGGTTCTCCCAGTCGCCGATCAGCGGCGCGAGATACTGCTCGGCCGGCTTGATCCCGATCGATCGGCTCAGGCGATCGTCGAAGATCGAGATGATGTCGTGGGCGCCGGAAACGGTCGTCTTGAGCGTGAGGTTGCCGACATCGATCTGAGGCAGGTCGAGTGACTGCATCCCGGTGAATCGTACGATGTCGCGCACGGTGCCAGGCAGTGACGGCAACGACAGCGAGGACCCTGCCGAAGTGACGGCCCTAGCCCACGCGGTGTCCAGCTGCTGGAATCCCTGGACCGTGGTGTTCAGGTCGGTACCGAAGCCCTGGATCTTGTCGTGATTCTGTCGACCGAGGGCAGTCATCCGGTCTTGGAATCCCTGGAGCGCGGGCGTCAATGTGGCCAGGGTGCCGCTGGTTCCGCCTGGGAGCGCTATGCCGGACGAAATTTTGGACACGTTGGTCAGCATCGTTCTGCCGACATCCGCAAGATCCTTGGCGAAGCCGCTCAGAGCGGCGGATGTAACCGAAACGTCGCTCATTTGGATCCGACAACTTCATGGTGCGACGACTGTGTGACCAGGGACCGGCATATCCGCCGATTCCCATGCCCCCCAATGATAATCATCTCGCAATCGTACTCGACGTGGTCGCTCGCGGCGATCGATTAGTGAGCCACTCAGCCCGAGTCCACCGCGACGAAGGTGGTTGGATCTCCCTGCCGAAGTAGCCGAAACCTCGTACACCGCTTTCGAAAGCACATCGGCGATTGCGGCGTTGCCGCTCGGTCTCAGTGAATTATGTTGGCTACGAAGGCATCCCACTCACCGGGAGAGAAGGACAGGACAGGTCCCGACTTGTCCTTACTGTCGCGAACATGGACCCTCCGGCCACTGAACCGAACCTCCACGCAAGACCCTCCGTTACCCCCGCTGTAGGAGCTCTTACGCCAGCTCTGATCGTCAAACCGACCGTCCGCGGAAAGTCCGATAGACATGAACTTCGATCCACACTTCACTGAATCGTCTTGGCTACGAAGGTATCCCACTCACCAGGAGTGAAGGACAGGACAGGTCCCGACTTGTCCTTGCTGTCGCGGACCTGGACCCCCCGGCCGTTGAACCGGACCTCTACGCAATTGCCGCCGTTGGTCCCACTGTAGCTGCTCTTGCGCCAGCTCATGTCGGTCGAATCAGATGAAGCCATGGGTCAGTCCTTCATTTCCTCGGCGATCCTGAGGATCAAGTCGCGGGACTCAACCGGGCCGAGAGCCGCAGCCTGCAACCTGTCCCACAGCTGAGAGTACGCCCGAACACTCTCAGGCCGGTCGATGTAGTCCGCCGTGGTATACCCCTCGAGGTAGACGACATCGGAGGTCGCATCCTCATCGAACCGCAGCATGACGAAGTGCGCCCACGCATCACCCACCGAACGCGCATCAAATGGGAGGACCTGCAACATGACGGTCTCGAACTGAGCGACCTCCGCTAGATAACGCAGTTGTTCGCGCATCACCTGGGCATCACCGAATGTCCTGCGCAACGCCGACTCGCTCAAGATCACCCGTATCGTTTTGCCGCTCCGATCGAGCAGTGCGCGCCGTCCGAGCCGAACCTCGACATGGCCCTCGACCTCTTCTCTCAGGGCAACCTGTACGTCCCCATTTCCGAACATCGCACGAATGTACGGCTCGACTTGCAGAATCCCGGGCACGACTTCGTGCTGGTACCAACGGATCTCGCTGGCATCCTCCTCGAGTTCGATGTACTGCCGGAACCAGCTGGCGACCGTAGGATGGCCACTCCAACGGCCACGTTGCCTACCAGCTCGGGCAAGCTCCTTCATCGCCTCGATCTCTTCGGCCGCGACACCGTAGAAGTTCATCAGGATGCCGAGATCAGTGAGCCTGATCCCGCTCTGCCCGATCTCCATCCGGCTGATCTTGCTCGCAGCGGCATCGATCATTTCCGCCGCCTCTTCCTGGGTCTTACCAGCCGCTTCACGCGCCTGTTTGAGGGCAAGACCGAGACGGCGACGCTGGATGGTTGGGGTTGCCATCGGTGTGATTCCTCCGCCCACTGGTGACCGATCGACGTCAGCCAAGGCACCGGAGGTGGCTGCGGCCGACATGAGAACAAGGTCAGATTACAACCCGAAGTAGATCCATAAGACGTAAACTCAGATCACATCGCTTAAATAGATGTCTATTTTGATCGTGGGGAGCAACGATGCGGGACTCTACTTTCGAGGTAACACCAGCTCAGAGCGGCCGGAGTGGCAGAACTTGGCCGTCGCGGACGAGTAGCACTGATCGGCAGGCACGGGGATGATCGATCGGTTGCCGGACAAGGATCAGGTGGTGCAGGCGTGTGCGGGGGTGGTGGTCGTGACGCATCCGGTGTTGCTCGACGCGTATGAGTTGGCGAGTTTGCACGAGGCGCGGTTCGGGGCGGGCGGGTCGGGTGAGATCGATTGTGCGCGAAGGTTGTTGGTGCGGGATATCGATCGGTGGGTGTCGGCGTGTGCGCCGCAGCCGGTGGGGGCGGCGTATCTGCATTCGGAGACGGTGGGGATGGTGGTGGACCGGCTGGCCGAGTACTGCGTGCAGGCGCATATTGCGTTGCAGCGCGGGGAGAGCGAGTTGACTCTGCACTATCTGTGGCAGCGGGCGGCCGAAATGTCCTTGGCCTATGCGGATCTCGCGTTCGAGGTGAACTGTGGGCGTCGGCGACTGCCGGATCTCACCGATCCGACTGCGGTGCAGGGTGATTCGAGCGAGGGAGATCGGTGAGCGAACCGGCCGAGGCGTTGCGGGACGATCTGCGGCGGGTCGCCTGGTGTGATTACGCGACGATCGATGCGGCGGCGGGACTGCTCGGCGCACGCGAAATCATCGTTCTGGCAGGGCGACTCGGCGATCTGGCGACGCACTTGGCTGCTCGGTCCGGCGACCCGTCAGGACCGCCGGGAGCCTTGCCAGGTACCGAACGCATCGATCTGACCGCAAACTGGGATTCGGTGACCGTCGCAGGGTGGTTCGTGCGAAATACGTTGCGGCGCTGGGTGTGGATCGACATCCTCTTCACCGCAGAACTGGTGACATACGAGCTGACCAAGGCATTCGTCACCGCCGTCCAGGACCATGAGCCGAACGCTCCGACTCGGATGACGGTGCGGCTACGGGCCATATCGGCGAACCGGCTCGTCATCGAAGTCCACGACTCCCCCGCCAACACCGCCGCACTCGCGCAGGCCGACGGGTTGATCAGCGAATGCGCACACGAAGCGAGCGTCCGATCCGGACAGTGTCGAGCAGGTGGCCGCACGGTCGTCTGGTGCGAACTCGCACGTCCCGAATACAACCAATGGATCTGAATCCGCGACGACACCTACTCGGACCGCCACTCGCGCTTCGGGATTCGGCAACAGCGCATCGGTAGACAGCCAGAAGACGAACTCGACTGCGGATGTGCCGCTCCGGTGGTGATCAGTTGGCATCATCCGCAGTGGATAGCATCAGTTGCCCGGCCACTACCCAGGCGATAGGGTCGGCATGAGCCGACCAGGGGGGCTGAGTCCAATCCGACCTCTCCAGTACGGTGCCGACGACCAGGAGAGGACGACATGACCAGCAGCAGGCGCGCACTGTGTTGCACCGCAGCGGTTATCGGCGTGGCGACGCTGGTTGCCGGATGCCAGGGCGGGGGGTCCACATCGGCAGGCGGGTCAACCCAGGCGGCAGCGACATCGGCTATCGCGCCGGATGCGCCTACAGGGTTCGACGGATGCAAGCTGCCGCAGTCAGTGATCGATAGCGAGCACTTGGGTTCCGACCCTGACCGTTCGGACTCGGCGGGTGACGGCGGAATCAAATGGCGCGGATGCATCTGGGTTGCCGACAACGGCGACGGATACGGCGCAAATATCCGCACTACCAACATCACAATCCCGGCGATCCAAGCCAACAAGGCATTCACAATCGCCGAGACGCTCAGTATCGACGGACGCCAAGCGGTCACTTATCACCAGACCGGCCAGACTGATCTGCACAAAACGTGCCTGCTCGAGGTCGAGGTGAAGGGGGGCGGGCTCGAAATCTCGATCAGCAATGCTGAAACAAACACAGCAACCGGCACGCAAGCCTCGTGCGATATAGCCAAACGTCTAGCCGGAAAATTGGTGCCCACTTTCGGGCCAGCAGCGTGACCGAACTTCATGCCATCAACCAAAATTGGCATACTCCACCAGGGAGGGAAAAACATTATGGCCTACGACAGCAAGCCCGTGGCAACAAATGGCCCATTGGGAAGCTTGATAACTGCGGCGCAGAATGGCCAGCTCAGCGTCAGTTACAGCACGGATGTCACTGTCAATGCAGACGAGTTCGCCCTGATCGAGAGGGACTGCGTGGCCATGAAGGCTGAGCTCAGAAAATTGCAGGTCCAAGCCCAATCAATCTCGGATCAGTCGAATTGGGGCCTTGGAGAGAATGAGGACCGGCTGATATCCGCAAAGACTCTGGTGCCAAGACTCCGCAGTAAAGCTGCGAAAGTAAATTCTAGCGATTCGGACAATAATCTATTCGATATTTTCCAAAAGCATTATCGAATAGTTGATGATTACCAGAATTTACATAAAGAAATTGCTCAACAGTATTGCGCTCAGGATGAGCAATTCGCGGCCGAATATCGCAAACTTCTAGCAAACGCGCCTGCAAGCCCTATCGGCAAGACTACAACACAACCTGGCGTCACCCCAGGGATCGGATTGTCGTAGTGGTCGCCTACGAGCCCTCGAAGATCCCGGACGGCGGCGAGAATCCGGACAGTTGGACGCACTGGGATATCTACCGTGCTTTCAACCCACTGAACACCGTCAACGCCCAGCAAGCGGCGACGACCTACGCCAAGATCGCGAAGGACTGGTCCAGTGCGATGTCGTATTTCGTTGGCCGCATCAACCAGTCCAGCACCGCGGCGTGGTCAGGAGCGGCTGCCGAGGCGTCTCGTACCGCGATGACCAACTACGGCAAATCCGCCGAGGATACGACCGACGCCATCAACGCCCTGGCCGACAACGTGACCACCGCCATCGCAGGTATCACCGGAACGAAAAGCGGTGTCCCCGAACCGATCAACAGTGTCAGCGCCTGGAACCCCAAGGGCTGGGACGTCGGTTTCTGGGAGGGTTCGAAGTCGCGGACGAAGATCGATCAAGAGCGCGACACCGCGCGCGAGAACATGCGCAAATACTACAAAGACAACTTCACCAGCGCGGATTCCAAGATAGCCACCATCCCCGATCCGAACCCGATCAGCAGCCCGCTGAACACCTACACTCCGTCGAGCAGCTCCACCTACAAACCAGGCGTCGCCAGCAGCGGTAGCGGCGGCAGCGACACCCACAACAGCGGCAGCAGCTCCGGAAACGCCGGTTACAGTGGCAGCGGCGGCCAGTCCGGCACGTCATCGAACACCTCGGCCTCCACCTCGCCGGCGAGCTACCAGAATTCCTCCACCTCCGGTGCCTCGAATACCACTCCCAGCAGCCTGTACGGTGGCCAGTCCTCGACCACTTCGACCACGCCGAGCAGTTTCACCAGCGGCGTCGGCGGCGGATCGGGAACCGACAGCACAGGTACCGGCACGAACGCGAATCCCGGTGGCGGCCTGGGCAAGAGCGTGCCCGGCACCACCCCGGGAACCACCGCCACCGCCGCCAGCCGGGCGGGAAATTCCACCACGGGATTCGGCGGAATGGGAGGCATGGGCGGCACCGGGAAAAGCGGCGATTCAGAATCGACCCACGCCATTCCGGAATGGCTCCGCACCATGGAGAACACCGAGGAACTCCTGGGCCCCATACCGAAAACAGCACCCGGCGGCGTCATCGGCGGCCAATTCGACGGAAACTCCGACGAAAATTCCGATGCCGAATCGTAAACACAACATCGAGGTGAGCGAATAATGGCCGAATGGGTATGGGAGCCAGACGATTTCGCCGCCCTGTGGCTCGGCGAAGCACGCGACCGGCTACCCCGCCCACTCAGCTACACCAGCCGCTTCCCCACCATGGACGCCGCCACCGCACACCGCCGGACGGTACGCGCCCGCTACGACGCCGACCAGACCGAACTGATCGAGCTCGCCTTCCACACCCTCGTCAACTCCGACGTCAGGATCGAAATCACCGGCGAGTCAACCACTTTCGGCAAAGGCTCGCCGAAGGAATACCGAATCGTCGGCGCCCGCACCCCACACCACGCCGTAATGCTCACCCAGACAGCCGATCCCGGCCCGCAGGAGTCGGTCGGCGGCCAGATCCGCGGCCGCCTGTTCCGCACCGAACAACTCCCCGCCCGCCTGGCCAACATCGTCCCCTCCTTCCCCGCAGGCCAAACAAAACCGGACACCTTCCACATCAAAGACCTGAAAACCCGCCAGCCCGAAACATATTCACGCAACACCCCACGCGACCGCTTCGACCGCCTCACCAAACAACGCCTCGACGGCGGCGGCGTAGCAGGCCTCCTCACCGGCTCCCCTTTCCACCACCCCAACCCCTGGTACACCACCCAATGGCTCGACATAGCCCGCGACGGCCGCTACCTACAACTCCGCACCCGCGAACACCTCACCATCCGCCCAGCCACCCCCACCGACCTATCCACCTGCTTCGCCACCTGGATAGAACGCGCCCTCCAACGCCTCCGCGAAGACGAACCCGACCACTGGTAGCGAACTCGACGGTCGAACGATGACCGATACCATCGGCGGCAACGAGTAGACGAGCGAGTAGAGGGGACTGCATGTCAGCAGCCGCAGCAGAATTCGCAATAGTGCCCGAGACCGTGCGCTCGACCGGAACCTACGTCCAGCAGACTGCCGAAGCTCTGGTCTCGGGAATCCACAGCGCCGACGCCGAGGTCCAGGGCCTCATGTCCACGTGGCACGGTGCCGCAGCCGACGCATACCTCGCGGCGTGGGAGGACACCCGCAAAGCCGCACTCGAGGTCTTGGATGCCCTGCACACAATGGCGGATCTGCTCGGGGTGACTGCGGCGAGCATCACCGATCTGGACACCGCCCGCGCCGACGCGACCACGGCTCGTGTCTCCTCCCTCGACCTGCCGTAAGGAGCCCGACCATGAGTGACCCGGACCGCGGATACCGTGTCGACCTCGAACACCTCGATGAGGTGACCACCCGTATCTCAGGGCTGCAAGGATTCATCACCGAATCCCTCACCGGCCTGGACTCCAGAATCGCTGCCGCGCACCAGGAATGGACCGGCGCGGCTGCGGACAAACACGCCGAGGCGCACCGCGAATGGATGAAAGCCGCCGGTGAGGCCCGCGACGGCATTCAGGCCATGCACACCGCCGCCCAGACCGCACACACCGCCTACGGCGACGTCATCACCGCCAACCGCAAAGTGCTGGGAATCTGATCCGTGACCACGATCGACGTCCAGCCATCCATCTACTACACCGCCGCCACAGCCCTGCACGGCCTGGCCGTGGACTTGTACAACGCATTCGACGGTCGCGGCGACGCACTCGATCAGTGCGGTTCGATGGCCGGGTCCTACGACGAAGCCAAATCCTGGGCGGCCGGATACGACGCCAACTCCCACCAGGCACTCCAGACGATGTTCTCGCTCGCCGAGCTGATGGACACCTACGCGAAAGCGCTGCGCACGCTCGGCTACAACCACCAGCTCGCGGACTGGAACGCTACTACCGGTACCAAGGGCGCGGCCCCCACCCGGCCCGCGGATCCACTCCCGGCCGTGCTGATGTGCCGCAAGTCTCCGCCCTCGGCGGGTGGACCCGGGAACGGCCTGTCGGACGCGATCCACCTCGCCGAGAAGGTCGGCATCATCATCCCGGACGGCGACCTGGACAAGCTCTCCGCGCTCGCGGGCACTTGGACCACGATGCACGCCGACCACGCCATCAACGGGCTGGCGGCCAGTATCGGCCGCATCATCGACTCGGTCTCGCTGGTCAAATCTCCCGAAGCCACACATGTCGTCGAAGATCTGCAAGGGATGAAACTCTCGGCGAACACGATCGTGGACGGGTGCGACGAACTCGCGAAATCCTGCCAATCCCACCACGACGACCTGCACAACCTGCGCGAGCGACTGAAGAAAAAGCTCGAGGAGCTCGCAAAAAGCCTGGCTGTGGAGGTGGGCGTAACCATTATTCTCGGTGCGGTCGCGAACTGTTTGACCGCGGGATTGGCCACAGTGGTGACAGCCGCACGTGTCGCCAAAATCGTCGACAGATTCGTGGGCCCTATCCGCGAGATGGTCGAAGCGTGGGTCAAGGCCCGGAAAGCCAAGAAAGCATTCCAGGCAGAACAGAAACTTGCGGCCGAGCAGAAGAAGATAGCGGAGATACAACAGCGGGTACAGCAGAACGCTCAGGACTGGCTCAGCGGTGGCGGCAAGTACATGAGCCGCGAAGAAGAACAAGCGCTGTTGCGCGGCCCTGGTCGCGATCTGGTGCGAGCGCTCCGCAAAGGCGACAAACTCACCGCCGAACAGCAACAAAAGCTCGACCTCATCAACAGTGCCATGAGCAAGGCACCCGTGCACGCCGGTCCCGTCCGCCGAGATATCGACCTGACTGGCGACGAACTCGCAAGCCTTCAAAAGAGCTTCCAAGAAGGCAAGCCGTGGAACGGCAATGGATTCATGAACTCATCCACCAACCCGGCCGGGGTGAACAACGGAGGCATGGTGAACACTACGAACACCACGTTTCAAATCGTGTCGAAAACCGGCCGTGACGTGTCCGAACTCGGTGGCACACATGACGAGGTGGCATTCCAATCGGCCACGAAGTTCTTGGTAAAAGGCATAAAAGCCGATCCATCGAACCCGCGGCGCACCATAATCCAACTGGTCGAACCGTAGAAAGGAAAAACACATGCCGGAAAGAGTAGGTCGATTCACGTTCTACAGCCGCGAAGAGAGCGAGCAAATGGGCATAAAATACCCTAGCGCCGAGGAGCTCGCCGCCACCGATGCAATATTCGAGGAGTTCACCCGGCTCGGCGCGACCCTGCCACCCCGCGAAGGCACACCTGGGTTGGGCTGGGGAGAAAAATACTTCATCGATGACCTGGTCGGCACCGAGTTCGAAGGCTGGACTCACGACCCGGCCACCGACATCTGGTTCGATGCCCAGGGCCGCCCCGCCTACGATGCGAAGGGCCAGCGCATCCAGTATCCCGAAGACGACGCCCGGACCGACCAGGGATCTGGACCAGGTACTCATACACCCGCACGACCGGCGTCCGACACGGACGGTAGTGGCGGAATTTCCTTTCATATTTGATCCGCAGACGTGGGCAGAGGCTGTCGGTCCTCAGATGGTTATGCTCGGCGCGAATGTCAACGGAGTCTACGGCAACATTCAGTTCAAAAACCTGAATGATCAGACGGTCCAGGCCGGAGCGCGGACACTGACCGATATGCTTCGAATGATGACCAAATGATGGTGCTACGGCCCGCTCGAGCGCATCATGATTCGTGGAAACGCTAGTCCCCCAACGACAACGGAGAACCTCGTGGAGACACCGGAACCAACCGCGGGCGTACCGGCGCACGCTGCCGACGCCGGTGAAGACGCGGAGGTCGCTGATCCGGTCGAGATGACCGTTGACGAGTACGCCGATCTGCTGGTCGACCTCTGGCGGGGGCTGGCCGATGCGTCGAGCGAGTTCGCCGCCAACGTCACCAACTCCTGGTGGAATGCGTTGCCGATTGCTCGGCCCGAGGGGATGAACATGGCGGGTATGGCTGCGGTTATGGCTGCGCGGCTGGCCAAGTTGGGGCCCGATGGGGATCCGCTCGAGATGCTTACGATGGGGATGATCTCCTACGCTCAGCATTCCCGTGATCAAGCCTTGGCCGAGCTGGCGAACGTCGAACGGCAACGCCAAGCGCTCCACGAGCAAACCGTAGCCGAAACCTCTACTCCCCCAAGCTGTTCAGATCTCGAATCAACTCGGATTGAGCCTGGAACCAAAGCATAGAGATTCGCGGGTGAGCAATTTCGCTCAGTGAGCATTCAATGATGTTGGGCGCCTGGGTAATCGTGATCCCATGGGGGATGACCTCATCCGGCCAATCCGACGTCGACCGGGCGATCGGTGTGCTGATCGCTGAAAGCCTGCGAGTGGGCAGTACCTTGCCGAGCCTCGGCATCACTCTCGGCACAATCACGCGACTGGTACCGGCGCAACCCGCCGCCGGACAGCCACCCGCCTGGACGCTGATCGAGTTCGGTGTCGATGTCACTCACGCCCATACCTTCGCCGACGAGCTTGCGGGAGCGCTCGACATCGGCCCCTGGTACGTCGAATTCCACACTCACACAGAAACATTCATAGTCTTCCGAAATCGCATCTTCCGATTCGCACGTGACGACGAGCACGGCCACACCATCGCCGCCGACCACGGCCGCAACCTCGGCATCCCGGACCACCAACTCGACTGGCCACGCTGAACGCTTCGAACCGCTCGCAGTTCCACACAGGTCCCGCAGCATCGCCCCGTAACAACGGGTGCCTCAGTGACCATCGGCGGCGAACCAGCAGAACGGGCGCAGCTTGCGCGGGAACGTCCGACAACGCTGGTTGACTTTGCCCCTGGGGCCGACCCCATGCTCGATACGAGGAAATTCGTGGCGGCGAGGAGGTAAGCGGTGGATCTGGTGAGTATCGGGGCGTTTGCGCGGTTGGCCGGGTTGTCGCCGAAGGCGTTGCGGTTGTATGCGGATGCGGGGATTCTGGTGCCTGAGCGGGTTGATCCGGAGAGTGGGTATCGGTGGTACGGGGTGGGGCAGGTGCCGGTGGCTCGGCATATTGCGCAGTTGCGGCGGTTGGATATGCCGCTGGCGACCATCGGTGCGGTGTTGGCGCAGCCGGTGGATCAGCGGGCGCGGGGGCTGAGTGAGTACTGGGACGAGCGGGAGCGGGCGTTCACCGGTAAGCGGCGGCTGGCCGAATTCCTCATTGCCCAACTGGGTGGAAAGCAGGTTGCCGTGTATCCCGTGTCCGTTCGCACCATTCCCGAACGTGCGCTGTTGAGTTGTACCGAAAATCTGGCCGCGGATCGGATCGGTGAATTCGCAACACCGTTGTTCGCGCTGTTCGGTGGTCCGTCGGTGCCGCGGCCGGACGGTGTCGCGGGGCTGCCGTTCCTGCGGTATCACGGCGAGCTCGGTCCCGACGACGATGCTCCGGTCGAATTCTGTTGTCCGGTAAGCAGATCCGAACTCGAAGCGGTCGCCGCACGCTTCCCGGACATGCTCGTGCGCGACGAACCCGCGACGCGCGAGGCGTATATCGAAGTCCCCAAATCCGAGATGACGACGGCGCTGGGATTCGAATCGCTGCATCAGTGGCTGACCGCGCACGACGAGCGATCCGACTGGCGGCCCCGGCAGATCTTCCTGCGCGATCCCGCCGGAGCACGGGAGACGGACACCGTCTACGAACTCGCGGTGCGGCTGCTGTGAGGCGTCAGCGCAGCTCCTCGGCGAGCCCGACGACGATGCCCTCCGGTCCCCGCACGTAGCAGAGCCGATAGATCTGCTCGAACTGCACGATCTCGCCGACGAGTTCGGCGCCTCGGGCGCGCAGCCGGGTGACGACGTCATCTATATCGTCGACGGCGAACATGACGCGGCGGATGCCGAGCGTGTTCGCGGGGGCGTGTTTCGGTTCGGTCCGGATCACCTCGGGGTTGCTGAACATGGCCAGTTCGATGCCGCCGGGCGCACCGGGGATCCGCAGCATCGCCACCTCCTGCCGCACATCCTCGACGCCGATCACCCGTTCCACCCACGGGCCCTCGACCGGGCCGCGATTTTCCAACTCCATCCCGAGTTCGACGAAGAACCCGATCACCGCATCGAGGTCCTCGACCACGATCAATACGTTGTCCATCCGTTGAATCGCCACAACACCCTCCTGAATCGACGAGCCCACCCGGGCAGTTACTCCGTTAGGACCGACTCGCCGGCGAGAATTCATCGGCGGTCGGCGAGGAAATCGAAACACCTTGTGCGGGTTCAGTGTTCACAGAGGGAGAACTCCCGCTCGTAGATCTCCTCGTTGTGGGTGTCCACGAAGAACTTCCGTTCGTGCATCAGCTGGGCGCGGTGCTCCTTCGCCTCGGCGAGGGTCATGGTCGAGGTGGGCTTGAGCGCGGAGCCCAGCACCTGCGCCAGCGGTCCCTCGTCCTCGAGGCGTAGACCTCCCGCACACCGTTGCGGTCGTTCTGCTCGTAGTCGGGATCATCCAGTGCGGCACCCCGCGCACCAGACAGAACAGCGACGGATGCACCAGATCCAGCACCTGACCGTCCGCACCCGGATGCCAGTCCCGCTCGGCCTCGGGAACCTCCTCCAGCACTCGAACCGCTTCGCACAGACGGGATTTCAATTCGTCGTCGATCAACACGTCCGACTGCCACACCCCGTCGACAGCCGACACCTCGATACCAGTGCGCGCATCCCCGCAACCCGGCGTAATACGTCAATTCCGCCAGCACATAACGGATCTGGGCTTCCGTCAGGTCCCGCTCGGTGGCCTACCGCGTCCACCGGGCGACGATCTCCGCGTCGTGCATCTTCACGAACCAGTCCGGTTTGGCCCGGATCAGGGCGCTGAGTCGCATCATCTGCAACTCGCGCAGGCTGCGGGGCGGTGTGGTGGCCACCTGATGGTAGGAGCGGAAGGGCAGGGGGAAGGTCGGCAGAGCTGTCATTGCCTCGGATCTCTCGCTGAATCGATGCCGCGGCGAGAGTACGTCAACGGTCCGACAGATTGCCGCCGCGCGCGGGAAGTCTCCGCCCGATACGATGTCGGTGCACATTTTCCGCTCCGGTGATCGTTGTTGGTATGAGGGAGTCCGAGCGGATGGATCGCCGCGACAACAGAATCGGTAGACGCAGTGTCCTGGTTGCGGCCGGGGCCTGGGTGGCGCTCACTGCTACCGCGCAGCCGACGCAGGCGGTGATGATCAGCCAGGAGGCGCCACCGGGTCCCGAGGAGTCGGGGCAGCGGGCCGACCTGGCAGAACAGGCGATCGTGCAGCGTTATGTGCGTTCACTCTGGGGTGAGTCGCAGGTTCAGTTGGGCACGCTGGTCTGGCCCGCGTCGCTGTGGGAGCAACTGTTGCTCGGGCGATGGTGTTACTGGTGGCAGGCGCATCTGCTCGACTGCGCGGTCGACGCCGCGATCCGGGCCCGCACCCCCGAACGCATCGAGCGCATCTTCGCCGTCGCCCGCGGCATCCGGGTCCGTAACTTCACCGGCTGGGTGAACAGTTACTACGACGACATGTCCTGGCTGATACTGGCGATGGAACGGGCCGAACGCCTGCTCGGGATCCGGTTCGGCGCAGCCGTCGGGGATCTGCACCGCGCGCTGTACGCGGGCTGGCAGCCGGAGATCGGTGCGGTGCCGTGGCGTTCCAACGACAACTACTACTCCACCTCCGCGATCGGCCCGACCGGTATCGCGATGGCCCGGACCGGCGAATTATCCCGCGCCGCAGCACTTTCGGACTTCCTCCAACGTCGCCTGCGCGATCCGCGCACCGGTCTGATCTATGACGGCGTCCACGAACCCGGCGGGCGGGTGGACCGCGCCACACCGACCTACTGCCAGGGCGCGACAATCGGCCTGGAAGCCGAATTGGCCACCCGCACAGGCGATTCCACCCACCGCGACCGGGCGACCGAACTCATCGCCGCCACCGCGGAGCACCTCACCACCGACGGTGTGATCGCCGCTGCCACCGCGAACGACTCCGGCCTGTTCATGGGCATCCTGGCCAGATACCTCGCCGAGGCCGCCCTCGCGCTCGGCGACACCACCGCCGCGAACATCGTCCACACCTCCGCCCGCGCGGCCTGGGAACACCGCGCCGAGGTCGGCGGGCTCCCCCTGTTCGGCATGGACTGGAGCCGCCCCCTCACCGTCCCGGCGCACCCCGGCACCTTCACCCAGCTCACCCACTCCTCGAACGCGCAGGTCGCGAACCTGAGCCGCGACCTGTCGGTCCAGCTCAGCGGGTGGATGCTGCTCGAGGCGGATCATCAGCTCACCGCGGCGGGGCACTGAGAGCGGTGTGCGGGACCGCCACGACCGGGCCACGCGATCGGCTGTGACAACTCGGCTGGAGCGGTGGCGAAAGGCCGGTGAACTCGGGCGCGATGGGGCGAGAAACGGCGTCCGGAACGCGGTTCAGGCGTGTTAATTAATGTAAACCGTCCGAGAAGCGGCAGTTTCCAATCCATCACCGGTTGTCGAACAAGGGGGCCGCGCGGGGGCGGATTTTCGGGATTCGGGGGCGTCGGGCCTGCTCAGGGGTGAGCGGTGACGAGAATCACTGGGCTGCGGGGTGACCGGTAGGTTGCGGCGACCTCACAGCGCACCGCGGGGCGGATTGGGGTGTGAGAGAGATGTTTTGCCTGCTCCGGGTGGGTCTTTACAGTCGGACGAGTCAGCCTGCTATTCCGCTCGAAGGGGCATCATGGTCAACTCACGTGACCGAGTATCGGCGTCGCGCCCTGCCCCGGGCATCGGGATCGAGGATGCCGGGGACGCGCTGCTGCGGCTCGGTAAGTACTTCCGGCGGGGCGAGATTTCCGGCGATCAGCGCACGCTGCACAAGCAGGGCGGGCGCGAGGCCGACGAGTTCTATCGGGACCGCTGGTCGCACGACAAGGTGGTGCGGTCCACGCACGGGGTGAACTGCACGGGATCGTGTTCGTGGAAGATCTACGTCAAGGACGGCGTGATCACCTGGGAGTCGCAGCAGACCGACTATCCGTCGGTGGGCGCGGACAAACCCGAATACGAACCGCGCGGCTGCCCGCGCGGCGCGTCCTTCTCCTGGTACACGTATTCCCCTGCGCGCGTTCGGTATCCGTATGTGCGCGGGGTACTGCTGGAGATGTATCGCGAAGCCAGGACGCGGGTGAAGGATCCGGTGCTCGCGTGGGCCGAGATCGTCGAGGATCCCGAGCGGGCCCGGCGGTACAAGTCCGCGCGCGGCAAGGGCGGATTCGTGCGGGCCGAATGGTGGGAGGCGGCCGAAATCGCCGCTGCCGCACACGTTTACACGATCAAACAGTACGGCCCGGACCGGGTCGCGGGCTTCTCCCCGATTCCGGCGATGTCGATGGTCAGCCATGCGGTCGGCGCGCGATTCATCTCACTGCTCGGCGGCTCGATGCTCTCGTTCTACGACTGGTACGCCGACCTGCCGGTGGCCTCGCCGCAGGTGTTCGGCGATCAGACCGACGTGCCCGAATCGGCCGACTGGTTCGACGCCGGATACCTGATCATGTGGGGTTCGAACGTCCCGGTGACCCGCACCCCGGACGCGCACTACATGACCGAGGCGCGTTATCGCGGCCAGAAGGTCGTCGTGGTCTCCCCCGACTACGCGGACAACACCAAATTCGCCGACGAGTGGCTGCCCGCGCGTCCGGGAACCGATGCGGCACTTGCCATGTCGATGGGGCACGTGGTGCTCAAGGAGTTCTTCGTCGACCGCACGACGCCGCGTTTCCTGGACTACGTCAAGCGCTACACCGATCTGCCGTTCCTGATCTGCCTGGACGAGGCGGGCGGCTGGGACGCCGAGGGCGAGTACCACCAGGAAAGCACGCTGCCGGGCAAATTCCTCACCGCCGCCGATCTCGGACAGCAGGGCGAGGGCGTCGAGCACAAGATGGTCCTGCTCGACGAGTCCGGAAATCCGGTGGTGCCCAACGGATCTCTCGGGCACCGCTTCGGCGCGGCCGATGCCGGGAAATGGAATCTGGACCTCGAGGGCACCGATCCGCTGCTGAGCCTGCACGGGCAGCCCGGGGCGCAACCGGTCACCCTGCGGCTGCCCCGTTTCGACAGCGATGTGCCGGGCAGCGTCCTGCGCGGTGTCCCGACGACACTCGTTGCGGGCAAACGGGTTACGACCGTTTTCGATCTGCTGCTGGCTCAATACGGCGTACCCCGCGACGGGCTGCCCGGCAGCTGGCCCACCGGATACGACGACCCCACCCAGCCCTACACCCCGGCCTGGCAGGAGACCATCACCGGCGTACCGGCCACCCAGGCCGAGCGGATCGCGCGCGAATTCGCCGACAACGCCGAACAATCCGGCGGTCGCTCGATGATCCTGATGGGCGCGGGCACCAACCACTGGTTCCACTCGGACCAGATCTATCGCGCGTTCTTCACCCTCACCCTGCTGACCGGCTGCCAGGGCGTGAACGGCGGCGGCTGGGCGCACTACGTCGGCCAGGAGAAGTGCCGGCCCGTAACCGGTTGGTCCACACTGGCTTTCGGCCTGGACTGGCAGCGCCCGCCGCGGCAGATGCAGGGCACGGTGTTCTGGTACCTGACCAACGATCAGTGGCGTTACGACCCGTTCACCGCGGAGGCGTTCTCCTCGCCGCTGGGCAAGGGCACCTTCGCCGGGCGCACCGCGGCGGACAATATCGCGCTGGCCAGCCGGTTGGGCTGGATGCCGACCTACCCGACCTTCGACCGCAATCCCCTGGATCTGGCCGACGAGGCCGAAACGTCCGGCAAATCGGCCGCGGATCACGTCGTGGACGAATTGAAGTCCGGCGCACTGCGTTTCGCGTGCGAGGATCCCGACGCGCCGGAGAACTTCCCGCGCTGCCTGACCGTCTGGCGCGCGAATCTGCTGGGTTCGTCCGGTAAGGGCAACGAGTACTTCCACAAACATCTGCTGGGCGCGGACTCCAATCTGCAAACCACCGACAGCGCCGGGGTGCGGCCGTCCGAACTGGTCTGGCGCGACGAGGCGCCCACCGGAAAACTGGATCTGCTGCTGTCCCTGGACTTCCGGATGACCAGCACGACCCTGTTCTCCGATATCGTGCTGCCCGCCGCGACCTGGTACGAGAAGCATGATCTGTCCTCGACCGATATGCACCCGTTCGTGCACGCCTTCTCCCCCGCCATCTCCCCGCCGTGGGAGGCCAAGACCGATTTCGAGGCGTTCCATCGGATCGCGCGCGGATTCTCCTGGATGGCCGAGAAGCATCTGGGTGTGCGCAAGGACGTCATCGCCGTTCCGCTGCAACATGATTCGCCCGACGCGCTGGCGCAGTCCGGCGGGCGCGTGCTGGACTGGAAAACCGGTGAGTGCGAGCCGATTCCCGGTAGGACCATGCCGAAACTGGTTGTGGTCGAACGGGATTACCCGAAGATCGCGGAGAAGATGGCCGCGCTCGGACCGCTGATCGAAACGCTCGGCGTCACCACCAAGGGCGTCACCACCTACCCGGACGAAGAGGTCGCCTACCTCGCCGGGGTGAACGGCACGGTGGTTTCCGGTGTGGCACAGGGACGTCCGTCGCTGGCCAAGGACACCCACGCCGCCGAGGCGATCCTCGCACTGTCCGGCACCACCAACGGGCGGCTCGCGGTGGAGGGATTCGAGGCCCTCGAACGCCGCACCGGCACCAAGCTCGCGGACCTGGCCGCCGAACACGAGGGCAAGCGAATCACCTTCGCCGACACCCAATCCCGGCCGGTGCCGGTGATCACCTCCCCCGAATGGTCGGGCAGCGAGACCGGCGGACGCCGCTACTCGCCGTTCACCATCAACACCGAACGCCTCAAACCCTGGCACACCCTCACCGGACGCCAGCACTTCTACCTCGACCACGACTGGATGGCCGAACTCGGCGAACAGCTGCCGATCTTCCGCCCGCCGCTGGACATGAGTGCCCTGTTCAGCGAACCGGGGGTGGGGTCCGTCGGTGACAACGGCGTCACCGTGCGGTACCTCACGCCGCATTCGAAGTGGTCGATCCACTCGGCGTATCAGGACAACCTGCACATGCTGACGCTCTCGCGCGGCGGCCAGGCGATCTGGATGTCGGACCGCGACGCCGCGAAGATCGGTGTGGCGGACAACGATTGGATCGAGGCGGTGAACCGCAACGGCGTCGTCGTGGCGCGGGCGATCGTCAGTCATCGGATGCCCGAGGGCACGGTGTTCATGTACCACGCCCAGGACCGCGCCGTCGGCGTCCCGCGTATCGAAGGAAAGCCGGACTCGACCGCGTCCAGCGGCGCCGGATTCGATTGGCCCGCACCGCAACAGCAGCCCGGCAAGGGCAAGCGCGGCGGCATCCACAACGCCCTCACCCGGATCATGATCAAACCCACGCATCTCATCGGCGGCTACGCACAGCAGTCGTTCGCGCTGAACTACCACGGCCCCACCGGAAATCAGCGCGACGAGGTCACCACGATCCGCAAACGCACGCAGGAAGTGGAGTACTGATGAGAATGCGACGAGGCCACCACCCTGCGCCCGATGAACGTTCGCAGGAAGTGGAGTACTGATATGCGTGTCATGGCACAGATGGCCATGGTGATGAACCTGGACAAATGCATCGGCTGTCACACTTGCAGCGTCACCTGCAAGCAGGCGTGGACCAATCGCGGCGGCACCGAGTACATGTGGTTCAACAACGTGGAAACCCGTCCGGGACAAGGTTATCCGAGGCAGTACCAGGATCAGGAGAAGTGGAAGGGCGGCTGGAAGCTCACCAAGCGCGGCCGGCTCACCCTGAAGTCCGGATCGCGAATGAAGCGGCTGCTCAACATCTTCGCCAATCCGGACCTGCCCACGGTCGCGGACTACTACGAGCCGTGGAGCTACGACTACGACAACCTGCTGTCGGCCCCAGCCATGGACACCACCCCCGTCGCGCGGCCGAAATCGCTGATCACCGGCCAGGATACGACGATCACCTGGGGCGCGAACTGGGACGACGATCTGGGTTCGGGCCCCGAGCAGGTCGGCCGGGATCCGTTGCTGTCCAAGCTTTCCGAGCAGGTCAAGCTGGAGTTCGAGCAGACCTTCATGTTCTATCTGCCCCGGATCTGCGAACACTGCCTGAATCCGTCGTGTGTGGCCTCCTGCCCGTCGGGAGCGATCTACAAGCGCGCCGAGGACGGCATCGTGCTGGTCGATCAGGACCAGTGCCGCGGCTGGCGGCAGTGCGTGACCGGATGTCCTTACAAGAAGATCTATTTCAACCACAAGACGGGTAAAGCGGAGAAATGCACGTTCTGCTACCCGCGCGTGGAGGTCGGCATTCCGACGGTCTGCTCGGAGACCTGCGTGGGACGGCTGCGCTACATCGGCGTGATGCTGTACGACGCGGACGCCGTCCTCGAGGCCGCCTCGGTGACCGATCCCAAGGACCTGTACCCCAGCCAACTCGGGGTGTTCCTGAATCCGCACGATCCGCGCGTGGTCGCCGAGGCCGAACGTGCCGGTATCAGTCCGGATTGGATTGAGGCAGCACAGAATTCGCCGGTCTACAAGCTGATCGTGGACTATCAGATCGCCCTGCCGCTGCATCCGGAATACCGCACCATGCCGATGGTCTGGTACGTGCCGCCGCTCTCGCCGGTGGTGGAGTCGCTGTCGCAGACCGGGCACGACGGTGAGGACGCCTCGAATCTGTTCGGGGCCATCGACGCGCTGCGCATTCCGATCGAATATCTCGCCGAACTGTTCACCGCCGGCGAGATCGGCCCGGTGCGCGCGGCCATGCAGCGCCTGGCGGCCATGCGTTCGTTCATGCGGTCGGTGAACCTCGGCAAGGAGCCCGATCCGGCGATCGCGCCGTCGGTGCGCCTCGAACCCGAGGAGATCGAGGCGATGTACCGGCTGCTGGCCATCGCGAAATACGAACACCGGTACGTGATTCCGCAGGGCGCGACCTCGCAGGCGCACGAATTGGATTCGCTCGCCACCGGGTGCAGTCTGGACACCGACGGCGGGCCGGGGATGACCGCCTTCGACACGATGGTGGAGAAATTCCATCTCACCGATGCCAATGATGCTGCGCCGGAACAGAAAACGAACCGGATCAATCTGTTGAACTGGGACGGTCGCAGTACCGAGGGGCTGGTTCCGGGCGCGAACGGCAACGGGCACTCCGCGAACGGGACCAACGGAGCCGCCGCGAACGGCAACGGGGCCAACGCAACCCGAGCCGAGTCCAACGGCAACGGCAACGGTCACAAGACCGACGACACCTCACCGATCTCGAGCGGGGCCCAGCGATGACACTCCTGAAAATACGCCGCCGCCCCGAACCGGCCGTACAGATGTCCGACCGCGACCGCCGCCTGATCTGGCGCACCGCCGCTCTCCTGCTGGACTACCCCGACGACAACCTGTTCACCGCGATCGACCGCATCGCCGACACCGCGGCGCGACTCCCCGACGAAGCGCGAATCCCCTTGCAACGCTTCATCGATCACGTCAACGAGTCCTCGCCGCTGGACCTGGCCCAGCGCTACGTCGAAACCTTCGACATGCGCCGCCGCTCGAGCATGCACCTCACCTTCTACGCCTACGGCGACACCCGCAAACGCGGCATGGCCCTGCTGCGCTTCAAACACGCCTACCGCCACGCGGGCGTCGAACTCGACGACCGCGAACTCCCCGACCATCTGCCCGTGCTGCTCGAATTCGCGGCCACGGTCGATCCGATCGGCGGCGAACGCCTGCTCGGCGAGCACATCCCGGTCATCGAGCTGTTGCGATTGTCCTTGCAGGACAACGGTTCCCACTACGCCGACGTCGTCGCGGCCGTGGTGGCCACACTGCCCCCGCTGACAATCGCGGACCGCCGCCGCATCACCGAACTGGCCGCGGCGGGACCGCCGGACGAGGAGGTCGGCATGGACCCCTACACCATGGATCCCGCTCTGTTCGAGACGGCGCAGGCCCGCCGATGAGTACCGACGTCTGGCTGATCCTGCCCTACATCGCCTTCACCTCGTTCGTGCTCGGCCACCTGTGGCGGTATCGCAACGACCAATTCGGTTGGACCACAAGGTCTTCGCAGTTGTACGAGAGCCGGTTACTGCGGCTGGGCAGCCCGCTGTTCCACTTCGGCATGCTCGGTGTCATCGGCGGTCACGTGCTGGGCGTGCTGATTCCGCAGTCCTGGACCGACGCGGTGGGCGTCTCCGAGGAGATGTATCACGTGGTCGCGGTGTCGGCGGGTTCGGTCGCGGGGGTGGCGGTGATCGCCGGTATCGCGATCCTGCTGTACCGGCGCGTCACGGTGCCCGCGGTGCGCAAGGCCACCACGAACAACGACAAGATGATGTACGTGCTGTTGGCCGCGGCCCTGATCACCGGCCTGCTCAACACCGTCGGCAGCAATCTGCTGTGGGGCACCTACAACTATCGCGAGACCGTATCCCCTTGGTTCCGAAGCATTTTCACGCTGCATCCGCATCCGGAACTGATGGTCGGCACGCCGTGGACGTTCCAGGCGCACGGGCTGATCGTGCTGACGCTGATCGGCGTGTGGCCGTACACCAGGCTCGTGCACATGTTCAGCGCGCCGATCGGTTATCTCACCCGCCCGTACATCGTCTACCGGGCCAAGGCCGTGCAGCGTCCGGACCACAGCCGCTACGCCAAGGCGTGGGATGCGCCGGTGACTCCCGAACGCTGGTGACGCTGGCGCGCGATCATGGACCGTATGGCCCTTGATGCGGATCCCGTCGCGGTGCTGCGACGCTGGGAAGATTCCGGCGCGGTGTGGCGGGTGCTGAACCGCCGCGACGACCGGGTGACCGTCGTGCTCTACCAGTGCACCGGCGGTGAGGAAGTGGACCGGTTCACCTCCACCGATCCCGCACTGCTGCGCTTCCTCGGCGATCGGCGCAGCAGCGAGGATTGACCGCTACCGCCCGAGCAGCCGCGCGGCTCCCGCACACAGACTCCCGAGGAGCTGCGCCACCGGTTCGGCGGCGGTGACCAGCCCGACGCCCTGACCGGCATCGATCGGCGTCACCCGCTGATCCGCGCGCGCGATCCCGGCTCCGAGTTCCGCGCGGGCCGCCGGATCCCGGGCCAGCTCCGCCTCGTGACCGGTCCAGCGTGCGGCGAACTCGTTACGCAGTACTCGCGTGGGAAACCTTGTCGCCCAAGGCAATTCCATCCCGACGTCGAACGCGCGGGTGAGGATCGTATCGGTCCCCCGCGCGGCGATCATGGCCTCCCGGCCGTCCTGCGACAGCAGCGATTCCGGGCAGGCGGCCAGGCAGGTGCCGAGCCAGACACCCGAGGCCCCGGCGGTCAGCATCGCGGCCAGAGTCGCCGCCGAACCGATTCCCCCGGCCGCCAGGACCGGGATCGATACCGCGTCGAGGACCGCGTCCAGCAGCGGCAGCGTGGCCATTTCCACCGCGCCGTGCCCACCGCCCTCGGCGCCCCGGGCGACCAGGACATCGACGCCGGACCGTTCCGCGCGTTTCGCTTCCTCGGCGTTGTAAACCTGTGTGGCCGTGCGGATTCCGGCATCACGGACGCGATCGACCCAGGACATGTCCGTCCCGAAACTCACCGAGATCAGCACCGGCTCGGCGGCGATCGCCCGATCGAGCAGGCCGGGTTGGGTGGCGACCACCCAGTCCACCAGTCCGATCCCGAACCTCCCGGCATCATCGCCCAACTGCGCGAGTTCACGTTCGAGCGCGGCGACCGATCCGGCGCTGCCCATCCCGATCATGCCCAACCCACCGGCCGCACCGACGGCGGCGGCCAGCCGCCCACCGGCAACCCCGCCCATCGGCGCGTTGACCACGGGAATCCGCAGGCCCATCGCCCGCGACCAGGCCGTGGACAGGACCTCGGCCCCGTCGGCCGAGGGCGGCTGCCCGGCTACCATCGGGTGACTTCCGCGCGCGCTGACATGCACCCATACCAGCACATCAGCGGCATCCCGGTCGTCACGGGTCGATCCCGCCCCCTCCGAGAGTGCGTAATATCGACCTCACCCGCACCCGCGGCCGCGCCCCGATACTTCGTGACGGGCACACAACCCGCATGTCACATTCCCGAAACAAATGGCACGATCTCACGGCCGCCACCGCATATCCGTGCGGAACCGTTGACGTCGACGACATTCCACGCAGCATGGCGGAAATACCCTTTTCCTACTGTTGAGCCAACCTGATGTGGGAGGCCCCGTTGAGCACGCTGTCGCGAAATCGCAATATCGAGAATTGGGACGCCGAGGACGTCGAAGCCTGGGAGTCCGGCGGTAAGGACATCGCCAAACGAAACCTGTGGTGGTCGGTATTCGCCGAGCATGTGGGCTTTTCGGTGTGGTCCATCTGGTCGGTCATGGTCCTGTTCATGCCGACCGACAAATTCGGCATCGACCCGGCCGGGAAATTCTTCCTCGGCGCGGTTCCGACATTGGTCGGCGGATTTCTACGGATTCCTTACACCGTCGCGACCGCGCGTTTCGGCGGCCGCAACTGGACCATCTTCAGCGCGGTGATGCTGCTGATCCCGACGCTGCTGACGCTGTATTTCATCAACCAGCCGGGCACCTCGTACACGACCTTCATGATCGTCGCGGCGCTGGCCGGATTCGGTGGCGGCAATTTCGCCTCGTCGATGACGAATATCAACGCGTTCTATCCGCAGCGGCTCAAGGGCTGGGCGCTGGGCATGAACGCGGGCGGCGGCAATCTCGGTGTGCCGCTGATCCAGCTGGTCGGCCTGGCGGTCATCGCCACGGTCGGCAACGCCTACGGGAACGCCTCGATCGTCTGCCTGGTCTACCTGGTGCTGATCGCGCTCGCGGGTGTCGGCGCGGCGCTGTACATGGACAATCTGCGCAACCAGAAGGCCGACATGTCCTACATGATCACCTCGCTGAAGGTGCCGCAGTCGTGGGCGATCGCGTTCCTGTACATCGGCACGTTCGGCTCGTTCATCGGCTTCAGCTTCGCGTTCGGTCAGGTCTTGCAGATCAGCTTCAAGGCCGGAGGGGAGAGCGCGACGCACGCCACGCTGCACGCCGCGCAGATCGCGTTCATCGGCCCGCTGCTGGGCTCGTTCATGCGGCCCTACGGCGGTAAGTGGTCCGACCGTTTCGGCGGCAGCAAGGTCACGCTGTACACCTTCCTGGGCATGATCGTGGCCGCGGTGGTGGTCAGTATCGCCGGCATGATCGGCGACAAGCACCACGGCGTGCCGACCGGCGGGGCGATGATCGCCCTGATCGCCGGATTCATCGCGCTGTTCCTGCTGTCGGGTGTCGGCAACGGTTCGGTCACCAAGATCATCCCCTCGGTGTTCGACGCGAAATCCAAGAGCCTGCAAGCGGATCCGGCTACCCAGGCCGCCTGGTCGCAGAACACCTCCGGTGCGCTGATCGGTTTCGTGGGTGCGGTCGGAGCGCTCGGCGGTGTCGCCATCAACCTGGTGTTCCGCTCGTCCTACGCCTCGACCAACTCCGCGACGACCGCGTTCTGGGTGTTCATGGGCTTCTACGTGGTCTGCGCGCTGGTGGTGTCGCTGGTCTTCCTGCGGCGTCCGCAGGCGGCGCGCGGCAGCAAGCCCGAAGCCTCCACCCTCGCGACCGTCACCCAGACGCTGGCAGGTTCGGAACCGGCCGCGGTGCAGGAGCATTCGGCCCGTTCCATCTGATCCCGCGACGTCCGAGCCCGAACCCAGCCCCGGAGGACATGATGAATTCCGCAGTCGAATCCACTTGCAGGACAGTGGTGGTCGCCGGTCACGGCATGGTCGGGCATCGGTTCGCGGAGGCGCTGCGCTCCCGCGACACCGAGGGGCGCTGGCGGATCGTCATCGTCGGCGAGGAATCGCTGGCGGCCTACGATCGCGTCGGACTGTCCTCGTACATCGGGAGCTGGGATCCGGACGCACTCGCCCTGCCCGGCAACGCATTCCACGATGACGAGCTGGTCGAGTTGCGGCTGGGTGAGCGGGTGGAGCGGATCGATCGCGACGCCCGCACGGTGACGACCTCGACCGGGGCCGTAATCGCTTACGACACACTGGTGCTCGCGACCGGGTCGTATCCGTTCGTGCCGCCGGTGGCGGGACATGAACTGCCGCAATGCTTCGTCTATCGCACCGTCGAGGATCTCGATCGCATCCGGGCCGCCGCGCAGGCGGGCGGGCCGGGTGCACGCGGCGTGGTGATCGGCGGCGGGCTGCTGGGGCTCGAGGCGGCCAATTCGCTGCGGCTGCTCGGGTTGGAAGCTCATGTCGTGGAATACAACGACCGGCTGATGCACACGCAGGTCGATACCGGTGGCGGGGCCGTGCTGGAGAAGCTGGTCAGCGATCTGGGGCTGCATGTGCACACCGGGGTCGGGACCTCTTCGATCGAACCCGCCGAAGACGGTGTGGGGGTTCGTGTTTCGCTGTCCGACGGTACGACGATCGATGCCGCTGCCGTGGTGTTCTCGGCGGGTGTTCGGCCGCGGGATCAGCTCGCTCGCGAAGCCGGGCTGGAGGTCGGGGCGCGCGGTGGTGTGGTCACGGATTCGGGGTTGGTGACCAGTGATCCGAACATCTACGCGATCGGTGAGGTCGCGGCGGTCGAAGGTACTTGTTATGGGCTCGTCGCGCCCGGGTACAGCACCGCTGAGGTTGTCGCGGATCGGCTGTTGGGCGGGTCGGGTGAGTTTCCGGGTGCGGATCTGTCGACCAAGCTGAAGCTGCTCGGCGTCGATGTGGCCAGTTTCGGTGACGCGCACGGCAAGAGCGAGGGCGCGTTGTCGGTGGTGTTGCACGACGCGGCCAAGGGCACCTACGCCAAACTCGTCGTCTCCGATGACGCGAGCACACTGCTGGGCGGTGTGCTCGTCGGTGACGCCTCGCAGTACGCGGCGTTGCGGCCGTTGGTCGGGCGGCCGTTGCCCGCCGAGCCCGCGGCGCTGATCTCCCCGGCGGGTGCGGAGCTGGGTGCGGACGCGTTGCCCGATGACGCGCAGATCTGTTCCTGCAACAACGTGTCCAAGGGTTCGATCTGCGGCGCGATCGCCGAGGGCGCGTGTGACATCGCCTCGGTGAAGGGATGTACCAGCGCCGGAACATCTTGTGGCGGTTGCGTTCCCATGATCAGCAAGCTGCTTCAGCAGTCCGGTGTGGTCATGTCGAAGGCGTTGTGTGAGCATTTCGAGCAGTCCCGGGCGGAGTTGTTCGAGATCGTGCAGGTCACCGGGATCCGTACCTTCTCGGCTCTGATCACCCAGTACGGCAAGGGATCCGGGTGCGATATCTGCAAACCCACTGTCGCGTCCATCCTCGCGTCGACCTCGAGCGAGCACATCCTCGACGGCGAGCAAGCCGCGCTACAGGACACCAACGATCACTTCCTCGCGAATCTGCAACGCAATGGGACGTATTCGGTCGTCCCACGCATGCCGGGCGGGGAAGTGACCGCGGAACAACTGATCACGATCGGTCAGATCGCGAAGGAGTTCGATCTGTATCTGAAAGTGACCGGTGGACAACGGATCGACATGTTCGGTGCGCGGGTCGAGCAGTTGCCGTTGATCTGGCAGCGGCTCGTGGACGCGGGGATGGAGTCCGGGCACGCCTACGGCAAGTCGTTGCGGACGGTGAAGAGTTGTGTCGGGTCCACCTGGTGCCGGTACGGGCAACAGGACTCGGTCGCGATGGCCGTGCTGCTCGAGAAGCGGTACCGGGGGTTGCGGTCCCCGCACAAACTCAAGCTCGCCGTCTCCGGTTGTGCTCGGGAGTGTGCCGAGGCCCGGGGTAAGGACGTGGGGGTGATCGCGACCGAGAACGGGTGGAACCTGTACGTCGGCGGCAACGGTGGCCTCACCCCCAAACACGCGGTCCTGCTGGCCGGGGATCTGGACGACGACACACTGATCCGGTACATCGACCGGTATCTGATGTTCTACATCCGCACCGCGGACCGTTTACAACGCACCGCGCCCTGGCAGGAATCCCTCGACGGCGGTATCGAGCACGTCCGCAACGTGGTGTGCCAGGACAGCCTGGGCATCGCCGAGGACCTCGAAGCCGCCATGGCCCGCCACATCGACGGCTACCGCGACGAATGGGCCGCGGTGCTCTCGGACGAGAAGATCCTGTCCCGCTTCGTCTCCTTCGTCAACGCACCGGAAGAGACCGACTCGACCATCTCCTTCGACGACACCGGCGAACGCAAGGTCCCGGTCCTGCTCGGCGTCCCCGGCGTACCGGCCTCCTGAAAGTTCGTTCGGCGCAAGGTATTCCACCTCGCGCCGAGCGATATCACCGCCAGCTCGGCAACATCAGGCGCGCGTGCCAATCGTCCACGGTGATCGGCATCGCGGTCAGGATCGGCCACAACCAGACGAAATTCGCCACCACCGCCGCGAGATACAGGCATACGACCAGCAGATTCAACGTCCGCCGCTCATTTGCCACCAGGAATCGATCGCCGGCGGCCGTGCGCAGCAGCGGCGCGGGCCCGAGAATATCCCCGAGCACCAGGGCGACCCCCATCGCGAGGAACGGGGCCATCGGTACCGCGTAGAAGTAGTACATCTCGCGATCCAGATCCAGGAACCAGGGCAGGAATCCGGCGCAGTAGCCGACAAGTATTGCGGCATAACGCCAATCGCGACGGGTCACGCTGCGCCACGCCGCCCACGCCAGCATCGGCAGCGACACCCACCACAGCACCGGCGTGCCCACCAGCATCACCGCGTCCACACAGTACGACGCGCCGCAGCCGGTGACGCCACCGTCCGCGTAGTGGTAGAGCATCGGGCGCAGACCCATCGGCCACGTCCACGGTTTGGACTCCCACGGGTGGTGATATCCGTTCGAATTCGTCAGTGCCGTATGGAAACTCAGCGACTCGCCCTGGTTGTGCCACAGCGATCGCAGCGCGTCCGGAACCCACGACCACGGGCCACCCGACCCGACCGGATGTTTCCCGGCATACGGATTGCCGACCGAATACCGGTCGTATCCGTCCTCACTGGCGAACCACGCCCCGTAACTGCCGAGATACACCAGCAGCGGAATGACCACCAGCGCATAGAGTGCCGGGCCGACATCCCGCAGCGCGGTGCCCGACCACGGCGACGGCACCCGGTAGGCCCGCCGGGCCGCCAGATCGAAACAGACCGAGAGCATTCCGAAGGCCGCGATGTAGTAGAGCCCGGACCATTTGGTGCCACAAGCCAATCCGAGCAGCACGCCGCCCGCGAAACGCCACCAGCGCACGCCGAGCCGAGGTCCGTACCGGCTCAACGTGATTCGGCCTTCGAGGTCCGCGCGGGCCAGCCTGGCACGCACCTCGTCGCGGTCGACGATCAGACAGCCGAACGCGGCCACCACGAACAGCGCCTGGAAGATGTCCAGCATGCCGATGCGCGACTGCACCATGCTCGTGCCGTCACAGATCACCAGCAGCCCCGCGATACCGCCGATCATGGTCGAGCGCGTCATCCGGCGGGTGATGCGAACGACCAGCAGCACCAGTACGGTTCCGAAAAGCGCTGCGCTGAAACGCCATCCGATCGGGGTGTAGCCGAACAGCAACTCCCCCAACGCGATCATCTGCTTGCCGACCGGCGGATGCACGATGTACCCGTAGGCCGGGTTGTCCTCGATCCCGCCGCCGGTGAGCATCTCCCAGCCCTGATGGGCGTAGTACTTCTCGTCGAAAGTCGGTGTGCCGCCGTCGGTCGGATAGCCCAGGTGCTGGAATCGGGTGAGCGCCGCGAGCGCGGTCAGCACCAACGTGACCACCCAGCCCCGCAACCGATCGGCGGGACCGGGATCGGGCGAGGGCCGTAGCGGAGCGGGAGTGGACAGGGCCGGGCGCATGTCACCCACTGGACGCTCGGTCAACCGGTTCACCGAGCCGATCGTATGCGGTCGCGGCGCGAGCGGTTCGAGCGGCCGTGGGCCGGGCCCGATTCCCCGCTACGCCAACGACTATCGCGGATCCTCGGTACCCGGCAACCAGCTGGCGCCCGGCTCGGTCCAGCCCCGCCGCTTGATCATCTTGCGCGCCGCCCGCTGATTACGCCCGATCAGCCGGGTCAGATACAGCCGCCCGGCGAGATGATCGGTCTCATGTTGCAGGCAGCGCGCCAGCAATCCGGTCGTCGCCTCGACCTCGACCGGCGCACCGTGGATGTCGACCCCGGTGACCTTCGCCCACCCGGCCCGCCCGGTCGGATACCACTCCCCCGGCACCGACAGACACCCCTCCAGATCGTCGTCCGGATCCGGCATCGTCTCGGGCAACTCCGTGGTCTCCAACACCGGATTCACCACATGCCCCCGATGCCGCACCCCACCCTCGACCAGGTCGTACACGAACACCGCCCGCGGATCCCCCACCTGATTCGCCGCCAACCCCGCCCCGTTGGCCGCGGTATTGGTCTCGAACAAATCATCCACGAACCCGGCCAGCTCGTCATCGAACACGGTCACCGCCACCGCCAAGGTAGCCAAGCGCGGATCCCCCGCAATGAGAATCGGTCGTATCGCCACCCGCCAGAGCGTACTGCCCACCTACGACCGCCCACACTATAGCCCACGACACCCGTCCCGATCGGCTGCCGAAATCGTTGTCGCGCTGCGGGAGACGGTCAGGAGACCTGGGAGCGGGTGTAGGTGTAGTGGGTGTCGACGGTGACTATGTCGGCGAGGGTGAGCAGGGCGGTGGGGACTTCCTCGGGGGTGAGGAAGTGGTCGAGGCTGGGGACGAAGACGGCGGTGGCGCCGATTCTGCCGACGACGTTGCACAGGCGTTGGTGGGGTTCGTCGGTGTGGTGGGAGAAGGCGACTATGCGGGACAGGTCGTAGCCGAATCTGCGTGCCAGAGAACGGATCTGTTCCTCGTCCCAGGGTTGCCTGGTGCCGGAGACGTCGCGGCGCAGGTACCCGATCGCGACCGGTCGGCTCATCGGTTCCGCCCCCCGATGTCGTCGCCCGCGGTTCTGGTCAGCCACTCTCTACCGGCGGTGGCGAACAGTCGCACGACCTCTACCGGTAGCAGGTCCGCAGTCTTCCCCGAATCGAGGTGCGGACACATGTGTTGACCTGAAAACCGTTGTGGCAGTTCGTACATCACAACCTTCGCTCTCATGCAGGGCTCAAGGGTCGAAGGACACCCCGGCCGCGCATGACGAGACAGGCCACCGGCCGGGGAGCCTCATCAATGGTGCCAATCCGCCATGCTGCTTTCAAGGCGTTTCTATGATGCGTTCATGCGACGCGAACGCCTCATCGATGCTCGAAAAGCCGTAGGGCTCAACCAAGAACAGGTTGCCGACCTCGTCGGAGTGGACCGCACCACCATCGGAAAATGGGAGCGCGGCGACTCTACCCCGCAGCCCAACCAACGCGGGGCATATGCCGAGGCCCTGGGCGTGGAACTGCAAGAACTCAACGCGATGCTGACCAGTATGCCGCAGGGGGACGGCGAAATGCCCGCCTGGCTGAGCACCTACCTCGGTATGGAGCAGTCCGCCACCA
Source organism: Nocardia macrotermitis (assembly GCF_009604405.1). Lineage (GTDB taxonomy): Bacteria > Actinomycetota > Actinomycetes > Mycobacteriales > Mycobacteriaceae > Nocardia > Nocardia macrotermitis. The sequence continues at coordinate 60,262 of NZ_WEGK01000007.1, forward strand.
GGATCGCCTCCTACGAGCCACGATGCGTTTACGGGCTGCTACAGACGCCCGCCTATGTCGAGGACATCGTCAGCCACGTCAGCTACGACGGCGTGTCGGAGGCGTATATCGCCCGCACCGTCGAAACCCGGCTGATCCGGCAGAAACGTGTCCGGTCCGGCGAAGTGGAACTCAGTCTCGTCCAGCCCGAGTCGGCGCTGCGACTGCGGATCGGCACTCCCGACGTTATGGCGGAACAACTTTCGACCATGGTGGAACTTTCCAGACTGCCGAACGTCACGTTGCGGATCACCCGGTACGAGGCGGGGCAGTACGAGGCGCGGCGGCTGGGCGCGTTCTGCATCATGTCCCATCCCTGGGGTACGCCGCAGGTTCACATCGAGGGTTACGGAGGTGGACGCTTCATCACCGACGCCGAGGAGGTTCAGTACTTTCAAGGTGTGTACGAGCATGCCGCGGGCCGAATCGCCCTGTCCCCCAGTGAATCCCGGAAGTTCATCACTGGGCTGGCAAAGGAATGGAGCAATAGACGATGAACAACACCGATCCGACCTGGCGCGTATCGACCTTCTCGGACAACGGCACCTGCGTCGAGGTGGCCCTGGCCCCCGACGGCGGTGCCCTGGTACGCAATTCGAACGCGCGTGAGGCGGGCACACTCGCGTTCACCCAGGCAGAGATGGCCGCGTGGATCAAGGGAATCAAAGCCGGAGAATTCGACGACTGGTCCTGACCTCCCCGCACGAACCGGTGCGCCCCGGCACTCCGGGGCACAACCCGGCCCCGGACGCCGACCCCGCACCGTGGGCAACCTCACATCAACCCCGGTGTGCGCGAACCACATTCACCCGTCCGCGATCGCACAGCAACGCGGCCTCCGTTACGAACAGACTGGTCTGGACGCACCGAAGTGATTGCCGCACATCCCCGTTCGCGTCTCAGCAGGACTCCGCAGCCCATCCCGATTCGATGCCCGTCTTCTCCCGAATGCCGCGTTCGTAGTCCCACCTTCGAAGCACGACCGGTCCCTCATCCCGAAATCATGACGGATGAGACCATCCCGAATCGCACCCCGGCACCGTGCCACTCGAGCCGCTGAGCCACCACCACTGTGACCCGACCTCCCCCACCTCGCGAAATGTGACACGCATTGCATGCCGGTAACGCGGCCCCCATTCCGAAACATACTTGTCCGTGTGGACCTGGAAAGGGATGATTCGGAAGGACGCGGTCGCGAGACCGCGCGCGCTTCCGGCATTCGGGGGGAACCGATGACGCAGACCAAGTGGCGACGACTCGCCGCACTGAGCGCCGGAATCGTGATGCTGGCGGGAGTCGGCCTCACGGCCTCCTGCGATGCGACGAGTTCCGCCGAACCACTCACCCAACCGGTCTGGCTGTGCCGGCCGGGCATGGCGAACAACCCCTGCAACCAGGACCGCTTCGGCTCGCCGCAGACCTCGGAGGCCACGTTCACGGTCCGGCGTCCGCAGTCGCACACCCGCACCGACCTGGACAGCACGGTCCTCGCGCGGGACGGCAGCACCACGGTCGATCAACTGCCCGCGCCGAACCGCCCGGCCGTGGACTGCTTCTACGTGTATCCGACCGTCGATCCGGTGGCCAATCCGCTGGATCAGAGCGGCAACCGGCCGCCCAAGCCGACCGATATCGAGATCGACACCACCTGGGCGCAGGTGGGCAGATTGATCAGCAACTGCCGCATGTTCGTGCCGAACTACCGGCAGCTGCCGATGCCGCAGGTGTTCGGCCGCGGCACCGGCCCACTGGACTTCTCGCGCGGGGCCCGCGACGTCGAGCAGGCGTGGGACGAGTACTGGGCGCACGACAACATCGATCCCACCACCGGCCGCCACCGCGGCGTGCTGCTGCTGGGCCACTCACAGGGCAGTTACGTGCTGCAAACCCTGATCCAGCAGCGCATCGAGGGGAATCGGCAGATGCGCTCGCGTCTGATCAGCGCGATCCTGCTCGGCGCGGACACCATCGTGCCGATCGGTCAGGATCGCGGCGGGGCCGATACCCGGTCCACCTTCCGTGATCTGCCGGTCTGCACCCGCACGGGCGCGTCGGCGCCGGTGCCGACGGGCTGCGTGGTCGCGCTGTCGACCTACCGCCAGCCGCCCGGCAAACTGCTGCCGACCACCGCCCGGTTCGGCCGCACCGACCGCACCCACCAGGTCGCCTGCGTCAATCCCGCGGCCCTGCTCAGCGGCGCACCGGCCAGTGCGACGACGCCGATCACCGCCGAGTTGCCCACCATGTCGGTGACCCAGCACCGCACCGGACGCCCCTACGGCACCGGATTCGTTCGCTATCCCGACGCGCTGACCGCGCACTGCACCGGCGGCATGGATGCCAACGGCACCGCGCACTGGTTGCAGATCGGCGGTGACACCCGACTCGCCCGCACCACCACCGGGGCCGGGCTGGGCCTGCACATGGACGACTGGCAGTTCGCGCAGGACGATCTCGACGCGCTCGCGGTGGCCCAGAGCAAGGCGTGGCTGGCCACCCACACCGGTCCGCACGTGTAGTTCGATCCTGTTGCGGCACAGATGATTCCGTGCCGACTCACGCGGCAAGCGGCTCCCAGACGAACCCGTCCGGATCGGCGATGGCACCGAGTCCGCCGGCGAAGACCACCCGATGCGATCCGGACCCCTCCGGGGACACCCCCGCGTCCTTGGCCGCCGCGCGCCGCCCGTAGAGGGCCAGTTTGACCGCCGCGAACCCCGCGTCGAACTCGACGTACTTGCTGCCGAACGACTTCGCCACCGTAAGCCCGTGCTCGACATAGAACTGCTTGGTCGCCTTCACGTCCTCGACGCCGAGCAACACGACGAAATCGTCCACCGTGCGGGTCGCGACGCCGGAATCCTTCTTCGTGGAGGTGGCGATCTTCCAGAGCGTCCCGTCCGGAGCCTGCACGACCCCGCCGTAACCCCAGAAACTCTTCTTCGCCGGTTTCACCGTGGTCGCACCGGCCTCGACCGCAGACGCGATGAATCCGTCCACGGTGCTCGGACCGGAGACCACCAGCGACAGGGTGAAACCACGGAACCCGCTGCTCGGCGCGTCATCGGCGCGCACCCGCAGCCGGTCGCCCAGCCCGAACGCGGCCTCGTGGAACGCGGCGGCGGCGCTCGGGTCGGGCGTGGTGAGAACGACGGATGCGATACCGGATGTCTTCGTGGTGATGTTCATACCGACGACGCTAGGCGCGGACCGGTGACCAGCGCTTCTCGATTCCTGACCGGTCCGCGCACCCGCCCACCCGCGCCGACCGGCTGACTCCCAGCAAACCGGGTTAGCATCCAGCCTGTGCCGAGCTTGCCGCAGTTCCCGTTCCGTGGTTTCCGACGGACCCTCCCCGCCGCACGCCCCCGGATCCCGGTGCCGACCGCGCGGGCCATCGTCGATTGCGCGGTCTACCGCGACGGACGACGGCTGCCGGGCCGGTTCACCCATTCCGAGGCGCTGGCGGAGGTGCGGGAGAAGGGCTCGGGATTCGTCTGGATCGGCATGCACGCACCCGATGCCGAGCAGATGGCCGACGTGGCGCAGATCTTCGGTCTGCACGAACTGGCCGCCGAGGACGCGGTGCAGGCGCACAACCGGCCCAAACTCGAACGCTACGACGATGTGCTGATCCTGATCCTGCGCACGGTGAAATACGTTGAGCACGAGCGCAATACGGTCAGCGAGATCGTGGAGACCGGCGAGATCATGGTCTTCCTCGGACCCGATTTCGTGATCACCGTCCGGCACGGCGAACACACCGGACTGACCGGGGTGCGGCACGGCCTCGAGAGCATGCCCGAACGACTCGCGCTGGGCCCCAGCACGGTGCTGCACGCGGTCGCCGATCACGTCGTGGATTCGTACGTGATGGTGACCGAGGAGATCGAGGACGATGTCGAGGAGATGGAGGAGGAGGTGTTCAGCCCGCGCAGCCGCGTCACCATCGAGGCCAGCTATCAGCTCAAGCGTGAGGTGGTGGAGCTGCGTCGCGCGGTCGCCCCGCTGGCGCTGCCGCTGCAACTGCTCAGCCACGAGACGAATCTGCCTCTGCCCAAGGAGATTCGGCGTTATTTCCGGGACGTGGCCGACCATCACACCGCCGCGGTGGACCACATCCGCGACTTCGACGAATCACTCAGCGCGTTGATCAACGCGGCGTTGGCGAAGGTGAGCGTGCAGCAGAACACCGATATGCGCAAGATCTCGGCCTGGGCGGCGATCGCGGCCGTGCCTACCATGATCGCCGGAATCTACGGTATGAATTTCGAGCACATGCCCGAATTGCATTGGGTCTGGGGCTATCCCGCGGTTGTCGGGATCATTCTGATGATCTGCACCGGGCTGTTCGTCAACTTCCGGCGTAACAACTGGCTGTGAGCACCGGCCGGCCGTGAGCACCCTGGGGTGAGGTGGCCCCCACCCTCGGAGCACGGGAGTCAGCACGAGGGTTGCTGTCGGGCAGGCCCCTGAGCGGGGAGATTGGAGTCACGAACTCCGATTCGACCTGACCGAGGGGAACCGACCATGTACACCCAGACCGCACCGTTCGCCGACCACCTGCGCGTCGTCCCCGCGACCCGGGACGTGCCCGAGGTCGACCCGAACGCGATCGTGCTGTCCGGGAGCGACGGCGACCTCACCGTCGGCGAGTTGGACAGCTGGTCCAATCGCCTGGCCAGGCTGCTGCTGCAGGACGGCGCGGTGCCCGGTGCGGCGATCGCGATCGCGATTGCCGCGCCGATCGAACGCCTGGTCGCCGAGCGTGCGGTGGCCAAGATCGGGGCGGTCGCGGTGCTCGCCGGCGGGCTGCCCGCCCGTGGGGCACGTCGGGGAATCACCACCCGGCACGCTCGTCCCGAGGCGGACGGCGCGATAGACTGGTTGGTCCTGGACGACCGTACGACGTTGCGTCGCTACCTGACCGGATCGGACGCACCGCTGTCCGCGGATGACCTCCCGGTGCTCGGTCGCACTGCCTGAATCGGCACCCTCAACCGAATATCCCTTGCCGCGCAACGACTTCCGAATGTCTCGTCGCGCGACGTGAACGCGCCCGCGCCGGATCCGGTGTGCACTTCCCGTGACCGGCGCAGGCGCAGAATCCAGGATCGTCATGCCGCAGTTTTCTCCCAATTCCATCGAAATAGCCACTCCCCCAGGGGCTTTCGAGCTATCCGCCGCCCAGCGCGGTATCTGGTTCGCCCAGCACATCGCCGGTGCCGTGCCGATCTCGATCGCGCAGTACGTCGAGTTGAACGGCGCGGTGGACATCGAACTGCTCGGTCGCGCCGCGCGGCAGGCCGGGCGTGAATTCGGCACCGGGTATCTGCGGCTGGTCGAGGTGGACGGGCGGCCCATGCAGTTGGTGGACACGACCCTCGACGACCAGTTGGACACCGTCGACCTGCGCGGGGAGGCCGATCCCGAGGCCGCGGCACAGGCGTGGATGCGCGCGGAGTACCGCGCGCCGCTGGATCCGCTCACCGATCGTCTGGTCAACGTCACGATGCTGCGGCTGGCGCAGGATCGCTGGTGCTGGTACTCACGGATCCACCACATCGTGCTGGACGGGATGGGCGCGCTGACGCTGGTGCAGCGCACCGGCGAGCTGTACAACGCGGCGCTCGAGGGGCGAACGGCTCCGGTGTCGAAGGCCGAGGATCTGCACGCGGTGGTGGAAGCCGATCGGGCATACCGGGATTCGGATCGATTCGCCGCCGATCGGGCGTACTGGCTCGAGCATCTGGAGGGTATGGCTGATCCGGTGAGTCTGGCCGGGCGGCTCGCGCCGGTCGACGGTCATCCCAGTCTGGTGAGTGGTGCGTTGCCGAAAGAGACCGGGGCGCTGCTGGATTCGGTGGCCGATGCGGTGTCCTCGGGTGTCGCGCCGACGGTGGTGGCGGCGTTCGGGGCGTATCTGGCCGCGATGACCGGCTCTTCGGAAGTTGTTCTGAGCCTGCCGGTTTCGGCTCGCACGACTGCTGTGCTGCGGCGTTCGGGCGGGATGATCGCGAATGTAGTGCCGCTGCGGCTGGCGGTGGCGCCGCGCACGACGGTCGGTGAGTTGATCGGTGCGGCGCAGCGGGAACTCACCGGGGCGTTGCGCAGGCAGCGGTATCGGCAGGAGGACATCTTCCGCGATCTGGGGCAGCGGATGGACGAGGCCGCGTCGTTCGGGCCGTCGGTCAATTTGATGATGGTGGACACCAGGATTCAGCTCGGCGCGGTCACCGGGCGGATGCATGTGCTGACCTCGGGGCTGATCGATGATCTGTTCCTGAATCTGTATCCGGGGGTGGGCGGGGAGAGTACGCATATCGATTTCCAGGCCAACGCGAATCTCTACAGTGATGACGAGTTGGCCGGTCAGCACGGGCGTTTCCTGAGTTTTCTGCATCGGTTCCTCGCGGCCGGTCCCGATGCGCCGCTGTCGGCGGTGGGTACGGTGAGCGAGGACGAATTCGCCGAGTTGGTGCCTGTACGTGGTGAATCGGATACTGCGATCCGGACGTTGCCCGAAATCCTTTCCGCCGGTGCGGCACTCGATGGCGACGCGGTTGCGGTGGTCGATGGGGATACCGAGCTGACCTACGCTCGGGTGGAGGAGTACACCAACCGACTGGCGCGGGTCCTGCTCGACGCCGGGGCCGGGCCCGAACACACTGTCGCGGTGTCGATTCCGCGATCGGCCGAGTCGGTGCTGGCGACGATCGCGGTGGCCAAGACCGGTGCGGCGTTCGTGCCGATCGATCCGGGGTATCCGGCGGATCGGATCGGGCATATGGTCGGTGACAGTGGGGTCGTCGCTGGGATCACGGTGCGGGGTGCGCGAGAGTCGTTGCCGGACAGTGTGAACTGGCTGGTGCTGGATGACCCGGCGACCGAGCGCGAGGCGGCCGTGCGGTCCGCGGCACCGATCACCGATGGCGATCGGACGGAGGCGGTGCGTCCGGATCAGACCGCGTATGTCATCTACACCTCCGGGTCGACCGGGTTGCCGAAGGGGGTGTTGGTCACCCATCGTGGGCTGGCGAATCTCATCGCGGGGTCCGGTGACCGATTCGGTGTCGACTCGGATTCCGTTGTCGCGCATGCGGTATCGCCGAGTTTCGATATTTCCGTCGAGGAGATTCTGGTGACGTTGGCGCGGGGGGCGACGTTGGCTGTGGTGCCTCCGGCAGCTTACGCGGGTGCGGAGATGACTCGGGTTCTGCTCGCGCACAGGGTCACTCATCTGGATGTCACTCCGGCGGTGGCCGGTTCGCTCGATCCCGCGGAGTTGCCGGGGTTGCGCACGTTGGTCGTCGGCGGCGATGCCTGCCCGCCGGAGCTGGTGACTCGTTGGGCCGGGCGCACCGTGCTGAACGGCTATGGGCCGACCGAGACCACCATCACCACGACGTTGAGCCGGGCGTTGGTGCCCGGTGACCCGATCACGATCGGCGGGCCGACGCGCGGGGTGTCGGCGGTGGTGTTGGATTCCTGGTTGCGGCCTGTGCCGGTGGGAACGACGGGTGAGCTGTACCTGTCGGGCGTCGGTCTGGCGCGCGGGTATCACCGGCGCACCGGGCTCACCGCCGAGCGGTTCGTCGCGAATCCCTACGGGCGTGGTGAGCGGATGTATCGCACCGGGGATCTGGTGCGCTGGTGTGTGCATGACGGGCGGCATGAGCTGGAATACCAGGGACGCAGCGACTTCCAGGTCAAGATCCGCGGGTTCCGCATCGAACTGGGTGAGATCGACGCCGCGTTCCTGGGGCTGCCGGAGGTGGAGTTCGCGCTGACGCTCGGTGCGGAGACCGGTTCCGGCGCGACCGCACTGGTGACGTACGTCCGGTTGCGTGCCGGGACACAGGTGCATCCCGAAGAGTTGAAAGCCGCTGTCGGGCAGTCGCTTCCGGCGCATATGGCGCCCGCGTCGGTGATGGTGATCGATCACGTCCCGCTGACGCCGCTGGGCAAGGTGGATCGAAAGGCGTTGCCCGCACCGGACTTCCAGGACGAGACCCGGTCCGGGCGCGCGCCCTCCACCGCGCGCGAGGAGTTGCTCGCCGGACTGTTCGCCGAGGTGCTCGGGCTGCCGTCGGTCGGCGTGGACGACAGTTTCTTCGCCCTCGGCGGCGACAGCATCATCTCCATCCAGCTGATCTCCCGGGCCAAGGCCGCCGGGCTCGGGTTCAGCGCCCGGGATGTGTTCGAGCGCAAGACCGTTGCCGCCCTCGCCGCCATCGCCTCGGACGTGACCGACGCGGGCGTCCGGGAACTGTCCGGCGGCGGAGTCGGGCCGATCGAGCCGACCCCGATCGTGCACGCGATGCTCGAACAGGGGCAGACGTGGCGGCGGTTCGGTCAGGCCGTGCTGATCGGGCTGCCCGGGGAGATCGACCGCACGCGGCTGGTCGCCGCCGCGCAGGCGCTGATCGATCGGCACGATGTGCTCCGCTCGAAGTTGCGGCGGGCCGACGGTGGCTGGGAATGGCTTGTGGGCGAGGAGGGTTCGGTCAGCGCCGAGCCACTGGTGCAGGTCGTGCAGGCGAAATCCGGTGACGAAGAAGCGATTTCGGCCGCGCTGGACGCGGCCGCGGATCTCCTCGATCCCGCGGCAGGTGTCGTCGCACGATTCGTGCTGATCGAACGGGACGAGGCGACGCCGCTGTGCTGGCTGGTGCTGCACCATCTCGTCGTCGACGGAGTGTCGTGGCGCATCCTGCTTCCGGATCTGGCCATCGCCGCGCAGGGTGGCGAACTCGCGCCCGTCGGAACCTCGTTCCGGCGCTGGGCGCACGGGCAGGTGGCGCAGGTGGGTGCGCGGACCGCTGAAATGCCTATTTGGCAGGCTATTTCGGCTGTCGAGGATCCGCCGCTGACTGTCGTTCCCGGCGGGAATGATTCAACGGCTACCCAGCACGTCGAGAGTCTGCCACAGGGGCATGGCGGTGATGGCAGCAACACCGCCGAGAGCGACGACAGCAGCAGCAGCAGCAGCGGCAGCGGCAGCGGCAGCGGCAGCGGCAGCGGCAGGCACGATCTCCGAGATGACGTTGCTATGCAACATGTTTCGAATCAGGAGCCGGACGTTCGCCGACTCGAGCCTGCGATCGATGTCGTGGCGACGATGGCGCAGCTGCACACAGTCCTCGAGCCCGATCTCGCGGACGCTGTCCTGAGCACTGTTCCGGACCGATTCCATTGCGGCGCAGACGATGTGCTGCTTGCCGCGCTCGCTCTTGCGGTGAGCCGTTGGCAGGATCGGGAGCGGACGGTGTTCACGTTGGAGGGGCACGGTCGCGAGGAGACGCTGCTGCCGGGCGCGGATATCGCGCGCACGGTGGGTTGGTTCACCAGCGTGTATCCGGCCGCGATCGATCTGTCCGGGATCGATCGGGGCGAGGCGTTCGCCGGTGGTGCGGCGGCCGGAACGCTGCTCAAGGCGGTGAAGGAGCAGTTGCGGGCGTTGCCGGACAAGGGGATCGGCTACGGCATGCTGCGGTATCTGAATCCCGGTACCGCCGCGATTCTGGCTGCGGACCCCGCGCCGCAGATCAGCTTCAACTATCTGGGCCGGGCGATGACCGGAACCGACGAAAGCCCCTGGTTGCCGCAGCGTTTCGCGGCGACGCAGGATCAGCGTGCCCCGTTGGCCGCGGCGATCGACGTCAACGCGGTGCGCACCGACGCCGGTCTCGAGGTGACCTGGGCGTACGCGTCGCGGCTGTTCGACGCCGCCGACCTCGACGAACTCGCCACGCTCTGGTACCAGGCACTCAGGGCACTGGCCGCGCACGCCAACACCTCGGACGCGGGCGGGCGCACGCCGTCGGACTTCGCCCTGGTTCCGGTGCGTCAGCAGCAGATCGACCGGTGGGAACGCGAATATCCCCAGCTCACCGACGTCTGGCCGCTGTCCCCGCTGCAATACGGCCTGCTGTTCCACGCGGTCTACGACACCGACACCGCCGACGGCTACACGGTGCAATCGCTGCTCACCCTCGCCGGAAACGTCGATGCGCACCGCCTGCACACCGCCGCGCAGGCCGTGGTCGACCGGCACGAGAATCTGCGCGTCGCCTTCGTGGAGACCGATGACGGCCCGCGTCAGATCGTCAGCGCACACGCCCAAATCCAGTGGCGCGAAATCGATCTCACCTCGATCACCGACCCCGAGGCACGGCGGCTGGAGCTGGACAACATCGTCGCGACCGACGCGAACACCCGCTTCGACCTCACCCGCGCACCGCTGCTGCGGTTCACCCTCATCCGCATCGACACCGACACCTACCGCCTCGTACTCACCAACCACCATCTGGTCCTGGACGGCTGGTCGACCCCGCTGCTGGTGCGCGAACTGCTCACGCTGTACGTCACCGACGGCGACACCTCCGCCCTGCTTCCGGCCCACTCCTACCGCGAATTCCTGGCCTGGCTGGACGCCTCGGACGACGCGCGCTCCCTCGCCGCCTGGACCGATTACCTGGCCGGTGTCGACACCCCGACCCGCGCCACGCCGAGCCTGGCCGATATCGACTCCACCGACACCGGCATGGTCTCCACCGATCTGTCCCGCGACGTCGTCACCACGCTCGAGAAGACCGCGCGCGAGGCCGGAGCCACGGTCAACACGCTGATCCAGGCCGGTTGGGCGATGGTGCTGGCCATGCTGACCGGTCGCTCCGACGTGGTGTTCGGCGCAACCGTCTCGGGGCGTCCGCCGGAACTGCCGGGCGTCGAGGAGATGATCGGCCTGTTCATCAATACCGTCCCCGTGCGCGTGCGGCTCGACCCCGCCGAGCGGGTGGTCGATCTGCTGGCCCGGGTGCAGGCCGAGCAGGCGCGGCTGATGGACCACCAACACATCGGCCTGGCGGCCATTCACCAAGCGGTCGGAGTGGCCGAATTGTTCGACACCCTCACCGTTTTCGAGTCCTACCCGATCGACCGCGAGGCCCTCACCGCGTCCCTGGACGTCGCGGGGATGCGGGTCCTGGACGTCGAGGGCACCGACGCCACACCGTATCCGCTGAATCTGATGGCCATCCCGATCCGCGAGGACGACGGCGACGCGCTGCGCATCACCTTGAAATTCCTTACCGGACACCTCGATTCGCGCGCGGCCGATACACTGCTGGCACGTTTCGTGCGGCTGCTCATCCAACTCGCCGCCGACGCGCAGCTGCCGGTGTCCCGGGTGCAGTACTGCGACGAGGCCGAACTCGCCGCGCTGCTGCCGGTGCGCGGGCCCGAATCCGTCACCGCGCGAACCCTTCCGGAGATCCTCACCGACGGCGCGCGCATCGATCCGTCCGCCATCGCGATCACCTCCGGCGAATTCACCATGACCTACGGCGAATTGGACGCGTGGTCGAACCGGTTCGCGCGAATGCTGTTGCGCCGCGGCGTCGGTCGGGAGATCTTCGTCGTGCTGGCGATGACACGGTCGCTGGAATCGGTGGTCGCGGTGTGGGCACTGGCCAAGACCGGCGCGGCCTTCGCGCCGCTGGACCCGAGTCACCCGGTCGAGCGCATCGAGCACATGCTCGCCGACTCCCGGGCGCCCATCGGCGTCACGGTGACCGAAACCGGCGAAACCCTGCCCGGCACCATCGACTGGCTGCTGCTGGACGATCTGAGCACGATCCGGCGGGTGATGACCGTCTCCGACGCCCCCATCACCGATGCCGAACGCGGCGGCCCGATCGACATCGAGCAGACCGCCTACCTGATCTACACCTCGGGTTCCACCGGCAAGCCCAAGGCGGTGCTGCTCAGCCATCGCGGCATCGCGAATCTGGTTACCGCACAACATGAGTCGCTGGGTACGTCCCCGCAGTCCGCGGTGTTGCAGGTGGCCTCGCCCAGCTTCGACGCCTCGGTGTTCGAACTGCTCACCGCGCACAGCGCGGGCGGGCGGCTGGTCGTCGCGCCGCCCGAGGTCTACGGCGGCGCGGAACTGGAACGACTGCTGCGCGAGGAGCGGGTGAGCCACGCGGTGATCACCCCGTCGGCGCTGGCCACCATGGAACCGGCCGGGCTGCCGCGCCTGCGGATGCTCTCGGTGGCCGGCGAGGCGGCCACGCCGGAACTGATCGAGCGGTGGGCTCCGGGCCGCCGGATGGTGAATCTCTACGGGCCGACCGAATTCAGCATCTGGGCGACCGGACCTGCGGAACTCGTTGCGGGCGAACGGATCACGATCGGCGGTCCGATTCGCGGTGCGGCGATCACGGTCCTGGACGCCTGGCTGCGTCCGGTGCCGGTCGGGATCGCCGGTGAGCTGTATCTGGCCGGACCCGCCCTGGCGCGCGGCTACTTCAACCGGTTCGCACTCACCGCCGAACGTTTCATCGCCCATCCCTTCGGCCTGCCCGGCGAGCGCATGTACCGCACCGGCGACATGGTGCGCTGGATACTGGACCAGCAGGGGCAGCCGGTCCTGGAATACCTGGGGCGCAGCGACTTCCAGGTCAAGATCCGCGGCCTGCGGATCGAACTCGGCGAGATCGACGCGGTGCTCTCGCGCGAGCAGGACATCGATTACGCGGTGACCATCGGACGTTCCGGGCCCGCCGGAGCGACCGTGCTGGTGTCCTACGTCCTGCCCGCCGACGGCATCCGGATCGACACCGACAATCTGCGCCAGCGGGTCGCCGCACAGCTGCCCGGCTATATGGTGCCGGGATATATCGTTGTGCTGGAATCGATTCCGCTGACCCCGGTCGGCAAGCTCGACCGCGCCGCCCTGCCGATACCCGATTTCACCGATACCGACCGCCCCTACCTCGCGCCGCGAACTCCGTTGGAGGACAGCGTGGCCGGGGTGTTCGCGGAGGTTCTCGGCGTCGAGCGGGTCGGGGTGGATCAGTCCTTCTTCGAACTGGGCGGCAATTCCCTGAGCGCGACCAAGGTGATCTCCCGGATCAACTCGGCACTGGGATCGGCTGTGGCCCTGCGTGATCTGTTCGACGCACCCACCGTCGCGCAGTTGGCCGCACGGATCGTCCCAGCCGCACAGGCATCCGAGCGCCCGGCGCTGGTGGCGCGTCCCCGCCCGGACCGCATCCCGCTTTCCCCTGCGCAACAACGGATGTGGGTGCTCAATCGGATGGATCCGAACGCGGCTGCCTACAACATCGCGGTAGCGCTGCGGCTGACCGGCGAGCTGGATGTGGTGGCCCTGGGCAAGGCACTCGCGGATCTGGTCGACCGGCACGAGAGCCTGCGCACGATGTACCCCGCCGACGGTGACGGGGCACGTCAGGTCGTGGTCGCCGCCGCCTCGGGAACACCCGAGATCACGGTGATCAGCACCGAGGACGGCGCGGCGCTGCGGACCCGGATCGCCGCGCTGACCGGCACGGGTTTCGATCTCACCGACGAATTGCCCTTGCGCGTGGGCGTTTTCGCCCTGCCGACGACCACCGATCGCGCCCGGGTGCACGTCGTGGCGCTGGTGGTGCACCACATCAGCGCGGACGGCGCGTCGATGGCTCCGCTGGCCGCCGATCTGGTCGCCGCCTACGCCCGGCACTCGCTGGGCGCGGGCACCGAACCGACGCCGCTGCCGATCCAGTACGCGGATTTCGCGATGTGGCATCGCGAGTTGCTCGGCGACGAGTCCGATGCGGAATCGACTGCGGCCCAGCAGATCCGATACTGGCAGCAGACCCTTGCCGATGTCCCCGAAGTGCTGGAACTGCCCGCCGATCGTCCCCGTCCGGCCGTGCAGTCGATGCGCAGCGCCGATATCGCCCTCACCCTGGATGCCGAAAAGCACCGCGCCCTGGTGGATTTCGCCACCGAGCACGCGGCAACCCCGTTCATGGTGGTGCACGCCGCACTCGCGATACTCACCGCACGGCTCGGCGGCAGCGGTGACGTCGTGATCGGCACGCCGGTGGCCGGACGCGGCGATCGGGCCCTGGACCCGCTGGTCGGCATGTTCGTCAACACGCTGGCCCTGCGCACCCGGGTCGACCCGGCCGCGGATTTCGCGACCTTCCTCGACGCCGTCCGCACGGCGGATCTGGACGCCTTCGCCCACGCCGACGTGCCGTTCGAACGGCTGGTCCAGATCCTGGACCCCGCCCGCTCGACCGCGTACCACCCGCTGTTCCAGGTCTCACTGAGCCTGCAGAACTACGTGGCACCGGTGCTGGAACTGCCCGGCCTGCGCATCGAGGTCGAGGACGTGGACCGCGAATCCGCGCAGTTCGACCTGAGTTTCGATCTGCGCGAACACTTCTCGGACAGCGGCCCGGCCGGTCTGGACGGCGTGCTGACCTACGCCACCGACCTGTTCGACGAGTCCACCGCCCGCACCCTGCTCGTCCGCTGGCAACGCATCCTGGACGCGGTCCTGGCGTGGCCGCGCACTCCGCTCGGGGATCTCGACATCCTCGACGCCGCCGAACGGGCCACGCTGGCACCGGTGCGCGGCTCCGAATCACGCGGTGCGACAACACTTCCCGCACTGCTCATCGAATCCCTCATCCGATACCCGGATCACCCGGCCCTGGTCGCGAGCGGACGCACGATCACCTATCGCGAACTGGACGACCGGGCCGACCGGCTGGCCGGCCTGCTGCGCGGCGCGGGCCCGGAAACCGTGGTGGCGCTGGGCCTGCCGCGCTCGGCGGAACTGTTCGTCGGCGTCTGGGCGGCGGCCCGGCTCGGCGCGGCATTCCTGCCGGTGGATCCACGGCACCCCGCCGATCGCATCGAACACATGCTCACCGATTCCGGTGCGCGCGTGGGCATCACCCTGGCCACGTATCGTCCACAACTGCCCGACACCACGGACTGGCTCGTCCTGGACGCGCCCGAATTCGCCGACGCCCCGCGAATCACGCCGCCGCACCACCCGATCCACCCGGACTCCCCCGCCTGGATGATCTACACCTCGGGTTCCACCGGCCTGCCCAAGGGCGTCTCGGTGACGCATCGGGGCATCGCGGATCTCATTGCCACACAGGCCGATCGGCTCGGTGTCCGGGAGAGTTCGCGGGTATTGCAGGTGGCCTCACCGAGTTTCGACGCCGCGATCTTCGAGGCGCTGATGGCATTCGGATCCGGTGGCGCACTGGTGATCTCGCCGCCGGAGGTCTTCGGCGGCACCGAACTGACCGCGCTGATCGACACCGAGGCGGTGACCCACGTGGTGATCACCCCCTCGGCGCTGGCCACCATGGATCCCGACGACGTGTCCGATATCCGGGTGCTGGCCGTCGCCGGTGAGGCGATGCCGCCCGAACTGGTCGAGCGCTGGGCCGGTGGCCGCACGCTGATCAATATGTACGGACCGGCCGAATTCACCATCTGGGCAACGAGTTCGCCGCTGGTGGCCGGGGAGCCGGTGTCCATCGGCACGCCGGTGCGGGGTGCGGCGGTGCTGGTGCTGGACGATCGGCTGCATCCGGTTCCGGCCGGGGTGGCGGGCGAGCTGTATCTGGCCGGGCCCGCTCTGGCGCGCGGCTATCACGCCCGGCCGGGTCTGACCGCCGAACGCTTCGTCGCGAATCCGTTCGGCGCGGCCGGGCAGAAGATGTATCGCACCGGCGATCTGGTCCGCTGGACCGGGGCCGATACCCGGCTGCGCCTGGAATACCTGGGCCGCACCGACTTTCAGGTCAAGGTGCGTGGCCAGCGGATCGAGCTGGGCGAGATCGACGCGGCGTTGCAGGCCATCGAGGGTGTCGACTTCGCGGTGACCCTCGGCGTCCCCGGCCCCACGGGTGCGACCGCGCTGGCGGCCTATCTGGTTTCCGAATCCGGCGTCGAACTCGACATCGCCCGGGTACGGTCCGCGGCCACGGACGCCCTGCCCGGTTACATGGTTCCGGCGGCGTTCACGGTGCTGGATGCGATGCCCATCAACGCGGTCGGCAAACTCGACCGCCGGGCGCTGCCCGCACCCCACTTCGAGGCCGCGCACACCGAGTATCGGGCACCGTCCACCCCGACCGAGCGGATTCTCGCCGCGGTCGTGGGCGAATTGCTAGGACTCGCGCGGGTGGGGGCCGACGACTCGTTCTTCGCGCTCGGCGGCGACAGCATCATGGCTATTCAATTGGTTTCGCGGGCAAAGCAATCGGGTGTGAGCTGCACGCCGCTCCAGGTGTTCGAACATCGCACGGTCGCGGCGCTGGCCGCGGCGGCCGATGCCGAGGGGGCGGTGCCCACCCTGGAAGAGTTGCCCGGTGGCGGGGTCGGGGAAGTGCCGCTGACTCCGATCGTGCACTACATGCTCGAAAGGGGCGGGGATCACCGGCGTTTCGCGCAGTCCGCGGTGCTGGAACTGCCGCTCGGGATCGAGCGCGAACAGCTCGTCGCGACCCTCGCGGCGGTGATCGACCGACACGATATGCTCCGCGCCCGCCTCGTGACCTCCGGTGCGCAACCGCGCCTGATCGTCGCCGAGCCCGGTTCGATCGCGGTCGATGCGCTGGTGCACCGGATCGAATCCGATTCCGAGGATCCGGCCGAGCGCCGGGCACAAGCCGCCCGCGAACTCGATCTCGCGGCCGATCGCCTCGATCCCGCCAATGGTGTTGTACTGCAATTCATCTGGCTCGAAGCGAGCACCCGCACCGAGCCAGGAAATCTGATCATCCTCGCTCACCACCTGGTGATCGACGGTGTCTCCTGGCGCATCCTGGTACCGGATCTGATGGCCGCCTGGGCTCAGATCAGCTCGGGTGCCGAACCTGTTCCGGCCGAGACCGGCACCTCACTGCGCCGCTGGGCGACGGCGTTGATCGAACAAGCCCACGCCCGCGTCGCCGAACTCGGCTACTGGCAGCAGGTGATCGCCGGACCCGATCCGCTCATCGGGGGACGCGAGCTGCAACCGACCATCGATCGCGCCGACACCCTGCGCACCATCGACCGCGAGGCCGACGCGACGGTGACCGAAGCCCTGCTCACCACACTGCCTGCCCTCTTCGGCGGTGGCGTGCAGGACGCGCTGCTGGCCACACTCGCGCTCGCGGTGGAACGGTGGCGCGAAACCCCCGAGCACAGCGTGCTGCTTCGGCTCGAAGGGCACGGTCGTCAGCAGGAAGTCGTTCCGGGAGCCGATCTTTCGCGCACGATCGGATGGTTCACGAGCCTGTATCCGGTCCGGCTCGACCTGGACGGCATCGATCCCACCGAGGCTCTCGCCGCAGGCCCGGCAATGGGCGCGGCCATCGCCACTGTCCGCGATCAACTACTCGCGGTGCCGGACAACGGAATCGGCTTCGGCCTGCTGCGGTATCTCAACGCCGAGACCGCTGCCCAACTGCCGCAACAACTTCCGGGCCGGGTGAGCTTCAACTATCTCGGTAGGTACGCCTCCGGTGACATCCCGGCGGGTCTGGAAGGGCTGGGCTGGCTGCCCACCGGCGAGCTGGGCGAGCTGTATGCCGCCGAATCCCCGGACGTACCAGTGCAATCCGCCATCGATATCAACGCGATGGTCGCCGGGGACCGCTTCCAGGCGAGTATCAGATTCCCCGACACTCTGGTCGACGACAACGCCGTCGCCGAACTGGCCGATCTGTGGATCGAGATGCTCACCGCAGCAGCGCGTTTCGCCGAGTCACCGGACGCCGGAACCATCGCAGCGCAATACACGGCAACCGAATCCGGCCCCTCCGGTCTCGGACTCGACGTGGTACTGCCCATCCGCCCCGAAGGCACCGAACCGGCGCTGTTCTGCATCCACCCGTCCTCCGGAATCTCTTGGACCTACCTCGGTTTCGCCGAATCCCTCGCCCCCGGCCGCCCGATCTACGGCCTGCAAGCACCGGATCTGAGCGGACGCGAACCTTCACCGACCTCGATCGAGGAATTCGCCGAACGCTACGTCCGGGAGATTCGCACGATCCAGCCGCAGGGCCCATATCACCTGCTGGGCTGGTCGTTCGGCGGGCTCATCGCGCACGCGATCGCGGCCCGGCTCGAACGGGACGGCGCTCGGGTCGGCGTGGTGGCCCTGCTGGACGCCGACACCGCCGATATCGACGGCGAGGGCATCGAGCGGCTGGACGCGGGCCGATTCGTACACGAATTCGGCGCGGTGTTCGGCATCGAGGACGTCCCCGCCGACGCCACCGCCCAGGATGCCGCGGATCTGATCCGCGAACGTCTCGGCGGCGTCGACCTGGTGGACGCGGCCACCCTCGAACGCATGGCCGCCTCCTACAACGCCGCCGCCCGCACCCGCACCGGCTACCGGCGACCCGTATTCCACGGCGACATCGTGTATTTCAGCGCGACCGTCGACACCTCCGAGATCTTCGGCCCCGACGGCTGGCGGCCGTACGTGACCGGCGAGATCACCACCCACGACATCGATGTCGCACACGACGACATGACCGCACCGCACGTGCTGCCGATCATCGCCCGCGTGCTCGACGAACACCTGGGAGGCAACCGATGAATTCCGGACAGGGAGTTCTCGTCGAGGGCATCGAGAAATCCTTCGGCGAGGTATCCGCCTTGCGCGGCATCAGTTTTCACGCGGAACCGGGCGAGGTGCTCGGCATCCTCGGACCCAACGGCGCGGGCAAGACGACCACCGTGAACGTGCTGTCCACCCTCATCGCGCCGGATCGCGGCCGCGCGGTGGTGGCCGGACACGACGTGGTCGCCGATCCGGCCGCGGTGCGCCGCTCGATCATGCTGACCGGCCAGTACGCCGCACTCGACGACATGCTCAGCGGCTTCGAGAATCTCGTGATGTTCGGGCGTCTGATGGGCCTGCGCAAACGCGCCGCCCGCGCCCGCGCGCAGGAGCTGATCGGCGAGTTCGACCTCACCGCCGCGGCGGGCCGCAAGGTCGGCACCTACTCCGGCGGCATGCGTCGCCGCATCGATATCGCGTGCGGGCTGGTCGTGCGCCCGGAGGTGGTGTTCCTCGACGAACCCACCACCGGTCTGGACCCGCGCAGCCGCCAGAGCGTGTGGGATCTGGTGTCGGACTTCAAGAATGCGGGCATCACCACCCTGCTCACCACGCAGTACCTCGAGGAGGCCGACGCGCTCAGCGACCGGATCATTGTCATCGATCACGGCGTGGTGATCGCCCAGGGCACCGCCGACGAACTGAAATCCCGTACGGGAGGGAGCTTTTGCGAGGTGGTGCCGGTGCAGTCCGCGGATCTGCCCGCGTTGAACACGGCGTTGTCCGGACTGCTCCCGCCGGATTTCCGTACCACCGGAGACTCGGACCGCATCGCCATCCCCGCGCCCGACGGCCACCGCACCCTGGCCGAAGTCCTTCGCCGCATCGATGCCGCCGGGCTGGACGTTATCGACATCGCCCTGCGCAGGCCCTCTCTCGACGAGGTATTTCTCCAGCTCACCGGGCATCCGGCCACCGAGAACGAACCCGCGGAGGTGGCGGTATGACCGTTCGGCGCCTCCCCGGCATCACCCACCGCATCGACTCACTCGCAGGTGCGGACGGGATTCGCACACCGCGCGGATCCGCACCGGCCACGGGATTTCGGACCGTCGCCCACGTAGTTGTTCCTGTCGACCCCGAACACATCGGAGCCCTCACATGACAACGCAGGTCTGGTTGGCGCGCGCGAGCGCCACACCGCATCGTGCACAGCAGTGGTGGGTGCTGACGCTCCGAATGATAACTCCCGCAGTGCAATCCGGCGAGGTGCTGACCTCGATTCTGGCACCGGCCGCCTTCACCGCGAGTTTCTACATTCCATTGAAGACGATCATGACCTTCACCGGAACGGGTTTCAGCAGCTACGCGCAGTTCATGATGCCGCTGGTGATTCTGCAAGCGGCGGCGTTCACGGCGGTATCGGCGGCGTTCCGGGCGGCCACCGACGCGGTCGCCGGGTTGAATCGGCGGTTCGGGTCGATGCCGATCGGGGCGTTGGTGCCGGCTGGGGCGAGGTTGTGCGGCAACGTCTTCCGGCTCGTCATCGCGTTGGCGGCGGCGCTGATCTGTGGGCACATCATCGGATTCCGGTTCTATCTCGGTACCACGCGGACGATCGAATTCCTGCTGTTCTCGATATTGATCGGGATGGCGTTGATCCTGGCCGCCGACGTGATCGGCACGGTCTCGCGCAGTCCCGAAACGACCGCGCAGGCGCTGGTATTGCCGCCGCTGATCTTCGGCATGCTCTCCACCGGATTGGCCCCGGCGAGCCAATTCCCGTCCTGGGTACAGCCTTTCGTGCGCAATCAACCGGTCTCGCAATGGGCCTCGGCACTGCGCGCGCTGGCCGGGGACCGCTGGCCGCACGGTGACCCGAACCTGTCGCTGATGACTCCCCCACTGGTGTGGACTATCGCAATTCTCGTTGTCTGCCTGGGGTTTTCGATACGACTCGGCAAAGGAAGAAGATGACCACACTCATCGCCGACCGAACGTCGCGACCACCGGCCAGGCCCGAGAACTCGGCAGCCGCGCTGATACTGCACACCCTGATCCAGACCCGCCGCCTGCTGCTGCGCTGGGTACGCAATCCGGTCGCCCTCCTGGAAACACTGATCATCCCGTGCCTGCTACTGATCATGCTGGACACCGTGATCGGCGATCAGATCCGCCGCTTCACCGGCACCGATGCCCTGGACGGTTCGGTCCCGCTGGCCGCCATCGTCGGCGCGCTGTCCGGGGCGGTGGCGAGCGGAATCCTGCTCGGACGCGAACGCGACGCGGGCCTGCTGGCACGGTTCTGGGTCCTGCCGGTGCATCGCGCCTCGGGCCTGGCCGCGCGCATCCTGGCCGAGGGCTGCCGCATTCTCGCCGGGACGGTGGCCATCGTGCTGGTCGGCTACGCGCTCGGCTTCCGTTTTCACGAAGGTGTCTGGGCCGCAATAGGATTCATGTGTATCCCGGTGTTGTTCGGCGTGGCCTTCGCCTCGATCGTCACGGCGGTCGCGGTGTTCACCGCCAAATCCACACTGGTGGAGGGCATTACGATCATCACCTCGCTGATGATGTTCTTCAGCACGGGATTCGTGCCGTTGCTCGCCTATCCCGAGTGGATCCGGCCCGTGGTACGCGACCAGCCGATGTCCACCGCCGTCGACACCATGCACGCGCTGGCCGCGGGCGGATCACTGGCCCGGCCGCTGACCCTCACCCTGATCTGGTCCGTCGGCGCGATCGTGGTCTTCGCCGTCCCGGCGGCGCTGGGCTACCGCCGCGCCAGCCGCCGCTGACGAGATCACTTGCCGCGGTGCAGAATTCCGGTCATATCGGTGTTCAGCCCGTTGGTATAGGTGAGCGTGCCGTCCGAATTGCGTTCCAGCGTGGTGACCACACCCATCCGCCCGCACGCCCGGCCCTGCGCGGGCCCGTTCTCGGCGGGCTTGGTACGCAACGTGACTCGCGTGGGACCGGCGAAGACCAACGCCTCCCGGCGCGTACACATGCCCTGTTTGGCGCGTCCGGTGGTGACGGCGGTGCCGATGTCCTGTCCGGCCTTCCCGGATTGCAGAGTCAGCACGACGTCGAAGGTGCCGCTGCCGTCCGTCGCACTGCCCTTCCAGGTGCCGACGTAAGCGGCCGGAAGCGAATCCACAGCGGATGCGGGCCTACCGCTGGTCGCGGTGCCGGGATGAGTCGTACTCGGTTGCTCCCCACCGGAATTCGCGACACTCGGATTCGTGGTGGCGACCGCGGCGTGTCCGGTCCCGCGCCCGGACACGCCGTTGGCGACGACCACACCGAGCACCCCTGCCGCGAGCAACGCCACCACGGCGACGCCCGCGAGCACGACCGGACGCCTGTGCCGCCGCACCGATGTCGGATGCGAGGGTGAGGCGTCGATCCCGGGAGCCGAGGACGTCGCGGTAGCCCGCTCCCCCGGCAGCGGGCTGGTGGCGACGGCGGTCCGCACCGCCGGAGCCGCCTCCAACTCCGCCAATTCGACTGTGCGACGCCGGATCTCGGCCAGAATCGACGCGGGCAACCACCGCTCCGTCGCGGGCGGGCACAACCCGGCCAACTGCCGCTCGAGCTGCGCCGGAGTCGGGCGGTCCCGCGGGTCCTTGGCCAGACACGCCGCCACGATCCCGCGCAGACGCTCCGGAACCCCGTCCAGCCCGGGTTCTTCCTGCATGACCCGCCACAGCATGGAGATCGTGTCTCCGGTACCGAACGGCGCGACGCCGGTCGCCGCGTACACGAGCACACCGCCGAGCGCGAAGACATCACCGGGCGGACCGGTCACCCCACCGCTGATCTGCTCCGGGGACATGTACCCGGGCGAGCCGATGATCTTGCCGGTCGTGGTGAGCGCGGTCTCGTCCTGGGCGATCCGCGCGATCCCGAAGTCGATCACGCGCGGACCATCCTGTGCCAGTAGCACATTCGACGGTTTCAGATCCCGATGCACCATGCCGGTCGCGTGCACATCGAGCAGCGCGCGGGCCAGTCCCACCCCCAGAGCGAGCAGCGAGGGTTCGGGCAGCGGGCCGAACGTCTCGACCGCGTCGGTCAGCGAGGGCCCCGAGACGTATCCGGTGGCCAGCCACGGCTGCGGCCCGTCGATGTCGGCGTCGTAGACCGGCACGGTGTGCGGCCCCGCGACGCGCCGGGCCGCGGCGACCTCACGCCGGAATCGGGTCCGAAATGTCTTGTCCCCGGCCAGATCCGGACGTACCACCTTGACCGCGACGGACCGACCGCCACTGTCGCACCCGAGGTAGACACGCCCCATGCCCCCCGCGCCGAGAAACCCCAGCAGCCGATACGGGCCCACGGTCTCGGGATCACCGGCCCCCAGCGGGCGGGTCGGGACAATCGACCGGCGCGCGGCAGCGGTCTCTCCCATCGCGGGTCGATTCATCAGGTCACACTTTCCGCTCTCATCGCGCCCCCGTCGGGCCGGTGCGGCGCGATGCGCACCATTCCCCGGAACATCCGCCGGTACCCACGGTAACCACCTTGTCGAGGGCCGTGCCGCTGGCCCGCCCCCGCCCGGGATCCACGGCCCCGCAGCCGCACCCGATGCCGGGAACTCCGCGCGCAGACCTACGGCTACATGACCAGCGCGTTTCAGGCAGGACTGACGACGGTGGTGATCCGTCCACTGTCCAGGTCGTAGGAATAACCGCCGATCACCAGCCTGTGCCGCCCCGAGGCCAGTTCGGGAGCGGCACGCAACCGATCCACGTCCGCCCGCACGGTCGCGGCCGGATCCAGGACGGCCAGATCCCGCGCGGTCCGATCGTCGTACCCACCCCGCGCCGCGAAACCGTGCCGCAACTCGTCATCGGCGAAAAGCGCCGAGCCGCAATCATTGTGGTGAATGATCGCGACCTCGAACCAGTCGGCATCGGGAGCCTTGGTCTCGTGCAGGTGATACACCCAGGCCAGATCCTTGATCACCGACGAGGTGACCCGGCCGCCGATATTGCGCGCGACGATCGCCTCCCCCAACCGCGCACCCAGAATCCCCGCGGGCTCGACCCGCGGATCGATGCAGGTGATCACGTACAGCTGTTGCAAGGGCAGGAAGGGGATCTCCGGAATCCGCCGCTTGGCGTCGGTCGCGGCGAACTGCTCGTTGCGCTCCAGGAAAACCGAGAAGCGCGAAGGGGTCGTGACAGACATGTCGATACTCCGATCAGTGAGCGGTGACGGCTGCGACACACCATCGAACAGAACGTTCGTTCTTGTCGCGCTCCTGACGGTACGGCCCGGGGCGACGAACGTCAACAGAACGTTCTGTCTCTATGCTGGAGCCATGGCCACCACCGCACCGAGCCCCCGTGAACGTCTCCTGGCGACCGCGCGGGAGCTGTTCTACCGCGAAGGCATCCACTCCGTGCCGGTCGACCGGATCGTCACCGAGGCCGGTGTCACCCGGGCGACCTTCTACCGGCACTTCCCCGCCAAGGAGAATCTGGTCCAGGAGTATCTGCGCGCCACCGACGCGGATCTGCGGGTGGCCGTGGCACAGGCGCTGGATCACGGGGACCCACGCGCGGCCGCCGCGGCGCTGCTGGATCTGATCGGCCAGGTCACCTGCTCGGCGGGCTTCCGCGGCTGCCACTTCATCAACGCCTCCGCCGAATATCCGGATGCCGCGGACCCGGTGCGCGTCGCGGTCGCCGATCATCGAATCTGGTTCCAGGACACCGTGACCCGGCTCGCCGCGCGTGCCGGGCATCCGGACCCCGACCATGCCGGGCGGGTCCTGGTCCTGCTGCACGACGGCGCGCTGTCCGCGGCCGGGCTGGACGATCCGGAGAAGGTGCGCGAGACGGTCGTGCGCGCGGGCCGCGACCTGCTCGGCCTGGACCACTGAGTCGCGGCCCGGACGACCGCGAAATTCCGCTGTGCACAGCACTGTCGACCGCACCGGGTAACGCTCGCACCCGTACCGGGAAACCCTGTGGCATCGGCGCAGACCGACGGCTACCATGACCAGCACGGGAGGGGCGGGTGTCGATATCCGCTTGGGCTGAGCGGCCGTCGATCCCACGGGTGAGCGGGGGTGTCATGACAACTCGGGAAGAGCACGAACGCGCTGCCGCCACGGGCGAGATCGGCGCGATGCACGATTTCGGGCAGTATCTCGAGCGCGCGACCCCGCCCGACATTCCGGGCGCGTTGGACTGGTACGGACGGGCCGCCGCGGGCGGGCACCGCTGCGCGATGAACGATCTGGGCCGGCTCGCCGAGAACCAGAATCCACCCGATCTGCGATCCGCGCGCGAATGGTACGAGCGGGGAGCCACCGCGGGCGATGCCACGGCCATGTACAACATTGCCGGTCTGCTGGCCGATCGCACGACGCCGCGCGATCCGGTCGCCGCGCGTCCCTGGTACGAGCGCGCGGCCGCAGCGCAGTACCAGGACGCGTACTTCAAACTCGCCTATCTGCTCGCCGAGCGTCTCGATCCGCCGGAGCCCGTCGCCGCGCGTCCCTGGTACGAAAAGGCCGCCGAGCACGGCGATTCCATCGCCATGTACAACCTTGGCCACCTGTTCCAGTACACCCTCGAACCCACGGATCCGGTCACCGCGCAGCACTGGTACGAGCGCGCCGCCACCGCCGGATACACCGATGCGAAGTTCTCCCTGGGCCTGATGGCGGAAGGCCGGTCCGACATGGCCGACGCGCTGCTGTGGTACGAAAAGGCCGCCGCCGACGGGCATTCCGGCGCGATGAACAATCTCGGCACGCTGTACGAGGAGAAGCTGGTCACCTCGAACATGGCCGCCGCCACCGAGTGGTACGAGCGGGCCGCGTTGGCCGACAATCCCAATGCGAGAACGAATCTCACCAGGTTGCGCGGTGCTCCGTCCGATCGGCCCAGCGCCGAACGCACCGTCCTGCCCGATCGCGTCGTCCGCCCGACCGGTGCCGTGCGGCCGCCATCGGCACCGGACACCTCCGGCATCACCACCGCCCTCGACACGCTGATCGAGGACAATCCCTACCGGCACAACGCTTTCCGGCTCGCCGCGCTGCCGACCGACGCCGATTCCCGGCAGGTCCGCAAGCGCGTCACCGAATTGGAGGCGGCCGAGAAACTCGGCGCACCGCTGACCCGGACCACCGCACTCGCGGTATCCCCCGCACCCGATGCCGCCGATGTGAAGGCCGCGCTCAACCGGCTGCGCGAACCGGTGAATCGCCTTGTGCAGGAACTGTTCTGGTTGTGGCCGTGCACCGACGGCGATCCGGCGCTCGCGGCACTGGCCCGCGGCGATACCGCTGCCGCGGAACAGATCTGGCTGGAGAGGATGGGTCAGGATGCGATCGCCGCGCACAATATCGCCGTGCTGCGGCACATCCAGGCCCTGGAAACCCCGCGCGGCCAGGCCCCGGAGATCTGGCTCGACGCCCTGACCGCCTGGGATTCGGCCCTGGGCACCGATGCGGTGTGGAATCGCCTGCGGGACAGGGCATCCCGCATCGACGACCGCCGCCTCGACACCCACGCGGTCGACACCTTGCGCGGCGCACTCCCCGCGATGCTGTTGCGCATCCAGGCCGCACTCATCGTCGATGCCACGGCCGCAGACGATTTCGCGACCGCCGACCTGCACATCACCGTGCTCGACCGGTTCACCGAACAGGCCCGCACCCATCCGGGCGCGTTCGACGCCGACACCATCGACGAGGCCCGCGGCTGGGCGATCCGGAAACTGTCCGCGCGCCTGAAAACCCTTGCCGACGAGGCATATCGGGTCGCGGGCCAGCGACCGGCCGAGGCCGGGCAGGCGGTCACCCGGATGCTCGATCAGACCCGGGTGCCGCTGCGGGTCATCGATCGGCTGCGTCCGCCGAGCGATCCGCTCGGCGCCGCCGCGCACGACGATATCGTCGGCACCGCGATCTCCTGCGATATCCAGCACTTCAACGCGGTCCGGGATCTCGCGTCGAGCGTGGCCGTGCTGCAACGGCTCGGCCCGATCGCCACCACTACGGCCAACCGCGACCGTCTGGCCAAGGAATGGTCCAATGCCGCGACGCTCCAGGTCGACGAACTGTGCACCACGGCCCGCACCAGCACGGACGCGAACAAGAAGCAGGGCCTGCAAGCCGCGCGCGACCTGCTGGACCGAACTCGGTTGCCGCTGGCCAGGATTCGCGCCGCCGACGATCCCGGCGAGGAACGGATCACCCGCGCCCGGGACCGCATCGCGGGCACCGCCACCTCGTGCGTGGTGTCCTACTGCAACGACACTGGTGATCTGGAATCCGCCGAACAGCTGCTGCGCCGGATCCAGCCGCTGCCCTCGGGCGCGGAGACGCGCGCTTTCGTGCAGGAGCAGTTCACCACGCTGACCGGCATGTTGCGCGAGCGCAACGAGGCCGCCCGGCTGCGGAACACCTGCTGGTACTGCCAGGCCCGGCCCGCGACACAGGGCCAGCACTACCCGTTCGGCCTGCACAGCGACGTGCGGTACTCCGGCAACACCAAGCGCTGGCGCACCCTGACCATCGAGGTGCCGCGCTGCGACCAGTGCCGGCAGCTGCATCTGCCCGAGGAGACCAACCGCAAGCGGCTCGGTGGCGTGGCCACCTTCGCCTTCGTGGTGGGCTTCTTCAGCTTCTTCATCGGGTTGGGTGTGCATCCGGTGTTCATCCTCACCGGGATCTGCGCGGTCGTCGCGATCGGCGCCGGGATCGGCATCCTGTCGATGGGCAACGACGAGATCAAGAAACGCGCACTGGCATATCCACCCCTGGTCGAATTGCTCGGGCAGGGCTGGAAACAAGGCGACCGGCCCGCATAGCCGGATCGACGAAGGGGAGAATTCGTATGGCGGACAAGGACTTCCGGCCACTGCTGGCCGATCTGGCCACCGGCGTGTGGCGGTTGAACAACAAGCTCACCGACAACGCCGCCGAGGCCGAGGCGGATCCGGCGAAACTGCTGCGCGCACTGTCCCGGCAGGTCACCTCGATGGCCGACGCCCTGGCGGAGGCCGGGATCCAGGTGCAGTCACACACCGGCGAACCGTTCGACGGCGGCCAATCGGTGCAGGTCATCGCGTACGCGCCCGCGGCCACCGCGGACCGGGAGCGGGTCGCCGAGACGATCATGCCCACGGTGTACGTCGACGGTCAGCTCGTGCAGATGGGCCAGATCATCGTCGCCACCCCGGAATCGGTGGAACAGTAGACAACGGACGTTGCGGCACAACCATTTTCGGAGGAGATATGGCACGGTCGACGGTTGACTTCGGAATCGATCTCGGCACCACCAACAGCGCCATCGCCGTCCTGCACGGCGTCGACGCCGAGGTGATCAAGAACAACGAGGATTCCGATACCACGCCGTCGGCGGTGTGGATCGACAAGCGCGACCGGCTACGGGTCGGCCGCGCGGCCAAGGAGCGCAGCGAATCCGATCCGGACAACACGGTGTCGGAGTTCAAACTGCGCATGGGCACCGCCGGGGAATCGGTGCGTTTCGCCGCCAGCGGGCGCGAACTCACCCCGCAGCAGCTCTCCGCCGAGGTGCTCAAGACGTTGTGCGCGGATGTGGACCAGCGGCTCGGCGAGAGCATCGAGGCCGCGGTGATCACCGTTCCGGCCGCGTTCGACATGAGCGCGTGCGACGCCACCCGCGCCGCGGCCGAAGCGGCCGGGTTGTGCTTCTCGCCGCTGTTGCAGGAGCCGACCGCAGCCGCGCTGGCCTACGGATTCCAGGCCACCGACGACAATGCCCGCTGGCTGGTCTACGACCTGGGCGGCGGCACCTTCGACGCGGCGGTCATCCAGTTGCGCGACGGCGAGTTCACCGTGCTCAACCACCGCGGCGACAACTACCTGGGCGGCAAGCTGATCGACTGGCGGATCGTCGAGGAACTGCTGATTCCCGCGGTGCGCGACGAATTCGGCATCGCCGATCTGACCCGTGGCGCGGCGCGGTGGCGGCCGGTGGTGAACAAGCTCAAGCTCGCCGCCGAGAAGGCGAAGATCCAGCTCTCGCGCGCGGCGATGGAGCCGATCGAGATCGAACTCGACAACGGCGCGGGCGGGCGATTCGAGTTCTACTACGAGTTGCAGCGCACCGATGTGGAGCGGCTGGCCGAGCCGCTGCTCACGCGCTCGGTCAACCTGTGCCGCAAGGCACTCGAGGAGGCGCACCTCGCCCCCGGTGATATCGACAAGCTGATCCTGGTCGGCGGTCCGACGCTGTCACCGTATCTGCGCGAACATCTCACCGATCCGGCTCGCGGCCTGAGCATCACGCTGGACACCAGTCAGGATCCGCTCACCGTCGTTGCCCGGGGTGCGGCGATATTCGCTGGGACGCAACGGATTCCGCAGACTTCCGCGCCGGTGGCCGCACCCGGCGGGTTCACCGTGCAGTTGGAGTATCAGCCGGTCGGGCCCGACCGCGAGCCGCTGGTCGTGGGCCGGATCACCGGAAGCGACGGCGCCGCGCTGGACGGCGTGGCCATCGAACTGGTCAACGCGGGCGCGCAGCCGCCGTGGCGCAGCGGCAAGATTCCCGTCGCCGACACCGGGGTGTTCACCACGACGCTGTGGGCGGAAACGGGGCGCACCAACACCTTCGAGCTCGAACTCACCGATGCCGCCGGACGTCGCCGGGAGATCACCCCGGGCACGCTGACCTACACCGTCGGCGCGGTAGAGACGCAGCCGCCGCTGATCCACACGATCAGCGTTGGGCTGTCGGACAATTCGACGATCCAGTTGATCGAGCGCAACACCCCGCTGCCCGCGCGGGCCCGCAAACGTCTGCGCACCTCGGTCGCGGTACATCACGGCGCGCAACGCACCGGACTGATCCGAATTCCCGTGCTGGAGGGCGAATATGCCCGCGGCGACCGCAACCGCACCATCGGCCATCTGGACATCACCGCCGATCAGATCGAGCGCAGCATCCCCGAGGGCAGCGATCTGGAACTGACCCTGGAGGTCGACGCCTCACGGATGCTGGTCGCGCGCGCGTATCTGCCGTATCTGGATGCCGAATTCGAGAACGTCATCGATCTGCACACCGAATCACGCCCGGACGCAACGCAATTGCGGCGCAGCACCGACGCCGAGTTGCAGCGGCTCGACGACGTCCGCCGCCAGCACGACGAATTCGGCAATCCGACCTCGGAACTGCTGCTGAGCCAGTTGGAGCAGGAACAGACCGTCACCGACACCCAGCATCTGGTGGCCGCGGCCGCCACCGACCCCGACGCGGCGATCGCCGCCGAACAGCGGTTGCGGGATCTGCGGGCGGCGATCGATCAGGCCGAGGACGAGCTGCTGTGGCCGAGCCTGGTGGCGCGGGCGAAGGAGACGCTCGAGTACACCCGGGTGCGGGTCAACGAGATCGGCGAGGACATGTACCGCCGCGAATTCGATCAGCACGAGGTCGCGATCCGCGCGGCGATCGACTCACACGAGCCGGATCTGTTGCGGCAGCGCACTTCCGAGCTCGCATCGATGGTGCGGCGGCTGCTGGATCGCACCGGCGAATTGCAGATCCTCATCTTCGAGGAACTGATCAAGTATCGCGCCGAGATGGTCGATATCGTGCTCGCCGATCGGTTGATCGCCGAGGGGCACGCGGCGTTGAACGCGCAGGAGATCACGCGGTTGCGCAATGTCAACGGACGGTTGCGGACGCTGATGGCGGATCCGCCGCCGGAGCCGGATCCGTTCAGCACGATTCGGTCGTTGTGAGGGATCGGCCGGCGTTCGCGGTGATCTGCCGGATGTGGTGATGTTCCGGATGCGCTGTGTGTCAGTGCATCCGGAACTTCTCGTCGGTCGATCGGGATTGACCCGAGTATTACGGCGAGCCCAGGCAGAGATAGGTCTTCATGAGTTCGCCCGGCGACTTGTAGGAGTACGTCGCGGTGACGCCGGATACGTTGTCGCACAGGGAGGACACGGGAACGCTGCGCAGTACCTTGTACTTGGCATCGGAACTGCCGCACGCGACGATCCGTACATCGTTGGCACCGGTCTCCTGGAGACAATCGCCGACCTTGGCGTTGTCCACGGTCCGAGAGGTGTCGGCATCCTTGTCCGCCAGGCAGAAGGTGACACCGTGGCCGAGTCCGGCACCGATCCCCTTGGTGGCCTTCAGCTCGAAGCTGTACGTGCGCTCGGTGCCCTTGACACCCTTGCACTCCATGTTCAGCCCGATCATGCTGGCCGTCTCGCGCCCCAGCACCTTGTAGCGGGCGGTCGCATCGGTACAGGCGACCTTCAGCACCGACGACCCCTCACTCCCGGTCAGGCAATCCCCGATCTGCGCGACGTTCACCGCATGCGCGGTATCGGCCCCTTTATCCCCGACACACACGGAATCACCGCTGTCGTAGTAGTCGTACTCGGTCCCCGCAACGTCAATACAGTCCTTCTGCGCATGCCCATCCCCCGCCCGATCGAGCACCACATAGGCCGCCGCCGAATCCGAACAGGACACCTTGTCGAACGAGTCCCCGTTCTTCTTCAAACAATCCCCATGCTGCACCGGCCCACTGACAGCACTACAAGCAACCAGAAACCCAACCACCGGCAACAACACGAACACCCCTGCGCCACAACGCATCCCCGCCCGCCACCGCCGAAACCCCGCCCTACTCATACCGCCACCTTCGGCAACCCCGCACAATCCGACGCATGCGCGCCCCGACAAGCCACAACACAACACAGCAAATACATTCGGTTGAACCCCCGAGCTGGAGACCCCACTCCACCGAGCGAGGCACATCATCCTGACGGGAGAACATTACCGACCCACCGCACCCACCCACCACCCAATTGCCCCAACCCTCACCAACCCCCGGCTACGCCAGATCCACCACCGGACCAGCGACGAATCCACCAGCTCGATAGCGACGAATCCTCCAGCACCCCTGCAACCAACCCACCAGCTAGGTAGCGGCCAATCCACCAGCGCCCGTGCAACCAACCCACCAGCTGGGCAGCGACGAATCCACCAGCTCGGCGCGGCAGACCACCGGCACCCAGCGACCAGTCCACTGGCGAGGTAGCGACCGACCCACCAGTATTCCGGCGACGAATCCACCAGCTGGGTAGCGACGAATCCTCCAGCACCCCTGCGACCAATCCACCAGCCAGGTAGCGACCAATCCACCAGCACCCTAGCGACCAACCCACCAGCTGGGCAGCGACGAATCCACCAGCACATGTGCGACAATGGCAGCACGTTCGAGACATCAACGTATTGGTCAGTGCTGTGCCAGGAGGTCGGATGCACACTTCATCGGGCCCGGCGCGGCCACGCAACGCCGAGATACTGGTCGCCGAGGCCCTGGAGGATACCCGGGTCGTGCTGGTCAACGGTGCTCGGCAGTGCGGCAAGAGCACCCTCGTGAAGGTGGCCGCGAAGGGGCGCGACGCCGAGTGGCGTGACCTCGATACCGCGCTCACCCGGCAGGCCGCCCTCGACGATCCGGACGGCTTCGTCGACTTCCCGGGACTGATGGTGATCGACGAGATTCAGCGTTCGCCCGATCTGTTGCTGTCGATCAAAGCTCAGGTCGACCGAGATCCGCGCCCCGGCCGGTATCTACTGACCGGATCGGCACGAGTGCTCGGACTGCGCGCGCTGCCGGACACCCTAGTGGGGCGCATGGAAACGATCGAACTGTGGCCGTTCTCGCAAGGTGAGATCGACGGCGCGACAGACCATTTCATCGATGCCGTATTCGCCGAGGGAGCCGATCTCCGACACACCTCCACGGTGTCACGAGCCGAGTACGCCGACCGCGTTGCGCGCGGCGGGTTTCCCGAAGCCGTGGCCCGCACGAACGACAAGCGGCGCCGAGTGTTCTTCAACTCCTACGTCAGCGATCTCGTCGCACGCGATGTTCAGCAGCTGTCCGAGATCGAGCGGACCACCGAGATACGCGCTCTCATCCAGATGCTCGCCGCACGCTCCGGGCAATTGTTGTCGACCTCGACGTTGAGCAGGGAACTCGGCCTGGCCACCACCACGATTACGCGCTATCTCGCGCTGCTCGAAGAAGTCTTTCTCATCAAGCGAATTCCGGCGTGGTCACGCAATATCAGCACCAGAGCGACCGCCATTCCCAAGGTCTCGTTCGTGGATTCCGGTATCGCCGCGAATGAGATCGGCGCCGACGCCCGCTCGATGCTCCGCCCCACGGGCCAGTTCGGGCCGCTGTTCGAGGGTTTCGTACTCATGGAACTCGCGCGGCAACTGACCTGGGCACAGGAGGATATCCAACTCTTCCACTACCGCACCAAGGATCAGGTCGAAGTCGATGCCGTCCTGGAGAATCGACGCGGCAAGGTCGTCGCCATCGAGGTAAAGGCCGCATCTACCGTGGGAACGAACGATTTCCGTGGACTGCGACACCTGGCCGAGCGCCTCGGCGACGATTTCCTGGCCGGTATCGTCATGCACACGGGGCAACAGACCTTGCCGTTCGGACCGAAAATGCTGGCAATGCCCGCCGCGGCCCTGTGGGAAGCGCGCGTCGCCGCAGTACCTCACAATGCCACTTGTGCGGCCACGCGACCTGTCTAACGAATCGTGTGCTCGATAACGCCGACCCCATCGATCTCCAGCCGCAGTTCATCCCCCGGGGCGAGCCAACGCCCCAACTCCATCCCACTACCGCCGGGCAAGGTACCGGTGGCGAGCAACTCCCCCGGATACAACTGCTCACTCCGGGAAACATGCGCGATCGCCTCGGCCACCGAATGCTGCATACCGCGAGTTCCAGTGCGC
The DNA here is from genome assembly GCF_009604405.1 of Nocardia macrotermitis. Taxonomy (GTDB): domain Bacteria; phylum Actinomycetota; class Actinomycetes; order Mycobacteriales; family Mycobacteriaceae; genus Nocardia; species Nocardia macrotermitis. The sequence continues at coordinate 93,493 of NZ_WEGK01000007.1, forward strand.
GCGAGGATGTTTCCGTTGATGCTCACCGTCGCGGTGAGCTGATCGAGACGATCCGCGACCGCCGCACCGGACACCGCGGTGGCCGACATCGACGACATGAAATGCTTGGACCGCTGCGGTCCGAATCCGGAACGCATTTCCGCCAATTGCACGTCACGAGCCGAGAAGTCGTTCACCACGACGACCGCACCGATCGCAGCGGCGGCCTCCTCGGCACTCGCGTCCCGCAGCGGCGCGGACAACACCACGCCCAGTTCCAGCTCGAAATCCAGTGCGCGACTGTAGGCCGGGAAGCCGACGGGGATGCCGGACGGGACGATGGTCATCGCATTGGACATGTAGTAGATCGGCTCGCGATACCACAGCGGCTTCGGCCGGAACATGGGGAAGGTCCGCCGCGTCAACGTCTCGTAGAGCTGCCCGACCCGATACCCGGCGGGCAGGAAATGCCGGGCCAGACCGCGCGCGGCGTCGATGGCGTGCTTCTCGAACAACATGAAATCCCGGAACGACACCGGGCACACCGGCAGCACGACATCGCCGTCACCCAGTCCCAGCCGCTCGTAGCGCGCGACCTCGAACTCCGCGTCGAATGCCGCGGGAATCGCGAAACCGCTTTCGGCAGTGGTGGTTCCGGCATCACCCCAGCCGGTTCCCGGATCGAGCTGGGTGACGATCCGACGTGCGGCGAGATCGAGCACCCGTCGCATGCGCGGTGTCGTATCAGCCGAATCCTGCTGTGCCACATCGTCTGTGGAACTCATGACGTCTCCGTTCTCGCCCGGCGCCGAGTTGGCCGAATCGGCTCGAACTCGGTGACGACGCGTCGTTCGTCGCGATCGAGGCTGCCGCCTGGACACACCACGATTACCGTTCGCACTGTCGGCCGGTCGGCGATCGACGGGCGCGGAATACCGGTCCGGGATCGGCGGCATCGCGCTCGACGTCGTGCGAATTCACCCCGCGATTATGGAGGATCGCCGGGGTCTTCGCACAGGGAGGCTGTTCCGACCGCGGCGACGAGTCGAATCACCTTCTGCTGCTGGCCTTTCGGAGCGATCGGTCAGCCCCGGACCCGCTGACGCAGGAACAGCGCGGCACGGTCGAGCGCCTCACCCGCCTCGTCCAGATCGTCGGTGAAGGACTGGAAGACGTGCGGCACCTTGGCGGTGATGTCGAGAATGACATCGACCTCGGCGTCGGAGGCGCGAACGGCGAGGCGGCGCGCGTCGTCCAGGAGCAGTTCGTTCGTGCCGACCTGCGCCAGGATCGGGGGCAGGCCGGTGAGGTCGGCGGTGACCACGGGGCTGAGCAGGGGGTTTCGGCGATCCGCGGCGACGACGTAGAGGCTGTTCAGTTGGTCGAGGCCCGCCCGGTCGAGCAGCGGATCCGCATCCACCTTGGTCCGCATGCTCGCACCGGCGCGGGTCACGTCGAGCCCCGGGGAGAACGCGACGATCGCCGCGGGCACGGGCAGACCGGCGTCGCGAGCGGCGAGCGCACCGGTGATGCTCAGGCCGCCACCGGCGGAATCGCCTGCGAAAGCGATGGATTCGGGCGCGTGCCCCTGATCGAGAAGTTCGCGGTAGGCCGCGACGACATCCTCGACGTCCGCCGGGAACGGGTGTTCCGGCGCCAGCCGATAGTCCAGTGAAATACCCGTGATCCCGGTTCGAACCACCAGGTTGCCGGTGAGTCCGAGCGCCGTGCGAGGCGACCCGACGACGTGCGATCCGCCGTGCAGGTACAGCAGGATCCCAGGACGAGCCGCGCCGGCCGGAGTGACCCGCAGACCCGGCCGACCACCCAGCGAAATTTCTTGCACCCCAATATTTTCCGGCACCGGCAGCGCGCCCATCAACTGCTCGAAGCCCGCCCGCGTCGCCTCGACGGAGTTCTCCCCGCCGAGACCCGCACCGGCCGCACGCAACTGCGCATCGAGACGTTCCCGCTGAATTGTCGACATCCGATTCCCTTCCGAGGTTGATTCCACTACAGTACATGCCATGGCAGATACTGCAAGAGAAGATTTTGCCGCCGCGGACGCACTCTTCACCGATCTCGTTCGCGCGCAGACGCGGCTCTACAACGCGGTCGCCGAACGCCTGAAAGCAACCGCGGGCATCGCATCCGGGCACTTCGAGCTGCTGCGATACGTCCGCGACCACCCCGACGCCCGCGTCGCCGACGTCGCCTCGACCTTCGCGATCGGCGTCGGCACCACCAGCAAGATCGTCGACCGCCTGGAGAAGAACGGCTGGCTCGAGCGCCGCCCGAACCCCGCCAACCGCCGCTCATCCCTACTCGCCCTGACCCCCGAAGGCGAATCGCAAGTCTCCCGAGCCGAACCGATCTGGCAATCCGCGATCCACGAAATCCTCACCCCCGCAATCCCTCCCACCCACCGAACAGCCCTGACCGAAGCCCTCGCAACCCTCCGCACCGACCTCGAACAACGCAACCTCGGCCTACCCACCGGGTGAAGCAGTCACGCGGAGCGCTCGATGGCGCGACACGGTCACCGGACGCCAGCAGGGGGACGATGCGCCGTCCCGGAAGTCGTTGCGACAGTTGAGCGGAATCGGTTTCACGCACCGGTTGGCAGCCTTCCGTACGCAGACGGCCAGGCCGCCAATGTGTTGCTACCCAAAGTCGTTATGCTGCAACGCTGGTCGTAGTTTCTGACCAGGATCAGCCTGCGACTCTCCAAATTCGACACCACACGCCGGACCTCGAAGCGGTCCAGCCCCGCCGCATGCCGAATCTGTTCTCTCGTAAGCATTCCCCCGGAACTCAGCGCCCGCAGTGCGCGAGCCTGACTCACCGAAAGACTTCCGGTCTGCTGAGGCATGGGGTTAATGTTGCGGCAGCGTGCCGATCGCGTCGGTTCGAAGTGGTGGGGCCGATCAAAGTTGTTTCATCAGTCCAGCATTCGAGCCGATTGGGCCGTAAAATCTGTGCCGGAGCGGCTCAGATCTCGAGCCGATCCGGTCCGAACTGGGGAAGGGACCACCGTGTCGAACACCGACGATCCGATATCGACCACACTTCCGCGCCGTGAGCTGGGGCGCGCGCTCCGCGACGCGCGTGAGGGCGCGGGCTACACGCTGGAGCACGCCGCGGCGCTGATGGAAATGGGTAAGGCTTCCCTCGGCAGACTCGAGCGCGGGGAGCTCGAGAAAGTCAAGACGTTGTACCTCGAGGCGCTGTGCAAGTTGTACGGCATCGAGGACCGTTCGGACGAGCTGAAAGCTATTGCCAGCGATTTCGGTTCGAAGTTGTGGTGGCACTCGACCAGAAATCTGCTTGATCCCGTATTTCGGACCTACATCGGCCTGGAGGCCGGTGCCGAGAAACTGTCGATTCTGCAATCGCTTGTCGTGCCCGGTCTTCTCCAGGTCGCCGCGTACATCCGGGCGATCGAGCAACCCTATTTCGACTCGGACACAGCCGAAGACGTCGACCGGCGCGTGAAGGTCCGCCAGCGACGGTCGGCCATCCTGACACGCTCCCAACAGCCCGTACAGCTCGATGTGATCCTGACCGAGGCGGTACTGCGGACAGTCGTCGGTTCGAAGAAGACCATGAGCCTACAGATGCGGCATCTGGCGGATACGAGCACACGCGACAATGTGCGGATTCGGATTCTCCCTTTCTCGACAGGCTTTCCCGTCAAGGCGATCCCGACGCCGTACACGATCATGAATTTCCCACAGAAAGGGTCGAGGCCCGGGGAACCATCGGTTGTCTACGCGGAGAACATCATTGGCTCGATATTCTATCAGGACGACAAAGACGTGCTGCGCTTCCGGGAAATCTACGACGATATCTGGAACGTCGCATTGGATGAAGGCAAGTCCCGTGAAATGCTGCGGCATGCAGCAAGGAGGTGCGAACAGTGACGATCGACGTGTCCGGTGCGAAGTGGTTCAAGTCGTCACGCAGCGGCCCAGCGAAAGACTGCGTCGAAGTCGCTTGGCTCGCAGCGGATTACGTGGGAGTACGTGACTCCAAGAATCCCGACGGGCCAGCGCTCGTGTTCACCCCTGGCGAATGGTCAACCTTCACCAGGGGCGTCAAAGACGGTGAATTCGACCGCTGACCCGGCTCGATCGATGTGAGGGTCCCGCTCGTGCGGGTTTGTGCGGCCGTCGCGATGCTCTGTGTGGGAGGTCGCGGCGGCCGTGGGGTCAGTGATCCTCTTGGAGCGCAGTGATTCCGGCTTGTAGTAGGGGTTCCACTGTGCCGCCGATTGTTTCGAAACCTTCGCCTACGGTTTGGCCGTTGAGGTGGCGGAAGTGGATGCCTTCGCAGATTACGGCGAGTTTGAAGGAGGCCAATGCGGTGTGGAAGGCGATGTGGGAGATGTCGCGGCCGCTGCGCTCGGAATAGCGTTCGCGGACTTCGGATTCGGAGAGTTGGCCGGGGGCGGCGGTCGCGTCGTTGATACCGGGGAGGCCCAGTGCGCCCATGCGCAGGTAGACCAGGAGGAGGCCGACGTCGGTGAGTGGGTCGCCGAGAGTGGCCATCTCCCAGTCGATTACGGCCGCGATGTGGCCGTCGGCGTCGACCAGGACGTTGTCGAGGCGGTAGTCGCCGTGCACGATTCCCGTATTCGACTGCACCGGAAGGTGTTTCGTGAGCAGGTCGTGCAACTCATCGGCGGCGGGCAGCTCTCGGGTGCGCGAGGCGTCGAGTTGCTTCTTCCAGCGGCGCACCTGGCGTTCCAGGAAGCCTTCGGGGCGACCGAATTCGGCCAAGCCGATCGCGGCCGGGTCGACGCGGTGCAGCGCGGCCAGGGTGTCGATCAGCTCCGTGGAGATGGCGCGGGTGCGTTCGGTACCCAGCGATTCGAGTTCGGCCGCGGTCCGGTAGGGGGTGCCGATGATCCGTTCCATCACGTAGAAGGGCGCGCCGATGACTTCGGGGTCCTCGCACAGCGCGAAGACCTCGGGGACCGGGACATCGGTGTCCGCCAACGCGGCCATCACCCGATATTCCCTGGTCATATCGTGTGCGGTGGCGAGTACATGGCCCAGCGGCGGGCGGCGCAGAATCCACGTCGAATGTCCGTCGGTGATCTCGTACGTCAGATTCGACCGGCCGCCCGCGATCAACCGCCCACTCAGCGCCCCCGCCGCCAGCCCCGGACGCACCTCGTTCAACCACGCGGTCAGCCGCTCCGGATCCAGCCCGGGTAGCTCCCCCGCCGACGTCTGATCACCCTGTTCACTCATCCGCGCAGTCTAGTGCGGGCGCCCGCCCGCTGTTCCGGCTTCACAGCCCTGTTTTCCACGCGCGACGCCCGGGCTCGAACCGCACCCGGGCGCGGTTCCGCAGAGCGGGCAGCCTCCGCGAACGAAGCACGGTCCGCGCGCGGTCGTCACGGCTGCGAAGCCCGATCAGCAGGCGGTCGTCACGGCTGCGAAACACAATCGGCAGGCAGTGGTCACGGCGACAAAGCACGAACGGCAAGCAATCCTCACGACGACGATGCGCGGTCGCGGGCAGTCGTCACGACGACGACGCGCGGTTACGGGCAGTCGTCACGACGACGACGCGCGGTCGCGGGCAGTCGTCACGACGACGACGCGCGGTTACGGGCAGTCGTCACGACGACGATGCGCGGTCGCGGGCAGTCGTCACGACGACGACGCGCGGTTACGGGCAGTCGTCACGACGACGACGCGCGGTTACGGGCAGTCGTCACGACGACGACGCGCGGTTACGGGCAGTCGTCACGACGACGACGCGCGGTCGCGGGCAGTCGTCACGACGACGACGCGCGGTTACGGGCAGTCGTCACGACGACGACGCGCGGTTACGGGCAGTCGTCACGACGACGACGCGCGGTTACGGGCAGTCGTCACGACGACGACGCACGATCAGCGGGTGGTCGTGACGGTTGCGAATGCTGCCCAGAGTAAAGGGGAATCGCAGAGGGAGTGGGTTTCGCGCCAGGCGGCGGCGCGGTCGCGTTGCCAGTGCATGAGAGTCGAGATCGGATCTGGGCTGTTGTGGGCGGTGTCGATGGCGCAGATGTTGTCCTGCAAGGGATGTCGGGTCGAGGGGGTGGCGGCGAAGCGTTCGAAGGCCAGGTCGGTGGGGAGGGGCCAGCGGCCGACGGTGATCAGTTCCGCGCCGCCGTTGAGCATCGCGGCGAGCAGGCCGAGGGGTTCGCCGAAGCGCAGGTCGCCGCCGCTTTCGCAGGCGATGAGGGCGACACGGCTGGGCATCGGCCACAGGTCGGGGCCGGTGTGCGGATGGTCGGCGAGGGTGTGGGTGCCCAGGATGAGGTCCTTCGCCGAGAGTGGGCGGTGGGTGCGTTCCGGCGGGGCGAAGCCCTCGGTGTCGGCGGTGCAGGTCAGGTGCAGGCGGGCGTCTTCGCTGCGGCCGGATTCCGGTGCGGCCGCGGTGACATGGCCGACGTAGAGCAGCCGAGATGCCCCGGCGCGCAAGGTCTCGCTCAGCCATCCTCGATCCTGATCCTGACGGCGGAAGATCTCGACCGGATCAGAAACCGCAGGTCGCAGGCAGTTTTCCAGGAGGTAGCGACTGATGTGTCGGGCGAGCGGCAGCTCCGGTGACATGCGGCCCAGGACCGAACCCAGTGCGGAATCGGCGCGGAATCCGGGCACGCGTGGGTCCAGGACCGTAACCACCGGCAGGTCTCGCGTCTCGGCCCAGGACCGCGCGGTGATTCCGGGCGCGGACACCAGACCGGCCGGGGCGAGCTGGCTCAGATCGGCGATATCGAGCAGGCGCAGACCCGGATCCGGGGCCAGCAGTTCCCAGGGAATCTGCGCGGTCCGGGGTGAGGGCTGAATTCGGATGTGGGGACGTACACCGCGCACGTACAGGTCGTAGAGCTGAGCGGCCAGTCGGTGTGGCAGGAGTGTGCGCGAGAGTGCCTGGGCCAGATCGTGTTCGGAGTTGTAGTCGGCCAATTCTCCTGTAGTCAGGGCACTTTCGATACCGGCGACCGAGGTGCCCGGAAGCGCGGCGCGGACGCGGGAGACGATCCGGTCCACCTCGGCACCGGGAATCACCCACACGCCGGCATCGGCGGAATCGTGCTGCCATCGCCACGACATGTAGAGCTCACCGGCATCGGCCATGCGCACCAGGACCGTCGGCTGACGTTCCGCGCTCACAGCGTCAGCACCCGGTCGTCGCGAATCCGGCGGCCGTAACGGCGTTCGGCCTCTGCGATGTAGTCCGCGAGTACCACGTGTCCGTCGGGTTCATATCGCAGCTGCGGCAGTGGTGAGATCGGGATCCCCTCTCCAGCAGCCACTTCCGCCAGTGCGGCGGCAAGGGTGAGCGGACCTGCGAGCGAGTCGGGTGGGTCCGGTGGTTCGGGCATATCCCAGTGTGCGGCCGGTGCGCCGGGTTCGAGGTCGGTGAATTTCACTGTGGCTCCGGCACACCGGGTTTCGATCAGGTCCGCGACGAGTCGTGCGTCACCGGCGCGGGCGGCGAGCCGGAAGGCGGAGCGCATGGCGGGTTCGGCGAGCTCGCTGTTCCAGCGGTGCCGCTGTTCGCCGCTGGGGAAGGTGTAGCGCACAGCGTCGATGGCCAGTGCGGACGGCACCGCCAGCAGCAACGCCTGCGCGAGACGGTGCGGGTCCGGCCGGGCGTCGTCCAGGGTCGCTTCGAGCAGTTGCGCGTACCAGAAATCGACCTGCGCGCAATGCAATCCCAGGCCGTGCCGGGCGAACACCTCGAACGATTCGGCGAACAAGCGGCCCGCCTCGTCTGACCTACCGAGCGTGAAAGCCGCCGAGGCCAAGCGAATTCGCGCCTCGGCAGCCTCCAGCACCGCACCGGCCGCGACGAATTGCGTCATGCTCTGTTCGAACAGCGCGTACGCCCGCGCGTGCGAACCATCCAGTTCGGCGACGAAACCCTGTGCCTTGAGCCCGATCCCGATGCGCGGCCCCAATCCGGAACGTTCGAAATATGCCTGACTCGCCGTGAGCGGCTCCCGCGCATCGTCCACCCGCCCGGACCTGAGATGCATGATGGCGAGGTTCTGCTGCGTTTCGGCGACACCGTTGTGATCCTCCGCCGCCGCGAAAGCCTCGAGTGCCTGCCCCGCGAAATCCAGGGCGAGTTCACCGCGTCCGGTCTCGAAGTAGGCCGCGGCCAGGTTCATCAACGGATTACCGGCCCGGTTCGGCGCGAAATACATTGCCGCATCCAGTGATTCGGTGGCCAGGTCGATCGCTTCGGCCCACTGCTGGCGATGGATCGCCACCGCGGTCGAAGACAGCAGACATGCCACCCGCAATTGGCCCTCATCCGGATCGTCGGTGAGCAGCGTTCGCGCCTCGTCCAGTGCCGCCTGCGCCCCATCGAGATCGCCGAGGTGCTGAAGCGCCTGAGACAAGTTGACCAGCGCAGTCGGTCGCATCGCACCGACATCGTCGGGCATCGCGTCCAGAGCGGTTCGGAACCAGGTCACCGCCCGTTGGTGATCACCGACCTCGTCAGCCATACGCGCCGCATTCACCATGGCAGACAATCTGATTCGGCCCGATGCGTCACGCGCTACGTCCTCGAAAATGCGCAATGCACCAGCCGCATCACCGCGCTGATAGGCCGCGGCACCCGCCTGAAGAGACTCGCGCCCATCGGACTCGGCATCGGTCATCCCATCACTCCCGCACTCCGCAGACAATCACGCCATAACCAGCAATTCGGCGGAAGAGCACGACTGTCGAGCCGCCCACTGAGAGTGGTAATCGGCAGTCGGCACCCGCCGGTCCGCACTCGCGAGTCGCCGGTCCGCACTCGCCGGCCGGCATTCGAAGGTCGCCGGTCGACACCACCAGTCGCTCGACACTCGCTGGTCGCCGGTCGATACTCGCGGGTCGGCACTCGCCGGTCGCGGGTCGGCACTCGCCGGTCGCGGGTCGGCACTCGCCGGTCGCGGGTCGGCACTCGCCGGTCGCGGGTCGGCGGTCGGCGGTCGGCGGTCGGCGGTCGGCGGTCGGCACTCGGCACTCGGCACTCGGCACTCGGCACTCGGCACTCGGCACTCGGCACTCGGCACTCGGCACTCGGCACTCGGCACTCGGCACTCGGCACTCGGCACTCGGCACTCGGCACTCGGCAGTCGGCAGTCGGCAGTCGGACGACCGTATCCGATGCCGCATGGTCGGAGATCTTCTGTGTTGCAACATGTATCAGAAGTCCGTGTCGGATGCGGCGGCGGCGATCTCGGCCAGCAGCATGGTGTCGTCGGGTGTGTCTGCCGCAGTGCGCAGGCGGGTGGTTGCGAGAGTTCGGATCTGCTCGCGTATTCGGGGGGCGTCCGGGGCTGCGGGATCGGGGTGGCCGATGCCGGGGACGTAGATGTCCACTGCCACAGTGGATTCCCAGCCTGGTGGGGCGGATGTCGTGCCGGTCCAGGTGTCGCCGGTGAGTGTCAGATCGGCCACGGTGGTGGCGGTGGTCGTGCGGATCAGTGCCCGAGGTCGGAGGTGGGTGGGGATGGTTGAATCGGGGTGTGACACTGTGGAATTCGTTGTGGGTGCGGATATCACGAAGATCTCGAAGGCCGTGTTGCCGGATTGTCGTCGCACTTCCCAGGAGACTGCTCGTTCGGAGGCGTCGACGAGGCCGGGTGGGCAGCGACGCCAATCCCATCCGCCGGTGCCGCGTGCCAGTACGAGGGCATCCGGTTCGGCGGCTCCCGGGCCTGCGGCCAGTGCGTAGTCGGTGGCACGATCCGACGTTACGGCGGGTGCGGGTTCATCCGGCGCGACCGCATCGGCCCCGTCCACGAGACGCTCGCACTCGACGGTCAGAGTGGCGATGTCGAGGTCGACAAGCCGCTGGTCGAGCGCCGGGATGCCGTCCAACGTGGAGGCCGGCCACCACCGCGACGCCCAGTGCGCATACCCGAGTTTGCGAGCACTGTCCCACAGTGCGGGAAGGCCCGGCGCGACAACCGATTCCGCTGCGATACCGGCGAAATCATCAACAGCCAGTGCGACCTGCTCGCCGTACACCGCCCAGATCCACTCCTGCGCGAGATCCACGTCCTCGAGCACAGCAGCCGGAATCGGTTGTGCGGCAAGCACACTCCACGCCAGATGCCCGCCGCGCACCTCCAAAACCGCCACATCCGGCGTCGCGTCCCCCTCCCCCGGCACCGGACCGTTCTCCGGTCCCACGATCAGCGTGCCCACCGGGCCGCCACGCACTAAGACCCGATCCGTCATCAGCTCGCCCTCGATTCCGTCGAATCATCCTGGGCACCTGCGAGATCAGCACTCAGCGCCTGTTTCACCCGCATCCGATGATCGAGCATCACCGATCTGGCGACGCCGTCGAGCACATCCCAGAATTCGCCCGTCTCCGACAGCGGCAACTCGCGCACGTCACGACCGTGCAACCGAACCCACAGCCGCCGCAGATACGGCTGCCACGGCGTGCGCAGATCCGCCGCCACCGCCGCCAGCGGACCGCCGGGGTCGTCCTCGGGCCGGACCGCGAGCCGACGCGCTTGCAGCACATAGGCTTCCCGCCGCCATCGCCCGTTGATCACCTGCCGCGCAACCGATTCGCCGGACGGATCGTCTCCGAGCGGCCGAAGTCCCAGTGCCAGTGCGACACCCGCCGCAGCCGCCAGCCGTAACGATTCGTCCAGCAGCGCCCACGGCGCACAACTGCGCGCGATCTCCGCCCCGACGAGATCGGGCACCGTGGGCAGGTCGGCCCGGTCCAGCGCCGCTTGCAGCACGGTGAAGACGCGTTCGTAGATCGACCGATCGAACGGCCGAGCCAGCGTGGCCGTGGACGCGGTCGATCCCAGCGGTGGCGGCGGCGGGGCCGGATGTTCGGTCAGTCCGAGATACTGTGCGCCGGGCGAGGTTTCGGCGAACCACAGGCGGATTCCCGAATGGGTTCCGGCGTGATCGGACAGTAGTCGGGCATGCGCGGCCCCGGCCCCGGACCGCGCCGACCGTCCCCGGGCGGCAGCGCAAGCGTCCAGCATTTCGATGAATTCGCCTGTGCGGTCCGGATATTCGGTCTCGACCAGCGGCCTGCGCTGCCATGCCACCTGGACCGCCCCGGTCAGCTCCCGCGTGCGAGCGGGTTCGGTGAGGTACTCCCGCAGGGCCCGAGTCGTGCGCCCAGCGGTGAACCCGTGCAACTCCGACAACGTGGCTTCGGCGATCCTCTTGCCCCGCAACCGATCCGGAGCACCACCGGTGCTCGCCAGCTCGAAACAGCGCTGGAAGTACAGATCCTGCGGATTCCCGTCGGTGATCCGCAACGTCCGACGCACCTGCTTGAGCAGCGTGAACCATTCGGCGGTGGCGCGCAGCACCGGAGCCGCCGCACGCAGCCGGGCGGTCACCTCGGCGACGCCCTCGGCCGTGAGGATCGGGCCCGCGCACAACGGATTCTGCACCGGTCGCAACACCAGCGGATCCAGGATCAGCTTGACGGTGCGACGCAACGGACCGCCCTGGGCCCCGCTCAACGCCGCCACACCGTCGAGGCCACGCCAGACCTCGTCCAGCACCGTATCCCGGGGGCGTCGCATCCGCTCAGGCTAGACGGTATTTCCGGGCGACTCCACCGGGTGGTCCGGGCACGGGTCACCCGACCGCGCGGCCCGCTCGACGCGCGAAACCTGGGATCGGTAGGGAACGGATCGTTCCTACATTTTCGACATCGGCTCCACCCCGCGAGCCACACCGAATCCGGAGGAACCCATGAACATCACGTCCGCTCGCCTGTGCACCACCGCCCTCGCCGCCTCCGCCGGCCTGGTCCTGGTCCTGACCGGTTGCAGCAGCGAATCCTCGCCCGCTCCGGCGGCGCACCCGACCACCGCGACATCCGCGACCGCCGCGGCGGACAGCTCGGGCCTGAGCGTCGACGGCAAGAAGGTCGCCGCGAATTTCACCACCACCTGCGCGGATCAGGGCGGTCTGCTCGCCCTGGCGCTGACCGACACCGCCAACGCCAGCTACGGGAATCTGGCCGTGGCCGCGACCGTATCGGGCGGCAATTCCGTTCAGGCCGTGAGCATCGCGGGCAGCAGGGGCGGTTCGTCGGGCCTGCCGTACGCCGTCGGATTCGGCAAGGGCCTGCCGGGTGGTTCGGCGTCGGTTACCAAGAGCGGCAAGACCTTCCACGTCACCGGCGAGGGTGTGGGCACCCCCGATCCGACCAACCCGACCGCACCGGCGCACTCCTCGAAGTTCGACATCACCTTCGTCTGCCCGACCGTGATCGGAGGCTGAGATGCGACGCACCATCCGGACGCTGACGCTGCTGGCCGGGGTGATCGCCGTCGGCTACTACCTCTGGCACGGCCTGACCTACCGGGCCGACGGTATCGACGGCGCGGTGCTGGGCTGGGTCGACTGGCAGATGGCGCTGCCGATCCTCGCCCTCACCTTCGTCCCGATCGTGTTCGCGTTCACCAGCACGGGGATGACCGAGGCGTTCACCGGCCTCGGTCAGGTACTCACCGGCCGCAACAGCACCGAATTCCGGGACGCCCCGGTCGGCATCGCGACGGTGACCGCCGTCCGCCAGACCGGGGTCAGCGTGAACGATCAGCCGCAGGTCCACCTGGACCTGACCGTCGAGGACGCCGCAGGGCACACCTTCGCCTCACAGGCGAAAATCATCGTCCCCCTCATCGAACTCGCGCTGATGCGCCCCGGCGTCGTGCTGCCCGTCCGCTACCTGCCCGGCCGGACCGACAAGGTCGAGATCGACCGCTCGGGTGATCAGGCCGCCGCCCAGCACGCCTGGAACGAGACTATGATCCGCCGCGGCTTCACCACCCCCGCCAAACTCGATATCGCCGCCCGCGGCATCCCCGCCCAGGCCGTCGTCCAATCCCTTTCCGTCCCAGGCGAAATCCGCGACGGCTTCACCAGGATCGCCCTCATCCTGGCGGTGACCAGGCCCGACGGTACCACCTTCACCACGAACACCGAGAAGTTCCTGCCACCCACCAGCATCGACCTGGTCCAGATCGGCCGCATCGTCCAGGTCCACTACCTACCCGGCGCGGAACAGGATGTCGTCCTGTCCCTCCCGGTCCAAACCTGAACCGGCACAACGAATTCCGCTGCATCTCGAGGGACGCAGCGGATTTCGCATGTCCAGCGACCACGCCGAACTCACCCGCGCCACAGAGCCTCGACGTCCGGACTCGGCCACATTCCCTCGGCTCGCACCGACACCGCAGCCGAGCACGCCAGCCCGGCCCGCGCCCAGGAACTCCTGGAACAGACCGACCACACCGTGGACCGCATCGCCCAGGAATCCGGTTTCGGTACCGCGCACGCGCTGCGCCGCCACTTCCACACCGTGCTGCACACCACCCCGGACGCCTATCGCAGGGCGTGGGAGCTCGGCGGATAACCCGACGCCCGTAAGTACCTGCCGGTCGGTATGGTTTCCGTTTCGAATACCCACGCCGACAACCGATCCCGAGCGTCGCGCCATCCTGCCATCGATATCGGCGGCCCAGGTCCACCGGGCTCGACAACGTGCCGGAATCACCGCTGGCCGGGCGGTCGCGGGGGCGATGCTACGCAGCTTACGCACCCGGGTACTCAGCCGAAACCGGTTGCGTCGGTGCGGTATACACCGCTCCGATACCACACCACCCCCGATGCCACGACGTCGCGGCCGATTCGCCGACGCTGCCCGCGCTGACCTCGCAGTTCACGGAAATCCTTTCGCGGGCAAGCGATTCAACCCAGAATGGTACCGGGCAGAACGGAATCACGAGGAGTCACGATGACCAGATATGCGCATTTTGTGGGTAGTGTTCCGACGGAGTTGATGACCGGAGACGGCGCGGTGCTGCGCTGGTTCGCCGACAGCAGTAGCGGCAATGTGACCGGACTGCCGTGCGACCTGGATCCGGACTGGATCATGCAGTACCTCCGTGACCGGGGCAAACATCAGGATGCCTTCGAGATCGTTCGCGGGGGCGACTACGCGGACTACAGCGACTTCCCCAGCTACGGCGTGCGCCGGGGCGTGCGGCTGGAACCGCGGCACGTCTCGATGGATCGGCTCGAGCGGATCGGCGCGGTGGTCACCGCCTTCGACGCCCTGCGCGAGACGCGACCGGACCTGCGGGACACGAAACTGCAACTGAGCCAGCCGAATCCGCTGGACCTGGCGATGTTCGTGTTCGCGGGCGCGGCGGTGTCGAACGGATTCCCGCTCGGCCCGGCGCTGCGGCGATCGAACCTCATCGTCGCCGCGCTGCGGGCACTGCCGGTGTTCACCCAGGCCGTGCTCGCGGAGATCGCCGCCGTCAACGACCGTTACGGCGACCGGGTGGTCTGGCAGGTGGAGTCGCCGTTCGCACTGCTGGGCATGGTCAAGGCCGACCAGCTGGGCTCGCGCTGGGCCGCCGCGCCGCTGCTGTCCCGCCAACTCTCCGGACTCCTCACCGGCATCCACGAACTCGGCGCGCGCAGTGTCGTGCACCTCTGCTACGGCGACTACCAGCACAAATCGCTGCTCAGCCCGCGATCGCTCGCCCCCGCTGTCACGCTGCTGAACCACACCGCAGGGCATCTGCTCGCCAGCGGCACTCCCCTTCCGGCCGTGCACATTCCGTGCGCGTACGGCAGTGCGCCCGCCCCGCTGGAGCCCGCGTTCTACGCACCGCTGCGTCGGCTGGACCCGGAATGGAAGATCATCGCGGGTGTCGCGTCCCCCGAAGCCGAGGCCGACAGCGCGCAGGCGCTGCGATTGTTCGAGGAAGCCGCCGGTCGCACCGCCTACGGGGTCGCGACCGCCTGCGGGCTCGGGCGCTGCAATGTTGCCGAGGCCCAGCGCGCCGCGGCGACGATGGCACGGCTGACCACCGAGGCCGCCGCCGCGTAGCGCGAATCCGGCGCGGGCCCGTCAGGGGTACCGACGGGCCCGCGCCAGGTATCAGGGACTTGCGGTTCCATCAATCACATTCCGCCGCAACGGATCTGCTCGCACCCGCCCGACCTGCGCACATGCCCGCGCGCACGACCGATTTCCGCGCTCCGGCGCACCGAAACGGACATACGTCGTACTATGGATGGGTCGGAAAGCGGGGTGATCCATGACGAACCAACCATGATCGCAACCCTTCCCACTGTCGTCTCCCGCCGCACGCGCTGAGCCGATCACCGAAATCGGCACTGCCACAACATAATGCGGCCCCAGCCGTCGTAATGCCTCGTCCCGGCACAATTGGCGGCCGCACACTCATGCCCTACGAGCTATTTTCTGGCAATCATTCGTACATTTGCGATTGCAATATAAATTGCTGTTCCCCTTGATGATTCAAGATCAGCGGTTAGGCTTATATCCCGTGCGCCGTCACATAGTTAACGAGCGGCTACGGAGGTTTGGGAATTCCGTCGTTCGACACAGGACTCGAGCCCGGCTCGGCCGCTAACGCGCGGCGCACGATCTTGTTCGCACGTTTCAGGGAGTTGCTATGGGGAACAAGGAAAATCCGCACGTTCTGGTGATCGGTGGCGGCCCGGCGGGTTCGACCGCCGCGGCGCTGCTCGCCCGGTCGGGCGTCGAAGTGACTCTCCTGGAACGTGATACGTTCCCGCGCTACCACATCGGGGAGTCGTTGCTGGCCTCGTGCCTGTCCACACTCCGGGTGTCGGGCGCGTACGACAAGGTCGCCGCGCACGGCTTCCAGATCAAGCGCGGCGGCTACTTCCAATGGCAGAACGACACCTGGCTGCTGGACTGGTCCGCACTGGTCGACGCCGAAGCCTGGTCCTGGCAGGTCGACCGCGCCGCCTTCGACGATCTGCTGCTGCGCAACGCCTCCGATCAGGGCGCGACGGTGATCGAACAGGCCAAGGTCACCAATATCGTGTTCGACGGTGAACGCCCCACCGCCGCGGAATGGGTCAAGGCCGGTGACGACACCGTGCACACCGTCGAATTCGACTTCCTCGTCGACGCCACCGGCCGAGATGGCGTGCTGGCCAAGCACTTCGACATCCGCCGCCAGCATCCGGCCTTCCGCAACGTCGCGGTCTGGTCGTACTGGGAGGGCTCGCACCTGCACCCCGACAGCCCCGAGGGCGCGATCAACGTGGTCTCCACCGAGGAGGGCGGCTGGTTCTGGCACATCCCGCTGGCCGGTGGCCGCAACAGCGTCGGCTACGTGGTGTCCGCGCGGCTGGCCGCGGAGAAGTTGCGCGGCAGCGATTCTCGCCAGTTCTACCTCGATTCCATCGCGGCCAGCAAGCCGATGACGGAGATGCTCGAGGGGGCGACACAGGTCGCCGAGGTGAAGGCCGAACAGGACTATTCCTATGTGGCGGACCGGTTCTGCGGTCCCGGCTACGTCATGGTCGGTGACGCGGCCTGCTTCCTGGACCCGCTGCTGTCCACCGGCGTGCACCTGGCCACCTACTCGGGGCTGGTGTCGGCCGCGGCGATCGCGACCACACTGCGCGGCGAGATGAGCGAGACCGACGCGCTCGCGTACTACGAGTACACCTACCGGCGCGCCTACACGCGGTTCCTGTCGCTGGTGTCCCGCATGTACGAGCACTACATCGGGTCCGAGGAGTACTTCGCACACGCGCACCGGCTCACCGATGTGCACGAGGGTGATTCGCCGGAGCAGTCGTTCACCCGCATCATGGCCGGGCTGACCGACGTCGGCGAGACCACCGGCGCGCAGGAACTGACCGGAACCGAGGTCATCGTCTCGGAGGCCGAACGCCTCGACACCGCACCGGATGTCGACGGGGTGAACGTGAAATACATGGGCGGACTGGACATGTCGCCGGTCTGGGACCACTGGCGCGACCCGTTGTCGGACACCGACATGGGCGATGTGCGGATCACCAACGAGCCGTTCGGTCTGACCAGCGCCCCCCGCACCGACGCGGAACGCGAAGCGCTGACCCGGCCGGTCCTACCCCCGCATCACGGCGCCGCGGCCGCGTTCTAGCGGCCACGTCACCAGGACTCCCGATGTGTACCGATCGACGGAGTCGGCCGTGACGCTCACCGCCCCCGGCCCGCTGGACGAACCGATGTCCGGCGGGCCGGGGTTCCGGGCGAACCCGGCCGCACAGATCGAACGTTTCCACCACCCCGCGACCCGGATCCTGCTGGCCAGCGAGGGCCTGACCACGACCGCGCTCGAACATCTCGTGGGCTGCGGGCTGAACGTCCGGGTGAGCACCCAGGACGAGATCCCCGCGGCCGCGTTACCCGCGTTCGTCGCCACCGCGCTGCGGCTGCGAACCACCGATCGCGTCGTGATCCGCCACTCGCGCCTGGTCACCCCCGAGCGGACCATATCCATCAATTACGTTGCGGCACCGGCACAATCGACCGATGCGAACGGACTGGCCGACCTCGACACCCCGATCGGCCACGGCCTGATCGCCCGCGGCCTGACCCAGCGCCGCCGGATCATGTGGGCGGGCACCCGAACGTGGCCGGACGGTCGCCCCTGCGCCGCCCGCGCCTACGTGATGTCGCTCGGCGGACGCCCGGTGAGCTGGATCCGCGAGGCATTCGACCCGGACGTCATCCGGGCCGAACACACCGCGGCCACGACACCGGAACCCGAACTGCACGACGAGCCCGGTCCCCCATGGCCGGGTCCGCCGGGTGATCCCACCACTACGTCCGCCGAAACACGCAGCGCCCCTGCATGATCCGGCAGCACACCTGGACGATCCCGCAGCGCTCGCATGAACTTGCCCCTGCACGATCCGACTACACACAATCCCCAACACACCCACATGACCACGCAGCACTTCCGCGCAATCACCCAGCGCGCCTGCATGATCCGGCAATGCGTCCACATGACCACGCAGCACTTCGACACAATCACCCAGCGCACCTGCATGATCCGGCAATACGTCCACATGACCACGCAGCACTTCCACGCAATCACCCAGCGCGCCAGCATGATCCGGCAATACGTCCACACGATCCGATGGCGCGCCCACGTGATCCAGCAGCGCATCCGCATGCCCCACAACGCATCCGCACCACCAGGCGGCACACCCGCATGATCGCGCGGTGCATCACATCCGCAATGCGCCGAACGATCCTGCGGTGCGCACGTTCGCGCACCGGTTCAGATCCGAGGAGTTACGAGAGTGAGTATTCCCACCGTCACGGTCCTGTTGGACCTGGTTCTGATCATGGCGGCGGCCCACGTCCTGGGATGGCTGGCCGAGAAGATCGGGCAGCCGCCGGTGATCGGCGAGATCGCGGCCGGAATTCTGGCCGGGCCCACCATCATCGGGCATCACCTGTCCTCGGTGCTGTTCCCGCAGGACGCCCGGCCGTCGCTGAATCTGCTGGCGAACATCGGGGTGGCGGTGTTCATGTTCGTCGCGGGGCTGGAACTCGATCGCGGCATCTTCTCCGGTGCGCGCCGGTCGATTCCGGCGATCTCGACCGCGGCCTATCTGGTGCCGTTCGCGCTGGGCACCGGTATCGCGATCAGCGTGCTGGCGCGCTACCAGACCGGTAACCGGCTGCACTTCGCGCTCTACATCGGCTGCGCGCTGGCGGTGACCGCCTTCCCGGTGCTGGCGCGAATCCTGCACGACCGCAACCTGGTTCACACCGAGATCGGTCAGCTCAGCCTGGCGTGCGCGGCGCTGGTCGACATCATGGCGTGGATCATGCTGGCGGTGGTGCTGGCGCTGGCGCATCCGGGCGGCGCGCAGTGGCGGCTGGTGCTGCTGATTCCGCTCGTCGGGGTGCTGTGGTGGGGGCTGCGGCCGATGCTGGGACGGATCTCCCGGGTCGGGACCGCCCAGACGATGATCGTGATCGGCGTCGGTGGCGCGCTGGGCGTCGCGGCGCTCACCGAATGGATCGGCTTGCATCTGATCTTCGGGGCCTTCGCATTCGGGGTGATCTTCCCGCGCGAACGTCGTCAGTCGGTGGAGTCCGGGGTGCGGGTGCTCAGTGCCGTGCTGCTGCCCGGATTCTTCGTCGTCGCGGGACTGGCGGTCGATCTGAGTTCGATCGATTCGACCGCGATCGGGGAACTCGTCGTCATCATCGCCGCCGCGGTGCTGGGCAAGATCGGCAGCGTCTATCTCGCGGGCCGCCTGACCGGGATGCCCTCGCGTCCGGCGGCGGCGGTGGCCGCGCTGCTCAACACCCGCGGACTGACCGAACTGGTGATCCTGTCCGTCGGGTTGACCACCGGATTGATCGGGCCCCAACTGTATTCGCTGCTGGTGGTGATGGCGTTGGTGACGACCGCCGCGACCGCGCCGATCCTGCGTCTGCTCGGCACCGCGCGCGGACCCGTCGAAACCGTGCCCGCGGTAGATGCCGTCCAGACGCCTAGCCGGTCCTGACGCGGCGCGGCGAATCGATGCGTCGCCGGCTCGTCAACGAGTGTGAATCGGACGATCACCCCACGGACGGGTCGACGAAACACCGTGTCGCGGCAACCGAATATGTTGCCGCACAAGCATATTCACACGGAATACGAGCGCCGGAACGGACCTCGGCGCGGCAGCGGGCCAGACCTCCGATGAGTGGCCCACTGCCACGTTCGCGAGCCCGCAAACGCCGTCGCTGCTATGTTGCTTGCGTGGGCGAAGCGCCAAGTACCGCACAATGGTTCAGCACATGCTGTCGATCGGTCCCAGCACCCGGCCGTCCGCACGCTACCAACGTGAGCGTGTCGGCGTGGCGCGCCCGCCCGAGTTGTCGTCGTATTCCAGTTCATCGTCCGGAGTCACGTCTTTGACCACACCACACTCACCCGCCCCCGATCCGTACACCACGGCTACCGGAGTATGTCCCGTCCATCGCGGTCCCGCCCCGGACGGCAACTCCGACCCGCGATTCCCGATGTACACCCCCGATTTCGTCCGGGAACCGAACGACACGTACGACCGGATGCGCCAGGCGCATTCGACCCTGGTCCCCGTCGAGTTGGCTCCGGATGTTCCGGCCACTCTGGTCATCGGGTACAGCACCGCGGTCCAGATCCTCAACGATCCCGACCACTTCCCGTCCGATCCGCGCGCCTGGCAGAAGTCCATTCCCGCGGATTCGCCGGTCCGGCCGATGATGGAGTGGCTGCCCGCGGCCCGCTACAACACCGGCGCGACGCACCGGCGGTATCGCGACCCCTCGGTCGTCGCCATCGATGCCATCGATCAACACGCCATCCTGGCCATGGTCGAGAACGCCGCGGTCCCGCTGATCACCTCGTTCTGCGAGGACGGTCAGGCGGATCTGGTGATGCAGT
Organism: Nocardia macrotermitis; assembly: GCF_009604405.1. GTDB lineage: Bacteria > Actinomycetota > Actinomycetes > Mycobacteriales > Mycobacteriaceae > Nocardia > Nocardia macrotermitis. The sequence continues at coordinate 113,768 of NZ_WEGK01000007.1, forward strand.
ACGCATTCCCGCTGGTACTCGAGGTGCTCAACCAGATGTGTGGCTGCCCCGCCGACATCGGTGAGCGGGTCGCGGTCGGCATGGCCGATCGCTTCGACTCCGACAAGGTGAAAGCCAAACAGGGCATGCAGGATCTGCGTGCGGCGCTGATGGAGTTGATCGCGCTCAAACGCGACCGGCCCGGCGACGACGTCACCTCGCATCTCGCGCATCACCCCAACGGCCTCGACGATCTCGAGGTGTTCGCGCAGCTGATGAGCTTCTACGGCGCGGGTTTCGAGGCGCAGCGCACCTTCATGGCCAACGCACTGCTGCTGATCTTCACCGACCCGCGTTTCCAGCCCGACAGCGGCCGCAACCTCTCGACCACCGACGCGCTGGACGAGGTGCTGTTCAACAACCCGCCGATGGCGAACTTCTGCACCACCTATCCGCGTCAGCCGATCCAGATCGACGGTGTCTGGCTCCCCGCCGACCAGCCGGTCCTGATCAGCCTCGCCGCCTGCAACAACGACCCCCGCATCCGCGGCGAGGGCAACACCAGCATCGGCAACCGCTCCCACCTGGCCTGGAGCACCGGCCCGCACGTCTGCCCCGCCAAGGACGTCGCCTACCGCACCGTCGAGAGCGCCATCGACCAACTCTTCGACCGCGTCGGCGAAATCCAGCTCGCCGTCCACCCCGACCAATTGGTCTGGCGCCCCGGCCCGTTCCACCGCGCCCTCACCGCCATGCCGGTCGTCTTCGAACCTTTGCGTCGGCAACAGGTGATGATCTAGACAGATCGATTCGCGCGAACGGCCCGGCCGCCCAAGGCAACCGGGCCGTTCGCGTACGTCCTGCAACGCAATCGGTTTCATCGCAGACCATCCGGACAGCCGCGGATCGAAAATCCGCATCCCCCCGGCATTTTCCCCGCGCAGACCCCGAAAAGGTCGCTCGCCGAGTCCGATTCGCCGCTATCGGTGGTGGCTGTAACCACCGCCACCGTGATGAACATGCCCCTCGTTCTTGGACTCGCCACCGTGGTGCGAGCAAGTTCCCGGACCGGTGCTCGGACTCGATGTGCCGTCATTGCACGGTGTTCCGCCACCACTCGACCCATCAGCGGACCCGTCGGCCGACCCGCTCGCCGACCCCGTGTCGACAGCCACCGGTATCGCACTCGCGGTCCCGTACAGCGCACCGGTAGCGGCCACCCCCATCAACGCGACACCGATCAATCTGCGCAGTTTCATGCATGATTCCTTTCCGATGGATCGAACACAGAAGGAATTCGACGAACCGCCGCCACCGTTACAGGGCAGTCTTCGCGTTTTCAGGGGTGTCGCTGGCGACCTAACCGCTCATGCACCCACCGCGTGCACTGCACACCTGGCAGCAAGTTGATCTAGTGGCTCGGCGCGACGCTCGGTCGGCATGTCGACGATGAGCCCGCCGCAGATGTCAACAGTTCGGATGGGGCTTGTGCCCGAAGTCGACCCGTCAAATCTGGTCAACTCGGGTCATTCTCGATCAACCGAGAACAACTTCCAGCAACACTGTGGACTCCCGTATATCGCTCTGCTGCACTGGCTTACCGGAATGCTCATGACTTCGGGAGTGCAGAATGTGGATAGAGATCGGGAAGACTGTCCGGGCCGCGATCGGCGATTGGGGGACGACTTGTCGGCTGGCGGTCTGCGTCGGAGTGCTGACCGTCTCGGCGGTCGTGCTTGCTGCGGCGGGTGTGCTGTAGGTCGACCACAGGGCAGAGAAACTGAGGAGAAATGTTGTCCACGAGTAACGGAGCGCGATCGGCAATTGCTCGGTTCGGTGCCGACCTTGCCGAGTTGCGCTTGGCGGCTGGAAGTCCAAGCCACCGGCGCATCCTCGCGTTGTCGAAGCCGAGGACAGAGACAACCGTCAGCGTCAATACATTGAGGAATGCCGAACGCGGTGAGCGGCTGCCGTCGGTGGCTGCCGTCATTACCTATGTCCGTGGCTGCCATGCGGCTGCGGCTGCGGCCGGTATGGTGGTCGACGAGCCCAGATTCACAGTGCTGACGTGGCAAAAGCGGTGGAAGCAGCTCAAAGCGTCCACAGTCACGGCAAGCGCAGGCGAGACCGCGCAGCCGACCGGTCAGGCGGTGTGGCTTCCGAATCTGACGGACATGACCTACCTCCTGATGCCCACCCCTGACAGGGTTGCCTTCGGCAACATCATCCCGACTACCTCGAGTGCCATGGTGGCTCGGCGTTCACCGAATCAACAAGTCGCTCTACTGGGCGGCCGTCCCGTCGTCACTGGCCGACTGGACGATCCGAACGACGTCGCCCTGCTTCTGATCGAACTGTCGCATGCACGCGAAGAAACACAGATCGAGGCATTGCTGAAGCTCGACCTCATGTCACGTATCGTCGTCGACGAGAGTTGGGGTGTGACAGGCCTATTGACCGTTCTGACGGATCTCGGCGCAGACGAGCAGGCAACCGCACTAGCCCGCCGCGCAGCGGTCGGCACGCCTGTCACCAACCTGTATTTCGTACATGACGTACTGGTCGTGCTTCAGAAAGCAGGAGCCCACGACCAGATCGCTGTGCTGCTACTGCGAGATCCCGCCGGGAACACTGACCTCGATGACGGATTCGTCGTGGCCAAACTCCTGAAGCAGTTGTGGGACCTCGGCTTCCAGCAGCAAACGATGAAGCTTCTGCGCAGGGCCGCCACAGGCGTTGATTTCAGTGAGGGAGAGGGCGTCGCGCACGTCGTCAGAGTCATGCTGGACATCGGCCAAGACGAATACGCGACGGAACTGGCCGGGCGGTCCGACTTTCTGGAGCATCCGGATGACGTAGCGAATCTGCTGTGGAGCCTGCGGGAAGTCGGAGCTGAACAGCAGGTCGAAGCACTGCTCGATCGAAACCTCGCCGCTACGATCTCGCTCGAACACAACGTTTCCGAGCTGGTGAGGTCATTCTGGGAAGCCGGTGCAGTACAGCAGGCGGCAACTCTAGCGAATCGCGCCGTGGCGAACGGTAAGGACCGGATCGGTGCATATTTCGAGAAACTCATGAAGGACACACCGGTAGCAGCTGCGAGCGTTGACCTTTCGGATACATGATTTTCCCACCTTTCGGACCAATCCTCCTATCACAACAAGGCAGGAAAGCAGTCTACTCATTGCATGACTTTGTCGATGCCATTAGCCGCTGCCCGCGCAACGGACTCCGCACCTGCTTTCACCTCGTTCACCAACTCTGGCGTGGGATCTTGCAAGTCCGAGGTCGCAGATTCAGCGTGATTCTCCCCTTTCGTAATCACGGTCACTATAAGATTGGCGACACGAAATACTGTCCGCACGCTCGCCGTGTCGCCGCTAGTGCTATCGACACCTGTAAAAGCTTCATCGCCGATATCCGCGAGCGGCGCTTTTGTACCGTGGAATTCATCTCGAGTCTGCGCAAAAGAGTTTACGGCAGAGCCAACCGGGTCACTCGACGTCACATAATCCATGAACTGGACCGCAACTTGGCGGGAACTCGGATCCCCAACCGCCTGGTTCGGCGACGGTATTGGGCCACCGAAGCTGACAACACAATTCATGAACGTCGATTTCATCGATGGCGGCAGTTCGGAGTTATTCCCGGTTGCAAATTTACTGCCAGCATCGAAAATCTTACCCGCAAATGTCCGCACAGCAGTCAAGGTCACACTATTCAAGCCTGAACAATCTTTCGGCAACCGATCGAACCGGGGCGTGACTTCCTGAGGATGAGAACCAGAACATCCGGCAAGTGCGATCGAAGAAGCCAGGAGGTACGCCACAAAGGCGGACGCACGTGTTATTTTCATTTTTACCCAGTCGGCTTTCGTGGTTGCCAACTGCCGTTGTCCAACGCCGCGGGGGCAATCTCAGAAGGTACTTGAATCGTTGCCGCGGAGTTCCTGATCTTATTGAGGTTTGTCATCATGGTGTCTCTATACGTAATAAGATCGCCGACAACTTTGTTGGTTTCATCCAAGAAGCCTTGTAGCGCCTTGGTTATGGCTTCCGTGTTACCTTTCAGATCAAAATCGAATTCTAGCGCTCCTTCGACCTCTTCCAAGAAACTGGCACCGAGCCCTAGAATAATATTCGCATACTTGGTAATATGATCGATGGCCTGCTTGTAATTGCTCATTATTTGAGATCGGAATCCGTCGATCTCATCCGCCATACTCTTCATGATATTGCGAGTATCTGTTGTACTCGAGATTACTCGCGTTACGTAATCAGTGGCGGCACCAGCAGCTGCACTTCCGCCCCATCTGGCGTTCAAATTCTCTTTCGCAGTTGAAAGGCCAGCGCTATGATCGCTGCCATCCACGGCAGAGGTAAGTTCCTGTATCGAGGTACGCCATGCACCAACGATGATCGGGACCTGATTTGGATTGCCCAGCATGCCATGACAGGTATCGACCATGTCTCGGACGCCTGGCACATTGAGCTTCTCGGCGGTGGTGACCAATGTGCTGGCCGGACCCCACGGGAAAACAAGCTCAGCAGGAAGGTTGTCAGGGTTCTGATCGGCGGGGATCGGATAACCCTTGATTGTCTTATTTCCCATGTCTAGTATCCCAGCTGCTCGTTGATGTACCCGAACTTCCGGTAGTAATCGGCGTCCAGATTCTCATAATTCTTTGCGCAGGCGCTGATCCCATCCCCTGCGGACGCGATTGTCTTCTTACCTTTCGTAAGCTTATCGCTGACATCGGTCAAAGTGTCATTGAATACATTTGCGACATCTTGACCGAATATGCCTAGCGTGAATCTCGCCATTCTATGTTCGCCAATATGTCTTGCCGAAGTCTCATAGTGAGTTGCGGTATTCTTTATTTCGTCGGCCTGCATGCGCAAGGCTTGGGGGCAGACATGGAAGTCTGTCATTCGAAACCCTTCATCTCTCCGAAGTGGAACCAATACTGGCGAACGCTGAATTCAGCGTCGTTATTACCGCAGCTATCACATGACTTTCATTGCTATTACTCACCTCGTAAGAATCGAGGTCGATAGAGCGTAGAACTCCGCGATCATCGACTGTCACACTTCCGAAGTCGGTGCCGTCGAAGCTGTCTATGATTTTGAAGTTACGCAAAGCTGCGGGCGGCCTCGGATCGCGATTTCTGATCGCAGTTACAGAGCGATCCCAGTTATGGTTAACTTCTTGAATCAATGCGTACAAGTCATCAAAATCTGTCATTATCACCCTCTCGCAGTCGATTTATCCGGATTGCTACTGTAGATCTGTCAGCAGGTCGAATGCTTCGGGGAACTCTTGCCGAAGATTTTCGACAACAGCAAGTGATGCATTGCGACGTGCACCGTTGATAGCCTCAACTATTGCGCGACACACTCTATCCAAATCACCACTTAGCGCCCATGCCGGTCGATCCAAGCTTCCAAACCCGTTGGATAGGGTTACATTGAGAACCCGCTGACCATCCGCCGAAATCGTAGCAATTGCCTCACCGTCGCTCGATCGAGCGGTAAAAGACTCGGCATCGACTGATACGGTTCGCGCGATCCGCGCTCTGAGAGCCTCGATCTGGTTATCCGTCTCGATGACGACGCGACGCCATTCTTCAATTTCCATGAATAATCCTGAGTCTTCGCGAATTCATCTACAAATGCCTCGTTTCAATTGTTCTTTACGGTGTCATCTTCTCGATCTGCTGACGTTGCTCCTCGTCCAGCGCAACGTAATTCGCGATTGCTTTGGCGACAGTCTCTTTCATTGTTTTGACGGTCTCGATGTGTTGCTGAAGGATTGCGTCCATCGCTCCGTCGTGGCCCGTGGCGAGGCTTGAGTACTTCTTCTCCAAAATCTTGCTCGAATCGAAGCTTCCGAAGCCTGTAATGGTTTCGACGAGACCGACTGTCCGCAGTGATTTCTGGAGATTCTCTATATGAGTGTCACAAACCTTGTCCAGCCCTTTGCCTGTCTCGGGATCGAGATACAGTTCACCTGCTTCGGCCGCAGCCAGCAGGCGTTTCCATTCAGTTGGATCGATGCCATCCATATTTTCCTCAGTTCTGCGGTAGAAACTGGGCCAGCGCATCCGCGAGGCGGCGCACGATGCCGCACGGCTCTGCGAGGCCATCGGCTCCGTATCGATTCAACAGATCGAAATCTGCTGTGCCACCGGTAATCTGGACATCGATGGAGCATCCGTAGTCATGCGATGCACCCACCGGCCGATACTGCAGTGCCTGGCGTCCGGCGACCGTCGTCGGCGTGAAGTCCGTGAAATCGGTTCGCTTACGAAAATCGTCGATGGTCCGGCTCGATGTCAGTATCGAGAAATCGAACTTCTTGTCCATGGAACCCCAGCTACACACCTTCCACCCGTCGAAGGTAGTGCCTGCCACCTTGTCGGTCTTGGTACTGGGATCGAGGGCGAGTCCCGAAACCGACGCGTCGGAGATCGTACATGGATCCCACTGAGCCGCTGCCGGGGCCGCTGAGGTCGCTACAGATTTTTCAGACACGGCAGTAGTGCTGGTGTCACTCTTCCCACATCCTGCGAGCGCCAGCCCCGCCACTACCGCCAGGGTGATCGCGCCCAGCCTGCGCATCATCTGCTGCCCTCCGTTGTCGAACGGGGGCCGGTCAGTGTGTCCCCCACTTTCGGGAACCCTACCGGTGGTGACATCGAGTTACAACGCAACCGGCGGTGGTTGACCACCCGCATCAACACGCTACGCCGAGACGCCTTCACGACCGAACAGAGCTGTCAGGCCGTCACGACCTCAGCTACCTGCGTGTATGGCACCAGTGCTCACGCACCGACTACCGAGGCATTGCTCAAGGACCAACTCCGACATCGCCACCGCCTGTCGTGCGTCCGATGCGGAGACGGATCGCATCCATTGCCCGCCAACAACTTTTACGACCGCACCGGACTTACACAGAAGCGAGGCGATTCCAGTGAGCACGCGTTCAGGGGCGGTCGAACTGGTTGTCTGCCACACCTTTTGCGAAGGCGTCCCACTCATCGGTGTTGTAGGACAACATAATTCCTCGGTTGTCGCGGACGACCGCGCTTCCGTCGGGGTGGACCGTGATCGTCAACGCATCACGCACCGAGCCGGATGATCGGTCCAGCGCCAACTCTAGGACTGCCGACCACTCTTCCGCGGCGACCGAGATGATCGGTTGATCGACAGCCGGGCCGGTGTACTTACTATCGCGCATCAGCACCGAGTCGGCCCTGTGTGCGATCTCGACGCAAGTCTTTTCACCGCCACTGAACGTCGACTTCGTCCAGTCGAGGGACACCTCGACGCACGTCGTCGAGTCCTGGGAGAACGGCGGTTTGAACCATGTTGTGCTCATGGCGTCAGCCTATCCGAGCTGCGATGTCCTTGATCAGCCTCGAGGACTCCTCCCGATCGAGGGCAATGGACCGCATCTGGTTGTACAGATATTCGAGAGCATCGACTTGCGTTGTCTCGTCGGTGATCTCGCCGTATATCGCGGTTTCGAGCCAGCCCAGGATCGGCAGCCGAGGGTTTCCGAAGTCGAGCAGATGGAAAGTTGCGGCGTTCAGGCTCGCGATAGATCCCCTGGCATCGAACGGCAGGACTCGCACGTCGAGATTGTCGGGATGCTTGTTCACCATCTCACACAAGTGGAGCAGTTGCTGGCGCTGGACATCGGGACCGCCGACCTGCTGCATCAGAGCAGCCTGCCCGATGACGACCGAAAGTTGCAGCGGGTCAGGGTCTTCGAGCCGCCGCTGTCGTTGGAGGCGGGCGCGGACTCGTTGCTGCGCTTCGGTTGGGCGACCGGTGGAGACGATCGAGTAGACTAAGGCGTTGATGTAGTCCTCGGTCTGCAACAGCCCTGGGATTACGCCGTTGTCGACGCTGCGGATGCGGAGGGCACCGTCCTCGAGACCGTAAAAACGCATGAGTTGATCGTCGAACAGAGCGGAGTACTCGTTCCACCAAGCGCGTTCCTTCGCGATCGTACGGAGCTCGCGTAGTTCGGTCTGCTCGTCGCTGTCGAACTCGAGCAGACCGAGCAGGGGCTCGAGTTTGTCTTCGGTGAGGACTCCCCGATAGTTCGCTACTTGCGACCAGTAGCCGGGACTTATGTCCAGAGCCTTGTGGATCGCGTTCGCCTTGATACCACGGGTCTTGCTCTGCTCCCGGATGCGGAGCATGAGTTCCCAGCCTGCGACGGTTGGCGACCTTCGGGGCATGTACACGAGTCCTCTCTCCGGGTGACATCTTCACGATACAAGAGATGCGGCAGATGCATTCAACCTATTGCACTACTAAACTTTAGTGTCGTACTCTTGCTTACATTGGGGTTGAGGTTGGTTCCCGGTTGGGGAGGTCTTGCCACTGAGGAGCCGGAGGGCATACCCCACCCCTCCACAGGTCAAGCAACTCGCATCAGTCTTCGAGGGAGTTCCGATGTGTTCCAACGCTTTTGCACGCCCGGGTGGCCCGCCTAGTGCGCTCGGCGCAGCCGCGATCAGCGATGTCGACCGTGCGGATGCCGATCGCCGCGTTGGCTCGGTTGAGTCGAATGTTGTTCTGGCGGACGTGCTTTCGGTGTATCGCAGAGCCCGGCGCGACGAGCGGGCGGAACGGGGTGCGCGATGAGCCTGATCGACGTATGGAATCTGGTGTCGGCCGTCTTGGCAACGCTCGGCGGGGCCGTCCTCACCGTTCTAGGTATCGGTGCCTTGTTCGCGATGGATTGGCCTCGGCGGGCGATCCCGCGGATTCCGGATGGGCGAGAGCTTACTCGGCGGCCGTTGTCCTGGACGTGCACTGCGCAGCCCCGAGCGATGAATACTGAAGAGGCTCGGCGGGTCTTACGGGTTCATCGTGGTCATGGATGCGTGCGCGAGCGGGACGCGGCAGCGGTCCTCACGGCGGCCGCGCGGGCCGCGAATCGTTCACAGCGCGCGCGTAATAGACACGGGGACAAGGTGGTTCGCCATCGTTACACGAACGGACGTGGCCCGCACCTGCGTTGACCATCAGAAAGATCTGTCTGTAGAGCGGCGATTGCGACATGGCGTGATCCGCTATGGCTCGACACTCATCCGCTGGCGAAGGGGATTCTGTGAAAAACCATGCGTTCCAGGAGCTTCCGAGTAACGCTACGCCTCCGGCGCAGATGCATCAGGAGGTTAACGCGCGTCGTGACACCGAATGCAAGCTGGACAGCTGCGACATACTGCGATACAGCCGGATGCGGCAAACCGAACTCGATCAGGCCTGTCATCTCACCACGCCGGACCGGTATTTCAAGCGTAAAACCATTGCTAGACAAGAAATCTCCGATTGGAAGCAGGCGGGTCGATGCATCTGGAGTCTGTCGTGCTGATCGAACCGCTACCGACGAAATCGGAACTGCTGCATGCATGTCGGGGGATTGCCTACGATCATCATCCAATCTTACTGGCTGCGCATACTCTGACCCTGTTGCACGAAAGACGTTTGGGAGCAGAGCCTTCCGAGACCCTCGAGATCGATGACGAGCGGGCTCGGCGAGTCCGCGCGGTAGACAGCTGGACAACGGAGACTTTGCCGCCCGCCCATGGTGCCGCCTATGTCCACACCGAGACTCTCGGCGCTGTCGTCGATCGGGTAGCCCGCTACACCGCTGTGGCCTATGCAGCCTTGACCGGACTTCGGGGCACCGATCTCGGCGATGCTTGGGAACAGCTCGCAGAGCTGGCGATCGGGTACGAAGACCTTGTCACCGAGGTGCATACCGGGCGTCGCCGTTTGCCCGGCGGGCCATGACGATGTCCGGTATCACCTTCCCACAGCTGGTCCTACCGAATCGACCGGACGACAACAGTTCCCAGCAGATTCCGACATGCCGACGACTGTCGCCTGACAGTCGTCAGGCATACGTCGGGCAGTACAGGTGTCGCACGCGACGAAATTCGCGACGCTCGACCGATCATTCCCCGGGCGTGTGTCCGGCTGGTTGTTCGGAGCGCTCGAGGGTGGCGGCCCAGGTGGACAGGAGGCGGAGGGCGTCGGCGGTGGGGGTGTCGGCGGGGGCGGTATAGACCAGCAGGGTCAGGCCGGGGTGGGCGGGGAATTCCATGGCCTCGAAGTCGAGTTCGAGGCGGCCGACTTCGGGGTGGTGCAGGTTCTTGTGACCGGTGCGGTGGAAGCGGACATTGTGCGCGGCCCAGCGCGTTCGGAATTCCTCACTGCGCGTGGATAATTCGCCGATCAGCTCGATCAGTTGGCGGTCGTGTGGATTGTGCCCGGCCTCGGAGCGCAGCATGGCGGCGATATCGTCCGCGGCGCGATCCCAGTCCTCGAAGAATTCGCGCGCGGCGGGGTCCAGATAGATGAAGCGGGCGCTGTTGGCGGGGCGGCGCGGGTCCGCGAGCATCGGGGCGTAGAGCGCGCGGGCCAGGTGATTGGCGGCGAGCATGTCGTGACGGGCGTTGCGGATCCAGGCCGGGCCATCGGTGATGATGTCCAGGAGTTGCCGCAGGCCCGGCGTGATGCCGGTGGCGGGCTTGGCGCGCCGCCGCCGGGCCGGGGTGGGAGTCGCGGCGCGGGCCAGATCGAACAGGTGCGCGCGTTCGGCGTCATCGAGTTGCAGGGCGCGCGCGAGGTTGTCCAGGACCGCATCGGAGGCTCCGGCGAGGTTGCCACGTTCCATTCGCACGTAGTAATCGATGCTCATACCGGCAAGCAAGGCCACCTCCTCGCGACGCAACCCGGCAACGCGGCGGTTTCCCCCGTAGGCGGGCAATCCGGCCTGCTCGGGGGTGATGCGAGCCCGCCGGGAGGTCAGGAACTCCCGCACCTGCACTCGATGATGGTCCATGTTCTCCACGGTAGGCCGCCTGCGGCCGATCGCGGGAGGTACTGCGATTACCTGGAAGAGCCTTGACTCCCACGGTCGCGTTCCGGGGCGTGTACTCGAACCATGATCCGCACCGGCGCGGCTCGCCCGCCCGGCGACCGGAACCGACCTCGGCGGAGATCCCGCCGGACGGCTGCGACACTGAAGGTTGCCACCCGGTAGCTGCCGCGGTATCCGAAACACTGACGCACACCGAACAGGAGATGCTCATGCGAGCGACCTACATGTACGCCCCCGGCGACGTCCGGGTCATCGACGCCCCCGATCCGATCATCGCGCACTCCACCGACGCGGTCGTCCGCGTGGTGCGCAGCTGCATCTGCGGCTCGGATCTGCACCCCTACCACTCGATGCCCCCCAACCCGCACGGCAGTTCCATGGGGCACGAATTCGTCGGCATCGTCGAGGACATCGGCGGCGATGTGCGCACAATTCGCAAGGGCGACTTCGTGATCGCGCCGTTCGCGTGGTCGGACGGCACCTGCGATTTCTGCCGCGAAGGTCTGCAGACCTCGTGCCGGCACGGCGGATTCTGGAACTCCGGCGAGGTGCGGGGCGGACAGGCCGAAGCGGTGCGGGTGCCACAGGCCGACGGCACCCTGGTCGCGGTTCCGGTCGCCGAGGACTCGCCGCTGATCCCGTCGCTGCTGACGCTGTCGGACGTGTACGGCACCGGATACCACGCGGCGGTGAAGGGCCGCGTCGGGACGGACACCTCGGTCACCGTGATCGGTGACGGCGCGGTCGGGCTGCTGGCCGTGCTGTCCGCGAAACAGCTTGGCGCACAACAGATTATCCTGATGGGTCGGCACAAGGTCCGCACCGATCTGGGCCTGGAGTTCGGTGCCACCGACATCGTCGCCGAACGCGGCGAGGAGGGTATCGCCGCCGTCCGCGAACTCACCCGGGGCGACGGCACCCACGTCGTCATCGAGGCCGTCGGTCATATGCCCGCCTACGAACAGGCCGTCGGCGTGGTCCGCCCCGGCGGCACCATCAGCCGCGTCGGCGTACCCCAATATGCCACCGCCCCAATCGGTTTCGGCACCCTTTTCGGCCCCAACATCACCCTCACCGGCGGCCCCGCCCCCGCCCGCGCCTACATCGACACCCTGCTGCCCGGCGTCCTCGACGGCACCGTGGACCCCGGCAAGGTCTTCGACCGCGAGATCGACCTCGCCGACGTCCCCGACGGCTACCGCGCCATGGACGACCGCGAGGCCCTCAAGGTCCTCGTCCGCGCCTGAGCCGCGGCGGCGCCGCCCCTCATCCCGATCCGGACGGCACAAGCTCGGCGAAATACGCTACAGCCGTGCCGATTCCCGATCTGCGTCGACCCGGCCCGCACCCACATACGCCTGCCACAGCGCGGCGTAGGTTCCGTTGGCGCGCAACAACTCCGCGTGCGGACCCACCTCGGCCAGCCGTCCGCCCACCATCACCGCGACGATGTCCGAGTCCGCGGCGGTCGCGAGCCGATGCGCCACCACGATCGTGGTGCGGCCCGTGGTCAGCACATCGATGGCCGCGCGGACCCGGGCCTCGGTGGCCAGGTCCAGGGACGCGGTGGCCTCGTCGAGAATCAGGATGTCGGGCTCGACGAGTTGGGCCCGAGCCAGCGCGAGCAACTGGCGCTGACCGGAGGACAGCAGCCGCCCCTGCGGGCCGATCGGATGGTGATAGCCGTGGTCGAGCGCGGCGATCATCTCGTGCGCGCCGACCGCCCGCGCCGCCCATTCGATCTCGGCCGGATCGGCATCGGGTCTGCCGTAGGCGATGGCCTCGCGCACGGTGTCGCCGAACAGATACGGCTCCTGCGGCACCACGCCGAGACGTTTGCGGTAGTCCTCCAGCCGGAAATCACGAATATCGTTGCCGTCCACCAGAATCCGTCCGTCGGTCGGATCGTAGTAGCGGGCCAGCAGTTTGACCAGCGTGGACTTCCCGGCCCCGGTCTCGCCCACCAGCGCGACCCGCTGCCCCGGTTCGATCCGCAACGTGATGTCTTGCAGCACATCGGCATCCCGCGCCCGATACCGGAACCCGACCTCCCGGATCTCGATCGCACCGTCGACCCGCCGCACCGCCCGTGGCCGCGCCGCGGCCGGGGTGGACACCTCCACCGCGAACAACCGCCCCAGCCGATCCACACCCACCACCGCCTGCTGATAACTGTCGAACACCTGCGAGAGCTGCTGAATCGGCGAGAACAGCAGATCGATGTACAGCAGGAACGCGATCAACGTCCCGGCGGTCAACTCGGCGGCGCGCACCTGCTGCACACCCACCGCGAGCACCGCGGCCGTCGCGACCACCGACAGGAATTCGATGAACGGGAAGAACACGGCCATCAGCGTCTGGCTGCGCAAGCGTGCGTCCCGGTACTCCCACGACATCCAGTCGAATCTGTTCCGGTTCAACGCTTCCCGCCGATACGCCTGGGTGACCTTGATGTTGTCGACATTCTCCTGCAAGTAGGCGTTGACCGCGCTGACCTTGTCCCGCGCCCGGTTGTAGGCGGGCACCGACAGCCGCCGGAACAGCACCGTGGCGGCGATGAGGATCGGCATCAGCGCGAGCACCACCAGCGCCAGTTCCGCATCGATCAGCAGCAGCGCGATCACCACGCCGCCGATGGTCAGCGAGGAGGTCAGCGCCGTGGACAGTCCGGTCTGCAGGAAGGTGGACAGCCCGTCGACATCGGTGGTCATCCGCGTCATGATGCGGCCGCCGAGTTCGCGTTCGTAGAATTGCAGGCCCAGGCGCTGCAACTGGGCGAACGTCTTGACCCGCAGGCCGAACAGCAGCCGCTCCCCGGCCCGTCCGGTGACCCGCACCTGCGCGAGGCCGATCACCCAGTCGGCCAGCACCACCACCGCCGCCGAGGCCGCCGCGCCCAGCAGCACGTCGCGCGCGCCGACCAGCACACCCCGGTCGATGCCGTAGCGCACCAGCACCGGGATCAGGATCTGCGCGATCGCGTCGAGCGCGACCAGGCCCAGCCCCGCCAGCAGCGGCCCCGCGAACGGGCGCAGCAATCTGGCCAGACCGAATTCCGGATCGGCTGTGCGAGTGAAACTTTCGGGTACCTCCGGTTCGCCGGAGACCGGTGCCAGCGCGTCGATGAGCTGTTGCACGTCGCCGCTGGGTGGGGCGGAGGTCAGCATGCCGCCGCCGCGCGCGAAGCCGCCCGCCCCGCCCGCATGGTGGGAGAAAGCCCGCGCCATCTGCTCCAGCGTCCGGGTCTCGTCGCCGTACTCCGCAGGTTCGGCCCACAGCGTCGCGGTCGGCACGAGATCTGTCGTAACACGCAGTGCCGCACCGATTTCCGACACCTCCGGCGGGGTGAACAGCGTCGCGAAGAGGGTGCCCGACTCGCGCAGCTCGACCAGGGTGCCGGACTCCGCGACCCGCCCGTGATCCAGAATCACCACCTGATCCGCCAAGGCCAGAGTCGAAACACGGTGCGCCACAACTACTGTGGTACGCCGCTGCACCTCGGTGGCGATCCGCTCGAAGATGGTCTGCTCCACCTTCGCGTCGATCGCGGAGGTCGCGTCGTCCAGGACCAGTACCGGCGCGTCGGTGAGCAACGCGCGAGCCAGCGCCAGGCGTTGCCGCTGGCCGCCCGAAAGTCGTTGTCCCCGTTCCCCGATCGGGGTGTCGAGCCCGTCGGGAAGCCGCCGGACGAAGTCGTCGGCCGCGGCGAGATACAGCGCGTGCCGGATCTGTTCGTCGGTGGCCTCGGGCCGGCCGTAGGCGACGTTGGCGCGGACGGTGTCGGCCATCAGATGCGTGTCCTCGAAGACGATCGCCACGAGACTCCGCAGCTGCGGCAATTCCCGCACATCCACACCGTCCAGGCGCACCACACCGGCATCGGGATCGATCAGCCGCGGCAGCAACGTGGTCAGCGTCGACTTGCCCGACCCCGCACCACCCGCCAACGCCACGGTCCGACCGGCCGGAATACTCAGATCCAACCGGTCCAGAACGGTGGTGTCACCGATGCGCACGGTCACCTCCGACAGATCGATCCGCGGCGGCGCGGCACCTGTCACGGACGCCGCGGCCACCACAGGCGCGGCACTCGCCACGGCACTCACCACGGCACTCGGCGCGGCACTCGGCCCGACACTCGCCACAGCACTTGGCTCGACACTCGCCACGGCACTCACCACAGCACTTGGCCCGACACTCGGCGCAGCATCGATAACCTCCCGCACCCGATCCAGCGACGCCTTGCCCTGCTGACTCACCGTGAGCAACGTCGAGAACTGCCGCACCGGACTCACGAACGAGCCGAGATAGGTCATGAACGCCAGAAACGTGCCGAGACTGATCGTCTGACGCAATGCCAGCAGACCACCCACCACCAGAATGAACACCTGCCCCAACGCGGGCAGCGCCGCCATCGCGGGCGTGAAGCGGCTGGTGATCCGCACGACCCGCAGCCGGGACCGGAACAGATCACGGGCGCGTCGCTCCAGTTCGCCGATCTCCCGACGCTCCTGACCGAACCCCTTGACCACCCGCACCCCCGCGACCGCGGACTCCACCCGCATCGCCACCTCGGCCGCGTGGGCCTGCGCATCCCAGTTGGCGGGGAACAACTCTCGCTGCGACCGCCGGGTGACGAACCACAGCGCGGGCAGCAGCACCAGGGCCACGACCGCCAGCGGCGGGGACATCGTCGCCATCAGCACCAGCGCGCCCAGCAGCAGCGCCACATTGCCGGTGACGATCGGAATCAGTTGCAGGAACATCTGAATCAGCGTGATATCGCTGATCGCGCGACTCACCACCTGTCCGGTCGTCACCGTCAGCTGCGCCCGGCCTGGCATGTGAACCAGCGCGGCGAACAGATCCGAACGCAGATCGAACTGCACTCCCAGCGACAGCGTGGACGAGCAGACCCGGCGCAACATCGACAGCCCGAACCGGACCACGCCGATCGCGATCAGCGCGACGACCGCGGCGGCCACCGGCACCCGGGAACCGCCGAGCGTGTCGACCACCTGCCGCACCACCAGCGGCAGCACGGCGGTCAGCGCGGCGCTGCCCAGCGCACCGACGGTCGCACCCGCGACGGCCCGCGGATGCGCCAGACATCGATGCAGCAGATACCGCACCCACCCCTGCTCCGCAGCCGAATTCGACCGGCTCACAGGGCAATTGCCGCGTCGGCGGCGGCGAACCGATTCTCCGGACGCGCCAGTCCGTAGTGCCCGCGCAGGGTCGACTCGGTGTACTCGGTCCGAAACAGCCCGCGCTGCTGGAGAATCGGCACCACCCGCTCCACGAACGTCTCCAACCCCGAAGGCAGTACCGCGGGCATCACATTGAACCCATCGGCCGCACCGCCGGTGAACCACTCCTCGATGGTGTCCGCGACCTGTTCCGCGGTGCCCGCGAAGGTCCGGTGTCCACGACCGCCGCCCAGGCGAGCGATCAACTGCCGCACCGTGAGTCGTTCGCTGCGAGCCAGATTCACGATCAGCGTGAACCGGCTCTTCGCGCCCTCGATCTCGTCCTCGGTGGGGAGGTCGGCGGGCAGTTCACGATCCAGCTCGAGCGCCTCGACGGGCAGGTTGAACCGCTCGGCGAGCGTGCGACGCTGATACTCGGGCCGAATCAGGTTGGTGAGCTCGTCATCGAGTTCGCGCGCGTGCGCCTCGGTATCCCCGATGACCGGGACGATACCCGGCAGGATCTTGATCGTGTCGGGATCGCGGCCGAGGCGGCGGGCCCGGTCCTTCAGGTCGGTGTAGAACTGCCTGCCGTCCTCGAGCGTCTGCTGCGCGGTGAACACCGCCTCGGCGTACCGGGCCGCGAAACCTTTGCCGTCCTCGGACGAACCCGCTTGCACCAGAACGGGATACCCCTGCGGCGAGCGCGGCACGTTCAGCGGCCCGGCCACCCGGAAATACTCGCCGACGTGGCCGATCTCGCGGACCTTGTCCGGATCGGAGTGGATGCCGAGTTCCTTGTCGCCGATGTAGGCGTCGTCGTCCCAGCTGTCCCAGAGTTTCGTTGCCACATCGACGAATTCGGCGGCCTTCTCGTACCGCAGCCGGTGATCCGGGACGTCGTCGAGCCCGAAATTGCGGGCCGCGTCGGCACCGGCGGTGGTGACGATGTTCCAGCCCACCCGGCCACCGGACACCCAATCCACCGAGGCGAACCGGCGGGCCAGGTTGTAGGGATCGTTGTAACTGGTCGAGGCGGTGGCGATCAGGCCGAGATGGCTGGTGCGCAACGCGATCGCGGTCAGCAGCACGGTCGGCTCCAGTTTGCCCACCGGCCGACGCCCCGGATCTCCTTGCAGCACCGGCGAATCGGCGAAGAAGATGGAATCGAACCGGCCACGCTCGGCGGTCTGCGCCAGCCGGATGTAGTGCTCGATATTCAAGTGCGCCAACGGATCCGACTCCGGCAGCCGCCACGATGCCTCGTGGTGGCCGGTCGACATCAGGAAGGCGTTCAAATGCAGTGTTCTACTCATCGGAACGGAATCTCTCTCCGGTAGTGGGTGATTCGGCGATCACGCCGTGGATGACGCGGCGCTCAGGCCGCGAGTGGGTCGGCGCCCAGCGCGCTCAACAGCGCACGCCGGATCTGCTGGAACTGTGGCTGTGACGGGTCGCGCGGGCCATCGATATCGATCTCGATGTCCACCTCGATGCGACCGCGATCCAGGATCACCACTCGTTGCGCGAGGGTGATGGCCTCGTCGACGTCGTGAGTCACCAGCAGCACGGTCGGGCGATGAACCTCGATCAGGCGGCGCAGCAGGGCGTGCATGCGGATGCGGGTCAGCGCGTCCAGAGCGCCGAAGGGTTCGTCGGCAAGCAGCAGATCCGGCTCGCCCACCAGCGCGCGGGCCAGTGCGGCACGCTGCTGCTCGCCGCCGGAAAGTTCACCGGGCCAAGCCTTTTCGCGTCCGGCCAGTCCCACCTCGCCGAGCAGCTCCGACGCCGCGGCCCGGCGCGAACGGGGCTGACCGAACAGCACGTTCGGCAGGATCCGTTTCCAGGGCAGCAGCCGCGAATCCTGGAACACCATCGAGGTCCGCGTCGGCACCCGCAGCAGACCCGCGCCCGCCACGCCGTGATCGATACCGGCCAGCGCCCGCAGCAGCGTCGACTTGCCCGAACCGCTCTTACCCAGCAGCGCCACGAACTGGCCCTCGGGAATCGTCAGATCGACGTTGTCCAGCACCGCGCGGCCGGCGAAGCTGCGGGTCACACCGCGCAGCCGGACCCCCGAACCGGGGTCACCGGATGGTTCGACGGGCGTCAGTCCGCCAGAGTTCGTCGCCACGACAACACCTTTCGCTCCAGAATACGAATGCCGGAATCGCACAGCAGCCCGAAGATTCCGTAGACCGCGAGCCCGACGAGGATGACGTCGGCCTGGCCGTAGTTCTGGGCGTCCTGCATCATCTTGCCCAGCCCGTCGGTCGCGTTGACCGACTCGACCACCACCAACACCAGCCACGACGTGTTCACCGCCAGCCGCAGGCCGAGGAAGAAGCCCGGCAGCGAACCGGGTATCACCACCTGCCGGATGAACGCGAACCGCGAAACGCTCTGGATCTCCGACAATTCGACCAGTCGTCGATCGATGCCGGTCAGCGCGGAATGCGTCGGCACGTAGAGGGTGACCGCGGCCGCGAGCATGATCAGCACGATCTTGAAGCCGTCGCCGATCCCCAGCCACAGGATCGTCAACGGGACCAGGCCCAGGGTGGGAATCGAGCGTTTGAGTTGAACCACGCCGTCCACCAGGGATTCTCCGATGCGGGAGAGTCCGGCGATCAGCGCGAGGGTGGTGCCGATCGCGACGCCCAGCACCACGCCGGTGGCCACCCGCTGCATGGACACCTCGATATTGGTCAGCAGTTGGCCGTCGCTGAGCAGTTGCCAGCCGGTCGAGAGCACGGTCCAGGGTGCGGACAGTTTGCGGCGGTCGAGCAGTCCGGCGGACGCGCCCGCGGACCAGACGCCGACCAGCAGCGCGACGCCGAGCAGCCGGGCGAACGGGATCTGGCGTCGCAGTCCCAGCCGACGCCGGGCCGGGCGGGCGGTGAAACCCGCGGCGGCGCGCGGCGCGGTGAGCGCCGGATGACGTGCGGAAATGACGGTCATGGGTTCACCCCTGTGCGTTGGTGCGGTATCGCGGCGCCACCGCGTCGGCGGCGACCTGCTCGAATCGCCGATCGAACAACTGGTGGGCGTCGAAGGATTTCCCGAACGCGCCCGAACCGGTGATCAGATCGATCGTCTGCTGTTCCCACTCGATCGCCCGATCCCAGTTCGGCGGGAAATAGGGACGTTCGGTCGTGGCCATGATGCGGCGGCCGTCGGCGGCGCTCACACCCTGGTTCCCCACGTAGTAGTCGGCGATCCAGCGGTCCTGGTTCTCCCATTCCCAGACCTTCGCCCGCGCCCAGTACTCGACGAATTTCCTTATGGCCGCGAGCTTTCCGTCATCGCCGAGCACCGAGGCCGGTGCCCACAGGATGCTCAGCGCGTCGACCGCGTCGGACGGCGCCGTGGTCGCGCCCTCCGAGCGGTACTGCGCGAGATATTTGGTGAGTGTCGGTTCGCCCAGCGGCGCGATGTCGACCTGTCTGCCCTGTAGTGCGGTGAGGAACTGCGGGCTGTTGAGCTGCACCAGCGTGACGTCCTTGGTGCTGAGACCGGCCTGTTGCAGGGTGCGCAGCACCACACCGCCCTGGGCCTGACCCGGTGAGTAGGCGATCTTCTTGCCGCGCAGATCCTGCAAGGTGCGAATGGTGGTCCCGGGAGCCGTCGCCAGACCGTAATTGGGCGTGCTGCGCCACAGCACCGCCACGATGCGGGTGTCCAGCCCTTGCGCGTGCGCCTGGAGGGACGGAATTCCGGCATTACTGGCCAATTCCACCGAACCGCCCTTGAACGCCTGGATCACATCCGGTCCGGCGGACACATTGGGCCAATCGGGCACGGTGAACGGCAGCGTGCCCAGCTGGCCGCTGCTGGTCAGCGCGACCTTCATATCGGTCGCGGAGATCTTCAGCGACGTCCCCGGCGGCACGGTGGTCGGCAGCGGCTTGCCGAAGTCGACGGATCCGCCCGCGGTCGCGCAGGCGGAGGTGACACAGGCGGCGGTCAGCACCGCCAGCGATGCCGCGCCGACCCTGCGGGTGAGGCGCATCCGATATGCGCTCGGCCGCGCTTCGATGAGCTTTCTCATTGCTCGATCGTCGCGAATTACCTTGTGCTGCACAATATTCGGTCGACTTAAAATTACCGGGACTCGAACTGCGGTGCCGCGGCCTCCTTCCGGTGCGCGCCGAAGCCGTCGGTGACGACGGCGAGCGGATCAGCGTAGAGGCGATGCAGCAGCACCGCGGCGGCCGAGGTCTCCAGCGAGCGCCCCGGGAACGAGGTGCCGGTGACGCGCCGGCGCGCGGACGCGCTCATCTGCGCACGCGCGGCGACGGCGTCGAGGTAGGTGGCGCGCACCGCGGGCAGTGCGTTGAACGCGCGGTCGGTGATGATGAGCGTCTCCGGATTCAGCACGTCCAGCAGCGCGGCGGCCACGACGGCGAGTCCGCGGGCGCGTTCCTCGAACAGCGCGTGCACCCGGGCATCGGTCTCGGCGGCGACGAGCATGGCCGGAAGAGTCGGATCCGCGACGAGTCCCGCTGCGGCGGCACGCTTTTCGAGTGAACGATCCGAATACGCGTCGAGCGGGCCCGCCCCGCCGGTCCCGACGCCGGAGGGGACGAGCGTGGCCAGCGAACCGGCCGACGAACCGGGTCCGTAATGCACCCGCCCGTCGACGGCGAACGCGGCATCGATGACGTTGCCGACGAACAACACCACCGCCGAGGAGTCGAAACCCAGTGTGCCGAAAAGCTGTTCGGCGTGCACCAGCGCGCGGGCGTGGCTGTCGAGCTCGACGGGCAGCCCGGTCAAGCGAGTGAGCAGATCCCGGATCGGGGTGTCGCGCAGGTGCAGCAGCGGATGTTCCAGCACCACACCGGCTTCCGGGTCGACCCAGCCGCCGGTCGCGAACCCGACCCCGGACAGGCGGATGTCCGCGGGCAGGTCGCGACGCAACGCGGTGAGTGCGGCGGCCGCGTCGGCGACCAGGTCCGGCCCCTCGAGGGTGCGGTGCGGCACGATCGCGCCGGAGACGATCGTCCCGGCGATGTCGACCACCGCGACCCGGGTCTGGGTGGCCGCGAAGTGGATGGCCGCCACCGCATTTCGGCGATCGAGGGTCAGCGGCGCATGCGGCCTGCCGACCCGCTGCGACCGGTCCACCGGCGATTCGCACAGCAGGCCCGCCTCGAGCAGGGCCCGGGTCTGGCTCGTCACCGTCGCCGGGGACAAGCCCGCATGCGTCGCGATCACCGATCGTGACGCGCTGCCCGATGCCAACAGCGCGCGCAGCACCGCACCCGCGGCCGTCGGCCACCCTCTCGCCGGTTTCATAGACCTCGGTTCCTCTTCGCCTCCGGCCGAGACTACGAGATCGGACCGGGTTCGGGACCGTTCTCCCTCAGCGTGATCCGAACTCGCGGGATGCCATTCTGAAACAGTCCGAATTTCTTCGCCGAGAAAAATAAATATGCCGGGTATTTGAAATCACGCAGACGGCAACGCGTGTGGTTCCGGTTCGCGCACAATTACCATCCATTTCGCCGCAGGGTGTCGAACAAGTTGTCCCCCAAGGCATTCCGGCACAGGTCGCGACGGTCGACCGGGTGCATTCCGAAAACCGACGGAGCGCAGAGATATGACAGAAACCATCGAACACGTGGATACTCTCACCGTGCGGCGGGTCGCCGGACATATCGGTGCGGACATTATCGGTGTCGATCTGAGCCGCCCGCTCGACGACGACACCGTCGCGCGCCTGCGCCGCGAACTGCTGACGCACAAGGTGCTGTTCTTCCGCGATCAGCAGCTGAGTCACGCCGAGCAGATCGAGTTCGGCCGCCGCTTCGGCGAGCTCACCCACGCCCACCCGCACGAGGACGCGCCGCCGAGCGAGGCCCCGCAGATCCTGACCATCGACCCGCAGGTCTACGAACGTCGTTACGGCGCACCGCGACCGGACTACCAGGACCGCCAGTACAGCTACTACAGCGGCTGGCACACCGACGTCACCGCCTCGGTCAACCCGCCCGCCATCTCCATCCTGCGTTCGGAGGTGGTCCCCGATTTCGGCGGCGACACCACCTGGACGAATCTCGTCGCCGCCTACGAGGGCCTGTCCGAGCCGCTGCGCGCGTTCGCCGACGGCCTGACCGCGGTGCACCGGTTCTCCGCGGGCCGCAAATTCGACGACAACGAGGCGTACGCCCGCCGCATCAACGACAACCTGCTGATCTCGGAACATCCGGTGGTCCGCGTGCACCCCGAGACCGGTGAGCGGGCCCTGTTCGTCAACCCCGGCTTCACCGATCACATCGTCGGCCTCTCCCCCGTCGAGAGCACCAAACTCCTCGAACTGTTCTTCAGCCACCTCTCCAGCCCCCGCTACACCGTCCGATTCCGTTGGGACGCACACAGTGTCGCGGTCTGGGACAACCGCGCCACCGCCCACCTCGGCCCCCAGGACCTGGGTCACCTGGACCTCACCCGCACCCTGCACCGGGTCACCGTCGTCGGCGACCGCCCCGTCGGCCCCGACGGCTTCGTCTCCAAGATCATCGCGGGCGAGGAGTTCAAGACCGAAGCCCACGTCAAGGTCTCCTGAGCAAGCACTCGGCGGCCCACCACGTCGGCGGGCCGCCGATCCGCTTGCGCCGCAACTACGGAAAGATCGTTCCGCATACGCTCACGTGAGCCACACGTTCAGAAGGAGACCGGCATGACCGCATGGACCCCGGACCAACTCGACACGATCGCCCGCGTCGACGAGATCGAGATCTCCTCCCGCCGCCCCGACGGCACCCTCACCACACCCCGCGTCATCTGGGCCGTCCGCACCGACGACGAGATCTACATCCGGTCGGTCAACGGCCCCACCGCCGCCTGGTACCGCGCCACCCGATCCCGGCACGAAGGCCACCTACGAGTCGCCGACGTAGACATCGACGTCACCTTCATCGACACCGACAACACGGTCACCGACCGCGTCGACGCCGCCTACCGCGACAAATACCGCCGCTACGCCGCCTCGATCATCGACTCCATCAACAGCCCCCGCACCGCCGAAACCACCATGCGCCTGATCCCCCGCTGACCCGACTCGCTATCCGAAAGATGTTGCGGCCGTAACCTATTGCCACGGGTTGATGATGGGCACCGCAGCAGCCTCGAACGGACCGGTGTCGCGCGTGGCGACGATGAAGCCCGCCGCGGCCGCCGTTGCGGCGATCATGCCGTCAGCGGTGGCGATGGCCAGACCGGCTGCGCGGGCGGTGGCCATCAGGCGCGCGTACCGTGCGGTGGCATCGAGGTCGTACGGCAGGATGCGGCCGGTGAACAGCGGCAGGATGCGACTCTCCAAATGCTCGAGCAGCACGGTTCGGCGGCGGCCGACGGGCATGGCGGCCGCACCGTAGCGCAGTTCACCAACGGTGACAGCACTCAAGTAGAGGGTTTCGACATTCTGGGCGTCGATCCAGTCAGCTACCCGCGGATCGGGATCACGACGCAGAGGTTCACTGATGACATTGGTGTCCAGGATGATCACTAATCGAACCCCGGAGGCTCGGCGGGGGTGCGGTCACGATTGTCGAGCAGGGCGTGCTCTTCATCGGTCAACGCGATCTCGCGACCGACGGCCGTGAGCATCGCACCGAGTTCGACCCGATCGGGTGGTTGTACGGCGTCGGCGAGGATAGCGCGCATCTCCGCCTCGACACTGCGGCCATGCGTTGCGGCACGCTGGCGAATCGCGCGGTGTACCTCATCGCTCAGATTTCGGATCGTCACGTTTCTCATCCGCTGTCATCTCCTTCGCGCGCCATCAATGATGGCATAAACCATTCAATGATATCAATCTCCTGTCCGGACCACCACATGACAGGCACTGCCCCCTCTCCGGTGGCTGGCTCTCGGGCCGCTGGCGCAAGAACACCCCCACCTCCGCCGCCCGCCCCAACGTCCGCTTCGACCTCTCCACCCCCGCCAACCAACGCAAACTCGCCATCGTCGAAAACCTCGCCCAGTTTGGCCGACCAATCCGGCCACTCCCTCCTCGAACGCGAGATACGGAACATGTGGGTGCTGGTGCGGCAGGTGACGCCGTCGGCGGCGCTGGCGCACTGCATATTCTCGATCCGCGGCGAGCGGCTGCCGTAGGCCAGCACCACACCCGTCGCACAGTGACGACGCCAGCCGCGTGTGAGGACGATGCAAGCGCCCGGGACGAAGCTCGACGACATGACACCGAACAGCGATCATCAGGCCGCAGGAAAGACGTATCTGGTCACCGGAGCCAGCGCGGGTATCGGATACTTCGTCGCCGAACAACTCGCGGCCGCGAACGCCACGGTCGTACTGGGCTGCCGGGACACCGCCAAGGCGGACCTCGCGATGCGTGCGATCCGCACACAGGTCCCTGATGCCCGGCTGCGGTCGGTGCGCGTGGACCTGGCGGACCCGTCCTCGCTACCCGCCACAGTGGAATCCCTCGACGTCGACCACCTGGACGCGGTCGTCCTCAACGCTGGTGTCATGCCGACCGGTCCGGACCGCCGCGTCAACGCCGCTGGCAACGAATTGACCTTCGCGACAAACCATCTCGGCCACTTCGCCCTCCTCGCCCACCTGATGCCCATCCTGATAGCCACCCCGAACGCCCGCGTGATCACCGTGGGCAGCTTCACGGCGCGATCGGCGCGCCTGGACCTCACCGACCTGCAATCCGAACACGACTACCAGCCCAAACGCACCTACGAGCGATCGAAACTGGCCCAGATACTCATCGGTTTCGAACTGGACCGCCGCCTGCGAGCACACGGCATCGACAACGCCAGCATCGTCGTCCACCCCGGCGGTGCCCTGGATTCGTTGACTCCCTCCCGTCCACCGCTGTTCAGCCGCACCACCACACAACACCTGCTGGCACTACCCGCGGGCGCTCTGGTCCACGGCAAACACGCCGGTGCCGAACCGATAGTCCGCGCCGTCCTCGACAACGAAATCACCAGCGGAGAACTCTGGGGCCCAAGGATTTTCGGCCTGCGAGGCAAACCTCACCGCGAAGCACCTCACCTGCACATGACCGATCCGGCCACGGCAGCCGAACTATGGACCGCCAGTTCGAAACTGACAGAACTGGACCCACTGCCCTTGCCCCCGAACATTCCGGTCAGGACCACATCCGAATACCAACGCCACGGAGCGTAATCAGCACCGAACCACAACGGAATCCGCAGCCTGATTCGCCTCTGTGCCAAGACTTTCCGGAATCCCCACTTATGCGGTCAGGACACGGCGACAGGGTTGAGGACGATGGGGAGCCGCATGCCGATCTTCCACAGAACCGCTATGCGCGAGTCGGGGCGTTCGCGGGCTTCACGGCTCAGTGCGCGGGAGAGTTCGGTGCTGAAGTGTCCTCGGGGGTGGCGGGTATTCACCTGGTGGAGTACAGGTTTCGGAAGATCCGCAACGCGGGCACCGACGACATCCAGGCGCGCCGCGGCGTGCAGCAGGTGGCTCTCGACACCATGTTCCGGGGGTACGGAGACGTCGAGATGTGCGGCGATGGCTGCTTCGACGGCATCGCGGAAATCCGCGTCCGCACCCCACATGCCCAGCATCCGGCCTGCGACGGCTGCGCCGTGGACGGCGAAACACGGCGCGTCGGCGGGCGTGGCGCGATAGCGGTCGGTGAGCGCGATGTCGTGCAGAAGGCTTGCGACATAGAGCAATTCGGAGTCGTGGTCGCGGCGATCACGTTGCGCGAACAGATCGCCGAAGTACCAGCAGCGCAGACAGTGCTGGAGAAGTTCGGGGCCGTAGGCGTCGCGGGCGAATTCCTCGGCGTGACGGGCGAAGCGACCGTCGGGCGGGTCGGCGCGCAACTCGAGGGCGCTGCCCCTGCCGCCGAATCCCAGCACCGACGCGAGGCTAGCGGGTATCTCGCGGAGTTGGCCCGCCACGGCATGCCGGGCGAACGCGAACTTCTCGGTTCGGGTCAGATCGAGCCTGGGCTGCGAGGAACGTCGCGCGCTCATGGTGTCGTTCTCCCATCGTGGACACCGGCATGGTCCTCCGAGTCGAATGAGCTGAAAATATCAAGGCCGCCAACAGTTTCGACAGCCTGGTCGACCGGCGCCAGTCGTACGACAGGGATCGTGCGCCCGGCCGCTGCCGCGATTCGACGAAACTTGGCGTAGGGACCGAACACAGCACTTCCCTTGTGCCACAACCGCTCTCGCTCATCGTCATCGCGAATTACGTGAGCCCGCATCGGCTTTCCGGCCAATCGCACGTAGGGATACCGTCTCAGGTTGTGATACCAGGCCGGATTGGCCGGTCGTGCACCATTGAGAGCGATGACGATCACGTCCTGTCCGTCGTGGAAGTACAGCACGGGATTTCGCCGTGCCGCACCGGTTTTGGCACCCCGGGTCTCCAGGACGGCGGTCGGCAGCACCAACGGCAGCCCGAAACGCTCCCCGGTCGCGGCCATCACATACGGATCGAGCTTCCAGAACAGCCGCGGCATGAGCCACCGCACCGGCCCCGAGCCGATGAGCCCGGCATAGGCGCGATACATCCGGCCACGACGCCGGTCGGGATCGACATACCGAGGTCCGCGCCCCGTCTCATCATTGGCGGACATGCCGCGACTCCCCTCTCGATGATGACGCTCACGCCGCCGCACATCCGGAAACCGGAGCGCGCCAGGCGATTCGAAGGTGACGACCGGCCAGGAGGCACCACCCCGAACAGGGTAACATAAGAATTTAAAGTATGAATAACTTTTAGAATCAATCAAGCCGAATCGAACCGAAGCGGGCCGACCGACTTCCCGAGTCGAGCGACCTGGCAATCAATCGCGGCTGTTAAGCGATCGGCAATACGATCGCAAGTCACACCGAGAACACTCAGCTCCAGCCACACCGGCTGCCTCGGGCAAGGGAACGGATCGGATAACGAGACGACATCATGACGTTGCTGAACGAATCAGATTCGGGCGAGTCCGAGGACATCGCTGCTCACGACACCGACTGCGACGCAAGCGGAACCGACGAGCAGCAATCGAACACGACAGTCGAGCCGGAGGGAGACACGCGCCCCTCCGACGACTCGGTGCGGAGTGATGCCTGGAACCTCCTGACCCGCATCGCCTTTCGCTTCGCCTTCTGCTACTTCGGCCTGTTCGGAGCGGCCGCGATCCTGGGCCTGTTGCCGATCCTGCTGGCGGGCACGGGAATTCACCTGTCATGGGCCTCTGTGCTGAACCTGCTCGGCATCCTCACCCCACTGATCGAGTGGATCGCGACCCACGTACTCGGCATACGCGTCGTGAGCATGCAACTCGGCAGCGACAGCGCATTCCAGTGGACCGCACTACTTTTGATGGCGACGCTCGCCGCGACCGCGACACTGATCTGGTCGATCCTGGACCGGCACCGACTCGAGTATCGGCGTCTGCACACCTGGTTCCTACTGTTCGTCCGGTTCGTACTCGTCGCGGCGATGTTCTATTTCGGTATGGCCAAAGCCATTCCGACGCAGATGCCGTTCATACTGAACCGACTCGTCGAGCCGTACGGCAATTTCAGCCCCGAGGGCGCACTCTGGTCCCAGGTCAGCGCCTCGCAACCGTACGAGATCATGCTGGGCGTGGCCGAACTGCTCGGCGGCCTGCTCCTGCTGGTCCCGTACACGACCACCGCGGGCGCGCTGCTGTGCTCGGTCGACCTGACCCAGGTGTTCGTGCTGAACATGACCTACGGCATCCGACTCAAAACGGTCTCCTCCCACCTGCTGATCCTGAGCCTGCTCCTGCTCGCACCCCGCCTACGCCGCCTGGCAATCGTCCTGTTCTCCGACCGCCCGGCCCCGGCCGCCGAAACCACCCCGCTGTTCCGAACCCGCCGCGGCAACCGAATATCGACACTCGCCCAGGTCCTGGTGGGCCTACTGCTGCTCGGCACCGTCGCCCGCCAGAACTGGAGCCAGTGGACCACCCCCACACCCGCCCTGTACGGCATCTACCAGGTCGACGGCTTCTCCAGCGAAGGCTATCGCCGCGACCCCCTCCTCACCGATGAATTACGCTGGCGCAGAGTAGTTTTCGACAAACCGTTCCACGTCACGGACCCACTGGTACTGACCATCCAACACATGGACGACTCCTTCGAGGAATACGGCGGCACCATCGACCCCCGCCGCCACATCATCGACATGAGCCACCGCATCGAACTCGGCACCTACCGAGAAACCCCCGTCCACGTCCGCCTGACCTACTGGTGGCCCGGCACCAACCGCCTGGTGATCGACGCCAACGACTACTCCGGCCACCGCATCCACGCCTGGCTCACCAAACTGGACCCGAAAACCTTCCCCCTCACCGACAACACCTTCAGCTGGATCCAGGAACACCCGAACAACCGCTGACGCCAACTCCCAACCCGGCCGACAAACCGAATCACCCGATGCGCTCATCCACAACGAAAGACCTTGTGCGAGAACGATCGAGAAAGGTCTCCTCATCCGCAGCAACCCCCGACCCCGGCGCATACATCACCCCCACCCAAGCCTCATACGCCGCACGATCGAGAAAAGTCAGCTCGGTCATCACGTCGAAATCTCCTGACACACCATCGGAGACAACATAATTACGCCGATAGTCGATAGGCCCCGGAGCCAAGCTGGTCACAAGCGGAACATGATGATCCTCATAATGCGCGATCAACTCCTCCCTACTCACCCCGGCCTTCCGCACCAACAACGCAACAACCTTGAACATCGAACTCGTTCCCTTTCCTGGACAACAGCGAGTATCCCCCACCGATCCCGCAACCCACCGTTGCACACCAACAGCGCGGCGACACAACGACACCCACCGCAAGCACCGCAATCCCGGGCTGGCCATGCGGGCGGCCTCGATCGTCAGAGCACGCGCGGTGAGCACGCCCCGTCGGCGGTGGCCATGGGGAGGTTCTCATTCGAAGGAGGTGCGGTATTCGGCGAGGAAGGTCCGCGGCGGGGCGCCGGAAGCCACGTCATCGGACAACCATTCGACGTCACCTTCGACGATCAGATCTGCGAAATCCCGTAGACGCGCCCATGCACGTGGGTGCTCACGCCGCGACGGCCTTGTCCACGAGGGACCCCGTTCTTGCACCCCGGGTTACCGACAACACAGCGCGTACTCCGCCGGTTGGTTTACCCACAGGGGTGTCTACGGCACACTATGAGCATGTCCGAACCCACCCCGGCACCGTTCAGCTTTGCTGAGGTCAAACCCTACGAGGTCATCGACTCTCTCACCGAGCTACACGGCCCGGAACATGGAATGTTGCGGCTACCAGTCGAGATGGCCTGGGGTGGTCGGACCGAATTCGACCTCGAAGACGACTACGACCGAACTGCGGCGTACAAAATCGTCCTCGAAGAAGGCACCAAACGGCACCTACGAGAGCTGGTCAGCGGACGGCTGCTCACCGCGATCTGGTCCCAGATGCGGCCTGCACGCCCCGTCCGCGCACTGTGGGAAAACCAGCTCCCGCAGCTGCTAGCCGCCGCCTGACGGACCCCCGCCAACACGAACTGGCACGCATCGCGCTCCACATCGTCGGCAATCGCGGATTCGTCCTCGGCGGCGGTCACGCCGTCGCACTGCACGGCATGGGCTCGCGGCCATCCGAGGACGTCGATCTGTTCTCCGATATCCGGGGCACACCGGACGCGGTAGCCGATGACGTGATTACCGCATTCGAGGGTGCAGGACTCTCCGTCGACGTCGTACGACGCACCCCTGACCTGGTCCAGATGACGGTCACCTTTGCTGACGGGCACGCCGGTAAGGTCGACCTCGGTGTTTTCTGGCGAGCCCGCTCCCCGGTGATTCTGGAGGTCGGGCCGGTCCTGCACCCCGACGACACAGTCGCCGGCAAGATGGACGCCCTCTTCAACCGATGGGCACCCCGCGACTACCTCGACATCGACACCATCCTGGTCAGCACGCGCTACACCCAGGAACAACTGCTCACGATCGCCGCTGAACACAATCCCGGATTCGATCGAAGCATGTTCGCCGAATCATTGTCCTACCTGCGGCGAATACCCGACCGAGACTTCATCCCCTACGAAGTCACCACCGACACAATCGCCGCGATGCGGCAACGCTTCGCCGACTGGGAACAACAGCTGACTGCCTGACCGACCCCAACGCAGCCACCAGTGATTACCACGGACTCATCGCTCGAGAAGAGCCCAGAAAGTCGCTGACGTTTCTCGGACAGCCCATATCCGGTTCTCAGGTACGAAGACGAAAATCGAGTAAGAAGCCGAACCGGCTCGACGTTTCCCTCCGGGATAACGTCCCGTCGCTCCAGGCAGGAACCCGCCGACAAGCCCGCCCGTCCCGCAACCGCGACCCCAACCACCGCCGCAACCCCGCCGAAGTCGCCACCATCCTCACCCACCACCACGACCACGGCCGAACCCCACCCGAATCGCCCGCACCACAGGCCGCGGCCACTCCACCATCAGCCGAATCATCAACGACGCCAACCACATACAGCACCGTTGAGTAACCGCGCCGGAACGTTCAACGAGCGCAGCAGCCGAAAACCGAACACGCGCAGACGCCCCCTGCCAACACGACTTCAGCGCGCTGCGAGAAGCCGGAACGGAGCAGCCGGAAGCAACTCGAAATCGTCACTCGGCTCAGCGATCATGCGCCACCTCAATATGATCCGGCCGTTACGACCGGAAGCAGCGGTCTTCGCATCCGTGCGCGCGGGTGGAGCACGGTCGATGTGCTCGTCTCCGGCGCGGCGCGCAACTTCCTCGCCGATTCGCTCGACGCCGCCCGAGGGGTAACGGCGCGCGGGGTAACGACAGCCCCTCCCTCGTCGCGCCGCACGGGCCTACCGTCGAAGCCGGGCATCGGCCCTGGACCGCGGCGACGTCGCGGCCGACTGTCGAATCGGTGAGGAGAGTTCCATGCAGTACCGTCCGCTCGGCCGTACCGGCGTCCAGGTCAGCCCGCTGTGCCTCGGGGCGATGATGTTCGGCCCATGGGGCAACGAGGACAGGGCGGATTCGATCCGCATCATCCACGCCGCGCTCGACGCCGGGATCAACTTCGTCGACACCGCGGACGTGTACTCCGGCGGCGTCTCGGAGGAAATCGTCGGCGAGGCGTTGAAGGGCCGCCGCGACGAGGTGTTCCTCGCGACGAAATTCTTCATGCCGATGGGCGATGACCCGAACCAGCGCGGCGGTTCGCGCCGCTGGATCATGCGCGCGGTCGAGAACTCCCTGTCCCGTCTGAACACCGACCACATCGACCTGTACCAGGTACACCGCCCGACACCCGAGATCGACATCGAGGAAACCCTCGGCGCCCTCACCGACCTCGTCCACCAGGGCAAGGTCCGCTACATCGGCTCGTCCTCGTTCTCCGGCTCCCAGATCGTGGAAGCCCAGTGGGCGGCGAAGGAGAACCACTTCGCCCGCTTCGTCACCGAACAGCCTCCCTACTCGATCCTGGTCCGCGGCATCGAGGAGGACGTCCTGCCCACCACACAACGCCACGGCATGGGCACCCTCACCTACAGCCCCCTCTCCGGTGGCTGGCTCTCGGGCCGCTGGCGCAAGAACGCCGCCGCCGCACCCACCTCCGCGGCCCGCCCCAACGTCCGCTTCGACCTGTCCACCCCCGCCAACCAACGCAAACTCGACATCGTCGAAAACCTCGCCCAACTCGCCGACCAGTCCGGCATCCCCCTGCTGGAGATGTCCATCGCCTTCGTCCTGACCCACCCCGGCGTCACCAGCGCGATAGTCGGCCCCCGCACCATGGACCAACTCACCTCCTACCTCCCCGCCGCCGACCTCACCCTCACCCCCGAAATCCTCGACCGCATAGACGAACTCGTGGCCCCCGGCGTCACCGTCAACCCCGACGACAACAGCTACGGAGCCCACGAACTCCTCCCCACAGCCCGCCGCCGCTGAGCAATCGACGGTGGTGAGGTCGTGCGGGTCGCGGGCGGTTGATGGGACCATCCGGCCGCCGTCCGTGCCACCTCGGACTTCGCGGCGGCCTGCTGTATGAGGGCGGCGTAGTCGGTGGCGCTCCGAGGCAACTCCGTGACGTTGCGAGATCGCTCCCGTACATCCCTCACGAAACCGCCGCGCTACTCACCAGCAGAACCGCGCCGATCAGGGAGGTGATCGAGTTGAACGAATCGCGTGCCCGGCGCACCGGCCGGAGTCACCAGCCGACCGCGCGATATCACCGGAGTACCGGATGCCGACGCCTCCGGAGTGGAAATGATCTGCGCGGCACCGGCTCGTAGGGGCGGGGGCACGACGACACCGGTCACCTCGGTGAGCCGGCGCCGGTGCAGGTCGGCGAACGCGCGCAGTACCAGCAGCAGCACCGGAGACAACGGCACGCCGACGGTGACCAACACCAACGCCATCGACGTGACCGTCGCACACCACAACCCGATGCCGAGCAGGGCCATCAGCCCCAGCGGCAGCGCCCAGCAGGGCAGCCGGAATCGGCCCGGTTCCGCCGGGGCACTCACGGCCTGCTCGCGTGACCGCGTTCGTACCCGCGCAGGGTGACCGCGGTGCCGCGCCCCGTACCCGAACCGGCCGACGAGGTCGGGCAGAGTTCGCCCGTCGTGCCCGCCCGGTACAGCGAGAAGTCGGCGGGCAGGTCGGTCCGGTTGTTCACGTTGAGTTTGCGATACACCCTGGTGAGGTGCTGTTCCACGGTACTGACCGTGACGTACAGCCGGCGCGCGATCTCCCGGTTGGTGTAGCCGAGCGACGCCAGTGCGGCCACCCTCTACCGCCGAACTCGCCCGCCGCTACCACGTATCCAAGACCGCCGTCTTGGGCCTACTCACCCGCCACGGCGTCCCCCGCCGGT
The DNA here is from genome assembly GCF_009604405.1 of Nocardia macrotermitis. Lineage (GTDB taxonomy): Bacteria > Actinomycetota > Actinomycetes > Mycobacteriales > Mycobacteriaceae > Nocardia > Nocardia macrotermitis. The sequence continues at coordinate 146,744 of NZ_WEGK01000007.1, forward strand.
TCCAGTCGATGACCGCCACCGACATCGACCGCGCCGAACGCCTCTACCGCGCCGGGCACTCCCTCGCAAGCTGCGCGAAACTCACCGGCTTCCCGGCCACCAGCATCAACCGCGCCCTCAACAAACGCGGCACACCTATGCGCCCAGCCGGTCGACCCAGCAACAGAACCCAGTAGTCCGAACCTTTCCATCCTAACGACACACCGGAGTCCGAAGTGATTTTCCTCCCCACAGCTACCAGGCAGCGATCTGCGTTGCACAGGCTATTCACCTCAACCCGACCGGCCGCTTCCACCCACGGGCCACGACACGGCACACTGGTTAGCCGTGGATGCCTATCCCGGGGAACTCGATGGTCTGCGAGCGGAGAACCAGCGTTTGCGGCGGCTGCTCGATCTCACCGAGCAGCAGGCCCGCGCCGCCCACCCGGATCAGACGTCGGCGCACACGCCGGTCGACATGCGGTCGACACCAGCGGACAAGGTCCGTTTCTATCTCGACCTGTTCCGTTGCCGCTCAGATGTTTTCGCGGTTCGCTGGGAAAACCGCCGCGATGGTCGATCTGGCTGGATGCCCGCGGTCCGAGGACGCTGGCGCAAGGGCATGTCCCGTTCGGACGCACCGTATCTGCCGCTGACCGAGGAGGTCGTTGCCGATCACCTGCGCGGGGACCACCATGTCGGCCTGTACCCGCTGACCGACGAGGACTCCTGCTGGTGGGTAGCGGCCGATTTCGACAAGAGCGCGGCAATGCTCGACGCCCTGGCCTATCTGAAAGCCGCACGCGCCAAAGATATTCCGGCCGCGCTCGAAGTGTCCCAGTCTGGGCGCGGTGCGCATGTGTGGATCTTCTTCGCGCAAGCCACCCCGGCTGCCACGGCACGTCGGATCGCCACCGGCCTGCTCGCCGAGGCAATTCAGTTGCGCGGCAGCATGAGTCTGTCCAGCTATGATCGACTGTTCCCGTCACAGGACACCCATACCGGCCGCGGTGTGGGCAATCTGATTGCCGCTCCCTTGAACGGTGCCCGCCGTCGACACGGCACCACCTTGTTCCTCGATCCAGCCACCCTCGAACCGTTCGATGACCAGTGGGCATATCTGTCGAGCATCCCCGGGCTGTCGCCGAAACAGGCCGACGCGTTAGCAGCCACGCTCGGCGAGCCCAGAGTCGGCCACGACATTCGCCGGTTACAGCTGCCGACCTCGTCGAAAATCGTGCCCCGCCCCGCGCCGATCATTCGTGCGGGATTCGAGGCGCGACTCCAGCTCAGCACCGCAGATCTCGGCCCGGCCATGATCTCGGCTGTGAAGCATGCTGCGTCTATCTCGAACCCGGAGTTCCACGCTCGACAGCGTGCCCGTCGAAGCACCTGGGACACACCACGATTCCTGCGAAGCTACGACGAAACTCTCGAAGGCGACCTGATCCTGCCCCGCGGACTGCTGCCGCTACTCACCACACTCGTCGAATCAGCAGACAGCACACTGAGTATCGACGACAACCGGGTCGACGGAAACGAGCAAGATTTCAGCTTCTCGAGCGACCTGCGTCCTGAACAACAAAGCTCGCTACGCGCTATCGAAGCCGAGGACACCTGCCTGCTGGTCGCACCACCCGGCACTGGGAAGACCGTGATCGCTTGCGCCGCAATCGCTTCCCGTGCTAAGTCGACGTTGATCCTCGTCGACCGCAAAGCCCTCGCCGATCAGTGGCGCGCTCGGATCCTCGAATACCTCGGCGTCAAATGCGGCCAGATCGGCGGCGGCCGATCCAAGACCACTGGGGTGATCGATGTCGCCCTGCTGCCCACCCTCGCCCGCCGCACCAACGTCGGCGAACTCACAGGCAGCTACGGCTTCGTCGTGGTCGACGAATGCCACCACATCGCCGCCTCCGCCTTCACCGACGTCCTCAACCAGATCCCCGCCCGATACTGGCTCGGTCTCACCGCCACCCCCTACCGACGCGACCAACTCGACGACCTCATCTACCACCAGCTCGGCTCACATACCCATACCATCGACGCTCCCGCAGCGGGGCACCTGCCAGCCAACAGTGACGCCCCTGCCCCGCATCGTGTACTCCACGTGCACCCAACCCGGTTCGAGTACGACGGCGACGCCGCCCCCAGCCAGCCAGGAGGAATCGCCGAGATCTACCGGGCACTCGTCGCCGACAAGGATCGCCTGAAACAGATCGTCACCGACGTGCTCGACGCGCACCGAACGGGCGCCAACATTCTGGTCCTGACCACCTGGGTCGACCACGTCGATGCGCTCACCGAACACCTCACCGCCGCCGGCTGCGACGACATCATCGTCCTGCGCGGCGGCATGAAAACCCGTGACCGCCAAGCAGCTATCGACTCGATCGCAGCCCGCGCAGCCGAAGATTCGCCACTGCTGGTCGTCGGCACCGGCTCCTACATCGGAGAAGGCTTCGACTGCCCCTCCCTCGACACACTCTTCCTCGCCGCACCCATCTCGTTCAAAGGCCGCCTCGTCCAGTACGCCGGACGCATCACCCGCGCCCACCCCGGCAAGACCACCGCAACCGTGCACGACTACCACGACGCACTCACCCCCGTGATCGCCTCATCACTACGCAAACGCGCCCCGGGATACACCGAACTCGGCTTCCCAGACCCCCGCAAGCTACGAAACCCAGCAGAGGAGTTCCATGCCTCGTGATCTCGGTGATCTCGCTGTCGGTCAGGAGTGGGCGTATCGCAAGCGGCAAGTCGACGAAACGACTCGCGTCGAGATTGTGAAGATCGGCGCCGCGAAGCCCGCCCGAGTGCAGATCAAGTTCCTCGACGACGCACACGAGGGCCGCCAGGAATGGGTTCCACCGGCCCGGCTCAAGGTCCTATGGGCCAATGTCGACGAATGGCAGGCCCGGGAAAACCGGTGGGCGGCTGTCTATGCCGCGTCGGATCTCGAGGTGTGGGAAGACCATGCGTGGTACATGGTGTTCGACTATCTCCGCATTCGTAACGTGCCGCTGGTCGCGGAGCTCGATTACTTCGGCACTGCCGGTGTACTGGGTATTTCAGATGTCGACGCTCTCATCGCCGGACTCGAGCTCGAGCCGGAGATGCTAAGCGATCCGGTTTCCTTCGTCGATTCGGATGGCACGCTGGTCGTTCCATGGGCGGTGGCTCAGGTCATTGTGCGTCGCTTAGCCCAGAAGTATGCCGACCTGCTCCTGGCTGAGATGGATGCCCACGAACGCACCAGACGACAACAGAACCGTTTCGGACACCAGAGCGGAAAGCACTGGATAAGCGCTGAAATCTGCGCCCGGGTCGACGCTGAGATGGAGGTGGAATACGGGCCCGCCCGGGAGCTGGTGCGGCAGTGGTGCGGTACGGAAGCTGTCGACCGGTACGACGAACTGCTCGCCCTGCGGGAGGAGGTTGTCCGGCTCGGCGGACTCATCGAGCGTGCGGTCACCGTGCTGCGACGGGCCGACCGCCGCGAAGCGGACGCCATCGAGCGGGAACTCGGAGTGCCCGTGGGAACCCTGCAGCACAGACAGGAGCAATAGAGCGCCACTGCCCAGTCACGGTTGGTATGGGGTCATCCCCTGTGGCAGATACGGCCGCAGGTCTTCCGGTCGCGGCTCGCACTGCGCCGGCGCTGATGGCCCACGAACCACGGGATCGATCCGATCGGCGTAGTCGCGGCACCATGCCATCCATTCGCCCCGATCCGCTGAGTCCACGTTACGGACTGGGTCGGCTTCACACGCCTCGCAGAATCGGCGAATCCGAGCCGCCTTCTCCCAATCGCTGAGCTGGGAATTCAGGGCCGCAATGCGCCGATCCTCCTGGAACTGGCTGCCAGCACGGTCCATGGCAACTTCCCACGCCTGTTGCTTCTGCTGCTTCCTGTGCTCGATTTCAGCCTTACGTTCGCGTTCGGCCCGAGCACTCGACTCAAGTTCAGCGAGGATTGCCGGCAACTTGTCCTCGATGGTCCAGGCTTTGCGGTCGGCCCAATTGCGGCGACTCCAGCGAGAGTAGATCAGCGCGACCGCCAATCGCCCGTTCGGCGCCACGCGTGTCTCAGCCTGAAAACGTTGCCAGGCATACGTTTTCAGGCCAGCGAGCTCATCCTGTGTCGGAAGGACATCGCGCTTCTCGGTCTCCTCGGTAACAGTCAGGTGATACTCCTGGCCCTCGACAGCGATGACGATGCCATTCCTTTTGTTGGGCGACCAATCCACAGCGAAGTCGCGGACCGTACATTCGGTCAGGAATACATGGAGAAATCTGAGCACCCGCGGAATCAGTAGTTCGGATACCACGAAGGCAGCATTAGGATTCTCGAGAGACGCCAATAACGGATGCAACTCGGCGATGGAGTCGGGCGCCATGCTTTCGGTGGTTGCCTCAATCGGCCGCTTCGCGTTCGGGTGGACGCCCTGGACCAGCACGATCTGCAAATCATTCCGGCCATAACGAAACTTCTCGACCCGGCAACCAGCTGGAATCATTTTGTGGCGCTTGGCAAAGTCCACAACTTTCCGCCATTCAGCGCGCACGGACTCGTCTGGCTGACGAACGATCACCCGCTTGCTAGTGATCAGCTCATCAATCAGCTTTTGGGCTGCCGCACGTCGTTCCACCGATATCCGAGCCGTAGTGTCCGGTGGTGGCCGACGCGAGGTAACCGACTCCGGGTCACGATGCTTCTCCGACTCGGCGGGACTCGCGTTGTGGACGACCGCTGAACGGGTTGGCATACCGCCGACTTGCAGCCGATGTGCTCGTTTCCGTGCAGACTTCCGAGACACCCAGTGGTCATCCGGATATCTGCCGTACTCCAAGTAGTACCTGCCAGCATCGGTGACCTCGGCACGCCACCCGCCGCCCTTCTTTGACAGCGCCACCAAACCACGCCACTCCAGCGCTTTCGCCGTCACCTTGTGGCCGTTGCCGGTCATCACGCCGTCCGGGCACCCGTCAGACACCCAGCGCAGGACATCGCACTGTGTCTGATTGATCGAATCGGTACGCGCCACCACAACCAAAGCCTTGCACGAGAACCCACTGCTCGGAGGCGAACTCGCAGCCAGCGCTGAACCCCGGACGGTGCCACTCCTGGACTTCGTCGACAGCGTCGCAACACTGCGTGTGATCGCACCGTCGGTTTACCTGCGCAGGCGTCTGCGGCACACTGTGAGCATGTCCGAGCGCATCTCGACACCGTTCAGCTTTGCCGAGGTAAAGCCCTATGAGGTCGTCGACTCCCTGGCCGAGCTACACGGCCCGGAACACGGAGTACTGAGCCTCCCGGTCGAGCTGGCCTGGGGCGGTCGAACCGAGTTCGACCTCGACGACGACTACGATCGGACCGCCGCGTACAAGATCGTCCTAGAAGAAGGCACCAACAGGCAGCTGCGGGAGTTGGTCAGTGGACGGTTGCTCGCTGCGATCTGGTCCCAGATGCGGCCCGCCCGGCCGGTTCGCGCCCTGTGGGAACAACACTTCCCAGAACTGCGGGCCGCCGCCTGATGGACCCCTGCCAACACGAACTCGCACGCATCGCACTCGATATCGTCGGTAACCGCGGATTCGTCCTCGGCGGCGGCCACGCCGTCGCCCTGCACGGCATGGGCTCACGGCCATCAGAGGACGTCGACCTGTTCTCCGACATCCGCGGCACCCCAGGCGAAGTCGCCGACGACGTGATCTCCGCATTCGAAGATGCCAGGCTTTCCGTCGATGTCGTGCGACGCACCCCCGACCTGGTCCAGATGACAGTCACCTTTCCGGACGGGCACTCCGGCAAAGTCGACCTCGGCGTCTTCTGGCGCGCCCGGTCCCCCGTGATCCTGGAGGTAGGCCCCGTCCTACACCCCGACGACGCAGTCGCCGGCAAAATGGACGCCCTGTTCAACCGATGGGCACCGCGGGACTACCTCGACATCGACGCTATCCTGGTCAGCGGACGCTACACCCGTGAACAACTGCTCGCGATCGCCACCGAACACAACCCCGGATTCGACCCGAACATGTTCGCCGAGTCGCTGTCGTACCTGCATCGGATGCCCGACCGAGACTTCACACCCTACGAAGTCACCACGGCCGCCGTCACAGCGATGCGACAACGCTTCGCCGACTGGGAACAACAGCTGACCGACTGACACCGACCCGATGCAGCCCGGTAGTCGACAGCGACCCTTGTGTACTGCGACGAGCCAATGAAAGCGGCTCGCCAACTTATACCTTTTGGTCGGTCTCCGGGCATGATCCAACCTGTCCGATGGCCACCATTTACGGAGGCGGATATGCCCAGACGCGAACACCGCTTGGTCGTTACCAGTGAACTCAGGGATCCTCCCGATCTGCGAAGACTCAGCCGAGCAATCATCGCGATTGCCAGAGACATGGCCGGCGATGCCCACGACGGCGCCCAGAGCCAAACTGACACGGCGGCAGGCCCACCCAAACGGACGGATCCGTCGTAAGAGTCGACACCCGGCACGAATAGCTCTTGCCACACTGACCACAACAGTGACCTTCAGCCTCAAGGACCCTGACGGGTTCGAACCGCTGGGGTCGCTATTACTGCAGCTCAGGGACAGAGTCACTGAGCCTTTCCGGGTGGCGGTCACTCGCCGACGGTTGCCAGGTGTGTGCTGACGGCTGGATTGGGTTGGTATGCAACGAGAAACGCGGAACCCCTGGTAAGAAGTTAGGTCCTTCCAAAGATCAACTTCATAGAGGGCCGCGCCTGATGAGTGTGTCATACGTTGCCGTTCTTGCCATCCCGGAAGGGACCGGTCCTGGCCGTCGAGAGCTGGCTGGCTCGACGACGCCGCGAGCTGGGGACTCGGTGGCGGGCTCTGACGTGCATGGAACAGGCGGTTCACCGACGGCACCCGCGTCGAGCAGCTGGCTCTGGACAACGCGATCGGGCTGAGCACCTGTTACGACGCACTGCACGAAGCGATCGACGTGATCGCCGACCGGGCGCCGTCGCTGCACGGCGCGCTGCTGGCCGCGAAAGCCGCGGGCTACGAACGCATCGGCGTGGATGGGATGCTGGTCGAGACCGGCCGATGCGGCGAGCCCGGCCCGACGCCGGCGTCGGCGGGGAAGTCGGGACCCACACGTGCTCGTGTCGATTTGTGGTGGTCGGGAAAGCATCACGGGCACGGCGGGAACGTGCAGGTCGTGACCGCTCCGGACGGGTGGCCGCTGTGGACCTCGGCGGTGGTGCCGGGCCGCACGCACGACATCACCGCGTTGCGGGCCGACGAGTACCTGGTGCCGGTGCTGTCGGTGTGGACCACTGATGACCGGAAAGTCCTGGCCGACCTGGGCTACGTGGGCGAGCCGGATCTGCTGAGCACGGCGGCCAGGACACCCGCCGACGGTGAACTCACCGACGAGCAGAAGGAGGCGAACAAGGCCCATAACCGGGTGCGTTGCCTCGGCGAACGCGGCAACGCCCTGCTCAAAGGCTTCAAGGCGCTGCGGCGAGTGAGCTTGTGCCCGTGGCGGATCGGCGCGATCGTCTCGGCTGCCCTGGTGTTGCTACACCATCGACACGCCAGGACCACGTAAACAACAACACGCCGCTACTCGGAAAGGCTCACTATTCATGCAACGCTACACAAAGAATGGTGAGGCCTCTGACCTGCCATTTCCGTCGGGTGGGCGCAGAGGGGTTCGAACCCCCGACCGCTGGTGTGTAAAACCAGAGCTCTACCGCTGAGCTATACGCCCGGTACTCCGCGCGTAGGCGGAGTGGGTGGCCTGCTGGAGGCGCGGGTTATGAATCTAACGCAGAGAGGGCTTTCTCCCAAGCTGCCTGGTCACGGGGTTCGCCGGGGCCGTTCATCTCGGCGAAGCGGATGATGCCGGACTTGTCCACGACGAAGGTGCCGCGGTTGGCGAAGCCGGTTTTGTCGTTGAAGACGCCGTAGGTCTGGGCGACCGCGCCGTGGGGCCAGAAGTCGGACAGCAGGGGGAAGGTGTAGCCCTGTTCGGCGGCCCAGATCTTGTGGGTGGGCGGGGGGCCGACGGAGACCGCGAGGATCTCGGCGTTGTCGTTCTGGAACTTGGGCAGCTCGTCCCGGACCTTGCACAGCTCACCCTGGCAGACGCCGGTGAAGGCGAGCGGATAGAACACGATCAGGACGTTCTTGCTGTCGCGGTAGTCGGACAGGCTGATGTCCTGGTTGTTCTGATCCTTCAGCGTGAAATCCGGTGCGGCCGTGCCTACTTCGAGTGGCATGCGCGAATCCTCCTGTCTGTGATGCGTTCTGTGCCGCGCGGCACGGGGTTCGCGCACCGGCCTGGCGAGCACCGACGGCGAAAACCCCTGCCGCGCCGCGATTCAGCGCTGCTTGGAGGGCGTCTTGGGCTGGGTGAGCTTGATCCCGGTCCAGCTCCCGAGACTGACCGGCGTGGTGGAGGTCAATCCGGCCGGTGTCGCCGATTCGGCGATCTCACTGGGATCCACATGACCCGACTCCCCGGTCTTCGGGCACAGAACCCAGACGAAGCCGTCGTCGGCCAGCGGGCCGATCGCATCCATCAGCTCGTCGACCAGGTCTCCATCCCCGTCACGCCACCACAGCAGGACGACATCGACGACCTCGTCGGTGTCCTCGTCCAGCATCTCGGAGCCACTCTCCTCCTCGATGGCTGCCCGCAGCTCGTCGTCGGTGTCCTCGTCCCAGCCCAGTTCCTGAACAACAAGCCCGGATGAAATACCGAGCTTCTGAGCATAGTTGTGCGCGTCCGCCGCGGCGACCACGGTGGTGTCCTCCTCAACTCCAGACAATAGGTAGTTGCAAGCGAACATGGTCCAGCGCCACAACGCAAGCCGATCCGCCCAAAATCTCGGCGAAATGTCGCGGGACAGTTCGTTGAGCATGTCCGGGAACGGCGTTTCCCCTCGTCTGGAACCGGGGCTGCCACTCCCGTGAAATCAGCAGGCCAAGAGCACTTCCTTACCTCGCGGAACAGGCATCGCGGGCCACGTTCAGGGCGTCGTTGACGCGTTTGCTGGCATCGTTGAGCGCGCCGACCGGAGCGGTGTAGGTCATCTTCCGCGACTCCGAGGCCAGGGCGCGCGCGGCGCTCACGTAGGCGGTGAACTTCTGCGACAGATCCGCGGGCAGGGCGTCACCGGCGGAATTCACCCGGCCCTCGACCGTCTTGGCGGCATCCTCGAGGGTCTGCGCCGCGGTATCCCGCTTGACGTCCTGATCGGGCGCGTTCGCGTCGTGGGCGTCGACGAACTCGTTGTACTTGGTGACCGCGACACTGGTCGTGCCCCGGAACGGCGTGCAGTTGTCACTGATCGCCTTCGCCTGCGCGGCCGCCTTCGCCGAGGAGGTGGCCGCCGCGGACGACGAGGCCATCTCCGTGCGATACGCCGAAGCCTCCACCTGGTTGGCGGTGGCGGTACCGTGGATGGAGCTCGAGCAGCCGGCCACCACCAGTCCCGTGCCGACCGCCAAGGTCGCGCACATCAGTCCGAACCCGCGTGGGTCCAGCAGCTTCATCGTCCTCCCCGCTTCTCGACATCGACTGTGTCCAAGGGCACTTATGAATGCAAATGTTGCCTCGTGCACGGTACTGGATTTCCGGCTGACATGATGACCGGGGACGCATCATCGGCAAGGATGTGAGATGCGCCCCAATCCGTTCGCGTCGGATGGCCCGCTTACCAGCGCCAGCCTTCCGGGGATCTCCAGACCAGAGCCATCAGCTTGTCCACCCCCTGTACGAGGAGCATTGATTTTGACCGACCTGCTGCACCCGATGTCTTCGTCCGGCCCCGCCGCCGACGGCCACGGCGACGCCGCGCAAGCGCCCGCCCGGACCGCCGGGGCCCGCGTGCGAGTGATCCGCGAGGGGGTGGCGTCGTACCTACCGGATATCGACCCGGACGAGACCAGTGAATGGCTCGAATCCTTCGACGAGATGCTCGACCGCGAGGGTCCGGGCCGCGCCCGCTACCTGATGCTGCGCCTGCTCGAGCGCGCCGGTGAGCGACACGTCACGATTCCGGCCCTGACCTCCACCGACTACGTCAACACCATCCCCACCGAGAACGAACCCTGGTTCCCCGGCGACGAGGAGGTCGAGCGCCGCTACCGCGCCTGGATCCGCTGGAACGCCGCGGTCATGGTGCACCGCGCCCAGCGTCCGGGAATCGGTGTGGGCGGGCACATTTCGACCTACGCGTCCTCGGCGGCGCTGTACGAGGTGGGCTTCAACCACTTCTTCCGGGGCAAGGATCATCCCGGCGGCGGCGACCAGGTGTTCATGCAGGGCCACGCCTCCCCCGGCATGTACGCGCGCGCGTTCCTCGAGGGCCGGCTCACCACCGATCAGCTCGACGGCTTCCGCCAGGAGTACAGCCACGGCGGCCCGGGCCACGGCCTGTCCTCGTACCCGCACCCGCGGCTGATGCCGGACTTCTGGGAATTCCCCACGGTGTCCATGGGTCTGGGCCCGATGAACGCCATCTACCAGGCGCGGTTCAACCACTACCTGCACGATCGCGGTATCAAGGACACCGCCGATCAGCACGTGTGGGCGTTCCTGGGCGACGGCGAGATGGACGAGCCCGAATCGCGCGGCCTGATCCAGGTCGCCGCGAACGAGGGCCTGGACAACCTCACCTTCGTCATCAACTGCAACCTGCAGCGCCTGGACGGCCCGGTGCGCGGTAACGGCAAGATCATCCAGGAGCTGGAGTCGTTCTTCCGCGGCGCGGGCTGGAACGTCATCAAGGTCGTGTGGGGCCGCGAGTGGGACGCGCTGCTGGGCGCGGACCGCGACGGCGCCTTGGTGAACCTGATGAACTCCACGCTCGACGGCGACTACCAGACCTACAAGGCCAACGACGGCGCGTACGTGCGCGAGCACTTCTTCGGCCGCGACCCGCGCACCAAGGAACTGGTGAAGGGCCTGACCGATCAGGAGATCTGGAACCTCAAGCGCGGCGGCCACGACTACCGCAAGATCTACGCGGCCTACGCGGCGGCGCTGGCGCATCAGGGCAAACCGACGGTGATCCTGGCCAAGACCATCAAGGGGTACGGCCTGGGCAAGCACTTCGAGGCCCGCAACGCCACGCACCAGATGAAGAAGATGACGCTGGACGACCTCAAGGCGTTCCGCGACGTGCAGCGCATCCCGATCACCGACGCGCAGCTCGAGGAGAACCCGTACCTGCCGCCGTACTACCACCCCGGTATGGAGTCCCCGGAGATCCAGTACATGCTGGGCCGTCGGCAGGCGCTCGGCGGCTATCTGCCCGAGAGGCGCACTGCGGCAAAGCCTCTGCAACTTCCCGGCGACGAGCCGTATCGCGGGGTGCGCAAGGGTTCGGGCAAGCAGAACGTCGCGACCACGATGGCGTTCGTGCGGCTGATGAAGGAACTGCTGCGGGACAAGGAGATCGGCAAGCGGATCGTGCCGATCATCCCCGACGAGGCTCGCACCTTCGGTATGGACTCGTGGTTCCCTTCGTTGAAGATCTACAACCGCAACGGGCAGTTGTACACATCGGTCGACGCGGATTTGATGCTTGCCTACAAAGAGAGCAGCGTCGGGCAGATCCTGCACGAGGGCATCAACGAGGCCGGTTCGACCGCGTCCTACACGGCGGCGGCCACCTCGTACGCCACCCACGGCGAGCCGATGATCCCGCTGTACATCTTCTACTCGATGTTCGGTTTCCAGCGCACGGGCGACGGCCTGTGGGCGGCGGCGGATCAGCTGGCGCGCGGGTTCATCCTCGGAGCAACCGCCGGGCGAACCACGTTGACCGGTGAGGGCTTGCAGCACAACGATGGTCACTCGCTGCTGCTGGCCTCGACCAACCCGGCGATGGTCGCCTACGACCCGGCGTTCGCGTTCGAGATCGCGCACATCGTGCGGGACGGTCTGCGCCGGATGTACGGCGGCGGTCAGCCCGCCCCCGAGACGACCGCGCTGCCGGGCACGCATCTGCTGCGGCAGCAGGACGCCTTCGGCGGCGAGAACATCAGCTACTACATCACCCTGTACAACGAGCCCTACCCGCAGCCCGCCGAGCCGGACGGCATCGATATCGACGGTTTGCTCAAGGGTCTCTACCTGTACCAGCGCGGTGCTGAGGGCGCGGTGCGCGCGCAGATCCTGGTCTCGGGCGTGACCGTGCCGGACGGCCTGCGCGCACAGGAACTGCTCGCCGAATGGGGTGTGGCGGCCGACGTCTGGTCGGTGACCTCGTGGAGTGAGCTGCGTCGTGACGCGGTCGCGAAAGAGATTGCGGCACTGCACAATCCGGGCACCGAGACGGAGGTTCCGTACGTCACCCGGGCGCTGTCGCAGGCGCAGGGACCGTTCATCGCGGCCTCGGACTGGATGCGCGCGGTGCAGGATCAGATCCGCAAGTGGGTGCCGGGCGACTACACCACGCTCGGCACGGACGGTTTCGGCTTCTCCGACACCCGCCCGGCCGCGCGCCGGGTGTTCAACGTGGACGCCGAGTCGATCACCGTCGCCGCACTGTCCGCGCTGGCCCGAACCGGTGCGATCGAGGCGTCGAAGGTGACCGAGGCCGCGGCCCGCTACCGCATCGACGACGTAAACTCCGCCGAGAAGTCGACCGATAACGAGGATTGATGGCCTAGTCCACCGAATCCTCCTGCTTCTGCTTCGCTGTTGCGAAAGCCCGACCCGAAAGGCGAGATGACTCGTTACCTGACCACCTCCCGCGTGCCCAGCGGCGAAGCGTCTCTGTACGCCGGAACTGTCAGGCAAACCACGTCACACCAAAGTTTTTCGGTGCGGCTACCGAAAAACCCGCCGCAGCGAAGCGGAGGCAGAAAATACAGTGGATCGTAAACCGCCGAGACCGCGCCGGATATCCGAGTCCGACACCTCCCATGAGGTGTATCTGCCCACCGGGGCGCTGTCCCCCAATCGGCAGAACCGGGACCCGTTGCCGGACACGCTGCTCAAACGGGTCAAGCAGTTCTCGGGGCGGTTGTCCACCGAGGCGGTCGCCTCGATGGAGGACCGGTTGCCGTTCTTCGGCAGCCTGGACGCCGCCCAGCGCGCGGGCGTGCAGATGCTGGTGCAGACCGCGGTGGTGAACTTCCTGGAGTGGTTGCAGGATCCCGAGAGCGATATCCGGTTCAGCCTGGACGCGTTCCAGGTGATCCCGCAGGATCTGGCCCGGCGGCTGACGCTGCGCCAGACCGTCGACATGGTCCGCGTGGCCATGGAGTTCTTCGAACAGTGGCTGCCCGCGCTGGCGCGCAACGACCGGCAGCTGGTGGCCCTGACCGAGGCGGTGCTGCGATACGGGCGTGAGCTGGGTTTCGCCGCGGCCTCGGTGTACGCCAGCGCCGCCGAATCCCGCGGCGCGTGGGACACCCGGCTCGAGGCGCTGGTCGTGGACGCGGTGGTGCGCGGCGACACCGGACCCGAAATGCTCTCGCGCGCAGCCACACTCAACTGGGACGCCACCGCACCCGCGACGGTGCTGGTCGGCACGCCGCCGAAGGATCAGGTGGCCGTGGTCGGTTCGGTGCACACCACCGCGGCCCGGCACGGTCGCGCGGCGCTGGCCGTGGTGCAGGGTTCGCGGCTGGTGATGGTGGTCAGCGGCCATCTCGGCGATACCTCCTATCCGTCGCCGTTCCTGATGGATCTGCTCGCCGAGGCGTTCTCCGAGGGGCCGGTGGTGATCGGACCGACCACCCGCACGCTGTCCGCGGCGCATGCCAGCGCGCTGGAGGCGATGGCCGGAATGGAGGCCGTGGTGGGCTGGCGCGGGGCTCCCAGGCCCGTGCACGCCTCCGAACTCCTGCCCGAACGGGCCCTGCTCGGAGATCGCGCTGCGGTCGAGGCCCTGAACGAGTATCTTGTGCTACCGTTGGCCGCCGCCGGGTCGGCTCTGTCGGACACCCTCGACGCCTACCTGGATTGCGGTGGAGCCGTCGAGACTTGCGCCCGCCAGCTGTTCGTTCATCCAAATACGGTTCGTTATCGCCTCAAGCGCATCGGCGAGGTGACCGGCCGGGATCCGCTCAATCCGCGCGACGCGTACGTGCTCCGGATCGCCGCGACCATAGGCCGCCTGACACGAACTCGTAACGAATCGTCAACATCAACCCCTGGCGACCCACACGAACCGGTTCACGAGGATCGGCTGTAACACGTAGCATCCGCGCGTCGATGGCGAGGAGCGACTAGCCGTTTTGTGGAGTCCACACAAAAGCAGTCCGCAAACATCATTCGCGTCGACATCTCCACAACCCACCGAAACGGTGTTGTCTAGAGAAGTGATCGCGTTGTTCGCCCCAGGACAGGGCTCCCAGACACCCGGCATGCTCGCGCCTTGGCTCGACCTCCCCGGCGCGCGTGACCATCTCGAACTCTGGTCCAAGGCCGCCGGCCTGGACCTGGTGCGGCTCGGCACCACCGCGACCGCGGAGGAGATCACCGACACCTCGGTGACCCAGCCGCTGGTGGTGGCCGCCGCACTGCTCGCCTACGCCGAGATACCGCAGAATGCGCTGCCGCCCGCTACGATCGTCGCCGGACACTCGGTCGGCGAGCTCGCCGCCGCCGCCGTCGCCGGCGTCATCACCTCCGACGAGGCCGTGACGCTCGCCGCGATCCGCGGCGGGGAGATGGCCAAGGCGTGCGCGCTGGAGCCGACCGGCATGTCCGCCGTGCTCGGCGGCGACGAAGCCGTCGTGCTCGCCCGGCTCGCGGAACTGGATCTCGTTCCGGCCAATCGCAACGCGGTCGGTCAGATCGTGGCCGCGGGTCGGCTCGATGCGCTGGCCGAGTTGGCGGCGAACCCGCCGGAGAAGGCACGCGTGCGTGCCCTGCCCGTGGCGGGGGCCTTCCACACCGCGTTCATGGCTCCGGCCCAGGACGCGGTGGCGAATGCCATCGCACAGATTTCCCCCGGCGAACCGACCCGGACCCTGCTGTCGAATTTCGACGGCAAACCGGTCACCTCGGGTCGGGACGCCGTCGAAAAGCTCGCGGCACAGGTGACCCGGCCCGTCCGGTGGGACCTGTGCACCGAAACCGTTCGCGCGGCAGGGGTTTCCGGGGTGGCGGAGTTGCCGCCCGCTGGAACCCTGGTCGGCATCGCCAAGCGGGAGCTGAAAGGCACCCCGAATCTGGCGCTGAAGACCCCCGAGAACATCCCCGCGTTGTCCGACCTGTCGGCAACCGGCTAGCTTTTCTGCGGCTTGCAGTGATGCAACCGCAACCGGTGAAACGAAACATTCGCCGATCCGGTTCCGAAAAAAAGTAAACAGACCCCGTCGAAGAGAAGAACAAGAAGGGAGCCACGCAGTGGCCGCTCTGACCCAGGAACAGATCGTCGAAGAGCTCGGCAAGATCATCGAAGAGGTGACCGGTATCGAGCCCTCCGAGGTGACCATCGAGAAGTCCTTCGTCGACGACCTGGACATCGACTCGCTGTCGATGGTCGAGATCGCCGTGCAGACCGAGGACAAGTACGGCGTCAAGATCCCCGACGAGGATCTGGCCAGCCTGAAGACCGTCGGCGACGCCGTGGGGTACATCCAGAAGCTCGAGTCGGAGAACTCCGAGGCCGCGGCCGAGCTGAAGGCCAAATTCGGCGCGGACTCCGAGTAGGACCGATACCGTGACCACTCCTTCCACTCTGAACGGGAACTTCCCCAACGTCGTCGTAACAAGCCTGGCGGCGACCACGTCGATCGCGGGTGACGTCGATGCGACGTGGAAGGGACTCCTCAACGGCGAGAGCGGCATCGACGTTCTCGAGGATTCCTTCGTCGAGGAATACGACCTTCCGGTCCGCATCGGCGGCCACCTGAAGGTTCGGCCCGAGACCCTGCTGTCCCGGGTCGAGTGCCGTCGCATGGCGTACGTCGAGCAACTCGCAACCGTGCTCGGTCGCGAGGTGTGGAAGAACGCCGGTTCTCCGGAGGTAGATCCGGAGCGCCTGGGCGTCGCCATCGGCACCGGACTCGGCGGCGGCGACGCGCTGATCGATTCGGTCGACAAGCTCAAGAACGGTGGCTATCGCAAGATTTCGCCGCTGGCGGTGCAGATGGTCATGCCGAACGGGCCGTCCGCCGTGGTGGGCCTGGAATTGAAGGCCCGGGCGGGAGTGGTCACTCCGGTCTCGGCGTGCTCATCCGGATCGGAGGCCATCGCGAACGCGTGGCGGATGATCGTCATGGGCGACGCCGACATGGTTGTCACCGGTGGTGTCGAGGGTTATATCGACGCCGTGCCGATCGCGGCATTCTCCATGATGCGCGCGATGAGCACCCGGAACGACAACCCGAAGGCCGCCTCGCGGCCCTTCGACTCCGCGCGTGACGGCTTCGTCTTCGGTGAAGCCGGTGCGCTCATGGTCATCGAGACCGAGGAGCACGCCAAGGCGCGTGGAGCGACGATCCACGCACGGCTGATGGGAGCCGGAATCACTTCCGACGGTTTCCATCTGGTCGCCCCCGCTCCGGACGGGCAGGGTGCGGCACGCGCGATGACACGGGCGATGCAGACCGCGGGTCTGAGCAAGCAGGACATCGCCCACGTCAACGCGCACGCGACCGCGACGCCGATCGGTGACACCGCCGAGGCGAACGCGATCAACCTGGCCGTGGGCAACCATGCCTCGGTCTACGCGCCCAAGTCCGCCCTGGGCCACTCGATCGGCGCGGTCGGCGCCCTCGAGTCGGTACTCACCGTGCTCAGCATCCGCGACGGCATCGTGCCGCCCACGCTGAACCTGGAGAACCAGGATCCGGAGATCGATCTGGACGTCGTGCACGGCGAGGCCCGTCGTCAGGACATCCAGTACGCGATCAACAACTCGTTCGGTTTCGGTGGCCACAACGTGGCGCTCACCTTCGGCCGGTACTGAGTTCGCCTCGGCCGGGTCACACCGGCCGCTGCCATAACACGAATCCCCGTGCGGGCCTTGGACTTCGGTCGACCCGATGCCGAGACCCGCACGGGGATTTCTATTTTCATTTTCGCAGCCGCGTCAGCGACTCACCATCGTCTCGAGGAGAGAACGCGATGACCATCATGGCTCCCGCTCAGGCGGATGCTGCCACCGATCCCCGGGATCCGCTGGGCCGGTTGCAACGATTCTTCGACCCCGGCACGGTGCTGCCGCTGCACCCCCGTGACAAGTCCGGCGTGCTGGCCGCCGTCGGCGAGGTCGACGGCGTGCGCACCGTCGCCTACTGCTCGGACGCGACCGTCATGGGCGGCGCGATGGGCATCGAGGGCTGCAAGCACATCGTCGACGCGATCGATACCGCCATCGACTCCCGGCTGCCCGTCGTGGGCATCTGGCATTCCGGTGGCGCCCGCCTGGCCGAGGGTGTGGAGGCTCTGCACGCGGTCGGCCTGGTCTTCGAGGCCATGGTTCGCGCGTCCGGGCTGGTCCCGCAGATTTCCGTGGTGCTCGGCTTCGCGGCCGGTGGCGCTGCCTACGGTCCCGCGCTCACCGATGTGGTCATCATGGCCCCCGAGGGCCGGGTCTTCGTCACCGGTCCGGATGTGGTGCGCAGTGTGACCGGCGAGAACGTCGACATGGCCACGCTCGGTGGGCCCGAGACGCACCACAAGAAGTCCGGGGTGTGCCATATCGTCGCCGCCGACGAATCCGATGCCATGCATCGCGGCCGCCGGCTGGTGTCGATGTTCGCCGAGCAGGGCGCGTTCGACATGGTCGCCGCCGAACACGGCGATGTCGACCTGAAGGCGATGATGCCCGAGTCGGCCAAGCGCGCCTACGACGTCAAACCGATCGTGCACGAGCTGCTGGACAACATCAACGGCGAGTCCACGTTCGAGGAGTTCCAGGGCGGTTACGCCCGCAGCATGGTCACCGGCCTGGGCCGGCTGGCCGGGCGGACGGTCGGGGTGCTGGCCAACAATCCGCTGCGACTGGGCGGCTGCCTGGATTCGCAGAGTGCGGAGAAGGCGGCACGCTTTGTGCGGCTGTGCAATTCGTTCGGGATTCCGCTGGTCGTGATCACCGATGTGCCCGGATATCTGCCCGGTGTGGGGATGGAGTGGGAAGGCGTGGTGCGTCGCGGCGCGAAGCTGCTGCACGCGTTCGCCGAGGCGCGGGTGCCGCGCGTGACGCTGGTGACCCGCAAGATCTACGGCGGCGCCTACATCGCGATGAACGCCCGTTCGCTCGGTGCGACCGCGGTATTCGCTTGGCCCGGTGCGGAAGTCGCGGTCATGGGCGCCAAGGCCGCGGTCGGGATCCTGCACAAGAAGGCGATCGCCGCCGCTCCCGAGTCCGAGCGTGAGGCGTTGATCGAGCGGCTGACCGTCGAGCACGAGCAGATCGCCGGTGGGTTGAGCCGGGCGATGTCGATCGGGGTGGTCGACGAGATCATCGATCCGGCCAGGACCCGGTCCACGATCGCCGCCGCGCTGGCCGCCGCGCCCGCCCGGCCGAGTCACCTCAAGAACATTCCGCTGTAGCTCGGCGGTAGTCTTCCAGTACAACGATTTACGGGTGGTCTCCTCGGGGGCCACCCGTAAGTCATTACCGCACAACAGAATCGAGGGGGAACGCATGGATGAGCTGCGAGCGCGGCTGACGGCGGCCCTGGACGAACTGCATGCCTCCTATGCCGATCAGACCGTTCTGCGTGCCGCGCTGGCCGAGGAGCGTGCCGACCGCAGCGCGCTGGCCGCCGAACTGCGGTGCGCGCGAGCCGAACTGGATCTCGCCCGGATCGAGAACGCGCGGCTGGGCACGGATTATCTGCGTATCCAGGGTGATTACGTGCAGATGCAGTACGAGCAGATCGAGATGCGGCACGATCTCATCGAGGTCGAACATCTGGTGACGGTGCGGTTGGCGGCGCAGGAGGAGGAGTTGCGGCTGCTGCGAGGTGGGGAGCTGCCGCCGGAGGGGTGAGTTCGGGGTGTCAGGGCTCGGTCGGGTCGGGGTCGTCGGAGTATCCGGTGACGGTGAGCTCGACGAGCAGCAGCACCGGCGATTCGGCGCTGGGCACCAGGGAGGCGACGGCGTCGACCACGGTCCAGCCACCGTCGGTGCGGCGCAGGCGAATTCCGCCCAGGCGACCGCCCGTCTCGTGGGCGCGGACGGCCCGGTCGACCTCGGTGAGGATGCGCACGACGTCGTCCGGATGCGGGGTGTCGCGGTCGTCTACCACGCCCTTCCACTGGATGTCCGGTATCGGGTCGGTGACCCAGCGGATCAGCCGGACCTTCTCCACGTCAGCGAGTACCAGATGGGTGCGGCCCGAGCGTTGACGGCCGAGTGCGGCGAAGGCGGCGGTGTCCACCGAAGCCGGTTCGGGCGCAAGGAATTCGGTGACGTCGTGCAGCAGGCCGCGCCACCGCGTGCGAGCGGTTCCGGCGCCGTTGCGCAGGGCCAGGTGGAAACGTCGCGACTCCTCGCCGACACAGGCGGTGACATCGCCCGCCCAGCGCGTGCTCTCGCGCGAATCGCGGGTGTGCAGGATCAACTCCATCGAGCCGTCGAACCGCCGCACGTATCGGAACGCCTCTGGAACCGTCCAATGCGAACGTTCTTTCGGCATCGCCCAGCCGAAAGGGTTGTCCGCCAGTCGAATCGATCGCCGCTCGGACGAATAGTCGAACGCGACAACGGAATACGGCTCGGGTAGTTTCTCATCCACCGCGGCGCTGCGTACCTGGACCGCGTAGATCTGCCCGTCGGGGCCGAATACCGGTGTGGCACGGATGATCTCGTCCTGTTCACCATCGCGCGAACGACGTGCCGCGACCACCTCGACGGGCTCCCCGCCCCGCCACACCGGTTCGATCACGCGCTGCACCGCGGGCCGCAGCACCCGCGCCACGGACCGCCACGGCACCGGACGCTCGTCGACCGCGAGTACGCTCCAGTCCTCGTACTCGCCCAGTGTCTCGATCAGTACCCGGCTGCCCACGCCGCCCCTCCTCCTCGGTGCCGACGATCGACTCTGCCATATCGGCGCGCCGGGTTTTCCGGGAGTGCCGGGTAGCGCGGGGTCGCGGCGTGCGGTGCGGAATTCAGCCGACGTCGCGGCGCAGCCAGGTGACCTCCGCGCCCTCGCTGCCGCTGCGGAACGGTTCGAGATCGTCGTCCCAGGCCGTGCCGAGCACCCGATCGATCTCGACGGCGATCTCGGCGGGGCTGTGCCGGCCCAGCTCGCGCGCCAGCCGCACGATCTCGCGCAGGCGCATCTCCCCGACCATCACATCGCCGTTGGCGCTCATCGCACCGCACCACAGGCCGAGACCGGGGACGAAACTGTAGCGCTCGCCGTCGACGCCCTCGCTGGGATCCTCGGTGACCTCGAAGCGCAGTACCGGCCACGCCCGCAACGCGTTGGCAATCTTCGATCCGGTGCCCACCGGACCCACCCAGTCGGTGGTCGCGCGCAGTTGTCCCGACGCCGCGGGTTGCGCGGTCCAGCGCAATTGCGCGGGCGATTTCAGGGTCGAGGACAGCGACCATTCGATGTGCGGGCACAGCGCGGCCGGCGACGCGTGGATATACACCACTCCGGACGTCGCGTCCGCGAACTGACTCGTTCCGCGCACCAGTACACCTCCAGCCTCGACCTGGAACGTCTTCCCCAACGATCGGTCGTGCTGGCGTTGCCCGAGTTTACTGGAGTGCCCGGAGTTACGTGTGTTACTCGGCCTACGTGTCGCGATCCGCCGCGAACTCGGTGAGTACCGAGTCGCTCAGTGGCGGCCACGCCGCGCGGGCCCAGTCGCCGAAATTCTCGTCGCTCAACGCCACGCACGCCACCCCCGATTTGGGATCCACCCACAGGAAGGTGCCGGATTGCCCGAAATGGCCGTAGGTGCGCGGTGAATTCGCGCGTCCGGTCCAATGGGGAGTCTTGTGGTCGCGGATCTCGAATCCCAGACCCCAATCGTTGGGGCGCTGCGAACCGTAGCCGGGCAGCACGCCATTGCAGCCCGGGAATTGCACGGTGCAGGCCTCACCCAGAGTTTGCGCGGAAAGCAGACTCGGACTGAGCAATTCACCGGCAAAGCGCAGCATATCGGCGGCCGTCGAGCTGGCGGCGTGTCCGGCCGAGCCGTTCAGGAGCGAGGATTTCATGCCGAGTGGCTCGAATACCGACTCGTCCAGATAGTCCTCGAAGTCGATCCCGGTCTGATCGGTGACGAACTGCGCCAGCACCTCGAAGCCGGAGCTCGAGTAGATCCGCTTCGTGCCCGGCTCGGCCATGATCACCGTGGTGTCGAAGGCCAGGCCCGAGGTGTGCGCCAGCAGATGCCGGACCGTGGAGCCCGGCGGGCCCGCCGGTTGGTCCAGTTCGATCGCGCCCTCCTCGACCGCGACCAGAACCCCGTAGGCGACAAGCGGTTTCGTCACCGAGGCCAGCGCGAACTCGCGATCGAGGTCGCCCTCGGTCGCCACCACGCCACCCGCCGCGGTGACCACGCCCGCGGCGGCATGTCCGACCGGCCATTCCCGAATCTGCTCCAACGCTCGCACGCCGATGAGCTTAGAGCGCCCGGTTCTCGGGCCCTCCGGGGCTCCGGCGTGTCGGGAAGCCTGTGCACCCCGTCAGTTGCGAGCACGGTCGAATTCGGTGCAGGCCGGTAGTCGCCCGCGCCTGCGCCCTCGCCTACCGGCCCACAGCACCGCCCACGGCATCGGCATCGCCCGCCGCCCACGCCATATCAGCATCGGGGGCGCACAGGGGAGGCGGTGCGAGCCGGCCGGACCGTGGCGGTCAGGCGTGGATGTCGTGGAGGTGGTGGATCAGGTCGTGTACGAAGTAGGTGGCCATCGAGTCGACGGTGAACAGCGAGCCGTTGCTGCGGCGGGCGGCCAGGGCGCGGTCGGGCGCGGAGACGGATTCAAAAGCGCGGGAGACGATTTCGGCTGCCTCGGCCAGTTCGGCGGCCACGACGACGGGGGCCTGCGACAGGTAGTGGTCGGCCTCGGCGGTGCGGTCCTGATCCCAGTTCGCGAAGACGGGCAGGCCCTCGGCGAATCCGGTCGTCGCCTCGAAGGCGGCGATCGCGGGCGGCGCGGCGGGCTTGCGCAGGGCGATGTCCAGGCGGTATCGGAATATTCGGCAAACGTCGCGCACGTGGGCGGTGTATTCGATTGGGGCCCAGGTGGATTCGTCGGGACGAACGGTGATGTCCGGACGCGCCAGGGCACCGACGAAGCGGGCGGCGGCCGCGCGGGTCAGGCCCGGCACCTCGTCGTAGGCCGTGGCCGGACCGTCGAATCCGCAGTCAGGGCAAGCCCTGTCCAGCACCCAGGTCCAGTCCTTGTCTTCGGCAACGATCGGCATGCCCAGTAATTTATCTTGGCCGCAAATCATCTGCCATAAATAAACCGCCAAACCTCATCGAGATCCGGTCGCACCGCCGGCAGCTCGCCCGCTCACTCGATCAGCTGGTTGGCCTTCGCGAACAGTTCCAGGGTGATGGCGTGCAGGAAGTCGCCGACCTCCTTGGGGGCCTTGCCCGCGAAGGCCCGGGCGTGGGTGCCCTCGAGGACGATGCCCAGTTTGAAGCAGGCCAGGACCGTATACCAGGTGATGTCGGTGAGGTCGCGGGTGGAGAAGGTCGCGTAGTGGGCGATCATCTCCTCGGGGGTGGGCAGGCCGCCGAGTTGGCCGAGGGCGCCGAACAGGCCCGCGGCGGCG
This sequence comes from Nocardia macrotermitis, assembly GCF_009604405.1. Taxonomy (GTDB): domain Bacteria; phylum Actinomycetota; class Actinomycetes; order Mycobacteriales; family Mycobacteriaceae; genus Nocardia; species Nocardia macrotermitis. The sequence continues at coordinate 169,455 of NZ_WEGK01000007.1, forward strand.
GTGCTGGGTTCGGGGCGGGTCGCGATCTGCCAGCCCAGGTCCAGCAGCGGGTCGCCGATGGTGGACATCTCCCAGTCGACCAGGGCCGCCACCTGCGGGCCGTCGTAGCGGAACATGATGTTGGCCAGGTGGCAGTCGCCGTGCAGGATGCCGGGCTCCCAGATCGATGGGCGGTTGCGCTGGAGCCAGTCGCCGACCCGGTCGACGCCGACGATCTCCGGGCCGGGATAGCCCTCGTTGGCGCTGTAGGACTCTAGCTCGCTCATCCAGCGCGGCACCTGACGTTCCAGGAAACCGTCCGGCTTGCCGTAGTCCTCGAGGCCGAGTTCCCGGTAGTTCAGCGCGCCGAGGCGGGCGATCGCCTCGACCGCCGACAGGCCCATCTGCCTGCGGACCTCGGGGTCACCGGTGTGCAGTTCGGGCAGTTCGGTCTGCGGGTTGAAGCCGATGATCGGCTCCATGAGGTAGAACACCGCGCCCAGGACGGAATCGTCGGTGCAGGCCGCGATCACCTCGGGCGCGCGCACGCCCGTTCCGGTGAGTGCGCCCAGCAGCCGCGCCTCCCGGCGGATCACGTCATTGCTCTTGGCGCGCAAATGTTTCGGGCCGCGTCGCAACACGTAGTCGCGCCCCGCGCGGCTGAAACGCAGCATGATGTTCTGGGTACCGCCGCCGAGCGCGGTCACGCCCTCGAACGGCCCGCCCGGCAGCCCCTGCTCTTCCATCCACTTGCCGACGACCTCGAAGTCGACGACTTCACGGTCCACATCGGCCGGTTGCACCACAGACATGTCCCATATTGTGCACCAGAGACCACGCCGAACTGAAGGCAGACGCCCTCAATACGCCATCGGCCCCACCCGACCACGCCGACTACGGTGAACCCATGCGCACGACCCGCCCCGGGGTCCGACCGGGGCCCGCATACGCCACCACCGACGACGCCACACCGGCGACCGCCACACACGACTTCGAGCCCAAGGCTGGTTCCGGTCCCGGCGACTCGACAACCACGGACTCCGCAACCACGAGCCGCATCCCGGACAAGGTAACCGGCCGCAGTGCCGAGACGTCCGGCGAGCCCACGACACACACAAGCCAGGCAACCACCGACACCGCCGCCTTCTCGGCCGACACATCTGACCACCTCGCGCCGCATCAGAATTCGGTGCCCGCGGCTCCTACCATCAGCGGTCACATCCCGGACAACGCGGCCGATCGCAGCGCTGGGGTGCACGACGAGCCCACGACACGCGCACACCGGGCCGCTCTGCGAACCGCGAAAGTTTCGACCGATGCGACGGGTCCCCATGCTGGGGTGTCCGAGGGATGTCGGGAGGCGGGGGTCGCGCTGACGGTTTTGTGGGAGCGGGTTGAGCGGGCGGTGGATGCGGAGGCGGTGTTTCTGGCTTTGTATCGGGAGTCGGTGACGGCGTTCTGGTTGGACAGTACGCATGCCGAACCGGGGTTGGATCGGTTTTCGTATCTGGGGGATGCGGGTGGGCCGTTGGCCGAGACGGTGCGATATCGGGTGGGGGCGGGGTTGGTGGAGGTTGCGGGGCGGGGTGGGTGCGAGGTTGTGGGCGGGGATGTATTCGATTATCTGGCAATGCGATTGGGGCGGGTGGAGGTCGAATTGCCGGATGTGCCTTTCGATTTCGTGGGTGGGTATGTGGGGTATCTCGGGTACGAGATGAAGGCCGAGTGTGGTGCGGCGGAACGGTATCGGGCGGAGATGCCCGATGCGCAGTGGGTGTTCGCGGATCGGGTGGTCGTGGTGGATCATGTCGCGGAGCACACCTATCTGGTCGCACTGGCCGACTCGGATACCGTTGCGGCAGCGGAGGATTGGTTGTCCTCGACGCGGGCGGTGCTGGCGGGGCTGCCTGATCGGTGCACGCCGGATCGGCTCGAGCTCGCGGTCGACGAGGGGGCCGTGGAGTCGCGGCTGACCCGGGGCAGGCAGCGGTATCTGGCCGATATCGCCGAGATCCAGGCGCAGTTGCGGGCGGGTGAGACGTACGAGGTGAATCTGACCGACAGTGCGTATGTCGACCAGGATTGTGACGGTCTCGCGGTGTATCGCGCACTGCGGCGGTCGAATCCGGCGCCGTACGCGGCGTTTCTGCGGTTCGGGGAGCTCGAGGTCGCGTGTTCCTCGCCGGAGCGATTCCTCACGGTGGATCGGTCGGGCATGGTCGAGACCAAGCCGATCAAGGGGACCGCACCGCGCGGGGCGACGCCCGAGGAAGACGAAATCCTGCGGCGCGCACTGGAATCCGATCCCAAGACCCGCGCGGAGAATCTGATGATCGTCGATCTGCTGCGCAACGATCTGGGGCGGGTCTGCGAACTCGGCAGTGTGCGCGTCACGGCGCTCATGCACACCGAGACCTACACCACGATGCATCAGCTGGTGACCACCATCCGCGGCCGTCTGCGCCCCGACGTGGACGCGGTGACCTGCCTGCGCGCCTGCTTCCCGGGCGGCTCGATGACCGGTGCGCCCAAGCTGCGCACCATGGAGATCATCGACGAGCTGGAGACCGAAGCGCGCGGAATCTATTCGGGCACAATCGGATTCCTCGGCCTGGGCGGCACCGCCGATCTGAACGTCGTCATCCGCACCGCGGTCCGGTACGGCGGCCGCTGGAGAGTCGGCGCGGGCGGGGCGATCGTGCTGGATTCCGACGCCGAGCAGGAGTACCACGAGATGGTGCTCAAGGCGACCACGGCGCTGCGCGCGGTCACCGCGGTCGCCGGGGCGCACTCCCGCAGCTGAGCGCGCCGCTACTTCCCTCGCCCGCGACCACGTTTTCGTGGATCCACCGGCTCGGACGGCGCGTTCTCACGTCCGGTGATGCGGCCGAGCATCGATACACCCGGCAGCCGGGACAGCCGGTTGTACACCTCCTCGCCCATCGACACCATGGCCTCGAGCCGGGGCAGCAGCCGGTCGTACGCGGCGAATGCCGGATCGGCCAGGGCCAGGGTGCGGTCGAGGCGGTCGATGGTGCGGTTGAGGCGGTCGATCGCCATCGAGAGGTTGTCGATCAGGTCGGGCAACTGGGCGGCGAGTTGCACCGAGGCCGGTGGCAGCCGGATCGCGGTGTCGAACGCCGTCCCTGCGGTGACCTGCGCGGCGTCCAGGGCCTGCCCGGCCGCCCGCTGCGCCGCCTCCGCCGCGGCCTGGGCGGCGGCGATCAGCTCGCTCGCGCCGGGGACGCGCGGCGTTCCGGGCTTGCGGCCGGGCTCCTTCTGATCGCTCATCCCTCCATCGTGCCGCATCGGGTGTGTCGCACCCGCGCGCGACAGACCCTACGGTCGGTGTCGGTGCCACCTGGCATAGTTCCGGAACGATGACCTTCACCGAGAACGGCGCCACGCCGATACCGACTTCGCTGCTGAGCGTGGAACTTTCGTGGCGCTGCGCCCACGCGCTGGACGCGCACGCACTGCTGCTCGGCGACGACGACCTGGTCCGCTCCCCGCGCGACGCGGTATTCCACAACGCACCCCGGCATCCGTCGCAGGCGGTGACGCTGGACCAGCAGCCCCAGCCGCGCACGGCCCGGCTCTCGGTCTCGCTCCCCCGCACCGAATCCACGGTCACCCGCATCGTCCTGGGCGTCTGTTCGGACAGTCCACTGCACGATCTGCTGGATCTGACGATCGCGGTGCGCGACGCGGCCGGACTGGTCGCCCGCCGCGACGTTCCCGCACCGCGATCCAGCACGACCCGAGCGATATCGGTCGCCGAATTCGGCCGCGACGGTGACGGCTGGTTCTTCCGCCCGCTCGATGACGCACGGGACGAATTGTCGGACCTGTTCGAGGATTTCGGCATCGATACCGCCGCCGAGCCGGAGCGTGGCCGAATCTCGCTGTCCAGAAACAGATTCGAGAACGCAAGCAGCGAAATCCCCACGGCCACACCGCCGGAGGACCCGCGCCCGGACTGGCATCCGCAAGGCGCGACGCTCCGTTGGTGGGACGGCACGCACTGGACCGACACCACCGCGCCACTCCCCTCGACCGACGCCCGCGTCTGCCCGCACTGCGGCCGCCGACGCGGCTGGCGTGTCCTGGGCGCACCCGCCCCGTGCCGATCCTGCGCCGCCGATATCGACGAATATCTCGACACCTGGCGGGCGCGGGCCTGGCGCGTGCTGACCGGCGACGGACTCGGCAGCACCGAGTGGGCGGACCTGTGGACCGCGCTGCGCTACCGGCACATCCCCGAGGACACCGGCCGCGCGGCGCTGCGCGGCCCCGGCCTGGCCTACATCGAACGTCTGGCCGCGTTCGCCGACGAGGAGATCAGCGCCGAAGAGGTCGAGGAGTTCGACACCGCCATCCGGGAACTGGCCCTGTCCGGGCCGCAGGTGGAGGAACTGCGCCGCCGCATGCACCGCGGCAGAACCCGCACCCGGCTGCGCACCGGGGATCTGCCCGTGGTGCGCACGCACGGGCTGCATCTGGATCCCGAGGAACGCGTCCACCTGGACATCGAGGCGACCCGCATCCGCCACCTCGCCCGCGGCGACCGCGCCACCGACGGCCGTCTGATCTGTACGAACAAGAAGCTCCGCTTCGTCGGCCCCGAGGCGGGCGTCGAAATGCCTTGGAACCGAATAGTTTCCGTCTCCATCACCGACGGCCTGGTCGCCCTGGCGGCCACCTCGGCGCGCGGCGGAGCCGAATTCGACGTCGCGGACCCGGATCTGGTGGCCGCGGTACTGGAAGGCGCTCTGCGCGTGGCCAAACGGCTCAGCCTGGTGCCCGGCCGTCGCGACACCCGCGCGATCCCGCCGGAGATCAAGGCCCAGGTGTGGCATCGCGACGGCGGTGCGTGCATCGAATGCGGGGCCACGCATTATCTGGAGTTCGACCACGTCATCCCGCTCAGCCGCGGCGGCGCGACCAGCGCGGGAAATCTCCAGGTCCTGTGCCGATCCTGCAATCGGGACAAGGGTGCGCGCCTGTAGAACTCAGCGCCCCCTGGAACTCAGCGACCAGCCCCGATACCGTGCACCGGCGGATGCGCACCGAGCACCGCCCCGGCCAGCCCCGAGAGCACGTCGGCGGTCTGATCCCCCGGCCCGCCGTCGGTCTGCGCGGAGATGGTGAAGCCGGGACCGTAGGAAGCCGAACCCACTTGCGGCGGACCGTAATCCGACCAACCCCACTTGTTCCCGATCACGCCGGGCAGCCGCGCGGTGCCCCAGTTCTGGGCGGTGCCGTCGGCGGCGACCGGACTCGCCGTGGCCATCCAGCCCAGGATGGGCGAGCCCGGATCGGTGGTCATCTTGCGGTCCAGGAACTTCGTGATGTCGGCGGTGCTGGTGTAGGACTGCCCCCAGGTGGGACCGGAGTGGGTGGCGGGCAGGCCGTACTCGGCGGCCTCGGCGTCGATGGCGTTCGGATACTTCGCCGCGATGGCGTCGGCGGCCGAATCATCGGAGTAGCGGATCATTCGCTCCGCGAGCTGACGGTCCTGTGCGGACCGATCGCCGTGTCGCAGTGCGTAATCCACCATGTAGAGCTTCACCAGCGACAGCCCCGAACGCGACTCGGTGTCGTTGGCCGTCCCCCATTGCAGGTTCAGGAAGTCCACGCGCAGCGAGATCGAGGTGCGGCCCGGCACACCGGGCATATCCATGCTGGTGGGAGTCGTGTTCGGTGGTACGGTATCCGCCGCGGCATGACCGGCGAACAGGAGTGTTCCGGCTGCGATCATTCCCGCCAGTACCACCCGACAGCGCACGACCAGCCTCCTCGAGCCACACTCCGGTTCCGTTCGGAAAGGTCCGGCGTCAACGACATTGCGGATGCGAAACGTTAGCCAGGGTAACTCGAACGGGTGGCGGCGCGGTCGGACCGAGACCCCGCGCGTGTCACGACCATTCGGCGAAGCGGGCAAACCGGTCTCCTCGAACAGTGCGCGGAGTTACGCTCGAAGACGCGTTGCGCCGGGGGCGATCGCGCCGGACGCGACGTCAGGCGAGCACACTCTCCAGAGGATCAACCATGAGCGTCAGCGACGACCGCACGGTTCAATCAACTCCCGCCATCGCCGACCCGGCACCGCTGGGTCTGGGCGCATTCGCACTCACCACATTCCTGTTATCGGCGGTGAACGCCGGGTGGGCCGGCGCCTCCACGGGCGATGCCTGGCTGGGCTACGCCTTCGCCTACGGTGGAATGTGTCAGCTGCTGGCCGGAATGTGGGAATTCCGGAACCGCAACGTCTTCGGCGCGACGGCGTTCTCCACCTACGGCGGATTCTGGATCGGCCTGGGGCTGTGGGCGAAACTGGTCGCCCCGCACGCCACGGGTGCGGGCGCATCGCACGATCTGGGCTGGATCCTGTTGGCGTTCGCCATCTTCAACACCTACATGCTGATCATGTCCAGCCAGGTGAACCTCGCGGTCTTCGCGGTGTTCCTCACCCTGGAAATCACCGAAATCCTTTTGTTCGCAGGCAATTTCGCGGGTAGCGACAGCACCGTGAAGATCGGCGGCTACGTCGGCGTGATCACCGCGCTGTGCGCCTGGTACGCATCGGCGGCGGGCGTGGCCAACGGAATCGGCGGCAAACTCAAGCTCCCGGTAGGTGCGCCGCTGGTCGCGTGACCCCTGCCGGTGGGCGCATGCCCGACGTCACGTGATCGGCGACCGAAACCAGGCCGGGCCCGGTAATACCGGGCCCGGCCTGTCGTATATCCGAGCCGCTCAGCTCTCCCCGGACAGATCCGCGGACAGGTCGGCCACCGCGACGCCCTCGGGGATCTGCACCTCTTCGACGAGTTCGGGGCGGTCGTCGAATTCCAGCCGCAGCGCGCGGGCCATGGTGGCGTGCATGTCGTACATCGCGGTGATGTAGGTCAGCTGGAGGATCTCCGGATCGCTGAGATTGGCTTTGAGCACCGCGAACACCTCGTCCGGCACCCGGCCGCTGTCGTAGACCAGCCCGTCGGTGTAGGCGAGGATGGCGCGCTCGAGTTCGGAGAAGCAGTCGGCGATCTGCCAGTGCGGGATCGCGGCGATCTTCTCCTCCGCGACGCCCAGCGAACGCATCTGCTTGCAGTGCTGGGAGAACACGAACTGGCTGCCGCGGGCGTATCCGGCCCGGCTCTGGCCGAGTTCACGCAGTTTCGGATCCAGCGTCGCGTTGCGGTAGAGCGCGAAACCCTTTACCGCGTGGCGGAATACGTCCGGCGACTGAGCGAAGACGGTCCACCAGTCACCGGGGGTGGCGTGGATGGTGCCGTGGTCGACGGCCGGATCCTTGTCGGGGCCGAACAACCTGTCGTAGAAGAACAGAATCCGTTCGTCGGTGACTTCGGCACGCGGGACTTCGCGAAGACGCGGCATATTTCGTAATCCTCTCAGGTGGTGGAGATTTCGCCGTCGGCCTACAGGCCGGCGGACACGGTCCGGTCGGCGGCGGTCTTGGGCTCGTGCGAGACATCCGCCTCGGTGAACTTCCGTGTCCAGCAGGCGAATTCGAGCAGCACGCCGTCGGGATCCTGGAAGTAGAACGACCGCACGAAGGTGCCCTCGTGCACCTCGCGCGAGACGCCGCGCGGGCTGTCGTCGTGGTTGAGTACCCGGCTGACCTTGATGCCCTCGGCCGCGACCCGCTCGTAGTACTCGTCGAACAGCTCCGGCGGCACCGCGAACGCGACGTGATTCATCGATCCGACCCCGCTCAGCAGCTCGCCCTCGTCGGGCAAGCCCTTCGGCGCGGCCAGCCCGGGACTGGCATCGGGTGCGTCGGCGAGCCAGAAGAAGGCCAGGCTGTTCCCTCCCCCGCAGTCGAAGAAGAAATGCTGACCCAAGTTGCCGGGCAGTTCGATAGTCTTGATCAGCGGCATACCCAGTGTGCCCGAATAGAAGTCGATGGTTCGACGCATATCGGAACACACCAGCGCGAGATGGTTGATCCCGCCTAGTTCGTATTTCGGATTGGAGGGGCTCATGACATTCCTTCCTGCTGTGCCGCGACCACGAACTCGCGCGGCTTCGACGCTCACAATATGACTTGACAGTCATGTCATGTTGTTGGATAGTGTGAGCCGTGGCGAAGTCATCTGTCAATAGCCCCGCCGCCGCGGCCGACACCCTGACCCCGCGCGGCCGCAAGACGCGGGAGGCGCTACTCGATGCCGCCCAGCGCGTCTTCGAGACGGTCGGCTTCCTGGACACCCGGGTCGAGCAGATCTCCCAGGAGGCCAACGTCTCCTACGGCACCTTCTACCGCTATTTCGAGTCGAAGGAACACGTCTTCGGGGAGCTGAGCACCCGACTGTTCGAGGATATGCACCGCCGCGAACCGACCGCGGCAGACCTCACGCCCGCCGCGAAACTCGTTGCGGCCAACCGTTCCTACTATCACGCCTATCGGCGCAACGCGCGGATGATGGCGATCGTGGAACAGGTGGCGACGTTCAACGAGGAGTTCCGGCAGCTGCGGCACGAACACCGCCGCCAGCTCACCGACCGCACCTCCAAGGCCATCGCGCGCTGGCAGACCGAGGGGCTGGTGCATCCGAAACTCGATCCCGAACTCGCGGCGCGCGTGATGGCCGCGATGGTGGAACACACCATCTATCTGTGGCTGATCCAGGGCGAGGACGCCGACGAGAACGCCCTGCTGGACACGCTCGACCGGATGTCGGTCGGGGCGCTCGGACTCGATCCGGACGAGCGGTGACACATCGGCACACATCGGCGCGCCGATTCAGGAGGTACCCATGACATCCGAAGCCCACTCCCCCGCGGGCGAGCAGAGCAGCACCGCCGGACCGCTGGACGGCTACCGCGTGCTCGAACTCGGCACGCTCATCGCCGGGCCTTACTGCGGTCGCCTGCTCGGCGACATGGGCGCGGACGTGATCAAGATCGAAGCGCCGGATCGCCCCGACCCGTTGCGCGACTGGGGTCAGGCGCAGGGCGGGCACCAGTACTTCTGGGCCGTGCACGCGCGCAACAAGCGGTGCATGAGCCTGGATCTGCGCACCGACGCGGGCCGGGAGATCTTCCTGGAGCTGGCGGCCACGGCCGATGTGGTGGTGGAGAGTTTCCGGCCCGGCACGCTGGAACGCTGGGGTATCGGATACGACGAACTGGTCGCGCGCAATCCGCGGCTGGTGCTGGCGCGGGTGTCCGGCTACGGGCAGACCGGGCCGTACGCCGCGCGTCCGGGCTACGCCTCGGTCGCCGAGGGGATCAGCGGGTTGCGGCATCTGAACGGGTTCCCCGGGCAGGCGCCGCCGCGGATGGCATTGTCGATCGGGGACAGTCTGGCCGGGCTGTTCGCGTTCCAGGGTGTGCTGGCCGCGCTGCTGGTGCGGGAGCGGACCGGGCGCGGGCAGATCGTCGACGCCGCGCTCACCGAGGCGTCGCTGGCCATCCAGGAGTCCACGGTCCCGGACTATCACAAGACCGGACATGTGCGGCAGCCGTCGGGGACCCGGTTGGATCGGGTGGCGCCGTCGAATCTGTACCGCTCGGCGGACGGGCTGTGGGTGATCATCGCGGCCAATCAGGACACGGTGTTCCGTCGTCTGACCGCCGCCATGGAACGTCCCGGACTCGCCGACGATCCGCGCTACGTCAACCACGGGGCGCGCGGTGAGCATCAGGACGAGCTCGACGAGCTGATCGGTTCCTGGGCAGCTGGTTTCACCGCCACCGACCTGATCGAGCGGCTCGCCGAACACGGTGTCGTCGCCGGTCCGGTGAATACCGTCGCGGAGGTTATGACCGATCCGCAGTTCGTCGCTCGCGGCATCTTCGTCGATCACGCCGATCCGTCGCTGAGCAGCGAGGATGCCGGATTCGATCCGGTTCCGGCCAAGGGTGTCGGCGTGGTGCCCCGGCTGAGTGAGACCGCGGGCGGGGTGCGATGGGGCGGTGCGAGTCGTCCGGGGACACATACCGACGAGGTGCTCAGCGAGGTACTCGGTTACGACGACGAGCGCCTGGTCCAACTGCGCGAGAAAGGCACGATCGCATGAACGCCGTCGATATCCGCGAGGTCGGCCCGCGTGACGGGTTGCAGATCGAGGAGCCGATCTCGACCGAGGCCAAGCTCGAATTCATCGATGCGCTGGTGGCCACGGGTGTGCGCCGGATCGAGGTGACGTCCTTCGTCTCGCCGCGCGCGGTGCCGTCGCTGGCCGACGCGGAAGCTGTTGCCGCCCAACTGAATCGGTGGCAGGGCGTGACGTTCTCCGCGTTGGTCGCGAGCCTGAACGGTGCGCGCCGGGCCTTGGCGGCGGGCATCAGGCAGATCGAATACGTCGTATCCGCCTCCGATGGGCACAGCCGGGCCAATGTCGGGCGGGACAGCGCGGCCTCGGTCGCGCTCATCGCGCCGATCGCCGAACTCGTGCACGAGGCGGGCGGACAGCTCGAGGTGATCGTCGCCATCGCGTTCGACTGCCCGTTCGACGGGCCGACGCCGCCGCAGCGGGTGGCCGAGATCGCCCGCAGCGCAATGGCTTCGGGGGCCGACGCGCTGGCCGTGGCCGATACCATCGGCACCGCCTCGCCGATCCGGATGGTCGATGTGCTCGGGCGGGTCCGGGCGGCGGTGCCGGAGACCGTGCCGGGCGTCCACCTGCACAACACCCGAGGCCAGGGCCTGGCCAACGCCTGGGCCGCCTACAGTGAGGGTGTGCGCCAATTCGATTCCGCCGCAGGCGGTCTGGGCGGTTGCCCGTTCGCGCCGGGTGCCAGTGGCAATATCGCCACCGAGGAACTGGCCTACATGTTCGAGGACGGCGGGATCGCCACGGGTATCGATATCGACCGGGCCCTGAACGCGGCGCGGCTGATCTCGGATCTGCTGGGTAAACCCGTCGCCAGCAATCTGCTCGCCGCGGGCGGCCGGTCGGTTCCGGCCCACTGACACCCGCAACGCACAGCGAATTATCCACCCCCGGAAGAGGTTCCACCGTGAACGAACTGGCCGATCGCTTCTTCGCCGCTGTCACCAGCGGCGACGCGACGACGCTGACCGATCTGTACGCACCCGATGCGCGCATCTGGCACAACGAGAAGAACGCCGAGGAGACCGTCCCGGAGAACCTGCGGGTGCTGCGCTGGCTGTCGCGAACGGTGGAAAACCTTCGCTACGAGGACATCCGGCGTTATCCGCTGTCCGACGGCTTCGCCCAGCAGCACGTCGTGCGCGGTGAGCTGCCCGGTCATGGACCGCTGGAGATCCCGGCCGGAATGTTCGTGCGGGTCCAGGACGGCCGGATCACCCGGATCGACGAATACGTGGATTCGGCCGCGGTCGCGCCGCTGTACGCGGTATCCACCTCGAAGCGGGAGCAGTGATGTCGACCGTGGACCGGCCCGAAGGGCATATCGCCGAATTGACCTCGCGCATGCGGGAATTCATCGATGGTGAGGTCATCCCCCAGGAACCCGTGCTGATCCGGGACGACGCGGCCGCGACCGCGGAACTGGACCGGCTGCGCACCCGCGCCAAGGAACTGGAGCTGTGGGCGCTGGGACATCCCGCCGAAATCGGCGGCGGCGGAGTGCCTTTCCTGGATTTCGTGTACCTCAACGAGATCATCGGCCGCTCCGAATTCGGTCAGCTGGCCGTCGGTTCGGTCTCCATGCAGGACACCCTGATGCTGCACCGGCACGGTTCGCCGGAACAGCAGCAGCGCTGGATTCCGCCCATGGTGGCCGGGGATGCGCTGCCCTCGGTCGGGTTGACCGAGCCGGAGGTCGCCGGATCCGATCCGACTCTGATCGCCACCCGCGCCGAACTCGACGGCGACACCTGGGTCATCAACGGGCACAAGTGGTTCACCACCGGAGTCGCGCAGGCGGCCTACTGCACGGTGTTCGCGAACACCGAATCCGACTCCGTGCCACGGCATTCCCGGATCAGCGCGATCATCGTGCCCACGGACACACCGGGTTTCGAGATCGTCCGCTCCATTCCGACCATGGGCCACGATCCGAGTGATCACTACGAGGTCCGGCTCACCGACGTGCGGGTCCCCGCCGACGCGCTGCTGGGCGAGCGCGGCAAGGGTTTCGCGGTGGCGCAGGATCGGCTCGGGCCCGGCCGGATCTTCCACTGCATGCGCTGGCTCGGGCAGGCCCAGCGCGCCTACGAGCTGATGTGCGAGCGCGCCAACACCCGGTACGCGCACGGTTCGCTGCTCGCCGAGAAGGGCGAAATCCACCGGTACATCGCGGAATCCGCCGCCGAGATCCACGCCGCCCGGCTGATGACCCTCGACGCGGCCCGCGCGATGGATGCCGGTGAGGACTACCGGGTGCGGGTCGGGCTGATCAAGTTCTGGGGTGCGCGCATGCTGCACAACGTGATCGATCGCGCCATCCAGGTGCACGGCGCGCTCGGCCTGACCGCCGACACCCCGCTCGAGCGCATGTACCGGCAGGCCCGCTACGCGCGCGTGTACGACGGGCCGGACGAGGTGCACCGGATGTCCACCGCGCGTCGCCTACTACGCTCCCCCGAGGCCGCGCCGTGGCTGTGACGCCGGATTCTCCTGTGTCCGAAGAGGTTTCGCTCACAGAAGGCGTCGGCGAGGTGTTGCGGGCGGCGACCTCGCGCGCGGTCACCGAGGTGTCGCTGCGGCAGTTCACCGGCGGCGCGAGCAAGCAGGTCTACGCGGTCGATGCCCGCGACGAGACCGGTGCGTCGCTGTGTGCGGTGCTGCGCCGCGATCCCCCGGGGCACGGCGACGCCGATCGGATGCGCGCGGAGGCGGCCTGTCTGCGGGCGGCCGCCGCGGCGGGGGTGCCGGTCCCGGCCGTGCTCGCCGCCGCGGACACCGCACCCGGTATCGACGCGCCGTATCTACTGATGAACATGGTCGAGGGCGAGTCGATTCCCCGTAAGCTGCACCGTGATCCGGAGTTCGCGCCGGTGCGCGAGCGGCTCGCCGGTGACCTCGGCCGCGTGCTCGGCCTGATCCACCGCACCCCGCTGGACACCCTGGATCTGCTCGACGATCAGGATCCGCTGGAGGCGATCGAGCAGATCTACCGCGACCTGGACGAACCCCGTCCCACGGTCGAGATGGGTCTGCGCTGGCTGCGCGAACATCGCCCACCGCCGCGCCGGAAAGCGTTGGTGCACGGCGATTTCCGGATCGGCAACTTCCTGATCACCCCGGACGGCGTGCGCGCGGTACTGGATTGGGAGCTGGCCCATCGCGGCGATCCGGTCGAGGATCTGGGCTGGTTGTGCGTGCGCGCCTGGCGATTCGGCGCCTCGGCCCCGGTCGGTGGCCTGGGCACCCGCGAGCAATTGCTGGACGGTTACGCGCAGACCACCGGATTCCGGCCCACCGCAGCGGAATTGCACTGGTGGGAGGCGTTCGGCACGCTGAAGTGGCTGGTACTGAGCAGATTTCAGGCCGAACGTCATCTCAGCGGCGAGGAACGCTCGGTGGAGTTGGCCGCGATCGGACGACGGGTCTGCGAATCGGAATACGATCTGCTGGCCGTGCTGGGCCTGTTCGACGAATCCGTCGCCGTACCAACGCCGTTCGAACCGATGGTCACGGTCCACGATCGCCCCGAACTCACCGAGATACTCGACCTGGTCGCCGAGACCCTCACCGAGGAGATCGCGCCCACCCTCACCGCCGAACAGCAGCGGCAGCGATTCCTGCTGCGGATCTGCGTCAACCTGCTGGGCACCGCGTCGCGCGAACTGCACGCCGGGCCCGCGGCCACCGACGAGGTGACGGTACTGCTCGGCGAACTCGGCTGCGACTCGGAGACCGAACTTGCCGAGCGTTTGCGTGCGGAGTCACTCTCGTACTCGGACAAGGAGATTCGTCGGGTGGTGTCGCTCGCGGTGCTGTCCCGTTTGCAGGTCGCGAATCCGCGCTACCTGAAGTAGACAACCCGCCCGTCGTCGAACAAGCAGCGCCCGGCTTCGAAAAGCCGGGCGCTGCTGTCAGCAGATCTAGGCGCTCAACAACACCGGCAGCGAGCTGTGCCCGTTCATCACGAAGGTCGGCATCGGCCGCAGTTCACCTGCGGCAGCGGCTAATCGCAGCTTCGGGAACCGGGACAGCAACGCGGGCACCGCGATTCGAGCCTCCAACCGGGCCAGCGGCGCACCCAGGCAGTGGTGCATACCGTAACCGAACGCCAGATGCCCCTTGCTGCTGTCCTCCCCGTCCGCGGTCGGATGGAACTCATCGGCATTGCCGCCGAAGGAATTCCGGTCGCGATTGGCCCCCGCGAACGACGCCAGGATCGCCTCGCCCGCCGGAATGCACACACCGCCGCCGAGATCGAGATCCGTGCGGGCGTAGCGGAACGGCATGTTCGCGATCGGCGACTGCCAGCGCAGCGACTCCTCGATCACCTCCTCCCACTCGACCGCACCGGCGAGCGCCTCGTCGCGGGCCCGCGGATGCGTGAGCAGCGCCAGGATCGTCTGATCGATCAGATTCACCGTCGTCTCGTGACCGGCGCTGATGATCAACGTCAGGGTGTCCAGCAACTCCTGATCGCTCAGCAGCGGACCGGTTTCCTCGTCGGGTCCGGTGATCAACGTGCTGGTCAGGTCGTCGCCCAAATGCTCACGCTTGTAGGCGATCAGCTCGCCGACCAGGCTCAGCAACGTCATGAAAGCCTGCTGCACCTGTTCCGGCGGCGCGGAGGTGTCCAGCGTGCCGTCGGCCGCGTGACACAGTGGAGTCCCGATCTCCGCGGGCACCCCCATCAGTTCGGTGATCACCTTGATCGGCAGCGGACGCGCGAAATCCGCTCGCAGGTCCGCGATCTCACCTTCCGGGGTTTTCGCGAGGCCGTCCAGCAGATCCGCGACGATCGCCTCGATTCGGGGTTGCAGACCCTGCACCCGGCGTGGACCGAACGCGGGGCCCACCGCCTTGCGCAGCCGGGCGTGCTCCGCCCCCGAACTGCGCAGCATGTTGCGCAGGCCGATCCACGGCGTCATCACCCAGTCGGCCGGAATCCGGCCCTCCCGCAACGTCGTCCAGTCCTGTGGATCCTTCGAAACCTGTGGATCGGTCATCAGCCGACGCAGTACCGCGTAGTCGGTGACCATCCACACCACCACCCCACCGGGCAGTTCCACCCGGGCCGCCGGGCCCAGGTCTCGGATGCGGGCAATTTCGCCATGGATATCGGTGCCGGTCGGGTCCAGCACAATGGGTTGATTGTCCGTCACGGGAGCTCCTTACAAGCGGGTGGCCGGTACGAACCTCGACGACGTAGCGATCTGCATCGGCGCCGTGGCCGGGAACTCCACCGGCAGTGCCACCAGTGCGCGGTGGAAAGGTCCCGGACGCCAGGATAATTCGCCGAACGGAATCGCGAGTTCCATGTCGGGCAGCGCATCGATCAGAAGATCGATCGCATCCTGCGCGATCGCCCTGGCCATCGCCTGTGCCGGACACATGTGCGGACCCGCGCCCCACGCCAGATGAGAACGGTTGCCGGTGCGGTCACCGCCGGCGATACGCGGGTCGTTGTTGCACGCGGCCAGACCGATCAGCACCGGTTGATCCGCGGGCAACCACACCTCGTCGACCAGGATCGGTTGCCGCGGATACACCACCGGAAAGTTCGTCAACGGCGGGTCGGTGAACAGCACCTCGTCCAGGGCATCCTCGGTGGAGAGCACACCGCTGATCAGACCGCTCCCGAAGCGGTCCTCGGTGAGCATGAGCAGCATCGTGTGCAGGATGAGGTTGGCCAGCGGCTCGGTGCCCATGGAGAACAGCAGCGCGGCCTGATTGATCACCTCCACGTCGTCCAGGCGGCCCGGATCGGTGATCAGCGCGGAGGTGAGATCGTTGCTCGGCTGCGCGCGTTTGGCGGCCACGACGGCCGCCAGGGCAGTGACGAACATCTCCTGCCCCGCCTGTGCGTTGACGGTCTCCATCATCGCCGCCATGCCGTCCCACGCCTGCCGGGCGGCATCGGTCGGGAAACCCATCAGATTCGCCAGCACCTGGAAGGTCAGCGGCGCGGCGTAGTCGCTGAGCAGATCGCAGGAACCCGCCCCGCAGAAGCCGTTGATGAGCTGTTCGGCGGAACCTCCGACCAGATCGTGCAGTCGGTTGAGATCGATCTCGCGCAGCGCCCCGAAACTGCCGCGCAGGCGTTGATGAGCCTCGCCGGTGGTGCGCAGCGCGTTGGCGCGGGCCTCGAGGAACGGCCGGACCGGACATTCCGGCGGCACCGACTGCTGCCAGCGGGTCGGATCGGTCGGGAACCGTTCGGGATCGCGCATGATCGATAGCGCGGTCGCGTAGTCCAGGATCAGCGTCGCGGTGACGCCGGGCGCCAGCTCCACCGGCGCCATCGCGCCGAACCGCTCCCGCATCCGCCGGTACGCGCTGTGCGGATCGGCCGCGAATTCCGGGTCGTACAGCCGGACCCGGTCCTGTCCCGAACTGGTCGGCGATGTCGCGTGGAATCCCTGGGGCGGCATGCTCATCCGGTCACCACCCGCGCCGCCGTCGAACCCCCGATACCCTCGTTGCCCCCGCCGAACCTGTACCCCGCACGTCGGCCATGCACGCCGGTGATCCTCATTTCTCCATTGCGCTTCACGGAACATCTCGGCGCGCAGGTCGCGCCGCACGGATCGGACGCCTCGACACGGGAGGTCCGAATTCCGTTGCGGCAGAGGGTACAACAGGCCCATCGGGGGCGCGCGGGGGGAACCGGCGGTCGGGGTGCCTGTTTTCCGGGGTCGCAGATAGCACCGCGGTAGCTCGGAGACGAAAGACGCCCGCCCCCAGCGGGAACGGGCGTCGGTCGAACCATTATATCACGAGAACTGTTGGCGCAGTTCCCGTTTGAGGATCTTTCCGGTCACGTTCTTCGGCAGCGCCGCGACGAACTCCACCCGGCGCGGCACCTGGAACCCGCCGAGCTGCTCGCGGCAGCCCGCGATGATGTCCTCGGCCGTGGCGGTGGCGTTCTCGCGCAGCACGATCACCGCGCACACCACCTCGCCCCAGGTGTCGTCGGTGACGCCGATCGCGGCGGCCTCGGCGACACCGGGCTGACGGTAGAGGGCCTGCTCGACGGTCAGCGAGGCGACGTTCTCACCACCGCTGATGATGAGATCCTTCTTGCGGTCGACGATGTAGACGAAACCCTCCGCGTCCTGCCGGACCAGATCTCCGGTGTGGAACCAACCGTCGGTGAACGCGTCGGCGGTGGCCTGCGGATCCTTCCAGTAGCCAGCCATTACCTGATCGCCGCGCACGATCATCTCGCCGACCTGTCCGGCGGGCACATCGGCGAATTCATCGTCCACGATGCGAATATCGGCCAGCCGCATGGGCTTTCCGGCCGAGGCGAGCAGGCCCGTCTCGCCGTCGGCCGCGCGGCGATGGGCGACCTCGTCCAGGTGCAGGACGTTACCGGCGAGTTCGGTCATGCCCATGCCCTGATAGAAATCGCAGCCGAACCGTTCGAGTCCGGCCCGCAGCACGGCGGCGGGGATGGCCGAGGAGCCGTAGCCGATCGCCTCCAGGCTGTTCAGCGAATGCTTGTCCAGCTCCGGGTCCTGGAGCAGGAAGTTGATCATGGTCGGGGCCAAACCCGTTTGAGTGACCTGCCATTCGTCCACCAGACGCAGGAATGTCGCGTTGTCGTAGGAGCGCAGAATGCCGACCGTGCAGCCCAGCAGATGGTTGATCATGACCACGTAGCCGCCGATGTGGCACAGCGGGAAGCAGAACAGGAATACCGTCTCCTCCGGAACCTCCCACTGCAACGCTGAAGAGGTCACGCCCGCAAGCAGATTGCGGTGCGAGACCATCACGCCCTTGGGCATGCCCGTGGTTCCGCTGGTGTACACCAGCCAGGCGGTGTCGTCGGGGGTCGTGCTGGTCTCGGGCACGTCCGTCGAAGCGCCGGAAAGGAATTCGTCCCATTCGACGGCGCCGGGGGCGGCGCCGATCGATACCACGGTCGTCACCGACGGGATGCGATCGCGGATGCGTGCCACGGTTTCGGCGAACTCCGGCGCGATGATCAGCACCGTCGCCTCGGAATGCTGTAGGAGAGCGACGATCTGGTCCGGATGCAACCGAATGTTCAGGATCGTCAACGCCATCCCGGCCATCGGGACGCCGTAGTAGCAGTCCAGGTACTGCGTGCAGTTCGAGGACAGGATCGCGATCCGGTCCCCCGGGGCGGCGACCCCGAGCAACGCATTCGCCAAGCGGCGGCAGCGATCTCGCAGCTGCCCGTAGCTGACCTGCTCCTGTTCGAATCGCAACGCGATCCGCTCCGGGTGTTTGCGCGCACCGTATTCGACGATGTCACCGATCAACATCTGTTCTGCTCCTTGCTGATTCGAACCTGTCGCACCGTCACCGGATCGCCATCGGGTTGATCGGGGAACCCACGCCGCGGGTGAACCGCAGCGGCGGTCCGGCGTAGAGGAAGTCCCAGCGGCCGTCGGCGGCGCAGGCTTGCGACAGGTCTTCGAAATCCAGCATTTCCGCGAGCGTGACGCCCATGTCGCGGATGAGCACCATGTGCAGTTCGAAGGCGGCCCCGGGATGTTCGCCGGGCATCACCTCGACGGCCCAGTTGTCCGAGCCCACGACCGCGATGTCCTTCTCGCGCAACCATTTCGCGCAGGACAGGCTGAGTCCGGGCTCGCCCGCCATGAAGCTGTTGGGGTCGCGTTCGGTGAGGAATTTCTTACGCCAGCCGGTCCGGAACAGCAGGATGTCGCCCGCGCCGATCTGCACACCCTGCGCGGCGGCGACCTCGTCGAGTTCGTCGGGGCCGATCGCGGCGCCGGCCTCGAGCCAGTCGACGCCGCGCGCCCGCGCGATGTCGAGCAGCACGCCGCGTCCGGCGATGCCACCGGCCTGGGTGTGGATGCCGCACTTGTCCGCGCCCTTGACCGTCACCCCGTCGCCCGGATGGCCGTTGTAGAGGTGGTCGTCATAGTGCACGTGGGCGAGCGAGTCGTACTGCGAACCGGCCTGCAACGGCATGAACACGAAGTCGTCGGCCCATTTGAACCCGCCGGGCAGCACCTGCTCCTGCCCGTTCTCCGACATCAGCCGGATCGGGTTGATGCGCAATCCGCCGGGCTGCGGACCGTCCCCGTCGAGCGGAATCCCCAGCGTGAAGACCTCACCGGTGCGCACCAGCCCCGCCGCGGCCGCCACCCGTTCGGGCGTGAGCAGATTGGTCGTCCCCCGTTCGTCCTCGCTTCCCCACCGCCCCCAATTGCTGACCTCTCGGCCCAACTCACGCATATCGGGAACTTCAGGCACCGCCGCCTCCTCGCGAACTGTTAGTGACGTGACAGTCATGTCAACTTTCTCGCCCAGTGTGATCGCCCGCACTATAAGTGTCAATAGGGCATTGCCGACGGATTGCGGGGAGTGTTCACCCGGCCGGCGCGGGAACGCCGTCCGCCGGCCCGGTCACGCTGTCGGCCGCGCCTGGCTCATCGGCGTCGATGATGGTGCGCGGCAGCACTATTCGAGGAGCAGCGGCAGCTCAGAGGTCCGCGAAGGTCGCGGCATCGATGACGAGGCGGTAGTGCACATCGGCGGCGTCCAGGCGTGCGAAGGCCTGCTCGATTCCGGTCGCGGGGATGATCTCGACCTCGGCGGTGATCCGGTGTTCCGCGCAGAAGTCGAGCATCTCCTGAGTCTCGGCGATGCCGCCGATCGATGTTCCGGCCAGCGAGCGGTGGCCGCCGATCAGCAGACCGACCGGGGCGCTGAGGGGTTCGACCGGCGCGCCCGCCATGACCAGGGTGCCGTCGGTGTCCAGCAGGTTCAGCAGGGGCGCGGTGTCCGACGTCGCCGAAACGGTGGAGATGATCAGGTCGAAGCGGCCCGCGAGTGCGGTCAGCGTGGTGTCGTCGTCCAGGGCGTAGTGGCACACCGCGCCGAAACGCTTGGCGTCCCACGCGTTCGCCGAGGTCCGGCTGATGACGCTGACCTGCGCACCCATCGCGGCGGCGAGTTTGACGCCCAGATGTCCCAGCCCGCCCATACCGGCGATGGCGACCCGGCTGTCCGGGCCCACCCGCCAGTGCCGCAGCGCGGAGTACATGGTGATGCCCGCGCACAGCAGCGGTGCGGCCGCGGCGATGTTCAGGCTCGGCGGCAGCTTCAGGACGAAATCCTGGTCCACGACGATCTTCTGGCTGTATCCACCGGAGGTCGGCACGCCGTCGCGGTCCACGGAGTTGTATGTACCGACCGAGCCGCGCTGGCAGTACTGTTCGCGGCCCGCGCGGCAGTTGCGGCACTCCCGGCACGAGTCGATCAGGTTGCCCACGGCAACCGGATCGCCGACGGCATGTCGCGTGACCGCCGTGCCGACCGCCGCGACCACCCCGGTGATCTCGTGTCCCGGAACCATCGGGTACGTGGAGAAACCCCAGTCGTTGCGGACGAAGTGCACGTCGGAGTGGCATACGCCGACATAGGCGATATCGATCAGGACATCGGTCGCGCCGAGGTCGCGACGCTCGATGGTTGTGGTGCGGAACGGCGCACCGGCATCGGCAACGGACAGCGCCTTCACCAGGGTGGGCATGTGGAACCTCCAGCTCAGTTCGGCGAACGGCCGCATTCGCGACCGATCGGTCGTGAACGTTAGCACATACTGGAACGAACGGTCGTGAACGCGATAGGATGCGTCCATGGCACGACCCCGAGAGTTCGACGAAGACGATGTCGTCGGCAAGGCCCGCGACCGCTTCTGGGCCGCCGGCTACGCCGCGACCTCCATCCACGACCTCGTCGACGCGACCGGCGTAAGCCGCGGCAGCCTCTACGCGACCTTCGGCAGCAAACACGAACTGTTCCTGCGCGCGCTGGACTCGTACTGCGAGGGCACCATCGCCGCCGTACACGCCGACCTCGACGGCGACAGCGCCGACGCCGCCGACCGCCTGCGCACCCATATGCGCCACGTCGCCGACAGCTGCGGCAACGCCGAATTCGGTTGCTTCCTGGCCAAATCCACCGCGGAACTCGCCGCCGCCGACCCCGAGGTCGCCAAACGCGCCGACCAGATGTACGGCACCTACGAGGACATCCTCGTCACCTGCCTCGAACAGGCCCAACACGTCGGCGACCTCGACGACCGCCACGACCCCCGCACCCTCGCCGCACTACTGCTGATCACCGTGCGCGGCATGGACGCCCTCGGCCAGGCCGGGCGCGGGGTGGAGTTCATGCGTCAGGTCACCGAGCATTCGTTGGCGTTCTTGTTGAGCTGACTGCTCGGGGCCTTGCGCCCGGGACCATCGGATATGGGGCGAAATCCGGCCGTTGGACGCGCCACCCTTGGCGTGTCGGCAGCAGTCGTACATGATGTACATGATGTACATGTGGCCAATCGGGAGAGGTTCGAAGCGCCGATGACGATCACACACCCCATCACCTCCGTGACACGGTACGACTCGATGAACAACGCTCGAGACCACTTCAGCCAGATGCTGAGCGCGGCGGAAGAGGGCAATGTCGCGGTCGTCTCCCGCAAGGGCAAAGCATCCGCCCTGGTCGAGATCGGACGGCTGCGGTTGTTGCTGGCGCACGTCATCCACCGGCACGATCCGCAGGTCGTCCGCGAGGACGGCAACTGGGTCGCCTATCTACCGGGCCTACCGCTCGCGGTGGAAGAACCCGAACTCGACGTCGCGATCGAGGCGCTCGTCGAGGCGATGCGCGAGTACGCCTCCGACTGGCAGGACCATCTGCACGCGGCGATCAATCATCGCGACAATGTCGACTTCGTGCAGTTCGTCGAGCTGTCCAGCGACGAGCAACTGCGGGAATGGTTGACGGCAGCCGAGCAGTGACCCAATACCCTCCGGGCAACAAGAAGGCCCATGAAACGTTCTGCCGGAACGACGAATGGCGGCTCGTCCGCAACGCGAAAGGCGGGGCCGTCGGCCACCACAGCACGTGGGAGCTGGCCTTGTCCGACGGCCGCATCCTGCGCACCCGAATCTCCCGCCCGGTCGACAACACCGACTACGGCCCCAAGATGTGGTCTCAAATCCTGAAGGACCAACTCAAGGTGACCGAAGCCCAGTTCTGGGCCTGCGCCGACGACCGCACCCGTCCGACGCGCGTACGCGAGCAGGTCACGATTCCGAACAAGGAACCCATCCCACTCGGCGTCGTCGAAAAGCTCATTCGACTCGCAGGGCTGACCCCGCAGGAAATCGAGAGCATGACCAAAACCCAAGGCGTGGAACGGCTCAACCAGTTCTGGGCCGAGCAGTAGCGGCAACCTCGCCGTACTGGGTACCGGGTCCATTTCCGGGCTTTATCGGACTACCCGATAGGTGAGGTAGGCGAGGGTATTGCCGATGGTGGCGGTGTCGATGAGGCGCAGTGGTGTGCGGGCATGGAGGCTACTGTGGGGCGGGTGGGGCTCGAACCCACGACCAGCGGATTATGAGTCCGCGGCTCTAACCGACTGAGCTACCGCCCCTGACCGCTTGGAATGCGGGCTGGGGCGATGGTACCGGGTTGGGGGGTGGTTCGCCTATTCGGATCGGGTGCGTTGGCGGGAGTTCGTTGGTCGCAGGATCGTGTCGGTCCGGTCGGGATGAAGGGGATGGAGCAGGAGGGTTGGCGTGGCGGGTCTGTTCGTCGAGGTTTTGCGGGTGCATCAGTGGGTTTGCGAGCGTAGTGGTGGGATGGTCGGGCATCAGGTGTTGGCGGGGATTCCGACGTTGCTGTCGCGGATGGTGGGGCGGAAGTCGGGGCAGGCGCGGACCAGTGCGTTGACCTATGCGCGGGACGGGCGGGATTATCTGGTGACCGCGCCCAATGGTTTACCGAGTCCGCGTTGACGGGCCGACATCGCTGGCGCGGCAGCCGATTCGTTTCGCGACACCCCAGCCGCAAGCCGTGACCGCCCGGGATGGTCCCAGCCACGAGTGACGACAGGACGATCCCGGGCGAGCGGGACCTCAGACCGTCAGGATCGTTCGCCCGATCGCGGTGCGGGATTCGATCGCCGCATGGGCCGCGGCAGCATCGGTTAGTGGGAAGGTTTGGCCGACAACGACTTCCAGACGTCCCGCTGCCGCTTCGGCAAGTGGGCGGCGGCCGAGGGACTGCCAGTCGAGATCATCCTTGGTCATCTCCAGTAGCATTCGGACCGTAATACCGTGTGCGGCGGCATATTCGGTCGGGTTGTCCACGAAACCGCCTGCGGCATTGCCATATCCGAGGAAGCGTCCGCCGGGAGTGATGACGCGCAGGGCAGCGGTGCCGATCGGCCCACCCGCACCGTCCAGAACCACGGCGACGCCGCCGGTCGCCTCCCGGACCCGATCCACCCAATCCGGCTCCTCGTAATCGACCACCACTTTCGCGCCGAGACGTTGTGCCAGTGCGAGTTTCGCCTCACCGTGCGCCGCCGCGATCACCGACGCACCGGCCGCGGTCGCCCATTGCGTGAGCAGTGTGCCCAGACCGCCGCCCGCCGCGGTGATCAGCACCCACTCCCCCGGGCGGAACCGGGCCTGCTCGGCGACCATCAGTGAGGTTCGGCCGTCGTGTACGAGGGCGGCGGCCCGGATGTCGTCCACGCCGTCAGGAATCTCGGCCAGGGTTTGTTCCTTCGCCAGCGCTCTGGTCGCGTAGCCGCCGATGGGCAGGCCGCCGCCGATACCGCTCGCGGCGGTGGCGGTGGCGACCCGTTTGCCGATCCAGCCGGGATCGACGCCCTCGCCGACCGACGAGATCACCCCGGCGACCGCGCCGCCGGGGACGTACGGCGGCTCGATCGGGAAGAAGTCCCGACCCCAGCCGCCGCGCAGCCGCACATCCAGGAACATCACGTCGGCCGCCGCGACATCCACCACCACCTGACCGGGTCCGGCGACCGGATCGGACATTTCGACCGGAATCAGCACCTCCGGTCCCCCGAACGACTTCGCTTCCACCGCAAACATGTTCGCCCACTTCCTCTCGTCCCGGACTATGCGACCAGCCTGATACCTCTACATAGGTTGAGGTCAATGCCGTTCGCCGAGAGCGAGCGCACATCGCGACGGATTTGCCGGTCACAGCGGGTTTCGACTAAGATCACCGGTCGAGGGGAGTACTTCCCAAGCGCTATACCGGTCAGTACGGATTTCACCGTTGAGATCCCCGGGTGGCCGCCCGTTTCCTGCGGGCGAAGGAGACCTCGGGTGGTTTGTCATACCCGAGGAGTCCCATTGCATTCGACCGCGACCGTTCTCGCGTCATCCCAGCTGCACACCATCGGCTCGCCCTGGCTGTGGGCCGCGACCATCGTCGGCGTCCTGCTACTGCTGGTGCTCGACTTCGCCGTCACGCGGCGTCCGCACGAGGTGTCGATGCGGGAGGCGCTCGGCTGGACGGCGTTCTACCTGGCACTGCCGATCACCTTCGGCATCGTGATCTGGGCGGCGTACGGGTCACGGCCGGGCACCGAATTCTTCACCGGCTATCTACTGGAGAAATCGCTGTCGGTGGACAACCTGTTCGTCTTCATGCTGCTGCTCGCGGCGTTCGCGGTGCCGGCGCGGCTGGCCCAGCGGGTGCTGCTGTTCGGCATCGCGGGCGCGCTGGTGCTGCGCGGTGTGTTCATCGCGCTCGGTGCGGCCGCGCTGGCCTCGCTGGACTGGGCGTTCCTGCTGTTCGGCGCGATCCTGCTGCTCACCGCCGCGAAGTTGTTGAAGGACACCCTCACCGGGCAGGAGACCGAGGTCGAGATCTCCTCGATGCGTTCGGTGCGGCTGCTGCGCCGGCTGCTGCCCGTGACCGACGACTATCGCGGGACGCGTCTGAGTGTGCGGGAGGCCGGACGGCGCGCGCTGACCCCGCTGGCCCTGGTGGTCGCCGCGGTGATGACCACCGATCTGGTGTTCGCGGTCGATTCGGTGCCCGCGGTCTACGGCGTCACCGGCGATCCGTATCTGGTGTTCGCCACCAACGCCTTCGCGCTGCTCGGCCTGCGCGCACTGTATTTCGTACTGCACGCGGCGCTGAGCCGGCTGGTGCACCTGGCCTACGGGCTGGCGCTGATCCTGGCGTTCATCGGTGTGAAGCTGGTGCTGCACTGGGCACACGAGGTCTGGGCGGGCGTGCCGCAGATTCCGACCGCGGCTTCGCTGCTGGTGATCGTGGTGGTGCTGGCGGTGGTCACCGCGACGAGCCTGTGGGCTACCCGGGGCGAGAACGAAAACGATTCCACCCCAACGACTTCCGCATCGTAATCATGGACTCGCAAATACCCGCCCCACGTAATCGGTTGATCGAGCCGCTCGTCGAGACCTAGGGTGAATCGTGTTGCTGTCACGCTTGCGCCGCCCGGACCCCGCACGTACCAGACGAGCCGTCGAGGAGTTGCAACTGTCCGAGGCGGTGTTCAAGACCTGCCCGTGGCAACCGCGCGAACTGGTGGAAACCGGTCTGCGTCAATGGTTGCTGTGCTGCGGGGCGGCGTTGCGGGACGGTCAGGTGATCGGCATGCCCTCGCACGCGGTCGACGAGGCGTGGCACGGGCTGATCCTGTGCACCCGGCGCTACACCCGGTTCTGCGACGCCGCCTACGGGACGTACCTGCACCATTTCCCCGATGGTGACGGATCCGGCGGCGGCACCGGCGATTCCATGGCCACCCAGCTCGGACGTACCGTCGTGGCATGGTCGATGGTGGCCGGGCCGGATGAGGAATGCGTGCTGTGGGATCTGGATTCGAAGGTCGGCGTGGACCATCCGTGGGGTGTACCACTGGACCGGGTCGCGACCATCGAATCGGCGCTGCGGGAAGGGAGTTCGGACTGAGCGATCGAAACGCTCAGTCCCCTCCCCCACCGCCACCACCGCCGCAGCCCCCACCCCCGCAGCCACCGCCGCTACAGCTACCGCCGCCGCAGCTACCGGCCGAGCAGCCGCTGTGACCGCCGAAGCTGTGACCGCTGCTGTCGCCGCCACCGCCGCCGTCTCCACCGGAACTGCCGTAGCCCCAACTGTTTTGCCGGGCCCTGCCCTGGCCGTACCCCCGGGACGCGCCCCGGCCCGAGCGCTTGAGCTGGACGGCGATCACGATGACGCAGACCACCAGAATTCCGAGAATCACGAATACCACTCCCATGCTCGGCACGCTACGATCGCCCGCTGAAGAACGCCCAACGATCCGCTTGCCATGCTGTTCGTGACACCGCGACAAGGACTTTCAGGAGCTGCTGCCGCCCCCGCAGGAACTCCCGCCCCCGCAGGAGCTCCCACCGCCACACGAGCTACCGCCGCCGCAGGAACTCCCGCCACCACACCCGCCCGACGAACAGCTACCGGAATTGGAATCGCCCCCGCTACAACTGCTTCCGCTGTCGTAGCCGGAGTCGGAACTCCCATAGTCCCAGCTGCTCCCCCGACTTCCCTGCCCCGTGGCGCCCACGGCTTTACTGATCGCGCTACAAACCACAACGACGATAACCGCTGCCACGATGATGAATATCAAAGAAACCCCCGTAGTACACGTGCCGACGATCCGAGCCGAACTCGCTCGGTGATCTGTTCGGCAGCGTACCCGCAGCAGCGCGAAACGTCCCGCACCAGACCCTATCGGCGACCACCGCGCCTCACTCCGGCTCAGGACGTGTGCCCGCGTAGCTCTCAGGTCAGCTTGACCCGTGCCGCGACGAACCGCGCGATGGCCGGGGCGAATCGCTGGAAGTGGTATTGCAGGTGGGCTTCCGGAGTCACCGGGACGACCTCACGCCCGTCCTGGACCGCGCGCACGATCTGCTCGGCGACCTTCTGCGGCCCGTAATGCCGTTTGCGGTACAGCTCATCGTATTTCGCCTGCTTGTCGGCCTCGTCGGCAGCGGACAAACCCGAAAAACGAGTGGTGGCAACGATATTGGTGTGCACGATGCCGGGGCAGATGGTGTGCACCTCGATACCCTTACCGGCCAGCTCCGCGCGCAGGCAGTCCGAGAACATGAACACCGCGGACTTACTGGTCGAATAGGCGCTGAAACCACGTTGCGGCATGTACGCCGCCATACTCGACAGATTCACGATGTGCCCACCCAGCCCACGCTCGGCCATGGCGGCGCCGAAAGTACGGCAGCCGTTGACCACACCGCCCAGATTGACCCGCAGCACCCGGTCGAAATCCGTCGCCGAGGTCTCGAGGAAATCGCCCGCCTGGCCGATTCCGGCATTGTTGATCAGGATATCGGGCACCGCGTGCTCGGCAATGACCGTGGCGGCGTGTTCGGCGACGGCCTGCTCATCCGAGACGTCGACCGAATAGGCATGCGCCACACCACCTTCGGCCTCGATCAGCGCGACGGTCTGCTTGGCCGCGTCCAGGTTCAGATCCGAGACCACGATCTCCGCGCCACGCCGCGCGAAGGACAGCGCCGTCTCACGGCCGATACCGCTCCCGCCGCCGGTGATCACGACGAGCTGATCGGCGAACTCACCACGCTCGCGGCCGGGCAACACCTCCGCGCGCCGCAGCCCGCGCGGGGCCGCGCCCTCGGTCAGCGAATCGACGAGTTCGGTTGTGGCCGTGGCCAACAGCTCCGGATGCGAGAACGGCAGCCAGTGTCCACCGGCGACCTCCCGACGCCACAGCCGCGAGGTCCACTGCGGCGCGTCGTCGTATCCGGCGGGCCGCACCGCCACATCGCGGCGGGCGATCACCAGCTGCACCGGTACCTCGGTGAATCGATCGCGCGAATTGACCAGGCGCTGCACGATATTCGCGCGGTAGATGCGCATGCCGTCGAAGAAGTCCTCCTGGAACCGCGGGCCCAGACGCACATTCGACGGCGCGGTCTCGTTCATCAATCCGACGAACCGCTGCCAGATGGTGGCCGCCGACAACGGACGCAACACCAGTCGCGGCACGCCGGGAGTCATGAACAGGAACGTGTACGCCGAGGACAGCAACTGGGTGAACGGGCCCCACGCCGCGCCACGGGAAAGCTTGGCGCGCATCCACTTTCCCATGTGGTCCAGGTTCGGACCCGAGACCGAGGTGAACGACGCGATCCGGGCCTCGGCCCGCGGCTCACACACCGCCTCCCACATCTGCACCGATCCCCAGTCGTGCGCGAGCACGTGCACGGGACGTTCGGGACTGACCGCATCGGCGACGGCGAAGAAGTCCCCCGCGAACGCGTCGAGCCGATAGTCGCTCGTCCGGCTGGTCCGGGTGGAGCGGCCGTGGCCGCGCGTATCGTACGCGATGACGTGAAAACGCCCGGCCAGCAACGGAATCACCCGATCCCACAGGTGATGATCGTCCGGCCAGCCGTGCACCAGCACGACCGTCTCGGCGGCGGGATCGCCGTATTCGTAGACGGCCAGCTCGAATTCGCCGTTGCGGACGATCCGCTCGGCATCGGGCACGGGGTTCGAGTCGGTCACGATATCTCCCTTCGGGGCCGGTGGGCGGTGCGCTGGTGGACGCCGAACCTCACAGGTCCAGCACCAAACGCGCACCGGAACACCGGGATACGCAGATGAGCATGTCGCCGGCGGCTCGCTCGGCGTCGGTCAGTACGGTGTCGCGGTGGTCGACCGGCCCGGACACCGCGCGCACCCGGCAGGTGCGGCAGAAGCCCTGACGGCACGAATACGGGCTGTCCGGACGGACTTTCAGCACTTCCTGGAGCACCGTGCGATCGGCGGGCACCGCGATCACCTCGCCGGTGCGGGCCAGTTCGACCTCGAAGGCGGTGCCGTTACGCACCGGCAACGGGGAGAATCGCTCGGAATGCAGTTCCACACCGGGCATTTCGCGAACCCGGTCGGCGATCAGCGTCGTCATCGGAACCGGACCGCAGCAGTAGACCGAGGTGTCGGCATCCACTCCGGGGAGCAGATCCGCGGCGGTGGGCAGCCCGGATTCGTCGTCGGTGCGGACGGTCACCCGCGCGCCGAACCCCTCGAGTTCGTCGAGGAAGGCCAGCGAATCGCGGCTGCGCCCGGTGTAGAGCATCGACCAGTCGACGCCGAGCCGATGCGCCATCCGCACCATCGGCAGAATCGGCGTGATACCGATGCCCCCGGCCACGAAATGCACACGGGCGGCGGCGGATCCGTATCCGGGCAGCACGAACGGGAACGCGTTGCGCGGACCTCGCACCGTGATCGGGCTACCGACCCGCAATGCCTCGTGCACCTCGCGCGAACCGCCCTCGCCGTCCGGAATGCGCCGCACCGCAATGCGATACGCGTGCCGCTCGGCCGGATCGCCGCACAGCGAGTACTGCCGCAACCGGCCCGAGGGCAGTTCCAGGTCCAGATGCGCACCGGGCCGCCAGGGCGGCAGCGCACGGCCGTCGGGCGCGGTCAGCAGCAGGCTGACCACATCGGTGTCGTGCGCCTCCACCCGCCGCTGGGTGACGGTGAGCGCGATGCGGTGATCGTCCACCACGCCGATGCCGGTGCGGCGATTGATCAGGGCCGACCAGCGTATCCGGGTCTCGGCGACCGCGTCGATGACGCGAATCGCCCGATCGCTGCGCCGTCGTCCGTACAGATCGGCCGGCGGCAGCAGCGGAACCCGCCGTGCGCTCACGACGCCATGGCCTGTGCGGCAGGCGATTTGGCCAGATACGCGACCGCCTGCGCGGTGGAACCGACCGATCCGGGATCGTATCCGGGCCGCAGCACCGTCAGCGCGCTCCACAGCAACGAGGGCACCCCGGGCAGCGCGCCGCGCCACATCGCGCCGAACACCCGCAGCGCCAGGCGCGGATACCGCAGGTTCGGTAGCGAAGGATCTTCGTGCACAAGGAATTTGGTGCCGCGCAGCACCAGCGCCAGGAAGATCGGGAAGACGATCAGCATCAGCGCGGACCGGCGCAGATAGCCGACCTCGAAGTACTGCGCCACATCGTGCGCGACGTGCCGGTGCTCGACCTCCTCGGCGCCGTGCCAGCGGAACAGATCCAGCACGCGCGGATCCGCGCCGAACCGTTCCAGATCGGCATTGAGGATCCAGTCGCCGAGGTAGGCGAAGAAGTGCTCGAGCGTAGCGATGAAGCCGATCCGCTCGACCAGGGTCTGGAACTGCGCGGCGGGGCCGCTACCGGTGCGGGGACCGAGCGTCTTGCGGAACAGGAACTCCATCTGACGCACATACGCGTCGACGTCGATACCGTGCGCGGTGAGCACCTGTTGCAGCACGTCGTTGTGGGTTTCGGCGTGCATCGATTCCTGGCCGATGAAGCCGAGCATCTGCTCGCGCAGCTTGTCGTCCTGTACCAGCGCCAGCGCCTCGGAGAAGGCCAGCACGAACATCCGCTCACCCTCGGGCAGCAGCAGGTTCAGCGCGTTGATCACGTGGGAGGCGATCGGCTCGTCCGGCATCCAGTGCAGGGGCGTGTCGTGCCAGTCGAAATGCACATTGCGTGCGTGCAGCGCCACCTCGCCCGGATCGGTCCCGTCACGCGGCGTCCACTGGGGAAGTAGCTTCATCGGTACTCCTGGTCTCCTCGGGCGGCGTCACCACCGCTCGATACCGAGCGTAGCAAAATTTCAGGTATATATGCGACCAGGAGTTACATCTATGACCGCAACCTTGTTATCGCTCCTTGACCAGCGGAAACGTCAGCACCTTGCCGTTCTTGTCGGTGGTGGCGACCTTCGTGTAGAGGTTCGCGGGCTGGACCGGATCGGACAGTACGACGCTCACCGGCTTGGTGATGTAGTTGCCCGCCGCGCAGTTGGGCTTGCAGAGGTTCTCGCGCTCGGTGCCCTGCCCCTCGGCCCGGTCGGCCTCCCACGACGTCCAGCTGATCTTCTCGACCTGCACGCCAATATCCGCGCACGCCAGGATCAGGCTCTGCGGCCGGACGGCCGGTTTGTCGAACGAGCAGTCCCACACCTCGGGCACCGACGTCGACTTCCCGGCCGAACGGACACCGTTGCCCGACGAGGAACTCGGCGAGCCACATCCGGCAACCGCCGCGAGCACCACCGTCGCCACACAGCATCCGACGCGCACACGCGTGCGATTCATTCTCGTGTCCACCATGTTCGCGCTCCCAAATCCGTCACCGATCACCCCCGCGGGTCCGGCCGCGG
Organism: Nocardia macrotermitis; assembly: GCF_009604405.1. GTDB lineage: Bacteria > Actinomycetota > Actinomycetes > Mycobacteriales > Mycobacteriaceae > Nocardia > Nocardia macrotermitis. Next base: position 200,567 of record NZ_WEGK01000007.1, read on the forward strand.
CACCGCCGCAGGTTCCGGCCACGCTAACGCACACCCCCGACATACCGCGACACACCCGCCGAACGCGCCCGCGAGCAAGTGTGATCGATGTCGGGACGAGACCGCCTCGGTGGCGCAGAATTGTTGACAATGCTAGTAATTGGAGAACATCGATTCGGACCGGACGCCGTTCCGCGGGGGCGCGCGAGGGCCGACGACATGGCCACGCTAGGAGAAAAATTGACCAGGCTGTACCGGACACCGGCGGCCTAGGGATCACATATGGTGACGATCCTCGGAGGCGGCATCGCGGGCACCGTACTCGCGGGTGGGCTGGCGCGAGCCGGGTACCCTGCCGTCGGCTACGAACGCAGACCCAACGTGCGCGGCGGCGCATTCCTGTTCCTCGATGCCCACACCCACCGCACCCTGGTCGACCTGGGCGTTCCCGGTGATCAGCTGGACGCCGCGTCGTACCGCGTCGACGGAATCCGGGTCGGCGCACCGGCTTCGGAGGTGCGCGAATCCGCCACGGCCGGACATCGGCTGTATCACCGCACCGATCTGATGCGGGTGTTGACCGAATTCGCTTGGGCCGCAGGGGCGGACATCCGCTACGGCACCGCGATCAGCGATCTGGACCCGGACAGCGGCGTGCTGTATCCCGGCGGCACCGCGACCGATCTGCTGATCGCCGCCGACGGTATCGATTCGATCGCCCGCACCCGGCTCGAACCCGAGCGCGTCGCCGAATATGCCGGGCAGGTAGTGCTTTACGCGACCGCGGCGCCCGGCACCCGGCCCAACACCACGCCCTCGGTGCTGCACTTCCATCGGCACGGCAGCGACACTCCGGCCACCTTCGGGCATTTCTGGAACGAGAGCGTCGCGGTGTGGTTCGTGCGCCTGACCCGTGCGCCGATCGAGGTGGGCTACACCGGATTTCATCCGCTGGCCCGCTGGATCGAACCGATTCGCACTGCGCTGCCGGAGATTCCGTATCTGCTGGACACCCTGCTCGATCACACCGCGATGGTGCACGTGTCCAACGCGCGCTCGGTGCCACTGGCGAAGGCTCGCCCACCCCGACTACCCGTAATCCTCTGCGGGGACGCCGATCACGCGCTCAGCCCCGCCTCCGGGGTCGGCGCGCGCAATGCCATCGATGACGCCGCCGCACTGTGCCACGCACTGCTGGACGGCACTGATCCCGTCGACACCATGGCGCGGCGGCGGGCCGAGATACTCGCCCAACTGGGTTGAGCGACAACGGATCAGAACTCGAAGACCGAAATACTGCGGGCCGCGGCCTGACAGCTGTTGCCGTACGTCTGGCGGAAACTCACCTGCCTGCCGTGCCAGATACCGTCGGCCGTGAGGGTGACCGGGTCGTAGATCATCGGGCAGTAGAACATGAGCCGACCGCGCAGATTCTCGAAATCGCCGCCCGCGGCCTCGAGTTCGTCGCAGGCGGCGGATGCCTGCGGATGATTACCCGCGACGACCGGTGCGCAGACCAGCAGCACGGTGCGCTGAATCGGCGCGTGCTGCTGGGAGATGGTGAGCAGCAGGGCCGTGGGCGGCAGATCGGTGGGCCGAGCCTGCGCGGGGGCCGCGGTGACGGCGACCGTGGCGGCCAGCACGGCCGCGCTCGCGGCCGCGGTGCGGAATGAGATCATCTGATTTCTCCTGATCGCGGGCCATATCTACGTTGTCTGCGTATCGGCGCGGCGCGCGCGAATGTTTCAGACGGAACCTTCGGCGGCCGGACCGCCGATCGTGTCGTGCCAGCGTTCGGCCCACCCCCACAGCGGCTCGAGCGCCCGGCCGAGTTCCACACCCGGATAGGTCAGCTCATAGGACTTGTCTGCGCGTTTGACGATGATTCCGGCGGTCTGCAACGTCTGCAAACGCACCGAGAGCATGCTCGACGAGCAGTTGTCCATCCGCCGCCGCAGCTCCAGAAAGCCCAGCGGACCGGGCTCGAGTTCCCAGATCACGCGCAGCATCCAGCGCTGGCCCAGCAGCTCCATCGCCTGCGTGGGCGCCGCGGCCGGATCCCGGCGGGGTGCGTCCCGTTCCCTTGCGCTTCTCATTCGGAAGCACCATAGTTGCTTCTGAAATAGAAGCGATCGAGCAAGCCGAACGAGGAGGCCGAGTGGAGTCGAACAGGATCGCGCTGGTGACCGGGGCGTCGCGCGGCATCGGAGCGGCCACGGCCCGGATTCTCGCCGCCCGTGGCGATCACGTGATCGTCAACTATCGCGAGAAGCGCAGGCGGGCACAGGATCTCGCCGACGAGATCGCCGCGTCCGGGGGCAGCGCGTCGATCGCCGGGGCCGATCTGTCCGACGAGGCCGCGGCGCGGGCACTGGTCCGGGACATCGTCGACCGGGCCGGACGTCTGGATGTGCTGGTGCTCAACGCATCCGGCGGTCTGGAGCGGGGCGCGGCGGCGGATTACGCGATGTCCATCAACCGTGACGCGCAGCTGCGACTGGTCCGGCTGCTGCTGCCGCATATGCCCGAGGGCGCGCGCATCGTCTTCGTCACCAGCCACCAGGCGCATTTCCACGGCCGCAAACCGGTCCCCGCCGACTACGAGCCCATCGCCGCCAGCAAACGCGCCGGAGAGGACGCGCTGCGCGAGCTGATCCCCGAATTCGACTCGCGCCGAATCGGTTTCACCGTGGTATCGGGCGATATGATCGACGGGACCATCATCGTGCGACTGCTGGAACGCCGCGATCCGGACGCGGTCGCCGCCCGCACCGAGCACGGTGCGCTGCCGACGGTGGAGGAATTCGCCACCGCCGTGGCCGATGCCACCATCGGGGATCACGCGCTCGGGCACACGGTGTACATCGGCGGGGCGGATTACTTGACGCACAGCTGAATTCGGGTCGCGGTCCACGAGCGACCGTATCCCGCAACTCCGGTCGCGCCGAGAAGTGGATTCACGGCCGGGGATGCGGATCGGCGACGAGGTTCGGGTCGGATGCCCGATGGACTCGGGCAGGCGTCAGGCGACGGGCTCCAGGACCGCGTCGCGGGAGAGCAGATCCGCGTAGAAGCCGTTGCGTTCCAGGAGTTCTCGATGGGTGCCGCGTTCCACGACGTGTCCGGCATCCAGCACGACGATCTGATCCGCGTCGCGAATCGTGGACAGGCGGTGGGCGATGGTGATGGTGGTGCGGCCCGCGGACAGGGCGTCGATGGCGGCCTGCACCTCGCGTTCGGTGCGGGTGTCCAGGGCGCTGGTGGCCTCGTCCAGCACCATGATCGGCGGATTGCGCAGGATGGCGCGGGCCACGGCCAGGCGCTGTTTCTCGCCGCCGGAGAAGCGGTAGCCGCGTTCGCCGACGAGGGTGTCGTACCCGTCGGGCAGGCTCGCGATGTGGTCGTGGATCTGCGCGGCGCGGGCCGCGGCGATCAATTCCTCCTGCGTCGCATCGGGTTTGGCGAAGCGCAGGTTGTCCGCGACCGAGGCGTGGAACAGGTACGTCTCCTGGGAGACCACCCCGACGCTGGCCGACAGGTCCGCGAAACTCAGCTCCCGCACATCGACCCCGTCGACGGCGACCCGCCCCGAACTCGCGTCGTACAGCCGAGCGACCAGGTAGCCGAGAGTCGTTTTGCCCGAACCGGTTTCGCCGACGATCGCCAGCGACGTCCCGGCCGGAACGGTCAGATCGACATCGTCCAAGACCTGCCGATCCTGCGCGTCGTAGGCGAATCCGACGTGTTCGAACCGCACCTCACCGGCCACCTCGGAACGCGGCATCGGCACGGGACGTTCCGGTTCCTCGATATCCGAACGCAGGTCGAGATATTCGAAGATCCTGCCGAACAACGCCATCGAACTCTGCATGTCCACACCGGTGGACAACAACTGCACCGCGGGCCGCAGCAGGCTGGTCTGCAAGGTCGTGAACGCGACCAGCGTGCCGATCGAGACCAGCGAATGTCCACTGGCGGAAGCGAATCCGGCGACCCAGTAGATCACCGCGGGCATGGCCGCCATCACGATCTGGATGGTGGACTGCCGCCAGCGACCGGCCATACTGGCCCGGACCTCCAGATCGACCAGTTCGCGCGATTCGCTCGCGAATCCGTCGATCAGCGCGGGCGCGCGACCCATGGTGCGCCCCAACAGAATTCCGCTCACCGACAGCGATTCCTCGACGATGGCGGACATGCTCGCGAGTTTGCGCTGGCGCGCGGCGGTGATCCGGCGGCGTTCGTCGCCGACGCGGCGGCTGATCCAGACGAAGAACGGCAGCATCACCAGCGATACCAGCGCGAGCCGCCAGTCCAGCGCGAACATCGCGATGACGGCCGCGGTCACCGAGGTGAAATTGGAGACCAGAGAGGTGGCCGTGGTGGTCACCGTGGACTGCATACCGCCGATGTCGTTGGCGATGCGCGATTGCACCTCGCCGGTGCGGGTGGCGGTGAAGAACGCCAGCGGCATGCTCTGCAACCGCGCGTAGACCGCCGCGCGCAGGTCGTGCATGACCCGCTGGCCGACGGCGGTGGAGATATAGGTCTGCGACACGCTGAACACGCTGGTCAGCACGACGACCGCGATCATGCCCGCCGCCATGACGGTGAGCAGTCCGGTGCGGCCGTGCGGCAGGGCGTCGTCCAGGATCTCGCGTAACAGGAACGGCGAGGCCAGCGAGACGATCGAGGACAGGGCCACCAGCGCGGCGACCAGCAGCAGCCGGGCGCGATAGGGCCGGAACAACCGCAGGATGCGGCGAAGTTCGGGTGGGGATTGGGTTGCCATAGGCGACTCCTTCCAGGTACTACTCGCTCTAACTGAGCTTGACTCACAATTATTCCACGCAATCATGAGCTAGGCTCAGAATCATGGCCGAAGCCACCGAATCCGATCTACCCGAACTGTTCCTGCACGTCAGCAAGCGGATTCGCCGCAATCAGGCGGCGCGGCTGGCTCCCCTGGGCCTCACGCCCGCGCAGAGCCGGGCGTTGCGGATCATCGGCCGCACCGAGGAACCACTACGCATGTCCGCCCTCGCGGAACATCTCGGCATCGTGCCGCGCTCGGCCACCACCGTGGTCGACGCGCTCGCCAACGCGGGACTGGTCACCCGCGAACCAGATCCGACGAATCGCCGGTCCACCCTGGTGGTCCCGACCGACGCCGGACGTCACACACTCACCCGCATGGCGCAGGCCCGCCGCGAGGCCGCCACCGAGACCTTCGCCCCGCTCTCCGACGAGCAGCGGGAGACGTTGCGCGGGTTGCTCGCGACCCTGGATTCGCGAGATGCCCAGTGAGCGTGGATATTTCGTGAGCCGCTATTCGTGCGGCAGGTCGTACACCGGACATTCGGCGACACCGATCGTGTCCCGGGTGATCGCCTCGACCTGCTCCTGCGCCTTCTTCGCGTCATTGACCCAAGTCTTGTAGAAATCGAACGGACAATCGGCGATCCCCTTGTCGCCGTCGCCGGAATTCGATACCCCGGTATAGCCGCGATGCAGCAGTTTGAACAGATGATTCTGCGCCTGATCGTATCGGCGCGCGGCACGGATTTCCGGAATCGACAATTGCGCGTATTGGATCCCGTATTCCTCGGTGCCGGTCTCACCGAGCGTGCGTCCGTCGAAACCGATGATCGACGAATGGCCGAAATAGGTGTAGACGCCGTCGAATCCGGCGCAGTTCGCCACCGCCACATAGCAGTTGTTCGCCCACGCCATCGCCTTGGCCATCAATACCTGCTGATCCTTCGCGGGATACATGTAGCCCTGGCAGCGCACGATCAGCTCGGCGCCTTTCATCGCACAGTCGCGCCAGATCTCCGGGTAATTCCCGTCGTCGCACACGATCAGTGAAATTTTCATCCCCTTCGGACCATCGCTGACGTAGGTCTCCCCGCCGGGATACCAGCCCTCGATCGGATTCCAGGGCAACACCTTCCGGTACTTCTGCACGATCCGGCCCTCGTCGTCGATGAGGACGAGGGTGTTGTAGGGCGCCTTGCCCGGATGCTCCTCGTGCCGCTCACCCGTCAGCGAGAAGACACCCCAGGTCTCGGCCTTCCGGCACGCGGCGGCGAATATCTCCGTTTCCGCCCCGGGCACGGTCGTCGCGGTGGCGTACATTTCGTCGCGGTCGTACATGATTCCCATCGTCGAATACTCCGGGAATACGATGAGATCCATACCGGGCAGGCCGCTCTTGATGCCCACCACCATATCGGCGATCTTCTCGGCATTCTCGAGCACGTCGGCCTGGGTGTGCAGCCGGGGAATCTTGTAGTTGACCACCGCGACGCCGACCGTGTCGGGACTCGAGCCGATATCTCCGTGCCGCATGAGAGTCGCCCTTCCGCTGCTTCCGGCGCACTTCACCGAATGTCATCGGAGGAATCATCCCGCGTACGCGAGGCAACGCGGTGTCCGCTGTGTAACGAAGGCATTTCCGTGCGAAAGTGCCACGGCGACAACGGAAGTGCCACCGCGATCGCGGCGCTACAGTGCCACCGGATCGCTCACCCGGATCCGCTCCGATAACGCGGTGAGCAGTTCGGTGATCGGCGCACTGTCGGCGGCGATGGCGGAGACGCCGCCCTCGGACAGCGCCTGGTTCATCACCTTGTGGGTCAGCTGGCCGCGCCGGGTCGCGTGGACCAGCACGCGGCGGCGATCGGCGGCGTCGACGTTGCGGTTCACCAGATTGTCGGCGATCATGGCGTCGATCAGGCGGGTGAGCGTGGCGGCATTGAGTTGGGTGGCTTCGGCCAGTTGGGACATCGAACGGCCCTGGCCGTCGGCGACCGCGTTGAGCACGTGCCAGCGCGCGGGTGAACCCTCGCCGAGGCAGGTGGCGACAGTCTTGTCCAGCTCCTGCGATACCCCCCGCAGCAATCGGGCGAGCTCGTCCAGCGCTCCGAGAGCGGTACTATCGTCCACAATCAGCACTATACAGCGCCGTATGAGTCATTTTCAGTTGCAAGTATTACGGTGGTGGTTGCCATGACGGTGAATCTCGCGCTGGCGGTGCCGCTGAGCGGCCCGGCGGGCATGTTCGGGCCGTCCTGCGAGGCGTCCGCCGAACTCGCGATCGCGGATATCAATGCCGCGGGCGGCATTCTGGACCAGCCGGTGCGACTGCATCCGATCGACGCCGCCGCGCCGCTGCCGGAGCTGACCGCGCGGATGGACCGGATAATCGGCGCGGGCCTGATCGACGGTGTCGTGGGCTGGCATCTGTCCAATGCCCGCAAGGTGATCACCCCGCTCACCGCCGGTCGAATTCCCTACGTGTACACCACTTTCTACGAGGGCGGCGAGGATTCCGACGGGGTGTACATGGTCGGCGAGACGCCCGATCAGCAGCTGTTCCCCGCGCTGCGCTGGATGCGCGCCGAATTCGGTATCAAGCGCTGGTACATCGTCGGCAACGACTACATCTGGCCGCGCGAAACAGCCAGGGCGACAGTGGAATTCAGCGCGGATTCGGATATGGAAGTGGTCGGCGCGAGCTTCGTCCCGCTGGACGGACGCGATTTCACCACCGCGCTCGAACTGATCGGATCCTCTGCGGCACAGGGCGTTCTGCTGTTCCTGGTGGGCGCGGACTGCGCCGCGTTCAACCGGGCGTTCGCCGCGGCCGGGCTGGACGAGCACCGGATCCGGCTCGGCATGATGATCGGCGAGGACGTCCTGTACGCCGGCGGCGCGGACAGTACGCGCGGATTGTTCACCGCCTGTGGCTATTTCGAGAGTGTGGTGTCCCAGGCGGGAATGGAATTCGGGGCCCGGTACACCGAGCACTTCGGGGCGCTGGCTCCGGCGTTGAACAATATCGGCGAATCCTGTTACGAGGGACTGCTGTTGTTCGCCTCGCTGGCCGAACAGGCCCGCAGCCTGGATCTGCGCGCGATCGAACGCACCGCGTCGGGCGCGGCCTATCACGGCCCGCGCGGGGAGGTCCGGGTCCGCGGCGTGCACACCACCCAGCCGGTCTATCTGGCCGGGGTCGATCGGCTGGACTTCACCGTGCACGCCGAACTCACCTCCTGAGAGATCACCTCCTTCGGGGCCGAATCATGTTCGGCCCCGCGAAGTTTCATACAGGTTCAGTCACGCGCGGGTGCGGCTCGCAGACCCAGATCCTGCGCCACCACCGAGTCCGCGTAGGACGGCGACTGGCACTGCTCCTCGCAGTCCTTGGTGAGCGTGCAGGTCAGCGAGGACACCGTGCCGCCGTGGAATGGGCAGTCGTGCACCATATCCGGCAGTTCGTACCGCTTGCCGTCGACGATGTCGAGCAGGGTCTGCCCGGCCCACAGCGGTTCCTTCTCGATCTCCTCGCGCAGCGGATTAGGCCGTGCCAGATAGTATTTGCCGCGCGTGGCGATCGCGATGATCGGCGTCAGCACCACCGCCACGGCCAGTGCCAGATACGGCGACCACGCCGCGAGCAGACTGCCGAACACCCCGAAGTACGCGAGGATCGACAGCACCGATCCGGCGATCATGGAGCCGAATCCGACCGGATTGATCGGATACAGATAGGCCCGTTTGAACTCGATGTACGGCGGGCTGATCTTCAGGATGCCCTTGTTGATCACCAGATCGGCGACGATCGCGCCCACCCAGGCGATCGCGACATTGGAGTAGAACCCGAGAATCGTGTTGAGCAGGGTGAACATATTGCCCAGCATCAACGCCAGCGCGATCGCGATGTGCAGCGCCAGCCACACCACGCGGCCGGGATGGATGTGCAGCACCCGGCTGAAGAAGTTGGACCAGGACAGCGATCCGGAGTACGCGTTGGTCACGTTGATCTTGATCTGCGACAGCAGCACCATCACCGTCGCGATGGCCAACGCCGCCGCGTGACTGTGGATCAGCGACCCGTAGCTGCCCAGGAACTGCTCGATCGGCTCGGTGGCCCGGGTGAAACCGACCTGTCCGGCGATGTAGAAGGCCAGGAAGGCCCCGCAGATCTGTTTGGCCGCACCGAGAATCACCCAGCCCGGCCCGGCCGCCAGCACCGCGGACCACCAGCGCAGCTTGGGCGTCTCGGACTTCTCGGGCATGAATCGCAGATAGTCGACCTGCTCACCGATCTGCGCGATCAGCGACAGCGCGACACCGGCGCCCGCGCCGACGCCGATCGCGGTCACCCGCGCACTGCCGCCGTCACCAGCCCAGGACAGGAAGCCGTCGAATCCGGACGGATCGCCGATCGCGATCATCACCAGCGGCGCCGCGAACAGGATCAGCCACAGCGGCTGCGTCCACACCTGGAACTTCGCCAGCGCCGACATCCCGTACAGCACCAGCGGAATGATCAGCAGTGAGCCGATCACATAGCCGATCGGCAGTGGGATGTGGAACGCCAGTTTCATCGCCTGCGCCATGATCGATCCCTCGAGGGCGAAGAAGATGAAGCAGAAGCTGGCGTAGATGATGCTGGTCAGCGTCGATCCGAAGTAGCCGAATCCGGCGCCGCGGGTCAGCAGGTCCATGTCCAGGTTGTACTTGGCGGCGTAGTAGGCGATCGGGATGCCGGTCAGGAAGATCGTGGCGGCGGCGACCAGGATCGCGATCACGGCGCTGGAGGCGCCGTGGCTCACGGCGATCGACGCGCCGATGGAGTAGTCGGCCAGGTAGGCGATGCCGCCGAGGGCGGTGACCGCGCACGCCATCGGACTCCAGCGGCGGAAGGACTTCGGCGCGTATCGCAGCGAATAGTCCTCGATGTCGTCGCGAGCTGCCCAATCCTGGAAGCGACGCCATCGGGAGGGCGTCGCGGACGGCGTCGGTTGTGTCGTCATGTCGTTCTCCTCGCAGTCGAGGCCGTTGGCTGCACGGGCTCGGTGAGGACAGACGCTATAGTCGATATTTTCAATTGACTATAATTCATATGAAAATTAATAGCCGGGAAACACGGCCGAAGTCTCGTAACAGCGGCTTAACCGCCCGGTTTCGTGGTCGCGACATGGGCCGCCTTCGATTGTGGCCGTACGAAATATACTCAAATGAAACCGATTACGGCGCTGCCGGTCGGTCGGAGGTCGCCGATGCCCAGCTACGAATTCACCTGTCCCGTCTGCGGCGGCTTCGATCGGTGGCATCGCATGACCGAGGTGCCCGACTCCGCGCCGTGCCCGGTGTGCCGGCGGCAGGCTCGGCGACGGGTCTGCGGCGGCGGGCTGCTGCGGTCCGGGTCGGCGGCCACGCGCCTGCTCGACGCCACCGCCCGCACGGCCTCCGAACCACCGACGGTGAGCGCGCCACCGCCGCGCCGGGGCGCGCGGGTGACCCGAAATCCCTTGCACCGCAAGCTCCCCCGCTACTGACTCCGACGCCGAAGAGAGGTCTCCCATGCCCGAGTTGCTGTACCCGCTGGATTCATCCAAGCGGTTCACCGACCAGAAGTTCGTCGGCCACAACCGGTGGCATCCTGATATTCCGGCGGCGGTGACCGTGCGGCCCGGCGACGAGTTCCGCGTGCACGTGCGCGAATGGTTCGACGGGGCCATCCACAACGACGATTCCGCCGACGACGTGCGCAACGCGCCGCTGAGCACCGTGCACTGCCTGTCCGGGCCGTTCGCGATCGAGGGAGCCGAACCCGGGGATCTGCTGATCGTCGACATCCTCGACATCGGCCCTGTGCCACAAGAGGATTCGGGTCCGCTGGCCGGGCAGGGGTGGGGGTACACCGGGATCTTCGCCACCGACAACGGGGGTGGATTCCTCACCGAACACTTCCCCGACGCGTACAAGGCGATCTGGGATTTCAGCGGGCACACCACGACCTCGCGGCACGTGCCCGGGGTGAAATTCACCGGGATCATGCACCCGGGGCTGATGGGCACCGCACCCTCGGCCGGTCTGCTGAGCACCTGGAACGCCCGGGAAGCCGCGTTGATCGCCACCGATCCGGAGCGGGTGCCACCGCTGGCGCTGCCGCCCGAACCCCGCGACGCGATCCTGGGATCGTTGACCGGCGCGGAGTTCGATCGGGTGGCCGCCGAGGCCGCGCGCACCGCACCGCCCCGGGAGAACGGCGGTAATCAGGACATCAAGAACCTCACGCGCGGCAGTCGCGTGTTCTATCCCGTCTTCGTGGACGGGGCGAAGCTGTCGGTCGGCGATCTGCACTTCTCGCAGGGCGACGGGGAGATCACCTTCTGCGGTGCGATCGAGATGGGCGGGTTCATCGATCTGCGGGTCGATCTGATCAAGAACGGCATGCAACTGTACGGGGTCACCGAGAACGCGGTGTTCATGCCCGGTAACGAGGGTCCGGTGTACTCCGAGTGGCTGGCGTTCTCCGGGACCTCGGTCACGCTCGACGGTGAACAGCGATACCTGGACTCCCAGTTGGCTTTCGAGCGTGCGTGCTTGCACGCGATCGACTACCTGACCAACTTCGGGTACAGCCGTGAGCAGGCTTATCTGCTGCTCGGTGCGGCGCCGATCGAGGGGCGCTTCTCCGGGGTGGTGGATATTCCGAATTCCTGTGCCACCGTTTATGTTCCGACGGCGATCTTCGATTTCCCGATCACGCCGACCGCGGCGGGGCCGGTGCGGATCGATCCGGGTATCGGGGCGCCCCGCACAGCCCGCTAGGCCGGGTGTCGTTCATACCCCGGAGGGAATTGTCGGGCGCCCGTCGCGCGGCGAATCCTGAAGTGGTGAACGACATTCGATACGGATTGCTGCTACCCGCCGGGGTGGCCCAGCTCGCGGCCGGAGGTTCGGCGCGGGCGCTGGTGGATCTGGTGGTGGCCGCCGAGCAGCGCGGTTTCGATTCGGCGTGGGTGGGCGATTCCCTGCTCCGCGCCCGCGTCGAACCGCTGACGCTGCTCGCGGCCGCCGCCACGGCCACCGACCGCATCACCCTCGGCACCGCCGCCCTGATCCCCGCCTACCGCAATCCGGTCCACGCCGCGCTGACTCTGAGCTCGCTGGATCTGCTCTCGCGGGGGCGTCTCGTTTTGGGCGTGGGAGCCGGATTCCCCGGCATCAGCGAACCGGAGTTCGACCTGTCCGGTGTGCGGTTCCGAACCCGCTTCTCCCACCTCGACGATACGGTCCGCCTGTGGCGTCAGCTGTGGTCCGGCAACTCGAATCCATTCCACGGCAAGGTCTTTCAGTACGACTGGCTCCCGGAAGTCCCCCTCCCCCACCGCCCGGGCGGCCCTCCGATCTGGCTCGCCGGTGCCACCCCCGCCGCCCTTCGCCGCACCGCCCACCTCTACGACGGCTGGCTCCCCTATCCCCCCGAAGTCTCCGAGTACGAATCCGGACTCACCACGATCCGGAATACGGCCAGATCCGCGGGCCGCGACGAAACCGCGATCACCCCAGCACTTTTCGCCACCGTCAACATCGATGACAACCTCACCCGAGGTCGCGCAGCCCTGAGCTCCTACGCCGAAACAACCTACCGCATGCCCCTGGACCAGGTCGGAAAAATCCAGGTGATGATCACCGGATCCTCGAAACAGGTTGCAGCCCAACTGAATCAATACATCCGAGCAGGCGCGAACCATATCCTGATCCGCATCGCCGCCATCAGCCCGGACTCGTTCGCCACCCAACTCGATCGCGTCACCGATCTCATCCACTCCCAACGCCGAGCCACCGAAGAACCACTACACGCGTGATCACGGCCTCCGCAGCAACACGAATTCACGCACCGCACCATCCACCCGCCGGGTCGGAGCATCCGAGTGCGGCCGTGCGGGCAATCCGGACTTCCTCCGCAGCCCACCGCGAATCAGCTTGCATAACTGGGAATCCGACACCATACACAAGGAAATCCCTTGCTGGGCAACACTTTCCGTCTGACCGATATCGACACGCACGCATCCGGTTGAAGCGTGCGGAGATTCGCCGAGTGGACGGTCCGAGACAACTCGGCCAGAGACGGACGACGCACCGCGAACTACTCGTCCGGTTCTATCTCCTGGATCGTGGCGCCGGTGTGCCCGCCGAGGATGGCCTCGAGGACCTTGCAGCACACGGACATGCCGGAGAGGTGGCCGTGCAGGGTCAGGACGGTGTGGGCTTCGGTGCGGCGGCATTCGTGGACGAGTTCTACGAAGGCCGGTGGGAGGGTGCCGCTGTCGGGGAGGGGTTCGTAGAAGATGGTGCCCAGGGCGTAGCCGAGGGTGGCGGCGGCGGTGCGGAGTCGCTGTTCGACCGAGTTCGGGTCGCGGTCGCGGAGTAGATCGCTACGGAGATAGCCGTAGGCGAGGGGTTGTACAGAGGTCATCGGTGATCCGGTTTCGGTTGGCCGCACGAGATCGTCGCCCCGTCGAGCGGCACTGCTCGGATCGGCAGCACTTCGTCGTACGCCGCGGGGCCGCAAACCGGTTCCGTGCCGGTGAGGTCGTCCTGCGGTGAACGCTCCCCTGTAGGTGGGCTGGCACTTCTTTCGCTTGCCCCTGTAATTCTGGTCTAGCGCACCGACGGAGCGACATCCGTGGAATTACCCATCTTCGCGGCCCCCGCACGTCCGCGCGACGGACTTTCGCATCAACTCGTTATTCGCTACCGGGGAGTTCGGCCGGTCGGCGCGATTAGATTGGTCTCGTGATCAGGCGCAGGACCGGTCGCGTGGTCGGCAACGTGCCGCACGCGATCACCAGCTTCGTCGGACGGGAACGCGATATCCGCGAAGTCCGCAAGCTACTCACGACCGCACGACTGGTCACCCTCACCGGCGTGGGCGGGGTCGGCAAAACGCGGCTGGCCACCGAGGTCGCGGCCGTGCAGCCGTTTCCGGACGGGGTGTGGCTGGTGGATCTGGCCCGGGTCAGCGATGCGGAACTGGTGGCCGGGGCGGTGATGACCAGCCTCGGGATCATCGATATGTCGAACCGGAGCGCCGAGAGCCAGCTCGTCGACCATCTCGCGGGCCTGGACGCGTTGCTCGTGCTGGACAACTGCGAACATCTGGTCGACAGTTCGGGCGCGCTGTGCGAACACCTGCTCAGATCGTGTGCCGAACTGCGGATCCTGGCCACCAGCCGGGAAGCGCTCCGGATCGTCGGCGAACACGTGTACCCGGTGCAGCCGCTGTCGCTCCCCGCCTCGGGCACGACGATCACGCCGACGGCGCTGGCCGCGTTCGAAGCGCCGACGCTGCTGCTGGAGCGGGCGCGGGCGGTGCGTCCGGAATTCACGGTGAGCGAAGGCGAGATGGAAGCGGTCGCGCGCGTGTGCCACCGGCTGGACGGCATCCCGCTGGCCATCGAACTCGCGGCGTCGCGGCTGCGGTCGCTGACGATGTCCGGGCTGCTGGAACGCCTCGACGACCGGTTCACGCTGCTGGATTTCGACGCCCGCGCGACGGTGCCGCGACAACGCACCCTGCGCGCGCTGATCGACTGGAGTTACGGGCTGAGCCGTCCGGCGGAACGACTGTTGTGGGCGCGGCTGTCGGTGTTCGCCGGTGAATTCACCCTGGCCGCGGCCGAGAGCGTGTGCAGCGGCCCCGATCTGCCGCGCGGCCGGATTCTGGATCTGATCGATCACCTGATCACCCAGTCGATCCTGGTGTTCGCCTCGACCGACGGGCCGCCCCGGTACCGGATGCTGGAGACGATCCGGGAGTACGGCTGGCACCGGCTGACCGAACTGGGCGAGACCGAGGCCCGGTGCGAGCGGCATTGCGACTACTACCTCGCGCTCGCCGAACGCAGCGCCGAAACCTGGAACGGGCCTGGTCAGGCGGCCGGGCTGGCCGAATTGCGGACCGAGCACGGCAATCTGCGCGCGGCGCTGGACTGGGCCACCAACGAACCCGATGCCGCACCCAAGGCGTTGTCGCTGGTCACCGCGCTGCGCTACCACTGGTGCGCCGACGGTTTCCTCGCCGACGGACGGCAGTGGACCGAGCGGGCGTTGCGCTGCGGTAGCCCGGACCTGCCCGAACGGATTCCGGCGCTGTGGGCGGCGGCCTGGGTGATGCTGCTGCAAGGGGATCATGATCAGGCCGACCGGGCGTTGGCGGAATGCGTGGCGCGGGCCGCGGCCGTGGACGACCGGCGCGTCATCGCGTGGGCAAGCAGTCTGGGCGCGACCTCCGCGATGTTCCGCGGCCATCTCGCGCAGGCCATCCAAACCCATGAGCGCGTCCTCGCCGATTTTCCCGACGACGACGATCTCACCCGGTTCAGCCTGTTCCAGCTGGCCATGTCCCAGGCGCACGCGGGTACCGATGCCGCGCAGGAGACCGCGCGGCAGGCGATCGCCCTGGCCGACGCGCGCGGCGAGCAGTGGAGCAAATCGCTGGCGCTGTGGTCGCTGGGTTTCAACCAGCACATGCACGGCGAGTACGACGCGGCGGTCGCCTCGACCTGTGCCGCGCTGGAGATCCAGACCGCGTTCAACGATCGCGTCGCCACCACCCTGATGCTGGAACTGCTCGCGTGGATATCCGCCGCCCGCAACGAGTTCCGGCGCGCGGCGTGGCTGCTGGGCGCGATCGGATCCGAATGGCGGCGGATCGGCACCTCGATCACGGCATTCGGGCCCTACCTGGCGACACCGCACGAGACGTGCGAACGGGCCACCGCCGCGGCCCTGCCCGAGGCGATTCAGCGTGCCGAACGGATGCGCGGCGAAGGGCTCGATCACGACCAAGTGATCGTCCGTACGCTCGAAAGTTTCACCGAGACAACCGAATCCGTGCGGGAAGATGTACTGACCGTGCGCGAACGGCAGGTAGCCGAACTCGTCGCGCAGGGGCTGAGCAATCGGCAGATCGCGCAGCGGCTCGTGGTGTCGCCGCGCACGGTGGACCGGCATATCGAGAACATTCTCGGCAAGCTCGACTTCTCGTCGCGGGCGCAGGTCGCGGCGTGGATGGCGCGGCCGCAGTAACGGCTGTTGGACGGAATCAGTTGTCGATCAGGATGTTTCCGGCGGATTCCATCGGGGGCGGGCTCAGGGTGTGGCCGGGGGCCGGGTGGTGGATCGCGGTGTCTGTGGTGCGCAGTTGGCGGCCGGAACCGCCGTGGCGGATCGCGACGATCTCGGCGGCGACGGCGATGGCGGTTTCCTCGGGGGTGTGGCCGCCGAGGTCCAGGCCCATCGGGGAATGTAGTTGAGACAGTTCGGATTCGGTGAGACCTGCCGTGCGCAGGCGGGTGGTGCGGTCGCGGTGGGTGCGGCGGGAGCCCATCGCGCCCACGTAGGCGACCCGGCGGCGTAGTGCGACCTCGAGAACCGGGATGTCGAATTTGGCGTCGTGGGTGAGCACGCAGATCACCGTGCGCGAATCCACCTGTGTGCCTTGTAGATAGCGATGCGGCCAGTCGACCACGACCTCGTCGGCATCGGGGAATCGGGCCGGGGTGGCGAACAGTGGGCGCGCGTCGCACACGGTGACGTGGTAGCCCAGGAATTTTCCGATCCGGGCCACTGCGGCGGCGAAATCGATGGCACCGAAGATGATCATGCGCGGCGGTGGGACGGATAACTCCACGAATACCGTGACTTCTCTTGTGCCGCAGCCGATCACATGGACGCCTGTCGCGCCCTGATCGAGCATCGCTCGCGCATGGGCCACCACCGCAGGGTCGGGTTCGATCACACTGTTCGACAACAAGTTTCGATCACTCCCGATGACTTCCGACGGTGCAACCCAGTCCGGCCCGACCGCGAGTGTCTCCCCCGAAGACATATCCCGAACGAGTGCGGCCGGGCCGTCCGCTCGCAGAGCCGCGGACAGTGCGTCGTGATCGCGCGAGCCGACCGGGTGCACGAATACTTCCAGCACCCCGCCGCAGGTCAATCCGACCGCGAAGGCGTCGGAATCGCTGTAGCCGAACGTTTCCCGCTGTGGCACACCGGTTTCCAACGCCTCCCGACACAGCTCGTAGACCGCGCCCTCGACGCAGCCGCCGGAGATCGATCCCACGACCGTGCCGTACTCGTCGACCGCCATCGCCGCACCGACCGGACGGGGTGCGCTGCCGGTGACGCCGATGATGCTCGCCACCGCGAATCGCGTTCCCGCAGCTTGCCATCGCAGGATCTGCTCGGTCAGCTCGCGCATGATCAGAACCCTCTCAACAGAACTTCGATACCGGAGACGGCGAAGTAACAGGCGAAGACCGCGCTCACCACCCAGACCAGCCAATGGATTTCGCGGAAGCGACCCCGCGCGGCCTTGATCACCGTGTACGAGATCAGGCCCGCACCAACACCATTGGTGATCGAATAGGTGAACGGCATCGCGACGATGGTCAGGAAGGCCGGTACCGCGACCTCCATATCGGCCCAGTCGATCTTGCGTGCCTGCGTCATCATCAACGCCCCGACCAGCACCAGCGCGGGCGCGGCCGCCTGAATCGGCACCACCCCGGCGATCGGGGTGAAAAAGATTGCCAGACAGAACAATCCGCCACTCACCAGGCTGGTCAGACCGGTGCGCGCACCCTCACCGACACCGGTCGCGGACTCCACGTAGACGGTACTGCCCGCACCGCCGCTCGCGCCGCCGATGATCTGGGCGAGGCCGTCCACGGTCAGCACCCGGCCCAGTGCGGGCATGGCGCCCTGGGCATCCAGCAACCCGGCCTCGTCGCAGACCCCGAAAACCGTTCCCATGGCGTCGAAGAAGCCGGTGAGCACCAGGGTGAACAGGACGACGCCCGCGGTCAGCGCACCGGCTCGGGCGAAACCGCCGAACGGGTCGACGTGCAGCATCAGGCCGAAATCCGGCACGGCGAACAAGCGCGACGGCATCTTCGGCACCACGGTCCCCCACGACGCAGGCGCGATCGTGGCGACCGCGTTGATCACCACGGCCAGTACCGTGGCGGCCGCGATACTGATCAGGATCGCACCGGGCACCTTGCGGATGTAGAGCGCGATCATCAGCAGCAGTCCGACCCCGAACACCACCACGGGCCAGCCCTGGAGGTGCCCGTCGGGACCGAGGCTCACCGGCGGCCCCGAGGCCGAACCGTGCCCGACCACACCGGCCGAGACCAGGCCGATCATCGCGATGAACATGCCGATCCCGACGCCGATCGCGTTCTTCAACGCCAGCGGGATCGCGTTGATGATCATGGTGCGCAGCCCGGTCGCGGCCAGGATCACGATGATCACACCCATCAGCAGCACCAGGCCCATGGTCTGCGGCCAGGTCATGTGCGGCGCGGCCTGGAAAGCGACCACCGGCACCACGCCCAGGCCGGCGGCCAGCGCCAGCGGGACGTTCCCCACCAGGCCCATCAACACCGTGGACAATCCGGCGGAAAATGCTGTGGCCGTGGTGAGTTGGGCGATGCTCAGATGCTTTCCGTCGATATCGGTGGCGCCGCCGAGTATCAGCGGCACCAGCAGGATCACGTAGGCCATCGCCACGAATGTGGTGATGCCGCCGCGGATTTCACGGGTCACGGTGCTGCCGCGCGCACCCAACCGGAAGATCCGGTCGAGTACCGATCGCGCGGCGATGGCAGCGGGAGAAGTACGGGTCTGTACCTCGGTCATGGCGTGCCCTCCTCGGGCCTGAACGAATACGCCGACCTCCGGTCCGGCCGTCATCGGACCTGTAGTTCGGAATGCGGTTGTGGGTCAACAGCTTCGAAGAATGTCCTCGGGACGGACCGGAACCCGGATCAGGTTCCCCGTCCCGCCCGCTGTCCGGCAGGCATCGCGAATCGCCGAGACGACCGCGGGGGTGGACGAGAGAGTGGGTGGCTCACCCGCGCCGCGCAACCCGTAGGGGGCGTGCGGGTCGGGGTTCTCCAGAATGGCCAATCCCTGTGTGGGAGTGTCCAGAATCGTGGGAATGAGATAGTCGGTGAACGAGGGATTGCGCACCTTTCCGTTGGTTACCCGGATTTCCTCCATGACCGCCAGACCCAGACCCTGTACGGATCCGCCGTGGATCTGACCTTCCAGCGACAGCCGGTTCATGATCCGGCCGACATCCTGAACCGCGTCCAGCGCAACGACTTTCACCAACCCGAGTTCGGTGTCCACGTCGACCACAGCGCGATGCACACAGACGGCCAGCTGGGTGTGGCTGTTGCCCTGTCCGGTCAGCGGATCCATACCGGTGGTGGGCCGGTGATGGTATTCGCGGGTCTCTTCGACGAACCCCTCATCGAGTACGTCGACCAGCGCCGCGAGTACCTCACCGGTCGCGGCGACGATCTTGCCGCCCACCAGCGCCGCCGCACCGGAAATACCCTGGGCCGCGGCCATTTCCAGCACTCGGGCGCGAACCGCCTCACAGGCGGTCTTCACCGCGCCACCGGTCATGTAGGTCTGA
Organism: Nocardia macrotermitis; assembly: GCF_009604405.1. Lineage (GTDB taxonomy): Bacteria > Actinomycetota > Actinomycetes > Mycobacteriales > Mycobacteriaceae > Nocardia > Nocardia macrotermitis. The sequence continues at coordinate 219,849 of NZ_WEGK01000007.1, forward strand.
CGCGAGGCCGAGGACGATCCCGAATCCCCGACCGCGTTGTCGGCCGGAGCGATGGTGACCTGCTCGACGCCCAGTTCCGTGCGGGCGATCTGCGCCTCCACCGTGACCAGGCCCTGACCCACCTCGGCGGCGGCCGTGTGCACCAGCGCGACCGGTTCTCCCGCAATGACTTCCAGCCGCACCCGTGCGGTGGACAGGTCGTCGTAACCTTCGGAGAAGCAGATGTTCTTGATGCCCACGCCGTAGCCGATACCGCGGACCACACCCTCGCCGTGTGTGGTCTGTGAGGCGCCGCCGGGCAGGTTTCGGATATCCGAGAAGTCCGAATCCTGGGGCAGCGGCATATCTTTCAGCTGTTCCAGCATCTGTGCCAGCGGGGTCGGCGCGTGCAGCACCTGCCCGGTGGCGAGGGTGGAACCCTGGGAGACGGCGTTGATCTGCCGCACGCGTACCCGGTCCATGCCGAGCGCGTCGGCGAGCTTGTCCATCATCGATTCGTGCGCGAAACAGGCTTGTACCGCGCCGAATCCGCGCATCGCACCGCACGGCGGGTTGTTGGTGTAGACGCCGTAGGCGTCGACCTCGAGATGCGGGAATTCGTAGGGGCCCAGGGCAAGTGAGGATGCGTTGCCGGTGACGTTCAATGTCGCGGAGGTGTACGCCCCGCCGTCGAGAACGATCCGCACCTTCGCATAGGTGAGCTTGCCCGCGCGGGTCGCGCCGTACTCGTACCAGAGGTGCGCGGGATGCCGATGGACGTGGCCGAAGAAGGATTCCTCGCGGTTGTACACCATCTTGACCGGCCTGCCCGTGCGCATCGCGAGCATACCGGCGTGGATCTGCATCGACAGGTCCTCGCGACCGCCGAACGCGCCGCCGATCCCGGCCATGGTCATCCGGATCCGGTCCTCCGGCAGGCCCAGGCACGGGCCGATCTGGGACAGGTCGTTGTGCATCCACTGGGTGGCGACGTAGAACTCGAGCCGGCCGTCGTCGGCGGGGACGACCAGGCCCGATTCGGGTCCGAGAAATGCCTGATCCTGGATGCCGACCTCGTATTTCTCCGAGATCACCACATCGGCCAGCGCGCGCCCGACCGCGATGTCGCCGACCCGGACCGGCTGGTGCCGCGCGATGCCGCCGCGCTCCTGCACCCGATGCGCCTCCGGATCATCCACCACCGCAACGGGATCCGTGATCGGCTCGAGCACCTCCCACTCGATATCGATCAATGCCATGGCGCGGCGGGCGATCTCGGGATGATCGGCGGCGACCAGCGCGATCGGCTCGCCGTGGTGGCGGACCTCGTCGATGGCCAGGACGGGCTGGTCCCAGGTGTGGTCCAGGCCGTACATCTTGCGGCCGGGCACGTCGTGGTGCGTGAGCACGGCGTGCACGCCCGGTAGCGCCAGCGCGGCGGCGGTGTCCAGACGCAGGATGCGGGCGCGCGGGTGCGGGCTGCGCAGGGTCGTACCCCACAGCATGCCGTCGATCCACAGATCCGAGGCATAGGCGAACTCGCCCTTGACCTTCAGGGTTCCGTCGGGGCGCAGCGGGCTGCCGCCGACACCGGCGTTGCCGGGGGCGGCGACGTCGGCGGGGAAGCGGGTGGCGCGGGTCATCGGGACTCCTCACTCAGCAACCGTTCGCGAGCCGATGCCCCGGCGGCGGCGATGACATCCTGTGGGACGGTAGGTAATTCGTCGTTCTCGACCACTGTCCGTCCGCCCACCAGCAGGCGGGCCAGCGGCGGTGTGGGACCGAATACCAACGCGCACACCGGATCGATGACGGCCGAACGGAATCCGTCGACCCGCCAGATCGCGATATCGGCCAGTTTGCCCGGTTCCAGACTGCCGATCTCGGTGTGACGACCCAGATTCCGGGCTCCGCCCAGCGTGCCGATCTCCAGTGCCTGCCGCGCGGTCAGGGCCGTCGGTCCGTGCACCGCGCGCTGAAACAGCATGGCCTGCCGCATTTCTCCGGCCATCGAGGTCAGTTCCGACGAAGCGGCCCCGTCCACCCCCAGCCCGACCGGCGCACCTGCGGCCAGCAGATCCCGCACGCGGGCGATACCCGCGCCGAGCCGGGCATTGGAGCTCGGGCAGTGCGCGGTGCCGGAACCGGTCTCCGCGAAACGTCGAATATCGTTGTCGTGCAGGTGAACCGCGTGGGCGAACCAGACGTCCGGGCCCAGCCAGCCGAGCTGTTCCATGTATTCGACCGGGGTGCAGCCCATCTGTTCGCGGCAGTGCTGTTCCTCATCCAGCGTCTCGGCCAGATGGGTGTGCAGGCGAACGCCCTTGTCGCGGGCCAGAATCGCGGATTCCCGCATGAGCGTCTCGGTCACCGAGAAGGGCGAACAGGGTGCGACGGCCACCCGCAGCATCGAATCGAAGGACGGGTCGTGGTACTTGTCGATGGTCGCGGCGGTGTCGTCCAGGATGCGATCGATCGTCTCCACCACCTCGTCCGGGGGCAGACCGCCCGCGGACCGGCCGCGGTCCATCGAACCCCGGCAGGGATGGAATCGCAGACCCACCTCGGCCGCCGCGCGCACCTCGGCCTCGAACAGATCCCCACGGCCCGAAGGGAATACGTAGTGGTGATCGGTGGAGGTGGTGGTGCCGCCCAGGGCCAGCCAGCCCAGTCCCGCCGCGGCCGCGCCGTAGGTGATGTCGGCGTCGATGTGCGCCCAGGTGCGGTACAGCCCGGTCAGCCATTCGAACAAGGTCGCGTCCTGGAACATCCCCTGGGTGGCCCACTGGTACAGGTGATGATGGGTGTTCACCAGCCCCGGAGTGACCAGACAGCCTGTGGCGTCGATACGTTCGGCGTTCTCGGCCAGCGGCGCGGGGCCGCTGCCGAGCGCGGTGATCCGCCCGTTCTCGACCGTCAGGTATCCATTCGCGATCTCCGCGCCGACAACCGGTGCGAGATAAGCGTTTTCGATGATGATCCGGCGGCCCGCAGACAGGTGTGCCGCCGGATCAGCTTGCGCTACTCTACTCATCGCGTCGCGGCCTTTCGCCGGGCGGCCACCCGGACCGCGTCGAGGATCTTCTCGTAACCCGTACAGCGGCACAGGTTTCCGGCCAGCGCCTCACGTATCTCGGCATCGGTCGGCTCCGGATTCCGCTCGATCAGGTCGTGCGCCTGCACGATCAGGCCCGGCGTGCAGAATCCGCATTGCACCGCACCGGATTCCACGAATGCCCGTTGCACCGGGTCGAGTCGGTCGGCGGCGGCCAGACCCTCGACCGTACGCACCGAACGTCCGTGCGCCTGCCCGGCCGCGACCAGGCAGGAACAGGCCGGAACGCCGTCCAGATAGACTGTGCAGGAACCACATTCGCCTTGTTCGCAGGCGTTCTTGGAACCCGGCAACCCCATCCGCTCGCGCAACATGTAGAGCAGGCTCTCCCCCTCCCAGACCTCGTCCACGGTCTGCTGCACACCGTTGACCCGCACACTCACCCGCATCTGATCGACCTCCAGCACGTCGTCGGCACGGCGGTTTCCGCGTGCCGGTGGGTATATTCACGTCGACCCCCACGCGACGACTCCACTCGCATCAGGCCGCCCGCCGGTCTTCGACCAGATCGTTCCAGGCCCAGGCGAGGGTGCGGCGCGCCATGACGGACAGCGCGTGCGTCCGATAATCGGCGGTGCCGCGCACATCGTCGATGGGTTTCGCCGCGGCCGCGACCAACGCGCCGAATTCACGGGTGAGCGTCTCGGACAGCGGGACCGGATCGCCCCAGGGCAGTTCCTGGGCGAGGAATTCCTCGGCCGCCCGGGCCCGCAGCGGCGTGGGCCCCGAGGAACCGATTCCCGTTCCCGCCGAACGTGTTCCGGGACGTAATGCGATCGCGAAGGAACACACCGCGATCACCATGGCATTGCGCGTGCCCACCTTCGAGAAATACTGCGGACCGGAATCGGGTTCGAGCCGGATCGCGCGAATCAATTCATCGGGTTCGAGGGAATTCTTCTTGACCCACACGTAGAAATCGTCGATCGGGATCATCCGGGCACCGCGCGCGGCCGATTCGACCTCGATCACCGCATTCGCGGCGAGCAGCGTGGGATGGCTGTCCCCGGCCGGCGACGCGGCGCCGAGATTACCGCCGACGGACCCGCGATTGCGGATCTGCGGCGACCCCACCGTGCGGGCCGCCTGCGCCAGTCCGGGCACCCGTGTGCCCAGCTCACGGATGATCCGCACGTACGGAACACCGGACCCGACACGCAGTCGACCGTCGATTTCCTCGATATGCCGCAATTCGGCACACGGATTCAGATCCAGCAGTGCGGCCGGACGCCCCTTGTCGAAATTCAATTCGACCATCACATCCGTGCCGCCCTGAATCGGGAGCGCGTCGGGAAAGGCGGCCCGCAATTCGAGTGCCTCGGCCCAATTCCCGGGTCGCAGGAATTCCATCATATCCCCCCGGAATTTCCGGGTGCGCACCGCTGCACCGTCATCTGACCTCCATCGCGTGAAAACGTGTGCTGTCAGTACACCCGCCCGGGCCATCGCCGGGCCACGACCGGAACTCCGAACTGTGCGGCGCTTCGCAAGGGGTCGTTCGTACTTATCTCCAAAGGCGATGACGGCCGCGTTACGGCGAGGTCACCAGTGCCGCCGAACCGGCGACAACCGGGCACGACGGCTGTTAGCGTCCGGAATCATGCGTCTACGTTCCCTGCTCGCCATGACGGATCTGGGGCTCGAACTCGTCACGGGGGAAGAGGAGCTCGACCGGTTCGTGCGCTGGGTCGTCACCCAGGATCTGCCCGATCCCAGCCGCTACCTGTCGGGCGGTGAACTGGTGCTGACCGGTATGCAGTGGCACAGCGGGCCGCAGGACAGCGAGACCTTCGTCGCGGCGCTGGCCCGCTCCAAAGCCGCGGCGCTGGCCACCGGCGACGCCCGTTACGGGGCCCCGCCCGAGGATGTGGTGCGGGCGTGTCGCAAGTACCGGATTCCGCTGTTCCGGGTGGATGAGCGAGTGGCGTTCGCGACCGTCACCGAGCGGATCACCCGGATCCTGTCGACCGGTCGCGCGGCGGATCTGACCGCGATTCTGGACCGGCATCGGCAGCTCGTCGCCGGGACCGGCCTGGGTTCGGTGCTCGAGCTGATCGAACGCGATCTGGATATGCGCTGCTGGGTGATGACCACGACCGGCCGCGTCGTGGCCGGGCCGGATCAGCCGCCGCCCGCGCGGACGGTCACCGAATTCCTGTCCGCGCGGCGACTGCCGCATGTGGTGCGTACCGAACCGCGGCCGTATTCGCTGTTCGCGGTGGACGAATTCGGCACCTCCCGGGTCACGGACTGGCTGCTGGTCTTCGATTCGGACTGTTCGGACTGGCCCGAGCAGCGGCGCGCGCTGGCCGGGGAACTCGCGGCGATCGTCTCCCTCGAACGAGTGCGCGGCGACGACCGGCAGCGCGCCGAGGGGCGGCTGGCCGAGGAACTGGTGCAGTTGATCGTCTCCGATGCCAAACCGGCCGAGATCATCTCGCGGTTGGAGCTGACCGGGCTCGGGGTGACCGACAGCTACGTCGCGGTGGCCGCGGCGGCCGAGGATGTGCTGCGGCCCAGGGAGTTACGAGCTCTGCTGCGCGAAATCCTCTACGGCAGAACACCTGCGACCGGTCTGGTGGACGGCGAGGCGATCGCGCTGATTCCCGCCGACGACACCGCGTTCGCCGAGATCGGTTCCGCGCTGGGCACTCTGGAACCGGGTCTGGGTGAGGTGCGGCTGTCGGTCGGAGTCAGCGGGATCGTCGACGGCGAGGGTTTGCGCGGTGCGGTCGAGGAGGCCCGGTACGCCCGGCGGATGGCCGCCGGACGCGACCGCGCGAGCGCCCTGGTCGGCCACGACGAACTGGCCACCCACATGATGCTGCTGGCCGGCGTCCCGGACGAGGTGCGCCGCATGTTCCGGCTGCGGCTGCTGGACCCGCTGACCAGCTACGACCAGGACAACGGCGCGGATCTCGCGCACACCCTGCGGGTGTTCCTGCAGACCAACGGCTCGTGGACGCGCAGCGCCGAACTCCTGCATCTGCACGTCAATACGCTGCGCTATCGCATCGCCCGGATCGAGGAATTGACCGGCCGCGACCTGTCCCGGCTCGAGGACCGGGTCGATTTCTTCCTGGCACTCGCGCTGAGCTGAGCCGATCCGGCGTACCGTGCTGGCCATGGCATCGCCGCAACCTGCCCTTTCGACTCCCGGGACCCGCACCCTGGCCCAGGCGTGCCGGGCCGAGATCCCGGCGATGACACGGCGGCTGCTCGCGGCGATCTTCACCGACAACCCCGAATGGACCGACTACACCTCGGTGCCGCGCGCGGACCTGCGCGAGGGCTGCCGCCGCTATCTGACCCGGATCCTGGACCTGCTCGACGGCGCGAGCGGCGACCCGGAGACCGACGATGTGGCCGCGGCGATCGGACGGCATCGCGCCGAACAGGGGGTGCCGATGGAGGCGATGCTGCGCACCTTCCGACTGGGTGGCGGCATCGTCTGGGAGGCCCTGCTGGACAAGGCGGGAAGTGTTGGGCCGCAGGAGATCCGGGAGTCCGGCACGGCGATGTGGGCGGTGGTGGACGGACTGTCCTCGGCGCTGGTGACCTCCTATCGCAATACCGAACTCGAACAGGTGCGGCGGGACGAGCGGCGGCGGCACGCGCTGATCGAGGATCTGCTCTCGGGCCGGGCGCACGATGCCGCCTTCGCCGCCCGCGCCGCGCGGGAGCTGAATCTGCCTGCGCAGGGGGCATATCTGGTGGTCGCGGCGCGCGGGGCCGGACGACCGCTGCGGGCGGGCACCGAAACGGCGCTGGCGGCCTCGGGTATCCGATCGGTGTGGCACGACCGGGTGGACACCACCATCGGGATCGTCTCCCTCGAACATCGCACCGATGAGGTTGTGCTGCAACAGCTTCGGCCGCAGGTGCGGGGACGGGCCGGGGCCTCGCCCGCGGTCCCCGGACTCGCCCAGGTGGATTCCGCGCACGCGCTGGCGCTCATCGCGCTCCAGACATTGCCCGGCGGCGCAACGGGTTTGGTGTCGCTCGAGCAGCGCTATCCCGAGGCGCTGCTGGTCCGCTCCCCCGACCTGACCGATCTGCTGCTCACCCACACCCTCGGCCCGGTGCTGGAACTGCCCGACAAGGAACGCGACATCCTGCTGCGGACCCTGTCGATCTGGTTGGCGGAGAACCGTTCCGCCGCCAATGCCGCGCCGCGACTGCACTGTCACCGCAACACCGTGATCAACCGTTTGCAACGGATCTCCGGGCTGCTCGGGCGGCCGCTCGAGGATCAGCGTGCAGCGTTCGAGCTTTCGCTCGCGCTCGCCGCGCTCGGGCTGAACGACCCCCGGTAACGCTCACCACGATTGGGCGCTGCGCCCAATTCTGATGCGCGATTCCTGGGCTTGCGGTGCATTGTTTGTGCTGCGAGTGGCGACGACACTCGACGGGGATGACTCGCGCCACATCCGGGTGCGGTCGTATTCGTTCGAGACGAGGAGCACCACGAGTGCCGGAATTCGATCTGCTGGTGATCGGTGGCGGTCCGGGTGGCTATGTGGCCGCCATCCGGGCGGCGCAGCGCGGCCTGAATGTCGGGCTGGTGGAGAAGGAGCGACCCGGCGGGGTCTGTCTGAACTGGGGTTGCATCCCCACCAAGGCCATGTTGCGGTCCGCCGAGGTGTTCCAGACCGTCAGTGCCGCAGCCGATTTCGGCGTGTATGCCGATGACGTCCGGTTCGACTTCGCCGCGGTGCGGCAGCGCAAGGACGGGATCGTCAAGGAGCTCACCGACGGTGTCGCCGGGCTGCTGAAAGCCAACGGGGTCACCGTGATCGAGGGTCACGCGCGGTTCACCGGGGCGACCACGGTGCAGGTCTTCGAGGCCGGTGGCTCGCCGATCTTCCCCGGTGGCCCGCGCTATGCGGCCGCCCCGGGCGCGGCGGCGGTCCGGGAGATCAGCGCGACGGATGTCATCGTCGCGACCGGTTCGGTGCCCGCGGTGCTGCCGGCGCCGGGCGCGGATCTGCCCGGGGTGATCACCTCGGACGGCGCGTTCGGATTGACCGAGGTGCCCCGGCGGATCGTCGTGATCGGCGGTAGCGCGGTGGGTGCGGAATGGGCGAGCCTGTTCCACGCCTTCGGGGCCGAGGTGACCGTTGTGGAGATGCAGGATCGGCTGGTTCCGTTGGAGGACAGTGCGATCGGGTCCGCGCTGGGTCGTTCGTTCGGCAAGCGCGGCATCACCGTGCTGACCGGATCCACGGTCACCGGGATCAGCGAGGCGGGTGACGCGCTGCGCGTCACGGTCGGCGGGCCGCAGGCGCGGGAGGTCGACGCGGATGTGGTGCTCGTCGGGGTGGGGCGTCGTCCCAATACCGCTGCGCTGGATCTGGACAGGGCCGGAATCGACACCGACGCACGGGGTTTCATCCCCGTCGACGATCAGATGCGCACCGGTGTGCCGCACGTCTACGCGATCGGTGACGTCACCGGCAAGGCGCTGCTCGCGCACGTCGCCTCGCATCAGGGGCTGACCGCCGCCGATGCCGTCGCCGGATACGAGACGCACATCGACTACGCGGTCATTCCGGCCGCCACCTTCACCCATCCGGAGATCGCGAGCGTCGGGCTGACCGAGGAGGCGGCGCGCGCGGCGGGACACGAGATCATCACCGCCTCCTTCCCGTTCGCGGCGCTGGGCCGGGCCAAGACCTTCGGCGAGACCGAGGGCATGCTGAAAATCGTTGCCGGACAGCGCCACAACGAGGTGCTCGGCGTGCACATCATCGGCCCGTCGGCCAGTGACCTGATCACCGAAGGCGCACTGGCGATCTCGATCGAGGCCACCCTGGACGAACTCGCGGGCACCATCCACGCCCACCCCACACTCGGCGAGATCGGTATGGAGGCGGCGCTGGCCGGACTCGGCCTGCCGGTCCACATCGCACCGCCGCGCAAGCGACGCGGAGGCGGCAGCGGGGCGTGACCACGCCTGAACCGACTGTGCCGCACCGAAATTCGAGGAGCACCACAAGTGACCACCACCACGCCGCGCAAATCCACCCGCAAGGCCACCCGGCCGGCCGACGGACGTCCGGCCACCGCCGCCAAATCCGTTCCGGCGCAGGATTCCGAGTCGGGTACCGACGAGACCGTCGCTGTCGCACCGGCCAAATCCACTCGCGCGAAGAAGACCACCGCGCCCGACGCCGCACTGGACGACCTCACGGCAGCCGAAGCCGCGACGCTCGAAAGCCGTATCACCGCAACCGATCCCGTACTGCTGCGCGACCTGTATCGCGACATGCTGTTCGTGCGCCGCTTCGAGGAGCGCACCGCGCAGGCGTATCAGCAGGCCCGGATCGGCGGCTACTGCCACCTGAATCTCGGTGAGGAGGCGACCGTCGTCGGGCTCGGCGCGGCCATGCGCCCGACCGACTACCTGTTCACCAACTACCGCGAGCACGGTTACGCGCTGGCCAAGGGCATCGAGCCGGGCCGGGTGATGGCCGAGTTGTACGGCCGCTCCACCGGCACCTCGAAGGGCTGGGGCGGGTCGATGCACATGTACGACACCGCGACCCGGCTGCTCGGCGGCTACGCGATCGTCGGCGGGCAGGTCCCGCTGGCCATCGGCGCGGCCCTGGCCATCGACTATCGCGGTGAGAACGACGTGGTGGTGTGCCAGATGGGCGAGGGCACAACGAATATCGGCGCGTTCCACGAATCGCTGAACATCGCGGCGCTGTGGCATCTGCCCGTGGTGTTCCTGGTGATCAACAACTACACCGGCATGGGCACCACGGTCGAGAAGTCCTCGGCCGAACCGGAGCTGTGGAAGCGGGCCGCGGCCTACCGGATGCGCGGCGAGCGCGTGGACGGCACCGACGTGCTCGCGGTCCGCGAGGCGGCAAGCGAACTCATCGAATCCGCACGGCGCGAAGGGAAACCGGCGTTGCTCGAGGCGGTCAGTCACCGGCTCAAGGGGCACTCGGTCGTCGATCCGGCCAAATACCGCAGCACCGAGGCGGTTTCGGAGGCGCGCGAGCACGACCCGATCACGCTCTGGCACGCCCGGCTGCTCGCGGCCGGTGTGCTCAGCGAGGAGTCGGCCGCCGCGATCGAGACCGAGGTGAGCGAAAAGGTCGCCGCTGCCGTGGAATTCGCCGAGTCGAGCCCGCATCCGGATCCGTCCAGCCTGTTCGACTACACGTACGCGACTCCCGTCCCCGGGGAACTGCGCCGCCTGCCCGCCGATCCGCTGTTCCCGGCCGATGTCCAGCGGTAACCGGGACCGGTTGGTCCGGGCGACTTCCCGCACATCGCGGTCCGACGTTCCTTTCGAAAGGTAATCCCTTGCCCGTCATCACATATCGCGAAGCGCTGCGCGAGACGCTGCGTCAGGAGATGCGTCGCGACGACGACGTCTTCCTGATCGGTGAGGAGATCGGCGTCTTCGAAGGCTCCTACAAGATCACCGCCGGGCTGCTGGCCGAATTCGGGGAGAAGCGGGTCCGCGACACTCCGATCGCCGAGGAGGGTTTCGTCGGTGCGGCCATCGGCGCGGCGATGCTGGGGCTGCGCCCGGTCGTGGAGATCATGACCATCAACTTCTCGCTGCTCGCGCTGGATCAGATCGTCAATCACGCGGCCAAGATCTACGGCATGTTCGGCGGACAGACCAACGTGCCCATGGTCATTCGCACGCCCGGCGGCGGCGGTCAGCAGCTCGGCGCGACACATTCGCAGAACATCGAGCTGTACTACGCGTTCGTCCCAGGTCTGAAGGTGGTCGCGCCCAGCACACCCGCCGACGCGGCCGCGCTGCTCAAGGCCGCGATCGAGGACGACGACCCGGTGCTGTTCCTGGAGAACCTCTCGCTCTACAACACCAAAGGTGAAGTGCCCGAGGATATTCCGCCCGCGCCGATCGGCAAGGCGGCGGTCACCCGGGAGGGCTCGGACATCACGTTGATCGGCTACTCCCGGATGGCCACGGTCTGCACCCAGGTCGCCGAACGCCTTGCCGCCGAGGGTATCTCGGCCGAGGTGATCGACCTGCGCAGCCTGCGTCCGCTGGACCGCGACACGCTGGTCGCGTCGGTCCGCAAGACCGGCTGCGCGGTGATCGGCGAGGACGACTGGCTCACCTACGGCATCGGCGCGGAGGTCGCGGCGTCGATCTCCGACGGGGCCTTCGACTATCTCGACGCGCCGGTACGCCGGGTGGCGATGGCCGAGGTGCCGCTGCCCTACGCCAAACCGCTCGAGCGGATCGCCCTGCCGTCCGCCGACTCGCTGTACACCGCCGCGGTGGAAACCCTTGCGGCCGTGGGCCGACGGCAGAGCTGAGAGGACCAGACATATGCCTGAGATCACCATGCCCCGGCTCTCGGACACCATGGAGGAGGGCGTCATCGCGTCCTGGCTCAAACAGGTGGGAGATCCGGTCGCGCGCGGCGAGGTCATCGCCGAGATCGAGACCGACAAGGCGCTGATGGAGCTGGAAGCCTACGACGACGGGGTGCTCGAACAGATCCTCGCCGACGCGGGAGCGCGGGTGCCGATCGGGGAACCGATCGCGCTCGTCGGAGACGGCAGCGGGGCCGCGCGCCTCACGAGCGCGGCGGCCGCGGAGGTTCCGGCCGGCGGTTCCGAGGTCGCTGCCGCTGCGTCCGGAACCGATACGCGCACGGCCGCAACGGAATCCGTGGCATCCGAGGTGGGTGCGACAGCTTCGAACACGTCCGACGGTCAGCGGCTCAAGTCCTCGCCGTTGGCGCGGAAGATCGCCCGCGAACGCGGCGTGGACCTCGCGACCGTCACCGGCACCGGACCGGGCGGACGCATCACCCGCCGTGATGTCGAATCTGCCTCGAGCACAACCGATTCGGGTACAACCGTCGCGCCGGAGGCCGAGGCGCCCACGACCGCACCGGTCGTGGCATCCGGCGACTACGACGAGATCCCGCTGACCCGCATCCAAGAGGTCTCGGCCGTCCGCCTCACCGAGAGCAAGCAGCAGGCCCCGCACATCTACCTGACCAGCGCGATCGACGTCACCGACCTGCTGGCCTTCCGGGTGCAGGTCAACGCGACGCTCGAATCCGCCGGTAAAGGGAAGGTAAGCGTCAACGATCTGCTGGTCAAGGCGGTCGCGGCCACCCTGCGCACGGATCCGTCGGTGAACGTCAGCTTCGCCGGTGACAAACTGTTGCGGCACAGGGGAATCCACCTCGGCATCGCGGTGGCGACCCCGGCCGGGCTGCTCGTGCCGGTGATCCGCGACGCGGACCGCAAGAGCGTTTCGGAGATCGCCGCCGAGAGCCGCGAGAAGGCCGAACGCGCCCGGGATCGCAAACTCCGCGCGGAGGAGATGTCCGGCGGCACGTTCACCATCTCGAACCTGGGCATGTTCGGCATCGAGCAGTTCACCGCGGTCATCAACCCGCCCGAATCGGCGATCCTGGCCGTGGGGGGTGCGAGTGATGAACTGCGACTGGATGATTCGGGTGCGGTGGTGTCCCGGAAGGTGCTGCGGGTCACCCTGTCCGCCGATCATCGGGCCATCGACGGGGCGGTCGCGGCGAAGTTCCTGCAGCAGTTCAAGGCGTTGCTGGAGAACCCGCTGCGGATCATCACCTAGCCCCGATCGACCGAGCGGTCCCGCGACCGTTCGGCCGTGCGGCGGCATCAGCGTGGCGGTCGCGGAGCCGGACTGTCCATCCAGGGCGGCAGGTCGGTTCGCGAATGATGCTGTGCCGGAGCCGGGTCCGACTTCACTGCGGCGACGATCTCGCCGCGGTGATTGTGGCGCGGGTGCCCCGTGACAAGCGGGGCACCCGCGCCGCTGTGTTCCGAAGCCACGGACACAGCAGCCCGCGCGTCGTTGAGCGGGTGGATCCTGTTGATCTACAGCAACTTCCGCAGTACCAGGTCGGTCGCGTACTTCTCGATCAACGCCCGGTCCAGGTGCGGGATGTCACGCTCGGGCCCCAACTCGGCGACCTGCACCGCGGCCTGGAACTTCTTGGCGGGCAAGGCCGCTCCGCGCATCGGCCGGCCGGGAGCCCGGTAGGCGTGCAGCAGCGGCAGCAGCGAATGCTGACGCTGGTCCTCGGGCAACGCGCGCACCGCGGTCTCGAACCGGCGGAACCATTCGCCGTAGTCCTCGATCCGCTCGATCGCGTGGCCCGCCTCGATCAGCCAGTCCACGAATTCGTCCAGCGAGATGCCGTCGTCGTGCGGATTGAGCACATCGAAGGTTTCGAAGCCCGCGCCGATCCGGGTGCCCAGTTCGGTGATCGCGAGCGCGGTGAAGTCGGCGGGGAGCCCGTCGTAGTGCGCACGCTGACGATTGCCCCGGGAGTCGGTGGCGTAGAAGGACTTCGGCGCGAGTCCGGTGGCCAGCAGGCTCAGCAGCAGCCGGGTGAACATGTCGGGGACGTTCAACTGCCCGGCGTAGTGCGTGTGCGCCAGGATCATGTCGGAGCGGAAGACCGCCACCGGCAGCCCGCACAACTCGTGTGCCTCGCGCAGCAGCACCTCCCCGGCCCATTTGCTGTTCCCGTAACCGTTGGCGTAGCCGTCGTCGATCGAACGCGTCGCGCTGACCTCGCGAATGTCACCGTCCTCGGTGAACACCTCCGGCGCGACCTGCCCGGCCACGGCCACCGTGGACAGGTAGGTCACCGGCTTGATCGTCGCGGTCAGCGCCAGGCGGATCACCTCGGCGGTGCCGACGACGTTAGGACCGAACAACTGTCCGTACGGCAGCACGTGGTTGACCAGGGCCGCGGGGTGCACGATCAGATCCACCGTCTCGGCGAGACGGTGCCAATCCTGTTCGCTCAGACCGAGATTCGGCTCACCGATATCGCCGGGCAGCACCTCGAGGGTGTGTTCGGCGAGCGTGTGGTAGCGGCCGACGAGTTCCGGATCGCCACTGTCGAAGACCTCGTCCAGCCGGGCACGCGCCGCGGCAGCATCGGTGCCGCGCACCACGCAGATCAACCGACCGCCCGAAAGGTGCAGCCGCTGTAGCCATTCCAGGCACAGGAACCGCCCGAGGTAGCCGTTCGCGCCGGTCAGCAACACCGTCGTGGGAGTCTGACCGGCACGCGGCAGGTTCGGGGCGGCATCGAGCGTCGCGGGATCGATGAACTTGTCCAGCGTGAGATCGGCTGCGCGGATGCGTGTTCCGGTGCCGTGCACCGTGGCGACGGTGGGCCGCTTGCCGCCGGAGGCACGTTCGGACTCGATGTAGCGGGCCAGCGCGGTCAGATCGGTGGCCGGGCCGACGATCACGCCGACCGGCACCTCGACGCCGAAGATCTCTTGCAGCAGTGTGGAATACGTCAGCGCCGAGAGCGAGTCACCGCCCAGATCGGTGAAGTGCACGTCCGGGCGGAGATCGGTGCTCGCACAGCCCAGCAACGCCCGCGCCGCCCGCCCGACCGTGTCGAGCACCGGCAGATCCGCGGCTTCGCGACGCAGCGCGGCCAACTCGTCGTCCTGTTCGCGCGCCAGATCGGTGTAGAGCTGTTCGAGCCGCTCGCCGTAACGCGCTTTGAGCTTGGGCCGCAACAGTTTTCCGACCCCCGACAGCAGCCCGTTGCCGACCGTGAACGGATCGGCCTCGAGCAGGACCGCACGCGGGATCTCGTAGGAGTTCAGCTGCTCCGCCCGGGCGACCCGCTGTAGCGATTCGGTGATCGACGCGGTCAAGGCAGCCGGATCAGTATGTGTGGCAAGGGATTCCGCTGTCGGCACGACCACCGCGAGCAGATACGCACGCTCACTGCTGCCGTAGATGTAGATCTGGTCGATCAGCGGAGCGGCCACGTAGACGGCCTCGAGCTTGGCTATGGTGACGAATTCACCCTGGGAGAGTTTGAGCACGTTGTTGCGCCGATCGACGTACACCAGATGATCGGGCCCGTGCTCGGCCATGATGTCGCCGGTGCGGTAGAAGCCGTCGGCGTCGAAGATCTCCGTGTTCAGATCCGGACGCTTGTAGTAGCCTGGAATGAGCGTCTCGGCCTTGACCAGCAATTCCCCACGCGGATAAGGCTTGTCGGTGCCGAAGTACCCCAGCTCCGGGACATCGATCAGCTTGTAGTCGGTGACCGGCGGCCGCAGCACCAGATTGTTCACCATGATGCCGCCCGCGGATTCGGTCGACCCGTAGCCGTCGATCAACTCGAATCCCAGCACCGAGGCCATGAATTCGTGCAACTGCGCCGACAGCGGCGCGCTGCCGGTGATCGCCATGATGAACCGCCCGCCCAGCACCCCGTCGCGCAGTTCGACTTTCACCTCCCGCTCCACGATCTCCGGCACTCCCCCGGCGGCCACCCGACGGTCGACCTCACCGCGAAAACGCTGGAACAGCATGTCGCACACCCGCGGAACGAAGAACACGAACGTCGGCCGCGCCAACGCCAGATCGTCGAACAACGTGGACATATCGCTGCGGGCCGCGAAATACACGGTGCCGCCGCGCCCCAGACAGGACAGCAGCGAGCCGCGTCCGGCGACGTGACTCATCGGCATGAAGCTGAACCCGATCGAGGGCAGCGGCCGTTCCACCCCGTTGCGCCACAGCCGCGCCACCATCCGCTCGGGATACATTGCGCCCTTGGGGGTTCCGGTGCTGCCCGAGGTGTAGACGAGCAGTGCCGGCGCGTCGTCGCCGGCACCGGTGTGCAGTGGCGCCGCGGGCAGCTCGCCGCCCCGCGCGATGACCTCCGCGAGCGTCCGCACCGCCACCGGACGTTCGGCCAGGCGCGCACGCGCGGAGTCGACCGCGGCGCGGTGGTCGTCGTCCTGCGGATGATGATCGAAGACGACCAGCGTGCTCACCGATCCGGTGGCCAACGCGAGATCCACTGCGGTATCGAGCTGTTCGACGCTCGCGGCCAGTACGCGCGGCTCGGTCTCGGCGACGATCGGAATCAGCTGCGCCGCGGACCCACCGGCCTGCAACGGCACCGCGACCGTGCCCAGTGCGGTACACGCCAGATCCAGCACCGCGTAGTCGGTACTGGTGAATCCGAGGGTGGCGACGAAATCACCTGCGCGAACCGGTGCTTCGGCATCGTGATACCACGATGCGGCAACGGCGGTGACGCGCCGCCACAGCTCACCGTAGGTGATCGTGTCGTAGCGCGGCAGCAACCGTCCCCGGGTACGACCGGTCTCGTCGGTGACGAACTCCCGCGCCCGCATACCCAGCGCCGGACGGTCGGCGTACCCCCGGGCAAGTTCCGAAATACCTTGTGCCAGAGGAATATCCACACGAGCCATCGCCGCGCCGACCGCGGCATCCGGGATCGCCGCACGAAGCTGCGGATCGCGGGCCACCAACTCCGTCATGCGCCGGACCAGTTCCTGACGCGCCACCTCGTCCATTTCCCGACCTCCTCGACTTCGTCCAGCAGCCCCGCAACCCTCAACCCCGGCAATACATGTATTCGACAATTAGTTTCCTATGACAAACATCCCAGACCCGCGGCCCGCCGATGTCAAGCCCGCGACCACCCCCGACGGCATCCGGCAAGCTCAGCGCCACTGTCCGATATCTCACTCACCCGCCGCCCGCACATGTGCTACGCCTCACATATCGGGACATAACGGGCACCACAAGGACCGCCGAAACCGACCGCGGACGGCAGAGAGCCCCGCACCGCGCAGCCACGCGATGCGGTCACCGCCGAACGATTCGAACGGCCCTACCGCCGCCCCGAAGCGCCTCAGCCCGCTATTCCGGCCAGAAACTCCCAGGTCCGAGCCTGATCATCGGCGCCCGCCAGATCGGTCTGGGTAACCAGCAGTTCGGTCGCCCCCGCCTCGACATACCGCCGCAAGCCGCGGCGAACATGCTCCTCATCCCCGATCAGAGCCAGCTCGACCGCGCGCTCCACCCCCTCGCGATCCAACGCCGCACGATAGGAGGGCACCCGCTCGTAGAACGCCATGGACTCGGCCGCCCGCGCGCGAACCTCCTCGACACGATCGGTCACCACCGCCGGCACCCCCGCGATCACCTGCAACGGCCGAGACGGCCGCGCCCGTTCGAGCGTCGGAACGATATGGGACTCGAGCGTCCGCGGTCCGGCCAGATTCGGGATGACGCCGTCCGCGAGCTCACCGGTCACCCGCAGCGCCTGCGGCCCCATCGCGGCCACCAGCAGCGGGATGTGCCCGCCCCCGTGCACCGTGGTCGGCATGTGCGGATTGACGCGAATACGTTCCCCGGCGAACTCGACTCCACCGTGCTCGATCAGCTCCCGCAAGACGGTCAGATATTCGCGCAACCGCAACACCGGCTTGTCCTCGGTGATGCCGAACGCCGCGGATTCCAGTGTGGCAGCGCCCAATCCGAGCCCCAGCCGGAACTTCCCGGCCGCGGCCGCCTGCACGGTCTGCGCCTGCGAGGCGACCACCACCGGATGCCGCGGATTGATCGGCACCACGGAAGTTCCGACCGCGATCTCGGGCACCGCCTGCGCTACCACCCCGGCCAGCACCAGCGAATCGAAATCGAATCGCTGCCCGAACCACACCTGCCGCAGTCCGGCGCGCCGGACGTTGCGCACCTGGTCGAGCACATCGCTCACGTCGTTGGCCGCACCGGGCCGCGGGGCCACCGACACCCCGATCGGAACACGAATCTCCATGGAACTCGCAACCCCGTGCCGGACCTGCCCATTCCGCTCACAACATCACGGTGTCATTCGGCGGCCCCGAAAAATTCAGCACAGGGCGGCGATTGGTCATGTGCGGGCTCCGGGGCGTTCAATCGGCGCGCCTATCGTCGGGGCATCGGGCCGTACCCGGGCGGAGGTTTTCATGCTGAACGCACGTCTGCGAGCGACCTGGGTCGCCAATGCCGCCTCGGGGGCGGCCGCCGTCACGGTCGGAACTCCGTTCCGCGCCAGGTCGGCCTATACCCTGCATCGAGCAGATCATGTTCGGGTGCAGCAGGATTCGATCATCGCCTCGGATCTCGAGCTGGTGACCGTCACCGACACCACCGCGATCCTGACCTGGACGACCCGGGCCCGCGATCACGCCGGACGGCTGCGTCCGGCCCCGGCCGACACCGAGATCCGGATCGCGCCCGCGGATGCCGCGCATCCGCCCCGGCGCTACAGCCTCGACTCCCGGCCCACCGCATACCATTACGCGCAGATCGAGGGGCTCGAGCCGGGCCGCGCGTATCGATTCGAGGCGTATTCCGGCGGCTACCGCGCCGCACCGGCCCGCACACTGGTGACGCGACGGGCCGGATCACCGGAAACCACAGGCGTTTTCACCACGCTCACCCCGCCGCCGGGCACGCTGCTGCGCACCATCGCGCTGGCCAACGACGTCCACTACGGCGAGAGCACCAGTGGCCTGATCGTGGCCGGATTCCCGAACGGGCTGCGACACGATACGCACAGCCATCCGGAGATCATGCTCGACGCGCTGCTGTCCGATGTGCGCGCCACCGATCGGGGCACGGACCACCTGATCGTGGCCGGTGACATGACCGATTCGGGCACGCTCGAGCAGTCCTCGGCGGTGCGGGCGCGCCTGGATTCCTGGGGCGCCGCAGGCCGGGACTACTTCGTCTGCCGCGGTAATCACGACGTCTCCCGCGAGGCCGATCCGTGGGGTTCGGTCTTCGATGCCCGAGGGCGAGTGGCGGTTTCGGATGTCGACGGGTTGCGCATCATCGCGCTGGACACCACCCGGCCACGCGGTTCGGGCGGCACGCTCACCGCGCCGCAGCTGAGTCAGCTGCGCGAGGCGCTGGCCACCGAGCCGGATCGACCCATCCTGATGTTCGGTCATCATCCGGTGACTTCCTCTGCGGCAGTGAGCAATCCGGCCGGGCCCGGCTTCGTCCTGGACCGCGCCTCGGCCGCCGCGCTGCACGCGCTGTACCGCCGCGCACCGGGCGTCTTCCTGCATCACACCGGCCACACCCACCGCAATCGAGTGGGCCGCCCCGACTCCCCGGTGAACGTCGAATTCCTCGAGGGCGCGGCGGTCAAGGAGTACCCCGGCGGCTACCTGCTGCTGCGGATCTACTCCGGCGGTTACATGGTCAACTTCTACAAGACCCGCGCCGAACAGGCGCTGCGCTGGAGCACCCGCACCCGCAAACAGTATTTCGGATTGCACCCCGACCACGCTCTCGGCAGCTTGGCCGATCGCAATCACGTTGTGCTGCGGGATTTTTCGGGGCTGCGGTAAAAGGTTCCGACGCGGGTCCCGGCCGCGGCCGGAGCTCGACCTGCCCGAGATTGTGAAACACCGGTGTCACCGGCGCGCCGCGAGGGCGTTTCGTCCGGATCGACCGTTCTCATCCCACACGATGATCATCTTTGCGCTTACGCTGGCTCGCGGAGCAAGTACCGACCCGTTGTCGCACGCCTGAGTTTTTCAGTGCGCCAAGATGATCGAGGAGAGTATCAGTGCGAACCGATGGAGACACCTGGGACATCGTGAGCAGTGTGGGAATCACCGCGCTGGGGGTCGCGACCTTCCGGGCGACCGAGACCGCCCTGCCCGATGCCCTGATCCGCGACGAGTACGCCCGGCTGTTCGTCGAGGCCGCGGCCGAACCGCGGTCCCTGCAAGCCCTCGCCGCCCCCGAGGATTCGGAGTTCCTGCCCGTGGCGCGCCTGATCGGGGTGCGCACGAAGTTCTTCGACGAATTCTTCCTCGCCGCCGCGGCCGCGGGCGTGCGGCAGGCGGTGATCCTGGCGGCCGGACTGGACGCACGCGCCTACCGGCTCGACTGGCCGATCGGCGCCAGCGTCTTCGAGATCGATCAGCCCAAGGTGCTGGACTTCAAGCATCAGGTGCTCGCGGACAACGAGGTGGCGCCGCGTGCGGTACTGCGCGCCGTCGGGGTCGATCTGCGCGACGACTGGCCCGGCGCGCTGTTCGACGCCGGATTCGACGCGGACCGCCCGACCGCCTGGTCCGCCGAGGGTCTGCTGCCGTATCTGCCCGGCGCGGCGCAGGATTCGCTGTTCGAGCGGATCGACACGCTCTCGGCCCCGGGCAGTCAGCTTGCCGTGGAAGGGTTTTCGGGCCGCCCCGACATCGCCCGCATCTCGCGCGCGGCCAATCAGGAGATGGCGACCAGCCCGTTCGGCGACGTCGACGTCGCCGAACTGTTCTACGCCGACGACCGCGCCGATCCGGTCCAGTGGCTGACCGACCGTGGCTGGCAGGTGAATTCGGCCGACGTCACCGAACTGGCCACCCGTTACGGCCGCCCGGTCCCCCGGCTACCGGAGGGCATGGGCGATATGCACGACGTGGCCGTGTACACGACCGCGACGAAGTAGCGATTACCCGTTGACCGCGAGCCGCTGCACGAGCCAATCCCGCAGCGGCGCCGCGTATTCCTCCCGCTGGAGCGCGAAATCCACTGCGGCGCGCAGGTATCCGCCCGGGTTGCCGATGTCGTGGCGGACGCCGCGGTGCACGACGACGTGGACGGGATGCCCCTCGGCGATCAGCAGGGCGATGGCGTCGGTGAGCTGATATTCCCCGCCCGCACCGGGTTCGATGCGGCGCAGGGCGTCGAACACGGCCCGGTCGAGCAGATAGCGACCGGCGGCGGCCAGCGTGGAGGGGGCTTCCTCGACGGCGGGCTTCTCGACCATCGCGTTGACCCGCAACACATCCGGGTCCTGCGGGTCGGGGGCCGCGGCCACATCGAAGACGCCGTACGCGCCCACCTCCGCGCGCGGAACCTCGAACGCGCACAACACACTTCCGCCCCAGCGACGCCGCACCGCGGCCATCGTCTCCAGCACGCCGTCCTGTTCGGATTCGGCGGCTCCGGCGGGCGGGCGCACCAGATCGTCGGGCAGCAATACCGCGACGGCGTTCTCATCGGGCGCCAGCACCGATTCCGCTTGCAGCACAGCATGTCCCAGCCCCAGCGGACGCTGTTGCCGGACGGTGTCCACCTCGAGCAGCTTGGGCGCGCGCCGCACCCGTTCGAGCAGCCCGAACTTCCCGCGCTGCGCGAGCGTACCCTCCAGCTCCGGATCCTCGGTGAAATGCGTTGCCAGCGAGGACTTTCCGGGCGAGGTGACGATCACCATCCGATCGGCACCGGCCCGCGCGGCTTCCTCGGCCACCAGCTCGATTCCGGACGTATCCACCACCGGAAGCAGTTCCTTGGCAACGGATTTGGTGGCAGGCAGGAATCGGGTCCCCAGTCCTGCCGCGGGCACCACCGCCGTACGGAACTGACGGGGTGTGGTCGGAGTGGCGTGGTCCATGTGGATCTCCTTCGAGTGCCGGATTTCCGTCGTGCGATCGGTACCGACGCTAAGGACCCAACCTGTACGGAACATGGGAGCAGCCTCTCCGTACCTGGAGAACATCCCCCATCCGCGTGACCTCGCTCACATCCGACGCCCGCAGCACGATCGGATCTCCGAACAACGCCGCCGAGTCGCGGCCGGTCGCGGCGATCAGTGCGCCGATCCTCGACGAGCACGGCCACGCGGCCTTGCTGCTGTCGGTGCATCCGCTCGTGGAGCTCTCCCCCGAGCGCATCGACACGATCGGCCGGCGACTGGTCGAGACGGCGACGGCGATCAGCGCCGGACCCCCGGCATCGCGGGTCCGGCGCTGATCGGCGGGGTTATCCGGTGGCAGGCACCGGTTCCGCGCTTCCGGTCGCCTCGCTCACCGGCCGCGCCCGCACCAGCGCCACCATCACCGCAGCGATCAACGCCGCTACCGCGAAGACCGTGAATCCCCAGTTCGAGAGCTCGTGTGCGACCAGCACGCCGCCCAGCCACGGGCCGAACACCGCGCCGAACCGGCCGATGCCCGACACCCAGCCCAGCGAGGTGGCGCGGATGCTCGGCAGATAGTAGGTGGCGACCGAGGCGTAGATCAGCGTCTGGGCGCTGAACAGGAATCCACCGGTCAGGAAGACGTCCACGTAGGTCAGCCAGAGCGGCATGTGCACCGCGAGCAGTCCGATCCCGAACATGGTGGCCACGAACCAGATGACGGTGACCCGGCGCGGGCCGAACCGGTCCGCGAGCCGCCCGGCGACCAGCATGCCGACGATGCCGCCGAGGTTGATCACCAGCAGGAAGCTGATCGCGGAACCCAGGTTGTAGCCGTGCGCGCGCATCATGGTGGGCAGCCAGGTGTTCACGCCGTAGACCAGCAGCAGCCCGCCGAAGGAGGCGATCCAGAACAGCACCGTCACCGAACGCAGTGCGGGAGTGAACAATTCGGAGACCTTGCCGCGCCGCTTCGCCGCGTCGGGCTCGGGTGCGTAGGCCGCGAGCGAGACGCCGAACCGGTCCGCGATCCGCTGCGCCCGCTCGGTGCGTCCCGAGGCCAGCAGGTAGGTCAGCGATTCGGGCAGCAGGAACAGGATGGCGGGCACCGCGATGACCACCGGCGCCGCGCCGAACCAGTACACCGACCGCCAGCCCAGCGATTCGACGATGTTCATCGCGACGGCCCCGGCGATCGCACCACCGGCCTGATGCGCGGTCATCAGGAAGGTGACCGCGATGTTCTTGCGCGCGGCCGGCGCGTACTCCATGACCATCGAGATCGCGGTCGGCAGCAGCACACCCAGTCCGATACCGGCGGTGAACCGCGCGACACCGAAGACCGGCACGTTGGGCGCCATACCGCAGACCGCCGCGGACAGGGTGAACACCACCACGCCGGTCAGGATGATCTTGCGCCGGCCGATCCGGTCGGTGATCACCCCGGCGGCCAGCGCGCCCAGCAGCATGCCGAAGGTGTTGAAGCTGCCGATGTCTCCGGCCACGGCGGGCGTCAGCCCGAATGCCTTGTCCTTGAACACACCTGGCAGCGTCGCGCCGTAGACGAACAGATCGAGTCCGTCGAGCAGCACGAGGAACCAGCAGACCGCGGTGACCTGAAGCCACAACCGCCGGGAGGGGGCGGCCGTGACGCCACCGGATTCGAGCGAGGACACCTGTGTCCCTTTCGTAGAGCTACATCCAGTGATGCAGGTTACATCTGTCGCAATATCATCAACACTATTTCGAGCAAAATTGTTAACATTCAAATCGGAGGGTCGACCTCGGCGACATCGAGGTTCCCCGGGCCGATCCGGGCAGGTTGTGCCGTCCTGCCGACTTGCTCAGTCCCGCAAGCTCGTTCAGTCCTGCGAACGCGCGAGATCCTCGGCGGTCGGCGTCCCGTGGGTGTGGAACGACTCGATCGTCTTCAGACCCCACGCCTGCCCCTTGGCGCGTTCGGCCTCGGACCAGTCGATCCGCTTCCAGTCCGGAGCCAGGATCAGCCGCGCACCGGCATTGCACAGTTCGATGCGGTTGCCGCCGGGCTCGTAGACGTACAGGAAGAACGTCTGCTGAATGGCGTGCTTGTGCGGACCGGTCTCGATGAAAACGCCCTGGTCCAGGGCGACATCGCAGGCGCGCAGGATATCCGCGCGACTGTCGGCGGCGAACGCGATGTGGTGCAGCCGCCCCGACAGGCCCAGATTGTCGCGGGTGTAGACCAGGTCGTAGCTCTTGTTGGTGAACGTCGTCCAGGTGCCCGCGACCGAACCGTCGTTCAGCACGATCTGCTCGGTCGTCATCGCGCCGAGGGTCTGCTCGAGGAAATCGCGGTTGTCGACCGGGGTGCGGCCGAGGAAGTTGACGTGATCGAGCCTGCGCGCGGGCACGCCGCCGCTGGGGTAGGCCCCGGCTTGATTCTTCAGCGACGGCCGATCGTCGTCATCGGCCTCGTACCACTGCGCCTCGTAGTAGAGACCGAATTCGTGGCCGTCCGGATCGGTGAAAAGATAGGTGGGCCCGAAGCCGGATTCGCCATCGGCCCAACCGATTCCGCGACCGGCCGCCTCCAGCGCGGCGACCCGCCGGGTCAACGCCTCGGGGCTCGTCGCGCGCAGATGGGTGCGGCCGATACCGCCGTGCCGGTGCGCGCGCAGGGTTACGGTGTGGTGCTGATAGTCGTCCCAGGCGTGCAGGTACACCTCCCCCGCACCCTCGCCGACGACGCGCAACCCGAGGAAATCGGTGAAGAATGCGACGCTCTCGTCCAGCGTCGGCGTCAACAGTTGCACGTGTCCGATATGCGCGATGTCGTGACCTGGGGCCATCGTCTTGTCCTCCTTGACCAGCGGATCGCGCCTCAGGCGCGCGGGAAAACCTTGCCTGCGAACAGCTTTCGGGCAGTGCGGACCACACCGGCACTGCGCACGAGCGGCGGCCGCACGGAATGATCCAGATCGATGTCGACCAGCAGATGCCCGGAGGGATGCTCCACATCCACGCGGCGCAGATCCGCGGGCCAGGCCGCGGCGATGTCGTGACCGACCGCGCCGGGCGTCGTCATCGCGGTCACCGCGCTGATCGCCGCGAACACACCGAGCGAGGTGTGTGGGCGCACCGGGATGAACGATCGGGTGCACACCCGGCCGCCGTCGCGCGCGGGCGCGAGCAGAATCGTCTTGGGCACAGAGGATTCCGCGACGTCGCCCATCCCCATCAGCTCCGCCGCCGCGCGCCGCAACCGATCCACCCGCTCGGCCAGCGCGGTATCGGCGGCCAGCTCGGCGGGCGACTCGTATCCGGTGAGCCCGAAGCTCGCGGCCTCTGTCACCACCACCGGCATACCGTTGTCGACGCACGTGATCTCGATGCCCTCGACGGTATCGCGCACCTTGCCGGTGGGGAACAGTCCGGAGGTCGCCGAGCCCGCGGTGTCCTCGAAGGCGAGGGTCACCGGTGCCGCGGTCCCGGGCACGCCGTCGATACTCGTATCCCCGTCGTACACCGGACGGCCGTCGCGCACCGGGAACGTCGCGGTGGCCGTACTGTCGGAATTGACCAGATGTATTCGCACCGAACAACTTTCACCCGATGCGGGGACGAGTCCGGACTCCACGGCGAACTGCCCGACCCCGGCCAGGATATTGCCGCAGTTCTGCCGGTCCGACACCGTGGGCTGATCGACGCCCAGTTGCAGGAACAGGTAGTCCACGTCGATACCGGGCCGTTCGGACGGCGACACCACCGCGACCTTGCTGGTCAGCGAGGTCGCGCCGCCGATGCCGTCGAGCTGGCGCGGATCGGGGCTGCCCATGACGCGCAGCAGCAGATCGTCGCGGGCGGCCGGGTCGGCGGGCAGGTCCGCGGCGAGGAAATACGCGCCCTTGGAGGTGCCGCCGCGCATCCACACGCACGCGATGCCGTCCCGGTCCGCGCTCGACGGGAGAGCCGTCCCCTCATCGGCGGCCCTCCCACCGAGCGGATCCGGATGGTTCGTCACGACGACTCCCGAGTACCGCGGTAGTCGTCATAGGAGATGTAGGTGAGGCCGAAATCGGGCAGCCGCTCGCGCAGACCGTAGCGGTCCAGCCCGAGTTCGCCGCCCGCGAACGCCTCGCGCGCCGCCTGCTCCTTGGCGATGCGGGCCTCCGAAAGTTTCAGTGTCTCGGGCACATTCGCGCGCGGAACGCAGGCCACACCGTCGTCGTCGGCGACGATCACATCGCCCGGACGGATCACCTGCCCCTCGATGACGACCGGCACGTTGACCGCGCCCGCGGTCGCCTTGACCGTGCCCTGCGCACTCACCGCGGTGGACCAGGCCGGGAAGCCCATCTCCCGCAGATCCGCGACATCGCGGACGCCGCAGGACAATACGACACCCCGCACACCACGCCGCTGCAACGCGGTGGCGAACAGTTCGCCGAAAAGCCCGTCGCTGCACGGGGAATTGGTCGCCACCACCAGGACGTCACCCTCGCGGCACTGCTCCACTGCGACATGGATCATCAGATTGTCACCGGGCCAGCACAATACGGTGACCGCGGTGCCGCCGATCCGCGCGCCGGGCCAGGCCGGACGCAGTCGCGGACCCAGGAAACCGGTGCGGCCCTGCGCCTCGTGGACGGTGGCCGTGCCGTACTCGCCGAGTGCTGCGGCATCCTCGATCGATGCCCGCGGGCATCCGGTCACCACGACGTTCTCCATCACTGCTCTCCCGAATCCCGGCTCGTGGCCTCTTGCTCGAATACGATGTCCCGCAGTGCGTCTCGCGCCGCCGCGGCGATATGCGGGGTGATGCCCAACTCGGTGAGCTGATCGGCGGCCGCTGCCATCTCGTCGGCGCGGCGAGCGGCGTGGGTGTGGGTGCCGGTGATCAGACGGTCCAGTGTGTTCTCGTCGAAGGAACGGAACTCGGCGGCGATGTGATCGCGGAACCAGTCCGCGCATCCGGCCGCCTCGGCTCCCGCCAGACCCTCGACCACCGCGCCGGCCAGTCCCTTGTACACGACGCTGCGCAGTAGTTTGCGGGAGCTGGCCACGCCGACCGGTCCGGGCACGAGTTCGACCGGGATGCCGAGACCGTCCATCATGATCACGAAATTTCTTGCGGCCGAACCGGATACGTTCATGGGTGTGCGAACGCCGCGTCCCGGTACCGGAGCCATGATCGCGACGTCGACCAGATCGACCCCGACCTCGGCCGCTATCTCGGAGAGCCGGACCTTCGCCGCCGGAGTGCCGGTATTGGCCTCGGCCCACACCGCACCGGGCGTGAGTCCCGAAAGTGACTGCCGCAGCACGGAATCCGCCTCGTGCGCGGTAGTCAGACCGAAAATGAGGTCGGCACCACGCACGGCATCCGCATCGCTCGCGCACTCCCGAACACCCTGTGGCGCGGACACTTTCGGATCGAAACCGCGAACGTCCGCACCCAGCGCGACCAGATCGCGGGCGAATTCCGTTCCGGCCTCACCGAATCCGAGTACCGCCACCCGCAGCGGTGCGGATGCGTGCGGCGACGGATCACCGGGCATCGACTCACCTCACTCGCTCCACGTCACCCGGCCACCGGACCGAGCGGGAATGTGCCACACGACACGTTCTGCCTCGACGGTAGATTATTGCCGACAGAAATGTCAACAATCTTGTCGACAAAGGGTTACCTCGCGGGTCGGCGCAGGTGGTGAGGGGTCAGCCGTTCTGGCTCAGCGCGGTGATCACGCTGTCCAGGTGATCGCGCATGGCCTGTTCGGCGGCGATCGGATCGCCCGCGACGACGGCGTTCACGATCGCCAGATGTTCGGGCAGCGAAACCTGCGGACGCCCCGGCCGCAGCGACAACTGGAACTGATGACGCACGATCTGCGCGTTGAGCCGCGAAATCAGATCCGTGGCGGTGTGCTGACCGGCGATTTCCCGCAGCACGGCATGCAATTCGTGATTCAGCGAGGAGTACTCCAGCAACTCACCGTCGCGCACCGCGGCCTCCAGCCGCGCGCCGTACTCCCGCAACCGATCGGCATCGGCCGGGGTGATGCGCGCGGCGGCCTTGGCGGCGATCAATCCCTCGAGCACCTTGCGACATTCGAGGATCTCCACCGCCTGCTCGTGCGAGACCGAACGCACCCGCGCACCGCGATTGTGGATCCGCTCGATCAGCCCCTCGGCCACCAGTTCGTCGATAGCGGCGCGCACACTGCCGCGGGTGACCTCGAACTGCTCGACCAGTTCGGACTCGACCAGCCGCTGTCCGGGCGCGACCCGTCCCTGGGCGATGGCATGCCGAAGTCGTTCCACCGCAATGGCCTTGCCCTGCGTTCCACGTTCGAGTCCGTTGCTCTCGGACACTGGCACCGTCCTGGCGATAGGGTGAATGTCGATTGTCAATGATTATGCCAACAATTCGCCGGACGAGAGATTCCGCCACGGCCACCACGCTCGGCGGCTCCCCGATATCGGCTGTGCCGCACGGGTGTACGAGCCGGTCAATGCGAGTGCAGGTGGGTGCGTTGGCCCTCGTTGTCCAGGATGCACAGGATTTCGGCGGGGCCGTCGAGGGATCCGAAGGCGTGCGGGACCATGCAGGAGAATTCGGCGGCCTGGCCCGCCTCGACGCGGACGCGGCGTTCGCCGAGACGTAGTTCCACCGCGCCGGACAGCACGGTGAACCAGTCCCGGCCCGGGTGAACGCGCTGCTCACCGGCTGGTTTGGTGAGGCGCATCTTGGCCACGGTGACGCCGTTCGGGCCCGAGTCGCGGGTGAGCAGCCAGGTGGTGACGCCGCGCACGGTATCGCGTTCGGGGCGGATCACGACGTCCTCGTCGCTGACCGATTCCACCAGCTGATCGAGGGTGGTGCCCAGCGCGCGGGCGATGGGCGCGAGCTGATCCAGGGCGATGCGGCGGTGGCCGGTCTCGATGCGGCTGAGCGTGGACGGGCTCAGATAGCAGCGGGCGGCCAGCTCGTCCAGGGACCAGCCGCGCGCCACGCGCAGACCCCGGATCCGCTTGCGGACCACGCCGTCGAGATCTCCGTCTTGCGTCATAGGCAAGATTATATGCCTTCAGAGCAAAGAGTGGGTAGCGTCGTTTCCATGAGCCACGATCATCATCACCAGCACGGCGGCCACGACCACGGCGACGAATCCGCCCTGGCCGATCTGCTCGACCTCGACGCGCAGGCCCTGCCCGACCACCTGCCCGAGGTCACCGCGCTGATCCGCGACCACCTCGACGATCGGCCCGTCCGCCGCATCCTGGACATGGGCGCTGGCACCGGCACCGGGGCCCTCGCGCTGGCCGAGCGTTTCCCGGACGCCGAGGTCACCGCCGTCGACATCTCCGATTTCATGCTGACCCGGCTGCGCGACAAGGCGCGCGCCCACGACGTCGCCGATCGCATCCACACCCGGCAGGCCGACCTGGACACCGCCTGGCCCGACCTCGACCCCGTCGATGTGGCCTGGGCCTCGAATTCCCTGCACCACACCGCCGACCCGGAACGCACCCTGGCCGACCTGTTCGCCACCATCCGCCCCGGCGGCCTGCTGGCCCTCGCCGAATTGATCTCCATGCCCCGATTCCTCTCCGCCGCAGGCGAACTCGCCGACCTGGAGAACCGCGCCCACGAGATCCTGACCGCCGAGAACGCCGCCCACGTCCCCCACGTCGGCGCGGACTGGTCCACCCTGCTCACCAAGGCCGGATTCGAGATCCAGACCGAACGCCACATCCACATCGCCCTCACCTCCCCCCTCCCCACCTCCGCCACACAACTGGCCCACCACACCCTCCAACGCATCCGCACCGCCCTGTCCGACCGCCTCTCCCCGCAGGACGCCGCAGCCCTCGACACCCTCCTGTCGCCCGACACCCTCACCCACCGCCCCGACCTCACCCTCCGCGACGAACGCCCCGTCTGGATCGCCCGCCGCCCCTGAGCGCTCCCAACGCCTCACACGCGGTGCCCCCAGGAGGCGAATCTCATGGCAGCAGTGCCGGTTCGGCAACGAAGCCGCCGAATCGGACGACGACTACCCGGGCCACGACGAGCCACGTGTCCGCAACAGGCCCACACGATGTCGATCGGACACGCACCGCCGCCGGGCGGATCTGCGGCGCATTACGCGCAGCAGCCGATTCTCACTGCGGCGGTGCAGGTTCGGCGAACGCTCTGCCGAATCTGACGACGAGGGCGAGGATTACGGCGAGCGCGGGCAGTACCCAGAGGGCGTTGCCGAGGCCGATCAGGTCGGCGAGGTGGCCGATCAGCGGTGGGCCCGAGACGAATCCGCACCAGCCGAGGGCGGAGACGGCGGCTATCGACGGGCCGGGGTTGGCGTCGGCGGCCACCCTGCCCGCCGCGCTGAAGGCGCTGGGCACGATCAGTCCCAATCCCAGTCCCATACAGGCGAATCCGAGCAGTGCCACGACGGGCTGACCCAGGATCAGTGCCACGCCCATACCGCAGGCGAAGATCAGGGCCAGCACCGGAAGCAGCGAGGTCGAGCGGAAGCGACGCTGTAATCCCTTGCCGCTCAACCGCATCGCCACCATCGCCAGCGCGAAGGAGGCGTAACCGAGTCCGGCGGTAGCGGCGCTGGTGCCGAGCTCGTTGCGCAGGTAGGCCGCGGACCAGTCCGCTGCGGCCCCCTCACACAGCATCGAGGCGAACGCGACCGCCCCCAGCAGCACGATCAGCACCGACCAGCGGCTCCGGCGCGGGGCGTCCTGCGAGCGGGACCGGGTATCGGAGGTATCGCGGATCAGGTACCGCGACAACACTTCCACGGCCACGACGGCCAGCACACCGAGCACCGCCAACTGCACGGTCAGGCCGATCCCCAGCCCCACCGCGCCCGAGCCGATCAGCCCGCCCGCGAACCCACCCACACTCCACATCCCGTGCAACCGCGACATGATCGGCCGCCCGACCGCCTTCTCGACGGTCACCGCCTGAGTATTCATCGCGACATCGACCATGCCCTGCATCAGCCCCCAGAAATACAGCGCGACGAACAGCAGCACCGGCGAATCAGCAAGTCCGACACCGATTCCGGCGATCCCGTACCCCGCCATGGAGATCCGGATCAACCACGGACTCCCCAGTCGCGGCAGCAACCACCCGCACAGCGCCATCGCGGTGACCGATCCGATGGGCAGCCCCAGCAACGCGGTACCGAGAGTGCCGTCGCTCAGCCCCAGCGCCGCTTCCACACCCGGAATGTGCGCGGTCCACGACGCGAACAGCACCGCCTGCACAAAGAAGGTGACCCCGACCGAAAACGGTGCCAGCCCAGAGCTTTTCGATCCGCCGCGCCGATCGGAAGTTGTGCGGCAAGGTATTTCAGACACACTGCACCTCGATACCGTCCGCCCGTAACGCCGCCACCACATCCTCGGGCGCATCGACATCGGTGATCACCATGTCCACCGCCGCCGTCGCACACACCACCGCCATCGCGGTCCGGGCGAATTTGCTCGAATCGACCATCGCGATGGTCCGCGCCGAGGCGGCCATCGCGGCCCGCTTCACCGCCGCGTCCTGGAGGTCGTAGGCGGTGACCCCGCGCCGCGGATCGAACCCGCAGCAGGTCAGCAGCATGGTGTCCAACCGCAGCTGCGCCAGATTCTGCTCGGTCATCGGCCCCACCAGCGACGACTCCCCCGCGCACACCGTCCCACCCGGCAGCAGCAGCGACACCCCGGGCGCAGCGGCCAGCGCCCCGAACTCCGACAACGCCAGCGGCACCACCGTGAGCCGCCGCTCGACCAGGCACCGCGCCGCCGCGGAACCCGTTGTGCCACCGTCGAGTACGACCGATTCCCCATCGGACACCCGCGCCACGGCCGCCGCTGCGATCCGCGCCTTGGCCTCGGCCCGCTCGAGTTCGCGCATCGCGAACGGCAGCCCCTCCCCGCGCAACATCGCGCTGACCGCGCCGCCGCGCACCCGCCGCAACACCCCGGCCTGCTCGAGTTCGGCAAGATCACGCCGGATCGTCACCTCCGAAGCGCCCAGCGCCCGCGACAGGTCCGCCACGCTCACCGATTCCGCCGAACGCAACGCCCGCACGATCCGCGCCTGCCGGGTCTCGCCGTATGCCATCACCAGAACGTACATCAATTCTGATCATTCGAAAGCATATTCTGATCGATTAGATCGGAACGGACCCCGGCGACTTTTACTCACGCTGATCGTGGCCGATGGCAATCCCGCTGCGAGGGTGGAGAATTCGGGCGGCTGGTTCACCGGACGCACCCGCGCGTCCGGGCTGTCCGTACGACGACGGGAGGTTGGGTGACCACGTCACTGCCTGTGAAGATCGAGCACGCCAAGGATATTCATCCCGGTATCGACTTACCGTCGATGCACGCGGCCGTGCACGCCGAACGCACACTGTGGTCCCCCGCCGAATTACACGACCTCACCACGACCGTGGCCGCCGAATTCGCCACGCGACTGGGCGATATCGTGCGTTTCGACACCGAGCGCCGCTGGTGGACCCGGCTGGCCCTGACCATGGGCGTGGAGCTGTGGCTGCTGTCCTGGACACCCGGCCAGGGCACCGAACCGCACGATCACGGCGGCGCGGCCGGAGCGTTCACCCTCATCCTCGGCGAACTCGACGAGGAGTACCGGCACAGCGGCGGCCCGGTCCGCGCGGCGCACTGGCACACCGGCGACACCGTCGCCTTCGGTCACGGCCGCGCCCATCAACTGCGCAACAACGGCGCCCGCCCCGCCACCACGATCCACGCCTACTCCCCGCCGCTGCGGCCGGTGCGGGAATACCGCGCGCTCACCGACTTCGCGGGTGTGGAACAGTCGCGATAACCGACCAGGAGGTTCCGCGATGAGTATCGAGGACAAACTCGCCCGCGCTCGTGCCCGCTTGGATCGGGTCGAGCCCGACCGCGCGGCGGCGCTCCAGCGCGAGGGCGCGCTGGTGGTCGATATCCGCCCGCACGCGAATCGTCTGGTCGAGGGCGAAATTCCCGAGGCGCTCGTGGTGGAACGCATTGTGCTGGAATGGCGGTTGGATCCCCACGGCGATCATCGGCTGCCGGAGCTGACCGCCGAAACTCCGGTGGTGATCGTCTGCAACGAGGGTTATGCCTCGAGCTTGGCCGCTGCCGACGCCCAGGAACTCGGATTACACCGGGCCACCGATCTCGTCGGCGGCTTCCGGGCGTGGAAGTCGGCCGGACTGCCGGTGGTTGCTGGAGGATCGCCAGCAATTCCGTAATAGGGCATTCCGTACCGGAATATCCAGGACCTCCTACGCGCGCGCGGCGGTGAGAAATGCCCGGATCAACTCCGGCGACTTGACGCCCCGCGCGCTCTCCACGCCACTGGACACGTCCACTCCCCACGCGCCGGTCGCCGCGACCGCCGCCCGCACGGTGTCCGGGCGCAGCCCACCGGCCAGCAGCCAGCGCCCGTCGGGAGCGGTGAAATCCGGTGCGCCCCAATTCCACGCCTTGCCCGAGCCGGGATCGGGGGCGTCCAGCAGCAACAGGTCCTCGCCGAATTCGCCGAGGCGCGGGGTCCGCTCGCCCGCCGCGACCGCGCGGATCAGGGTGCGACCGGGCGCACGCAACGTCTCGCAGTACTCCGGCCCCTCGTCGCCGTGCAGCTGAACCGCGCGGATGCCGCTGTCCTCGGTGAGTTCCCGGACCTGCTCGACCGTCTGGCCGCGAAACACCCCGACGGTCAGCACCTGTTCGGGCACGCGCGCGGCGAGCCGCCGCACAGTCGGCGCGTCCACGGTGCGCGGTCCGGCCGCGAAGACGAACCCCACCGCATCGGCGCCGGCCGCCACGGCGACGTCCACATCGCGTTCGGTGCGCAACCCACAGATCTTGACGAACAGTTCGGCCATATCCGAAGTCAACCAAAACGCCACGGACGCGCGGCGTCCGGATACCCGTTCGCCCACGCCGCGACCGGGGTATCCGCGCACTACCGCGGGTCGTCGCGCGGCCACGTCGCGAAAAGGTTGCCAGGAGTTGGCCAATCGCCCGGCGAAACGTAGTAGCGTGGTACCGGTATCGCGGACAGGTAGGCACCAGCAATGTGTGCGCCGTCCTCGACACCACAGCTCGAAGGATTCACTCCGGTTCGCCCCGGCGCTCGGCGGTGCCAGCGCCGAATTCTCGCGTGTCCATTTCATGTTCTCCCCGCGTCACAGTCTCACAGCACCGTAGCTGAGGAGGAAATACCGTGAGCAGCAACGATTCTCATGCCGATTCGACGGTTCGCGAACTGCCCGTGCCCGGCGGTCCACTGCATATCGTCATGGTCGCGCCGCCGTATTTCGACGTGCCACCCGCCGGATACGGCGGTGTCGAGGCCGTGGTCGCCGAACTCACCGACGCACTGATCGATCGCGGGCACCGCGTGACCCTGCTGGGTGCCGGAAAGAACGGTACGAGAGCACGTTTCGTGCCCGTATGGGAATCCACCATTCCCGAACTACTCGGCCAGGCGGGCCCGGAGGTGCACAACGCGCTCAAGGTCCGGCAGGCGATCGAACGCATCGCGGCGGTCGACCACATCGATATCGTGCACGACCACACCTTCGCCGGGCCGCTCAACGCCCCCTTCTACAGCGAGCGCGGCATTTCGACGGTCGTCACCGTGCACGGCCCGGTCGACGGCGACCCCGGCGAGTACTACCGCGCCCTGACCGACACCGCCCACCTGGTCGCCATCAGCGACCGGCAGCGCAGCCTGGCCCCGGATCTGAACTGGGTCGGGCGCGTGTACAACGCGGTGCGCCCGAGCGAGTGGCCGTTCCGGCAGGAGAAGAAGGATTACGCGCTGTTCCTGGGCCGCTACGCCGAGTACAAGGGCCCGCACCGGGCGCTGCGGGCCACGCACGCGGCCGGGCTGCGGCTGGTGCTGGCCGCGAAATGCAATGAGCCCGAAGAGAAGGCGTTCTTCGAGTCCGAGGTGAAACCGCTGCTCACCGCCGACGACAGCGTCTTCGGCGAGGCCGACGCCGTCGCCAAACGCCTGCTGCTGGCCTCCGCGCGCTGTCTGCTGTTCCCGATCGGCTGGGAGGAGCCGTTCGGCATGGTGATGATCGAGGCGATGGCTTGTGGCACACCGGTTGTCGCGCTGCGCGGCGGTGCGGTCGAGGAGGTGATCGAGGACGGCGTCACCGGCATCATCTGCGACCACGAGGACGAACTGCCCGCGGCCCTGGACGCGGTCCGCCACATCGATCCCGAGCAGTGCCGCCGCCGCGTGGAGGAACGTTTCAGCGTCGATCGGCTCAGCGCCGGATACGAGGCGGCCTATCTCGAAGCCCTTGCCCCGCAACGCGCTTCGGCAGTGCTCAGCGACGCGGTCGACACCATGATCGCGCGGACCCCCGCGCTGGCGCAGCCCCAGGTGAGCAACGCATGAGCGCGACGATCGAGTATGCCCCGGAGGTGGAATCGTGAGCGCCCCACAGGTTTTCAACGCCGGACCGCCGGTCGGACTCGGCGGCGGCCAGTCCACGATCACCCTGGTCGAGGCGAATACGTTCTGTCTGTCGGACAATCTCGGCGATATCCATCCCGGCACCGCACAGGGCCTGTTCTACCGCGACACCCGCACCATCTCCCGCTGGGAACTGCGCGTGGAGGGCCAACACGCCGAACAGCTGACCGTGCTGACCCCCGAATCGTTCAAGGCGCGCTTCGTGATGCGGGTGCCACCCCGCGCGGGCGTGGCCGACAGCACGCTGCTGATCGTGCGCAGCCGCCTGATCGGTGACGGCCTGAAAGAGACTGTCACAGTACACAATCTGGGTACCGAGGACACCGCGCTGCGGCTGACCCTGCACGCCGAGGCCGATTTCGCGGATCTGTTCCTGGTCAAGGAGGGCCGCAGTCATCACGGCAGCGCCGAGGTCACCGTCGCCGGATCCGAACTGCACTTCACCGATCACGCCGATCCCGGACGCGGCCTGATCGTCAGTGCCACAGGTGATCCCGTGGTGCTACCGGGCGCGCTGAGCTGGCGGGTGGTGGTGCCCGCACGCAATCAGTGGCGGGCCCAGGTGTTCGCGCAGCCGGTCGCCGGACACCGCCGGGTGCAGATCTCGTGCGGCGCCGAGGACGACAGCCCGATCGCCCGGATGACCGAATGGCGCGCCACCGCAACGGATCTCACCTCCACCGATCCGCGCCTGACCTACATCCTGCGGCGCACCGAGAGCGATCTGGGCGCGTTACGCATCGACGAGGGCGGCGGGCTGCCCACCTACGTCGCGGCGGGTGCGCCGTGGTTCATGACGTTGTTCGGCCGCGACAGCCTGCTCACCTCGTGGATGGCGCTGCCGCTGGATTCCGAACTGGCCGTGGGGACGCTGCGGCAGCTGGCCACCTTGCAGGGCACGACGGTCGATCCGATCACCGAGGAGGAACCCGGGCGCATCATGCACGAGATGCGGCGCGGGCCCGCCGGGGAACGCGTGCTGGGCGGCAGCGTCTACTACGGATCCATCGACGCCACACCGCTTTTCGTGATGCTGCTGGCCGAATGCCGCCGCTGGGGCGCGGAGGAGTCCGCGGTCCAGGAGCTGGTTCCCGCGGCCCGCGCGGCGCTGGACTGGCTGGAACATTTCGGCGACTGCGACGACGACGGCCTGGTCGAGTACCGCCGCAAAACCGATCGCGGACTGGTCAATCAGGGCTGGAAGGACAGTTTCGACTCGATCAGCGACGTCACCGGACGGCTGGCCGAACCGCCGATCGCGCTGTGCGAGGTGCAGGGCTACACCTACGCCGCCCGGCTCGCGGGCGCGGAACTGGCGCGGGCGCGCGGTGACGAACACGCCGCCACCCGCCTCGAACACCAGGCCATGGCGTTGAAGGAACGTTTCGACCAAGCCTTCTGGGTGCCCGAGAAGGGTTGGTACGCACTGGCTCTCGATCACCGCAAGCAGCGGGTGGACGCACTGTCCAGCAATGTCGCGCACTGCCTGTGGACCGGCATCGTCTCCGACGAACGCGCCGAACAGCTCATCGCGCACCTGGCCGACCCGAATATGAACAGCGGCTTCGGTTTACGCACACTGTCCGCCGCGATGGGCGCGTACAACCCGATGAGCTACCACAACGGCTCGGTCTGGCCGCACGACACCGCCCTCGCGGTCGCCGGACTCATGCGCTACCGGCACATCCCCGGCGCGTGCGAGCTGGCCGAACGCCTGGCCAAGGGCCTGCTGGACGCGGCGCTGCACTTCCACGGGCGACTGCCGGAGCTGTTCTGCGGCTTCGGGCGCGACCAGTTCCGCGCGCCGGTGCCCTATCCGACCTCCTGCTCACCGCAGGCGTGGGCCAGTGCCGCGCCGCTGCTGCTGGTGCGCTCGTTCCTGGGCCTGTCCCCCGACGTGCCGAACCGCACCCTGGAGATCGCACCGCACCTGCCCGAACGCTGGGGCCGGTTGCAGCTGACCGATCTGCGGCTGGGTCCGGTCACGGTCGGCATCGAGGCCGAGGGCGACACCATGCGGGTCGAGGGACTGCCCGGGGACTGGACGTTGAACGGGGAGCGCGCGCTGGCCGCCGAACAGTTCCCGGTGGACGCGTGAACGCCCGGACGACGTTGCGGCTCAGTCCTTCTCGATGAGCGCCGCGAGCCGGTCGACCGAGCCCAGCAGCCGATCCGAGGTGGTGGCGCGGGCACGGACCATCCGCTTCTCGTCGGTCAGCCGGGTCCAGTCGTAGGTGTGCGTGACCCGGGTACGGCCCGCACCCAGCGGCTCGAGCTCCCAGCGCCACAGATGTCCCGGCGGCTCGTGACCGGGTTCGGCGGGCCGCCACGCGATGCGGCGGCCCTCCTCGAACTCCACCACGTGATTCTCCCGGACCTGCCCGACGGTGAGCCGCATGGTGAACACCTCACCGACCCCGCGCACCCGCTGACCTTCCGGGGCGGTGGCGAGGTTGTCGTTACCGTCCCAGCGCGGCTGCTGTGCCGGATCCGCGATCAGCTCGAAGATCTGCGCCGGGTCGGCCGCGATCTCACGGCCTGCGGAGACGATTCGGGGGACATCGACGTGGTCGGTCATACTTCCGATCGAACCACGTCCGCCGGGAGCGGGGAAAACTCAGGCCGCCCGGTTCTGGGTCGGATCCGGTATCGGCCTGTGTACCGGGCCGGTCGCCCAGGACAGTTCCGCGCGCAGGGCGCGGTGTTCCGGGCACAGATACCGGGATCCGTGGCGGATGAACGCCGGATCCAGACGCTGTACGAAGGTCAGGTGCTCGCGGCGCCAGCAGTCACCGCAGACGAGTTCGTTCATGACGGACCTCCTCGTTCCCCCCTGCACTCGGGGGGTTGCATCAGAGTGCCCGGTCCAGCGGCTGTTCAGGCCACTCGACGCCGATCTCGGCCGAACCGTTATGGACCTCACCGCATTTGGTGGGACCGGATCCTCACGGCGCGATGAGCCGGCGGGCCGCCAGCACGGTCGCGGCGCGGAGTTCGGCAACGTCGGGGTGGTCGTCGTGCAGGGCGTGCACCGCCGAGGTGCGGGCCAGGTCGGTGAGCAGGGTGAGCAGGGTCAACGGGTGGAAGGTGTCGGTGATCAGGCCCGCGGATTGGCCGCGGCGGATCTCGATGAGCTTGGGGCCCACCGCGTTTCGGATGGCGTCGGCGGCCTCGGGGATTTCGGTGCGTTCGATGTCGGCCCACGCCTGGAGCCGGGCGTCGTTGGGGTTGCGCAGGTAGTGGTCGAAGAGGCGGCCGATGTAGGCGGGGATGTCCTCGGCGTCCAGGGCGGTTTCGGCGGTGGTATCGGTCACCCACTGGGCGGTCACCGCCGCGTAGAGCTCCTCCTTGCCCGCGAAGTAGGCGTAGAGGCGGTCCTTGCTGGCGTGCGCGGCCGCGGCGATCCGGTTGATCCGCGCACCCGCGACGCCGTAGCGGGCGAATTCCGCCTTGGCGGCGGCGAGGATCCGTTCCCTGGTCGCATGTCCGGCTGAACGCATTCCGGAATCCTATCTTGCCGAACCATTTGGTTCGGGTGTAGATTTCCCGAACCAAATGGTTCGGCAAGAGTGGAGACGCGATGACCGAGACGATCCGACCCTGGCGTGAGCTGGCCGCGCTGCCCGACGGGGTTCCGACCGCGGAGTTGGACCAACTGTGGGCCGGGCTCGAGACCGTGCGCGCCGAGGACATCCTGGGCGAATGGAAGGGCGCGGCCTTCCGCACCGGCCATCCGCTGTGCCGCGCGCTGGACCGCAGCGGCTGGTACGGCAAGACGTTCCTGTCCGCGTTCGAGGCCAAACCGCTGATCTGCCGGGCCGAGGACGGTTCGCTGTTCTCCAATCTCGAACTCGGCGGGGGCGGTGAGGCGTCGCTGTGGAATATCGAGTTCCGCGGTGAGGTGACCGCGACGATGGTCTACGACAATCGTCCGATCTTCGACCACTTCAAGCTGCTGGACGGCACCACGCTGATGGGCATCATGAACGGCCGGCCCGAACTCGTGCTCGCCAACGGCGAATACTTCTACTTCCTGCTCGAGCGCGCCTGATGCCCGCCATCTCGGCCGCGATCTCCCGCGATCCCCGCGCCGCGTTCACCATCGAAACGGTCGAGATCGACGAGCCGCGCGCGGACGAGATCCTGGTGCGCATCGTGGCCGCCGGAATCTGCCAC
The DNA here is from genome assembly GCF_009604405.1 of Nocardia macrotermitis. GTDB lineage: Bacteria > Actinomycetota > Actinomycetes > Mycobacteriales > Mycobacteriaceae > Nocardia > Nocardia macrotermitis. Next base: position 258,910 of record NZ_WEGK01000007.1, read on the forward strand.
ACCGATCTGGTGTCCCGCGCGGCCGGTGCGGCCGATCGGCCGATTCTGCTCGGGCACGAGGGGGCGGGCGTGGTCGAGGCGGTCGGCGGCGATGTGGCCGGTGTGCGGCCCGGTGATCAGGTGGTGCTGAGTTACCGGCATTGCGGCGCGTGCCGGAACTGTCGGCTCGGTCGTCCGGCGTACTGCGCCCGGGCGACGAAACTGAACCAGTTCGGGGCGCGCGCCGATCGCACGCCGCGAGTGCGGATCGGTGAGACCACCGTGCGCGACGGCTTCTTCGGTCAGTCCAGTTTCGCCGGATACGCGCTGACCACCGCGGACAACACCGTGGTCGTTCCGCCGGGCACCGATCCGGTGCTGGCCGCGCCGCTGGGTTGCGGATTCCAGACCGGCGCGGGTGCGGTACTCAACGCGTTGCGTCCCGAGCCGGAGGCGACGCTGGTCGTCTACGGTGCCGGCGCCGTCGGCATGGCCGGGGTGCTGGCCGCGAAGACGCTCCCGGGCGTCGAGGTGATCGTGGTCGAGCTCTCCGCCGAACGTCGTTCCCTGGCAATGGAATTCGGCGCCGCACACGCACTGGATCCCGCCGACGGCGACACCACCGCAGCCATCTCGGACCTGACCGGCGGCGGGGCCACCCATGCCCTGGACACCACCGGCCGCCCCGAGGTGCTCGCGAATGCCGTGGCCGCCTTGGGGATCGGCGGCGTCGCGGTGGTCGTCGGCCTCGGCGCGGGAGTGCCGCCGATCGACCTGCGCGATATCGTCCTGTCCGGCAAGACGATTCGCGGCTGCCTCGAGGGCGACGCCATCCCCCACCAGTTCATCCCCGAACTACTCGCCCTGCACGCCGCCGGGCATCTCCCGCTCGAACGCCTGGTTCGCGCCTACCCCTACGCCGAGATCAACACCGCTCTTGCCGATCAACGCGCAGGCCACGTCGTCAAGCCCGTCCTCACCTGGTAGCGCGAGTCTGCCGATCACACTCCGGCACCGGGTCCCGACCTGGTCGGCAATGACCGTGTGATCACACTCCGGGCAGCTGGAGCAACCTGCACCGAACTCGAACTGCGCCAACCGAACCCGCGCCTCGAACCGCACTGGTCAGCGACGGGCAGATCGCGTAGTGAGACGGAGGTGGATGCGCACAGGCGGAGGGCATCACACGGGCGCACGGGCGGAAGGCGTCACACAAGCGCGTGGGCGGAAGGCATCACACAAGCACACGGGCCGAGGCCGTCGCACGGACGCACGGACGCACGGACGCACGGACGCACGGACGCACGGACGCACGGACATCACACGGGTGCGTGGGTCGACCACATCACGTGCGGTCATCGGTGGGCGACCGGGTGGTGTGATGGGTTTCGGTAGGGTCGCGGGCAGGTCGCCGCGTCCGGCGGGACTTCGGAGGAGGGTCGCGTATGCCGCTGTTCGGGCGAGATGTCGAGGTGAAGGATCTGTGCGCCTACCTCGAGCGGCCCGAGGAACGTCGCGGGGTGCTGATCGTGGGCGGGCCCGGTATCGGGAAGTCGGCGTTGGTGGCCGAGGGGGTCGACGCGGCGGGCGTCGCGGGGCTGCGGGTGTTGCGGACCGCGGGGATCGAGGCCGAGCGGGATTTCTCGTACGCGGGGTTGCAGCGGCTGCTGTATCCGCTGCGGCATGCCGCGGAGACGTTGCCGAAGCACCAATTCGATGCGCTGACAACGGCTTTGGGGTTGGCGGACAGCGCCGACGAACGGAGTGCGTATCTGGTCGGGCTCGCCACGCTGACGCTGCTCTCCGACGCCGCCGCCGAACGTCCGCTGCTGCTCGTCGCCGAGGACGTGCACTGGCTCGACCGGGCCAGCGCCGAGGTGCTGGCCTTCCTGGCGCGCCGGATCGATACCGAACCCGTCGTGCTGATCGCCACGATCCGCGACGACGCGAATTCCCCGCTGCGCGATGCGGAACTCGCGCAGCTGCCATTGGGCCCGCTGCCCGAGGATCAGGCCGCCGCACTCCTGGATTTCGTCGCACCCGATCTGCCCGCCACCGTGCGGCGGCGGCTACTGGCCGAGGCCCAGGGAAATCCGCTCGCGCTCGTCGAATTGCCCACCACGGCAGCCGATCTCGATGATTCCGCGCTCACCCTGCCACTACCCGAACGACTCGAACGCGCCTTCGTCGCCCGCACCACCACGCTGCCACCGGCGACCCGCTGCGCACTGCTGCTCGCCGCACTGGACGACACCGGTTCGATCACCGAAATACTCTCTGCCACAAGCATTCTCCAGCAGTCTTCGGCCGACCACGAAATACTCACGCCCGCAACAGAAGCCACCCTGATCGACCTGACCCCGGACATGCTGACCTTCCGGCATCCGCTGATGCGCTCGGCGATCGCCGCATCCGCCACCCCCGCGCAACGCCGCGACGCCCACCTCGCACTCGCCGAGACCCTCACCGACCTGCCCGACCGCAGCCTACGACATCGCGCGGCCGCCGCACTCGGCCCGGATGAGCAGATAGCCACGGCCCTGGAGGATTTCGCCGACCGATCCCCGCACCGCGAGGACGCGATCACCGCACTGGAACGCGCCGCAGCCCTGAGCGGAACCCCGGCCCGCCGCGCGGACCGCCTGCTGCGCGCGGCGGAAACGGCGGTCGACGTCGGCCGCCGTCCCACCGCCGAACGTCTGGTCACCGCCGCGCGCAGGCTGCCGCTGACCTCCCGGCAGCAGGCCGTCGCCAACTGGCTGCTGAGCGGATTCGACGACGGTGTGCGCGAAGATCCTTCGCGCATAGGCGAACTCGCGACGCTGGCCGCATCGGTCGCCGCGGACGGCCACGTCGACGCGGCGATGCGCATCCTGTGGGGCGCGGCCATGCGCTGCTTCTGGTCCGAACCCGGTCCGGCCGCCCGTCGCACCCTGCTCGCGGTTGCCGACGAACTGCCCGTCCCGGACGACGATCCCCGCCTGATCGCGGTCGCCGCCTACGTCGCGCCCCTCGAACGCGGCGGTCCGGTCATCGCGCAGTTGCGCACCCAAGCGGCGGTGACCGGCCACGATCCGGAGGTGGACCGCTTCCTCGGCAGCGCGTCACTGCAAGTCGGCGCATTCGATCTGGCCGCACGGTTCTCCACGACCGCCGCGGACGGACTGCGCGCGACCGGTGCGCTGGGTGCGTTGCCGCGCGCGCTCACGGTGCAGTCGTGGACCCTGACCCGACTCGGCGATCTGGCCGCCGCCGCACCCGCCGCCACCGAGGCCGCGGCCTTCGCCCGGGAGACCGGCCAGCCCTTCATGCACGGTCTCGCGGTGGCCGTGCAGGCCGAAATCGCCGCGCTGCGTGGGGATTACGAGCGCTCCGGAACCCTCGTCGCCGAGGCCGAACGGATCGGACTCGCCTCCGGCGCACGACCGGTGCTGGCGACGGTACAACTCACGCGCGGCCTCATCGCACTGGGCGAGGGACGATTCGAGGACGCCTACACCGACCTGCTCCGCATCCACGATCCCGGCGACCCGTCGCACTCACCGGCCCTGCGCACCTACTTCCTCGCCGAACTCGCCGAGGCCGCGATCCGCTCCGGCCACACCCGGGACCTGCGTGATCTGCTCGACGAACTCGAACCCGTCACTCACACCACTTCCTCCCCCGCCCTGCATATCGGCCTGCGCTACGCCCGCGCGGTCCTGGCCACCGACGACGCCGGAGACCGATTCGCCGCAGCCCTCGCCGCGACCCCGGCCACCTGGCCCGCCGAACGCGGCCGCCTGCACCTGGCCTACGGCGAATGGCTGCGCCGCCAACGCCACGTCATCGAGTCGCGAACCCAATTACGCGCGGCCAGAGACACTTTCGACGCCCTGGGCTTCACGTCCTGGAGCGCCCGCGCCCGCCGCGAACTCCGCAGCGCCGGTGAAACCAGCCCGAACCGCACCCCCGACGCCCGCGAATCCCTCACGCCCCACGAACTGAGCATCGCCCACCTCGCCGCCACCGGCCTGACCAACCGCGAAATCGGCCAACAGCTCTACCTCTCCCACCGCACCGTCAGCACCCACCTCCACCGCATCTTCCCCAAACTCGGCATAACCTCCCGCACCGAACTCGCCCACCTCTTCCCCCCGCCGAGTACGTGACCACCGTGGGCCGGCACCTTCACCCGACGACTCACATCACCACGTGACCCGCATCGCTACACCTGAGCGACTACGCAACCGCAGGCCCCACGCTCTCACCCAACGACTCCCATCATGGCCTGACCTCCACCGTCACCGCCTGAACGACTACGCAACACACGGGCCCGGCAACTCCCGTCACGTGTCAGCGGCAGCTGAATTCTGATCACTTTCCGGCATACCACGCGGGTGTCAGTCTTCACGCGCCGTCGATATAACGGCCTGACCTGCACCGTTACCGCGTGAACGAGTACGCAACCACACGGGACTCACGCTCTCACCCGACAAACTCCCATCACAACGTGACCCGCATCGTTACCGCGTAAGCAAGTACGCAACCACACGGCCCCGGACTCTCACCCAACGACTCCCATCACGGCCTGACCTGCATCATTACCGCGTACGCGACGCCGACGCCGTCCGGATGACGCATACGATTACGTCATTCGACGGTCGCCGAGTGGATGGTCCGCTGCCTAGCGTCAGCGGGGTGGATCGGGTGGGAGGCTCTCGCCGATCCGCTGCTCGTTGACGACACCTGGCAGGAGATCATCGGATGACCCTCAACAGACGACTATTCGGCGGTGCGCTGGCCGCGGGTGCGGCGGGGCTGGCCGCGGCGTCACTGAGCGGATGCTCGACGGATTCCGGGGGCGGGGGCACCGTGACCACCACGGCCGCGGGTCAGGAGCTGCGGGCGGGCTCGGGTGTGCACACCACGCTGGGCACGATCAAGCAGGTGCAGGCCGGTGTGCTCAACGTCGGATACGCGGAGTTCGGTCCGGCGAACGGTCAGCCCGTCGTGCTGCTGCACGGCTGGCCGTACGACGCCTACAGCTACGCCGATGTCGGGCCGCTGCTGGCCGACGCCGGATACCGGGTGCTGGTGCCGTATCTGCGCGGCTACGGCCCGACGACGTTCCTGTCCCCGCAGACCGTCCGCAACGGACAGCAGTCGGCGATCGCCAAGGACATCGTGGACTTCATGGACGCGCTGCACATCGAGCAGGCCGTCCTCGGCGGATACGACTGGGGCGCAAGGACTGTCGACATCATCGCCACGCTGTGGCCGCAGCGTTGCAAGGCGCTGGTCGCGGTGAGCGGCTACATCGTCACCGAACTGGCCGCGCAGCAGCAGCCGCTGCCGCCGAAGGCCGAACTCGGCTGGTGGTACCAGTACTACTTCGCCACCGAACGCGGCCGCGCCGGGTACACGCGCTACCGCCACGACTTCAACAAGCAGATCTGGCAGATCGCCTCGCCGGCCTGGAAGTTCGACGACGCCACCTACGACCGCAGCGCCGCCGCTTTCGACAACCCCGACCACGTCGACATCGTCATTCACAACTACCGCTGGCGTCTGGGCCTGGCCCAGGGCGAACCGCAGTACGACGCCTTCGAGCAGCAACTCGCCACCGGCCCGGCGATCACCGTCCCCACCATCACCGTCTCCAGCGACTTCGACGGCACGGCCAAGGACGGCAAGGGTTACGCGAACAAGTACACCGGCAAATACGTCCACCGCGTCCTCGACGGCATCGGCCACAACGTCCCCCAGGAAGCGCCGAAACCGTTCTCCCAGGCCATCATCGACGCCGACCACCTGTAGGGATGTCGCGCAGCGGCCTCGCTCATGTCGTCACGGGGCCGCTGCGATACGTCCACTCGACACCCGCCCGTCATCCCTCGGCCGGGTGGGTGTCGAGCACCTATCCGCTCACCCGGCGGATTCGATTGCAGGGCAACATATTCGAACCGATCAGCACATCAGGAAAGTCACGCCGGACCCGGATTCGACTGTGGCACAACCCATAACGACTCTCCAGCACGATGTCCCGATTCAGGTATCGGAGGCGTTGCCCTCCCCACTCAACGCATCACGCAACGCCGCCCGCGACGTGATACCCAGCTTGGGGAAGATGCGATACAGATGCGTCCCGACCGTACGCGGCGAAAGGTACAGCTCCCGGCCGATCTCCTTGTTGCTCAACCCGGCCGCGGCCAACTCCGCGATCCGGCGTTCCTGCCAGGTCAGCACGCCCGGATCCACCTCCGCGGCGCGCACGGCCAGCCCGGTCGCGCGCAATTCGCGGCGGGCACGCTCGGCCCACGGCCGCGCCCCGAGCCTGTCGAAGGACTCCGCCGCCGGAGTCAGGAACTGCCGCGCCCGGGTGCGACCGCCGGGCCGATGCCGCACCCGCGCCCCGTACGCCAACCGGATCCGGGCGATCTCGAACGGGAAATGCCTTGCCTCGGCATGGTTTTCGGCCAGCGACAACATCTCGTCGGCCTCCGCCTCGGTCTCCGCGGTCATCGCCAACGCCCCGAACGTACTGATCGCCAGCCGCGGCGAGATCGCGGGCAATCCGATATCCCACGCGGCCCGCGCATGCCGCCGCGCCTCCGCCGCACGACCGGTGTGCACGGCCGCCTCCACCAGATCCAGCACGCCCCGCACCGCCTGATGCACACAGGGCGCGAACTCCCCGGGCGGCGTCATCCCGATCGCATGCAGGTACGCGGCCTCGAAATCGCCCTGCCCCAACGCCGCCGAGGTGGCGACGGCGTCGACCAGCTGCGTCAGGATGCCCACGCCGCGCGGCCGCGCCCAGGACTCGGCCACCGCCAGCAGCTCCCGCGCCTCCTCGATCCGCCCGCGCAACGCCGCCACCTGCGCCAGATACGCGACGCTCTGATGGACGAACAGCTCGTAGCCCAGTTCCGCGGCGCGATCACGGCAGATCGTCGCGGTCCGCTCCGCCTCGTCCCACTCCCCCGACCCGATCCGGTCGAGCGTGATCAGATGCAGCATGACCAGGCCGCTGACCACCGCCCCGGTCTCGATCTCCCGCTCCACCATGTGCCGCAGCTGGGCACCGTAGTAGTGCAGCACGTCCAGGCGATAGGCCGCCGACGCGACCCGGACGACCTCCCACGGCTCGAGTTCGGCCAGATTCTCGCTCATCCGCCGCAGCTGTTCGGCCATCCCCGCACCGTGCCGCACCACGTCGCTCCAGCTGTCCCGGTAGATCCGGGACAGCGGCGGCACGAATTCGCCCAGCTCGTCGAGTACCGCGAAGGTTTCCCCCCACAGCGCCGCATCACCCGCGTAGTGGTCGGTGACCAGCAGCAGATTCAGCAGCCGCAGCACCACCTCCGGCTGCTCGGCCGCATCATCCTCACGCAATGCCCGGATCGCGATGAGAACCCGCTCGTGCACACCGCGCGCATCACCGTCCCGATACAGCGCGGTGAACGCCCAGGCCACGACCTCGGCAGGGCTTTCGTCACCACCCGGCACGGGATCGGACCGCACGATCCGCAACGCCTGCCCCAGCCGCGTGGCATATCCGGCGATGTAGGCGGCCTCGCCCAGCCGTCGTCTCCGCTGCTCGTCGGTCTCGCTGAGTTCGGCGGCCCGGGTCAGCCAGGTCACCGCCGTGGCCGCGCCACCGCGACGCGTCGCCGATTCGGCCGCCGACTCGAGCACCGCCGCGACCCGCTCATCGGGGTCGACCGCGGCCGCCGCCAGATGGGTCGCCCGACGTTCCAGATCGTCACGGTGCACCTCGGCCAGGGCGGCGTGCGCGTCGCGACGCTCGTCCGGCGTGGCCGTCTGCACCACGGTCGCCCGCACCAGCGGATGCCGGAACGTCACCCCGGTGATCGGATCATGGTGCAGCAGACCATCTTTCACCGCGGCGTCGATACCGCGCATGCGATACCGCACACCCGGTCCCGGCCGCGCCCCGACACCGTCGAGCGCACCCATCAGCAATTCGGCCCGCACCGGATCCGCCAGTGCCGCGATGCGGGTTCCGTACACCCGTTGCAGGCGGCGCGGCACCGGCAGGGCGTGTTCGGCGAACACCTCGTCCGGCGACTCGAAATCCGCCTGCCCCTCGACATGGATCGGCAGATCCAGCAGCGCCAGCGGATTGCCCTGCGCCCGATCCAGCACCAACCGGCGCAGCCGGGTGTTCAGAACCGGATGCCGGCGATCCAGCAGATCCGCCGCGGCCTGCGCATTCAGCGGCGCGACCACCCGCTCCGGCAGCGCGGCGGTATCGAAGCCCGAGACGATATCCGCGCGCACCGCGATCACCAGCCGCACCGCACTGCCCGACAATCGCCGGCCGACGAATCCGCACACCTCGGCGCTCGGACCGTCCAGCCATTGACCGTCGTCGACGACCAGCAGCAACGGTTGATCGGAGGTCGCCGCGGCCAGCAGATTCAGCACCGCGATGCCCAACGCCATCACCGAGGGCGGCTGCGTGGCATGCCGCCCGAACACCGCCTCGAACATCGCGCGCGTCGGCTCGCCCAGGCCGTCGATATGCGGTAGCAGCGGATGCAGCAACTGGTGCAGACCGGCGTAGGGCAGCTCCGATTCCGCCTCCACGCCGGTCGCGCGGATCACCGCGTATCCGGCGCGTAATGCCTGCTCAACGGCGAATTCGAGAAGTGCGCTCTTGCCCACACCGGTCTCACCGCGCAGAATCAGCGGCAGACCGGACGCACCGGTCACGATCGCGGAGAGTTGGCCCTGCTCGTCGTCGCGGCCGATCAACCGCACCGCTGGTAACTCCGACATGGTCTCTCCCGTCCTGCGAACGTCACAGACTAACGGGCAGGCAATACGTCATCGCAGCGTCATCCGACGGATGTGACGCGACCCCCGGATCGGCGATGCTCGATATGCGGCCGCACCGGTTCCCGAACCACCCGGTCGCACTCCCATCGACCGGCCGTCGACTTCCCCCCACACGGCGGCCGGTCGAGCTCGCCACATCCACCTGCTCGATTGCTAGGAGCACCGCATGACCACGGTCCGTTTCCATCTCATCTCGGCCCTGTCGCCAGCCGAGGTGATGAACGTGCTGACCGATTTCGGCCCCACCCGCACCGAGGTGTGGCCCACGATCGACGACGAGCACTTCATCGTCCACAGTCGCGGCGAGGGGTGGGCCGAGGTCACCGAGGGCACCGAGGCCGCTTGGGAACGCGCCCGCTACGACTGGGATCCCGCGGGCGACACGGTCACCGTCACCACCCTGGATTCGAAGGTTTTCGGTCCCGGCGGTGGCTGGGTGTTCCGCACAACGGCCGAACCCGAGGGCACGCGTGTCGACGTCGAGTTGACTCGTAATCCGGCGGCGGTCAAGGGCAAGCTGATCGCCGCCCTGCTTCCCCTGATCGGCCCGGCCACGTTGCGCAAGGGTCTGCGGGAACCGTTGCAGGCCAAGTAATCACGTGCAGAGGGCCGGTAGCGACGACATCTCGTCACTACCGGCCCGACGTGCGTTCGAAATCGGGTGAGCGAACCGCAGCTCCGCTCACCCGACCCGAAAACTATTCACTCCCAGCGGATTCGGCCTGCTGATCCCGATAGGTCTCCAACAGCCGCAACCAGATCTCACTGATCGTCGGAAACGACGGCACCGCATGCCACAGCCGATCGATGGTGACCTCACCGGTGATCGCGATCGTCGCCGAATGCAGCAGTTCGGCCACGCCCCCGCCCGCGAAGGTCGCGCCCACGATCGTGCGACGCTCCGGATCGATCAGAATCCGCGCTCTACCAACATATTTCGGATCATGCTGAATCGCCCCGGCGACATGACCGATCTCGTAGTCGACCACATCGACCGTGCGCCCGGCCCGCGCGGCGTCCTCGGTGCCGAGCCCGACCGCGGCGACCTCCGGATCGGTGAACACCACCTGCGGCACCGCCAGCTGATCCGCGGTGCCGACGCTGCGGCCCCAGGTCTCGGTGTCCAGCGCGATTCCGGCCGCCCGATCCGCGATGACGCCGCCCACGATCCGCGCCTGATATTTCCCCTGATGGGTAAGCAGCGCACGATGATTCACGTCGCCGACCGCGTACAACCAATCACCGTCGACGTCGGTGGCGGTGAACGTGTCGTCGGTGCTGATCCACGTGCCGGGCTTCAGGCCGATGGTGTCGAGCCCGATGTCCTCGGTGCGCGGCGAGCGCCCGGTCGCGAACAGCAGTTCGTCCGCGACGATCAGGCTGCCGTCGGCGAGCGTCACGTGGACCTCGCCGTCGGGCCCGTCCGGACGTTCGGCGGCCGCGATCCCCGACTCGAACCGCAGGTCGACCCCCGCGCTGCGCAACCGGTCCGCGACCATCTCCGAGGCGAACGATTCCACCCGCCCCAGCAGCCCGGACCCGCGCGCGACGAGCGTGACCCGTGTCCCGAGCGCCTGCCAGGCCGTGGCCATCTCGACCGCGACCACACCCGCGCCGAGGATCACCAGCCGTCCCGGCACCTGTTCGGCGCTGGTCGCCTCCCGGCTCGTCCAGTACCGCAGCTCGTCCAGTCCGGGCAGCGGCGGCAGCGAGGCGCTGGTACCGGTGCACACCGCCACGGCGTGCCGCGCGGTCAACTCGACGGTCCCGCCCTCGGGCGTCGCAACCGTCACCCGACGCGGCCCGGCGAGCCTGCCGTGCCCGCGCACCAGCGTGATCCCGGCCGAGGCGACCCAGTCCACCTGGCCCTTGTCATCCCAATCCGAGACCATGTAGTCGCGATGCCGCAGCACCGCCGCCGTATCGATCGGCCCGGTGACCGCGGCGCCCACCCCGGGAAACCGCGACGCCTCGCCGTACAGCAGCACCGGCCGCAGCAGCGCCTTGCTGGGTTCGCAAGCCCAGTAGGAACATTCGCCGCCGACCAGTTCGGATTCGACGATCACGGTACTCAGCCCGGCGGCAACGGTCCGGTCCGCGACATTCTCACCGACCGGGCCCGCGCCCAGCACGATGACGTCGTAGGTGTTGTTGTTCTCGTCTGTCATGCCAGTACTTCCGATCGTGGGGTCAGCGGCCGGGTGCTCGTTCCGTAACCTCTTGCGGGAACCGACCATTCCCGTCGGGGTCCCGGAACGCGGCGTGGGAACCGTAGCGCGCCCGCTTCGGGTGCCCCCGACGACACGCTCGACGGTACCGGCGCGGGGGAAGACGCCGGTACCGCCGTGGAACGGCCGGGAATCAGCGGGTCGCCTTCGCGGCCTGCTCGATGACGTCCGCGACCGTGTCCGGGTGCGAGACCGCGACCGAATGCGAGGCGGCGACCTCGGTGACGTGCGAATGCGCCCGCTGCGCCATGAACCGCTGCGCCGCCACCGGGATGTTCTTGTCCTGCGTGGTGATCACATCCCAGCTGGGCTTCTCGGACCAGGCCGCGACGGTGGCCTTCTCCTCCAGGGCGGACTGCGCGACGGGGCGCTGCGTGACCGCCATCAGCGCGGCCGTGTCGGCGGGGACGTCGGCGGCGAACTGGTCGCGGAATTTGTCCGGTTTGATGTAGAGATCGGTGCCGGCGCTGCCGTCGACGTTGGTGAACGGCGCCGGATCCAGGGCGGCGGGCAGGGTGGAGCCCGGGTACTTGTTGGTCAGCCCCAGCGCGGTCTCGCCGGGCGCGGGCAGGAACGCCGCCACGTAGACCAGGGCCTTGACCTGGGGACTTCCGGCTCCGGCCGCACTGATCACCGAACCGCCGTAGGAGTGGCCGACCAGGATCACCGGGCCGTTCACGCGATTGATCAGCGCCCGCAACGTGGTCGCGTCACCGGCCGGACCGCGCAACGGGTCGGCCGCGGCGATCACCGGATAGTTGTCCTTGCGCAACCGGTCGATGACGCCGCTCCAGCTGGACGCGTCGGCGAAGGCACCGTGCTCCAGGATGACGGTCGGCTTGACGCCACCGTCCTGGGCGGGCGCGGCGTTGCTCGACGTGCCGCCCGCGCAGGCCACCGCGAGGGTGCCGACAACCGCGCTCGCCGCGAGTGCGGTCACCGCGCGGTTCACCCGCCGCAGATAGCCCTGTCCGATGATGTCGCCCATGTGGATTCGCCCTTCGAGAAGTGGGTGCAGGTGGAACGTGTCCACTGTGGTTGCACCGACTTCCCGGGCGCATCCGTCAAGCGACGGCGCCGACGACGTACGTCATCGATCAGCCCTGTGCGAGACGGACTTTCACCAGTGTGCGGTGTCCGAAGATGCGGCGGCCGTCGCAACTGGCGTTCATCGCGATCACCGCGATCCCGGTGTCCGGATCCAGCGCTCTGACCGTACCGCCGAAGGTGATGGTCGCGCCGAGCACCGGCCGCACGTAGACCGGACTCGCGAACCGGACCGAGTATTCCTGCACCGCACTCGGATCGCGCAGCCAGGAGGTGATGTATCCGGCGCCCAGCCCCATGGTCAGAATGCCGTGCGCGACAACGGTTTCCAGTCCGACCAGGGTGGCGAAATCGTCACTCCAGTGGATCGGATTGCCGTCGCCGGAGACACCGGCGTAGTTCACCAGATCGCCGCGGCTCAGGCGCACGGTCCGGGACGGCAACTCGTCGCCGACCCGCACCTCGCCGATTCGACGGCCACGCGGTGTGGGTGGTTCGACGGCCACGACCTGTTTGGGGCCGGACGTCCGCAGGGGTGCCACCGGACGGCGGCGATTCGTGCGATCGGGCACGATGCTCGACATGTCGTGGGCGACCAGGCTGCGCGCGGCGGTCGAGAGCCTTTCGGCGGCCTCGCCCTGTTGCCCCAGGAACAGGGTGGTGAGCGAGGTGTGCACGAGTTCGTCGCGCTGATTGGAGACCCGGTTCGCCAGCACCATCATGTCGCGCCCGCGCACCTGATGAAACGAGTCCAACGAAACGTCGCAGGTCAAGCAATCACCGGCCGCGATCGGGCGATGAAAGAGCAGTACCTGATCGGTCTGAATCAACCGGCTCAGGTCGTATCCGGCGGCGATCCGCTCGAGCAGTTTGAGCTGCGCCTGCATACCCATCGGTGAGACGAATGTCAGCGGTGCCAGCAATCCCCCTGCCCCCGAAGCGAACTCGTCGCTCTCGTCGTGATGTGCGGGATGGTAGTCCTGAACGGCCTTGGCGTATTCCCGAATCTTCTCCCTGCCGACCACATAGTGATCCTCGGTGATGTAGTGATGGCCAACCATTGCCGTCGCATGCGCGGCCGGGTCCGGTGCGGGTGACTCCAGAGTCGCTAGATGCTCCACATAGCTAACATACGGCAAATATTTCTGGGCGAGCGGCCGACCCGCACGGCCCCATCGATGAAATCGACGGGGCCGCCGCACATCTCAGCTCGCGGTGATCATCTCGTAGTAGGACCACGAGTGCCCCTTGGACTGACACGACACACTGCCGTGGAAGCCTTCGGCACAGGTCGCCCCGGCGTAGGTGATGCTCGGACCCCACATGTCGTGTCCGGTCGCGAGGGTCGAGATATCCGGATTTCCACCGGATCGCGTGTACACCGCGCCCGCCGCGAAGCCCGGATGCGCTGGCGCCCAAGGCACATCGATCACGACCTGACTCACGCGGAACGGCAGCATCAGATTTCCGCCGCCGATCTTCATCGACATCATCTTGGCCGAGGTGTCACACCCGACCGAACCGTCCGGGGAGATCGCGCACTGGAACGACCCCGAATTCATCGAGAAATACACCGGCCCGTCGGCCTGCGCCGCCGTGGTGAACAGCAGCGGAGCCAACGCACCGGCCGCACACGCGGGCACCGCCGCCTTGATCCGACGTTTCATACGTACTCCCTCCGCACAGTGAACTCGAACAACACGAGACCCTCGGCTACCGCAGAGCCAACCGCCCCGCCACACCGAAACCCCGCAGAGACCCCGCCGACCCTACCCAGCCCCCCACACTCCCCGCAGCACTTCCCCCACCCCCACCACAAACCCCCAGGTAGAGCCACGATTTGGGCTCCCACCCAGCAATACGCTAAAGTTTCTCCTCGGTCGCCCGATACGGACGACCAGGAGCAATCCCCTATAGCTCAATTGGCAGAGCAGCCGACTGTTAATCGGCAGGTTTCTGGTTCGAGTCCAGATGGGGGAGCAGCAACCGGGGTAATGCTACGGCATCACCCCGGTTTTTTCTTTGTTCCGGAGTCGAGCCAGCCCCGCACGCTCACTCCCGCCAGGACAACGCCCACACGATCACCGCAAGCGGTAGACCAGTTGCGATCAGTAGGCCGAATATCACCTCAGCGCTCATCCGTGTCGCTGCGGGGTCAGATCTGCCCAACGTGCGAAACTCAGTCGCGGACAAACGGATTCGACAGATGATATCGACATGACCGCATTCAGGGTCAGGGCGTCGAGGTGGTCGGGCGACGGAATTATCACCGCGTCTATATCAGCTGCGCGAACCTGGTCGGCGATCGGGATCACCGAATCGTCGGGCGGCCAGATTACCGCGTAGCCGAGATGTCTTGCGAGACGGCAGATTTGCGCGCGATGCCAACGTTGCGCATCGCTGTTCGGGTCGATCACGCCAAGTGCCGTCGGATTCCGTCGCACCTTCGCCTCCCTCTACCGCCGAATGGAAGGTTTCGGCGGCGGGGGCAGTTGCGAAACAATGTAGAAAGTTGGGTCGCCCGCTCACCCCGACGCCGAAACCGTTGTCGACGTTATGGGCTGGGGCACAACGTATTTGTCCTCGAAGGACAAACTGGATCTCAGTTGGATCTCGGTCCGGACTCCGGCGCTATACCCAGCCTCCACGCCAGCCCCCGCAGGTCGCGGCCACCGGCGTCACGACGCGCCGCACGGAGATGATCTGCCACCGCTTCCCGGGTGAAGACGTCCGCGTGAACACGTTGCGGGGCAAGTGATTCGGCGTGCAGTAGCACGTGAATACCCTCATCGCGGCGGTGCGTATCGGTGAGCAGCGCCCGCCCGACCTCCATGTAGAACTCAGCTTGCCGCGAAGTGGACGGCAGGGCAGCAACATTCACCGATCGCGCCTGCTCCGCGACCGGCACACCATCTCCGAGTTCGTTGCCGATGGTTGCGCGCCAGACCCCCACATTCGGGCGGCCGAACCACAATCGGCCGAACGTACCCACCTCGGTATCGAGCCTGTTCGCTATCGCAGTCGCCTCATCGAGGTGCGTTGTAGCGGTGTCACGGTCGGCCTGAACGGCGCATGCCAAGGCCGCAGAGAGATGCAACATTCCGGCCACTTGCACGACCTCGAGATCGTCCATGTGCGGACCGAGTTCGTCGACACATCGCATGGCCCGCCGATACTGCTCAGGGCGCGACAATCCGCCTGCCGCGTCGCCGCGCAACCATGCGGTGAAGCCCTTCCACGCCGGAGCACCCAGCATCTCCGCGCACGCCTGAGCGGCACGGGACGCGAGTAGCGGCAGACCACGACCACCAATGCGTTTGGTCGTCCACATCGCGGAGGAATAGCACCGGATCATGCCCCGCAGAGCATCCTGGCGACGGTCCGGAACACGGGCGTAGACCGCATGCAATTCGCCGAGAAGTCCGGGCATCAGCGCCGCCTGGGCGGCATAGTCCGAGGTACCTTGCGACAACTCGCCGAGACGGACCAGATCAGCGGCAATCAGCGGCCACTCACGCATCTCACATTCCGGATCTTCGCCGAGTTCGTATGCGTCCAAGGCATTTTCGACAGCGACCAGACCGCCGTGCGCAGCTTCCCCAGGAGCGCTGGACATCTGCCAGGGTGCGGGTGAGAACTCTTCCGGCGATACCCGCAACGCTCGCGCGAGCGCTTCGAGAGTGTGCCGGTTCTCCAGCGGCTTCTCCCCGCGCTCGAGCTTGCCGAGATAGCCGTAGCTGATACCGGCCAACCCGGCGGTCACCTCGAGCGACTGGCCGCGCCACGCGCGAATCTCACGAAGCCTATGGCCGATCTCGTTCGGCGGAATCTCGATCATCGGTCTCTCCTGCCATGCGGAGCTGTCCTCCACAGGGTAGACACCACAGTTTTCGCGCACATGAAGTTGCGGGCGGCGGATCACCGGATCATGGCCTTTGCACCAACTGGTCGAGCCCGAGAAGGCGATCAGTTGGTTTCGGAGTCCCGGGTCAGCGTGTCCACCAGTTGCCAAAGAGTCGTCGAAGGGTTCCGCAGAGGGGCCTCACCGCATGCCCTTGCCCGATCTGCCGCCTTCTGCACGTACGGGGAAAAGTCGGTGAAATCCAGGGCGTTCGGATCGAATCTCGGTAGATGTCGCCGCAGCCGTTCCAGGGCCTTGTGCTTGCCGTCTATAGCCGAATCACATTTCTCGAAGTGCAGTATCAACCAGGCTTCGAAGCAAGGGTTCGAGATGAGCAGCCTTACACCGTCACACTGCTCATGCAAGGCTTGCGCTATATCGAACTGATCTTTGTCGGATACGGCGTAGACAAAGTCTATCCCGCCCTCGAGAATCATCGCATTCGCCTTCTTCACCAGCGATACTGGTGCACCATTGACGAATTTCACCCTTCTACACACGACTGCCGCCGACTGCGCATACTCGGACACGAGCGACTTGAGGTACGAGAGCTCCGTCTGTCTACCATTCGTTATGATTTGAATGGTCGTATCCGACTGTCTGTTCGAAGTACGCCGCTTCAGTTCGGTCACTCGACCCTGATTCGGTCGCACGGGGCGGCGATGCTGGTTGTTGCTCCTACGATTCGACATCGTCGTCCGCTCGCAGAGATGCCGCGGTGGTCAGCATGTCGGCGGAGATCTCCGGCACGGCACCGTAACTTCCGTTCAGATAGCGACGCTCGCGGTTCTCACCGCCTTTTCGGGGTTTGAATTCGGCAAGGGAGTAGAGCAGCGACCGGCCGTCGTCCGCCTTTTCGGTGAACCAAACCTCATCCCTGTTGAGCACTTCCTCGCCCCCCAGACTGCCCAGAAGTGTTGCATCATGGCTCGTAAATATCAGTTGTGGTACCCGCGAACCACGGTGCGACTCCCGGAAAATGCTGATTAGACTGGCCGAAATCAATGGATGCAGGCTGGCATCGATTTCATCGACAACGAGCAGGCTGCCACGATTGATCGATCGGACGGCGTCCGCTCCGAGATCCAAGATCTGTTGCGTTCCGCGCGACTCGTCCGACAATTCCATGAACATTCCGTCTTCGGCACCCTTGTGGCGAAATATCAACCGATCCCGGCCCGCTTCGCGCATTGCCATGGCTTGGGAGTATTTCCCGGCAGCTTCCAGCTCCACGGCAGCATCACGAGCTTCTCGACTTCCCACGATGACATCGATCCCGGCGATTCCGAAATCCGCAACGCGAAGAAGCTCCTCCATCTGATGGCGATAATAATCATCTTGAAACGACTGAAGGTTTCTCGTGCCCGAAATTCGAACGAAAGGCCTGGTTGCACCGTACGTACCGCGACGAATCCTCATACGATTGAACCAGAGATACGTCCGATGCAACAAATCATCCACCGCAGGCTGCTCGCGACGATTTTGCATTTTGAATCGAGCAGCGGTAGCAAGAAACAAAGCGGTAGATGCGGTTATATCGGAAACGGCATGCAAGTCCTTCCGATTCTTGTAGTCGGCTCCCCAATTGAAATCATCCCCTGTTCTCTCGAATACGACAGCCATGCGGCCGTCATTCTTGTACCGCTCGGTTCGGGAATATTGATACAGCCACTCCTCGAGCACTCCCTTGTCGTCGATGGTCACCCCGTAGGTGACTCGCTCACCGGACAGCAGCAGGTCCACGACGTAACGGGACGGTTCGAGCATTGCCTCACGCACCAGCCGGAAGGTATCGCGACGTAGCCCGACACCCGGCTCGACATCACGGTCCGACTGGAGAACCAGGTGCTGCATGTACATGAGCGCGTCGATGACATTGCTCTTCCCCGATGCGTTGGCGCCGAAGATCCCGACGATCGACACCGGACGCAGCCCTCCCTCCTGATCGTCACGACCAGAGGGGTAGACGGGCATCAGGTTGAGCTGTTGCTCGTCACGGAACGAACGATGATTACCGAAGCGGAAACTCTGCAACATCTGGACTCACCCTGCCTCCATCCGACTATTCACCCTTATATTCGCAATTTTCCCACAGGCCAGCCTACCGAAAGTGCCCCGCATCACACCAGCTGCGACAAGGGTGCGGACGGCGCTCGCCCGCACTCCGCCTCAGCACATGCGATCGCCGACGCGGACGCACTCACCTACCTGGTCATAGCCAGGAGATTCACGTGAAGCTTTGGGGTGCAACATATTCCGATGCACCAACAGACCTATCGAACAGGGAGCCAGAATGCGCCGGACCTTCCGCAAGAGCGGCTCAGACAGTGTCTGCGTCTGGGATCGGGCAGGCCGAGGCGCACCGGTCACTCATGGCGCCCCTCATTACGGCGCAGTTATCCGGGCGGCGGTGAGGAAATCCTCGACCAGAAGGGATTTGCGGGATTCGGCGACGGCCAGGCAGGCCTGGTCGGGGGGTAGTTCGGGGATCGGGACGTAGCTGATGTCGGGGCGGGAGTAGAAGGCGGTGGCGGAGTGAGGCAGGAAGGAGATGCCTCGGCCTGCTGCTACGTGTTCGAGTTTTTCCTCTACGCCGCGTACGAAGTGGCCGGAGGTGGGGTGGGGGTGGCGAGTGGGTTGGGTGTGTGGGTCGACGTGCCAGATCAGGGGCTCGCCTGCCAGGTCGGACTCGGTTACCTGGTCCTTGCCGGCCAGGCGGTGGTCGGCGGGCAGGACCACGACGCGGGGTTCGGTGAAGAGTGGGATGACGCGTAGGCCCGTCGCGTCGATCGGCAGCCGGACGTAGGCGACGTCGACGGTGCCGTCGAGCACCATCTGGGCCTGGTCGTCCCACTCCAGCCGTTGGACGTCGACGATCACGTCCGGATGTTCGAGCCCGAAGGCGCGCACCGCGGATGTCACCACGATGCCCATCCGGAAACCCACCACCAACCGGCGACTCCCCCGCGCCGCGACGGCCACCCGCCCACGAACAGCGTGTGCGGAGGCCAGCAGCGGCCGAGCGTCGTCGAGCAACTGCTTCCCCGCATCGGTCAGCACCACACCGTGACTGTCCCTGACGAACAGTGACGCGCCGAGATCCTTTTCCAGAGAACGGATCTGGCGACTCAGCACGGGTTGCGCGATATGCAGATCCTCGGCGGCCCGCCCGAAATGGAGCCGCTCGGCCACCGCCACGAAGTACCGCAACTTACGCAGATCCAGATCCACGGCGACCTCCCGTTCCGGCAATGCCCCCAGGGTATCGCCGACGCCGAAAGAGGTCTTGGACAGCCCTTTCGACCAGCGGCATCGTAGGAAATGTCCTACCGCGCAACAAGGAAAGAAGACGGACGAGATGACTCTCGAAGACAAGCGTGTGGTACTGCTCGGCGGCACCGCCGGTATCGGTCTGGCCACCGCGCAGGCGGCGGCGGACGCGGGTGCGCAGGTGGTGGTCGTCTCCAGCAATCCGGACAACGTGGCCAAGGCGCTCACGCTGCTACCCGCGAGTGCGCAGGGCGAAATCGCGGATCTGACAACGGAATCCGAGATCGAGAAGTTGTTCACGAAGGTGAGCGCGTTCGACCACCTCGTCTACACGGCCGGTGAATCGCTGAGCCTGTTTCCGCTCCAGGATACGGAAGTCGCTGCGGCGCAACGCTTCTTCCAGATCCGCTACTGGGGCGCCTACACCAGCGTGAAATATGCTGTGCCGCATATCAATACCGGTGGCTCGATCGTATTGTCCAGCGGCGGAGCCGTACAGCGGCCGATGCCGGGCTGGACCGTGGCCGCGAGCATCCTGGGCGCGATCGAGGCGCTGTGCCGGGCACTGGCCGTGGAACTGGCGCCGATCCGGGTGAACGCCGTGCGCCCCGGCCTGGTCCGCACCGACCTGTGGCGGGAATTCCCGGCCGAAGTGCGCGAGGAACTGTTCCGCACCCACGGTGGCACCCTGCCGGTCGGCCGCGTCGGCGAGGCCGCTGACCTGGCCCGCAGCTACCTGCACCTGATGGAACAGGACTATGCGACCGGCAGCATCCTGACCGTCGACGGCGGCGGCGTACTCGTGTGAACGACGGGCCGGTGCGGCCGAACGACCCACCGCACCGGCATTTCGGCCGGGCTAGAATAGCCGGTTGTGCATGGTCGTAAACCGCATCCCGTCATCGTCGAGCTGGCCGCCACTGTGCGCCGGGGCCTCGAGGAAATGATCGACGAGCTGGTGGAACTCACCAAAGCGCAGATCGACCTCTACAAAGACGACTCGGTGGTCCCGAGGCCGATGTTGCGGGCCAATCTGTACCGCAACATCGAACGCATGCTGGACCACGTCCAGTACGACCTTCCCGTCGATGTATCGCCCGCGCAGCGCACCGGTCGCGAACGGGCGGCCATGGGGGTGCCGCTACCTGAATTACTGCGCGCCTACACATTGGGTTTTTCCCTGCTGTGGAGCCGACTGGTGGACGCGGCCCGCGCCGCGGGCGATACCGCGACCCAGGTGGTGATCGACTCGGCCGCGGACCTGTGGCTGCTGAATCTCGAATACGCGACGGCCCTGACCGAGGCCTACCGGGACCAGATGGCCGTACTCATGGTGGCGGAGGATCGCCGACGATCCGCTCTGGTCGCGACGCTCTTGAACGGCAACGGCGGCGACCAGCAGACGGCATGGGAGATCTCGCAGACTCTGGGACTGCCCTTCGAGGGAGCTTTCCTGGTTGTCGTCACCGAGACGACACCGATCGCCGACAGCTCGAACGCCCATCTGGAGGACATCCTGCGCCGCCGCGGGACGGCGTCGGCGTGGCGATCGCAGCCCGATCGTGAGATCGGCATCATCCATCGGGGCAGCGGCCAATCCCTCACCGAGATTCTCGAGGTCCTGACCACGACAGCGGCCGCTCGGGTCGGAGTGAGCCCCGAGTTCGAACGACTCGACATGACTTCGCGGGCGGCTCGTTTCGCCCGTACCGCCCTGGAGACGATGCCGGCCGGAACCGTCGGCGTGAATCAGATCTCCGACACCCCGATCAGCACGCTCGTCATCGGAAACCTGGACTCGGCAAGGCAATTCGTCTGGCGCATCCTCGGCGGAGTACTCACCCTGCCCGACGACGAACGCAGTACCTACCTCGCGACCGCCAGCGCCTGGCTGGACGCGGACGGCTCGGCCGCGCAGGCGGCAAGCCTCCTGTACTGCCACGAGAACACCGTCCGCTACCGCATGCGCCGGCTCGAGGAGCGGCTGGGCGGGTCGCTGTCCAGCCCGGCGCGGCTCGCCGAATTCGTCGCCGCGCTGCAAGCGATCGATGCGTTCCCCGATCTGGCCTCACGACCGGCCGACGACCCCGCAGCCGGCCGCACGGGCGCGAGCCGCACATCCGGTAAGGCGGACTGAGCCCGGATTATCGCCGTGACTCGCGGTGAACTCTCAGGAGAACCTTCAAGCCGAACCATCGAGGAGAATCACCGTATGCCCCGTATCGCTACCGCTGATCGTGTGGAATTGGCTGCGCTGCTGGAATTTCTGCGGCCTCGGCATCGGGGGGTGCTGGTCACCTCGCGGGCCGATGGGAGTCCGCAGATGTCGCCGGTGACCTGCGGGGTCGATGGTGAGGGGCGGATCGTGGTGTCGACGTATCCGGCGCGGGCCAAGACCGTCAACGCGCGGCGGAATCCGCAGGTGTCGATCTGCGTGGTGTCCGATGCGTGGAACGACGCGTACGTCCAGGTCGACGGGCGGGCCGAGGTGCTGGACATGCCCGAGGCGTTGGACGGGCTGGTCGACTACTTCCGCTGCATCTCCGGCGAGCATCCCGACTGGGACGAGTATCGCGAGGCGATGGCCAAGCAGAACAAATCCCTGATCCGCATCCACATCGAACGCTGGGGTCCGGTCGCCACCGGTGGATTCCCGCCGCCGCAGGATTCCTGACCGGTCACGCCGGGGCGTCGATGCGGATTATGCTGCCGGATTCGCAGGCATCCTCAGCAGATGACCACCGATGTCGGCCAGCAGTTCGAGTGTGCCCCCAAGAGCCGCCACATAAGCCGCAATGGCCTCCACCGTGGCAACCTCGCCTCGCTCGATCTGCGAGACCCGCCCCGGGGTAACGCCCATGATCTCCGCGAGCCCAGCCTGCGTGAAGTTCAGCCTCTTACGCTCTTCGGCCAGCTGATACCCCCACTGCTCGGCCATGATCGCACCGCGCCTCCGCGCAGCCTCGTCAATGCCGACCCGTTTACGGTATGCGTCTCTGTCCCATTTGCTGAAACTGCTCATACCTCACCTTCCTCCGCCGCGCGTTCCTTCACGTATATCTCATACAGCATCTCAGCCTCCGGAATCGCATGCCGATACCACGACTTCCACTCACCAGTCTTATCCCCACCCACCAAAAGGATTGCCGATCTCCATGGATCGAAGACGAACAGGACTCGGATCATGGTTTGCCGCGGCCTCAACTCTTTGAGGTTGGCGAGCTTCGATCCCACAAGCGTATCGACCAACGGCCGCCCCAGCGTCGGACCGTACTCGGCCAACAGATCGACCGCAGCATCGACATTTGCGGCGGCATCAGGATCGTGGCACCGCAGTTGATCCATCCATGCCGCAACCTCATCGGTTTGGTAGATGTCCCACTCCACAGCGCAACTATAGCATTTGCTATATAGTTAGCGCGCAGTCAGTGCGCGTCCGTTGTCGCAGATTCCTTCGGTTGAGCCGTCGGGGTGGTTGTGGCGGTTTTATTCGGTGTTGTTGTCGCAGTGTGGGTTTCGGTCGGTGACACGGTTGTCGGCTTCGGGGTCTCCGGGGTTCGGGCGACTTCGGAAGCCTTGGGATCAGTGGTGGCTGTGGTGGCGGTCGGCGAGGTTGTCTCCAGGGTCTGAGCGACCTCCGATGCCTTGGGTTTCGTGGTCGTCGGAACCGGGGTGGTCGTGGTGGTCGTCGACGTGGTGGTGGTCGGGGGCGACGTGGTCGTCGGCGCGGACCGGGTTTCGGCGGCGGCCTTGTACGCGGCCTGGACGTCGGTCGCGGTGGGCGTGGACGTGGTGTCGATCTGCTTGCCCGCCTGGGCCTGCTGGGCGAGGTGGGTGAGCCAGGCGGCGGCGTATTCGGCGGAGGTCAGCGGCTTTCCGTCGGCGGCGTTCGAATCGCGCCAGTAGTCGAAGTGGTGGCCGGTGCCGTTCGGGCCGAGGGTGAGCTTGTAGGGGTCGCTCAGGATGACCGGGATGGTGTTCTGATTGGTCACGATCAGGCCGACGACCTCGTTGAGCACCTTCTGCGGGAGGTAGGCCAGCGGCGCCAGCTGATCGGTCGAGATCGATTGCGCCGGAGCGGGATCCGCCTGCTGCGTACCGGGCTTGTAACCGGGCTCGGACACCTTCAGCAGCACCTGGAGCAGAGTTTCGTTGCTCGCCATCCAATTCGGCGTGGACTCGATGTACTGGAAGGCGTTGAAGCCGATGCGGGCCAGCACGGTCGCGACGTCCTGCCCGGTCGCGGGGGTGAGACCTTTGGCCTGCAACGCGTCCACGTTCAGCTGCCGCCCGACGTTCGCCGCCAATTGCAGCAGCGAGATATTCTGCGGCGCAGCGCAAGTCAGATCGCCCTCCGAGCAGAACGAGGCGATCTTGCCGTTGAGCGAACCGAAATCACCGCTGTTGTCGGGCATCGCGCCCTGACCGGAGACCGGCGTGGTGCCGTTCTGATACTTCTGATCGAAGCCGTCGGGGTTGCTGTAGGGATTCTGCGCGCCGGGGAACGGACCGTCGCCCGCGGTGCGGCCCGAATCGGCGAGGATGACCACACCGGTCACCTTGGACGGGTCGACGATGGCGTAGGAGCCGTCCTTCGCGGGTTCCTGATGCCCGACCTGGGTCGCCACCCGGCGCACCACGTCCGCGCCCTCGCTGTAGCCGACGATGGCGAATTTCGTTGCGGGGCAGGCCTGTTTGATCTGCTGCATCACCTTCTCGGTGTTGGCGACGCCCGCGTTCACCGCGTCCTCGTAGCTGTTCATGTTCGCGGGGTAGGCGATGTAGACCGCGGCGTACGAGCCCTTGTCGACCTTGCCGTCGGGCGCGTTCACCACCGGGTCGACCCACTGGCTGTGGTAGTCGTCCGACAGCGCGGCGGGCAACTCCTTGCCGTCCGCGCCGAGCAGCAGTTTCGTCGTACTCGCCGACGGGCTGTCGTTGCGCCCGGCCACCGAGATGGTGACCATGTCGTGGCAGTCGGTGACCGACGACACCAGCCGGGGCGCGGCCGTGCGCGGACCCGAGTCCGGCAGTACCGCCACAGCGACGGCGACCGCGCCGCCCAGGAGTACGGGCGCGGCGATCGCCGCCGTAATACGGTGGCGCACAACGAATTCGCTCTTGCGCGCCCAGAATTCACGAGATGACATGCCCGATCCCCATTCCGAAGTGACGAGTGGAGGAACCGGCCTCCCCGAGGACCATGTGCCATACGGAACGTCGTCACGGCGGCCGCGGACGTTACGGATTCGGACAACCGGTCGCTGCGCGGATGCCACGATTCCTGTCGTACCCCTGTGGCATCGTGTGGTTCGCGCGCACACCCCCGATGCGATGCCGGATCGACAGCCGAGCCGGATGTCGGGCAGGATGTACGCGCGGACAGGCAACTGGAGGGAGCGCGAGCACATGCTGCGGATGATCATCGGTATAGCGGCCGGATACATACTCGGTGCGAAGGCCGGGCGGGTCCGCTACGAGCAGATCAGCAAGACCACGCGCGCCATCGCCGGGAGCCCCGTGACTCGCAAGCTCGTCCAGGTCAGCCGTCAGAAGCTGTCCGACAAGCTCAGCACGCAACCGAAGCTGGAGCCGATGGAGCCGATCGACGAGCGCACCACGGTTCTGGTGCCGCACGATCAGTTGCGCGGCTGAGCCTCAGCAAGCAGCGGCGAGCGGCCCCTGGAGGACGCGGATCGGTGGACGCCGGACCACACCAGGATCCACCGGGCGCTGATATTTCGCTCGAGAGCCACCGAAGTTGACGCGCGCTGGTCGACTGCCGCCGACGACCCCTCAGTTGCCGACGAAGTCGCCCGAGTTCCCGATCGCCTGAGCCTGCAAGCTCCGGCGGTACTGCTCGAGCGCGACCAGATCGCCGAACAACGCCATGTACGCCTCGGACTGTTCGGTCGAGGAGATACGTTGCAGCTTCGACTTCAGCTCCGCGACCTGACGGCCCACCCACGCCTCCTGGGTGCGTGCGAGCACGCCGGTGATGAAGCGCTGGACGTCGTCGATCGATTTGATCGGCAGCGGCAGCGCGGCCAATTCGGAAACCAGCGCGCGCAGGGTGAGATCGTCGGTGTGATCCGCGACTCGGGCCACCCATTCGGCGCCACCGAGCCCGAGAGCGGTCCCCCCGGCCTCGCTGATCGCGGACCGCACCGCGACGTAGGTGGGATGAGTGAACGCCTCCGCCTCGATCGCGTCGAACGCCGGACCGGCCAGCGCCGGATATTGCAGCGCGACGGCCAGGGCGTGGCGTTGCGGTAGCAGCGTGGGATCGTTCGGATTCAACGGCGCCGCAGCACGTTCCGCCGCGGGCTGCGCCGGAGCCTCCGCACCCGCCCGCCGCGCCGGAGTGGCGGATCCGTTGCCCTGCGTGCGATTACGCCGCGCCTCGTCACCGACCCGGCGCACCACCATCTGAATGTCGTCCCAGCCGATCCACCCCGCCAGCCGGGTCGCATACGCCTTGCGGGAGGCGTTGTCGGTGATCTGCGCGACCACCGGCACCGTGCGCCGCAACGCCTCGACCTGCCCCTGCGCGGAGTCCAGATCGTATTGCGCGAGATAGCCCTTCACGATGAACTCGAACAGCGGGATCCGGCGCGCGACCAGATCCTTCAACGCCGCGTCACCCGAATGCTGGCGCAGCTCGCACGGATCCTGCCCGTCGGGCGCGATGGCGATATAGGTCTGCATGGCGATCTTCTGATCACCCGCGAACGCCTTCTGCGCGGCGGCCAGACCGGCCTCGTCGCCGTCGAAGGTGTAGATGAACTCACCGCTCATCCAGGTGTCGTCCATCAGCAGCCGGCGCAGCAGCGACAGATGTTCACTGCCGAAGGCGGTACCGCACGACGCCACCGCCGTTTTCACCCCGGCCATGTGCATCGCCATCACATCGGTGTAGCCCTCCACGACCACCACCTGACGCCCCTTGGCGATCTCCCGCTTGGCGTGGTCGAGGCCGAACAGCACCTGAGACTTCTTGTACAGCAACGTTTCCGAGGTGTTGATGTACTTCGCGGTCATCTGATCGTCGTCGAACAACCGCCGCGCGCCGAACCCGATCACCTCGCCGCCGAGATTGCGGATCGGCCACAGCAGCCGCCGGTGGAAGCGGTCGATCGGCCCGCGCCGACCCGGCTTGGACAGCCCGGCCGCCTCGAGCTCCGGAACGGTGAATCCCTTGCGCAGCAAGTGTTTCGTGAGGGTGTCCCAGCCGCCGGGCGCGTAACCGCAACCGAACTGCTGCCAGGCCGCGGCATCGAACTGCCTGTCCGTCAGGTAGTTTCGCGCCGTCTGCGCCTCGGACTCGCGCAACTGCCCGATGTAGAACTCGTGCGCCGCCGCGTTGGCCGCGACCAGCCGCGACCGGGTGCCGCGATCACGCTGCACCGAGGTCCCGCCGCCCTCGTAGTTGATCTTGTAGCCGATCCGGTCCGCCATCTGCTCGACGGCCTCGACGAATCCGACATGTTCCATCTTCTGCAGGAAGGCGAACACGTCGCCGCCCTCACCGCACCCGAAGCAGTGGAACAGCCCGTGATTGGGCCGCACATGGAACGACGGCGACTTCTCGTCGTGGAACGGGCACAACCCCTTGAGCGAATCCGCTCCCGCCCGCTTCAGCGCGACGTACTCCCCCACGACATCCTCGATGCGAACCCGCTCACGAATTGCCGCGATATCGCGATCAGGAAGTCTACCGGCCACGGGTCACGAGTCTAGCTTCCCCGCGATCCCGCGACTTCAGCGTGCTCGGCGGAGGCGGTTCAGCGGAGGCGGTTGTGTTGTTTCCAGTAACTCAGCAGGCCCGCCGAACTGTTGGGGCCGGAGGCGAAGTAGACGCCGAGGACATCCTGCTGGGTCGCGGCCATTCGAGGGTCGGGACCACGGCGGTGCCGTTGGACATCGTGCACTCGTATCGCCCTGCGGCATAAGGGTTGTCGAGAGCGCCGTCGGCGCAGGCGGTGTGCGCGGCCGATCGACGGTCCTCGTCGTAGCCCTGCTGCAAGGTCTCGGCGTCGGGGTAGAGGAAGAACGCGGCCTCCAGGTGACCGGAGTACGGGTCACAGTGCAACGCCGCCGCCTCGCCCTGCTGCGGGTCCTTGTGGTAGCAATCGGACTGGTCGTAGCCGGTGGGGAGGTGTTGCATCAGCGCGGCGTCGTCCGGGGTGAAGTTCGCGCGCGGGCTGGCCGAGGCCGCGACGGTGCCGGGCGTGTACGAGGCGTTCGCCGATCTGCGCGGAGTCGTCCCGCCGTCCGGTAGCAGCATCATCACGATGGCGAAGACGCAGACGACGACCGCGATCGCGACACCGGCGATGATCCGTCCGCGATTCGTCCGGGGGCTCGGCGGGGCCGGGGTCGCGGCAACCGGTTCCGGGGGCAGGTCGGAGAGGGCATGCGGGACCTGTAGATCGTCGAGCAGGCCGTACAACTCCCCGCGCGTCTTGGCCTTCCCCGTGGCTTCCAGACGGACGTGATACTCCGCATTGTCGAGTTCGCCGTCGGCATAGGCGTTGTCCAGCGCGGTACCCGCCATGGATCGGTCGAGATCATTGGCACGCAGACGGGAATCGTTCCGCGGTCGTTCAGCAGACACCACATCATCGTGGCAGCCGGACGGGTCCAGCGGTAGATGCTTCGTGACGGAATCCGCGACATCCCGGAAACGGCTGAGCCGGTCGTCAGGGTGGCGCGCTGGGAGATGCGCTGCCGTCCGACGACCGGCTCGGTCGGGGTCACGGGGGTGGGATCAGTGGTGGCCGCCGCCGCCCTGGAACCAGCTCTGGCCGAAGTTGCCGAAATTGCTGACGAAGGGGTGGAAGAAGTCGGTGAAGGGCTGCCAGATGCTGTGGAACATGGTGTTACCTTTCGGTCGGGAATCGGGAATCGGCGTTTTTGCTCGATTCGCACTGCCGAGATCTACTTTCGACGATCCGGATTAGCGGACCGTTGGTTTGAACTGTCAGCTTTCTGAGTGACGTGGCTCATGCGATATCGGATATACAGCTCACACACAGCGCGGACACGTATCCGACCCATTTTTCGCGACCACCATGACCGTATCGACCTGAACATGGAGAAAGGTTTCGCGATGGGGCTCTTGATTCTGCTCGCGCTCGCGGTGGGCGCCGGATTTCTGATCGCCTCGATGACCAAGCGGTCACGGGCGACGGGGCCGCAGCCCATGCCGTACATGCAGCAGCCGATGCAGTACGTGGACGCGTCTCCGGCACAGAACCGGGTGGTCATCGACGGTAACGAATACGTCGGCGCGAATCAGCGGGGCGCGGCGACGCCGTACTACTTCGGCGGCGGCACGGTCGGCGGACGCGCGGTGTCGCCCGGTTGGTACAGCACGCCGTGGTGGAAGACCGCGCTGGTCGCCGGTGCGGCCGGGGTGGGTGGTGCGTTGTTGGCCGATACCCTCCTGGACGGATTCGGCCATCACCACATGGGCGGATTCGGTGAGATGGGCGGACATGGGTTCGGCGGGGATATGGGCGGTCCAGGATTCTTCTGATCCGTGCGGTTCCGGGAATTACCGATGAGCGACTCGTAGATTTACGAGTCGCTCATCACATATATGACCACGGAATCTGCGTCAGCACGATAATCCCGTCAATTCAATGCCGATAACTACCCGATTGCCGTCGCGATTCTTTCGAGGCGGCTCTCGGTGTACGAGGCGATCTGATCGACGACGACGCGAACACGGGAAGCGTCGTCGTCGGCCGCATTCCACCAGGGCAGCAGGACCGGGTCCAGGGTGTTCGGGGCGGTGGCCAGCAGGTGATCGGCGACCAGCCGGATCCGTTCCCGTTGCGCCGCTTGACGTTTGTTGTGTTCCGGATCGGACATCACATAGCGCAGCGCGACCGTTTTGAGCATGGCCACCTCGGCGGCGACGATCGGCGGCACCTCCAGATCCGCGGCATAACGCGAGAGGCGGCGTCCGCCCCAGGCATCGCGGGTCGCGACGACGGCGGCGGTGGCGAAGCGGCCGACCAGATCGCTGGTGAGGCGTTTCAAGGCGACCGAGGCGCGCAGCGTGGCGTCGTACCCGGCGGCCTCGGCGATCACCGGCAGTTCGGACAGGCGTTGCGCGGCGGCGACCAGATCGGCGATCGACAGGTCGCGGTGTTGGGCGTGACCGAGTTCGGCCAGCGCGCGCTGCTCGGCGGGATCGGCGAGGGCGCGCAGGTCGATCCGGCCCGCGATCACCCCGTCCTCGACGTCGTGCACCGAGTAGGCGACGTCATCGGACCAGTCCATCACCTGTGATTCCAGGCACTGCCGACGCGGCGGCGCATCGCGCCGGACCCACTCCAGGCGATCCGCGTCCTCGGCGTAGGCGCCGAACTTGCGAACCGAATCCGTTCTGCCCCAAGGGTATTTGATCGTCGCGTCCAGTGCGGCGCGGGTCAGGTTGAGGCCGGAACTCTCCCCGTCGGGGCCGAACACCTTGGGTTCGAGCCGGGTCAGGATGCGCAGATTCTGCGCGTTGCCCTCGAAACCGCCGAAGGCCGAGGCGAATTCGTCCAGCGCACGCTCACCGTTGTGGCCGTACGGCGGATGTCCGATGTCGTGCGCGAGCCCGGCCAGATCCACCACGTCGGGATCACAGCCGAGTTCCTCGGCGATGCTGCGGCCGATCTGGGCGACCTCCAGCGAATGGGTGAGCCGGGTGCGCGGGGTGTCGCCGTCGCGCGGGCCCATGACCTGCGTCTTGTCCGCGAGACGACGCAGCGCGGCCGAATGCAGTACCCGGGCGCGGTCGCGGGCGAAATCGCTGCGCCGCTCGGCAACCGGAGACCAGCTCAGGCCCGCGCTCTTCGCCGACTCGGTCACCATACGTTCGTGATCGTCCGCGGTGTATGCCTGCGCGTCGCCGCGCTCGGTGGAGCCGAACGGGTAGCCGCCGGTCATCAGATCTCCTCGAAAATCACTGCTCCGCAGTGTATTTGAAGTCCGCGGGGAAGTGGGTCAGCTTGTACCAGAGCAGGGCCGCGGTCTCCCGGGCGATGCCGTGGAACTGCGATTCGCGGGTGTAGACCGCCGGGCCGGTGCGGGTGGGCGCGGTCCACGCGTCGAGTCCCGCGTCGCGCGCCATGGTCCGGGTGCGCATCGAATGCCACGGGTCGCTGACCAGCACCACCGACGTCAGATCCCGCGAGCGCATGGCGGCGGCGACCGCGTCGATACTCTCCAGGGTGTCGGACCCGGTCTCGACCGCAAGCACGGCCTCGGCCGGAATACCGTGCTCGGTCAGATACATCTTGCCCGCCGCGGCCTCGGTGTACTCGTCCCCGGGGCGTTTGCCGCCGACCGTGATCACCAGTGGCGCAACACCTTTCCCGAAAAGCCGGTACGCCTGACCCAGCCGCGCCTGGAACACCGAGGACGGCGTGCCGTCGTACTGCGCGGCGCCGAGCACCAGGATCGCGTCGCCGTGCGTGTAGTCGTCGATCCGCGCGACCTGCCACACCCGCACCGCCGTCCCGCCGACGAGTACCAGCGCGGCCAGCAGACTGCCCACGATCACGCGACGCGCCCAGCGCCCCACCGCACCTCGGCGCGGGCGGGTGGTCTGCCGGACGGCGGGCGATGGTGCGGGACGAGTCGGGGCCCAGGACATTCCACGAGTGTGCCAGGGCTCGATCACGCCGAGGTTGCGGCTCCAGCTTCGGCCGCCGCTTCACTCCGGCGGGTTCACCAGCCTCGTTCACGCCATTCGCCCAGATGCGGACGCTCGGCGCCGAGCGTGGTGTCGTCACCGTGACCCGGGTAGACGATCGTCTCGTCGGGAAAACGATCGAACAGCTTCGTGGTCACATCGCCGTAGAGCGAATCGAAATCCGCCGGAGTAGTGGTGCGCCCCACACCACCGGGGAACAGCGAGTCGCCGGTGAACAGGTGCACCTGCCCCGCACCGTCGGTCAGCACCAGCGCCACCGAACCCGGTGTGTGCCCGCGCAGATGGACCGCCCCGAGCGTCAACTCGCCCACCTGGACGGTGTCGCCCTCAGCGAGCAGCCGATCGGGGGTGACCGGCAACGGTTCGGCGTCGAGTTCGTGTGCGGCGGTGGCGGCGGAGGTGCCCGCGACCACCTTCTCCAACCCGAACCAGTGGTCCGCGTGCTGATGAGTGGTGATGATCAACTCGAGCCGCCCCGCGGCCTGCTGACCGATCAACTCGAGCAGCCGCTCGGGCTCGTTCGCCGCATCGATCAGCAGGCTCGACCCGGTCGCGGTGTCCTGCACCAGATACGC
Organism: Nocardia macrotermitis; assembly: GCF_009604405.1. Taxonomy (GTDB): domain Bacteria; phylum Actinomycetota; class Actinomycetes; order Mycobacteriales; family Mycobacteriaceae; genus Nocardia; species Nocardia macrotermitis. The sequence goes on from NZ_WEGK01000007.1 coordinate 290,473, forward strand.
GTTGTTGTCCATCTGTCCCACGGACATCTTGACGATGCGCGCACCCGGCACCGCGCGCTGCTGCGGGTTCGATCCCGGCGAGACATGGCCCGTGTATGCGTCCAACGTAATCACGACTCGATCGTAACCACGACCACCGACAACCGCGCTCGATGCACAGCTCGGCCGGCGTCCGCGGATCGTTCCGGGTTCAGCCCAGCCGGGTTCGATCGTGCGGACCGTCAGCTCGCGGGCGGAACGTGCGCGCCAACCAGCCCTGGCTCTACAACCAGCCCTGGCTCTCGGCGGCGCGGATCGCCTCGGCGCGGGTGCGGGTGCCGGTCTTGCCGATGGCGGCGGACAGGTGGTTGCGGACCGTGCCCTCGGACAGGTGCAGGCGGGCGGCGATCGCGCCCGCGGTGGAACCGTCGGACGCGGCGGACAGGACCTCGCGTTCGCGGGCGGTCAGAGGGGAGATGCCCGAGGTGAGGGTTTCGGTGGCCAGCGCGGGGTCCACCACGCGCAGGCCGAGATGGACGCGGCGCACGGCGTCGGCCAATTCCCTTGCGGGCGTGTCCTTCACGACGAATCCGCTGGCTCCCGCATCGATCGCGCGACGCAGATATCCCGGACGGCCGAACGTGGTGACCATCAGGATGCGTATCTCCGGACGACTGGCATGCAACTGCGCGGCGACCGAAATACCATCCGCCCCGGGCATTTCCACATCCAGTAACACCACGTCGGGTGAGCTGCGTTCGACCGCGTCGAGCACCTCGTCACCCCGGCCGACCTCGGCGACCACCTCGAGGTCGGATTCGAGCCCGAGCAGCGCCGCGAGCGCACCGCGCACCAGGGCCTGATCGTCGGCCAGCAGCAGCCGGATCACCGCGGCCACCTCCGTTCACGGCACATCACCGGATCTCCTCGTCTCCACCTGTCGTAACCTGTTCTCGCACTGATCATTCCGGAAAATCCGCGGTCACTCGCAACCCGCCTCCCGGAGCCGCTGCGAGGGTGAGCGCGCCGCCCTCGGCCCGGACCCGCTCGCGCAATCCCGAAAGGCCCGAACCGAATTCGGCGTCCTGCCGCAATCCGGTGCCGTCGTCGATCACCTCGATGCGCGACGGCTCGACCCGCACCGTGCAGTGCGAAGCGGCGCTGTGCCGCACGACATTGGTCACCGCCTCGCGCAGCACCCAGCCGAAGATCGGGCGGTACCCACCGAAGTCGCCCTCGGGCAGTTCGGCCTCGATTCCCGCCGCTCCCAACGCCGTTCGCACATTGGCCAGCTCACCGGCGAGCGAGACCTCGCGCAACCCACCGACCGTATCGCGCACCCCCGCCAGCGCTTCGCGCGCGAGCCGCTCCACATCGGTCATCTCCGCCCGCGCGCGCTCGGGATCCAGATCGATCAGGCGAAGTGCCAGTTCGGTTTTCACCGTGATCACGGTCAGCGAGTGGCCGAGGATGTCGTGCACGTCGCGGGCCACCCGGTTGCGGTCCTCCACGATGGCCAACTCGGCGCGTTGCCGTCGCTGCAATTCGAGATTGCGCCGCCTGCGGATCCCGACCTCGCGCGAGCCCCAGATCACGATCGGGATGGCGGCCAGAAAGTACGAGTAGAAACCGAGATGCCAGCGCGGCACCAGCATCGGCACGACCAGGAGCAGGAGCGCGTAGGCCATGACGAACTGCGCCGATCGATGCGAGGGCAGCACGAACATGCTGATCACTGCCAGATAGGTCAGGGTGGTCAGGCCCGCACCGCCGAGCAGGACCAGCAGTGCCACACACAGCACCGCCTGTGCGGCCAGCAGCAGCACCGCGCGCCGGTCCACCGTGCGCACCATGAATACCGCACCGTCCCAACGCGATTGCGGGAACAGCACGAACGCCACCGCGATCAACGCCCCGAAGGCCACCACGCAGGCGCCCGCGGCCACCGCGAGCAGATGCTGTCCGCGATTCCAGTGCTCGGCCACCGGTGCGACCAGCCAGCACAGCCAGGCCACCGCCATGGCCGCACCGAAAGCCGCGCGCCCGGCCCGCGACCCGTTCGGCGGCCCGACCACCGCCAGCCGATCCATCCCGTCGGACACCGGCCGGGCCGCCGCCGCGAACCAGGACCTCAGCGGCATCGACTCTCCCCTCGAAACCTCGTCCATCCGATCACCCATCGACGCTAACCCATCCTCGCTCCGCACGAGCCGACCCCGCAGCACGGCTCATCACGCGCGAGTCCCCTTCGCATTCCCGGAATCGACGAGCTCCGAGTGGCGCTGTCGGACGTTCACCGGACGTGTCCGCCCGGACAGCGACATTCACCGCAAGCAACTCCCCTGAGCCGACGACCTTCCCACCTGCGGCGCGTCCCGCTGAAAGCACTGCCGCGACACCCGCACGTGCCGCGGCACCCACGCCATCCGCAGCACCCACACCAACCGCAGCACCCACACCAGCCACAGCGCTCGCACCAGTCGCGGCACCCGCACCGACCGCGAGACTCACTGTCCCAGCGGCGGTGCGGAGAACGGGCGAAGACATCCTCATCGGGCGGTGTCGCGACGGAACAGGATCGTGGAACCAGCGGTGAAGGCGACCGCCCAGAACACCACGTTCAGCACTGCCAGGGCGATATCCATACCGCTCGAGCCGCCGAACGGAACCCGAGCGAGAGTGGCCACCCCATTGGTCGGGAACACCCGCGACACGTCACCGATCCAGCCGTGCAACGGGAAGAACAACCCACCCGCGAAACCCAGGATCGCCAGCAGCAGACCGAGGATCTGCATGATGCTGCTCGCAGGCAACAGGTACCCCAGGAACAGGCCGAGCGCGGCGAAGATGACCGATCCGGCCCAGACGATCAGGAAACAGCTCACCCAGGCGACCGCGCCGAGATGCGCGCCCAGCACCGCACCGACAATGAAAACCACTGTGACAGAACATAATCCGAGCAACATCGAGAGCATGATCTTGGTGACGATGTACATGACCGGCCGCAACGGCGTCAGCCGAAGCTGACGACTCCACCCCGACGCCCGCTCCACCGCCACCGTCGCACCGCCGCTGGTGGTGCACAGCATCGCCCCGTACAGCGCCATCGACACCATCGCGTAGGCGGTCATGTTCCCGGAACCGTATGCCTGCGTGCGGAATCCGGGTTGGGTGCCGTAGGACAGGAACACCAGCGGCGGCACGATCAACGAGATCAGCATGGTGCGCCGGTTGCGCGACATCCGCCGCAGTTCCAGCGCGAAGAATTTCCAGCTGAACCCACCACCCCGGTGAATTCGACCGTCCGGCAAGGCATTTCCGAGGGCAAGGGTGCTCATATCAGTTGTCTCCCGTCAGCGCGAGGAACGCGTCCTCGAGGTTGTGGCCGGTGATCTCCAGATCGACGGCCGTGGTGGCGGTGATCAGATAGCGAGCCACCGCATCGGAGTCCTTGGCGTGCACCAGAATTCGGTCACCCCGCTGTTCCACCTGCTCCACGCCCGCGATGGCCAGCAGCCGGGCCTGATCCGCATCGGGCAGGGTGGCCGAGACCACGCGCCCGGCGGCGAGATTCTTGATCGCGGACGCGCTGCCGTCGGCGACCACGGTTCCGTTGCGCACCAACACGATCCGATCCGCGTAGGCGTCGGCCTCGTCGAGATAGTGGGTGGCGAACAGGACCGTGCGGCCGTCGCGGGCATCGGCGCGGATCGCGCTCCAGAACTGGCGACGCCCCTCCACGTCCATGCCGGAGGTCGGCTCGTCGAGCACGAGCAGATCCGGATCGGGCAGCAGCGCCAGCGCGAATCGCAATCGCTGCTGCTGCCCGCCGGAACATTTGCCCACCGCCCGCCCGGCGATCCCGTCGATCCCCGCGCGCACGAGCACCTCGGTGACCGGCCGCGGACTGCTGTGCAGGCTCGCGACCAGCCGCACGGTATCGGCCACGGTCAGATCCGGCAGCAGCCCGCCGGTCTGGAGCACCGCGGAGATCCGCCCCGCCGCGACGGCCTGCTCGGGCGTACCGCCGAACACCCCGATCCGCCCCTCGTCGGGCCGTAGCAGCCCGAGCAACATATCGATCGCGGTGGACTTGCCCGCACCGTTCGGCCCGAGGAAGGCGACGATCTCCCCCGGCGCGACGACCAGATCGAGCCCGTCGACCGCGCGAACCGGTCCGGCGGAAGTGCGAAATGTCTTGCGCAGACCGCGAATCTCGATCGCCGGTGCGGCGGCGGTCCGGTGCGCCGTGCCGGAGGTGAGTGCTGAAGTCATGCTTCGAGTCTGCGGCGCGCGGACCCGTGACACCTCAGCCGTCCGTCACGACTCTCCCATGACACCTGTCACGGTCGGCCGCATGACATCCCGCGCCGGCGATCAGGGACGCAGCACGATCTTCCCGTGCGTATGCCCGCGCTCGAGCTCGGTGTAGGCGGCCCGCACTTCCGCGAGCGGATAGACCGCCGCGACCGAAACCCGAAGTGTCCCTGCGACAACGAGGTCGGCGAGCTCGGACAACACGTCGATGGTGTCGGCCGCGCCGTTGCCCTCGGCCTTGACCCCGTACTTGGCCACCGCCGCGAAATCGGCGATCGTATCGATCCGATCCGGTTTCACCCCGAGTTCGATCGCCAACTCGACGTAATCCGGCCCGTACAGGTCGATGAACGCGTCCACACCGTCCGGCGCCGCGGCGCGGATCCGATCGGCCAGACCGTCGCCGTATGCGACCGGGACGACGCCCAGCGATCGCAACCACTCGTGATTCCCGGGCCCGGCGATACCGATCACCGTCACATCGCGGGCCCGAAGCAGTTGCACCACAAGCGAACCCACGCCACCGGCCGCTCCGGACACCACGACCGTGTCACCGGCCTCCGGACTCACCGCACGAACCGCCGCGAACGCGGTCGTCCCCGCCACGAACAGCGATCCGGCTACGTCCCAGGACAATTCGGCGGGCTTGGGCGCGATCTGTTCCACCGGCACCACCACGTGCGTCGCATGACTCGCCCGCTCGTTGGTGAAGCCGAGCACCTCGTCACCGACCGCGACACCGCTCACGCCCGCACCGATCCCGGCCACCCGCCCGGCCAGATCACTCCCCTGCCCCGACGGAAACGTCGCCGGAAACCGTTCGTGCAGTGAACCATTGCGAATCTTGGCCTCCCCCGGATTGATCCCCGCCGCGACAACCTCGACGACAACCTGCCCCGGACCCGCCACCGGGTCCGGGACCTCGATCAGATTCAGCACGTCGACGTCTCCGTACCGATCGAACCTGACTGCCCGAGCCATGGTGCACCTCCCTGTCTGCGACGTCCCTCAATGAAGTCCGGCACCTACGGCCGGGAACGAGTAGGGCACCAATCCGCGGCTCAGGCCCCGATCATACGCTGAGCCAGGTAACCCTCGACCTGGTCCAGCGCGATGCGCTCCTGTGCCATCGAATCCCGCTCACGCACCGTGACGGCCTGATCCTCGAGGGTGTCGAAGTCGACGGTGATGCAGAACGGGGTGCCGATCTCGTCCTGGCGACGGTAGCGGCGGCCGATCGCGCCGGCGTCGTCGAAATCGATGTTCCAGTTCTTACGCAGTTGCGCGGCAAGGTCTTTCGCCTTCGGCGAGAGGTCCGCGTTGCGCGAGAGCGGCAGCACCGCGGCCTTCACCGGGGCGAGGCGGCGGTCCAGGCGCAGCACGGTGCGCTTCTCCATGACGCCCTTGGCGTTGGGCGCCTCGTCCTCGTTGTAGGCGTCGATCAGGAACGCCATCAGCGAGCGGGTCAGACCGGCCGCGGGTTCGATGACGTACGGGATGAAACGCTCGCCCGAGGTCTGGTCGAAGAAGCTCAGATCCACGCCGGAATGCTCCGAATGCGTCTTGAGGTCGAAGTCGGTGCGGTTGGCCAGGCCCTCGAGCTCACCCCATTCGCTGCCCTGGAAGTGGAAGCGGTACTCGATGTCGACCGTGCGGGTCGAGTAGTGCGAGAGCTTCTCCTTCGGGTGCTCGAACAACCGCAGGTTCTCCGGATCGATGCCCAGGTCGGTGTACCAGGCCAGGCGCGTGTCGATCCAGTACTGGTGCCACTGCTCGTCCTCGCCCGGCTTGACGAAGAACTCCATCTCCATCTGCTCGAACTCGCGCGTGCGGAAGATGAAGTTGCCGGGAGTGATCTCGTTGCGGAAGCTCTTGCCGATCTGCGCGATGCCGAACGGCGGCTTCTTGCGCGCGGTGGTCTCGATGTTCTTGTAGTTGACGAAGATGCCCTGCGCGGTCTCGGGCCGCAGGTAGTGCAGCCCCTCCTCGGATTCGATCGGGCCGAGGTAGGTCTTGAGCATCATGTTGAAGTCGCGCGGCTCGGTCCACTTGCCGACGGTGCCGCAGTCCGGGCACCCGACGAGCTCCATCGACACGCTGTCCGGGTCGTCGATCTTGTGCTTCTCGGCGTACGCCTCCTGCAGGTGGTCCTGCCGGTGCCGCTTGTGGCAGTTCAGGCACTCCACCAGGGGATCGTTGAACACCGTCACGTGGCCCGAGGCGACCCACACCTGACGCGGCAGGATGATCGAGGAGTCCAGGCCGACCACGTCGTCGCGGCTGGTGACCATGGACCGCCACCACTGCCGCTTGATGTTCTCCTTGAGCTCCACACCCAGCGGCCCGTAGTCCCACGCGGACTTGGTACCTCCGTAGATCTCACCGCTCGGGTAGACCAGGCCCCGCCGCTTGGCGAGATTGGCGACGGTGTCGACCTTCGACTTGGGTGCCACGACTGGAGCTCTCCCTCTGCAATGTGATTAGGCGATTCGCCCCAGCGTATCCGGAGCATCAGACAACGGTCCAAGCAGTATCGATATGCCAGCGCAACGACTGATCTCCTGCGTACATCAGCTCCCTTCGTTGACATGCGCACCTGTGCATATGCATAATGGCATCGGTTTCCGATAAGGAGTTGGATTCGATGACGGCCGACAGTGGTGCCCCAGCGCGCGAGGGTGGTGTTCCCGCACGTCGCAGCCGCGTCGCGATGGAAGCGCCCACCCCGATTCCGCACGACCCGTTCCCGTATCGGGCGCCACTCGCGCCCGCCGTACCCACCAGACCGGTGCTGGACAGCGCCGGTGAGCTGCTGCGCGCGCTGGCCGCGCCGGTGCGGATCGCCATCGTGCTGCAACTGCGTGAGTCGCCGCGCTGCGTGCACGAACTGGTCGATACGCTGGGGGTGACGCAGCCGCTGGTGAGCCAGCATCTACGCATTCTCAAGTCGGCGGGGGTGGTGCGCGGTGAGCGCACCGGCCGCGAAGTGATCTACGAGCTGGTGGACGACCATCTCGCCCGCATCGTCGTCGATGCGGTCGCACACGCCGAGGAAGGATGATTCGTGCCGGACAAGACGGGCACACCGGACAAGATCGTCGGGGTTCGCAGCACCCGCCAGCGCAGCGCCATCGCCGCGCTGCTGGGTGACACCGAGGAGTTCCGGTCCGCACAGGATCTGCACGACGAACTCCGCCGCCGCGGCGAGGGCATCGGGCTGACCACGGTCTACCGCACGCTGCAATCACTGGCCGACGCCGGCGTGGTCGACGTATTGCGCACGAACACAGGCGAATCGGTGTACCGGCAGTGTTCCCAGGGGCATCATCATCACCTGGTCTGCCGACACTGCGGACGTACCGTCGAGGTCGAGGGCCCGACCGTGGAAGCCTGGGCGCAGACCGTTGCGCGGCAGCACGGTTTCACCGATATCAGTCACACCATGGAAGTCTTCGGCACCTGCTGCGAGTGCGCGGCGGCCGGGCGGTAGTTCTGGCTCACCCATTGCCGCGCAACATATTTCGATCAAGCGACCAGTTGCGACGCCAGCCTATTTCGATGACAAGTCTCGCCCGCGCCGGGCGATGACGTGGTAGCGTTGACCCCATCACGCAAGTGATGCTGGATGGCGAGGGTGCCGCCGTTTACGACGCCCCCACCTTTGATGGGTTACCTAGTCCACCGGATCAAAATCCAGCGGACCGAGACGAGTACCCCGGCGGTTACGGCAGCTGTTGCTAGCAGGATGCCATAGTCGACCGGGGACTCACTCTTTTTCCGGCGATGTTTCGCCATTCCCCATCACCTCCCCTCTGGGCGCGATGTCTGGACCTGGTCCACCGCCCCTCGAGATGAGGTACCACTCACATTACAACGATCCGAACCCCTTGTCACACAAGGGATTTCGGACGTACGACCAGTCTACGGAACCAGCCCCTGACGGGCCCGGCTCGCCCCCGACAACACCAGCAGCAGCATCGTCGCGAGAGCCTCGTCCCCGAGACCCACAGCCGGGAATGTGTACCGCAGGATGACGTCGGCCAGCTTCTCGTGAGCGATCACCGTCAGCGAACCGAATTGCAGCGCGTTGTTGCGATCCGCGACGCGCTTGTGCAGTTGGGCCTTGAGCGGCCGGTCCCAGGCCAGGACCGCGGTGAGAGTGAGAACGTCCAGGCCGGGGGCCAGATTCACCGCGCGCAGCGAACACAGCGCGCCCTCGTATTCGAAGCCGAGCGCCTTCTCGTCGACGCGCACGTCGACGCTGCCGTAGTGCGCCAGACATGCCCCGGCCCGCGCCTCCAGATCGGCGGTGGTGTCCTCGCTCATTTGACGCCGCCGAACCGACGGTCGCGCTTGGCGTAATCCAGGCAGGCGGCCCACAGGTCGCGGCGGTCGAAATCGGGGAAAAGCGTGTTCTGGTAAACGAATTCGGCGTAGGCCGACTGCCAGATCAGGAAGTTCGAACTGCGCAGCTCGCCCGAGGGGCGCAGGAACAGATCCACATCCGGCATATCGGGTTCATCGAGATACTTCGCGAAACTGGCCTCGCTGATCCGCTCCGGATCCAGCTCCCCCGCCGCCGCCCGACGCGCGATTTCCCTTGCCGCATCGACGATTTCGGCGCGGCCACCGTAGTTCACGCACATGGTCAGCGTCATCACCGTGTTGTCCTTGGTGAGTTCCTGCGCGACCTCCAATTCCTTGATCACGCTGCGCCACAAGCGCGGTCGCCGTCCGGCCCAGCGCACCCGCACCCCCATCTCGTGCATCTCGTCGCGACGTCGGCGGATCACGTCGCGGTTGAACCCCATCAGGAAGCGCACCTCCTCGGGGCTGCGCCGCCAGTTCTCGGTCGAGAAGGCGTAGGCCGACAGCCATTTCACGCCGATCTCGATGCAGCCCTCGACGGTGTCCATCAGCACGGCCTCGCCGCGCTCGTGCCCGGCGGTGCGCGGCAGGCCGCGGTCCTGCGCCCAGCGGCCGTTGCCGTCCATCACCAGCGCCACGTGGCGGGGCACGAATTCGGCCGGGATCTGCGGCGGCCGCTCCCCCGAGGGATGCGGCGACGGCGGGCGAATCGTGCGGGTGGCGGGCGCGTCAGCGTTCTGGGTGCGATTACCGATCACGCCCCCATCCTGCCCGATGCCCTCCCGCGATTCCGAACGCCTGGGGAATTTCGCATTCCGCCCGGCTCACCAGGTGCGGCTGGGGCGGCCGTTCTCCAGGTGGCCGGTGAAGCGGCGGGACCAAGTGGCCGGGTCGGTGCCGGTCAGGGTGAGGTCGTACCAGCCGTCGGAGGCCGGGACCGGGATCTCGTGCGTCGCGTCCGGCGGCACGGTGATGCGGTCGGTCTCTCCGATGAGAAAGGCCAGCGGGGTCGATGCCGTATTCCGCACGCTCACCACCAGCGCCGGTTCCTCGGCCGTGCCGCGCAACGCCGCCGACACCACGACCTCCTCGGCCCCACCGGCCGCGCAGAACCGGAACCCGTTCGCCGCGTACGCCTCGAGGTCGTAGTTCCCGGACCAACCGATCTCCCGCGACGTCGCCGCACCGGCCCCGACCACGATCTGACTCACCTGCGCCCCACCCTCGGGACGAAAAGCGTACGCCTGGAACGCAATAGCCTCCCGACCGTGATTGGCCAAATGCACAGTGACACTCTTCCCACTCACCTCGGCCCACACGATCGGCTGATACGGCAGCGGCCGCGCCTTCGCCGATCCCGGATCCTGATGCGGCACCGACTGTTTCATCGGCGGCGAAGGCATGGGAAGTTTCGATTGCGTCCGATCCGCCTGCGCGCGCAGGGCTTTCGCATCCGGCAGTGACGGAATACTGAAATCCGGACTCCGAAAGTCGAAGCAGCTCAGCAGATCTCCGCAGACCGCACGCCGCCACGGCGAAATATTGGGCTCGCGCACCCCGGTCCACTGTTCCAGGAAGCGCAGCACCGAAGTGTGGTCGAACACCTGCGAATCGATCCACCCACCGCGACTCCACGGCGATATCACCAGCATCGGCACCCGCGGACCGAGCCCGATCGGCGTCAGCGGGCCGTGCGCATCGGCGGCGATCGCGACGCCGGTACCGGTCTGGGCCAGCGGCAACTGCTCCCCCGGCGTCCCGGGCGGCGCGGTCGGGGGGACGAGATGATCGAACAGGCCGTCGTTCTCGTCGAAATTGATCAGCAGCACCGTCGAACGCCACAGCTCCGGGTCCTCCCACAGCGCCTGCAACACCCGCTCGACATAAGCCTCGCCATCCACCGGCCGCGCGGCGGGATGTTCGCTGTATCCCTGCGGCGCGACGATCCAGGACACCTGCGGTAGCGTCTGCGTCCGACATGCCGAAATGAACTGCCGCAGAACGTAATCGACACTCTTACCGTTCTCGTCGGTGGCCAGCGGCCAGCTGCCGGTGACATTGGCCCGCTCGGCCAGCCGCCGCACCGCGGGGTCCGACGAATTCGCCGCCGCGTGGTATGCCCGGAACAACCACAGCGGATTGTCGCCGAAATCACCGAGGAACATCATGTCGGTATCCCCGGCGACGTCATCGGCGTAGACCTGCCAGGACACCCCGGCCTTCTCCAGCCGCTCGGGATAGGTCGTCCAATCGAAGACGGGCCGGTAATCGGGCGGATTGTCGGTCGCGGACCCACCCTTGCGCCCCTCGGGATCGATGGTTCCGGTCCAGTGATAGAGCCGGTTCGGCGTCGTCGGCCCCTGGATCGAACAGAAATAGTGGTCGCACAGCGTGAACGCACCGGCCAGCGCGCGATGGAACGGGATGTCGGCCTCGGTGAAATACCCCATCGTCATCGCCGATTTGGCCGCCACCCACCCGTCGTACGCACCGCCCGCCCAAGCCCGATGCGTGGAGGCCCAGTCGTGCGGCAGGTCCGTGATGTCCTGCCCGTCCACCAGACGGGTATCGATCCGGAACGGCAGCCGATAGCCGCTGCCGCTGCCCGAATCAGGCTGTGCCAGAACAGTTCCCGGATGTTTCGGAGCAGTCCGCGGCAACGTGCTGCCGACTTCGCGCCCCACTCGCGCACCCACCCCACCCGCGTCGGCCCCTCCGGCCGGCGAACGCAGCGCGGTGGGATCGCCGAACCCCCGCACCCCGGCCATGGTGCCGAAATAGTGGTCGAAGGAACGATTCTCCTGCATGAGAATCACCACGTGCCGCACATCGGCGAGGCTGCCGGGCCGCGGTGCGCTCTGTGCGCGAGCCTTTCCGACGGGCACTGTGCCACCGATCCCGGCAAGTCCCGCCGCACCCACCATGCCGCCGAGTACCGCGCGACGCGTCGTCCCGGATGTTCGGTCCATCGGCTGATCCCCCATATATTCGGTGGACGAGCAGTCCACGCCGACACTCTGGGTGACTCCGGATGACGAAATGCTCGCAGCCGAAAAGGGACTCCCGGTTACCCCCGCCCGACCGCCCCGATGAATTCGCCCCACCGCTCCGGTGAACGCGACACCGGCCGTTCCGGCTCCTGTTTCCCACAGGTCACGACGGCGCGCGCGATATCCGGGCGCGACGGCACGCGAACACCCCGGCGATCGTCGAGCAATCGCACCGGCGAATATCGCGGACCGGAAAAACATCCCGACCGGTACTGCTAGCCTGGCACGATTGTCGTTCGCCCCTCTGGAGTCACCGCTGTGAGCACGCCCTCGCCGTCCGGTACGGCCATGCCCGGATTCTGCCCCGTCCAGCACGGATCGCCCAACGACTCGAACGAGCCCCGGATCCTTTTGCACACACCGGAATTCGCGGCACACCCGCACGCCGCATACCAGCGGATGCGACGGGAACACGGCTCGCTGGTGCCGATCGAACTGTCCCCGGGCGTCCCCGCGACGCTCGTCATCGGCTACCGCACGGCCCTGCGGATCCTCAACGATCCCGAGCACTTCCCGGCCGACCCACGGCACTGGCAGGACACCGTTCCGCCGGACTGCCCGGTGCGTCCGATGATGCAGTGGTACCCCAACGCGCTGCGCAACGCCGGCACCGTGCACGCCCGCTACCGGCAGGCATACGTGGCCGCGATCGACGGAATCGACCTGCACGCACTGCATTCCACGGTCGAGGGGATCGCGATCCCGCTGATCAACACGTTCTGCGAGCGGGGTTCGGCGGACCTCCAGTCCGAGTACGCGTTTCCGCTGGTATTCGAGGCGCTGAACCGGATGGTGGGCTGTTCACCGGATATCGGCGGACGCATCGCCGCCGGGATGGCCGCGCTGTTCGACACCGAGAACGCCGCCTCGGGCATGCAGCACACGGCCGAGGCGATGATGGAGTTGATCGCGTTGCGGCGCGCGCAGCCCGGCGACGACGTCACCTCCCGGATGGCCCATCACCCGGCGCGACTGGACGACGAGGAGATGCTCTACAACCTGATCAGCTTCTACGGCGCGGCCATCGAACCGCAGACCAATCTGATCACCAACACCCTGCTGCTGATGCTCACCGACGACCGGTTCGGCGGCGGCTTCCTCGGCGGCGCCACCTCCACCCGCGACGCGCTGGACGAGGTGCTGTTCAACGACCCGCCGATGGCGAACTTCTCGATCACCTATCCGCGTCAGCCGATCCTGATCGACAACTCCTGGCTGCCCGCGCACCAGCCGGTGGTGATCAGCCTGGCCGGATGCAACAACGATCCCTCCATCGCCGGCGGCGACCGCGCGGGCAACCGCTCGCACCTGGCCTGGAGCGCCGGCCCCCACGCCTGCCCGGCGCGTTCGGTGGCGTACCTGGTCGTGCAGGACGCCATCGATCAACTGCTGGACGCACTGCCCGAACTGCACCTGGCCGTCGACCGGAACGAATTGTCCTGGCGGCCAGGACCTTTCCACCGCGCGATGACGGCACTACCGGTCACCTTCCCGAAATCTCCCGCGCTGCCCGTGCACTAGGAAGTCGCCACACCCACCGATCACAAAACATCCACTCGACACCTTTCGCTCCACCCAGTTCCGCCAACCCGTCGAACGCCAACAGCAAAGTTCGCGGCCCGGCTCGCCGATGAGACGCGTGGCGGGTGCGAGGAACGCGTGCCCGACACGGGGCTCATCGGTGAGACTCCAGAGGCCGCGAACCGCCGGAGCGGAGCGGAGGCCAAAGACACTGTCGCGGCCCGGCTCGCCGATGAGACGCGTGGCGGGTGCCCGACACGGGTTTCGCTCCACCCAGTTCCGCCAACCCCGTTGAACGCCAACAACAAAGTTCGCGGCCCGGCTCGCCGGTCGGACGCGTGGCGGGTGCGAGGAACGAGTGCCCGACACGGGGCCGACCGGTGAGCCTCAGGGGGCCGCGAACCGCCGGAGCGGAGCGGAGGCAAAAAAATCCAGCATCCGCCGAATCTCACGCGTGTAGCTCGTGCTATCGGTTACCGTGAGCGTCGGTTCGTCCCAGTCTGATTCGGGAGGGCGATGATACTCAACCGGCGTGACCTGCTCCGCAGTGGTGCCCTGGCGGGTGCGGCTCTGGCCGTGCCGAGTCTGGCGGGCTGCGGGTCGGATTCCGACGCGCTGACCTTCTTCTTCCAGGCCGCACCCGATGAGGCCAAGGTGCGGATGCAGATCATCGAGGCATTCGAGAAGTCGCATCCGGAGATCAAGGTCCAGGTGCAGATGGCGGGGCCCGATCCGAATCAGCAGATCCTCACCTACGCGGCGGGCGGCAAGTGCCCGGATGTGGTGATGCAGTGGGAATCCTATTCGCATCTGGTCGAATTGGGCATTCTGGAGAATCTCGACACGTACCTGAACGCCGATCCGGCCTATGCCGCGCAGCTGCGCAGCGACGGCGAACCGGCGCTCTACGACCTGTTCCGCTATCGCGGCGGGCAGTACGTGCTGCCCGAGCAGTGGGCGGGAATCTTCTTGTACTACAACAAGAAACTGTTCGAGGAAGCTGGTGTTGCACCGCCGCCGGGTCGTTGGGAGGATGCCTGGACCTTCGACGAATTCCTTTCCGCCGCAAAGGCTCTGACCAAACGCGACGCTTCCGGCAAGACCACGCAGTGGGGGTTCGCCGACGCCTGGCCGGTACCGCGCTACTCGGCGGCGATCTTCGGCATGAACAACGGCGGCGAGTGGTTCGTCCCGCCCACCGATCCGCAGCGCGCCGCGATCGACGGTGACCAGTTCATCGAGGGTTTCCAGTTCTACGCCGATCTCGCGGTACGTCATCGTGTCGCCCCGCGTTCGACCGATGCCGACGCACTCCCGTCCATCCAGTTGTTCTCCCAGGGCAAGGCCGCGATGGTGCTGACCGGACATTGGCAGTACAGCGCCATGCTCACCGACCCCGACCTGGATTTCGACATCACCGTGCTGCCGGTCGGCCCGCACGGTCACGGCGCGAAATCCGATATCGGCACCACGGGCCTGGCCATCTCCGCGACCAGCCCGCGCAAGGAATTGGCTTGGGAATTCGTGAAATTCGCGACCGGTCCCGTGGGGCAGCAGGCGGTGGCGAAGTCCGGCCTGTTCGTTCCGGTGCTGAAGTCGGCACTGCACTCGGAGGATTTCGCCAAGGCGCACAGCAGGATTCGCAATATCGAGGTGCTGACCGGCGGCCCGTCGAACTCGAATCCCATTCCGGTGACGCCGAATTGGTCGCGAATCGATGACGCCTTCCACCGCGCGTCGGACCGGATCCTGCGCGGCGCGGCCCCGGCCACATACTTCAAAGGCGATGTGACCAGGCATATCAACGATCTGCTCGGGCGTTCGCAATGACGGCGATCGACGAGAAATCCGCGCCACCACGACCACAGTCGGCGCTGACCCGCAAGAAGTCCGCCGCCGGACGCCGGTTCATCGTGCCGAATCTGCTCGCGGTGCTGATCTTCATGCTGATCCCGCTGCTGTTCTCGCTGTATCTGAGTTTCCAGCAGTGGGATCTGTTCCATGCCCCGCGATTCGTCGGCGTATCGAACTACCGGCGGTTGTTCACCGGCGATCCGATGTTCTACATCGCCCTGCTCAACACCGTGATCTTCACGGTCGCGACGGTGGCGCCGACGATCGTGATCAGCCTCGCGGTCGCCGCCGCGCTGAATGCGAAGGTCAGGGGAATCGGCCTGTTCCGCAGCATCATGTTCCTGCCGCTGGTGTCCTCGGTCGCCGCGATGGCGGTGGTGTGGAACTACATGTTCGATCCGGAAACCGGCGTGCTCAACAGCGTGCTGGGCTGGTTCGGCATCGGAGCGGTTCCGTGGCTGATCGATCCGCACTGGGCGTTGGTCTCGCTGTGCATGGTCAGCGTCTGGAAGAGCGTCCCGTTCGCCGCGGCGGTGCTGCTGGCCGCGATGCAGGGTGTGCCGGAGGATCTGCACGAGGCCGCGCGCATCGATGGCGCGGGTGGTTTCCGGAGGTTCCTGTCGATCACGGTGCCGTTGATCCGGCCCGCGCTGGGTTTCGTCTTCGTGATCTCGATCATCAATTCGTTCCAGGCGTTCGATCAGGCGTATGTGCTGACCGGCGGCGCGGGCGGCCCCGAATCCGGCACCTACATCTTCGGAATCATGTTGTTCCAGAACGCCTTCCAGTTCGACGACCTCGGCTACGCCTCCGCCCTGGCCTGGGTCCTGTTCGCGATCCTGCTGGTACTCACCTATCTGCAACTGCGGATGGGACGAAAGGCGGAGCAATGACCGGACCCGCGCCCCTGTCCCCAGGCTATCAGCGGATCGTCGCGCAACGCAGTGTGCGCGGGTTGCTGGCGTACGTGGTGCTGGTGGTGATGGCGTGGTGTGCGCTGTTCCCGATCCTGTGGGCGCTGTCGGGTTCGCTGAAAAAGCAAGGGCAGCTGACGAATTCGCTGATTCCGCCGCATCCGCAGTGGTCCAACTATCGCACCGTGTTCGAATACGTGCCGTTCGGCCGGATGTTCCTGAACACGGTGATCTACGCGGGCTGTGTCACCGCCGGTCAGGTGTTCTTCTGCTCGCTGGCCGGTTACGCGTTCGCGCGGCTGCCGTTCAGGGGCCGCGACACCCTGTTCCTCGCCTATCTGGCCACCCTGATGGTGCCGCTGACGGTCACGGTGATCCCGCAGTTCATCCTGATGCGCACCTTCGGCTGGGTGGACACCCCGTGGGCGATGATCGTGCCCGGCCTGTTCGGCAGCGCGTTCGGCACCTTCCTGATGCGGCAGTTCTTCCTGACGCTGCCCGCCGAACTCGAGGAGGCCGCGATCCTGGACGGCTGCTCGATCTGGCAGACGTACTGGCGCGTCCTGCTGCCGCACGCGCGCCCGGCGGTGATGGTGCTCGCGGTCCTGACCTGGGTGACGGTCTGGAACGATTTCCTGTGGCCCCTGGTGATGATCCAACGCACCAGCATCTCCACCCTCAACCTGGGCCTGGTCTGGATGCAGGGCCAGTACACCGCGCACTGGCCGGTGCTGATGGCCGCCTCGATCCTGATGCTGCTGCCGATGATCGTGATCTACGCCTTCGCCCAGAAGGCTTTCGTGCGCGGCATCGCCACCTCGGGTCTCGCGGGACGCTGAGAAACCGCACCGATCGACGACGACCGGAACCG
The DNA here is from genome assembly GCF_009604405.1 of Nocardia macrotermitis. GTDB lineage: Bacteria > Actinomycetota > Actinomycetes > Mycobacteriales > Mycobacteriaceae > Nocardia > Nocardia macrotermitis. Next base: position 307,347 of record NZ_WEGK01000007.1, read on the forward strand.
CGGCAATCCAGCCGGATCAACCCACCCGCGAGGGCTCCGCGGGCGTGTCGTGCGGCCGGGTGCGTTCGATCAGCGGCAACGTACGCAACTGACGTTCGAGATGCCATTGCAGATGAGCGGCGGTGAGACCGCTGGACTGACGGCGAATGTTCTCGGGCACGGCGTCGATACCGGACCATTCACCGCGATACAGCGCACTCATCAATTCCAGCACCCCCACCGAAGGCGTGGCCGACCCCGGCGGACGGCAGTGCACGCACACCGCACCGCCCGCCGCGACGTGAAACGCGCGATGCGGTCCCGGGGTGGCACACCGCGCACATTCGTCCAACGCCGGTGCCCAACCCGCAAAACCCATGGCGCGCAACAGGAATGCGTCCAGGATCAACTCCTGCGGCCGCTGCGCGGCGGCGATCGCACGCAACGCGCCCGCGGTCAGCGTGTGCAGGCGCGGCGCGGGCGCACGCTCCTCACCGGCCAGCCGTTCGGCCGTCTCCAGGACCGCGCAGGCGGCGGTGTAGCGGCCGTAGTCGGCGACGATATCGGAGGCGAACGCCTCCACGGTGTGCACCTGGGTGACGGTGTCGAGGTTGCGCCCGGGATACAACTGCACGTCGACATAGGCGAACGGCTCGAGCCGCGCCCCGAATCTGGACCGGGTGCGCCGCGCCCCCTTCGCCACCGCCCGCACCAGCCCGTGCTGACGCGTGAGCAGCGTGACGATGCGATCGGCCTCTCCCAGCTTGTGCTGGCGAACCACGATCGCCTGGTCCCGATACAACTGCACGGTCCCATCCTCCCACGCCGCGCCGACGGGTATGCCGAGCCACGCACATCCGCCGGGTTCAGACGGGCCGGTACACGCTCTCGCCGTACACCTGGGCGATGCGCGGCGCGTGAATCGTGCGCAGCAGCAAGGTGGTCCAGCCCCGGCAGGTGCGATCGATCTCGCGGTCGTCCGCCTCGATCAACATCCGTTCGGGCCCTTGCAGTTCCATCGACACCGCCGGATGCCCGAGCGGAACATCCACCAGCGCCTCGCGATTACCCCACACGACGAACCGGCGCCGACTCATCGCGACGGTCCCCTGCTCGATGTTCTCCCAGCTCGAGGACGCGTAATGCAACGGAGTCCGATAACTGCGCCGTGCCACCGATCCGTCCACAGGACCGAATACCACGATCCCCTCCCATTCCATATCCGAACGCAGTTGGGGCGGCAACTCTTTCGAGCCGAACGCCCGGGACATCCACTTCACCTCGCCGATCGTAGGTGGGTGCGCATCCGCGCGCAGTGGCCTGATTGCGCCATCCTGCGGAAATGCCGGTACTGGGAAGATCACAATGTGGCCACGACAGCGAAACGCGGCCCTGACGCTCAGAATCCGAGCTTGCCGAGCTGTTTCGGGTCGCGCTGCCAGTCCTTGGCCACCTTCACGTGCAGGTGCAGATAGATCCGGGTGCCCAGGATCTTCTCGATCTGTTTGCGGGCGTTGGTGCCGACCTCCTTCAGCCGCGCACCGCCCTTACCGATGACGATCGCCTTCTGGCTCGGCCGTTCGACATACAGCAGCGCGTGCACATCGAGCAGCTCCGAGGACGAATCCTCTTCTCCCTCATAGCCTTCGCGCGGCAGCACCTCCTCGATCACCACCGCGAGCGAATGCGGCAGCTCGTCGCGGACGCCCTCGAGCGCGGCCTCGCGGATCAGCTCGGCCATGAGCGTCTCCTCGGGCTCGTCGGTCAGCTCGCCGTCCGGGTAGAACGCCGGACCCTCGGGCATCTTCGAGGCGATGACGTCGACGAGCACCTCGACCTGTTCCCCCTTGGCCGCCGACACCGGCACCACATCGGCGTCGGGCCCGAGCAGTTCGGACACCGCCACCAACTGGTGCGCGACCTGGTCCCGGCTCACCTTGTCGATCTTGGTGACCACCCCGAGCAGCGTCGTCTTCGGGGCCATCTGCCGGATCTGGGTCAGGATCCAGCGATCGCCGGGCCCGATCTTCTCGTCGGCCGGAATGCACAGCGCGATCACGTCGACCTCCGAATACGTATCGCGCACAAGGTCGTTGAGCCGCTGCCCGAGCAGCGTGCGCGGCCGGTGCAGTCCCGGGGTGTCGACCAGGATCAGCTGCGCGTGTTCCCGGTGCACGATACCGCGAATGGTGTGCCGGGTGGTCTGCGGCCGCGAGGACGTGATCGCGATCTTCTGTCCCACCATCGCATTGGTGAGCGTGGACTTGCCGGTATTCGGCCGCCCCACGAAACAGACGAAGCCGGAACGGAATTCGGCATCGCTCATTGCGAAGCCTCGGCGCCGACGGTGTCGTAGACCGCGCCGCTGCGATCGGCGAAGATGATCTTCCCCGACGACGACAACTCCCGCACCGCCGCGATCCCGGCATCGTGGAACGACGCCCCGATCACCACCGCCGCCTCGAAACCCTCTGCGCCACTGGAGATCGCGGCGGCCACCGCGGCCTGCAACGCGGTCAGCGTCAACGCGCGCAACTCCACCGCGCCCGCCGCGTAGGTGCGGCCGTCGGTATCGCGGACCGCCGCGCCGCTGCTGCCGCCGGTGCGTCCCATCGCGCCGCGCGCGAGCACCAGCAGCTTCTCGTCCTCGGCGGCCAATCCACCGGCCTGCGGCGCAGTGTCACTCATTGCTGTCTCCATCCTCGTGTCCGCGATCGTGTTTCTTCTCCGGCACCCTCCGCACCACCACGGTATGCACCCGCATCCGGCCGCGCGCGTCCGCGCCACCCTCACCCCGCAGCTGCAACCCGTGGATGACGCCCTTGGATCCGGGTAGTGGCACCCGCCCGAGCGCGTGCGCGAGCAGTCCGCCGACGGTGTCGACGTCCTCCTCGTCGATCTCCATGCCGAACAGCTCGCCCAGATCCTCGATCGAAAGTCGTGCCGAGACACGGAATTTGCCGTTGCCGAGCTGTTCCACGGGTGCGATCTCATCGGTGTCGTACTCGTCGGCGATCTCGCCCACGATCTCCTCGAGTACGTCCTCGATGGTGACCAGACCCGCGATCCCACCGTATTCGTCGACCAGCAGCGCCATATGGTTACGCCGCCGCTGCATCTCGTCCAGCAGGGCGTCCAGTGGTTTGGAGTCGGGGATGAACACCGCCGGGCGCATCACGTCGCGCACCTGCACCTTGCGAGTGCGATCCCCGTACGGCACAAGGTCTTTCAGGTAGACCACGCCGAGGATGTCGTCGACGTTGTCACCGATCACCGGCATGCGCGAATGTCCGGACCGCACCGCCAGCGAGGTGGCCTGCGCCGCGGTCTTGTCCGCCTCGATCCACACCATCTCGGTGCGCGGCACCATCACCGCGCGCGCGGAGGTGTCACCGAGTTCGAACACCGACTGGATCATCCGGCGCTCGTCCGAATCCACCACGCCGGTCTGCTGCGCCATATCCACGATCTCGCGCAGTTCCACCTCGGAGGCGAAGGGGCCGTTGCGAAATCCGCGTCCCGGGGTGATCGCGTTACCGACCGCGATGAGCAGGCGGCTCACCGGACCCAGCAGCGCCGCGATCGCCTGCAGGGGCAGGGTGGCGACGAGCGTTATCGAATAGGCGTGCTGACGTCCGAGGGTGCGCGGCCCGACGCCGATCACCAGATAGTCGACCAGCACCATGACCACCGCGGTCAGCACCAGCGCCCAGCCGGTGCTCAGCACGTCGAGCAGCACCGCGGCCAGCAGCACCGTCGCGGTGATCTCGCAGACCAGCCGCAGCAGCACCATCAGATTCACATAGCGCGGACGATCGGTGATGATCCGCGCCAGCCGCCGCGCCCCCGCCCGATCCGCGCGCACCAGATCTTCCACCCGCGCGGGTGAGATGGTGACCAGCGCCGCGTCCAGCGCCGCGAACACCCCACCCACCGGAACCAGCGCGATCGCCAGCGGCAGCAGGATCAGTACGTTCACGCGGCCGGCCTCGCGACGGGCCCGCGCAGCCGCGCTTCGCTCATGCCGGATCCAGCGGATCGCCCGCGTCGCCGAAACCGGTCTTGCCGAGCAGTTTGCGGTCGCGTTCGGCGAGGTCGGCACGGCGCTGGGCCTCGCGCAGGCTCTCGTACCATTCGGCGAGCAGGTTGTTCTGCAAGCCGAACATCTCCTTCTCCTCCTCCGGCTCGGCGTGGTCGTAGCCGAGCAGGTGCAGGACGCCGTGCACGGTCAGCAGCGCGAGCTCGTGATCCAGCGAATGCCCGGCCTTGACCGCCTGGGCGGCGGCGAACTCGGGGCACAGCACGATGTCGCCGAGCATCGAGGGACCCGGTTCGGCGCCGTCGGGGCGGCCGCCGGGTTCGAGCTCGTCCATCGGGAAGGACATCACGTCGGTCGGCCCGGGCAGATCCATCCACCGCATGTGCAGGTCGGCCATGGTGTCGAGATCGACCAGCACCATCGACAGTTCGGCGGCCGGATGCACGTCCATGCGGCCGATCGCGAAACGCGCGACGCTGACCAGATCTTCCTCGGGAACGTCCATTCCCGATTCGTTGGCGATCTCGATACTCACGCCGGACAGCTTAGGCCACCACGGCCGGGCCTCCGCGCACTGCGCGCCGGTGCTGCGCAACGTCCGCTCGGACGGTCGATGCTGCCTGTGAACATGGCGCGGCTGGCCACTCGATCGGGTGCGGGCTGCTAAGTTCGCGCCGGTGAAGACCACACGCTCGGTGGGCCCGGCCTCGGTTGCGGCAGTTTTCGCCGCCATGATGTGCGTTCCGGTGGCGTCGGCGGCGCCGGCCGCGAGTCCGGAGTCCGGGGCGCTGGCCGCCGCGGTGCAGCGGGATCTCGGGATTTCCGTCTCGGAGTACGAACGGCGGTCGGAGCTGGCGCAGCGGCTGGCCGTCTTCGCTTCGACGGAGCAGCGGCGTGCCCCCGGATCAGTGCGCGGGGTCTGGCTCGATCAGCAGGGACGGGCGATGGTTTCGGCTGTCGGTGCTGCCGGGGAGGCGGCCCGGCAGATGGGCTTCCAGGTCGGCGACGAACCCGCGAATCCCGTTGCGGTGCATAGTGTTCGGACCGACCTGCGGACCCCGGTAGCGCAGGAGACTTCGAACGCGCCGATCGCCGGTGGCGACGTCTATGTGAGCCGCACGCCGAACAATCAGGCGGCCCGCTGTTCCTGGGCGTTCAACGTGATCGACGGCGACGGCACGCCCGCGGCACTCACCGCCGGACACTGCAACGAATCCGTGCTGGCCGGGCAGCCCCTCGCCCCGGATCAGCAGACCTTCCGGTGGCAGCACGACCGCATCACCGGCCCGGCGACCGGCACCTTCGAGAAGTCGGTGGTGGACGGCGTCCGCGACTATTCGATCGTCCGCGCCACCCCGGAGGCACGAGAGTCGTTCCGCAACAACCTCGTTCGCGGCCCGATCGGTGGCCCCGCCGTCCGGGTCACCGGCGTCGGCATCCCGGTTTCCGGTGCGCCCGTGTGCAAATCGGGTACCACGACCGGATTCACCTGCGGCGTGATCATCGCCGTCGACCAGCCCGACCCGCAGCGACCGCCGATCCGTTTCAAGCACACGGCCCTGGCTCTGCCGGGCGACAGCGGCGGCGCCCTGCTGTCCGGCACCCTCGCCATCGGCATCATCAGCGACGGCGGAATCTATTCCGACCCAACGCGATTCCCCACCGACCGTCCCAGCGTGCTGCCTCCGGCCCCGCCCGGCTCCCCCATCACCCTGAGCCGCCTCCTGCAACAGATCGGCCCCGGTCCACTGCAATCCGCCGGTCCCCTCGTCGGTGGCGTCCTGCCCTACATCCCGCAGATCGCGATGATCGCACAGTCCGTCGCCGACGTTCTCGCCCAGAATCCGGGCGTACAACTCCGCACGAACTGAATATCGCGCTCCCGGTGGCGTTTCCGTAAGCTGTGCGCAGGGGAGAATCCGGATCGGGAGGGAATGATGGAGACGTCCAGCGGTCGGAGGTCGTTGCAGTCACGCGCCATCACGGCGGTGATCTTCGGGTTCTTCGGCATGATGTGGTTCAACTGGGGCCAGGAAGCGCCACCCGAATGGCTGCGGATCTGGCTCGATACCGGGGCGGTGATCGCCACCCTCGTCGGCATCACCGGTGCCGTCATCTGTTTCCGCAGCCGGACGGCCGACACACCGAGTCTCACGCCCGCGGCACGCCGTCGCTACTGGATCGTGGTCGCCATCGAGTTCACCACGGGCGGAGCCCTCGCGGTCGTGCTGAGCATGACCGGGCACCCGACGTTCGTCCCGGTCGCGGTGGCAGGAGTCGTCGGGACACACTTCTACGCGCTCGCAACCCCCTTGAACAGCCCGGGCGCGCGGCCGCTGAGCGTCGTGACCTGCCTGATCGCGCTGGCCGCTCTCATCGTGGGCCTGAGCACGACGGTCGCGCCCAGCACGATCGTCGGCCCGGGTTTCGGGATCGTGCTGACCGGCTACGCCGTGCTCGAACTCGCGCCGGCGGCCCGGCACCGAACCGACCGGCTCGCCCCGGCCAGCTGACGGCTCACCGGATTCGACCACCGGTCCGGCGAAATACGTTCACGCCGAAGCGGTTTCACGACACGAGCGGATATCGGAGCGAAGGCCGTTCGCTCCGATATCCGTCCGACGTGCTCAGCGGCGCGAACGCTCCGCGGCGCGGCGCTGGGCCCGGTTGCCCGGGTAGTGCGGCGCCGCGACGGCGGGACGATCGGCCTCGTAACGCTCGTAGGCGTCGACGATCTCGGCGACCAGGCGGTGCCGCACCACATCGCTCGAGGTGAGCTGGGCGAAGTGGATGTCCTCGACATCGGTGAGGATATCGCTGACCACGCGCAGGCCCGAGCGGGTGCCGCCGGGCAGGTCGACCTGGGTGATATCGCCGGTGACGACGATCTTGGAACCGAAGCCGAGCCTGGTCAGGAACATCTTCATCTGTTCGGGCGTGGTGTTCTGCGCCTCGTCCAGGATGATGAACGAATCGTTCAGCGACCGACCGCGCATATAGGCCAGCGGCGCGACCTCGATGACGCCGGACTGCATGAGCTTCGGAATCGACTCCGAATCCATCATGTCGTGCAGCGAGTCGTACAGCGGGCGCAGATACGGATCGATCTTCTCGTTCAACGTGCCGGGCAGGAAGCCGAGCCGCTCCCCCGCCTCGACCGCGGGCCGAGTCAGAATAATGCGGCTGACCTGCTTGTTCTGCAACGCCTGCACCGCCTTGGCGACGGCCAGATACGTCTTGCCGGTACCGGCCGGACCGATGCCGAACACGACGGTGTGCTCATCGATGGCATCGACGTAGCGCTTCTGGTTCAGCGTCTTGGGGCGGATGGTCTTGCCGCGCCGGGACAGGATGTCCAGGCTCAGCACCTCGGCCGGAGAATCCGAGGAACCCTCGGTGAGCATCGCATGGGTGTGCCGCACGGCCTCGGGCGTGACCACCCGATTACGCCCGGTCAGCGCCACGAGCTGTTCGATCACCCGCTCGGCCAGGGCAACGTCTGCGGGCCGGCCGGTGAGCGTCACGGCATTGCCGCGGACATGGATGTCGGCATCGAGCAGGCGTTCGAGTTCACGCAGGTTCTCGTCGGCCGAACCGAGGAAGCCGAAAACGGATTCTGGAGCGAGTTCGATACTGGAGCGCGCGGTCCGCGCGGCCGGTCCGGTACCGTTGCCGCCGGAGCCGGCGGTGGGAGTTGTCGGGTCGCCTATTTCACCTGGTGTTCGCAAAAGTGCCTATGGCCTGCTTTCCGGTCTCGAACAATCTGCGGTTGTGATGAAAGTTTACAACCGAGCACCGACACAGCCCAGTGAATAGACTGGGACCAGCAGGTCACGAGCCCGTGGACGACGTCCGGGCCCCCTCCCCGGCCCGCTACCGACCGAGATCCGCGGCAACGACGATCAGCGAGATGTCCACGGCGAACACCACGGCGATGAACACCCACTGCCGCCCGGCCGGCCACCTCCGCTTCAACGCGACCCCGAACAGCACCAGCCCCACCAGACCGACGCCCACGCAGACAACGGTCATCACGAGGTTCCCGGCCATCGCCCCGAACACCATCACGATGAGCGAGAACAGGGCCACCCCCTGCAACAGTCGCGTCCGCAGTATCGCCTCCGACAGCGCCAGCGCACCCCACCCCACCCGCCGCACGACCTCACCTCGCGAAACCGCCCGGCCCTCCCCCGAGGACGAAACCTGTCCGTCGTGCTCAGCCGCCATCGACGACTCCCTCCAGTCGGATCGTCCCGTGCTCATGTCGCCGGGCGACTGCACACAGTGGTGAACGGGATTGGACTGTAGAACGATTCTGCGCGCATCTACCGTTCCCGTGCTGAGTGTCCGGTCCGGTCACCGCGCGAATTGCGAGTTCCGGTATTCCGCGTACACCCGGCCGAATCACATTGGCACGGCTGAATTCCCGAACTTCGCGACTTCCGGACTCGCCCGTTGCCGTCCGGCGACACTCGCTGCGGCCCACCGGTATCGTGACGTTGTGGTCAGTGATCCCGATGAGGCCGCCCGCGAGATGCGTGGCTGGGCCGAAGATCTCGAGCAGAAGGCCGAGCGGTACCAGGATCTGCATGCCCGGATGACGGGGCTGTCCGCGACCGCGTCGAGCGAGTTGGTCAGTGTGAGCGTGGATTCCGATGGCGTGCCCACCGACCTGCGCCTCACCGATCGCGCGCGCGGCGCGGATCCGGCCACGATCTCGGCCGAGCTGATGGCCTGTATGCGGCGCGCGCAGGTCTCGCTGCGGCAGCAGGTGACCGAACTCGTGCACGACGCCGTCGGCGAGGACACCGCGGGTGAGCACATCATCGGCGGTTACGTCCGGCGCTTCCCCGGAGAAACCGACACCGAGACACTGGATCACGCTGCCCCACTTGATAATTCCCCCCGACCAGACGACGAGGACGACGAGTTCTACCAACGCAAGTCCTGGCTGACCTGATCCGCGTACTCGAAACTTGTCACCGGGTTTCGCTATATTCTGTGACAGGCACGATCTCCCACCGGGAGACGACGAACGGGGGCGGGATGAGCAGTAAACAGATCAACGCGGAGCCGGACAAGATCCGCACCCACGCGAAAAACGTACTCAGCGTGGCAGATTCGGTCAACGAGGCATTGAACGCCGCACAGACCGCATCGATGCCGACCGAAGCGTTCGGCAAGATCTGCGCCTTCCTCCCCCCACTGTTCGTGAACACAGTCGAAGAAGACGGCACCTCCGCGATCAAGTCCGCCGGCGAATCCCTCGACGAAGACGCAACCTCCCTGAACAAGGCCGCCGAGTCCCTCCAATCCCAAGACACCAGCAACGCCGCAAACCTGAACGCAGTAAGCCTCCCCAACGCCACCAGCTGACGAGCATGGCGAACGACTCGGCCTCAGGAAAGCCAGCGATGACCGGCGTCTCAGTCCCTATGTGGACGAAGACCAACTCCTTCATACCGTTGATCGATGTAATCGAACTGTTCGACGAGAAATCATTCACGTGGGTAGTATTGTCGTTCGACGGATCCGGAACGTACCCCAAAGGATTGAATTGGGCCGAGTTCCAGGATGAGGTAGATCTTGGCAAAGCCCATCTCACCTGGGCAAGTATACAAGAATTCGCGAGCAGCCTCGATCAGATGTATGAAGGCGAGATCGTCGCGTACACCGCCATCGGAGAGCCGCCCGTGATCGAGATCGAAATTTTCGACAGTACCGAATACAACCTGACCGTAAATAACTCAGAAATAGACGAAGCGAGGCTGCACTCTGGGATATGCGCCATAATTTCGCGGTCGTGACACATGACCGGAAAGAATGATGACACCTCGAGGAACCGGACTCGTGGCGACAGGCGAAAGATGAAGGTTTGGAAGAGGCCGGACGACGTCGTTGCAGGGGCTGGAATCGACGAACAATTAGAGTTGATGCGCGCAGTGGTCGACGGGGATCTGACTGCAACACAGTTCGCGCGAGAGTGGCACGCCGCGCACAGACGTTCACTCAACTCGGGCGAAAAGATATCCGCTCAATTCGAAAACGTACTGAACGAGGTGTTCTATGCCATCGAGGAGTACGCCATAGACCCAGAAAACAAGCAGGATACCGACATCTCCGATCAGGAGTTGATCTCCATTGTCCGAGACGCACTCGCCAGTTCCGAAAGTCTGAGATAAATTTGCCTACGAGACAGTCGAATAGCAGCACTGAAAATATGGACATCAGCAAATCTATCGGAACTCGAGAGCGTTTTTTCCGGATCCGACCAGCCGACGGTGATGATCATAGAAATCCATAACTTCTCAGCCGATCAAAGATAGCGCAGGACTGTGCTTACACCTGAATTATTTACACGTCTGACCGATTCGAAGTCTGTGCTCATTGCCGGTGCGGGCGGCGGGTTCGATATTTATGCCGGATTACCTTTGGCATTTACCCTGTGGGACACAGGAGTATCGGTTCACCTGGCCAACCTGTCGTTCACCGACACGGAGGTGATGGGTTCCTGCGGATGGCTGGCCGACAGTCTCCTTGCCGCAGTGAGCGCCGGGCAAGGGCGGCAGTCCGAAACCTATTTTCCCGAACTCACTCTGGCTACCTGGTTGTCGCAGCAGGGCTATCCGGATACGGTTTATGCATTGGCACGGACCGGAGTCCCTCGACTTCGAACTGCGTATCAGGTCTTGGCCGATCGCCTTCAGCTCGACGCCATAATCCTGATCGACGGAGGGACCGACATGCTGCTACGCGGCGACGAATACATGCTGGGGACGCCCGAGGAGGACGCAGCCAGTCTGGCAGCCGTCGCCGGGCTGCACGACATCCCGGTACGTCTCGCCACATGCCTCGGTTTCGGAATCGATTCCTTCCACGGCGTCAACCATGTTCATGTGCTGGAGAATATAGCGGACCTCGACCGCGATGGCGCGTACCTCGGCGCGTTCTCGATACCGAGCCATTCATCTGAGTCTCAACGCTACAAGTCGGCAGTCGAACACGCCGCAAGCGCCACACCGAATCGCCCGAGCATTGTGAATCACCAGATATCAGCAGCACTGTCCGGACAACACGGAAATATGGCGATGCCGGGCAGAAAACGGGTTGATGATCTATTCGTCAACCCACTGATGGGAATGTATTTCACATTCGACCTCCCCGGCCTGGCCGCACACAACCTGTACCTACCGAGACTGGAGGACACCATCGACCTTTCCGACATTTCAGCCCGGATAGGACAGCACCGTGCAGGGCTCGAACTCCGCCCTCCACGCACCTTTCCACATTGAGCCATCAGACAGATGAACGAAATCCGACCAGAACCACCAAGGGGACCCGCAAGTGAAGTTTGTCAAAGCATATCCGAACACTGATCCTCCTGGTTTCACCGTAGGTGCAGACGAATACATTGAACAACTACCCGCTCTGGAGAAGCTGCTTCCAGCCGAGTCGTGGTCATTTGCATCCGCCCCGGAGCACTACAATTTCTTCGGAACCAGGTGCGTCAAGGATCTCGAGTTGGAGACAGTCAGCAATGACGATCAGGGCGATATTCTGATCGGTCTCAGTCCGAATAAGTTCAAGCACGACTACGGACTCACCATAAAATATATCGGCGTAACCAGGTTCGAACTTTACCTCGATCGCCGCGGAGGCACCTTCGACGGACTAGGCTCCGTACTCATTGACGAAATTCTGCCCGCACGCCCCGGCTGCTCCCACGAGATCACACTCACCGTCGGCGACCTCTATATAGAGTGCGCAGATCTACAAGCGACCTGGCTGGATACGGCAAACGCCACGATAGCTCCGATAACGATGACTAAAGCAGAAGATCGATGAATATTCTATGAGAGTGCACATTCGGAAGCCGAATGCGATGACTGCGATGGCATCGCGCAAGGAACAGTTTCGGAAGTGCTCGACAGTAACGGCCCTCGTTGGGATGCGGAGTATCACTGTGCTGATTGCGGAAATTTGTGGCACGTGGGAGTTACCTGGTTGTCGCCGGAGCATATCCGCGCTGCAATGATCGCGACGAATGGGCTACGGACGCTTCACGTAGGTCAACTCGAAGGCAAACTGTCTATGCTGCTGAAGGTACTTCGCGCAGATGCATCTTTATCGATCGCAGATGCGACAGCTCGGGCAGATGAGATTCGAGCTGTCGGACTGAGGGGCACTCATGCGGAACTCAAGTGGCTACGTAGGGAGCTCGAAAACTCTGGAATAGCTGCATACTTTGAAGAGGATAGATTATTGCGATGAGTGTCGACGGGGTTGAGATGAGTGAGCCGCGGTCTGTGTCTGATTTGATAGCTGCTATCGAATCGCAGGTTGACTTCAAATATCTGTACTTTTGGGGGCATACGCCGGATCATCGAAGGCGGGTTGGTCGTGCTTGTTTGAGTCAGTGGTGGTCCAGTCGGTTCTCGGTCGATGGGACCGAATTCGCGACTGCTGAGCACTACATGATGTGGCGGAAGGCGATGTTGTTCGGCAACCAGGCGTTGGCGCGAGAGATATTGACGGTTGAGCATCCCGGGCACGCGAAGTCGTTGGGTCGGCAGGTCGAGAATTTCGATGAAGAAGAGTGGAACGAGGCCCGCTATCAGATCGTGGTGACCGGGAACGTCGCCAAGTTCGGTCAGAATCCCGATCTGAAGAAGTTCCTCCTGGTTACCGGTAGTCGCGTACTCGTCGAGGCCAGCCCAGTGGATCGCATTTGGGGCATCGGTGTTGCTGCCGACGATCCGCGAGCGCAGGACCCGGGCCAATGGCGCGGATCCAACCTTCTCGGGTTCGCGCTGATGGATGCCAGGACCGAGCTATCCGAACTCGGGTAACGTCGCCTGCCAGGGTCGGCCGGTTCCTTTTCAGTCATGATCGCCCGGAATCGGGCCATTGAACGCACCAGCACCAAACCGAGGCGACACGCGGATCGGGTGCGTACCAGCGGCACCCAGTGCCGACAGCACACACCCGATCCGGGCAACGCACAGTCGAATCACACTGGTACGGCGGAACTTCCAGCCTTTGCGGCCTCGCGGGCGAGGATCCGGGCGCGCTGTTCCTCGAACTTGACGACGTCGCGGGCGAGTTTGTCCATGTATTCGGCGAGTTCCTCGCGGCTGGCTTCGCCGCGGGCGGTGAAGTCGTTGCGGCCGAAGATGTTCCAGGCTCGCAGGACGGGGTTGAGGACTTCGTCGAGGTGTTGGCGGAGGTCGTAGATGCCGTGTTTGACCATGAGTACGCCGTTGCGCCGCCAGTTCGGCATGCCTTCGCCGGGCATCTTGAAGTGCTTGACGACCTTGGTGATCGCTTCCATGCTCTGGTCGGGGGCCAGGTCCAGGGCGACGCCGCAGACGTTGCGGTAGAAGACCATGTGCAGGTTCTCGTCGGCGGCGATGCGGGTGAGCATGCGGTCGGCGACGGGGTCGTTGCAGACGCGGCCGGTGGTGCGGTGGCTGACGCGGGTGGCCAGTTCCTGCACGGTCACGTAGGCGACCTGGTCCAGGACGCCGCCGAATTCGGCCGGTGCGTGCACGCCGCGGGTCATGTGCACCATGCGGTCGTTCTCCAGCGCGACCGGGTCGATGCCGCGGGTGACGACGAGGTAGTCGCGCATGGCGATGGCGTGGCGGTTCTCCTCGGCGGTCCAGCGGCCGACCCAGGTGCCCCACGCGCCGTCGCTGGAGAAGTTCTCGGAGATGGTGCGATGGTAGGAGGGCAGGTTGTCCTCGGTCAGCAGGTTGGTGATCATGGCGACCTTGGCGACCTCGGACAGGCGCGACTGGCCCGGTTCCCAGTCGATCCCGTCCATGGCGGCGAAGTTGCGGCCCTCGTCCCACGGGACGTAGTCGTGCGGATACCACTCCTTGGCGATGCCCAGATGCCGGTCCAGATTCTGCGCAACCGTGGGCTCCAGCTCCCGAAGCAACTCCAGCTGCGTCAAATCCCTTGCCATACAATCCCTTTCGACGTGTCGGTACAGCGATTCGGATGCATTGCCATCCGCCGAGACCGGCACATCTCGCGAAGATCGACGCGACAACCGTCGGCGGCCAGGAGATCGGGGCGCGCGCTGGACGACCGATCACCTGCATGCGGGCTGCCAGACCGTCCCCCGGCCGGGCATGTACAGCTTCAGTGGTACGGGCAGGTAAGGAACTACCGGACTCCGTGACCGTGTCTCGCAAACGCGGTCAAAAGCTTAGGGTGACCATCAAGCTCATGTCCAGCTAACCGCTGGTATCGCAACCTTGCAATACCTCTTCGACAGGCCGCGGGTCGCGTTCGTCGGACCGCTCCCGTGGTTCCGAGCGCAGCAGAGCGAACGGTACGAGTGCGAGGAGGGCGACGGCCGCGGCACTGACCGGGAGATATCGCAGCAGGTCCAGCGCCGAAGTGAGGCTGCCGAGGCCCGCGCCGAGGCCGATGCCCAGGTTCAGCACGGTGATCAGAATGCTGCCCGCGGTGTTGCGGAACCGCTCGGAGGCCACTCGCATGACGCGCGCTTGCAGCACGACGGGCAGAATCCCGATCAGCACACCCCACAGCGTGACCAGCACGACGTAAACGATTGCCCCACTGGATAATCCCATCCCGGCGGTGACCACGGCCAGCGCGAGCGCGGTCAGCGGCAGCGACGCGGTGGGCCAGCGATCACCGATCCGACCCGCGACGAGAACTCCGGCGAAACCACCGACACCACTGGCGAGCAACACTCCAGAAACTGCTCCCGCACCGATTCCAGCGGCCCCGCTGACGGGTACGACGAAGGTGAACACCGAGTAGTACCCGATCAGCGAGAAGAATCCGCCGCCCGCCACCAGCAGCACCGATCGCGCCGAGCGGTCCCACCGTTCGGACTCGGGTCGCGCACCGCCGCCGACCTGCGGCACCAGCATCGCGATGACCGCCGCGCACACCACGCACAGCACGGCCAGTCCCGCGAAACTCACCCGCCAGCCGACCTGATGCGCCACCTGCGTACCCAACGGCACGCCGACCAGACCCGCGACGGTGGGCCCGGCCAGCACGATCGACAGGGCCCGCCCGACCCGCTCGGGCGGCACCAGGGACGCCCCGTACGCGACGACCACGGCCCAGAACAACCCGTGCGCGCCCGCCGCGACCATGCGGGCGAGCAACGCGATCGCGTATGTCGGAGCCAGCGCGGTGGCAAGGTTCGCGACCGCCATGACGCCGAGGCTCGCGAGGATCACCGACTTGCGAGACCAGCGCATTGTCAAGCGCACCAACGGAATTCCGGTCACGGCGATGGTGCCCGCCCAACCGGTCACGAGCAACCCGGCCGTGGACACGTCGACCGAGAGCGACGAACTCATCGCATCCAGGACTCCGGCGGGCATCATCTCCGCGCTGACGGTCGTGAAGGTCGCCGCCCCGAGCGCCAGCAGAGGTATCAAGAAGTTCACATCGAGAACGTAAACTTTGACATAAGTGTCAAAGTCAAGCGGAAAGTTCGAGCTCACGATGAAGATCGGCGAACTCGCGGAGCACACCGGAATCTCCACCCGGATGCTGCGCTACTACGAAGCCCAGGGCCTGCTGCACTCCACCCGCGGCTCGAACGGCTACCGCTACTTCCAAACCGCCGACATCGAGCGCGCCCGCACCATCGCCAGCCTCATCCGCTCGGGCCTGCCCACCAGATTGATCCGCGTAGTCCTGTCGGCCGCGGATCGTCCCGCCGATTGGACCGAGGCGTGCGACAGCGAGTTCGCCGCCCTGCTGCGGGCGGAATTGACCACGCTCGACGACAAGATCGCCTGCTTGAGCCGCAGTCGCGACACTGTCACGGCGTATCTGGAGCGGGCCGCGAGGTAGCGAATCCGGTCGTGACAAAGGGGCCAATTACCCAACGACCGGACCGCAGGATTCGAAGCTTCGCCGAGTGGACTACGTGAGCGACTCGGGTTTCGAGTTTCCTTGTGTCGAAATAGGTTTCGCGCTCCAGACGGGCGGAGATCGCAGCTGCGGTTCGAGGGGCGGCCTCGAGCCGCAATCGCGACATATCTGGGTCGGGCCGCGAGGTGAGCGAATCGGCCGTGACAAAAGGGCCGATTGCCCGACGACCAGACCGCAGGATTCGAAGCTTTGGCGCATGGACTGCGTGAGCGACTCGAGTTTTCGAGTTTCCTTGTGTTGTAATCGGTTTCGCGTTCCAGGCGGGCGGAGATCGCGGCAACGGTTCGGGGCGGCCCCGAGCCGGAGTCGCGACACCGTCACGGCTTATCCGGCGCGGGCCGAGAGGTAGCGAATCCGGTCGTGGCAAAGGGCCGCGTGCCCGACGACCGGACCGGAGGATTCGAAGCTTGGGCGTGTGGGCTGCGGGCGCGGCTCGGGATTTCGAGTTTCCTTGTGTTGTAAGCGGTTTCGTGTTCCAGGCGGGCGGAGATCGCGGCTACGGTGTGGCGGGCGGGGGGACGCCGGCCGATATGAGCCATCTGAGTAGCAGGGTGGTGGCGATGCCGACTGCGGTGCCGAGGACGAAAGGCCAGAAGGGGGAGGTCATGGCGGTCTCCGGGGGATTGTTGTTGGGGCTCAATGGCTTCCGGGGAGGCGGCGGTGGCCGATTGCGACCTCGTCGGTCAGGTCTTCGTAGGCGACGGCCAGTTCGGCTACCAGTTCCCAGGCGTCGCAGAGTTCCCGGGGTGGGGCGGGGCCGATGAGGATGGCGTGGGCGTGGGCGGTCAGTTGGGCCAGGCGGTCCACTACCGCGCCTATGGTTTCGGTGTGGATTCGGGCGCCGCCGTGGGACGGTGGTAGGTGCCGGTCGATCCAGTGGTCGATGTTCTTGGTCAATTCGGTTCGGGTGGAATCGATTTCGGCTACTCGTTCGCAGATGGCGGATAGGCGTTCGGCGTGCAGGCGGGCGAGTTCGCCGATCGCGTGGAGTAGTTCGTGGTCGCGGGCGATCTCGCCGCGACAGGCTGCGAGTACGTCCTTCTTGGAAGGAAGCATGTTCATCGGCCGACCACGCTCGGCACGTCCCACCACGGCCATTGCCGCCCACCCATCGTGTGATTGCTTGTCAGATCGACTACACCAGCATCAGCTGTGACCGATACCATACCTTCTAAATTTTAGAATTCAAACCCGTAGTCAAACCCGACTAGCCGGAGGTAGCATCGTCCTCGGTCAACCCCTGAGGAGGTACGGCATGCCTGATTCACCGATCGTCGCGAGGTGGGAGATCGCCCGGCGGCTGCGGCAGCGGCGTCAGGAACTCGGCCTGGCACCTTCGACAATCACCAAGCAGCTCGGCCTGTCCGCGGCGTATCTGTCGCACATCGAGAACGAGCGGAACCTGATGGCCGCCGACAAATTGCGTCCCCTCATGACAGTGCTCGAGATCGATGAGGAAGAGCAGCGGGAACTTCTCGCGCTGCATTCGGTCGCCAAGGGACGCGGTTGGTGGACCAAGTATTCGGCGATCTTCAATGACGAGATCCAACGTCTGCACGGGCTCGAATTCGGCGCGCAAGGGATTCGAATCCACGAGAGCGTGCTGATGCCCGGCATCCTGCAATGTCCGGAATACGTACAGGCACTGATGGATTCACCGTTCGGCGTGCTCTCTCCGGCTCATTCGGAACCGATGGCCGAAGCCCGACTCCGCCGCCAGGCACGACTCACCCACCCGGATCCGCTGCAACTGACAGCCCTGCTCAACCAAGGGGTGCTGCTGCAACAGCCATGGGGAACCGACATTGCTCGCACCCAACTCCGCCATCTGATCGGCCTGATCGAAGAACACCCGGAGACCTTGGACATCCGAATCATCCCGTTCGATTCGCCAGCCGTAGCAGCACTCGTCGGAGTGACCGTCTACCTCCTGGACTTCGCCAGCCCGCGACTGCCGACGCTCGCCTGGTCCGAAAACGGCGCATCCGGCCACATCGTCGAAGACTCGATGCAGGTTCGTGAGCTCAACCATCTCTACACGACTGCCCTCGCGATGGTTCCCAGCCGGGACGACTCCCTCGAACTGATCAAGCGAACAGAACGCCAGCTAAGCTCGACCACATGAGCGAGGCGCAGATCAGCGGTGAAACTTCATGGTTCAAGTCCTCATTCTCCAGGGACGCGGCCACGTGCGTCGAAGTCCGCTTCACTCGCACCACCGTTCTGATCCGCGACAGCAAGTACTTCCACAACCCCGCGAATCCCCCTGCCGCGCAACCGATCATCACCATCCCGATCGAATCCTGGACCAGGTTCCTGGATCTCGTTCTGGGACAAGATGTTTCCGCCCCGGGCCTGCCCGCCGTCCGTGTCCACCCGGACGGCGGGGCAACTCTCACCGCCGAGAACGGCACGGCCCTCACCTACACCCCGGCCGAGTGGGTCGCCTATACCTCCGGCGTCCGCGTGGGTGAGTTCGCCGCCGCCTGATCAGTCGGCTGGCGCGGGGCGGTAGGTCTGTAACCTCTGGATCAGTTGGGGCGGAGGCCGATCCGACCCGAGCAAGCGGGAGGGCGACGTGAGTAGTTGGCGCATGATCGGTGCTGGTGTTCTGGCGATCGGGACGATGTTCGTTGTCGTGGGGTGCAGCTCGGGCGGTGGGACTTCTGAATCGAGTACCGCTACGTCAGGTGCGGTGACCAGCACAGTTACCCCGACAAGTTCGGTTTCCACGGCTGCCAGCACGTCAGCTACGCGGCAGCCGACACCGGCCGCTCCGCCCGCGAACGGGAGCGAACTGATCGGAACCTGGCGATCGACGAAGGATTCGAAAAGCACGCTCGAGTTCTCAGCCGACGGCACCGCATGCGACATCTACGGCACCGACGCGCCGGACTGCGGCACCTGGCAGTGGGTGACAGTCGCGAGTTTTCCGCGCTGGAAAGAGTTTCCGGGCGTCGAGGGTCCGCTGCTGGCGAGGACCACCGGACACGGTACGACCGCGATGACCTTGTTCTATACCGTCAGCTTCGACAGTTCCGACAAGTTGACGCTGGGCTACCTGGACGGCGGCCGGATCTTGACATTCACCCACGAGGCGAAGTGATCTCCCTGACGATGCGCGAAATCCTCAGGGACACAACACTCAACTGGTGACGACCGCATAGACGAGAGTGCGACCTCCCGCCCGGATCGTGTCCATCAGTTCGTTGTAGACACGGGTGGATCCGTCCGGACGGTACTCGTGGATTTCGACACGGTAGCGGTCGGTATCGGGTGAAGGGGAGCCGAATGGTTCGATCGCGAGGCAGTAGCGGGTTCCGTGCGGAACGGCGTCGATGGCATTCTGGATGTCGTTGGGGCCCTGTATATTCGGGGATTCAGGGGCGACGAACGTGCGCACGGAGATGCCGCTGCGTTTCGTGTAGTACGCGTACTCGAAGCCGAAGATCGCGCCGGGTCCGGTTTCGGTGTCCCCGGGGCCGTTGCCGATCGTCGTATTCCCCCGTATGCCGGGCGTACACGACGGCCCGCCGTTCGGCGAGGTCGGTGCGGCCGTTGTGGTGACCGGCGGCCTCGGCGTCGTATGCTCACCCCCGAACACCGTTACCCCGGTGACGACACCGCCACCAACCAACACCGCCGCCATAGCCGCGACCAGCGCACCCCCTCGCCGGGAGCCGGACCGAGCCGCAGCCCCGACGGCGGCACCACCAATCCTCGCTCCCGCATTCCCTACGACCGGACCACTCCACGGGATCGGTTGCAGAACAGTCCGTTTCGAATGGTCGGTTTGCGGACCAGCGAGCATCGCCGATGGGGCAATATCGCGAAATTCCCGTGCCGCAGTCGTGTAGACCGGCCCGCGCACGGGCATCGTCGGCAACACCACTCCGAACAGCCCCGCGAGAACCCGCCGAACCAGCGAATACCCCTGTCCGGCAAGCGATTGCGGTTCAGCACTACGTCCCGCGACACCGACGCCGAGCAACCCGACGACAACACGGCGGACAAGCCTGTCAGTGCCCACCGCTGGCCTCCGTCGACGACTTCGGAGTCGTCTCCGAAGCACCGCCCGCGCCCGACGATGCCAACTCCGCACTACTCCCCCGAGCGCCGCAGCCACCTGCGGAATACTGCCCAGCCTGGTCAACACCGTCGGAGCGGCAACGCCGAGCGCGACCGCGACGTACGCGCCGCTGATCTGCCCGGTCGCGCCGAACAAGGTGGCCGTACCCGCCCCGATCACACCGCGGATACCCAGAATCCAAGCGTGCGCGGGCAGATCGAGGTAATTGCGCAGCCTGGGCGGCCGCTGTTTCATCCGGCCCGTCGACGTGCGCCGAGCCCCTTGCCAGACCAGCAACCACCGCAACACGGACAGCACCTCGACCGCGATGCCGCCCACGCCGCCCAGCAGCGCAAACCCCCACCAGTGCACGTTTCCCGCCTCCATCGCAGTTCGTCCGTGCCATCATCCCCCAGACCGGCCGCCGAATCACCTCCTGTGTTAACCCAGTGTTAGATCCACCCCGGGTTCGGTGTTGCGGCGCAACGGAACCGACGACCCTTCGGTGACCCGCAGGCGTGAGTGCGGGCTTATCGAGGAGGTATGCATGGCCACGACTGGTGCGCCGCCCGCGCGGAACGTCTGGACGGCGTTGATCGGCGGGTCGATCGGGAATCTGATCGAGTGGTACGACTGGTTCGTCTATTCGACGTTTTCGGTGTACTTCGCTTCGGCGTTCTTCCCGAAGGGCAATCCGACGGCCCAATTGCTCAATACCGCAGGCATTTTCGCGGTCGGGTTCTTCATGCGACCGGTGGGTGGGTGGCTGCTCGGGCGGCTCGGCGACCGGAAGGGGCGCAAGGCGGCGCTGACCACCAGCGTGACGATGATGACGGCCAGTGCCCTGCTCATCGCCGTCGCGCCCACCTACGCGCAGGTCGGTTACTTCGGCGCGCTGGTGCTGTTGCTGGCGCGGCTGCTGCAAGGGTTGTCGATCGGCGGCGAATACGCGGCCAGCGCGGCCTATCTGGCCGAGGCGTCCAAACCCGGTAAGCGGGGGTTCTTCTCCAGTTTCCAGATGGTGTTCATGAAGGTCGGGCAACTGTGCGGGCTGGCGATACAGATCATCCTGCAACATTCGATGTCCGATCACACGCTGCATTCCTGGGGTTGGCGCGTGCCGTTCGTGTTCGGGGCGTTCGCGGCGGCCGGTATCTATTACATGCGGCGCAGAATGGTCGAGACCGAGGCGTTCGACGAGGAGGGCACGGCGAATCGGGAACGCGGCACACTGCGCGCGCTGTTCCGGTACAAGCGGGAATTCCTGCTGGTGGTCGGGTTCAGCATGGGCGGAACACTGTGCGACTACATGTATTCCACGTATATGACGAAGTATCTGTCCAACAGCGCCGGCCTCAGCAAGGACACCGCCGCGCTGGTAAGTTTCTGCGCCATCATCGTGTTCATCTTCCTGCAACCGCTGGCCGGAGCGTTGTCGGATCGGATCGGACGACGGCCGCTGCTGATCTTCTTCGGCGTCACCGCGACGCTGGGCACCGTGCCGTTGATGACCGCGCTGAAGGGGGTGCACGGATTCGGTGACGCGCTGGCGCTGATGATCGTCGGCCTGGTGATCATCACCGGATACACCTCGATCAGCGGCGTGGTGAAGACCGAACTGTTCCCGACCGCCGTGCGCACCCTCGGCGTCGCGCTGCCGTACGCGATCGCCAACGCACTGTTCGGCGGCAGCGCCGAATACGTCGGATTGTGGTTCAAGCACGCGGGGATCGAATCCGCGTTCTTCTGGTACGCGACCGGATGCTGTGCGATCTCGCTGGTTGTTTACATTGCAATGCGGGAGACCCGCACAGTGGCGTTCTCGAGTCAGGACCGGACACCCGAGCAGGTCGACGCGTAGTCTGTCGCGACGATGAAAGTGCTGCTGGTCGAGGACGACGATCGGTTCGCCGACGCCTTGACCACAGCATTGTCCGGCCGCGGGCATCGGGTCGAGCGGGTGAGCCGCGCCGACGAGGGATTGCGCCGCAAGAGCAGCGTGGATTTCGTCCTGCTCGACCTCGGCCTGCCCGACGGCGACGGTCTGGACATGCTGCGCCGGCTGCGGCAGGTGTCGGCGGTGCCGGTAATCGTGCTGACCGCGCGGACCGAGGAGACCACGGTGCTGCGGGCGCTGTGGGGTGGGGCCGACGACTATCTGGTGAAGCCGTTCCGGGTCATGGAACTGCTGGCGCGGATGGAGGTGGTGCGGCGTCGGCTGCCACGTCCCGGAACACCAACGGCCGGTGCGGATTTCGTTGTCGTCGGGGATGTGCGGATCGAATTCTCCACGCGCACGGTCACTGTCGGCGAGCACCGGGTGAGGCTGACCAGTCGCGAATTCGATGTGCTGGCGTTGCTCGCGCGCAGCCCGGGGGTGGTGCGCAGCCGGGCGGAGATCCTCGACGCGGTGTGGGGTGATGCGTTCCTCGCCGCGTCGCGGTCGCTGGATGTGCATATTCGGGGAATTCGCGCGAAAACCGGTCGGCCCGAACTGATCCGGACGTTGCGCGGCGCGGGATACCGGTTGGATTCCGGCGAGACGGCCGCGCCCTGATGCGCCGCCGGATGCTGGCCACGTATCTCGTGTTGGTCGCGGGATTGCTGCTGGCACTGGCGATTCCGCTCGGGTGGGCGTTCGCGCTGGAACGCACCAATGAGCTGCTGTTGGATCGGCGCGCGGATGCCACCCGGTTCGCGCTGCTGGCCGAGCAGGCCGTGCAGGACGGGGACATCTCGCAGCTTCGCACCGAAATCGCCCGTTACGCAAACCTTTACGGCGCGACGGTGCAGGTGCGCTCGAATACCGGTGTGGTGTTGACCGCGGCGGGGGCGGCGCTGCCCGACGGTGGCGCGGAGGTCGAACGCGGGGCCCGTTTGGGACGCACGACCGAGAATCTCAGCATGGTCACGCCGTTCGGTCCGGTGCGGGCGGTGATCGCGGAACCGGTCGGCCGGGACGCGCAGGTGCTGGGCACGGTGGTGCTGGCGACGCCGACAACCGACGCGCGGCATGCGGTCGCGGCGGTCTGGTTCACGTTGACCTCCGCCGCGTTGGTCGCGTTCCTGCTGGCCACCGTGGCCGTGCGCTGGTTGGCGCACTGGATACTGCGGCCGGTCGCCGAATTGGATTCCGCCACCGCGGCGATCACCGCGGGCCGGTTCTCCGCGCGCGCATCGGTGCTGGGTCCGCCCGAGTTACGGCAGCTGGAACAGCGTTTCAACGCGATGGCCGATGCCGTGGCCGACGCGTTGAACCGGCAGCGCGCCTTCGTCTCCGACGCCTCCCACGAACTGCGCACCCCGCTGGCGGTGCTGTCGCTGCGGCTGGAGAATCTGCGACCACATCTGATCGCTTCCGGCACAACGGCTTACGACCAGGCGCTCGAAGAGATGGACCGGATGACGATCCTGCTCGACGATCTGCTCGCCCTGGCCCGCATCGAATCGGGCACGGTCGTCGCCGAATCCGTCGATCTGGTCGGCGAACTCGAACCCCGCCTGCGCACCTGGCAGGAGGTCGCCACCGCCGCCTCGATCACCCTGCTGACCGACCTACCGCCGCAACTGGTCGCGGTCCTCCCACCCGAAACCGCGGGCCGGGTCGCCGATATCGCCATCGACAACGCGCTGAAGTTCACCGCACCGGGCGGCCGCGTCACGGTATCGCTCACCGCCACCGACTCCCACGCCTGCCTGCGCATCACCGACAACGGTCCCGGCCTCCCTGCCGACGAGATAACCGTTGCACGCCAACGCTTCTGGCGTTCCCCTCAACACGCCAACATCGACGGCAGCGGCCTCGGCCTGGCCATCGCCGACGAACTCGCCACCGCCGCCCACGGCCACCTGACCCTCACCCCCACCACCCCGCACGGCCTCACCGTCACCCTGGAACTGCCGCTACACGAGATGTGAATCTCGTTCGGCCGCAAGCCGATCGGTGCGATACAGCACCAGCACTGTCGATGTCCGAAACCGGCCAGCAATACCACGGGCGCACTTGCTCTACTGAGTTCGCACTCGATCGGTAATTCGACCGGAACGGAAACAATGTCCACGACCACGTCTGCACACCACACCGAGAAGAATCGGTCTCCGCTGCTCGATTGGCCTGCTCGGTCCTGTTCACCGCGTCCTTTCAGGCAACACTCTCACTCGGTGCGCTGACCGGAGGAATCATCGTCGATCGCACTTCCCCCTCGACCGTCATGCTGCTCGGCGGTGTGACGGCGATACTCGCCGTCCTCGTCATCCGGACGCATGCCGCACGGCGAGTGCGCGTGAAAAGTGTTCAGCCGTAGACGGATTGATAATAGCGGCGGGCGCCGGGGTGGAGTGGGACCGTGCCGGTGCCGATGGCGAAACGTTCGTCGAGGTAGGCACCGGGGGTTTCCGGGCCGGGGAGCCGATCTCGGGCGACGAAGATGGCCCGGGTTACCCGGAAGGCCGGGTCGTCGGGGAGATCGCGGTGTGCCACAAGGTAACTCGGGACGCCGATGGTGGGGACCTCGGCGTGCTGGCCGTAGGTTCCGGCGGGGATCACCACGTCGGTGTAGGTGGGGCCGTAGTCGTGGCGCAGGCCCGCGGCCAGGCCGTTCAGCGGGAGCAGGCGGATGGGGGCGTAGCGGGACAGGGCGTTGAACACGTCGATGGGGACGCCGCCGGAGAAGAAGAACGCGTCGATCTCGTGGCGGGCCAGGGCATCGATGGCGTCGTCGGTGCCCAGGTAGCGGGTGGCGGCGGGCTCGGTGAGTCCGGCGGCGCGCAGGATCCGGTCGCCGAGTACCGCGGTGCCGGAATCCTCGGCTCCCAGCGCCACCCTGCGGCCGGACAGGTCCGCGACCTGGTAGTAGGGACCGTTCGCCGCGACCACCAGCAGCGTGTAGTTCAGATAGAGCCGGGCCAGGGCCACCACGGGCACCGGCGTCGAGAACGCTCCCGTCCCGGCAAAGGCGTCCGCGGCGCAATCCCCCAGTGCCAGAGCGAGATCCGCGCCCCGCGAAGCGATCAATCGCAAATTCTGCACGCTCGCAGAGGTATTGAGCACCGGCACCGTCAAACCGTCGACATTGCGCTGCAATTCATCGGCCAGCCGCCGCCCGAACGTCTCGTACGGTCCACCCGCCAACCCGGTCGCCAACCGCAACCGCACCCGATCCGGCCCGCTCGCACACCCGGCCAGTACCGGCAGCGCGGCCGCCGACCACAGCAGCGACCGCCGGCTCAACCGCATGACCCCACCGCCCTGCGCGCCCCGCCCACACGATGCCCGGACGATTCCGCCCCGGACCGGGGTACCAGCCGCGACGTCTCCAGCGCACACACCGGCACGACAACCGCTGACCGTGACAGTCGCAACGAATTCACCTCACACTCGCCAGCCGTACGTCAACCACCTCGATTCTGCATCCACGCATGTCGGATATAGCACCTACCCCGAAAATCGTTCGTTGAGCGCAACGCGATCCGTCATTCCACTCCGCCACGCGTCCGGCGGAGGCAGGATCGATGCTGCGATGCCGGTGGTCGCCCCCTCGGCCTGATCACCGGCGCCGACCGGGCGTGCCGATCCGGTCCGTTTGCCCGAGGTGCTCGTCGTGAAGAAGATGAGCGACGATCAGAAACGCGCGCTGCGCAACGAGGTGCGCACATGGCGGCGTCCCGACGATGAATTCAGCTACGAACCGGGCCGCTGCGGCGATTTCCGGTCCGGAATCCCCCCGCGCACCGGAAAGCACGCGACCCCGGAAAGTATTGGCCGAGGCATGCCCGGGTACCCCACAATGGATCGCACCGTATCGGACGCGGCGCGAGGAAGGGGGTGACGGCACCCATGCCGGTTCATACAGCCGAATGGCTGATCAGCAGCGATATCGTGGAGGAAGTGGCGTTCCGGATCGACATCCCGGGCGGCGATCAGGGCCGCTGGATCGTCTCGTTCCTGCCGCCCGAATTCCGGCTGACCGAAGCCCAGGCCCTGACCTGTCTGGAACTGGCCGAAATGGTTCTGCTCGCCCTGGAATCGCCGGTCGGCACGCTCGAACTCGAGCTGGCCCGGATCCGCGCGACCGAACTGGAACTGAGCCTGGACGATCTGATGTGGCTGCTGGCCACCCGCTCGAGCACGCTCCGGGAGGATTCGGCTCCGGAGACCTCAGGCTCGTCCTCGCAGGCATAGCGACACCGCACCGGTTCGACGCCGGTGCGGTGTTCGCATGTCACGAGATCGTCCTTGTCACGAGATCGTCAGTGGCGCAGGCGAACTCATTTAACGCAGGGCACTCCGCTGCCGTTCATGCTCGACAGATCGGTCGGGGCGGGGGCCTTCGCGCCGGTGTTGGTCGCCGCGACCGGGGGCGGCGGCGGGGTCGTGGAGGTGGCGGTGGACGAGCCGTCACTCGTGGCACCCACCAGGCTGGTGAGCGAATCGCTACCGGCCAATTCGGTACCGACGGTCAGCTGGATCGACTGCGAATTGATCTCCGAGGATTCGGTCGCGGTCAGGCCGAGCTGGGTCGCCAGCGCCGTGGCCGCCTTTTCCGCGCCCGAACCGTACAGCAGGATGCTGGAACTTCGGGCGTAGCCGGTGCTCGCCGAACCCTGCGTGAAACCCTTTCCGGCGAGCGCCTTTTCGACATTTCCGCCCAGACCGTTCTTCCCCGAGGCGTTCACCACGTTGACCACGACGCCGTCGGCCGCGGCGATCGCGGTGGTGGTCGGCGGTGCGGAGGTGGTCTTGGCGGCACCGGGCTTGGGCGGATTCAGCAGATTCTTCACATAGGCGTGGATCTTGTCGGTGTCGACGATATTGATGGCCTCACCGCTGTCCGGATCGGTACCGAAATCGTCGACCGGCAGGGTGAACAAGGTCAGCCCGCCGCCCATCAGCGAGGACGCCTGCCCGGCGAATTTACCCAGATCCAGACCTTTGTCCACGGCCATGTTCTGCTGGGCGACCTGGAGCAGATTCATCAGCGCGGTCGGGCTCGACAGCGTTCCGCTGCTCTGCAATTTGTTCGCCAGCGACACGATGAACGCCTGCTGCCGCCGGGTGCGATCCAGATCGGTGAAGTTCAGCGATTCGTTCGGATCGCGACGTTGGCGCACGAAAGCCATTGCCTGCGAAGCGTTTATCTGCTGCGGGCCCTTCACGAAATTCGCGCCGGAGAACTTGTCCTGGGTGCGCTCGTTCAGGCACACCGTGATCGGCTGCACCGCCTGGGCCACCTGGAAGAAGGCCGCGAGGGTGATCTCCACGAAGTGATCGATCGGCACGCCGCCCAGGAATTTGGTGACCGTACTGGCCTCGGCGCGGCGGCCCGCGTCCCGGGCCTTGGCGTCCAGCGCCTCGGGGCTCTTGATCTTGCCCTCGTACTTCTGCTTCGCCGCGAAATAGGCGCGCCCGTACGCCTCCTTGATCTTGCCCTTGCAGATGTCACCGCCGCACGAGGCCGGATCCAGGGTGACGTAATCGTCGCGGGGAATCGAGATGGCGGTGGAGTTGGAACCGTCGCCCGGAATGTGGATCAACATCAGCACATTCGAATTCATGCCCACGACGCTGTCGTCGCCCGCGTGCAGGGCGTTGTACATCTCCTGCGGCAGCGCATTCCCGTGTTCGTCCAGGCGGCTGTCCAGACCCATGATGAGGATGTTCTGTTCCTCGCCAACCGATTTCGGGCCGTCGCTGATCGCATCGGAGGTCGTGACGCCCTTGATCGCGTGATCGTAGACCCGCCACGCGGCCCCGGTACCGACCAGCACCAGGGTGGAGACCAGGGCGATGAGCGTGCGTCCGGCCATCGCCGCCTTGCGGTTGCGCTGCCGACGGACCGGCGTCCGCGCAGGCCGTCGCGGCCACTGCGCACCCGCCCGCGAACCCTCCGAAAGCCCCTGCTCCGGCGACGACTCGGACTCCGCCGACGGTGCCGCACCCACCCCGCCGACCCGCACCGAACGCCCGCGACCCACGCGCGACCGATCGCCGCGGGCCGTGCGCGCGTTCCGCTCACGCGAGGACCGCGGCTCGGTGCCATGCGGCAACCGCTCGGTACTCGGACCGTCCGGCTCGCCGCGCCGACGCTCCCCTTCGTAGGTCATACGGACCGAATATAGGCCGCGATTTCGCCACTGGCGAATGTTCCGGGTCATCGGCCCGGAACCGAACTCGGCACATCCGGCGAACGCCCTACCCCGAGTATTTCGAAACGAATCCTCTTGTGAGGCGTATCACTTGACGCAGGGTATGCCGCTGCCCTTCATACTCGACATATCGGTCGGCGCGGGTGAGTTGGTGCCGATATTGGTCGCCGAGACCGGCGGCGGGGGCGGTGTCGTCGAGGTGGCGGTCGCACTGGAATCGTCGCTCGACATACCCGCCATCCCGGTGATCGCGGTGCTGCTGGCCAACTCGGTGCCGACGGTCAGCTGGATCGACTGCGAGTTGATCTCCGAGGATTTGGTCGCGGTCAGGCCCAGCTGTCCGGCCAGCGCCGTGGCGGCCTCCTGCGCACCCGAGCCGTACAGCAGGGTGCTGGAACTGCGCGTGTATCCCGTGCTCGCCACCCCCTGGGTGAAACCCCTTCCGGCGAGCGCCTTTTCGAGATTTCCGCCCAGGCCGTTCTTGCCCGAACTGTTCACCACGTTGGCCGTCACGCCGGATGCCGACGGGATGTTCGTGGACGTCGGGGACGCACTGGTCGTGGTGGTGGCGCCGGGCTTGGGCGGATACAGCAGGTTCTTCACGTAGGAGTGGATCAGATCCAGGTCGACGATGCTGCTGTCCTCGCCGTCGATGACCTGGAAGTCCTTGACCGGCAGGGTGTACAGCGTCAGCCCGCCACCCATCAGCGAGGACGCCTGCCCGGCGAACTTGCCCAGGTCCAGGCCGCTGTCCACGGCCATGTTCTTCTGCGCGACACCGAGCAACCCCATCAGGGTGCGCGGACTGGACAGCGTTCCGCTGCTCTTCAATTTGCTCACCAGCGAGACCACGAACGCCTGCTGCCGCCGGGTGCGGTCCATATCGGTGAAGTTCAGCGACTCGTCCGGATCACGCCGCTGCCGCACGAAAGCCATTGCCTGCGAGGCGTTGATCTGCTGCTGCCCCTTGACGAACCGCGCCCCGGAGAACGTGTCGTGCGTATTCTCGTTGAGGCACACCGTGATCGGCTGCACCTGTTGCGCGATCTCGAAGAACGCCGCCATGGTGATCTCGATGAAGTGATCGATCGGCACATCGCCCAGGAATTTGCTGACGGTCTTCAGTTCGGCCTTGCGCCCGGCGTCGCGTGCCTTGGTCTCCGCGTCCGGATCGCCCTCGGCCTGCTTGCCCAGCACGGCGCCGTAGGTGCGGCCGTACGCCTCCTTGATCTTGCCCTTGCAGAGGTCACCACCGCACGCGGCCGGATCGAGCGTCACATAGTCGTCGCGCGGGATGGAGATCGCCGTGGATTTGGAACCGTCACCCGGAATGTGGATCAGCATCAGCACATTCGAGTTCATGCCGCCGTTGTCGTTGTCACCGGCGTGCAGCGCGTCGTACATGGCCTGCGGCAACGGATTTCCGCGCTCGTCCTTACGGCTGTCCAGACCCATCAGCAGGATGTTCTGATCCTCGCCGACCGATTTGGGGCCGTCGCTGATCGCGTTGGAGGTGATGACGCCCTTGACCGCGTGATCGTAGATCCGCCACGCCGCACCGGTGCCGACCAGCACCAGCACCGATACCAGCGCCATCAGGGTGCGGCCCGCGACCACCGCCTTGGAGGTGCGCTGCCGACGGGCCGGGCGACGGGTGTGCCGACGCGAGGGCAGCAGCGTCGTCGCGGCATCCGCGTCCGCCTTCACCTCGTCCGGCTTCGACTCCTCGGTCGCGGGCGCGGCGGATTCGGCTGCCGCGGAACGATTTTCCCGAGTCTTGCGCTCCGCCCGCGGGCGATCGGCGCGGGTCGCGCGCGCCACGGCCTCGCGCGACAGACGCGGCTGAGTGCCATGCGGCAACCGCTCGGTACTCGGACCATCCGGCTCGTTACGCCGATGGCCCCCTTCGGAACTCATACGGACCGAATATAGGGTCGGCGACCAAAGTTCGCCAGGCGAACGAACTCGGACGTGGAATTGATCACCGGTGGCCGGACCGGGACATGACAACGCGATCGAAGCGCTTGCGCGCCAACACAATGAATAATTTCTCTACCACCTGGAAGTCAGTGCACCCAACGCGCCCAGCGCGACCGCGGCCGCAGTCGAGGTACGCAGCACGGTCGGGCCGAGCAGTGCGATATCCGCGCCCGCATCGGCGAGCGCGGTGAGTTCGGCATCGTCCAGGCCACCTTCGGGCCCGACGATGAGGACGATCCGCGAGGCGGCGGCCAACGGCAGGGAAACGAAACGGGCCGAACCCGATTCGTGCAGCGCGACGACGATTCCGTTGTCCGCCTTGGTTTCCCGTACCAGTGTCAGCACCTCGGACGTGCGATACAGCTCGGTGACCTCCGGTATGAACGCGCGCCGGGACTGCCGGGCGGCCGAGCGTGCCGCGGCACGCCATTTGTCGACGCCCTTGCGCGCCTTGCCTTCCCAGTTCGCGACGCAGCGCGCGGCCTGCCACGGCACGACGACGTCGGCGCCCGCCTCGGTCATCGTCTCCACCGCCAGCTCCGAGCGATCGGATTTGGGCAGCGCCTGCACGACGGTGACCGGCGGCGCGACCGGTTCGGCCAGCACCCGATCGAGCACCTCGAGCTCGAGCCGGTCCTTCTGCGCCGCAACGACTTCCGACTCGGCGAGCACACCCGCGCCGTCGGACAGGGTGATCGGCTCGCCGACCCGGATGCGCCGCACGGTCGCCGCGTGACGTCCCTCCGGGCCGTCGAGGATCGCGATACCGCCCGGCCCGGGAATCTCGTCGAGATAGAAAACCGTTGCCGCCACTACAGATTCCGCCCGATCAGCGACCGCTGAACGACGCGCGCAACCGCGCGAACAGACCGCTGTTGTGCTCGGACTGGGCCGAAAGTACCTCGGTGCGTTCGCCGTTGCGCATCGCCTTGTACTTGCGCAGCAGATCGGACTGCTTGGCGTCGAGCTTGGTCGGCACCACGATGTCCAGATGCGCGATCATGTCGCCGCGCGAACTCGAACGCAGTTTGGGCATGCCGTGCGCGCGCAGCACCGAGACCTCGCCCGGCTGGGTTCCGGCCGGAATGGTCAGCTCGGTCGGGCCGTCCAGGATCGTGTCGACCACCACGGTCGCGCCCAGCGCGGCATCGACCATCGGCACCCGGATCGTGCAGTGCAGATCGTCACCGTCGCGCACGAACATGTCGTGCGGCTGCTCGACGATCTCCACGTACAGATCACCGGCCGGGCCGCCACCGGGACCGACCTCACCCTGCGCGGCCAGCCGCACGCGCATGCCGTTGGCCACACCCGCCGGTATCGGCGCGGCGATCTCCCGGCGCGAACGCACCCGGCCGTCGCCACCGCACTTGCGGCACGGATCGGGAATGGTCTCCCCCGCGCCACGGCAGGTCGGGCACGGCCGGGAGGTCATCACCTGGCCCAGGAACGAACGCTGCACGGTCTGCACCTCGCCCGCGCCGCCGCAGGTCTCACAGCGCACCGGCTTGGAATTGCCGTTGGTGCCCGCGCCCTGGCACAGATCACACAGCACGGCGGTGTCCACGGTCAGATGTTTGGTGACCCCGACCGCGCATTCGGCCAGCGACAGCCGGGTGCGCAGCAGCGAATCCGCGCCGGGCTGCACGCGCCCGCGCGGACGCCGCGGACCCGAGGCGTTCATGCCACCGAAGAACGCCTCGAACACATCGCCCAGACCGCCGAAACCGGCCGCGCCGGAGAACCCGCCCGGACCGCCGCCGGACTCGAGCGGATCGCCGCCCATATCCACGATGCGGCGCTTCTCGGCATCACTGAGCACCTCGTAGGCCGCCGACACCTCGCGGAACCGCTCCTGGGCGTCCGCATCGGGGTTGACGTCGGGGTGCAGCTCGCGCGCCAGCTTGCGATAGGCGCGCTTGATCTCCTGATCGGACGCGTTGCGTCCGACACCGAGCAATCCGTAGTAGTCCCGTGCCACTTGTGTCTCTAGTCCTGTTCCGAATCCGTTTGCTTCACGATCTCATCGCGCGGCCGCTCACCTGTCGGCGAGTACCTCACCGATGTATCGGGCGACTGCCGCGACCGAGGCGATCGTTCCCGGATAGTCCATGCGGGTCGGGCCCAGCACACCCATGCCCCCGAGCACGGTACCCGGCATACCGTACCCGGTGGAAACCACCGAGGTTCCGCGGATCTGTTCGAGCTGCGTCTCCTCGCCGATCTGCACGGTCACGGTGCCCGGATGCTGCGCGGCGGCCAGCAGCTTGAGCACGATCACCTGTTCCTCGAGCGCCTCGAGCACCGCGCGCAGCGAACCCGGGAAACCGAAGTCGTTGACGTTGCGGGTGAGATTCGCCGTACCGCCGAGCACGATGCGTTCCTCGGGATGTTCCACCAGCGTCTCCACCAGCACCGTCGACACCCGGACCAGCACATCGCGCAGGCGGGCCGGGGAATTCTCCGGCAATCCGGCGACCGAGGCCGACGCCGCGGACAGGCGTTTGCCGTCCATCGCCTTGCCGAGCATGGCGCGCAACGCGGTCAGATCGTCGTCGCCGATCACCGCGCCGAGTTCGACCAGGCGCTGATCCACGCGGCCGCTGTCGGTGATGACCACCAGCAGCAGCCGGGCCGGATTGAGCGCGACGACCTCGATGTGCCGAACCGTGGAGGCCGACACCGTCGGGTACTGCACCATGGCGACCTGGCGGGTCAGCTGGGCGAGCAGGCGCACCCCGCGACGCAGCACGTCGTCCAGGTCGACGCCGCCGTCCAGGAAATCCATGATCGCCTTGCGCTCGGCCGTGGACAGCGGTTTGACCTCGGCGATGTTGTCGACGAACTGGCGATAGCCCTTGTCGGTGGGGATGCGACCGGAACTGGTGTGCGGCTGGGTGATGTAACCCTCGGCCTCGAGCACGGCCATGTCATTGCGCACGGTCGCGCTGGAGACGCCCAGATTGTGCTTGTCCACCAGTGTTTTCGAGCCGATCGGCTCCTTGGTGGCGATGTAGTCCGCGACGATCGCGCGCAGGACCTCGAGACGCCGTTTCTCGGTGCTCGACATCGGCCCCACCTCCTCGTTCGCCAGCGGGTCGCCCGGTGTCTGCGAGCAGCATCGACCACGCGGATCCCAGGTTGATCCATTTCCAGTTTAGTTCCTGAAAACCGTTTACCCGGTGTGGCGTGGCACAACCCGCTCAGCCGACCAGGGTTCCGACGACGGCGTCGGCGATATCGGCGGCGTGCGTGAAGGGCAGATCCGCGCCGCCCGTCACCCGGGTGAGACTGATGTCCGGATGCACATCGCGCAGTCGTTCGGCGCCGGTGTGCCGGACCGCGCCGACGTGCCGGGCGGGCGTGCCGCGCTCGGCGGTACCTTCGGTGGACAGAATCATCGTTGTCGGACAGGCGATTTCGCAGTAGGTCCGGAGCAGGCCCCGGCGGTGCCGGTCGATCGCGCGCGTCAGTTCGGCGAGCGCGTCGGGCGGTAGCACGCCCCGCTCGGGCGTGCGGCGGGCCAGCCATGAGCCCCCACGGATACCGAAACCGTTGCGCGAGCGGTGCGTTCGGCGCTCGTATCGCGCGAGCGGGCGATCCAGCGGCACCGCGCCGTCGACCAGGACCAGGCCCGCGACCGCGACCGGATACGTCGCGGCGTAGTCGAGCACGAGGTCCGCGCCCAGCGACCAGCCGACCAGGATCGGCTCCCGCACGATCAGCCGCGACAGCGTCCGCCGGACCGCCGCGCGGAATGCCTCGAATGTGTAATCGCCGGTGGCCGTGGACTTTCCGTGGCCCGGAAGATCGAAGGTGATGGCCTCGAAACCCTCACCCAGTTCGGCGATCACGTGCCGCCAGACGTCCTGGGTCTCCCCCACCCCGTGACAGAAGATCACCGGCTGCCCGAATCCGGTCCGGGTGACCGGCAGCAGCGGCGGTTCCGCGTGGCCGCCGGGGGCGCGCTCGGCGGCATCGCGCTCGACGATCCGCTCCATGATCACAGTCATCCGTGCTCCCCTCGTCGCCGGGATCCAGCGGTGACGCCGCACCGCTCACCTGCGTCGAACCGGTCCCGATCACTCGACCGGACCGATCTGTGTACTGCCTGTGGGGCACACCACACCGTGTGCTCGAGATCCATATCGTCGTGACGAGCCGAGTTGCAACATCATCACGCGGATGACTCCGTCGCATCACGCGGGCTCAGCACGCGGACTCAACACGCGGACTCAGCACACGGACGAATCCGCGCCCGCCGGACGAGATCCTGGTCCCGATGGGATTGCTCAGCTCAGGAGTGTGCGTACCACACCGTCGGCCAGGAGCCGCCCGCGATCGGTCAGCACGATCGCGTCGTCGCGCACCTCGACCAGGCCGTCGGCGACGAGCCCGGCGACCGCGGTCCGCCCCGCGTGGTCCACATCGCGCACGGGGAGTCCGGAACGCAAACGCACCGCGAGCATGATCCGCTCGGTGTACCGCTCGTCGTCGGTGAGTTCCTCCCACCCGTCGGCGGGCAGGATCGGGGCGGCGGCCACCCGTTCGGCATAGCGGCCGGGATGCTTCACATTCCACCAGCGCACCCCGCCCACATGGCTGTGCGCACCCGGGCCCGCGCCGAGCCAGTCGCCGCCGTCCCAGTAGCCGAGGTTGTGGCGGCAGCGACCGGAATCGGTTGCGGCCCAATTGGATACCTCGTACCAGTGCAGACCGGCCGCGGACAGCCGGGTATCGATGCGTTCGTAGCGGGACGCGAGAACGTCCTCGTCGGGGGCGGGCAGCTCGCCGCGGCGGACCTTGCGGGCCATCGCGGTGCCGTCCTCGACGATCAGGGAGTACGCGGAGACGTGGTCGACGCCCGCCTCGAGCACCGCGTCCAGGCTCAGGTCCAGATCGGCGTCGGATTCGCCGGGGGTGCCGTAGATGAGGTCCAGGTTGACGTGCTCGAATCCGGCCGCGCGCGCCTCGCGGGCCGCCGCGACCGGGCGACCCGGGGTGTGGGTGCGGTCGAGAATGCGCAGCACGTGCGTCGCGGCGGACTGCATGCCCAGCGAGATCCGGGTGTACCCCGCCGCGCGGAGGCGTTCGAAGAATTCCGGGGAAGTGGATTCGGGATTGGATTCCGTGGTCACCTCGGCGTCGGCGGCCAGGGTGAAGTTCGCGCGGATGGCGTCGAGGACGTCGGCCAGACCGTCGCCGCCCAGCAGCGAGGGCGTCCCGCCGCCCACGAAGATCGTCGACACCGGCGGCTGTGCGCTCGGTAACGCGTCGAAAGCCGCTGCGGCCGTTGCCATCTCGCCGCGCAACGCCTCCAGCCAGGACTGCGGCGAGGCCGAGCTGCCGAGTTCGCCCGCGGTGTAGGTGTTGAAGTCGCAGTAACCACAGCGCGTCGCGCAGAACGGAACGTGCACGTAGATCCCGAACGGCCCGCCCCCGAAATCACGCAGCGGCGGGGCGGGCAGTGCGGTCTGCTGGACGGCGGGGCTCACCTGTCCAGTGTGCGGCCGGGGCGTCGCCGGGCCGGGCGCGGGTGTCGTCCGCACGGTTGCTGGGCACGATTTCGCTCGGATTCGGGGCGGGGCGGGGTCGGTTGTGACGGACATCTCTCGCTCGGCAACGGTTCGGCATTCGGGAGGTCCGGATCATGTTCGGGCGGATGATCTATGACGGATCTCACAAACTGAGACGCCCGTACAGGGAATTTCCCTCGAATCTGCGGAAAATATCGACGGTCGGTCGGAATGACCGGGCTGACATGGCACAATAGACCGCATGACCGGACTTGGAGTGCGCCTCGTGGCTCGTCGCCACGTCGACTTCAAGCGCGTTTGCAGTGCGAGCTGTCTGCCGGAAAGCCTCCGGTAGTTCGGCCCCTGTTCCCGGTTCCGGCGTCATCGTCGCGGCGTCCCGGCCGCTGACTACCGAAGGCGCGAGCAGCCCCTCCCGCCTGTCGCCAGGTCTGAATCATCACCCCCAGGAGCGACCCTATGACGTCGAGCACCGACGCCGGTCATACAGCCGAATCCGAGCCCGTCGCACGGGCGGAAGCCGAGCGTGTCGCGCGCGAGCAGGAAGTCGCGCGCGAGCGTGCGCAGGCCGCTCGCGAACGCCGCGCCCGGTCCCGCGCGGGCGCGAGCACGCAGACCGCCGGCCCGCGCGAACGCACCGGAAAACCGTTGCGACGCAAGTCCGAAGGTCAGTGGGCCCTGGGCTACCGCGAGCCGTTGAACGCGAACGAGCAGAGCAAGAAGGACGATCACCCGCTGAACGTCCGCACCCGCATCGAGAACATCTACGCCCCGGGCGGATTCGACTCGATCGACAAGGCCGATCTGCGCGGCCGCTTCCGCTGGTGGGGCCTGTACACCCAGCGTGAGCAGGGTTACGACGGCACCTGGACCGGCGACGAGAACGTCGACATCCTCGAGGCGTCGTACTTCATGATGCGGGTGCGCTGCGACGGCGGCGCGCTGAACGCCGAGCAGCTGCGCACCCTCGGCGGTATCTCCACCGAGTTCGCCCGCGACACCGCGGACCTGTCGGACCGGGAGAACCTGCAGTACCACTGGATCGAGATCGAGAACGTCCCGGAGATCTGGCGACGCATCGAGGGCGTCGGCCTCCAGACCACCCAGGCGTGTGGTGACTGCCCGCGCGTGGTGCTCGGCTCCCCGCTCGCGGGTGAATCGCTGGACGAGGTCATCGACGGCAGCTGGGCCGTGGAGGAGATCACCCGCCGCTACGTCGGCAAGAAGGAGTACTCCAACCTGCCGCGCAAGTTCAAGACGGCGATCTCGGGCCAGCAGGACGTGGTGCACGAGATCAACGACCTCGCGTTCATCGGCGTCGAGCACCCCGAGCACGGCCCCGGCTTCGACCTGTGGGTCGGCGGCGGGCTGTCCACCAACCCGATGCTGGCCCAGCGGGTCGGCGCGTGGGTGCCGCTGGCGGACGTGCCCGATGTGTGGGAGGCGGTCGTCTCGCTGTTCCGCGACTACGGCTACCGCCGCCTGCGCACCAAGGCGCGGTTGAAGTTCCTGATCAAGGACTGGGGTATCGAGAAGTTCCGGCAGGTGCTCGAGGACGAGTTCCTGAAGCGCAAGCTGATCGACGGGCCCGCGCCCGAGGCTCCGGTGCGGCCCATCGATCACGTGGGCGTGCAGAAGTTGCGCAACGGGCTGAACGCGGTCGGGTTCTCCCCCATCGCCGGTCGCGTCTCGGGTACGACGCTGACCAAGGTGGCCGACGCCGCCGAGCGGATCGGGTCCGACCGGATCCGGTTCACCCCGTACCAGAAGCTCATCGTGCTCGACGTCCCCGACGACAAGGTCGAGGAGCTGATCGCCGAGCTGGAGCCGCTGAACCTGCAGGCGCGGCCGTCGGCGTGGCGGCGAAACCTGTTGGCGTGCAGTGGTATCGAGTTCTGCAAGCTGTCCTTCGTGGAGACCCGCAAGCGCTCCCAGGTGCTCGCGCCCGAACTGGATCAGCGCCTGGCCGACATCAACGCCCAGCTCGACGTGCCGGTCACCATCAACATCAACGGCTGCCCGAACTCCTGCGGCCGCTCGCAGATCGCCGACATCGGCTTCAAGGGCCAGCTCGTCGACGACGGCGACGGGAATCAGGTGGAGGGTTTCCAGGTTCATCTGGGCGGCACCCTCGGCATGGACGCCGCCTTCGGCCGGAAGTTGCGCCAGCACAAGGTGACCAGCGCCGAACTCGGCGACTACATCGAGCGCGTGGTGCGCAATTTCGTCAAGGGCCGCACCGAGGGTGAGCGGTTCGCACAGTGGGCCGTCCGCACCGACGAAGCCGATCTCCGCTGACAGGGAAAGTGACGCTATGACAACCACTTTGGGCAAGCTCTCCGAGGACGAACTGCGGCGCATCGCCGAGGACGGCGCGACCGCGCTCGGTCCCGACGCCTCGGCCGCCGAACTGCTCCGGTGGACCGAGGAGACCTTCGGTTCGAACTACATCGTCGCGTCGAACATGCAGGACGCGGTGCTGGTGCACCTGGCCGCGCAGACCCGCCCCGGCGTGGACGTGCTGTTCCTGGACACCGGCTACCACTTCGCCGAGACCATCGGCACCCGCGACGCGGTGGAGACCGTGTACGGCGTGAACATCGTCAACGCGCAGCCCGAACACACTGTGGCACAACAGGATCAGCTGCTGGGCAAGGATCTGTTCGCCCGCGAGCCCAACGAGTGCTGTCGCCTGCGCAAGGTGGTGCCGCTGCAGCAGTCCCTGGGTGGTTACAACGCCTGGGTCACCGGCATCCGCCGCGTGGAGGCCCCCACCCGCGCCAACGCGCCCCTGATCTCCTTCGACGAGGGCTTCGGCCTGGTGAAGATCAACCCGATCGCCGCCTGGTCCGACGAGGAGATGGCCGAGTACATCGACCGGCACGGCATCCTCGTCAATCCCCTTGTGGAAGAGGGATATCCGTCCATCGGTTGCGCTCCGTGCACACGGAAACCGGAACCGGGAGCCGATCCGCGAAGCGGCCGCTGGGCCGGCCTCGCCAAGACCGAATGCGGGTTACACCAGTCTTAACGGTTCTCACGAAGTTACTCGCAAGATTCCAAGCTCAGACTGCACCGACAACCGCCGCGGAGGAGGGCTGCAGATGTCTTACATCGTCAACACAAGTGTGGCCCCGTTCTGCCACAGCCAGAATCACTCTGGCAGCGTTCCTGTCTCTGCATTCGGTGTGACTGCATTCGGTGCAGAGAAAAGTCCTCGTACCAAGGTCGAGGTGCTGCTTGGTTCTCGCGAAACATCTCGAACATGTGACCGTCGTATGCGCCGGTTGAACCAACACCACCGTACGACCGGCACGTACAGCTCGGACTATGAGTTCTCGCTTGGTCTGACCGATGGCCGCGTCGGCGGCCTTACGCGCCATCGACGACTTGGCCAAGAACCCCGGCCGAAAGTCTTCCACGGCGATGATCTGGTGAGCAACAACAACCCGCTTCGCCCATACCCGAGCATCGTGGCTGGACTGACGCGCAGCTTTCTTCCGCAACCTGGCGACCTCGTGCTTCGCGCGGCGGTAACCACGGGACGGCACCGCACCGTGTCGATGACGTCTCGTCATTCGGCGTTGCGCTCTTGCCAGCTCGGCAGCACAGCGCTTGCGATACCCGCGATAGGGGAGATCGTGAGCGGAGTCAGTAGTTGTAGCCGTCGTACGAATTCCCCAGTCGATGCCGATGGCATCCGACACAGTCGGCAACGGCTCGGACTCCCGCTGGACCACGAACGAGGCGTACCAGGCGCCAAGACTGTCCTGGAAAATCCGCACGCTGGTTGGTTGACTCGGCAACTCCCTCGACCATACAACCGGAACCGAGAGGCCCTTCGGCAGGCAGAGACGCCCATCCCGAAGACGAAACCCGCGTCGGGTGTACTCCAGGGACAAATGGCTCGTCTTGCGCGACTTGAACTTTGGGCGTCGCCTGCCCGGAATCTTGAAAGATTCGTCCAAAGCTCGTGCGTAGGTACGCAGAGTCTGTTGTTGAGCAACCTGGGAACCTTCACGCAGCCAACTGTTCCGACGGCGGGCTGCGGTCAACAGCTTGCTCAACTTGCTGAATGTCGGTTTCAGCCACGACTTGTCCTGATGCACAGCCTCATTCCAAACGAAGCGGCAGCGGTGCGATTCCGCAATCAGTTCTCGAGCAGCGACAACTCCCGGACGGATCCGGTAGTTGTAGCGCACTGTCTCGATCACATGCTCAAGATACCGAGGACCACCGACATGAAATACCCAGTGAACGAGATACCACCGACCAGAGTCACGGATGTGAGCAGATGACAGTTCAATTGACGACCAGGGCCACACCCGAATTCGACACTCTGGCCGCGCTGGAGTCCGAGGCCATCCACATCTTCCGCGAGGTCGCGGGCGAGTTCGAGCGGCCGGTGATCCTGTTCTCCGGTGGTAAGGACTCCACCGTGCTGCTGCATCTGGCGCTCAAGGCATTCTGGCCCGCGCCGCTGCCGTTCGCGCTGTTGCACGTGGACACCGGGCACAACCTCACCGAGGTGCTGGAGTTCCGCGATCACGTGGTGGAGAAGTACGGGCTGCGGTTGCACGTGGCCAGCGTCGAGGAGTACCTCGCCGACGGGCGGCTGACCGAGCGGCCCGACGGCATCCGCAACCCGTTGCAGACCGTCCCGCTGCTGGACGCGATCACCGACAACCGGTTCGACGCGGTGTTCGGCGGCGGTCGGCGCGACGAGGAGCGCTCGCGGGCCAAGGAGCGGATCTTCTCGCTGCGCGACGCGTTCGGGCGCTGGGATCCCAAGCGGCAGCGGCCCGAACTGTGGAACCTGTACAACGGCAAACACGCTCCGGGAGAACATGTTCGGGTGTTCCCGCTGAGCAACTGGACCGAGCTGGACATCTGGCGGTACATCGCCCGCGAGGACGTCGAACTGGCGACCATCTACTACGCGCATCAGCGCCCGGTCTACCAGCGCGACGGCATGTGGATGACCCCGGGCAGCTGGGGCGGGCCGCGCGAGGACGAGGAACTGGTCACCAAGTCGGTGCGCTACCGCACCGTCGGCGACGGATCCACCACCGGCGCAATCATTTCCGACGCCGCCGACAATGCCGCGATCCTCGCCGAGGTCGCCGCCTCCCGGCTCACCGAACGCGGGGCCACCCGCGGCGACGACCGGGTGTCCGAGGCCGCGATGGAGGATCGTAAACGAGAGGGTTATTTCTGATGTCCGACCTGTTGAGACTGGCCACCGCCGGAAGTGTCGACGACGGTAAGTCCACCCTGGTCGGACGCCTGCTGTACGACACCAAATCCGTACTGGCGGACCAGATCGACGCCGTCACGCGGGCCTCGGTCGACCGGGGTCTGTCCACCCCGGATCTGTCGCTGCTGGTCGACGGGCTGCGCGCGGAACGTGAGCAGGGCATCACGATCGACGTGGCGTATCGCTACTTCGCCACGCCCGCACGGTCTTTCGTGCTCGCCGACACCCCCGGGCACGTGCAGTACACCCGCAACACGGTGTCCGGCGCGTCCACCGCGCAACTGGTGATCCTGCTGGTCGACGCGCGCAAGGGCGTCATCGAGCAGACCCGGCGGCACGCCGCAGTGATGGCGCTGCTGGGTGTGCCCAAACTCGTTCTGGCCGTGAACAAGATCGACCTGGTCGACGACGCGGCGGGCGTGTTCGAGCGGATCGTGCGCGAATTCACCGATCTGACAACGAAATTGGGCTGGGCGCGGGAGGACGTGACCGAGATCCCGGTCTCCGCGCTGCACGGTGACAATATCGCGTCGCGGTCGGAGAACACGCCGTACTACGACGGGCCCTCGCTGATCGAGCATCTGGAGTCGGTTCCGGTCGACGCCGATGTGCACGGGCGGCACCAGGTGGGGCTGCGGTTTCCGGTGCAGTACGTCATCCGGCCGCGGACCGCGGAGTACCCGGACTATCGCGGTTACGCCGGGCAGATCGCCGCGGGCGTGGTGCGTCCCGGGGACCAGGTCGTGGTGCTGCCGTCCGGGACCCGGACCACGGTCGAGCGGATCGACACCGCCGACGGTGAGCTCGAATCGGCTCAGCCGGGGCGCAGTGTGACCCTGATTCTGGCCGATGACGTGGACGTTTCGCGCGGGGATGTGATCGCCGCGGCGACCGACGCCCCCGAACCGATCGACACGTTCGACGCCACCGTCTGCTGGCTCGGCGACAAGCCGCTGCGGGCGGGTGCGCGACTGCTGCTCAAACACGGCACCCGCACCACGCAGGCGGTCGTGGGCGCGCTGCTGGAGCGTTTCGACGAACAGCA
This sequence comes from Nocardia macrotermitis, assembly GCF_009604405.1. Taxonomy (GTDB): domain Bacteria; phylum Actinomycetota; class Actinomycetes; order Mycobacteriales; family Mycobacteriaceae; genus Nocardia; species Nocardia macrotermitis. The sequence continues at coordinate 349,332 of NZ_WEGK01000007.1, forward strand.
CCTGGCCGCCGACACCGAGGCGGAATCGTTGGCGCTCAACGACATCGGCCGTATCTCGGTGCGTGTCGCGGATCCGATCGTGGCCGACGACTACCGCGTCAACCGGCACACCGGCAGCTTCCTGCTGATCGATCCGGCCGGTGGGAACACGCTGGCCGCCGGGCTGGTCGGGGATGCGCTGACCGCGGTCGAGGTCGGCACCGAGAGCTGATGTCGTACCGCGGTAGCACCGGCCGGTCACTCGGCGGATTCCGGACCGGAGCCGTCGAGGTGCGTGCCGCGTACGAGTCACCTTCCGCGACAGTTGATTTCGGGATCCGGTGCCGCGCGGTTTCGACCGACGGTCCGGCGCTGATCGCGGTGGCGCACGGCAGCCGGGACCCGAGGTCGGCGGCGACCATGTCGGCGGTGGTTTCCGGTGTGGCGCAGCGGAAACCGGGGCTGGATGTGCGGCTGGCGTTCCTGGACCTGAATACGCCGTCGGTCGAGCAGGTCGTCGATGCCGTTGTCGCACAGGGACATCGGGAGGCGGTCGTAGTGCCGCTGCTGCTGGGTAGTGCGTTCCACGCGCGGGTGGATCTGCCCGGGCTGCTCGCGGCGGTCCGGGCGCGGCATCCGCGACTGCGGGTGCGTCAGGCCGAGGTGCTGGGGCCGGATCCGCTGCTGGTCACCGCGCTGCGTGAGCGGGTGCTGGCGGCCGGGTTCGAGCTCGGGGACGACACGTTGGGGGTGGCCGTCGCGGCGGTCGGGTCCTCGTCATCCGAGGCCAACCGGCGCACCGGCGGCCTGGGCAGGCTGCTCGCGGCGGGAACCGGGTGGCGTACCGAGACGTGTTTCGCTACCACCGAACCCTCTCTGCCCCAAGCGGTCTCGTCTCTCCGGGAGCGGGGGTGCGCCCGGGTCGTCGTAGCGCCGTGGTTCCTGGCCCCTGGATTGCTCACCGATCGTCTCGTCACGGCCGCGCCGGACGTCGCGTATGCCGAGCCGCTCGGGAGTCACCGGCTCGTCGCGGAGGTCGTGGCGCGGCGGTATGCGAGTGCGGTGCGCGAGCTGCGGCGCGGGATCGATATCGCCGTCGCGTAGTTCCGCGAATCAGGCTGCGCCGGATCGGTTTTCACACCGGTTTCGCGCACGTCGCCGGACATCAGTATGCGGACGGCCGCGCAACCGCGGATCGCTCAGCGGAACCAGCGTTCGAGCACCTGGGCGACGCCGTCCTCGTCGACCGGGGCGGTGACCTCGTCGGCGACGTCGCGGGCAGCGGCCACGGCATTGCCCATGGCTACCGAATGTCCTGCCCAAGAAAGCATTTCGCAGTCGTTGTAGCCGTCGCCGATGGCCAGGGTGGCGCTCGGGGGGACGTCGAGTTCGCGGCGCAGGCGTTCGAGGGCCCAGCCCTTGGAGACGCCCTGGCGGGAGGCGACGAGCCAGGGCTCGTCCTCGCCGTGCACCCAGCCCGCGCCGGGGAGTTCGCGCTCGCCCATCACCTCGACCATGTCGGCGAGCGAACCGCCGGGCCACCAGCCGTTCAGGCGGGTGGTCGGTTCCAGGCTCAGGTCGTCGTCCTCGACGAAACGGAATTCGCCGAGACGGAAGCTGCCCGGGTAGTAGCCGGTGGTCCAGGTGCCGATGCCGACCTTCTCCACCGACAGCACCATGTCGGGGAACAGTTCGCGCAGGACCGCGACGGACGGCTCCGGGTCGAAGGTGTGCACGTCGCGTGCCTCCCCGGACGAAACGTCCGCTTGCACAGCGCCGTTCGAGCAGATCGTCTGCCCCTCGTCCAGGCCCAGCTCCTGCACCACCAGCCGGGTCGCCAATAGGGTGCGGCCGGTCGCGACGACCACGTGCGCACCCGCGTCGACGGCCGCGTGCACCGCGTCGCGCACGCGCGGGGTGATCGGTTCACCGGTCCGCAGCAGGGTTCCGTCCACATCCAGGGCTATCAGGCGAGGTCTGTCGGCAGTGTCGTCCACCACCTCATTCTTACCGATTGTGCATATGCACGTTCACGGCTGTGGATGATCTCTCAGTCATTCCGGAAAATCGGGCAGCGGAAGATAGGGCGCGATCGCGTGCGCGAGATTGGCAACGGTCAAGGACTGCAACCACACTCGGCCCGGACCGGTGAGCGCGGCCAGGAACAGACCGTCGCCGCCGAACAGGATGTTGCGGATGCCGCGCAGGATGGTGATGTCGAATCCGACTGTGGAGTCGAACATTCCGACATGTCCGGGATGTACCCGCAGCCGCTCCCCCGGCGCGAGGTCGTAGCGAACCACCTCACCGGACAGTTCGGCCCACATCCGCCCCGCACCGCTCACCCGCTGCAACGTGAACCCCGAACCACCGAAGATCCCCGCCCCGAGCCGCCGCTGAAAGCTCAGCGACACCCTGACATCGCCTGTGGCACAGAGAAATCCGTGCCGGTGCACCAGATAGTCCCGTCCCGGCTCCACCGGCGCCGGCACGATCTGCCCCGGCAGTTTCGCCGCGAACGCCACCGTCCCCGGATGCCGCTCGGCCGAATACTCGGTCATGTACAACCCGGCACCCGCCAACGCCCGCTTCACCGCCCGGAACACCCCGCCCGACCCCACCCGCGTGGAAGTCCGCAGCCGAATCGAATCCGTCATCCACGACAACTGCCCCGACTCGGCCACCACACTCTCCCCCGGCTCGAGCGACACCTCGAGCACCGGCATCACACTTCCGATGATCCTGGGTTCCATCACTCCAGTGTGCGCTCGCTGTCGGGCAATCCGCATGCACGAGACTGCGTGAATATCAGCGCATTTCGATCGAACAAGTCGTTTCGGTCAGCGCGGTTCGAGGATGACGATCGGGATGGGGCGAGTACCGATGGCGCGTTGGTAGAGGTCGAAGGCAGGAAAGATGGCCACGAAGCCGGGCCACAGGGCGGCACGTTCGGCGTCGGTGGCAATACGGGCGTGCACCTCGCGGCGGTCGGGCCCGACCTCGATGGTCGTATCGGGGTGAGCACGGAGATTGTGGTACCAGCCCGGGAGCTCAGGTTGCCCAGCCTTGGAGGCGGCGATAGCGGTAACCGCCCCCACCTGATGAACGATCACCGGCGAGGTCCGGCGAATACCACTCTTCGCACCGACATGATCGAGCAACAGAATACGAGCATCCGGATACCCGGTAATCCGCCCCCCGATACGTCCACGCGACCACCGATACACCGCGACATGCCAACGCGTAGACCGCTTCCCGAGATACACCCCACGCCGATTGGCGAACTGCGAAACCGCCAGCACCGGCCGAGCGAAGATCGACATACCTCCATTAGACCGCACCCCCGACACCCTCGAAATCAGCCGGGGCGACAGAGCCACCTGCTCAACCCAACGGAGCCAACCACGGCACAGCATTGTGCGCGAAACTCTGTTTGACCGGCACCAGACCAGCATGATCGTCCAGCGCGGTGATCGTCACACCGATCAAACCGGTCTCATCCCCCTTGGACGCGACCGACGACCCGCACTTCGCACAGAACCCCCGACAGATCTGCGGAAACGTCTCGAACCAGGTCGGCTCCCCACCCGGACCGGTCCACACGAACCCCTCCTCGGGGAACGACACCCACGACATCACCGGCGCACCGGAAAGCCGCTGACAATGCGCACACGAACACAGATGCGGAAAGTCCGGTTCCCCACTCGCCGAGAACCGAATATTGCCGCACAGACAGCCGCCGTTCATACCGCTCCCCTCTCGTCGGACGCCACATCGTTTCATCCCATACCGCAAGTCGACGCTCGACAGCAAGCGTCGAAGTCGGCGAAACCCGAACAGACACAACCACTCTGCCACATCGGCCGACGTGGCTCGGTGCAGAATCCACGGGGTCACCGGCCAACCGTGTTCGTGGTCGGACCAGTTCAGTTTCCACTGGACGACCGGTGCGAACAGCGCCAATCACGTCCAGATCATCGACACCGATCCAACGCAACAACTCTTCGACTACCGTCCGTGCCGTTCGCCCCGAGATCATTCATACCCGACACCTACCCGCACCAGTTCGTCGCGTCGACCACCTCCGGCGTAATACCGCTGGGCCGCAGCCGGATACCCGCCGCACCCTGCACTACACCGCGCTCGTCGTCTCGGCATGACATCGAACGGGAAAGATGAACGGGGTGCGGCCGAGTCGATTCGGGCCGCCATCCCTCAATTCACGGCGGTCCGGGTGGCATCAGTGGTGTCCGCCGCCATTGGAGCCGTCGTAAGAGCTGCCGCCGGAGGATTGCCGCCACCGGAGCTGGAGCCGCCGCCAGATACCCCGCCGCACCCCGCAAGACCGCGCTCGTTATCGCGGCAGGACATCGAGCAGGGAAAAGCGAACGGGGTGCGGCCGAGTCGGATTCGGACTGCCGCCCCTCAATTTCACGACGATCCGGGTGGCATCAATGGCGTCCGCCGCCACCATTGGAGCCGCCGCTCGAGGAGCCGCCGTGGGAACTGCCGCCACCAGAGCTGGAGCCGCCGCTGGATACCGCGCCGCACCCCGCAAGACCGCGCCCGTTGTCTCGGCATGACATCGAACGGGAAAGACGAACGGGGTGCGGCCCAATCGGATTCGGGCCGCCGCCCCTCAATTTCACGGCGGTCCGGGTGGCGTCAGTGGTGTCCGCCGCCGCCGCTGGAGGAGCCGCCGTGGGAGCTGCCGCCGCCCGAGGAACTGCCGCCGCCGGAGCTGGATGCGCCGCCGCCGGAGGAAGAGCTGCCGCCGCCGGAGCTGGAAGTTCCATTCGAGGTCGAACCGCCTGCGGAACTGGAGGTTCCGTTGGAGGTTGAGCCGCCGGAGGAGTTGGAGGTTCCGTTCGAGGTTGAGCCGCCGGAGGGGCCGGTTGAGGTGGAGCCGCCGAAGGAGCTGTTGGAGGTTGCGCCGCCTGCGGAGGTGGAGGTGTTGCTGCCTGCGGAGGTGGAGCCGCCGAACGAGTTGGATGTGTTTTGGGAGGTGTTGCTTCCCGAGGAGTTCGACAGGCCGTTGCCGGAGTTGGGTGAGGCTGCGGAATCGCCTGTGCTGGAAGAGTTCTGGTTGCCGGTGGCGGGGCCGGTCGAGGTTTGATTGCCGCCTGAGGTGCCGGTGGAGGCGGTGGAGTCTCCTGACGAGGTTCCGGTGCCTGGCGCTGGATCGGAGGAGGCCGGGCCGGGGGTGCCGGAGCCGGGCTGGGGGCTCGTGCCGGGGTTGGTTCCCGGCTGGGTTCCGGTTCCGAGGTTGGTTCCCGGCTGGGTTCCGGTGGCGGAGGTGGCTCCTGGTGCCGGATTCTGCGCTCCCGCAGTCGAATTCGCTCCCGGGAGGCTGGAGGTCGCAGGGGGCACTGCGGCTGGGGGCGGGGTGCCCGTACCCGGTTGTGTGACAGCGGGATTCGTGAGTGAGGTCTGGGAGGCCGCGGGTGGCGCGACGTGGTCCGCCGGATTCCAGGTGCCGGGTAGCGCGGCGTGGTCCGGGACACGGTGTGGTGAAACGCTTTCCGGGCCGATGATCGGGCGAGGCAGGCTGATGACGGGGATCGCCGCGCCGGGGGTTCGGGCGAACGGCAGGGGGTTGACGAACTGTGCGGGATCGGCATACGTCGTCTGCTGGAGACGGTCCATCGGACTGCAATGCGTGCCGGGACCGTGCTCGCTCAGCGAATGCCACACCTCGGCCATCGTCGAGACGGCCGGAACAGCCTGTGCCACACCGCCGTACGCCCGCGTCGGGGAATAGGTCCGCAGCGCGGCGTCGGCCACCACCACGGGCGAGCCCATCGTCGTCGCACCGGGAGCGACGCCGTCGATCACCTGCACCTCGCGCACCGGATCGGGCGCGGGTCCGGCTAGTACGGGCGCGAATTCCAGTACCGGACCGTCGGATCCGATCGGACCGCCGCCCAGCATGGTGGCCGCCGACATGGCCAGCGCCGAAGCGACTGCGGCACTGGATATCACGGCCGCGCCGCGCGCGTACCGACCGAGATCGGGACCGGTGTCGGCGGTCCGGAAGGACGCCAGCGCCGCCCCGGCCGCGACCGTATGCGCCGGATCCGTCGAGATCACCACCGGACGTCCCAGTTCGGCGATCACCTGCGCCACCTCGATCGGCCGCGCCGCCCCGCCGATCAGCAGGATCCGGTCGATATCACCGACGGTGAGCCCGGCCCCGCGCACGCAACGCCGCACCAGGCGTAGCGAATTGCGGATGTTCCAGGTGCGTAGCCGAGTGGTGTCGTCGGCCGGGACGACCTGCGACACCGGTGCGGCCGCACCGGGCGACAGGGCGCGGGCATAGCGGGCCAGCGTCGTCCCCAGCGGCCGTCCGCCATATTCGTAGGAGCGCAACGGTTTTCCGAGTACGCCGCGCCTGTCGCGGTCGGCCTCGGTGCGCACGACCGCGATGTCGAGGCTGTTGCCGCCGAGGTCGTAGACGAGGGTCAAACCGTTGTCGGAGACGCCGTATTCGGCATCGAGCCACTCGACCGCGGCGACCGGTTCGGGCATCAGCAGTGTCCCGGTGGCACCGGCCCAGTCCACGGCATGCCGCAGCTTGGCAACCTGCGCGCTGGAATAGCAAGCGGGATAGGCGATCACGGGTTCGCCGTCGGATTCGGTGGCGCCGATGAGACCGGTGGCCACCGCGGCGACGAGATCGGCCGCGGTCCAGATCCGCCCGCCCACCACGACGGGCTCGATCTCCCGGGTGAGATCGGCGAAATCCGTTACCACCGGCGCGAATCGAGGCAGCCCGCCGAGCCGCGGACCGCCCGCGCCGTCGAATGTGACGGCGGTGCGGCGCACCCGCACGACGGGAAGTTCGCCATCGCCGATAGTGGCCGCCCACACAGAGTTCACTGTGCCGATGCTCATGCCGAAGCCAACAGTCATTGCCATCCTGTCAAACGAACCGAGACCACGGCCCGGGGGACGCACCTCGTGGTCGCGGTCGTTTACCAAACAGCGAACACAGGTTAGCTGGTTGATTTCAATCGCGGATGCCCAATGGGCGGAAAAGGTTTCATACCCACCGGTCTACATCACATATCACCTGATAGACCGGCATGCAGATCAGAAAAATAGGCCGCCGAATATACGACACGCCCAATTAACTGGAAAAACCATCTACTTTTCAGTAGCAGGCATTACAAACCGACCGGTGCGCTGCAAACGCGCCCCAACAACTTCCCGACATCCTCATCCACACAACCAATCTCGATTATCTGAATAGTAGCCACCGAAAGAACAGCGACCTTTTCAGACGGAACGACCACTCAGGACAGACCGGCCGGTATCCGACATCCCGCCCCACCACCGGCATTCACCACTCCCATCCCACCCCGCCACCGCCCAAAAACTCCACACCCCACCCGCATGACACAACACACCCAACCGGACCGAACTCGCATTCCGGACAACACATTTCGCCGACCACATGTCGCCCTGGGCAGAGGTCGATTCACCCGGGAGGCCCGAACCAACCTCTGCCCACAACACACGCCACCCGGCCCCATCGGCACAGCCACACACCCATCGACCCGACGCCCGTCACCGAACCGATCACCAACCGCCCAACCACACGCAACAAACCGGATCACTGAACGCCCATCGCACGCACCACAACACCAACTCAGCCACACCCACCGCGTCGAAACACCGGTCGGTGATCACGGATCGCACCCGCCACACCAACACCCCAACCACACCCGGTGACCCATACGACACACCGACCACCGACGCGACCGGCTGGATACTGCGCTACACCGACTCAACCCACACTCGCCGATCTCGAACCACCGAACCCCGATCACACAGCACATCACCACACCAACTCAGCCGCACTCACCAGCCGAACCAGTCACCGATACGACGGTCACGGGCCGCACCTGCTCTCCGAACCACCGCACGCCGGCCGCACAACATGTCGCCGCACGCCACACCGGCTCAGCCGCACTTGCCCGCCGAACGCCAGTCACCGATACGACGGTCGCAGGTCACACCTGCTGAACCACCGAACGCACAACACATCGCCACACGCCACACCGGCTCAGCCGCACTCACCAGCCGAACACCGGTCACCGATACGACAGTCGCAGGTCACACCTCTGCCCTCCGAACCACCGCACGCCGACCGCACAACATATCGCCGCACACCACACCGGCTCAGCCGCACTTGCCCGCCGAACATCGGTCACCGATACGACAGTCGCGGGACGCACCTGGTCTCTGGGCCACCGAACGCCGATCGCACAGCACGTCGCCGCACGCCAAACCACCTCGGCCATACTCGCTGCGCCAATACGACAGTGGTCACCGATGTGACTGTCGCGGGCTCGAGCGGCCTGGGTGCAGGACTGCACTGGGCCGGCCGACTCGGTGCCCCCGAGGCGGCGAATGTTGGTCGCGCGCAACACGTTGTCGTAGGTCGGGTCGGCTGTGTAGGTCGGGTCGGCTGTCCTGGCCGTCTGGAGGCGTATCACCTGGATGGCAATCGCTGGTCGCGTTCCGTGGCGGGAAGCTTTGCAGCGGTTCGGCCACGGCAGTTTCGGGCGCAGATCACCTTCGCCGAGGGCGAGGTCCTGCCGAGCCTGGCGGACCTGCCTGTCCGGCGATGCGTCGGCCCACCGAATGCCGGGTCCGATCTCCGGCCGCGTGTTCATCCGCAAGACCCCGCAGCGGCTCTATGGGGCGGCTGATCCAGTCGGGTGCCAATCCGAGGTCGTGCGATTCAGACGCGGGCGAGTAGGCGGCGCTTCCAGTTGGGGCGGGCTGCTGTGGCACCGCCGCGGATGACCGCGGGGCGGCGAGACGAGACCAGTGCGTCGAAATCGGTTGCGCTGTGGGCCGGTTCGGCGAGGACGCCGGTGTTGAAGTCTTCGACCAGGGCACGGACGGTTTCCTGGGCGCAGGACTTGTTGGTGCCGATGAAGCCGGTGGGGCCGCGTTTGATCCAGCCGGTTACGTAGACGCCGGGGACGGTGGCGCCGCCGGGGGCGGACTGTGCGCGGCCTGCGGAGTTGGGGATGACACCGGCGGCGTCGTCGAACGGGAGGCCGGGGAGGGGGACGCCGCGGTAGCCGACCGAGGCGAGAACCATTCCGGTGTCCAGGGTTTCGGTGACGCCGGTGGGGACGGCGCGGACCGTGCCGTCGGCGTCGGTGGCGAGTTCGTTGTGCGCCAACTCGATTCCGGTGACCTTGTCGGTGCCGACCAGGGCCGTCGGGGAGGACAGGTAGCGGAAGACGATCCGCTTGCGGCCGCTCGCCGGACGGTCGGCCAGGCCGCGCAGCAGCCGGAGCTTGTGCTCGACCTTCTGCGGCATACCCGGAACCGGTTCGGGCACATCGCCTTCCACGACGATGTCCACATCGGCACCGAGCAGGCCCACGAATTCCGGCACGGTGAAGGCGGATTCGGCCGGACCGCGCCGCGCGATGATCACGACCTCTTCGATCTTGCTGTGCCGCAACGCTTCCAGTGCCCGAGGGGACACATCGGTGCGAGCCAGCGCGTCGGGATCGGAGGTGAGGATCCGCGCGACGTCCAGCGCCACATTGCCGTTGCCGACGATCACCGCGCGACGCTGCGTCAGATCGAATTCCCGCTCGGCCTGATCGGGATGGCCGTTGTACCAGGCCACGAACTCCGTCGCCGAGGCGCTGCCGGGCAGGCCCTCACCGGGAATGCCGAGCTTACGATCGGTCGAGGCGCCGACCGCGTAGATCACCGCGTGATGATGCGCGAGCAGCTCCTCGTGCGAAACATCCTGCCCCACAGTGAGATTCAGATACGAACCGAATCCGGACTGCTCGGACATCACGTCGTACAACCGGCTCACCTGCCGCGTCTTGGTGTGATCCGGCGCGACACCGAACCGGGCCAGCCCGTAGGGCACCGGCAGCCGATCGATCACCGTCACCGCGACATCGGGCTGGGTCAGCAACTCGTCGGCGGCATACATCGCCGACGGCCCCGAACCCACGATCGCCACCCGCAACGGCCCGCCCTCGACCCGCGCGGCGGGCACCGGCTGGGCCAGCACCGCGCGCGGGCGCGCCTGCCGATAGAAATCGGCATTGATCTCGATGAACGGCTGCTGCTCGGGCGTGAGCCGCTTGGTCGAGGTGATGGCGTCGACGGGGCACGCCGTGGCGCACGCCCCGCAGTCCACGCAGGTCTGCGGATCCACGTACAACATTTCCGCGGTCAGGAAATCCGGCTCGTCGGGAGTCGGGTGGATGCAGTTGACCGGGCACGCGTAGACGCAGGACGCGTCGCTGCAGCAGGATTGGGTGACGACGTACGGCACTGTGCGCTCGCCCTCAGCTCGCCTTGACCACGCGCAGCGGCTCCGACCGGAACCGGCTGCTCGGGCCGTCGATGCGCAACATCTTCCAGACCTGCTTGGCGACCGGGTTCATCAGCCCGATGTCCTTGGCCAGCGCGCGCACGTCCACGAAGTAGTCCGCGAACACCTTGCGGGCCTCCTTCGAACCGTAGAACAGCTCCTTGCGGACCGCGTCGGGAATGTCGAACTCCTCGAAGAAGGACTTCGGCGGCGTCGCGATCGACCGGCCCAGGATCCACATGATCAGCGGCATGGCCAGCGACAGCACGAACTTGTTCACCGACTTCTGTTCGGGCACATGGTGCTTGAGGAATTCGTGCGCGAAGGAGATGTGCCGCGCCTCCTCGGCGACGTGGATCGACATGACCCCGCGCATGATCGGGTGCACCTCCTCTCCCGAACGCAGGATCGCCTTCTGGATGTGGTCGATCGGCTCCTCGCCGGCGAGCACGGCCATGAAGAACAGGTTCGGGGTCAGCGTCGCCACCGGCACGCCCAGGTACCGGAGCTTGCGCACGATCGGGCCCATGCCCGGCACGTCCGCGCCGATCCGGTTGACCATCTCCTGGAACATCTGGGTGTGGTTGAGTTCCTCGGTCATCTCATGGGTGCAGTACCGGAACTCCGGGTCGCCGTTGGCCAGCGAGAAGGTGTGGTTCACCATGCCGCTGATCAGGATCGACTCGAATTGCAGACCGACCTTGGCGACGTTGGCCTGGCGGTACTTGCCGATCTCGATCTGCTGCTGCTTCGACAACGACAGGTACCACGGGTGCCGCCCGAGCGGATCCGCCGAAACAGGCAGAATCCAGCGCTCGGGGTCGGCATCGGGATGGAAATCGGGGTTATCCCAGTCGATATCCTCGAAAGGATCGAAGTGGCGGTTCACCGAACCTTCCGACAGCAGCGTCAGCTTGGCGGCGTACTCCCGGGCCTCGCGGACGATCGGGTCCTCGGGCTCGACGTGGCCTGCACCATGCGTCGTGGCAACGGACGTCATCGTCACAGCCTTCCACTCGTTGGGTAACTGTTTCCAATAGTTACACCAACCAGAGGTGACGTCAACCGCCGCAGGTCACCGGTCCAGGAAAACCAGCCCCGGATGGCTCGTTCCGGCCGCCACCGCGGCTTCGGGCAGCACCACGCCGGCCATCGCGCCGCCCCCGGCGATCAGCACCGCCGCCGCGACGCGCACCAACCGCCGCTGCGACCACGCGGTACCGATCCGACGCCGCGAGACCGTCCCGCGCGCCGCCTCGGCCGCCCGCTGCGCCAGGATCGCCGCGCCGTCGGCGATCGTGCGCTCGGGATCCGCCGCGGCGATCACCGGACGCGCCAGCTCCTCACCGAGCACCTGCGCGACCTCGCGCGGCCGGGCCGCGCCCCCGATCACCAGCACCCGATCCACATCGGCCATCGTGACATCGGCGGTGCGCAGGCACTTGTAGACCAGATCCACCGAACGCAGCACGTGAATGGACCGCAGCGCCGAGATCGCGACATCCGAACCGGTCAGCGAACGCGGTGAGGCAAGGCGGCTGGCCCGCTTCGTCATCAGGGCGCCGAACGCGCGACCGCCGTAATCGGCCGACCGGACCGACTTGCCGACCACGCGATTGTCGGGCGCACCCGCCCCGACCCGGACCAGCGTCACGCTCAGCCCCGAACCACCCAGGTCGTAGACGAGCATCAGGCCCGGCGTGATCGGCCCCTGCGTGGCCTCGAGCCAGGCCGCGGCGGCGACGGGTTCACAGATCAGTTCGGCCCGCGCCAGACCGACGGTCTCGAGCGCCCCGCGCAACTCGCCGACCTGCTCCTCGGAATACCCGACCGGATGGGTCACCGCCAGCGCGACGCCCGCGTCCGGCTCCGGGCCGAGCGTTTCGGCGATCACGCCCTGCGCGACGGTCGCCACCAGATCCGCCGCGGTGAGCGTGCGGTTGCCGACCCGCGCGGTCGGCGTGGACCGCTGGCTCAGATCCGCGAACTCCGCCAGCGCGCGGCCGTGCTTGGGAATGCGGCCGATGCGCGCGACACCGGCACTGTCGAAGGTGAGGGTCGTGCGCCACGTGGTGGGCGCGCCCTTTCTCTTGTTGCGATGGGCGGCTCGGCCGCTCTCCCCCGCCACGGCGCACACCGTATTGACCGTTCCGATACTGATTCCGAGCCCCAGCGTCATCTGCACCCATCCTCGATCGACGAACAGCGTTTATGCAATCGTGATCCGAACGTGTCCCAGGCAACCATCCGCAACCCGGTACTGACAACCACCGGACACGGGGTTGTCCGCGCGTGACATCTCCCGCACAGACCGTTCGGACATGGGTGAACCCTGTGGAACGGCCATCGGCACAGCCAACGACGAAACGGGCGGACCCCCAAGGGAAGTCCGCCCGCTGCCGCACTCAGTCTCCGGCCGGCAACCCCGGAATCCGGGTCGCGCGCGCGTACACGGTCTCCCCGTCGCGCAGTTGCAGCGCCTCGGCGTCGCCGCGGGTGACCTGCGCTGTGAACAGATCCCCGGTGGCGGCGTTGCGCAACTCCAGCCGCACCTCGAAACCGAGCACCACCACCCGCTCGACCGTGGCGCGGGTGACGCCCGCGGATTCCGCGGTGCCCTCGTTCGAGGCCAACGCCAGCTCCGGATCGCGACCGATCCGGATGTCGTGCGGGCGCACCAGATGGCCGTTCAACTTGGCCACCGCACCCAGGAAGGACATGACGAATTCGTTCGCCGGACGGTCGTAGACGTCCTCGGGGCTGCCGATCTGCTCGATCCGTCCCGCGTTCATCACCGCGATCCGGTCCGCGACGTCCAGCGCCTCCTCCTGGTCGTGCGTCACCAGCACGGTGGTCACATGGACCTCCTCGTGCAGCCGACGCAGCCAGGTCCGCAGATCGGTGCGCACCTTGGCGTCCAACGCGCCGAACGGCTCGTCCAGCAGCAGCACCTGCGGATCGACCGCCAGCGCGCGGGCCAGCGCCATCCGCTGCCGCTGACCGCCGGACAACTGCGCCGGATACCGATGCTGGAAACCGTCCAGGCCGACGATGCCGAGCAGTTCGTCCACCCGCTTGGCGATCTCGTTGCGCGGCCGCTTGCGGATCTTCAGTCCGAAGGCGACGTTGTCGCGCACGGTCATGTGCTTGAACGCCGCGTAATGCTGGAAGACGAAACCGATATCGCGTTTCTGCGGCGAGACCCGGGTGACGTCGCGGCCGGAGATGGTGACCACCCCCGAATCCAGCGACTCCAGTCCGGCGATCGAGCGCAGCAGCGTCGATTTGCCCGAGCCCGAGGGGCCCAGCAGGGCGGTCAGCTCGCCCGCGGGAATATCGATGCTGACATCGTCGAGTGCGGCGAAGGTGCCGTAATTCTTCTTCGCATTCGCAACGGTGATCATGTGCTCGCCTCCGGCGGGGTTTGTCGAGGTCGTCATTTCGCGGTGCCCCGCTTGCGTTCGAGAAGGGTCATCAGCAGCAGGGTGACCAGCCCCATGGCCATCAGAAGTGTTGCCGCGCAATAGGATCCGAAGATATTGCGGTCGTCCATGTAGCGCGCGTTCACCAGCAGGGTCAGGGTCTGACCGCCGCCGGGCAGACCGGTCGAGACCATGATCACCGCACCGAATTCGCCGAGCGATCGAGCGACGGTCAGCACGATGCCGTAGGTCAGGCCCCAGCGGATCGCGGGCAGGGTGATCCGCCAGAACGTCTGCCAGCGGGAGGCGCCCAGGGTCGTGGCGGCCTGCTCCTGATCGTCACCGATCTCGTGCAGCACCGGCTCGACCTCGCGCACCACGTACGGCAGGGTCACGAACAAGGTGGCGATCACCATGCCCGGCAGCCCGAAGATCACCCGGAAGCCGAGATGTTCGACGCCACCGAACCAGCCGGTCACACCCCACAGCATGATCAGCGAAACACCAACCACCACAGGGGAAACCGCGAACGGCAGATCGACCACACCTTGCAGCAGGCTGCGGCCCGGGAAGTTTCCGCGCACCAGCGCGATCGCGGTGACGATGCCGAACAGGACGTTCAGCGGGACCACGATCACCAGGATGATCATCGTGACGTTGAACGCGGAAATCGCCGCGGGCGTGGAGATCCAGTCGTAGAACTGGCCCAGGCCCTGGGCGAAACTGCGCCACAGGATGATCACCACCGGCGCCACCAGCAGTGCGAACAGATAGATCAGCGCGACCACGCGCAACGAAATGCGGCTCAGCGGTGAGAGTTTCATCGGCTCGCCAGCTCCTTGCGCGCGGTGCGGTCGGCGAACAACCGCAGCACCAGCAGTGTCACGAACGAAATGACCAGCAGCGCAACGGAAACTGCGGCCGCACTGACCGGCCGGTCCACCTCGATCTGCTGCTGGATGTACTGCGAGGCGACCTGGGTGCGGCCGGGGATGTTGCCGCCGATCAGCACCACCGAACCGAATTCACCGATGGCGCGGGCGAAGGCCAGGCCACCGCCGGACACGATCGCCGGAACCAGCGAGGGCAGCACGATACTGCGGAAGGTGGTCCAGTTGCTCGCGCCCAGCGAGGCCGCGGCCTGCTCCACCGAATGATCGGATTCCAGCAGCACCGGCTGCACCGCCCGCACCACGAACGGCAACGTCACGAAGGCCAGCGCGACGATGACGCCGGGCTGGGTCGCGTTGAGGTGGATGCCGATCGGGCTGTCCGGTCCGTACAGCGCCAGCATCACGATGCTGGCGACGATGGTGGGCAGCGCGAAGGGCAGGTCGATCAGCGAGTTCACGATCGACTTGCCCGGGAAGTCGTCGCGCACCAGCACCCAGGCCACCAGCGTGCCCATCACGACGTTGAGCAGGGCCACCAGCACAGACAGGATGATGGTCACCCGCAACGCGTCCAGCGCCGCGGGTGCGGTGGCCGCGGACCAGAATCCGGACCAGCCCTTGTCGAAGGCGTGAAATGCCAACGCCGCCAACGGAAGCAGCACGATCACGCTCAGCCACAGCACCGCCGTGGCGATGCCGAGCGGGCCGACCGATCCGGTCACCCGCAGCCATGATCTACGGCTCGGTGGGTGCACCGGCGCCGTGGTTTGGATCTCGGTCACTATTTCGTCGCCTTGTCATAGATGGTCGCCACGCTGCCGGTGTTCGGCGTGAACAGTTGTTTGTCCACCTTCTTCCAGCCCCCGAGGTCGGTGATGGTCCACAACTTCTTCGAGGGCTGTGGGAAGTCCTTGCCGTATTCGGCCGCGACCTGGGGATCGACCGGCCGGAATCCGGCGTTGGCGATCGCGCGCTGGCCCGCCGGGGTGTAGAGGAAATCCTTGAACGCCACGGCCTTGTCCATATTGCGGGCGTTCTTCAGCACGGCCACCGGATTCTCGATCTTGAACGTGATCGGCGGGATCAGATATTCGATCGGATCGCCCTCGCGCTGCGCCAGGATCGCCTCGTTCTCGTAGCTGATCAGCACGTCACCGGTGCCCTGCAGGAACGTCTCGGTCGCCTCGCGGCCGGATTTGGGCTGCACCTTGATGTGGTCCTTGGTGATCAGCTTGCCCAGGTAGTCGAGCCCGGCCTGCGGGTTCTCCCCGCCGTTGCTCTCCGCGGCGTAGGGCGCCAGCAGATTCCACTTCGCCGAACCGGAGCTGAACGGGTTCGGGGTGACCACCTGCACGCCCGGCTTCAGCAGATCGTTCCAGTCGTGGATGCCCTTCGGATTGCCCTTGCGGACCACGATCGAGACCACCGAGCCGAACGGAATTCCCTTGTCCGCGTCGGCATTCCACTTCGAATCGACCAGACCGGCGGTGACCAGCCGGGTGACGTCCGGTTCGACCGAGAAGTTCACCACGTCGGCCACCGCGCCCGCGGCCACCTTGCGGGACTGATCGCCCGAGGCGCCGTAGGACTGCTGCACCTGCACGCCCGCGCCCGCGGCGGTCTTGTTGAACGCGGCCACGGCCTTGTCGAAGGCGGGTTTGGCGGTCGAATAGGCGAACAGCGTCAGCGCGCCACTGCCTCCCCCACCGCCCTTGCTGCCGGGAACGTCGCTGGTACCGCCGCTACAGGCGCTCAGCAGCGCCGCCACTAGCACGACCACGGCCGCCGCCGTGGATCGCCGGGCACCGGGCCTCTTGCTGGGAGACATTTCGGATGTGGACCTTTCCTGCCTGCCCGCAGGTATTGCGGGTGAGGTATCGAGATGCCGTTTCCGTTGCCCTGCAAGTGATTCCGGCAACGCCACGACGGGGCCCGCGAAGGGGGCCTGGCGATTACGGACACATCTGGAAATTCGATCGCGGCCAGTCTAGGCGCGCAGTAGTGTCCGCCCTATCAGCGACAGTAGATGTCCGCGAGCACGAGGCAACCGACTGCGATCAACGCCAATTCATGGCGGACCTTCGGCATTGCACTCGATGACACGGGCAGACTGTAGCAGAACAGGACGAATCACCGCGACCTAACGAACCCCTGGGGGCATCTGTGACCGCAACACCGAACGAACCCGCCGACGACGACCGGACGGCCGGAGAATCCGCCGCTCCGGATCGTATTCGGCGATCGTTTCCCGGTATCAGCACCCGCGCGTGGGAGCATCCCGCAGACCGCACCGCGCTGGTGGCGATGCGCACATTCGCCGGATTCGACACCGTGCTGCGCACCCTGTCCGGACTGCTGCGCGAGCGTCAACACCGGCTGATGTATCTGGCGACCGCGGTGCGGGTGGACGAGCGGCAGTTCAAGACACTGCACGACCTGCGCACCGACGCCGTGCGCATCCTGGACGCGCCCGTCGCGCCGGAGCTGTTCGTCCTGCAGGATCCGACCGCGAACGCGTTCACCATCGGCATGGACGAACCGTTCATCGTGCTGACCACCGGACTGATCGAACTGCTCGACGTGGAGGAGTTGCGGTTCGTCGTCGGGCACGAACTCGGGCACGCGATGTCCGGGCACGCGGTCTACCGGACCATGCTGATGCATCTGCTCAATCTGGCCTCCTCGTTCGGCTGGATGCCGGTCGGAGGCTGGGCGCTGCGCGCGATCATCGCCGCGCTGATGGAGTGGAGCCGCAAGTCCGAGCTCTCGGGCGACCGGGCCGGACTGCTGTGCGGGCAGGATGTGGACGCCTCGGTGCGGGTGCACATGAAGCTGGCCGGTGGGGCGATGGTGAAGGAGATGAGCCACGCCGCGTTCCTGCAACAGGCCGACGATTACGACCGCACCGGCGATCTGCGCGACGGTGTGCTCAAACTGCTGAACATGGAGATGCAGACGCACCCGTTCTCGGTGCTGCGGGCCGCGGAGCTGCGGCGCTGGATCAGCAGCGGCGAGTACGACCGGATCCTGGGCGGGCGTTATCCGCTGCGCGAGCAGGACAAGAACACCCGGATCAGCGATGAGATCCGCGATGCCGCCCGCAGCTACCGGGAGAATTTCGACGCCTCGGAGGACCCCTTGATCCGCACCGTGCGCAACCTGGGTCGTGACGTCGGTTCCGCTGTCACCACCGTGGGCCAGGAAGTCAGCGAAACGGTCTCGAAGATCGGCAAGAAGCTCGGGCTCTGATTTCTGCCTCCGCTCCTCTCCGCCGGGTTTGCGGTGCCTGAGGCTCACCGCCCGGCCCCGTGGCGGGCACTCGCACCTCGCACCCGCCACGCGTCCGGGCTGCAAGCAGCGCCGCAAACCTGGCTGTCGACGTTCCTGGTTTTCTCAGTCCTCATCCACCTCGGGCGGGCTCTCCAGCAGATCCAGGATCCACTCCTCCGAGGCCGACTCCTCGCCGTCCTCGTCGGCCTCCTCGATCCGCAGGCGGTTGTGCAGGCGCACTCCCAGGCCGAGCAGCTGGGCGGCGCGCACCATCTCGATCGCCTCCTCGGGGGTGGCGTAATGGGTGGCGATCAGCCGGGGCCCCTCCTCGAGCTCCTCGGTGTCGAGCAGCTGGGTGAGCTCAGCGAAATCCTCATCGGTTGACATGGGCGAGAGCGTACCCCGGGCTACCGACAGCGGCAGAACGTTCGGCACCGGCCGACCGAGGCCCACTCCCCCCGCACCCGGACGCGGGCTAGGCTGAGCTCGTGCATGGCATTGCTGGATGGTGGGACGGGTTCGAACTGTGGGTCGCGGGCCTGCCGTTCCTACCGCAGTTCGCCGTGGTCCTGATCGGGATGGTCCCGATCAGTTTCCTCATCGCGTACCTGCTCGATCGACTGCTGCACGAGGGCCTGCGCGCGCTCGGCCGCGACCGCGCGCCCGAACCGGACCCGATCTCGCCGATCGATGCCGACAATTACGCCGAGGGCCCGGACGACGAGTTACCGCACCCGCTGGACGCCCTGGACTACGGCCCGCAGCCGCTCGAATACGGCCCGCAGCCGCTGGGTTCGCGATCGCTGGGCACGCGGCAGAAGGAAACCGTCTGATGCCTCGCTCCCGCGTCCAACTGGCGCTGATCGCCCTGATCGTGCTCGTGATCGTCGCCTGGCTATTTACCCGCTGAGCCCGCGCGATGCTGGACGGCACCGCCCCGGCGGGCCGATGATGTCCCTATGACGTCCTACGACGAACCGCTGAACGACGCCCCCGCCGACGTCAGCGATGCGGACCAGCCGCCGCAGCCCGTTCCCGACGACGAAATCCCGACCGGTACCGATGCCGCCGCGGTACGCCGTCACGCCCTCGGTGACGTGGACGACAGCCAACTCACCGCCGGATATCTGCCCACGCCGAGCGGTATCACCCACAAATCCGCCTACCCGCCCATCGACGACTACGCGTTCCTGTCCGACTGCGAGGCCAACTGCCTGATCGCCCGCAACGGGGCCGTGGAATGGATGTGCCTGCCGCGACCGGATTCGCCCAGCGTCTTCGGCGCGATGCTGGATCGTAGCGCCGGACATTTCCGGGTCGGCCCTTATGGGGTGAACGTGCCCGCGGCCCGCCGCTACCTGCCCGGCGGCATGATCGTGGAGACGACCTGGCAAACCGATACCGGCTGGCTGATCGTGCGCGACGCGCTGGTGCTGGGCCCGTGGCACAACAACGACAAGCGCAGCCGCACCCATCGCCGCACGCCGATGGACTGGGACGCCGAACACATCCTGCTGCGCACGGTGAAATGCGTGAACGGCGTGGTCGAACTGGAGGTCAGCTGCGAACCGGCCTTCGACTACCACCGCGCCCCGGCCCGCTGGGAGTACACCGGCCGGGTCTACGAGCAGGCCACCGCCACCTGCGAGGTCAAGGCCACCAGCGCGAGCGAGACCGTCGCGCAGTGCACCAGCCTGACCCTCACCACCGATCTGCGCATCGGGATCGAGGGCCGCGAGGCCCGCGCCCGCACCCGGATGAAGGAGGGTGACGAGGTCTACGTCGCGCTGTCCTGGTCGGAGCTGCCCGCGCCGCGCAGTTACGCCGAGGCCGCGGAGAAGATGTGGGCGACCACCGAATGCTGGCGGCAGTGGATCACCCTCGGTAAATTCCCCGACCACCCGTGGCGCGGATATCTGCAACGCAGCGCGCTGACGCTCAAGGGCCTCACCTACGCCCCGACCGGCGCGCTGCTCGCCGCCGCGACCACCTCGCTGCCGGAAACCCCTGGCGGAGAACGCAATTGGGACTACCGCTACGCCTGGGTACGGGACTCGACGTTCGCGCTGTGGGGGCTGTACACCCTGGGCATGAACCGCGAGGCCGACGACTTCTTCGCGTTCCTGCACGACGCGGCCACCGACCACAACGGCGACACCCGCCCGCTCCAGGTGCTGTACGGCATCGGCGGGGAACGCACCATCACCGAATACGAACTGGGCCATCTGCACGGGTACGACGGCGCGCAGCCGGTCCGGATCGGCAATGGCGCGTACAACCAGGAGCAGCACGACATCTGGGGCACCATCCTGGATTCGGTGTATCTGCACGTGCGGTCGCGGCAGCAGGTGCCCGAGACGCTGTGGCCCATGCTGGAGAAGCAGGTCCAGGGCGCGATCGAGCACTGGCGAGAACCCGATCGCGGCATTTGGGAGGTGCGCGGTGAGCCGCAGCATTTCACCTCCTCCAAGGTGATGTGCTGGGTCGCGCTGGACCGCGGCGCGCATCTGGCCGAGATGCACGGCGAGAGCGATTACGCCAAGAAGTGGGGCGAGCTGGCCCAGGAGATCCACGCGGACATCCTGGACAACGGCGTCAACGCGGACGGCGTCTTCACCCAGACCTACGGCGGCGACACCCTGGACGCGTCACTGCTGCTGGTCCCGCTGCTGCGTTTCCTGCCCGCCGACGACCCCCGGGTCCGCAACACCGTGCTGGCCATCGCCGACGACCTCACCGATCAGGGCCTGGTGCTGCGCTACCGCACCGATACCACCGACGACGGCCTGTCCGGCGTCGAGGGCACCTTCACCATCTGCTCGTTCTGGCTGGTCTCGGCGCTGGTGGAGATCGGCGAGGTGCAGCGGGCCCGGCATCTGTGCGAGCGACTGCTGGGGTACGCCAGCCCGCTCGAGCTGTATGCCGAGGAGATCGATCCGCGGACCGGACGTCATCTGGGGAACTATCCGCAGGCGTTCACCCACCTGGCGCTGATCAATGCGTTGACGCACGTCATCCGGGCCGAACAGTCCATCAGCGCGGGGGAATTCCATCCCGCTCATCGCGCGGGTTAGCCAACCCGTCTCGAATCATCTCCGCGACAACAGATTTCACAGCGGACACAGGTCGGCATCCGGGATTCGAGGACGTGTCGACCGTCGGCTCGCAACACGCTTCCTCGCGCACTCGGTGAATATCGAGTGCGCGGGGAAACGATGCGGCTCAAGCCCTTTCGCGAATTTCTCGGAGGCGGATGAGGGAGGACTCGATCTCGGTGAGGCGGCGGTCGCGGGCGGGGCCGGACTGTTCGGCGGCGGCCTCCTCCGCGGCGCGCAGCGATTCGTCCACCGAACGCAGTGTCTGGTTGGCGATTTCGGTGAAATGGTCGCGCAGGGTGCGCTGCACGCCGCGCAGCCGGTGCCGGGATTCCTTGCTGACCTGGAAGATCACGTCGTCCATCAGTCGCGCGACGGCCGTGCGGGCCTCGGCCTGACGACGTTCGCGACGCAGTTTGCGGTCCTCCCACAACGCGTTGACGCCCAGCAGGATCGCCGCGGCGCCGGAATACCAGTTCACCGGCGGGATGTTCAGCACGCTGGCCAGCACCACGCCGACCATCAGCAGGCCGCCGTAGGAACCGCGCATGATGTTCAGAATCGGTTGGATCACACCGATTTTCGCCGAGGCGAGCGGTTCCAGCGAGGCCACCGGTTCCAGCACGTCGGCCGGATTCTCCAGGCGCAGATCCGGGAGCGCGGATTCGTAGTCGCTGCCGGGGAACTTCTCCGCGACCTCCTCGGCCAGTTCGGCCGAGCGGTAGTGCGCGATGACGAAGTTCTCCTCCACTGCCTCGCAGATGCGGGCGTCCAGGTCCGCGCCGAAGTCCTTCCAGTGGCGGGCCGGATCGCCCTTGACGATCTCGGCCTCGGCGTCGCGGACCAGGCTGCGCAACCGGTGTCGCAGATCGTGTTCGATATCGGCCATGAGATCCGAACAGCCGTCCGCGAGAGTGATCTGCCAGTTCGCCGAACGCTGCCGCAGATTGTCGGCCTCGGCGCGCGCACCGCGCAGTTGTTCGGTGATCTCGGTGAAACGCTGTGGGTCACGCAGGGTTTCGGCCTCGCTGCGCAGGGCCAGCGCCAGATGATCGGTGATGGTGTGGATATCGCGGATCGCGGCCTCGCGGGCCAGGGCGTCCGCGCGCTGTAGTACGTACTCGCGCAGGTGCTCGATCAGTTGCGGCACACCGGATTCCAGGTCCCGGCGCTGATCGGCACCGGCGCGCAGATGTTTCTCGGCGGAGATCGGCGCGACCGCGAAACCCAGGCCCGCCTGGTCCAGCAGTTCGCGGTTGCGCTGCTGCACCTGGGCCCAGGCGGGGTTGCGATCGATCTTGTTCAGCACGCAGATCACCGTCGGGCAGACCTGCTGGATGCGCGCGAGCAGCACGATCTGTTCGGGGGTGTACTCCTTGCCCGCGTCCGCGACGTACAGCACCGCGTCGGCGGCGGCGATCAGCGACCAGATGGTGGGGGTATCGGCCGGCGCGCCGGGTGCGTCCATCACGACGAAGCCCTCGGCCAGCAGCGGGCTCGGATCGGTGAACTCGGCGCGCACCACGCCGTCCAGCGACATCGCCGCCGCCGGATTCAGGGGATCGACCGGCTGACGTTCGGTGCGGCCACCGGCGACCGTGCGCACCAGCGTCGCGGTGGCCTGCGGCCCGTATTCCGCGATCACCGGGACGCTGACCGGGCTGTCGGTGGCGCTGACCACCGTCCCGACCAGGCCGTTGACCAGGGTGCTCATCCCGTTCTTGGGCTCGCCGACCACGACCAGGCGCACCCGCGGATCGGCGACCCGGGACCGGGACATACCCAGCCGCGCGGTCAGATCGGCCCGGCCCGCCGCGCGCGTGAGCCCCAGCAGCTCGTCGAGCTGCCGCAGCAGCGGGGCCATCGCATCGGGATGTTTGGCCGCGGCCGGATCGACCGTGGTCACAGCGCGATATGCAGGTCGGGGGCGGGGTGGAGCGGAAGATGTACGGGGTGGGTCTCGGTGCCGGGGAGCAGGCCGCCGGACAGGCCGGTGGGTACCGCGCTCAGGCCCGCGTGACCGGCGTCCGGCCAGGGTGCATAAGCGCTCGAATCGTGAACTTCCGCAATGGGTTTCGTCGGCAGGTGCGGACTCATGGTCAGCTGCGGCAGCGTCGGTGAATGGGGTTCGGTGTTCATACCGGGTCCACCGTAACCGCCGCCCGGCAGGTGCGGGACGGTGCCACCGGACGGCGCATCGTTACCGGGCATCGTCGGCACGGTCGGCACATGGGTGGGGATGCTCGGCGCCTGGGTCGGCAGGCTCGGCTCACGCGTCGGCAGCTCGTGGGTCGGGAGCTGGTGCGTCGGCGGCGCATCGTGGGTCGGCAGGGGTTGCCGGGTGGGGCCCGAATCGTAGGTGGACGTCGGGCCGTGGGTGGGTTGCGGCGCGTAGGTCGGCGTCGAATCGTGGGTCGGCGTGGAATCCCGTGTGGGCGTGGATGATCCGTGACCCGGCTGCACGGTCGTCGCGGTACCGGAGCCCGGATGCGCGGGCACGCTCGGCTCGACCGTGGTCGGTACCGAATGCGGGTCGGTGGTCGAATCGTCGCTGAAGGTCGGGTTCGGATGCACCGCGATGGTCGAGGTCGGGCCGTGATCGTCGGCGGGGGTCGGACGCACCGACGGGCCGTAGGTGTGGGACGGGCCCGCGGTCGGACCGTGGGCGGGCGTCGGCTGCGGACCGTGCGAGGGAACCAGGCCGCCGGTCAGCGGGATCGGCGGGATGCTCACGTGCGGGATCGGCGAATGATCGAACGGCCCGGTGAGTGGTTGCGGGACAGCCGTTTCCACGCTGCCGCCGTGCTGCCCGCCCGGCACGGTGTGCGGGGGTGTGGCCGCCGCCGGAGCCGGTTTGGTCAGGCCGAGGAAGGCCGCGGGGCCGACCACCGCACCCGCACCCAGCGGAATCGGGCCGAGATGGTCCGGCAGCGCGCCGGCCAGCGCGTGTACCGCCGGATCCGTGTGCGCGGCGGGTTGCAGCGGCGTCGTGACGACCGGTTGCGGCATCGGCGGCGAGGCGATCACCACGGTCGCGGGCTGCGGCGCGGTGGCGACCGAAGTCGCGACGGCGGGCGCGGTCACCGCAGTGGGCGCGCTCACCGCGGCGGGCGGGGCGACCGAGACCGAGGTGGGCACCGTCGGCCCGGCGACGGTCGAGGACAGCGCCGCGGTGGCCGGAACGACCGGCGCGGCAACGGGATTCACCACGTTCACCGGCATCACCACCCCCGGCGCCGCGATGCCGGGCGCCGGCACCCCGGCGGGCGTACCGTGCTCCGACCCGTGCCCGCCGGCACCGGAAACGCCCATGCCCGAACGGATTCCGTGCGGATGCCCGTGCATGTCCCGGCCCAGCGTGGGTTCCGGGCCGGGCGCGGTGGCCGGTGCGGACTGCCCGCCGAACCACTGACCGTAGGTGTCGATCTGCTCGCCGATGCCGCCGACGACACCGCCCGCGGCCTGCGCGCTCATATTCAGCCAGACGCCGTCGAGCCCGGCGTGCGCGTCGAGGTGGACCTGCACGTCGGCGTAGATGCTCAGCTCGGCACTGCCCACCCCTTCGAACCCGGAAACCACGTGCAGCGCATCGTTTTCCGAGCCGAGCGGACCGAAATCCGCCCCGCTGTCGGCGACCGGCGTCGCGGCGTCACCCAGATCGATCGGCCCGAAACCATCGGCCGAGACCGGGTGCACCAGGCTCGCCAGCGTCACACCGGGGCCACCCTGGCCGCTGTCCATGGCGATCGGCGCGGCCGCCGGATGCAGACCCGGCAGACCTCCCTGACCGGTATTGAGCTTGGGAATCTGGAATTCGGGCACCGACGGCACGCTCGGCATCGCCGGAACGTCCGGAATCGAGGGCACACTCGGCAACTCGAACGGCGAATCACCGTTCCCCGGCGTATTCCCGAGACCGGGAATACCGTTGCCCAGCCCCGGAATTCCGTCACCCAGGCCCGGCACACCGTTGCCGAGACCCGGCATCCCGTTACCCAGGCCGGGCACGTTACCCGTGCCGGGCAGATGATCGGTCCCCGTCCCGGTCCCCGATCCGACACTCGGACCCGGCACCACACTCAACCCCGGTGTGTTGCCGTCGCTTCCGGGAAACGAGTTCATCCCCGGAATCTTGCTCAGATCGGGCTGTTCGGCTCCCGCGTCGGGCCCGGTCTCGATATGTACGTGGAATTCGAAGCCCGGCGGCAGATTCGGAAACGCGAGCAGCGGATGATCCGACGCCGCGGCCCCCGGATGACCGAGCACCGGCGGCACCGAATCCGGCGCGGGATCGGGGTAGGTGACGACCGGACTGGGCGCATTGGGCTGCGGATCCTGGAGCGACCAGCCCGCGATCCGGCTGGCGTCGTGGGATTCGTTGTTCCGCGGCGTCGCGCTCCCCTCCGCGACCAGCGCACCACCGGTGACGTACGCCCCTGCCCGCGCGACCCGCGCGACGCCGGTCGCGACGCGATACGCGGTATCTCCGGCGTGATCGCCCGGTTCCTCCGCGTCTGCGTCGAGGGGCAGGTCACGCGACATACACACTCCACTCTCAGGTGTCCGGCTCCGAGAACCGAACGGTCTTGCCAACAGTCGAGAACAGGTAACACCATATTTCCGGAACACGTACCTGTCACATCCTCCAGGCACGGCGGACACCGGATCGTGGTGCGCCACACCAGGGTGCCAGTGCGCGGTTCGATTCGAAAGCCCCGAGATCGACCGGGGCCCGATCGACCGGAGCTATTTGCCCTTCGGTTTGTCCGAGGACGCTTCGGTCGACAGCGCCGCGACGAAGGCTTCCTGCGGAACGTCGACGCGTCCGATCGTCTTCATCCGCTTCTTGCCCTCCTTCTGCTTCTCCAGCAGTTTGCGCTTCCGGCTGATGTCACCGCCGTAGCACTTGGCCAGCACGTCCTTGCGGATCGCCCGAATGTTCTCGCGCGCAATGACCTTCGAGCCGATGGCGGCCTGGATGGGCACCTCGAACTGCTGGCGCGGAATGAGTTCGCGCAGTTTGGTGGTCATCTTGTGGCCGTAGGCCTGCGCGGCGTCGCGGTGCACGATCGCGGAGAACGCGTCCACGGCCTCGCCCTGCAACAGGATGTCGACCTTCACCAGATCGGCTTCCTGCTCGCCGGCCTCCTCGTAGTCGAGGCTGGCGTAACCGCGGGTGCGGGATTTGAGTGAGTCGAAGAAGTCGAAGATGATCTCCGCCATCGGCAGCGTGTACCGCATCTCGACGCGGGTCTCGGACAGGTAGTCCATGCCGCCGAGTTCGCCGCGCCGGGACTGGCACAGCTCCATGATCGAGCCGATGAATTCGCTCGGCGCGATCACCGTGCACTTGACCACCGGCTCGTACACGTGCCGCAACTTGCCCTCGGGCCAGAACGACGGGTTGGTCACCACGTGTTCGGTGCCGTCCTCGAGGATCACGCGGTAGACGACGTTCGGCGCGGTCGAGATCAGGTCCAGGTCGAATTCGCGTTGCAGGCGTTCGCGGGTGATCTCCATGTGCAGCAGACCCAGGAAGCCGCAGCGGAAACCGAAGCCCAGCGCCACCGAGGTTTCCGGGGCGTAGGTCAGGGCGGCGTCGTTGAGTTGCAGCTTCTCCAGCGCGTCGCGTAGGTCCGGATAGTCCGAGCCGTCGACCGGGTAGAGGCCGGAGTAGACCATCGGGCGCGGGTCCTGATATCCGGCCAGCGCCTCGGTCGCGCCGTCACGGGCGGTGGTGACGGTATCGCCGACCTTCGACTGCCGCACATCCTTCACACCCGTGATGAGGTAGCCCACCTCGCCGACGCCCAGGCCCCGGGTCGGTTTGGGTTCCGGGGAGACGATGCCGATCTCGAGCAACTCGTGCGTCGCGCCGGTGGACATCATCTTGATCTTCTGACGCGGGGTCAGCTTGCCGTCGACCACACGCACGTAGGTGACCACGCCGCGGTAGGTGTCGTAGACCGAGTCGAAGATCATCGCGCGGGCCGGGGCGTCGTCCTTGCCGACCGGGGCCGGGATCTGCTCGATCACCGCGTTCAGCAGTTCGGCGACGCCGACGCCGGTCTTCCCCGACACGCGCAGCACGTCCTCGGGCTCGCAGCCGACGATGTGCGCGAGTTCGGCGGCGTAGCGATCCGGATCCGCGGCGGGCAGGTCGATCTTGTTCAGCACCGGGATGACCGTCAGATCCTTGTCCAGTGCCAGATACAGGTTGGCCAGCGTCTGCGCCTCGATACCCTGTGCCGCGTCGACCAGCAGCACCGCGCCCTCACACGCCTCGAGCGCCCGCGACACCTCGTAGGTGAAGTCCACGTGACCCGGGGTGTCGATCAGGTGCAGGACGTAGTCCGACCCGTCGACGGACCAGGGCAGCCGCACGTTCTGGGCCTTGATGGTGATACCGCGCTCCCGCTCGATATCCATCCGGTCCAGGTACTGCGCGCGCATCGCCCGCTCCTCGACAACTCCGGTCAGCTGCAACATGCGATCGGCCAGGGTCGACTTCCCGTGGTCGATGTGGGCGATGATGCAGAAGTTCCGAATTTGCGACGGATCGGTGAACGTGGTATCGGCGAAGCTGGGCACTGGGCTCCTGGTCACGAAGGGTATTCAGGCGGCATCCATGATCCCATGGCCGCGCGATCACCCGTCAGCGAGGTCGACGGCCCGCAGGATCTGGAGTTCCTCGTCGGCGACGGCGTCCAGGTCGGTGCCCAGGCGCATGGACTGGCGGCCGATGGCGCGTTCGAGCAATTGGCGCATGGTGCGGCCGTTGGCGAAGGCGCTGTCGCGGTCGATACCGCCGATGTGTGCGGGCAGGGCTGCCAGGAGATCGTCGGCGAGTCGGTAGCCCTGGGAGGTGGCCGTCGCGGCGAAGATGCCGGCGAGTTCGTCGTCGGTGTAGTCCTCGAAGGTGATGGTGGCGCCGAAGCGGGAGCGCATACCCGGGTTCTGATCGAGGAACCTGTCCATCTGATCGGGATATCCGGCGGCGATGACGAGCAACTCGTCGCGGTGGTTCTCCATTTGCAGGAGCAACTCGGCGATGGCCTCGCCGCCGAAGTCCCGCTGACCGTCGTCGGCCACGAGCGCATATGCCTCGTCGATGAAAAGCACTCCGCCGATGGAACTTTCGATCACCTTGCGGGTTTTCGGGGCGGTATGGCCGATATATTCGCCGACCAGGTCCGGGCGGCTGCATTCGACCAGATGGCCCGAGCTGACCACGCCGAGTTCGCGGTAGATCCGGGCGATCAGACGCGCGACCGTGGTCTTGGCGGTGCCGGGGTTGCCCAGGAAGATCATGTGACGGCTGCGCGCGCCCACCGACAGGCCCGCGGCCTTGCGCCGGGCGTTCACCCGCACCTCGGTGGCCAGCGTGCGGACCTGCTGTTTCACCGAATCCAGGCCGATCATGGCGTCGAGTTCGGCGAGCAGTTCGGTCAGGTCGCGGCGCGGGCCGCCGCTGCCGCCCGGGCCCATCCCGCCCGCGGGCGAGTCGGGTAGATCGGCGAGGGTCAGTTCCTGGAGATCGCCGGAACCGATGCTCAGGCGTTTCGACTGGTTGGTGATGGTCTGTTCGAAGACCGTGCGCGCCGAACGCCCGTTCGCGAAGCCGGGGCCGCGGCCGATGCGGGACATCCGATCCGGCAGTGCGGCAACGAGTTCGGTGGTGAGGTGGTAGTCCTGCGCGCGGGCCGTCGCGACGTAGATTCCGGCCAGTTCCTCGTTGCTGTAGTCCGGGAATTCGATCCGCTTGCCGAAGCGTGAGCGCAGGCCCGGGTTCGCGTCGAGGAAATCCTCCATCTCCTTGGTGTAACCGGCGGCGATGACCACGAAATCCGCGCGCCGGTTCTCCAACTGCACCAGCAGTTCGTCGATGGCTTCCCGGCCGTGGTCCTGCTCGCCGCCCTTGCTCAGCGCGTATGCCTCGTCGACGAACAGCACGCCGCCCAGCGCCTTCTCCACCACCGCGCGGGTCTGCGGCGCGGTCGCGGCGATGAACTCCGAGACCAGGTCCGCGCGTTGAGTTTCCACCAGATGGCCCTTGGAGATGATGCCGAGTTCGCGGTAGATCTGCGAAATCATCCGGGCCACCGTGGTTTTGGCGGTGCCCGGATTGCCGGTGAAGACCAGGTGCCGGCTGCGCGGCGGGATGGACAGGCCCGCCGCGCGCCGCCGGGCATCGATCTCTGCCTCGGCGACCAGGTCGCGGACCTGCTGTTTGACCGGTTCCAGGCCGATCATCGCGTCCAGTTGCACCAGTAGTTCGGACAGAGTTTTGCCGGATCCACCCGGCTTCGGAACGGTGTCGAGTCCGGCGAAGTGGGCGGCGTCGACCAGGATCCGCGCATCCCGGCCCGTCGAGCCCTCGGCGACGGCGTTCTGGGACGCGGCTCCGATCAATTCCGCTGCGGCCCTGGCACTTCCGTTCGAGCGCAGATAGTCGACCATGCGAGTGTGCGCCGGATCGGTGATCTCGACATCGATACCGCGGACCAGTTCTCGCACCAGCGCCGCCGCCGCGTTGGGCCGGGTGAAGTCGGGCAGCGTGTATTGCAGTGTGCGCCGGACGAATTCGGGTGCTGCGTCGGCGAGGGTGGTCAACATCGTTGCGCTGCCGCACAATACGAGCAGCGAACAGGTGCGCGCGTCGTGCGAGGCGGCGATGAGCTTCTCCAGCGATGCGGGAGCGTTGACCTCGTCGAACAGGATGTCGGCGTTCTCGATGAGCAACATCGCCGGATCGCTCAGGTCGAACACCTTGTAGATGGCCGCGTCGAAGTTCGCCGCCACCGTCCCGTCTCGATTCCCGGCGATCTCGATCCCGTTCCTGCGCAACACTTCCGACCCGAACACGATCTCCGCCTCGGCCATCGCCGCCCGCACCCCCGCAGCCAGCCGCCCCTGCCCCGAATGCGGCGCACCGATGAACAGCAACACCGGATTCGGCTGATCGTCGGCATCATTGTGCCGAGTCCCATCCGCCCAACTCACCACCCGAACCACCCGCTCCAGAAACGGCGCAACCGGCTCGACCGCCACGAACGGCTGCCCACCGGGCAACCGCTCCACCAGCACCGCGACGTCGTCCCGAGCCCCATCACCCGACCGCGCAGATGCGGCCACCGCCGCCTCCGGAGCAGCGAATTGCCCAGCGCCAGAGGCCACTTCGCCTGGCAAACCCTGCTGTTCGTCTCCGGCAAAAGCACCCGGCTGCACAGCACCGAACCCTGCACCCACCGACAATCCGGGTTGCCCACTCACGGCCCCAGCACCGAATCGACCAGCACCAGAAGACACTTCGCCCGGCATACCCCGCTGCTCACCTCCGGCAGAAGCACCCGGCTGCACAGCACCGAACCCTGCACCCACCGACAACCCGGGCTGCCCACTCACGGCCCCAGCACCGAATCGACCAGCACCAGAAGACACTTCGCCCGGCATACCCCGCTGCTCACCTCCGGCAGAAGCACCCGGCTGCACAGCACCGAACCCTGCACCCACCGACAGTCCAGGTTGCCCACTCACCGACTCAGCACCGAATTGCTCAGCACCAGAGGATATTTCGCTCGGATAATCAGGCTGCGCAGCACTAGGCTGCACTGCGTCGAGCTGTGCGCTTTCCGGCAGGCCCGGCCGCGCGCTTGCACCTCGGACATCGAATTTCCCAGCGCTGGAGAATATTTTGCGGGGCACGTCCAACCGATCAGCTCCGGTTTGGGCATCGGTTCGTGTGGCGGGGGCATCGATCGGTGCGACGGAAGCATCAGTCGGTGCGGTGGGGGTGTCGGCACGTGGTACGTCGAGAGATGGCGGGGCGCTTGGAATCGGTGGTGGGGGAAGCGGATTGGGGGTTGGGATAAGCGGAGGTGATTGGTTGCCGCTGGCGGGTATGGGGTTGGCGGGAGGTTCACCGCCAGACCAGCGGATTGTCTCGGGGGCTGGAGACGTGAGGGCTTGGCCGATGGGCGGGATAGGGGCCGGGTTGCGGACGCTGCTGGAGGTGAACCCGCGTGCGGGAGCGGCCGGAGTGCGCCGGGCCGGGGCATCGGGCGTTGCGCCACTTCGACGAGGATCGGCCGCGGGTGAGCTCTGCTGAGCGGAGCTGCCTGGATTTCCGCCCAGCTGAGCAGGGTTCGCGGGAGCGCGGCCTTGCTGTACCGGGTTCACGGCGAAGCGAGCCTGCTGTGCCGGGTCCACGACAGAACGGGCCTGCTGTGCTGGGTCGATGGCCGAACGGCCCTGCTGAGCAGGATCCACGACAGGACTGCCCTGCTGAGCCGGGTTCGTAGCGGAACGGGACTGCTGCCGCTGGTTCACGACGGGACGGGCCGGTTGCGATGGGGCGGCGGGACCGGGTGGCTGGGTGGTGGGGCGGGGTGCGGCACCGGGTTGTGGAGGGGCGGGCTGTTGTTCGGCGATGCGTGCGCCGGCGCGGATACCAGGGTCGAGGGGCGGGGAGGCGAACTGCCAGTATGTTCCGTTGTGCCACATCCAGGAGGAGCCGGGATCGAGTCGCCACCAGTATCCGTCCGCCGTGCACAGCACCGTCGACCGGCCGAGTGCGGCCTTGGCCTCCGCGTCGGTGAACTTGTCGAACCACGGACCGCTCACCGTGCCCCCTCTCACTGTCACAGATCGAGACCACTATAGGCACATGCCCGGATCCGGTTCTGGTCCAGGGATTTTCATGACTCGGGGCCTACTCGGCTCCCCGGGAAATGCATCGTGCATATCGAACCGCGTCGAGAATTCGATACCTTCCGTGCATCGAACTATTCACCATCGGTGTTGGACAGGCATCAGTGACCGGCCGTAACGTCGTCGGAGCGTGAGGCGAGTCACTCGCGGTCCGGATATCCTTCGCACGGGTTCGCGGCGCGTTGCGCGCCGTATTCCCGGATCGAAAGGGTTGGACGATGGCGTTCACTCGCAATTCCGCGACGCCGCTGGATTCGGCGGTGAGTAAATTCTTCCGCCGCGTCGTACCGCTGCTGATCATCATGCTGATCTGCAATCAACTCGATCGCGCGAATATCGGATACGCCACCAAATACCTGGAGGCGGATGTCGGAATCGGCGCGGCCGCATACGGTTTCGGCGCAGGTATCTTCTTCGTCGCGTACGCGATATTCGAATTGCCCAGCAATATGCTGCTGGAGAAATTCGGCGCGCGGATCTGGCTGACCCGGATCATGGTCAGTTGGGGCCTGGTCGCGGCCGCCATGGTCTTCGTGCGCAGCGCCGAGATGTTCTACGTACTGCGCTTCCTGCTCGGCGCGACCGAGGCCGGCTTCTTCCCTGCGGTCATCTTCTACCTGGCCAAATGGCTGCCCAACGCGCATCGCGGGCGCGCGACCGCACTGTTCGTCGCCGGATCCTCGGTGGCCGCGGCGATCTCCGGGCCGATCTCCGGACCGCTGCTCACCATGAACGGACTGCTCGGCCTGCACGGCTGGCAGTGGATGTTCGGTATCGAGGGGCTGCTGTCGGTCGTGGTCGGCGCGATCGCCTACCTGCTGCTGGATTCCCGGATCACCGATGCGAAATGGCTCGACGACGCCGAACGGACCGCACTGTCCGAGGCGGTCGAGGCCGAGGAACAGCGCATCGTCGCCACCTCCGACAAACGCACCCTCTCGCGGTGGCGGATGCTGGCCGATCCGCAGATGCTGCTGTTCTGCTGGATCTATTTCGCCATTCAGCTCTCCATCTACGCCAATACCTTCTGGCTGCCGACCATCGTGCGACGCATCCACGGGCTCGGCGACGTCACCGTCGGACTGCTCTCGGCACTGCCCTGGCTCAGCGCCGTCGTCGCGATGTATGTCACCGCGCGGATCGGCGACCGGCGCGGCAACCGGCGCCCGCTGCTGATCGGATCGCTGCTCACCGCGGCCGTCGGCACCTACCTGGCGGCGGT
Source organism: Nocardia macrotermitis (assembly GCF_009604405.1). Taxonomy (GTDB): domain Bacteria; phylum Actinomycetota; class Actinomycetes; order Mycobacteriales; family Mycobacteriaceae; genus Nocardia; species Nocardia macrotermitis. Next base: position 382,295 of record NZ_WEGK01000007.1, read on the forward strand.
CGTCTCACCGTGGCCCGCGCTGGTGTTCCTGTGCATCGCGGCGATGGGCTTCAAGAGCGCGAGCCCGCTGTTCTGGTCGATTCCGCAGTCCACGCTGCATCCGCTGGTGCTGGCGCCGGCCATCGCGGTGATCAATTCGCTCGGCAATCTCGGCGGCTTCGTCGCGCCCTACGGCTTCGGTCTGATCAAATCGTCCACCGGCACGGTGACCTGGGGGCTGTACGCGCTGGCGGCGGCCTCCGCACTCGCCGCGGCGTCGGTGCTGTTGATCCGTCGGCGTCGTGGCGGACCGGCCGCCACTTCCGAATCAACCGGGCCCGCACCGCATTTCGACGGCGGCGCGGCCGACCCGGCCTGATCCTCGCCCCGCTCCCTCGACAGAAAGAGTTCATGACCGTGCCCTCCGCGACGCCCCACTCCCCCGCAACGTCCCGGTCCACCGCGATCCCCGTCGTCACCGAGATGCGCGTGGTCCCCATCGCCGGACACGACAGCATGCTGCTCAACCTGAGCGGGGCGCACTCACCGTACTTCACCCGAAACCTGGTGATACTCAACGACTCCGACGGCAATACCGGCATCGGCGAGGTGCCGGGCGGCGAGCCCATCCGGCGCACCCTGGAGGATGCGCGCGCACTCGTGGTGGGGCGTCGCATCGGCGATCACCACGCGGTGCTGGCCGATATCCGGCGCACCTTCGGCGATCGCGACGCGGGCGGACGCGGGGCCCAGACCTTCGATCTGCGGATCGCGGTGCACGCGGTCACGGCCGTGGAATCTGCGCTGCTGGACCTGCTCGGACGGCATCTGGACGTGCCCGTCGCCGCGCTGCTGGGTGAAGGGCAGCAGCGCAGCACGGTGCAGGCGCTGGGATATCTGTTCTTCGTCGGCGACCGGAACCGGACCGACCTGGCCTATCGCGGTCCCGCCGACGAGGACGGCGACGACGACTGGCTGCGGCTGCGGCACGAAGAGGCGCTCACCCCCGAAGCCGTGGTGCGGCTGGCCGAGGCGGCGCAGGCGCGCTACGGATTCGCCGATTTCAAACTGAAGGGCGGCGTACTCGCCCCCGCCGAGGAGGCCGCGGCCGTCCGCGCACTCGCCGAACGGTTCCCCGAGGCTCGAATCACCTTGGACCCCAACGGCGGCTGGCTCCTGGACGAGGCGGTGCGCACCGCGCGCGACCTGCGCGACGTGCTGGCCTACGCCGAGGATCCCGTCGGCCCGGAAGGCACGCTGTCCGGTCGCGAGGTGATGGCCGAATTCAAGCGCGCCACCGGACTGCCGACCGCCACGAACATGATCGCCACCGATTGGCGCGAGATGGGGCATGCCATCCGCTCGAACGCGGTCGACATTCCGCTCGCCGACCCGCACTTCTGGACGATGGCCGGGTCGGTGCGCGTCGCGCAACTCTGCGATGCGTGGGGTCTGACCTGGGGTTCGCACTCCAACAACCACTTCGACGTGTCGCTGGCGATGTTCACCCATGTCGCCGCGGCCGCGCCGGGCGAGATCACCGCCATCGATACGCACTGGATCTGGCAGGACGGGCAGCGCATCACCGTCGATCCGCTGACCATTCGCGACGGTCGGCTCACCGTGCCCGACGCGCCCGGGTTGGGTGTGGAACTGGATCTCGAGCGCGTCGAGGCGGCGCACGAGCTGTACCTGCGGGAAGGGCTGGGCGCGCGTGACGACGCCCGGGCGATGCGGTATCTCGTCCCGGACTGGCAGTTCGACAGCAAACGTCCCGCGCTGTGCCGGTGACGGTTCGGCCGCGGCACTGCCAGGTCGATCGCAACGCCGGCCCGCTCGGACCCTGCCGCAATGCCGACGACCCGAGCCGAGCTGGACCGAGCCGAGCCGGGCCGAGCCGAGCCGGGCCTGGCCGAGCCGAGCCGAGCCGGGCCGGGCCTGGCCGAGCCGAGCCGGGCCGAGCCGAGCCGAGCCTGGCCTGGCCGGGCCGAGCCGGGCCTGGCCGAGCCGAGCCGGGCCTGGCCGAGCCGGGCCGACGGTCGCGCCTGAGCGCTGACGATTGTCCCTACCAGGCAGGATGAGAACGGCGGAATCGGCCGTTATGCTCGCGGACTATGGCCGGTACGTGGAGCTCACTAGGCAGGCAGCTGGGAACCCTCGCCCGGGCGCAGGGCCCTAGGATCGTGCGGCAGCAGGCGCCCAAGCTGGTCGACCGGATGCAGCGCTCCGCGGTGTGGGATCGGGCCGTCGGCAAGCGTCGTCCGTCCGGTGTCGCGGTGCGACCGACGGCGTCGGTGCCGGTGCCCACGCGCGAGCGGGCCCGCCAGGTGGTCTACTGCCCGCGTCTGGACGGCCGGGCCGATCCCGGTGAGATCGTCTGGACCTGGGTGCCCTTCGAGGAGGATCCGGGGCAGGGCAAGGATCGTCCGGTGCTGGTCGTCGGGCGGGCCGGGAACACCCTGCTGGGGTTGATGCTGTCGTCCAATCCGGAACGTTCGCACGATCATCACTGGGTCGAAATCGGTTCGGGCCCTTGGGATTACCAGGGGCGCACGAGTTGGGTGCGACTGGATCGGGTGCTGGACGTGCCCGAGGAGGGCATCCGCCGCGAAGGGGCGATCCTGCCCCGCAAGACGTTCGACATCGTCGCGCATCGGCTGTGCCGGGAGTACCACTGGCAGTGAGCCCGGCGTGACCGAGGTACAGTTTTCACCGTAGTAAGCGTCCGACCAGGGCGATTTCACTCGGAGTCCACCCGGCTGGTACTCTCGATCGTCGGTGTTGCGCTATCCGGCCGTCACGGTTTCGGCGTAGCGCGCCCAGAGACTTCGCAGCAGTACAGAACACACCACACAAACGACAGGAATCAGAGGAACTACGCGTGGCAAACATCAAGTCCCAGATGAAGCGGATCCGCACCAACGAGGCGGCGCGTCTGCGCAACCAGTCGGTGAAGTCCGCGCTGCGCACCTCGATCCGCAAGTTCCGCGAGGCCGCCTCGGCCGGTGAGAAGGATCAGGCGCAGGAGCTGCTGGTCAGCGCGAGCCGCAGCCTCGACAAGGCCGCAGCCAAGGGCGTCATCCACGCCAACCAGGCCGCGAACAAGAAGTCGGCGCTGGCGCTGGCGTTCAACAAGATCGGCTGATTTCCCGCGGTAGTTCCTACCGCACCACGCTTCACGGCCGCCGTGGCAGAGGGTCTGCGAGAGCAGACGACCACGGCGGCTTTTGTCGTGTGCGCAGATGTTTCAGCGCCTGAGCGTCATTCGCGAACGAGCCACGATCGGCGATGACGAGATCGGTACGACATGGCACCGTCGCTTGTACGGATGCGGAGTCCGAGTCGTGCGAATCCACGGCGTAGCTGCGGTCAATTCGCGACGGTCAATTCGCGGCGGGCAGTTCTCAGACTGCGCCGTGCAGATCGAGGATCGTGGACAGGGCGTGTTCGAGGGCGAAGTCGGTGTCGGCGGCACCGCCCTTGACGTCGGCGTTCAGGGTGGCGACGACCTGTAGGGCCGAGCCGATGGTGGCGGCGGTCCAGCCGCGGGCCTGGCCCTGAGCCTTCTTCACCTTCCAGGGGGGCATGCCGAGCTGGGAGGCGAGCTTGAACGGGTCGCCGCGACCGGCCGAACCGACGCGCGCGATGGTGTGCACCGAATCGGCGAGGGCGTCGGCGAGCAGGACCGCGGGCACACCGCGATCGGTGGCCCAGCGCAGCGCCTCCATCGCGGCGGGACGATCCCCGGCGACGGCCAGATCCGCGACGTCGAATCCGGTCACCTCGGCACGGCCCGAGTAGTAGCGGCGCACCGCGGCGACATCGACCTTGCCGCCGGTGTCGGCGGCCAGCTGCGAACAGGCCGCGGCGAGCTCGCGCAGATCCGAGCCGACCGCCTCCAGCATCGCCTGCACCACGTCGGCCTGTACCCGCAGACCCGCGGACCGGAACTCGTTGCGCACGAACTCGACCCGCTCGCCGGCCTTGCTCACCTTCGCGCAGTTGTGAGTGACCGCACCCGCCTTCTGCAACGCCGGGGCGAGCGCCTTCGCGCGACCGCCGCCGGTGTGCAGCACGACCAGCACCACTCCCTCGGGCGGCTCGGCCGCGGCCTCGGTGATGACCCCGACCGCATCCTTCCCCGCCTCGGCCGCGGACTCCAGGACGATCACCCTGTCCTCGGCGAACAGCGACGGGCTCAGCAACTCCGCCAGCTCAGCGGTGCTCGCATCGCCCGCGCGCAGCCGATCCACCGGCAGCGCTTCGGGATCCGGGGCGACCGCGCGCACATCGGAGACGATCGAGGCGACCGCGCGCTCGATGAGCAACTCTTCCTCACCGAGCACGAGGTGGACGGAGGCAGGACGATCGGTCACGTCCCGCATCCTACGGTGAGCCACCGACACCTCCGCATCTCGCCGCCGCGCCGGATGAACAGCGCGCCGAACTGACTGTCGTCGCACGGTGCCGCTTCGGGCGCTCTCCTCACGGTGGGTCGGCTCCCGAATGGTCGGCGGGGCGGGTGATGCGGTGCAGCAGGATCAGCAGGCCGGCGACGACGATCGCGGTGGCGAATCCGCCGCGCGGACCGTCCGGCAGGTCGACCGAAATGCCCAGTGCCGCACCGTGTTCGGCGACGGACAGCAACCACCACAGGGGTGGTCCGGTGAGCCGCAGTACCAGCACTCCGGCGGGTAGCCACACACAGGAGAGCAGCGCGCCGAGTGCGCCGACCACCGTGATCGGCGCGATCACCGGCTCCACCAGCAGGTTCGCCAGGATGGCGAGCAGGCCGACGTGTCCGGTCAGCGCCACGATCAGCGGTGCGGTCAGCAGGAAGGCCGCGGTGGCGACGCCGACGGCTTCGGCCGGGCCGCGCCGCCAGCCGCGGTCCTCGAGCCAGTGCGACCAGCGTGGTGCGAGCACGATCAGGCCGATCGTGGCCAGTACCGAGAGCGCGAAACCGATGTCCAGGGCCAGTTCCGGCGACCAGCCGAGCAAACCGATCGTCGCGCCGCTGAGTGCGGGCAGTGCCTGTTTACGGCGGCCGAGCATGACCGCGAGCACGGCCACACCACCCATCACCGCCGCGCGCAGCACCGTCGGCGAGGGACGGGCCAGCACCACGAAACCGATCAGCGCGACGGCGGCCAGCACCGCGCCCACCCGCGGATCGATGGTCAGCAGACGTACCGAAATCATCACCGCCGCAAGGACGATCGTCACATTGGTGCCGGATACGGCGAGTAGATGCGACAGTTCGATCTGCTGGAATTCCGCACGCACGCGATCGGGCAGCCGGGACACGTCACCATCGACCAGTCCGGGCAGCAGCCCGGCCTCGGTCTTCGGCAGGGCCCGCGCGGCCGCCGCCGCGAAGTGCGCGCGAACCGATCCGGCCGCACGCTGCCACCACGGCGCGCGCTCGACGGTGACCGGCGGCCCCTGTGCGCGCAGGACGGCCACCGTCAGGTCCCGTCGCCACGGCCGGTCCAGGCGCGCCCGGAACCGCACCGCCTGCCCCGGCAGCAATCCCGGCCATCCGCGCTGGGTGGCGAGCACGATCACCGCACCGCCCGCGTGCACCGGTACCGCACCGTGCCGATATTCCCGCAGATCCGCCTGCACCATCCACTGCCGTGCACCGAAAGATTTGGCGGGCAAGGGTTTCGGATCGTCGCTCGGCACGATCGTCACCGTCAGAGAGGTACCGACCGCCGCCGTTCGCAACGGATGCGTCGCGACCCGATACTCCCGCCAGGCCGCCGCGATCCCGAACCCGATCCCCACGACCATGGCCGCAAGCAACGCCATCCCCATCACCCGTGTCCTCTCCCGTCGACCTCGAACCATCCACACCCCCACCCCGATCGCCACACCGACGAGCAACCCCACCACCATCACCCCTACCCACCAGCCCGCCAGCACGGTCACAACCGTTATCCCCCAACACATCACGGCCGCCGGCACCAAGCGCGCATCCAAGACCTCCGGCACCACCGCCTCGCCTTGCTCGACCCCGCTCACCCCGCACCCCCGAAGAGCCGACCGCCCACGAGGGCAGTATGTGGTTCGGGCACAGGCATATTCGGGCCATGCGCCCCGATGAGAAGCCGTTGCCGGTTCATAAGGTCACCAGATCGCGAAGGCGAGCCAGACGGGTGTGACCCAGGCCCGGAATTTCGCCGAGTTGGTCGAGGGTGGTGAAGCGGCCGTGTTCGGTGCGCCAGGCGATGATGTTGCGGGCCGTAGCGGGACCGACGCCGGGAAGTTCATCGAGTTCGGATTCGGTGGCGGTGTTGAGGTTCACCTTCGCCGCAGGGGTCGACGCACCGGACGTGCGCGCGACGTGATCGGTACCGGACAGCACCGCACTGCCGAGTTGCGGTGTGCCCGCCCGCGGACCGAGCGCACCGACGATGACCTGATCACCATCGGCCAGTCGCTGCGCCAGATTCAGCCGAGCCAGATCGGCACCCTCCCTGGCCACCGCGACCGCGAGAGCATCAGCGACCCGGGAGCCCGCCGGAAGATGCAGCAGACCCACGTGCTCGACCAGCCCGACCACGCTCACCACCAGTTCCGCCGGTCGGCTGGGTGGCGGTGCCGACGTCGGCCGCTCTACCGACGTGCCGGATGGGACAGGCGGCCCGGATTCACTCACCTGATCCGAGCTCTGCGCCATCGGCAACGGCGGAACCGGCTCCGCCACAGGACTTTCCCGCTGCGTCACCATCACCGCCGACAACACCGCCACCACCCCGACACACGCCAGCACAAGCACCCCACGCCGCCCCGGATGCAACCGAACCCCACGAAACCGTGCGGGCATCAACCGCTCATGCCACATCGAGACACTGCCCGCCGGCTCACTCAGCCAATGCGGAGTATTGGGCACCCCGGCCACATCGTCATCCCATCCCCCGGACGTACCTGTCTCGCCCTCGGACTCCTCGAACTCCCCCTCCTCCGATTCCCACCCACCACGCATCGCCCGCCGACCAGGCCCGCGCCCATCGAGCGCCCCCAGCCGCTCCCTAACCCGCATCCGCTCGTCATCCCGCGCCATGCCAGCCACCATAGGATCGCCGCCACCCACGCCACCCCCACCGACCAGCACTTATATCCGCCCTGTGGACAACCATTCCCCTGTGGACAACCCACCCGCCGCAACCAATACTTGTCGGCCCTCTGTGCTACCGCCCATACCACCCGGCCGCTGCCCGAAACCATGAGGACACCGACCGCCTCCGACCCACCACCGCCGAACCGAATCAGCCTCGGCAACAACACTATTCGCCAACGCACGGGCCCGCCGAACAGCAGATCCGGCAGATGTCACACCGGCCCGTCCGACGCCTTGCGCAACAGTTCGTCGGAAACCACGCCACCGGGCTCGGCATCGGGCCGAGCGGGCGCCCCACCATGGATCAGCTCGCCTGCCGACCACCACGTCGCCCCGAACTCAACTGGTGCCGAGAACAGCGCCAGACTCGACACAATCAGTGCAGATAGATGAAACAAGTTCGGCAACAACACAACTCAGCGCTCACGAGCTGTCATGCCATCGGGGCCAAGCCGTTCTATTTCGCGTTGCCGCCGGGCCCGTCACCGCACACCGGCCCGCCGCCGCCCGCGCAGCAGCATCCGCCGACCGAGCCGGGCGCGCAGACCGCCGCCCGGCCCGCACCGCGGGGTCGGTGCGCCCGGCGTGGTCAGCCGCAGCCGCCGGGGACCACTACTATGCCGACCGCGCCCGAGCCGAGGTGTACGCCGAGGGTGGGGCCGAATTCGGCGGTGACGAGCTCGCGGATATCGGGGATCAGTTCGGTGAGTTGGGTGGCCAGGGTGGCGGCGGCGTCGGGGGCGGCGAGGTGTTGGACGGCGATCGACGCGCCTGCTTCGCCGGCCGAATCCACTGCGGCGGCAACAAGTTTCGCGTATGCCTTGGATCTGGTGCGGGCCTTCTCGCGGAGTTCGAGGCGGCCTTCGATGAGTTGGAGCAGGGGTTTGGTCACCAGTTCGGTGCCGAAGAACGCGGCGGCGCTGCTGAGCCGTCCGCCGCGACGCAGCTGTTCGGTGCGGTTGACCATGATGAAGGCCCGCCCGCGACCGGCGGCGGCGACCGCCGCGTCGTAGACGACGTCCAGCGGTGCGCCGGTCCGCGCGCGACGCGCGGCGGCCAGCACCGGCAGCCCGGTGCCGAGCCCAGCGCTGAGCGAATCCACCAGACGTATCCGGTCGGCGGCGTCCATATCGTGCACGGCCTGTCGACCCGCCTCCCAGGTCGCCGAGAGCTGACGCGAAATGTGCACGGCGACAACACCATCGCCGGCGCTGAGGTCGAGGGCGTGCTCGTAGGCGGCGCGCAGCTCACCGGGGGACGCGGCCGAAGTGCTCACCGTCGCCGAGGCGTAATCGATGACGCATTCGTCCACACCCTCGTGAATCTCACGATCGTCCACCAGCACGTGCAGCGGCACCACGCGAATGCCCAGCTCCGCCACCAGATCGGCGGGCAGGCTCGCGGAGGAGTCGGTCACCACGACGACGGCCATCGCCTCAGGGCCTTCCGGTCCGCATCGTCAGCAACTCACCTCCGTGATCACCTTCACCATCGCCCGCGCGACCGCGGTGTGCCCCTCCCAGCCCCAGTGGATGCCATCGGGATTGGACTCACCGTGGAAGACGTTGTCGCGCACCGCTTCTCCCAGATCCACCAGCGGCACAGCGGTTTTCGCGGACCATTCGCGCAGCGCCCGCACCGCGGGCTCCCGGCCGGTGTGCACCCGGCCGTACGCCTCGCAGTCGTGCACCGAGGGCAGCACACCCACCACCGGCAGTTCGGGACGCAACTGCGCCAACGAAACTCGCGACTGTTCGAGGTAATCGATACTCACGTGCGGCGGCAACGCCACCGGCCGCCCCAGCTTCGACAGCCGCGGCTGCAACCAGTTGTACCCGTCGCGCACCCGCCGCCGCACGGCCGGTGGCCGCACATAGCGAATCAACTCACGCAGCGCGGTGGGCAGCGGCGACGGCAGCGAATCCATACCACCCGTGGCGAAGACCACCGCCCCCGCGCGGGGAACCGCTGCCCACACCCTGGGATCCCCGATCAACGCCCAGTATGCGTCGCGACATGTCCAGCCGATCCGCCCGATCAACTCGACATCCCAATCCAGCTCCGCCGCAACCAGATTCGGCCAGATCCGCGGATCGTTCGCGGGCAGCCCACCCTTGGGCCCGAAGTAGGCCAGCGAGTCGGCGATCACCAACAACACCGGCCGGTCGGAGCCACCCGTGGATTCCACACTGTCGTCCACATCGACCACGCGAGACCCCTTCTCCGCGACAACAGATGCATCCGGCGAGTCCGCTCCGGAGTCGGCGGCCGAATCGCTCTCGGCCGCTCCGGAATCGGAAACCTCTCGGACGCTCCCTGGCGGCCCGGTATCTCCCTCGGAATCACCCGCACCGCTCTCCGAACCACCTCGCCGAGCCTCGCTCGCCCCCGACTCCCCTTCCAGCGCAACCGGTTCCGGCGCGGGCCCGCCGAACAGCAGATCCGGCAGATGCCGCACCGGCCCGTCCGACGCCTTGCGCAACAGTTCGTCGGAAACCACGCCACCGGGCTCGGCATCGGGCCGAGCGGGTGCGGGCCCGCCGAACAGCGCGTCCGGCAGCCGCCGGACCGGCCCCTCGGACGCCTTGCGCAGCAAGTCGTCCGATACCTGCCGGGTCGAGTCGTCCCGGTCGTTCGGGGTGGGTTTGTCAGAGGACATCAGGTGCTACCTTTGCCGCCGCGTTCCAAACATCGAGTCGCCACCCGGGACGTTCGATGCTCGGACCGTGGCTGCTGAGCTGCACCCAGCTGGTATTCGCCAGTCCACCCAGGACGGGCCAGTTCGCCGCAGGCAGTTCGAGCAGCGCGGCGGTCAGAGCCGCGATCAGCCCGCCGTGCGCGACGAGGATGATGGTACGGCCGGGCCAGTCGGCGCGCGCGTCGAACAATTCCCGCACCACCGGCAGCGCCCGCGCGCCCACCTCGAGCTTGCTCTCGCCGCCGGGCGGGGTGAACGACGCGTCCAGCCGCCACTGTTGGCGCGCACCGGGATACCGGGCGTCGACCTCGAGGTGGGTGAGCCCCTCCCAGTCGCCGAGCTGGGTCTCGCGCAGCCGCCGATCGGGCACCACGTCCAGATCGCTGTGATCGGCCAGCGCGCTGGCGGTATCGAACGCGCGCCGCAGATCCGAGGAGATCAGCGCGATCGGCTCGACCCCGAGTAGATCCCGGGCCGCGTCCTTGGCCTGCCGACGCCCCAGCTCGCTGAGATCGGTGTCGTACTGACCCTGCATCCGGTCGGCGGCATTCCATTCGGTCTGGCCGTGGCGCAACAGGATCAACCGGCGAACGCCGTCGTGCTTAGTCATCTGTTTCCGTATCCGTATCCGACGCCCAGCCGACCACCGGGCGGCGTGTTCGCACGCGCCGCCGCGGCCGCGTCCGTCACTCGGGCGATCCGTCCGCCGTCCGGGCCTGCCCGACCCCCTCGACCGACACCTGCGGGCAATCCTTCCAAAGCCGTTCCAGCCCATAGAAATCGCGCTCGTCGCTGTGCTGGATGTGCACCACCACCTCGACGTAGTCCAGCAGCACCCAGCGCCCCTCCCGGGTGCCCTCACGACGCACCGGCTTGTGCCCGGCGACGCGCAGTTGCTCCTCGACGGCGTCGACGATCGCGTTGACCTGCCGCTCGTTGGGCGCGGACGCGATGACGAAGCAGTCCGTGATCACCAACTGATCCGACACGTCGAGCACGACCACATCGGTCGCCAGTTTGTCGTCGGCGGCACGCGCGGCCACCTGTGCCATCTGCACCGCTTCGGCGGATGCTGTCATTACGCCCGGCCCACCTTCCCGTTCCCTACCGGCACGTACAGATGCCGCTTCGATATGTACTGCACGACCCCGTCCGGCACCAGATACCACACCGGCCGCCCCTCGGCGGCCCGGCGACGGCATTCGCTCGACGAGATCGCCAACGCCGGAATCTCGATCACGGTCACCGCATCGGGCGGACTGTTCCGCAGATGCTGCTTCAGATGATCGGTGTTCAGTTCGTACCCCGGACGGCTCACCCCGACGAACTTCGCCAGTTCGAACAGTTCCGCCCAATCCTGCCATGTGAGGATGTTGGACAGTGCGTCCGCACCGGTGATGAAGTACAGCTCCGCGTCGGGATGCTGTCGTTTGAGGTCGCGCAGGGTGTCGACGGTGTAGGTGAGCTTGCCGCGATCGATGTCCGCGCGGCTGACCGAGAAGCGCGGATTGGACGCGGTGGCGATGACCGTCATCAGATAACGATCCTCGGCCGGACTGACCTGTTTACCGGACTTCTGCCAGGGTTCCCCGGTCGGAACGAAGATCACTTCGTCGAGGTCGAACCGGTGGGCGACCTCGCTGGCGGCGACCAGATGCCCATGGTGGACGGGATCGAAGGTTCCGCCCATCACGCCCAGTTTGCGCCGGCCTGTTTCTCGCACGACTGTCGAGCTTACTGGGCGGCGTTTCCCCGGCGTGTCACAGCCGCCCGTCGCGGGGGCAGCGCGGGGTTCAGCGCCGCACCAGCGAGCGGAATCCCGCCGCGGCGCACCGCTCCACCCGGACCACGGAGGTGCGGTGGTGGTGTGTGTTCTGGGTCGCGGTGCACGATGACGTCCGGGACCCGGCCCACAGGCAGGCCACGATCACCGCGAGAATCACCAGCACCAGGGCTGCGCGAGGTACCGAGCGGCTCATAGCGCGTTCGCCTCCTCTCGCATCGTGTCGAGCTGTCGGCGGGTCTGGAGCAACTCGCCGCGGATCTCGGGCGAGGCCGCGGTGTGTGCGAGCCGCTCCAGATCTTCCAGCAGCGCACGCATGGTGGCCAACCCGACGCGCTGGGCGGAGGTCACCGATTCCCCGCCCCAGAACTGCAACCACGCCGCCGAACGCAGGCTGCGGGCTCGCGGACCGACACGTTCGAGGGCCGCGAACAGGTCGGCGGCGCGCAGATATCCGACCAGGGCGTCGGCGTCGCGGCCGGATACCGACAGGGCTGCGGCCTCGGCGTGGACCAATTCCGCGGTCAGCTCGCGCTGCTGGGGATCAGCGTCAATGAGCCGGGCGGCTTCGGCGAATTGTGCTGCGGCGTCGCGGTATCGGTTCAAGGCGTTGAGCGATTCGCCGAATTGTCTTCTGATCAAAGCGATCTCGGCCGGTGGATAGGGAATCACGCTGCCGGGCACGAATTGTCCGGACGAACCCGATACCGGAGCCAGCGGCTGCTCGAACAACGCCGCCGCCTCGGCGTGCCGCTCCGCGCGATGGTAGGCGCGCGCCGCGACCAAGGTGTGATGCACGGAATCGGCCGCGGACAGTGGTTCCCAGCGCCAGGCCGCGACCAATGCGGCGTCGGCCAGCGCGGATTCGCGACCGCGCTGGCCCGAGATCGCAGTCACCAGAAGCGAACTCAGGCGAGCCAGCTGCTCGGCGGGCAGCACCGACGCGCCCGCCTCCAGTGCCCGGCGCAGCCGCTGCTCGGCCCCGGCCGGATCCACCGCCAGCCGGGCCACGGCCCATTCGGCCAGCCGCTCGGCATCGGGCCGCTGTCCGGCATCGGTGCGTGACGCGGTGGGACGAAGCGGCGACCGCAGATCGGCGACGGCCCGAATTCCCAGCGGCAGATGATCCACGAGCGGACCCCGGTCCAACCGCGCGCGAACGGCCACACCGACCGAATCGGTGCCATTGCGAGCGTCGTATCGGGCGCACAGCTCATCGATCTCGGTCGTGAGCTGCGACAACAGCACCGCGGCGGCATGCTCGCCGACGCGCATGTCACCACGTCCGAGCGCCACCAGCCGCCGCAGCAGCACGCAGACGCCGGCGAGGAATTCCACGCGCAGATTCGCATCCGCGCCGCGGTCGCTCAGCCAGTCGAGATGCTCGTTCAGAATGTCCAGTCCGCGCGCCTCGTTACCGGTCAACGCGCAGAACTCGATGTGCTGCGCGACGGCGTGCCGCAGTCCGAGAACGCCTTTCACCAGCGGATATCCGGTCAGATGCGCGGCGCGGGCGGCATCGAAATCCCCGGTGCTCACCAGCGGCAGCAGCGCGTGCGCGGTGACCCGGTGCGGCTCGTGCGCGCACCTGCGCCGACCGTCGAGCACCGGGGCCCAGCGGCGCAGCGCATCGACATCCTGCCCCATGGACGCCGACAGCGATCCGGACCAATTGCATTCGCACGCTTCACAATCGGTCATCTCGTCGCGCGGCGCGTCCAGCGCGAGGGCCCGCAGCCGCGCGGCCTCCTGGTGCGCGCCGAGGTCCCGGGCCAGCACCGAGCGCAGCTTCAATACCGGACGCAGACTGTATCCCGCTGTGCGATAGCGACTTTCGAGTTCGTCGAACCAGCGGCGGACGGTGCCCAGCGGCACGGCCGGATTGTCGATCAGATCGCTGGTCATCCACTTCATGTACCAGTGCACCGAGCGCGACAGTTCGGCGGTGGCGTCGGGGTGCTCGTCGAAGACCCGCAGCAGCCGCACGATCGCGATCGGAGCCAGATCCCGTTCTCCCGCATGGGTATACGCCTGCACCAGCTCCAATAGCACCTCCGCCTCCGCGGCGCGATCCACACCGCCGCGCGCGGCCGCGGCGAGAGTTTCCAGGCGCCGGGTGCGTTCCCGGCCCTCGGGTACCGTGCGGGCACCGATGAGCGCGTGCCTGATCTCCGCCGAATCCATGCGTGGATGATCGCGAGCCGCTCATGTGGTGCGCTTAACAAAAGCTAATGGCCGCACCGCACTCAGATCGGCAGCAGTCCCCCGACGACGGCGGTGAGCTGCCGGGCCGAACGGCACTCGTACATCTCGACGATCTCCGCATATCGCCGCGCCGCGGAATCACCGGTCCCCCAAGCCTTTTCGGCTTCGGGGTTGAGCCAGTACGCATGTTTGGCGGTGGCGGCCAGACGGCGCAGGGTATCCAGCGCGGGATCGCGATAGTTGGTGCGCGCGTCACCCAGGATCAGCAGCGAGGTGCGGCTGGTGACCGCGTCGGGCCACTGCTCGGCAAATCCGTCCAGGGCCGCGCCGTAGTCCGAATGTCCCTCGATGCCGACCACTTTCGTCTCGGCGAAGATCCGGCGGGTCACCTGATCCAGCGGCGTCACCTGGTCGAACAGGTGCGTCACCTCGTCGGCGCGATCCACGAACGCGAAGATCCGCACCCGGGAGAACTGTTCGCGCAACGCGTTCACCAGCAGCATCGTGAAACTGGAGAAACCGGCCACCGAACCCGAGATGTCGCACAGCAGAACCAGATCCGGGCGTCCGGGGCGCGGTTTGCGCGAGACGAGATCGATCGGCACCCCGCCGGTGGACATCGATCGCCGCAGCGTCTTGCGCAGATCGATCTCCCCGCGCCGGGCCCGGCGACGCCGCGCGGCCAGGCGGGAGGCCAGTACCCGGGCCAGCCGCTGGCTACTGCGCCGCAGTTCGGCCAGTTCGTTCTCGGAGATGCGCAGGAAATCCGCGTCCTCGGCCTGCCGCTGCACACCGTAGGTGGCGACGCGTTCGCGGCCTATCCGCTCGGCCACCCGACGTCGGGTCTCCGCCTCGACAGTGCCCCGGAACTCCTTGACCCGCGCCCGTGCCGCACGTCGCGCGATCTCCGAGCCGAAGTCCGAATCATCCACTCCCGCAGCCAAACCCGCGAGCAGTTTGCTCACCAGCAGTTCGGGCTGCACATCCTTGAGCGTCTGATACGCGGAGAAGGACGGGCCGTTCGCCGACCGGTACTGCCCCATCTGCTCGACCATCTGCGCGGCGAGCTGCTGCAACTGCCGCGTGCGCTCAGCCGAGGGATCCGCGACGAGCAACTCCGCCAACATCTTTCGCAGTTCCAGGATGTCGACCTCACCGTCGGGCCGACGCGGGATCTCCACCTCATCGGCACCGACGCGCTCCCCCAGCGCGGCCGGGAACCACAGATCGAACAGTCCGTCGAAGGTGGCGCGCTGGGTGGTGCGCCGCAGCAGCGCGCAGGCCAAGCCCTCGCGCAACATCTCGCGGTCCAGCAGATCCAGCACCGCGATGACCTGTCCGGCGTCCACGGTCTCCGACGGCCCGACCGGAATTCCCCTGGCGCGCAACGCTTCCACGAAGCCGACCAGATGTCCGGACAGGCCGTGCGGCGCCGCGTCCGGGAGGTCGTCCGGCTGGGCCGCGCCGGAGGTCCGGACTCTGCCGCCGAACATCAGGCCAGCTTCAGCTCGGCCAGCGCGCGCTGGTGGTCGCTGTGGTGTTTGAGCACCACGCCGAGGGTGGCGCGCACGGACCGGTCGTCCAGATCCTTCAGGCCCAGGGCCAGCAGGGTGCGACCCCAGTCGATGGATTCCGCGACCGAGGGCAGCTTCTTGAGCTGCATCCCGCGCAGCACGTGCACGACCCGCACCAGCTGTGCCGCGACGGCGGGCTTCAGCTCGGGGACCCGGCTCTCCAGGATGCGGAGTTCGAGTTCCTCGTCGGGGAAGTCGATGTGCAGGTAGAGGCAGCGACGCTTGAGCGCCTCGGACAACTCGCGGGTCGCGTTGGAGGTCAGCACTACGAACGGGGTGCGGGTGGCGGTGATGGTGCCCAGTTCCGGGACGGTGACCGCGAAATCGCTGAGCACCTCCAGCATCAGGCCCTCGATCTCGACGTCGGCCTTGTCCGCCTCATCGATCAGCAGCACCGTCGGGTCGCTGCGCCGGATCGCGGTCAGCAGTGGGCGCGAGAGCAGGAACTCCTCGCTGAACACGTCGGATTTCGTTTCCGCCCAACCGTTCTCGGCCCCGGCCGCATCGGCCCCGGCCGCCCCGGCCTGGATGCGCAGGATCTGCTTGGCGTGATTCCACTCGTACAGCGCCCGCGCCTCATCGATACCCTCGTAGCACTGCAAACGCACCAGTTCCGCGCCCGCGACCTGGGCGACCGCGCGGGCCAGTTCGGTCTTGCCGACACCGGCCGGACCCTCGATCAGCAGCGGTTTGCCCAGGCGATCGGCCAGGAATATCGAGGTCGCGGTCGCCTTGTCCGACAGGTAGCCGGTGGTGGCGAGCCGGGAGATCACATCCTCCACCGACGCGAAGATCGGCTCGTGCACTGTTTCGATCGCCTCGTTCACCGGTCCTCCGTAATACGCTCGCTGCCCGCAGGCTCGAAGCTCGGGGCCCTGCCGTCACAGGTTGTGCAGCGTAAAACGAACCCCTACTCGAAGGTACACACCCGATGCCCGGGGGCGACAGGGTGTCCCGCGACGCTCACGGCCGAATCTGGCCGTCGCCCCACACGATCCACTTGGTGGAGGTGAGTTCGGGCAGGCCCATCGGGCCGCGGGCGTGCAGTTTCTGCGTCGAGATGCCGATCTCCGCGCCGAAACCGAACTGCTCGCCGTCGGTGTACGCGGTGGAGGCGTTGACCATGACCGCGGCCGCGTCCACCCGTTCGGTGAACTCGCGCGCGGCCCGCAGATCCCCGGTGACGATGGCCTCGGTGTGGCCGGTGCCCCAGCGGTCGATGTGCTCGACCGCGGCGTCCAGATCGTCGACGACCTGCAAGGCGATATCCAGGGACAGGTACTCCTCGGCCCAGTCCTGCTCGGTCGCGGGGACCAGGCCCGGCAGATCGCCGTGCACGGTGACGCCGGCCTTTTCGAGCGCGCCGAGCAACCGGGGCACTGCCGCGTCCGCGACGGCCCGATCGATCAGCACCGTCTCGGCGGTGTTGCACACGCTCGGGCGGCGGGTCTTGGCGTTGAGCAGGATCGACTCGGCCATGTCCAGGTCGGCGGCGGCGTGCACGTAGACGTGGCAGTTGCCGGTTCCGGTCTCGATCGTCGGCACCTGCGCGTCGCGCACGACGGCCGCGATGAGTCCGGCGCCGCCGCGCGGGATCACCACGTCGACCAGGCCGCGCGCCTGGATCAGATGGGTGACGCTGGAACGATCGTGGCTGGGCAGCAGTTGCACCGCGTCGGCCGGAAGTCCCTGTACGACAAGCGCATCGCGCAGGACGTCGACCAGTGCGGCATTCGAGCGGGCCGCCGAGGAGGACCCGCGCAGCAGGGCCGCGTTACCGGATTTGAGCGCGAGGCCGAACGCGTCGACCGTGACGTTCGGGCGCGCCTCGTAGACCATGCCGACCACGCCGAGCGGCACCCGCACCTGCCGGATCTCCAAGCCGTTGGGCAGCGTCGAACCGCGGATCACCACCCCGACCGGATCCGGCAGACCCGCGACCTGGCGCAGGCCCGCGGCGATGCCGTCGACCCGGTCCGAGGTCAGGCGCAGCCGGTCCAGCAGCGAATCGGCGGTGCCGTCGGCGCGGGCGGCCTCGATGTCCTGCGCGTTCGCCGTGAGCACCCGGTCCGACGCGGCGAGCAGCGCGTCGGCGCAGGCCTGGAGCGCGTCGTTCTTCTCGGCGGTGGTGAGCCGGGCGAGCGTGCGCGAGGCGACCCGGGCCCGCCGAGCCGCGTCGTGCACGGCCGTGCGGACGTCGTCGAGATCGGTGGCAGCGGGAGCATTCATGTCGACCAGCGTACTGACCGGGTGATACATCCCACCCGGGCATCCCCCGACGGACTGTTGCCGGGTCGCGGGATCGATTCCTAAGATGTCTGACATCTGACAGGAGGTGCCGTCGTGGCGCTGACGCCGGTGGCGAACGGATCGACCGTGGACGCCGTACTGGATCAATTGCAGGCGAGCGTGCTGAGCGGGGCGTGGCCCGTCGGGCAGCGCATTCCCGGCGAACTCGAACTCACCCGGCAGTTGCGCGTCAGCCGGTCGGCGGTGCGGGAGGCGATCCGGGCGCTGAGCCATATCGGCGTGCTCGAGGTGCGCCGCGGCGACGGCACCTATGTGCGTAGCGCCGCCGATCCGCGCCCACTGCTCCAGCGGATGCAGCGGTGCGATGTGCGGGACGTGTTCGAGGTGCAGCTCGCCTACGACGTGCAGGCCGCCCGTCTGGCCGCCCGGCGTCGCACAGACGACGATCTGGTCCGGCTCACCGAACTGCTCGAGGCCCGCGACAATGCCTCGGACGCAAGCGAATTCGGTGCGGCCGACGCGCAGTTCCACCTCGCGATCATCGAGACCACCCGCAATCCGGTGCTCATCGAGGCCGCGCGGTTCTTCGCGGCGCAGTTGAGCGAGGCATTGGGGGCGGTGCGCTCGGATCACGAAGTGCCCGAGGCCGGTCCCGGGCCGCACCGCGCGGTGCTGGACGCCATCGCGGCGGGCGACGTCGATGCGGCCGGACGGTTGGCCGCTGCGGTGGTGGAACCGACTCTGGCCGTGCTGGATTCGCTGGCCGAGCGGGAAAGATCATGACCGGGCAGCGATTACGGCTGTTGTTGATCGTGCTGGTGGCGGTCAATCTGCGTCCGGCGGTGACGGCGGTCGGGCCGCTGCTCAGCGAGATCCAGCAGCAATTGCATCTGTCCAGCGCGGCGGCGGGTGCGATGACGACGCTGCCGCTGGTCTGTTTCGGTCTCTACGGTCTGATCGCGCCGTTCCAACGACGTTCGCCCGCACCGGAAACGCTGCTGGTCGTCGCGATGGGACTGCTCACCGCGACGTTGCTGATCCGGATCATCCCGGTGACCGCGGTGTTGTTCGCGGGCTCGCTGGTGGCCGGGGTCGCGATCAGTATCGGCAATATCGCCGTGCCCGCGATCATCAAACGCGACCACCCCGAACGCGTCACCGCGGTGACCGCGATCTACACCGTCGCGGTCACCGTGGGCGCGGCCGGAGCCTCGGCGCTGGCCGTCCCGGTCGAACACGGTCTGCATACCAGCTGGCGAATCCCGTTGGCGCTGTTGGCCGTTCCCGCACTCGCGGCCGGGCTGGCCTGGCTGCCGCGGATGCTGCGGGCCCGTGGGCAGGGCACGAGCGCACCGGGCGGGCACGCCGAGTTGTGGCGGGACCGGCTCGCCTGGCAGGTAACGGCGTTCATGGGGTTGCAATCGCTGCTGGCCTACGCGGTGATCGGCTGGATGCCGACCATCTGCATCGATCGCGGGATGGGGAAGGAGGCCGCCGGATACGCGGTGTCGCTGGTCAGCCTGACCCAGGCGGTCGGGGCGATGGCGGTGCCGCTGTTCGAACGTCGCCTGCACGATCAGCGGCCGCTGGTGGGTGCGGTGGTGGTGCTGAATCTCCTCGGCTTCGCCGGGCTGGCCTGGGCCCCGATCGGTTCGGTGTGGGGGTGGGCGGTGCTGCTGGGTGTCGGCCAGGGTGTGGCCTTCGCCGCCGCGCTGTCCTTCCTGGGGTTGCGCGCCCCCGACGCGCACACCGCCCGCCAATTGTCCGGTATGGCACAGGGAGTCGGCTACCTGCTGGCCGCGACGGGACCGCTGGTGCTCGGCGCGCTGCACGATGCGGCGGGTGGCTGGACCCTGCCGATGGTCATCATGCTCGGCGTCGCGATCCTGACCGGTCTGCCCGGCCTGGCCGCGGCCCGTGACCGCACGGTCCTGCCGCACCGTGCCCCAGCCGCGACGAATCAGCAAGCTGCCCAGGTGAATTGAGGAAAGCTCACGACCTCGCCCACTGGTGACCCCAGTAGCTGTCGGCGGTCATCTCCTCGGCAACGTAGTCCGACCCGACGAGCATTCCCTCGCAACCGAATTCGAGATCCCAGCCGCCGGGCGTGCGGACGTAGAAGGAGATCATCTTGTCGTTGGTGTGCCGCCCGAGGGTCGAGGACAGGTGGTATCCCGAGGAGGTCACCCGGTCCAGCGCGCGGCCGACGTCGTCCAGCTGATCCACCTCGACCATGATGTGCACCAGACCGGGTCCCTGCGAAGGACTTCCGGGAATCAGCGCGAGGCTGTGGTGGCGCGGGTTCACACCGAAGAACCGGATCCACAGCGGATGTTCGGGCGGTCCCACCCGGAACGAGCCGCGCGCGCTGAAGCCGAGCACCTCGGCGTAGAACCAGCGCGCGGCCTCGAGATCCGGCACCGGCAGCACCACATGCCCCAAACCCATTGCGCCGGTGACGAATCGGTTGCCGAACCGGGACACCACCGGGCTGTGGTCCAGCAGCGGACCGTGGAACACCTCGAC
Organism: Nocardia macrotermitis; assembly: GCF_009604405.1. Lineage (GTDB taxonomy): Bacteria > Actinomycetota > Actinomycetes > Mycobacteriales > Mycobacteriaceae > Nocardia > Nocardia macrotermitis. Next base: position 402,436 of record NZ_WEGK01000007.1, read on the forward strand.
GCTCACCCCGGACGGATCGGCGAACACGATCGCCTCCTCCACGTGTCGCGAGCGCGCCTGCTCGGGTGTGAGCGCGGTGACCGCGACGTCGGCCTGCTCCAGCACCTCACGCACCAGCGCCAGCGAGGTCGCGTCGGCGACCTGCCAGCCGACCGCGAGCACCTCGTCCCGGGCTCCGGGCACCAGTTGCAGCCGGTAGGTGTGCTCGTCCATCCGCAGATAGATCGAATCCTGCTCGGGGCCTTGCCCTTCGGCGAATCCGATGGTGTCGAAGGCGAAGGTACGCCAGGCCGCCGGATCGGTGATGCCGATCCGGACGTAGCCGAGGGAGCTGAAGGCAGCCACTGTGATCACTCCTTGAATGTTTCGGCGATTGCGCGCGTCACCGATGCTCGCCGCCCGGCGCGCCCGCCGGGTCCGGCAGTCCCGCTGGACGGGAGGGTCGTGTCGAACACCCACGATCCCGGCCGCTCCCGCACCGAAAAGAGCCTCGGGCCGAAGGGAGTCGCACGGATCCACATCGCACCGAAAGTCAATACGTAGACCCGGTGACCGGAACGAATCGGTAGAAGATACGTAATTCCACCGATTCGCCGCTCCGCGTGACGGTCCACTGTGACTGGTAACACGAGTATGCAACCCGAAGGTGCCAGCCCACCCACTTCGAGACCGCATATGAGCCAACGGAGGAACATATGACCGTCACCGCGCCGCCCGTCGCCGAACGTGCCATACCCGACCGCGGCCACGCCACCGAGCCGCGCGCGATGCGTCCCGTGGCCCGGCCGATCCCGGTGTCCATGATCGAGCGGATGACCCTGATCCTGGACACGTTCGACACCCGGACCCCGACGCTGACCCTGCTGGAAATCGTTGAGCGGACCGGACTTCCGCGTTCGACGGTGCATCGGATCCTGGATCAGATGATCCGCCTGCGCTGGCTCGCGCACACCTCCGGCGGCTACCGGCTCGGCATGCGCACGCTGGAACTGGGAGGTCTGGCCGCCGAACACAACGAGATCCGCGACGCGGTCGCCCCGCTGCTGCACGAACTCGCGCAGCGCACCGGCCTGGTCGGTCATCTGGGCGTCCTGGACGGCCGCGAGGTGGTCTACCTGGACAAGGTCGGCGGCCGGTTCGCCGCCGCCCTGCCGACCCGCCTCGGCGGCCGAATGCCCGCGCACGCAACGGCTCTGGGCAAGGCGATGCTCGCCACCCTGGAGCCGCCCATCGCCGAATCGGTCGTCCGCACCCGCCCGGCCCGCCTGACCGCTCGCACGGTCTGCGAACCCGACGCCCTGCGCCGCGAACTCGACCGCACCCGGCTGCGCCAGGGCGTCGCGGTCGACCACGAGGAGTCCATGGCCGGAATCGCCTGTGTCGCAGCGCCTTTGCGCGTACGCGGCGCGGCCCCGGCGGCTCTGTCCCTCACCGGCCCGGCCGACACGATGGGTTTCGACCGACTCGCCCGGATCGTCCTCGAGGTCGCCCACGAGGCCGGACGCACCCTGCTCCCCCATCGGACGCGACGCTGATCGCAGCGCACCCGGGCGAACCGGTCGGCCGCGCCGCGCTCAGCGCCGAGCGATCCGGGCCACCCAGGCCGCGGTCTCGACCTTCCCGTCCGCATCGACACTGACACCTTCCAGCGCTTCGGGGGGCAGCGCCCCGGTGATCCGGCCGCGATAACGTCCGGTCCGCAAATCCTCCAATTCCCAACCCGCGCCGAAGGATTCGCGAATCATGCCGTCGCCGATGCGCGGCCCGAAGCCGGGCTCGGCGTCCGAGAGTGCCAGCAGCAGGACCCGGCCGCCGGGCGCGCACAACGCGTGCAGGGCGTTCACGTAGGCGGCACGGGCCTGCGGATCTTCCAGGAAGACGTGGAACAGCGCACTGTCCAGGATCGTGTCGAAGGCGCCGAGTTCGGCGGCCAGGCCGGGATCGTTGCCGATCGCGACCATGTCGGCGACCTCGAATCGGGCTGCGGGCACCCCTTTCCGCGCGGCATTCGCGCGGGCGTACGCGACCGCGCTGGGCGCGAAATCCACGCCGAGCACGTCGTAGCCGAGCGCGGTCAGGGCGATGGTGTGCTCACCCGCACCACATCCGGGGTCCAGGACCCGGCCGCGGATCCAGCCCTCCCGTTCGAGGGTCAGCACCTGCGGCTGCGGCTCCCCGATCACCCAGGGGGCGGTGTCGTTGTCGTAGACGGCGTTCCAGGTTTCCGTGGGCTGTGTCATGAACCCAGCCTGCAACCTCAACCTTGGTTGAAGTCAAACAGTTCCGGGTCAGAGCCGGTTCTCGGCCAGCCAGCGCTTGGCCCGAGTCGCGGAGGCACGGGACAACCAGGCGTCCTGCACCACCTCGCGCAATTCGTCCAGCGAAAGCTCCCCGATCCGGGAGGCCCGCACCAGCACCGACAGATGCCCGTCGAAATGCGCGGTGCTGAACCAGGGCGAATCCGGATCCTGGACCAGCGCCAGCTTGTCCGATTCGGACGGCACCCAGATCACGATCACATCCGGATAGCGCTCACCGGACTCCGGATCGACCGCGTCGGGGCGCGGCGTCCGGAAGAAGATGAACGATTTGCGCCCGACCTGATAGACCGGATTCTCCTGCGAGCCGTACTCGACCGTGACGTGCGGCATGGCCAACGCCAGCTCGTGCACGTCCTCGACCCTGGCGCGGCGCGGCCGGGCCACGGCTCAGTCCGCCAGCCCGGCGAGCAGCGCGCGGGTGCGGTCCCCGTCCTCACCGCCGACGAAGACCCCGCCGACGAACTCGGTCGCGCCCGCCTCGAAGATGGCCCGAATCCGTTCGGCCACCTGATCTTCCGAACCGATGATGGCCAGATCCGCCGGCCCCTCGGCACCCTCGCGGTCCATCATCGCCCGATACGACGGCAACGTTCCGTAGGCGGCATAGATCTTGGCGGCCTTCTCCCGCGCGCCGTCCACGTCGTCGGTGACGCACACCGGCAGCGGGCACACCACGCGCGGCGCGGGACGTCCCGCCTCGGCCGCAGCGGCGGTGACCGCGGGTGCGATGTGGTCGCGCACGGTCGCCGGACCCGTCATCCACAGCACGGTGCCGTCGGTGACCCGGCCGGCGAGTTTCAGCATCGCCGGACCCATCGCGGCCAGCAGCACCGGGACGCGTCCCTCGTTCGGCACCGACAACGCCAGATTCGCCGTGACGGTCTCGCCGGTGAAGGAGACCGGCTTGTTCTCCAGCAGCGGCATCAGCACCGACAGGTACTCCCGCATGTGCCGGGCCGGACGGTCGAAGCTGTACCCGAACATGTTCTCGATCACGATCTTGTGGGACAGGCCCAGCCCCAGCGTGAGCCGCCCGGGACCGGCCGCGAGCGCGGTGGTGCGGGCCTGCTGCGCCAGCGCACCGGGATGCCGCGGATAGCTCGGCACGACGCCGGTGCCGATATCGATCCCGGGCACCTGACTGCTCGCGACGGCCAGCGCGGTCAGCGCGTCGACGCCGAAGATGTGCGACATCCAGGCGGAATTGAAGCCCGCGTCCGCCGCGCGGCGCAGCTCGTCGGTCAGGCCGCGCAGGCCGTCCGGTCCAGTCGGTTCGTTCAACAAGATGCCGATCCGCACAGCGGGCCTCCTCGATCGCCGGATGCTGGTCAGCGGTGTTCCGCACGGGTGCGGTCACGCCTCGGCCAGCCTATGCCCCGCCGCGCCGACCGCGCGTAGGCGGTTCGTCGCGAGGCGGATTCGGGTACGCGGAGCACGCGCTAGGGTGGCGGATATGGCGCGGCGTGTCAGCGGGAACCTTCCCGCCGAGGTCACCAGCTTCGTCGGCCGCCACGACGAACTGGCCGCCGCGAAGCGTCTGCTGTCGACCACGCGGGTGCTCACCCTGCTCGGGCCCGGCGGCGTCGGCAAGACGCGGCTGTCGCGACAGCTCGGCGCGACGGTCGGGCGGGCCTTCCGCGACGGGGTCTGGCTGGTCGAACTCGCCGACGTGCACGATCCGGACCTGGTGACGCTGAGCCTGGCCGAGGCGCTGCAACTGGGCGACGACACCAGCGATCCGCTGCCCCGGCTGCTGGAATTCCTGGCCACCCAGCGGATGCTGCTGATCCTGGACAACTGCGAGCACCTCATCGATACCTGCGCCGAGCTGGTCGAACGTATCGTCACCGCGACCACGAACGTGCGGGTCGTCGCGACCAGCCGGGAGGTGCTCGGCATCGCGGGGGAACAGGTGATGCCGGTGCCCCCGCTGTCGGTCGGCACCCGGCGGCGCGGGGATGCCCCGGGTGACAGCGATGCGATGCGGCTGCTGATCGAACGGGCCGGCGCGGTCGATCCCGGTTTCACCGACACCTCGGCCGATCGCGCGACACTCGCCGCCATCTGCCGCCGCCTGGACGGGATGCCACTGGCACTCGAGTTGGCGGCGTTGCGATTTCGCGTCTTCACCCCCGCGCAGATCCTGGACCGGCTCGACGACACCATGGCGCTGCTCAACGCCGGTCCGCGCACCGCGCCGCAGCGCCAGCGCACCATCGAGGGCGCGATCCGCTGGAGCTACCAGCTGTGCACCGAACCGGAACAGCAGCTGTGGCAACAACTCTCGGTCTTCGCCGGTGGGTTGGACATCGACGCCGCCGAAGCGGTCTGCGCGCTGCCCGGCGCGGATATCGTCGGCGCGCTGACCGGACTGGTCGACAAGTCGGTGCTGGTGCTGCGGCAGGACGACGAGAAGGCCAGATATTCGATGCTGGAACCGATTCGGCAGTTCGGGCACGACCGGCTGGTCGAGTCGGGCACGGAAGCCGTGGTGCGGGCACGACATCGGGATCACTATCGGCGGCTGGCGATGCGCGGGCCACGCGCCTATTGCAGCTCCGACGATGTGGCCTGGTTCCGGGATCTGTCCCGCGAACACGCGAATCTCCGTTCGGCCCTGCAATTCTCGATGTCCGACGCGCCACGGCTGGCCCTGGACACCGCGACCGCGCTGCGGCCCTACTGGGAGCACTACCGGTTCCTGTCCGAGGGACGCCGCTGGCTCACCGACGCGTTGCTGCGCACCCCGTCGACGCCCTCGCGCGAGCGGGCGCGCGGATTGTCCTCGGCGGCGTCGCTCGCCGCGCTGCTGTCCGATCGCGAGTCCGCGGCCGGATTCGTCGATCAAAGCCTGGCGCTGGCAACGGAATTGGGCGCGGCGGACATTCTCGCCGAGAACCGGCTGGACAGCGCGTTGATCGCGTTCACCGACGGCGACACCCGGCGGGCGCTGACGATGGCCGAGCAGGCCGCCGCGCTGGCCCGCGACGCCGGGCACACCACCACCGAAATGGACAGTCTCTCTTTCGGTTTCATGTGCGCGACGTTGCTCGAGGACGACCGCTCCACCGTGATCGCGGAAACCCTGCGCGCGCTGACCGAACGCCACGGCGTACACCTGCTCGGCGGTCTGGCGCTGTGGACGGTCGGCGTCGACCACTGGCGGCACGGCAATCAGGACGCGGCCGCGGCGTACATGAGCCGCGCGGTGGAGATGTTCGCCGAATTCGACCGATGTATCTGGCTCGCTTCGGCTTTCGACGGCATGGCCTGGTCGGCGGCCGCGCGCGGGGATATGGTGCGCGCGGCCCGGCTGATGGGCGCGGCGCAGACCCTGCAACGCGACACCGTGCGGCTGGCCCACGCCATCGCCACCGCGGTCGGCGAGAAGGTTCGTATTCAGGTGCTGGAAGAGTTGGGCGAGAAGGGGTTTCGCGAGGAGTACGACAGCGGTGCGGCGCTGTCGCTGCCCGCCGCCATCGACTACGCGCTGGGTCGCACGTCCGCTCCCGATCGGATGACGCCGAAGCCGTTGCGCCCCATAGTGATCGACGATGCGGCCGTCGAGGTGCTGACCCGGCGGGAGAAGGACGTCGCTCGGCTCGTGGCGGCCGGACACAGCAACAAACGTATTGCCGCGGATCTGGTGATCTCGGTGCGTACCGCGGAAACCCACGTCGAGCACATCCTCACCAAACTCGACTTCACCTCCCGCACCCAGATCGCCGCCTGGGCCCGCGACCACGGGCTCTGATCAGGTTGTTTGCCGGGGCCAGGGTGCGAACTCGGCCGAGTTCGTCGCCACGTCGCGTCAGGCCGCGTCCGGTCAGGCCACGTACGGCACCAGCAACTCCGCCACACGGCGTTCGCTCATTCGCCGGTCTCACCGTCGATCCGCTCCCGCAGCAGATCCGCATGCCCGTTGTGACGCGCATACTCCTCGATCATGTGCAGGTAGATCCAGCGCAGACTGATCTCGCGACCGGTACGCGGGTGGATGAAGCTGTGGTCGAGCGTGAGCGGGGCGACCGCAGCCTCGCACAGCTCGATCTCGTTGCGGTACAGGGCGATATCGCGCGCGGCGTCGGCGGTGTCGACATCGTCGAACTCGCCGTCCTGATTCTGCTCGGTCGAGTACTCGAACCGCACCTCCTGCTGCGCCGCCCGCACCCGGAACCAGGCCCGCTCCACATCGGTCATATGCCTGACCAGGCCCAACAGCGACAACGACGACGGTTCGACACTGCGGATCACGAGCTGTTCGGCGGTCAGGCCCCGACACTTCCACAGCAGGATCGCGCGCTGCTGGTCGAGCATGGCCCGCACCATCGAACGTTCGTCTCCCACCAGCAGGTGTGACGGCCTGGCCAACTCCGGAGCGGTCCACGTCATACCCCGAGACTAGGGTGCCGATTCGCTTCCCGCGACCAGTCGTGGCATGCAAAAATCGCCATGGTGCACGAAATATGGCAGATCGATCAGGCGCGGACCCGCTCCATCAGCCCCGAGAACCCCACCGGTGCTCCGGGGGCGGGCGGACGCGCGACCGAGGGGACGGGCGCGAACTCCGCCCGGTATCTGGGCGTGGGCTGGAAGATATCGCCGTCGATAGATCTTCCGGCCGGTGAAACCGCCACTCTGGCAGACGTTTCCGGTCCTGGCGTGATCCGGCACTTCTGGCTGACCACCGACCGCGCGCTGCTGAACAAGATGACGCTGCGGATCTACTGGGACGACGAGACCGATCCGGCCGTCGAGGCGCCGCTGGGCTCGTTCTTCTGCAACGGCTGGGACGAACTGGCGCCGGTGAGTTCGGAGATGGTCGTGGTCGCCCCGGCGGGTGGTCTGAACAGCTTCTGGCCCATGCCTTTTCGCGCACACGCCCGCTTCACCCTGCACAACGGCGGCGACCACTCGGTGCCGGTCTACTACCAGATCACCTATCTGGAACAGGACGTGCCGCGCTCGGCGGGCTATCTGCACGCGCGGCGGCGGGAGAGCAATCCACTGGGCGATCCGGCGATTCACACTGTGCTGGAAGATATTCCGGGCCCCGGCCGCTACGTCGGCACCTATCTGGCGATCGTGCCCAACGCGCCGGGCTGGTGGGGCGAGGGCGAGATGAAGTTCTTCCTCGACGGCGACACCGAATTCCCGACCATCTGCGGCACCGGCACCGAGGACTACTTCGGGGGCGCGTGGAATTTCGATATGAAGAACGCCTACCAGACCTACTCCACGCCCTACCTCGGCCTGGTGCAGGTGCTGCCGCCGGATCAGATCTATCAGCCCGAACAGCGATTCGGCATGTACCGCTGGCACATTCAGGATCCGATCTGCTTCGACCGGAGCCTGCGCGTCACGCTGCAAGCGCTGGGCTGGCGTGACGGCGGGCGCTACCTGCCGCTGGAACATGCCGAGGTGGCCACCACGTCGATCTGGTACCAGCATCGATCGGTCACCGGGCGACGGCACCGTTTCTGACGCTCGCGACGTCGGCGGTGCTGCCGGGCCCGGGTGACCGGCTCATCGCACCGCGGCGCCGCGCAGGCCGGGCCAGCCGTAGTGCAGAGGTCCGGCGGCGAGTCCCGCACCGTGCGCGGCGGCCTGATTCCCCTGCGCCATCTCCGGGACCTGCGCGAGTTCGGGATTCTGCTTGATCAGCTCACGCCGGACCTCGTCCATATCCAGCCACATGATCTCCTGCACAACGTTTTCCAGTTGTTCGGAGGTCTTGAAGCCCGGCTCGGAGTAGACCGGCAGGCCGTCGCGGAAGGCGATCAGTGTCGGCAGGCTGCTGACCTGCGCGATCGCCGCCAACTGCTGTTCGGCGTCGGCGTCGACGGTCGCGTGCACGATGTCCGGGTGCATGCGCGCCGACTCCTCGTACACCGGCGCGAATCTGGTGCACCACCCACACCAGGTCGCCCAGAAATCCACCAGCACGATGCCGCCACCGGAGACGACCTGTTGGAAATTCTGCTCATTCAGCACCTGCGTCGGCATACGGCCCTCCCGGTACGACATCTCACCTGCATGATTTCGAATTCTTCCACGAAACCCCGGCTACGTCACCGTCCGGGACACCGTCCCGCTTCGACGGCACATGCGTGAGCTGCGGGCCGAGGCGTGGAAGCGCGGTCCGCCGAAGCACCGCACCAGCCGCGCGTACCGGCTTCAGCGGGCGGTGGGGGTCGTTGTCACGGCACGGCGCGGCGCAGCATTTCGAGCGCGGGAAGAGTCAGTCCGCGGCGGTACGGTGCTGTTCGGATGCCAGGAAATGAGCTGTGTCGCAAGTGGATTCGTACAGCTTCCGGTAGTGCCGGTAGTACCGCGTGTACAGCTCGGTGTGCGCGGGATCCGGTTCCACCGTCGTGACCACGGGATTCCAGGGGCCCGTATCCACCCCCGCGGCCTCGGCGGCGAGCATGGCGTCACCGAGGCAGGCGCCGATCGTCTCGGCCGGAAGTTGCTGCGGCAATCCGGTGATATCGGAGACGATGCGCGTCCACAGACCGCCCTTGGTCCCACCCCCGACCGCGACCAGACGATGCGCCCGGCCACCGGCCTCGGCCATCGCCTCGAGATTGTGGCGCACGCCGTAACCGATGCCCTCGAGGGCCGCGCGGTAGAGCTCGGCGCGACCGTGCGTGAGGGTCAGGCCCGCGACGATGCCGCGCGCGTCCGGATCGAACAGCGGCGTGCGTTCACCGGCGAAATAGGGCACCAGGAGCAGCCCGCGACTGCCCGCCGGAACCCGGCCCGCCGCCGCCACCAGATCGGTGAACTCACCGCCCACCAGACGCCGCAGCCAATCGGTCACCGCACCGGAGGTGGCCATTCCGGCGGCGAGAGTGTATGTGCCGGGCCAGGTTCCGCACGTCCCCCACAGGCCCGGATGCGGATGCGGATCGGTCAGCACCTGCACCAGGAACATGGTGGTGCCGTACATGACCATGGCGTCACCGGGCGCGCGCACCCCGACGCTGGTGGCCTCGGCCCAGGCGTCGATCGTGCCGGTGGTGACGGGCAGGCCGACCGGAAGTCCGGTGGCGGCGGCCGCTTCGGGCGTCACCTGCCCGACTATCTCTGTGGGCCAGCACAATTCGGGCAGTTCGAGTCCGGGCGCGACCGCGTCCGCCCAGTCCGCGGCCCATTCGCGGCGGCGCAGATCGTACATCGGCACACATTGGCTCGCCGATTGATGATCGAGCACATAGCGACCCGTGAGTCGTTGCACCAGAAAGGAACTCGCCATCAACAGCTTGCGGGTGCGCGCGTAGACATCAGGTTCGTGCCGGGCCAGCCAGCGCACCTTCGGCCCGACGGCTTGACTGGTGAGCGGCGAACCCGCACGCGAAAGCACCTGCCGCACACCGAGTTCCGCATTCAACTCGGCGATCTCGACAGTCGCGCGAGTATCGACACCGTAGAGGATCGCCGGCCGCAACGGAGCGCCCGACGCGTCCGCGGGCAACAGACACGGCCCGATACCGCTGACCGCCAACCCCGCCACCGCCCCCCGCCCCACCACATCGAGCAGTTCCCGCGCGATCGCGACGAAATCGGCCCACCACACCGTCTCCGCATCATGCTCGACCCACCCCGGCCGCGGCGTCGAAACCCCGTGCGCCCGTTCGGCTCTGGCCACGATCACACCATCGGCGTCGACCACCACCCCCTTCGACCCCGACGTGCCGATATCGATCCCGAGAAACATCCAGCGCTCCCCTTCCTCACACCCGGACACCGTCCACCGACCCGCGCCACCAGAATTACAGCTCCACACCCCACCCGACCACACTTCACGGAACTCCGCGTGGATTCCGCGCGAAACCGGTCCGTACCCCTGCCGTGCCCGATCTCCGATGAACATTGCCGAAGTCAGTGTGGATCGAATACCGATGCATGCGCACCACTCACCCGTCCGTCGGATACGGCCCAGCGCAGCAGTCTGCTTGGCGGCGAACCGTAGGCGCCCAATGCAGTGCCGTACGCGCCTGATGAAGGCAGTGCGACGAGTAACGACACGCCGCCGGAACGAGCCGACCGCGACGTTCAGCTCGGGTCTGCAAATTCCAAAGGTCGAATATCGGCCGCTCTGCCCCGGCCCGCGGTGGTGATCCACCGATCACCACTATCGGCGACGACCTCGGCGGCACGAGCTTCCGATACGATCCTCGATAAGGAACGTTCAGGTCGGGTCCGCGAAGTGCAGGGGTGCGATGTGGACGCCGCCCTGGCCCCAGCCCGCGGTGGTGATCCACCAGTCGCCGCCGTCGGTGACGATCTCGGCGGCGTGGGCCTCGATGTGGCCGACGCGATCCTCGATGCGGAAGTGCAGCGGGTCGGTGCTGCGGAAGACGTCGGTGCCGATGTAGTCGGGGCGCGGGCCGATGAACAGGTACCAGGAATCGTTGTGTCGCACGACGAACGGGGATTCGGTGGGTCCGGCGCCGGTGCCGGTGGCGGGGTCGGTGTAGGCGATCGCGCGATCGCTCCAGTGCACGAGGTCGGTACTGGTCCGATAGGCGACGACGTGGTTGCCGCCCTCGGGTTCACTGGTCGCGCAGTAGTACATGACCCAGTGGTCGTCCAGGCGCATCACCATCGGGTCGCGGGCGTCGTAGCCGTCGCGGAACACCGGTCCCCGCGGATGACGTGTCCACTCCCGCAGATCGGTGGAGGTGGCCAGATTCATCGCGGTGGCGGTGCGCTGCTCGCCGCCGCCGTCGTAGAACATGGCGTAGCCCGCACCGCTGTCGATCACGTGCGGTGCCCACAGATGCGTCTCGCCGTACGCGCGGTCGACGTCCAGCGCGGGCGGCCGTTTCGTCCACGGTCCCAGCAGATGGTCGGCGGTGGCGTGTGCGAACTGCGTCTCGTCCCAGGGATCGGCCGGTTCGGGATGGGTGATGCCGAACAGGTGCCAGCGCCCGTCGCGATCGCGAATCACGGTGTGGTCGTTGATGTACCACGGCTGCGCGCGGTCGTCGCTCGGATCGTAGATGTGTTGGAAAGGGCCCGCTGTCACCTGCATACGGCTACCGTGCCGCCTCGCTCGGACCCGCACACGCCGACACGCCGTCGACCCGGGGTCGGGCGGATTCCGGTGCGTTTCGGGTACCCAGTCACCATGGCAGGGCATCCGCGTCGGACGGCGTTCCTCGGCACGCTGATGATGCTGGTCGCCTTCCTCACCGCACTGTGGGTGCACGACCTGCCGACGACGGCGCTGCGGGTGATCGCCTACGTCCTGCTGTTCCTGATCGCAGCCGTCGGTTTCGTTATGAGCTTCCGCGACTATTCGTGAGATCCCGGGCGGCTCAGCGTCTGCGGATCAGACCGCCGAAACCCGCGCCCAGCATCATGAATCCGGAGATCAGCGCGAAACCGTTGGTGACCCAGGAATGCAGCGCCACCTGCCAGGTGGAATCGATGTACGGCAGGTCGCCGATCAGGCGGAAGGTGTCGTCGGGGAACAGGATGTGCAGGATCCCCGGGAACACGCCGAACACCAGCCCGGCCACGAAGGTCCCCGCCGGAGAGAACGCGGCCATCGCCGCCACCAGCATCAGCAGGACCGAGCCGACGATGATCTCACCGGCCGCGGTCCAGCGATCGGTGACGCCGCCGATGATCACCCAGTACCGGATGTCCGCACCGCCCTTGGCCGCGAAGGCGATTCCGATCGGCGTCAGCACCAGCCCGATCAGCACACCGATCACGGTGCGGCTGGTCACGCCGTGGCTCTGGAACTGCGCGCCGGGTGGCGCCCAGCCCGGGGGTGACTCGAACTTGTTCGGCATCGCCCGTCCTCCCTGTTCCCACGGTGCCCGAGGGCTTGATCGCCGCTGCCGCACCCATTGTCGCGCCCGACGCCTGAAATATCCTCGCGGACGCCGAAATCCTTTGCGTGACGACTCGCCGGGTTGCGGACGGTTAGCATCGGATATGCCCGATGTGAACTCACAGCCTCCCGACATCGCCGGTGTGCGCCGCAGCCACATCACCGCCCGCGGTGTGCGATTCCACGTCACCGAGGCGGGCCCGGCCGACGGCCGCCCGGTGCTGGTCCTGCACGGCTGGCCGCAGCACCACTACACCTACCGGCACCTGCTCGCCGACCCGCCGGAAGGGCTGCGGATCATCGCGCCGGACCTGCCCGGCTACGGCTGGTCCGGCCCGGCGCCGCACCGCTGGTACAAGGAAGAGGTCGCCAGTGATGTACTGGCCCTGCTGGATTCGCTCACCTCCGAACGCGTACTGCTGGTCGGCCACGACTGGGGTGGGTACATCGGCTTCCTGATGGCGTTGCGCGAGCCCGAGCGGTTCGCCGGATTCATGCCGCTGAACATCGTGCATCCCTGGCAGACCCCGCGCGGGCTCGCACCGCACGTCTGGCGATTCCTGCTGTATCAACCGCTCGTCGCGGCGCTGGGTATGCCGCTACAACAGCGCACCCCCTTCCTGGACTGGGTGTTCCGGCTCGCGATCGCCGATTCCACCGAATTCACACCGAACGCGGTGCGCGTCTACACCGACCGCTTCCGCGATCCGGTCCCTGCCCGCGCGGCCACCGATACCTATCGGACGTTCCTCCTTCGTGAGATCCCCGCTCTGCGCAAGGGTGAACGCCGTCGCGCCACCCTCCCCATCCGCGCCCTGTTCGGCACCGCCGACGGGGCCATCCACCGTTCCCTCGCCGCCGCCGAAACCGCCGACGCCACCGACTACACCGTCGAATACATCTCGGGCTGTGGACATTTCCTCCCCGAGGAACGCCCCGACCTGGTCCGCGCACACCTGGTCACCCTGGCCGCCGACACCGCCTGACGCGATGGCACACGGCACGTGCACATCACCTCCGCGATCCACCTGACCGCCGGTGGACTCCGACGCGGCCGAACTTGGTTCGTGCCGCCGGACGGACGCGTGCGTGATGATCCGGTGATGCCGCTGCACCGCACCTCACGCCCGATTCCCTGGCCCGCGTTCTGCCCCGGCAACCACCGGCACCGATCGCCTGACCTGGCTCGGACCGTGGGGTCCGAACCAGGCCGCGACAACGTGCCTATCAATATCCGGCACGAATACCGTTGCCGGGCAGAGACTTCGGACCAGCTCAGAGACTTCGGATCAGCAACGGACTGGGTTCGGGTAGCGACGACGGCCGGATGTGTCCCTGTGGGCGTTGCCGACCGACGCGGGCCAGCGCGACGCGGAAGCGGCCGAAGACCGCGTCGGTGGGTAACTCGTCCCAGACCCAGCGGATGACGTGGAACCCGGTGTTGCGCAACGCATCCTCTCGTCGCCGCTCGGCCGCTGCCGTATCCACCGGATCGTATCCGGGGTGCGCGCGGCGACCGTAGCGGGTGCGGCCGTCGAATTCGCCGACTACGCCGGTATCGCCGAAATAGAAGTCGACCCGGCCCAGGAATCTGCCCTCGGCGGTGAAGACATCGCCCTGCGACTGCGGGATCGGCAGGCCCAGGTCGCGCAGCATCACCCGGCTGCGCGACTCCCCGACGCTCTCGCTGCGCGGATTGAGGAACTTCACCACCTGCCGCGCCCGCTCGATACCCCGGCGCCGATTCGCCGCAGTCAACTCCACCTCGAGATCGGTTGTGGTGACACCGTATTCGCGGGCCAGCCAGTCGCCCGCGACGACCGCGGATTCGAACGACACCGTGCGGCCCAGATCGAGGATGGTGCGCGCGGGCGTGCTCAACAGCAGTCCGTCGACCTCGGCCACGGCATCGATCGGCGTGCAGTGCACCTTCAGATCCGGTTTGATCCGGCCGCCGTTGCTGCGATTGCGCGTGACGCACAGGCGATCCATCGGCGCGGCCCAGATCGGCGCGCCGTAGATCGCCGCCGCGGACTGATGGCTCACCACCGCGTCGGCCGCCATCTCCGGCAACACCGCCGCGGCCAACATGCGGTGGCGGGCAACAGCATCCAGCTCCGCGTAGATCGCCTCCTCCGAGTAGACCCCGCGCCGCAGCCGCCGCCACCGCCCACCGGCACACATCCGGCGGATCTGATCGTCGGTGACGCCGCGGGCCAGCGCGTCACGTCGCCGGTGGATCCGGGCCGATTCGACCGCCCGCACGGATTCGGGTTCGGCGACGGTGTCGTCGTCGGGCGGGATGTCGACGTCCCGCACATCCCCCGAGGCCGCCGCACCGAGCGCCGCGCGGCAGTCCGACAACCCACCGGCGTGCGCGAGCCGATGCGCGATACGCGGGCCCGACGCGGAACCGAAGACCGGATGTAATCCCGTGGCGCTCATCGGAAATCGGTCTCCGGACGCGGACGCCGCGGCGGGCGCGAGGTGAATCGATCACAGTACTCGTCGTGCCGAGGCGCCGGCCGTACCCGTGGTGCGCGAGCTCGGATTCCGTTACGCCACGAGCTGCGGCACCCTTGACAATTTTTCACGCTCGAACCTCCCCTTACGAATTGAGTCGAACCGGGTTTGTTCTAGTTCGACGCGGGGTACCGCGATCCGGTTCCATAGTCATTTGACCAGGTCACAGCCGCACCCGCTGCCACGATTCGCACACTTCGCAACCACCCGCAGACCGTGCGGCCCCGAACACAAGGTGCGCCCGGTCAGCCCCCGGTCCACCCTCCTGCGAAGAATTGGACGGTGTACAGACGACCAGTTCGCCCACCCCCATCCCTGAGCACACAATCGACCGCCGCCGCCCCGGATCACGAAGGCCGCAAGGGGTGCGTTTGCGGGCAAGGGGTGCGTGTGTGGCGGGAGGGTGGAGTGTGTCGGTGGGGTCGGGCACCATGGTCGGCGTGACTACCACCGAGCTGCGCGAATCCGCCGAGACACTGCTGCGTGAGCTGGCCGGGCCTCGGGCTCGGCTGCGCGAGGACCAGTGGACCGCCATCGATGCGCTGGTCCGGCAGCGGCGGCGAGCCCTGGTCGTGCAGCGCACCGGCTGGGGTAAATCGGCGGTGTACTTCATCGCCGCCAAACTGCTGCGCGCCGCGGGCCGCGGGCCGACGGTGATCGTCTCCCCGCTGCTGGCGCTGATGCGCAACCAGGTCGCGGCCGCCCGCCGAGCGGGAGTGATCGCCGCGACGATCAACTCCGGCAACATGACCGAGTGGGACGATATCCACGCCCAGGTGGCAGCGGGCGCGGTCGATGTCCTACTCGTGAGCCCGGAGCGGTTGAACAATCCCGACTTTCGCGATGCGGTGCTGCCCGCGCTGGCCGCCGACGCCGGACTGGTCGTGATCGACGAGGCGCACTGCGTCTCGGACTGGGGCCACGACTTCCGGCCCGACTACCGCCGGATCCGCACCCTGGTCGCCGATCTCGGCGAGGACATCCCGGTCCTGGCCACCACCGCCACGGCCAACGATCGCGTGGTCACCGATGTGGCCGGTCAGATCGGTACCGACACCCTGGTGCTGCGCGGCACCCTGGACCGCGAATCGCTGCACATGTCGGTCGTGCACATCGAGGACGCGACCGCCCGCACCGCCTGGCTCAGCCGATATCTGCACGAGCTGCCCGGTTCAGGCATCATCTACACCCTCACCGTGGCCGCGGCCCACGACCTCGCCGACGTACTGGGCTCCCACGGCCACAAGGTCGGCGCGTACACCGGCCGCACCGATCCGGCCGAACGCGAGGCCCTCGAACAGGCCCTGCTGGACAACGAGGTCAAGGCTCTCGTGGCGACCTCGGCCCTGGGGATGGGCTTCGACAAACCGGATCTGGGATTCGTCGTACACATCGGTGCGCCGTCCTCGCCGATCGCCTACTACCAGCAGGTCGGTCGCGCGGGTCGCGGCACCGCCCGCGCGGAGGTCGTGCTGCTGCCCGGCCCGGAGGACAGGCGGATCTGGAGCTACTTCGCGTCGGTGGCCTTTCCGCGCGAGCACATGGTCCGTGCCGTCCTCGAGGCGCTGGATTCCGAACGCCCACTGTCCACCAGCGCACTCGAACCACTGGTCGAACTCAATCGCTCCCGGCTCGAGATGGTGCTCAAGGTGCTCGACGTCGACGGCGCGGTGCGCCGGGTGCGGGGCGGCTGGATCGGCACCGGCCAACCGTGGACCTACGACACCGAACGTTACGAACGCCTGTCCCGGGCCCGCGAGGCCGAGCAGCAGGCGATGATCGACTATCAGTCGACCACCGAATGCCGGATGAGTTTCCTGCGCCGCCAGCTCGACGATCCCGCGCTGACCGGTGCCGCCGCGAACGCTCCCGGGTGCGGCCGCTGCGACAACTGCACCGGCACCCGACCCGATACCGCGGTCGACACCGCGGATCTGGCCGCCATCCGCACCCGCCTGGACCGACCCGGTATCGATCTGTCCCCGCGCAAACAGTGGCCGACCGGTATGGCGAAACTCGGAATTCCGTTGTCCGGCAAGATCACCGACGGTCCGGCCGTCGGCCGCGTCCTGGGCAGGCTCAGCGATCTGGGCTGGGGTCAACGCCTGCGCCCCCTGCTCGACGGCCCCGATGTCCCCGTCCCCGACCACATCGTCGAGGCGTGCATCGCCGTCCTGCGCGACTGGACCTGGGACCAACGCCCCACCACTGTCCTGGCCATGGAATCCCCCACCCACCCCAAACTCACCGCCGACCTGGCCGCCCGCCTGGCCCGCATCGGCCGCCTGCGCGACCTGGGCACCCTCCCCATCCGCCCCGGCCGCCCACCGGTCTCCGCCGCCAACTCCGCCCACCGCGTCGCGGCCCTGCACAACTCCTGGAATCCCCCGCCCCTCGACGATCTCGACGGCCCCATCCTCCTGGTCGACGCCCTCACCGACACCGGCTGGACCCTCACCCTCGCCGCCCACGCCCTCCGCTCCGCCGGAGCCCCCACCGTCCTCCCCTTCGCCCTCGCCACCCCCACCTGATGTCCGGCCGGATCGATCGTCACAGCGCCGGTACAGCCTCACGCCGACCGAGCTCGTTCGGCACCCGATCGCTACCAGATATCCAGCACCACGACCACCAGATCCGGCTCACCTCCGGACATTCACGTGGTCACCACTTCGAGCCCCTGCGGACCCACTCGGGTGTCCTGGTGGCCACGGCTGGGTCACTTCCACACCGTTCGGCCATGACACAGAATTCGTCGCCAGCAGTCCACAGCCACCACTATCGCGAACCCGGCCGTCACGGGCTCGAGCAACGATGCGGGCGACCCATTCGAGGTGGTCCACAGCCACCGCTATCGCGAACCCGGCCGTATTGCCAACACCGGCACCACGATCCGATGCGACGCCGCGTCCAACCGATTGCCGCCCATGCGCTGCCACTGATGATGCCCGCGGCAACGTGCGATTGGTGCTGCCGCAGTCAGCGAATCGCCGTCGAGGCCGTCACCCGAACCGGACCGGTGGGCATGTTCCGATGCGCGCAGCGCGATCGACTCGCTATCGTCGGTCGGGTGGCCAGTAAGTCTGCCTCGCCGGCGGTGGAGTTGGCGGTCGGCGAGCATACGGTGCGAGTGTCCAACCCCGATCGGGTGTATTTCCCCGAGATCGGGGCCACCAAGCTGGATCTGGTCCGGTACTACCTCGGGGTGGGCGAGGGAATCGTGAACGCGCTGCGGGATCGGCCCTGCATGCTGCATCGGTTCCCGAAGGGGCTGCCGGGCGGGAAGGTTCATCAGAAGCGGCTGCCCGGCGGCGCACCGGACTGGATTTCCACTGTGCGCGTGTACTTTCCGCGTTACGGGCGACATGCCGACGAACTCTGCGTGCGCGAACTCGCGGACATCGTCTGGGCCGTCCAGATGTCGACCATCGAATTCCACCCCTGGAACTCACGACGTTTCGACACCGAGAAACCCGACGAGTGGCGGATCGATCTGGACCCGATGCCCGACTGCCCGTGGTCACGCGTGCAACGGATGGCCGGAGTGGTGCACGAGGTGCTCGATGAGATCGGCGCGGTCGGCTGGCCGAAGACCTCCGGCGGCAAGGGCCTGCACGTCTACGTCCGGATCGCGCCGGAATGGGGTTTCACCGATGTCCGCAGGGCCGCACTGGCATTCGCCCGCGAGGTCGAACGCCGCGCACCCGACGACGTGACCACCACCTGGTGGCGCAAGGACCGCGATCCGGCCCTGCTGTTCGTCGACTACAACCAGAACGCCCGCGACCACACCATCGCCGCCGCCTACTCGGTGCGCGGCGTCCCGGCGGCAACCGTCTCCACCCCGGTGCGCTGGACCGAGATCCCGGATATCGAGCCCCGCGACTTCACCATCACCACCGTGCCCGCCCGCTACGCCGAACTGGGCGATCTGCACGCGGGCATCGATGACGCGGTCTTCCGGATCGATCAACTCCTGGAATGGGCCGAGCGCGAACCGGTCGACCTGGACCTCGACGAGGACACCGACGACACCGGATCGGACACATCCGGCTAACGTCGGAGCCGACCGGCCTCGGATACCGCACAGGAGACCCCATGACGGCGACGCCCATCGCGCTCGGACCGAACCACACCCCGCTACTGGAGCAGGCGATCACCGGCGCCGGCGGCGAACTGGCCGACCCGGCCGATGCCCGAGCGCTGATCTGGAACGCCGGACCGGAGGGCTTCCCGGAACGCCTGCCCGAGAACATCGAATGGGTGCAGCTGTTCTCCGCGGGCGTCGAGGAATGGTTCGACACCCCGGTATTCGACCGCCACCCGAACGTCCTGTTCACCTCCGCGGCAGGCGCTTTCGCCGGAACCGTCGCCGAACACGCGCTGATGCTGCTGCTCGCGGGCGTGCGCGCGCTGCCGGAACATCTTGCCGCGCACAGCTGGCGCAGGCAGGAACTCGGCCGGAGTATCGGCACCCTGCGCAACGCCACCGTCGCCGTCGTCGGGGCCGGTGGCATCGGCCGCGAACTGATCGCCCTGCTCGCGCCGCTGGGTTCGCGGGTGATCGCGGTGAACCGCTCCGGCACCCCGATCGACCTGCCCGGCGTGGTGGAAACCCTGCCCGCGCAACGTCTCCCGGAGGTCTGGTCGCGCACCGACCACGTGGTGATCGCCGCCCCGGCCACCCCCGGCACCCGGCATCTGCTCGGCAAAGCCGAACTGGCCCAGCTGAAATCGCATTCCTGGGTCGTCAACATCGCCCGCGGCACCCTGGTGGACACCGACGCCCTGGTCGAGGCGTTGCGTGCGGGCACGATCGGCGGCGCCGGACTCGACGTGACCGATCCCGAACCCCTGCCCGAGGGTCATCCGCTGTGGGATCTGCCCAATGCCCTGGTGACACCGCACGATTCGAATCCGCCGCAGCTGCGCACCGTCGCCTTCGCCGAACACGTCGCGGAGAATGTGAGTCGTTTCACCAAGGGCCGCGAGCTGATCGCACGTATCGACGTCGCCGCGGGGTACTGACCCGAACCCGAACAGTCCCAGACGATCCCCGATCGCCGCGGCCCAGTTCACAGCTCGGAACCGCTACGCCTCGGCGTCCTGCGGATCGACGAATTCGAGTCCGGTGACCATATCCGGCAGGATCCGCACGAGATGCTCGCGCGGCCCGGGCAGCCACGGCCGCAACAACTCCCGATAACGTGCGATCTCGTCGGGATCCTCCACCGGCTCCGCGGCGCCGGTCACGATCACGCACCAGCCGCGACGGGTGCTCTCATCGATGACATCCGCCTCGTAGGCGACCATCTGCCGCTCCGCGGACAGCGCCGCACCGCGACTGGCGTGCACGACGATCGTCTCACCGTCGACGATGTGATTGACCGGGCGAATGATGGGTAATGCGTAGCGCGCGAAGACGATTCGCCCGTATCGCACCTGCCCCAGCCGCCGCAGCGACTCGGCGGAGCTCAGATCGCGGGAACCCTGCGGTGCGAGGGCGTCCATATCGGCGACCATTCCCGCGCCGTGCCCACCACCCGCGGGCATGCCCGCCCCACCCGACTGCCCGGGGTATTCCTCGGCTCGGTTGTCCATTTGCGATATCTGCCCCGCTGATCATGAACCTGTTGTTCCGGGTCATCACAAGATTCCCGGAATCGGCAACGATCAAACCCCGCCCGGGCGACGCACACGGAAACGCCAGGCGAACAGCACCATCCGTGGCGGACATCACGCTGCGCACAGCCGCCGCACCGCACCATCGCTGCCCGGCTACCGCCGATCTCGCCTCACTGCCCGGCCGCGCGGGGCGGCAGGATCTGTTCCGGGGCGACGACCGGCGTCGTCCGTCGGACCAGCTCGGACCACTCGTCGGCCAGCGAGGCCAGCAGCGACCAGGCGGAATGGATCCGCTCGTCGTCGATGTCCGCACCGCCGCGCAGCAGTGCCACCGCCCGCACCTGCGCCGCGGCCATGGCGTCCACAACCGCGCCGAGGGATTGCGGAGCCGGTCGCCGGGTGTGCGTGACCACGGCGATCCAATCGTCCACGTGCGCGACGATTTCAGCACGGCGACAATCGATCTCGGCGGTGCGCAGCGGCGATTCGCGGCGGGTGAGGTGGAGTTCGGCGAGCGCGCGGGCCCAGCCCGTGACGGGGTGGGCATCGGGTTCTTCGCCGATGTGCCCGCAGAAGGCGGCGAGCAATTCGTGCCAGTCCGGTAGGCGGGCAGCCGAATCGCCGCCGTGCCACTGCTCCGGATCGTCGGGTTGCGGTACGTACATGACGTGTACCTCCATGACCGCGGCGAGCCGGACCGGCGGCCTGCGTGCCCCGCAGGCAGTACCTTCGCCCACCTTCACTACGTACACACCCGGCGCGCCACAAACGCGGGCACCGGACCGCGAGCCCGGTGTGGTAAGGGCGGACCACACCGGATCCGGTTGCGCCGCAATCTGCGAAGGGGACATCTCCTTGCGGCGCGCCGGGTGCACTTCCAGCATGCACTTTTCCGGCGGCCCTCCCACTGCCCTTTCCATGGCCTTCCGGTGACCGTCGGAAAGCGGATTCCGCGATGCCGTCTGGTCGGCCCCGCGCCGCCCCGTTAGGCTTGATCGGGTTCGGGGGATGGAACGGTGAAGGGTGAGTCTGGCGTGAGTTGGTCATTCACACCGGACGAGTTCGCCCACATCTGGCGCGAGACCGACCTGGACCGGTACCCCTTCCCGATCCGGATTCTGCAGACGCCGCACACCGAGCAGGACGCCGCCGCGCTGCGCCGCACGCTGGAGGATCGCATGCCGCTGGGCGCGGATCCGGATCTGTCGGCGTGCCTGCGGATTCTGGCCCGGCCGCATACCCGGGTGGTCGCTATCGGCGGTACGCACGAGCCGGGCACGCAGGTCCGGGCGCTGGGCGCGGCGGTCTACGACCATGCCGTACTGGCCGTGCAGGACACCGGCTCATCACCGGATTTCGGTGGGCAAGTACGTATTTCGATCGGTCACAGCGGTAAACTGGGGGCGCGCATCGCCGCGCTGCTGCCCGATACCCCACCCGGACGCGAACCGGCCCGCTCGGCGACCGCCGCGGCCGTACGCGACGAGGAGACCGTGATGTCCGGCGACCGATTGGCCGCGCGCATCCGGCGGCTGCTGCTCAAACCGCACAGCGCCGAGGGGCAGATCCGGATCGAACCGCGCTTGGACCGGGCCACCCCGCCCCCGCCGGTCTACTACACCTGGATCGATGTCGCCGGTGACGGCCGCTATCTGATCCGCGCGGGCGAGCAGGTGCACCTGGCCCCGGCCTCGACCCAGCAGATAGGCGCTCACCTGCAGAAACGTATTCCGCGATGATGCCGCCGATGCCGTCATCGCCCCACCGTTGTCGTACCCGGCGGTTACGCTGGGCACGACCGACCGATCCTCGAGGGGGTGCGCATTGACCATCGATACCAGTCAGGCCGATATCGCCCGGTTCATGCAGGCGGCACGCAGCGGCACGGTTCGTTTCGATCCGGACGCGGCTCGACGGTGCGCGGCGCAGTACGAGGAGCAGGCCGAAGGGTTGCTCGCACTACAGCAGCAGCTCGAATCGGTCGCGGAGCTACACGGTTTCGGCGGTTTCTTCTCCGCCGAGCAGTTGCAGGCCGGGTTCTCCCGCAAGGCCCGGGACGCGGCCGCACAGCTGGATCGGTACATCTCCGCCTCCTACCGGATGAAGGAAGCGTTCCTGATCAGCGCCGGGCTGTACGAGGAGGCCGATGTCGCGCACGCCGCCGCGCTGCGCACGTTGTCGTCGAGGCAGCCGTGGTGATCGAAGCCGGCGCGAGCGGGGTGTGTCATGGGTGAGCACGTCCTGAATTCCACGCATTTCGGCCCGCAGGCACAGCCCACCGATCCCGAATACATCAGTGCGATGGAACATTTCGAGTCCGTACCGCACGAACGGATCTACGCAGGCACGCAGCAGATCGACGCCGGGGAGATCGCGCGAGCCTCGCTGATCTGGCTGAACGGCGCCGCCACCATCGGCACGGCGATGCCGATCACCCGATCCACCACCGACGGCGTGATGAATTCGGCGGGTTGGGAGGGCGCCGCGGCCGACGCCGCCTACGCCAGCACCCGCAGCTTCGCCCAGTCACTCGACGAGTTGGCCGAGGTCATGGCCGAGGTCGGCGCACGCTTGGGTGCGGTGGCCGCCGCGGCCGAGGCGGTGAAACTGGCTGTCGCCCCGCCCGGCGACTCCGGCCCGATCGGCGCGATCGCCCGCGCCCTCGAGACCGCCCACGTCATCGATGCCGCTCTGGCACAGGAAGCACTGCGCCAAGAGGCGGTCCTGGCCATGAACATGATCTACAAACCAGCGTATTCCGGTGCGGGAACAGGTATTCCGTCCCTCCCCGTGCCCCCGACCCTCCCGGGCGACACCCCCGCCACCCCACCCCACACGAACCACACCACCCCCCGATCACTCCCGAGCCAACAAC
>NZ_WEGK01000008.1 GCF_009604405.1 Nocardia macrotermitis
CGTCACCGCCCAGGCCACGAGCTCCGGGCATCGACACGACAAGCAAGGGGAAACGGGAACTTCTACCTGGCCACCAGCGGGGACCTACAACCGGCCACCAGTGGAGACTTTCTCATGGCCACGGACAGATGTCCGACCCGATGAAATCAGTGGAACATACGCAACGACAGCTGGAATTGACCGCTCGGCGGCAGCAGAGGATCACCGAAGATCCTGAATTCTTTCTGGAAGTACTGTTATCGGAAGCAACCTTGCGACATCACGTCGGCAACCGGGAAGTGATACACGAACAGTTGACCCACCTCGCGAGCCTCGGACGGCTTCAGAATGTATCCATTCGTGTGATTCCGTTCGGCGCGGGCCCTCACTCCGGTCTCGTGTCGCAGTCGTTCACACTCTTCGAATTTCGGTCCTTGCATACCAGTCGATCACCCGAGCCCCCGGTGGTCTTCGTCGAGGGTTTCACGGGCGCGCTGTTCCTCGAAGACGAGGGCATGATCGAACGTCACAGGGCAGCAGTGACGGGGATCCGCGCGGTAGCGTTGAGTGAAGAGGACACCAGGCGTCTGGTACTGGAGATCGCAGAGGAGTACGGCGTATGAGCGAAAGACTATCCAGCGCACACTGGTTCAAGAGCAGTCATAGCCAGGACGGTGGAGACTGCGTCGAGGTCGCACACCTGCCGGCCCGGCAAATCGGTATCCGCGACTCGAAGGACCCATCAGGCCCGGCCCTCGTGTTCACTGCCGACGAGTGGGATGCCTTCACCGCCAGCGTGATGCACGGAAATATCAACCGGCACAACGCATAATGCCGCTCTCATGAGATCACAGAGGAGTACGGAGCGTGATCACAACATTATCCGCCGCAAGCTGGTTCAAGAGCACCTACAGTAACGACGGTGGCGAGTGCGTCGAGGTCGCACACCTGCCCAAAGCCCACGTCGGTATTCGCGACTCGAAGAACCCGTCGGGCCCAGCCCTGGTGTTCGACGCTGACGAGTGGGACGCGTTCACTGCCGGGGTGACAAGCGGAAAGCTCAACGGGCACAACGCATAACGCCCCCATCGAGATCGGTTGTGGTCTCGGTGCGTCTCATAGAAGCGCCGAGACCGCAACTTGCTTGCTCTCGGCTGTCGCCCTCAGTCGGGCCAGGCTCAGAGGGTGCCGTTCTGCACCGGATAGTGGATGACGACCGCACCGCCGGTGGCGTAGTTGGCGACATCGGCACCCACCTCGCGGCCCTGCGGAGACTCCCTCGACGCGGTCATCGCCGCAACGTCAGCGAAATCGGCCTCGAAGACCGCGAAGTACGGCGTCTGTCCCTGCGTCGCCGCCACCTCGAAGCTGTAGCGGTACGCGAGCAGGCCGGGCATGCGCGCGACCAGCGGGAGATGGGTGTTCACGTAGTAGTCGCGGAAGTGGTCGGGATCGGCGGGCTCGGGATACAGAACCACCAGCTTGTGCATGACAACCTCCGTTCAGCGGCAGGCGACCGCAACACCAGGAGTGCGCGATCAACGCGAGGCGGACAGTAGATCAGACTCCACACCAAGATCAAGCGCATTGCGGGACTGCACCTTGCGGATCTCGGCACGACGGGCTAACCGAGATTTCCAGCGGCCGTGCCATGTTCGTATGCGGCGACGAACGCGGGGGCGGCGTCCAATGTCACGGTGGTCGCGTCGGTGATCGGCTGAATGCGAACCAAAGTTCCCGACCGGATGTAGGCGAGTGCCGCGAGGTACGGACCACACACTATCGAGAAGAATGTCACGGCCGCCAGCGGGACGCTTCGGATCTCCATCAAACCCAGCACGCACCCCGTGAGGAAAACAGCGACTCCGGCAATGATTACCGCGTGGGCGAGCCAGCGATACATTCGTGCCACGCGTACGCAGTGCGTGCAGAACGGCCATACGCCTTCCAGGACGCCGTCGGGGTCGCGGTGCGTTGTCCAGCTCGACCAGCCCATGCCCAGGCTGACGGCCCAGCGTCCGAGCATTCGGGACACGTCGCCGAGTAGGGTGATGGCTGTGCGTTGTGCCCATCCGCCCTCGGTTCGACGGAAGCGAATATCCTTCACGCACTTGCCGATTGCCGGTAATCCGTGCTCGCTGCACACGTCGGGCAGGGTGGTGGTCAGTTCCATGACGAAGCCGTCTTCGTGGAATTCCGTCACCGCCGAGGGCTCGAAATCCGGTCGGATTCGGACGGGTAGCGCCACCTCGTAGATCTCGGTGTGGTCGTCGGAATCCATTCGAGCCCCCGTCACCCGGCGATGCCGGTCATCGTCATCCGCAGGACACACTACTGCCGAACGAGCACCGACGGCGACCGGTTCGGGCGTCGCTCGCCGGTGCGGATCCGGCTGCCCGGCAACGGAATCCGTCAGGCGCACCGAACGTGGTAGGTGGCCCGGGGAGAGGAACCGGGCAGGGCGACGACCTGAGTGGTGGGGTTGCCGTCGAGGGAGCAGCCGGCGGGGACGGCGGTGGCTTTGACGCGGTAGCAGCCCAGGCCGACCAAGGCGGTGGCGGTGCCTTTCGGGCCGGTGGTGGCGGAGGCTACCGGTTTGCCGCCGGAGCAGGGGGTGACCGTGGTGGTCAAGCCGGTGACCGGGAAGTTGGTGCCCAGGGTCGATGCCTGCACTTGGATGGTGACCTGTCCCAGGCCCTGGGCGGCGGCCAGGCCGGGGGTCAGGGCGAGGCCGGTCAGGATGGATGCGGTGAACAGGGTGCGGCGCAACGGATCTCCTCCGGGAGTGGTGGAACAGCTTGCCGGTCAATATAGGCGGCGGGATGCTGCACCGGTTCCTGGGCAGCTCGTTCGGTGGTGCGATGGCGATGGGTGCGGGTTCGGCCTGGGCGACGATCTGATCAACGACATATTCCATTAGATTTCACAGACTTCTCACAGCCGGACGCCAGACTTCTCACCGATGTTCGGGGCAGACTTGCGCGGTGACAGCGACCTCTACCGATACCGCCGTGTCCGAATCCACCCCTCCCCCGCTGGTCGAACGCAATCCGGGCCTGGGGCCCGCGCGCCGCTGGGAGCGGATCGCGCTGGTGGTGTTGTTGCTCGGGACGGCCGTGGCCTATCTGTGGAACATCACCGTCAACGGCATGGGCAACAGTTTCTATGCGGCGTCGGCGTGGGCGGGGGCACGGGATTGGAAGGCGCTGCTGTTCGGCTCGCTGGACCCGGGCAACTTCATCACCGTCGACAAACCGCCGGTGTCGCAGTGGGTGATGGGGCTCTCGGGGCAGCTGTTCGGGTTCGGCAGTGCGAGCATGCTGGTGCCCGAGGCGCTGATGGCCGTGGCGGCGGTCGCGCTGATGTACGGCGCGATCACCCGTGCGACGGACAGCCGGGGTGCGGGTCTGCTCGCGGGTGCGATGCTCGCGGTGACGCCGGTCGTGACGATGATGTTCCGGTTCAACAATCCCGACGCGGTGATGGTGCTGTTGATGACCGCGGCGGCGTACTGCACGATCCGTTCGCTGCGCGTGGCGAGTATGCGCTGGCTGATCCTGGCCGGGGTCGCGCTCGGGTTCGCGTTCCTGGCCAAGATGCTCGAAGGGCTGATGGTGTTGCCCGCCCTCGGGCTGGCTTATCTGGTGGTGGCGCCGACCGGGTTCGGGCGGCGGATCGGGCATCTGCTGGCCGCCGCGGTCGCGCTGGTGGTCTCCGCGGGTTGGTATGTGCTGCTGACGATTCTGTGGCCTGCGGATTCGCGCCCGTATCTGGCGGGGTCGACGAACAACACGTTCATGGATCTGGTCCTGGGCTACAACGGTTTCGCGCGGTATCTGGGCCATAACCACATGGGGCGCAAGATGCTCGAGATGCCCGCCGGGTACGAGTTCCCGCACTTCCACGGCGGTGGTCCGTTCGGCGGTGGCAACGGGGTGGAGCGGCTGTTCACCGGTGAGATCGGTTTCGAGATCTCCTGGCTGCTGCCCGCGGCGATCCTGGCGTTCGTGCTGGTGCTGATCTCGCGCGGCCGGGCCCCGCGCACCGATCTGGTGCGGGGCGCGGCGCTGACGTTCGGGTTGTGGCTGTTGATCGACGGCGCAGCGTTCGCTGGGATGCAGGGCGGCATGCACGCCTATTACACCCTGGCCATCGCACCGGCCATCGTGGGCACGCTCGCGCTCGGTGTGCTGGAGATGTGGCGGCGACGGGACGGCATCCTGGGCCGGTTGGGTTCGGCCGCACTGGTTCTGGCCGGTGGTGTGTGGGGATTCGTGCTGCTGCACCGTAATTCGGAGTGGCAGCCGTGGTTGCGGTGGACGATCCTGGTCGTGACCGTGCTGGCCGCCGCGGGTCTGGCGCTCACTACGATTCCGGCGCTGTCGCGCCGGACGTCCCGACGCGTCACCACCGTCCTGGTCACCGTCGGAATGATCGCCGCGCTGGGCGGTTCGACCGCCTACGCCGCGGCCACGTTGCCCGAGGCCCATACCGGCGGTAGCCCCTCGGTCGGTCCCGCGCACAAGGACGAGTTGCCGCCGGCGTTCGCGCAGATGCGGCACGCGTTCGGCATGTTCATGGGCGGGGACGACTACCCGCCGCAGCTGATCGACAAGTTGCGGCACACCACCACCAGGTGGTCCGCGGCCACCGAACGCTCCGGCCCGGCCGCCGGGCTCGAATTGTCCAGTCGCACATCGGTGATCGCGATCGGCGGATTCACCTCCGAGGACCCGGCACCGACCCTGGCGCAGTTCCGGGACCTGGTCCGCACCCACCAGGTCACCTACTACATCGCGCCGGAGGTGAAGCTGCCGGACTCGTGGCGCAAGAAGCCCGCGCACCCGCAGTCCACCCCGGATCAGCCTGCCGCCCAGCAGGATCCGGCTGCGGCACTGTGGCACCCGGTGGGCAATACCGACATCTTCAACTGGGTGTCGGCGCATTACACGCCCGAGCGGATGGACGGGCTGGTCATGTTCGACCTGTCCGCCGCGCCGCACTGAGCGATCCCACACCTCGAAGGAGCCGCCCGCCGCAGCGACGAGCATGAT
Source organism: Nocardia macrotermitis (assembly GCF_009604405.1). GTDB lineage: Bacteria > Actinomycetota > Actinomycetes > Mycobacteriales > Mycobacteriaceae > Nocardia > Nocardia macrotermitis. Next base: position 5,034 of record NZ_WEGK01000008.1, read on the forward strand.
CCGGTGCGGCGGGCGGCTCAGTGAGTGATCGATCCGCGGAGCCCTTCGCCGACGACACGCACGTCACTGCGCCGATTTTCAGCTACCGCACAGCTACGCTTGCTCGATGGGACAGTCGAGTCGTCGGCGGATCCTCGCCGCCGGTGCTGCCGCCGCGGCGGCCGTGTTCGTGCCCGGACCGGCCTCGGCCGCCCCGCCACCGGCCCCCTCGGGCGGGGTACCGCCACTCGGCGACGGATTCCTGTGGGGCGTGTCGTCCTCGGGTTTCCAGACCGAAGGCCATGCGGCGGACAGCAATTGGACCCGTTACATCGGTGCGGGCAAGGCCGATCCGTGTCTCGAGGCGGTGCGGTTCTGGGACTACTACGCCGATGACGTCACCCATGCCGCGCAACTGGGCGTCAAGGTCTATCGGATCAGCATCGAATGGGCACGGGTGCAACCGAATCCGGGCAGTTGGGACGATGCGGCGCTGATCGCCTACGACGGCATCGTGGACGCGATCGTGCGCGCGGGTATGCGCCCGATGCTCACCCTGGACCACTGGGTGTATCCGGGCTGGGCCGCGGCGCGCGGCGGCTGGCAGCATCCGGACATGGTCCGCGACTGGCTGACCAATGCCCGAAAGATGGTGGACCGCTACGCATCCCGCAATCCGCTGTGGGTGACGATCAACGAACCGATCGCCTACATCGGCACCGAACTGCGCATCGGCGCGCTGCCGCAGAGCGCGGCGACCACCATGCGTGATCGACTCGCCCAGGCGCACAATGAGATCTACGACCACATCCACCACGCCCACGCCGACGCGATGGTGACCAGCAATCTGGGTTTCGTGCCGGGCGCGGAGACCTCGGTGAATCAGCCCTTCGTCGACAAGGTCGCGAACAAACTCGACTTCCTGGGCGTGGACTACTATTTCGGCCCGGATCCGGGCACCACGGCCGCGGGCAGTTCGGCGGGTGCGCCCGGAATGTGGCAGTTGCCCCTGCAAACCGAGGGCATCTATTACGCACTCCGGCACTACGCCAAGCTTTTTCCGGGCAAACCGCTGTACGTGGTGGAGAACGGGATGCCGACCGAGAACGGCAAGCCCCGCCCCGACGGGTACACCCGCGCGGATCATCTGCGCGACACCGTCTACTGGCTGCAACGGGCGAAGGCGGACGGGATGAACCTGCTCGGATACAACTACTGGAGTCTGACCGACAATTACGAATGGGGCAGTTACACACCACGTTTCGGCCTCTACACCGTCGATGTGACCACCGATCCGAGCCTGACCCGCAAGCCCACCGACGCGGTCGCGGTGTATCGGGACATCACCCGGGCCGGTGGGGTGCCCGCGAACTATCGCCCGACCCGCGCTCCCCTGGCCTGCTCGAAAGTCGATCCGCCGGACAGCTGCAGCAAACCGGTCGTGGTCTGACACGACGAACGCCCCGCCGCGCACGTGCGACGGGGCGTTCGGGCGCGGAGACTCAGGCGGGCAGACCCAGGCCCTTGGCCAGCACCGGCCACGAACGCAGCAGGTCGTCGTGCCAGTAACCCCACGAGTGGGTGCCGGTCGCGGTGAAGTCGTAGGTGGCCGGGATACCGAGCTTGTTCAGCTTGGCTTGCAGGTTGTGGCTGCATCCGTTGACCGCGGCCTCGATGACGCCACCGATGATCAGCTGGTTGCCCAGCCCGTACAGACCCGGCAGCGCGTAGCGGCCGTTGAGCGTGTCGTACTTACCGGGCAGCCCGGAACCGCTGGAGATGAACAGGTTCAGCCCGCGCAGCTGATCGGCGTGCACGTACGGGTCGTTGGCCGCCCACATCGGGTCGTTCTCCGGTCCGTACATGTTCAGGGTGTTACCGCCGCCCCAGACCTCGGTGGCCATGTTGACGAACCGGTAGCCGATCGGGTCACTGATCTGCGCGCAGCCGCTGTAGGCCGCGACCGACTTGTACAGTCCCGGCTTCGCGATAGCCAGGGCCAGCACCGAGGTGCCCGAGGTGGACAGCCCGGCGATCGCGTTCACGCCGGTGGTGCCCAGCGCGCCGTCGATGATCGGCGGCAGCTCCTGGGTCAGGAAGGTCTTCCACTTGTTGACGCCCAGGGTCGGATCCGGTTTGCGCCAGTCGGCGTAGTAGCTCCACGCGCCGCCGATCGGCTCGACCACGTTGACGTTCTTGCTCGCCAGGAACTTCAGCGCCTCGGGGGCCTGGGCGTCCCAGCTGGCGCTGTCCTCGCCGCCGCCCGCGCCGTTGAGCAGATACAGCGTCGGCCGCGGTGCGGAGGTGTCGGCCGGGCGCTGCACCTCCACGATGACGGGCTTGTTCATCGCCGCGGAGAACACGCTGAGTTTCAGGTGCGTGGCATCCACGACGCCGAATCCGGCGAGTGTGGAACCGTCCGCGGACACCGGGTGGGCCAGCGGGGCCTTCGAGGTGATCAGCGGATCGCCGGACGCGGCGGCGGGGCCTGCCGCGACCACGGTCGACAACCCCGCGAACAGGGCCACCGCGGCAGCCGTTGCGATCCGAATCCCGCGCCTCATGCGCACCTCCGTTACAGACTTCCGAAGCGATGCCCCGGACGACAGGACGCCCGGAACTGTAGTCGACGGCCTATCGTTCGACGAACCACACATGTTTCAGATTGTGCGGCGTCACATCCGCCGCATCACCGAGACGACCTTGCCCAGCACCACGGCCTCGTCACCGTCGATGACCGAATAGGCCGGATTGCGCGGTTCCAGATAGACGTGGCCGTTACGTCGCCGGAACACCTTCACCGTGGCCTCGCCGTCGATCATGGCCGCGACGATCTCCCCGGTCTGCGCGTCGGGCTGACGGCGCACCACGACGATGTCGCCGTCGCAGATCGCGGCATCGATCATCGAATCGCCCCGCACCCGCAGGCCGAACACCGTGCCACGCCCGACGAGCTGCCGGGACAGGGTGAGGGTGTCCTCGGCGTGCTCCTGCGCCAGGATCGGGGCGCCGGCCGCGATATCGCCGACCACCGGAACCTCCACGGCGTGCTCGTCGCGTTCGGGCGAGGTGGTCGAGCGCAGGAACAGCCGCACGTCGATCGGGCGCGTCACCGATTCGCTGCGGCGCAGGAAACCCTTGTCCTCCAACGCTTTCAGATGCCGCGAGACCGTCGAGGTGGACCGCAGGCCGACGGCGTGGCCGATCTCGCGGGTGCTGGGCGGATAGCCGTGCCGCACCACCGAATCCCGGATCGCCGTCAGGATCCGCTGTTGGCGGGGCGGCAGGGTCGAGGTGTCGAGGTGCTCGAAGGCGTCGTCGTATCCGGTCACGCGGGAAATCCTATGTGGCAGCGCCGTGCTCGCGTGTCGCGCCCCGGCCGCGAACCACCGCGCGTTGTGAGTGCGAACGAGGGTGCGGACTTGCCGCGTCCACCGAACTTACCGAGTAGTAACGTTAGCGCGGTCACAGGAGACGGCACGCGAGGAGCAGGACCATGAGCCAGCGGGACACCGATTTCGACGTATTGATCGTCGGCTCCGGATTCGGCGGTAGTGTCACGGCGTTACGGCTGGTCGAAAAGGGTTACCGGGTCGGGGTGTTGGAGGCCGGGCGGCGGTTCGCCGACGACGAGCTACCCGAGACCAGCTGGGATCTGCGCAAGTTCATCTGGGCGCCCAAACTCGGCTGCCTGGGGATTCAGCGCATCCATCTGCTGCGCGATGTGCTGATCCTGGGCGGCGCGGGGGTGGGTGGCGGTTCGCTCAACTACGCCAACACCCTGTATGTTCCGCCCGCGCCGTTCTTCGCCGATCCGCAGTGGCGCGATATCACCGACTGGCAGTCCGAGCTGACCCCCTACTACGAGCAGGCCCGCAAGATGCTCGGCGTGGTGCAGAACCCGCACATGACCCCCGCGGACGAGGTGTTCAAACAGGTCGCCGACGAGATGGGTTTCGGTGACACCTTCGTGCAGACGCCGGTCGGGGTGTTCTTCGGGGAGCCCGGAAAGACCGTCGCGGACCCGTATTTCGGTGGCGCGGGGCCCGAGCGCACCGGATGCACCGAATGCGGGGAATGTATGACCGGGTGCCGCCACGGGGCGAAGAACACACTGGTCAAGAATTATCTGTATCTCGCCGAACAGGCTGGGGCGCAGGTGTTTCCGCTGACCACGGTGACCGCGGTGCGGCCGCTGCCGGACGGCTCCTGGGAGGTCGGCACCGAGCGGACCGGGGCGTGGTTCCGCAGGTCGCCGCACACGCTGACCGCCTCGCACGTGGTGCTCGCGGCCGGGACCCGGGGCACCCAGCAGCTGTTGTTCGCCATGCGGGACAAGGGAATTCTGCCCGCGCTCTCGCCGCGGCTGGGTCAGCTGACCCGGACCAATTCCGAGTCGATCGTGGGCGCGGCCACCCGCAAGGTGGATCCGGATCGCGATTTCACCCGGGGTGTGGCGATCACCTCCTCGATCCATCCGACCGCCGATACGCATGTCGAGCCGGTGCGGTACGGCAAGGGATCCAATGCGATGGGGCTGTTGCAGACGCTGATGGTCGACGGTGGCGGCCGGATTCCGCGGTGGCTGCGTTTCGTGCTCGAGGTACTCAAGCATCCGGTGCGGCTGATCTCGATGCTGACGGTCCGGAACTGGAGTGAGCGCACCATCATCTCGCTGGTCATGCAGAACCTGGACAATTCGATCACCACCTACACCAAGCGCGGGCTGTTCGGGCAGCGCACGATGAGCTCCAAACAGGGCCACGGACAACCGAATCCGACCTGGATCCCGGCCGGTAACGAGGTGACGCGCAAGGTCGCGGACACCATCGGCGGGATCGCCGGGGGCAGTTGGGGTGAGGTGTTCAATATTCCGTTGACCGCGCACTTCCTGGGTGGCGCGCCGATCGGTTCCGATGCCGAGCACGGGGTGATCGATCCGTATCACCGGGTGTACGGCTATCCGACGTTGAGTGTGGTGGACGGTGCGTCGGTGTCGGCGAATCTCGGGGTGAATCCGTCGCTGACCATCACCGCCCAGGCCGAGCGGGCCGCGGCGCTGTGGCCGAACAAGGGTGAGCAGGACTCCCGGCCCGAGCAGAGCGCGGGCTATCGCCGCATTTCCCCTGTCGCACCGCACAATCCGGTGGTGCCCGCGTCGGCTCCCGCGGCGCTGGTGCTGCCGATCGTGCAGATCACCGGCCGCGACAGCGCCTGAGCGCGCCGATACCGGACTAGAGGTACGGCAGGATCTGCGGGATCGCCTCGACGGGGTGCGTGGCCTGGATCGGGGCGCCGATCGAGGCCATCCGCCAGGTGCTGCCGTCGCGGTAGACCTTCGCGACGATCATGCCGGTGTGCGCGCCACCGGCCCGCAGGTTGCCGCGCGCGAGCTGCATGCCCGCAACGCCGTCGTCCATCCGCCAGAATGCCTCGCGGACGCGTTCGAAGGTGTGGCCCTTGTAGGAGGTCACCACGAACACCACCGCGGTGACATGCCGGGGCAGCTGTCCCAGATTCACGGTGATGATCTCGTCGTCACCCGCGCCGCTGCCGTCGACGTTGTCACCCGAGTGCCGGGCCGCGCCGCTGAGGGAGGCCAGCTGGTGGAAGTTGGCGCCGTCGACCACGCGGTCGCCGGCGAACATCAGAGCTGAGGCATCGAGATCGACCTCGACCTTGCGTAATCCGCGCCCGCGCACCGGGTCCCAGCCCAGCGCCATCTTCACCAGGGTCAGGTCGCCGCTGCGGACGTTGTGCAGGGACACCTCCTGGCCCGGGGCCAGTTCGGCGGGGCCGCGATAGCCCGGATCCTGTTCGCCCGGACCGCTGACGCGCACGCCGTGCCCGGTCACCAGCGCGTCGAATCCGGCGTCGTAGCCCTCGCCGATCATCCGCAGCTGCCAGGCCCCGCCGACCCGGTCCAGGTCCAGGGCCACCACCACGCCCGCCCGGCCCAGACCGTCGACGACGTACTCGTACAACGGTTTTCCGCCCGGTCCCGCCACGCGCAGCACCGGCGCCTCGAAATCGCCGAAGTGCGCCTGCTGATCGGCGAGGTTCACGATCACCCGGACGTGTTCGACATCCCGTGGCAGCGCGCGCAATTCGATCGACACACCCGGAATCTGCCCGTCCGCCAGGCGAATGCCGGGTCCGGAGTTCTGGTTGAAGAAGATCAGATCGCGTTCGCCGCGGACCCGCCCGGCCGAATTCAACAGCAGCGCCGAGACATCGATCGGCTCGCTGTGTTGTACGGATACGGTGAGATCCCCGACTGTCAGATGGTCGATCTGTCCCTTGGTCAGCTGTGCGGCCACCCGACCATGGTACGTCCAGGGCACGGACATGTCGGGCAGGACGGGCGTGCCCGATCGGCCGCCACCGGTGCGCGCGATCGCACGCGGTACGGTTGCGGGCGGGACGGAACTTGCGAAGGGGGCCTTGGATGAGGTGTGTGATCACCCGGCCGCTGGTGTCGATACTGGCGCTGGCGGCGTTGGCGGCCAGTGGTTGCGGCGCGGCCGACGAATCCGCGCCGGTCGCGGTCGGCACCGTCGCGCCCGCCCCGTCCACCGCGGCCCCGGCCACCACGCATCCGGCCAGCTCCGCGGCCGCGACCACGACCGCGAGCGCTCCGACCACCGATCCGTTTCCGAACAGCCCGCTCATCGATCACACGCAGTGGACCGAGGACACCGACGGCCGCCGCCTGCACGTCTATCCCACGACCGCGGGCCGGGAGGACTGGTTCCCGGCCGCGCTGAACCGCGCCTGGGGTGAGGTGTTGAAGGACGCGCCCGAGGCCAACACCCCGGGCATGTACGACCAGTTCGAATGCCATTGGCAGTGGGCGCGACTGGTCTCGCCGAACAAGCCGAGCTGGAACCTCGAACCGTGGCGGCCCGCGGTCGGGTACGACGCGACCGTGCAGGCGCTGTGCAATCCGGGCGGCCCCGATCCGGCGGGCAAGTGATCCGGTAGCCGGTAAGTGACCGGGTATCCTGCACCGATTGCGGCCGCGAAAGTCGTTGTCGGCGACACTCTTCGAACAACTCGCCGAATGTGCGTATCGTTGAACGGGTCGGAGCGTACGAGCCGAAGGGAGCGTCGCGTTTGCGGTCAGCTGTATCCGGGTCTGTCCCCGCTCCGCATCCGGCGGTCCGGGCTCCCGCGCCGAACCCGCCCGGGTCCGGGCCGATAACCCCACCGCCGGAACCGATCTCACCGGCGGCGGTGCGCCGATTGTTCCCCGCGGTGGCCGCGTCGCCGCAGATCTATCTGGACAGCGCCTCGACCACGCAGAAGCCCGCGCCGGTGATCGCGGCGGTCGAGGGGTATCTGCGCGAGCGCACCGCCAATGCCGGGCGCGGCAGTTATCCGTGGGCCACGACGCTGACCCGCACCATCGCCGACGTGCGTGAACGCACCGCGACGCTGCTGGGCGCCGCGCCGCAGGAGATCGTCTTCACCCCGGGGGCGACGGCGGGCCTGAACGCGGTGGCGTTGAGCTGGGGGCTGGCGAATCTGCGCGACGGTGACGAAATCCTGTACAGCCCACGCGATCACGCCTCGAACGTGTATCCGTGGTTGCATCTGCGGGACACCCTGGCGCGGTTCGGTCACCGGATCCGGCTGGTCCCCTATCGGGTCACCGCGCTCGGTGAGGCCGATACCGCCGATATCGCGGATCGGTTGTCGCCCCGGACGCGGCTGATCACGGTGAGTCACCTGCATCATGTGTTCGGTGCGGTGAACACCCTGGAAGAGGTGCGGGATCGGCTCGATCCGGGGGTGCTGCTGTGTTTCGATTGCAGTCAGAGCGGCGGGCATGTGCCGATCGATGTCACCGAGTTGCGCGCGGATTTCGCGGTGTTGTCCGCGCACAAGATGTTCGGTGCGCCCGGCACCGGTGTGCTCTATTGCGCTCGGCGCGTGCACGAGCAGCTGGTGCCGTTCCTGCCCGGCGGGAATTCCGGTGTGGCACCGGATGATTCGGGTCTGGCGTATGCCGCGATGCCCGAGCGGCTCGAGGGTGGCACGCACAATATTCCCGGCATCCTGGCCCTGGGGGCGGCGCTCGAGGTCCTCGAGCGGATCGGTGTCGAGCTCGTCGCCGAGCACAATCGGGTGCTGACGCGGCGGCTCATCGACGGCCTGCGCCCGCTGCCCGGACTCGAGTTCACCCCGGGCCCCGCGCACGCGCCGTGCGAGATCGGTTACGGCACAGTGTCGTTCACTCTCGCCGGGATCGGTTCCACGGATCTGGGGTTCGTGCTGGCCGAGGCCGGGTTCCTGGTTCGCACCGGCGCGCACTGCGTACCGCCCGCCGATGGCCGGGACGACGCGGATTCGGTCCGGGTCAGCACGCACATCTACACCACCGCCGACGATATCGACCGATTCGTCGGATATCTCGCCGAGATCGCCAGGGAGGTCGGACCATGACTCTCAGCCCGCCACACCCGCGTTACGATCGGCGTGCGGCCGCACGCGTGCTCGCGACACTGGCCCGGCCGGGCCTTTTCGATCGGCTGCCACCGGTGGGCGCGACGCGGATCGAGTACACCCGTACGGTGATGCGGCCCGAACCGGACGGTCATCTGACGCTCTCGCAGCGGATGTATCTGGAGCGGTTCATGCGGCCGTGTCGTCCCGATCAGGTCACCAGCGCCTCCCATCGCATCACCTGGACCGACAGCGACGGCATCCCCAATACCGGGCATGTGCGCGGCGACGGGCTCGGGCCGATCGTGCCGATCGCCACCCGCGAGGCGGTACTGGCGCTGTGGCGGGCGCTGGAGGTCGATTCCGCACTCGCCGAACGTATTTCGGCGCTGCCGCAATCCGATCGCAAGGTTCTCGAGGGCACCACCACCGATCACGATCCGATCGATGTCTTCCGGGTCGGTATCGAGGCGACCGGGCGGGCGCTGGCGCAGCACGCGCTGCTCGCGCACCTCACCTCGTATCGCACACCGGTCGGATTCGCCTGCGGGATGCGCGATTCGGGTGTTTTCGGGGCGGTGGCCACGCGCTGGTACTGGGAGTTGCAGGCCTCGACGTATCGACGCGGGATGATTCCGGTGAGTTTCGCCGCGCAGCCCGACGGCACCGTCCGCTACACCGCCGACACCGTGGCCACGCTGCGCGCGATGAAGGACGCCACCATCGCCGACGCGCACGCGGTCATGCGCCGCGCCACCACCACCGAGGGTTTGTCGGTGTCCGCGGCGATCGAGAAGTACCACGACGAGCTGGATCTGATCTCGCGTCAGTACGCGCTGCTGCCACCGGGCACCCGTCCGGCGTGTCTGGCCGCGATGCCGCATCGGCTCGACGGTGAGCACTACAGCGTGTTGCCGATGGTGGTGGACGGGTTCGTGGAGTTGTTCACCGCGATCGTGCCGCGGTTGCGCATCGCCGAGGTCGCCGATGACACCGTGCACGACGACGGGGCGCTCGACGCGGAGAATCAGGTGTTCCACGTGCCGGATATGAACTGCAAGCATTGCGTGCGCACCATCACCGGGGTGCTGGAGTCGATGCGGATCCGGGTGCACGATATCGATCTGATCAGTAAGCGGGTGGTGGCGGAGTTCCGGAGTCCGCGTAATCGGCATCGAGCGTTCGAGGCGTTGCGGGACAGCGGATACAACCCGGCGCTCGCCGCGCCCGCCCATGTCGCGGCGGCGACATCCGAAATCGCTGCCGCACGACCCGAGATCGCCCGATGAGGACGGTTCCGTCCTCGGAAGGCAAGTGCGCCAGTCGTTCTCGGGGGTGCCGGTCGTGAATGACGGTCGCGCGGTCGCCGCGCCGGGGCTTCCGGCGAAAGTCCATACGCTGGTGCGGGCGTTCCTGGACACGCCCGGCGCGGTGCAGGGGGCGGTGAGGCGGTTCGACTCCCCCGCGCATCTGTTGTTCCCGCAGGTGTTCGCGGAGAATCTGGGCCGGATGCGGTCGGTGCTGGATGGGCAGCTGTCGCGGTATCGGATCTGCTACGCGCACAAGGCGAATCGTTCGCGGGCGCTGCTGCGGACTGCCGCGGCAGCCGGTATCGCGGTCGATGTGGCCTCGCGGCAGGAGTTGGCCGCCGCTGTCGGGGTGGGGTTTCCCGCGACGTCGATCGAGGCGACCGGGCCCAAGGGTGAGCGGTTTCTGCGGGAGCTGGTCGAGGCCGGGGTGAGCGTCAATGTGGACAATCCGTGGGAGTTGGAGCGGCTCGCCGAGTTGGCTCGGGACCATTCGAGAGTTCCTGTGCTGCTGCGGATCTCGGGTTTCCGGAACAGTGCGGTGAGTCGGTTCGGTATCGCGGTGGGTGAGGCCGGGCAGGCGTTGCGGGTCCTCGCGGCGCATCGTGAGCGGCTCGATCTGCGGGGGCTTGCCTTTCACATCGATTCCGGGGAACCCGCCGAACGGCTGCGGGCCGCCGAGGCTTGCCTGGAATTGATCGAGGCGGCGTATTCCTATGATCTGGCCCCGTCGGTGCTGGATATCGGTGGTGGGTTCCGGCAGGTGTTCACCGCGGATGTCGAGCGTTTCGACGCGTATGTGCTGGCGTTGCGCGAATCACTGCTGGGGCGGGGTGAGCCGATGACGTGGGGCGGCAACACTTTCGGCTATCAGGTCGAGGGCGCCGGGGTGCACGGGACGCCGGTGTTCCACAAGTACGCCAATACCGTTTCCGCGACCCGCATGCTCGACGAGTTGCTCGGCGCGCCGCTCGAGGGGCACGGTGGGCGCACGTTCGCTCAGGTTGTCACCGAGAACATGCTCGAGGTCTGGCTCGAGCCCGGTAAGTCGCTGGTCGATCATGCCGGAATCACCGTCGCCCGGGTCGAATTCGTCAAGCGCGCGGCCGATGGCAGTGTGCTGGTGAATGTGGATCTCTCGCGTGATTCCGTCACTCCGGCCGATCAGGAGGTCATGGTGGATCCGCTGGTGTTGCCCGGTAGCGCTCGCCGCGATGCGTCCGGATCCGATTGTGCCGCATGTGATTCGAGCGCCGATGCGGCGGGTGAGCCGGGCCGGGTGGGGGTGTACTTCGCCGGGCGGCTGTGCCTCGAGCGTGATCTGATCACCAATCACAAGGTGTGGCTGGAGTCCGTGCCGCGGCCCGGTGATCTGGTGGTGTTCCCGAATACCGCCGCGTATCACATGGATCTGTCGGCGGCCTCGGCGGCGATGCACGAACCGCCGCCCAAGCTCGCGGTCATCGGTGACGGGCAACAGTTCCGGATCTGTCGTGACGAGGAGTACGACCCCGCGCCGGTCACCGATCGCGGCGGGTACTCCGTGGTCGAGGCGCTGCACGCCGCCGCCGACGGGGTCGCCTGATGCGCTACGACCACATCACCGAACTCATCGGCAACACCCCGCTGCTGCGGCTGGATCCGGCCGTGCACGGGCTCGAGAACGTCGAGCTCTACGCGAAGCTGGAGTCCTGCAACCCGTTCGGCTCGGTGAAGGACCGGGTGGCGTGGGCGATGATCAGCGACGATATCGACGCGATCGCCGAGCACGGGCGGACGCTGATCGAGGCGTCCAGCGGTAATACCGCCAAGGCGCTGCGCATTCTGGGGGCGATGCGCGGGGTCGAACTGCATGCGATCACCAATCGGATCAAGGTCGGTGAGGTGCGTGATCTGCTGCAACTGTTCGGCGCCAGGATCCAGGAGTTGCCCGGCCTGTCCGAATGCCCGGACCCGACCACGCCCAACGACGTGTACTCGGTGATCGAGGCGACGATGGCCAAACATCCTGGGGCATACCATCATCCGTCGCAGTACACCAACGAGAAGAATATCGAGGCGCACTATCACGGCACCGGCCGGGAGATCCACGAGGACCTCGGCGGGCGGGGCGTGGACTATCTGATCGGCGGGCTGGGTACCACCGGATCGACTCGGGGCACGGCCAGTTATCTGCGCAAGCACAATCCCGAATTGCGTACCGTCGCGGTCGTTTCCGAACGTGGCGACTTCATTCCCGGGATCCGGTCCGAGACCGAGATGTGGGATGTGGGGCTGTTCCGGCCCGAGTTCTACGACCGCGTCATGACCGTCACCGCCGCGCACGCGATCGAGGGGACGCTCGAGCTGGCCACCGGGTACGGCGTGCTGGCCGGGCCGACCAGCGGGGCGGCCTATGCCGCGGCGGTCGAACATCTGGGCGCGCTCGATCGTTCGGCGGTGTCCCGCGATGATCCGGTGGTGGCGGTGGTCGTCGTGTGTGATCGGATCGAACCGTACCTGTCGTACATCAAGAAGCGGCGACCGGATCTGTTCGGCCGCAACGATTCCCGGGCCGCCGCGCCCGACGCGGACGAACTCGCGGCGGTGCCCGTGGTGAGTCCGGACGCACTCGAGCGGCTCGACGGCCGGGCCGAGGGTGCGGTGCCGCCGGTCGTGGTCGATACCCGGGGCGCGATGGCGTACCGGATCGGGCACGTCCCGGGGTCGCTCAATATTCGTGACGATCAACTGGACGATATGTTCGCCCAGGGCATTCCGTTCTCCCGCAGTCGTCCGCTGGTGTTCGTGTGCCCGGTCGGTGAGGTGTCGCGGCGGTTCGCGGCGCGGGCCCGGCGCGCCGGATTCGACGCGAGCAGCCTGGACGGCGGCATCCTGGCCTGGCGCGATGCCGGCAAACCCCTCGAAGGCTCACCACGCGGGTGAACCGTCGGGACGGTCAGTTCTGTGGGCGCGCGATGTGTTCGGTCATGGCGTCCGCGATCGGCGCCACCGGCGGCGCGGTCGGCGGCGGGACGCTGCGCGCGTCGTGCGAGATGCGGATCATCAGCGCGATGATGACGTAGTTGGCCAGCAGCGAGGACCCGCCGTAGGACATGAACGGTGTGGTCAGACCGGTCAGCGGAATCAGTTTGGTGACACCGCCCACGACCACGAACAACTGCCAGCCCAGGGAGAACGCGAGCCCGCCGCCGAGCAGTTTGCCGAACGAGTCGCGGGTGGTCAGCGCGGCGCTGAAGCCGCGCAGCGTGATGATCATGAACAGGATGATCACCGCGGTCAGCCCGAACAGGCCCAGTTCCTCGCCGATGGTGGCGATGATGAAGTCGGTCTTGGCGAACGGCACCTCCTGCGGCCGCCCGGCGCCCAGGCCCGCGCCCCACAGGCCGCCGGTGCCGAGGCCGAACAGGCCCTGGGCGATCTGGAATCCGTTGGTGTAGTAGGTCGCGAACGGGTCCTCCCACACCTGCACCCGCACTCGCACGTGGGCGAACAGGTTGTAGGCGATGATCGCGCCGATCGCGAACATCCCGATCCCGATCAGCAGCCAGGACGCGCGCCGGGTCGCGATGTACACCATCGCCAGCACGGTGCCGAACACCAGCAGCGAGAAGCCCAGGTTCTTCTCGTAGACCAGCACGATCACCGCGAGGAACGTCACCAGCAGCAGCGGACCCAGATCGCGCAGCCGCGGCACGGTGAACCACAGCACCTTCTTGCCCGCGGTGCTGAACAGATCGCGGTTGGCCACCAGGAATCCGGCCACGAAGATCAGCAGCAGCACCTTGGCGAACTCGCCGGGCTGAATCGAGAAGCCGTGGAACATGATCCAGCTCTTGCCGCCGTTGACCTCACTGAACCGGTCCGGCAGTACCGCGGGCACCAGCAGCGCCACCACGCCGGCCAGGCCGCAGGTGTACGCGTAGCGGGCGGGCTGGCTGTGGTTGCGCACGACCGCGAGCACGATCGCGAATATCGCGATGCCCGCCGCGGTCCAGATCAGCTGGTGCGCCGCGTCCGAGGAGGGGGCGGGTTGGCCCAGGGCGGCCGCGGAGGTCGCCTCGGCCCGGTCGAGCCTGTCGATCAGGACCAGGCCCAGGCCGTTGAGCAGGACCACGCACGGCAGGATCACCGGATCCGCCTTGGCCGCCAGGATCCGCACCGCCACGTGCGCCAGCCCCACCAGCACCACGAAAACCGTGAGCGACCAGCGTAGTGAATCGGCCCCGCCGCCGGTGGCCGCGGACATCGCCAACGCCGCCAGCGCCACGATCACCACGGCCGCGACGCACAGCACCAGTTCGTCGCGACGTGGATTGCGACGGCCGATCGGCCCGGACACCGTGACGATCGGCCCCGAACCGGTGTTCTCCCGCGACGCACTCACAACTCCACCTCACTGCCCCCGACCTCATCGCCCGCAACCGCACTCACGCCACCAGTATGCGGGTCCCCTCCGACACGTCCCACAGCCGACACCTCCCGCACACACCTCTCACCGACCGAATTACCCAGGTACGCCACCGGCGCAACCCCGTCACCACGACTCCACGGTGACCGGCTGGCAGGATATGAGGGTGCATATCGCATTCGGACTGGTGGCGCTGATCGCGGTCACCGTGGGACTGGCCGCACTCGCCCGCCGAGTCGGCATGGCCGAACCGCTGATTCTGACCGTGGCCGGGATCGGCGCGTCGTATCTGCCGTTCCTGCCCGAGGTCGACATCAATCCCGAGATGGTGCTGCTGGGGTTGTTGCCGCCGCTGGTCTACACCGCGGCGATCAGCAGTTCGCTGGTGGAGTTCAAGCCCAAGAAGCTCTCGATCGGGTTGTTGTCGGTCGGGTTGGTGCTGTTCACGACCTTCGCGGTGGCCGGTGTGGTGCACGCGATGCTGCACATTCCGTTCGCGGCGGCCGTCGCGATCGGGGCGATCGTGTCGCCGCCGGACGCGGTGGCGGCCACGGCGATCGCCCGCAAGGTCGGGATGCCGCGGCGGGTGGTGACGCTGCTCGAGGGTGAGGCGCTGTTCAACGACGCGACCGCGCTGGTGGCGTTGCGGACCGCGGTGGCGGCCATGGCCGGGGCGTTCAGTGTGTGGCAGGCCGGGGGCGATTTCCTGTGGTCCGCGGTGGGCGGCACGGCCATCGGGGTGGTCGCGGCCGGGGTGCTGGCGCTGTTGCGCCGCCGCATCGTCGATCCGGTGCTCGACACCAGTCTGTCGCTGATCGCGCCGTTCGCCGCGTATCTGCCCGCCGAGGCCGCGCACGCCTCGGGGGTGATCGCGGTGGTGGTGTGCGGGCTGATCCTGGGGCAGGGTGCGCCGAAGTGGCAGACCGCGGCCTCGCGGATCGCCGAGCGCACCAATTGGCGCACCATCCAGTTCATCCTGGAGAACGCGGTGTTCCTGCTGATGGGCTTGCAGGTGCGGCGCATCCTCGAGGACGCCTGGTCCAGCGGCCTGGACCACACCACCCTGCTGCTCACCTGCGCGGCGGTGCTGGTGACCGTCGTGGTGGCGCGGCCGATCTGGGTGTATCCGGCGACCTATTTCGCGTGGTGGGTCGAGTCGCGGCCGCGCGGTAAGCCCGCGCCGCCGTGGACCAGTCCCACGGTGGTGTCCTGGGCCGGGATGCGCGGGGTGGTGACCCTGGCCGGTGCGCTGCTGTTGCCTTCGGGCACACCGGAATTGGCCACTCTCAAACTCCTGGCGCTGGTGGTCGTGGGCGGCACCCTGCTGTTGCAGGGTGTCTCGCTGCCGCTGCTGGTGCGGTTGCTGCGGCTGCGCGGTCCCAGTCGCGCCGAGGACGCGCTGCAACAGGCCAATCTGCTCCAGCAGGCCACCGCGGCCGGGCTGGTCGCCCTCGAGGAGCACGTCGTCGCCGAGACGCCCCCGGAAGTGGTTGCCGCACTGCGGGATCGGGTCGAGCGCCGGGCGCACGCGGCCTGGGAGCAGCTCGGTCGCGCGGAGTCGGTGCGGATCACCCCGAGCGGGGAGTACCGGCGGCTGCGCCTGGCGATGCTGGCCGCCGAACGCGAAGTCGTACTGCGCGTGCGTGATTCGGGCACCCTGGACCACGAGGTGCTCGATCACGTGATGGGTGTGCTCGATATCGAGGAGTCCACCATCGATCGGGTCGCCGAGGCCGACGATCTGCCGCCGGATCCGTTGCGCGGCCCCACGATCGGGGCGTGCGAACATCTGCGCGAGGCGCCGCACATCCCGGTCCCGGATCTGCCCGAGGTGTGCGCGGAATGCGTCGCGGAGGGCCTGACCTGGGTGCATCTGCGAATGTGCCTGTCCTGCGGGCATGTCGGCTGCTGCGACTCCTCGGTGGGCAATCACGCCAGCGGCCACTTCACCGGGACCGGGCACCCGGTGATGCGCAGCGTGGAACCGGGCGAGAAGTGGCGCTGGTGCTATATCGACGAGCTACTCGGGTGAGCGTTCGGCACTAATGTTGTTCGGGTGCATTCAGCTCAGGACTCCCCCGGTCCCGAAACCCGCATCTGGGGCGGGACCACTCTCACCGAACGTCGCGAGGCCCGCCGGGCCGCGCTGTTCGAGGCCGCGCTGGATCTGATCGGCGAGTCCGGTGCGGCCGGGGTGACCATGCGCGCGGTCTGCCGCCGCGCGGGGCTGACCGACCGCTACTTCTACGAGAGCTTCACCGATCGCGACGATCTGCTCGACGTGCTGTACCGCCAGGTGGCCACCGAATTCCTCGAACCGATGACCGCCTTCGCCGACGCCGACGATCCCGAACGGATCCGCGCGCTGGCCGAGATCCTCATCGATACGGTGCTGTCCGATCCGCGCAAGTCCCGGTTGTTCCTGGTGGAGCCGTACTCCTCGACCGGTCTGGGCCAGACCACCATCGCGGTGATGCCCGCCTTCACCCGCCTGATCCAGGACCATCTGTTCACCCATATCGCCGATCCGGCCCAGCGCCGGTTGGCCGCGGTCACGATGGCCGCGGGCAATGCCGGGATGTTCTCGGCGTGGCTGGCCGGACGCCTGCGCGCGAACCGGGAGCAGTTGATCGATCACGTCGTGGAGACCATCTCCGCGTACCGCACGATGTACCGTTAGCCGAGCATCCGACGGGCCGCACCACACCGCGCGAGAGAACCCGAACGACGCCGCTTCGGTGGTGTCGCAAGATCATTCGCGCTCGCGCACGGCCGGTTCGGTGGCGCGGGCGGCGGCCAGGCGGGCCTCGAGACCGTCCAGCACGCACAGCAGGGCGAAGTCGAAGGCCATGGCGCGCGCGGCCTCGGGGTCCATCTCGACGGTCTCGCGGAATTCCGCGCGCATCTCCGGGTAGTCCGCGGCCACCCGGTCGACCACCGCGACCATACCGGCCGGATCGTAGCGGCCGTCGGTGGTCACCTGACGGATGCCGATCTCCGGAATGACCTGTCCCAGTACGAAACCCATCAGCGTGCCGCTGGCCAGGTAGACATCGACGCCGGTGAATCCCGCGCGCACGAACGCGCGACGCAGCCGGTCGGTCATCGCGAACGCGTGCGGACCGGCCATCGGCATCCGGCCGAACAGATTCGCCATCCACGGGTGCGCGCGCAGCGTGACCCGCAGCCCGTAGGCGGTGGTGGTGACGACCTCCCGCCACGGCGCGCGATCCGGGTCGGGTACCTCGACCAGTCCCCAGACCTCGTCCATGGCCAGTTCCAGCAGTTCGTCCTTGTTCGCGACGTACCAGTACAGACTCGTCGCGCCCGCGCCGAGCCGCGCACCGAGTTTGCGCATGCTCAGCGCCTCGAGGCCCTCGGCGTCGAGCATCTCCACCGCCGCGGTGACGATCTGCTCGCGGCCGAGTCCGGAGCTTCTGGGGCGGCGCGGCTCGCGCGCCCATACCGAGGTGAATGGCTTGGACACGGCCTCCACTGTAATTCACTCGCACACCGTTCGAGTTTGTCGTACGGTGTGCGAGTGAAATCGAACGCTGTACCGGAACCGGCGGACACCCAGGTCCGCGACCCGCGCCGCTGGTGGATTCTGGTGGTGCTGTGCCTGTCGCTGCTGGTGCTGATGATCGACGGCACCGTGCTCAATATCGCCATCCCGTCCCTGATCCGGGACCTGAACGCGACCCCGTCGGACATCCAGTGGATCCTCGACGCCTACATCCTGGTCTTCGCCGGACTGCTGCTCACCGCGGGCAGCCTGTCCGACCGCTTCGGGCGACGTCGCATGCTGATCACCGGACTTGCCGTGTTCGGCGCGGCCTCGCTGCTGGCGGTGCTGGCCGACGCGCCCTGGCAGGTGATCGCGGCGCGCGCGGCGATGGGTGTGGGCGGGTCGCTGCTGATGCCCTCCACGCTGTCCATCCTGATGACGACCTTCGCCGCGGACGAGCGCCGCAAGGCGATGGCGGCCTGGTCGACGGTGTCGTTGGTCGGCATCGTGCTCGGACCGACGCTGGGTGGCCTACTGCTGCAACACTTCTGGTGGGGTTCGGTGTTCCTGCTGAACATCCCGGTCGCGGTGCTCGCGATCGCGGCCGCGGTGGTGTTGATGCCCGAGACCCGCGGTGAGCAGCGGCCGGTCGACCCGGTCGGGGTGGTGCTGTCGATCGTGGCGTTGACCTCGGCGGTGTACGTGATCATCCAGCGCGAGTGGAACATTCCGGTGATCGCGCTGGCCGTGCTCGCGGGCGTGGGCTTCGGGTTCTGGGAACACCGCTCGGCACATCCGATGCTGCCGCTGGGCGTGTTCCGGAACCGGGACTTCACCGGCACCTGCCTGACACTGCTGCTGATGATCTTCGGGATGGGCGCGGTGCTGCTGATCCTGACCCAGTATCTGCAATTCGTCCTGGGCTACGGACCGATGCGGGCGGGCTGGGCGCTGCTGCCGTACGCCTTGGCCGCCGCGGTGTTCAACGGCCTGGGCGCGACCCTGGGCAAGACGCTGAGCAACAAGACGCTCATCGTGTCCGGGCTGGTCGTGATGGCGGGCGCGTTCGCGGTGCTGGCCTGTGCGAACAGTTATCCATGGGTGCTGGCCAGCATGATGATCATGGGTATCGGCGGCGGTCTGGCCGGTCCGGCCGCCTACTCCTCGATCCTCGGGGCCATCCCCGTCGAACACGCCGGAGTCGGCTCGGCCATGAACGACACCCTCCAGCAGGTCGGCCAGGCGATCAGCATCGCGGTGATCGGCAGCGTCCTGGCCGGGGTGTACACCGCGCACATGCCCGCCGACGCACCGGCCGCCGCCCGTGAGTCCATCGGTGCCGCTTTTCAATTGGGCCTGAGCGGTCCGGCGAAGTCCGCCTTCTCCGCGGCCATGTCGACCGGTTCGTGGATCAGCGTCGGATTCTCCCTCGCCGCGGCGGCCCTGGGGTTGATCCTGTTGCGCGGGCGGCGGCCCACCCCGTCCGAGGAACCCGAGACCACGCCCGTGGGCTGATACCGGAACGACCGGCCGGGCGTCGCGACATCGTCGTCGCGACGCCCCCGAGCCTCACGGAATCAGGACCGTGCGGGTGCCCTTCCCGTCGAGGTTCCACACCGATTCGACCTCGGCCAGCGGTACCGGGCGCGCGTCGATGGTCAGCTCACCCGCGACCGCGCCCCGCATGACATGCTCGACGGACTCCGCGAGCTGGACCGGATTCCACGATCCCGTGCCGGTGCCGATGATCACCAGATCGCTCGAGCGCAGAGCGCTTCCGGGCAGAGTGATCGAGGGTCCGGCCATCCCCCCGACGTGCACCAGGCGGGTTCGCCGCGACGCCGCGTGCAGATCCGCGCGGCCCAGCGCGCCCAGCAGCGCCTCGATCGGCGGACCCCACAGGTAGTCGATCACGACATCGAATCCCTTGTCCCCCACCGCTTCCGCGAATGCCGCGCCGGGGTCCTGATCCAGTTCGATGGTGACGTCCGCGCCGAGTTCACCGACCCGGCGCAGTGATTCGCGATTGCGGCCCGCCGCGACGATCTCCCCCGCGCCCATCGAGCGCGCCGCCTGCACGGCCAGTTTGCCGGTCACGCCGGTGGCCCCGAGGATCAGCACCCGTTCCCCGGGCCGCAACTCGGCGCGGTGCGCCAGCGAAGTCCACGCCGACACACCGGGATTCAGCAACGCGGCGGCGGTGAGGTCGTCGAGTCCGTCGGGCACCGGGAAGGTGCGCCGGGACGCGAGGGATCGCTGGGCCATCGAACCGAAGGGTTCGCGCGGGCCGGTGAAGAACACCCGGCGGCCATCGGCGAGCACGCCCACGCCGTCGACCCCGACGATCGCGGGCAGTTCGCCGTGGTCGCTGTAGTGCGTCCCGGCCGCGCGCGAGCGCGCCAGGTTGGTCAGCGCGGCGGCGGTGACCTCGACGAGCTGCTCGCCCTCGCGCGGTTCGGGTTCGCGGAACTCGCCGTATCGCGGGGGTTCGCCGTAGGTGTGCAGGATCGCGGCCTTCATGATCATTCTCCTCAACAACATTAAGTTCGGTTGCGACCACCATGCGTTAACATCGTTGAGGACGCGAACGCGGTGTGGATCTGATGTCATCTCCGGACTGGAACAGGCTCTGGCACAAGCGATTCGACCCGATGGGCCATAGCTTCACACACAACAGCGCCCGCGTTCCGAAATCCGGAACGCGGGCGCTGCACTCCAACTACTCAGTGCCCCATCATGATCGGCGCATCGGCCGAATCCTGTGGCGCGGCCGGTTTCACCTTCGGCAGGAAGTACGCCGGAATCAACGTCACCACGACCAGCGCCACCGCCACCACGAAGGTGTGCGCGAATGCCGTTGCGGCCTGGTCGAATCCGGCGGCCAGCGCACCCGGCGGGAACTGCTTGGCGATCGCCGGGTCGAAGCGCGACGCGATCGCCGGCTGCGCGAGCGGCTTGCTGTTCAGCAGGTTCGTCAGCACCACCGACATGACCGCGGTACCGATCGACCCCGCGGTCTGGTTCACGATGTTCATCAGCGTCGTGCCCCGCGCCACCTGCGCATGGGTCAGCGTCTGGATCGCCGCGGTCATCACCGGCATCATGGTGCAGCCCATGCCCAGACCCATCACGAACAACGCCGCCATCAGCAGCCCGTAGGACGTGTCGGCGTGCAACTGGGTCAGGAACGCGGTCCCGATGCCGATCACGACCAGACCCGTCAGCACGATCCGCCCCGGACCGATCTTGTCCACCAGCCGACCAGCGATCGGCATGGTCAGCATCGCGCCCAATCCCTGTGGCGCGATGAGCAATCCGGCGTGCAACGGCGTCAGGCCGCGCACCTGTTGCAGATAACTGGGCAGCAGCAGACCCGCCCCGAAGAACGCGACCGCGAAGAACACCATGGTCAGCACCGCGAAGGTCAGCGACCGGTTCCGGAACAGGTGCACATCGATCAGCGGATGGTCGGTGCGCAGCGCGTGCAGCACGAACGCCACCATCAGCACCAGCCCCACGATCGCGGGAATCAACACCCGCGAGGCCAGTACGGTGTGCTTCTCGGGAATCGAGGACACCCCGAACAGGAACAGCGCCAAACCCGGTGAGGCCAGCAGCATTCCGACGAAGTCGAACGTCTCGGAGGGTTCGGGCCGGTCGGGTGCGAACACCACGTAGGACAGGATCAGGGACAGCGCCCCGATCGGAACGTTGATCAGGAAGATCCAGTGCCATCCGGCCATACCGAACCAGTGCACGTCGATCAGCCAGCCGCCCAGGATCGGACCCAGGATCGGGCCCAGCAGCATCGGCACACCGAGCACCGCCATCACCCGGCCGATCCGCTGCGGGCCCGCGGCATGGGTCATGATCGTCATGCCCAGCGGCATCAGCATGCCGCCGCCGAGGCCCTGGATCACGCGAAAGGCGATGAGCGACTCGATGTTCCATGCCGTGGAGCACAGCAGCGAGCCCAGCACGAAGAAGGTCAGCGCCATCATGTAGAGGCGTTTGGTGCCGAATCGGTCCGCCGCCCAACCGGTCAGCGGAATGACGGTCGCCAGGGCGAGCGTGTAGCCGGTCATCGACCAGGCCGCGATCGCGTAGGTGGCGTGGAAGGTGTTCTGGAACGTCGGGAGAGCGATGGTGACGACGGTGATGTCGAGGATCGACATGATCGCGCCGAGCACCACGACACCGGCCACCTTCAACACGCCCGCGTCGAGCTTGTCGGAGGTCGGATCCGGCTGTGCGGTCTGACTATCCGGAGGAGTGGTCACCGCTTCAGCCTTGCACGGACACGCCCGGATGACCAGAGTCTATTTTCCCTGTGTGGGGACATCCCGCAGCGCGCGAATATTCGGTTCTACTCGGCGATACAGAGCGGTACGCTGGGAAATCACCCGGTTCACCGTTGCCCGGCAAGGAGATCGATGCGATGACCGACCCGGTGCGGGGTTTGACCGGTACGCTCACATCGCCGATCCGCGGCGCAGGGATGCTCGGGGAGGTCCTGGTCGCGATCCGAGGGGGGACAGAGAGTTACATCGCACGATCCACCGAGCCCATCGATCAGTTCGCGACCGTTCTGATCATCGAGGTGCATCCGGGCCGGATCGTCGATGTCGTTCCCTGGATCCCGCTGGACATCGGACCGGGTGGGGAATTGTCGAGATAACAAGGGAGACAACAGTGCTGGGGTACCACGTGCCCGATCCGGACGAGGCCATGCTCGTCAGCGGCGGCAAGAGCAGAGACAACGCGCCGTTCCGGGTGATCACCGGGCATGGCACCTGGGTGATGCCCTTCTTCCGCAAGGTCAGATATCTGTCGCTGGCCATGTACGAGGCCGAGATCCAGGAGCGGTGCGTCACCAAACAGGCCATCCAACTCGACGTGCGCGCGGTGATCGCCTTCAAGGTCGCCAACGACACCCAGTCGGTGGTCAACGCCGCGCAGCGCTTCCTGTCCGAACAGGAACGCGAGATGTCCGTCCTGACCGGCCGCATCTTCTCCGGACATCTGCGCTCGATCATCGGCTCGATGACCGTCGAGGAGATCATCCGCGAACGCCAGAAGCTCGCCGACGAGGTACTGGTCGCCTCGAAGCTGGAGATGAGCAATATCGGCCTGTGGGTCGATTCCCTGCAGATCCAGTCCATCGACGACGGCAACCTCGGCTACATCGCCGCCCTCGCCGCCCCGCACAACGCCGCGGTCCAGCGGGACGCGCAGATCGCCCAGGCCGCCGCCTCGCAGGCCGCCGCCGAGGCCGAACAGGCCTCCCGCCGCAAGCAGGCCGAATACCAGCGCCAGACCGCGATCCTGCAGGCCGAATACCAGCGCGACATCGACAAGGCCAAGGCCGAGGCGTCCCAGGCCGGACCGCTCGCCGAGGCCATCGCATTGCAGGAGGTGCTCACCGCGCAGGCCGAACGCGCCCGCAAGGAGGCACAACTGCGCGAACAGCAGCTGCAGACCGAGGTGGTCAAACCCGCCGAAGCCGAGGCCGAACGCGTGCGCGTGCTCGCCCAGGCCGAGGCCGACCGCACCCGCATCCAGGCCGAGGCCGCGGCCTCCAACAACCGCATCGCCCTGGATCAGCTGCTCATCGAACAGCTCCCCGAGATCGTCAAGCAGGCCTCGGCCGGACTGTCCAACGCCAACCTCACCGTACTGAACGGGCCCGACGGTGTCGGCGAGTTGATCAACGGAATGGTGGGCCAGGGACTGACGGTGTTCAATTCGCTACAGAAGGCTCTGTCCGCCAACGGTGAATCCGACGACAGTGAACATCGTGCGGGCTAGAGTGACCGCACAGTTGACGGCAATGAGGAGCGGGTGCAGGTGTCGATCGGGAAATTGGTGTCCTTCGACAGTTCACGGGGGTTCGGATTCATTCGGCCGGAAGACGGTGGCCCCGATGTGTTCGTGCATGTGAACGATATCGGGTTGGACGAGGACGAACTGCGGCAGGGACGGGTTTTCGAATTCGAGGTGACCGAGGGTGATCGGGGCCCGAAGGCGGTCAATCTGACCCTGGTCGCGGGGCAGCCGCCGGTGACGCGGCACCGCAACCGCGCAGGCGGCGCGGGGGTACTCACCCCCGCCGAACACAAGCGGCTGATCACCGAACTGCTGCTCGACGCCAGCCCGGCGCTGACCGCCGGCGAGATCGTCACCATCCGCGACCGCCTCGCCGCGTTCGCCGAACAACACGGCTGGCTCGAGGGCTGACCGGCGTTCCCGGTTTCTGTCGGTACCACGTCATACGATCTCCACGACGATGCGGGCGATGAATTTCCGTCGTCCGCATCGTCTATGACGTGAACACCGTCGACCCACCGGAGCGAAGCGGAGGCCACCATGCAGTTGCCCGTCATGCCGCCCGTCAAACCGATGCTGGCCAAATCCGCCTCGGATCTGCCCGGCGACCCGGAGCTGTTCTACGAACCCAAATGGGATGGCTTCCGCTGCATCGTCTTTCGCGACGGCGACGAGATCGAACTCGGCTCCCGCAACGACCGACCGCTCACCCGCTACTTCCCGGAATTGGTGACCCTGCTCGCGCAGGCGCTGCCACCGCGCTGCGTGGTCGACGGCGAGGTCGTCGTGGTCACCGAACACGGCCTGGATTTCGACACCCTGCAGAACCGGCTGCATCCCGCGGCCTCCCGGGTGAACAAACTCGCCGTGGAGACACCGGCCAGCTTCGTCGCCTTCGATCTGCTCGCCCTCGGCGACCGGGATCTGACCGGCGAACCGTTCGCCGAACGCCGCAAGATCCTGGAAACCATCGTCGACCACTCGCTCGACCGCGTGCACCTCACCCCGATCACCACCGACCCGGCCCTGGCCCGGGACTGGTTCACCCGCTTCGAAGGCGCCGGCTTCGACGGCGTCGTGGTCAAGGCCGGTGATCTGGCCTATCTCCAGGACAAACGGGTGATGATCAAGGTCAAACACGAGCGCACCGCCGACTGCGTGGTAGCCGGATTCCGCTGGCACAAGGACGGCCAGGGCGTCGGATCGCTGCTGCTCGGCTTGTACGACGAACAGGGCAATCTGCACCACGTCGGGGTGGCCAGCAGTTTCACCGCCGCCCGCCGCGCCGCACTCGTCGAAGAACTCGCACCGCTGCGCGAGAACGCCCTCGAGAACCACCCGTGGCGGCAGTGGGCCGACGCCGCGGCCCAGGCCAAGGCCGAGGGCAAGATGCCCGGCGGCGTCAGCCGCTGGACCGGGACCAAGGACCTGTCCTGGGAGGCGCTGCGGCCCGAACTCGTCGCCGAGGTCCGCTACGAACACGTCATGGCCGGGCGATTACGCCACGGCGGCCGCCTCGTCCGATTCCGCGACGACCGCACACCCGCATCGTGCACCTACGCCCAACTCGAACAGGTCGCCCCCGCCGAACTCGCCGACATCTTCGCCGAGGCCCGCAAATGAGCGCGTCGATCGACATCGAAACCGCCGGGCACACCGTGCGCATCAGCAATCCGGACAAGATCTACTTCACCAAACGCGGTGAGACCAAACTCGATCTGGTGCGCTACTACCAGGCCGTCGAGGAACCCATCATGCGCACCATCGGCAACCGGCCGGTGCTGCTGGAGCGTTATCCCGACGGCGCGAGCGGCAAATCCTGGTTCCAGAAACGAGTCCCGGCCTCGGTCCCGGACTGGTTGCAGACCACCAAGGTCGCCACCCCCAACGGCACCACCAGCGACGCCCTCGTCGCCGCCGACATGGCGCACATCCTGTGGGCGGTCAACCTGGGCTGCCTGGGTTTCCACGTCTGGGCCAACCACGTCGCGGCCGGACCACCCGACGTCGCCGCCGGGCACACCCCCACCCCGCACGCGGTCACCGAGGTCCTCGGCGATCTGGCCATCGCCGACGAACTGCGCATCGACCTGGACCCCTCCCCCGGCATCGGCTTCGCCGACCTCCGCGAGGCGGCCGTACTCACCCGCGAACTGTGCACCGAACTCGGCATCGATTCGCAGGTGAAAACCTCCGGCTCCCGCGGCCTGCACATCTACGTCGCCCTCGAACCCCGCTGGGACGGCTACCAGGTCCGCGCCGCCTCGGTCGCCCTGGCCCGCGAACTCGAACGCCGCCACCCCGACCGCATCACCGCACAATGGTGGAAGGAACTGCGCGGCAGCCGCGTCTTCATCGACTACAACCAGAATGCCCCGCACCGAACGGTTTTCGGGGCCTGGTGCGTGCGCCCCAAGGTCGGCGCACAGGTTTCCACCCCGATCTCCTGGGACGCCCTGGCCACCGTCGTCCCCGACGAACTCACCATCGCCACCGTCCCCGCCCGGGTAGCCGAGTTCGGCGATCCCTGGGCCGACCGCACCCCGCAATCCATCGAGCCCCTGCTGAAAATGGCTGCCCGCGACCAGGATTCGGGCCTGCTCGACGCGCCCTGGCCACCGCAGTACCCGAAGATGCCGAACGAACCACCCCGCGTCCAACCCAGCCGCGCCCGCACCCAGGACTGACCGCCCGGACCCCCTCACCGCACCAGCGGCGCCACGACCGAGCACGCGTCCACCGGCGCAGCGCCGCAGTGTCGTGAGCGGCGGCTGTACCAGGGTGAGTTGGTCGCCGGTCGCGTCGATGATCAGGTGCCGCACCGAGGGCAGCGCGTCACAATTCCGCGCCGCCCCGACACATCCGACCGAGGCACGCCCCTGCGGCCCAGACCTCGATCGATCCGACCTACACCGTCGCGAGCAGGCCCCTCGCACCAGGACGCCGCCCGCGCGCGACGGCGAATCGGGCGGCGTCCGTGGTGCTTTCGACGCCGATCAGCGATCGATCTTCGCGAACGACGTGGTGATCAACGCGAACAACATGTCCGCGAGCAGGATGTGGACCTGCTCGCGAGTCAGGGTGCCGCGGATGATCCATTCGCGCCCAGCGGTTTTCACCAGACCGCCGTACGCGCGAACCATCGCCCGCAGTTCCGCGGAGTGCCGGGATCCGCTCAGCCCCACCATATCCAGCAGACGGGCCGCGGCCGCGTCGTCGGCCTCGTCCAGGATGCGCTGCACCTCCGGATCGTCGCCGATGCCCTCGTGCCCGGTCACCTTCACCCAGGTGCTGCCGTGCTCACCGATGATGTCCAGCAACCACGTCACACTCGCGTCGACCCGGTCGCGGTCACTACCGGTCGGCAGCACCATGTTGTCCGGCCGCGGCAGGGTCACCATCCGGCGCACCACCGCGAGATACAGATCCCGCTTGTTGCCGAAATAGTGGTTGATCAGGCCACGAGCCACCCCGGCACGCTGCGCGAGCTCTGCGGTGGACACCGCCGCGTACGGGCGTTCACCGAACATCTCGATGGCGCGCGCCAGAATCTGGGCACGCCGCTCGTCGGGATCGAGCCGACGACGCGACGGAACCTGCGACGCGGCCACCGTGGGACGGGTTTCAGAGTGAGCGGGCAATGAGATCCTTCATCACCTCGTTCGAACCGGCCAGGATACGCAGGATCCGCGCGCCCGTGTAGAGCTGGGAGATCGGGTATTCCGTCATGTATCCATAGCCGCCGAAGAGTTGCAGACAACGGTCCACCACGATACCCAACTGATCGGTCAGCCAATATTTCGCCATCGCGGCGGTGGGGATGTCCAGTTCGCCGACGAGATGCTTGCTGATCGCGTCGTCCAGGAAGGTCCGGCTCACCCGCGCGATCGTCTTGCACTCCGCGAGCTCGAACTTGGTGTTCTGCATCGCGAACAGCGGCTTGCCGAACGCCTCGCGGCCCTTGGTGTACTCGACGGTCAGCTCGACGGCCTTCTCCATCATCGCCACCGCCATGATCGCGGTGACCAGCCGCTCCTGCGCCAGCAGCTGCATCATCTGGTAGAAGCCCTGGCCCTCGGCCTCACCGAGCAGGTTCGAGGCCGACACCCGCAGCCCGTCGAAGAACAGCTCCGCGGTGTCCTGCCCCTTGCCACCGATCTTGGACAGGATCCGGCCGCGCTTGAAACCGGGAGTGTCGTCGCCGACCTCCGCGAAGATCAGCGAGACGCCCGCCGCGCCCTTGGTCGGGTCGGTCTTCACCGCCAGGATGATGCCGTCGCACAGCCAGCCGTTGGAGATGAAGATCTTCGAGCCGGTGATGACGTACTCGTCGCCCTCGCGTACCGCGCGGGTCTTGATCGCCTGCAGATCCGATCCGGTGCCCGGCTCGGTCATGCCGATCGAGAGCACCATCTCACCGGTCGCGGCCTTGGGCAGCACCCGGCGCTTGAGCTCCTCGCTGCCGAAGTGCGCCAGGTACGGCGCGATGATCGAGGAGTGCACGGGCATGCCCAGCGCGCCCTCACCACCGAAGGACTGCTCCTCGATGATGGCCGCCTCGTGCGCGAAAGTGCCACCGCCACCGCCGTATTCAGTCGGGATCGCGGCGCACAGCAGGCCCAGCTCGCCCGCCCGGTTGTACAGCTCACGATCGGGATGGCCCTGCGCGACGAACTTCTCCTCGTGCGGAACGACCTCCTTGGCGAAGAAATCTCTCGCCAGCTCCCGGACCGCCTCGACCTCGTCGTCGCTCCATACCGCGCGTGCCATCTTCGTCTCACCTCTCGTACCGAGCCGATTCACCGCGCACGCCCGGACCGCTCACCCACCGGACGCACACACCGGTCGGCAGCCCGCCGACCTCCGCACCAGCGTGGACCACTGTTGGCATTCTGTCAACAAACCACGCGAACTCGCGTACGGCAGCCGTGTGCGGGGGCACACCTGCGCTGATGCGAGAATGATCCGATCCGTATCCGCCCGCACGAAGGAAACACCCGCAGCACGATGGCCGACCACGACCCGACGACCGATACCGCCGCACACCAGGCCATCGATCCCGAGGACCTCGCCATCTGCCTGCGCGTCCTGGATCAGGTGGGCGACCTGGACAAGGACCACCCCGATTCGGTGCAGGTGCAGCGCGCGGTCGGGCACATGTTCAAGATGCTCAAGCGCCGCCGCCGCATCGCCGCGCGCGAGGCCGTCGCGGAGAACGATCGCGCCGTCGTGCACGCCACCGCCACCGGATCACTCAACCGCATCGACGACGAGACCGCCGGAATCCCGTTGACCTCCAACGTTTCCGGCGCGTCGGCGGGAACGCTGCTCAAACCGCGCCCCTGTTACATCTGCAAACAGCGCTACACCCGCGTCGATGCCTTCTACCACCAACTGTGTCCCGACTGCGCCGCGCGCGGCCACGCCAAACGCGACGCGCGCACCGACCTGACCGGCCGCCGCGCCCTGCTCACCGGCGGCCGCGCCAAGATCGGCATGTACATCGCGCTGCGCCTGCTGCGCGACGGCGCGCACACCACCATCACCACCCGCTTCCCCAACGACGCCATCCGCCGCTTCAAGGCCCAGCCCGACAGCGCCGACTGGATCCACCGGCTGCGCGTGATCGGTATCGATCTGCGCGATCCGGCCCAGGTCGTCGCGCTGACCGAGGACGTCGCCGCGCAGGGCCCGCTGGACATCCTGATCAACAACGCCGCCCAGACCGTGCGTCGCTCGAACGGCGCCTACGGCGCACTCGTCGAGGCCGAATCCGACCCGCTGCCCGTCGGCGAACTCCCCGACACCATCAGCTTCGGCAAAACCATGCAGGCGCACCCCACCGCCCTGACCGCCTCCCTCGCCCCCGCACTCACCGCCGCCGAGGTCACCGAACTGGCACTGGTCGCGGGATCCGCTACGCCCGAACGTATTTCGCGCGGACTGGCGATCGACGCCGGGGGCCTGGTCCCCGATCTCGCCCACACCAACAGCTGGGTACAAACCGTCGCCGAGGTCGACGCCACCGAACTGCTCGAGGTGCAACTCTGCAACTCGGTCGCCCCGTTCATCCTGATCTCCCGACTGCGCCCATCGATGGCCTCCGCCGCCGCACGCCGCAAGTACGTGGTGAATGTATCCGCGATGGAAGGCGTCTTCGGCCGCGGCTACAAGGGCCCCGGCCACCCCCACACCAACATGGCCAAGGCCGCCCTGAACATGCTCACCCGCACCAGCGCCACCGAAATGCTGGAAGCCGACCGCATCCTCATGACCGCCGTGGACACCGGCTGGATCACCGACGAACGCCCCCACTACACCAAGATCCGCCTGGCCGAAGAAGGCTTCCACGCCCCCCTCGACCTGGTGGACGGCGCAGCCCGCGTCTACGACCCGATCGTCCGCGGCGAAAACGGCGAAGACCTCCACGGCTGCTTCCTCAAGGACTTCGAACCGTCCAACTGGTAACCCCTCCCCGCCTCCATGCGGTCCTGTCCATCTCGAACATTCCGAACACATATGCTTCAATGCGCATATTCCAATATTGATATTCCATAAGCCACCAATCCGGACCCGATTCCCTAGTCGACCAGCAGGTGGGGCAGACCCGAGCGGTGGCTCGCCGCCTACGCAATGCCCAAGGCCGCCATCGACGTGTTCACCACAGCACTGGCCACGGAAATCAGGCCACGCGGATAACCGTCAACGCGGTCGATCCCGGTGCGATCGACACCGATCTCAATGCGTCATGGCTGCGCTCGAGCGACGATGCACACGCTGCGACCGCGGCCCGTTCGCCGCTGGCCCGCGTGGGGCTGCCCGCTGATGTTGCGGGTGTGGTCGTATTCCTGGTGTCGGACGATGCGAGCTGGGTTACCGGTCAGCTTCTCGATGCGACTGGCGGGGCTCTGCTCCAGGACGCGACGGATTCCGTTACGGTGCAGGAGGATTCGCTGACGA
Organism: Nocardia macrotermitis; assembly: GCF_009604405.1. GTDB lineage: Bacteria > Actinomycetota > Actinomycetes > Mycobacteriales > Mycobacteriaceae > Nocardia > Nocardia macrotermitis. The sequence continues at coordinate 35,473 of NZ_WEGK01000008.1, forward strand.
CGCGGGAGCCGATAACAGCTCGTCGGGCTCCCCCGCTGACGTCTCGCGGGGCTGACGGGTGGTCAGGATCGAACGCATCAATACGATCACGTACGGGCGGGAGGGGGCTGGGGCGCGCCTACTCTGGATGGATGATGTACCGTCTGCTGGCCGACGCCACTGCGGTGGTGCACTTCCTGTTCGTTGTTTACGTCGTGGTCGGTGGCTATCTTGCCTGGCATTGGCGGTGGTCGCTGTGGACGCATCTGGCCGCGTTCGGGTGGGGGTTCGGCACAGTGATCTTCGATATTTCGTGTCCGCTGACGCATCTGGAGAATTGGGCGCGGGGGCGGGGTGGGGAGGCGCCGCTACCGGCCGGCGGGTTCATCGATCACTACATCACCGGGGTGTTCTATCCGCGCGGTGCGTTGGATCTGGTGCGGATGTTGGTGGTGCTCGTGGTGGCGTTGTCGTGGGCGGGATATGTGTGGTTGCCGCGGCATCATCGGGCGCTCAGGCCAAGCGTTCGTTGATGAAAGTCGCTACCTCGGAGACCTTTTCGTCGAGATAGAAGTGTCGTCCGGGCAGGGTGGACAGGTCGAACGCACCGGTGGTGTGGCGCTTCCACTCCCCTGCCTGTTCGGGGGTGACGGTCGGGTCGGCATCGCCGAGCAGCGCCGAGATATCGCATCGCAGGGTGGCCCCCGGCTCGAACTCGTACGTCTCGACCGCCTGATAGTCGGCGCGGACCGCGGGCAGGACCAACTCGGCCAGACTCGGCTCCGAACGCAGAATCGCCACGGAGGCAGGATCATTCGCCAGCCGCTCCAACTCGGCGATCACCTCGGCATCGGGGGCCTGATGGATGGCGCCGACGTAGGCCGCGTCCGGCGCGATACGTCCCGAGACGAACAGCCGAACCAGTTGCCGCCCAGCACTTTCCAGCCGACGCGCGGTCTCGAACGCCACCGTCGAACCCATGCTGTGTCCGAACAGTGCCAGCCGGGGCGCACCCACCGACAGCTCGGGAACGACACGATCTGCGAGCACCCGCAGATCGGTGAGCAACGGCTCACCCAGCCGATCTTGTCGACCCGGATACTGCACCGCGAAAACCGCTGTGTCGGAACGTATCTGCTGCGCCAAGGCGCGATACGCACTGGCCGAACCACCACCGGGCGGGAAGCACACCAGCACCGTGCGCGGATCGGGCACCGCTCGCAACTCACGCAACCAGCCACCCGCTGCAATCCGTCCCGCCACGAACCTTCCCTCCGCTCGATATCGCTCTTCGTCGGGCCGAGGGTACCCGGTCGCTATTTTCCCTGGAGCGCCGAGAGGGCCACGGCGAGATCGTCGCCCAGCAGCAGTTCGCCGTCCGGCTCGAGCAGAGCCAGCATCGCGATGCCCTGGAACAGGACGAAATACAGCTTGGCGACCGCGCGCGCTTGCGCATCGGACAGGTCCGGATACACCTCGCGCAACAGCCCGGCCAGTTCGGCGTACGCCTCGCTCGTCGCCTCGGCCAGGAATGCCTGCGAGTCGGGCGAGCGGGCGATGCGCAGACCGTTCTCCAGGCTCAGCAGCAACTGCTCCCGATAGCGGAATGCCACGTCGACCAGGCCGTTCAGGGTCGGCGCGAAGGATTCGGACAGCGCCCGTCCCTCCCCCGCGGCGCGGATCGCCTCGTCCATACCGTCACCGATATCGCTGCCGACGGACATGGTGATGGCCTCGGAGATCAACCGATCCTTGGAGCCGAAGTGGTAGCCGATCGCCGCCAGGCTGACCCCGGCGACCCCGGCGATATCCCGCGCGGTGACCTTGGCGAGCCCGCGTTCCAGGATCACCTTCTTCGCCGCCGCCAGTAGATCCTCTCGATTACCCATATGCCCAGGTTACAACGTCTTAGACATTTGTTCTAGACAGATGTGCCAATCGTGTGGCACATTTGTCTAAGACATTCGATCAACATTCGATCCACACGACAGGGAACCGACATCATGGGCACCACCAGCACCCCGCGCATCCTCGTCTCCGGTGGCGGTATCGCCGGTAATGCCGTTGCGCTGCAACTGCTTCGGGCCGGCATCACCGTCACCATCGTCGAGCGCGCCACCGCTCCCCGGCCCGGCGGGCAGGCCGTGGATCTGCGCGGTCCCAGCCGCGAGGTCGCCGAGCGGATGGGCCTGATGCCCGCGATCGGCAAGTCCCAGCTCCAGGAGCTCGGCATCACCTATGTCGACCCGCGCGGACGCACCTACGCGAACATGTCGATGGAGTACTTCGAGGGCAAGGGCCCGGTCGCCGAGATCGAGATCACCCGCGGCGACCTGAACCAGGTGCTGCTGAACGAACTCGCCGGACTCGGCGGGACTCTCGACTACCGGTACGGCGAGTGGATCACCGCGCTGCACCAGGACGATGCCGGGGTGCGGGTCGAATTCGCCTCCGGGCAGAGCGAAAGCTTCGACCTGGTCGTCGGCGCGGACGGCGTGCACTCGGCCACCCGGCGGCTGGCCTTCGGCCCCGAGGAGCAGTTCAGCACCTATCTGGGCGGATACATGTCCTTCTTCACGATCCCGACCCCGCCGAACATCCGGCCCGGCTGGTTCACCATGCAAATGATCCCCGGCGCGGCGGTCGGCATCCGGCCCGACGGCCGACCCGATACCGCCAAGGCCATTCTCACCATGCTGACCGATCGCGATCCGGCCCTGCGCGGCGATCTCGACGCCCAACACCGGCTCGTCCACCGCCACCTCGAGGGCGACGGCTGGCACGCCCCCGCGGTTCTCGCGGGCATGGCCGCGGCCGACGACTTCTACTTCGACGAACTCACCCGGATCGATATGCCCTCACTCAGCGCCGGCCGCGTCACCCTGCTCGGCGACGCCGGATACTGCGGCTCACCGATGACCGGCATGGGCACCGCGATGGCGATGGTCGGCGCGTACCTGCTCGCGGGCGAGATCGCCCGCACCCCGGACGACCTCCCCGACGCCCTGCGCCGGTACGAGCGGCAGGTGACCCCGTTCCTGGACAAGGCCAGGGAACTGCCCGGCGGCGGCATCCAGATGATGTTGTCGCACAGTCGATTCGGCACCACCACGCGTCGCACCGTCAACCGCGTGATGATGTCGCGGATGATGCGCCCGGTGATGATGAAGATGTTCTTCGGCAAGACCGACGACTACCAGCTGCCGACCTACTTCAGCGACACCGCGGCAACCGCGTCGCGGCCCACCGAATAGGATCGTGCCGGTGCGGCAGAAGATCATCATGGATGTCGACACCGGCATCGACGATTCCCTCGGACTGCTCTACATCCTGGCCAGCCCCGAGGCCGAACTCGTGGGCATCGCCTCGACGGCCGGCAACGTCCCCACCCCGCAGGTGGCGGCGAACAACCTCGCCCTGCTGGAACTGTGCCGAGCGCCCGAGATCGAGGTGGCGCTCGGCGCCGAGGCTCCCCTGGCGATCCCGTTGCGCACCACCGAGGACACGCACGGGCCGCAGGGCATCGGCTATGCCGAATTCCCGCCCCCGACACGTCGGCTCTCGGACCGGTCCGCGGCACAGCTGTGGGTGGATCTGGTGCGCGCGCATCCCGGCGAGATCGTCGGGTTGTGCACCGGGCCGCTCACCAATCTCGCGCTCGCGCTGCGGATCGAGCCGAGACTGCCCGAACTGCTCGGGCGGCTGGTGGTGATGGGCGGGGCGTTCAACCATCCGGGGAACACCACGCCCACCAACGAGTGGAACGTGCACGTCGATCCGGAAGCCTGGCACGAGGTGTTCGCCGCGTTCCGCGCCGCACCCGCCGACCGACGGCCGCTGGTGTGCGGGCTGAACATCACCGAGACCATCGAGATGTTCCCCGAACATCTCACCCGGCTCGCCGAACGCGCGGAAAGCCTTCCCGCACACGAGGTTTCCGAACACGACGCACCCGGCACGCGATCGAAGGCGAGCAATCCGGTGGTGCGGTTCCTGACCGACGCGGTGCGGTTCTACTTCGAATTCCACCGGCAGTACGACCAGGGTTATCTCGCGCACATGCACGATCCCTTCGCCGCCGCGGTCGCGCTGGATCCCGGGCTGGCCCGCACCCGCGCGGCCACGGTCGACGTCGAGTTGGGCGGCACGCTCACCCGGGGCGCCACCGTGGCCGACTGGGCGGGGATGTGGGGCCGGGAACCCAACGCGGACATCGTCGTCGGCACCGATCCGGCGGTCTTCTTCGACCGGCTGATCGAGCGGGTGGGAGATTTCGCCCGCACGGTGTACCCGGCCTGAGAAGAGGATTGCGAGATCGCGGTATGAACGCAGACGACGACGCCTACGTCCACGAGTTCCAGCAGCGACTCGGGCTGCCCGGAATCATCGACGTGCATACGCATTTCATGCCCGAGCCGGTGCTGCGCAAGGTGTGGGCGTACTTCGATTCGGCCGGGCCGCTCACCGGGCGGGCGTGGCCGATCGCCTATCGCGAGGACGAGCAGGTCCGGTTGAAGACGTTGCGGGACTTCGGTGTTCGCGCGTTCACCGCGCTGGTCTATCCGCACAAACCGCAGATGGCGGCCTGGCTCAACGGGTGGTCGGCCGATTTCGCCGCCCGCACCCCCGATTGTCTGTACACCGCGACCTTCTTCCCGGAGCCGGGCGCGGGCGAGTACGTGCGGTCCGCGATCGACGCCGGGGCGCGAATCTTCAAGGTGCACATCCAGGTCGGCGACTTCTCCCCCGTCGACCCGCTGCTCACCCCGGTGTGGGAGGTCCTGTCCGACACCGGCGTTCCGGTGCTCATCCACTGCGGTTCGGGTCCGGCTCCCGGCAGGTTCACCGGTCCGGGACCGATTGTCGAACTGCTGCAACGTTTTCCGCGCCTGCGCCTGATCATCGCCCACATGGGCGCACCCGACTACACCGCGTTCCTGGACATCGCCGAGCAGCATCCCCTGGTCCATCTCGATACGACGATGAACTTCACCGACTTCTTCGAATCGCAGGACGCCTTCCCCGCCGCCGAACGCCCCCGCCTGCTCGACCTCGGCGACCGCATCCTGTTCGGCAGCGACTTCCCCAACATCCCGTACCCGTACGCGCACGCGCTGCACGCCGTGCAGCGCCTGGAACTCGGCGACGACTGGTTGCGCGATGTCTGTTACGCGAATGCCGCCCGCTTATTCGAGTTGGAGCCGCTTCCGGAGCGCTAGACCTGGATGGACGTCCCGATCACCTTCGCGCCGAAGGGATCTCAGCTGTCGAAGGCGCGCAGGATCTCCTCGGTGGCCAGGGCCGGGGTGAGCGAGCCGTCGCGGACGCGGTCCTCGACCTCGGTCCGGATGGCTTTCACGGCCGGGCTGTCGGCGAGGCGGCGCAGGAGTTGGTCGTGGACCATGGTCCAGGTCCAGTCAATCTGCTGGCGGCGGCGTTTCTCGGCGAACTCGCCTGCCTCCGTGAGGGTTTCGCGATGCTTCAACACCGTGTCCCAGAAGGTGTCCAGGCCGGTGCCGTTCAGGCCGCTCATGGTGAGAACCGGTGGCCGCCACAGGGAATCGCGCGGGTGGATCAGGCGCATCGCGCCCTGGAGTTCGCGGGCGGCGGATTTGGCCTCGAGTTCGTGCCTGCCGTCGGCCTTGTTGACCGCGACCAGATCCGCGAGTTCCAGGACACCTTTCTTGATGCCCTGCAACTGATCTCCGGTGCGTGCGAGGGTCAGGAAGCAGAACACGTCGACCATATTGGCGACGGTGACCTCGGACTGGCCGACGCCGACGGTCTCCACCAGCACCACGTCGTATCCGGCCGCCTCGAGCAGCACGATCGTCTCGCGGGTCGCCTTGGCCACCCCGCCCAGCGTGCCCGCGGTCGGCGAGGGCCGGATGAACGCGTCGCGCTCGACCGACAGCCGCGCCATGCGGGTCTTGTCACCGAGGATGGAACCGCCGGTGCGGGTGGAGGACGGATCCACTGCCAGCACCGCGACGCGATGTCCCTGCCCGATCAGATACATGCCCAGCGCGTCGATGAACGTCGACTTGCCTACGCCCGGAACACCGGTGATACCCACACGATTGGAGCCCTCGGCCCCCTCCGAACCGACCTTCAACAGCAACTGCTGGGCCAGCTCGCGATGATCCGCCCGCGTCGACTCGACCAGGGTGATCGCACGCGCCAGACCGCTGCGCTGACCCTGCCGTACCGCGTCGGCCAGCTGATCGACGTCGATCGTGCGACGTTGCGGGACAGGCGATCCCGCGCCCGGACCGGCTCCGAGCGCACCGACGCCGGAGGTCGAGGTCAGGCGCGGATGTCCGGTGGGAACCCACTCCTCGCGGCGTTGCTGTTGCGCCGCAGTCGATTCGGCGTTCCCGGACCCGGGAACCTGCGCACCCGGCGAGGGCTGCGACTCACCGTTGGCGGGTTCGGCGGACACGGCGGAACGACGACGATCCGTGGTCGATGCGACGGACTCCGCACCGCTGCCGGTCGCGACGGGCTCGTTCATTCGCCCGCGCCGGTGCCGATCTCGTGACCGAGTCCGGCAGCCAGTTTGCGCAGCAGATCCACCGCGGCGTCGGCGATCACGGTGCCGGGCGCGAAGATCGCCGCCGCACCCGCCGCGTACAGCTCGTCGAAGTCGCCGGGCGGGATGACACCGCCCACCACGACCATGATGTCGGGACGCCCGACATCGGCCAGCGCCTGCCGCAGGGCGGGCACCAGCGTGAGGTGACCGGCCGCGAGCGAGGACACGCCGACGACGTGCACGTCGTTGTCCGCGGCCTGCTGCGCCACCTCTTCGGGGGTCTGGAACAGCGGGCCCACGTCGACGTCCATGCCCAGATCGGCGAAGGCCGTGGCGATCACCTTCTGGCCGCGGTCGTGCCCGTCCTGGCCCATCTTGCAGACCAGGATGCGGGGACGGCGGCCCTCGGCGGCGGCGAACTCCTCCACCAGTGCCATGGCCTGGCTGATATTGGTCACCTTCCCGGCCTCCTCGCGGTAGACACCCGAGAGCGTGCGGATCTCGGCCTGGTGACGGCCGTAGACCTTCTCCAGCGCGTCGGAGATCTCCCCGACGGTCGCCTTCGCGCGCGCCGCGTCGATCGCCAGCGCCAGCAGGTTGTTGTCCATCCCGCCTTCGGCTGTGGCTACTGGGTCGCTCCGCAAGCTCCGCTCCCACGATGCGGCCCTGGTCAATTCGGCCAGCGCGCGCTCGACCTCACCCGAGTCGCGTTCGGCGCGCAGACGACGCAGCTTCTCGTTCTGCTCGGCGCGCACCCGGGAGTTCTCGACCTTGAGCACCTCGATCGGGGTGTCCTCGGTGACCTGGTACTTGTTGACGCCGATCACCGGCTGCTGGCCGGTGTCGATGCGCGCCTGCGTGCGGGCGGCGGCCTCTTCGATGCGCAGTTTCGGAATACCCTCCGAAATCGCCTGTGCCATACCGCCGTGCGCCTGCACCTCGGCGATGTGGGCGCGGGCCCGCTCGGCGAGCTGGTGGGTCAGCCACTCGACGTAGTACGAGCCGCCCCACGGGTCGGCGGGCCGGGTGGTGTTGGACTCCTGCTGGATCAGCAGCTGGGTGTTGCGGGCGATGCGGGCGGAGAAGTCCGTCGGCAGCGCGAGGGCCTCGTCCAGGGCGTTGGTGTGCAGCGACTGGGTGTGCCCCTGGGTGGCGGCCATCGCCTCCACGCAGGTACGCGCGACGTTGTTGAACACGTCCTGCGCGGTCAACGACCAGCCCGAGGTCTGCGAATGTGTACGCAGCGCAAGGGATTTGGTGTTCTTCGGCTCGAACTGCGCAACCAGCTCGCTCCACAGCAGCCGGCCCGCGCGCATCTTGGCGACTTCCATGAAGAAGTTCATGCCGATGGCCCAGAAGAACGACAGCCGCGGCGCGAACTTGTCGACCTCCATACCCGCCTCGATACCGGCCTTGATGTACTCCACGCCGTCGGCGAGGGTGTACGCCAGCTCCAAATCGGCTGTGGCCCCGGCCTCCTGGATGTGGTAGCCGGAGATCGAGATGGAGTTGAACTTCGGCATCTTCGCGCTGGTGTAGGCGAAGATGTCGGAGATGATCCGCATGGAGGGCTTGGGCGGATAGATGTAGGTGTTGCGGACCATGAACTCCTTCAGAATGTCGTTCTGAATGGTTCCGGCCAGCTGCTCGGGCTTGACGCCCTGCTCCTCGGCGGCCACGACGTACAGCGCCAGGATCGGCAGCACCGCGCCGTTCATGGTCATCGACACCGAAACCTGGTCCAGCGGAATGGAATCGAACAGCTCCCGCATGTCCAGGATGGAGTCGATCGCCACACCGGCCATGCCGACGTCACCGGTCACGCGCGGGTGATCGGAGTCGTAGCCGCGGTGCGTGGCCAGGTCGAACGCGACCGACAGGCCCTTCTGACCGGCTTGCAGGTTGCGGCGGTAGAAGGCGTTGGAGTCCGCGGCGGTGGAGAAACCCGCGTACTGGCGGATGGTCCACGGCTGGTTCACGTACATCGTCGGGTACGGGCCACGCACGAACGGGGCCACGCCAGGCACACTGTCCAGCGGATACCCTTCCGCGACAACACGATCCCGGTCCGCGCGGGTGAATACCGGCGGCACGTCGATACCCTCGGGCGTGGCCCACACCAGCTCTTCGGGGGTGCTCTGGTTGGCCTCGGCGGACGCGCGCACGAACTCGCGCACCTGCTCCTCGCCGACCTGCGCCGCACCCGGTTCGCCGCCGGTCAGCGGCACCTCGGCGAAACTGCCGATCACGTCGTTCTCACTCATCCTCTAGGCTCCCAGCTTCTCCAGCAGGCCGGACAGGGCCGCGACCGCGTCCATCCGGGCGGTGAGGAATCCGTCCGGTCGTTGCGCGTCGGGCAGGTCGGCGACGGCCTTCTCCGGACCGGCCAGCAGCACGGTGGTCACACCCGCCGCACGCAACTGCGTCACCGCGGCGCCGGCCTCGCTGCCGTAGCGGCCGTCGGTGCCGCACAGGACCGCGACCTTCGCACCGGATTCGGTTGCGGCGGTACCGATCTCGGACAGTTCCAGCGCACCTGGGCTGTTCGTCTCGATGCCGCCGGAGGCCAGCACGTTGGCGGTGAAGGTGACGCGGACGTTGTGTTCGGCCACCGGTCCCAGCGGGATCAGCACCGCCTTCGGGCGCTCGCCGTGGGCGGCGAGGTACGCGTCCGAGCGATTGCGCAACGCCTCGAACGCCGCGCCGTAACGGGCCACGCTCGCGGGTTCGCGGGCGGCCTCGGACAGCGGGGTCTCGGCCAGGTTCGGGAATTCGTTGACGCCGGTCACCGACGTCTTGCGGTGTGCCACGTCGCGATCGCGCTGCGCACGGGTCTGCGCGACCCGCTCGGCCAGCAGACCCGAATCCAGCGCGGCCCGGAAGCCACCCGCCGCCTCGAGCTCCTGCATGAACTCCCACGCCTTGGCGGCCAGCGCGTCGGTCAGGCTCTCCACGTACCAGGACCCGGCACCCGGATCCTGCACGTGACCCAGATGCGATTCCTCGAGCAGCAGCAACTGGGTATTACGAGCCATGCGCTGCGAGAACGCCTGGGACACATCGAGTTCCCCGGCGGGCAGCGCGGAGTCGAAAGGCAGCACCGTGACCTGATCCGCGCCGCCGACGCCCGCGCCGAACGCGGCCAGCGTGGTGCGCAGCATGTTCACCCACGGATCGCGCTGGGTCATCATCGGGGCCGAGGTGACCGCCCACTGCGGGGCGTTACCGGCCTCGGGCGCGCCGAGCTGTTCGGCGACGCGGGCCCACAACCGCCGCGCGGCACGGAATTTCGCGATCGTGCCGAACTGGTCGTCGGTGGCGGCGAAGCGGAACACCAACTGGCCCAACGCATCCGCCACACCCACACCCGCGCCGGTGAGCGCGCGCAGGTACTCCAGGCCCGCGGCCACCGCCGCACCGAGTTCCTGCGCGTCGGAGGCTCCGGCATTGTGCACCGCGACACCGCAGACGGTCAGCGCCCGGATCGTCTCGGGACGCGCGACGGCCTGCTGCGCGAGCGCCACCGCGGTATCCAGATCGGCGTGCGTGATGCCGTTGAATTGGCTGGTCAGCGGGCTCACACCCAGCGAGACCCGGATGTCGGCGGGCTCGGCGGCCTGATAGCCGTCCAGGATCGAGAACAAGTGCGCGGTCGCGGCGCTCGCATCGGCTCCCGCGTCCAGGGCCAGCGGGGCGAGGTCGAACAGCAGACCGCGCAGGGCCACCGGCAGATCCGCGACCGGAACGCCGCGTTCGCCGACGCCCAGCCACACCGAACTGACGCCGTTGTCCAGCGCCGCGAGGATCTCCTCGTTCACCGCGGCGGCGTCCGAACCGTCGAAACGGGCGGTCACATGCCAGCCGCGCTGCACGTCGCGGGTCGCGTCGGTACCGCGGACGAAGGGGAATTCACCGGGCAGCGGCGGCTCGGGGAGTTCGTCGCGACGAGTGTAGAGCGGGGCGATCGTGAGCCCGTCGTAGGTGGACACGTCCAGCAGGCGCTCCGGCTCGTCGCCGAGTTCGGCGGCCTCGACCTTGCGCGTCTTGGCCAGCACCCCGGCCACACCCTTGCGCCACGCGGCATAACCGGGAACCGGTTCCGCGCCGGGATCCGCACCAATCGGCATCGCTGCTGTACCTCTTCCACTCCAGTCCGACACTTCTACCTGTACCGGACACCGGGATCGGCAACCAACTCTTCGCACCACCTTCGCACACGGCTGTGTGCCTCGTTCGCAGCGGTCCACCTGGGTTTTCGGCGGGGCTCGCGGTCACCCGCCGAGCAGAAGTTCGCCCGTCGTTCGACCGGCCGTTCGATTGCCCCGGCGGGCGGGCCGGTACCCTGGCTCGGTGCTGAGCAGACTCCGCAATCCGCGCGTCATCGCGCTGCTGGCGCTCTGCGGCGTGCTGGTCGCGGTGGCCCTGCTGGCGCCGCATCCCGCGCCGCAGCAGATCCGCGACTGGGCGCATTCGGTCGGGCCGCTGTTCCCGATCGTGTTCTTCGTCATACACGCGGTCGTCTGCGTCGCGCCGTTCCCGCGCACGGTGTTCACGCTCAGCGCCGGATTGCTGTTCGGCCCGGTGCTCGGGGTGGGGATCGCGATCGGCGCGACCACGCTCAGCGCCGTCCTGGCATTACTTCTGGTGCGTGCGCTGGACCGTGATCAAGTCGCCTCGCGACTGAAGCATCCCGCCGTGCACGCCGTCGATCGCCGGTTGGCCAAGCGGGGCTGGCTGGCCGTCGGCTCGCTCCGGTTGATCGCACCGGTCCCGTTCTCGGTGGTCAACTACTGCGCCGGACTCTCCTCGGTGCGGTTGCCGCCCTACCTGCTGGCCACCCTGATCGGCAGCCTCCCGGGCACCGTCGGCACGGTGGTACTGGGCGACGCGCTGACCGGTCGCACGAATCCCGCGCTGCTCGCGCTGTCGGGAGCCTGCATCGCCGTCGGCGTCATCGGGCTGGTCGTCGATGCGCGGTGGGGTGCCGATGAATTCGCCGAACCCCACACATCCGGCCGCTGACCGGGCATACTCTGGCGTCGCGAACAGGACATCCGGAGAGGGGCAGCATGCCGGACGGCGACATCGACGGCCGCCTGCCGACCACGATCGACACCACTGTGGCGCACGAGGCGCGCGTCTACGACTACTGGCTCGGCGGCATCGATAACTATCCCGCCGACCGCACCCTCGGCGACGAGATCGCCGCGCACATTCCCGGCATCCGCAGCATGGCGCGGGCCAACCGGGTCTTCCTCGGACGCACTGTGCGGTACGCGATCACCGAACTGGGCATCACCCAATTCCTCGACATCGGCACCGGCCTGCCCACCGCGCGCAACACCCATCAGGTGGCGCAGGAGATCGATCCGGCCGCGCGCATCGTCTACGTGGACAAGGATCCGCTCGTACTGGCGCACGCCCGCGCGCTGATGAGGGGCACGCCCGAGGGCCGGACCGCCTTCATCCACGCCGATCTGCGCGATCCGGCGTCGATCCTGCGCGACCCGCGCTGCACCGAAACCCTGGATCCCGACCGCCCGATCGCGCTCATGTTGATCTCGGTGCTGATGTACTTCCACGACGCGGACGGCCTGCACGAGATCGTCGCGCGGCTGCTGGACGGTCTGCCGCCGGGCAGTTCGCTGGCGATCAGTCATTTCACCGGTGATTTCAACAACTCCGGTGCCGCGCAGGCGGCCGAAGCCGCAGATCGGGCCGGCCTGACCCTCGTCCCGCGCAACCGCTCCCAGGTCGAAAAGCTGTTCGCCGGAACCGATCTCGTGCCGCCGGGAGTCGCCACGCTGGAGGACTGGCATCCGGCGCTCGGCGAGAACCTCCCGCACGAGACCGACCCGCACGTGGGTCCGGCCTGGGCCTGGGCGGGAATGGGGCGCAAACCCTGAGCGATCTTCACCGGGAAATCGGACAGCGGCGGTTCTAAGCTGTGCCGGTGTTGTTCAGCGCGGGAGACCGGTTCGCGGGGTTCGTCATTCGGACGCCCCTGGGCCTCGGCGGCAGTAGTGAGGTTTATCTGGCCGAGGACGGGCAGGGACCGGTCGCGCTGAAGATCATGAATTCCGCCGCGAGTCGTTCGGCCGCGGCGCGAACGCGATTCGTGCACGAATTCGAGATCGCGGTGAAACTGCATCATCCCAATATCGTGCAGATGTTCGCGCACGGTGAATTCGACGGCCGACTGTGGTCCTCGCACGAATACATCGACGGCACCGCCGCACACGGTCCGGCGCCGCGCGCCGATCCGGATCCCGCGCTGGTCGTGGCGATCCTCACCGCGATCGCCCACGCGCTGGACTATGCGCACGTGCAAGGGGTGCTGCATCTGGATGTGAAACCGCCGAACATGTTGCTGAGCAGACTGGAACCGGCGACCGCGGCCGAATCGCGGGCGTTGTCGGAAGGCGGTGCGTTCGCGCCCGATCCGAACACCGTGGCACGGGTGAAACTCTCCGATTTCGGCACCGCCCGCCGGATCGACGGATCCGGTCCGCAGTTGACGCCCGAGGGATTCATCGTGGGCTCACTCCCCTATGCCGCGCCGGAATTACTGTGCGGCGGAACACTTCTCCCGGCGACCGACCAGTACGCGCTGGCATGTTCGGCCGCGGAATTGCTCACCGGGCAGACGCCGTTCCCGGTGATGAACCGGGTCCGGCTGGCCGACGCGCAGATGTCCGCCGAACCGCCCGACATCTCCCGGCGTCGCCCGTGGATTCCGGGCGCGGTCGGTTCGATTCTGCGCAAATGTCTGGCGAAGGATCCGGCGCGGCGGTACGGCACCTGCGCCGAGCCGATCCGGATGATCGCCCGCGCGCTGCGTGACATCGATCCGGCCGATTGCTGAGTCTCGCCGCCGGAGCCCAGCGAGAGGATAAGAGACTGGAAGTCTATGTATCTCATCGCCTGACGTGCTACACATATCGCGAACGGCAAGGAGACCTCTGTGACACGTCGGCATCGACTGATCATCTGGGGCCCCGGCGATATGGGCGGGCGGGCGTTGCGCACAGCGCTGGAGTCACCCCGCTTCGAGGTCGTCGGGGTCAAGGTGTTCAGCCCACACAAGCACGGCCGCGACATCGGCGAACTGGCCGGACTACCGCCGGTCGGCGTCACCGCGACCACCTCGAAGGCGGAAATCCTTGCGCTGGAAGCGGATTGCGTGGTGCATACGCCCACCACGCCCGCGCTGGTGCAGGGCGCGGACACCGATGTGCTGGAGCTGCTGGAGTCGGGTAAGAACGTGGTGTCGGCGGCGTCGTACCACAACCCGGCCATGCCGACCTGGCTGTCCGAAACACGGTCTGCGCTGGAGGTGCTGCGCACGGTGGCGCGGATGCGCGTCACCGGTAACGCCCTCGGACCGCAGCTGCCCAAGGCGCTGGCCGCACTGAAAGCCGTTATGCGCGTGGTCGATTCGACGCCGGTCGGATTCGCCCGACCGACGCTGGACAAACTCGCCGGACCACTGGTGGATCGAGCGATCCCGCGCCGGGCCTCGGGCGAGCGACTCCAGGCGGCCTGCCTGCGCGGCGGGGTCTCACTGCACGGCACCGGCCTGCATCCGGGGCTCATGGTCGAACAACTGCTGTTGCGCGTGGCCGGGTTGCTGGACGAGGTGCGTGAGGTGCGGTTCCTGGAAGTCGGCGATCTGTCGGCGGCGCCGGACGGCATGTGGGGCGGATTGGCCAGCCTCGGGTTCGGAATGCCTTTGAGCGCAGTCGATTCCGATCACGCCATCGCGTTGATGCAGCATTTCTATTTCGACGCGGTGCTCGCGAATGTGGGGCATGCGTTGTTCGGGGTGGACGCGGATCAGGTCCGGGTGGAACGGCACGTCTACCCGATTCCGGCGCGGGTGCGGGTGGAGGCGGGCGGCAGTGTGATCGAGCCCGGTTCGGTAGGGGCCATCCATATGAGTTATCGCGGGTACATCGGGGATCGGCTGTTCATGACCAATGCCGAATGCTGGCACGTCGGTGCGGGCAATGCGCATCTCGGCCCGGATCATCCGCGCAGCCTGGCCGGTGGACATGTGATCACGCTGGACGGCAGCCCGGCGCGGATCGAGCTGCGCAACGAGTTGGATGACGAGTCGTCCGAGGGTGACTGGTCCGCGGTCACCGATATCTCGGTCAAGGCCATGCTCGATGTCATCCCGGAGCTGTGTGCCGCGCCGCCCGGTGTGGCGACGCCCGATCTGAGCCCTCGATTCCGTCTGGAGACAGTATGAGTTCCGCGCTTCCGGTCGCGGTGGTGGGCGGGGGTTCGCTCGCCGAGCGGGTTGCCGCGCATTCGGATGTTGTTGTCGTGGAAGCGTCTTCGGCCGCGGTTGTCGTGCATCTCGCCGCCGATGTCGACGAGATTCCCGCCCACCTGCGGGCGGGGCGCGATGTCGTGACCGCGCTGCCGCTCGAGGCGTTGCCGCTGGCGGAGATTCGTGCGGCGTGCCGGGTCGGGTCGGCGACGTTACATGCCACCGGAGGTTTCCAGTCGGCGGTCGCGGCCCGGCTGACGCGATCGCTCGCGGCCGCGGCGCGGGAGATCACGCGGATCGAATTGGTCGAGGAGATCGACCTGCCCGAGGAGGGTCTGTATCCGTGGAATACGGTGCCCGACAGCGCATTACCGGACTTCTATTTCGCCGGTCTGCGGGTATTGGAGGACGCCGCGTTCGCCGAGGCGAGCACTGAAACGCCGATCGTGCACGCCGAGGAATCCGGCGCGGTGCATACTCTCGGTGAACGGGTCGCGTACCGCTCGATCCGCACCCACGGCATCGGGGACGTCCCGCTGCGTTACCGTCTGGTCACCACCACGACGGCCGGAACCGCAACGGCTACAGTCGATTTCCACCCCACCGAGCAACTCCATCCGGCCGAGCACCTCACCCTCGTGGAGTTGACGAAGGCCCTGCGTCCGATCCACGCGAGCGAACCCGGCACAGCGCTGCGTGATCTCGCGATCACCCACCTCGTGCCGGATGATCGACTACCCCGGTAGCACCACCAGTAGAAAGGGACAGGTATCACGGCGATGCCGAAGATCGTTCTGTTCGGAGCGACCGGATATACCGGGCGACTGACCGCCGAGGTCCTCATCGCGCGCGGCGCGGCACCGGTGCTGGCCGGACGTAACGCGACAGCCCTGGCGAAACTCGCCGCCGACCTCGGCGGCGCCCCGACCGCGGTCGCCGACGTCACCGACCCCGCGTCGGTGCGCGCGCTGCTCGATCGCGGCGACGTCCTGGTGACGACGGTCGGACCGTTCCTGCGCCACGGCCGCCCCGCACTCGACGCGGCCGTCGCCGCCGGTGCACACTACTTCGACTCCACCGGCGAGGGCCCCTTCATCCGCGAGGTCTTCGAACGCGACGCGCAGGCCCGCGCCGCCGGATCGGCCCTGCTGACCGCATTCGGATTCGACTACGTCCCAGGCAATCTGGCCGCGGCACTGGCATTGCGCGCGGCACCCGACGCCACTCGCCTCGATATCGGATACTTCATGGACCATCCCGGCACCAGCGGCGGCACCCGCGCCTCGATGGCCGGAATGCTGTTCGAACCGGGTTTCGCGCTGCGCGACGGCCGCGTCGTCACCGAGCTCTCCGGCGCGCACCTGCGTACCTTCGACGTCGCCGGAACACAGCGCACGGGCGTATCGGTGCCGGGATCCGAGCATTTCACCCTGACCCGCTCCCATCCGCAACTGCGACGCGTCGACGTCTTCCTCGGCATGCCCACGCTCGTCGCGCACGGCCTGCGCGCCGGATCGCAACTCGCCGCGATCGCGGCCAGGTCGACGCCGCTGAAACACACCCTCGACGGCGCGCTGGCCCGAATCATCAAGGGCTCCAACGGCGGTCCCACGGCCGGATCCCGCGACCGCAATCAGGGCTGGGCCGTCGCCGAAGCCCGCGACGACGCCGGAAACCTCTCGGCGAGCATCACCCTCGACGGCGGCGATCCCTACAGTTTCACCGCGGCCATGCTGGCCTGGGGAGCCGACACCGCCCTCGGCGGCGGCCTCCTCGACATCGGCGCGCTGGGCCCGGTCGAAGCCTTCGGTATCGACGCACTGCAAGCCGCAGCGCTCGAGGCCGGCTGGACTCGCCGCGAGGATACCGGCGCGACCGGTTCATAGGCGGCTCATTCTCCCTGTGCCAGGCCAGAATTGCGCGCACCTTGCGCCAGGCCAGGATTGCGCGGCATCGGAATTACGCACTCGAGGATTACGCAGGGCCGGAATTGTGCGCCATCACCATGATGGCCGGGCCGAGGCCAGGGCCGGCGCGGCGTCCGAATGGTCCGATCCTGTTCTCGCGCAAGCCCTGCGGCCCGCAGGATTGCGCGCAATTCCGGCCGTGTGGCAAGACAACGCCTGCGCCGATCGTTATGGCCGAGCATCATCCACTGTGCGCGGACGTGTCCGAATCACATTGCGCCGGAACAGGATCGGCGAGAGTATCGATCGCGCGAGTGAGTTCGGTGAGCGCGGGCATGGCCGCGGCCAGCAGGTGCTGCCAGCCGGGGTGCAGGTCGTCCAGCGCGGTGCGCAGGATATCGGTGTTGGTCGCCTGCCATGCCTCGACCGCGGCCTCACCGTCCGAGGTGAGCGTCAACGTCACCGCGCGGCGATCCTCCCCCGGCGCGCGGGTGATCATGTCCCGCGTCTGCAATCCGTTGACCAAGGTGGTCACCGAATTGGGCGCGAGGCGCAGCAGCCGGGCCAGCTGACCGGGCCGGACGCCGGGATGTTCCGATACACACGAGAGCAGTTCGAGTTGGGCGACCGACAGAGTGTTGGCCGGATCCGCGGCCCGCGCCGCCCGGCGCATCGCGCGCCGCAGACAGGCAATGACCTCGGCGACAGCGGTCTCGTCGGGTCGCACGGTCCGCACCGGTGCGGGCTCGACAGCGGATGTGATCATCGGTGACTCCTCACGCCGAGATGATGTCCGGGATTGTGCCCGACGCCCGGTCAGCGTCGTCGCGGCGGCCAGCACCGCGAAGAACAGCAGCCCGAGCAGCGCCGCCCGCGGACCCGAGATCGGGCCCGCGGAGTCGCCGTCCAGGTGCAGCGCGAACGTCACCACCGCGACGCCACCCGCGGTGCCCAGACCGCGCGCCATATTGACCAGTCCCCCGCTGGTGCCGGATCGGCCCGCCGGGACCGCGCTCATGATGCCGGTGTTGTTGCTCGGAATGAAGACGCCCAGTCCCAGCCCCAGCACCCCCAGCCAGCCGAAGACCCACCACCCCGACGCCGGGGCGCACAGCAACGCTGCCAAGGCGAGGGTGGCGAGGACCGCGCCGACGCGTTCGCGCCGACGACCGTCCCACGCGTCCGGCAGCACCCGCCCACCACCGACGGCGGCGAGCGCGAATCCGGCGGGCAACGCGGTCAGGATCAGGCCGGTCCCCGCGCTCGCCCCGTGCAACTGCGGGAACAGCGCCAGCGGCCCGAACAACACGAGATAAGCACCGAACGCCCCGGCCAGCCCCAGACAGACCGCCTTCGGCCGCACCATCTCCAGATCGATCAGCGGATCGGCGGCGCGGCGGGACCACCACCACAGTCCCGCCCCGGCGAGCACCGACACCACGACCAGCACCGCCGGAACCCACGCCGGAACCCCGAGCCCCGACACCGAGGACACCGCCAGCAGCAGCGCACTGGTGCACACGATCAGCAACAGCAGTCCGCGCCAATCGAATTCGTCGAGAATCGCGCGGTGCCGGGTGCGCGGCAGCAGATACCGTCCCGCGATCAGCGCCACGATGCCGACCGGAACATTCACCCCGTACACCCACCGCCAGCCGACCGAATCCACCAGCATCCCGCCGATCGCCGGACCCAACGCCAGCCCGAGCGCCTGCGCCCCGGCCTGAACACCCAGCGCCGCGCGCATCCGATTCGCCGGAACGCTGGTGACCACGAGCGCGACGCTGTTCGCCTGCAACATGGCCGCCCCCACTGCCTGCAACACCCGGAACCCGATCAGCCACCCCAGCCCCGGCGCGAGCGCGCAGGCCGCCGACGCGACGGTGAACACGACGAAGCCCTGGAGATACACCGTCTTGCGCCCGATGGAGTCGGAGATCCGGCCCGTCGCCACGACGAGTCCGACGATGGTCAGCAGGTAGGCCAGCGACACCCATTCGACACCCGCCAGCGACGCGCCGAACTCGCGCTGCACGGCCGGGAAGGTGAGGGTGACGATGCTCGCGTCCAGCTGTCCCATGAACGCGCCGAGGCAGACCGCGCCGACCGCGAGCAGACCGGCGCGCGGATGCTCTCGCACGAACCGGGGGCGCGCCGACTCGACGAACACCATCACCGACCTCTCCCACACTCGACATGATTATTCTAGAACAGAACATCATGGAGGTAGCGTCGGTGTGACCCGGATCGGTCCGGCGGGCAGCGATCACGCGAAGAGTCAAACAATTCAGCCGTTGCACGGCGGTGGCCGTCGCCTGGGAGATCCGTCCGGCCCGGAGTCATCAAGACTGATAGTTCTCTAACAGAAGTATCGATGCAGCGCTGCGGCGAGGCAACCAGCCGACCCCGGAAACGACCTCGGCCCCGCCATCCGGGGATACCGGACGGCGGGGCCGAGATGGAACTTTGCGGTTCGAGCGCGACTTACAGGTTCGAGCCGCACACCGGCCAGGCGCCGGGGCCCTGGCTCGCGAGCACGTTCTCCGCGACGCGGATCTGCTCGGCGCGGCTGGCGTTGGCCGGGTTGCCGCTGCCACCGTTGGCGTTCCAGGTGCTCTGGGTGAACTGCAGGCCGCCGTAGAAACCGTTACCGGTGTTGGCGCCCCAGTTGCCGCTGGCCTCGCACTGCGCGACGGCGTCCCAGTTGTGGCCGCCCTGTGCGGAGGCGGTCGCGGTCAGGCCGAAGGGGACGGCGATGAGGGCCCCGGCGACGGCGGTGATTCCGAGAGTGCTGATCTTGCGATTGCGAAGCATAAGGATTCCCTGTCCGCGCCCATCCGCCTCGGCGCTTCGTGCCGCGCCTGGCCTCGTCCCCGGAGAAGTCGGGTCCGAACTCGAATCACGGGACGAGGTCTCCGGTGTTCGACGATTCGAGTTCCAGCTCGATTTCCGAGCCGCCAACGACGGTAACGGAGAATTCGCTACAGATCACGCTCAGATCACGAGACGATACCGTCAACATAACCATGAGAGTGGACCCGGTTTCCCTGGGCTGACATCGGAAAGATAACGGATTACACAAATGTCGTTAACGGCCCGTTATGTGTTCGAGATCACAACATAAATGTGACCCGGGTCTCTGAATTTTCTTCCTCAGGACTCGCGGGAGGCCGAAATCGCGTCCTCGGGGGCCGCCAGCGGCCATTGATCGACACCCTCGAGCAACAGATCCTCGGGCGAATCCAGCTCCGGATCGAACAGGCCGGGCTCGTGAGCCAGCCGTTCACGCACTTTCAACAGTGCCGTGGCAGCGAGAGATTCCGCAGGTGGCCCGGCATCCGGATCGAGTACCTCGCGCAGCCGCACGGCCTCGGCCAGCCAGCCACCCGCCTGGCGCAGCACCTCACCCAGGCCCGGCTCACCGCTCACCAGCAGCCCGCCGTATTCGGGGAACTCCGCCAGCGCCGAACCCAGATGTTGCAGGCAGCGGGAGGTCCCGAGGTCGTGATCCAGATCCCGGAAGCGGGTCAGCGCCCGCTGCCAGTCGTGCAGGGCGCGGCGGGGTTCGCCGCGGATCCAGCGCAGCGCGCCGAGGGTTTCGTAGACGTGTGCCAGACCGGCGGGGTCACGATCGTCACCGGCCAGGGTCTGGGCGACCGCGAGACAGTTGCGCGCGGCCTCGAGCCTGCCCTCGTGCAGCCGCACGATCGCCAGGTCGACCAGGAGGCAGACCGAACCGGCGGCGTCACGGGCGGGTAATCGCCGCCAGGCGCGTTCGAGTAGTTCGCCCGCGCGCTGCACGGACTCCGGGGTCGATCGCCGGGTCAGGAGTTTCCATGCCTCGCGTTCGTCGCGGCGGGCGGTCAGGGAAGCCTTGTAGCGATGCAGCCAGGATACGGAGGATTCGATCGCCGGGCCGGGTTCGCTTGCGGCGCTGGATGTTTCGGTATCCGCCGCGCGGTCTGTGGCAGTCTTCCCCGCCGCGTCGCGCGTTACGGACCCATCGCGCTCTGTAACCGCGTCGAGCAGGCGGATCTGTGTGAGCTCGTATTCGACAGGCTGTTCCTCGACGGTGAGGAGTTTCGACATCTGTTGCGCCAGGCCGTTTTTCGACCCGCTCCAGCCGTTGCGGGCGTACCAGCGGTCCAGGGCGTCGGCGATGCGGAACAGCTCCGGAACAGTCGCCTCGACGACGGCTCGCTGCCGTGGATTCCTCCGCATCCGCGCGCACCGGGTGATCAGGTCCAGCAGATGGTCCGCCTCCTGTTCGAACCAGCGCTGCGCGCCCGCACCCAGCCGACGGGTGTCCAATGCGGCCGCCCAGCGGGTCGCCCGATCCGCGTGGTGATGGATGAGTGCGGGCAGGGCGGCATCCCATCCCGGCTCGTTCTCGATCGGTGTCGACGCACCCTCGGTCCGTCGAGCCGTCGCCCGGACCCAATGCAGCATCCTGCGGCGCACCGCGACCCGGTCGTCGGCGATCCGCACCAGCAGTCCGGCCCGGGTCAATCGGTCGATTTCCGTTGTCGCCGAGGCGGAATGCTGCGGCAGGTCGATCGGGAGCCGGCGTCGGGCGGTCAGGATCGCCGAGACCATCTCGTAGAGTGCGACGGCCTCGTACTGTTCGAACGGCAGCGCGTACAGGAGTTGCACCAGCGGCCACCGCCACAGCGCCGGGCATGCGGCCGCACTCGGATATTTACCCAGCACAGTGCGTTTCAGCGCAGCGGAATGCGGCGGCCACGATTTCACCTTCGGGCCCGGCGAAATCAGATCGGCCGTCAGCCGCATCTCCCGACGCACGCGCATCCGGTCCCGCATCGTGGCCACTCTGCGCAGGACCAGATAGGCCGCCGCAGTGAGCACCACGAGAATGGCGATGCGGCTGAGCCACGACGACGCCGCGGACAGGGTCGGACTCTGCCCGACCCTGTTCTCCAGAAGTTTGCTGAACAATTCCAGCAGCAATGAGGTACTCAGCACCGACGCGGTCCGCAGGAATCCCTGCCACAGCGAGGATTTCGCGACGATCTGCACCGGGGACTCGACCGCGAACTCGTCCGGCCCGAAGTCCACCGTATCTTCCGCCGATGTCATCGCAGCGCGCCCCCGGTCAAACCCGGCACCAGGAATCGCCGCCAGGTCGCGAGCAGCAGCACCACCGGCGGGACCGCCGACAGCAATGCGCCCGCCGCCAGATGTGCTGTGCTCTCGTGGAATTGGCGCGCGTCACTCCACAACAGCAGCGACCACGGGCTCGCGTCCGCGCCGCGCACCTGCAAGCCGATGAAGAAGTCGTTCCACACCTGCACCAGTTGCAGCACCGCCACCGCGACGAGAGCCGGTCCGGCACTGTGCAATACGCTGCGCACCATGATCGAGGTGCTCGCCGGTTCGCGGCGGGTGTCGGACAGCGGGCCGTCGGCTGGGGCGAGCAGCGCACCGCGCAGGATCATGATCGCGATCGGCAGCCCGATCGCCGCGTGCATGAGGATCAGCGGAATCGACGTCCCGGCCAGGTCGTATCGAACGATGACCGCCCGGATCGGGCCGAGGTAGACCTGCGCGGGCAGCACCGCGAAGACGACCAGGCACGTCATCAGGGCGCGGGAGGGCAGCTTGTCCGGCCGCAGGGTCGCCGCGTAGTAGGCCGGTGGCAGTGCCGCGCTCACGGTCAGGAAGGTGGCGACCACCGCGACCACGCCGGTGTCGATCAGACCGCGCCACAGTTCGGTATCGCCCCAGATCGACCGCGCCCCGATCAACGCCGGGCCGTCGAATCCCGCCCATGTCATCACGAACAGCACTACCAGCGGAGCCAGGGCCGCCAGCGGTACGGCGCCGATCCGGAAGGACAGTCGGCTCGCGCGCACCACGGCCACCAGGCGGCGTTCGGCCGGTCGCGTACCCAGCGGTGGATCATCCTGCGCCGCAAGGGTTTTGCCGTTATTCGCGATTCTTTCGACTCTCCTACCGAGGACCGACCGCACCGGAGCCCAGCACTTCGCGAACCCGATACCGACGCCCCGAGCGCAGGTCAGGATCCATATCTCGTGCCTCGCCAGCCGCGGCCCGGACACACCCGACACCGGTATCCGCAATCGCACCGGCACCGCCGCCGGACCCGGTGCGGGCCACCGCGCGTGATGACGCCGGATGCCGACCTGCAGGAACCATGCGACGACGCCGACCACCAGGGCCAGCGGCAGCGAGAACGCCGCGGCGGCAACATGATCCGCCGCGGTATCGGACGGCAGATGCCACCAGTGCACGGTCACACTGTCCAACGTGTACTGCAACGGCCCCGGCACGCCCACCAGAATGATGTCGAATACCCGCGCCGCGGCCACCGTGACCACCAGCCCGACGATCATGATGACCGGATTCAACATCACCACCAGACGCCAGTAGCGCCGAATCCCCGTCCGCCGCTCCAGATACGCGCGTCGCACCGGATCCGATTCGATACTCGCGGCCGCCGCCCGCAGCAGCACGAACAGCGCACCGAACCAGATCCACGCGAAGGCCGCCCCCAGCATCAGCGCGTACAGGAACGCCTGCATCTTCACACTCGTCACCGGATCCACGATCGGCTCGAAGATCAACCGCCACGCCAGCCCCGCCACGAACGCCGACACCCCGAACGGCACGATCAGCGGCCACCAGGGCCACCAGGTCCGCCGCAACAACCACGCCATCCACACCGTGAAAACCAACAGCCCGAAGGTCGCCCCCACCCACACGACCGTCATCCAATACGCCTCACTCCCCGCGGTGGCCACGATCGCGGCGATCATCCCCGCCGCAACCACCACCCCCGGCAACAACGCCGCCCAATACCACCGCCTCGTCCCCCGCCGCCCCAACCACCACCACACCCCCAACAGCACGGCCCCCACCCCAGCCGCCTCGGCCCACCCCCAATTCCCCCGCGCCCCATAATGAACCCCTGCCCCGACAGCCCCGGCCAACCACGCCAACCACACCCCCAACTCGGGCCAATACGGCACCCACCTCCGCCGCCCCGAGCCCCGCCGTGTCGATCTTCCCGAACCGCCCTTGCCAGATTCCCGGTCCGGCAGTCCTGGCGAACCGCTCACCATCGGCTCGCCTTCTTCCCCACCGGCCGGGCAACTCTCGGCCGATCCCCACGAGCCACTCCCCCTCGGTCTCGGCAAACCACTCACCGCCACCCCCGCCGAACCGCTCGGGACCGATTCTCGCGAACCACTCTCCGCCACCCCTGGCGGACCACTCTCCGCCGAGCCGTTCCGGACCGGTCCGCGCGCAGCACTCTGCGCCGATCCGGCCGAACCGCTCGCCGCAGGTCCCGGCGAGGTGCCATCCGCCGATTCAGTTGTCGGACTCCATAATTGCCGCCAGGTCCAGACGGCGCAGATCACCGCGGCCGAGCAGACGGTGACGAAGCGGTAGCGCGGGGACAAGACCACGACCGCGATCGACCAGGCGGTGGGGGTCAGCACGAGGGCGCCCAGGGCCAGGGCCGGGAGTTGTACGACGACCGCCACGAGGCCGCGCAGGTACCAGCCGCCGATGAGGCGGCCCGACAGGCGGCGGGGGGCCAGTTCCATCTCGAGGCCGTTGGCCTCGATCCGGTCGACGCTCATGACCACGTCCGTTCCAGATCGCCGATGGCGCGGTCGGTCGCCGGGCCGACCGCCTTCTCGCCCCGATCGCCGACATCGATGAGGAAGCGGGTCAGTATGCGCCACAGGCCGTCTCGCCGTCCGCGCGGTCCGACCAGGTCGGCGAAGTCGAACACGTCCCATCGGCGCATCCGGTCGGTCACACCGTGGAACAGCCCCGAGTACGACGCCGGGTCGGCCGTCCGCACATTCGGTGGAACGAAGCCGCCGTGGTCGCGTATCCATGGCTGGGACGCATTCGCCGCGGCGAGTGCCGCGACCAGCTTCTCCGCCTGCGGCGACGCGTTCGCGGCGATCACCATGACATCACCGCCGCCGATATACGGCGGATGGTCGTTCCACTCCAGATAACCCGGGAAGCCGATCACACCCACCGTGCACTCCGGCTGCCCGACTCGCCGAAGACATTCGCGCACAACAGGTTCCGCGTAGTCCGGAGCCACCACCATGGCCGCACGGTGGTGCTGGAACACATCGCGGATCGAGTCGGCCAGTTGCCGCCGCAGCGGTTCGGCGACACCACCGGCGAATCCCCCTGGCACACACCAGATCTTGCCGAGCACGGTGAGCGCCGCCCGCACATGACGGTGGTTCCAACTCGCGGCAGGAAGTCCGGATTTCCGCGGCGGCCAGCAGTTTCCGGCTGCCGCGTCCGGTGCGGACAACGCCTCGTAGGCTCTCGGCGCGACCGCGCGCAGCACATTCGCGAAGTGGTAGGCCAGCACCCAGCCATCCGCCGCACCCAGCGCGAACAGGTGCCGACCGCTGTCGGCGAACTGCCGGGTATAGGTGGCCCAGTCCGTCAACGACCACTGATCGGGACCATCGGCCCCGGTTGAAGTGCAGGTCTTGGGATCGAACCCGGGAAAGGCCATGCGATCGAACCACACCAGCGACATGTTCGCGGCCTTGAACGGCACCCCGTACAGCTGCGGCTGCCGACCGCAATCGGCATGCCACAGCAGGTCGTACCAGGGCTCGGCATACGCCTGCTGCCCGTCCGGCTTCCAGATCGCCTCGGCGCGCAGCTCCGACAGCGGCCGCAGACCGGCGCGGGCCTTGGTCTGGATCGCGCCCGGGTCGGGCAGCATGACGATGTCCGGCGCATCGCGCCCACCCGCACTCAGCGCGGTATTGATGTCATCCCCGAGCGGCACCACATCCACCCGGCCGGTGAAGGTCCCCGCCGCCGCCAACCCGTTCAGCACCGCGCGAAACGCGTCGAGCTCATTTCCGCTCCAGGACACCGCGATTCGCACCGCCCCGGAATCCCCGCCCAGCACCTCCGGCGCACACGCGGCGGCCAGTGGCAGGACCAACCCGCCCTGCAGAAGCGCGCGTCGTGCGATCATCCCCCGCTACAACTTTCCTGGCAGTACGTGAACCGCGTTGTCCCGGTCCGTCATTCGGGTATCGACGGACCGGGACGAGGCGTTACCGCGGCGGCTCCGGCGGACGCCACCCCTGCGGATCACCCTGACCTGATCGCGGCGGCTGCTGCTGGGGCTGCTGATACTGAGCCGGGGGCCGCTGCTGATACGACGGCGGCTGCGGCTGGAACTGCGCCGGATGCGGCTGCTCGGCGATCGCGCCCTGCGCGGGCGTATTACGGCTGCCGCCGCCGAGCGAAGGCGCCTCGACCGGTGCCGCGGCCGCTGCTTCCGCCGCGCGCACAGCGCGTTCGGCCGCCGGATCGGTCTTCACGTCGAACCAGTCGGCGACCTCGTCCGAATCGTCCTCGCTTCCAGCAGATTCCGCGTCATCGGCACTGGGCTGATAACGGAACACCCCGTCCTCACCCTGCGTGCCGAAGTTGCGCGCGAAGCCCTCCAGCGCCTTGCCGAAATCGCTGGGCACCATCCACACCTTGTTGGCGTCGCCCTTGGCCACCTCGGGCAGCGTCTGCATGTACTGGTACGCAAGCAGTTCCGGGGTCGGCTTACCGGATTTGATTGCGGCGAAGACCTTTTCGATGGCCTTGGCCTGACCTTGCGCCTGCAGGTAGGCGGCGGCCCGCTCACCCTGCGCGCGCAGGATCCGGCTCTGCCGCTCACCTTCCGCGGACAGGATCGCGGACTGCTTGGAACCCTCCGCCGAGAGGATCTGCGCCTGCTTGGCGCCCTCGGCGGTGCGGATCTGCGCCTCCCGGTTACCTTCCGCGGTCAGGATCATCGCGCGCTTCTCGCGATCCGCCTTCATCTGCTTCTCCATCGACTCCTGAATCGACGGCGGCGGATCGATCGCCTTGAGCTCGACCCGCGAAACACGCAGTCCCCAACGGCCGGTGGCCTCGTCCAGCACCCCGCGCAGCTGCGAGTTGATCTGGTCGCGGGAGGTCAGCGTCTCCTCCAGGGTCATCCCGCCGACCACGTTGCGCAGGGTGGTGATGGTCAACTGCTCGACCGCGGCGATGTAGTTGCTGATCTCGTACACCGCGGCCTGCGGGCTGGTGACCTGGAAGTACACCACCGAGTCGATCTGCACGGTCAGGTTGTCCTGGGTGATCACCGGCTGCGGCGGGAAGGACACCACCCGCTCGCGCAGATCCACCTTGGCGCGCACCCGGTCGGCGAACGGGACCAGGAAGGTCAGCTGCCCCGACACCGTGCGCGAATACCGGCCCAGCCGCTCGATCACCGCGGCCTCGGCCTGCGGCACCAGCGCGATCGACTTGAACACCACCACCGCGACCAGCAGGACCAGGACGACGGCGACGATCAGTGCAACCATTTACGGCCCCTTCCACACGACGGCATGCGCACCGTCGATCTTCATCACGTACACGGTTTCCCCTTCGGCATATTCCTCGGCCGGGTCCAGCGGCCTGGCACTCCACACCTCGCCGTCGATCTTGACCCGGCCCGTTTCGTCGTTGACGGTCTCGAGCACCTTGGCCGTCTTGCCCGGCAAGGCATGCACATTCGTCGGTGTCGGCGGCGGAACGGAGAAGCGCCGCAACATGATCGGACGCACCAGGAACAACAGCGCCAGCGCGCTGACCCCGAAGACGATGGCGTCGGTGACGATCGAGGTATCCCCGATTCCGGCCACACCGGCGGTCACCAGTGCGGCACCGCCCAGCATGAGCAGCGTGAAGTCACCGGTGAGCATTTCGGCGGCGGCGAGCGCGATGCCCGCGACCAGCCACACGATAGCGGCCACGCCCTCAACAGTAGCCGTCCGGAACGTCCCGAACCGGGCAAGGACGCGCAAAACGTTGCCGAGACTGTATTTTCGAGCTCGTGAACGAGTACGGCGACATCTACTCCGGCCACTCCCGCACCCGCAAACGCGCGGTGCCCGAGGTGAGTGCCGAACGCGATCTGGTCGCCGAGGACGCCGCCACCGGATTCTGCGGCGCCGTCGTGGGTTTCGAGCGCACCTACGACGGCGAGTTCGTCAAACTCGAGGACCGGCACGGGGTGGTGCGGCTTTCGCGTTGCGCGAGGCCGCATTTCTGATCGATGGAAAGCCGGTGACCCTGGTGCGCCCCAAGGCCGCGCCGCCGCAACGATCGACCCGCTCGGCGTCGGGCTCGACCCGGGTGGAGGGACTGCGCGCGCGAGTCGCGCGCGGCAGCCGCATCTGGGTCGAAGGTGTGCACGACGCGGCGCTGGTCGAGCGGGTCTGGGGGCACGACCTGCGGGTGGAGGGCGTGGTGGTCGAGCACCTCGAGGGCCTGGACAATCTGGCCGCGCGGCTGACCGAATTCGAACCCGGGCCGGGGCATCGGGTCGGCGTCCTGGTCGACCACCTGGTCGCCGGATCCAAGGAATCCAACCTCACCACCGGCCTGGGCCCGCACGTGCTGGTCACCGGGCATCCCTACGTCGACGTCTGGCAGGCCGTGCGGCCGCAGGCGCTGGGTATCGCCGAATGGCCGCGGGTGCCGCGCGACGAGGACTGGAAGACCGGGATCTGCCGCCGACTCGGTTGGGGCACACCGCAGGAGGGCTGGCGGCGGGTCTACAACGCGGTCGACTCCTTCCGCGATCTGGAGGCCCCGCTACTGGGCGCGGTGGAGCGGCTCATCGACTTCGTGACCGAAACCGACTGAGCCGCAGCCTTACTCGGCACGGCGCTACTCGTCGATCGGCACATTGAGCCAGCGCCCGATGCAGGCCAGCAGATCGTCCGCGTCGACCGGTTTGGTGATGTAATCGCTCGCCCCCGAGGCCAGGCTCTTGTCACGATCACCGGCCATGGCCTTGGCCGTGACCATGATGATGGGCAGCCGGTCGAATCGCGCCATCCGGCGGATCGCGGCGGTGGTGGCGTAGCCGTCCATCTCCGGCATCATCACGTCCATCAGGATCACGTCGACGTCCGGATTCGCCTGCAACGCCTCGATTCCCTTGCGGCCGTTGGCCGCATGGTCCACGCTCATCCCGTTCAGCTCCAGCATGCCCGCGATGGCCAGCACGTTGCGGGTGTCGTCGTCGACCAGCAGCACCTTGCGGCCGCGCAGTCCCGAATACCGGCGATGGGTGCCGGGCTGTTCGGGCTCGGCCGGGTGCGGGCGCGCGAGCAGCAGCACGAATCGCTCCCGGAATTCGTCGGCCGTGCCGACCAGTTCCACCTGATGCGTCCGCGCGCTCGCCTCCACGAACCGATACCGCTCCGCGTCCGGCTCACCTACCGGATAGGCAAGCACCGCAGCGCCTTTCACCGTCATCGCCGATCGCAGCGCACCCAGGAAATCGGGCGTGGACGCGCCCGGCAGATTCACGTCCACCAGCACGCACTGACAGGTCCCCGCGACGGTGAGGGCCCGCTCGCAGGAGCCCACCGATTCGAGCCGCACCGGACCGTCGCTGTCGGCCAGTTCGGCGACCACTCCGGACACCAGGCGGGTCAGCGGACGGTCGACCGAATCCTCCAGGACGAGCACCGTGCGCGCGGATGATTCGGGCCGCGTTCGGGATTCGGCGACGATCTCCAGCTGCGGCGTCAGTGGCAGCGACAGCGTGAACGTACTGCCCACCCCGATCCGGCTCTCCGCGCTGATCTGCCCGCCCAGCAGATTCGCCACCTGCCTGCTGATCGACAGGCCCAGACCGGTACCGCCGTAGCGGCGGCTGGTGGTGCCGTCGGCCTGCTGGAACGCCGCGAAGATCGTCTCCAGATTCTGTTCGGCGATACCGATTCCGGTGTCGCTCACCGAGAATGCGATGTGCTCGCCGGTGCGGCACACCCGCAGCCGCACGGTCCCGGTCTCGGTGAATTTCACCGCGTTGGACAGCAGATTCCGCAGCACCTGACGCAGCCGCTGCTCGTCGGTCTCCAGTTGCGGCGGCACGTCCGGCGCGACCTCCACCTCGAAACGCAAGCCCTTCTGGGTGGTGAGCGGACGGAAGGTGCTCTGCACGTAGTCCAGCAGTTGCGGCAGCGCGACCGGCTCGGTGCGCACGTCCATCTTCCCGGCCTCGACCTTCGACAGGTCCAGGATGTCGTCGATCAGCTGTTGCAGATCCTTGCCCGCGGACTGGATCACCTTGGCGAATTCCACCTGCTTGTCGGTCAGGTTCCGCGACGCGTTCTGCGCGAGCACCCCGGCCAGGATCAGCAGGCTGGTCAACGGCGTGCGCAGCTCGTGCGACATGTTCGCGAGGAATTCGGACTTGTACTTGGAGGCCAGCGCGATCTGCTGGGCCCGCTCCTCGATCTCCTGCCGCGCCTGTTCGATCTCGAAGTTCTTCATCTCGATATCGCGGTTCTGGCGGACCAGCAGTTCGGCCTTCTCCTCGAGATCGGCGTTGGACTGCTGCAACTGGCCGGCCAGCCGCTGGGACTCGCCGAGCAGGGCGTCGGTGCGGGCGTTGGCCATGATGGTGTTCAGGTTGACGCCGATGCTCTCCATGAGCTGTTCGAGGAAGTCCCGCTGCACCACGGTGAACCGGGTGAACGAGGCCAGTTCGATGACGCCGAGCACCTGATCCTCGAAGATGATCGGCAGCACGATCAGACTGGCCGGACGCCCCGCGCCCAGCCCGGAGGAAATCTGCAGGTAATCCGAGGGGGTGCGGTCGATCACGATGGTCTGCTTGGACAGCGCCACCTGACCGACGAGTGATTCGCCGAGGTCGAAGACCGTACCGTCCTCGATCCGCCCGTATCCGGCGATCAGCCGCAGCATGGCGCGTTCCCGCTCGGACTCCATCGAGAAGAAGGTGCCGTACTGGGCGCCGACCAGCGGGGTCACCTGATTCATGATCAGCTGCGCGACGGCCGAGAGGTCACGGTGTCCTTGCAGGCGGCCGGAGATCCGGGCCAGATTGGTGTTGAGCCACGCCTGTTCCTCGTTGGCCCGGGTGGTTTCGCGCAGCGACTGCACCATCGCGTTGATGTTGTTCTTCAGTTCGGCCACTTCGCCTTTGGCCTCGACCGAGATCGACCGGGTCAGGTCGCCGGTGGCCACCGCGCCGGTGACCTCGGCGATCGCGCGCACCTGACGGGTCAGGTTCCCGGCGAGTTCGTTCACGTTCTCGGTCAAGCGTTTCCAGGTGCCCGAGACGCCCTCGACCTCGGCCTGACCACCCAGCTGTCCCTCCTTGCCGACCTCGCGGGCCACGCGGGTGACCTCCGCGGCGAACGAGGACAGCGTGTCGACCATGGTGTTGATCGTGGTCTTGAGTTCGAGGATCTCCCCGCGCGCGTCGACGTCGATCTTCTGGGACAGCTCGCCGCGGGCCACCGCCGTGGTGACCTGGGCGATCGAGCGGACCTGGTTGGTCAGGTTGCCCGCCATCGAATTCACGTTGTCGGTCAGGCTCTTCCAGGTACCGGCCACGTTCGGCACCCGCGCCTGCCCGCCGAGGATGCCCTCGGTGCCGACCTCGCGGGCGACACGGGTGACCTCGTCGGCGAACGCCGAGAGCGTGTCGACCATGGTGTTGATGGTCTGGGCCAGCGCCGCGACCTCGCCCTTGGCCTCGACGGTGACCTTCTGCGACAGGTCGCCCTTGGCCACGGCGGTGGCGACCTGGGCGATCGAGCGCACCTGATCGGTGAGGTTGTCGGCCATGACGTTCACCGACTCCGTCAGGCCCTTCCACGTCCCCGACACACCCTTCACATCCGCCTGACCACCCAGACGGCCCTGGGTGCCGACGTCGCGCGCCACTCGCGTGACCTCGTCGGCGAACGAGGACAGCGTGTCGACCATCGTGTTGATCGTGTCCTTCAACTCGAGGATCTCACCCCGCGCATCCACCCGGATCTTCTGCGACAGGTCGCCGCGGGCGACCGCCGTGGTGACCTGGGCGATGGAGCGGACCTGCGCGGTCAGGTTGTCGGCCATGACGTTCACCGACTCCGTCAGGCCCTTCCACGTCCCCGACACACCCTTCACATCCGCCTGACCACCCAGACGACCTTCGGTACCGACCTCCCGGGCCACCCGCGTGACCTCGTCGGCGAACGAGGACAGCGTGTCGACCATCGTGTTGATCGTGTCCTTCAACTCGAGGATCTCACCCCGCGCATCCACCCGAATCTTCTGCGACAGATCACCTTTCGCGACGGCGGTGGCGACCTCGGCGATCGAGCGCACCTGATCGGTCAGATTGTCGGCCATGAAATTCACCGACTCGGTCAGGCTCTTCCAGGTGCCCGACACGCCCACGACCTGGGCCTGCCCGCCGAGCCGGCCCTCGGTGCCGACCTCGCGCGCCACACGCGTCACCTCGTCGGCGAACGAGGACAACGTGTCGACCATCGTGTTGATCGTGTTCTTCAGTTCGAGGATCTCGCCGCGCGCGTCGACCGTGATCTTCTGCGAGAGATCACCTTTCGCCACCGCGGTGGTGACCTCGGCGATGGAGCGGACCTGGGCGGTCAGGTTCCCGGCCATGATGTTCACCGATTCGGTGAGATCACGCCAGGTGCCCGAGACCTCCGGCACCTTGGCCTGCCCGCCGAGCCGGCCCTCGCTGCCGACCTCCCGGGCCATACGGGTGACCTCGTCGGCGAAGGAGGAGAGCTGATCGACCATGGTGTTGAGGGTGTTCTTCAGTTCCAGCAGCTCACCCTTGACGTCCACGGCGATCTTCTGGGACAGATCCCCCTTGGCCACCGCGGTCGCCACGCTCGCGATATCGCGGACCTGGGCGGTGAGGTTGTCGGCCATCGCATTGACCGAGTCGGTCAGGTCCTTCCAGCTGCCCGACACCCCCGGAACCGCGGCCTGACCGCCGAGTTTTCCCTCCGTGCCGACCTCGCGCGCGACGCGAGTGACCTCGGTGGTGAACAGCGCCAGCTGATCGACCATGCCGTTGAAGACGAGTGAAATCTCGTCCAGCACAGGATCGCCGACCTCCGGCAGGTAGCGCCGGAAATCCCCGTCGCGTACCGCCTTGAGGCCCTCCAGCAGCGGCTGGAGGCGCTCGTCGTTGCTGTTCACACGATCCGCCGTGGCGGTGTCGGTGGTCATCGCTGTCCCCGCTTCCCTGGGGCCGTCGGAATC
The DNA here is from genome assembly GCF_009604405.1 of Nocardia macrotermitis. Classification (GTDB taxonomy): domain Bacteria; phylum Actinomycetota; class Actinomycetes; order Mycobacteriales; family Mycobacteriaceae; genus Nocardia; species Nocardia macrotermitis. The sequence goes on from NZ_WEGK01000008.1 coordinate 68,303, forward strand.
TACAGATCCGCGTCGAAACAGTTCTCGCCCGCCGCGACCCGCCGCACGATCCGCAGCAGGTCGTCGAACAGGCCGGTCTTGAGCACCAGACCCGCGCCACCGGCCGCGATCACCCGGTCACGCATGGGTCTGTCCGCGTCCCCGGTGTAGACCAGCACCCTGGCCGCCGGGGACACCTCGTGCAATCGTTCGATGGCGTCGATGCCGTTACCGTCGGGCAGGCGCCGGTCGAGCAGGATGACGTCGGGACGGATCCGGGCGGCCGCGGCGAGGGTGTCCGCGATCGAACCGGTCGCCTCGACCAGGTCGATGTCCTCGACGAGTTCGAACGCCGAATCGAGCGCCATCACCACCATCGGATGGTCCTCCGCCAGCAGCAGCCTCGTGGGACCGCCCGAGATGTCAGCCGACATGAGCGTCAGTCTATTCCGCCGCACCAGCCCCCTCGCGGCCTCGGTCGGACTCGATCGACCGGGTTGCCCCGCCCGCGCGGGGGCCGCGCTGCCGCGACGCGCGGTTCCGGCGCACGGTTCGTGTGGGTCGGCGATATCGGCCGCGCCGATACGCAATGCAACGCATCCGGCGGGCGACGGCCGGGCCGGGTGACGACAGCGACGGGTACCGCCTGCTCCGAAGTGCCGCCCCGGCAGCCGCCGAAGTTCCCGCGCGGGCCTCCGCAGAACCGTTGCGCGGCAGCCCGATCCGACTTTCCGATCGCGCGCCGCACGACGGTGTCGTTGGCGGGCTTCACATCCGGACTTCCCGACGCGAGGGCCGCCACGCCCGAGCCATCGACGAGCGCGTACGACCGATCGGTGTGATTCATGATCTCCCCCTGGTAGTCGATGCCATGCACAGTATCCGAACGGACCGACAGGCATGGGCGGCCCACAAGCAACGGCGCAGTTATGCTCGAAACATGTGTTCTCCCAGTGCCACGCTGACGGCGTGGGCCGCCGCGTGGCTGGCCGGTCGCAGCGCGCCCGACGACGTGCTGGACTCGCTGCACGCCTGGGCGCCCCGCCAGTTGGTCGCCGCCGGTGATCCGGTCACCGGCGGACACACCGGCCTGCCGTGGCCCGGCGGCGAATCCCTCGAGGGCGGCGGCGTCGGAATCATGCTGCTGCTCAAGCTGATTCGCGAGGCCGCCGGTGATCCGCGGGCGCGCACCCGGCTGGTGCTGCCGGTGCCGGGCGATGTCCGGGGGCTGCCCCCCGGCGGTGAGTTCGCCGGGGCGGCGGTCGAGGCGCAGGAGGGCATCCTGATCGGCGTGCCCGGCGACGACGGCATCGGCCTGGTCCCGCAGTGGGTCGACGAGGAGACCCTGCAGTGGACCGTCTACCGCACCGAGGTGCCGCAGATCGTGGAGCAGGACATGCCGCTCGGTGAAGCCGAGTACGCGATCCGCCAGGCCGTCCGCGACGCCGCCGACGCGCTCGCCCGCCTGCAGACCACCGGTGTGAACTCCGGCAGCGCGGACCCGCGCGAACTCATCGAGGACGAACTGGCCGAGTACTCCCGGCACGAATATCCGGATTCCATCCCGCTGCGCGCCCGCCGCATCCTCGACACGGCCGACCACGTGGCCGCGATCCTCACCGTGGCACAGCACGAACCGGCCTCGGCACCGAGTTCGGCCAGTGCCATGGCCGCCCAGGAGACCCTGCTGCGCCCGTTGTGGAACGCGATCCGCGCCGCACGCCTGGCCGCGATCCACGCGACCGCGTGATCACCCGGCCGAACCGCACTGTTCGACCGCGACCCGCCGCACTGTCCGACCAAACACGCGTCACTGTCCGATCAAACCCGCGTCGCTGTTAGACCGGACCCGCGCCGGTGTTCGACCAGACCCCCGCCAGTGTTCGACCAGACCCCGCGTCAATGTTTGACCACGACACGTTCGGGCTCGCCGGGTTTCCAGATCACCACCTCCATCCGCCCGTCCCCGACCAGCACGGCCGAGGCACCGGTGATATCGGCGGCGAAGAACGGTTCGAGTTTCTCCCCGCGCAGATCGAAGCCCGTGTCCTCGTAGAGCGATTCGGCCCAGCGGCGCTGTAGCTCGGCATCGGGCACCTCCCGCACGGTACCGAAGAGTTTGGCGTCGCCGTCACCGACCTGCGAGTCGAGCGTCGCGGTGTGCAGGCAGAATCTCGGATCGCGGCGCAGATCCAGGAATTTCGTGGTGCCGGGCATACCCACCAGCCACAACTCCCCCTCGAAGATCCGCGGTTCCAACGGACTGATCCGCGGATATCCGTCCGAGCGGGTGGTCGCCAGCAGGCACAGATTCCCCGCCGCCGCGTGGCGACGCAGGAACACCTCCGAAATGCGCGGGGACGCCTGGGTGAACTCGGTCCAGATGGTCATGCGGCTCACGGTAACTCCGCCCACCGACAGATTCGGCCGATCCCGCTCCGGGCCCCGGTTGTCGGCCCCTTCTGATTGAATGATCATCGTCCCGTTCCCGGCAGACATCGAGGTCGCGCCCATGCATTACGCACGCACCGCCGCCGTGGTCCTGGCGCTGGCCGCGGCCGGTTCCACCCTCTGCGCGACCACACCCGCCACCGCCGTCGTCGGCGGCGCACCGGTTCCGGCCACCGCGTATCCCTGGCTGGGCGCGATCAGCTCCCCCGCCTTTCCGCTGCGGCCCGGCGGCCAGTTCTGCGGTGGCGCGCTCATCGCCCCGGACAAGGTGCTCACCGCCGCGCACTGCGCGGTCTTCGCCCAGCCCGCCCCGGGCGCGCTGCGGGTCACCTTCGGCCGCGCCGATCTGACCCGTCACGACGGAATCACCGTGGGCGTCAAGGCGATCCGGGTCGATCCAGCCTTCCACGTCTCGACCTTCGACGGCGACCTGAGCTTCCACCACGACATCGCGGTACTCACCTTGGCGACCCCGCTGAAGCGTCCGACCGCCCGCGTCGCCGCGCCACACGGCCGCACCGGCACCGTCGTGGGCTGGGGCGCGACCTCCGATGCCGACGATTCGAACGCACAGCTGCGCGCGGTCACCGTCCCGCTGGCCACCGATGCGTCCTGCGCGACCGCCTACGGCCCGGAATTCGTGCCGGCCGAGGCCCTGTGCGCCGGATCGACCACCGCCGACACCGGCGAATACGACAGCGGCGGACCACTTCTCGTCGATGGCGCGGTCGCCGGAATCACCTCCTGGGGCAAGGGTTCGGCACAACCCGGCTATCCGGGCGTCTACGCGCGCATCCCGTCGACGGGGCTGTGAATCCCGCTGCTACAGCGCGAATTTCACCGCCATGGCGATCCCGCAGGTCGCCGCGATCACCCGTAACGCGTTGTCCGGCAGTCGCCGCGCGAAGGCCGGCCCCACCCAGCCGCCGATCAGGAATCCCAGACCCAGCGGCAGCACCGCACCCCAGTGCACCGGACCGAAGATCACGAATCCCACTGCCGCAGTACCGTTCGCGCACATACCGACCGTGTTCTTGACCGCATTGACCTGCTGCGGCGTCCACGTCGGAAACATGGCGGTCAGAATCGCCAGGATGAGGATGCCGCCCGCGGCTCCGAAGTATCCGGCATAGATCGCCGCGCCGAACAGCAGGATCAGCAGGCCCCGCTGCCGCCACTTCCGTTCCGCGCCGTCGTAGGCGGCGCGCAGCCGCGCCAGTCGCGGTTGGGCGAGCAGGAATACCGACGCCCCACCGATCAGGAACGGCACCACGATCTGGAACGACGACGCCGGGGCGAGCAGCAGCGTGACCGCACCCACCGTGCCACCCGCCGCCGCGAGCAGCCCCAGCCGCAACACCACCCGCCCGCGACCGGACAGTTCCGTCCGTGACCCCGCGGTCGCGCCGAGCCCGGTGAACACCAACGCGACGGTATTGGTGACGTTCGCCGCCACCGGCGGCAGCCCCAGCGCCAGCAGCGCCGGGAACGAGACCAGCGAGGCCAGACTCACCAGCACACTGACCAGGCCCGCGGCGAAGCCGACACCCAGCAGTTCGAGCGCCTGCCACGGACCCACCCGCGCTCACCATCCCTCATCGCCGCGGACCCGTCGCCATTCGCCGATCACCCGCGCGGCCCGGATCGCCGGGATGACATCTCCATTCAAACATCCCATGAATACCGGCGCAGCGCCGGTCTCGGCGGCCGGTCGAACCCACCCCGAATCTGCGAGTACCTCGACGCGCGATCGAGCCCGTGGCACAACGGTATTCGAGTAGTGACCTACTCGGGCTGCGGGCCCACACCCCGACCTATTCTTTTCACAACAACAGAGTTCGACAGCAGCACAACAGAGTTCGACAAAGTTCGGCTGCATGGTCGAGAAGGTCCGGCTGCATGGTCGACAGGGTCCGACCGCACGGTCGACAAAGTTCGGCTGCATGGTCGAGAAGGTCCGGCCACACGGCCAACAAGGTACGGCTGCACGGTCGACAAGCTCCGGCTGCATGGTCGAGAAGGTCCGGCCACACGGCCAACAAGGTACGGCTGCACGGTCGACAAGCTCCGGCTGCACGGTCGACAAGGTACGGCCACACGGCCGACAAAGTTCGGCCACACGGCCAACAAGGTCCGACCACACGGCCGAGAAAGTTCAGCCACGCGGCCGACAACGCTCATGTCGGTCAGACCGGCGGACACAAGGTTTCGGACCTGCGGGTCCGATCGAACACCAAGGTCATAAGCACACCAGGGTCATCGAACATCAGGGTCAAGGTAAGCAACGTCAGGTTCGTGATTCGACGTGGAAACGTCGGCGAAGTAACGACGTCACCGATATGGTGCGGCTCGACTTCCCGCCGAGTGACCACTGCGAGTACGCGCATCCGGCCGGGCCACCGCCCGACCGGTGCGTCATCGCGTTCGGCGCGGCGGCTCACAGCAGCCGACGGCGCACGGCGCACCGTTCACGGTGCAGCCGTAGCCCGGAACCGTGCCCACTCGACGTGGGGCCACGTCGGTGAGATGTTCCGCGACGAGTTCGGCGATGAGCCGCGCGAAACGTGGATCACTTCCCGGAGTTGCCGCGCGCGCGAAGGCCATCCCGAGTTCACCGGCCTTCTCGCGCGCCTCGTTGTCCAGGTCCCAGACCACCTCCAGGTGGTCCGAGACGAAGCCGACGGGGCAGATCACGACCGCGTCGACGCCGGTGGCCGAGAGTTCGTCCAGATGGTCGACGATGTCCGGTTCGAGCCACGGCACCTGCGGTGGACCCGAACGGGACTGCCACACCACGTCGTACTCGGCGAATCCCGTTGCCGCCGCGCACAATCGGGCCGCCTCGGCGACCTGGCGACTGTAGAGCTTCCCGCCCTCGTCCGGAGGTCCGGCCGAGTTGTCCGCGGACACGGGAATCGAATGTGCGGTGAAGACCAGCCGAGCCCGCTCGCGCCGGTCCGCCGGAATGTCCTGTACTGCGGCGCGAATCGCGTCCGCGAAGGATTCGATCAGCAGCGGATGATCGAAGTACTGCCGAAGCTTCACGAGTTCCGGTGCGTCCGTGACCTTTTCGCGCACCCGCACGATGTCCTCGTCGTACTGGCGGCACCCCGAGTAGCCACCCCAGGCCGAGGTCGGGAACACCAGCGCGCGCCGCACGCCGTCCGCCCGCATCGTCTCGACAGTGTCCTCCGCCATCGGATGCCAGTTCCGATTACCGAAGTAAACCGGCAGATCGACACCGCGCGTGGCGAATTCGGCCTCCAGCGCCGCGATGATGTCCCGGTTCAGCGCGTTGATCGGCGAGACGCCACCGAAGTGCAGATAGTGCTGCGCGACCTCTTCGAGCCGCGCGCGCGGCACGCCCCGGCCCCGAGTGACGTTCTCCAGGAACGGCATCACGTCCTCGGGGCGTTCGGGCCCGCCGAACGACAGCAGCAGCACCGCGTCGAATCCCATACCGGCGAACGGTTCTCAGTTACCGGAGAAGTTCTCGGGGAACCAGGTGTTGTGGCTCGCGCCGCCGTCGACGTAGATGATCGACCCGGTGGTGCCGGGCAGCCAGTCCGAGAGCAGCGTGACGATCGAGCGGGCCACCACGGTCGGGTCGTCCACGTTCCAGCCGATCGGCGACGCGCCGTCCCAGTAGGTGTTCAGCATGTTGAGCTGCTTGGCGTCATCGGTCGCGGTGCCCGCGATCGCCTTGGCCGCAAGGGTTTTGATCGGACCCGCGGCAATCAGGTTGGAGCGGACCCGCTTGGCCTCGCCCACCTCCCGCGCGACGTACCGGTTCACCGACTCCAGCGCGGCCTTGGCCACACCCATCCAGTTGTAGAACGGCATCGCGGTGCGCGGATCGAAGTCCATGCCGACGATGGAACCGCCCTCGTTCATGGCGGGCAGCACCGCGCGCGCGAGCGAGGCGTAACTCCAGGCCGAGATCTCGAACGCCTTGGCCGCGTCCGAACCCGGACCGTCCAGGAACGGCAGCGCCTCGGGACCCATCAGGGTGCGCGGGGCGAACGCGATCGAATGCAGCACGCCGTCCACACCCTCGGGCGCGTGCTCGCGGATCCGGTCGGCCAGGCCCGCCAGATCCTCCTCGCTGGTCACGTCCAGGCCGATGGCCGGGGGGACTTCCTGCGGCAGCCGCTTGGCGATCCGGTCGATCAGCCGCAGCCGCTCCGGAATGCCCGTGATGATCACCTTCGCACCCTGTTCCTGTGCGACCGCGGCCGCGTGGAACGCGATCGACGAATCGGTGATGATCCCGGTGATCAGTACGGTCTTGCCATCGAGCAATCCGCCCATGAGTTGTCGGTTCTCCTCGTTCTCGAGATTCTCGCCGGGCCCTACGGTCCGGCAGCCGGACGTGCAGATATTTTGCTCAGTGCCCCATGCCGAGGCCACCATCGACCGGGATGATCGCGCCGGAAATGTAGGCGGCGTCGTCCGAGGCCAGGAAGCTGATGGCGGCGGCGACATCCTTCGGATCACCGATGCGACCGGCCGGAATCGCCTTGAGGGCGACTTCCTTCATCTCGTCGGTCATGTCCTCGCGGGTCATGTCGGTGTCGATGAAACCGGGCGCGACGACATTCGCGGTGATGTTGCGCGAGCCGATCTCGCGGGTGATCGCCCGGGCCATACCGACCAGACCCGACTTGGCGGCGGCGTAGTTCACCTGTCCGGCCATACCGATCTGGCCGACCACCGAGCCGAGGAACACGATCCGGCCCCAGCGCGCCCGCAGCATCGCGCGGTTGGCCCGCTTGGCCACCCGCCACGCACCGGTCAGGTTCGCGTCGATGACGCGCGCGAACTGCTCCTCGCTCATCCGCATCAGCAGCGTGTTGTCCACGATGCCCGCGTTGGCGATCAGCACCTCCACCGCACCCTGATGCGCCTCGACCTCGCTGAATGCGCGATCGATCGATTCCGCGTCCGTCACATCGCATTTCATGCCGAACAGCCCGTCCGGCACTCCCGAGCCACGATGGGTGACCGCGACCTTGTGTCCGTCGGCGGCGAGCCGCTGCGCGACCGCGAGTCCGATGCCGCGATTGCCACCGGTGACGAGTACCGACCTGGAAGTTGTAGGCATAGCGCCAAACTTAACGCGTCGGTACCGAAACGCCTACCGCGGGGGCGCGGTAGACCCCCGCCGATCGGATCCGGATACGACGACGGACGCCGCCCGCATCGCCCGAGGCGATGGGACGGCGTCCGCCACAACGATTTTCGCGCCGCGACCGGCTGCCGATCAGGGCAGGCGCTGGCGGTACACCAGCCCCACCACCACACCGATCGCGGTGATCAGCAGACCCAGTAGCAGCCACGGCCGGCTGGCATCGCCGACCACCCGTTCGTACCCGATCTGGCTCTGCAACTTGTCGTACGCGTTGTTGAGTTCCTGGAGCGAGGTCGCGGTGAAGAACTGCCCACCGGACAGATCGGCCACCTTGTGCAACGCGTCGTCGTCGACCGGCACCGGCTGCCCCTTGGAACCGCCCGAACCGTCCGGAATGTCGACCACACCCCACTGGGTGCCGAACGAGATCGTCGAGATCGGCACGCCCTTTTGCTTGGCCAGTCGCGCGGCCACGAACTCGTGCCGGGGGTTGTCCACGTCGTCCGAGTCCGGCACGGTCTGCTTACCGTCGGACATCAGCACGATGCGGGCGGGCGGCGGCGAGGACGATCCGCCCAGCACCGTGGCGAGGGTGTCGATCGCGCTGAGGCTGGTGAAGATGCCCTCACCGGTCGCGGTGCGTTCGGCGAGTTGCAGATTATTCACCGCCGCCTTGACCGTGTCGTGGTTGGTGGTCGGGTTGACCAGCAGCGAGGCGGTTCCGGCGAAACTGACCAGCCCGAGGTTGATACCGTGCGGCATCGAATCGATGAACCGCCCCGCCGCCTCCTTCGCCGCCTGGATGCGACTCGGCTTGACGTCGGTGGCCTCCATCGACAGCGAGACGTCTATGGCCAGTACCACGGTGGCACGGTTGCGCGGCACCTTCTTGGACATGGTCGGCCCGGCCGCGGCCACGGTCAGCAGCACGAGTCCGACCAGCATCAACGCCACCGGGGCGTGCCGCCACGCACTGGGTCCCTTCGGGCTCACGCCCTCCAGCAACTCCATGTTCGCGAAGCGGAGCATGTGCCGTTTGCGACGGCGTTGCACGGCCACGTACAGCAGCGCGATCAGCGCGATGACGACCAGGAACAGCAGCCAGATCGACGCGGTGAAGTGCGAAATACTCACTGAGGGGGTACCTGCCCGGTCGGGGCGCCGAAGGTGTGGCGCCGGGTGGACACGAACCGGACCACGTCCGAGATCCAGTCACGATCGGTGCGCAACCGCATCACCGGCGCGCCGCAGCTGCGCAACTCGGACTCCACCTGGCGACGGTGCAGCTGCGCGGCTCGCGTGAAATCGGCTCGCAGCGTGGGGGTTACGGTGAATTCACGGGTGTGGCCGGTCTCCGGATCGTGCAGCACGACGTCACCGACGCCGGGCAGATCCAGATCCAGCGGATCGAGCACCTCCACGGCGAGCAGATCGTGCCTGCCCGAGACCGCGCGCAGCGACCGCTGCCAGTCCAGATCCCCCAGGAAATCCGAAATCACCACGGCCAGACCGCGTTTGCGTTGCGGACGACGCAGCGACTCGATCGCGCCGCGTAGATCTCCGCGCACGCCGTCCGCGGCGCGCGGGGTGGTGGCGATCCGGCGCAGCATCGCCTGCGCGTGCATGCGCCCGCTGCGAGCGGGCAGCCGGACCAGCCGGTCGCCGGTGGCCACGATCGCGCCGATCCGGTTACCGCCACCGCTGGTCAGATGGGTGATCGCGGCCGAGGCGGCGACCACCAGATCGCGTTTCTGGCAGCCCGCGGTGCCGAAGTCCAGACTCGCGGACAGATCGATCACCAGCCACGTCTCGAGTTCGCGGTCCGCGATCATCTGCCGCACGTGCGGATGGGTGGTGCGGGCGGTGACCGACCAATCCATCTGTCGCACATCGTCACCCGGCTGATACAGCCGCGCGTCGCCCGGCTCCGAACCGGGTCCGGGAATCAGGCCGAGGTGATCACCGTGCAGCACGCCGTCCAGGCGACGCCGCACGGTCAGCTCGAGCGTTTTCAACGCCGCGGTCAGCCGCGGGTCGGTCAGGTCCCCGCCCCGGAAGGACGGCGGAGCATGAGTGGGGGAATTCGACGAGATCGTCACCGGCGCAACCGAATCCACACCGCGCCTCACTGGCGGTGCGGCTGGCCGTTCGGCACCGGCGGCGCGGGCGGCTGGGGTACCGCCTGCTGCGGCGCGGGCGCGGCGCCGTGCGGACCCGAGGGTGGCATCGGCGCGGCGGGAACCCCGGCCGGGACCGGGGCGGGCGCGTTGGCCTGCGCGGCGACCTGCGGCAGGCCGACGGTCTGCAGGACGCGACGGATCACGTCGTCGGGGCTGACCTCGTCGGCGAGCGCGTCGTAGGACAGCACCAGACGGTGCCGCAACACGTCCGGGATGACCTCCACGACGTCCTGCGGGACGACGTAGTCACGGCCGCGGATCAGCGCGACCGCGCGCGCGGCGGCGATGATGCCCAGGCTGGCACGCGGCGAGGCGCCGTAGGCGATCCAGCCCGCGACGTCGTCGAGTCCGACTTCGGCCGGGTTGCGGGTCGCGGCGATCACCCGCACGACGTAGTCGACCAGCGCGTGGTGCACGAAGGTGGTGGCGGCGAGCTTCTGCAACCGGATCAGTTCCTCGGGTTGCAGCACGTTCTTGGGCTCGGGCGGGGTGACACCCATCCGGTAGATGATCTCGCGCTCCTCCTCCACCGAGGGGTAGTCGACGATCACCTTGAACAGGAACCGGTCGCGCTGCGCCTCGGGCAGCGGGTACACGCCCTCGCTCTCGATCGGGTTCTGGGTGGCCATGACCAGGAACGGATCCGGCATCGGGTACGTCTTGCCGCCGATCGACACGTGCCGCTCGGCCATCACCTCGAGCAGTGCGGACTGCACCTTGGCCGGGGCGCGGTTGATCTCGTCCGCGAGCACGAAATTCGCGACCACGGGACCGAGTTCGGTGTCGAACTCCTCGCGGCCCTGCCGGTAGATGCGGGTACCGACCAGGTCGGTGGGCACCAGGTCGGGGGTGAACTGCACGCGCGAGAAACTGCCGCCGACGACCTTGGCGAACGTCTCCACCGCGAGGGTCTTGGCGATACCGGGAACGCCCTCCAGCAGCACGTGACCACGCGCGAGCACGCCGACCAGCAGCCGTTCCACCAGCCGGTCCTGCCCGACGATGACCCGCTTGACCTCGTAGATCGCCTTCTCCAGGGTCTGGACATCGCGCTCGAGGGTGTTCGGCGCCGGCTCGGGCGTATCCTTCACCGAATCCACTGCGCCTGCACCATCAGTCGAAGTCACCAAACTCCCCGCTTTCACGTCGGTCTTTGTGCGTGCTGCCACAACTATTCCAGGTTCGGGCCCATGGTGCCGCAACCGGGCTGCGTGTTGTCTCCGGGCCCACCGGCGGGTGCGACCGCGCGATTCCCGGCCTCCCCGCCCTGCCGGACACCGTACGCGCCGACCACCGCGAGCGGCCACCGAGATCTCGAAGCGCGAGCGCCGCATCGACACTCGACCGAATGCCCGGGCAGTCGGCCCGACGCGCCGGGGCTCAGCTGATCAGGCGTACGGCCTTGGGCATGATGCCGCTGGTGCGCACGGCCGTAACCCGCACCACCTCACCGGATTCCGGCGCCTCGAGCATCTTCCCGTTGCCCAGATACAGCGCCACGTGCTCGCTGCCGTTGCGTCCCCAGAACAGCATGTCGCCGCGTTCACGTTGTGCCACAGGCACTTTGGTGCCCATCTGATACTGGTAACCGCTGTAGTGCGGCAGTGAGATGCCGACCCCGGCGAAGGCGTAGACCATCAGGCCCGAACAGTCGAAGCCGATCTTCTTGTAGTCGCCGTACTTGTCCGCGACGCCGCCGTCGTGGATGCCCTTGGTGGGTCCGTCGCCGTTGCCGCCGCCCCAGGCGTAGGTGACGCCGAGTTGCGACATCGCCCGGTCGACCACCATTTCGATCAGTTCCGCGGGTGTCCCGTCCGGACGCGACGGCTTGCTGGGCATGGATTTGTGCGTGCCCGAATCGTCGCCGAGTTCGGTGTGCGAGGTGTCGCCGTCGCCGAGCTGCGCGGCGCGCTCGCGGGCCGCGGCGTCGGAGGCGGCGCGCACCGCGGCGGTCGCGGCAGCCGCGGCGGCGGCGAGTTCCTCGGCGCGGCGCTGGCGATCCCAGTCCTCGTATGCGGCGCGCTCACCCTGCAGGCCCGCGACCTGCTGACGCGCCGCGTCCAGGCGCTGCTGGGCGACGTCGCGCTGGGTGACCAGGGCGTTGCGCTGCGCGGTCTGCTCGTTCACCGCCGCCTCCGCGGCACTGACCGCGGTCTCGGCCTCGGACTTCTTCGTCTGCGCGGTCGCCGCGGCGGTATCTGCGACCTGTTTGGCCTGGCGCGCCGCCGAATCGGCGTTGGCGCGCTCGATCTGCGCGTGCCGCATACCGTTCAACGCGCTGTCCTGCGAGGTGGAGGCCACGCTCAGCATTTGCGCACGCTCCAGCGATTGCGCCGGACTGCCACCGGAGAGGTAGTTGACCATCGAGTCCGAGCCGGGGCTCATATAGGCCTGTTCGGCGAATTTGTCGAAGTTGGTGCGGGCCAGATCCACCGCCGTCGCCGAGGCCACGAGCGCGCGCTGCGTTCCGGTGACCGCCGCCGCGGCGGTATCGGCCTGGTCCCGGGCGGTTTGCAGATCGACCAGCGCCTTGTTCACGGCCTCGCGTTTGGCCGCGACGACCGAATCCAGCTGCTGGATCTGCTGGCCGACCGCGGCGACATCGTTGATCAGCGCGCTGACCTGGCCGATCCCGCTGGTCACCTGGGCGCCTGCGGCGGCGATGTCGTTATCGCTCGGGTTCGGCGGCGGTGGCGGTACCGCTTCGGCGACCGGCGTCACCAGCAGCACCGTGGCCGCACACACCAGCAATCCCAGAGCGACTTTGAATGGCCCCCGTCGTACTGTCCCGGCCACGCGCACCCACCTCCCTGGATCCACACTGCGGTTCCCGGGTGGCGAAGCGTCACCCGGGAAGTTCACCTGGGGTGATAGGTATGCGTCATCACCCCATGAGTATCAGCAACATCCCTGCTCAACATCAGTCGCTGTATACCCTTGTGACACTTCTTCCCCAAGAGTGTCATTCGAAACCGTACGACACATGAGTCCCGGATAGAACACACACGACGTAATCACATTCGCGTAATTTGACGATTGCCTACCAATAGCTGTATGCACTGCCGGAAATTCGCCAGGAAACCGACCGTTCGCCCGATTTCGCCGGAAAGCGCCGGATTCGGGTACGCGGAACCGGATCACCCGGCAGCCGTCTCGGCGGAATCCCGCACCGGCTCGACGCGCCGGGGTCGACTACCGACGGACTCGACAACGTCCGCGTCCATTCACGAGAACGGCCGCCGCGATCATCCGCGGCGGCCGACGAATCCGGCCGGAACCGGCCGGGAAGAGATTCGAATCAGCGGATCGGGTCACCCGCGACGTGAGTCGCCGCCGCATCCGCCCGCCGCCGCTTGACCAGGTACAGCCCCCCGGTCACCACCAGCAGGCCCGCCAGCAGCACGTACGTGAACACCGTCCACGAGATGATCGGATTCGCCTCGAGGCTCTGCACGAACGCGCGCGTGGCCTCCACACTGTGCCCGCCATGCCGGTTCTTGGCGATGTCCTCGGCCTTCTCCAGCCGGTAGCGGCTGAAGGTCTCGCTGTAGGTGCCCGCCCAGTCGTCGCTGAGCACCAGCACCGTGCCGTGCTCGGCCTTGCCGACCTCGGTGGCCAGATCGCGCAGGCTCGAATCCGGTGACGGATTGCCCGGTACCACCACCACGCTCAGCGAAATCCCTTGATCCCGAGTATCCGCGACGACGGATTCGAGGTCGGACGGGTCGTCACCCTTGGGGACGTACACGTGATCCATTGCCAGATGCGCGAGGATGGTGTCCACGTCGACCTCCGGCGGGATCTCCGCGGCGCTGGGGATACCAACCGAGGCAAAGGTGACGGTCATCTTCCATCCGGTCTCGTCGAGTCGCCAACCGGGGCGACTGGCTTCCAACACATGTCACATGATCCGCGCCGGAGCGGCGCGCGAAGCGAGGCTGCGCCGAAACGCATGGATGCACAGTACGCGACCGGTGCATGATGTTTGCGGGCACGCCGCGCGGTATGCCCCCGAACGTTTCACAGGACAAGCGTACTGTTAGCCTGGACAGCATGAGGGCGCACAGCTGATCGGGCCCTCGACCGCGTCGCCGACACAGCCCTGCCGGCGGCGACCTCACCGACGAGTGGAGCTGAAACTGTATGACGACCATCGATACATTCGGCGCGAAGGGCACCCTAGAGGTCGGAGATCGGTCGTATGAGATCTTCCGCCTCTCCGCCGTGCCCGGCACCGAAAAACTCCCCTACGCACTGAAAGTCCTCGCCGAAAACCTGCTGCGCACCGAGGACGGCGCCAACATCACCGCCGATCACATTCGGGCCATTGCGAATTGGGATCCGTCCGCACAGCCGGACACCGAAATCCAGTTCACCCCTGCGCGAGTCATCATGCAGGACTTCACCGGCGTGCCCTGCATCGTCGACCTCGCCACCATGCGCGAGGCCGTCACCGCCCTCGGCGGCGACCCGAGCAAGGTCAACCCGCTCTCCCCCGCCGACATGGTCATCGACCACTCGGTCATCCTGGACGTCTTCGGCACCGCCGACGCGCTCGAGCGCAACGTCGACCTGGAGTACCAGCGCAACGGCGAGCGCTACCAGTTCCTGCGTTGGGGCCAGGGCGCGTTCGACGACTTCAAGGTCGTCCCGCCGGGCGTCGGCATCGTGCACCAGGTCAACATCGAGTACCTGGCCCCCACCGTCATGGTCCGCAACGGCCAGGCATACCCGGACACCTGCGTCGGCACCGACTCGCACACCACGATGGTCAACGGCCTGGGCGTGCTGGGCTGGGGCGTCGGCGGCATCGAGGCCGAGGCGGCCATGCTGGGCCAGCCCGTGTCGATGCTGATCCCGCGCGTCGTCGGCTTCAAGCTCACCGGTGAGATCCAGCCCGGCGTCACCGCCACCGACGTGGTGCTCACGGTCACCGACATGCTGCGCAAGCACGGCGTGGTCGGCAAGTTCGTCGAGTTCTACGGCAAGGGCGTTGCCGAGGTGCCACTGGCGAACCGCGCCACCCTGGGCAACATGAGCCCCGAATTCGGTTCCACCGCAGCGATTTTCCCGATCGACGCGGAGACCATCAACTACCTGCGCCTGACCGGCCGCACCGACGAGCAGCTCGCGCTCGTCGAGGCGTACGCCAAGGAACAGGGCCTGTGGCACGACGCGGACAACGAGCCCGCGTACTCCGAGTACCTGGAGCTGGACCTGGGCACCGTGGTGCCGTCCATCGCCGGCCCGAAGCGCCCGCAGGACCGAATCCTGTTGTCGGAGTCCAAGGTTGCCTTCCGCAAGGACATCCACAACTACACCAACGACCCCGAGGCCGCCCCGCACTCCAAGCTGGACGAGGCCATCGAGGAGTCGTTCCCGGCCAGCGATCCGGCCGAGCTGAGCTTCGCCGACGACGGCGCGGTCATCCCGAGCGCCTCCAACGGCAACACCGGCCGCCCCTCCAAGCCGGTCCGGGTCTCCGATCCCGAGCGCGGCGACTTCGTGCTCGACCACGGCGCCGTGGTGGTCGCGGGCATCACCTCCTGCACCAACACCTCGAACCCGTCGGTCATGATCGGCGCGGCCCTGCTGGCGCGCAACGCGGTCGAGAAGGGCCTGGCCTCCAAGCCGTGGGTGAAGACCAACATGGCCCCGGGCTCGCAGGTCGTCGCGGACTACTACGAGAAGGCCGGCCTCTGGCCGTACCTGGAGAAGCTGGGCTTCTACGTGGGCGGTTTCGGCTGCACCACCTGCATCGGCAACACCGGCCCGCTGCCGGAGCAGATCTCCAAGGCCGTCAACGACAACGACCTGTCGGTCACCGCGGTGCTCTCGGGCAACCGCAACTTCGAGGGCCGCATCTCCCCCG
The DNA here is from genome assembly GCF_009604405.1 of Nocardia macrotermitis. Lineage (GTDB taxonomy): Bacteria > Actinomycetota > Actinomycetes > Mycobacteriales > Mycobacteriaceae > Nocardia > Nocardia macrotermitis. The sequence goes on from NZ_WEGK01000008.1 coordinate 83,916, forward strand.
ACGTGAAGATGAACTACCTGGCCTCCCCGCCGCTGGTCATCGCGTACGCGCTGGCGGGCACCATGGACTTCGACTTCGAGGTCGACGCGCTGGGCAAGGACACCGACGGCAACGACGTCTTCCTGAAGGACATCTGGCCCTCGCCCCAGGAGATCGACGACACCATCAAGTCGGCGATCAGCCGGGACATGTTCACCAAGTCCTACGCCACCGTCTTCGAGGGCGACGAGCGCTGGAAGGGCCTGAACACCCCCGAGGGCGACACCTTCGCGTGGGACGAGAACTCGACCTACGTGCGCAAGGCCCCGTACTTCGAGGGCATGTCGATGACCCCGGCCCCGGTCGAGGACATCACCGGCGCGCGTGTGCTGGCGCTGCTGGGCGATTCGGTCACCACCGACCACATCTCCCCGGCCGGTCCGATCAAGTCGGGCACCCCGGCCGCGCAGTACCTGGACGCGCACGGCGTGGAGCGCAAGGACTACAACTCGCTGGGTTCGCGGCGCGGTAACCACGAGGTCATGATCCGTGGCACCTTCGCCAACATCCGGCTGCGCAACCAGCTGCTGGACGACGTCTCGGGCGGTTACACCCGCGACTTCACCCAGCCCGACGGCCCGCAGGCGTTCATCTACGACGCCTCGCAGAACTACCAGGCCGCAGGCATCCCGCTGGTCGTGCTCGGAGGAAAGGAGTACGGTTCGGGCTCCTCGCGTGACTGGGCCGCCAAGGGCACCAGCCTGCTGGGTGTGCGCGCGGTGATCACCGAGTCGTTCGAGCGCATCCACCGCTCGAACCTGATCGGCATGGGCGTCATCCCGCTGCAGTTCCCGGCCGGTGAGTCGGCCGCGTCGCTGAAGCTGGACGGCACCGAGACCTTCGACATCGCGGGGATCACCCAGCTCAACGAGGGCAAGACGCCCAAGACCCTGCAGGTGACCGCCACCAAGGAGAACGGCGACAAGGTCACCTTCGACGCGGTCGTGCGCATCGACACCCCCGGTGAGGCGGACTACTACCGCAACGGTGGCATCCTGCAGTTCGTGCTTCGCAACATGATCAACGCGTAGTACCGCTCGGTCGTCGGCCTCGCCGGCGAACGTGGTTGGGAGGGTGCACATCTCACTGGCGGAGTGCACCCTCCACCACCTTGTACCGTTGAACCCTGTGCTGATGAATCCCGACGCAGGGCGCCGCATTCCGTTGGAGGAGCCCCATGCCCAAGGTCAGTGAGGACCATCTCGCCGCCCGACGCAGCCAGATCCTGGACGGGGCGCGGCGCTGTTTCGCCGAATTCGGCTACGAGGGCGCCACCGTGCGCCGCCTCGAGGAGGCCATCGGGCTGTCGCGCGGCGCGATCTTCCATCATTTCCGCGACAAGGACGCGCTGTTCCTGGCCCTGGCCCAGGAGGACACCGAGCGGATGGCCGACATCGCGGCCACCCAGGGGCTGGTGCAGGTCATGCGGGAGATGCTGGCCGATCCGGCCCAGTACAACTGGCTGGGTACCCGGCTGGAGATCGCCCGGCGGCTGCGCACCGATCCGGAGTTCGCGGCGGGCTGGACCCAGCGTTCGGCCGAACTCACCGCGGCCACCCTGGCCCGGCTCGAGCGGCGCAAGGCCGCGGGCGCGCTGCGCGACGACGTGCCCACCGATGTGCTGCTGGGCTATCTGGATCTGGTACTGGACGGCCTGATCGCCCGGATCGCGTCGGGGCATACGAACGACAATCTCACCGCCGTGCTGGATCTGGTCGAGGCGTCGGTGCGGCGCAAGAGCTGAGCCCGAAAAAACGTCCCGCGATGGCACTCGATGCAAAAATGCACGCGTTGCATCATCGCAGCGAATGCGAATACGCATGAACTGCTGGCCGAATACGGCAGCTCGGGCGAAATGAATTCCGACCGGTCTCGGCAAATCGTGTCGAGCACCACTCCGGAATCGGAAATAGCGGTCGTTCACCGCACGTTCGCCAGGGTATGACCTTTGCTGTCCCCGTTACCGTGCGCGGCTACGAGCTCGATGTCAACGGCCATATGAATCAAGCCGTCTATCACCAATACGCCGAGCACGCCCGCTGGGAGGCGATGCGCGCCGCCGGTCTGGTGCCGGACAAGATGTTGCACGCCGGACTCGGACCGGTGGTGCTCGAGTCGACCGTCCGGCATCTGCGCGAATTGCATCTGGGCGACGAGGTCACCGTCACCTGCGAATTCGAATGGGGCGAGGGCAAGGTGTTCCGGATCAACCAGCAGATCCGCAAACTGGACGGAACGGTCTCCGCCGAGTTCGTCGTCGTCACCGGTCTGATGGATCTCACCGCACGCAAACTGGTCCCGAATCCGATCGAGCGGTTCCGCGAACTGTCCGAGTCCGCGGACATCCTGGGACTGTGAGGCGTTGAGCGCTCAACCGAAAATCTTTCGGCGATAGCGCATTCCGCGCCGCTGCTACCGGGATGCCGGGGCAGCGGAAATCTTTCGTTGCCGACCGGTCAGGGTACCGGTCGGGATATGATCCAGGGCACGCTCGGCTTCTGTGGCAAACCGCGAGCAGATCGGAGACCAGCCCCATGACCGATGCCGTCCGTCCCCCAGTGTCCACATTTCCCGGACCACGCCCCGATAGCCAGGAGGTTGCGCCGCTACTGTCCGGCTATCTGATAGCCGAATCGACCCGGGCGGTGAGTGTGCGCGTGAGCGAGGGCACCTGGACCTTCGATCGCGCGGACGTTCTCGGCATCGATCTGGTCCCCGAACAGTCGCATACCGACACCGATCCGGCCGCGCGCCCGGTGCGCGTGCGCATCCGCTCCGGCGCGACCGCGGACTTCACCCGGCGGCTGCGCATCGAGCTCACCGACCGCCCGATGACGTTGCCGCAGCAGCACTCTCCCGCCCGCGGCGACGATCTGCTGGCCCGCCTGACCGAACGCTGGGCCCGCGAACTGCACCTGCCGACCGATCCGGCCGTCGGCGGAATCACCATGACCCGCAGCCACACCCGCTCGTTCGCGCGCAGCGACGACGCGATGGCCTGCGACAGCCTCGACTGAGAGGTGCACCTCCGATGGCCCGCGCGACGGGGTCGGTGCTGATCGTCACCGAGGCCGACGACCTGCACGCCGACGCGATGGTTGCGACGCTGCGAAAACATCACGGCGTCAACCCGATTCGTCTCGACATGCGCGACTTCCCCCGTGCGACCGGCAGTTTCCGGCTCGATCGCGCGGGCACCGCCCGCTCACTGTCGCATGTGCACGGCCTGGACGAGGTCGGAGCGGTGTGGTGGCGGCGGCCGCATCGGGCCGTGGTGCCCAGCGGGGTGCGCCGTGACGACGACGATTACCGGCAGGCCGAATGCGACGGATTCCTGCAGGGACTGCTGTGGTCGATTCCCGCGGTCTGGGTCAACGATCCCGGCACCGACCGCACCGCGACCCGCAAGATCGTGCAGCTCGAGACCGCGCGCCGGGCCGGATTCGTGATCCCGGAAACGCTGGTCACCAACGATCCGGACGAGGCGCGCAGCTTCGTGGATTCCCGGCCCGGCGCGGTGGTCTACAAGCGCACCGGAACCGGGCCCGCGGAGTTCTCCGAGACGCGCGTGGTCACGCCCGCGGATCTGAGCCGCCTGGACACCATCCGGTCCGCGCCCACCACCTTCCAGGACTATGTCGAGGCCGACTGCGATCTGCGCGTGGTGTGGATCGACGGCGTCGAGTGGACAGTGCGCATCGATTCGCAATCCGGTGTGGGACGGGTGGATTCGCGCCTGGACACATCGGTCGACTTCACTCCGCAACGCCTGCCCGCCACGGTGAGTAAATCCATCGCCACCGTGATGGGCGCGCTCGGACTGACCTTCGGCGTGCTGGACATCCGACTCGGGACCGACGGGGAGTACTACTTCCTGGAGGTGAATCCCCAGGGGCAGTTCGCCTATCTCGAGATCAAGACCGGGCTGCCGATATTCCGCAGTCTCGCAGGGTATCTCGTCCTCGGCGATGCGAGCGTGCCGCAGGACTGAATACCGCGCCGCGCGGATTACTTGCTCGCCCCGGCCTTTCGGCGATTCGCGCCGCCGCGGCTGCGGAGTTGCACATGCGACTCCACGAGCACGTTGTGAATGAATCCGTAGGAGCGGCCCGTCTCGCGTGCCAGCGAGCGGATACTGGCCCCGGCCTCGTATTGCTTCTTGAGTTGGGTTTGCAAGCGGTCCCGGGACTTTCCGGTCACGCGCGTACCTTTACCCAGCGTGGATTTCCCCTGTGCGGGCCTGTCACTCATGGCTTCCTCCGGTCGCCCTGCCTGATTCAAGGCTAGAGCTACAAGCATGCAGTGATCAACGCTTCCGTGTGATCAACCTCACGATAATTGTCCGGAATCGGCACCGGCGACAAATTTCGGTGTCCCGGGCCGTCACTACAACGACACCGCAATCAACCGGACTTCAGGAGCACCCCATGCGCAGGATCACCGCAGGTCTGTTCATCGCACTGGACGGCGTCGTCGCCGAGCCGCAGGACTGGCACTTCCCGTACTTCAACGAGGAGATGGGCGCGGCGGTCGGCGAGCAGATGGGCACCGCCGACACCATGCTGTTCGGCCGCACGACCTACGAGGGTTTCGCCGCGGCCTGGCCCGAGCGCGAGGCGGCGGGCGGGCCGGACGCCGAGATGGCCCGGCACTTCGGCGATGTGCGCAAGATCGTGGCCACCCGTCACGATATCGCGCTGACCTGGCGCAATTCCGAAGTGCTGCAAGGGGATCTGGTTGCGGCCGTGACCGCGTTGAAGCAGGAGCCGGGCGGCGATATCGGACTGAGCGGTTCGGTGTCGATCGTGCGACAGTTGTTGGCCGCCAAGCTGATCGACGAACTGCATCTGCTGATCCATCCGATCGCGATGCGTTCGGGGATGCGGCTGTTCGAGGAGGCCGAGACGCCGCTGCCACTGACGCTGCTGCGTTCGGCCACCTTCGAAACCGGTGTCATCCACACCGTGTACGGCCCCGGCGAAATCCTCGAGGGCGGTTACGAGCAGGCCCGCGAGAGCCTGTCCTGACCGACTAGGCGAGCTGGATCAGTTCGAGGTAGTCCTGCGACCAGTGGTCCTCGGTGCCGTCGGGCAGCATGATGACCCGTTCGGGGTTCAATGCCTCGGCCGCGCCGGGATCGTGGGTCACCAGCACCACCGCGCCCGCGTAACTGCGCAACGCGTCCAGCACCTGTTCGCGCGAGACCGGGTCGAGGTTGTTGGTGGGCTCGTCCAGCAGCAGCACGTTCGCCGCCGAGGAGACCAGTCCGGCCAGCGCCAGACGGGTCTTCTCACCACCGGACAACGTGCCCGCGGGCTGGTCGAGCTGCGGGCCGGAGAACATGAAAGCGCCCAGCAGACTGCGCAACTCCTGCTCCCCCGCGTCCGGCGAGGCGTGCCGGATGTTGTCCCAGACCGAGGCGTTGTCGTCCAGGGTGTCGTGCTCCTGGGCGAAGTAGCCGACCTTCAGGCCACGGCCCGGCTCGACGCCGCCCGCGGTCGGAGTCTCCACTCCCGCAAGGAGTTTGAGCATGGTCGTCTTACCCGCGCCGTTCAGGCCGAGCACCACCACGCGGCTGCCGCGGTCGACCGCGAAGCTGACGCCGGTGAAGATCTCCAGCGAGCCGTAGAGTTTCGTCAGGTCCGTGACCATCAGCGGGGTACGGCCGCAGGGGGCGGGCTCGGGGAACTTGATCCGGGCCACCTTGTCGGCCACGCGCACGTCGTCCAGATCCGCGAGCAGCCGGTCCGCGCGCTTGGACATCTGGTGTGCCGCAGCGGCTTTGGTGGCCTTCGCGCCGAGTTTGGCGGCCTGCACGCGCAGTGCGCTCGCCTTCTTCTCGGCGTTGGCGCGTTCGCGCACCCGGCGCTGCTCGTCGGTGGCGCGGGCGTCGAGGTACTTCTTCCAGCCCATGTTGTAGATATCGGCCTCGCCGCGCACCGCGTCCAGGAACCAGACCTTGTTCACCACGTCGGCGAGCAGGTCCACGTCGTGGGAGATGACGATCAGGCCGCCGTCGTGGTTCTGCAGGAAGCCGCGCAGCCAGTTGATCGAGTCGGCGTCGAGGTGGTTGGTCGGCTCGTCCAGCAGCAGCGTGCGGTCGCTGCGGCCGCCCGAACCGTCCGAGGCGGAGAACAGGATCCGCGCGAGTTCGATGCGGCGGCGCTGACCACCGGACAGGGTGCGCAACTGCTGGTTCAGCACGCGATCGGGCAGGCCCAGGCTGTTGCAGATGCGGGCGGCCTCGCTCTCGGCGACGTAGCCGCCCAGGGCCGAGAACCGGTCCTCGAGCTGGCCGTACTTGCGCACCGCCTTCTCGCGTTCGGCGTCGTCGGCGACCTCGGCCATGCGGGCCTGCTGCTTCTCCATATCGCGGATCAGCGCGTCCAGGCCGCGCGCCGAGAGCACCCGGTCGCGGCCGAGCACATCGAGATTGCCCTCGCGCGGATCCTGTGGCAGATAACCGATTTCGCCCGATCGCGTCACCTTGCCCGCGTAGGGTTCACCCTCACCGGCCAGGATGCGCAACGTCGTCGTCTTACCGGCGCCGTTGCGCCCGACCAACCCGATCCGGTCGCCCGACTGCACCCGCAGCCCCGAACCGGGCGCGGTCAGCAGTGTGCGGATTCCGGCCCGGACCTCCAGGTCGGTCGCGGTGATCACAACAGTCTCCTCGGCAGATAATCGTCGGTCACGGGGTGATAGCTCGAACGCGCGTCGATGGGAAACGCACGAGAACCACCGATTTTACGCATCCTCCCGATCGGCCGCCGTAACGCGCACCACTACCACCACCGCGAAGGCCCGCCGCGAGCCGCGATCGGGCCGCGGCGACCGGCGTTCCGCGCGGCCGGACGCAGGGTGCGGAAATCGGACCGGCCCCTACCCGCCGGATCTGACCATCGGCTAGCGTGCGGTGGTATGAGCGATGACCTGAAGGGTAAGAGTGCGCTGGTCACGGGCGCGAGCCGTGGTATCGGCAAGGCGGTCGCGGCAGAATTGCTGGCCCGGGGTGCGAATGTGCTGATCACCGCCCGCAAGGCCGAACCGCTGGAACAGACCGCCAGCGAACTGCGCGGCCTGGGCCACGCCGGGAAGATCGTCGCGCTGGCCGGTAATTCGGGTGACGCGACCGCGCGTGCGGATGCGGTGGCCACCGCCGTCGCCGAATTCGGGTCGCTGGACATCCTGATCAACAACACCGGCATCAACCCCGTCTACGGCTCGCTGATGGAGGCCGATCTGGACGCGGTCCGCAAGATCTTCGACGTCAACGTCGTCGCGGCGCTGGGCTACGTGCAGGAGGCGTACCGGGCGTGGATGGGCGCCAACGGCGGCGCGGTGGTCAATGTGGCCAGCGTCGCCGGGATCCGCTCCACCGGGGTTATCGCCGCGTACGGCGCGTCCAAGGCCGCGCTCATCCGGTTGACCGAGGAACTCGCCTGGCAGCTGGGTCCCGGCATCCGCGTCAACGCCGTGGCGCCGGCGGTGGTCAAGACGAAATTCGCCGACGCGCTGTACTCCGCCGACGAAGAGGCCGCGGCCTCCGGCTATCCGATGAAGCGCCTGGGCAACCCGGAGGATGTCGCCGATCTGATCGCGTTCCTGGTCTCGGACCGGGCCGCGTGGATCACCGGCGAGGTCGTCCGCGTGGACGGCGGGCTGCTGGCCACCGGCGGGCTCTGAAAAGCCTCGTCGCTCAGCGGAACAGCAGCGCGCTGGCCATATCGGCCTCCAGGTAGTGCAGGTAGTTCTTCGCGGTGTCCTCGGTGACCGCGCTCGTCGCGGTCACCACCGTGAGCACCACGAAATCGCCCTGTGCCTTGGTCTGCCATTTGCCGACCGCGAAGTCGGCGATGTAGCTGCCGGGCCGCATCTTCAGGTCGGCATCGGCGTACTGGGTGGCGAGTTCGCCCGAGGCGTCGCTGCCGGTCGTGTTCATCACGTACTGGGTGAGCATGATCGCGCCGTTCTCGGCCTTGTAGACCATCTCGGCGGCGTACTGGCAGCCCAGGGCGGTCAATTTGCCGTCGTTCTCGATATCGCCGCAGGTGGCGTGGTCGCGGCCCTCGACCCAGTCGGCGTGCAGGTGCACTCCGCCGAGGCCGAAGTTCCAGTCGTGGGCGTACTCGGTGTAGCTGAACCGGCCGGACTTCGCGGACGAGGTCGTGGTGGTCGTCGTGGGCGCGGCGGACGAGCTGCTGGTGGCGGAGACCAGTGACGGGCCGGACGCGCTGGCCGAATCGTCGCTGCCGGAATGCCGGTTGAGCACGACGACCAGTGCGACGACGCTCACCACCAGCACCACCGCGGCCGCGATACCACCGGCGATCAGGGGCGTCCGGTTGCGGCGCGGGGGCTCGAATCCGCCGGGCTGACCGAACTGTCCGGGCTGGGGCTGCCAGCCCGGCTGCTGGGCCTGCCAACCCTGCTGGGTATCGCCGGGCTGACCGGCGTGCTGATAGCCGCTCTGCTGCTGGTACTCGGGCTGTTGCGGATAACCGGGCTGTGGCTGCTGATACGCCGGATGCGCGTTGCCGGTCTGGCCCCATCCGGCATCCGGGACCTGCTGATAACCGCCGGAGCCACCCCACCCGGACGCATCGGGCGATTGCGGCGTGGGATTCCCGTAGGGGTCCGAGCCGGGGGGATAGGTCATGACTGCCTCCTTCCGCACCCGGGGTCGCCGTAGCGCCCTGTCGCGGTCGTCCCCCCAGGCTTCGGCCGAAGATTACCGCAGCCCTCCGACACGGTGCCACGCAGATTGTCTGGTCCAATGCTGGGTGTGAGCTCCGACCTTCTGATCTGTGGTCTCGGTCCGGCCGGACGTGCGCTGGCCCATCGTGCGATCGTGCGCGGGCTGACCGTGACCGTGGTGGATCCCCGGCCCGCGCGCCGCTGGACCGCGACCTATGCCGCGTGGTCGGACGAGTTGCCCGGCTGGCTCGCTCCGGAGGTGGTCGGCGCGACGGTTCCGCGACCGGTCGCGTGGGGGACGCGACGGTTCGAGATCGATCGGGACTACACCGTCTTTCGCACTGCCGCACTACAGGATTCGCTGGATATCGGTGCGGCGACCGTGGTGGCCGATCGGGTGGAACAGATTCTGCGCCCGCGACGGTCCCGGGCCTTGCAATCGGTGCGGCTGTCCGGCGGGGAGATCCTGTATGCCCGGCGGGTGATCGACGCGCGCGGTGTGTCGCGCTCCCCTCAACGGGCCGAGCAGACCGCGTACGGCATTGTGCTGCAACGGGATCGCTGGAGTGAGCCGATGTTCATGGATTGGCGGACCGACAACGGCACCGCACCGGACGAGCCGCGCTCGTTCCTGTACGCGGTGCCGCTGAGCGACGACGAGATCCTGCTCGAGGAGACCTGCCTGGCCGGACGTCCCGCTATCGATCCGGCCCGGTTACGCGATCGGCTGTACGCCAGGATGCGTTGCCGGGGAATAGAATTCGATGGAAGCGAACCCGTCGAACGAGTCCGGTTCGCACTCCAGGGCGGTCGGCCCGGCGCGGGACGATTCGGTACCGCAGGCGGATTCATGCACCCCGCAACGGGTTACAGCGTCGCGGCGGCACTGTCGGCGGCCGACGTGATCGTCGCGGGCGGATCGACCGGCTCGGCGCGCGCCCGCGCGGTGCACCTCGCGCGGGAGGCCGGGCTGCGTGCGCTGCTCGCGCTGCCCCCGGCCGATCTCCCGGTCTTCTTCGACACCTTCTTCGCCCTGCCGGTCACGACACAGCGCGCCTATCTCTCCGGCCGGGACGATCTCCCTGGCACCGCCGCCGCGATGACGTCACTGTTCGGCGCCCTGCCGTGGCGACTGCGTCGCACGCTCGCCACGGCCGTCCTCACGCGCTGACCTCGGTCCGGTCGGTGAAGCTCAGCCGCCGGATCGGTCCCATACCGATCAGCGCCAGCACCGCGAGGATGCCGTGCGCCGCGACGAACCAGAGCGCAACGTTGAACGATCCGGTGGTCTGCACGATGTACCCGATGACGATCGGGGTGATGATGCCCGCGATATTGCCCAGGCCGTTGGTCAGCGAGCTGAAGATGCTGGCCGCCTCGGTCGGCGCGACGTCGGTGGTGATGGCCCAGCCCAGCGAGCCCATGCCCTTGCCGAAGAACGCGGTGGTCATGATCATCACGATGACGGTGGTGCTGTCGGTGAAGTTCGCGACCGCGATGACGGTGCCCAGCAGCAGTCCGATCGCGGCGGGCGCCTTGCGCGCCAGGGTCAGCGAAACACCCCGACGCAGTAGGAAATCGGAGACGAATCCGCCGAACAGGCCGCCGATGAACGCAGCGAGGGCCGGCAGTGCGGCGATGAATCCCGCGTGCACCAGCGAGATGTGCCGCGCCTGGGTGAGGTAGATCGGGAACCAGGTGATGAAGAAATAGCTCAGCGAGTTGACCGCGTACTGGAACACCGAGATCCCCCACAGCGGCCGGGTGGCCAGCACGCGGCCGAGCATCCGGCGGTCGACGCGGGTGCGCGCGGTCGCGGGGGTCGCATCCATATCGACCAGTGCCCCACCGGAACTCATCGCCTCGACCTCGCCCGGCGTGACCCGGCCGTGTTCGCGCGGCGGATACATCCAGCCCCACCACACGATCGCCAGCGCGAGTCCGAGCGCGCCGAGCAGCACGAACACCCAGCGCCAACCGAATTCGTGGGTGACCCAGGCCATGATCGGCGCGAACAGCACGGTCGCGAAGTACTGCCCGGAGTTGAACACCGCGGTCGCCTGACCGCGTTCGGCGGTCGGGAACCAGATGGTCGCGACGCGGGCGTTGGCGGGGAAGGCCGGTGATTCGAAGACGCCCAGCAGCAATCGCAGCGCGAACATCACCACCAGCGCGATCACGACCCGGGTGGTGATCAGTCCGGCCAGGCTGGTCGCCGCGGTCGCCAGCGTCCACAGCGCCAGGCTGCCCGCGTACACCCGGCGCGCGCCGAACCGGTCCAGCAGCATCCCGCCGGGCAGCTGCGCGACCACGTACGCCCAGCTGAACGCCGAGAAGATGTAGCCGAGCTGGACCGCGGAGAAGCCGAGGGTCTCGCGCACGCTGGTACCGGTGATCGACAGCGAACTGCGGTCGGCGTAGTTGACCACCGTGATGACGAACAACAGTCCCAGCACCAGGAACCGGGTGGGGATCCGCCGCGAACGTTCCGGGCGCGCGGGTGTGGCCGGGCCCGCCGCGGCGAGTTCTCCGGATTCCGGTTTCAGCATTCTCGTCCTCCTGCATCCCCGGTCACGGTTGTGGTCCGGGTCACCCGGAAGTGGGTGTCACAGGAGGTTATGCCGCGTGGGCGATACCCGTCGAACACCGATTCTGCATCGAGTGATACCCGAAACGACAGGTCCGCCGCTCGCGCGGTCCCGGCCGTCAGCTGCGGAGTCTCATCATGAAACCTGTATCCTCGCAGGATGAAGCACACGTCGTTCGCCCGCTGGCCCTGTTCCATCGCCCGGACGATGGATGTGCTCGGCGACCGCTGGACGCCGCTCGTGCTGCGCGAGGCGTTTTATGGAATCCGCCGCTTCGACGACTTCCAGCAACAGCTGGGCATCGCCCGCAACACGCTCAGCGATCGGCTGCGCCGCCTGGTCGACGAGGGACTGCTCGAGAAGCGTCCGTACCACTCCGATCCCGTCTGGTACGAGTACGTCCTCACCGAGAAGGGCGCGGATTTCTGGAGCGTGCTGCTGACGATCAACCGCTGGGGCGATCGCTGGCTGGCCGGGGCCGAAGGCGCGCCGATTACCGTGCACCACACTGCATGTGGGCACGACACCCAGGTCAAAGTGGTGTGCGAGCACTGCGACGAGCCGATGACGATCGAGGATTCACGGCTGCGGATGGGGCCCGGATATCCCCCGCATCTGCGGGAACGGCCCGACATTCGGGAGCGTTTCGCGCGGCAGGAAGTCGAGTAGCTTTCACGCCGTCGTCGAGCGCCGGGCGATCAGCTCGGGCATGAAGACGACGTGCTGATGGCGATGCGTGCCATCACCCGCGGCTTCCTCCAGCAACAGGCGTGCGGCGGTGCGGCCCAGTTCCTCGCGGGGCTGGCGGATCGAGGAAAGCGGAACCGCTGCCGCCGCGGCGAAGTCGATGTCGTCGTAGCCGATGACGGCCATATCGCCGGGCACGGCCAGGCCGCGCAGGGTCAGGGTTTGCAGGACGCCGAGGGCGAGCAGGTCGTTGGCGCAGAACAGTGCCGTGGGGCGGTCGGGGTCGTCCAGCAGTGTTGCCGCGGCGTCGCGTCCGGCTTCGAAAGTCAGTGCGGGAGTGGGGATGTCGTAGAGGCGGGCAGCGGCTGCGGCGATCGTCTCGGCCGCGCCCCGACGACGTTCGCGCACCTGCGGCACCGCCGCGGGGCCGCCGACGAAACCGATCCGGGTGTGTCCGGCGGCGAGCAGATGTTCGGCGGCGAGCCGACCGCCCAGCACGTCGTCGACCGAGACCGAGCAGCGATCCGGCCGATCGCTGTGCCGGTCGACCAGGACCGCGGGCACGCCCTGTGCCGAGAGCGTGCGCAGCGCCTGTTCACCGTCGCCGTCGGCCGGGGTGATCAGCACTCCGCGCATGCGCTGCTGGGCGATCTGCTCGAGATGACGTTCCTCGCGCCGGGGATCGTCACCGCTGTTGCACATCACCAGCATCGCGTCGTGCCGCGCGGCCTCCTGCTCGGCGCCGTGCGCGACATCGGTGAAGAACGGGTTGGCCATGTCCAGCACCACCATGGCCAGCGTGCGGCTACTCCCCTCACGCAGTTGCCGCGCGGAATCGTTACGCACATAACCGGTTTCGGCGATCGCCCGGCGCACCCGCTCGCGCGTCGCCTCGGACACCTGATCGGGCCGGTTGAGCACGTTGCTGACCGTGCCCAGCGAGACTCCGGCGCGCCGGGCCACTTCCTTGATGCTCACCGCCATCGCGTGTCCTTCCCGTGACGAATGCGAGCATAATCGCCGCGGCCGGACACTCCGCCCGGCCGCGCCCGCGACGGGTCAGCCGCGCACCGCGACCGGATCGCCCGGATCGGTGACCTGCCCGTACCTTTCGACCTCGATCTCTCGCAACGTCTTGTTCCGGGTGCTCGGCGCCCACACGGTGCCGATGATCAAGGCCAGCGCCAGCAATGCGATCAGCAGCAGTCCCACCCAGGTCAGGCCCGTGGCGGCCAGTAGCGTCGGGAAGAAGTAGCTGAGCAGACCGGTCGCGGTGCGCACCACGAAGAACATGAACCCCTGTGCGCTGGCGCGATACGGCGTCGCGAACAGCTCACTGGTCCACAGGCTGTAGAAGGCCTGCGCGCCGATACCGCTCGAGATGCCCCACAGCACCGCGAAGGTCAGCAGTGTCAGCATGCCCGCGGAGGTGAAGAACACCAGCACACACCAGGCCAGCACACCCAGCGCCGCACCGACGAGGTAGAGCATCCGCTGCGAGATCCGGTCGGCGAAGGCCATGAAGCCGAAATATGTTGCCAGCACGGTACATCCCCACACCAGCACCTGGAGCAGATCCTGCTGGACGGCGCTGTGCACCCCGGCGCTGTCGTACACCCGCGGCATGAAGATGCCCGCCTGCCCGGCCACGGTGTTCCAGAATCCGTACACACCCATCAGCATCAGCAGCGCGGTGATGTTCACCCGCCGGGAGAACAGGCCGCGCAGGCCGCGATCGCCCGCCGAGGAGGGCTGGCTGCCGCGTTCGGCGTCCTCGGTCCAGATCTGCGATTCGGCCAGCCCCTGCCGGACCCACCACACCACCGCGGCGACCACGAACAGGTGCAGGAAGATCAGCCGGGATCCGAGCAGCCCGAGCGGGGCCAGGCCCGCGGCCAGCGCGAAGCCGATCAGCGGGCCGATCGACCAGGCCAGCTGCGCGGTACCGACGTGCCGGGCGCGCGCGGCGTTCGGGGCCTGTTCGGCGATGTAGGTCCACGAGGCCGGGACGCCCGCGCCCACCGCGATGCCGGTGATCAGGAATCCGGCCAGCAGCATGCCGAAGTTGACCGCGCACGCCGCGATCAACACGCCGGCCATGTAGACCAGCAGGTCGTAGGTGTAGATCGCCTTGCGGCCGAAGCGATCACACAGCGGACCGCCCAGGCCCGCGCCGATCGCCGCGCCGAACGCGTTCGCGCTGAACGCCGCCAGCAGACCCACGGCCAGATTGCTCAGCCCGTAGGCGTGCTGCCAGAAGGTCAGGCTGGTGGCGATCGCGATGATCGATCCGGCCTCGATGTAGTTGGACATGGCGACGGAGATGGTGGCCCGCCAGCCGGTGGTGGAACGTGCGCCTAACTTCATGATTCCTCGGTTGCAGATGGTGCCCGATGGCCGCCGCGCGGTGACATTCGGGCCGGTGAACTGGGGATAGGACGGATCAGTCCAGGTGGAAGTACTCGTCCAGGCGTCGCATGGAGACGTCGACCGCTACGCCTTCGGGCGTCCGGAAGTATTCGGCCATGGTCCGCTGCCAGCGGGTGTTGACCTCGTTCGATGCCATCGCTTCGGTCGCGCGGGCGAAGTCGGCGGTCTCCAGATAGCCGATCACCAGACCGTCCTCGGGCCGCAGGAACAGCGAATAGTTGGACCAGCCGGCCTCGCGTAGCGCGTCGAGCAGGTCCGGCCAGACGGTCTCGTGGGCGGCGAGGTAGTCCTCGACGCGATCGGGCCGCAGCTCCAGGACGAAGCAGACGCGCTCAGGTTTGTCACCCATACACACTCCGAGTGAAACGTTTCAGATTGTTACCGGGATCACCATAGAGGCGTGGTCGCTCTCACGTCAACAACTCCCCCGGATCGAGCGAGTGGATTTCAAGATCGCAGGTACGGGCGATCTTGACGGACGCCCAACCTCTGCCGGGTGCTTGACCGCCATTTCGGAGTGCTGTAGCTTCGCTCACATATTGAAACGTTTCATCAGGAGTGGGTGATGAGTGCACCACGTGCGGACCAGCGCGTCCGCGAGACACTGCGGAATCAGCGGATCGAACTGCCGTCCTGGGCGTTCGGCAACTCGGGCACCCGGTTCAAGGTGTTCGCCCAACCGGGCGTGCCGCGCGATCCGTTCGAGAAGATCGCCGACGCCGCCCAGGTGCAGCGGTACACCGGCATCGCACCGCTGGTCTCGCTGCACATCCCCTGGGACACCGTGGAGGATTACGGCAAGCTCGCCGAACACGCTGCGGCACTGGGTGTTTCGATCGGCGTGATCAATTCGAACACTTTCCAGGACGACGACTATCGACTCGGCAGCGTCTGCCATCCCGATCCGGCGGTGCGGCGCAAGGCGATCGAACATCTGAAGGACTGCCTGCGGATCATGGCGGCGACCGGATCCGACGCGCTCAAGCTGTGGTTCGCCGACGGAATCAACTACCCGGGTCAGGACGATCTGACCGACCGGCAGCGCCGCCTGGCCGACGCACTGGACGAGGTGTATGACGCGCTGACCGGTGAGCAGCGAATCCTGTTGGAGTACAAGCTGTTCGAACCGGCCTTCTACGCCACCGACGTGCCCGACTGGGGTACCGCCTACGCGCACACCCTGCGGTTGGGGCCGAAGGCGAAGGTGGTGGTCGACACGGGACACCATGCGCCGCATACGAATATCGAATTCATCGTCGCGTTCCTGATCGCCCAGGGCAAGCTCGGCGCGTTCGACTTCAACTCCCGGTTCTACGCCGACGACGATCTGATGGTCGGCGCGGCCGATCCGTTCCAGTTGTTCCGGATCATGAACGAGATCGTGCTGGCCGACGCGGTGACGCCGGATTCGGGCATCGGATTCATGCTCGACCAGTGCCACAACATCGAGCCCAAGATCCAGGCGCAGATCCGCTCGGTGCTGAACGTCCAGGAGGCCACCGCCAAGGCGCTGCTGGTCGACCGGGACGCGCTGGCCCTCGCGCAACGTGAGGGAGATGTGCTGGGGGCCAACGCTATTCTGATGGACGCCTACAACACCGACGTGCGGCCGCTGCTGGCCGATCTGCGCGTCGAGATGGGGCTGGACCCCGACCCGGTCGCCGCGTATCGGCGCTCGGGCTATCTCGAGAAAGTCATCGACGAACGTACCGGTGGCGTGGCCGCCGGTTGGGGAGCCTGAACATGAGCAACGAGACCGTGCGCGATCTGCTGGACCGCAGCAACCGGCTGGGTGCGGATCCGCGCAACACCAATTACGCGGGCGGCAACACCTCCGCGGTGGGCGCGGAGGTCGATCCGGTCACCGGTGAGTCGGTGGATCTGTTGTGGGTCAAGGGATCCGGTGGTGATCTGGGTACGTTGACCGAGGCCGGGCTCGCGGTGCTGCGGATGGATCGGCTGCGCGCGCTGCCTTCGGTGTATCCGGGTGTGGAGCGTGAGGACGAGATGGTCGCGGCGTTCGACTACTGCCTGCACGGGCGGGGTGGCGCCGCGCCGAGTATCGATACCGCGATGCACGCGCTGGTCGAGGCCGCGCACGTGGATCATCTGCACCCTGATTCGGGAATCGCGCTGGCGACCGCGGCCGACGGGGAGGCGCTGACCAAGGAGTGTTTCGGCGACCGGGTGGTGTGGGTGCCGTGGCGACGTCCAGGGTTCCAGCTCGGACTGGATATCGCCGCGATCCGGCGGGAGAATCCGCAAGCCATCGGCTGTATTCTGGGTGGGCACGGTATCACCGCGTGGGGTGCGAGTTCTTCCGAGTGCGAGGCGCATTCGCTCGAGATCATCCGTACCGCAGAGGAATTCATCCGCACGCACGGGCGGCCCGAACCGTTCGGCGCGCTCGTGGATCACTTCGCACCCGTGGCCGAGGACCAACGGCGCAGGCGCGCAGCGGAACTCGCGCCGGTGATCCGCGGGCTGGCCTCCACCGATCGACCGCAGATCGGGCATTTCGACGACAGCGACGCGGTGCTGGACTTCCTGGCGCGCGCCGAACATCCGCGGCTGGCCGCGCTGGGCACCTCCTGCCCGGATCACTTCCTGCGCACCAAGATTCGACCGCTGGTGCTGGACACCGCCGCCGACGCGCCGCTGGATCAGGTGCTCGACCGGCTGCGCGAACTGCACGCCGCGTATCGCGAGGACTACGCGGCGTACTACCGGCAGCACGCGACTCCCGATTCGCCGCCGATGCGTGGCGCGGATCCGGCGATCGTGCTGGTGCCCGGGATCGGCATGTTCAGTTTCGGGCGTGACGCGCAGACCGCCCGGGTCGCGAGCGAGTTCTACCGCAACGCGATCAATGTGATGCGTGGCGCGGAGGCGATCTCGCGCTACTCCCCCATCGACGAATCCGAGAAGTTCCGGATCGAGTACTGGGCGCTCGAGGAGGCCAAACTCGCGCGCATGCCGAAGCCGAAACCGCTGGCCACCCGCATCGCGCTGGTCACCGGCGGTGGGTCCGGGATCGGGCGGGCGATCGCGTTGCGATTGGCGGCCGAGGGGGCCTGTGTGGCGGTGGCCGATCGCGACGGTGAAGCCGCCGCGCGGGTGGCCGCGGAGATCGGGTCGGCCGATGTGGCGGTGCCGGTCACCGTCGATGTGACCGATCCGGCGGCGATCCGCGCGGCGATCGACGCGACCGCGCTCGCGTTCGGCGGGGTGGATCTGGTGGTCAACAATGCCGGGCTGTCGATCTCCAAATCGCTGCTCGAGACGACCGAATCCGATTGGGACGTGCAGCATTCGGTGATGGCGCGGGGTTCGTTCCTGGTCGCCCGCGAGGCCGCCCGCGCGATGATCGCGCAGGACATGGGCGGGGACATCGTCTACATCGTGAGCAAGAACGCGGTGTTCGCCGGGCCGAACAACCTCGCCTACGGATCCGCGAAAGCCGATCAGGCACACCAGGTTCGGTTGCTCGCGGCCGAACTCGGCGAGTACGGTATCCGGGTCAACGGGGTGAATCCCGATGGCGTGGTGCGTGGTTCGGGCATCTTCGCCGGTGGCTGGGGTGCGCAGCGCGCGGCGGTGTACGGGGTGCCGGAGCAGGATCTCGGGGCGTTCTACGCGCAGCGCACCATTCTCAAGCGGGAAGTGCTGCCCGATCATGTCGCGAACGCCGTCTTCGCGCTGACGGCCGGTGAGTTGTCGCATACCACCGGGTTGCACGTCCCGGTGGATGGCGGTGTGGCGGCGGCGTTCCTGCGATGAACGAGATGCCGTTCCCCGCGACCAACGTCGGCTGGAGCATCGCCGAGGCGGTACGGCGATGAGTGAAACTCAGTGCAGCGCAACCACACTCGACCAGCAGCGTCAAACAGGTGACGCTATGAACGAGACACCTTCCGCCGCAAAGGGACTCGTACTCACAGGCACACGGATGGTCTCATGATCAGCGAGAGCGTATTCGCCGCAGTGGATCTGGGGGCGTCGAGCGGGCGGGTTGTGCGCGGGGAGATCGATGCCGAGCGGATCGAGTTGCGGGAGGTGCATCGGTTCGTGAATCGGCCGCTGGCGCTGCCGGATGGTTTGCACTGGAATGTCGGTGCTCTGTTCGAGCAGTTGTGTGTCGGGCTGGCGGCGGCGGGGCCGGTGCGGTCGGCTGGAATCGATTCCTGGGCAGTGGATTACGGTCTGCTCGATGCTCAAGGGGCGCTGTTGGGATTGCCGTATCACTATCGGGACCCGCGGGCGTCGGCGCCGCCGCCGATCGGTCCGGTGGAGTTGTTCGAACGCACGGGACTCGCGGATCTGCCGTTCAACACCATTCATCAGCTGCGGGCCGAGTCTGCCGAGCGACTCGGCGCGGCGCGGAATCTGCTGCTGATTCCCGATCTGCTCGGTTACTGGCTGACCGGGGCGGTCGGGGCCGAGCGGACGAATGCGTCCACGACCGGGCTGTTCCATGCCACCCGGCAGGACTGGGATCGGGAGTTGATCGATCGGATCGGCCTGCCGCAGCGGCTGTTCGGCGCGATCGAGGATCCGGGGACGTCGCTTGGACCGGTGCGGCCAGCGCTGCGAGACGCGATCGGCGGGCGGGCGCTCGAACTGGTCCGGGTCGCCTCGCACGACACCGCGAGCGCGGTCGCGGCGATGCCCGCGCGGACGGATCGGTTCGCGTATATCTGCACCGGGACCTGGTCGCTGGTCGGACTCGAACGTCCCGCGCCGCTGTTGACACCGGCCGCACGCGAACGCGGGTTCACCAATGAGACCGGGGTCGCGGGAATTCGCTTCCTGCGCAACGTGATGGGTCTGTGGCTGCTCCAGGAATGCCTGCGCGAATGGCCGGGTTCGAACACCGCCGAACTGGTCGCGGCCGCCGCAGAACTGCCCGCGCTGCGCACGCTGATCGACGTCGACGATCCCGACTTCCTGGCCCCGGCGCAGGCCGGTGAACCGCCTATGACCGTGCGAATCGCCGCGCATTGCGACGGCCCGGTACCGCGCACGCCCGCCGAATTCACCCGGTGCGTCATCGACAGTCTGGCCCTGGGCCACGCCCGCGCCGTGGCCGACGCGGTCGCCGTGCACGGCGCGGAGGTCGAGGTCGTGCACCTGGTCGGCGGCGGTGTGCACAACGCGTCGCTGTGTCAGGCCACCGCCGACGCCTGTGACCGGCCGGTCGCGGCGGGCCCGGCCGAGGCCACCGCGCTGGGTAATCTGCTGGCCCAGGCCATCGCCGCCGATGTGCTGCCCGACTGGCCGCACGCGCGGTACCTTGTCGCACGGACGCATCCACCCACCCACTACTCGCCCAGCGGCGACCGGGCCTGGCGGACCGCACTGGACCGGGTCACCGCGCTCGCGCGGAAGAGAGCCGCATGAGAGTCGCGCTGTTCGTCACCTGCCTGGTCGAGGCGATGTTCCCCGACGTCGGCAAGGCCACGGTCACCCTGCTCGAACGACTCGGGCACGAGGTCGTGGCGCCCCCGGCGCAGACCTGCTGCGGGCAGATGCACATCAACACCGGATATCCTTCCACCGCAATGCCTCTCGTGCGCAACCACGCCGAGGCGTTCGCCGGATACGACGCGATCGTCGCGCCGTCGGCCTCGTGCGTCGGTTCGGTGCGGCATCAGCACGCGATGCTCGCGCGGCGGGCCGGGGACGCCGGATTGGCCGCGGCGGCCGAAGAAGTCGGCGCGCGCACCTACGAACTGTCCGAATTCCTGGTCGACGTGCTGGGTGTGGAGGATGTGGGCGCGCACTATCCGCATCGGGTCACCTACCACCCGACCTGTCATTCGCTGCGCATGCTGCGGGTGGACGACCGGCCGCTGCGGCTGCTGCGGCAGGTGTCGGGTATCGATCTGGTCGAACTGCCCGACGCCGATCAGTGCTGCGGTTTCGGCGGGACGTTCGCGCTGAAGAATCCCGACGTGTCGACCGCGATGCTGGCGGACAAGATGCGGCACGTCCAGGACACCGGCGCGCACACCTGCACCGCCGCCGATTCGTCCTGCCTGATGCACATCGGCGGCGGGCTGAGCCGCCTGCGGTCGGGTACGCGGACGCTGCATCTGGCCGAGATCCTTTCGGCGACAGCATGATTCGATCCACTTCGGCTCCGATATCCCAGGAGGTTTCCGGATGAGCTCGACCTTTCTCGGCGTACCGACGCCGCACGGCGCGTCACCGCTGCACGGGTCGGAGCCGTTTCCGGACGCGGCGCGCGGTGCGGTCGCCGACGCGCAGTTGCGGCACAATATCGGCGCGGCCACCGCGACCATCCGGGCCAAGCGCGCCGCGGTCGTCGCGGAGGTCGACGACTGGGAACAGTTGCGGCGCAACGGTCAGGAGATCAAGCGGTACACGCTCGCGCATCTGGACGAACTGCTGATCCGGTTGGAGCAGAACGTCATCGCGCGCGGCGGGATCGTGCACTGGGCCGCCGACGCGGCGCAGGCCAATCGCATCGTCACCGAAATCGTCACCGCCACCGGCGAATCCGAGGTGGTGAAGGTGAAATCCATGGCCACCCAGGAGATCGGCCTCAACGAGGCGCTCGCCGAGGCCGGAATCACCGCGCACGAAACGGATCTCGCCGAACTCATCGTGCAGCTCGCGGACGATCGGCCCTCCCACATTCTGGTGCCCGCGATCCACCGCAACCGCAGCGAGATCCGCGACATCTTCCGCAGCCGGATGCCCGGCGCGGACCCGGATCTCACCGACGATCCGCCCGCGCTGGCCGCCGCGGCCCGCGCCCATCTACGACGCACCATGCTCGGCGCGAAGGTCGCGATCTCCGGGGCCAATTTCGCCGTCGCGGACACCGGGACGCTCGCGGTGGTCGAATCCGAGGGCAACGGCCGGATGTGCCTGACGCTGCCGGAGACGCTGATCACCGTGATGGGGATCGAGAAACTGGTGCCGACCTGGCAGGATCTGGAGGTTTTCCTGCAACTGCTGCCGCGGTCGTCCACCGGTGAGCGGATGAATCCGTACACCTCGCTGTGGACCGGCGTGCATCCCGGCGACGGGCCGCAGCGGTTCCATCTGGTGCTGCTGGACAACGGGCGCGTCGACACGCTCGCCGATGAGGTGGGACGTGAAGTGCTGCACTGCATTCGGTGTTCGGCCTGTCTGAATGTGTGTCCGGTGTACGAGCGCACCGGCGGGCACGCCTACGGGTCTGTGTATCCCGGGCCGATCGGCGCGGTGCTCACTCCGCAGTTGACCGGTGTGGCCGAAAACCCCTCGCTCCCTTATGCTTCCACGCTCTGCGGGGCGTGTTTCGATGTTTGTCCGGTGCGTATCGATATCCCGTCGATCCTGGTGCATCTGCGTGCCCAGGCGACGGACGCGCATTCGAGGCCGACCGCGGAATCGGCGGGGATGGCGGCCGCGTCCTGGGTGATGCGGTCCTCGCGGCGATTCACCGCGGCGACGCGGGTGCTGCGGGTGGCGCGGTTGCTGCGTAATCGGCGCGGCACGATCGGGGTGCTGCCGCCGCCGATGTCGGCGTGGACCAGTGCCCGCGATCTGCCCGCGCCGCCGAAGGAAACGTTCCGGACCTGGTGGGAGAACCGATGAGCACTCGTGATGCCATGCTCGCGCGGATCCGGGGCGCGATCGGTACGGCCGACGCGGCAGCGCCGTCACGCGATTACCGGCGGGTCCGGGAAACCGATGCGCCGCAACTGATCACGTTGCTCGTCGACCGGCTGACCGATTACGGCGCGCACGTTCACCGCACCACGTCGGCCGCCGCGATCGATGTGCTGACCGAGGTGCTGGACGGCCGCAGCTGCGTCGTCCCGCCGGATCTGCCCGTATCCTGGACACCCGGCGGTGCGCGCCGCGACGATCCCGCGCTCGGCACCACCGAACTCGACGCGGTCGCCGCGGTGGTCACGACCTGCGCGGCCGCCTGCGCCGAGACCGGAACCATCGCCCTGGACGCGGGGCCGGGTCAGGGACGCCGGGCACTGACTCTCGTTCCCGATCACCACATCTGCCTGCTGCCCGCCGATCGCATCGTGCGCAGCGTCCCGGAACTGCTGGCCCGCCTCGACCCGGCTCGCCCGCTCACCCTGATCAGTGGTCCGTCTGCCACGAGCGATATCGAATTGCAGCGCGTCCAGGGTGTGCACGGCCCGCGCACGCTGACCGTCCTGCTGCTGGACGCCGACTGAGCGGTCGACTGGCGGCAACCGGCCGTCGGGCGGGGCGACCGGCGATCTAGTAGGGTCGGCAATCATGGCAGGAACCAGCACCGACGCGCGCTCGTGCGGCAGATCTGTTGTGTCCCTGTCATTCTCGATGCGGATGATGGTGATCCTCGGCACGTTGCTGACGATCGGCGGATGCGGTTCGAGCACGCCGTCCGGTCCGCACGCCGCGACGCTCGCACCGAATTCGGTGCACGACACCACCGTGCAGTTCCGCACCGACCGCGAGCCGGTGTTCGCGCCCGGGTCCGAATGTGCCGCGTTCACCGCGAAGCTGAACGCGATAATCGAAGCGCCGCAAGGGATTCAGGCCAGCACCATGGTCCCCGGACACGGCTGCTGGGTGGGCGGCGCCCAGAGCACCGTGGTCGGTGTCATGACCACGGCCACTCCGTTCGGGAAGTTCTGGCGGCGCGAATATCCCGACGACGACGGCAGCGGGGTCACCGCGACCATGGTCGACAAGGATTACGCCCAACTCTTCGAGCGATTCCTGATCGACGACCGGTACTACGCGGTGCGGGTCGGCAGCCAGTGGGCCGCGGGCCTGGACAGCGGCGTGACCAAGACCGCGTGCATGCTCGTCGTCGACACCGGCGCCCCGGAACCGTTGCTGGTCAACCTCACTCAGCAGGTCGGCAAGTCCGATCCGGCGATACGGACCGTGGCGCAGCAGTGCGATGCGGCCCGGACCGTCGCCCGAACCATCCTCGACGAACACGACCCCGGCGGTGGAAGCCGGATGTCATGACCCCACCCGACCACGAGACGAGAACTACTGTGCGCATACTCTTCGGATCCACTCCCGTCCCCGGGCACGTGCTGCCGCTGCTGCCCCTCGCCGACGCCGCCGTCGCGGCCGGGCACGAGGTGGCGTTCCTGACCGCGGCCGATATGGCCCCATTCCTGCACGGGCGGACGCTGCTTCCGGCCGGGGCGAGTTTCGAGAAGATCGCGGCCGAGACCGCGGCGCGCTCGACGGTGGATTCCCGGCATCCGGGCGCGGGTGCGGCCGAACTGTTCGCCGGGGTTCGGGTCGACCTCACCTGGGATGAGGCGCTGCCCGCGGCGGAAGCCTTCGCGCCGGACGTATTGGTCTGCGAGACAATGGATTACGTCACGCAGCTGCTCGCCGCACACCTCGATCTGCCGTGGTACGGCCTGACGGTCGGCGCACCGCTGCCGGACATCTTCTACGAGGCCCTCGACACGCGGGCCGAACAGCAGCATCAGCAGCGCGGCCTCACCCCCAAGGCCCGCAGCGTCCTGCTCGACCCGCACCCCCTCGCCATGCGGGTGCCGACGGACCCGCCCGCCGACCCCGACCACCTGGCGATCCGCCCGGTCGCGCACAGCCATGCCGTCCCCGGCCTGACCACCGAGGTCACGCTGCCGCCCGCCGGTGACCGCCCCCGCGTGCTGGTCACCACCGGCACCAGCGTCGGCGACCGCGACCTGTTCGACGCCCTCGCCGCCGCCCTGGTCGAAGCCGGTGCCGAAGTCCTGGTCACCACCGCCCCCGACCCGGCGTTCGACCGCCCGCACATCCACGCGATCGGCTTCGCCCCCTTGGCCGAGGTCCTCCCCCACGTCGATGTCGTCGTCGGCGCGGCAGGCAGCGGCACCCTCCTGGCCACCCTCGCCAACGGCACCCCGAGCATCCTGCTCCCCCAGATCGCCGACCAGCCCGCCAACGCCGCCCGCGCCACTGCCCACGAGGCCGCCCTCGTCATCGAAACCCCAACCCAGGCAGGCGAAGCCCTCACCACCCTCCTCGCCGACGACCGCTACCGCACCGGCGCCCAACGCCTCGCCACAGCCATCGCCACCATGCCCCACCCCACCGAAATCGCCGACCGCCTCTTCACCACGCCCGCCGAACAGAACTGACGAATCCCGCCGCGCGCACCGCAATTCGCGCGCGGCGGAATTCCAGCCACCCGCCGCTCGACGCCGTCCTGGGGCGCACGGCGCTCGGCCAACCTCACCAGCGCAGCATCGGGAACGGATGCGACGGATTCCGTAACGCGTGCAAGGGGATTCGTCGCGCGAGAAAGCCATGGAATCCGAGATGTGGCAGCTCGGCCCGAATGTGCAGTACCTGATGTCTTTCCAGATCGTTGCGCAGCCACCCGCGGGTGAGATCAATCCGATCGGCGACACGGAAGGTCTCGTTCAGCCTGTCGGCCACCGGACGGATGCGGTGATGATCGAGTACCAAGGTGCGTACGGTGTCGATGTCGCCGATGCCGAATTCCGAACACAGTCGATCCGCCAGATCCGCGGACGGATGCAGATAATCCATGGTTCCGGCCGTCCAGATCCCGAGATCGTGCACCACCCAGGCCAGCGCCGCGGTGTCCGGCACCTCGGTCCGTAGCAACAGGTGCTGATAGTTGTAGCAGCGGAACACGTGGTTGCGGTACATCCGCTCATGTGGTCCGAGCGCATTCGAATACCGTTGCAGCACGAGATCGATCACCGGATGTGACATGACCACCTCCGCATCGGACAACGGAGACCCCCTTACAGTCTTCTTCCTGATCTTGCCGGTTGTTTCGCTAAGGGATACATTGTATCCATTTGGGAACGGCGCTCGAGGGGATTGCCCATGTCGGATCTGGCCGAGGACTATCGTCGTCACGGTTTCGCCGCGCGGTTGGGTGTCGGTGAGCGGCCGGCGGTGCTGGTGGTCGATGTCTGTGCCGCTTATCTGACCGATGGGTCGCCGTTGCGGGCGCCGGTCGAGGCGGCTGTCGCGGCGGCGGGGCGGTTGGTCGCGCATGCTCGCGGGGTGGGGCGGCCGGTGATCTTCACGCGGGTGAGTTATCGGCCGGGGAGTGCGGACGGGGGACTGTTCCGTCGGAAAGTGCCGTCGCTCAGTGCTTTCGAGGAGGGGAATCCGATGGGTGAGTTCCTGCCGGAGCTCGCGCCCGTAGCCGGTGAGGTGGTTGTGACCAAGCAGTATGCGAGTGCGTTCCACGGCACCTCGCTCGCGGCGACGCTCGCGGCGGAACGGATCGACACCGTGCTGGTCACCGGGCTGACCACCAGCGGTTGTATTCGCGCCAGCGCCACCGACGCGCTGCAACACGGCTTTCGGCCGCTCGTGGTCGCGGATGCCTGCGGTGATCGGGATGCCCGCCTGCACGAGGCCAACCTGCTCGATCTGGACGCCAAGTACGCCGATGTCGTCGACCTGGCCGCCGCATTCGCCGCACTGGACCACCCGGCGACCTGAACAACCACTCGCACAACACTTTTCGTTCTCACCGTGAGGAATTCTATGGGCCCGCATCCACACGGCTGGTGGATCCTGCTGCACCTGGTGCTGTTCGTCTTCTGGCTCGGCGGCGACCTGGGCGTGTTCTACTCCAGTCGCTTCGTCATCGATCCGCAGCGCACGCCACCGGCCCGCGCCACCGCCCTGGCCATCATGAGCGGACTGGATCTCGGTCCGAAGATCTGCCTGATCCTGTTCCTGCCCAGCGGATTCACGCTGATGGCGCTGGATCCGCACGGCGCGCGACTGTTCGGCATCGCGCTGTTCCCGTGGTGGCTGATCGCGCTGGTGTGGGTGTTCGCGGCGGCCTGGCTGGGCCTGGCGATCACCGCGCATCGCACGCACGGGCGCATCGTGGTCGTGCACCGCACCGATCTGACGATTCGATACGTGCTGGTCGCGGCCCTGACCGTGACCGGGTGCTACACCGTTCTCGCGCACGATCCGTTCGGGGTGACCACCAACCCGCGCTGGCTGGGCGGCAAGATCCTGCTCTACACCGCCGCCCTGGCCGCGGGGCTGGGCATCCGGAAGACGTTGCGGCCCTTCGGCCCCGCGTTCGGCAAGCTCCAGACCGAAGGTTCGAGCCCCGAGGTGGAGCACGCGCTGCGCCGCAGCGTGAACGGCTGCCTGCCCTACGTCTGGGTCATCTGGGGCAGCGTGCTGGCCGCGGCGGCCCTGGGCGTCCTCAAGCCTGGCGCGAATCTCTAACCCGCATAACCCAATTGGGTCGACAACGCACCCGAGGCCCGCAGCAGCAGCGGCACGCACTCCCGCATCCGCGGCTCGAACCGCGGCAGCGGACCGCACACGCTGATCGCGGCGACCACCCCGCCGTCGTGATCCAGGATCGGCGCGGCGATGGCGGCGGCCCCGATCTGCCGCTCCCCCAACGACATCGCGTACCCCTCGGCCCGAATGGTCGCCAATTCCGCGCGCAGCGCCTGCGGTGAGGTCACCGTGGCGTCGGTGAGGGCGGTGAGTTCGTGCCGGTCCAGATAGTCGTCGATCTCCTTCGCGCGCAGGTGCGCGAGAATCGCCTTCGAGGAGCTGCCCGCGTACAGCGGGTACGGTTGTCCCAGTGCGACTTCCATGCGCAGTTCCTGATCCGGGACGACCTGGTCCACGCACATGCGGGTGTCGCCGCGGCGGATCGAGAGGGTCGCGGTCTCCCCGGTCAGGGTGGCCAGGCGCCGCAGTTCGGGTCCGGCCATCACCCGCAGATCGGTGCGCGCCAGATACGCCCGCCCGAGCGCCATGGCCGCGTGGCCGAGCGCGTAGCGGCGGGTGGTGGGCTCGACGGTGATCAGATCGCGGCTGCGCAGCGCGGTGAGGATGCGGTGCACGGCGGCCTTGGTGATGCCGAGTTCGTTGGCGATCTCGGTCACGCCGAGATCGGGGCGGCCACTACGGCCGAAGAGCAGCAGCACATCCATGGCGCGCTCGACCGAGGCGATGGACCGGCTCTGGGTATCGGATTCGGTGACGGTCACGCAGCCAGTCTAGGCGGAGGATTTCCCTATGGGAAACGCCCACTCCGCTCGTTCCACTTGCGCGACCAGGCACGCAGCGTTACCTTGTGCGTTACGTCGTTTCCACTGTCGAAACAGCCGCACCTACCCACGAGGGGATTGCCCGATGATCGGAGAACGACTCGTCGAGGATATGACCGACGCGGAACGCGAACGCGCCCAACGGGTCGAGTCCGTGCTACCCGCCCTGCGCGACGCGGCCGAGGAGGCCGACCGCACCGCCACCTTCCCCACCTCCCATATCGCGCTGCTGCGCGAGGCCGGGCTGCTCGGGCTGGTGGTTCCGGAGAAGTTCGGCGGCCTCGGCGGCACGCTGCGCGATCTGGCCGCGGCCACCTACGCCATGGGCACCGCCTGCCCGTCCACCGCGCTGGCCTACTTCTTCCACAACACCAGCGCCTCGCGCGGCCTGCTGCCGCTCGAGGCGATCGACGCCGGACTGTTCGACGAACAGGAGATCCCGGTGGTGCGGGCCTTCGCGGAGAAGGTGCTCACCCGGATGGCCGACGGGATCTGGCTGGCCAATTTCGCCTCGGAATCGGTCAAGACCTCGGGCGCGAACATCACCATCGCGACCACCGCCACCAAGGTCGACGGCGGCTGGATTCTCAACGGGGAGAAGTCCTTCGGCTGCGCGACCGGTGTGGCCGACTACTACCTGACCTCCGCGAAACTGGCCGGTTACGACACCGCCGAGGGGCTGGCCACGTTCTTCATTCCGCGCGACGCACCCGGGGTCAGCGTGCGCGCGCCGTGGGACGGGCTCGGCATGCGCGCCACGGCCAACAACGGTATCCGCCTGGAGAACGTGTACGTCGCCGATGACGAGGCCCTGGGCGTGCCGGGGGCGTTCACCCGGATGCTCACCATGAGCCGGGGCAGTTTCGTGGGCAATCAGCTCGCCATCGCCGCGGTCTACACCGGCTGCGCACAACGCGTCTACGACGAAACCCTCACCGCGACAACGAATCGCAAGTTCGCCGACACCGGGGAACCGATCGCCTCCGCGCCGGTGCACCAGGTGCTGTTCGGCGAGATGACGCGGCAGCTGGAGACCGCCTATCTGTGGTTGCGCTATCAGCTCGCCGTCGAGACCGCCGAACCGCCGTTCAAACCGAAGTCCGAGGTGTTCACCCAGTGGCGACTGGGCAAGGGCGCGGTCACCGAGGCGTGTTTCCAGGTCGCGCTCGGCGCGCTGAAGGCGGGCGGCACGTCCGCGGCCTCGATGAGCGGTTTCGCGGGACGGGCGCTGCGGGATCTGGCGATGGGGCTGGTGATGACGTTCCCGGCCGAGCGCGGGGTGCTGGAGGTGGCGCGCATCGTCACCGATGCCCGCGCCAACGAACTGTTCGCGACCGCTCCGGCCGAGGCGGTGCGATGAGCGTGGACCTACCGGACATCCTCGAGTTCATCGACGGCGGATGGGACAAGCCGGCGCTGGAACTGGCTGTGGCCCTGGAGGATCCGGCGACCGGGACCACGATCGCCCCGGCCGTGGCCACCTCCCCCGAGCGACTCGAGCGCGCACTCGCGGTGGCGCACAACGCATCCGGAACGATCGGCCCCGATACGCTCGAGGCCGTCGCCGACACCCTCGAGGAGCGCCTCGAACGGATCGCGATGCTGGACGCGTTCGCGACCGGGGTGCCGCTGCGGCAGACGCGGCTGCTGGGTGTGATCGTCGCCGGTTCGTTTCGCTTGGCCGCCGCCCAGATTCGCGGCGGCGCACTCCGCGAGGATCGCGACGGGGTCGAGGTGCACCGGCTGCCGCTCGGCCCGGCGCTGTGTCTGGTCCCGTGGAACGCGCCCACCCCGATGGCCGCGCACAAGGTCGCCAACGCGCTCGCCGCGGGCTGCCCGGTGATCCTCAAGGTCAGTGAACTGGCTCCCTACGGCTCGATCGTGCTTGCCGAGGCCATCGCCGAGCACGTGCCGCCCGGGATGTTCCAGCTCGTGCACGGTGACGCTCGCACCGGCGCGCAGCTGGTGGCCGATCCGCGGATCAAGGCCGTCTCGTTCACCGGCGGGGTGGCGGGCGGGCGCGCGGTGGCGACCGAGTCGGCACCGCTGTTCCGGCCGTGCCAGCTGGAATTGGGCGGGAACAACCCCCTGGTCGTCCTGCCCGACGCCGACCTCGACACCGCCGCGCGGATGGCCGCCGAGTTGCTCACCACGCTCAACGGTCAATGGTGCCGTGCGCTGGGGCGGCTGATCGTCCCGGCGGCGCTGGCCGACGAGCTGCGCGAGGCGATCGGCGTGCGACTCGAATCACTGTGTGCCGGTGAGCCATTGAATACCGAGACCGATTTGGGTCCGCTCGTGCACTCGCGGCATGTGGCGACGATTCGTCACGCGATCCAGGGGCGTGCGGCCCGGTCGTTCGGCGATGTTCCGGCGCACGGCAATTTCCTCGCCCCCACACTTCTGGACGGCGATTCGACCGAGGAGATCTTCGGCCCCGTCGCCGGGGTGGTGACGTACGAGCAGGTCGAGGATGCCGTGCAACTCGCCAATGCCCTCCCCTACGGGCTGGAAGCCTATGTGTGCGGGTCGGATACCGAATTCGCGCGCACCGTGGCGCGGCGGATCCGGGCCGGTGAGGTCAAGGTGAACGGTTCCTCGATCATGAGCCTGGATCTGATGACGCCGCGCCCGGCATGGGGCATTTCCGGTGTGGGAGAAGAGGGTACGGCCGAGACGCTGCGGTTCTTCACCGGGGCTCGGGTCGTCGGCGTGGAGGGGCGTTTCGCCCTGCACACCTCATGACTACCGTCGCCATCGCCGGGACGGGGCCGGTGGGGTTGACCGCCGCGCTCGTGCTGGCCCGGCGCGGGATCGATGTGACGGTGCTGGAGCAGGGCGAGGCACTCGCGGGTGAATCTCGTGCGTCCACGTTCCATCCGCCCACCCTGGAGATGCTGCGCGATCTCGACATCACGCCCGCGTTGATGCGAAAGGGTTTGGTGGCCCGGACTTTTCAGTACCGCGAGCGCGGCGGTGATCCGGTGGCGACGCTGGATCTCGGGGTGTTGTCGCAGGACACCGAATTCCCGTTCCGGGTGCAGTGCGAACAGAGCAAGCTGACGCCGATACTGCTGGAAGCGTTGCCGGATTCGGCTCAGGTGCGGTTCGCACATGCCGTCGAGGGTGTCGAGACCGGGCCCGGCGGGGTGCGGGTGAAGACCACTCGCGGTGTGGTGCAGTGTGATTGGTTGATCGGCGCGGACGGGGCGCATTCGGCGGTACGGCGCGGGATCGGCGCGGAGTTCGAGGGCAGTACGTATCCGGAGCGGTTCCTGGTGGCCTCCGTGGACGAGGACCTCGAGGCCGTACTGCCCGGGATCGCGCTCATCAATTACGTTTTCGATCCGCGGGAGTGGCTCGTGCTGCTGCGCACACCCGATCACTGGCGAGTGCTGCTGCCCACACCGGCGGATACTCCCGACGATCTCGAATTGCGCCGTCTGCCCGAACGTTTGGCCGGTGTCGTGGATCTCGGCAGGCCCTGGCACATCGCCCACGCCTCCCTCTATCACGTGCACGAGCGTGTGGTGCCGTACTTCCGCGACGGCCGGGTGCTGCTCATGGGCGATGCCGCGCACGTCAACAACCCACTCGGCGGTCTGGGTATGAACAGCGGTATCCACGACGCCGTACGCATGGCGCACGCGCTGGCAGACGTCCTGTCCGGCGAGCCGGACGAGGTGCTCGAACAGGCCGCCCGACGCCGCCGCACGGTCGCGGTGGAGCATGTGCAACGCACCAGCCGCAACAACTGGTCGCAGCTGCGCACCCATGATGCCGAATACCGCCGTGGACTCCGTGAATTGGCGGCCGATCCGGCTGCCTCGCGGACCTATCTGCGACGGGCCTGCCTGATGGATTCGCTGGAGCAGCAATGAGTTCCGCTGGAGCGGCGCGGATCGACCGTGAGAATCCGGCGCACCCGAGTGAGATCGTGGGGTCGGTTCCGGTCACCGCACCCGATGCCGTGGGTACGCTCGTGCGTCGATCCGAACAGCGTTTCCGCGTGTGGTCACGACTTCCGCTGTCCGAGCGGTTGCAACCGATTATCGCTGCCGCCGAGCGTATTACGACCGAGCGTGACACACTCGCCGCGCTGCTCGCGCGTGAGTCCGGTAAACCGGTATCGGACTGTCGCGGTGAGATAGGTTTCGCCGCAACCTATCTGCGCTGGATGTGTGAGCGAGCGCCCGAGATCTACGCTGATATCGACATCGATGACGCGCAGGGGCGGCTACGTCTGACGCCGAGCCCGTTCGGCGTGATCGCCGCCATCACGCCCTGGAACGCCCCGATCATCCTGTCGGTGCTCAAACTGGGACCGGCTCTGGCGGCCGGAAACACGGTGGTGCTCAAGCCTTCTCCCCTGGCACCCCTGGCCGTGTCCGCAGTCGCCGCGATGCTCCCGGAGACGACGGTCGTACACGGCGGACCCGATCTCGTACGGGCTCTGGTCAACCATCCCGCGATCGGCAAGGTCGCCTTCACCGGTGGCGATACGGCCGGACGCAGTATCGCCGCGGCGGCCGGAGCGGCTCTCAAACCTGTGGTCCTCGAACTCGGCGGCAACGATCCGGCCGTCTTCCTGAACGATTTCGTGCTCGAGCCGGACGATTACGAGCGCCTGGTACTCGCCTCCTTCGCCACCTCCGGCCAGGTCTGCATGGCCGCCAAACGACTCTATGTGCCCGAACACCGGTCCACCGAGTTCATCGACGCGTATGTCGCTGCCGCCCAACGGATTCTGCGCGTCGGCGATCCCCTGGACGATCAGGTGACGATGGGCCCGGTCATCACCAGCGCCGCCGCCGATCGGGTCCGCGGGCTCATCGCCGAGGCCGATCAGCTCGGCAGCATCGTCACACTCGCGAAATCACGTGTGGGAGACGGCTATTTCGTAGATCCTGTGCTGGCCCTGGACCTACCCGACGATGCCGCACTGGTCCGCACCGAACAGTTCGGCCCGGCGGTACCCCTGCTCACCTACCGCACCGAAGCCGAGGCCCTGGCCCGCGCCAACGATTCCGATCTCGGCCTGGGCGCATCGGTGTGGTCCGCCGACGAATCCCGCGCCTTCGCCTTCGCGGCGCAACTGGAAGCGGGCTTCACCTTCGTCAACACCCACAACCGCACCGGCATGTCCCTGCGCGCCCCGTTCGGCGGCACCAAGCGCAGCGGCTATGGACGCGAATACACCGACGAGGGCCTGCGCGAATACGTGCAGACCACCGTCACGCATCTCCCCGCGGCCTTCCGCGACGGCGGCAGTGGCCTGCCCGCCGGGGCATATCCGCGCTGACCCGGCGGCATCCACCGCCGCCGGGTCAGACCCCGTGCCGGCGCAATGCTGTAGCACTCACCGGAAGGTCAGCGGCACCGAGGCGAGGATGTTGTGCGGATCGGTGAGGCTGGTGACCGCGATGGTGCACGCGCCCGGCTGCGACGCGCAGTTCACGCCGCCGACCGCGCCGACCAGGGTGATGCTGCCGGCATGCCAACTGCCCTGCGCGTCAGCCTTTCCCAGCAGTGAGCCCTGCAGGTTGCAGTCCGAGGGGCCCGCGATCCTGGACTTGCACTGACCGATCGCGACGGAGGACAGGTTCGGCGCCAGACCGCTCACCGACACACTGATACTCTGGCCGACCGCGACGCCACCGGATTGGCTCACCGCCAGGGTGGCCGCCTCCGCGGGTGCGGCGCCGAACAGGGCGACGACGGCCAGTCCGGCGACGGTCGCGCTCATCAGGGTTCTGGTACGAAACATGATGTCCTCCTGGACTTCTACAACCGCCGACGATCGGCGAAGGCGACAATGGCGACGACGGCCAGCAGTGCCGCCGTCACCGACCACAGCACTGTGGATGGTCCCCGGGTGTCGGCGGGAGCGGCGGTCACCGTCCCCGCCGCGGGGGCCGTCGTGGGTGGCGCGAGCTTCGAGCCGACGAACGTCACCGGCGTCAGCCCGGTATTGGCCGAGATGACCGCGGCGGGTTGGGTGCCGGGCAGTGGCGCGGCGGCGACCTCGCATTGTTGCCGTAAGCAGTCGATGCTCTTGAAGTGGTCGCGCACGGTCAGGGTCAGGGTGGCGAAGGTCCCGTCGGCGCCGACGTTCACGAAGGTCGCGCCACCGTCCAGATCGCAGTCGGTCAGACCGTTGGTATATCCCTGTTTACACAGCCCCACCGCGACCGCGGCGAGTCCCGGCTGAAAACCGCTGCCGCTCACCGTGATCCGCTGACCGTCCCGCAAATCGGTGGTGGCGTCGACGTGCAGGGTCGCGGTGGCGTCCGCGACGGCCGGTGCGGCCGTCATGGCGGCGAAGGTCAGGGCCAGTGCGCCCGCCAGCATCGCGCGTTTCATCATGCGCCTCCTTCGACGGCGATTTCGGTGGTTCGGGATGCGGTCGAACGGTCCGGGCCCGCCGCGACCCACCCGACGACCAGGGCGACCAGCAGCACCGGCAGCGCGCACAGCGTCAGCGCCGAACCGAAACCCCAGAGGTGACCGGCCCCGAATCCGGCCCCCAACCCCAGCAGGCCACCGACCGTGAACACGAGTCCGGTGCCCGCGCCGAGGAAATGTCCGGACGCCGTAATCTGTTCTCGCGCTTCGTGATCCATCACGATCAAGCACCGGATCGCGGCTGTGACCGCGACGCCGATACCGATCGTCGCCTGCCACGCGTTCGCCCCGGTCGCGACGAGCACCCCTCCGCCCGCCGCGAGTATCAGCAATGGCACCAGCGCGCGAATCCGATATCCGCCGACCAGCGCCATGAGCAGGGCCGGAATCAACGCAGCCGCCAGGTAGTAGGACCGCCCGGCATCCAGGACGTTCCAGCGGAACAGCAGCAGATGCAGACCCGGCAGTACCGTTGCGCCGAGCACGAACCCGATTGCGCTGTAACCCGGCCATATCCAGCGCGCGTGACGAACTTCACCGGGCGCGCCAGCCCCCTCGAGCAGCGGATTCAGCACCGCCACACCCACTCCGGCGACGGCTGCCAGCGCCCCCGCGACCAGCAACGCCGCTCCCGGCCGCATCGTGCACAGCCCGGCCACGACCGCGCCCGCGATCGACGCCGCACAGACCGTTCCATAGAATTCCCGCACACCGACGACGGCACGCGCCACAACCAGCAGCGGCCCCACCGCCACACCGGCGACGAGCACCCCGCAGGTGAACACCGGAATCGACGAGAACAGGCCCGCCACAAGCACTCCCAGCCCCGCGACCACCGCCGCCACTCCAACGCCCCGCCCCGTACCGAGCAGCCGGAAACGCTGTACGGGCCATACCGAGAGTCCGCCGAGCACCACCGCGGTCAGCGTGATGTACCCCACCACCGCACCGGGGACACCGATCACACCGCCCAATGGCGCACTCAGCAGCGCGATTTCGACACCCGCCATCGGACCGGCGGCCGCCGCGGCGATACCGAGCAACCAGCGCGCCGCACGGGGCCCAGCAGGTAGTTCGGCACGAATGTCCACGGATCGCGCACCTGTCGGTGGTGGTGTGGTCATCTCTCACCTCCAGCACCTGTTTCGCATCAGGAAACACGGTTTCGCAGTTGCCATATTGAACCGTCGGTAACCGCCGCTGTCAAGCGAGAACGAGCGCGTAACGGCCTGGAAACAGGGGATTTTCACGTGCCGGTGACCATTGCGGCAGGAAATCTTCGCCATCGGCTGGACAGATCCGCACCGCCGGTACAGAATCGCAATTGTTGGAAACGGCGTTTCGTTGTCCGAAACGCCTTCGATTGGAGGTGCGCGTTCAATGACGCGAGTCGCCGCCGCCCAGCTCGCCGCCGGAACCGATGTCGCGGCCAACCTCGACACCTGTCTGCGCGTCGTCGACGCCGCCGCGGCAGCCGGAGCCGACCTGGTGGTCCTGCCCGAATTCTGTAACCACCTATCGTGGTACGCCGACCGCGCCCATGCGCACCGAATGGCGTGCCGACTCGAAGATCGATTCCTGACCGCAATCGCCGAGCGTGCCGCGCGGCACGCGATGTACGTCAAGATCGGCATCACCCTCGCCCGCGAGGACGGCCGGATCACCGGCACCGGCCTGCTGTACGGCCCGGACGGCGCGCTGCTGGGCCAGTCCGACAAGCAGATCCTGATGGGCGCGGAGAACGATCACCTGGATCGGGGCGAAACCGATTCGGAGATCATCGACACCCCGCTCGGCCGGATCGGCATGTACGCCTGCATGGAGGGCGTCATCTGCGAGGTCACGCGCTCGCTCGCGGTGCGGGGCGCGCAGGTGCTGCTCAACAGCCTCAACTCCTTCGCAACCGACGAAGCGAGCCTGCACATTCCGGTGCGTGCCGCGGAGAACAAGGTGTGGGTGGTGGCCGCGAACAAGGTCGGGCCGCTGCTGCCGGAGGCGCAACTGCCCGATATCGCGGCGAAGCTGGGCGTGCCGCCGGACCGGTTGCACGGTGCGGGTGAGAGCCAGATCGTGGCGCCCGACGGCACCACCGTCGCCCGCGCACCGCGGCACGGTGAGGCGGTGATCGTCGCGGATATCGATATCGCCCTCGCGGACGACAAACGTCGTCCCGACGGCACCGATGTCCTCACCGCCCGGCGGCCGTCGATCTACGCGGCGTCGTCGGTCCGATCGGTGCGACAGGCCCCGGCGGGTGCGGACGAGATCCCGGTCGCCGCGGCCCTGGCCGACACCGCGGTGATCACCGAACTCGCCGGTGCCGGAACAGAGTTGATCGTGCTGCCGGAACTCACCGGAACCGTGGACGAAGTCGTCGCGGCACTGCGCGGCAGCACCGCGCACGCGGTGCTGTCGATCCGCGAGGACGCCGCACACGTCGCGGTTCTGGTGAACGCGACCGGCGTCGTCGGCCGCCAGCCACAACTGCATCGCACTGCACGTCATCCCTGGCTCACCGACCTCGGGTCCGGGCTCGAGATATTCGAATTACCCTGGGGCCGAATGGCTCTCGTCGTCGGCGATGACGCGCTGTTCCCGGAGATATTCCGTTCGGCCGCCCTCGCCGACGCCGATGTGGTGGCCGTACCGCACACCATCGGCGAACCGTGGGAAACCCGCCTCGGCCTGCCCGAGCGCGCGGCCGAGAACCGGCTCAACATCGTTGCGGCAGCACTGGATTCGTCCGGATCACTGACCGCCTCGAGCTATGCCCTGAGCCCCGATTTCACCCTCTGGACCGCCTGGAAGGGCCCGTTCACCGGTGTGATCAGCCATCCCGAGGTAATCCCCGCACCGCCGGGGGCCGACCGGATGCGGGCCGTCATCCGACCCGCGCAGGCGGTGAACCGCGCCGTCTCGCGCGGCACCGATCTGCTGGCGGGCCGCCCACCCGCCGCCGTCGCCGCCCTGCTGCGCGAACCCGCCACCGCGACAACCGAATCGGAGCCCTCATGAGCGAAACCCTGCAACACGTCGAGCAGATGGTCGACGAGAATCCGCGCGTCGATGTCACCGAGACCTTCAACGAATGGCAGGAACTGCTGTCCGGATTGAAGGACAAGATCGCCGGACGTTTCGAACTCACCCGCGATCCCTGCACCACCGATCTGGACTCCTACGGCGACGCCGCCACCGGCCCGTCCGGCAGTCTCGCCGCCTACTCCGGACCCGAGATCGATTGGCTCGTACACTCCTGGATCGGTGATCCCCGAACGGGTTTCGTGAATCTGCACCTCACCGCCTGGCTGGGCCCGCAGGTCCGGGTGCCGCATCTGGCCTCGGCGCTGCTGCTGTGGCCGCAGGGCTGGTTCTACGTGGACGGGGTGCCGCGCGGCGACCTGGTCGGCGACGGCGACTACTACGACAGCTACTACGCCGAGGCCGACGCACCGTGGCTGGCTTTCAAGGAGGACCACCCGGATTTCACCTGGTTCACCAGTCGCACCGGGTTCATCCGCGCCAGCCTCTCCCCGGTGGCGTACTGCTATTCGTTCCCGGCGAACCGCCCGAATCTGGACACCGTCGCCGAACTGCTCACCGCGAAGGTGGATCAGTGGCTCGGCTGGGTCGATGCCGCCGAACCGGTACCCGACGAGGAACGCGCCGCGCTCGCGGATCGGGATCTGCGGATCCGGCGCAATATCGCCGAGCGTGATCCGGCGAATGTGATGGGAGAGCGCATGTTCGGGGCCGAACTGACCCAGCGTCTGGTGCGCGCCCTGTGGGGCGGGGACCGCGTGCTGCCGAGGCCGGTGGGATGAGCATGCGACTGATCCGTTCGCTGTGGTGGTCCGCGCGCACCGAGGGTGACGCCCCGTTCGACACCGCACATCTCAAGGTCTACTACCCCGCCGTCGCGTCCGGGGACGATGCCGAACGCCTCACCGGCGTTTTCGCACCCGATCCCGCCGACGCGCCCTATCCGGTGGTGCTGTTCCTGTCCGGCGTCAATGTCGGGCAGGACTCCTATCGCCGTTTCGCCTCCGCCCTCGCCGAATCCGGTTATGTGGTGGTCACTTTCGATCGCGTCGCGGATCTGTTCGGCGGACAGCGCGGGCTGACCCCGGGCGTGGACCTGGCCGCCGCGCGGCCGGACACCTACGGCACCCGGCCCACCTGCCCGACCATTCCGGCCGTCCTGGACGCGCTCGCCGAACTGAATGAGACCGAACCGCTGCGTGGCGCAATGGATCTCGACCGCATCGCGCTGGGCGGGCATTCCGCGGGCGGCACCGTGGTGTTGCAGTCCGCGCGCTACTTCCCGGCCGTGCGCGCGGTGTTCGCCTGGGGTGCGCACACCATGGTCGCGACCATGCTGGGCTGGGATCCCGGCACCGTCCTGCCCGCCCAGGTGGAGTGTCCGGTGCTGCTGGGCGTCGGCGGGAACGACGGGGTGATCAAGGGCAGTGCCGACCGCTACGGCGAGGGCGAGGACCGCCCGGACCCGGTGGTGCGGACCTTCACCGAGGCGCTGCCCGAGGGCGATCACATCCTCGCCACCGTGCCGGGCGCGAATCACTTCGGCATCGCCGACGCCGATCCCACCGCGGCCCGCGCCTTCCTGGACGAGGCCGCCGAGGTCGACGCCCTGACCCCGTTCGCCCGGTTGACAACGTTGTTCCTGGACGCCCATCTGAAGGATTCGGCGACCGCCCGCGACGAGCTGGCGGGTTTCGACGACGGACTGTTATTGAAGCGGCGCTAGGAGATCACGGTGCTCAAGAACTTCTGGTACGCACTGGAATTCGCGGACAAGGTGGGCCGCACACCGCGGCAGGTGCGCTGTCTGGGCCAGGATTTCGTGCTCTATCGCACCGAATCGGGTGAGCCGATCTGCCTGTCGGATCTGTGCGTGCATCGCGGCGGCGCACTGTCGATGGGGACGGTCAGCGGGGACTGCATCACGTGTCCGTATCACGGTTGGCAGTACGACTCGAACGGCGTCTGCGTGCGCATTCCCGCCAACGCACCCGAACGCGCCATCCCGCGCAAGGCCCGGGTGGACGCCTATCCGGCCGTGGAGCGGTACGGCATGGTGTGGGCGTTCCTCGGCGATCTGCCCGAGGAGCAGCGGCCGCCGATTCCGGAGATTCCGCAGTGGGCGGATCCGAGTTTCCGGGCCGTGCAGTACGAGATGGTCGTGGACGCCAACTACGAACGCACCTTCGAGAACGTCGTGGACGCCTCGCACACCCCGTTCGTGCACGGCACCGCGTTCGGCAATCCGGACAAACCCGAGATCCCCGATTTCCGGGTGCGCCAGACCGACTGGTCGGCCGAGGCGGACATCCCGCTGAGCCCGCCGCCGCCGAAAGGCTTGTGGGGCTTGCTGTTCCGCGGCAAGGAACTGCCGGACTTCGTCACCGTCACCAATGCGTGGTACCTGCCGAACATCGTGAAACTGCACGTGCGGCTGCCGATCGGCGATCTGATGCTCTACGACTTCAACATCCCGCTGTCGCAGGATCGCACGCTGATCAAGATCCTGGGCTTCCGCAACTTCTTCACCGGCGGCTGGGCCGACGGCAATACCCGCAAGCGGATCGAGAAGATCCTGCTGCAGGACCGTCCGGTGGTGGAATCCCAACGCCCCGAACTACTTCCGTTCGACCTGTCCGACGAGCTGCACGTGCGCAGCGACGCGTTGCAGGTCGCCTATCGCCGCCGCCGCGCCCAGCTGATCAAGGACGGCTGGTGGGTCGGCGGTGACGATGTCGTCACCGGCGATTCGCCGCGACGCCGGGCCACCGTCCTGGCCTCACCGGCCCGCCACGACAATCCCGAACTCGCCGCAGCCTGGGTGCACAAGGCCCGCCAAGGAGGAGACCCCCGATGAGCCTGACCGCCGAGTTGAGCGACCGAACTCTCGAAACACTGTCCGGCGCACTGGGTTCCAGCGTCGAAGAGGATGAAGCGCTGGTGAGTCCGATGTCACCCGAGCCGGTGGGCCGGCTGCGGGTGTTCCGCGGCGGGCCGATCGACAAGCTGGTGACCGTCGATCTGGTGGTGCCGCCGATCGGGCTGGACAGCCACATGATCTTCGCGTTCACCGAACCCGATTCCGCCGTACCGCATTTCACGCTGGATTCGGTGCATCACGGCGAGTACTACGCGATGCATCTGGATCTGGTGCCGCGCGCGGACCTCGCGGTGAATCTGGCCTATCTGGATGCGGCCTTCCTGCCACTGACGCCGCTGTTGGACGCGGCCTGGCAGATCGAGGGTGTCTCCGCGGCAGCCGTCGGGCCGCGGCAGCGGGCGATGATGTCGCCGTGGATGGTGGTGTGCCGGGCGACCGAACCCGCGTTCACCGCACTCGGCGAGACCGTCGAGGCGTATCTGCGGCACTGGATCTCCCTGATGGACAAGGGAGTTCCCACACCCGAGGCCGATCTCCCGGCGCGCGATCTGGCCAATCGGGCCAATCTGTTCAGCCCCGAGGTCGACCCGGTGTGGCAGCAGGTGACGCGGATGCTGGGCGTCGAGCAGTCCGAGCGGGTGCGCATGGAGTTGGCGCGATGAGCGAACAAGCGGAACCGAGCCGCTGGCAGCAGCGCATCACCGGTGAATGGGTCGGCCGCCCTTCGCTTTTCGACCACGAAGGGGTGTGGCTGGGGTTCGAGGACATTCGCCGGTCCTCGGTCTTCGAGGACGGCAGGACCACGTACTACATGGACGGCGGGCTCACCGGCGGCGGGCGGATGGCCGGACGCTTCGCGCTCGGCGCGCCGTTCGAATTCGGGGTGGTGGACTCCGACGGCGACCGGATCTACACCGGGCCCGATTTCTACGGATCCGGCCAGCCCTACGGCGGTTTCGTGGACGCCAACTACTACGGTCCGGGCTGGCAGGTCGCCTTGAACACGTGGAACCAGACCGTCGGCGACACCCAGATCTACTCGTCGGTGCTGTACCAGGGCCCGGCGATGGTCGGGGTCTTCACCGGCCTCTACACCCGCGATCCGGCCCTCGCACAGGAACGGATCGACACCGAAACCCGCTGTGGTGGTGTCACATTCACCTTCGCGACCAAGGACGACAGCAGTTTCGCCGGTGATCTGGAACTGTGGTCGGCCGATCAGCAGAGTATCGGCAAGTCCCGGATGACCCGCACGATCGCGCCGCGCGACCTGCTCACCGCCGAGCACCACCTGACTCTCGCGGGACCGGTCGAATCCGATCTGCGGATCGCGATACGCCGCGACGGCGCACGCACCTTCCACGAGGGCCCGGACGCCTACGGCAGCGGACTCGCCTGCGGCCGAGCCAATTTCGTCCGCCTGCACTATGCCGACGGCCGCCGGTTGATCGGGCGGGAATTCATGATGGACGCCGAGCCCGGGATGGGTGCGGGGTCGACGCTGGCGGTGGCCTATCAGCTGTACGAGCACAACCGGCTCGCGGTGGTCCTGCACGGCGTGCTGGAGCGGCAGTGAGCAACGTCGTCGTCACCGGCGGCACCCGGGGTATCGGATTGGGTATGGCCCGCGCGCTGCTGGCCCGCGGGCATCGGGTCGCGGTCTGCGGCACCGATCCGGCGCGGATCGAGGCGCTATGTGGTGAATTGGGTGATACCGCAGTGGTATTCGCCGCCGACACCACCGAACGCGCCGAGTTGCAAGCATTCTGGGACGCGGCGGCCGAACGGTTCGGCGGCGTGGACATCTGGATCAACAACGCGGGCGTCTCGCACACCCGCACGCCGATGTGGGAACTCCCCGTCGAAGAAGCGCGAAAAGTGGTCGGCACCAACCTGATCGGCGTGCTGAACGGATGCGCCGTGGCGATCACCGGGATGCGGGATCGCGGCGGGCACATCTGGAATATGGAGGGCCTGGGCAGCGACGGACGGTCGGTGCCGGGCCTGGGCGTCTACGGCGCCACCAAACGCGCCGTCACATACCTCACCGACGCGCTCGCCAAGGAAGTTCCCGCCGGAGTATCGGTCGGGGTGCTGAGCCCCGGCATGGTCACCACCGATCTACTCACCCACGGTTACGACGATCCGGACGAATTGGCCAAGGCCCGCAGGATTTTCACGATTCTCGCCGATCCGGTGGACACCGTCGCCCCCTGGCTCGCCGAACGGGCCGTGACCCGCACCCGCAACGGCGCGCGGGTGTCCTGGCTGACCACGGGCAAGGTGATCCGCCGTTTCGCCACCGCGCCGTTCCACACCCGCGACCCGTTCGCGGCCTGAGCGACACTCCCTCGACCGCAGGAGATCTCCCATGCCCGACATCCTCGGCTGGCGCGCCAAATTCGGCGTCCTGGCCCCCTCGACCAATACCGTCGTGGAAGCGGATCTGACCCGCATGGCCGTGCCCGGCGTGACCGCGCACATCGGCCGCATCCACATCCGCGATCAGCACATGGGCGACGACGCCGGGATGGAACGGCTGCTCGACCAGATCCGCGACGAGATCGTCGCCGCCTGCGAACGCGTGCTGACCTGCGAACCCGATTACATGGTGATGGGGATGTCGGCCGAAACCTTCTGGGGCGGAGTCGAAGGCAACAAGCGGTTCGTCCGGCAGATCCACGAGGTGACCGGTTTGCAGGTCGCCACCGGGGCCGAGGCGTGTCGGCGCGCGCTCGAACAGAGTGGGGCGCACCGCATCGGCGTGGTCACCCCGTATCAGGCCGTGGGTGATGAGAATGTGGTGCGGTTCTTCGGTGAGCTCGGGTTCGAGGTGCGGCGGATCAGGGGATTGCGCTGTCCCACAGCGGTTTCCATCGCGCACGTGAGCGAGGACGAGTTGCGGGCGGCGCTGCTCGAGGTCGACGGCGACGATGTGGACGCGATCGTGCAGTGCGGGACGAATCTGTCGATGGTCCGGCTGGCCGACGAGGCCGAGCGCTGGCTGGGTAAGCCGGTGCTGGCGATCAATGCGGCGATCTGGTGGATGGCGTTGCGCGACAACGGGTTCACCGATCGCATCGACGGCGCCGGATCGTTGTTGCGGGAGCACTGAGCACGAGAGCGGCCCCTCCGGTAACCCCGGAGGGGCCGCCGCGCGTCACTGACGGCTCGGGTTCGCCCACGCGCCGATCGAGGCCGAACGCACCGGTTCGATGAACTTCGGCGGGAGGGTGTCCGGGAATTCCGGGCCCCAGTTGGTCGCGTTGCCCGACATGGTGACCGTGGCGTCCTCGGTGTACCAGTCGACCAGATCCGCGTCGGACCGGATGATCCAGGTGCAGCCCTTCTCCGCGTCGGCGGTGAAATCGCCGTGCCGGATGAAGGCGGGACGCCAGAAGTACGTTCCCGGCCACATGGTGCCGAAGTTGTATTCGAAACCGCCGTCCAGGCAGTACGCCTCCTCGCTGCACGGGTGATGCGCGAGCGGCACCTCCCGCCAGCCGGGCTTGGCCTTGATCAGGCGGGTGTAGAAGCCGGTCTCCGGATCCCGGTGCAGCAGTTTGATATACAGGCCCGGGACCGGCGTGCCGCCCAGGTCGAAACGCATCGGGCTGCCGTCCTTCACGTCGATCCAGGGCATCGACGCGGTGTCCAGCACGATGAGTTCCTGGTCGGGGCGCACGGATTCGCCGTTGCCCGCGGCGGGCTCGAACTCCCAGCCGCCGCGTTCGCGGAACAGCAGGATCTCCGTGCCCGCCTGGACCTCCAGCGCCGGAGTCCACACCCCCGGAGGCGCGGTCCAGTAGCCTTCGGCCCCGAGTTCCTGTTCGCCCAGGCGCACCCGCCCGGACAGCACATACCACTCGGTCTCGGCCGTGTGCACTCCGGCCGGGCGCGACCAGTCGCTGGTGAAACGGACCTTCAGCG
Organism: Nocardia macrotermitis; assembly: GCF_009604405.1. Lineage (GTDB taxonomy): Bacteria > Actinomycetota > Actinomycetes > Mycobacteriales > Mycobacteriaceae > Nocardia > Nocardia macrotermitis. Next base: position 127,697 of record NZ_WEGK01000008.1, read on the forward strand.
AGGCCGAACCATCCTCCTCGTCATAGCTGAGGTTGCGCTGTTCGGCGCTACCGGTGGCGTGCCGGAACTCGGCCGGATGCCAGATCAGATCTTTTTCATCGATGAGTTCGACGTGCGGGCGCATGGAACCTCCTGCGGCAGCGCTGTTTCCAATACAGAATGTAGCGCTTAACAATAACCAACACAAGATGTATCGTTTATTACCGTGAACAGACCAGGACGCCCCGCCGGACCCGCCAGTGAGACCGCCGAGATCGTGCTCACCGCCGCCCTGGAACTGATCCTCACCGAGGGCGCGGCGGCCCTGACCCCGCAGCGCCTGCACGCGATGACCGGGGTCGCCCGCACCACCATCTACCGGCACTGGCCCGCGCCCAAGGACTTCCTGGCCGCGCTCATCACCGTCGCGCCGCACCCCTCCCCCGCGCCCACCGGAGATCCGGTCGCGGATCTGCACGCGGAAGTCGACTCGCTCTGTGATCGCTTGCGCGACAAGCCCGTTGCGGCGTTCCTGAGCGCGCTGGTCACCGCGTCGGCGACCGATCCGGAGTGCGTGGAGCTGCGGCACCGGTACGTCGCGGATCTGCTCGCGCCCTTCCGTGCCGCGGTGCGGGCGGTGGGGGTGCGCGAGCGCGCGACGGCCGAGGAGATCGCCATGAGCATCGTGGCGCCGCTGCTGGTCGACACCTTGCTGCTGGACGCGCCCGCCGATCGGGAGCGGGCCCATCGCGCGGTCACCGAAGCCCTGAATCACCTTCCGGCCCAGGGACATTGACCTGGTCGTCCCTATCTCGAGGAGTTCGACATGACCAATATCGTGGGACCCCGCGCCGTCTTCGGCGTGATCGTACCCAGCACGAATACCGTTGTGGAGCACGACTATTGGCGTGCCGGGGTGCCCGGGGTGAGCTATCGCGCGGGGTCGATGTACATCCCGGATCCGGTGATGGGCAACGACGACGACTTCCGGGCGCTGCTGGGGCAGATCCGCGCGTCCATCGAGACCGCCGTCCGCGACGCGCTCACCGCCGAACCCGATCGCATGGTGATGGGCATGTCCGCCGAGACGTTCTGGGGTGGCGTGGAGGGTAACGCGGCATTCGAGAAGCGGCTGCGCGACCGTACCGGCCTGCCGGTGACGACCGGGGCCAGTTCGTGCCGAGCGGCGTTGCACGCGTTGGGATGTCGGCGGATCTCGGTGTTCTCGCCGTATCAGCCGATCGCCGACGAACAGGTCGGCACGTTCTTCCGTGAGGCCGGATTCGAGGTCGCCGCGATCACCGGGCTGCGCTGCCCGACCGCGATGGATATCGCCCGGGTCGCACCCGACCCGTTGCGCGCGCTGGTCGCGGAGCTGGACGGGCCGGATGTGGAGGCCATCGTGCAGGTCGGCACGAATCTGTCCTTCGTCGCTACCGCCGACGAACTCGAACGCGAGCTGGGTAAACCGGTGATCGCGATCAATGCCGCGACGCTCTGGCATGCGTTGCGCGAGCACGGTATCGACGATCGCGTCGAGGGCGCCGGACAGCTGCTGCGCGAGCACTGAGATTTCCGGGTCGACCGGATTCCACTTCCACCTCCCCATGTGCGCGTGTACGTCGTACAATTTCCTCATACGGAACACCGTTTTGTATGAGGAAACACACCGGTGACGATGTGACACTGTCTCCGGCACGCTCGGCGCAGGCAGTCATTCTCGGAAACCGCCTGTCCCGCATGTGGAGTCGCGATGATCCTGCGCAATTCGACCCTGATCGTCCTCACCACGGCGTGCGTCACCGCCGCCGGATTCACCCCCGCCGTCGCCGATACCGGCCGATTATCCGGCTCGATCGATCTGCCCTGCGCCGCCAGCGTCCTGCGTCAGGACGCGGCCTGGTATCTCCCGCCCGGCACACCCCGCGGCCTGGTCTGGCTCCAACACGGTTTCGCCCGCACCGCGACCGACGTCGCGGACCTGGCCCGAACTCTCTCCGCCGCAGGCTATCTCGTCTTCACCCCCACCCTGCCGTTTCTGAACGCGCACGGCTGCACCCTGCAGAACCTCGGCGACAACACCCCGTTCCTCGACCGGGTCGCCCAATTGTTCGGCACCGCAACCGATCCCACCGGCCCCCTCGCCACCGCCCTGGCCGCGGCGGCCACCCGCACCGGAGTCACCCCGCCCGCGATCCCGCACCGCTATGTCTTCATCGGCCACTCAGCCGGAGCCGAAGCCGTCGAATACGTCGCCCACCGCCTGCACACCACCTACCCGGCCACCTGGCCGAACCTCCGCGGCCTCATCCTGCTGGACCCCGTCAAATCCTTCCTCGGCGCCAACACCGACACCGCCCTCACCGACCTGTCCCCCACCCCCTTACCGATCCTCACCATCTCCGGCCCACCCGCCCCCTGCAACAACTTCGGCACCGGCACCACCGCGCTGCGAACCGACCTCCACCGCCCCCTCCTCGGCGTACGCCTCACCACCGGCGAACACACCGACGCCGAAGGCCCCAGCACCGACCTGCTGGCCGAATCACTCTGCGGCACACCCCAACCCGCCAACACCACCACCCTGCAACAACTCGCCGTCCGCTGGACCACCCAATATTTCGCCGGAACCACCGACTACCTCCCCCGGTCCCCAGCTCCCGAATCAGCACCCTTCCAGGTACTCACCGGGACGTAGTCGTCGCCGCCCGAAACTGCCCCTTGCGCTCTCCAACAGCCCAAACATACGATTGGTATATCCAAACAGGTGATTGGGGAAGCCGAAGTGGACAGTACTCGGGAGCGGATCGTCGCCGCGGCGTTGCGGTTGTTCGCCGAACAGGGGTATGCGTCGACCAGCGTCGCGGCCATCGAGGAGGCAGCGGGGCTGTCGCCGCGGTCCGGGGCGCTGTACACGCACTTCGCATCCAAGGAGAAGGTGCTCGCGGCCGCGGTCGAGGCGGCTATCACGTTGGCGGAGACCGGATTCGCGCTGGCGCCGATGTTTCCGCTCGGAGATCTGCGCGCCGAACTGGTGCTGGTCGCGCGGGGTTCGCTGCTGCTGATGTCCAACTGGGGCAACCTGATTCGGGTCATGATGAAGGAGTCCGAGCAGTTTCCCGAGGTGATGACCCAGGCGCGGGAGCGATTGTTCAGCCCGTCCTACACCTATCTCGCGGGCTGGCTGACCGAGCGGGCCGCGCAGGAGCAGTTGCCCGAACGCGATTTCGAGGCGATGACCACCATCTGGCTGGGCGCGATCGAGAACTTCTGGGTGATGACGAACGTCTATCGCCACCGCCCGCTCGGCACCACCGACGATCGCTTCGTCGAGGAATGGGTGGATTCACTACTGACCGCACTGGGGGCGAAACCATGACGTACAGCTTCGATTTCAACGATCCCGCCGTGATCGAGAATCCCTATCCGAGTTACGCGCTGTTGCGGGAGCGGGCTCCGGTCTTCCACTCGCTCGACCCCGACCTGTGGATCGTGAGTCGCTACGACGATGTGCGGACGGTCATCCGCGACGCGGAACGTTTCTCCTCCGCGATCTCCGCGATCGGTTCGGATCCGTTCAATCCGACCATGAACCCCCCGACGTGGCTGACCCGATCGCTGTCCGGCATCCCCGCCGTCCGGGTGCTGCTGACCAGCGATCCGCCCGACCATACGATGTTGCGCCACAAGGTGAGTCGCGCCTTCACGCCGCGTCGCATCGCGGCGTGGGAGCCACGTATCCGGGAGGTCACCGCGCAACTGGTCGACCAGATGACGACCGTTCGTAACCCCGATCTGGTGCGCGATCTGGCCGCCCCGCTACCCGCCATCATCATCGCCGAAATGCTCGGGGTGCCCGCCGATCGACGCGAGGATTTCAAACGCTGGTCCGACGGACTGATCGACGGACTGCTCACCGGCGGCAGCCGCACCGCGATGATCCGCAGCGCGATCGCCATCTCCTGGTACTTCTACCGCGCGGTTCGCCGCCGTCGCCGCGCACCCGGCGACGATATGATCGGTTCCCTGGTCACCGGCACCGGAGCGGAGGCGCTCACCACCGCGGAAGCCGTGAATTTCTGCATCCTGCTGCTCGTCGCGGGCCACGAAACCACCACGAATCTGATTGCCAATACCGCACTGGCCCTGTTCGACCGGCCCGACATCCGCGACCGATTGCGCGCCGAACCAGTGGCCGCGGCAGCCGCCGTCACCGAGACATTGCGTTTCGACGGCCCGGCGCAGGCGCTGCTGCGGGTCACGACCGCCGAGGTCGAGCTCGGCGGCGCCACGATCCCCGCCGGAGCCTACGTGCTGCCGCTGGTCGGCTCGGCCAACCGGGATCCGAGCAGGTTCGCCGACCCCGACGAATTCCGGCTCGATCGTCCGAATACGCAGGACCACTTGGCATTCGGTGCGGGTATTCACTACTGCATCGGTAATGCGCTGGCGCGGATGGAAGCCGTTGCGGCGATCGAGGAAATCGCCCGCCGGGTGCCGTTCATGGCTCCCTCCGGAACGCCGGAACGAATCGCGAGCCCGGTGTTGCGTGGCTTGCGTAGTCTGCCGATCACGCTCCGCGCCCCGCATACGAGTGCTCGGTGAATTCACCGGGTCCGCCGCACCTGGACACAGAGTGTCGTCAGCCGATCTGGACGACTCGGGCCCAGGCGGGTGGGCGATTCGGGACATAGTTGGGGTCGTGTTCGCGCCAGGCCCGCTGGTGGCCGAAGAGACCGACCACGGTGCGGCAGGCGGGGCGGGTGCTGGGCCAGGGGGTGTGGCCGTCGGTGAGAGCGACGATGACGTCCGGATGTTGTTGCGCGCGTAGGGCTCTGGTGAACCCGACGCGCAGGTCGGTGCCGCCGCCACCGATGAGGGGAATGCCGTCGGCCTCGCAGAGAGGGTGGGCGATGCGGGCGGCGGCATCGCAGGACAGGACGCTGAGCAGGTCGCGGCGGCCGCCCAGAGCGCGGGTGATGGCGAAGGTTTCCAGTAGGGCGCTGCCGAGTTCCTCGTCGCTGACCGAGCCCGAGGTGTCGATGATGACGCTCACCCGCGCGGGCATGTGGCGCAGGCTGGGCAGCACCACGCGGGGCAGGGCGGTTGCGCGGCGGGCGGGCCGGCCGTAGGTGTAGTCGTCACCGATGCCGGGTGCGCAGGCGGCGGCGCGAATGGCGGCGCGCAGCAGATCGCGCCACGGCTGCGGTGGGTGCAGCGCTTCCTGCGCCCAGCGACGCCAGGTGCGGGAGGCATTGCCGGGATGGCCGTCGATGCCCCGGGCCACGCGGAATCGGACCGCGTCGCATTCCTGATCGCTGAGGCCGTCGGCCCCGTCCGGGCCCAGTTCCCATTCGCGGTCCAGTCCGTCGGCCCCGCTGCCGCAGTCGAGCCAGGCCATCTCCTCGGTGTGCCGGCCGAGCCGGAACTGGTGCAGATAGTCCTCCATGAGTTCGCCGCTGCGCAGGCCCAGCAGCGCGGGCAGGACGGCTCCCTCGGGTTCCACCAGGCCGTCGCCGAAGGCGTCGTCGTTGATCTCGGCGTCCGCGGCGATATTCATCCGCAGTCGTTCGGCCGCGCCGGTCAGGTTGTGTTCGCGGGCGAAGCGGTCGCTGCGGCCGTGATGGTCGCGCAGCAGATGCGAAACCTCGTGCACCAGAATCGAAGCCAGCTCCTCCACCGGTTTGCGGGCGACGAAAGCCGGTGAGATGTAGCAGCGCCAGTAGCGGTCCACACCCATCGTCGGCACGCTGCGCGATTCGATCAGGTGCAGCGCGTAGAGCGCGGTCGCCAGGTAGGGGCGCGCCCGGACGGCGAGCAGGCGGGCGGCACAGAGTTTGTCGACGTCGAGCGGTGTTGTCATCGTTTCACCTGCACCGCAACGCGATTCGCGGCCTGGTTCGCCGTACGCGACACCGAGACCATGCCGCCGAGCTGGTCGATGGCGGCGGGCACGTCCCAGTCCTCGCGGCGCAGCGTGGCCAGGGTGGTCGCGGGGACGACCACCAGATCCGGCGCACCGGTCTCCACCGCCCGGACCAGCAGGGACCACGCCGCATCCCAGCGGGCCCGCGTCGGTTTCCGGCGGATCGCCGCGACCACGCCGTCCAGTACCACCTGGCGCAGATCGCCGCGTTCGGGCAGTTCGGCGGCGTCCGGATCGGCGAGCAGCGCCTCCGGGTCGGGCAGATCCATCCGATCGATACTGGTCAGCAGCTCGAACCCCGGACCGTCACCGACCGTGCCCCGGATGAGCAGCGACATCACATCGTTTCCCGCACCGGCCGCCGTGGCGAAGGCGATCAGGCGCACGGTCATCTCCCAGCTGCGCGGCGACGGCCAAGCGCCGCCTCTACGCGCCTCGCCACTGGGCAGCCGATGCACCAGCGCGGGCCGGGCAGTGAGCAGCTCGCACACCGCACGTCGCGCGAAAGCCACTGCCGCCGGGAACTTTTCGGGATCCAGCTCGGGCAGACTCGCGCGCGGCCAGATGCCGCCGAGGCCACGCACCACCACCTCGGGGTCGTGCATCCAGTTCAGGTGCACGAAACGGTTGGCCAGCGGCGGACTCAGCTCCCAGCCGTCCGCCGCCGAGGACCGCGGGTTCGCCGCGGCGACGATGCGGACCCCGGCGGGCAGTTGCAGCGCGCCGATCCGGCGTTCGAGGACCAGGCGCAGCAGCGCGGCCTGGACGGCGGGCGGTGCGGTGGACAGTTCGTCCAGGAACAGCAGACCGCGACCGGCCCGCACCAGCCGCACCGCCCAGTCCGGCGGGGCCAGCGGCACCCCGTGCGTGGTGGGATCGTCGCCGATCACCGGCAGACCCGAAAAGTCCAATGGCTCATGCACACTCGCGATGACGGTGGTCAGCGGGAGGTCCAGGGATTCGGCGAGTTGGGTCAGCGCCGCGGTCTTGCCGATGCCCGGCTCACCCCACAGCAGCACCGGCAGGTCGGCGGCCACGGCCAGCATCAGGGCTTCGAGCTGGATGTCGGGGCGGGGTTCGGTGGTCGCCGCGTTCAGCAGGGTCAGCAGTTCGTCGGCGGTGTCGACCCGGGAAGTGCGCGGCAGTGTCATGGTCGGAGCGTGTGCAGGCATGTGTGAATCACCTTTGGGTTCAGGAGAATTGGATGAAATGTGCGCGAGCGGTCAGCGCGACATGGCTTGGCGTGGATGAGAGCGTTGGGTGCGGGTCGGACGTTCCACCGGTGGCGCGGGGGCGGTCTGCCCAGCACGGAAACGTCGGTAGACGATCTCCCGCCGCGCCGCCGCCTCCAGCTCGTCCCGCAATGGTCCCGCGCGCAGTTTCGCCTGGCGGCCGAGCAGGTTCTCGACGATGGCGAGCGCACCCGCGACATCACCGTGCGTCAGCCGTTCCCGCACGCCCGCAAGACAATCCGGCCGACGGTGCGCCCGATCGATCACCTGTAGACAGGGCAGCGGGGTGCCGGACAGGGCGACGAGCAGTTCCTCCCGCCGGATCTCGTCCGGACTGTGGTCCAACGCGGTCAGGATCCCGTCGACCAGTCCGATGCGGTGCTGTTCTCCCCGGCATTGCACCAGATGCGGGCCGGTCGGGTTCGTGACGGAAGCCGTTGTGGCCGAATCGAAGTCCGGTACGAGCGCCGTGGCGACCAGTGGATGGAGCCGGTCGGCGGTGAGCGCGCCGGACCGGAGCAATTCCAGATCCGGGAGCACCCAGGTTGCCGCGTGCGGTAGCACCGACAGTGCGGGTGTCACGCCACGGGGGTAGCGCCGGACGATTCGCAGTGTCGCGGGATCGCCCCCGCCCTCCACGATCACCCTGCGCTTCGCCCCGATTCGCACCAGCACGGGATCATCGGGATGCCCGTCCGCGCGCAGCATGAGGTCGACCTCGGCCGCCCAGCGATCGACCGCACACCCCAGCCGGGCCGCTTCCCCGAACTCGGGTTCCATCCCCTCGCCGTCGAATATGCCTGTACCGGAACGTATTCCGAGTTCATCGCTGCGTCGGGCATCCCAGAGGTGCGGGTGCAGATCGAATCGGAAACGACGGTTGGGCCGGGGATGCGGATGTCGGCCGATACCGGCCTCGGGCTGGGATTCGTCCCACAGCGCCAGGCTCATCCGCTGTCCGGAGTCCGCCCAGGCGGGCGCGGTCCGGACCACCAGATGTACCGGACTCGCTCTCCCACAAGGGTTTCCGGTATCTCCGGGGCCGTATCGGGCCAACGTCGCGGTCAGGCCGGGTCTCAGCAACCCGTCGGGAGCGACCCTGGGCATATGCCAGCGCAGCAGATCCGGTGCCAGTTCGCGCAGATCGGCCCGCACCCGGGCCGCGAACTCGCGACCATACCGGCACGCCAGCGCCCGCAGATCGACATCCACGTCGAAACCCGCTGCGGCACAAGCCCCGGCCCAGTCCCCGGCACGACGCCGAGCAGTGGCGTTCTCGATCATGGAGGGCGGCACCGCGAACTCGCGTACCCGCCGCCAGAAGGAAATTCGGGATTCGATCCCGTCCGTCGAAGAGTGCATCAGCACTCACCTCGAACGAACGCGACCCCCAATCCTGCATCAGAATGAGTAATCATCGTCACCGATGCTAACGCCTCCGCGCGACGCGGTCCAGTCGGGGTTGACGAACTGTCGCCACCGTTACCGCTCGGCGAGGGCCGGGGACTCCGCACGGGAGTACCGGCCGACGGATCCGATCGCGTCTGCGGCTGCCCGGTATCCGTGCCGCGGCACGAACTGTCCGGTCGGGCCGGGGTCGTGGAATCCGTTGCCGTCTAGCACGACTCGGCCGCGAGCGATGACGAACTCCGGCCAGCCACGCAGTTCGCGCCCGTCGAACGGGGAGAAGTCGGTGCCCATGTGCAGGTCCGTGGCCGCGACCGAGCGCGTGTGATCCGGGTCGAAGACGACGAGGTCCGCGTCGTAACCGACGGCGACGGCACCTTTGCCGGGAAGTCCGTTGATCCGGGCCGGGGCCGCGGCGAAGACGTCCACGAATCGCCGGAGGACAGCGGGATCCCATGGCGCACCCAGCGTGTCGCACAGTGCGGTGAAGGTGACCGGCATCCGCGTCTCGACTCCCGGCAGGCCGTGCGGCATGTGGCGAATATCGTCGCGACGTTCGCGCTTCTGTTTCAGGTCGTAGCAGGAATGATCGCTGGCGATCGTATCGATCGCCCCGGCGGCGAACCGTTCCCGCAGTGCCGCAACGGTTTCCGGCGAACGCATCGGCGGACAGCAGGCGAACCACTCGGGGAACTCCCCCGAATAGACCTGCTCGTCCAGGGCCAGGTAGTGCGGACAGGTCTCGGAGTGCACATCGAGCCCCCGAGCACGCGCCGCGCGCACCAGATCGACCGCGCCCGGCGTCGACTGATGAACGAAATACGCTGCCGCACCGGTATATTCGGCCATCGCGAGCACTTCGCGCACCGACGCCTCCTCGGCCAGTTCCGGGCGGGTGCGGTGCAGGTGCCGGATTCCGATCGTGCCCGCGGCGGCGTGCCGTTCGGTGCAGTCGACGATCATCGCGTCGTGCTCGGCGTGCACGTAGGTCAGTCCGTCCAGCCGGACCATCTCCCGCATGACCTTCAGCACGGTGTCGTCGTCGGCCATCGTGGTGCCGCGATTGGTCGTGTAGACCTTGACCGATCGGATGCCGAGCTCCGCCAATTCCGTCAGTTGATCGGGAGTCGTTGCGTCCCAGTCGATCACACACGCGTGCAGCGCGACATCGCACCGCGCCTGCCGGGCCAGTTCCAGCTTGCCGAGCGCTGCGGCGAGCGGGGTTTCGGTGCCGTCGCGCGGGATACCGAAGTCCATGATCGTCGTCGTACCGCCCCACAGCGCCGCACGTGAGGTGGTCGCGTAATCGTCCAGCGTGCGATACCGACCGGTGATCTGCGCGACGTGACAATGACCGTCGACTCCACCGGGAATGACGACGCGACCCGCCGCATCGATCACCCGCGCGGCCACCGGAACCGGTGCGGCGGCATCGAGGACCGCGACGATCCGACCGCGATCCACGACCACATGCGCGGGACCGAACCCGGCGGCGTTGACGACGAACCCGTGGGCGACAACGAGATCCGGTATGCGAGCGGCGCTCATGTGCTCACCGCCGCGATGATCGTCGCCCGCACCTGCCCGGCGTCCTGCGAGACCATGATCCGAAACCCTGCGTGCACGACAACCTCCCACCGCAATCATTTTGGTATTCCAAAGCTTGCCCACCGCGCCACCGCCGGTCAAGATATCCGGCCGCACCGTAATCGGGGATTAACACACTTCGCAGTGGTGAGGACCGATTCCCAGCCCCGGATCACCACCTCGGCGGCGATGCGCACTCGGACGAACGAGCACGATGCATTCGTTTTGGTATACCGTGATATCGACACAGTGCGGCGATGCCGACAATCGGCGGATGGGGTGAGATTCCAGTGGCGACAGAGCAGACCGCGACCGTACTGGAGTGGACGCGACTGCGCGACGAGGTCTGCGAGCAACTGCGGGACCGCATCATCGCCGGGCAGTTCGAGCCCGGACACCGCCTGGTCGAGCGAGATCTCGCCGAGCAGTTCGGGGTGTCGCGGATTCCGGTGCGGGAGGCGATCCAGACGCTCATCACCGAGGGCTTCGTGGAGGTGCTCTCGCCGCGCAAGATCGTGGTGAAGCGTGTCTCGCGACGCGATGTCGAGGAATTGTTCGGCGTCCGTGAGGCATTGGAGACCTACGCGGCCCGCGAGGCCACACTGCGGGCCGACGCCGCGGAACTGCGCACGCTCGAGCGCCTGGTCGAGAAGGCCCGGCGGGCAACGCTTTCCGGCCATCCCGACCGGATCAGCCGGGCCAATTCCGAATTCCACCGCCACATCATCGAGATGGCCGGCAATCAGCTGCTCGCCGATCTGCTCCGGCCGCTCGAGGGGCGGCTGCGATGGCTGTTCCAGCAGATCGACAATCCGGGGCACCTGTGGTGCGAGCATCGGGCGCTGTACGAGGCGATCGCGGCGGGTGATGCGGATGTCGCGGCCGATCACGCGCTGCGTCATGTGCGGGAGAACCGGGGTGTCGCGTTGAAGATCCTGTTCGGCGAGGACCAAATCCTTTAGGCGCATGGCGATTTCGCACCTCAGAGTTTCCCACTCGCGTCGAGGATTTCGTGAATCGCGGAGATCGCGGCACTCAACGCCTCACGATCCCCGGCACCCCACTCGCGCTCACGCAGGCTGTGCACCGACAGCCAGCCGACCATGGCCGCACCGCGCACGACCGGCCCGAGCATCTGCGCCCGCACGCCGTACACCTCGCGCAGCGCGTCCGGCGGCTTCGGATCAGCACCGAAGTCGTTCTGCACCAACAGTTCACGATGCCGCTCCAGCCATTCGACGGTATTGAGCCGCCGCTGGTCGAGCGAGGCGTCCCGCCGGATCGAGGACACCCCGTCGCGTAATCCCTCGGCCGCGGTGAGATCGACCGCCAGCCCCTGTTCGGGCAGATCGATGCGCAGGGTGGTGCGGTCCGCGCCGGTCGCCTCGAGCAGCGTCTCGACCGCGTGCTGAAAGTCGTTGCGCAAGTGGCCCGCCCACAGCAGCTCACCCCAGCCGGGCACCGCGCATCCGGCGGGCAGTGCCCGCCAGAGCGTCGCGGAGACGCTGTCGAAGACCGGAATCCCCGACTCGGCTTCGGCACCGGCGGCCACGGCGGCACCGAACACGTTCGTGCACACCACCGCGACCGCATGCGCGTCGTGGGCCGCGGCCGTCACCATCCGCCGCACCTGTGCCTCGGGCACCTCCGCGAACGCCGCGTTGTCGGTGATGTCGAGGTATTCACATGCGACACAGTCGATTCCCTCGCCCCGATACACCGCGCGAATACGCTCGGTCACCTCCGCCGTGTACGGCACGGCGATCCCGAGTCTGGTGACGCCGTACGCGTGACACGCCTCCAGCAGCGCGAGAGTCGATGTGGTGACCTCGATTCCGGTCGCCTCCGCCAGCGCCGCGCACAACGCGCGGTCGTGATCGATCCCGAGCCATGAGCCCGCCGTGCCGTTCCAGACCAGGATGTCCACGCCCGCGTCGGCCAGTAGCCGGGCCGCCGCCAGCATCGGTTCGAGGGCGAACTGACCGTCCGCGGCGGCGTCCAGCCCGATCCGGGTGACCGGCACCCGAGCGAAATGCACTGATACGCCCTCGATTCCGGACAGCATCCGGTAGGTCGTCGGTTCCAGGCAGGTGTTCGACGACGGGACGATCATTCCGACTCGGTACACGTGGTCACTCCTTCGTACGTTCGACCGGCTGCTCGCGATCGAGTTTGGTATGCCAAAGCGCCGCATCTGTTACGCGAAGGTTCTCAGTCTGTTTCGTCTGAAAACGGCACGTTAAGTTTGGTATGCCAAATTCCCGGCAATCGCCGCCGGATCACGCCATAACGGCAGGTAGACGGCGGTCACCGCGGGTGCCGAACCGGCGTGAGAACCGGTTGACATCCGGCCGGTCTCCCCCGAATCTCGTTGCTGTCCGGCTCTTTGGAATACCAAAGACACCGGAGGCGTCCCCCCTCTTCCGCTGGAGCTGTCATGTCCGCAAACTCCCACGAGCCGCACCTCGAACTGGCCGAGGAATACGAGCACGAACCCGTTCCCGACACCGCCCGCCGCAGCACCCTGTCCATCGCCGCGGTGTGGTTCGGGTTCCCGATGAACCTCGGCAACGCGGTCTTCGGCGGTGTGATCGTCTACAACCTCGGCGTCGTCGCGGGCCTGGCCGCGCTGCTGCTGGGCAATCTCATCCTGTTCGGCTACGTCGGCGCGCTCAGCTACATCGCCGGACGCACCGGCAAGAGCTTCTCGCTGCAGGCCGCCGCCACCTTCGGCAGCACCGGCCGCCGGATCGCCGCGGCCTTCCTGGCGACGGTCGTCATCGGCTGGTTCTCCTTCCAGATCGGGCTCACCGGAACGACGCTGCGCGACGCGCTGGGCTGGCCCGCCCTACTGGCCGCGGCGGTCGGGTGCGTGCTGTACACGCTGGTGACCATCGTGGGCATCCGGGCGCTGTCCTGGCTCGGCATGATCGCCGCTCCGCTGTTCGTGGTGCTGGCCGTGGTCGCGCTGTGGTTCGGCGCGTCGGGTAACGGGCTGTCCGTGCACCAGGTGCTCAGCTACCACGGCGGCGGCACCGCGCTCTCGTTCGGCGCGGCGGTCAGCATCGTGGTCGCCGGTTTCGCCGACTCCGGCACCATGACGGCCGATTTCACGCGCTGGGCCAAGACCGGCCGCGCCGCGGTCGGCGCCACCTTCTGGGCCTTCCCCGTCTCGAACTTCATCGCCTACGCCATCGGCGGTCTGGTGGTCGCGGTCGGCGGTTCGGCGCATCCGGCCACCGACGGCGGCGGCTTCCTGGGCCTGCTGACCGGACACGGCCCGCTGCTGACCGGTATCGCCGTCGCGTTCGTGTACATCAACCTCGGCTCGGTCGCCTCGCACTGCCTGTACAACGGCGCGCTGGGCTGGTCCGGCATCACCCGGCTCGGGATGCGGCCGGTGGCGCTCATTCTCGGTGTGGTCGGCCTGGTCACCGCGCTCACCGGCGTGTGGAGCCACTTCCTGGACTGGCTCAATCTGCTCGGCATCTTCGTCCCGCCGATCGGCGCGGTGCTGATCGTGGACCAACTGCTGCTGCGTCGCACGATCGGACGAGAGTCCTTCCGCCCCACCGCATTCGCCGCCTGGGCGCTGGGCGCGGCGGCGGCGACCGTGGCGCACTACCTGCTGCCGGGGTCGGTCGACGCGGTGATCGGGATCGTGGCCGCGGCGCTGGTGTACGCCGCGATGGAGAAGTTGCGGCGACCGCGCACGGTCTCCGCGCTGGTCACCGAGACGCAGGTGGTGCAGGCATGATCGACACCGCACAGCCCAGCGCCACCGAGTTGGTCGGCAGACTCGCCTCCGGCGCGGTGTCCCCGGTCGAGATCGTCGAGGAAGCCCTCGCCCGCGTCGCGGACGCCGATCCCGAACTGCACGCCTTCTGCACCCTGACCCCCGAGATCGCCCTGGAGCGGGCGCGGCAGGTCGAGCAGGAGCTGCGGGACGGGACGGCCGGGCCGCTGGCCGGGGTCCCGTACGCGGTGAAGGATCTGATCTGCACCAAGGGAATTCGCACCACCTCGGGTTCGCTGGTGTACGCCGATTTCGTGCCCGAGCAGGACGATATCTGCGTCGAACGGCTGAACGGTGCGGGCGCGATCAGCCTCGGCAAGACCAATGCCAGCGAATTCGGTTACAGCGCAACGGGAACCAATCCCCTGTTCCCCACCACCCGCAATCCGTGGGACCCTGCCCGCACCCCGGGTGGTTCGAGTGCCGGATCCGCGGCGGCCGTCGCGGCGGGGATGATTCCGTTCGCGCTGGGCAGCGACGGCGGCGGCTCGATCCGGATTCCGGCGGCGCTGACCGGGACGGTCGGGTTCAAGCCGTCGATGGGGCGGGTGCCGGTGTATCCCGGGTGCCGTGACGAGCGTTATCCGGGCGTATCCGGTTGGGAGAGCATCGAACACATCGGTCCCATCGCCCGCACGGTGGACGACATCGCGCTGGCCATGAGCGTGCTGGCCGGGCCGGATCCCCGCGATCGGCACACGCTGCCCGCCGGTGATGTCGACTGGCGGGCCGCCGTCCGTGATCCGGATATTCGCGGGCTGCGGATCGGCTACAGCGCCGACTTCGGTTATCTGACAGTCGATCCGGAGGTCCGCGCGGCGGCCGATCGCGCCGCCGCCGCATTCGAATCCGAACTCGGCTGCGAGGTAACGGAATTCGTCCCGGACTGGGAGGATCCGGCACGGCACTTCACGGCGCTGATCATGGCCGAAACCGATCTGGTGGGTATGCGCGCGTTACTCGGCGAATACCGGGAACGTATCTCACCCCACCTGGTCGCGATGCTCGAAACCGATTGGACCGCAGAGGATTTCACCCAGGCCAATATGATGCGCAAGTCCGTGGTGAACCGGATGGCCCGCCTCATGAGCCGCTTCGACCTGCTGCTCACCCCCACCGCGGCCGTCCCCGCCTTCCCACTCGACATCGAGGGCCCCACCGAGATCGACGGCCGACCGGTCTCCCCCACCGCCTGGCAGGGCTTCACCCCGATCGCCAACCTCACCGGCCAACCCGCGATCAGCCTCCCGGCGGGCATCACCACCGCAGGCTTACCCGTCGGCATCCAGCTCATCGGACAACACCTGGGCGATGCGACCGTCCTGCGCGCCGCCGCGGCCTATGAGCGAATCGGCCGGTGACTCGAAACATGTAGCGCCACAGACTGTTTCATAACACAGCGCAAACCGACGCCCACCGAACGCCGACATCCCGCATCGACGCTCGGTGGGTACGCCTGTTGGTGGCCGACAACGCCACCGGCACCCGACGTCGACTCCTCACTGACGATAGATCTCCACGTGCGCACCGGTCGTCGTGCCGAAACTCATCGGCCCCAGACATGAGGCCCCGCCCTGCCCGGACGGCACGAAGGACCCACCCCACGACCCGTGATAAGGGCCGATCGCCATGAGCGGAAAGGCCTCCGGGATCCCGTGCAGCCCAAAACATTCCACGATGAGCGTGTACTCCCGACCCGGCGGTGCCCCGACATCGTGACAGGCCGCCCGCGCCCCGAACAGATCCGTGGTGACGGTGCAATCCTGTGGCGCCGCCTGAGCCGTACCGGTGCCGATCACCGCGGCAAATCCCAGTGCGGATACCGCACCGACCGCGACGCGTGCGGCGGTCATCGTCGTTCGTCGCATTCACAATCCTTCCGAAGGGTTCCTCTGATCATCGGATGCGGACGGCGAATGGTTACCGAACGGGCTGGTAGCGGCGTGTCGGGGTCCCGGCGGCGGCGTTCAGGCGAGCCGGGTGATCTCCACGATCACGTCCAGATCGGTGGATCGGCCGCCGTGGAATATGCCTTTCAGCGGCGGCACGTCGGCGTAGTCGCGGCCGACGCCGACCGAGATGTGCTGTTCGTCGATGGCGGTGGCGTTGGTGGGGTCGTATCCCCACCACGTCCCGGTGAACGCCTCGATCCAGGCGTGACTCTGCCCCGCGACGGTCTCCCCGATCGCCGCCTCGGGATCGGGATGCAGATAGCCGGAGACGTAGCGGCACGGAATTCCCATGGCGCGCAACAACAACAGCGTCAGATGCGCGTAGTCCTGGCAGACGCCCTTGCGATCGGACCACGCCTGCACCGCCGAGGTGTGCACCGAGGTGGTCCCCGGCACATAGGTCATCCGCGAATACACCCAGTCGGCCGCGCGCCGGACCGCCTCCACCGGCTCCACCCCGCGCGCCAGATCCGCTGCGGCCCCGGCCAATTCGCCGTCGGCCGGAACGTATTCGGTGGGCGCCAGGAATTCGGCGTACAGATCGAGGTTCTCCTCGGAACGCAACTCCTCCCAGGACCAACGCGACCCGGCCGGACCCACGCCGGATTCGGTCTCCACCACCGACAGACCGGTCACCGCCAGCGCCGAATGCGGAACATGCAGGTCGAACGCGGTCACCGCGCTCCCCCAGTAGTCCATGTACCGGTACGGCCGGGTCGCGGGCGTGGTCTCGACCCGGTTCAGGATCACGTTCTGCCGGGCGTCGGTCAGCGGCGTGAGCCTGGCCTCGTTGAAGGACCGGGTGACCGCGTCGTCGTAGGCGAACCCCGTGGTGTGCACGACCCTCATACGCCAGCCCATGATGGTTCCTCTCTCACAGTTCCCCGTCCAGCACCGCGGTCGTCCCGAGGTGGTGGCGGGCGTCGGTCCAGGCGACCCACGGCGCGGCGTGGAAATATTGCAGGGCGATGGCCTCGTTGACCTCGCGGCAGGTCTGTTGCAGATCGGCCAGCCGGGTTTGCAGATCTTCCAGAAGTACTCCGGGAGCGAGGAATTCGAGTTCGCTGCGCGCGCGTCCGAGCAGCCGCTGTGCCTCGTTGCGGGATCCGACCCGGCCGCCGGGCGCCTGGTCGAGTTCGTGCAGGCAGATCTCGGCGAGTTGCACCGAGTGGAAGACCGAGCGCGGGAACAGCCGATCCAGCAGGATGAACTCGGCCACCAGACGCGCGTCGAGCACCCCGCGATGGGTGCGCAGATACGCGTCGTGCGCCCCGGCCGACCGCAGCACGCTCACCCACGCGGGCGAGTTCGCGGGTTCACCGCCCCGCGAAAGCAGTAGGCGCACAGTCATATCGACGCGCTCGAGCAGCCGCCCGAGCAGCAGGAACCGGTACCCGTCGTCGCGGCTGAGGGTGGAGTCGGCCTGCCCGGCGAACATCGCCGCCCGATCCTCGACATACCGGAAGAACTCGTACGGCCCCAATTCCCGCGCCGCGCGCATCGCGCCGCCGAGCCCGTTGTAGGCGGTGTTCAGGCATTCCCACAGTTCGGCCGAGGTCGCCTCGCGCGCGCCCCGGGCGTTCTCCCGGGCCGCGGAGATCGAGGCGACGATGGAGGCCGGTTGGCCGTGGTCGAAGGCGACCAGTTCGGTCAGCGACCAGACGTCGAGTTGCCCGTCGGGCAGGTCGATTCCCAAGACACGCAACAGTTTTCGAGCCGCCCGGTCCGGATCGACGGTCACGTCCTCGAGCAGCTGATGCACCGTGACGTCCAGGATCCGGGCGGTGTCGTCGGCTCGCTCCACATAGCGGCCGATCCAGAACAGTGATTCCGCGTTCCGCGCCAGCATCACGCCTCCTAGCGCTGTCGTTGCTACTGCTGTTGTTGCTGTTGCGACTGGCTCACCGACAGGGCCGGACTCTGTTCGGCGTGATCGGTGACCTCGGGTTCACCCACCAGTTCGAGCGCGGCCTCCTCCCGCACGCCGATCGAGCGCGAGGCCAGCACCCAGGTGTCCTTGCTGCCGCCGCCCTGGCTGGAGTTGACCACCAGCGAACCCTCGGGCAACGCCACCCGCGTCAGGCCGCCGGGCAGCACCCACACGTCGTCGCCCTCGTTGACCACGAACGGCCGCAGATCCACGTGGCGGGGCGAGAGCGAATCCCCGATCTTGGTCGGCACCGTCGAGAGCTGCACCACCGGCTGGGCGATCCAATTGCGCGGTTCGGCAAAGACTTTCGCGCGGATGCTCTCCAGTTCCTGTGGTGAGGCGTCGGGACCGAAGACGATGCCGTATCCGCCCGACCCCTCCACCGGTTTGATCACCAACTCATCGATCCGGTCGAGCACTTCGGCGCGTTCGTCGTCGAGCCAGCAGCGGAAGGTGTCCACATTGGGGATCAGCGGACTCTCGCCGAGGTAATAGTCGATCATGGTCGGCACGTAGGTGTAGACCAGTTTGTCGTCCGCGACGCCGTTACCGACCGCGCTCGAGATCACCACATTCCCCGCGCGCGCCGCATTCAGAATTCCCGCGACGCCGAGCACCGAATCCGGATTGAAATGCATCGGATCGAGGAATTCGTCATCGATCCGCCGATAGACCACATCGACCTGACGTTCACCGTGCGTGGTGCGCATATAGACGACATTGTCGCGGCAGAACAGATCCCGCCCCTCGACCAGTTCCACACCCATCTGCCGGGCCAGCAGCGAATGTTCGAAATACGCCGAATTGAACACACCGGGCGTCAGCACCACGACGGTCGGATCGGCGGCGTTGGTCGCGGCCGAGGCACGCAACGCCCGCAGCAGATGACTCGGATAATCGCCCACCGGACGCACCCGGTGCGAGGCGAACAGATCCGGGAACACCCGGGCCATGGTGCGGCGGTTCTCCATCACGTACGAGACCCCGGACGGCGACCGCAGATTGTCCTCGAGCACCCGGAACACGCCGTGTTCGTCGCGCACCACATCGATTCCGGCGACATGGATGCGCACGCCGTTGGGCGGTGCGATGCCGACCGCCTCGCGATGGAAATTCGGGCAGGTGGTGATCAGCCGCCGCGGAATCACCCGATCCCGCAGAATATTCTGCTCGCCGTAGATATCGGCGAGGAACATCTCCAACGCCCGAACGCGTTGCGCGAAACCCTTTTCCAGCCGCGACCATTCCGCGGCCGCGACCACCCGCGGCACCAGATCCAGGGGAAACGGCCTTTCCTGTCCGGAAAGGGAGAACGTGATGCCCTGATCGATGAATGCCCGGCCGAGGGCATCCGAACGTGAGACCAGTTCACCTACGTCCATTCGCATCAATCCTTTGTGCACGCCGCGATAGGGCTGACGAATCCGCCCCACCCGGTCGAACATCTCGTCGTGGGCATCGGGGTGACGCTCGACGTGGTAGCCGTCGAAAATCCCCGGTGGATACTCTATGGGCTTGGCAACCGCTGTCATCCTCCGATGGTCCCGCATCGTTCGGCGCGGATGTCGTCACGCAGGTAAAATTTTCGAACCAACCGTGTTTCGCCGCAAAGGTTTACGAACCTAGGCCCGCGCCAGCCGACGCATCCGCACCCCGAGCGCCGCGACGTGCGCGGCTGCGGCCCGCTCGGCCGCGGCGGCGTCCCCGATCTCGATGGCGTGCACGATCGCGACGTGTTCGGCGACCGCGAACCGACGTCCGGCCTCGTCCGACCACAGCCCGGTGTTGTAGAGGTGGGCCTTGGCGTCGAGTCGGTGCAGGGCGTCGCTCAACGGCTGATTGCCCGCGAGATCCCTTACCGCGGTGTGGAATTCGAGGTCGCGCCGGGCCTCGCCGAGTGCGTCGGCGGGTTCGGCCAGCCGCGCCTGCTGGCCCTCGACCAGGCCGGCCAGCCGCCGCACATCGGCCGCCGACGCCCGCAGGGTCGCCTCCCGCGCCGCGTACCCGTCGAGCAGTTCCCGCACGGCGAGCACGTCGGTGATCTCCCGCTCGTCGACGTGCGCCACCCGTGCCCCCGCGTGCGGGGTGTGCACCGCCAGCCCGTCGGCGACTAGCCGCTGCACCGAATCGCGCACCGGACTCCGGCTCACATCGAGCGCGGCGGCCAGCGCCGGAACGCTCAGCGGCGCACCCGGCGGCAGCTCACCGGTGAAGATCCGGTCCAGCAGCTGCTTGTAGACCGCCTCCCCGAGCAGCGCGTCCGAACCACCGTTCACCAGCGCCGTCCTCCTCCCCCGCTCGGCTTCGACCGGCGCGCTCACGCCGTGGGGCCCGCGTAGTTCGCGGCGACCCGCTGTCGAAGGTACTCGGCCGCGGTGATCGGCGGATAGCTGCCACGCGGCGGCGCGATCACCACGTCGCGATTGGCCTGGGCGAAGAACGGGATGGAGTAGCGCGGCCCGGTGTACTCGCCCGCGCCCGGCACCCGGACGCGATGGAAGGTCGAGCGCAGCGCGTCATCGCTCCAGCGCATGAGCATATCGCCGATATTGCAGGTGATCACGTCGTCCGAGGGCAGCACCGGGGTCCACTCCTGGGCGTCGGCCTCGCGGCCGGGACAGACCTGCAGGCCGCCCTGGCCGTCGCGCTGGAAAAGCAGTGTGAGACAGTCGAAGTCGGTGTGCGCGCCCGCCCGCCAGGTGCCGGGACGACCGCGCAGTTCCGCGGGCAGCGCGTAGTAGTGGATCAGCCGCAGCGTCGACTGGTAGGCGGCGGACTCGGGATCATGTGCGCGAGCGAAGAATTCGCGATCGAAGCCGAGCCGGTCGGCGAAGCAGGACAGCACCCACATCGCGAGTTCCCAACAGTGCCGCTCGAATTCGAGCATGAAGTCCCGGAACCCCGGCAGTTCCTGTTCGACCGGCCACATCCCGGCCATGTGCGGGCGGGTGATCTGATACGACTCCTTCTGGTCGGGCGTGCCCACCGAGGGCCGGACCTGACTCGAGTACTCCCATCCCGCGTTGTTCGGTTTGTCCAGTGGCAGTGCGGATTTGGCGGCTTCGGACAGTGCGAAGAAGTCCGCGGCCCGCGCGAACGCCGCGTCCACCAGCGGCTGCGGGATCGAATGATTCACCAGCTGGAAGAACCCGATCTCGGTCGCGGCGTGCCACAGCTGGTCGGTGATCTCCTCACGTCGGGTCTCGCGATCGGTCAGATCGATCCGCGGGACGCTGCGCGCGGTCTCCACGCCCAGCCCGCCCATCCGGCTCTCCCGGTCCAGTTCCCGCATGCGGTGCTCGGTCATCGTAGGTGTTCTCCTGTCGGGCAAGGGGTTTCGGAGTCAGGTGCGGGCCGCGCGCACCCGGGCGGCCTCGCGATCGGCCCCGGCGGGCGCGGCGCCCAGCTTCATGCCGGCGAGTTTGGCCCGCAGATGTGCGGCGATGGTGATCGGCGGGTAGGCGTCCGCGCCGGGCGGCACGGTGCCGGGCAGCGGTTCGATCACCGCGTCGTGGTTGCCGTCGAAGAAGAAGGCCGCGGATCGGCGACGTTCGATCCGGCCGTCGACCACGGGCGGGTCCACGCGGTGCAGGGTCGACCGCCACACGTCGTTGGTCCAGCGCGCGAAGGCATCGCCGAGGTTGACCAGGAACGCGCCCGGATCGGGTGCGACCGGATGCCAGACCGCGTCGGGTCCGAGCACTTCCAGTCCGGCGACGCGATCCGCCCACAGCACGGTCAGAATCCCGAAATCGGTGTGCGCGCCCATTCCGGTGAGCGGCCCGTCCAACTCGATCGCGCCCGGGGGCAGCGCGTAGTTGTTCATCTTGAGGGTGTCGATGGAGTGATCGACGAGATCGTCGAAATGGTTGGGGCGCAAGCCCAATGCGTCCGAACAAGCCCGCAGCAGAGCCCGCGACAGCGCGGTCGCCTCGCGCAGGTACGCCGTCACCGACGAGCGGAACTCCGGCACGTCGGGCCAGCAGTTCGCCGGATAGTCGGCCGCGGGCAGATCCAACCCCGGATAGGCCGCCGCCTCGGTCCCCACGGTGAACGACTCGTAGTAGTCGTGCATCCGATTCGCCGGAGCCACACCGAGACTCATGCTCAGCGACTCCGATTTCGGTGGCGTGTAGCCGCGATTCTCGCCCGGACGGCGGAACTCGTGTTTGGTCCGCGCGGGTGCGCCGAAGAAGTCGTCGATCGCCGCGGCCAGCCCGTCGATCGCGGCGGCGCTCACACCGTGCCCGACGACTTGCAGGAAACCGACTGTGCGACAGGCATCGTCGATACTCCTCGCGACCGCCGCGCACGCCGGATCGGTGGCCGCACAGGCCGCCGGATCCAGATAGGGCGTGATGTCGACCGTGGGGACGACGAATTCGCCGTCCGCGGTGATGTTTTCGCTCATCGAGCACCTCCCGAACCGTGCCAGCGCCCGACCGCGAGCCGGGACACCGCCGAACAGACGACGAATACGACCACACCGAACGCCGCCGCCAGCACGATCGCCGCGATCAGGTCGGTGGAGCGCAGCTGCGCCCGGTAATCGTCCATCAGTGTGCCGATACCGGGTTGCCCCTGTGCGAAGAACATGTCACCGATGATCGCGCCGATGATGACCTGCCCGGACGCGATCCGGAGCCCGGTCAGGATCGCGGGCGAGGCCGCGGGCAGTTCGAGCCGGACCAAGCGTTGCAGCCGCGAGGCCCGTCCCAGCGTGAACAACTCGTGCAGTCCCGGATCCACCGAGCGGAACCCGAAATGCGTATTGGTGATGATCGGGAACAGCGCGATCATCACGCACACCGCCACCCGAGAGGTGGTGCTGTAGCCGAACCACAGGCCCAGCAGCGGCGTAATGGCCAGAATCGGAACCACTTGCAGCACAACGGCATACGGGAAGATCACCCGTTCGAGCCACCAGGTCTGACTCATCAGCGCACCGACCGCGATCCCGATCACCGCGGCCGCCACGAACCCCATCCCGGCCACCTGCGCCGTCTCACCCAGCGCGACGAGCATGGGACGCAGATGCACGGGATCGAGCAGCGACTCCGAGAGCACCGTGTGCGGTGCCGGGAGCAGGAACCGGCGTTGCGGACTGAGCACCAGATAGGACACCGCGTACCAGAGCGCGATACCCGCGACCAGCGCGCCAACGGCCACCGACCCGCGCCCGAACCGGGCCACCAGCCTGCGCGAGGCGGCCGGCGCGACCTCGGGGGTCCGGGCGATCGGAACATTCAGCACCGTACTCATGCCACACCTCGCAGCAGCCCCGAGATCCGCGCGACGGTTTCGGTGTATTCGGGCGTGAATCGCAGCTCAGCGCCCCAGGATCCGCCGTCCCCGCGCTCACCGCGCGGCCGGGGCAGATCGACCTCGATCTCGGCCGCGATCCGGCCGGGCCGGGCCGACATCACGACCACGCGATCGGCGAGCAGCACGGCCTCGGAGACCGAATGCGTGACGAAGACCGCGGTGAAACCGCCGCGTTCGCACAGGCCCAGCAGTTGTAGCTGCATCTCCTGCCGGGTGAGTTCGTCGAGCGCGCCGAACGGTTCGTCCAGCAGCATCAACTCCGGTTCCAGCGCCAGCGCGCGTGCCAGCGAGACCCGCATCCGCATCCCGCCGGACAACGCCTTGGGCAGGTGCTCCGCGAAATCGGCCAGACCGACCGCGGCCAGCGCCGCGTCGACGCGCGCGACGTTCGGCGGACGGCATCCCGGCGAGTTCGACCAGCAGGGATGCGTTGCGGCGCACCGAAGCCCACGGCAGCAGCGTGGCGTCCTGGAAGATGAAGGCGACCGACGGCGTGCCCACCGCGACCGCACCCGAGGACGGCCGCTCCAGCCCGGCGGCCAGGCGCAGCAGCGTGGACTTGCCGCAGCCCGAAGGCCCGACGACCGCGACGAATTCGCCGCGACGCACCGACAGCGACACCGAGGACAGCGCCGTCGTCCCGGTCGGATAGGTCATCGACACCTCGTGGAACGACACCTGGTCGTTCGCTCGCAGATGCCGCGCGTCGACACCGTTACGGGTGTCGGCCAGCGGGGCGAAGGATGACAAGGGAACCTCCGATGCAGGAACGAGTTGCGAGCAGATTCGGCTCGCGGCGTGGATCCAGCATCTCGATTGCATGTAATTACTGCGTGAACTATGCCGTGAACATCTTGTTACATGCATCGCCCGGGCTTGTGGACTCGTCGCCCGGTGCGCGACCGTGTAGACGCCCCGGCACCGCAGGCCACCGCATCCACGACCGCTTCCGGTCCCCCGGTCCCGCCACCGAACACGTTGCAGGAGAACAGATGTCCCCATTGCACAGCCGCGTCGCCCGACGCGCGGCCATCCTCACCGCGGCGCTGTCCGTCGGCATCGGCACCCTCACCGCGTGCGGCTCGTCCACCGCGCCCGCACCGAAGGTCTCGCTCGCCCCGGCGCCCGCCGCGCAACGCCTCGCGGACGTCTGCCCGGCCACGCTCACCGTGCAGCTGCAATGGCAGCCGCAGGCCGACATGGGCGGGCTGTTCCAGTTGCTCGGGCCCGATTACACGGTCGACACCGGCACCAAATCGGTCACCGGGACGCTGGTGGCGCAGGGGAAGGACACCGGGGTCAAGCTGCGGTTGAAGTCGGGTGGGTCCGCCATCGGATTCCAGTCGGTCGCCTCCCAGATGTACGTCGACTCGTCGATCGACCTCGGGCTCGTGCACGGTGATCAGGTCGTCGCGGCGAGTGCGGCCCAGCGTGTCGTCGGGGTGACGCCGCTGCTGACGCACAGTCCGGCGATCCTGATGTGGGATCCGGCCAAGCATCCCGGGCTCACCCTGCGCGGGCTCGCCGCGTCGCACGCCACCGTCGTGGTGTCCAAGGAGCAGACGTTCCCGACCTGGTTGCTCGCCAAGGGTTTCGTCACGAAATCGCAGCTGGACACCAGTTACGACGGCAGCCCCGCCCGGTTCGTGGGCGATTCCTCGATCGTGCAGCAGGGGTTCGCGGACGCCGAACCGTGGGAGTACCAGCACAACACCCCGGCGTGGAACAAGCCCGTCGCCGAGGCGCTCATCTCGGAACTCGGCTTCGATCCGTACGCGTCCAACGTGTCCGTGCGGGCCGATCGGCTCGCACAGCTGACGCCGTGCCTGCGGAAGCTGGTGCCGATCATCCAGCAGGCCGACGCCGACTTCGTCACCGCGCCGGCGGCCACCGACCAGCTGATCGCCGACGTGGTCGCGAAGGATCCGAGTTACGCCACCTACTCGCTCGCCGAGGCCGAATTCGCGTCGGGCGTGATGAAGTCGAAGGGGATCATCGCGAACGAGAACGGTTCGGTCGGCACCTACGATCCGGCGCGGGTGAGCGCGTTCGTCACCGATCTCGCGCCGCTGCTGGCCGCGCAGGGGTCGAAGGTGGATCCGAAGGTCGATCCGGCCGCGCTGTTCGATCCGCGGTTCGGTGATCGTTCGATCGGCATCCGGTGAGGCCGATCACGTTGCGGCCCACCGTGACCCGGATCCACACCGTGTCCGATGTGACCGTGTGGACCGGCGTCGCATGGCGACCGCACGCCGATGTGCTGATCGCAGACGGCGTAGTCACCGAGGTTCGCGACCATGTTCCGGCGCACGGCCCGGGTGTGATCGACGGTGCCGGTGGGCATCTCGTTCCCGGCTTCGTGAATACCCATACACACCTGCAACAGTCGCTGTGCCGGGGCGTCGGCGAGGGGCGGCCGCTGCTGGAGTGGCTGCTCGCCGTCGGCGAGGCGATGAACGCGATCACGCCCGAGCGCGCCTATGTGGCCGCGGTGGCCGCCGCACTCGAGGGTCTGCTGTCGGGGACGACGACGCTCGTGGAGCACATGTGGCCGCATCCGGCGCCGGAGGTGCACGACGCCGTACTCACCGCGTTGTCGGACGTCGGCGTGCGCGCGGTGCTCGGGCGGGGTATCGCCGACCGCGAAGATCCCACGCGCCGTTGGGGTTTCGACCCGCGGCTGATGCAGCCGCTGGACACCGCGCTGGCCGACACCGACCGGCTCGCCGCGGCGGCCGGGCATCACGTGACGCTGGGTCTGGCCGTGCCGAATCCGCGTTCGCTGACGGTCGAGGGGATGCGGACCGTCGCCACGTTCGCCCGGGAACGCGAGCTCACGGTGATGATCCATCTGTCCGAAACGGGCACCGACGACGCGATGTGCCGTGAGCACGCCGGTCTGTCCGCGATCGATTATCTGGCCGAGGGCGGGCTGCTGAGCGAGCGGCTGCTCGCCGTGCACGGCGTCGAGCTCGACGCGGACGCGCGCCGGGCGCTGTCGGATGCGGGTGCGGCGGTGTCCTGGAATCCGGTGTCCAACATGCGACTCGGGTCCGGCGTCGCACCGGTTCCGGAACTGCTCGCGGACGGCGTCGCGGTCGGGCTCGGCGTGGACGGCGCCGGGTCCAACGATCGGCAGGACATGCTGGAGACGCTGCGCGCGGGCGCGTATGTGCAGCGTGCGCATGCGCGCCGCGCGGATCTGTTCGACATCGGATCGATGCTCGCGATCGCCTGCGACGGTGCGTCGCGGGCGCTCGGACTCCCCGTCGCCGCCACGCCGGGCGGGGTGAGTGCCGGTCGGCTCGCCGACCTGACGCTGCTGCGGTTCGATCGGGACTTCGCGTGCCTGCCGGTGAGCGACCCCGGAGCGACACTGTTGACCTGCGGCACACCGCGAATCGTGGATACGGTGCTGGTCGGTGGTGACGTCGTGGTGGCCGACGGCCGCAGTACGCGAATCGACGTCGAGACGCTCACCGCCGCACTGCTCGCCCTCACCCCGACCGCCGCGCACCGGGAGGCGTGAGGATCGCTTCCGCGAGCGGGCACCCACCGCTCGAACACCGCTGGTCCGGTTCCGGCAGACTGTCCGGATGGCACATTCGGCCGCGTACCGCCCCACCCCCGCCGACCTGGCCGCGGCGCAGGATCGCACCATCTCCGATCTGCTGGCGCCGGACCTGCGCGTACTGTTCTGCGGCATCAACCCCGGGCTGTGGTCCGGCGCGACCGGTCACCATTTCGCTCGCCCCGGAAACCGCTTCTGGCCCACGCTGTTTCGGTCCGGATTCACCCCGCGCCTGTTCCGGCCCGACGAAGAACGCGAACTCCTCCCCCTCGGCCTGGGCATAACCAACGTCGTCGCCCGCACGACGGCCAAGGCCAGCGAACTGACCGCCCAGGAATACCGCGACGGCGGCCAGGCACTCACCGAACGAGTGCTGCACTACCGCCCCCGGGTCCTGGCGGTCCTCGGCCTCGGCGCCTACCGCACCGCGTTCGGCCGCCCGAAAACCGTCGTCGGCCCGCAATCCGAAACGCTCGGCGACACCGACATCTGGGTCCTGCCCAACCCCAGCGGGCTCAACGCCCACTACACCCTCGACGCGCTGGCCGACGAATTCCGGAAGCTGAGGGAGACAACCGGATTCGAGTGAGGTCGGTTCCGGCGAATGCCAACGGATCCGCCCACACCGCGCGACGCACCGGCATCGTCGTGTGCGACGGCGTGAGGTACTCACCTGGCCCGAACCTGCACAGGGTAGACACGCTTGCGGAGCGGGTCGACCGAACCTCCGCTGTGCGATTGTCGTTCCTCGCCCGTTGATCAGCGACCAGAATTCCCACAGCCGAAACCTCCTATTAACCGGGGAATTGCATTCCGGCAGTTCTGCTTTCGCTTAATTACTCGGATCCAGGTGAGCCGTCGGCCCCGAGGGCCTGGTCGGAGGATGTGAGTGGGATGGGACTGTTGGGGTGCGGCGGGTGTGACGAGCGGAGTTGTGGAGCCGAGGGGTCGAAGCGGGCTGTCGTTCAATCGAAACCTGTTGAGTAACAGGCGAATTCGAAGTGAACTACGAGCGAACGGGCGCTGATCGGGTGGGGGTGCGCCGGGGTGCGGTGCAGATGGTTCGGCGTCGGTGGCGTGAGCCATGAGTATCGAGATGCCCGCTGGGCTACAGTGGCTGTCGTATCTGGCGGGGTCGTCGTGGCCGAAAGGCGATGAGGACGCACTCTTCGCGCTGAGTCACGATTGGACCGAGGCTGCCGAAGGGCTCAAAGGGATCCTGACGCCGCTGCATCTGGCGTGTGACACCGCGTCGCAGAACTACAGCGGTAGTGGCGCGGACCAGATGAAATCCCAGTTCAATCAGTTCTTTTCGGGCGACCAGTCGATCGAGAAGATCATCCAGGGACTCGAGCAGCTCGCCGACTCGGTCTTCGACTGCGGACAGCAGACCGAGTACGCGAAGCTGCAAATCATCATCACCCTGGCGGTGATGGCCGCGGAGATCGCGTACGCGCTGGCCACACTGTGGGGCGCGTGGGCCGTACCGCTCATCGAGGCCGAAGGCGCCGGGATCATGCGCCTGATCGCCTCGCGCCTGGCCGGAGCCCTCGCCGCACGCGCCCAGCGTCTGGCGGCGATGCCGCTGTGGAAGCTCACCGCGATTCAGGTGCTCGAGCAGGGCGCGATCGGTCTCGGCACCGACGCACTCGCCCAGGGCATCGAACTCGCGCAGGGACACAGCAAGGGTTTCAACGTCAAACAGATGTTCATCACCGGCGCGGTCGGCGCGATCTCCGGTGGTGTGGCCACCCCGATCGGTCACCTCGGCGGTAAATACCTGGGCGGGTGGGTCGCCAAGAACGGCGAAATGACCTGGTGGAAAGCAGGTTTGGTCGCTGTCGGATCCGGTATCCCGGCCGGTGTGGTCGGCGCGGGCGCGGGCATCGTCGCGTATGGCGCGATCACCGGACAGTGGGAATTCGATCCCGCCGCGCTGATCGGCGGTGTCGGTGGTGGTCTCGTCGGTGGCGTGCACGGCGTGCTGGGGCACTTCCAGGGCAAGTTCACCGCCGCGGGCGGGTATGAGCCGCTACCCGGGTACAGCGCGGAGGACAAACCACCGGCCTACACCGACGGATCCTCCTCGTACGAGAAGAAACTCGGCGGCCCCGACACCAAGAGCGCCACCAACGGCAACTCGGGTGGCGCCACCAACCTGGGCGGGGAGAAGACCCGGGACAACCCGCCGCAGCAGACGACCACGCGGGAAACCAACTCCCAGAACGGCATATCGCGCAGCACGCAGCCGCAGCACGCGCGCAGCACCGCGAACGACACGAACCCGGCGGCGGCGCAGACCCCGCGCGGCACGAACAGCAGCCCGATCCGGCAGAGCAACGAATCGCACGTAGAGAACTCGAATGTGCGGGCGGGCGCCACGAATCCGATCCGCGAGAGCAACGGCACGCAGCAGCGCTCCGAGAACTCGCCCAGCGAGCAGCAGTCCACTCCGCTGCGCAGCGCGTCCGAGTCGAGTCCGGAGCGTAAGCCGTACCAGGCCACCGTCGAAGAGGTCCGCGACGAATCGGACACCCGGCCCACCGACAACCGAAGCGTCACGCCCACAGACGATCCCGTCGGCCAGCAGCATCGGACGACCGTCGAGAAAGTTCCCGACAGCTCCGACAGCCGGATCGACCCGACCCGGACCAGCACCCAGAACCCCGAGACCCGATCCACCCCGCTGGCACCGCAGGAATCCACGGGCGGCTCCTCACGCGCCCCCAAATCCGATATCCCGCTGCGGAACCAGTCGCAGGACCTGTCCCGATCGATGTCGACGGACTCGACCACGACACGCACGGCGGCCTCCTCGCGCCCGAGCCTGTCCTCGCTCGACGACGGCTCACGGTCCACACCCCGGATCACCGCGGGAGCCAAGACCGAGCCCGCACCGAAAGCAACTGCCACACCATCGGTTTCGGAGCAATCGCGGATCCGATCGATGCCCGCCGGATCCGATCACGCCACGCCGGCGAACCGTCGCACCGAAACGCTGTCGGCGATCTCACGCCAGGACGAGGTCTCGCGCCCGAGCGAATCCCCGCTCTCCTCGCCGACGGACGAGACCCGCACCCTGCCGCACGAACAACAGCAGCCCCGGTCGACTCCGGACGACGTGCGCAGCTTCGAATCCCGCACGCACGCGGACAATTTCGCCGCCGAGCGGTTGAACACCCGGAACGACCTGCCCAGCGACGAGCGGGCGGCGTTGGACGGCAACCACGACATCGCCACCGTCAACGACCTGCTCCGCAACATCCCGCCCGATCGGATCGCGGACCGGCACGCCGAATTCGCCGACGACCACGAGACCGCGAACCTGTTCACCGGCAGGGACGGCCTGGCCCCCGACCTCACCGCCCTGCGCGAGGTCCCCTCCGACACGTTGCGGGATCGCCGGGACACGCTGCGGGACAACAAGACCCGCACGCCCGAACAGGAACGGGAGCTGCGCGCCCTCGAGGACATCCTGTCCCACGAGCAGCCGGACGAACGCTGGAACCAGCTCCGCAACCGCGCCGCGCTGTACCGGATCTGGTCGGATTACTTCCGGCAACACCTGAACCGGTCGTTCGAGCCCGGCGACATCCAGCACAACATCGACCTGCTCGACAACGCGACCGGGCACGAACTCCCACTGCCGCAGACGATTCGCATCGATCGCCCCCTCGACGACCCGGGCACTCTGATCGACAAGAACGGTGAGCCGTTCACCGGCCGCAACACCCAGGACCTGGTCGACACCGTCCAGCACGAGTCCGGCTACATGTCGCTGCCGCTGCGCGACGAACCCGCCGCGGGCGGCGGTCCCTACCGCATGGAACTGGAGATCCCGCGCGGCACCCGGGGCGTCTACGTCGGCGGCGATCACTCCGACACCCATCACCTGCTGCTCGCCCGCGACATCACCTACCGGATCACCGGCGTCGGCCACGACAACGGCACCACCGTGATCCAGGCCCGGATCGAACCCCGGCCCGAGACCGAACATCGCAACCCCGCGAACCTCCACCGGGACGACGCCGCAGGCGGGACCGACCGCACCAAGGCCGATACGCCCGCCGCCACCCCCGAACGCGATCGGCGGGAGATCGAACGCCGGGATCAGCTGGCGCAGGAGATCCGCGGCGGTGAGACGCGGGACCAGAACGTCATCGAGACCCGTCAGCGACTCGACGACGCCACCGCGGCGTACGAGAGCAGCCGCCGGGCCGTGGAAACCGCTGAGGCCGAACACGATCGGACCACCGAGACCGAGCACCCGGACAACCCGGAGCACGCGAACAACACCGAACGCTCGACCGAGACCAACCGCTCGGACGACCCCGCGCTGACCGAAGCACACCAGCAACTCGACGAGGCCCGCGCGAAGCTGGAGCAGGCGCGGATCGATCACGACACCGCGGTCGATCACGCGGTCGATCACCAGTACTCGATCCTCAAAGCCGAAGCCGAGCAACGCATCCGGGATGCGGATGAACACGCCGCCACCGTGCACAACGAAACCGAGAAGCAGCTGCGGGCCGCGCAGAAGCAGCTGTCCGATGCCCGCGCGAACTGGACCACCAGCCGCGACGCCTACAACCAGCGGGCCGCCGACCTCGAGGCCCGCCGGAACGGCGATCTGACCAAGAGCATCACCGAAGCCGACGTCCGCGTGCAGAAGGCTCGCGACGAACTCGCCGAGGCCCGCCGGGCCCACCGCGACGCGAGCGCCGAAATCGAGCCCGCCGCAAAGCATCTCGAGGCGTTGCGCAAGGACATCAACTCCCGCGCGGGCGAGGTGCGCCGCGAACTGGTCGAACGCGAGGCGCTGCTACGCGCCGCGCCCGGGGACCACAGCGCCGCGCTGGACAAGTCGATGCAGGAGCGCCACGCCGAGGAGTCGGTCGCGCGCGACGAACACGACGACGCGCACACCAGCAGTGGCAGGATCGCCCGATTCTTCGAGAGGATCGGTTCCGGCGGCGATCGGGGCACTCCCGGAATCACCGATCACGAACGGTTCGATCAGGACGTCCGGACCCGCGAACAGCAGTTGCGCAACGAACTGACCCGGCGCGACGAATCGGACCTCGGTTCGCTCAAGTCCGAGCTGGACAAGCACGAGGCCGCCGTCCAGAAGGCCCACGAGGAACTCGACAAGACCGGCCTCGATGTGATCCGGCAGCGGACCGAGGCCCTGAAGGAGGCTGGCAAGGCCGATCAGGAAGCGTTCGACACCGGATTGGCCGAGCGCGAAACGACATTCGAAGCCATCAACAACAAGCGCATGGATTCCGCGAAGGACATCCTCGCCGCGCTCTCGGTGCACAACGAGGAACTGCTGTCCGACAAGCACGACAGCCCGGTCTCGCGCCTCACCGACGACCAGATGCGCGAGCTGATGCGCACCGGCACCCCCGAGCAGCGCCTGACCTACCTGTCGGAGTTCGTGCGCCGCAACCATCCCGAGGGTTTCGCCCCCCGCGAGAACCAGATGCTCGGCTTCCTGCTGCGCACCGCCAACATGGGCACCGGCCAGGGCAAGGAAATGCTCATGGCGATGCGGCTGTTCACCGACGCCCTCGAACACGGCACCGCCTACGGCAGCACCAGCAGCGACAACCTCGTCGCCTCGATGGAAACACTGGTCAAGGCGTTCACGCACCCGAAGACCGGCGCTCCGCTGGTGAACGTGGGCCGCATGACCGACGACGGGCCGATGCCCGAGAACGGCGTGATCGTCGGCACCAAGAACGACTTCCAGTTCCGGGCGTTGCGGGAAGCCCAGGCGATGCTCGAGAGCATCGGCACCAAGGCCCCCAAGGAGGAGGTCGACGCGCTGCACCAGTGGCTCAACAACGATCGCCCCAAACTCGACGAGATGCAGGCCAGGCTCGACGAGGCCGCCGCGAAGTACAAGGTGGACCGGAAGTTCGAACCGTTCCCGAAGGGCATCTACACCGGCGACGAATTCGACGCCGCCATGTTCGACGGCCAGGAAGCGGTCCTCACCCCCGGTGGTTCGCAGGCCGAATCGCCAGAGCGGGCGCAGCAGATCAAGGATGTCACCCACCGCGTGCTGGCCGCGCAGAAGCTGCACGGGCTCACCGACGCGGACTTCGCCCGACCCGAACGCACCAAGGGCATGTGGCGCGCGGAACTGACCGACGCCGCGATCGAGAAACTCAACCAGATCCCCGGACCGCAACTGACGCGCGATCACCCCGACGCGCAGATGTACAAGAATGCGGCACTGGCGAATTGGGGTATGACCCGCAACGAGCACTACATCGTCTCGCACGACCCGACCGGGCAGAGCGGGTCGCGGGTCGGGCTGCTCGACCACAAGAACACCGACAAGCTGATGCTGGACCGGACCAAGGGTTCCACCGATGTGCGGGAGAACCGGCTCCAGGACATCGGGCAGTATCTCGACGTGCTGGCCGGGGTCGAGGTGCAGGCCAACCACTCCTCCGAAGCCTTGTACCTGGGGTTCGGTCAGTTCGTCGGCAGCAGCTTCCTGCACTCGCCCTCGGGGGTGTCCGGAACGCTGACGCACGTGGAGAACGCGCTCTACGACCAGCACCACATCGGGCCGGTGCCGCGCATCGAGAACTACTACAAGGACCGCATCGATGACCTCCCGGACATCATGCACAAGACCCGCGAGGCGAAACTCGAAGCCTCCGCCGCCGCGATCGTGCAGGAAGTCATCGCACGTGACGGGGAGATCAAGCTCGAATATGACGACAACGGTGTGGTGACCGGCGTCGAGCAGGGCGGCCAACCGCACTGGCAGGTGCACAGCAACCGCGACATCTCCGGCGACAGTGTGCGCATCGAACGCGGCGATGACGGAAGTATCACCAAGACAACAGAATTGAGCTCCTGGCGGGACAAGAACCCGGAGGAGTTCGGCGTCACCGACTGGGTCGACAAGATCACCAACGATCGCGTCCGCGCCGAAGTCGCACGGCTCAACGAGGAACGCGTCCGAAAGGGCGAACCCGAACTGAAGGTCGCCGACGACATCAAGCTCGACTACACCGTGCGCGACGCGCAGTGGTACGACCGCGAGGGCAACGGCGACGACGCGGAGAACCTCGCCAACGTGCAGACCAAGGACTGGGGTAAACCCGGCAGCCTGCACTTCGGCCACAAGACCGACGGCCGCGGCGCCAGCCCGAAGCCGGACAAGGATTCGCTCGCGATGGGCGGCACCCGCGCCCGCACCACCGTCGGCCCCGACGCGGGCGATCGCGCCCACATCCAGATCCGCGGCCGCGCCCAACGCGGCGGCTCCGGCACCGACCGCGAGAACGGCGGTTACCCGGGATCGTTCCAACGCTTCCTGTCCCCCGAGGACATGTACACCGAGGTCCACGACCACGGCGTCGTCACCCAGGTCGTGCGCTACCAGAAGGCGGCCACCGCGCACGAACAGGCCGTCACCGCGGACCAGACGCACAGCACCGACGCCACCCGTACCGAGGTCACCAACGCCGAAACCGAACTGCACGCGGCCGAGCAACAACTGCGCGACGAGACCGTGCCGCACGTGCAGAGCGAGGTGGAGAAACAACTTCTCGCACCCAAGGGAGCCGGGGCGCGCCCGTCGCTGTCCGAGCTGCTGCACAACCTCACGGTGCAGTCCTCGCGGACGCCGGAGAGTACGTCGCGGGAGACCGTCACCCCGAACGAGCAGCACACAACCGACGAAGAGCACACACCGAACGAGCAGCACACGTCCGATGAACAGCACACGTCCGACGAACAGCACACACCGAACGAGCAGCACACGTCGGAAGAGCAGCACACATCGAACCGCTCGGACGACGCGACCTCGACGCAGCATCCGGCCGAATCGACCGACACCGAGCACACGGTGTCGAACGACTCGCACGCCGACGACGTCCCCCACACCACGGAGGACAACGGCTTCATCCGCCACTACACGGGCGATAACGCCGCCGAATGGCTGCGGCGCAGCGGCGGTCCCGCCGGGACCCTGCTGTCGTTCACCACTCCCGGCGGGGACTTCGTGCGAGCGGACTTCACCGAGCACGGGATCGAACTGCGGCACTCCGACGATCGCACCGAAACCGTGAACCTGGACGGCATGCTCGCCGTACTCCAGGACCAACGCGTCGACACCGTCCGCATCATGCCCGCCGAGCCGGAAACCTACGCGCCGAGCTCCCGGACCGTGGAAACCGAAGAGCCGCCGCTAGAGATCCCCCCGGCCCGCACCGGCAACCCCGCCGTATCCGCCGTGCGCCGGACGCCCCTGTGGAACGTCCAGACACCGCTGACCACCACCCCCAACTCACAGACCGCGCAGAACCCCCTCACCGACGACCAGTCGCAGGACGACCCGTTCGCGGTGGAGCTCGACTACGGCTCCGACCTCGACTCCCTCTACGACGGTGACGCGGAGTCCGTGTACGGCGGCGACGATCAGCACGAACCGCCCCCGCACGTCATCGACCCACCCCCGCACGTCATCGACAATTCGACCACCGGGAACCGGCAGCCTTTCGAACTCCCTTCGGACAGTGAACTTTTCGTGATCGGAGACGACAGCGACTCCGTCCACAGCGACGACAGTTTCCTGCTCGACAACGTCCTGAACCAGCCCACTCCGCAGGCCCTCCGGAAAGCGCCCCCCACGGTCAACCCGGCGCTCGAAACGCCCGCGGACGACAAGCTGTTCGCGATCGGCTCCGACAGCGACTCGGCCTCCTCCTACAGCCAGGACGAGTCCCAGCACGGACCCACACCGCACCACACCGCACCGCCGACCATCCCAACGGGACCGGCCCTCGAAATCCCGTCCGACAGCAAGCTTTTCACCAACCGCTCGGACTCCGACTCACCGTCCATCTACAGTCAGGACGGCGCGAACTCACGCCAACCCGGTATCGACATCCCTTCCGGCAGCAGGCTTTTCACCGGAAACTCCGACACCGAGTCGCCGTCGATCGACAGCCGGGACGAGTTCCGGTACGACCCCACCCCGTACCTCGCCGGGAATTCGACCACCGAACAATTCCCGGGCCTCGAAACCCCCTCGGACAACGAGCTTTTCACCGGCCACTCGGGCTTCGGCTCGCCCTCGTTGCACAGCCCGTACTCCCCCTCGCTGTACAACCAGGGCTCGCCCAGCAGCTCCAGCCAGGGGCTCTCCAACTTCTACGGCGACGGATCCGTCCGCAGGAACAACACCACCGGGAACCTCGCTCTCGAGAACACGCCGAGCAACCCGCTGTTCCTGGACCCCTACGACAGCGACTCCCCCTCCGCCTACAGCCAGGACAGCGGCGACGAGACCGACCTCACCGGCGGACCGCGCAGGCTCGGCCCCCTCCTTTCCACGCTGGCGTCCACGCTCTCGATGGGTACCGGCGGCCGCAAGGCTTCCGAAACCGAGGAGTCGACCGAGGATCCGGCCACGAAGACGAAACCGGCCGGCGAGAAATCGGCGAAACCCGTCGTGAAGACGACGATCTCCGATCCCGGCGAGAAAGCGGCGGAAACCGGTGAGAAGTCAGCGGAGACAGGCAAGAAAGCAGCCGATCCCGGCGAGAAGGCAGTCGAGCCGGTAAAGAAGACCGATGACCCGACCAAGAAGACGGACGACACCGGCAAGAAAGCGGCAAACCACGGCCTACGCGACCTGTTCGACGAGTACGACCCCGAGGAAGGCGAATCCTTCTTCGGCCGAGACCTCGGCCGCCAACTCGGGGTCGAACCGCTCTATCTGAACCCGGCGATGCGAAAATTCGGCACCGACCGTCAGGGCGCGAAGAACCTCATCGACTACCAGCCGATTCCGCAGGAAACCGTGGAATGGTTGCAGCAGCACGTCATCCAGCAGGTCGAGGGGAATCGGGGCCGGGACGACAAGTTCCGCAGGAACGTCGAGCAGACCCTGACCGCCGACCTGCTGAACAACGAGTGGTCGCGCCTGCTGAGTGAATCGGGACTGCCGCTGCCGGTGGTGTACAAGGGCACGAAATATCCGGTCTCCCTGCGCCTTTCACTGAACTCCATCGGACGGACCGACGAAACGGGAAAGCCGACCGAGGGGGTGGAAGTATCCCGGATGCAGAACTTCCAGCGGTCGGTCATCGACGTCAAACGCCAGGTGGGCAACACCAATATACGGTCGCTGTCCTACGCGCAGTCCGGGCAGTTGCACAAGGGCGTCGTCGAGAAGGTGAACCTGACCGGCCAGGTCGACGGCAGGCTCAACGAGATGGCCACCGACCTGCGCATCTCCTCGGAGGTCGAGTCGATCGCCAAACTGCGCAGCCTGGGCAAGCACCATCTCTACGACCTCGTGCCGACCTGGGAGGTACGCGTCGGCGAGGGTATCGCCGATCTGCGCGACCCGGACCGGATGAACGAGAACTGGAACCGCATCGACGAGCGCGCGCCGGACATTCTCCAGGCGTACTTCC
The DNA here is from genome assembly GCF_009604405.1 of Nocardia macrotermitis. GTDB lineage: Bacteria > Actinomycetota > Actinomycetes > Mycobacteriales > Mycobacteriaceae > Nocardia > Nocardia macrotermitis. Next base: position 164,856 of record NZ_WEGK01000008.1, read on the forward strand.
CGGACTACCTGACCGACAACAGCGAAATGCCGGTGCTGAAGCAGGACGATCCGGACGGGCCGCCGCCGATCGAACGACTCCGCCACGAATTCCCGCTGTACGGGCCGCACGATATTCCGAATATCGACAAGATATACGCGGACGTGCTCAAATCGTTCGCGCCGTTGAAGAATATGGCCGACGAATCCGTCGAAGCGCTGTGGGAATTCTTCCGGCACGAGAACTTCCTCGGCGCGCTGCCGATCATGTGGAGCGACGGGCCGGTCGACACGCCGACGCTGCACACCGCGGGCGGCGACGAGATCGGCTATCTGCGATTCACCGTCGACCTGCACGGCGGCACCGAACTCACCGGCCCGCCCATCAAGAACTCGCGCGCCGAGCTCTACACCGTGCGACAACTGGCGGTGTACGGCATGACCAGGGTGGCCAACTCGTTCGGGGGCCTGCTCGCGCTCACCACGTCGTTCAAGTTCGGCAAGACCAACCCGGACACCGGTTATCCGACGGTCCCCGGTTTCCGGTTCACCCTTCCCCGAGGCGGGGCGGGCTACCACGCGACCTACCAGCTCGGCGTCAACCACGGTGGTACGACGGCCCGCACGCTGCGGCACAAGGGCGATTTCCTGCACGTCACGCCGGAGATGACCGTCAACGTCGAGTTGGTGCGCAACTTCGGTCCGCCGCTGCGGCCCGCCCCCGGGTCGCCGCTGGCCAGCGGCAAGACCTATCCGGTCAACATGATGGTGCCGCATCTGAAGACCCTCGGCACCGTGCCCACCAAACCGCTGTATCCGCCGTCGGAACTCGTACACCTGCGGCAACTCGGACTGACCACGACACCGCTGAGCATCGAGGGCGTCGCACCGCTGCTGCACGACCTCGAGGAATACCTCGACGCCGAGGGTTTCCTGCGCGACAACTTGGAGAACAATCGCACGCTCGACCAGGCCAAGGCCGGGCCGCGCGCGATGTTGGACGAGAGCATCCAGGGCGGCGCCAAACCGCCGTCGTTCCACATGGCCACCCCGACCGGTATGCGCCGGATCACCGCCATGATCGTGACCAAACGCCGGATGGAGAACCCTGCCGACCCGTACCAGGGCATCACGCACGAGGCGTCGCTGCCCAAGGTTCCGACGATGAACTACAACGGCGGCAATTCCTCCGGCAGTGATCAGTACAGCAATTCGATCCCGTGGAACATCGGCGCCAACTTCTCCATCGACAACCTCATCGGCGGCGGGAGCAGGATCCAGCCCGCCGCCCGCATCACCGGTGCGTACGTGCACAACCACGCGGCGCCGAACGTCAGCGACTTCAGCTGGAAGATCAACGAGCGCAACATCTTCACCCCGAACGACGGCAGCGAGGTCTTCGGCATCCCGACCGAGTACGAGTTGCACATCTTCGATACGCACGAACCCGCGGCCGACACCATCACCAGGGTCAATACCGACGACAGCGCGCCGTCGACCGAGTCCGAGGGGTCGGACACCGACAAATCCGACGCCGATACCGAGTACTCGGCGTCGGTCTACAGCCAGGACAGCGCGTCGGTCTACAGCCGGGACAGCTCCGGCGTGCCGGTCGTCCAGCCGGTCAAAGCCGTGAAACCCGCGACCGACAGCGACAGCCTCTACTCCGCATCGGTGTACAGCCAGGACAGCGGCGGCGGCGAGATCACCGAACCCGCGACCGGCAGCCGACCCGGCACCGGCACCACCACCAGCCGCATACTGCGCGCCAGCACCGGCCGGATCCGGGTGGCGCTGCCGACCTATCGCACCCTGTCCGAGAAGCCGAAGACCCCGCCCCCGGCGTTGGAACCCACGGTCCACACGGTCGACCCGAAGAAGGATCAGGCGCTGGTCCGCGCATTCGACCAGCGGGCGGATCTGCCGCGCAACCCCAAGATGCAGGATCCCGGCGGCAGCAAGATCCTGCGGGAGACCATGGACAAGGCGATCACCGAGCTGTACGAGGGCGTCAAGAAGGACGCCGAGGACGCGAAGAAGGCCGCCGAACAGGGGAAGACGACCACATCGGACGAGACGAGGACGGACGAGGAGACCGCACCCGCGGACACGACGATCACGAAGATCACCGACGAGGACGAGGATCCGGTGATCCCCGGCGCCTTCCTCACCGACGAGCAACTCGCGGCCAGACAGGCGAGAGCGCCCGACACCGGCGAGACCGCGGTGAACTGGGGTGCGGTCGGCAACTCGCTGCTCGGCGCGGCCCGCTGGCTGGCGAACAAGACCATCGGCGTCGGCCAGTGGACCCGGCAGACCACGCTCGGCGAACCGCCCGCGAATCCGGATTCGACGATTCGCGAGGTCTTCCACAGCGCGCTGGCGCCGAGCAACCTGACCCCGTCGATCTTCCAGACCTCCTACCCGTTCGAGAGCGCCGCGGCGCCGGGCACCCTCGCGGGTGTCGATTTCAGCGGCGATCTGCGCGGTCTGATCGAGAACATCCGGGTGCGGTACGAGCCGAAGTTCGAGGCCGAACAGCTGCTGACGACCACCTCGCAGACCTCCATGTACCAGCCCGAGCACTTCGGCGATCACGGCGGCGTTTCCGGTATCGGCTACTACGGGGCGAATGCCGACGGGCACGGCACCCTGGCCGGTGGCAGTCAGTGGGGCAGGACCGGGGACAAGCGCGTCACCGCGCAGGCCGCCGCCACCAACGACACCTCGTTCACCAGCTACGTCGGCGCGTACGTCTTCGTCGCGGACGCCAAATACCTCATGAGCCTCACCGCCGCCCCGCGCAACACCGCCCGGAACATCTTCCCCGGCGGGCCGCGCACGAAGTCCTACATCATCGACGTGCCCGACGGCGTGGAGTTCTACCTCGTCGAAAGCGAACTGCGGCATCACCCGAACCTGCTGGCGCTGGTCCAGGCCCGCGCCGATCTGAAGATTCCGAAACCGTTGGAACCCGGTAACGGCCTGCCCGCCGACTTCAAGGCGAAGGGCGACCTCAACCTGGGCATCGCCTACGACGTCGAGGTGCACGGCCCCCGAAACGCGTTGCGCAACAGGGTGACCGACGCCGTGGAGAAGAAGGCGGGCGGTATCACCAAGATCGGCTCGACCACCTATCAACCCGGGGTTCTGCCGCGCATCGCCAAGGCCACCGACGAGGATTCGCTGCGCGCCCTGGTCAACGCGGGTCCCGAGGCAGAGGACACCGTTCGGTTCCTGTATCGGTCCTGGTTCATTCCGCGCCTGGTCGTCGTCAAACTCACCGTGACACCGGATTTCTCACGGTTGGGCAAGGACGACAGCGGCAAACCGGTGTCGAAGGAATTGCAACAGCTCCAGGAACACGGTGAGCAACTGCCGGACACCACCGTGCTGGACATCCTGCGCGGCTACCAGGGCACCACCGGCAACTCCCTGGGCATCCCCGGCTCGACCGGAACCAGCCGCTACCGCACTCGCGACCACCGGGAGAACTTCAACCCCGGTGGCCTGGTCAACGGCTCGCAGCCGACCTTCAGCATCGCGGCCGGGCGGCAGAGCGGCGGCGGCGACGGCTCGAAATCCACCCGGCAGACCCGCACCTGGGTCCGCTCGGCCGGTCTGACCCGGTTCTCGACGCCGTACAAGATCAATGTCGACATCAGCTCCCATGCCATCACCCAGCCGGTGACCTCGTACCTGATGTCCGCGGGCATCGGCACGCTGGCCTATCTCGGACAGGGCGTCGCCGGTGTCGGACAGACGATGGTCGGTTGGGTGCGCGGTCCCCGGCCGACCGTCAACCCGCCCATCGAGATGACCGAACTCGACCCGAATCTGCCGATCGTGCCGGTCACGGTGATCAACCCGGAGCAGACGCCCGATTCGGAACTGCCGATGGTGCCGGTCACCGTGCTCGACCCGAACCGGACGCCGGAACCGACATTCGACATGGTCCCGGTCACCGTCCTGGATCCGGACCTGGAGGCGCAGCTCGAGTCGATCGACGACTCGAAACTTCCGCCCGCGGCCGACTCCGACCACATCGAGATGCCCGCCGACGTTCTCGTCCTGTTCGAGAACTCCGAGACCAAGGCCAGCAATCCTGTCCAGCGCATCCCGCCCGGGCTGTACTCCGACGATCCCAGCCGACCGTTGCTGCCCGCGCCGGGCGGTCTCGTCATCCCGATCAACCCGCCCGCACCCCTGCGCGCGCTGTTCGCCGGACCGACCTGGAAGCCGACGCTACCGCTGCTGATCCACGACTTCGACGGCCGGGCCGAACTGGCCCGCGCGCTGCGGGCGGTCGACCCCTCGCTCGTCCCCAGCCTGCAACCGGGCTTCTCGCCGGGCGTGCCGAGCCTGCTGCAGTCGCTGGCCGCGTACGGCGTCCCGACCCACGTCGGGAAGGAAGGCACCGGTGTGGCCCTGGACAAGGCCGCGCCGACCAAAGAGATCCTGTTCGTGAAGAACCCGACCGGCGACCGGTACCTCAAGGTGACGCTCTACTCGCCGCAACTCGTCCGGGTCAACCGCAGGACCTCGATCGAGGGTATTTCCGTCGCCGAGGACTCGACCCAGAACGAGGATCGCGAGACCTACGAATACCGGCTGACCTTCGGTCTGACGAACGACCTCAACGCGGACGCCACCAACCAGAACACTCCGACGAACATCCCGCTGGACGGCGATACCGTCCGATACGTCGACTCGAGTTCACTGACCCGGCAGTCCACCAGTTATGCCCGTTTCGGTGTGCAGGGCGAGACCAAGAGTTACCGGATCAGCGCCGCCGCGCTCATCGAGGTCGCCGGTCCCAAGGGTGTGCTGTGGGTTTCCGGAAATGTGGAATTCAATACGATGGAGAATCCCACGGGGCATGTCGATCCACCGGGTATCGATCCGAAGGACGGCAGCGTGATGAAACCCGAGGACAAGAAGGACGACACCAAAAAAGACGACGGTAAGAAGGACGACCCGAAGAAGTCGACCGCGGATCTCGCGAAGGACGACCCGGCGAAGCAGAAGACAGGCAAGGACGACAATGAGAAGTCGTCGTCGGATCCGACCGAGCAGAAGACCGATACCAAGGACGATTCCGACAAGTCGAAGTCCGAGCCCGCGAAAGGCGCGAAGAGCAAAGGCAAGCTCAGGGAGCCGACCGGGCAGGCGCTCGGGGGCGTCGCGCCGCCCGCGGGTTACCGGTGGCAGAGCATGCCGATGGACGGCGACTGCTATATCCATGTCCTGACCCGGGCCCTCCACCCGGGCGCGGTGATGACCCGCAACCAACGCAACCAGGTGATCCGGAATATTCGCGCGGACATAGTCCAGGAGATCCACCGGAACCCGGACGATTTCTACGCGGATTTCGAATCCGTCCTGGCGGCGGCCGCCGGCTACTATCGCGACCAGCTCTCCGTCCTGTTGACGCCCGGGACCGCACTCCACACCGCGGTCCGCCGCGGCCGCTTCCACCAGTTGTTCGCGGCGACCGACAATTCCCCCGGTATGGTGGCGCTGTTCCGAGCGGTCGGGGAGGATCCGGAGAGTTATCTCGCATACGACGAGTTCCGGGACCTGTTCATGGCACGGCGCGACAATCTGCTCTGGGCGCGGTTCTACCAGCAGGTCGCGACACTGGGACAGCAAGGGGTGTGGCGGAACGCGGCCAGCTATCTGGTTCCGCAGGCCAGCGTCGCGGTTCTCCGCCGCAACGGGGTCGGACTCAACGTCTACATTCCCAGGCAGTACGGCACCGGCACGGCGCTCGGTGACCAGACCTCCACGCATCCGCAGGTCAACGCCCTGATCCACAATGCGCACTACTACCTCGCGGTCCCGGCGCTGGGGTCGTCCGCCACCAGTATCTTCATCACGTCCGGGGATACCGGATCGGTCGCCACGAGTTCCAAGACCGACGATCCGACGAAAACCGCAGACCCCACGAAAACCGACGATCCCACGAAGATCGCCGACCCCGCCAAGATCGGAACATCTAGCGGCGAGACCGTCACGAAACCGGCCGAGACCGCGCCGATCGGTCCCACCACGGCCGATGTCCGGGGCGAGGTATTCGGTCCCGATCGACTCCCGGACATCCCCGCGCATTCGCTCGGCTGGCTCGACACCGTGCGGTGGCGCGCCCTCGGCCAGCACCACATAGCGCGGGTCGATCAGGACCTCATCGCGCGTGGCGTGCCGACGCAGCGGCGTGCGGAACTGCTGCTCGATCTGCGGAACCAGCTGATCACGTGGGCGAACGGCCTGATGGAGTCGAATATGCCCGCCGATCCGTTCTCGGCCGACAACCGGTCGACTCCTTTCCGGACCGACAACCCGTTGACGCTGGAACAGGCGGTCGCGGACTTCCGGACCATGAATCCCGAAGCGTCCGAAGAGGATACGTACAACGCCATCGCCGCGGGGTCGTACGCCTGGAACCCGAAGCTGCACGATGTCACCGGTGTGAATCCGCACGATCCGTTCCCCGGTGGTCGCCCGGCGGCCGCACCGTGGAAGGCGGCGGCCAAGCCGATCGTCAAGACCGGCACCAAGCCCACCGCCAAGGTCGAGACGAAGCCGACCGACAAGGGCGAGACCGCCCCGACCGACAAGGGCAAGCCGCAACCTGCCAGGGGAGGCATCCTGCGCCGACCTGGCAGGGTGCGCGACCCGAACGCAGCCCCCAGGAATGTGCACTTCGCCGATCCCACCGACGACTCCGGCGTCGCCCCGCTCCGCGCCCGTCCCGTCTCGGAAACGTCGACCCGGCGTCCGGTCGCCGAAACCGGACGCCCTCCCCTGGACGTCACCGCCCTGCGAGACGCCCTGCGCACCGACTCCGACGACGAGACCGAACAGCCCCCGCTCGACCTCGCCGCCCTGCAAGACCCGCAACGCAGCGACTCCGGGACCGGACGCACCCCACTCGACGTCACCTCGCTGCAGCACGCCCTCCGCACCGATTCCGACGACGAATCCACCCCCGGATCCCAACCGCCGCCCATCCCCGCGCGCTCCCCGCGACGGCCGGGGACCACTCGGCCGGACGTCCGCCCGCAGTCGCCCGTGCGGGACCGGAACGCCGAATTCGGTTCGGAGACAACGAGTCCCGCACGTCTCACGCGGACTCAGCGGGTGCGGACCAGACGCGGCGGCGCACCTCGCCCAGTGCGCGGTCCCCCGGCCGCACAGTCCGAACTCACCGACATCGGATTGTCCGAGTACATACCGCCGCGCCGCCTGCGCACCACCGGTAGCCAGCTGTCGGCGACACCCACCTTCGACACCAGGCCGTTCGAACAGACGACCCGGCCGAAGGTTCCGCCGCGCTCCCCGCTACGACCACCACCGCCCGGCGCACAAACCACATTCCCCAATCCGGCGGGCCTCTCCCGGACCTCGAACGTCCCCACCGTGCGTGGCGGCAGATCCGCTCGCACCCGGACCGCTCCCTGGACCGCATTGTCCGACACCGCACCGTTCGACACCGGATTTCGGGACATGACGCCTCCCGGATCCCGCGTATCCGACGGCTCCTCCACGCCCTTCGAGTTCAGCTTCGTGCGCACGAACCGCCTGCGCCCCAGCACAACCCGATACCCGTCGATGGACGACTTCGACGACATGCCGTTCACCGCGACGCCGCAGCTACGCCGGACCAACCAGGACGACGTCACCCACATCCCGTCGCGCCCACTGCGACGTCGCGGCGACCAACAGGTCCACCGCCTCTCCGAGGACGTGACATCACGGATCGCGCCGAATACGCATGTGGCCGCGCGGCCGCTGCGGCAGCACCCGGGGCAACTCTCGGGACGTCCGGTAGTCACGAACACGCCGATCGGCACGACGCAGCAGGCCACCCCGCTCCGGACCGACGGCAGCGCGCCGAACCGGTCCGGGCGCGGCCTGTTCCAGCGGCCGCTGAACCTGTTGCGCAGTGGCGCAGCGGCTTTCGGCAGGCGGTTCACGACGGCCGACACCCGCGACGACGGCTCGTCTCTCGACGGTTCCTCGATCTACTCGGACAGCACCCACTCGTCGGTCGACACGGACTCCGGCAACACACCGTTCCAGTGCGTCGTCGACACCCTGAGCAGCATCAAGCGGGAGACCGGCAGCAGCAGGATCCGCATCCCGACCAAGCCGTCGTCGCTGCCCGGCCGTTCCCGGCGCGCCCTGCGCTGGTACAGCCGCGGCCGACTGCGCGGCTATCCGGACGAGCACGAGATCGCCCGGGAGCTGTTCCTGCTCGGGCCCGGCGCGCAGGCCCTAGTCGTCGGCGAGCACCGCACCGTCGGTGCGAACGGCATCGGCGCGCACGCCTATCGGATGATCCACCACGACGACGGCATCATCCGGGTGCACGACGTCGCGCGGGTCCGACCGCCCGGCAACGCGGGCTGGGCCAGCGTGCACGCCGTCCTCTACACCCCCGACGGCAGGCCGAGCCGCCCCGTGCGCCGCCGCGACGACGGCGGTATCCCGAAGTTGCCGGGCCGCACCCGCATCGGCGCGCCGGACGAGAGCGCGGCCGCCGAAACTCCGGTGGCCGCCGAAACGCACGACGAATCAGCCGAGACGACCACCGCGGCAACGGTTGCCCCGACGACGGGCGCCGCGGCCATCTCCACAGCAGCTCCGACGACGACCGCTCCCGCGACCGGAACCGAGACCGTCCCGCCGACGGCTCCGGTGACGTTGTCGGAGACCGAACAGACCGCACTGGACGCACATCGGAACCGTCCGATCGCGAACGACGTCCTGCGCGCCATCTCCGACCAGCCGGGCGGCACCTGGAAGGAGCGGATCGACGCCTGGCACAGCCAACTCGACGAGCACTACGAACTGGTCCGTCAACTCGTGCCCCGAGGCACCAAGGCACGCGATATCGACGGTTTGCGCAACCGGCTGACCCAACTCACCGACGGGGCCGAGGGCGGCCGTTCCCTCACCACCACCGAGGAGCTCGAAGCACGCACGCTGCGAGATCTGTTGTCCCGCAACGATGCCGCCGCCCACTGGCAGCGGATGCTCGACAATCACGCCGGCTATCGGCAGTGGTCTTCATACCTGATGCAGAACTACGATCAGCTGTTCGACCCCGAAGTGGTCCAGGAGCACATCGAGAACCTGGACCGGGCGACCGGACACGACCTCGGACTCACCGCGCCGATCCACGCCGTCGGCAACTTCGTGCTCGGACAGCACGCGGACGCCACCGAACTCACCTCGGGCCGACTGCTCGGCAGTGTGCGCGACGAGCCCGGCTACCTGACCGTCGCACTCGACGACCAGGCGCCCACCGCGCGTCCCGGTGAGACCACGCACCGTATGGAGCTGGAGATCCCACCCGGGACGTCCGGTATCCGCCTCGGCCCGGACGAAGAGCATCCGAACCGCGATCAACTGCTGCTCCCGCGCGGCACCCGGTTCCGGATCACCGGCGTCGACCAGGATCCCGTTACCGGAAACACCGTCGTGCGTGCCACGGTGGAACCGACCCCCATCGAAACGATCACAGATCACACGGTCACCGCGCAACAGACGGCGATCGACCAGGGCCCGATCGTCATCGAGGCATCCGAAAACTCAGCGCCGCAACAGCATTCGCAGACCCCGCAGTCCGAACCCGCGGCCCCGACCACGGTGCACCGCCCGCTCACCCCGACGGACTGGCTGCCCATCGAGCACGCCACCGACCCGCTGTTCACGAGCCTGGCCCGGATCGTCGATCTCCGCGACGCGGCCACCCTGCGCTCGCAGATGAACGACCAGCTGGCCGCGATGGAACTCGCGGAACTAAAGAGCCACAACGACTTCGAGGCTCGTCACCAGCGGGGTGAGGTGTCCGACGACGACTGGAACGCGCATCTGACCCGGGCGCAGGGCGTCGGCGAGTGGATGGCCAAGGCGCGCCAGACCATGGCGATCGATCCCACGGCCTTCGCGAACTCGCCGGATCCACAGCTGGTGGACCAGGCGGTGCACCTGGTCACCTACCTGCGCCAGATCAACATGGTCAGCATCAATCCGGTCGGGGAGCAGTTCGAACCCACCCACGTCCACCAGGCGCCGCGATTCTTCCTGCGCCGCACGGACACCGGCGCCTACGAGGTCGGCGTCACACCCGAGGGAAATATCTTCGTCTCGAACCCCAACCCGCCGCAGCCCGTGCGGCTCAGCTCGCCCAGCGGCGCGCTGCGGCGCGAGCTGATCCCGCCGCCCCGGACCCGGGTGCTGGCCTCTCGGCAGCTGCCGCTGCTGGGCGGGGCGGCCCTGCTGCGCACCTACATCGGTGAGAACCGGCCGATGGTGCCCCGATCCACGGTTCCGGCCATCGCGGACGCCAAGACATTGCCCACACCGCTCATGCGTGGTTACCAGTCGCCGGTGCGGTACATGACGCCCGCCGAACTGGAGTCGTACCGGCTGTTCGTGGGACCGGACGGCAGGCTGTACCGGGCATCGGACGGCCTGCCCTTCGACACCACGTGGGCCGGAAACGCGCGCAGCGGTGCCGGGCGAGCGATATTCGTGATGGACGAGTTCGGCAACCTGTACGCATCCGACCAGGAACTCGGGGTGCAGCACCACTCCTCGTTCCTGGGTGGGCGCATGATCGCCGCCGCCGGTGAGATCGACGTGCGGGACGGCTGGCTCATGCTGATGAGCGATGCCAGCGGACACTACAAGCCGCGGGCGGAGCAGAACGACCACGCGCTGGACCTGCTGCGTCACCAGGGTCTGCGCCCCGGCCCGGGCTTCTCCCGCCGGGACTTCAGCGACCAGCCCCGCGAACGGCACGGCGAGGTACAGCGCCAGCGCGACGAGCTCGCCCGGCGGCAGATCCTGCTCGACGCGGACCTCCAAGCGCTCACCCAGCGCGAACAGGCATCCGCGACAGCGCAACTCGCGGCGCCCGACACCGTGACCCACCCCGTGGTCCAGGCCGGTCGGACGGATCTGGACCGGCGACAAGCCGAGCTCGACAAGTGGCGCGAGAGCCTGGACCAGGGTGTCATCGACCAGGACCGGCAGCTCGAGATCTTCTCGCACCCCGCGCCCCACAACACCGACGACCGCATCGTGCCACCCGGGCAGTCCGACGAGCTGCGGAGCGAGACATCCACGGCGTCCCAGCGCGCGGACTGGTGGCGCGAACACGGCGAGAACTGGTGGAACGAACTGCATTTCGCGGATCTGGCCCCGGAATTCCAGTCCCGGTTGCTCACCGACTTCCCCGGGCTGCGCAACGGCGACGGTATTCCCGCCACCGTCCGGAATACGTTGAACCGCAGGTACATCGAACTCGAGATCGCCCGCCTCGCAGCCGAGGTCCGCGCCAGCTGGCTCGGCTGGGGACCGGCGCGCCGACTCCAGGATCTGAAGAACACGCTCGCCGATCTGCATGCCGCGGATCTCGAAACACGCATCGCCGCACAGCAATCCGGTGTCGATGCGGCCCCGGTGCACCTGCTGTCGTTCGAGCAGCACAGCGGCGGGCGATCCGGTACCGCGACGATCGCGTTCGGTCAGGTGGACACCGCCGATACCGTGCGATGGCACACGCCGGACAACGTGCCCCTGTCCGCGATGAACAGCGCGATCATCGCTGCGGCGCAACAGCATTCGCAGGCAGAACCCGACGGGACCACGCACGCCACCGTGCTGCGGATCGGCGCTACCGAAACCACGCCGGAAACCCGGACCGCGCCCGCGACGAGCGAGGAACCGCAGCCGGTGTTCGCGGACTTCCCCATCCAGCCCACCCGGGCCGCCACCCCCTCGGACATCCACCAGGTCACCGCCGACAGCCTCCCGAACCGCATCTCCGACGGCGGCGTCACCAGCGGCCGGATGCCCGGCCGCACGCCCCGGGGCCTGCGATCATGGCGTGGCAGAACAACTCCCGCGACATCCGACGGCAGCCATCCCGCGACCGGCTCCGCGCGCGGGACACCCCGCACCACCGGTTTCCGGGCCCGGCTGCGACAGTGGTTCGGCCGCGTGCGCCTCACCACCGAACCCGCGACCACCGAACCGACCCCGGCCGAACCCGCGGCCATCACCCATCCGATCGAATCCCAGGACACGACCACCCCGGAATCCGTTGTCCCGCAAACACGTCCGACCGCGGAACCGGAGGACTTCCCCGAGGACCAGGGCCCGGGTCCCGGATACCTCGAGGAACATGGGAACGCCCCTGCCGAGAACCAGCTGGACTGGCTGTTCGAGCAGGAACCCGAGCCGACCGGAACCACCGGCCCCCGCCCCGGAGCCAACCCGCAGTACACCGCCCCCCGGGCGAATCTGGCTGTGCAGCAAGCGGATACGATCGGCGAAACCGGCAACACCGTCCTGATCAGCCGCGGCGGACGGGCCGTGGTGGTCGGCCCCGCGGACACGGTCCAGTGGGACGGCCGGGACATCAACGGCAATGCGCTGATCCGCACGAGTTCCGACCCGTCCGGCCGGGCACACTGGGTACACACCGCCCTGCTCGACCGCCTCACCTGGACCCAGGATCCCAGCGGCGCGATGACGGGTACCTCCGGACTCGACGTCTGGTCCGGCAACCCGTCCACCCAGCTGGTGTTCTACGACAAGGGCGCGGTACACACGTTGGGCGTCGGCGAGCTGCTGGCGACCCGGCCGGCGGTGACGCCCGGCAGCCTGCGGATCGAGAACCTCACCGCGAGTGTGGTGATCCCCCAGGACGCCGTCCAGGCACTCGGCATGGGCGGTCCCGCGGCCACCGCGAGCCTGGTCACCCACACCGGCCCCCTGTTCGCCACGGTCGATTCGAAGCCGGTGCCACGCGCCTCCGACGCGCGGCCGGGCACCCGGGGCGACCACCGCGTCCTGATGGACAACCTCGGCCGACTCGCCGAACGCGATCCGCAGGGCCTGGTCGAGATGTTCCACGAGTACCCCAACGGCACGGTCGGGGTGCGGTACTTCATCGACGGCCGACCGCACTGGGTCCGGGTGGACCGGCGGCTGCCGCACGACGCGGACGGCGCACCGGCGCACGCGGATCACACCGACGGCGAACCGCTGTGGGCGGCGTTGGCGCAGAAGGCATATACGCTGCTGCGGCCCGATCTCGAGTCCGATACGACGGTCTCGATACGGCCGTTCGGCGAGCCGGTGCATCCGCCGCGGCTCCGGATGATGCCCGGGACGACCATCACCGCGCCGCAGGACCGGTTGACCGTCCTGGACCGCGACGGCGGTCTGCTGACCGTCCGGCCGGGCGAGGAACTGCACGGCATCGACGACCCCGACAACCCGGACCTGCTCACCGTGTGGGTCGGCGACGACCCGACCGCCCCGGTCCACTCGGTGGATCGAGCGCTGCTGGGCGAGCTGACCGTCTTCGGCCTCGACGCCGACGGCGCCTACCACTGGACGACACCGGCCACCTGGACCTCGCAGGCGGCGGCCGACCGCGTCCTGGGACTGCGCCGGATGACCTCGAATGCCGTCACGCACTTCCCGGGCGGCGCACCGATCGACCTGTCCATCGGGATCGGCGGTGAACCGATCCTGGACGGCAACGCCCGGGTCACCGACGAGACGCTGCGGGATCTCGGCCGCACGATCCAGCGGGCCAACGGTCGGGTGTTCGGTGACGAGGGACCCGTGCCCGGCGACGCGGCCCAGGGCCGGGCCGGGGACTGCTATCTGATCGCACCGCTGAAGAACATCGCCGCGGACGCGCCCTGGGAGATCCGGGACATGATCACCGAATACCCGAACGGAAGCGTCGCGGTGCGGCTCTTCACCGCACAGGGCGCACCGCGCTGGATCCGAGTGAACCGGGATCTGTTCGCCGACGCGAACGGCCGGATGATCTACGCCGCGCACGATCCGAAGCGCGCGCTGTGGCCCGCGCTGGTGGAGAAGGCGTACGCGGTGCAGCACGGCGGCTTCCAGGCGATCAAGGGCGGATTCCCGGGTCAGGCGATGCTGGAGTTGCTGCCGCCCCACGAGGTGAACGCCTCGGGTGTGCGGCAGCCGGTGCGCAGTATCGACCTGACGACCTTCCTGCACCCGATGCGGTTGGGTGTCGACGCACTGCACGAGCTGCTCGTCGAGCAGCTCGGCCCGCACGCCGACGCCGATTCGGCGTTCGCCTTCGCACGGCGCCTCGGCGAGTTGGAGCCGATCTGGAGCCGGAACCGGGAACAGTCGGTCGAACGTTTCGAGAGTTTCCTGAACTACCACCTCGATCCGACCGAGCGCACGCAGTGGCAGACCGAGATCACCGCCGTCCTGGACCACCTCCGCCGGGTCGCCGATCCCGCGCAGATCGTGACGAGTTCGGTTGCGCGGCAACATGTCGCGGACCTGATCCGGTTCCTGCGCGGCCGCGGTGACAAGATCCTGCTGTCGACCGCGAATTTCGGCGCCGGCGCCCAGCTCTCGAAATATCCGGGTCTGGTCGGGACGCACGCCTACTCGGTGTCGAACGTGCACACCGGTGCCGACGGCGGTATCGCGCTCGAACTGGCGAATCCGTGGGAGACCAACCCGGAGGTGGCGCAGACCATCGACGGCCTCACCTACGGTCCGGACGGCGCGCTCACCGTCGACGCCGGTCATCTGAGCAAATTCGGACTGCTCTCGATCCGCGGCACGGGCACCCACTTCGCGTTCGGCGAATCGACCGCGACCGCGCCGAACGACTGGCCCAAACCCGAGATGGATCCGCGCGGGGGTCACGAGTACGGCTATCGGTACCCGGCCGCGCGGACCTCCGACGGGTCGTACGGCTACCCGGGCACGTACGCCCGAAACACCGAGCCCGCAACGGATTCCGAGTCCGAGGAGTCCGAATCCGAAGGCCAGCAGCAGTTCGAGGACGAGTCGGAATCCGAGTCGGAGTCGGAATCCGAGTCCGAGTCCGACTCGCAGGGCGAGGCGACCTACCCCGCGTCGACGGCGGGTTCGGGCACGGACTACATCGGATACAGCGCGGACCTGTTCAGCAGGCTCGGAATCGACCCCGGCTACCACACCGAGGTCCCCCACCAGACCGTCGAACCGACCCCGGACATCACTCCCCCGCGTCTGCGCCGCAGCGAGCGGCTGGAGAATCTGTCCGCGCGGCGCAAGCGGCGGCTGCTGCCCGAGCCCGGCGTCGAGTTCGCCTTCCCCCGTCCGACGGGCGAGCTGACCCTGGTCGTCTTCGATCACAACGGCAAGCGCACCCGGCTCCCACCGACCGGCCGGGCAGCGGCGAAGATCGTCGACCGGAACGGCCGTCAGTACTACGAGGTCAAGGTGCGGGAGTCCGACGGCCGCAGGCACAATCGCCACCTTCCGCTCATGTCGAGCGACCGGTCCATGACGTTCCGCCGGAACTCACCGTGGAGCAGTCAGGGCACGCTGACCTGGGATGTGGGCGAGGGCCAGATCCGGTTCGCCGCCACCGACGACCGCGGCCGACCCGAGACGATCCTGGTGACGCCCGAGAAGTCACTGGTGATGACGCCGCGGAACGGGCACGAGAACTCCTGGTACCTGAAATTCCCCGATGGGTCCAAGCAGTACAAGATCCAGGCCGACGATCCCGCGCTGATGAACCGGGTGCCGCGCCTGGTCGATCGCCGCGACGATCCGCTGTTCGGCGAGTACGGCCCGATGCCGGAGGACGCCGCGCAGGGGTACGCCGACAACTGCACGCTGATCTCGCATCTGCGGGCGATGGCCATCTCGCATCCCAACGATCTGCGCCGGATCATCCACGACAACGAGGACGGCACCGTCAGCGTGCGGTTCGTGGTGGACAACAAACCGGAGTGGGTCCGCGTCACCAAGCAGATCTATCTGACGCCGGGCACCGACACCGGTCATTTCGTGCAGCACCGGCCCGGCCGGCCGCTGTGGGCGGCGATGATCGAGAAGGCGTACGCGGTCCGGTTCAACGGCGGCAACGGTTTCCACGATTTCCACATCCCGTATCTCACGGTGATGGCCGAACATCTGAGCACCGGCTTCTATCAGGCCGAGAACAGCTCCACCCGCCAGCCGGTGCACTTCGTCGACGACGGGGACTACCTGCACCCCCTGCGATTCGACCTGGACACCCTGCACGAGTTGGTGACCGCCAACTACACCGGACCCGGCCACCCGGACTTCGAATTCTCCCGGCAGGTCTCGGAGAGTTACGCCGACTGGAAGCGGGATCGAAGTGTCCAGCGCCGCAAGCGGAACCGCGCGCTGGACCGGATTGATCGCCGCTTCCGCAGCCGCCGCTCCGCCGACGCCGCGGAGGACGCGATCTACGACCGCTACCCCAGCGCCCGCACGCCGGAGGGATTCCGCGACTACCTGGACCGCAGCCTGGCCGACCACCTGCGGCAGTACCACCCGGGTGACAGGCACTGGTGGGACGCCGAAAAAGAGGCTCTGACAAGCTACTTCGCCGCGATCTCGACCGGCCTGCCACGCAACCGGCAGTTCACGAACCCGGCGGATCCGCTGGCCCGGGCGGTCGCCGAGCGGATCGATTTCGCGCTCAACCGCGGCACCGCGGTGACACTGGGCATCGCCAAGTACTCGGATCTGGCCGAGGACGACGAGTCCGATCCGCTGCCGGGCCTGACCGGTCACCACAACTACACCGTCGCCGCGGTCGAGCGCGACGCGTACGGCAATCCGATCCGGGTGCTGGTGGACAACCCGCTGGACGACAACGGCCGCTACATCCCCCCGGCTCCGGGCCTGGAGTACCGCCTCGATCCGGAGCCGGAGGCGCCGATCGCGCCGGGCGGCACCCGTCATCGCGTGGCGGCGGACGGCAGGCAGTACGGCACCTACGCGAGCGG
Organism: Nocardia macrotermitis; assembly: GCF_009604405.1. GTDB lineage: Bacteria > Actinomycetota > Actinomycetes > Mycobacteriales > Mycobacteriaceae > Nocardia > Nocardia macrotermitis. The sequence goes on from NZ_WEGK01000008.1 coordinate 181,678, forward strand.
CACCCGCTACCGTCGCGACCCGTATCAGGATCCCGAGGATCCGACCCGGACCGCCTACACCGAGTACCGCATCACCACGCAGGGAGTCCGGTACTTCCACGATCTGTACGGCACGGTCTATCGGGAGGACCCGAACGGCTCGCTGTCCTGGCACACCAGCGACGGCACCCGGTACTGGACCGACACCCAGCGCCGCAAGTGGATCAAACATCCCGGTGACGACGAATGGTCGCGCGATCAGAACCGCCGGGACCCGTCGCATCCGACGACCCCGACCCGGGGCGGCATCGTCGCGGTCGACCTGGTGAACCTGCCGAAGTTCTCCTTCCTCGGCCTGTCCGGTCCCGCCGCGTTCGCGCTGTACCGCAACGAACGGACCAACGCTCCCGGGCAGACCCGGCACGCACCGCGCGCGGGGCGGGATGGTTCGCGCCCTGCGCCCGCCGCCGCGTCGAGCAGCGCGACACACCCGGCCGCCGCGACCGAACAGCGCGAGAGCAGCGGCGTCGCGGAATTCCTGGCCCGCCCGGTATCGGACGAATTCCCCACCGGCACCAGGATTCTGCTGCACACCCCGAACGGTGAGATCGAGGCCGTGGTGGACGGGCATTCGGTGCGGATGCCCAGTACGCACCGGTTGCCGCCGTCGGAGTCGGGACCGCGCAAGGTGCGCCGGACCGGTGCCGGGGACGTCTCCGGCGCGACCCAGCAGCGCAGCTTCCGGAGTTTCCGGAACTACCTGCGGGGCCAGCACGCAGCGTTGGGCGTGGACCGCGTCGAGATCGTGCGCCCGGCACAGGTGGATCCGGCGGTCCAGAACCTGCGGGCCGAGCGCGAACTCCGCCGGGCCGACGCGGCCCAACCGCTCGCGGACCCCACCTATTTCGGCGCTCACCTGCACGGCATGCTGGCCGCCGATACGACCGGCGCGAATCAGCCGCAGCGGCAACGACAGTCGTTCCCGGCGACCTTCGATCCGCGCCTGCTCGCGCCGCCGCAGGTGCCCGCCGCGCTGCGCCGGGAGAATCTGGATCCGGCCAATTACCAACTGGCCCTGCCGGTTCCGGGCGTGCGGGTCCGGGTGCCCGAGCAGCAGGGACCGAACGGCGTAGCGGTGCTGCGCCTGGCCGACCTCGAGGGCAATTCGTACCGGTTCAGCGCGTCGGGCGCCATGCGGACCACCCTGGTCACCCCGCCCGGGCGCGTCCCGCACTACGAGTTCCAGATGCCCGGCAACCAGGTCCGGCGCATTCCGTACCCGCTGATGAGCGACTTCACCTTCACCCGGGATCAACCGGGCGCCGCGACGGGCATCCTGAGCTGGGACGGCAAGGGCGGCGAGACCCGCATCCTCAGCTACGACACACAGGGCCGCCAGGCTCCGATCCAGGTGCTGGCAACGGATCCGACACTGGTGACCCGACCCGCGAACAACGGCGTGCAATGGATCAAACAACCCGGTAAGGCCGGGTGGTACCTGGTCCGGACGAACGAGGCCGTGCTGCCCCGGCCCCCGGAACTGGCCGACCGGCACAACGAGAACCTGTTCGGCACCTCACCCGACGGTGTGGTGCGCCCGATGCCGCAGGACGCGCGGCAGGGCGCGGCGGGCGACTGCGGTCTGATCGCCCCGCTCAAGGCGTTGGCGGCCGATCATCCGCAAGCGATCATGAATATGCTGCACGACGTCGGCGACGGGACGGTCCTGGTCCGGTTCTTCACCGAGGGCCGACCCAAATGGGTGCGCGTGGAGAAGCAGATCTACGTCTGGACCGGCGCCACGTCCGGATATTTCATCCAGCACACGCCCGGTGAACCGCTGTGGGCTGCGATGATCGAGAAGGCGTACATGCAGGAGTTCGGTACCGGCGACGGCTACCGCGACGTGCTCGAACCCCCCGCGAAGATCATGGAGCGACTGGGCCGCGCGTACTGGGAGACGCGGACCGGGCGGTGGCGGCCGATGCGATCGATCCTGCACATGCCGCTGCATCCGCTGCGCTTGGACATGGACACCCTGCTCGGCGTGCTGGGTCCCGGCAGCGATCCCGAATTCGCGCGCGCGGTCGCCGACACCTACGAGACGTGGCAGTTCTCGCCCGATGCCGCCCAGGGCTTCCGGCACTATCTGGACACGAAGTTCCCCGGTCGGTGGGACCGGGAGAAAACAGCGCTGGACGCCTACCACACCAGCCTGACCGTCGACCCGACCACGACGCCGCCACTCGAGGACCGCTACCGGATCGCCGCGCAGGAGATCGCCCGGCGCATCGATTACATGCACAAGCGCGATACCACGGTGATGCTCGGCACCGCACGTTACGGTCCGGGCGCGGAGAACCGCACCGGAGTGCCGGGGCTGTACGGCACGCACGCCTATTCGGTAACCAGCGTCGAGTACGACCGCCCCCGGGGTACACCGCTGCGGATCCTGATCGAGAACCCGCACGACAACAACGGTTTCTACCTCGCCCCGCGAGCGGGCATGGAGTACCGGCTCGATCCGAAGGGCATCGGTCACGGTCCCGTCGTCGACGGTGTGCGGCACCGCCGGGACGAGGCCGAGCGGGTCGACTATTTCCGGGCCGAGGACGGTGCGGCCGGCCGGGACACCGTGCTGCGCGATATCGTGAGCGATTTCTTCACCCCCACCGGTCCCGTGGAGTACCGCCGCGATCCGGACGGTGCGGTGTACGGATTCGCCGGGAACGGTGAGCGCTGGGCCCGACTGCCGGACGGCACCGAGTACAAGGTGCTGCCCGACGGCGGCTACTGGCGTTCCCCGGACGGCGTCGAGCACTGGACGAAGCTCTCGGGCGAGACCGTGATGCGCCCGATCGGCACGCAGTCCTGGTTGCCCGAACCGAATCCCGTTGCGCCCCCGCGTGATATGACGATCCCCCGCCGCGGCGGCCTGATCGCCGTCGGTATCGAGCACCTGCCGAAGTTCGCGAGCCTGCAAGCCAGCGGCTACGGCGCGTACGCGGCGTACGGCCCGCTGCCCGCTGCCGCCGCCCCCACGGCCGCGCCGATCTCCTCCGGTTCCGTCACACAGCACGCGCCGCTGACCATGCCCGCCGCGAACGTGAATCCCGTTGTGCCCGTGGACGATGCCACGCACACCGATACGTCCATGGAGGGCACGAACCACACCGAGAACCCGATGCACCCCCTGTGGTTCGACGCGAACACGCTGGACACTCTGCTGGGCCCCGAAGCCGACCGCGCGTTCGCCGAACAACTCGCCGGAACCTACGACCGGTGGAAACAGGCCACAACCGACCCCGCCTCGGGCGAGGAGTTCCGGCGGTACCTCGACGACCGGTTCCCCGGCCGGTGGGCAGCCGAGAAATCCACTCTCACACAGTATTTCGAGATGCTGAACGACGAATCGCACGAGGACCGCACGCTCGACGAGGAACAGCTGGCCGCGGGCCGCGCGGTCGCCCGGCAGATCGATACGCTGATGCGGAACGGCAACCCGATCGAACTCACCACGCATCCCTTCCGCAACGGCGACGAGGACGAGTCCCCCGACGTCTACGGCCTGTGGGGCGACAAGCCGTATTCGGTACGCGACGTCGAATACGACCCGCACACCGGTGAGCCGGTGGGCCTGCTGCTCGAGCATCCGCAGGAACCCGGCGGCTCGTTCCCGGGCGCGCAGGACGGTATCGAGCACCGGCTCGATCCGCAGCCGACCGCCCGGCCCCTGGTCGGCGACGGTGTGTGGTCCCGCACGGACCGCACCGACGGCACGGAGTACCTCGCGGTCACCGATGATCAGGCCGGGCGCGGGCCCGGCGGTCGCCTGGCGATGGTCAGCGACATCTTCAGGCATCCCGGCGAACGCGCGGAGTTCCGTCGCGATCCGGACGGCACGCTGTACGGGGTCGCCCAGGACGGGCGCCGTTACGTACGGACCTCGGATGGGACCGAGCACGTGGTCGCCCGGCACACCGTGGGCCGACGGGACCCCGACGGGACCCGGTATTGGACGAACGGTCCGGGTCTGACTTTGATCAAGCGTGGGGACAGCAGCACCCACGATCCGAATTACCGTGTCCCGAAACCGGATATGACCGTTTCCGGGCCGCGGGGTCTGGTCCGGGTCGGGCTCGAGCATCTGCCGAAGTTCCGGTCGATGACGGTCCGCGCGCCGGAGGCGAGACCGGCCGACCTCACCCCTCGAACGAATACCGATGCGCCGCCGCAGGACTCGGCGCCATTGCGGCGAGGTCTCATCGAGGCCGACACCGGCGACGCCACCCGATTCGGTTCGCTGATCGACGGCGCGAACAGCGTCATGGGGCTGAATCACACTGCGCCCGTGAACAATACGGACCGTACCGACGCGCACGAGGACGACGCGACATCGATCTCGAGCGGTGAGGTGATATCGGATATCGACTGGACGGACAGCGAGGACGAGGGCGGCGAGACCGGTTCCGCGCGGCCCGAGACCACACCGGCCCGGTCCGAGCCCGCACCGGCTCCCCGCACGACACCCGCCTTCGATCCCGGGAACGGCACCTATTTCGGACGTAACCTGTTCCGGCAGTTGAAGTCCCCCCACGAGGCCGCGCGTCCGGCTCGGCTCGCGCCCGACGTCGAACCCGGCGACGGCTCGTACCTCGGCGACCACCTCGCCGGTCAGCTCACCACACAGCACGGCCGCACCCGCGCCCCGCCGGAACGCCGGACCGTCCCGGCGAAGTTCAACCGGGAACTGTTGCGGCCCAAGGCGATCGCCGAGGACAAGCGGCTGGACCGGATGTCCCCGGAGGAAAGGGACAAGCATTTCCCGCCCCTGGGCATCCCGATCAACCTGCCCGATCAGCTGAGCCGCGGCGGACGTCCGCTGCTGACCGTCGTGGATCACAGCGGCCGATCGTTCCGATTGCGTACGAAGGGAACCGAATCGGTCACCCTGACCCGCGGCCAGGACGGCGAGGCGCGCTACACGATCAAGACCTACGACGGCACCACCGCCGACATTCCGGCCGCACTGCTGAACAAGGACTTCACCTTCCGCCCCGGCGGACCCGAGGGCGCCTCCGGAACCCTGACCTGGTCCGTACCCCGCTCCGGAGTCCGCTTCCAGGGCCGCGACTCCCACGGCGAGTTGTCCGTCGTCGCCATTCCGTCGAACATGACCGCGGTCGCGAAACCGCACGGCACGTCCTGGACCGTCAAACGCCCCAGCGACACCGAATGGCTCGACTTCGAGGCGCCCCGCGAACTGCTGCCCGAACGGATGCCCAAGCTCGTCGACCGCAGTGGTGACCCGATATTCGGCACCACGGTCACCGGGAAACTCCGCGCCTCCCCCGACGATGTGCGACAGGGCATGGCCGGGGACTGCTCGGTGCTGGCCCCGCTCAAAGCGCTGGCGATCGACCACCCGCAGGCGATCCTGGACATGATCCACGAGAACGACGACGGCAGCGTCAGCGTCCGATTCTTCGAGAACGGCGAGCCGGAATGGGTTCAGGTGGACCGGCGGATCTATGTCGACACCGACGACGACGTCGGATATTTCGTCCGGCAGCGTCCCGGTGAGCCGCTGTGGGCGGCGCTGGTCGAAAAGGCGTACGCCCAGCGGTTCGGTCACGGCAACGGCTATCACGAACTGTCCGAACGGGAGTCGCTGACCGCCGAACGGCTCGGCCGCGCCTACTTGGAATCCGAGTCCGGCAGCTGGCACCCGTACCGCTCGCACTCGGAAGATTTCCTGCACCCGTATTCGCTCGATATCGATACCTTGCAGGAATTGCTGGGACCGGCCGCGGATATCGAATTCGCGCGAGCGATAACCGAGGTCAAGGGCGATTGGCCCGGCAAGTGGTCGCTCGATTACCAGATGGGCCACGATTTCCCGGACACCCCGCAGCGGAACTGGCGGGCGCAGCGCGCCGCGATCCTGGAGTTCAGCAAGCTGCTGGACGCGCGGCCGGGCAACCCGCTGGAACTACCGGAACGCTACCGGCCCATCGGCGAGTGGGCCGCCGAACGCATCGATCACCTGCTCCGGCGCGGCACCACGGTCATCCTGGGATCGCAGTGGTTCACCTCGACCACCGAGGACTCCGACGCCGTGCCCGGACTGGTCGGCGGGCACGCGTATCCGGCGATCGGCGTCGAACGCGACGACCGGAAACGACCGGTGCGGGTCGTGCTCGACAATCCGCACGACTACAGCCGCGACTACCCCCGGCCGGTGGCCGGTGTCGAATACCGGCTGGATCCCAGGCGCGCGGACACCGAGGATCTCGGCGACGGTGTGCGCCACCGCGTCGACACGGACGAAGGCGTGCACTACTACCACGCCGAGAACGCCACCTCCGGTCGCGACGGCGCACTGCGCGACGTGGTCACCGACTTCTTCACCCCCGACGGCCCGGCCGAATACCGGCGGGACCGCGACGGCACCGTCTACGGCCTCACGCCCGACGGTGATCGCTACGTCAAATTCACCGACGGCACCGAATACAAGGCCGTTGCCGACGAGCACGGGAATCGGACGCTGGTCGTGCGCACCCCCGACGGGGTCGAGACACCGGATCCGAATACGGCCGGTGGGCATCTGGACAAGACCATTCCGGATCGGGGCGGCATCGTCACCGTCGAGTTGAAGCATCTGCCGAAGTTCGTCCGGATCTCGGTGAGCGGCGTCGCGGCGCAGGCGGTCTACGGGCCCGAACCCACCGCACCGGCGCAGGGCAGCGGTAAGCGGGCCGTGACCACACCGAATACTGCTGGGCTGCAACATGTTTCGCAGTCACCCCAGTACAGCCGGAATGCGCTGCACACGATCCGCGGTCGGCATACGGTCACGCCCGGGTACGGCTTCGCATCGCAGGTGGCAAAAGAGGCGTCCGACCTTAAAGAGACGTCGGATATATCCGAGAAGCTCGCCCCACCGGCCCCACCGACCCGTCGTGCGCCGGAGTCCGGTCCCACAGTACTGTCCTTGCAGGATCTCCTCGAGCCGAGACAGACCGTGGCCGCGCCACATGCACATCTCACTGCGGGTGGTTTCACGGCGTTGTCCGCGCAACCCGGGACGTTCGCGTCGCGACTGGCCGCGCGGGCGCACGAACCCAGGGACGGTTCGTATTTCGGTGATCACCTGCGGGATCAGCTCGCTGTCGATCACAGTTCTGTGACGCATCAGCAGCGAGATCGAGAGACCGTCCCGGCGACGTTCGACGAGACGTTGCTCGCACCTCCGGTCCTGGACCCGAAAGAGCGCCTGGAAAAGCTCACCGCCGCCGAGAAAGAACAGAAATTCCCGACGCTCGCGGTGCCGATCCCGGTGGACAGCGCGAGCCGGTCGGTGACGCTCGTCGATGCGAACGGCAACGCGGTAAATCTGGTCGACAGCGGCCGGGTGAGGGCCAAGATGCGCACGCCATCCGGTGGCGTCGCGCACTACGAGTTCACCACCGCCGACGGCAAGATTCAGCGGGTACCGGTCGAACTGCTGCCCGACGCCCGATTCCGGACAAGTTTCCTGCGTACCACCACCGGCGAGCTGCGCTGGAACGTCACCGCGCGGACCACCCGGGTACTCGCGCGCAACGCGACCACCGGCGGGCAGGAGATGGTCGAGATCCCCGATGACACCCGGATGGTGGTCAGACCAGGCACGGCTACGTTGCGGTGGATCAAATTCCGCAGGTCACAGACGTGGTATCAGGCCGAGATCCCGGACACCGTGCTGCGGAAATCGCCGGTGCTCGTGGACCGGAGCCAGGATCCGATATTCGGTACCTCACCGTCCGGCAGATTGCCGCGTCCGCTGCCGCAGGATGTCTACCAGGGAAATCTCGGGGACTGTGGCCTGCTGGCCACATTGAAGGCCATGTCGCTCGACGATCCGCAGTCGCTCCTGGACATGGTGACCGATCACGGTGACGGGACCGCCAGCGTGCGATTCTTCGTGGACGGCAAACCCGCATGGGAGCGGGTCACCAAACAGCTCTATGCGAACGCGGAATCCGGTGACACGCTCTTCGCCCGGCATCGCCCGGGGCAGCCGCTGTGGGCGGCGCTCATCGAGAAGGCGTACGCCCAGAAGTTCGGCGGGATCGACGGTTACGAGGGGATTCGCGCCACCTTCGCAGACGTTCCCGTCCGCCTCGGGCGCGCACATCACGAACCAGGCGGTTGGATGCGGCAGCGGACCCGCGCGGTCAACGAGTTCCCGCTGCATCCGGCCCGGTTCGACGCGGACACACTGCACGAACTGCTGGGGCCCGGGTCGGATCGCGCATTCGCCGAGGAACTCGACCGCTCCTACGAGCGCTGGCAGCAAGCGGCCGACCAGCTGTACACGGCCAAGCGCCAGGAATTGCGGCAACAATATCCGGGTGACTCCGGTGCCGCGGTCAAGGCCCGGAAGGCCGCAATGGACACCTGGCGCGCGACCGAGGACCCGGACACAGCGCAGGGCGTGCGTGCATTCCTGGACACCTTCGTGCCCGAGCCGACACCGGGGCAGTGGACGAGAGAGAAGGATGCCCTCGCGGCATACGTCGGCCGCGTTGCCTCGGGAGCGGACAAGGACCGCGAGCTGAACGCCGCCGACCTGGTCGCGGGCCACAACCTCGCCGACCGGATCGACTACCTGCGCAAACGGGGCACTGCGGTGACGATGTCCACCCTGCCGTTCGGTCCCGGCACCGAGAACCGCACCATGGTGCCGGGGCTGATCGGCAATCACGTGTACGCGACCATCGGCGTCGAGCGCGATCGCGCCAAGAGACCGGTGAACATTCTGATGGAAAATCCGCACGACAAGAACGGCGTGTTCGCGGTGCCGATCGCCGGTGTCGAATATCGCCTCGATGCGGCCACGTCCGGGCACACCATGGAGAACGACGGCGTGCGGTATCGCAAGGACTGGACCGAGGGCGTCGAATACTATGTTGTCCCGGATGCCTCGACGGGCCGGGCGCCCGGCGGCACATTGCACGATCTGGTCTCCGACTACTTCACGCCCGTCGGCCGCACGGAGTTCCGTCGCGAACCCGACGGGACCGTGTACGGGCTCTCGCACGACGGCGAACGGTACACCCGCGCGCCGGACGGTACGGAATACAAGGTCCTGCACGACGGGGAGGTGCTGCGGCGCGCACCCGGCGGCACCGAGCACCGGCGCAAGGCCGACGGCACCGTGTGGGTCCGGCAGGCGGGCCGGAAGCTCTGGCTCGTCGATTCGAACCCCGGTGAACTGCACTGGCATCGGGCCTTCCCCGTGCGTTCGGGCCTGCTCGCGGTCGCCGTGCGGCACGCGCCGAAGTTCGACTTCATCTCGGCGGGCGGCGCGGGCGTGTACGCCGCGTACGGACCCGCGATCGAGAGCACCAGCACCACCGCCACGAAGGCACGCGCCGCGGCGGCATCCAACGACGCGCTGCCGAACCTGCCCGCACCACGGTCCGGCGCGGATCACCCCGCGTCGACTCACACCGGAGACCAGATCCGGACGGGTGACGGAAGTGCGGCCCACACCCTCGCGAGCGATTCCATCGTGCACCCGGCACCGGCGGCACAGCTGCCGTCGACGCCGCGGTTCTCGACTCCCGTCGACCGGAGTCCGCCGTCGCGCCCGGCCGGGCCCGAATCCGATCCCGGCGACGGCGCCGCAGTCCGGCGGTCGGCCTCCAACGAGCCGAAAACCGTTGAGCCGCAGTACAACAGGTCACTCACGGGCATCAGCGAGATGCTCGACCTGGCTCGTGTGGCGCGGCCGGACAAGGAGTCCACGCCGACGAGCGGCACGGGTGCGCCTGCGGTCTTCCAGCCGAATCTGCTCGCGCCCGGAGATGACTCCGGGGTGCACGGCGAGACGCCAGGAGCGATGCCCGCCGTCACCGAGGCGACGCCGACGCAGCCCGCTCCGGTCCACGACGGTTCGTACACCACCGATCGCCCCGCACAGCAGCCGACCGTCGCGTCCGGCTCGCCGACGTTCGACCCGGCGCTGCTCGCGGCTCCGGTCCTGACCGACCACGAGAAGCTGAACAGGTTCTCCCGCGAGGAACGAGAGGAGAAGTTCCCGGCACTCGCGGCTCCGTTCGTGCTGCCCGGCCGCAAGAACTCCGCGAGCAGGCTGACCCTCGTCGACCGCGACGGAGCCGTCTACGATCTGCCCGAGAGCGGCCGATTCAGCGTCAAGATCCCTAAGCAGGACGGCGGCGAGCCGCATTACGTGGTGTCTCTCGGCGAGGGCAAGCCGCTGCGGATTCCGGTCGCGCTGCTGCCCGATGCCAGGTTCGAACAGGGCGGGACCAGCAAATCGTCCGGCAAGCTGGTCTGGCACACCTTGGGCGGCCAGACGCGCATCCAGTCCCACGACCCGGCCACCGGCAATTCCGATGTGATCACCATCGCGCGCAACAACCGGGTCGTGATCAAACCGGCCGCCGGCACGGCACAGTGGATCAAGCTGCCCGGGGAACAGAACTGGTTCCGGGTCACGGCCCCGGCCCCCGTCCTGCCGCGGCCGAAACTCCAGGACCGGCGCGAGAGCCCGATGTTCGGCACCTCGGCCAAGGGTGTGCTTCGGGCCGCACCGCAGGACGTGCGGCAGGGGCGTCTGGGCGACTGCGGTCTGCTGGCCCCGCTCAAGGCGCTGGCCACCGATCGTCCGGAGGCGATCATGGAGATGATCGCCGATCACGACGACGGCACGGTGGACGTGCGGTTCTTCGTGGACGGCGAACCCGAATGGGTCCGGGTGGACAAGAAGCTCCACGTCGACGACAGCGGAAAGGCGATCTTCGCGCAGCACTCGCCGGGCGAGCCGCTGTGGGCGGCGATTATCGAGAAGGCGTACGCGAAACGGTTCGGCGGGGAGAACGGTTACGAAGGTATCCGGAGCACCTTCCGAGACGTCCCGGAACGCCTCGGGATCGCGCACTATCAGACCGGTTTGCTGGGGATGCGGCCCTCCCGCTCGGTCATCGAGCACATTCTGCATCCGGGACTGCTCGATGAGGACACCCTGTACGAGATCCTCGGCGCGCACGGCGATCGGCAATTCGCCCGCGAGGCCGGCGCGGCGTACCGGAACTGGGTGCAGGGGATCAGCCGTCAGCAGTCCAAGGAATTCGCGCGGATGGGCACCCCGCAGGGCTTCGGCGAATTCCTCGACAAGACCTTCCCGGGCAAGTGGGCCGCGCAGAAGGCCGCGCTCACGGCGTTCATGTCCGAGGTGCAGTCCGGACCGGACCGGAACCGGATCCTGAAGGGCGGCGCCAGGATCGCGGGCGAGGCCGTCGCCCGGCGCATCGCCGGACTGCACAACAAGGGTGCCACGATCATCTTCGGGTCGTACCGGTTCGGGCCCGGAACCGAGAACCGCCGTGCGGTGCCGGGACTGATCGGCAGGCACGCCTACGCCGTGACGGGCGTCGAATACCACCGCACCACCGGCAAACCCACGCGCATCCTGCTGGACAACCCGCACGACGGCAGCAAGATCTATCCGAAGTCCACCGCGGGCATCGACTATCGCCTCGACCCGCGGCCCGGCGACCGCGTCGAGATCGCCCAAGGCGTCTGGCACCGCCGGGACGACGACGAGAACGTCGAGTACTACCGCGTGCGCAACGCCAGGGCCGGGCGCGGCGACAGCGGTGCGCTGCGGGGTGTGGTGACCGACTTCTTCAGACCGGCCCGGGGCGCGGAATTCCGGCGCGACCCGGACGGCACGGTGTATGGCATCACCGAGGACGGCGAACGCTACGCCCGCACCACGGACGGCACCGAGCACAAAGTCGTCGAGCAGGGCAGATTCCGGCGCGACCCTGACGGCACCGAGTACTGGCTGCGCACCGACGGCCGCAGCTTCGTCGAGAAGCCGGGCGGCACATGGACGGCCACCACGGAAACCATTCCGCGGCAACCGGACCCGACCATCCCCCGGCGCGGCGGCCTCATCTCGATCCGGGTCGAGCACCTGCCGAAATTCCGGACGATGTCGGTCAGCGGCGCGGCGTTGCACGCCTTCTACGGACCGAAGACCATCGGCCCGCGCACCGATGTCACACCCGAACCCATCACCGACTCGGATTCCGATTCCGACCTGGATGTCACCCCGATGGAATCCCCGCCCGAATCCTCCCAGACTCCCGAAACATCCAGCGTGCGAGCCGATCCTGCGCCTACCCGAGTCCAGGCCCTGGTAGGCGACGGATGCACCGCATACGCACCCGTCCGCGGGCCCACCGTAACGACAGCGCGGCCCCGTGCGACGCCGCGGGTCTCCGCGCCCGCCAACCACGCCCGAAACATCTCCGTCGACCTCGGCCAGCTATCGGCGGTGGCGGCCGCCGCGACGAACACCACCGGCGCGCGCGCGATCTTCGCACCGAGCCCGCGGGCACGGAACAATGATCCGGAGGCGCACGGCGAACCGTTCGATGCTGTACTCGCCCCGATGTCCGACGTGCGAGGCGACACTGCCGATTCCGGTGACGGCTCGCACATCGGTCACCATCCGCCGGAACAGCCATCCGCCGAACACGATCCCGTCCCCGCGCCACGCACCCCGGCCGCACCGAACACCATCGAAGTGATGCGGCATGTGACCGCGAGAGAGGTTCTGCCGCTGGAGAATCCGAATTTACAGCAGGATCTCGAGCAGGTATTGCGGCTGCCGGACGGTACTTTCGAGAAGTATCCGGACATCGGCAAGTATCTGGGGCTGTTGAACGGCAACGGCTGGTTCAATCCGGGCCGACTCACCAATTGCCGTCTGACGGTGCTCGCGCTGATGTCGACACATTTCGGCACGCCGCTCGTCGCGCCGCCGACTTCGGCGTCCCTTCCGTTCGGCCTCGGCGCCCGATACCAATGGCAGCTCGAGCAGTCGCTGGGGTCGCGGTTCCTCTCGTTCCAGAACGGCAAGCTGCGGCTCGCCGACCAGTATCGGGCGATGCACGAGCTGGTCGCCAAGACGGGTGAGGGTGCGGCCGGAGTTGCCCTGATCCAGTGGGCCGAGCTCGGGGCCGACGGAAAACGCAAGATCACCGGTGCTCGGTTCGTCACCGAGATCAGTCACGTCATGGGGGTGGTCTATCCGCGCGGTGCCGGTGCACCCGAATGGGTCGACCCGCAGACGGGCACCCGCAGCGCGCTGCCGCCGCAGCGTGTGATCGACAAAACGGCCTGGGTGCGCTTCCTGATCACCGATCCGGAACGAGTCGAGGCGGCGTCACGGCATTACGCCGATCTGGATCGCACGGTCGGCGACCGGTCCGGGTGGAATCCCTCGGCACCGACCGGCGATGGCAAAACCGTTGCCCAGCTCGTCTTTCCGGAAATTTCCCCGAGCGTCGGTGTGGTGGACAGTCATCAGGCGGTGATCGCCGCCGCCCGGGCGTGGGCCGGCCGTCGCGAGTTCGCTGTCGCGACGCTGCAGCGGTTCCGCTCCCAGGCCGTCGACTACCGGGTGGGCGCCTGGGAACGCGGCCGGGCCGAGGCCGCGTACCTGTTCCAGCGGAAACTGACCGTCGTGCCCAAGCGCACCTACTCGGCGAATCCGGCGATCACCACCGTGACCGAGGCGGTCCGCAAGGCCGGGCCGGGTGCGATGGCGTTCGTCGAATTCCGCGAATTCGACTCCTTCTCCACCTGGTCGGACACGCCGGTCGCGGTGCACGCGGCATTGCTCGTATATCCGACCGACGGCACGACGGCCCCGGTGTGGATGATGCCGCACCAGGGCCGGGTGGTGACCGGGCCGACATTACCGGCCGAACTGGTCCGGCGCTTCGACGAGGTCGCCTACCTCACCGATTCCCTGGATGCGCTGCGGCAGCGGCTGGACACCGATACACCGTTGTCGGCGCAGGACTGGAAGGTGGAGGCCGATGCGCAGCTGTCGATCCTGAAGGCCAATCTCCACCACTTCCGCCATTTCGATCCGCGGACCCACAGCGCCGCCGGGGACAAAGGCACACCGTACGGAAAGCTGGTGTACACCCTCGGCGCACCGGTCGGCCATCCGACGGTGATCGACACTCCCGAGGCCCGCTACCTGGCCTCCTACCACGCGATGGTCGCCGGTCTGCTGAGCTTCGAAGGCTCTGCGACAGTGGCGTTCCCGACCACGGAACACCTCGGCCCCGACGGCACCGCACTCCCGATCGCACAGCTGCGCGATACGGTGCACAAGGAGATCACGGAGTGGCTCGGCGCCACGCCCGCACCCGCGCCCGGAGCGAACGCGGCAGCCCGCTTTCGGCACATCGTCGACACCCTGCGCGATGATCCCGGTTACGGCTGGGGCTCTGCGGCTTTCGTCGAGATCACCATGCGCGCGCCGAATCGGCCCGGCGTATTCGAGTATCGGAACATGGCGGTGGTCTACCCGTCCGCGGGTGCGCCGATGTGGTGGGATGGGTTGTCGCTCGAGCTTTTCCGGGATCTGCCGCAGGATCTGATCGACGACACCGTCGAGGTGTCGTTCACCGCGATTCGCGGTCCGGACGACGTCGATTTCGACATCCCGGCCAACGGCATAGTGCCGACGCCCCGGACCCGCACGTACCGTGCCGACGGTTCACGCGAGTTCACGACCAACCGCGAGGGATACCGTTACGCCGCTCGCTGGCTGGCCGGTGTCCACCGCGATATTCCGAAATCCGAGCAGGAGCTCGTCGCCCGGTACTCCACCGCCAGTGCGAGCCTCACCGACATCCTGCGCACCGAGACCCCCGACGCGGCCTTCTTCGATCGAACGCGCGCGGAGGCCGAGACGATGCGACTCCTCGACGACGCGGGGCTCTTCGAGGACGACAACCTGCCGGATATGCTCGAGGACAACACGCCGGAGGAGCTGCGCGAGCATATCCAGTACTGCGCCGACCAGCTACGCGCGCACGACACCACCGCACTCGATCCCGAGGGCGCCGCACTGGCGGCACGGATCGAACCACTACTTACCGAATTCCTGGACCGGGACGATCACGAGCACGCTCGGGGACGGGCGCGGGGCCGGTGGCTGACCGACCATCTGAGTTCGCTACACAGGAGCGGCGAACGGTGGGACGCGCTGCGGCACTTCGTGAATGCCGAGCCTGATGCAGAATCCTTCGAACGTGTTCTGGCGGAACATGATCGGATCCTCGATCGGGTCATTCCGCACGGGCCCGTCGTGGGGACCTACGGCCTGGACGATGTGTCCTCGTGGATCGCCGTGGACGGCAAACCGCTGGGAGAGCGAAACCCCCGGCTGTTGCGGGGCGGTGAACATCGGGAGCCGGGTCATCTCGAACTGTCACTGGGATCGCAGCACACCCACGGTGATGTCCTGGTGCATGTCGCACTTCCCGACGGCTCGCGCGGGCTCTGGCTGGATGTCCGCGACACCGGACGCCTTCCCCGTCTGCGCATTTCGCGGGGAAGCACGCTGCGCGTAGATGAGGTCCGGGCCGATGACGCCACCCCGAAGTTGATCCACATCGATGCCGTCCTCGTACCATCCACCGATAGGGCGCCCGGTTCGGACGCCGATGTGGGTCCCGTCGCGGCGGAGTCCGCACCCGGTATCTCCGGAACGGACGCATCGCACGGCCCGGCCGATCACGACCCGAACCCGATGTTCACACCCGAGGAGATCGACAGTTATTTCGGCGGCCGCCCGATCGAGCCGCCGAGGTCCGAGCCGTCCGACGGCACCGCGTTCCAACGCTGGCAGCCCGAGACCGAGGGTCTCGAACCGCTGCCGCTGAACGAGGACGAACTCTTGCACAACCTCACGGCCGAGCAGCGCGAGGAGCGGTTCCCGGTGCTCCCCGTGCCGCTGGACGTCCCCGTGGTCACCGACGCCGCCGGCCGCCCGATGTACACCTTCGTCGACGACCGGCGGCAGACGACCCAGCTGCCGGGCGTCTCCTCGGCCCAGGCGACGTTCCGCCCCGCGAAGGACGGCGAGCCCGCGGGGTACGTGTTCAAACAGCACGGGTTCACCCAGTTCCTGCACGAAAAGCTTTCGGACGGCTTCGATTTCAAGGCCGACGACGCGACCGGACGGACCGGCGTACTGAGCTGGAACTTCCCGCAGGGCGGCATCCGGTTCCTCGGTCACGACGAGCAGGGCGCGCTGGTGGCCAAGCAGGCGCCGCACGGCTACACCTTCGCGGCGAAACCCGGCGAGAGCCGGCTCCGGTACGTGAAGTTCGCGCGCGAGGACGGCTGGTTCCGGATCAACGTCCCGTTCAACATCCTGGCGCGGCTGCCGTCGCTGGTCGACCGGCGCGCGGATGCGCTGTTCGGGCCGGACGGGCTGCCCAAACCGCACGAGGCGCGGCAGGGCGCCGCGGGCGACTGCGCCCTGCTGGCCAACCTGAAGGCCAGGGCGGCCCGGGATCCGCGCTCGATCACCGAGATGCTGCGGGACAACGAGGACGGCACCGTCTCGGTGCGGTTCACCATCCGGGATCCGGACACGAAAGCCGTGTCGTTCGACTGGGTCGAGGTCACCAAGGAGATCCACGTCGCGCGCGGCGCGACCGCCGGATATTTCGTCTCGCACCGGCCCGGAGAAGCGTTGTGGGCGGCGATGATCGAGAAGGCGTTCGCGCAACGTTTCGGCCGGGGCGACGGTTTCCGTACGCTCATGGACGGTGCGCACGCCGGACATGTCGCCGAACTCCTCGACAAGGGCTTCCACCAGTCCGGTCCCGACGCGCGTCCGCAACCCGCGCGCAGCATCGCCGACGACGACATCCTGCACCCGCTGGCCTTCGACGCCGACACCCTGCACGACCTGATCCGCACCTACGCCCGGTACGACCGGGTCCGGTCCGACACCCGGCAGACCTGGACGCCCCGGATCGATCGCGATTTCTCCCGCGCGATCGCCGACACCTACCTCGGCTGGTACCAGGAGCGCGAGGATCTGCTCGAGCGGACCCGACGCCAGTTCGATGCCCGGTACAGGGACGACCCGGCCGCCCTGCGCGCCGCCTGGAGCGAATTCCTCGGCACCCGGGACTACGCCTCCCCCAACGGCTTCCGGGAATATCTGGACCAGCGGTTCCCGGACACCTGGCAGACCGAGAAGGCCGCGCTGACACGGTATTTCGAGGAGGTCTACGGCGGCCGGGCCGAGGATCGGGTGCTGAGCCCGCGAGCCCGGATCGCCGCGCGGGCGATCGGCCATCGGCTCGACTACGCCCTGCGGCGCAACACCACAGTGGTGCTCGGCACGTTCAAGTTCGGCGGGACCCACGAAAACGCCACCGCCGCACCGGGTCTGGTCGGCAACCACGGATACGCGGTGCTGGGCGTCGAACACGAGGGCGGCCATCCGGCCCGGGTGCTGCTGGAGAACCCGCACGACGAAGAGGGCACCTTCCCGCCACTGCCGATGCCGGGCGTCTCCTACCGCCTCGACCCGGGCGGGACCGACCACCGTCCGCGTCCCGACGGCGGCACCTACCGCCGCGAGCCGAATCACGAGTCCTGGGAGGTCGAATACGGTATCGACGGCCACGGCAACCAGTACCGCCGGTACCGGGACGGGGTCCAGTACGGCCTCACCACCGACGGCAGCCGCTACCGCACGTCCCCGGACGGCACCCGGTACCAGGTCGACGCGGACGGCACGACGTTCCGCCGGGAGATCGACGGCACCGAGTACCTGACCAGCCCCGGCGGCATCAAATTGCGCAAGCGGCCGGGCCACGCGTGGCAGTCCGATCCGTACCGCGCGCCGCCGGCCCGGGATATGACCATTCCGCCGCGCGGGCTGACCGTGGCGGTCGACCTGGTGCACATGGCGAAGTTCGGCAGCGCCGGACTGAGCGGGCCCGGCGCGCACGGTCTGTACTCGGAGGATCATCCGAGCCCGAAGGATCGCGGCGGCCTCACCGCGCCCGGCCCCGCCATCGGCGATCGGGACGGGGCGGACACGTCATCGGAGCGGGACGCCGAGCACACGGCGGAGCCCGCGGCGGCGCGTTGGGACACGTTGCCGGACAACGGGAATCAGTTGTTCGAGGCGCTGGCGCGCTGGGAGGGCCACACCGGCGCGCAGCGGGTGCGCACCATGCTCGCCGACCGGATGCGGGAGCACTTCTACGACCTGCTCCCGCTGTTCGACAACACTCCCGGCAACCGGCAGCGCCGCGAGGCCGAGGAGACCCACCGCGAGCACGCCGACGCGGAGCACCGGTACGGACGCCTCACCCCCGCCCAATGGTCCACCGAGCAGATCCGCCGCCTCCAGGTCGACCAGGAACTCGAGCACTGGCGGCGCACCGAGCTCCGGAGCCTCATCGGCACCCTGCGCAACCCGCATGCGCCGACCGACCACCTGACGGATCTGCTGATCCCTATCGCCGCCCGCGAATTCGGCATCGACATGGTCGTGGTGCGCCCGGATGGAAGCCGGAATGTGCATCAGCACAACGAGTTCGACGCCTCGTACCTGGTGTTGCACCGGCCCTACGGCGAGACGCCGCAACTGAGCGTGGCCATGGCCGCCGACGGCATCGGCTTCACCCTCGACCACGCGGACCTGCACAACCCCGAGGCATACCCCACGCTCCCGGCGACCACCGACGATCCGATGGACGTCGAAGTCCCCACGACCCCAACGACATTCGACGGCGGCCGCACCGACTTCGGCCACGACCTGCTGGACAAACTGGGCTTCGAACACCCCGGCGCCACCACCCCGGCGCGCACCGAGTTCGACCAGGCCGACCTCGAACCCCCGACACCGCTACCGACACCGTTCCCCAACCCCGGCGTATCGCTCAGGGTCCCCAGCACGACCGACACCCTGACCCTCGTCGACCACAAGGGCATCGTGCGGAAGCTGGCCGCCAGCGGAATCGCGGACGCGCAATACCTTCCAACCGGACGGATGTATCTGATCCGGATGGTGGACGGCAAACACCTGCCGGTCCACGCGGATCTGGTGGACCTGAACAATGGTTTCAGTTTCCAGCCCGGCACCAACGGCCCGTACGGCACCCTGAGCTGGAACGTCCCGGGCGGACAGACCCGGATCATCGGCCAGAACGAGGCCGGTCAGAAGATGCCGATCCACCTACCGCCCGGACACACCCTGGTGGCCCTCCACGGGGCCGGAACGGCACGGTGGATCAAGGATCCCGGCGTCCCGTTCTGGATCAGCGTCGAGGCGCCCGAGAGTGTGCTGCCGAAACTGCCCCAGCTGGTCGACAGGAGCTCGAGTCCGCTCTACGGCCCGCACGGTCCGCAGCCGCAGGACGCCGTGCAGGGTCGGGCCGGGGACTGCCCGCTGTTCGCGAACCTCAAGTCGATGGCCACCGTCGATCCGCAATCGATCCGCGACGTCCTGCGCGAGGACAAGAACGGCAATGTCAGCGTCCGGTTCCGGGTCGGGGGCAAGTTCGAGTGGGTCACGGTCGACAAGAAGATCTTCGTCACCCCGGGAACCGATCGCGGGCACTTCGCCCGCCACCTGCCCGGAGAACCGTTGTGGCCCAGCATCATCGAGAAGGCCTACGCCATCCGGTTCGGCGGCGGCAATGGCTACCACGGCCTGGCGGCGGGCGCGCACGCGGGCGATACGGCCGAAATCCTGGGCGGGGGCTTCCATCGGACTCCGACCGGCCCGAGCTACCGGGCGTGGAATTCCGAGCAGGGCGCGATGGTGACGGTCGAACAGCCCGGACGCGCGCAACCGGTCCGCGTCGTCGACGACGGTATCTTCCTGCACCCGTTGCGTTTCGACATGTACACCCTGCACGACCTGGTGAGCGGATTCCTGGCCGACGAACAGGTCCGTCCGGGCCACACCCGGGCCGATACGCCCGTGGCCGACTTCGAGTTCTCCCGCGTGATCGCCGACAGCTTCGAACACTGGGACCAGGAGGACCTCGCCCGGCGGGACGCGGCGAAACAGCACATCCGCACCGTCCACCAGGGCGACGACGCGGCCGCGAACGCCGCATGGGAACAGTTCCTGAGCACCTACGACTTCGCCACCCCCGCCGGGTTCCGAAGCTACCTCGACCGCCGCTTCCCGAACCAGTGGGACAACGAGAAGCGCGCTCTGACAGAGTATTTCAGAACCTTCCGGGAGGGCATCCCCGAGCAGCGGAGCCTGCCGGCCCACCTCGCCGCCGCCGGACGCGCGGTCGCGGAGCGGATCGATCACGCACTGCGGCGCGGCACCAAGGTGGTGTTCGGCACCTTCTCGTACGGCACCGATCAGGAGGATGTGACCAAGGTGCCGGGCCTGGTCGGCGGGCACGCGTATGCGGTGCTGAACGTCGAACGCGACGCGAAGCGCACCCCGACCCGGATCCTGATCGAGAACCCGTGGGACGACAACCGCACCTCCCCCACGCCGATCCCCGGCATCGAGTTCCGTCTCGATCCCGGCGGTATCGGCTACCTGTCCGACGGTCAGGGCGGCCGCTACCGCGACGGCGTCGACGGCACCCGCTACCTCACGAAGGCGGACGGCACTCAGGAACGTCACGACCCCGACGGCAACCTCTACCGCTTCTCCCCCGACAGCACCCGCTACCACCGCGCCCCCGACGGCACCGAGCAGCAACGCAATCCGGACGGCAGCCGCTACCGCAGGACTCCCGATCAGACCGAGTTCTGGACGAACGCCGACGGCAGCAAGCAGATCCGCAGGCCCGGCGATCCGGACCGTTCCGATGATCCGACCCGCCGCGATCCCGGCGACACGACCATCCCGAAGCGCGGCGGCATCGTCGCCCTCGCCCTGGAGCATCTGCCGAAATTCAGGGGCCTGATCATGAGCGGTCCGGGCGCGGTCGCCCTGTACGGACCGGAGGTGCCGGTCCAGGCCAACACAGCCGGACCCGCACCCCACGCCAGCGGCCCCGTCGCCGCACCGCAATCGGATGCGCCGACCGGTGAGACCCCGCGCGACCCCGGCGCGCAGCCGCGACACGAGGTGAGCGTCCCGGCGACCACGCGCGGCACCGCGGAGATCACGACCGGCGACGGCGGCACGCCGGACCGTTCCACGCGGACCGCACCGGCCGAATTCGATTCGGGCGAAACGGATCTCGGCGCACATCTCGACGAGCAGTTGTCCGCGCAGCCCGGCCCGGTGTCGCAATCGCCCCGCGAACGCCCGTCCTTCCCGAGGACGTTCGACTGGGCGCTGCTCGCCCCGCCGCCGCTGGCTGCCGGTGAACGGCTCGAAAACCTCACGGACGCGCGGAAATCCGAGCTGTTCCCGGCGCTCCCGGTGCCGGTGGAACTGCCGGGACAGCGGCAACCCGGCGGGGACCGACTGCTCACGCTCGTGGACCGCACCGGCGCGACGCACCGGCTCTACAGCTCCGGCGAGATGCGGGTCACCGCGGGTGTGCTCCCGGGCCGCGGGCAGCACTACGCGATGTGGGGCCCGGACGGCCGGGCCACCTACCTGTCTGCCGAGCTGACCGAGGGGTTCACCTTCCATCCGGATTCGCCGGGCGCCACCACGGGCACGCTGCGCTGGCAGCTGCCCGGTGGCGAAACCCGCATCCTCGGCAACGCCACCGGCAGCAACGCGCCGAGAGTCGTTCGCGTCCAACATGATTCGACGGTCATCGCACTGGCCGGGCCGGGCACCTCGCGGTGGATCCGGCTGGCCGGAAAAAGGGAATGGGTCCGCGTCGAGGCCCCCACCGACGTGATCGCCGCCCTGCCGACGCTCGAAGACCGGCACGACGACCCGCTGTTCACCCTCTCCGAATCCGGTGAGCCACAGGTACATCCGGAGGACGTGCAGCAGGGCGCGGCCCGCACCTGCGGTCTGCTCGCCCCGCTCAAGGCGATGGCGCAGCAGCGTCCGCAGGCGATCGTGGACATGCTGAAGGACTACCGCGACGGCACCGTCGGAGTGCGGTTCTTCATCGACGGCAAACCCGAGTGGGTGCGCGTGGACAAGAAGATCTACGTGGGCCCGGACGGCATCGGATATTTCGCGAGACACCAACGGGGCAAACCGATCTGGGCCGCGATGATCGAGAAGGCGTACGCGCAACGGTTCGCCGAGGGTGACGGTTACCGCCATCTCGGGCACTATCCCGATCTGATGGCCGAACGCCTCGGCCGCGCCTACTACGAGGCGGGCACCGGCCGGGTGCGGCCCACCGCAACGCATTTCGAGGCGGTGCTGCATCCGTTGCAGTTCGGCACGGACGCCCTGCGCGCACTGCTGGGTCCCGACGCCGACGCCGAATTCATCGAGCGGATCTCGGGTTCCTACGATCGCTGGCTGCGCAGCACCCGCGACCATCAGGACGCGCAGTGGCGGCGGATCAAGCGGACCCATCCGCGCGGTCCGGCCAGAACCGCTGCCTGGCAACGGTTCCTGTCGACCAACGGCCTCGGCACACCCGGGGCCCTGCGCGGATATCTGAATCACGCCTTCCCCGGCAAGTGGTCCGCGGAGAAGACCGCCCTGGTGAACTACTACGCCGACCTGCGGGGCGGCCTGAGCACCCTGCACACCGACGGGCAGCGCGCGGCGGGCACAGAATTCCTGCGGCGCATCGAATACCTGCTCAAACGCGATACCACGATCGTGCTCGGGACGCACACGTTCGGCGTCGGCATGGAGAACAACACCGCCGTACCGGGCCTGCACAGCTGGCACGCCTATGCGGTCCAGGGACTCGAATACGACGCGCACACCGGCAAACCGGTGCGGGTGCTGCTGGAGAACCCGCACGACGACAACAAGGGTTATCCCGCACCGGTTTCCGGCATCGAATACCGCCTGGACCCGGGCGGGACCGGCTACGTCGACCGCGGCGGGGTGCGTCATCGCCACGACGAGTCCCGGGGAACCGACTACTTCCGCGTCCCCGACGCGCACACCGGCCGCGGCCCCGGCGGCGCGCTGCACGAGGTGGTCAGCGATTTCTTCCAGCCCGCCGGGCCCACGGAATTCCGACGCGACCTGGGCGGCGCCGTCTTCGGACTCTCCGCGCAGGGCGAGCGCTACATCCGCACCACCGACGGCCTGGAATTCCGCGCGACGCACGACGGCCGGGCCTGGCGGCTCCCGAACGGCACCGAGATCCGCACGACCCCGAACGGCTACACCCTGGTCCGCGAGCCGGGCCGCAACCCCGTCCTGCACGATCCGGGCGCCTTCCACGACTGGCCGACCCTGCCCACCCCGCACCGCGCCGGAATCATCGCCGTCGGACTGGAACAGCTCCCCAAGTTCGACTCGATATCCGCGACCGGCCCCGGCGCGTACGCCGCATACGGCCCGGGATCCACGATGCCGACGCACACCGCCGCCGTACCGGGCGCAACGGACGGTTCGCTCGGGCGGGCACGCCGCGGCCCGGACCCCGCCGACGGCAGCTACCTCGGCGACCACCTGTCCGTCCAGCTGTCCTCGGAGTACGACCCGGCCCTGCACCCGCAGCGCCCCCGCAAGACCTTCCAGCCGACATACGATCCGGCACTGCTCGCGCCGCCGGTACTGACCGAGGCCGAGCGCTGGGAAAATCTCACCCCCGAGGAGCGGGAGGAGCTGCTCCCGGCACCGGCCGTCCCGGCCCGGCTGGCCACGCGCCCCGGCAGCGAGACCACGCTGACGCTCGTCGATGACAAGGGCGACATGTACGAGCTGCCCCACTCGGGGCAGGCACGGGCCACCATGACCAAAGAGCCCGGTGAGTCACCACGGCACGAGATCCTGATGCCGGACGGGCAGTTCCACTACATTCCGGACGAACTGCTGCTCGGTTTCACCTTCAAGGCCGACACTCCGGGTGCGGAGACCGGCACCATCCAGTGGCGGGCGCAGCCCGGGACGACCCGAATCAGCGTCACCGACGAAAACGGCGGCAAGAATTTCCTGCAGATCTCGCCGGGTCAGGAGATCGTGGCCAAACCGGGTACGGGTACCAGCCGGTGGATCAAGCAGCAACGCGGACGGTACTGGTTCCGGGCCGAGATTCCGCACAGCGTGCTGCCGGAGTTGCCGGCCCTGGTCGATCGCCGTGACGATCCGCTGTTCGGCGCCTCGCCGACCGGTGCGGTGCTGCCGTGGCCCCGGGACGTGCGGCAGGGCCTGGCCGGTTCCTGCACCGTGCTGGCCCCGCTGAAGCAGCTGGCGACCGATCACCCGCAGGCGATCCTGGACATGCTGACCGATCACGGCGACGGTACCGTCAGCGTCCGCTTCTTCGCCGACGGGCAACCCGAATGGGTACGCGTCGACAAGCGAATCTACGTGGGCTCCAACGGCATCGGATTGTACGCATGGCACGAGCCGGGTGCGCCGCTCTGGGCGGCGATGATCGAGAAGGCGTACGTCCACCGCTTCGGTAATGGCAACGGCTACACCGACTTCAGCGATCAGGGCTACATTCCCGCCGAACGCCTCGGCCTGGCGTACTACCAGTGGCGCACCGGATCGGTGCGACCCGCCTACTCGCAGGCCGAAGTGCCGTTGCATCCACTGCAATTCGACATGGATACGCTGCTCGAACTGCTCGGCCCCAGCGCCAGCCCGGAGTTCGCCCGCCGGGTCGCCGACACCTTCGACCACTGGAAGGCAGCGGTCCACCACTACCCCGACTTCCGGTCGTACCTGGACATGATGGCCTGGGAGGACGACGAGGACTGGACAGCCGAACGGAACGCGCTGGCGCAGTACTACGACAGCATCTACTCCACGCAGATCGAGAACCACCAGCGGCTGCTGCCCGATCGCTACCGGGTCGCGGGACGTTGGCTCGCCCGGCAGATCGATTACCTGCGCACACGCGACACCACGGTGGTGCTCAATACCCGCCGGTTCGGGCAGAACCTCGAGAACGCGACCGAAGTGCCGGGGCTGATCGGCACCCACGCCTACGCGGTCGCCGGTGTCGAGTACGACGCGCAGCACCGCGAACCCGTGCGGATCCTGCTGGAGAATCCGCACGACACCCAGCAGGTGTATCCCGCGATGCGGGGTATGAGCTATCGCATCGACCCGAACGCGGCGGCCGCCACCGAGGTCGAGCCAGGCGTGCGTCACCGCAGGGACGAGCAGGAGGGTGTCGACTACTTCCACGTCTCCGACGGCCGGTCCGGTCGCGCGCCCGGCGGTGCGCTACACGATCTGCACCTGTCCGACGACTATTTCGCGCACGACAATGTCGCGGAGTACCGCGTGGATCCCGATGGCGCCGTGTATGCGCTGACCGAGTCCGGTGAGCGCTACGCCAGACTGCCGGACGGTACCGAATTCCGGCTGACCCCTGCCGGTCTGCAACGCCGCGCCCCCGACGGCACCGAGCATCGCAAGCTCAAAGGCGACGTGATCCAGGTGCGTCGGCCCGGCGATCCGGACTGGTCCGCCGAAACGGCGACGCCCCCCTCGCTGCGGGGCATGGTCATGCCCCGTGGGGGCCTCGTGGCCATCGATCTGGCGCATCTGCCGAAATTCGGCGAGATGGTGGTCAGCGGTGTGGGCGCGCACGTCACTCGCGGGCACGTGCCGATCGAGGACGAAGACGAATACGAAGAAGACACACGCCACGACAGGAAGCTGACGGACCTCCTCGCCGTCGAGCCGGACGAAGATGTCGTGGTCGGCGACAGCGACGACGACATCATGGTCGGCGAGGAAGAGGACTACGTCGACGACGGCTCGTCCGACGCGGTCAGCTCGGTCGACAGCGCCGACATCGGTGTCCTGGTCTCGTACGGAAGCTCCCTCGCAGCACCCACGGATGTGGAAACCGCCGCACCGCAATCAGATTCACTGTTGATCGAGACCGCGCACGAACCGGAACGAGCGCCCCCCGCCGACGACATGGATCTCGGCGAGCACCTGTCCACGCAACTGGCCTCGGACTACGATCCGGCCCTGCATCCGCGACGACCACGCGAGGTCTTCCCGGCGACGTTCGATCGGAAGCTGCTCGAACCGCCGCCGATGCCGGCCACCGAACAGCTGGACACACTGCTGCCCTTCGAGCGTGCGGAGAGGTTCCCGGTGCTGGGCGTTCCGGTCGATCTGGCGGTGCGCCGCGCACCCCGCGGCGGCCCGGCGCTGACCCTGGTCGGCGAGTCCGGTCAGGTGGTCGATCTGCCCGGCTCCGGTGTGGAATCCGCGCGCAAGGGCCGAATGCCGGACGGCACACCGTATTACGAGTTCGATCCGGGTGACGGCCGGACCCGGCGGATTCCGGCCGAATTCATGGCGGACTTCCATTTCACCCCGAACCCGGGCCGCCAGGGGTACGGCATCATCCAGTGGCGCGGGCTGGGTGGACAGACCCTCCTCTCGGTCCGCACCGAGAGCGGTCACCCCAGCGTGCTCACCGTGGCCTCCGGAACCACGCTGGTGGCCAGGCCCGGTGACGAGACGTCGCGGTGGATCAAGATGCCCGGCCGCCGGGGCTGGTTCAGCGCCGAGATCCCGAACGACGTGCTGCCCGCACTGCCGGTACTCGAGGATCGGCGCGAGGATCCGCTGTTCGGCCCGCCCGGGCGGCCGCTCGTACTGCCCGGGGATGTGCGGCAGGGCGCCGCGGGCGACTGCGGCTTGCTCGCCCCGTTGAAGCAGCTGGCCGAGCGGCATCCGCAGGCGATCCTGGACATGTTGCGCGACCGCGGCGACGGCACCGTCGACGTGCGTTTCTTCACCAACGGCAAACCCGAATGGGTGCAGGTGGACAAGCGGATCTACGTCGACCCCAGGACCGGGACCGGCTATTTCGCCCGCGTCGAACGGGGTGGACCGCTGTGGCCCGCGATCATCGAGAAGGCGTACGCGCAGCGCTTCGGCCGGGGTGACGGGTACGGCGGCTTCGAGGACGTACCCCACGTGTACGCCGAACGTCTCGGGCGCGCGTACTTCGAATCGAAGAACGGCAGCTGGCAGCCGACCCGCACGCAACTCGAGGAGATGCTGCACCCGCTGCTGTTCGATATGGACACGCTGCACGAAGTGCTCGGCCCGGATACCGACATCGAGTTCGCCCGTCGCGTAGCGGGTTCGTACGACCACTGGAAGCGGGCGCTGACCGACCAGCAGGAAGCGGAGATCCGCCGGATCGCGACCGATCACCCGGTGGATCGCGCCGCCCGGCGTGCGGCCCTCGCCCAGTTCCGGCAGACCATTGCCCTCAACAGTCCGCAGGGTTTCCGCGACTATCTGGATCGGGAGCTCCCGGAGCGGTGGGAACACGAAAAGGCAGCTCTCGCATCGTATTTCGCCAGTCTGACCTCCGGAACGGACCGGAGGCGGATCCTCGACGAGGACTACCTGGCGGCGGGCCGGGCGGTGGCGCGGCGGATCGACTACCTCCTGGATCGCCACACCACGGTGCAACTCGGCTCGTACCCGCTCGGGGAAGGGCAGGAGAACGGCACCGCGGTGCCCGGCCTGGTCGGTTCGCACGCCTACGCGGTACTCGGCGTGGAGTACGACGAACACCTCGAACCGGCACGACTCCTGCTGGAGAATCCGCACGACTTCACCAAGGGCTACCCCGAGCCCGTGCCCGGCGTCGAATACCGCCTGGACCCGCGTCCGGCCGGACGGACCACCGACGAGTCCGGCATCCGGTATCGCAAGGACCACGAGACCGGTGTCGAATACTTCTTCGCCTCGGACGCCGATGCCGGGCGCGGTCCCGACGGCGCGCTGCGGGATCTGGTGAGCGGTTACTTCCGGCCCGACGGCCCGACCGAATTCCGCCGCGATCCGGACGGCACGGTGTACGGCCTGTCCAGGAACGGTGAGCGGTACGCCCGGACGCCGAACGGTACCGAGTACAAGGTCCTGCGGGACGGATACCACTATGAACGCGCTGCGGGCGGGACCGAATGGCGCAGGGAGCCTTCGGGTTTCGCCGAGGTACGCGAGCCCGGACAGCGCAGCTGGCGTGCGGACCGGTTGGCCGATCCGTGGGTCGTGGATCCGACCGTGCCGCCGCGCGGCGGTGTGGTCGCGGTCGCGATCGATCATCTGCCGAAGTTCAAGACCGTCTCGGTCAGCGGCGTCGGCGTCCACGCGGTCGAGGGGCAGGCGGCTGCCGACACGGGAATCCACTCGGACGATCCCGCTCCCGTGGTGCGCCGGGACGAGCCGTACGTCGGCGACCACCTGCACGAGCAGATGTCCGCCCCGGACACCTCCCCCGCGCAGCAGATCCGACGAGCGGTCTTCCCGGAGACATACGACCGCGCGCTACTCGCACCCCCGAAGCTCGCCGAGCACGAGCGACTGGAAAACCTCACCGCCGAACAGCGCGAGCAACTGTTCCCGGATCTCGGTGTCCCCGTCGATCTCGTTGTCCAACAGGCACCCGGCAGTGAACGCGGAATAGTCCTCGTCGACCACACCGGCGACGGCTTCCAGATCCCCGGTACCGGACAGGCCCGTGCGCAGCCCGGCGTCTTCCCCTCCGGTGAGCCGTACTATCGGATCAATATCGGGGGCGGTCGGATCAAGGAGATCCCGGCGATATTGCTGGACGGTTCCCATTTCCGGTGGGACGGTTCGGGCACCACGGGCGTACTGAGCTGGTCGCTGCCACCTCGCCAGACCCGGATGTACGCGCACACCACCGACGGCAACCCGATCACGGTCCTGGCCCCGGCCGGTACCACGATGGTC
Source organism: Nocardia macrotermitis (assembly GCF_009604405.1). Classification (GTDB taxonomy): domain Bacteria; phylum Actinomycetota; class Actinomycetes; order Mycobacteriales; family Mycobacteriaceae; genus Nocardia; species Nocardia macrotermitis. The sequence goes on from NZ_WEGK01000008.1 coordinate 210,311, forward strand.
GCGAAACCGGGCGAGAGAACGTCGCGGTGGATCAAGTTCCGCAACGGATCGGAGTGGTATCGCGTCGAGGCGCCGCTCAACGTCATCCCCGAATTGCCCGAACTCGCCGACAGGCACTCCGACCCGCTGTTCGGCACCTCGAAAACCGGGCAGCCGCGGCCGTGGCCGAGCGAGGCGCGGCAGGGCGCGGCCGGTGACTGCGGCCTGATCGCCCCGCTGAAGTATCTGGCCGAACACCACCCGCAGGCCATCCTGGACATGCTCGCCGACCACGGCGACGGCACGGTGAGCGTGCGGTTCTTCGTCGACGGCCGACCCGAATGGGTGCGGGTGACCAAACGGCTCTACGTCCGGACCGGCACCGGTACCGGATATTTCGTGCGTCACGAACCGGGTGAGCCGCTGTGGGCGGCGATGATCGAGAAGGCGTTCGCCCAGCGGTTCGGCAACGACGACGGGTACGCGGGTTTCGCCGATCACCCCGATGCGACGCTCGAACACCTGGGCCGCGCGTATTACGAGGCGAGTACCGGACCGTGGCAACCGATCCGCACCGATGCGCAGAACATGTTGCACCCGTTGCTGTTCGACGCCGACACCCTGCACGAATTGCTCGGCCCGGACACCGATTTCGAATTCGCCCGCGGCCTCGCGGGTACCTACGACGCCTGGAACACCGCGTTCGACGCCGAGGGCGTGGCGGAGTTCGCGCACCTCACGCAACTCCACCCGCACGCCGACACCCGCGACGAGGCGTTCGAGGACTTCGTCGCGAACCGGTCGATCTTCTCCCCGGACGGATTCCGCCGCTACCTGAACGAACAGTTCCCGGACAGGTGGGATGCCGAGAAGGACGCCCTCGGGAGTTACTACCGCAGCTTGTTCGCCGGGCCGGATCATGAGCGGGTTCTGGATGCGAACTACCAGGTCGCGGGCGAGGCGCTGGCTCGGCGCATCGATTACATGATGCAGCGCAACACCACCGTGCTGCTGGGTACGCGCCAACTCGGCGAGGGGCTCGAGAACACCGTCGCGGTACCGGGCCTCTACGGCACCCACGCGTACGCGGTGTCCGATGTGCAGTACGACGCGCACAAGAATCCGGTAGCGGTGCTGCTCGAGAACCCGTACGACTTCAACGAGAAGTATCCGGTGCCGCCCGCCGGTATCGAGTATCGGCTCGATCCCCGGACGTCCGGCCACACCACCGACGCGGACGGTGTGCGTTATCGCAAGAACCAGGTCGAGGGGATCGAATACTTCGCCGTCGACAACCCGCGATCGGGCCGTGCTCCCGGTGGTGCGCTGCACGATGTGGTGAGTGACTTCTTCGCACCCCCCGGCGGCGCGGAGTTCCGCCGTGATCCGGACGGGACCGTGTACGGCCTGTCGGCGGACGGCCAACGCTACGCCCGGACGCCGGACGGCGCCGAGTACAAGATGGTGCGGGACGGGAGCTTCCGCCGTTCCCCCGACGGGGTCGTGCACTGGACCACCCGCACCGGCACCCATCGGATCCGCGGTCCGGGCCGATCCAACTGGTCCATCGACCCGAATCCCGTTGTCCCGCAGCGGGATATGACCGTGCCGCCGCGCGGCGGCATCGTTTCGGTGCGCCTCGAGCATCTGCCGAAATTCTCGTCGGTCTCGATGAGCGGTGTCGGCGCGTACGCCGCCGACGGCCCGAAACCGACCACACCGTCGGCCGCCGCGACCACACCGACACACCGGGCGCTGCGGCCCGTATCCGCGAATGCGTCCCAGCCGGGACTCGCCGGTCCCGCACCCCAACTGTTCCCCGAGCACCACCCCGCCTCCGACGACGGCACCGCCTTCGGCGCGGATCTGCACGAGCAACTCTCCGCCGACCCCGGCCCGAGCACCGCTGCCCCGCGCCGACGCGCGCAGTTCCCGAAAACCTTCGATTGGGCCGCACTAGAGGCGAAACCGCTGGATGACAGTGAGCGCCTGGAGAATCTGTCCCCCGCGGACAGGAACCGCAAGCTGCCCGTGCTCCCGGTGCCGGTGCAGCCGATCGGCCTGCACACGGCGAACGGCGACCCGCTGCTGACGCTCGTCGACCACAACGGCGACGCGCACCGCTTCTACAGCTCGGGCCGCATGCCCGTCACGGTCGGTGAAATCCCCGGCAAGGGACAGCATTACGCCTATTGGGGTCCGAACAAGCAGCAGCTGTACCTGCCGACCAGTCTGCTGGACATCTCCCATTTCCAGCCGGACAGCCCCGGGAGCAACACCGGAACACTCCAGTGGAACATGCCGAACGGCGAGATCCGCATCACGGGGCATTCCGCCTCGAATAATCCTGCGGTGGTACGCATTTCGCCCCCTGACGCACTGGTGGCCACCGCCGGCGGCGGTACGTCGCGGTGGATCCGGATGGTCGGGCACGACGAATGGGTCCGCGTCGAGGCCCGCGACGACGTCCTGCCCGCCCTGCCGCAGCTCGCCGATCGGCACGACGATCCCCTGTTCCGACTGTCGGAAACCGGTGCGCCCGTGCCGGATCCCGAGGACGCGCGGCAGGGCGCCGGAGCCACCTGCGGCCTGCTGGCCCCGCTGAAGTCCCTGGCCCGGGAGCATCCGCAGGCGCTGGTGGACATGCTCGAGGACTACGGGGACGGCACGGTCGGCGTCCGCTTCTTCGTCGACGGCGCCCCCGAATGGGTGCCGGTGGAGAAAACGCTCTTCGTGGACGCCGACGGTGTCGGCTATTTCGTCCGGCACGAGCGCGGCGGTCCGCTGTGGGCCGCGATGATCGAGAAGGCGTATCTGCGCCGCTTCGCCCCCGAGGACGGTTACGGCGGTCCCGGGCATCCGCCCGAACAGATTCTCGAACGTCTCGGCCACGCGTATTACGAAGCGGGAACCGGGATTTCGCGCCCGACCCGCACCCACCGCGAGCCGGTGCTGCATCCGCTCCGGCTCGGTCCGCGCACGCTGCGGGCGCTGCTGGGGGCGAATGCCGATCCGGACTTCGTCGAGCGGGTGGCGGAAACCTTCGACCACTGGCAGCAGTCGGTCGACGATCGGGTGACCGCCGCACGGGAGCGGATCGACCTGGCCCATCCGCCGGGCGCCGACCGCCACGCCGCATGGGTGCGGTTCCAGTGGGACGAGGAGACCGACGCCGTCCCGCTGTTCGAGCAGTATCTGAACGACAACTTCCCGGACCGCTGGACCTCGGAGAAGGCCGCCCTGGTCGACTACTACGCACACCTGCGCGGCGGCCTGAACACCCTGCACTCCGAGGGCCAGCGCGCGGCGGGGACCGAATTCCTCGGGCGGATCGAATATCTGTTGAAACGTGCTGCGACAGCACTGATCTCGACACACTGGTTCGGGCCCGGCGAGGCCCCCGGCCTGCTCGGCATGCACGCCTACGCGGTCCTGGGCCTGGAATACGACGCGCACAGCGGCAAACCCGTGCGGCTGCTGCTGGAGGATCCACACGACCAGAACCACGGATACCCGCGGCCGCTCGACGGTATCGAGCACCGGCTGGATCCGGGCGGCACCGGCTACACCGACGTCGGCGGCGTCCGGTATCGCAAGGACGAGAGCCGGGGCATCGAGTACTTCAACGTCGGCGACGAGCGAACCGGACGTGCCGAGGGCGGCCGACTGCACGATGTGGTGAGCGAATTCTTCACTCCCACAGGCGGAGTGGAGTTCCGGCGCGACCCCGACGGGTCGGTGGTCGGGCTCTCGAAGCAGGGCGAGCTGTACCTCCGGACCGCCACCGGCGTCGAGTACCGGTCGATGCGGGACCATCAGGGTTGGCGACTGCCGGACGGCACCGAGTACCGGATGTCCCCCGAGGGCCACGGCGCGGTGTACGGCCCGGACGGCAAACCCCGCTTCTACGCCGCGGGCACCCTCCCCGAGTGGCCGACCGTACCCATGCCGAAGGGCACCGGCGTCCTCGCGGTCGGACTCGAACACCTGCCGAAATTCGACCGGTTCACCGCGGGCGGCCCGGGCGCGTACGCGGCCTACGGACCGGGCCCCGCCGCACGGCCGAGCACCAGTGGCGCGACATCACTCTCGCCCGGCGCACCGTTCGATCCCACCCCGGCCGCTCCGGTGTCCGAACCGCCCGCCCGGCCCCCGCACGTCTGGGTCGAGGGTGGTCTGTTCACCCCGGAACGCTCCGGTAGCCACCCGACGGAACCTGCGGAGAACGCCGATCTGACCGACATCATGCGCGACTATCCGGACGTCCTGGACCAGCCGCGTCCGCTGGACATCCTGCGTACCTCGCTCCGCCCGGGGGTGGCGTTCGAGGATCTGATGATGTTGCGGGACCAGTCCTACATCAACGCCGGAATACCCGTTCCCGAGGTGTCGCGGGAGAACTTCGATCTCTTCCTCGAGGGTGTCTGGGGTTACCGTCAGCTGATCCGGAGCGAAGACGACGTCTACACCCTCTACAGCGACCGCGGCGCGAGCGACCCGACCGAGGACCCGGCCACCTACACCGACGCGCTGGTGCGGATCCTTTCCCGCCGCGCCGTCGGCCCCGCGCAGTCCGCGGTCATCCAGGGCGTCGGCGTGCTCACCAGGGAAAATGCCCACCTGTGGCGTCCCGACGATCTGGAATTCGTGCACTTCGGCCGCGTCAGCCAGCGGGACGGGATGCGCGGTGAGGACATCGGCTACAAGGTCTACCTGAACCCCGCCGGCGACGCCCGCACCTGGCTGATGGCCGGTGTGGTCCGGGAGATCGTCGACGATCCCGTCCACTTCCCCGGCGTCCACTCCGCGAAGGTCACCGGCCCCGTCCACCGCCGCAACGACGGCATCGTCATCTTCCTGCGCGACCAGGACGCGGTCCGCCGCGTACTCACCTGGGCACACCAGGTCCAGCAGTCCTACAGCGACCGTTTCCTCTGGGATGTCCCACCCGGCACCGATCAGGTGCTGGCCGGTGTCGCCTACGCCGCCGAACCCCGCCGCGCGCAAACGAGTTTCGGCGGCCTGCGCACCGCCCTGATCTTCGCCGCCCTGCAACGCCACCGGCACGGCACCTTCCAGGATTTCCTGTCCGAAGTGCTGAACCTGTTGCGCACCAACGGAATAGACCCCGAACGAGTCCACCTGCACCTGCCCGTCCCCACCCTCCCCCCGCCGCCGGTACCACTGCCCTCGAACGGCTGACGACAACCTCGACGCCGTAGGATTGTGGGCCGACTGTCCCGGCCGCACGAGGAGGCGAACCATGACCGACGAAGAGATAGTCGTCGCCTTCGCCCTCATCCGGCTGGACAACGCAACCGCCGACCTGGATCTGGAAGACATCGCCGCCCTCCTCGTCCACCGCCTGCCCCCGGACCAGATCCTGGACCTCGCGACGCGCAACCTCGCCGAACGGGACGAACTGCGTGGAGCGGTCTTCCCCACGGCGGTGGAACACGTCCTCAGAACCGTCCTCACCGCCCGCGGCCCCGTCGACTGAGAGCGTCCTGGGCCGAAGAAGCGGGGCGAGGCGGCCCCGAACCCAGCGCGGACAGCACGCGTTGCGTGCGAGCGCTCATCTCGGCGGCGGTCTGGTCGGGATGGTCCAGCCACCACGACACGATCGCCGAGACGCTGCTCATCCAGATGCGGATCAGCCTGCTCAGATCGCCGGGGTCGGACAGTTCCTCGGCCGGAAACGCCGATCCGACTCCGGCCGCGGCCTGGTCGGCGATGTTCCGCCGATACCTTCCGGCCGCGACGGCAGCCGGGGTGTCCGGCGGCACGCTGCGGTCGTAGAGCACATTCCAATCGTGCGGTCGCGGCTCGAGGGCGGTGAAGATCGCGTCGAGCACCGCGGCGGCGGCGGTGACGAAACCGGGATTCGACAACCGCATCGCCTCGCCGATCCCCGCGGTCAAGGCCGCACCGGCCCGCTCCACACACGCGGAGTACAACCCGTCCTTCGACGAAAAGTATTGGTAGATCAAAGGTTTGGAGATCCCCGCACGCGCGGCGACATCCGCGACGAACACCGCGGCATACCCACGCGTGCCGAACTCGATCGCCGCCGCGTCCAGGATCTGCGTCTCCCGCTCACCACGCGGCACCCCTCTGCTGCCCGACCTGCGCACCAACGACCTCACCACCATGCTCTCGACGAATCAACTGACCCAGGAGTCAATTCTTCATGTTACCTTCAGTCACACATATATTGCCGTTCGCGAAGGGACCACCTCATGGGCTTGAAAGATCTCGTGCTACACACGGCGCAGCGCAGCGTCTCGGCCACACACTCGCTCAAGGGCACCCCGTTCGATCCCGCGACCCCGTTTCATCCCCCGCGCGGACGGTATTCGACCGTGCACTACGGGCTGATGCTGCCGAATCTTCCTGCCCCGCTACGGTTTCTGGACGTCATCGCCATCATCGGCCAGCCCGCGGTCCGGCTGTGGGCCAACGACCATCTCGTGGAGACCTCCGCCGCGGACACCGCGAATCTCCTCATCGGCGCGGGGGTCGAGTTCCCCGGCCAATTCCGCGGCTACCGGGTCGGTCGCGATCTGGAACTGGCCCCCGACTCCAGCCTCGTCCGTTTCGGCGAGGACTTCCGCCTCGAGGCCCGCTACCCCCAGTTCACCGTCACCTACCGCAACCCGGACTTCGAGTTCGATCTGCGCGTGCACGCGACCGACAAGATCGCCCACTTCGCGAAATTCCGTGGCGACCTCTACGACCACTGGTCGCTGCTGTGCCGGTACGAGGGCACCATCACCCACGGCGGATCCACCGTCGAACTGTCGGGTCTGAACACCCTCGAATACGCCCGCGCGGTCCGGGTGCCGCTGCCGTTGCGGTTCTTCACCTACCACATCATCAATCTCGACGACAGCACCCAGGTCCTGATGGTCGAACTGCGCGGCCCGGGCGGAATCCCCATGCAGCAAGCCGTGTACCTGCGCTCGCTCACCGACCACGGCGGGACCTACGAAAACGGCTTCCGCTTCGAGGTCCAGCGCCTCGAGCCCACTCCCCGGCGCACGCCCAACGGCCTGACCATGCACCTGGGAAAGGAATTCAGCTGGCGCGTCGACGACGAGAACGGCGGCGAGCTGATCGAAATCCACGGCACCACCAACGACGACTACGTCTACGGAATGGCCGGTGGCTATGTCGGCAGTTACCGGTACGACGGCCACTTCCGCGGCGAACCCGTCACCGGCACCGGGTACATCGAATACATCGGCACCCACTGACAGCACCTTCGTTCCGGACCACCATTGACGCAACTTGTCGGTTGCAATACTATTGCAACCGACAAGTTGCTACTAAGTGAGGTGGTTCATGGGATTCCCCGATCACATCGAACGGACGATCGAGCTGGCGCATCCGCCCGCCAAGGTGTGGAGCGCGCTGACCACAGCCGAAGGGCTGGGCACCTGGTTCGGTAACGAAGCGGACATCGAGCTGCGCCCCGGCGGCACCGGTTGGATGCGCTGGAACGACAGCGAGCACCGCGCCGACCTGCGGGTCGAGCGAGTGGAGGAGCCGCGCGTATTCGGATTCACCTGGCACATCTTCGGCCTGCCCGAGGAGGATCCGCGCCGGACCTACGTGGAGTTCACGCTGGAACCGGTATCGGCGGGCACCCGGCTGACCGTGGTCGAATCCGGTTTCGCCCAGCTCCCGGAAGACGCCCACAAGGTGGCGTTCGACGGCAACACCCAGGGCTGGCGCAACGAGCTCGGCGAACTGGCCACCTACCTCGATGCAGCCTGACCAGGAGGCGATTGCCGAGCAGGTGTTCGTGGCCCTGGCGGACCCCAGCCGACGCGCGATCCTCGCCGCGCTGGCGTCCGCCGGGCCGGCCACGGCCACCGACTTGGCGACCCGCCTGCCGATCACCCGGCAGGCCATCACCAAACACCTGACGCTGCTGTCCGAGGCCGGTCTGGTGACCGCCGAGCCGGGCGAGCGCCGCCGGGTGCGTTATCGATTGCGCTCCGCGCCGATGCAGGTGGCGCAACAATTCCTGGCCGCACTCGCGCGCGACTGGGACGGGCCGCTCGACGCCCTGAAGAACGCCCTGGACCGAAACTGAACAACCGAACAGGAATCAGACCATGAACACACCGCCGATCGTTTCGCAAAATGACTGGGAGACAGCGCGTCTGGCGCTGCTGGTGCAGGAGAAGGAGGTGATGCGCGCACACGACGCGCTGGCCGCCCAACGCCGCCGCATGCCATGGGTCGCCATCGACGAGCAGTACGCATTCGAAGGCCCCACGGGACCGGCGAGCCTGCTCGATCTGTTCCAGGGCCGCCGTCAGCTGATCGTCTACCGCGCGTTCTTCGAGCCCGGCGTCGTCGGCTGGCCCGAACACGCCTGCCGCGGCTGCTCCATGATCGCCGACCACGTCGGCAATCTCGCCCACCTCGAGGCCCGCGACACCACCCTCGTATTCGCCTCGCGCGCACCACAACCCGAGATCGAAAAGGTGAAGGCCAGGATGGGTTGGGCGATGCCCTGGTACACCATCACCGACGAATTCGACAAGGATTTCGGCGTCGACGAATACCACGGCACGAACGCCTTCATCCGCGAAGGCGACCAGATATACCGCACCTATTTCATCCACCGCCGCGGCGACGAAACCCTCGGCAATACCTGGAGCTACCTCGACATGACGGCCCTGGGCCGCCAGGAAACGTGGGAGGATTCGCCCGAAGGCTACCCCGCGACCGCGCCGTACCAGTGGTGGAACTGGCACGACGAATACACCGCCGCGGTAGACGAAACCGGCGACCAGTGGCTGGGCAGAGTCGCCGAAGCCATCGGCCGAGGCGAGGCCGGAGGCGCGAAAGAGCAAGCGCCGCACGCCTGTTGCGAACCCCCGGCACGCTGACGAGAATACCGCCCGCTACTCCGCGCGAACCCAATCCAGCCGATTGACCAACACCCGCTCCCCCACGACCGTCGGCGGCGTAGCGAGCACCAGACGATTCCCGATCAACTCCGCCCTACGCCGCTGCTCGACACCCACCCAATTCGGAAACAAACTCATCCGCAACGTATGCACAACCACATCCGCTTCCAACCGATATTCACCGCAGTAAGCGACATAACTCGAATACGCCTCGGCCCGTTCACTTTCGGCCCCAGCCAGCACCACCGACGTCGACAACTCCCGCCGTCCGCCCACCGCGAGCTGACCACTCATCCACCCACCCGGCGTATAAATCACACAGCCCTGCGGCCTCTCACCGAAAGGCATTGAAACCGAACCATTTTCGTCAACAGCGGTCCACCCGGTCAGCTCCCACCGCCCCACCAGTTCACCGACGTCCATTCCCCGATGCTAGCCCCGGCCCGGTCATCGGACACCCGCCCCGGCAAAGCACAGCGCATCTCCTTCACCCAGGCCGGCGGCCGAGAGTTCGGTGAGTATCAAATCCGAGAGCCGCACCATCCTGATTCGTCATCATCGGTGACACCCGCCTCGACCTGGAGTCGTAGCCGGGGACACAGCTGGCACCCCGTATTCCCGAGCGATTGCGGCACCACGCGATATCTTCCGCCGCTTCGATCACCAACGCCGCAGTGGGAACAACGGCGACCAGCCCGGACAGGATCGCGACAACCCAGAATCTCCCCGGAATGGCACGCACATTCACTCGTCGCACGAGACCATCCGGTCTAGACTGCTGCGGGTTAGCTGGTGAGATTTCCTGGAACTCTCACAGTCGGTACGAGCAACGGTTGGTCATGCGGTCGGGACCACGGGTGAGTCGATGAACAACGGCAGCACGCTGCGGGCCTGGTGGGACGATCCGGTCGACTACCGCTGGCTGGTGCGCACCTTGGCGGCTCGATCGTCGGTGCGTCCGCTGAAACTGCTGATCGGTGTCGCGGGCGCGGCGATCGCGGTGATGGGTGCGGTGATCGCGGGCACGCCGGACGGTCCGCCCGGCACGCCCGGCATCGCCTCGACGATCGGGGTGGTGTGCGGGGTGCTGTGGGCTCTGCGCTGGTGGCTGCTGCCCTGGCCGAGCAGGACCGAGTCGCTGGTGCTGATCGCCTGCGCCGACGTCCTGTTCACCATCGAGTTCCTGCAGGTGCCGAACCGGGTGTTCGGCGCCATGGGCGCGGTGCTGCTCGTGGTAACCGGCAGTTATCTCGGCTTTTTCCACAGCGCGCGAGCGTTGGCCGCGCATTCGACGTGGTCGCTGCTGTCGGTGGTCGTGTTCTCGGTGCGGATCGCCACCGGCGGCGGCGGTGTCCCGCTGGCCGTCGCGGTCGGATTGGTGCTGTTCGTGTCGGTGGTCAGCGTGTTACCCGCGCTGCAGGTCCTCTACTGGCTGCTGCGCACCGAATCGCTCTCGGACCCGTTGACGCACCTGCTGAACCGCCGCGGCCTGGAGATTCGACTCCCGCTGCTGGTCGAGCGGTGTCCCGCGATCTGTGTGATGTCCTTCGATCTCGACCGCTTCAAGAGTGTGAACGACACCTGGGGGCACCGCGTCGGCGATGCGGTCCTGGTGCGAACCGCGAAGCGCCTGTCCGACGCCGCCGGAGGCAGTGCGGTGGTGGCGCGTACCGGTGGCGAGGAGTTCGTGGTCGCCGCACCGATCGCCGTCGACGTTGCCCGCGCCGAAGCCGAACGCCTGCGTCACCTGATCGCCGAACCGTCCGACACCGCGGTGGAGATCACCGCCAGCGTCGGCGTCGTCGTCTTCGACTCCACCAGCTGCCCACAATGCCCCCGCCCGAGCCCGGACCGGTTACTACAATCCGCGGACGCCGCCATGTACCAGGCAAAACATTCCGGCGGAAATCTCGTCGTCCTCGACGACCTCACCCGGCCCCACGATCACCATCACCCGGTTTCCGAATGACATGCGCACGCCACGAAGGACCCGACCTGCCCGTTGACTTCAAGTTGACTTCAACTTGCAGGATGAGCGCATGACTGAATCTCGGACAATACCGAAGACACTGGCCCGGCATCGACGTCGGCACTCAATCACGTCAACCTGGTTGTGAAAGACGTCGAGTCGGCCGTCGAATTCTATCGGCGCGACAGTTCGACACTGGACCGGATCCTGATCAACGTCGAATCCGCGGGCGGCAAGGTGCACCGCCGGTTCCGTGAGCCGACAAACGCAGACACCGCATTCATCACCGATATCGACGGCTACCTGCTCCAGCTCACCGCTGACGCCCCGGCGCAGCCCTGAACTCGGGCACAGCACGCCCCGACGGGCCTTCGATCACATCCCCGACCGAGTCACCGCGACTGTGTGAAGGAAACCTCGAATTGGCAACTGCAACAGAACACTACGAAAACCTCCTGGCCCAGAACTATACCTGGATGCTAGGCGGCGACATCGACACAATGGCCTCCACGCAAACCGAACTACTACGCACACTCGGACTCGACACCACTATCGGCAACGGCACCGCGGTCGACCTCGGCTGCGGTCCCGGCCTCCAAACCCTCGCACTGGCCGATCTGGGCTTCACCTCCATCACCGCCATCGACTCCAGCGCCATTCTCCTGCAAGAACTTCGAAACCACTGCACCCGCCGCGGCATCACCAACACCGTGCACACCGTCCACGACGACCTGCGCGGACTTCTCCCACACCTCTTCACCCCCGCGTCGATCGCCGCGATCACCTGCATGGGCGACACCATCACGCATCTCCCCACCAAAACAGACGTACAACAACTCATCGCCGACTCCGCCACAGCCCTCACTCCGAACGGCAGCCTCACCATCACCTACCGCGACCTGAGCACCGAACGACGCGGAGCCGACCGCTTCATCCCCGTACGCAGCACCCCCGACCAGATCCTCACCTGCTTTCTCGACTACATCGATGAAGACACCGTCATGGTCTGGGACATCCTCCACACCCGCCACGGCGACACCTGGAAACTCGACAAAGGAAGCTACCCTAAACTTCGACTGTCAACCCAATGGCTCGTCGACCAATTCCGGGCAAACAACCTGCACATGCAGCACACCGAAACCACCCCACACGGCCTCACCGTCCTCCACGCGAATCACCGCTCCGCACCAGTCGGCTGATCAGCCCTCCCGAGCGACGGGTTCATCAGCACGGCAATACAATTCAGCGCCGACACCCGATCGAGGTGACCCTCGGAACCGATTCATCCAGGTACATCTGGACGATCAACGGCAAGACCTAGCCCGATCACATCCCACTGGATGTGACTGCGAGCCAACGAGTTCGGCTCCGTTTCGTGAACAAGACCATGATGTTCCACCCGATGCACCTACACGGCCACACCTTGGCCGCACCCGCTTCGCGCCGCACGCCACAGCCCCTTTCGCTGGCGTCGCTTACACCCGAACTCGCCCCGCAACTGCGGGACAAGATCGCCGCGCTGGCCGGCGAGGTGGAATACGCGATCCGGAGCCAGGCGCCCGTATACGCACAGCCGGAACCCGATGTCCGCGTCAGGCTGCGCAGCGGTGTGGTGGAGGCGTCGAACCTGTTCGTCGAGGCGCGTGAACGCGGCGAAATTCGCTGCCGCCCATGTTATCTCGGCTGGCTGATCGGTTCTCACACGTCGAGTTCATCGACCTGGGCAGGCCGATCGCCCGGTTTGCCCGAGCGAGACGTGCGCGGCCCAGCCCACTCATATCTTCCAGGGTCGGCCGGGCTGAGTGGCGCGTTCGGCGGAATGCGGATCGCCCGCGAGAGCTTCACCGATGACGCGGGTGTGTATACGCGGCGTGCCCGAACGGCGATAAGACATCGGATCTGTTGCGTGGCGATCAGGAGCCGAAAATATGACCGATGTCCGGACCGAACCGGCCGAGGCGGGAGCGTCGATACCGTTCTGCCGAATTCTCGGCCCCACCGAGGTCGAGATCGACGGTGTGCCGGCGAATCTCGGCGGTCCACGCACGCGGCAGGTGCTGACGGTGCTGTCCACCGGCCTCGGCGTGCCGGTCCCGGACGACTACCTGATCGATCGAGTCTGGCGAAACGAACAGCCGCGCAACGTCGTTCAGGCATTACGCACCATGATCAACCGCTTGCGCACCGGCCTCGGCGCCGAGACCGGACATCGCTATCTGCAGCGCGGTCGCGGCGGATACGCGCTGACCGTCCCGTTGGAACAGACCGACTACGGCCGCCTTCCGGCCTTGATCACCCGGGCGCAACAGCAACTCGCCCACGGCAGTTCGGCGGTCGCGGTGCGCGATTTCGAGGCGGCGGTGGAGTTGTGGCGCGGCGCGCCGTGGGAAGAACTCGGTGATATGCCGGAGCTGACGGGGGCTCGCGTCCGCCTTGGGGAGCTGTACGAGACCGCGCTGGAGGAGCTCCAAGCCGCACGACTCGTTCTCGGCGAGACCGCTGCGGCCATCGCCGCACTTCCGCACGCCATCGAGGCCGCCCCCTACCGAGAGCGCCGATGGGAGTTGCTCGCACTCGCGCTGTACCGCAGCGGTCGCCAAACCGAGGCCCTCGCAGCCCTGCACCGGTTCCGTCAACGCCTGCGCGCCGACACCGGAACCGACCCCGGCCCTTCACTCCGCACTCTCGAGCAACGAATCCTGCACCAGGATCCCGCCCTGTTGGCACCGGATTCGGCGACCGCGATCGATCCCCGCCGCATTCCTCCCGAGACGCGACCGGGTGACGCCGCGACAGGTTCTGTCCGAGAATCGCCGTCCACCACGGTACTTCGAGTCGAACTACACCCCGACCTCGTCGGCGACACCGGCAATCTCCCGTTACCCGCTGCCTCCGGATATCGAAAAGCGAATTCCGACAAGGTAATTCAACCAACTGTCGAGCACCAGGTCGACACCTGCATCATCGAGGATCAGGACGCGGCCGATATCGTCCGCCGATCACTTCGAACCAAACACTACGACGCCGTATTCATCAGCACGGCAATACAATTCAGTGCCGACCCCCGATTGCTGACCACAATCGTGAACCTCGCCCACACCCTGCAACCGCACTGCCGATTCGTGTTCGGCGAGTTCGACGGCAGCGATCCGATCGAGCGCACTTCGCGCCCGACCGAGTGAGCCACGTCCGTGCGCGATACCTCATCGACATCAGTCACCCGGGAACGAATATCTGCTGGCCGCAAGACCTTTCGCCACCAAGTACGTCGGCGCCACGAGCCTCGGCCACACATCATTACGCCAGTTTCGATTACGCCAGTCTCGCAACGAGTTCAGTGAATCGCGGCCTTAAACGCCGCCGGTGGTCACCGGAGCCAGCGACGGCATCGGGCTGGGCATCGCCACCCGCTTGGCCGCGGCCGGAGCCGAAGTGCTGCTGCCCGTGCGCAATCCACGTAAGGGCCAGGCGGCGATCACCACCATCGCGCAGGCGGCCCCGCACGCGAACCTCGCCCTGCACAGCCTCGATCTGTCCTCGCTGGACTCCGTGGCGGCATTCGGCGAGACCCTGCGCCGGCAGGGTCGGCCCATCCACCTGCTGATCAACAACGCGGGCGTGATGACGCCGCCGGACCGGCAGCGCACCACCGACGGGTTCGAGTTGCAGTTCGGCACCAACCATCTCGGCCACTTCGCCCTGGTCGCGCACCTGCTGCCACTGTTACGCGCCGGTCGGGCACGGGTGACCTCGCAGATCAGCGTCGCCGCCGACCAGCACGCGATCAACTGGCAGGACCTCAACTGGGAGCACTCCTACAACGGCGCGAAATCCTACAGCCAATCCAAGATCGCGTTCGGACTCTTCGGCCTCGAACTCGACCGCCGCAGCCGAGCCGACGGCTGGGGCATCACCAGCAACCTGTCCCACCCCGGCGTCGCGCCGACGAACCTGCTCGCCGCCCGTCCCGAGGTCGGCCGCACGAAACAGACACCGCGCAGGCGGCTCATCAGCGCCCTGTCCGCCCGCGGCATCCTGTTCGGAACCGTCGACACCGCGAAACTCCCCGCCCTGTACGCCGCGACCGCACCCGACGCTCAGGGCGGGCGACTCTACGGCCCCAGCGGCCCCGGCCACCTCGGCGGCCCGCCCGCCGAGCAGCAGCTCTACGCCCGCCTGACCAACACCGATGACGCCCAACGCATCTGGACGATCTCCGAGGAGCTGACCAAGACCTCCATTCCCGACGACTGAACCGCGAATACGGTCGGAACCCCGATACGCCGCGCGTATCCGCTCATAGCCGCTGGCGGGCGTTCGAGAACGGCGCGGGACCCGACTCGCACTGTCTTATTCGAGACCGAACCCGTTGCCGCTAAGTGGATTATTGCGCGCTGGGCTTGATCAGCAGTTTGCCCCCTCGTGGGGTGGTGAACCGCCGAATTGTGAACCCCAGAAAGTCGAATCCCTGATCCAGGGACACGATTGAGGTCTTGTCCTCGTTGAACGACAAACCCCGCGCCTGAAGCACCCGATCCAGCAGGACCGGAATACCCAAAGGACGCAGGGGCCCCACCGGATTTCGGGGCTTAGACCCAGATACTGTACTCGCTCTCGTATGGCTTCCCGTCGGCGAAGTGCGCAGTCTCGAAACGTGGTGAATCCGGCCGAGTCCATGGCGTCCACGAGCGACGAATCTCCTCACGCCCACCGCTGAGCTGCCGAGCACCCCACACGGGCTACGCCGTTGTGAACACGATTCGTGGTGGGGCATCGGAGGCGCGGGCTCGTTCGAAAGCATCGGCGAGGCCGTCGATTCCGACGGTTTCGCCGATGAGCGGTTCGGGATCGAGTCCACCGCTCACGACCAGATCGAGTGTCTCGTACCAGTCCTCGACGGCGGGACCGCCACCGAATTGCAGGTTGATCCCCTTCAGGTGAGCGGTCGCCGAGGAAATGGTGTCACTCCCGGCTCCGCCCGCGGACAGGATCCGGGTGCCGATCGGGCAGTTCTCGATGATGTCGGCAAGGACTCCTTCGACACCGGTGCACTCGTAGACGGTGCAGGGCGCCAGACCCGCCAGCGCGATGCGATCGTGCACGTCCTCGGAATTGCCCCACGCGGCTGCCCGCCATTGCTCAAAGGTCGGACGCTCGGCGGGATCGATCACCACGTCGGCGCCGAACTCGCGGGCCAGTTTCCGTCGCGAGGGGCTGAAGTCCGCTGCAACAACGGTTTTCGCGCCGCGCTGCTTCAGTGCGGCGACCACCGACAGACCGATCGCGCCGAGTCCGATGACCAGCGGGACCGTGGTGTCGTTGTGCCCGACACGCGTGTAGTACCAGCCGACGGCCATGGCGTCGACCAGAGCCAGACGCTCGACAGGCAGGTCATCGGGCAACGATCGCGCGAATCCCTCGGACAGCAGGAAGTACTCGCCGAACCCGCCCGGCGCATCGGGCGCCATGCCGATGATGCGCATTCCACCGTCGACGAACAGCGCGGGCACGGAGGTGACACGGGTGCCGATCGGCCACTGCCGCTGGGTATCCGGACCGTATTCGACCAATTCGGCACAGTATTCGTGGCCCATGACCACGTCCTGATCGGGCGCGTGCACCCGCATGCCGGATCGGTCGGCCGCGGCGACCTCGGGGTGATCCATGTAGTGGTGGTCCGACGCACAGATGGCACAGGCCAGGGTGCGGACCAGGATCTGGCCCGGCCCGGGTACCGGCCGGGCGATCTCGCGCAGGGCGAGCGTGCCGTCGCGGAGGCTGACCGCGCGCATCGTGTCGTTCATGAATTCTGCTTTCCGGGTCGTTCCAGGGCCCCGTAGACGGGGTCGTTGCGGTCGCGGGACCCTCCCGCCGGGAAGGCCGGCGCGGTGATCGGTCGGGTCTCGTCGAGTACATGCAGGTAGTGGCGGCGGCTGATCCGCCAGATTCCTTGGCGCCGTTGCCATTCGTCGACATACCGGCCGTAGGAGACGAAGTCGGAGAACGTGCCGTCATCCATACGCGAACGCAGCCGGGAAATCACATAGGCTTCGCTGCCCGCCTCATCGCCATGGACATTGATCCCGATCGAGCCCAGATGATGGACGTGCCCCTCGAACGCGGGGTGCACCGCGCCGATGAATTCGGCGAATTCGTCGGTGGAGCCTGTGAACATCGCGCCGTAGTCGAGCACCGCGTCGGGATGGAACACCGACCGGGCCAGGTCCAGATCGATCCGGTCCATCGCCCGGCAATACGCGGCGAGTCGCTCGGTGATCTCCTGCTTCGCGAACAACTGGGCCAATTGTTCATCGGACAGCTTATCGGTCATACTTCACCACCTGTCGGTGTTGTGGAAGGCACTGTTCCGCTGACATCGGGATCCGCCGATCCATCTGCTCTCCCACGCCGCCTTCCTACGGTGAAAAAATGCGCGGCGTCGCCGATCGTGTCCCTGATCGGTCGTGGGTACCATCCGAGTTCGCGCTCGGCCTTCGAATGATCCAACGGGGTCATGATGTGCATCAGACGCATGGATGTCCGGGTCAGACGAACCTCTTTGCCGCTGATTCGGGCGGCTATTTCGCCGAGCAGCCCGGCCACCGGCAGCATGGCGCGGGGTATCCCGTATCGCGGTGGTTCCGCTCCGCTGATTCTCGCGGCGAGATCGTGCAGTTCACGGGAATTGTGGAATCCGGCCGAGACGATGTAACGCTCCCCCACCCGGCCGCGTTCTCCGGCCAGAATCAAGGCTCGCGCGGCATCGCGGATGTCCACGACCTCTGCCCCGACGCCGCGAACGTACAACGGCATCTTGCCCCGCACGGCCGCCGCGACGAATCCGCCGTGCGGCGTCGGCAGATAGTCGCCCGGCCCATAGGTATTGGCCACACACATCGCGACAGCGGGCAGCCCGCGATCGCGCGCGTAGTCCAGGACCAGGCGCTCCGCCTGCACGCGCGACTGCACGTAGGCCCCGCCGCGGCGTTCCCAGTTGTGCGGGCCCGACCCCTCGTCGACGACGCCTTCGCCGATAGGGAGAGTCGCGATCGAACTGGTGAACACGAACCGTCGCAGCCCGGCCTCGAGCGCCACATCCAGCACCGGGCGCAGACTGGTGACGTTCGTGTGGAACAACCTCGCCGGGTCGCGCAACCACGGCCGGGCATCGACGACGCAGTAATACACGACCTCGCAGCCCCGCATCGCCGCGCGGACCGACTCCGGATCCTCGATATCGCCGTAGGCGTACTCGACATCCAGATCCTCCAGTGCGCGAAGCGAACTGGTTCTGCGGACCATCGCCCGCACGGGCTCACCACGTTCGATCAAGGCACGGACCACATGCGAGCCGAGGAAGCCGCTCGCTCCGATGACCAGATGGCGGGCACTCACTGCTGATGTCTCCTGTTCGAATCCCGGCCGGGGGTATCCGCCGCGAACGGCTGGTTGCCGAACCACATATTCTCCTCGCGCAGCTCTCGGCTACGCCAGCCTTCGGCGGTCAGGACCAGGCGATGGTGGTAATAGCCACCGCAGAAGCTGAGTCCCTCGACGCCGGGCAGCTGCATCGGGTTGTAGAACATCGCTCGCACGGCAGCGGTATCGCCCTCGACCTCGATCTCCACGTTCGTGATGTAGTGCTGCGTCATCGGCAACAGTGCCACGTTGGTGCGCAGCCACTCGGCGATCTGGTCGCGTGGTCCCGCCGTGCCGCCGGGAGCGCTCGAGTAATCGATACGAGCGTCCTCGGTGAACACCGAACGCCACAGCTCCCAGTCCTGGCTGTCGACCGCACGAGCGTAGGTGTTCAGTAGCGCGGTGATTTCCAGCTGGTCACTGATCTGTCGCACACTCATCAACACAGCTCACCCTTTCCCGGCTCGCCGCGGGACGGACGAAACTCACCAGGGAGAAGAAGCGGGTCCGCATCGAGGGGTCGCCTTCGATGGTCAGTGTCCAGCCATCCTGCGGCTTCGGCCACTGCGCGGGGTACTCGCCGCCGACGGTCCACAACGCCTCGATGTCGATGAGCGGCTCCCCTGCGGCTCATCCCCGACAGCACCAGCGGCAGAACGCCCGAGATATTGCCGGGGTTGAGACCACTGCCGTGCACGGTGGTACCGCCGACGTGGCACGCTTCGAGGAGACGGTCACGATCCTCGGGTGTGATACGCCGGGGATGGAACAGGAAAGCGGACCATCCGAGGTCCCCCGGGCCGAGGGTGGCCATCCAACTGCGGTCGCGCACTGCGGGCGCATCGGTGGGGAAACGCAGACGCACGCCGCCGAACTCCCCCGAGTGTGTTCGCTCGACGGTGACTCCGGTGTAGACCTGCGGCTTCAACGCGGGATGCAGATTCATTACTCCTCGATCGCGATCTGCGATTGTTCGTCCATCCCGAATTCCGCGATCACATAGGGCATCCCGGCGCGGTCCGACATGTGGCCGCTGAGCATCAGATCGGGCAGGAGTTGAGCCGGTTGCGCCCTCGTCAGATCCTCGTAGCCCATGGTTCCTCCTCTATCCGGCTCCCGGCGCGCGGCGACGTCTTCGACGGTTCGACAACGAGAGTAGAGATTATATAGCCATCCGTCTAGACGTTAGTCTAGTTTACTAGATGCGGTCAGAAGTCATGGACACCCGCGTCGTGATCACCCTTCGCATCGTCAACGCCGATGCAAGCATCGACTCGGTGCGCCGTCAGCCGACAGCTCGGTTACCGAGGCGCCATCGAACAATTGGCAGACTAACGTCTAGATGTCTATCCAATCCAGTCTCGCCGATAAATGGACATGGGTCTAGACATGCGTCTAGACCTGCGTTAGGCTGTCAGCCGTCCACCCAGCCTGTCCGAACAGATGAAAGCGTTTTCGCCGTTCCCAGGACCCGATCCCTCTCACACAGCCGTAGGTCGCCCATGCTGGATCCACAGGCACAGTGCACCATCGAAAACTCGGTCGCCGATATCCTCGAACAGATCACCACCTCTGGCACAGCGCCGACGAGCGAAGACCGCAGCGGGATCGCGGCAGCCGCGCACCGCAGCCTCGAATTGCTGGTCGAAGCGACGCGGGATGACGCGATGCCGTTGTGCATTCCTCCGTTGGAGAACGCCGCTGCCCGATGGGCTACCTCCGGCCTACCGCTCGACAGCGTATTGCATGCCCTTCACCGGCGGGTACGGCTCGCAGCCGATGCTTCGGCGATGACTGTCGAGAACAACGCCCGCGGATCTTTCCACGAGGAGCGCGGCACGGGGCAAGCGGCGCGGATCGCAGGCCTCATCGACGCCCTCGATCTGTTGACCAGCGCGATAACCAAGGCGTACGCGCATAAATCCACGGGCCCCCGGCCCTCATCACCTGACGCCACCGAGACAGTCGCCACCGCATTGCTCCGGGGAGAGAGTCCCATCGATGTGGCCCGCGAATGCGGCATCAGGCTCGTGTCGAGATACGCCGTTCTCGCGATTCACATGCCGCCGCACTCGGAAGAACTCGCCGAACGCATTGATCCGCATCCTGCACACCGCGGCAGAACACGTCGTGTGCGTAGTGAGCTGAAGGCGAGTACGGGGGCCGACGCCCTAGCGTTGTTGAGCCATATCGGCGGAACGATCTTGCTTCCGGCGCAGGACGTGTGCGATCGAAGCCTCGAGCGACTGACCGCGAGGCTGTCGCACGCGGCCCGCGCACCGATCACGGCCACAGTCGATTTCGCCGACCTCGCGACAGTTCCGGAAACGGTCAAGCATGTCCACCACTTACTCGAATCGATTACCGGCCTTGGTTATCCAGCCGGCCTCTATCGGCTCAGGGACATGGCGTTGGTCGCGCAGTTGACGGCTCCCGGTCCTGGTCGAGAAAGCTTGGCGAGCATCCTGGATCCGCTCGAGGATCATCCCGAGCTGATGACTTTCCTACAGGCACACCTGCACAACAACCTGAACAGGCGGCGGACCGGAAGGCAGTTCGGAATTCACACCGGCACAGTCGATTACCGTCTCAGAAGAATCGGTCAGATCATCGGTCGCAACCCGACTTCAGCGGATAGCGTATGGCTCATCCAGTCGGCGTTCATCGCTCGCGGCCGGCCCCCGATCGGCGCCACCCGTCGGGACTTTGCTCAGGAGGCCGACGGTATCCCGAATAAATGCAGCACGGCGTTTTCGATAGTTCTGCACAGCTCGGCCTCGGAGTAGGTTCCGGCATTTCCCGAGTAGATAAGCACTCCGAAGTAGACGTCTTCGAGTAGATCGATCATGACCGAGTCGCCGGTGTCGGCCAGCGCTTCGGCGATCAGGCGGTGCACCCTGAGACCGATCTTGTCACGCAGCAGCACGGCATTGGCGTCCGAGCTGCACATCGCAATCGTGACCGCGCGGGCGAGGGCAGGTTCGCTGGCCATCAGAAGTGCCAGTTCACACAGAACCGTGACAGCTCGCGTAGAAGGATCCGCCGATTTGGTCTTCGGCGGTTCGATACCGGCCACCCGGTGCCAATACACCTCGGCGACGAGGTGGTTCTTGGAGGCGAAGTATGTGTATGCCGTGGCTCGACCGACCCCCGCCCGGGCTGCGGCGGCCTTGATCGTCAACGCCTCATAATCGACGTCACGCAGAATCGCGACCGCTGCGTCGACAAGGGCCTGCGCGACGTCAGCCTTCTTGGCAGTCAGGCGTCGACGGGTCTGCTCCGTACCGGAAAAAGTGGACACAAATCTAGACGGTACTCCAATTATTTCGAGATGCACTTTCCACTGGAAGCTCACCACGAGATCCCGCTGCCCAACGCGGGCTCGTCTCCGGACAACGTTCCGCTGCCGAACTCCGCGCGGCGCCCTACGATCCGCGGGTGGCCTCGCACCCCTGCGAAGGTTCGGTCGGTAGGCCGTACTGTGCGGCAATGCCCTCGAGCAACAGGGTAATCCGGCGCTGAAAAGCCTCGACAGTGAAAGGGTCGCGCCCGGAGCGCGCGATCGATCGCAGGCCAGGATAATCGTCGATCGGAGCGCGCGAGGTCATCGCCAAGATTCGGGCAAGCCACGGACGGCCTTGTTGCGCATGGACATACTCTCGGTGCGCTTCGCTGACGCTGCCGAGCGCCAACTCTGTGATCGCGGAGTAGACATCGAGCGCATCGTCGGGGCCGAGTCCTCCAGCACACAGCGCATCGAGGGCGTCGCCGACGAATGCCAGTTCGCCATCGTATTCGGCGGCGCCGCTGAGGAATTTCTCCAGCAGGGCGGGTTCAGCGGTCAGCGTAGTGCGAATATATGTGGCGTAGTCGCGCAACCAGCTCGCCCAGTGCTGACCTTCGTAGCGTGGGGGCGGCGCTGCGGTGAGAGTCCGCCGCGCGACGAGTCTCAGGAGTTCGTCCTGGTTCTTGACGTGGTGGTAGAGGCCCGGAACGCTGACGCCCAGGTGCTGCGCGACACGTCGCATGGTGGCGTTTTCGGGTCCGATCTCGAGCACTGCCTGAACGATGGCGTCGGGATCGATTCGCCGAGGTCGGCCGCGCTGCGAGGGCATGGGCGGGCGCTGTTCCATAGCTGGCAACTTATCTCGCCGGCACAGTGGCTGCCTCGTCACTGTCCCCGGTAGACGTCCAGGATCGGAGCCAACTCGTCGGGCGTCGCGCCGTGCAGGATGACGCGGTCGGCGCCGTAGCCGAATTCGTCGCGGATGCGTTCAGCACATTGCTGAGCTGTACCTGTCGCGGCGGGTTCGAGCCACTGGTCGGGGATCAAGGTGGCGATATGTTCGATCTGGGCACTGGTGGCCTTGCTATCGATCCCACCGCCGATCGACTGCACGACCGGATCATCGCGGAAGCGTTGCAGCACAGCAGGGTCCCAATCGTTGGTAGTGACCATCAGATCGCCGTAGCCCTGCAGGTAGGTAGCAAGGCGAGCGACTGTCTTCTGCAGTCGCAATTCTTCGGGCAAATGGTCACCGACAGTGGCCAGGCAGGACCAAACTCGTACGCTGTCGGGATCGCGTCCGGCCTTCTCGGCGGCGCGTTTGACGGTCGTGACGCACCGTCGCACCGTCTCGGGCGGGAAGTAGGTGTGCAGGATGACATCATCGAAAGCGCGACCACCGAGTTCCAGTGTGCGAGGGCCGAATGCGACCAGGGCCAACGGGATGTCTTCGCGAAAGTCGCTGTCCAGGAACAAGACCGGATAGTTGCCGATCGGCCCGTCGTGGTTCAGAACGACCTCACCGCGCCACAATCGCCTCATCACAGCGGCGAAGTCCTCCATCTGCGCGGTAGTCACCGCCGGGATGCCGAACCCCGCGTACAGCGCCCCGATGCCTCGTCCGATACCGAGGGTGAAACGCCCGTTGGAAAGCCGGTGCAAGGTAGTCGCCCACGAACCGGTTATCAGCGGGTGGCGGGTGTTGTGATTGGTGGCCGCGGTGGCGATCCGCATGCGAGAGGTCACCGCGCACGCCGCGCCGGTCAACGTCGCCGCTTCCTTGACGTTCCAGCGTTCGGAAATGAATGCGGTGCCCAGTCCGAGTTCCTCGCCGCGCCGGGCCTCCGCGACCAGCGAGGCCGGCCCGTCGCCGCCGGCTCCGGCGAGTAAGTAGCAGCCGAGTTCGGTAAGCGCCTCTGGCGCAACGGCATCGCGATCGCCGAGTTGCGCGGCAGTGTGTACCGGATCAGTCATGGATCAGTCCTCGGACGAGCGAGAAGGTGTCGTGTTCGCGCAGGGCGCGGCAGCCGCGCCGAAGCATGGCCAGCATCATGTCGTCGCCGCGATCGGTCCCGGCAGTGAATGCGAGGCCCAG
Source organism: Nocardia macrotermitis (assembly GCF_009604405.1). Taxonomy (GTDB): domain Bacteria; phylum Actinomycetota; class Actinomycetes; order Mycobacteriales; family Mycobacteriaceae; genus Nocardia; species Nocardia macrotermitis. The sequence goes on from NZ_WEGK01000008.1 coordinate 233,986, forward strand.
GGTGGTGATCAGCGGAACTTGCAGCGTGCCGAGCCGATAGTCGGTCCAGCACTCGGTTTCGGAGTAGTCGCGCACACCGTGGCCCAGCAGCGCGGTGTGATAGTGCGTCACGAGTCGACGCTCGTGTTCGCGACGCTGATCGGGCTGCAGACTGGTAGTGAGGAAGTACGACAGATCGCGAGCCGGCAAGCCGATCGACAGCGTCTGCCAGTCGACGACCGTGACGGCTTTGTCGGCCGCATTGATGAGGAGATTGTCCAGTCGGTAATCACCGTGCAGAAGGCAGAAGCGGTCGGGCTCGGCGAGTAGCCATGTCTCGATGAGTTCAGCCGCTTCACGCACAGTGTCGCGATCCTCCGCGTTCAGTTGCGCGCCGAGTTTCTCGATTGTGGTTTCGGCGGCGAGCCGGGCAAATTCTCCCATGCCGCGGGCGAAGTCGCTGCCACCTCTGGGCATCGATGCCGCCGGGAAGTCCAGCCACGCCGGATCACACCAACGGGGTCCGTGCAGGCCCGCAAGCGCTTCGACGGCAACCCGAGCCAACTCCGGGTCGCAGCCTGCGATCTGGTCCCCCTGCTCGGCGGGCGCAAGATCATCCATGACCAGCACGAAGTCGGCGCCGTCGCGATCAATCGCACAGTGGTAGACGGTAGGCACCGGGACGGCGAGGGTATGCGCGACGTCGCGATAAAAGGCGTGTTCGGCGCGGTACCCCAGGGCGACGCGCTCGCGCACAGCGTCGTCCTGTGACGGTAACTTGACCACCACCGTGCGAGGCGAAGCGGGCGCGGCACGGCCGAAACTCAACTGAGCCCGGTAGGTGGCACCGGTCTGTCCGGTCCCGATCGGCGTGACCAAAGCGTCCTGGATCTGCACACCGAGGATGTTGGACAACCATGATGCGGTGATGTCCGCGGGGCCATGTGGAAGCGCGAGCTCGAGAGTCACAAGTCACTCGTTTCTTAGTGGGGCACAACGTATTCAGACGTGCAGTCCAAGGTCTTGCCGGGCCCGATGCAGGCCTGCCTCGCAGAGCGGAAGGCGTTACCATTTAGATTTCGATAATACTTATCTTTATTATTCGGGTGTGTCAACCGTCACACACCGCGTGAGCGTCCTCGACGTTCAACGCGAGAGGTCGGAACGCACACTCACCGCCAGGCACACCACTGTCACCGATTGCGCGGACAGGTCGCATCGACGCTGCCGCCTCAGCCGGGGGCGGTTGCGGCACCTCTTCCCCAAGCCGACATGCGGGCTGACCGCACTGTGTCTTCATACTGCTCCCGAGTTCGATACCCGAGCCAGGCTACTGCCTATGCAGATCGACGTCTAGACACATATCCACTTTCGCGATCGCACCAGGTGAACCCCAATTGTGAACAACGACATCGGCCAGGATTCGAGACGGCGCCCGCATATTTGGCCCAAAGTCTAGACAGCAGTCCATTTTTGCGTCATCGTTCACTGCACGAGTTCACCGTCGGGCCACACCCATGAACCACTGCACGGGATCTCGGACCACCGCAGAGGTGACGCCTGGACCGTCACCCATCTCGACAAAGAGGGAAATCTCATGCGCAACAGACGTTTTCAGCGGCTCACAGCCTGCGCGAGCCTCGTGACCATCGCCGCGGCGATGGTGACAGGCTGTTCGAGCACCAAGAGCTCCAGCACGACCGCTTCCAGTTCATCGACCGCCGCGACCACGACCACTAGCGCGACAGCGGCGGCGTCCGCGGACCCCGCTCTTACTCAGGCCGTGACCAGCGCCTACCAGACTCTCTTCGACGCCACTCTCCCAATCGCTCAGCGCACGAGCGCTGTCGAAAACGGTACTGCGTTGACACCCGCACTCAGCACGCTGGCAGCCAATCCCCAGACGCAAGGCACCTCCGCGACTGTCTCCTCGGTACTTCGAGCCGACGCGAGCCATGCCCACGTGACCTACACACTGTTGATTCACGGAAACCCGGTCTTGCCCAACCAGAACGGCCAAGCTGTACAAGTAGGCGGCCAGTGGAAGGTCGCAGCTGCGACCTTCTGCACCCTCCTGACCCTGCAAGGCACCCACTCACCGGCCTGCTGACTCACTGTCTGTTCGCTACCGGCCCACCTCGGCCCGCGTGGTAGGTGCGCTGGGGCAAATGAGGGCGCTGACCGTCACCATCGCAGCACGAACTGGACTGGTCTCCGCGGTCGCCGCCTGTGGTGCGCGTCTCGAGCCCGGCGTCCGTCGGCCGGCCGAGTCGCGGTTGATCACCGCCGCCGCATGCCGATTCGGCCGCGCTCGATGACGCCGGTTACCACGACGAACTCTCCCGCGCCTGCGACCGCAGCTTGTCGATGCTGGAACAAGTTGTGACACAGTGTGTTTCGCTGCTCACCTCCACCATCGCGTTGGCCGCGGCAGTGGTGACGGCCGGATTCCCGCATCCGGCGCTACCGATCGTCGTGCTGTCCAAGCCCCTCGCAATAAGCACAGATGTACAAGATCCAGGCCGACCTGTACGCACGGGTCGGCCGGAACAACTTACGACAGCTGGTCGAGGACGAGCTCTTCCAGGAGGTCCGCGATATCGGTGTACGCGACTTCCCCGGAGCCGGCGCGCACGATTGCGCCGGTGAACAGCAACTCGAGCAGCAACACGGTTTTCGCGTCACCATCGGAGCCGACGGCGGCGGCGATCAATTTGTGGATGTAGCGGCTGGTCTCTTCGCGCAGCAACTTCACGTCCGGATCCGGACTGTTCAACGCGACCGCGATCGCATGACCGAGGGCCGGCTCATCGGCAACCACGAGAGCCAGGTATCGCAGCACACCGACCACGCGCACGGCGACCTGCGGGGAATCGGCGTCGGCGGGTGAACCAGAGGTCAAACGCCGCCAGTACACCTCCGCCACCAGGTGCTCTCGCGAAGAGTAGTAGGTGTAAGCGGTTGCGCGAGCAACACCGGCCTGCATCGCGACGGACGGCAACGTGAGTTCGTCGTACCCCACCGCGCGCAATGTCTCGACGGCGGCGTCAGCCAGACGCTGCACTGTTTCAGCGCGCTTGCCGGTCAGAACACGGCGGGCCGGTGCCGCAGGAGAAACATCGGACATACGTCTAGACGTTACTACAGCGGCCGATGTCATCGATGTTGCCGCCACCATGGCGCCGGACGACCCACGCCGCGGCGCCCGGCCCCGACGTGCGCATTACCGAGGTGAAACTTCGAGCCCTCCAGGAAATTCGGGCACCGAGCCGGGGCTACGAGCGACATCGACGGCCGCTCGCGTCGGCGGTGAGGCAAGTACAGCACCGGATCGTCGTCTATCGTAATGCGACCGAAATCCAGTGCGACCGTTGTGGTTTTCTTGCTTTCCACCCCCGAGAGGTCATCGACGCCGGTGGACATCGAAGTTCGCCGAACGACCATCGCGACTCAGTGGGCGGGAGGATCGCGTCGGTAACCGCGCGGTTGTGTGGATAGGAATGCGCCGACTCGCGCCACCGTCACGTTCATTTCGTACGCGACCATTCCCAGGTCGGTAGTGTTCGTGGCCTGCAAGGCGATGCACGCGTTCTCACCGGCCGCGGTCACGAACAGCACAGCATGCTCGAGTTCGATCGCGGCCTGCCGGACCGCGCCGCCACGGAAACGGGACCCGGCACTGCGCGCCAGGCCGTGCAGTGTGGCGGACATGGCACCGAAGTGTTCCGCGTCCTCCCTGGTCATGCTGTTGGCCCGGCCCAGGACCAAACCGTCGGTTGAGTGCACCACAGCGTACTGGACCCCGGTCAGACGGTCGACCAAATCATCGAGCAGCCAATTCAGATCATCTGGGTGGGTAGTGGTCACGATGGGGTCCTATTCGGTCGATTCATTGAGAGGGCCGGATTCCCGAAGACTGCGGCGTGCTTGGCGAGTGCCGTTCGCGATCGCCGACATCACGCCTCGGGCCTCTTCCGGAGAACGCAATTGCGGCGAAAGTTGTTCAGGGGCTAATGGTTCGGCCAGTTCCGGAGCAAGGCTTTTCTGGCGTCGACGCCGCGGCAATCGGGGCCGGTCCTGGACGGCGGACAAGGTACCGGGCTCGGTGTCCGAGGCCTGAATGGCGGGCGCGGTAGCTGGCGGAGAGACAGCAGGCACCGGCGTTCGGGTGACCGAGACTTGCCGCTCCCGGCTCCTGGGCCGGTCTCCGCGCTCGGACTCGACCGAGGTCGGATCCTCCGCTGTGACCACCGCTTTCGGCATCAGTACGATTGCTCGGACGCCGCCGTAGTCGGACTCCGCGAGTTGGACCGAAATACCGTGCCCGGCACCCAGTCGCGCGACGACGAACAGGCCCAACCGGGAGTCTGTGAACAATCCTTGGACACCGAAATCTGGTGGCTTGCGAAGCATTTCGTTGATTCGCTCGAGGTCGTGCCGCTTGATCCCCATGCCCTGGTCACTGACTTCGATCACCACTCCTTTTCCAACCACCGTGGCAGAGACCTCTACCCGCGATTGGGGAGGAGAGAACGACAGTGCGTTGTCGATCAGCTCTGCCAGCAGATGGATCAAGTCAGCGACAACGGGCCCCAGTGCACACACCGGCGGGACACGGCACGGACGAACACGCGCATAGTCTTCCGTCTCTCCGACCGCACTGCGGATCAGGTCGACCAATGGAACCGGCCAGCGCCACTGCCGTCCCGGTCGACCGCCTGCCAGGATGATCAAGTTCTCGGCATTCCGGCGGCCGCGTGTCGCAAGGTGATCGAGTCTGAAAAACAGGTCCAGCAGCTCCGGATCTTCTTGCCGCTGTTCGGCTTCGTCCAGTAGTTCCAACTGCTTGTGCACCACGATCTGGCTTCTGTGGGCGATATTGAGAAATACCGCTCGGACCCCGTCCATGGTGCGCGCCTCGGCTGCCGCGGCAGCGACAGCGGCCGTGTGCGCGTGATTGAATGCTGCGGCGACAGAGCCGATCTCGTCACTGCCGAAATCGAGCAGGCCGGTCGCGGTCTCGTTTTCGAGCCCCTCACCGCGGTTCAGTTTCGCTATCGTTTCGGGTAGCCGTTCCTCTGCGAGTACCAATGTCTCGATCCGCAGTCGGCGAAGCCGGCCGATCAGGCGGTTCGCCAGCCACAATGAAAGCGCGAAGGCGAGAATCGCGATACCGAGCATACCGATCCCGACCTCGAGAGAGTTTCGGGAACTGCGGTCCGCCGACAACACCGCGGCGTGATCTGCTCGATCACTTTGAGATTGCCACAAACCCAGCATCTTCTGATTGATCTGATCTGCGGCATCCTTCCAATCCGAAATACTTGCAGGCATCGCCGCCACCAGCTCGGGCTTTCCTGATGAGGTCATGTAACGGATCAGAAAGTCTTCCATCGCGCCGAGGACGCGCCAAGCAGGCGTGGCCAAGATATCTTTCACGGCAGCAGCGGCGGAGCCATCCAGATCTTCCGCCAACTGCGCGAGCTCGGTGCGCGAGTACCCGACAATATTTCGGTACTCGGCCAGCAGTTCGGGCGGCAGCGCAGCCCCGCTGGTAATCGCCGCGGAGAGGGCACTGCTGCGGGATATCCCCTCCATGGCTCGCGAGATGCGCAACACACCCGACAATGCAAACGTGACACCGCTGTCGTTGGCCGTCCGTTCGACCGCCAGCGTGCCACCGACCACGCTCGACAACAACTTCGTATAGATGCCGTACGCGTCGGCGATCGGCAAGACCCGCGCGTCGACTCGGCCGCGAATAATCGGCAACTGATCACGAAGGGCCGTAAAGCCCGCGACAGTGTCCTGCAAGTTTGCCGCGCCAACGTCAGCAAGGTCGGACGCCACGTGTACCAAACCTTGTATCGCGTTATCCAATCGCGTTCTGGCATCCCCCAGCTGAGCGCTGACATTCTGCCCGCCCGCCAATCGCCACACCGAGAGCAGGCGCTCCTGCTCGACAGATGCGATCATCTCCCGGGAATATTTGTTTGCGTTCTCCAGAACAGAGGAGAAATTTCGCTCGTGCTGTCCCTCCCGCACAAGATAGACCGCCTCGGCCACACCTAGACCGAAAAGTGTCAAACTCGGCACGAGCGCGATCGCCAGAATTTTCGTTCGCACCCCTGGCCGCATTGTCAGCCAAGACAAGAACCGATCCTCCAGAACGCAATGAATGTCGCCGACGCCGGACGGCCGTTAATACACATGACAGGACTGCCGACCACCACCCGCGACAAATTAATCAGTCAACGATTCGACCTGCCGACAAAGGCAGGCGGGCACAATACCGCGCACTGCGGACGGCGACCCAGCGGGGACGACGCGAAGTGCCGCATCCCTGATCCTCAGAACTCCACCCGGGACCGTTGGTGTTCGCTACTGTCGACCTCGACAGGACGGACACTACCGCAGCAAATAGTCGCGCGTCTAGACTTCTGTCCACATTCGTACCCCTGCGGACGCAGGCGGACCGCGCCGCCACGCCAGCCAACGGGCGCGGCCGCCGTCCAACCAGTTTTCGACCTCCTATGCGGCCGCCCGAAGGGTGAGGACCGGCCGACCGAATTGACATGGACATCTGTCTAGACATCTGACCATCAGGCGGTATGCTTCGCGAAAGGTCAACGACGACTTCCGCACTGCCGGCCCTCGCCCCCCGAGGCATACAGGTTGGCCACAGCCGACGTTCGGCGATGGCCGTGTGCACGGGCACTGACGGGGTACGGACGAACAAGGGATCGGGAAATGGGATTGCGTGGCGAAGCAGCCATCGTCGGTTATGTGGAACTGCCGCCCGAGCAGATGCGTAAGGCGAGCCCGGCCCCGTTCACACTCGAACAGTGGGCGGAGTTGGCTGCGGCAGCACTCGAGGACCAACGAGGATTGATGCCGGACTTCGGCGGAGCCTTCCGCATCACTCCGGCGCCGAGTCCCCGGGGACGCTCTCTTACGGTTCGCAATGTCCGGGTCGAACCGTTTGGTTCAGATGCCATTTTCGAAGAGCGTTCTGGATATCGGTGGTATTGCAGACCCCGGTCAGCTCGTAGGTGATGGCGGGGCTCACTGCCATCGCCTCGGGAAGGAAGAAAAACCCGGGCCACCCATGAAGCCCACCTGCGAGCAAAACGAACTTGACGTTACTGTGTCCCTCGGCGATCACTCGATCGCGAAGACGCCGGACATCGGGTGACAGCAGATCATCGGAGCCCGAATAAACCGTGGTGGGCGGCAGGCCATCGAGTGAACCGAAAAGCGGTGAGACGATGGGATCGGTTTCGGCTCGCTTGCCCGCCCATTGTTTGCCGGCCTTTCGCAGGGTGCCGGTCTGCAGAATCGGGTCGTCGATGCGGGCGCTGCGCGGATCACCGACTGTCGTGTCGAGCCACGGTGAGACCAGGACGAGACGACCAGGAACCCCGACGTGTCGTGCTGCCAGCATTTCGGTAGCGGCCAATGCGATGGTGCCGCCCGCCGAATCCCCGTACACCGCAACGTTGCCCGCGCCCACCTCGGCCGTCTGACCGGCCACCAGATCCGCGACGCGCGGCACGACGGTGTCCGCCGTGCCGCCGTGGCCGACCAGTGGGTAGATGGGCACGATGACGGTGGCCTCGGAGGCTCGGGCGATCTCGGCGTAGTTCACCCAATGGAAAACCGACGCCTTCTTCTCGAATCCGCCGCCGTGTATCGCGACGACCCGCGTAGTCGATGTCGATGCGGGCGGCCTGATGGACCAGACCACCCACCCGTGGAAGTCGCGTTTCTCGACCTCGAGGCCCGCCGTAATCGGCGCGGGCGGCGAGGCGGACAGGAATGGCCCGTCGAGGCCACCACCAGCGCCCGTACTTCCGGTCGCCGCCGCGCGACTGGCCATCGCCATCGCTTGTGCCAGCAACGAAGGGTGGCCCGTGTACGGGTCTACCGGGCCGTCGGCATTGTCGGCGTTCGTCGCGGCGGGATTCGTCGATGGCACGTTATTGTCGGCTGATGCGACGCCATGCGCCTGAACAGCGATGGCGACTCCAATCGCAGCCGCAAATCTCCCGATCCTGCCGATCTGTCGGTTCGACACCACTGAAATCCCTCCATACGTGCCGACATACGGACCTCGCCGCTGTTACGACGCCGTTTTCGCGATGAGTTCTTCGAAGACCCCTTGCACCGTGGAGCCGGCGGGCCAGCCGGTGTAGTAGTGCAGGTGCACCACGATCTCGCGGAGCTGGTCGACGGTGAATTCGTGGTTGGCCAGGGCACCGGTCAGCTGGACCCGCAACATATCGCCGCGGTCGCGCATAGCGGTGACACCGAAAGTGAGCAGGCGCCGGTCGCGCAAGGTCAGATAGGGCCGCGCCCACACCTGGGCGAACAACTGGTCGACAGTGTGCTCGATGCTCGGGATGGTGGTGTCCTGGGGAACGAGCTGGCTGAAGCCTCCGCCGTATACCCGATCCATCATCGCCAGCCCGCGATCGCGCGGTTGGTCCGGCAGCGCGTCCGGCAGCTCGCCGCTGTATACCGCACGCATCCTGGGCCGGACGATGTCGACGATCGGGACCTCGAGGCCGACACTGCCGGCGAACTCCTGTGCCGCGGCAAGATCCTTCTGCGCCAACGCATCCGCCGATTCGATCCGTTCCTCCGGAATTTCCACGCCCGCGGCGTGGACCTGGAGCAGAGTGAGCGGTGAGGTCCCACCGTCGGTCTGCCGCAACACTTCGAGCAGGTGGTCCAGCGTGACGCCCCCGGCATTCGCGAGGGAAGCCGCTTCCCGCACTGCCGCCCACATCGAGTAGGTCAGCGCGTTGCGGGCGAGCTTGGTGACCATTCCGGCACCCAGATCACCGCAGTGCACAACCAGCTTGGCGAAGTCCTCGAGAACCGGACGCGTTCGCCGCATTGTCTCCTCAGGGCCACCAACCATGACGGTAAGTCCGTTGTTCGCCGCCTCGGTTCCACCGGTGACGCCGGCATCGAGGAATCCGACCGAGCGGCGGGCACACGCCGCTGCGAGCTCGCGCACGGTCTGGATGTCCACGGTGGACAACAGCACGACGGTCGCGCCGGGCCGCGCGGCCGACAGGATCCCCGCCTCCCTGTCGATCACCTCGCGAGCTTGGTCCGCGGTAACCACCGCGACCAGGATGATGTCGGTGTCGCGCGCGAGTTCGGCAAGAGTGGCGACCTGCGCCGGCACGCCCACGAGGTCGTCGGACACGTTCGGACGCACGTCGTATACGGCCGGAACCCTGCCCTTCCGAGCGAGGCTTACCGCGACTCCGCCGCCGATCATGCCCAGGCCGACAATTCCCACACGGAGGCCGTCCCCGCCATCCGCTGTGGGCTGCTGCGCGCCGTCGTTCATCTGAGTTCTCCCTGCCGGTCTGATTTCGTCAATGCCGTTGACACAACCTTCCTCCGGCACTTGAATTATGTCAACGGCATTGACGTAATTGGCGTGTTTTCGGTACGACTCCCAGAGCTATGCAGGGGTCCCACCACGGGAGACTTCCTCACGCTCCGAGTAGCGAGCACGCAGATCACGTTTCAGCAGCTTGCCGGTGGCGTTGCGCGGAAGCGGACTCATATCGAACAAGACCTCGGTCGGCACTTTGTACCCGGGAAGGCTCTGTCGAGCCAGTTCCTTGACCCCCTCGGCATCGAGCGAACGCCCGTCCCCGGGGGTAACCGCGACCACGAGGCGTTCACCGAGGCGCTTGTCCGGCACGCCGAAGGCGGCAACCTCGGTGAATTCGTCCCCCACCATCAGTGCGGCCTCGATCTCGGCGCAGGAGATATTCTCTCCGGCCGAGATGACGATGTCCTTGTTGCGGTCCACGACGTAGACCAGGCCGTGTTCGTCGAGATAACCGAGATCGCCGGTGCGCAGCCACGGTTGGTGATCGGTGGTGGTCGAGCCGTCGGCGTCGAGATAGCCGGCCATGATCAGCCCGCCGCGCAACTCCAGTTCGCCGACGGTGCGCGATCCCATTTCACGTCCGTCGGGACCGGTCACACGCACTTCCATCGTCGGACTCATCGGTCCCACGGTGTCCGGAAAGGCAGCGAGTAGAGCACCACCGGCCGTACATACGCTGCCCGCGGTTTCGGTCATGCCCCAGCCGGAGCTGCGCTGGGCGCCGGGAACGGTCGCGGCGATTCTGCCGGTAAGGTTCGGCGGGGTGGCCTGCCCACCCGGTGTGATGTTCACCAGCGACGCGAGCTGCCTGTGCGCGTCGGGCTGTTGCAGCAGTTCGTCGACCGTCATCGGCGGGCCGGACATCAGGGTCAGCTGGTGGCGGTGGACCAGGTCGGCCGCGATCGCCGGATTCCAGCGAGTCATGGTCGCGATGCGGCCACCGGAACTCATCGTGGACAGCAGTCCGGACAGGCCGGAAACATGGAACAGGGGAAAGATCAGCAGCGCTGACACCGGCGGCATGAAAGCACGCACGTCTTCGACGCCCAGGCCGTACCGGCGAGCGGCGATTCGCAGATTGCATTCGGCCACGTACTGCATGTTGAGCACGAGGTTCCCGAGATTTCGATGGGTCAGCTGGACCCCTTTGGCGCGACCGGATGTCCCCGAAGTGAACAGGATCGCGCACACCGAATCAGTGGGCACCGGACACCGGGCCCCTTCGCCGATCGTCTCGGCGATCACGGTATCGATCGCCGGCGTACGCGGATCGCCGGCCTCATGGGTCGATATGAGCGCCGCGCCGTGGTTCACGGTACGCAATATCTCGATGCGCGCGGGGTCCGCGACGATGACCGCGCTGGGGACATCTGTTGTGGCGGAGGCGATCTCAGCTGCGCTGGATCTGCTGTTGTACAGCACTGCGGTGGCGCCGAGCCTGGTGATGGCGATCAGTGCGACGAGATAGGCGGTCTGGTTGGCCATCATGATGCCGACCCGGTCACCGGGTGCGATGCCGTGACGCTGGTACAGTGCCACGGCGAACCGACGAGCGCGCGCGAAAACCTCCGCGTATGTACAGGTTTCGTCGACAACGGTGAGTACGTTGTCGGCGAACCGAGTTTCGAACTCCGCCAGCACGCCGTAGAAGTTCGCGGCCGATCGACGGTAGGTGCGCACCGGGCGCCCCGCGATCCGAATGTCCGTCGTCTCGAACGGAGCGCCGTCAGCAGTGAGCTCGCGCTCGATGTCGCGGAACATGTCGATGATCGAAATCTGTTGCGATGCTTGGTCGGACATCACTTTCTCCTGTACAGGCCACTACTGCGCGAACCGCCGACCCGATCGGACGATCGGACCTCGCAGTGCGATATCGCAAGCGGCGACTTGGTGCCGGACGCGCAACACCGGTCGGACCGACACGGCCGCTGCTCGATAGTGAAAATCGAAATGGTGACACAGATTACCGAGGACCTGTCCATCCGTCTAGACAATCGTCCATATTTGACAGGTCCCGCGGTGTCCGCATTCGACGGTATCGCCGGCTAGTGGGTCGCCCCTCCGGTCGCGGGCGTACGCCCATGGCGCATGAACACGACGATCACCAGGGCTATGACCGCGCCGACAGTCCCGGCGACGAATCCGAGGGTATAGCCGCGGTCCCCGAAAACGTCCGGGATGAGGGTGTTCGCCATGACGTTGCCATTGAAACTGACCTTCGCGTGCACCGGAGAGGCATTGAGGAAGGCAGTGATAACGGCCAGGCCGATCGCGTTGCCCATCCCCTGCGCGGTGCCCAGCATCCCGGTACTCACCCCTTGCTGTTCGGCGGGGACCGCTTCGGTGATCAGGATCGGATTCGAGGCGGAGAACATTCCGAAGCCGATTCCGAAGATTCCGCCGACCAGCATGAACGCGAGCCAGCTGTACGGCATCAACGCAAGGGTGATTCCGCTCGCGGTAACAACGACGAGTCCGACCAGCAGCGGAATCCGGGCCCCGATCCGGCGGGCGAGGATGCCGGTGACAGCGCCGAAGATCATGGCCGTCAACGATGAGAGCAAAGCGATGTGGATCGCATACTGGAAGAGGCTGAAACCGTTGCCGTAGGCGAATTCCGGGTCGAGGTGCACGCCGATGGCCGATGCTGGGACATTGAGTCCGGTGAGCTTGTGAGCCTTGTCGACCGCACCCTGGACGATCGTCGCCCGCAACGAGTCCGCGCTGGGGACCTGGGTCATGTACCCCATGGCGTAGGGCACGATGCCAACCAGCCCTGAGGCGAACAACGCCAGCAGCAACACCATGCTGACCTTGGGGTGCACCAGCAGGCGCATATCCATGATCGGCACGCGGACCCGCCTTTCCACGACCGCGAACGCCAGCAATAGAGCGAACCCGACGAACAACCACGCCAGGGTCGTGGGGCGTGCCCAACCCCAGTCCTGCCCCTTGTCGATGTAGATCAGAACGAGCGCGACGCCCGCGCCGAGCAGGACCGCGCCCGCGAAATCGATCCGCTCCCGCACACGCAGCTTCGATTCGGGTACGACAAAGGCCATCAGCGGAATCATCACGAGGGTGAAGACCGCCAGGAACCAGAAAATCGCGCGCCACTGATAGGCGTCCACAAGCCACCCGCCGAGGATCGGGGCGATCAGTGCGGAGAATCCGAATCCGGTAGCGGTCACGCCGAGACTCAGCGGGACATATTTGCGCGGCATGAGATCGCGGACGAGACCGTAGGCACACACGGCCGAGCCGGCCGCGAGCGACTGCAGGCACCGCCCGACCAGGAACAGAGCCCAGCTGCTCGTTGTCGCATCGATCAGGCAGCCGATGAGGAACAGCACGCCACACACCAGGAAGGTGCGCTTCTTACCCCAGACATCGGCGATCTTGCCGATGAGGGGTGCACCCGCCGCGGCGATCAGCCCGAAAACGATCACCGACCAGTTGATGTTGGCGCCGATATCGGCGAACGACGGGGCGATCTTCTGCAGGGATGCGGCGAGCATCGTGTACTGCAGGGGAGCGATCTCGGTGAACAGCACGATCACCGCAAGCACGGAGAAGATTCGGAAACGCGACGCATCGTCGAGCCGGCCGGTGAGATTTTCACCGGGTGAGTCCGCTGCTCTCGAGCCGGTTGGAACAGTAGTCATGACGAGTACGATGCACCCGATTTGTACCTGAGTCTAGACGTATGTCCAAAAAACTTGTAACTTGGGTCACTGCCGAACGGATATGAGTCCAGACAACCGTCCGGTTGAATTTTTCGGCCCGGAGGTACAGCGATCGCCGCCCGTCCGCCGGCCGACCACATCGCCCGCGAAAGGACACGCGATGCCCGCAGCGAATCTCGACCGAGCCGAACTCGAGGAGTTCTGGGCGGGTTGGCTCGAAGCCAACCGCGAAGCGGAGCGGAACAAGGACTGGAAGCACCTCGCCGACTGGTACGCCCCGGACGCCAACTACGGGTGGATGGTCACCCCCGACGACCACTTCATGGCGACCGACCGCGAGGAGATCCGCGCCATCGCGCTCGGTACCGAGATGGCGGGCTTGGACGGCTGGCATTACGACTACATGGCCACCGTCATGGACGAAGTGAACGGCATGATCGTCGGCTTCTGGCGGCAAGGCTCGGGCGTCACGGACGACAACGGCGACGAACTCACGATCGAGGGTATCGGCGGCAGTTGGTTCGGCATCGAACGACGTGAGCAGCAGGCAGGCTCAGCGAGTCTGCAGTTCGCCTGGCAGCGCGACTGGTTCGATTTCAACAGCATGGTGCATACGTTCACCGCGGTGGCCAAGTCCGGAAAGGCTACCGAAGGGTTGTTGGGGCGGCTCACCCTCGAAGGACGCCAGCCCGGCCATTACCGCAAGGGCGATCTTCCGTTTCCGGTGTGGCCCCAACCGGTCGAGCGAGGCGATTTCATCGCTCAGACAGCGCTGTGAGCCAGAACTGGGCGGCCAGCAGAACCATCGCCGACGTCATGCCGGAATTGCGTGAGAACTCTGAACCGCAGCGACTCCGATCCGGGTGGATCAACGGCATCAAACATTGGCCGGTGAGCTACCAGTAGAAACCGGCCGAGGTCGCCTTGTCCGCCGCCGACGGGCGGCGGACAAGGCTTTTCGCTTCACAGCGCAGATCGACTACTTGACGATGGCGGGGTGAGTGCAGCTGTCGAGGTTGGTGACCAGCGAGCACGGTACAGGTTGGCGCGTGGGGCGATAGTTGACCGGCACGCCATGGTGGGCGGTGATATCGCGGTACGCGGCCACCGCGTCGGTCGGATATCGGGTGAGGGTCGGGTCGTGCAGGGCATCGACGTGGTACAGGCCGTAATGCGGCGCGTAGTCACCCCACTCGTAGTTGTCGGTCAGACTCCAGTAGTTGTACGACATCACGTCGACGCCGTCCTGTTTCGCGCGTTGGATCCAATAAATGGTGTCCCGCAAGTGATCGGCGCGGTCGTAGCCGTCGTCGCGATGTCCGTTCGGGTCGGTCACCAAGCCGTTCTCGACGATGCGAATCGGCTTACCGGGGTATTTCGCCGCCAGGTAGCGCAAGACGTAATACATGCTCTCCGGCGATTGGGAGCTTTTCCAGTATTCACCGCTGGCTCCGTTCGCCAATACGCTGGTGTCGCCGATCGAAACCGAGTAGTACTGGTCGACGCCGATGAAATCCAGAGTGTTCGCCATCCGGTCCGGGAACAGCGCCTCGAGACTCGGCTGAAGACCGGGAATCGGCATGAACGCGATGTTGGACGACACTTGGCCACCGGGTTGCACGGCGTGCACATGCGCCCATATCGCCTTGTGCGCCTTGATGATTCCGTCCACCATCCGCAACGCGTTCTGCGGCTGCAGGCCGCCGTACATCAATTCGCGCCGCACGTACTCGGTGGGCTCGTTGAAGGTGATCCAGATCGGCTTCGCCCACTGATAACGGTCCACCACCCGATCGCCGAAGGTGATCATGTCATCGGCCATCGCCGGGCGGTTCCATCCGCCTCGATCCACTTCCCAGCCCGGGTGCACCCAGTGGTTGAGCGTGATCATCGGGGTCATTCCCGCATCGACGATCTCCTTGATCACTGTGTCGTAGAAGGCCCATCCGGCCGGATCCCACACACCGGGTCGCGGTTCGACACGCGACCATTCGACCGAGAGACGATAGATCTTCACCCCGAGCTGTTCGGCACGCTGGATATCACCGGAGTGCTGGTGATAGAAATCGACGCTGTTGCCGACCCGTTCGGGTAGCTTGCCCTCATTGCTGTAGCGCAGATAGTTCGAGTCCTGGTTATATCCCTCGGACTGGAACCCGGCCTGCGCGACGCCGAATTCGAATCCCGCGCCCAGGCCGGGCACGTCCGCGGCGGCATGTGGTATGCCAACGAGATTCATGATCAGCACGGGAGCGAGGACAGCAAAGGCCGTACCCATTGTTCTTCGAATTCTCATTGATCCTCTTGTTTTCGACGGGCAGATGGACTGCTTCGGCGGTGTGTCCGCGGGCGGGAGCCGAGGGCGGCCGGCGGCCTCTTTTCGCCAACATCGTTGACAACACTCGCTCACAGCCAGATTTATGTCAATATCGTTGACTAAACTTGGTTGGTGCGGGAAGCTTGGCCGGTGACCGCACCAGGCAGCAATGATCCGCAGACCGCGCGCCGCCGCGGGCGGCCGCGTTCACGCGAGACGCCCGAGGCGATCCGGCGGGCCGCGCGGAACCTGTTCGCCGAACACGGTTTCAGTGGCACGTCCGTGCGTGACATCGCGGCTGCGGCCGGCAGCGACCCGGCGGTGGTGATCCGACACTTCGGGTCGAAAGAAAAGTTGTTTCTCGAGGTCGTCACCGTCGCCCCGCAGTTCCCCGGACTCGTCGAGGGCCCGTTGGAGACGCTCGGGCGCGCCATCCTGCAGCGGCTGATCGAGACCGACGGCTCGACTCTCCGCCTGCATGCGACCCTGCTGGGCGCTCTGGATCGGCCTGACGTTCGCCGATATCTCGAGGAATCGACCACTCGCAATATCATCGAACCGCTGGCCGCGCGGTTGCCCGGACCCAATGCCGAGCTGCGAGCTCAACTGGTCGCCGCCCAGATAGGCGGTTTACTCATGAGCATCACCCTTTTCGAATCGACCGCCTCTCCTGCGTTGACCGCCGAAGCGTTGCGCTTCTACGCAGACGCACTGCAGGAACTCATCGACCACCCCACCGATCCGCCGGGGCAAGGATGAGCAGAGCAGCGACCGAGATCTGCGGTTCCCAGCGGGCCGATAGCAATTGAAGGTGCTCGTGTGCACGGGATTCCAGACCGGTTGCACACGAGCACAATTCAGGAAGCTGCTCGGTCCCGGACTAACCGGATCCGCTCATCAGACTCTTCCCCAAGCCTGGGGGAAGACGGAATTGGGCGTCGGGAACTCCGGTGCCATTGGGATCGAGCAGACCATCCTGGCCGGCGTACGGGCTCTTACCGGGTGCTGCTTGCAGAGTCAGGATGTACTTCCACCCCGCCTCGGCCAGCGCGGCGCCACCACCGACCAGTGTGCCCGCGACCCCGCCCGCGGCGGCGAACGCACCGATCGCGGCCGGCGCGGTGGCGAGACACACCGGACCGACGACCAGGCAAGAACCCAATCCGATCACCGCGCCCACCGCGGCCCCGACCAGCGCGCCACCGAAGCCGCCGACGCCTATACCGAGGTTCAGATCAGCAGACAGGTGATTGAGGGCGACCTGGTCCTCCATGGGCGAAGCCACCGGGACCGCCGATGCCACCGGCCGGAATCCGGCACGCCGGACAGCCTGAACATCCGGCGTGAGAGTCAGCGTCCGAGCGTCGCCGGAGATCTGCTCGGCGATCTTGAACGGACGGTCGTTCACCTGAAAAGTGAGTGGGAGGGACGCCAGCTGCTTATTCTGCGCGTCGAGGATGCGTACCTCGTGGCGATCGTTATCGAGAGCGAAGGTCGCACCGACCACGCGAGTGACCACCGAATCACCCGAAATCGCGGCCTGGAGCCGAGGCGCGGCCGCAGGCTCGGCGTGCGCGGGCACTGCCGCGGCAGCGATCGCCCCTGCCGCAGCAACACCCGCCAACGCCGTGCGCAGCAGCCCTGCAGGGATTCCGGGGTTCATCGCGATGTTCCCGGAGCGGGGGCGGCAGGCTTGCCCTGCGGCGCGCCGGGCACGGGAGCGCCACCGGGCTTGCCCTGGGTCTGCGGTGCGTATTTGCTGCCCCCGGGAGGTGCGTTGAGAGTGGAGACATAGTCGAAGCCGGCGGCTATACCAGTGGGGCCGCCCGCGATGATCAGTCCTGCGATGCCGCCGACGCCGGCGGCCAAGCTCATGATCGGGAGCACCGCCACGACGCAGCCCAAGCTCAGAACAACACATGACGCAGCGGAGAGCACGAGCCCGATGCCGATACCGGCCACCGCTCCGACAGCGGTCCCGACGAGCGTACCGATCGAGGTACTGATACTCAGAGCGTTGATGAGATCGTTCATCGCGAGCTGATTCTCGAGCGGGGACGCCACAGGCCGAAGAGCGCTGCGGTTCAGGCCGGAGGCATCGGGTGTGATCGTGAGCTTCCGCCCGTTGTCGGAGATCTGCTGCTGAAGAGGCAGGTGCTGACCGTCGATGGAGTAGGTGAGCGGGACGGTTTGGACAATGTGGCCGGCGCTGTTTCGAACGACCACCGACGCGGCCGTGGCGCCGGTGGTGAACGTGCCGTTCTCCAGCGTGGTGACCACCGACTTGTCGACCAGAGCCGCTCGGTAGGCGACCGCCGGGGTGGACGGCGCCGGCTCCGCTTGTGCGATAGCAGTACTGGCCACGACGCCAGTGGCGACGATCGCAGCGACGAATGTTGATCGGTTGACTCTCATCCGATTCCCTTATCGAAGTGATTCATGGCACTGCCGAACACCGGAAGGTATGCGTCCGACAGCAAGTGGGATGGACCATAATCTAGACTAGAGTCTAGATTCTTGTCCATCTTTTCGAGGTTCGATTTCACTTCGCGGATGAAATGAAAGACTGCCGCCTGCGACACCGGCGAGCATGGCCGTCACATCCAGCGGCACTTATCGGGACGGCCTTCCGTGGACGCTGCGCTGGGAAGCAGGTCCACGGAAGGCCGGTTTCCGTTGACGCCAGGTGAGGGGTCGTGGCGCAACGGAGCCTTTCCCGATCGAACCGTGCAATGGTCACCGCATGGCGTAGTGAACGCCGGCGATGTCGGCCTGGACCGCAGCCTGCGCACCGGCAGACGGGATGCCGGCCGTGAGGGCACCTTCGAAGAATTCACCTTCGGTGGTGCCCTGGTCGCCGCCGGAGCCCAAGATGATCGCACCCTCCTGTTGCATGGGTGAATAGCCGGGTCCGGGCGGAGTGGGGCCGTCGTAGAAGGTGGTCAATCGGCCGCCGTTGGCGTTGGCGCCCTTGATCGCGAACGTCCGCGCACCAGGATTTTCCAGCATGGCGGTGACGAATGGATAGGGCATAGCGGTGTTGGCTTTACTTGCGGCACAACAGAACCCATGACCGGACTGCGAAGAACCACCGAACATGGCGGTCACGCTCTCTGGACGCTCGGTAGTGGAGCCACTCATGAACATGCCGTTTTCGAGGTCGGCCTGCACCCAGGGACCACCATCGGGTCCGCAGGCATCCCAGCAGGCACGGCTGAAGTTCAACGCGTCCATATGACCGTTACCGGTGTCGGTGCCCGAGATCTCGGAGTTGCCGAAATCGAAGCAGCAATTGCTTCCGGTGTATTTGCCCCCGAAAACGCCGTAGACACTTTCGGGCTGGCCGTTCACCGCCACGCCGCGGGCCCGGATGTGGCCGTTGTTGTAGGCCTGTCCGTGGTAGCCGGTGAGGGTCGAGCACAAGAGACCCGTTGCACAGAGCTTGCTGTCACCGGGATTCGGCCCGTTCCCAGGCGGACTGTCGACGAACTTGAACCCGTAAGCCCGATGACCCGCGACGGTTATCGGCAACGCGGCGGCGTCGACCCCGTCGTGCGAATAGTCGTGGTTCGAATAGATCGCGGTGGTCGGAGCCTGCGGGACGAGGTCATTGTGATTCGGCGACTGATCGAAGATCTTGGTGACGGTGCAGGCCGTGGCGGCGCAGAAACGATCCTGCTTGCCCGAGTCCGCATAGCCACCGACCGAAGTAACACCGATATCGGTGAGAGCGTGGTCCGTAGCGCGCTGGACCTGATACAACGGCCCGGAGTAGCCGCTGTACAACGCTCGGGCCGCACTGTAGGCGGCGACGCAGGGAGCCTTCCCGGTGGCGTATATGTCACACGGTCGCGGTGGTGATTGCGGCGATCCGTGTGCCGCAGAACCGAACCCGCCGACAGTAGCCACCAGCATTACCGCGAGCAGACCGCAACGCAGGCGCCAACGCCTACGAGCCGGGCCGCTGAAGAATATCCGCATTTGCGTCCTCGAAGTTCCTGTCGATGATTGCGCGAGCCTCGAGAGCCGGCGCACAACCGGCCCCGAGGTCGTGTCGGATACAATGACCCAAAACTGGACTCACGTCTAGATAGTAGACCAGATGTCGAGGCGCGAGCCCACACCTTCGCTCACCGCGCGAGTCGGCCCTGGGGCCGCATCATGGTGCCACTGAGCCGAAGCCGGCGAACCCACTGGGATCGTGCCGTCCGACGCTTGCGAGTTCGAACAGCCCCCAGCCATCGTCGTCTCCGCAACGAGCATGTGCGACATGGTCGATCGCGCCGAAAGGTATCCGCGCGGCGATGTCGGGAGCCGCGAGATCGTACCGGGTCGACGACGACCACTGACGTCCCTTCCACTGCCCGTGCTGCCAGTCCGGATCGCCCCCGTAACCGCAGCCGACGTGCAGAGCGATGAAGGTGCCGGTATCGATGTCGATCGACAGTGGTTTGCCGTCCGGGGTTGTGAGATCGATGCGGGCGCGTTCCGGGTGTCTGGTGCCACTGCGGTACTCGATGTCGATTCGAGGCCACCCGAGTTGCTCGACGCGGCCGTCAGGCCACACGCGCTGCGCGTCGTTGAGTGTGCGTCGGCCGTCCGGAAGTTCTTGCAGGATCACCACAACCGCAAAATCCGGAAACCGAAGCGGCACGTACAACCACCACAAGCCCTCTCCCGGCTCGCTTGCCGCCCGCCCGGGCGGTTCGGCTTCTCCGACGGGCCGGATTCCCCAGGAGCGGTCACGGGTGCCGGTCCAGACCGCCGGGTCGACGGCGATGTCCACACCGTCGACCCGGAACTCTCCCTCCCAGGATCCGACCTGGGCGAAACGCCGGGCGTCCAAGATCGGCCGCGCACCCAAGTGCATCACATGCGGTTGTTCCAGCACAGCGGGAAAAGCGCCGGTCCAGGTCAGATCGGCCGACAGGTCCTCGTGCTCGCACACCAAACGCAACCGTTTCAGTGGTTCGCTCACCTCCAGGCGTATACCACCGACGTGTTGTTCGAGTCCGCGATCGACCAGCGCGTCGGAGAAGCGCACCACACGCTGCCGATCACCGCGGCGCACCGTGATGAAGCCGTCCACGACGCCGAGATTCGGATACGTTCCGAGTCCGGCGATCAGGAAAGTACCTCCGTCCCGGTCATGGGCGTTGAGGTAGCAACGATCGTAGAAGTTGCGGTCACTCGTGGCCGCCCTGGCCATCGGAAGCGGAACCTGATGAATCGGATACTCGTCCAGCGGGCCCGGTGTTGTTGCGTATTCGTTCAAGGACTCACTCCTATTGCAGAATTCTGTCAGCTCACGGCTGCTGCTTCGCCGATTGGTCATCCACACCGCGAGCGTTGCGTGGCAAGCGATTTCGCGCGCCTTGGCCACCGCGCGCTCGACGAGAGTCTTCGAATCCACGACCTCGAGAATCAGTCCGAGGGACAGAGCCTCGGCCGGGTCGAAGACTCTCCCGGTCAGCATCAGTTCGGCAGCCCGCGACGCCCCACCAATCGGGGAAGACCGGCTTGCAGCGACGCATACGGGGTGGCCTCGGTATCGGTGAGATCCGCAGTTTCGGCTTTGATGTCGGCCCCTCGCAGAAGACCGCGCCGGTGCCGGTCAGGACAACGGCACGGACCGTGGAGTCACCGTTGATACGGTCGAGTATTCGATGCAGGGCGGCCAAGGTCTGCGAATCCAGGGCATTTGCGTGGCGCGGCCGGTCGATCCGCAGAACTGCGATCGCGCCGTCGTCGAGATGCTCGACAGTAATCGCGCTCGACACTGATTCGTTCACTCTCCCTCACAACCATCTCGCAACGTCCGATGCGCTTCCGCGAGGGGCGCCCCAGCCGACACATCCCCGCCCACGCACGCAGAACCCGCAAATTTCGCACCGCTCGGCCGCCTACGCGCCCCGGTCCAACACGCCAAGCGCCGAAACATCTGCGGCGGAGTCGGATCGATGCATGATGCGGGCTGCTACGTGTTCCACCGTGCCCGCACCGGTCTGGAGTGAGTAACCGACGCTCGCATTCAGCACGACATGGACGTACAGAGCCTCCAGAGCCTTCCTGCGGCCGGGCGAGGCATCCGGACCGATCGCAAGCTGGACCCGCTGTCGGGCATCACGAGCGATGTCGGCCTCGACCTTCTCGACGTTGAAGGGGCTCTCCGGCGTCGCATAAACCGGCACAGCGTGATTCGAAAACGATCCTGCGGCGTCACCGACCGTTGTGGACCACAGAACCGCAGGAACCGCCGACGATCTCTCGAACAGCGCACGGCGTCCTATTTCCGCCAGCAGCTCGTTCTTCGACCCCAGGTGTACATACGCCGTAGCGACACCGAGATTCGCCTCGGCCGCAACACGCCGAATAGTCAGATCGGCCAAGCCTTCTCGGTTCAGAATCCGAATCGCAGCGTCGAACAAACGATCCGAGACATCCGACGCGCCATCGCCACTCCGACACGAATCGCCTTCGAGAGAAGTCAACGACTCTGCACCAGACATGCGTCTAGACGTTAGTCTAGTTACAGCGAGACGGCAACCCTCCAATCGATGACGAACTCTCCGTGATCGGGGCGAGAGTAAACCGACGAAGACAGACCCTGAACTGGTACTGCGAAAGCTATTCCGGGCGCGAGGATCAGGCCGACCCCGGTGCGGCCAAGGGCCTGTTGATGTGCAGCGGGACGCGGCCGACCGAGTAGCCGTCCGCGTCGAGGAGTTCCCCGCAGAGCTTGATGACGCGCAGCACGATCGAGCGGTCGGCAATCCGGACGCCGGGGAATTTCCGGGACAGCCAGGATTCCAGGCGCTGTGCGTCTGCGCGCGTGTGCAGCCAGGCAGCGAAGTAAAGGTTCTCCGAGCCGGAGATGCCGAGCACCGCACGAGCTTCCGGCAACCGACCGAGAGCGGCACAGACGGCGTCCAGGTCATCCGGTGGACAGTGCACCAGGAAGTTGGCGGAGACCGGATAGCCGGACAGTGATCGTGCCAGTTCACAGCGCAGCATCGGCTGCCGGGCAAGGGTTGCATCGATGCGCCGCTGTGCGGTGGCGGGACTGACTTCCAGACGGCGAGCCAATTCGCGGCTGGTGATGGGGGGCTCGACAGCCAGTACCTCGGCCACGGTATTGATGTGGGCGGTGAGCGGTCCTGGCGATGCCCGATCGGCGGCAGGCTCCCGCCGGCGGCGGCTCAACGCCGAACCGAGGTCCGCCACCGCGGCCGGGTCCAGCACACCGAGCCGCCACCGGCTCCCTTCTCGATAGCTGGACATCACCACACGGGTTCGCAGGTGCCGGATGCCGTCGACCTGGGAAAGCCGCTCGAGGACATAACGGGACAGCGCCTCGGCGCCAATTCCGCTTGGGTGCTGTGCGCCGTGATCGCCCACAATCGGCTACACACCACCATCTGACCACCCGGTCCGACAGGCCCGAACCGAGGGCTCACGTGGAAAAGGTGGACAGACCGGCGGCTACCCCACAGCCGAAATCTGCTGGTCAGCGCGAAACCCACGTCCACGGATTCAGGCTTAATAAAGAGAGACGTTGGAGCATTTCTCGTCTCGCCATCCCTTCCTAGGGTGAGGGGGTGAAGAAAATCATTCTCGGTGATGTCGAGGTCTTTCGGGTGGTGGAGTGGAGGGGTGCTTTCGCCACTACTGATGCCCTGTTCCCGTCCGTGCCCGGCGAGCTGTGGCGCCGGCACGAATCCTGGCTGGCGCCCGACTTCCTTGACGCCGAGACGGGCGCGTGGCAGGCAAATGTGCAGACCTGGGTGCTGCGAAGTGCGGGCCGCACCATTCTGGTCGATACCGGTCTCGGCAATGACAAGAACCGCGAAGTCGAGGTGTTCAACAAGCGCGACGGTGATTTCCTCGACCGGCTGGCAGCGGCCGGGGTGCGGCCGGAGGACGTGGATCTCGTCGTCAACACCCACCTACACAACGACCACGTGGGGTGGAACACCCGGCTGGTTGACGGCGAGTGGGTACCGACGTTCCCCAACGCGCGATATCTGATCAGCCGGACCGACTTCGACTTCTGGAACCCCGCCAACGGCCACGTCCCAAGGTCTCCGTTCCAGTCCGCCGCGGACACCGGGGTCACGTTCAACGACAGCGTCCTGCCTGTCCATCAGGCCGGTCAGGCGGTGCTGTGGGAGGGCGACAGTCACCGCATCGACGAGGACCTGGTCCTGGAACTGGCCCCCGGTCACACGCCGGGTTCGACGGTGCTGTGGCTGGAGTCCGGCACCGACCGTGCAGCATTCGTCGGCGACCTGGTCCACACTCCACTGCAGATGATCGAACCCGATCACGACACCTGCCTGAGCGAGGACCAAACCCAGGCCACCCAGTCCCGGCGTCGCATCCTGGAGCGGGCAGCCGCGACGAACAGCCTGGTTGTGCCGGCGCACCTGGGCGGAGCGGGTGCCGCCGAAGTCGTGCGGTCGAACGGGGCCGCCTCGATCAAGCGATGGGCCCCGTTCTCGGCCGCCTGACTCGGTAAGGGAAGATTCGGCAGTGGACGTGCTCAGCGACGCGATCGGCACCATGCGAGTGGGGCGCCCCTTCCTGTCGCTGGAGGCGGCGGACCCGTCGTGGGAGAAGGAGGTCCAGACCTTCGAGGGTGCCCGGTTCTACGTGGGCACCACGGGACGCATCCGGGTAACGGCACCGGCCGAAGCGGTCATCACCTTGGAACCGGGCGATGCCGTGCTGCTCCCGCACGGGACTGCGCACACGCTCGTGAACACCACCGACAGCACTGCCCGGTTCTTGTCCGGCGCCTACCGGCTCGAGCGGGCCCGCCCGCACCCGCTGTTCCAGGGCCTCGCCGATCTGGTGAGTCTTCCGGCGCGCCCCGATCGCTACCCGGGTCTCCAGGCGTCGATAGACCTGTTGCTCAGCGAACTGGGCGAACAGATGCACGGCAGGGACTTGGTGCTGCCGGCGCTGCTCGAAGTGCTCCTCGTGCACCTGATCCGTGCCTGCCTGATCGAACGTGCGGGACTGCAGGCCACCGGCTGGTGCGTCGCCCTCGACGACGAGGTGATCGCGCGATCACTCCGCGCCGTGCACGAACGCCCCGCCGATCCCTGGACCGTGGAGTCACTGGGCGCGCACGCGGGCCTGTCCCGTGCCGCCTTCGCCCGCAGGTTCACCGCCATGGTGGGACAGCCACCGCTCACCTATCTGACGTGGTGGCGGCTCACCGTGGCCGCACGCCTGCTCCAGACGACCGACGTCCCGCTGTCCGCCGTCGCGCAGCGCAGCGGCTACGGCTCCGCCTATGCCTTCGCCAACGCTTTCAAACGCGAGTACGGAATCTCAGCCGGCCGTTTCCGGCAGCAGCACCGCACCGACCACCAGCATGAGAGATCGACTACGAACTCCTGATATTGCTCCAGCCGCACTTCGAGATAGTTGACTTGTACTGTTTTGGACTGTTTCTCCAAGAAGGTCGCCGGGTACGCGATGGCTGATCATATGCGCACCGAACTCGTCATCGGCGCGTTACGGATGGCGACAGGCAACGTGACCATCGTCGCCGAGGTCACGGTCTTTCATTCCGATCGTGGCACTCAAACCTATCGGCGGAGTTCGCCGCTGCCGCAAAGGAATTGCAGATACTGCGATCCGTCAGCCGAACTGGAATCTGCGACAACGCGTGGGCAGAGTCGTTCAACGGCACTCTGAAGAACGAGCGAGTACATCGCACACAATACCCACCAGAGAATCCGCCCGGAAGAACATCACACGCTATATCGAGTTGCGATACAACCAGATCCGGCTTCACTCGGCGCCTGGCTACCGAACACCGAACGAGATGGAGTCCGAATGGCTCGCACGGGATAGAGCAGCCTGAGAAACCAAATACTCACTGTCCGAAGACTTTCCGGCCCCTCACCCGGGTTTGGTGGAGAGTTTGTCAGTTGGTTTCCAGGGTTGCCGTGTCCGGGTGTGTCATGGCTTCACCTCTCCATGAGTGGACCGATCACAGGCCGACGCTGCGGAGACCTCCCCAGCCAGGGGTGGTGCCTCTCAGGTCGGCCACCAGGTGGCGGTGGAAGCCGACGCGACGCACTGGAGCCGACCTACCGCGCGTAAGGAGTCAGGTCTTCCAGGGCGCGCTTCTGGCCGTGGGAGAAGATCACCGAGCTGCGGAACTGCACGACCTCCTTGCGGCTGCTGAGCTTGTCGACAAGGAAGCTGTGCAGGTGGGTCACGTCACCGACGCTCACGTGTAGCAGGAAGTCGTCGCCGCCCGCGAGTACGAACACGGCCATGACCTCGGGCATGGCCAACGCCTCGTCGTGGAACTTGCTGATCAGGGCCCGGGTCAGCGGGCGGATCTGGGCGAAGACCAGTGCCTGCACCGGCCGGCCCAGTGACGCGAGGTCGACGTCGGCGTGGAAACCGGTGATCAGGCCGCGTGAGCGCAACCGGCGGATGCGTTCGGAACAGGTGGAGGCCGCCACGCCCACCATCTCGGCAAGTTCGCGCATGGGGATGCGCGCGTCTTGCTGCAGGGCACGCACCAGCAGTCGGTCTATCCGATCGAGGTTCGGATTTTCGATCATTTTCCGAATATACCTCAGCATCAGGCGCGTGGTTCCGATCTATCGTGGAAGCTGGCGGCATGAGTCGAACAGATCTCGTATCCGCTCTCGACCGTGCAGGGTCGAACACGAGGAGCTGCACGTGGTCCGAGGGGCCCGCAGCGACATCCCGATCGTCGTGGCGGTGCACTCCACCGCACGTGGCCCGGCGATCGGGGGATGCCGGATCAAGGCGTACGGGTCCGTCGGCGAGGGCGTGGCCGACGCGCTGCGGCTCTCGCGCGCGATGACGGTTCGCTGGCGTAGTCGGCCGGGGTGCCCATCCGTTCGTCGAACAGGTTGCGGATGCGCTCGACGACGGCGAGGAACAGCGTGTCCTTGGTCGGGAAGTGCGCGCACAGGGAGCGCTTCGACGTTTCCGCACGCGCCGCGATCGTGTCCATGGCGGTCCGCTCGAAGCCGGTCTCCAGGAACGCCAGTTTCGCCGTGTCGAGGATGTGCCCGCGGAGCGCTTCGCCGCGCCGGGCCATGACATTCTCCCGAAGTATACGGTACAGTATAGTTTACTTGAGTGCTCAGTGCTGATCGGAGTTCATCATCCATGATCGTGATCACCGCCAGCAGCGGGCACTACATCAATGCGGATCAGCCTGAGATCGTCGAGGCTGTCCGACGCGTCATCGCCGAAGCCGGGAAATGCCCGGAGCGGCTCCGTTCTCACACAGGAGTGTCCGATGTCGTTCAAAGATCCAGCCATCGCCTGGCGGCCCGCGCTGGTTGCCCGGTTGTTCCAGGTGGGTTTCCCGATCTTGGGCCGGCTCTTGCTCGAATCACCGAAGCTGCAGTTCGCGACGAAATCTGTTGCCGTTCCAGAGCGGATCACGATTCCGACGCGGCATGGTGACGTCGCCGCGCTGTTGTATTCGCCGGTTCGGGCGGATATCGAGGCGGAGTCGTCCGCGGGGCGGCGTCCTCCGGTGCATCTGCTTTTTCACGGTGGGGCGTTCGTGGTGCGCCGTCCGGAGCAGGAGGACAACGTGGCGCGGTTCTTGGCCAGCGAGGTAGGCTGTTTCGTCGTTGTTCCCGATTACGACGTGAGTCCGCAGGTCCGGTTCCCGGTCGCCGAGCAGGAGTGTTACGACGTTTATTCGTGGCTTATCGAGCGGGCCGGCACACACGGCTGGGATCCGGTTCGGGTTTCGGTCGGCGGGGCGAGCGCGGGTGCGAAACTGGCGCTCAGTGTGATCGTCCAAGCGTTGCGCGACGGGAGGTCCACGCCGGTCGCGGCGAGCCTGGAGTATGGTGTGTCGGACTTCTCGCTGCCCGATGAGAGCCGTACGTCGCCGCGGAGATTCCCGGTCGTCGGGCCCTGGATGTTGCGGATGGTCCGGGAGACATATTTTCTCGGTGCCGATCTGACCGATCCGCTCGTGTCCCCGGCGAGGTATCCGAGTCCGGGCGACTTCCCGCCGTTGCTGGTTCTCACCAGTGGCCTCGATACTCTGCGGCACGATATGCGGGCGTTCGCTGGGAGGGTGCGGGCGCACGGTGTGAAGGTCGATCACCATGAGTTCGCCGGTGTGGACCACGGGTTCACGCATTTTCAGCCTGCCGGGACAGCTCGGGCGGCGGTCGAGATGATCGGTGACCATCTCCGGTCCGCCTACGACATGGCTGTCCGGTAGGCAGGCTTGTCCCAGGCGAGACCGATGAGCACCAGGACGGCACTGCTCACGAAGGGAATCCGCATACGAGAGCGGGGCACCGTAGGTCGCGGTGTCGCGAAGTACCGCTCCGGGTCGAAAACGACCACGTCGACGATCTTGCCTACGGCCAGGACACCGCGATCGCTCCGGCTGCGGTGCGAGATCGCCCAGTCGATGTCCGGCACGCCGGTGCAGACCGGCCTGGCAAACGCCGATCCTGACAACAGCACCCAGTAGCACGGCGACCGCGAAGCCATGCGTCTTTGGCCGACGTGCCCAGGGGCGAATTTCAGTCTTGGCGCAGCTGGGCAGGATCGCTGCCCTGGCTTGTCTGTCGAGTCGATCTGCACATTTCGAGCCACGTGAGAACAGGAAATTGAGAACATGAACGACATCGATGATCGTGAAGAGGGTCTCGACCGGCTCCAAGCCGCCCTGGCTGCCCGGGCCAAGCTCAAGGAGTGGTCGACGGGAGCGGAGCTCGTCGAGTTGATCCGTGCCGTTCACACGACCGGCTGGCTGGACCGCTTGCACGACACGACCACCGTGGAAGAGCTGGCCGCCGGAACCGGCATTTCGATCGAACGTGTCTCGGACACGCTCGACGTTCTGGCTTCAGCCGGCGTAGTCGAAACCCACGAGACCGGATTCCGGCTGAGCGAAGCGTTCGATGCGCTCGTCACTGGAGTGTCCGGCGTTAACCTCGCCACAGCACTCGATGCGCACGACCTCGCGCTCGGCTATGCCGCCGAGGCGACCTCCTCGTCGGCCGACCACCGCAGCGAACTCGACGGCGCACGGGCTCTGACGCTGGCGCGGGACTGGGGGGTGCGAGCCGGTGCTGGTGCCCAGCACCTTTACGAACTGGTATACGAAGCCCTGCCGGACTACCGGGACCGGCTCGAGGAAGGCGGCCCGTTGCTGGACGTGGGTACCGGTGTCGGTGGCGCACTGCTCACGACGCTTGCGCTGTTCCCCGAGCTTCGCGCTGTCGGAGTCGAGATCGTCCCCGAGGTGGCTGCCGAAACCCGCGTCCGGGCCGAAGAAGCGGGCGTTGCTCGCAGGGTCGAGGTCCGTACTGCTGATGCGCGGGCCATCGAGGACGAATCGGCATTCGCAGTCTGCTATTGGGCGCAGGGCTTCTTCTCGGCCGCTACCAGGGATGACGTGCTGAGAGCGGTCTTCCGCGCCCTGCGCCCGGACGGGTTGTTGTTGATGCAGGAGACTTTTCCGCCGATGGCCGAACAGGACGGCGCCACTATCCGAGGCCGGCTCGACCGCTTGGTACGCCGTCGGCAGAACATCGCGTCCGGGCTGTCCGCGGAAGATCTGATCACCGAAGCGGAGGCGGCCGGATTCCGAGAACCACGCGTGATCGACAGCCCGGCCGGAAGGCTGGTTGTGGTAGGCAAACCCGCTGGTTCTGCGTGATTCGATGGCCGAGGTCTGATCAGGATCGGTTCGAGCAGCCGGTCGCGATGGATTCCGTCCGGGGCGGGGGCCTCGGCCTGGTCGGCCAACCACAAGATCCAGGTGACCAGCGCCCGCGCGGCGATCTCGCGCAGTTCGCGGCGCAGTGCTTCCGCTGGGTCGGGTGCGCCGGGCGCGTGAGCAACGGGTTGCGTCAGGAACTGGCCGGGCAGCACACGCTCGTCACCTCGGTACACCTCGGGGCGGCAGACACCGACATGATGAAGGGCTACGACGTGCCGAAGATGAACCCCGCCGACGTCGCCCGCATCACTCTCGACGGCGTCGAGACCGACGCGGTGGAGGTCGGCGTCGACGAGTTCAGCGAAATGGTCAAAGCGTCCCTGGGCGGCGACCCGCGCGAGTTCGACCGGCGGTTCCGGCAGTTCCTCGACGCACGGGACGTGGGCGAATCGGGTCGGCATCAGGACGTCCACAGGACGTCGCAGGTCCACGAACAGCAACCGACAACACCCCGCAACAACCACGAGCCCCCAGGTCCCACCAGTTCAGCGGACGAAACCGGGCGGTCGCAAGTAGCATCCAAGGATGCGGTCGATCTGGAAGGGTTCCATCGCGTTCGGCCTGGTCAACGTTCCGGTGAAGGTTTATACCGCTACCGAGGACCATGACATCAGGTTTCACCAGGTGCACGCCGAGGACGGCGGGCGGATCAAGTACGACCGGGTGTGCAGTGTGTGCGGGCGGTCTGTGCAGTTCGCCGACATCGATAAGGCCTATGAATCGCCCGAGGGTGAACGGGTGGTGCTCACCGACGAGGATTTCGCGAAGCTGCCGGTGGCGGAGAAGCACGAGATTCCGGTGTTGCAGTTCGTTCCGGCGGAGCAGATCGATCCGATCCTGTTCGACCGGAGTTACTATCTCGAGCCCGATTCGGCGACGCCGAAAGCCTATGTGCTGCTTGCCAAGACGCTCGAGCAGGTGGATCAGGTGGCGGTCGTGCACTTCACGTTGCGGCAGAAGACGCGGCTGGCGGCGTTGCGGGTGCACGACGACGTGCTGATGTTGCAGACGCTGCTGTGGCCCGACGAGGTGCGCACGGTGGATTTCCCCGCCCTGGACGGCGTGGCCGAGCCGCGGCCGCAGGAGATCACCATGGCCCGCACGCTGGTCGACAGCATGTCCGACGATTTCGATCCGTCGCAGTTCACCGACGACTATCAGATCGAATTGAAGAAGGTCCTCGACGAGGCGATCGCCGCCGGATCGGGCACCCTGGCCAAGCGCGAGGAGGCCGCCCCCGAGCAGGCCGACGCGGAGGTCGTCGACCTGGTCGCGGCCCTGCAACGCAGCCTCGAGGCGTCCGGACGCCGCACGCCCGCACCGGCCGCGAAGACGACGGCGAAGAAGCAGCCTGCACGCAAGAGCCCGGCGAAAACCACCCGGAAGTCGACCCGCAAGGGCGCGTGAGGCGCACCCACAGCACCACCACAGCGACGACCCACGTGAAAGCTAGCCTCGGCTGGTCTGATCGGTGCTGTCATCGTCACTGTAGAGAAAGGTTGCCGAATGGCACACCGCATCGCGAAGCTCGCCATGATGGGCGCACTCGTCGCCACCCCGATCGTGATGGTCGCCGCGCCCGCCATGGCCGCGGGCCCGCAGCAGCAGCAACAGCAGCAGCCGCAGGGCAACAACCAGTCGGCGCATCAGCCGAACAACCAGGGCCAGCAGCAGCCCGCCCCGCAGCAGCAGCCCGCGCCGCAGCATTCGAACCCCTTGCCGTTCCCGACGGGCAGCGCCGCCTAGCGGACCGAGCAGGTGTGTCGCCCCCGACGCCGTGGGCCGACGCGAACGAAGACCTCCGGGCGGATTGCGCGATCCCTCGGAGGTCTTCGTCGTTTCGGGCCCGGACCAGCACCGACCCACGCACACCGCCCGGTATGTCCGTTTCCCGCGTGCGGGACCGGATTACCCCGAAACTCCCGATCGATCAGCGATACTGAACCGAGCCCGCGGCGCTCACGACCCGCCGCCACGCCTTCCGCATCGGAGGAATCGCATGAGCAACCCGTCGGACCCGTACAACCGCTCCAGCGATCCCCAACAGCCACAACAGAATCCGCCACCGCAGGCCCCGCAACCACCCCAGGGCCCACCCGGATACGGCACCCCGCCGCCGGGCTACAACGCTCCCCCGCCCGGCTACGGCACCCCACCCGGAACCGGCACGCCCGCCTACGGAGCCCCCGGTTCGGGCGGCCCGTCCACCCCCGGCAACCCGGTCTACGGCACACCACCCGGATACCCAGGATCCCCCGCGTACGGGGCACAGCCGGGATACGGCACACCGCAACCGGGCGGCTACGCCGGACCACCCCCGGGCTACGGCGCTCCGCAAGCACCGGGATACGGCTATCCGCCCGCCGCACCGGGCCCGCGCCCGCCCTACGCGAGCTGGATCCAGCGAGTCGGCGGCGCGCTGATCGACGGACTGCTCGTCGGCGTGCTGCCCGCGATCCTGTACGGCATCGGATTCGGCGTCGGCATCCAGTCCGGCACCTGTGTCCCCGATTCGAGCGGCTACACGGTCTGCACAGGTGGCGGAATATCGGCCATCGGGCTCATCCTGATCTTCCTGGCGGCGATCGTCGCCATCGCGGGCGGGCTCTACCTGATCTACCAGGTCGGCACCACCGGCCAGACGCCCGGTAAGCGGGTGGTCGGCATCCGCCTGATCGGCGAGGCCGACGGCCAGGTCATCGGCTTCGGAATGGCGTTCGTGCGCAACCTGTGCCACGTCCTGGACGGCTTCTGCTACATCGGCTACCTCTGGCCGCTCTGGGACGACAAACGCCAGACCTTCGCCGACAAGATCATGCACACCATCGTGGTGCAGGGCTAACCGCCCGCCTGATCACCCCAGGTCGCCTTCGCACCCGTATCACCGATCCGGTACACCTGCACCGTCGCCGCGACACTCGCGGCGACGGTGAGTACCGCGACCACCGAGACCAGCACCAGGCCGACCTGCCGTTCGCCGCGCTCACGCAGGTGGACGAACAGCAGTAGCAACGCCGCGACCAGCAGGCCGATCGCGAAATAGATCATGGTGTCGCCGAGATGCGCATGCGTGTGGATGGCCGGGGTGCGCCCGATCTTGTGTTCGAGCCACTCCCCCGCATCGGTGGTGATCGGCGTCATCACGACGGTGAACGCCGCCAACGCCACGACCAACCACACCAACCGCTGCCGCACCGGGCGCGATACCGCGCACAGTACGGCCAGCAGCGAGGTCAGCGGAACGAGTACGACGATGATGTGCACCAGCAACACATGTGCCGGGAGACCGTTGATGGTCGACATGCAGGGACACTCCTGAGGACGGATCGGGACCGCACAAGTGTCCATACGGTAGCTGAGAAGACACTGTGATCGAGCTACCGAACCCGTGCGAACTTCGCCCGATATACGCGATTCGGCCGGTCCGGGAGTCCCGGACCGGCCGAATCGTTCAGCGCACGAACTCAGTTCACACGTTGGCCGTGCACGCCGACAGCACCACGTGCGCCGCGCGCGGCGAGGCACTGCCCAGGTCCGGGAACGGCGGCGCGCTCAGACCCAGCGTCTTGACCGCGGACTGCTCGGCCTCGGTCTTGGACGGCGCCCAACTCCAGCCGAACCGCCCGTCCGCGCCCTGCGCGACCGCGCCACACGCATTCACGATCTGAATGATGTTGCGGCAGTCCGCATGTCCGCACTTGGCGTCCGCGGCGTGGATGGCGTCGTTGTAGTTGGCGTAGTTCAGCGCGTAGGCCACGGTGCCGGTGCTCCGCGAGAGCGAGAAGGCCCCGTACGCATTGGGTGCGGCACTCGCGGTGCCCGCGCCCATGACGCTCAGGCCCGCGGTCGAGACGACTGCCAGGCCCAGGATGGCCTTGCGCAGCAATGACATTGGTGAATCCTCCCCGTTCGAGAAATATGTCGGGGAGGATCATCGCCGAGTTGCTGTGATTTGTCCAGCGAGTTACCGCGAACCGATCAGACGGTGAAGCCGAGCGCGCGCAACTGCTCGCGGCCGTCCTCGGTGATCTTGTCCGGGCCCCACGGCGGAATCCACACCCAGTTGATCTTCAGATCCTCGACCAGGCCGCTGCGCACCAGGGCATTGCGGGACTGGTCCTCGATGACGTCGGTCAGCGGGCAGGCCGCCGAGGTCAACGTCATGTCCAGCAGCGCGGTCTCGCCGTCCAGGCGCATGTCGTAGACCAGGCCCAGATCGACCACGTTGATCCCGAGTTCGGGGTCCACGACGTCGCGCATGGCCTCCTCGAGATCCTCCAGGCGGCCGATCTCCTCGGCCGAGAGTTCGCGCTCGGGCGCGAGTTCGGCCGATTCGCTCGCGGACGTATCACTCATCGTGCTGCCCCTTCGTGGAGATGCCGTTACCCATCACATTCTGCGCCTCCTGCGCGGCGGTGATCCGCACGACCGCGTCCTTGAACGCCATCCAGCCCAGCAGCGCGCACTTGACCCGGGCGGGATATTTGGCGACGCCCGCGAACGCGATGCCGTCGCCGAGTACTTCCTCGTCACCTTCGATGGTGCCGCGGCTGGAGATCATCTCGCTGAACGCGTCCACGACCTTCAACGCCTGCTGCACCGGCATGCCGATGACCTGATCGGTGAGCACCGAGGTGGCGGCCTGGCTGATCGAGCAACCCTGGCCGTCGTAGGAGATGTCCGCGACGTCACCGTTGTCATCGATGTGCACCCGCAGCGTGACCTCGTCACCGCACGTCGGGTTGACGTGGTGCACCTCGGCCCCGAACGGCTCGCGCAGCCCGCGGTGATGCGGATGCTTGTAGTGATCCAGGATCACTTCCTGATACATCTGCTCCATACGCATGGGGAATTCCCCTCCTGTCTACTGCTCCGCGCTCGCGCCGAAGAAGCTCTGCGCCTTGCGCACGGCGGCGACCAGCGCGTCCACCTCGTCGAGGGTGTTGTACAGCGCGAACGAGGCACGGGCGGTCGCGGCGATGCCGAACCGGCGGTGCAGCGGCCAGGCGCAGTGGTGCCCGACGCGGATCGCCACACCCTCGTCGTCCAGGATCTGCCCGACGTCGTGCGCGTGCACACCGTCCACCACGAACGACACCGCGCCGCCGCGATCCACGTTCTCGGTCGGCCCGATGATCCGCACGCCCTCGATCTCGCCGAGGCCCTTCAAGGCGGCGGTGACGAGCGAATGCTCATGTGCCGCAACCGAAGCCATGCCGACATCGCTCAGATAATCGATGGCCGCGCCCAGCCCGACGACCTGCGAGATCATCTGCGACCCCGCCTCGAACCGCTGCGGGGGCGGCGCGAAGGTGCTGTGGTCCATGTAGACGGTCTCGATCATCGAACCGCCGGTGATGAACGGCGGGGTGTCCTCGAGCAGCGCGCGGCGGCCGTACAGGATGCCGATGCCGGACGGGCCGAGCATCTTGTGCCCGGAGAAGGCCGCGAAATCGACGCCCAGCTCCCGGAAGTTCACCGCCGTGTGTGGCACCGACTGGCACGCGTCCAGCACCACGATCGCGCCGACTTCCTTTGCGCGCCGGACCAATTCGGCCACGGGCGCGATCGCACCGGTCACATTGGACTGGTGCGTGAAGGCGACGACCTTGGTGCGCGGCGACAGATCCAGCGAATCCAGATCGATCCGGCCGTCGTCAGTGGCGTCGTACCAGCGCAGCGTAGCGCCCGTACGACGCGCGAGTTCCTGCCACGGAACGAGATTCGCGTGATGCTCGATCTCGGTGATGACGATCTCGTCACCCGCGCCCAGCCGATACCGGAAGCGGTCGTCGGAGAACGCGTACGCCACCAGGTTCAGCGATTCGGTGGCGTTCTTGGTGTAGACGATCTCGTCCGCACCCACCCCGACGAACGCCGCGATGGTGGCGCGGGCCGCCTCGTAGGCGTCGTTGGCCTCCTCGGCCAGGGCGTGCGCGCTGCGGTGCACGGCCGCGTTGTGTTCGGTAAGGAACTGCCGTTCCGCGTCGAGCACCTGCACCGGTCGCTGCGAGGTCGCGCCGGAATCCAGGTACACCAACGGTTTTCCGTCGCGCACCGTGCGGCTCAGGATCGGGAAGTCGGCCCGGATGCGGGCGACGTCCAGGGCCGTCACGTCCGACACAGCGGTCATCTCAGGCCCCCACGGCGGCGGAGGTGAATCGCACGTACCCGTTCGCGTCCAGTTCCTCGGCCAGTTCGGGGCCGCCCTCGGCCACGATGCGCCCACCGACGAAGACGTGCACGAACTGCGGCTGAATGTATCGCAGGATCCGGGTGTAGTGCGTGATCAGCAGGATGCCGCCGTGCTCGCGTTCGGCGTAGCGGTTCACGCCCTCGGACACGATGCGCAGCGCGTCCACGTCCAGGCCCGAGTCGGTCTCATCCAGGATCGCGATCCTCGGCTTCAGCAGGCTCAGTTGCAGGATCTCGTGCCGCTTCTTCTCACCGCCGGAGAACCCCTCGTTGACACTGCGGTCGGCGAAGGCGGAGTCGATCTCGAGTTCGTTCATCGACTCCTTCACCTCCTTGACCCAGGTGCGCAGCTTGGGGGCCTCGCCGCGGACCGCGGTCGCGGCGGTGCGCAGGAAGTTCGACATCGAGACGCCGGGGACCTCGACCGGGTACTGCATGGCCAGGAACAGACCCGCGCGGGCGCGCTCGTCCACGGACATGGCCAGCACGTCCTCGCCGTCCAGGGTGATCGAACCCTGGGTGACGGTGTACTTGGGATGCCCGGCGATCGCGTACGACAGCGTCGACTTGCCCGAGCCGTTCGGACCCATGATCGCGTGCGTCTCACCGGATTTGATGGTGAGGTTCACGCCCTTGAGGATCCGGATCGGCTCACCGGACTCGTCCGGATTGGCGACCTCGGCGTGCAGGTCCTTGATTTCCAGGGTGGTCATCGAATCGAATTCCTTTGCGGGGGTGTGTAGTTCGGGTCAGACACCGATTGCGGCGAGTTCGGCCTCCACGGCCGCCTCGAGCCGCTCCCGGATCTGCGGGACGGTGATCTTCTGGATGATCTCGTGGAAGAATCCGCGCACCACCAGACGTCGGGCGGCCTCCTCCGGAATACCGCGAGCACGCAGGTAGAACAGCTGCTCGTCGTCGAAACGTCCGGTGGCACTGGCGTGTCCGGCCCCGACGATCTCGCCGGTCTCGATCTCCAGGTTCGGCACCGAGTCGGCGCGCGCACCGTCGGTGAGGACCAGGTTGCGGTTGGCCTCGTAGGTGTCGGTGCCCTCGGCCGCGGCGCGGATCAGCACGTCACCCACCCAGACGGTGTGGGCGTCGGGCTTGTGCGAGGACGGGTCGCCCTGCAGCGCGCCCTTGTACAGCACGTTCGACTTGCAGTGCGGCACAGCGTGATCCACCAGCAGCCGCTGTTCGAAGTGCTGGCCGTCGTCGGCGAAGTAGAGGCCGAGCAGTTCGGCGTCGCCGCCGGGGCCGTCGTAACGCACTGTCTCGGTCAGGCGCACCAGGTCGCCGCCGAGGGTGACGTTGGTGTGCCGCAGGACCGCGTCGCGGCCCAGCTTGGCGTGCTGCGCGGTGACGTGTACCGCGTCGTCGGCCCAGTCCTGCACGGCCACGACGGTCAGCTTCGCGCTGTCGCCGAGGACGAATTCCACGTTCTCCGCGTAGGTTCCGCTGCCGCGATAGTCGATGACGACGGTCGCGCTGGCGAAGGTGTCCAGGCGGACCTGCACGTGCCCGTAGGCGGTCTTGTCCGCGCCGGGACCGGTCACCGTGACCACGATCGGCTCGGCCACCTCGGTCTCTTTGGCGACCGAAACGATCGTTGCCTGTTCGAAGCCCGAATATGCCTGCGCCGCAACACGATCGGTGGGGACACCGGCCGCACCCAGACGCGGGTCCGCGCGATCGACGGTCTCCGCGGAGACTCCGGCGACAGCGCCCGGGTCGAGCGCGATCCGTTCCGAGGTCTCCGAGTCCGCGTCCGACGAAAAGCGAACCGCCGCAACCTCGATCGCGGCCGCGCCGTCACGCACGGCGCTACCGTCGTGCAGCCCGCGCAGGCGGCGGATCGGGGTGAAACGCCAGGCTTCGTCGTGACCCGAGGGCACCTCGAACGCGTTCACGTCGAACGAGGCGAACACCTCACCTTTGTTCAGCGCGGGCACCCGAGCCTCGGCGGCCTCAGCGATGTTCTCGACCGGCATCAGCCGACGGCTCCTTCCATCTGCAGCTCGATCAGGCGGTTCAGCTCGAGCGCGTATTCCATGGGCAGTTCCTTGGCGATGGGCTCGACGAAGCCGCGCACCACCATCGCCATCGCCTCGTCCTCGGTCATACCGCGGCTCATCAGGTAGAACAGCTGGTCGTCCGACACCTTCGAGACGGTGGCCTCGTGCCCCATCGTGACGTCGTCCTCGCGGATGTCGACGTACGGGTAGGTGTCCGAGCGGCTGATCGTATCCACCAGCAGCGCATCGCATTTCACCGACGAGTGCGAACCGTGCGCGCCCTTGTTGACCTGGACCAGGCCGCGGTAGGAGGACCGGCCGCCGCCGCGCGCGACGGACTTGGACACGATGTTCGAGGAGGTGTGCGGCGCCAGGTGCAGCATCTTCGCGCCGGTGTCCTGGTGCTGGCCCGCACCGGCGAACGCCACCGAGAGCACCTCGCCCCGGGCGTACTCGCCGGTCATCCAGACCGCCGGGTACTTCATGGTGACCTTGGAACCGATGTTGCCGTCGACCCACTCCATGGTCGCGCCCGCCTCGGCCTTGGCCCGCTTGGTGACCAGGTTGTAGACGTTGTTCGACCAGTTCTGGATGGTGGTGTAGCGGCAGCGGCCGCCCTTCTTCACGATGATCTCGACCACTGCGGAGTGCAGCGAATCGGACTTGTAGATCGGCGCGGTACAACCCTCGACGTAGTGCACGTAGGCGTCCTCGTCGACGATGATCAGGGTGCGCTCGAACTGGCCCATGTTCTCGGTGTTGATCCGGAAGTAGGCCTGCAGCGGGATGTCCACGTGCACGCCCGGCGGCACGTAGATGAACGAGCCACCCGACCACACGGCGGTGTTCAGCGCGGAGAACTTGTTGTCACCGGCGGGGATGACCGAGCCGAAGTACTTCTGGAAGATTTCCGGGTGTTCCTTGAGACCGGTGTCGGTGTCCAGGAAGATGACGCCCTGCGCCTCCAGGTCCTCGCGGATCTGGTGGTAGACGACCTCGGACTCGTACTGCGCGGCGACACCGGCGACCAGGCGCTGCTTCTCCGCCTCCGGGATGCCCAGCTTGTCGTAGGTGTTCTTGATGTCCTCGGGCAGGTCTTCCCAGCTCTCGGCCTGCTTCTCGGTCGAGCGCACGAAGTACTTGATGTTGTCGAAGTCGATGCCCTCGAGGTTCGAACCCCAGTTCGGCATGGGCTTGCGGTCGAAGATGCGCAACGCCTTCAGGCGCGCCTCGAGCATCCACTCGGGCTCGTTCTTCTTCGCCGAGATGTCGCGCACGACCTCCTCGGACAGGCCTCGCCGGGCGCTGGCACCTGCGACGTCCTTGTCTGCCCAGCCGTAGCCGTAGGTGCCCAGGGAGGCAATGGTCTCCTCCTGGGTCAGCGGCTGCGACTGATCGGTCGTCGTCGTCATTCGGCACTCCTTCCGGAGTTGTTGCGAGATGCCGTCGCGGGCTGCGCGGCGGCGTCGGATTCGATCTCATCGGGGGTTGGGTCTTCGGTGGTCGCCGGGACGACCAGCGGCACGTGGGTGGTGCAGGCGCAGTCGCCGTTGGCGATGGTGGCGAGGCGTTGCACGTGGGTGCCGAGCAGTTCGCGGAACGCCTCCAACTCGGCGGCGCACAGTTCCGGGAATTCCTCGGCGACATGCGACACCGGGCAGTGATGCTGGCAGATCTGAACTCCCGCACCGACTTTGCGCGTCGAGGCGGCGAATCCGGCATCGCTGAACGCCTCGGCGATCTCGCGCGCCTTGGCCGAGGTCGTCTCGGGGGTGTGCTGGGCGAGACGATCGATGCCTGCCACGATCGTGGACACCCGTTTGCGCGCGAATTCGGTGATCGCGGCCTGCCCGCCGATCTCGCGCAGCTGCCGCATGGCCGCACCGGCGAGATCGTCGTACGCGTGCCCGAGCCGTCCACGCCCGGCCGCGGTCAGTTGATACTGCTTGGCCGGTCGCCCGCGACCCTTCTGCTGCCAGGGCGCGGATCGCGTCGCGCGCGCTTCACCGGAATCGATCAGCGCGTCCAGATGCCGCCGCACACCGGCCGGGCTCAGCCCCAGCCGTTCACCGATGGCCGTGGCGGTCACCGGTCCCTGCTCGAGCAGCAGCTGCACGATGGCTTCGCGGGTATGCCCCTCACCCGTCGGCGTGGCGGACACGGCAGCACTCCGAGCGCCGTCCCGACGCCCGGCAGCAGCTTCCGCACTCCGCAAACCCACGGTTTTCACAACATCAGTGTGACGGAATTCCATCCCGCATTCTAGTAAGGTTCACCTTCCTCGCACCGGGACGACCGCAAAGCGCCAGTTCAGATGCCTCATCGAGGCTCTGACAGGTTCCTCACACCCATCCGCTCACCCGATTTATTCGGAAACGTCCACCACTCGCCGCCACGGATATCGCAGCACCGCACAGACCGATCGACGAGGCTCCCCCGCATCCCGCGTTCTCGGATGTCACATCCGAACCCCGACTGGCGGCGCGGCCGCGGTGAGCTCTCACGCTCGGCGACGAAGCATCCCGTCGACGCACGACCGTCCCCCGCTACGCTCTACCCCGTGGCGGTACTGGAAGACATGCGGCGCAGGTCCATCGAAGTGAGTCGCCGGGCGTTGGGCCTGGACGTGCCGCCCGCCGATCACACCATCGCCGTACTGCACACCAACGAGTCCGAGGCGCCGGGCCTCGATGCCCGGGAAACGGTGCAGTTCAGGCGAATTCGACTGCTCGGGGCGACCGGCGCGGTGCTGATGGCGATCAGCGCGCTCGGGGTCGGCGCACAGCCGGTCCATCAGAATCCGGTGTCGGGGATGCGGGTGGTGGGGCTGTTCGCCCGCGCCGCCACCCCGACACTGGCCATGTGCATGATCGGCACGGTCGCGGTGGTGCTGGCCTGGCTGCTGCTGGGCCGCTACGCGGTCGGCGGGTTCGGCGGCACGGTGCGGCATCGGCTGAGCCGGTCGCAGCTGGATCGCACGCTGCTGCTGTGGATCGTGCCGCTGTCCATCGCGCCGCCGATGTTCTCCAACGACGTGTACTCCTATCTGGCACAGAGTCAGATCGCCGAGCGCGGCATGGACCCGTACGTCGTCGGTCCGGCCGAGGGGCTGGGGCTGGCCAATGTGCTGACCAACAACGTGCCCAACATCTGGCGCGACACCCCCGCGCCGTACGGGCCGCTGTTCCTGTGGATGGGCCGCGGCATCGCGCAGCTGACCGGCGACAACATCATCGCGGGCGTGTGGGTGCACAGACTGCTCGAACTCGGCGGGGTCGCGCTGATCGTGTGGGCGTTGCCGCGACTGTCGCGGCGGTGCGGGGTCGCGCCGGTGAGCGCGCTGTGGCTGGGGGCGGCCAATCCGCTGGTGCTGTTCCACCTGGTCGGCGGCGTGCACAACGACGCGCTGATGCTCGGGTTGATGCTGGCGGGGCTGGAGTTCTGCCTGCGCGCGATCCACGGTAGCGAAACGCCGAGTACCGAGCCGACGCATCCGTTCGGGCGCAGGGAATGGGCGCTGCTGATATTCGGCGCGGTGGTCATCACCCTGTCGTCATCGATCAAATTCACCTCGATCCTGGTGCTCGGCTTCGTCGGGATGGCGCTGGCGCGGCGCTGGGGCCGGGGGTTGGGTCCGCTGCTGAAATCCGCTGCGGTACTGGGCATCATCGCGGTGGCGACGACGCTGTTCGTCAGCTTCGCCAGCGGTCTGGGCTTCGGCTGGATCTACACGCTCAACACCGCCGGGGCGGTGCGCAGCTGGATGTCGCTGCCCACGGCGGTCGGCGTCATCACCGGATTCGGCGGCGTGCTGCTGGGCTTGGGCGATCACACGACCGCGGTACTGAGCATCACGCGGCCGATCGCCGGGTCCGTCGCCGCGTTCCTGAGCCTGCGCATGCTGGTGGCGACCTGGACCGGACGTTTGCATCCCGTTGGCGCACTGGGTGTTTCGCTTGCGGCGATCGTGCTGCTGTTCCCGGTGGTGCAGCCGTGGTATCTGCTGTGGGCGATCGTGCCG
Source organism: Nocardia macrotermitis (assembly GCF_009604405.1). Taxonomy (GTDB): domain Bacteria; phylum Actinomycetota; class Actinomycetes; order Mycobacteriales; family Mycobacteriaceae; genus Nocardia; species Nocardia macrotermitis. The sequence goes on from NZ_WEGK01000008.1 coordinate 275,391, forward strand.
CTGGCCGCCTGGGCCACCACCCGGGCCTTCCGCGGTCCGGCGATCGTGCTGTCGGCGGTGGTCGGGATCATCCTCATGCCGCGCGGCGCGGATTTCGGCGTCTTCCAGATCATCGAGGCGGCCAGCGCGACCGTGATCATCGGTGTCGGATTCATCCTGCTCACCCGCAACCTGCTGCCGTGGCGCGAGCGCACGGGGGTGTCTGCCTCGTCACAACCGCCCGCGGCATACGGTGTGACCTCGTGAACGCATCGGATCCGGCCGTCAGCGTCGACGGTGTCCTGAAACGCTTCGGCGAGACCACCGCCGTGGACGGCCTGAGTTTCGAGGTGGCGCGCGCGGAGGTCGTCGCGCTGCTGGGTCCCAACGGCGCCGGTAAGACCACGACGGTCGAGATGTGTGAGGGATTCTCCGCGCCCGACGCCGGATCGGTGCGGGTGCTGGGCTTGGATCCGATCGCCGACACCGATGCGCTGCGTCCCCGGATCGGCGTCATGTTGCAGGGCGGCGGTGCGTATCCCGGGTCCAAGGCCGGGGAGATGCTGGATCTGGTGGCCGCGTACTCGGCCGATCCGCTCGATCCGGAATGGCTGCTGGACACGCTCGGACTGCGCGATGCGCGCCGCACACCGTACCGGCGGCTGTCCGGCGGTCAGCAGCAGCGGCTCGCGCTCGCCTGCGCACTGGTCGGGCGGCCGGAGATGGTGTTCCTGGACGAGCCCACCGCCGGAATGGACGCGCAGGCAAGACATCTCGTATGGGAGCTGATCGACGCGCTGCGCCGCGACGGCGTCGGCGTCCTGCTCACCACGCACATGATGGACGAGGCCGAACAACTCGCCGACCGGCTGGTCATCATCGATCACGGGCGCGTCGTCGCCGAGGGCACGCCCACCGAGGTCACTTCCGCCGGGGCCGAGGGGCAGCTGCACTTCAACGCGCCGCCGAAACTTGATCTGGGACTGCTGACCACCGCACTGCCGGAAGGGTTCTCGCCGAAGGAGACCTCGCCCGGTTCGTATCTGCTGTGTGGCGACATCACCCCGCAGGTGCTGGCCACCGTGACCGCCTGGTGTGCGCGAATCGACGTGCTGCCCACCGATATTCGCATCGATCAGCGTCGTCTCGAGGACGTGTTCCTGGAGCTGACCGGCCGGGAGCTACGCAGTTGAGCGCGCCCGATTCCGGCCGGATTCCATTGTCCCCCATACCAACCCAGCGTCCGAGCGGAAGGCACTCGCGATGACCGACACCTCCGCCCGTTTCGCGCCCGGCACCTTCTCCCCCGCCCCACGCCCGGCCGCCCGCGCCGCGATGCTGGCCGCGCAGACGCGGATGGAGCTGATCCTGTTGCTGCGCAACGGAGAACAGCTCCTGCTGACCATGTTCATCCCGATCGCCATGCTCATCGGACTGACCCTGCTGCCGCTGAGCACCCTGGGCGAACATCGGGTGGACCGCATCGTGCCCGCAGTGATGATGGCGGCGATCATGTCGACCGCCTTCACCGGACAGGCCATCGCGGTCGGCTTCGATCGCCGCTACGGGGCGCTCAAACGACTCGGGGCGACCGCCCTGCCACGCTGGGGCATCGTCGGCGGTAAGTGCGCGGCCGTGCTGATAGTCGTTGTGCTGCAATCGATTCTGCTGGGATTGATCGGTTTCGCACTGGGTTGGCGGCCCGGGGCGGCCGGGCTGCTGTTCGGCGCGGTCGTCATCGCGCTGGGCACCGCGACCTTCGCCGCGATGGGCCTGCTGCTCGGCGGCACCCTCAAGGCCGAAATCGTGCTGGCCCTCGCCAATATCCTCTGGTTCGTGATGCTCGCGGTCGCCAGCGTCGTCTTCGCCGCCGGTGACATCCCCCGCCCGCTGAGCATCATCGCGCGCCTGCTGCCCTCCGGAGCCCTCGCCCAAGCGCTGGACCAGGCATTGCGCACGGGCGTCGACTGGTACGGCCTGGTCGTCCTGGTCGTGTGGGGCATCGTGACCGGCTGGCTCGCCACCCGCTGCTTCCGCTTCGACTGAGCGGCCTCTTCCGCCACTGGTCCATGGCCACGGCGATCCACAGCGGCAGAACGCGATCCACGGGTTTCGACCTCGACTCCGAGATGGTCGAATGCGCCGCCCTGCCCGGTGTCTTCGAGCAGCACGAGCTGCGACGGCGGTTACGGCGATGGCAAATGTCATCCGGCGGCAAGGGCCGAATAGCTCAGTCCCGCAAGCAAAGTCCCCGCATTTCCGGAAACAACCCGAGTTGCGGATCCGCGGCCACACCACAAGAATTGGCGCGAAACGATACGCACCCGACGAACCGGAGAACCACGTATGCGGGTGGACGCGCCGCGACAGCCGATCCTACTGTTCCGCTTTCACACGGATCCGGAGGTCGCGCGCGAACGACTGCGACTGATTCGACACTTCGATCCCGACCTGCGCCGCTATGTGCTGTTCAGTGGCGACAGGGCGCACGCGGATGCCGCGCACGCCGCGACCGCCGGTCTCGCCGACGGGTTCTGGTGTTTCGACGACGAACGCCGAGATCGCCAATGGCTCTGGCGCCACGGCGATCTCGTGCTGAAGGCGTGGCATCGGGCGGTCGGAAAGTATCTCGAATTCGACCACCTCTACTACCACGAATACGACCTCCTCGTGGCCGCGTCCATGCGCTCGGCCTTCGCTCCCGCAGCGGAGAGTGCCGTCCATGTGGGAGCCCTGCGGGAATTGACGCCCGACATCTACGACTACTGCCACTGGACCTCGGGGCGCGAACGTACGAATTTCCATCGATTCGAGGAGCGCATGCACCGGCGTTTCGGTACCGCCCGGCAGAAATATGTATGCATCGCACCCGGGATGCGCCTGCCCAAGGCTTTCCTCGACGCCTACGGTGACGAGGAGGATATCGAGTTCGTCAACGACGAGGTGCGGATTCCCGCCTACGCCGAAGCACTGGGATTCACGTTGACCGCGCATCTGATGAATCCGGGATTCGGAGATGTCGGCTCGGAGCTCAGGTACTTCAACTGCGGCAACGACGGGCACCCCGACATGTCGGATGTTGTCGACGTGCTGACCAGCCGAACCGATCGCCGCTGGTTCCATCCGGTCAAATACCTGGTCACCCTCGAAGACCTGCCGGAGTCGGTGCGCGAATCACGTTGATCCACAGTGCCGGTGACTGCCCCTCGCCACCCGGTGCGGTTCGTGCCTCCGATGTAGGCGTCGAGGACAACGACGGGCTGTAGTAGCCCGGATGCGGGGTGGGACGGGGTCAGGGCTACCGAGGACAACGACGGGCTGTAGTAGCCCGGATGCGGGGTGGGACGGGGTCAGGGCTACCATCGGTGCGTGCTGTCACGCGCCTTCATGCGACTCGTCGATCTGCTGCCGCTCCCATCGCTGCGCGTGCAGCGGATCATCGCGTTCCTGGTGATCCTGTCGCAGGCCGGGATCTCGGTGACCGGCGCGGTCGTGCGGGTCACCGCCTCCGGGCTGGGCTGCCCGACCTGGCCGCAGTGCTTCCCCGGGAGTTTCACCCCGCTGCCGCACGCCGCGGTGCCGGTCTGGCATCAGACGGTCGAATTCACCAACCGCATGTTCACCTTCGGGGTGACGTTGTTCGCGGCGCTGGTGGTGCTGGCGGTGTTGCGTGCGCGGCGACGGCGCGAGGTGGTCGCCTACGCCTGGATGATGCCCGGCGGCACGGTGTTGCAGGCCGTCATCGGCGGGATCACGGTGCGGACCGGACTGCTGTGGTGGACGGTATCGATCCATCTGCTGGTCTCGATGCTGATGGTGTGGCTGGCGGTGCTGCTGTTCGCGAAGATCGGCGAGCCCGACGACGCCGTGGCCGCGCCGCGCGTGCCCGCACCGCTGCGCTGGCTGACCGGGCTCAGCGCGCTGGCCCTGACCGCCACCCTCATCGCAGGCACCCTGGTCACGGGCGCGGGGCCGCACGCGGGAGATCAGAGCGTCACCAAACCCGTTGTGCGCCTGAAGATCGAGATCGTGACGCTGGTGCACGCGCACGCCGAGATGCTGGTCGCCTACCTCGCGCTGCTGATCGGTCTGGGCTTCGCCCTGGCCACGGTCGGGATGACGCGCGCGCTGCGCAACCGCTACCTCGTCCTGATCGTGCTGGTCTGCGCGCAGGGGCTGGTCGGCATCGTGCAGTACTTCACCCACGTGCCCGCCGCGCTGGTAGCCGTGCACGTCGGCGGGGCGGCCGCGTGCACCGCCGCCACCGCCGCGCTGTGGGCCGCCATGCGCACCCGCGAGCGGATCACCGCCGACGCACCCGCACCGGCCACGCAGGCCGCCTGATATCCGCTGTGCCGCAGCACAATCGACGCCCTCGAGTGGGGTGCCGGATGCGCCCGGCCCCGGCGATCGGCGATAATTCGAGGATGCCGACCTATGCGTACCGCTGCCGCGAATGCACCGGGACCTTCGAACTCCAGCGTCCGATGAGCGAATCGAGCGCGCCCGCGACCTGTCCCGACGGTCATGCCGACACGGTCAAACTCCTGACCACCATCGCGCTCACCGGCTCCGCGAACAGCCCCGCGCCGGTCTCGGCCCCCTCGGGTGGTTGCTGCGGCGGTGGGTGCGGGTGCGGGTAGGCGCTCGCGGTCACTCGGTGTGGTCGGCGACCGCGATCCGGCCCAATCCGTAGAAGCGGGACTCGCGCGCCGAGATCCCGAGTTCCCGCACGATATCGTGCAGATCCCGGTCTGCGGTGATCGTCAGTCCGTATCCGGACAGCAGCGCACCCATCTGCTCCGGAGTCCACGCCGAGATGTGCCGTTCGTGCTCGAGCGGATCCTTACCGCCGGTCAACCTGCTGAACACGCGCAACGCCCGCCGGCCCAGCACCGCCACCCGATTGTGCACCGGGTAGGTCGCCACCAGACGGCTGCCGACCGCCGACCGCTCGGCGACGACGGCGAGGGTCGACTCGACCTGCGCGTTCGTCAGGTAGGGCAGCACGCCCTCCCAGATCCAGGTCGTGGCCACCGCCGGATCGTGTCCGGCCGCGGCCAGCGCGGGCCCGAGCGCGTCCCGCCCGAAGTCCACCGGGACGAAACCCACCGACTTCGCCACCGCCGCGAGCCCCTCGGCCCGCGCCCGCTTATCCCCCTGCGACGCAGGATGATCCACCTCGAACACCACGGTCCCGGCCAGTTCGGCCATCCGCCAGGCCCGCGCGTCCAACCCCGCACCGAGCACCACGAGCTGCGGATTCCCCGCCTCCCGCACGGCGTCGTCGATCGCGACCGTCCGCGTAACCAACACCGCCGCAGTCGCATTCAGCATTTCGTACCGCATCCGCGCCCGCCACCCCGACGGCACCTCCCCCGCCCGCGCCGACGCCACTTCCGCCCGCTCGTCGTCCCGAAGCAATTGCACCGCAACAGGATCGGCGAACCGCCCCACCGCGAGCCGCCCATCCCCGACGGCCCGCCCCTGGCACACCAACACCGCAGTCCTGCTCGCCTGCTCATCGATCACGACCACACCTCCGCATGCTCGAGCGGGAATTGCCTACCTCAGCGATTCGCCCATCGAATATCGTCGCACCTGCCCGAGCCACGCCCATACCGAGCCCTGAGATCCACACCAATGTTCCATCTGCACAAGCTCATTCACACCTGCACTCGACACTTCCCGTAGCGGACACCCGTCCCCAGCAGTCCCTGTGATGCGGGTCCGTGCCCCGATTCGGCTCTGTCTCAGACGATGCGCAGTCGGCGTCTCCAGCATTCGAGCCGACCGGAATCGACCGCAGGGCTCACGCGGTGGCGTGGGGACCGATCCAGGTGTCGAAGGCGCGGTTGACGCCGCCGGTCGCGAGTTGGGTTGTCAGCCAGGTGTTCACCTCGGCGGCGAGGAGGGGCGCGTTGCGGCGGAGCAGGAAGATCTTGGCCGAGGAGTCGAAGGGGTGGTCCGGGTGCAGGACGCGCAGGCCGGGGTGTTGGCGGACGCGGTAGCGGCCTTCGACCGAATCGGTGACGAAGACGTCGGCGCGGCCCTGATCGAGTTGATCGACCATGGTCATGTTGTCCGGCCACAGGATCAGGTGGGCGGCGGGAAAATGCTTGCGCGCGAACATCTCGTTGGTGCCGCCCGGATTCACGATGACGCGCACGCCGGGACGGTTGATCTGCTCGATCGTGGCGAATCGACCCGCGTCCGCGGCCCGGACGATGGGAGCCTTGCCGTCGGTGCCGTAATCGATGGAGAAGTCCGCGTAGGCCCGGCGCGAGGCCGTATCGGAGATGCCGCCCGCGGCGATATCGCAGTTCTCCGGGCCGAAGTCCGCAGCCATGGTGGACCACGTCGTCGGGACGAATTCCACTGGTACGCGCAGGATCTCGCCCAATCCGCGAATCAGGTCGATGTCGATGCCGCGATAGCCACCGTGCTCGTCGCGCACCGAATAGGGCGGATAGTCGCCGGTCGTGCAGACCCGCAGCGCGCCGGGCTGCTGGGCCGCGGCCGGAACGGTCACCGGGATCAGGGCCAGCACACCGACCGCCGCCGCGATCATCGAACGCCGGAATCGCATGGCTGCCGCCCTCACCCTAGAGGCCACCCGCACACGAGCAGCGCCCGGCGATCCCGCCGGGCGCTGCTGGACGTTACCGGATGCGAACCGGGTTCAGCGCTCGTTTCGCGCCTTGGGGAACCGGGTCTGATGCGCGACCCACCCGGCCATCTTGGCCCAATGCCCGGTGGCCGGGGTGGCCACCGAGGTCAGCTCGCGGTCCCAGTGTTCGGTCTCGCTCAGCCCGGAGACGGCCTCGACCACGGCCTTCGCGGTGGCCAGATCGTCGGCGACGCGATCGCCGAGCACGCCGTCCGCGCCGACCAGGGTGATGCGCACACCGATCCGGCCGATCGGCTGCAACACCGCGGTCGCGGAACCACCGTGGGCGGCGACGAAATCCCGCACCGAATCGATCACGGCGGAGGACGGCTTGGTTGGGGCCGCGGATGCACTCATGACGGCGAGTTTACCGCCCGGTAGGTCCGTTCCGACACACTGCCGGGAATGATCACACCCGCACGGGTGTAGAACCGTGACATGCATGCGATTCAGGTTTCCGAGCTGGGCGGTCCCGAGGTCCTGCACTACACGGAGGTGTCCGATCCGGTGATCGGCCCCGGCCAGGTGCTCGTCGACACCGAGGCGATCGGCATCAACTTCATCGATACGTACATCCGCAGCGGCGTGTATCAGACTGTGCCGCCGTATATTCCGGGCGCGGAGGGGTCCGGCGTGGTGACCGCCGTCGGCTCCGGGGTGACCGATATCCGCGTCGGTGACCGGATCGCGTGGGCGGCCGGGCCGGGCAGTTACGCGGAGCGGGTCGCCGTCGAGGCCGCGGTGGCGGTCCCGGTGCCGGAGGGTGTGGAGCCGCCGGTCGCCGCGTCGGCGCTGTTGCAGGGCATGACCGCGCACTATCTGCTCGAGTCGGTCTACCGGCCCGAACCCGGGGAAACCGTGCTGGTGCACGCGGGTTCCGGCGGGGTGGGCCTGATCCTGACGCAGCTGGCCGTCTCGCGCGGCGTGCGCGTCATCACCACCGTCTCCACCGACGAGAAGGAGGCGCTCTCCCGCGAGGCCGGCGCCGCCGAGGTGCTGCGTTACGGCGACAGCCTCGCCGATCAGGTGCGCGCGCTGACCGACGGCGTCGGCGTGGCCGCGGTGTACGACGGCGTCGGCAAGGACACCTTCGAAGCCAGCCTCGCCTCGCTGCGCGTCCGCGGCATGCTGGCCCTGTTCGGCGGCGCCAGCGGCCAGGTCCCGCCGTTCGACCTGCAACGCCTCAACAGCGCCGGCTCCCTGTTCATCACCCGCCCCACCCTCGCCCACTACACCCGCGACCGCGCCGAATTGCTGTGGCGCGCAGGCGATATCATGAACGCCATCGCCGCGGGCACGCTGCACATCCGGGTCGGCGCGACCTACCCCCTCGCCGAAGCCGAACATGCACACCGGGATCTGGAGAGCCGCAACACCACCGGCTCGATCGTCCTGATTCCCTGACGATCACCCCTTGCGACGAGGGTGACAGCCACGAGCGTCACCCTCGTCGCGCGTATCAGTAGTCCCGCCCGGTCAAACCCCGGTAGACGAACCGCGTGAGCCCCTCGACGGCCTCGTCGTCGCTCAGTTCCAGTACGCCGTCCTCGACTGCCTCGAGCAATCCATGGACCGCCAGGAACATCATCGCCAGGCTGGCCTCGGGGGTGCTGGGCAGCCGCAGGTCGGCGGCCTCGAAGCCGTCCAGATGATCGGCGACCTCATTGATGTGGTCCGCGGCGAAACGTGTTGCCACCCGGGCGAAATCCGCGTCGACCAGGGCGGCCTGATCCACCGCGTGCAGGACCGGCCAGTTCCGGCGGGTGAACCCCCAGTACGCCGCGACATGGAAGCGCACCGCGTCCGGATCGGTGAAGTCCGGATTGTGCTCCCGCGCCTCGGCCGCCGAATCCCCTTCGGCGGCAAAGTCTTCCAGTAGCGCCTGGAGCAACTCCTCCTTGCTCGCGAAGTGGTTGTAGAAGGAGCCCGCCGCGCGTCCGGCCGCCGTGGTGATGTCGGTGATCTTGGTGTTCAGGTAGCCGCGCTCGGCGAACAATCGCCGGGCCGCGTCCTTGAGCGCCTGCTCGGTTTCCGCCGAACGCTCCTTGCGCCCGCTCTTCGCGGCCATCGCGACCACCTCCTTGACAGCGGACACTACCAACCTCAATACTGAATCCACATTCACTGAATATTGATTCAGATTTGGAGATACACCATGACCCCGCAGGTACTCGTCGCCGGAGCCGGCCCGACCGGACTCACCCTCGCCATCGATCTGGCCCGTCGGGGCGTGGGAGTGCGGATCATCGAGCAGGCCGCGGAATTCTTCGCCGGATCACGCGGCGACGGCCTCCAGCCGCGCACGCTCGAGGTGTTCGAGGATCTCGGCGTGCTGGGCGCGATCCACGCCGCGGGCATCCCGGTCCCGCTGACCCGGGTGTTCCTGGACGGCAGTCAGGTCACCGAGCGCCGCATGAGCGAACTGCGCAAGCCGACCCCGGCGGTGCCGTATCCGAATCCGTGGATGCTCGGCCAGTCCGATACCGAGGCGATCCTGCGCGCCCGCCTCGCCGAATTCGGTATCCGGGTCGAATTGTCCACTGCCCTGGCCACTTTCACCCAGGATGCGGACGGCGTCACCGCGACCCTGACCACCCCCGGTGGCGCGGAGACGGTGCGCGCGGACTATCTGATCGGCGCGGACGGCGGCCGCAGCACCGTGCGCAGGACGCTCGGCATCGCCTTCGAGGGCAGCACCGACGAGTCGATCCGGATGCTGCTCGGCGACGTCCCGGTCGATGCCCTGGATCTCGACTACGGTTACTGGTTCGCCGCCGCCGGTGCGCCGATGACCGGAATCTCGTTGACGCCGTTGGCCGGTCGCGAACTGTTCCAGTTCGCCGCGCCCCTGACGCAGGACGCCGAACCCACGCGCGCGGTACTCCAGGAGACGTTGGACCGATTCTCCGGACGCACCGACCTGAGCGTCGGCGAACCGGAGTGGTCGACGGTGTGGCGGCCGAATATCCGTCTGGCACAGCGTTTCCGGGTCGGCCGGGTGTTCCTGGCCGGCGACGCCGCGCACGCCCATCCCCCGACCGGCGGCCAGGGCCTGAACACCGGCGTGCAGGACGGTTACAACCTGGGCTGGAAGCTGGCCGCCGCACTCGACGGCGACCCCGCACCGCTGGACACCTACGAATCCGAGCGTCGCGGGGTCGCCGCGCGAGTCCTGGGCCTGAGCACGGCGCTGTTGGACAAATACGTCTCCGGCGACCAGGACGCGATGGACCGCGGCGAGGACACCCAGCAGCTCGACATCACCTACCGCGCAACGGATGCCACCGGTCAACTGGTCGCGGGCGACCGCGCACCCGACGCACCGCTGCGCCGCGCCGACGGCAGCACCGTGCGGCTGTTCGAGCTGTTCCGCGGACCCCACGCGACCCTGCTGAACTTCGGCGGCGAAACCACCTCCGCAACTACCGCCACCCACACGTATTCGCTGGTCGGACCCGATATCACCCCCCACGACGGACAACTCGTCGCGATCGGCGGACACGCCTTCACCGACTACGCCGCGGTTCCCGGAACCCGGGTGCTGATCCGCCCCGACGGATACCTCGCCCGCCGCGACGACAGGTGACCCGGCTGCGGCGCGGCAGTGCCGATAATGCATCATCTGTGCTGCCGCGCAAGCCGATTCGCCCGGATCCCCGTACCCTTTACGGTGGCCGGGCAGCTGCTCGCTCGGTCGGCAACGAGGCATCGGGCAGGGGTTGATCAGATGTTGGTGAAGGTTCGTGGTGACGACCCGTCGCGGCTGTCCAGCACCGAACGCACGGTGGTGAACTGGCTCAAGTCGTGGACCGGCGCGCACGCGTTACCCGGCATCGCGGTCGTCAAGTCCGAGGGCGCGGACGTCATCGTGTGGACGCCCAAGACGTGCGTGGTCGTGGTGTTGAAGGGCTTCACCGAGCGGGTGAACGGCACCCTGGTCTGTGCGGCGGCCGAACCGTGGACGATCGAGGGCGAGATCGCCCCGCTCGAGGGTGTGCAGACCGGGACCGAGCCGATGGAGGAGGTCAACGCCCGCACCCGCGCGCTGGAGCACGAGTTGCGTTCGGCGCCGGGCCGCGAATCGGTGGCGGTGACCGGCATCGTGCTGGTGATCCCCCAGCTCGGTACGCGGATCGCGTTGGAGAAGGGGCCGCTGCCCAGCGGGATCGACGTGGTCGTCGGCGACGGCCCGTCCTCGCTGCGCGCCTACTTCAACCGGATCGCCGGTGACGAGTCCGGCAACAATCCGATCCCCGCCGACAGCTGGGATGCCGCGCAGGTCGGCCAGGCGCTGGGCGCACTCGGATTCGCCGCCGCCGCAACCTATTCCGATCTGATCGCGGAGGGCTTCCCGGCACCCCGCGCCGATCGCGGCCGCCCCCGCGATCCCGCTCCGGTCGACGCCCCACCGCAGCCCGCGCCGGTCGCCCCGGCACCGGCCGGTCCGGCCGTACCGATCCCGGCCGCGCCGCTCACCGGCAGCGCGCCGCGACCGCAGCCCAAGCCCCGGCCGCAGCAACCGCCGCCGCCACAGCAGCCCGGACCCGCGCAACAGCCCGCCGGCCAATTCGCGCCGCCGCCGGGTTTCCCGCAGCAGCCCCCGCCGCAACAGCCGGGCGAATCCTTCTCCGCCGCACCGCAGTACCCGAGCCAGTCGGGTCCGTACTCGGTGCCGTTCGACCCGCGTCCGGCTCCCGAGGAACCGCGCCGACGTGGCCGCAGCGTCGTTCCGCTGGTGCTGCTGGCGTTCCTGGTGATCGTGCTGGCGGTCGCGGCGACCTGCACCGGCGGCGGCAACACCGAACATCCCAGTACCGGGCCCGGGGTTTCCACCACGTCGGAATCAGATGTGTTCACCACGCCCAGCGGGACCACGACGCCTGATCCGACGATCCCGTCCGAGACGATCGGCCCCGTGTGCTATCCGCTGCAACCGTGCCCGGGTAGGTGAGAATCCCGCCTCGCTCCGACGGGTTCTCGACCCCCTGACAGACAAGATCCGGCCCCCGAAACCTGGTTTCGGGGGCCGGAGGCGGCTTCGCAGCCGATACGTTCGACGTGATCACCGGACAGTCGCGCGGCCCCGGATACCGCAGGGCCACACGAGAATCCGGCCGCAACGCGATCCGGTCGCGGACCTCAGAACAGCGTATGCCCGATGCTGTGCCACCCGAGCACGGAATCCACTGCCAGACCGCAGAATACGACCGCGAGATAGTTGTTCGACTGGAGGAACAACCGCAGCGGCTTCACCGACTCCCCCCGGCGCACACCGGAATACAGCTGATGCGCCATCAGCAGGAACCAGGCCCCGGCCACCAGCGCGACCGCCGCGTAGATGACGCCCGTCGCGGGAATCAGTGCCAGCGTTGCCAATACGGTCAGCCACGTGTAGACGACGATCTGCTTCGTGACGGCCTTCTCGGTCGCCACCACCGGCAGCATCGGCACCCCGGCCGCGCGGTAGTCCTCCTTGTAGCGCATGGCCAGCGCCCAGGTGTGCGGCGGCGTCCAGAAGAAGATCACCAGGAACAGCACCAGCGCGGGCCAGCCGATGGTGCCGGTCTCCGCCGACCAGCCCACCAGCACCGGCATACATCCCGCGGCGCCGCCCCACACCACGTTCTGCGAGGTGCGCCGCTTGAGCCCGAGGGTGTAGACGAAGACGTAGAACAGGATCGTCGCGACGACCAGCAGGCCGGACAGCAGATTCGCCTGCCACCACAGCCACGCGAACGAACCGATGCCCAGCGCGAGTCCGAAGACGAACGCGTTGCGCGTCGGCACCGCCTCGCGCGCCAGCGGCCGCTTGGAGGTCCGCTTCATCACCTTGTCGATATCGGCGTCGGCGACGCAGTTCAGGGTGTTCGCGCTCGCCGCGCCCATCCAGCCGCCGAACAGCGTGGCCAGGATCAGCCCGATGTCTACGTGGCCACGATGCGCCAGCAGCATCGTCGGGATCGTCGCGACCAGCAGCAGTTCGATGACGCGCGGTTTGGTCAGCGCGATGTACGCCAGCACGCGGCGGGTGAACGCCGACAACGGCCCGGTACCGGTGACGCGATCAGCCAGCACCGTCCCGGAGGAACCGTGCGCATCACCCGGCTGTTGCCCAATCCGCACTGTTTCTCCTCGCAGGTGGTGCTCGATCCGGTCACGGAACTCAGCGCGCCAGGCTCGCCGGTACTACCCTGGACCAGGGCACACCGTCGGCGGCGCGGCCGACTACTACAGACGATGGTAGACCCAGCCGGGATACGCTCCGGCACCGCCCGCCGCGAATCATGCGCCGCCGCAAACACGACGCGCCCGCGAGACATCGGCGTCAGCGCGGCGATCCGCCTTCCGCCGCCGTCGATTCGGACACGAATCCCGATCAGCAGGGTTCCTTCCGCGCTCGCACACGCGGCCTCTAGGGTGGTGTGCACAACAGCCCGAACCCGCCGCTGAAGTTGACGAGAAGGTCAGGAGAACTCCGGTCGTGTCAGTCACAGACGACATCCGCTCCCTCACCCAGCCGAACCATCCGGACGACTGGACCGAACTGGACACCAAGGCCGTCGACACGGTCCGCGTGCTCGCCGCGGACGCTGTGCAGCAGGCCGGAAATGGCCACCCCGGCACCGCGATGAGCCTCGCGCCGCTGGCGTACTCGCTGTACCAGCGCGTCATGCGCCTGGACCCGAGCGATCCCGAATGGGTCGGCCGCGACCGATTCGTGCTGTCCTGCGGGCATTCCAGCCTCACCCAGTACATCCAGCTGTATCTGGCCGGATTCGGCCTCGAGCTGCACGATCTGGAGAACCTGCGCAAGTGGGGTTCGCTGACCCCCGGCCACCCCGAGTACCGGCACACCGCGGGCGTGGAGATCACCACCGGCCCGCTGGGTCAGGGTCTGGCCTCCGCGGTCGGCATGGCGATGGCGGCCCGTCGCGAGCGCGGCCTGTTCGATCCGTCGGCCGCGACCGGGGCCAGCCCCTTCGACCATTTCATCTACGTCATCGCCTCCGACGGTGACATCGAGGAGGGCGTCACCTCCGAGGCCTCCTCGCTCGCGGGCACCCAGCAGCTCGGCAACCTGGTCGTGATCTACGACGACAACAAGATCTCCATCGAGGACGACACCACCATCGCGCTGTCCGAGGACACCGCCGCGCGGTACCGCGCCTACGGCTGGCACGTCCAGGTCGTCGAGGGCGGCGAGAACGTCGCGGGCATCGAGGCCGCGATCGAGGCCGCCAAGGCCGTCACCGATCAGCCCTCGTTCATCCTGCTGCGCACCATCATCGGCTACCCGGCCCCCACCAAGATGAACACCGGTTCCGCGCACGGCGCGGCGCTGGGCGCGGAAGAGGTCGCGGGCACCAAGCGCGCGCTGGGCTTCGATCCCGAGAAGTCGTTCGACGTGGACGACGCCGTCATCGGCCACACCCGCAACAACGCCGCGGACCGCGCCAAGGCCGCCCGCGCCACCTGGCAGGACGCCTTCGACGCGTGGGCGCAGGCCAACCCGGAGAACAAGACGCTGTTCGATCGCCTCCAGGCCCGGCAGCTGCCCGAGGGCTGGGCCGAGAGCCTGCCGTCCTGGGACGCCGACCCGAAGGGCACCTCCACCCGCAAGGCGTCGGGCAAGTCGCTGGCCGCGCTCGCGCCGGTGCTGCCCGAACTCTGGGGCGGCTCGGCCGACCTGGCCGAATCCAACAACACCACGATGCCCGAGGTGCCCAGCTTCGGCCCGCAGTCCATCTCGACCGGGATGTGGAAGGCCGACCCGTACGGCCGCACCCTGCACTTCGGTGTGCGCGAGCACGCGATGGGCGCGATCCTCAACGGCATCGCCCTGCACGGCCCGACCCGCCCGTACGGCGGCACCTTCCTGGTGTTCTCCGATTACATGCGGCCCTCGGTGCGCCTGGCCGCGCTGATGCGCGTTCCGGCGATCTACGTCTGGACGCACGACTCCATCGGCCTCGGCGAGGACGGCCCGACCCACCAGCCGATCGAGCACCTCGCCGCGCTGCGCGCCATCCCGGGCCTGAACGTCATCCGCCCCGGCGACGCCAACGAGACCGCGCACGCCTGGCGCACCATCCTGGAACTGGACAGCGCCGAACGGCATTCGCACTTCACCCCCGCCGACGGCGCGCACATCGACGGCCCGTCCGCGCTGGCGCTGACCCGCCAGGATGTTCCGGTGCTCGAGGGCGCCAGCTACGACGGCGTCCGGCGCGGCGGTTACGTGCTGGCCGAATCCTCCACTGACACACCGCAGGCCATCCTGATCGCGACCGGTTCGGAAGTTCAGCTCGCGGTCGAGGCGCGGACTAGGCTGGAGGCGCAGGGTATCGGCACCCGCGTGGTGTCCATGCCGTGTGTTGAGTGGTTCGACGCGCAGGACGAGACCTACCGCGACGAGGTGCTGCCGCCGCAGGTCAAGGCTCGCGTCACCGTCGAGGCCGGAATCGCGATGCCGTGGCACCGGTTCTCGGGTGACGCCGGTGAGAACGTCTCGATCGAGCACTTCGGTGCCTCGGCCGACTACAAGACCCTGTTCCGCGAGTTCGGCATCACCGCCGACGCCGTGGTCGAGGCCGCTCAGCGTTCGCTCGACAAGGTGAAGGGATAAGCAATGGCCCAGAACGAGAACCTCGCCGCGCTGTCCGCGGCGGGTGTGTCGGTGTGGCTCGACGATCTGTCCCGCGACCGCATCCGGTCCGGGAACCTCGCCGACCTCATCGCCACCCGCAGCGTCGTCGGCGTGACCACCAATCCGACCATCTTCCAGGGCGCGCTGAGCAAGGGCGACGCCTACGACGAGCAGGTCAAGGAGCTCGCGGCGCGGGGCGCGGACGTCGATTCGGCGATCCGCACCATCACCACCGACGACGTCCGCGCCGCCTGTGACGTGTTCGCCCCGACCTTCGAGGCCTCCGGCGGCGTCGACGGCCGCGTCTCCATCGAGGTCGACCCGCGCCTGGCCTTCGACACCGACCAGACCGTCGCGCAGGCGATCGAGCTGTGGAAGATCGTCGACCGGCCGAACCTGCTGATCAAGATCCCGGCGACCGAGCCGGGCCTGCCCGCGATCACCAAGGTGATCGGCGAGGGCATCAGCGTCAACGTGACGCTGATCTTCTCGGTGCAGCGCTACATCAGCGTGATGGGCGCGTACCTGGACGGTCTGCGCAACGCGAAGATCGCCGGGCACGATCTGGCCAAGATCCATTCCGTCGCTTCGTTCTTCGTCTCCCGCGTGGACTCCGAGATCGACAAGCGGCTGGAGACCATCGGCACCCCCGAGGCGCTGGCGTTGCGCGGCAAGGCCGGAATCGCCAACGCGCGCTTGGCATATGCGGCGTACCAGGACGTCTTCGACGGCGGCAAGCACACCTCGACCTTCGCGCATCTGGCCGCGTCGGGCGGGGCGAACGTGCAGCGTCCGCTGTGGGCCTCGACCGGCGTGAAGAACCCGGACTACCCCGACACCATGTACATCACCGAACTCGTCGGCCCCAGCACGGTGAACACGTTGCCGGAGAAGACACTTCAGGCGTTCGCCGACCACGGCGCCCTCGACGGTGACGCGGTCTCGGGCAAGGGCGCGCAGGCGCAGGAGATCTTCGACCAGCTCACCGCCGCCGGCATCGATCTGGCCGACGTGTTCGACGTGCTCGAGCGCGAGGGCGTGGACAAGTTCGAGAAGTCCTGGGAAGAGTTGCTCACCGCCACCACCGCCGAACTCGACGGAAACCGGTAGCGCCGGTGGCCGGGCAGGAGACGACGGCCGTTCCGGGGAATCCGCTGCGCGACGAGCGCGACAAGCGGCTGCCCCGGATCGCGGGTCCGTGCAGCATGGTGATCTTCGGTGTCACCGGTGACCTCTCACGCAAGAAACTCATGCCGGCCATCTACGATCTCGCGAACCGGGGGCTGCTGCCCCCGGGTTTCGCGCTGGTCGGCTTCGCCCGCCGCGACTACAAGGACGAGGATTTCGCCGAGGTCGTCCTGGACGCGGTGAAAGCCCACTCGCGCACGCCTTTTCGGCAGGAGGTGTGGGATCAGCTGGCCGAGGGCGTCCGCTTCGTGCAGGGCACCTTCGAGGACGACGCGGCCTTCTCACAGCTCGCGACGACCCTCGCCCAGCTCGACCAGGAGCGCGGCACGGGCGGCAATCACGCCTTCTACCTGTCGATTCCGCCCAACGCCTTCCCGCAGGTGCTCAAGCAGCTCTCGCGCACCGGCCTGGCCAAACCGGCCGATCCGGGCCCGGGTAGGCCCAAGCCGTGGCGGCGGGTGGTCATCGAGAAGCCGTTCGGGCACGATCTCGAGAGCGCCAAGGAACTCAATGCCCTGGTGAACGAGGTGTTCCCCGAGGAGACCGTCTTCCGGATCGACCACTATCTCGGCAAGGAGACGGTGCAGAACATGTTGGCACTGCGCTTCGCCAACGAGATGTTCGAGCCGATCTGGAACTCCGGTTACGTCGACCACGTGCAGATCACGATGGCCGAGGACATCGGATTAGGCGGGCGCGCAGGCTATTACGACGGGATCGGCGCCGCGCGCGACGTCATCCAGAACCATCTGCTCCAGCTCATGGCGCTGACGGCGATGGAGGATCCGATCAGCTTCCACCCGCGTCAACTCCAGATCGAGAAGATCAAGGTGTTGCAGGCCGCGAAGCTGGTCGAGCCGCTGGACGAGACCACCGCCCGCGGTCAGTACGCCGAGGGCTGGCAGGGCAGCGAGCACGTCGTCGGGCTGCTGGACGAGGAGGGTTTCGACCCGCAGTCCAGGACCGAGACCTACGCGGCGATCACCCTCAACGTGGAGACCCGGCGCTGGGCGGGTGTGCCGTTCTATCTGCGCACCGGAAAACGCTTGGGCCGCAGGGTGACCGAGATCGCGGTGGTGTTCAAGCGCGCGCCGCATCTGCCATTCGACCAGACCATGACCGAGGAACTCGGGCAGAACGCGCTGGTGGTGCGGGTGCAGCCGGACGAGGGCATCACCCTGCGATTCGGGTCCAAGGTGCCCGGGTCGAGCATGGAGGTCCGCGACGTCAACATGGACTTCAGCTACGGCGAGGCGTTCACCGAATCCTCGCCCGAAGCCTACGAGCGGCTGATCCTGGACATGCTGCTCGGCGTCCCATCGCTGTTCCCGGTCAACGAGGAGGTCGAATTGTCCTGGCGCATCCTCGATCCCGTGCTCGAGCACTGGGCCGCGGAGGGCAAACCCGAACCGTACGAGTCCGGCACCTGGGGCCCGTCCTCGGCCGACGAGATGCTCGCGCGCAGCGGGCGGGAATGGCGGCGTCCGTGATCGTCGACATGCCGGACACCGACACCCAGGCGATCAACAAACGCCTGGTCAAGTTGCGTGAGACCAGTGGCGTGGTCACCGTGGGCCGCGTCCTGACGCTGGTGGTGTGCACGCTGGACAGCTCCGAGGCCGAGGATGCCATCGCCGCGGCCAACGACGCCAGCCGCGAACACCCCTGCCGCGTCATCGTGCTCGCGCGCGGCGACCGGTTCGCCGAGACCAAGCTGGACGCGCAGATCCGCGTCGGCGGGGACGCGGGCGCGGCCGAGGTGATAGTGCTGCGGTTGCAGGGCGAGCTGGTCAATCACGAATCGAGCATGGTGATCCCGTTCCTGCTGGCCGATACGCCGGTGGTGGCGTGGTGGCCGCGTGGGGCCCCGCAGGTGCCGTCGCAGGATTCGGTGGGGCGCTTGGCGATTCGCCGCATCACCGACTCCACCTTCGCCGCCGATCCGCAGGCCGCGATCAAGGGCCGCCTGGCGTCGTACGCCGACGGCGATTCCGATCTGGCCTGGAGCCGGGTAACGTTCTGGCGGGCGCTGCTGGCCTCCGCGCTGGACGAGCCGCCGTTCGAACCCGTCGAATCGGTGACGGTGTCGGGTCTGTCCGAGGAACCGGCGCTGGACATTCTGGCCGGTTGGCTGGCCGCCCGGCTGGGTTGCCCGGTGCGGCGGCAGACCGGTGACCTGCGGGTGGAGTTGCATCGGGCGAGTGGTCCGATCGCGATCACACGTCCGCAGACCGGTCGCACCGCGACGCTGACCCGCGCCGGTGAGCCCGGTCAACGGTTCGCGCTGGCTCGGCGGGAGACCAACGACTGCCTGGCCGAGGAGTTGCGGCGGCTGGATTCCGACGAGATCTACGCCGAGGCGCTCGCGGGTATCGAGAAGGTCATCTACGAGTAGTTTCCGCGCCCGGAGTCGTTGCGGCACATACTGTTTCACGGCAGATGCGGCCGACGGCCCGGGGCGTGGACAACCCGATAGCGCTCCCCGCGAGAGTGGGGATGAGCCCCGAGAGGTGATCGATGTCCGAACCGATCGTCGAAGTCCATTCCAGCACCGAGGATCTGGTGGCGGCCGCCGCGGCGCGTTTCGTGGCCGTGGTGACCGCGGCGCAGGCCGAACGCGGTATCGCCTCGGTCGTGCTGACCGGTGGCGGCACCGGGATCGGGCTGCTCGAGGTGGTGCGCAAGGCACCGGGCGGGATCGACTGGTCGCGCCTCGAGGTGTTCTGGGGTGATGACCGGTTCGTCCCGGCCGGTGACGCCGAGCGCAACGATCTCCAGGCCCGCCACGCGCTGCTCGACCATGTGCCGCTGGACCCCTCGCGAGTGCATGCGATGGCGGCCTCGGACGGCGAATATCCGGATCCGGTGGAGGCGGCGGCCGAGTACTCCACCGCCGTGCACGCGCATCTGGCCGAATACGGCGCGTTCGATCTGCACCTGCTCGGGATGGGCGGTGAGGGGCACATCAATTCGCTGTTCCCGCACACCGACGCGGTGCGCGAGGAGCACGAACTCGTTGTGGCGGTGACGGATTCGCCCAAGCCGCCGCCGGTGCGGATCACCCTCACCCTGCCCGCGATCCGGCGGACCCGGCACGTGGTGCTGGTCGTCGGCGGGGCGGCCAAGGCCGAGGCGGTCGCCGCGGCACTGTCCGGTGCCGCAGCGGTCGACATCCCGTCGGCCGGCGCCATCGGCTCCGAGACGACCACCTGGCTGCTCGACGAACCGGCCGCGGCGGATCTCCCCCGCTAGACCGCACGTGCTCGCGCTCGGCCGGGCGAGGTCACAGCCCGCCCGAGCGCGACGCCTTTCGCTCTGCCCGCCCGAGCGCGACACCGTTCACTCTGCCCACCTGAGCGCGACGCCGTTCACTCTGCCCACCTGAGCGCGACACCATTCGCTCCGCCCACCCGTTGCACGGTTCGCTCGGCGCATGCCACGCTGTCTGCATGGCGCGTGATTGCTTCTGCGGGTGCGGAGCACAAATCCCATTCGGTCGTCGGGCGGCCGCGAATGCCATCGGCCGCCAGATCACCGCAGATCTCATCGCACTGCGGGAAGCCTCCGATGGCACGCTCCCGGCCACGGTCGATCGGACCGATCTCGAACGCCTCTGCTACGAGGGTGACGCCGTGCTGCCGCGCGTGCGGGCGCGCACTCACGGCGAGATCGACCGCGACGAGATCGACCGCGACACCACCCAGGCGTTCATGAGCGCCGCCAGGCGGATGCGGGCCGCGATAACCCGCCCGGCGGCGCTGAAATCCAATGCCCCGGCCCCCGCACCGCCCGAATTGATCCGCGCCACCGGCGAGGTCGTGGAGATCCGCGAAACGGGCATGACCATCAATGACGATCCACGAGTTCGCCTGCGCCTGCGCGTCTTTCCACCGAGCGGCGAACCGTTCGAGGTCGAACGCAAGCTCCTGGTCTCACGCCTGAGCATCCCGCGCCGCGGCGATCGCGTCGAGGTCGAGTACGACCGCAACGCCCCCGACCGCTTCACCTTCGAACTCACCGCTCCCACACCGGGATTGGCCGACGAACTCACCCGACTGACCCGCCTGCACCAGGACGGCACCCTCACCGAGGCCGAGTTCCAACGCGCCAAGGCCGCTGTTCTCGGCGGTGAACCCGGCCCCGGAGCGATCAGCTGAGACGGGGCAACACCGGCCGCTCACTCGCGGCACTGATCATCAGCCCACTCCAAGCGGGTACCGTTCACCCCGACAGCAACCATCCGATGGTGAAACCGGCCCTAGCGCGATCAGCTGAGCCGAGGCCGCACCAGTCGCTCACTCACGGCACTGATCATCAGCCCACTCCAAGCAGATACCGTTCATCCCGACGGCAACCGTCCGATTACGTTTGCCGACAACGATATTCATCGCTTGCCGAGCAGCCCGGGCTCAGCTGTTCGCCGGGTCTAGGGCTTTCAGGTGGCGGGTGAGGAATTCGTTCACCGCTTCGGTGCGCTCCCATTGCACGAGATGTCCTGCGCCCGGGATCTTTTCGACCGCGCGGAGGTCCGGGACGTTGGCGCGCAGGGTGGCCAGGGGGTCGCGGCCGCTGAAACCCTCCATGTCCGGGTCGTTCTCGCCGTAGAGGAAGTAGGCGGGGACCGGGACGGTGGTGGGGAGCTCGGCGGTCAGTTCCCAGTTGCGGTCCAGGGCGCGGTACCAGTTCAGGCCGCCGGTGAATCCGGTGCGCTCGAATTCCGTTACCTGAGCGTCGAATTCGGCCTCGGACAGCCACGACCACGGGAGCGCGGGAGCCTGCGGCAGGGCGTCGAGGTAGCCGATGCCGGGCGGGTTCTTCCAGGTGTCCAGGTAGTGGAAGTCGCCACTGAGCGAATAGTAGACGCGGGCGAGGAATTCGCGTGGGCGCGCGGCCAATTCGGCGTCGGCGACGCCGGGGGTCTGGAAGTAGGACAGGTGCAGGAAGTGCCGTTCCGCGGCCCTGGTCCAGAAGGCCGACGGCGGTTTGGGCGGGCGCGGGGCATACGGATTGTTCAGCACGAATACCGCCGCGACACGCTCGGGCGCGCGCAGGGACAGTTCCCACACCAGTTGCGCGCCGAAGTCCAGGCCGACGAACACCGCGTGCTCGGCCCCGATATCGTCCAGCAGGCCGAGCAGATCACCGGCGACGGCCTCGTTCGTGGTCGCCTCGAGTCCCTCGGGCGCCTCGGTGCGGCCGTATCCGCGCAGGTCGGGAGCGATGGCGTGATATCCGGCCGCGGCCAGCGCGCGAAGCTGACGCCGCCACACCGACCAGCCGTGCGGGAATCCGTGACAGAAGATCACCGGGTATCCGGTCCCCTGCTCCGCGATGTGCAATCGGATCCCGTTGGTCTGCACCTGCCGATGTGTCGGCTCCACTCCGCCTCCATAACTAGAACGTGTTCTCATCTCAAGGTAGTGTCCTGAAGTCGTGAACGGAATACTCGCCGGAAAGGTCGCGGTCGTCACCGGCGCCAGCCGCGGCATCGGCAAGGGCATCGCGCTGGAACTGGGCGCCGCGGGCGCGACGGTCTATCTCACCGGTCGCACCGCCACGCCGGGCCGCCTGCCGGGCACCGTGGCGCAGACCGCCGCGGAAATCGACGAACTCGGCGGCGTCGGCGTGCCGTACGTGTGCGATCACGCCGACGACGATGCGGTGCAGGCGCTGTTCGACAGGATCCGCAGCACTGACGGCCGCCTGGACGTGCTGGTCAACAACGTCTACAACGCGCCCGCCTCCGCGCGCTGGCTGGGCCGCCCGTTCTGGGAGGTGCCCCCGAAGGCGTGGGACGAGAGTTTCGACATCGGCGTCCGATCCCATTACGTGGCAAGCGTTTTCGCCGCGCCCGCGTTGATCGAATCGGGCGGCCTGATCGTGAACATCTCCTCCCCCGGCGCGGAGCACTACACCCACAACACCGTCTACGGCGTCGCCAAGTGCGCGGTGGACCGGCTCACCGCCGATATGGCGCACGATCTGGCCGACACCGGCGTCACGGCGGTGTCGCTGTGGCCCGGCATCGTGAATACCGAACTGCTGCAAATGGTTCCGGCCGACGAGCAGGGCCGCCGGATGGTCACACTGCCCGGCGAGGGCACCTTCGATCTGAACGACGCCGAGACGCCACGTTTCCCGGGACGTGCCGTCGTCGCCCTGGCCGCCGACCCCGATCGCCGCGCCCGCACCGGAAAGCCTTGGCGGGTACGCGATCTCGCCGACGCCTACGGTTTCACCGATATCGACGGCCGCGTCCCGCGTCTGGGCTGAGCGGCCCGGCCTTCCGAACGCATCCCGCGGCGCTTCCGGGTGCTGCTGGATGAGGTGAATCATGTGTCCCGCGAACCATTTTCACCGTTCAGTTGCCCAGAATTTGCTACTTCTCTCGAAAAATGAGCACTGCCGAGCGATAAATGAAGACTGGCATCCACTGAACAAGATCAGGTAACCACGCCGTCCCGACCGACAGCACGGCAGCCGCAAGCACGCGCGACCGGGCCATCGATCTCAGCCTTCAAGGGCGCTGACATGGATCGATCCCCGGAGTCCACCTCGTCGCACCCGGTGTCGACCCCGCCCGCACAGCCCGGTCACGAGCGATCCGGCACCGAAGCCGCACGTCATGGAGCGGTTGTAACACGATCATAAAGTAGGTCTTTCGCCCTCACGATCGACGAGTATTCTGCAAAATAGCTGTCGCACCGTTCGCGCCACTTCGGCGAATGGTAGAAAGTCCGATTGTTCCGAATTCGAGATGCTGGGAGGCGTCGCCGAATGAGAGCTGTGAGTTGGGCCGCACTGAGCTGTAGCGTCGGGGATGGCGCCGGGAGCCGGGAGCCCGGAAAGACGATTCACACGCTTTTCTGACACGTGTGATCGTGCGTGGGGGGTGCGCCTCGCAATAGGCAGGGGCACACCCGGAATTTTCGCGAGCGCAGCAGTGGTTTCGTCGTGCGTTGCTGCCGCGCCCCTGGTGTTTCGAGTTCGAACTCGAGGTGTTCAGTGAATCTGCGTTCAGACGAATACGCGACCGATCGGGCAGGCTTGATTCCGCTGTCGCGGGCACAATACGGCATGTGGCTGGCCGATCATCTACCCGGCGAGCAGGCGATGAACATCGCGCACTACGTCGAGGTCGAGGGGCCGATAGACGTCGGCGCCTTCACCACGGCGGTGAACCGGGCCGGTCACGAAACCGAATCCCTCATCGTGCGAGTGGTCGAGATCGACGGCATTCCTTATCAATTCGTGGATCACGGCATCTCCTATGACGAGGATGTGCTGGACGTCAGCGGTTCGCCCGATCCGCTCGCCGCGGCATTGGAATGGATGCGTGCGGATTACAACGCCAAAATCGTCGATCCGAGCCGCGAGCGGCTGGCGGCGACCCGTTTGATTCGCATCGCCGACGATCGTCATCTGTGGTACGCGCGCGCACATCACCTCATCATCGACGGCTACGGCGCTTTCAATGCGCTGACCCGCGTGGCCGAGCATTACAACGCGTTGCTCGAGGGCAGGCCGCCCACCCCCATGGTTGGCGCGAAGCTGCGCGACATCATCGATGCCGAACACAGGTATCGGGACAGTTCCCGGTTCGAGGACGACAAGGCGTACTGGCTCGGCAAGGTGGCCGATATTCCAGCGCCGACGAGCCTGTCCGGCCGTCCCGCGCGCCTGGGCCAGGTCGATCGTGTTGCCGGACTGGAGCTTCCGGCACATGTGTCCGCGGCGCTCGAGCAGTTCGCGGCCGGTGTGGACGCCTCCCCGGCACAGGTGATCGTCGCGGGTTTCGCCGCCTTCCTGGCGCGAATGACCGGCCGCGACGACGTGGTGCTGTCACTGCCGGTGACAGGCCGGGTCACCAAGCGCCTGCGCAATGCCGCCGCGATGCTGGCCAATATGGTGCCGATCCGGTTCACCGTGGATGCCACGACCACCGTCGAACAGATGGTGCGGGCGGCCACCTCCGAACTGGTGCTGGCGATGCGCCATCAGCTCTACCGATTCGAGGATCTGCGCCGGGACTCCGACGCGCTGGACGCCTCCGCGAACTCCTTCGGCCCGATCGTCAATATCCTGTTCTTCGATTCGGAGATCCGGCTCGGGCGCGCCACCGGCCGTTATCGCGCGCTGACCTCGGGTGTCCTGGACGATCTACAGCTCAACATGTACCGCTCGGGCCCCGACGCGCCACTGCTGATCGAACTGCACGGCAACGCGAATCTCTACGACCAGGACGAGATCGACACCCATGCCCAGCGGTTCGTCGACTTCCTGCAACGGCTGACCGCGGCACCGCTGGACGCGCCCGTGATCGCGGTACCGCTGCTCGCACCCGCCGAACAGGCGCGGATCATCGGCGAGTTCGCCGGTCGCGACGGCAAAACCGACACCGAGACGCTGGTCGAGTTGATGGCGCGGCAGGTCACGGCCACGCCCGATGCCCTGGCGGTCACCGCGGGCACGACCGCCCTCACCTATCGGGAACTCGACGAGCGTTCCACTCGGCTCGCCCACCACCTGATCGCTCGGGGCGCAGGCCCGGACACCCTGGTGGCGATTGCGATGCCGCGCGACGCCGATCTCGTCGTGGCCGCGCTGGCCGTCCTGAAGTCGGGTGCGGGGTACCTGCCCCTGGATCTCGCGCACCCGGCCGAGCGGCTGGAGTATGTGCTCGGTGACGCCGATCCGATCGCCGTGCTGACCACTCGTGCTGTGCGCGAACGTATTCCGGGTGATCCGGGGCGAGTGGTGTTGTTCGAGGAGATGGCGGACCTGGTCGGTGACGCGGTCGCCCCGACGATCACCGACGCCCACCGGATCCGTCCACTTCGGCTCACGAACATCGCCTACGTCATCTACACCTCCGGCTCGACCGGGCGGCCCAAGGGCGTGGCCATCAGCCATGCTGCGGTGGCGACCCTCCTGGCGAACGCCCGCGACGAGATCGGCGTGCGGCCCGGCGATGTGTGGACGCTGTTCCACTCGTTCGCGTTCGACTATTCGGTGTGGGAGATCTTCGGCGCGCTGGTCACCGGTGGCCGCCTCGTCGTCGTGGACCGGGACACCGCGCGATCGCCCGACGAGGTCGTGCGCCTGGCGGCACGCGAGCGGGTCACGGTCCTGAGCCAGACGCCCTCGGCCTTTCAGCAGTTCGGTGCGGCGACGCAGCGATATCGCGAGGCCGGCGCCCCCGACGGGCCACTGTCGCTGCGCGTGGTCGTCCTGTCCGGTGACCGTCTCGACCCGGCGGGGCTGGCGCAGTGGTACGAGCAGAATCCGGCGCTGCCGGTCGTGGTGAACAGCTACGGCATCACCGAGACCACGGTCTTCGTCACCCGCCACTACCTGACGCCGAGCAGCGCGGCACCGGGCGCGCCGAGCGTGATCGGTTCGGCGCTGCCGGGGTTGCGCGGTTATGTCCTCGACGACCGGTTGCGGCCCGCCCCGATCGGTGCCTGGGGCGAAATCTATGTTGCCGGAAGCCAACTCGCGCGCGGCTATCTCGGGCGGGCCGCGCTGACCGCCGGACGATTCGTCGCCGATCCGTTCGGCGGGCCGGGCGAGCGGCTCTATCGCAGTGGCGATGTCGCACGGTGGAATCACCGGGGAGAGTTGGAATACCGCGGTCGCGCCGATCAACAGGTGCAACTGCGCGGATTCCGGATCGAACTCGGCGAGATCCGCAATGTGTTGCTGAGTCACCCCGCGGTGTCGGCCGCTGTGGTCACGGTCCATCTGCCGGGTACGGCCGCGGCCCGGCTCGTCGCGTATGTCGTATCCGACGACGCCGATATCACCGACACCCTGCGCGCGCACGCCGCGAAAGTGTTGCCGGACTACATGATTCCGGCCGTGTTCTGCACGGTGCCCGGCATTCCGCTCACGGTCAACGGCAAAATCGACCATCGTGCCCTGCCCGCGCCGGTCTTCGAGTCCGCGGCGGCTCATCTCGCGCCGCGCACGGCCCGTGAGGAGGCCATCGCCGAGATCTTCGCCGAGGTGTTGGGTCTGGAACAGGTCGGCGTACTGGACAACTTCTTCGACCGCGGCGGCAACTCGCTCACCGCGACCAGTGCGGCCGCGCGCATCGCCGCGCTGACCCGGTCCCCCGTGTCGGTCCGCGATCTGTTCGGCAAGCCGACCGTTGCCGAACTCGCCGCCGACATCGAGACCGGCGACCACCCCGCACGCCTCGCGCTCCATGCGCACCGCCGGGTCGATCCGATTCCGCTGTCACCGGCACAGCAACGGATCTGGCTGCTCAATCGGCTCGACCCGGACTCCGGGGCGTACAACATCCCGTTGGTGGTGCGGCTGACCGGTCGGCTCGACATCACCGCACTGCGCACGGCCCTGGCGGATGTCTTCGAGCGGCACGAATCCCTGCGAACGGTCTACCCCGATGTGAAAGGTGAAGGGACGCAGGTCGTTCTGCCCACCGCGCAGGTCCTCGCCGAACTCGACCCGTCGCCGACACCGATCGCTCCCGACGACCTCACCGAGCGGATCCGCACGATGGCCGCGCCCGGATTCGACGTCCGCGCGGCCGTCCCGATCCGAATCGCCCTGTGGGAGTGCGGAAACCGGGATCAGCACGTTCTGGCGCTGGCACTGCACCACATCTGCTGCGACGGGACCTCGCTGCCGCCGCTCGCGGCCGATATCGCCGCAGCCTATGCCGCGAGGAGCACCGGCCGGTCCCCCGACTGGTTCCCACTGACCGTGCAGTACGCCGACTACAGCATCTGGCACCGCGCGCTGCTCGGTGACGAGAACGATCCGGAGTCGACGGCCGCACGTCAATTACGTTTCTGGACAACACAACTGGCTGATATGCCGCAGTTGCTGGACCTGCCGACCGACCGCCCGCGCCCGGCCCGCCGATCACTGGACGGCGATGTCGCCCGGAGCGTGATCCCGGCCGAGACCTTCGCCGGAATCGAACGCCTCGCGCACAGCGCCCGGGTCACGACCTTCATGGTCGTGCATGCCGCGCTGGCGGCCCTACTGGCCCGACTGGCAGGGTCGGCGGACATCACCCTCGGCACGCCGATCGCGGGCCGCGGCGAGACCGCGCTGGAACCGCTGATCGGGATGTTCGTCAACACGGTGCCACTGCGCACCGTGGTGCGGACCGATGAATCGTTCCTCGCATTCCTGGCGCGGGTCCAGGACACCGATGTCGACGCCTTCGCCAACAGCGACGTGCCGTACGAGCGGGTCGTCGACGAGGTCGTCCCCGCCCGCTCGACCGCGTACGCCCCCCTGTGCCAGGTCTACCTCGCCTTCGAGAACATGACCGCGCCCACCCTGGAACTGCCCGGACTCACGGCCGAACCGCTGGACCCGGGCCCACAGCCGACGAAGACGGACATCATCGTCACCGTCGCCGCGAACGCCGCGGCAGGTGGTGACGTCACGCTCCGAATCGACTACGCGACAGACCTTTTCGACCGCAGGACCATCGACGAGCTGGCCGCGCGCCTGAACCAGATCCTGAGCGCGGTCGCATCGAACCCGCAACAGCGGATAGGCGATCTGAATGTGCTGACCGAATCCGAACAGGCAGCATTGGTCCCCGCGACGAGTGGTCCCGCCACACCGCCACAGACACTGCCGGAACTGCTCACCGTCACCGACCCCGATGCGGTAGCGGTAGTGACACCCGAGCGCGCGATGACCTACGGAGAATTGGATCGCTGGTCGAATCACCTTGCGCGACAACTGATCACGTGGGGCATAGGCCCGGGCGACCAGGTCGCGCTGCCGATGAGCCGATCGATGGAATTCGTCGCCGGCCTCTGGGCAGTAACCAAGGCCGGAGCCGCATTCGTACCGGTAGATCCGCGCAACCCCGCCGAACGAGTCGCACTCATGCTCGCCGACGCCGAGGTGTGCGCGGCGATCACGGTCAACGCGTCGCAGGATCTACTGCCTGCCTCGCTGCCTCGACTCGTACTCGACGATCCGGAAGCGGCGGGGCGGGCGGCGGAGGCGATGACCGATGCCGAGCGGGTACGACACCTCCATACCGCCGATGTCGCCTATGTGCTGTACACCTCCGGCTCGACCGGGACGCCGAAGGGGGTTGCGGTTACGCACGAGGGGTTGGCGAATTTCGCTGCTGAGCAGCGTGATCGGTATCGGGTCGAGGGGTCGGCGCGGGTATTGCAGTTGGCGGCACCGGGGTTCGATGCGGTGGTGTTGGAATTGCTGATGGCGCACGCGTGTGGGGCCGCGCTGATCGTTACGCCTCCTGACGTCATCGCGGGTGATGTGCTGGCGAATTGGATTGCTGCGCAGCAGGTTTCGCATGCGTTCATCACGCCTAGTGTGTTGTCCACGATGCGGCCGGACGGCTTGGACTCGCTGCGCGTGCTGGTCGCCGGTGGGGAGGCGGTGTCGCCGGAGACGGTCGAGGTATGGGCACCGGGGCGTCGGCTCCACAACGGTTACGGGCCGACCGAGACGACGATCATGGTCGCGATCAGTGATCCGTTGCATGCCGGGGAGCCGGTCACTCTCGGGGGTCCGATTCGCGGTATGGCGGCGATGGTTCTGGATGGGGACCTGCGGCCGGTGCCGGTCGGAGTGCCGGGAGAACTGTACATCTGCGGCCCCCAGTTGGCTCGGGGGTACCACAACCGGACTGCCGCGACGGCGGGCACTTTCGTCGCGAATCCCTACGGCGGCAACGGAACCCGCATGTATCGCACGGGCGACATGGTGCGCTGGACGGCCGGGCACACGCTCGAATATCTCGGCCGCGCCGACTTCCAGGTCAAGATCCGGGGGCAGCGGATCGAACTCGGCGAGATCGAGGCCGTTCTCGCCGCGCATCCCGATATCGCCGCGGCAGTGGTGATCGCCGTGCCGAGCGGTGACGAGTCGCGTCTGGCAGCCTACGTCGTGCCGGTCGGCGGCACTGTGGACGACGCCGCGCTACTCGATCACGCGGCGCGGCGGCTGCCCGCGCACATGGTTCCGGACGCGGTGACGGTGCTCGACGCACTGCCGCTCTCGCCGGTCGGCAAGGTCGATCGTGCCGCGTTGCCGACACCGGATTTCACCACCGCGACAACGGAATTCATCGCCCCGCGCGACCTCGCCGAGCAGTTGGTCGCCGATGTGTACGCCGCCGTACTGGGCGTCGAGCGGGTCGGCGGTGCGGACGACTTCTTCGATCTGGGCGGCAACTCGCTGTCCGCGACCAAGGCCGCGGCGCGGCTGAGCGATGCGTTCGGCGCCGAGATCTCGCTGCGGGCACTGTTCGAGGCACCGACCGTCATCGCGCTGGCCGACCACATCCGGTCGGCCCGCACGACCGGCCACGAACCGTTGCGCCCGCAGCGGCGTCCGGACCGGATCCCGCTCTCCCCCGCGCAGACCCGCATGTGGTTCCTGGCCCGGCTCGACGCCCGCTCGCCGATCTACAACATTCCGATGGTCGTGCGGATGTCGGGCGAACTCGATCCGGCCGCCCTGCGCGACGCGATCATCGACGTGGTCGACCGGCACGAGCCGTTGCGCACGGTCTATCCCGACAGCGACAGCGGACCGCATCAGGTGGTCGTACCCGCGGACACGGCGTTGCCGGACCTGCCGCTGGTGCCGTGCGCGGCGGACGAGGTCGACACATGTGTCGCGACGCAGGCGGGCATCGGATTCGACGTCACCCGCGAGGTCCCGTGCCGATTCGTATTGCTGCGCAGCGCATCCGACGATCACACCCTGGTCATCGTCGTGCATCACATCGGCTTCGACGGGTCGTCGCTGACCCCGCTGGCCGCGGACCTGGCCACGGCGTACGAGGCCCGGCTCGCGCAACGGCCACCACACTGGGCCCCACTGCCGGTCCGGTACGCGGATTACGCTGTGTGGCAACGGATACTGCTCGGCGCGGATCAGGATCCCGGCAGCACGGCCGCCACCCAGATCGAGCACTGGCGCACCACCCTCGCCGCGTTGCCCGAGGTGCTCGACCTGCCGACCGACCACCCGCGGCCCGCCAAGCAGACCTTCCGGGGGGCAACCGTGGCGGGCTCGGTGCCCGCGCCCCTGCACCGCGAGCTGGTCGAGCTGGCCCGCCGCCACGACGCGACGATCTTCATGGTGCTGCACGCGGCCTACGCGGCCCTGCTGGCACGGCTGTCCGGCACCGATGACATCGCCGTCGGCACACCGATCGCGGGCCGTGCCGAGCGCGGGCTCGAGGGCCTGATCGGCATGTTCGTCAACACACTCGTCCTGCGCACGCACATCGACCCGGCCACGTCCTTCACCGACCTGCTCGCACAGGTCCGGGACACCGATCTGAGCGCCTTCGAGAACGCCGACATCCCGTTCGAACGGCTGGTTGAGGTGCTGAATCCGGTGCGTTCGACCGCACACGCGCCGTTGACACAGGTCGGATTCTCGTTCCAGAACATCGACATTCCGGCGGTGGAGCTGGCGGGGCTCGCGGTCGCGGCACGGATGATCGATCCGGGCGTGGCCAAGTACGACCTGCATCTGAATCTCGTCGACACACCCCGGCGCGGCGCGCCCCTCGGGGAGATGGCCGTCGAATTGAGCTATGCGACAGATCTTTTCGACGAAGCGACGGTGACCGGCATCCTGGATCGGTTCGTGCGACTGCTCCGGACGATCGTGGCCGATCCGACCGCGGCGGTGGGCGATACCGAACTGCTGACCGCCCAGGAGCGAAACGAGCTCACACTCCGTTCGACCGGGGAGCCGACCGACCCGTCCTCCGCGACGCTCACTTCGATGTTCACCGCGCAGGCGGCCGCGAGCCCGGACGCGACCGCGACGATCGACGTCGAAACGGACACCCGATACAGCTACCGGGAATTCGCGGCACGGGTGAATCCCCTTGCCCGAGTACTGATCTCCCGCGGCATCGGCCCGGGAACCGTCGTCGGCGTCGCAATGCGCCGCAGTGCCGACCTGCTGACCATGCTGTACGCGATTCACGCGGCGGGCGCGGCCTATCTGCCGCTGGACCCGGATCATCCGGCCGAACGTGTCCGCACGGTCATCGCCGACGCGCGGCCCGCCGCGGTACTCACCCGGGGATGCGACGCGCCGGATCTCCCCGCCGACGTGCCGGTATGGCCATTGGAACAACTCGGCGCAGAGCACGCGAACCCCTCACCCCTCACCGACGCCGACCGCATCCGGCCGCTGCGCCCCGACGACCTGGCCTACATCGTCTACACCTCCGGTTCGACCGGCCTGCCCAAGGGAGTCGCGGTGTCGCACCGCGCCGTGGTGAACCAATTACGTTGGCTGCGTGAGCATTACGAGCTCGACGGACAGGACGTCATGCTGTGGCGCACCCCCGTCACCTTCGACCTGTCGGTCTGGGAGTTGTTCTCCGCGCTGACGTGCGGCGCGTCGCTGGTCGTCGCGGATTCGCACGCGCATACCGATCCCGACGCCGTGGCCGTGCTGCTGGCCGAATATCGGGTCACCACAGTGGATTTCGTGCCCTCGCTGTTGTCGGTATTCCTCGACACGGCCGATGCGGGCCGGTTCCCGGCCCTGCGGCGGGTGCTGTGTATCGGCGAGGCGCTGCCGGTCGACACCGTGCGACGGTTCCGGCAGTCGGGCACCGCCCGCATCGACAACCTGTACGGTCCGACCGAGGCCGCGGTGAGTGCCACCGCTCATCGGATCGACGACCTCGACACGGACATGATGGTGCCGATCGGCATTCCGGAGGCGAACACGATTGTGCGCGTACTGGATTCGCGGCTGAATCCGGTACCGGACGGCGTACTCGGGGAACTGTACCTGGGCGGCGTACAGCTGGCTCGCGGGTACCACCGGCATCCCGGCCGGACCGCGGCGAGTTTCGTCGCCGACCCCTGCGGTGAGGTGCCCGGAGCCCGGCTGTACCGCACCGGCGATCTGGCCCGCTGGGGCGCGGACGGGAACCTGCACTACGTCGGTCGCGCGGACACCCAACTCAAAGTGCACGGCCTGCGGATCGAACCGGGCGACATCGAGGCGGCGCTGCTGGCGCACGAGCAGGTCTGCGCGGCGGTCGTCCACGCGCACACCAACGGGCACGGACCGCGTCTGGTCGCCCACGTGGTCGCCGACCAGGCATTCGACGTCCGGCAGATGCGCGGATTCCTGCTGCAACGGTTGCCCGCGTACATGGTGCCGTCGGCGGTCGTGCGGATCGACACCGTACCGCTCACCGCCAACGGCAAGATCGACTACCGGGCGTTGCCCGCACCGCAGTCCAACGGGCACGACTCGCGGCACCGCGCGCCGCGGGGACTGCTCGAGGAGGCCGTCGCCGGGGTGTTCGCCGATCTGCTGGACCGTCCGGACCTCGGCGCGGACGACGACTTCTTCGAACTCGGCGGCAATTCACTCGTCGCGACCCGCGCGCTGAGCCGGATCGGCGAGGTCGCCGACGTCACGGTGCCGGTGCAGACGATCTTCGAGGCGCCAACGGTCGGTGAACTCGCCGTCCGCGTCGCGCAACTGCGGGCTGTACCGAGCGTGCCCGCACCGACACCCAGGACCCGCCCGGACCGAATCCCGCTGTCCCCAGCCCAGACTCGGATGTGGTTCCTCAACCAGCTCGATCCCGGATCGGCCGAATACATTGTGCCCCTTGCGATGCGGCTCGTCGGCGCGGTCGACCTCGATACGCTCACCGCGGCGCTGAGCGACGTCGTCGATCGGCACGAGATCCTGCGGACGATGTACCCGGGCGTCGACGGCGTACCCGCTCAGATCGTCCTCGATACCCACGAGGTCGCCCGGGTCCTCGTACCGGAACCGCTCGACGAACATGAACTCCCCGACCGGCTGGCCGAATTCTTCGCCACCGGATTCGACGTATCCCGCGAAGTGCCGCTGCGGATCGCACTGCATCGACTCGGCGATGAGAGCTGGGTGGTGGCGGTGGCGATCCACCACATCAGCTGCGACGGATTCTCGGTGGCGCCGCTGGCGGCCGATATCGTCACCGCCTACCGCGCGCGCTCGAGCGGCACGCCACCGCACTGGGCACCCCTGGAAGTCCAGTTCGCCGACTACGCGCTGTGGCAGCGGGAGACGCTGGGCGCGGCCGACGATCCGGCCTCGCCGGTCGCCCGCGATATCGCCTACTGGCGCGGCCGACTCACCGGTATCCCCGATGTGCTCGACCTGCCCGCCGATCGACCACGCCCCCTGGCTCCGACCATGCGTGGCGCGGTCGTGCGCGCGACGATTCCCGGCGAATTGCACGGCCGCGTGGCGGCACTGGCGCGGCGTTGCGGCGCGACCCCGTTCATGGTGGCGCACACCGCGCTGGCGGTACTGCTGTCGAGACTCTCGGGCAGCGACGACATCACCGTCGGTGTCCCGCATGCCGGGCGCGGCCATCGAGCACTGGACAACCTGGTCGGGATGTTCGTCAACACTCTCGTGATACGCAGCCGGGTCGAACCGGATCTGACGTTCGAGAGCCTGCTGGACCAGGTGCGCCACGCCGCGGTCGAAGCGTTCGACCATGCGGCAGCGCCGTTCGAACAACTGGTCGAGGCCCTCGCCCCCACTCGCTCGACGGCGCACACACCGCTGTTCCAGGTGATGCTCGCCTATCAGAACATGGCGCGGGCGCGGGTCGAACTCCCGGGCCTGACCGTGGAGAGTCTCGATCCCGACGACGGCTCCGCGAGCTACGACCTGCTGCTGATGATGGCCGAGGAACACGGCCCCCACAACGAGCCGACCGGCATGACGCTGCGCCTGACCTATGCCACCGACCTGTTCGATCGGGAGACGATCGCCGGATTCGCCGAACAGTTCGTGCGGGTGCTCGATGCCGCCACCGCTGATTCCGGGACGACGGTAGGTGCGATCGAACTGCTGGATCCCACCCAGCGGCAACTGGTGCTCGAACGCTGGAACGACGCGGTCGCTCCCCCGACCTCGGGCCGCACGCTGGTGGACGCGTTCGCCGCACAGGTGGCTCGCACACCGGATGCCCCGGCGCTGATCGTTCCGGGCGGCCGGGTGGTGGGTTACCGGGAGTTCGACGCACGGGTGAACCGGCTGGCGCGCTGGCTCATCGCGCAGGGCGCAGGGCCGGAAACCGTTGTGGCGGTGGGCATTCGCCGATCCGTCGAACTCGTCACGGCACTGTACGCGGTGGTCGGTGCCGGTGCCGCCTTCCTGCCGATCGATCCGGAGCACCCCAGCGCGCGCACGGCCGACGTCCTGCACGCGGCCCGACCGCTGCTGATCCTCACCACGACATCCGACCGCGACGCGCTCCCCGACGGGTACCGGATCACTTGCCTGGATCGCCTCGATCTGTCGGAGCTGTCCGACGCTCCGATCACCGACGACCAACGCCACGGCCCGCTACGCCCGGACAATGTGGCCTACATCCTGTTCACCTCCGGCTCGACCGGCACCCCCAAGGGCGTCGCGCTGACCCACGCGGCCACCGTGAGCCAGCTCGCGTGGGCCCAGCGGCAATGGCCGCACGGCAGCTCCGACGTCGTCCTGCACAAGACTCCGGTGACGTTCGACATCGCCGTCTGGGAGTTGTTCTGGCCGTTGCAGACCGGCGCGGGGATCGTGATCGCCGCACCCGGCGGCCATCGCGACCCCCGCTACCTCATCGACACCATCGCCGAATACCGGGTCGGCACAGCGCATTTCGTGCCCTCGATGGCCGAGGTGCTGCTCGAGACGGCCGGAGCGACGACACTGCCGTCGATGCGGCGGGTGTTCCTCGCCGGTGAGGCCCTCGCACAGCACACCGCCGACGCGGCGGCGGCACTGTTCCCCGACGCCGACATCGTCAACTGGTACGGCCCGGCCGAGGCGGAGGTCGTCACCGCCGCCCACTGCCTGCCGGGCGCGGCGGACCGCACCATGGTTCCCATCGGCGCACCGGTGGCGGGTATGCGCGCCTATGTGCTGGATTCGCGGTTGCGGCCGGTGCCGATCGGCGTCGTCGGCGACCTCTACGTCTCCGGTGTGCAGGTGGCGCGCGGTTATCACGGGCGCGCCGAGCTGAGCTGTGGCGCCTTCGTCGCGCATCCGTTCGGCGCACCCGGTGAACGGATGTACCGCACCGGCGATCTCGTCCGCTGGACCCGGGGCGGCGTGCTGGAATACCTGGGGCGCAACGATTTCCAGGTGAAGGTGCGCGGGCAGCGGGTCGAGCCGGGTGAGATCGAAGCGGCGTTGTCGAGGTTGCCCGATGTCGCGCGCGCGGCCGTTGTCGCGACGCCCGACCGCATCGTCGGCTACGTGACGCTCCTGCCGGACGCGCTCACCGACGCCCGCGCCCTGCGCGCCCGGCTCGCCCGCACGCTGCCGCCGTACCTGGTTCCCGCGGTCGTCCAGGTCCTGGACGAGCTGCCGGTGACGCCGAACGGCAAACTCGATCGAGCCGCCCTGCCAGAACCCGTGTTCGACCACGATGACGACCATGTGGCACCCCGAACCGGCCGCGAACGGACGCTGACGGCGATCGCCGCCGAGATCATCGGCGGCGACCGGATCGGCGTGACGGCGAACCTGTTCGAGATCGGACTCGATTCGCTCTCGGCCGCTCGCGTCGCCGCCCGCGCCACCACGGCGCTCGGTGTCCAGGTCGGCATCCGCGACATCTTCGACGAGCCGACCATCGCCGGACTGTCCGAACTGCTCGGCACGCGAGACGGCGAGAGTGCCGTCGTGCTGCCGTTCGAGCCGCGCCCGCGGCCCGCGACGATCCCGCTGGCCGCCGCGCAACGCCGGATGTGGTTCCTCAATCAGTTCGACACCACCTCGGCGGCGTACAACATCTGCCTCGCCGCCCGGCTGACCGGCCGGTTGGACACCACCGCCCTGCGCGCCGCGCTGCTCGACGTCCTGACCAGGCACGAGCCGCTCCGCACGAGGTATCCCGCCGACGCCGACGGTGAGCCGCACCAACTCGTGCTGGAGGTGGCGGATCTGGCCACGGTCACGAGGCTGGAGCCCGAACCGGTCGACGGCGATCCCGCCGACCGGATCCGGCGGACGGTCGAGGCCGGTTTCGATGTCACGCAGGCACCGCCGCTGCGCGCCCGGCTCTACCGCACCGGCGACGACGAGCACGTGATCGTCCTGGTCGTGCACCACATCGCCGCCGACGGGGCATCGATGGCCCCGCTGGCCGCGGACATCTTCAGTGCGTATGCGGCACGATCGAAAGGCGAAGCGCCGCAATGGAAACCGATCGAATTCCAGTACGCCGACCACGCGCTCCGGCAGCGCGAGGCCCTCGGCGCGGAAACTGATCCGGAGTCGCCGATCGCGCGGCAGATCGCGCACTGGACCGCGATCCTCGACGACGCCCCCGAACTGCTCGAGCTGCCGACGGACCGGCCGCGCCCGGCCACCCTGTCGACATCGGGTGCGAGTGTTCGATTCGGACTGTCCCAGCGACTGCACGAGGATGTGGTCCGGGTGGCGCACGAAGCGGGCGTCACCACGTTCACCGTGCTGCACGCCGCGCTCGCGATCGTGCTGTCGCGCACCGCACACAGTGACGACATCTCGATCGGCTCCCCGGTCGCCGGGCGTGGCGGGCAGGCACTCGACGATCTGGTCGGCATGTTCGTCAACACGATCGTGCTGCGCACCCGGGTCCGGGACGACCTGTCGTTCGAGGAATTCCTGGCGCGGGTGCGCGAGGTGGACGTGGACGCCCTCGCCCACGCGGATCTGCCCTACGAGAAACTGGTCGACGTCCTGGATCGCGGCCGCAGCGCCGCGTACACGCCGCTGTTCCAGGTGATGTTCGGCCTCCAGAACATGCGCGCGGCCCGGTTCGAGCTCCCCGGCGTGGACGTCGAACTGCTCGATCCTGGTCTGGCCCAGGCGAAAACCGACCTCACCGTGCTGCTGACCGAACGCTCCGACGGTGATCGGCCCGCCGGGGTCGACGGTGAGATCATCTATGCCACAGACCTTTTCACCGAATCCACGGCGGAAGGGTTCGCGGACAGGCTCATTCGCGTGCTCGAGGCGGTGACCCGCGATCCCGCGCGGCCGGTGGCCAGCATCGACCTGCTGGGTGCCGCCGAGGCACGACGTCTCGTCCCCGTACGCGGCGGTCCCGGCGCGACGCCGTGTACATTCCCCGATCTGCTGGCCGCGACCGCGACCGCGCACCCGACGGCGACCGCGCTGATCGGAACGTCCGCCGATCTCACCCACACCGAGCTCACCCACACCGAGCTCACCTACGCCGAACTCGATCGCCGCTCCAACCGGCTCGCCGCGCACCTGCTGACCCACGGAGCCGGGCCGGGGACGTTCATCGCGCTGGCCGTACCGCGATCGGTCGACTACCACATCGCGATGTGGGCGATCACCAAGACCGGTGCCGCCTTCGTCCCGGTGGATCTGCGCTATCCCGCCGCACGAATCACCCACCTCGTACGCGATTGCGGTGCGGCCCTGGGGATCACGATCGAGTCCGCGCGCGCGACACTGCCGGACGATCTCCGATGGCTGTCGCTGGACGACCCCGAGACCGCCGCCCAGGTCGCCGACCGCGCCGAACGGGGCGTGACCGATGCCGATCGCCCACGGCCACTGCGGATGTCCGATGCCGCGTACGTGGTGTACACCTCGGGCTCGACCGGAACACCGAAGGGCGTGGTCGTCACCCATACGGGTGTGGCCGGTTTCGCGGCGGACCAGCGCGTCCGCTATCGGGTCGAGTCCACCTCCCGGGTGCTGCAGGTGGCCGCTCCCGCGTTCGACGCGGTGCTGCTGGAGGCGCTGATGGCGTACCCGGGCGGCGCGAGCCTGGTCGTCGCGCCGCCGGAGGTGTATGCCGGGCCGGACCTGGCGGCGCTGGTCCGTAACCATCACGTCACGCACGCGTTCCTGACGCCCAGCGTGCTGGCCACGGTGTCGCCCGCCGATTTCACCTCGGTCCGGGTGCTCGCGGTCGGCGGCGAGATGGTGTCCGCCGAGCTGATCGCGGACTGGGCACCGGGACGCTGCCTGCACAACACCTACGGCCCGACCGAGACGACCATCGCGGTCACCATCAGCGAACCCGTGTGCCCGGGCGAGGTGATCACCGTCGGCGGACCGATCGGCGGCGTGGAAGCGCTGGTCCTCGATGCCCGGCTGCGCCCGGTACCGGTCGGGGTGACGGGCGAGTTGTACTTGTCGGGTGCGGCGCTGGCGCGCGGCTATCTGAATCGTCCCGGCGCGAGCGCGGCGGCGTTCGTCCCGAATCCGTTCGGCGAGCCCGGAGCGCGGATGTATCGCACCGGCGATATCGTCCGCTGGACCGCACGGGCCACGCTGGAATACGTGGGCCGCATCGACTTCCAGGTCAAGGTCCGCGGCCAGCGCATCGAGCTGGGCGAGATCGATGCCGCGCTGCTGGCACACCCGCAGGTGGCTGCCGCCGTCACGGTCAGCCGCCCCGGTCCGGGCGGGCAACCCGCACTCGCCGCCTACCTCGTGCCGACCTCCGGCGCGACCGTCGAACCCCGCGCGATACTCGACCATCTCGCCACCGGGCTGCCCGCTCACATGGTGCCCACGACGGTCACGGTACTGACCAGCATGCCGCTGGCCCCGACCGGCAAGGTGGATCGAAAAGCATTGCCCGAACCAATCTTCGGCACTGATGCGGACGAATACGTGGGTGCCGCAACCGATCTGGAGCGGACCATCGCCGCCGCCTTCGCCGACGTGCTCGGCGTCGCGTCGATCGGGGCGACGACGTCGTTCTTCGCACTCGGCGGCGATTCCATCTCGTCGATCCAGCTGACGTCGCGGTTGCAGGCCGCCGGTGTCGTCGTCACGGCGCGGGATGTCTTCGAGCACAAGACCGTTCGCGCACTGGCACATGTGGCCACGACGGAACGGACGCTCGTGGCGGAACTGCCCGGCGGCGGGGTCGGTGAGATGCCCCGCACCCCGATCGTGTCCTGGTTCGCCGAAAGGCCCGGCCCCTCCGACCGTTTCGCACAATCGATACTGGTCCGGCTGCCCCGGCACGCCCGCGTCGAGGAGGTCACCGCGACCGTGCGGGCGGTGCTCGACCAGCACGACATGCTGCGCGCGGCGTGGGTCGACCACAGCCTGCGGGTGCCGCCCGCCGAGGCCGTCGACGCGACCGCGGCGGTATTCGTCCGGCATTTCGGTGCCGACGAGATTCCGGGCACGGACGGTTTCACCGCGGTGGTGGAGGCGGCCCTGTCCGAGGCATCGAACCGTCTCGATCCCGGCGCGGGCCGGATGTTGCAGGTGGCGTGCCTGCTTCCGGAATCCGGCGTCGAATCCGACGCCCGCGCGCTGATCGTGATCCACCACCTGGCTGTCGACGGCGTGTCGTGGCGAATCCTGATGCCCGACTTCGTCACCGCGTGGGCGCAGCTCGGCCGCGGCGACACGATCGAACTCCCCGCACCGGGCACTTCGATGCGGCGGTGGGCCCACGCGCTCACCGATGCCGCGCCCGAACGCGACGACGAGATGCGGTTGTGGCAGCGAATGAGCTCCGCACCCGATCCACTGCTCGGCAGCGTCGCGTTCGATCCTGTCCGCGACACCCAGGCCACGGTGCGCCAGCTCACCGCGACCATCTCGGGCACGGTCGCCTCGGCACTGCTGGACTCGGTGCCGCACCTGGTCCGCGGTGGCGTCGACATCGCCCTGCTCGCCGGTTTGACTGTGGCACTTACCCGTTGGCGCCG
Organism: Nocardia macrotermitis; assembly: GCF_009604405.1. Taxonomy (GTDB): domain Bacteria; phylum Actinomycetota; class Actinomycetes; order Mycobacteriales; family Mycobacteriaceae; genus Nocardia; species Nocardia macrotermitis. Next base: position 315,610 of record NZ_WEGK01000008.1, read on the forward strand.
CCGTCGCGGTGGCGACCACGCGGGAATCAAGGTCCTGCTGGAGGGACACGGCCGCGAAGAACAGGTGCTGTCCGGGTCGGATCTGTCCCGCACCGTGGGCTGGTTCACCAGCGCCTACCCGGTCGCGGTGGATCTGACCGGAATCGACGAGTCGGATCCGCGCGCGGTGGTGATCGCGGTCAAGGATCAACTGCACGACATCCCTGACCGGGGCATCGGTTACGGGCTGCTGCGCTATCTGAACCCCGGTACCGCCGACACGCTCGCCACCGCAGCGCCGCCGCAGATCACGTTCAACAACCTCGGCCGCGCCGGTGTGAACCTCACGGAACTGTCGGACCTCGCGTGGATACCGGCCGGCGAGCCGTTCGACCACCACTGCGCCTTCGACCCGAATATGCCTGCCGCAGCGGCGATCACGATCGATCTCGACATCCTGGACACCGACACCGGACCGGAAATCTCGGCCCGCGTCGGTTACGCCGCACGCCTGCTCGACCACGACGACGTCGCCGAACTCGTCGCCGGATGGGTCGATGCGATCACCGAGATCGCCGCCCTCGCGACCGACGGCACCCCGTGGCCGCTCTCGCGCGCGGACGTTCCGCTGGTCGAACTCACCCAGCGGAATCTCGACGTCCTCGCCGACCGGTTCGGCCCGCTCGATGCGGTCTGGTCGCTGGCGCCGCTGCAGGAGGGCCTGCTGTTCCACGCCGAGATGGCAACGGGCGCAACCGATGTCTACACCGCGCAATCGGTCCTCACCTTGGCCGGTCTGGTCGACGAGGATCGGCTCGAACGCGCCGCACGCGCACTGCTCGAACGAAATCCCAACCTGCGGGCCGGATTCACCCGGACCGAGGCGGGCGTGGCCGTCCAGGCTGTCCCGGAAGCGGTCACGCTGCCCTGGCGGCGCGTGGAAATCACCGGCGGCACAAGCGAAGTGGACGAGCTACTCGATGCCGAGCGCGGGATCGTCTTCGACCCCGCCGAGCCGCCGCTGCTGCGATTCCTGCTCATCGCCGACAGCGCGGGCGAGCACCGGCTCGTGCTCACCGCCCACCATCTGCTGCTCGACGGCTGGTCGCTGCCACTGCTGTGGCGCGAGCTGATCGGACTGTATTCCGTTGGCGCACAACCGGACCTGCTGCCGCCGTCATCGGCCTACCACGATTACCTGACGTGGCTGGACACCCGTGATCGCGACGCGAGCCTGCGGGCGTGGCACGACGCGCTGCGCGATACCGACCTGCCGACGCTCGTCGCCGCGCACCCGGCCACGACGGCGGACATCCCGATCGATCTCACCGTCGAATCGGACAGCATCACGACCGTGGAACTGGCGACCTTCGGGCGCATCCACGGCGTGACGATGGCGACGATCGTGCAGTTCGCCTGGTCGGTGGTGCTGGGCAACCTGCTCGGCGCCGAACGGGTCGCCTTCGGCAGCACGGTGTCCGGCCGCCCCGCCGAACTACCCGGCGTCGAATCGATGATCGGCCTGTTCATCAATACGATCCCCGTCGTCGCCGACGTGCGCCGCGCCCACACCATCGAGGAGGCCCTGCGACTGCTGCAAACCGCCAACACCGATCTGCTCGACCACCACTACCTCGAACTGTCGCAGATCGCGAAGACCGTGGGCGGCGGTCCGCTGTTCGACACTCTCGTGGTGTTCGAGTCGTATCCGGTGGACAGCAGCGGCGTGGGCGATACGGACATCGACGGCATGCGCGTGGTGGGCGCGTCCGGACGCGACGCCGCGCACTACCCGATCACCGTGCAGGCACACCTCACCGACCGGTTGCACGTGCGGCTGCGCTACCAGCGGGACCAGATCGAGGACCGGATGGCCGCGGGCCTGGCGGCGCGGCTGGCGGCCGTCCTGCGCGCCGTCGCCCGCGACCCGAACACCAGGCTGGGCGCCATCGACCTGCTGAGTCCGAGCGAGCGGCACGAACTCGTCCCCGCCTCGGGTGGCGGCACCGCCGCACCGTGCCCGACATCGCAGCTGCTGCGGACCGGCGTCGCGGTGAATCCCCAGGCCACGGCACTCGTCCACGGCCCGCACACGATGTCCTACGCGCAACTCGATGCCCGGTCCAATCAGATTGCGCGACAACTGATCTCACGGGGCGCGGGCCCCGGCGACCGGATCGCGCTCGTCCTGCCCCGGTCCGCCGAACTCGTGGTCGGCCTGTGGGCGGTGACCAAAACGGGCGCCGCCTTCGTACCCATCGATACCAGGATGCCCGTCGAGCGCGTCGCGCTGATGATGGCCGACGCCCAGATCCACAGTGCGATAACGGTTCGGGCAGCGCGCCATCTGCTGCCCGCGACGGTACACGCCGTGGTTCTGGACGACCCGGACACCCACGCATCGATCGCCGCCCGACCGACGGCACCCCTCACCGAGACCGAACTCGCGCACACACCCCACGTCGCCGACATCTCCTACGTGCTCTACACCTCCGGATCCACCGGAATGCCGAAGGGAGTCGAGATCACCCACGGCGCGGTGGCGAATTTCGCTGCCGTGCAACGAGATCGCTTCGCGGTCGACCCGAGTTCCCGGGTCCTGGAGGTGGCCTCGCCGGGCTTCGATGTGATGGTGCTGGAGATCCTGCTCGCCCACACCTGCGGCGCCACGCTGGTGTCCGCGCCCGAGACCGTGTTCGCGGGCACCGAACTGACGGAACTCGTTCGCGCACAACGAATCACGCACGCCTTCCTGACACCCGGCGTGCTGGCGACGATGTCCCCGCACGGCATGGATTCGCTCCGCGTACTCATTGCCGGTGGCGAAGCGGTCACACCGGAGACGGTCGAGCGGTGGGCGCCGGGCCGGACTCTGTTGAACGGATACGGACCGACCGAGACCACGATTCTGGCCGCGATCAGCGCACCCCTGCGACCCGGCCGGGCGGTGACCATCGGCGGACCCGTGTCCGGGGTGCAGGCCGTCGTGCTGGACCCGTGGCTCGCGCCCGTACCGGTCGGCGTGGTCGGTGAGCTGTACCTCGCGGGAGTCCAGTTGGCACGCGACTACCTCGAACGTCCCGCGACCACCGCCGCGATGTTCGTCCCGAACCCCTTCGGCCCGGCGGGATCTCGCATGTACCGCACCGGCGACGTGGTCCGCTGGACCCCGGACCACGTGCTCGAATACCTCGGCCGCCGCGATTTCCAGGTCAAGATCCGCGGCCAGCGCATCGAACTCGGCGAGATCGAATCCGTGCTGGCCGAACATCCCGGCATCGACCACGCCGTCGTCCTGCACCGCGCGGACCATCGGGGGGCCGAACGACTCGTTGCCTATCTCGTCACCGGCCGGACCGTGGACCCGGACCAGATCCGGGCCATGGCACAATCGCGGCTGCCCGCGCACATGGTGCCCGAGGCGTTCTCGATGCTCGCCGAACTCCCGCTCAACACGAACGGAAAACTCGACCGCTCGGCCCTGCCCGCCCCGGAATTCGCCGCCGCACGCGAATCGATCGCGCCGCGTACCGATCTCGAACGCCAGGTGGCGACCGCATTCGGCAATGTCCTGGGCATCGACGATGTCGGCGCGACCGACAGCTTCTTCGAGCTGGGCGGCGATTCGCTGTCGGCCACCCGCGTCACCGCGCAACTGAACTCGGCGCTCCAGGTGCGCTCGAGCGTCCGAGACCTCTTCGACGCACCCGTGGTCGCGGACCTGGCGGCGCATCTGGCCGTGCTCGACCACGATTCGCGAATCCCGTTGACCGCGCGGGCGCGGCCCGAGCGCCTGCCGCTCTCACCGGCACAGCAGCGCATGTGGTTCCTCAACCAGTTCGACACCACGGTCGGCGGATACAACATCCCGCTGACGATCCGGCTGCGCGGAACGCTCGACATCGACGCGCTGCGCACCGCGTGTGCGCTGGTCATCGAGCGCCACGAAGCGCTGCGGACCCGGTTCCCGATGATCGACGGGCAGCCCACGCAGGTCGTGCTGCCCACCGACCAGGTCGCACCGCGGCTCGACCCGATCCGGGTGGACCACACGCAGCTCGTGGTCCGGGCGATGGCCGTGGTCTCGCGGGGCTTCGACGTGACCCGAATGCCCCCGCTGCGGGCCGAACTGTTCGAACTCGGCGAAACCGACCACGTTCTCGTGCTCTGTGTGCACCACATCTGCGCCGACGGGCAGTCGATGCTGCCGCTCGTCCGGGACGTGGCGACCGCGTACGAGGCGAGCCGACAGGGCGCCACGCCCATGTTCACGCCACTGCCGGTCCAATACGCCGACTACGCGCTGTGGCAGGCCGAGCGGCTCGGCTCGGCGGATGACCCGGAATCGCTGCTGTCACAACAGCTTCGGTTCTGGGAGCAGTCTCTCACCGGGCTGCCCGAACTGCTCGAACTACCCACCGATCGACCCCGGCCGGCGGTCGCGTCCCTGCGCGGTCGGGTGGTCGAATTCGAGGTCGCCGACGAACTGCACGCACGCGTCATCGCCACTGCGCGGCAGACGAATACGACGATTTTCATGGTCCTGCACGCCGCGCTGGCCGTATTGCTGTCCCGGCTCACCAGAGTCGAGGACATCGCGATCGGCACTCCGGTGGCCGGACGCGGCGAGCGTGACCTCGACGACCTGATCGGGATGTTCGTCAACACTCTCGTCCTGCGCTCGCGGGTGTCGGCGCAGCAACCGTTCGCCGAACTGCTCGCCTCGATCCGCGAGACCGATCTGGCGGCCCTGGCCCATGCCGACGTGCCGTTCGAACAGGTCGTGGACACCCTCAACCCGCCACGCTCGACCGCGCATCTGCCGCTGTACCAGGTCACCCTCGATGTGCAGAACTTGAGCGAGGCGGTCCTGCGGCTCCCCGAGCTGAGCATCGAGCCGGTGGACAGCGGTTTCGAGGTCGCGCAGGCCGACCTGAACGTGAAACTCGCCGAGCGATTCGGGGACGGTGGCCGCGCCGACGGGATGGTGGGGCGACTCACCTTCGCCGCCGACCTGTTCACCGACGCGACGATGGGCCGCTTCGCGCAGGCGTACCTGCGCATCCTCGAGACCGTCACGGCGGATCCGTGGTCGCCGGTCGGGGACATCGATCTCATCGATGCGGCGCAGCGACGCGAATTGCTCAGCGCCGCAGGGCATGACGGCGCGCCGGTACCTCAGGCCACGCTCGCCGGATTGTTCGCCGAGCGCGTCGAAGCCCGCCCCGACGCGATTGCCGTCGCCGACGGCTTCGCCCGGCTGACCTTCGCCGAGTTGGACCGCCGCTCCGCACAGCTCGCGGCCCGATTGACCGCGGCGGGGGTCGGACCGGAATCGCTTGTCGCGGTGGCACTCCCACGCTCGGTCGAGCTGGTCGTGGGCATCCTCGCGGTGGTCAAGGCCGGGGGCGGGTATCTGCCGCTGGATGTCACGTACCCGGCCGAGCGCCTGCGGTTCGTACTCGATGACGCACGTCCGGCGGTAATGCTGGCCACCGCCGGAATCGCTTGCGCGCTACCGGAATACCCGGCACCGCTGCTGCTGATCGATGACCCCGGGCAGGACGCCGAAGATCCCGACACGGTAGCGCCGAGCGTTCGACCGGACGACATCGCATACGTGATCTACACGTCCGGCTCGACCGGCCGCCCCAAGGGAGTCGCGGTCACACACCGCGATGTGGTCACGCTGCTCACCCACACCGCCGAATGTTTCGACATCGGCCCGGACGACGTGTGGACGATGTGCCATTCGTACGCATTCGATTTCGCGGTGTGGGAGATGTGGGGCGCGCTGCTGTCCGGCGGAAGTGTCGTCGTCGTGGACAAGGACACAGCCCGCTCCCCCGCCGCGCTCGTCGATCTGCTCGCGCGCGAACGCGTCACCGTCCTGAGCCAAACTCCTTCGGCGTTCTACGGATTCGCCGATGCCGAGCAGGAGTATCGCGAATCCGGTTGCCGTGCAGGTGATCTCGCCCTGCGATACGTCATCTTCGGTGGCGAGCCGCTGGATTCGTCCCGGTTGACCGCCTGGTTCGCGACGCACGCGCCACGAACACCCCGGCTGGTCAACATGTACGGAATCACCGAAACGACTGTGCACGTGACCATTCGCGAGATCGAGGAACCGATCTCCAGCGCGATCGGGACACCACTGCCGGGGCTGCGCACCTACGTGCTCGACGACCGGCTGCGCCCGACGCCGATCGGTGTCGTCGGCGAGCTCTACGTGTCCGGCGAACAGTTGACCCGCGGGTACCTGCGCGCACCCGGCCTGAGCGCAACCCGGTTCGTGGCGAATCCCTTCGACGCCAACGGAACCCGCCTGTACCGAACCGGCGATCTCGCCCGCTGGACCACCGCCGCGCACGGACTCGAGCTGACCTACGCGGGCCGCGCGGACGCACAGGTACAACTGCGGGGATACCGCATCGAACTGGGTGAGGTGGAATCCGCGCTGCTGCGTCACCCGCTGGTGCGCCACGCGGCCGCCGCGGTCCATCACCACACCCGGGGGGTCGATCAGCTGATCGGCTATGTGGTGGGCAGCGGGGACCAGCAGATCGATCCGGATGCGGTGCGCGACACCGCCGCTCAGGTCCTCACCGACTACATGGTGCCCTCGACGGTGATGGTGCTGCCGGAGTTGCCCATGACGGTCAACGGCAAGCTGGATCGCTCCGCGCTGCCCGCGCCCGTGTTCTCCGCCGTCACCGAATTCGCCGCGCCGCGAACACCTTCCGAGAAAGCCATCGCCGAGGCGTTCACGCGGATCCTCGCGGTCGACCAGGTGGGCATCACCGACGGCTTCTTCGATCTGGGCGGGAATTCGCTGCTCGCCACGATGGTGGTGGCCGAACTCGAAAAGCACGGGGTGCGCATCGCCCTGCCCTGGATGTTCGAGGAAGCCACTCCGAAAGCGCTGGCACAGCGCGCGGACGACACCGCGGCGACCTCGGGTTCGCAGGTGCTGCTCCCGCTGCGCGGCACCGGGTCCGAGCCCGCGGTGTTCGGGGTGCATCCGGCGGGCGGGTTGGCCTGGTTCTACGGCGGCGTGGTGGAGCATCTCGACCGGGACCGGCCCGTGTACGGCCTGCAGGACCCGCACGTGGTCGCGAGCGAACCGCAGGCGAAGTCCGTGGACGAACTGGCCGAGCGCTACGTCGCGGAGATCCGCCGAGTACAGCACCACGGCCCCTATCACCTGCTCGGCTGGTCGCTGGGTGGGCAGATCGCGCACGCGATGGCCGTGAAACTCCGACGCGGCGGCGCATCCGTCGGCATCGTGGCCCTGCTGGATTCCGGTGTGGGACAGGCGGAATCGACCCCCGGCCCGGCGATCACGACCGACGACGCGGTCCCCGCTCACATCGTGACCGACCTGCTCGGCGGCTGGCGCGAACTGTTCGATCTCGACGACATCGTGCAGGCCCGGACCCCCGAACAAGCGTGGGCCGTCGTGCGCGACCAGCTGATCCGGACCGAGCTGTTCAGCGCCGAACAGATAGATCGGGTCATGGCCAGCTTCGAGACCGCGGCCGACATCTCCGGTCGCCATCTGCCCGAGGTCTTCGACGGCGATCTGCTCTTCTTCACCGCGGGCAAGGAACGCGCGGACCACGACGCACTCGTCCGGGAATGGCGTCCCTACGTCACCGGACAGATCCACCACACGGTTCTCGACGCACGCCACCTCGAACTCAGCCATCCGGCCGCCATGGCGATCGTCGGACCGATCCTGGAACGCTTCATGCACGAATGCTGATCGCGAAAGGCCCACCATGCCTGCCGAATTCCAGCAGTTGAAGATAACGAACGACACGGTTGTGACCTGCACCAGTCCCGCCGAGGCACATATGCTGTGGGGCGAGGCCACCGCGCCGAGCGGCATGTACCAGTACGCCGCGGCCCGGTTGCGGCCTCGCGATACCGTCCTGGACATCGGCGCGAACATCGGCCTGACCGCGATGATGTTCGCCCGGACCTGTCCCGGGATCCGGGTGATCGCCGTCGAACCCGCGCCGACGACATTCCACTGCCTGCAACTCAATCTGGCCGCGCACGTCCCGCACGGGACCGCGCTGCGCACGGCGGTCGGCGAGACGCCCGGCATCGCGACATTCACCTGGTATCCGCGGGCGTCGGCGAATTCCGGTCTGTACGCCGACCGCGCCGCGGACGACCGCGCAACGCGAACATTTCTGCACAACAGCGGCCTGGACGACACATCGATCGACACCATCACCGCCGGACTGCACACCGGCGAGCGGTTCGACGTCCAGGTCGACACGGTATCGGCGATCCTGGCCGACCACGCGTCCACCGGCGAGATCGGCCTGCTCAAGGTCGACGTCGAACGCGCGGAAATGGATGTCCTGCACGGCATCCTCGAATCGGACTGGCCACGGATCCGCGCCGTCGTCGCCGAGGTCCACGACATCGACGATCGCCTGACCCGATTCTGCGAACTGCTGACCGCGCACGGACTGGTCCCGCATGCCCGGCAGGACGCGATGCTGCGGGGGACCGAACTGCACGAGGTCTACGCCGGTCGCGCGGCGTAGACCCGGCAGTGTCGGCGGCTGCGAGTCGGGTGTCGCTGGTGCGGTATTTCGTATACGCGGATTCGTGGCCTGGTGTTCGCGGTGTGAGCGCGGACTGTTCGCGTAGACGCGGTGGCCACTCGGCCCGCCGGCCCTCTGTCGGGAGCCGCGGATTGGCGACGCGAGACAGGTCGATCCCGCATGCGATCAAGCGATTTCGATGAAGCGCCGCACCGAACGTGACGGGGCCGGTTTGGCGCGCCAGACCAGGTAGACCTGAGACGGCGGGGCGTCCGGGACGTCCAGGTACGTCACTCCCGGATGTGGTGCGCGGGTGCGGGCGAGTTCGGGAACCGCGCCGATGCCGCGTCCGGCGGCGATCAGTTCGATCCACTCGTCGAAATTCGTGCAGGTGACGATCTCGCGACCGGAATCACCTGCGGGCCAGGAGTTTTCATCGGTCGTGCCCGAGATGATGTTGACCACGAGCGGGTGATCCGCCAGATCCTGCCAGCGTGGCGCGGCGTCGACCAGCGGTGAATCGGCCGCCACCGCCAGTACCCTCCGCTCGGTGGCGATCAACTGCGCGGCCATGGTCGACGGCAGGCGAATGTTCTTGCGGTACAGGGCGATATCGATGGTTCCCGAGGCCAGGGCGGCGATCGGGTCGTCCACGCGATGGATCGCCAATCGCCCGCCGACCGCCTCGAAGCGGGTCCGGGCCGCGGCGAACCAGCTGTCGGGCAGCAGCCAGGCGAAGCCGACCGCGACGGTCGTCCGCATGCGCAGATCGGCGCACACCGCATCCACGTCGCCGATGATACGTCGCGCGTGATCGGCGAATTCCGTTCCCTCCGAGGTCAATTCGAAGTGCCGGGAGCTGCGTTCCAGCAGCCGGACGTCCAGGATGCGTTCGAGTTGCTGGATCGTGCGGGTGAGCGAGGGCTGGGTGAGGTGCAGGCGGGCGGCGGCGCGGGTGAAGTTCCGTTCCTCGCACAATGCCAGGTAGGCCCGCAGATGACGCAGCTCCAGATCCATACGTTCAGCGTATACATCGCGCACAGGAAGCATTTCACAACGGCCCCGCCAGACCATACCGTCGACAGCTGTGACCACTGTTTCGATCAGCCGACAGTCCGTGAGCCCACTGCGCGCCGCCTCCGGACTCGCGGCGGCCATGGGCGTCGGCCGCTTCGCCTTCACACCGCTGCTACCGGTGATGATCGGCGCGGGCCGCCTCGACGCACGCGCGGGCGCGGCCGTCGCGGCCGCCAACTACGCGGGCTATCTGCTCGGCGCGCTACTGCTGGCGAGACGCCCGGACCTCAACGGCCGCATCGCTTTTCACGCCTCGGCCGCCGCATTGGCGCTCAGCGAGGCACTCATGGCCTGGCCCGCGCCCGCCGCCGTGGCCGCCGCGCTGCGATCGATCGCGGGCGTCGCGAGCGCCGTGCTGTTCATCGGCTGCGCGAGTGTCGCGGCCGGACACGAAAACCGCAGGCGCGCAGCGGGAATCGCGTTCGGTGGGATCGGTGGCGGGATCGCGCTGACCGGCATCCTCGCCCTGATCGCGGGAACGTCCGTGTCCTGGCAGCTGATGTGGCTGGGCGCGGCGACCCTCACCGCACTGCTGCTCGCCCCCGCGCTACGACTCGAGGTCCGCCCCGCGACCCGCGCCGCCGCGACCGCCGCACGATCGGTGCGAGCGTGGCGACTGCTGCAGGGCACCTACTTCCTCGAGGGCCTGGGGTACATCGTCATCGGCACATTCCTGGTGGCCGCGCTGCAATCCCCGGGACATCACTCACTCGGCACGCTGACCTGGGTCGTCGTCGGCATCGCCGCCGCACCCGCGACGCTGCTGTGGGATCTGGTCGCCCGCCGCCGCTCCCCCGAGACCGCACTCGTACTCGCCCTGGCACTGCAATGCGTCTCGGCGATCCTGCCCGCGATATCCACCGGCGTCGTCTCCGCGCTGATCTCCGCGGCGCTGTTCGGCGCGACATTCACCGGAATCACCATGCTCGCGATCGAGGTGGGCGGCGAACTCACCGGCCCCGGCGCCGCGGCCACACTCACCGCGGGCTACGGCCTGGGCCAGGTACTCGGTCCGCTCGCGGTGACGCCGGTCCTGGGTGACGGATATGGAACGGCCTTCGCGATCGCCGCGGTGATTCTCGCCGTGGCGACCGCCGCCGCACTGCTGATCAGGCGAACTTGATCTCCAGGCCGATGCCCAGAATGGCGATCAGCCAGATCAGACCGGTGAAGACGGTGATGCGGTCGAGGTTCTTCTCGACCACGGTGGATCCCGACAGGCTCGACTGCACGCCGCCGCCGAACAGGTTCGACAGACCCCCACCCTTCGCGCGGTGCAGCAACACCAGCAACACCAGCAACACACTGGTGATGATCAGGAGGATATCCAGGAACATCTTCATGCCCGACAGCTTATGCGCAACCCCGCGATCCGCCCGCATCAGGTGATTCGCCGCACGATCAGCGCGCTGATCCGGCAGCCCCGGCCCGCCGCCGCCGCGGACCGCACTCGACCGACCGCGACCAGTCCCACCGATCCCGTTCGAGCAGCGGCAGAACCAGCGACCACCGGCCGGCCACGCCCGTTCGGTTGCCGGGCGACACCGATCCGCGCCGGTACCATCGCGGCATGTCGGCCGCAACGCGAACGCAATCCTCCCGTCGAACGGGCCGCAGCGCCAACATCTTCCGAGGTTCGGCGCTGATCGTCTGCGGATTGCTGGGGGCGTGTTCGAGTGGGTCATCGGGGCCCGCGCCGACGCCGATGGGGCACACCTACATCTCCACCGGAGTGCAGGGAACGCCGATTCCGGGCGGCGGACCGTTGACGTTGACCTTCGAGGACGGGCGGGTTTCGGCGGACTCGGGGTGCAACAGCAGCAGCGGGGCGGTGACGTTGGACGGCTCGGTGCTGCGGGTTTCGCAGCTGGCCACGACCATGATGGCCTGCGTCGGCGACAAGTCGGGGGCGGACGGCTGGCAGACCGCCCTGCTGCAATCCGCGCCGAAGTGGTCGCTGTCGGGCAGCACGTTGACGCTCACCGGCCACGATGTCACGGTCACGCTGCGGGACAAACGCGTGGTGCGACCGGATCTGCCGCTGACCGGGACCGCATGGGTCGTCACCACCCTGCTCAGAAAGGAAGGCCAGGTCCGCTCGCAGGCCCTGGACGCCGCGCGCCCCACCCTCACCATCTCCCCCAGCGGCCAGGTCACCGGCAGCGCCGGATGCAACCGGATGACCGGCGCCGCCGACATCGCCGGCTCGGAGGTCACCTTCCACCTCGGCACCACTCGGATGATGTGCGCGCAGGATGTCATGCAGGTCGAACAGCAGGTCCTCGAAGCCCTCGACGGCACGACCGAAGCCACCGTCGACTCCGACGCCCTGACCATCCGCAATCGCGCGAACGGCGCGGGCCTGATCCTGCGCTCGGAGTGAAACCACCACCCGGCGCCCCGGCGGAAGGCAGCATGGGACGGTGATCAACGAACGGGAAGCTGAACTCGATCGGCGGTTCCGCGCGGCGGTGACGGCCGTACGGCCCGGATCTCCCCGCGCCGCAACCGAATCCGTGCTACCGGGCATCACGCACACCGTCGCGGCGATGCTGGCGCTGTTCGACGCGCAGGCCGCGAGCCGACAGCTGGATCTGGCGGCGCGCGCGCTCACTGCCGCCGGGCACGGGTACTACAGCATCGGATCCTCGGGACACGAGGGCAATGTCGCGCTCGCCGAGGTGCTGCGTCCGACCGATCCCGCACTGCTGCACTATCGTTCGGGCGCGTTCTTCGTGCATCGCTGTCGCCGGGCCGGTGGCGGCGATCCCGTGCGCGACGTGCTGCTCGGTGTGGTGGCCGCGGCCGCGGATCCGATCTCGGGTGGGCGGCACAAGGTGTTCGGCAGCGCACCCGCCGCGATCCTGCCGCAGACCTCGACCATCGCCTCCCATCTGCCGCGCGCGGTCGGGCTGGCCTTCGCGCTGGATCGGGCCACGCGGTTGGGCCGATTCACGCCCTGGCCGTCGGATGCGGTGGTGCTGTGCACGTTCGGCGACGCGTCGGCGAATCATTCCACCGCGACCGGTGCGATCAACGCGGCCGTGCACACCGCGCATCAGCAGATTCCGATGCCGGTGCTGTTCGTGTGCGAGGACAACGGGATCGGACTGAGCGTGCCCACTCCGCCGGATTGGATTCGCAGCGCCTACGGAACCCGGCCCGGCCTGCGGTATTTCGAGGTCGACGGCTCGGATCTGCTTGCGACGCTGACGATTTCGGCCGAGGCCGTGGACTGGGTGCGGGAGAATCGGCTTCCGGCCTTCCTGCGATTGCGTACCACCCGGCTGCTGGGGCACGCGGGGTCGGACGTCGAGGCGGCATATCGGCGTGCGGGCGATATCGATGCGGAGTTGCGGCGCGATCCCATCACGGCCACCGCGCGTCTGCTGGTCGGTTCGGGCGGAATCGGCGCGCGGGAACTCATCGCACGGTACGACGCCATCGCCGCCGAGGTCGCGGCCGTCGCCGAGCAGGTCACCGGTGCGGCGACGCTGGATTCGGCCGCCGCGGTGATCGCTCCTCTCGCACCGCATCATCCCGATCTGGTCCGCGCGGATGTCGTGCGCACCGGACCGCTGCCCGAAACCATGCCGCCGCCGGGTGCTCGCGTCGTCGATACCCGTGCGCACCCACCGGCCGAAACCGATCCCGACAACTCCGATTCTTTGCCGAACAGCCCCGATCCTTCTTCGAACAGCACTGCGGCAGCAGGGAATTCAGTCGAGCAAGCGCCCGCGATGACCGTCGCACAATCGATCAACCACACGCTGACGCAGTTGCTGGAACGCGACAGCGACCTGCTCGTCTTCGGCGAGGACGTCGGCCGTAAGGGCGGCGTCTACGGCGTGACCAAGGGTCTGCAACGCCGATTCGGCGCACGGCGAGTCTTCGACACGCTGCTGGACGAGCAGAGCATCCTGGGCACCGCCCTCGGCGCGGGCCCCGCCGGTTTCGTCCCGATTCCGGAGATCCAATACCTCGCCTACCTGCACAATGCACTCGACCAGATCCGCGGTGAGGCCGCCACCCAGCAGTTCTTCTCCACCGGACAGTTCCGCAATCCGATGGTGGTCCGCATCGCCTCCTACGCCTACCAGAAGGGTTTCGGCGGCCACTTCCACAACGACAATTCCGTTGCGGCCCTGCGCGATATCCCCGGCCTGGTGATCGCCTCCCCCGCCCGCCCCGACGACGCCGCCGCCATGCTGCGCACCTGCGTAGCCGCGGCCCGCGTGGACGGCCGAGTCTGCCTCTTCCTCGAACCGATAGCCCTCTACCACACCCGCGACCTGCACGCCCCCGGCGACGACGGCTGGCTCGCCACCCCCACCACGGACCCGATCGACATCGGCCGCGCCCGAATCCACGGCGACGGAACGGATCTCACCATCATCACCTTCGCCAACGGCCTCCGCATGAGCCTGCGCGCCGCACATCGCCTGTCCCAGCAGGGAATTCATGCCCGAGTCCTCGACCTCAGCTGGCTGGCCCCACTCCCCACCGCCGACATCCTCCACCACGCCCGAGCCACCGGCCGCGTCCTCGTAGCCGACGAAACCCGCCGCACCGGCGGCATCTCCGAATCGGTCTGCACGGCCCTCGTCGACGCCGGATTCACCGGCCCGATCACCCGGGTCACCAGCGCCGACAGCTTCGTCCCCCTCGGCCCCGCCACCGCCCACGTACTGCTCGACGAGGCAACCATCGAAAAAGCCGCAGTCGCACTGGTTTCCGCCTGACCACCGCTCGAAGCGGTACACGAATATCCGGAACCCACAGCACTCCCGCCTCGAGCCTTCACGGACGAAATCGGCGCACGGACGGCGCTGTTACCGATCCCGCTCACGCGACACGGATCAGGTCGTACACGTACGAGCGGTCGGCCTTGCGGCTCACCCAAGCGCCCTCGGGCGGGAGATCGCCGCACCCGGGATCATCGAACGGGCGGCTGTGGACGTGGCCGGATTCCGTGCACACCACCCATCCGAAATCAGGCAGGCGTCTGCACCACAGGTCGAGGTCGACACGCTTGTACGACGGGGCTCCGTGTGCGTTGCCGTCACGGACGAATTCGTAGGTCAGTCCGTCCGCACGGCGCACGAATCGCAAATCCGGCATGGCACCAGCGTGCCCGCGGGCCGGTCCATCGGTCGCGGACCGGCCCGGGCGAATCAACGCGGTGTGACGGTGGTGGGCAGGGCCGTGAAGCCGCGATTGTTGGAGGAGTGGATGCGGCGCAGGCCGGCGGGGTCGATCTCGAAGTCGGCGATTCGGGTGGTGATCTCCTGCAATGCGGTGCGCAATTCCAGCAGGCCCAGATTCGAACCCAGACAATGGTGACGACCGCTGCCGAAGGCTACGGCGTCGCCGGTGTCTCGGTCCAGGTCGAATTTGTCCGGATTCGCGAAAACCCGGGGATCGCGATTGGCCGAACCGCTGAGCAGCAGAATGCGTGCGTCGGCGGGAATTTTCACCCCGTGCAGTTCCACCGGTTCGGTGGTGGTTCGCAGAATGACCTGATTCGACGGGTCGTATCGCATCGCCTCATCGATCCAGTCCGCGATGCGGGCGGTCGGTGCGTCCGATTGCGCGCCCAACGCGACACGGCGCTGCTCGGGATTGCGCGCGGCCGCGTGCCACAGATTGCCCAGCGTCAGCATGGCGGTTTCGATACCCGCGCCGACCAGCAGGATCACCACGCCCACGATCTCCTCGGGGGTGAGTCGGTCGTCACCGTCGGCGGCATCGAGCAGGGCCGAGAGCAGGTCGTCACCCCGATTCGCGGCCCGTTCGATGGTCAGCTCGGTGTAGTAGCCGACCAGCGCCCCGATCGCCTGCATGGCCTCGGGCCGCAGATCGGTGGACTCCTCCTCGGTGTACATGATCTCCATGCCCAGCTTGCGGACCATCGCCCGATCCGCCTCGGGCACCCCGACCAGCTCGGAGATCACCTCGGTCGGATACGGCCCCGCGAAATCGGACATCAGATCGAAACTGCCCCGCTCGAGCAGTGGTTCCAGCAGACCGCGCGCGATCTCCCGCAACCGCGGCTCCAGCGACTGCACCCGGTGCTGAGTGAACGCCCGCACCACCAGCCCGCGCATCCGCGTGTGCTTCGGCGGATCCATCGCCACGAAGGAGAAGAACTGCTCGGCCTGCGGTCCCCAGAATGCGGGCTCCATCCGCAAACCGTTCGCACTGGAGAAACGATCCGAATCCCGCAGGGCCGCGAGGACGTCCGCGTGCCGGGACAACGCCCAGAAATCATCCGTCTCGTTACGGAACACCGGCGCATCCTCGCGCAGTTGTTCGTAATACGGATACGGATCCTCGTGGACGTCGAAATCATATGGGCTGTACTGCAACTGCATGAGGTTGCCTTCCGGACGGTGCGGCACCGCCGCTACCGGTTCACTATCCGAGCTGACATGATTCACAGTAGTCGACAGGAAAGAGGACGTCGTGCAGTCTGAATTCGCACCTGCCGGGATCGATGTCACTACACCACATCCGGCCCGCCGCTACGACTACTGGCTGGGTGGCAAGAACAATTTCGAGGCCGATCGGGAATCGGCCGAACTGGTCGCCGAGGCGTTCCCCACGATCCGCTTCGCCTGCCTGGAGAATCGCAAATTCCTGCGGCGCGCGGTCACCTACCTCACCGAGGAGGCCGGAATCCGGCAGTTCCTCGACATCGGGGCCGGGCTGCCCACCGTCGGCAACGTGCACGAGATCGCCCAGGGCATCGCGCCCGAATCGCGCATCGTCTACGTGGACAACGATCCGATCGTGCTGATCCACGCCCGCACCCTGCTGGACAGCGCCCCCGAGGGGGCCACCGCCTACCTCGACGCGGATGTGCGCGATCCGGCGAACATCCTGTCCCAGCCCGACCTGCTGTCCACCCTGGACCTGAGCCAGCCGGTCGCGCTGATGCTGCTGGCGGTCATGCACTTCATCACCGACGACGAGAAGCCCCGCGAGCTGATACGACAGCTCTGTGACGCGCTGGCCCCCGGCAGTTATCTGGTGATGACACACGCCACCGACGACCACCTCACCCAGGAGGATCTCACCGAGACCCGCGAAGCCAACGAACGCAGCGGCATCCCCTTCCGCCTCCGCTCCACCGCCGAATTCGAAAGCTTCTTCACCGGCCTGGAACTCGTGCCGCCCGGGGTCAGCTCGGTGATGACGTGGCGTCCGGAAACCTGGCGCGCCCACCCCCGCCCCGAGGCCGTCTCCATGCTCGGCGCGGTCGCACGGATCGGGTAGACCCGCTCACTCGCCTGCGTCGGTGAAATCCCCTGAAACACAACACAACTGGTTCGGGTCCGGCCGCGATGCGCGCGGCCGGACCCGATCCGTCACGGGAGTGGACCGCCCGCGGCGATTGCCGAGAGGGTGGCGAACTCGTCACCCTTGAGCGAGGCGCCGCCGACGAGCGCGCCGTCGACATCGGTCTGCGAGACCAGTTCGCCGACGTTCTTGGCGTTCACCGAACCGCCGTACAGCACCCGAACCGACGCTGCCACTTGCGGATTCGCCAACTCGGCCAGCTCGCCGCGAATCGCGCCGCACACCTCCTGCGCATCCGCGGGGGTGGCGACCCGGCCCGTGCCGATGGCCCAGACCGGCTCGTACGCGATGACGACCTTGGCGATCTCCTCGGCCGTCAGGCCCTTGAGCGAACCGCGCAGCTGCTCGAGGTTGTAGGCGACATGCTCGCTCACCTCGCGCACGCCCAGGCCCTCGCCGATGCACACGATCGGGGTGATCCCGTGCTTGAGCGCCTGCTTGGCCTTGGCCAGCACCGTCGCGTCGTCCTCGTTGTGGTACTGCCGCCGCTCGGAATGCCCGACCACGACGAACGAGCAGCCCAGCTTCGCCAGCATCGGCGCGCTGATCTCACCGGTGTACGCGCCCGACTCGTGTACCGAGACATCCTGCGCACCGTAGGTGACCAGCAGCCGATCGCCCTCGACCAGGGTCTGCACACTCCGGATGTCCACGAACGGCGGAATCACCGTCACGTCGACCTTGTCGAAGTACTTGTCCGGCAACGCGAATGCGATCTTCTGCACCAGAGCGATGGCCTCGAGGTGATTGAGGTTCATCTTCCAGTTGCCCGCGATGAGCGGTTTCCGTGCCACCGGTCAGTCCTCCAATACCGCGATACCGGGCAGTTCCTTGCCCTCCAGATATTCCAGCGACGCACCGCCACCGGTGGAGATGTGCGAGAAACCGTCTGTGTTGCCATCCCGCCCGCCCAGGCCCAAAGTGCGCACCGCGGCGGCCGAATCGCCGCCGCCGACGACCGTGAAAGCACCCTTCTCGGTGGCCCGCACGATCGACTCGGCCACCTTGCGGGTGCCGTCGGCGAACTTCTCGAACTCGAACACACCCATCGGGCCGTTCCAGAACACCGTGCGTGCCTCGGTCAGCAGCGCACCGAAGCGGTCCGCCGAATCCGGACCGATGTCCAGACCCATCCAGCCCTCGGGAATCTCGTTGGCGGACACCACCTTCGACTCCGCGTCGGCGGCGAACCCGTCGGCCACCACGATGTCGCGCGGCAGGTGGATGACGTCGGCGTACCGGTCCAGCAGGCCGCGGCAGGTCTCGATCATCTCCTCCTGCAACAGCGAGGTACCGACCGGAAGCCCCTGTGCGGCAAGGAATGTGAAGCACATACCGCCGCCGATGACCAGGGTGTCGACCTTCGGGGCCAGCGCCTCGATGACCGCCAGCTTGTCCGAGACCTTCGACCCGCCCAGCACGACCGCGTACGGTCGCTCGGTGTCGGTCGTCAGCTTGCGCAGGACCTCGACCTCGGCCGCGACCAGTGTGCCCGCGTAGTGTGGCAGCAACTCGGCCACGTCGTAGACCGACGCCTGCTTGCGGTGTACGACGCCGAAGCCGTCGGAGACGAAAGCGCCGTCGTCACCGACCAATTCGACCAGCGCACGGGCCAGCTTGCCGCGCGCGGCGTCGTCCTTGCTGGTCTCGCGCGGATCGAAACGGATGTTCTCCAGCAGCAGCACATCACCGTCGGTCAGGCCCTCCGAACGCGCGAGCGCGTCCTGGCCGACCACGTCACCCGCGAGTTGGACGTTGCGGCCCAGCTCCTGCGCCAGACGCTCGGCAACCGGCGCGAGCGACAGCGCCGGATCGGGCTCGCCCTTCGGGCGGCCCAGGTGCGCGGTCAGCACGACCTTGGCACCGGCCTCGACCAGCGCCTTGATCGTGGGAACCGAGGCGATGATGCGGCCCGGATCGGTGATGACCCCGTTGTCCAAGGGAACGTTCAGGTCGGAGCGCACGAGCACGCCCCGACCCTCGACACCCTCGGCCAGGAGATCCTGAAGTGTCTTGACCGTCATCTGATCAGAGCGACTTGCCGACGAGACCGATGAGGTCGGCGAGGCGGTTGGAGTAGCCCCACTCGTTGTCGTACCAGGACACGACCTTCACCTGATCGTCGATGACCTTGGTCAGCGGCGCGTCGTAGATCGACGAGTGCGGGTCGGTGACGATGTCGCTGGACACGATCGGGTCGGTGTTGTACTTCAGGATGCCCTTCAGCGGGCCCTCCGCGGCGGCCTTGAACGCCGCGTTGATCTCCTCCAGCGACGCCTTGGTGCGCAGGTTCGCGGTCAGGTCGGTGACCGAACCGGTCGGCACCGGCACGCGCAGCGCGTAACCGTCCAGCTTGCCCAGCAGGTCGGGCAGCACCAGGCCGATGGCCTTGGCCGCACCGGTGCCGGTCGGCACGATGTTCAGCGCGGCGGCGCGGGCGCGACGCAGGTCGCTGTGCGGGCCGTCCTGCAGGTTCTGGTCCTGGGTGTAGGCGTGGATCGTGGTCATCAGGCCACGCTCGATGCCGAAGCTGTCGTTGAGCACCTTGGCCAGCGGGCCCAGGCAGTTGGTGGTGCACGAGGCGTTGGAGATGATGTTCTGGCTGCCGTCGTACTTGTCGTCGTTGACGCCCATCACGACGGTCAGGTCCTCGCCCTTGGCGGGCGCGGAGATGATGACCTTCTTGGCGCCGGCCGCGAGGTGGCCCTTGGCCTTGGTCGCGTCGGTGAAGATGCCTGTCGACTCCACGACCACGTCGACGCCCAGCTCACCCCACGGCAGGGCCGCCGGGCCCTCCTTGATGGCCAGCGCCTTGATGCGCTGATCGCCGACCACGATGGTGTCGTCGCCGTCGAGCGAGACATCCTGCGGCAGGCGGCCCAGGATCGAGTCGTACTTGAGCAGAGTCGCCAGGGTGGCGTTGTCGGTGAGGTCGTTGACCGCGACGACCTCGATCTCCGTTGTGCCGAGCGCCTTCTGGGCCTCCACAGCCCGGAAGAAGTTACGCCCGATGCGGCCGAAGCCGTTGATGCCTACCCGGACAGTCACGTTATCGCTCCTCAGCTTTCTGCGGATTCTTCTCCGTTGTCGATCCACCCTAATGCCCGGCCGTGATGTCACAGACACGCCCCTGGTCACGGTGAGAAACCCGGGCATCACCCGATCTCGCGACGCTGCGAGGCTCGTCCGCAGCAGGATACCGATCCGCACCGACAGGTTTTCGGGTGATTCACCCAGAAGTGACGAAAGCCGCCGTGGTGCAAGATGATTCGCACCACGACGGCTATCGGCGAGCGTACGCCTCAGGCGTCTTCGAGCAATTCGGCGGTGACCGCCGACTCGGTGTCCGGAATGCCGAGTTCCTTCGCGCGACGGTCGGCCATCGACAGCAATCGCCGAATCCGGCCCGCCACCGCGTCTTTCGTCATCGGCGGGTCGGCCAGCTGGCCCAACTCCTCGAGCGAGGCCTGCCTATGCTCCACGCGCAGCTTCCCGGCCGCGGCCAGATGGTCCGGCACGTCGTCGCCGAGAATCTCCAGCGCGCGTTCGACCCGCGCGGCCGCGGCCACCGCGGCCCGCGCCGAGCGACGCAAATTCGCGTCGTCGAAGTTGGCGAGGCGATTGGCGGTCGCCCGGACCTCGCGGCGCATCCGCCGCTCCTCCCAGGTCAACCGGGTGTCCTGCGCGCCCATCCGGGTCAGCAGCGCGCCGATGGCCTCGCCGTCGCGCACCACCACCCGGTCGGTGCCGCGGATCTCGCGATTACGGGCCTGGATCCCCATCCGGCGCGCCGCGCCGACCAGGGCCAACGCGGCCTCGGGACCCGGGCAGCTCACCTCGAGCGCCGAGGATCTGCCGGGTTCGGTGAGCGAGCCGTGGGCGAGGAACGCGCCCCGCCACGCCGCCTCCGAATCGGCGATGCTGCCGCCCACGACCTGCGCGGGCAAACCCCGCACCGGCCGGCCGCGCACATCCAGCAGACCGGTCTGGCGGGCGAGCGCCTCGCCCTCCTTGGACACCCGCACCACGTACCGGGAGGTCTTGCGCAACCCCCCGGCGCCCAGTACGTGCACATCCGAGCCGTAGCCGTACAACTCGAAGATCTCGCGACGCAGGCGGCGGGCGATCGAGCCCATGTCCACCTCCGCCTCGACGATCACCCGCCCGCCGACGATGTGCAGCCCGCCGGCGAACCGTAGTAGCGCCGACAATTCGGCCTTGCGAGATGAGACCTGCGAGACGGACAGACGGCTCAACTCGTCTTTCACCTCGGCTGTCATCGCCACGAGACCCGCTCCTTTCCACCCAACGCGGACCGCACATCCTGGCCCATGTGCCGTCCTTCGACTCGAAGCCCTGCTGATTCCGGCCGAGGCGCCCGGATCACCTGATCCAGTGCGGCGGCCAACTTTCCAGGGTGGTGCCGGTCCGTCCCCGCCTCGGCGACATCAGCGAAGGTTACTCGCGCACGCAGCTGTTCGGCAGCTCTTGCCACATGTTCGCGCTCCCTACCCTCGGGTACGGACCCGGAGTCCACCACCACCTGGTCCACCGCGAAATCCGGTGCGTGCTGGGACAATACATGCAAATGACGCTCGGCGGAGAATCCGGCGGTCTCCCCGGGCTCGGCAGCGAGGTTGAGCACCAGCACTTTCCGGGCGCGCGTGTGCACCAGTGCCTCGTGCAGGCCCGGGACCAGCACATGCGGAATCACACTGGTGAACCAGGATCCGGGACCGAGGATCACGACATCGGCGTGTTCGATGGCCGAGGTCGCCTCGGGACTCGCCGGCGGGTCCGAGGGGATCAGGCGCACCCGCCGCACCTTACCGGGTGTGGTGGCGACCGCGACCTGTCCGCGGATGCACCGGCTCACCCGGGGGTCGGCCTCGAGTCCGGACACATCCGCCTCGATGGTCAACGCGGCGGGCGACATCGGCAGCACCCGGCCGGTGCAGCGCAGCAGCGAACCGACGGTGTCCAGGGCGGCCACCGGATCGCCGAGTACCTCGGTCAGCGCGGCCAGGATCAGGTTTCCGGCCGAATGTCCGGCCAGCGCACCGGTTCCGCCGAAGCGGTGCTGCACGGTGCGCGCCCAGACGCCGTCGGTCTCCTCGGCCAGCGCCGCGAGGGCCATGCGCAGATCGCCCGGCGGCAGCATGCCCAGTTCCGCGCGCAACCGGCCGGACGAGCCGCCGTCGTCGGCGACCGTCACCACGGCGGTGACATCCGAGGTGAGCCGCCGCGCCGCGGTCAACGTCGCGTACAGCCCGTGTCCGCCGCCCATGGCGACCAGGGTCGGGCCCGGCCCCTCGGCACTCATTCGCGCCCCAGGTCTCGATGCACCACGCGCACAATATCCATGTCGGCACGATCGGGGCGCTGCGTGGTCACGCTGCGCTGCCGCCTCCGCGCCTGACCGCTCGTGCCGATATCCGCGCTCGCCTCGCCGAGCGCCTCGCCCAGCGCCTCCGCTACGGCCACACTGCGGTGCTTGCCGCCCGTGCAGCCCACTGCCACGGTCATGTAACGCTTCCCCTCTTGGCGGTAACCGTCGGTCGTCAGATCGATCAGGTGACGACAGGTGTTCAGATAGTCCTGCGCACCCGGACGGGACAGCACGTACTCGCTGACCACCGCGTCCTGTCCGGTGTGCTCACGTAATTCCGGTACCCAATGTGGGTTGGGCAGGAAACGCAAGTCGAACACCATATCCGCATCCAGCGGCACACCGTACTTGAAACCGAAGGACTGGACGGTAACCTGCAACGCCTTGGGCGCACCGCCGCCGTACGCCTCCTCGAGTTTGCGATGCAGCTGGTGCACCGACAGTGCGGTCGTATCGATCACCACGTCGGCGGCGGTTTTCGCGGAGGCCAGCCGGGCCCGTTCGGCGGCGATGCCCTCGGACAGCGTGCCGTCGGCGCTCTCGCTCTGCAACGGGTGCCGGCGCCGCGCGAAACCGAATCGGCGGATGAGCACGTCGTCGGATGCCTCGAGGAACAGCACCCGGGTGCGCACGCCGCCCGAGCGCAGCTGTTCGGTGACCGCCGAGAGATTGCCGGTGAAGAATCGGCTGCGCACATCCATCACCAGCGCGAGACGCCGAATCGGCGGGTCGGCCGAGACGCCCAGCTCGATCATCCGCTCGATCAGCTCGGGTGGCAGATTGTCCGCGACATACCAGCCCAGGTCCTCGAGCACGCGCGCCGCAGTACCCCGGCCCGCACCGGACAGTCCGGTGACGATGACGACCTCGACCGCCCGGCCCACCGCCGCCTCGGGCACGGCCGCGGACGCCGACGGGCCCGCCGCACTACCGTTCGATTCCACGCTGGTCATGTCCTACCGGATCCGTTACTGGCGTTCATTGCGATCATCCTGCCTTTTTCCCGTATCCAGCGCCCGATACGCACGCCGGGCGACATCGAGACTTAACCGTGCCATCCGATTGATAGGCGGCGACTATTCGCCGTGCAGAGCCGCGAGCACCGCCTTCGCTGTTGCCACCCCGATGCCCGGAACCTGTGTGATCTCCTCCACCGTAGCCTGCTCGAGCCGGGCGACGGACCCGAAATGCGTGACCAGCGCCGTCCGCCGCGCCTGGCCGAGCCCCGGGACCGCGTCCAGCGCCGAGGCGGTCATCCGCCGCGAACGTTTGCTGCGATGGAAGGTGATGGCGAATCGGTGCGCCTCGTCGCGCACCCGTTGCAGCAGGTAGAGCGACTCGCTGTTGCGCGGCATGATCACCGGATCGACCTCGCCCGGCACCCACACCTCCTCGAGGCGTTTGGCCAGCCCGATCACCGCGACGTCGGTGATACCGAGATCCTCGAGCACCTCCGCGGCGGCCGCGACCTGCGGCGCGCCGCCGTCGACCACGTACAGATTGGGCGGATAGGAGAACTTGCGAGGCTTGCCGGTCTTCGGGTCGATCCCCGGCGTCGGATTGTCCTCGGCCTCGAGCACCTCCTGATCGCGGCGCAGGCGCTGGAACCGGCGGCGGGTGACCTCCGCGATACTGGCCACGTCGTCCGAGCGTCCCTCTCCCGCAGCTTCCTTGATCGCGTAGTGGCGGTATTCGGATTTGCGCGCGAGCCCGTCCTCGAAGACGACGAGGGAGGCGACCACATCGGTGCCCTGCACGTGGCTGATATCCACGCACTCGATCCGCAACGGCGCGGAGTCCAGGTCCAGCGCCTCCTGAATACCTTGCAGCGCAGCCGATCTCGCGGTCAGATCGCCCGCCCGTTTGAGCTTGTGCTGTGCCAGCGCCTCGGCCGCGTTGCGCTGCACGGTCTCCATCAACGCCTTCTTGTCCCCCCGCCGCGGCACCCGCAACTGCACCGCCGACCCTCGCAACCCCGAAAGCCACCCCTGCACCTGCTCGGCATCCCCGGGCAACGCGGGCACCAGCACCTCGCGCGGCACCACCGTCCCCGAGGATTCCCCACCGCTCTGCTCCGCGAACGCGGCCTGCTCCCCGTAGAACTGCATCAGGAACTGCTCGACCAGCGCCGCCAGCTCACCACTGGACTCCGCCGATTCCGTATCGCCCGGCTCGATGTCCGCGGCGTCTTCACCGGACTCCGCGGACTCCCGCGCGTCACTGGCGTCCGCCTCGTCGCCACTACCGGCAGCATCTCCAACAATACTGCGCCCCAAGGAATCTCGATCGTCATCATGACTCGCCGAAGCCTGCACTGAAAACTGGTCGGCGGCACTCACAGGAGGCCGGACGGCACCGGAGCCCGTAAGCGCCACATCGTCGTCGGAACCCTCGCCGGCCCGACCGTCACCGGAACGCGCGGAAACCCGACCGGCCTCCCCGTCAATGGACTCCACACGCTCGCCGGGGTCCGTGGAAATCCGATCATCACCTGTGCTCGCGGCAGCTTCGACAACGCCGCCACCACCGGGGCGCTCGATCTCGGCCGGATGCCCGGAACTCACGGAAGGTGCGGCGCTCGAGGCCGTCGAGATCTCGTCGTCGCCGGGACCCGCACCGAGTTGCGCGGAACCCGGCTGGACCAGGTCGACCGCGTCGCCGGACTTGTCGACCACCCAGCCGCGCTGACCGCGGACGCGGCCGTCGCGGACATGGAAGATCTGGACCGCGGCCTCGAGGTCGTCGGTGGCGAAGGCGACCACATCGGCGTCGGTGCCGGTGCCCAGGACGACGGCCTGCTTCTCCAAGGCGCGACGCAGGGCCTGGACGTCGTCGCGCAGGCGGGCGGCGGTCTCGAAGTCCAATTCCGCTGCGGCGGCTTGCATTCGGCGTTCGAGCTCGCGCACCATGCGGTCGGTCTTACCGGCCAGGAAGTCGCAGAAGCCCTCGGCGATGCGGCGATGCTCCTCGGCGCTGACCCGGTCGATGCAGGGGGCGGAGCACTTGTCGATGTAGCCGAGCAGGCAGGGGCGGCCGATCTGACTGTGCCGCTTGAAGACTCCCGCCGAGCAGGTGCGCATCGGGAACACCCGCAGCAGCAGATCCACCGTCTCGCGGATCGCCCAGGCGTGCGCGTACGGGCCGAAGTACCGCACCCCCTTCTTGCGCGCGCCGCGATAGACGAAGACCCGCGGATACTCCTCGTTCATGCTCACCGCGAGCATGGGGTAGGTCTTGTCGTCGCGGTAGCGGACGTTGAACCGCGGATCGAACTCCTTGATCCAGTTGTATTCCAGCTGAAGGGCTTCCACCTCCGTGGACACCACGGTCCACTCCACGCTCGCGGCGGTGGTCACCATCTGGCGGGTGCGCGGATGCAGCGCGGCGATATCGGCGAAGTACGAATTCAACCGACTGCGCAGGCTCTTGGCCTTGCCGACGTAGATGACCTGCCCGAAGGAATCCCGGAACTTGTACACGCCGGGATCTACGGGGATGGTGCCCGGCGCGGGCCGGTACGTCGCTGGATCTGCCACGCGACCAGATTAGCGACGAGCACCGACAACCGATCGCGCCCACTCATCCGGACCGACGCGGCAGGGACGCGTGCTCGCGCTTGGCCCCCGCCTCGATCGCATCGCACAGCGCACGTTCGGGCTCGGACAGTCGACTCCGCCGCCGCAGTAGCACGAACTCCAGATCGCCGAGAGTCGGCAGCCGATCGTCCGCGACGGCGAAAAGCCCTGCGGGAAGCAGACTTTCCGCATGTACGATGACGCCCAGCCCGGCCAGCACCGCCGCGCGCAGCCCCAGCTGACTGTCGCTCACACACGCGATCCGCCAGGTGCGCCCCTCCCGCTCGAGCGCCTGCAGCGCGGCTTGCCGGGTCATACTCGGCGGCGGGTAGGTCACCAGCGGCACCGGATCGTCGAAACCCGTTGCGCCCGAACGCGCCGCCCACACCAGCCGGTCGCGCCACAGCAACTCGCCGTGCTGCTCCCCCGGACGTCGCTTGGCGACCATGAGGTCCAACTCCCCGGCCTCGAGGCGGGTCCGCAACGTCTCGCTGAGCCCGACGGTCAACTCCAGATCCACCCCCGGATGGCTGCGCTGGAATTCCAGCAGCACATCGGGCAGTTCCCGGGCCATCAGGTCGTCCGAGGCCCCGAGCCTGATCAACCCGGTCAGCCGCGACTCGGAAAAATAGCGTTCCGCGTGCGCCTGGGCGTCCAGGATGCTGCGCGCGAATCCGACCATCGCCGCGCCGTCGGCGGTGAGCGCCAGATTGCGGGTGTCACGGCGGAACAGCGCCCGCCCGGCCGCCTGCTCGAGTTTGGCGATATGACCACTGACGGTGGACTGCCGCAGTCCGAGAATGCGGCCCGCCGCGGTGAAGCCACCGGCCCGCTCGACGGCGAGAAAGGTGCGCAACTGCTCCGGATCGAACATACTCATCACGATATACGTTCAGAGATATCGTATCGAACGACTTTCGCGATCATTCCCCCGGAACGTATCGTTCATCTGTGCAGCTTCTCGCCAAATTCCGCATCGACGCCTTCATGCTCGGACTACTCGCCGCCGTTCTGGTCGGCGCGGTCCTGCCCGCGCGCGGCGAGGCCGCCGACGTATTGAGCTGGGCCACCAAGATCGCGATCGGGATCCTGTTCCTGCTCTACGGCGCGCGCCTGAAGCCGCGCGAGGCGCTGGACGGGCTCAAGCACTGGCGGCTGCACTCGAGCGTGCTCGCGGTGACCTTCATCGTCTTCCCACTGATCGGCCTGGCACTGCGACTGCTGGTGCCCTCGGTGCTCACCGACGACCTGTACACCGGCGTGCTCTACCTGTGTCTGCTGCCCTCGACCGTGCAGTCCTCGATCGCCTTCACCTCGATCGCCAAGGGCAATGTGGCCGGCGCGGTGGTGAGCGCGTCGCTGTCCAATCTGATCGGCGTGTTCGCGACGCCGCTGCTGGTCATGTTGCTGATGGACACCACCGGTCAGGCGACGGTGTCGGTGGGGTCGATCGTGGCGATCGTGTTGCAGCTGCTGCTGCCGTTCCTGGCCGGACAGCTGCTGCGGAACCAATTGCAGGTGCTGATGCGGCACGCCACCGTCACCAAGGTGGTCGATCGCGGATCGGTCTACCTGGTCGTCTACGCCGCGTTCAGCGACAGCATGGTCGAACACATCTGGGGCGGTATCTCCCCGCTGTCGCTGCTGGCCGTGGTCGTGGTGTGTATCGCGGTGCTCACGGTGGTGCTGTCGTTGACCACGCTGGCCAGCAAACTGCTCGGCTTCGATCGCGGCGATCGCATCGTGATGATCTTCTGCGGTTCGAAGAAGAGCCTGGCCAGCGGGCTGCCGATGGCCACGGTCCTGTTCGCCGGGCACGCGATCGGCCTGATCGTGCTGCCGCTGATGATCTTCCACCAGATCCAGCTCTTCGTCTGCGCGTGGCTGGCCGGACGCTGGGAACGCCGGGCCGAGGCAGCCGCCGCGGATGCCGCCCAGCAGGACGCGGTCACCACCGAGGCCGCCTGAACGCCGCTATTTCATTGCGGCCATGGGGAATCGGCTCGATGCGGCACCACCGGCCGGAATGACCGGGAGCACCACCGAGGACGGGTGGGCCGCGTCGTGCAGGATGGTCTGGGTCGCGATCTGCGTATCGGCACTCGCCCCGAACGGCTGACCGGTGTTGGGATTCGGGGCGAACTGCGGATAGTCGCTGCTGGAGATCTCCAGACGAATCCGCGAACCGGCCCGCACCAGATAGCTGGTCGGCCAGATCTGGATCGTGTACTGGTACGGCTGTCCGGGAACGGTCGGAGTCGGATGCTCCAGCGAATCGCGGAACGGGGTCCGGATGATCCCGTTGTTCAGATTCACCGTGGACCCATCCGGCGCGACGGCGACCAGTTTCGCGGTGAAATCGGTATCCGGCGCGGTTGACGCCGCCCACAGTTTCACGGTGGTCGGCCCGGTCAGCTCGGTATCCGCGGACATCGGCGCGGTCGTGTAGGTCAGCACATCCGAACGCTGCTCGACGACGTACTGGTCGTAGGGCCCCTGCGGTCCCGAGGACGCGCCGCAGCAGGAGTGCCCACCGGCACTGGGCACCGGATTCAGCGGATCGTAATCGTAGGTGTCGGGCTGCTGCGGGTCCTTCGGCGGCGCGGTCGTCAACGCACCCAACCGCCCGGTCAGGCCGTTCGCGCCACTACCGGACAGGTAGTACGTGGTCCAGCGGGTGTTCGGCAGCGGCCACGCGGTCGCGGACTTCCATTTGTTCGCACCCATCAGGAAGTAGTCGACAGTGGGCTGCCCGGCGACCTTGTTGTCCTGGCCTTTCAGGAAGTGGTCGAACCAGCCCAGCATCAGATCGTTGACGGGACTGTCCCCGGCGGGTCCGACGGCGGCGAGCATCGGCGCGGAAACACCGCTCCCCGGACGTCCCCACCCCACGTGATCCCACGGTCCGATGACCAGCCGCTGATTCGCGCGAGCCTGCGCGGTACCACCGTCGCGCACCATGCCGCTGAAGTTCTCGGTGCCACCGGCCAGGAACGCGTCGTACCAGCCCTCGAAGTCGAGCACCGGAATCTTGACGTCCGGATAGTGCTCGCGAATGCTCCACTGCTTCCAGTAGTCGTCGCGCGCGGCATGCCGGATCCAGTCGAAGAACCACGGCGCGACATTCGGATCACCCGGACGCATCGGCGGAAACTGCTGGTACGGACGGTATCCCAGCCACCGCGTGTACTGCGCCTCGTCGGCGAGCAACTGTTTCGCGGTCGCGGTATCGCCGCGATTCCGCGCGGCGGTCTCGGCGATCGTGCCCATCGCCCAGGGTTCGACGAAGGCGAGCCGGAACTCCCCGCCCTCGTAGGTCCAGCCGTCGTAATAGTCCGACGACGTGTTCGAGGGCACGATGGTGACCAGGTGCGGCGGCGCGGTGACCGCCGAAAGCCATTGTGTAGCACCCACATACGAGGAGCCGTACATGCCGACCTTGCCGTTCGAGCCGGGCAGCCCCGCCGCCCATTCGACCGAGTCGTACCCGTCGTCGCGGTCGTTGCCGAATTCGGTGAACGTGCCGCCGGACGCGCCCTGCCCCCGAATATCCTGCACCACAACGAGATAGCAGTGCGAGGCGAACCACTCGGGCGTCTGGTAGCGATACGGCTTCACCTGCGCCTCGGCCTTGCCGTACTGGGTGCGCATCAGGATCACCGGGACCCGATCGCCGGTCTTCGGGCGATACACGTCGGCCTTCAGGACGACGCCGTCGCGCATGGTCGCGGGCACGTTCTCCTGTTTGCTCACCGCGCACTTCCCGCGCCCCTGCGACGGCGGCCAGGCACCGGATGCGGACTCCCCGCCCGAGGGCCCGCTCGCCGATCCGCCACACCCGCTCAGGACCAGTAACGCGACGGCGAGAATCGCACCGCCCCGCAGAATTCGATTGCGCCGCGCCCGATTCCACGACATCAATCGACGGTAGCACCGGGCAGGCGCGGTCATGATCGGGTTCGCCCGACCGGTGTCAGCACCGCCGCCAACAGCGCCGCCAGATCCCCGCGCTCGCCGACTTCGATGGTGTCCAGTTCGAGCCACTCGGCCATCTCCCGCAGCGATCGCGCGAGTTCGGCCGCGACGCGCGGGGTGTCGCGATCCGGCTCGGCGAACGCACCGGGCACCAGCAGCCGCCCGGACGCTCGCTCGGCCCGCAGATCCACCCGCGCCACCAACTCACCGTCCAGCAGGAACGCGAACACGTAGTACCCGTGCACGCGTTTGTGTTCGGGGGTGTAGATCTCGATCCGGTAGTGGAAATCGAAGATCCGCTCGGTGCGCGGACGGAAGAAGATCAGCGGATCGAACGGGCACAGCAGCGCGGCCCCGGTGATCTGCCGCGGCACCCGCGCACCGCCACGCAGATACGCCGGGCGATCCCAGCCGTCGACCCGAACCTCTTCCAGCTCACCGGAATCCAGCAGTTCCGCGATGGCCGGTTCGGTCTGGCGACGATGCAGCCGGTAGTAGTCGCGCAGATCCGGTTCGGTGCCGATACCCAGCGCGGTGGCCGAGCGGCGGACGAGTTCGCGCACCGCCTCGGGCTCCTCGATGAGGCGAGAGTGCACCTGCGGTGGCAGTACCCGCTCGGTCAACTCGTAGTGGCGCTGGAAACCGACCCGCTTCCCGACCGACAACTCACCGATCGCGAACAACTGCTCGCAGACGACCTTGGTATCGCTGTAGTTCCAGCCCCAGTGATCCTTACTGCGCGGCCGGTCCAGTTCGAGATGCTTCTCCACCTCCCCCGCCGTGCACGCGCCGAATTCCCGGACGACTGCGAGCACATCCTCGGGCAGCGAGGGATTGCGCGCGAGCACCTCCCGCGCCCCACCCCAGCGCCCGTTCCGATACTGCTCCATCCGCCAGCGCAGCAGCGGCCAGTCCTCCACCGGCAGCATCGCGGCCTCGTGCGCCCAGTACTCCACCAGCCGACGGGGACGTCGCGCGCTATGACTCCAGGCCGCCTCGTCCACCAGCGCCCGATCGTAGGGACCGATGCGGCTGAACACCGGCGCGTAGTGCGCCCGCACCACCGCGGACACCGAATCCAGTTGCAGCACCTGGGTTTTCTCCAGCACCCGCAACACGGTTCGGCGATCGGTCGAGGCAGGGCGCGGCGCGGCGAAGCCCTGGGCGGCCAGGGCGGTCCGGCGGGCCGCGGCGGCGGTCATGGTACGCACCCGGAGAACCATGCCACGGGGCACCGACATATTTCGGCGGGACCGGTTCCCACCTGCTCGAATCCGTGCGATCCGGATCGCGGAATCGGCTGATCGGGTCCGGCCGTCTGCTAGGTTGGGGACAGTTCGATACATTCGTGTATCCGATGCGTGGCGACCGTCCACGCACATCGACCCGGAGGAGTTCCCGTGGCAACGTCACCGCAGCCGGACGCCATCGTCATCGGGGCCGGTCTCGCCGGACTCGTGGCCACCTTCGAGCTCACCCGGGCCGGCCGCCGGGTCCTGGTGCTGGATCAGGAGAATCGCAACAACCTGGGCGGACAGGCGTTCTGGTCGCTAGGCGGGCTGTTCTTCGTCGACAGCCCCGAACAACGCCGCCTCGGTATCAAGGACTCGTTCGAACTGGCCTGGCAGGACTGGCAGGGCTCGGCCGGATTCGACCGCGAGGACGAGGATCTGTGGGGCCGTCGCTGGGCCCGCGCCTACGTCGAGTTCGCCGCCACCGAGAAACGCCAGTACCTGCACGATCTGGGTCTGCGGGTCACTCCGCTGGTCGGCTGGGCCGAACGCGGCGGTTCCACCGCGGACGGCCACGGCAATTCGGTGCCGCGCTTCCACCTCACCTGGGGCACCGGCCCGGAGGTGGTGCGGGTATTCCTGGAGCCGGTGCTCGAGGCCGAACGCCGCGGCCTGGTCGAATTCGCCTTCCGGCATCGGGTGGACGAACTGATCGTCGAGGACGGCGCGGTGGTCGGCGCGCGCGGCGGCGTGCTGGAACCCACCGATCTCGACCGCGGTAAAGCATCGTCACGAAATGTGGTGGGCGAGTTCGAATTCCGCGCTCCCGCCGTACTCGTCTCCTCCGGCGGCATCGGACACAACCACGACCTGATCCGCCGGAACTGGCCCACCGAACGCCTCGGCCCCTGCCCCGAGACGATGATTCCCGGCGTCCCCGCGCACGTCGACGGGCGGATGCTGGGCATCACCGAGGAGGCGGGCGGTCGCATCGTGAACCGCGACCGCATGTGGCACTACACCGAGGGCCTGCACAACTGGGATCCGATCTGGCCCGACCACGCCATCCGGATCATCCCCGGACCATCCTCGATGTGGTTCGACGCCAACGGAAAACGCCTGCCCGCGCCGTCGTTCCCCGGCTTCGACACCAATGCCTCGATGCGCGACATCCTGGCCACCGGCCACGACTACTCGTGGTTCGTGCTGAACCAGTCGATCGTGGAGAAGGAGTTCATGCTGTCGGGTTCGGAGCAGAATCCGGACATCACCGGTAAAGACCGTGGTCTGATGCTCAAGAGCCGCCTGAGCAAGGGCGCCACGCCGCCGGTCGAGGCGTTCCTGCGGCACGGCGTGGACTTCGTCGTCGCCGACACCCTGCCTGAACTCGTCGCTGGCATGAACAAGCTCGCGCGTGGTCCGCAGCTCGATCCGGCCGATCTCGAACGCCAGATCGTCGCGCGGGACCGGGAGGTGGTCAACAAGTACACCAAGGACGCCCAGATCATGGCCATCGCCAATGCCCGCCGCGCCCTCGGCGACAAGCTCGCGCGCGTCGCGGCCCCGCACCGCATCCTGGCCCCCGAGCACGGCCCGTTGATCGGCGTGCGGCTCAACATCCTGACCCGCAAGACCCTCGGCGGCATCCAGACCGATCTGAACTCCCAGGTGATCGGTTCGGACGCAACACCTTTCGCGGGTCTGTACGCCGCCGGCGAGGTCGCTGGATTCGGCGGCGGCGGCGTCCACGGGTACAACGCCCTGGAAGGCACCTTCCTCGGCGGCTGCATCTTCTCCGGACGCGCGGCCGGACGCGCGATGGCCCGGCTGCCGCGCTGAGACTTATCGCGGCCCGGCCACCACACGAAGACTGGTCACGGCCCGGCCGCCACACGAAGACTCGTCACAGCCAGCCGCCACACGAAGACTTATCACGGCCTGGCTACCGCACGAAAACTCATCACAGCCCGGCCACCGCACGAAGACTCGTCATGGCCCGGCTGCCGCGCGGAGATTCGCGCGGGGCCGGGTCGGTCGCGAGTACGTCGACTGCGGTGCTCAGAGCAGGTTGTGTCGAGCCAGAGCGTCGAGCAGGCCCGTCCTGCGGTCGACTGTCGGCGCCGGGTCGACCCATTCGTAGGCGCAACCGACTTCCGTTGCGGCACCGTCGTTTTCGCGACTGTCGCCGACCATGAGCGCGTCCTGCGCCGCCACGCCGAGACGCTCGAGCGTCCATTCGAAGATCGGCCGATCCGGTTTGATCGCGCCGAGTTCGAACGACAGCGCGTACAGGTCGATGTACCGATCCCACTCGTGCGCCCGGAACGCCGGGCGGATGTCGAACGGGATGTTGCTGACCACCGCGACCTGAATTCCGTTGCCCGACAACGCCTCCAGCACCTTCCCGGTATCCGGGTAGGGCGTCCAGAGCAGCGGATCCACCATGCGCGAGTACAGCCGCTGAGCCGGTTCGCCGACGACGCCGGTCTGCCGCAGCACCTCCCGATACACCTCGCGATGCCGGGCCGGATCCAGATCCCGCTGCTCCCAGGCCTGCTGATGGTGCGCGTCGAACCGCACCGCCTGATGCACCGGAGTGGTCATCCGGTCCAGGATCTCGGCCGATTCGGCCTCGTCGAAGGGTCGGCCGTCGGCCGTCACCAGGTCCGAGGCCCAACTCTCGTCGGCCTCGAGCCGGAACAGCGTCCCCGAGAAATCGAACAGCACCGCGCGAATCGTCACGCCGCACAGCGTACCGAAGTCATCCCATGACCCAGATCACCTATCAGCTTGTCTGAGGACTTGTTACCGTGGACGGATGGTCGACACCCCTATCCTGCAGGTCACCGCGGTCGATTTCGTGCGCAACGGCAACCCCATCCTCTCCGATATCTCCCTCACCGTGCGCGCGGGGGAACACTGGGCGCTGCTGGGACCCAACGGCGCGGGCAAGACCACCCTACTGAAGATGGCCGGCGCCTTCGAACATCCCACCCGCGGCACGGTCGAGGTGCTCGGCAAACGACTGGGCCGGGTGGACATGCGCGAACTGCGCACCTCGATCGGACATGTGGACCCCCGGCACACGCTGCCGTATCCGCTGCGGGTGCACGAGGTCGTGCTGACGGGTCTGACCAATACCGCCGATCTCCAGCAGCGCTGGACGCCGACCGCCGAACAGATCGTCGAGGCGGACCGGCTGGTGGAACTACTGGGCCTCGCCCACCGCCGCGATGCCCGCTGGCCCACCCTGTCCCAGGGCGAACGCGGCCGCGCCCTCATCGCCCGCGCCCTGATGGCCGATCCGAGCCTGCTGCTGCTGGACGAACCGGCCACCGGCCTGGACGTCGCCGGACGCGAGCAACTCATCGACCGCATCGACCGCCTGCAAACCGCCCATCCCGAGCTGGCCTCGATCCTGGTCACCCATCACCTCGAGGAACTGCCGCCGGGTATCACCCACGCGATGCTGCTGCGCGACGGCCGCACGATCGCCGCCGGCCCCGTCGACGAAGTGCTGACCAGCGAGAACATCAGCACCAGCTTCGATCACCCGATCCGGCTGACCCGCACCGACGGCCGCTGGCAGGTCCGCACCGACCGCACGGTCCCAGCCTAGGGCAGGTCCTCCCCGTCGACCGGAATATTGGCGACGACGGGGAACTCACCGGTGTACCCCTCCCGCTGCTGCGCGATGGCCAGCACCCGCTTGCGCGCCGCGAACCAACCGATGACCAGCGCCGGGACGATGATCACGAGGCTGACCACGGTCCAGGTCCCGACCGGATAGTCGAACGCCGTCAATACCAGCACCCCGGCCAGGAACACCAGGGTGGCGATCCCGGAGTAGGGCGCGCCGAACATCCGGAACGCGGGCCGCTCCACCCGCCCCACGCGCGACCATCGCCACATCTGCAGCTGACACAGCACGATCGTCGCCCAGGACGCGAGGATGCCGAGCGAGGCCACGTTCAGCACGATCTCGAACGCCTGCGAGGGCACCAGATAGTTCAGCCAGATCCCGAACAACGCCACCACCGCGGTCAGCAGGATGCCGCCGTAGGGTACGCCGCGGCTGTTCATCCGGCTGGTGAACGTCGGCGCGCTACCGTTCATCGACATCGAACGCAAGATGCGTCCGGTGGAGTACAACCCGGCGTTCAGACTGGAGAACGCGGCGGTCAGCACCACGAAGTTCATCACCGAACCCGCATGCGGCACACCGAGTTCGGAGAAGAACGTGACGAACGGGCTCTCGTCCTTCGAATACGCGGTGTAGGGCAGCAACAGCGCCAGCAGCACCAGCGAACCCACGTAGAACACCGCGATCCGCATGATCACCGAGTTGATCGCCCGCGGCATGATCTTCTGCGGATCCGCGGTCTCGCCCGCCGCGGTGCCGACCATTTCCACTGCGGCATAAGCGAATACGACACCCGAGGTCACGGTGACCAACGGCAGCACGCCAGTCGGGAACCAGCCGCCGCTGTGGTTGATCACCCCGAGACCGGTGCTGGTCCCCTGGATCGTGAAACGCCCGGCCAGGAACACCACGCCCACGCCGAGGAACGCGACCAGCGCCACTACCTTCACCAGCGCGGCCCAGAACTCCAGCTCACCGAACCACTTCACCGACACCAGGTTGATGCTCAACACGATGACCAGCGCGATCAGCGCGAGAATCCACTGCGCGATGGACCGGAACCCACCCCAGTAGTGGAAGTAGGTCGCGATCGCGGTGGTGTCCACGATCCCGGTCATCGACCAGTTCAGGAAGTACATCCAGCCCGCGACGAAAGCCGCCTTCTCCCCGTAGAACTCGCGGGCGTAGGAAACGAACGATCCGGACGAGGGCCGGTGCAGTACCAGCTCGCCCAGCGCGCGCAGGATGAAGAAGACGAAGATGCCGCAGACGCCGTAGACCAGGAACAATCCCGGTCCGGCATTGGCGAGTCGGCCACCGGCGCCGAGGAACAGTCCGGTGCCGATCGCCCCGCCGATGGCGATCATCTGCAACTGGCGCGGTTTGAGGCTCTTGTGATAGCCACTGTCCTCCGCGCCGAGGAATTCCTTGCCGCGTACCTCGGTCATATGGCAGGTCCTTCGCGGTCGATGGTCGAAGGTAGAGATTACCCAGCCGATAGCCAGACGGTGGATATCGACCTCTGCTGAAACGACTCCCACCGAATGATACTGGTACCACTGGTGGTTCGCGCCCGTACAAAAGTAGCCGAGCGGCAACACATTCGACTTCCCTCGACTGGTGGCAGCGCGGGCCTCGATCCCGATACAGTCCGAACATGACGCGCACCCGGCACCTCACCAGCGCAGCCGCGGCCGTCCTGCTGCTCACCGCAGGGCTGCTGACGGGTTGCTCGGATCAGCCCAGCGCCGCGAGTGGCCCGTGCGCCGACCCGCCGAACGGCACCCACGTCAACGCGGCCGCACCAACCGCCTCCGGCGATATCGCGAACAATCCGGAGGTCGGCACCGGTTATCGCACCGATATGACCTCGGTGCGCACCCACACCTACGCCGTCTCGGCCGCCAATCCCGTTGCCACACAGGCGGCTTGCCGGGTACTGGCCGCCGGTGGCACCGCCGCCGACGCGCTGGTCGCGGTGCAGTTGGTGCTCGGCCTGGTGGAACCGCAGGCCACCGGCATCGGCGGCGGCGCGTTCCTGCTCTACTACGACGCCGCGACCAGGACCGTCGACGCCTACGACGGCCGCGAGACCGCACCGGCGAGCGCGACGGAGAACTATCTGCGCTGGGTCAGCGACACCGATCGCACCACGCCGCAACCGAATACCCGCGCCAGCGGCCGCTCCATCGGTGTACCGGGCGTGCTGCGACTGCTCGAGCGAGCGCACACCGATCACGGCAAACAGCCCTGGCGCGACCTGTTCACCCCGGCGATCGATCTGGCC
This sequence comes from Nocardia macrotermitis, assembly GCF_009604405.1. Taxonomy (GTDB): domain Bacteria; phylum Actinomycetota; class Actinomycetes; order Mycobacteriales; family Mycobacteriaceae; genus Nocardia; species Nocardia macrotermitis. The sequence continues at coordinate 352,693 of NZ_WEGK01000008.1, forward strand.
TCGCACGGATTCGCGATCAGTCCGCGCATGGCCGCCGAAATCGCCGCCTCCGCTTCGGATCTCGCGCACGACGACAATGCGAAGGCATACTTCCTGCATCCGGACGGCTCGCCGAAAACGGCCGGCGCCACCATCACGAATCCGGCGATGGCCAAGGCGCTGGGCGCCATCGCCACCGACGGCGCGAACGCCTTCTACACCGGGCCGATCGCCCAGGACATCGTCACGGCCGCCGCGACCACCTCGGCCGGACGCACTCCCAGCCGGCTCACCCTCGCGGATCTGAGCGGCTATCAGGCGAAGAAGCGCACCGCGGTCTGCACCGATTACCGCACCCATGAGCTGTGCGGTATGTCCGGCCCGTCGTCCGGCGGTATCACCGTGGCCTCCGCGCTCGGCATTCTCCAGAACTTCGACATGGCCGCGCTGGCCCCGCAGCACCTCGATCGCAACGGCGGCGTTCCCACCGCCCGCGCGGTGCATCTGATCTCGGAGGCCGAACGTCTCGCCTACGCCGACCGCGACAAGTACGTCGCCGATCCCGATTTCGTCCCGCTGCCCGGCAATTCGCCGGACGCCCTGCTCAATCCCGATTATCTGAAACAGCGTGCGGCACTGATCGATCCGGCACACAGCATGGGCACCGCGCAACCCGGCGACTTCGGCCCGATCCCCGTGGCCACCGGGCCACAACCGCCCGAACACGGCACGAGCCACATCTCGGTGGTGGACCGCTACGGCAACGCCGCCACCATGACCACCACGGTCGAATCGGCGTTCGGCTCGTTCCACGTCGTCGACGGATTCGTCCTGAACAACCAGCTCACCGACTTCAGCGCGAATCCCACCGCCGCCGACGGCACCCCCGTCGCCAACCGCGTCCAACCCGGTAAACGCCCGCGCAGCTCGATGAGCCCAACCCTGGTCTTCGACCGCAATCCCGACGGTTCACGCGGACGACTCAGCTACGTCACGGGTTCACCGGGCGGCGGAATGATCCCTCAGTTCGTCGTGAAAACCCTTGTCGCACTGCTCGACTGGAACCTGGACCCACAACAGGCGGTATCCCTCGCCGACTTCGGCGCATCCAACACCCCCGTCACCGGCATCGGCGGCGAGGACCCCGACATCGACGCCACCGCCAACGGCGACAACAACCCCCTGGTCCAACAGCTGCGCGCGATGGGCCACCAGGTCTCGGTCGTCCAGCAATCCAGCGGCCTCAGCGCCCTGAAACGCACGTCCGACGGCTGGATCGGCGGCGCGGACCCACGCCGCGAAGGCGCGGTCATGGGCGACTCGAACTGATCAGCCATCCCCTTCGCCCGGCCTGCGTAGGCAAACCTCCCGACCGTGGCGACCGGGCCATCGCGGAGCCGAACACTCCGCACCCGACCATCTGTGCCGAATCGGACCGCACGGCGGGTATCGACGATATTCGCGCGCCCGTATCGACCGGGATTCGATGCGTAGCGCGGCGCGGGGTCGCCCGTCGGCACAGCCGGGATCAACCCGTGACGGAGTGAACGGCGGCGGCAAGCTACCGTCGAAGATCAAGTATCTTGGGCCGCAGTGTATTTCGCGCCGAGTTCGCGGAAGCGGGTCAGGGATTCGGCGGCGTAGTCCTTGTCGTTCACCCGGATGGCCAGCATCGGGACATATTCGTCGCCGACCAATTCGAGTCTGGCCCAGGCCTTCTTGTCCCGGACCGATACCCCGACGATGTCCTTCCAGCCGAACTCGTTGTCTCCCAGGATGTTCCGCACGACCACACCGCGCGCACCGACCCGCACGCGCGGGCGGGTCAGCAGCAGGACCGCGGCGGCCAGCAGCAGGCCGAACACGATCACCGCCGCCTGATCCGCGCCGCGGAAGTTCACCCCGGTGTGGCTGTGGCCGGACAGCACCCCGGCGAGTACGAAGACGATCGCGATCACCGCCGCGACGACGCGCGAGTTCCGCACCGCGCGATGCGGCCGGACCTCGAGATCCCAACCGGCGTCGGCGGTTTCGGTGTTCACGGGCGGTGAGCGCTTCCAGATTCGGACGACCGGTGTCATCTGGATCAGACTGCCTGCCGCAACGCGCGCAAGGTGAGCGCCGCGTCCAGCGCGGCCGCGGCGGCCTGTTCACCCTTGTTCTCCGCCGAATCGGGCAGTCCGGCCCGATCCAGGGCCTGCGCCTCGGTGTTCACGGTCAGCACGCCGTTGGTCACCGGGGTGCTCTCGTCCAGCGAGACGCGGGTGAGTCCGGTGGTCACCGCATCGCAGACGTACTCGAAATGCGGTGTCTCGCCGCGGATCACGACGCCCAGCGCAATCACCGCGTCGTGCGTGCGGGCCAGCGCCTGCGCGACGACCGGCAGTTCCATCGCCCCGGCACAGCGCACCACGGTCAGCTGATCCACGCCCGCCTTGCGCGCCACCTGCTCGGCGTTGGCGAGCAGCGTGTCACAGATCGTGCTGTGCCACCGCGACGCGACGATGCCGACCTTCAGATCCTTGGCATCCTCGAGATCGAAAACCGGAACCCCGGTACCGCTCATCGAATTCCTTTCCCTAGCCGTCACCGCCCGAGGCGGTCCGGCGGTTCTATTGCGCGGTCTCGCCCAGGTCCAGATCGTCGAGCCCGACCAGGTCGTGGCCCATCCGGTCGCGCTTGGTGCGCAGGTACCGCAGATTCTCGGCATTGGCGCGCACCGGCATCGGCACCCGCTCGGTGATGCTCAGGCCGTACCCGTCCAGTCCGACGCGCTTGGCCGGATTGTTGGTCAGCAGCCGCATCGAGGTGATGCCCAGATCGACCAGGATCTGCGCGCCGGTGCCGTAGTCGCGCGAATCGGCGGGCAGACCCAGCTCGAGATTCGCGTCGACGGTGTCGTGACCGTTGTCCTGCAACTGGTACGCCTGCAACTTGTGCATCAGGCCGATCCCGCGCCCCTCGTGCCCGCGCATGTAGAGCACGACACCGCGCCCCTCGGCGGCGACCATCTCCATCGCCGCGTGCAGCTGCGGCCCGCAATCGCAACGCAGCGAACCGAACACGTCACCGGTGAGGCATTCGGAGTGCACGCGCACCAGCACGTCCTCGCCGCCGTCCACCGCGACGTCACCGAGCACCAGCGCGACGTGCTCGACCTCGTCGTAGATGCTCTTGTAACCGACGGCCTTGAAATCGCCGTAGCGCGTGGGGATCCGGGCCTCGGCGATCCGGTCCACCTGCTTCTCGTGCTTGCGCCGCCACGCGATCATGTCGGCGATGGAGATCAACGCCAGCTCGTGCTCGTCGGCGAAGACCCGCAGCTCCTCGGTGCGGGCCATGTCGCCCTCGTTCTTCTGGCTGACGATCTCGCAGATCACGCCCGCCGGGGACAGCCCGGCCATCCGGGACAGATCCACCGCGGCCTCGGTGTGCCCGGGACGCCGCAGCACCCCGCCTTCCTTGGCGCGCAACGGAACCACGTGCCCGGGACGGTTGAACTGATCGGCCGTGGCGGCCGGATCGGCGAGCAGGCGCATGGTCCGCGCGCGGTCCGCACCGGAGATACCCGTGGTGACGCCCTCGCGGGCATCCACCGACACGGTGTACGCGGTGCCGTGTTTGTCCTGATTGATCGAGTACATCGGCGGCAGGCCCAGACGGTCGCAGTCCTCACCGGTGAGCGGCACACAGATATAACCCGAGGTGTAGCGAATCATGAATGCCACCAATTCGGGGGTGGCCTTCTCCGCGGCGAAGATGAGGTCGCCCTCGTTCTCGCGGCCCTCGTCGTCGACGACGACGACCGCTTTACCGGCGGCGATATCGGCGACTGCGCGCTCTATGGTGTCGAACCTGGTCACGTCTGCTGTGCTCCGTCTCGATATGGATGCCAAATACAGTACGGCGTCGGATGGCCGGATTGTTCGCCACCCGAACTAGCCACGCTGCATGAGGCGCTCCACATATTTCGCGATGATGTCCACCTCGAGGTTCACCGTGGTCCCTACCGGGGCGGACCCCAGCGTGGTGAGCTCGCGGGTGGTCGGGATGAGGGAGACCTCCAGCCAGTCGAGGTGACCAGGTTCACCCTCGGTTTCGGCGCCGATCCCCGACACCGTCAGCGAGATGCCGTCGATGGTGATCGAGCCCTTCTCCACGATGTACCGGGCCAGCCCGTCGGGCACCGAGACGCGCACGACCTCCCAGTTCTCCTGCGGGTCGCGCGAGACGATGACGCCGGTGCCGTCGACGTGGCCCTGCACGATGTGACCGCCGAGGCGGCTGTCCACGGCGGCGGCGCGTTCGAGGTTCACCTTCGCGCCCTGATCCAGGGTGCCGATGCTGGACCGCTTCAGCGTCTCGCCCATCACGTCGGTGGTGAAGCTGTCGCCGTCGACGACGTCGACCACGGTCAGGCACACGCCGTTCACCGCGATGGAGTCGCCGTGCCGGGCGTCGGAGGTCACCAGCTTGCCGCGGATGGTCAGCCGCGCCGCGTCGGCCAGCGGCTCGACCGCCACGATGTCGCCGAGTTCCTCGACGATGCCTGTGAACATGCCCGCTCTCCTTCTCGCCCGGTGCTCGTTCGAGCCAACGGTCCGGACCGCGGGTGATATTCCCTCCGGGCCGGTGTGTCACCAGCCTATCGAGGCCGGTCCGCGCCCGGCACCTCGCCGTCCCGCTGTCCGGATTCGAGACCACCGTCCCGGGGAATCCGGACAGAACCCGACGCCGTGACCGGACGAATACGAACTCACCGCACAGCGCGGTCGAATTGCCGAGAGAATCGGGATGCCGTCACAGGAATTACGGACATTTCATGGTGATCGGCGCCAATTCGAACGCATTCCCGACATTCGGAACGATATACCGAGCGAATAACGACCCAGCCCAGCTGCATACCCACTTCGCGACGCGCTGACACCTCGGGCTTGCACTTCGAATCAATTGGAAGCAATATTGTTATGTAGTTGATTCCGATGCTTCATTTACACGTTCCGACCGCAGGAAGGTTGAGGCCCGCACGGGCCGGATCAACGTTGAACGACAACACAGACGGGGGTGCGGCGTGACCATGATTCTCGATTCGATACTCGAAATTCGCTGTGTGCAGTACCGCTGTGAATCTCACCTACCGGCATCGATCGATCCGGTGTCACATCACATCCTGCTCGAGGTCGGCTCCCATTTCGGAGCCGTCACCATGCCCGCGGATCTCGGCGAGCGGGTGCAGCGGCGCCTCGATCGCGACGGCGTCGCCGGACCGGTCGTCCACCATCCCCGCGCCCGCCGCTGGACGTTCATCACCGGGCCGGGCAGCCCGAGCACCTCGGTCTCGGCCGAACTGTTCCGGCTCTACACGACCGTGGCCTGCGCGGGCAGCCCGGTGGTGCTGCCCTCGGCCGACGACGAACGCACCGGATACCGCGTCTGGGTCCGGCCGCCCGGCGACACCGACGCGGCGCCGCCGCTGGACACGGTGATCGAGGCGGCCCGCGCCGAATCGGGCCAGGCCGCTCGCCCGTGGATCCGGCGGCGGTGATCCACCCGACCGGCTAGTTCGCGGCGCCGATCGCCTTGCGCCGCAAGGCTTCCACGGTCGCGGCACGGTCCGCGGCGCCGTAGACCGCGGAACCGGCGACGAAGCAATCCACGCCCGCCTCGGCGGACTGCTCGATGGTGTCCATGTTGATGCCGCCGTCGATCTCCACCACCAGGCGCAGCTCACCGGCGTCCACCAGCCGCCGCACCGTGCGCGCCTTGTCCAGCACGTGCGCGATGAACGACTGGCCGCCGAATCCGGGTTCGACGCTCATCACCAGCAGGGTGTCGAAATTCCGCAGGATCTCCAGGTACGGCTCGATCGGGGTGTTCGGCTTCACCGCCAGACCGGCCTTGCCGCCCGCGGCGTGGATGTCGCGCGCCACCGCGACCGGGTCGTCGGTCGCCTCGGCGTGGAAGGTGACGTTGTAGGCGCCGGCCTCCGCGTACGGCGGCGCCCAGCGGCCCGGATCGGTGATCATCAGGTGGCAGTCCAGCGGAATGTCGGTGGCCTGCAACAGGCTCTGCACCACGGGCAGCCCGAGGGTCAGATTCGGCACGAAGTGGTTGTCCATCACATCGACGTGCACCCAGTCCGCGCCTTCGATGGCCGCGGTCTCGCGCGCGAGATTGGCGAAATCGGCGGACAGGATCGAGGGCGCGATCATCGGGGTCGGACGGTGGAAGTCCGTCTCGGCGCGCGGGGAAGTCTCGGTGCTGGAAGTATCGGAGGCGGGCACAGCGCGAAGTGTAGCGGCCCGTCCGCGCGCGCTCGGCCGGGTCCCGCGCACACTCGTTTTCGCCGGTGGTTTGCCGCACCAACCCCTTTGGCCGCACCCGGCAGCGCCGCAATTCGGGCACGGATTCGATTGCGGCCGGGATATTTGGGTAGCCTTCACCTCGTGATCAATATTTCGGCGGAACAGGGACTGCGCGGCACCCCGGTGGAGATCGGTGTGGCCGCGGCCGTATCGCAACTCCCGATTGTGCGCGGGCTCGCCGAAACCCTGGTTCTCCTCAGCGATTTCACCCTCGACGAGGTGGCCGACGTCCGGCTCGCGGTGGACGAGGTGTGCTCCACGTTGATCGGTCTGGCGGCCCCCGACACCACATTGCAGTGCCGATTCTCCGTCGGCGACACGGATCTGGTGGTGCGCGTGCGCGGTATCGCCGCCGTGGAGGGACTACCCGACGAGCACAGCTTCGGCTGGCATGTGCTGCGCACCCTCAGCGATGAGGTGCGCGCCGCTCAGGAACCCTATGACCAGGCCGCTTCCGGCTACCCGACGATCGTGGAATTCCGGCGGGCCCGGGGGAAGGCATAGTGGCGGACGAGGACACCGTGTTCGAATCCGGCGATTCCGTGGAATCTCCTGGCCCGCAAGCTCCGAAGGATGCGGCTGCCACCGGCGCCTCCGGAGCCGAGGAACCCGAGGAGACCACGAACGAGGAGGATGTGGCCGCCGACGAGGTCGAGGAGGTCACCCAGTCCGTCTCCGGATACGACGATGTCGCAATCCTTTTCGAGCGTCTGGCCGCCACCGAGGAGGGCAGCGCGAAACGCACCGAACTGCGTGACCAGCTGATCAGCCGGTGTATTCCGCTGGCCGATCACATCGCGCGCAAGTTCAGCGGTCGCGGTGAGCCCTTCGACGATCTCACCCAGGTCGCCAGGGTCGGCCTGGTGCACGCGGTGGACCGGTTCGACATCTCGCGGGGTTCGAATTTCCTGTCCTTCGCGGTGCCCACCATCATGGGCGAGGTGCGGCGGTACTTCCGCGACAACACCTGGGCGATGCGAGTTCCCCGGCGCGTCAAGGAAACTCATCTGCGCATCGGTTCGGCGATCGACGCGCTGTCCCAGTCGCTGGGCCGCTCCCCCACCGCCAAGGAGATCGCCGCCGAACTGGAGATCGATCCCGACGAGGTCACCCAGGCCGTCATCGCCGGTAACGCCTACCAGCCCAGTTCGATCGACGCGGTGTCGGTGGGCCGCGACACCGAGGCGTCGCTGCTGGACACCCTCGGCGAGGAGGAGTCCCAGTTCGACCGGGTCGAGGAGTACGTCGCGATCCGCCCCCTGCTGGCCGGTCTCCCCGAACGTGAACGCCGCATCCTGACCATGCGCTTCTTCGAGTCGATGACCCAGACCCAGATCGCCCAGCGCATGGGCATCTCACAGATGCACGTCTCCCGGATTCTCGCGAAAACCCTTGCGCGCCTTCGGGAACAGAGTTCTCGCGAGTAATCCTCCGGAACCTCAGAGCACCTCGGACAATTCGTTCAGCAGGCGGCGCTTGGCACGCGCGCCGACCAGGGTTCGCACCGGCTCGCCGTCGCGGAAGAGCATCAGGGTCGGCATGGACAGGACGCCGTAAGCGGCGGTCGTGACCGGGTTCGTGTCGACGTCGAGTTGGACGACCGTGAGGTGGTCGGCGTTTTCGGCGGCGATCTCGGTGAGAACCGGTTCGATCATGCGGCAGGGTGGGCACCAGTGGGCGGTGAATTCGACCAGGACCGGGCGGGGTGAATTCAGCACCGTCGGGGCGAAGGTGGCGTCGGATACCGTGGTCAGGGCGGTGGTCGTGTCAGTGTCGGGCATCGTCTTCTCCTGGTGTCGGTGTACTTTCGGCACTTCGATCACAACCGTGAGCAAGGGGCGGGGTGAATTCGCAGCGCGGTGGGTTCGGTACGGCCGCTTCGGTTTTCGCCAACTGGCCCGCGACCCAGCCGCGCACGCCCTGTAACTGTCCGATCAGCTCGTCCAGTTCGCCGAGCTTGCGCCGGTAGACCTCCGCCGAGGAGGCGCACGAGTCACCCGAGGGATGCCCGGCCCGCAGACAGTCCACGAACGGCCGGATCTCCTCCAACTCGAATCCGCAGTCCTGCAACGTACGGATCTGCCGCAGAATCAGCAGATCCGACTCGTCGTAACTGCGATAGCCACTGGCGTCACGCCGCGTGGCCAACAGTCCCCGCGCCTCGTAATAGCGCAGTGCTCGCGGCGTCGTCGCCGCCCGCCGGGCCAACTCTCCGATCCGCATCCTGACTCCTCCCGGCTCTACCGCAGTGCCGTATCCGACGCTAGAGCTTGACGCCGACGTCAAGGCAAGCGCCGGGTCAGCCGAACTTCTTCGCGACCAGTTGTTCGGAAACCTCCCACAGGCGCGCGGCCCGCTCGGTGTCGTAGGACTGCGGCGCGCTCGCGTGTTCCCGACGGCCCGAGAAGTACTTACCGGTCGTCCCGGCCACTTCCTCGGACACCGCGAGCCAGGCCAGATCGGACGCGGACCGCGCGGCGGTGCTGGCCCCGGGCAGCAGGCTCACCAACGGGGCCATCAGCTGATATCCCTTGCGCACGACCGACGGATAGTCGCGGGCCAGTCCGGTTTCGGGCATCAGACCCGGATCGAACGCGTTGGCGGTGACGCCACCGGATCCCAACCGCCGCGCCAGTTCGTAGGTGAAGTACACGTTGGCGAGTTTCGAAGTGGCGTAACGGATCCGGCCCGCGCGACCGTTCCCGCCGCGCAACTGGGTCGCGGGATCGGCCAGCCGGGCAGGATCGTCCCAGCGCGGCGCGGGGAAGCCGAACGATTTGCGCGGTCCCTGATGCACCTCGCTGGCGACGATGATGATCCGGCCGTTGCCGCTCATCGAGTCGAGCAGTCCGGTGACGAGCTGGAAATGACCGAGATGGTTTGTCGCGAAGGTCAATTCGTGGCCGTCGACGGAGGCTTCGATACCGTCGACGATCTGGATCCCGGCATTGCAGATGATCCCGCCCAGCGGGGCCGCATTCGACGCCGCGATCTCACGCACGGCCGCGCGCACCGATTCGATCGAGGCGGTGTCGATGATGACGATGTCGACCCGCGCGTCCGGAATCTCGGCCCGGATGCCCTCGGCGGTCGCCTTCGCCTTGGCCGCGTTGCGGCAGCCCAGTACGACATGTTTGCCGTGCCGCGCGAGGTCGTGTGCCGCGAGCAGTCCGAGACCGGCCGATGCGCCGGTGATCAGGATGGTGTCGGACATACTTGCCTTCCGGTCGGTGTCGCGAGAGTTGTTCGGGGTCGGCACAGCGGCGTCGTGCCGGTTCCTTCGTCATACCGGAGAACCGATCGTTCGGGCAACGATCGAGCGCAGGTGCTGGGCTGTCCGCGCGGTCCGGTGGAGCTCCGGCCGACGCGCCGCGACGCATATCCGAGCGGCGAAACTGTGTGGTATCGAGGACACCGAGGTCGCGTCCATGACCGATGTCAGCACCGCGGACGGGTCGAGCGCGCTGGTGCCGTAGATTTCAGGATGATCATGGTCACCGCACCGCGGTAAGGGGTTCGTGAAGTGGAGTTGTCGTTCGATTCGCTGTATCGGCACGGGTTCGCTCGGGTGGCGGTGGCGGTGCCGCCGGTCCGGGTCGCGGATCCGGCGTACAACGCCGAGCAGACGCTGACGCTCGCGCGGCGGGCGGCCGCCGAGGGGGTGGTGTTGACGGTATTCCCCGAGTTGGGGTTGTCGAGCTACACCGCCGATGATCTGTTCCACTCCGATGCGCTCGACTACGCGGTGGAGCAGGCGTTGCGGCGGATCGTCGAGGAGAGCGCCGAGATCGAGACCGTGCTGGTGGTCGGCGCGCCGGTGCGGGCGCAGGGCCGGTTGTTCAACTGCGGCATCGTGATCGATCGCGGACGGATTCTCGGGGTCGCACCCAAGAGCTATCTGCCCAATTACCGTGAGTTCTACGAGAAACGGCAGTTCGCGGCCGCACGCGAGTCGCTGGAAGACCAGATAACCGTTGCGGGACAACGTGTTCCGTTCGGCGCGGACCTGTTGTTCACCGCGACCAACGTGCCCGGATTCGTCTTCCACTTGGAGATCTGCGAGGACGGCTGGGTCCCCTTGCCGCCCAGCGGTTTTGCCGCCCTGGCCGGGGCTACCGTGCTGGTCAACCTGTCGGCGAGCAATATCGTCGTCGGTAAGGCCGACTATCGCAGGCAGCTGTGCGCCTCACATTCCGCGCGCTATATCGCGGCCTACCTGTATTCGGCTGCGGGATACGGTGAGTCGACCACAGATATGGCCTGGGACGGACAGGCACTGGTGTGTGAGAACGGCGAATTGCTCGGCGAGGGTGAACGTTTCACCGACAGCCCGCAGTTGGTGACGGCCGATCTGGACCTGCGCAGGCTGGCGGCGGATCGGCTGCGGATGACCAGTTTCGCCGATACCGCGCACGATCATCGCGAGCGGTTGACGAAGATGCGACGCATCGAGGTCGAGCTACCGGTGCCCGCCGCCCCGGTGAACCTGCGCCGGATGATTCCCCGATTCCCTTACGTCCCAGCCGATTCCGCGAAACGCAACGAGCGTTGCGCCGAGGTCCACCACATCCAGGTGGCGGGCCTGAGCAGCCGCTTGGCCGCGACCGGGACACAGCGCGTGGTGATCGGCGTATCCGGCGGACTGGATTCGACGCTGGCACTGATCGTCGCGGTACAGACCATGGACCGCCTCGGCCTGCCACGCTCGAATGTGCTGGCGTACACCATGCCCGGCTTCGCCACCGGTTCACGCACCCGCACCGACGCGCACCGGCTGATGGCGGCCCTGGGCGTCTCGGCACACGAGATCGATATCCGCCCCTCGGCAACCCAGATGCTGCACGATCTGAATCACCCTGCGGCCCAGGGTGTTCCGCAGTACGACGTGACCTACGAGAACGTCCAGGCCGGCGAACGCACCTCACACCTGTTCCGCCTGGCCAATCAGAACGGCGCGATCGTGCTGGGCACCGGCGATCTGAGCGAACTCGCGCTGGGCTGGTGCACCTTCGGCGTCGGGGATCACATGGCGCACTACAGCGTCAACGCCTCGGTGCCCAAGACCCTGATCAAATACCTGATCGCCTGGGCGGTGCAGACCGGCGACCTCGGCCCCGACGCCGACGAGGTGTTGCGTTCGATCCTGGACACCGAGATCTCCCCCGAACTTGTACCCGTTGCGGCACAGGGTGATTCGGATTCCGACGATCAGCCGGGTCAGAGTTCCGAGGCGGTGGTCGGCCCGTACGAACTACAGGATTTCCACCTGTACTACCTGCTGCGCTTCGGCTATCTCCCCAGCCGCATCGCCTATCTGGCCCGGCACGCCTGGTCCGATCGCACGCGCGGGCCGTGGCCGGATCTGATCCCCGAGGCCGACCGGCACGAATACGATCTGCCCACGATCAAGCACTGGCTCGGGGAATTCCTGCGCCGCTTCGTGCAGACCAGCCAGTTCAAACGCTCCACGCTGCCCAACGCGCCGAAGGTCGGTTCGGGCGGTTCGCTGTCCCCGCGCGGGGACTGGCGCGCGCCCAGCGACGCCGTCGCGACGGCATGGCTGGACGAACTGGCCGCCAACGTCCCGGACGCCTGACCCGGAACCGCGCTACCGCAACGCGCCCGACGCGGGCAACTCCGGCAGCGCGGTCTCGTACAACCACCGGTTCCACAGCGGCCGCAGCGACGCGGTGCAGTAGCGCCCCGCCAGATCGGCGAAATCCTCGGTGCTGACCGTCGAATGCCGGTGGCGCGCAGTCCATTCCCGCAGCAACCCGAGGAATCCGGGATCACCCAGCGTCAACCGCAACGCGTGCACCGTCAACGCGCCGCGCTTGTAGACGCGGTCGTCGAACATCAGCTTCGGCCCGGGATCCCCGACCACGATGTCCTGCGGCAGCCGGGCCAGATTCTGCCGCGCCGTACGCGCCAGCTTGTCCGCACTCGGACCGCCACTGGCCTCGGACCAGATCCACTCCGCGTAACAGGCGAAACCCTCGTGCAGCCAGATGTCGCGCCACTGCCCGACGGTCAGACTGTTGCCGAACCACTGGTGCGCCAGCTCGTGCGCGACCAGCCGTTCGGCGCCGCGCCGACCGTCGCAGTGGTTCGCCCCGAAGATCGAGATCCCTTGCGCCTCAATGGGAATCTCGAGTTCGTCATCGGTGATCACGACCGTGTACGACCCGAACGGATACGGCCCGAAACGCTCCGCGAACTCGGCCATCATCTTCGGCTGCCGCGCGAAGTCGTGATCGAAGTCGGCGCGCAGCCGCGGCGGCAGAATCGCCTGCATCGGCACGCCCTCGTGCACCGAACCGATCCGGTACTTGCGGTACTGCCCGATCTGGATCGTCGCCAGATAACTGGCCATCGGTTCGGGCTGGTCGTACACCCAGGTGGTCTGGCTCGCCTTGGTCTGTTTGCGCACCAGCTCACCATTGGCGACGGCGTAGTACGGCGAGTCGGTGGTGATCGAAATCCGGTAGCTCGCTTTGGAACTCGGATGATCGTCACACGGGAACCAGGAGGCCGCGCCATTGGGCTGGCTGGCCACCAGCGCGCCCTCGGTCAGTTCCTCCCAGCCCACCTCGCCCCACGGTCCGCGCACCGGCGCGGGCGTGCCCGCGTACTGGACCGCGATGACCAGGGCGCCGCCCGAGGGCACCTTGTGCGCGGGGGTGACGGTGAGTTTCCCGCGATGATGCGTGTACTTCGCCGCCTTCGATCCGTTGACGAAAACCTTTGTCACACCGAGGGATTGCGACAGATCCAGCGCGAACCGCGGCTGCACGGCGGTGGTCACCGCCGTGATCGTCGCGCGGCCCGAGAGCCGGTTGCTGGACACCTTGTAGGTCAGGTCCAACTCGTACCGGGAGACCCGGTATCCGCGATTGCCGTTCTGTGGGAGATATTCGTCGATCGGTGGTGCGTAGAACTTGTCCACCATCAACGACGCCCCCGCCCATCCGGCCACGGCGCGATCGGATTGCCTTGCCAGCGGGTCGAATCGGGAACCGTGTCACCACGCATCACCAGGGAGGCCGGGCCGACCGTCGCGCCCGCGCCGATGCGCGCCGCGGGCAGCGCCACGCAGTGCGGGCCCAGTGTCGCCCCCGCCTCGAGTGTCACCGTATCCATGGACATGATCCGATCATGGAACAGGTGTGTCTGCACGACACAGCCGCGTTCGACGGTGGCGCCGTCGCCGAGCGTCACCAGGTCCGCCTCCGGGAGCCAATAGGATTCGCACCACACGCCGGTGCCGATCTTCGCACCCAGACCGCGCAGCCAGATGTTCATCACCGGGGTGCCGGTGGCCGCGCGCGCGAACCAGGGCGCGGCGACGGTCTCCACGAACGCGTCGGACACCTCGTTACGCCAGACGAACGAACTCCACAGCGGATGTTCCTCCTGCCCGATCCGGCCGACCAGCAGCCATTTCGCGGTCACCGCGCAGCCGCCCGCGAAAACGCCCGCCAGCAGCAGCACCACACCGGAAACCAGTGCGGCGAACCAGTATCCGACCGTCGCGGCGAGCCAGGCCAGCGTGAACAGCACGCCCAGGCCGATGCCGAAGGTCACCACCACCGGCACCAACCGGCAGGTCTCCACGATGGCGCGCGCCAGCCGCAGCCGCACCGGCGGATCGAAGGTGCGCGCGGTATCGGAATCACCGGCGGTGCGGCGCAACCGCACCGGCGGGCTGCCCAGCCAGGACGAACCGGCCTTGGCCTTCTCCGGCGCGGCCGAAAGCACCGCGACCAGGCCGTTCTTCGGCACCCGGCGGCCCGGCGCGGTCATCCCGGAGTTGCCCAGGAACGCGCGCTTGCCGACCTTCGCCTCGCCGATGCGCATCCAGCCGCCGCCCAGTTCGTAGCTGGCGATCATGGTGTCGTCGGCCAGGAACGCACCGTCGGCGACGGTGGTGAACTTCGGCAGCAGCAGCACGGTCGAGGCTTCCACGCCCTTGCCGATGTTCGCGCCGAGCAGCCGCAGCCACACCGGCGTCAGCAGGCTCGCGTACAGCGGGAACAGGAAGGTGCGCGCGGAGTCCATCAGGCGTTCGGTGGTCCACACCTGCCAGCCGATCCGGCTGCGCACCGGATAGTAACCCTCGTGCAGGCCGATACTCAGCAGTCGCACCGCGATGACCGTCGCCAGTGCGAACACCGCCAGGCTCAGCACCGTGGCGACGGGCAGCATCGCGTATGCGTGCCCGAGGGCGGCGGCCCCTGTGCGATCGTCGCGAATCCACCAGGCCAGCAGCGCGCCGCCGACCGCCAGCCCCAGCACCGGCATCGCGGCCAGCGCCATCGAGGTCAGGCCGAAGGCGATCACCCAGTGTCCCGCGCGCGCGGGAGTGTGTGGCGGCCAAGGGTATTCGGCCTTACCGGTCTTCACCGCGGGCGAACCCGCCCACTCCTGCGCGGCCTTCACCTTGCCGAAGACCGCGGAACCCGGCGCCACGACGGCGTTCTTGCCGACCACCGCGCCGGGCAGCAGCGTCGAGCGCGAGCCGATCACCGCGCCCGCGCCGATCCGGATGCCGCCGATGTGCACCACATCACCGTCGATCCAGTGTCCGGCCAGGTCGACCTCGGGCTCCACACTGCATCCGTCGCCGAGTTCGAGCATGCCGGTGACCGGCGGCAGGGTGTGCAGGTCGACGCCCTTGCCGACCTTCGCGCCCAGGGCACGGGCGAACGGCACCATCCAGGGCGCGCCGGACAGGTTCTCCGCGCCGCTGGCCTCGGACAGCCGCACGGCGGTCCACAGTCGCAGATGGACCGTGCCGCCGCGCGGATAACTCCCCGGGCGCACCCCCAACAACAGTGTGCGAGCGCCGATCACGCAGATCGCCATGCGACCCAGCGGGGTGATGAACAGGATGAACGCCAGCAGCAGCCACCACCAGGACAGCACCGGCAGCCACGGCAGCGAGCCCGACCAGCTGGCGATATTGGTGACGATGCCCAGCCACGTCAACCACTGCAATCCGGTCAGCGTGGTGAGCGGAATCCCGATCAGCACCTGCGCCCATTGGGCAAGGCGCGGTGTGGGTTTCACCAGGCGCGGCTCCACCGTCGCGGCGGGCGCGGCGGCGTCCAGGTGTTCGGCGAGGGCGCCCAGGCGCGGATGGTCGTAGAGGTCCGCGACCGTCACCTCCGGGAAACGTTCACGCAGCGCGGTCACCAATTGCGCCGCCGACAGCGAACCGCCGCCGAGGTCGAAGAAGTCCGCACGCGGGCCGGTGACCTCCGCGCCGAGAATCGAATTCCACAGTCCCGCAAGCCATTGCGCGGTGCCGTCGAGTTCGCTGCTGGGATCCTGGCTCGCACCGGGCAGCGGCCAGGGCAGCGCGTTGCGGTCGACCTTGCCGGAGGTGCGGGTCGGCAATTCCTCCAGCAGCGCCAGGCGCGGCACGAGCGGGGCGGGAAGTTGCTCGGCCAGTTGCGCGCGGGCGGCCTGCACGTCGAAATCCGGGTTCGCGCTGGCCAGGTAGCCGACCAGAATCTTGTTGCCCGCCTTGGTGGTTCGCACCGCGCACGCCGCGCCGCTGACGCCGGGCAGGTTCTGTAGCGCGGTATCGATCTCGCCGAGTTCGATGCGGCGGCCACCGATCTTGACCTGATCGTCGGCGCGGCCCAGGAACAGCAGTCCGGCGCCGTCGAAGCGGACCAGATCGCCGCTGCGGTAGGCGCGCTGCCAGCCGAGCGTCGGCATGGGCGCATACTTCTCGGCGTCCTTGGCCGCGTCCAGATAGCGGGCCAGCCCGACACCGCCGATCACGAGTTCGCCCGGATCCCCTTCGGGCACAGGCTTTCCCGAGGCCGGGTCGACCACGGCCAGATCCCAGCCGTCCAGCGGCAGGCCGATCCGGACCGGCCCCTGTCCGGTCAGCAGGGCCGCGCACGCCACGACGGTGGCCTCGGTGGGACCGTAGGTGTTCCAGACCTCGCGCTCGCCGCTGCCCGCGAGCCGCTCGGCCAGGTCCGGCGGGACGGCCTCGCCGCCGAAGATCAACAGCCGCACCGCATCCAGCGCCTCGGCGGGCCACATCGCGGCCAGCGTCGGCACCGTGGACACGATGCTGATCTCGCGGCGCACCAGCCACGGGCCCAGATCCATACCGCTGCGCACCAGGGCGCGCGGGGCGGGCACCAGGCAGGCGCCGTGCCGCCAGGCCAGCCACATCTCCTCGCAGGAGGCGTCGAAGGCGACCGAGAGTCCGGCCAGTACCCGGTCGCCGGGGCCGATCGGCTTGTCCTGCAAGAACATCCGGGCTTCGGCGTCGACGAAGGCGGCGGCGTTGCGGTGGGTGACCGCAACGCCCTTGGGGGTCCCGGTGGAACCGGAGGTGAAGATGATCCAGGCGTCGTCGTCGATCTCGGGCGGACCGTCCGGGGTGGGGCGGGTCGTGCCGGTGACGCCGGTCGCGGCGATTCCGGCGGCGGTGACGATCGCGCTGACGCGGGCCTCACCGAACACGAGCTGGGCACGCTCGTCCGGATCGTCGGCGTCGACGGGGACGTACGCGGCTCCGACGTACAGCGTGGCGAGGATGGTCACATACAGCTCGGCGGTGCCCGAGGGGATGCGGATCCCGACGCGATCACCGCGGCGCACCCCGGCCGCGCGCAGTCGGTCGGCGGTGTCGTCGACCTCGGCGAGCAGTTCGGCGTAGGTGAGCACATCGGAGCCGTCGTCCAGGGCGGGCGCGTCCGGGTGCTCCCCGGCGGTCGCGGTCAGGACGTCGACGAGGGTGCGTGGCGGCGCGGCCTGCGCGGAGCGCAGCAGGGGCGAGGAATCCTCCGGCCCCGGGACCTGCGGCCGTGAAACGTCCCACTGGAGCGTCACGTACTGTCCACCTTTCCGGATCCGCGCAAGCGCGCAACCCGTTGTCTCACGCCAGGGTTACCGATGCGCAAACACAACACTTCGGTTCGGCTCACCCTTCGCCGGGGCGGGGCCGTCCTGCCGGGCGGATCGCCTCGATTCGCCGGAGCTATTGTCCCAGGTCGGCGGAATGGTTGCGGCAGAGGGTTGTCCCCGGCGTGGCTGACGCCCGCGCGTCGCGACCGCGAGTCGCCGTTTTCGCGGGCCTGGTTCGCGTCGCTGGAGAACATGCCGGTCGGTTGGGTATTTGCCGGAAATCAGCTCACACAGCGAGCGCCTGCGGAATTCTCACGGCGCTCCCAGGCAGGGCTCGGATCCTCGTTCTCACACGAGCCGAATATCCGGTTCGCACGAGTGGACAGGAATGCCATGCCGTCATCGGATCCCGGCCGCCGGGCCGGTCGCACCGCGACCCGGGTACTGGCGGCGCTGGGCGTCGCCGGAACCGTCGGCGCGGCCGCCCTCGCGTCCGGCGACACGCACGCTGCCAGCGCGCCTACCAGCACGAACAGCACCAACAGCAGTACCGCCGCGACGAGCGGCAGCAGCGATTCGAACACCTCGTCCGGGACCGCCACGCAGGTCGGGACCGGGTCCGGCACCGCGCACGCGCAGTCGGCCGGATCATGACCCCGCGCACGCTCGACGACCGCACCGCGGCGGCCGACTGGGAGGTGTGGAGTACCCGCGCCCGACTGGTGGTGACCGACCCCGCCCAGCTCGTCGCAGCGCAGCGGACGATGCGCGAATATCTCGACGCCGCGGACCGCGCGTGCAGCCGATTCCGGGACGATTCCGAGCTCAACGGGCTGACCGCGCGACACGGTCGTCCGGCCGTCGTCGGCCCGCTGCTCGCGGAGTATCTGCGCGCGGCGCTCGCGGTGGCCGAACAGACGGCCGGTGATGTGGATCCGACGGTCGGTGCGGCGCTCGTGCGGCTCGGTTACGACCGCGATTTCGGGCTGCTCGCGGGCACTGACACGCCTGCTCCGCCGCAGGTCGTCATCGCGCGTCGGCCGGACTACCGGGCGATTCTGCTCCACCAGCAAACCGTGACCGTACCCCGCGAGGTGCGGCTGGATCTGGGTGCGACCGCCAAGGCCGTCGCCGCGGATCGGTGCGCGGATCTGATCGCCGAGCGGTTCGGTTGCGGGGTGCTGGTGAGTCTCGGCGGTGATATCGCCACCGCCGGGTCTGCTCCCGAGGGCGGGTGGCAGATCGAGGTTCGGGACGGTCCGAACGAGCCGGGCTGCCGGATCTCGCTGCCCGCGGGTGCGGCGATGGCCACCTCGAGCACTATTCGCAGGCGATGGAAGCGCGGTGGCCATCTGGTTCATCACATCGTCGATCCGCGTACCGGGGTGGCCGCCGAAACTGTTTGGCGCACTGTGTCGGTCGCGGCGGATACGTGTCTGACGGCCAATGCCGCCGCCACGGCCGCGATCGTCCGGGGGCACGACGCGCTGGGGCCGCTGCGCAGGTCCGGACTTCCGGCCCGGTTGGTCGATCGGGGCGGGCGGGTCGGCACTGTCGGTGCCTGGCCCGCGGAACGGTAGGTGGATCCGATGAGTCACGAAGCTCTCACGCAGGCGCTGTGGGCGTTCGGCCGCGGCAGTGGGGTCGCCGCGCTGGTGGTGTCGACCGTCGCGGTGGTGGTCGGGATCGCGGCCCGGTCGGGGCGCGCTATCACCTTGCCGCGCAGTGGAATTGCCGAACTGCATCGTGGTGCGTCGCTCATCGCGTGTGCGCTGGTCGCGATTCATGTGGTGACCCTGCTCGCCGATCCCGACGCACAGTTGCGGTTGATCGACATCCTGGTGCCGTTCGCGGCGGACTACCGCCCGCTGTGGCTGGGACTCGGGACCGTCGCGGTCGATCTGCTGATCGCGGTGGTCGTCTCGGCGCTGTTGCGGCATCGGCTCGGGCCGCGCGTATTCCGGCTGATCCATTGGGCCGCATACGGTTTGTGGCCGGTGGCGCTGGTACACGCGTTGGGGACCGGCACCGACGCCGGGCGGCCATGGCTGCTCGCGATCGCCGGGGTCTGCGTCGTCGCCGTCGCCGGGGCGGTGACCTGGCGGGCCGGGGCGAATTTCACCGAATTCGGACGGATACAGCGAAGGAGTGTGCGATGAGCACGACCATCATCGAACCCGCCGCGCCTGCGGGAACTCGGCGGCTACTGCTGTCCGTGCCTGAATTATCCTCGCACGCAGGGCATTTCGGGCCGATACCGGTGATCTCCGACGGTGCGGCCGTGCTGGATGCCGTGACCGCTGCCGGACTGCTCGGACGAGGTGGCGCTGGATTCCCGGCCGCGCGCAAGCTCGCCGCTGTCGCGGCGGGACGTCGTGCGGTCGTCGTCGCCAATGGGGCCGAGGGTGAGCCCGCCAGCAGCAAGGATGCCGTATTGCTCGCCCGCGCACCGCATCTGGTGCTGGACGGGCTCGGTATCGCCGCGGATGTCGTCGGCGCGCGTGAATGCCATTTCTACGCACCCGCCGCCGCGCTCGACGGCATTCGCCGCGCACTCGACGAACGTCGCGCCTGCGGATACGACCGGCGTTCCGTGCGGCTCACCGCGTCGCCGGAGAGCTTCCTGTCCGGGGAGAAGACCGCCGTGATCAACCGGATCGCGGGACTGCCCGCCGTGCCCGGCGACCAGCTCGTCAGCACGTCACAGTCCGGGCTGCGTGGCCGCCCGACCCTGGTGCACAACGTGGAAACCCTCGCCCACCTGGCCCTCATCACCCGTTACGGCCCCCGCTGGTTCCGCACTGCGGGCACCCCGGACGAGCCCGGCACCATGCTGGTCACCCTCTCCGGGACGGCAGCGACCGGCGTGGTCGAGGTCCCCCTCGGCATCCCGCTGCTCGATCTGCTCACCCGCCACGGCCGAACCGATCCCCGCACCGTGCGCGCCATCCTGGTCGGCGGCTACCACGGCACCTGGATCCCGGCCGCCGCGCTGCACCGCGCCGCGCTCTCGACGGCCGCCCTGCGTCCCCTGCACGCCACCCCCGGCGCGGGCGTCATCCGGGTACTCCCCCGGACCGAATGCGGCCTGCACGCGTCGGCCGACATCCTCACCTACCTCGCCGCCCAGAGCGCCCGCCGCTGCGGCCCCTGCCGCCACGGCCTCCCCACCCTCGCCACCACCTTCACCCCACTGGCCCACGGCCACCCCGCCGACCCCCGCGAAATCGCCCGCCTCGCTACCCTCGTCGACGGCCGCGGCGCCTGCGCCCACCCCGACGCCACCGCCCGCCTCATCCGCTCCACCCTCGACGTCTTCGCCCACGACGTCACCCGCCACCTACACGGCCACTGCGAAGTCACCGACACCACCCCCGGAGCACGATCATGATCCACAACGGAAACCCCAACGGCAACTTGCGATTACACATCGATTGGACCCGCTGCGACGGCCGCGGCGTATGCAACGAACTACTCCCGGAAACCCTGGCCCGCGACGACTGGGGCTACCCGCTCACTCACGACCACCGAGACCCCGTCATCGACCAGGGCCGAATCACCGCCGCCCGCGAGGCCGTCGACCTGTGCCCACGCCTCGCCCTGACCCTGCACAGGGGTTGATCGAGGCCCGGAGGTTCCATCTGTCGGGGGATCCTCCGGGCCGCGGTTTCCGGGATCAGAGGGTTCTGCGCGCTCACGAAGTATCGGAGCCGCGCGCGATCCGCAAGTCACCGTCGTACCCGAGGGCACCTGCGCTCGCATCGACATCCGTTGCGGCAGTAGCGATTCAGCCCCGGAAGATCCCTATGCCCAGCACACCTCCGAATCGCGGTTCAGTGCGTTATAGGCCCGGCCGCACACTCCAGCGGCGACATCCGTTGCGGCAGCGATGGTTCAGGCCCAAAGGATCCCGGGTATCTGCGGGATCCTCCGGGCCGGATCACAGGGGTTTGCGCAAGGCGGCGAGGAACATTGCGTCGGTGCCGTGGCGGTGGGGCCAGAGTTGGGCGGCGGGCCCGTCGCCGAGGTCCGGAACACCGGGGAGAAGGGGGCGGGTGTCGAGTTCCTCCGCGCCCGTGCGGCGGGCGACGTCGGCGACCACCGCGACTGTTTCGGGGAGGTGTGGTGAGCAGGTCGAGTAGACGACCACTCCGCCGGGGCGCAGCAGATCCCATGCGGCGGTGAGCAATTCGCGTTGCAGGACGGTGAGGTCGCGGACGTCGGCGGGGGTGCGTCGCCAGCGGGCCTCGGGGCGACGGCGTAGTGCGCCCAGTCCGGTGCAGGGCGCGTCGACCAGGATGCGGTCGTAGCCCGGGGTCAGGCCGCTGTCCCGGCCGTCCGCGACGTACACGGTGACCGGGAGGTCGCGGACGGCCGTGCGGACCAGCTCGGCCCGGTGCTCGGCGGGCTCGACCGCGTCGACGTGGTAGCCGTCGATATCGGCCAGACAGCCCAGCAGCGCAGCCTTACCGCCGGGGCCCGCGCACAGGTCGAGCCAGCGACCGGCGTCGGGACCCAGGAGTTCGGCGCGGGTCAGCGCGAGCGCCACCAGTTGGCTGCCCTCGTCCTGCACACCGGCCAGCCCTTCGCGCACCGGTTCCATCGCACCGGGGTCGCCGCCGTCGAGGTAGACCGCGTAGGGCGACCAGCGGCCCGGCTCACCACCGGTGACCAGCGCCAGTTCCTCGGCGGTGATAGCGCCGGGCCGCGCGATCAGATGTACGGCCGGGCGCTCGTCGTCGGCGGCCAGCAGCTCGCGCAACTCCCCCGCCGACGCGCCCAGCGCATCCGCGAAAGCCTGCGCGATCCATACCGGATGCGCGTACTCGAATGCCATGTGCCCCACCGGATCCCGGGGTGCGAGCGCATCCACCCAGCCCTGCTGATCCCGCTCCCCCGCCCGGCGCAGCACCGCATTCACGAAACCCGCCTTACCGGAACCGAATTCGGCCCGCGCCAATTCCACCGAGGTGTCGACCGCGGCATGCGCACCGACCCGCGTCCGCAACAACTGGTACACCCCCAACCGCAGCACATCCAGCAGCGGCCCGTCGATCTCCGCGACCGCACGCCCCGCCCCCGCCTCGATCACCGCGTCCAACATCCCCATCGACCGACACGCACCATAGGCAAGCTCGGTGGCGAACGCCGCATCCCGCCCCGAAACCCGCCGCTCCCGAAGTAGTTTGGGCAACACGAGATTCGCATAGGCATCCCGCTCCCGCACCGCCCGCAACACATCCCGAGCCACCTCACGCGGCGCATCCACGACCGAGGCATTGCGCCCACCCGCTCGACGCGCCCCCTCCCCGCCCCGGCCGGCAACTCGACCGCCCCCATCACCGCGCCCGCTCCCCCCGCCGCGACTCCCCTGCCTCTGCACGCTCCCTTGCGGGTCACGCGGCTTCGACCGAGCATCATCCCGATCACTCGCCCGGCCGCGACTCCCTTGCCGCCGCATGTCCCCTTGCGAGTCACGCCCCTTCGACCAAGCATCATCCCGCTTACTCGCCCCGCCACGACTCCCCTGCCCCTGCGTGCTCCCTTGCGAGTCACGCCCCCTCGACGGAACGTCATCCCTATCACTCGCCCCGCCACGACTCCCCTGCCCCCATGTGCCCCCTTGCGAGTCACGCCGCTTCGACTGAACGTCCTCCCGACCACTCGCCCCGGCCCGTCGCTGTGCACCACCAACGGCCCCGGACCGTCCGGACGAGTCGGACCGACCCGCAGTCCGCCCTCCAGACTCGCCACCCCGCCCACCAGCAGTCGACGCGCCCCCGCTTCGATCACCGGCCCGGCGACCATCACCGGTACCGGATCCACCGGCACGCCCCCGAGAATCTTGTTGCGACGCAACATCCTCGGCTTGTCGCTGCGGATTCGGCACACGATCGGCGGAGGCGGCACCACCCACGCGCCGAGCCCCCGAACGATCCGAATCACTCCGGCGCGGATCCCCACCCCATTCGCCTCGACCACCACTCGCCCGTCCGGACGACCGCCGCTCGGACTCCTCCGACCGCGCCCTGTCACCCACGCCTCTCGACGCGCCGGAGCCTCGCGTCACCTTCCCACTCCCGTAACCCGAATTCGCCTGTCCCACACCATCACCGACTCCACGCCCATCTTTCTGCCGAGCATTTCCATCTCGCTTGTCCGACACATCACTCGCACGACCCACTCGAGGCTGCCCCGGGCCAGCCGAACGCGTCATATTGCCCGCACGACCACCCTCGCCCGCACGCCCACCTGACTTCCGATCCTCGCCTGCACTCCCACCTGACTTCCGATCCTCGCCCGCACTCCCACCCGACTTCCGATCCCCGCCACGCCCCGAATTCGCTTGTGACGCACCAGATGTGCGTCCGGAATCGGCACGTCGGCGCGCATCCCCCGAACCACCCGACGCTCGACCGCCCGACCCCGCGGCCTCGTCGTTCCCGTCCCGCTCCGAGCGGGTCATCCGATCACCGCGCCGG
Source organism: Nocardia macrotermitis (assembly GCF_009604405.1). Lineage (GTDB taxonomy): Bacteria > Actinomycetota > Actinomycetes > Mycobacteriales > Mycobacteriaceae > Nocardia > Nocardia macrotermitis. The sequence goes on from NZ_WEGK01000008.1 coordinate 376,394, forward strand.
GTTCCAGGCGAGCGCCGCGAGCCCAATCGAGGGCGGGCATCATGCGTTTACCAGGGGGTTGGATCTGGTCGAGGCGGACCGCGGTGGTGGCGGTACCGACGAAAACACCCGATTTACGAACCTCGATCACGCGAGGCGGCAGCACCTCCTCGACCAACTCCACGGGGCCGAGTTTGATTCGCTTACCGTCGATTTCGGTCCACGCACCGGGGGCGGGGGTGACCGAGCGGATGCGGCGGCTCACCGCGAGCGCGGGCTGATCCCAGCGCACGTGCGCCGCCTCCACATCGACCTTCGGCGCGTAGGACACGCCCTCGGCGGCCTGCGGAACGGCTTGCAGCACACCGTCCTCGATCCCGTCCATCGTCGAATCCAGCAGTCGCGCACCGGATTCCGCGAGCCGCCCGAGCAACGTCCCGGCCGTGTCGGTAACCCCGATCCGCTCGGTGAGCACCCCGAACACCGGCCCGGTGTCCAGCCCCTTCTCGATCAGGAAGGTAGCCGCGCCGGTGATCTCGTCCCCGGCCAGGATCGCGGCCTGCACGGGAGCGGCCCCGCGCCAGGCGGGCAGCAGCGAGAAGTGCAGGTTCACCCAGCCGTACCGCGGAATGTCGAGCACCTGCTGCGGCAGCAGCGCACCGTAGGCCACTACTGGACAGCAGTCCGGGGCCAGTTCGGTGAGCTGCGCGACGAATTCGGGCTCAGCGGGTTTGCGCGGGGTGAGCACCGGAATCCCGTGCTCGTCGGCCAACTGCCCGATCGGCGAACGCGACACCTTGCGCCCGCGCCCGGCGACCGCGTCCGGACGGGTCACCACCGCGACGACCTCGTGCCGCGTGGATTCCAGCAGCCGCCGCAACGAGGGCACGGCCGGTTCGGGCGTCCCGGCGAAGACGAGCCGCATCAGTCCCCCTGTCCCGCCGTGGCGACCCGCACCCCGGCCACCTCGGCCGCGGACATCACGGTCTTACCCGCGCCGAACCATTCGGATTCACGCACCTCGCGCAGCGCGGCCTTGCGCGCGGCCGGATCGAGCCGGTCGAGATAGAGCACACCGTCGAGGTGGTCGAACTCGTGCTGCACGCACCGCGCCAGCAGCCCCTCGGCCTCGAATTCCACCGGCGCACCGTCGACGTCGACGCCCCGCGCCCGCACCCGCAACGCCCGGGTGACGTCGTAGCGCAGTCCCGGAATCGACAGGCAGCCCTCCGCGCCGGTCTGCTCCTCGTCCCCGAGCACCTCGTACGACGGGTTGATCAGATGTCCGGCGCGCGGCGTGCCCGCCCGGCTCGCCGCGACCGTGTCGTACACGAAGACGCGCAACCCCACGCCGATCTGCGGCGCGGCCATGCCGACGCCGCCACTGGCGTGCATGGTGTCGGTCAGATCGGTCACCAGTTGACGCAACTCCCGGTCGAAGGAGGTGGCCTCGTCCGCGCGGGCGCGCAGGACGGGGTCGCCGAACAGGCGAACGGGCTGGACGGTCACGGTAACTCCCCGAGGCGATGAAGGATGCGGGCTTGCGGTCGCCTCATTTTACGGATGGCCCGATTCAGGTGTGCGCGCCCAGGATCACCTCGGGGATTCCGGTGCCCAGCGGCACGAACCGGCATTCCGGCGCACGCGCGTGCGCCGGGTCGAGCACATTGCGCAGCAACTGCCACACGTACGGGTCGTACACCATCTGGAAATGCCCGGTCAGATCGATCGAGCACAGATCCTGCAACACCACGTTGCGCGCCCCGGGACCACGCAGTTCCATACTCCGATAGGGCTGGATCATCTCGTCGACGCGGCTGATGATCGTGGTGTACTCCACCCCCGGCACGGTGTCACCGCCCTCGTTCAGCTGCCGGATGAACGGCGACCCCGCGGCCTGCTGAATCGCGGCCAGCGAGGTCAGATCCCGATACACCGGCCACAGTCCGGGCAGCGCGTCGGCGAGCGGCACCAGCCCGTACATGATGCCGCCGTTCGTCGGTGAGGCGAGCCCCACCCAGCGCCCCACCTTCGACGCGCCCCCGAGTTCGCTCACGTAATACCGGGTCACATTCGCCCCCTGCGAGAACCCGACCAGATCGACCTGCCGCGCACCGGTGGCGGCCAGCACCCGGTCGACGAACTCGCCGATCTGCGCGGAGGAGATCCACAGATCCTCGGTGCCGTAATGGGTGGCCCCGGGCTTACCCCCGTAATCCAGTGCGAAGACGCAGAATCCGGCCTGCGCGAGTTGCGGCCCGACCCCCGCCCAGTCGGTGTAGGCCGACGCGTCGGTACCGTGCGCCAGGATCACCGGACGCGGATGCGCCGCGCCGGGTCGGCATCCGAAGTCGTTGGCGCCCAACGGAGTAGCTCCGGGATGGGCCTTCTCGTACTGCACCGCCCCCAGATGCCCCTGCTGCGGCGGCCCCGGTTGCACGGGCACCACCGGCGGTACATATCCGGGCGGCCGCGGCGGTTCGGCCCGGCCGAGTGTGCCGATCCCGAGGATCAGCGCACCGGCCAGGGCGACCGCCGCGGCCGTCCGATGTGATCGGTTCCGGCGACGCGTGCGTCCCGAGTGTTGTGACCAGCCCCGAGCAATGCGGGGTCCGCATTGTGCCATGTCCCGATCATCGCGCACCCGGACCGGAAATCCGTGCCGCAGCGCGGCTCACCGGCCCGAAATCACGATTCACTTCTCGCCGGTCTCGTCGTCGGCGAGGATCCGGTAGAGCGAGCGACGCGCCTCGGTGAGCACCTCGGCGGCCTTGGCGGCCTGCTCCGCGGTACCGGCGCGAGCCACCTGCGCGACCGCACCCATCAGCTGACCGACGAGTTCGCGCAGATCCAGGGCCTGATCCCCGACACCGTCGCGGACCTCCTGCCACGGATCGCCGAGTTCGTCCGCCTGCTGCTGGACGTATTCGACACCGGAGTCGGTGAGCTTGGCGGTCTTGCGACCCGCCACCTTGTCGATGAGCACCAGACCCTCGTCCTCGAGCTGGGACAGCGCGGGGTAGATCGAGCCGGGGCTGGGCCGCCAGACGTCACCGCTGCGTTCGCGGATCTGCTGGATCAGCTCGTAGCCGTGCATCGGACGGTCCTTCAGCAGCAGCAGGATCGCCGCGCGCACATCACCGCGCCGACCCCGGCCGCCGCGCCCGCGACCGCGGCCGAAACCGCGGCCGAAACCGGGTCCGAAATCGCCGCCGAACGGGCCGAATTCCGGTCCGAAACCCGGACCGCCGTGCGGACCGCGACGGAAGTGCTCGCGACCACCGGGGCCACGGCCTTCCCGTCGACGATCGCCGGGGCGTGGTCCGCCGCGGCGGCCACGCATATTCATGTTCTCCATGTTCTCCATGGGAAGCCTCCTCAAGGCTTGTTCTTACGATTACTTCATCGACGATATATCGACAATGCATCTTAGACAAGTGTGAGGTGGCGCACGAACCGACCGTTCGCTCAGTTCGAGGGGATCCAGTTGCCGTGGAATCCGGTGGGCACCCGATGCGGCAGGGCGATACTCGCCACCGTCTCGAGGGTTCCGGCGTCGAGGATGGCCAGCTCGCTCCGGTCGGTCGCCGCGTCGTGGACGAAGCCCATCAGCACGCCGTCGTCCTCGGCCGCGTCGGGCGAGGACGGCTCGAAGACGAACTCCCCCAAGCCTTTTCCGACGCCGAAGGAACGTTCCGCGGTATTGCCGGTGCGCAGATCGTGCTTGTACAGACTCGCGCCGGACTCCAGATCACGCCCGACCGAGGGCGCGTACCCGTACCGATGCGGCCGACCCACCAGCCGCTCGTCCACCCGGGGGAACTCCTGCGGCCGATCGTCCAGCCGCGACTCCCGCACCTTGCCCGCGTTCAGGTCGACCTCCCACCGATCCAGCGCCGCACGCCCGGACGGACCGCGATGCCCCTGCTCGAACATGGTGTCGTAGCGAACCACGTCCAGCACGATGACGCCGTCCTCCTCATAGGCGTTCATCGGATGGAACACGTAGCACGGCTCGATATCGAACCACCGCACATCCGCCGCGCCGCCGGTGCGGGGCATCACCCCGATGCGGGCCGGATACTTCGGATTCCAGCTGTACGGCATCCGCCGATCCCGAACGGGCGCACCCGAACTCGGCGTCGGCGGGGTCGGCACCCGCACCCGGCCGACCATCGCCGAGAGCATCAGCCGGACCGGCAGCCGCAGCCTGCGCGGCACACTCATCTCCGCGGCGACCTTCGCGTCGAAGGTGACCGGCAGGTCGTAGAAGACCACATGGTTCTCGGTGAGCGAGAAATCGTGCATCATCGGCGAACCGCCGACCTCGATGTCGACCGTGCGACGCGCCCGGCCGTCCACGCCGATCACCGAGTACTGCACCCGATTTCCGCGCAGGAACGAATACGACACCGCGTGCAGCTCCCCGGTCGCCGGATCGCGTTTGGGATGCGCGGTGTATCCGCCGGTCAGCGTGCCGTCGAAATCGCAGACGCCGACCGTGTCGAGCTCCTCGGTCAGCTCGTACGCCGGCCCGCCGCCCTCGACGATGGCGACCGTGCGCCCGGCGACGCCGATCACGCTGGTGTTCGCGCCCTCCCCACCGGTGACCGCCGCACCCGCGCGCGGCTGCTCACCGAGCGCGGCCGAGGTCTTCGGGCCGCGCACCCAGCGATTGCGGTACCACTCGGCGCGGCCGTCGCGCAGCCGCAGGCCGTGCACCATGCCGTCGCCGCGGAACCAGTGGTACAGCTCCGGATCCAGGTCGCCGACCGGATTCGGGCCGTTGCGCAGATATCTGCCGTCGAGGTGCTCCGGGATGGTGCCGGTCACCTGCAGATCGGTGAGTGTGAATTCCTCCTGGAGCGGCGCGAAGCCGCCCTCGAGATAACGATTCCCCATGTCAGGCTCCTGCCATATAACAACGTTATATGGACTACGATAACCTCGTTATGGAGGTGTGGCAACAGTGAGTTCCCATTCCCGTCCGTCGAATCGGCGGACCGGCGCGCAGATGCGCGAACAACTGATCGAAGCCGGAATGCGGCTGCTCGAGGAGGTCGGGCCCGAGGCGTTGCAGGCGCGTCGGGTGGCCGCGGAGGTCGGCGCCTCGACGATGGCCGTCTACACCCACTTCGAAGGCATGCCCGGATTGGTCTCGGCGATCGTCACCGAGGCGTTCATCCAGTTCGGCGCGGCGCTGGACGCGGTCGCGCCGACCGAAGATCCCGCCGCCGACTTCCTCGTGATGGGCGCGGCCTACCGCCAGTACGCCCTGGACAGTCCGCAGCGCTACCGCCTGATGTTCGGCCTGACCTCACTGCACACCGGCGCGGTCGCCGACTTCACCACCGAACCGCTCGAGGACTGCAGCGACACCGCGACGTATCTGCAACTCGTCACGGTGGTGCAGCGGATGATCGACGCCGGGCGCATCCGCCCCGATCCGCCCCGGCAGGTGGCCGCACGGCTGTGGGGGCTCATCCACGGCGTCGTCCTGCTGGAACTGACCGGGCATCTCGGCACCGAGGGCCAGGCGCTGACCGCCGTTCTCGGGCCCGCGACCATCGATCTGCTGACCGGAATGGGCAGCGACACAGCCGAATTGGAGGCATCGATGCGACGCGCGGTCGAGACGATCGTCGAAACACTCGGGCTCGGTGTCGAACCCGACAGCAAGATGGCCGAACCCGGTTAGGTCAACGGCGAATCCCCGCTCAGGCCGCCAGCGAATCGATCCACTCCTCGAGCCGACGCCCTTCCGCGACCATCAGCTCCGGATCACGAAAAGTGTTGGTGAGCAGCGCAATTCCCTGGTATGCGGCGACCAGCGCCACCGCGAGTTCGGCGGCGTCGGACCGGCCCATCGCCGCGAACTGCACCTGAACCCAATCGATCAGCTCCCGCATGACCACGGCCATCTCCCGATCCAGACCGTCGTCGCGCTTGTCCAGCTCGGCGGCCAGAGTTCCTGCGGGACAACCGAATCGGGCGGCGAGGTCGCGCTCGCCAACCCATCCCCGAACGAGTTCCTTCAGACGATCGGCCGGAGCCTGGCGCTGCTCGAGTTCCGCGATCACGTTCCGTAACCCCTGCCCGTGTGCACCGATGGCCGCCTGGACGAGTTGGTCCTTGGTCTTGAAGTAGTAGTAGACGTTGCCGACGGGAACATCCGCGGCGCGCGCGATATCGGCGATGGTCGTCTTCTCCACGCCCCGCTCGTGGAAGACCCGCGCGGCGGCCGCGGCGAGCCGGTCACGCTTGCCCACTCGCTTCGACTCAACTGAGTCAGTCATACGACTAACTATAGACAACGCCCGGTCATTGGTCGTATCTTACTTTTAGTCAGCCAACTAACTAAGGATGTCGAATGTTCGTGGTAACCGGAGCTACCGGCAATGTCGGGGCAGCACTCGTACGGACCCTGGCGGGACAGGGCGAGAAGGTGGTGGCGATCTCTCGGGGTGAGAAGCAGAGCAACCCACAGGAAGGCGTCGAGTACCGGCGGGCCGATCTGTCCGATCCGGATGGACTCGCGACGGCCGCCGCCGGTGGTGACGCGCTGTTCCTGCTGCTGTCCGGTGAACAGGGCATCGCCGGACCACCGCCGGTCGAGGTGCTGCGCGCGCTCGAACGAGCCGGAATCCGCAAGGTCGTGCTGTTGAGTTCGCAGTCGGCACAGACCCGTCCCGGTAACCCCGCGACCACACGGATCACCGCTTTCGAAGCCGCACTGCGGAATTCGGACCTCGCCTGGACGGCGCTGCGCCCCGGCGGGTTCTTCTCGAACACGTTCGCCTGGATCGAATCGATCCGCACCCAGCGCGCGGTCCACTGGCCGTTCGGCGACATCGCCCTCCCTCAGGTCGCCCCCTCCGACATCGCCGACATGGCCGCGGCCGCCCTACGTTCGGACGACCACGCCGGACACGCCTACACCCTCACCGGCCCCGAACCCCTCTCCCCTCGCGACCAGGTCCGCACCCTCTCCGAGATCCTCGCCGAACCGATCACCTTCCACGAAATCACTCGCGCCCAAGCACTTTCGACCCTGACCGACCACATGCCCGCCCCCGTCGCCGAAGTCACCCTGTCCATCCTGGGCACCCCCACCCCCGAAGAACAACAAGTCAGCCCCCACATCCAACAAGTCCTCGCCCGCCCCGCCACCCCCTTCACCACCTGGGCCACCCACCACGCAGATTTCTTCCGCTGACCCCCACCAAATCCGCTGCCGCTCACGGGATTCAGCCGATACGGCTCGGCGATACGGGGCAGGCGACACGGCTCAACCGATATCGATGGGATCGATCTGGACGCGTAGGGGGTCGCCGGAGCGGCGGGTGCTGCGGACGGCGAGGGCGGCGGTGAGGGCGCGGGACAGGGCCGCGGCGTGGGTGCGGTCCGTGCGCAGGATCATGCGTTCGATCTCGGGCGGGGCGTCACCGGAGGAGAACGGGGTGCGGGCGCCGGGGGGAAGGGGCACCGGGCCCAGCACTTCCACTTCGGCGGGAAGCTTTGTCTCGCCGAGTAATTCGGCGATGGAGTCGATGGTGCCGTCGAGGGCGGCCAGGCGGACCGCGGGCGGAAAGCGGACCTCGGTTCGCGCGGCGAGTTCGAAGTCCGCGTGCGTCACCGGATCCCAGCGGACCAGCGCCTGCACGGTCGGCAGCCCCGGTTCGGCCATCACGATGACCTGACCGGTCGGGCGGACCAGCGTCGCGGCGCACATCCAGCGCCGCAACGCATCCTCGGCCGCCCGCAGATCCGCGCGGCCCAGCAGCGCCCAGCCGTCCAGCAGCAATGCGACGGCATACCCGCCCGGCACACTCGGCTCCGCACCGATGGTCGACACGACGACCTGCGCACCCTCGGACACCGAATCCAGGACGGTCGCACCGCCGGACCCCCGGATCGGCACCCCCGGGAACGCCCGGCCCAACTCCTCCGCCGTACGCGCGGCACCGATGACCACCGCCCGCAACGCCCGCGCACCACAGTTCCCGCAGCGGAAGGCCGCATCGGTCCGACCGCACCAGCGGCATTGCGGACTGTGCGCGACCTCCCCGGATCTGTTGCGCGACAACGCAACCCCCAACTCCCGTGTCGAACCCGCACGCGCGGAGTCGGATGCCGGACGCGTCCTGGCGGCATCACCGGGCAGCGCCAGCGGCCCATTGCAGTGCCGACAGCGCGCGGGCGTGCGGCACCGCGCACACGACAGCGCCGGAACATAACCGCGTCGTGGCACCTGCACCAGCACCGGATCCCCGGCGGCGAGCGCCTTGCGCGCCGCGGTGAAGGCCACGGCCGGAATCCGGACCGCCCGCGCGACCGGATCCCGTTCCAGCGCAACGTCACTGTCCCCCGGCGCGCTGATCCGCGGCGCGAACTGCCGCACCACGGCCCGCTCCGCGACCAGATCGTGCGCCCACCCCGAGGCGACCGCGGCCTGGATCTCCGCGGTCCGCGCGAATCCCCCCGCGAGGAACGCCGCCCCCATCTCGTGCGCCCGCAACATCGCCACCTCCCGTGCATGCGGATACGGCGAGCGAGGTTCGGCGTAGGTGTCGTCCCCGTCGTCCCAGATCACGATCAACCCGAGATCCCGCACCGGCGCGAACACCGAACTCCGCGTCCCCACCACGATCCGCGCCGACCCCCGCAACGCCGCCAACCACCGCCGATACCGTGCCGAAGGCCCCAACCCCGCCGCCAACCCCACCGCCGCCTCCCCCACCAACTCCGTACAGGCCCCCAACACCCGATCCAGATCTCGCTGATCCGGCACCATCACCACCACCCCCCGACCACCCCCCACCACCACAGCC
>NZ_WEGK01000009.1 GCF_009604405.1 Nocardia macrotermitis
AGGGCTAATCGGAAGAATTAACCAGAGTCCGAAAACCATGGCAAAAAATCAAACACCAGCAAAAGTATTTGCTGACTAAATGTCCGACACTCCCACACGGGGGTGCAAGAGGCCGGAACCAATAAAAAATTGGCACTGACATTCATCGACACACTATTGAGTTCTCAAAGAACACACGCACTGAAGATCCGGCCGATTTAGTCTCGACCCTCTCTGGAGGCAGGTTTTCCAGCCTAACCACTCGAAGCCTTCGAGTCAAGCTCGCGGATCGAGATCGGTTGCGCATGGCGTCAGGCGCTCCTCGTACTACCTCGTTTCCCTGGCCTCTCGGCCCCGGGTCGGTGTCCGTGTCGCTCTGACTTGGAATAAGTTACGTGGCGGATAACGGAACGTCAAATCGCCAAGACAGCACGCGTTTACGCAGGTCAGAAGACCGGGATTACGGCCCCGGCCGACCTGAGTCAACGATTGTGACTCAGGTCATGCCGACGGTCAACGGGCCGCCCGGCGAACTCCGGCGAAACTCTTCTTCCCACGCCGCAGCACCAACCACTGTTCGTGCAGGTAGTCGGCCTCGCCGGGGGTCCATTCGGGATCGGTGACGCGGGTGTTGTTCACCGAGACGCCGTTGTCGTTCACCGCACGACGGGCCGCACCCCGGCTCTCGGACAATCCCGACTCCACCAGCAGGTCCACGATCGTGGCCCCCTCGGACGCGACGGCGACGGAGTTCTCCCCCGCCGCCTCGGTCAGCGCCGCCGACAACGTCCCGGAATCCAGTTCACCCAGGTCACCGCGACCGAACAGGGCCTGGCTGGCGAGCTGGACCGCGGCGGTGTTCGCCTCGCCGTGCACCAGGGTGGTCATCTCCGCGGCCAGCCGGCGCTGTGCCTCGCGGGCGTGCGGACGTTCCTGCGTGGCGAGTTCCAGCTCGGCCAGCTCCTCGCGATCGAGGAAGGTGAACCAGCGCAGGTACCGGATGACATCGGCGTCACCGGTGTTCACGAAGTACTGGTACCAGGCGTACGGGCTGGTCATCTCCGGGTCCAGCCACAGGCTGCCGCCGCCGGTGGACTTGCCGAACTTCTTGCCGTCGGCCGAGGTCACCAGCGGTGTGGTCATCGCATGCACCTGGGCGCTGTCCACCCGACGGTTCAGCTCGACGCCCGCGATGATGTTGCCCCACTGATCGGATCCGCCGACCTGCAACGTGCACCCGTGCTTGCGGCGCAACTGCAGAAAGTCGTTGGCCTGCAACAACATGTAGCTGAATTCGGTGTAGGACATGCCGTCGCCGTCGAGGCGGCGCTTGACCGTCTCGCGGGCCAGCATGACGTTCACCGAGAAGTGCTTGCCGACGTCGCGCAGGAAGTCCACCGTCGACAGCGGGCCGGTCCAGTCCATGTTGTTCGCGACGACCGCGCCGGTCGGCGAATCGTCCAGGTCGACGAACCGCTCGAGTTGGCCGCGAATCCGATCGGCCCATTCGGCGACGGTGTCGGTCGAGTTCATCACCCGCTCACCGACGTCCCGGGGGTCGCCGATCAAGCCGGTCGCGCCGCCGGCCAGCACCACCGGCCGATTCCCGGCGCGCTGGAAACGCGCGAGCGTCAGCAGCGGGACCAGGTGACCGGCGTGCAGACTGGCGGCGGTCGGATCGAAACCCGCATAGAGAGTGATGGGCCCCTTCGCGATCTCGGCCCGCAGGGCATCCAGATCGGTGGACTGTGCGATCAGTCCACGCCAGGTCAGTTCATCGATGATGTCGAGGCTCACGCCATCCCATCTTTCCGCACGTCCGCGCCTTGCCCGCAGACAGGTCGACACCGAGTGTGCGCCCGGGGCCGGGCCGCGGTCGAACGAAATACGGCCGCGCCGAATATCCGGGTTGATCGTCGTCGCACGGTGGACGATGGTCGGTGGATGGACGCACTCGCCGATCTGCTCGACGGTCCGCGCGCACGCGGCGCCTTCGTCATGCGGTCGCTGCTGGATCCGCCGTGGTCGCTGCGCATCGCCGACCGCGCGCCGCTCGCGGTGATCGTGGTGACGCGGGGTTCGGCGTGGTTCGTTCCGGACGATGCCGAACCCACCCGGCTGGGGACCGGGGCGGTGGCGATCGTGCGTGGCCCCGATGCCTATGTCGTCGCCGACGATCCGGGCACGCCGCCGCGGGCGATCGTGCACCCTGGGCAGACCACGACCACTCCGGACGGCGAATTACTGTGTGAGACATGGGATCTGGGTGTCCGCAGCTGGGGCACCGATCCCGACGGCGCGACCGCGCTGCTGACCGGGACGTACGAGTTCGCCGGAACGGTGAGCGAGCGACTGCTGCGTGCGCTGCCGCCACTGGCCGTACTCGACGGAGATCAGGTCGACGCGCGGCTGCTCGGGTTGCTGGTCGACGAGTCCGGACGTGACGCACCGGGGCAGGCCGCGCTGCTGGACCGGCTGTTGGATCTGCTCACCATCGCCGCGCTGCGCGCCTGGTTCGCGCGGGAACGCGCGCCGCGCTGGTATCACGCCTATGCCGATCCGATGGTCGGGCAGGCGCTACGGCTGCTCGAGCACAATCCCGCGACCGACTGGACGGTCGCCGACCTGGCCGCCGCGGTGGGTGTCTCGCGGGCCGCACTCGCGCGTCGGTTCACCGATCTGGTGGGTGAGCCGCCCATCGCCTATCTCACCGAATGGCGGCTGGCCCGCGCCGCGGATCTGTTGCGCGGCACCGACGCGACCGTGGAATCCATTGCGCGGCAAGTGGGTTACGGCACCGCCTTCAGTCTCGGCGCGGCGTTCAAACGGCGTTACGGGATCAGTCCGGGTGCACATCGGCGGGGCGCGAACCTGACCTCCGGCGATGACGAACCAGCAATGGACCTCACCGGTTCCGGTACAGACGGATGACGTGAGCCCGCCGCCGATACGGTGATCGGCGGCGGGCTGCGGGGGCTCGGGTCAGCGGCGCTGGGTGGTGAGCCAGGCGAACAGGACGGCCAGCGCCAGCGGGAAGATCGCGGTGGCGGGGGCGTGCACGAGGAAGACCTGGGTCGCGGCGGCGCAGACCATGGTGATGGTCAGGCCCGCGGCGGCGGCGCGGGTCAGGCGCGGGATCAGCAGGCCCAGGCCGCCGGACACCTCGACCGCGCCGGTGAGGTAGCGGAACCATTCGCCCCAGCCGATCTGCTGGAAGACGTGTACCGCGGTGGCGTCGCCGAGCAGTTTGGGCAGGCCGGAGGCGATGATGAAGAAGAGGCCGAGCACGATACGCAGGGTCCACACGATGCGGGTGCGGATCTTGCCGGTCGAGGCGGTCGAGGTGGGGTGGGTGATGGCGGTCATGCGATGTCCTTCGGGTTGCCGGTGTGCTGTCGAGCGCGCTTGCTCGATACGACGAGGCGGTCCCGGGAAATTCATCGGCGGCCGGAACGCCTTATGCGAAGGCGTCCTTCAGTGAAGTCAGGTGGAGTCGGCTCGCGGTCGCGGCAGCGGCGGTGTCCCGGGAGCGGATGGCGTCGAGCAGGATCTTGTGCGCGTGGTGGTCGGCTTGTTCGTCCGCGAGCGGGCGGATGCGCAGCATATCGATCATGGCGTGCCGCAGGCGTGGGACGAAGGCGTCGAACATTCCGGTGAGCACATCGTTGTGCGCGGCGAGGACGACGGTGCGATGGAACGTGGTGTCGGCGTCGACCAGGTCGGGCACCGATTCGTGGCGCTCGGCTCGCGCGGCCAGGGCCCGCCACATGGCGCGCAGGTCGGCGGGGGTGCGGCGGCGTGCGGCCAGGGCGGCCGCCTCGGCCTCGATGGCGATGCGCGCCTCGATGACGGTGACGATGTCGGTGCGGCGCAGGACGGTGTCCCAGTCCTCGGCGACATCCAGGGCCGTGACGAAAACGCCTGCGCCCTGGCGGCTTTCGAGCACGCCCCGACCCGCCAGTTCGCGGATCGCCTCGCGCAGTGTGGAGCGGCCGACGCCCAGTTGCGCGGCCAGGGTCGTCTCCCCCGGCAGTTTGTGGCCGAGCCGCCATTCGCCGGCGCGGATCCGGTCCAGGAGTAACTCCGCCGCCTGCGCGGCCAGCGGATGACGCTGCACGTGCACCAAGGTCCGTTCACCTCTCTACTTGTCTGAGGAGTTGTTGCCGTCTAGTGTAGGCCACATGGGATACCGGAACCTTCTGCTCCTTCGCCGCGGCGGGGTCTGATCGACCGGCACCCTGCCCGCGGGTTGCAGGGCTGCGCCGGTCGTCCTTCGACGCGAAAGTTTCCGAACTCATGTCATTCCACTGGAATCGCCAGTGCTCGTCCGTCATGCCCTCGCATCGTTATCGCGATGTGTACGAACGGGTTTCGGTGCCGCTCACCGATCGGCGGTGGCCGTCGGCGCGGATCACCGAGGCCCCGCTGTGGGTGCCGGTCGATCTGCGTGACGGCAATCAGGCCCTGGCCGAACCGATGGATCCCGAACGCAAGCGCGCTCTGTTCGAACTCATGGTCGCCATGGGGTACAAGGAGATCGAGGTCGGCTATCCGAGCGCCTCGCAGACCGACTTCGACTTCGTGCGCCTGATCCGCGACGCGAACCTCGCGCCCGAGGACGTCACGATCGTCGTGTTCACCCCGGCCCGGCGCGATCTCATCGAACGCACCGTCGCCTCGGTCGAGGGCATCACGAACGACGTGGTGATCCACATGTACACCGCGACCGCGCCGGTCTGGCGCGAACAGGTGCTGGGCCGCGGCCGCGCCGAGGTGGCGGAGTTGATCCTGGCCGGTGGGCGCGACATCCTCGAGCTGGCCGGGGATCGGGAGAACGTCCGATTCGAGTTCTCGCCCGAGGTGTTCATCCTCACCGAGCCGGATTTCGTGCTGCACGTGTGTGATTCGATGACGACGCTGTGGGACGCGACGCCGGAACGTCCGGTGATCCTGAATCTGCCCGCGACCGTGGAGGTCGCCACGCCGAACGTGTACGCGGATCAGATCGAGTACATGCACCACAATCTGGCCCGCCGGGACGGGGTGATCCTGTCGGTGCATCCGCACAACGATCGCGGTACCGGGATCGCCTGCGCCGAGTTGGCCGTGCTCGCGGGGGCGCAGCGGGTGGAGGGCTGCATCTTCGGCAACGGCGAGCGGACCGGGAATGTCGATATCGCCACTCTCGCACTGAATTTGCACGCGCAGGGGGTGGATCCGATGATCGACTTCTCCGATATCGATCGGGTCCGGCGCACGGTCGAGTACTGCACCCGGATGCCGGTGCCCGAGCGGCATCCGTACGTCGGCGATCTGGTGTACACCGCGTTCTCGGGGACGCATCAGGATGCCATCAAGAAGGGGTTCGCCGCGCATCGCGAACGAGCCGCGCGGGCGGGTCTGCCGGAGAGCGAGATCCCTTGGGAGGTACCGTATCTGCCGATCGATCCGGCGGATGTGGGCCGCTCGTACGATGCGGTGATCCGGGTGAATTCCCAGTCCGGCAAGGGTGGGATCGCGTATCTGCTGGATACCGGGTACGGCGTCGAACTGCCTCGGCGGTTGCAGATCGATTTCGCCGGGCACGTGCAGCGGCTCACCGATGCGACCGGGGACGAGGTCACCGCGGCGATGTTGTACGCGTTGTTGATCACCGTGTACGCGCCGCGATCCGGGCGAATTCGGTTGTCGGAGTGTGTGATCGGTGATTCGTCCGTACGCCTGGCGCTCGAGGTGGACGGTCGGATCCTCGAGCGTTCGGCGGACACCGACAACCCCGCCGAACTGCTGGCCGCGATCGCCACCGGGGTGGGTCTGCCGGTGGAAATTCTCTCACTGACGCGTCAGACGGCCGACCGGATCGGGCAGGATATGCGGATCGCTTACCTCGAGTACCGTTCCGAGGGAATCGTCCAGTGGGCCATGGGAATCGGGAACTCTCCCACCGACGCGTCCTGTCGCGCGGTACTCGCGGCGGCTGCACGAGTCGCGACAAGTGATATGGACCCGGCCGACCGGGTGCCGACCGCGTAGAAAGACCGTCACCATCCGGGCCGACCGATTCTCGGAGAGAGCCCGAGCGAGGGAAATACCCTGCTGCTCAACGAGATCGGCGGCCCGGATCGCGACGGCGAACTCAGGCGGAGGCGTCCTCCTTGGGCGCGCGGGGGCTGCGGCGGTAGGTGGATACGGCGGGTGAGTCGGTCAGCCAGAAACGCCACGGGCGGTCGGCCTCCAGGCGGACACCGACCCTCGGGCCGACGCTGATCTTCTCGGGCGGCAAGGGCGGTGCGACCAACTCCAGGCGAATAGCCGAGTCCGGGGCGAACAGCGGAGTTCCGTAGTCGTCCAAGGTGATTCCGAGGGCGCTGCCGAAATTCCCCGGGCCCCTGGCCAGGTCGGCGTCGGTGCGGGCGGCAGGTCGCCGGGCACGCGCGGTGTCGTGTCCGGCGACCACCTCGCCCGCACGCAGCAGCACACCGCTGGCGGTGCCGTCGGGGCCGCAGGTCACATTGACGCAGGTGTGCATGCCGTAACTGAAGTAGACGTACAGCACCCCGGGCGGACCGAACATCACCGAACTGCGCGGCGTCCGCCCGCGCCCGGAATGCGCCGCCGGATCCGGCCACGGCCCCGCCGGATCACCGCCGTACGCCTCCACCTCCACGATCCGCACCCCGACCTGCCCGGACCACAACGTCGATCCCAGCAACCGCCGCGCGGCCGACACCGGATCCACCGCAAGTTCCTCCGCACACACAATCCCCGATTGTCCAGACCGGCCCCGCGCCCACGCACGCACCCCCGAATCGTCGGCTCCCCCTGCGAAGCCTCGACACGCGAGTGATGCCCAAAGACCGTGCGCCACACCGCGACCCGACCGGATTCGATGCCGACCGCAGCAACCTGCACCGACGGAGATCCGGTCACACCTTGGCCCGTGACGGTCACGCCCGTACTCACTTGGGACCAACGGCGACCCGACCACTGCCGCGAGCAACACCGCCGTGATTCGTGACCGTCCAGGTCAATGCACCTCTGGGTCCAACGACGACTCGGTCGGAGTCGGCGGGCGGCTCGATCAGAGACGCTGTGACGCCACTATGGTTCATGACCGTCCAGGCCGATGCACCTCGGGGACGAGTGGCGACTCGGTCAGAGCCAGCGGGCGACGCCGCCGTGGCCGGAGCAGGTGCCGCGGCGGTGTTGGCTGAAGCTGTATTCGCCGTCGCGGCACTGGGCGGTGGCGCCGGCGGGGGCACTGCCGTCGGGGGCGGCTTCGGGGCGGGGGATGCAGTTGCCGCTGGAGTTCTGGTAGTCCTGGGCCGGGCAGGAGATGAAGGCGGGGGCGGCCGCGGCGACGGGGGTGCCGATCAGCGAGCCGGTGCCCAGGACTGCGGCGAATACCCACGGCAGCAAGGTGATTCGGCGGCCGAGTGGTCGGCGATTGCCGGGGCGACGCGACGTGGGGTGTGGTCCGGTGTGCATGGGTGAGGGCTCCTACGGCAGTGCGGTTCCGGCCTTCCAGCGGGCTGGAGAGATCGAAATTAACCCGCACGCACGCCGCGTAGGAGCCGCGCGCGGCGATCGGGGACTTTCGTCCCCGGATCGGTGACAGTGGTAATCGGTCGCGAAATGCCGAAATGCGTTGCGGCCGCTACTGGCCCGGGAGCAGGCCCGCGAGCTTGTCCGGATTCACCTGGAAACGCACGTTCAGGATGTGGCCGTCGAGGATGTCGAAGGTGAGCGCGCCCATCGGCATCTCGCCGAACAGGACCAGCAGGCCGAGTTCGCCGTTGATCGTCGCCGGCGCCATCCGGATCCCGGCGGCCACCGGTTTGGCCAGCACCCCGAGCATCCAGCGCGCGACGTGGTCGGGCCCGTACAGCGGGCGACGGGCCGCGGTGACCTTGCCGCCGCCGTCGTTCCAGAGGGTGACGTCGGGGGCGAGCAGTTCCATCAGCGCGTTGACGTCGCCACCGTGCGCCGCGGCCAGGAATTTCTCGGTGATCTCGCGCCGCTCGGCGCCATCGCTGTCGCAGCGCGGCCGCCGGGCCTGCACATGCGCGCGGGCCCGGTGCGCGATCTGCCGGACGGTCGCCTCGGGACGGTCGATGAATCCGGCGATCTCGGCGTGCGAGAAGCCGAACACCTCGCGCAGCACGAAGACCGCGCGTTCGACCGGAGTCAACGTCTCCAATACGACCAGCATCGCGGTCGAGACGGTGTCGGCCATCTCGGACTCCTGCTCGGCACTCGGTTCGGTGAGGATGGGCGCGGGAAGCCAAGGGCCCACATAGGTTTCGCGGGTCGCGCGGGCGGAGGTGAGGCGGTTGAGCGCCAGGTTGACCACCGTTCGCACGAGATATGCCCTGGGGTTGCGGACCGCCGAGCGGTCCGCGCCGTGCCAGGTGATCCAGGCGTCCTGCAGGACGTCCTCGGAATCGGTGACGGTGCCGAGCATCCGATAGGCGGTGCCGAACAGCAGCCGCCGATGTTCGGTGAAGGGGTCGGCGGATCCGGGTTCCGGAGGCATGAGGTCCCGCATGGGAGTCATGCCTACCGGATCGCGCGGGGTGACCGCCGGGTTTTCTCCGGTCATACCCGTTCCCGGGTGCGGCTGCCGCCGTGCGAGAACTGCACGGGCACGGACATCCTGCGGCTGATGCCGTACGTCGGCCACGGGCTGGCGCTCACGGTTTCCTTGTAGCGCACCGCGATTCGACCGGTCAGATACCAGCGTCGGGGGGTGTCGTCGGCGTGGGTGAACTGGATGACCGCGTCACGCCGTCCCAGGCTGACCGGCTGGTGGATGTACCCGAACCGGAACGGACGGACCTCGCGCCCGCGCAGCCTGCGCGCGATGGTGTCGGCGACGTAGGCGGCGGTCGGCATGCCGCTCTGACAGGTGCCGTGCAGCCGTCCGAACGCCTGCTGGACGCTCGCGGCGTCGCCGACGGCGTAGATCTCCGGATGCGAGACCGAACGCAACGTCGCGTCGGTGATCACCGAACCCGTTGTGTCGGTGTCGATTCCGGCATCGGCGGCGAGGCGCGGCACTCGCACGCCCGCGGTCCACAGGGTCAGCTCCGACGCGATCGTCTCACCGGTGCTCAGCCGGACGGCCTGCGGCAGCACCTTCTCGACCTGCACTCCGGTCCGTCGGACGATGCCGAGACGTTCGAAGGCGCGGTCGAGGTGGGCGCGGGCCCCGGGACCCATCATCGAGCCGGGTTCGGCGGCGGCGACCAGGGTGACCGTCAGGTCCGGGTGGCTCTCCGCGATCTCGGTCGCCGCCTCGACTCCGGTGAGCCCGCCGCCGACCACCGTCACCGCGCCGCCGTCGCGGGCCAGTTCGGTGAGACGTTGCGAAAAGCGGTGTGCCCGTACGGGATCGTTCAAGGTCCAGGCGTGCTCCGCGACGCCCGGCACCCGCTCGGTGTCGGTGCTGCTGCCGAGTGCGTAGATCAGGGTGTCGTAGGGCAGGCTCGCACCGTCGGACAGGGTGACCCGCCGGGCGACGGGATCTATACCGGTCGCGGCCGCTCGGTGGAACCGCACCCCGGTCCCGTCGAGCAGGTCGGTGATGCGCCGATCGGCCAGTTGCTGGCCGGCGGCGATCTGATGCATGCGGAGCCGTTCGACGAATCGGTCCGCCGGGTTGACCAGGGTGATCCGCACGTTCGCGCGGCGGGTGCGGTGGGCGAGCCGGACGGTGGCGAGCAGGCCGGTGTAGCCGCCGCCGAGTACGACGATCTCGTGGGCCGGGGTGGTGTTCATGACGTCCTCCGATGGGGGTCGCGATTCGCTGTCGTCCATGGGACAGATCAGCGCACCCATCCGTGACACCCGAGATGGTGACCCACATCACAATCGCTCGGATCGGTCCCGCACCTCGCGTGGCACCCGGCGAAGGGCGCCACGCGAGGCCGATCTTCACGGCGTGACGATGGGGAACCAGAACGGGAAGGTGTCGAACAGTTCGAACAGGCCGGACAGCGCGGCGGTATCACCGTCGACCCGCACCGCACCCGAGGCGATGGCCTGGTCGAGCGTGGTCGTGCCCAGGATGATGTTCTGGAACGCTTCACGATCCCAGTACACGGTCGCGTCCGGATCGGGCAGGGTCTTCTCGGCGGTGTAGACCAGGGTGCCGTTGCTGAGCCGCACGGCGAAACGCTTCTCCACGCCGTCGAAATCGGCGAACACCCAGTTGAACGCGCCGGTGCGCAGCCAGGCGGCGGGACCGTCGAGATGGATGCCCAGGTAGTCCAGCAACATTTCCACCGGCATCGCGGCGAGCACATCGGATCCGGCCAGCTGGATCGCGCCGAGATCGTGCACGCCCTCGCGTAATTCCTTGGCACCCATCAGGTATTCGTTGCGCCACGTGCCGTTCTCGGCCTGGTAGCCGAGTTGCTCGAACGCGTCGGCCTGCAGGTCGCGCGCGTCGGTGTTGCGCGGATCGGCGAACACCACGTGCGTGAGAACCTCTGCGACCCAACGGTATTCACCCGCCGCGTAGGCCGCCCGGGCGCGCTCGAGGATCGCCTTCGCACCACCCATGTACTCCACGTACTTCGGGGCCGAGTCCTGCGGCTGCAACGGATCCAGATGCGCGGGATGCGAGTCGTACCAGCCCAGATAGCGCTGATACACGGCCTTGGAGTTGTGTTTGGCCGAACCGTAGTAACCGCGGCAGTGCCACTGCCCGGCCAGCCCCGGCGGCAGTTCGATGCGTTCGGCGACCTCGGACATGGTGTAGCCCTGATTGGCCAGCCGCAGCGACTGGTCGTGCAGGTATTTGTACAGGTCGCGCTGCTGTTCGAGGAATTGCACGACATCGGCGTTGCCCCAGCGCGGCCACTGGTGCTGGGCGATCACCACGTCGGTGTCCGCGCCGAACATCTCGATCGTCTCGTCGAGCACCTTCCACCAGGTCGCCGCGTCGCGAACCTGCGCGCCGCGCAGCGTGTAGAGGTTGTGCATGGTGTGCGTGGCGTCCTCGGCCGCGCACATGAGCCGTTTGCCGGGGAAGTGGATGAGGAATTCCGCGGGGGCCTCGGTGCCGGGCGCCATCTGGAAGACCATCTCGACGCCGTCGACGGTGCGCCGGTCGCCGGTGGTGGTGATGGTGTCGCTGGGCGCGATCAGCGAGGCGGTGCCGCCGTGCGGCAGTCCGTTGCCCAGTCCCGCGTTGATCTGGCCCTGGATACCGCGTTTGAGCACGTTGCCGTACATGTAGATGGCGCGGCGGGCCATCGCGTTGCCCGCGTAGACGTTCTCGGCGACCGCCTCCTTCAGGAATCCGGCCGGTGCGATGACCTGCGTACGTCCGGCGCGCACATCGGCCTCGTCGATCACCGAACGCACGCCGCCGTAGTGGTCGGCGTGGCTGTGCGTGTAGATCACGGCCTTGACCGGGCGGGCCGGGCGATGCCGGAAGTACAGTTCCAGGCCGGCCTTCGCGGTCTCCATGTACGTCATCGGATCGATGACGATGATTCCGGTGTCGCCCTCGATGATGGTCATATTGGAAATGTCCAGCCCACGCAGCTGATACACCCCCTCCATCACCTCGAACAGGCCGTGCGGCTTGTTGACCAGCGCGTGCCGCCACAGGCTCGGGTTCACGCTCGGCGGGGCCTCGGCGTCGGTGACGAATTCGTAGCCGGACAGATCGAACACCAGGCTGCCGTCGGGGAAGGTGATCCGCGGCGGATCCAGCGTCGCGATGAACCCGCGCGAGGAGTCCTCGAGGTCGCGCACGTCGTCGAAGGGGAGCCCGGCGATGAAGTCCAGCTGGGCCGCGCGCGTCGCGTCCGTGGGTTGTTTGACGGCCAGGGCGGGATCGGGCTGTACCTGGGTCATGATG
The DNA here is from genome assembly GCF_009604405.1 of Nocardia macrotermitis. Classification (GTDB taxonomy): domain Bacteria; phylum Actinomycetota; class Actinomycetes; order Mycobacteriales; family Mycobacteriaceae; genus Nocardia; species Nocardia macrotermitis. The sequence continues at coordinate 11,855 of NZ_WEGK01000009.1, forward strand.
GGACTGCCTTTCTGCCACAGGGGGTTTCGACCGAACAGAACACCGCTCAGGTAGCCGCACCGTCATCAGGCAGGAATATCCCTCGCCTGCGAGCGTAACGAACCACCGATCTTCCGCAAGGGGCTTCGCGCCCTCGCTCCCGATGCCGCGACCCGCGACCCGATGCTTCGGCGCGCGGTCCCGATACCGGCGTCACCAGCGTGAATACCGAGAGGCCGGGGAATGATTCGAAGCTGCGCACCCGTTGCACTGTCGGGAATATCGTGAGTCGAAATGAGGTACCCATGGCCGTGCAGGTGGAGATCTGGACCGATATAAATTGCCCTTTCTGCTATCTGGGCAAGCGCCGTTTCGAACAGGCGTTGGCCGGGTTCGAGCATCGTGAGCAGGTCGAGGTCGTGCATCGCTCGTTCGAGCTGGATCCGACGCTGGCGCCGGGCCACAGCGGGCCGGTGATCGAGCACATCGCGGAGAAGTACGGCATCAGCGCGGCGCAGGCCGCCGCCAACGAGCGCGGCATCGGGGCGCAGGCCGAGACGGCCGGACTGACCTATCGCACGTCGGGGCGGGATTTCGGGAGCAGTTTCGATATGCATCGGCTGCTGCACTACGCGCTCGCGCACGGTCAGCAGGAGCAGCTGCTGGACGCGCTGTACCGGGGTAATTTCGCGGAGGACGCGCCGCTGTTCGGCGATTCCGAGCGTCTGGTCGGGCTGGCGGTGCAGGCCGGACTCGACGAGGCCAACGTGCGGGCGGTGCTGGCCGATGCCGAGGCGTACGCGGACGCGGTTCGCGCCGACGAGCGGGAGGCGGCCCGGCTCGGTGCCACGGGTGTGCCGTTCTTCGTCTTCGACCGCACCTACGGGGTGTCCGGGGCACAGCCGCCGGAGGTTTTCGCGCAGGCGCTCGAGCGCGCGTGGGGCGATCGGAATCCGGTCCTCGAGGTCGTCGGTGGCGCGGATGCGTGCGGGCCGGACGGCTGCGCGCTGCCCGAGCGCGACTGAACGGGACGCGAGCGAACAACCACACGTCAAGAGGGGTGGACAGCGACACGCCGGAGTGCGGCGGCCAGGGGTTGCGTGTTTCTCGGGACGGGGCGCAGAATTCATCACACAGTGAATTCAACGCTCGATGAAATATGAGGCGTCCCATGACGGCATCCGAACCGTCCCCCGCGATCGAGGTCGAGCACCTGCGCGTGCGTCGCGGCGAACACGAAGTGCTGCACGATATTTCGCTGACCGTGCCGCGCGGCTGCATCACCGGGCTGCTCGGCCCGTCCGGGTGCGGAAAGACCACGCTGATGCGCAGCGTCGTCGGAACCCAACTCGTCGAGGCGGGCAGTGTGCGCGTCCTCGGCGAGGCGGCCGGAACACCGGGGCTGCGGGCGCGGGTGGGTTACGTGACGCAGGCCCCGAGCATCTACGACGACCTGACCGTGCTGGACAACGTCGGATATTTCGCGGCGCTGTACGGGCGTTCGCGCAACGACGCCAACGCCGCCATCACCGCGGTCGGACTCGCCGAGCACACCCGCCAACGCGGTAATCAGCTCTCCGGCGGGCAGCGCACCCGCGCCTCGCTGGCCTGCGCGCTGGTCGCCGATCCGGAGGTGCTGGTGCTGGACGAGCCGACCGTCGGGCTGGATCCGGTGCTGCGCGTGGACCTGTGGCAGCAGTTCCACGCGCTGGCCGCGCAGGGCCGCACGCTGCTGGTCTCGAGTCACGTGATGGATGAGGCCGAACACTGCGATCAGCTGCTGCTGATGCGCGAGGGCAGGCTACTGGCCCAGCTCAGCCCCGCCGAACTCCGCGCCGAGACCGGCGAAACCAGTTTGGAGAACGCGTTTCTCGCCCTGATCAGAATGGGAGAGCCGTCATGACAACGACTTTCACCTGCTACACCGCCACCACCGGACGAATTCTGCGGCAGCTGCGGGCGGATCGGCGCACCGTCGCCATGCTCGTCCTGGTGCCGACGCTGCTGTTGGCGCTGGTGTACTTCGTCTACCACGACACGCCCTCGATGCCGGGCATGCCGACGCTGTTCGACCGGGTCGGCATCAGCCTGCTCGGCATCCTGCCGTTCATCGTGATGTTCCTGATCACCGCCATCGCGATGCAGCGCGAAAGGTCTTCCGGCACACTGGAACGCCTCATGACCACGCCGCTGTCGAAGCTGGATCTGCTGGCCGGATACGGTTCGGCCTTCTCGCTCGCGGCGACGGTGCAGGCGGGGCTGGCCTGTCTGGTGGCATTCTGGTTGCTGGGGATGCAGTCGGCGGGCAGTGTGTGGCTGGTGCTGTTGATCGCGGTGCTCGACGCCGTGCTCGGGGTGGCGCTGGGACTGTTGGCAAGTGCGTTCGCGCGCACCGAATTCCAGGCCGTGCAGTTCATGCCGCTGATCGTCGGGCCGCAGCTGTTCCTGTGCGGGTTGCTGGTGCCGCGCGGTCAGCTGCCGCGCTGGCTCGAGGTGATCAGCGATGTGCTGCCGCTGAGTTATGCGGTCGACGCGTTGCAGCAGGTGTCGCGGTACACCGGGACGACCGGGCTGATGTGGCGGGATCTGGGTATCGTGGCCGTATTCGCTGTTGTCGCACTGGCTTTGGGCGCGGCGACACTACGCAGACGTACGGCATGAGGGCGACCGCGCGAGGTCCGGCCCGGGCCGGGAAGGATGCCGGGTGAGCTTATCTCCGCACGGGGCGGATGAGACCAGTGAAGCCGCCGGGTCCGGCCGCAGCGGTCGGCGGCCCGGACAGTCCGGGACTCGCGAGGCCATCCTCGACGCCGCCCGGGCGCGGTTCGCGGAGGTCGGATTCGACAAGGCGTCGATCCGTTCCATCGCGAGTACCGCGGGCGTCGATCCCGCGCTGGTGCATCACTATTTCGGCACCAAACAGGAATTGCTCACGGCCGTGGTGGATCTGCCGGTGGATACCGATCTCATCCGGGCGCATATCGCGGCCGCGCCGGTGGACCAGCTCGGCGAGACGATCGTGCGGACGGTGGTCGGCGTGTGGGACTCCCCCGTCGGCGCGTCCGCGATCGCCGCGTTCCGGGCGATACTCGGTGGCGGGGACGCGGGGCTGGTGCGCAGTTTCGTGCTCGAGGTCATCCTGAAAGATGTTCGGCACCGGGTGGATTCGCCACCCGGGGCCGGGGGCACGCGGGTGGCGTTGGCCGTCGCGCAGATGGGCGGGGTACTCATGGCGCGCAAGATCATCGGGATCGAACCGATCGTGTCGATGAGTGCCGAGGAGCTGGGGCGGCTCGTCGGGCCGTCGTTGCAGCGGTATCTCACCGGTGATCTGGACCTGCCGCCCTCCTGACGACTCGGCGGCGGTGTTCGGGAGTGTGTTCAGCCCTGGGCGACGAACGCCTCGTGCTCGGCGTCGCCGACCTCACGGGCCTCGTCCACCAGCAGCACCGGAATGCCGTCGTCGATCGGGTAGGCCCGGCGCAGCCGCGGGTTGTAGAGCACGCTCGCGCCGTCCTCGGTACGGACCAGCGACAGCGGGCCCTTGTCCTGCGGGCAGGCCAGCAGGCTCAGCAGAGTGGGGTCCAAGGTTTCCTCCGGCATGACCGACAACCTACCGGGCCGCCGATGAACAGTGCCGACTGCCCGGGCGGCGCGGTCGGTCAGACCGACGCCTGCCGACAGCGTCGCCGGGGAGCCTGCGTCCCGCACCCACACCGCCGGCGTCCGGCAAGGCTGATCTGTCGACAGGATCCGAGCAGCTCACGCGATAGCGCTTGCAGCGGCTCGGATTCAGTCGGTCAGCGTCGCGAGGACTGCGTCGCTCAGCGGTTCGTAGGTTTCGGTGGCCGGATCGTGACGCCAGACGGTGGGGCCGGATTTCAGGGCGAAGGTCGCCTGGATCGCGCGGGTCGACGGGCGATAGGTGGAGCTGCGGGGGATCTCGTCGACCAGGTAGACCAGGTCGGGGCGGCGGACCGGGTCCAGGGAGCGCAACGCCTCGGTGACGTCCTTGGGTTCGAGGCGGTGGCCCGCGCGCACGCTCACCCCGGCCACGGCCAGGGTGCGGCCCGGGGCGGCCGGGTAGCCGAACGCGACCTCCATGTCGACGGCGCTGATGTCGTTGAGCGCGTCCACGATCGGCTGGGTGTAGACCGGGCCGCGCGGGGTCTGGATGACGGTGTCGCGGCGATCCATCAGCCAGTAGTCGCCGTCGCTGTCGCGGCGGAACAGATTCTCCGTCGGCATCCACGCGTCGCCCGGGGCGAACACGCCACGCAGACCGCCCTGGGAGATGTCGACGGCCTCGGACGCCTTGCCGATCAGCAGGCCCACCTCGTTGTCCGCCGTGCGACGCGCGAAACCCTGTGCGTCCGTGCGGATCCGGCCGGTCGCGGAATCGTAGGCGATCAGCTCCACCCGCGCGGTGCCCGGCACCGGACGGCCCTTGCAGCCGAGTTTGGTCCCGGCCACATTGGCCAGCACCACATCGCCCTCGATCGAGGCGTAGAACTCCAACACCCGTGCGGGAGCGAACCTTTCGACGGTCCGCCGCCACAGACCCGCGGGCATGCCGGAGCCGATGAACAGCCGGATCGGGTGCGGGTGGCCGTTGGGGAAGGTGTCCGCGTCGAGAATGTCGCGCAACATCGTCCAGGTGTAGGTGACGACGGTGACGCCGTAGCGGTGCACCTCCTCGACGAATCGGGCCGGGTCCAGCGAGCGGGCCAGCGCGATCCGGCTGCCGCCCGCCACCGCGCCGCCCAGGCTGACCAGCAGACCGGACGAATGATGCAGCGGCGCAAGGCAGTACACGGTGTCGCGGCGATCCAGGTCGGCCGCGGTCGCGGTGCCGAACGCGGACAGCGCCCAGCGGTGATTGGTGATGTACTTCAGCTCCAGTTTCGCGCCGGTGCCGGTGACCAGGACGAAGGCGAGCTCGCGTGCGAGGCCGGGGTCCGGGCGGTACCAGCCGGGCAGTGCCACCTGGGCCGGATCGATCTGTTCGAGGTCGATCACGTCGGCGCCGGGCGGGATGGTCAGCCCCCGCGCGTCGCCACCGCCGAGCACCAGCACCCGGCCGACCGTCGCGGCGTCGCGCAGATTCTCCGGATCGGCGATGATCGTGTTCACGCCGGTCAACTCGACGGCCCGCGCGATCTCACTGCCCGGCGCGAGCAGCACCGCGACCGCGCCCAGGCGCGAGAGTGCGGCGACCGCGGCGAGTGCACTGGGCCGGGTCTCCATCAGCACCCCGACCCTGGCGGCCGGGCGCACGCCCGATGCGATCAGCCCGCGCACCACGTTGTCGATCCGGGCGGCGACCGCCTCGTTGGTGTGTACGCGATCGTCGAACAGGAACAGGTCTTTCAGCGGTGCGCGACGCGCCTGCTCGGTCAGCAAGCGCCCCAACGAGATCCGGGTGTGCGGCTGGATCATGCCCAGGCGGGTCAGCCGGGGCAGCGCGCGGGCGGCCTCACCGGTCAGCTCCACCGAACCGCGCAACGTGCTGTTCGCGATCGACCCCAGCGCACTACCCAGTCCGGCCCCGGCCTCGGCGAGCGTGCCCACGGTGTGCACGACCCGGGTCGCCGCCGAACGCTGCGGGTTCACCTCGACGTGCTCGGTCATCGGGGCGATCGCCTCGGGCAGTTCGCCCCGGCCGCCGAGCCAGTGCACCCAGTCCCGCACCAGCGGCCAGGTCCGGTTGGTGGCCGTGCTCCCGGCGACCAGACCGAAATGTCCCGCCAGCACCGACGCCTCGTAGACCTCCGCGTTCGGCGCGGCGCGCACGATACCGCGCACGGCCGCGGGCTGGCCGATGTCGTCCACCTCGCCGACGAAGGCCAGGATCGGGCATTCGAGTTCGGCCAGGGAGACCGGACGGTCGCGAATCACGAAGCCGCCCACCATCATCCGGTTGTGCGCGACGAACTGCTTGAGCAGGTCCGCGGCGGCCGGGCCGGAATAGCCCACCCAGCCGTCGTGTTCGAGGAAGCGGCGCTGACGTTCCTTGGGCAGCAACGCCTCCCGGTCGTGCAACTGCCGCAGGAAGTCCAGGCGGGACTTGGCGGTCTTGACCGGATCGAGCATCTGGAAGCCCAGCCGGACCATCGAATCGGTGATCGGCAGCCGGGTCAGCACGTGATCGGCGACGAAATCCGCGACCTCGGTCACCAGCCCCTGTGGTAGGCCGAAGGGTAGTCCGGCGACGATGTCGACCGGGCTGCCGAAGGTGACGATGCTGTCCACGCCCTTGCCGTAGCGGTAGGCGGCGGTCTGATAGGCGAACATGCCGCCCTGCGAGTAGCCCATCAGGTGCACGCCGCGACCGGTCAGTTCGTTGACCGTATCGATGGCGCTGTTCAGCGCGACGACGTGATCGGCCAGATCCCGCTGCCAACCACCCTCCTCGGTGGCCGGGGAGCCGAAATCCAGCACCCAGCAGTCGATTCCGGCGCGGTTCAGGATGCCGACCGCGCCGCCCTCGGCGTTCACGTCGTAGATGTCGGCGCTGACCATCAGCGGCGGGACCAGCAGGGCGACCGGGCGGTCCGCGTCGGGCGCGTTGTCGGGGAAGTAGTGCCGCAGCCGGTACATCCGTTTGCGTTCGGTGACCTCGTACGGCGAGGCCACCACGTCATGGGCCAGCCCGCCGAACCGGATCACCTCCAGCCCGTTCTGCGCGGTGGCCACCAGCCGCCGCACCGATCCGATGACCGATCGCCCTGTCAACTTCACCGGTACACCCAGCCCTCACCCTTGTGCGCGGCACGCGGCTGTTCACCGCGACCCCTGACTTACGAGTCGAGCTTAGCCGGGTTTCCGTTACCGCTCCCGTACCTGGTCGCGCCGGGCCCGAACAACGCCGACAGCAAGGTTTGCGGCGCGGCTTGCCGCCCGGACGCGTAGCGGGTGCGAGGAACGAGTGCCCGACACGGGGCCGGGCGGTGAGCCTCAGGGCGCCGCAAACCCGCCGGAGCGGAGCGGAGGCCGAAGATACAGCCTCAGCGGTTCATCACATTGTGGTACATCGACTCGACCGGGTCGGGGCTGACGCTGAGGTCGCCACGGAAGGGGTAGTCCAGGGCCGCGATGAGGAAGATCATGGTGCCCAGGAAGAAGGCGAACAGGCCGCCGAGCAGGAGGTGGGCGCCTCGGGTGGAGAGGCTGAACAAGCACAGCATGGCCAGGTTCACCAAGGCTCCCAGGACGATCACGCCCCACAGGACGTCGGGGAGGCCGCCCGCGGTGGCGTTGATGCGTTCGCGACGTTGATCGTCGAATTTGGCGAACTGTTCGATGGCGGCGGTGTGCACGATCTCCTGGGTGCGGGTCCGGGGCTCGAAGGCCAGCAGATGTTGCTGGAAGCGGCCGACGATCGCGGTGCCGCCGGGCGGGTCCTGCCCGGCGCGCAGATCCGGGAACGCGACGGTCAGCAGATTGTTCGTGTAATCGACCAGATCCTGTTGCAGCACAACGCGCTCCGGCTCCGGATAGGCCGACACCTCGCGGTACAGGGTGCCGACCGCGGCGGCCTCGCTGGAGACCAGATCCTGCGCGGAGTCGTAGGCCTGATAGGTCGCCGCGGCGACCAGGCCGAGCAGCAGGCCGTAGAAGACGCCGCCGACGGTGAGCACCATGGTGACCTGTTCGTTGCGGCCGGGTTCCGGGCCGAACACCTTCAGCACGAACGGTCGCAGCAGTGCGATGCCCGCGCAGGTGACCACCACCAGGGTGCCGGTGACGATCAGGAAGCCGAGCCAGACGGGTAGGTCGTTGAGCCAGGCGAACATGTGAACTCCCAAGGCGTGCACGGTAATACGGGCTGACGGGGAGAGTGCGGCGAGTGCCGCGATCCACCGTAGCGACCGGTTCGGGCGCGCTCCGCGTGTCGGCCGGAATTCGATTCGGATTGGTCCGCCCGGCACACCGTTGCCACATCGTTACGGGTCGTTTGCTGGGTGGTCGTCTTACGCAATTCCGCCACGATCGCGCACACCCCGTGCCTATCATCGAACTGCTGGATCGCACTGTCGCGCTATTCAATTCGCTCGAGTGTCCGGTTTCTGCAGGCATCTGTCGCCTGCCGCATCTCCCTGTACGCATTCCGCCCCCCAATGTCGTGTGGCAATTCGAGGTGAGGACCGCAGCATGACCATTGAACTGCCGGTGAATACCGACAACCACGTCCGTAAAACCCTGTCCACCACAGCCGCTCACCAACTCGCGCACACCACCAAGTCCGAACCGCAGATGCAGGGCATCAGCTCGCGCTGGCTGACCCGCGCCCTGCCCTGGGTGCAGGTGCACGGCGGCATCTACCGGGTCAACCGGCGTCTGACCCACACCGTCGGCAACGGCGAGGTGGAGTTCGTCATCGACGGCGGACACGCCCGCGTCATCCCGATGGAATTGCAGGAGCTGCCGCAACTGCGCGACGTCGAGGACGAGGACGTCCTGCGCGCGCTGGCGCAGCGTTTCGAACAGCGGGTGGTCGAACCCGGTACCGTCCTGGCCGAATTCGGCAATCCGATGGACCAGGTGCTGCTGATCGTGCACGGCAAACTCAGCAAGATCGGCACCGGCGACTACGGCGAGACGACCAAGCTCGGCATGCTCGCCGACGGCGACTACTTCGGCGACGACATGCTCGTCGATCCCAACGCCATCTGGCCGGTGACCGTCCGCAGCGCGACGCACACCACGCTGCTGAGCCTGCCGCGGACCGCCTTGGACCAGATCGTCGAGGAGATCCCCGCGCTGCGCGAGCAGCTCGAGCGGATCGCCACGATGCCCGCCAAGGCGCAGAACAAGCACGGCGAGGCGGAGATCGAGGTCTCCTCCGGGCACGCGGGCGAGCCGCTGTTGCAGGGTACGTTCGTGGACTACGACTCCTCGCCGCGGGAGTACGAATTGAGTTTGGCCCAAAGCGTGCTGCGCGTGCACTCGCGGGTCGCGGACCTGTTCAACGAGCCGCACAACCAGATCGAACAGCAGCTGCGGTTGACCATCGAGGCGCTGTACGAACGTCGCGAGAACGATCTGGTCAACAACCCGGACTTCGGCCTGCTGCACAACTGCGACCTCAAGCAGCGCATCTACACCGAGCACGGCGCGCCGACCCCGGACGACATGGACGAGCTGCTGAGCATGCGCCGCAGCACGAAACTCTTTCTGGCACATCCGAAAGCGATCGCCGCGTTCGGGCGTGAGTGCAACAAGCGCGGGCTGTACCCGGACCCGGTGGAGATCAACGGGCATCGGGTGCCGTCGTGGCGCGGGGTGCCGATCTATCCGTGCGGCAAGATCCCGGTGAGCGAGAACCAGACCACCTCGATCCTGGCGATGCGCACCGGCGAGAAGGAGCAGGGCGTCATCGGGCTGCACCAGACCGGCATTCCCGACGAGTACGAGCCGAGCCTGAACGTCCGGTTCAAGGGCATCGACGATCAGTCCATCATCTCCTACCTGATCAGCTGTTACTACTCCGCGGCGGTCATGGTGCCGGACGCGCTGGGCATCCTGGACAACGTCCTGGTCGCCCGGCAGAGCGACTGACGAAAGGCCCTGGCATGTCGGTACTCTCCCGCGCCGCCGCACCCCCGGCCGTCTCGGAGACGGCCGCGGTGATCGCGGCGCTGCTCGGCAATCTCGACAACGCTCCCCCGGCCACCCTGACGTGGCCAGGGCAGTCCGAAACCGCACTCCCCCAACCCGATTCGGATCCGCTGACCGTCATGACCACGGGCGTCGTCCCGCTGCGCCTGCTCGGCCCGGCCGGGCTGGGCGCGGCGGGGCTGCTGCTCACGCCACCACCCGCGGACGAGGTGATCTCCGGCACCTCGGCCTCCGGTATCGGGGGCGAATCCACCGCCGCGGCAAGGGAATCGGCCGCTCGCCTGGATCCGGGAACGTCGGCGGGCAGCGGTATACCAGGCGCACGGTCACGTATCCCGTTGGGGCCCACCAGAATCGGGACCGTGTCGACCAGGGTCCACGCGTTGCGCGGCACCGGCCAGGTCGGTCCGGGATCGATCGTGCGGCCCGCCCGCGACGATCCACTATCCGGATTTCCGGGCGGCGCAATGGATTCGGGTCTGTCCCGTATCTCGAGGAACGGGCCGGATGCCGCTCCCGAACACACGGCACCCCGGACCGAATCGGGACCGGAGGCGCAGTCGCCGATCCCGGCGCTGTACTGTCCCCCGCCGATCCGCGACGATCCCGCTCTCGCCGAGGCCGTCAACGAGGGAATCCTGTTGTGGGCCCAGTCGATCGGGCTCTACGAAGGTCGCTTGGACGACCTCCGCAAGGCCGATTTCGGACGACTCATCATGCTGGCCCATCCGGATTGCGACGACGCCGACCGCCTGCTGGCGGCCGCGAAATGCGCGGTCTCGGAATGGTCGGTCGACGACTACTACTGTGAGGAGGACGCGGCGAACACCGCGCCCGACGGCAGCCCCTCCAGCGCCGAGGCCGAACTCGGTCCGAAGCTGGAAATGGCTGCCGCGGTGATGGATCCGGTGCATCTCCCGGCGAGATATCAGGTGCGGTTGGAGCGGGCGTTGCAGGGTGATCCGATCCTGCGGGCCTTCCGCACCTCGTTCGAGCATCTCGCGCAGTTCGCCACACCGCAGCAGGCGGCTCGGCTGCGCACCGAGATCGCCGGCTGGTTCATCGCGCTCACCGCCGAGGCCGGTTGGCGGGCCGCGCACCGGATGCCACCGGTGTGGGAGTACCTGGCCAACCGGCAGCCGCACAGTTTCCTGCCCTGTATGGCGCCGATCGACGCGGTCGGCGGATACGAACTCGGGGCGGCGGAGTACACCGATCCGCGGGTGCGGCGGGTGGTCACCACCGCCGCGCTGGCCGCGCAGATGGTCAACGACCTGTATTCGATGGCCCGCGAGGATCTGTCCAACGGCCGGGAGTTCAATCTGCCGACCGTGTACGCCGCCGAGCAGCAGTGCAGCCGCCGGGAGGCGATCCTGCACACCGCCGAGGTGCACGACGAACTGATGCATCGTTTCGAACGCGAGGCAGGCGTGCTCGCGGCGAACGGTTCACCGGAGCTGCACCGATTCCTGAGCGGGCTGTGGGCCTGGATGGGCGGTAACCGTGCCTGGCATGCGGCCAGCCGGCGCTACAACGACTTCACCTGACCCACTCCGATCCACCGCTCCATCCCGATCCACCCGACGCCGCGCGATCGGCGCGATGAGTACTGCCCGCAGCACCAACGATCGAGAGGACTGATTCGTCATGACCACGCTCGACCCCCAGACCGATGGCGTACTGCAAACCAGCTACCAGCGTTCGGTGGCGGCGTATTGGAACGACAATCCCAACGACGACCGCGTGAACGTCAAATTGGGCGAGGTCGACGGCCTCTATCACCATCACTACGGCATCGGCGAGCCGGATCTGTCGGTGCTGGAAGGTCCCGAGGACACCCGGCAGGACCGGATCGTGCGCGAACTGCACCGGCTCGAAACCGCGCAGGCCGATCTGCTGCTGGACAATCTCGGCGACGTGCGGCCCGGGGACCGACTGATGGACGGCGGTTCGGGCCGCGGCGGCACCAGCATCATGGCCAATCAGCGGTTCGGCTGCCGAGTGGACGGGGTGACGATCTCCGAATACCAGGTCGGTTTCGCCAACGAGCAGGCCCAGCAGCGCGGGGTTTCCGATCGGGTGCAGTTCCACTTCCGGAATATGCTCGACACCGGTTTCGAGGCGCGGTCCATGCGCGGGATCTGGACCAACGAGACCGATATGTACGTCGAATTGCCGGATCTGTTCAGCGAATTCGCGCGGTTGCTCGAACCGGGCGGGCGCTACGTGTGCATCACCGGCTGCTCCAACGACGTGACCGGTGGTCGGTCGTCGGCGGTGAGCTGGATCGATGCGCACTACGGCTGCATGATCCATCCGCGCAGCGAATATTTCCGGGCGATGGCGGCGAACAATCTGGTGCCGATCGCGGTCACCGATCTGACCGCGGCCACCATTCCGTACTGGGAACTGCGCACCCACTCCGAACTGGCGACCGGGGTGGAGGAGCCGTTCCTGACCTCCTACAAGGAGGGCAGCTTCCAGTACCTGATGATCGCCGCCGATAAGGTGGGGCGGTGACCGCCGCACCAGAAGACAGCGCCGGAGCGCCACCGATCGATCGTGAGGCCCTGCTCGTCGAGCTCGTGGACGAGCAGGGCCGGGCGCTCGGCTCGTGCCCGGTGGGGCTGGCGCACGCCGCGCCCGGACGGCTGCACCGGGCGTTCTCGGTGCAGTTGTTCGACGCGGCCGGGCGGATGCTGCTGCAACAGCGGGCCGGCGTGAAGACCCGTTTCCCGCTGCTGTGGGCCAACACCTGCTGTGGGCATCCCGCGCCCGGTGAGTCGATCACCGCGGCGGCGGCGGTGCGTCTGGGCGAGGAACTCGGGATCGCGACCGAGCTGACCGAGCTCGGGGTGTTCCGCTATCAGGCGGAGGATCCGGCCACCGGACGAGTCGAACACGAATGGGACCACGTCCTGGTGGGCCGTTTCGACGGCACTCCCCCGGACCCGGATCCCGCCGAGATCGCCGATCACGCCTGGCTGTACCCGGCCGATCTGCGCACCGCACTCGAATCCGAACCCACCCGCTTCACCCCGTGGTTGCCGGGCGTACTGGCAATCACCCACCCACCCGTCGGCAGCCTGCACGGCTGACACCGGGCGGATTTCCAGGGACGAAGATCGGCACGCGGGAGAGGCGGCTCCCGCGACCGGCACTACCCTGCCTCTCGCAACGGCCGGAACTCCACACTCAAACGCGTGCCCAATGCCTCAGCAATCCGTTCCAGCACAGGAATCGTCGGCATTGTGCCACCGGCTTCCAGGCGCGCGACCGCAGGCTGCTTCAAACCGGCCCGGTTCGCGAGTTCAATCTGGGTCAGCCCCGCTTTCTCACGCAGACCGCGTACCGCAGCACCGAGTTCGAACCTGATCCGTGCCGCCTCGTAGGCGGCACCGGCCCCCGGACGTGCCATGACCTCCGCGCGCATCTCCGCCCAGCTACTACGTTCGTCCATGGGACCTATCCCTCCTCTTCGACGACATGAGCCTCCGCAATACAGCGCATCATCGCTCGTTTCGCCCGTGCGATCTCGGCAGTCTCTCGCATCCGATGTTTGCGAAACACCGTCAACAGGATGATGCGTCGGCCTGAAGCAATCCAGTATGTGATCCGCACGGAATCGCGCATCAGAAAGAAGCGCAGCTCCCGGAGCTTTCCATCCAACTGCTTGGTATACGGCTCTCCCAAGAGCACTCCGCGGTCGGCCAGCAGATCGACATAGAAGATCACAGTCTCCTGATCGTCTCGAGTGAGCGACAGGAACCACCGCCTCACCTCCTGCTCAAGTTCTACCTCTCCCCAATTCATAACACGGACGTTATAGCGGGACAAGGGTTGTGTCCGGGGAATTCTGAGAGTGGAACGTGGTCGGAGTGCGGGTGCTCGGAATGGAACTGTTGGTTCGGGTTGGTTTCGGTGAGCGCGGGGTGGGGTCAGGCGCGGCCTAGTTCGAGGGCCAGGACGCCGAGGATTACGAGGGCTATTCCGGCGAGTTGGATGAGGGTGAGGGATTCGCGGAGGAAGAGGGCGCCGATGGCGGCTACCGCGGCTACGCCGATGGCGGACCAGATGCCGTAGGCGACGGCTATGGACATGCCGCGTTTCAGGGCTTGGGAGAGGAAGAAGAAGGCTGCGAGGTAGCCGATCACCACGATGATGGAGGGGGTCAGGCGGGTGAAGCCCTCGGAGAGTTTGAGCGAGACCGTGGCCGAGACCTCGGAGGCGATCGCCAGCGCTAGCAGCAGGAACGTCATGGGCGGAGGATATCCGGGGGGCTCAGCTGCCGGGGTCGGACCCGAGCGGACGCACCACGGGGCCGGTGGGTCGCGCGGCGGTGCGGCGGCTGGCCGATGACGCGCGCATGGGCGACGAATACTGTTGCGGGCCGGTCTGATCGGAGATGCTGGCCGAGGCGCGGGGGGCCGCGGTCGGGCGGGTGCGGTCGCGATCGCGGGTGTGGTCGACCTCGATGGTGCGCTCCAGGGTGACCACGAGGTTGCGTTCGGCGCGGTCCTGCGGCCAGTCGTGATCCTTGCTGTGGATCACCTGGCGCTGCACGTTGCCCTCGGTGATCCAGTCCTCGATGATGAGGCGGATGTTCGTGCGCCACTGACCGTCGATCCAATGCTGGAGCAACAGCTCCCAGTTGTCCTCGTCGATCGAGCAGGACGCGCCCGGCGTGCCCGGCAGCACCGCGGCGAAGGTGTGGGTCTGGTGCCCGACCCGGACCGCGACCCGCTGCGGCCACAGGGCCTCGACCGAGGTGACGGTGATCCGGCAGGGACCTTGGTAGTCAGGCATGGAAAACCCTCACTCGCGGGTGAATTCGGGCTGTTGCAGATCGCGCACGCGGGTCGGCCGGCCCAGCAGCGCCACCTCGCGGAACTGGTAGAGGATCGCCCCGGTGGGCGCGTGGATCCGCATCCGCTCGCGCAGCGGCATGTTCAGCAGCCGCGCGCCGGACGGGGTGATCGTCCAGCCCGGCAGATCGTCGCCGACCAGGCGTTCCAGGGTGACCCGATGCACCGAATCGACCTCGTCCGGATTGGGTTCGAGTCGCACGGGGGCCGAGGTCAGGGCGATGAACGGCGTCATGACGAAGCCGGAGTCGGTGACGAAATCGTCCAGCACACCCAGTACATCGGATTCCTCGAGAGCCAGGCCGATCTCCTCCCCGACCTCCCGCAACCCGGCCGCCACCGCGCGCTCACCGGGTTCGATCTTGCCGCCGGGAAATGCCCACTGACCACTGTTCATCCCGCGATAGGCCCGCCGGATCAGCAGCACGTGCGGCTCGTCGGGATCGTCCACGACGCAGATCACCACCGCGGCCGCCCGGCCACCGGTGGCGGCGATCCGGGTGAATCCGGCCAGATTGCCGCGAATACGTTCGGCGGCAGCAGAATTCGTCATGCGCCGACGCCCCGGCCGGTACCCAGCTCGACAACCACTCCCGGCTCCCTTCGTCACAGCCACAGTACGTCGGGCGGCACCGGCCCGCGCCGCGAGCCTCGCTCACCGAACCTCTGCCGAGGACGACCCAGCCCGCTGGAGGGTGCGGATCCGACCAGTGGAATCGCGACTCGCGGCACTCGCCGACGGTGGTACGGCGCGCGAACTCAGCCCAGCCAGGTACGCGCCTCGGTGGCGGACCGGCGAACCTCGTCGAGTTGCTCGGCGACCTGCACGCCCGCGGTACCGCCGCGCGCATTGCGGGAGGCGATCGAACCCGCGACCGTCAGCACCTCGCGCACCCGCGGCGTCAATGCCGGGTCCACGGCGGCGAATTCGGCGTCGGTGAGCTCGTCCAGCCCCACACCGCGCGATTCGGCCGCCCGCACGCAGGCCCCGGCCGCCTCGTGCGCGACCCGGAACGGAACCCCCTGGCGGACAAGCCATTCGGCGATATCGGTGGCGAGTGTGTAACCGGCGGGAGCCAATTCGGCCATCCGCTCGGTGTGGAAGGTCAACGTGGACACCAGACCGGCGATCGCGGGCAGCAGCAACTCCAGCTGAGCCACCGAATCGAACAGCGGTTCCTTGTCCTCCTGCAGATCCCGGTTGTACGCCAGCGGTTGGGCTTTGAGCGTGGCGAGCAGACCGGTGAGGTTGCCGATCAACCGACCCGCCTTACCCCGGGTCAGCTCGGAGACGTCCGGATTCTTCTTCTGCGGCATGATCGACGAACCGGTGGACCAGGCGTCGGCCAACGTGATGTAGCCGAATTCCGGTGTGCTCCACAGGATGATCTCCTCGGCCATCCGCGACAGATCCACCGCGGTCATGGCCAGCACGAAGGCGGCCTCGGCGGCGAAGTCGCGGGAGGAGGTGGCATCGATCGAATTGGCCGCGGCCGCATCGAAATCCAGGTCGGCGGCGATCGCCTCGGGATCCAGTCCCAGCGAGGAACCGGCCAGCGCGCCGGACCCGTATGGGGAGATCGCGGCGCGCTTGTCGAAATCGCGCAGCCGATCGATGTCGCGCAGCAGCGGATGCGCGTGCGCGAGCAGATGATGGGCCAGCAGCACCGGCTGCGCGGCCTGCAGATGGGTCTTGCCGGGCATGACCGCCTCGGGATGCGCGGCGGCCTGCGCGACCAGCGCGTCGACCACCTCCAGCACCCCGGCCGCGACGCGACGCACCCCGTCGCGCAACCACATCCGGAACAGCGTGGCCACCTGATCGTTGCGGGAACGTCCCGCGCGCAGGCGACCGCCGAGTTCGGCGCCGACCCGTTCGATGAGTCCGCGTTCGAGCGCGCCGTGCACGTCCTCGTCGGCCTCGGCGGGGGCGAAGGCACCCGAATCCACGTCCGCGGCAAGGCGATCCAGCCCGGCCAGCATGGCGGTCAGATCCTCGGCCGAGAGGAGACCGGCCTTGTGCAGTACGCGCGCATGGGCTTTCGACGCGCGCACATCGTAAGGTGCCAGCACCCAGTCGAATTGGGTCGACTTGCTCAGCGCCGCCATCGCCGCGGCGGGGCCGGACGCGAACCGCCCACCCCACAGCGCCCCTTCGTTGGTGCTGCCGCCATCGGTCATCGGTCGTGCTCTCCTCACCCGCGCATCGCGGTCGTCGGTGCCGTCGCGCTCAGGGGCGTACGGCGGTCATCAGCAGGTGGTTGCGCAATCCCTCGCGCACCGGGTCCGGCACCTCGCGCCCGTGTTCGGTCAGCACCGTGACCGGGTCGGATGCGGTGACCTTCCAGCCGTGCTCGGCGAACCAGTCGCGGGGGTCGGTGCGGTCGTCCGCGGAGTACCAGAGGTTCTCCACATCGATCCGAATCCCGGCCTGCGCCATCAGCTTCTCCCGCTCGGCGCGGATCTCGGGGCTCAGGGTGCGCTGGCCCTGCCCCATGTTCAGGGCGATGGTGCTGCCCGGGACGCTGAGTGCGGCGATATTGTCGAACAGCCGGTCCTGCGCCGCACCCGGCAGATAGCGCAGCAGTCCCTCGGCCAGCCATGCGGTGGGCAGTGCCGGGTCGAAGCCGTTGCCACGCAACGCCTTCGGCCAGTCCTGCCGCAGATCGATCGCCACCTCGCGACGATCGACGGTGAGCGGCTCCCCCGCGAGCGCGGATGCCTTGAACTCCAGCACCTTCGGCTGATCCAGTTCGAAAAGCACTGTGCCCGAAGCCCATTCGAGCCGATAGGCGCGCGCGTCCAGCCCGGCCGCCAGAATGACGACCTGCCGGATCCCGGCCGCGCCCACCGCGCCGAAGTATTCGTCGATGTACACCGTGCGGGCGGTCATCATGGCGTTCAGCGGACCGTACAACCGGCTGCGCTCGGGATCGGTCCCCACCTGACCACGCAGGATCTTGTCCCAGCCGGACCCGACCGCCTCGACCAGCTTGGCGGCGTAGGGGTCCTGGAACAACGCGTCCGCACGCGCGGTCTCCCGGGCGCGCATCGCCGCGACGCCCACGGCCGTCGCGCCCACGCTCTCGGTGATATCCCAGCTGTCGTCGTCGGTACGCATCGGATCCTCCTGTCGGCCAACCCCTTTCGCGCGAACGCCGCTCGATCACGACGTCGACGGCACACATCCGCGCGGCCGGTCCTCGTCGCGATATCCGAAACACCGCTTCGCACGACAGCCGAGCGAGATCACCCGGCCGTTCGCACGCTACTCCTGCTTCCCACGCCCGCGACCGACGGCCGAGTCGCGCGGCATCCACTGCGTGACCACAGCGGATCCGCGCCCTCGGAACCGAATCCGGCCTTACTTCTTGGTCAGATCCCGGCGCGCGGCGACCTTGGAGGACAGGCCGTGGATCTGCACGAACCCCTTGGCCAGCGACTGGTCGAAGGAATCGCCCTCGTCGTAGGTGGCCAGGTTGAAGTCGTACAGCGACTCCTCGCTGCGGCGGCCGTTCACCACGACGCTGCCGCCGTGCAGCACCATCCGGATATCACCGGTGACGTGCTCCTGGGTGTCCTGCACGAACGCGTCCAGCGCCCGCTTCAGCGGCGAATACCACAGACCGTCGTAGGCCAGCTCGCCCCAGCGCTGCTCGACCTGCCGCTTGTACCGGCCCAGCTCGCGCTCGAGGGTGACGTTCTCCAGCGCCTGATGCGCGGTGATCAGCGCGATCGCGCCCGGCGCCTCGTAGATTTCACGACTCTTGATGCCGACCAGCCGGTCCTCGACCATGTCCAGCCGGCCCACACCCTGCCGTCCCGCGCGCTTGTTCAGCTCCACGATCGCCTCGAGCACGGTGACCTGACGGCCGTCGATGGCCACCGGCACACCCTTGTCGAAGCTGACGACCAGCTCGTCGGGGGCCTCGAAGTTGATGGTCGGATCGACGGTGTAGTCGTAGACGTCCTTGGTCGGGGCGTTCCACAGATCCTCGAGGAAGCCGGTCTCGACCGCGCGACCCCACACGTTCTGGTCGATGGAGAACGGCGACTTCTTGGTGACGTTGATCGGGAGGCTGTTCTCCTCCGCGAAGGCGATGGCCTTCTCACGGGTCCAGGCGTAGTCGCGGACCGGCGCGATGACGTTCAGATCGGGCGCGAGCGCGCCGATGCCGACCTCGAAGCGAACCTGGTCGTTGCCTTTACCGGTGCAGCCGTGCGCGACGGTACTGGCGCCGTGGAACTTCGCGGCCTCGACCAGGTGCTTCACGATCAGCGGGCGGCTGATCGCCGAGACCAGCGGGTATTCGCCCTGGTAGAGGGCGTTGGCCTGGATGGTCGGCAGGCAGTAGTCGTCGGCGAACTCGTCGCGCGCGTCGACCACGACCGCCTCGACGGCGCCGCAGTCCAGTGCGCGCTGGCGCACGACGTTCATATCCTCGCCGCCCTGCCCCAGATCGATCGCGACCGCGACGACCTCGGCCCCGGTCTCCTTGCCGATCCAGCTGATGGCAACGGAGGTGTCCAGCCCGCCGGAGTAGGCGAGTACGACGCGATCGGCCATGTCTGTAACTCCTCGAGTGTTCGTACGTATCCAAGTCTGTGCGCCCGCCCCGCACAAATGATTATGCATGATGATGCAATCCCATTCATAGCCGGGGGTGGGGCGAGATCCGACACAGTGCGCGACACTCCGGTCCGATGCGGACAATTGCCCTGAAATCGCCACGGGTTCAACGAGATTGCCGCATCGATGCCGCGCGTGTGCGAGCCTGGTACGACCAGCGGTCCGGCGGCGGAAGGTGGTTCGGTGATGTTTTCGGGGATCGGGAGCTTGTTCGAACTTATCGCCAGTGACGTGTTGTCGCTGGGGCAGTCGGTGGTTCAGATCATCGGTGATCTGCTGAATTCGGGGACGTTCGGCGGCGGTGGCGGCGGCACCGTCCCGCCCGGACAGTACCCGCTCGGCTGACCCCGGACGCGATCGTCGGGCCTGTTCAGCGGTCCGAGTCGGTGGGCGGGCGCAGGCGCAGCGAGTGCATGCCGCCGTCGACCTCGAGCATCGTGCCCGCGGTCGAGGCGGCAGCCGGGCTCGCCAGATAGAGCACCGCGGCGGCGACCTCCTCGGGCGTGACGAGGCGGCCGTGCGGTTGACGCGCGGCCAGCGCGGCGAGTTCGGCGGCCGGGTCGACGCTGGCCGCGAGCAGGCGCTGCACCCACGGGGTGTCGGCGGTGCCGGGGTTCACGCAGTTCACGCGGATGCCCTCGGGTAGGTGATCGGCGGCCATCGCCCGGGTGAGGGCGAGAATCGCGCCTTTGCTCGCGCTGTAGGCGGCGCGGTCGGGTAGACCGGTGGTCGCGGCGATCGAGCAGGTGTGCACGATCGCAGCGGCGGGCGATTCGCGCAGGTACGGTAGCGCTGCGCGTGAAACACGTACGGCACCAAGCACATTCACGTCGAGGACGCGTAACCACTCGTCGTCGGTGTTGTCCGCCACGGTGCCCTGCGCGCCGATCCCGGCGTTGTTCACCACGATGTCCAGGCGGCCGAAGGTCTCGACCGTGGTCGCGATCGACGCACGCACAGCGACGTCGTCGCGGACGTCGCAGGTCAGCGTCAGGCAGTCCGGTCCCGATGCCGCGCCGGGGTCCAGATCCAGCACCGCCACCCGGGCACCGGCCGCGAGGAACGCCGCCGCGACAGCCTTCCCGATACCCGATCCACCCCCGGTCACCAGCGCTGCCAGCCCGTCGAACTGCCCGTTCGCCATAATCAGCCCTACCGCCCACTGATCCGATGTTTAACGCCGGTGACGATAACACCGCCCGACCGAACTCGTACAGATTCACCGGATACCGGCCGTATTTCGGATTTCTTTCATCACCCCTTGCCTCAGAAGACATCGGATGTATAGTCGTGATCCAGATCACTGTAGGAAGGCAGGTGCACTTGCTGTCACACCTCACGACACTGGACACGCTCGACATCCGATTCCCGACATCGGCACAGCTGGACGGCTCCGATGCCATGAATCCGGATCCCGACTACTCCACGGCCTACGTCATCCTGCGGACCGACGATCCGGACGGCCACGAGGGCCACGGCTTCGCCTTCACCATCGGTCGCGGCAACGAGGTCCAGCGGGCCGCCATCGAGGCACTCCGTCATCTGGTGGTCGGCCGGACGCTGGACGGCATCCTCGGCGACCTGGGCGGATTCGCCCGCAGTCTCACCGATGACTCCCAATTGCGTTGGCTCGGACCGGAAAAGGGCGTCATGCACATGGCGGTCGGCGCGGTCGTCAACGCCGTCTGGGACCTGGCCGCCAAGCGAGCAGGAAAACCGTTGTGGCAGTTCGTCTCCGAGATGTCTCCGGAGCAGATCGTCGCGCTTATCGACTTCCGCTATCTCACCGACGCGCTGACTCCGGACCGGGCGCTCGAGATCCTGCGCCGGGCCGAACCGGGCAGAGCCGAACGCACCGAACACCTACGCGCCGTGGGGTATCCGGCCTATACCACCTCCCCCGGCTGGCTCGGCTATTCCGATGCCAAGCTCGCGCGACTCGCGCGTCAGGCCGTCGCCGACGGATTCGAGACCATCAAGATCAAGGTCGGCCGCGACGTCGAGGAGGACGTCCGGCGGCTGCGGATCGCCCGCGACGCGATCGGTCCAGATATCGGCCTGGCTGTCGATGCCAATCAGCGCTGGGATGTTTCCGAAGCGGCACAATGGATTTCCCGTCTCGCACCCGCCGGATTGTCCTGGGTCGAGGAGCCGACCAGCCCCGATGACATCCTGGGGCACGCCGCGATCCGCGAAGCGTGTCCGGGCGTGCGGATCTCGACCGGTGAACACGGGCAGAACCGGATCCTGTTCAAGCAGCTGCTGCAGGCCGGAGCGGTCGATGTCGTACAGATCGACGCGGCCCGGGTCGGCGGGGTCAACGAGAATCTGGCAATCCTGTTGCTGGCGGCCGAATTCGGCGTTCCGGTGATCCCGCACGCGGGCGGGGTCGGACTGTGCGAGTTGGTGCGACATCTGGCGATGCTCGACTACGTCGCGATCTCGGGCACGATGGCCGGCCGCTCGATCGAATACGTGGACCATCTGCACGAGCACTTCCGCGATCCGGCGCGGGTGGTCGGCGGGCGCTATATCGCCCCGCGCGCACCGGGATTCAGCGCCGAGATGCTGCCCGCCACCCTGCGCGACCACCGCTATCCCGACGGCAGCAGCTGGCGGGCGACCGCCACTTCCCCACCGGCAGCACAGGTTTCGGCAAAGGAGCACGAGAACTCATGAACACCAGGATCATCGGCGCGGCCCTGGCCGCCGTGCTGCTCGTGGCGGCGGCCGCGGGCTGTTCCCGAGAGTCCACCGGCGAGGGTGGCGGCACGGCGGTGAACGTCGGCACCGGCGCCCCCGACGGCGTTCTCGTCGGCGCCGATCAGCCGCGCTCGGATACCGATTTCTGGAGCGCCTACGCCGGTTACCTGGGCCCGAAGGCCGCCGCGGCCGGGGTGAAACTGGAGAACACCTCCTCGGACAACGATTCCAACCGCCTGAAGTCCAATGTGGACACCCTGCTGTCGAAGAACGTGAAGGCGCTGATCCTCGCACCCCAGGACACCGCCGCGGTGAAACCGGCGATCGAGGCCGCGGCCGCGAAACACGTCCCCGTGGTCACCGTCGACACCCGCCCGGACACCGGCGGGGCCTACATGGTGGTGCGCGCCGATAACCGCGCCTACGGCACCAAATCGTGCACCTACCTGGGCGAAACCCTGCACGGCAAGGGCAAGGTGGTGGAATTCCAGGGCGATCTGACCTCCATCAACGGCCGCGACCGGTCCGAGGCGTTCGCCGACTGCATGAGTTCGAAGTACCCGGGGATCAAGGTGATCGAGATCCCCACCGAGTGGAAGGGCGACAAGGCCGTCTCGGGCCTGCAGGACAAACTGCTCACCGACCCCGATATCAACGGCATCTACATGCAGGCGGGCGGCGTCTTCCTGCAACCGACCCTGGCGCTGCTGCAACGCGAGAACAAGCTGGTCGAGGCCGGTAAACCCGGACACATCACGATCGTGTCGAACGACGGCATCAAGTCCGAACTCGACGCCATCGACGCCGGAACGATCGATGCGACGGTGTCCCAGCCCGCGGATCTCTACGCGCAGTACGCGACCTACTACGCCAAAGCCGCGATCGACGGCAAGAAATTCGCGCCGGGCCCCACCGACCACAACTCGACCATCATCGACACCGGTGTCGGCGGCATGCTCGAGGATCAGCTGCCCGCCCCGGTCGTCACCCACACCGGCGGCAAGGTCGGCGATATGGACACCGTGGCCACCACCGACCCGGGCCTGTGGGGCCGCGGGCACTGACGGGCGGATGACGATGACGGAAACCGCTGCACCCGAACCGGATTCGTCCGCGGAACCGCCGATCGCGGAGGCGATCGGCGTGACCAAGCGGTTCGGCCGCACCCTCGCGCTGGACCGGGTCGGGCTGCGGGTGCACGCCGGGCGGACGCACGCGCTGGTCGGCCGCAACGGCGCCGGGAAATCGACGCTGGTGTCGATCCTGACCGGTCTCGCACCTCCTGATGAGGGGGAGGTGCGATTCCGGGGCCAGCGGGCGCCGGCGATCGCCGACCGGGACGCCTGGCGGTCCCGGGTGGCGTGCGTGTACCAGCACTCCACGATCATCCCGGAGCTGTCGGTGGCGGAGAACCTTTTCATCGGCCGTCAGGGGCTGGGTGGGCGAATCATCAACTGGCGCACCATGAGAGCGCGGGCGCGCGAGTTGCTCGACACCTGGTCGGTCCCCGTCGACGTGCGGACACCGGCCCGGGAGTTGTCGGTGGAGCATCGGCAGCTGGTGGAGATCGCGCGTTCGCTCTCGTACGGCGCGCGGTTCATCATCCTGGACGAGCCGACCGCGCAGTTGGACGGCACCGCGATCAAACGGCTGTTCGGCCGCATCCGCGATCTCCAGACCCAGGGGGTGACCTTCCTGTTCATCTCCCACCATTTGGACGAGACCTACGAAATCTGTTCCGATGTCACGGTTTTCCGCGACGCGCGGCATGTGCTCACCGCCCCGGTCGCCGATCTCGGCAAGACCGAGCTGATCGCCGCGATGACCGGTGAATCCACCGAGTTGGCGCGGGCGGTACCGCGAGAACGTCCCGACCCCACGGCCGCACCGGCGCTGCGACTGGAAAAGCTCACCCGCACCGGTGAATTCGCCGATGTCGAATTCGAGGTGCGGCCCGGGGAGATGGTCGGGTTGGCCGGTGGCGGCAGCAGCGGGCGGGTCGAGGTGGCCGAGACGATCGTCGGATCGCGGCGTGCGACAGCCGGATCGGTGCTCGTCTCCGGAGTTCGATTGCGGAGCAGCGGAACTCACGCGGCCCTGGCGGCCGGGATCGGATTCGTGCCACGCGATCGGCACGACGAGGGTCTCGTTCCGGCGATGAGCGTGGCCGACAACGCCACCCTCACCGTGCCGCAGCGGCTGGGCCGGTTCGGGCTGCTGTCCCGCCGCACCCGGGACACCCTGGTACGCAACGCGATCGAGGGTCTCGACATCAAAGCCGACAGCCCCGGGCAGGGTGTGTCGGAACTGTCCGGCGGCAACCAGCAGAAGGTCGTCTTCGCCCGCGCGCTGGCCACCGATCCGGCGGTGCTGGTACTCATCACTCCCACCGCCGGTGTCGACGTGCGGTCCAAACAGACCCTGCTCGCGGTGGTCCGGGACACCGCCGATCGCGGCACCGCGGTCCTGGTGGTCTCCGACGAACTGGACGATCTGCGTGACTGCGACCGCGTGCTGGTGATGGTGCAGGGCCAGCTACGCACCGAATACGAGAAAGGCTGGGACGACCGGGAATTGGTCGCCGCCATGGAAGGAATGGCATGACCCGGACCGCGACCGAATCCGATGCCCTCGCCACCCGGCCCCGTCCACGCGGCCCGGTGCGCTGGGCCGCACTCCGGGATTTCCTGCTGGTGCCGCCGATCGTGCTGGTGCTGATCGTCGGCTACGTCATCAATACGAGTTTCGTCTCGACCGCCAACCTGACGAACGTGCTGACCACCATGAGCGGTATCGCCCTGCTGGTCCTGGCCGAGGTGCTGGTCCTGGTGGTCGGGTACATGGACCTGTCGCTGGAGTCGACCTTCGGGCTCGCGCCCGGCGTCGCCATCTGGGGCACCATGGGCACCGCGAAGGTCGGCGCGTTCACCTGGGCCGCGCCGTGGATGACGATTCCGATCGCCCTGCTGGTCGGGCTCGCGGTCGGCGTGGTGAACGGGCTGCTGATCGTGCGGTTCGGCCTCAACGGATTCATCGTGACACTGGCCATGCTGATCGCGCTGCGCGGCCTGCTGACCTTCCTCACCGGCGGCTTCACCCTGACGAAGATCCCCGATTCGGTACTGTGGCTGGGCAATTCGCGGCTCGGCGGCGTCCCGGTGAACGTGCTGATCTGCCTGGCGCTGTTCGTGATCGGCTACCTGGTGCTCAACTACACCACCGCCGGACCCGCGCTCTACGCCGTGGGCGGTAACCAGGCCGCCGCGCGGGCCGCGGGCATCCGCACCGGCTCGGTGGTGATGGTGGTGCTGATCCTGGCCGGGGCCCTGGCCGCGATCGGCGGACTCATCTACTCCGGGCAGTTCGCGAGCGTCCAGGTGGCCCAGGGCGACGGCATGATCTTCAACGTGTTCGCCGCGTGTGTGATCGGCGGCGTCTCGCTCAACGGCGGGCGCGGTTCGGTGCTGGGCGCGTTCTTCGGCATCACGATCCTGACCCTGATCCAGAAACTGCTGTCCTACGGCGGGGTCAGCGCCGATTCGCTGAAGTTCATCAACGGCGCGCTGATCCTGGTCGCGCTCGTCATCACCCGCATCGCCAGCGGCCGACGACAGGAGTGAGAGACGAAGCAGGAAGCCAACTTTCGAATCGCGGGTCGCGAGGACGGTGCGGTCGGCCGGGCCGTTACGAAGCCGGTGCGACCAACGAGCTCCCGCGTCGTCCTGGGTGGCGCCGGATACGCCGGACTGTATCGGGCGGTGGACGAGCGGACCGCCGCGACGGCGCTGCAATCGGCCTGGGACAACGGGATTCGCGCGTTCGACACCGCACCGCATTACGGCGGCGGGCTGAGCGAGGAGCGTCTGGGCCGGTTCCTGGGTTCGGCGCGCCGGGCCGAGTTCACCGTGTCGACCAAGGTGGGGCGACTGCTCTACGACGATCCGGCCGCACCCGATGGCGCGGAGATGTTCTACGGCGCGCCCAAACGCTCACGGCGACGGGACTATTCGGCCGCCGGGGTGCGACGCTCGGTCGAGGAATCGCTGCTGCGGCTGGGCTTGGATCGCGTGGATCAGCTACTCGTCCACGACCCCGACGACCATATGGATCAGGCCCTGTCCGAGGCGCTACCCGAACTCGAACGGCTGCGGGCGCGGGGCGTGGCGACCGGAATCGGTGTGGGGGTCAACCATGTCGACGTCGCGTTGCGGTTCGTCCGCGAGGCCCCGATCGATCACGTACTCATCGCCGGACGGTATTCACTGCTGGATCGCCGCGCCGAGACCGAACTGCTGCCCGAATGCGCCCGCCGCGGCATCCGGGTGCTGGTCGCCGGGGTGCTCAACAGCGGGGTCCTCGCGGATCCGTTGCGGCAGGGCACTTTCGACTACGTCGCCGCCGATCCCGCGATCATCGAGCACGCCCGCGCGATGCACACCGCCTGTGCCGCATACGATGTGCCGCTGCGCGCGGCGGCCGTGCAGTTCCCGCTGCGGCATCCCGCCGTCGGCGCGATCGTGCTCGGTTCCGGCACGAGGGAGGAAATCGAGGACAGTCTCGATATGCTCGATATCCCTGTGCCGCAGGAACTCTGGGCCGAACTCGACGGCGGCGCGCTGTGGTGAACGCCTCAGCCCGCGGCCCGCTCCAGCCACTCCATCACCCCGGCCACATGTGCCAGCGCACGCGCGTGGGCGAGTTGCGGATCGCGCGCGTCGATGGCATCGCAGATACCGCGATGTTCGGCGATGGTGCGTTCGAACGCGCCCTCCTCGGTGACGCCGCGCCAGATGCGCGCGCGGGTCGTGGGCATGGACAGCGAATCCAGCAGGGAGGCAAGCACTCTGTTCCCCGAGGCGTTCGCGATCGCGGCATGGAAGTTCAGGTCCAGGGCGACCAGATCGGTCACCGAAACCCCCTCGGGCCGCACCAGTGTGCGCAGGTGGACGATCTCGTCCTCGCTCATCCGCTGCGCGGCCATCGCGGTGGCCTCCGGTTCCAGGATGCGACGCACGCCGAGGATGTCCAGCACCGAATCGTCCTGATGGAATTCCAGCAGGAAGCTCATCGCGTCCAGCAGCGAATTCGGTTCCAGGCTGGACACATACGTGCCGTCGCCCTGCCGCACGTCCAGGATCCGCACCAGCGACAGCGCCCGCACCGCCTCGCGCAGCGAATTGCGCGAGACCCCGAGTTCGGCGGCCAGGTCGGCTTCGCGGGGCAGCCGGGAGCCGGGCCGCAGATCGCCCGAGACGATCATCGCCTTGATCTTCGCTATCGCATCGTCCGTGACCGACAAACCTATTCCTTCACGTTCAAGGATGTGAATACATGCATCCGATGACTGTAGACTCCCACGTCCACATCTGGGATATCGGCGGCGGAAAGTTCCATGTGGAATACGATTGGCTGACAGATACATCCGATGTCTTGTATCGAACCTACACCCTGAACGACCTCGCACCGCAACTGGGCGAGCACCGGGTGGGCGCGCTGGTGCTGGTCCAGGCATCGGATTCGACGGCCGAGACCCGCGCGCTGCTCGACGCCGCCGCGCGGTGGCCGCGGCCGATCGCGGTGGTCGGATGGCTGCCCCTGCACGACCCGGCCCGCGCCGCATTCGAACTCGAGCGTCTCCGGCGACCGCGACTCGTCGGGGTGCGGCATCTGATCCACCGCGATCCGGATCCGGAATGGCTACTGCGACCGCAGGTTTCGGAGAGCCTGGCGATGCTCGCCGCGACCGGCCTGAGTTTCGACGCGGTCGCCGAGACTCCGGAACTGCTGGCCCAGGTGCCGTGGATCGCCGCCGAACATCCCACGCTCACGGTGGTGCTGGACCATCTGGGCAAACCGCCGATCGCGAGCGGCGGCTGGCAGCCGTGGGCGGATCTGCTCACCGCCGCCGCGGCCGCGCCGAACGTGGTGGCCAAGATCTCCGGTCTCGCAACGGTTTCCGCGCCCGGATTCGCCGCGGCGCACTGGCAGCGCTACGTCGATCACGCGCTCGAGGTGTTCGGCCCGGATCGGCTCATGGTGGGCGGCGACTGGCCGTTCACGCTCACCGCCGCGTCCTACGACGAGGTCTGGCGCACCACCCTGGGCACCCTGTCCGAACTCGATCCGGCCGATCGCGTCCGGATACTTTCGACCACGGCGGCGCGGGTGTATCGCCTGCCCGTCCCGCTCCCGGACGGACCCTCCCACGACGAAGGAGTCAACGCGTGAAATTCCAGCGGATCGGCGCACCCGGCGCGGAACGTCCGGTACTCCTCGACGGCGAACAGGCATACGACCTGTCCCCACTCACCCACGATATCGACGGCACATTCCTTGCCGCCGAAGGACTTTCGGCCGCCGCGACGGCACTCGCCCAGGGCCGGCTCACACCCCTGGACATCACCGGCGAACGGATCGGCGCACCGATCGCGCGACCGCAGGCGGTGTGGTGCATCGGCATGAACTACGCCGCGCACGCCGCCGAATCCGGCGCAGAACCGCCCAGCACACCGGTGCTGTTCTTCAAGGCGCCCAATACGGTGATCGGCCCCTACGACGACGTGCCGATCCCGCGCGGCTCGGAGCGGACCGACTGGGAGGTGGAACTCGCGGTGGTGATCGGCCGCCGCGCCCGCTACCTCGACTCCCCCGCGGATTCGATGGAATACGTTGCGGGATACACGATTTCCAACGACGTCTCCGAGCGGCGCTTCCAGCTCGAGGAGTCCGGCGGGCAGTGGTCCAAGGGCAAGTGCTGCGAGGGTTTCAATCCGCTCGGACCGGCGTTGATCCCGGCAACCGAGCTGGATCCCGGCAATCTGCGGCTACGTTCGTTCGTCAACGGCGAGCCGCGCCAGGACTCCTCGACCGCCGACCTGATCTTCGACGTGCCGTACCTGATCTGGCATCTGTCCCGGTACTCAGTGCTCGAGCCGGGCGATCTGATCAATACCGGCACGCCCGAGGGCGTCGCGCTGTCCGGTCGCTTCCCCTATCTACGGCCGGACGACGTGGTCGAACTCGAGATCGAGGGCATCGGCCGGACCCGCCAGCGGTTCCGCGCCGAATCAGCGTGACCTGGACCGATAGAACGTCAGCCCGATCGCCGCCACCCCGATCACGATGAGCACCACACCCAGATAGGTCCACTGCGAGTGCCCGGTCATCGGCGAGCCCGCCAGATTCCCGGTGCCCTGCCCGATCCACAACGCGCCGATCAGGCACAGCACCACACCACCCACGACAGTGATCACACGTCGCACGGTTCCTCCTACATCGGCCGTCCGTCACGTCCAGTCTGGTACAGATGCCGCCCGATCGACAGGGCCATGTCCGATTTGCTTCCGCCGCAATATCTTCGGCGCTTCGAACACGGCCCCGTCAGGTTCGCGGACGTGCTTCGTCAGTGGTACGAGGGGCTGACTAGTGCTCGCGAGCCGCAGTCTCGGACGGCAACTGCGAAGCGTAGATCGTCTGATGAATCGGCGTCGCGACACCCGTGGCCCGGCCGAACCGCACGACCGCACCGCTCTGATAGTGCAGCTCCGACGGACGCCCCGCGGCCAGATCACGCTGCATCGACGCTGTGGTCTCGGGCCCGAAACCCGCGTAGACCTTCATCATCTGATCGACATCGTCCGCATCCAGCGCGACGCCCCGGGCCCGCGCCACCTCGAGCACCTCGACCATGGCCGCGCGCACCAGCGCGACGGTCTCGGGTTCGGTCGAGACGATCCCGACCGGCTGCCGGGCCAGCGCGCCGACCCCGCCGTAGGAGGAGATCAGCATCAGCTTGCGCCACAGCGTGGCCTCGATGTCGTTGGTGCGGCTCACCGTGATGCCCGCCGGGGTCAGCGCCTCGACCACCGGCTCGACCCGATCGGCCGAATCCGGTGTCAGCACACCGATTTCCACCGCGGCGTGCGAGCCCAGGCAGCGCACCGACCACGGTTCGATACGTTCGGCGATCACCACGCAGGTGCAGCCCAGCACGCGTTCGGCGCCCAGCACCTCGGCCAGATCGCTCGCCGCCTCGACCCCGTTCTGCAACGGCAGGATCGTGGTGTGCGGGCCGACAACGGGTTTCAGCGCCTCGGCGGCATCGCGAACCTGCCACGCCTTCACCGCGACGAGCACCAGATCGGCGGGCTCACCGCCGCCACGCAATTCGGTGACCACCTGCACGTCGGGGATCGAACTCTCTTCTCCCGCACGGGAAACCAGCAGCGGCCCGGCCGCCGCGGCCGCGACGGTCTCGGCCCGCCCGACCACCGTCACCTGATGACCGGCACGCGCCAGCATGCCCGCGAAATACAGTCCGATTCCACCCGCCCCGAATACCGTAATGCGCACGAGTCAGGGCCTCCACATCGTCGACAACCGCACGCTTTCCATGCGTTCGCATACACTATCGCCGACCGACCGAGCATTCAATTGGTACTGCGGGTAACGGATTTCACGTTCCCGACACCTTCGCGGTGAGCAAACGGAGAGCGTCATCGGAAATCGGCTCGTCCGGAGTCCTGCGGAAATCCAACCCTGCCAACTACTGTGTGAACGATCACATCGCCGCGGCCGTCCGCGGTACAGCAGCACCCGGAAACGAGTTATCCGTGACGATCGACGACGATCCCGCCCAGGCCGCCTCCGACAACACCTCGGCGCCCCCGCTGACCTCGGCACAACGCCGCGCGTTCTGGGGTTCGTTCGGCGGCTGGGCGATGGACGGTTTCAACTGGACCGTCTTCGGCCTGGTACTCGCCCCCACCATGACCGAACTGCTGCCGCGCGCCGGAATCGCCGCGAACTCCGCCAATATCGGCTGGTACGGCCAGATCAGCGCGGCGCTGTTCCTGCTCGGCTGGGGTTGTTCGGCGATCTGGGGGCCGCTGGCCGACCGCTTCGGCCGGATGCCCGCGATGACGGCGTCCATCGCGATGTACGGCGTCTTCACCGCGCTGGCCGGACTGGCGACGAATCTGTGGGAGTGGAACGCCTTCCGATTCCTCGCGGCCATCGGCGTCGGCGGCGAATGGGCCATGGCCGGAACGCTTCTGGCCGAGGTCCTCCCCGAACGCGTGCGCGCGCGCTTCGGCGGGCTGATGCATTCGGCCGCGTATGTCGGCGTGCTGATCGTCTCGGCGCTGTATCTCGCGGCCGGGCCGCAACTGGGCTGGCGCGGGATGTTCCTGATCGGCGGCATTCCGGCGTTGGCGGTCTTCATCATTCGCCGCACCACGCCCGAACCAGAACGCTGGCGTCGGGTCGCGGGCCGTCTCGCCGATGAGACCCAGGGGGCCGCGAACCGCCGGAGCGGAGCGGAGGCCAAAGACGTGGATTCGGCGGAGCATGATCGAAAGTCGTTCTGGCAGCCCGTGATTGAAGTCCTGACCCCACCCTACCGGGCCCGTACCCTGGGTAATCTGGCGCTGCTGGTGGTCTGTGTGATCGGGTTGTGGGCCGGGTCGACGTACGTGCCCACCGCGATCACCGAGCTCGCGCATCACGCGGGATACGGTTCGGCCGCGACGGTGCGGCTGGCCGGGATCTCCTCGATGACGGTGGCCGCGTTCACGATTCTGGGGTGCGTGCTGATTCCGCGGGTGGCGGACCGGTTCGGTCGACGCGTCGCGCTGGCCGGGTTGTTCGTGCTGATGGCGATCGGCGCGGTCGGGGTCTACGGGATCGCCTATCCGGCGCATTCGATCGTGCTGACCTTCGTCTTCCTGCCGATACTCGGGCTCGGCGGGGCCAATTTCGCGATCTTCACCATCTGGCTGCCCGAACAGTATCCGACCCGGATGCGGGCGACGGCGTTCGCGTTCACCACCACGCTCTCGCGCTGGTTCGCCGCGGCGGGGACGTTCCTGATCGGATACGGCATCCACGCGAGCGGATCGCTGGCCATCCCGCTCAGCGCGACCGCGGTCGTATTCCTGATCGGCATCGCCATGGTCGGGCTCGCACCGGAAACCCGGGGTCAGGCGCTGCCGGACTGAATGCGCTACGCGCCCAACCGATTCAGGCCCACCGCTCGATCTTCGCGGCCAGCTCCGCGCCGGTGAGCGGTTCGCGGGCGATCACGGCGATGGTGTCGTCCCCGGCGATGGTGCCGACGATCTCCGGCAGCGACGCGCGATCCAGCGCACTGGCCAGGAAGTGCGCCGCGCCCGGCGGGGTGCGCAGCACCGCGATATTGCCGCTGTGGTCGGTGGAGACCAGCAGGTCACCCAGGAGTTTGGAGAGCCGGTCGGTGCCGCCGGTCACCCCGCGCACCGGACTGCCGTCCTCGGGCACCACGTAGACCCCGGCACCGCCGTCCGCGGCGCGCAGCTTGACCGCGCCGAGTTCGTCCAGATCCCGCGACAACGTCGCCTGGGTGGTCTCGATGCCATCCTCGGCGAGCAGCGCGGCCAGTTCGGTCTGGCTGCGCACCGCGTGTCCGGACAGGATCTCCACGATGCGCTGCTGGCGACCGGCGCGCGTGCGGGCGGTCGCCGGGCCGGATCTGCCCGACTCGGCGCCCGCCCTATCCACGCTGCTCACGAACGTCTACCCGTCACGATCGTCGCTCCCGCGCACTGTTCTTCTCCAACAACCACACCAGCAGCGCCTTCTGCGCGTGCAACCGGTTCTCCGCCTCGTCCCAGACCACGCTGTGCGGGCCGTCGATCACCTCGTCGGTGATCTCCTCCCCGCGATGCGCCGGAAGACAGTGCAGCACAACCACATCCGCGGCCGCGCGGGCGAGCAGTCCGGCATTGACCTGGAAGGGGCGGAACGGGCCGACCCGGTCCAGACCGTCGCCCTCCTGGCCCATGGAGGTCCAGGCGTCGGTGACCAGCACGTCCGCCCCGGTGGCCGCCGCGACCGGATCCGCGGTGACCGCGACGCTGCCGCCGGTCTCCGCGGCGCGCTTGCGGGCAGCGTCGAGCACCCAGTCCGCGGGCTCGAAACCCGCTGGGGCCGCGATGATCACGTGCAGGCCCGCGGTAACCCCGCCCAGCAGCAGCGAATGCGCCATATTGTTCGCGCCGTCGCCGAAGTAGGCCAGGGTGCGGCCGGACAGGTCGCCCTTGCGTTCGGTCAGGGTCAGCAGATCGGCCAGCACCTGGCAGGGGTGGAACTCGTTGGACAGCGCGTTGACCACGGGAACCGTTGCCGTGGAAGCCATCTCGTCCAGGCGATGCTGTTCGAAGGTGCGCCACACGATCGCGTCGACGTAGCGCGAGAGCACCCGGCCGGTGTCCTCGAGGGTCTCCTCGCGGCCCAGCTGGGTGGTGCGGCCGTCGACCACCACCGCGTGCCCGCCGATCTGGGCGATGCCCATCTCGAACGAGAACCGGGTGCGGGTGGAGTTCTTCTCGAAGATCACCCCGACCCCCCGCGGGCCCTCGAGCGGTCGCCGTGAGAACGGCGCGGCCTTCAGTTCCGCTGCCAGCGCGAGGATTTCGGCCTGTTCGGCCGGGCTGACGTCGTCGTCGCGTAGGAAGTGACGGATGCTCACTTGTCCCCCTTCTCCAGGGTGGTGTGCTGCTCCAGGGCGGTGTCCAGGATGCCGGGCAGATCCGACAGTAGGCTCCCGGCTTGAGTCTCGGTCAAGATCAGCGGCGGCGCGAGCCGAATCACATCGGGTTTGGCCGGGTTCACCAGGTAGCCGCGCTCGCGGGCGGCCAGTTCCACCTGCGCGGACGCCGGGCGGGTCAGCTGGATGCCGATCAGCAGGCCCGCGCCGCGCACGTGCTCGACCAGCGGATGACCGAGTTCGGCGATGCCGTCGGTGATCACCTTGCCGACCTTCTCCACGCTGTGCAGCAGGTCTTCCTTGTCGATGGTGCGCAGGACCGCGAGGGCGGCCGCGGCGCAGACCGGGTTGCCGCCGAAGGTGGTGCCGTGCAGGCCCGGGGTGAGCAGTTCGGCCGCGCGGCCCTGGGCGAGGACCGCGCCGATCGGCAGGCCGCCGCCGAGGCCCTTGGCCAGGGTGATCACGTCGGGCACCAGCCCTGCGGCCTGATGCGCGTAGAAATGCCCGGTGCGGCCGATGCCGGTCTGGACCTCGTCCAGGATGAGCAGCGCGCCGTGTTCGGCGGTGATCGCGCGGGCGGTGGCCAGATAGTCCGGCGGCGGCACCACGACCCCGCTCTCACCCATGATCGGTTCCAGGAATACCGCGGCGGTATCCGAATCGACCACGGCCGCAAGGGCTTCGGCGTCACCGTAGGGCACATGCACGACGCCGGGCGGCATCGGTTCGAACGGCGCGCGCTTGGCCGGTTGCCCGGTCAGCGCGAGCGCGCCCATGGTGCGGCCGTGGAACGCCTCCTCGCAGGCGACGATCTTGCTGCGCCCGGTCAGCCGCGCGATCTTGAACGCGGCCTCGTTGGCCTCGGTGCCCGAATTGCAGAAGAACGCCCGGCCCGCGCCGTCACCGAAATGCGCCAGCAGACGTTCGGCGAGTTCGATGACCGGTTCGCTGGCATACAGATTCGACACGTGACCGAGCGTGCTCAACTGCGCGGTCACCGCCTCGACGATGGCCGGATGGGCGTGCCCGAGGCTGTTCACCGCGATCCCGCCGAGGAAATCCAGGTAGCGCTTGCCCTCGGCGTCGTAGAGTTCCGCGCCCGACCCGCGCACCAGCGCGATCGCGGGCGTGCCGTAGTTGTTCATCAGCGAGGCGGACCACCGCTGCTGAATATCCTGAGTACTCATGGGTTTTCGTGCCCTCCTACGACGCGGGCGTCCGCGCCGGGGTCGAGGGGGAGATCATCGTGCCGATCCCCTCCCCGGTGAACAGTTCCAGCAGCACCGCGTGCGGGACGCGGCCATCGATGACATGCGCGGTCGGCACCCCGCCGCGCACCGCGCGCAGGCACGCCTCCATCTTGGGCACCATGCCCGAATCCAACGACGGCAGCAGTTGGGCCAGCGTGTCGGTGTCGATGTGCGTGGTCAGCGAGGACCGGTCGGGCCAATTCGTGTACAGCCCTTCGACATCGGTGAGCACGACCAGTTTCTCCGCGCCCACCGCGGCGGCCAGCGCGCCCGCGGCGGTGTCGGCGTTGACGTTGTGCACCACGCCGTCCGCGTCGGGGGCCAGCGTCGAGACCACCGGGATGCGGCCCGCGCGCACGATGTCCAGCACCGCGTCCGGATTCACCGAGGTGACATCGCCGACCAGGCCGATATCGGTTGTCTCACCGTCGATTTCGAGGGTACGGCGGGTCGCGGTGAACAGCCGCGCGTCCTCACCGGACAGGCCCACGCCGTAGGGACCGTGCGCGTTGATCAGGCCGACCAGCTCCCGGCCGACCTGACCGAACAGCACCATCCGCGCGACGTCCAGCACCTCGGGCGTGGTGACCCGCAGCCCGCCGCGGAATTCCCCTTCCAGGCCGAGGCGTTTGAGCATGGCGCTGATCTGCGGCCCGCCGCCGTGCACCACGATCGGATGCACACCCACCGTGCGCAGGAAGACCATATCGGCCGCGAAGGCGCGCTTGAGATCCTCGTCGATCATGGCGTTACCGCCGTACTTCACCACCACGATGGTGTCGCGGAATTTCTGCAACCAGGGCAGCGCGTCGGCCAGCACGTGCGCCTTGTCCAGCGCGGACAATCCGGCCACGACATCGGGAACCGATTGCGACACAACGGAATCGCTCATGAGCTGTACGCCGAATTCTCTTCGACGTAACCGTGCGAGAGATCCGTGGTGCGGATGGTGGCCTCGCCCTCGCCCAACTCCAGATCGATCACGACGTGGATATCCGCACCGGACAGATCGATCTCCCGCGCACCCGGCGCACCGGTCCCGCCGACGCACACCGGATTCCCGTTGAACGACACCGAGATTCGATCGGGTTCCAGTTCGATGGGCGCGATGCCGATCGCGGCCAGCACTCGGCCCCAGTTCGGATCCGAGCCGAAGAACGCGGTCTTGACCAGCGAGTCCCGGGCGACCGCGCGCGCACCGATGAGGGCCTGCTCCTCGTCCACCGCACCGCGCACGGTGACCAGCACCCGCTTGGTGACGCCCTCCGCGTCGGCCATCAGCTGCGACGCCAGATCGTCACACACGGCCAGCACCGCCGCGTCCAGATCCTGCTGCGACGGCGTCACCGCGCTCGCGCCGCTGGCCAGCAGCAGCACGGTGTCGTTGGTGGAGCAGGAACCGTCGACGTCGAGCCGGTCGAAGGTGCGCGAAGTCGCCTTGCGCAGTGCGGAATCCAGCTGTTCGGGCGTGGC
Organism: Nocardia macrotermitis; assembly: GCF_009604405.1. GTDB lineage: Bacteria > Actinomycetota > Actinomycetes > Mycobacteriales > Mycobacteriaceae > Nocardia > Nocardia macrotermitis. Next base: position 47,900 of record NZ_WEGK01000009.1, read on the forward strand.
CACGGCATCGGTGGTCAGCACCACCAGCATGGTCGCCAGCGAGGGGGCGAGCATGCCCGCGCCCTTGGCCATGCCGCCGACGTTCCACTTGTCGTGATGGTGGACCGCCGCCTCCTTCGGCACGGTGTCGGTGGTCATGATGGCGTGCGCGGCATCGGTCCCGCCGGACAGCCCACCGGCCATCTCGTGCACGATCTCGGTGACGCCCGCGATCACCTTGTCCATCGGCAGCCGGTCACCGATCAAACCCGTTGAGCAGACCGCGATCTCGCCCGCACCCGTCTCGGTTCCCCAGTTGCTCAACGCTTTCGCCAGTTCCTCGGCGGTGGCGTGGGTGTCCTGGAAGCCACCCGGGCCGGTGCAGGCGTTCGCGCCGCCGGAGTTCAGGATCACCGCGCGCAACCGGCCGCCGGTGAGCACCTGCTGCGACCAGAGCACCGGCGCGGCCTTGACCTTGTTGCGCGTGAACACCCCGGCCGCGGCGCATTCCGGGCCCTCGTTGACCACCAGGGCCAGATCGGGTTTACCGGTCGCCTTGATCCCGGCGGCGATCCCGGCCGCACGGAACCCCAGCGGCGCGGTGACGCCCTGGTTCCGGACCAAATTATCGCTGGATGTCACGGTGCCACTCCTACGGTGGGAAGTCCGGCGGTCTCCTCGTAGCCGACCGCCAGGTTCATCGATTGCACCGCGGCCCCCGCGGTGCCCTTGGTGAGGTTGTCGATCGCGCCGATCACGACCAGCAGTCCGGCGTCGGCGTCCACGGCGACCTGCAGGGTCACCGCGTTGGACCCGAGTACCGAACCCGTCTGCGGCAGTTGACCTTCGGGCAGCAGATGCACGAAAGGTTCGTCGGCATAGGCCTTCTCGTAGACCGCGCGGGCCTGCGCGAGATCCACATGAGTGGGCGCGGTGCAGGTGGCCAGGATGCCGCGCGGCATCGGCGCGAGCACGGGAGTGAAGGAGACCGCGATATCGGCTCCGGCGCAATCGAATTCACGCCCCTGCGCGGCGCTGGTGGCCGCGATCCTCAGGTTCTGCGCGATCTCCGGGGTGTGCCGGTGCGCCCCGGCGATGCCGTAGGCGCGGACCGAACCCATCACCTCCGAACCCAGCAGTCCCACATCGGGTTTGCGGCCCGCGCCGGAGGTGCCGCTCACCGCGACGATATGCACTGTCGGCTCCACGATTCCGGCGGCCACCGCCGGCGCCAGCGCCAGACTGGACACCGTGGGATAGCAGCCCGGCACCGCGATCCGGGTCGCACCGCGCAACCGCTCGCGCCCGCCGGGGAGTTCGGGCAGGCCGTAGGGCCAGGTCCCCGCGTGCGGGGTCTTGTAGTACCGCTCCCACACCTGCGCGTCGGTGAGCCGGAAATCCGCGCCGCAGTCGATGATCACCGTGGATTCGGGCAGCGCGTTGGCGATGACCGCCGACTGGCCGTGCGGCAGGCCCAGGAACACGATGTCGTGCCCGGCCAGGATCTCCGGCGTCGTCTCGGTCAGCACCCGATCGGCCAGCGGCAGCAGATGCGGCTGCGACTCCCCCAGCGGCGTCCCCGCATTGGCCCCGGCGGTCAGCGCCCCTATCTCGAGGCGCCCACTTCGGTATGCCGGATGCCCCAGCAGCAATCGCAGGATCTCACCGCCCGCGTATCCGCTCGCACCAGCCACCGCGACCCGCAGTACGGGCCCACTCGAGGTATCCGCCATGTGATGATTATGCACGATCATGCAATCCCATTCATAGCGGGGTTGCCGGAAATAATACTTGTTTCACAGGATCAAATACTTTACCGTTGTTTCATGCAAGCAAACAAGTCGCAGATCGCCGATCTGATCCGCACCGTCTTCCAGTTCGCCGAGGCCAATCGGCAGGGTCAGGCGCGGATGTACGACGCGGTCCGGCTCGGCGTGCTGCGGCTGGCCGTCGAGCACGGGCCACTGCGCGCGGGCGAGGTCGCCGAGCGGCTCGATGCCCTCCCCTCCTCCATCACCCGGCACATCCGGGCGCTGGCCGAGGCCGAGTTGGTGAACACCGAACCCGATCCGGCCGATCGCCGCGCGGTCCTGCTGACCGCCACCGACACCGGCCGCGCGGAACTGCGGCAGTTCCTCGACGTCGGGGAGCAGGTCTTCGGCGCGGTCATCGCCGAATGGTCCGCCGCCGACGTGGTCACCCTCACCGAGTTGCTCGCCCGCCTGACCCAGGACTGGGAACGGCACGGGCCCGAGCAGCAGCAGGCCGCGCGCAAGCGGAACCGGCCGTTCGGCTGGAGCCAGGGCTGAGACCTGCGAAATTCGTTCTCCCTGTTGATAATCGATCAGGATTGGAAGTGGATACCATGTCCGCCAAGACATCTCTGCGGGTCATCGTCGCCGGAGGCGGGATCGGCGGCCTCGCGCTGGCGCACGGGCTGCGCAAGGCCGGAATCGACGTCGCGGTGTACGAACGCGATCGGCATCGCACGGATCGGTTGCAGGGCTTCCGGATTCACATCAGCCCACGCGGCAGCCGCGCCCTGCACGAGCTCCTGCCCGACCATCTGTACCGCGCGTTCGTCGCGCACTCCAACGCGGTCGAGAGCGAGATCGGCTTCGGTTTCGCCACCGAGCGGATGAGCACCCTGCTGGATCTGGATCGCGAGACCATCGAGGGCAATCCGACCGGCGACGTCGACCGCAACTTCGGGGTCAGCCGCATCACGCTGCGTCAGATCCTGCTGTCCGACCTGGACGACGTGGTGCACTACGACAAGGCGATCACCGGCTACACCCGGCTGCCGGACGGCCGCGTCGAGGCCCGATTCGCCGACGGCACCACGGCTTGCGGCGATGTCCTGGTCGGCGCGGACGGCGCCACCTCGCGGGTGCGCGCCCAGTTGCTCCCGCACGCCCAGCGCGTCGACACCGGAATCGTCGCCATCGCCGGTAAGTACATGCTGACCGAGCAGAGCCGCCGCCGGCTCGCGCCCCGGCTACAGGTCGCCCCGGTCAGCGTCATTCCGCCCCGGAGTTGCGGAATGTTCGTCGCGCCGCACGAATTCGGTGCCGCCGACGGTGATTCCGCGACGATCGGCGGCAACGACGGTGCCGCGCAGCGGTATCCGGGCGCGCTGTTCGACAACACCCGGCCCTACGTGCTGTGGAGCTACGCCGCCAAACGCGCCGACTTCGCGGAGGATCTGGAGTCGTTGGGGCCCAAAGAACTTCAGGATCTGGCCGATCGACTCACCGCCGACTGGTCACCGCAGCTGCGCGAGCTGGTCACCGGATGCGACACCGACACCGTGACGCTGCTGCCGATCCGCACCTCGGTCCCGGTGGAGCCCTGGGAGACGACGAATGTCACGCTGCTGGGCGATGCCCTCCACTCCATGACCCCGTTCCGCGGCATCGGCGCCAATGTCGCCCTGCGCGACGCGCACGAGCTGACCGGCGCGCTGATCGCCGCGGCCCGCGATGAGCGACCGCTGCTCGAGGCCCTGCACGAGTACGAGGCGCAGATGATCACCTACGGTTTCGCCGCCGTGCGTGCCTCGCTGCAAGCCGCCGAACAATCCGTCTCGGACAGCCGCGTCTCGCGCACCATGGTTCGCACGGTCTTCCGCCTGGCCGGTGCGCTGCCCCCGCTGAAACGAAAGATGTTCGGCGGCTTGGGCAGCGAACCGGAACCCGCGAAAGCCTAACCCGCCGCGATCAGCTCACCAGGGCGAACAGGATCGCCGCGACCGCGAAACTCACCACCGACAGCACGGTTTCGAGCACACTCCAGGTCTGGAGCGTCTGCTTCACCGACAGGTTGAAGAATTTCGAGATCATCCAGAAACCACCGTCGTTGACGTGGCTCAGGATGATCGAACCGGCCGCGATCGACATCGCGATCAAGGCCAGCGAAATCTGCGAATACCCGTGTCCGGCAACCAGTGGCCCGACGATGCCGCCGGTGGTGACGATCGCGACGGTGGCCGACCCCTGGGCGATGCGCAGCCCGCAGCTGATGATGTAGGCCAGCACGATCACCGGCAGTCCGGCCTCGGACATGGTGTGCGCGAGCACCTTTCCGATTCCGGTGGCCGAGATGACCGCGCCGAAGAACGCGCCCCCGCCGATCACCAGCAGCAACATGCCCACGGGCCGTAGCGATTCCGCGGTCAGCACGCTGAGCTGCTGCACCGTCGAACCGCGCCGCAGCCCCAGGATGTAGAAGGCGACCAGGACCGCGATCAACAGGGCGACGGCCGGGTTGCCCAGGAAGGTCAGCACCTCGAGCAGCCCGGACTTCTTCTGCAACAGCTGGCTGCCGAACGTCGCGCCCAGGATCAGCACCAGCGGGATGGCGATGATCGCGGCGATCAGGCCGACCGACGGGCGTCGCACCTCGGTCGCCGTCTCCTGCTGTGCCCCGGACGAATTCGCGTCCCCGTCGGGCTCCGCGGCATCGCCCGAGGGCCGCACCAGGAATTCCGCCGGAACGTCCACGACGATGCGCTTGCCGATGAACGTGCCCCAAACCAGGCCCGCCGCAACGAATCCCGGCAGGCCGCACACCAGACCCATGATGATCAGCCAGCCCAGGCTCACCCCCATCAGCCCGCCCAGGGCCACCGGGCCCGGGTGCGGCGGCAGGAACGCGTGCGTCATGGACAGGCCCGCCACCATCGGCATCGCGTACAGCACCAGCGATCGGCCACCCCGTTTGGCGGCGACGTAGATCAGCGGCGCGAGCACGAAGATACCGATGTCGAAGAACACCGGGATGCCGAAGATGAGGCCGACCAGACCCATCGCGACCGGAGCGCCCTTGGGCCCGAACAGATTCTGTAGTTTCTCCGCCAGCGCGTCCGCGCCGCCGGAACGTTCCAGGATCGCGCCGAGCACCGTACCCAGGCCGATGATCACCGAGATGTGGCCCAGAATTCCGCCGAATCCCGTCTCCAACAGGGAATCCGAGGATTTCAGCGGTGTGCCAACGATCTTGGACACCGGTAGCCCGGCGGCCAGCGCGAGCAACAGCCCGGTCAGTAGTAGTGCGATGAACGGCTCGAGTTTGAACCGGATGATCGCCACGAGTAGTACGACGATCGCGAGACCGCACAGTATGAGCAGTCCCGGGGTGGTGGTCCGCAGCCAATCGACGGTGGCGGCCATACATACCTCACTTCATGGATGAAACGAAAGATGCCGCCCGCGAGGCGATATCGGACCATCGGCCCGCGGCGACATCGCCCGGTGCCACGACGTCGGTACCGGCCGTGACCGCCACCGCGCCGTGCGCCAGGAATTCGGCGGCGTTACCGGCGTTGACACCGCCGGACGGGATGAGCGCCGCATCGGGGAAGGGCCCCCGCAAATCCTTCAGATAGCCCGGACCGAACATGCGGGCGGGGAAGATCTTCACCGCCGCCGCGTTCAGATCCAGCGCGGCCATCACCTCGCTCGGTGTGAGAGCGCCCATGACGACCGGAATATCGTGTCGCGCCGCCACTTCCGCCACCGCCGGACGCAGGCCCGGTGTCACGAGGAATCGGGCTCCGCTGTCGATGGCCTGTTCGGCCTGCTCACCGGTCAGGACCGTGCCCGCGCCGACCACAGCGTCCGGCACCGCCGACGCCGCGGTCAGGGCGTCCAGGACGCCCGGTGTCGTGAAAGTCAGTTCCACCGCACGTATTCCAGCACCCGCCAGCGCCTCGACCAACGCGGCGGGATCGGGGATCGATGGGGCACGCACGACGGTGAGCACCCGGTCGGCCCGGATCACGTCCAGAGCTGTATTCACCTGCACCGCTTGGTATCCCCGTTCGACTCGGTCCCGAGGCGACCCGCGCCGTGAAGCTGGAGAGCGACGAATGTCATTGTTCGCCTTTCACATCGGTGCCGCGTGTGGTCATACGCAACGCACGCCCGGCGAGAGCTCCGGTGGGTGTACCGCCGTCGATGGCGAATTCACCGTTCACCAGGACGTGGGTGATTCCGCGCGCCTGCTGTTTCGGCTGCTCGAATGTGGCTGTGTCACAGATCGTCTCGGGATCGAACAACACCAGGTCCGCGGCGTGTCCGGGCCGGATCAGACCGCGCATCCGCAGGCGCAGGCGTTGCGCGGGACGTCCGGTCAGATGGTGTACGCACTCCTCGAGGCCGAGTACACCGAGTTCACGCACGTAGTGGCCGAGGTAGCGCGGGAAGGTGCCCCACGCCCGGGGATGCGGCCGGTCCCCGACCAGCAGCGCGTCGCTGCCGCCCATGTGCCGGGAGTGGCGCATGATGGCGCGCACGTTCTCCTCGTGTCCGACGTGTTGCAGGATCGTGGTGGCCAGCTCGTCCCGCAGCAGCAGGTCGAAGAAGACCTCCACCGGCGGAACATCCTGTGCCACAGCGATATCGGCGATCCTCCGGCCGACGTATTCGCTCAGATCGGGATCCGCGACACCGCTGATCTGGATCGTCTCCCAGTCGACCGTGACCCCGTGACACCCGTCCGAGCCGCGCACGGTGACATCGTCGGTGATCCGCGCCCGGTCCGCCGGATCGGCCAGGCGAGCCAGCGTCGCATCCGGCCCGCCCGCGGACGCCCAGCTCGGCAGCAGCGCCGACAGAGTGGTCGAGCCGGGCAGGTAGGGGTAGGTGTCGAGGCTGATATCGCAGCCCTGTGCCAGGGCGTCGTCGATCATGGTGAGCAATTCCGGTGCGCGCCCGCGGTTCTCGCCGAAATTCATGGTGGCGTGGGTCAGGTGCACCGCGCAGCCTGTGGTGCGGGCCAGCCCGATCATCTCGGCGTATGCCTCCAGCGCACCGGCACCGTAGGAGCGGGTGTGCGGAGCGTAGAAACCGTCGGCCGCCGCGACCACCTCGCACAGTGCCGCCAATTCCGCCGTGTCGGCGTACATTCCGGGCGTGTAGGTGAGCCCGCTGGACATCCCGACCGCACCCTGCGCCAGACCCTCGGCCAGGAGCGCGCACATGCGGCCGATCTCTCGCGCGGTCGCCGGACGCCGCTCGGAGCCGACCACGAGCAGGCGCAGCGTGCCCTGCGGTACCAGATAAGCGGCATTGGGCGTGATCCCCGCATCGAGCCGGTCCAGGTACTCCCCGACCGTGTGCCAGGAGAAGTCCAGATCGGCGGGATTGCCGTTCCACCCGGCGATCTGGCGGCGCACCACGGCCAGCGTCGCCGCGTCGATCGGCGCATAGGACAGCCCGTCCTGTCCGATCACCTCGGTGGTGATGCCCTGGCTGATCTTCGGGAAATGTCCCGGTTCGGTGAGCAGATGCAGATCCGAATGCGCGTGCATATCGATGAAACCCGGTGCCAGCACCAGGTTCTCGCAGTCGAGGACACGGTCGGCCCCGGCGATCGTGCCGGGCCCGGCGAGTTCGGTGATGCGCCCGCCCGCCACCACGACATCGCCGCGGAAGCCGGGCGAGCCCGTTCCGTCGACTACGTTCGCTCCGCGAATCAGCATGCTGCCCATCATCTTTCGCCGTCTCAGAAGAAGGTGTGCAGGAGATCGACGACGCGCGGACGGTCGGCGGCGGCGTCATCGATCACCGGGATCAGCCGCCACTTGTCGAAGGCCGTGCACGGGTGTGAGAGGCCGAGTCGTACGACGCTGCCGATCGGCACCGCACCCTCACCGGGGAGGCGCAGGAAGGCATGCTGGTCGTTGAGCGCCGACACGTACGCTTCGCCGGGCAGCGCACCTCCGGCCGAAAGCTGTTGCGGCACCGGCAATCCCTCATCGAACGGCAGGTCCCGCTTACCGGCGTCCAACAGTGCCAGCCCCGGCTCCGGCTGCGAAACCGTACGGGCCCAGCCGTGCATGGCCGAGCGCAGCGGATGTTCGGTGCGCGTGGCGGCCAGCGGCGAGATACCGGAGTAGAAGCCGTCGTCGTGGATGAGATACGCGCCCGACCGCAATACGACGGTGGTCGCCTCATCGTCCGCGAGCCCGGCCAGCCGATCGACCACCAGATCCTGAAAAGCGCTACCACCCGCGGTGACGATGGCCGGTCGCGCATAACTCCCGACGAGCTCGCGATGCAGCCGGGCCAGTTCGTCCAGATAGCCGCGCACCGCCGCGACCGCCGCGTCCTGCCGGTCGTGCGCCAACGCGCCCTCATAGCCGCCGACGCCCGCCAACTCGAGCCGCGCCGAACCTCGCACCGCGTCCGCGACGGCCAGCGCCGCCTCGACACCGCGCGCCCCGGTGCGTCCGCCGGGCCCGCCCAATTCGACCAGCACCGCCACCCGCACACCCTCGGGCGCGTCGGCCAGATGCCGGTCCATCGTCTCGACCGTCGCCACACTGTCCACCCAGCTGCGGAATTCGAAGCCCGGATCGCGGTCGAGTTCGGCTGCGAGCCAACGTAATCCGACGGGATCGACCAGCGCGTTCGCCAGCAGGATCCGGGCCACCCCGAACGCCCGCGCCACCTGGACCTGCCAGCCGGTGGCCAGGGTGATACCCCACGCACCGGCCGCCAGCTGCTCACCCCACAGCTGCGGAGACATGGTCGTCTTGCCGTGCGGAGCCAGCGACACTCCGGCCGCGGCGGCCCAGCCGGCCATCAACCGCAGGTTCGCATCCAGTGCGGCCCGTTCCACGGTCAGTACCGGCGTCTGTAGATCATCCAGATGCGGTGCGGTGGCGAGGAATTCGCGCACGGTGGAACCCCACGCAGCGGGCGGCAGCGATTTGTGTTCCGGCCCCAGGACCCGATCGTGCAGGGCCGTAACCATCGCGGTGTCGATGGACGGTGCGCCGACGTTCGCCACAACACTCCTCTCACCGTGCCCGAACAGACCATAACGAACAGCTATTGCGTAATTTGCAACGCAAATTGCATATCGTGTTATCCCTGGTTATTCTGCACAGGATGCCCGGCAGTCGCAACCGTTCGAAGGAGTTGAGTGTGATCTGGCCTACGCCGCCCCGGATACGGGCGGTCACCGTGGGCGAGGGGCTCGCCGTCCTCGTCGCGCGCCCCGGCCCGCTCGAGGACTCCCCCGTCTTCGAGCGCACCGCGGGCGGGGCCGAGGTGAACGTCGCGACCGTACTGACCCAACTGGGCATCGGCACGGCGTGGATATCCCGGGTCGGCCGAGACGGCTTCGGCCGCTACCTGATTCGTCATCTGAACGAGCGCGGCATCGATACCTCCGCGGTCCACGTCGACCCGGACCGGCCGACCGGCATGTACGTCAAGGAACGCGGCGGCGGTTCGGCACTGCCGACCGATCTGGCCGCCGGCATGAGCCGAATGCTGTACTACCGCACCGGATCCGCCGCGAGCGCCCTGTCACCGGAGGACCTCACGGCGGACGTACTCGAACACTGCGAGCTGATCCACTTCACCGGCGTCACCACCGCACTGTCCCCGTCGGCGACCGCCCTGACCGACGCGATCCTCGCGCTGCCCAGACGCGGCAGGGTGATCAGCTTCGACCTGAATTACCGTCCGGCACTGTGGATCCGGCGCGACGACGCGGCCGCCGACATTCTGGCCCGGCAGGTACGCGCGGCCGATGTGGCATTGCTCGGCGCGGACGAGGCACTGGAGGTCTTCGGCACCGGCGACCCCACTCGGCTGCGCGAAATGTTCCCGCAGCCAAGGCATCTGGTGGTCAAGAACAGCGCGCATTCGGTCACCGGATTCCTCGGCGAGGACCGGTGCGAGACCCCGGCGCTGCGCCTGCGGGTGACCGAGGCGATCGGCGCAGGCGACGCCTTCGCCGGAGGCTATCTCGCCGCGCTGCTACAGGGCCGTCCGCACGAACAACTGCTGCGCTACGGCCACCTCTGCGCGGCCGCCGCCCTCACCGGCACCAGCGACGTCGCGGAACTCCCGCCCGTGCCGACCCTCGAATCATGTGCCGCCGCAACACCTTCGGCCTGGGCCGCGCTGCGGTACCCACCCGGCGTGGCCGAGGCGTCATGAGCCAGAGCCTGCAACGCGCCCTCACCATCCTGACCGAACTCGGCGACGACCCCAAGACGCTGGATCAGCTCGCCGCCCGGCTCGAGGTGCACAAATCCACGGTGCTGCGGCTGCTGCAAACCATGGAGGCCGACCGCTTCGTCACCCATGACGCCACCCACCGCTACACCCTCGGCTCGCGACTGTTCGAACTGGCCAATCACGCCCTCGAACGTCGCGACGTGCGCACCCTGGGCCGCCCGCACCTCGAGGCGCTCAATGCCGATACCGGGCAGACGGTGCACCTGGCGACCTACGAGTCCGGCGAGGCGATCTACATCGACAAACTCGACGCCACCCAGAGCATGCGAATGTACTCGCGGGTCGGCCGCCCGGCGCCGCTGCACTGCACGGCCGTCGGCAAGGTCCTGGTCGCCGCGCACCCGTGCACGCAGTGGCGCGCCATCGCCGAACGGATCGACTACCACCCGTTCACCGAACGCACCATCCGCACCCCCGAGCAGTATCTGACCGAGCTGGATCACGTTGCGGCACAAGGCTTTGCCGAGGATCACGAGGAACACGAGAGTTTCGTGAACTGCGTCGCGGTCCCGGTGCGCGACGGCACCGGGGCGGTCGTGGCCGCGCTGTCGGTCTCGGTGCCGGACGTGCTGCTGGACCACGCGCAGGTACTCGCCCTGCTGCCCCGCATCCGCGCCACCGCCGAGGCCGTCTCCGCCGAACTCGGCTGGCGCCCCCGCCCCTCCGAACGCCCGAAAGGCACCTCATGAGCGAGAAGACCGCCGTCCGCACCACCGACGCACCCGCCCCCGCGCACACCTTCTCCCAGGGCGTGCGCAAGGGTCCGTTCGTCCAGGTCTCGGGTCAGGGCCCGGTCGACCCGGCCACCGGCGAATACCTGTACCCCGACGACGTCGCCGCGCAGACCACCCGCACCCTCCAGAACGTCAGGGCGATCGTGGAGGCGTCCGGGGCGAGCTTCGACGACGTGGTGATGCTGCGGGTCTACCTCACCGATCAGGCGAACTTCGCCGCCATGAACGACGCGTACGGCGCGTTCGTCCGGGAGTACACCTCCGGCGAGGTACTACCCTGCCGCACAACGGTTTTCACCGGTCTGCCGCGCAAGGAGATGCTGGTGGAGATCGACGCGTTCGCGATCACCGGCCAGCTCAGGCCGTGAGTTCGCCGAGAATCCCGAGTACCACGTCCGAGGTGTAGAACGGCTCGAGACGTTCGCGAATCAGCCCGGCCAGCACGCCGTTTCGCTTCGCCGACTCGACCACCGCCGGACCGTAGCGCAGGATCTCGGTGCGAATATCCTCCTCCGACAACCCCAGCTCCGGGAGCAGCCCGGCGAGCGTGTGATCGCCGTACTTGGTGAAGAACACCTCGACACATTCGTCCAGGAGCAGGCCGAAATACTCCTTCTCCCGCGTCGTCAGCGCGATCCCGTGCACGATCTGGGCGAGTTCGCGCACGTCCTGCTGGCTCAGATAGTCGCGCAGGCCGCTGACCGGCTCACCCGCGTGCAGATCCCAGAACTCCATGGCCGCGCCGTGCACCGGCGCGTCCCGCAGCATCTCGCGGATCGCGTTGTTGGTCCGCTTGAGCGCGAAAAGCGCTCCCTTACCGGCCATTTCGCCGATGAACGTACCATCCGCGGCCTTCTCGGCGGCCTTGCGCGCCGACTTCGCGGCCGAGGCGCCGAACGAGACCAGCGATCCCACACCCGGAATCTTCGAGGCCATCTGCCGATTGGACTCCATGAAGTCGTCGATCAGCCGATCCACGAACTTGGACGCGACCGTCGCCACCAGCGGACTCTCGGTGAGGCGATCGAGCAGCCGCTCCTGCGCCTGATGCATGCCGAAGATCTTCTCCAGCAACGCTTCCACGGGTTCGCGATCCACCACGTCACCCAGGGTGTAATCCCCGTTGCGGGCGATGTTGTCGTAGATCGCGTCGGCGAACACGCCCACCGAATCCCCGATCGCCGGACCCCCGCCGATCCGGTCCACGACCACGCGCAACGTCTGCTTGGCGTCCTCGACGGTGACCACGTCCCGGAAGACGACGGTGTCGGCGACCTCGAGCACCGCGGCCACATCGCGGCCGATCACCTCGGTGAACCGGTCGCCGGTCACCTCCGCGAGCAGGAATTCCACTTGTGCGTCGAGCAGACGCTCGGCGATCTCGCGCGGCTGGGCCATCGGCTCCCCTGGTTCGTTCGCTGGCCCGCCCGATCAGCCGGGATCGTTGCGGTGCAACGACTTCCGGATCTCGTCCAGGCGTTCTCGCGCGGATTTCGACCGCGCCTGCCACTGTTCCTGCGCGCTGCGGCCCGCCGGGGTCTGCTGATCGAGCTCACCCATACCCTGCGCGTTGCCGAAGCGTCGCTCGACCTTATCGCGAACTGACTCGAAAGTAGGGACACCGGAATCGGAGTAACCGCCGATATCGGGAACGGACGTCGGGGCGAAGGGCGCGGCCGGAACCGAAGGCCCCTGGTCATACGAGGTCGGCACGGCGGGCATACCCGGTATCGTGGGCGGATCGGTGGGCGAATTCACATCCGGATCCCAGCTCATATGACCGCTCTCGGCGGACAGTTCCGCCGCCACCAGATGCAGCCGATCCAGGCCGGGCCGCCCGACGCTCGCGGCGAGCACCACGCTCAGCACATCCTCGTCCGGCAGCGCCGCGAGCAACGCCGCCAGATCCTCCACCGGATCGGTCACAACTCCCACCTCACACCCGCTCGGCACGACATATCCCCAGGCTACGTACTTCCAGCCGATGCGCCACCCGGCGTGCGCTCAGGCTGACGGCGGATCGGCCACGGCCCGCTCGGCAAGTACCGTACGCACCCAGTCCGCGACCGTCCGCGCCCACCCGGGAATCACGATCAGATCGTTGTGCCCGGCCCCGGGATAGATGTGCAGCCGCTTGGGTTCCGGTGCGGCCGCGTACAATTCGTGTCCCATCCGCACCGGCAGCAACTCGTCCTCGTCACCGTGCATGACCAGTACCGGCGCGCGCAGCGACCGGATCCGGCGCAGGCTCGGAAAGGCATCGGGGACAACGAGTCTCGGGATGTAGGGGTAGACCACGCCCGCCGCGTCCCGCAGGCTGGTGAAGGTGGACATCAGCACCAGCGCGGCGGGCGGATAGCACGAGGCCAACTCCGTCATCACGCCGCCGCCGAGCGATTTACCCAGGTACACAACACGATTCGGGTCCACACCCGGCCGGGCGAGCAGCGCGTCGCGCGCGGCCCGGGCATCCAGATACATCCCGTGCTCGTCGGGATGCCCCGCGCTACGGCCGAATCCGCGATAGTCGAACACCAGCACATCGAATCCGGCCGCCGCCAGCAACGCCAGCACCGGCGACCGATCACCGATATTGCCCGCGTTACCGTGCGCGAACAGGATGTGCCCCAACGGATTCGCCGCCCGCACGAACCACCCGTTGACGAGCGTGCCGTCCGCGGCGGTGAAATACAGATCCTCGTACTCGAGCCCGAACCGCGCGGGCGTCACCGTGATCTCCCGCTCGGGCAGGAAGGTCAGAGCATTGAGAATTCGCGTCGCAGGATGTCTCATATCCCTCCCTTCCGCAGCTGTGAACGATTCAACGATATCCGATGGTGATGTTCGGACGACGACTCGGATCGAGCCATTTCAACAGTGCCACTACCGAATTACGCGGTGTCTCCACACATCCCTGCGATGGGATCCCGGCGTCCACGTGGACGAAGAAGGCCGAACCCGCGCCCCGGCGCACCGGTGCGGTGTTGTAGCCGATGACGATCGCGTAGTCGTAGCTGGTGCCGACCCGGCCCAGGTTCTCACCGGCCCCCTCGTCGAACGGGCAGGTCCCGGGCGCGCAGTGCTGATAGGTGTTGTACTGCGCGCTGTTCGTATCGCTGACCCACCAGTCGCTGGCGCCGATCTGCCGATACGGCATCCGCGTCCCCGGATTCGCCTGCCGCCCGAAGGCCGACGGCAACCCGAAGGTGCCCAGCGGCGTCCGGTTCATCCCCTCTCGCGTCTGCCCGACACCCTGGGTACCGACCCGAACCTGCACGGGCGCAAGGGCACTCGTCCACCCGGCCCCCGACCGCTGCCACGCCTGCAACGAGCCGCTCGTACTACCGGGCCCCGCCACCAGCACCGTCACCAGCTGATCGGTCCCGGCGGGCGGCACGGGCACCCCCGCCGGAAGCCCGGCATTCCCGCCGTCGTAGTTCACCGGCTGTCCGACCGTGTGCGTCGTCGGCGTCGCACCGGACACCGGCACGGCCCGCGCAGGCGACGGGGCCGCCGACTGCCCCTGCTGCCCGCAACCGGCCGCGACCAGCACCAACGCGGCGGCCAGCACACCACGACGCACGAGATTCCGGGACACACTCATCGGCCGAGCTTAACCGCCACGTACCGGGTGTCACAGGGCACGCGAGATTTGCCCGTGTCCCCGAGAAACCTACCTCGCACCCGGCCTCGAATCAGGCGCGCAGCACCGCTCCGACGGATTCGGCGGCGGCCTCGACCGCGGCATCCCGCGCGGCGCTGGCCTCGTCCTCGGTCAACGTCCGGTCGGCGGCGCGGAAACGCAGCGCGTAGGTGAGGGATTTGCGACCCTCACCGGCCTGCGCGCCCTCGTAGACGTCGAACAGGGCGATGTCCTCGAGCAGCTCACCCGCACCCGCGCGCAACGCCGATTCCAGCGTGTCGGCAGGGATCGAACGTTCGACGCTCACCGACACGTCCTGCAATACCGCCGGGAACGGCGAAATCCTCGGCGCGGGCCGGGTTTCGCGCAACGGCAGCGCGTCCAGATCCAGTTCCAGCGCACAGGTGCGCGGCGGCAGACCGGCACGTTCGAGCACCGCGGGATGCAACTCGCCCGCATGCCCCACGACCGCGCCGTCCACGACCAGCTCCGCGCAACGCCCCGGATGGAACGGCAGATACGCCGCCGCCCGACGCTCGATCCGCACCCCGGCGGCGTCGGCGACCGCGTCGGCGAGCGCGAAGGCATCCGCCGCCTCCACCGCCCGCCCGGCACCCCACGGACCACGCGGTTCCCGGCGTCCGGTGAGCACCGCCGCGATGTGCACCGGCTGCGCGGGCAGCGATTCGATCAACGTCGCGATCTGCTCGTCGGTCGGCCGCCGATCCACCGGCAGTTCCGCGACCGGACCGGTCTTCGGTCCGGGCAGCACCACCTGTTCGATGCCGTAGATCGCCAGATCCCGCGCACCGCGAGAAATGTTGCGCGCGGCCACTTCCAGTAGTCCGGGCAGCAGCGTCGTGGCCAACTCGGCCCGCTCGACGTCCAGCGGATTGAGCACCCGCATGGCGCCGCGGCGCACGTCGTCGGTGGGCAGCCCCCACACGTCGAACGCCCCGGACGGCATGAAGATCGGCACCGGCGCCTCGACACATCCCGAGAACGCCAGCGCTCGGCTGACCGCCCGCCGACGACGTTGCGCGGGCGTGAATCCCCGGCCCGCGGGCGCGGTCGGCAGCACCGAGGGGATCTGCTCGAGCCCCTCCAGCCGCAGCACCTCCTCGACCAGGTCGGCGGGCTGGGCCAGATCCGGACGCCAGCTCGGCGGGGTCACCACGAGCTGACCGTGTCCGCTCTCGCTGACATCGACGTCGACGCCGCACCCGATCTGCGCCAGCCGCCGCGCGGCGGTGCCGTTCGGGTAGTTCACCCCGGCGATGCGGTCGGGCAGGTCCAGATCCATCCGGATCGGCGCCACCGCCGGCACCGGCAGGCGCACGTCGGTCAACGCGGATTCGACTGTGCCACCGGTGATCTCGGCCAGCAGCGACGCCGCCCGATCGAGCGCGGCGACATTCACCTCGGGATCGACCACACGCTCGTAGCGGCGGCCCGCCTCGGACGTCAGCTTGTGCCGCCGCGCGGTGCGGTAGACCGCGAGCGGATTCCAGGTGGCGGCCTCGAGCAGGATGTCGGTGGATTCCGGGCTCACCTCGGTGGACGCGCCGCCCATGATCCCGGCCAGCGACAGCACGCCCGAATCGTCGGCGATCACGGTGTCCGCGGCGTCCAGGACCCGCTCGGTCTCGTCCAGGGTGCGCAGCGTCTCACCCTTGTTCGCGCGCCGAACCACCAGCGGCCCGGTGACTTTCGCGGCGTCGAAGGCGTGCAGCGGCTGCCCGAGTTCGAGCATCACGTAGTTGGTCACATCGACCGCGGGCGAGATCGGCCGTACCCCGGCCAGCAGCAGCCGCCGCTGCAACCACCACGGGCTCACCGCCGCCGGATCGATGCCGGTGACCCGTCGCGCCGCGAAACGTGTACAGCCGGAATCGGATTCGACCCGGATCGACCACGCGTCGGCCTCGTCGTCGGGCAGGGTGCGCACCGCCGGATCGGCGTACTCCAGATCGAAACCGCAGGCCAGTTCGCGGGCCAGGCCGCGCACCGAGAAGCAGTAGCCGCGGTCGGGGGTGATGTTGAGTTCGATCACCGTATCGTCCAGGCCCAGCAACTCGTTCGCGTCGGTGCCCGGTTCGGCGGTCCCCGGCTCGAGCACCAGGATGCCCGAATGATCCTTGCCGATACCGAGTTCGGCGACCGAGCAGATCATGCCGTTGGACACGTGGCCGTAGGTCTTGCGCGAGCTGATCGTGAACCCGCCGGGCAGCACACCGCCGGGCAGCACCACCACGACCAGGTCACCGACCGCGAAATTCCGTGCGCCGCAGACGATCTCCTGCAACTCCGGGTTGCCCACGTCGACCTTGCAGAACCGGATCGGCTTCTTGAACTCGGTCAGCTCGGTGATCTCGGCGACGCGGCCGACCACCAGCGGATGTTCGATATCACCGGTGACCCGCTGGAGTTCGTCGAGTTCCTCGACCTCGAGACCGACCCGGACGAAGCCCGCGTCCAGTTCCTCCGGCGTCACCGACCACTCGGGGGTGGCACGCTGCAGGATTTCCGTCAGCCAGGACTGCGCTACTCGCACTGGTCTTTTCGCTTTCTCGTGTGCCCGCCGCTCGCGGGTGCGGGTGGTGTGCGGATGTCGCGGGCCGCGACGGTCAGGACTGGACGCCGAACGGCAGCGTGAATCGCACGTCGCCCTCGACGATGTCGCGCATATCCGGAATTCCGTTGCGGAACTGGAGGGTTCGCTCGAGACCCATACCGAAGGCGAAGCCGGTGTACACCTCGGGGTCGATACCGCTGGCGATCAACACCTTCGGGTTGACCATGCCGCAGCCACCCCACTCGACCCAGCCCGCGCCGCCCTTCTTGTCCGGGAACCACACGTCCACCTCGGCCGAGGGTTCGGTGAAGGGGAAGTAGTTGGGCCGCATACGAGTTCGCGTCTCGGGGCCGAACAGCGCCCGCGCGAACGCGTCCAGCGTGCCGCGCAGATGCGCCATGGTCAGGCCCTTGTCCACGGCCAGGCCCTCGACCTGGGAGAACACCGGGGTGTGCGTCGCGTCGAGTTCGTCGGTACGGAAGGTGCGACCGGGGCACACCACGTAGATGGGCAGCTCGCGCGAGAGCAGCGACCGCACCTGGACCGGGGAGGTGTGCGTGCGCAGCACCTGACGCGAACCCGCTGCGTCCGAGGCGTCAGGGCCGGAGGCGGCAGCGGAGCGTAACCCCGCAGGCCCCGCCTCGGGCGCCCAAGTGAAGCGCGCGACGTGAAAAGTGTCCTGCATCGTGCGCGCGGGGTGATCGGGCAGGAAGTTCAGCGCGTCGAAGTTGAAGTGCTCGGTCTCCACCTCCGGCCCCTCGGCGACCTCCCAGCCCATGCCGACGAACACATCGGCGACCTGCTCGGAGATGACGGTGATCGGATGCCGCGCGCCGACCGGCTCGCGGCGGGCCGGGAGCGTCACGTCGATGGCCTCGGCGACCAGCACCGCGGCGTCGCGCTCGGCCAGCAGTTCGGCCCGGCGCGCCTCGAACGCCTCGCTCACCCGCGTCCGCGCGACGTTCACGCGCTTCCCGGCATCGGCCTTGTCCTGCTTGGGTAGGCCGCCCAGCGAGCGCTGCGCCAGCGAGATCGCCGACTTACCGCTCATGTGCTCGGTCTTCGCGGCCGCGAGCGCGTCCAGATCCGCGGCCGCGGCAAATGCCTTCTCCGCCGCCTCGGCCGCGGCGCTCAGCGATTCCTCGCTCAGTTCCGCCTGCGCTGCCGGATCCTGGTCGGCTCGTGCGTTGTCCTCGGCCACGATGGTTCGTCTCTCCCCTGGGTTTCGGGTCTGTACTCACATGGGTCTGCACTGACATTGTTGCTGGTCGAATCGTAGGCGATGCGCCCGCCCCGGTTCACCCGACTTTCCGCGCCGCGAGCACGCGCGCGCGACCCGCCCGATACGGTCCACCCGTGACTACTCGGCCGAGCACCGGCGCGTCCAGTGTCATCAGGCGTTTCGCAGGCTGGGTCGCCCGCGACTCGGTCGGCCACCCGCTACTGGACGATATCGACTACTGACCCGAACTCCGGGAGACGCCGAGCGCGATGGAGTTCACCGGCCCGGCAGACTGAACGACGATGGAATTGCCCGAACTTCCCGATCTGCCGGTCCGCGAGGCGCTGGATCGCATCGTCGCGACGCTGGCGCGGCACGAGACCGCGGTTCTGGTCGCCCCGCCGGGTACCGGAAAGACGACGCTGGTCCCGCTCGCGCTGGCCGCGGCGACGCCCGGTCGCGTCGTGGTCGCCGAACCGCGGCGGCTCGCCACCCGGGCCGCGGCCGCTCGGATGGCCGCGCTGCTGGGCGAAACCGTGGGCCGGACCGTCGGCTATTCGGTGCGCGGTGATCGGCGGGTGAGTGCGGATACCCGGATCGAGGTGGTCACTTCCGGGTTGCTGGTGCGGCGGTTGCAGAGCGATCCCGAACTGGCCGGGGTGGACGTGGTCGTGCTGGACGAATGCCACGAACGTCATCTGGACGCGGATCTGCTGTTGGCGCTGCTACTCGACGCGCGGGCCGGGCTGCTGCCGGATCTGCGGGTGTTGGCCACATCGGCCACCGTGGCCACGGATCGACTCGCGACACTGCTCGGTAACGACGGACCCGCACCCGTACTCGAGGTCCAGGCGCGGGCCTACCCGGTCGATCTCACCTACCTTCCCGCCCTGCCGCGCGAACGCACCGAGGCCCAGGTGGCCCGCGCGACCCGGGCCGCACTCGACGGCACACCCGGTGACGTGCTGGTCTTCCTGCCCGGTGCCGCCGAGATCCGCCGCACCGCCCAACTGCTGTCGGATCTGCCCGATATCGACGTCCTCGCCCTGCACGGCAGACTCACGGCCGCCGGACAGGATGCCGCACTCCGTCCCGGCCCGCGTCGCCGCGTGGTGCTGTCCACGGCCGTGGCCGAATCCAGCCTGACGGTGCCGGGCGTGCGCGCGGTGGTGGATTCCGGACTCGCCCGCGTCCCCCGGATCGATCGCGCGCGCGGCATGTCCGGCCTTGCGACGGTTCGGGTTTCGGCGGCGGTCGCCGAACAACGCGCCGGGCGCGCCGGGCGGCAGGGACCGGGCCGGGCGTGGCGATGCTGGCCCGAACACGAACACTCCACCCTGCCCGCCTATCCCGACCCGGAGATCCGCACGGCCGATCTGACGCGCCTGGCGCTCGAGCTGGCCTGCTGGGGCACCCCCGACGGGCATGGGCTGGCCTGGTGGGACGATCCGCCGCCCGGCGGACTGGCCGCGGGTCGAGAAGTGTTGCGCGCGTTGGGCGCTGTGGACGATTCCGGTGCGGTGACCGATCGCGGGCGGCGGCTGTCCCGGGTGGGGCTGCATCCACGACTGGCCCGCGCGTTGCTGGACGGCGCGAACGAGGTCGGCGCGCGGACCGCGGCCGAGGTTGTCACCCTGTTGGACGATGGAACACTCACGCCCGCAATAGATCTCGTCGTCGGCTTGCGCACTCTGCGTCGCGACCGTCCAGACCGCTGGCGGCGTGAGGTCGAGCGACTGACCAGGCTCGCGGGTGAGATCAACGGGCAGACCCGCGCGGAAGACAGATCGTCCGGTAAGGCCGCGAAGCCCGATGATCCCGCGCTCATCATCGCCCTGGCCCATCCGGAACGTCTGGCACGACGTCGCACTGCGGGGTCTGCGAGCTATCTCATGGCGAACGGCACGGCCGTGACACTGCCGCCCGGTTCCGGCCTCGGCGACGCGGAGTGGCTGGCGGTCGCGGTGGCGACACGGGACCCGGGCCGTGTCGAGGGACGCATCCGCGCGGCCGCCGTCGCCGACGAGCAACTCGCCCGCGAAGCCGCACCGAATCTGTGCACCCGCGCCGACGAGGTGGTCTGGATCGACGGCGAGGTTGTCGCCCGGCGAATCGAGCGACTCGGCGCGATCACCTTGTCGGAGCGCCCTCTTCGCGATCCGGATCCGCAGCTGCTCAGCGCGGCAATACATTCCGGTCTGCAATCGACCGGACTCGGCCTGCTGCACTGGAATTCGGACTCGACGGACCTGCGGAACCGCCTGGACTTCCTGCATCGCACCCTCGGCGCCCCTTGGCCGCGCGTCGACGACGAAGCCCTGCTCGCCGCCCTCGACGCCTGGCTCGGCCCCGAACTCGCGACCGCCCGCCGCCGCGCCGACCTCGAACGCATCGACACCGTCCAAGCCCTACGCCGCCTGCTCCCCTGGCCCGAGGCCGCACGCCTGGACGAACTTGCCCCCGACCGCATCCAGGTCCCCTCCGGCAGCAACTTACGCTTGGACTACGCCGCCGATCCCCCGGTCCTGGCGGTGAAGGTGCAGGAGGTCTTCGGCTGGACGGACACGCCCCGCCTCGCCGACGGACGAGCACCGATCCTGCTGCACCTGCTCTCCCCCGCGCAACGCCCGGTCGCGGTGACCGCCGATCTGGCATCCTTCTGGCAAACCGGCTGGCCGCAGGTCCGCGCCGACCTACGCGGCCGCTACCCCAAACACTCCTGGCCCGAGGACCCCACCACCGTCACCGCCCACCGCGGTACCGCCCGCAACGCCCGCCGCGCCTGAGCCGGCACCACCGTGTATCACATCAGCACGGTATCGTCCGGACCTCCGACGCCCGGAGTCTCGATCATCTTCCGGCCGTTACCGTTTCGAGCACCCGCAACGCCTCGGTCAGAAATTCGGGCAGCCCCCGGTCGTCGGCCTGGATCCAACGGGCGAACGCGATCCGGAACGCCGCCACCCCCGCCTCGGCGGCCAGGCTCGCGGCGGGTTCGGTGACGCCTCGATCGCGCAGAGTACCGGCGGCGGTCGCCGCGAGCGAGGTGAGCTTGATCAGCTCGCGTTCCTGGAGCGAGGGATTGGCGTCGATCACGATCTGCCGCTGCCGGGCGAAATCCCTTCGCTGGGTGAGCAATTCGGCGAACGCCGTCAGCGCGGCGCCCATCGCCACCATCGGTGCGGTCGAATCGGATTGTTCGGCGATGGTTGTCGAGATGAGTTCATGCAGCGCCTCCTGCCCGCCGAACAGCACCTCGCGTTTGTCTCCGTAGTGCCGGAAGAAGGTGCGTTCGGTGAGTCCGGCCCGTTCGGCGATCTCCGCGACCGTCGTCTGATCGAAGCCACGTTCCAGATACAGATCCAGCGCCGCCTGCGCCAGGCGGCCGCGCCCATCCGGTTCCCATCGAGCCATCCGTTCAGGATAAGCGATGTCATCCACTGACCTCACATGATGACAGCAACTGACATCACTGCTACAGTGATGTCATCAACTGACATCAGTACCGGAGGGCGTCACGGACGCCCGCACGGTCACCACAGGAGGTATTCGTTTCATGCGTCTGTTCGTCACCGGTGCATCCGGCTGGGTCGGATCCGCCGTCGTTCCCGAACTCATCGCCGCAGGTCACGAGATCGTCGGCCTCGCCCGATCGGATGCCTCGGCCGCGGCCCTGACTGCCGCGGGAGCCGAGGTGCAGCGGGGTGATCTGCACGATCACGACAGCCTGCGCGCAGCTGCCGCGGCCGCCGACGGCGTCGTCCATCTGGCTTTCATCCACGACTTCACGCGATTCGAGGAGAACCAGCGCATCGACCGCGAGGTGGTCGATCTGTTCGGCGACGTCCTCGCGGGTTCGGACCGGCTACTGCTCATCGCTTCCGGACTCGTCCCCCTGGACACCGGCAAGCCCGGCGCGGCCACCGGCCCGATGATCCGCCAGGCCACCGCCGCCGCGACCATCCAACTGGCCGACCGGGGTGTGCGCTCGGCGATACTCGGCCTGCCCACCACCGTGCACGGCGAGGGCGACCACGGCTTCATCCGCCGCCTCGTCGAAACCGCCAGGGAGAAAGGCGTTTCCGGCTACATCGACGACGGCGCGCACACCTGGCCCGCAACCCACCGCCTCGACGCCGCCCACCTGGCCCGCCTCGCGGTGGACAAGGCCCCCGCCGGAACCGTCCTGCACGCCCTCGCCGAACCGGGCGTCCCCACCCGCGACATCGCCGAAGCCATCGCCCACAAGCTCGGCATCCCCACCGCATCCATCCCCCACGAAAACGCCGCCGACCACTTCGGCTGGCTGGCCCCCATGTGGGGCACCAGCCTCACCGGCGACAGCGGCCCCGCCCGCGAACTGCTCGGCTGGGAACCCACCCACCCCACCCTGCTCGAGGACCTCGCCCAGCCCTACTACTTCGAGAACTGACCACGCCCCGATCCGGTCGCTCCGATCCCCCTCGGGCCGGCCGGTTTCCGCGCACCTCTAATTCCCGTTACCGATCCCGCTGGACACCCGAACCACCACCTTCTCCTCGGTAACCTGCTGCACGGTCACCCCCATCCCCGAAGTGGTCCGAGTCTCCCCGACAGGCACCGAAACCTCCTGCCCCGCCACCGACAAGACAACCGTATCCCCGTTCACCGCAACAAGTTTCGCCTCCACCCCCAACACACTCGCCTTGGCACTGACTCCCCGATCGAACGTGATCACACACCCATCAACCCGACACTGCGACGTCGCCCCCGCCCCCGACACAGTGCACCCCACACCCCCCACCACAGCGAACCCAACAATCAGCCCCGAACCCACCAGCCGTCGCAATCGCACCCCCCACACCCTAGGCCACCAACTACTTCCCCCGACTCCCCCGCAATCCCACCAGCGAACAGAATTCACACCCGCGCACAAAGCCCCGAAACAACCACCCGATCCGCACCGCAGACCCGTCACGAAACGGTCCGCCGACGCAGTGGATCACCCGACGAGTCAGCGGTGTTGGATTCGTGCGCCCGCGTAGAGGCAGATTGCCGCCGCGGCAGCGAGGTTCAGGCTTTCGGCGCGGCCGTGGATGGGGATGCGGATGCGATGGTCGGCGCGGGCGGCGATCTCGGGGGCCAAGCCGTGGGCTTCGTTGCCGAAGAGCCAGGCGACCGGACCGGACAGGAGCTCGTCGGCGTCGTCCAGGTCGACCTCGCCGCGTGCCGTCGTCGCCAGGACCTTGATGCCGGAGGCGGCGAGACCAGCCAAGACCGTGTCGATGTCGCGTTCGCGGGCGATCGGGACATGGAAAAGGCTTCCCGCGCAGGCCCGGACGCATTTGCCGTTGTGCGGATCGACCGAATCTCCGGCCAGGACAACAGCGTTCGCGCCGACCGCATCGGCCACCCGAATCAACGTCCCGGCATTGCCCGGATCAGAGATACCAACCGGGACCGCGAGCATCAGCGGCTGCTGTTGCACACCGGCACGGTTCCCGCCCGCTCGCACCGCCACGCCGCCCACCGCTCCCTCGCCGATGTGGGCCTCGCGCAATACCACTTCGGGGCCCTGCACATCCGTGCCGGAAACCCGGGCCGGGCTTGGCGGCGAAAGCACCTGCGCCAGCGGAACATCCACCTGACGGCAGATCGCGACCAGGCCGGGTGGGGTCACCGTCTCACCGAGATGCTCCGCGGCGCGCTCGCTCACCAGCGTCGTGCGCACACCCGTGGCGGCGGCTCCCGCGACCAGTTCGTGTTCGCGTTCGGCGGCCCGGGGAGAAAAGAACAACTCCTCGACCCGGCCCGTATCCAACGCCGCCGCAACCGAATTCGCGCCCTCGGCAAGGAACAGCCCGGTCCTGCGGCGATGCGCGCCGCGATGCAGCTTGACAGCGGAAACGACCCGCGGATTGCGCTCGGAGAGCGCGTCCACGGGTCGTTCCCGATGCTGAGTGGTCAAGTGCCGGTTGCCGAATCAGGCGGCGGGGGCGTTGACGTCCTCGGGCAGCGCGGCCTTGGCCACCGCCACCAGGCCGGCGAAGGCCTCGGCGTCGGAGACGGCCAGCTCGGCCAGGATCTTGCGGTCGACCTCGACACCCGCGGCCTTGAGGCCCTGGATGAAGCGGTTGTAGGTGATGTCGTTCAGGCGTGCCGCCGCATTGATGCGCGCGATCCACAGCTTGCGGAAGTCACCCTTGCGCGCGCGACGGTCGCGGTAGGCGTAGGTGAGCGAGTGCAGCTGCTGTTCCTTGGCCTTGCGGTACAGCCGCGAGCGCTGCCCGCGGTAACCCTTGGAGGCCTCGAGAACGGAACGGCGCTTCTTCTGAGCGTTGACGGCCCTTTTGACGCGTGCCACTGGTCAGTCCTTGTTGAATCGTGGGGCGCTCGCCGCGCCCGGAGGTGGTCGGTTGTTGGCGTCCGAGAAAACGGATCGCGAGGCTGACTCAGATACCGAGCAGCTTCTTGACGCGACGGACGTCGGCGGGCGCGACGGCCTCCGTGCCATCCAGACGACGAGTCCGGCGGCTGGACTTGTGCTCGAGCAGGTGGCGCCGGTTGGCCTGCTGGCGCAGCAGCTTGCCGCGACCGGACACCTTGAATCGCTTCGAGGCGCCGCTGTGGCTCTTCATCTTCGGCATGGATTCCTCAGTTCTGTCTCGTGCCGGTGGCAGCGGAAACTAACGCTGCCACCGGAGCTGTATCGGTTCTACTGCGGGTTCGCCGCTTGCGCCTCGGGTGCGGCCGCCGCGGTCTCCGGCGCTGCCGGACGCTGCTGGGCAGCATTCGACTGCGCGGAAACCGTCTGCTGCGCCTTGGCCCGCGTCTTCGCGCCCTTGTGCGGCGCGAGGACCATCGTCATATTCCGGCCGTCCTGCTTGGCCGAAGTCTCCACGAAACCCAGATCCGCCACGTCGGCAGCCAGTCGCTGCAACAACCGGAACCCGAGCTCGGGCCGCGACTGCTCGCGACCACGGAACATGATGGTGACCTTGACCTTCGACCCGGCCTCCAGGAAGCGCATCACGTGACCGCGCTTGGTCGCGTAATCGTGGTCGTCGATCTTCGGTCGGAGCTTCTGCTCCTTGATCACTGTCTGGACCTGGTTCTTCCGGGACTCGCGCGCCTTCTGCGCGGTCTCGTACTTGAACTTGCCGTAGTCCATGATCTTGCACACCGGCGGACGCGCGTCCGGCGCGACCTCGACCAGGTCGAGATCCGCCTCCATGGCGACGCGCAGTGCATCTTCAACACGCACGATCCCAAC
Source organism: Nocardia macrotermitis (assembly GCF_009604405.1). GTDB lineage: Bacteria > Actinomycetota > Actinomycetes > Mycobacteriales > Mycobacteriaceae > Nocardia > Nocardia macrotermitis. The sequence continues at coordinate 73,345 of NZ_WEGK01000009.1, forward strand.
CTGCTCACCACCCGGTCCGATGAGGCGGACCTCGGGTACGCGGATGCGATCGTTGATGCGGGTCTCAGTGCTGATGGGGCCTCCTAGGTCAAGCGGTGTCGTCCAACGACCGCGCTGTAATGGCAACCCCATATCCAACACGAAAGCCCCGCCACGGTATTTCGCCGTCACGGGGCCCGATGTCGACCGGCCATCGATGCGCACACTCGCGCATCGGTCGTGTACCGGGTGAACCAGCGCACGAAAACTCATCCATCATGATGAGTGACCGGACCGCTATGCCTGGCGTGTCGGCCGGCAGGCGGTGGGAGTCGGGCTCCACTTACTGCCCCGGGCTCTGAGCCCAGGGCGGTCGTCGCCGTACAGCCTAACATCGCGGTACCCGAGACTCCCAATCGGCATCCCCGTGACCTGCGCAACCGGCCGAAATGCGATGCTACCCGGCATGAGCGAGCCCACCACCGCCGCGGATGAACCGGACATCCGCGAACTGGCCGACATCCCCGCCGTCGAGGTGATCAGCCGGGCCGCGGTCATGCTGATGAGTTCGGCCGCGGAGAAGCTCGGCCTGGCCGATCCGGATCCGGACAACAGCCCCCGCCGCGATCTGGACGAGGCCCGCCGGGTGATCACCGCGCTGGCCGGCCTGATCACCGCCTCGGTGGAATATCTGGGCCCGCACGCCGGTCCCCTGCGCGACGGACTGCAATCGCTGCAACGCGCGTTCCGCGAATCCTCCGCGCACCCCGACGAACCCGGCAACGGCCCCGGCGAGAAGTACACCGGTCCGGTCCACTGACACGGACAGTGACCACTATCACCCCGCACGAGAGCATTTCCGGCAATGAAAGTGGTTGGCACTCTTATGATTCGTGTGCGCGTACGTGGGTAATCCCGAGCCCAACGCGTAAATCAGGAGAATCATGAGTGCCAGAACCGATCTCGCGGCGGAATTGGACGGCCACGTCGCGGCCTTGGATATGCTGTCCGAGCAGGAGGCAGCCGATCTGCTGAGCCTGTTCCGCAACGCGCGTCAGGTCGAGACCGCCGCATTGAACTCGGCGATCGACGATATGGTCGGGGTGCTGCCCAAACCGTTCCGCGGGGTGACCAAGCGAATCATGTTCGGAGACATGACCGCACAATGACCAGTCTGGTAACTCGCGCTCAGATCATTCTGCTGGCCCGCACCCTGCACGTACCGCCGGAGCGGCTCGCGCATCTGGAAAAGCTCGGCCCGGACCGGTTGCACGAACTCCAGGAGCGCATGTCCCGCACCATCTTCGACGAGCACGCCGAGACCTTCCGCCGCATCAGCCGACTCGTGCCGTTCATTCCGCTGAGCGTGTCGATGCCGTTGATCCAGCGAATCGTGCCGCCCGCCATGACCGGGCGCGCCGCGGGAGCCGTCGGCGCGGACCATCCGAAGAAGGCCGCGGAGACCGTCTCGCTGCTGGGCACCTCGTATGCCGCGGACTGCGTGCCCTACATCGATCCGGTGACCGTCGGGCATCTGGCGGACGGCGTGCCGCCGCAACCGCTGGTCCAGGTCGTCAACGAGATCCTGCGCCGCCACGACTACATCACCGTCGGGCCGTTCCTGGACTACGCCACCCCGACGTTGATCGAGGCGCTGGAACTGGGCGCGCGCGATGACGAGGGCCTGATCCACGCGTCCGCGTACGCCTACTCCGCCACGGCGGTCAATGCCGTTGTGCGGCAACTGCTTTCCGGTCCGTCGCAGCGAATTCCGCGGCTGGTGCGCACCGTGCTGGCGGGGCCGCCGGATCTGCAACGCGCCGGATTGTCGATCTTCGCGCGGTGCGAACCGGAGATCATCCGCGCCGTGGGCGAGGTGCTGTTCTCGGTCGGCTCGCCACCGGCCATCGGCACCCTGATCACCAATGCGATCCGGATCGGCTCGGTCCCGGACATCCTGACCTTCACCGGCAATCTGAGCCGCCAGGCGCTGGGCCGGATGGCCGGGAATCCGGTGTTCGCCGAACAGGGCGTGATGGCCGCGATCGTGGCCGCGCTCAACGGCCGCACCGAACCGAACTACTGGCGCGGTTTCTTCGCACTGGCCGCGCGCACCAGCACCGAGATCCAGCAGCGCACCGTGCGGCTGCTGGCCGAGATGCCGGACGCGAATGTGGTGGATCTGCCGATGCGGGCCACCGAATCCGACGGCTGGCCGATGCTGCTGCAACTCATCGCGGTCGCCGATCCGGCCGTGCAGCAGCGGTTCGGCACGGCCTGGGCCGGGTTGTCGGCCGAACGACGCGCCGGTTTGCAGTGGCACATCCACGAACACCACCTCGACGCGCGGTTGACGGCGATCACCGAGGCCGCCCCGACGATGTCGGTGGAGGAAGTGTTCTTCAAGCGCCGCCAGGCACGGCGGCATCTGGGCGCCGCCGGCGCCGGGAGCGGGTCCGCCGACAGCTGGAGTCCCTGGTAGGAATTCGCGCCCGGGGCGGCCCGACGTGACCGCCCCGGGTTCTGCCGGTGATCAGCGCAACGCGGCCGCCCTGCGCCGGGCCGCGGCCGCCTTCTTGGGATCGGCGTCCACGGGCTTCGCCGCCTTCTTGGCCGCGGTCGACGACTTCTTCACCGCGGCAGTCTTTTTCGCCGCCGTCTTGCGGGCGGGCGCTTTCGCCGCCGGAATCGCCAGCGTCTCCTTCAGGAACTGCCCGGTGTAACTCTCCGACACGGTGGCGATCTCTTCCGGCGTGCCCTCGGCGACGACCGTGCCACCGCCCGAACCGCCCTCGGGTCCCATATCGATCACCCAGTCGGAGGTCTTGATGACATCCAGGTTGTGTTCGATGACGATGACGGAATTGCCCTTGTCGACCAGGCCGTTGATCACCTTCAACAGTTTGCGGATGTCCTCGAAGTGCAGGCCCGTGGTCGGCTCGTCCAGAATGTAGATGGTGCGGCCGGTGGAACGTTTCTGCAATTCGGCGGACAGTTTCACCCGCTGTGCCTCACCGCCGGACAACGTCGGCGCACTCTGGCCCAGACGGACATAACCCAGCCCGACATCGACCAGCGTCTTCAGATATCGGTGGATCGAGGTGACCGGCTCGAAGAATTCCGCGGCCTCCTCGATCGGCATATCGAGCACCTCGGCGATGGTCTTGCCCTTGTAGTGCACCTCGAGCGTCTCCCGGTTGTAGCGCGCGCCGTGGCAAACCTCGCACGGGACGTACACATCGGGCAGGAAGTTCATCTCGATCTTGAGCGTGCCGTCGCCCGAACACGCCTCGCAGCGGCCGCCCTTGACATTGAACGAGAATCGGCCCGGCTGATAGCCGCGCACCTTCGCCTCGGTGGTTGCCGCGAACAGCGTGCGGATCTTGTCGAAGACACCGGTGTAGGTCGCCGGATTCGAGCGCGGGGTGCGGCCTATCGGGGACTGATCGACCTGGACCAGCTTGTCCAGATGATCGAGCCCGTTGACGCGGGTGTGCCGGCCCGGCACCTGGCGAGCGCCGTTGAGCTTGTTGGCCAGCACCGTCGCCAGGATGTCGTTCACCAGGGTGGACTTACCGGATCCGGAGACGCCCGTCACCGAGGTCAGCACGCCCAGCGGGAAATTCACCTCGATACCGCGCAGGTTGTGCTCGGTGGCGCCGACGACGGTGAGCTGCTTCTTCCGGTTCACCGGGCGACGCACCAGCGGCACATCGATCTGCTCCCGGCCCGAGAGGTACGCGCCGGTCAGCGAATTCGCATCGCTCAGCAGGCCGGGATACGGGCCGCTGTACACCACCTGACCGCCGTGCTCACCGGCCAGCGGGCCGATGTCGACCACCCAGTCCGAGGCGTGGATGGTGTCCTCGTCGTGCTCGACGACGATCAGGGTGTTGCCGAGATCGCGTAGCCGCGTGAGGGTTTCGATGAGGCGGCGGTTGTCGCGCTGATGCAGACCGATCGAGGGCTCGTCCAGCACGTACAGCACGCCGACCAGACCCGAACCGATCTGGGTGGCCAGCCGGATGCGTTGCGCCTCACCGCCGGACAGGGTCGCCGCGGCCCGCGAGAGCGTCAGATATTCCAGCCCGACATCGAGCAGGAAGCCCAGCCGCGCCTGGATCTCCTTGAGCACCTGCCCGGCGATCGCGGCCTCGCGCTCACCCAGCCGCAGGCTGTTGAGGAACTTCGCGCAGTCCCGGATGGACAGGTCCGACACCTCGGCGATGGACCGCCGCCCCTCCTCGGAATCCATTGTGACAGCGAGGATTTCGGGCCGCAGCCGAGCGCCGTTGCACACCGGGCACGGCACGTCGCGCATATAGCCGTCGTAGTGTTCCTTCATCTGCTCGGACTCGGTGTTCTCGAGCCGACGCTGCAGGAACGGCATCACGCCTTCGAAATCGGCGTAGTACGACCGCTTGCGGCCGTAGCGGTTGGTGTAGGAGACGTGCACCTGATCGGAACTGCCCTCCAGCACCGCCTTGCGCGCCCGCACGGGTAGCTGATGCCACGGGGTGTCCATGGAGAAACCGATGGCCTCGGCCAGCCCCGACAGCAGCCGGGTGAAGTACTCCGCGGTCTGACCGCGCGACCAGGGCGCGATGGCGCCGTCGTTCAGACTCAGCGCGGTATCCGGGACGACCAGATCCGGATCGACCTCCTTGCGGATACCCAGACCCGTGCAATCCGGGCAGGCGCCGTAGGGCGAGTTGAACGAGAACGAACGCGGTTCGAGATCCTCGATATCCAGGGGGTGCGCGTTGGGGCAGGCGAGCTTCTCGGAGAAACGGCGCTCGCGATCGTGCGCGTGCTCCTCCCGGTCGACGAAATCGAGCACCACGATGCCGTCGGCCAGGCGCAGCGCGGTCTCGATCGAATCGGTCAGGCGTTGTTTGGAACTCGGCTTCACCGCGAGGCGGTCGATGACCACCTCGATATCGTGCTTCTCCTGCTTCTTCAGTTTGGGCGGCTCGGTGAGCGGATGCACCACCCCGTCCACCCGCACACGCGAATAACCCTGCGAATTCAGCTGATCGAACAGGTCGACGAATTCGCCCTTGCGGGTGCGCACCACCGGGGCCAGCACCTGGAACCGGACGCCCTCCTCCATAGCCAGCACCTGATCCACGATCTGCTGCGGGGGCTGCTTGGCGATCAGTTCACCGCAGACCGGGCAGTGCGGGGTGCCCGCGCGCGCGTAGAGCAGACGCAGATAGTCGTGTACCTCGGTGATGGTGCCGACCGTGGAACGCGGATTGCGGTTGGTCGACTTCTGATCGATCGACACCGCGGGCGAGAGCCCCTCGATGAAGTCCACATCCGGTTTGTCCATCTGACCGAGGAATTGGCGCGCGTACGCCGACAGCGACTCGACATAACGCCGCTGCCCCTCCGCGAAGATGGTGTCGAACGCGAGGCTCGACTTACCCGATCCGGACAATCCCGTGAAGACGATGAGACTGTCGCGCGGCAGGTCGATATCGACCCCTTTGAGATTGTGCTCCCGCGCTCCGCGCACCGTCAGGCGATCCGCCACAGGTCGACCCTTCCCATTCGTATTCCGGCGTCCACTGGTACCCCGGCCGCCATGCTAGGACCACCCACCGACAAGTTTCGCCGGGCACCGTTGGCCAGGGGCCGGACCAGGGATTTTCGGTCGTCCGCGGCGAACACCCGCCACACCCGCGACCGATCGACCCAGCCTACTTGCCCCGCGCGAACCGCCGGTGTGACCTCACCCCGGGGACGCGAAACCGGTCAGGCGGCGTCCAGCACGATCACCGAATTGTGCCCGCCCATACCCAGCGAGGTCTTGACGGTGATACCGCCGGTGAACTCGGTGGCCCCGTCCAGCAGCCGCGGATGCGCGGGCGCGACGATCGGCGAGGCCGGGACGACCCCGCGCTCGTAGGCCAGCGCCGCGGCGGCCACCTCGACCCCGGCCGCGGCCCCCTGACAGTGCCCGACCAGCGGTTTGATCGAGTACAACGCCGGACTATCGTCGAAAATCCTTGCCATCACCTCGGTTTCGGCATCGTCGCACTGCCGGGTGCCCGGCCCGTGCGCGTTGTAGTACCCGACCTGATCCGGCCGCACCCCGGACACCGCCAGCGCCCGATCGACGCAGTCCAGGATCTGCTCGTGCGACGGTTCGACCGACACCACGTGATAGCCGTCGTTGGACATGGCCCCGCCCAGCACCCGCGCGTACGGCCGTTCGGCCTCGCGGGTCAGCACGAACCCCGTGGACGCCTCCCCCATGCTGAAACCGCGGCTGCCCTGCTGGAACGGGCGGCAGGCAGCGAGTGGCTCGGCATCGCTCACCGCCGCGCCCAAGCCGACCATGTGCTCGAGTATTTCGGGGGTCGCGGACAGATCGGTGGTCACGCACAGCACGTCGTCGGCCATGCCGTGGGTCAACCACAGCTGCGCGGTGATCAGGGCGACGTTCGCGGAACTACAGGCCGCCGAGACGTCCATCGACGGGCCGTGGAAACCGAATTCCCGCGCCAGCATCGCGATCGGCGTCGAGGGCAGCAGCGACATGAATCCGCGCGAACGCCGATGTCCGGAGTCCGCCAGGTAGAAATCCCGCCAGTTGCGGACGTCGCCCAGCACGATCGAATGCAGGATCCCGACCGTGCGGCCGGGCCGCCAGCCGCGGGCCCGCGCGTCGTCGATCGCCTCCCGCGCCGCGTCCTGGACGGCCCGTCCGTAGCGGCTCGGGCCGACCTCCGCGTCGCCGCCGTCGGGAATCAGGGCCACCCATGCGTGCTCGTCATGCCCCGCCCCGTACCCTGGATGTAGCCGAGCGGCGGATTTTCCACTCAGCAAACCGCGCCAACAGGTCTCACGACCCCAGCCGTAACCGGACACGATGCCGATTCCGGCAATCGTCATATGATCTTGGTGCTTCAGGGTACAGCCTGGCATAGCCTCGCTCCTTCACCGGTTCGAGCAGGATAGCGAACATTCCGCCATCGCTGAGCAAACCCCTGTGAGATACCGCCGTCCGATCCATGCTCGACAAAGCGTTCGAACTGTGACCGATCCGACAACGTCGGCGCTGCGATCTTCCACACGCCGATAGCAGAATGATCCCATGCTGAAAATGACATAGATAGTCTTTGATCAGGGGGTATGCGTGACTGAGATGGGCGATGAGAGCAGCGACGGCGCGGTAGACGCCGAGCAACTGGCACAACGGTACCGGTCACTGGTGGAACACAGCCCGGACGGCGTGGTCGTACACGAGGGCGGCAAACTCGTGTACGCGAATCCCGCAATTGTCCGGCTACTCGGCGCGGAGTCCGTCGCCGAGATCCTCGGCCGCCCGGTGACCCAGTTCGTCGCGCTGCGGGACATCGGCCCGATGCTCGCGCGCATCGCCCACCTGAGCACCACCGGCGACGCCTCCGAAGCCGCCGAGATGACGCTGCGGCGACTCGACGGCGGCACCGTCGACGTGGAGACCGTCTCGGTACTGACCGTCTGGCAACGGCGTCGCGCACATCAGGTGGTCATCCACGATCTGACCGCACAACGCCTGGCCGAGGACGCGCAGCGCCGCGCCGAACAGCACTTCACCACGGTCGTCTCGCAGTTGGAGGAGGGCGTGGTGGTGATCGACCGGAACGGGTGCATCGAATCGATCAACCCGGCCGCGCTGCGGATCTTCGGGCACGAGGGCGGGGATCTGGTCGGCACCTCGATCATGGGTCTGCCGCTGTCGCTGCTGGACCCCAACGGGCAACCGCTCTCGGCGACCCGGCATCCGGTCGCGCGCACCCTGGCCACCGGCGAGACCATCGCCCGGTACGTCTTCGGGGTGGACCGTCCCGACGGGCAGCGCCGCTGGCTGTCCGGCTCGTCCCGGCTGCTCAATCCCGGCGATCCGGATTCACCCGCGGTGTCCTCGTTCAACGACATCACCGAATTCCGGGCCAGCCGAAGGCAATTGGAGTACCAGGCCACCCACGATCCGCTGACCGGCCTGGCGAATCGGTCGCTGGTGCTCTCGCGACTGGCCGGGGCGCTGGGCACCAGCGAGGAGCTGCCGGTCTCGACGGTGCTGTTCATCGATCTGGACGGATTCAAATCCATCAACGACACCCTCGGGCACGCCATCGGCGACACGGTGCTCCAGATCGTGGCCCAGCGCTTGCAGCGCAGCCTGCGCCAGGACGACGTGGTCGGCCGCATCGGCGGTGACGAATTCCTGGTGCTGCTGTCCGGGCGGGCGCTGCCGGAGGATCTGGACGGGCTGGTCACGCGGCTGCGGCAGGCGATGGCCGAACCGATCATCGCGCGCGGGCACCGGATCCACGTCGACGCCTCGATCGGGGTCACGCCGCTGCACGCGGGCGACACCCGCACGCCCGAGGCCGTCCTGCACGACGCCGACGTCGCGATGTACCAGGCCAAACCGGCCGCGCATCACGACGGCCCGGGTTCGATGCGGCGGCCGAACAATACCCACGCCTCGTGAACTGGCGTTCACCTGGGGTTACGGCGCACAACCCCAACGGCAACTAGACTCGACAACTCCGTTTTCCCTTCGCATGCGGCCTCGCCCGGCCGAACGTGGTGACAAGGAGTTCCGTCTTGCCCGACCGCCTCACCGAGGATCTCCCGGCGACCGGCCACGCCGCCGAACTGGCACGCGAACAGACCGCCCTGACGACGCTCTACGAACGTCTGGACGCGATGCGCGAATACGCCCAGCGCCGGCTGCGCACGGTGCTGCTGGAGACCGGCGGCACGCCGCAGGCCCGCAGTGAGCGCGAATCGTTCACCCAGCTGTACACCGAGGACCTGGCCAAGTACGACGCCGCCGAACACGGCCTGTGCTTCGGCCGGATCGATCTTTCGGCGGGCGTGGACGGTGTCGCCGAACAGCGCTACATCGGGCGCCTCGGCATCCTCGACGAGGACGACGACTACGCCACCCTGCTGCTGGATTGGCGGGCCCCGCTGGCCCGGCCGTTCTATCTGGCCACCACCGCCACGCCGGACGGGGTGACCAGACGCCGCCACATCCGTTCCCGCAACCGCCGGATCACCACGATCACCGACGAGTACCTGGACCTGGATCTGGCGCGGGCGGAGGGCGCGATCGAGTCCGATACCGGCGTGGGCAGCGAGAGCGCCCTGCTCGCGGCATTGAACGCGGCGCGCACCGGTCAGATGACCGACATCGTGGAGACCATCCAGAGCCAGCAGGACGCCATCATCCGGTCCGAACACCGCAGCGTGCTGGTGGTGCAGGGCGGGCCGGGCACCGGTAAGACGGCCGTCGCGCTGCACCGCGCGGCATACCTGCTGTACACCTACCGCAAACAGCTGGACAAGGCCGGTGTGCTGATCATCGGCCCGAATTCGACCTTCCTGGACTACATCGGCCAGGTGCTGCCGTCGCTGGGCGAGACCGGGGTGCTGCTGTCCACGGTCGGCAACCTGTACCCGGGAGTGCAAGCGACGCTGGAGGATTCGCTGCGCGCGGGCGAACTGAAAGGTTCGCTGGGGATGATCGAGGTGTTGAAGAAGGGGGTGCGCGACTGGCAGCAGACTCCGCCCGAACCGATCCGGCTGACCTTCGACGGCTACGAGATCACCCTGGACCGCAAGATCGTCACCAAGGCGCGCGGCCGGGCGCGTTCCTCGCGGCGGCCGCACAACCTGGCCCGGCCGGTGTTCGCGGCCTCGGTGGTGGACGCGCTCACCGATCAGCTCGCCCAGACCATGGGCAAGGACCTCACCGGCGGCCAGAACCTGCTGAGCCAGGCCGATCTGACCGAGATCCGCGACGAGATGCGCGCGGACACCGAGATCCAGCGCGCCATCGCCGGACTGTGGCCGATCCTGACGCCGCAGGAGGTGCTGGCCGGGCTGTGGGCCGATCCGGCGCGCCTGGCCCGCGCGGCCGACACGCTCTCCCCCGAGGATCGCAAGGAGCTGTTCCGCCCCGACGACGGCAATTTCAGCGCCGCCGACGCACCCCTGCTGGACGAACTGGCCGAACTGCTCGGCGTCGACGACGCGGAGGAACGCGAACGTTCCCGGCGGCGCTGGCGCACCCAGCTCGCCGAGGCCCAGGACGCGCTGGACATCCTGACCGGTTCGGCCCCACAGGATCTCGAGGACGATCTCGATCCGGAGATCCTGATGGCCTACGACCTGATCGACGCCTCACAACTGGCCGAGCGGCAGCATGTGCGCACCCACCAGACCACCGCCGAACGCGCCGCGGGCGACCGCACCTGGACGTACGGGCACGTCATCGTCGATGAGGCACAGGAACTTTCGGAGATGGCGTGGCGAATGGTGATGCGGCGCATCCCGAATCGCTGGGTCACCATCGTGGGTGACGTCGCGCAGACCGGTGATCCGGCGGGTGCGTCGTCCTGGCAGCAGATGCTGGAACCCTATGTGGCCCAACGCTGGAAGCTCGCCGAACTGACCGTCAACTACCGCACGCCCGCGGAGATCATGGCCGTGGCCGCCGACGTGCTGGCCGCCATCGACCCCGGCGCCACCGTCCCGCGCTCGGTCCGCGAATCGGGTTGTCCCCCACGGGCTCTGCACGTCTCCCCCAGTGAATCCGTTTCCACGGTCGCGGATCTGGTGGCCACCGAAGCCGACCGCCCCGGCATCACCGTGGTCCTGACCCCGCACGCCACCCTCGCCGACTACACCGAGCTGGCGAGCGATGTGGTCCAGGTGTTGACCGTCCCGGAGGTGAAGGGCCTCGAATTCGACAGTGTGATCCTGGTCGACCCCCAGGACATCCTCGACGAATCCCCCCGCGGCCTCAACGACCTCTACGTGGCCCTGACCCGAGCCACCCAGCGCCTCTCGGTCGTCTACTCCGGCGAACTGCCCGAGGTCCTCGACGCACTGGGCTGAACACAGCAGAACGGTCGTGAACAGGATCGAACCTGCTCACGACCGTTCCGTTCGGCGCTGCGTCGCGTGGACGAACTACCGCACGGTGTGCACGATCAGGACGTCGGAGCGGGACTTGCGGGCCACGTCCGAGGGGACCGAGCCGAGCAGGCGGCCCGCGAGGGTGTTCAGGCCGCGGTTACCGACGACCAGCAGGTCGGCCTGGACCTCCTTCACCAGGGACAGCAGCGATTCGACGGGTTCGCCGACGATCGCCTTCTCCTCCACCTGCGTGGCCCCGGCCGCGTGGGCCTTCTCCCGGGCGACGTGCAGGATCTCGTTCGTGGGTGCCGAGCCACGGACCTGGTAGGCCTCGTCCTTCAGCACATCGGTCGCGGCGGCAACGTCGCGATCGTCGGTCGGGTAGTAGGCGCAGGCGACATACAGGGTCGCGCCGGCGGCCCCGGCCAGGGCCGCGGCCTTCTCGACGGCGACGTACGACGAGTCCGAGCCATCGGTACCGACGACAATGGACCGGTAGGCGGTGGTCATCTCTCCTCCAAATGTGCAAGTGGTCGGATGCCGACGCATTACGTCCACGACCGTGGACGCCGCGCGGCAACTGCGCTAGACCATAACCGCTACCGAGTCGGAAAAATCCGAAATTGCATCACATCACATCGGCCTGCCGTGTAGCGCATGCCACAGATTCGCTGGGAGGTTTCGCAGGGGCCCCGACTACCAGCGCGGATCCGGCCCGCGGCGACCGCCGTGGCGACGCACGCCGCAATCGCGAACGGTCTTGCGGCACTGGGATTCTCATCACAGTAGCGCTGCCGCGGCCCGATCGCGGGACTACTGGGCGGGCAGGTGCCGGGGTCGGCGGTGAACAGCATTTACCTGCGTCGGACGGGCCGCTGGTAGTTCGCCCGGAAATCACGGGTAATTATCGTGAATTGCACCAAAGTTTCGACCCCGCGGCCGATACCGCGGGATACGGGCCGACGTAGCGGACAAATGTCTCGCGCGGTGGTCAATCCGCCGCCCGCGCGTATTCCAGGGGCGCCATTCCCACCTCCAGCGCGAACTCGCGGGAGAAGTGGGCCTGATCGAAGTAGCCCAGATCCAATGCCAGCGCCGCGAGATCCTCGGTGCGGCCGTCGGCGAGCAGCTGCGCGCCGTCCTGGAGTCGGTAGCGGCGCAGCACCCACTTCGGATTCGCGCCGACATAGCGCCGGAACAGGCGTTGCAGCGTCCGGATCGACACCTCGAAACGCTCGGCGACCTGATCCACGCGCAGCAGATCGCGATCGGACTCCATGGCCGCGATCATGCGCAGCAGCAGCCGGTAGTTGTCGTCGACGACGGCCGTGCGCGCGCGTTCGGCGAAGAAATCCTCGACCACGTCGCGGCGACGTTCGGTGGTGGGCTCGGCGAGCACCCGCTCGGTCAGGCCGTGCGCCTGCGGCAGCACCTCGACGACACCGACCGCGGTATCCCGGAACGCGGCCACGTCCAGACCGGTGAACGCGCCGAAACCGCCGGGCCGGAATTTCACCGCGAAGGCTTCGCCCTCCTCCGCCAGTTCGCGGGTGAACTTGGTGGTGCACACGCCGTTGACGAAACCACCGGTACTCGCGGTCGTCCGCTCGAAGGTCAGATTCACGCTCGGGAACGGCAGTACCTCGGCCACGAACGGCGGGCAGCCGCGCAGATCCCACCGCACCTGCCAGTACCACTCGACGAACGGCGACATCTCCGGGCCCGCGGCCACCCTGGTCAGCGTGCGGTGCCGAGCCTGCTCCCGGGCGTACAGGATCCCCTTCGAAACCTCCGGCGGCGGCACCGGAACCCGTTCCAGCACAGGGTCTTTCGCATTCTCACCGACCACGTTCACCGATGCGCTCCCGAGGCTCGTGCGGGCTGTCGCGTTCTTACAAGATCTCCGGCGCGGAACCGACCAGAGTCGTCCCCATGACGAACACCGTGAATCCGATCCCCGAGGGCTACCACTCGATCAACTGTTTCCTGGCGGTCCCCGATGCCAATGCGTGGCGTCGCGTTCTTACAAGAACTCCGGGGCGGACCCGGCCAGAGTCGTACTCATGACGGACGCCGTGAATCCGATCCCCGAGAGATACCACCGGATCAACTGTTTCGCGGTGGTCCCCGATACCAATTCCGCCATCGAGTACTACCGCGCGGTCTTCGGCGCGGAAGTACTGAGCCGCAACGACCTTCCCAACGGCCAGGCCACGCACACCGAGCCGAAGGTCGGCGTTTCGACCTTCCAGCTGGGTATGCCGACTCCGATGAAGGACGTGCAGGTGCCCGCCGCAGACTGGGTGCACACCAGCGTCGTGTGACCTCGATGAAGTGCAAGGTCTCGGAAGACCCGCGGCAGTGCGTAAGGCCGCACACCCGGGTGACACCGGCCTCGAACCGTCGCGGCGGACGCCGGAACCCAGGCACACCTTCCCTGTGCGCACCGACTCGTGCGCGTGTGCCTGGGCCCCGGGCTCCGCCGCGACGGCGGGGGCCGAATCGAAACCCAGTGGAACGGTACTCATTTCAACCCGGCCGCGTCCATTCCGCGCAGTTCCTTCTTGAGATCGGCGATCTCGTCACGCAACCGTCCGGCGAGTTCGAATTGCAGTTCACGTGCGGCGTTCATCATCTGATCGGTCATCTCCTTGACCAGATCGGCCAGTTCGGCACGCGGCATGGACTTGATGTCGCGGCCCTCGAAGACGCCCGCGCTGACCGCCCGGCCGGGCTCGCCCTGGGCACGCCGACCGCGGCTGGCGTTGCGGCCCGAACCGCCGATCTCGACCTCGGTCTCGTCGGCCTCGCGATACACCTGATCGAGAATGTCGGCGATCTTCTTGCGCAGCGGCTTCGGGTCGATGCCGCGCTCCTCGTTGTAGGCGACCTGTTTGGCGCGACGCCGCTCGGTCTCCTCGATGGCGTTGCGCATCGAATCGGTGATCTTGTCGGCGTACATGTGCACCTCGCCCGAGACGTTGCGGGCGGCACGGCCGATGGTCTGGATCAGGCTGGTGGTGCTGCGCAGGAAACCTTCCTTGTCCGCGTCCAGAATCGCCACCAGCGACACCTCGGGCAGGTCCAGACCCTCGCGCAGCAGGTTGATGCCGACCAGCACGTCGTATTCGCCCAAGCGCAGCTGCCGTAGCAGTTCCACGCGACGCAGCGTGTCGATCTCCGAATGCAGATATCGCACTCGCACCCCCAGCCCGAGCAGATAATCGGTGAGATCCTCGGCCATCTTCTTGGTCAGCGTGGTGACCAGTACGCGTTCGTCCTTCTCGGCGCGGAGGCGGATCTCGTGCACCAGATCGTCGATCTGCCCCTTGGTCGGTTTGACCACGACGTGCGGATCCACCAGACCGGTCGGCCGGATGACCTGCTCGACGAATTCCCCGGAGGTCTGCCCCAGCTCGTACGGGCCTGGGGTGGCCGACATGTAGATCGTCTGGCCGATGCGATCGGCGAACTCCTCCCAGGTCAGCGGGCGGTTGTCCACCGCCGACGGTAGCCGGAAGCCGTATTCGACGAGGTTGCGCTTGCGCGACATATCGCCCTCGTACATGCTGCCGATCTGCGGGACGGTGTTGTGCGACTCGTCGATGATGAGCAGGAAATCCTCGGGGAAATAGTCGATCAGCGTGGCCGGGGCCGATCCGGCCGACCGGCCGTCGATATGCCGCGAATAATTCTCGATGCCCGAGCAGAAACCGACCTGCCGGATCATCTCCAGGTCGTACTGGGTGCGCATGCGCAGGCGCTGCGCCTCGAGCAGTTTGCCCTGGCGCTCGAATTCGGCCAGGCGATGTTCGAGTTCGACCTCGATATCGGCCACTGCCCGCTCCATCCGCTCCGGACCGGCCACATAGTGCGTGGCCGGGAAGATCCGGACCATGTCCACCTGCCGCACCACATCCCCGGTGAGCGGGTGCAGATAGTAGAGCGCCTCGATCTCGTCGCCGAAGAATTCGATGCGGATCGCGAGCTCCTCGTAGGACGGGATGATCTCGACCGTATCGCCGCGCACCCGGAACGCACCGCGGGTGAAGGACATATCGTTGCGGGTGTACTGCACATCGACCAGCAGCCGCAGCAATCTGTCCCGATCGACCTCGCCGCCGACCTCGAGCTGGACGGACCGGTCGAGATAAGACTGTGGGGTGCCCAGACCGTAGATGCAGGACACCGACGCGACCACCACCACGTCCCGGCGCGAGAGCAGGCTCGAGGTCGCCGAATGCCGCAGCCGCTCGACATCGTCGTTGATCGAGCTGTCCTTCTCGATGTAGGTGTCGGTCTGCGCGATGTACGCCTCGGGTTGGTAGTAGTCGTAGTACGAGACGAAGTACTCGACCGCGTTGTTCGGCAGCATCTCGCGCAGTTCGTTGGCCAGCTGCGCGGCCAGGGTCTTGTTCGGCGCCATGACCAGCGTGGGGCGCTGGGTGCGCTCGATCAACCAGGCGGCGGTGGCCGATTTACCGGTGCCGGTGGCGCCGAGCAGCACCACATCGCGCTCGCCAGCGCCCAACCGGCGATCGAGCTCCTCGATCGCGGCGGGTTGATCGCCGGCGGGCCGGTGCTCGCTGATCACCTGGAACCGCCCGTCGGCCCGCTCGATCTCGCCGATGGGCCGGAATTCCGAATGCGCCAGCGGTGTGTTGCCCTCGGCGGGCAGCTCGGATGCGAAAGCCATGATTCACAGCGTAGGACCACCCACCGACAAGAATCACCGCTCGACCCGCGCACCGCCCGCCCGACGATCACCCCGGGCTACCCGGCGGCGATCACCGAATGTCCGAAATGTCCGGTGCGGCAACGGAGTTCGCGTTCGATGCCGAATCAGTCACGACGCGCGAGAAGTGTGTTTACCGTCCCTCGCGGCAGGCAATCCAGGTGTACTGTCGATCCGGTTTCCCAGGTAGTTCCAGATAGGGGCAGTGCAATGACGAGTCTCCACCCATTGCGCAACGCAGCACGCAACCTGCTCTCCTCCGTGCATCCGCACGGCCCGTCGCAGCATCCGACTGCCGTCGCGGTCGCCGCGCGCAAGCCGCCGACCGAGTACTTCGACGTCGCGGACTGCACCAAGACCGACGCGCGCGGCTTCGTGCACGCAGTGGAGAGTTATCACGCCGAACCGTGGGGCCTCTACCTGGTGCGCGCGGCCGACGCACCGCCGAATCGCTACACCGAGACCTGGCTGCTACCGGCTCCGGCCGTGCGGATCACCATGAGTCACGCCAACAACGCGCACGACCGCGATCCGATCTACCACGTGCACGTCGGCGAGTACGCCCGCATCGAGCCCAAGCGCTGGCGCGCGACCCACCACTACCTGGACATCGTCTCCCGCAACGGCCACACCCCCGAACTACACGGCCTGGAGGACCTGTTCGCCGCCCACGACGCCGGATACGTCGACGCCACCGCGGCCCAGCACATCATCGAACGCGCCAACACGGTGGTCTCCGGCATCGTCGAACACGACCGCCACGTCGAGCGCTGGCTGGGTTCCCAGGGCATCACCCTGACCTGGTTGTAACATCGACCTGCCACTTCGTTCTCACCAAGTTCCGCCAGCCCAGAACAACGCCGACCCCAAGGGCCGCGGCCCGGGCCGATTCTGGACCGACCGGAGCGGAGGAGCGAAGCGGGGGAGCGTAGGGAGGGAAGAATCGGCCCTCCAGGGGCCGCGGCCCGCCGTAGCGAAGCGGAGGCAGAAATTACAGTTCATCTGCATCGACCCAAGGTCGAGTACTTCGATATCGGTGAGCTCACCAACACCGATCCGAAGGGGTTCGTGCGGACGGTGGATCGGTACGACGTCGAGCCGTGGGGGCTGTACATGGCCCGCACGGCCGACCACCGGGAATTCCACTATCTGGAGTCCTGGTTCCTGCCCGCGGTGTCGTTGCGCGCCACCGTCTTCCACTTCACCCCCACGAACACCCGGGATCAGGATCTGTACGTCGATATCGGTGAGTTCGGCGAGATCGAACCGGGCCGGTGGCGGTCGATCGACCACTATCTGGATCTGACGCTGCGCGTCGGACGCGATGTGAAACTGCTCGACGTGGACGAACTGCTCGCCGCGCACGCCGCCGGCTATCTCGACGCGACCGTCGCGCAGCGGGCGATCGAGGTCGCCACGGCCGCGATCGACGGGATCGCCCGACACGGATACGACTTCGACAAGTGGATCGAACAGTCCCAGGGCGTCACGCTGACCTGGCAGCGGCCGCTGCGGCCGTAGCGCTCAGCCCGCCTGCTCGGCCCAGGCCAGGACGCGGGCATAGATCTCGTCGAACCACGGGGTCTTCACTTCCAGATACGCGTCGATCGCCGCGGTTCCGGTCAGACCGGCCGCGTTCGCCTCGGCCTTGCGCTTGACCGCCAGGTACTCCTCGCGGGCGGCGGGTTCGGCACGCAGCCAGTCCCGGAAGATCAGTGCGAACCGCTGACCGGGCCAGCCCTCGACCCGCACGTGGATGTTGGCGGCGCGGCCCGGATCGGCGTTGAGGTGAATTCGCTTGGCCCACGACGCCGGATCCGTCCCGGCCTTCGGATCGTCGGTCAGATAGGGACCGCGCGGAAATCCCGCGTCCTGCAACGCATCTCGCAGGCCGTCTGCGGTCTCCAGGTCCGCGACGGTGATCTGGACATCGATGACATCCTTCGCGGGAAA
This sequence comes from Nocardia macrotermitis, assembly GCF_009604405.1. Lineage (GTDB taxonomy): Bacteria > Actinomycetota > Actinomycetes > Mycobacteriales > Mycobacteriaceae > Nocardia > Nocardia macrotermitis. The sequence goes on from NZ_WEGK01000009.1 coordinate 90,941, forward strand.
TCCGGGCACGGCCGTCGAACCGATGTGATCGATGCGCAACGCGGCCGCACCGCAGGCCAGCGCGAGCCGCGCGATGATCCGCTGCGCCTGGGCGGGCCAGGACGGATCCGCCTCGACCAGTCGCACCGCGCCGCGTTCGGCCCGAGTCCGGGTGCGCAGATTGTGTTCGAACGGCACCAACCGCTCGTCCCACAGCGCGTGCACCTGCGGTGCCAGGTCCTCCGGAGCACCCGAATTGTCCAGCAGCACATCGGCGGCCGCCCGCCGCTGCTCATCGGTCGCCTGCGCCGAGATCCGTGCGAGCGCGTCCTCGCGGGCGATACCCCGGAACTCCTCGAGCCGGTGCACGCGGGTCTCCAGCGCGGCCTCGACCACCACGACCAGATTGGTCATCGCCCCGAGCCCGTTCTCGACCAGCAGCGGAACATCCTGCACCACGATGCCGTCCGCGGGCGCGGCGGCGATGATCTCGGTGGTGCGGGCCCCGACCAGCGGATGGGTGATCGAATTCAGCGTGCCGCGGGCCTCGTCGGTGGCGAATGCCTTGGCCGCCAACGCCGGACGATCCAGACTGCCGTCGGCGGCGAGGATATCGGCTCCGAACGCCTCGACCAGCGCGGCCAGGCCCGGGGTCCCGGGGGCCACCACCTCGCGGGCGATCGCGTCGCTGTCGACCAGGACCGCGCCCCGCTCGACGAGCAGCCGCGCCACCGTCGACTTACCCGCTCCCATGCCTCCGGTGAGACCGATACGCAACATCGGACAAGTCTCGCATCTCCGAGCGCGGGCCGACCCGCCCGGCCCCGGCTCCCTCGGCGGCGACATCCGCGCAAACGAGCCGAATACCCACATCCGCAACGTATTCCACATCGCCGCGAGCAGATATTCCAATCCGTGACGGCAGCGATATCAATCCGCGACTTTTTCCGGCCGATACCGACCTGTGGTCCGAGAATTTCCGACACGTAAGGACACAAGTCGATCAAATTCGCCGATCACACACTTTCGTTCCGCTAATGTTTCGCCGCAGGCGATCCAGGCCGCAGCCGAGCAAGCGAAGGAAAAGCATTGGGCATCCGAAACATCCAGACGGGTCGCCACCGACTGGGCAAGCCCGGCGGGGTGCACTGCCTCGAAATCCCCGCCGTCGCGACCGCATTGGCCGCATACCGCCGCACCGGGGTCACCGCGCTGATCAATCCGGCTCGGCACAGCTGGGCCGCCATGCGTCGCCGGACCGCCTTTGCCGCGGTGCGCTGGGTGCCTGCGACTGCCATGGGCTGACGAACTACACCACTCCGCTCGGCCGTCGCCGGGTGCCGGGCTGCTGGGTCGGCATCGCATTGGGCGGCACCGGATAGGGAATGCCCTTATCGGTCGTGCCGAGTGCCATATTCGGTCCGCACTGCGCGATCGCCGCCGCCGTCCGGGAATTCGGATCGGTGATCCGCGGGCGGGTGGAATTCGGTCGCGCGGCGAAGTCGAAGGCCGAGGTCATATCGCCGACGGTGCGGCGACGCCAGGCCGTCAGATTCGGTACGTCGACGCCGAAACGCCGCTCCAGCAAACGCAATTGCGAGGTGTGGTCGAAGGTCTCCGAGGCGACCAGCCCGCCGCGCGAGTACGGCGAGATGACCAGACACGGTACGCGGTAACCCAATCCGATCGGACCCGCGACGCCCTTGGCCGCCGGGACTCGCTTCAAATCGACGGACAGATACTCGCCCGGTGTGCCGTGCGGTGCGGTCGGCGGGGTCACGTGATCGAAGAATCCGCCGTTCTCGTCGTAACTCACGATCAGCGCGGTCTTCTCCCACACCTTCGGATTCGAGGTGAGGATATCCAGCACCTGCATGATGCCCACCGCGCCGAATGCCGGTGGCAGCGCGGGATGTTCGCAGTTCATCAGCGCCGGGATCACCCAGGACACCGAGGGCAGTTTGTCCGCGGCCACGTCGGCGGCGAAATCGCTCGGATAGACCGGGGCCTTACCGCGCCGCGCGAGTTCGGAATTCGGGTCGGCGGCCTGTTTGAAACAGCTCAGCATGCCGTCCAGGAAGACCGAGGAGACCGGGCCGATATCGCGGTTGTTGTACATCTTCCAGCTGACCCCGGCCGCGGACAGGTTCTCCGGCATGGTGCGCCAGCTGTAGGCGTTCTGCGGCAGGATGGTCGGCGTCTCGACGAGCGGCCCACCGGCGACGCCCTCGGGGTCGATGTGCGCGGACATCCAGTACAGCCGGTTCGGGTCGGTCGGGCCCAGGACCGAGCAGTGGTAGTGGTCGCAGATCGTGAACGCGTCGGCCAGTTCGTGGTGGATCGGAATGTCCTCGCGGGTGTGGTACCCCATTGCGGCAGGGCCGTTTCCGGCTCCGACGCTGGCGATCGACATCGGCATCCAGCGGTCGTTGCGCCCGCCGTTCCAGGAGGCGTGCATACCCGGCCAGCTGTGGTCCGGATCGTTGATGCACTCGCCGTCCAGGCTCGGGCCCCGGTTGGTGTCCAGGCGGAAGGGCAGGATGTATCCGTCCGCGGTCGGGCCGATACCCGGCGCGTAGCCGTACTGCCGCCAGGCCGCGGACTTGTCGCCGAAGCCCCGCACGCCGGACATGGTGCCGAAGTAGTGGTCGAACGAGCGGTTCTCCTGCATCAGCAGCACGAAGTGCTCGATATCGCCGAGCCCGCCCATCCCGGCCGGATCGGCCGCGTACGCGCGCTCGATGATCGGATTCGCCAGCGAGGCCAGCGCCGCGACCCCGCCCGCGGCCATCGCCTTGGCCAGGAAGTCACGCCGATTGATGCCGTCGAAGAGACCCATGCCGCCCCGAATCCTTCCGGATTGTGAAATGAATCAGTTTTAATACTCGTCGATCACACTATCGGACAACGTATCCCGTCGCCGGATACCCCATCCTGGCACCTACGGCACACTCCGGCGGGGCGACCATCGGGCAGGCGATCGGCGTGGCCATGGAACCTCGAACACCTCGCCCCCGCCCGCCGTGCGCACCGCGTCGAGCAGTTTCGGATCGGCCTCGTCGTAGAGGACCAGCATCTCCTTGGTGCCGAAATACCGGTAGATCGAACTCGGTGAGACGTCCGCCGCCGCGGCGACCCGCTCCACCGTCACCTCGCGATAACCGTTCTCGTCGAACAGATCCAGCGCGACCTGCTGGATACGGGCCATCGCCTCGTACTTCCGGCGCTCCCACAGGATCGGCGCGGATTCCGGAGTGGACTCGAACATGTCATCGCCGAGAATACCGGGGCACCCCCGGAAACGGGCGAAGGCCCCGGTCGAGTGACCGGGGCCTTCGTCGGATGTGCGAATTACGCGTTGCCGGACAGCTTCTCGCGCAGCGCGGCGAGCTGCGCGTCGCTGGCGAGCGAACCACCGGCCGACTCCGAAGCGGAGGACGACGACGAGGAAGTGGTCGCCTGCGCACCGCTCTCGGAGGAGTAGTTCGACGAACCACCGTTCGCGGCCTCGGCGGCGGCGTCGGCGGCCATCTTCTCCATCTGCGTGGTGTGCATCTTGTGGCGACGCTCCGCCTCGGCGTAGCGACCCTCCCACTCCTCGCGCTGCTTCTCGAAGCCCTCGAGCCACTCGTTGGTGTCGGGGTCGAAGCCTTCGGGGAAGATGTAGTTGCCCTGCTCGTCGTAGCTGTCGGCCATGCCGTACTTCGACGGGTCGAACTCGGCGTGGTAGTCCTCGTTCGCCTGCTTCAGCGACAGCGAGATCCGGCGACGCTCCAGGTCGATGTCGATGACCTTGACCATCGCGTCGTCGCCGACGGCGACAACCTGGTCCGGCACCTCGACGTGGCGCTCGGCCAGCTCGGAGATGTGCACCAGGCCCTCGATGCCCTCTTCGACGCGCACGAACGCACCGAACGGAACCAGCTTGGTGACCTTGCCGGGCACGATCTGGCCGATGGCGTGGGTGCGGGCGAACTGACGCCACGGGTCTTCCTGAGTCGCCTTGAGCGACAGCGAAACCCGCTCGCGGTCCAGGTCGACGTCGAGCACCTCGACGGTGACCTCCATGCCGACCTCGACAACCTCGGACGGGTGGTCGATGTGCTTCCAGGACAGCTCGGAGACGTGCACCAGACCGTCGACGCCGCCGAGATCGACGAACGCACCGAAGTTGACGATCGAGGACACGACGCCCTTGCGGACCTGGCCCTTCTGCAGCTGGTGCAGGAACTCGCTGCGGACCTCGGACTGGGTCTGCTCCAGCCAGGCGCGACGCGACAGAACGACGTTGTTACGGTTCTTGTCCAGCTCGATGATCTTCGCCTCGATCTCCTTGCCGACGTACGGCTGCAGATCGCGGACCCGGCGCATCTCGACCAGCGACGCCGGCAGGAAGCCGCGCAGGCCGATGTCCAGGATCAGACCGCCCTTCACGACCTCGATGACGGTGCCCTTGACGGCCTCGTCCTTCTCCTTGAGCTCCTCGATCGTGCCCCACGCCCGCTCGTACTGCGCGCGCTTCTTCGACAGGATCAGGCGGCCTTCCTTGTCCTCCTTGGTGAGAACGAGGGCCTCGACCTCATCACCCACGGAAACGACCTCATTCGGGTCGACATCGTGTTTGATGGACAGTTCGCGGGAAGGGATGACGCCTTCGGTCTTGTAACCGATGTCGAGCAGAACCTCGTCGCGATCGACCTTGACGATGGTGCCTTCGACGATGTCGCCATCGTTGAAGTACTTGATCGTCTTGTCGATGGCGGCGAGGAAGTCCTCGGCGGAGCCGATGTCGTTGACGGCTACCTGCGGCGAGGTGACGGTGGTGGGCATATGTTGGGTTGCTCCGGACGGATTGTGGTCGGTAGTGGACATTGGAACTTTCGGTTTTGCTGTTGACTCACAGCCACGGGACTACGTTGGACCTGCACAGCACATCGCCGCGACACAGCACAACGCTGTACTCATTACCTGGACTCACAGCTCACGAGTGACATCAGCGATCACGTACTCGGTACGCGAGCACTGAAGACACTCGCGGGAAACAGCGTACGCGACGTGCGTTGTACCAAGCAAACAAGGGTCCCCCGGTATGTCGATACCCTTCCATCATGCCTCGAGACCACCCCGATTTCTCGCCCGAAGAGCCTCACCCACAACGGGAACAACCCGAACCGCCGCGCCCGCAGACCCCCGAGGAACGGCACGCGCAGGCCAACGCATTGCTCGGTACAACCGGGGTGAGCCGCACCGGCATCGACTCCGCGGCCAGTGCCCGCGCGAGCCGCGCCTGGTGGGACGCCGATGCCGCGCAGTATCACGACACGCACGCGGAGTTCCTCGGCGTGGACTCCCCCGACGGCGAGTTCGTCTGGTGTCCCGAGGGTCTGCACGAGGGCGACTGGCATCTGCTCGGCGATATCGCCGGTAAACGGATCCTGGAGATCGGCTGCGGTTCGGCCCCGTGCTCGCGCTGGCTGGCCGCGCACGGCGCGGATCCGGTCGGGCTGGACCTCTCGCGCGGCATGCTCGAACGCGGACTGGCCGCGATGGCGCGCGGGGGTCCGCGGGTGCCGCTCGTGCAGGCCGGCGCCGAGGAGTTGCCGTTCGCCGACGAATCGTTCGATCTGGCCTGTTCGGCCTTCGGCGCGGTGCCGTTCGTCGCCGACTCCGCCCGCGTCATGCGGGAGGTGGCCCGGGTGCTGCGTCCGGGCGGCCGCTGGGTGTTCTCGGTGAATCACCCGATGCGCTGGATCTTCCCCGACGATCCGGGCCCGGACGGCCTGCGCGCCACCATGCCGTACTTCGACCGCACCCCGTACGTCGAGGTGGACGACGAGGACAACGCCACCTACGTCGAACACCATCGCACCGTCGGCGACCGCGTCCGCGAGATCGTCGCCGCCGGACTCGTGCTGGTCGACCTGATCGAACCCGACTGGCCGGAGTGGCTCGACCGCGAGTGGGGCCAGTGGAGCCCCCTGCGCGGCGAAATCTTCCCCGGCACAGCAATTTTCGTCACCGAGAAGTAGCGATCGCGGCCGGGGAAAACGGGTTCGACCGTTTCACGCCTTGGGGATCGGCATGGTCTCCGGGGAGGCCGGGGCCGAGGCGATGGGCATCGCTTCGGTGGCGGCGCTGTCGCTGGGCGTGGTGGTCGGGGTGACGCTCGTGCTGGAACTGGAACTCGCGCTGCCGCTCGTCTCTCCGGCGCCGACCTTCGCGCTGACCGGTGCCGGGCCGGTGAAGGCGGGCAGGGCGGCGTAGCGGGGGTCGATCTTGGCGGTGCGGCTGGCATTGACGATCCAGGCGCGGGCACGGGTGAGGGCATGGCCGGGGAACATCGAATCCCAGCGCATGTCGTCGGCGGCGTTGTACGGCAGCTTGCCGCGCACGTCGGGCGCGTACGGATGCGGCGGGAACATGTTCGGGAAGCCGACCTTGGGCACGACCGCGGCTTCGCGGGCACCCGGCCGCCCGTTCTCCGGGCACATGATCTTCAGGATCGCGCTGCAATTGGCCTTGGGCACCACGATCCCGGCGGTGAAGCCGAGACCGGACTCCCGATCCGGCAGCGGAAACTTCTCCAGCCGCAACAGCGCGGGCTGACCGTTCACCGTGATGGAGTGCGCCTCGAGCAGACAGCCGAACTCGGCCTGCAACTCGGTGAGCCGACGGCGCAGCGTGTCCTCGTCCTCGAGTGGCGCGGGCAGGTCCGGCGTCGCGTCGATATAGGTCAGCGTGATGATGTCACGAGTCTTCGGATCCCCCCAGGTGTTCTGGTCGAGCTGTTGCAGTCCCCCGGTTTCGAACGAGATTGGCACGCGACCACGCTACCTACACGTGATGTCTACGCATGTCCTGGGGCGTTTTGTACTCAATACGTGACGCGTTTTTAACCAATCCTGGACAAAACCTACGTTTAGTTTGTTTCGCTCCCGGGCAGGGCAAACTCCGAGCAGACCGGACGATGGGCCGCGATCGATGACCGCGGCCCATCCTCGTCTCCGGCACCCGTGCCCGCTCAGTCCGGGCCGGGCGCGGCTCGTGGTTTCGGCGATCGGCCCGCCTGTTCGAGGGCCTTGCGCAACGCGTATTCGATCTGGGCGTTCACGCTGCGCAGATCGTCGGCCGCCCACTTGGCGATCGCCTCGTGGACGGCCGGATCGAGCCGCAGCAGCACCTTCTTGGGCTCGCGCGCGACCATCAGGAGTACAGGGTCCCGGTGTTGACCACGGGCTGTGCGGCGCGATCACCACACAGCACCACCAGCAGGTTCGACACCATCGACGCCTTGCGCTCCTCGTCGAGATCGACCATGCCCTCGTCGGACAGACGCTGCAACGCCATGCCGACCATGCCCACCGCGCCGTCGACGATGCGGCTGCGCGCCGCGACCACCTGACTGGCCTGCTGACGCACCAGCATCGCCTGGGCGATCTCCGGCGCGTAGGCCAGGTGCGTGATCCGGGCCTCGAGGATTTCGATACCGGCCATCTCGGTGCGCTCGCGCAGTTCGGCGGTCATCTCCTCGGCGACCTCGGCGCCGTTGCGCAGGCTGGTGCGGGACTGGTCGCCGGTGGGAGCGTCGGGCTCGGAGGCGGCAGCCTGCGTAACCACGGAGAGCCCCGCGGACACCGCATCGGGCGCAGCATCGTAGGGGTGGGTGGTGGCCAGGTGCCGGACGGCGGTTTCGGACTGGGTGCGCACGTATTCCTCGTAGTCGTCGACCGAGAAGGCGGCCTTGAAACTGTCCACCACGCGGTAGACGACCACGGCCGCGATCTCGACCGGATTGCCGTCCGAATCGTTGACCTTCAGCTTCTGGGTCTCGAAGTTGCGCACCCGCAATGAGATTCGCCGTTTGGCCGTGAGCGGCACCAGCCAGAAGAAGCCCGCGTCACTCACCGAACCGATGTACTTGCCGAAGAACTGCAACACCTTCGCCTCGTTCGGGCCGACGGTCGTCAGCCCGGTCAGGGCGAGCACCGCGATGCCGAAGACGACGTACCCGACCACGGCTCCGAGGCCCGCCCCGGCGCCACCGCCCTCCGACGCCGAACTCGACGCCGCGACCCCGCCGAGTAGCCCGGCGATCCCCACGACCAGCAACACCAACAGCATCAAGAACCCGTTGAGCCGAAAGGCCCGCCGCAACTCCATGACATCCTCCCAATATTGAAGTGATATCACTACGATAGCTCCGTGATGTCAGGGATGTCCAGGAGAATTCAGGCCGGGCGGATATTGCGGTTGCAGCGGAACAGGTTGGCCGGGTCGAGATCGGACTTCAGCGCGGCCAGCCGGGCGTAGGTGGCGGGTGTGTATCCGGCTCGGGTCTGGGCTTCGCCGGCGCGGTCGCCCGCACCGTAGAGGAAGGTGGGGCTGTGGCCGATGCTCCAGGGGGACAACGCTTTCGCGATCAGGTCGTGCTGGTCGCCGATCGCGGTGCCGTCGGTTTCGGGGCCGGTGATGAAGCGGGCGAGATATTCCGCGTCGCGGTGATCGATGGAGACGTTCGCCGGGCCCGGACGACATAGCGCGCCACCGAGATGCCGGATTCCGGCCACCACCGGTACGGCGCTGTCCGGACCCGTGGCATCCAGAAACGCTTGCGCCGCATCGGCACTCAGCTCCGTCAGCAGTGCGTTGGTCGCGGCGTAGGCGTGTGGGAAGGGCGGGTCGCTGTAGATCGCGTGGGTGTCGGTGTAGGGCATCATTCGCAGGTCGTCGGTCAGGCGGGGACCGATCGCGCGCAGCGGCGCGACGAGACGTTCGCCGTCCCGCCCGGATCCGGTGTAGGCGATGTTCACGGTGGCGATGTACCTGCCGCGCAACGGTTCCGGGATCACCGGGAGGTCGGGCATGGTCATCATGGTGATCGCCGAGGTCAGCTCCTCGGGCAACTCCCAGGTCCACTGCCGCCACGCCTCGAGGGCCGGTTCCACGAGTCCGGTGTCGAAGATCAATCGGCCGCCGTAGACCGTGGTGATCGGGAAGAGGTCGAGTTCGAGCGCGGTGACCACACCGAAGTTGCCGCCGGTGCCCAGGACCGCGCCGAACAGTTCGTCGCCGGGAGTGAGCCGACGCAGTCGTCCGTCCGCGGTCACCAGCTCGATCGCTCGGACATGGTCGGCGGCATAACCGAAGGTCCGGGCCAGAATGCCGAGGCCGCCGCCGAGGTGATAGCCGACTACCCCGACCGAAGGGGAGGAACCGTTCAGCGGTGCCAGACCGTGCTTCGCAGCCGCCTCGATCAAGGCCTCGGCCTGCACGCCCGCACCCACCCGCGCGGTGCGGGCAGCGGCGTCGACGGTGACCTCTCGCATGCGCCGCGTACTGATCAGCACCCCGCCGTCGGCGGCCACCGACAGCCCGTGTCCGGTCGCCTGCACCGCCACCGGAAATCCGTGCCGCGCAGCGAATTCCACCGCGCTGCGCACATCCTCGGCGTGCAGTGCGCCGACCACCAGGGCGGGCCGGTGGGTGTAGGCGGTCTGGAAGCCCGCGACCTCCTCGTCGTATCCGGACATGCCGGGCCGGAACAGCGGGCCGGTGATTTCGGGAAGCGTCGTCGTCATGTCTCGAACTCTGCCCGCGCCCGAATCAGAAGTACAACAGATAGTTTTTCTCGAAGCCATAATAATCAGTTATGGAACTGCGGCAGCTGCGCTACTTCGTCACCGTGGTCGAGGAGGCCAACTTCACCCGGGCCGCCGCGCGCTTGCACCTGACCCAGCCCGGCCTGTCCGCGCAGATCCGGCAGTTGGAGAAGGAAGTCGGTCAGCCACTGCTGGATCGCTCCGGCCGATCGGTCACCCCGACCGCGACCGGCACCGCGGTGCTCCCCCATGCCCGCGCGGCATTGCAAGCGGCACAGCAGATTTCGCATACCGTGGACGAGTTCAGCGGCCTGCTGCGCGGGCAGGTCCGGATCGGGCTGATCTCCGGCGCGGCGCTCGGCGAGGTGGATATCGCCGCGGTGCTCACCACCTTCCACCGGGATCATCCGCAGGTCGGCATCAGCCTGACCGAGGACACCTCCGAACGCATGATGGCCGCGGTCGGGCGCGGCGATCTCGATATCGCGCTGGTCGCCCTGACCGGCGCCGAACCGGATCCCGGCGTGGGTGCGGATATCGTGTTCGACACCCGGATCAATGCCGCGGTCGCCGCCGACGACCACGAATTCGGCAGCCGGACAACCCTTTCGGAGCTGCGCGAGCGGCCGCTGATCTGCCTGTCGCGCGGCACGGGCATTCGCGGCGTCCTCGAACGCGCCTGCGCCGCCGCCGGTTTCGAACCGCGCGTCGAATTCGAGGCCGCCGCACCGCCGCTGTTGCTCCGCCTCGCCGCGGGCGGTCTGGGCGTGGCCGTGGTGCCCGACCTCTCCCCCGCGCAGGCGGCGGCCGCGGGCGTCCGCATGGTCGAGATCGAACCCGAGCTGCGCGGCCGCCTCGCCCTCACCTGGCGCGCGGACCGCCCGGCCGCCCCCGCCGCGAAAGTGCTACTGGGACAACTGCGTATCGCGTTGGCAACCCGGCATCAAGGCACGGATTGAGTCCGCCGCGCGGCTACAGAATCCGCGACAGGAACGCCTTGGTCCGCTCGTGCTGCGGATCGCTCAGCAGGCCGCGCGGCTCACCCGACTCGACCACGACGCCACCGTCCATGAACACCAGCTGATCGGCGACCTCCCGCGCGAACCCCATCTCGTGGGTGACCACCACCATGGTCATGCCCGACGCGGCCAGCTCGCGCATGACGCCCAGCACCTCGCCGACCAGTTCGGGATCCAGCGCCGAGGTCGGCTCGTCGAACAGCATCAGCTTGGGATCCATCGCCAGCGCCCGCGCGATCGCGACCCGCTGCTGCTGCCCGCCGGAGAGCTGGGCCGGATAGGAACCGGCCTTGTCCGCCAGGCCGACTCGATCCAGCAGTTCCTCGGCGCGGGTGACGGCCTCGGCCTTGCGGATCTTCTTCACCTGGGTCGGCGCCTCGATGACGTTCTCCAACGCCGTGCGGTGCGGAAACAGGTTGAAATGCTGGAACACCATGCCGATATCGCGACGCTGCCGGGCGGCCTCGCGCGGATGCAGTTCGTAGAGCCGCCCACCCTTCTCGCGGTAGCCGACCAGTTCGCCGTCTACGTAGAGCCGTCCGGCATTGACCTGTTCGAGGTGGTTGATGCAGCGCAGGAAGGTGGACTTACCCGAACCGGACGGGCCGATCAGGCACATCACCTCCCCGCGCGAGACCTCCAGCGAAATGCCCTTGAGCACTTGCAGCGCACCGAAGTTCTTGCACACCTGCTGCGCACTGATCATCGATTCGCCCGCGATGGGGGCGGAATCGGTTGCGGCGGAGCTCATTTCGCCACCTCTCCCAGATTGGTCGTCGCGGCCAGCGCACGCAGCTGACGACCGGTCAAGCGGCGCGAAGCACCCCGCGAGTAGTACCGCTCGAGGTAGTACTGCCCGACCATCAGCACACTGGTGATCACCAGATACCAGGTCGCGGCCACCAGCAGCAGCGGCACCGGCTTGAAGTTGACGCTCGAGATGTCGTGCGCCCGGCCGTACAGATCGATGGTCAGCGGAATGGCGGTCACCAGCGAGGTGGTCTTGAGCATGCTGATCAGCTCGTTACCGGTCGGCGGGATGATCACCCGCATCGCCTGCGGCAGCACGGTGCGCCACATCGTCCGCGACCACGACATGCCCAGCGCGTACGACGCCTCCCGCTGCCCCTCGTCCACGGAATTGATTCCGGCGCGGACGATCTCGGCCATGTACGCCGATTCGTTCAGCCCCAGGCCGATCATCGCGAACAGGAAGGGCGCCTGCCACTGCTGCACGTTCCAGTGCGTGAAATGCGGTCCGCCGAACGGGATTCCGAGCTCGATCACCTTGTACAGCGACGGGAACAGGCCCCAGAACAGCAACTGCACATAGACCGGCGTCCCGCGGAAGATCCACAGGTACCCCCACGACACCGAGCGCAGGACGGGATTGGGCGACAACCGCATCACCGCCAGCGTGACGCCCAGCACCACGCCGATCACCATCGCCAGCACGGTCAACTCCAGGGTGACCAGCGCGCCCTCGGTGATCCGCACGTCGAACAGATAGGACAGGTAGGTGCCCCACTGATAACCCTCGTTGGTGGCCGCGCCGTAGACGAACAGCGCGAACAGGATCGCGATGACGATCGCGGCCACCCACCGGCCCGGCCGCCGCAGCGGCACCGCCTTGATCGGCGCGGGTTCGGTGGCTGCGTCGGTCGCCCCGGCGGTGCGCGCGTTGTCGGGGTCCGGTGAACTCACCGGATCAGCCCTTGGCCCCGTTGATGACCGACTTGGTGATCGCGCCCTGCTCGACGCCCCAGTTCTCGCAGATCTTGCGGTAGTCGCCGTCGTCCATCAGGTGCTGCACCGCGGCCTGCAGGACCGGTCCCAGCGCGGAGCCCTTGGCGACCGGCCAGCCATACGGCGCGGAGGAGAAGATCTGGCCGTCGGTCTCGATCTTGTCCTGGTTCTGCTTGACCGCGTAGGCGGTGACCGGCGAATCGGCCGAGAAGGCGTCGACCTGGCCCAGGACCAGCGCGTTCGCCGCGGCGGCCTGATCGTCGAAGGCGACGATATTGATCGCGGGCTTCTTCGCGTCGGTGCACGCCTTGCTCTTGGCCGGAAGTTCGTCGGTCTGCTGCACGGTGGTGCGCTCGACCGCGACCTTCTTACCGCACGCGTTGTTCGGGTCGATGGACGCGCCCTTCTGCTGCGCCCACTGACTGCCCGCGGAGAAGTAGTCCACGAAATCGACCGACTTCTCACGGTCGGTGTTGTCGGTGAACGACGACATGCCGACGTTGTAGGTGCCGGCCTGGATGCTGGGAATGATCTTCTCGAAATCGGCCTGCTGATAATCCGCCGTCAGCCCGAGGGTCGCGGCCACCGCGTCCATCAGATCCACATCGAAGCCGACGATCTTGTCCGAGGACGGATCGCGGAACTCGTTGGGCGAGTAGGGAATATTGACCCCGACCACGAGCTTGCCCGCCTGCTTCACCTGCGCCGGCACCTGCGCGGCCAGGGCGTCGACCTTGCTGACCTTCACCTTGGCCACCGCGGGGGTGGTGCTCTCGGAGTTCTTGGTACAACCCGTCAGCAGCAACGCACCACCGGCGACAACACATGCGGCCCGCAGGATGTACCCGCGAGCTCCGGATCGAACAGACACAGCAGCCCTCCATGTTTGGGTGAGCGATAACACGACATCGCTCGCCGTTCGAAATGTATGCGATTCGGACCGACTGTGCCGGTCGGTTACCGAAGGTTAATCCTCGCGGCGGCCGACGAGTTCCCATACACGCCGAATCCGAACCTTGTCAGCGCCGATGTACGCGCGCGCGAACCTGTTCGGTGAATTCTCCGGTGGAGGCGAGCCCGCCCAGGTCGGCCGTGGCGATACCGGCCTCGAAGGTCGCGGCCACGGCATGGTCGATGCGGTCGCCCGCCCGCGTCAGCGTCGGTTCCGAGCGATGAGATCCCAACCAGCGCAACAACATTGCCGTGGACAGTTGCAGCGCAGCCGGATTCGCGCGATTGTGCCCGGCCAGCACCGGCGCCGCGCCGTGCACGGCCTGGGCCATCGCCTGGGTGCGTGAACAGTTCAGCGAGGCCGCGGTGCCCAGTGAGGCGCCGAGCTCGGCGGCCAGGTCGGAGAGGATGTCGCCGAACAGGTTCTCGGTGACCAGGACGTCGTAGTCGCCGGGCGCGCGAACCAGGTGGGCGGCGGCCGCGTCGACGTGCTCGTCGTCCACCCGCAGGTCCGGATAGCCCGCGGCCGCCTCGTAGCAGACGTCGCGGAACAGGCCCATCGTCATGGGCAGCACATTGGCCTTGTGCACGATGGTCAGATGTTTACCGCGCGTCGCGGCCAACGCGCAGGCCTCGTGCGCGATCCGCTCGCAGGCGGCGCGGGTGATCACCCCGACCGACATCGCCACCTCGGGCGTCGGGCGGAACTCCCCCGAACCGGCGAACATATTGCGGTCGGCGTAGAACCCCTCGGTGTTCTCCCGGACGATCACCAGATCCATCTCCGGTGTCACCGCCCGCACCCCGCGGAAGGCGCGCGCCGGACGGATGTTCGCGAACAGCTCGAAACGTTTGCGGATCGCCCCGCCCGGCGGCGCGGACGCGCGGAATTCCGGTGCGTACGAAGCATTGTCGTGCGGACCGAGAATCCACCCGTCCAGTTTCGCCAGCGCGTCGAGCGTCACCAGCGGCAGCGGATCGTTGAATTCGTCGATCGCCCGCTGCCCCATCGGCAGCCGCACCCACTCCACCGTCGGCGCTCCCACCGCCGCCAACGCCTCGTCGGCCACCTCACGAGCCGCCCGCACCACCTCCGGCCCGATACCGTCCCCGTCGATCAACCCCAACCGAACCGTCTGCGCAGTCACCACCCCATCCTCGACCGCACGCCACCCCACCCCACATCCGGGTCAGCGCTCGGCCGTCCAGGCAACTTCGCAGCGCACCCGCCACCATCCACGAAAAGTCGTCTTACCGCCGCCAGAGTTCTTTGCGGCGTAAGCCGCTTCGCAAGGGTTGATCAGGCAAGGACATGGGTAACTTCCCGGGAACGCCCAAAGCCCAGCCACACTCCCGACCGCCGCCCCGACACGAAACCCCGAGGCACCCAACTACACGCTGAGGCCCGGAGAGGCGGGGGCCCGGAAGATTAACGTGGCGTTCTGCGTTGTACAGGGCGCTACCAACCACGAGAGGACCCCATGGCCACCCAGACATTGACCGCTCAGAACTTCGATGAGATCGTCACCGGAAACGACGTCGTACTCGTCGATTTCTGGGCCGACTGGTGCGGACCGTGTAAGCAGTTCGCACCCACCTTCGACAAGTCCTCGGACAAGCACCCCGACGTGGTGCACGGCAAGGTCGACACCGAGGCCGAGCAGAGCCTGGCCGCCGCGGCCAACATCAGCTCGATCCCGACGATCATGGCGTTCCGCGAGGGTGTGCTGGTGTTCGCACAGCCCGGCGCGCTGCCCCCGGCCGCCCTCGAGGATCTGGTCACCCAGGTGAAGGCGCTGGATATGGACGAGGTGCGCAAGCAGATCGCCGAGCAGCCGGCCCAAGAGGGCAAGTAGGCCCGCACCGGTCGCTACACACTGCTCGCCCCCGCCGCGAATACGCGACGGGGGCGAGTCGTATCGGTATCAGTTGGTGAACGAGTTGACGCCCGAAAGCATCGCTCGCACAGAGGATTCCGCGCTGTCGTCGGCAAGGGCGGCGCCCCAGCCGCGGCGGCCGTTGAACTCGCACCGGACGAAAGTCGCTATGCCCGAAGCGGTTTGCCGCTGGTGGAACTGCAGGATCTCGACCGGATAGCCCTCGTCGTAGAGGGCCGAGGTGAGCGCGGCCACCGGGTTGCCCGCGGACACCACGGTCCGCAGGTGATCGTTGAATTCCAGTGTGGCGGTGTAGGTTGCCGAGGCATGTCGATGCCCGGCGGGTATCCAGTCGCCGAGCTTGACCGGGCCCGCGAGATCGCAGTACCGCTCGTGGAACTCGGCGGGAGTCAGACCGTCGCTCTCGGCGCGCAGGGCGCGAGGGGCAGCGGTGATGAAGGCAGTGTCGATGGTCAGTGTCATGTGACTAGGTCTTCCCGAGGCGTGTCGTGTCCGATTGACAGAGGGGACCAGCGCAACAAAAAAGGTTCTACGGCCCGCAGCGAGGGGCCGGTCCGAATCAGACCCCGCTACGGCGGAGAACTACGAGCTCCACTAGAGCCCGACCGGTGAGGTCGGCAGCCACCACCGCGGTCAGCGGCATTAGCGCCGCACGGTCGCGGTCGGCGACATTGCGAGCGGCGCTGTGGCTAGCGGCGGGATTCGGCACGGCTTCGAGAATATGGACTGTTACCGCCGATAGCAACTACATGGGGGCGGAACCGATGGGTAACTTCGTCACAATCGTCCGTGAACGGCGTACCAACGCTCGACGATGGTCCCAGCAACCCGATCGACGTGGCAAAATCGGCGCGTGAGCATCCGAGACGGGTCGGCGGCAATCATCAGGCAATCTCGTTTGCGTGTCCGGTTCGCCGGGATTTTCCGGGAGTCGACGGGCCGATCCGATCCACTGTGTCACCGGGTTCCGACGTCGCCGCCGATGCGCCGATGACGTTCTCAGCGTTCTCGAAGGTCGCTATCATCCGGCCATAAGGCTGGCGACGCACGATAGATCTCGTAAGACCACATCGGGGCGGGCCCACCGGGCCCATCCGGACACGGCGCGAGCATGCGCCAACCGACTCCGTGGCCGCCGGGCGTCCCCCTCATCCGACCGGCGGCCACGGTTTTTCTTTGCGCTCTCCCCCGGCGCTAGTGCGCGGCGGCATCCCAGCTGTGCCCGACACCCACCGAGACCTCGAGCGGTACCGACAGCTCGATCGCCTTCGACATATGTTCGCGCGCAAGGGCTTCCAGCTGTTCGCGTTCGCCCGGGGCCACCTCGAAGAGCAGTTCGTCGTGAATCTGCAACAGGGTGCGCGAGGCCAGTCCGGCGTCCTTGATCGCGGCCTGCACATTGATCATGGCGACCTTGATGATGTCGGCCGCGGTGCCCTGGATGGGCGCGTTCAGGGCCATCCGCTCGGCGGCCTCGCGACGCTGGCGGTTGCTCGAATCCAGATCGGGCAGATAGCGGCGACGCCCGAACAGCGTCTCGGTGTAGCCGACCTTGCGGGCCTGTTCGACCGCCTCGTGCAGATAGTCGCGAATCGCGCCGAACCGGGAGAAGTAGACATCCATCTGTGCCTTGGCCTCCTCGGCGCTGATCTTCAGCTGCTGGGACAGGCCGTAGGCGGACAGACCGTAGGCCAGGCCGTAGGACATCGCCTTGATCCGGCGGCGCAGCTCCGGATTCACCTCGGTGATCGGGATGTCGAAGGCCTTGGAGGCGACGAAATTGTGCAGATCTTCGCCCGAGTTGAACGCCTCGATCAGACCCTCGTCCTTGGACAGATGCGCCATGATCCGCATCTCGATCTGGCTGTAGTCCGCGGTCATCAGCGATTCGCAGCCGGGCCCGACGACGAAGGTGTCGCGAATGCGGCGGCCGGTGTCGGTGCGGATCGGGATGTTCTGCAGGTTGGGCTCGGTCGAGGACAACCGGCCCGTCGCGGCGACGGTCTGATTGAACGTGGTGTGGATGCGGCCGTCGTCGGCGACGGATTTGAGCAGGCCGTCGACGGTGACCTTCAGCCGGGTCGCGTCGCGGTGCGCGAGCAGATGCTCCAGGAACGGATGCTGGGTCTTCTCGAACAGCGACTCGAGCGCGTCGGCATCGGTGGTGTAGCCGGTCTTGGTGCGCTTGGTCTTGGGCATCTCGAGCTCGTCGAACAGCACCACCTGCAACTGCTTGGGCGAGCCGAGGTTGATCTGTTTGCCGATCACCCCGTAGGCCGCGCTCGCGGCATCGGCGACCCGGTCGGCGAATTCGGATTGCAGTTGCTCGAGTTCGGCCACGTCGACGGCGATACCCGCCTCCTCGAGTTCGGCCAGCACACCCAGCAGCGGCAGCTCCATCTCGGTGAGCAGCCGGGTGGACTCGATGCGCTCCAGCTCCGCTCCCAGCGCCTCGGCCAGATCGGCCACCGCGCGGGCGCGCAGGATCTCGGTCTGGGCCAGTTCGGCGTCGACCGAACCCTCCTCGTCGAGCAGGGACAGCTGCGGTTGCTCGTCGGACTCCACGCGCAGCTCGCGGGACAGGTAGCGCAGCGACAGATCGTCCAGATTGAAGGTGCGCTGGCCCGGACGGACCAGATAGGCGGCCAGCGCCGTATCGCTGACCAGCCCGGCCAGCCGCCAGCCCCGCCCGCGCAGTGCGTGCATGGCCGCCTTGGCCTCGTGCACGACCTTGGGGACCGCGGGATCGGCCAGCCACGCGCCCAGCGCCGCCTCGTCCTCGGGGGTCAGGGCCACCGCGTCGAAATAGCCGCCCTCACCGTCGGCCGCGGAGATCGCGATCGCGGTGACGTCACCGTGCACCGGGGTTCCGGTGCCGACCACCGAAATACCGTGGCGCACACCGGTTTCGGCGTGCTCGGCCAGCCAGTCGGTGACGGCGCCGGGCTCGATCGCTCCACCGCTGATCTCGAATCCACCGTCGGCCTCGGGCTCGGGTGCGGCGAGGGTGTCGAACAACCGGTCGCGCAGCACCCGGAATTCCAGATCGTCGAACAGCTGATGGATCTTGTCCCGGTCCCACGGCTGCTGCGCGAGCTGATCGGGGGTGTAGGGCAGCGCGACATCCTTGACCATCTCGGTCAGCTGCCGGTTGAGCACCACACTGGACAGGTTGGCGCGCAACGCATCTCCGACCTTGCCCTTCACCTGATCGACGCGCTCCACCAGCGTGTTCAGATCGCCGTATTCGCGCACCCACTTGGCCGCGGTCTTCTCCCCCACGCCCGGGATGCCGGGCAGGTTGTCGCTCGGGTCGCCGCGCAGGGCCGCGAAATCCGGGTACTGGGTCGGGGTCAGGCCGTATTTCTCCTGCACCGCCTCGGGGGTGAAGCGGGTGAGCTCGGAGACGCCCTTCTTCGGGTAGAGGACCGTGACGTCGTCGTTCACCAGTTGCAGCGAATCCCGGTCACCCGTGACGATCAGCACCCGGAAGCCCTGCGGCACAGCCTGAGTGGTCAGGGTGGCGAGCACATCGTCGGCCTCGTAACCGTCGATCGCCATCACCGGGATACCCAGCGCGCCCAGCACCTCCTTGGTGATCTCCACCTGACCGCGGAACTCGTCGGGCGTCTGCGAGCGGTTGGCCTTGTACTCCGGATACGCCTCGGTGCGGAAGGTCTTGCGGCTGACGTCGAACGCGGCCGCGACATGGGTGGGCTTCTCGTCGCGCAGCAGGTTGATGAGCATGGCGGTGAAGCCGTACACCGCGTTGGTGGTCTGCCCGGTGACCGTCTTGAAGTTGTCCGCGGGCAGGGCGAAGAACGCGCGATAGGCCAGCGAATGCCCGTCCAGCAACAACAGGGTCGGCCGCTCGCCGTCGGAGGCTGCGGGCACGGTGCTCGGGCGCTGATCGCTGGTGGCTGAAGTCACGGCACAGAGTCTAGGGACAGCCACCGACAAGAGTTGCCGGACCTCCACATCTCCGGCTCCGCTGCGCTCCGGCGCGAACCCACCGCATCGAAGCGGGCCGACAACAGCGTTCGCGGCCCGGCTCGCCGTTCGGACGCGTGGCGGGTGCGAGGAACGAGTACCCGACACGGGGCCGAACGGCGAGGCTCAGGGGGCCGCGAACCCGCCGGAGCGGAGCGGAGGCCGAAGATACAGCTATGCGACGCCCAGATACGCCGATTTGACCGCCGGATCGGTCAGCAGCGCGCGGCCGCCACCGGTCATGGTGATCTCCCCGGTCTCCAGGATGTACGCGCGATGCGAGCGGGTCAGCGCCTGCTGCGCGTTCTGCTCGACCAGCAGCACCGTCGTGCCGTTGGCATTGATCTCGCTGATGATCCGGAAGATCTGCTGGATCACCATGGGCGCCAGACCCATCGACGGCTCGTCCAGCAGCAGCAGCTTGGGCCGGGCCATCAGCGCGCGCCCGATCGCGAGCATCTGCTGCTCACCACCGGACATGGTGCCGCCCACCTGCTTGCGGCGTTCGGCCAGACGCGGGAACAGTTCGAAGACCCGATCGAGCGTCTGCGCGTATTCCGCCTTCTGCTTGAACGGCCGTGCGTGACAACCCATGTCGAGGTTCTCCTGCACGGTCATCCCCGGGAACACACCGCGGCCCTCGGGGGCCTGGATCAGTCCCGCGTTGACCCGTTCGTGCGCCCGCATCCTGCTGACGTCCCTGCCCTCGAACGTGATCCGCCCGCGGCTCAGCGGCAGCAGTCCGGACAGCGCCCGCATGGTGGTGGTCTTACCGGCGCCGTTCGCACCCAGCAGGGTCACCAGCTCACCCTGTGCGACCTGGAGCGAAATCCCGTGCAGCGCTTGGATTCTGCCGTAGCCGACGACCATGTCCTCGACCGCCAGCAGCGGTTCGGAGCCGCCGAATCCGGTGTGCTCGGTGGTGAGCGCGCTCGGTGACACCGCGGCGGTCTCCGGCCGCCGGAACGCCACATCGGGCCCCTGGTCGTCGGTGACCGGGTAGGGATCGCCGTCCCGGTAGACCGGCAGTACCGCGGTATCGGCCGCCGCGTCCGGATTCACGAACACCGACGGCGCGGATTCGTCCGCGGCGTCGGCGATGATCTCCGCCGCCTCGTCCTCGTCCGGCACACCCAGATAGGCCGCGATCACGGCCGGATCCTCGCGGATCTGCTCGGGCAGCGCGTCGGCGATCTTGCGCCCGAACTCCAGCACCACGATCCGGTCGGTCACACCCATGACCAGCCGCATATCGTGCTCGATCAGCAGCACGGTGAACCCGTCGTCGCGGATCTTGCGGATCAGATCCATCAGCGCGGACTTCTCGCTCGGATTGAATCCCGCGGCAGGCTCGTCCAGGCACAGCAGCTTCGGCTCGGTCGCCAGCGCGCGGGCGATCTCCAGCCGACGCTGATCGCCGTAGGACAGATTGCGCGCCTTCTCCACCGCGCGCGGCGCGATGCCGACGAACTCCAGCAGCGCCATACCGCGTTCGACCGCGTCCCGCTCCTCGCGACGATGCCGAGGGGAACGGAACACCGCACCGGGCACCGAGGTGTGGTGCCGGGCGTCGGTGCCGACGACCACGTTCTCCAGCGCCGTCATCTCCCCGAACAACCGGATGTTCTGGAAGGTCCGGGCGATGCCCAGGCGAGTGATCTGATTGCGCTTGGTCTTGGTCAGCGGTTTGCCGTCGAAGTACACCGTGCCCGCCGTGGGCCGGTACACGCCGGTGATGGCGTTGAAGCAGGTCGTCTTGCCCGCGCCGTTGGGCCCGATGAGGCCGAGGATCTCGCCGCGACGGATCTCGAAACTCACCGCGTCCAGCGCCGTCAGACCACCGAACCGCATCGTCAACCCGTCGGTGCGCAGCAGTGGCTCACCGACCGCGGTCTGGATGTCCCGGTGCGGCGCAACGACTTCCGCGACGGTCTCGGTATCGGCCAGGTCCGGAATCACCGCACCGATGTCGACCACACCGGCCTGCCCGACCTCCGGTTCGCGCGCGTATCCGGCCCGCATGTCCTCGTTGTCGAACAGCGCGCCACCCTCGCCCGGCCCGCTCATGCCATGTCCTTTCGCGCATGAGCGGGGCGCTGCGTGGTTACGCTCCGCTGCCTCCTCCGCGCCTGAACACTCATGCGCCAGCTCCCGTCGCCTCGGTGGCCTGCCCAGGCCGCCGCACCGCTCGATACACCTGCCGGGAGTAGGTGAGCAATTTCTGCCGCGCGGGGAACAGCCCCTGCGGACGGAAGATCATCACCACCACCAGCGTGAGACCGAAGAACAGATATTTGAAGTCGCCCAACGACTGTCCGCCGACGTTCACCGACATGAACCGGTTCGGCAGGTACACGATCAGGAACGCGCCGACGATCACGCCGAGCTTGTTGCCCTGACCACCCAGCACCACCGCGCACAGGAACAGCATCGAGTTGATGACGTTGAATCCGGTCGGGTTGATGAACTGCACCTGACCGGCGTACAGCGCGCCGGACAGCCCGCCGACCGCCGCGCCGATGGTGAACGCCCACAGCTTGAACTTGAAGGTGGGCACGCCCATGATCTCCGCGGCGTCCTCGTCCTCGCGGATCGCGACCCAGGCACGGCCGACGCGGCTGCGCTCCAGGTTGCCGACCAGGATCAGCACCACGACCACCAGCAGCATGCCGATCCAGAACCACCAGACCCCGGAATTCGCGCGGTCCAGCAGATTCCCGGAATTCCGATCGCCGAGGTTGCCCGACGAGAAGTAGCCGCCGGTATGGGTTTTCGACTCGCCCAGATGCGGATACGCGATACCCGCCAGGCCGAGACTGCCGTTGGTGACCCCGCCCAGGTTGTCGGCGAGCAGACGCACGATCTCACCGAATCCGAGGGTCACGATCGCCAGGTAGTCACCGCGCAGCCGCAGCGTCGGGGTGCCCAGGATCAGGCCCGAGGCCGCGGTCGCCAGGATCGCCAGCGGCACGCAGACCAGCCACGCCCATTTCGAATCGAAGACACCGGAATTCGAATGGAACGGGCTGTTCGGACTGGTCAGGATGCCGACCGTATACGCGCCGACCGCGTAGAAGCCGACGTAGCCCAGGTCCAGCAGACCGGTCTGCCCGACCACCACGTTCAGGCCGATGGCGATCAGCGCGTACATCGCGAACTGCGCCATCACCCCGCCGAAACTCGTTCCGGGAGTGTCGATCCCCGGCGGCGGGAACAGTGCGATCAGCCCGAGCACGATGACCGCGGGCACCCCGACCGCCCATTGCGCGGGCCGGGACAATCCGCCCCACCAGCCGCGAATCGCATCACCCACACCGCGCGGACGCGGTTGCGGCGCAGTGGACGTCACCGGAACCTTCGTAGCCTCACTCATACTCGGGCCTTTCCGAGACTCTCACCCAGAATGCCCGTGGGACGCAGCATCAGCACCGCCACCAGCACCACGAACGCGACCACGTCACGCCACTGGGTACCGAACAGGATCTGGCCGTAATCCTCGGCCAGGCCCAGCAGCAGACCACCCAGCAGCGCACCGCGCAGGTTGCCGATACCACCGAGCACCGCGGCGCTGAATGCCTTGACGCCCAGGATGAATCCGCCGTTGAAGACGATGCCCTGCGGCACCTTCAAGGTGTAGAGCGTCGCGGCGGCGCCGGCGAGCAGGCCGCCGATGAGGAAGGTCAGCATGATGACCCGCTCCCGCGAGACGCCCATCAGCGTCGCGGTGTCGGGATCCTGCGCGACCGCGCGAATGGCACGGCCGAACTTCGTGCGGTTGATCAGGATCTCGGTGAGCGCGGCCAACGCGACCGCGGCCAGCACGATCACGATCGCCACATTCGTCACCGAGGCTCCGAACAGGGAGAACTCCTGTTTGGGCTCGACCAGTTTGATCGGCTGCTGCGGATTGGTGCCGCCCAGCCCGGTCACGAATTTCGGCAGCACGTAGTGCACGAACTCCTGCAGCACGAACGACATGCCGATCGCGGTGATCAGGAAGATCAGGGGTTTCGCGCCGCGCTTGCGCAGCGGCCGGTAGGCGACGCGCTCCAGGCCGACGGCGGTCGCACCGGACACCGCCATGCCGATCAGCATCGCCACCAGCAGGTAGACGACCGTCAGCAGCACGCCCTGGGAGTAGGCGTTCCCACTGGCGGTGAATCCCAGCAACTCCAGTCCGACATACTGTCCGAACATGCCGAGCATGAAGACCTCGGAATGGGCGAAGTTGATCAGCCTCAGGACGCCGTAGACCAGGGTGTAGCCGACGGCCACCAGCGCGTAGATCGCGCCGTAGCTCAGCCCGTCGACGGTCAGCTGCCAGAACTGGTCGACCACCCCGGAAATGTTGAAATCAATGGTCCCGGCGTACAACGCCGGATCCGCCAATGCGGTTACAGACATTCGACACTCTCGTCATCGTGGGAAACAGCGTGCCCGGGTCCCGGTGCGGACCGCCGGAGCGGAAAACACGGGTGCCCCGCCAAGGTGATGGCAGGGGCGTGCACCGGGACGAGGGTTCGCCTCCCGGTGCACGCTGTTGCCGATACGGGGTTGGTCCCTACTTGACCTGGTACATCCAGATCAGAGCGTTCGACAGTTCGCCCGTGCTGTCCCACTTGTAGTGACGCGCCAGGCCCTGGCCGTCGTAGTTGCGCACGTAGTCGAGGATCTCGGGACGGGTGACCTTGCCCGAGTCGATCGCCTTCAGCACGATCGTGGTGAGGTCGTACGCCTCGACCGAGTACACGCCCGGGTCCTGCTTGTTCAGCGCCTTGTACTCGGCGGCGAAGGTGTCCGGAGCCGGACCACAGGGGCAGGACAGCAGTGCGCCCTTGGCCGAATCGCCCGCCTGCTTGACGAACTGCGGGTCGTTGGTGCCGTCGTCGGAGACGAAGGTCGCGGTGACGCCGGCCGAGTGCAGCTGCTCGACGAGCGGCGCGGCCTCGGCGTAGTACCCGGAGTAGAAGATCGCGTCGGGCTTGGCGGCCGACACCTTCGAGACGGTCGCGGCGAAGTCCTTGTCACCGGTCTTCACCTGAGCCGCGCAGGACTCGTCGGCGGCCGAACCGAGCGCCGCGATGACCGACTTGGCAAGGCCCACACCGTAATCGGAGTCGTCCTGCACCACGCAGATCTTCTTGAAGCCGCCCGCGCCGGTCAGGTAGTTCGCGACCGAGGGGCCCTGCAGGTCGTCGTTGGCCAGACCGCGGAAGAAGGTCTTCCAGCCGTTCTTGGTCAGCGAGGCGTTGGTGGCCGAGGAGGTCAGCGCGGGCAGGCCGGCGTCGCTGATGATCTGGCCGGTCGCCTTGGTCTCACCGGAGAAGGCGGGACCGATCAGGGCGCTCACCGACTGGTCGCTGATCACCGTCGGGATGACCTGGCTGGCCTTCTGCGGATCGCCCTCGGTGTCGAACGGCTTGAGCTGCACCTGGCAGGCCGGGTTCGCCGCGTTGTGCTTCTGGAGGGCCAGCTTCACGCCGTCCTCGATGTTGATGCCCAGTGCGGAGTTCGCACCGGTGAGCGCACCGGCCATCGCGATCGCGGTGGTGGCGGCACACTTGGCCTTACCGTCGCCGGCGGGGTCGGCGGCCTTCGCGGTACCCGTCTGGGTCACCGCCTTGCCCTGCTTGTCGACCTGCACCAGCGATTTGATCGACAGCCCGGCTCCGCTGTCACCACCGGCGTTGTTCGACGTCGTTTTGCTACTGCAACCGGCCACGGCCAGTACGGCCGCCGCCCCGATCGCCAACGCACCGCGAACCACGCGAGTCCGCGTGGTGCTCCGCGTTATTGAACCAAGCACGATTCACCTCTATGTTCTTCTGTTCTCCCGGGGTTGCCGGGAGAGCCGACCATGTCGGCCAAGCACAGAACATAGCGTTGTGACGTTAGCTCCGCATCACAATCGGGCCTCCGACACTCCTTCGATCCCGAATATTCGTCAAGATCGTGTTTCCACCGTGTTAATCCATAGCAAATACATCGCTACTACGACTTGGGTGCGAGGTTCTCCAAAACGACCTCGGCAACCGCCTTCATCGTCGTGCGACGGTCCATCGCGGTGCGCTGAATCCACTTGAACGCCTGCGGCTCCGAAAGCCCCTGCGTCTGCATCAGCACACCCTTGGCGCGCTCGACGAGTTTGCGCGTCTCGAGCCGCTCGGACAGGCTCGCGACCTCGCTCTCGAGCGCGCTGATCTCGTGGAAACGGCTGGCCGCGAGTTCGATCGCCGGCACCAGGTCGGATTTGGTGAACGGCTTGACCAGGTAGGCCATCGCCCCCGCGTCGCGGGCCCGCTCGACCAGGTCACGCTGGCTGAATGCGGTCAAGATCACAACGGGCGCAACACGATTGGTCGCGATCTCCGCGGCGGCGTCGATACCGTCGCGACGCGGCATCTTCACATCCATGATCACCAGATCGGGCCGCAGCTCACCGGCCAGATCGACCGCCTGCTGGCCGTCGCCCGCCTCACCGACGACCTCGTAGCCCTCCTCGGTGAGCATCTCCACGAGATCCATCCGGATGAGTGCCTCGTCCTCGGCCACGACCACGCGCTTGGCGGCGGTCGCCCCATCCTTCTTCACGCCCCCTGTTGACGTTCCCATTCACAGACCCCTCGTAATCCGATGCCGATACCCGATGCTCCGATACAGTCCGACGCCGCCCTCGACGGACCGCAACGCTACGCATCCGAGTTCCCGCAAGCGTACCGTTCGACGCCGTCCAGAACCCACCTACCCAGCGCGAATCGGGGCAGTATCACACCGATTCGGTTCTCGGCGGGGTCACCGGCTATGATTTTCAACCGGTGCGCCGAGTTGGCGGAACAGGCAGACGCGACGGTCTCAAAAACCGTTGTCCGAAAGGACGTGTGGGTTCGAGTCCCACACTCGGCACCAAGCGGAGCACGGCTTCCCCCCTTCTCATCGGCACCTCGCCAACTCTTCCGCACACAATCGGCAAACCGCCGGGCAATCGGCAGCGGCTCGTTCGGAATATCCGCCGAATTTCACGAGCCCCGCGAATCACCGCGATCGAACCGATCACCCGCGTATTACGTGCAAACACGACAGGGGTCGTATCCGGGCCCCGCTCGTCAGGAGGTCGCGAATGCGCGTGAATCGACTCACCGCGGATCTGTCCGAATATCCGGATCTCGTCGTCATCTATCTCGGGATGCGCGTCCGGACGCCGCGGGGCATGCTGCGCCTGCTCGGGCTGGGCCCGAAACTCTATCGCGCACACCACGATCGGCCCGACGGACTGCTGCTGCACGAGGATCTGATCTGGTCGCTGTTCCCGCCGCACTGGGGCGCGCGGCAGTACTGGCGGGACCTGGACAGCCTGGAGCGCTGGACCCGTTCGGCACCGCATCGTGACTGGTGGCAGCGTTTTCTGCGGGACTCCGGCGGGACCGGATTCTGGCACGAGGCGTACTTCCTGCGCGGCGGCATCGACACCATGTACGACGATATGACCACTCCGGCCGGACTCGCCCGGATCGCGCCGACAGTGGCGATGCGCGGGCGGCTGTTCTCCACCCGCGGCCGCGTCGAGGACGCCGATCCGAAGGCCGCGCCCGTGATCGACGAAAACACTTTTTACCGAAAAGATTCCGACCGGAAATAATTCATCGAGTTCCACGTCGTGCAGCGATTCACAAGCAAACTGTTCTCACGCGACTCGCTACACCAAAATGAACATCTGGCGAAAATGGCGAATTTCCGCTATTGCGCTCTTCTCGTCGCGCCCGCGGGCGCATACCGTACCTGCCATGCATGTCCTGTTCGTCTGCACCGGCAATGTGTGCCGCTCGGTGATCGCCGAACGCCTCACCCGCGCCCTCGCGGACGAGCACGGACTGTACGAACTCACCGCGGAGAGCGCCGGAACCCGCGCCCTGGTCGGATTCGGCGTGGAACCGCTTGCGGCGCAGACGATCACCGGACTCGGCGGGAACGCCAGCGGATTCCGCTCCCGGCGCCTGAAACCGGAGCTGGTGGATCGCGCCGATCTGGTCCTGGCCATGACCGAACAGATCCGCGACGACATCGTCGCGCACGTCCCCGGCGCGCATCCCCGCACCTTCACGCTGTTGCAGGCGCACCGCATCGCCAAGGTCAGCGGCGCGCGCACGGTCGACGAGATGGACCGTGCCCGTAACGATCTGGCGCTGGTGGGCCGGGAGAACATCGCCGATCCGGTGGGCCTGTCCCCGCAGAAGTACTGCGAGATCGGCGACCAGATCGCCGAAACCCTCGCCCCGCTGCTGCTGTGGATGTGCATGCCCGTCGGGCGCAACACCGACGAGCGCGGCCGTCCGCGTCTGGTGGTGCTCCCCGGCGGGCGGCAGGATCACCCGCCGGTGGTCGACGAGACTCGAATCGACCGACAGGCCTGAGCAATTCGCGCCGACGCACCCGTCGACGGCCCGGCTCCCCAATTCGCGCGGGAGCGACTACACTGCCGGGCGAATGGCTCTGCCGAAGGTTCGACACAAGAACAGGACTCAGACATGCCGAAACGCATTTCGGATGTTTCTCTCCATGTTTACGTGACACCCGAGACGCTCGATCGGGTCGTGGCCACCGTCCGCAGGGTGGTCGACCAGCACGTGGCCGATCGCGACCTGTTCGCCTGGCGGTTCACGCTGCCGGTCGAACCGGACCAGCCGGACCACGCGATGCTGGAAACCCAATGGAGACTGGATAATCCGGACCAGGACCCGGGCGATCGGCGCACCTACGAGATCGCCGTGAGCCTGGTCGGTGACGCGAAACTGCTCACCGGGGCGAATCTGGCCCAGCTGGAGACCCGCCTCATGCTGTCCCTCTCGACGCAGGACGCGGTCCCCTACGAGATCCGCACCCTGCATCGGGAGAGTTTCGATCTCGAAGAGAACCGCGAACTGATCTGAAACGTATTCGGCCGGTCCGGGGGTTCAGCGCCGGGCCGGGAAGTGCCGGATGACCCCCTCCTGGACCACCGTCGCCAGCAATTCCCCTGCGCGAGAATAGAAGTGGCCCATGGCCAGGCCGCGCTGCCCGGCCGCGACGGGCGACTGGGTGGCGTACAGCGCCCAGTCGTCGAAGCGGAACGGACGGTGGAACCAGATGGAGTGGTTCACCGTCGCCGCGACGATGCGGTCGAAACCCCAGGACAGCCCGTGCGTGGTGATGATCGAGTCCAGCACCGTGGTGTCCGACGAATAGCCCAGCGCCGCAACGTGAATCAGCGGATCGTCGGGCAGGGTGCCATCGGCCTTCATCCACACCCGGTTGTGGTTGAGGGTCTCACCGGTGCCCTTGAGGATCCACGCCGGATCGTTGGTATACCGCATATCGATCGGATGCGGGGCCTGCACGAACATCTGCAACCGGTCCTCGAGGCCCTCGAAGGACTCCTCGACGCGCGGCAGCCCGTCCGGGTCGGGCACCTGCGGCTGCGGGGTGGCGTGCTCGAGCCCCTTGCCGTAGTCCTGGAACGCCGCCAGCATGACGAACAGTTCCTGATCGTCCTGATAGGCGGTCACCGTGCGATTGGCGAACGCGCGCCCGTCGCGGTGCCGCTCGACCCGGTATTCGATCGGCTTCTTCACATCGCCGCCACGCACGAAATGCGCGTTGACCGCGTGCACCGGACGTTCGGGACCCACGGTCCGACCGGCGGCGATGATCGCCTGAGCCACCAGCTGCCCGCCGAAGGTCCGACTCCACACCTTCTCCGGATGCTGGCCGAGGAAAACGTCCTCACCCATCTGCTCGAGGTCCAAAAGACCGAGCAGAATATCCAGATCACCAGTACCCGTAGACACCGACTCGCCCAGTGAAGCACTCAACTCAGTGGTCCTCCTCGCCTATGCGGTGCACGTGAATCAGGTTGGTGGAACCGATGGTTCCCGGCGGCGACCCGGCCACGATGACCACCAGATCGCCCTTGGCGTACCGATTCAGCGACAGCAGTTCCTTGTCGACCTGACCGATCATCTCATCCGTGGTGCGCACCATCGGCACGATGAACGTCTCCACGCCCCAGCTCAGCGAGAGCTGGCTGCGCACCTCCGGCAGCGGCGTGAACGCCAGCAGCGGCAGCGGGGTGTGCAGGCGGGCCAGCCGACGCACGGTGTCGCCGGACTGGGTGAACGCGACCAGCGCCTTGGCGTTGAGCCGCTCGCCGATATCGCGCGCGCCGTAGGAGATGACGCCCCGCTTGGTGCGCGGCACGTGCGTCAAAGGCGGTACCCGCGTGGAGGTTTCGGATTCCACGGCGTGCACGATGCGGGCCATCGTGCGGACCGTCTCGATCGGGTACTCGCCGACCGAGGTCTCACCCGAGAGCATCACCGCGTCCGCGCCGTCCAGCACCGCGTTGGCGACGTCGGACGCCTCGGCGCGGGTCGGACGCGAGTTGGTGATCATCGACTCCAGCATCTGGGTCGCCACGATCACGGGTTTGGCGTTCTCCCTTGCCATCTGGATGGCGCGCTTCTGCACCAGCGGCACCTGCTCGAGCGGCAGCTCCACGCCCAGATCGCCACGCGCGACCATGATCGCGTCGAAGGCCAGCACGATCGCCTCGAGGTTGTCGATCGCCTCGGGCTTCTCCAGCTTGCCGATCACCGGGACGCGGCGGCCGACGCGATCCATCACGTCGTGCACCAGCTCCACGTCCGCCGGGGAGCGCACGAAGGACAGCGCGATGAAGTCCACGCCCAGCTTCAGCGCGAACTCCAGATCGGCAATGTCCTTGTCGGACAAGGCCGGAACCGACACGTCCATACCGGGCAGCGAGACGCCCTTGTTGTTCGAGACCGGGCCGCCCTCGGTCACCCGGCACACCACGTCGTCGCCCTCGACGCGCAGTACGGTCAGGCCGACCTTGCCGTCGTCGACCAGCAGGCGGTCGCCCGCCTTGGCGTCGGCGGCCAACTCCTTGTAGGTGGTGGACACGCGGTCGTGGGTGCCCTCCACGTCCTCGACGGTGATGCGCACCTCCTCGCCGGTGGCCCACATCGTCTTGCCCTCGACGAACCGGCCGAGCCGGATCTTGGGGCCCTGTAGATCGGCGAGGATGCCGACGGCGCGACCGAGCTGGTCCGCGGCCTTCCGCACCTTTTCGTAGTTCTCAGCGTGATCGGCGTGTTCGCCGTGACTGAAATTAAGCCGGGCCACGTCCATGCCGCTTTCGACAAGTTCGCGGAGCCGGTCCTCGGAGGCTGTGGCCGGCCCGAGGGTGCATACAATCTTCGTCCGTCGCATCACGGCTCGAGCCTAGTCCTGCTCAGTGCACTTCGCCGAGTGGGCATACCCTTCGCTATCAATAGGACGGACGTATGATCCGGCTCACCCCGCGAGATGTCTGGCCAACCGCGTTTCGACACGAGTTTGCGCAAATCCGAGCACCAGACAGATGATCCAGTAATAGAGTGCGGCCACTCCGTAGAGGGCGAAGAAATCGAAGGTCGGGGCGGCCGCCAATTGCGCCACTCGCAACAACTCGGTTACCAGGATCGTGGAGGCCAGCGAGGTGTCCTTCACCAACGAGATGAGGGTATTGGACAAGGGCGGCACCGCGATTCGCGCGGCCTGGGGCAGCACGATCAACCGCAGCGTCTGCGGATACGACAGCCCCAGCGCCTCCGATGCCTCCCACTGCCCGCGATCGACCGACAGGATCGCCGCCCGAATCACCTCTGCCGCATAGCCACCCACGTTGAGGCTGAACGCGATCACCGCCGCGGGGAACGGATCGATGACGATGTTCAACTCGGGCAGCGCGTAGAAGACGATGAACAACTGCACCAGCAGCGGCGTGCCGCGGATGACCGAGATGTAGAACCGCGCCACCGCCGCGACCACCCGCACCGACGACATCCGGGCCAGCGCCACGAACAACGCCAGCACCAGGCCGACGACGAAGCTGATCGCCGTCAGCGGCAACGTCTTGGTGACCGTCGCGACGAGCATCGGCTCGAGGTTGTGCCGGATCAGGTCCCAGGTCGCGGCGTCCATGGATCGGCGACCGGCCTATTTGCTGACGTCGGTGCCGAAGTACTTCTCGGAGATCCGCGCCAGCGTCCCGTCCGCGCGCAACTTCGTCAGCGCGTCGTTGATCCGGCCGATCAGCGCGCCGGAATCCTTGCGGGCGGCGAACGCCTGCTTGCTGGTGTCGCTGGTCTTCACCGCGACCCGCACGGCGGTGTCACCGGTCTTCTTGGTGTACTCCCCCACCGCGAGCGTGTCGTTGACCGTGGCATCCACCCGGCCCTGTTTCAGCAGCTGGATCGCCTGGACGAAACCCTCCACGGCCTCGACCTTGCAGCCCGCGGCCGCTGCCACCTGACTCCAATTGCTCGTCGAGGACTGTGCGCAGGTCTTGCCGCGCAGATCGGAGGTCGCGTGCACCGAGTTGTCGTCGGCGCGGGTGACGATGACCCCCTCGGAGGTGGTGTAGGGATCGGACAGCGCGTACTTCTGCTGCCGATCGGCGTTCACCGTCACCTGGTTGGCGACCAGATCGAACCGCTTGGAGGTGAGACCGGCGAAGATCGAATCCCAAGGGGTCTGGGTGAATTCGACCTTCTTGCCGAGTTTGTCGGCCACCGCCTGCGCGACCTCGATGTCGTAGCCGGTCAGCTTGCCGTCGCTGCCCTGATAGCTGAACGGCGCGTAGGTGCCCTCGGTGCCGATCTTCAGGACATTCGGATCGCTACTGCCGCTGCACCCGGCGGACATCCCGGCCACGGCGGCGAAGGCGAGTACGGCGGCGAACAGCTTGCGGCGCAATGGATTACCTCTCCGGCAGACGGGCCCGTCGAGTCGAGCCCGAGCAGACAGAACCGGCACAGCCTACGGCATCCGCGCACGACGTTCGCAGTATTACGCTCGCGACGAGCCGAATTCCCCGCCGGGTGTCGCCGGTCGTTCGCGCCGTCGGGTCGCCGATGTGCGTCAGCTGTCCTGTAGCGGACGACCGTAGGTGTCCGGGACGTTGCCGATGAAGATCATGATCGCGTCGATGAGCGGCCACAGGCCACCCAGCCCGCAGGTGAAGATGGTGACCAGCAGCTGCGCGACGGCAATTCCGTTGTAGCCCAGGTAGAACCGGCCCGCGCCGAAGCCGCCGAGGAACAGTTGCAGCAGGCCCGCCACCAGTTTCGACTTGTCCGAATAGGGCATGCCGTACATGTCGCGGCCGAACGGCGCCTGCGGATCGAACCCGGCGGGCTGGCCGTACATGGCGCCCGGATAGCCCGGCTGCGGGTATCCGCCAGGTTGCTGATAGCCCGGCTGCTGCCCGTACACCTGCTGGTTGTACGGATTGGACTGGCCGTACGCGTCCTGCGGGCCGGGCTGCGGCTGCCCGCCCATACCGGGACCGGTGCCCGGTGCGCCGTACTGCGGCCCGTACCCGGGCTGATAGGGGTCGGTCACTGCCGCACCTCGCCGTATTCGCTCATCTGTCCTCCTGGTCGGCGGGCCGTGCCGCGCCGGTCTGTCTCATCCCGCCCGCCGGGTGGCGGATCGGCTGCCGCGCGAGCTGCTACTCGGCGGATTTCGACGAGGCGCCCGTCGACTTCGTCGCCGTGGAGACCGTCGATTCGTCATCGTCGGCGGCATCGCTTTCGCTACCGGCGGTGTGCTCGTCCGGCACGGCGTCCGATGGGGAATCGTCCGGCGAGTCGCCGGGCTCAGCTTGCCCGGCTTCGCTGTCCGGCGCATCCGAATTCTCGGCGGCCGCAGCGGCGGCCTGGGATTCCGCACCGTGCGCCCGCAACGCACCGAACTGCCAGGGCCACGGCCGCTTGCCGCCGGGTTGCAGTGCCGCGGCGGCCTCGCGGCCCTTGGTCGCGAGCACGAAATAGGCCAGGGCGCAGACGAATACGATCGTCGAGGTGAAGGTGTTGATCCGCAGGCCGAGGATGTGTGTGGCGTCGTCGTCGCGCAGCAGCTCCACCCAGAACCGGCCGAAGGTGTAGACCGCGACGTACAGCGCGAACAGCCGCCCGTGGCCGATGCGCCAGCGGCGGTCCGCCCAGAGCAGCAGGGCCACACCGATCAGGTTCCACACCAGCTCGTACAGGAACGTCGGCTGCACGATCCGCTGCACCACGCCGGTGGACACGCCGTTCATCATGTCCAACTGGCCGTTGTGGTCGAAGCGCAGATAGATCTCCAGGCCCCACGGCTTGGTGGTGTCGTGGCCGTACAGTTCCTGGTTGAAATAGTTGCCCAACCGGCCGATCGCCTGCGCCAGCAGAATGCCCGGCGCGATCGCATCACCGAAGGCGGGCAACGGAATTCGATACACCCGGCAGCCGATCCAGGCGCCCACACCGCCCAGCAGCACCGCGCCCCAGATGCCCAGGCCGCCGTCCCAGACCTTCAGCGCGTCCCAGGGGTCCTTGCCCGTGTCGAAGTAGCGGTACCAGTCGGTGCACACGTGGTAGAGCCGCCCACCGATCAGACCGAACGGCACCGCGAACATCGCGACGTCCAGGACCGCGCCCGCCTGCCCGCCGCGCTGCTGCCAACGCCGCTCGCCCAGCCAGATCGCGGCGATGATGCCGATGATGATGCACAGCGCGTACGCCCGCAGCGGCAACGGCCCGATATTCCAGACACCGCGCGGCGGACTGGGGATGTAGGCCAGCACGGAACTGTGCATGGCACTGTTGGCGACAACGCTTTCGGCCAGGACTCGGTAGGTCACGGGCCCCACCGTAACGGAGACCGCCGACACCGGACCAGGCGCGGTCGGCCCGGCCGCGGCGGATCAGGAGGCGACGGCCGCCGAACGCACACCCTCGGCCAGTTCCGCGGTCAGCGCGCGCACCTGGTCCAGCCCCTGGCTCGCGGCGGTGACCAGCGCCGAACCGACGATCACGCCGTCGGCGTAGGCGGCGATCTCCGCCGCCTGCGCACCGCTGCGCACGCCCAGGCCCACCCCGATCGCGATATCGGAATGCGCCCGGATCCGCGCGCACAGTTCCGGCGCCATCGAGGACACCGCGGCGCGGGCGCCGGTGACGCCCATCGTGGAGGCGGCGTAGACGAAACCGCTACTGGCCTCGATGGTTTCGGCCAGCCGCTCCTCGGTGGAGGACGGCGCGACCAGGAAGATGCGATCCAGTTCGTGCGCCCGCGAGGCGGCGAACCAGTCGCCCGCCTCCTCCGGGATCAGATTCGGGGTGATGATGCCCAGCCCGCCCGCGGCGGCCAGATCACGGGAGAAACGGTCGACGCCGTACTGCAACACGGGATTCCAGTACGTCATCACCACGGCCTTGCCACCGGCCCGGGTGATCGCCTCGACCACCGCGAAGACGTCCCGCACCCGCACCCCGCCGCGCAACGCCTGTTCGGCGGCGGCCTGGATGGTGGGTCCGTCCATCACCGGATCGGAGTACGCGACGCCGACTTCGATGACGTCACAACCGGATTCGACCATCGCGGTGCACGCGGCGATGGAACCGGCCAGATCCGGATACCCGGCGGGCAGATAACCGATCAGCGCGGCCCGACGCTCCTCGCGGCATGCGGTGAACGCATCGGCCAACCGGCTCACTTGTGCTCCTCATGAGACTCGTCGTCGAACAGGCCGAACCATTTCGCGGCGGCGCTCTTCGATGTCACTGCCATGTCCTTGTCGCCGCGACCACCGACCACGTTCATCGCGAACCCTCGTCCTGAGCAGGCCCGTCGAACAGGCCGAACCATTTCGCGGCGGCGCTCTTCGATGTCACTGCCATGTCCTTGTCGCCGCGACCACCGACCACATTCATCGCGAACTCTCATCCTGAGCAGGCCCGTCGAACAGGCCGAACCATTTCGCGGCGGTGTCCATATCCTTGTCGCCGCGGCCGGACAGGTTCACCAGGATGATCGAGCCCTCGCCCAGTTCGCGACCGAGTTTCAGCGCGCCCGCGACGGCGTGCGCGGATTCGATGGCCGGGATGATGCCCTCGCAGCGGGACAGCAGCAGCAGCGCGTCCATCGCCTCGGCGTCGGTGATCGGGCGGTACTCCGCGCGGCCGACGTCCTTGAGGTAGGCGTGCTCCGGCCCGACGCCCGGGTAGTCCAGACCCGCCGAGATCGAATGCGATTCGATGGTCTGCCCGTCCTCGTCCTGGAGCAGATACGAGTACGCGCCCTGGAACGCGCCCGGCGTGCCACCGGTGAATGTCGCTGCGTGCCTTCCGGTTTCGACGCCGTCACCGGCCGCCTCGTAACCGATCAGGCGCACGCCCGCGTCATCGATGAAGGGGTGGAAGATGCCGATCGCATTGGATCCGCCGCCGATGCAGGCCGCGACCGCGTCGGGCAGCCGCCCGGCCTGCGCCTGGATCTGCGCCCGCGCCTCGAGTCCGACCACCCGCTGGAAATCGCGCACCAGCAGCGGGAACGGGTGCGGGCCCGCGGCGGTGCCGAAGGCGTAGTAGGTCTCGTCGGCATTGGTGACCCAGTCGCGCAACGCCTCGTTGATGGCGTCCTTGAGGGTCTGCGAACCGGTGGTCACCGAGACGACCTTCGCACCCAGCAGCCGCATCCGCGCGACATTGAGCGCCTGACGGGCGGTGTCCACCGCGCCCATGTAGATGATGCATTCCAGCCCGAGCAGGGCGCACGCGGTCGCGGTGGCGACGCCGTGCTGACCCGCGCCGGTCTCGGCGATGATCCGGGTCTTGCCCATCCGCTGCGCCAGCAGGGCCTGACCCAGCACATTGTTGATCTTGTGCGAACCGGTGTGGTTCAGATCCTCGCGCTTGAGGAAGATCCGCGCGCCCCCGGCGTGCTCGGCCAGGCGGCGGCATTCGAACAGCGGCGAGGGACGTCCGGCGTAGTCGCGCTGCAACCGGTCCAGCTCACCCAGGAACTCCGGGTCCACGCGGCACTTGTCGTACTCGGCGGTGACCTCCTCGATCACGGCCATCAGCGCCTCGGGCACGTGCCGACCGCCGTAGACGCCGAAATGCCCGCCCGCGTCGGGTTCGTGACTGCGCCGCGTGACGCCCTCGCTGGCCTGCGGCAGCAACGGTTCCTGCGTCCGCGTCATCGCGCCGCACCCCGCCGCAGCGGGCGCGGGCAGGACGGATGGGTACCGGCCGTGGCCAGTTCGGACACCGCCGCACGCGGATCACCGCTGGTCACCAGGCTCTCGCCGACCAGCACGGCATCCGCGCCGGCACCGGCGTAGGCGAGCAGATCCGCGGTACCGCTGATCCCGGACTCCGCGACCCGGATCACCTCGGTGGGCAGACCCGGTGCGATGCGGGCGAAGACGTCGCGATCCACCTCGAGCGTCTTGAGGTTGCGGGCGTTCACGCCGATGACCGAGGCGCCGGCCTCGAGCGCGCGGTCGGCCTCCTCCTCGGTGTGCACCTCGACCAGAGCGGTCATGCCCAGCGATTCGGTGCGGTCGATGAGCGAGGACAGCACGTCCTGCGGCAGCGCCGCGACGATCAGCAGGATCACATCCGCGCCGTGCGCGCGCGCCTCGTGGATCTGGTACGGGCCGACCACGAAATCCTTGCGCAGGATGGGCAGGTCGACGACCGCGCGCACCGCGTCGAGATCGTCCAGGGAGCCGTTGAACCGGCGTCCCTCGGTCAGCACGCTGATGATCCGCGCGCCGCCGTCCTGGTAGGACTTCGCCAGACTCGCGGGATCCGGGATGTCGGCCAGCTCGCCCTTGGAGGGGCTGGAACGCTTCACCTCGGCGATCACTCCGACGCCGTCCTGATGCAGGGCGGCCAGGGCGTTGCGCGGTGACACGGCGGCCGCGGCGGCCTTCTTGACGGCCTGGAAATCCAGGTGGGCTTCCCGAGCGGCCACATCCGCGCGGACCCCGTCGAGAATCGAGTCGAGTACCGTCATCTGGCTCGAATCCTTTCTGGGGAGACGGAGTTGATGCCTGAGAATCCCCCCAGGCCGTTGTCTCTCACCGAACTTGATAAAGAGTAAATGGCTATGTTCCCGACGCCGACAGCGGGGTGTTCCGCGTCGCACCTGGGCGGATGTGACTCACCGGTCACGTTCGGCCCCGTCGTCGGTGGGGTCCGCGCCGGCGTCCAGCGCATCCCACAGCACGCGTTCGGACAACGGCTGGTTCGCGGCGGGACTCGCCTGCGGCGCAGCGGTTTCCGACGTCCCGGACGGGGTGTGCTCCGAAGTTGCGGATGGAGTGTCCGCGCGGTTGTCGCGCTGCCGGGCGACCTGCTCGGCCGCAGCCGCCCGCCGGAACACCGGGTTGTCGTATTTACCCGACATCCGGGCCGTGGCCTCGGGCATCCGCGCGAGCAGCAGACCCGCGACGAACGCCAGCACCGCGCCGATCAGACTCAGCGCCGCCGGAAATCCCGCGGTGACCACATGATCCACGTGCGCGCGGGCGGGTAGCTGCGCGAGGGTCGCGGCGCGCTCGGACGTCCTGCCGTGATGGGTCAGCAGCGCGAATCCGGGTACCGCGGCCACCGCCGCGAGCAGTGCGACCACCACCCCGACCAGCCGCCGCAACCAGCCGCGCGTCGCGAAGACGGCCGCCACCGCGGCCAACAGGACCAGCGCGACCGGGGTCAGCGCGCCGAACCAGACGCCCCCGTCGAGCCGGTGCGTGGCCGGTTCGGTGAGCCCGTCCGAGGAGGTGATGGTGACCCACGTCATCCGCGAGGCGCCCCACAGCGCGGCCGCCGACAACGCCAGCAACACCACCGGTCCGATCGGATTCCTCCGCCGCACAGGGGTTTCGGGCTGTTCTGGGAGCTCGTCGCCGGGCAGGGATTCAGCCGCGTTCATCTCAGCCCGCCGTGCCCGCGTCGGGGGCGAAGGCGCGGACCGTGCGGGCCGCGGCGACGGCCTTGAGCACCGCCATCGCCTTGTTCCTGGACTCGGCGTCCTCGTACTCGGGTTCGGAATCCGCGACGATGCCGCCACCGGCCTGCACATAGGCGATGCCGTCCTTGAGCACCGCGGTGCGGATGGCGATGGCGGTGTCGGCGTCACCGGCGAAGTCGAGATATCCCACCACTCCGGCGTACACCCCGCGACGGGTCGGCTCCAACTCCTCGATCAACTGCATCGCGCGGACCTTGGGCGCGCCCGAGAGCGTGCCCGCCGGGAAGCACGCCTGCACCGCGTCCAGGGCGATACGTCCCTCGGCCAGTTCCGCGGAGACCGTCGAGACCAGATGCATGACGTGGCTGTACCGCTCGACGTGGCGATAGTCCGTCACGCGCACGGTGCCGGGTCGGCAGACCCGGCCCAGATCGTTGCGGCCCAGGTCGACGAGCATGAGATGTTCCGCGTTCTCCTTCTCGTCGGCCAGCAGATCCTTCTCGAGCAGCACATCCTCCTCGGTGGTGGCCCCGCGCCACCGGGTGCCCGCGATCGGATGCGTGGTGGCGACGCCGTCCTTGACGGTCACCAGCGATTCGGGGCTCGAGCCGACGATGGAGAACGCGGTCTCGCCCGACCCGTCCGGAACGTGCATCAGATACATGTACGGACTCGGGTTCGAGGCCCGCAGCATCCGGTACAGATCCAGCGGGCTGCCGTCGTAATCCATCTCGAACCGCTGCGAGAGCACCACCTGGAACGCCTCGCCGGCTTCGATCTCCTTGACCAGCCGCCGCACGCCCGCGTGGTGTTCCGCGCTGCTGCGCTGCCGCCGGTACTCCGGCTCGGGGCGGTCGAACACCGAGACGGTCGAGTCGGCGGGCGCGGCCAGCGCGACGGTCATCCGGTCCAGCCGGGCGACCGCGTCGTCGTACGCCTCGTCGACGCGCTCGTCGGTGCCGTTCCAGTTGACGGCGTTGGCGATGAGGGTGATCGCGCCCTCGTGGTGGTCGAACGCGGCCAGATCGGTGGCCAGCAGCATCACCATCTCGGGCACGTGCAGATCGTCCTGCGCGAGCGAGGGCAGCCGTTCCATCCGGCGCACGATGTCGTAGCCGAGGTAGCCGACCAGGCCGCCGGTCAGCGGCGGCAGATCCGGGAGACGTTCGGTGCGCAGCAGTTCGAGGGTGTCGCGCAGGGCGTGCAGCGGATCGCCGCCGGACGGGGCGTCGGCGGGGGCCGGGCCGTACCAGGCGGCCTCGCCGTCCACGACCGTCAGCGCGGCCGGGCTGCCCGCGCCGATGAACGACCATCGCGACCACGATCGCCCGTTCTCGGCCGACTCGAGCAGGAACGTGCCCGCCCGGTCGGCGGCCAGCTTGCGGTAGGCCGAGAGCGGAGTCTCGGAGTCCGCCAACACCTTTCGAGTCACCGGGACCACCCGGTGCTCGGCCGCGAGAGCACGGAAGTGTTCGCGGGTGGTGGTGGTCGAGGTCCCCGGACGATCGGTTGCGCCGTGCATACGACCCATCATTTCAGGACCGGGCAATCGAGATTCCCGCGGCCCACACCCAGCCTGCCCGGTTCGCCCCCTGCGTGAGCGCCCCGGGCGTTACCCTTACGAGCGCCGTTCGCGGGCGGACGAGGTCACCGGCGGCGGATGCGTTCGAGCCCCCAGCCAGCATTTCCTGCCCTCCGCGGCGCGCGAGTCCGATCGGCGCGGCGGGCACCCGAGACAGAGCGGAGTTCGTTTACCGATGTACCCCTCGCAACCGATCGCACCGGAGGTCCCCCGGTACCCGTCGCAGCAGCCGGGCGGTGCGCCCCGGACGATGTCCC
The DNA here is from genome assembly GCF_009604405.1 of Nocardia macrotermitis. Classification (GTDB taxonomy): domain Bacteria; phylum Actinomycetota; class Actinomycetes; order Mycobacteriales; family Mycobacteriaceae; genus Nocardia; species Nocardia macrotermitis. The sequence goes on from NZ_WEGK01000009.1 coordinate 130,802, forward strand.
GCAGCCCGCAGAGCAGCGGTGCGCGGTCCGACGCGCTGGCCACCTTCGTCACCTACGCGAAGGCCCTGGAAAGCCTGGACCGGCGGAAATTCCCGGACGAGTACGCCGAGCACGCCGACCGCATCAAGGAACTCGAGCCGTTCCTGAAGGCGCACGGCATTCTGGACGTCATGCAGATCAAGAATCCGGAAGTGGCCACGCTGCTCGGGGTCTGACCGGCTTTTCGGTACCGGGCGTGTGCCGCGCCCGGTACTTCGGCTAATTCCGCCTACGCTGGTCATATGACCTCGCACAGTGCGGAGCAATCATCCAGCACCAATATCTGGCGAAATCGGATCATCGGCGTCGTCGCCGTGATCGCGGTGCTGGTCGTCGCCTATTTCATTCTGGCCTCCTTCATTCCGCGCTGGTGGGCGCAGCGCATCGCGACCATGTCCGGGCACGGCAGTTTCGCCAAAGGCATCTGGTCGGGTCTGGGGTTGGGCTTCTTCTGCACGGTGATCCCGCTGTTCCTGCTGCTGAGCGGCGTCGTGGTCTGGCGACGCAAGGGCGGGCGGTTCCTGGCCGGATGCGCGGCCGTGCTGGCACTGGTGGTGGCCGTGCCGAATCTGATGACGCTCACCATCGTCTGGGGTGGCAGCGGCGCCGCGCACGCCGGGGAACGCGTGCTGGATGTCCAGGCGCCCGGTTTTCGCGGCGCCTCGCTGATCGGCGCGATCGTCGCGGCGATCCTGTTCCTGCTCGCACTGTTCCTGCGGATGCGCGGGCGCTGGCGCACGCGCCGCGCCGGGCGGCATCGCCGGGATTCCAGCGGGTCGCAAGCACCTGCCGAGCCCGCTGACGTGGAACGCAACGGGTGAGAGATGTCACGTCATTCAGAACATCCGTGACCATCGAGCGAAATCATGGCAAACTACATGTTTGCAGGTGACCGTGGATTGACCGATCAACCAGACCCAGTTTCGCAAACGAGATCACGTCACTTGGCTGTAAGAGAGGCTCGAAGTGACGAAGTGGCTGAATCCCACCGAACAGCGAGCGTGGCGAATCCTGGTCGCGCTCACGACCCGGCTGCCCGCCGCCATGGATACGCAGATGCAGCGGGAATCCGGCGTCACGCACTTCGAGTACTTCGTTCTCGAGCTACTGGCCGCCGAGCCCGAACACCGACTTCAGCTCAGCGAACTGGCCTCCCGAGCAAACGCCTCGCTATCTCGGCTGTCGCATGTGGTGACCAAATTGGAGCGGCTCGGCTGGGCCAAACGCGAGATGTCCACGGGCCGTCGCGGCGCGGACGCGGTACTCACCGAAACCGGGCTGCTGAAGGTCCAGCAGGCCACCCCCGGTTACCTCGAGGCCGTGCGCGGACTGGTCCTGGACGGGCTGGACGAGCGGCAGACCGAGCAACTCGCGGAACTCGGCGAGGCGATGGTCGCGCAACTCGACAAGGGGCTCACCCGGGGACTCGGTCGCGCCAACGGCAGACCGTCGACGGAGAACGCCGAACCCGCACCGGAGTGACGCTCGCCGGAGATCGGATCATTGCGAGCACATCGCGAACTCCGTATCCCGCCGAGACCCGAATCACGCAGTCCGACAACTCATCCCGAGCCACTCGGCGCGGCGATGATCGGTTCAGCTCTGGTCGGTCAGCAGGACATCCGAATCCCAACAGGTGTGCGTGCCGGTGTGGCAGGCCGCGCCCTCCTGGTCGACGATCAGCAGCAACGTGTCCCCGTCGCAGTCCAGCCGCACCTCGTGCACGTACTGGGTGTGCCCGGAGGTCTCGCCCTTGACCCAGTACTGCTGCCGCGAACGCGAGTAGTAGGTCGCCTTGCGGGTGGCGAGGGTGCGGGCCAGGGCCTCGTCGTCCATCCACGCCATCATCAGCACGTCACCGGTGCCGCGCTCCTGCGCGACCGCGGCGACCAGTCCGGCCTCGTTGCGTTTGAGGCGGGCGGCGATGGCGGGATCCAGACTCACGCCCTCCACGCTAGCGGACGGTGATCCCCTCGCCGCGCATGGCGTCCTTGACCTGTCCGATGGTCAGATCGCCGAAGTGGAACACGCTCGCGGCGAGCACCGCGTCCGCACCCGCCTGCACGGCCGGGGCGAAATCCTCCACCTTGCCCGCGCCTCCGCTGGCGATGACCGGCACCGAGACCGCCGCGCGCACCGCGCGCAACATCCGCAGATCGAAACCGGCCTTGGTGCCGTCGGCGTCCATCGAGTTCAGCAGGATCTCCCCGACGCCCAGTTCCGCGCCGCGCACCGCCCACTCGACCGCGTCGATACCGGTGCCGCGCTTACCGCCGTGCGTGGTGACCTCCCAGCCCGAGGGGGTCGGTTCGGTGCCTTCGGGCACGGTCCGGGCGTCCACGGACAGCACGATGCACTGCGAGCCGAACCGCTCGGACATCTGCCGCAGGATCTCCGGATTCGCGATGGCCGCGGTGTTCACCGACACCTTGTCCGCGCCCGCGCGCAGCAGCCGGTCCACGTCGTCCACGGTGCGCACGCCGCCGCCGACGGTGAGCGGGATGAAGATCTGCTCGGCGGTGCGGGTGACCACGTCGATCATGGTGCCGCGATCGCCGGTGGAGGCGGTGACGTCCAGGAAGGTCAGCTCGTCCGCGCCCTGGGCGTCGTAGGTGGCGGCCAGTTCGACGGGATCGCCGGCGTCCCTGAGGTTTTCGAAGTTGACGCCCTTGACGACGCGTCCGGCGTCGACGTCCAGGCACGGGATCACGCGCACGGCCACTGTCATCGGTTCGTCTCCCCTGCGGCCTCGTCGACCGCGGTATTGATCATCTCCAGCAATTCTTCGTGCACGCCGGGCGCGGCCGCGAGCACCGATCCCGAGGTGATGGTCCACGGCTCGCCGAGCAGGTCGGTCACCACTCCCCCGGCCGCGCGCACCAGCGCGACTCCGGCGGCGTTGTCCCAGGGGTGATGGCCGAACACGACCGCGCCGCCCAGCACCCCGGATGCGGTGAAGGCCAGGTCGATTCCGGTGGAACCGTGCATGCGCACCCGCCCGGACAGCCGGCTCAGCGCACCCAGCAGATCGAAGCGGAACCGACCCGGGATGCGCCCGCGCGAATCCACGTTGAACGCGCCGAACCCGATCATCGCCTCGGCCAGGGTCCCGGATGCCAAGGGCGGCAACGGTTTCCCGTCCAGCAGCAGCGGACCGTCGACCGCGGCGGCGTAGCGGCGGCCCAGCAGCGGCAGCCAGGTCAGCCCCAGCACCGGGATGCCGTCGTGCACCAGCGAGAGCAGGATGCCCGAAAGTGGGTGTCCCGCGGAGTAATTGAAGGTGCCGTCGATCGGATCCAGCACCCACGAGGTGCCCGAGTCGAGCGCGGGTCCGCCGAATTCCTCACCGTGCACGGCGATTCCGGTGCGCTCGAGCAGCGCCTCGGACAGGGTTCGTTCGAGTTCCAGATCCAGGGCGGTGGCGAAATCGCCGCGCCCCTTCTCGACCGCGCTCGGCGCGCCGAGTCCCTCCACGAAACGTGGTGTGGCCGAATCCAATATCTCGCTCGCGATGGCGAGCAGCGCCTGGTTGTCCGATTGCGCGGTCATCTCCTCAGTGTCCATCGGGCGTGTGCGTGGGGCCTACGTGGTTACGCTCCGCTACCGCCTCCGGCCCTTGACCGCCCACGCCGAGCACCGCGTCCAGCGCCTCGGGCAAGCTGAATCGCCCGGCGTACAAGGCTTTTCCGACGATCGCGCCCTCGACGCCGTCGGGGACCAGGCCCGCGATGGCGCGCAGGTCATCCAGCGTGGACACACCGCCGGAGGCGACCACCGGGGCCTCGGTGGCCTGGCAGACCTCGCGCAGCAGATCCAGGTTCGGGCCGGTCAGGGTGCCGTCCTTGGTGACGTCGGTGACGACGTAGCGCGAGCAACCATCCCGTTCGAGCCGTTCGAGGACCTCCCACAGATCGCCGCCGTCGCTGACCCAGCCGCGCCCGCGCAACCGGTATTCGCCCTCGGTCAGTCGCACGTCCAGGCCGACCGCGATCCGGTCGCCGTATTCGCCGATCGCGCGGGCGGCCCAGGTCGGATTCTCCAGGGCGGCGGTGCCCAGGTTAACCCGGGCGCACCCGGTGGCCAGCACCGCCTGCAGCGAGTCGTCGTCGCGGATGCCGCCGGAGAGTTCGACCTTCACATCGAGTTCGCCGACCACCTCGGCGATCAGGTCGCGGTTGGAGCCGCGCCCGAAGGCCGCGTCCAGGTCGACCAGATGGACCCATTCGGCGCCGGCCTGCTGCCAAGCCAGGGCCGCCTCACGCGGTGATCCGTAACTCGTCTCGCTGCCCGCCTCCCCCTGGACCAGGCGAACAGCCTCACCATTGGCGACATCGACGGCGGGAAGCAGCACAAGATTCACGGCAGTAGCCTACTGGGCAACCGTACTGCTTCCGGCTCCGGGCCGGACCCGCCGCAGGCCCGAGGCCCGGAACGGACTCCGAACAGCGGCCGGGAACGGCCCGCGCGACGCCGGAGCACTCGCGAGCGCGCTAACTGGACCCGGCCGCCGCGGACCCCGCCGCCGAACCGCTCAGCAGCGGAATCCCCGCCGAGCCGGTGTTGATGTAGCCCAACCACATCGGCAGATCGAATGCCGTACCCAGGACGTTCACGACAGCAGCCCCTTTCGTCACATGGTCCCGACCGCCCCTCGACCATAGCCCGAGTCGAGGGGCGAACCTACGACCTGCGCGATGAGCGTCGGCGGGGACTCCGGCGTATCGAGGCGTCCCGGACCGCGCCGACAAACGCCCTGGTCGGTTGCTACAGCGAGTTCACCCAGTTGCGCAGGAGCTGCGCGCCCGCGTCGCCGGACTTCTCCGGGTGGAACTGGGTCGCGCTGAGCGGGCCGTTCTCGACCGCGGCCAGGAACGGCACGCCGTGTTCGGCCCAGGTGAGTTTCGCCGGGGGGATCGCCGTGTCCTCGTCGCTCCAGGCCCATTTCTGGGCGGCGTAGGAATGCACGAAGTAGAAGCGGGTCTGCTCGTCCATCCCCGCGAACAGCACGCTGTCCGCGGGGGTACGCACGGTGTTCCAGCCCATGTGCGGCAGCACCGGCGCGGACAGGCGCTCGACCGTGCCTGGCCATTCGGCGCAGCCGTCGGTCTCCACGCCGAATTCGACGCCACGTTCGAACAGGATCTGCATGCCGACGCAGATGCCCAGCACCGGTCGGCCGCCCGCGAGACGTTTGCCGATGATGCGTTCACCGCGCACCGCGCGCAATCCGGCCATGCAGGCGCCGAAGGCGCCGACCCCGGGGACCACCAAACCATCTGCGGCCAAAGCGATTTCGGGGTCGGCCGTGACGGTGACGTCGGCGCCGGCCCGGATCAGGGCGCGGTGGGCCGAATGCAGATTGCCGGAGCCGTAGTCCAGCAGCGCAACGGATTTCACAGCGCCCCCTTCGTCGAGGGCACGCCGCTGACCCGCTCGTCGAACTCCACCGCGGCGCGCAATGCCCGTGCCACGGCCTTGAATTCGGCCTCGGTGACGTGATGTTGGTCCCGCCCGTACAGCACCCGCACGTGCAGCGCGATGCGGGCGTTGAGGGCGATGGATTCGAACACGTGACGATTCAGCACCGTGGAATAGGGCGCCCCGGGACGCGGACCCGAACTCGCGACCGGCGCACCGGGAATCACGGTGTGCAGCAGGTGATCCGGCTCGCCGGTGTGCACGCAGTAGGGCCGCCCGGACACGTCCACCACCGCATGGGCCAGCGTCTCGTCCATCGGGATGAAGGCGTCGCCGAAGCGGCGGATGCCCTTCTTGTCGCCGAGGGCCTGGCCGAGCGCCTGCCCGAGCACGATCGCGGTGTCCTCGACGGTGTGATGCGCCTCGATCGCGATATCGCCCTCCGAGCGCACGCTCAGATCGAAACTGGCGTGTGCGCCCAGGGCGGTCAGCATGTGGTCGTAGAACGGGACGCCCGTGGAGATCTCGGTGCGACCGGTGCCGTCGAGATCCAGCTCGACGACGATGCTGGACTCCTTGGTGGTGCGCTCCACCCGCGCGATTCGGTGCATACTCGCTCTCGACTCGGGATTCGTGTCGGCCGGTGTGACCGCGGCCGGATCGGTGCTCACGGGATCACCCGCTCGGTGTCCGCCAGAAGTGCGCTGACGCGCAGAAATTCGTCGTTCTCGGCGGTGAGACCGATGGTGACGCGCAGATGTGCGGGGATACCGACGTCGCGGATCAGCACGCCCTCGTCCAGATACCGCTGCCAGGCGCGCGGTGCGTCGGCGAAGGGACCGAACAGCAGGAAGTTGGCGTCACTCGGTGCGACCCGGAAACCCATCTCCCCCAACGCCTTCGCGACCCGATCGCGCTGCACCGCCAGTTCCGCGACGCTGGCCAGGGTCTCGTCGGCGTGCCGCAGCGCCGCCCGCGCCGCGGCCTGGGTGACCACCGACAGGTGATACGGCAAGCGCACCAACAACATCGCGTCGATCACCGCGGGCGCGGCGGCCATATATCCCAGACGGCCACCGGCGAAGGCGAACGCCTTGGACATCGTCCGGCTGACCACCAGCTTGGCCGGGAACCGATCGATCAGCTCGATCGCGCTGGGCGCACCGGAGAATTCGGCGTACGCCTCGTCGACCACGACGATGCCCGGCGCGGCCTCGAGGATCCGGATCAGGTCCGGCTGAGTGATGCTGTGCCCGGTCGGATTGTTCGGGCTCGTCACGAACACCACGTCGGGGCGGCGTTCGGCGATGTGCGCGAGGGCGTAGTCGATGTCGAGGGTGAAATCGGCATCACGTTTGGCCGCAACCCATTCGGTGTCGATGCCCTCGGAGATGATCGGGTGCATCGAATACGACGGGACGAAACCCATTGCGCTGCGGCCGGATCCGCCGAACGCCTGCAACAGCTGTTGCAGGATCTCGTTGGATCCGTTGGCGGCCCACACATTCGACACGTCCAGCGCGACGCCGGTCTGGCGGGTCAGATAGGCGGCCAGGTCGGTGCGCAGGGCGACCGCGTCGCGGTCCGGGTAGCGGTGCAGATCCGCGGCCGCGGCCCGGATGGATTCGGCGACGTCGTCGACCAGCGCCCGGCTCGGCGGATGCGGATTCTCGTTGGTGTTCAGCTGCACCGGAACGGTCAATTGCGGTGCGCCGTAAGGGGATTTGCCGCGCAGGTTCTCCCGCAGCGGCAGATCGTCCAGGGAGATCGAGGCACCCGGGATATTCGCCACACTCGTCACGACAGCGCCTCGAATCGCGCCTGCACGGCCTGGCCGTGGGCGGGCAGATCCTCGGCCTTGGACAGCGCGACCACATGTCCCGCAACGTCTTTCAGCGCGGCCTCGGTGTACTCCACGACGTGGATGCCGCGCAGGAAGGTCTGCACGCTCAACCCCGAGGAGTGCCGGGCGCACCCGGCGGTCGGCAGCACGTGATTGGATCCGGCGCAGTAGTCGCCCAGGCTCACCGGGGACCACGCGCCGACGAAAATCGCTCCGGCACTGCGGACCCGGGCCGCGACCGCGGACGCGTCGGCGGTCTGGATCTCCAGGTGTTCGGCGGCGTAGGCGTCGACCACGCGCAGACCCTGATCGATGGTGTCCACCAGGACGATGCCGGATTGCTTGCCGGACAACGCCTCTGCCACCCGGTGGTGGTGTTTGACGACCTCGAGCTGCGCGTTCACCGCGGTCTCGACCGCGTCGGCGAGCGCGGCGCTGTCGGTGACCAGCACGCTGGCGGCCAGCACGTCGTGTTCGGCCTGGCTGATCAGGTCGGCGGCGACGTGGATCGGGTCGGCAGTGGCGTCGGCCAGGATCGCGATCTCGGTGGGTCCGGCCTCGGCGTCGATGCCGACCAGGCCGCGGCACAGGCGTTTGGCGGCGGTCACGAAGATATTGCCGGGGCCGGTGATCATGTCGACCGGTTCGAGTGCGGATCCGGTGGTGTCGGTGCCGCCGTAGGTCAGCAGGGCCACGGCCTGTGCGCCGCCGACGGCCCAAACCTCCTCGACGCCGAGCAGTTTCGCCGCGGCCAGAATGGTCGGGTGCGGCAGGCCGCCGAACTGGGCCTGCGGCGGGGAGGATACGACCAGTGAGCCGACCCCGGCGGCCTGGGCGGGCACCACGTTCATCACGACGCTGGACGGGTAGACCGCGTTACCGCCGGGCACGTACAGCCCGACCCGCTCCACCGGAACCCAACGCTCGGTGACGGTCCCGCCGGGCACCACCTCGGTGGTGGTGTCGGTGCGGCGCTGATCGGCGTGCACCTTGCGGGTCCGCTCGATGGCGATCTCCAGCGCGGTGCGCACGGCCGGGTCCAGCTCGTCCAGCGCCCGGTCCAGCTCCTGGGCGGGCACCCGGATCGAGGCCGGGACCACGCCGTCGAACTTCTCGCTGAACTCCTGTGCCGCCTCGACACCCCGATCGCGAATCGCCTCCACGACCGGTCGCACATGATGCAGCACCGAGTCGACGTCGACTCCCCCACGCGGCAGCGCGGTGCGCAGCTCGGCGGCGGTGGGAGTACGACCGCGCAGATCGACGCGGGCGAGCTCGATGCGGGATGTCATAGCGGTGTGGAATCCTTGTCTGTGCTGGTCATCACACCCGAGGCAGGATGGCCCCGGACCACATACCAGACTATCGGGTCCGCGTCGCGCGCCATCCGCCGCCCGACCGGCCGGGCATACCGCAGCGCGCCGCGTGGTTCGATCCGGACGTACACCACACACCGACGACGGAAAGAGGGACGATGGTCGAGATCCCCGCCAAGGCCCGTGACCTGCTCGAGCGCCCCATCTTCGCGAGCCTGGGCACCACCCGCCCCGACGGCGCGCCGCAGGTCAACCCGATGTGGTTCGTCTGGGACGGCGAATACATCTGGTTCACGCACACCAACGCCCGGCAGAAGTTCCGGAACCTCGCCGCCGAACCGCGCGTCTCGATCTCGATCTTCGATCCGGACAAGCCGTATCGCTACATCGAGGTCCGCGGCGTGGTCGACCACGTCGAACCGGATCCGGAGGGCTCGCTGTACAGCAGCCTGTCGCAGCGCTACGGCGGCGGGCCGATCGTGCCGCCCGACGCGAAGGATCGCGTGAAGCTGGCGATCCGGCCGACGCACGTGTCGGGGTACGCGGTCACGCGGGACTGAGCGTTCGCCGGGCCGCCGCACGCACGGCGTCCCGGCGCGGTCTCCGTATCTCGGGAGTGAATCGGATTCGGGCGCAATGATTCTCGCGATGCGTCGGCCGATGCCGGTACGCCGTGACGGCGCGCGTTCACCCGTGACGCAGGCGCAGGATCGGCACTCCGTCACCGGTCAGCTCGTCCAAGGCGACGGTGCGTCCCACCATCGCCAGGGCCAGTGCCTCGCCCGGGCCACTCACCTCGGGGCCGACGCCGCGCGACCACTCCACGTCGGTCGCGATGAAGCGCAGGCCGCTGGTGTATCGGCCGGGGCGGGCGAAGGGGTCCGGGTGGGCCAGCACCGCGCGCAGGCGTTCGGGGGGCACGGTGCGGGGGTGTCCGAGGGGGCGGCGAATGTCCTGCTGGTGCACGAACATGTCGGCCAGGCCGATCTTGGGGACCAGCCGCGTGATGTGCTCGCCGTTGTGCTCGAACCTGTCCAGCAGCTCCGCGACGGACAGGGGTTTGGCGCGGTCCACCAGCGCGTTGTTCACCCCGTCCGGGGAGAACCCGCAGCGCACCCCCACCATCATGTAGTCCGACAGAGTGGTCGCGTCGTACAGCAGATGCCCCACCACATCGCGCACCCGCCACCCCGCGCACAGCGACGGCGACTCCCACTCCTGCTCGCTCAGCGAATGCAGCAGCGCGGCCAGTTCGGCGCGCTCCTCTCTGAGCATCTGCCGTATATCCACAGTGGAAGGCTAACCGGCACAACGAGTACGGCAAACCCTAGGGTGCACGATTGCGCCATTGGGCGTATTCGTGACAGGGCCTGGAAAAAGCTCAGGACTTGGTATCGCTGTCGATGAGCGGTTTGCCGCTGCTGTTGACGATCACGCGCAGCGACACCGACCGGGAATGCCCGGCGTTGGTGACGTTGCCGACCAGCATGTCGACCGATCCGTCCGAATTGCTGGACCCGCTGGCGGACTTGACCGAACTCCACCTGGTCACCGGATTGTCCGACCAGTAACTCTCGAAGGCCGATTCGCTGCCGTAGACCTGCTGTGCGGCGGGGGTCAGCATGCTCCACGCGTTGCTGAGGCTGCCCTCGTTGCCGACCAGGATGTTGTAGAAGTTGGAGATCATGGTGGCCGCGGATCCCCCATCGGCCTTACCGGCGCTCTTGGTCTCACCGAGAGATGCGCTGGAGGGCGCGCTGGTCTGCGCGGCGGCGCTGGTGGAGGTCGAATTCGCCTGTGCGGAAGAGGATTCCGGTGGGGAGCCACCGAAGAGCAGGTAGAGGGCGACGCCGACGATCACCAGGCCCGCGACGAAACCGCCGACGAACAGGAGGGTGCGGCGGTTGCCGGGCTCCTCGTCCGGTTCGGGGCGGGCGATGGGGTTCGAGCGGGTGGGGTGGGCGTTGGGGCGGGCCGGGCGCACGGGGGGCAGGCTCGGCTCCGAGGGGGCCTCCTGCGCCATCATCTCCGCGGTCGAGATCTCGGCCTGTTCGGCGCGGCGATCCAGGGTGCGGGTGGCCTGGCGGCGCGGTGCGGAACGATGCGTGGCCAGCATGCGGGTGGGCACGGCGTCGTCGGCCATATCGGCGAAATCGGCCAACTGATCGCGGACCTCGACCATGCTCGGCCGATCCTCGGGTTCGAAGCTGAGCAGATCCAGCAGCAGATCGGTGAGCTGCCCGGCGTTGCGGGGCTGGCTGAGCTGACCGTTGGCCGCCGCGTACAGCAGGGCCAGCGGGTTGGGGTTGCTGCCGTACGGCGGCTCACCCTCGAGGGCGTGGAAAAGCGTTGCGCCCAAGGCGAAGACGTCGGCGGCGGGCGTCGGGTCGGTGCCGCGCGCGACCTCGGGGGCGAGGTAGGCGGCGGTGCCGGAGATCAGGCCGGTCGCGGTCAGCGCGACATCGCCCTTGGCCTTGGAGATGCCGAAGTCGGTGATCTTGACGGTGCCGTTCTCACCGAGCAGCACATTGCCCGGCTTGACGTCGCGGTGCACGATCCCGGCGCGATGCGCGGCCACCAGGGCCGAGGCCACCTGCTCGCCGATCCGCGCCACCTGGTCCAGCGGCAGCGTGCCCTGCGAGGACAGCACCATCGCCAGACTCTGCGACTGGAGGTACTCCATGACCAGGCAGGGGTCGCCCTCGTGGTCGGTGATGTCGAAGACGACGATCGCGTTGGGGTGCTGGAACCGGGCCGCGTTCCGTGCCTCTCGCGAGGCGCGCGCACGCACGATCTCCTTCTCACCCGGAGGCAGACTGGGCTGGGTGAGGATCTGCTTGATCGCCACCGACCGTTCGAGCCGCTCGTCGACGGCACGCCACACGACGCCTGTGCCGCCGCTACCAATCCGCTCGACCAGGCGGTAATGCCCTGCGATCACTTGGCCGGTTTCGATGGCACTACTCCGAATTCTCCGCGATCCATGACTTACCTCGCGCGGTGGACCCACGCTCGTTCCCGCACGAGTGTAGCGGGCCGCGCGGACGACGCCGACGCCGGAGCGTGATCCGACGGAAATATGTGGAGCCGCTGTGCGATGCGCACGAGATCACCGCGTTGCCGGAGCGAGATCATCGGTGGCTCAACTCACCTAGCGCAGGTCCTCGCACCGCGTACGGCCACGATCACCCGGCTCGCGAACCACTAGGCAGTGTCGTGGATCACATATATCCGCACCCGATCCGCACCCGCTAGGATTCGCCCATGCGTTCGATCGACACCGCACAGCGGCGGGCCCGCCTGGCCGTTCGGCACCGGCTCACCGCCGCCGCCCGCGTGGACGACGCCGCGACCATCACCCGTTCGCTGGTCGTGCTGCACGCCACCGATCCCGCGACGGTGTTCCTGTCCCTGGCCGCGCGCAGTCGCGAACTCGAACCCGCGGGGATCGAGCAGGCGCTCTACACCGACCGGACGCTGCTGCGGATGCTCGCGATGCGGCGGACCATGTTCGTCGCGCCCGTGGATCTGGTTCCCGCGCTGCAGGCTTCGTGCGCCGACGCGCAGGCGGTCAAACAGCGTCGGACCTACGCGCGTCATCTGGCGCAGGTCGTCGACGGGGATATCGATGCCTGGCTGGGTGAGGTCGAGGAGCAAACCCATCGCGAATTGCTCGTGCGCGGCAGCGCAACCGGCGCGCAACTCGGGGCGGCGGTACCGCGGCTGCGCACACAGGTCGATACCGCGCCCGGTAAGCCGTACTCCAAACCCACCGCCATCACCACCTGGGTGCTGCTCATCCTGGGCTGTGAGGGCCGGATCGTGCGCGGCCGCCCGAACGGCAGCTGGGCCAGCACCCAGTACGTGTGGGAGCCGATCGAATCCTGGTTGCCCGCAGGGGTTCCCGTGATATCCGCCGAGCAGGCCCGCGCCGAACTCGTGCGTCGCTGGTTGCACGCGTTCGGTCCGGCGCCGGTCTCGGATCTGAAGTGGTGGACCGGCTGGACCCTCGGCGAGGTCCGGAAGACCTTGGCGCAGCTGGATATCGCCGAGGTCGCACTCGACGGCGGCAGCACCGGCACAGTGCTCGCCGAGGATCTGGATCCGGTGCCCGAACCCGAACCCGGTCCCACCCTGCTGCCCGCGCTCGATCCGACGCCGATGGGGTGGCAGGATCGCGAGTGGTTCCTCGGGCCGCATCGCGACGCGCTGTTCGACACGTTCGGGAATGTCGGGCCGACGGTCTGGTGGGGTGGGCGCGTCGTGGGCGGGTGGGCGCAGCGGGGCGACGGTGAAATCGTCTGGCGTGCACTGGAAGACATCGGGCGGGAGGCCACCGGACGGATCGATGCGGAGGCCGGTCGGATCGGGGCGTGGTACGGCGATATTCGCGCGATTCCACGGTTCCGCACACCGCTCGAACGTGAACTCACCTCGTAGGCAGGGGATTTCGGCTCACGAAGGCCGTCGGACATTCCGGGCGTTGCGCGGATCAATGCCCGGAATGCCTGTGCCCCAATGTGTTCCGGAGAGTGACCTTACATGTCCAGCCCGAGGTCCAGTACACGCACGGAGTGGGTGAGCGCGCCGACTGCGAGGTAGTCGACGCCGGTGCGGGCGTATTCGGCGGCCATGTCCAGTGAGAGTCCGCCCGAGGACTCGAGTTTCGTGCGCGGCGCGCGAGTGTTGCGGCGTTGCACGGCGGCCTGGGTCGCCCAGAGCGGGAAGTTGTCCAGCAGCACGAGTTCCACGTCGTGTTCCAGGACGGCGTCGAGTTGTTCGAGGGTGTCGACCTCGACCTCGCAGGTGATGTCGGGCGCCAGCGCGCGCACCGCCGCGAGGGCCGCGACCACCGATCCGGCGGCCACCACATGGTTGTCCTTGATCAGCGCGGCGTCGCCCAGACCCATCCGGTGATTGACACCGCCACCGGCCCGGACCGCGTATTTCTGCAGGGAACGCATGCCCGGCAACGTCTTTCGGCTGTCGCGGATGCGGCATTCGGTGCCCGCGACCGCGTCCACCCAGGCCGCGGTCGCGGTGGCGATACCGGACAGGTGGGTCACCAGATTGAGCATGGTGCGTTCGGCGACGAGCAGGCCGCGGGTCGGAGCGTGCACGCTCAGGACCGCGTCGCCGGGGGCGACCCGGGTGCCGTCGGGCACCCGGTCGGTGACCTCGTAGTCGCCCGCGCCGATCACCTCGTCCAGCACCAGCAGCCCGACATCGATTCCGGCGACGGTGCCCGGCTGACGCGAAACCATCGCCGCCTTCACCGCCGCGTGCGCGGGAACCGTTGCGGCCGTGGTGATATCGGGACCGTACCGCAGATCCTCGTCCAGCGCGGTGCGGATCAGGGTGCGGATCGCCTCGGGATCGAGGCCGGGATCCAGGCTCATCGGGGTACTCCTGCGTTCGTCTCGATGTGGGCTGCCGGGCTCACGATGTGCGCCGTGCTCACGATGCCCTCGATACCGCGACGCCCCAACTGCCGGTGTGTTCGGAGCCGGGGGTGACCAACTGCGGGCGGCCGTCCGGACCCAGCCGCACCGAAATGCTGCGTTGCAGGTCGTCGCGGGTGTCCGGGTAGTCGGATCGGGTGTGGCAGCCACGGCTTTCGGTGCGCGCGCCCGCCGCGAGCAGCATCGCGCGGGCGGTGAGCGTGAGGGCGGCGTCCTCGATGTCGGTGACGATTCCGTCGAGGTCCCGCGTCCCGTCCGGGTCGTCGGCGAGTCCGGTCAGATCGGTGGGCAGCGCACGCGATCCGCCGTTGCGATCGTTCAGCAGATGCAGCAGCCGCAGTACCGCCCCGCGCAGGGCGTCACCGTCGCGTACCACACCGGCGTTCTCGGTCATCAAGTCCTGCAACAACTTCCGGTCCGCGCGCGGGAATTCCCAGTCGCCGAGGTCGCCGACGCGTCCGGGTTCGCCGAGCCGCTCGGCCGCCGCGGTACCGGCGCGCTCGCCCACGACCAGGCCCTCGAGCAGGCTGTTGGAGGCCAGCCGATTGGCCCCGTGCAGGCCGGTGCGAGCGACCTCGCCCGCGGCGTACAGGCCGGGAACCGTTGTGCGGCCGTGAGGATCGGTGAGGATACCGCCACACTGGTAGTGCGCCGCCGGAGCGACCGGGATCAGATCGGTGCGCGGATCGATCCCGACCGCGCGACAGGATGCGGTGATGGTCGGAAAGCGTTGCGGGAAGCCGTCTATCGCGCCAGCGTCGAGGAAGACGTGATCCTCCCCCAGCGCGCGCAACCGGGCCGCGACCGCCCGCGAGACCACGTCCCGCGGGGCGAGGTCACCGCGCGGATGCACGCCCTCGGTGATCGAATCCCCCTGGGAATCCACGAGTTTCGCACCCTCGCCGCGCACGGCCTCGCTGATCAGCGGCCGTCTCCCCAGACCGCCCGGGGTGAACAGCACGGTCGGATGGAACTGCACGAACTCCAGGTCCGCGACGGTCGCACCGGCCCGCAGGGCCAGCGCTATCCCGTCCGCGGTGGCCCCGGACGGGTTGGTGCTGCACGCGTACAGCTGCCCCAGACCGCCGGTGGCCAGCAGGACCGCGGGTGCGTGCACGACACCGAAACCCTTGTCCGACACCGCGACAACGCCCCGCACCCCGCGCGGCCCGGTGACGATCCGCACCGCGGCGGCGCCGAACAGCACCGGCAGACCTGCCGCGTTCAGCGCCCGCTGCACCTCGGCGCCCGTGGCGTCACCACCGGCGTGGATGATGCGCCGGGTACTGTGCCCGCCCTCGCGAGTGCGCGAAACCTCGCCGTCGCGGCCCAGATCGAAGACCGCGCCCAGATCGGTCAGCGCCGCGACCGCGTCGCGACCACCCTCGACGATGGAGCGCACCGCCTCGGGATCACACAATCCGACCCCGGCCACGACCGTGTCCTCGACATGGGATTCCACCGAATCCCCGTGCGGTGCAACGACTGCGATGCCGCCCTGCGCGTACTGGGTGGAGGTGTCCGCGGGGCCGCCCTTGCTCAGGGTGAGCACCCGCAGACCCCGCAGCGAGGCGGTGCGGGCCGCGGTCAGCCCCGCGACGCCACCACCGATCACCACCAGGTCCGCCTCGGCCTCCCACCGGATCGTCGGGCCGCTCATCGCGGCTGCCCAGACTCGGGATCCGGAATGCTCACTCGCCACCGCCCGGATTGCCGATCGCGATCATGCGCAGCACCGAATCACGGCCCGCCGCAGCGGTTTCCGGGTCGACATGCACCTCGTCGCGGTTCTCGGCCAGGCAGCGCAGCAAGGCGGCCGGGGTGATCATCTTCATGTACTTGCAGGAGGCGCGATCGTTGACGGCCTGGAAGTCGATGCCGGGCGCGGCCTTTCGCAGCTGGTGCAGCATGCCGATCTCGGTGGCGACCAGGACCTCGCTCGACCGCGCGGCCTTGGCGGCATCGATCATGCCGCCGGTGGACAGGATGTGCACCCGGTCGGCCGGGAAGGCGCCCTCGCCCGCGAGGTACAGAGCCGATGTGGCACAACCACATTCGGGGTGCACGAACAGTTCGGCGTTCGGGTGGGTGCGGGCCTGTTCGGTCAGCTCGTCACCATTGATGCCCGCGTGCACGTGGCATTCGCCCGCCCAGATGTGGATGTTGTCCCGGCCCGTCACGCGTTTGACGTGCGCGCCGAGGAACTGGTCGGGCAGGAACAGCACCTCGCGGTCGGGATCGATGGAGGCGACCACGTCCACGGCGTTCGACGAGGTGCAGCAGATGTCGGTCAGCGCCTTCACCGCGGCGGTGGTGTTCACGTACGAAACCACCAGTGCCCCAGGGTGTTCGGCCTTCCACTCGCGCAGCTCGTCGGCCGAGATGGAGTCGGCCAGCGAGCAGCCCGCGCGCTGATCCGGGATCAGCACGGTCTTGTCCGGGCTCAGGATCTTGGCGGTCTCGGCCATGAAGTGCACGCCGCAGAACACGATCGTGTCCTCCGGGGCCTCGGCGGCGATGCGGGACAGGGCCAGCGAGTCGCCGACATGATCCGCGACGTCCTGGATCTCGGGCAGCTGGTAGTTGTGCGCCAGGATGGTCGCATTGCGCTCACGTGCGAGTCGCTTGATCTCCGCCGCCCACTCCGGGGTCGCCTCGACACCCGTAAACCCCGACGGGCCGTCTACGACGCGCCCGGTCAACGTCATCGGCCCGCCCGTCACCCGACCGCCGCCCCCCACGGAATCGCTGCGCGATGCAGTAATCGTCATCGCATGGCTCCTTCTCTCTGCGACCGGCATGACTCGCCGATTTCGCATCCAACCGGTTTTCGACTTATAATCGAAAACGTGCCCCATAGTAGCACCATTCACGAATCGCTCACCGCCGTGTTCCAAGTTCGTCGCTTCCGCGACACCATCGCAGCAGGTCAGCCCAGCAACGAGTCGGTCGGCCACGATGTGGGGCGACCGGCATCCGGCTGGCACACCGAATTGGGTGTACTGCTGTGGCAGCGCGCGATGGAGCCGCAGACCGGGACCTGGTCGCTGCCGGGCGGGCGGTTGCGCGACGACGAGGATCTGGATTTCTCCGCCCGCCGCCAACTCGCCGAGAAGGTCGACGTGCGCGAGGTGTCGCATCTCGAGCAGGTCTGGGTGTTCAGCGATCCGCACCGGGTGCCGCCGCCGCGCCGCATCGCCTCGGCCTATCTGGGCCTGGTGCCGCTGACCGCCGACCCGCAGTTGCCGGACGACACCCGTTGGTATCCGGTCTCCGCGCTCCCGGAGATGTCCTTCGACCACGGCACCGTCGCACAGCACGCCCGCACCCGGCTGGCCGCGAAGCTGTCCTACACGAATATCGCCTTCGCCCTTGCCCCTTCGCGTTTCACCATGTCGACGCTGCGTGAGATCTATTGCGCGGCATTGGGATACGATGTCGATACGACGAACCTGCAACGAGTCCTGAGTCGCCGCAAGGTGATCACGCCCACCGGGGCCACCTCGACACCCGGCAAGTCCGGCGGGCGTCCCGCCGCGCTCTACCGCTTCTCCGACGACGGACTGCGCGTCACCGACGAATTCGCCGCCCTGCGTCCGCCCACCTGAGCAAACGTCTGATCGATCGATCGGCATCCCCGGAGCGATCGGATAGCTACCGACCGCGCGAGGAGGCTCAGCGAAGTCGAGCGCTCCCTTGCGGCGACCGAATCCCCCGATGGGCGAATTGTCCTGTTGCGCGTTGCGCGGTGCACTCCCCCGGCCGGGTACCGTGGCCGACATGAACTCGCTCATGCAGCGGATCCTCGAGATCGCACCGGTATGGGTCTATCTGACCGTGGGACTGCTGGTTTTCGCCGAGGACGCGATCTTCATCGGTTTCGTCATCCCCGGCGAGACCGCGGCGGTGCTCGGCGGGGTCGCGGCCAGTCAGGGGCATGTGCAACTGTGGGCGATGATCCTGCTGGTGGTGGTCGCGGCCATCGCCGGGGACAGTGTGGGGTACGAGGTCGGCAAGCATTTCGGCAGCAAGCTGCTCGGGCTGTCGATGCTCGACCGCTATCGAGGACGGCTCGACAACGCGCAGAGCTTCCTGGCCAAGCGCGGCGGCTGGGCGGTATTCCTGGGCCGGTTCACAGCGTTCTTCCGCGCGGTGATGCCCGCGCTGGTCGGCACCTCCCGCATGCCCTACGGCCGGTTCCTGGCCTACAACGCCACGGGCGGCATCGTCTGGGGCACAACCTTCGTCGTACTCGGATATCTCGCCGGTCACTCCTACGAGAAGCTCGCCTCGACGGTCGGGCGCGGGATGACCATCGCGGTGGTGGTCATCGTGGTCGTCGGCTTGATCGTGTGGAAGGTGCGCGAACGCCGGCACGCCAAGGCGATCGAGGCCGAGTACGTGGCCGAACATCAGGACACCGCGCCCGAGGCGCACTGAGCGAGCCTGCCGCACGACTCGGGGCCGGTTCACCTGGGCGACGTCGATGTCTCGTCGTCGCCTTGGTGTCGAATCGGTTGTCGCTCAGGCGTTTCCGTCGAGTTGATCGATGGTCGCGATCGACGGCGTCTCGGTGCGGCGCAGTTCGTCCGCGACGTCCTGCGCGTCACGTAACACCCGAACGGCGTTGTGCCAGGTGAGTTTTCCCAGATCGGTGGTGGACCAGCCGCGATCGAGGAGTTCGGCGATCAGGTTCGGATAGCCGGAGACGTCGTCCAGACCCGCTGTGGCGAAGGCGATTCCGTCGAAATCCCCGCCGAGACCGACATGATCGACCCCGGCCGCCTCCCGCACATGGTCGACGTGGTCGGCCACATCGGCGACCGTCGGCACCGGTCGCGGATGCGCGGCCGCGAACTCCCGCTGGCAGGCGATCGCCGCCGGACCGGTGTCGAGCGGATGGAATCCGTGCTCGCGCATGTTCGCGTCCGCGTCCACCACCCAGCGCGTCGCGGCGGGCAGCACGAACTGCGGCACGAAGGTCACCATCGCCACACCGCCGTTGGCGGACAACGACTTCAGCACATCGTCCGGAATATTGCGCGGGTGATCGCACAGTGCCCGCGCCGAGGAGTGCGAGAAGATCACCGGCGCGCGGGTGACGGCCAGCGCCGCGCGCATGGTGGTCTCGGCGACGTGCGACAGATCGACCAGCATGCCGAGCCGATTCATCTCCCGCACAACTTCCTCGCCGAATCGGCTGAGCCCGTTGACCTTCGGCGTGTCGGTAGCCGAATCCGCCCACGGCACATTGTCGTTGTGCGTCAACGTCAGGTACCGCACCCCCAGCGCATACAGCCCCCGCAACGCCCCCAGCGAACACCCGATACTGTGCCCACCCTCGGCCCCCATCAGCGAGGCGATCTTCCCTTGCGCCCGAGCGACTTCCATATCCGCCGCACCGAACGCCGCCCACAACCGATCCGGATACCGCGCGATCATCCCCCGCACGAAATCGATCTGCTCGAGCGTCGCCACCACCGCCCGCTCCCCCGCCAGACTCGACGGCACGAACACCGACCAGAACTGCGCCCCCACCCCACCCGCACGCAACCGATCCAGATCGGTGTGCAGCACCCCCGAAAGATCCCCCGCCAGATCCAAAGCATCCAGGTCATACCGCACATGCGACCGCATCGCCCAGGGCAGATCATTGTGCCCATCCACCACCGGCGCTCCCCGCAGAAGGTCCCGCGCCCGCCCTACAAGATCGTCACCCATCCCACAGTTCTATACCCCTACCCCGGCAAGCAGACCGGACACGCGACAAACTCGCCACGAATCTCCACCACGCCCCTCACCCGCCGCCCCGATTTCAGCTCTCGACACAAGCGCTCGACCACGACCGTCACGCACAACACCAAAATCATTGCGCCACAACGCCACTTCACATACACATCCAGTAGATTCGGCGCGATAGCGCTGGTTGAACACCTGGGGACCTCGTGGCAGAGCAAATGAATCTCGATACAGCTGCCCTCCCAGCAGCAGTGAAGTCACTCGGAGTAATACACGACAGTCCGAGCTCCGGCCTGCGATCGGTATCGTCGGAAATCGAGGCCATGCTGTCGGCCGCACGATCGCCGGATACTTGCCACCCCAGGTATCGGTGAACTCGCAGAACCGTTCCAGCGCAGCCGATTCCGTCGGCGCGGTATACACCGGTTTCAACGCTTTGGCGATCGCGTCCCAGTCCTGGCGGGCGGCATACCGGAACGACGCCCGCAGCAGATGCACCACGATATCCTGACTTCCGGAAGTTGTTTTCCGGCGATCTACCGAAGACCGGTACACGGTTTCTGTATCCCATCGGGGAAACATTCCGTCGGAAGATCGAGGGAAATGGGTTGCGTCAGCATATTCGACTACGCCGTGGAAGATCACGAGAAGTGGGTATCGGCTGATCGCCCGTCACGTGGGACATGGAGTGGGTCCGGTTGATCCGCCAGATGCTGCTGTCGAGATGACTCGGAGACCCATAACGGAAGACGACGCAAGGCGATCGAGCGTCGGCACGGCCGGGTTGGATCTACCGTTCAGCGGTCGTCGTCCCGCTTGCGGTGTTTGGTGGTGCGGCGGTAAATGCGCTTATTCGTAATCGGTTGGGCCGCATTGGATCTGCGGAGTTCGTGGCGGTCTCGCCAGGCGGTGAGGTCGGCGCGTTCGGCAGGGGGTGCTGCCGGGGTTGTATCGGGTGTGTTGTCTGCCGTGCGGTTCATCGCCGACCTCCTTTCCAGTCGTACTTCCACGGTAGCCGTGGATGGGTGGTGGAGCTACTGATTTTCCTGTGGGACAACGGATTCAGGGGTGGACGACCAGGCGTTTACCTCGGGGGGTGGGGTGTTGCCAGGCGGATTCGATGTCGCTGAGCGGGGTCGGTTGGACGTCGAAGGCGAGTTCGCCGGTGGTGGCCCAGCGAACTACCTCCTGGTAGGAGGTGGCGATGGTTTGGCGGTCGATTCCCTTTGCCGCGCCACAGATTTCGACGCCGGAGGTGCGCAGGCTCTCGGCGGGGAGGGTGATCGTAGGGCCGGCCGATTCTCCGGCCTGGATGAGGCGGGTCGGGGTGCCGAGGGCGAAGGATTCGGGGAGGGTGCGGAGCAGGAGTTCGGTGGGGCGGCCCCAGAGGAAGTCCAGGACGACGTCGTAGCCGTCGGGCGCGGCGCGGGTGAAGGCGGCGCACAGCTCCGCGTCGGGGACGGCGGTGTTGATCACCGCGCCTGCGCCGAAGGCGGCCACCTCGCCCAGCGCGTGGTCGTCGCGGCCGGTGGCGACGATCCGGCCCGCGCCGAGCAGCCGGGCCACCTTCACCGCGAGACGGCCCGCGACGCCCGTCGCGCCCTGGATCAGCACCGTTTTCCCGGCAGTGAGTCCGGCCGCGTTGCGCAGGGACATCGCGGGAATCAGCAAGTACTTTCAGGGCGACCGAACCGTGGACGACCTCTTCCAGGACACCCTGCGTCCGATTATCGGGTGATCGAGCGAAATCTACTGGCAGACAAAGCTATTCACCGCCGCCACTTCCATCACCGTGGCCCGGAAGTCCAAGACCTACCGCCGCCACGATCCGCGCCGACTTGATCGAATTTCTGGGTGGTCGGCAATCATTGTGCGACAACAGATCTGGCACTCGACCGAACATCGGCAGATCGAATCCGCGAAACACCGGTTCGACACCGTCCGGGACCCGTGACGCCGACAGCTGACCGATTCGCCTCCGAGCCATGCTTCATCGAGAAATCGCAAGGGAGAGTTGGACCGTGTGGGCTGCCGACACTCCAGGCGAGTCGGGGACCGAGACGGGGGAACTGTTGCTCGCGCAGGTGCTGTTCTACCCGCGGGTTCAGTGGGGAGGAGGTTGAGGCGGCCCCTGCGTGTCATTGGGGGCGGGACTCGGATATTGAACGGTCGCTTGCGATGGAAACTGCATGTCTTGGGGAGCCGGATACTGCGATGGATGCTGCGTACTTTGGGGAGCCTGGTCCGGATACTGGCCGGGCATCTGCGACGGATACTGCGCACCTCGGGGAACCTGGTCTGAATACTGGCCGGGCATCTGCGACGGATACTGCGCACCTTGGGACACTTGGTTCGGCATCTGCGGCGGGTATTGCGTGCCGTACGGGTTGGGGTATTGGGCGGGCCCCTGGGGTGGGTACGGCATGCCGTTGAGGATCGGTTGGGTGGGACGTTTGGCCGAGGAGCCGCTCACGGCGGTGAGGATCAGCGCGATGAGCAGGAACGGTACCGCCACCAGGTACACCACGCGGAAGCCGGTCACCTCCGAGATCAGTTGGCCGACACCGGGTGCGATCAGCGCGGTCAGGATGCCGAGCGCCGCCGCCACCGCGGTACCTCGCCGATCCCCGAGTCGACGTAGCAGCGCCGCAACCACTCCGATGACCGCACCCGCACCGAGCCCGCCGACTACACGGCCCACCAGCAGCACGGCGGCGTTGGGGCTGAGGGCGGTCAGCGCTGTGCCGATGAGCATGACGACGATCGCGGACAACGTCACCGCCGTCGGGAATCGCGCGCCGAACACGAATCCGAGCGCACCGGTGAGCACCGCCGCGACCAGGTACGCGACAACACATGTCAGCAGCACCGCTTGACCGGACATGTTGAAGATGTACTGGACCATCGAGGTCCCGTCGAACCGATAGACCGAGGTCAGCAGCCCCACACCGATGACCGCGGCGAACCCGGGCCCGACCAGCCTCCGCCCACCTCCATCGCCGTTCGGCCGAGCCTCGGTCTGCTGTGACGGCATGACGTACATGGCCCCCACCGTAGCTCTTTTCATTCCCGGTCTCAGGTCACTTTCTCGCCCTACGCCACTACCCCCAACCACGCCGCATCGCCGCATCGGCACATCGCGGACTCCAGCGACATCACCCGCAGCATGCTGACACCGGAGGTGTGGCGCGAACGCATCCTGGACCTGCCCTACAGTCCGCCGTGCCGATAGCGACCGGTGTCAGCGCGATCCGCCGGACGCGAAGACGACGTCACCCGTGATCCAGGCGGCCTCGCGCGAGGCGAGGAACGCGACCACCGGGCCGATATCGTCGGGATGTCCGAGTCGGCCCAGGGGCGTGGCGGCGACGACCGCGGCGACCAACTCGTCGTTGATCAGGCCCAGGGCGCGGGCGCCGTCGGTATCGGTCGCGCCCGGTGCGACGGCGTTGACCCGGATCTGCCGCGGTCCGAGTTCGTTGGCCAGGATTCTGGTCAGCGTGGTCACCGCGGCCTTGGATGAGGTCGACAGGATCGGGCCGGGAGCGTTGTTCGCGATACCGGAGGTTGAGATGTTGACTATCGACCCGCCGACGCCGGGCACCTGCTTCACGAAGCTCTGGCAGGTGAGGATCACGCCGAGCACATTGGTCCGATAGTGCCGCTCGAAGTCGTCCGGCGTGACGTCCTCGAAGGGCTGGAAGGTGTAGATCCCGGCGTTGTTCACCAGTGTGTCGACCGCGCCGATAGTGGCGTTGACCTGTGCGAACATTCGCTCCACGTCCTCAGGTACGGCGACGTCGCCGGGTACGGCCACGGCCCTGCCGCCGCTGGCGGCGATATCCGCGACGGTCGAGTCGGCGGCCGCGCGGTCGGTGGCGTAGTTGACCGCGACCGAAGCACCGGCGGCAGCCAGCGCCGTGGAAATCCCCCGTCCGATACCCTTGCCGCCTCCGGTCACCAGGGCGACACGTCCGTTCAGATCGACCATTGTTTCACTCCTCGTCGCGGTGCTGATTGCCGAACGGGACGAACGTATCGAGGACACTAACCATTTGTAAGTACGTACCTCCAGGTAAGCTCTACCTGTGAGTCAGCCGCTAACCGAGAAGGCCGCCGTTGCCGAGCCCTCCCGGGACGTCTTCGCCACCGATTGCCCGATGCTTTCGATCCGGGCCGATATCACCAGTCGCTGGGCCACCCTGGTCCTCGCCGCGCTCTTGACCCGCCCACACCGCTTCGCACAACTGGCCGACCGCATCCCGGGCATCAGCGAGAAAATGCTGTCGCACACCCTGCGGACCCTCACCCGCGACGGTCTCGTCGACCGCACCGCAACCCCCACGGTCCCGATCCAGGTAACCTACGAATTAACCACTCTAGGAACGGAATTGGCACCGCGCCTCGCAGACCTGGTCACCTGGGTCGACCGGCACAGCGACGCGATCCACGCGGCGCAGGCGGCCTACGACGCCGCCCCGCCGACCCCGCCCGCCATCGCGAACCGGCACTGACCGGCTCGAACCGACGGCAAACGGTACGACTTCGTACGCCTCGCGCGCCGAAGCTGAACCTACACCAGCGCACGGCCAATCGAATCCTGTTGCACTGAAACGCAACTGGTGAGACCTCAGCCAGTACGGGAAGCGGAATATCGAGACTGTGAAGTAGCTGTCACATCAGCACCGAACAGTCCGAGACTCCGGGTCGATTTCCGAAACTCTATGGGAGCCTTGAACTTCTAGGCCACCATGACGAAATCGTCGGCCGCGATGCCCGCGAGGAATGCGGTCCACTCGGCATCGGTGTAGGTCAGGGCGACACCGTCGTGATCCTGGAGGGTGACGCCGCCGTCATGGAGGTGCAGGATCCGGAGTTCGCCCGATCGGGGGCTACCCGCGACCGCCGCCTCGAGGAACGGTTGCCAGTGGGTGAGCGGGAGGCTGATCATCGGCTGGTCGTCGGTCGCGTTGGCGGGATCGCGACGGTATTTGCTGTCGCGCAGGCCGACCAGGTCACCGGCGAAGGCGAATTCGACGCAGGCGCTTCCGCTTTGGCTCCGTGCACTCTTGTGCCATTGCGCATCGGTCAATTCGGCCTTCGAGCTCATGACCGTATTCTACCGGGGAATCTCATCGAGAGAGTCTGCAAGCTGGGCAACCAATTTGGACGATTTGGCCGGGCTGAGCGCGATCGCGGCCAACTGGACGAACTGCTCGTTGTACCGCTTGACCTGGCCCTGCTCCTCCACGAAGATCTGTCCGGCCATGGTGTCCAGATACACGACCTCGGGTCCCTCCGCTTCGGGAAAGTCCATGAGCGCGAAGGAACCTCGCATCCCGGGATGACCTCCGGAATCGAAGGGGATGATCTGCACCGTTACGTTCGGCAGCGTGGCAGCCTGAACCAGCCGCCGCAGTTGCGCACGGGTTATGTCCGATGAACCGACGATGCGGCGGATCGCCGGTTCATCGATGATCGCCCACAGCTTCAACGGCCGTTCGCCGCCGAGTCTCTGCTGGCGATCCAGGCGAGAACGTACATAGCTGTCGATTTTCTCAGCACCGGCCTCGGAGTCACTTTCCGCGATCAGAGCGTGAGCGTATTGCTCGGTCTGCAGTAGGCCGGGGATGACAAGGGGTTCGAACGCCCGGAGTTGCTCGGCTTGATCTTCGAGGCTGATGTAGGTGTTGTACGGCTCGGGCAGGTCATGGTGGTACGGCAGCAGTAGTCCGCGCTTGGTCGAGTCCTTGAAAAGGCTTGTCAGCAGCTCACGTTCGGCGTCGTTCGCGCGATACAGGTCCATCAGCGCCAGCAACGTGCGCTGTTGCGGACGGGTCACCGCCTCTTCGATTCGGTAGAGGGTGACATCGCTGATCTTGGTCGCATCCTGGACCTGCTGACGGTTGAGTCCAGCGGCCTCGCGAAGACTGAGCAATTCCGCGGCCAGTCGTCGCAAGTGGATGCCCGCGATGCGCGGCGGCGGTTGTCGCATGATCACAGTCTTGCCAAACCGCGCCCAGAGAGCAACTAAGACAAACGTACCTATTTAAAATGCAACTATTGCATTTGTTGTAGGTGCGGTGCATGCTGTGACTGAACGTGACCGGCATCACGACCGGTCACGGATTCCGAACTCGAGGGGGCCGAGAGGCATGGCGTTGCAGATGATCGGAACACTGATGATCAGCGATCGAACCGTCCACACCGCACGATCAGTGGGCCAGGACGGCTGGGTGGTCTCATACCTGCCCGGCCGCACACTCGGCCTCTCGGCCGCGGTCGGCGCACTCCTCATCGCCGAACTCGCCACCGAAATCGCCTCCACCGCAAGACCTCTCGGCCTCACCGCGCCCGAAGCAGTCGGATTGTCATTGCTGACACCACGCGCGTTGGACCGGGCGAGTCAATGGACGAATGCCACCTGACCGTCCAACTGGACGACGGTGCACCCCTACACTTCCGCGCCGACCGTCACGCAGCAGAGCAATTTGCCTGCGCCGCAGCATATTTAGCAACCATCACCATCGACGACCAGGTCCGCGACTGGATGCCACCCATGCCCTACCAGAGCTTGTGGCAATAACCGGCCGGAACGCCCCAGGCCGCAATTGGACGCGAACCAGTGGAGTGTCGACCTGCCAACTGCTCGATCACGCGCCCTGTGCGTGGGCACCGAGAGATTGTGGTGATGAAATAGATTCTCTCACAGCATTTTTGCAGGAACTAATGCTCACCGATGCCAGTACGTCGACGGTCTGGATCCACCCGGTCGCAGCGGCGCGATCGGCGTTAACACCGACCGCCACGATCCTGCCTGGGCCCGGCGAGGGGCGAATTCCGGTCGCCTCGTCACCACGCCCCGGTGATGGGTCCGTCGCCGGGCGTGGGCGACGCGGCAACGCTGCCTGCGATCGTCCGCGTAACCCGGTCGATGAGGGCCAGGGCGTGGGCCAGGACACGCCGTTCGTCCTCATCGAGGCCGTCCTCGAGAGCCCTGGCGAGCAGACCGACTCGGCGGTGGCGATCGCGGTCGATCGCCTCCTTGCCCGCGCCGGTCAGCGTGAGAACCTTCTTGCGCGCATCGGACGGGTCGGGGCCCGCGGCCAGATAGCCCGCGCCAGTCAACTCCTTCACGGCGGTGGCCATCGTCTGATGCCGCACGCCGCGGCTCGCGGCCAGGTCAGCGGTGGTCATCGGACCGCGTCGGTCGAGCAGGTCCAGCACCGCGGCCGGTATGGGCGCGAGCTGGTCGACGGAGCGGGTGGAGCGGACCAGCGCGCCGACGCTCGCGCGCAGATCGGCGGCAAGCCGGTCGAGTGAGACCCGGTCGGGTGCTACAGGAGATGCCGCACCCCCGGCAGGCGGGGTGTCCATGCTCACAGCCTAGCACAAATGTAGTATCAACTGTACAGTCTCATCTGTACAGATTAAACTACATACCTACCGGAGCAGAGAATGCGACTGACCAAGCACGCCCACGCCTGCGTGACCCTGTCCAAGACGAGCCGGGAGGACGGCGGGCGGATCGTCATCGACCCCGGAACGTTCACCCCGGACGCCGATGTGGCCGTGGCCGCCGCGGACGCCGTCCTGATCACTCATGAGCACTTCGACCATGTCGACGAGGAACTGATCTCCCGAAGCCTGGAAGCGCGGCCCGAGCTGCGGGTTTTCGGCCCGCGGCCGGTGGTGGAGCGATGGCTCGGCTACCGCGGCCGGGTCACCGCGGTAGCCCCCGGCGACCGAGTGAGCGTCGCCGGCTTCGACATCGCGGTCTTCGGCGGCGAACACGCCTGCATCCACCGTGACATCCCGAACGTGGCGAACGTCGGCTATCTCGTCGACGACAGCCTCTACCACCCCGGCGACTCCTACCACGTCCCGGATTGCGCGGTCGACACGCTGCTGTTGCCCACCAGCGGGCCGTGGACCAGCGTCGGAGCGGCGGCCGACTACGTGCGTCAACTCGCGCCTCGGCGTCTGATCCAGATCCACGAAGTCATGCTCAGCCAGATCGGCCAGCAGTCGATGGCCCGATTCCTGAGCCCCCGGATGCTGACCGACGTCCCGCTGACCATCCTCTCGGACGGAGAGACGGTCACGGTCTGAACGAACATCGCCTGTTTCGTTGATGTCCAGGAAGGGTGTGAATCGCCTGGCGCAGGGAAATCGCCTCGCGCCCACCGTGATTCAGCGGGAGTCGGCACCCTCGAAAGGTCCGGTATGCCCCAGAGCGGCACCATTCGAAACCGGAGATCCGTAGGGGCCGTAAGTGATATCCGAGGCGTACGAGTTGCCACCCGGCGGAACATCCGGGCCGACACCGAGATCCTCGGACGTGCTCAAGGCGGCCAGCAACAGGATGACCAACGCCGCGAACAGCGGTTGGACCATGACAACCGACCAGGCACCAGCCGACAGATCGGAGTGGATCCAATGGTCGATCAGGGTGCGCCAGCCGTCGATCGAGGGAGGCATGGCAACGATGGTGTGCAGCGGGGGGTTCGAGGCGTGGGGGTGCATGCTGTGGGCGGTGAGTTCACCGAGCCAGGACATCAGTTCCGCACCGACGAACGACGCGAACAGCAAGGCGCACTGCATGATCGGACCACGCACCCGGCGCAAACGCCATACAGCGGCGGCGGTCAGCACACCGACCACCATGGCGATGCAGACGAACACGGCGATCGCGTCGAAACGATGCGTGCTCTCCCCCGTCAGCGCCGCACCGCGACCGGGCTGCACCACCAGTACGCGTTCGGTCGGAGCCAACACCGCCCACACCACCCCACCGAGCGCACTGACCACCAACACCGCGAGCACCACCGCGAGGGCGGCACGGATTTCCCGCCGCCGCGACGCGGGCGGTTCGGCCACACCCTGATGGACCATCAGCGGCGGTCCAGGGACTTCGAATCGAGCACGCCGTGCCGCGAGCACTTCGCCCACCAGCCTTCCGGATGCACCTGCACGATCATCCGGCGGCCGCACTGTTCGCAGAACCGCGGCGGCTCGAGGCCGAGCGCGGCGGCCGCGGGCACCGGATCGTCCACACCGGTGACGATCCGCTTACCCGTGAACGGGTTGTACCGCTCTTCCATATCGACGACCACTTCTCGCCCCTTGAACCTTTGATGACGTGCGACCGGCCCTGCACCGCCTCAACCGTACCGGCGGATCCGCGACCACCGGACGGCGACGCGACCTACAGGGTCTCGTTGAGCGCCTTGATCGGCATCTTCAGCTCACCCAGCAGATCCAGATCGGCTTCGGCGGGACGGCCGAGGGTGGTCAGGTAGTTGCCGACGATGACGGCGTTGATACCGCCGAGGATGCCCTGCTTGGCGCCCAGATCGCCGAGGGTGATCTCACGGCCGCCCGCGAAACGCAGGATGGTGCGCGGCAGCGCGAGCCGGAACGCGGCCACGGCCTTGAGCGCCTCGGCCGCGGGCAGCACCTCGAGATCACCGAACGGGGTGCCCGGACGCGGGTTCAGGAAGTTCAGCGGCACCTCGTCGGGCTCCAATTCGGCCAGCTGCGAAGCGAATTCGGCGCGCTGCTCGATGGTCTCGCCCATGCCCAGGATGCCGCCGCAGCACACCTCCATACCGGCCTCGCGCACCATGCGCAGGGTGCCCCAGCGCTCCTCCCAGGTGTGCGTGGTGACCACGTTCGGGAAGTGCGACCTGGAGGTTTCCAGGTTGTGGTTGTAGCGGTGCACGCCCATCGCGGCGAGCTGGTCGACCTGCTCCTGGTTGAGCATGCCCAGCGAGCAGGCGACCTGGATGTCGACCTCGTTGCGGATGGCCTCGACGCCCGCGGCGACCTGCGCCATCAGCCGCTCGTCGGGGCCTCGCACGGCCGCGACGATGCAGAATTCGGTCGCGCCGGTCTTGGCGGTCTGCTTGGCGGCCTCGACCAGCGAGGGGATGTCCAGCCAGGCCGCGCGGACCGGGGACTGGAACAGGCCCGACTGCGAGCAGAAGTGGCAGTCCTCGGGGCAGCCGCCGGTTTTGAGCGAGATGATGCCCTCGACCTCGACCTCGGGGCCGCACCAGCGCATCCGCACCTCGTGCGCCAGGGCCAGCAGCTCCTCGAGCCGGTCGTCACCGAGCCGCAGCACCTCGACGGTCTGCTCCTGGGTGAGGCCGACGCCGCGCTCGAGCACCTGCTCGCGAGCGGTCGCCAGAATGTCGACGTCGGTCTTGACGGGTGCCTGGGTCACAGCACGAATCCCTTCTTGTGGCCGGGGCGGCCGCGCAACGTGAACGATGTACTTGAACGGTGTTCAGGCTAAGGTACCTGGGGACAGGAGTCAAAGCTCGTCGCCAGAAAGGGCCACCCGTGCAGTTGCACCGCACCGACGTCGTCGACGGAGCCGTCGCCATCCTCGACCAGTACGGACTGGCCGATCTGACGATGCGTCGGCTGGCGACCTCCCTGCACGTCCAGCCGGGGGCGCTGTACTGGCACTTTCCCAACAAGCAGGCCCTGCTCGGCGCGGTCGCCGACCGGATTCTCGCGCCGATGGAGGACACGGTCGATGCCGACGAGTGGTCCGGACAGGTCTCCGAACTCGCACATCGGCTGCGCTCGTGCCTGCTGGCGTATCGCGATGGCGCAGAGGTGGTTTCGGCGACCTACGCGTCCCGGTTGACCACCAGCAAGGGCCGGGAACGGTTGGCCGGGGCGCTGATTCGCGGCGGGATGACCCGCGAGGAGGCCGATCAAGCCGCATACACGCTGCTGTACTACATCCTCGGTGGCACGGTGGACGAGCAGTCGCGCATGCAGATGGATTCGGCGGGTGCGTTGAGCGAGGAGTCCTCGCCGGTTCACGAATCTCTCACCGGCGATGAAACACCCAGTGCCACCGACCGTTTCGACTTCGGTCTGCAATTGTTCCTCGGTGGCGTGCGACATCTGCTGGGCAGCCGGGTGCGCTGAGCGCCGCGTCCGCAACGAACACCACCCGAACGATCAGCGACACAGTAGCTCCGGGCAGCGGGTTCCGAGGAGCGGCAGGTTCGCACCGAGCCGGAGCAGGGCGTGTTTCGAGCGCGAAGTCTTCTGGGGAACAGCACTTTTCGTGAGGTAAGCACGGGGCCAAGGAGTTCTCGGTTCGTCCGGTGCTGGATCAGACCATGAGGTGACGCACTGTCCAGTCGGGTGTGAACCAACTCGGGGCGGCGTCGGCGAAACGTTCCGGAGTCCAGCGGCCCGCGCCCTGCGGGATGCTGCCGACCAGGTCGACGCCGGTGACGGCGGGCAGGTCGGCGCGGTTGCAGTCCGATGCGAGATCCGGTGTGGCAGGCCAGGATCCGATGACCAGGCCCGCGCAGGGGACGCCCGCGGCGGACAGGGCGCGGGTGGTCAGTTCGCTGTGATTGAGGGTGCCCAGGCCCGCGGCGGCGACGACCAGGACCGGGGCGTTGATCTTCTGAGCCAGGTCCAGGATCGTGAAATCGCCCATCCGGACCAGTAATCCGCCCGCGCCCTCGACCAGGGTGAGGTCGGCGTCGGCGAGAGATTCCACGCCCGCGGCCGTTTCGGCGAGGGTGAGCAGCGGGCTGCCGCAGCGGCGGGCGGCGGTGTCGGGGGCGAGCGGGTCGGGGTAGCGGGCCAATTCCAGTGTGCGCGTGACGCCTCCGAGCCTGCGGATCTCCGCGAGGTCGCCGGGCTCACCCGGTCGCACGCCGGTCTGGGCCGGTTTGCAGACCGCCACCGAACGTCCGGCCGCTCGGGCCGCCGCCGCCAGGGCCGCGGTGACGACGGTCTTGCCGACGTCGGTCGACGTGCCGGTCACGATCAGAACACCCACGAGATCCTCACTCCCACAACAGGAAACAACGCTTGTTACGCGGACGCGCCGGTGGCCAGCGGCTCGCGCTGCGGATCCCCGGCCCGCGCCTGGGCCAGCACCTCGCCCAGAACCGTTGCGATGCTGTCCATCTCGGCATCGGTGAGATCGGCGCGGGCGGTCAGCCGCAGCCGCGACGTCCCCTCGGGCACCGATGGCGGGCGGAAGCAGCCGACGTTCAGGCCGCGCTCCCGGCACGCGCACGCGGCGTCGTAGGCGACCTGCGCCTTGCCCAGCACGACCGAGACGACCGCCGAATCCGGTTGCGGCACACCGGCGATACGGGCGATCTGCGCCGCGCGCGTCAGCACCCGCCCGCCCATCTCCGGATCGCGCCGCAGCAGTCCCAAGGCCGCGCGCGCCGCACCGACTGCCGCCGGAGCCAGACCGGTGTCGAAGATGAACGTGCGCGCGGAATCGATCAGATGCGCCCGCACCCGCTCACTCGACAACACCGCACCGCCTTGCGCGGCAAGGGCTTTCGACAATGTCGCGGTGATAATCAGATCCGGCAGCCCGGCCAGCCCGACCTCCTGCACCAGCCCGCGCCCGCCGTCGCCACGCACGCCGATGCCGTGCGCCTCGTCCACGATCAGCACCGCACCGTTGGCCCGCACCACCTGATGCAGTTCGGTCAGCGGCGCGAGATCACCGTCGGCGCTGAACACCGAATCGGTGAGCATCAGCGCCCGCTCCTCGGTGCGCTCGGCCAGCAGCCGATCCACCGCCTCGGCATCACAGTGCGGCGCGATCTCCACCCGCGCCCGCGACAACCGGCAGGCATCCACCAGCGAGGCATGACTCCCCGCATCGGACACCACCAGCGACCCGCGCCCGGCCAACGCCGTGACCACTCCGAGGTTGGCGGCATAACCGGTGGCGAACACCAAACCCGCTTCGGCACCGACGAATTCGGCCAACTCGGCCTCGAACTCCTCGTGCGCAGTGGTTGTCCCGGTAACCAGCCGCGACCCCGTCGACCCGGTCCCCCAGGTCCGCACAGCGTCGACCGCGGCCGCTACCACCTCGGGATGCCGCGACAGCCCCAGATAGTCGTTGGACGCCAGATCGATCGCCGCGGACCGCGCCTCCCGCGCCCGCAACTCCCGCCGCAACCCGGCACTCACCCGCGCGGTAGCCCGCTCGTCCAACCAGCCCAACGGATCGATGTTCACAGCAGAGAAGCATACTTGAACAGCGTTCAAGAGCAATACCCCGTGTACGAAATGACCTCCGACAGGTCCGCGCCGCATTCAGCTCGCGGCGGCGGCAACGACGCCTGCGGTGATGCGGGCGATGTCGTCGGGGCTGCTGATGAAGGGGGGCATGGTGTAGACGAGGTTGCGGAAGGGGCGGAGCCAGACTCCTGTGGTTACGGCGGCGGCGGTGGCCTGGCGCATGTCGACGGGGTGGTCGAGTTCGACGACGCCGATCGCGCCCTGCACACGGACTTCTACGACGCCCGGAATCTCTTGTGCCGCAGCCAGTCCGGCGGTCAGGCGGGCTTCGATTCCGGCGACCTCGCCGAACCAGTCGCGGGAGAGCAGTAGTTCGATGGAGGCGACGGCGACGGCGCAGGCCAGGGGGTTGCCCATGAAGGTCGGGCCGTGCATGAGGCCGCCGTGGCCGGCGCTGATCGTCTCGGCCATCCGAGTGGTGCACAGGGTCGCGGCGAGGGACATGTAGCCGCCGGTGAGGGCCTTGCCGACGCACATCACGTCGGGGCGCACGCCGACCCGGTCCGCGGCGAAGAACGTTCCGGTGCGGCCGAATCCGGTGGCGATCTCGTCGAAGACCAGCAGGATGCCGTGTTCGTCGCAGAGGCGGCGCAGATCCTTCAGATAGTCCGGATGATGGAAACGCATACCGCCCGCGCCCTGCACGATCGGTTCCACGATCACCGCGGCGATCTCGTCGGCATGCTCGGCCAGCAGACGTTCCAACTCCCGAACATATTCCGGCTCATAGTCTTTCGGCGGCATGGGCGCGAAGATCTGCTCGGCGAGCACGTCGGTCCACAGCGAATGCATCCCGCCCTCGGGATCGCACACGCTCATCGGCGTGAAGGTGTCACCGTGATACCCGCCGCGCCAGGTGAACAGCCGCCGCTTCCCCGGCCGCCCCAGCGCCCGCCAGTATTGCAGGCACATCTTGGCCGCCACCTCGACCGATACCGATCCCGAATCGGACAGGAACACCTTGT
Organism: Nocardia macrotermitis; assembly: GCF_009604405.1. Taxonomy (GTDB): domain Bacteria; phylum Actinomycetota; class Actinomycetes; order Mycobacteriales; family Mycobacteriaceae; genus Nocardia; species Nocardia macrotermitis. Next base: position 164,685 of record NZ_WEGK01000009.1, read on the forward strand.
CCAGTCCGTCGGGCGTGTGCTCGACCAGCAACTGACACAGTCGCGTCGCGGGTTCGTGGGTGAGCCCGCCGAACATGACGTGACTCATCCGCTGCGCCTGTCCGACCAGCGCCGCGTCCAACACCGGATGCCGATACCCGTGCACCGCGGCCCACCAGGAACTCATCCCGTCGACCAACTCACGCCCGTTGGCGAGCGTGAGCCGGGTCCCAGCGGCGGAGGCGACGACCAGCGGTTCGGTCGGAGCCGGAAAACCGCCGTACGGATGCCAGACATGGGCGGCATCCAGCGCGGTGATCTCATCGGGAGTCAGTGCCACGGCAATCCTTCACGCGAGCGTCCTTGAACGCCGTTCAAGTTATCACCTCGCCGAATCACCGCCGCACCGCATCCGAAACCACCGGAAAGAATCCACCTCGGCGGCCGCTGAGGTATTGTTTGACTTAGTCAAAGAATATCTGGACAAAGTCAAAGATGAGCGGATCGGAAGCGAGGACCATGAACACCGCCGTCACCTCGAACGCGAACGATGTCGCCGCCGAGCACATCGATGCCGTCCGCGAGTTCAACCGTCGCTACACCCGGCTGATCGGGGTGCTGCACGAGCATCTGGTCGATACCGACTACTCGCTGACCGAGGCGCGGATCCTGTTCGAGCTGGCGCATTCCGAGACCTCCGACGTGGTCGAGCTACGGCGGAATCTGGATCTGGATCCCGGATATCTCAGCCGGATCCTGGCGCGATTTGCCAAGGACGGGCTCGTCGAACGGCAGCGCAGCGATCAGGACGCACGGCGGCAGCAGGTGCGGCTGACCGAGCACGGACGCGCGGTATTCGGCGATCTGGACGAGCGGTCCAGCCGGGGTATCGCCGGACTGCTCGCCGATCGGTCCGTCACCGACCACGCGCGGCTGGTCGAGGCCATGCGCACCATCGAGACGATCCTGGACGGCCACGACGCACCCGTGCGGATCCGCGAACCCCGGCCCGGCGACCACGGCTGGGTGATCGCCCGCAACGCCGCCCTCTACGCCGCCGAATACGGCTGGGACGGCAGCTACGAGACGCTCGTCGCCCGGATCGTCACCGGCTTCCTGGAATCCCACGACCCGCACCGCGAACGCGCCTGGATCGCCGAATCCGGCGGCGAACGCCTCGGCGCGATCTTCTGCATGCGCGAGGACGACGACACCGCCCGGCTGCGCCTGCTGCTGGTCGAACCGTCCGCCCGCGGCCGCGGCGTGGGCAGCGCGCTGGTCGAGCACTGCCTGGAATTCGCCACCGCCGCCGGATACCGCGACATGGTGCTGTGGACCAACGACGTGCTGACCTCGGCCCGCCACATCTACCAGCGCGCCGGATTCGAACTCGTCGACTCCGAACCACACCACAGCTTCGGCCGAGATCTGCTCGGACAGACCTGGCGGCGCACCCTGCGCTGACCCCCGACCCCCGCCCGAGGTGCGCTGCACGCCACATCTCGCGGCCCACCCCCACCGGTTACCCGGCGACGCCCATTACTGTCGAAGGCATGGTTGCACCCGACGCACTCGGTGAGGTCGCGCCGCTCGGCGTCTGGCCGGGCACCGCGTACCCGTTGGGCGCCACGTACGACGGGGCCGGAACCAACTTCTCGCTGTTCTCCGAAGTCGCCGAGCGGGTGGAATTGTGCCTGATCGGACGGGACGGGGCGGAGGTCCGTGTCCCGCTCGAGGAGGTCGACGGGTACGTCTGGCACGCGTACGTGCCCGCGATCGGTCCCGGGCAGCGGTACGGGTTCCGGGTGCACGGCCCGTTCGACCCCGAGCGCGGGCTGCGGTGCGATCCGAGCAAACTGCTGCTGGATCCGTACGGTAAGGCGTTCGCGGGCGAATTCGGCAACGATCCGTCGCTGTACACGCCGGGCCGGGATTCACTGGGGCACACCATGACCGGCGTGGTGATCAACCCGTACTTCGATTGGGCCGACGACCGTCCGCCGCGACGGCCCTACCACGAGACGGTCGTCTACGAGGCGCACGTCAAGGGGATGACGATGACGCATCCGCAGGTGCCCCCCGAACTACGCGGCACCTACGCCGGGATGGCGCATCCGGCGATCGTCGAACATCTGGTCTCGCTCGGCGTCACCGCGATCGAACTGATGCCGGTACACCAGTTCCTGCACGACCGCGTACTGCTGGACCAGGGATTGCGAAACTACTGGGGGTACAACAGTTTCGGCTATCTGGCCCCGCACCACGAATACGCCGCCGATCCGCGCGCCGGGGCCGCGGTCACCGAATTCAAGGCGATGGTGCGCGCGCTGCACGCCGGGGGGATCGAGGTGATCCTGGATGTGGTCTACAACCACACCGGCGAGGGCAACCACCTCGGCCCGACACTGTGCCTGCGCGGGATCGACAACGCGGCGTACTACCGTCTGGCACAGGATGATCCGCAGCACTACGTCGACTACACCGGCACCGGCAACAGCCTGAACGTACGTCATCCGCACACGCTGCAACTGATCATGGATTCGCTGCGCTACTGGATCCTGGAGATGCACGTCGACGGTTTCCGCTTCGACCTGGCCGCCACCCTGGCCCGCGAACTGCACGATGTCGACCGGCTGTCCACGTTCTTCGATCTGGTGCAACAGGATCCGGTGGTCAGTCAGGTCAAACTCATCGCCGAACCCTGGGACGTCGGCGAGGGCGGCTATCAGGTCGGCAACTTCCCGAGCCTGTGGACCGAGTGGAACGGCAAATACCGTGACACCGTGCGGGATTACTGGCGCGGTGAACCGGCGACGCTGGGCGAGTTCGCCTCTCGGCTGACCGGGTCCTCGGATCTGTACGAGGCCACCGGCCGCCGCCCCTGGGCGAGCGTCAACTTCGTCACCGCGCACGACGGGTTCACGCTGCGAGATCTGGTGTCGTACAACGAGAAACACAATCAGGACAACGGCGAGGACAATCGCGACGGCGAGAGCCACAACCGCTCCTGGAACTGCGGCGTGGAGGGCCCCACCGACGACCCGCGGATCCTGGAACTGCGAAATCGCCAGACCCGCAACATGATCGCCACTCTCGCCCTCTCGCAGGGCACCCCGATGCTGCTGCACGGGGACGAGATGGGCCGCACCCAGCACGGCAACAACAACGCCTACTGCCAGGACTCCCCGCTGTCCTGGGTGGATTGGTCACTGGCGCAGAAGAATTCGGACCTGCTGCGATTCACCCGCGCCGCGCTGGCCCTGCGCGCCGAACATCCGGTGTTCCGCCGACGCCGCTTCTTCGACGGCCGCCCCGGCGCGGACGAGGACCGCGACGGCCGCCTGGACGCCCCCGACATCGCCTGGCTCACCCCCGCCGGCACCGAAATGACCGCCGCGGACTGGGATTCGGGCTTCGGCCGCTCCCTCGCGGTCTTCCTGAACGGCGCCCGGATCAACGAACCGGGCCCGCGCGGCGAACGCATCCACGACGATTCGTTCCTGCTGTGCTTCAACGCGCACGACGCACCCATCGAGTTCACCCTGCCGGGACCGGATTTCGGCGCCCGGTGGTCGGTGGCCCTGGATTGTTCGACCCCCACCGGACACACCTCACTCGACTACGACACACCGGCCGTGGTCGAGGTGCCGGATCGCTGCCTGCTGGTACTGCGCCGGACCGACCGGACGAAGGACCAGGAGCCGACGTGGGCGAGGATATAGGGCCGCACGCACGCCATGATGAGATCAAGACAGAGATGACAGAATTCGCTACCCCCGAGTCCCACACCACACCGGTGCTCCGGCAGACGAATGTCCGCAGCACCTACCGGCTGCAACTGCGACCGGACGCGCTGACCTTCGCCGATGCCCGCGCGATCGCGGAATACCTGCAACAGCTGGGCATTTCGCATCTGTACCTGTCCCCGATCATGACCGCGGTGCGCGGATCCACGCACGGCTACGACGTCACCGATCCGACCACGGTGTCCGCGGCCCTGGGCGGCCCGGCCGGGCTCAAGGCGCTCTCGGACGAGTTGCGCGGGCGCGGAATGGGTTTGATCGTCGACCTGGTGCCCAACCACGTCGGGGTGAGTGATCCGCGGCAGAACCCGTGGTGGTGGGATGTGTTGTGCCACGGGCGCAAATCCCAGTTCGCGCACTTCTTCGACATCGACTGGAGTTCGACCAACGGCGCGGGCGGTCGCCTGGCGCTGCCGGTACTCCAGAGCGAGAACGATCCGGCCGCGTTGACCGTCGACCGCAGCGGCCCGGAACCGATGCTGGCACTGCACGATCTGCGTTTCCCCATCGCCGCGGGCACCGACGGGGAGAACGCGCTGCGGATCCACGACAAACAGCACTACCGCCTGGTCAGCTGGAAGGCCGGGGTCTGCACCTATCGCCGATTCTTCTCGGTGTCGAGCCTGGCCGCGATCCGGCAGGAGGATCCGGCGGTCTTCGAGATCACCCATCGCGAACTGGCCGCCTGGTGCGAGCACGATCTGATCGACGGTGTGCGCGTGGATCATCCGGACGGTCTGGCCCATCCCGCGGCCTATCTGGCCCGGCTGCGGCGGCTGATCGGCCCGCATCGGCTGCTGCTGGTGGAGAAGGTGCTGTCCAACCGCGAACCCCTGGACGCGATGCTGCCGATCGACGGCACCACCGGCTACGACGCGCTCGCGGACCTGGGCGGGGTGCTCATCGACGCCGACGGGGAGAAGGCGCTCACCGAACTCTCCCGCAAGTACTGCGGCCACGGCAGCAACGGCGCGTGGATCGGCAACAACGAACATCGCATCAAACGCGCGGTGGCGGAATCGATGCTGGTGCCCGAGATCCGTCGGCTCGTCGCGGCGATCAAGCGCGACGCCGGGGTCAACGGCGCGGACACCGTGCCGATCAGCGATATGGCGCTGACCAACGCCACCATCGAGGTCTTGTCCTTCATGCCGGTGTACCGCACCGACTACGCGCCGCTGGCGGGCATGATCACCGCGGTCGTGCAGAAGGTGTGCAAGCGCAGCAGCGAACTGACCGCGCCGCTGTCGGTGCTGGTCACCGCGCTGGCCGCGAACGGCGAGGCGGCCGTGCGGCTGCATCAGGTGTGCGGCGCGGTGACCGCCAAGGCCGTCGAGGACACCATGTACTACCAAGGTGCGCGACTGGTCTCGCTACAGGAGGTGGGCGGTAATCCGGCCCGGTTCGGCCGCTCGGTACTGGAGTTCCATCTCGCCAATTCCGAACGCGCGCAACGCTGGCCGGCCACCATGACCACGCTGACCACCCACGACACCAAACGCGGCGAGGATGTGCGCGCCCGGATCGGCGTGCTGTCCCAGGCCGCGGAGCTGTGGGCCGAGTCGGTGCCCCGCTGGTTCGAGAACACCCCGCCGCCGGACGAGGCGACCGCGTTGTTCCTGTTGCAGAACATGTTCGGGATGTGGCCCAACGACGGGCGGCCCGCCGCGACGGTCGCGGGTCTGCGCGAGCGGCTACATCTGTTCGCGGAGAAGGCCGCTCGCGAGGCAGGCACCAAAACCTCCTGGGAAGAACCGGATCTCGAATTCGAGTCCGCGCTGCATCAGTGGATCGACGCGGTGATCGACGGCCAGGTCGGCGGCGGGCTGTCCGAGACGGTGATCAAACTCGCGCCGCACGCGTGGTCGGATGCGTTGTCGCAGAAGCTGCTTCAACTCTGCGGCCCCGGCATTCCCGATATCTACCAGGGCTGCGAGCTCTGGGAGGATTCGCTCGTCGACCCGGACAACCGCCGCCCGGTCGATTTCGGACATCGCCTGACGATGCTGCAATCCCTCACCGGCACACCGGAACTGGATTCGCGCGGGGCGGCCAAGATGTGGATCGTGGCGTACGCGCTGTGGCTGCGGCGCGAACGTCCGGAGTGTTTCGTGGGCGGGGCGTACACGCCGTTGTTCGCCGCGGGCGACCGGGCCGGACATCTGATCGCGTACGCCCGCGGCCGGGTCGACGAGCCACCGCAGGTGATCGTGGCCGCCACCCGGCACAGCGTCCGGCTGCACGAAACCGGTTGGGGTGACGCGGCATTGGACCTACCGTCGGGCACCTGGACCGATCGCCTCACCGGGCACACCTTCACCGGCCGGGTCCGGTTGGAGAAGCTGTTCACCCGGCTGCCGGTGGCGTTGCTGGTGCGGTGATTCGCCCCTCGCGACGCCACCCGGAATCCGCTGAGCACCCGGGAGTCCACGGCGAAGGAACCAGTATCGCGTCAGGCCCGCACCGGCTCCGTCGCCGCGGGAGCCGGTGTGGCAGTGGCGTTTCCGGTCTGCTCGACGGGAATGCGATCATCGCATTCCCGCGACCAACGCTGCACGTTCGCCGGGTCGTAGTCCGCATGCGGTTTGGCGCATGAGGCCAGGTACACCCGTTTGTCCTCGGGTGCGGCCAACCGCCGCCAGGCATCGCGGTAGAACCGCGGGTTACGCGGATTGAACAACCCTCCGACCAGGTTCGTGATCCGGTAGAACAGGGTCAGATTGTTGCTCGGACGCACCGGCCCGGTGGCGGATTCGCCGCGTTCGAGAATCTTGCCCAGCAACTCGTCGTCGAATTCCAGCCCCTGCTCCCGGGCCTCGCGCACCATCCAGCGCAACGACCGATCCGAGAGCCGACTGTCCGGCATACCGCCGCCCACATCGGTGTGGCAGCCCTCGAACCAGACCTGTTTGACCCGGTCCGGCCGCTGCTGGGCGACCCCGACCTCGTCGGTGACCTCCCACAGACACGGCTCGTAGACGCGGCGACGCTCGTCCACGGCGAGCGCCTGCCGCGCGGTGTGCACACTCGGCGACAACCGCAGATCGTGGAATCGGTAACGGTCCGAAGTGATTCCGGGCACGCCCATCGCCCCGACGGTGTCGAAGACGCCGATGAACTTGATCGGCACCGGGCTCTGGCAGTACCGGGTCCGGAACTCGGCCCACTCGGCCGGATCCGGATCGTCCGGATTCGCCTTGCGCTGCCGGAAGATTCGCATCGCCTCCGGGAACTTCCCGTCGATCATCGCCTCGGCGGTCAGCAGGCCGATCCGGTGGATCAGACCGGTGAGACTGCGCGCGATGTACGCGCCGCGACTGAAGCCGAAGACGAAGATCTCGTCGTCGGGCTCCCAGTTCAGCACCAACTGCCAGTACATGGTGGACAGTCCGGCGTCCAGGCCGAGACCGAACGCCCCGCCGAGGTACTTGTCCATGAAGTACCCGCGCGAGCCCGGCCCGTCGGTGTAGAACACCCGTTGCCCGATCGAACCCCCGGCTTCCACCGCGGCGTCCAACCGGACCGCTTCCGCAATCTTGACGACATTGGTGACCAGCGGGTTGCTCGCTGAGCCCCAGGTGCCGTCACAGCACACAACCAGACGTTTCATGGCTGAATCCTCCCGCCCCACGCACAAGTCTTGCGCGCGTAGCGAACTACCCGAATCGTTCGGGGAATCTCGCGCACAGCCCCATCATTCCCCGAAAACCGCTCCCGCACACCTCGGTTTCCGGTTCGGGCCACTCGCATCGAACCCTCGCGACACGATCGAGCGCTATCACATGCGCTTTCGCACGGGCCTGCGACCGCCTCCCGAAAACATGTCGTACCCGAGGCATAATCTCTACCCGTGTCAGCCTCGGGATTCGTTCACCTCCACAACCACACCGAGTACTCGATGCTCGACGGCGCGGCGAAGATAACGCCCCTGTTCAAGGAGGCCGAGCGGCTCGGCATGACCGCCGTCGGCATGACCGACCACGGCAACATGTTCGGCGCCTCGGAGTTCTACAACTCGGCCAAGAAGCAGGGCATCAAGCCGATCATCGGCATCGAGGCGTACATCGCCCCCGAGTCGCGGTTCAACACCAAACGTGTCCAGTGGGGTGATCCGAGCCAGAAGGGTGACGACGTCTCGGGTTCGGGCGCCTACACCCACATGACGATGGTCGCGGAGAACGCGACCGGCCTGCGCAACCTGTTCAAGCTGTCCTCGCTGGCCTCGATCGAGGGTCAGCTCGGCAAGTGGTCGCGGATGGACGCGGAGATCATCGCCGAGCACGCCGAGGGCATCATCGCCACCACCGGCTGCCCCTCGGGCGAGGTGCAGACCCGGCTGCGCCTGGGCCACGAACGCGAGGCACTCGAGGCCGCGGCCAAGTGGCAGGAGATCTTCGGCAAGGACAACTTCTTCCTCGAGGTGATGGACCACGGCCTGTCCATCGAGACGCGGGTGCGTCAGGGTCTGCTCGAGGTCGGCCGCAAGCTGGACATTCCCGCGCTGGCCACCAACGACTGCCACTACGTGCACCAGACCGACTCCACCAATCACGAAGCGCTGCTGTGCATTCAGACCGGCAAGACGCTCTCGGACCCGACCCGCTTCAAGTTCGACGGCAGCGGCTACTACCTCAAATCCGCCGACGAGATGCGCGCCATCTGGGACGCCGAGGTGCCCGGCGCGTGCGACAACACCGAATGGATCGGCGAGCGGGTCCAGCCCTACGACGACGTCTGGCAGCACCGCGACCGGATGCCGATCTTCCCGGTCCCCGAAGGCCACGATCAGGCCAGCTGGCTGCGCGAGGAGGTGCGCCGCGGGCTGGATCGCCGGTTCCCGGGCGGGCCGCCGCAGAAGTATCTCGACCAGGTCGACTACGAGATCGGCGTCATCCTGGAGATGGGCTTCCCGGCCTACTTCCTGGTCGTCGGCGACCTCATCAACCACGCCCGCGAGGTCGGCATCCGCGTCGGCCCGGGTCGTGGTTCGGCGGCCGGTTCGCTGGTCGCCTACGCGCTGGGCATCACCAATATCGACCCGCTGCCGCACGGTCTGCTGTTCGAGCGGTTCCTGAACCCCGAGCGCGTATCGATGCCCGATATCGATATCGACTTCGACGATCGCCGGCGCGGTGAGATGGTGCGCTACGCCGCGGAGAAGTGGGGCACCGACCGGGTCGCCCAGGTCATCACCTTCGGTACCATCAAAACGAAAGCGGCGCTGAAGGATTCGGCCCGGGTCCTGCACGGTCAGCCCGGTTTCGCGATCGCCGACCAGATCACCAAGGCGCTGCCGCCGCCGATCATGGCCAAGGACATCTCGGTCTCGGGCATCACCGATCCCGAGCACGAGCGGTACAAGGAGGCCGCCGAGGTCCGCACCCTGATCGAGACCAATCCGGAGATCGCCAAGATCTACGAGACGGCCAAGGGTCTCGAGGGCCTGATCCGCAACGCGGGCGTGCACGCCTGCGCGGTCATCATGTCGTGCGAGCCGCTCACCGACGCGATCCCGGTGTGGAAGCGCGCGCAGGACGGCGCGATCATCACGGGCTGGGACTACCCGTCGTGCGAGGCCATCGGCCTGCTGAAGATGGACTTCCTGGGCCTGCGCAACCTGACGGTGATCGGTGACGCGCTGGACAACATCAAGGCCAACCGCGGCGTCGACCTGGACATGGACACGCTGCCGCTGGACGACGCGGCCACCTTCGAATTGCTTTCCCGCGGTGACACTCTCGGCGTGTTCCAGCTCGATGGTGGGCCCATGCGAGATCTGCTGCGCCGCATGCAGCCCACCGCGTTCGAGGACATCGTCGCGGTCGGCGCGCTGTACCGCCCCGGCCCGATGGGCATGAACGCGCACAACGACTACGCCGACCGCAAGAACGACCGGCAAGAGGTCAAACCGATCCACCCGGAGCTCGAGGAGCCGCTGAAGGACATCCTGGGCGAGACGTTCGGCCTGATCGTCTACCAGGAGCAGATCATGCACGTCGCGCAGAAGGTGGCCGGGTACTCGCTCGGTCGAGCCGATATTCTGCGCCGCGCCATGGGTAAGAAGAAGGCCGAGGTGCTCGAGGCGGAGTTCGAGGGCTTCGAGAAGGGCATGATGGAGAACGGGTTCTCCAAGGCCTCGATCAAGGCGCTGTGGGACACCATCCTCCCGTTCGCCGGATACGCGTTCAACAAGTCGCACGCCGCCGCGTACGGCCTGGTCTCGTACTGGACCGCGTACCTGAAGGCGAACTATCCGGCCGAATACATGGCCGCCCTGCTCACCAGCGTCGGGGACGACAAGGACAAGGCCGCGGTCTACCTGTCGGACTGCCGCCGCCTGGGCATCACGGTGCTGCCGCCGGATGTGAACGAGTCCGAGCACAACTTCGCCTCGGTCGGCGCGGACATCCGGTTCGGCCTCGGTGCGGTGCGCAACGTCGGCGCGAACGTGGTGGCCTCGATCATCGCCGCGCGCAAGGAGAAGTCGAAGTACACCGACTTCTCGGACTACCTGAACAAGATCGATACCGTCGCCTGCACCAAGAAGGTCACCGAATCCCTCATCAAGGCAGGCGCTTTCGACTCGCTCGATCATCCGCGCAAGGGGCTGCTGCTGGTGCACTCCGACGCCATCGATGCGGTGATGTCGACCAAGAAGGCCGAGGCGATCGGGCAGTTCGACCTGTTCGGCGGGTTGGACGACGGTGACGAGTCGATGAGTTCGGTGTTCGATGTGAAGGTTCCCGACGAGGAGTGGGAGTCCAAGCACAAGCTGGCGCTGGAGCGAGAGATGTTGGGGCTGTACGTGTCCGGGCATCCGCTCAACGGTGTCGAGCATGTTCTTGCGGCACAGGCGGATACGCCGATTCCCGCGATTCTCCAGGGCGATGTGAAGGACGGCGCGCAGGTCACCATCGGCGGCATTCTCGCGTCGGTGAACCGGCGCGTCAACAAGAACGGATTGCCCTGGGCCTCGGCGCAATTGGAGGATCTCACCGGTGGTATCGAGGTGCTGTTCTTCCCGCAGTCGTACTCGGTGTACGGGATGGATATCGTCGACGACGCCGTGGTGCTGGTCAAGGCCCGGGTCTCGGTTCGCGACGACCGCGTCTCGCTGATCGCCAACGATCTGGTGGTGCCGGATCTGTCCGCGATCGGCGTGGAGAAGCCGCTGGCGGTGACCATTCCGACCCGGCTGTGCACGCCCGACAAGGTCGGTGCGCTCAAGCGGGTGTTGTCGAGCCATCCCGGCACCGCCGATGTGCACATCCGCCATGTGGGTTCGCGGGAGAAGACCACGCTGCTCAAGGTCGCGGACAATCTGCGCGTCTCGCCGTCGTCGGCGTTGATGGGTGACCTGAAAGCTCTGCTCGGGCCGGGCTGTCTGGCCAGCTGAACTGCTTCACGATCGACCGCCGCATCCGTTGTCTCGGGTGCGGCGGTCGTCTTCGTGCTGATCAGTCCGATGCGGCCGCGGGAAAGCCTGCGTGCCCCGAAACTGCCGCCGCGCGAAGCGATTCTCGGAGGTGGCCCGCGCGCTGCCTCTGCGGCGGAGTTATCGCGCGGGTGGGGCGGTGCTCTCGCGGACGACGAGGGTCGGGACGACCGGGGGCGGTTCGGGGACGTCGTTGTCGGATTCCAGGAGTTGCAGGAGTAGCTGCATGCTGCGGCGGCCGACCTCGTCGAAGTCCTGGCGCATGGTGGTCAGGGGTGGGGTCAGGTAGGCGGCCTCGGGGATGTCGTCGAAGCCGATGACCGAAATGTCTTCGGGGACACGGATTCCGCGTTCGGCGAAGGCGCGCAGCAGGCCCAGGGCCATCTGGTCGTTGGCGGCGAAGACCGCGGTGACGCCGGTCTGGGCGGCCAGCAGCAGGCCGGCCTCGTAGCCCGAGCGGGCGCTCCAGTCGCCGCCGATCATGGGCGGCACCTCCGCACCGGCGGCCTCCAGGGCGCGCCGCCAGCCCTGGGCGCGGTCGCGCGCCTCGAGCCAACCGGCCGGGCCCGACACGTGCCAGACCGTGCGGTGGCCCAGCTCCAACAGGTGGTGCACGGCCAGGCGGGTGCCCTCGAACTGGTCGACCACGGCGGCGGGCAGTCCGGCGTCCTGACCGGCCTCGACCGCGACCACGACGAGTTGGCGGGGCATCGAATGCAGGGCGGACGCGGTGGTCTGCTGCGGCGCGATCACGATCACCCCGTCCACGCCCTGATCGGCGAGGGTGTTGATCGCGGCCAGCACACTGGGCCGGTCCACGGTCTCCAGGGCGGCGATGCTGACGCCGTAACCCGCTGCGCGCGCGGCCCTTTCGATCCCCAGCATCATCGATGCCGGACCGAAGAGCACGGTGTCGAAGGTGACCACGCCGAGCACCTTGGAACGGCGGCTGACCAGGCCGCGGGCCATCGCGTTGGGACGGTATCCGAGCGCCTCGACCGCGGCCAGCACGCGTTCGCGCGTCTCGGCACGCACCTGCGGGCTGTCGTTCAGCACGCGCGACACCGTCTGATGTGACACACCGGCCAGTTTGGCGACATCCGTCATCACCGCCGGACGTCCGGCCTTGCCCGGGGAGCGCCCGTTCCGGTCTCTCACATCCCCACCTTCCATGCCGGACTACCGGCGTCGATCCATGATTCAGGTTAGCGCCCACACCGATTTCCGCCACCGCCCGCCCGCGTCGAAGCGAATCACCCTGCGCCTCAATCGATGCCGAGGACGCCACGGTTCGCCACGTATCGGCGGACGATTCCGCACAGGAGGATGTTAACGTTCACAGCACCTGTTGCCGGAGCAGCCGCGCACAGCAATCGGCGGCGAGTCGAAAGGTGTTACGCCCCAAACAGTCCCGCGCACAGCCGGGCACGCGGTCCGGCAGTGACAGTTCCGGAGTGACCTGCCCAATCCCGTTCCGAGGTTCCACCGTCGAGCCGGGCTCGGCCGCAGGTGCCGCCACACATCGGCATATCACGCGACCGATCAGGACAGACGCCGAAACAATCCGTGGCGCTAACCCCATACGCCGACGGAGTACACGGCGGCCTGTCGGCAATCGGATTGCAGCGGTGCCGTCGTCACATTGGAAGATCGGGGCCGAGGGCACACGCGGCCTATCGTCGGACCGATCGGAATTCGCCCGCCGAGCGCTGCGGCGCGAATCAGGACATCGAATGAATGCGGGGACCGATTACGGCGACGGCCCAGCGGACGGCGGCCACTGCCGCGGCGACGAGTACGGCGAGCTGGGCGGATCCGGTGATCAGGACGAGCGCGAGAGCGACGAACAAACCCAGGGCCAGCGCCTCGAGCTTGTACACCGGCCACCGCACACCGGCGATATCGACCTCGTGCGCACCACGGGTGACAGCTCGCTCCGGATTCACCACTACCATCTGGTCAGGGTACACGGATATCTAAGTTCGGTCCACCGAACTTCGCCGGAGAACGCCGGTCGACCTGCGTATCCACCCAACGGCCGAGTGCCGCACTCACCCGCCCGGACCTCGGCACTCGCCGACTCCACCCGGCGACGATCCGCCCACACCGCCCGACAATCCCGGCGTAATCGCATGCGGCCCGACCGATTCCCCCAACCTGATATCCGCGCAGGTCACGGTGGTAACAGCCGCTCGTGGACGCCGCCGGAGCGCTGACGGCGGGCGCACGACACGCCTGTCCGGGGCCCGGATAGCATGTTCGGGTGTCCGAACCGCTTGATGTCGCAGAGAAATTGTCCGGTCCGCTGCCCGAACTGAGCGCGGACGAGATCGATGCTGCCGCCAAGCGAATTTCCGACATCATCGACCCGACGCCGCTGCAGCGGATCGATCGGCTCTCGGCGCTGTCCGGCGCGGAGGTGTACGTCAAGCGCGAGGACCTCACCGCGGTGCGCTCCTACAAACTGCGCGGCGCGTACAACCTGATCGTGCAGTTGACCGCCGCCGAGCGCGCGGCCGGGGTGGTGACCGCCAGCGCCGGTAATCACGCGCAGGGCGTCGCATTCGCCTGTCGCGCAATGGGTATCACCGGCCGCATCTACGTCCCGACGACCACGCCGAAGCAGAAGCGCGACCGCATCCGGGCGCACGGCGGCGAATTCGTGGAACTGCTCGCGGTCGGCGACACCTTCGACGCCGCGGCCGCCGAGGCCGCCGCCGACGTCGCCCGCACCGGCGCGACAATGGTGCCGCCCTTCGACGATCCGCGCACCGCCGCCGGACAGGGCACCATCGCCGCGGAGATCCTCGAACAACTCGGCCGCACACCGGATCTGGTGATCATCCCGGTCGGCGGCGGCGGCTGTCTGGCCGGTATCGGCACCTATCTGCGCGAACGTTCCCCCGCCACGGCGATTCTCGCGGTCGAACCGGCGGGCGCGGCCTCGATGACCGCGGCCCTGGTCGCCGGTGGCCCGGTCACGCTGCCCGATATCGACCCCTTCGTCGACGGCGCGGCGGTGCGGCGCATCGGCGATCTGCCCTACGCCGCGGTCGAGAAGTTCGGCGGCCGGGTCATCTCGCACGCCTCCCTCCCCCTGCTCACGGCGACCGAATCCCCCAGGGGCGCAGGCTCTTTCCGGATGATGCTGGTCGACGAGGGCGCGATCTGCACGGCCATGCTGGAGCTGTACCAGAACGAGGGCATCATCGCCGAACCCGCGGGCGCCCTCTCGGTCGCGGGACTCGCCGAAATCGACGTCCCCCCGGGCGCGACCGTGGTCTGCCTGCTCTCCGGCGGCAACAACGATGTCTCCCGCTACGGCGAGGTCATCGAACGCTCCCTGGTCCACCAGGGCCTGAAACACTATTTCCTGGTGGACTTCCCGCAGGAGCCCGGTGCGCTGCGCCGCTTCCTGGACGAGGTCCTGGGCCCCGACGACGACATCACCCTCTTCGAATACGTCAAGCGCAACAACCGCGAAACCGGCGCGGCCCTGGTGGGTGTGGAACTCGGCTCCCCCGACGGCCTGCACTCCCTCCTGGAGCGCATCCAAGCCTCGCCTCTCCAGTGCGAACGCCTCGACCCGGGCTCCCCCGCCTACCGCTACCTCACCTGAGGACCATCGAACATCTTACGCAACAACCGCTTTCGCACGTACGAGGAGACGCGGCCGGACGACGCTCATGGTAGTGCCGGACAGTGTGCACGAACGATATCCGACCGGTACCGACCGCATTTCGAGATCCTGAAAGTCGTTGCAGGACAAGGGGATTGGCGGCCAGAGTACCCCGGGGACAGGTTCGGCAATAAAAAGTCGGGGGTCGGCGGGACCGCGCCGATCACGGGGAGCGTCACCCGAATCGGAACATCGGAAAGCTATGCGGCTCCGCGAGATTCGCCGACATCCAAGGCTCGGGGAACCGCGTGCGCACCGCGCACCACCAACGGCAGGATCCAGGTGGAGGCGATCTGATCCCAGACGAAGCGGCTCAGGTCGAGGCGGTTGTGGACGAAACCCACGGACAGGCCCTGGTTTGGGTCGGTCCAGCCGAAGGAACCGCCGAGGCCGATGTGCCCGAAACCGTTGCGGGAGCCTACAGTCGGCATGGAGTGGTAGCCGAGGTGCCACATCATCGGCAGGTAGAGCAGGGTGTGGTCGAGGCGGTAGGTCTCGACTCGGCGCAGGGCCCGGGTGGTGCGGGCCGAGAGGTATCTGCGGCCGTCGATCGTGCCGTCGCCGAGCGCGCCGTACAGCGTGGCCAGGGCGGATGCGCTGCACACGCCGTTGCCCGCGGCCATCTCGGTCTCGAGAATCGGCGGGTTCTCGCCCTCGAGGATGGTCTCCACACCGGGCAGGAACAGCGACCGGCTGGCCGCGCCGAGCGTGCCCGGGATGCCGTACGCGTGGCCGAACAACATCGCGCCGAGCGGTGCGCGCACCGCCGCCAGCCGCGAACCTTGCAGTGTCGCAACGGTTGTCGGCGATCCCACCGGCGGGCGGCCGAGATGGATACCGTCCACGCCGAGCGGCTCGGCGACCTCGGTGCGGAACAGTTCGGCCATACCGCGTCCGGTGATCGCGCGGGCCAGCCCGGCCAGCAGCCAGCCGAAGGTGAGCGCATGATAAGCCGGGACGCCGAGCAGCCGATCAGGCGCGGCGGCGGCCAGGCGCTGTTCCATCAGTTCGTGGTCGAGCAGATCCTCGATCCCGGCGGCGATCGACGGCAGTGAGGTGAGTCCGGCGCGGTGGGTCAGCAAGCGCCGCACCGTGATTCGCTCTTTCCCGGCGACGCCGAAATCCGGCCAGTACTCGGCGACGGGCGCGTCGTAGTCCAGCAGTCCGCGATCGGCGAGCCGGTGCACGACCGTGGCGGCCACCCCCTTGGTGGCGGAGAAGACCACGACTCCGGTATCGCGCGACCAGTCGGTGCCGGGCGCGGCCTGACCGGTTCGGATGTCCACGAGTGGTTCGCCGTGTCGCATGACCGTCAAGGCGCCACCGGCACCGGGGCGACCGCCCACGAATGTCGCGAAGGCGCGCACCAGCGGTGCGAATCCGGCGGCGGCGGATCCGCGCACACCCGCGGGCAGGGGCGCGCGGCCGGAGGGGAAAGCGTCGTTGCTCACCTGTCCACGGTACGGGCGTACGGTTCGCCCGGCTACGCTGAGTTATGCGATCGTTGCGGGTCCTGACACTGATTCTGCTGATCATCGCGGTCCTCGACCGCGCACCACGACCCCGGCGACACGCCGGCGAGGATGCGCTGGCGGGCGATTGGACCGGGACGCTGGAGATCCCCGGACAACCGTTACCGCTGGGCATCAGCCTCGACGGCGACAGCGGATCGCTGACGGTGCCGGTCCAGAGCCTTTTCGAACATCCCCTCGCCGAGGTCGTCGTCTCACCCGAGAAAGTCGCCTTCACCATTCCCGGACTGCCCGGCGCACCCACCTTCGCGGGCCGCTACGACCCCTCGGATGCGGTGATCACCGGGACGTTCACCCAGGCCGGACACGAACTGCCGCTGACACTGCGGCGCGGCACGGTTCCGGTGCCGCCACGTCCGCAGGAACCGGCCGAGCCCCGGCCGTACCGGTCCGAGGAGGTGACCTACCCCAGCGGCGACATCACGATCGCCGGGACGCTCACCCTGCCGCCGGCGCCCGGCACCTACCCGGCGGTGGTCCTGCTCAACGGCAGCGGGAAGAACGACCGGAACGAAGAAGTGTTCGGGCACAAGCCTTTTCTGCTGCTCGCCGACACGCTCACCCGAACCGGGTACGCCGTGTTGCGCACCGATAAACGCGGTGTCGGCGGCACCGGCGGCGTCCTGGCCGACGCCGATTACGACGATCTCGCGGGGGATGTCGTCGCGGGACTGGAATTCCTGCGCTCACGCCCGGACATCGACGCCCAACGCGTCGGACTGTTCGGCCACAGCGAAGGCGGCTACCTCGGGCCGCTGGTCGCCTCCCGGCCGGAGAACCGGATCGCGTTCGTGATCATGATGGCCGGTCCCGCGGCCTCCGGCAGGGCGGTGCTGTTGGCCCAGAACCGGGCGATCATGGCGGTTCGCGAGGCATCCGGCGACGAGATCGCCACGCAGCTCGGCTTCGTCGAAAAGCTCACCACGCTGCTGCTCGACGGTGATCCGGAGCGGGCCCGGCAGTTCGTCCTCGAACACAACGCCGCCCTGCCGCCGGAGCAGCGACAGCCCGAATCGACGATGGATCGGATCGTCAACACGAACTTCGCCGCATTCGTCGGCTACGACCCGGCCGCGGCGTTGCGTGCGCTGCGCATACCGGTGCTGGCGTTCTTCGGGTCGAAGGATCTCCAGGTTCCGCTCGAGCAGAACGCGCCGCTGGCACGCACTCTGCTGGCGGAGAATCCTGATGCGGATGTCCACGTCTTCGACGGGCTCAACCACCTCATGCAGCCCGCGACCACGGGTAGTCCGACCGAATACGGGCAAATACAGGTCACCGTGGCGCCGGAGGTTCTCGAGTACGTTGTCGACTGGCTCACTCGGCGGGTGCCACCGGCCGAGTGATTCCGGCACGCTCCGGGTCCGAGAGCAGGGCGAAGGAGTGCGCGGGAACTGTTGTGTGCGAATCGGTTTGCTGGATCGGATCCCAGACCAGCAGCGGGTCGCCGGTGACGGGTAGTCGCACGGGATGTTCGGACAAGTTGCAGGCGAGGTGGATTCCGTTGCGGTGCACAATGATCCAGCGTTCATTTTCGTCGTACTCGGCGGTGAGACGATCCAGCCTGGGATCTGCGAGGCTCGGCTCGGTGCGGCGCAGGGTCAGTAGTGCGCGGTAGCAGTTCAGCAGGCGGGAATGGGTGGGGTTCCCCGGCTCGGACCAGTCCAGTTTCGAGCGGTGGAAGGTGGCCGGGGCCTGCGGGTCGGGGATGTCGGCGGCGGGCCAGCCGTGGTCGGCGAATTCGTTCCTGCGTCCCTCAGCGACCGCGGCCGCGAGTTTCGGTTCGGGGTGGGAAGTGAAGTACTGGAACGGAGTTCGCGCACCCCACTCCTCGCCCATGAACAGCATCGGCGTGTAGGGCGAGATGAGGATCAGGGCCGCTTTGATCGCGAGTTGACCATCGGTGAGGTAGGCGGACGGGCGATCGCCGAGGGCACGGTTGCCGATCTGGTCGTGGGTGCAGGTGTAGCCCATCAACGCGCTGCCGGGTATGAGGCGGGTGTTCAGGGGGCGGCCGTGGGTTCTGCCTCGGAAGCTGGAATAGGTTGCGGCGTGGAAGAATCCGTTGCGCAGGGTGTCGGCGAGACATCTCATGGAGCCGAAATCCGCGTAGTAGCCCTGTCTTTCACCCGAGACGGCGGTGTGGACCGCATGGTGGAGATCGTCGTTCCACTGGGCGTGCAGACCGAAACCTCCTGCCGCGCACGGGGTGATCAGGCGCGGATCGTTCAGGTCGCTTTCCGCGATCAGGCTCAGCGGGCGTCCGAGCCGGGCCGAGAGCGCGGCGGTTTCGGTGGCCAATTCCTCCAGCAGTCCGATCGCACGGTGATCGACCAGGGCGTGCACCGCGTCCAATCGCAGTGCGTCGATGTGGAATTCGTCGAACCAGCGTAGTGCGTTGTCGATGATGTAACGCCGGACCTCGTCCGAACCTGGTCCGTCGAGATTCAGCTGCTGACCCCAGGTGTTGGATTCCGCGCCGAGATAGGGCCCGAAGCGCGGCAGGTAGTTCCCCGAGGGCCCGAGATGGTTGTAGACGACATCCAGTGCGACCGCCAAACCCCTACCGTGACAAGCATTCACGAACCGCTGCAACCCGTCCGGCCCGCCGTAGGGCTCGTGTACCGCGTACCACAACACACCGTCGTAGCCCCAGTTCCACACCCCGTTGAACGCGTTGACCGGCATCAACTCGACCGTGGTCACCCCGAGTTCCACCAGATGGTCCAGTCGCTCGACCGCCGCGTCGAACGTGCCCTCGGGTGTGAATGTCCCGACATGCAGCTCGTAGCACACCGATCCGGCCAATTGTCTTCCAGTCCAACCGGAATCGGTCCATCCAGCTGGATCCAACGCATGCCGCGCCGACCGCCCGTGCACTCCGTCCGGCTGTCGCGCCGAACGTGGATCGGGCAAGACCAGCGCATCGTCATCGATCAGAAATCCGTACCGAACCCCCGGACCACCCTCGGCCTCGGCCACCCACCAGCCATCGGCACCGGGCCGCATCTCGTGGACCGCCCCCGCCACCTCGACCCGCACCCGCGCCGCCGCCGGGGCCCACACCTCGAACCGGCTCACACCCTCACCTCACCAGCGGACCGCACGCTCATGACCCCAGCATGGCACGCCCTCCCGCGACCGCAACCGACCCGCAATTCACGCGATTCGCTTGGTCATGAACACGCTGAGCGGATCGGGACGGTAATCGCCGAACGGCTCGCAGTACTCGAATCCGTGGCCGAGGTAGAGGCGGCGAGCGGGCTCGAAGAAATCCTCCGCACCGGTTTCCAGGCTCAACCGCGTAATCCCGACGCGCGCCGACTCCGTTTCCAGATGCGCCAGCAGTAGCGCGGCCACGCCCCGGCGGCGATGGGCATGCGCGGTGCGCATGGATTTGATCTCGCCGTGGTGGGCGTCCAGGCGCTTGATCGCGCCGCAACCGGCGAGGCGGCCGTCCTCACGCACGGACCAGACCGTGATGTCCGGGCGACGCAGGGCATCGACGTCGAGGGCATGCATGCTGTCCGCGTTCGGTGTGACCACGCGCATCTCGTCCAGGTGCCCGCCGATCAGGTCGACGATGTCCTGGCCGGTCAGGTCGTCCGTGCGGATCTCCATTCGGGTGAGGCTACCGACGCGGCCATTCGGCGGCACGACCCGCCGGTCACTGGGGATGACGGCCGACTCGCGAATCGGTCGCGGGTCGTTCCGGTGGCAGCACCGTCGCGGTGAAGATGCTGCCACCGCGAACTCAATTCAGTGCACCCTGCTGGTAGAGGTCGCGGGTGCGGCCGCGGCGCAGTTTCCCGCTGGTGGTCATCGGCAGGCTACCGCGACCGACGAGCCGAATGTCCTTCAGCTCCAGACCATGTCGGGCGAGAACACCCGCGCGGATCGCCTCGATCGCCGCCTCGTCCGCGTGCTTGGTCTCGGCCACCAGCACCACCGCGCCGTCGACGGCGAAGACCGCGCAGGCGTGTGCCCGGACGGACGGGGTGGCCGACGCCGCCGTGCGTTCGACATCGACGGGGAAGATCCAACGACCTTCCGCGACAATCAGATCCGCGGTGCGCCCCAGGACGAACAGCTCGCCGTCGAGCAGACAGCCCAGATCACCGGTGGGCAGGAAACCGTCCACACCACCGACCGCGATGGTCCCACCTTCGACACCCCAGTACCCGGCTGCCACACTGGATCCGGTGATCATGATCTCACCGACGAATCCCTCAGGGAGACTTCGTTGTTCGTCGAGCGACGCGATCGTCACCCACACCCCGGAACCCGGACGCCCACTCCCGGCCAGCAGCACGGTCTCGGCATCCTCGGCACCGGACACGACCTCACCCCGCTCCAACCGCTGCCGATCGGCACGCACCATGACCGGCGGCGTGTTCAGCGGAGCGATACACACGTGCACGACAGCCTCGCCGAGACCGTAAGCGGTACTGAGGGATTCGGGCCGCAGCCCGGACGCCGCGAAACCGGCGAGGAATTCGGTGATCTGCGCCGGATCCAGCACCTCGGCCCCGGTCCGCGCGATCCGCAGCCGATCCAGCCGCAACGTCGCGCGCTCGGCGGCCGGTATCCGCCGCAGCAGCATGTCGTAGGCGAAACCGGGCAGCGCGGCCATGGTGGCCGCACGTTCGGACACCGTGCGCAGCCAGTGCGCCGGATCGGCGACGAAATCCTGCGGCTGCATCATGACCACGCGGTATCCGTCGTAGAGCGGTTGCAGCACCTGGCTGACCAGGCCGAGATCGTGGAACAGCGGCAACCAGCCGATCATGAGATCCTCGCCGGTGAGCACGTTGTCGGCCGATGCCAGCGCGAGATTGGCCAGCACATTGGCGTGGGTCAGCACGATGCCGCGCGGCGATCCGGTGGTCCCGCCGGTGTATTGCAGATACGCGGTATTCGACGGCCGGACCTCCGGCAGCACGAAATCCGCTGGGTCGGTGGCACTCTCGCGCAACTCGTGCGCCGAGACCAGCTTCGGTCCCTCGACCGCCGCCAACATCGCGACCCAATCACGTTCGGTGACAAGGAGATTCGGCGCACAATCGGCGACGATCGCGGCGAACCGCTCGGCCATCGGACCGGGCAGCGGCGGCGGGCACGGCACCGGAAGTACCCGGGCGTACAGACATCCGAAGAACGTCGCGACGAAGTCGGTACCGCTGGGCATCACCAGCAGCACCCGATCGCCCGGTGCGGTCAGCTCGGTCAGCCGGGCAGCCGTGGCGCGGGCCAGCCGATCCAGATCCGCGTAATTCGGCGGATTCGCCGTATCACCGAGAAATTCCAGCGGCGCGATTTCGGGCTGGGTACGCGCTTTGTGGTCGAGTAATCCGACCAGAGTTGTCATCTCCGACATACTGTATTCAGCTCTCGATCATACTGTTGTCCGCGGACGGGGCAATACTCCGGTCCGGCCCGTACTCGAGGGAATGCATCATCGAGCCTTCGGGATAAAGTTTGGCCTTCTCACGCTGATAGTTGGCGAACATCGAGCGCATCGCCAGAATGGTCTGGTCGAATTCGGTCGCGCGCAACTGCTCGCACTCGACATAACGGGCCTGCGCGATCATCTGCCCATCCTCGATCGCGAGATGTTGCAGCACCGAATCCCGCATCAACCGCCGGGCCAGCATCCGCCCCAGCCGCCCCTGGCCGCGACCATCGGCGACGGAGGTGTAGACGAAACGATTCTTGCCCTCGGCGATCGGATTGACACTCGCGATGATTCGCACCGGCATACGCCCCATGGTCAGCCAGGTGTCCTGACACACCGGGGTGAGCAGATCCGCGCGCGCGTGCATGCGATAGACGCGTTCTTTTCGGGCCCGCCCCGACAGTCGCCGCCGAACATTCGCCAGCAGCAGCAACAGGCGAACCGACAGCGCGAAATCCGCCGACGGACCGTCGTCACGAATATGGAAATCCAGTTCGACACCGGGCCGGGCCGGATAGGTGCTGTCCGCCCGCACACCGATGACCGGGGATTCTATCGCCGCGGGCCGCTCGGGCGAGGCGAAGAACGAACTCTCGGCATGCGCCCACGCGAAGTGCGGCATGTCCAGGTAGTGATCCATCCAGACCCGGATATCGCCACCGATGTCGAATGCGCCGGTGACGAGGATGCGATCCTCCGGCAGTCCGGCCAGATCGACCGGAAAGGGCGCCGCCGTCTCGTCCTCGATCGATATCCAGATCAGGCCGAGTTCTTCCCGGACATGGAATTTCCGGACGCCGCACTTGCGCTGGAAGGCGTCATCGGCACGGAAAACCGACGGGATGTTCACACAATCGCCGTCGGTATTGAATCGGAAATGATGGAAATCACATCGGATATTCTCGCCGCGAATGCTGCCGCAGGACAGCGGAATACCGCGATGGCCACACAGATCTTCCAACGCGCCCAGCCGACCGGACGTGGTGCGGAACACAACCACCGGTGTTCCCCAATAAATCACGCGCATCGGGTCGCGCGTCAACTCTTCGGATCGAAGCACAGGAAGCCACATCGACAACGCCTTTCCAAGGGACGAAGATGGCATGCTCAATAAATACTCGTTGCCCGGGCTCGACACCCGTCAGGTCCGATACCAACGGTGGAACTCAGATCCGCGATCAGTGTGCAGCACCCCGCCGGGCGATGCCAACTCGAAACCCCTCTTGTCACACGGCAGTTACCCAAGGTTTGAAAAATGCGCGATTCAGTCCGTCTCGACCGCGAGGTATTCCTGTTCCGGTCGCCCGGTGCTGCCGTAGCGCAGCCGCATGCGTAGCGCGCCCGCACCCACCAGGGTGGCCAGGTAGCGCTGGGCGGTCGCGCGGGAGATGCCGGTCGCGGCGGAGACCTCGGCGGCGGACAGGGCCGCGGGCGCGTCCCGTACCGCCCGCAGCACCAGATCCTTTGTCGGAGAGGAGGAGACGGGCGCGGGTCCGGAGGATCCCGCACCGACCGAACCGGCCGGGCGCAGCGCTTCGAAGGCCGTATCGATGTCCCGGGGCGTGACCACCGGCACCGACAGCAGTTTCCGATAACGCGCGTAACCGGCCAGACGAGCGGCCAGGGCGGCATGATCGAACGGCTTCACCAGGTAGGCCAGCGCACCGGCCGACAGTGCCGCCCGCACGGTGTCGGATTCGGTTGCCGCAGTGAGCATCATCGCGTCACAGGCGATCTCGCGCACCAGCTCGACCCCGGAACCGTCCGGCAGATACACATCGACCAGCGCCAGATCGTAGCGGCCCGCGGCGATCGCCGACCGTGCCTGCGCCAGGGTGTGCACGGTCGCCCCGACCGCGAAACCCGGTAGCGCCGAGACGATTCCGGCGTGCAGATTGGCCACCCGGAAGTCGTCGTCGACGACCAGGACCCGCAGTTCGGTGCTCATGCCGCGCCTGTCTCCTCCAGTACCCCGGGCAACCGGGCGATGAATTCCGCACCGGGCAGGGCGTTTTCGCCGCCGCCCGGACTCGCCAGCACCAGATCTCCGCCGAGCGCCCGCGCCACCTGCCGGGACAGCGCCAGCCCCACCCCGCGCCCGCCGGGCACCCCGTTGTCCGGCCGGGTCGAAACCCCCTCGGTGAAAATGACATCCACCAGTTCGGCGGGTACGCCCGCGCCGCTGTCGGCGACGGTGAGGTGCAGCGTCGAGCCCTCCTGCACGAGTTCGACCTCGACCGTCCGCGCGTCATCACCCGCCCGCGCCGCCTCGATGGCATTGTCCAGCAGGTTGCCCAGCACGGTCGTGACATCCACGGGCACAGCGAGATTCGCATCGACCCAGGTGTTCGCCCCGAGCCGCAGCCGCACACCGCTCTCGCGCGCATGCGCGGCCTTGGCGGCCAGGAATGCCTGGAGATACGGGTCCCGCAGCGCGTCCATCCCCGGTAGCGCCGCACCGAGCGGCCCCGAACCGAGCAACTCCTCGAGGTATTGGGTGGCCTCTTCCGGGCGGCCGCCGTGCAGCAGCCCGCTGAGCAGGTGCAGCCGGTTGGCGAATTCGTGGCGCTGGGCCCGCAGCACCGTACTCATGGACTGCACCGCGTCGAGTTGACGGGTCAGCGATTCGACGTCGGTGCGATCGCGCACGCTCAGCACCGCGCCCAGTTCCCGCCCCTCACGACTGACCGTGCGCGCGGTGACGACCAGCAGCCGATCCCCGACCGCCGCGGGCACCGGATGCGCCTGGGCCGCCCGGAACACCTCGAGCACCCGCGGCGTCAGCCCGATCTCGTCCACGTCCACGCCCGGCGCGCCGTCGACACCGAGTAGCCGCCGCGCCTCGTCGTTGACAACCGTTGTGCGCCAATGATTGTCGACCGCGACCACACCTTCGCCGATCCCGTGCAGCACCGCCGCCTGCTCGCGCACCAACTCCGCGAGTTCCGGCGGTTGCAGCCCCAGGGTCAACTCGTGCCAGCGCCGGGCCAGCAGCAGCGACCCGATGACGCCCGCGAACAGCGCCACCCCGGCGAGCAGACCCGCGCGCCGCAGGTCCCGGAGCAACTGATCGTGCACCGCCGCGGTCGAGATGCCGACACTCACCTCACCCACGACCTTGACCCCCTCCGGTTGCAGCACAGGCACTTTCGCCCGCACCGACTCACCGAGCGTGCCGCGTTCCTGGATCACCACCTCCGCGCCGCCGAGGGCCGCGGAGGGATCGGTGCTCACCATCTCCCCCAGCCGGTCGAGGGTGGGATGCGCCAGCCGGATCCCGGTGTCGTCGGTGATCACGACGTACAGCGCGCCGGTCCGGGTGCGGGTGTCCTCCGCGATCCGCTGGAGCCGTCCCCCGGCCAGTTCGGCATCCGATTTCGCCCCGCGCGCCATGGTCGCCGAGGAATAACCGTTCACCTCGTCCCGCACCACCGGGTCCGCCGCGACGGTACGCGCGATCGCCAGCGCCCGCTGCCCGTACTCCCCGGACAACCGCTGCTCACTCACGTACGCGAACACGCCGAACGCGATACCGAGCGTGAGCGCGACGAGCACCATGTGCAGTAACACGATCTGCGTCCGCAACCGCACCCGGCCGCCGAACACCGACATCGACCACGTTCTACCACCTCGAGCAAAACGCGCACAAGTAGCGGCGCGACGCTGAGCACAATGCGCAGAACGCGGAGATTGCAGGTTAAACGAGTTGTGCGCACAACCGGACGGATGTGACCCGGAGCACTTTATGGTCGATCGGCGGTCGCACGTGCGGTGCGGCGAGAGTTTCAGGAGCAGGCAATGACCAACCCTGTCATCGAGTTCCGGGGCGCGACGAAGCGCTTTCCCGGAACCGGCGGTGGTATCCACACGGCGGTGCGAAATCTGCACTTCACCGTCGCCCCGGGCGAATTCGTCGCCGTGGTCGGACCGACCGGCTGCG
Source organism: Nocardia macrotermitis (assembly GCF_009604405.1). Classification (GTDB taxonomy): domain Bacteria; phylum Actinomycetota; class Actinomycetes; order Mycobacteriales; family Mycobacteriaceae; genus Nocardia; species Nocardia macrotermitis. Next base: position 190,508 of record NZ_WEGK01000009.1, read on the forward strand.
GCAAGTCGACGACGCTGTCGCTGGTGTCCGGTCTCGAACGCACCTCGGCGGGACGAACCCTGGTGCGCGGCAAGGACGTCGACGGCATTCCCGAGGGCATCGGGTACATGTTCCAGCAGGACGCGGTACTGCCGTGGCGCACGGTCCTGGACAACGTCGCCTTCGGCCCGCGACTGCGCGGCAGCTCGAAATCCCAAGCGCGCGAACGGGCTTCGCAGTGGGTGCACACCGTCGGCCTGGCCGGATTCGAGAAGTACTACCCGCATCAGCTCTCCGGCGGTATGCGCAAACGCGTGGCACTGGCCCAGACCCTGGTGAACGATCCCGAGATCATCCTGATGGACGAGCCGTTCAGCGCCCTGGACGTGCAGACCCGCCAGCTCATGCAGGACGAACTGCTGCGCGTGTGGTCCGGCACCGGCGCCGCGGTGGTGTTCGTGACCCACGATCTGGAGGAGGCCATCGCCCTGGCCGATCGGGTGGTGGTGATGACCGCGAGCCCCGCGACGGTCTGCGGCGACTACCGCGTCGAGTTGGCACGTCCACGCAATGTCGAGGAGGTTCGTCTCACCGACGAATTCCGCACGCTGTACACCGAGATCTGGGGCACGCTGCGTGACCAGGTCGAGGCCGCCCGCGCGAAGGGAGCCGGTCGTGTCGCTTGAGATCACCGAGAACGACTCGCCGACAGTCGAATTCGAGGCCGAGTCGGAGGAGCAGATCCTCGCCGCCGCCCGCCGTCGGGTGCTGCGGAACCGGCTGCGCACCTGGGGGCTGCGCCTCGCGATCATCGTGCTGTGGCTGGGCGCGTGGCAGCTGACCGCCACACTGTGGATCGACCCGTTCTTCTATTCCAAACCGTCGCTGATCTGGGACCGCCTGGTCGAATGGTTCGGCAGCGGAACGCAATTCGGCTCGATCTGGTTGCAGATCCTCACCACCGTGCAGGAGGCCGTGGTCGGCTTCGTGATCGGCGCGGTCGCCGGTGTGGTGCTGGGCGTGCTGCTGGGCCGCAGCCGGTACTGGGCCGAGGTCGCCGCGCCGTTCATCAAGGCGCTCAACGCCGTTCCGCGTATCGTGCTGGCCTCGCTGTTCATCATCTGGTTCGGGCTGGGGCTGGAGTCGAAGGTGGCCACGGTCGTCGTGCTGACCTTCTTCGCGGTGTTCTTCAACGCCTTCACCGGCGCCCGCGAGGTGGACGGCAACGTCATCGACAACGCCCGCATCCTCGGCGCGAGCCGCTGGCAGGTGCTCTCGCAGATCGTGCTGCCCAGCGCGACCACCTGGATCCTGTCCAGCCTGCACACCGCCTTCGGATTCGCGCTGATCGGCGCGGTGGTCGGCGAGTACGCGGGCGCGAGCAAGGGCCTGGGTCTGCTGATCGCCAACGCGCAGAACACCTTCGACGCCGCCGGTATCTACGCGGGCATGATCATCATCACCGCGGTGGCGCTGGTGGCGGAGTGGGCGATCGGATTCGCCGAGGGCCGGTTGCTGAAATGGCGTCCGTCGCAGGCACAGTCGGCACACGAGGTGTGAGAGATGAGATATCGCAAGCACATCGTGGCGGCGCTGCTGGCCGTCTGTGCACTGCTGCTGGTCACCGGCTGCCGTGATTCGCGGGTCATTCCGAGCAAGGACGGGCGGCCGCAGATCACCATCATGATCGGCGGCATCGACAAGGTGATCTACCTGCCCGCGATGCTGGCCCAGCGCCTGAACTACTTCGCGGACAACGACATCGACGTGCACCTGCTGGATCAGCAGTCCGGCGCGACCGCGGAGACCACGCTGCTGACCGGGGACGTGCAGGCGGTGGTCGGCTTCTACGACCACACCATCGACCTGCAATCCAAGGATCAGTGTCTGCGCACGGTGGCCCAGCTCGCCGACGTTCCCGGCGAGGTCGAACTCGTCGCGACGACACAGAGCGGAAAGATCAACTCGCCCAAGGATTTTGCCGGGAAGAAACTGGGCATCACCTCGCTGGGCTCGTCCACCGATTTCATCACCCAGGCCCTGGCCGGACAGGCCGGCCTGGGCACCTCGCAGTACGACCGGGTGAAAGTCGGTGCGGGACAGACGTTCATCGCCGGCATGAACCACGGCGGCATCGACGCGGGCATGACCACCGATCCGACCGTCGCGCAGATGGTGCGGGCCGGAACCGCCGAGGTGCTGCTGGACATGCGCACCGAGGCCGGTACCCGGGCGGCGCTGGGCGGACTGTATCCCGCCGCGTCGCTGTACATGCGGTGTGACACCGTGCAGTCGCATCCGGAGATCGTGCAGAAGCTGGTGAACGCCTTCGTGCAGACGTTGCGCTGGATCAAGGCGCACACCCCCGAGCAGATCGCCGCGAAGATGCCCCCGCAGTACGCCGCGGGCGGCAAGGACCTCTACATCCGGTCCATCCACGATTCGATCGGCATGTTCAACGGCGACGGTCTGATGAAACCCGAAGGGGCACAGAATGTCCTGAAGATCCTGGGTAAGTACTCGGCCAATGTCAAACCGGTGCACGACCGCATCGATCTGGCCCGCACCTACACCAACGATTTCACCCGCAAGGTGCCGCCCGGCACCCCGTGACACCGCCGGCGGGGCCGCACCGATGAGGGGGTGCGGCCCTACCGCGTGACGACCTTGCCCCGCCGTCTGCGCAACGCGTCGGCGGTGAACACCAGCAGCGCCAGCCAGATCAGCCCGAACCCGGCCCACCGCGAGGCGGGCATCGGCTCGTGCCCGACCAGCACTCCCCACGCCATTTGCAGTGCGGGCGTGAGGTATTGGAGCAGACCCATCGTCGAGAGCGGAGTCCGGGAGGCGGCCACCGCGAACAGCAGCAGCGGAATCAGGGTGACCGGGCCCGCCGCCATGAGCAGGGCCGAATGCCCGACCCCGTGCCCGAAGGCCGCATGTCCGGTGACGCCGAGCACCACCGCGGCCACCAGCGCGAACGGCGCCGACACCACGCCCTCCGCGGCGACGCTGCGCAGCGGATCCAGCCGGATCACCTTCTTGACCAGGCCATAGGTGGCGAACGAGCAGGCCAGCAGCAACGCGATCACCGGCGGACGGCCGTAGTCCACGGTCAGCACCAGCACCGCCGCCACCCCCAGCGCAAGCGCGACCCACTGCGGCCACGCCAGCCGTTCACGGAACAGCACCACCCCGAACAACACCGTCACCAGTGGGTTGATGAAGTAGCCGAGCGCGCACTCCACCACGTGCCCGGACGTCACGCCGTAGACGTACACACCCCAGTTGACCGAGATGGCCAGCGCGGCGACCGCCGCGAGCCGCCAGGTGCGCGCATCGATGTCCAGCATCTCGCGGATCCGCCCGGCCACCAGCAGCACGATCAGCACCACCACGAGTGTCCACAGAATCCGCTGAACCAGGATCTCGACCGCGCTGGTGAACTCCAACAGACCGAAGAACGCCGGAAACGCTCCCCACAGGATGTAGGCGGCGGCCCCGAAGACCGCCCCGCCGCTCCCCCATCGTGCCCGCCGGCCGCCGGATTCGGATTCGCCCGTCGTCCCGGACCGTTGCGCACACACGATCAGGAAGGTACTTCCGGACGGTAACGAGTGTCGAGCGAAAATCGGCCCTCGCGTCCGCAGGCGTGCCGGAGCTATCCTCGGACGACGGGTCCGCGCCAACCTCACATCTCACAGTCGGCCCGCGTGAGATTGTGGCAATTGACTTGCCACGCACGGTAATCGGCCCGCGACAACGGACTAACCGATCCGCAACAGCTCGCTGTTGTCCTGGTCACATGCGAATTCCCTCACTCTTCAAGTCCAAGACCACGACCCCGGATCCCGAACCGGAGACGACCATCTACGAGAAGATCGGTGGTCAAGAGGCCATCGAGACGGTCGTCGAGGACTTCTACGTCCGGGTCCTCGCCGACGACGACCTCAAGGGTTTCTTCACCGGCACCAACATGTCCCGGCTCAAGGGCCGTCAGGTCGAGTTCTTCGCCGCCGCCCTCGGCGGTCCCGAGCCCTACACCGGTGCGCCGATGAAGCAGGTGCACCAGGGCCGCGGCATCATGATGAAGCACTTCAACCTGGTCGCGGGCCACCTGACCGACTCGCTGAAGGGGGCGGGCGTCCCCGACGAGATCGTCGGCCAGATCATCGGCGCGGTCGCCCCGCTGTCCGCGGACATCGCCTCCGACGCGGCCACCGCCTGACCCTCCGGGCCACCTGGTCGGCACAGCCCCCGACCGTTGACGAATCGGAGCGAAGCGGAGGCCGCACGAGTCCCCGGCAAGGGACAGCACCACATCAGGGCCGCGAACCAGGAGGGCGTCGAGACGCACCAGTTCGCGGCCCTTCTCGTGCGCACCCCCGAGGTTCGTGGCCTCCCGCTACCGCCAGCTCAAGTGGTGCCGCAGCAGAATGGACAGCTGGGCGCGAACCTCTTCGAACGGGTGACTCGACTTGAGCGCGCGACTCTGCACGATCGCCCCCTCGATCGTGGACAGCACCATCCCCGAGACCGAGCACGCCGTCGCCTGTTCCATCCCTGCGGCCACCATCCCGTCGGCGAGCCGCGCGGTCCACTCCGCGAACGCCTGCCCGGCCGTGGACTGCACGGCCGGATTCATCTCGTCCAGCGCGGCGGCCATCATGAACGATCCGGCGCGATAGTCGCTGTCCTCGAGCGGGCCGCGCCAGAACGCGAGCAGCTCGTCCAGCCAGCGTTCGACCGAGGACGCCGACTCCAGCGCGTCCGCCATCTTCGCCACATGCGAATACACCACGCGCGCAACGATTCTCGCGGCCGCCTCGACCAACTCCCCCTTGCCTTCGGGAAAGTGCTGATACAGGGAGTTGCGTGAGGCGTTGCTGCGCTTGAGCAGCTCGCTCAGGCCCGCCGCGTGCACGCCGTGCTCCTGCACCGTCGAGATGGTGCTGGCGATCAACCGGGCGCGCGGTCCCGCTGCCATGGGATCTCCCTCCTACCCTTGCCTGAACCGATCGGTTCATGTTAAACCTTTTCCCGTGTGAACCGATCGGTTCACGCAGAGAGTTAGGATCAGCATGCCCGCGCTCATCGCCACCGCCGCACCGAACGCCCATGCCGCACCCCTGGGCATCGGCGTGTACCGGCCGCGACGCATCGTCCCCAATGCCGAGATCGTCGATCGGATCGACTCCTCCGACGAGTGGATCCGCTCCCGATCGGGCATCGCCGCACGACATTGGGCCGAACCCGACGAAACCATCGTCGCGATGAGCGCCGCCGCGGCCCGCCAGGCGCTGGCCGCCGCGCAACTGAGCGCCGACCAGGTCGACGCGGTCGTGCTCGCGACCTCCTCGCAGATGGTGCTGGGCCCCTCGGCGGGCGCGGTGGTGGCCACCGAACTCGGCATGCACAACGCCGCCGCCTTCGACATCTCCGCCGGATGCGCCGGATTCTGCTACGCCCTGGCCAATGCCGCGAATCTGGTGCGCGCGGGTCAGGCCCGGCACGTGCTGGTGATCGGCGTCGAACGCCTCTCGGACCTGCTCGATCCCACCGACCGCACCTGCGCGTTCATCTTCGCCGACGGCGCGGGCGCGGTCGTCGTCGGTCCCGCCGACACCGAGGGCATCGGCCCGGTGGCCTGGGGTTCGGACGGCAGCCAGACTGCGGCGATCAAGCAGGACAAGGACTTTCAGGAATATTTCGCCGAGGTCGCGGCCGCCGAGGCCAGCGGCGGCACCTCGCAGCGGCCCTACATCCGGATGAACGGCACCGCGGTGTTCCGGTGGGCGGTCACGTTCCTGGACAAGGCATGTCGCGACGCGCTGCACAACGCCGGGGTCACCGTCGAGGACCTGGACGCGTTCGTCCCGCACCAGGCCAACAGCCGCATCACCGACGCACTGGTCAAGGCCCTGGGCATGCCCGAGCGGGTCGCGATCGCGCGGGACATCACCGACACCGGAAACACCAGTGCGGCATCCATTCCCATGGCGATGGAACAGCTGTTGCGTTCGGGCGCGGCCAAGGCCGGTGACACCGCGCTGCTGCTCGGTTTCGGCGCGGGCCTGGCCTACGCCGGACAGGTCGTGCACCTGCCCGCGATCGCCCCGCAGGACTGACCCGCACGCTCACTCCGGCAGCCGCACAACACCATCCAGATAGCGGCGGCACCGTCCGGCCAGCAGCACGCGATCACCGTCGAGCACGCAGCGCAGCGCGCCACCGCGACGGGACAGCTGCCGCGCGGACAACGTGGTGCGCCCGAGTTCGGCGGCCCACAGCGGAGTGAGCTGGGCGTGCGCGGACCCGGTGACCGGATCCTCGGGAATGCCGACGCCGGGGGCGAACACCCGCGAGACGAAATCGGCGGAATCGCCACGCGCGGTGAGTATCACCGCGCGGGCGAGCGCCGGGAACGCCCCGAAATTCGGCCGGGCCGCGCGCACCTCGCGCTCGGTGGCCACGACGAGCACCTCGTCCTGACCGCTGAGCGCGCGCACCGGGCGCACCCCCAGCGCGGCCACCAGCTCGGGATCCGGTATCACGTCCAGGGATTCGACCGCGGGCAGATCCAGGATCAGCTCGTCGGCGTCGGTGCGATCCACCGCCAGCCAGCCGCTCCGGGTGAAGAACTGCAGCCGATCCGCGCTCGGATGAATGTCCTCGAACAGGTGCGCCGCGGTGGCCAGCGTCGCGTGACCGCACATGTCCACCTCGGTGCCCGGGGTGAACCAGCGCAGGTGATAGGCCGGTCCGATGCCCGGCGGCTCGCCGATCCCGGGCGGGAGAGCCGAAGTGTAGAAAGCGGTTTCGGCGAGATTGTTCTCCTCGGCGAGCTGTTGCAACAGCTCGTCGGGCAACCATGCGAGCAACGGCATCACCGCCGCGGGATTACCCGTGAACGGTGCGTCGGCGAACGCGTCGATCTGATGCAGCAGCACCTCCATACAGCCGAAGGTACCCGCTGCGGCTCAGCTCTCGCGCTCACCTCGCCGGGTCAGCATCCGCCCGGCCACCCCGGTCGGCGCGGCGGTCAGCCACCACGCGAATTCGACCAGCACGATGCCGATCAGCCCGCACACCACCGCCGCGCCGGTCAGCGCGGTATCGGACGGATCGAGCTTGAAGAAGTGCCGGGTGAACGGCACCGTGAACAGAATCAGGTATCCCGCAACGGATCCCGCGATCAGCACGACCTTCCACCACGCCCACGGCCGGGCCACGATCGCCAGCACCCACACCGCGATGATCAGCAGCGTGATCAGCGCGGTCGTACTCGCGTGCACCTTCTCGGTCTCGGTCTGCCCCGCGCCCTGATACGCGATCAGGTAGGCGATGAACGTCATCACGCCGATCACCGAGCCGGACGGCACCGCCAGACGCAACACCCGCGGCACGAAACCCGTTCGCGCCCTTTCGTTGTTGGGCGCGAGCGAGAGGATGAACGCCGGAATGCCGATGGTGAACCAGGCCGCGATGGTGACGTGCCGGGGCAGGAACGGATACGGCATCGGGTCGTAATGGAAGATCTGCGAACCGATTCCGGCGACCCCGACCAGGAAGGCCAGCAGCACCGAGTAGACCGTCTTGGTGAGGAACAGATTCGAGACGCGCTCGATATTGCCGATCACCCGGCGGCCCTCGGCCACCACGTGCGGCAGCGTGGAGAACTTGTTGTCCAGCAACACGATCTGCGCCACCGCGCGGGTGGCCGGGCTGCCCGCGCCCATCGCGACGCCGATGTCGGCATCCTTGAGCGCGAGCACGTCGTTGACGCCGTCGCCGGTCATCGCGACGGTGTGTCCGCGCGATTGCAGGGCCGAGACCATGGACCGCTTCTGATCCGGACGCACCCGGCCGAAGGTGGTGTGCTGTTCCACCGCGTCGGCCATATCGTCTGCGCCGGTGGGTAATTCGCGGGCGTCGACCGGATCCTGCCCGCCGGGCAGGCCCAGGGAGGTGGCCACCGCGCCGACCGAGACGGCGTTGTCACCGGAGATGACCTTGATCGAGACATCCTGTCCGGCAAAGTATTCCAGCGTCTCGCGCGCGTCCGGGCGGACCTTCTGCTCGAGGATCACCAGCGCGCGCGGGGTGACCGTGCCCGGCGCGTCGGGCGCGTCCACCGGACGATCGCTCTCGGCCAGCAGCAGCACCCGCAGGCCCGTAGCTCCGATCCGCTGCGCGGTGGCCGCGGCCTCGGAATCGGGATCCAGCAGCACGTCCGGTGCGCCGAGCAGCCAATTGCCGTGCGCGCCATAGGAACTGCCGCTCCACTTCTTCGCCGAGGAGAACGGCGCGACCGCGCTGCGCGACCAGCCCGGATCGTCCGGGCAGCCCTCGGCGATGGCCGCGACGCTCGCATTCGGTCGCGGATCGTCGGCGGCCATGGCCGCGAGCGCCGCCCGCAGACTCTTCTGCGGAACATCGCTCAACACGCGAATCTCGGCCAGGCGCATACCGTTCTCGGTGAGAGTGCCGGTCTTGTCCGCGCACACCACGTCGACCCGGGCCAGCCCCTCGATGGCGGGCAGCTCCTGCACCAGACACTGCCGCTGCCCGAGCCGCACCACACCGACCGCGAACGCGATCGAGGTCATCAGCACCAGCCCCTCGGGCACCATCGGCACGAGCGCCGCGACCATCCCGTTGAGCGCGGAACGCCAGGACTCGTGACTGGAGAACAGCTGGTTGTAGATCGTCACCAGACCGGCCGGAATCAGCAGGTAGGTAATGACTTTCAGAATGGTGTCGATCCCGTTGCGCAGTTCGGAGTTCACCAGCGTGAACTTGCTGGCCTCGGCCGCCAGCTGCGCGGCATAGGCGTCGCGCCCGACCTTCGTCGCCCGGTACGCCCCCGAACCGGACACCACGAAACTCCCCGAGAGCACCTGATCCCCCGCCACCTTGCCGATCGCGTCGGCCTCCCCGGTCAGCAGCGACTCATCGATCTCGAGGTGCTCCCCCTCCTGCACCTCACCGTCCACCACGATCTGATCACCCGGCCCCAACTCGATCAGATCGTCCAACACCACCTCCCCCGGCGCAACCGCCCGCGCCACCCCGTCCCGCCGCACCACCGGCCGCGCCTGCCCCACGATCGCCAACTTGTCCAACGTCCGCTTGGCCCGCAACTCCTGCACGACCCCGACCACACTGTTGGCCACGATCAACAGCCCGAACATCCCGTCGATCAACGACCCGGTAGCCAACACGAGCACGAACAACACACCCAGAATCGCATTGATCCGAGTGAACACATTCGACCGCACAATGTCCGCAACAGACCGCCCGGTCCGATCCGGCATCGCATTCGTCCGCCCATCCCGAACCCGCTGATCCACCTCGGCCGTGCTCAACCCGCCATTACGGACCGCCCGCTCGGTGCTCGCCATGCATCTCAGACTAGAACGTCCCCACTCCATCCCACGGGAACTACCATGTTGCGGAACATCCGCATGATTCCGCGATCACCTGCGCAGGTGTTCACCGCAGTGCACCGATACGACGTGCGAATACCGCCTGGTGCACCCGTATGATGCGATGTAGCGCAGTGCGATGATTTGCGTGCGTACACGTACGAGACGTGTCGGTACCGACGCGGCACGACATCTGTTACTCCCGGAGGCGGACGATGACTGTCGAGACGGCACCGATCCCACGTGAGCGCGCGATCAGCGTGGAAGAGTTCGACGCGCTGGCTGTCGACACAGATCATCGATACGAGATCGAGAACGGATTCCTCCTCGTGAATGCACGCCCAGCGCCACCGCACAGCCGTGCGATCTTTCGGTTGATGCTCCAACTGAACGCTCAATTGCCCGAAGGGCTGGAAGCATTCTCCGAACTCGAAGCCGAACTCATCGGACGCTCACCGCGCCGCGTCCCGGATGTCGTAGTCGCCCCGGTCGAGGTCGACGAGCAGACTCGTATCCGCAGCGATCAGATCGCACTCGCCGTCGAGATCGCAACCTCGGGCGAGTCGGCGGTTCGCGACTTCGCGATCAAAGCCCGCGAATACGCCGCCAACGGAATCGCGCACTACTGGGTGATCGATATTCTGGACGGCGCCCCGGCAGGACTGACGATCTTCACCCTCGACACCGAGGAGAACTACCAGATCGGCCCGCGCACGACCGGATCGGTCACGGTGTCGGAGCCGTTCCCGCTGACCATCGACATCGACACGCTGACCGGCCCCCGCAAAACCTCCTAGCGCAACAACGGATTTCGCCCTTACACAGCCCACTCGGGACCCGGGCCGAACCCGGTCAGCGGGCGGGGACGGAGCCGTCGTCGGGGCCCGGGGTGACGGTGTCGGTTTGTTCGGGGAGCAGGGGGAAGATGGCGAAGGCTCCGGCGGAGGCGTTGGGGGGGAGGGCCTCGACGGAACGGATGTTGGGGTGGGTGGTGAGGGTGCGTAGCTCGGGGAGGGTGCCCCGGATGATCAGATCCACCGCGCAGCGGCACGGGATGTGCAGGCGGGCGGCCATGACGGCGGTGGTCTGGGCGGTGCGGGCGTCGAAGGATTCCGAGGCGTCCAGGGCTCCTGCGGCCGCGCGGGCCGAGGCGATGACGGCCGTGTCGTCGGCGGGGGTGGGGACGGTGATCGGCGGGGTGTAGACGTGATTGATCGGAACGTGATAGATGACCTGCGAGACACGCAGGCCCGCAACCGTTTTCGGAATATCGTTCGGGACGATACCGGCGGTGAGGGTCACCAGCGCCCAGTGTTCGCCGCTGTCGTCGCCCCGGAGTGAATCACGGGCCCGCGCAAGATAATCCGCGACCGGTTCGCCCGAATCCGGTCCCAGCCGGTCGGTTCCGATCACCGCCGGACGCGGCGGCCCGGCCCAGCCCAGAATCGGGATCAGCACGACCAGAACGACTGCGGCACCGGCGAATCCGGCGATACGCAGACGCTCACGCATGGCGTAGAACGTCCAGGGCGTGCTCCAGATCGGCCGGATACGAACTGGTGATCTCCACCCAGCGCCCGTCGGCGGGATGCGCGAAACCGAGCGAACGAGCGTGCAGCCATTGCCGTTCCAGCCCCAGCCGCTCCGCCAGCCGCGGATCCGCGCCATAGGTCAGATCACCACAGCAGGGATGCCGGATCGCCGAGAAGTGCACCCGGATCTGGTGGGTGCGACCGGTTTCCAGATGGATGTCGAGCAGGCTCGCGGCCTGGAACGCCTCCACGGTGTCGTAGTGCGTCACGCTCGGCCGCCCGTCCGCGGTGACCGCGAACTTCCAGTCGTTACCGCGCGCCCGCCCGATCGGCGCGTCGATGGTGCCGCTGGACGGATCCGGATGTCCCTGCACCAGTGCGTGATAGCGCTTATCGATGGTGCGCTGCTTGAACGCCCGCTTCAGCACCGTGTACGCGTGCTCGGACTGCGCGACCACCATCACCCCGGAGGTGCCCACGTCCAGCCGGTGCACGATGCCCTGCCGCTCGTGCGCGCCCGAGGTCGAGATCCGGTACCCCATCGCGGCCAGCCCGCCGACCACCGTCGGCCCGGACCAGCCGACCCCGGTGTGCGCGGCCACCCCGACCGGCTTGTCGACCGCGACGATGTCGTCGTCCGCGTAGAGGATCTTCATCCCCTCCACCGGCGTGGCCTCGACCGTCAGCTCCCGCTTCGGCTCCGGGAACTCCACCTCGAGCCACGCCCCGCCGGCCAGCCGATCGGACTTGCCCGCGGGCGACCCGTCGATCTGCACCGAACCCTCCTCGGTGAGCGCGGCCACCGCCGTCCGGGACAGCCCGAGCAGCCGCGACAGTCCGGCATCGACCCGCAGCCCGTCCAGGCCGTCGGGCACCGGCATCGCCCGCGTCTCCCTCATTCCCGCTCCCCGTCCTGCGCGCGCCGCGACCGGGTGCCGTCCGGCTCGAATCCGAACATGGTCAGCACGACCAGCAGAATCGCCCCGCACACGATCGAGGAGTCGGCCACGTTGAACACCGGCCACCACTGCGTCACCGAGATGAAGTCGACCACATGCCCCTGCAACGGGCCGGGCGCGCGGAACAGCCGATCGATCAGATTGCCCACCGCGCCGCCGAGCACCAGCCCCAGCCCGATCGCCCAGCCCACCGACCGCAGCGACCGCCCGATCCGGATCACCCCGATCACCACGGCCGCGGCGATCAACGTCAGCAGCCAGGTCATCCCGGTGGCCATCGAGAACGCGGCGCCCGGATTGCGCACCAGCGTCAGCCGGACGACGTCACCGATGATCGAAATCGGTTCGCCCGGGGTCATCTTCGCGACGACCAGCGCCTTGGTCCCCAGGTCCAGCAGGAACGCCACCGCGGCCAATGCCAGCAGCACCGGCAGCGTGCGGCGCGGCAGCTCCGGCGATTCGTCCTCGAGCTCGTCCGCGGGCTCGGTCGCACCGTCCGCTTCCGCCTCCCCCGCGGTCACCGGCGTGTCGCCGGCGGCGGCGATATCCCGGGGTTGCTCCTCGTGCTCGTCGGTGTGCTGCTCGCGCGGCCGGTCGATACTCACAGCCCCCATCATTCACCATGACCGAAACCACCCTGTCGCTCGGCAGGGCGGCCCGGACTCGGCGGCGAGCGTCAAAGCAGATTTTCAGGTACCGGTCGTAACCTGTCTGACGTGACGGTGTTGTCTTCTCACTCTCGCACGACCGTGCGGTACGCCCGTCCGGGCGTGTTACTCATGGCGCTCGCTGTCGCGCTGTCGACCATGGGCGTCGGGTGCGGCCGCGTCACCGAGGTCCGCAGCGAGGTCGAACTCGAGCCGCCCACCATGGACAAAGAGGTCACCATGCCGATCTCGGCGGTGGAGACCACGGTGGTCAAGCCGGGTGCGCAACCGCACGCGCTGCTGCGCCGCTCGTTCGCCGTGGGCAACTCCCAGGAGGTCACGCTGCACACCGTCCACCACATCGAGCAGCAGATGAACGATCAGGCCCCGCACGATTTCTCCCCGCCGACGGTCACCATCCCGCTCGTCGCGCAGACCGGCCGCGACGGCGTGGATCTGACGCTCGGTGACGCCACGTCCTCGGATCCGCGCCTGGCCGAACAGTTGCAGTCGGCGGACGGATCGCACGCGGGCTTCGAGATGAGCGATGTGGGTGCGATCACCTCGCTGCGGGTCGCGCCCAAGCCGGAGACCCCCGATGCCGCCTGCGCGGCCCTGGAACAGGCGTTCTACCAGGCCGTCTACCAGTCGATCGCCTTCCCGGTGGATCCGGTCGGGGTGGGCGCGGTGTGGACCGTGCACCAGGAGGTGACCAGCGGCGTCCCGCTGGATCAGGTCACCACCGCGACACTCACCAAGCGCGAGGGCGATCTGCTCACCATCCAACTGGACGTCACCCAGACGCCCAAGGCCAAGGTGTGGTCGCTGCCGAGTGACGCCGGTCGGCTCGACATCGTCGACTACGCCATGCGCGGCACCGGCACCATCACCGTGGATCTGAATCTGCCGCTACCGGTTTCGGGTTCGGTCACGGTCGCGGGCCGCCAGTCCTACCGGGATCCGCACAGCGCGATCCTGCTGCACCAGAACATCAGCACACAGGTGCAGTGGGGCCGGTGAGCGCGATACGGGCGATACGGAAGCCGGGTACCTGGAGCGGTGGCGCCGTGCTCACGGCGGCGGCGGTGTTCGCGGCCGGATGTAGTTCGCACCACGACGCCCCCTCGCTACCAGCGGTGAGTGCGGCGACCGCACCCGCGACGATAACCGCCGCGCCGCTCACTGATTCGGCGACATTGCAGGGGAAGTTGTTGGCCGGGGCCGATATTCCGCCCGAATTCGAGGCGCTGGACGTCGGTCCGGGCACCGACGCCAACTCCCCGCCCTCCACCTCGACGAACCGATCCCACACCGATCCGGCGGACTGCGCGAAGGTGCTGGACGCGGTGAGCGATCAGGTTCCCGGCGCGAGTGCCCATGGGGCGGTGCACTATTCGGCGGCCGACTTCGACAGTATCGATATCGATGCGGCCAGTTATCCCAGCAGTGCGGCGGCGAAGGCATTCACCACCGTGCAGGATCTGCTGCGCCGTTGCGGATCGTATTCGGGCACCGACGCCGACGGCGTCGCGATCAGCTATCAGGTCGGCGGACTGGACGAACCCCGCGCCGGGGACGCCTCGGTCTCCTTCCAGGTGCGCACCAGCAGCCAGGGCCTGACGCTGTATTCCGCGGCGACGGTCGCGCTGGTCGGCAGCACGGTCGTCCAGGTCGCCCGCGCCGGTCAGAAACCCGTCGACCCGGCGGCGCTGCGCACCCTCACCGGCACGCAGATCCAACGCCTGCAAGGCATTTCCGGCCCGTAGCGATCCCCGGCGGCACTCCCCCGGAATCCCGGCCGCGATAAATGGGATGCGCCGCACGGCGATTCGTTGTTACGGTCGTCGACATGTGGATCGCACTGTTCTCCTGAGCCTGTTCTCGCTCGCGCCCCCGCCGCTTCCGGCCCCGGGGCGCAGTTCCTCTCGCACTCCGGCATTCCATCCTGGCCGGTACTTCGTCATGCGATGAGTCGGCCACAAACCTCCAGGAGGCGTCATGCCTGCGCAATCCCCACTGCCACAACCGGATCCGGATGCTTCGGTGCCGCTTTCCCGGCGCGAGCGTCGCGGGAAACGCACCGATCAGCAGTCCCCGGGCGGCAAACTCTCCAACTACGGGTCACAGCACGTCCCGCCCGCCCGCAAACACAACAACTACCGCCGCAGCTGGCACTGAGTTCATCCGCGCGGGCCGGTTCGCCCCACCGGCAACCGGCCCGCACGGACCCGCCCAGCGCATGAATCGAGTTCATACGCGGGGCGCGTTCGAGGCGTCTACCAGGCCGTATTGATGTGCCCCGGAGTCCACAGACCGTTGTGGGTGTCCTGGGTGACGGTCGGCGTGGCCCGGACCGCGGACGGGTCGATCGGGGTCAGCCGCTGCAACTCGCCCCAGTCCGAACGCCAGCTGTCCTTCAGATAGGTGGCCAACGTGCTGGAGCGCTGCAACTGCTGACTCCAGCCGAGCGGACCACCACCGTCGTGGCTCTCCCACAGGTTGGTGTCGTGCGCACCGCCGCGGTCGGGCAGGATGCGCCACCCCGGAATCTGGGCGATGCCGTCCTTGTGGTCGTACGGACGCTGGCACGGGAATTGCAGTCCCACAGCCCAATCCAGCAGTACCGGCTGCGAGGATCCGATCAGATCGTTCAGCGTGACGGTGTGCGGCACCCGGGGCGGCGTCAGCGCGATCCACTGACTCGGATCGAGGCTGTGCGCGCTCGCGACGATGCGCACGACATCGGCCTGCGCGGGAATCTCGGCCAGCGGCACCCGCAGATTCCGCCACGAGGGCGCGGGCCCGATATCGATCGGCGTCACCCGGCCGAGCGGATGCGCGGCCGTCGCCGAATCGCTCGCACCGTATTCGACCTCGACCGATTGTCCCGGCGTGAGGACGCCGTCCTTGTCCACCGACCGGATGCGCCCGGCGGCGGCGATCGCGATGATGCCGCCGCGATCACCGGCGGCGGGCAGCCGGTACCAACCGGTGGTCAGATCCGAGGGACCCGCCTGCCCGAACGTGCCCAACTCCGGTGTGGTGGCCGAGTCCAGCCCGAAGGGCAGTGGCGCGCCGCCGGTTTGGGTGCCGACATCACCACCGGCCTTGGTATTGAACGTATTCGAGGTGGCCAGACTGCTCACCGCGGCCGCGGCGTGCCCGTCCGGGCTCAGGTCACCGATCCCGTTCGGCACGAATCCCGTTGCGCCATTGGCGAATGCGCCGAACCGATTGCCCGTCAGCGGAGTCAGCACCGAGGCGTTGGGATCCGGCTCGACCAGGACGTCGTTCGCCAGGCCGCACGGCTCACCCAGGACCGCCTTCACATTCGAGGAAGCCAGCGAGAAGCCCGGATACTGGGCCACCGCCCCCTTGGCGAACGAGGCCACCTCGAACAGCACCAGGATCGCGGCAGCGACGGTCAGCGGCGGAATCTTCGCCAGTTTCCACGCGCGCGGCGAAATCCGGTGCGGGGTACCGGGTTCCGGCGCCCGCACATGCCACCACGCGGCCAGCGCCAGACAGACCGCCGCGATCGCGACGAACACCTTCTCGACCAGGAAGCCGTGCACCGACGGCGGCTTGTCGTTCCACGGAATCCCGAGACTCGAGACGTACCACCACTGGTTGATACTGGTGAACACCTGCGCCAGCACCAGCGCCACCACCGCCGCGAACAACGCCCGATTCCGCGGCGAACGCAGCACCCGCGGGCCCACCGCGACCGCCGTGAGCGCCGCGATCGATCCGGCCAGCCCGGCGTATACCCCGTCGTGATGGGTGAACTTCGTCGGCGACAGCGCCAGCAGCAGCATCGCGCCGAAGGTGAGGCCCAGCAGCCGCTTGGTCGGCCCGGCGGTGGTGCCCGGAATCCGACCGCCCTTGCGCAACAACACGAATGCGCACACCAGCAGCCCCAGCCACATCGCGACGATGCCGAACCGGCGTCCGATCGAACCGTCGGCGTTGGGCATGAACAGCCACTGATAGCTCAGATATTCGTCGTACCAGGGCGAGGCCGGTCCGGCGATCTGATGCACCCGATTGGTCTCGAACATGTCCGAGATCGGCAGCACCGAGAACGCCACCGCCACGATCAACGTCCCGGCCCCGGCCAGCGGCGCCAGCAGCGCGCCGTAGGCGCGAATCCACGCCCACCACGTCACCTTCGCCCCGTCGGCGGCTCCGGTCAGCGCGCGAGCCCGCGTCACGCCCAGCCGCCACACCGGCCGCAGCCCGGCCAGCAGCGGCGCGAAACAGATCAGGCCCGAGGGATTCGCGGTGCACGCGAACGCGGCGACGATGATCGCCAGCGCATACGGCAGCAGCCGCCGCACCGCGATCGACCGCTCCACCAGACACCAGGTGAGCAGCACGCTCACCGCCACAACGGGTTCGGGCCGCAACCCGTTGTTGAACGGCAGCCAGACCGCGAGGAATCCCAGCGCCCCGGTCCAGCGCACCACCCGATCGTGCCGCAGGGCCGCCCCGAAACGCGGAATCACCTCCCGGCTGATCAGCAACCAGGACAGCACCCCGGCCAGCAGCGTGGGCAGCCGCATCCACGGACTCGCGGTACTCAGCTCCGACATCCGCGCCAGCAGATCGAACCACGGTGTGCCGACCGGTGTTTCGGGCACACCCCAGTACCGGAAGTAGTTCGCCATATAGCCCGACACCAGTGAGACCCGGGCCATGCCGAACTGGTAGCCGTCGTCGGAGGTGGTCGAGCCGATGAAGTACCAGACCGCCAACGTCGCGAAGACGACCCCGTCCACCAGCCCGAACGTCCACCAGCGCCGCGCCAGCACCCGCCGGATCCGCCGCCCGTCCAAGGTGTCGAGCCGATACAGCGCCACCAGTGCGATCAGCGTGCACACGATCGCCAGGATCGTCGCCGCGCGCTTGAGGAAGGTCGGCACCACCGAGAACCGGCTGTCCACCTGCGCGGTGACGTGCGCGCCTCCGGTGGTCTTCAGCTCGCTGAAGATCCCGACCAGCTGCGGCCGCCAATCCCCGGTCAACGTCACGGGATTCACCGTCGAACCGGCGAGAGTCGCTGTGGCGGAAGAGATATCGGCATGAACCGTGAACGTGCAGTCGCCGAGCTCGCGCAGCGGCACGCTCAGCAGCGACTGATTGCGCAATACCGCCTCGAACCGCGCGGACTGCCCGGCATGCGCCGGATTCACCCGTGCGACAAAGCCGTAACGTTCCAGATCCGGCGCACCGGCGGGCAACGTCGAGCTGATCACGCCGCCGTGCGCGGCCAATTGCCTTGTCGCCGTGCAGGGAATCGACGCGTCGAACGTCAGCGGCGCGTAGCCGACCAGTGGCGCGGTGATGCCGCGCGGCGAATCCTGTTGCGGCCAAGCCACAGTGGTGTGATCCACCCGCACCGGCAGCAACGGTACGGCGATCGCGAACAACGCGCCGAGCAGACCTGCGATGAAGGCCACCGGCTTGGCCCACTGCCTGCCGGGTCGTGCGATACCGGGGTCTTCACCTGCCGCGGGCGCCTCATCCGCCCGCACCATCGTGTCTGTCACGGAGGCAGATGTTAGCGTCACCGCTTCGCAACCGACGAAATCGCTTGACGATTCTCAGTCTGCGCTTAGAATCCACGGCCGAAAACAGCCGGGGCCGGTATCCGTACGGATACCGGCCCCGACGACGTCGCTCAGCTGCAAGCGGGCGAGGTCTGGTTCAGGTTCTGCAAACCGCTGCACGCCCACTGCTTCTGCAGCTTCCACTTGCCGTCCTGCGCGACGAACGGCACGGTGGCCACGTTGTTCTGACCGCCGTTGACCGAGAAGTTCGCGTTCGCGGTCAGGGTCGGGCCGCCCAGGTAGCTGACCGAGGTCACCGAGATCTTGGCGTTGTTCTGCTTGTAGGCGGTGATGAGCTTGTTGATCATCTCCGGGTCCTTCTGCAACGCCGCCGCGCCGTCCTCCAGGTACTGCACCTTCTGCGAGGAAGGCACGCTCGGGTCGAGCGTCTGGGTCAGTTCCTGGTTCAGCTGCGCCACCGTCGGCACCGCCGGGTAGCTGGTGCTGGTCGCGGCGGCAGCACTCGTCGTCGTCTTGGCCTTGGAGCTCGAGTGCTTGTCACCGCTACCGCAGGCCGACATGCCGAGCGCGGCCACCACGGCCAGTGCGGCAACCGCGATACGTCCAGTCCTCTGAAGCTTCAATGCTCGTCCTTTACCTTCGAGTTGGTCTCTTGCGTGCTCCGTGACAACTACTCACCCCACCGGTGAGGTTGCCCGAGTGGCCTCACGGTACCCGCAGAGTTTCAAAGAAGACTAAGGAGCGGATCGGCCGGACCGAGATCCGGATCGTCGGCGGCGAAGGTGCGCGTCGGGCCGGGCCCGGTCGAGCGCGTCTCGAAACGCACTGTGACACGGCCGTGTCCGCTGCCCTGCACCCAACCGTGGCCGTGTTCGCGATGGGTCACATCGCGTCCGGGATAGAAATATTCGGTGGTGTAGGAGCGGGTCGCGGGCGGCACCGGCGCGTCGGGTGCGCCCGGCGTGTCGGTGGCCAGGGTGACCGTCGGCTCGGGTGCGACGAATTCGTCCAGTTCGGTGTTCTCGCGCGGTTCGGTCGCCTGATCCAGTTCCGGGAACAGCGATTCCTGCCGCACCGCCGACAGGCCGCCGAAGCCGACGCCGACCAAGCGGATCGGGCCGATCCGGGCCGGGTCGAGCGCCGAACGCAGTGCGGCGGCGGTGAGAGTGGCCGGATCCTCGGTCGCGTACGGCAGCGTGAACGAGCGCGTCACGATGCTCATATCGGCCTTCTTGAGTTTGAGTACCACGGTGCGCGCGGCCCGCCCGTCGCGCAACAGCCGGCGGTGCGCGGCGGCGGCCATCTCCTCGATCGCCGGACGCAACTGCCCGAGCGTGGCGATATCGCTCTCGTAGGTGGTTTCGGCACTGATCTGTTTGGCCTCGGCCCGCTCGGCGACCGGGCGATCGTCCAGTCCGCGGGCGAGCCGATGCAGCGCCGCGCCCACACTGCCGCCCAGCAGCGACACCGCCTCGGACTCCGGCAGCGCCGCGAACGCCCCGACGGTCTCGATACCGACCGACCGCAACCGGCTGCCCGCCACCGGCCCCACCCCCCACAGCTTGCGCACCGGCAGCGCGGCCAGCAACTCCCCCTGCTCGCGCGGCGAAATCACCCGCACCCCATCGGGTTTGGCCAGACCCGAGGCGATCTTGGCGAGCTGCTTACCGGTGCCCGCGCCGACCGAGGCGACCAGTCCGGTGCGTTCGCGCACCAGCCGCCGCAGCGACTCGCAGAACTCCAGCACCTCGTGCGCGGTGGTGCCGGCCAATTCCGCGGGCTCACCGAACGCCTCGTCGAAGGACAGCGTCTCGAGCACCGGAATGCGCGAGCGCAACGTCTCGAAGACCTGCCCGCTCACCTCCCCGTACACCACCCCGCGCGGCGGCACCACCACCGCGGTCACCCCGATCAGCCGCCGCGCCTGATGCATCGGCATCGCCGAGCGCGCCCCGAAAACTCTTGCCTCGTAACTGGCTCCGGCCACCACCCCGCGCGCACCGGTACCACCGACCAGCACCGGGCGGCCCCGCAGCGTGGGCCGGGTGAGCTGTTCGACCGAGGCGAAGAAGGCATCCATATCGATGTGCAGCACCCAGCGCCGGGCCACCGGCTCGACTTCCTGCGCCGCACCGGTGAAATTGCTGTCGGGTTCCTGCGCGATCGCCCCCGGCCCACGCTGGCGTCCACTCTCGCCGACGACCCCGGAAGATGCGGGTTGACCAGCAAAAAGCCGTGTCATAGCCGGGTCGGAGTGGGTGGTCATACCGGGAAATCTACGCTCGGCTACCGACATGTTCGGCCGTAGCTTTATGTGATGATCGAATCATGACTATCCGCAAGGCCGTGATCCCCGCCGCCGGTATCGGCTCGCGCCTGCTGCCGCTGACCAAGGCCATCCCGAAGGAGATGCTACCGGTCGGCGACAAGCCGGTCATCGAGCACACCGTCCGTGAGCTGGTGGCCTCCGGTATCACCGACATCACCATCGTGGTGAGCGCCGGAAAGTCGTTGATACAGGACCACTTCCGCCCGAATCCCGCGCTGGTCGCGCAGCTGCGCGCCGACGGCAAGTCCGCCTACGCCGACGCGGTGGAGGAGGTCGGCGAGCTGGGCCGCCTCGGTCACATCACGTATCTCGACCAGCACGGCCCCTACGGCAACGGCACTCCGGTGCTGAACGCCGCGCGCAACCTCGGCGACGAGCCGATGCTGGTGCTGTGGCCCGACGACGTCTTCGTCGCCGAGATCCCGCGCGCCCAGCAGCTGATCGACGCCTACAACAAGACCAAATCCCCGGTGCTGGCACTGATGCCGATGGAACCGGCCGAGTCCGGGCGGTACGGGGTGCCGGTGGTCGAGGAGACCTTCGACAACGGCCTGATGCGCATCACCGGACTGGTCGAGAAGCCCAAACCCGAGGACGCGCCGTCCTCGTTCGCCGCGGTGGGCGGTTACGTGGTCACCCCGGGCATCATCGCCGAACTCGACAAGCAGGTCGCCGAGTGGTACTCGCATCGCACCGGCGAGGTGTACCTCACCGACGCGATCAACGCCTTCGCCGGTTCGAACGCCGCCTACGGCCAGGTGATCCGCGGCCGCTGGTACGACACCGGCAACCCGGCGGACTACCTCACCGCCCAGTTCGCCTCGGCGCTGAACCACCCGCAGTACGGTCCGCTGCTGCGTCAGCTCGTCACCGACTGAGCCCCGGCGGGTCGCTCAGAAGAACCGCCGGATCGCGTAGATCTTGAACTTGCTCAGCGGCGAGTACACCACCCCGACGCCGTAGTCGTAGGCGTTCAGCACCGTGCCGTTGCCGACGTAGATGCCCTCGTGCGAGCCGTCGGCGTTGAGCACCACGACGTCGCCGGGCCGAATCGCGCTGAGCGGCACCGGACTTCCCGCGCGCGCCTGCTGCCAGGTGGTGCGGGGCAGGAAGATGCCGACCCAGCGGTACGCCCACTGCACCAGGCCGGAGCAGTCGTAGGAGTTCGGCCCGGTCGCGCCCCACTGGTAGGGCTTACCGGCCTGGGATTGCGCGATGGACAGCGCCAGCATCGCGCGCGGGCTGGCGATACCGGCGTTCGCCGAGCCGGTCGCGCTGCCCGACGCCGAGCCGCTGCCCGAACCCGACGAGGCGCTGCCCGTGCCGCCCGCGACGGGGTCCGAGGCGCTGCCGGATTCGGCGCTGCCGCTGTTCGCGATGAGGGGTATGCCGGGATCCGCCCCGGCCGTACCGGCCGGAACCGTCCCGGCGACCGCGGCCGCGACCAGCAATCCCATCAGGGTGCCGGTCAACTGCCGGGTCGATCTGCCACGCGATGCCGTACTTGCCATGGTCTCGCCCTTCGGGGTGCAGACGCCACCGAGGCCAGTGCCCCGGCGACCGATCGGCACAGACGAAGAGCTCTCGGATGACCGCTTCCCCACGGGCATCTCGGCCGGGACCACATGCCTGGTAGTGCGTTGTTCTCAGCTGGGGTCGAACAGGAGGGAGATCGGGTGGAACACGAAGCTCAACTAGAGCATCAGGGTTGCCCTAACATAGCTGTTGTACCGTATGTCCCATCCATCACACAAGGGCTCCCCTGTAACCGAAGGCGAGGATTCCGAGCCGAAACGGATTGATCTGCGGCGATGCGGGTACTCTTCGTCAAGCCCGCGTGTCGCGAAGGCCGAGCCGGTAGTTCGCTGGAACTACACCTCGCTCAGTTTCCGATGTCGCGTTTCGGGCAGCGCCAACAGCGACAGCAGTGAGATCACCGCCATCGCGGCCATGAAGAAACCGACCGCGGTGGTGCCGCGGGTCTGGCCGAGTTGCGCGACGATCAGCGGGGCCACGCCGCCGCCCAGCACGCCACCGAGGTTGTAGGCGATGCCCGCCCCCGAATACCGCACATCGGTGCCGAACAGTTCGGGCAGGTACGCGCCCAGCGGACCCCAGCCGATGCCCATGCACAGCAGCGCACCGGACAGGCTGATCGCGATGAGGATCGGATTGCGGGTGTTCAGCAGCGGGAACATCACCAGACTCCACGCCAGGCTGAAGACCGCGCCGCCCAGCAGCAGCTTGCGCCGCCCCAGCAGATCGGACTGCCGCGCCACCACGAAGGTGGTCACGCCCAGTACCGTGATCGCGATCAACGTCAGGCCGAGCATCGTATTACGGGGCACGCCAAGGGTTTTCGTGGTGTAGGTGAGGCAGTAGGTCGACGCGGTGTAGAACATCACGTACACCACCACGATCGCGCCCGCGCCCAGCAGCAGCTGCTTGGGGTAGCGCCGGATCACCTCGAGCGTCGGCACCCGCACCGCGTTCCTGCTCGCCAGCAGTTTCGCGAACGCCGGAGTCTCGGCCACCCGCAACCGGATTCGCAATCCGACCGCCACCAGCAGGAAGGACAGCAGGAACGGCACCCGCCAGCCCCACGACTCGAACGCGTCCTTCGGAAGTCCTTCCGACAGCGCCCAATACACCCCGGTCGCGGCGAAGAAGCCGATGGGAGAACCCATTTGAGGCGCGGCCGCATAAAGACCGCGCCTGCTCTTCGGCGCGTATTCGGTGGAAAGCAGTGCGGCGCCGCCCCATTCGCCGCCCAGCCCGATGCCCTGCAACACCCGCAGCACCACCAGCAAGATCGGCGCGGCCACCCCGATACTCGAATATCCGGGCAGCAGTCCGACGAACGCGGTGGACAACCCCATCAGCAGCAGCGAGACCACCAGCGTGGCCTTGCGCCCGATGCGATCACCGAAGTGCCCGAACACGATCGCGCCCACCGGACGGGCGATGAATCCGATGGCGAAGGTGGCCAGCGAGGCCAGCGTGCCCGCGACCGGCGACAGCGCGGGGAAGAACAGCTTGTTCAGCACCAGCGCCGCGGCGGTGCCGTAGATGTAGTAGTCGTAGAACTCGATCGCGGTGCCGATGAAGCTCGCGATCGCGATGGTCCGGCCCGAACCCGACGGACGCTCCGGCGTAGCAGCCGGCGATGCGGCGGATGGCGTGGCGGGAGCGGAGCTCTCGTCGGACGGCCGCGAGGCGGCGGGCGCAGGATCGGTCACGGTTTTCCCTCATCACGTCGGTCGAACCGGGTCATGCTACGCGAGCGCCCCGGAACAGCCCCGATGTGGTCGGGTACGCCGCTCGGCGGATGTGACCAGTTGGCGTCACTAGCGGCAACACCCGCCGAGCAGCACTACACTTCCCCGCCGATCGGGCTGGGGAAGATCTTCGAGGTGGGCCGGTTCGGCTTCCCCCTCATGGAAGCCGACCCGGTCGTTCGCTACCTCGTCATGAACTGTATCACCATCTGCCATCTTTCAGTGGTACATACCACTATTTAACGGTCCAGTAATAATGCCTCAGATCTCGGGCAGCGCCGAACGCAGGAAGAACAGCAGGTTCGCCGGTCGCTCGGCCAGCCTGCGGACGAAGTACCCGTACCACTGATCGCCGAACGGGACGTACACCCGCAGATGCTGGCCCAGGCCGATCAGCCGCTCCTGCTCGGCGGGACGGATCCCGTACAGCATCTGGAATTCGAAGTCCGCACGCCCGCGCGAGGTCGCCGTCGCCAACAGCGCGGCGGCCTCGATCATGACCGGATCGTGCGTGGCGACCATCGGATATCCCTTGCCCCACATCAGAATTCGCAGACAGCGCAGATAGGAGGCATCGACCTCGCGCTTGCGCCGGAACGCCACCGGCTCCGGCTCGTCGTAGGCGCCCTTGCAGAGCCGGATGCGCGCGCCCTCCTGCGCGAACGCCGCGCAATCGGCTTCGGTCCGGCGCAGATACGCCTGCAACACGGTGCCCACCGTCTCGGGATGGTCCCGGCGCAGCGCGCGCACGATCGCCAGCCGCGCCTCGGTGGAGGCGTGATCCTCGGCGTCGACGGTCATCCAGATCCCCGCTGCCGCAGCGGCTTCGGCGATCGTGCGGGCATTGCGCAGCGCCACCGCGTCGCCGTCGCGGCCGAGGGCCTGTCCGAGCGCGGAGAGTTTCACCGAAACCTCCAGCGGGCGTGGGGCATCCGCGGCCTCGCGCGGCAACTTCGCCAGGGGTTCGAGCAGGCGCAGGTACTCGCGCACCACCAGGTCGGCCTGCGCGGGATCGACGGTGTCCTCGCCCAGGTAGTCGATCGTGACGAAGCGGTTCTGCCGCAACAACTCTCGCACAGTCCCGAGCGCCGCGTCCCGGGACTCGCCCGCGACGAAACGGTCGACGATCCGCCTGGTCACCGGCATCCGGGTGATACCGCGTTCGGCGCGAGCCGATCGGGCCACGGCCAGCAGCGCGGGCCGCAGCGGATTACCCGGAGCCCAGGTGGGCCGGTGGTGCGCCGCGGACTCGGCGGGCTGGGTCGGTTCGGTGTGCACCGCGCTCATCTCGATTCCCCGGATTCGCTGGCCTGATGCGGATATTCGTGCGCGGTCGCCGGAACGAAGGTCTCCTTGATCGACCGCGGCGAGGTCCACCGCAGCAGATTGAGCGGGGATCCGGCCTTGTCGTCCGTCCCCGAGGCCCGCGCGCCGCCGAACGGCTGCTGACCGACCACCGCGCCGGTCGGCTTGTCGTTGAGATAGAAGTTCCCGGCCGCGAAACGCAGTGCGGCCCCGGCCTTCTCGATGGCGTGGCGATCCCGGGCGATGACCGCGCCGGTCAGTGCGTAGGGCGAACCCGAGTCGACCAGATCCAGCGCGTCCTCGAACGCACCGGGCCGGGCATCGTCGTAGACGTGCACCGACAGCACCGGGCCGAAATACTCGCTCCGGAAGGCGTCGTCACCGGGATCGTCACCGAGCAGCAGGGTCGGGGCGACGAAATAGCCGACGCTGTCGTCGCACGTGCCGCCCGCCGCGACGGTCAGGCTCGCGGTCGACTTCGCGCGATCCAGCACACCTGCGAGCCGGTCGAACGCACGCCGATCGATCACCGCCCCACCGAAATTCGTGAAATCGGTGACGTCGCCGTACCGCAGCGCGTTCACCTCGTCGATCAGCTCCGCGCCCATCCGCGACCACACCGAACGCGGGACGAACGCACGCGAGGCCGCCGAACACTTCTGCCCCTGGTACTCGTACGCGCCGCGGATCAGCGCGGTCCTGAGCACCTCCGGATCGGCCGAGGGGTGCGCGAGCACGAAATCCTTACCGCCGGTCTCCCCCACCAGCCGCGGATAGCCGCGATAGGTATCGATCCGACTACCCACCTCCCGCCACAGCCGCTGGAAGGTGCGCGTGGAACCGGTGAAATGGATGCCCGCCAGCCGCGGATCGGCCAGCACCACCTCGGACACCTCGGGCCCGTTGCCGTGCACCAGATTGATCACCCCGGGCGGCAGTCCGGCCGCCTCGAGCAGGCACATCGTGTGATAGGCCGCCACCGCCTGGGTCGGCGAGGGCTTCCAGATCACGGTATTGCCCATCAGGGCGGGCGCGGTCGGCAGATTGCCCGCGATCGCGCTGAAGTTGAACGGGGTGATCGCGTAGACGAAACCCTCCAGCGGGCGATAGTCGGTGCGGTTCCACACCCCCGGCGCGGAAACCGGCTGACCGGCCAGGATCTCGCGGGCGAAATGCACGTTGAACCGCCAGAAGTCGACCAGTTCGCAGGGTGCGTCGATCTCGGCCTGATAGCAGGTCTTGGACTGGCCGAGCATGGTCGCCGCGGCGATCCGCTCCCGCCACGGGCCTGCCAGCAGATCCGCCGCGCGCAGGAAGACCGCGGCGCGTTCGTCGAAAGGCAGTGCGCGCCAAGCGGACGCGGCGTCGGTGGCGGCGGCCACGGCGTCGCGGGCCTCGTCCGGCTCGGCCAGGTGCAGGGTGCCCAGCACCTCGGCGTGCCGGTGCGGCTGCACCACATCCACCGCGGCTCCGGTGCCGGGCCGGTGGCGCCCGTCGATCACGTGGCAGATCTCGGTGGGGTGGGCGGCCAGCTCGTTCAGAGCGGCGCGCAGGCGTGCGCGTTCGGGGGTGCCGGGCGCATAGGAGTGCACGGGTTCGTTGGTCGGTGCGGGGACCGTGGTGATCGCGTCCATAGCAGGAAATAAACACCGACGAGACCGGTCACGACTTGTTCCATCGGACGAATTGCGGGATGAGTTTTGGTCGGATTGAATGAAGAGTGTGAATCAGTTCATACCGCTCTCGGAGCTGCTGTCGGCGCTGACCAGCTCGGTCGTCACGCTGGTGGACACGCCAGAGGGCGATGACGTGATGGTCGGCTCGGTGGCCTTCCTGGATCCGGACGACCCGGTCCCCGAGGCGGCCCCCGCCCAGCCGTTGCCGGAGCTGTATCTCCAGGTCGGAGTCTCCGACGCCGACGCGGCGCACTGGCTGCGCGAGCTCACCCGGCACTGTCCGGCGCGGTATCGCCCGCGCGCACTGTTCTCCAAGGGAGCCGAGGAGCTGCGCGAGGCCGCCCGCGCGGCCGGACTCGCGCTGATCGCGGTGCATCCGCACGCCCGCTGGGAGATGGTGCACGCGCTCGTCGGGCGGATCATCGGACAGGGCGGCGGCCCGCTGACGGTGACCGCCACCCCGGCACTGGACACCGATCTGTTCGGGCTCGCGGCCTCGGTGGCCGAATCCACGCACGGACTGGTCACCATCGAGGACGACCAGTCCCGGGTGCTGGCCTATTCGGCCGACAGCAGCGCCTGCGCCGACGCGGTGCGGCGGCTGTCGGTACTGGGCCGTCAGGGGCCGCCGGGCTACCTGCACTGGTTGCAGCGCGAGGGCATCTTCGACCGGCTGCGCAACACCGGTGACACCGTGGAGGTTCCGGCCCAGCTGGAGTGGGAAACCAAGCGCCGCATCGCGATCGGCATCCGCGAGCCGGGCGTGCCGGGCATCCGCCCGCGCACGGTACTGGGCACCATCTGGGTGCAGGAGGGCGCGGAACCGCTGCGTTCGGACAGTCCCCGCGTGCTGCGCGGCGCGGCTTCCATTGCCGCACGGGTCATCTGGCGCACCCGGCACGCGCCGACCACCGACGCGCTGCTGATCCAGCGGCTGTTCGGCGCGCACGGCGGCGACGTCGACGTGGCCGCCTTCGCCGAGACGTTCGGCGTCGCGGCGGACGGGCGCGCGGCGGTGGTCGGCTTCGCCCGGCACACCGACGAGCCCGAACCGGCCCACCGCACCCACGACGCCGTACACCGCGGCGCGGTCACACTTCGCCTGCACGCCAGCGCCTTTCGGCAAGACTGCGTCACCACGGTGATCGGCGATCGGCTGTATGTGCTGTTCCCCGAGCATCATTCGGCCGATCGGGTGACGTCCTGGACCAGACAGGTCATCGAACAGCTCGCCGACCGATCCGGCCTGCGCCTGCGCGCCGCCAT
This sequence comes from Nocardia macrotermitis, assembly GCF_009604405.1. Lineage (GTDB taxonomy): Bacteria > Actinomycetota > Actinomycetes > Mycobacteriales > Mycobacteriaceae > Nocardia > Nocardia macrotermitis. The sequence continues at coordinate 218,480 of NZ_WEGK01000009.1, forward strand.
CGCCTCCCCTGTGGACGGCCTGGCCGACGCCGCCCGCGCCCGCGCCGAGGTCGACCGGGTGCTGGACCGCACCGCCGACCTCCCCGACGCCGACACCGTCACCACCCTGGCCCACTCCCGCACCACGGTCCTGCTCGCCGAAATCCTCACCCTGATCGCCGATCAGCCCCAACTCCGCGACCCCCGCCTGGACACCCTCGTGGCATACGACGCGAAATACTCCGCCGACCTACTCGCCAGCCTGGACGCCTACCTCGCCCGCCACGGCGATGTCCGCACGGCCGCAACGGATCTCAGCATCCACCCCAACACCCTGCGCTACCGCGTCCGCCGCGCCACCCAACTCATGGGCCTGGACCTGGACTCCGCCCCCGACCGCCTACTCCTGGAAATCCAACTCGCGGTACACCGCTCGGCCACCCCACCTCCCGCCGAAACTCGCAACTGAACCGCACCGGTCCCGAACTCTCGCCCGAATCCCCGACTGGCCGCGACCGATATCCGCTCACCGATGCCCGGGACCCACCAACCGGCGCTGTTCACGAGAGCCCGGCTGCTGTCCGCTTATCACGATCCACTGCCATAGAACTGCCCCGAAACACAATGTGCCCGTAGGGATTTCTCTCCCTACGGGCACATTGTCCAGGTCACGCCGTACGATCGGCCTCGACTCAGGCTTTGGTGATCGACACCTTCACCCCGCCGACCACCTCGGCCGCCTCCGGTCCCGCATCGGCGAATGTGAGTGTGGTGGCGAGGATTTCACCGGCGATCAGCTCGCGGTGCGTGCTCGCCCACTCGGCATGATCCGCCGGCACGTCCAGCACCACCGTGATGCGGTCCGACACCTCCAACCCCAGCGACTTGCGGGTCTCCTGCAGATCGCGGATGAGGTCGCGCGCCCACCCCTCGGCCTCCAACTCCTCGGTGACCTCCGAATTCAGCACCACCAGGCCGGCATTGCCGGGCAGCGCGGCGGTCGACTCGGGTTCGGCGGCGACCAGGCGCTGGGTGTACTCCTCGGGCAGTAGTTCCACCCCGGCCGCGATCACCACGCCCTCGGGGCTCTCGGACCACTCCCCGGCCTTGACCGCCTTGATCACCGTCTGCACCTGCTTGCCCAGGCGCGGACCCGCGGCACGGGCGTTCACGACCAGTTCGAAACGACCGTGCGCGGCCACATCGGTGGTCAGGTCGACCCGCTTGACGTTCACCTCGTCGGCGACGATATCGGTGAACGGCCGCAACCGTTCCGCATCGGCCGCAGCGATCGTCAACTCCGACAACGGCAGTCGCACCCGCAGCTGCTGCGCCTTGCGCAGGCTCAACACCGTCGAACACACCGACCGCACCTCGTCCATGGCCGAGACCAGCTCCGTGTCCGCGGGCAGTTCCCCGGCCTCGGGCCAGTCGGTCAGATGCACCGAACGCCCACCGGTCAGCCCGCGCCAGATCACCTCGGACACCAGCGGCAGCAGCGGCGCGGCCAGGCGGGTGGTCACCTCGAGCACCGTGTGCAGGGTGTCGATGGCGTCGTTGTCCTCCTCCCAGAACCGCGAACGCGACCGGCGCACATACCAGTTGGTGAGCGCGTCGGCGAAGGAGCGCAGTTCGTCGCAGGCCCCGGCGATGTCGTACACGTCCAGCGCCTCGGTGATCACGTCCCGGGTGCGCGCCAGCTTGGCCAGGATGTACCGATCCAGCACATGCTCCGAATCGGTGCGCCAGGTCCCCGGCTTCGAGGCGTACAGCTGCAGGAACGTCCACGCGTTCCACAGCGGCCGCAACGCATGGCTCACGCCCTCGCGGATACCGCGCTCGGTGACAATGAGGTTGCCGCCGCGCAGGATCGGCGAACTCATCAGGAACCAGCGCATGGCATCGGAGCCGTCGCGGTCGAACACCTCGTTGACGTTCGGGTAGTTGCCCTTGGACTTGGACATCTTGAGCCCGTCGTCACCGAGCACGATGCCGTGCGCGGCAACGGTCTTGAACGCCGGACGATCGAACAGCGCGGTCGCCAGCACGTGCATCTGATAGAACCAGCCGCGGGTCTGCCCGATGTACTCGACGATGAAGTCGGCCGGGTTGTGGCCCAGCTCCCCGCCCATCCCGTCGAACCACTCCTTGTTCTCGAACGGGTAGTGCACCTGCGCGAATGGCATCGACCCCGAATCGAACCAACAGTCCAGCACCTCGGGCACCCGGCGCATCACCGACTTGCCGGTCGGGTCGTCCGGGTTGGGCCGCACCAGCTCATCGATCGCGGGCCGGTGCAGATCGTCCGGACGCACCCCGAAGTCCCGTTCGAGCTCGTCCAGCGACCCGTACACATCGATGCGCGGATACGCCGGATCATCGGAGATCCACACCGGGATCGGGCTGCCCCAGTACCGGTTCCGGCTGATGTTCCAGTCCCGCGCGCCCTCGAGCCACTTCCCGAACTGCCCGTCCCGGATGTGCTCCGGCACCCAGGTGATCTCCTGGTTCAACGCCACCATCCGGTCCCGGAACTCGGTCACCGCCACGAACCAGGACGGCACCGCCATGTAGATCAGCGGCTGCCCCGAACGCCAGCTGTGCGGATACGAGTGCTCGATCGTCTCGTGCCGCAACAGCTTCCCGGCCGCCTTGAGATCCTTGATGATCACCGGATTCGCGTCGAACACCAGCAGACCCTCGTACGGCGGCACCATCGAGGTGAACCGCCCGCCCGGCGTCAGCGGCTGCACCAGCTCGATCCCGTTGGCGGTGGCGACATCCATGTCCTCCTCACCGAACGCGGGCGCCAGATGCACGATCCCGGTGCCGGATTCGGTGGTGACGTAGTCCGCGTTCAACACCCGATGCGAGTTCGGGTGGCCGACGAAGAAGTCGAACGGCGGCTCGTACCGCAGATCCGCCAGCGCCGCGCCCGCGTACTCACCCAGCACCTCGGGTTCGGCCCCGAGTTCGCGCGCGTACTGCGAAACCCGTTCGGCGGCGAGCAGATACCGCTTCTCGTCCTGCCCGCGCACCTGGACGTAGGTCACGTCCGGATGCACCGCGATCGCCAGGTTGGACGGCAGCGTCCACGGCGTCGTCGTCCAGATCAGCGCGTTGGCGCCGTCCAGATCGTGCAGCGGATGATCGGCGGGCACCCGCAGCGGCATGTCCACGGTGACGGCCGGGTCCTGCCGCATCTTGTAGGCGTCGTCGAGGCGGGTCTCCTGGTTGGACAGCGGCGTCTGCTCGTACCAGCTGTACGGCAGCACCCGGAATCCCTGGTACACCAACCCCTTGTCGTACAGCGTCTTGAATGCCCACATCACCGACTCCATGAAGTCGAGATCCAGGGTTTTGTAGTCGTTGTCGAAATCGACCCACCGGGCCTGACGAGTCACATAATCGCGCCACTCACCGGTGTAGCGGAGCACAGAGGATTTGACAGCGGCATTGAATTCCGCAAGACCCATCTGTTCGATCTGTGATTTGTCCGTGATACCGAGCTGCTTCTCCGCTTCGAGCTCCGCAGGCAGTCCGTGACAGTCCCAACCGAATCGCCGATCGACCTTCTTACCGCGCATCGTCTGAAAACGCGGGATCAAATCCTTGACGTATCCGGTGAGCAGATGTCCGTAATGTGGCAAACCGTTGGCGAACGGCGGACCGTCGTAGAAGACGAACTCGGCACTGTCCGAACGGTTGTCGATGCTGGCCCGGAAGGTGTCGTCCGCGGCCCAGTAGTCCAGGACGCGTTGCTCCAGCTCCGGGAAGGAAACCTGACCCCCGACGCCCAGATCGACGCGCGGATAGCTGTCCCGGACCTCGCCGGCCTCTGCCTTGCGGTGGGTTGTCTCGTCCGCCATGTCGGGACGTGTCTCCTCGTGCCGTATGCGCCGCAGCGCAGCCTGTGGGCACGGGGACGAATATCGGCGCCGGTGCGCCGAGACCGCGGTACCACCCCGCTTGCCCGGCGCAATGGTGACAGCGCCGGACCTCTCGTTGTGAGCTGTGACGGGCCCACCCGTTCGGTTCTACTGAGCGTCGCAGCTCACGAGGCCGCGCAGCCGTTCTTCCGAAGACTCCCCGGTGATTGCCGGATCAATGCCGTAGTTACAGGTTTGATTGTAGCCAGTGCGGTCAAAACTATTTCCGACCGCGGTCCGCGTTCGCATCGCGTGACCACCGGCGCGCCGCGCGCGGCACGGCTCAGTGTTTGACGTGCCGACCCGGACGCGTCTGGGTGTCATCGTCGGAATCGCGCATCGACAGGGCGCTCACCAGGAGCAGCACCGCGCCGATGACGCACACCACGATGCATCCCCAGGCCCACACCACCGAACCGGTGGTCAGTGCGGCGACCAGGAGGCCGAATCCGATAGCCGCGAGAACAAGTGTCAGGACGAGCATGGTCACCCCCTGGACGGGCCTGCTGGCTCGACGAAACTTCCGACCACGGCCGCGGCTGCGCGTACCGGTCCCGGGCTGGCGGGAACGGCGACAGCCGAAGCGAAACTACTTGCCGCCCTTGGCGAATGACGCAGGCGCATGATTGCCGTTGGTGCCATCGAAGGCCTCACCACCGTCGACCGGTACCGCCGAACCGCGGTTCTCGAGCTCCTCGAGCTGGGACTCCAGGTAGGACTTCAGCCGCACCCGGTACTCGCGCTCGAACGTCTTGAGCTGCTCGATGCGGCTCTCCAGCACGCTGCGCTGCTGGGTGATGGTGGCCATGATCTCGGTGTGCTTGCGCTCGGCGTCGGCCTGCAGGGCGTCGGCCTTCTCCTTGGCCTGACGCAGCTGGTTGTCCGACCGGCTCTGCGCGTCCGAGAGCAGCGTCTCGGCCTTCTGACGGGCCTCGGACACCATGCCGTCGGAGCGGGTGCGCGCCTCGGTGACCAGTCGCTCGGAATTAGCCCGCGCGTTGGACAGCAGCGTCTCTGCCTCTGTCTTGGCATCGGTGGTGAGCCGATCCGCCATCTCCTGGGCCAGGCTCAGCACCTTGGCCGCCTGTAGGTTGGCGTCGGCGGCGCTGTTGTCCTTGACCGGGGCGGGCGCGGCGACCGGCATGGGGGCCGGGGGCGGCACCGGAATCGGCTTGGGCGGTTCGGGCTGCGGCGGAGCGGGCTTCACCGCCTGCGGCATCGGGCGGGGGGCCGCCTTCGCGTCGGACAGCTCGGCGTCCAGCTCGGCAACCCGCTGGCGCAGATCCGCGTTCTCCTCGATGAGACGTGAGAGCTCCTGCTCGACCAGATCGAGGAACGCGTCGACCTCGTCCTCGTTGTAGCCCCGCTTCCCGATCGGCGGTTTGCTGAACGCGACGTTGTGCACATCGGCTGGGGTCAGCGGCATGGAAGGATCCCTTCACGCTTCGTACGGAGGTCTAGCGGTAGATCTTGCAAGCTATTCGTCACGACCCATTCTGTCACACCGGCGCGTGCGCCTGCCCGAGCCCGCCGGTGACCGTCATCAAGATGAACACGATGAATATCAACACCATAATGGACAGATCCAGCCGAATTCCGCCCAAGTTGACCGGTGGTATCAGCCGCCGCAGCAGTTTCACCGGAGGATCGGTGATCGTGAAGATCACCTCGAGCCCGATGACCACCGCGCCACGCGGGCGCCAGTCCCGGGCGATGCTCCGGATGAACTCGACGATGATCCGGCCGATGAGCAGCAACCAGAAGACGAACAGCAGGTAGTTCAACACACTGAACAGGGCCACCCCGCCACTCTGCCTCAGATTCGGTGTCCTGCAAACTCCCCGCGCCGTTCACCACGGCGCGGCATCCCCCGCGCGTCGCGCGTCAGCCGGGTGCACGGCCGCGACGCAACGTCCGATTCGAGCGTTATTTCTGGTTGTAGAAGCCGGTTTCGGCGATGCGACGGCGCTCCTCGGCCGATACGTCCACATCGGCCGGTGAGAGCAGGAACACCTTCGTGGCCACCTTGTCGAACGAGCCACGCAGCGCGAACGCCAGCCCCGCGGCGAAGTCGACCAGGCGCCGCGCGTCGGCGTTGCTCATCTCGACCAGATCCATGATCACCGGCGTGCCGTCGCGGAACCGCTCACCGATGATGGCCGCCTCGGTGAAGGTGCGCGGCCGCAGCGTCGTGATCTTGGACAACGGGCCTCCGTCCTCGAAGACCGGCGAGCGGCGCGGGGCGGGCTCGAAACGAGCGCGCTCCTCCAGTCGCCGCTCTTCCATCCTGCGCTCGACCTCCGGGTCGACCGCCAGCGCACCGTGAGTGGTGCCGCGGATCATCGACGAGCCGGTACCGAGGCCGCGCGAGCGCCCCGACGGCGCGGACTCGATTCGCGTCGGCCGACGCGACGGCTCGTAACGGTCGTCGGAATAGGAGTCGTCGGCGAATTCGCTCCGCCGCGACACCGTGTACCCGGGCTGATACGGCGCCTTGTACGCCGGCTCCGGATAGTTCTGCTCGGACTCGTAGCGATCGTCCTCGAAACGCGAAGAACGTCCCGCCCCCTCGTACCGCGGCTCGGAGAACTCCCGCGAACGACGCGCCGGACGGTCCTCGATCCCCCGAGACCCGCGATCGTCGACGTAGTCGTCCTCGTACTCCTCGAGCGGCACCATGCCGAAGTAAGCCTTGAACCTGTGCAGCGTACTCATGCCGGCACCTCGCTAGCGCTCGCCGCCAGCACGAGCACGCTCGTAGCTGTGCTTTCGATTCGCTCGCTGCGCTCCCTCATGGCCGGCACCTCGCTAGCGCTCGCCGCCAGCACGAGCACGCTCGTAGCTGTGCTTTCGATTCGCTCGCTGCGCTCCCTCATGGCTCCCACCTCGCTGACGCCTCCCCGCACGAGCACGCTCGTGACTGCCTTGACGACTCGCTCGCTGCGCTCGCTCATCCTGGTCGACCTTCCTACGGCCCCGGTTGACCTGGGGTGTTGAAGTCCTGCTCAATCCTCTTCGGCCACAAGCATATGTTTCGAATGTGACTGCTGAGGTTTGTTTGCTATCCCGAGGTTATCGGTCGAGCGCCCATCAAGGCAGTACCGACACGCACACAGGTGGACCCGTGTCGAATCGCGGCCTCGAGGTCTCCCGACATGCCTGCTGACAGTTCGGTCCCCGCGGGGTGTTGCGTCAAAAATCGGACATGCAGATCCGCCAGCCGAGCGAACTCGGCATCCGGATCGCAACGCTGCGGCGGAATCGCCATCAGGCCCGCGAGCTGCAGGTTCTCCAGGCTCGCGACCTGATCGGCGAGTTCGGGCAAATCGGCCGGCGCGACACCGCCGCGGGTCGGATCGTCGTCGAGGGCGACTTGCAGCAGCACCCGCAGCGGACCCTGCCGTTCACCCGCGTCACGGACCGCCCGGACCCCCGCGTCAAGTGCCGTTGCCAGCCGGGCGCTGTCCAACGAGTGGACCGTATGCGCCCAGCGGGCAACGGCTTTGGCCTTGTTGCGTTGCAGGCGGCCGATCATGTGCCATTCCACGCCCGGCAGATCGGCCAGTTCGGCCGCCTTCGCGGTCGCCTCCTGCTCGCGCGATTCGCCGAATTCACGCCGCCCGAGCCGGTACAGGATCGCCACGTCCGAGGCCGGGAAAAACTTCGTGACCGGCAGCAATCGCACCTGCGCCGGATCGCGCCCGGCCGCGCGGCAGGCCGCGTCGATGCGCTCGCACAACCCCGTCAACGCGGTCGCGAGCGCATCGGTCCGGGTGCCGGATTCCGCAGTGGCCCTTCCGAATTCGCCGATCATGATTCCTCTCCCTCGATTGCGATTCCTATCACGATCGGTCCGGGCGTGTCCCGTCAATTTCCGGACATCGGGTTGGAACCGGTTCTCGCACACCGCAACCGGCCCGCACCCGGCACACCGCTGCCCGGCCGGATCAGGCCGGCGGCTCGGTGGGCTCGCGCCAGATGACTCCGGCGATACGTCCGGTCGGCGCGCCCCGGCGATGACTGAACAGCGTGGCGTCCTCGATCGTGCACCGCGGATCGACCGCGACCGCACCCACACCCGCCGACTCGAGCTGCCGCCGGATGCCCGCGCGCAGATCCAGGCCCGGGGTGCGGTTGGCGGTCCGGGTGGCGCTGCCGGGCAGATGTGCCTCGACGTCGTCGCGCATCGCGGCGGGCACCTCGTACCGCGCGCCGCTCGCGGCCGGACCGAGGAACGCGCCGATCCGTTCGGGGCGCGCGCCGACCGAGATCATCGCCTCCAGCACCCGCGGCACGATGCCGATCCGCGCGCCGACCCGGCCCGCGTGCACCGCCGCGATCACCCCGGCCTCATCGTCGGACAGCAGGATCGGTACGCAGTCCGCGGTCAGCACGACCAACGCCAGGCCCGGGACGGTGGTCACCAACGCGTCGGTCACCGGCACCGGTTCCGCGCGCGGCCCGTCCACGATCTCGACCGTCCGGCTGTGCACCTGTTCCATCCAGACCAGCCGCTCCGGCGCCAAACCGATCCCCTCGGCCAGCCGAACCCGATTGCGCCGCACCGCCTCCGGATCGTCCCCGACGTGATCGCCGAGATTGAACGAGTCGTACGGCGCGCGCGAGAACCCACCCGCCCGCGTGGTGGTAACCCTCCGGGTGCGCATCAGCTGTTGCGTTGGCATACCCCCGAGATTAGTAGCCCTCCCCCACCACCATCCGGCCCAGCCGCATCACGCGAACCACCCTCACGGCACGGCCGCAGCCCGACGACCGTCCGCGATGCCGACACGACGACCGATCTCGAAGGGAATACGGATAACCGGCCGGGCGCACGAAGGCAGACCACGCCCGAATCCGCCGACTCGACACCCGGCGGCCCCGAGAGTCGGACAGGGGACTCGGCCAGAGACAAGTGAGCACCCGTCCGCTCAGGAACGGGTGCTCAGGTGAATCGAACTAGCGACGCATGAACGAGGGCACGTCGACGTCGTCGTCGGTGTCGTCCTCCGGCGGCTGGATGTGGCTGCGGGAGTTGTGGGCGACCGTCGGTTCCACGGCCGGGCGGGGTTCATAGGAGGGCGCGGGGCCGCGGGAGACGGGGGCCGGGGTCGCGGGCGGAGGGGCCGGGTCCGCGGTACGGCTCGGGAAATCGGTACCGCGGGAATGGGATTGGCCGACCTCACCCGCGCGCGCGGAGCCGATCGTGGAGCGGGTGACGGGGGCGTCCAGGCGACGGGTCGGGGTGCCGCTGTCGAATCCGGCCGCGATCACCGTGACGCGCACCTCGTCGCCGAGCGAATCGTCGATGACCGTACCGAAGATGATGTTGGCCTCGATGTGCGCGGCCTCCTGCACCAGCGAGGCGGCCTCGTTGATCTCGAACAGGCCCAGATCCGAACCGCCCGCGATCGAGAGCAGCACGCCGTGCGCACCGTCCATCGACGCCTCCAGCAGCGGCGAGTTGATCGCCGCCTCGGCCGCCTTCACCGAACGTCCCTCACCGCGCGAGGAGCCGATACCCATCAGCGCCGAACCCGCGCCGGACATCACGCTCTTGACGTCCGCGAAGTCGACGTTGATCAGACCCGGGGTGGTGATCAGATCGGTGATGCCCTGAACACCGTTGAGCAGCACCTCATCCGCGGAACGGAACGCGTCCATCAGGCTGACCGCCGCGTCGCCGAGCTGCAACAGCCGGTCGTTCGGGATGACGATGAGGGTGTCGCAGGACTCGCGCAGTGCCTGTATCCCGGCCTCGGCCTGGTTGCTGCGCCGCTTGCCCTCGAAGGAGAACGGCCGCGTCACCACACCGATGGTCAGGGCGCCGAGCTTGCGGGCGATGCTGGCCACCACGGGCGCGCCGCCGGTACCGGTGCCGCCGCCCTCACCGGCGGTGACGAACACCATGTCGGCGCCTTTGAGCACCTCTTCGATCTCGTCCTTGTGATCCTCGGCCGCCTTGCGACCGACCTCGGGGTCGGCGCCGGCGCCCAGGCCGCGGGTGAGTTCACGCCCGACGTCGAGCTTGACGTCCGCATCACTCATCAGCAGCGCCTGCGCGTCGGTGTTGACGGCGATGAACTCGACTCCCTTGAGTCCCTGTTCGATCATTCGGTTGACGGCGTTCACGCCGCCGCCGCCGATACCGACGACCTTGATCACTGCAAGGTAGTTGTGCGGGGGCGTCATGGGCTCTCGCCTTCCTTAGATCTAAGCCTGTCGTTTTCGAATTCCCGGCAGAGCGCCGAGCCGCGGATGGTTTCGATCCGGCTAACCCGGGCTCATGCCCGAGCAAACCCTCAACCTCAACCATAGGGTTGGCGTTATGTCAAGTATCCGACTGCTGCGGAACGCTATTCGTACCCGCCGCAATCCGCGCGCAGGCGCGCCGACGCGAGAACCAGAATCTTGTGCGATCCGTCTCGTCCGAGCCCGCCCCGCATCGTATCGCGAACAGCCGCTCGAGGCAGGGGGAATCGGCACCGGCGACCCCGGCGACTCGGCGCGCATCGCGACACGCACCGAAAACGCCAACGGCACAACGGGTATCACTCACCTTACCGTCACCAGATCCGGAGTCGAAACGTCGTATACCTGTCCGGGCCGGGTGAGCACCGGAACGACCACCTCGGCCTTGCGCGCCGAATCGGCCGCGCCGCCCCACAACACGGTGCGCCCGTCCCGCAGTTCCAGCTCGATATCCGAAACCGACCGCGCCACAACCTCACCCACCTGACCCCGCAAACCCCGCGAGGCGGCGGTGAGCACCGTCACCGCCGCGCGAGTGACCGGGTCGCTATCTCCCGGATGCGCGGTCGTCAGCTTCGGCACCCCGGGAGGCGGTGGCTCGATGGCGAATTCGACGCCGTCGGCGTCCAGCAGGTGCGAACCCTGCGGCGAATCGAAGTAGAGCACCGCGGTGCGCTCCTGCACGCTCACCCGGATCGTCGAGGGGAAATCCCGTCGCACCCGCACCGAATGCACCTTCGGGATCGCCGCCACCCGACGCGCCATCTCGTCGGTGTCCAGGCGCAGCAGCGAGACGCCGTCGGGCACCTGGAGCGCGTCACGCACCTGCTGCTCGGGCACCGTGGCCAGCCCTTCGATCGTGACGGTGCGCGCCGCCAGCAGCGGCGTGAACCACGCCACCAGGGCCAGCACCACCACGAGTCCGGCAACCGCCAAGCCGCACAGCATCATTCGACGCGACGGCGGACGCAGGCGGACGCTGATCATCGTCCGGTGGGCGGGCGCACCCGCAATCCGTCGAGGATCTGACCACCGAGCATCGTCACATCGCCCGCACCCATGGTGATCACCACGTCACCCGGCCGCGCCAGCCCGGCCGCCTGCCGGCCCACCCGCGACATATCCGGTTGGTAGTGCACGGGTTTGGAGACCGACTGGGCCACCAGCGCGCCGTTGACGCCCGGCAGCGGCTTCTCCCGCGCGCCGTAGACGTCCAGCACCACGACCTCGTCCGCGACGTCCAGCGCCGCGCCGAACTCCGTAGCGAATGTCGCAGTGCGACTGTACAAATGGGGCTGGAACACCACGATCACCCGGCCCTGCCGCGAGCGCGCGCCGTCCGCGGCCTCCTGCCGCACCAACTCCGCGGCCGCGCCGAGCACCGCGCGCACCTCGGTCGGATGATGCGCGTAGTCGTCGAACACCCGCACGCCGTTCTCCCGGCCGACGAACTGGAAGCGCCGATGCACACCGCCGAAACCCTCGAGTCCCTGGAGCACCTCGCCGAGATCGGCGCCGGTGTCCAGCGCGGCCAGCAGCGCCGCCAGGGCATTGAGGGCCATATGCCGTCCGGGCACCGAGAGCCGCAGCGTGCGGGGGGCGGATTCGTCGGCGAGCTGGAACGTGCACACCCCGCCCACGTCGCGCGGCTGCCAGGACAGCAGGCGCACGCCGACCGGAACCGGGGCGTCGGCCTGATCGCCGGAGCCGTAACCGAGTACGCGGATGCCGCGTTCGTACGAACGCGCCGCGACCCGTTCGGCCAACGCGCGCGAACCCGGATCGTCCAGGCACACCACCAGCAGGCCGCCGGGCGTGAGCCGATCCACGAAATCGTCGAAGACCTGGACGTACGCCTCGTCGGTGCCGAAGAAGTCCAGATGGTCCGATTCGATGTTGGTGACCACCGCGACGTCCGGATCGTATTGCAGCAGTGAGCCGTCCGACTCGTCCGCCTCGGCCACGAAATAGCCGCCGGTGCCGTGGTGGGCGTTGGTGCCCGCCTCGTTCAGCTCACCGCCCACCGCGAAGGACGGATCGAATCCGCAGTGCTGCAACGACACCACGAGCATCGAGGTCGTGGAGGTCTTGCCGTGCGTCCCGGACACCAGCAGCGTGTGATGGCCGTGCATGAGTTCGGCCAGCACGGCCGGGCGCAGCAGCACCGGCACCCCGCGCCGCTTCGCCTCGACCAGTTCGGGATTGGTCTTCGGGATGGCCGCGTAGGTGGTCACCACCGCGCTGGGCCCGCCGGGCAGCAGATCCAGCGCCCCGGCGTCGTGCCCGATCCGCACCTGCGCGCCCCGGGCCCGCAGCGCGAGCACGCCGCGGCTCTCCTTGGCGTCCGATCCGGACACCGATCCGCCCCGCGCGAGCAGGATCCGGGCGATGCCGGACATGCCGGCACCGCCGATACCGACCATGTGCACCCGTTGCAGCAGCTCGGGTAGCTCACCGACCGCTACGGTCGTGTCCTGTTCGTCGGTCATCGCCCGGCCACCTCCACCACGATCCGCGCCACCGCGTCGGCGGCGTCCCGATGCCCCGCCCCGGCGGCGGCCGCGGACATCCGCGACAGCCGCTCCGGGTCGGTGAGCAGCGGAATCACCTCATCCAGCACATATTTCGCGGTCAACTCCGCGTCGGCGACGATGGTGCCGCCGCCCTGCGCGACGATCGGCCGCGCGTTGAGTTCCTGTTCGCCGTTGCCGTGCGGCAGCGGTACGTAGAACGCGGGCAATCCGACCGCCGACACCTCGGCCACCGTCATCGCGCCCGAGCGGCACACCGTCGCGTCGGCCGCGGCGTACGCCAGATCCATCCGCGAGACATACGGCACCGCAACATATTTCGCGGCGTCACCGGGGGCGGGTGCGGCGAGTTGCAAGGTGTTCTTGGGACCGTGGGCGTGTAGCACCGAGATACCCGCGGCCAGCAACTGCGGCGCGGCGGCCGAGACCGCCTCGTTGAGCGTGCGCGCCCCCTGCGAACCGCCGAACACCAGCAGCACCGGCCCGTCGGCGGGCAACCCGAAATGCTCCCGCGCCTCCGCGCGCAGACCCGCCCGATCCAGGGTCGTGATCGACTCGCGCACCGGAATCCCGACGACCTCCGCATCGGACCGACCGGCGGCCCGCACACCCGAATTCGCCACCGCGGCCAGCACCCGCGCCGCGCGCCGCGCGCCGACCTTGTTCGCGATGCCCGCCTTCACATTCGCCTCGTGCACCACCACCGGCACCGACCGGCGACGACGCAACCCGCGCCCGGCCGCCAGATAGGCGGGCAGCGCCACATAGCCGCCGAAGCCGACGATCACATCGGCCTCGACCGCATCGATCACCGCCCGGGTGCGCGCTACCGCGGCCCGCACCCGCCCCGGCAGCCGCAGCAGATCCGCGGTCGGCTTGCGCGGCAACGGAACCGGCGGAATCAACTCGAGCGGATAGCCGCGCTCGGGCACCAGGGTCGTCTCCAGACCGCGCTCGGTGCCCAGGGCCGTGATCCGGATCGTCGGGTCGAGGCGGCGCAACGCGTCCGCGACCGCCATGGCCGGTTCGATATGACCGGCGGTACCACCGCCAGCGACGATCACCGAAAGCGCCCGTCCCCCGATGTCGGGCCCGACGCCGCCGCTACTGGTCACCTGGACTTACCCCGTTCTCTCGCATGTGTCGTCCGATAGCTGGGCTCCCAGGCCCGCGTGGTCCGCAGCGACGCGGTGCCGCGGCGTTCGCGCCGTGCGGAATCCGAATCTACCCGTCTGCGCGCCGCGGGCAATTCGCGCCGGGTCGCCGAGCTCCGGGAGGCGCCGCGCGGCCGGGTCGCCGCACTGCGCGAGGGCGGATACTTCTCCGGCTTCGGCAGCCGCAGCAACCGGCTGAACCGGCCGTCCTGCCCGGCGTGCAGGGCCGCGACGGCCTCGGGTTCGTGCCGGGCGGCACTGGCGATGACGCCGAACATCAGCAGCGTGATCGCCAGCGAGGAACCACCCGCCGAGACCAGCGGCAACTGCAGGCCGGTCACCGGCAGCAGACCCACCACATAACCGATGTTGATCAGCGCCTGACCGGTGATCCAGGTCGTCGCGGTGGCGACCAGCAGCCGCAGGAACGGGTCTGCGGACCGGCTCGCGATCCGCAGACCCGTGTACACGAACAGCGCGAACAGGCCCAGCACCAGTGCGCAGCCGAGGAATCCGAGTTCCTCGCCGATGATCGCGAAGATGAAGTCGTTGTGCGCGTTGGGCAGATAGCTCCACTTGGCCCGGCTCTGGCCCAGGCCCCGGCCCCAGATACCGCCGTCGGCGAGGGAGAACATCGCCTGCCGCGCCTGATATCCGATGCCCTGCGGATCGTCACCCGGATTGAAGAACGCGCGCATCCGATCCGAGCGGTATCCGGCCGTCATCGCCAGCACCAACGCCGCCACCACGCCCGACGCGCCGATCGCGACGAACAGCCGCACCGGCAACCCGCCGAACCACAGCAGCGCCACCAGGATGATGCCGACCGCGATCGTGGTCGACAGGTTCGGCTCCAGCACGATCAGCAGACAGCACAGCAGACCGGCCGGGACCAGCGGCATCAGGATCTCTTTGTATCCGGCGTTCTCCGCGCGCCGGGTGGCCAGCAGATGCGCACCCCAGATGATCAGCGTGACCTTGACGATCTCCGAGGGCTGCACATGCACGATGCCGATATCGAACCAGCGTCGCGAACCCTGCGCCTCGGTGCCGATCCCCGGAATCAACACCAGCACCAGCGCCAGCACCGACACCGCGAACATCGGAAAGGACAGCCGCCGCAACGCCCGGAACGGAATCCGCAGCGCCAGATAGAACAGCACCGCACCCAGCACCGCGAACAGCAACTGCTGGATGAACAGCGAATAGGCCGAACCGTCGTCGGCGTAGGACTCCACGCTCGACGCCGAGAGCACCATCACCAGACCGAGCACGGTGAGCAGGGTGGCGATCGTGACGACCAGATGGAACGAGGCGAGCGGACGCGCCAGCCAGGCACCGAACCACGTACCCGCACTTCTGCGCGCCGGTTTGGTCACGCTCACTCCTCACTGACCACGGGCGCCACCCGCCGCATCACTGCTGGCTCCCGATATCTCCTTCGTCCAGCGCCTGCACCGCCGCGACGAAACTGCGTCCCCGGTGGGTGTAGTCGGCGAACATGTCCAGTGACGCCGCCGCCGGGGCGAGCAGCACCGTGTCACCATTGGTGGCGTATCCGGCGGCGATGCGCACCGCCCGGGCCATCACCGCGTCCGCGCCGTCGATCTCGGACGTCAGTTCCGCACCCATCCCTGCATCGTCACCCGAACCGAGCTCGACGACCGGGACATCGGGGGCGTGTCGCGCCAATGCGGTGGCGATGACCGGGGCGTCCTTACCCAGCAGCACCACCGCGACGAGACGTTCGGCCACCTCCTCGACCAGATCGTCCACGTGCGCGCCCTTGAGCAGTCCCCCGGCGATCCACACCACCTGCGCGTGCGCCTGGATCGAGGACCGGGCCGCGTGCGGGTTGGTGGCCTTGGAGTCGTCGACGAATTCCACGCCCGACAGCTCGCGCACCGAGGCCGCGCGATGCGGGCCCACCTTGTGCTCCTGCAACCCCTCTTTCACGAATTGCGGTGCGACATCGATGGATCGGGTCAGCGCCGCCGCCGCGAGGGCGTCGGCCACCCCCGCCGGACCGGGCGGGCTGATATCGCGCACCTCGGCCAGGATCGCGGCCTTGGTGAACGCGCGATCGAGCAGTTTGCCGTCCACCACGCCGAGTTCACCGTCGGCGGGGACGCCGACGCGGAAACCGACCGTGCGCCGCGCCCGCGACCGCCGGGCCAGCGCCGCGGCGACCGGATCGTCCAGGCCGACGACGCCGACCCGGCCCATCAGCGCCCGTGACTTCGCCGCCGCGTACGCGTCCAGGCCGCCGTGCCAGTCCAGGTGATCCTCGGCCACGTTCAGCACCACGCCCGCCTCCGGACGTACCGAAGGGGCCCAATGCAATTGGAACGAGGACAGTTCCACCGCCAGCACCTGCGGCCCCGGCGTGCGCCGCAGCGCGTCCAGGATGGGCAGGCCGATATTGCCGCACGCGACGCTGGCGATCCCGGCCGCGCGCAGGATCGCGTGCGTCATCTGGGTGGTGGTGGTCTTGCCGTTGGTGCCGGTGATCACCAGCCATTTCCGCACCGGTCCGTACAGCCGCGCCTGATCCACCCACCAGGCGAATTCGACGTCGCCCCAGACCGGTACGCCCTCGGCGACCGCGGTGGCCAGCACCGGGGAGTCGGGCCGCCAGCCCGGACTGGTGATCACCAGCGCGAAGCGGTCCAGCCCACCGGATTCGAGCAGGCTCTCCCCCGTGGCGGTGTCCAGGCCCAGTTCGGCCGCCTCGGCCATCGCCTTTGCCCCGGCGTCGGTGACCACCGGGGTCGCGCCGATATCGCGCAGCGGATCGATCAGGGAACGACCCGATACGCCCCAACCGGCCACGAGAACGTCACGGCCACGCAGGAATTCGAGCATGGGGCCCGGCGATCGCAGGGCCCGCGGAGTGTGTTCGACCATTGCTGCTTTACCCGACCTGAGAGAGGTATTCGCTGTAGAACAAACCGAGTCCGATCGCCGACGCTATGCCCGCGAGTAACCAGAACCGAATGATCACCGTAGTCTCGGCCCATTTGCTGAGTTCGAAGTGGTGGTGGAACGGCGCCATCTTGAACAGCCGGTTACGCGTCGTGCGGTACACCGCGACCTGCAACACCACCGAGGTGGTCTCCGCGACGAACAGCGCGCCGATCACGATCATCAGCAGTTCGGTACGCGAGAGCAGCGACAGGCCCGCGATCAACCCGCCCAGGGCCAGCGAACCGGTGTCACCCATGAAGATCTTCGCGGGAGCCGCGTTCCACCACAGGAATCCGATGCAGGCCGCGGCGCCGGCGGCGCACACCAGCGCCAGGTCCAGCGGGTCGCGCACGTTGTAGCAGCCCGCCTCGGCGTGCACCGAGCACGCGTTGCGGTACTGCCAGAAGGTGATGATCACGTACGCGCCCAGCACCAGGCTCATCGACCCCGCGGCCAGACCGTCCAGGCCGTCGGTGAGGTTCACCGCGTTGGACCAGGCGACCACCACCAGGCATACGAACGCCAGGAAGATGATCACGCCCATCGACACCGTCGTGATGTCGCGGACATACGACAGGTGCCGGCTCGCCGGGGTCTGCTTGTTCGCGCCCGGGAACTGCAACGCCAGCACGCCGAAAACCACTGCCGCGGTGAGCTGTCCGATGTATTTGCCCGCCGCGGTCAGGCCGAGGTTGCGGCCCTTGCGCAATTTGATGAAGTCGTCGATGAAACCGACCCCGCCCAGCGCGGTGGTCAGCGCCAGCACCAGCAGGCCCGAGACCGTCGGTCCCTCGGCGCGGTAACCGATGCCGATCAGGTGCGAACCCAGGTATCCGGCCCACAGACCGGCCAGGATCGCGACGCCGCCCATCGTCGGGGTACCGCGCTTGGCCTGGTGGCTCTCGGGTCCGTCGATCCGGATCTCCTGGCCGAAGCCACGTTTGGCGAACATCCGGATCAGCAACGGCGTCAACAGGATCGACACCGCCAGTGCGATCGCCGCCGCGAAAAGAATCTGCCTCATCGGCCCGCTTCCGTGTCCACAGGAGGCACTTCCGAGCCCTCCGTACCGGCGCCGGGCGCTGTGCTGCCCGGCGCGAGATGCTCTGCCACCGCCCACAATCCGACGGAGTTGGATGCCTTCACCAGCACCACGTCCTCGGGTGCGAGTTCCGCGTCGAGAATCTCGAGCGCGGCGGCGATGTCGTCGACCAGGATCGACTCCTCACCCCAGGAGCCCTCCATGACCGCACCCTGATGCAGGGCGTGCGAGGGACGTCCGGCGCCGACCACGATGAGCCGGTCCACGTCCAGCCGGACCGCGAGGCGGCCGATGCGATCGTGTTCGACCACCGAATCCTCGCCCAGCTCGGCCATTTCGCCGAGCACCGCCCAGCTGCGCCGCTTACCGCCGGGTCCGCCGGTCGCGCCCGCGCGGGCCATGGTCACCAGCGCCTTGAGCGCGGCACGCACCGAATCCGGGTTGGCGTTGTACGAATCGTTGACGACCGTGACGCCGTCCGGGCGGGTGCGCACATCCATCCGATGCTTGGAGGCCGCCCGCGCGCTCGACAGCGACCGCGCGACCGTCTCGAGGTCCGCACCGCATTCGAGCGCGACCGCGGCGGCCGACAGCGCGTTGGCGACCTGATGCTCACCGTGCACCGACAGCCGCACCGGAACCTCGGAACCGTTGGCGCGCAAGGTGAATCGAGCGCGCGCGGATTCGTCGAGCTGCACGTCCAGCGCGCGCACAGCGGCGCTCTCGGACTGCCCGGCGGTCACCACCCGTCCCACGGTGCGCGTCGCCATGGCGGCCACGTTCGGATCGTCGGCATTGAGCACCGCGACCCCCGAGGAGGTCAGCGCCTCCACCAACTCGCCCTTGGCCTGCGCGATCGCGTCGCGGCTGCCGAATTCGCCCAGATGCGCGGTGCCGACATTGAGCACCACCGCGATCGAGGGCGGCGCGATCTCGGTGAGCGCCTTGATATGTCCGGGTCCGCGCGCGGACAGCTCCAGCACCAGGAAACGAGTGCTGGCATCGGCGCGCAACGCCGTCCACGGGAAACCGAGTTCGTTGTTGAACGACTCCGGCGGCGCGACCACCGCGCCGAGCGGGGTCAGGACCTGCGCGAGCAGATCCTTGGTCGAGGTCTTGCCGGAGGAGCCGGTGACGCCGACGACGGTCAACTCACCGTTCGTGGTCAGACGTTCCACACTCGCGCGGGCCAGTTTGGCCAGCGCCGCGAGCACCGCGGCCGCCGAACCGTCCGTGTCGTGCGCCAGCACGTAGGCCGAACCGCCGTCGGCCCCCCGCTGGCCGGCCGGGCTCACCACCACGGCGGGCACCCCGACCGGTCGCGCGGCCAGCACCGCGACCGCACCGGCGGCCACCGCCCCGGCCGCATAGTCGTGCCCGTCGACCCGCGCACCCGGCAACGCCAGGAACAGATCTCCGGAATTGATTCGGCGCGAATCGAATTCGACCGCACCGGTCACCGTCACCGCGGGATCGGGAACATCGTGCAGCGTGCCGCCGACGATCTCCGCGATCTCCCGCAGGGTCATCTCGATCATGAAACCGTCAGGTCCTTGTCATCGGGCACCGATCGCCGGCAGAGTGCCTCCGCCAGCACCTCTCGGTCATCGAACGGATACTTCACACCCGCAATCTCCTGCCCTGTCTCATGCCCCTTACCGGCCACCAGCACCACGTCGCCGGACCGAGCCCAGTCCACCGCCGCGGCGATGGCCGCCGCCCGGTCACCGATCTCGGTGACCTCACCACGTTCGGCCTCGGCCATGCCGAGCGCGCCCGCGCCGATCGCCGCGCGGATCGTCGCGGGATCCTCGCTGCGCGGATTGTCGTCGGTGATGATCACCAATTCCGCACCGCGCGCGGCGGTCGCGCCCATCAACGGGCGTTTACCGGCGTCCCGATCGCCGCCCGCGCCGACCACCACGGCCAGCCTGCCGTTCGAACCCTTCAGATATTCGCGCAGGGTCGCGATGACCGATTCGACCGCGGCCGGTTTGTGCGCGTAGTCGACCACGGCCAGGAAATCCTGGCCGCGATCCACCCGCTGCATCCGGCCCGGCACATCGACCTCGGCCAGCGCCCGCGCGGCGACCTCCGCGTCCACGCCCGCCGCCGCGCACACCGCGATCGCCAGCAGGCCGTTGGCGATGTTGTATCGGCCCGGAAGACGCAGCCGCACATCGACTTTCACGTTCTCGGCCGGGGCTGATGCACCGGACTGTTCCGCACCGGACGCGGCACCCGGCCCGAGCGCGGTGAACCGCTGCTCGCCACCGCCCAGCGTGGTCGCGTCCACCGCGGTCCAATCCGGTTCCGCGCCATCGCCGATCGGACCGGCACCGGTCGACACCGTCACCACCGGCGCGCGCCCGCCCACCTCGCGGGCCAAGCGTCGGCCCCAGGCGTCGTCGACGCAGATCACGCAGGTCTGCGCGGCCACCGACCCGGACGACGCGCTGAGCGACTCCGGGACGAACAGCTTGCGCTTGGCCGCGAAGTAGTCCTCGAAATCGGCATGGAAGTCCAGATGATCCTGGGACAGATTCGTGAACGCCCCCACCGCGAACCGCACCCCGTCCACCCGGCCCAGCGCCAGCGCGTGACTGGACACCTCCATCACCACCGCCTGCACGCCCTGCTCGACCATCAGCGCGAACATCGCGTGCAGCTGTGGGGCTTCGGGCGTGGTGAGCGCACTGGGCACCCAGGACCAATTGCCGCCCGAGCGGGGGCCCTGCGTGGTTACGCACGCTGCCTCCGCAGAATCCGATGGCGACGCTTCCGAGGGCCCTGCGTGGTTACGCACGCTGCCTCCTCCGGGCCCGCCGGGCGCGTCGCAGCCCTGACCGCTCGGGCGGGGCCCCCCGATGCGGGTCTCGATGGTGCCGATCAACGCGGTGCGCAGTCCCGCCGCGGACAGACCCGCCTCGACCAGATAGGACGTGGTGGTCTTCCCGGAGGTGCCGGTGATACCCAGCACCCGCAACCGCTGCGACGGATTCCCGTAGATCGCCGCGGACAGCTCACCCAACACCGAACGCGGATTCTCGTGCACCAGAACGGGCACCGAGAGTGTGCCGATCGATTCGGCGCCGACGGCATCGGTGAGCACCGCGACCGCGCCGCGCGCCACCGCGTCGGCGGCGAACCGGGCGCCGTGCGCGTGCGCACCGGCGAGCCCGGCGAACAGATCCCCCGGCTGCACCGCATTCGAACGCTGCTCGATTCCGGTGATCACCACCCCGGTGAGCTCGCCGACGCCGACGCCGGAAAGGCGCGCGCCCGTGAGCTCGACGACCGTGTGCAACTCCGTCGACGGCGGCACCGCCGGACGCAGCACCTGCGGGCTGGGCTGCACGGGCACGAGGCTCCTCTCAGTCACAATGCGGCTCTACTCGGCAAATCCGCCGCGGACGGGTTTCGGATCGACGAGTCAGGGTACCGACGCCGGATCACAGCCGGGCAACGCGGCTGGGTATTGCGTGGGTCCCCGTGCATGGTATTGGTCCGCCCAACCGGACCCGACACCGCCCGGCCGTTCACATCGCCTGCAACACAAGCTCTTTCGCCGGGGGAGAGGGCGGCACCCGGTCACGCTGCAACGCCCACGAGGCGATGTTGTGGAACAGCGGGGCCGCGGACTGCCCGCCGCTGCCGTCCGAGCTGCGCACCGGCGCGTCCAGCATGATGCCGATGACGTAGCGCGGATTGTCCGCCGGCGCCATCCCGGCGAACGTGATCCAGTAACGGCTCTCGGAATAGCAGTGGCACGCCTGATCGATCTGCTGCGCGGTACCGGTCTTCCCGGCGACCTGGTACCCCGCGATCGCCGCGGGCGTTCCGGTGCCCTGCTGATACCCCATCGGGTCCTTCTGCACGATGGCCTGGAACATCTGCCGCAACGTCTGCGCGGTCTTCGCGCTCACCACCCGGACCCCGTCGGGCTGCTTCTCGTCCGAACGCCCACCGCCCGGTTGGGTGTCGGACTTCACGATGCGCGGCGGGATCCGCACGCCGTCGTTGGCGATGGCCTGATACATCCCGGTCATCTGCAACAGCGTCATCGACAAGCCCTGTCCGATGGGCAGATTCGCGAACGTCGAGCCGGACCACTGGTCACGCGGCGGCACCCGGCCCGCGCTCTCGCCGGGCAGTCCGACGCCGGTGCGCTGACCGAGCCCGAACCGCTTCAACATGTCCGCGTAGCGGTCCTCGCCGACCTTCTGCGCCAGCATCAGGGTGCCGACGTTCGAGGACTTACCGAAGATGCCGGTGGTCGTGTACGGCATCACGCCGTGCGACCACGCGTCGTGCACGGTAACCCCGCCCATCTCGATACTGCCCGGCACCTGATGCACCTCGTCCGGCGTGGTCAGGCCGTATTCGATGGCCGCGGCGGCGTCGACGATCTTGTTCACCGAACCGGGCTCGAAGGCGTCGGTGACCGAGGGATTGCCCAGATTCGCCGAACTCCAGAACTGCGGCCCCTTGGCCGGATCGAAGGTGTTGTCGTTGGCCATCGCCAGCACCTGCGCGGTGTGCGCGTCCAGCACCACGGCCGAGGCGTCCTTCGCCCCGGACAGGTCCTTGGCCTGCTGCACCTGCTGCTGCACGTAGTACTGCAGATCCGAGTCGAGGGTGAGTTCGACGTCGGTGCCGTTCACGGCCGGATGGCGATTGCGTTCGCTGCCCGGGATCATCGCGCCGTCCGAACCCTGGTCGTAGGTGTGCGAGCCGTCGGTACCGGCCAGGATCGAATCCAGCGAGGATTCGAGCCCGATCTGCCCGTGCCCGTCCCAGCCGGTCGCACCGACGATATTGGCGGCCAGCGAACCACCCGGATAGACCAGCCGGTCGTGCCGGTCCTTGCCGATCTCGGGGAATTCGTCGGTGATCTCGGTAGCGATCCGCGGATCCACATCCCGCACGAGATAGACGAAGGTGTCCTTGCTGTTCAGCTTGTCCAGCAGGTCCTGCTCCGAGGGGGCGTCCCTGCCGAGTTTGTCGTGGATGGTCTTGGCGATGGCCGCGAGCCGCTTGGCCGGATCGGGCGCCTTGGCGTCCTTCTCGTGCGCCGCGGCGAGCTGTTTACGCACGATGACCGGCTGAAAACTCAGCCAATCAGTGGCGACCGTGAATGCCAGCGCCTTGCCGTTGCGGTCGGTGATCGAACCGCGCAGCGCGTAGTCGACCTTGTTCACGGTGCGCTGCGCCGCCGCCTCGGCCGAGAGCTTCGGCGCGGAAACCGTTTGGATCCACAGCAATTGGAGTGCCACGACCAGCAGGGCCACCAGCATCCCGATCCGGCCGCCGCCGAACCGCAGCCGCGAGGAGGAGTCCATTCCGGCCCCGCCGCGGGCCCCGGCGCGCTGCCGGGGGCGCGGGCGCGCCGGGCGGGTGCCGCGCCGACCCGACGGCGAGGTGCCGCCGCGGCCCCGAGCACCCGGGTTCACTGCCCGCCCCCGGCCGCGGGTAGCGGCGTCGCGGCGGGGGCGACCGGATTCTGCACCGGCACAGTCTGATCGACGCGGGCGGCCGGAGCCGGGGACGCCGGATTCGGCGCGGGCCGGGCCGGGGTCGCGGGCGTCGTCGGGGCCTGGGCGGCCGCGCTCGGGTTCCGGGTCGGGGTGACCGGGGCCGTGGTGGTCGGCTGCGCCGAGGTGGGCGCGGCGTTCTCGTCGGCCGGATTCTGATTCGGCAGCGCCGTCACCGGGACGATCCGTTCGCCCTGTCCCTGAGCCGGATTCGCGGGCGTCGGCGCGGCCGGGGTGGTGTTCAGCGGCGGCGCGGGCGGACCCGACTGCGCGGTCTCCTTACCGATCACCGTGACCGCGCCGTTCGGCGCGACCACCAGGCGCGCGGGATCCTTCGCCGGGATCATGCCCAGTTCCCTTGCCCGAGTTGCCAATTCCGGCGCGGCGTCGGCGGCGGCCACCTGCCGTTGCAGTTCGGCCTGCTCGTCGGAGAGCTGCTGATTGATCCGGCGCGCGTCGCTGAGCTGATAGCTGTCCTCGGCCGACCGCGTGGTCAGCAGCAGGGTGCACATCAGGCCGCAGCCCAGCAGCACCAGAATCGCCACCACGAACGGAATCCGGCCGCTCATCATCGAACGCCCCGGCAGCGGCGGCAGCACCGGACCGCGCCTGCTCCGGGTGCGCCGCCGGGCCGACGCCCCCGCGGCCGGCTGATCGTGTACCCGGCGCGACGTCCCGCGCCGCTGCGTGGTCTGCCCGCCACGTCGTGGTGCGTCCACCCGTGTCCGCACGCTCATAGTCCCGCCTCCCCTACCGTTCGCACGTCGCGCGAACTCATCGCGACGCCTGAATTCGTTCCGCCGCGCGCATCCGTACCGGCGCCGCGCGCGGGTTGTCCTCGATCTCGGCGGCCGTGGCCTTCTCCGCGCCGCGGGTCAGGATCGTGAATTCCGGTCCCATACCGGGTAATTCGACCGGCAGATCCATCGGCGTGCGCGAGGTCGATCGCTCCGCGAGAACATGTTTGACCACTTTGTCCTCCAGCGATTGATAGGACATGACCACGATGCGGCCGCCGACCGCGAGCGCGTCCAGCGCCGCGGGCACCGCGGCCTCGAGCGACTCCAGCTCCCGGTTGACCTCGATCCGCAACGCCTGGAACGTGCGCTTGGCCGGATGCCCGCCGGTGCGTCTGGTCGCCGCCGGGATCGCCGCGTAGAGCAGTTCGACCAGTTCGGCGCTGGTGGTGAACGGGCGCTGCGCCCGCCGCCGCAGGACCTCGCTGGCTATCCGGCCCGCGAAGCGTTCCTCCCCATAGGTTTTCAGCACCCGGGCCAGATCGCCGTGGCTGTAGGTGTTGAGCACGTCGGCGGCGGTGGGGCCGGTGGTCGGATCCATCCGCATGTCCAGCGGCGCGTCCACCGAGTAGGCGAAACCCCGATCGGCCTCGTCCAACTGCATCGAGGACACGCCCAGATCCATCAGGATCGCTCGCACCGAACCGGTTTCCGCGAAACCGGCCTGTGCCAGCGCCGCGGCGATACCGTCATATCTGGTGTGTACCAGGGTGATTCGGTCCTCGAAGGGGGCCAGCCGCGCGGCCGCCAGCTGTAGCGCCTCGGTATCGCGATCCAGACCGACAAGATGGATCTCGGGATAGGTACGCAGGAAGTACTCGGAATGACCGCCCAGGCCGAGTGTCGCATCGACCATGACACCGCCGGATCGCAGTGCGGGACCGAGGATTTCGTCGGCTCGTTGCAACAGGACCGGAACATGACGGGGTGTGTGATCGGCAAGATCCACCTCGACCTCCAGATCCTCCTCGCCCCTGTCGCGGCGTTGCGTTGCGCTCGAACTCACTCGGTCGGACGGCCAATGTCCCGGGGTCTCTGACCGAAGCACGGCACCTGGCGTTGGGGAAGTACGTCAGGGTCCGCGTCGGGCAGAGGCCGCAGGACACTCGCCTCGCTCGGGGGTTAGAAGATGCCGCCCAGCGACTCGTCTCCGGCCATCGAGTAGTCCTCCTCGTTCTCGGCGAGGTAGGACTCCCACGCCTGTTTGTCCCAAATTTCGAGGAAATCGACCGAGCCGATCACCACGCAGTCCTTGGTCAGACTCGCGTAGCGGCGGTGTTCGGCCGACAGCGTGATGCGCCCCTGGGCATCGGGCCGCTGTTCGTCCGTGGACGCCGCCAAGGCTCGGACGAAAGCCCGTGCCTGCGGATTGCTCCGGGACGCCGCGGCGGCTCGCCGCGCGAGCGCGGTGAACTCCTCCTTCGGATACACGGCAAGGCTGTGGTCCTGCCCTTTCGTGACCATCAACCCTCCCGCCAATTCGTCCCGAAACTTCGCGGGCAACGTGAGTCGCCCTTTGTCGTCCAGCCGCGGCGTGTAGGTACCGAGAAACATTTCCCGACACCTCCCGCAGGATCACCTCGTCTGGTCGGTCTCCGCTTGTGCGCGCTCCACATTACCCCACTTTCCCCCACTTTCAATCGAAAGCCGCGGCGATCTCACTCCCGGCGTACCAGATTTCCCTGGTCACACCAGCTATCGGCCAGGTGGGGAGATTTTTCCGAGATACACGACACGCGAACACGCTCGAGCGCATGACCCGAAAACTGCCAGCAAACCCCTCGAGCGCATCTGCTATAACTGCACGAAACGCGGCCGCGACCGGCGCGGGTGGGGGAAGGTGGGGAATCGTGTGGGGCGCGGTGGGGATCGCTCACGCAAGCCCTCGAACACGACAAAAGAAAAGACACGCCGCACGTCGTGCGGCGTGTCGCGTTATCTGCCCTTGAGTGTCGCGTTATCCGACCTTGATAGGGCGCAGCGCAAAACCCGGATCCGTCGAACGGATCCGGGCGTTGTCAGTTGTCCTGTTCGAACCGGCGCCTGAACCGGTCCTCCATGCGGGCGGAGAAACCACCACCCTGCTTGCGTTGTTTGCCGCGGCCCGGCGTGGGGCCGCCGCCCTGCGACGCGTCCGCACCGCGACGACCGGAACCCGACGCGCCCGAGCTACCCAGGAGCAGCAGGACGCCGGCGCCGAACATCACGATGAAGCCGAACAGGCTGATGATGGGAAACCCGCCGGGTTTGACCGGCAGGGCGATGCCCGCGATCAACAGGCAGAGACCGAGGACGAAGAGCGCGGCCGACTGAAGTCTGCGTCTGCCCGTGGCAGAGCGGAGACGTCCGCCTCGAACAGTCGAGGCGAACTTGGGATCCTCAGCATAGAGCGCGCTCTCGATCTGTTCGAGCATGCGCTGCTCGTGCTCGGAGAGTGGCACGGTACCTCCCCCGGCACTAGGTGTGGTGGTCGCCTCCGGGTAGGCGACGGACAGCCGACCTTGGCGGCTCTCTGCCACCATGATACGAGTTCGATCAGTGCGGTACCACCTACTCGCCGATGTTCACGCCGAGCCGTCCGCCAGCCAGCCCGTGATCGGCCGCATCCGGCCTGCTGTGGTGATGGAATCCTCCACGTCGTGCAGGAACGCGCCCACCCGCGAGACGAACTCGTCGGCCAGCCGCGCGTCGACCGGACGATCCAGTCCGGCCTCGATCGCGGCGCGGGTCTCGGAGAAGGAACTGAAGTAGTCCGACCACATCACGAATTCCGGCGCGGCCTGCTGCATCAGCACCCAGGCATTGCGCGAACGGGCCCGCGGCGCGCGATCGGCCCCGGTCAGCGCCAGGACCGCACCCGCGCCGCGCAGCGCGCCCAGATACGCGGTGCGGAACCGCTCGCGCGGATCCGGCTCGGCCGCGGCCTGCAACAGCAGCCCGTCCGCCTTGTCCAGCAGACCGCTCGCCCGCCCCGCGTGCCCCGGACGCTCCATCCGACCTGCCATCACGGCACCTCCTACCGTCGTACACCCTGATTCCCGCGGTACATCGCCGACCACGCGAACCGAACAGATATTCGAACGTTTCAATGAGTGTGAATATAGAGACGACCACCGACAAACTTTCGCGCTCGCGCCCGCGGCGAGCGCCCGGGCCGAACGAGAGCCGCGCCGACCGGATATGACAGCCGCCAGACTTCCCCACGCCACCGCCCCCGTCGTCGTCGACCTCTCGGCCGCCGCCCTACGTTCCCGGCTGCACGACGCACTGTCCGTCTACGTCGCGGCGATGGACTATCCGCGCGGCACCGAGTACCACCGCGCGCCGATGTGGACCGAGCACACCTCCCGGCCGGGCTGGCAGGCCGTGGCCGCCGTGATCCCCGACGAGAACGGCGGACTCGACCTGCGCAGCGCGCCCATCGTCGGCATCGCCTACGGCTATCACGGTGCGCCGCACCAGTGGTGGCATCAGCAGGTGCACAACGGGATGCGGCGGTCGGGCTGGGCCGAGTACGCCGCCCGGGATCTGCTCGCGGACTACTTCGAACTCACCGAACTGCACGTCCACCCCACCGCACAGGGCCACGGCCTGGGCGAGACGCTGCTGACCCGGCTGCTGGGCAACCGCCCCGAACGCGCGACGCTGCTGTCCACCCCCGAGGTGGACCGGGAGGCCAACCGCGCCTGGAAGCTGTACCGCAGACAGGGATTCACCGATGTGGTGCGGCATTTCGTGTTCTCCGGCGACACCCGCCGCTTCGCGGTGCTGGGGCGTCCGCTGCCGTTGCGGAACCCGTCGATCGCCGAACCGCCGGTCGTGCGGCCGTGACGATCCTGGTCCTGGGATCGGGCCACAACGCGCTGGTCGCGGCCTGCTATCTGGCGCGGGCGGGCGAGCCGGTCGAGGTACTCGAGCGCGACGAGGTGCCCGGCGGCGCGGTCTCGACCGTCGAGCGGTTCCCGGGACATCTGGTCGATCGCGGCTCCTCGGCGCACATCATGATCCGGCACACCGGGATCATCGAGGAACTCGAACTCGACCGGTTCGGCCTGCGCTACATCGATTGCGACCCCTGGGCTTTCGCGCCCGCGCCGCCGGGCACCGACCTCGCGCCGATCGTGTTCCATCGCGACCTGGACCGCACCTGCGCGGCCATCGCGACCGCCTGCGGCACCCGCGACGCGGACGCCTACCGGCATTTCGTGCGGGTGTGGGGACCGCGCGCGCAGCGGGTGATGCGCTCGTTCGCCGGAACGCCCGGTCCGGGGCGGCTGCTGCGCTCGTTCTGGGGCCTGGACGCGCGATCCGGCGGCAGCGCGCTGTCCCGGGAATTCCTGCAATCCGGAGACGCGTTGCTGGACAACCTCTTCGACGACGAGCGGCTCAAGGCGGCGCTGGCCTGGTTCGGCGCGCAGTCCGGACCGCCGATGTCCGAACCCGGTACCGCACCGATGGTCGGCTTCGCGGCGCTGATGCACACCCTGCCGCCGGGGCGCGCGATCGGCGGCAGCGGCGCGCTGACAACGGCTCTCATCGCCCGGCTGCGTTCGGACGGCGGGGTGCTGTCCTGCGGCGACGCGGTCACCGAACTGCGTCGCGCGGGCGCGGGCTGGCGGGTGCGCACGGCCGCGGGCCGAGATCTGTTCGCGCACACCGTGATCGCGGGCACCCACATTCTCACCACGCTGGATCTGTTGCGGCAGGGCGGATTCGACGCCGCGACGCTCGACGACTGGCGACGACGCATCCGGGTCGGCCCCGGAATCGGCATGGTGGTGCGGGCCGCAACCAGCGCACTCCCCCGCTATCCGGGTGCGAGCGAAGCGGAATCGACCCGCGGCCTGCAACTGCTCGCCACCGACCGGCGACAGCTGCGCCTGGCGCACGGGGCGGCGCTGGCCGGGGAGCTGCCGCCGCGGCCGGTGGTGCTGGCCATGAGTTTCAGCGCGCTGGATCCGAGTATCGCCCCGGCCGGACAGCATCAGCTCTCGCTGTGGGCGCAGTGGCATCCCCGGCAGCTGGCCGACGGCAGCGACTGGAGTGCGCACGCCGAGCGCGAGGGCGACCGCATCATCGCCGAACTCGACTCGGCCGCACCGGGTTTCGCCGACACCGTGCTGGACCGGTTCGTGCAGACCCCGGCCGATCTGGAACGGGAACTCGGCCTGATCGGCGGCAATGTCATGCACGTGGAGATGTCGCTGGATCAGATGTTCTTCTGGCGGCCGCTGCCGGAGCTGTCCGGACAGCGGGTGCCGGACGCGCCGGGCGTCTATCTGACCGGGGCCTCGACCCATCCCGGCGGCGGCGTCTCGGGGGCCAGCGGGCGCAGTGCCGCCCGGCTGGCGCTGCGGGATCTACGCCGTCCGCGGTGGCGCAGGTCGTGAGGGCGCGGGCGGTCCGCGCCGCGGTCCGCCGGATGCCCGCGGTCGCGGCCGTGCTGCTGGTCCTCACCCAGATCACCTATCCGCTGGCCACGGGCGTCGCGCGGGACCGGGTGACCGCGGCGGTGGTCCTGCTGTCCGCACTCACCGCCGTGACGCACGCCTGGGCGACCCGTGGACCGCGCTGGGCGGCCGGACTGCTGCTGATCGTGTCCGGGCTCGGCCTGGTCGCCGAGATCTGCGGTGTGACAACGGGATTTCCCTTCGGCTGCTACGACTACGCGCGGCACCGCCTCGGCCCGGAACTGGCCGGGGTGCCGCTGCTGGTGCCGCTGGCCTGGACGGGCGGGCTGTATCCGGTCTGGGTCGTGGCCGGACTGCTGAGTCCGCCCGGCACACCACGCGCCCGGACACGTATCCCGCTGACCGCCCTCGGCGCGGTCGGCTGGGATCTGTTCCTGGACCCGCAGATGGTGTCCGCCGGACAGTGGACCTGGTGCTCGCCGCTGCCCGGACTGCCGGGCACCCCGCAGATCCCGTACACGAACTATCTGGGCTGGTTCGCGGTCGCGCTGCTGATGGCCGCGTTACTGGAACTGCTGGACCGCGCCGACGTCCCGGCGGACCGCGGACCCGCTGTCCCGGTGGCGGTGTTCCTGTGGACCTGGCTGGGTTCCACCCTCGCCCACGCGGTCTTCCTGGGCCTTCCCGCCTCGGCGGGGTACGGATTCCTCGGCCTGGGCCTGCTCGGTGTCCCGCTGCTGTACACCTCGGCCCGTCGCATGCCGGTCCGCTCGGCGGGCCATGGCACGATGTGAGCCGTGCAGCCGAGTCCGACACCACCGATGCCCGACGTCGCGAGCGCACCACCGCGCCGCGGCCCGCAGCCCCCGACGCGCCGTCGCGCCTGGTCGGCGGTATTCCTGCTGGCCATGCTGTTGCCCCTGCTGGCGGGCTGCCTGCGGGTGCAGGTCTCGATGGGCGTGTCCTCGAACGACCGGGTGTCCGGCCATATCGTCGTCGCGGTGGTCCCGGCCAACGACAAGGACAAGGGACCGCAGCTCAAGGTGCCGCCCGCGCTGTCGGCCAAGGTGCGCGTCGAGGCGTACAGCCAGGACGGCTACATGGGCAGCCAGGTGTATTTCGACGATCTGACCTTCGGTGAGGTCGGCGAACTGGGCGGCCTGTCCGATCAGACGCAGGGCATGTTCAACCTGCAGTTCGTCCGGACCGGCGATCTGGTCACGCTGACCGGCCGCGCGGACCTGAAGTCGGTGCCGCCGCAGGGTTCGGACGTCCAGTTCACCGTCGCGTTCCCGGCCCGGGTGGCCACCACCAACGGCACCCGCGACGGCGATTCGGTGGTGTCCTGGAAACTGCCCGCCGGAGATGTGAGCACGGTGCGGGCCGAGGCCACCTATGCTGATCCGAACACCCGGTCGTTCGCCGGATGGGCCGGGATCGTCGGTGGTATCACGCTCGCGGTCGCCGCGCTGGTGGCCGTCATCGCGTATCTGAGCCGGAACCCGACCCCGAATTACGTTGCGCGCCTGCGTGAACCGCGTCCGCGCGAGAAGGTCTGAACGGAAACGTATGAGAACTCTGGTGCGCGGCGCGGTCGTCGCCGGAACGGCCGTCTCGGCGACGGGCTGTGCCCTGACCGTGCTGAACCGGCTCACCGTGCGACGGCTCGGAGTGGTCGGCCCGCCGGTGATCGAGCCGGTGACCGTCTGCATCCCGGCGCGGGACGAGGCGACACGACTGCCCGGCCTGATCGCGGATCTGCGTGGGCAGCACGGAGTTTCGCGGATGCGGGTGCTGATCCTGGACGACGGGTCCGGGGACGAGACCTACGCGGCGGCGGTCGCGGCGGCCGGGGACGACGAGCGGTTCACCATCGTCACCGCGCGGATCGAGGCGCGGCCCGGCTGGACCGGCAAGTCCGCCGCGTGCGACCGGCTGGCCGAGATCGCCTGGGCGAACGCGGATTCCGATGATCCGCCGGCGGGCGCGCTGATCTTCCTGGACGCGGACGTGCGGATCGGGGCCGGTGCGATCGCGGCCGCGGTTGGCGAATTGCGCCGCACGGGTGCGGGTCTGGTGTCGCCGTGGCCGCGGCAACTGGCCGGGTCGTTCGCCGAGACGCTGGTGCAGCCGCTGCTGTGCTGGTCCTGGGCCGCGACGTTGCCGGTGCGACTCGCCGGACGCAGCCTGTGGCCTTCCACGGCGGTGTCCTGCGGGCAGTTCCTGGCCTTCGACGCTGCCGCCTATCGCGCGGCGGGCGGGCATGCCGCGGTGGCCACGCAGGTGACCGAGGATCTGGCGCTGGCCCGGGAGGTGCGCCGGACCGGACGACGTACCGTCCTGGTGTCCGCGGGCCGCATCGCCAATACCCGGATGTACCGGGGCGCAACCGAACTCGACACCGGATACACCCGCTGGCTGTGGTCGGCCTACGGCTCCCCGGCGGGCAGTGCCGCGGTCGGCGCGACCGCCGCCCTGGCCTTCTGGGCCCCACCCCTGGCCGCCCTGTTCGGCCGCGGCGCCACTCGACGCATCGGCCTGTTCGGCTATTCCTGCGCCGTGGCGAGCCGCCTGGTCGCCCGCTCCCTGGAATCCGGTGGGCCCCTGACCCCTTCGGACATCCCCGCCGCCCTGGCCCACCCGCTCTCGGTGGCCGCCTACCTACGCCTGTCGCTGCGCTCCCACCGCCGCCACCGCGCCGGCGCCCTCACCTGGAAGGGCCGCGCGGTCGCCGAACGCGTCAGCTGAGGACACCGAATCCGCCTGCCCGACAGACCGTTCCGGGGCGGCAGCCACACACAACCGGGCTCGCTCGATGCAAGGGGCGGAGTGCGACCACGTACCGAATGCGCCTGCCCGACAGACTGTTCCGGGGCGGGCAGCCGCGCACAACCGGACTCGCTCGATGCGAGGGACGGAGTGCGACGACGTGCCGAATGCGATTGCCCGACAGACTCTTCCGGCGTCGGGCGGCAATGGGCTGCCGACGAAGTCGGCTGCTGTTCGAATCCTGTTGCCCGCCCGGCTGATTCGCCGGGCGGGCGCGGCGGGTCGGCTCAGGCGACCCGGGTGACGCCCACGGTGGGCAGGAACAGGCAGGTGTGGTTGCCGTTGTGCACGGTGCCGAAGACGGCGGCCAGGACGGTGCCCGAGCCGGTGTCGACCGGGACCGCGCGGACCCCGCCCATCGGCAGTGCGGTGCCGAGGAAGTTCTCGATGGCCTGCTGGGCCAGGGGGCGCATGGCCGGGAGGACCTGCGGCGGGACCATGGAGGCCGCGACGTCGGGCACCGAACCCATCGGGCTCATCCCGCTCTGCCCGGTGCTGGCGTTGAACCAGGCGACCTGCATACCGGAGGTGTCCGCGCCGTCCGGGCCCATCCCATAGGGCACGAAGGCGAACATCGTGTGTCCGGCCTTGACTGCCGACAGATCCACGCCCGGCACGCTCACTGTGGTCTTCGGCCACGGTCCGGGCACCGCGCCCGCAATGGCCGGAACCAGGCCCAGGCTGCTGCCGTCCGCGCAGAACGCCGACGCCGACGGATACAGGAACGGATTCATCCCGAACCGCTGCAAACCCTGGATCGCCTGCTGGTACGCACCGACCACATCGGTCTGCGCGATCGCGCCCTGCCAGGCCGAGGTCACCGCCGACGCGGCAGCGGCCGCGGACGGCCCCGGCGGCGCCGCCGACGCGGCGGTGAAACCGGTGCAGGCCAGCGCGGCGGAAACGCTCACCACACCGGCGACACGGACGAGACTGCGCAATACGGCCATCGGCATTCTCCTAAGTCGTCACGGGTGCGCGTGACTGTACGCGCCCGATCAGCACATGGGCCGCTAATCCGAGCGCGAAACGCCGACTAGGCTTCGACCGGCGTCGGTGCCACGGTGTATCCGAGATTGGTGAGCACCTCGGTGGTCGCCTTGGCGAAGTTCAGGGTGATGAAATGCAGGCACGGCGCACCCTCGGCAATCAACCGCTGACCGATCTCGGTGGCGATCTCGATACCGACCTCGCGCACCGCGTCCCGATTCGCCTCGGGGTCGTTGCCCGCCGCGCGTTCCAGCCGGGTCAGCAGCCCGGCCGGGAGCGGGCGGCCGGAGAGTTCCTCGGCACGCTGCACGGTCCGCAGCGAGGTGATCGGCATCAACTCCGGGATGATCGGCTTCTCGCCCTGCACCGGATCGCACGCGCTCACCCGATCCCGCAGGCGCAGATAGTGATCCACGTCGAAGAACATCTGCGTGATCGAATACTCCGCGCCCGCACGGAGTTTCGCGCACAGGAAGCGGGTGTCGTGGTCCAGGTCCGGCGAGCGGTGGTGACCCTGCGGGAACGACGCCACCCCGACATGGAAGTCACCCAGATCGCGCACCATGCGCACGAGTTCCTCGGCGTATTCCACGCCCTCGGGATGCTGCTCCCACTCCCCCAGCGGATCGCCGGGCGGATCACCGCGCAGCACCAGCAGATTGCGGATGCCGGCGTCGGCGTAGACGCCGACGATCGAACGCAGTTCCGCGACGCTGTGCGCGACAGCGGTCAGATGCGCGACCGTCAGCAGCGTCGTCTCCTGCGCCAGTTCGCCGGTCACGCGGGCGGTGCGGTCGCGGGTGGAGCCGCCCGCGCCGTAGGTCATCGAGACGAAAGCCGGGTGCATGCGCTCGAATTCGCGTGCCGCGCGCCACAGCCGGGCCTCGGCGGCCGAATCGCGCGGCGGATTGAATTCCACCGAGAACGGGATGGTCCCGTCGGGTCGCGGCCCCAGCCGCCCGACGACCGAAGGAGTTCCGGAAACCTGCGGCGGGCGGGGTCGGCCTGGGGTCGAGCGTCCCCGTACGTTGTCGAAACTCACCGGGCCAGTGTAGTGGTGCGACCTGCCGCACGGGCCGGGCCGTCCGCCGCGACCGGGCCGGACCGCGACGCAGTATCGTTCCCATCCAGGGACGCCCGCGCGTCCGAACCATATGCGTCAGTGTTTTTCATCGGTGCTGTCGCGGTAAGTCACCCCTGGGAGGTTCCGTTGTCGGCCGATACCTCGACACGTCCTGGTCCGGCGGCGGATGCGGCCGAACTGGTCGGCGCTGTCACCGAGGCGCTGAATCGGTTCTTCGCCACGCGCCGGGAGATCGTCGCCCAG
Organism: Nocardia macrotermitis; assembly: GCF_009604405.1. Lineage (GTDB taxonomy): Bacteria > Actinomycetota > Actinomycetes > Mycobacteriales > Mycobacteriaceae > Nocardia > Nocardia macrotermitis. The sequence continues at coordinate 253,222 of NZ_WEGK01000009.1, forward strand.
CTGGGCCCGGTCTTCGTGGACGCGAGCGAGGCGCTACAGGATTTCGTGCTGCGCGGCGGCAAACGCACCCGTCCGGCCTTCGCCTGGACCGGGTGGCTGGGCGCGGGCGGCGATCCGGAGGGTCCGCAGGCCAGCGCGGTGCTGCACGCGTGCGCCGCGCTGGAACTGGTGCAGGCGTGCGCGCTGATCCACGACGACATCATCGATTCCTCACGCACCCGGCGCGGCTTCCCGACCGTGCACGTGGACTTCGAGACCCGTCACACCGCGCGCGAATGGGGCGGTGACGCAGGACATTTCGGCATCAGCGTCGGCATCCTGATCGGCGATCTGGCCCTGGCGTGGGCCGACGACATGGTCGCGGCGGCCCGGCTGGATCCGGCCGCGCGCGCCCGGTTCACCCCGGTCTGGGCGGCCATGCGCACCGAGGTGCTGGGTGGGCAGCTGCTGGACATCCACGGTGAAGCCGGTGCCGACGATTCAGTGGAGTCGGCGATGCGGGTGAACCGGTACAAGACGGCCTCCTACACGATCGAGCGGCCGCTGCATCTGGGCGCGGCGCTGGCCGACGCCGATCCGCCGTTGATCACGGCGTACCGCACCTTCGGCACCGATATCGGGCTGGCCTTCCAGCTGCGCGACGATCTGCTCGGCGTCTTCGGCGATCCGGCGGTGACCGGCAAACCCTCCGGCGATGATCTGCGCGAGGGTAAGCGCACGGTGCTGATCGCGGAGGCGCTGCGGCGCGCGGATGCCACCGATCCGGCCGCGGCCGCACTGCTGCGCGAACGCCTGGGCACCGATCTGACCTCCGACGAGGTGGACCGGTTGCGGGAGGTCATCACCGGGTTGGGCGCGGTCGACGACGTGGAGCGGCGGATCACCGAGCTCACCGAGCAGGGCCTCGCGGCGCTGGCGGGATGTTCCGCGACGCCCGCGGCCAAGCGACGGCTCGAGGCGATGGCCCGCGCGGCCACCCGACGCGTCGCATGAGGACGGTCACCGGACGCACCGATCGCGTGATCGTGGTCGGCGCGGGGCTGTCGGGGTTGTCCGCGGCGCTGCATCTGGTCGGTTCCGGACGCGAGGTCACCGTGCTCGAGCGGGCCGACCATCCCGGCGGGCGGGTCGGGGTGTATCGCGGGCCGGATTACGAGATCGATTCCGGGGCAACGGTTCTCACCGTGCCCGGACTCATCGACGAGGCGCTGGGCGCGGTCGGTGAGGACAGCACGTCGCGGGGGTTGCGCATCCATCGGCTCGCCCCGGCCTATCGGGCGCGGTTCGCCGACGAATCGACCATCTCGGTGTTCTCCGATCCGGAGCAGATGGCCGCCGAGGTGACGCGGACCTGCGGACCGGACGAGGCCGAGCGGTACCGGCAGCTGCGTGCCTGGCTGGCCCGCATCTACGGCGCGGCCTACGGCGAGTTCATGGACACCAATTTCGATTCCCCGCTGGACATGGTCACCATCGGCCGCAAGCGGGCGGCGCTGATCGAGCTGGTGCGGGCGGGCGCGTTCGGGCGGCTGGGCCCGCATGTGCGGCGGACGCTGCGCGACGAGCGGCTGGCCCGGCTGTTCACCTTCCAGGCCCTGTACGCCGGGATGGCTCCCGCGCAGGCGCTCGGGGTGTACGGATCGATTCCGCACATGGACACCTCGCTGGGCGTGTACTTCCCCGGGGGCGGAATGCGGGCGGTGACCGCGGCGCTGGCCGGTGCGTTCACCGACGCGGGCGGGCGCCTCGAACTGGGCGTCGAGGTGACCGGGATCGAGTACCGCGACGGCCGGGCACACCGGGTGCGCACCGACGCGGGCGGCTACGACTGCGACGCGGTGGTGCTCACCGCCGATCTGGGTTCACTGTCGCGCTTCGGGATCCCCCGGCGGCGTCCGCTGCGCGCGGCACCGTCGGCGGTGGTCGCGCACGGCACCGTTCCGGCCGAGATCGCCGCGCGCTGGCCGGTGCAGGCCCATCACACCATCGAATTCGGCCGCGCCTGGGATCGCACGTTCACCGAGATCGCCGCGCGACGTGGCCGGGGCCGCACGATGAGCGATCCGTCCCTGCTGCTGACCCGTCCCGCACTCAGCGATCCGGGACTGTTCATCGAGCGCGACACCCGGCACGAGCCGTTCTCGCTGCTGGCTCCCTGCCCGAATCTGGTTGCCGCGCCGCTGGATTGGCCCCGGCTGGGCCCGGCCTACCTGCGCGAGCTGCTGCACGTCCTGGAACAGCGCGGCTATCACGGCATCGCCGAACATTTCACCGTCGACCACCTGGACACCCCGCGCACCTGGGCCGATCAGGGCATGATCGCCGGAACCCCGTTCTCGGCGGCGCATCTGTTCCGGCAGACCGGGCCGTTCCGCACCCGCAATCTGCCACGCTCGGCGGCGAACGTCGTGCTGGCCGGTTGCGGGACCACGCCGGGCGTCGGAGTGCCCACGACACTGCTGTCCGGGAAGCTCGCCGCCCAGCGCATCACCGGATCGGATACGCCCCGTGGACCGGTCGCGCGGCCCGCCCGCACCGGATCGGCGAACGCCGCGACGGGCGTCGCCGGGTGAGTTACCGCCATACCGACATACAATGCGTGCCGACCGGCGCGATAGTGTTCCCGACAGGACTATTAAACTGGCCCGCGACCCAATGACCGCAGTTTCGACCGCACGTGATTCCCGGGGGGAACGACGACCTATGCCGACCCCCGAACCATCGACCGCGACGGCGGAACCCCTGATCACCACCGCGACCCCGCAACCCGAGGTCGCGGCGAGATCGCGCACCGTCGGCCGGCAGTTGCGGATCGCCGGTGAATTCCTGCGCAGCCCCGAGGGCCATGCCGCGTTCCTGGGTTTCTGGGGTTCGCTGCTGATCACTCTCGGCGGGCTCGGCGCGGGCGCGGTGCGACGCAACGATCCGCTGCTGGAATCCGCGCATCTGTCCTGGCTGCGCTTCGGGCACGGCTACACGCTGGCGACCATCGTGGTCTGGCTCGGTGTGCTGTCGATGATCGTGGCGTGGGTCCGGCTGGGCCGCATCACGATCGGTCTCGGCGGCGGGACGCGGCTGGTCTCGGCGCTGCGCGACAGCGGCGATCCGGACAGTCCGGTGACGGTCAACGAGTTGCGCGCGATCGTGGGCATCTGGATCTTCCCGCTGCTGTTCGCGGTGCCGATGTTCAGCCAGGACGTCTACTCCTACCTGGCGCAGGGCGCGCTGCTGCGGGACGGCTTCGATCCGTACAAGGTGGGTCCGGTCGCGAATCCGGGCGTGCTGCTGGACAACGTGAGCCCGGTGTGGACCAGCACCACCGCACCCTACGGCCCGATCTTCCTGCTGCTGGGCAAGTGGATCACCACCATCACCGGCGACAACGTGGTGGCCGGAACCTGGGCCATGCGGCTGGTGATGCTGCCCGGTCTGGCCCTGATGATGTGGGCGGTCCCGCATCTGACCAAGCACCTCGGCGGAAAGCCGACGGTCGCGCTGTGGCTGGCGGTGCTCAATCCGCTGGTGCTGATCCACCTGATCGGCGGCGTGCACAACGAGATGCTGATGGTCGGGCTGATGGCCGCCGGTATCGCGCTGGTGCTGGAGCGGCATCACGTCGCGGGCATCGTGGTGGTCGCGATCGGGGTGGCGATCAAGGCGACCGCGGGGGTGGCGCTGCCGTTCCTGGTGTGGATCTGGATGATCCACGAACGCGAACGCCGCGCGGCGAAGAACGAGGAGCCGCTCCCGCATCCGATCTGGACGTTCGCGAAGATCGGCGGGCTGGGCCTGACGGTGTTCGTGGCGGTGTTCGCCGCCGCCTCGGCCGCGGCCGGGGTGGGCATCGGCTGGCTGACGGCGCTGTCCGGATCGAACAAGATCATCAACTGGCTCTCGCTGCCGACGATCCTCGCGCACATCGTCACCTGGTTCACGCCGTGGGCGCTCAATCCGGTGCTGGACTGGACCCGGCCGATCTGTGAGATCGCCATGGTGGGCGCGCTGGTCTGGACGTGGTGGCGGTTCAAGCTCACCGAGCGTCAGGCGGTGCTTGGCATCGTGATCGCGTTCGTCGCGATCGTGATCCTCTCGCCCGCCGCGCTGCCCTGGTACTACTCGTGGCCGCTGGCGCTGGCCGCCGGGTTCGCGATGTCCACCACGACGTTGAGTGTGCTGGTCGGGCTGTGCACGTGGTTGATGCTGGTGTTCGAGCCCGGTGGGGCGATCGGGTTGTACAGCTTCTGGTACGTCGCGGCGGCCACCTTCGCCGCGGTGGTGGCGGCGTTGTCGTTGCGCACGGTCGACCCGCTGCGGCTGCGCGCGGGGTCCGGGAAACCGTCCGGTAGCATCCGCTCCTCGCGATGACGACGGTTGCCGCCGCGCGGGTCCCCGGCGGGGACCTGTCCGAGGCGTACCGGCACTGCCGGGGTGTCGCCGCCGCGCACGGGCGCACGTATTTCCTTGCGACCCGGCTGCTTTCGGCCGAGCGACGCCCGGCCGTGCACGCGCTGTACGCCTTCGCGCGCACCGTGGACGATATCGTCGATCACGAGATCGCCCCGGGCACAACCGATTCCGCGGCGGTGGCGCGACTGGACCGGATCGAAGCGCAGCTGCGCGCCCGCCTGGATCGGTGCGGCCCGGTCGATCCGGATCCGGTGCTGGCCGCCGTCGCGGACACCATCACCCGGTACGACATTGCGCCACAGCACTTCTGGGTCTTCCTCGACGCCATGCGGATGGATGTGCCCGGCAGCGCGCGATTCCGGAACCGGTATCGCACGATGGCCGAACTCCGCGACTACATGCGAGGCTCGGCGGCGGCGATCGGATTGCAGATGCTGCCGGTGCTGGGCACGGTCGTACCGGTGGCCGAGGCCGAACCGGCGGCGGCCGCGCTCGGCGAAGCCTTCCAGCTGACCAATTTCCTGCGCGATGTCGCCGAGGATCTCGACCGCGACCGGATCTACCTGCCGGCCACCGAACTGGCCGCCTTCGGCGTCGACGAGGACCTCCTGCGCCACTGCCGCCGCACCGGCCACACCGACCCGCGCCTGCGCCGCGCCCTGGCCCACCTCATCGCCACCAACCGGGCGCTCTACCGCATCGCCGACCCGGGTATCGCCCTGCTGCACCCCCGCGTCCGCCCGGCCATCCACACCGCCGCCCTGCTCTACGCCGCCATCCTCGACGAGATCGAGCACGCCGGCTACGAGATCTTCACCCGCAGAGTCGTCGTCCCGGGACATCGCCGCCTCCGCGTCGCGGCCACCCACCTCCCCGCGGCCCTCACCGGCTGACACCCCGGTGCCGCCCGGCCCATCGCACTCCGACAGGCACTGTTCGCGACCCGGCTCCCCGCGGCCTATCTCCCCGCGGCCCTCACCGGCTGCGCCACGGTGCCGCCTGGCCCATCTCACTCCGACAAGCACCGTTCGCGACCCGGCTCCCCGCGGCCCTCACCGGCTGGCGCCCCGGTGCCGCCCGGCCCATCGCACTCCGACAAGCACTGTTCGCGACCCACCTCACCTATGAAACACGTGACAGGCGCACGGAACCCGTGCCCGGCGCGGGCTCAGCGGCAACACGCGAGGGGCCGCGAACCGGAAGCCGAGGACATCGATCAGAACGGGTCCGCGGCCGCCCGGCGGATCACTTCCCGGGCAAGAGGTCCGTGCAACGCGTCGATGGGGCGGCCCGGGAGGGTCTCGTCGGTGAGGTAGACCCATTCCAGGATCTCCTCGTCGGTGTACTTCGCGTCCCGCATGACGGTGATCAGGCCGGTCAGATGTTTGGTGACCGCGCCGTCCGCGTCGAAGAAGTCCGTGGGGATGCCCGCGATGCCGTCGCGTCGGACCGCGATGATCTGATGATCTCGCAGCATCTGGTGCACTCTGGTCACGGCCATACCCAGCTGCTCGGCCACATCGGGCAGGGCGAGCAGGGTCACCGACTCCGGCAGCACGTCGTCGCTGCATGGAAATGCGCTCACGCCGACAACGGTAGTCTGCGGGTCACGCCTATACGATCGGTGGTGCCACCATCGGGGTGGCACAGCGAGAGGTGAGAGCTTCGTGAAAGGCGGCGGAGGGCAGTTGATCGGCCAGATACTGGACGGGCGCTACCGTATCGACGCGCCGATCGCCCGGGGTGGCATGTCGATGGTGTTCCGGGGGGTGGACACGCGCCTGGACCGGCCGGTCGCGATCAAGGTGATGGATCCGAAGTTCGCCGGAGACCCGCAGTTCCTGAGCCGCTTCGAATTCGAGGCCCGCGCGGTCGCCAAACTCAAACACCCCTCCCTGGTCGCGGTGTACGACCAGGGCGTCGACGGTGAACACCCGTTCCTGATCATGGAACTGGTCGAGGGCGGCACCCTGCGCGAACTGCTGCGCGAGCGCGGCCCGATGCCCCCGCACGCGGTGGCCGCGGTCGCCGAGCCGGTGCTGGCCGCGATCGGGGTGGCGCATCGCGCGGGGCTGGTGCATCGCGACGTGAAACCCGAGAACGTGCTGATCTCCGACGCCGGTGAGGTCAAGATCGCCGACTTCGGCCTGGTCCGCGCGGTGGCGGGCTCGAACATCACCTCCTCGAGCGTCATCCTGGGCACTGCGGCGTACCTGTCCCCCGAACAGGTCTCCAACGGCAGCGCCGACGCGCGCAGCGACGTGTACTCCTTCGGCATCCTGATCTTCGAGATGCTCACCGGCAGAACGCCGTTCACCGGTGACACCTCGCTGTCGATCGCCTATCAGCGGGTGGAGAAGGACGTCCCGAACCCGAGCCGGTTCATCGAGGGCGTCCCGCCGGAATTCGACGAACTGGTCGCGCGGGCCACCGCGCGCGAGCCCGCGCACCGCTTCACCGACGCCACCGAGATGGCCGCGGAACTACGCCGCATCGTGCGGGAGCTGAACCTGCCCGCCTACCGCGTGCCCGCGCCGCGCGAATCGGCCGAGCACCAGTCCGCCCGCTACCGCGCGGTCACCCCGCAGCATCCGGCGCCGCCCGAACCGGCGACCACCCGGATCGCCGCCGAATCGGCCGGCTCCCCGCACACCCGCGTGCTGACCACGTCGCATTCGCGCGCCGAGCCGACCGGCTACGCCGCACCCCAACCGCGCGAGCCCTACTATCCCGACTACGACGACGACCGCAACACCTCGCGGCGGCGCGTGCTGATCTGGGTGGGGATCGTGGTGGCGCTGGCGCTGCTGCTCGGCGTCGGCGGCTGGTATCTGGGCGTCGAACGTTATGCGGCGGTCCCGGCGATCGCGGGTATGGACACCGCCGCGGCGACCACGGCACTGCAACAGGCCGGATTCTCCACCACCCAGCGCGCCAAGGCGTCCGATACCGTTCCGGTCGGCGGCGTGGTGGGTACCGATCCATCGGCGGGGCAGCGGGTGCTCAAGGGGTCGACGATCGCGGTGCTGGTGTCCAGCGGTAAACCGCAGGTGCCGCGGTTCCGTTCCGGTCAGGACGTGCAGTCGGTGCAGCAGGCCATCCGCGATCAGGGCCTGATTCCGGTGGACAGCGGGGAGATCGCCAGTACCGCGCCGAAAGGTACGGTGGCGCAACTGGATCCGGCGCCGGGGACCGCGCTGCCCTCGGGGGCGAGCGTGAAGGTGTTCCGCAGCAAGGGATCCGTGCGGGTCACCGTGCCCGATGTGAGCGGCAAGAGCGTGGACGACGCCAAGGCCGCACTCCAGAGTGTGGGAATCACGGTGCAGGACACCAAGACCCGGTTCGACGCTGGAGTGAAGGCCGACCAGGTGATCGGCACCGATCCGCCCGGAGGAAGCTCCGCGCTGTCGGGCAGCACGGTGACCCTCTACGTGTCCAACGCGGTGCAGGTGCCCGACGAGGTCGGCAAGAGCGCGAGCGCGGCCCGTTCGGAGTTGGAGGGCCTGGGCTTCAAGGTGGTGCTGAACCAGGTGTTCAGCACCGACCAGGGCACGGTGCGGGTGCAGACGCCGTTCGGCGGCAGCAATGTCGCGCCGGGCAGCACGATTACTTTGACCGTCCTGCCATTCTGAGTGGCGCGCCGACGCTGGCTCCGGCCAGCAGATCCGCGCGGCTGATGCCGAGGCGTTCGGCGGCCAGATCCAGGGCCTGATCGAGCACCTCCTGCGAGCTGATCCCGACGACCTGGGACTGCTCGCGGCGGGCGTCACCGCGCGCCACCCGGATCCGGCAGCGCCAGCTGCACCCGCCGTGGTCGACCTCGGGACGTTCGATCACCACCGACACCGCGAGTCCGTCGACCAGCATTTCGTGTGTGACCAGCTCGGTTGTCGTAGGTACCGGCCGGTTTCCCATGCCGGTGGGATGCTGCGGTCGTCGCCGCGCCGCGGCCCGCCTTCCCATCCCTGTAAGCAATTCTCCGGCTACCGGCATCGCGCGCATCGGGTCCTCCCACAGCATTTCCCGCGTAGTGTCCGCCACCCCGGCGGATCAACACTGAAAACCTAACGCACCAGTTCCAATACAGCAACAGCTCAGCTAATTTTGCCCCGGCCGATAGAACCGTTTGTCGGCGGGAACATAGCGGGATGCCAAAAGCCGCAGGGACACAGGGAATTACGCACTCGCATCCCGATTTCCTGCATCGCAACACGGACGCTCCACCCCACCGGTAAGGCGGTCAGGCTACCGCCAGCAACGGCGCTCCGGTCTCCGGATCGTTGATCGCGACGACGGTGTCGGTGGTGAACACATCCACCGACACCCCGCCGATACTCGGACTGATATTCGTCGTCACCTGCGCCGACACCGCGGCCGGATCGTAACCCCAGGAGATGTTGAAGATCAGCAGCCGACTGCCGTCGCGCAACACCACCTCCGACGGAATCCCGTCCCGATCCCGGTCACGCAGCAACCGCAGGATGGTGCGATCGGCGGGATCCACCCGCAACACACCCGCCCCGCGGAATACCACGTTCAACGCTGCGGCCCCCTCCTCGTCGGCGATCAGCGCAGCATCTCGGCGACGAGGAAGGCCAGTTCCAGGGACTGCTGGGTGTTCAGGCGCGGATCACAGGCCGTCTCGTAGCGATCCTCCAGATCCAGATCCGAGATGTCCTGCGCGCCACCGAGACATTCGGTGACGTTCTCGCCGGTCAGCTCGATGTGCAGACCGCCGGGGTGGGTGCCCAGCGCGCGATGCACCTCGAAGAAGCCCTGCACCTCGTCCACGATCCGGTCGAAGTGCCGGGTCTTGTAACCGGTCGAGGATTCGTGGGTGTTGCCGTGCATCGGATCGCACTGCCAGATCACCTGGTGACCGGTCGCCTGCACCTTCTCGATGATCGGCGGCAGCACGTCGCGCACCTTGTGATTGCTCATCCGGGCCACCAGCGTCAACCGGCCGGGCTCGTTGTTCGGATCGAGCCGCTCCACGTACTCCACCGCCTGGCTGGGCGTGGTGCCCGGACCGATCTTGAGTCCGATCGGATTGGCCAGCAGTTCCGCGAACGCGATGTGCGCGCCGTCCAGCTGCCGGGTGCGCTCCCCGATCCACAGGAAGTGCGCCGACAGGTCGTACAGCACCGGATCACCCGCGGCGTTGTACGACAGCCGCAGCATCGCCCGCTCGTAGTCCAGCACCAGCGCCTCGTGGCTGGCGTAGATCTTGGCCGCCTGCAGGCTCGGATCCTGCACCCGGCAGGCGGTCATGAAGCGCAGGCCGCGATCGATCTCCTCGGCCAGCTGCTCGTACCGCGCCCCGGCCGGGGACTGCGCGACGAAATCGCGGTTCCAATCGTGCACCTTGTGCAGATCGGCCATGCCCGCGCCGGTCAGCGCGCGCACCAGGTTCATCGCCGCGCTGGCATTGGCGTAGGCGCGCACCAGCCGCGACGGATCGTGTTCGCGCAGTGCGGCATCCGCGACGATCGAGTTCACCATGTCGCCACGGTAGGACTTGAGGCCCTTGGCATCGGTGTCGGCCGAACGCGGTTTGGCGTACTGCCCCGCGACCCGGGCCACCTTCACCACCGGCAGGCTCGCGCCGTAGGTCAGCACCACGGCCATCTGCAACAGGGTGCGGATATTGCCGCGGAGGTGCGGTTCGGTGTTGTCGGCGAACGTCTCCGCGCAATCACCGCCCTGCATCAGGAAAGCCTCACCGCGCGCCACCTCGGCCAGGTGCGAGCGCAACTCCTCGACCTCGGCGGGGACACAGATCGGCGGCACGCTCTCCAGTACGGTGCGCATCCGCTCGGCCTGTTCGGGATCCCAGGACGGCTGCTGCAACGCGGTACGGCTCAGCGCGTCGTCGAGCCGGCGACGCATCTCCGCGGGCAGCGGCGGCAACTCCGGCAGGCGATCGATCGGTACGTCGACGGTCCAGTTCACCAGACAAGAATAGATTCGGCCGCGAACTCGCGCTCACCCGGAGGTGGGGCAGTTCGCGAACGTGCGGCGAACACGCCGTAACCTCGACCGGTGCGCTACTTCTACGATTCGGAATTCATCGAGGACGGCACCACCATCGACCTGGTCTCGATCGGTGTCGCCTGCGAGGACGGCCGGGAGTACTACGCGGTGTCCAGCGAATTCGACGCGACGAAGGCGGGCCCGTGGGTGCGGCGCAACGTGCTGCCGAAACTGCCGGCACCGTCCTCCCCGCTGTGGCGCACCCGGCGTCAGATCCGCGACGACATCTACCGTTTCCTGATCCCCCGCACCGGTATCGAGCCGGAGCTGTGGGCGTGGGTCGGGGCCTACGATCACGTCGCGCTGTGCCAGCTGTGGGGTTCGATGGTCGATCTGCCCACCGATATGCCCCGCTACACCAACGAACTGCGCCAGCACTGGGATATGGCCGGACGCCCGCAGCTGCCGCCGATTCCCGCCGACGCGCACGACGCCCTCGCCGACGCCCGGCACAATCTGGCCAAATTCGAGGCGATAGAAAAAGCGCGCCGCAGGTGATGCGACGCGCTGTTTTCCGCAATTTCCGCGAACGGAAAATGAAAGTGCTTATCCGGCAATGGATTCCGGCATGCGGTCGGCCTCGGGACGGCTGCCCGAGGGCACGCCCTTCTTGAGGCTGGCCGCATAGACGTCCACGTATTCCCGCCCGGACATCCGCATCAACTCGTACATGATCTCGTCGGTCACCGCGCGCTCCACGAAACGGTTACCGCCCATCCCCTCGTAACGCGAGAAGTCGATCGGCTTACCGAATTTCACGCTCACCTTGCGCATCCGCCAGCGGAACGGTCCGGGCGGGCAGACCTCGTCGGTGCCGATCAGCGCGACCGGAATCACCGGGACGCCGGTCTCCAGCGCCAGGCGCGCGACGCCGGTCTTGCCCTTGTACAGCCGCCCGTCGGGCGAGCGGGTGCCCTCGGGGTACAGCCCGACCACGCGACCCTCGTTCAGCAGCTTGCGGGCGGTGTTCAGCGCGCTCTCGGCGGCGTCGGCCCCGCTGCGGTCGATCGGGTACTGGCCGGTGCCGGAGAAGAAGAACTTCTGTAGTCGGCCCTTGATGCCCGGGCTCGTGAAGTATTCGGCCTTGGCCAGATAGGTGATCCGGCGCGGGCTCATCAACGGCGTGAACAGCCAGTCGGTGAACGACAGATGATTGCCCGCGAGGATCACCGGTCCGTCCAGCGGGATGTTCTCCACACCTTCGACCGTAGGCCGATTGAAAAGGTGCATGAACGGACCCGGGAACACGAATTTCAACAGCCAGTAGAACATTGCGTCCTTTCACCCCAGTCTGATTTCCGGGACCGGCGTCGTCGCGGGCACCACAGTCCGATGCCGACTCTACCGCCGGTGATGAGTTGTGACCAAGTTCGCACGGGGGATTTCACACCACCGGAACGTGGTGTTCAGCGGCGGGCCCCGCACCCAACGCCGTACGAGCCAGTTCCGCCGCGCCGATCATGCCCGCGCCCTCACCGAGTTGCGTGGTGCGGATGCGAGCCAGCGGCCGATGCCGGGCGCCGGTGATCGAGGCAGCGTAATGTTCGCGCGCCTCGTCCAGGAACAGCGGGGCCGAGGAACTCACCCCACCGGCGATGACCACCAGATCCGGATCGAAGATATCGCTCACGAAGGCCAGGCCCAGACCCAGCCAACGCGCGAAGTCCGCGAGCACTTCCAGGGCGACCGGATCGCCGTCCTGCGCGGCGCCGGCGACCCGGCGTCCGGTCAGCGAGCCCGGATCGCGGGAGACCTCGCGGGCCAGGATCGTCGAACGGGCCGGATCGATGGCCAGCCGCTCGATCGCGGTGTCCACCAATGCCGTTCCGCTGCAATACCTCTCCCAGCAGCCGCGTTTGCCGCACGGGCAGGCGCGGCCGTTCGGGACGACCTGGAGATGTCCCAATTCCGGTGCCACACCGAAACTTCCGCGATACAGCTCACCACCGACCAGCAGCGCCGCGCCGATGCCGGTGCCGATCGCGACCAGCACGCCGTTGTGTGCACCGGCCGCCGCACCGAACCGGTATTCGGCCCACATCGCGGCATTGGCATCGTGTTCCAGGATGACCGGCAGTTCGAGTCGCTCGGACAGTCTGCTCGCGACCGGCGAATCCTCCCACGGCAGATGCGGGGCGAAACGCACCGAAGTCCTTGTCTCGTCGACGAATCCGGCCACCGCGAGGCCGACCGCGCCGATCCGGTGCCGCCCGCGCAACTCGCGCACCGCGCGTTCCAGACCGTCGTCCAGGGCCCGTTCCGAATGCGGGGTCGGAGCCTGCACGGAGTCGAGCACCTCACCCGCGCCGTCGACCACCGACGCGCGAATGTTGGTGCCGCCGACATCGATTCCGACGGTCAGGGGCCGTTCCCGCCCGATACGCGTGGTCATACCTTGATCTGCACCGGGATCGAGATGTACCGGGGTCTGCCGTCTCCCGCCGGTGTGGAACTCGCCCGCACTTCGGATTCCTGTGCGCCGGAAGGTGTTCCGGCGTCGTGGACGGCGGCCGAGAAACTCCGCGCGTCGGGGGCCGCGGCGCGCGGACCGAACGGATCCGCGGCGTCGTCCGATGGATCGTCCTGCGGCGCAGCGTCTTTCGATGCCTCGTCGGCCGACGCGCGATCCGCCGGGGAGTCCTCGGGCTCGTCGGTCGGCAGCACCGGTTCGACCGGCACCCCGGCCAGCGCCTCGCGCAGCACCGTCACGATGGCGGTGCCGTGCGCGGCGAGGGAGGCGACCACGTCGTGGTGCTCCCCGCGCGCCAGCGCCGCCGCCGCGCACAGCGGGCACCAGCTGCAACCGGCCCATTCCGCGCCGCCGTCCGCGGCCGCACGGCGCAGCATCGGCTCGACCCGCTCGAGCAGCACCTCGGCCAGCAGCCGCAGTTCCTCGGCGAGTTCACCGACGCGCGCGTCGTGTTCGGGACCGTGCGCCTGGCGGAAATCGTTCATCGCGGCCACACCTCGGGGTCGGGACGGAAGCGCACGACCAGCAGGCCGTCGCCCAGCTCGGCGCCGTCGACGGTACATCGCCGCAGTACCGGGGCCAGCCGCAGCCGACGCCGGATCCCGTCCGCTCCCACGATCAAATCGTCCTCCACTCGTCCCAGTCGCAGCGTCGCCGGGTCGACCACGGGCAACGCCAGCCGCAACGTGTACACCGATTGCAGACCGCTGCCCGACTCGAGCCGCACCTGCGGCTCGCCGGGTCGCGCGTCCCGGCCCGCCGCGTCGCCGCCAAGCATAGGGTCTGGACCGGTTCCCGCCCGATTACCACGCGTTTCCAGCGCCAATGCCGCCAGCGGTTCCGCGCCGACCGGCTCGGACCCGCTGTGATGGGCGATCCGCACCGGCAGATCCGGGATGCGCCGCCGCAGATCGGCGATGACGCCGAGCTGTTCGGCACGTCGCTCGGCGTACCAGCGCACCGCGGGATGATCCGCCGGTTCGGCCTCCGGCAGCGGCGGCAGCACCTTGTTCACCACGACCTCGTCCAGCCGCAGATCCAGCAGCGCCGCGGCCGAACGCACCCGCACCGATTCGGCGACCGCGACCCGTTCGGCGACGGTGATCAGCCGCATTCCGGTGCGGGACCGATCCGCCAGCAGATCGCGCACCCGGGCGACCGCGCCGGCGATCCGCTCGGCGGTCACGGCCAGGATCGCCTGGCGCAGATCCCGCCCGGCCGCGCTCATCGCGCGCGCGTGCGCGGGCCAGATCCGGTCCAGATAGCCCAGCAGCGTGCTCGGACCGGTGACGATGCGCAACATGTCCGCGGTCGGCGGACAGTCCACCACGATGACGTCCCAGTCGCCCTCGTCGGCGAACCGGGCGATCTCGCTGAGCATCAGCAACTCCTGCACGCCCGGCAGACCGGTCAGCTCGGCCGGGTCCAGCGAGCCCAGGTCCACCCCGTGCTCATGGCCCGCGCCGCCCAGCACCCGCACCACGCCGCGGAACCGATCCTCCAGCAGCGCAAGGGAATCCACCTCGATGACGTCCAGGCCCGGGAGCACCGAGGTCACCCCGGCGACGGTCCCGGGGTCGCGCGGGAACCGGTGGCCCAGCGCGTCACCCAGCGAATGCGCCTGATCCAGCGAGGCCAGCAGCACGCACTCCCCCGCCGCCCGGTACGCCATCGCCGTGGCGCAGGCCAGCGTCGTCTTGCCGACACCGCCCTTACCCGCGAACAGCTCGAGCCGCGTCCCGCGCGACCCATCCGCCGCGGACTCCTGCGCGGAGCCCGCGGGGCGAGTCGCGGACCCGGCCGGGGAATCCGCGGAGGGCGCTGAACCGGTCAGTCCTCGACCCGCTTCTTGAGTTCCTTCAGCGCGGTGTCGGTGATGACCTTCTCCGCCTTGCGCTTGAACATGCCGATCATCGGGATGGTCAGATCGACGGTGAGTTCGTAGACCACCTGGGTGGTGCCGTCGGGCTGATCGATCAGCTCGTAGCTGCCGTCCTGCGCCTTCTGCAGATCACCGCTGGAGAGTTGCCAGCTGACCGCCCGGCCGTCGGGACGCCAGGTGTAGGTCAGGACGTAGGTGTCCTTGACGACGCCCGCGTCCAGCACGAACCGCGCGGTCCGGGCCCGGCCGTCGGCGAATGTGTCGAGAACTTCCACCGAACGCGCCGCCGCCACCCATTCCGGGTACGCCTCCAGATCGGCGATGACGGCCATCACCCGATCCGACGGTGCATCGATGATGATCGACCTCTGGGTCCGGTCGGCCATGACTGCCAGCGGTTCCTTTCCGGCGTGCGGTGCGGGAGAACAGAATTCAGGAGACGATCAGGTCGGACGTGGCGTGCGCGGGCCGTTCACCGGCCGCGCGCCCGGCCTCCAGGCGCGCCTTGATCTCGAACGACATCTTCTTACCGGCGACCCGGCGGGCGCGGTTGGCCGCGACCAGATCCGTGCCGGTCGCGGGTTCGGCGTGCAGGAAGTAATGCAGGATGACCCCGTCCAGCGACGGTTCCAGCCACACCTCCATGGTGCCGGTCAGCGCACCACTCACCGTCCAGCGAATTCCCTTGTCGGCCCGGTCCTCTCGCACCTCGAGGGTGAGGTCGGGCCACCAGCGACGCCAGTGGCCGCGGTCGGCCAGGATCTCACCGACCGCACTTCCGGGAGCTGCGACGAAGGTTTGATCCGCCACCTGGATGCTGCTCATGCGCCTGAGCCTAACCCAACCGATCCGCGCCGCTCGATCGCACGTTCCCGTCCAGCAGTGCGCGCATCCGGTCGCCGAGCGCGTCCCAGCGCCACTGGGTGCTCACCCAGTCCCGCCCGGCCGCACCCATGCTCGCGGCCGCGTCGCGATCGGACAGGATCTCCACGATCGCCTCGCTGATCTGCGCGGTCGAACGGCCGTCCACGACCCGTCCGGTGCGGCCCTCGCGCACGGTTTCCGGTGCGCCGCCGGAGTTTCCGGCCACCACCGGGACACCGGTCGCCGATGCCTCCAGGTAGACGATGCCCAGCCCCTCGACGTCCAGGCCCGCGCCCCGGGTACGGCACGGCATGGCGAACACGTCGGCGAGGGTGTGGTGGGCGGCCAGCTCGCCGGCGGCCACCCGGCCGGTGAACACGACCTGATCGGACAGCTCCAGGGCCTGCACGAGCCCGCGCAGTTTCTCCTCGTACGGGCCGCCACCGGCGATCACCAGCACCGCGCCGTCGATCCGATCCCTGATCTCCTGCATCGCCATGATCAGCATGTCCTGGCCCTTGCGCGGCACCAGGCGCGACAGGCACAGGATGGTGGGCCGCTCGCCCAGGCCGTAGCGTGCCCGAAGTTCCTGGCGCGCAGCCGGATCCGGACGGAACACCTCGCTGTCCACACCCGGCGGCAGGTACTCCAGCGCCGACTGCGCGCCGAACGCCGACGCGAAACGCCGGCGCGTGTATTTGCTGACGTAGGTGATCGTGTCGGTGGTGTTCCCGATCGCCCGCAACGCCTGCCGCGCCACCGGCAGCATCGACCAACCCACCTCGTGCCCGTGTGTACTGGCGACGATGCGCTCGGCGCCGGCCCGCCGCAACAGCGGCGACATCAGCGCCAGCGGCGCGGCCGCACCGAACCAGACCGTCTCACACCGCTCGTCCCGCAACAGTTTCGCCGCCCGCCGCAACACCAGCGGCGTCGGCACCATCAGCGTCGTGGGATGCCGCACCACCTGGAACGGCTGCTGCGCGTCGAACCGCAGATGCGAATCCCCCCGCCAGCGCGGCGCGTACACCACCAATTCGTCCGGCGGCAACTGCATGGCCAGCGCATGCACGTAGGACTGGATACCGCCCGGTCTCGGCGGAAAATCGTTCGTTACCAGCAGGGTGCGCGCCATGCGGGCAGTCTATTGACGGAAGCGTCGAGAGCGCAGTCCGGGCTCAGGTGGTGGCGCGGGACCTGATCCAGTCGCGCCAGCGGGCGACGAAATCGGCGCGGCCGACGCCGAGGGTGGTGCGCAGCACGGTGTCGAGGGCGGCCGGGTCCTGGGGGCCGGTGGCCAGGTGGCGGTAGAGGTCGACCAGTTTCGGTTCGCCGTAGCGTTCGGCCACGTAGGCGTTGGCGGACCAGCCCTGCTCGTAGGCGAGGGCGGCGTCGTTGCCCGGGGTCGGGGCGAAGGCGTCGTCGGCGGGCAGATCCGCGGGCAACGTCCCGGCGCGGGCCCTGGCGGTCAGGGTCGGGGCGAGTTGCGCGAAGGTGCGCTCCGAACCGCGATGCGCGGAGTATTCGGCGAAACCCTCGAGCACCCACTGCGGTGAGCCGTCCACGGTGACCGCGCGGGCCGCGACGTGAGTCAGCTCGTGCCGCAAGGTTTCCCGCAGGCCCACGTCGCCCAGCCGCCCGCCCGCCGCGGCGCTGAACACGACGCGCTGTCCGGTCGGCTTCTCGGGCGGGACGAACGGGTCCGACACCGAGGCCGCCGCGACCTGATCGGAGACCTCCCCGCTGTCGTGGGTCAGGGCGGCGAATTCGGCCGGATCCGAGGCCACCGCGATCACCGCGTGCCGGGCCCAGTCGGTGCCCCACAGCTTGGTCACCGACGCGACCGCCGCGCCGACATCGGCGGCCAGGGCATCCACGTCGCGACGCTGCGAGGGGTGCCCGAGCACCACCGACAGCCGGCCGTCGTCGGTACACACCTGCCGGGTGATCACCGGCGCGTACGACTCCATCGTCCGGCGCAGCTCCGGTAGCTGCGGATCGGCCGGTACCGAGGGCACGGCCGCATCCGCGGTCGCGGGCACCGGGCGAATCTGCAATGCCGATTTCGGCAGCAACACCAGCGCACCACCGACCGCGGTCAACGCGATCACCATCGCGACCGTTGCGACGAACTCGAACCGCCGCTTGGCCGCCAACCAGTTCCGAACCCGAGTCACCGCAGTCATATCAGCACGCTCGCGCTCACCTCATTGTGATTAGGGCATCCCGATCCAGTATCGCCGTGCCCCGTAGAAGGGGAACGACCCCATCGGCGCCACCTTCACGGGGACGCCGAAAGTCGAAGCGTGCAAGATGAGTCCGTTGCCCGCGTAGATCCCCACGTGGGAGGCATCGGAGTAGAAGAACACCACGTCACCGGGCTGCAACTGATCGCGCTGCACCGGAGTGCCGACCGTGGCCTGCTGCTGGGAGGTGCGCGGCAGATTGATCCCGACATGGTGGAACGCCCACTGCACCAGACCCGAGCAGTCGAACTGGTCCGGGCCGGTCGCACCCCAGACGTACGGATCGCCGACCCGGGTCATCCCGGCGGCCAGCGCGCTGGTGCCGCTGCCGGGGACCAGCCCGCGCAACAGCGAATCCCGATCGAAGCCCGGCGGGAACAGCGATCCGGCCAGGGAGCTCTTGTCGCCCGCCGACAGCGCGCCCCACGCCTGAATGACCTGGGCGATCGCGCCCTGCAGATCGGCGCGCTTCTTCTCCAGATCCGAGCGCACCGTATTCGCCTTCTCGGCGGCGGTGCGGGCGACATCGGACGCCTGGTGCGCGGTGGACTGGGCCGCGGTCGCCGCGTTGGTCGCCTTGGTGAACTGGGCGAGCTGCTCACTGGTCTGCGCCTGGAGCACGTCCAGCGTGGACATCTGATCCAGCAGCTGCTGCGGGGAATCGCTGGCCAGCACCGAGAACATCCGGTTGGTGCGCGCGCCCATGTAGGCGGCGATCGCCGTACGGTCCACGGCCGGTTGGTATTTGCGCACCTCGGCCTGGGCGGCGCCGACCACCTGATCGGCCTGCGCGAGCTTGGCGTCGGCGGCGCGTTCGACGCCGAGTTTCGCGTCGAGATCCTGCTGCGCGCTCAGCGCCTGCTGATTGAGCTGTTCGGACTGGTGGGACAGCGCGAGCAGCTTCTGCACGGCATCGCTGGCGCTGGTCGGCGGTGCGACCGGTTCCGCGAGGGCCCCGCCACCGGTACCCGCGCCGAACACCAGCGCGCCCACCGTCAATGACCCGCCCACCAGGCGTCTGGTTCGTCTGTTCCGATAGTGCGCGGTCACTGCCTGCAGGGCCCCATTCCGTGTTCCGGACTAGTCATCACGAAGGTCTCGATCAGGTTACGGAACCGCGACCCACGATGTCCAGCACAGCACAGCACAGAACGATCACGGTCGCGTAAGCGGGTCAGTACCGACGGGCGCCGGCGATGGGCATCGCGTGCAGCGGCGCGACCTTGACGGGCTGACCCGCGGTGGACGCGTGCACGATATTGCCGTTGCCGACGTAGATGCCCGAATGGCTGCCGCCGTAGTAGGACACGACATCGCCGGGTTGCAGGTCGTTCAGGCCGACCGGGGCGCCCGCGGACAGCTGGCCGTAGCTGGTGCGCGGCAGATCGCGACCGGCCTGGGCGTAGGACCACTTGACCAGGCCCGAGCAGTCGAAGGCGTTGGGGCCCGACGCGCCGTAGACGTAGGGGTCGCCGACGCGGGACAGCGCCGCGTTCGCCGCGCGCTGGCCGACCGACTCGGCCGGGGCGGGCGTCGGGGAGATGCCGGGAACGACCACGCCCGGCGGAATCACGTTCGGCGGGATGGCGCCCTTCGGGATCGCCGCGATGATCTGATCGGGCACCTCGACGTTGCCGACGCCCGGAATGGTGACCGGCGCGGCCGTCGCGGGCACGGCGGACAGCAGCAGTGCACTGAGGGTGGCAGCGCCGACGGCTCCGGCCGCAACGGCCCGGTGGGCGTGTCGCTTGATCGCCATGATGCGGTGACTCCTCATCTGCCCCGCGACGCCGCACCCGGTGGTGCGTCGAACTCCGCGAGGTCTCGACAAGATTACGAACACATAACGGTGCGCTGTAAAGCCGCAAGCATGCACAGCAGAAGTCGGCAACTTTTACGAGCATGAATTTCTGCGAGATATGTCACACCAATCACGAAACCATAACAACCGAAGTTGACCTGGCCTTTCTCATGGACCGAGGGCCTACCGTGAGCCGAGCGCCGAATATCGGTTTCGAATCGGCCCGATCGGGAAATCGGCACGTAGCAAGTGCGCGCGGCTCCGTACGCGACCGTACGGTCCGCACGCTGGCGCGAGCCCCGCCGACGCCGGTCGACCGCGCCCGGAAAATTCCCGGAGATCCGGCCCGACTGATTCGGAAACCGAATCAATGTGACTCCAGCCACTTTTACGCGTTTCGCCCTGAATTACTCGGCACATATCGGGTATTGCGGTGAGATCTCGGCGCATCCGCCGCATCACGATTTCTGTCGTACCCCGGCGCTACGCTCCCGCCGTGTCCACTCCCGCCCCGCGCCCAGCCCAGCTGGCCTTCGACGATCTGGACACCCCGCTGTACGACACCACCTTCGTCGTGGTGGACCTGGAAACCACCGGCACCAGCCCGGACGGCGACGCCATCACCGAGATCGGCGCGGTCAAGGTGCGCGGCGGCGAGGTGCTGGGCGAATTCGCCACCCTGGTCGATCCCGGTCGCGCGATCCCGCCGCAGATCGTGCAGATCACCGGGATCACCACCGCGATGGTCCGCGACGCGCCCCGGATCGAGGCGGTGCTGCCCGGATTCCTGGAATTCGCGGCCGGTGCGGTGCTGGTCGCGCACAACGCCCGTTTCGACATCGGCTTCCTGAAGGCGGCCGCGGGCCGGTGCGCGACCGCCTGGCCCGCCTTCCAGGTGCTGTGCACGGTGCAACTGGCCCGGCGCATCCTGCCCCGAGACGAGGCGCCCACCGTGCGGCTGTCCGCGCTGGCCGAACTGCTCGGCGCGCAGACCCGCCCCACGCACCGCGCGCTCGACGACGCCCGCGCCACCGTCGACGTGCTGCACGCGCTGATCGGCCGGGTGGGCAATCTCGGCGTGCACAGTCTGTCGGAGCTGGCCGACTATCTGCCCGCGGTCACCAAGCGGCTGCGGTCCAAACGTTTCCTGGCCGAGAATCTTCCGGCCGCGCCCGGGGTGTATCTGTTCCGCGGTCCGTCGGACGAGGTCCTCTATGTCGGCACGGCGGTGAATCTGCGGCGGCGGGTGCGCACGTATTTCACCGGATCGGAGACCCGCCCGCGAATGCGCGAGATGGTCGCCCTGGCCACGCGGGTCGAACACGTCCTGTGCGCGCACCGACTCGAGGCCGGGGTGCGCGAGTTACGACTGCTCGTCGCGCACACCCCGCCGTACAACCGGCGCTCGAAATTCCCGCAGCGCGCGTGGTGGATCACCCTGACCGACGAGGCGTTCCCCCGCTTCACCAGCACCCGCACACCGTCCCGGGACAGCTTGGGCCCCTTCGGATCTCGCGCCGCCGCGGCCGAGATCGCCGCCACCGTCGCGGAGTACTGCGGCCTGCGCACCTGCACCACCCGCATCCCCCGCACCGGCCACCACGGCGCGGACTGCCCACCCGTGACGGTCGGCGACTGCCCCGCCGGAAAGTCCGGAACCCTCAGCACCGCAAGCGAATACGCGTCCACCGCACAGGCGGTGCGCGACCTGTTCGACGGCCGCTGCGACCTACCGCTGCACGCCATGCGCGAACGTCTCGAAACCTGTTCCACCGCAGAGAATTTCGAGATCGCCGCCCGAATCCGGGACCGCACCGTAGCGGTCGTCCGCGCCCTGCGCCGCACCCAGCGCCTCGCCGCTCTGGCCCGCATCGCCGAACTCGTTGCCGCACGCCGAGCCGAGACGGGCGGCTGGGATTTCGCCGTGATCCGCTACGGCCGCCTGGCCGCCGCCGGATCCGCCGCCCGCGGCATCCCACCCATGCCCATCGTCGACGCCCTCATCGCCTCCGCCGAAACCGTCCTCCCCACCCGCCTCGACGCCACCGCCCCCACCCTGCCCGGCACCGACTCCCCCGACGACCGCTGCCATCCCCCACTGCGCGGCGCACCCCCGGAGGAAACCGCACTCCTCATCAACTGGCTGGAACAACCCGGCACCCGCATCGTCCACACCACCCACGGCTACGCCGAACCCCGCCTCGGCGCGGGCCCCTGGTCAGCCTGGACCGAACGCGCCGAAGCCGCCGCCCAGACCGAAGCCGCGGGCCGGGATTACCTCACCAGCACCGAATCCTGACCACTCCCGTCCACCCCGCGCCACCATCGACCGGCCAGGCTCACCTACCCGCGACGCCGACCGCGAGAGTCCCTTCGAACGACATCGCGCGAACGAGTCCTCACACCGCAATCGGCATCCGTGTCACGTGACCCGTTGTCCAGCAAGATGTCCCACCACGTATCAGGGCGCGATACTGCACGACCCGCTCGTTCGCCACCGCGCCACCGCGCCACCGCGCCACCGCGCCACCGCGCCACCGCGCCACCGCGCCACCGCGCCACCGCGCCACCGCGCCACCGCGCCACCGAACCGCGAGTACCACCCATCCGATACGAACGCCCGGCCACGCGCTGATGTTCTCCGGAACACCAGGAAGTTCACCGCCCCATCCGAACACCGGCCGCGATGTCCCGCCTCGAGGCCGCCACCACGCCGTCTTCCCGCAGGTCCGGAGCGCGGCCGATCTAGACTCACTGCATGATTACCGCGATCGTATTGATTCACGCCGACGCCGCTCGTATTCCCGAGACGGCGCAGGCGCTGGCGGATCTCGAAGGTGTGACCGAGGTGTACTCGTGCGCGGGCGATGTGGACCTGATCGCGATGGTGCGGGTGCGCGATCACGAGCAGATCGCCGAAGTGGTCACCGGACACGTCAACAAGACCGCGGGTGTGCTGCGGACGACGACGCACATCGCGTTCAAGTCGTATTCGCGGGCCGAGGTCGAGGCCGGATTCTCCATCGGCGAATGAGCCGCCCGTAACCGAGGTACCCAGCGAAAAGCGCAGGCCCCGAACCGTTTCCGGTTCGGGGCCTGCGCTGTGAGAACGAACTCAGTGGCCGTGCTCGTCCTTGCCGCCGCCGACGTTCTGATCTTGGTACTCGGCCAGGATCTCGAGCTGCTTGTGGTGCTGCTCGTTGTCGTAGGCGGTCTGCTCCGCGGCCTGCGCCGCCGGATCGGACCGCAGGAACGAACCGGCGCCGGGCTTACCGGCCCAACCCAGCTTGTTCATCTTCTTCGGCACCGTCGCGCCCTGGTACTCCAGCGGGATCGGGTGGCCGTGGTCGTCGACCGGGCCCAGCGGCTGGTGCACCTCGATGTACTCACCGTGCGGCAGTCGCTTGATCACACCGGTCTCGATACCGTGCTCGAGCACCGCGCGATCCGAACGCTGCAGGGCGATGCACATCCGGTACGCCAGGAAGTAGGCGATCGGCGGCGCGATCAGCAGGCCGATGCGGAAGATCCACGTCGTCGCGTTCAGCGAGATGTCGAACTTCAGCGCGATGATGTCGTTGACGCACGCCAGGGTCAGCACCAGGTAGAACGCCAGTGCCATCGCACCGATCGCGGTGCGCACCGGCACGTCGCGCGGACGCTGCAACAGGTTGTGGTGCACATCGTCGCCGGTCAGGCGCTTCTCGATCCACGGGTAGGCGATCAGCACCATGAACACCGCGCCCATGAGCAGGGCCACCCAGACCGGAGCCGGAACGGTGTACCGGCCCAGATACAGCTCCCACGGCGGCATCAGACGCGCCAGACCGTCGGTCCACATCATGTAGAAGTCCGGCTGCGAACCCGCCGACACCTGAGATGGGTTGTACGGCCCCAGGTTCCAGATCGGGTTGATCTGCAACACGCCACCCATGACCGACACGATGCCCAGGGTGAACATGAAGAACGCGCCCTGATCCGCCGCGAACACCGGGACGATGCGCGCGCCGACCACGTTGTTCTCGGTACGGCCCGGTCCGGGGAACTGCGTGTGCTTCTGGTACCAGACCAGCGCCACGTGCGCCGCGATCAACGCCAGCATGATGCCCGGGAACAGCAGCACGTGCGCGATGAACAGACGCGGGATGATGATCGTGCCCGGGAAGTCACCGCCGAAGATCAGCCAGTGCATCCAGGTGCCGATCACCGGAATACCCATGGTGATACCACCGAAGGCGGCACGAAGACCGGTACCCGAGAGCAGGTCGTCCGGCAGCGAGTAGCCGAAGAAGCCCTCGAACATCGCCAGGATCAGCAGCAGCGAACCGATGACCCAGTTCGCCTCGCGCGGCTTGCGGAACGCACCGGTGAAGAAGATGCGCAGCAGGTGGATGATGATCGAGCAGGCGAACAGCAGCGCCGCCCAGTGGTGCACCTGGCGGACGAACAGACCACCGCGCACCTCGAAGGTGATGTCCAGCGCCGACTCGAACGCCCGCGACATCGACACACCGCGCAGCGGCTGATACGAGCCGTTGTAGACAACCTCGGTCATCGACGGATCGAAGAACAGCGTCAGGTAGATACCCGACAGCAGCAGGATGATGAACGCGTACAGCGCGATCTCACCCAGCAGGAACGACCAGTGGGTCGGGAAGACCTTGTTGATCGAACGCTTGACGAACGCCGCCGCACGGTACCGCTCGTCCATCTCATTGGCCTGCGCGGCCGCTTTGCTCGGGCTCATTCCCGCACCTCGCTGGCGCTCGGCGCAGGAATAAGCCCTGCACGCTGTGTTGACGATTCGGTCGCAAGCTCCCTCATGAACGACGCTCCCAGTAGGCCGGGCCGAGCGGCTCGATGAAGTCGCCGTTGGCGACCAGGTAGCCCTCGGTGTTGACGGTGATCGGCAGCTGCGGCAGGGCCCGGGCGGCGGGGCCGAAGATCGGCTTACCCCAGTGGAGGGCGTCGAACTGCGACTGGTGGCACGGGCACAGGATGCGGCTGTCCTGCTGCTCGAACAGCGAGGTCGGGCAGCCGAGGTGGGTGCAGATCTTCGAGTAGGCCCAGTAGTCGCCGTAGTTGAAGCTCTCCTGACCCTTGCGCTTGATCGCGCGGGCCGCGTCCTCGGGACGGAAGCGGATCAGCATGACCGCGTTGCGAACGCCGCGCAGCGACTCCAGGGTCTCCTTGTCGTTGCCGCGCCACTCCTCTTTCCAGGGGAACACCGTCTCCATGCCACCCGCGTCGAGATCCTCGGCGCGCACCAGCACGACGTCCTCGGGACGTCCGGTGTCCTTGCGCAGGAACACGGTCTGACCGACGTAGTCGGGGGTCCAGCCGGACACCCACAGCGGCGACTTCTTGCCCTGCGCCCACGGGTTCTTGATCAGGCCGCCGACGAAGACGAACAGCGCGCCCACGCCGAGCACGCCCAGACCCAGGCCCGCGGTGCGGGTGATCAGCTTGCGGCGGCCCAGGGTGGAGGTCTCCAGCGCGTCGCCCAGCTGGGCGCCGAGGGTACGACGTTCGACCTCGGGCGAGGGACCGTCGTGCCGGACCTGGATGGCGATCTCCGGCGGGATGAACTTCTTGCGGATCAACACCATCGCGACGCCGATGGCCAGCACCGCCACCCCCAGCAGCAGGCCGTACAGCGGGGTGGTCAGCGAGTAGATGCCCGCGCCGGACTCGTCACGGCTCTTGTATCGCCACGGCCAGAACAGGAACACCCCGATCAGGGCGATACCGGCGAGCGTGGACACGACGAACCAGAACGCCACCTGACGCTCGGCCCGCTTCTCCGCGCGAGTGCCCGGAACCGGCCAGCGCGGAGCGCGGTAGACGACGTCGACGCCGTCCCGCTTGGTGCCGAGCTCGACCAGCTCGTCGCGGGACATCGCGTCGAGCTGCTCCTCGGTCGGGTTCAGATCGTCGTCCGACCGAACCATGTCGTCGTTCTCCTTGTCTGTCATGAACGGGATCCGATCCACATCGCGGCACCGACCACACCGACGATGCCGATGATCCACATGGCCAGACCCTCGGTCGCGGGACCGAAGCCGCCGAGGCCGTAGCCGCCCTCGGGGTCGGACTTGGTGCGGTTCTTGATGTAGGCGATGATGTCGCGCTTCTCGTCCGGCGTCAGCTGCCGGTCGGAGAACTTCGGCATGTTCTGCGGACCCGTCAGCATCGCGGTGTAGATCTGCTGTTCGCTGGCCGGGGCCAGCGGCGGGGCGAACTTACCGGAGGACAGCGCGCCGCCCTTGCCGGTGAAGTTGTGGCAGGACGCGCAGTTCATCCGGAACAGCTCACCACCGACGCCGAGGTCGGCGCCCTTGGTCAGCGATTCCTGGGCGATCTTGCCGTCCGGATCGCGCACCACCGACGGGCCGCCGCCGTTGGCGGCGATGTAGGCCATCAGCGCGTCGGTCTGCGTCTCGTCGAACTTCGTCTCCTTGCGCACGATCTGCGCGGAGTTCGACGGCGCGGGCATGCGACCGCTGGAAACCTGGAAGTACACTGCGGCCGAACCGACACCGATCAGGCTCGGGCCGCGATCCTGCACACCCTGCAGGTTCGCGCCGTGGCAGGTGATGCAGGAGGTGTCGTAGAGCTGCTTGCCCTGACGGATCAGGGCGGACTGATCCTCGTCCGCGGTGGCGACCTGCGCGTGCGGGGTCAGTGCCGACGCAGCGAAACCGGCTCCGACCAGAGCCATCAGAAGAACCAGCCCGCCGGCGAGCTTCCGGCGCATCCGGCGCTGCTTGCGGGTCTTGGTGGCCTGCGCGTTCCCGGCCCCGCTGTGGGGCTCTTCAGGCACTGACGGGGGAGATGAACTCATCTGTGTCCCTTTTGGAGTAGACGGAACCGACTGATGCTCGTGCTGTGCGCCGGGCTAGCGGACGAAGTAGATCGTGGCGAACAGCCCGATCCAGACGATGTCGACGAAGTGCCAGTAGTAGGAGACGACGATCGCCGCGGTGGCCTGCGCCGGAGTGAACTTGGAGACCTTCGTGCGGATCAGCAGGAAGATGAACGCGATGAGACCGCCGATGACGTGCAGACCGTGGAAGCCGGTGGTGATGAAGAACACCGAGCCGTACACGCTGCTCGAGATCGAGGTGCCCTCGCTGTAGAGGCCGTGGTACTCCGTGGCCTGACCGCAGACGAAGAACAGCCCCATGATGAAGGTCACGACGTACCAGCGCCGCAGGCCGAACACGTCGCCCTTCTCCGCCGCGAACACCCCCATCTGGCAGGTGAACGACGACGCGATCAGCACGGCCGTGACCGGTACCGCGAGCTTCATGTCGAGCTCGGTCGGCTCCGGCGGCCAGTTGCCGTGGGCTTGGGCGCGAGCGACGAAATACATGGCGAAGAGGCCGGCGAAGAACATCAGCTCGCTGGACAGCCAGATGATGGTTCCGACGCTGACCATGTTGGGCCGGTTCAGCGAGTGCACACGCTGGGTTATGGCCGATCCTGGTGTCCCTACTGCGGTCGTCACGCCGGTAAGTATGACTCGTCGTAGTACGACGGGAGTACTCGGGTGCGAATCTTGCTGTTCCGTGTCGGAATCCGCAGGGCCGGACGGGGTCTCGGCACGACTTCGGCGTGTCCGGTACCGAAGTCGATCTTGCCAGGTCGGGGCCGGTTCCGGGGGTTCGAGGGAGGCTCGCGAGACCCGTTTCGCCTCGCGCGGGCGCGATTTCTATCGTGGTGTTCCGGGCGCGCACGGCGTCGACGGAACACCGCGATCGTGGGTACGGAGGTCGGTATGGGATGGCGATCGGCATGGCAGCGCTGGACCGGTCGGGGAGCGAGCGCGGGGTGGGATCCCGAGCAGGTGGATCCGGTGGTCGTGGTGTCGAGTTTCGATGACGCGGAGTCCTGTTCGGCCGCGCTGGAACGGGCCGCGGAGTCGTGGACGCCCGGGATTCCGGCGCTGCTGCGGCATCATCTGCGGATCCCCGCCGAGCACGTCGAGACGGTGACCGCGCTGGCCGCGCAGGACGGCTACTCCCCCGCCGGAACCGCCCCGGCCACAGCGGATCTGCTGTTGCAGCGCATGCAGATACTCGACGCGCTGCACTGTTCGCAGGAACGTTCGCGGATGGCGAGCCTGGCGCAGCGGCACGACGGCACGGCCCTGGGTTGGGATGCGCTGCAACCGCCGCGGACCTGATCGTCGAGGTCGCCGCCCCGGACATCGGGTGGTGCCGGACGACCGCGCGTAATCCCTGATTAGGGTGGAAGCCGGACTGCCGGAACACGGCACATGCGACAGGAGAGGCCGAATGAGCGCGCGCAGCTGGCCCCGGATTCTCGGGGCCCTCACCGACGGGGTCGAGCTGACCACGGAGGAGACCGCGTGGGCGATCGATGAGATCTTCTCCGACAACGCGACTCAGGCCCAGATCGCGGCGTTCGGCGTCGCGATGAAGATGAAGGGCCCGACCCCCGGCGAGCTGGCCGGGCTGGCCGACGCCATGCTCGGGCTGTCCAAACGGGTGCCGATCGAGGGGGCGGCGATCGATATCGTCGGCACCGGCGGCGACCGGTCGGGCACGGTGAACATCTCCACGATGTCCTCGATCGTGGTGTCGGCGGCCGGAATTCCGGTCGTCAAGCACGGCAACCGGGCGGCGTCGTCCAAGAGCGGCGGCGCGGACGTGCTCGAGGCGCTCGGGGTGAAGATCGCGCTGGGCCCCAAATCGGTGGCGCGGTGTGTGCGGGAGGTCGGCATCGGCTTCTGTTTCGCCCCGATCTTCCACTCCGGACTGCGGTTCGCCGGACGCGCCCGCAGCGAGATCGGCATCCCGACCGTCTACAACGTGCTCGGCCCGCTGACCAATCCGGCGCAACCGGAGGCCGGGCTGATCGGCTGCGCGTTCGCGGACCTGGTCGGCGTGATCGCCGGGGCCTTCGCCGGACGCGGTAAGAACGCGCTGGTGGTGCGCGGGAACGACGGATTGGACGAGATCACCACCGCCGACACCACCGACGTCTGGGTGGTGACCGGCGGCGGCGTCGCCGAGACGACCGTCGATCCGACGCGGCTGGGCATCGAGCGGGTCGCCCCCGAGGCGTTGCGGGGTGGCGACGCGCAGGTCAACGCCGCCATCGCGCGGGAGATGTTCGCCGGTGCGCCGGGTGCGGTGCGGGACGCGGTGCTGCTGAACTCCGCGGCCGCGATCGTGGCGTACGAGCTGACGCCCGAATCGGCGGGCGGCGATATCCACGATGCGCTGGCCGCGTCACTGGATCGGGTCGCGCGGGCCGTGGACGGTGGTGCGGCCACGGAGTTGCTGGAGCGGTGGGCGGCGTTGAGCAACGAGCTCGGCGACGATTGATCGCGCACGCCTCGTCGTGCACGCGCCTCGGCTCATTCCTCTGCCACAGGGCCTCGGTTCATCTCCCATGGATGGCCGAAGTCCCTGATCCGCTCCTTACGCCTGCCCTTCGCATGCGGCCCGGTACGGCACTCCGGGGAGGTACCGCCGCCATACATCGGCGGTAAGAACATCCCCGGAAATCCGGCAGACTCGTCGCAACGAATGATCGGGATTCAGGTCCCACCAACGGATTTCGCCCCTGACGCCGACTCCGATCAGATATTCGCCATCCGGTGTGAAGGCGATATCGCCCGCGTGCCACGAATCCTCCGTCGGGATGATCGAACCGCCCGTCTCCGTGATGTGTGCGGGATCGGTGAAATCCCACAGCTGAATCGTCGTATCGCCGCCCAACGTGGCGAAACGCTGTCCCCGGGAATCGAATTCGATCGCGACGATCGGTGTGCCCACGCCGCCGACGGGCCGACCGACCGGCCGGGCGTGCGCGGGATCGTGCACATCCCAGAACCGCACCGCGTGCACCGGCGTACCGATGACCGCCAGCATCCGTCCATCCGGCGTGTACACCGCGTGCGGATCGGTCCGACCGGATACGAACTGCCCCACCCGGACGGGCCGGTCCGGATTGCTGGTGTCCCACAACCGAATTCGTCCATCGGTGCCGCCGATCGCCAACTGTCGTCCGTCGGGCCGGAATACGAGGAGACCGGGAGACTGCGCGTCATCTCGTTGGCGCGCATTGGTATTGCTCTCCCACCGCGCCTGCACCGCCAGCACCACCACGACGACGCACAACAACGCCAGCACCGCCCGCACCGCCATCGCATTCCGCCGTTGTCGACGCCGGGCAGCCTGCGAGGCAGACAGGAATTCGTCCGCGACGGGAGCCAGCGAACCGCCCGCCGCGTGTTCGGCGACGGATTCCAACCGTGCGCCTCGATACAGCAGCGAGGGATCCCGTCCCTGCGGCCCAATCGACGGCATCGATGTGCAGCCGTTGACGTTCCAGCGAACCGACCCGATCCTCGTCCAGCCAGGTACGCAGCCGCGGCCAGGCGTCCAGGACGATTTCGTGTGTGAGGTAAGCGGTTTCGGCGTCCATGGTGATCAGCCGGGTACGTACCAGCGCGTCCAACGCCGCGTCGGCCGCCTCGATCACCCTGCGGGTCAACTCTTCTCGGGAAACCCGCCGCCGCGTATCGCGCGAATCCCTTCCGACGGTGATCAATCCGAACAGCATCTGTTTGGCGGCGGCCTGCTGGAATTCGGTCAGGCCGGTCCAGGCGCGTTCGGCGGTGGCGGCGACCGAGCCGACGACGCCACCGGCCGCGCGATATCCCTCGATGGTCAGGCGGCGGCCCGAGCGGCGTTCCCAGGCGGCGGTCATGACGTGCGAGAGCAGCGGTAGCGCGCCGGGGTCGTAGGCGTGGCGCTGTTCGGCGTGTCCGATACCGCACAGTTCGGTGATGACCAGTTCCTCGAGGCCGGGCTCCAGTTCGCAGCCGAGCATTTCGGCCGGTCGGGTGACGGCTTCGGCGAGTTCGTCCAGGCGCATCGGCCCGAGGAGGTAGCTGCGGTGCTTGAGTGCGTACTCGAGGACGGGGTGGTCCAGGCAGGCGGCGTAGAAGTCGGCGCGGACCGCGAGGACGACCGCGACCGGGTCGGTGTCGTCGCGGATCGCCAGATGTTCCAGGGCGGACAGGAAGCGGTCGCGTTGCGCTTCGTCGCGGCACTGGGTGAACACCTCCTCGGCCTGATCGATCACGAGCAGTCGCCGGGCGGCGCCGGCCCATCGGGACAACGCCGCAGTAACGGAATCCTCGTCCTCCTCGTGGCCGATCGCGTGCCGCAGTGCGGTGAGCGGGTCCGGACCGGGCGTGAGAATGGTGCTGTCCCAACCGTCTTCGGCCAACAGCGCGCACCGGCCACCGTCGCGACACGCTTGAGTGTCGGGTTTCCGGCCGCTTCATAGAGTTCGGCGAAGCGGTTCGCGAAGACCGTCCGGGGTGTTGCGGCACCCGGACGTCGTTGTCGGACGTAGTCATACTCATCCCCTCCGATTCGTCGCCGCCGAGCGCTTCTCGCCCATTCGGCGGCCCCGCCCACGGTAGGCGAACCGGACATCGTGTGATCGGCGATACACGGTGAAATGCCTGGTCGGACTACGCAATCGGTTCTCCGGACCGGAGCGGACACGCCCCGGACAGTCGAATCCCCGTGGTGATCAGAGCAATTCACAACCCCGCTGGGAGCATGCACAGATTTGGTTCGGGTCCTTCGGAATTCGGTGAGGGTTCGCGTCTTCGGCGGTGCGACAGCGGTTTCCGGACCGATCATCGACGGACATTGATCACCGGCCGCGCCTGATCCTCCGGGAGGTTCGATGCTCATCCGGTTCCGTTCCAGCGCACGCCGCACCGCGGTCGCGATACTGCTCACCGCCGCGACGTCGACGCTCGGTGCGACCGCGGGGCACGCGGACGCCGCCCCCATCCAGCCGAATCCGCTCGCCGACATCCCCGCCGCTGTGCTGGCGGCCTTGCACCCCACGGCGATTCGACTGCCCGGACTGCCGCTGACCGCCGGATACGGTGCCGACACCGCCATCGTGATCCTCGGCTACGGCCTGCAACCCGACGGCAGTATGCGCCCCGAACTGATCCAGCGCCTCGAGGCCGGATACGTGCAGGCGATCCTCGCGCCCGCCGCCCCGGTGATCGTCACCGGCGGCAATCCGCACAACGGCGTCACCGAGGCGCAGGCGATGGCGGGATGGCTGGTCGCACACGGCATTCCGGCGGATCGCGTGCACACCGAATCGCGCGCCGAGACGACCGTGCAGAACGCGACCTACTCCCAGCATGTGATGGAGTCGATCGGTGCGCGCAGCGCGGTCGTGGTCACCTCCTCGAACCATCTCGGTCGCGCGGTCGGGGATTTCGTCGGCGCGGGCATTCCGGTGATCGGCACCCTCACCCCGGATCAGGCTCCGCTACGGGTGATTCCGTTCGGCTGAGGTCGCGGCGCGCTCAGGACAGGTAGCGGGCGATGCTCTCGGCGATGCAGGCCGGTTTCTCCGCGCCCTCGAGTTCGATGGTGACGCCGCGCTGGGCCTGGATGCCGCCGGGGATCTCGCTCACCGCGTCCAGGGTGACGCGGGCCCGGATGCGCCCGCCGACCGGAACCGGGGTGATGAACCGGACCTTGTTGAGCCCGTAGTTGATTCCCATCCGGATCCCGCCGACCGTGGTGGCCTGATTCATCAGCGGCACCGACAGCGACAGGGTCAGGAATCCGTGCGCGATGGGCCGGCCGAACGGTCCCTGCGCCGCCCGCTCCGGGTCGACGTGGATCCACTGGTGATCGCCGGTGGCGTCGGCGAAGGTGTTCACCCGCTCCTGATCGATCGTCATCCAGTCGCTGACCCCGATCTCGGTGCCGACGGCGGCGGCGAATTCCGCCAGATTCGCGAACTCAGTCATCTCGAGCGCTCCTTAGGTTCTCGCCCTCCACGTAACCACATTCACGATTCGCCCGGTGTGCGGGCCAGCGCCGCGTCGAGCAGGATTTCCGCGGCCACCCGGGCGTCGGCCCCCGCACCACCGTCACCGTCGATCTGGGTGACCACGGTGGCGCCCTCGATGAGCAGCAGCAACTGCCGCGCCACGGGCGCCGGATCGGCCACTCCCGCCTCGGTCAGCAACTGCTGCAACAACTTTCGATAACGCATCAGATGACCGCGGGTGACCTCCCGGGCACTGGGCCCACCACGGCTGTCCGCGCTGTAGTTGACCACCGCGCAACCCCGGAAACCCTGTTCGGCGAACCACCGCGTCAGCAGTTCGAACAGCGCGCCCACCCGCGCACGCCCCGCGGGCGCCTCGGCGAGCCCCGCACCCAGCCAGGCGTGGATCCGATCGCTACGCTCCCGCACCACCGCCTCGGCGAGCCCCTCCTTGGACTCGAAGTAGCGATAGATGGTCAACGGCGAGGCGCCGGCCGCCGCCGCGACCTCCCGCATCCCCACCGCGGCCAGGCTGCGCTCGTAGAACAACCGCGCGGCCACATCGAGTACCCGAGCCCGGGTGGCATCGGGATCGATCGTCTCCCCGGCCCTGACCGGCATCCACCCACCTCATTTCTCCGGCACGAGTTCGGCCCCAGCCCGGACCGGTCTGCGCAGCACGCTACCCGCGACCACCGCCGCCCCCACCCCCAGGACCGCTGCCAGCACGAATGCCGCCCGATACCCCACTCCGACGGCGAGCACACCACCCAGCGGCCCCGCCACCATGATGCCGAGATCCCAGCACGAGGTGACCGCTCCGACCGCCGCTCCCGGACGCAGCGGCCCGGTGCGCCCCAGGGTGATCGCGACCGTCGCCGGGTACATCAACGCGAGTCCGGCGCCCGCGAGCACCGCGCCGGTCAGTACGGCCGATTCGGTCCGGATCAGCCCCGCCAGCAGCAGCCCGGTGGATTCCACGGTGAGTGAGCACGTCGCGATGCCGACTCCGCCGACGCGATCGACCAGCGGACTTCCCGCGAATCGGGTGATCAGGAAGGCGAGGGCGAACATCGACAACACGATCGTCGCGCCACCGGCGTCGAGGCTGCGCAGATAGAGCACGGCCAACGCGGACACGGTCCCGTAGCCGTAGGCTGCGAGCCCGAACACCAAGCCCGGCAAGCCGATATGGGGCGAGGCGAGCACATACCGCCATCGGTCGTGGGTGGGCTCGAGCGGTTCGTCGGCAGCACAATCGCTCGGCGCGCGTCCAGGTCTCCCGCATGACCGAGTCGATGAGCCGACCAACGGCAGCCGGGCCATGTCGTTGGTACCGAGAATTGCCAGGCGCGAACCGCGACAAGTCCACAGGCCAGCGAGATCACCCGTGCCGAAGCGACGGCCTGCGTCCGATCGTGCGCCCGGGACCCTTGTCACACAAGTTGTCCCGGCACTTCCCACTCGGCGGACAGGTCCCGCGACCTTGCCCGAGATCTGCCGGCGGGCCGCAGCCGGGAAACCGTCAGCGAGGGAAACTGGGCTCGGCCGACGGGCCCGCGACCTTGCCCGAGATCTGTCGGCGGATCGCGGACGGGAACGGTCAGCGGGGGAACTGGGCCAGGATGCGGATTCCGGCGGGGTCGAGGAGTAGGACGGTGGGGATCAGGTCGGAAGCGCAGTCGTGTGGTTCGCGGACGAGGTCGGCGAGGGTGGCGGAGGCTTCGGAGTCGGCGCGGGCGAAGTAGAGGTGATCCTCGCAGGGGAAGGCGGCGACGAAGCTGTCGCCGCCGATCAGGCCCGAGACGCGGTCGGCGAAACCGGGCAGGGCCAGGGCAGCGGCGGGCAGGTGGCGCGAGTCGATGCCCTGGAAGTGCACGACCCGGTCGCGGGCGGACTCACCGCGCAGGACGGTGCGCAGACCCTCACCGAGGTTGGCGTTGGCCTCCGCGAGTACGTCCTCGAAGGTGAAATCCGTGTCCTGCACATGCTTTTCGAGCACCCAGTGCATGCCGAGCGAGCCCGTCGGCGTCGGCGCGACGCCCGCGACCACGACGTACAGCTGACCGGGAACCAGCTCGCGATGCGCCAGCAGCGGCGGCGGCGCGGCGGCCGTGCGCAACATCGGGATCATCAGCGGCTCGTCCGAACCCGCCTCGCGGTCGGTCCGGTTCGCGCGGTGGCGCTCCTCCTGGTCGAGCTGCCGCTCGGCCTCCTGCCGGGCCTGTTCCGCGGCGGCCAGCGCCTGATCCCAGCCGTCCGCGTCGGGCCGGGTGAAGGCCGCGGACACCTCGCGCAGGTTCGGGAAGTTCTTCCGCAGGAAACTCTCGTCGGCCGCGGTCGGTGTCCAGTCCGAGGCGATACCGGTGACCGACTCCGCGGCCATCCCGTATTCGCGGATCACGGTCCGCCAAGCCTGCCGGTACCCGTCCTCGACCAGTACCGGAACGGTCGTATCGGCCATCTTCCCGGACTCTCCGTACCGGAAGATGACGATATTGACCTCGTCGCGCACAGCCTCACTCACCACAATGTCCTCCGGCCCCGAATCCGCCCACAACAAAGGCGATTCCGGAACTTAGGCGATCCGCGCCGGACACGCCAAAACGATCAATGCCGGTGGGCGGGTCGCGGCGGCGCGGATCCGCCCGATCTGCCCCGCGCCGCCGCTGGATTCAGCCCGGGAAGTGCGCCCTGATCTGATCCTCGGTGAGCCCGTAATCGGCCAGTTCGTACCGGTGCGCGGGTTTGCGATCGCCGCTGCGGCTCTCCTGATCCAGGGCCGTCATCGCCGCCCGCGCCGCGTCGGTGAATTCGATA
This sequence comes from Nocardia macrotermitis, assembly GCF_009604405.1. Classification (GTDB taxonomy): domain Bacteria; phylum Actinomycetota; class Actinomycetes; order Mycobacteriales; family Mycobacteriaceae; genus Nocardia; species Nocardia macrotermitis. The sequence continues at coordinate 288,609 of NZ_WEGK01000009.1, forward strand.
CCGAACCGTCGGTAGATCGACTCGACGGTGCCGAGCGGATCGGCGCGCAGATCCGCGAAATCCACATCGATGAACTGCGCCGGATCGTGCCGCCCGCGCGCCGCGGTGAACTCGCGCAGCCCGCGCGACCACAACTCCAGTTGCGATTCACCGATCAGCTTGCCGGAGAACGTATTCGACCACCCCTTGGTGGCATGTTCGGACAAACTGCACGAGGAGGCCAATACGGTCACCGGGTCGCGGTGGGTCTGGATGATCAGCGCGTCCGGATACACCTTCAGCAGTGCGTCCAAGGCGAACAGGTGACTGGGATTCTTCAGGATCCAGCGCCGCTCGTCACCGAGTCCGATCAGTTGCAGATTCTCGCGATGCCGGACGTACGCATTGGTCCAGTCCTGCCGCTGCAACCACTGCGAATAGGTCGGCAGCCAGGCCAGGCTCTCGTAGGCAATGGATTTCACGGTCTGCCGCAGCAACTGCCAGCACTCCTCCACCTCGGCGGCGGACATGTAGTGCAGGCCCATGAATTCCGGATTCTCCACGTGATGCTGCGCGAATCCGGCATCGATCTGCTGGAAAATCGGGTTCTGCGACCAGGTTTCGCGCGGCGGGCGCGGCTGCGGATATTCGGTCAGCCACATCTCGAGGGCCTGATGCTGCGGATCGGCGGCGAGCAGCCGATGCAGCGCGGTGGTGCCGGTGCGCGGCAGCCCGGTCACGAATATCGGCCTGGTGACCGGGGTTTCGACATATTTCGGATGATCCCGCCAGGACGCCTCGCTCAACGCGCGCGCCACCAGGGCGCCGCGCAGGAAATAGCGATTCATCTTGCTGCCGAGTTCGGTCAGATCCGCGTCGCGCCGATACGACTCCAGCAGCACGCCGAGCGCCTCGGTGTAGTCGTCGGAGCCGAAATCGGTGAGCCCGCAGGCTTTGGTCGCCGAGGCGTGCAGATCCTCGATCGTGCCGACGTCGGTACGTAGGGTCATGGGTTCCGTTCCTTCACGAATGGTATTCGCCGCAGTTGACGTCGAGGGTCTGGCCGGTGATGGCGCTGGACCAGTCGGAGGCGAAAAATACTACGGCGCGGGCGATTTCATCGGGCTCGGGCAGGCGTTTGAGGTCCGAGCGACTCGCGGTCTGCTCGTACACCTGCTCGGCGGTGATGCCGTATTTCTTCGCCACCTCACCGAAATACCATTTCAGCTGATCGCTCCAGATATAGCCGGGCGCGACGGTGTTGATGCGAATTCCCTTGTCCCCCAGCTCGGTCGCCAGGGTCTGCGACATCGCCAGCAACGCGGCCTTGGCGACTTTGTAACTGCCGTAACGGGGTTCGGAGTGACGCAGCACCATCGAGTTGATCATCACCACCGAACCCTCGGCTTTGGCGAGTTCGTCGGTGAACGCCTTGGTCACCCGCAACCCGCCCAGCACGGTGAGTTCCACGCTGTCGCGGATCTGCTGGAAGTCGGTGCGCTCCAACGGTTTCATCGACGGCACCGAGAACGCGTTGTTGACCAGCGCGTCCACCCGGCCGAAGGTTTCCACGGTGCGGGCGATCAGATTCTCGACCGCGGCGTCGTCGGTGATGTCGGTCGGAACACTCAGGGTGGTCCCGCCCGCGGCCTGCACCTCGGCGGCCACTTCGGCCAATCGAGACTCGGTGCGCGCGGCCAGTACGACCTTCGCCCCCTGCGCCGCGGCCTGCAAGCAGATCGACCGGCCCAGCCCCGGTCCGACACCGCTGACCACGACCACTTTATCCGTAAGCAGCATCACAGCATCCTGTCCGCGAACGCCCGCTGACGCTCGGCAATCCTTGCCCGCCAACCACTCTCGTCGATCTTGTTGATCTCGTAGTGCGGCAGATGCGCGGCGACCTCGTCCAGGGCGAGCAACTGCACGGTGGGCCCATCGGCGGGAGTCATCTCCCGGGAAACGCGCTGCCAGCGGAATTGCAGAATGCCCTTGCGACGTCCGGTGGTCTCGATCCAGTTGGCGATACCGGGATTACCCGCCGACACCACCATGCGGATCATCCCGTCCGGATCCACCTGCGCCTGCGTACTGTTCAGGCTCGTCTGGTGATTCACGTAATCCAGCGAGATGTACCAGCGGCTGCCGAGTTGGAAACCCTGATAGGGCGCATCGGATTTCGGCACGGTGATCAGCAGCGCCTGATCCTCGGCCAGATCGAAGTGGCCCACCGAGGAGAACTGCGTACTCAATCCGCCCGGGGTGAGCCGGGGTTCGGTCAGCGTATTGACCGGCAGGTCCAGATAGAACCACTTCGGGAAGTTGAACCAGGTGTGCACGCGCTGCACCAACTGCCGCGCCGCGGCCCGATAACGCTTGCGCAGTTTCTCCAGATCCGCTGCGGCAGGGGCGGTTCCGACGGTATCCAGGCGCTCGATGCGAATGGTGCCCTTGCGCTCGTTCGCCCAATCACCGTAGACCTCGCGCACCGCCAACATCGACGCGCCCTCGGCGAGAACGAAGTAATTCGGGCCCGGATCCTCCTTGGGCGGGCCGAATCGCAGCCGATAACCGCCATCCGCGTCGATCTGCACGCGCCGGTCGTCGAACGCGTCGTCACCGTTGGGCACACCGCCCGCGGTGTAATCGCCCTCGAGCACCTGGAAGCTCAGATCCACTGTGCTGCCCCGGGTTCCGGTCAGCAGATATTCCGCGCCGGGCTCGATATTCGCGTGGTAGTACAGCGTATCGGGATTGTCCAGGCCCATCTTGGTGTACGGGCCGGTCGAGGTGACGAACTGCGGATGGCTCGTGCCGTGTACGCCCGACAGTTGCAGCACCGCGGCGATACTCCCGGCGAGATATTCGTACCCCTCGGCGAGATCGGCGTCGCTGTCGATGAAATCGGCTGCGGCGATGAGCTTTTCGGCCTCGGCGATCGCCGCCTGGAACGGCTCGGTGAACGCGGGTGGGTTGTCCATTCGATTCCTGATTCGTCGTTCGTCGGGATTGGTCGGGATGAATTGTGTTGTGCCGCCGCTACGGTCGCAGCGATTCGAGAATCCGGGCGGCGACCTCGGCGGGGGTGCCGTCGTCGGGAGTGATGACGACCTCGGCGTGTTCGGGACGCTCGTACGGCGAGTCGATACCCGTGAAATCCCGGATCTCCCCGGCCCGCGCCCGCGCGTACAACCCCTTCGGGTCGCGCCGCTCACACACCTCGAGCGGGGTGTCCACGAAGACCTCCCCGAACGGCAGCCCCCGGTCCGCGTGCACCTGCCGCGCCTGCTCCCGCTGCTCGGCGAACGGGCTGATCAGCGAAACGATCACCACCACACCGGCATCCGCGAACAGCGCCGCGACCTCGGCGACGCGCCGGATGTTCTCCCGGCGGTCCGCATCGGAGAAACCCAGATCCGCGTTCAACCCGTGCCGCAGGTTGTCACCGTCGAGCAGATACGCCGGACGACCCGAATTCACCAGTCGCCGTTCCAATTCCACCGCGATGGTGGATTTCCCGGAACCCGACAGCCCGGTCAGCCACAGCGTCGCCCCGGCACTGGCCCGTTCCGAACGCTCGACAGCCGAACTGTGCCAGACGATTTCACTACGTCTCCCGGTCTCGCGCGCGAGGATCATGCCCGCGGCAACCGTCCGGTTGGTGACCTCGTCGATCAGGATGAAACTGCCGGTGCGGCGATTGTCACGGTACGGATCGAACATCAGCGGCGCCCGGCTGTGCAGCCGCACCCGGCCGATGTCGTTGAGCGCCAGGCTTTCCGCGTCCTCGACCCGGTGCAGGGTGTTCACATCGAGCCGGTAGTCCAGCTCGTTCACCCGCACCCGCGCGGACTGGGCCGCGGTGCGGATCGTGTACTCCGTGCCCGGCCGCAGCACCGCCTCGTCGTCGAACCAGCACACCGTCGCGTCGATCTCCCGATCGATGTGCGGCCGGTTGCCCGGACGCGCGAGCACATCCCCGCGCCCGATGTCGAGTTCGTCCTCCAGCGCCAGCGAGACGGCCATTCCGGTGAACGCCTCGTCCACCTTCGTCCCGCCCGGACCCCAGATCCGCGCGACCCGGCTGGTCCGCCCGGACGGCAGCACCACGACCTCGTCACCCGGTTTGAAGATGCCGCCCGCGATCGTCCCCGCGTAACTGCGCGGCTCGTCCGCTGTATCGTGGGGCATGAGCGGGGGGCCTACGTGGTTACGCTCCGCTGCCGCCTCCGGCCCTGACCCGCTCATGCCGCGCGGCCGCAGCACATACTGCACCGGCAGCCGCGCATCGATCAGATTGCGGTCCGAGGCGATGTGCACATCCTCGAGATGCGCCAGCAGCGCCGGGCCGCGATACCACGGCATCCGCGTGGACTCCTCGACCACGTTGTCGCCCAGCAGCGCCGACACCGGGACGAAACTCAGGTCGCCGATGGTCAGTTTCGCGGCGAAATCGGCGAATTCCGAACGGATCTCGTCGAATCGCTGCTGCGCGAAGTCCACCAGATCCATCTTGTTGACGCACACCACCAGGTGCGGAACCCCCAGCAGCGCAGCGAGAAACGCGTGCCGCCGGGTCTGCTCGACCACGCCCTTACGCGCGTCGATCAGGATCAACGCCAGATCCGCGGTGGACGCGCCGGTCACCATGTTCCGGGTGTACTGCACGTGGCCCGGGGTGTCGGCGATGATGAATTTCCTTCGCGGCGTGGCGAAGTAGCGGTAGGCGACGTCGATCGTGATGCCCTGCTCACGTTCCGCGCGCAGGCCGTCGGTCACCAGCGCCAGATCCGCCGCGCCGTCACCGCGTTGCGCGCTGACCCGTTCGATGGCAGCGAGCTGATCGCTGAACAGGCTCTTGGAGTCGTACAGCAGGCGGCCGATCAGCGTGGACTTACCGTCGTCGACGCTGCCCGCGGTCGCCAGGCGTAACAGGTTGCGGCTCATCAGAAGTAGCCCTCTCGCTTACGATCCTCCATGCCGCTCTCGGAGATCCGGTCGTCCGCGCGGGTCGCACCACGCTCGGTCAATCGGGTGACCGCGGTTTCGGCGATCACCGCGGCCGGATCGGCGGCCTCGCTCTCGACGCATCCGGTGCAGGTCGCATCGCCGACGGTCCGGAAGCGCACGGACGTCTCGAACACCGGCTCGTCCGCGCCCGGCGTCAGGAAACGGTTGTCCGCCAGCAACATTCCGTCCCGTTCGAACACCCGCCGCCGATGCGCGTAGTACAGCGAGGGCAGCTGGACCGCCTCCCGGTCGATGTACTCCCAGATGTCCAGCTCGGTCCAGTTCGACAGCGGGAACACCCGAATGTGTTCGCCCGCACGGTGTCTGCCGTTGTACAGGTTCCAGATCTCCGGACGCTGCGCGCGCGGCTCCCACGCGCCGAACTCGTCCCGGAAGCTGAACACCCGTTCCTTGGCCCGCGCCTTCTCCTCGTCGCGTCGCGCCCCGCCGAACACCGCGTCGAAGCGGTGCTCGCCGATCGCGCGCAACAGCGTCGTGGTCTGCAACCGATTGCGGGTCTCGCCCGGACGCTCGCGTACCCGCCCGGCGTCGATATCGTCCTGCACCCGCGCCACCAGCAGCCGGGCCCCGGCCCGCTCGGCGGCCCGATCGCGGAACTCCAGCACCTCGTCGAAATTGTGCCCGGTGTCGATGTGCAGCAGCGTGAACGGCAGCGGCGCGGGCCAGAACGCCTTGCGCGCCACCTCCAGCATCACGGCCGAATCCTTACCGCCGGAGAACAGCAGCACCGGCCGTTCGAAGGTGGCCGCGACCTCGCGGAAGATATGCACCGATTCGGCCTCCAGGGCCGCCAGATGCGACAGCTCGTATCCCGTGCGCATCACACTTCTCACCCACTCACCGCGACGGATCGTTCGCACCGCACACCCGGTCGGGCCCGTCCGCCCGAATACTAACCGGAGTTGCGATGTCGAATATTCGACGCTATCGTTCGATATTATGACACCGACGATAGGCCGGGAGCGGCACGCCGGTCAAGAACCTGTTCCAGAAAATGGTTCGCCCGCGCCCGCATCACCCCCCACGCATCGCGTCGTCCAGGTGATCGGGCTGCTGTCCCGGCACGTCGGCGAGCATCTCTCGCTGGCCCGGATCGTCCGCGAGACGGACCTGTCCCGCGCCACCGCGCACGCCGTGCTCACCCAGCTCACTGCCGACCACTGGACCGTCCGCGACGCCGACGGCAACTACGGCCTGGGGCTGGGCCTGCTCACCGTCGCCCGCCGCGCCGAGGCCGCGTTCCCGCTGCGCCGCCTGGCGCTGGCCCCGATCCGGGAGTTCTCCGCGCGGCAGGGCATCCCGGTGTTCCTCGCCGAGCGCGAGGACGGCGCGATCGCGATCACCGAGGTCGCGGGCACTCCGACGCTGCCGTGGATCCGCCCCGGCCGCCGCCTCCCGCTCGCGCCGCCGGTGGTCCGCGAATTCCTGGCCTGGGCCCCCGAACCCGACCGCGAGACCTGGCTCGGCCACGCCGACCCGGCCCATCGGGACCGCCTGATCGCGGTCCTCGAGGCGGTCCGCACCCGCGGCTACTCGGTCGAACGCCTCGCCGACGACTCCGCTCCCATGCTCGAAGCCCTTGCCGCACTACGCAACTCGCCGGTAACCGACCCCCTGCGCCACCGCCTCGGCGCCATGATCACCGACCTGATCACCATCGATTACCTCCCCGACGAACTCGGCCCCACCAACGCCGTGGTCACCGTCGCAGCCCCCGTCTTCCTCGGCCCCACCGTCACCGCGGCCGTGGTCGCCTGCCCCGACACTCTCCTGTCCGCCGCCGAACTCACCACCCTCGGCACCGCCACCCGCGAAGTAGCCGACTCCGTCACCGCCGCCCTACGCCACGACTCCGGCACACCCCCGCCCGCCCTGCCGCGCGACTGAGCCCCGCCGGGTCGACCTGGTCGCTCCCCGGCCCGCCCGCTCGGAACCTCACCCATCACCATGATGGATATCCCAGCGCATCCGCTGATCATGGCGGCGGTCGATCCCACTGTCGGCCGACAGCGCGCCCACTCGTCCCGGCACCGTGCAACGTCTCGAAGCGAACGGTTCACCACCCGTCCCAGAAGCATCCGGTGCACCAATTCGCCCGCATGTGATCGCCTGTCACCAGCACCGGTTCCCGTGCCCGTCGCAGAGCCGGAGCGAACCCGCGCACGGGACGTCTAATCTCCTGTGCCGCACCGGAATCGCACCGATCGTCCCGCCGGCGAAAAATTCATCGGCGAGTCTCGCATCCGCCACACCTTCGGGGCAGACGGGAGGGGTGCAACTGTGGTTAGCTGTGAGGCCATGAGCACGTCGCTGGCCGCCCTTCCGGAGGAATATCTACCGCGCGATACCGCGGATGTCGTTCGCACCGTGCGAGATTCACGACCGCAACCGTTGACGGTCCGGGGTGGCGAGCGCAGCGTCGACAGCGAGGACGAGCCCGGCCCGCCCGACCGCCGAATCGTGCTGTCGCTGCGCCGGATGAACCGGGTGCAGGCCGTGGACGCCGAGGCCCGTCAGGTGCGGGTGCAGGCGGGTGCGCGGCTGTCCGATATCGATCGCACCCTCGCCGCGCACGGCCTGGGCCTGCCCATCGTCGGTGACCACCGGGAGATCACCGCGGGCGGATTCGCCGCGGTCGGCGGGCTGTCCACCGCCTCGCACCGGTACGGCATGTTCAGCGACAACGTCCTCGCACTCGAATACGTCGATCCCGAGGGCCGTTTCGGCACCTGCGGACGCAACCATCACGCCGATCGCTTCCACCGCATCCTCGGCGGCGCGGGCCGCACCGGCATCATCACCGCGCTCACCCTGCAGGCGGTCGAGGTCGACAAGGACCACACCTGGCTCACCTCCGACGCGCACCGCTTCCTGGACTTCGACGGTTTCGTCGAGCACACCATCGCCGCGATCGAACAGCCCGGCGATGCGATGTTGCAGGTCGGCCGCTGGGTCGACACGGCGCCGCTGCGCGTCTCCCGCCCGGTCGGCACGGGCAACATCCAACTCGGCACGGTGCGTTTCGGCCAGTGGTCCAGCCTGCACCCCACCACCGCGACGACCACCCTGCGCGCCCGCCGCGAACTCGGTTCCCGCGCCCGCAAATCCCTCGGCGCGATCGCCTCGGCCGCGGGCGGCCGCGCGGGTATGCCGGTCCGCAACGCCGCCGCCGGCGCCCTGATGTTCTCCCCGAAGGTGCTCACCCTGCGCGACGCGGAATACCTCGCCGACACCGTGATCAGCACCTCCGAACGCGGACCCGCCTATCGCGCGGCGGTTTTCGCCCCCCTGTCCACCTACACCGCGGTCTTCCACCGCCTGCACGACCTGTTCTCCGAATACCGCGAACGCAACGAGTGCTTCACCGTCATCTCGGCCCTCACCTACGGCGTCCGCTCCCCCTACCTGCACGACCGCACCGGCGAAGACCACGGCTTCATCAGCTTCACCTGCCGCCTCCGCCCCGCCAGCGCCTTCACCGGCCGCACCGACGCCCTCCGCGAAATCACGCACGCCATCGACGACATCTGCCGCTCCGAACGAGCCCACCGCTACGCCGCCGCCGAATAACCCCGGATCCGTCGGCTCTCCGGACCACCCCACACAACGACAACGCCCCGGCCGAAACGGCCGGGGCGTTGATTCATGTTGGGGCTCAGTGCTTCTCGGGGCCGATGTGGTACTCGAAGACGAGGCCCGCGGCGGCGGTGAGGACGCAGATGACGCCGATGGCGATCAGCCAGAGTTGGAAGAACGCGAAGCCGATCGCGGTGATGGCGGCGGCGCCGGCCAGGCTGACGGGCCAGAAGCTACCGGGCGAGAAGAAGCCCAGATCGCCTGCGCCGTCCACGATCTCGGCCTCCTCGTAGTCCTCGGGACGCAGGTCCAGACGACGGGCGACGAAGCGGAAATAGGTGCCCACGATCAGGGTCAGGCCCGCGGTCAGCACGATCGCGGTGGTGCCTGCCCATTCCACACCGGTCTCGGACTGCCCGGTGAAGAAGGCGTAGACGACGGCCACGATGATGAAGAACACCGTGAGCAGCTCGAAGATGCGTGCTTCGACCTTCATATCAGTTCAGTCCTCAGTTGCTCTGCTGGGCCTCGGACGCCGAACGCAGGGTGCGGTCGGTGTTGAACGGGTGCGTGGACACCGCCACCGGCGACTCACCGATGCTCGCCAGCGCCTCGGCGTTGGTCTTGCCTGCCTTGCGGGCAGCCATGTACTGGTCGAACTTCTCCGGCGACACCGCGCGGACCTCGAAGTTCATCATCGAGTGGAACGTGCCGCACATCTCCGCGCAGCGGCCGACGAACGCGCCTTCCTTCTCGATCTTCGAGATCTGGAAGATGTTGTCGGAGTGGTTCTCCTTCGGATCCGGCATCACGTCGCGCTTGAACAGGAACTCAGGCACCCAGAAGGAGTGGATGACGTCGGCGGAGGCGAGCTGGAACTCGATGACCCGGTTGGTCGGCAGCACCAGGACCGGGATCTCGGTGCTGGAACCGACGGTCTCGACCTTGTCGTAGTGCAGGTAGGTGATGTCGTTCTCGGGCAGGCCGTGGTCCGGACCCGGCTGGGCGTGCCCGTCCTTGCGACGCTCCTTGTACTCGTCGAGGATCTGCTGATCCAGGCCCTGACGGGTGTGGTCGACACCGTCGTACACCTGGCCGTTCTCGTCGACCTTCTGGTAACCGAACTTCCAGTTCCACTGGAACGCGGTCACATCCACGACCACGTTCGGATTGGACACCTTGTCGTGCACGTAGTTCTGCACGACCACGGTGAAGTAGAACAGCACCGCGATGATCACGAACGGAATCGCGGTGTATGTCAGTTCCAGCGGCACGTTGTAGCCGGTCTGGCGGGGGAACTCCGGGGAGTTCGGCTTCTTGCGGTGGAAGGTGACGGTCCAGAACGTCAGACCCCACACCAGCACACCCATGGCAAGTGCGGCCAGCACCGACCAGGTCCACAGCTCCCGCATCTTGGTCGCCTGTGGGGTGATACCCGAGGGCCACCCGAACCGCAGCACGGGATTGTCGATCGAGCAGCCGGAAACGGCGATGACAGTGATCCCCAGGGACACCGCCAGCCCGGCCCGCCGAAGCATGCGGCCCCGTCCGCGGGAGGTAGCGCCCCCGTCGGGCCGCGCCCCTATCGCTTCGCTCGCCTTGTGCGCCACGCTCAACGCCTTCCTGGTCGTCTATCCGACTCGGCACCGCCGGGCGGGCCGGACGGCACATTTTCAGCACGTTCGAAATCTCACCGGCGGACCTCGCAAACGCACAGTCCACCTCGGGAGTTCCCGAGTACTACGCAGCGTAGACCAAACCGGGTACCGCGTTGTGCGCGGGTCGGATTCGACACTCCGGAGATCGGGAGCGGGCTCCGAGGGGGGCGCCACCGGACCTCCGAGATGCCTGATGGCGATGCCCGATCGACGGCCGCCGCGTGCGCCGGATGCACGCTATGGCACCTCCCCCACAGGATTGCCTGATTCTGCCACCACGTGGCATGACACCGCGCAGGTCCGTACGGCATACTCGGGCACTACAACTCACGTCGCCGTGTGCTGGGGCCGCTCGTTCGTTCAGGCCCACCCCCCGATCCCGGAAATGAGGTTCCCCACGCCGTGTGTGGCCTGCTCGGATTTCTGACCGCCGATGTGGCGACCGACGAGGTCGTGCACCAGGTGTACGAGGCGCTGCAATGTGGACGTCACCGGGGGCCCGACGAGCGCGGGACCTGGCACGACGAGCACATCATCCTGGGTTTCAACCGGCTGTCGATCATCGACATCGAGCATTCGCACCAGCCGCTGCGCTGGGGCCCGCCGGAGAGTCCGGAGCGGTACGCGCTCGCGTTCAACGGGGAGATCTACAACTACCTGGAGCTGCGTGAGCAGCTGACAGCCGAGCACGACGCGCAGTTCCGCACCGAGGGCGACGGCGAGTCGATCGTCGCGGCGTACCACTTCTGGGGCACCGAGGCGTTCTCGCGGCTGCGCGGCATGTTCGCCTTCGCGATCTGGGACACCGAGACCCGGCAGCTGGTCATCGCGCGCGACCGGTTCGGCATCAAGCCGCTGTTCGTCGCGACGGGTCCGGGCGGCACCGCGTACGCGAGCGAGAAGAAGAGCCTGCTCGAACTGCTGGGGCCGCTGGGGCTGTCGCGGACGATCGATGTGCGGGCGGTCGAGCACTACACGGTGTTGCAGTACGTGCCCGAGCCCGAGACCCTGCACGCGGATGTGCGGCGTCTCGAATCCGGTTGTTACGCAACGCTGACGCCGGGCGAGCAGCCGAAGATCACCCGGTACTTCGAGCCCAGGTTCCGGGTGCGCCCGTTCGCGGCCAACAGCGCCGAGCAGCGGTATCGCGAAATCGCCGACGTACTGCGGGATTCGGTCGCCAAGCACATGCGCGCGGACGTGACGGTCGGCGCGTTCCTGTCCGGCGGTATCGATTCCACCGCGACCGCGGCGCTGGCGATCCAGCACAATCCGAACCTGCTGACCTTCACCTCGGCCTTCGAACGCGAGGGTTACTCCGAGGCCGACGTGGCCGCCGAGACCGCCGAAGCGATCGGCGCGAAGCATTTCATCCGGATGGTGAGCCCGGAGGAGTACGCCGCCGCGATCCCCGAAATCGTCTGGTACCTGGACGATCCCGTCGCCGACCCGGCGCTGGTGCCGCTGTACTTCGTGGCCAAGGAGGCGCGCAAGCACGTCAAGGTGGTGCTCTCGGGCGAGGGCGCGGACGAGTTGTTCGGCGGATACACGATCTACCGGGAACCGTTGTCGCTGAAGCCTTTCGAGTATCTGCCGCGGGGCGCGCGCAAGCTGCTGGGCAAGCTGTCGGACCGGATTCCCGAGGGCACCCGGGGCAAGAGCCTGCTGCATCGCGGATCGCTGCCCCTCGAGGAGCGCTACTACGGCAACGCACGCAGTTTCAGCGACGCCCAATTGCGTTCGGTACTGCGCGATTTCCGGCCCGAGTGGACCCACCAGGACGTCACCGCGCCGATCTACGCCCGCTCGCGCGGCTGGGATCCGGTGGCGCGCATGCAGCATCTGGACCTGTTCACCTGGTTGCGCGGGGACATCCTGGTCAAGGCCGACAAGATGACCATGGCCAACTCCCTCGAACTGCGGGTCCCGTTCCTGGACCCCGAGGTGTTCGCGATCGCCGAACAGCTGCCGTACGAGCAGAAGATCACCCCCGAGACCACCAAGTACGCGCTGCGCCGGGCACTCGAGGAGATCGTCCCGCCACACGTGCTGCACCGCCCCAAGCTGGGTTTCCCGGTGCCACTGCGGCATTGGCTGCGCGGCCCGGAACTGTACGACTGGGCCGCCGGGCAGATCGCCGAATCACAGACCGACCACCTGCTGAACAAGGCCGCGATCACCGCCATGCTCGAGGCACACCGCACCGGCACGGTCGACCACAGCCGCCGACTGTGGACGGTACTGGTGTTCATGGTCTGGCACGGCATCTTCGTCGAGGACCGCATCAAACCCGCCATCGAGGAACCCACCTACCCGGTCCGCCTGTAACGGTCGCCGTTCCGTCGGCCGACCACACAACATACCCTGATCGGCATGCACATCAGGGGGATCGAATTCACTCCCGACGAGGCCGACCCGCAGCGGGTGACGCTGACCCGAGGGCTGTCGGGCGAGGCTTCCAGGGTCGAGATCAGCTATCGGATCGAGGGCGGGCTCACCGGCAGCCGGGTGGTGCAACGCTCGGCGGCCACGTTCGCGCACCTGCGGAGCGGGCCGACGCTGTTGTTCGCGGACGGCTTCATGCCGCACCCGCTGCCGGGGAGAATTTCCGATGCCCCGTGAACATCCGCGGGACACGGACTGCACCCGCGCCCACCGGTTCACCTGGTATTCGCCGCGCCGTAGCCGCAGCAGCACCGAATCAGGGTTAGCTGGATTCATGGCGGAGGATCAGGGTTCCAGCGGCGACACCGGATCCGGGGCCGTCGAGGAGACGGCATCGGCTCGCGGTGTGAGTCGGCGGTGGCTGTTCGGCGCGTCGGCGGGGGCCGCGGTCGCCGGACTCGCGGTCGGGGCGGGCGGGGCCACCGCATTGCGCGGCGACGGCGAGAGCCGGGCCGCCGAATTCTGGCCGCGCTCACCGGATCTGGTGATGAGCGCGGACAGCACTGCCGCGCCGCATGTTTCGGGTCTGCATCTGCAATACGGGGCCGATGCGGCGCACGAGGCGGTGATCTCCTGGTACACAACCGCTTCGGTGCGTAATCCGATGGTGCGTTACGGCACGGCCGCGGCCGGATTCGGGACGACGACGCAGGCACAGACCCGCACCTATCGGGACAGCAAGTCCGGTGTGGAGATCACCGCCCATCATGCGCGACTGACCGGGCTGACCCCCGATACCGACTACGTCTACGCCGCCGGGCACGACGGCGCGCCGCCGGAACTGGGCACCCTGCGGACCGCGCCGAGCGGGCGAGCGGCGTTCCGGTTCACCAGCTTCGGTGATCAGGGCACGCCGACGCTGGGCAAACTCACCAACGGCGCGTACGTCAACGACAATCTCGGCTCGCCGTTCGCCGGGGACGTCACCGCCGGAATCGAGCGCGTGGCACCGCTGTTCAACCTCGTCAACGGCGATCTGTGCTACGCGAACCTGGCCACCGACCGCATCCGCACCTGGAACGACTGGTGGGCCAACAACTCTCGCTCGGCGCGTTATCGGCCGTGGATGCCCGCGCCCGGCAATCACGAGAACGAACTCGGCAACGGGCCGATCGGGTATCAGGCGTTCCAGACCTACTTCACCGTGCCCGATTCGGGCAGCGAGGAACTCGCCCGGGGGCTGTGGTACTCGTTCACCGTCGGCGGCGTGCGCGTCATCGCGCTGGCCAACGACGACATCTGCTATCAGGACGCAGGCAGCAGTTATGTGCGCGGCTATTCCGGCGGCGCCCAGAAGCGTTGGCTGGAAAGCGAATTGACCAAGGCGCGCGCGGATCGCGGGATCGACTGGGTGGTGGTGTTCATGCACCAGACCGCGATCTCCTCGGCCGACAAATTCAACGGCGCCGATCTGGGGATCCGGCAGGAATGGCTGCCGCTGTTCGACAAGTACCAGGTCGATCTGGTGCTGGCCGGACACGAACACCATTACGAGCGTTCACATCCCGTGCGCGGGGTGCTGGGCACCGACACCCTCACCCCGAAACCGGCGGACACCCGCACCGATCTCATCGATACCACCAAGGGCACGGTCCACCTGGTGATCGGCGGCGGCGGCACCTCGGCGCCGTCCAACGCCCTGTTCTTCCCCGACGAGCAGTGCCGCGTGGTCACCACGGTCGGCGCGACGGACTCCGGCACCGGTAAGAAAACCCCCGTCTACGTGCAGGAACAAGCCCCCTGGTCGGCCTTCAAGGATTCCGAGCACCCCTACGGTTTCTGCGCCTTCGACGTCGACCCCGGCACCCCCGGCGGCAACACCACCATCAAGGCCACCTACTACGCCCTCACCGGCCCCACCAACACTCTGAAGGTCGTCGACCACTTCACCCTCACCCGCCCCCGCTCCGACCGCTGAGCCCCGTCACCGAACCTGCTTGTCAGCGAACGACAAACGCTGCGACGACCAAGGTCAGCGTGGTGCTCAACTCGAGGGCGGCGCCGAGGATATCGCCGTTCAGTCCGCCGAAACGGGTGACGCAGTGCCGCACCAGGATTCCGGCCGCGATGAGACCGATCGCGGCCGCGAGGATGCCGAGCCACCAGCGGCCGGGAACGGCGAAAAACCCTGCGGCGAGGGCGATCACGGCCCACGGCACGGCAACCCGGGGTGACTGTGTCCCGGCGACCAGCGCCCCGAAACCCGATCCGGGCGCGGGTTCGTAGCCGCGGCGACAGGCCAACACCACCGCGACCCGCCCGGTCGCGACCGCCGCCCCGATGGCGACCCACCGCCCCGATCCGGCCAGCGACGCACACGAGAACGCTTGCAGCCCAATGGCGAAGATCATCGCGGCAACACCGAACGGCCCCGCCCCGCCACTCTTCATGATCTCCCGGGCACGCTCGGGCGGACCGTAGCTACCGAGCCCGTCGAAGGTGTCGGCGAGCCCGTCCAGGTGCATCCCGCGCGTGATCAACGCCAGCGCCCCCACCACGATCAACCCGGCCACCGCGAAACTCGCTCCCGCAACACCCAATACCCACATCAGCCCCGCCGCCGCGGCCCCCAACACGATCCCCACCACCGGAGCCATCGCGATCGCCCGAGCCGCCACTGCCCGATCCACCTCGTCCGGCCCCGCCACCGGCAGCACAGTCAACCACGAGAACGCCAGCCGAATCCCGTTCACCCGCAACTCACCTCACCCTGTCCGTGGTCGCCACATCCCGTCGAATCTCCGGCGAGCCATACCGCCTCGCCAAATCATCTCCAACACAGCACGACCCACCGGCAGGCCATATCGCCTCGCCAGATTCAGCCGAATCGTCGCCAACACAACATGATCCACCGGCAAAGCCATACCGCCCAGCGGGATCCAGCCGAATCGCCTCCAACACAGCACGACCCACCCGTAGGCCATACCGCCTCGCCCGATCCAGCCGAATCCTCGCCAACACAGCACGGCCCACCGGCAAGCCACGCCGCCCAGCCAGATCCAGCCGAATCGCCTCCAACACAGCACGACCCACCCGTAGGCCATACCGCCTCGCCCGATCCAGCCGAATCGTCGCCAACACAGCACGGCCCACCGGCAAGCCACGCCGCCCAGCCAGATCCAGCCGAATCATCTCGAGCGCAGCACGATCCACCGGAGCATCGACCGCACCGTCCGGCCACGGGCTACCCGCGCTGCTGTCCGATCGGCCCCGCAGTGGATCGAACCGACTGTGCGGCAACTCGACCGATCGCCGTATCAGCGGACGGCACATGTGGTCGGGGCGCAACGCGCGGGGGCGGGACATCGTCGCTCAGGGCGTTGCGGGAGCGGTGTCGTCGGCGGTGCTGACGCCCGCTTCGCCGAAGGTGGCCATTTCGGTGAGAGCGGCGACGGCGGCGCGCAGCACGGGCAGGGCGGTGACCGCGCCGGAACCCTCGCCGAGCCGCATATCCATCTCGACCAGTGGTTCCAGGCCGAGTTTGGTGAGCGCGGCGCTGTGCGCGGGTTCGGTCGAGCGATGGCCCGCGACCCACCAGGCCGAGGCGCCGGGCGCGAGCGCGTCGGCGATCAGGGCGGCGGAGGTGACGACCGCGCCGTCCAGGATCACCGGTGTGCGGCGCACCGCGGCCTGCGCGAGATATCCGGCCATCGCGGCCAGATCCGCGCCGCCCGCGACGCGCAGCAGCGCGACCGGATCGTACAGATGCGGCCGGGCCCGCCACATGGCATCACGCACCGCGGCGGCCTTGCGCATCCAGCCCGCGTCATCGATACCGGTACCACGGCCGACCGCGAGCACCGGCTCGGTATCGGTGATGGTGGCGATGAGAACCGTTGCGGGAGTGGTGTTCCCGATCCCCAGATCTCCGGCGATGAGCAGATCCGCGCCGCCGTCGATCTCCTCGTCCGCGATCGCGCGCCCGGCCGCCAGCGCGGCGTTCACCTCGGCCTCGGTCAGGGCGTCCTCACGGTCGATGGCACCGCTGGACCGGCGCACCTTGTACGCCGAGGCGACCGGATCGGTGTCGGCATCCACCGCGATATCCACCACGCGCACGGTCGCGTCCGCGAGCCGGGCCAGGGCGTTCACCGCCGCGCCGCCCGCCACGATATTGGCCACCATCTGCACGGTGACCTCGCTCGGATAGGCCGAAACCCCGTGTCGCGCAATGCCGTGATCACCCGCGAACACCACCACCCGGGCCCGCTCGAACTGCCGCGGCGGGCATACGCCCTGGCACGCGGCAACCCAGTTGCCCAACGTCTCCAGCCGTCCCAACGCCCCCGCGGGCTTGGTCAGCTGTAACTGCCGCTCCTGCGCCCGCACCCGAACGTGCTGATCCGGCGGCGTGGCGATCCCGAAAACCGGTGCCTCGCCGGACAAGTCGTACATCGGGTCGGCCGCCCCGGGAATCGCGGACACCGCCGCCGAACCGTTCGCCGAATCCTGCGCTCCCCCAACGGAACCCACCGCAGCCAGCGCGCCCGCCCCATCCGGCGCAACCGCACTGTCCCGCGCGGCCACCTCCTCGCGTGTGCCAAGCGTTCCCGCCGCAGCAACCTGCGCAACGGTTCCACTCCCCGCAGCGCCCACACCGTCCGGCGCAACCGTGTCCTGTGTAGCGCCTTCCCCCGCAGCGACGCTCCCCTCGGCCGGGTGCTGCCGCGCATCGACCGAAGTGCCTGCCGCAGCGACGTTTCCGATCTCCCGAACCGGCACCGGAACCCCCGCGACGACGAGGTACACCTCATCGCACAACGCCGCCACCCGCTGATTGAGCGTGCCGATCTCATCGGTGAACAACCGCCCCGAGCGCGTACCCGGCAGCACGCCCAGCCCGGTCTCGGGGCTCACGATGACCAGCGACTGCTGGTATCCGGCGATCGCCGCGACCAGTTCCTCGACGTCCGGCGCGACCGTCCCGCGCGGTGACTCCCAGGCCGCCCGCGCATCGATCCGCCCGGTCAGCCAGGTACCCAGATCATCGATCAGCGTCATCGGCGTCGGCTCGGCCAACGCACGCACCGGATCGCCCTCGACGACCTGCCAGTCCGCGGGCCGACGCTCCCGATGCGCCGCCACCCGGTCGGCGAAATCACCATCGGCGGGATCCACCGCGGCGGTCGCCACATACCGGACCGGACCGGACCGGCCGGCCAGTTCCTCGGCGAACGCCGACTTCCCGGACCGTGTCCCACCGAGTACCAGCGTCCGCAGCGGCCGCTGCCTCGAAGCATCGTTCAACACGCCAGAACGGTACCAATCCCCGCCCCACCACGACATGCGCGCACCGCCACCTCATCCCGATCCACATACCCCTTGTCAGGACACACCTGACAGATACATACTCATGTCAGGCAAGTCCTGACAAACCCCGAGGAGGACCCGATGACCGCGCCGACCCCCGCCCCACCCCGCTGCTCCTTCTGCGGCAAACCCCACACCGAGGTGGCGAGGCTCGTCGCCGGTCCCGGCGTGCACATCTGCGACGAATGCATCGGACTGGCCGCGACGATCACCGAACAGCACCGCGACTCCGACACCCCGAGACCACTCCAGATCTGGGAGTCGATGTCGGACGACGAAATGCTCCAATTCATTCCGCGCGTCGCGGCCGCCGCCGATCAGGTCGAGCAGAACCTGCGCGACTGGGTGCAGGAACTGCGTCATCGCAAAGTCACCTGGGCCCGGATCGGCGGGGCGCTGGGCATCACCCGGCAGTCCGCCTGGGGGCGCTTCTCCGGCGAGGAGTGACGCGGGGCTCAGGACCCGAAGCGGCGGCGGTACTCGGTGGGCGCGATACCGACCTGACGCTGGAAGTGGTGGCGCAGCAGGGCCCCCGAGCCGAACCCACACCGTCCGGCGATAGTCTCGAGGTCCAGCGTGGTCTCCTCCAGCAACTGCTTGGCCAGCAGAATGCGTTGCGAGGTCAGCCATTTCACCGGCGTCGTGCCCGCCTCGGCGGCGAAACGACGGGCGAAGGTGCGCGTGGACATGGCCGAGCGCGAGGCCAGATCCTCCACGGTGTGCGGCAGTTCGAGATGCTCGTTCATCCAGCGCATGGTGTCGCCGAGCGAATCCGAATCACAGTCGGCGACAGGGCGTTCGATGAACTGCCGCTGCCCGCCGTCCCGCTGCGGCGGCACCACCATGCGGCGGGCGATCTTGTTGGCCACCCCGCTGCCCAGTTCTCGACGCACCAGATGCAGGCAGGCATCGATGCCGGCCGCGGTGCCCGCACTGGTGATCACCGCGCCCTCGTCGACGAACAGCACGTCCGGGTCGACCGTGGCCTCGGGATACATCCGCGCCAACCGCTCCACATACCGCCAGTGCGTGGTGCATTTGCGGCCGTCGAGCAGTCCGGCCGCACCGGCCAGGAACGCGCCGGAACACACCGTCAGCACGATCGCCCCGGCCGCGGCCGCATCGCGAACCGCCTGCACCACAACGGGATCGAAGTCCGTCCCGGACCCGAACGGGAAGGCCGGAATCGCGACCAGGTCCGCGCCCCGCAACTCCTCCAGCCCGTACTGCGGGGTCACGGTGATCCCCGGCGAACTCGACACCAGCGGCCGCCCCGGCTGCGCCCCGCACACCCGGAAGTCGAACACCGGTAGCCCGTCCTCACTGCGGTCGAGTCCGAAAACCTCACAGACGACCCCGAATTCGAACATGGCCAGATGTTCATTGAGCACGACGGCGACCTTGGACAGCACCTCACCAGTGTACTTGGCTGAATATTGCCGAAGTATGACATTACCGCCACTGTTGGCTTCAAATATTCGCGCGCAAACTTACTGCCATGGCTACTTTGACACTGTTTCTCCTGGTCATCGCCGCGCTGACGGTCTACCTCCACCACCGGACCGGCGCCCACCCCGCCGGATCCTCGAATGTCGTCGACCGCGACGCGGCCCGGATCGACCACGAACTCCGCGCCATCCTCGGCATCCGCGAAACCCGCTGAAATCAGGACTCCCCCATGACAATTCGCGCCCGTCTCCACCGAACCCGGACCGTCATCGGCGAATTGACCAGCCGCCTGTACACATTCGTCCCGGAACCCCCGCGACGCACCGGAATCCAACCTGCCGACACCGCCCGCTACGGAATTCTGATCACCACGTCGAACGGCATCCGCGAACACGGCTGAGCCCGCCCGGAATTCACACCCGATCGATGTGATTCGGCGCTCTCGCGCAGTTCCGGCAGGCGCGGGCGCTCACCGGATTCGACTCACAGCAGGCGACATTCAGCCGATCACCGGATACGACCGACGCCGAGCGGCAACGGCCCCGGAGCCCAGACAGGACTCACATCGCATCAGCCCGGCCGGACCACACGGATCCGGCTCAGGGCGCGGCTCAGATGCTGTCGCCCGGATTGACCCGCGGCTTGGGCATCCGCATCCGGCGAATCTGCGAGGCCCGCACGAACGCGTACCAGCCCAACTGCATCGACGAATTGGTGCTCGCCGGGAAACGCTCCCGCACCCGGCGGTTGATGATGCGGCCGAGCACCACACCCTCACCGGCCATGAACACCATCATCACCAGCATCGCCAGCGTGACGTAGATCTGCACCGCCGGATTCAGGAACATCGCCACGATCAGCAGCAGCGCCAGCGGCATGAACAGACCCACCAGATTGCGGCGGGCGTCGACCAGATCACGCACATACGCGCGGACCGGACCGCGATCGCGCGCGGGCAGATACTGATCCTCACCCGCGGCCATCCGGGCCCGCCGGTCCGCGGCGGCGGCCCGGCGTTCGGCGGCGGCGACCTTGCGGTCGGCCTTACTGCCGCGCGTGGCCTTGCGCCTGGCCCGCGCTTCCTTCTGGGTCATCGGCGCCGGAGCCACCGGACCACGGCGTCTACCCTCGGCATCCCGCCGCTTGGGAGTCGGTCGCCCCTTACCCGCGGTGGCCGCGACATGCGCGGTCGAGCCATCGGTCTCGGCGGCCGGGGCTTCCTCGGCGAGGTCGTTACTACCGGCTGCATCGCCGCGGCGGAGGAACTTCACGCCGACCAGGCTATTGGATAGAGCATCGCCCTGGAAATGCGGTACGCCCAGATTGTTGTGTCACAACTCATACCACACCGTTCAACCCCCGGTAACCCGGCGTTTCCGGGGTGCGCGGACACCCGGGCCCGGCCGGAGTGGCACTATTGGAATAGACACCCACGGGGGTGACGTTGACCGCTTACGAGCCGTGCGCTGTTACGGGTTGAACACAGGTCCCTAGGAGAGTTCATGACTGTGCAGAACGAGACCACCACACACGGTGTGACACTGACCGACGCCGCCGCCTCCAAGGCCAAGGCGCTGCTCGATCAGGAGGGTCGCGACGATCTGTCGCTGCGCATCGCGGTGCAGCCGGGCGGCTGTGCGGGCCTGCGCTACCAGCTCTTCTTCGACGACCGCGCCCTCGACGGCGATCTGATCGTCGAGTTCGGCGGCGTCAAGCTGGCCGTGGACCGGATGAGCGCCCCCTACGTGCAGGGCGCCTCCATCGACTTCGTCGACACCATCGAGAAGCAGGGTTTCACCATCGACAACCCGAACGCCACCGGATCCTGCGCCTGCGGCGACAGCTTCAACTGATATTGCCCCTCGGCGCGGAACTCCCTGCGAGTTCCGCGCTGCGTTCGTTTCGGCGCGTGCGGGGTCTGCGGCGGTCATCGCGTCGCGGGCTCGACCGCACGCGCCGGTGTCATGTGTTCACCCTTACCACTCGTGATCATCACGCGGTACGGTGAAGGCTGATCTCGCCTCGACAGTGAAGGACCGGGTTTTCGTGACCATCGCAGTGTCCGCATCCATCGCGACAGACCATCTGATGCGTTTCCCTGGAAAGTTTTCCGATGTGCTGCTCGCCGATCAGTTGCAGCACGTCTCGCTGAGTTTCCTCGTCGACGATCTGGTCATCCGCCGCGGCGGTGTCGCCGGGAACATCGCCTACGCGATGGGCCTGCTGCGCCGCACCCCGCTGCTGGTCGGCGCGGTCGGCGCGGACTTCGGTGAATACCGGAAGTGGTTGGAGGACAACGGCGTCGACTGCTCGGGCGTGCGGATCTCGCAGACCGCGCACACCGCGCGGTTCGTCTGCACCACCGATGAGACGATGGCCCAGATCGCCTCGTTCTATCCGGGCGCGATGAGCGAGGCCCGCGACATCTCGATCGCCGATCTCGCCGGAAACAACACGCTGGACCTGGTCCTGGTGGGCGCCAACGATCCCGACGCGATGGTGCGACACACCAGGCAGTGCCGCGAACTCGGCATCGCCTTCGCCGCCGACCCCTCCCAGCAACTCGCCCGCCTCGACGGCGAACAGGCGCTGGACCTGATCGACGGCGCCGCATACCTTTTCACCAACGAGTACGAGTGGGGCCTGCTGCTGCAGAAGACCGGCCTGACCCCCGAGGAGATCAGCAGCCGCGTCGGCATCCGGGTCACCACCCTCGGCGGAAAGGGTGTGGTGATCGTCGATCCCGACGGGGTCGAGGTGAATGTCGAAGTGGTGCCGGAACTTTCGAAGGTCGACCCGACCGGCGTCGGCGACGCGTTCCGCGCCGGATTCCTCACCGGCCACACCGGCGGACTGAGCCTGGAACGCTCCGCGCAACTCGGCTCGTTGATCGCCGTGCTGGTGCTGGAGACGGTCGGCACCCAGGAGTGGGTGCTCGATCGCGAGCGGGCGCTGGAGCGGATCGGCGCGGCGTACGGCGCCGAGGCGGCTGCCGAGATCGCCACCGTCCTGAACTGAGCCCCTGCTGTCGGTCGCCCGGAAACCGTTCGGCGACAAGGCGAATCGCACACACCGTAGGGCACGCCGCGACCCGGTCGCGACGGATTCACACCTGCGGTGTGTAGCGCACTGTTCGCGAGCCGCTAGCACGGTGACCGTTCACAACCCGGCCGGATGCGTGCGATTGACCGACTGGCAATAGGGTGGTTCGTATGGGATCCGACCGTTTGTACTTCCGTCAGCTACTCGCCGGACGCGATTGGGCTGTGGGCGATCCGATCGCCACTCAGATGCGGAATTTCGCGTATCTGATCGGTGATCGTGAGACCGGCGACTGCATCGTGGTGGATCCCGCGTACGCGGCGGGCGATCTGGTGGATATCGCCGAGGGCGACGGACTGCGGCTGACCGGGGTGCTGGCCACGCACCATCATCCCGATCACGTGGGCGGCACGATGATGGGTTTCACCCTGCGCGGGGTGCGCGAACTGTTGGAGCGGGTGCAGGTTCCGGTGCACGTGCATCAGGAAGAGCTACCGTGGGTGGCCAATGTCACCGGGATCGCGCCCAGCGAACTGACCGGACACGAGCACGGCGACAAGGTGGGCGTCGGCGGTTTCGAGATCGAATTACTGCACACCCCCGGGCACACCCCCGGCAGCATGTGCTTCCTGTTCGAGGATCGGCTCGTCGCGGGTGACACGCTGTTCGTGGACGGCTGCGGGCGCACCGACTTCCCGGGCGGGGATTCGGACTCGATGTTCCGCAGCCTGCGTCATCTGGCGGAGTTGTCCGGCGATCCGGTGGTGTATCCCGGGCACTGGTACTCGCAGGAGCCGAGCGCGGCGCTGTCGCAGGTCCGCGAGAAGAACTACGTCATGCGGCCACAGACCCTCGAACAGTGGCAGATGTTGATGCCGGGCTGAAAAACCCGGCCGCGCGCCGGTCGGGGGGATCAGGCCAGTGCGCGCATCCAGCCGTGGATATCGGCGAAGGTGCCGCGCTGGATGCCGGTGAGCGTGTCGCGCAACGCCATGGTGACCTCGCCGGGCTCACCGTTGCCGATGCTGAACTCGCCGTCGGCGGAGCGGACCGACGCGACCGGGATGACCACGGCCGCGGTGCCGCAGCCGAAAACCTCGGTGATCTCACCGGATTCGGCGCCCTTGCGCCATTCCTCGACCGAGACGCGGCGCTGCTCCACCTCGTAACCGGCGTCCGCGGCCAGCGTCAGCAGCGAGTCGCGGGTGATACCCGGCAGCAGCGAACCGGACAGCTCGGGCGTCACCAGCCGCGCCTGCGAACCCGATCCGAAGACGAAGAACAGGTTGTTGGTGCCCATCTCCTCGACGTAGCGGTGATCGCACGCGTCGAGCCAGACCACCTGGTCACAGCCCTGTTCACTGGCCTGCTTCTGAGCCAGCAGCGAGGCCGCGTAGTTGCCCGCCACCTTCGCCTCGCCGGTACCGCCGGGGGCGGCCCGCACGTATTCGGTGGACAGCCACACCCGCACCGGCTTCAGGCCGCGCGGGAAGTAGGCCCCCGCGGGCGAGCCCAGCAGCAAGTACTTGTAGGCGCCGGCGGGCTTGACACCCAGGCCCGATTCGGTCGCGAACAGGAACGGCCGCAGGTACAGCGCATCCTCGCCACCGGCGGCGGGCACCCAGTCCGTATCGACCTCGAGCAGCTGGCGCACCGACTCGATGAACAGCTCCTCGGGCAGTTCGGCCATCGCCATCCGGCGCGAAGACCGTTGGAAGCGTGCGGCATTCGCGTCGATGCGGAACGTCGCGATGCTGCCGTCGCTCTGCCGGTACGCCTTGAGACCCTCGAAGATCGCCTGACCGTAGTGGAACACCATCGTCGCCGGATCCATCGACAGCGGCGCATACGGCTCGACCCGCGCATCGGTCCACTGCCCGTCGGCGTAGTCGATCGACACCATGTGATCGGTGAAGTACCGCCCGAAACCGGGTGCCGCCAAGATCTCCTGCCGTCGCTGCGCCGAGGTGGGCGCGGGATGCGGAATACGGGTGAACTGTGCGGCAGCGGTCATGATTCGATCCTAGCCGCAAGGTAATCCGCCCCATTCGGCCCACCGTTGTGTACTCTGTTCGACCCCGTGCGTCGGGGACCACCCGGACACAATGCCCAACGCGCCCAAGCGGTATCACTGAGCGGCCACGCCACCACCCGACGGTCGGCACGCACGGCCAGCGCCCCGGGGCCGTGCGATGCCGGGTCGCGGGAGATGCGCGGCCGCGTCGGTATCGACCCTGATCAGGAGGTGTGCGGGGTGACGAAGGGGGGCCGGACGACCTCCACCTTCAGCCGTCGACCGCGCACGTCGACCTCGACCTGATCGCCGGGCTCCAGAGCCGCCGCGGTGTCGAGCAGGGCCAGGGCGATACCGATCTTGAGACTCGGCGAGAAGGTGCCGGAGGTGGTCTCGCCGATCACCTCGTCGCCGCGCAGCACCGACTGCCCCTGCCGCAGCACGCCACGGTCGAGGGCCTTGAGCCCCAACAGGATTCGGCTCGGTCCGGTCGACTTCTCCTGTTCCAGTGCGGCTTTGCCCCAGAACTCCGGCTTCTTCCAGCCGACGGCCCAGCCCGCGCGCGCCTGCACCGGCGAAATGTCCAGTGCCAGTTCGTGTCCGTGCAGCGGATAGCCCATCTCGGTGCGCAGCGTGTCGCGCGCGCCCAGGCCCGCGGGCTCGCCACCGGCCGCGCGCACCTGCCGCACCAGTTCCCGGAACAGCGGCTCGGCGTCGTCCCAGCGCGGCAGCAGCTCGTAGCCGTGCTCGCCGGTGTAGCCGGTGCGGCAGACCCGGACCGGGCGGCCGTCCCACTCCGCGTCGGCGTAGGCCATGTACTCCATCTCGGCCGGGAGCCCGAGCGCGGTCAGCACGCTCGCCGACGCCGGGCCCTGCACCGCGAAGACGGCGTGGCCGCGATGTTCGTCGGTGATGGTGATGCCCTCGGGCGCGGCCGCGCGCAGGGCCGCGACCACCGCGGCGGTGTTGGCCGCGTTGGGGACCAGGAAGATCTCGTCGTCGGTGACGTAGTACGCGATCAGATCGTCGATCACCCCGCCCTCGGGCGTGCAGCACAGCGTGTACTGGGCCTTACCCGGCCGGATCCGCCGCAGATCGTTGGTCAGCGCCGAATTCACGAACTCCGCGGCGCCCGGCCCCGACACGGTGGCCTTGCCCAGATGGCTCACGTCGAAGACGCCGACGGTCGTGCGGACCGCGGTGTGCTCGGCCACCGTCCCGGCGTAGGACACCGGCATCTCCCAGCCGCCGAAGGGGGCGAAATTCGCGCCCAGTTCGACGTGCACGTCGTGGATCGGCCCACGTAGCAGGTTCGCGTCGTTCACCCGGCCAACCCTAGACGCCGAATTCCCGCCCGTCTGCACCCGCCGAACAGCCGCACCCCTTGCGTGGAGACGCACCCGCTGCCGCACCGATTTCGGGTGCGTCTCCATGTACGGGGTGCGGCTGTGATCTGGTCCGGTGACATGTCGTCCACGGCCAGTAGCCTGTTCCGCATGACAGCTGCTACAGATCGCCCGCTCGGACCGGATGTGGATCCGGTCGATTCCCTCGCCCCCGATACCGACGTGCTGGTGCTCGGCATCGTCAGCGGCGAGGACGGTCCGGCGCTTGCCGGGAGCGACGACGAGGTCGTCATCGGCGCCATCGGCGCCGAGTCCCTCGCCGCGGTGCTGGCGAGCCTGCGCGCGGTCGGCGCGAAGGGGTCGAGCGAGGAGCTCACCCGCATCCCCGCCCCGGCCGAGTTCACCGGTGTCACCAGCGTGCTCGCGGTCGGCCTCGGCGCACCCGACGGTATCGACGCCGAACAGGTGCGCCGTTCCGCCGGTGTCGCGGCCCGCGCGCTGACCGGCGTGCGCCGCGCCGCCACCACCCTGTCCCGCCTGGCCCCCGGTCCGGGTCCGGCCGCCGAGGGATTCTTCCTCGGCGCGTACACCTTCACAGCCTTCCGCTCCGAGAAGTCCGCCTCGAAGCCGGAGGACGGCCCGCTCGCGCGGGTCGATCTGCTGGTCGCCGATCCCGCCGACGACGCGGCCGTGCGGCGCGCGATCCGGGTGGCCGAGGCGGTCGCCCTCGCCCGCGATTTCGTCAACACCCCGCCCAGCCACCTGTTCCCGGCCGAATTCGCCGAGCGCGCAAAGGCTTTCGCCGAGCAGGCCGGTCTTCAGGTCGAGATCCTGGACGAAAAGGCGCTCGCCGCAGGCGGTTACGGCGGCATCGTCGGCGTCGGGCAGGGCTCCTCGCGCCCGCCGCGGCTGATTCGCCTCACCCATGCGGGCGGCGCGAAGAAGGTCGCGCTGGTCGGTAAGGGCATCACGTTCGACACCGGCGGCATCTCGATCAAACCGGCCGCCAACATGGAGAACATGACCTCCGATATGGGCGGCGCGGCGGCGGTCATCGCGGCCACGATCGCGGCGGCCGCGCTGGAGCTGCCCGTCACTGTGACGGCGACGGTGCCGATGGCGGAGAACATGCCCTCGGCCACCGCGCAGCGCCCCGGTGATGTGCTCACCCAGTACGGCGGCACCACGGTCGAGGTGATCAACACCGATGCCGAGGGGCGGCTCGTACTCGCCGACGCGATCGTGCGAGCCTGCGAGGACGAGCCCGAATATCTGATCGATGTGGCCACGTTGACGGGCGCGCAACTGGTCGCGCTGGGCAGCCGGACCCCGGGCGTCATGGGTACCGAGGAGTTCCGCGACCGGGTCGCGCACCTGTCCCGGGAGATCGGCGAGAACGGTTGGGCCATGCCGCTTCCCACCGAGTTGCGCGCGGACCTCAACTCCAAGATCGCCGATCTGGCGAACGTCTCCCCGCACCGTTTCGGCGGCATGCTGGTGGCCGCGCTGTACCTGAAGGAATTCGTCGCCGAGGGCGTGCAGTGGGCCCACCTCGACGTCGCCGGCCCGGCCTACAACACCGGCGGCGCCTTCGGTTACGTGCCCAAGGGCGGCACCGGCGTTCCGGTGCGCACACTCATCGCCGTACTCAGCGACATCGCGGCGGAGTAGCCGATGACGACGGCCGGTTCGCGCGCGACCACGACTCCGACAGTCGTGGGTCCCGGGTTGCGAACCGTCCGTCTCCGGCCGGTAACCGCGCCCTCCGGAGTCGCGCGGCGCTACCGGGAACCGGGCGATACCCGGTCAGTCGCCGAGGCCCCGCAGTTCCCGTTCCATCGCCCGCTTGCGTTCGATGCGGCGACGCGCGTCGAAGTCCCGCATGCGCTGCGGGTAGCCCGTCCGGCGCACGTCGTACACCGGAATGCCGAGACGGCCGGACAGCCGCTGCGCGCCGCGCTCGCCGACCGTGCGGCGGGTCCATTCGCCGTCGTGCGCCACCAGCACGACCGTGACATCGGTCACTGTCGTCTTCGGTTCCACGTAGGCTTCGACGCCGACGTGCGAGCGCACCCACTCGTCCAGATATCGGGCATCGCCGGTGGCTCCCCCGCCACCGGGTGCCCGCACACGATCCACCGACTGGCGGAAACGATCCAGCAAACCCATCCCCCGCCGACCTCCTGTCCGATATATCGGGTTTCGAATCACACCCGATTCATCGATAGTGCCAGCCGATGCGACGGCATGCCGGAAGCCTCGGGCGGCGCCGTGCGACCACCGGACACGGGCCGCCCTGTGCTACACGCCGCGGCGGCGAGTGCAAGGATGGACAGTCGGAACAAGAACCCCACACGGATCTCCGGTGCCACACAGAATTTCGGTGGCGGTCGGCGGCTCGTGCGGCCGGGGCGCACAGGCGGAGTTCTCATCACCGCCGAGGGCCCGGCGCACCTGCCGAATAGACTCGGACATCTGCCGCGACCCGCGGCGGGGGTCCGCCGAGAGACAACTGTTGTAGACCCGTCGAGCAGTTATAGGAGTCAACGGACATGGCCTTCTCCGTCCAGATGCCGGCCCTTGGTGAGAGTGTCACCGAGGGAACCGTGACCAGGTGGCTGAAGCAGGAAGGAGACACGGTCGAGGTCGACGAGCCCCTGCTGGAGGTGTCCACCGACAAGGTCGACACCGAGATCCCCGCCCCGGCCGCCGGTGTGCTCACCAAGATCGTGGCCAAGGAGGACGACGTCGTCGAGGTCGGCGGTGAGCTGGGTGTGATCGGCGCGGCCGACGAGGCGCCCGTCGCCGCTCCGGCCCCCGCGCCCGCCCCGCCCGCTCCGGCCCCGCAGCCGGCCGCCCCCGCGCCCCAGCCCGTCGCCCCGGCCCCGGCTCCCGTTGCCGCCGCCCCGGCCCCGGCCGCCGCATCCGGCACCCCGGTCAAGATGCCCGAACTGGGCGAGTCCGTCACCGAGGGCACGGTCACCCGCTGGCTCAAGCAGGTCGGCGATTCGGTCGCGGTCGACGAGCCGCTGCTCGAGGTGTCCACCGACAAGGTCGACACCGAGATCCCCTCGCCCGTCGCGGGCACCCTGCTGGAGATCAGCGCGAACGAGGACGACGTGGTCGCCGTCGGCGGTCAGCTCGGCGTGATCGGCAGCGGCGTCCCGGCCCCGGCCCCCGCCCCGGCTCCCGCGCCCACTCCGGCTCCCGCACCTGTCCCGGCTCCCGCGCCTGTTCCGGCCCCCGCGCCTGTTCCGGCTCCGGTCGCTGTGGCCCCCGCTCCGGCACCGGCCCCGCAACCGGTCGCACCGGCTCCGGCCGCCGCCCCCGCTCCGGTCTCGAGCCCGGCTCACGCCGCCCCCTCGAACGGCAACGGCGACGCCCCCTACGTGACCCCGCTGGTCCGCAAGCTCGCTGCCGAGAACAACGTCGATCTGGCTGCGGTCCAGGGATCCGGCGTCGGCGGCCGCATCCGCAAGCAGGATGTACTCGCCGCGGCCGAGGCCGCCAAGGCCCCCTCGCCCGCCGCCGTAGCAGCACCCGCCGCCGCTCCGGTAGCCGCGAGCGCAGCGCCCGCCGGTGTCCGCCCGCAGCTGCAGGCCCTGCGCGGCACCGTCCAGAAGGCCAGCCGCATCCGGCAGATCACCGCGACCAAGACTCGCGAATCGCTGCTGAGCACCGCGCAGCTGACGCAGACCCATGAGGCCGACGTCACCAAGATCGCGGCGCTGCGCGCGAAGGCCAAGTCCGCCTTCGCCGATCGCGAGGGCGTGAACCTGACCTTCCTGCCGTTCTTCGCGAAGGCCGCGGTGGAGGCGCTGGGCGTACACCCCAACATCAACGCCTCCTACAACGAGGACACCAAGGAGATCACCTACCACTCCGCGGTGCACCTGGGTATCGCGGTGGACACCGATCAGGGTCTGCTCTCGCCGGTCATCCACAACGCCAGCGACCTGTCGCTGGCCGGTCTGGCCCGCGCGATCGCCGATATCGCCAACCGCGCCCGCAACGGTGGCCTCAAGCCGGACGAGCTGGCCGGTGGCACCTTCACCATCACCAACATCGGCAGCCAGGGCGCCCTGTTCGACACCCCGATCCTGGTTCCGCCGCAGTCGGCGATGCTGGGTACCGGCGCGATCGTCAAACGCCCCATCGTGATCGCCGACAACGGCAACGAGTTCATCGGCATCCGCTCGATGTGCTACCTGCCGCTGACCTACGATCACCGGCTCATCGACGGCGCCGATGCCGGACGTTTCCTCACCACCATCCGGCATCGGCTGGAAGAGGCCGCGTTCGAGGCGGATCTCGGCCTGTAACAAGAAAATTCGGTAACACCCCATGAGGGTCGTGATCGCCGGTTCATCCGGTTCCATCGGAACGGCACTGGTGGCGGCGCTGCGCCGGGACGGGCACGAAGTGGTCCGACTGGTGCGGCGTCCCGCCGCCGCCCGCGACGAGTTCAGCTGGGATCCGATTCGCGCTCAGGTGCCCGAGCGCGCCCTGCGCGGTTCGGACGCGGCGATCAATCTGTGCGGCGCGGGCGTGGGCCGCCGACGCTGGAACGGCAGCTACAAGCAGGAGTTGCGGGACAGCCGGCTCACCCCGACCGATGTGCTGGCCACCGCGGTCGCGGCCGCCGGGGTGCCGACGCTGATCAATGCCAGCGGCGTGCACTACTACGGCGGCGCGACCGGGGACCGGATCGTCACCGAAACCTCCCCCGCGGGAACGGGTTTCCTGGGCACGCTGTGCCGCGACTGGGAGGCCGCGACCAGACCCGCCGACGACGCGGGCGTGCGTGTGGTCCACCTCCGCAGCGCCCTGGTGCTGTCCCGGCACGGCGGCTTGCTGAAACTGCTCGAACCGCTGTACTGGCTCGGTCTGGGTGGACGGCTGGGCAGCGGGCGTCAGTACGTGCCGTGGATCTCCCTCGCCGACGAGATCGGCGCAATCACCTTCGCCCTGCACAACGACACCCTGCGCGGCCCGGTCAACCTGGCCGGACCGGCGCCGGTCACCAATGCCGAATTCAGCCGTGCCCTGGCCCGCGCCCTGCACCGCCCGGCCCCACTCGTGGTGCCCTCCACGGCATTACATCTGCTGATCGGTGAATTCGCCGAAGAGGCGATCCTGCACGGCCCCCGCGCCATCCCGACCGCCCTCGAAGACGCGGGCTACCCCTTCGAGCACCGCACCATCGGCCAGGCTCTCGCGGCGATCTTCGGCGACTGAGGCCGCACCGGACCGGCACCTGATTCACCCCGGCACGAGGATGCCCGCGGTTCATACTCTCGACGACTCGACCCGCTCATCCCGGCCCGACCTGGGTGAATATCACATCCCGACCGCTCGGTCGCGGGATTCGCACCGATTACCGTGGGCTGGTGACCGAGAACCGACAGCCCGCGCCGCTGATCCGCGATGCGCGCGAAACCGACCTGCCGGAGATCCTTGCGATCCACAACGACGCGATCGCGGAGACCACTGCCATCTGGGACACCGAGCCGGTCGACCTGTCCGAGCGGCTGGCCTGGTGGCGGACGCGGACGGCGGGCGGGTTCCCGGTGCTGGTCGCCGAGCTCGACGGCGCGGTGGCCGGATACGCCAGCTACGGGCAGTGGCGGCCCAAGTCGGGTTATCGGTTCACCGTGGAGAATTCGGTGTACGTGGCGGACCGGTTCCATCGGCGCGGTATCGCCACCGCGCTGCTGACCGAACTGCTGGCGCGGGCCGAACGCGCCGGCGCCGTGCACGCGGTGATCGCCGCGATCGAATCCTCGAATACGACCTCGATCACACTGCACGAGAAGTTCGGATTCCGCACGGTCGGGGTACTACCGGAAGTAGGACACAAATTCGGCGGATGGATGGACCTGACATTGATGCAGCTCACATTGGGCCCCACGGAGCTCGCGCAGGCGGATCACGATAGCGTAACGTCCCCGCGATGACCGATCCCGCCAGCGCAGCCTTACGGGGCGAGCACGTGAACATCCCGGACCCGCTCGGTGACGGCGTGACCGAAACCTCCGCACTGCCGGTGATTCCCCCGGCCCGCCGCCGCAACGACTCGGCCCGCATGGACCATTCGCCGGTCGAGATCGACTATCTCGGCGTGGTCGACTACGAGCGCGCCCGGGAAATGCAGCGCGGCATCGCCGCCGAGCGCGCCGTGGGGCAGGGCCGCGACCATCTGCTGTTGCTGGAGCATCCGCAGGTCTACACCGCGGGCCGGCGCACCGAACCGCGCGATATGCCGACCGATGGCAGTCCCGTGGTGCTCACCGATCGCGGCGGCAAGATCACCTGGCACGGGCCGGGTCAGCTGGTCGGTTATCCGATCGTGCGACTGGCCGAACCGGTCGATGTGATCGACTATGTGCGCCGCCTCGAGGAGGCCCTCATCGCGGTCTGCACCGAGCTGGGTCTGGTCTGTGGGCGGGTGCCCGGACGCTCCGGCGTGTGGGTTCCGGCGAACTCCCTGCAACCCGCGCGCAAGGTGGCGGCGATCGGCGTGCGCGTCGAACGCGGTGTTGCGCTGCACGGGATTTCGCTCAACTGCGATTCCTCCCTGGACGCCTACGAGGTGATCGTGCCCTGCGGTATCCGCGATGCCGGGGTGACGACGTTGAGCCGCGAGTTGGGCCGCGAGATCACCGTGTCCGAGGTGCTCCCGGCGGTGGCCGACGCGATCGTGCGCGCACTCGATGGGCGGCTGCCGGTTTCCGATCATGATATTGCGCATGTCACACCGGCCGGAGCCGCACCGGGCGCCTGATCGCGCGGGCGTAGCATCGGTCGAGTGACCTCCGTCGACACCCCGACATCGACCGCTCCGACCGGCACCACCCCGTCCGGTTCGGATTCCGCCGCGCCTCAGGCTCCCGCGCCGGGTACGCCATCGGCCAACGGCCGCAAGCTGCTTCGTATCGAGGCGCGCAACGCCGAGACGCCGATCGAGCGCAAGCCCGCGTGGATCCGCACCCGCGCCACCATGGGCCCGGAGTACTCCGAGCTCAAGGGTCTGGTGAAACGTGAAGGGCTGCACACGGTCTGCGAGGAGGCGGGCTGCCCGAACATCTTCGAATGCTGGGAGGACCGCGAGGCCACCTTCCTGATCGGCGGCGAGCAGTGCACCCGCCGTTGCGATTTCTGCCAGATCGATACCGGCAAACCCGCCGCGCTGGATCGCGACGAGCCGCGCCGGGTCGCCGAGAGCGTGCAGGCGATGGGCCTGCGGTACTCCACGGTGACGGGCGTGGCCCGCGACGATCTGGACGACGGCGGCGCGTGGCTCTACGCCGAGACGGTGCACGCGATCAAGCGCCTCAACCCGAACACCGGTGTGGAGCTGCTGATCCCGGATTTCAACGCCGACCCCGATCAGCTGGCCGAGGTGTTCGCCGCCCGCCCCGAGGTGCTGGCCCACAACCTGGAAACGGTCCCGCGCATCTTCAAGCGAATCCGCCCCGCCTTCCGCTACGAGCGTTCGCTGGCGGTACTGACCGCGGCCCGCGAGGACGGCCTGGTGACCAAGTCCAACCTGATCCTCGGCATGGGCGAAACCCCCGAGGAGGTCACCCAGGCCATGCGCGACCTCCACGAAGCAGGCTGCGACATCCTCACCATCACCCAGTACCTGCGCCCTTCCCCCCGCCACCACCCCGTCGACCGCTGGGTCAAGCCGGAAGAATTCCTCGACCACTCCCGCACCGCCGAACAGATCGGCTTCGCCGGCGTCATGGCAGGCCCCCTGGTCCGCTCCTCCTACCGCGCCGGCCGCCTCTACGCCCAGGCCATGGCCCACCACGGCCGCGAAATCGCCCCCGAGATGGCCCACCTCGCCACCGAAGGCACCGCCTCCCAGGAAGCCACCTCGGTCCTGGCCCGCTTCGGCTCCTAACCGCCCGTCCCCCACGCATCCCGTTGTGCCGACAGCGAGACATCCGGACCGATTGACGAAATCCCATGGATCTCCCTTGCTGTCACTCGCATGGACAAGGTCGCCACCGCCGTGCTAGCGTTCTCACGACAGGGGCGGTTCTTGGACAATTCGTTTGTTGCACAACGTAATTCGCTCCAAAAGATCAACGATCAATGCGGGGGGAGTTTCATGCATGCGCGGGGGATGTTCACGGCGGTTGCCGGTCTGTTGAGCATTGCCGTCATCGGTATCGCAGGAAGCGGTACTGCTACGGCGGATCCTTTGGCGGACAAGTCGAGGGAGACCATCACCGATGATGGTTGGCACATGCGGATCACGAAGACCGATGAGAGTCTCGACCGGTATCCGAATCTGGCCTCGACCTTGTTCACCAGGGAAGGCTTTGTCAGCCTGAAGGCAGTTGCCGATATCACGGGCTCGGGTAACGCACCCGTGAACTCGGGGACCGTCGCTCTCGGGTACCAGATCGGTTGTCAGGTCGATGTATCCAATGGCGCGGCAATCGGTTTGGCGATCGGACCGAGTGTCACGATCGGGGTGACGTCCGGAGTGGGCGGTAGTGCGACGATTACACCAACCGTGTACCTCAAGCCCGGCACCATCACCGACATTCCGTTCGGCACCAAGCCATTGACTGGTCGACACGGATCGATCACTTCCGATCAGGTCCACATCAAGATCGACGGCTGTATGGGGCCGGTCAGTTTGCGTTCGTACGCGCAGGTCAGGATCTCCACGCCTACTGCGGACAATGCCCTGTCTGTGTACGGCGACCCGATCTACCTGTGAGACAACCGATGTCGGCCGATCGGACGGTGACACGGTTCGGACACCGGGTGGGAATGCTCACCGTGGTGGTGGTTCTGGTGATGGTATTCGGTGTGGCTGTCACCGGCACCCGTACCGCGTCGCAGGCCGAGGCCAAGCCGATCAATCCGTATGTGCCGTGCCCGGATTGGCAGATCCTGCACCCGGGGTGGCCCTGTTTCGGCAACTTCCCGGAAATCGAAGAGCCGACGCTGCCGTCTCTGCCGCCCCCACCTCCAGGTCTCCCAACTCCCGCAGTTCCCGCACCACAGACCACGATTCCCACTGCCCCACCGTCGACGACTTCGGTTTCGCCGCCGGCGGCCGCGCTGACGCCGCCAGCCCCGCAACCGGCCCCCAATCCATGTCAGGCGATCATCCCGGTCCCCGGGTATGTTCCACCGGCGTTGCCAGGGCATCCGGCCAACGCAGCGTGTTCGTACAGCCCGCCATCATCTCGTCCCCCGACTCCTCGGGAAGCCATCGAACCGTATCTCCACGAGGCTAAAACCTGGGGAGCATGCGGCATCAACTCCCCTGATGACAAGACGGTTCGCAGTTTCGACCGCGGCACGATCAAGATCGGCGACAGGGTCTTCACGGAGGGCCAATCCGTGCTGCAATGCGGAAACGACAGATACGGCTA
Organism: Nocardia macrotermitis; assembly: GCF_009604405.1. Taxonomy (GTDB): domain Bacteria; phylum Actinomycetota; class Actinomycetes; order Mycobacteriales; family Mycobacteriaceae; genus Nocardia; species Nocardia macrotermitis. Next base: position 323,863 of record NZ_WEGK01000009.1, read on the forward strand.
CCGACACCTTCAAAGCAGACAGCACGACCGGAAGTGGGGAGCCGTCGACTATAGCTACAACTGGCGGGACAACGCGGACCGGATCATCGAGAAGACCCTGCGCAAACCCGATGTTGCCTGCTACAGCCTGCCGAACAATACATATGTTCTCGGACTGCAGTTGTGGGAGTACGTCAAACGCGACGGTCGATTGACCGGTAAGACTCAGTGGTCGAACGTGGTCATCGACGCCAACAACGGCCGCATCATCACCGCCTTTCCTACACTCCAGAAACCCAGATGCCAATGATCCGGAACCTTCGACCGCGAATCGGACGCCGAGCGCGTGAAGTAACCGCACCTGTCATCGGTGCGATAATCCTCGTCGCGGCAGTTTCCGGCTGTGGCACGGCGACCAGCGACAGTGAGGTGACACCTGTGAACGCTCAGTCTTCGCCTGCGGCACGAACATTGGACTGCCAGGTGGTTGCCGACCTGATTCGCGATCAGATCACTGGGTTGCAGGTGTGGCGGCAGGAACCGGATCCTGACCTGGTCCCAGGCACTGTCGACTGTGACTGGGCAGAGCCCGGGGGGCCTCGGAGCATCCAGGTGCGGATGGTGCCGGAGGTGACCTCGCCGGATGAATTCAGGCGTATTCGTGCCGGTGAGGTCTACACGGGTGACTACCCGCCTTATCAGATCATCGACACCGAACGGCTGCGGGCGGCCGACGCTGTGGGGGCGCTGGTCGTCGACGAAGACTCCGGGGACACCACCGAGGAGATCGCCAGTATTCGGCAGATCCTCGTGCATACGCCCGAGACGAAGATCGGGGTGGTGGGGTGGAAGGCCGCTCAGATCATCGAGATCGCTACTCGGGTCGCTGAAAAGTTGAAGTCGCGGCGTTGATGTCTCGGTGACATCGGGGGAAACTCGGATAAAACCACACGTGGTGTTTATCGGGGCTCGAGGAGACTTCGGGAGCACAAGATGGCCGAGAGAGTGAGTTCGTCCGCTGGGGGCGAGGGGAAGGCTGTTTTGGCCGATCGGCCCGACGGGATTCGGAACGTGGTGTTGGTCGGGCATTCGGGGGCGGGGAAGACGACGCTGGTGGAGGCGCTGGCGATGGCCACGGGGGCGGTGAACCGGGCGGGGCGGGTCGAGGACGGGACCTGTGTGTCGGATTACGACGATATCGAGCAGCGGCAGCATCGGTCGGTGCAGTTGTCGGTGGTGCCGGTCGCGTGGGACGGGATCAAGGTGAATCTGGTGGATACACCGGGTTATGCCGATTTCGTCGGAGAGCTCAGGGCCGGTCTGCGGGCAGCGGATGCGGCCCTTTTCATTGTTTCGGCCGCGGCGGGGGCCGAGGGGGTGGGCGGGCAGACGCTCGCGTTGTGGGAGGAGTGCGCCGCGGTCGGGATGCCGCGGGCGCTGGTGATCACCCATCTGGACGCCGCCCGCGCCGACTTCGACGATATGGCTCGGACCTGCCGCGAACTGCTCGGCGGCGGCGCGACCGAAAGCGTACTGCCGCTGCATCTTCCGGTGTACGGACCGGCGGGCGCGGACGGGCATCGCCCGGTGACCGGGCTGATCGATCTGCTCACCCAGCGGGTCTTCGACTATTCCGAAGGCGAGCACACCCGCACCGAGGCGACCCCCGAACAGGCGGCGCTGATCGAGCGGACGCGCGGGCAGCTCATCGAGGGCATCATCGCCGAGAGCGAGGACGAGACCCTCATGAACCGCTACCTGGAAGGCGCGGAGATCGACCTGGACACCCTGGTCACCGATCTCGAACGCGCGGTGGCGCGCGGCGCCTTCCATCCGATCCTGCTCGCCGCGCCGCCGCCCGAAGGTGCGCGCGAAGGGCTCGGCATGGTCGAGGTGCTCGATCTGATCACGCGCGGATTCCCCACGCCCGCAGAGCATTCGGTGGCCGCGACCTGTCCGGGCAACGGTTCGGCCCCGACTCCGCTGTGCTGCGATCCGGACGCGCCGCTGGCCGCGGAGGTGATCCGCACGACGTCCGATCCGTACGTCGGCAGGCTCTCGCTGGTGCGGGTGTTCGCGGGCACGCTGCGCCCGGACGAGACGGTGCACGTGTGGGGCCACACCCCGTGCGGACACGGCGAACCCGAACCCGATCACGACGCGGACGAACGGGTGGGCGCGATCTCGGCACCGTTCGGGCGGCAGCAGCGCCCGGTCGCCGAGGCCGTGGCCGGTGATATCGCGTGTGTCACCAAGCTCGGGCACGCCGAGACCGGAGATACGTTGTCCCAGAAGGACTCTCCGCTGCTGATCGAGCCCTGGCCGATGCCCGAGCCGCTGCTGCCGGTCGCGGTGCGGGCGCACAGCAAGGCCGACGAGGACAAACTCTCGCAGGGCCTGGCCCGGCTGGTCGCCGAGGATCCCGCGGTGCATCTGGAACAGAACGGGCAGACCCATCAGCTGGTGCTGTGGTGTCTGGGCGAGGCGCATCGCGATGTCGCGCTGGAACGGTTGCGGTCCCGGTTCGGGGTGCAGGTGGATCTGGTCGACCACCAGGTGGCGTTGCGGGAGACGTTCGCCACCGGCGCGTCCGGGCGCGGGCGGCACGTCAAACAGTCCGGCGGCCACGGCCAGTACGCGATCTGCGAGATCGAGGTGGATCCGCTGCCGGAGGGTGCGGGCATCGAATTCGTGGACAAGGTGGTGGGCGGAGTCGTGCCGCGACAGTTCATCTCGTCGGTGGAGAAGGGGGTGCGAGCGCAGGCGGCCCGCGGTGTGGCCACCGGTTGTCCGCTGGTCGACATCCGCGTGACGCTGTACGACGGCAAGGCGCATTCGGTCGACTCCTCCGACGCGGCGTTCCAGACCGCCGGTGCGCTGGCCCTGCGCGAGGCCGCCACCGCCGCCCGGCTACATCTGCTCGAACCGATCGCCGAGGTGCACGTCACGGTCCCGGACGAACATGTCGGCACGGTCCTGAGCGATCTGTCCAGCCGCCGCGGCCGGGTGCTGGGCACCGAACCGATCTCCGGCGCGCGCACGGTGATCCGCGCCGAGGTGCCCGAACTCGAACTCGACCGGTACGCGATAGATCTGCGTTCCCTCGCCCACGGCGCGGCCCAGTTCACCCGGACGTACATCCGGCACGAGGCAATGCCGGGTCAACTCGCCGATTCGATGCGCACCCGGATGAACACCCCCGCCTGAACCACGAATGCCGCCGACCTCGCTCACCGGTGCGTCATCGCCGATCACCGCACACTATTCTGAGAACCATGGCAGCAGGCAAGGGCGGTTCCAAGCCGTCGAAGGAAGCGAAGGCCGCGGAGAAGGCGGCGCGCAAACAAGCCTCCAAGGAGCGGCGCAAGCAGCTCTGGCAGGTTTTCCAGATGCAGCGCAAGGAAGACAAGCTGCTGCTGCCCCTGATGATCGGCGCCTTCGTCGGCATCACGGTGATCCTGGTGGTCATCGGCCTGCTCGTGCACATGCAGTGGTACCTGCTGCCGATCGGCCTGGTGCTGGGCGGTCTGGTGGCGTTCATCATCTTCGGCCGCCGCGCCCAAAAGAACGCGTATGCCCGGATGGACGATCAGCCCGGCGCGGCCTGGTGGGTGCTGGACAACCTGCAGGGTAAGTGGCGGCCCACCCAGGCCGTCGCGGCCACCGCGCAGCTCGACGCGGTGCACCGGGTGATCGGCCTGCCCGGCGTCGTCCTGGTCGCGGAGGGTTCCCCGCATCGGGTCAAATCGCTGCTGGCCCAGGAGAAGAAGAAGACCGCCCGCCTCGTCGGCGACACCCCGATCTACGACGTCGTCATCGGTAACGAGGACGGTCAGATCCCGCTCAAGAACCTGCAGCGCTACCTGACCAAACTCCCCCGCAACATCGACGCCAAGCGGATGGATCTGATCGAGGGCCGCCTGTCCGCCCTCGCCACCCGCGGCGGCCCGGCCCTGCCCAAGGGTCCGCTGCCCGGCGGCGCGAAGATGCGTGGCGTGCAGCGCACCGTCCGTCGCCGCAGCTGAGCGGCTCGGACGAAGATCACACGCAGAAGGCCCGCGTTCCGGAACGCGGGCCTTCTGCGTGTGCGGTCAGCGGGTGCGGGCCAGACCGGTTCCGGTCGCGCGATCGTGCATACCCCGGCCGTCCGAATCGGCGAACAGCGCGGGAACCACGAAGATGAGCAGCACCTGACGAACCAGCGCGCGCACGATACCGACTCCGGCGTCGAACCCCGGCGGCCTGGTCCGGCCGTCCGACGTGGTCGTACCGGCCTTGCCCTGTTCGGCGAGCGCCTCCATGAGATCGACCCGCACCACCCGCATCCGCAGGAAGAACTGGCCGGGGGTGAATCCGAACAACGTCACCGTGACGACGCCCATGATGAACCAGACCAGCAGCGTCGGCGTGGACAACGCACTGGTCACGGCCTCGAAATTGGTCGGCGGCTGCTGCCCGGCCGCGACGTGGGTGTGCGCGATGATGCGCGCGGGATCGGGCCGCACGATCAGCGCGGCGATACCGGTCGAGATGATCCAGTCGACGAACATGCCGACGATGCGCCGCGACATCGGCGCCAGCGAACCGACCCCGGTTTTCGGCAGTCCCAGCAACTTGCCCGGATATTCGTCCGGCAGCGGATCCCCGGAACCCGCCGCACTGGGTCCGGACAGCCAGGAACCGGTGATACGTGCCATTCCTGAATCGTATCCCCGCGCCGCGAGGTCGATCCCGAGGGTGGGGCGGGCTACCGCGGCGGCTCGCCCGGATCCGCCCAGATCTCCATCGGAACGACCATCCGGCTACGACCGTCGGCGTCCAGCACCCGGCCCATCCGCTTGATGAACCGCAGCACGATGGAGGTGCCCAGGATCCGCAGTCGCGGCGCCTCGACGGACATTCGTGACTCCACCACCGGCACCTCGTGCACCGTGCGCAGCGAGAAGCCGACGACGAGGTTCGGTTCACCGCCGGACACCCGCATGCACACGCGTGCGCCGGTGATGGCGAGCAGCGCCTCGATGGTGCGCCGGTCGTTCGGGTCGGCGCGGGCCCACACCCACATGCCGACCGGCCAGCCCGACAGGGACAGCGCCATATCGCAGCGCACCTGGAGTTGTCCGCCCGCGATCATCCCGTCCATCCGGCGGCGGACCGTGCTGATGCTGAGGCCGGTTTCGCGGGCGAGATCCGAGAGCGCGGTCCGGCCGTCCTCGCCGAGACGCAGCAGCAGGGTTCGATCGGAGACGTCCAGGGGGCGCGGGCGCGGTGGGCGATCGGGCCAGGGGCGCACACCGGCCGCCAGCCGGGCGCGCTGGGTGGCGTCCAGGACGTTCAACTGCCAGTGGTCGCCGAGCCGGAACGTCCGGGTGATCAGCAGTGTGCGGGTCGCGACGACGCCGGGCACGGCCGAGAGCGATTCCAGCAGCAGGCGCGAGAGCGCACCCAGCCCGGGCACCGTGATCAGCAACGACAGATCGTGACTGCCGCTGATGTGCTCGACGCTCAGTACGTGCGGCCAGCGCGCCAGTTGTTGCGCGGTGTCGTTCGCGGCTCCGGTCGCGCAGTCGACCAGCACGATGGCCTGACACGCGTCGGGCAGTCCGGACGCGCGACCGCTCACCCAGGCCACCCGGCTCCGGCTCAGGCGCTGCCAGCGCCGGGCGATGGTCGCCGGGTCGGCCTCGAGCGCCGCGCCGATCCGCTGCCAGGAGGCGCGCGGTGCGATCTCCAGGCAGTTGATCACCGCGAGATCCAGCTCGTCCAGGTCGATGTCAGAATCCTGCATCGGGACACCAATTTTCGAAATATCCGGCAGATTTACCGACTCTTCTGCTCCGCTCGCCATCCTGTCACGATTCCGCACCACAGGAGGTCCCGGCGATGCCGACATCGACAGAAAGCCAAGCGTTGCAAGCGGATCTGGTCCGTTTGCGTCGCGCGATCCACCGCGATCCCGAACTCGGCCTGGATCTGCCCCGAACCCGGCGGCGGGTGCTGGACGCGCTGGCGGGTCTGCCGCTGGAACTCACGCTCGGACAGGAACTCGGCTCGGTGACCGCGGTGCTGCGTGGCGGCCGACCGGGTCCGGCAGTGCTGTTGCGCGGCGATATGGACGCGCTGCCGCTGGCCGAACGCACGGGCCTGGACTATGCCTCGCGCGTCGAGGCGATGCACGCCTGCGGGCACGATCTGCACACCGCGATGCTGGTCGGGGCCGCGCATCTGCTCGCGCGACGACGCGAAAACCTTTCGGGTGACGTAATTTTCATGTTCCAGCCCGGCGAGGAGGGACAGGACGGGGCCGCCCGGATGATCCGGGAGGGGGTGCTCGAGGCGGCGGGCGCGCCGCCGATCGCCGCGTACGCGATCCACGTCATGTCGGCCCGCTTCCCGCACGGGGTCTTGACCACCCGTCCCGGGGCGCTGCTGGCTGGGGGCGATCTGTTGCACGTCACGGTGCGCGGCAAGGGCGGGCACGGTTCGGCACCCCATCTGGCCCGCGACACCATCGGGGCCGCGGCCGCGATGATCACCGCCCTGCCGGGGCTGCTCACCCGCACCGTCGCCCCGCAGGACACCGCGGTGCTGACCATCGGGGCGATCCACGCGGGCAGCGCGGGGAACGTCATCCCCGACAGCACGGAGTTCCGGGGGACGCTGCGCTGGCACACTCCGGAGATCCGAGATGCGTTGCGAGCGGGCCTGTCCGGGACCTGTCGGTCGATCGGACATGCCTTCGGCGTCGAGGCGGACGCACACGTCACGCCGTATGTCACGGCCACCGTCAACGATGCCGCCGAGGCCGCCTTCGCTGCCGACGTCGCCACCGCGTTACATGGTCCGCACCGCTTCGAGGAGTTGCCGCAACCCCTGTGCGCGGGCGAGGACTTCTCCAACATCCTCGATCACATACCCGGCGCGATGATCCTGCTCGGCACCTGCCCACCGGACACCGACCCGGCCACCGCACCCGATATCCATTCCCCCTACGCGATTTTCGACGACACGATCCTCTCCGACGGGGCTTCCTATCTGGCGGAACTGGCCTTCCGCCGACTGGAGATCGCGGCGACATCGAAGACTATTGCCGAACAGTCTCTTTCACATTCCGCCTGACACCCGACTGCACGTGACACGACGCCCCCGGCTCACACCAGCAACAGAGCTCCACACTCGACAGAACCGACCTCCCAGCGATCGGAGAGCACAGCGCCACCGAAGACCATTGCCGCGCAACCCCTTCCACAATCCGACTAACGCACAGCCCCACACGACGCGACGACCGCCGACTCGCATCAGCCACAGAGCTCCACACCCAACGGTGCCGAGCGTCCAACGACGAGCCATCACAGCGATACCGAAGCCCGTTGCCGCGCAGTCTCTCTCGCATTCCGCCCAACACCCGCCCGCACACGGCGCGGAGGCTCCAGGCTCGCACACCAACCGGATCCGCCCATCAAGACTCCAGCCGGTCAACAGCTATTCCCGAGGAAATCCCATGTCCACCAGTACATCTGCCGCACACCCCGACCATGTCGACGTACCTGACAAGCCGAACAGTCTTCTCCCACAAGAAGATCCCCCGGATGCAACCGAATCCGGCACTCCCCCACCCACCTGGCGCACCCTGCTCTCGACAGGCACCGGTAACGCGCTCGAATGGTACGACTGGGCGATCTTCGGCACCTTCTCCCCGTTCTTCGCGCACCAGTTCTTCCCCGCCGCGACCGGCATGCTCGCTCTGCTGTCGGCTCTGGCGGTGTTCGCGGTCGGATTCGTGATGCGGCCGATCGGCAGCCTGCTGTTCGGCTGGTATGCCGATCGGCGAGGCCGACGGGCCGCTCTGATCGGATCGATCGCCCTGGCGTCGGGCGGCAGCCTGCTCATCGGGTTGAGTCCGACGCACGCGGCGATCGGCTTGGCCGCACCGATATTGCTGGTCATCGCCAGGCTGGCGCAGGGGCTCGGTCACGGTGGCGAGATGCCCGCGGTGCAGACGTATCTGGCCGAATCCTCGCCGCCGGGTAGGCGTGGCAGGTGGGGCGCGTTCATCTACATCTCCGGAACCACCGGAATCATCGTCTCGACCGTGCTGGGCGCGATCGGTTCCGGCGTGCTGAGCAAGGCGCAGATGGGGGCGTGGGGGTGGCGGATCCCGTTCCTGCTGGGCGGCGTCGTCGGCGCGTACACGCTGGTGATGCGGTTGCGGCTGACCGAGAGTGCGAGTTTCAGCCGCAACACCGCGCCCGAGGTGCCGCTGTGGCGGGGCCTGTGGACGCACCGGATCGGCTGTGCGCGAGCGTTCGGCCTGACGCTCGGCGGCACCGTCACCTTCTACCTCTGGGTGATCGGCACCCCGGCCCAGCAGGTGGCCGCGCACCGGATTCCCGCGGCACAGGTGCTGTGGATCAGCGTGCTGGCCTCGGTGGTGATGATCGCCATGCTGCCGCTGTACGGCACGCTGGCCGACCGGATCGGCCGCCGACCCGTGCTGCTGCTGGCCAACCTCGGCAGTGCGGCGGTGATCTTCCCGCTGACCGCGCTGCTCGGCCGCGGCCCCTGGCAACTGGCCGTGGCGTTGATCGTGGCGATGGTCTTCCTGGCACCGTTCGCCGCGATCATCCCGGCCGTCTACGCCGAGTTGTTCCCGACCGGAATCCGCGCCACGGGCAGCGGGCTCGGCGCCGCGATCGCGACGGCGGTGTTCGGCGGGACCGCGCCGTACTTGCAGACCTGGCTCACCGCTTCGCAGCACGCGACACTGTTCGCCGGTTACGTGCTGGCACTGTCGCTGGCGAGCGCCGCGGTCGTGCTGGGGATGCCCGAGACCCGCGACGCCCCGATCGGGTGACCCCGGATGTTCACCAACTGTGAACCGGACGCCGGGCACCGAGATGTCGGCCACATTTTTGCGCAACCGGTGCACGCGCACCCCACCCTCCGGTGGCAGGATGTTCCTGCTGGTCGAGCACGGCTGGGCGATACCAGCGTCACCCCGGTCCGCCGGGGAGGCGTACACCCCGCCCAGCAGCACGTGTAACACTGGCGAAACACAGCCTTGATTGTCGGGAAACACCGCATCCATACCGTCAAGCAGCGATACCCAGCAATCGGTACGGGCTGGGAACCGACCCGTAAGGAGTACAAGTGGCGTTCAGCACGGCCGACGAGGTCATCAGCTACATCAAGGAGCAGGAACTCGAATACGTCGATATTCGATTCACCGACCTGCCCGGTGTACAGCAGCACTTCTCGATCCCGGCCAAGGCGTTCACGGCCGATCTGGCCGAGGAGGGGCTGGCGTTCGACGGCTCCTCGGTGCGCGGTTTCCAGTCGATCGACGAGTCGGACATGCTATTGCTGCCCGACTTCAGCACCGCGCGGATCGACCCGTTCCGGGCTGCGAAGACGCTGAACATGAACTTCTTCGTGCACGACCCGTTCACCCGCGAGGCGTACAGCCGCGACCCGCGCAACATCGCCCGCAAGGCGGAGGAGTACCTGCGCTCGACCGGCGTCGCGGACACCGCGTTCTTCGGCGCCGAGGCGGAGTTCTACATCTTCGACTCGATCCGCTACGACTCGGCCATGAACGGCGCGTTCTACGAAATCGACTCGGTGTCGGGCTCCTGGAACACCGGTGCGGAGTTCAACCCGGACGGCACCCCGAACCGTGGTTACAAGGTGCGCAACAAGGGTGGTTACTTCCCCGTCGCGCCGTACGACCACTACGTCGACCTGCGCGACAAGATCGCCACCAACTTGCAGAACGCCGGTTTCGAGCTGGAGCGCGGCCACCACGAGGTCGGCACCGCCGGTCAGGCCGAGATCAACTACAAGTTCAACACCCTGCTCGCCGCGGCCGATGACCTGCAGCTGTTCAAGTACATCGTGAAGAACACTGCGTGGCAGGAGGGCAAGACCGTCACCTTCATGCCCAAGCCGCTGTTCGGCGACAACGGCTCGGGCATGCACGTGCACCAGTCGCTGTGGAAGGACGGCAAGCCGCTGTTCCACGACGAGGCCGGCTACGCCGGACTGTCGGATCTGGCGCGTCACTACATCGGCGGCATCCTGTACCACGCCCCGTCGCTGCTGGCGTTCACCAACCCGACCGTCAACTCGTACCACCGCCTGGTCCCGGGCTTCGAGGCCCCGATCAACCTGGTGTACTCGCAGCGCAACCGCTCGGCCGCCGTGCGTATCCCGGTCACCGGCAACAACCCGAAGGCCAAGCGCCTCGAGTTCCGCGCGCCGGACTCCTCGGGCAACCCGTACCTGGCCTTCGCCGCCATGATGATGGCCGGCCTGGACGGCATCAAGCGCAAGCTCGAGCCCGCCGCCCCGGTCGACAAGGACCTCTACGAGCTCCCGCCGGAGGAGGCCAAGAACATCGCCCAGGCCCCCACCAGCCTGGCGTCGGTCATCGACAAGCTCGAGGCCGACCACGAGTACCTCACCGAAGGCAACGTCTTCACCGAGGACCTCGTCGAAACCTGGATCGACATCAAGCGCAACCAGGAGATCGCCCCGATCAACCTGCGCCCGCACCCGTACGAGTTCGAGCTGTACTACGATGTGTAAGTCGTAGCGGTTCGTCACGAGTCCGCCCGTCCCGCAAGCACTTCGCGGGGCGGGCGGACTTCTTCGTGTTCGGGTCAGTGGACGCCGAGGGCGGCGAGGATCATCGGGCGGACGGTGGCGAGGGCGCGTTGCCAGTAGGGCCAGGTGTGGGTGCCGTCGGTGATGTCGATGCGGGCGGGGATGTTCAGGGTGTGCAGGCGGTCGCGGAAGATCTGGGCGGCGATCCGGGCCATGGATTCCAGGCCCATCGCGTTCACCGTGTCGCCGACGGCGTGGGATGCGTCGAGGGGCCCGGGTGAACCGTTGCCCGAGTAGATGTACATCGGCAGGCCGCGCAGCGAATCGGCTTGGGCGACAGCGTCGTTGCGGTTCCAGGCCGGATCGCCGGGTGGGCCCCACATGTCGTCGACGTTGAAGTTGCCCTCGTCCCACATGGCCGCGCGCATGCCCTCGTTCCAGAGCGGGTAGGTAGGGTTCAGGAATCCGGAGAAGGACCCGGCGAAGCGGAACTGGTTGCGGTGGTGGGCGGCCAGGATCACGGCGGCGTCGCCACCCATCGAGGCGCCGACGATGGCGTCGTTCGTGCGCGAAACACCGTATCCGGCAAGGTAAGCGGGCAGTTCCCGAGTCAGGAAGGTTTCCCACTTGTAGGTGAACCGCTGGTGGTTGGTGCTGCTGGGGCGGTACCAGTCGGTGTAGAAACTCGAATGGCCGCCGACCGGGAACACCAGAGTCACGTTGTCCCCGACGAATTGGCGTAGCGCGTCGGTATCGCTCACCCACTGGCTGTGATCGGCGGGCGCGCGCAACCCGTCGAGCAGATACAGCGCGGCGCTGCCGCCGTGCGCGGCCCACTGCACCTGCACCGGGATCGGCCCCATGCTCGACGGCACCAGTAGCTCCTGGAAACGTCCTGTGGGGGCGCGTGATTCGGCGGGCCGGGTGGGTGCGGCGTCGACGGTCACCGTACCGAACGAGGACACCAAGACGGCCGCCAGCACAGCGACTCCGGTTTTCCACATTGCCACCAGGCCAAAGATACCGGCTGCCCATTCCCGGCGTGCCCACTGGCAAATCCGAATTTCCATGAGAGCAAGCGCTGTTCGTCGTCCCCGCGGTCACCCCGGACCGATCGGAGCGTCCGCCCGCATGCCGGGAATATTCGAATCCTGTTGGTACCCGGACTTATTCGGTGCTCGCCTTGAACAGGCGCGTCACAGATGTGGATGACAACCCAGGGACGCGCTGTACACCGCGGGGTGGGCGGTGGAGGTTGCCAGGTTGCGGCGTTCCTCGCGGGTGAGGGGGTGACGCCGCAGCGGGTGGTGCAGGTAGGCGCGCAGCGTCGGTAGCAGGGGGCGATGGATGGTGTGGTGCGGGTGGATCATCGCCATCACTCTCCCTTCCGTATCTGGTAAGAACTCCATTCTTCCACCGGATCGGCAGACCTTGCCAGCCCGGCGACATGATGAGAGACTTTTACGACAACCTTCTCATCATCGAGAAGATGCGCTGCCTGTGCGATCGAAGGAGATCACCCGTGACCGCGTCCACACGTACCGAACCAGCCGACCGCGAACTTCCGGCCCGTCGGCCGTTCACCTCCGAGAGCCGGATGTGGGACGAGGTCGGACTGGTCACCTTCCCGTTCACCTCGGGCTCGGCGTTCCTGTTGCAGACGATGGAGCCGACGATCGCGGCGGTCGTCGACGAACACTCGACCTTCCGCACCGATCCGATGGGCCGCGCGTTCCGCAGTATCGCCTCGGTGATGATGTGGATCTACGCCGGGGACGAGGCCCTGGCCGAGGCGGATCGGCTCCGCAAGATGCACACCACACTCAATACCGTTGACGCACAGGGTGTTCGGCATACCGCGCTGTCGTCGGGACCGTGGGCGTGGGTGCTGCACACCGCGGTCTACGCCTACACCGAGGGCGCGAAACCCTTCACCCGCACGCCACTGAGCGAGGCCGACAAGGAGGAGTACTACCAGGAGGTCGTGCAGTTGATGCGCAATTTCTCGGTGGCGCCCAAGGAGATTCCGCCGACCTACCGCGAATGGCTGGACTACTTCCACGACAAGTTGGAGAACCAGCTGACCGCGACCCCCGTGGCCTACGACTTCCTGAAGGTGAGCCGCCGCATCGCCCCACCGTCGTTCCTCCCCCGCCCGCTCACACCGGTCTGGCGCGCCGCGACGACGCCGGTGAGCCGGCTGCAATACTTCTTCACCGTTGGCACCACCCCCGAGGTCGCCCGCGAGAAACTCGGCCTGAACTGGTCGACCACCGACGAGGCGACCCTGCGCGTATTGGGCTGGCTCGTCGGCCGCACCGTCCCCCTGCTCCCCGAGCGCCTGCGCTACTTCCCCATCGCCTACGAGGCCCGTCGCCTCGAACGCGATCGCGCCCGCCTCCGCAAGATGATCGACCTGCGGCCCATCTGATCCTCGGACGATCCAGCTCCGCCGCCCCGCGCGTAATCGCTGGAACGCCAGACACATTCGAAGACCGCGAAGGATCGACCAACCTCGAAGGATCGACTACCGAGTCGCACGTACGTCGCTGCGACCCGTAATCACCTACGCCCCAAAGACACCCGAACAGTCGATCAACCGTTCCGCGACTGCCCCAGTGATGATCCTCATGCCAGGATCCTGATCGGCGCGGGTGTCACTGCGGCACGTAAATGCTTGCGCCACAGTGACACCCGCGCGACAGATCAGTCCTCCCCGACCTGCTCCCCCGCCGGCGCCGGGAAGAATCCCGACTCGACGAAGGCCGCGACGTACGCGTCCAACGTGTCGGAATCGACCGGCGGGCAGGCGATCCCGTACCGGGCGAGGGCCTCGCGGGTGTGGGTGTCGGCGACGGTGATCGGAGAGGCTCCGTAGTTGCCGCTCACCAGGGCCGCGCGGACCAGAGAGTCGTCACCGGCGGCATCGCGGGCGGCAGCCTCCTGCGCCAACCGCGCCGCGATCTGCTCGACGGGTGCGATCTCGACCGGAATTCCGTTGCGGCGCATGGCCTCGAAGATCTCGCCGATCCGCACGGCGGTCCGGTTCACCAGGTGGTAGGCGGTGCCGTCGGCCGGTTCCGCCGCCAGCGCCACGATCGCCGAGACGACGTAGTTCACCGGAATCAGCGGCATCGCGGCGTCGCCGGTGTCGGGAGCCAGACCCAGGATGGCCGCGGCCCGGATCATATTCCAGAACGAGTCGTCGGCACTGTTCACACCGCTGCGCGGATCACCCGAGACCAGGCCCGGACGGTAGATCCGCACCGGCACGCCACGTTCGCCCGCCTGCCGAACCAGTTGCTCGGCAACCCATTTGCTCGCCACGTACCCGTTGTCGGACACCTCCGCGACGCTCAACTGGGTATCCTCCGGACCCGTGAAATCCGGTGTCAGCGCGACGGGAATCACCGTGTTGGCCGTGGAGATGTAGTGCACCGGCTTGATCCGCCCGTTCGTGGCCAGCCGCAGCACCTCCCGCGTACCGGACACATTGGCCGCCCGCAGTCGCGCGTAGGGCTCGATGTGGTTGACCCGCGCGCCGTTGTGGAAGATCACGTCGACCCGCTCGGCCAGCCGGGTGTACCCGGCCTGGTCCAGCCCGAACCGCGGTGCGCCCAGATCGCCTGCGACAGCGACGATCCGGGATGCGTACGCCTCGTCCCAGAGCCGGTAGTGCGCCAGCGATTCCCGAATCCGCTTGTCCGCCTGGACATCGTCCTCGCCGCGCACCAGGCACCACACCCGCGCCGAGGTGCTCTCCAGCAGCTCGTGCAGCAGGTGCGTACCCACGAATCCGGTTGCGCCGGTGAGCAGTACGTCCTGCGGCTCGCCCGCCCGCGCGGGCAGCACACCGGCCGCGTCGATATCCGAGTCCAGCACCGCGTCGGCGGCCATGGCGGGCCGCGGATCGGTCACCGCGACCGCCGATTCACCCGGCTCGTCGATCCGCGCGGCCAGGGCACGCACGGTCGGCGCGGTGAACAGCGCGGCCATCGGCACATCGATACCGAGTCGGCCGTTCAGACCGCGCTGCAGGGTGAAGGCCAGCAGCGAACTACCGCCCAGGGCGAAGAAATCGTCCTCCGCGCCGACCCGGTCGAGCTGCAACACCTCGGCGAAGACCGCGGCGACCGAACGCTCGGTGTCGGTGGCCGGTTCGACGAATTCGCGGGTCCGCAACACCGGCCGCGGCAACGCCTTCCGATCGGCCTTACCGCTGGCGTTCATCGGCATCTCGTCGAGCACCATGACCACCGAGGGCACCATGTACGAGGGCAGCACCTGGGTCAGCGACGCGCGCAGGGTATCGACGGACAGATTCTCCACCGCCGGAACCACATACGCGACGAGCTGATCACCGATCTCCGAGGGCGCGAGCACCACGACCGCCTGAGCGACCGAGGCGTCGTCCAGCAGCGCGGTCTCGATCTCACCCAGTTCGATCCGGTGCCCGCGGATCTTCGCCTGGAAGTCGCTGCGCCCCAGGTATTCCAGCACGCCGTCGGCCCGGCGCCGCACCAGATCACCGGTCCGGTACATCCGCGCGCCGGACGGCCCGTACGGATCGGCGACGAACCGATCGGCGGTCAGATCCGGTCGGCGCATGTAGCCGCGCGCCAATTGCGTTCCCGCCAAATACAATTCGCCGACCACCCCGGCCGGGGTGAGCCGCAGCCGCGAATCCAGCACGTAGGTGCGCGTATTCCATTGCGCCACACCGATCGGCACGGTGGTGCGGTCCTCGGTGGAGGCGGGCCGGTAGGTCACCGAGACCGCGGCCTCGGTGGGGCCGTACAGATTGTGCAGCCCGGCCGCGGACAGCGCGGCGAATTCGGCGACGGTGCCGGGCGGCAGCGCCTCGCCGATCGCGAACACCGCCCGCAGCGAGGTCACCTGCGCGGGTTGCGCGGCAGCCAGGAACACCTGGAGCACCGAGGGCACGAAATCGGTGACCGTCACCCGATGCGTCTCGATCAGCTCCGCGAGATAGCGCGGGTCCCGCTGTCCGGCCGGTGCGGCCAGCACCACCCGCGCGCCCGCCCACAGCGGCACGAAGTAGCCCCACAGCGAGACGTCGAACGTGGTCGCGGTCTTCTGGAGGTACACGTCCCGCGGCACGATCGCGTAGTGCTCGGCCATCCAGGCGGTCTGGTTGGTGATCGCGCCGTGCGGCACCAGCACACCCTTCGGGCGGCCCGTCGACCCGGAGGTGAACAGCACGTAGGCCGGATCGGCGGCGCGCAGCGGTGCGCGCAGTTCGTCCGCGCCGACGGGTGCGGCGGAGTATTCCGACAGCTCGAGCGTGTCGAGATCGATCCCGTCCGCACCCGGTACGACCGCACCGCCGGTGGTCAGCAGCAGCGCGGGTTCGGCCGTCTCCAGGACGTACGCGATGCGTCCGGCCGGATGTCCGAGGTCCAGCGGCAGGTAGGCGCCACCCGCGGTCAGCACCGCGTACATCGCGACCATCAGTTCCGGCGAACGCGGAATCGCCAGCGCGACAACCGATTCCGGACCGATGCCGCGGCCGATCAGATACCGGGCCAGCCGGTTGACGCGCTCGTCGAACTCCCCATACGTCCAGACCGTCTCGTCGTGCACCACGGCCACCGCGTCCGGATCCGCCGCGACCGCGCGCCGGTATCCGCTCAGCAGCAGCTCATCGGGCACCACGTGCGCGGTGTCCACCGCCTCACGCAGCAGTTCCGCGCGCTCGGCGGCATCGATCACGTCGATATCGCCCAGCACCGCCTCGGGATCGCGGGCCAGGACGCCGAGCAGCCCGACGAAGCGATCCACGAAACCCTGAACCGTGCTGTGCTCGAACATGTCCGAGGCATAGGTGACGATGCCGCCGATGCCCTGCGGCGCACCCTCGGCGTCGTAGGTGTCGCCGATCATCCAGTGCAGATCGAACTGCGACACCTCCACGCCGATATCCAATCCCGAGACGCCCAGTCCGGGCATCTCCAGGGCCACCGGCGCGAGGTTCTGGAAGGACAGCGCCACCTGGTAGAGCGGATGCCGGGCCGGTGAACGCACCGGATCCAGCACGCCGACCAGCCGTTCGAACGGGACGTCGGCGTTGGCGAGGGCTCGGATGTCCTCGTCGCGCTGGCGGGTGAGCAGTTCGCTGAACGTGGCGCCGGCGTCGTAGCGGGTGCGGAAGACCAGCGTATTGATGAACATGCCGATCAGATCGTCCAGCGCGGCGTCACCGCGCCCGGCGACCGGTGAACCGATCGCGATGTCGTCGGTGCCCGACAGTCGCGCCAGCAGCACCGCCAGGGCGGTGTGCACGGTCATGAACAGCGTCGCGCTGTGCGCCCGCGAGAATTCCGCGAGAGCCCGGTGGGTGTCGGCGTCGATCCGGACCTCGACGCGTCCGCCGGTGTAGGAACGCAGCAGCGGACGCGGACGGTCCGAGGGCAGATCGAGCTGATCCGGCAGGCCCTCCAGCGCGCTGCGCCAGTAGGAGATCTGCTGGGCCACAAGCGATTCCGGATCGTCCTCGGTGCCGAGCACGCTGCGCTGCCAGATGCTGTAATCCGCGTACTGCACCGGCAGCGGCTCCCACTGCGGGGCATGTCCGGCGCTGCGCGCGGCGTACGCCAGCATCAGATCGCGGGCCAGCGGTCCGATCGAAGAGCCGTCGGCCGCAATGTGATTCACCACCACGGCCAGCACGTATTCGCGCTCGCCCGAGGCAGATCCACCGGTACCGAGATCGAACAGCGCGACCACGAGCGGCACCCGCACGGTGAGATCGAATTCGGTCCGCGCGAGTTCGGCGACCGCCTCCGCAATCCCGGCCGGGTCGACCGGCTGCACCTGCAGCGGCGGAACCGCCTGCGCCACAGGCAGAATCACCTGCACCGGACCGTCGTCCGGCGTCGCGGCATCCCCGCCCGAGGTACCGGTGTCGGCCGCGAGCGGATACACCGTGCGCAGAATCTCGTGCCGGGTCACCAGGTCCGCGACCGCGGCCCGCAGCGCGTCCACGTCGAGTTCGCCGCGCAGCCGCACCGCCATCGGCACGTTGTAGGCCACCGACGCGGTGTCGAAGCGGTTCAGCAGCCACATGCCGCGCTGGGCCGGGGACAGCGGAATCCGTTCCGGCCGTGGCCCGGCCACCAGCGCCGGACGGTTGTCAGCCACGGCCTGATCCTGCAACCGGGCTGCCAGCGCCGCCACCGTCGAGGCCTCGAACAGCAGCCGCACGGGGACCCGCGCGTCCAATGCCGCGCCGATTCGCGCCATCAGCCGGGTCGCGATCAGCGAGTTGCCGCCGAGTTCGAAGAAATCGTCGTCCGCGCCGACCGGCGTTGCGGGAGCGAGCAATTCGGTGAACGCCTCGGCCACCACCTGCTCCAGCCGACCGGACGGGGCACGGAACTCCCGGGTGTGCAGCTGCGGCGCGGGCAGTGCGGCACGGTCGAGTTTGCCGACCGGGGTGAGCGGGATCCGGTCCAGCACCATGACCGTGGTGGGCACCATGTGCGCGGGCAACCGGCGTTCGGCGACCGCGATCAGCTCGTCGGCATCGGCCACCGCACCGGCGGAGGCGTGCACGTAGGAGACGAGAATCGTTGCACCGGTCGGCAATTCGTGCCCGACGGTGACCGCGAAGTCGATACCGTCCTGCCCGGCCAGCACCGCGTCGATCTCGCCGAGTTCGATCCGGAAGCCGCGGATCTTCACCTGGAAGTCGTTGCGGCCCAGGTATTCCAGCTCGCCGTCGAAGGTGCGCCGGACCAGGTCCCCGGTGCGATACAGCCGGGAACCGCTGGGATCGAACGGATTCGCCACGAAACGGGCCGCGGTCAGCGCGGGACGTTCGTGATATCCGCGCGCCTGCTGCGCACCGGTGATGTACAGCTCGCCGACCGCGCGATCGGGCACCGGCGACAACCGCTCGTCCAGCACGTATTCGGTGATGGCGCGAATCGGCCCGCCCAGGGTGACCGTCTCACCGGGCACCAGCGGCGCGCTGATATTGGTCATGATGGTGGTCTCGGTCGGCCCGTACCCGTTGTAGAACTCGCGGGTGCGGCGGCCACCGATCGGAATCGCCCAGCGCTGCACCAGATCCGGCGGGCACGCCTCGCCACCGGCGATCACCACGCGCAGCTTGTCCAGCCCCTTCGGATCGACCGAGGCCAGCGCCGAGGGGGTGATGAAGGCGTGCGTGACCCGTTCGCGGGCCAGCAGCGCGGCCAGTTCCGCGCCACCGTAGACGGTCGGCGCGGCGATGACCATGGTCGCGCCGCCACCGAGCGCCAGCAGCAGTTCCAGAATCGACGCATCGAACGACGGCGAGGCGAAATGCAGTGTGCGAGAACTACTCGTGACCCGATAACGCTCGCGCTGTTCCTCGCAGAAGCTCGCCAGACCGGCATGCGTGACGACCACGCCCTTGGGCAGGCCCGTCGAACCCGAGGTGTAGATGACGTACGCCGGATGCTTCGCACGCAAGGGCCGCAGCCGGTCCGCGTCAGTGATCGGATCGGCCGAACCGGCCTCGATCAACCGCTCGGTCCCGGCGTCGTCCAGCACCAGCCATTCCACCTGTGTCGGCAGATCCGCGCGCACCGCCTCGACGGTAATACCCAGTACCGCACGCGAATCGGCGAGCATGTGCGCGACCCGGTCGGCGGGATAGTTCGGGTCGACCGGCACGAATCCCGCGCCGGATTTGGCGATCGCCCAGACCGCGAGAATCGACTCCGGCGAGCGCGGAATGCCGATCGCGACCAGATCCTCCGGGCCGATACCGCGCTCGATCAGCACCCGCGCCAACTGCGTCGAGCGTTCGTCCAGGTCGAGGTATTCGAGTTCGGACAGTTGCCCGGCCGCGTCGGCGAAGACCACCGCGATGCCGTCCGGGTTGTTGTCCACGGCGGTGTACAGCAGGTCCGGAAGTGTCGGCACCGCAACGGTTTCCACCACCGGCGGCGCGCTCGGCGCGGGCGGTGCGACCGGTCCGCGCTCCCCGGCGTCCAGCAGATCCACATCCCCGACCAGCAGCGTCGGATCGGCGGCGACGGCCGTGACGAACCGCTCGAACCGCTGCGCGATCCCGGCCACCGTGGCCTCGTCGAAAACGTCTGTCGCATAGGTGAATCCGGCGACCAGCAGATCGGGTGTGCCGTCCGGGCCGTAGTTCGGTTCCACGGTCACCAGCAGATCGAATTTGGCGGTGATCTGGCCGGTGTCCAGGGCCGCGACCGTCAGGCCGGGCAGTTCGAGTTCGGCCTGTTCCATGTTCTGGAACGACAGCACGACCTGGAGCAGCGCGTCCGCGTTCGCGGGCTGGGTGGCCTCGACCACTCGCTCGAACGGGATATCCGCATGTCCGAAGGCCGCCAGATCCGTCGCACGCGCCCGATCCACCAGCGCCCCGAACGGCGCGCCGCGATCCACCGCGAGACGCAGCGTGAGCGTGTTGACGAACATGCCGACCAGATCGTCCAGTTCGGCGGCACCGCGGCCCGCGATCGGGGTGCCGATCGCGATATCCGAGCCGCCCGCCTGCCGGACCAGCAGCGCCGCCAGCGCCGCGTGCACCACCATGAACAATGACGAATTGTGTTCGCGCGCAATATCGGTCAGCCCAGCGTGCGCGTCGGCCGGGATCACCGCGTTCACCAGCGCGCCCCGTCCGGACGGCCGGATCGGACGCGGCCGGTCCAGCGGCAGCCGCGCGGCCGTGGACATCGCGGCCAGCTGATCGCGCCAGAACCGCAATTGCTGTGCGGCGACGGAACTCTCGTCGTCGTCTGTGCCGATCACCGCGCGCTGCCAGAGCGCGAAGTCGGCGTACTGCACCGGCAGTGGCGCCCAGCCCGGCACCGATTGCGCCTGCCGCGCCACGTAGGCGGTGACCAGGTCGCGGGCCAACGGCGCCAGCGACGATCCGTCGGCCGAAATGTGGTGCACCACAACGACGAACAGATGTTCGCGGCCTGCGGCGTCGGAGAACAGCCGGATCCGCACCGGCGGCTGTTCGGTGACATCGAAGCCCGCCGACATCAGCTCGGCGATCCGGTCCTGATCCTCGACTGTGGCGGTTTCCACCACCAGCCCGTCCGGCAGCGTGCGCGCCACCGACCAGATCTCCTGGTAGGGCTCGCCGCCGGGCCCGGCGACCGGGAATCGGGTACGCAGCGCCTCGTGCCGGTCCAGGACGTCCAGGACGGCCGAGCGCAGGGCGTCCACGTCCAGCGTCCCGCTCAGGCGGATCGCGAAAGGCAGGTTGTAGGAGGGGGATTCGGGATCGATCTGGTTGAGCACCCACATCCGCTGCTGTGCCAGCGACAGCGGCACCCGCTCCGGACGTTCGGCCCGCACCAGCGGCGGGCGGCTCGCGGTATTGCCCGAACCGGGCACGATTCCGGCGGCCAGATCCGCGACCACGGGGGTGTCGAACAGCGCCGCCACCGAGATGCGCGCGTCCAGCGCCGTGGTCAGCCGGGCCACCACCTGCGCGGCGACCAGCGAATTACCGCCGAGGGCGAAGAAGTCGTCGTCCGCGCCGACCCGGTCGATACCGAGCACATCGGCGAAGACGCCCGCCACCATCTCCTCGATCGGCGTGGCCGGGGCCCGGAACTCGCGGGCGGCCACCACCGGACGCGGCAGCGCCTTGCGGTCCAGCTTGCCGGCGGGGTTCAGCGGGAATTCCGCCAACTCCACGATGGTGGCCGGAACCATGTACGCGGGCAGCCGACGCGCGACCGCGGTGCGCAGCGCCTCCGCGTCCAGGTGCGCGCCCGGCGCGGGGACCACGTAGCCGACCAGCTGCTCGCCGAGTTCGGTCGAAACCACCAGCACCGCGGCCTGATTCACCGACGGCTGCGCCAGCAGCGCCGCCTCGATATCGCCGAGTTCGATGCGCTGGCCGCGCAACTTCACCTGGAAGTCGGTGCGGCCCAGGTACTTCAGGACGCCGGGCTCCTGCCAGGCCACCCGGTCACCGGTGCGGTACATCCGCTCTCCGGTGCCGAAGGGGTTGGCCACGAACCGATCCGCGGTCAGATCCGGACGTCCCAGATAGCTGCGCGCGAGCTGATCACCGGCGAGGTACAGCTCACCGGTGACCCCGACCGGCACCGGCCGCAGCCGCGAATCCAGCACGTACACACGGGTATTCCAGACCGGCGTACCGATCGGCACACCGCCTTGCTCCGTACCGGTCGCCAACCATGTGGTGACCGCGACCGCGGCCTCGGTCGGCCCGTACACGTTCAGCACCGGTTCGTCGCAGATCGCGCGCACCGCGGTCACGGTCTCCACCGGCAGCGCCTCGCCGCCGACCATGACCCGTCGCAGGCTCGGCACCGAACCCGCCGGGGTGTGCGCGGCGAACACCGCCAGCATCGACGGCACGAAGTCGGTGACGGTGACCTGCTGCGCCGCAATGGTTTCCGCGATGTAGATGGCATCGCGATGACCGTCGGGGGTGGCCATCACCAGGGTCGCGCCCAACCGCAACGGGATGAAGTAACCCCACATCGACACGTCGAAGGTGAAGGTGGTCTTCTGGAGATACACGTCATCGGCGGCCAACGGGTACTGCGACTGCATCCAGGCGAGGTGGTTGCCGACCGACCGGTGCGACACCGCGACCCCCTTGGGCCGCCCGGTGGAGCCGGAGGTGAACAGCACGTACGCCAGGCTGTCCGGACGCACCGGACGCAGCAGTTCCCCGGCCGTCACCGGAGTATCGGCGAATCCGGCCAGCTCGACGGTGTCGATGTGCAGCAACGGAATTCCGTCCGGCACCGCGACCTCGTCACGGGTCGTGGTGAGCACACACACCGGCTGCGCGGCGGCCACCACCTGCTCGACGCGATCGGCCGGATAGTCCGGATCCACCGGCACCCACGCACCGCCCGCGCTGAGCACCGCGTACATGCCGATGACCTGTTCCAGCGAGCGCCGCACCGCGAGGCCGACCAGCGACTCCGCGCCCACACCTTGCGAGATCAACAGGCGCGCAAGGCTATTCACCCGGCTGTCGAACTCCGCATAGGTCAGCTGAGCGCCCTCGTAGACCACCGCGACCCGGTCCGGATGCGCCGCCACCGCGCGGCGGTAGCCGTCGAGCATCAGCTCCGGCGCGACCTCGTGCGCGGAATCGTTCCAGCCCAGCAGGATTCGATCCCGCTCGGCCTCGCCGAGCATGATGTCGACATCCCCGACCAGCGCGCCGGGATCACCGGCGAGCGCCTCGATCGCCCGAACCAGCCGGGCGGCAAGGGTTTCCACCTCGGCCGCGGTGAACCGGCTGGACAGATACTTCCAGTTCAGTTCGAGGGTGGCCTCCGCGGTGACCAGCAGGGTCAGCGGATAGTGCGAATCGTCGCGAGCACCGATACCGGTCACCGCGACACCGTCGATATCGGCGGCCGCGCCGATCGACTCCTTGTCGATCGGATACGACTCGAACAGCAGCAGCGTGTCGAAATGCGCTCCGGCACCGGCGATCCGCTGGATGTCGGCCAGGCCGATGTAGTGGTGATCGAGCAGTTCGACCTGCTCGCCCTGCAAACGGCGCAGCAGCTCACCGATCGTGAGCCGGTCGTCGATGCTCACCCGCACCGGCAGCGTATTGATGAACAGACCCACCATCGATTCGATACCGGGCAGATCCGCCGGACGACCCGACACCGTGGCACCGAAGACGACATCAGAACGGCCGGTGAGCTTTCCGAGCACGAAACCCCAGGCCGCCTGCACCAGGGTGTTCACGGTGACACCCAATTCGCCCGCGCGCGCGGCGATCCGGCGAGTGCGCTCGGCGTCGATCTCGACGGTCAACCGGTCCGCGTCGTAGGTCTCCGCGGTGCGCGGCTGCGGCGCGAGCAGCGTCGGCTCGGTGACGCCCGACAGTGCGCGTTCCCAGATCCGCAGCGACGCTTCGTGATCCCGGCTCGCGAGGCGGTTCAGGAAGGTCCGGTACGACTCGACCCGCGGCAGCACCGACGGATCACCGGAGGTGGCGTACAGCACCAGCAGATCCCGCATCAGCAGCGGCATGGACCAGCCGTCGAGCAGGATGTGGTGGCTGGTGATCGCCAGTTGCCAGCGATCGGCGTCCGTGCCCTCGGCGCCCAGGTGGTACAGGGTGAAGCGCAGCTGCGGCGGCACCGTCATGTCGAAGTGCGTGACGCGGTCCGCCAGGATCAGCCGTTCGAGTTCCGAATCACGTTGCGGTGCAGGCAGATCCGACAGATCCACCACCTGCCACGGCACCTCGACCCGATCCAGGACCAGCTGTGCCGGTCGCCCGGCGGCATCGGTGACGAACGCGGTGCGCAGGTTCGGGTAGCGGTCCAGGATCGCCTGCGCGGCGGTCCGCAACCGATCCGGGTTCACCGCGCCGGCCAGGTCCACCCGGGCCTGACTGGTGTAGACATCGACTGTGGCACTGGTCATCTGGGCGTGGAACAGCAGCCCGGATTGCAGCGGCGAGAGCGACCACACATCGGACAGCGCCGG
The DNA here is from genome assembly GCF_009604405.1 of Nocardia macrotermitis. Taxonomy (GTDB): domain Bacteria; phylum Actinomycetota; class Actinomycetes; order Mycobacteriales; family Mycobacteriaceae; genus Nocardia; species Nocardia macrotermitis. The sequence continues at coordinate 347,953 of NZ_WEGK01000009.1, forward strand.
GTAGTCCCGCTCCCAGGTCTCGATATCGGTCTGGGTGACGTGCACCAGCGGCAGATCCGACGGGGTGCGACCGCCCGCGCCGGGCCGACGCGCGTGATCGGCCAGCGCGGTCAACGCGGCCACCCACAGGTCGGCCAGCTCCTGCACGCGCTCGCGCGTGAGCAGCCCCGACGGGAACGCGAAGGACGCGCCCAGTTCCGGCCCGTCCGGACCGTCGGTGACGATCGCATTGATATCGATCGGCCCGGTGGCGGGCATGTCACGATCCAGGTCGGCGTCGAAATCACCGAGGTCACCGGTGGGTGCCCACCCTGATTCGGCGAGTTCGGCCGCCGCGCCACCGGCCGCGATCCGGCCCAGATAGTTGAAGGTGATCTGGCCCGAATCCCGCAGTTGCCCAGCGGTTTCGGGGTCGAAGTAGCTCAGCAGCCCGAATCCCAGACCCCGGCCGGGCACGGCCAGAACCTGTTCCTTCACCGCCTTGAGCACATCCCCGGCGACGCTCCCGCCCTCGAACGCGGCGGCGAAATCCGCGCCCGCGAGATCGAGCCGGACCGGGAACGCACTGGTGAACCAGCCGACGGTGCGCGCGAGGTCCGCGCCCGCAACGAAGTCCTCCTCGCGGCCGTGCCCCTCCAGGCGCACCAGCACCGAACCGCCGGAATCGTCACCGCGCCAACGACTCACCGCCAGCGCGAGCGCCGAGAGCAGCGCGTCGGTCGCGCCGCCGCGGAACTTCGTGGGGATGACGGTCAGCGCGGCCTCGGTCACCTCCGGCGGCACCGTCACCCGGACACGCTCGACCGTGGCCAGGGTGTCGACGGCGGGATCGAACGCGCGAGTGCCGAGCTGCGGATCGGGCGTCTGCGAAATCTCCTGCCAGCGCGGCAGTTCCGCGAGCACGTCCGAACGCCGTGCCGCCTCGGCCAGCGCGTGCGACCACCGCCGCATCGAGGTGCCCACCGCGGGCAGCGCCACCGGCTGACCGGCCGCGACCTGCATCCAGGCCACCATCAGGTCCGGAATGATGATGCGCCAGGACACGCCGTCGATCACGAAGTGATGCGCGACGACGAGCAGAATGTCGTGGCGGCCGGGCTTTTCGGCGTCCTCTCCGAAAGCGAACCGGACGAACTGCACCATGGCCGCGCCCGCCGGATCCAAACGGCCCAGTGCCGCATCGAATTCCGCGCTCGCCCGCCGGGAGAGTTCGGCCTCGTCGATACCGGCGGGCAGCTCCACCCGGCGCACCAGTGCGGACACGTCGACCGCGCCCGGGGCCAGCGTCTCGAATGTCCAGCCCTGCTCGGCATTTCCGCGCAGACGGGCACGCAGCACGTCGTGGTGATCGATGACGCCGGTCAGGGTGCCCAGCAACGTCTCGTCATCGAGCCCGTCGGGCAGCCGCAACGTCATTGTCTGCGAATACCGTTGGAACGCCGGGCCTTTCGCCAGAGTCGAGGCCATCAACGGCGTCAGCGGCATCTCCCCCACGCCACCGCCGGGCAGTTCGGCGAGCACCTCACGCGCGGATTCGCCTACGGCGGAAGCGACTTCGGCCAGCCCCGCGACCGTGCGCTGATTGAACACGTCCTGCGCGCTGAACGCGAGCCCGCGCGCCTTGGCCCGCGACACCAGCTGGATCGACAGAATCGAATCGCCGCCCAGCCCGAAGAACGAATCGTCCAACCCGACCTGTTCGACCCCGAGCACACCCGCGAAGAGTTCGGCGATCAGGATCTCGTTCTCGGTGACCGGCGCGCGGAATTCGGCCGCCTCGAAGACCGGTTCGGGCAGCGCCGCACGATCGAGCTTGCCGACCGGGGTCAGCGGAATCTCGTCCAACACCATGATCAGCGTCGGAATCATGTACGCGGGCAACGATTCCGCGAGGAATTCGGCCAGCCGTTCGGTGTCCACGGCGGTGCCCGCGCGCGGCAGCACGTACGACACCAGCGCCTTGGACCCCGAGGGCATGGTGCGGTCCAGCGTGGCCGCGTAGTCGATGTCCGGATGGGTGGTCAGCGCGTTGTCGATCTCGCCGAGTTCGATGCGCACACCGCGGATCTTCACCTGGAAGTCGGTCCGGCCCAGATATTCGATGGTGCCGGATTCGGTGCGCCGCACCAGATCTCCGGTCCGATACAGCCGCGCGCCGGACTTGCCGGCGTCACCGACGAACGGGCTCGCGACGAAACGCTCCGAGGTCAGGCCGGGCCGCCCCAGGTACCCCCGCGCCAGCGCCGGACCCGACAGATACAGCTCGCCGGTCGTCCCCGCCGGAACCGGCCGCAACCGCGCGTCGAGCACGAACGCGCCCATCGCGGGCACCGAGGAACCGATGGTGACCAGCTCGTCCGCGTGCAGCGCACCGGTCGCGGTCGCCAGGATCGTGGCCTCGGTCGGGCCGTAGCCGTTGAGGAAGGTGCGCCCGTCGCGGGCCCAGCGGCCGACCAGTTCGGGACCGAACCGGTCACCGGCGACCATCACCGTGCGCAGCTCGTCCAACCCGGTCGAATCCACCGACTCCAGCGCGCCGGGCGTGATCAGCATGTGCGTGACGCGTTCGCGGCGCAGCAGCTCGGCCAGTTCGTGCCCGCCGAACACCTGCGGCGGCGACACCACCAGCGTCGCGCCCGAGGAGAAGGCCAGCATCAACTCCAGCACGGACACGTCGAAGTTCGGCGAGCAGACGTGCGCCACCCGCGATTCCCGGTCCACCCCGAAGGACTCCCGCATGGCCGTGACCAGGCTGCCGAGCCCACCGTGGCCGACGACCACGCCCTTGGGACGCCCCGTCGAACCCGACGTGTAGATGTAGTAGGCCGGATGCAGCTCGTTCACCACGCGCACGCGATCGGCGTAGGAGACCGGATGCGCGGGATGCGCGGCGATCCGCTCGGCGTGGGCCGGATCGTCGAGTTCGATCCATTCCGGGCCGTGTTCCCCAAGAGCCGCCCGATGCGCGGTGGTGGTCAGCCCGAGCACCGCGCCGGAATCGGACAGGATGTGCTCGATGCGCTCGGCCGGATAGGCCGGATCCACCGGCACGTAGGCCGCGCCGGTCTTGGCGATCGCCCAGACCGCCAGCACCGATTCGATACCGCGTGAGATGCCGATCGCGACCGCGTCGTCCGCGCCGATCCCCCGCGCGATCAGTTCCCGGGCCAGACGTGAGGACGATTCGTCCAGTTCGCGATAGGTCAGCTGCCGCACATCGGCCGGATCACCGGAGGCACTGAACCGGATCGCGACGGTGTCGGCCGCGTACTCCACGGCGGCGGTGAGCAGGCTCGGGAAAAGCACACTCCCCCGACGACGATTTCCGCGCGACTGCTGACGCCCTGTATTCGTTCTCACCGTGCCGTATCGTACTGGTCGATCCGGGTCGCGTGTCGTCGCGGTTGCCGCGCCTCTCCCGCCTGCGACAGGCACCGATTCCTCAGCAGTTCAATCCACACCGATGCTCATCGCCGGGCGTTGCCGCCGCGTTACGTGACCAGCCGATTCACCGCCGCCCGGCTACCGCACCGCCGCGTTCACCACGCGGCGTCGTCCGGCCACGGCGACGAACTCGACAGGCGATCGACGCTGGGCACAGCCGAACGTCGTCCGCATCGCATGTTCGCACGGCGGCGCGTTCGACAGCGCACGTCATCGAGTTCGCTGCGCGGTATCCGCCTCCGCGAACCGTATACGCGGATAAATTCACATGCGTGCGGCAGCGGGCCGACCCAGGGAAAGGATCGCGATGACGCAGGGCGAGACCGGTGAGTTCGAGGGGCGGGGCGGGCGGGTTTTCTGGCGGGCCTGGGTTCCCGGGGACCGGGTGCGCGGGGTGGTCACGCTCGTGCACGGGGTCGGGGAGCATTCCGGGCGGTACGAGCATGTCGGAAAGCGATTGGCGGACAACGGTTTCGCGGTGTACGCGCTCGATCACATCGGGCACGGGCGTTCGGGTGGGCGCCGGGCGAACATCGATTCGGTCGATGGTGCGGCCGACAATGTGGCGACGCTGCTGGACCTGGCTTCGGAACGTCATCCGGGCGTGCCGCGTTTCGTGCTGGGCCACAGTATGGGCAGTCTGATCACGCTCCATCTGGCCACGCGCGCCCCGCTGGACGTCGCCGGAATCGCGCTGTCCGGACCACCGCTGGACATCCCCGCCGGTAACGCCCTGCAACGCGCACTCGCCCCCGCGCTGAGTCGCTGGGCACCGAATCTTCCGGTACTACAACTGGATTCGTCGATGATCAGCCGCGATCCGGAAGTCGTGCGCGCCTACGACACCGACCCCCTGGTCTTCCACGGCAAGCTCCCCGCCCGCACCGGCGCGGAGATCCTCCGGGCCGCCGCGACCGTCTCCGCCCGCCTCGACCGGCTGACCGTCCCGACGCTGGTCCAGCACGGCACCGCCGACGCCCTGGCCGCCCCGTCCAGCGCAGACCTCATCGAGCAGCGCGCGGGTGCGAAGGACCTCACCGTCATCCGCTATCCGGACTTCTACCACGAGATCTTCAACGAACCGGAGCGGGACGCGGTGCTCGGCGACCTGGTCGGGTGGTTGGAGAAGCATCTGACCACCCGGTAGCATCCGGCCATGAGCACTCCCACCGAGGGCCGCGTCGCCTTCATCCGCGCCAGCTGGCATCGGCCCATCGTGACGCAGGCGTACGAAGGGTTCCTGGCCGAGTATCGCGACCTCGGCTTCGATCCGGCGACCGTCGAGGTGTTCGACGTGCCCGGGGCGTTCGAGATCCCGCTGCACGCCCAGCGGCTGGCCCGCACCGGGCGGTACCGCGCGATCGTGGGCGCGGCCCTGGTCGTGGACGGCGGCATCTACCGGCACGACTTCGTCGCCTCGGCCGTGATCGACGGGCTCATGCGAGTGCAGCTCGACAACGACGTGCCGGTGTTCTCGGTCGTGCTGACCCCGCACCACTTCCACGAGCACAGCGAGCACGTCGAGTACTACACGAAGCATTTCGTCACCAAGGGCGCGGAAGCCGCGCGTGCGCTCGCCACGACGGTCAGCTCGTTGGACAGCCTGCCGGTCAACTGATCCAACGGATTTCGAGCCCGTCCGCGGCAACGGATCTGTGACGCACGGTGTTTCACGGGTCGACGTGATCGGCCGGCGTGACCCGCGAGGCTAGCCGATCGGCACAACCGTTCAGATACCGTTGCTGCGGCAGGGTTTTGGCCTGCTCGGCGGCCTTACGATAGGTCTCGCGCGCGGATTCTCGCTCACCGAGCAATTCCAGTAGATGCGCACGCACGGCATCGATCCGATGATCTCCGGGCAGGCGGACCGCGAGATCCTCGACCAGCTCCAGCCCGACCCGGGGACCACGCGACATCGCCACGGCCACAGCATGATTCAACGCGACGACCGGATTGTCACCGAGCGCCAGCAACCGTTCGTACAACGCGGCGATCTGCGGCCAATCGGTAGCGGCGTAGTCCTCGACCTCGTCGTGCACAGCGGCGATCGCGGCCTGCAACTGATAGGCCCCGACCGGACCGCGCGGCAGCGTCTCGGTGATCAGCGCGATGCCCTCGGCGATATCGTCCGCGCGCCACAGCCTTCGGTCCTGCTCAGCCATCGGGATCAGCTCACCACCCGCACCGATCCGCGCCGGACGTCGCGCATCGGTCAGCAACATCAACGCCAGCAGTCCCGCAACCTCACCGTCATCGGGTAGCAAACGATACGCCAACCGAGCCAATCGGATTGCCTCGCTGGATAATTCGTCCCGATACAGCATCGAGCCGGTGGTCGCCGAATACCCCTCGGTGAAGATCAGATACAGCACGTGCAGCACCGTGCCCAGACGTTCGTCGCGCTCGGCCGCCGAGGGTGGCGCGAACCGCACCCCGCTGTCCCGGATGGTGGTCTTGGCCCGGCTGATGCGCCGGGTCATGGTCGCCTCCGACACCAGGAACGCCCGCGCGATCTCACCGGCCGACAGACCGCCGACCGCCCGCAACGTCAACGCGATCTGCGAGGGCAGCGACAACGCCGGATGACAGCACATGAACAGCAGAATGAGCGTGTCGTCGGCGTCGGCGGGCGCGCGATCCGCGGGCGGGGCCACCAGATCCCGCGGTGACTGCCGGCCCGCGACCACGTCCTCGCGCCGCCGCCGCGCCTGATCCCGGCGCAGCAGATCGGTCAGCCGCCGACCCGCGACGGCGATCAGCCAGCTCACCGGTTCGGCGGGAACCCCCTCGCGCGGCCACTGCGTGGCGGCGGCCAGCAACGCCTCCTGCACCGCGTCCTCGGCGGTGTCGAAATGCCCGTAGCGGCGGACCACCGCACCGAGGACCCGCGGCGTCGCATGCCGCAGCAGGTCCTCGATCTCGGTGCGGGAGTTCACAATTCGTCGGCCGACTCCGCGATCGGCCGCACATCGGCGTAGGCGTCGGCCACGGCCGCGGCCGGACCCGGGCAGTCCCGCAGCCGCTCGGCGATCTCGGTGGCGCGGTCGAAACTCGCGACGTCGACCACCCAGTATCCGGCGAGCACCTCCTCGGTCTCCGCGAACGGGCCGTCGGTGACGAACGGCGTCCCGTTGCGATTGCCGATCCGGCGGGTGTGCACGGGCGCGGTCAGCCCGCGCGTCTCCACCAGTTCCCCGGACGCCTCCAGGTCCTGGTTGAACTTGGTCATGAACGCGTGCAGTTCCGCGAAATCCTGCGGTGACCAGGTCGATTCCGCCGACCCGCCCATTCCGTCGTAGTCCCGCTGCGATCCGTAGCTCAGAATCATGTACTTCACGGCGATCTCCTTCCGACCGGCACCCCTGCGGTGCTGTCACCAGGTACGTCGAAGCCGATCCCCATTCTCGGACATCGGCTCGCAAATTCCTCGGATCGGGGCGAATCGGTGCGGCCGGGCCGTCAGTCCCGCAACGCGCGATACGTCAGGTTCAGGAAGTCCTCGCCCAGCGGAATCTGCCAGTCACCGGCCACGATGATATTGCTGACCTGCACGAACAGCAGTGCGGCCAGATCGTGCCGCGGATCGGCGATCCAGCAGGTGCCGAAACCGCCCGGCCAGGACACCGTGCCGATGTCCGGCCCGATGCCGTCCTGCCGGATGCGGACCTGCACGCCGTAGCCGAAACCCTGTTCGTCCCACATGGTCTGCCCCAGCGGCGGGTTGAACGGCGGATCGGTGTGCTGGGCGGGGGTGAGCCGGTCACGCGCCATCGTCTCCACCGTGTCCGCGGTCAGGATCCGGGTTCCGTCGAGTTCGCCGCGGCCGAGGATCATCCGTGCGAAGCGAGCGTAGTCGTCGAGGGTGGAGATCAGGCCCGCACCGCCGGAGACGAAGCGCGGCCGCTGCGCCCACCGCGTCGTGTCGGGATGATCGAGGACATCGCCGTCGCGCGAGTAGAGCACAGTGAGACGTTCCCGTCCGGATTCGGGCACCACGAATCCGGTGTCCACCATGCCCAGCGGCTCGAAGATGCGTTCGGCCAGCACCGTGTCGAACGGCTGCCCGGTGATCCTGGAGATCAACACACCCAACACATCCGAAGACGTGTGATACCGCCACAGCTCGCCGGGCTGCGCGATCAGCGGCAACTCACCGAGCCGCCGCATCCACGCGTCGGGATCCAGCGATTCGACGCCGGGGATGCTCAGGGCGGTGCCGACCGGATCGGCGGTGAGCGAGAACAGTTGCGGCGCAAGGGCGGAACGTCCCCAGCCCAGCCCGAACCGGTAGGTGAGCAGATCCTCCAGCGTGATCGGCCGGGACGCGGGCACGACATCCTCGGGCGCGCCCAGCGGATCGCGCATGACCTTGCGATCGGCGAGTTCGGGCAGCCAGCGATCCACCGGATCGGACAATCCGATCAGCCCCTGCTCCACGAGTTGCAGGGCGGCGACCGCGGTCACGGGTTTGGTCATCGACGCCATCCGGAACAGCGCGTCCCGCCGCATCGGCCGCCGCGCCTCGCGATCCAGCCAGCCCGCGGAATCCACCTGAACGAGCTCCCCGCCCCGATGGATCATCGCAACCAGACCCGGGACCTCACCGCGCTCGACGTATCCCGCCAGCGTTTCGCTCAGCAGTGCCAGACCGTCCGCCGAAAACCCGTTCGCCACAACAGTTCCCTTCCTTCACCGTCGAGAGCGACAACCGGGTTCGCGAGCGGTTATTCCCGCCGCCGCAACGCGAGCGCGCCCACCCCCGCGAGCACCATGTACACCCCGACCACCCACAGTCCGGCGCGCTGGGTTCCGGTGAGGTCCCGCAGCCAGCCGGTGATGTAGGGCGCGGCGAATCCGCTGATATTGCCCAGCGAGTTGATCAGCGCGATACCGCCGGCCGCGGCCGCACCGGACAGGAAGGTGCTCGGCAACGCCCAGAAGGTCGGCAGCGCCGCGAGCACCCCGACCGCGCACACCGTCACCGCAGTCATCGCCGCGAACGGATTGCCCAGGTAGAGCGCGATCGGAATGGCCAGACCGCCGATGATCGACGGCAGCGCGACATGCCAGCGCCGCTCCCCGGTCCGGTCGCCGTGCCTGCCCCACCACACCATCGCGACCGCGCCGATCACGTACGGCACCGCCGTGATCAGCCCGCGCTGTACCACCGAATAGTGGGTGCCGTACTGCTGCTGGAATCCGGCGACGATGGTCGGCAGGAAGAAGCCCAGCGCGTACAGCCCGTAGGCGATACCGCCGTAGATCGCGGCCAGGCCCAGGATGCGCGGATGGGTCAGCGCCCGCCGCAACGTCCAGTGCTCGGCCGCGGCCAGTTCGGCCTCCTCGCGCGCGAGTTCGGTTGCGAGCCACTCCCTTTCGGATGCGTTCAGCCACCTCGCCTGCTCGGGCCGATCGGTCGGGTAGAACCAGGTGAGCACGGCCAGCAGCAGCGCGGGCACGCCTTCGACCAGGAACATGAACCGCCAGCCGCTCAGCCCGACCAGCCCGTCGCCGTACTGGATCACCAGACTCGACAGCGTCGAGCCGACCGCCGTCGAGATCGGCACCGCCACCATGAACATCGCGACGATCCGCGCACGATACCGCTGCGGGAACCAGTACGTCAGATACAGCAGGATGCCCGGAAAGAAACCCGCCTCGGCCACACCGAGCAGGAACCGCAGCACGATCAGCGCGGTCGCGTTCGGCACGAACACCATCGCGGTCGCGATCACGCCCCAACTGAGCATGATCCGCGCCATCCACCGCCGCGCCCCGAACCGGTGCAGCGCCAGATTGCTCGGCACCTCGAGCACCAGATACCCGAGGAAGAAGATGCCCGAGGCGAATCCGAACACCGTCTCCGACAGCGCGAGATCGTGTTTCATCCCGCTCGGCCCGGCGAACCCGATGTTCACCCGATCCAGATAGTTCACGAAATACAGCAGGCCCAGGAACGGCACCAGGCGCAGACCGACCTTGCGCAGCGTGGTCCGGGAGACATCGGTGGCTTCGAACACCCGGGTAACTGTCCGTGTCCGGATTGCCGACTGTCAAGGAGGGCGGATTACTCGGGTGGGTAAACGGCGATCTCGACGAGGTTGCCGTCCAGGTCACGGCAGTAGTGCGAAATCATCTGCCCCAGCGCACCGGTCTTCACCACGGGCCCCTCGGTGATCCGCACCCCGCACGCGGTCAGATGCCCGTGCACCTGTTCGGGCGTAGCGCTGGCGATGAAACACAGATCCTCGGACCCGGCCGCGACCACCGCCCCGGTCAGCCACGCCGGATCGTCCGCCGCCATCGCCACCGGTCGCAGATTGATCTTCTGCCGCCCGAACACCAGCGCCGTACGCCCGGCGGGCCCGAACGTCTCGATCCGCATACCCAGAACCCGTTCGTACCAGGCCGCGGTAGCCGCGACATCGCGGCAGTTCAGCACGATGTGATCGAACCGTTCAACGGCAAATCCCATGTGCCGCACGCTACTCCACTCATCTCGAGCTTCCGGCGCTGGACCGGTCGCCGAATATCGACCGCGCCTACGCCGGTCGCACCGCATACCCACGGTTCCTGCCACCAGGTATGGCCGGCGGCGAGGACGATATTTGGATGGAGACCGGAACACGCGCGAAGGTATCCGATGGCTGCGGAGATCGGTTGCGCTGCTCACGTGTGAACTAGCCTGGGGTGGCGGGCTGCCTTCCCGCATGACTGCTGTAGGAGGAAAAATGCCGGCTGTGGATCCCCGCGGCGAACAGCGGCTGACGGCTGAGGAGTTCCTGGCCGCGGACCCCGGAGACCTTGCCGCGCGGTTCGGCGGACCATTCGAGCTGGTGGATGGGCTCGTGGTGCGCTGTCAGGCACAGAGTCGAGCCCACGACCGAGTGATCCACAGGCTCCGCCGGGCTCTCGAGAACGCGCACACGCCGAACGATCCGTGCCTGGATACCGAGTCGGACACTCCTGTTCGCTTCCCCGACGCGCACAGCGTGAGCGTGCATCGTCGAGCGAACTTCCGGTTTCCCGACCTCCTGGTCATCGACTGCGGCCGATGGGATGCGACGACGGTCCTGCCGCACATCCGCATGGTAGTGGAAGTGGTCTCCCCCGACAGCATCGGCGACGATACCGAGTACAAACGAAAACTCTACGCCCGCACAGGGATTCCCGTGTATCTGGTGGTCCACTTCGCCGATGATTGGGAAACCGTCGAGCGGATAGACGAGTTCCGTCTCGACTGGTCCAACAAGCGGTACGCGCTGCACCGTGAGCATTGGGACGAGCTCCTCCTGGAGGAGCCGATCAAGATGCAGTTGTCGTTCACCGACCTCGATGGTGTGCGCCGCGAGAAGTGATCCCGTCGCCCGGGTGAAGATTGCCCTGTCCGCTGGTGGCGATCGAGCTCCGACGGGCGGGCCGCTCGGGCGGCCCGCCCGGCTCAGATCTGCTTGCGGTGCGGGACGAACTCGAGTGTCAGCAGCGCGGCCGCGGTGAACACGATCTCGCGCCAGCGGATCAACACGAACCGCTGATTGCCGAACGAGTTGAACTTGCGCAGGAAACGGAACAGCGATTCGAGCCGGATCATCGGATCCAGGACCCGCGCCAGCAGGTACAGCGCCTGGCGCGAACGGGTGCGGTCCGTGTCGCTGTACAGCTCGGGGAAGGCTGCGAAGGCCAGCGAGATGCGGTGCACACCGCGTTCGCGGCCGTATTCGACCAGGTCCACGATCATGCGTTCGTCCAGGCCGTTGGGTGCGTCCTTGCGCCGCCACGGCACGTCCAGGCTCAGTTCGCTGCCGCGATTCGCCTCGCCGTAGCGCTGGAATCCGACCACCCGGCCGTCGCTGTCGCGGGCGATCACCACCAGCATCCCGGGATGACGACCGTCCAGCAGATGATCCAGGATCATCGAGAAACCGCGGGTCTGCCGCCCGTGATGCCATTCGTCGACGATCGCGAACAGCGTCTGGCGCAGCGCCTCGCTCAACTCCCGCTCGGGAATGACCTCGGTGCTCACCCCGAAGTTGCGGGTGCGGCTCACCGCCTGGCGCAGATTGCGGAATTTGCGGCCGACCATATCGAAGCCGTCGACCTCGACGACCACATCGCGGCCGATCGGAATCGCGTGCAGCCCACGGTGTTCCGCGGCCCGGGTCCGCCACATATCGCACACCTCGGGGCTCGCGCCCAGCACCGCGATCCGCCAGCCGTGCGCCATGGCGAAGTCGGAGAACTCCGCGACGAGCGTCCCGAAGACCGCCCGATCGCCGATCGGATCACCGGCCACCACCGCGATGCCGAAGCGGGTGCGGTAGCCGATGGCCGCGGCGGAGGTGGCGTCGAAGAAGTAGGACTTGGACGAATGCATCGCGAACGGCGCGAGCGGATCGCCCGTGGTCGCGTCGACCAGCGCCGCGATCCGCATCCGCTGGTCGGGCTGCGGCCGCGAGCCCTGCGGCAGCATCATGATGAATCCGGTCGAGGCCAGGAACACGAACCCGACCGCCGGATGCGCCGAGCGATACGCGATGTTCGACATCCCGAGCACGATCACCGCGATGGTGACGTGCGGCAGCGTGATCGGCCGCCGCAGATGCAGCCCGCGCGCGACGAACAGCCCCGACAGCGAGGCGGCCACGAACCAGCCGCGATCCACGCCCTCGCGCGAGGCCCGATCCGCGGCGTACACCAGCACCACGCCGACCAGCAGCAACACCACGATCAGCGGTAGTCGCACCGCCCGGGTCGGCGTGAGCACCACCTGCCGGTAGGTGCGATAACCGGCCACCGCCGAATTGATGTCCGCCATGTCAGCGCCCCCGCTGGGGCGAGCATTCGAGCCGGTGGGCGTGCGTCACGTCCACGAACATCCTCGACATGGTGGTCCTCCCGATGGTCGCGTCCTCACGAACACACTATGCGGAACGCAGGTTCCGGGTTCCTGGACCCCATGAGCTCGGCGACTTCTTCCGCCCGTCGACCCCGGTGATTCCCTCGTCTCGGCACCCACCCGCCGACCCGGACACGACTCGGCGGCGCAGTTGCATGCGCGTCATATCAACCGATACCGCGAGAAACTTGTTCCCCGCAATAGGTTTATGTGTTGCCCCACACTGCAATCCGAACACAATCCCAAACTAGCAAACAACAGGCAATCCACCCACCGATTCCCACATCCGCGCCGCTCCAGCGGAACTCATTGCTGCTCCAGCGAATCCATCAGGCAGGCC